>NZ_CP184335.1:3362500-8162500 GCF_054392275.1 Actinomadura sp. ATCC 39365 | reverse complement strand
CCCGCCGAAGACGGCGGCCTCGCCGGTCTGAAGGGTGATCAGGGCCTTGGCCTGCTGTTCGTCCATCGCCATGGCTCCGGCCAGCGCAGTGCGGTCGTCGGCTGCGATGATGCGATGCGCGATCTTCAGGTTGGTGTTCTTGATCACGTCGGGCGCCAGCCGGACCGGCACCTGGTCGGCGATGACGACCCCCTGGCCGTAGGCGCGGATCTCCGACAGCAGGTTGGAGAAGGTCTCCACGGCCTGACCGCGCGGGTTGCCCGACTCCTCCGAGCTTTCCGTGCGCACGTTGGCCAGCAGCCGGTGTGCTTCCTCCACGACCAGGAGGTGCACCAGATCACGGCTCTGGCCTCGGGCGCGTCGATGCTCGGCCAGGCGGATCAGCAGCAGCCCGGTGAAGAACGCCTTGTCCCCCTCGTCGCCGAGGGCGTCGAGTTCGACCACGGTCGGCCGGTCGAACAGCACCTCGGGCGGCAAGGACCGGGCCACGTCGAGCATCGCGCCCTTGGCGCCGTGGCGCAGTGACTCCAGGCGGGTGAGCAGGGCGGCGCGCATGTCGCCGGCGATGCGGTCCTCGTAGCCCAGTGCGGGGATGACCTCGCCGACCTTGGCGATCAGATCGGTGAGAGAGGGGAAGGCGTCCTGCGTCCCGGTCAGCTCGCCGAGCCGGATGTTGGCGTTGGTACGCAGATCCCAGCCCCGATCGACGTACACCTCGTGCAGGCACCGCTCAAGGATCTGGGGGAGCGGGGTCCACATCCCGAAGGCCGCGTTGAACACGGCCCTCAGCAGGTCGAGATGCTCGCTGACGGTGGTGCCCGCCGGCACCTCGAACGGGTTGAGGACGAACGGCGCGACGGTGGCCTTGCCCGCGGTGAAGATCTGCACGTCCCGGCCGAGAACGGGATGGTCGATCAGTGCGCGGTACTCCGTCTTGGCGGGCTCGATCACCATGAACGGAATGCCCTGCGCGGCCGCTTCCACCAGCAGGCCCATGATGGTGTTGGTCTTGCCCGAACCGGTGGTGCCCGGGACGAAGACGTGGCGGGTGAGCGAGCGCAGCGGCATCATGTAGGCGCCGCCCATCGGCTGACGATGCTGGAGCACCTGTCCCAGGGGCACCTGAGGCTCCCCGCTGTCGACCCGCGGGGCCACCGTGTCGAAGCGCGGCGCCCGGGTGATCGCGAAGCCGGGCGTCTCCAGGTTCGGCAGGTGCACGTATGCCGACAGTTGCGCCGAGCTCAGCAAAGTCTGTGCTCCGTACGGGTGCTGGTACAGGTTGGGTCCAGGCTGCTCGGGAGCGTCGGGCAGCGCCCAGCGGGCTCCCAGCTCGGCGGCCAGGGGGTGCGGGATCGTCCGCACCGGCTCGGGGATGGACCTGACGCCCGAGTGCACCGCCCGCCATGCGGCGGTCAGGGCGGTCAGGTCGCCGGGCCCGGCGCCGAACAGGTACACGGCCGTACGCCAGCCGCCACGGGCCTGGGCGTCGGAGAGTGCGTCCAGGCGCGCTTGCAGCATGCTCAGGTAGTGCTCGGCCAGCGGGCTCCTGATGCCCGCCGCATCCACGGCCACGGCGACCGCGCGCATCTCGTTGAGCACCCGGTTCCGGTCGGCGCCGAGGGTGTCGGCGTCGACCGGTGTGGCGAGCACGAGAGCGGCCCACCGCAGGCCGTTCATCGACCGCACCAGCCGGTCGATCGGCAGCCCTCCGTCCCGGGGATCCACCGTGGCCGGGCTGGGTACGCCGAGCACGAGCGCGCCATGGTCCAGCCGTGGTGTGGCGACTCCGGCGGCGTTGATGCTCAAGGCCGGGTAGCAGCCGTCCAGTACGGCCAGCAGCATGGCCTGCCGTGCCTCGGCCGCCGCCTCGACCGCCGTGTCGTCCGCGGCTCCCGGCCCGTCGCCGGCCCAGGTGCCCATCCGCACGGACACGTTGTCGCCGTGACCGTCCAGCAGGAACGCCACCGGCGTGCCCGCGCCGGCCAGGCCGACCAGGAGAGGCAGCGTGGGAAGGGTGAAGCTCGGCTCGGGAGCTCGCTTGCCGTCCGGCGGCGAGAGGTCCGGCTCCGGTACGGATTCACGCACCGGCTGCCCGGCTCCGGCGATGTGGACGAGACGGCGCGCGGCCAGGGGCGCCATGCTCCCCGTGGCGCCCGGCAGTGGTGGCATGAGCCGCACCCGCTGGAGATAGTCGACGGCGGCCGTGCTCACAGGATCGACGGTCATGGCAACTCCGGTGGCCATGGAGATGAACACATGGAGATGACGTTGCTGAGGATGATCACGACAATGACCACGAAGAAGAAGATGACCACGACACCCAGCACCATGCGCAGCTGGCGATAGGACTTGGCGCGGACGCGGGCGTTGGTGGTGAGGTTGGCGACCTCCTCGACGCGGAGCGTGCCTTCGCGCCACTTGCCCTCGACGGTGACATGGTCGCCGTTGCTCAGAGCGCCCACGAAGGACAGGCCCGTCATCTCCACGGGGATCGGGGTCAGGCGGTTGCCGTTCGCGTCGTACCGTTCGATACGGAAGTGCCAGATCTCTTCTTCGAGATCGGTGTTTCCCAGGGACCGGTCCTGGCGTTGCTGGAAGTCGCGGACAATGCCGGTGAACCGGGCGGTCTGACCGGCTTGAGGTTCTTCCACCGAGGCGGGCATGTCGCGGGCCCGCCTGGAAGATGCCCCCGGTTTCGGCGGCGTGGGTCGTGTCTTGGGCGGCGTGGATGGTGTCTGGGGCGGCGTGGGTCGTGACGGCGGGGGTGGGCGCTGCCGCGAGGTCGCGGGCGCGGCACAAGCGGGACAGCGCTCCGCGTCCGACGGGACCGGTTCGCCGCAGGAATGGCACGGGCGGGTCAGCGCCGCTCGGCAGCGTTCGCAGTATGCCGAGTCGGCGAGGCTTTCGTACCCACAAGATCGGCAGTGCATTGTTCCCCCAGGTCAAGGATAGCTCGCGCCTCTTGGGAGGGTCACGTCCACCTCGATGGGCGGGAGCGCGGGCGTCTCCTGCTGCCGATCAGAGTGGGTAGCCGTCGTCGATGGCCCACGGGAACGCCGGCGGCGGGTTCGCCGGGATCGCGGTGGACCCGCCCCGCGAACGTCGAGGTCGGCAAGCCGGTCTACTTCAAGGTGACGTTCTTCGGCCTGCCCACCGCGCCGGTCACCTGGAAGGTCACCGCCGGGCCTGGCACCATCGACGCGGCCGGCAAGTACGTCGCCGACCGGCCCGGCGTCGCCGAGATCACCGCCACGACCTCCGGCCGTACGGTGTCGGCGCTGGTGTTCGCGCAGTGCCGGCTGGAGGCGTCCCCGCCGGCCCTCGGCATGCTGGGGCCGCCGCCCAACGCGGCGGCCACGGCTGGGACGGCCTCCGCGCGCGGCCGGCCCGGAACCGGCCGCGTGCCTCCGGGAGCTCGTCAACGCAGGTCGAAAGCCCGGACGGTGGTCTGCTTGACGGAGTTGCCCGCCTCGTCCTTGAGGGTCACGGCGCCCGTGGTGGCGCCGAGTTCCGGATGGCGGGACCGTGAAGGAGTGCGTACGCCCGGCGCGCACGCTATTGGCGGCGTCCAGCGTGTCGCCCAGGTCGTAGCTGACGAACACGACCGGAGCCGGGCGGCAGGGCCGAGCCGTCCCGTACAGCGCTTCCGGCGAGCAGAACGAGCCGGGCAGGCGCTCGGTCCCGACCGGGACGGTCCCTCGACCGTGTCGCCGTTGGCCATCATCGACTCCGCTCACCTGCCCCTTGCTGCGACCGCGACCTCGCCTACGTCGTGGCGGCCCGGACACCGAGGACGACGAGCACCACCGCCGTCACCTTGCCAACCGCACGCTTGAAGCGGGCCTTGTGCAAAATGTGCGCCCCTTGGCGGACAAGGGCCGTCCAGGTCAGCAGCCACACCGCCATCAGCAGGGCATGGGCGGTGGCCAGGGTGAGGATCTGCCCGCTGAGGGGAGGGCCGGGCACGATGAACTGCGGGACCAGGGTCAGGTAGATGGAGGCCGCCTTGGGGTTGAGTACGTTCGCAAGCAGGGCCTGGGTGTAGACGGAGCCGGTACGTTCCGGCCGGTCCGTCAGCTTGGGAGGCGGGGGCAGGGTGGTGGCGCGCCAGGTCCACAGGCCGAGGCCGATGAGGTAGGCCGCCCCGAGGAGTTTGACGACGGTGAAGGCCTGGCTGGAGTGCATGACCAGGGCCGACAGTCCGGCGATGGCCAGGGTCGCGTGGGCGTACAGGCCGCTGACCGTACCGAGGATGATCGGGAGGGCCTGCCGGTGACCGCCGGCCGTGACGTGCTGGATGAGCAGGGTCAGGCTGGCGCCCGGAGTGGCGATGACGGGCAGGATCGCCAGCAGGAACCCAAGGACCGCGTACGTGTGGGTCATGCCTGGAGCACGACGCGGAAGTGAGTGGTGAGGCGGTGGTCGTCGTCCAGGATGTGGAAGGCGAGGCCGGGCGGTTGGTCGCGGTCGGCGGGCTGGTCGCCTTCCCACGGCAGGCGCAGGGTCCAGGTGACGGCCGGTGCGACGATCAAGGGACGACCGGCGAAGGCGGAGGCGGCCGCGGTGTGAGCGTGGCCGGTGAGCACGGCGACGACCTGCGGATGGGCGTCGAGCAGCGCGGCCAGGTCGCCGGGCGCCTCCAGCCGCCCGGAGTCGGGCAACGGGTGGTGGAGCACGACGGGCGGCTGATGGAAGGCGATCAGCGCGGGCGTGTCCGGGGCGAGCCCGTCGAGGGTGGCGTGCATCCAGGCGAGGGTTTCGGCGTCGAGCCGGCCCTCGTCGCGCCCGGGGATGGTCGAGTCGCACATCAGGATGGCGGTGCCGGCGACGTGGTGCACCCGGTTGACGGGGCCGGGCGCGGGTGACCGTCGCAGCAGCGCCTTTCGGTAGGCCGGGCGGACGTCGTGGTTGCCGGGGCAGGTGAGCACCGGGAAGGGGGCGGCCAGGATCTGGGCGGCCTGCTCGTACTCGGCCTCCTCGCCGTGATCGGCGATGTCACCGGTGACCAGCAGGGCGTCGACCGGTCGGGGCAGTGCCCTCAGATAGTCCATGACCTGGGTGGCGCGTCGCGTCGCCCTGTCGGTGCCGTCAAGGTGCAGGTCGCTGATCTGGGCCAAGAGCAACGTCATCGTGCGGTCCTCCCGAGCTGTCTAATGGTTAAATGGGATTTAGCGTTAGGGACCATAGAGGACGGAAGAGGACGTGAGCAACCGGGAGGTTCGAGTGGAGCGCTGGCCGGCACTGGAGCTGGCGAGCACGATCCGCCACGACGGCAACGGCGGTGTCGCCGACGACCTGGCAACGGCGCAGAGCACGACCCGCTGGATCCGGCAGCAGGCCGAGCTGCTGGCCGGCCGCGCCGACGTCGCGGAGCTCGCGGTGGGGGAGGAGCTCAGGAGCGAGATCGTCGGGCTCCGCCGGGCCGTGCGGGCGCTGTTCGCGCACGCGGTCAGCCCAGCGCCCCCGAGCCCGGCCGACGCCCACCGGCTGATGCCGGTCGAGCAGGCGCTGGCGCACCTCAACGCGGTTGCCGCCCGTGAGGCGATCGTCCCGCAACTCGACTGGCCCACGAGCGGAACGCCCCGTACGGCGGTGTTGTCGACCGAGCGCGACGCAGGCGTCCAGCTGATCGCGGCCCTGGCGCGGGCCGCCATCGATTTTCTGAGCGGTCCGCAGCGTGAGCAGTTGCGGGCCTGCAACGCGCCGCGCTGCGTACGCTACTTCGTCAAGAGCCACGGGCGGCAGGAGTGGTGCAAGCCGTCATGCGGTAACCGCGCCCGGGCCGCACGCCACTACCAGCGCCACAACGCCACGACCGCCCGAGAGCTGCCCGGATCCTGACCCCGCATGCTCGGCGCCCAGCTGGTCACCGGCCGCCTCATCAGTGCCAACAGCCGCTACCGGATCTGGGCGGGGGGCTCATGACCGTGGGTGCGCCGGCCCTGCTGCTCCTCGACGGCGACACCCCTGCCGCCCTCGCCTCAGCCCTCACCCTCCCCAGCGGAGCGGGAATCGGGCTGGTGATGCAGAGCACCACCCTGATCGCCATGAACAGCGCCGATCCCCGCGACATGGGCACCGCCAACGGCACGCTCACCCGGGCGCGCACCGTCGGCGGATCGCTCGGCATCGCCCTGCCGGGCACCCTGTACGCCGCCCGGATGAGGGACGGTCTTGCCGCCCGCCTGGGCCCGGCCGAAGCCGACCGCCTCACCAAGGGAGGCGAACTCACCCCTGCTCAGCTCCCGGGCCAGTGGACACCTGTACCGACGCCGCCGGGGTGGCGCTGACCTGGTGGTCACTGCGCTGCCGACCGGGTTTCGGCGGTCAGCCGGGGTGGCGGTCGAGCAGGTCGGCGAAGGCCGCCGCCGCGTTGTCGGCGCGCGCCGGGTCGGCGGCGACCATGCGATCGAGCGCCAGGCCGTCGAGTGTGGCGAGGATGAGGTCGGCGAGCGGCTCCGCGTCGCCCGCCGCGATACCCAGGGCGACGAGGCCGCCCCGCAACGGCTCGCGCCACGGCCCGCGCAGTTGTTCGACGGCGGCACTCCAGCGTTCGGGTTCCTTGGCGGCGAGGACGGAGAGGTCGAGATAGAGCCGGGTCGTCTGCGTGCCGCTCGGGTGCGCGAGGCTGGACCACAGATGCCTGACGAGGTCGGCGACGCTGCGTACCGCCTCACCAGGAGGTTCGGCCGCCGCGGCCAGCCGCTGCTGTGCGAGCGCGAGGGCGGCGCCGACGAGCCGTTCCTTGCTGCCGAAGTGGTAGATCAGCATGCGGTCGCTGGTGTTCAGGGCGGTGGCCAGCGGACGCAGCGACAGCCCGATGAGACCGTGTTCGAGCACGTAGTCCAGCACCTGTTCGGCCAGCTCGGCACGACGATCCATGCCTCGACCGTAGCAGTCTCACCCACGTATGTAGCGCATGCTACATTCATGTGCATGTAGCGACTGCTACAGGCAAAGGGGTGGCGATGATTGTGAACAGACTGGCGCCCGTACTCGCACCGCTGGTGTGGGGAGCGGTCGCGGGGGTGAGTACGCCGCGCGGGCCGCTGACCCCGGCAGCGGCGCTGACCAGCATCGGGCTCAGCCTGGTCGTGGGCGGGGTCGCCGGATACCTCGCGAGGTCGCGATGGGCGATGATCGTGGCGCCGGCGGTGTTCGCCATGGTCTTCGAGATCGTCCGGATCGGTGCGGAAGGGCCGAGCGTCGACGCGCCGCAGGGTGGGCTGTTCGGCGTGCTCGCGTTCCTAGCCGGGCGGGGCGTGCACGGGCTGCTCGCGTTGCTTCCGATGCTCGTCGGCGCTGCCTGCGGAGCCGGCCTTGCCCGATCAGGGCGGGGAACCGGCCTTACCCGATCGAGATCGGGAGCAGGGCGCGTCCGGCGCCGGCTCGGCCGGACGCTGATCGGCGTGCTCGCGTTGATCGTCGCCGCGCCGGCGGTCGGCGTCGCACTGCCCGCGAGCACCGCTCCGATCACCGGTGAGCGTGCCGTCGCCGAGCTGACGGTCATCCCGAGCGGCTCCCATCGGCTCGGGCTGATGATCCGCGGCCGGGACACGGCCAAGCCGGTCCTGTTGTTCGTCCCCGGCGCGCCCGGCGCGGCCGAACGCGGAGCGGTGCGCAGGCACCTGTCCGCGTTGGAGGACCACGTCGTCGTCGCCACCCTCGACCGACGCGGCGGCGGCAGCTCGTACCCGACGCTCGAACCCACCGCCACGCTGACCCCGGCGAGCGAGACCGGCGACATCCTCGCCGCCGCGAACTACCTCAGAACCCGGTTCGG
Organism: Actinomadura sp. ATCC 39365; assembly: GCF_054392275.1. Taxonomy (NCBI): domain Bacteria; kingdom Bacillati; phylum Actinomycetota; class Actinomycetes; order Streptosporangiales; family Thermomonosporaceae; genus Actinomadura; species Actinomadura sp. ATCC 39365. The sequence goes on along the minus strand of NZ_CP184335.1, from coordinate 8,154,717 downwards.
CAAGGACCGGATCTACCTCCTGGCACACTCCGGGGGCACCCTGCCGGCGTTGCTCGCCGTGCAACGGCAGCCGGAGCTGTTCCACGCCTACGTCGGCGTCGGTCAGGCAGTGAACACCGGCGCCGCCGACCGCGTCCAGTACGCCGACACCCTCGCCTGGGCGCGCGGCCACCGTGACCGCGACCTCGCCGCCGCGCTGGAAGCCGTCGGGCCCCCGCCCTATGCCGGCATGTACGGCTACGAGCCGATGCTGCTCGCCGAGAGCAAGGTCTACGCGACCGGGAACGGACAGGGCGGCCTCGACGAGAGCCTGGCGGCGCCCGAATACTCCTTGCTGGACAAAGTGCACCTCATCACCGGCTTCCTCGACGCCTACGATCGCTACTACCCGCGGGCCCGCGACCTCGACCTGCGGACGCGCGTCCCGCGGCTCGCCGTCCCCGCCTACTTCATCGACGGCGCCGACGAGGTCCCGGCACGCAGCCGGCTGCTGAGCGACTGGTACGCCGCACTCGTGGCGCCCCACAAGGAACGCCTCGTCCTGCCCGGCGCCGGGCACCGGTCGCTGTTCGAGCAGCCGGACAGGTTCACCGACATCCTCGTCGGGCGCGTCCTGGCCACAGGCGTCAGAACCTGAGCACCGCGGCCACGTCCGAGACGGCTAGCTGGTGGGGGTCGTCGCGCTGCTCCAAGTGGTCGTCGAGAACCACGCCGACGTCCGGCCCGCGGTCGCGGACCGGACGCCCCCGGCGGAGGCGGTTGCGACCCTGGGTGTGGGGAGCGGCATGGAGGCCGCGGTGCGAACTCGCCGCCCGCAGGACGGAAATCGTGATCATTGAGCACCCTTATCCATGGTGACAACAGCGCGTCCTCGGATGCGAGCATGCGCGCGGTTGACCGGGCGCAGGTGCCCGCGACCGCGGCGGCCGTAGCCGGTGGCCTTCAGCCCGACGGACCGCGGGGGCGCGCCGTTCCTCGCCGGCAGGTCGGGTGGCTGCCTGCGGTGGTTGCGACGTGGCATCTTCCACAACGTTGCGCTGATCGGCGGCCGCGCGAAGACCAGGGCATCAGCATGCCCGATCCCTCGCGCCGGGCGCGCGGCCGAGCAGTCGCAGGATCTCGTCGGACAGAAGCTCGTCCGGGCCCTTGAGAGCGTCGGCGAGCTTCGTGTCCGTGCAGAAGATCATCTCCGCGGCGATGTTGTCCTGCACGATCCGGGCGACGTTGTCCAGGGCGACGGGGATCGGCTTGGAGGGGATCTCGGCCGTGCACAGGTCGATCAGGTGGTTGTCGGCCTGCGCCGGGTCCATGAACTTCTTGATGATGACGGAGTTCTGGTTCAGGGAGGATGTGGTCCAGATCGTGAAGACGACGACGTACAGGCCTTTCCAGGCGTTATCGCCGAGTTGTCCGCGCCAGCGGGTCATGACGTCCGCGACGCCTTCGATCTGCACTTTGGACGCCCAGTACATGTTCGTGCGGATGTTCGGGTACACGCTGCCCGAGTAGTCCTCGAAGGACTCCATGTCGAAGGAGCGGCTTCGTGTGGTGTCCGCGATGAATTCGCGTGATCTGTCGAGAATGTTTGCGCACGACTGCTGAAGGCCGGGTGGAAGTTTCGCCTCGTCGAGTTGCCGCCGGGCCGTGGCTATCGTGGCGGAGACGTCCTGGAGCGGCTGGATCCAGCCGTCCTCCGGCCCCTTGAACGCGACCATGTCCAGGTCGTGCGGATCGATCCTGGAGCTCTGGAACGCCGGGACCCGTTTGGGCAGGTATGGGGCGATGACTGTGAAGATGCCCAGCGGGAGGTGGGCGATCGACTTCGCCAGCTCGAAGATCTCGTCGACCGGGTGCAGCGACTCCAGTGCCTGCCCGTTCGAGACAAGGCTGTACAGACCACCCCGATGGTCGTTCTGGACGACGATGACCGGGCTCAGGTGGTTGATGAGATCGGCTTTCAGGGTGGCGTAGTTCCGCCGCGTGTCGGCGTTGACCGCACGGATCGCGTCGCGTGCCGGCCGTTGTCCGGCCGCATCCGACGGGGATGTGCCGGCGCGCGCGGCGGGGAGGACGTTGCCGCCGAGCAGCGTTGTGGCACCGGCTGCGGTGGCGGTGCCGAGGAATGTTCTGCGTGTGACCACTGTCTGACCTGCCTCTCGAAAGCCGCCGTACCTCACGCGGCAGGACCGGCCAGGGCGACCCTCGTACGTGCGACCCCGCTCGGCCAAGCCGCCACGCGCCGCAGCGACGGCGAGTCCGTCCGCCGACGCCAGGCCCTCCGTCACGTCGTCACTCCCACTCCGGCCCGAGCCGTCGTGGACCGGAGAATTGACGTAATGTTTGTGTATGGTAACGGTAAGTAATGGGTCTGTGGGTTTTCCGGCCCGGGACCAGCGAGGTCCGACAACCGTGGCCATTGCGTCGTAGGCAGGAGAGGGAATGTCAATCCTCAAGGGCGTGTCCACCTCACGCGGGCCTCGGTTCGCCGGGATGGCGATCGGCGGCCTTGCGTTGATCGTCGCCATGCTCGTCCCGGCCGCGACCGGCGCACGTGCCGCGATCGGGTTCACCAAGTGCACTGGTTCCCAGACGGTGACCTACACCCCCGGCCTCACCGACCAGCCCCGGGAGGTCACGGTCAGCGGGAAGGCCCCCTTGATCGAGTGCGTCTCCAGCAGTGATCCCACCATTGTCCAGGCCGCGTCGACCTTCTCCGCGACAGGGTCGTTCTCCTGCACCTCTGGCACGAGGGCGGGGAGCCGGAGGATCACCTGGAACAACGGCAACACCAGCACGCTGTCCTCGACTTCCACCGTCTCGCTCGACGGCGCCGAAAGCCTCGTTCTGCTCAAGGGCGTGGTGGTCGACGGCGAGTTCGAGGGAGCGCGGTGGACCGGCACGTTCATCATGTTCAGCACGAAGCCTCAGGCCTGTCTCACCGCGGAAGGGCTTGCGGGCGTCTCCGGCTCGCTCACCCTGAGCATCGGCTCACTGTGAACCGGGCCGACTTCGGTGGACACCTTGGTGTGTCCCGGGTCGAGTGTCGTGGAGTGGGTCGTGTCCGTCGCGGGAGGCGCCCCACAGGTCCCCGAGGCGGACCACCCGGTCCACGACCTCGCTCACCGGGACGCCGAGCAACGGCCTGGTGGCGCCGGGCGCAGCCGCAACCGCAGGCAGAACGGGAGGTCCTTGCCGACGTGGTACGAGGCACGGGTGCGCGGGCCGATCACGAGCAGGTCGCTGTGCCCGGCGCGGGTCGTACGGAAGATCAGGGACGTGCCGGGGACGGGGAGGTGCACCAGCGGCGGCCGCTCACCCGCCGCCCGCATGATTGTTGTCACAGGTGCCACGGGCACGGTCGGCGGTGAGGTGGTCCGGCTGCTGGCGGGTCGTGGCGAGCGGGTCCGGGCGATGACGCGGGAACCGTCGAAGGCCACGGTGTCGCCGGAGGTGGAGGTCGTACGGGGGGATTTCGGCGATCCCGGGTCGTTGGCCGGAGCGGCGCGCGGCGCCGACGCCGTGTTCCTGCTCAGTGCCCCCGGTCCGTGGCTCGCCCGGCATGACGAGGCGATGGTCCTGGCGGCGCGGGCCGCGGGGGTGCGGAAGGTGGTGAAGCTCTCGGCGATCGGCACGGGAGAGGAACACGGCGGCGCCAAGGTCGGGGACTGGCATCGGGCCGGGGAGCAGGCGTTGCGCGCGGGTGAGCTGGACTGGACGGTGTTGCGTCCGTCCAGCTTCGCCTCCAACGCGTTGAGGTGGGTTCCGCAGGTCCGGCTGGGGCGGCCGGTGCCGAACACGACGGGCCAGGGCAGGCAGGGGGGCGTCGATCCGCGGGACGTCGCGGAGGTGGTGGTGCGGGCGCTGACGTCCGACGAGCACGTGCGGTCCGTCCTCACGCTGACCGGGCCCGAGCTGCTCAGCGTCCCGGACATGGCCAAGATGCTGGGGGAGACGCTCGGGCGGCCCGTCGAGACGGTGGACGTGCCGCTGGAGGGCCACCGCGCGCAGCTGATCGCCGCCGGGATGGATGCCGAGTTCGCCGACGTCGCGGTCGACGGCTCCCGGCTGGTGGCGCGGGACGGCAACGCCCGGCTCACCCCTGACGTCGAGCGGGTGCTGGGACGTCCCCCTCGCACGTTCCGCACCTGGGCGGCCGATCATCTCCGGTGACGCCGGCCGCCGGGTCAGGGCGAGTGTGCCGTCACTTGTTCCAGGCCACCAGGAACTCCGCCAGCGAGATGCGCCCGTCCACGTCCCCGTCGTGCTCGTCCGAGGAGTGAAAGATCGAGTCGAGTTCGGCCGCGGTGACCTCCTCGCCGCGGGCGTTCATGGCGAGCGCGAACTCCTCGCGGGTGATGTATCCGTCCCGGTCGCGGTCGAACTCCTTGAACGTGGCGGCCGGGTCGTCAAGGTCTGGCATCGGTGACCTCTCCTTCGAAGTACTGACAAAGCAACATCGAAGCACAAGCTCGAACCCGGGCGAGGGACGACGGGCCGAAAACCCGTGCCGGTGCGCGGGCGGCGCCGTCGTCAGGCGAAGATGTCGTTCCCGGCCCTGCTCACCTCCGCGAGGGGTGAGGTGGCCGGAGGCCCGTAAGGTCGCATCGGTGGTCCCTTCGGACATGGGGAGCCGAGCCGCGGGTCCGGGCTCAGGCCGAAGGGGACGGGACCCTATAGGCGCGGCCCACAGCATGGAACCAGTCCTCGTCGAGGAAGCGGCCCGTCATCCGTCCCACGACGGTGAGAAAGGCGTGCGCCAGCTTCTCCTCGCCCGCGTTCAGGTCTTCGCCTCGGGGGAGACCGTGGGCATAGGGCTCGAATTCCGGTCCGGGCATGAACTCGCCGGAGGGGAGAGCGGGGATCTCGGCGACCACGTTTCCGTCCCGGTAATAGGCGAGGTCGGAGAGGCCGTCGATGTCCCGGTCCCAGTCGACCATGAACATCGCACGGTTTCCCGAACTGAGCCACCATCCACCTGTTTCCGGACCGCTGACGCCGATCACCACGGACCAGCCGGGACTGTGGGGCCCGATCCAGAGGCTGTCTTTCTCGTCGATCGGGACGGACGGGTTCGTCATAGTGGCCGCTTCTTGAATCAACCGCACATCGCGCCGGGATCGCGGGTCGAGGCGCATCAGCTCGGCGAGCTCGTCGAGGTCGTCCCGTTCTGTCCAGAGCCCGAAAAAGGTGGTGTCGAACCCGTGCGCCGCCAGCAGTTCATATTGGTCGTGCTGCGGAAGCGCGGTTCGAATGTCGGTCATCTCGTCTTCTCCATGTGGTCGGGCGCTCCGGACACGGCGTCCACAGATCAGGGCGATTCTGGAATCAGGTGACGATCCAGCCCCAGAACTTGTCGTCGGGCAGAACTCGGTTGCGGTCGTAGAAGCTCTACAGGACCTTCCCGTGGCTACCGCGAGCGGTGCTGTTGCGACTGTTCCCGATCGCACGGAGAGAGTAATGGTGCTTCATGCCCCTGTCCGCCGCATGGCCAGCTCCGTCCTTGGTCGAGGCGAAGGGTACTCGTCTTCTTCGGCCTTGCCGGCCTTGATGCTCACCCGCCGATCTCCACGTCTTCGGTGGCCAGCCGGGAGGCGAGCCCGTCGGCGATGATCCTCCACGGCCATGGGCGTGTGCGGTGCCAGAACGCGGATACTGCTGTTGAGCTTGGCGTTCGTAGATCGATCAGGCTGCTCTGCGGTACTTGTTGATCAGTTTTGTGACGATCCTTCGTCAGCGGATCCGGGAAGTCATGTCGATCACCTGGCTGGGGCGTGCATAGGGCGGGCGGAGGGAACGGCCCTGACGCGGGCGATGGTGGCCGAACAGCTGTTCGTACTCAGTCAGGACCTCGCTCAGGTGCCGCTCGCCATGGATGAGCAGGTGGCCGAGGCATTCGCGGCGTAGCGTTCCCACGAACCGTTCGGCGAACGCGTGGGCCCGTGGGACCGGACGGGCGTCTTGACGACCCGCACGCCGGCGGCGGTGAGCACCTCGTCGAACGAGCAGGGAACTGGCCGTCACGGCCCCGGATGAGAGATCTGAAGGCGCTGGCGCGTTCTCTGAGGTTCATGAGAAGGTTTCGGGCTCTCTGGATGGTCCAGGCACCGGTCTGGTTGAAGGTGATGCCCAGTATGTGCACTCAGCGTGTTCGACCTCCATGACGAATAAGACGTACAGGCGTTGAGGGACACGGCGTTGGTGTGCATGAAGTCGCAGGCCAAGATGCCGGAGGCTGGCGAGGTGGGGGGCTGTCGCCAGGTCGGGTGAGGCCTGACGTGGCGCTGATCACTGGCCGACTGCGGCGAGGATCCGACGCGGCACCAAATCTCCGTCCTTAGAGGTGTCGCCGCGCGCGAGAAGCGCCAACCAGCCGAACAACTGGACGATTAGCAGATACAGCAGGCGTAGGAACACGAGTGCTGAGGAGAAGGGCAGGTCAGATGCCATGGACGAGTGTTGGCACCGCGCAGGGCGCGCGGTTGGGGCAGTGGTCGGGTCAATATCGCCGGGTGCTGTCCTTCCGCCCCGGGCAGTGGCCGCATCTGCTGTACCGGCTGCACGCCTACCGCGGACGGCGGGGCGAGCCCGAGACGTTCGGCTGGCAGGACTACCGCGACCTGATCGTCGCGGCAATCAGCAACTCGGCGCGCCGCTCGTGTGGTTCTGGGACATCTGTACGTGCATCTGGCCGCCGAGCCGGACGACTTCGCCGCCGCCAACACCGACTGGCTGCGCAGCTACCGGATGCCCGCCTACGCCCCGCCGCCTCGTCAAACGCAAACTGTAGAAGATCCGGCATCGTCCGCATCCGCTCACCGGAACCTGACCGGGACCGGCTTGACTGTCGAATCGAGATGATCCCCGTTACATGCCTCTACAGGTTCACCCGGTGTAGGTGAGGTGGCGAGTCGATTTGTAACGGGTTGAGTGGGTTTACTCCTATGACAGACCGACACGCACCCTGAAAAGCAATCCGTAAGAAGACGCATCTTAGAGGCTCGATGTCAAGCTGTACGCATAATGGAGGCTCAAGAGCGTCTGGAGCATGTTGTGGGGAACGCGTTCGGTTATGTGCAGCTGCATACGCCCGATATGCAGGGTGCGCAGAGGTTCTACGGTGAGCTGTTCGATTGGGAACTGGAACCGACCGGTCCTGCGGATAAGCCTTACGTGGAAATCCGTGTAGGTGAAGGAGTCGCGGGCGGAATGATGCCGGTGACAGATCAGGATCCCGTTCCCCGATGGGTTCCATATGTGCAAGTCCATGATGTGGCCGACATGTCCATGCGTGCGGCAGCGCTCGGAGCGACTGTCGTCGTTCCTCCCACCGGCCTGCCCGATGGCAGCTTCTACAGCCTGCTCTTCGACCCGGAAGGTGCACCCTTCGCGTTGCATGGGCCGTCCTCGGGCTGATTCTTGCCGCTCTCCTGGAAGGTGGAAGCACGGTGCATGTATCGAATGGCGCGCGGTTGCCGGTTGCCGCCGGGGTTGTTTCAGCGGTTGTCGGACTGTCCATGGTGGCGTGTTCAGAAACAACATCTGACAATGGTGTCAATGAGACGCGCGTTCCGAAGTCCGAGAATAACGGGAATAGCCAGGCCGCCAACATTATGATCACTCGAGGCCGCTATCTTGCCACGATCGGTGCATGCGAAGCCTGCCACACTCCACCTGAAGTGCCGCAGAATCCACCTGACCCCTCGGACAAGAAGCAGATCGCTCGTGAGAGAAATTTCCGCACCGATCCCGACTGGGTGAAGTACCTAGACCACGACCGGCCCAACGCGGGCGGTGTTCCCTTCGTCATCCGTTTGTCGAAAGATTCGAATGCTGTGGTTTATAGCCGGAACATCACTCCGGACAATGAGACCGGGATCGGCAGCTGGAGCGAGGACGACATCGTTAAGGCATTGCGAACGGGAGTGACGAAAAATGGGCGCGTGCTGTTCATGTTCCCGCCCCACTCGTTCTATCCGAATCTGGCCGATGATGATGCATATGCACTCGCCCGCTATTTGAAGAGTTTGAAACCAGTGCGGCACGAGATCCCTGATCGCGTGTTGCCGTTCGACCCGCAACCAGCGAAAAGCGACCCGCCCGAGAAAGCTCCAAGCAGCCGAGACCCTAAACGGGCGGACTACCTTCTCTCAGCCTTGGTCGGATGCACGGAGTGTCACTCTCATCATGAGGGTGGGACTTTGAAGAAATTCGTCGGCGGCGACCCGAAGGACGCGACCACCGGGGTCTTCCGATTTGGCCCGGATCTTCCGTTGCGAGTGCACGAAAGAGGGCTGGCCACGTTTCCATACCCGGGATATGCGGTCTTCTATGCCGACAATCTTACGAAATTCGGTGTCGGCGGGCCGCAGAGTAAGACTTCTGTCAAGAAGATCATGCGCGCCTTCCGTGAAGGTGTATCGCCCGAACCCGACGAGTACGGTCGGCCGAGCCCTCTCAACCACATCATGCTCTGGCAATTCTACTCGCGAATGAGTGATGACGATTCGTATGCTATTGCGCGCCTGATAAAGAAGCTGCGGTATGAACCTCACGAGGTTCCGCGCAGCCCGATCTATTTCGGTGAAGACTGGCGTGCTGCATTCGAGCAGGTATTCGGTGAGCCGCCGTCCGGTAACGACGCAAAAATATTCGGCAAAAACCCGTGAAAGGAAATGGACGATGACTACGGGCGACGAATCCGCGAGACTCGCGCAACTCAACGAAGACTACGACGAACTCCTCGCGCAGATGGGAGACCAGATCGGGCCATATCCTGATGCGGGCATCGACGGTTTTCTTAGCCACTTCATCATCTCACTGGAGATCCTGCAAGGGCCGGCGGCCGGGCAATCGGTGATGTTCACGATGCCCCCCGCGGTTCAGACGGTCTCAAGGTCAGCTCCGTTTCGCTATCGAAGCGGTGGCGACCATTCAGTGCAGATTCCACTCCCCGCGAGTTGTACCTTGCCCAGCACGATTCGTGAGAGCGACTTCATCAACAGGCCGGATGGTTTCTTTCAGGAGGGGCGGGAAACGGTCTGGATGCAAATCCTGAACCTCGACGCGCGTGCAGAAGTTGATGCCCTGGGCCCAGTGCGGATCATACTCGGCGAAACTCTCAAGCGGGAGTATCCTGACGTATTCCAGCCGTCGCTGGGCGTCGCGCAGTCTCTGGGCCCCCGGCGCGGCGGGTTTCCGGCGAAGCTGTTCTTCAATCCTTACGCTCTGATCGAGACGCCTGCCGGCGCGTTTCGCGCCATCCACGGCACGCTTGCCTATGGTCGTATCACCAGCTTCCCACCCATCGGCACTCCGGTGAGCATCTGCGACTGCATCCCTCTCGAAAGCGTCGAGGAAGTGCGCAGAACGGGTTCGCTGCATTCTGTAGACGAATCCATCGAGCCTTTTGCTCGACTGGTTGCACTCTCTCATCCGATCGACGTAGCCATGCAGATTCCCGGTGAAGAAGCATTTCTTCACGTTGAGCGGCGGATCGAGCTGGCGGGTCCGTCCCCACGGCAAGGGTGATGGATGCAAACGGACCGGCCATCGAGTTGTTCCAGCTCACCCGGATGTATGGCAAGGTCCCTGCACTGATCCGCGCCTCCGTGCGGATCGAACGGGGCGAAGCTGTTGTGGTGAGCGGACCAAACGGGGCGGGCAAGAGCACCTTGCTGAATGTCATCACGACGCTGGCCTCGCCTACCTTCGGCTCAGGACAGGTGGTCGGTTTCGACCTTGTGCGCGACCGGATGGCGGTTCGTGAGCGGGTAGAGCTGCTCGGACACCAGACCCGTCTATACGATGATCTGAGCGCGCTGGAAAACCTTCACTTCGTCTGCCGGCTTCATGGCGTGGAGCCCGCGCGTGCGATGTGGGCTGTTGAGCAGGTCGGCCTGATGGACGTGGTCACTGAACCGGTTCGCGCATTCTCAAAGGGAATGCGGCAACGTGTCGCGCTCGCTCGTGCGCTCATGAGGGAGCCGGAGGTGCTGTTGCTCGACGAGCCTTACGTCGGTCTTGACGATGACGCGAAGGGCTTGGTCGACGCGATGGTCCGCACCACGTTGCATGCGGGCCGCACGGTTGTGGCGGCCACGCACGACGACGGCCGCTGCCGATGGACCAGCCGGACGGTGCACATGGAGAATGGACGCATCGCAGCCGGGCCTGGCAACGGCCGGGCCGACGAGGTGAAGCATGACGGCGTATCTGCGTAAGGTGGCGGCGTTGGCCGCCAAGGACCTACGAACGGACCTGCGGGCCCGCCACACTATGGCGATCGTCATGCCGTTCGCCGTCATGCTGCTTGTGACATCCGGCCTCGTATTCGGGCCAGGGCGAACGATGCTCATTCAGGTTCTGCCTGGAATCATCTGGCTCGGCGCGCTGTTCGCAGCTGTGCTCGCATCCGAGCGGTCCTTTGAGAACGAGTGCGCTGACGGTGCGCTGCTGGGGTTGATACTCGCTCCGGTACCGAGGGGGGCAATTTTCACCGGTAAGGCGATCGCTCTCACGGCGCAGCTCATCGTGCTCGAAGCAGGGATGATGCTGCTTGGGGTGATGCTATTTGACCTTCCGGCGATGGCTCGCCCCCTAGAATTGACCGTTGTCATGTTCACGGGTGCGGCTGGACTCGCTGCACTGGGCGTGTTGTTCGGCGCTTTCGCAAGCGCAACGCGGACTCGTTCGGGCGTTTTCCCGCTGCTAGCACTTGTGTTGGCCGCCCCCATGCTGCTCGGTGCGACACGCGGAACCGCCGCAGCCCTCGGTGGCGAGGATCCTGGCGACTGGTTGAGCCTTCTGGTTGCCTTCGACCTCATTGCCTGGTCTCTTGGAGCACTGCTCTTCGAGTCTGTTCTGGAGGACTGAGGAGTGCAGATCCTGTGGCGAACGGCGATTTGGATGTCGGGTGCGGCGGGGCGCCGCGCACTGGCCGTCGTCGCCAATGCCGGTGTGATCGCCGCCATGCTGGTCGCGTTGTTCCTTGTGCCCGCCGACGGGGAGCAGGGCATAGTGCAGCGACTCATGTATCTGCACGTACCCACAGCGTGGGCTGGGTACATGAACTTCACTGTGGTGTTCATAGCCAGCATCGCGTATCTGCGGACGCAGCGGGTTCATTGGGATCGACTCGCCGCTGCCGCGGCGGAGGCAGGCGTGGTGTTCACCGGTCTCACGATCACGCTCGGGGCGCTCTGGGGACGGCCAGTGTGGGGCACTTGGTGGAGTTGGGATCCGAGGCTTACGACGACTTTGATTCTTTTCCTCGTATATTCGGCCTATTTGACAGTCAGGCGACTTCCGGATAATCCCGCTCGCTCCTACAGGTGGGCAGCCGTGGTGGGGATCGTAGGGTTTGCCGATGTTCCCCTGGTGCATCTGTCCGTCTTGTGGTGGCGCTCCCTACACCAGGAACCGTCGCTACTACGCCCGGAAGCGCCGGCATTGGCGCCATCGATGTTGGCAACCCTGGTAGCCGCCACCATGGCCTTCACCGTGATGTCGGTGTGGCTGATCATCATGCGCCTGCGTCTTCGCAGAATGGAAGACCGCACTTTCATCGATGCTTCTGGGCGACTCATCGAGCGGGTCAGGCCGGTGGTCATCCCTGCCATGCCAGAACGGAAAGACTGATGGGCTACCTTGTAGCGGGTTACCTCATAACCACGGGTGTCATGGCCGCGTATGCGATCTCGATTATTCGCCGAACATCTGAGCGCTCCGGCGAGACCAGAGCCAGGCGACGATGAAAGTCCGTCTGGTGCTGCCGCTACTGCTCACCGCCGGCGCGTTGGGTTGGATACTGATTCGCGGCCTGGGTGGCAGCCTCACGTATTACCTGACTCCTGGCCAGATATCCGGTCGCACCGAGGTAGGTACCCAAATACGGATCGGCGGGCAGGTGCAGCCAGGTTCCGTGCGGCATCGGGACGAGCAGTTGCTGTTCGTACTACAGGACGATGTCGGAACGGTTCCTGTGATCTTCAAAGGTAGCGTGCCAGCGATCTTTCGTTCGGGCCAGGGAGCGATCGTTGAGGGGGTCTATGGCCGCGACCATGTGATGTATGCCGACACCCTTGTCGTACAGCACGGCAACCGCTATGCCCCCGACAGTAAGGGGTGAGGTTGTGAGTACAGCACTATTTGGGAGGGTGGCGCTGACCCTAGCTCTTGTTGCGGCGTGCTGGGTCGTAGCTGCCGCGGTTGCGGGCGCACGTGGCCGGGGCACCATGCTTGACAGCGCGAGGAGTGCCACCTACGGGGTTTTTATCGCCGTTGTCGTGACTGTTGCGACCATGGTGGCAGCCCTGCTCGCCAACGAGTTCCGCATTCACTATGTCGCGGATAATTCGAGTTCCGCCACGAGCGCCTTCTACCGCGTGATTGCACTGTGGGCGGGCGACGCCGGCTCGCTGCTCCTATGGAATTTGTGCCTGGCAGGCTACCTGGCGCTCTTCGCGCGTCGCCATCGGCTGCACAGAGAGATCGCGCACGCCTGGGCGTTGGCCGTGATCGGAGTGGTGCAAGTGTTCTATTTGACGCTGACACTCGTCATTGATCCGTTCGCGACCACGGAATCGATGACCGACGGTCGCGGCCCTCAGCCACTGCTCGAGAGCAGTTTCCTTATGGCGTATCACCCTCCGCTGCTCTATTTGGGCTTCGTAGGATTCACTGTTCCATTTGCCCTGGCGATGGGAACCTTGATAGCGCGCGACCACAACCTTCTGGTTCGCTGGACTCCTATGTTGAGACGGTGGTCGCTCATCGCTTGGTGTTTTCTCACCATCGGCCTGGTGCTGGGGGCGTTGTGGGCCTATGAGGTACTGGGCTGGGGCGGGTATTGGGCCTGGGATCCGGTGGAGAACGCGGCGTTCATGCCATGGCTCACTGCCACAGCATATCTTCACAGCACGAGGCTACGAGAACGTGGTGGTCCGCTCGGCAGGTGGAATCTTTATCTCTTGGTCGTCACCTTGTCCCTGATCACCTTGGGTACGTTTCTGACCCGAGGCAGCCTCCTGACGTCGGTGCACGCCTTTGCGGAGTCACCCGTGAGCGGGATGTATCTGGCATTTTTGCTGGTGATCCTGGGAGGTGGTATCTGGCTCGTCCGGACTCGTGCTGGAATGGCCATCAATAATTTCCGCATGCGGTCGCTGCTGTGTCGAGAAACCGCCATCATGGCAAACAACTTGGTATTGATCGTCTTGTGTGTCACCGTGCTCAGCGGAACGCTGTATCCGTTGGTGGTCGAGGCGCTGTCTGGGCCGCGGGTGAGCGTCGGCAGGGCCTACTACGAGGAGATGGCGGGCCCATTGCTGATCCTGCTCGTTCTGCTAGCCGGAGCCGGGCAGTTGCTCGCCTGGCAGGTGTGGTCACCACAGAGGGTCATGGCCCGGGCTGTTCCTGCTGGGCTTGGCTCCGCTGGCGTCGCGGCAGCCGTCATGGCCGCAGGCGTCCGGTCCACGGCCGTTGTCGCGGTGCTTGCGGTAGCCACGTTCACGCTTCTGGTCAACACCATCGAGACGTGGTCGATATGGCGGGCGGGCGGCAAACGCTATAGCGCCTGCGGAGCATTCCTCGGTCACGCCGGATTGGCGATTGCAGCGGCGGGAATCGCCACTTCGATGGGTTTGGCAGGACAAGCAGAGATCACCTTGTCGCCGGGAGAACAGTCGAATTTCAGGGGCGAGATCGTTCATTACCAAGGCGTACAGACTCAGACACGGCCAGAACATACGGATCTGATTACCAAGCTCACCGTAGGAAAGGTTGATCTGTCGCCGTCCCTCCGGCTGGTCCAGCGGTCAGCCGATCCGGTGGGCATGCCGGCCATCAGGCATGATCTCACTGGCGATCTATACGTCTCTGTGCTCGCCATCGAACAACCAGGCGGACGTGCCAACTTTCACTTCTACAGCAATCCCGGAATTGGCCTGCTGTGGGCAGGTGGAGCATGCGCCGCTGCAGGTGGGCTGGTGAGCGTATGCCGCCGACGCCGGGTAAGGGGCAAGCATATCGCAGAAGCCGACGGCCGTTTCTGCAGCGCCACGATGAAACGGGAACCGGTATGAAGCCTTCGTCACGTCTCGTGAACCGACTAACAACAGCGGCGGTGGTCACGGCGCTGACATCTCTTGCGGGCGTACTGATCAGTGTGCTGGTGTGGGATCCAGCGGAGGAGCATGTACCGCTCATCGGACGTCAAGCTCCAGGCTTCAGTCTCGACCGAATCGGGGGGCCTGGGAACGTCACTACGGCGCAGTTCGCCGGTCACCCGATAATTATCAACTTCTGGGCTTCGTGGTGTGATGTGTGTCGCTCGGAGTTTGTTCTGTTGGACGGGGCGCTTGAACGATATCGTGAGAAAGGGCTCGTCGTGCTGGGTGTGCTTGCCCATGACACAAAGGAAAGAGGATACGACTTCCTGCGCCAAACCGGTGTGGACTGGCTGAATGGCGTGGATGTCGACGCGAGGACGACTATTGCGTATGGAGTACGAGGGCTTCCTCAGACGGTTTTCGTGGCACCGGATGGTCACGTCAGCGCTGTTCATTTCGGTGAGCTGGATGATACGGCGCTTGAGAGGTACATCGAGGAGATGACGGGAACGGGTGAATGAGACGGGGACTGATCCTTGTGGTTGTCGCCGTCGCACTCGTGCTCCTTGTCGCCCACCAGCTCAGCGGGCCTCCTTCGCGCGGGGAGCAGGCATATCGCCTGGAGAAGCGACTACGCTGCCCAACGTGTCAGGGCATCTCGGTCGCGGACTCTCCTTCGCCGATCGCCCGCACCATCCGGAGGGTGATCGACTCGGAGTTGAATGCGGGACGCGATCCGCGGGCCATCGAGGCTGACCTCGTCGCTACCTATGGTGATTGGATCCTGCTGGAGCCCCCGAACCGTGGGCTCGGGCTGATCGTCTGGTGGCTTCCCCCGTTGCGATGCTGATCGGACTCGTGCTGGTTGGACGTCGGGTCTGGTGCTGGGCCGACGGTGGTCAGCGGGAGGAAGCTTGAACGAATGGCTCATGCCGGTGGGGGCGGCCGCCCTGACATGGGTGGTGCTCGTGGTGGGACTCTGGCCGCTCATGAGGCTGCCTCGGGTCGAGTATGGAATCGGCTCACGCGCTCATCAGCGATGCTTCAGGTGGATGCTGAGCGGTGCTCTTTTGATCGGGATGGCCACGCTGCTCACAGGATCGGTCCCGCTTCGAACGTCGACGACTACCATGAACGCCGCACTCGAACGTTCGACTCCTGCCCAATCCAGAAATGGTGAACCGCAGTCGATCGAAGAACTGCTGGCCCGGGCGCGCCAGTACATGAGCCAGGGGGCGGTCAGAGATGCGATCGTGCAGTACATCAGAGTTTTGAGTATCGACCATCGTAATGCTGAAGCCTATACATACCTGGGATATATGCAGTATATGGCCGGTCATCTGAAGGATGCACGCTGGGCCGTGGGGCAGGCATTGAGTTTCGATCCGGAAAATACGCAAGCACGATACCTGCGCGGCAGGATTGCACTTGGCGCGGGGCGGACCAGAAAGGCCACGGAGGATTTCTGTGAATACTTGAGGCGGGCGCCCCTTGGGGCTTATCGAGCCGATGTGGGGCGCTTGCTAAGGGCTGTCGGCAAAAGTTGCGGAGGTTGAGCGGTCAGAAGTCTGTTCAGGCGAAATGTCCTCCTGTGTGAGAAGGGGAAACGCTGTCAAAAGTGGCGGATCAGTCAACTGTCGCTTTCGTGGCTGGATGTAGACGACTTCCAAGGGGGTTTGGTCGCCGAGTGTCACATCACTTCCTCTTCCTATATATATGGATGCCTCGGGTGTTTCCATGAGAACTTGTTCGACTGTCGCCTCCACGGCCATACTAATCGCCGATGCGACGACTCTTGCCGGAGATCTCGAAACCGGTATCAGGACCGGGCCCGGAGAAGTGATGACCGTGCACGAGATGGGTCGAGTCTGGGCGATGTGCGAAGGGAACAATCCAATCACGGTGAGGCCATGAGTGAGGTCAGGTCGCTCACGAACCCAGCACTCAAGATGAAATGCGGTACCGTCAGGCTGTGGTGCACTGTTGATATTCATCAGTTCGATGACTGGTACGTCTGCGAACTTGCGCGCCAGAGATCGAAATCGTCCTGGAGATAGCCCCACGAGCCTGGTGAATTGTGACGTAAAAGTGCCCAAGCTGGAGTACCCAACGGAGATGCTGACATCCACGATACTCGTGGATGTCCGTACGAGCATTCGCTTGGCCTCGGAGATTCTTAGGGCGGTGAAGAATCGGCCAGGGGTGGTTGTGGTGATTGTGCGGAAGGTTCGATGAAAGTGAAACAAACTCATGTGCGCGGTCTGTGCGTGATCGCGTAGTTCTAGCGGCTCGGCCAGTCTTTCGTTCATGTTGGCGATTGCCAACCTGATGGACCTGACGTGGTCGTCATGGTGGCATGTGCTGTTTCCTGACCGCATGGCTTCGACCCGGTCCATAGTGCTGCTCCGTTAAGTCATCCGGCCATTTCTGTGCCGATAAGCCTCTACGTCATAATCGTATTGGCTCGACTCGGTGGCGAAGAGAGTTGTCTGGGGCGTTGGGAGATGCGAATCGAGTCCATGGTGAAATATGAAGCTCGTCTGATATTTCACCACAGAATTTTACCTCTGATAGGGTGAATCGTTTCGGTGCTGAACGTTCTTGATGCGCTTCGTGTCGCTTGCGTGCATTGACCGCAGCCGTTCAACAGGTCACAGGAAAGGCCTGCAGTGTACGACGGTGGTGATGACGGGAGCGGCTCGCTTCTGAGGGTGTGGATCGGATGACGATCTCTTGCGCATGGCCGATCGGGCGATCGCCAGCTGCTCCGATTTGATGACCGCTGTCTCCGAGGAGTGGGAACTTGCGATAACCGACCCGTGGAACGCCAAATGGCAAGAGATGGTAGGCGGACCGACGGCGTGGGAGCGAGAACGAGTCGTTGTTCTGCGTGATCGCAGACGGATGATCACCCGGTGACAAGTGCTTCGGGGGAGACGCTCACCAGGACGGCGCCCTTCTGGTCTTTCGCCCCCAGAAGGCACCCCTGTAGCCGTTCCCCGCGCGGGCCGTCTGGGACGCGGCCCGGCGGATTCGCCAGTGCGCCCATGGTTGAGGCGCGGCGGAAGACAGGCGATGGGACATCGACCTCTATGGAAGGTTCCGAACGCACGTTCTCGCGCATGTGGGCGATATCCGACTCGATCGGCCGGGCATGGGCCGCGATCGTGGAGTCCCTGTGTGCCGCGCGGGCATCGGGGCATTTCTCGTCCATTTACTCCATGGCTGTGGACGGCATCGGCGAATGTGTTCCGGCGCGCTTCATGTAAGGGCCGAGTGCCGCGATGAGTTGCGCGGGCAGCGGAGCTGGTTCCAGGCCGGTGGATCGGCGCCGCATGAAGGCGACGGTCTGCCGGCCACGCGCGGCGAGTTCCGGGCCTGCGTCCGCGACGCGCTGGTAGTCGAAGATCATCGTTAGCCGGTTCGTGGTGGTGTCGCACAGTGACATGTGCATCTCGATGAGGTCCAGGGGCCAGCATTCGCGCAGGTAGTCGACACCGCAAGAGACGGTGACGAGGGCGTACCCGTCGTGCAGCATGTCCAGGACGCGGGGGCAGTGTTCGGAGAGGAAGGCTTCGCGGCAGTGTCCCTGCCAGCGGACGTAGTGGGCGAAGTAGGCGTTGCCGGTGAAGTTCGTCTCCTCGAAGGTGACACGGTGGCGGTGGACGTAGGTGCGTGTCATGAGGCGCCGTCCCAGGTGAGGGAGGTGCTCCCTTGTCGGTCCCCTTGGAGACAGACGGCGATCGCGACGGGGCTGGGTAGCTCGCGGACCGCGGTGACCAGACCGGCGATCCGCCGTTGTCCCGAATGCATGAGCAGCCAGCCGTCGTCCCGGGTCTCGGGGACGAGGATGAGGGGATCGGAGGGACCGGCACCGAGCTTGGCCAGGGCTTCCCTGGCGGTCCAAATCCGAGCGGCCGCCCAGGTGTTCGGCTCTCCCGCCGTGACGGTGATCTGCCGTGCGACCTGTGCGTCTGATGTGCTCAGGAGCGAGTCCCAGCGTTGCGTGGGCGCGCCTTCGACGGCTTCCCAATCGACCGCGATGGGCCGCGTTCCGATGGCCACCATCAGGTACCCGGCGTGATGGCTCGCGGAGGCGTACGCGCCAGAGACGATCAGCCGACCCTCCGGACTGTGGCTCACGGCGTGCTCGCCGTCCAAGAGCGTCCGCACCATGCGTTCCGTGGTCGCGGGGGACGAGCGTGTACCGCTCGCGACGCAGACCAGATCGGTCGTGATCGAGGGGAAGAGCCGGTCGAGGGTGCGGGCCAGGTGTGGGCCGAGCATCTCCAGGGACAACGCTTGGGTGTCTGGCATTGGTCCCGTATCGGTGAGCCGCAGTCCACGCCAGGTCTCTATCACGGTGCCGTTCGCGTCGGTGACGTCGAGGTCGTAGACGAACGTGGCGCCGTCGTGGTGGCGTTCCCGGGCACGTACCCGCACAGTTCCTGTGGGAAATGCGATGCTCTGCACCGATTCCACCGCTACGGGCAGCACCCGCTGGCCCGGTACGCAGCCCTGAAGCACGTGGATGTAGGCGTCGCGGGTACCGGGATCGCCCAGGAGCAGGTACGGATCGTGGAATCCGGCGAACCAGGTCGCGGTGAGGTCGGCGTTGACGAGCGCCTCGCATCGGCGTGCGGTGAGCAACTCGTAGCGCCGGAGCCGGTGGAAGCGGGAGCCATGGAAGAACAGGGTGCCGTAGTAATCATGGACGGCGTCGCCTGGGCCCTTGCCGGTGACGAGGGTGCGGACGGGTGACCGGTCGGCGAACCGGCACACTGCGGAAAAGTGGTCCACCGCATAGCCGGTCTCCGCGGCGCGCAG
The DNA here is from genome assembly GCF_054392275.1 of Actinomadura sp. ATCC 39365. Classification (NCBI taxonomy): domain Bacteria; kingdom Bacillati; phylum Actinomycetota; class Actinomycetes; order Streptosporangiales; family Thermomonosporaceae; genus Actinomadura; species Actinomadura sp. ATCC 39365. Next base: position 8,135,782 of record NZ_CP184335.1, on the reverse strand, counting down.
GACGACCTCGATCTGGCCGTCGTCGTGGCTGAGGGCCGCGAGCCGAACGGTGCAAACGCCGTCCGTCGGCACCGTCACCGGCCAGCTGAATCTGATGTGCTCGAAGGCAGGCGCGTCCGTGCGGCCGGCCACCGCCGCGGCGGCCTGAGCCATCGCCTCCATTCCCACGACTGCGGGCAGCAGCGCCACGCCGTCCAGCACGTGGTCGTCCAGATAGAGGTCTTCGGGCATGGACAGGTCGGCTTCGGTGATTAGTTCGACGCCGGGATGATGTATCAGGGGGCGTTGCAGAAACCGCCAGGTCGGCACCGCTTCCCGTTCGTACACCAGCGTCTGCCCCCGCGGATGCCGTCCGCAGACCATGACGTCGAACGGCAGGTCGTTCTCGGCGAGGAGGTCCATGAAGGCCGCGACGCCCTCGGGCACCGGGATGGGTGCGACACCCTGACGAGTCAGCATGTCAACAGCGCCGAGTCGTGCCCCCATGCCGGTGCCGGACCAGACTGACCATTCGATGTTCAGGCACCGGCATCGGGGCAGCCGCGCGGCCGCGTCCGCGACGCGGAGGCGCAGCCGCTCATTGGCCAGCGCGTAGTCGCTCTCACCTGGCAGGCCGATCCGGGCGATGACCGACCCGAAGGTGATCAGCATGCGCAGGTCCGCCTCGTCGAGCTCGGACAGGAGGAGTTCCAGCCCCTGCACCTTCGGAGCGAACGTCGCGCGCATCCGCTCCGGGGTCATGGCCTCGATGCGGCCGGGCCGGTTGTGCCCGGCGGAGTGCACGAGGCCGCGGACCGGTCCCAGCTTGGAAGCGTGCCGTACCGCGTGGCGTACCGCCTCGGGGTCGGTGATATCAGTGCGCAGGTAGATGGCCTTCGCCCCGGCGGCGGCGAAACGCTCTAGATTCGCGGCGACCTCCGGATCGTCGATTTCGCTGCGGCCCAGCAGGACGATACGGGCGCGGGTGGCCTGGGCGAGTGCGAGGGCGCACTCTGCGCCGATTCCCTTGGCTCCGCCGGTGACGACACACACATCTTCGGGTCCGAGCGGGAGAGTGCGGACCGGGTCGCCGCGCCGACGCAGCCGTCGATGACGTGTCACCGGCGTGGTCCGCCCGCCTCGGCCGTCGACGGTGATCTCGGTGTACCCGTGGAAGACCCGCGATGCCTCCTCTGCCGCCTGCTCCAGCCCTGCCTTCGTCGCAGGTGCGTCGATCACCAGACAGTCGGTGTCGGGACGTTCGGCTACGAGGCTCCGGCCGAGTGCGGCGCCCAGGCCCTGGTGGTGCAGGACGACAATCGGCACGTTCTCGGCCGCGGCCTCCTGGAGCGCGGCGGTGAGGACGTCGGCGGCGTCCCCGTCACCGGGCGGTAGCGCGACGAGCCGGCTCGGCGCGCCTTCTCCAGGCGGGAAGCAGACGGAAAGCTCGTCGGCGAGAGGATGGTGTGTGGCCGACATCTTCCAGTCCCGGGCGGCGGCCCTACCGGGCGGCGGGGCGGGCACCCAGCGGTGCTCGAACGCTCGCACCCAAGGGGCGACCCCGGCGATGAGGGAGTCGAGCTCCTGCCCGGCCTCGGGCAGCTCGTCCACGTAGGCGGCCAGGTCGGCGACCGTGGCGCCGGCCAGTGCGGGAGGCGCCACGGGCGCGGCCCTGCCCAGACGGGCGGCGGCTTCGGCGGCGAGCCGACCGACCTTCAGCGAGTTGAGGTGCAGATCGGTGAGGAGCCGGTCCTGCGGCCGTACCGCGGGCAGTTCCAGTTCGGTGACGAGCAGCTCCTCGACCACGGCGCGCGCGTCGCAGGCCGCCTCGGGCGGCACTCCACGCGTGGGCGTCCCGGTCTTGGCTGGTTCGCCCGCTCCTTGGTGCTCAGGCCAGGCGGGAAAGGTGGTCTCGCACGGGCTGGTCAGCAATCGCCTCGGCTGCGAGGCGTCGATGTGCCGTGCTCCTCTGCCGTGGACGAAGGCACCGGCGTTCGCGCCGCAGGCGGCGAACAGGGCCGCCGTCACCTCCGCAGCGGGGCGCGCCGAGGGGTTGCCGCTGTCGAGAGCGACTACCGGTACGCCCGCCTGCTCCGCGATACCGGTGAGCATCGTGCCCGGTCCGGCTTCGATGAGCAGATCGGCGTGGGCGAGCAGGCCCTCCAGGGCGTCGGCGAACCGTACCGGCGCGGTGAGCTGCTCGCTCAGCAGGGCGGCCAGGTCGACGTCGGCGGTGATCAGCTTTCCGGTGACCGAGGAGTACACGTCACGCCGCGGGGGACGGAGCCGGGCCGCCTTGAAGTGCGGCTCCAGTTCCTCGGCCGCCGGAGCCATGACGGACGTGTGGAAGGGGTGGGACACGCGCAGACGCGTCGCCCGAACCCCGTGCTCAAGCACCCGGGCCAGAACCGTCTCCAGGTCCTGCGCGGGACCGGCGACGGTCACCGACGCGGGACCGTTGCAGGCGGCGATGACGGCTGCGGTGCCCTCGATGAGACGTCGGGCCGGCTCGGGACCGGTGGCGAGACTGATCATGCCCCCTTCTCCGGGCATCTGGCCCATCGCCTCGCCCCGCGTGCGGGCGAGCCGCAACGCTTCCCGCTCGCTCAGCGCATCGGCCCAGCACAGTGCGGTGAGCTCGCCCAGGCTGTGTCCCACTGCGCCGACGGCGGCCACGTCCAGCGCGGCCACGTAACGTAGTCCGGCGAGCGAGGAACGCACGATGGCGTGCTGCGCCACGGTGGTGTCGGTCGTGCCCGCCTCGACCGGGCCGTCGGCGAACAGGTCGCCGGTGTCGACCAGCCGCCCCGTCCAGCCCGCGTCCGGATACACCGGCGCGGCCTGACCGGGCAGCAGCAGCCCGGGGCGTGCCGGTCGGCGTCCCCACACGAACGTTCCGTCACGCACGCCGACATGCGCGTCCTCCCCGGCCAGGACGAGCCCGAGCGCGCCATGCAGACGATCGGCGAGCATGGACGGGCCGTCCGCGACGAGGGCCGCCCGCCACGGCCGGTCGCGCAAGGCCTGCCGGGTGAGCGTCACCGCCAGGTCGGTGAATTCGGCGTCGGACAGTTCGGCGGCGTGCCCGGCCAGCATCCGCAGCTCGCGCGCGAGTCCCTCGCGGTCGGCGGCGCCGAGCGCGACCACCTCCCAGCCGGGAGGCCGCATGCTCAATCGCCGCTCTCTCGCAGTCAGAGTCGTCCGCCGGGCGGGCCGTGCCTCGGACACGACGACGTGGGTGTTGATACCGCCGAACCCGGCGGAGGTGACGCCGGCGCGGCGATGCGGGCCGCACCATGGTTCGGCGTCCTGCGCCGTACGGAGCACCGGTGCGTTGTCGGTCAGCTCGGGACGCGGCGACCGGCAACCGGTGGTCGGCGGCAGCAGCTCGTGGTGGACGGCGAGGACGGCCTTGAGCAGGCCGGCGATGCCGGCGGCCGCCTTGGTGTGGCCGATGTTGGCCTTGATGCTGCCCAGCACCGCAGGGGCGCCCGCGCGGCCGGCCCGTCTCAGCGTGGCAGTGAGCGCGTCCAGTTCGACAGCGTCGCCGACCTGAGTGCCCGTGCCGTGCCCTTCGAAGAGATCCACCGTCGCGGGTGAGAAGCCAGCCATGCGGTAGGCGCGGTCCAGCGCGAGTGCCTGACCACGCTGCTCCGGCCGGGTCAGGCCGCCCGCGCCGTCGGATGACACGCCCCAGCCGCCGATGAGGGCATACACCCGCATGCCGCGCTCGTGGGCGTGGGACAGGCGGGTGAGCGCCACCATCCCGCAGCCTTCTCCGGGAAGGAAGCCGGTCGGGTCACGATCGTAGATACGCATCTCGTCCTCGGCCAGCGCGCCGAGGCGGGCGAATCCAACCAGTTCGAACGGATCCAGGCTCAGGTCGACCCCGCCCGCCAGGGCGAGGTCCAGTTCACCCCGCTGCAGCGCGGCACACGCGTTGCTCACGGCGAGCAGTGACGATGCGCAGGCGCCGTCGACGGTGTAGCCGAAGCCGTGGAAGTCGTAGTGGTTGCAGATCCGCCCGGCGATCGTGTTGGCCAGCGCGCCGGCCAGCGACTCGTCCCCGGGTACGGGGAACGGCCGCTTGAAGTCCTCCTCCAGGCGGGCGAGCATCCGGGCGCGCTGCTCGGGCGTCAGGTCCTCGGCTGACAGCGCGGCGGCGACGGTACGGCGCACATACGGCCAGCGGGTGCGCAGCCCATGGGCCCGGGTGACGTCGCCGGTCAGGGAGTTGCCGATGACGACGCCGACCCTGTCACGGTCCAGCCCCTCGCCGCCGGGTGCTCCGGCGTCGCTCAGGGTGGCGTCGGCGACTTCGAGCGCGAGCCAGTGCGCCGGATCGACGGCGCGATACAGGGAGCCTGGCACGCGGAAGCGCTCGCGGTCGAACGTCCAGCCTTCCAGGAGCGCCGCACGCTTGACGTAGGTGGTGTCGGCGGCCGACCGGTCGGAGGAGATGTAACCCCGAGGGTCGAGCCGCTGGGCAGGCAGCCGGCGGAACGCCCGCCGCCTCGCCAGCACGCTCTCCCACAGGCGGCTCGGGTCGTCCGCGTCGGGGAAGCGGCATCCGATTCCCACGACCGCGATGGGCTCGTCCATCAGGAGTTCCTCGATTCGGCGGCCACTTCGAGGGGAGCGGTGACAGGGGCGGGCCGCCGGTCGGGGGCCGTGCGCCGCCACAGGTTCAGTGCGGCCAGTCCCAGCCAGCGCGTCACGCAGACCGACGTCAAGGCGAAGAACAGCCCGAATGACACGCCGGCCGCCACCAGGACCCCGTAGGCGGCGGCGACGGACAACCCGAACGCGACCTGGCGGCGGGGGGCGACCGGGGTGCTGCCCGGGTCGGTGATCATGTAGTTGGTGTAGAGGATGAAGGCCACGCCGCTCATCGGCAGCAGCGCGCTCGGCAGCCAGACCTCCGTCAGCACCGCCCGCATCACGGCCTGCAGGACGAACCCGCCCAGCCAGCCGAGGATCAGCGGCATCTTCCCGGTCAGCTTGGCGTTCAGCATGGTCCCGGCGGCAAGGATGACAAGCGGGATCACCCATCGCCACAGGCCGGGGGTGTACTCGGTGAACTGGTACGGCGGCGCGATGCCGACCCACGGGAACAGCAGGAGGACGACGGTGATCCCGGTGTTGGACGGGTTCAGGACGTGCCTGAGCCGCCCGTGGACGCGTATCCGGACGACGTACTTGGTGGCGATGGCGACCGCGACCGCGAGCATGTACGGGGCCAGCCGGTCACCGGCGAAGAGCAGCATCGCCGAGGCCAGCCCGGCGATGTGCGCCGGAAGCAGGAAGTCGGCGAATGTCGCCGCCGAGCCCAGGAACCGGGGCCGCCGTCGAGAGACCAGTGCTTCGAGGCTCTCCAGGGTCAGTTCGACGGCGTAGGCGGTCAGCACCGTCACGATCGGCGTGAGGTATGCCTGCTCGAAGCCGAGCCACGCATGCCCCAGCACGGTCAGGACGGTGATGGACAACGCGAAGCGTCGTAGCGACTTGATTCGCCGTTGGTCGGGCGACAGTTCAGCGGCCACGTCGGCCTCCGTTCGACGAGCCGTGCTCCAGGACCACGGTGTGCCATCCCGGCCGCAGGGCCCGGGTGATGCGATGCAGGCCCGACGCGTCCCGCCAGGTGATCTCGACGGTCACGTCCCGCAGCGGGCGGTCGCCCAGGCCGAAGAGCAGGTCGGGGCTGGACACGCCGGTGTGCCCGTTGGCCGGGTAGACCTGCTGGGTCTGCGAAGGCGAACCCGGTGCCGACACGGTGACGCGTGCGCCGATGGCCGGGGTGAGCGCGCCGTCACGACCCGCCGGTGCCGGCACCCGCAGCCGCAGGCCCACGTGGTCACCGACCGGGCCGGCGTTGCGGTAGAACGTCGACCGGCCCCACTGGTTGGCCACCGCGAAATCCAGACGGCCGTCGGCGTCGGTGTCGGCCAGGGCGAAGGACCGGCTGGGCGTCTCCTGTTCCAGATCCAGCATGGTGGACAGGTCTGTGTAGCGGCCCTGCGGCGTCCGGACGAAGAATCTGTTGTGCGCGGCCCCGGAAAGGTCGTCCCCTGGGCCGAAGTCCGGCCAGGCGGCGGGTTCCCGCAGCAGGGAGTCGTTGGTCATCGCCAGTTCCTGGAGTTGAGGCCAGCGGTTGGTCTCCCCCTTGATGAACCCGACGGCCTGCAGGATCTGCTGCTCGCCGCTGTTGGTGAAGTCTCCGGTCTTGATGTCCCAGGCCCAGCCGGACCGGGACAGGCCCAGTTCCTCGCTGCGGTCCTGGTACGGGGCAACGCCCTTGAGCAGGTCGTCGGCCGTTCCGGTGGGGGCGAACGCGAAGTTGCTCTCCTGGAGCGCGTAGGGAAGCGTGATGTTGCTGACCAGGATGTGCGGCAACGGATCGGGGCCCAGCTGGGCGAACGCGACGCCCATGCCCTTGAACGAGTCACGCCCGACGACCTTCGACTTCGGCGTGGAGAGCGTGCGGGTCCCGGCGGCGGTCGTGAAGCGGACGCGGCCGGGCGAGGAGCGGTTGACCAGCAGATGGTCGCGTCCGAAGTCGTTGGCGAGGTACAGCTCCGGCAGCCCGTCGCCGGTGAGGTCCTGCGCGCCCGTGGCCAGCGTCCAGGAGGTGCGAGCGTCCGGTGGCAGCGCCTGCGGTTCTTCCTGGAAGGACGCGTCCGGAGCGGCCCCGCCCAGACCCGACTTCCACAGCAGGACGTGTGCGGTGCCGGCGCCCGCGGCATTGGACATGCCGTCCTGCATCTTCATGAGCGGATCCGGCCCGGCCTCCGGATCCAGCACGCGGGCGCCGTCGGCGAAGTAGTTCCCCACGATGACGTCCGGACGGCCGTCGCCGTCGACGTCGGCGATGTTCACGGTCTCGGTGTTCCAGATCCGCGGGGGCGAGACCAGTTCCCGTGACCGGAAGCCGTCCGCGGTGGGGGGTCGATCGAGCTCGTCACGCCGCAGGTAGAGGACGGGTGACCGCCCCCAATAGGAGACCAGCAGGTCGGCGCGCCCGTCCTGGTTGAAGTCGCCCGGCACGCAGCCCATCGGCGCCATCGTCGCCGGATTCCACCACAATCCCCGGGGCGTCAGCCGGAACGGCGTGAAGCGATCACCCGTGCCCGGCGCCGGGCGTACGGTCAATGAGTCGTCGCGCGGATCCACCAGGCACACGTCGCCGTCCCGGCCGCTGCCCGCGATGTCGGCGATGGCCACGGCCGCGCCGACCGCCGAGATCCACGCCGAGATCCGGGCGAGGCCGGGCGCCACCCGGCGGACCGTCGCCACGTGTGCGGGGTCGCCGTCCAGATCCATCCGGACGAAGCGAAAGCGCTCGGCCAGTCGCGCCCGCTCGTCCTCCGCCACGGTCGGCTCCCGGCTCACGGTCACGAGCGCCCCCACGACCGCGAGTGCCACGGCGGGCACCAGCAGTCCGCGCCATATTCGTTGCAACACGATCCCCCCGAACACGTGCTGTGATTTCCCGTCGTACTCTTCGATCCGTCTACTCGGCTCCGGAGAGCCGGCGGATCTCACGTCGCCACAGGAGGAATTCCTGGACGGTCCCGTCACCGGAGAGCGAGGCAGCCGCCTTCTGCGTCCAGTCCGCGGCGGTGTCGACATCGACCCCGGCCAGGCGGCGTACGGCCTCCCGCGTGTACCCGGGCACATGGCCGGCGCGACGTCGTGCCTCTGCGGCGAAGGCGGCCCCCTGGGCCACATGAGCCCGATGTCCAGCGGACAACTCCGCCAGGCGGCCTAGTTCCTCCCCGGTGGCGCCGCCGGCATAGGCCGCCGCGAGACCGACACCGCTCCACAGATGGGGCCGGTGCTCCGGAGGGGCGGCGTCGATCACGACCGCTATCGACTCAGGGTCGGCGGACTCGATGAACCACAGACTCCGGCCCATGCCCTGGCACCGCACGGCGTCCGTCGCTCGCAGCGGGCCGCGGCTCCTGCGGCGGCGCAGCGCGCGTCGGCCGCCGAAGAACCCGAGGGAGAATCCCCATCCGTCCTGTGCGAGCCACCCGAGCAGAGGATCCAGTCCCAGCAGCCGGCGCGCGCCCGGGTAACGGAGCCGGGCGAGCGCCCATCCCGCCCCGACGTGGATCACGTAGGGGTGCTCCTCACCCGTCCCTGCGAGCAGCGCCTTCGTACGGCGTCCTCGGGACAGCAGAAGGCCGTCCATCAGGGCGGACGCCATTCCCGCACCCTCGAAGGCGAAGCCACGCTCCTCGGGCTCCACCGAACCGAGCCGCGCGTGCACCTGGCCGATCGGAGAACCGGCCATCGCAGTGTTGAACCCGTACAGGAACGATCTGGCATGCCCTTCGAGGACAGCACGGCTGACGGGACGATTCAGGGTGAATCCTCGCTCGGCAAAATCCGCGAGCCCGTCCACAAGTCTGAAACGGCTGAAAACAAGGTTCCGCCACCCGGACATTAACGACCAGCACCTCAAAGAAGTTCTTGGCAATTGCGCGACAACGCTAACAATGCTCTCAATATCGGGAGCATAGCATGGGGAAAAGGTGGAATTTCGGCCGATTTGCCAGGACTGGCACGCTTAGCGCATGCATGCATTTAGCGGCATTGCCAAGTAATTTCGGCGCCATCGGACATGTTTTAACGCGATGGCCACCTGGCACCAGAACATCCCCCTCGGGCAACGGCGTGTCCTCTCCTGTGGGGTCTCCGGGCCAGAACCATCGCGAACCCGCTCATGCGCTTTCCCTCGACGGACGCGCGAGTCGTCCTCGCGCGGCCATGCGGCAGTGGACCTCCGCATCGCCTCTGGGCCATAGGGCGCATCCGATCCGCCACAAGACATTCACAACGTCATGCCAGAAAATGAGCTGGAACAAGCAAAGATCTCACACCCGGCGACAACGTTCCGTTGACAAAAGCCTGATCGACCTTCCTTGATCACATCAATGGTCGCGGCTGGCGCATCGGCGGAGCCATCGTCTGATGGCCACCCTGGCCCCTCATCTAATTTCGCGAAGACTATCCGGATGAGTCTTGAGCGCCTTCTCCCACAAAGCCCAGGGGCAAGTCAAGGAGAATGCTTTTCCTGCCTGGAGAACGATGCCGATTCTCGCTGGGAAGGAGATCCGATATGACCGAGACCACCATGGGCAGGTACCTCCTGCAGTGCGCTGTCGGCGCTCAACGGCAGTACCATGAGGCCGCACTGAGCATCTTCCTAATGATCGTCTTGGCGCATTGAGCCGAACACGTCACCCAGGCGATTTAGGTGTACGCGCTCGGTTGGCCGCTACCCGAGGCACGCGGCGTACTGGGCCGCCCTTCCCGTGGGTGGTCACCTCGGAATGGATTCACTACCCCGGCAGCCGCCATTCGTCAGCTGAGCTGGGTGTAATCGGTGGCCAGGTGGGAGCGGCGATGGATCCATCGGGCGCGCATGTCCGGCTCGTCGGAGAAGTTGCGCTCCTGGGTGACGACACCCTTGAGGTCGGGATGGCCGGCGTCGTAGCCGCTGTCGAGCACGGCCACCGTGACGCCCTGGCCGGTGAACCCCTGCTTCCACGCCTCGGTCGCGCCGATCTGCGCGGTGCTGCGGTCCAGCGTGAAGGACCGGCGCCCGTCGAGCCAGATCTTGCCCTTCCCCGCGGCCGGCGTACGAGCCCCGCTCACCAGGTCCCGCCACGTCCGCGCGGCGGTGCTCTTCGGCACCCGCACCGCCGCCACGCCGAGGTCGTCGAGCTTGCGGGTCAGGCGGGTCCCGCTCAGCGTCGGGGCCGACTTGTCCTCCAGGGTCTGACTGATCAGCGGGATCTCGTCCGTGTCGGCGTCGCCGTACCTCCATGCGAGAAGCTGGGTCACGTCGAAGAGCCGATCGTCGAGCAGTCCCTCGCTGACGAGCGGGAACGCGTCCGAAGGGATCACGTAGAGGTGTCCGTCGCGAAATTGCGTCGAGTAGCGGACCTGCCGTCCGGGGGCGCTCTCCACCCGGTGGCCCCGGCCGCTGACCGTCACCTTGTCCCCGGTCAGGAGCGTCACGCTACCGGACACGACCGGGCCGGATCCTGACGGGGCCGGCTGCGGGGCCGCGGCGAAGGAGGGTTCCTGAGCCGTGACCGCTCCCAAGGAACCGGCCAGTACGGCGGCCACCAATCCTGTTCGCAAAGTTGTGAATGCCACGCCCCTACTTGGACGAACCGGCGTGAAGCGTTATGAGGCACGTCGGGATCGAGGTTCCGTCCTGTGTGAAGTGTTGCACCGAGCGGGCCAAGACACGGGGCGGCCAAGCGCTCCGTGACGCACCTGGCCAGGCGCCGGGGTTCGCGGTCGAGGGTGCGGGAGCGGACGGGGCCGGCCTCCCGGTGCAAGAACGCGCCTTCGGCGTCGGCGCGGAGCCCAGCGCCAGTGGGGCCGGCCGGTCTCGGCCCGGCCTCACTGGCCTACCGGCTGATGTCGAAGAGATCAGTGGCGGTGCTGCCCACGCGGCCCCCCGTGAGGCGGTTACGCGAGCGCCTTCTCGGCGGACACATCCGGCGTGGCGGCCAGGCGGCGCTTGTGCTTCGGCAGGCCGAAGGTCGGGTGCGAGATGCCCCACAGCGAGATCTGGAGGATGCCGGACTTGATCCGCGCGGCCTTCCTGCCGCCCACGTAGTTCGGCTTCGTTTGCGCTGCGTCGTCGACCATCTGCAGGATCCCGTCCCGCCGTCCGAGGCTGATGTGGTTGCCCGGGTGGTCCAGCCTGCTCTTCGCGATCTTGCGGCCGGTCAGGCGCCCCACGATCGCGTCCGTGGCCTGCCGGCCGGTGGAGCCGGCCGACGCGCAGGACATCGGCAGCGGCCGGCCGTTGCCGCCGATGGCGTAGGCGCTGTCGCCGGCGGCGTAGACGTTCGGGTGCGAGACCGACCGCATGGTGCCATCGACGACGATCCGGCCGTCGTCGGTGACCTCCAGCCCGCCGGCGACGGCGATGGGGGCGACCGCGAACCCGGCGGTCCACACGGTCGCGTCGGACGCCGGAGCGGTGCCGTCGTCGCACTGCGCCCGCGTCGCCTCGACGGCTTCGACGCCGGTGTGCTCCAGGACGGTGATGCCCAGCCGGTCGCAGGCCCGGCGCAGGTGGCTGCGGGCTCCGGCGGAGAGCCGGGCGCCGAGCCGGCCGCGTGCGATGAGCGTCACCGACAGGCCGGGCCGGGATTCGGCGAACTCGGTGGCGGTCTCGATACCGGTCAGCCCGTCGCCGACGACCAGCACCCTCCCGCCCTCGCCCCGCTCGGCCAGGCTGTCCAGGCGCTGGCGCAGGCGCAGCGCGGCGGGCCGGGCGGTGACGTGGAAGGCGTGCTCAGCCACACCGGGGACGCCGCAGTCGGCGACGTGGCTGCCGAGCGCGTAGACGAGCGTGTCGTAGCCGAGTTCGCCGCCGCCGCCGTCGGCGTCAGCGACGGCGACGACCTGGCGCACGGGGTCGACGGCGGTGACCCGGGCCAGGCGCAGCCGTATGCCCGTGCCCGCGAAGACGTCGGCGAGCTTCGGAGCCTCGATGCGCTGGCCGGCCGCCAGCTGGTGCAGCCGCAGCCGCTCGACGAAGTCCGGCTCGGCGTTGACCACGGTGATCTCGACGTCCGCCGGGGACAGCCGGCGGGCCAGGTTCCCGGCCACGTAGGCCCCGGCATAGCCGGCGCCGAGGACGACGATGCGGTGCTTCATGTGTTGCTCCTGTCGGTTCGCTTGCTCGCTGTGGGCTGACTCGGCACCGGGTCACCGGGTTTCTTGATCGAGGTCGCCGTGAGCCTGCGCCGAAAGGTCCCGCCAGTCGGCCCAGGTCTTGAGCCGGTCGGCGTAGACCTGCTGGAGCATCGGGTAGAAGCCCAGGCCGAAGAGCACCCGCAGGGGCGGGTCGTCGGAGTCGACGATCTTGAGGAGTGCCTGCGCCGCGGCGGCCGGGTCGCCGGCGGGCTGCTTTCCCGCGAACGCGGCGATGCGCCGGCGAAGGCCGTCGTAGATCGGGTCGGGCCCGGACAGGTGGCCGTTGTTCAGTGGGTCGGGGTTCTTTCCTGACCGGGTGGCGAAGCCGCCGGGTTCGATGACGGTCACCTTGACGCCGAAGTCGGCGACCTCCTGGGCGAGGGATTCGTTCAGGGCTTCCAGGGCCCACTTTGAGGCGCTGTAGGCGCCGCTGAGCGGCATCGCCATGAGCCCGGCGGCCGAGGACAGCTGGATGATGTGCCCCGAGCGCTGCTCGCGCAGGTAGGGCAGCGCGGCCTGGATCATCCACACCGCGCCGAACAGGTTGGTCTCCAGCTGGTCGCGCAGGTCCTGCTCGGTCAGCTCCTCGACCGCGCCGACCTGGGCGTGGCCGGCGTTGTTGACGATGACGTCGAGCCGGCCGAAGTGCTCCCTGGCCCGCTTCACACCCTCGAAGACGGCGGCCTTGTCGGTCACGTCCAGCTCCAGCGGAAGCACCGCCTCGCCGTAGGCGGCGACCAGCCCGTCCAGGCTTGCGGTGTTCCGGGCGACTGCGGCCACCTTGTCACCGCGCGACAGGGCGGCCTCGACGAAGTGGCGGCCGAGGCCGCGGGACGAACCGGTGACGAACCAGACCTTGCTCATGATGTCTTTCCGTTCTTTCTGCGGAGGCGGCGTCCTGACGATCATGAGGCGTCGGCGTCCCGAACTGTGTGACAGCGCGGCGATGTGACGTGCGTCACCGAGCACGGGTGTCACACGGCGGTGGGCGCCAACGCCTTATGCATGGAGCAGGAGTTGCGAGTGAACAGGCAGGAGCCAGGCATGAACGAGCGCGGGGACGCAACGACGGGGACAGCAGAGCCGATGGCTGATGACGGCCGGATGGACTCCGCCGCCGAGGCGTTCCTCGTCCACCGCAACCTGCTGTTCACCGTCGCCTACGAGATGCTCGGCTCGGCGACCGACGCCGAGGACGTCCTCCAGGAGACCTGGCTGCAGTGGATGAAGATCGACTTGGCGCAGGTGCACGACCGGCGCGCCTACCTGGTACGAATCGCCACCCGGCGCTCGCTCGACCGGCTGCGCACCATGAAGCGCCGCAAGGAGTTGTACGTCGGCCCGTGGTTGCCCGAACCGCTGCTCACCGCGCCGGACGTGGCCGAGGACGTCGAGCTCGCCGAGAGCGTGTCGATGGCGCTCATGCTCGTCCTGGAGACGCTGTCGCCGACCGAGCGGGCCGTCTTTGTGCTACGTGAGGTCTTCGACGTCGGCTATGACGAGATCGCCGCCGCGGTCGGCAAGACGCCGGCGACCGTACGCCAGATCGCGCACCGTGCCCGCCGGCACGTCGATGCCCGTCGCCCTCGTGAGGCGGTCTCCCCGAGCCAGAGCCGGGCGGTGCTGGCCTCGTTCCAGCGTGCGGTCGAGACCAGGGACCTGCAGGGGCTGCTCGACGTGCTGGCCCCGGAGGTCGTCCTGATCAGCGACGGCGGCGGCGTCAAGCAGGCCGCGCCGCAGCCGATCATCGGCGCCGGCAAGGTGGCCCGCATGATCGTCAGCGGTCTCGGCAAGGCCCAGGTCGCGCTCACCGGCGAGCTCACCGTGGTCAACGGCAACCCGGCGCTCCTCCTGTGTGTGGACGGCGAGATCGACGGCGTCATCGCGACCCGTGTCGAGGACACCCGCATCACCGGCCTCTACTACGTCCGCAACCCGCACAAGCTGACCCGCATCGGATCCGAGACCCCGCTCACGCTGAAGTGATCCGCCGGCCGCCGCGCCGGCAGCGCGCGGCATTCCGGGCGGCGGCATCCGCGTTCCGGCCCGCCCCGTCATCACGTCAACCACGCAAACGTTCTCTTCGAGGAGCAGATATGGCCGTTCAGGCCCCGCCGGCAGCCGACACACCACCTTCCCTCTGGTCAACGTTTCTCAGGGCAGTCGTCCTGCTCACGGCGGGCGCCTCCGTACTGCTCACCTCCTTCGCGTGGCCGTCGGTGCGGGATGTGCCGCCGCATCGCCGGCCTCGGCAACCCCGCTCAGCCTGCGATGAACACCGCTGACGAGCCGGCCCACGGCCTTGGAGCGACCGCCGGTTCCGGAGTCGCTCCAGCAGAACACATTCCGCCAGATCCAGTACTGGGAGGTCATTCATGACGAAGAGCGTTGCCGACGGACTCGCCGATCTGGAACTGCCGGTCGGGCGGGGCTGCCCGTTCGCCCCGCCCGCCGCGTACGAGCGACTGCGTGAGCAGGCGCCGATCAACAAGGTCCGCCTGGCCGGCGGTGGCGAGGCGTGGTGGGTGTCCGGGTATGAGGAGGCCAGGGCCGTCCTCGTCGATGGCCGCTTCTCCTCCGACAAGCGCAAGGACGGCTTCCCGCTGTTCACCCTCGACGCGGCGACCCTGCAGCAGCTGCGCAGCCAGCCGCCGTTGATGCTCGGCATGGACGGCGCCGAACACGCCGCGGCCCGGCGCTCGGTGATCGGCGAGTTCACCGTGAAGCGGCTGGCCGCGCTGCGCCCGCGGATCCAGGACATCGTCGACCGCTTCATCGACGACATGCTCGCCGCCGGCCGGCGGCCGGTCGACCTGGTTCAGGCACTGTCCCTGCCGGTGCCCTCACTGGTGATCTGCGAACTGCTCGGTGTCCCGTACGACGACCACGACTACTTCCAGAGCCGCACCACCATGATGGTGCGCCGGACCTCGCTGGAAGACCGCCGGCGAGCCTTCAGCGAGCTCCGCGCCTACATCGACGACCTGATCACCCGCAAGGAGTCCGAGCCCGGCGACGACCTGTTCGGCCGACAGATCGCCCGGCACCGCCGGGAGGGCACCCTCGACCACGCGAGCCTGGTCAGCCTGGCCTTCCTGCTGCTGACCGCCGGGCACGAGACCACGGCGAACATGATCTCGCTCGGCGTCGTCGGGCTGCTGACGCATCCGGACCAACTGGCCCTGGTCAAGGCCGACCCGGGCAGGACGCCCATGGCCGTGGAGGAACTGCTGCGCTACTTCACCATCGCCGACGGAGTCACCTCCCGGCTGGCCACCGAAGACGTGGAGATCGGCGGGGTGAGCATCAAGGCCGGCGAGGGCGTCATCGTCTCGATGTTGTCGGCCAACTGGGACCCGGCGACGTTCGAGGACCCGGGCGAACTGGATGCCGAGCGCGGGGCCCGCCACCACCTCGCCTTCGGCTTCGGCCCGCATCAGTGCCTCGGCCAGAACCTGGCCCGGATGGAACTGCAGATCGTCTTCGACACGCTGTTCCGCCGCATCCCCACCCTGCGGCTCGCCGCACCGGCCGAGGAACTGCCGTTCAAGTCCGACGCCGTCATCTACGGCGTCCACGAACTCCCGGTCACCTGGTGAGCAGGGCATGACCCGCATCAAGGCCGGCACCAGGGCCTGCACGACCGGAGCGCCGCACGGGCGAGCCACGCCGTCAGACCTTGCCTCCACTCAGCGACAACGGCATCGACCTCGTGATCTAGTGGCCATTGTCGGCCATGGGATACCTTTGGCTGTTCTGGACGGTCTCGGTGCAATCCTCGTTGTTTTGCGATGAAGGTGCATGGCAATGGGGGGCGCGTACGAAAGAGGTGCCGTGGTCAAGCCCTTATCGGAGCGCAGCCCCGCCAGGCCAAGAGTCAAGCTGCTGACGATGCTGGTCATTGCGCACGTCTTTGCAGGTACGTTCGCGGCTTTCGACCCTTACAGCAAGCGTGATATCTCGTTCATTCTTCAGAAGGCGCATGAAGGCAAGCTAAGCGAAGTGACTCTTGTCGATGATGAGCGACGCATCTCCGTCTCCACGATCGATGGTCAGAAATGGTACGCCCACTATGGGCCGCCCGGCCTCTCTGCGGAAGCACTCATGGAAGAGCCCCGTGGGCGACGGGTTGGCAGGGCTTGATCGCGGGTGGAGCGGTCCCTTGATCGGCGGGTCCGGGGTTCGAGTGCCTGGCGGCGCACAGCGCATCCCTTCGCTGGAAGGGGTGCGCTGTGCGCGTTCCGTCGGGGTTACTTCAGTCCGTAGGCCTTGTGGATCGTCTGGTCCACGGCGTTGCCCTCCTGGTCGGTGGCCTGGGCGCGGAGGCCGACGGTGCCGTCGGTCCGGGGCAGGGGCGGGTGGGTGATGGTGCCGGTGAAGGCGTGGTCGCCGGAGGCGGACATGGGGACGGGCACCCAGTGGGCGCCGCCGTCGAAGGTGGCCGACAGCCGGAGCGTGGTCAGCTTGGCGTCGGGCTGCCCGAAGGAGCCGTTGTAGCCGGTGACGGTGATGCGGCGGGCGAGCCCGGCCGTGGCCTGGTTGTCCAGGTCGAGGTCCAGGTCGTAGCTGAGGTTGAGCCGGCGTACCGGCGCGCAGGGAGCCAGGACCTGGGTGACGAGCCAGCCCGCGCACAGGCCGTCGGTGAGGTCCTTCATCCCGGATTCGGGGCGTTTGGAGCGGAAGGTCCAGGCCGTTTCGACGTCGGTCGCGAACCGCTGTCCCGACTGCGGGGTGTGGAAGATGTCGGTGAGCCGGTGTTCGGCCTCGTCGGGCGGAAGGGTGAAGGTCGGCAGCTTGATCGCGACGGGTCCGAGCGCGCCGATCCTCTCCTCCAGGGGCACTTCCCGGCCGTCGCGGTAGAGGTGCAGTTCGTCCTTGCCGCCGGCCCAGGCCTGGAAGTTGGCACTCCAGGTGAAGGGCTCCTGGTGGTTGGGCTCGGGGCCCATGACGGGCACCGCCGCCGTGAACAGACCGCCGGTACGGCACGCGAAACAGGTGACCGTGCCCGAGTCGATCACGCGGTCGCTGTCGCGCGGGGCGCCGGGAACTCTGGGCTGCATGCCCCACCGCTCCGTCCGGCGTCCCGCCTTGGTGAAGACGTCGAGCGCGATCGTGGTGTAGCCGGTCCTGGAGGGATTGCCCTCGTCGTACCGCATCCGGACGTCACGCTGCCACGTCACGTCGGGCGAGACCGGCCCGACGTACTCGGTCACCGTGGTCCGTGCCTGCCAGGCGCCGTCGAGACCCCACGCGACGAACGGTTCGGAGCCGTTGAGCAGCACGGGGGTCCAGCTCATGCGTACGGTGCCGGGGCGGTCGGAGTGGAAGCGGTCGTCGATCTCCTGAAGGTTCTTCCCGGTCACCCGGTAGTCGAGCCTGGCGGGGATCCGGCCGCGCTCGGGGAAGAACAACGAGTACATGTACGGCCTGGCCGGGCTGCCCTCGACCTTGACGTCGACCGGCTTGCGGGCCAGCGCCCTGCCCTGGTCGGCGGGCAGGCTCATGGTCGGGATCGGGTAGAAGGCCCAGCTGCCGGTCGGGTCGAGGAAGGCCCGTCCGGACGCGCCGTAGCCGAGCACGCCCACCGCGCCGGCGGCCGCCAGGGCCTCCACGCGGTCGAGCCCGTCGCCGGAGCAGGTCGTGTCCGGGCAGAGGTCGCCGAGGTCGAGCAGGGCGAGCTTGCCCCGTACGTCCAGGCCGGACAGGTCGGTGCCGTGGCCCACGTCCGCCAGCGGGAGGGTCTGCTTGCCGGTCAGCTTCGGGATGTCGGGGGTGATGCCCGCGTAGCGGGGGCGAGCGTGCGTCCGGCGGCCTTCATCGTGACGAGGGGCGCGCCCTGCCAGAACTGGCCGGTGAGGTCGAGGGCGCCCTGCTTGACCGGTTCGGTGGGCAACATCCAGTAGTGGTGCAGCCCGTACGCCGGGTAGGAGGAGAGGAAGTCGGCCACGATGCCGTTCGCGGTGGTCCGCCGCAGAGCGTAGTGGGACAGGTAGGTCTCGGTCGTGCGGGGGGTGTCCAGGCGGACCTCGCGGGCCTTGCGCAGGTCGAGGGTGACCGTCGTGTCCCGGTCCACCTTGACCTCGGGCGCGGTCGGCAGTGACTGCTGCCACTCGCCGTTCTCACCCCGCCAGGCGGCGATGGTGTGGACGCTGAAGGTGCCCGGGTAGACGCTCGCCTCGCCCTCGGCCGTCTGATAGAAGGAGTCCAGGTCGTCGCGGTCGTCGGTACGCAGGAACAGCCAAGGGACGGAGACCGCGTCGGTCGCGCCGTCCGGCATGATCAGTTCGGTCTTGAGCTTGACCCTGCGCGGCTCGACGAACGCGCCCACGGCCGTGCGCACGACCACGTCGCCGCCGGTGGCCGCCACCGAACCCTCGTACCAGGTGGCCGGTCCTGACGGGTCGAAGGAGACGGCCACGTCCGCGGCGCCGTGGGCGGGGACGGTCACCGTGTCGCGGTCCAGCTTGAGCGCCCGATCGGGGGCGGTGCCGCGGTGCGCCGCGATGCTCGCCCGCAGGGCCAGCGTCACCGGCTGGTCGCCGTCGTTGGTGTAGGTGATCGTCCTGGTGGCCGGGCCGCTCTGCGGGGAGCTCAGGAAGCCGAAGTCGAGGTTGCCCGAGCCGCGTACCTGCTGGGTGACCGCCCTGGCCACGTCGATGCGCCCGGCGCCCTGCTGGTAGGCGGTCAGGCCGTCGTCCTTGGCGGTGCCGATGAGCGCCGCCTTGAGCTGCGGTCCCGTCCAGTCGGGGTGCCGGCCGGCGAGGATGGCCGCCGCGCCCGAAACGTGCGGGGTCGCCATCGAGGTGCCGGAGGCGGCGGTGTGGAGCTCGTCCACGGGCGAACCCATCGACGTGCCGCGCGCGCGGGCCGCGACGATGCCGACGCCGGGCGCGGCCACGTCGGGCTTGAGCCCGTAGTCGAACGGGGTCGGGCCTCTGCTGGAGAAGGGCGCCAGCTCGTCCTCGCGGCCGACCGCGCCGACTGTCAGCGCCGCCGCCGCGGATCCCGGCGAGTTGACGGTACGGCTGCCGCCGTCGTTGCCGGCGGCCACGACGAACAGCGCTCCCGTCTCGGCGCTGAGCGTGTTCACCGCCTGGTTGATGGGGCCGTTCTGGTCCTCGTACTCGCCGCCGATGCTGATCGAGACCACCTTGGCCTGCGCGGCGGCCCACTGCATGCCCGCGATGACCTGCGAAGAGGTGCCCGTGCCCGACGAGCTGAGCACCTTGCCCACCAGGAGCGTGGCCTCGGGCGCCACGCCCGTGTACCGTCCGGAGCCGGCGATCGTGGAGGCGACGTGGGTGCCGTGGCCGTGGCCGTCGCGGGCGTCGGGATCGTCGGTGAAGTTGGCCGTCGCCCCGATCCGGCCGGCCAGGTCGGGGTGGTCGGGATCGACGCCGGTGTCGAGCACGGCGACCTTGACGCCCTTGCCCTTGTAGCCGGCGGCCCAGGCCTGCGGCGCGCCGATCTGCGGCACGCTCTTGTCGAGCACGGCCTTCATCTTGCGGTCGAGCCAGATCGCCTTCGGCGCGGTCGCGCGCGCGGCGGGGGACGAGGCGGCCGCGGCCCAGAACTCCCGCGCCGCCTTCTTGTCCACCTTGACGGCGGCGCCTCCCACGCTGGCCAGGGCGAGGGGCGAGGCGGTGGCCGGGAGCGCGTCGGCCCGCGCCGACAGCGTCGCGGCGGCCTGCCCGGCGGTGCCGTACTGGACGATGACCGGCAGGGTCGGGCGTTCGGCGTCGGTGTAGCCGTTGGCGGCCAGGTACGCCACGTCGAACAGGCCCTTGTCCACCTGGCCCGAGGCCACCGGGGCCATCGCGTCGGAGGGGAAGACGTAGAAGGAGTCGCCCTTTCGCAGGGTCACGAAGGACACCGGCGCTCCTCCGGCGCGCCTGGCCGGTCTCACGTCGGCGCGCGGGGTGCCGTCGGCGGCCTTGCCGTACGTCACCACGTCGCCGGTGATCAGGGTGAGCTGGGTGGCGGCGGGTAAGGCGCCCGGGGCGGGGGCCGGGGTGTCGGCGGACTCGGGTGAAGGGGAGGGCGTGGCCATCCCCATGGACAGGACCAACCCCAACGCGGTCAGCCCGGCGAGCGGGCGGCGAGCCATGGTTCTCCTCGGAGTAGTACATGATCGAGCACACAAAACCTCCCATCACGCGCCATATCCAGAAAGATGACCTTTCGTCCTCTTCACGCCGTTGGCGGGAAGAGGACACGATGGGCGCATGCTCGAATCGCTGGGCCTGTCGACGGCCGAAGAGGCGCTGTACCAGACGCTGATCGAGGTCTCGCCGATCACGGCCGCCGACCTCGAACGGCTCGCCGGCCCGCAGGCCGCGCTCTGCGCGAGGCTTCAGGAACTCGGCCTGGTCACCCGGCTGCCGGAGGACCCGCCCAGGTACGCCGCGGTCGCCCCGAGCATGGGCCTCGACGTGCTGATCAGCGCGAGGTCCAGGGCGCTGGCCGCCGCCCGGGGCCGCATCGCCGGGCTCAGCGCCGCCTTCCACCGGGCGGGCACCGAGCGCGACGCCGCCGGGCTGGTCGAGGTGGTGATCGGCAGGCAGGCGGTGAACGACCGTTTCGAGCAGCTCCAGCGGGAGACGCACCGCTCGATCCGGGTGTTCGACGCGCCGCCGTACGCCGGGGTGATCGGGGCGAACGCGCGTGAGTTCGACCTGCTGGCAAGGGGCGTGAACTACCGCGTCCTGTACGACAGGAAGGCGATGGAGCTGCCCGGGGCGCTGACGGTGGTCACCGACTACATCACCGCCGGCGAGCAGGCCAGGGTCGGCGAGGTGCCGATGAAGCTCGTCCTGAACGACCGGCCGACGGCGATCGTGCCGCTGCGGCACGATCTGCACCTGGTCGAATCCGCGCTGGTGGTGCACGACCCGACGCTGCTGGAGGCGCTCGGCGCGCTGTTCGAGATGAACTGGCAGCGCGCCGTCCCGCTGGGCGTGCGGCAGGGGCAGGCCCGGCTGCCCGAGGAGCGGAGCCCCGCCGACGCGCACGAGGACCTGCTGCCCCTGCTCATCTCGGGGCTGACCGACGCGGCCATCGGGGCGCAGCTCGGCTGGAGCGTGCGCACGGTGCGCAGGCGGGTGCAGGCGATGATGGTCCAGCTCGACGCGCAGACCCGGTTCCAGGCCGGCTACCAGGCCGTCCTGCGCGGCTGGCTGCGGTGACGCTCGAAGCGCTCGGGCTGAGCCCGGCCGAGGAGCAGCTCTACGAGCTGCTCGTCGAGTGCTCGCCGGCCACCCTCGACCGGCTCGCCGCGGGCTTCGCCGGCCCCGGCCTGCCCGCGCTGCTGACCGGGCTGGAGAACAAGGGCCTGGTCAACCGGCTGCCGGACGAACCGGCGCGGTACGTCGCCGTCGCCCCCGACGTCGCGCTCGACGCGCTGCTCACCGTCGCCGAAGAGGGGCTCGCGCGCGCCAGGGAGCGTGCCGCCGACCTGGACGACGCCTTCCAGCAGCGCGCCTCCGGGCAGCAGCCGCCGCTGGTCGTGGAGGTGATCACCGGCGCCGCCGCGGTACGGCAACGCCTCCTCCAGCTCCAGCGCGCGGCCCGCCACCAGGTACGGACCTTCTCCCAGCCGCCGTACTTCGACCGGCACGCCAGCGTGGCCGCCCACCGCGAGCTGCTGGACCGCGGCATCACCAGCCGGGTCATCTACGAGCGCGACTTCATCGACCGGCCGGGCGCGCTGGGGCTGATCGAGGAGATGATCGGCGCGGGCCAGCTGGCGAGGGTGCTGCCCAGCCTGCCGATGAAGCTCTACCTGGTCGACGACCGGTTCGCGCTGCTGGTGCTGCGCTACGAGTCGCCCGACTCCGCGGCGCTCCTGGTGCACCCCTCCGGGCTGCTGGAGGCGCTGAGCAGGCTGTTCGAGGGGACCTGGGAGCGGGCGCTGCCGATGCGGCTGACCGGTTCGCGCGAGGCGCCGCAGGACGACGAACGGTTGATCGCCCTCCTGCTGACCGGCCTGACCGACGAGGCCATCGCCCGCCAGCTCGGCATCGGCTACCGCACCGCCCAGCGGCGCATCGCCGAGCTCATGGCCAGGCTCGGCGCCCACACCCGCTTCCAGGCCGGCGTGCAGGCCGCCCGATCCCAGGCCCGGAGCACCCCTCCTCGCTGCTCCAGTGCATAGCCGAGCCACAGCCGATCCATAGCGCCGCGTTCTACGGTGTGCCGCATGCGACCTACGACGGCAATGCGCCGTGCATTCAGCATCGGGCTCGTAGCAGTCAGCGGATTCATCGCTGTCCCTGCGGGGACGGCCTCCGCCACTACCGTGCAAATCGCCTCCGACCTGAGCTGCTACAAAAAGGTGGTCACCGTCCGTGGTGGAGGCATCAAAGGGTTCTCCGTCAACTGCACGGGCCCGTCCAGCAAGATCAGGACCTTCACCGTCTGGGGGTGGCGCGAGAACGCCGGCACGCTGACGAGCAGCGGGATGAGCGTCTACGGAGCCGAAAGCGGATGGGTGTCGCTGCCGACGCTTTCGAGCGGCACCTACTCCTGGATCGACGTCAAGTGACCAGCAGAACGCTCTGACGCCACTTCGGGGCCGGGACCTCTCCGGGGAGCAGAGAGCCTCCGAGGCCGAGCTCGCCAACCGGCCCCCTGACCCCGACACGCCGATGGCCGCCACCCCGACCAGGGTGGCGGCCATCGGCGTCTGCCCCGGTGCGCGCACCTTGCGGGCAGACGCCCGGCGGAGACAGCCCTCGCTATCGTGATCACATGGGGGCAGACGACGTACGGTTCAACATCCTGGGCCGGCTCGAAGCGACGGTCGGCGACCGGCCGGTGCGGCTGGGCGGCCCACGGGCCCGGGCGGTGCTGGCCATGCTGGTGGTCGGCCACGGCAAGGTGCTCAGCATCGACCGGCTGGCCACCGCCTGGGGGCAGAACCCGCCCGCGACCGTACGCAACCAGGTCATGATCGCGGTGGCGGCCTTACGCAAGGGATTACGCGAGGCGGGCGCCGAGTCGGAGATCATCAAGACCGAGGGGTCGGGCTATCGGCTCGTCGGCGGCCTGGTGGACACCCAGCACGCGGAACAGTGCATCGAACAGGGCCGTCAGGCGGCTCAGGCGGGACGGCAGGCCGAGGCCGCCGACCTGCTGGGCCAGGCCCTGGCTCTGTGGCGCGGCCCGGTGCTCGGCGACCTGGAACTGGAGGAGCTGGCGGCCTTCGCCGGGCGATGGGAGGAACTGCGCCTGGCCGTCCTCGAAGAACGGGCCGAACTCGACCTCGCCCTCGGCCGCCACCGCAACGTGGTCGGCGAGCTGTCGGAGCTGCTCGCCGGACATCCGCTGAGAGAGCGCCTGCGGGGGCTGCTCATGACGGCGTTGCACGGCTCCGGGCGGCGGTCCGACGCGCTTGAGGTCTACCGTCAGGGGCGAGCCCTGCTGGCGGACGAACTCGGCCTCGACCCCGGCCCCGAGCTGCGCCGGCTGGAGGCGGCCATCCTCGCCGACGCCCCCGACCTGGAGCCCGTCCACGGAGGCGACGAGACGAGGCAGGTGCCCGCCGAACTGCCCGCCGACGTGACCGCCTTCGTGGGGCGCGAACGCGATCTGGCCCTGCTGCGCAGGTACGCCTTGTCCGGGGGAGTGCCCTCCGTCACCACCGTCACCGGCCCGGCCGGGGCGGGCAAGACCGCCCTGGCCGTCCGGTTCGGCCATCTCGTGGCCGAGGAGTTCCCCGACGGCCGGCTCTACGTGAACCTGCGCGGGCACGCGCCCCGACCGCCCATGTCGCCGCTGGAGGCACTCGTACGCATGCTCGGTTCGCTCGGGACGCCCCCGGAGCGGATCCCTGAAGAGGAGGAGGCCGCGGCGGGCCTGTACCGCTCGCGCCTGTCGGGCCGGCGGATGCTGGTGCTGCTCGACGACGCGCGCACTGCCGAGCAGGTGCGCCCCCTGTTACCCGGCGCTCCCGGTTGCCTGGTCCTCGTCACCAGCCGCAACGCGCTCGCCGGGCTGGCCGTCTCCCACGGCGCCCGGAACCTGTCGCTCGGCGTGCTCGACCGTCGCGAGAGCGTGCGACTGCTGGCCTCCGTGGTCGGGGATCAGCGGCTGTCCGCCGAGCCGGACGCGGCCAAGCAGATCGTCCGGCTGTGCGGCCGCCTCCCGCTGGCCCTGCGCGTGGCCGCCGCCACACTGGCGACGCGCCCGCGCAGGTCGCTGAGCGAATACGCCGCCGCGCTGTCCGCGCGAGGGCTGGACCTGCTGCGGATCGACGGCGACGTGGCGGTCAGGGCGGCGTTCGAGCTGTCGTACGCGGGACTGCCGGAGGCGGAGCGGCGCCTGTTCAGGCTGCTGGGGCTGGTTCGAGGGCCCGACATCACCGCGCCGGCCGCCGCCGCCCTGGCCGGCGTCGAGACCGCCGAGGCCGAACAGCTCCTGGACCGCCTCGCCGCCGCCCACCTGATCGAGGAGCACCGGCCGTACCGGTACACCTGCCACGACCTGCTCCGCCAGTACGCCGGAGAGCTCGCGCTCCGCGACGACGCCCCGGCGGCCGGCGTCCAGGCCCTCGAACGCCTCGGCGACTGGTACCTGGCCGAGGCCGTCGCGGCGGCCGAGAGCGCCTATCCCTCGATCACCCGCCTGCCGCTGCCCGCCACGTCCGGGCTCAGGCCCCGTGCCGAGGCGATGGCCTGGCTCAGCGCGGAGCAGGCCAACCTGGTCGCCTTCGCCCTGCACGCCGCCGACGCCGCCTTCTCCGTCCCCGCCGCCCGCCGGCCGCCGATCAGCGGACCCAGGCGGCACGCCTGGCTGATCGCCGACGCCCTGCGTGGCCACTTCGTCCACCACACCGCCACCAGCCTGGCCGACATCGTGGCGGTCTCCGACGCCGCGGCGCACGCGGCCGCCGTCGAGAACGACCCGCTCGGCCTGGCGGCGGCGCACCTCTGTGCGGGCACGGCCGCCCTGTGCCGCGCCGCCTATTCCGCCGCCCGCCTCGCCTGCGACCTGGCCGTCCGGCACAGCGAGCGCGCGGGTTGGTCCGCCGGCGCCGCCGCCGCGCACAACAACGCCGCCGCCGCCTGCCACGACCAGGGCGAGCTGGGCCGGGCCATCGACCACCTCGTCAGGTCCGTGGAGCTCAACCGGGAGATCGGCGACACCTACGGCGAGGCCCGCGCCACGGGCAACCTGGGCGCCGTACACCTGGAATGCGGCGACCTGGAGGCAGCGGAACGACATCTGCGCGACGCCATCGCCCTCCACCGCCACCTGCGCAACAGCGAGCTGAGCCACTCCCTCAACGAGCTCGCGACCGTCCGGCGCCTCAGCGGCGACCTGGACGAGGCACTGGCCCTCGCCACCGAGGCGCTCCGCCACGACCGCGCGAGCGACCTGCACGTGCCCGAGTCCAAGAGCCTGACCACGCTGGCGGAGATCCACCGTGACCGCGGCCGTCTCGACCTCGCCCTGGAGGCCGCGATCTTGGCCGGTCAGCGCGCGGAAGGCGCGCGGCACGTCTACGCCATGTGCAGCGCCACGCACGTACTCGGCACCGTCCGGGCGATGACCGGACATCACAGCGAGGCCCTCGACGCCCACCGGCAAGCACTCACCTACGCCGTCACGGCAGGCATGCGGCGTCTGCAGGTGAGGCCGCTGCTCGGTATCGCCCGCGCGCACGCCGACCTGGGCACGCACGACCGCGCGCTCCAGTACGCCCGTCAAGCGCTGGACCAGGCGTCCTCGACCGGCTACCGCCTGCTGGAGGACCTGGCGCTGTCGCTCTTGGCCGACCTGGAAGGGCAGCCACGTCCGGCACGTCACGACGGGGACGGGCGCCGTACCCGGCGGTGATGCGGCACGAGGTCGCTGCCGGCGAGGTCACCATGGGCCCGCTGACCGAGCCGGGAGCTCGGCCTCCAGGCCGCCTCCCGGCCGGACGGCCCCCTCAGGCTCTCAGGGGCTCGTCGGGTTCTCGGTGAGCAGTGGCTCGAGGGCGCCGAGGGCCGCGCCGACGCAGATGTCGCGCAGCTGATCGCGCGTGCAGGTCTCGTGGGTGAGCCAGTCGACGCAGAGGATCTGGACGAAGACCAACCAGCTCTTCAGGACCCCGGAGACGGCCTCGCGAACGTCGTCGCCCGCGAGCGGGAGGACCGCCAGCAGCCTCGCCCGGAGCGCGTCCAGCTCGTTCGACATGATCGTCTGGATCACCGGATCGCCCGTGAGGACCCGGTTCGCGGCCAGGACGGCGTTGCGGTTGGCCACGAAGTAGTCGAGATGGACGTCCATGCCCTGCACGAGCTGCTCACGCAGTGAGTGGGCGGGGTCGAGCCGCGTCTCGGCGAGCAACCGGTCCGCGGCCTGCTGGTAGACGGCGGCGAAGAGGGCCTGTTTGCTCGGGAAGTGCCGGTAGAGCAGAGCTCGTGACACGCCGGCCTGCTCGGCGACCTCTTCCATCAGCACGTCGGCGTAGGGGTGCGCGGCGAAGAGCCGGGCGCCGACGGCGAGGAGCTGGGCGTGGCGCCCGTCAGGGGTGAGTCGCTGGCGTGGAGGCATGGACCAAGACTAGTTGACACACGTCTACTAGCGCGGGCACCGTAGTAGACACATGTCAACTAAGGTGGGAGAAATCATGGTCAAGGCGCTCCGTACGCTCGCTCAGCTGATGGGGTGGGCCTGCGTGCTGATCGGCCTGCTCCACGTGGCGCTCGGCAACGCGGCGATCCCCGGCGCCGCTTCCGCGGGGCCGACGATCGACAGCTGGGGCCGGTTCATGGGAGCCGCCTTCGTCGGCTACGGGTTGGCGTGGCTGTGGGCGGCGCGGCAGCGCCCGATCCCGGCCAGGGTGGTGCGGTGGCTGGCCGCCGTCTTCCTGCTGGGCGGCGTGGGCCGGCTGCTCTCGCTCGCCGTGTCCGGTTGGCCGCACGGGTTCCAGGTCGTGCTGGCGGTCATCGAACTCGTTCTGCCGCCGGTCTTCTTCTGGCTCGCCGACAAGGAGGAACGCGCCCATTCGGCCTGAGCGGCACGGCGGAGGCACTCGCGGGCGCGACCTCACCGTACCGGGCGCTCTGTTCCGGCTTGGTCGCGAGCACCGCGACCGGTGGGCTCAGCTCCAGGTCGCCTGCTTGAGAATCGGGCCGAGCCGGCCGTCGCTCCACTGGTCGAAGACGAGGATCTTCGACTTGGGCAGGTGCCAGATCCGCTCCTGATAGGAGACGCCGGTCCGCTTGGCCGACTGCGTCACGCAGCCGACGCGCCAGACGCGGTAGGTGGCCTTGTGTCCCGCGCCGACCGGGCGGATGGCACGGGCGACGAGTTTGCCGGGGAAGTCCTCCACGTAGCGCTTGTCGGGTGCGCAGGCCGCGAGCCCGTTGCCCGGGTGGTACGGCTCCTCGGGGTCGTAGGGGTTGCCGTGGCGGGCCAGGGAGATGCCCTCCGGCCCGACGAGGTAGAACCCACGGCACTCGACGGCGAGCCGGTCACAGCCGCCGGTCCTGACGTGGATGCCCCACATGTCTTCTTTCCCGACTTTCCAGGTCCTGGGGATCTGGAGCGTCATGCCGCGGAAGGTCAGCGGCTTGGTCGCCGTGCTCTGCGCGGGGGCGCCGGTGAACAGGAGGGAGGCGGTCACAACCAGGGTCGTCAACATGATCCCGAGGCTAGGGAAGCCCGCTTGTGGCTCGGCTGCAACGCTCTTGGAGCACACTCGAACGGCCACGCCGGACTCCCAGGACCGTTCGCCGGGCAAGGGCGAGCTGGTCCGTCTCAGCTCCGTCCGTGAGCTCGGCCCCTGCGGGTCGGCAGCAACATCGTTGGATTCACGGTGATGACTGCCGAGACCCCAAGGCCCTCACCGACCAGACGTGTTAACCCTTGAAGACCTCGCCCGGGCCGGGCAACGATGGAATCGTCGCACTCAGCCCGGGGACGGGGGACGATGAGAGACACGCTGCTCGCCGAAGCGCGGGACCGGATGAGGCGGTACGGCGAGTCGAGGCACCCGCAGTGGCTGCTGGACCGCGGAGCCGGCCAGGTGGTCCGGCGGCTGGAGCGGCTCGACGGGGTCCTGCGCGATGCCGACGTCCTCACCGTCCTGGCCGAGTTCGGCGTCCTGAGGTCGAGCGTGCTGAAAGGCGGCAGGAAGGCTGACGACGAGTGGCGCAGGGCCATGCAGTGGTACGCCGCGCTGTTCCTGGTCGATCATCGCCGCGTTCCGGAACCCCTGTGGCCCGACCTGACGGCCGCGACGGGCTTCGACCCGCGCGACGATCCACGGACCCGGGCGCTGCTCGACGTACGAGCCCTGCTCGATCGGTTCGACACCACGGGCGATGGCGAAGCCGGGACGGCGTCCTCTGGCCGGATGGACGCCCTGATCGAGGCCGCCCAGGTGCTCCGCCAGGCCGTCGACGCGGAGACTGACCGGACCGGTCGCGCCGCCCACCTGAGCGCGCTGGCGCGCGTGACCCGGCTACGGCTGGAGTGGGAGGAACCGGACGACCCGGCGGAGACGCCACCGGAGGCCGCGCCTGGGGCCGGCGAGCCTTCGGCGCCCGGCCCGGACGGCGCCGCGCAGGCGCAGGCCCAGGCGGACGCCATCGTCGCGACCGCGGTGGACCTGGTCAACAGGGTGATCAGCGAGGAGCGCGCCCTGGAGCGGGCCTCGGACATCGGACGGGAGGTGACCGAGCATGCGGTGATCGCCCTCATGGATGCGGCGCACCGGCTGCTGAGCGACGGGGACAGCCGGGTCGCCCTGCCGATCGTCCGGCTCACGCTGGAGGCGGCCGGCGTGAGGTGGGGCGCGCGCCGCGGGACCTGGTGGTGGACGCTGGCGGACCTGTATGTCGAGACGTCGCGGTTCTTCCTTGGGCAGTTCCCCGACGGTACGCGGTTCCGCTCGGCGTGCACGGTCGTCGATGACCAGATCGCCAAGCTACGTGCGGAATCACCCCGAGACGACGAAGAACTGGCGCTCACCCTGTACGCCTCGGCGCTGCTGCGCTCAACCCCGTACCTGGAGCACATGACCGCGATCGCCGCCGAGGACGCCCAGCAGGCGTGGCGGGAACGGCTCAGACGGGCCAGGTTCCGTCTCGGCGACGGCCTGGCCGAGATGCCGCTACCGGCCGGGCCGCTACAGGTCGCCCTGACACAACTGCGGGAGGCGGAGACCCTGACCACCGGGCACACCAAGGGCCGCATCCTGGTGGCCCAGGCACGCGTCCTCCCCGCCCTCGGCCTGCTCTCTGGCGAATCAGACGGCCGACAGCAGCTCAGGGCGGTTCGCGAGGCGTTCGACCTGCTCAACCCCCGGCTGGATCCCATCGGGCGGATCAACCTGTTACGCCTGCTGGCCCACTTCGGCGAGGTCGAACTTCCGGCGAGCGCCGACCGGCTGTGCGCGGAACCGCTGCACCTGCTGGGGGAACGGCTCGGACGCAGAGACGCCGAAACCCTGCACGCCGACGCGCTGGCCCTGGCCGCCGAGACGGCCCGTCCGGATCTGCAACGGCAGATCTGGCGAGACCGGGACCTGCCCTCCCCGACCTCGCCCGACAGCAGGCGCCGGCGCTGGGACACCGAGGTACACGCGCTGCCCGGCAACCGCGTCGCCTGCGCACAGGCGAAGGGAGCGGCGAAGGCGGTCCGGTCGCGGGCGCATGCCGAGCGGTGGCCCGCGTCCGAGCTGGCGGTGACCCTGCTGCACCTGGCGGTGCACACCGACGGCGCCGAAGCGGGCCAGGGGGAGGAGCTCATCGAGGAGGCCGCGCGAATCTGGCCGGACCTCACCGCACAGTACCCCGGCCTACGCTGGTACCACAGCGCCCGGCTGGCCGAACAGGCGGCCAAGTCCAAGCTGGACGACGGGGATCTGATCGGCGCGGCGACGGCCGCCGGTTCCGCGATCCGCCAGTACGGCTTCGCGGCCGACTCGGCCGCGGCGGCCGATGCCATCGACCTCGCCATGGCGGTCGTCCTCACCGCCGGCGAAGCCCGGATCGATCACGTCGCCGGATTGCTCGTGCCGGGCGTCGCCTGTCTTCACGCCGTCACAGCGGAGATCGGATTCAAGATCCACGAACTCTGCCTGCTGATGTCCCTGCGCCTCGGCTCGCGCCGGAGTGTCGCCTACGACGTCGTGTTCCTGCTGCACCAGGCCGCCAAGGGCGTCGACACGACTGTCGCGCAACTCGACAGCGGCCCGCTGACCCTGTCGTCAGGGCTGGAGCGCAGCCTCCTGCGGGCGGGCGCCGTCGAGCGCACCGGCCCCGCCCGGCCGTGGCAGGACGAGACGTTCGACATGCTCGCCTACGCGGGGGCGGGCGAGGCCGAGCCCGAAGCGGCCGACGCCGAGCGGCTCAACCGGCTGCGCCTGGCAGATGAGTGGATCACCGGCGAGCTGATGACCTCGCGCCGGCCTGGCGGTGTTCCGCTGCTTTTCCTGGACCAGGTCCAGCCGCTCATCCCCGGCGACACGGTGATCCTGTCGATCTACCTGGGAGCCACGGACGCCGCCGAGGACGGGCAGACGCCACGTGCCTCACTCAGCTGCCTGGCGATCAGCCGCGACTGGGTCGAACTCCACACCATCCGGATCTCCGACGTGGAAGCCGGCATCGTACGGGCGAGTCAGGATCAGCACGTCATCATGTTCCATCCGGTCGCGTCGGAGGTGTCCGATATTCGCGCCGGCATCCAGGACGACCCCCTCCATCGTCCGGTGAGCCGCGCCGCGCGGCGGTTGCTGACCGAGGTCGGCGACACCTACCTCGGCCGCTTCGGGCAGCGGTTGGGCGAATGGAGCCGGCAGGGGAAGACCCACCTGTGCGTCTGGCCGCACGGACCGTTGCACTATCTGCCGTTCCACCTGTTCGAGACGGAGGGAGAGCCCATCGCGGACGGCTGGACCATCACCCAGATCTGCGGGCTGAACCCGCTCCGCCGCTCCCTTGGCGGTCCGATCACCCGAACGACGCCGCCCGCCCGAACACGGCACCTGGTGGTGTTCGGCTCGGCCGAGGGTGGTTCCCGCCACGGGCTGCAGGCGGAGCCTGGCCTCGAGATCCACGCGGCCGAGGTGGGGCGGGCACTGACGGGGGAGGTGCTGATCGGAGCCGCCGCGACCCCGGGCGCCTTCCTGACCCTGGCGCCCACGGCCCGGTACGTGCACGTCGCGGCGCACGGAAGCCACAACGCGGCGGCGCCGTGGTTCCAGTGCCTGTTCCTCACACCAGGCCCTGATGACGACGGGCGGCTGTTCGCGCACGACATCCTGCGGGCCGACCTCCGCAACGTCGAGTTGGTCACGTTGAGCTCGTGCGAGTCCGCGCTCGGCCGCTTCGACATCAACGACAACCTGCGCGGCCTGCCGGCGGCGCTGTTCGCGGCGGGCGTCCCGGCGATCGTCGGGTGCCTGTGGCCGGTACGGCCCGAGGCCGCGACGTTCTTCTTCGCGACGCTCTACCGGTGCCTGGCCGAACACGACGACAGGCGGGCGGCCTTCCGCACCGCGCAGATCGCGACCCGCCGCCGCCATCCGGCCTACCAGGACTGGGGAGCGTTCGGTTTCATGGGAGACTGGCGAACCTCGAACGCCCCCGGGGAGACCACGAGATGACCGGACCCGACCAGCCGTACGCCACCGATGTCTTCGACGTCGATCTCGTCCTGGACCGGCGACTGGGGGGAATCGCGGCGGACCCCCGGCTGGCCGGCCGGGTGTCGATCGGAGCCCCCTACGTTCGCAAGCTCACCGCCGACACACCGGAACTCGACTCCGCCGCCCGGGCCTTCCTCGCCGAGCACCAGGATCGATACGACTTCTACTGGCTCGCCATCGTCTGCACCTTCCGCGAGGGCACAGCCGGCGCCCCGTTCACCAAAGCGGACGTCGGCATGCGGTTCGAGTCCCCGGACGCCGCCCCGGCCGAACAGCCCATCGCCTGGTCCCTCGCCCCCAAACGCCAGGCGTACCCCCGCCGCGCCCGCGACTGGCGCGTCACGTTCACCGCCAACCTGGCCTTCGTGGAATCGAGCGTCGAGTACGCCCCCGGCCCTGCTTCAGAGGACGTCTTCCTCACCGGCTGCGGCGAACGCGACCCTGATCCCGAATGGCGTCTGAAGGCCGTGGCCGACCAGGCACTCGCCGGCGACCAGCCCCTTACCGTGACGATCCGCGCCGCGGCCGGCCGGCCGGTGACGGCCGACATCCGGATCACCGCGACGATCCGCCACCACAGGCTCGGCCTCATCCCCTACCTGGCGGAACTGCCCCCGGCCCTCGAGACCATCCCGATCTCCACCTGACCGACGTGTCACCCCGACGGAGTGCTGAGGGTCATGCCGCCGGAGCGGCGCCGCGGTGGAGCTGGATCGTCAGGTCCTGGCCCAGTTCGGACTCGGTCTCGGGCGAGCCCGGGGGCGGCCATCGGAGTCCTCCGTAGAGCAGGGCACGCGCACATGAGCGTGCGCACCTTCACCCGGCGGTTCCGCGGCGAGGTGGGCAGCAGCCCGCAGAAGTGGCTGGCGCAGCGGCGGCTGGCGCACGCGCGGCTGCTGCTGGAGTCCACAGATCTGAGCGTTGCGCGGATCGCCGCCGCCTGCGGCCTCGGCGACCCCGTCGCCCTGCGCAAGCATTTCAACACGTACCTGGGCCTGTCACCACTGGCCTACCGCCGCGCCCACAACGCGCCAGAACCGATGACGGCACGGTGAGCCGCGGCGACACCCCTCCCATCGCCCGGCGGAGCGATCGGGCACACCTTTGCCCTGTCGCCCACCGTCGGCTCGCGGAAGCCGTGGTCCTCCTGGCGCGGAAAGGCGGCGGCGCGTACACCATCGCCGCCATCCTCGAACGCCGCCGCCCGGCATGACCCGCTTCGCGTGTCGTGCCGGGCACAACGCGAATCCCGGTGCAGGCGCGCCGGCTGGCCGGCACGCCGAATCCCCTTGGACGACGGCCGCCGACGCCGCCATCGCCCATCGTGTGTCATCGATCGACTGCACGGCGTCACCGCGCCGGGCCGCCATGCAACCTGCTGCACCATCGGCCGACCAGCCCGCGGGAAGGCGGGTCAGCGCAGCGGGGTGGCTGCCTCGACCCGGTTGAGGTGCGCGATCACGTCGAAGGCCGCTCCCAGGGCCAGCGGCCGGTTGAACTGCTCGGGCACGTACGTGGCCGGGATGGTGAAGGTCGGACGGGCGGTGTCCAGCCACGCTCGGGTGGACGGGGTACGGCCGGCGCGGCGCAGGTCCACGTAGTAGTCGCGGTAGCGCACCCGGTCCAGGACGGCCTCGCTGCTGGCCGGGACAGGGGAGCCGGTGTCGAAGACCGCGACCTGGCCGGTCTTGGGGTCGGTGGCGCGGAAGCGGCCGCTGTGGATGGTGGTGCCGATCGCCACATAGGAGGCGCCGGCCAGGGAGCGCAGGACGGCGCCCTGGGTGACCGGGTACAGGTCGGGCCAGGCCGAGACGTAGCCGATGTGCCCGTTGTGCGCGGCCGCCACCGTCTTGGTGCCGGTGTTGCGCTGCCACCACACGGTGTTCTCGGCCATGGCCCGGTCACGGTGACGGTGCAGGGCCGACCCGTCCAGTGCGTACATGGTGGTCATCTGGACGATGACGCGGGCCTCCTGCAGGACCCGCGGGCTCGCCTTGCCGCTCTTGTCCAGCAGGCGGTAGGCGGCCTGAGCGTCGCCGGCCAGGGCGGTGCGCCGCTCGGCCGGCAGCTCGGCCAGGGTGTTCATCCGTTCCTCCACACCGGCGGGCAGGGCGAGCAGGCCCGCGTAGCGGCGACGCAGTTCGGGCTCCAGCGACGGCTGGTGCTTCTCGGCCCACGCGAGGATGCGCCGGTACTGCTCGGGATTGACGTCGCCGATGTCGAATCCCATCACGCGCAGCTTGCGTGAGGCGGTGCGGTTGTAGTCGCGCATCCACTCGTACAGGTCCACCCACTCCTGGGTCTTCCACGAGCGGTAGGACTGCTGGAACTCCTCGGCCATGATCGTGCGCAGGTCGCCCTTGCCGGTGCGCACGTACGCGTCCAGGCGGACGCCGGCCGACCAGGTCGCCTCCAGCGCCAGCGTGGTGAAGCCCTGGGTCTGCACCAGGTGCCGGAACATCCGGTGCCGCAGCGTGAACAGCTCCTTCGAGCCGTGCGTGACCTCGCCGATCCCCACGATGGTGGCGCCCTTGGTCATCGCCGACAACGCCCGCAGGTCGCGGGACGGGCCGCCCGGGACGGTGCTGCGCAGTTCCTGAGCGTTGCGCTCCAGGTCCGCCACCACCGGCTCCTGGCCGGCGCCGACGGCCGCCGTGGCGACGCCGGCGGTGGCGGGGGCAGGGGTGGCGAATGCCGGAGCGCTCAGGCTCGTCAGGCAGGCCGCCAGCGCCAGGGTGACCGGCACGGTGCGACGCAGAGTGTTGCTCGTCAAGACAGATCCTTACGTTGGGTGTCGGATGAAGCGATTACCAACGTAGGGAGCGGCGCAGGCGGTTTCGATCCCGCTCGCTGGCCGGTCGATGGTGGTGCTGGCTACCGCACGCCGCCCGCGGCCCAGCGCACAGGGCCGTTTTCCGGAGGCCGGGTGTCAGGGGCCGGCTTCAGGCGCTGAGGTAGCGCAGCACCGCGGCGACCCTGCGGTCCATACGGTCGCTGGGAGCCAGGCCGAGCTTGGCGAAGATGTTGCGGATGTGCTTGTGCACCGCTCCCTCGGTGATCACCATCTTGTCGGCGATGGCCAGGTTGCCCAGTCCTTCGGCCATCAGCGCGAGCACCTCGCGTTCGCGCGGGGTGAACTCCGCCAGGGGGTCGCGGCGGCGGGTGAACAGCTGGGCCACCACGTCCGGGTCGATGGCGGTGCCGCCGCCGGCGACCCGGTTCAGCGCCTCGAGGAACTGCTCGACCTTGCCGACCCGCTCCTTGAGCAGATAGCCGACTCCTTGCGTGCCGTCGGCCAGCAGGTCGGTCGCGAACGCCTGCTCGACATGCGCCGACAGCACCAGCACCCCCAGGCCCGGCTGCAGGCGCTTGGCCGCCACGGCCGCCCGGATGCCCTCGTCGGTGTGGGTGGGCGGCATGCGCACATCCACCACCGCCACATCGGGCCGGTGCTCCTCGACCGCGGCCAGGAACCCCTCGGGGTCGCTCGCGGCCGCGGCCACCTCGATGCCCTCCCCGCTCAGCAGCAGCACCAGGCCCTCGCGCAGCAGCGCGTCATCCTCAGCGATCACGACTCGCACGGCAGTTCCACCTCGATCACAGTCGGCCCCCCATCGGGGCTGGTCAGGGTCATCGTTCCGTCATGGGCCTCGACGCGGCGTCGGATGCCGGCCAGCCCGGTGCCCGCGCCGTCGCGGGCGCCGCCCTTGCCGTCGTCACGCACCTGGACGCGCAGCAACGGGCCTACACGTTCGACGACGACCTCCGCGTGCTGGGCGCCGCTGTGCCTGCCCACGTTGGTCAGCGCCTCGGCCACGGTGAAGTAGGCGGTGCTCTCCACCGACAACGGCACCTCGGCGAGCTCACCCACCCGCACCCGGCAGGGCACCGAGCATCCGGCGGCCAGCGCGTCCAGTGCGCCCGCCAGCCCCTTCTCCTCCAGGATCGGCGGCAAGATCGCGCGAACCACGCCGCGCAGCTCCGCCAGCGCCTGCTCGGCCGCGTTCCTGGCACGTTCCAGTGCGTGCGCGGCCCGGGCGGGATCGCGCTGCAGTGCACGCTCGGCCGCGGCCACCGTGACCACGACCGCGTTCAGCCGGTTCTGCGCGCCGTCGTGCAGGGCCCGCTCGATCCGGCGCAGCTCGACGGCATGCGCGCGCAGCGCACCCGCGCGGGTCGCGGTCAGCTGCGCGATGCGCTGCGACAAGTCGATCGAGGCGTGCGGGACCAGCAGTTTCCTGGCGGGCAGCGCCTGCAGGCGCGCCAGCACAGGGAAGAGACGGGCCAGGGCGACCACGACGACCATGCCGATCATCGAGGTGGCGATCGCGCCCGGCCAGGTGGTGACCGGGACGGCGAAGTTGGTGAGCTGATCCTCGCGCGACAGGAACTGCCAGTAGAGCGGGTAGGTGACCTCCCGCAGCGCCGCCACCGGCATGACCAGCCCGAGCAGGCCGCAGGCCGGGCCCACCACGGCGTAGAGGGCCAGCCAGCCCAGGTCGCGCCAGGTCGCCGGGTCGGCACGGGCCGCCCGCATCCTGGCCGCCCAGCCTCGGGGCAGCTGCTCGGCAGGCAGCCGGTACGGGCTGACGATCTCGACACCCGCGCCGGCCAGGCGCCTGCGTTCCCACTCGGCCGCGCCCCTGGTCATCGCGATCATCGCCGGCACCAGCGCCAGCCCGACCCCCACCAGGCTCAGCGCGGCCACCACCAGCCAGCACAGCGAGACGACGACGGCCATGAACGCGGTGCCGAGCCCTCCGGCCAGCCGTTCCAGACTTTCAAGGATTCCCCGCAACACTGATGCCATGGTAGGTGAAAGGGGACACAGCTTGCTCCAGCCCGCTGTACCACGGCCAGGTAGCGTCCGGGATTTCCGCAGATCGGGCCCGTTTCTAGAGTTCTGGCCATGACGGACCCCTATCGCATCCCCAGCCCTGACTCCGACCCCGCCACCTCCCGGGCCATCACATCCCGGCACGCGGCGGGCAGGCCCGCGCTGAGCAGAGGCGCTTTCGCGCTGCGCGCCCTGCTCTGGCTCGTCCTGATGGCCAGCGCGGTCGTCAACCTGATCGCCAACAGCATCGGCCGTGCCTGGTCGCTCGGCCTGCCCTCGGGCGCCGTCGCCATCGTGTGCGTCGCCGCCCTCATCGTGCACCACGTGAGCAGGCGCAAGACATGAACCACGTCGTCCCCCTCGCAGGAAGGAAGCCCGCTGCTCGGACGGCTGTCACCGAAGGGAAGGCGCACGATGCCTCGCCGTCACCGGGAGACGTTCGGGGCCGCCGGTATATTGGCCGGATGCTGATCAGAGAAGCCACCGTGGACGACTGGTCGGCCATCTGGCCGTTCTTCCACGAGATCGTCGCCGCCGGTGAGACCTTCACTTATCCGCTCGATCTCGATCAGGAAGAGGGGCGCGGCTGGTGGTTGCTGCCCGCCCCGAATCGTACGGTCGTCGCGGTCGACGACGACGGGACGATCCTCGGCACCGCGAAGATGAACAACAACCAGATGGGCAACGGCTC
Source organism: Actinomadura sp. ATCC 39365 (assembly GCF_054392275.1). NCBI lineage: Bacteria > Bacillati > Actinomycetota > Actinomycetes > Streptosporangiales > Thermomonosporaceae > Actinomadura > Actinomadura sp. ATCC 39365. The sequence goes on along the minus strand of NZ_CP184335.1, from coordinate 8,098,894 downwards.
GCACGTCGCGAGCGCCAGCTACATGGTCGATCCAGCGCATTCCGGACGCGGTGTGGGCCGCGCGCTGTGCGAGTACACCATCGAGTGGGCCCGCGCCATGGGTTTCCGCTCGATGCAGTTCAACGCGGTCGTGGAGACAAACGAGACGGCGGTGCGGCTGTACCGGCGGCTCGGATTCGAGGTGCTCGGCACCGTGCCGGAGGGCTTCTGCAGTCCGGTGAAGGGCTACGTCGGACTGCACATCATGTACCGCGCTCTGTGACGGTTCCCCACGACGCGCCCGGCCAGTGCCGCCGGACCGCCTGCAGGCGGTCCGGTGCCTGGCCGAGCAGCCGGCTGTGCTGAGGGCTTGATGACGTCCGCCGGCGGGACGGTCAGGTGCAGAAAGAGGTCCAGGCGGCGCGGCCCGCCGGGTCGCGCAGGCGGTAGTCGCCCGTGGACCAGTCGAGGTCGAAGTAGAGCGCCCACAAGGAGGCGTGCTGGCCGAGGTAGGCGGTCATCTGGCCGAGCCAGGCGGCGCGGCGGGTGCCGTCGTCGCCCGCGGCGATGTGGCTGCCGAGTTCGGCCACGCCGTGCGGGAGGTTCTCGGCCTGGTTGACGGCGTACGTGCGGTCGAGCAGGGCGGCCGGGCTGAGGTACTGGCCTTTGGCGGCGGTGGTGTCGTAGTTGTAGACGTCCCAGGCCAGGACGTCGATGGCGGTGCTGCCGGGGTAGTAGTCGTGCCAGTCGCGGCCTGAGGCCGGGTCCACCGTCCAGCCCATCAGGATGAGCGTGGCTCGCAGGCGGGGGTTGGCCGCCTCGTCGGCCAGCGCGGCGAGGTGACTCCAGGCCTGACGGTAGGCCGCGGCGGTGAACTCGCCGTTTCTGATGTTGTCCTCGGGCTCGTGGTAGTAGGTCCAGTAGATGTCCTGGTCGGCCGGTGCCGCGGCGAACCAGGCGCGCATCGCGGCGTCGTGGGTTCCGGCGACGATCGCGGCGGGGGCGGCCTTGAACGAGATGACCATGGGGCGTTTGCCCGCGTTCAGCTTGCCGGGCCAGGGGTCGGGCAGGCCGCCGTAGAAGACGCGTACCGCCTTCAGCCCGCCGAACAGGGAGTCCTCGCGAGCCAGCGCCTGCTGATAGGTCTCGCCGGTCTCGGCGGCGAAGGACGCTCCGCACAGCGTCGGCCGGGTGTAGGTGACGATCAGGCGGGGGCCCAGGTCACCGGCCTCGCGCGAGTGCACGACGGTCGCCGACTCCGCGCTCGGGTTGGTCATCGCGAAGGAGTACGTCCCGGCCGTGCGCACCGTGGCGGAGACGTCGAAGCCGAGACTGGTGGCGCCCGGCGCGGGCAGGGTGGCGGTGGCCACGACGGGGCCGGGCGCGGGCCGGAGGGGGTAGGTCATGGACTCGGTCCAGGAGTTGTCGGCGACCGAGCGTAGTTCGGTGACGGCGGCCTGCTGCTCGGTCTTCTGGTACAGCATCTCCAGCCGGGCCGAGGCGATGCTCTGCCCGGCCGGCGGGGCGGGCACGGAGAACTTCAGGTATGCCTGGCTGTGCCAGGGAGTGCTCCAGTTCGAGGCCGCGAGTTTGGCCGACGTCCCATAGACGGTTCCCGGCGCCTCGGCCACCACGTAGGTGTCGGCGACGGGTGCGATGCCGTCGCGTGCCGCCTGTGCCGCCTGTGCCGAGGCCGGCAGGGGAGCGAGGCCGCCGAGCAGCAGGCTCGGAAGGAAGGCCCAGACACGTAATCTCACGGATGAGCGGAAACTTCTTCGTCGCACGTCTCTCCCTGTTGTCTGTGAAGTCGTCCCCTGTCGGAACACATTTCTCGGCCCAGGCATGAGGATTGCCCGTAACCTCCAGGAAAAGGCGAACCGGGCCACGTCGGATGCCATGACAAGAATCAATGGACACGAAAAAAGATGCGGCCGCGGCCATTTGCCGCCCGGCTGCACATCTGCATTCCCGGAGATCGTCGGTCGGTCACCAACGTTTGTCAACCCCAGCTACGACGGCGTGTCCCGGCGCGGGCGGTGTGCGTTCACCTGACTGACGGCACCGCAATCCGCGGCCGTCCGTTGACTACGGTCGGTTGTTGATCGGCCACGCTTTGCGATTTACCCTGGGTGTCGTGGGGAAGACCTGGGATCGCCGGAGATCTTCCCGCCGCCTCAGAGAAGATCAGGAGTCCGCATGAAGTCTCGTCTCGCGTTCGCCGCCCTCACTGCCGCGGCCGTCACCGTCAGCCCGTTGGCCGCCGCCGCCCCGGCCCTGGCCGCCAGTGGCGAGGTGGTGGTCTACACCACCGCACTCCAGCCCCTGTTCGTGTACGCCAACCCCAACGGCTGCCACAACCTGCCCCCTGACCCCCATCAGATTTACAACCGGACCAACGGCGACGTCCGCCTCTACGCCTTCCCGGGATGCATCGGCCCGGTCGCGTGGATACTCAAGCCGGGTTACGGCGTGGACACCCCTCCCATCGGGAGCTTCTCCGCCTAGCACGAACATGCGGAAGCCCTCGCACTCCGGCTGTGCGAGGGCTTCCGCATGTTCGGGGACCGCGGCCCCGCATGGATGTCATGCGCGCCGTTCAGCAGAGTTCGCGGTACGGCGCGTCCGGGACGTAGCGCGACCAGTCGGTACGGGAAGGGTGGCCGCCTACGCGGGTGCACAGCAGGACGGCGGCGCGGGGGCCGTCGGTGACGTAGGTGAACAGGGCGCCGTCGCCGGTCAGCGCGTACAGGGTGCGGCCGTCGGGGGAGAAGGACAGGGCGAGCACGGGGCCCGCGGTGCCGGGGAACGGGAGGTCGGCGACCTGGCCGGTGGAGGTGTCGCGTACGCGTATGCGCTGGTCCCTGTCGACGGTGGCGAGGGTGCGGCCGTCGGGGGAGGAGGCGGCGGCGTCGACGCCGGCCTCGCTGACCAGCGGCGGCTCGATGAGGCGGCCCGTACGCAGATCGGCGAGGTACAGCGCGTTGACGCCGGTGAGCGCGTACCGGGGGTCGGGCGCGAGGCCGCTCAGCGACCCGCCGACGGCATCGGTGGTGATCCGCCGGACCGTCCGCCCGGAGGCGACGTCGAGGAGCACGAGCCCGTCGTCGTCGCGTGCCACCACTTCCCGGCCGCCGGGCAGGAAGGCGAAACTCCCGTAGGTCGCGTTCACCGTGTGGGCCGGCCGCCAGGAGGGGGTGGCGGTCCAGAGCTGGGTGGCCCGTTCCTCCTGGCAGGTGCCAGGGGCGCGGTAGGTCGTGGCGGCGGCGAGCGTCCTGCCGTCGGGGCCGAACGTGAGGTCGCCGACCCGCCACAGATCGCCCGTCCGGCGGGGCGGGCGGCGGGAGAGGCGGGCCAGTTCGCGGCCGGTGGCGACGTCGCTGATCCGTACGGCTCCGTCGGGGGTGACCGCCGCGAGGGTGGCGCCGTCCGGGCTGAGGGTCACCGCGTGCGCGGGGTCGTTCGAGGCGGCGCACGGCGAGGTCGCCTCCGTGCCCTGGAAGATCAGGGTGGGCCCGACCTGGCGGCGGGTGCGCAGGTCCCACACCCGTACGCCGCCAGGCCCGGCCGTGGCGGCCCGTCCCGCCCCGACCGCCAGCGCCGCCTGCACGGCCTCCCCGCCCAGCCGATCGGGCGCGGTCCAGGCGGCGACGTCGGCGAACCGTACGCCGCCCGGCCGTACCGTGTAGGCCAGGCCGCGGCCGTCGCCGGTGAACGCCAGCTCCTCCACCAGGGACGGCAGGCCCGGTACGACGGTCGCCGACCGGCGGGCGCGTACGTCCCAGAGACGCAGGCCCTGGCTGCTCGCGGTCGCCAGCCACCGCCCGCCGGGGTCCGTGGCGAAGCTCTCCACGTGCTCCCCGGCCGCGGCGTGGCCGGCGAGCTCGGCGCCGGTGCCGGCGTCCCAGAAACGGAGCTCGACGGCGTGGCTGATCAGGGTCCTGCCGTCCGGGGTGAAGCGCAGGGCCCGGATCTGGTCGTCGGAGGGCGGGACGGTGAAGGCGCGTGCCGTACGTCCCGACGCGAGGTCCACCAGCTCCACCCGGCGGTCCGCGCCGGCCAGCGCGAGGGTGGACCCGTCGGGGCTCAGGGCCGCCGCCGTGACCGTCTTCCTGGTCAGCGTGCGCACGACGGTGCCGCGGCGCAGGTCGAGGACCGAGACCGGCCTGCCGGAGTCGTACGTGAACACCGCCGCCCTGCCGCCCCCGGCGGCGAAGACCGCTCCGTTGCCGACCAGGGGCAGCTCGTGCAGCAGGCGGCCGTCGCGCACGCCGAACAGGCGGGCCGTGGACTGGTAGGCGTCGATGGCGAGCAGGAGGGAGGCGTCCGGGCTGAGGAAGCTGTTCGCGCAACATCCGGGCGAGGCGATCGTGCCCAGCGTCCGGCGCGTGGCCGGGTCGCGGACCGTCGCGCCGTCGCTGTCCCAGGTCAGGACGTGCCCTCGGGCCGACACGGCGACGTACCTGCCGTCGATGCCCGTACTGACGTCGGCCTGGCCGAGCGAGGCCAGCAGCCCGAGCCGCGCCTCGGGCACGGGGGACAGGCGCCAGGCGGCGAGGCTGAGCTGCATCGCCGTGGTGGGCGTGTGCAGGCGCAGCGCGGGCACCCGCGCGGCGAGCCCGCGGGCGATCGCCTCGTCCCGCTGCCCGGTGACGGTACGTCGCTGCGTCTCGGCCAGCGTGCCCAGGACCGCCGCCACCGCGAGCAGCGCGGCGAGCAGGGCGAGCAGCAGAGCCCGGCGCCGCCTGCGACGGCCCGCCAGCGCGGCCGAGGCGGCGAGGAAGCGCCGTTCGACCGGGTTGAGCCGTAGGTGCCGCCTGGTCTGGCCGGCCCAGCGGTGGTCGCGTTCGAGCGCGGAGCCCTGGTGCAGGTCGGCGTCCTTGTGCCCGTTCGCCGCCCATGCCCGGGCCGCGTCGCGCAGCCGTTCGAGATCGGCCAGGCCGGGACGTTCGTCGGCCAGCCAGCCGCGCAGCCGGTGCCAGGCGACGGGCAGGGCGGGCGAGGCGATGCGCACGCCGTCCGCGTCGCCGGTCAGCACCCCCGCCCGGCGCAGGGCCTCGACGGCGACGGGCGCCGCCGGGTCGTCGCCGAGTTCGTCCGGGGTGGCGGATCCGAGCTGGTCGCCGGGGCCGACCAGGCGTACCAGGAGGCCGGGGACGGCGGCCTGCGCGGGCTCGGGCAGCGCCGCGAACGCCTGCTCGGCGCGCTCGCCGAGCGGCGGCCGTACGGCGCCGTTCCGGGCGGCGACGACGCCCGCCGCCCGGCTGCCGGCCTCCATGAGGCTCCCGTGGGCGGCCCGGTGTTCCAGCAGGCCGAGCAGGAGGTCGCGGGCCGCCGGACGCCCTTCCGGCCGCTCGGCCAGCCCCGCGTTCACGAGCGCGCGCAGCGGCTCCGGCAGCGGGACGGTGTGCGCCTGCGCCCGGTACGGCGGACGGCCCGACGCGGCGTACAACATGACGGCCGCCCAGCCGTAGACGTCGGCCGCCCGGCCCGCGGGGGCGCCGCGCAGCACCTCGGGGGCCATGTAGAGCGGGGTGCCGACGGCGCCGCCCGGCGTGATCGAGCCGGTGAGCAGCCGGGCGATGCCGAAGTCGATGACGCGGGGCCCGTCGGGGCCCAGCAGCACGTTGTCCGGTTTGAGATCGCGGTGCACCACGCCCGCGCGGTGGACCGCCACCAGGGCCGTGGCCACCCCCACCGCCAGCCGGTGCAACTCGTCGCCGTGGAAGGGGCCGTGTTCCCGGACCGCCGCGCGCAGGCTCGCCCCCGACACGAACTCGCTGACGATGTACGGCCGCTCGGCCTCCAGGTCGAAGTCGAGGATCCTGGCGGTGCAGAAGGGGGCGATCCTCGACAAGGCCCGTACTTCGCCGTCGGGCGGGCGGAGGGAGGCCGCCCCGGCGTGCAGCACCTTGACCGCCACCCGGTCGCCGGCCGGCCCGTACGCCTCGTAGACGACGCCCTGGCCACCCGCGCCGAGGCGCCCCGCGAGGGTGTACGCGCCGATGCGCTGGGGGTCACCGTCGAGGAGCGGGCTCCAAGCCACGCCCCATTGTGCGCGCGAGGCCGTCACGAACGTCAATGCCCGACCGGCCGCCCGTTAAGTCTGCGGTTAACGCACCATTGCGGAACCCCGCGTTGTTCCCGCACGCCGCACCGGCGAAGCTGATCCAGCATGAAACACCGCAAGAAGGACCATCCATGACCGGCAACCGCGCCAGAGGAGATCAGTGAACGTCGTCTCCTCCACGGTCGTCTTCACCGTCGACGACCTGGCGAGCTCCAGCCGCTTCTTCACCACCCATCTGGGGTTCCGCGAGACGCTCGGCACCCCGGACCTCGTCTGGCTGAGCCGCGACGACGCGGCCGCCGACATCCTGCTGCACCGCCGCGACCTCGAACAGCCTCGCCAGGCGAGCGCCCAGCCGGTGGTGGCGTTCACCGTCACCGGCCTGGCGCGCGAGTACGAGCGGCTGCGGTCCGAGGGCGCGCCGGTCGCCGGGCCGCCGCGGCGCACTCCGTGGGGCGAGTGGCTGGTCCGCCTCACCGACCCCAACGGCATCGTCGTCGAGCTGACCGAATGGATCACGCCGAGCGGCGCCTGATCTCCCCTCCGGCGGACGGCCGCAGCAGGCCGCTCACCGTCGAACACCCTCCGTATCCGAATGGAACCCAGACGTATGCACCCGCATCCTCGTCGCTGGCTGATTCTCATCGTGCTCTGCCTGAGCACGCTGGTCCTGGTCATCGACAACATGGCGCTCACCGTCGCCGTGCCCGCCCTGGCCGCCGACCTCGGCGCCGACTCTCAGGACGTCCAGTGGATCCTGGAGTCCTACATGCTGGCCTTCGCCGGCCTGCTGCTCACGGCCGGATCCCTCTCCGACCGGTACGGCAGACGCAAGATCATGGTCATCGGCCTGGTGATCTTCGGCGCGGCGTCCCTGGCCGCCACCTTCGCCGGTGATCCCGGCCAGTTGATCGCCGCCCGCGTGGCGATGGGCCTCGGCGGCTCCCTCGTCATGCCCTCCACGCTGTCGATCCTCATCGTCGTCTTCCCCGAAGAGACCGAACGCCGCAAGGCCATGGCCGCCGGCGCCGCCTTCGCGCTGCTCGGCCTGATCGGCGGCCCGGTCGCGGGCGGCGTCCTGACCACCGCGCTCGGCTGGGAGTCGGTCTTCTGGATCAACCTCCCGATCGCCGCCCTGGCCGTCATCGCCGCCCTGACCCTCATGCCCGAGTCCAAGGGCCCCGCGACCAGGGCCGACCCTCTCGGGGCCGTCCTGTCGGTGATCGGCATGTCGGCGCTGGTGTGGACGATCAACGAGCTCGCGCACGGCGTCGCCTGGATTCCGCTCGTCGTCACCGTGCTCGCCCTCGGCGCCTTCGTCGCCTGGGAGCTGCGCACGGCGCACCCGATGGTGCCCCTGGCACTGTTCCGCGACCGGGACTTCGCCGGTGGCAGCCTGTTGCTGACCCTGGTCCAGGTCGGCAACGGCGGACTGCTGCTGGTGCTCACCCAGTACCTGCAGTTCGTCCTCGGCTACACCCCCACCCAGGCCGGACTGGCGTTCATCCCCATGTTCGTCGCCTCGATCGTCTTCAACGGGCTCGGCGCCGCGCTGGGCGGCCGGATCGGCAACCGCGCCACCGCCGTCGCGGGCATGCTGGTGATGGCCGCCGGGTTCGCCCTGCTGGGCTTCGCCTCCACCGACGGTTTCGCCGTCCTCGCCGTCGCACAGGTCGTGCTGGGCGCAGGCAGCGGCCTGGCCGCCCCCTCGGCCGTCGCCGCGCTGATGGGCGCGATCCCCACCGACCGGGCCGGGGTCGGGTCGGCGCTGAACGACACCATCCAGCAGGCCGGGGCGGCGCTCGGCGTGGCCGCCCTCGGCGCCCTGGCCACCGGCAGTTACACCGCGGCCATGCCCGCCGACGCCTCGCAGGAGGCCCGCCGCTCGGTCGCCGCCGCCGTGGCCGACCCGTCTCTGGCCGACGCCGCCCGGCAGGCCTACGACTCCGCCATGACCACGGCGTTCGCGGGCGCCACGGCGGGCGTGCTCGCCGCGGCCGTGGTCGCGCTGTTCCTGCTGCGCGGCCGTGGACCCGCCGCGCCTACGGCCGCGCAGGCTCAGCAGCCTGCCCCGGTCGCGCCCGTTCACTGACCGGGCGCGCCGCACCGCCGACCTCGCCGGAGACCTGGCCGACGCGGTCGCCCCAGGGCCGGCGACGGCCCCCGGCCACTTTCCTCACCTACCGAACCGACGACACAAGGAGCTGTCCGCCCATGAGTACCGCATCCACTCGTTCACCGCGCACGTGGTTCATCACCGGAGCCGGTCGCGGCCTGGGCCGCGCCTACGCCGTGGCCGCGCTGGAACGCGGCGACCGGGTCGTCGCCGTCTCCCGGAGCGTGGTGCGCGAGGACTTCGACGCCGTCCACGGCGACCGGGTGATGCCGCTGGCCGCCGACGTGACCGACCGGGACGCTGTCTTCGCGGCGGTGGCCGCCGCGGCCGAACGTTTCGGCCGGCTCGACATCGTGGTCAACAACGCCGGGAGCATGTACTCCGGCATGATCGAGGAGTTCACGGAGGCCGAGGCCCGCGCGCAGATGGAGGTCAACTTCTTCGGCGCGTTGTGGGTCAGCCAGGCGGCTCTCGGGGCGCTGCGCACGCAGCGATCCGGGCACATCGTGCAGATCTCCAGCATCGGCGGCCTGGGCGGCTTCCCGAGCACGGGGCTGTACAGCGCGAGCAAGTTCGCGCTGGAGGGCATGAGCGAAGCGCTGGCGCAGGAGGCCGCGACGTTCGGGGTGAAGGTCACCATCGTCCAGCCGGGCGGCTACTGGACGAATCTGTACACCAGCATGACGGCGACCACTCCGGCCGAGCCGTACGGACCCTTGCGCGAGGAACTGGCGCGGCAGTGGGCGGAGGGCTCGATCGACAGCGATCCCCGGCTGGCCGCCGAGGCGATGCTCGCGCTGGTCGACAGCCCCGAGCCGCCGCAGCGGCTGCTGCTCGGCAGCATGGTCTACGACCTGGCCTTCGACCTCTCGCGCCGCCGGATGGCGGACTGGTCGGGCTGGGAGCGGGTCAGCAGGGCCGCCGAGCGGGCCGTCCCCGCCCCCGCCGACCACTCCTGACCACCCTGAGAGGAATTCCCATGAAGATCACCATCACGACCGTGTCGCTCACCGTCGACGACGTGGCCGCCTCCAGCGCCTTCTTCCGTGCCCACCTGGGCTACCAGGAGGCCATGGCGACCCCCGATTTCGCGTCCCTCACCAGACAGGACGGTGCCGCGGCGGACATCGTGCTGCTGCGCCGCGGCACCGACGTCCTGCCGGAGGCCCAGCGCCACCAGCGGGCGAGCGGGCTCATCGTGGCCTTCACCGTCGACGGCATCGACGCCGAGGACGCCCGGCTGCGCGCGGAGAACGCCCCCATCACCATGCCGTTGCGCACCGAACCATGGGGTGAGCGGCTGATGCAGCTCACCGACCCCAACGGCGTCGTCGTTCAGCTCGTCGAGTGGGACCATGCGGCCACCGGCACGTCAGCCACCGACGTCTCCGCCGGGTGACGGTCTCGGGTGCCTTCGCCGACGGCCGCTATTGGCTCCGGCGGGCGGCGTAGCGGCGGGACTTGGTGCGGTTGCCGCACAGGCGCATCGAGCACCAGCGGCGGCTGTGGTTCTTGGAGGAGTCCCAGAAGGCGCCGCGGCAGGTGTGCTCGGCGCACCGCTTGAGCCGGTGGATCTGGCCGGTGAGGACGAGGGTGACCCAGGCGATAGCCAGGTGGGCCATCGCGGTCTCCACCGCCCCCCGGCCGGGAACGGGGACGAGCGGTTGTCCCAGGCCGGCCAGGAGGGGGATCTCGGCGAGGATCGCCTCGGCCGGTGCCACGTGGTCGGGTGAGACGGGGTGGCCGGGGTCGAGGGCCTCCCGGAATCCGGCACGCAGGTCGAGGAAGGCGCGATGCTGCTCGGCCGTGAGCCGGAGCGCGTCGTCGGCGATCTGGCGGGCGGCGAGCCAGCCGGCGAGCTCGGCCGGGGTGGCGACGTCGTCCTGTCCGTTCTCGAGGTCGACGGTGTTGAGGAACGCCTCGATCAGGCGGGCGGCGGGCGAGGGCTCGATCACGTCGCGCCCCCTTCCGTCAGCTTGCCGACCAACCAGCGAAAGCACTTTACCAGTTATCGACCCAGGTGGCGCAACGGGTTTCTCTACCTGCATACTGACCGGCAAACGCGTTTAGGAGGTTAGCGATGACGAGTGTGCTGGAACCGGGAACCACCGCCGGTGCCGACGGCCGGCCGGTGCCGGTCGATCGCAGCGGCCGCAACACCGTCGTGCTGGTCGCCTTCACCGCGATCACCAACCTGGCCGACGGCGTGACCAAGGTCGTGCTGCCGCTGATGGCGACCCGGCTGACCGATTCCCCCGCCCAGGTGGCCGGCGTCGGCCTCACCCTCACGCTGCCCTGGCTCCTGATCGCCCTGCACGTCGGCGTCCTGGTCGACCGTTTCGACCGGCGCATGCTCCTGTGGCTGGCCGACGGCGCCCGCATGCTGGTCGTCGCCGGACTGATCGCCCTGGCCGTCGGCGACGACATCACCCTGCCCGCCCTCTACCTCGCCGGACTCACGCTCGGCGGCGCCGAAGTGGTCGCGCTGACCTCCGCCGCCACCCTCGTGCCCGCCGCCGTCGCCCCGGCCCGGCACGAGCGGGCCAACGCCTGGCTCGCAGGGGCCGAAACCGTCTGCAACGAGTTCTGCGGCCCCTTCGTCGGCGGCCTGCTCATCGCCGCAGGCGCCAGTGTGGCGCTCGGCTGGACCGGCGTGGGCTACCTGCTCGGCACGCTGATCCTGGTGCTGCTCGCCGGCCGCTTCAAGCCGCAGGCCGCGAGCGTGTCCGGCACCGTCAACCAGCGCATCGCCGAAGGGCTGCGCTGCCTGTGGCAGCAGCCGCTGCTCCGCCTGATGGCGCTCGCCCTGACCGTGCTCAGCGCCTGCTGGGGCGCCTGGCTGGCCCTCATCCCCCTGGTCGCGACCCAGCTGATGAAGCTGGAGCCCGCCCAGTACGGCCTGCTGCTCAGCGCGCTCGGCGCCGGCGGCCTGGTCGGCGCGATCACCGTCACCACCGTCAACCGCCTGCTCGGACGCCGCTGGTCGATGCTCGCCGACCTGATCGGCACCGCCGCCATGGTCGCCGCGCCCGTGTTCACCACCAACCTGTGGATCGTGGCCGCGGCCGCCTTCCTCGGCGGCATGGGCGGCATCCTGTGGACCGTCAACGCCCGCACCATCAGCCAGCGCCTCGTCCACCCCGGCATGCTGGGCCGCTACAACGCCGCCGCCCGCCTGTTCAGCTGGGGCGCCATGCCCTTGGGGGCGGGGCTGGTCGGGCTTCTCGCCCAGTGGCTCGGCATGCAGGCCGCCTTCACCCTTTTCGCCGTCGCGGCCCTGGCCGTCATCGTGCCGTTCCTGAAGACCGCCACCCCCGCCGCGCTCGCGGCCGCCGACGCAGCCGCACCCGCCGCGTGGTTCCGGCTGGGAGCGGCGGAAGGCGGCGCGCGAAACGGCAGGCCCGGCTCGCGCCGGGCGATCACCTGCCGGTCGGGACGGGTCCTCGTGCCAGAGCCTGACGGACCTGAAGGGTGAGGTCGTCGGCCAGGATTTCGGCCTGGCCGGTGGCGAGTCCGTCGAGTGCCTGGGTGGCGACGTCGGCGGGGTCGGCCTTCTGGACGCCGTCCAGCCCGGCGGTCATGTCGGTGTCCATGAAGCCGACATGGAGTGCCGAGACGCTGATCCTCCTGGGCTGGAGTTCCTCGCGGGCCGCGTCCGTCAGTGCCCACGCGGCCGCCTTCGCTGCCGCGTAGGCCCCGGCTCGCGCCGGGTGCAACCACGAGATCACCGACAGGATGTTCAGGATCGCACCCCCGCCGTTGGCCTCGATGACCGGGGCGAACGCTCTGGTGACGGCGAGGGGGCCGTAGAAGTTCGTCTCCAGTTCGCGGCGCACCGCGTCGAGGTCGCCGCCGATGAGAGGCGTGCCGGTGGAGATCCCGGCGTTGTTGATCAGGAGGTTCGCGTCGGTGGCGATCCGCGCGGCGGCCTGGATCGACGCGTGGTCGGTGACGTCGAGGAGCAGCGGGGTGACTCCTGGCAGGTCCAGGTCGTCGGGACGGCGGACGGCCGCGTAGACCGATGCGCCGCGGTCCAGCAGTTGTGCGGCCAGGTGGCGTCCCAGACCCCGGTTCGCGCCGGTGACCACCGCGACCGCGCCGTTCAGATTCATGCCTGTCTCCTTGATGCGGGTTAGTTAGATTATGAAGGTAATCTATCTGCCGCAGCATAGGATAGATGACGACTGACATCCGACAGAGGGGGCGCAGATGGGGCGCGGATCACAGGCGCAGGCGCGGCAGAACCGCCGGCGGGTCGTCGACACGGCGTCCCGGCTCTTCCGTGAGCAGGGCACCGAGGTCAGCGTCGCGGACCTGATGAAGGCCGCGGGGCTGACCCACGGCGGCTTCTACAAGCAGTTCGCCTCCAAGGAAGCCCTCATCGGCGAGGCGACCGCGCGCGCCTTCGACGAGCACGCCGACGTTCGGGCCACCGCGCTCGAACGGCACGCGGGAGATCGCGAAGCCGCCCAGGCGGCGTACATGGACGCCTACCTCTCCTCCACGCACCGCGACAACGCCGCCGACGGCTGCCCCGCCGCCGGGCTCGCCGTCGACATCGCCCGCGGTCACGCGGACGCCGAGGCCCGCCGTGTGTTCATTGAGCAGATCGACGACACCGCGGCCTGGCTCGCCACCGCCGACCAGGACGGCCTCGTACGGCTGTGCACCATGGTCGGCGCCCTCGTCCTGGCCCGCGCCACCGCAGGCGACCCGCTGTCGGAGGACATCCTCGCCGCCGCACGCACGGCACTGACCGGCGACCGGACCACTCCCTAAAGGGACATCGCACGCGATTCGCGCGTTTCGCGGATCAACTACAGTGCACAGCCGGAACAACGATGAGCGTGGAAAGCTCATCTTCAGTAGGAGCAGGCAGGGCAGGCGTGGAACTACGTGACATCGAGATCTTCCTGACCCTGGCCGAGGAACTGCACTTCGGCCGCACCGCGGCCCGGCTGCACGTGTCACCCGCCCGCATCAGCCAGGCGATCCAGAAGCAGGAGCGGCAGGTCGGCGCGCTGTTGTTCGAGCGCAACAGCCGCACCGTACGGCTGTCGCCGGTCGGGCAGCAACTCCGCGACGACCTGCGCCCCTACTACGCCGGGCTGCAGGACAGCATGGAACGCGCCCGGCTCGCCGCCCAGGGCTTCACCGGCACGCTGCGCGTCGGGATGCTGCCCGCCAACGCCCACGACCTGCGCCCCTACTGGGACGCCTTCCGCGAACGGCACCCGCGGTGGAAGCTACGCCTGCAGAACAGCCGCTTCAGCGACGCCTTCGCCACCCTGCGGCGCGGGGACATCGACGTCCTGATCGCCTGGTTGCCCATCGACGAACCCGATCTCACCGTCGGACCGGTCCTGTTCGCCGAACCGCGCGTCCTCGCCGTCTCCGCCGGCCACGAGCTCACCCGCCGCACGTCGGTCTCCCTGGAGATCGCCGCGGACTTCCAGCACCCGCGCTCCGACACCCGGCCCGGCTACTGGTACGACGCCGCCATCCCGCGCGAGACCGGCCGCGGCCGCACGATCGAACGCGGACCCCTGGTCCACGACACCGAAGACGCGATCACGCTCGCCGGCATGGCCGAGATCGTCGTGCTCTTCCCCGCCCACATGACCCGCTACTGGATCCGCCCGGACATCACCTACCTGCCGGTCACCGACATGGAACCGCTGCCGTACGCCCTGGTCTGGCGCAGCGACACGGAGAACGAACTCGTCCGGGCCCTCGCCGGGATCGCCCGCGACCTCGGCCCTCTCCCACCCCAGGACTGACCTGCCGAGTCCGCCCGTTCTCCTCGGCGATGAGGTCCCATGCCCGCCTGCCGCAGGGCAGGTCACGCGCCCGCCGTCCGGCCGGACCCGCCCGAGCAGGGCGGTGACGACGCCGTCCGCTCCGGCAGGCGGCCTTCGGCCAGGTCGGCGAAGGGCAGCGGACAATCGGGACAGGTGCAGTGGGTCAGGCTGTCGCAACCCGCCGAGACCACCTCGGCCAGCGCGGCGCGGATGGTGGTCAGATCGGCGATCCTCGCCTCCACCTCGGCGATCTTCGCCTGGGCGCGGGCCCGCAGATCCGGGGTGGGATGGCCGCGCCGCCCCGTGTCGAGCAGCTCGGCCACCTCCTCCAGCGTGAACCCGAGCCGCTGCGCCGCCTTGATCACCGTCAGCAGCGTGACCGTCTCCGGCGGATAGGCCCGGTGGCCGCCGGGGCTGCGCGTCGGCTCGGCGATCAAGCCGCGCCGCTCGTAGTAACGCAAGGTCTGCAGGTTGACCCCGGCACGTTCGGCCACCTGCCCGCTGCGCAGGTACGGCCTGTCCAGCCCCTGCGTGTCCTGCCTCATGTCGTCCGCCCGGCTTCGGCGACCGCGCGGGTCTGCAGGGCGTCCAGCACGTCGACGTGCTCGGGCGGCACCCTCACCTCCAGCGACAGGCGGCCGTCGGCGATGGTCAGGGTGAAGGTGAAGAAGGAGCAGCAGCCGTTCTCCCGGGCCGTCAGCTCGGCGGCCCGTGCGGCGTGCTCCGGGCTGAGGACGAGGTCCAGGCGCAGCCGGGTGCGCTCCGGCCGCGCCACGCCCCGCACCGCGTCGGCGAACAAGGCGTCGAACTCGGCCACGCGCAGCGGCTGCTCGGCCGTGGGCAGGGTGCAGGCGGCAGGAGCCCATCCCCGGCCGAAGGCGATGTCCTGTGTCATGCCTCGACGGTAAACCTGTACCTGGGTACCGGATGCAAGCCTCTGTGGTGGATGCAGAGCGGATACACGGTCGCGCGGTCGTTGACACGGGGTCGCGACGGTGCTGGAACCTCCGCCCTCCAGGGTGGGCGACGTACGCCTGACGGCGTGCCCCGCGCGCCTGGAGGTGTGCGGGCAGGACCGTCGAAAGATGCGACCATGTTCAGCACCCGTGTATTCCCAGGTATTCGTCCGGCGCGCGTGGCGGTCGTGTGCCTGATCGGCCTGGCGAGCTTCGGAGCCGTCGGCGCGGCCGACGCTCACACCGACGAAGCGCCTCTGACGTGGCGTGAATGCGCCAAGACGGCCAAGGACTGGCCCGTCGAGCACGACACCAGGACCGAATGCTCCATGCTGACGGTTCCCCTGGACTACGCGAACCCGCAGGGCCGCAAGATAAAGATCGCCGTGAGCCGGGTCAAGGCCGCCGACCCGAACAGGCGCCGTGGTGTGCTGGTCATCAGTCCCGGCGGTCCCGGCATCAGCAACATCGACGCGCCGGCGACGTACGCCACCAGCAAGCTCGGCCCGCTGGCCGTCGACCATGACCTGATCGGGTTCGATCCCAGGGGCGTGGGCTACAGCGAGAAGATCAAGTGCGACGCGGAGGACGAGAGGGGCGGTCAGGAGTCGCCGTCCACCACGTCGCCCAAGGAGGAGGCGAGGGCTGGATTCGCCGAGACAGCCGCGTACAACAAGCGGTGCGCCGCCAAGGATCCCGCCTTCGTCCAGCAGCTGACCACCACGAACATAGCGCGCGACGTGGATTCGATCCGCGCGGCCCTCGGCGAATCGAAGATCAACTTCTACGGAGTGTCCTACGGCACCGCGGTGGGCGTCAACTACCGGTCGCTGTTCGACGACCGGGTGAACGCGATGTGGGTCGATTCGGTGATGCCGCCCGTCATCGACCTCGCCGCCATGGACGCCACGATGGACGCGCTCTACGAGAAGCGCTTCGACGCGTTCGTTCCATGGCTGGCGCGGCACGACGGCGAGTATCACTTCGGGACGACCGACGCCAAGGTCCGCGAGACCATATTCGCGTTGCGTGACGAGCTCCGCCGTGAACCACGTGAGGTGGACGAGAACACGGTGCTCGACGGCGAGTGGGTCAGGACGATGCTCGGCGGAGGGCCGAGCGGCTGGATCTCCTCCGCCAGGGATCTCGCCACCGTCCGCGAAGGCGGCGTCCCGCTGTCGGCGCGTCCCGCCCCGGAGTCCGCGAAGGTGTTCGGCTTCGACGAGAACCCTCTGGGCCTGAACCTGATCCAGTACCAGGCGATCTTCTGCAACGAGGGCGTCGGCGGCCGCGACTTCGAGCAGATGTGGGCCGCCGCGCAGGCCCGGAGAGCCGCCTTCCCCGCGACCGGCGGCTATTTCGAGCGCAGCGGCTGGTGCGGGGAATGGCCGTGGCCCGCGCGCCCGTGGAAGCCGGTCAGGGGAACCAGCCCCCTGCAACTGTCCGGCCACATCGGCGAAGACGTCACGCCGTACGCCTGGACGGTGGACACGTGGAAAGCCGTCGGCGGCACGTTGCTGACGGTCCAGGACGACGCGCACGCCTCGCTGCGCCGGCTGCCCTGCGCCGCGAAGGTGATCGATTTCTTCCGCACCGGCCGTACCACCGCGGGCACCTGCCCCGGTACGCGCTGACCGCGGCCCCTCCCATGAACGGACATGAGATGCGTGTGTTTCGGCGAATCGGCGCGGTACTGGGTGCCGCCATCCTCGGCCTCAACCTGCTGGCCTTCCCGGCGCGGGCGGCGACCGTGGACCTGGCGGGCACCGTCAACGTGGACGGTTGCTCGGGATCCCTGGTGCGGATGCCGGTCAGCGCGGCCGACGACCGGGCCTTCGTCCTGACCAACGGGCACTGCTACGAGGGCACGTGGCCGGTGCCGGACGAGGTCCTGGTGGACCAGCCGTCCCACCGCGTGGTCGACCTGCTCGACGGCGCCGGTGAGCCGGTGGCCACCCTGCACGTTTCCAGAGCGGTCTACGTGACGTTGACCGGCACCGACATCGCGTTGTACCAGCTCGACATGACCTACCGGCAGCTGGAGCGGGCCTACCGGATCCGGCCGCTCACGGTGTCGACGGAGCGTCCCACGCCGGGCACGGACATCCGGGTGGTCTCCGGAAGCATGAAGAAGATCTTCTCGTGCGAGGTCGACGCGCTGGTCTACCGGGTGCTGGAGGTGGGCAACGTGACCAAGGACGTCATCCGTTACACGCCGCGGTGCGACACGGACCACGGCACCTCCGGATCCCCGATCCTCGACGCCAGGAGCGGCAAGGTCATCGGCATCAACAACACCAGCAACCACGGCGGCGGCCGGTGCACGCTGGACAACCCGTGCGAGATGAACCGCGACGGCGCCATCAGCGTGCGCAAGGGCATCGCCTACGGAACCCAGACGTACTGGCTGGCCACCTGCGTCAGGGCGGGGAACAAGCTCGACCTGGAGCGCCCCGGCTGCCTGCTGCCCAGGCCGGATGCGCGGGCCTCCGCGCGGTGACGCCGCTGTGCACCCTGTTCGATCCGGCCGGCGCGGGAAGACCTCGCCGACGAGGAACGGTCCTTGATCGAGTCCCGCCTACCGCTGGGTGAGCGGGGTCCGATCCCGGGCGGGGGACGATCCAGGGCGGGGGGCGAGCACCGCTCGGGACGATGCGCTGACATTTCCCATTTCGGAAATATCCAGATGTAATGCGGCACGTTGCTCGCTACCGTATGGATCAGCTTCGCGAGACCCGGGCAGGCGCGGGTCGAATGGACATCGGTTATCTTTCTCCAAAAAAGAACCCTCCGGTGCCCGCCACACACATCCGCGCCTTTCCGAGCCGCGCGAGCTGGTCAGGTCTGGTGCTGGCACGGGTCGAATCTCGTCGGTCATCGCCCTATAAGCCGGCGGCTGCGGGTTCGAATCCCGTCACGGACTTCGGTTCGTGTAGCTCAATGGCAGAGCACCGTAACAGCCGGTGGGTCACCCATATCCGTGCCGGTTCCAGACCTGATCGCACGTCAGCCTTGCCGGCGGTACGGGTCGAATCCTGATCGGTTATCGATTCCCATTCGAGTTGACCGGGTTCGAGCCCCGGCGGTCCGCACTCGCGGCCCGTGGTGTAACTGGCAGCACGCTGAAGGCCGGTCGGAAACCCCACATCCGTACCGCCGGCAAGGCTGACGCGCAAAGGCAGGGGAGCGGGTCGGAAGAGCGTCTGTCATAAAGGCCGGTGGACATCACCACATCCGCGCCCCTTCGTCATATCCGCCCTCGGGCGGGTCGAACGGAAGGAGCCAACGATGGCACGTGACCCTCTCGCGAGCGTCTCGGCGATCGCGACCCAGCAGACGCACCCGATCCCTGGCCGTACCGACCAGGTCAAGAACGCTGCCGGCGGCTACGTGTTCGCCAAGGACGTGTGGCGCAAGCTGGAGGACTTCCTCATTCTCGGCACCACTGGCGGCACCTACTACGTGGATGAGAACAAGCTGACCGCCGAGAACGCCGGCGTGCTGTTCCAGGCCATCGCCGCGGACGGTCCGCGCGTCGTCACGCTGCTCACCGACATCTCGACGGCCCGGCCGCCGCGGGCGCCGAAGCAGCGTCCAGCCCTGTTCGCTCTCGCCGCCTGCTACGCCAAGGGCGACGCCGACACCCGCCAAGCGGCCAAGCGGGCGCTGGCGAAGGTCGCCCGGACCACCGACCACCTGGCCCAGTTCTTCGGCTACTACAAGAACCTCGGAGGCAAGGCGACCGGCCGGGGCACCGCGCCCACGGTGGGCCGGAGCCTGCGCACGGCGCTCGGCTCCTGGTTCCTCGCGGGTGAGGCCGACGCGGTCGCGTTCAAGGCGTGCAAGGCAGCCCAGCGCAAGACGCCGCAGGGCGAGGCGTTCGCGCTGCGGGACGTGCTGCGGATCGCCCACCCGGTCGCCGACTCCGACCAGCGCAGGACGCTGTTCGGCTGGATCGCCGGCAACATCTCCGATGACGAGGCGCGCGACGAGCTGCCCGCCGTCGACCGGTTCCTCACCGCGAAGGCCGTCACCACCGCCGAGGACGCGGTCCGGGTGGTCACCGAGGCGAAGGTGCCGTGGGAGTTCCTGCCGGACTCGGTGCTGAAGGAGCCGTCGGTGTGGGAGGCGCTGATCGAGACGGTCGGCCTGACCGCGCTCATCCGTAACCTGGCCCGCATGACCCGGCTCGGCACCCTCGAACCGATGGCGGACGCCACGTCGCGGGCGGTGCTGCGGCTCACCGACCAGGAGGCCATCCTGCGCGCCCGCATCCACCCGATGGACGCCTGGCTCGCGATGCGCGTCTACGCCTCCGGGCAGGCGCAGCCCAACCCGCGCGCCGACCCGCACACCTGGCACCCCGTCCCGGCCATCCTCGACGCGCTGGAGGAGACGTACGAGCTGTCGTTCGGCACGGTCGAGCCGTCCGGGAAGCGGCTGCTCGTCGCCGTCGACTCGTCCGGGTCGATGAGCTGGGGCGGCGGCGTCCGGGTGGGCGGTTCCCCGATCGGCTCCCCGTACGAGGTGGGCAACGCGATGGCGGTCATGCTGTCGCGTATCGAGAAGGGCAACCTCCACGTCATCGACGTCGACACGTCCGTGCACGCCTCGAAGGTGACCCCGCGCACGAACCTGCGCGAGATCGCCTCCTGGCAGCCGTCGGGCGGCGGCACGGACCTGTCACTGCCGTTCACGTGGGCGCGTGACCAGCGCATGGAGGTGGACGGCATCATCGTCTTCACCGACAACGAGACCTGGGCGGGACGCTCCCACCCGGCGCAGGCCCTCGACGCCTACCGCCGCACCGTCAACGCCAACGCTCGCGTGGTCATCGCCGCGATGACCGCAGCGGGATATTCGATCGGCGATCCTGACGACGAAGGCGTCCTGAACGTGGTCGGCCTGGACGCGTCGCTCCCGCTCATCGTCAACGGATTCATTCGCGCCTGAAAGGGCGTTGACGCGTCACTCCCGGTTCCCGGAGACGTATGCCCCGGCCAGGAAGAGATTCCCGGCCGGGGTCATTACCACGTACGACCCCGAAGAGGTGTACGTCACGACGAGCGAGCACGCTCGCCGCCGGGCTGCTTATGAGGACTTACCAATCTGAATGCCGTCCTCGGTTGGGCTGTGCCCGCCCGGAACCGCCATTTAAGATCACCGCCAACAAAACCTCGCCTCCAAATCGAAGACGCCGGAACACCCGGAGCGTGCGCACGACGAATAGAGCCGAGCGCCTCTGCTTGCAGCGCCCTTCTCGATTGTCTGCTGGGCATCCTCGCGCTCTTGCAAGGGTGAACTCCCGGCTTGGCTCGCTGGAGATGCACGCGGCTGTTTCCTGGAAGGATCTCCGGTGGACAGACACGTGTGTTCTTCTGAATGGGGGGTGCGCCGGTGGATCGCAGGCAGCCGAAACCGACGAGTCGAGAGCAGGGCCACCTCGTCAAGGAGCACCTCGCCGAACGCTGCTCCGTCCGCCGGGCGACGGCGTACCGCGTGCTGGAACGCTTCCTGGACGTACACACGGAGGTGCGATGAGCTTCCCGCTCTGGCCGGAGCCCTTGCGGCCGGGTGATCCGCACCGGGCGGGGGCCTATCGGCTGGAGGGGCGGCTGGGGGGTGGCGGGATGGGGCAGGTGTTCCTGGGGCGCTCTCCCGGCGGCCGACCGGTCGCGGTCAAGCTGGTGCGGCCCGACCTGGCCGACGATCCCGGGTTCCGGCGCCGGTTCGCCCTGGAGGCCGAGGCCGCCCGCCGGGTCGGCGGGTTCTACACCGCCCAGCTGGTCGACGCCGACCCCGATGCCGACCCGCCGTGGCTGGTCACCTCCTACATTCCCGGCCCGTCCCTGCACCAGGCCGTCGAAGCGCACGGACCGATGCCCACGGAGGCGATCACCGTGTTGGGAGCGGGACTGGCCGAGGGGCTCGGCGCTATCCACGCCTGCGGCCTGGTGCACCGCGACCTCAAGCCGTCCAACGTGATCCTCGCCGCCGACGGCCCCCGCGTCATCGACTTCGGCATCACCCGCGCACTGGACGCCACCTCCCACACCCTCTCCCGCGCGGTGGTCGGCACCCCGTCGTTCATGTCCCCGGAACAGGCACGAGGCCGCGAGATCGGTCCTCCCAGCGATGTGTTCTCCCTCGGACTCGTCCTGGCGTTCGCCGCCACCGGTCACAGCCCGTTCGGCACGGGACGGGCCGAGGCGATCGTCTACCGCGTGGCCCACGACGAACCCGACCTGGCCGGCCTGCCCGCCCACCTGGCGGAGCTGGTGAAGCGCTGCCTGGCCAAGGACCCCGGCGACCGCCCCGGCGTGGCCGACATTCTCAAGGAGCTCACCGGCCCCGCCCGGACGACCACCCAATGGCTTCCGCCACCGTTCGCGACGATGGTCGACGAACGCCAACTGCAGACCCCGCCGGCCCTGGCACCTTTCCCCTCTTCCGATCCCGGCCCCCACAAGGGCAGGACCCGAGACGACGCCGACCACGGCCGAGCCCTGGGCACTCCCGGCGGCACGGAGCGGTATTCGCATGAGCCGGGTCACCGGGCATCCAGCGGCTCCGACCTGCCCACCGACAGGCGCCGCCTGCCCCGGCGCCGGTTCCTGCTCGGCGGTGTGGCTGCGCTTGGTGCCGCGGCCGTCCCGATCGGCTGGAACTTCTGGTCCCACCGCAACCGGCTGACCGACAGGGATCTGTACACGGTGGCGTTCAGCCCCGACGGGCGCACCGTCGCGGGAGGCAACATCCACGGCGACGGCTGGCTGTGGGCCGCCGACTCGCACGAGGTGATCGCCGACTTCTCCGCCGAGAACTCCGTCAACGGCGCCATGGCCTTCACCCCGGATGGCTCCGCACTGGTGACAGCCGGGATGAAGGAGCCGTTGAGCTTCCGCGGCCCCTCCACCGGGAAGGTGACACACTCGCTCTCCTCGCCGGTCGGGGGCGCCCACACGATGGCGTTCAGCGCGGACGGCGCCCAATTGGTCGTCGCGGGAAACATCCCGGTAGGCAACCCGGAAGCCTCTGAGATCTGTGTCGTGTGGGATGTCGCAGCCAAGGAGCCGAAGCGCAAGCTGCCGTTCGCGACGAGGGACAGTTCCGCGGTGAACTCGGCTGCGTTCATCGACGACGGCCACTCGATCCTGCTGGCAGGGGAGGACCTCACCGCAGCCGACGGGACGGACGGCTTCTGGCGCTGGAACCTCGACAGCGGCGACCTGGAGGCGATCGGCCCCGACGGGTACGGCTCGGCGGTCGCCGTGAGCCCGAACGGGAAGCAGTACGCGCTGGGCGGCGCCCACGGCTGCTCCCTGACATCCGGTCAGGGAACCGGGCTGCGCCCCATCAGCAGCGCGGACGTCGACGCCCTCGCCTTCAGCCCGGACGGTGCCACCCTGGCAGTGGCCGACAAGGACGGCATCCGGTTATGGGACACGGCGACCGGTCGGGCGAAGGCGACCGTGACCGACCGCAGGGCCGCCGCACTGGCGTTCCATCCCGATGGAACCTTCCTGGTCTCAGGAGGCTGGTTCGTGGATGCCGGAGGCTGCTGGCTGTGGCCGGTCGAAAACGCGTGACCAGGCCGAGGGCGGAGCTCCGGTCGCCCTGATCACGAACGGCGTCCGGTGCGTCACTGACGACGGGCTCGACCGCGTCAGCCTGCCAGGCGGGCGAGGGCCAGTGCGTGTGCCCGGTCGAGGGATTCCGCGGCGGCGCAAGGGATGTCCGGCTGCACGCCGGTGCCCTCCCAGTTCGCGCCGGAGACGGGGTTGACGGCGCGGCCGGTGGGGACGGTGGCTTCCAGGTGGGGGTGCACGGTCCAGCCCCGGCACGGGTGCGCGCCGCCGCGGGTGGGCTCGCCGACGATGACCGCGCGGCCGAGCTGCTGCAGGTCGTAGGCCAGCTCCTCGGCGGCGGAGAAGGTGCTGTCACTGGACAACACGTACAACGGTTTGCTGCCGCCGAAACGTGCGCCGGGAACGTGCGGCAGGCTCCAGGACTGCTCCCTGCGCTCGCCGCCGCGCCAGTACATGGTGTTGAGGTGGGTGCGCTCGTCCAGGAGGTAACTGCAGACGAAGGCGACGGTGTCCGGGTCGCCGCCCCGGTTGTCGCGAAGGTCCACGATCAGCGCCTGGGCGCGGGAGGCCAGGGTGAGCGCGGCGCTCAGCGGTTCGGCGGCCCACTCCAGCGGGAACAGCATCGGCGCCAGCTCCACCACGGCGACTCCTCCGTCGAGCAGCTCCACCCGGGGCGCGCCGCCCAGCGAGGTGTCGTAGTCCCGGCGGATGGATTCCAGGGTTGCCGCGCCCTGCTCGGGGGACACCGGGTCAGCGTGGTGCTTCAGCCTCAGGTGTTTGTCGCCGTTGACGGACTGCAGGTCCGCGGTGACCAGACGGGCGAGTTCCTCGGCATCGCCGACGTCGTAGGCGCCCTCGGCGAGACGTCGTCGTAGCAGGTCGGCGAGCTGCTCGGCGATCTCGGGGAAGACGTAGTGCTCGGTCAGCAGGCGGGCTGTCTCGTCGACGACGGGGGCAGGCTGAAGGCTCGTCAGGGGGGTCATGGCAGGAAGTAGAGCACCGCTCTTCCGAAGACGTCAAAACGCCTTCGGCAGGCGTGACCCGTCTTCCCACCGGCCGCTCCCGTCGTCCGGCCGACCTGCATCCGTCGGCGGGTCAGCGTGCGAGCGCGTCCGGGAAGCCGAACGTCGTGACCAGCGCGGGATCGTGGAACTTGATCACGCGGGCGATGCCGGTGGCGGTGGGGACCAGCACCACGAGGCCGTCGGCCCGGAGCGTGCCGTCCGCGTGCCGGTGGTACACGGCGGCGGAGGGGTGGCCGTTGGCGGTTGTCGCGATCATCCGCCAGTCGCCCGGTGTGCCCAGTACGTACGCGTCGAGCAGGTGGATGCACTTCGCCCGGCCCGACCGCCAGTCGCGGAACGGCGTCGCCTCCAGCGTGGCGTCCATGCGCAGCACCTGTTCCAGTAGGCGGACGTCGGAGCGCTCGAAGGCCGCGATGTAGCCGTCGAGCAGCGCGCGTGCCCGTCGGTCGGTCGGTTCGAGCAGTTCCGCGGGCTCGGGCTCCAGTTCGCCGAGCCGGGCGCGGGCGCGTTGCAGACCGCTCTTGACCGCCGCGGTGGTGGTGCCGAGGATTTCCGCGGTCTCGGCGGCCGAGAACGCGAGCACCTCGCGCAGGATGAGGATCGCACGTTGGCGGGCGGGCAGGTGCTGGAGACCGGCGATGAGCGCCAGCCGCAGGGACTCGCGTTCGACCACCACCGTGGCCGGATCGTCGACGGGCGGGGCGATCCACGCGTCCGGCAGCGGTTCCAGCCAGGAGACCTCGCCCGGCGCAACGGGACTCGGCGGGCGATCGGGTCCGTCGTACGGACCTGTCAGACCCGACGGCAGCACCCGGATCGGGCGCGGCTTCAACGCCGTCAGGCAGACGTTGGTGGCGATCGTGTAGAGCCAGGACCGGATCGACGCCCGGCCCTCGAACCCGGCGTAGGCCCGCCACGCCCGCAGGTACGTCTCCTGCACCAAGTCCTCGGCGTCGTGCGCCGAGCCGACCATGCGGTAGCAGTGCGCCAGCAGTTCCCGGCGGAACCGCTCGGTCTCGGCGGTGAACTGGTCTTGACCTGGCGGGCCCCCTTTCGTGGAAGCGGCGTCCTCGGCAGTGCGCCGGCCGGTCTCGGACCCGAGCGCGGCTTCCGGCGCAGCCGTGTCGTCCCGGTCCAGCGTCACGACGAATCGCGCCGTCTGCCTGATGGGCGGGTCCACCGTTGCGGTCATCTGTTCAACTCCTGTCATGGGCGCCTCCGGTCAGGGCAGCAGGGCCAGTTTGCCGACGGTGGCCCTGGCCTCCAGTTCCGTCAGCGCCTTCGGGCCGTCGGCCAGTTCGTACACGGTGGGCAGGCCGGGGGCGAGCACGCCGGCCGCGATCAGTGCGGACAGCTCACCCATGAGCTCGCCGAAGACCTGCGGTGCGGCCTGGATCAGCACGCCGATGTTGAGGCCGATGACGTGGACCTGGTGCTTGTACACCAGGTCCCAGTTGGTGATCGGGACTTCGCCGCCCGCCAGGCCGTAGACGACGACCCGGCCGGTGACCGGCTTGGCCGCGGCCAGGCCGGCGTGGAAGGCGGCGCCGCCGGCCGACTCCAGCGCGAGGTCGGCGCCGCGACCGCCGGTCAGCTCCAGCACCTCGGCGGTGAGGTCGCCGCCGAGAGAGTTCAGCACGTGGTCGGCTCCCAGCGCCTGCACGGTCTCGTGCTTGCCCGGCGAGGCGGTGGCGATGACCGTCGCACCGTAGTGCTTGGCCATTCTCACCGCGGCCTGGCCGGTCCCGCCCGCCGCGGCGTGGATCAGCACGACGTGCCCGGCGGCGACGCCGCCCAGAGGCTTGAGCGCGGCCAGCGCGGTGGGCCAGTTCACGACCAGCCCCAGCGCCTGCTGATCCGTCCAGCCCGAAGGCACAGGCACCGCCGCGGCCGCGGACAGGACCATGTACTCGGCGAAAGCGCCCGTTCCCACGCCGACGACGCGAGCCCCCGGTCGGGGGCCGGTCACGGCCTGGCCCATCGCGACGACCTCACCGGCGGCCTCGAAACCTGCCAGGTACGGTGGCCGCGGGCCGCCTGCGAACGTGCCGTGGGCCTTCGAGACGTCGGCGAAGTTGACCCCGGCGGCGGTGACGCGGATCAGGACCTCGCCCTGGCCGGGGCTCGGCACCGGCGCGTCAACGATCAGGCGCATGTCCTGTGGGCCGTCGAGGGACGTCTGCTGCAGCGCGCGCATGGTCGCGGGAATGCTCATCGGCGATCAGCTCTTCCTTCTCGGCGTACATGGGGGATCGGCCCGACGCGCGGGCCGATCCCCCATGTAGACCCCGGCCACCACCGAAAGGAATCGGCCGATGGTCTTCCGCCCTGGACCGCATCGGTCGCTTTCAGGCGGCGCTGAGCGGCGCGGGGCTCTCGGGGAGCCGCCAGTTGCCGCCGCGGTCCTCCTTCGAGAAGCGCGCGACGAGATCGGGGACGTGCAGGAAGCACGCCAGTGCGGTGGCGGCCTGGAAGGCGTCGATCGCACGCTGGGTCGTCGGCATGCCCAGGCGCAGGAGACGCGGATTCACCTCGCCCTGGATCTCGTCGACGAAGGGCCGCAGCACGCTGTCGTAGTTCGCCAGTGCGGTCGGCAGATCGCCCGGGTGCCTGTTGATCTCGCCGGCCAGCACGTAGGCGCCCACCAGACCGCCGGAGACGCCCATGCCGCTGTACGGGGAGGCGCAGTGGGCGGCGTCGCCGGCCAGGACCACGCGGCCCTTGGACCAGGTGCCGGTTCGCACCTGGACGACCTCCTGGGAGTAGAAGAAGGGGCTCGTCCGCATGCCGTCGACGAAGCGCTCGGTCTGCCAGCCCGCGTCGCGGAACCTGCTCGCCCAGAACTCCTGCTGGCGCTCGACGGGTTCGCGGTGGATCGCCGAGGACTCCGCGGACTCCTCCCGCAGCACGAAGTACACCTGCGTCTCGGTCGGGTTGTGGCTGCGGCGCATGATCTGACGGCCGCCCGGGACCATGTAGGTGTCCCGGATGTTGCTGTCGGACGCGATGCGCGGGATGAACCAGTAGGCCATGTGGATGCCGAGCCGCCAGTAGGGGTCGTGGCCCGCGGGGAGCATCGCCCGCCGGATGCGCGATCCCTGCCCGTCCGCGCCGACCAGGAGGTCGAACTCGCCGGAGGACCCGTCGGAGAAGTGCGCGACGACCTTCTGCTCGTCCTGCTCGAAGCCGTCCACGCTCATGCCGAAGACGTGCTCGGTGTCGTCCTTCGACGCGTCGTGCAGGATGCGTACCAGGTCGCCGCGCATGATCTCGTACTCGGAGGTGAGGGTCTGCCGGCCCTGGCCGGAGGTGTTGGCCATGATCGTCGCCTTGGTCCTGCCGCGCGCGTCGACGAAGGCGACACCGGCCTCGTCCACCAGCTTGCCGCGGACGGCGTCGAGAAGCCCCATCCGCTCGACGGCCTCGATGCCCTGTCCCCGGAGGTCGACCTGCGCCCCGGTGGCCCGCAGCGCCGGGAAGCGTTCGACGACGGTCACCTGGTGGCCGCCTCGAGTGAGCCAGAAAGCCAGCGCCTGGCCCGCTATCCCGCCGCCGGTGACGAGGACCCGCAGGGGATGGGCTCCTGATCTGTCGGCCATGCCGTCGCTCCTAAAAAATCTATCAGTGAATGATTCCTCTGCAGAGTCATCTATCAGTGATAGATTTGTCAACGTGACCAAGGTCAACCGTGAGATCGTCGTCTCCGAAGCGCTCGACCTGCTCGACGAGGTCGGGCTGGACACGGTCAGCACGCGGCGGCTGGCGAAGCGGCTGGGCGTCGAACAGCCCTCCCTCTACTGGTACTTCCGCACCAAGAAGGACCTCCTCGCCGCCATGGCGGAGGCGGCGATGGCACCGCATGCGGCCGTCCCGCTGCCGATGCCCGGCGACGACTGGCGTGACTGGTTCCTGGACAACACGCGAAGCTTCCGGCGAACCCTGCTGATGCGCCGCGACGGCGCTCGCCTCCACGCGGGCAGCACCCCTGCCAACGACCTCGACCGGATCCGCCGCAAGATGGACTTCCTGATCGCCTCCGGAGTGCCTGAGCGGGACGCCCGAATGGCGATGCTGGCCGCCGGCCGGTTCACGGTCGGCAGCGTCCTGGAGGAACAGGCGGACGCCGGCTCGGATCCACCGGCGGACATGCCTGTGATCGACCACGAGTCGGCGTTCGAGGCCGGCCTGACCCTCATCCTGGACGGCCTGGTACATCGCACCGCAATGCGGGCCACCAGCTCCGATGGTGATCGCTGACCGGGGTCGACGGGCTCCACCGCGGGCCGTCAGCGTTCGGAGAGCCCCTCGACCGGTTCGAGCCCCGCCGCGGAGTGGGCGCGGAGAACGTCGGCGGTGAAGTCGTCGAGGGGATAGAAGAGCTCGATCGCCAGCTCGGCCAGCGTCACGTCGGCCGGAGCGCCGAAGGTGGCCATGGTGCTGAACATCGCCAGTTCGCCGAACGGGGTGCGGATTCTCAGAGGCACCTCGATCGGGCTCGGGCTCGGCTGGTGTCGCGGGACCTCGTCGTCGCTCGATGGCACGGGGTAGCCGGAAACCTCCTCGTGCAGCCGCTGGAGTTCGATGTCTCCAGTGGCGTTGACCTGGCGTGACAGCCGTTCGAGGAAGAGCGTTCGCACCTGCTCCAGGTTGGCCAGCCGCGCGGCCAACCCCTCGGGGTGCAGGGCCAGCCGGAACACGTTCGGCTGCGGTTCCAGAAGGTGCGGCGGGATGCCGTCCATCAGGACGCCCATGGCGCGGTTGCCCTGCAGCACGTTCCAGACCCGGTCGACCACGACGGCAGGGTACGGCTCATGCGCCGCCAGCATGGTCTCCAGCGCGGATCGGATCGAGGCCATGTAATCGTCGTCAAGGCTGCTTTCCCGGTAGGCCGGGGCGTAGTCGGCGGCCAGCAGCAGCGTGTTGCGCTCGCGCAGGGGTACGTCGAGCGCTGCTGACAGGCGCAGCAGCATCGTGCGGCTCGGACGGGCGCGGCCGTTCTCCATGTACGACAAGTGCCGTGCCGAGGTGTCGGCCAGGTTGGCGAGATCGAGCTGGCTGAGCCGGCGGCGCTGACGCCACTCCCGTAGCAGGGCCCCTATCCGGGACGGCTGTTCCGCGTCCATGCCGAGGAGGATAGGCCACCACCAGGTGGGCGACGTCATGACCTCTGAGGTTATTGAGCGCATAACCACCGCGATGGCATGGTCTTGTCCGGTCAGGACCTACTCAGTCGAAGGAGACCCGGATGAGCACGCCGACCCCGACCGCCCGGCATCCAGAGAACGACACCACAGGCCGGCTGCGCACGATCTTGCGGATCGACGGGTGGAGCACCGCTGTCTTCGGTGTGGTCATGCTCGTCGCCGCCCAGCCGCTCAGTGGCCCGCTCGGCCTGCCGACCGCCTGGTCCGTCCCGTTCGGCGTGGCCATGCTGGGCGGGGCCGCGGCACTCGGCCTCATCGCAGGTCATCCGCGGATCCCTGTGCGACATGTGGCGTTCGTCGTGGCGGGCAACGCGCTGTCCTGTGTGGCGCTGCTGGCCCTGGTGTTCGCGGACGTGATACCGCTGACCGGCTGGGGGGTCGCCTTCATGCTGGTCGGCGCGCTGGTGGTCGCCGTCTATGCCGGGCTCGAGTTCGCCGGGCTCCGGCGACTGGGGGCGAGATGACGAGGACGGGCAGGGGTCGAGCATCAGGCAGCGGGCCGATATCGGTCAGCTTGCGGCCGACCGCATCGCATCCGCGTTCCTGATGGTCAGGGGTGCGATGCTGCCTGCGACGACGAAGAGCAGCGCCAGAATGCCCCAGGTCCAACCACCCGTCAGTTGCAGCATGCCGGTGATCAATATGGGGCCGAGGACGTAGCGGCTGACCGAGCGACCCATGCCGAACGCCGCCAGGTACTCACCTCTTCGGTCGTCCGGAGCGAAGGCGTACGACAACGTCCAGGCCGCGGGGACAGCGATCAATTCCGCTGCGGTGAGCATCACCAGCGCAGCGCAGAACAGTGCGAGAGGCGCCGAGTGGGCCGCGTACCAGAACAACAGACAGGCGGCGGCAGCGAATGCCGCAGCGACGGGCTGACATCGCCGGGCGGCTCTGAGGCTTGTGACGTGGCGGGCTACGAGAGCTTGAAAGACCAGCGCGAGGACTGTGTTGATGGCGTACAGCGCCCCGAGTGAGCCGTCCGGCAATGTGGTCGCCCGAGCGAGCCACAGCGGAAAGGCGAGGTTGAGTATCGGTTGCCAAAGCTGCAGTACGCCATCCACACAAGCCAGCGAGAGCAGCCGCAGATCACGTAGCACGCCCAAGCCTCGCCGGACGGGGGCGGGCTCTTCGGTTCGGACCGGCTGGGGCAGGGTGGCGAAGGCCGCAGTGACCAGAAGACAGGCTGCCGCGTTGGCCAGGATGATGGTCCGGAAGAGGCCGGTGCCGGCCAGCAGTCCGCCGAGTGGACCGCCGATGCTGATCGCCAGGTTGATCACGGTCCGATACGAGGCCAGCACCCTTACCCGGCTGTCTCCTTCGGCGATCTCTGCCACGTACGCCTGGGTCAGCGCGGTCGCGATCTGGTCGGCGACCGTGATGATCGTGACGACGACGAGGTACCCCCACCAGTCTCCGACGAGGGCGTAAGCGGCGGTTCCGGCAGTGCGTAGGGCATGCACCAGCACCAGTGCCCGCCGGACACCGTAGCGGTCGGCCGCCCGGCCCAGCGGTATCGCGGCGGCCATGGCCGCGGTACCCGCGATGCTCAAGCCCAGCCCGACCTGGCCTGCGGCGAGCCCGACGACGCCGGTGAAGTAGACGGCCGAGAAGGCCAGGAAGAGCCCCGAGCCAAGGAAGTCCACGAAGCTGGCGCCGAGCAGCCGCCGCACCGCGCGACGCTCGGTGCGACCAGTATCTTGTGTCATAGTCGCACTATTTTGCACCCTAGGGCAGCATTGCGCCATGACCGATCCCGCCGAGGCCGTAGGCCACACCCTCGCCGCGAACCTGCGCGCCGCACGTCAAGCCCGAGGCTGGCGGCTGGAAGAGCTGGCCACTCGGTCCGGCGTCAGCCGCGGCATGCTCCAGCAGATCGAGACCATGCGCACCAACCCCAGCATCGCGACGCTCGCTCGGATCAGCGCCACGCTCGGTGTTTCGATCGGCGAGCTGGTGGAGCCCCCGGAGGAGCTCGGCCGCGTTTCCCGTGCCGCCGACGCCGTGGTTCGCTCTGAAGGCCGCGCCAGGCTCCTGATCAACGACAGCCAGCCGCCTTTCACCGAGCTTTGGGAGTTCCGGCTGCCCGCCGGCGACAAGATCTCCACGCCCGCGCATCCGACCGGCACCCGGGAACTGTTGCAGCTCCACTCGGGCGGCGTCGCGGTCACCGTCGGCGGGGCGCTCTTCCAACTCGCCGCGGGAGACGCGCTCCGCATGCGAGGCGACCGCCCGCACGCCTACAGCAGCCAGGGCCCGGAGCCGGCCCACTTCACGATGGTCGTGGTCTATGCCGGCGCCCGGGACCCTCGCTACGCGAGCCTGGTCCCCGGCTGATCCAACGGTCTGTCGTGCGGCTCCACCCTGCGATGCGCCGATCCGTCCCGACGACCTGCGCCACGGGCCCGCCCTCGTGCGGACAGAGCGGGGACCCTGCGAAGGCGGGTCAGGGGCGGGCGGTGGGGAAGCGACGGAGGGTCGGGCTGAGCGTGGTCGCGGTCGCCACGAGGGTGAGGGCGGCGGCGCAGGCCAGGATGCCGCCGGTCCCCGCCGTGACCAGCGCTCCGCCGAGCAGCGGCCCGAGCGCCGCCGCGCCGCCGCCGCACAGCCCCGTGATGCCCGTCAGCCGGCCGCGCAGCGCGTCCGGGGTGACGGTGATCTGGTAGGTCAGGATCGTGGTGTTGGCCAGGGGGACGAAGAAGGCGGCGCAGCCGAGCAGCAGCCCGAGCGGCAGGCCGCTCGGCACGACCGCCATCAGCGCCGTCAGCGCGGCGGTGACCCAGGAGAAGCCCACGATCACGACCGGCGCGGGCAGCGCGGCGTGCAGCCGGTCGGCCAGCGCGGCGCCGAGCAGCCCGCCCGCCCCCATGCAGGCCATGCTCAGCCCGATCACCCCGGCGCCCACCTGGTCCTCGTGGGACGTCGCCAGCACGATGATGATCAGTGCGGTGAAGACCAGGTTGGACAGCAGCATCCACAGCAGCGTCGTCCTGATGACCCGCCGGCCCAGCACCCACTGCAACCCGGCCACGAGGTCACCGCCCGGCCCCCGCTCCTCCCCGGCCGGAGCCGGACGCGCGGGCAGCCGCAGGAAGAGCAGCGCGACGGAGGAGAACGCCAGCATGACGGCGTCCACCACGAACGGGATCGCCCGCTGCAGGGCGAACAGGAAACCGGCCAGCGCCGGCCCCACCAGGGTCGCGATGAACGGCCGCGCGGTGTTGGCCGCCACCGCCCGCGAGAGCTGCGAGGGGGGCACCACCTGCGGCAGCGCGGCCTGCTCGGCGGGCTCGAACGCGGCTCCGAGCAGGCCGTCGAGCAGTGCCACCAGCAGGATGTGCGGGAAGGAGTAGGCGTCCAGCCACACGGCGGCGGCGACGGAGGCCATGGCCAGCGCCCGCCCGGTCTGGCAGATCAGCAGGGTGCGCCTGCGGTCCCAGCGGTCGGCGATCACCCCGGCCGGGAGGTTGGCGATCATGTGGCCGGCCGCCACCACCGACGAGGCCAGCCCGGCCTCCAGGGCGGAGCCGGACATGGCCAGGATCAGCAGGGGGATCGCGATGAAGTTGATCTCGTTGCCCAGCTCGGAGAGGAACTGCCCGCTCCACAGCGTGGCGTAGCTCCTGTTGCGCGACAGCGGGGCTGGCGCGGGTTCGACGGTGGAATCCTTCATGGTGTTCCTCCCGTCCAGGACTCCGGCGGCAGGCGGCGGGCCAGTCGTCCGGTCACTTGGATCAGGCCGATCCGGCCGTCGCCACCGCTGAGACCGGCGCCGCTGTGGTCGTCGGCGATGAACCGGCCGGCGTGCGCGGTGCGGCCGTGGGGCGGCGGCTCGCCGACGGCGAACACCAGGCCGGGGAAACACGTGATCGCGCCCGTGGACCGCAGGCTCAGGCGGCCCGCGCCGTCCTCGGCCACCTCGAACCTGGCCGCGCCGTTCGCGTACGCTCCCGCGCAGCCCGGCGGACCCGGCACGGGCGCCCCGAGAGCGGCCAGCGGGCGGTGGTCGCCCACTTCGACGCCCGCCGCCGCCAGCCGGTCCACCAGGTCGCGCCACACGGCCAGGCCGGTGTTCGCGTTCGTGGTCAGCGCGACGACCGTGCCGCTGACGGGATCGGCGCGCAGGTGGCACGAGGTGCCCTCGCCCGTGCCGTCGTGGCCGATCCACTCGGCGCCGTCGCGGCGGTGGATCGCCCAGCCGAGCCCCCAGCCGTCCGCCATGCCGTACGGGCCGATCGCGGCGCCGGCCAGCCGGTCGACGCGCATCCGCAGCAGCGTGTCCGCGCCGAGCAGGGCGGGCAGGGACGGGTCGCCCAGGTGCAGGCGGGCGAAGGCGACCAGGTCGGCGGCGCTCAGCGCCAGCGCGCCGTCCGGGGCCTCGACGGGCGACTCCTCCTCGGCCACCGCCACCACCACGTCCCGGGACGGGTGCACGCTGTGGCCGGTCGCCGCCCGGCGGGCCGTCGGCGGGCCCGCCACGTACGTGGGCGTGATCTCCAGCGGCGCCAGCAGCAGGTCCTCGACCGCCTCCCACCAGGTCATCCCGGTGACGGACTCGATCAGGTGACCGGCCAGGACGTACCCGGCGTTGGAGTAGGAGAACGCGGGGACGATGCCGGGCCAGGCGGGCCCGCAGTGTCCTTCGGCCCACGCCCGCCTGCTGGGCGCCCGGTCGGCGTCCTCGGCGTTGGCCGCCAGGCCGGCGGTGTGGCTGAGCAGCCGGCCCAGGGTGAGGTCCGCGGCGTACGGGCCCAGCTCGGGCAGCGGTCCGGCGAGCGGCGTGCCGAAGCCCACGTCGCCGTCGTCGGCCAGCATGGCGGCCAGCGTCGCGGTGAACGGCTTCGTCAGCGACCCGAGCGGGAACGCGGTGCCGGCCGTCACCGGCGGGCCGCCGGGGGTCTCGACGCCGTACTCGGCGGTCGTCGTCCGGCCGTCGCGGTGGACGGCGAGCTGGGCGCCGGGGACGCGGTGCCCGCGCGACAGCTCGGCCAGCAGGCCCGGCAGGTCGAGGCGGTCCATGTCAGCCCTCCCCGCCGGAGCCGGAGCCGGAGCCGGAGTCGGAGCCGGAGTCGGAGCCGGTGGCGTGGCGGGGGCCCGGGTAGTGGGCCAGCGAGCGCAGGCAGGCCAGGAAGTCCGCCATGAGCCGGTCCACCGTGGCCCGGTCGTGCACGTTCCGCGAGTGGTACCAGTCGAACGACAACCGGCCGTCCCGGATCGCGCCCACCACCTCCAGCAGGTGGTCGGCCCGCTCCCGCGGGTTCTGCTCGCGGCCGATCGGGTCGTGGAAGGCGTGCAGGAGGCCGCCACCGGGGCCGCCACTGTGACCGCCACTGGGGCCGCCACTGGGGCCGCCGGCCGCGTCCGCCTGCCCGTGGTAGTTGAAGGCCACCTGCGGGACGGGCCGCGACGACAGCTGCGCCCCGGCGGATCCCGGCGGGCCGAGATGGCGCAGCAGGCCGTAGCCGAGCCCGTTGCCGGGGATCGCGCGAAGCTGCTCGCGCACCGATCGGACGATCTTCGCCCAGTCGTCGCCGCCGGGCAGCGTGAGGGCCGCCGGGTACTCCGTGGTGAACCAGCCGACGGTCCTGCTCAGGTCGAGGTCGTCGAACAGGTGCTCGCGGCCGTGGCCCTCCATGTCGATCACCACCCGCTCGTCGCCGCTCCACCGGCTGAGGGTCCAGGCCAGGGCCGCGACCAGCAGCTCGTGGAGCCGTACGCGGAAGGCGGCGGGGGCGGCGCGGACCAGCGCGCGGGTCTCCTCCTCCGACAGCGCGCCGGGCACGACGGCGACCGAGCCGACCAGGTTGTCGCCGTCGTGGTCCACCGGCAGCGGCGGCGGCTCCGGCAGCCCGGTCCAGTACGCGGCCTCCCGGCCCGGTCCGTCGCCCGCGGCGTACCCGGCCAGCCTGGTCGCCCACGTGCCGAACGGCGAAGAGGCGGGGCCGAGGTCGATCGGCTCGCCGCCGGCCGCCTGCCGGTACGCGGTCTCCAGGTCCTCGGTCAGGACGCGCCAGGAGACGGCGTCCACCACCAGGTGGTGGGCGGTGAGGTACAACCACGGCCGGCGGCCGGGACCGGTGTCGAACAGCAGGGCCCGGCACAGGGGGCCGCGGGCGAGGTCGAACCCGGCGTCCGCGGCGGCGGCCCGTTCGTCCATGGCCGCCCGCAGGCCGGTGTCCGCGTCCAGGTGCGCCAGGTCGTGCCGGGTCAGCGGCAGCCGCGCGTCGTCGGCGGGGGCGATGTGCTGCCGCCATTCGTCGCCGTCCCGTTCGAAGTCGCTGTCCCGTTCGAAGTCGCTGTCCCGTTGGAAGTCGCTGTCCCGTTCGAAGCGGGACCGCAGCGCGTCGTGCCGCCGCGCCAGCGCGGCGAGCGCGGCCCGCAGGGCCTCCTCGTCCACCGGGCCGGTCAGCTCGGCCAGCATGGACTGGTTGTAGTGGTGCGGCGCGACCCGGTGACCGGCCAGGAACGCCCGCTGCACCGGCGTCAACGGCACCGGCCCGCCGGCGACCGCACCGGCTCCGAGAACGTCGCCGGCGTCCGTGGAGGAGGGGGCGGCGCGAGCCACCGGGGCCAGCTCGGCGATCGTCTGGTGCAGGAAGAGGTCCTTGGCGGTGACGCCGATCCCGGCGCGCCGGGCCCTGGCGACCATCTGCATGCTGAGGATGGAGTCGCCGCCCAGGTCGAAGAAGTTGTCCTCGACCCCGACCGCACCGGCCTCGACGCCCAGGACCTCCGCCCACACCGCCACCAGCGCCGACTCCACGCCGTCGCGCGGCGCGAGCCGCCCGTCCGCGGCCGTGCCCGCCGCGGTGGCGGACGGTTGCGGCAGGGCGCGCCGGTCCACCTTGCCGCTGCTGGTCAGCGGCAGCTCGTCCAGCGTCACGAAGAAGTGCGGCACCATGTAGCCGGGCAGCCGGCCGCGGGCGAACTCGCGCAGTGCGGCGGTCTCCGGCGCGGCCCCGGCCACCGGCACGACGTACGCGGCGATCCGCGGCACGCCCTGGCCGTCCCCGAGCACCACGACGGTCGCCCGCGCCACCTGCGGGTGTTCGCCGAGCACCGCCTCGATCTCGCCGGGTTCGATCCGGAACCCGCGCACCTTCACCTGGTCGTCGGTCCTGCCGAGGTACTCCAGCGTGCCGTCGGGACGCCACCGCGCCAGGTCCCCGGTGCGGTACATGCGCCCGCCCGCGTGCTCGAACGGCCCGGCGACGAACCGTTCGGCGGTGAGCGCGGGCCGGCCGAGGTAACCGCGGCCGAGTTGGTCACCGGCGAGGTACAGCTCCCCGGCCACGCCCACGGGGACCGGCCGCAGCCCCCCGTCCAGCACGTACGCCCGGGTGTTGCGCATCGGCCTGCCCACGATGGGCCGTTCGCTGTCGGACAGGCGGCAGTACAGGGTGTCCACGGTGCACTCGGTCGGCCCGTAGTAGTTGTAGCCGGCGGTGTCCGGGGCCGTGCGCAGGTCGCGCCAGAGCGCCTCGCCCACCGCCTCGCCGCCCAGCATGACCACCGCCGGCCGGTGCCGTTCCCCGGTGAGCAGGCCGAGCGGCACGAGCTGCTCGGCGTAGGACGGCGTCAGGTCCAGCACGTCGATCCGGTGCCGGTCGATGTAGCACAGCAGCGCCTCCGGGTCGCGCCGGGTGAGGTCGTCGATCACGTGCAGCTCGTGGCCGTCGGCCAGCCACAACACGCCCTCCAGCGAGGTGTCGAAGCTGAACGCCGCGGTGAGCCCCGCCCTGAGCCGCCCGCCGCCCGCCTCGGGACGGATGAGGCCGGCCCGGTGGTCGAGGAACAGGTTGGCCAGCCCGCGGTGTTCGAGCACCACGCCCTTGGGCCGGCCGGTCGAGCCGGAGGTGTAGATGACGTACGCCGGGTGCCCGGGGAGCGGCGCGGGCCAGTCCGGCGGGCCGTCCGGCTGGCCGTCGACCAGCGCGGGATCGTCCAGCATGATCAGCTCGCCGGGCACGGGCGGGCCGAACGCCGCCTCCCGGTCGGTCAGGACGATCACCGGCGCGGCGTCGTCCAGCATGAACGACAGCCGTTCGTCCGGCAGGTCGGGATCCAGCGGGAGGAAGGCGGCCCCGGCCTTGAGCACCGCCAGCAGCGCCACGACCGTCCAGTCGCCGCGCGAGCAGGCCAGTCCCACCAGCGTCTCGGGACGGGCCCCGCGCGCCCGGAGCAGCCGCGCCAGACGGTCGGCGCGGGCGTCCAGCTCGGCGAAGGTGAGCACGCGGTCGCGGAAGGCCAGCGCGGGCAGCGCGGCGTCGGCGCGGGCCCGTTCGGCGAACAGGTCGGTGAACAGCGCGGACGACGCCGCGGCACGCGTGTCGTTCCAGCCGGTCAGGACCTGGTCCCGGTCGGCGTCCGTCATGATCGGCAGGTCGGCCAGGAGGGCGCCGGGGTCGGCCGCGACGGCGTCGAGCAGGGTCGTCAGGTGGCCGGCCAGCCGTTCGGCGGTGGAATGGTCGAACAGCGCGGTGCTGTAGCCGATGGCCGCCGTCAGCCGGCCGCCGTGCTCGTGGAAGTCGATCGTCAGGTCGTGGCTGACCTGGTCGGAGACGGCCGGCAGCGGCGTGGCGCGCAGGCCCGGCAGGTCCGGGTCGGCCGACGGCGTGTTGTCCAGCACCACCATGACGTCCACCAGCGGGTTCCTGCTCGGGTCCCGCTCCGGCCGGAGCAGCTCGACCAGCCGCTCGAACGGCACGTCCTCGTGCTCGAACGCCTCCAGCACGGTCGAACGAACCTCGGCCAGGAACGCCGCGAACGACGACGAGCCGCTGACCGTGGACCTGAGCACGACGGTGTTGACGAAGAACCCGACCAGCCCCTCCAGCTCGGCCCGGCCACGTCCGGACGTCGCGGTGCCGACGGCGACGTCCCGCTGGCCGCAGATCCGGGACAGCAGGAGCTGCGTCACGGCGGTCAGGACCATGAACAGCGTGGCGTCGTGCCCGCGGGCCAGCGCCTTGAGCCGGTCCAGCGTCCCCGGCGCGACGTCGAGCAGGCGCATCGCGCCGTCGGCCACCCGTACCGGCGGGCGGGGCCGGTCGAGCGGCAGCGCGAGCGGCGTGAGGCCGGCCAGCCGGCGTTCCCAGTAGCCGGGGTCGGACGGGTGCCGGCGCTGCCAGGAGGCGAAGTCGGCGTACCGCAGCGGGAGCGGCGGCAGCTCGGCCCGCTCGCCCCGGAGCGCGGCGGCGTAGCAGGCGCCGAGCTCTGCGCCGAGCACGCCCATCGACCAGCCGTCGGTCGCGATGTGGTGCATGACCAGCGCGAGCGCGTGCTCGGCGGCGCCCAGCCGCACCAGCGTGGCCCGCAGCACGGGCCCGCGCCGCAGGTCGAACGGCCGGGACGCGGCCCGCTCCACGGCCTCCCGCATCGCCCGCTCGGGATCGCCGGCGCCGGACACGTCGGTCACCGGCAGGGGCACCGGCCCGGGAGGCAGGATCGTCTGCGTGCCGCGGCCGTCCACGTCGCCGTAGACCGTGCGCAGCGCCTCGTGCCGCTCCACCAGCCGGTCGAGCGCGGTACGCAGCGCCGCCACGTCCAGCTCGCCGGACAGGCGCAGCCCGTACACGGTGTTGTACTCCGAGCCGCCGGGCTCGAACTCGCTGAGGAACCACAACCGCTGCTGGGCGAAGGACAGCGGCAGGCCCTCGTCGCCCGCGACCCGTTCCACGGCGTCGGGCACGGGGGCGGCGGTGAGCGTGCCTGCGAAGGCGGCGATGGTCGGGGTGTCGAAGAGCTGGCGCGGCGAGGGCGCCGCGCCGAGCGCCGCGCGCACCCGCGAGATCACCCGGATGCTGAGGACGGAGTCGCCGCCGAGGTCGAAGAAGTCGTCCTCGACGCCCACGTCCGCCACGTCCAGGCCCAGCACCTCGGCCCAGATCCCGGCCAGCAGCGACTCGGTGGCGTCGCGCGGGGCGACCCGGGGCACGGCCGCGTCGAGCGGCCCGTCGGGCACGGGCAGCGCCCGCCGGTCGAGGGTGCCGCCCGCGGTCAGCGGCAGGGCGTCCAGCCGGGCGAACGCCGACGGCACCGCCTGCGCGGCCACGTGCGCGGCCATGAACGCGCGCAGCTCGGCCGGACCCGGGACGTCCTCGCCGGCCGGCACGACGTAGCCGACCAGCCGCGTCCGCCCGGCCTCGTCGCGGTGCCCGGCCGCCGCGGCGGCGGCCACCCCGGGGTGGCGGGCCAGCGCGGCCTCCACCTCGCCCAGCTCCACGCGGAACCCGCGGACCTTGATCTGGTCGTCGGCGCGCCCGACGATCTCCAGCTCGCCGTCCGCCCGGCGGCGCCCCAGGTCGCCGGTACGGTACACGCGCTCCCCGGCGGCGTCGCGCAGGAACCGGCTCGCGGTCAGCTCGGGACGCCCCCAGTATCCGCGCGCGACCCCGTCGCCCGCGACGCAGATCTCGCCCGTCACGCCCACCGGCACCGGACGCAGCCCGGCGTCGAGCACGTGCACGCGGGTGTTGGCGAACGGCCGCCCGATCGGCGCGTACGCACCCTGCCCCATGGGCGCCGTGCCGAGCTGGAACACCGTCGAGTCCACGGTGGTCTCCGTCGCGCCGTAGGCGTTGACCGCGATCGTCCCGGGCCCGAGGCGGGCGAGCACCCGTTCGGCCTCGGCCACCGGCCAGCCCTCCGAGCCGACCATCAGCACCCGCAGCGCCTCCGGCCGCCGTCCCGCGCGCGCCAGCTCCTCGGTCACCGCCGCCGCCAGCGACGGCACGGTCACCATGAGGTGCGCGCCGCTGCTCACCAGCAGGTCGGCCATGGCGCGGGGGTCGCCGACGCGGTCGGCCGGGCAGATCACCATCTCGCCGCCGAACATCGCCGACAGCAGGAAGTCGCCGAAGAACAGGTCGACCGACTGGCTGGAGACCGCCAGGCAGCGCGGCCGGGTGCCGGCCAGGCCGTAGCGGGCGTCCCAGGCGTGGGTCATGTGGTGGACGTTGCGATGCTCGACCATCACGCCCTTCGGCCGTCCCGTCGAGCCCGAGGTGTAGATCACGTACGCCAGGTCGTCCGGCCCGACGTGCACGCGCGGCGGCCGGGCGGGGGCGGCGGCGAGGGCGGCATCGTCCAGCAGGACGGCCTCCGTCCCGCCCAGCCGGTCGAGCAGCGCCGGACGGGTGACCACGAGCGGGGCGGCACAGTCGGCCAGCATGGATTCCAGCAGGGCCCGCGGGTGGTCCGGGTCGAGCGGCACGAACGCCGCCCCCGACTTGAGCACGCCGAGCAGCGCGGCCACGGCGTCCACGCCGCGTTCGAGGCAGACGCCGACCAGCGTGCCCGGCCGCGCGCCGCGCTCGATCAGCAGGTGCGCCAGCCGGTCGGCCCGCCCGTCCAGCTCGGCGAAGATCAGGCTGTCGGGGCCGCAGCTCACGGCGGTGTCGCCGGGGGTGCGCGCGGCCTGCTCGGCGAACAGCTCGTGCACCGGGCGGGCGGCGGGGAACCGCGCCGCGGTGTCGTTCCAGGCGGCCAGCTGCCCGCGTTCGGCGGCGGTGAGCACGGGCAGGTCCGCCGTCCGCCGGGCGGTGCCGTCGGCGAGGGCGTCGAGCAGGGTCTCCAGATGGCCCAGCAGCCGGGCCGCGGTGGCCTCCTCGAACAGCGCCGGGTCGTAGTCGGCGGCGATGGTCAGTTCGTCGCCCGCGTGCACGGTGATCATGAGCGGGTAGTTGCTGCGCTCGTCGCCGAGGTGCTCCAGCACCCGTACGCCGTGCCCGTCGCGCCGGCCCTCGGGGTAGTTCTCGAACACCAGCACGCTGTCGAACAGCGGCACGCCGCCCGGCAGGTCGCCGCAGCGGTGGATCTGGGCGGGGGACAGGTAGTCGTACTGGCGGCACTCGGCCTGGTGGTCCTGGAGCCGGCGCAGCCAGCCGAACACCTCGGCCTCGCCGTCCACGTCGACCCGGACGGGCAGCATGTTGATGAACAGCCCCACGATCGACCCGGCGTCCCGCAGGCCGGCGGGCCGGCCGGAGACGGTGGCGCCGAAGCACACCTCCCGCTCCCCGGCGTAGCGCGACAGCAGGATCGCCCACGCGCCCTGGAGCAGCGTGTTCACCGTCAGGCGCGCGTTCCTGGCCCGCTCGTACAGGCGGGCGGAGCGGTCGGCGGGCAGGCTCACCCGTACGGCGGCGGTGGAGCGTGACCGATGCGCCCGCGCCGGAGGCCGGTCGTACGGGATCGGCGTCGGCGCGGCGAACCCGGCCAGCTCCCGCCGCCAGTGCCGCTCGGCCGCCGCCACGTCCTGCCGCCCGAGCCATTCCAGGTAGTCCCGGTACGGCCTGCGCACGGGGGCCGGACGGCCCGCGTACCGCTCGAACACCTGGGTCAGCACCTGCGCCGCGCTCCAGCCGTCGAGCATGAGGTGGTGCGCGGTCCAGAAGACCCGCACCCGGGTGTCGGTCAGGCGGGCGACGACCAGCCGCGCCAGCGGCGCGGTGGCCAGGTCGAGGCGGCGTTCGGCGCGGCGCGCCCACAGCCGTTCGGTCTCGGCCCGCCGCGCGGCCTCCGGCAGCCCGCGCCAGTCGTGCCGCTCGACCGGGAGGCGCACGCCGCGCCGCACGACCTGCACGGGCTCGGGCACGTCCTGCCAGACGATCGCCGTGCGCAGCGCCGGGATGTCGTCGGTGACCTGCTGCCAGGCCAGCGCCAGGCGGTCC
Organism: Actinomadura sp. ATCC 39365; assembly: GCF_054392275.1. NCBI lineage: Bacteria > Bacillati > Actinomycetota > Actinomycetes > Streptosporangiales > Thermomonosporaceae > Actinomadura > Actinomadura sp. ATCC 39365. Next base: position 8,057,483 of record NZ_CP184335.1, on the reverse strand, counting down.
GGGTCGTCCACGCCGTCGAGCAGGAGGCTGAAGTGCGAGGCGTAGGTGTCGGCGCCGGGGTCGGCCAGCGAGTGGAAGAGCAGGCCGCCCTGCAGCGGCGTGAGCGGGTAGACGTCCTCGACCGAGCGGCCGTCGCCCGCGACGCGGTCCACGGCGGCCTGGTCGAGCCGGGCCAGCGGGAAGTCGGAGGGGGTGCAGCCGCCCGCGCCGGGCTCCGCGCAGTGCTCGACGATCTCCGCCAGCGCCGCCGTCATCCGTTCGGCCAGGGCCGCCACGGTCGCCTCCCGATGCCGCCGGCACGAGTACGACCAGCGCATCTCCAGCCGGTCACCGCGCACCACCGCGTTGACCTCCAGCAGGTGCACGCGCTCCTGGCGCGGGTCGCGCTCGGTGCCCTCGGGAGTCGGCAGCATGCCGCGCGACTCCATCCGGCCCAGGTAGTTGAAGGCGACCTCGGGCTGCCGGTCGTCGCGCAGCTCGGCCCCCGCGGGGGACAGGTGGCGCAGCGCGCCGTACCGGAGTCCGCGCAGCGGGACCGCCCTGACCTGCTCCTTGACGGACCGGAGCAGGTCGCCCCAGCCGCCGTCCGGGAGCTCCAGCACCAGGGGGGAGACGGTGGTGAACCAGCCGACCGTGCGCGACAGGTCCACCTCGGGGAACAGCTCCTCGCGGCCGTGGCCCTCCAGCTCGACCAGGACGCGGGTGCCACCCGCCCAGCCGGCCAGCACCCGGCCGAGCGCGCCGAGCAGCACCTCGTCGATGCGCGTCCGGTAGACCTCCGGCACCTCGCGCAGCAGCCGGCGGGTGCGGCCGGTGTCCAGCGTGGCCGTCACCGTCCGCAGGTCGCCGGCGACGTTCGCGCCCTCGGCGTCGTCCACGGGCAGTGGAGGGACCTCGGCGGCCAGCTCCCTTACCCGCCGCCAGTGGGGCAGCTCGTGGTCGAAGCCGCCGGCCGCCGCGTGGCCGCTCAGCCGCAGCGCCCACTCGCGGAACGACGTGGAACGCGGGCCCAGCCGGATCGGCTCGCCGGCGGCGGCCTGGCGGCAGGCGACGTCCAGGTCCGACAGCAGCACCCGCCACGACACGCCGTCCACGACCAGGTGGTGGGCGGCGAGGAACAGCCGGCGGGGGCCGTCGCCGGTGAGCAGCAGGGCCTTGATCAGCGGTCCGCGGTCGAGCGCGAACGAGGTCTGCACCTCCACGGCCGCGCGGTGGGCGTACCCGGCGCGCTCGTCCTCGGGCACGCCGGACAGGTCGACGCGGCGCAGCACCCGGCCGTGCTCGGCGGCGGCGTTGTGCTGCCGCCACCCGGCGCCGTCCCGCTCCAGCCGCAGGCGCAGCGCGTCGTGCCGCTCGACCAGGGCCGTCAGCGCCGCCTCGACGTCGTCGTCGCCGGCTTCGGCGGGCGGTTCCAGCGCGACCGCCTGGTTGAACCGCGGCAGGCTGTCGGCCAGGTTCTCCAGGAACCAGTGCTGGATCGGCGTGAGCGGCACGTCGCCGCTCACCGGGCCGCCCTCGGCGTCCCGCGCGCCCGGCAGGTCGGCGGGCAGGCCGTCGGGGTGGCCGACGGGCAGCTCGGCGGCCAGGTCGGCGACGGTCTGGCGGAGGAACATCAGGCGCGGGGTCAGCGCCAGCCCCGCCGCCTGCGCCCCGGCGACGACCTGGAGCCCGAGGATGGAGTCGCCGCCGAGGTCGAAGAAGTTGTCGTGCACGCCCACCCGCTCGACGCCCAGGACCCGCGCCCACACCTCGGCGAGCGCGCGTTCGGCCGGTGTGCGCGGCTCGGCGTACTCCTCGCCGCTGTGGCGGGCGCCGGTCGGCGCGGGCAGGGCCCGCCGGTCCACCTTGCCGCTGTGCGTCAGCGGCAGGGCGGGCAGGACGACGAACGCCGTCGGCACCATGTGCTCGGGCAGCCGCCGCCGCAGGGCCTCGCGCAGCTCCGCGGGGTCCGCGCCGCCCTCGGCCGGTACGACGTAGCCCACCAGCCGCCTGGTCCCGTTCGCGTCCTCCTTGACCGCGGCGGCGGCGGCGACCACGCATGGCTGCTCCGACAGCGCGGCCTCGACCTCGCCCGGCTCGATCCGGAACCCGCGCAGCTTGACCTGGTCGTCGGTGCGGCCCGCGTGCTCCAGCCGGCCGTTCGCCAGCCAGCAGGCCCGGTCCCCGGTGCGGTACATGCGGGTGCCCGGCGGCCCGTACGGGTCGGCCACGAACCGCTCGCCGGTCAGGCCGGGCCGGTTCAGATACCCTCTGGCCAGGCGCGTGCCGCCCAGGTACAGCTCGCCCGGCACGCCGATGGGCGCGGGCCTGAGCCGCTCGTCCAGCACGTACGCCCGGATGCTCGGGAACGGCCGCCCGATGGGCACCGGCCCCGGGTCGGCGTCCGCCGGGGTCAGCGGTTCGCTCAGCGTGGCGCCGACCATGGTCTCCGTGGGCCCGTACCCGTTGAACACCCGCCGCCCCGGCGACCAGGCGCGCACCAGCTCGGGCGGGCACGTCTCGCCCGCCACCACCACGACCGCGCCCCGGGGGACGCCGTCCGCGGGCAGCGTCGCGAGCGCGGTGGGCGGCAGCGTGACGTGGGTGACCCGCTCGCGGGCGATCAGCCCGGCCAGCGGCGCGCCCGGCGGGCGCTCGTCGTCAGTGGCGACCACGAGCGTGCCCCCGGACAGCAGGGCGAGCACCAGCTCCCAGAACGCGCCGTCGAAGGAGAGCGAGGCGAACTGCAGCACCCGCGCGCCCGGCCCGGCGTCCATGCGCTCGCGCTGGACGCGCACCATGTCGTGCACGCCCTCGTGCGTGACCACCACGGCCTTGGGCCGGCCGGTGGAGCCGGAGGTGTAGATCACGTAGGCCGGGTTCTCCGGCCGCACGGCCGGGACCCCGCCGGACGGTCCGCTGGACGGTCCGGCGGGCGCCGGGTCGTCCGGCTCGACGAACGGCAGGCAGGCGGGCAGCGCGGACGCGCTCTCCCGGGTGGCCACCGCCAGCACCGGACGGGTGTCGGCGACCATGGCCGCGATCCGGCCGGCCGGCTGCCCCACGTCCACCGGCAGGTACGCGGCCCCGGCCCTGAGCACCGCCAGCACCGCCACGACCATGTCGATCGACCGGGGCAGCGCCACCGCGACGTACCGCTCCGGCCCCGCGCCCCTGGCGGCCAGCAGCCGGGCCAGCCGGTCGGCGCGCTCGTCCAGCTCGCCGTAGGTGAGCGAGCGGCCGCCGCACACCACGGCCTGGGCCGCCGGCCGGGCCGCCGCCTGCTCGGCGAACAGCCGCGGCACCGTCAGCGTCTCCGGCCCGGCGCCGGTCCCGGGCCACAACGAGGTCAGCAGCCGGTGCTCGGTCCGGCCGAGCAGCGGGATCCCGGCCAGCGGCCGGCCGTGCGCCGCCGCGATCCCGGTGAGCAGGCGCACCAGGTGGGCGGTCATCCGCTCGGCGGTGTCCGGGCCGTACAGGCTCGTGTTGTAGGCCAGGCTCCCGGCCAGGGCGCCGTCCCGTTCGGTGAAGTCGAACGACAGGTCCATGCTCGCGGCCAGCACGGGCGGCGGCAGCTCGGTGACCCGCAGGCCGGGGAAGGCGGCCGTGCCGGGCGGCAGGTTGCGCAGGTTGACCGCCACCTCCGTCAGCGGCGGGCGGCTCGGGTCGCGTTCCGGGCGCAGCGCCTCCACCAGCCGCTGGAACGGCACCCGGTCGTGGGCGAACGCGTCCAGCACCGTCGTGCGCGTCCGGCCCAGCAGCTCCTCGAACGGGCGCGACTCGTCCACCTCGCCGCGCAGCACCAGCGTGTTGACGAAGAAGCCGACCAGGTTCTCCGTCTCGACCCGGTCCCGGCCGGAGACGACGGTGGCCACGGCCACGTCCGGACGGCCGGTGTAGCGGGCCAGCAGCGTGTGCACCGCGGCGACCAGCGTCATGAAGAGCGTGGCGCCGGCCCGCTCGCCGATCTCCCGTAGCCGCCCGGTGACGTCCGCCGGCACCTCGAACGCGCACGCCGCCCCGGCGGAACTCCTGACCGGCGGGCGCGGCCGGTCCGTCGGCAGGTCCATGGGGGCCAGCCGGTCCAGCCGGCGCCGCCAGTACGCGAGCTGCTCCCCGGCCTGCGGCCCCGAGGCCCGCTCCCGCTGCCAGGCGCTGACGTCGGCGTAGCTCACCGGCAGCGGCGGCAGGGCGGCGGGCGGGCCGCCGGCGGCCTCGGCGTACAGGGCGGCCAGGTCGTCGAGCAGCACCCGCGACGACCAGCCGTCGGTGACGATGTGGTGGGCGTGGGCGGTCAGCACGTGCTCGCGCGGGCCGAGCCGCACCAGCCGGGCCCGGAACACCGGCCCCACCCGCAGGTCCACGGGCCGGCGGGCCTCCTCCTCCAGCAGGCGGTCCAGCTCGCCGGGCCGCTCCGACAGGTCCGTCAGCGGCAGCGGCACCTCGGCGGCGGGCATGACCCGCTGCGTGCCGCGCCCGTCCACGGACCCGAACGTCGTGCGCAGGGTCTCGTGCCGGGCCACCACCCGGGTGAGCGCGGTCCGCAGCGCGGGCACGTCCAGGTCGCCCCTCAGCCGTACGGCCAGCGGCACCAGGTAGTCCACGGCGTCCGGGTCGAGCTCGTACATGAACCAGAGCCGCTCCTGGGCGGGGGAGAGCGGGACCGGGCCGGTGGTGTCCGTACGCGGGATCGGGTCGGCGGCCGACCGGCCGGACAGTCTCCGCAGCATCTGGTCACGGAGGTGTTCCGGCAGTGCCGCGATCCGCTCGTCCCGCTGGGAAGAGATGTGCATCGGGGTGTCTCCAAGCCTCCGGTTGACGGTCGGCCGTCCGCGCCTGGATGACGTTTCGATGAACTGCGGTAAGCGCGCGGCCCGGCCCTCGCGGGCGTCGTCCGAGGCCGCCCGCCGCCTCCTCCTGATGTTGTCAACGGCCGCCCGGCCGCTCCAGAGCATTGAACCGACGGCTAAAGAACCAGGTCGGAGGCGGGTACGGGCAGCGGGTGCGGAGCTGGTTAGGCCGGCGGCCCAAGGGGCAGAGCAAGCACGACGTTGTCATGGTCGAAGCGGATGCGACACGATCGTGATCGGATGTCGATGCTGAATTGTTAGCCCTGGAGAGGTATGACTCCCGCCGGCAAGAAGTTCAGGCTCATGCGGCGTCGCTGCGCGGAGATCGCCCGCCGATTACCCATGCCGCGGCCCTATCGCGTCAGAACGCTCTGCGACCTGGTCGCCGCCGAGCGGGGGCGGCCCATCCGGCTCCTGGAGCTGCCCGGCGACGACGAGATGCTGGGCGCCTGGCTGGCCACCGAGGCGACCGACCTGATCTTCTACAAGCCCGACACGACGCCGCCGCACCAGGACCACATCATCCTGCACGAGCTGAGCCACGTGATCTGCGGCCACTACCCCGAGGCCGGCCCGAGGGCCCAGCGGCACGTGTTGTTCCCCAGCCTCAACCCCGCCCTCGTCCGCCGCGTGCTCAGGCGCTCGATCTACGGGTCGGAGGAGGAGCAGGAGGCCGAGCTGCTCGCCTCGCTCATCTGGCAGCGGGCCTGCCGGGAGGCGCGCCCGCGGGCGTCGGACGTCCGGCGCGTGGACGCCGTGCTCACCGGGACCGCCGACGCGCTCCACGGCGGGGTGTCCGGCCTCGGCCGTGGGTGACTGGCTGCGGCTCAACGGCCCCGCGGTGCTGGCCTGCGCGCTGACGGCGTACCGGCTGGCCGCCGTGCGCTCCTGGGGGCGGGACCCGGCCGGGCGGGCGGTGTTCGGCATCCTGGCCGCGATCGCCGCCTCGACGACGGTCAACACGCCCTGGGCCTACGACGCCGTCTGGCGGCTGACCGGCGTGCCGAACCTGGCCAGGCTGGTGTCCCACGCGTTCATGCTGGCCGTCGCCTGGTCGGTCGAGACGTTCGTGCGGCAGGTCGGCCAGCCGCCGGACGGGCCGCGCCGCCGTACGTGGGGCGAGGCCGCCTGGCCGGCGCTCGTGCTGCTCGGCATGTGCCTGACCTTCGCCCTGGCCCGTACGCCGGTCAACAGCCCGCGCTTCGCCGTCCGCTACGGGGACACGCCGGGCGTGCTCGAATACTGGCTCATCTTCCTGTGCTACCTCGTGCCGGTGTTGTGCCACGTCACCTGGTTCGCCCTGCGTGAGGCCCGCCAGACGGAGAACCGGGCGGTGAGCGCGGGGCTGCGCCTGATCGCCGTGGGCGCGTCCCTGATCGTGCTCTACCACCTGCACAAGGCGGCCTACTTCACCTGCCGGCGGATCGGCGCTGACTACCCCGGCCTGCTGCGCGCGCCTGCGGACATGCTGCTGGTGCCGCTCGGCGCGCTCGCGGTGCTGCTCGGCCTGGCCCTGCCGTCGTGGTGGCCCGCGCGGCTGCGCTGGTTCCGCGACTTCCGGCTGCACCTGCGGCTGCGTCCCCTGTGGCGGGCGCTCTACCGGGCCAGCCCGGACATCGCGCTGCTGGCCCCGGCCCCCTTCCTGACCGAGCTGGTCACCTTCCGCGACCTGGACCTGCGGCTGTACCGGCGGTTCGTGGAGATCCGGGACGGCCGGATCGCGCTGGAGCCGTACCTGGACCCGCGCGTGACGGACGCGGCCCGGCGGGAGGGCGCGCGGTCCGGCCTGCGCGGGCAGCGGCTGGAGGCGTTCGCCGAGGCCGCCGCGGTGGACGCGGCCATCCGCGCCCGCGCCCGCGGCCTGCCGCCCGACGGCGGCGCCGGACCGGCGGCCGTGCCCGGCGGCGTCGACCTGAGCAGCGACGCCGCCTTCCTCGGCCTCGTCTCGCGCGCCTACCGGCGGCTGGGCGCGCGCTGAGCCCCCGTCACGACCGGTGGACCGCCTCCTCCAGGGAGTCCAGGATCCTGTCCTGCACCACCTCCGACAGCCCGGCGACGGTCGGCGTCAGGAAGAGGTCGCGCGGCGACAGCTCCACGCCGAACGCCGGCCGCACCCGTGACGTCACCCGCAGGCTGGTGATCGAGTCGCCGCCCAGCGCGAAGAAGTCGTCGTGCACGCCCACCCGGTCCAGGCCGAGCACCTGCTCCCAGATGCGGCCGAGCGCCTCCTCGGTCGGGTTGCGCGGCGCGACGTACGACGCCGCCTTCTCCCGTGGCGGGGCGGGCTCCGGCAGGGCGGCGCGGTCCACCTTGCCGTTGGCGTTCAGCGGCAGCCGGTCCAGGGACACGAACGCCGCGGGCACCATGTACGCGGGCAGCCGCGCGCCCAGGCTCGCGGCCAGCTCCTCGTGCGAGGGCGCGGGCCCGCCGGCGGCCGGCACCACGTACGCCGCCAGCGTCCGGCGTCCGGCGGCGTCCTGCCTGGCCATGGCGACGGCCTCGGCGATCCCGGGGTGCGCCAGGAGCGCGGCCTCCACCTCGCCCGTCTCGATCCGGAAGCCCCGGATCTTGACCTGGCCGTCCACCCGGCCGAGGAACTCCAGATCGCCTCCGGCCGTCCAGCGGACCCGGTCCCCGGTGCGGTAGAGCCGCCCGCCGCCGCCGAACGGGTCGGCCACGAATCGTTCGGCGGTCAGCGCCGGCCTGCCGAGATAGCCCCTGGCCAGGCCGGCGCCCGCCAGGTACAGCTCGCCCGGCGCACCGACGGGCACCGGCGCCAGGGCGGCGTCCAGCACGTAGGCGCGGGTGTCGTCCATGGGACGGCCGATCGGCGCCCGTCCCGTCCGTACGATCTCAGGGGTCATCTCCCGGGTCGTGGCGAACGTGGTGGTCTCGGTGGGCCCGTACCCGTTGTGGAACGTGGTCCCGGGGCAGTGGTCGATCACCCGGGCGAGCGCCTGCGGCGAGGCCGCCTCGCCACCCGTCCACACCTCGCGCAGCCCGGCGAAACACTCGGGCAGCTCTTCGGCGAACAGGTTGAACAGCGCCGACGTGACGAACATCCCCGTGACGCCGTGCTCGGCCGCCAGCGCCCGCAGCCGCCGCGCGTCCAGGTCGCCGGGCGCGACCACCACCTCGCCGCCCGCCAGCAGCGGCACCCACATCTCGTACGTGGCCGCGTCGAAGGCGTGCGGCGAGTGGAACAACACCCGGTCGTGCCCGCCGCCGCGCCAGCGGTGGTCCAGGGCCAGGCTCACCACGTTCTCGTGGGTGACCGCGACGCCCTTGGGCAACCCGGTCGAGCCCGAGGTGTACATCACGTACGCCAGCGAGCCCGGCAGGGCGGCGGACAGCGGGGCGGCGGGGCCGGGGGCGGGCAGGTCGCCGTCCACCTCGACGGCGGGCAGGCCCAGGTCCGCGGCGCGCCCGGCCAGCGACCGGTCGGTCAGCACCGCGACCGCGCCCGTGTCCCGCAGGATCCACCGCATGCGCCCGGCCGGGAAGTCCGGGTGCAGCGGCACGTACGCGCCGCCCGCCCTGAGCACGGCCAGCATCGACACCAGCGCGTCCGGCGAGCGTCCCTGCAACACCGCCACCCTGGACTCGGCGCGCACGCCGAGCCCGGCCAGCACCGCCGCCAGCTCCCCGGACCGGCGGTCGAGCTCGCCGTACGTCAGCTCCGCGCCGCCGCCGCGCACCGCCACCGCGCCGGGCAGCTCCCGCGCCCGCTCGGCGAACAGCTCGCAGACCGTCCGGCGCGGGTGGTCGCGCGCGGTGTCGTTCCACTCCGTCAGCGTCAGCCGCCGCTCCCGCGTGCTCACCGCGCTCAGCGACCCGACGGTCCCGCCGGGGTCCGCGGCGAGCTGCCCGAGCAGCGCCGACAGGCCCTCGCCGAGCCGCCGCACGGTCGCGGCGTCGAACAGCTCCTCGTCGTGCAGCAGGACGAACGACAGCTCCTCGCCCGGGTAGACGACCAGGCCGAGCGGGTAGCCGTTCGCCTCGGCGGCGTCCACGTCCCGCAGGCGCGGGCCGGGGGCGGAGTAGTCGATCGGGTAGTTCTCGAAGACCACGATGCTGTCGAACAACGCCGTCCCCGGCGGCAGGTCGCTCCACCCGCGGATCCGGGTGAGCGAGGCCGCCTCGTGCTCCCGCGCCCCCGCCTGCGACTCCTGGAGCTCGCGCAGCCAGGGCAGCAGCGGGCGGGCGCCGTCCACGTGGACGTGGACGGGCAGCGTCTGGATGAAGATGCCGATCATGGACTCGGCGCCGTCCAGCTCCTCGGGGCGGCCCGACACCGTGGCGCCGAAGCACACCCGCGGCTCGCCGCTGTGCCGGGACAGCAGGATCGACCACGCGCCCTGGACCACCGTGTTGAGCGTCAGACCGGCCGCCGCGGCCCGGTCGGCCAGCCGCCGGGTCAGGTCGGGCGGCAGGGCGGCGCGGACCCGTCCGGCCGCCTTCGGACGGTGTCGCCTGCCGGGCGGCCGGTCGTAGGGCAGCGGCGTCGGGGCGGTGAGCCCGGCCAGCGCCTCCCGCCAGTAGGTCTCGTCCGCGGCGAGGTCGCGGCCGGCCAGCCATTCCACGTAGTCGCGGAAGGGGCGGCGCGGCTCGGGCGCGCCGCCGTCGCCCTCTCCGGAGAGCCGGGCGTACGCGGCCAGGACGTCGCGCAGCAGCCGGTGCACGCTCCAGCCGTCCAGCAGGATGTGGTGCAGGGTCCACACGACGCGCACGGTGTCGTCGTCCAGCCGGATGACCGCCAGCCTGGACGGCGGCGCGGCCGTCAGGTCCAGGCCCGCGGCCCGGTCCGCGGCGAGGAGGGCGGCCAGCGCGGCCCGCCGTTCGTCCTCGGGCAGGCGGCGCCAGTCGTGCCGGACGACCGGCAGCCGGGCCCGTCCGTGCACGATCTGCACGGGGTGGTCCAGGCCGTCCCAGGCCAGGGACGTGCGCAGCACGGGCGTCCGGTCCACGACCGACTGCCACGCCCGCGCCAGCGTCCCGGGGTCGGTGACGCCGTCGAGCAGCATCCCGAACTGGGCCACGTACAGGTCGTCGCCGGCCGCCAGGCACTCGTAGAGCATGCCGGCCTGGCCGGGGGTGAGCGGGTAGACGTCGGCGATGTCGGTCACGTCGCCTCCGTCGCCGATCAGCCGGTCCAGGCTCGCCTGGTCCAGCCCCGTCAGCGGGAAGTCCGACGGGGTGCGCCCGCCCGCGCCCGGTTCTGCGCAGTGGCGTACCAGCCGGGTCACGTTCGCGGCGAACCCGTCCGCGAGCCGGGCGACGGTGGCCTCGTCGTGCAGGTCGGCCGAGTACTCCCAGGTCACCTCCAGCCGGCCGGCGCGCACCGCGGCGACGACGTCCAGGAGGTGTGGCCGGACGTCGCCGGGGTCCTGGAACAGGCCGATGGGCGCGACGTCCCGGTAGAGGTCGCCCAGAGGCGGGTCGAACCGGCCGAGGTAGTTGAAGCAGACGCCGGGGTGGCACTCGGGCGCGGTGCCGCGCAGGTGACGCAGCACGCCGTACCCGAAGCCGCGGCCCGGGACGGCCCTGACCTGCTCCTTGACGCTCTTCAGCAGCTCACCCCAGCCGCCGTCGCCGCCTCCGTCGCCGCCGTCGGGCAGGCGCAGGGCCAGCGGGAAGTAGGTGGTGAACCAGCCGACCGTGCGGGACAGGTCGGTGCCGGGGAGGATCTCCTCCCGGCCGTGGCCCTCGGCGGCCAGCAGCAGGTCCGTACGCCCGGTCCAGTCGCCCAGGGTGCGGGCCAGCGCGGCCAGCAGCACCTCGTTGACCTCCGTACGGTAGACGCCGGGGACGTCGCGCAGCAGGGCGCGGGTGGTCTCCTCGTCCAGCGACACCGTGGTACGCCGTCCCGACGCCACGAGGTTCGCCCCCTCGCGGTCCAGCGGGATGTCCGCCCCGCCCGCGACGCCGGCCGCCCGGGTCCAGTGGGGGAGCTCGCCGTCGAAGGCGCCGGCGGCGGCGTGCGCGGATAGGGCGCGGGACCAGCTCACGAAGGAGGCGGTCTCCGCGCCCAGGTCGACGGGCTCGCCGCGGACGGCCTGCCCGTAGGCGGTGTGCAGGTCCTGGAGCAGCACCCGCCAGGACACGCCGTCCACGACGAGGTGGTGCGCGGTGAGCAGCAGCCGCGGCGCGCCGGAGCCGGTGAACAGCACCGCCGCGAACACGGGCCCGCGCTCGGCGTCGATGCCACGCTGCACGGCCTCGCTCTCGCGCGCCATCACGTCCAGCGCGTCGCCGCCGCGGGCCGCCGCGCCCGCCGCGTCCCCTTCGCCGGTCTCGCCGTCGAGACGGACGTGGCGCAGGACGTCCTCGGCCGGTGGCGGCGTGACGTGCTGGGATCGTCCGCCGTCGTGCCCCGTGAAGCGGGTGCGCAGCGCGGCGTGCCGGGTGACCAGGGCCGACACCGCCACGCCCAGCGCCCGTACGTCCACGTCCTCCGCCAGCTCGGCCTCCACGTACTGGTGGAACGTCCCCGGCACGGTGAACCGGTCGAACAGGAAACGCTGGATCGGCGTCAGCGGAGCGGGCCCGCCGTCGGCGGCGTCCTCGGCGGTGGCGTTCGCGGGCCGCTCGGCCCGCCGCACGTACGGCGCCAGGGCCGCCACGGTCTGCCGCCGGAACAGGTCACGCGCGGTGAGCCGCAGCCCGGCGCGCTGCGCCCTGGACACGACCTGGATGGCCAGGATCGAGTCGCCGCCCAGCGTGAAGAAGGAGTCCTCGGCTCCCACGCGCTCGACGCCCAGCACCTCGCCCCAGATCGCGGCCAGCTCCCGCTGCACGGGCCCCGAGGGCGCGACGTAGGCCGCCGCCCCCGCCCGCGCGCCGGGCTCGGGCAGCGCCGCCCGGTCCACCTTGCCCCGCTCGGTCAGCGGGAACGCGGGCAGCACCATGATCACCGCGGGGATCATGTGGTCGGGCAGCGACCTGGCCAGGAAGGCGCGCAGCGCGGCGGGGTCGGGTTCGGCGTCGCCCGCCGGGGTGACGTACCCGTTGAGGCGGTCGCGTCCGGCGGAGGCCAGCACGACCGCGCCGCCCACCGAGGGGTGGCGCTGGAGGGCGGCCTCGATCTCGCCCGGCTCCACCCGGAAGCCGCGGATCTTCACCTGGTCGTCGCTCCGCCCCAGGTACTCCAGCTCGCCGCCGGGCAGCCGGCGGACCAGGTCCCCGGTCCGGTACATCCGTCCGCCCGGCGGGCCGAACGGGTCGGCGACGAAGCGCTCGGCGGTGCGGCCGGGCCGATTCAGGTAGCCCCTGGCCAGGCCGGGCCCCGACAAGTACAGCTCGCCGGGCACGCCCTCCGGGACCGGGTTGGCGTAGGCGTCCAGGACGTACCCGGCGCTGCCGGCCAGCGGGCGGCCGATCGGCGGCAGCCCCTCGCCCTCCCGGCTCACGTCCCCGGCGGTGGCCACGACGGTGGCCTCGGTGGGGCCGTAGTTGTTGACCAGCCGGAACGGGATGCCGGGCCGCGGCCGGCGGCGCAGCACGTCGCCGCCGGTCAGGACGGTACGCAGCGCCGTCCCGTCGATCGCGGGCAGGTCGAGCACGGTCTCCAGCCGGGGCGTCGGCAGGAAGCAGATCGTGGTGCCCATGGCGGTGAACCAGGTCACCAGCTCGTCCGGGTCGTCCAGCGCGTCCTGGCCGGGGAAGGCGACGCGGGCCCCCGCGCACAGGTAGGGCCAGACCTCCCACACGGCGGCGTCGAACCCGAGCGAGGCCACCTGGGACGCCCGGTCGCGCGGCACCACCCCGAACGCCGCCACGTGCCAGGCGCACAGGTCGGCCAGGCCGCGGTGCTCGATCATGACGCCCTTGGGACGGCCCGTGGAGCCGGAGGTGTAGATGATGTACGCCAGGTCGCCCGGCTCCGTCCCGCACCCGGGCCCGGCGCCGGGACGGTCGCCCGTCTCCGCGTCGGAGGGGGCGTGGCCCGTCTCCGCGTCGCCGGGGCGTACGACCGGCAGCCCCTCGTGGTCCTCGTCGGCCAGCAGGATCGGCGCGCCGGTGTCGGCCATCACGTACGCCAGCCGCTCGGCCGGGATGCCGGGGTCGAGCGGCACGTACGCGCCGCCCGCCTTGAGCACGCCGAGGGCGGCGGTCACCATGTCCGGGCCGCGTTCCATGCACACCACCACGGGCACGCCCCGGCCCACGCCGAGGCCGCGCAGCCGGTGCGCCAGCCGGTCGGCGCGCCGGTCGAGGTCGGCGTAGGTGCGGGTGCCGCCGTCCCACTCCAGCGCGACGGCGTCGGGTGCGACCCGGGCCCACTCACTCACCTGCACATGCACCGGCCGCCCAGCCCGCCCAGCCTGCTCGGCCCGCTCGCCGCCGGTCCCGCCGCGAGCGGCACCGGGACCGGCGGGTCCGGTCAGCGCGGGTCCGGTCAGGGCGGGTCCGGTCAGTGCGGCGTCGGCGGGCGCGGGAGCAGGAACGGGGGGCAGGGGGAGGCGGGCCAGGAGGCGGTCCGGGGCCGCGGTCACCGCTGCCAGCAGCGCGATCAGGTGCGCGGCCATCCGCTCGGCGGTCGCGGCCTCGAACAGGTCCGTGCTGTACTCGATCATCGCGTCGAGCGCGCCGCCGTCATCGCGCTCGACGAACTCCAGCGTGACGTCGAAGATCGAGGACACGTGCGGCAGCCGGTACGGCTCGGTACGCGCCCCGGCGAAGCGCGGCGTCTTCGGCGGCGCGTTCTGCAATGCCACCATGGCCTGCACCAGGGGCGTCCTGCTGGGATCGCGCTCGGCGTCCAGCTCGCGCACCAGCCGGTCGAAGGGCACGTCGCGGTTGGCGAAGGCGTTCAGCACGGTCTCCCGCACCGCGCCCAGGAACTCGGCGAACGTGGCGCGCTCGTCCACGGTGGAGCGCAGCACCAGGGTGTTGACGAAGCAGCCGATGAGCGGTTCGAGCTCGGGCAGGTCGCGTCCGGAGACGGGGGTGCCGACCGAGACGTCCCGCTGGCCGGCGTACCTGGACAGGAGCACCTGGCAGGCCGCGACCAGCACCATGAACGGCGTCGCCCCGGCGCGTGCGGCGAGGTCCCCGAGCGCGGAGGCCAGCTCCGCCGGGACGGTGAAGCGGTGCGCGGCCCCCGCCGAGCCGCGCACGGCCGGGCGCGGCCGGTCGGCGGGCAGGTCGAGCGGGGTGATCCCGTCGAGCCGGCGACGCCAGTGGTCGAGCTGGTCCGCCAGGCTGTCGTCGGTCCAGCGGTCGCGCTGCCAGGCGGCGTAGTCGGCGTACCGGACGGGCAGCGGCGCGAGGGCGGCCCGGTGGCCGTGGCGGGCGGCGTCGTAGAGCAGGCCCAGTTCGTCGGCCAGGATGCGCATGGACACGGCGTCGATCACCGAGTGGTGCAGGCTCAGCAGCAGCAGGTGGTCCTCGGCGGACCGGCGCAGCACGGCCAGGCGCAGCACGGGGCCCCGGGCCAGGTCGAAGGGCCGGGTCACCTCGTGCCGCACCATGCGGTCCAGCTCCTCGCCGGGGAGGCCGGCGACGTCGGTGACGGTCAGCGGTACCTCGACGGCCGCATGCACCTTCTGTACGGGTTCGGCCCGCGCGGGATCGGCGCCGCCGTCCTCGATCGTCGTGCGCAGCGGCTCGTGCCGGGCGATGAGCTCGCCGAGCGCGGTGCGCAGCGCCCCGGGGTCGAACGGCCCGCTCAGCCGGTAGCCGAACCGGACGTTGTACTCGGTGCCGCCGGGGTCGTGCGCGTGGAAGAACCAGAAACGCCGCTGGGCGTAGGAGAGCGGCGCGTCGCGTCCGGGCGGGAGCGGGGTGACGACGTCCGCGCCCTCGGCGTGCGCCCCGGCGCGGTTCTCGTCCGGTTTCAGGGAGGCGGCCAGGGCGGCCACCGTGCGTTCGCGGAAGATCGCCCGTGGGGACAGGCTGGTGCCGAGCGCGGCACGGATGCGCGGCACCACACGGAAGGCCAGCAGGGAGTTGCCGCCGATGGCGAAGAAGTCGTCGGTCACGCCCACCCGGTCCAGGCCCAGCACCTCGGCCCACAACTCCGCGATCACCCGTTCCTCGTGACCGCCGGGCGGCGTGTAGCCGGTGGAGCCCTGGGGGCCCGCGGCGGGCAGGGCGGCGCGGTCCACCTTGCCGCTGGCCGCGAGGGGGAGCCGGTCGAGATGCTGGAACACCGAGGGGATCAGGTACTCGGGCAGGTCCCGGGCGAGGAAGGCCCGCAACTGCTCAGGCGACGGCCCGGCCGCTTCCCTGACGGACACGCCGGCCGGTGCCTCCAAGGAGGCGGTGGGCCGGGCGATGGGGACGATGTGGGCCACCAGGCGGTCGCCGTCGGCGACGACCGCGGCGGCGGCCACCCGCGGATGCCGGGTCAGGGCGGCCTCGATCTCGCCGGGCTCGATCCGGTGCCCGCCGACCTTGACCTGGTCGTCGGCCCGGCCGAGGTATTCGAGCTCCCCGTCCGGCAGGAGGCGGACCACGTCACCGGTGCGGTACATGCGTTCGCCGTCCGTCCCGTACGGGTCGGCGACGAACCGTTCGGCGGTGCCGCCGGGACGGCCCCGGTACCCGCGGGCCACCCCGGCGCCGGCGACGTACAACTCGCCCCGCTCGCCCGGCGGGACGGGCCGCAGCCGGGCGTCGAGGACGTAGGCCCGCGCCCCGGACATCGGCCGGCCGATCGGCACCGGGCCGCCGGGCGTGCTGTCGCCGGGTTCGAGGCGGAAGGCCACGCAGCCGACCGTCGTCTCCGTGGGGCCGTACTCGTTGACCACCGTCACGCCCGGACGGGTCGCGCGCCAGCGGCCGAGCGCGTCGCCGTGCAGCGCCTCGCCGCCGATCACCAGCTCGCCGCGCTCCGGACAGGCGTCCGGCGACCCGCCCTCCAGCAGCGGCAGGTGGCTCGGGGTGATCTTCAGGAAGGACGGCCGGACGCCGCCCGGCTCGTCCAGCGTCCCCGCGTGGACGCGCCCGCCCGCGACGAGCGGCCCCCACAACGTGGTCACCGACAGGTCGAACGAGATCGACGAGTGCAGCAGCGCCGTGCCCGCCAGCCCCGGGTAGTCCCGCAGGCAGCAGGCCAGGTAGGCGGCGAGCTGCCGGCGTTCGACCAGCACTCCCTTGGGGCGGCCGGTGGAGCCGGAGGTGTAGATCGCGTACGCCAGGTCCGCCGGACGGCCCGGGGGAGCGGGCGGCGCGTCGGCGAGCGGCGCGGGATCGTCGTCCACGCACACCACCCGCGCGGCCGTCACGGGCAGCCGCCCGCGCAGCGCCCGCTGGGTGACGACGACGGGCGCGCCCGCGTCGTCGATCACGACGGCGAGGCGGCTCGCCGGCACGCCGGGATCCAGCGGCAGGTACGCGGCGCCCGCCTTGAGCACGCCGAGCAGCGCCACGACGAGGTCGGGGCCGCGCTCGGCGTGGACGGCGACGAGCGTGTCAGGGCCCGCCCCGAGCCCGCGCAGGCGATGGGCGAACCCGTTCGCGCGCGCGTCGAGCTCCCGGTAGGCGAGCGAGCCCGCGGCCGAGGAGACGGCGGTCGCGCCGGGGGCCAGCCGGACCCGCTCGGCGAACAGATCGAGGACGTCACGTGTCGAGTTGTCCATCACCCGGTGCTCCTAGCCTCAGTAGATGACGCGGGACCGCGCGTCCAGCCGGAACTCGCGCGACTTGCGAAGATCCCTGGCCACGTTCAGCCGGCGCAGCCACCGGTCCGTCCCGTCGAACCGGGCGCGGAAGGGCTTGCGCCCGTGCACGGCCTTGTAGTTGTCGATGACGCAGATGTCGCCGGGTTCGAGCACGATCCCGGTCATGGCCGCGTCCACGGCCGCGGCGAGGGTGGCGAGCGCTTTCTCCTCGGCCTCTCCCTGTATTCCTTGCATATAGTGCGGATCGACGCAGAGATACGGGTCGTCCGGCGCGCCGAAAAGCACCGGCAGCGGCTTCGGATCGGTCAGCGCGCTTTCGACCTGGCGATAACTGCGGCGTTTCAGGTCGGCCACCCTCGGGTCGTCGTCCCGATCCGGGGCACGATTCTCCGGACGGTGCGAGTCGTCCGGCAGAATGAGAAATCGGTGCTCCCGGAGCAAGGCTTCCGTGGCCTCGTCGAGATGTATCGAA
This sequence comes from Actinomadura sp. ATCC 39365, assembly GCF_054392275.1. Lineage (NCBI taxonomy): Bacteria > Bacillati > Actinomycetota > Actinomycetes > Streptosporangiales > Thermomonosporaceae > Actinomadura > Actinomadura sp. ATCC 39365. The sequence continues at coordinate 8,040,555 of NZ_CP184335.1, read as the reverse complement.
CCGACCTCGGCGAAGGTCGTCTCCACCTTGTCGGGATTACGCAGGCAGAACAGCCCGAGATAATCCGTGCGGAGCGGGTGGAAGGCGTCCTCGGTGTGCCAGACCAGCGTTTCCGCGCTGCTCCAGCCGATTTGCTCGCGTTCGAAGCCGCGCATCGGGAAAACGTCGTGCATGATGCGCCCGTCCTGCTGTGTCACCCAGCCGATCGGCTCCCCCAACAGGCTCATGACCAGGTAGAACGCGATGTCCAGCGACAGTGTCGGCGACGGCGTGGGACGCGATTTCCAGTCCTGCGGAGTGGGGCCGAGCGCGGCGTCGTCCACCGGCAGCCCGGAGATCACCAGCAGGCCCGACGGCTCGGCCAGCCGGAAATCGTGCAACTCCGCGCGGAGGCGTCTTGGCAGCTCGTCGGCATAAACCCGGCCGATTTCCTGGAATTGCGCGGACTCGACTCCCGGATGCTGTCGGGCGAGCTCGCCCGCCAGCTCCGTGATCGCCGTCGCCTCGTCTTTCCGCAGTTCGAAAGTCGACACAACTCGCTCCCTTCCTCGGCGACACCCGTCCGGTCAAGGTTCGGTCGTCGGAGGGCCGGAGCTCAATGTGTTTGAGCCTCAAGCTAAACAGGGCAGTCACGAACCCGGTGTGCTAGCGTCGAAAAGGTATCAGCGAGCGTCCCGCGCCGGTGTCGGCCCCCGGGCGGAAGCGCCGCGCAAGTGAAATTCGCCGACGACCCGGCTCCTGGTCGGCGCTTCCCACGACGTCATTGACAGCGGAGGAGGACCCGGTGCGCCGATCACGACTGGCAAGGATCACCAGTGCGGCGGCTCATCTGCAGGTGTTCGCCATCGCGGGGATCAGCGCGGTGCTGCTGATCAGGACCTGGCTGGCGAGCACGGGCTACCCGAAGCTCGGCACCGGCGACCTGCACATCGCGCACGTCCTGTGGGGCGGCCTGCTGATGGCGGTCGGGCTCGGCCTCACCCTCGCCTTCCTCGGCGAGCGGGCCAGGACGTGGGGCGCGCTGCTCGGCGGGGCCGGTTTCGGCACGTTCCTCGACGAGGTCGGCAAGTTCGTCACCGAGCGCAACGACTACTTCTACCGGCCCGCCGCCGGCATCATCTACCTGGTCTTCGCCGTCCTTGTCGTGCTGGCCCAGTGGCTCAAGGGCCGCACCGGCTACACCGGCGCCGAGCGGACCGCCAACGCCCTGCACGCCGCCCTCGTCGGCGTCACCTCCGGGCTGACGGTCGAGCAGCGGCGCAGCGCGATCCGCCTGGTCCAGGACTCCGGCGACCCGCTCGACGCGGCCACGGTCCGGCTGCTCGGCATGGTGCCCTCCAGCGAACCGCCCCGCTTCCCCGCCGTGCGCGCCGCCCTGGCCTGGCTGGAGCGGTTGTGCCGGCGGCCGGTCGTGGTGGTGCTCGCGGTGGTCTACCTCGCCGTACGGGCCCCGCTGCCCCTGGCCGGGCTGGCCCTGGAGAGCTCCTACGACTCCCTCGGCCAGGAACGGGAGTGGGGAGCGGTGATCGGCCTGGCGGCGTCCGCGGCGGTGACGGTGCTGCTCAGCCTGTGGGGCGCGGCCCGGTTACGGTGGAACCGGGCGGCCGCCTTCCAGGCGCTCTACCTCGCGCTCCTGGTCGACATCCTGTTCGGCCAGGTGTTCGCGTTCATCGTGAACCAGTTCTCCGCGGTGCCGGGGCTGGTCGCTGACCTGCTGGTGCTGGCCGTGCTCGGCACGACGAACCGGCACCTGCGCAGAACCGCCCCGGCCCGCGACGCCGGCGACGGGCCGGGGGCGCGGGCCGGGAACGACGACCGGGACGGCTGAGGCTCCGGGAGCTACGACCGCGACGGCTCCGCCATGGCGACCGCGATCCGCCGCGGCCCCGTGTACGGCTCGCGCCCGTGCGAGGTGAGCATGTTGTCGATGACGAGCAGGTCGTCGGCCGCGTAGTCGAAGCGGCGGGAGGCCGCCCGGTAGCACTTGCGCAGGTGGTCGGTGACCTCGTCGGGGATGGCGCCGCCGTCGCCGTAGTAGGTGTTGCTCGGCAGGCCCTCCTCCCCGCACATCTCCAGCAGCCCCTCGCGCACGGCCTCGGGCAACGTCGTGACGTGGAAGAACGTGGCGTGGTTGAACCAGACGGGCTCACCGGTCACCGGATGCCGGTGCACCGCCGCGCGTACGGCCTCGGTGCGCAGCCGCCCGTCACCGAGCCAGGTCGCCCGTACGCCGTTGCGCTCGCAGTACGCGGTGACCTCGTCCCGGTCGGAGGTGTTGAACGCCTCCGACCACGGCATGCCGAGCTCGTCGTCGTAGGTGCGCACGACCATCCAGCCGCGCCGCTCGAACTCCTCGCGCACCGCCGGGTCGAGGGTGTCGTGCACCTCCCGCGTCGAGGCCAGGGGCGTGGCCCCCTGCGACTCCGGCGGCCGCATGCAGTGGAAGAACAGCACCATGGGCCAGACGGCCTGGTAGGAGTTCTCGTTGTGGAGGAAGATCTCCTCCTCGGGCGGGTAGTCGGTCGAGGTGTAGACGTTGCCCTTGATCACGCTGCGCGGCGACGACCGTTCGGTGTAGGCCAGCGGCGTCCCGGAGAACGCGCGCACGGCGGCGTCGAACCCCTCGACGCCGCCCACCTCGAAGCCGCGGAACAGCAGCGCCCCGTGGCTGGTCAGGCTCTCGCGCAGCGCGCGGTGCCCGGCCCTGATCCGGTCCTGGACGGGCTCGCCGCCGCCTTCGACGATCAGCACGGCTCACTCCTCCATCGCCGCGATGAGGCTCTTGGGCCGCATGTCGGTCCAGTTCTCGTTGATGTAGCCGAGCGCGCGCTCCCGGTCGGTCTCGGGCAGCGCGACCGCCCATCCGGCCGGCACGTCCACGAAGGCCGGCCAGAGCGAGTGCTGTCCCTCGTCGTTGACGAGCACCAGGTAGATGCCGTCGGGGTCCTCGAAGGGGTTCGTGCTCATCGTGCGTCCTCCCGTGAAGGTCAGTTGCGTTGTGAGATCAGGTGTCCGCCGCCGCGCAGCAGCGCCATGCCCAGCGACGTCAGCGTGTGCAGGGCCGTGTTGCGGTTGCGGGCGGTGGTGATGAGCCCGGCCTTGCGCAGCACGGTGGCGTGCTTGCTGGCGCCGGCCAGGGAGATGCCGAGCCGCTCGGACAGCGCGCCGGTGGTGCAGCTGTCCATGAGCGCCTGCATGGCCGCGGCCCGGGTGTGCCCGACGAGCGCGCCGAGCGCCTCGTCGTCGGCCATGGGCTCGGCCACCAGGTCCGACAGCACGGCCGGCGTCCAGGGGACCGAGACCACGAGCGCGGGCAGCCCCGTCTCGTGCTCCCTGTCCAGGAACAGGCAGTGCCTGACCTGGAGGAAGAACGAGGGGCTGAGCAGCAGGCCGTTGCCGTCGAGGTACACGTCGCGGTCCTCGTCGTGCGGGACCTCCAGGACCGGCGGGTTCCAGACCAGCTTCGGGTGCAGGGTGTCCAGCAGGCACTCGACACCGTTGGTGATCGTGATACGGCCGAACGTCTCCCGTTCGAGCTCCAGGTAGGCGCGCACCCGACCCCAGTACGGCAGCACCGCGGCCCGGCAGAACGCCAGCACGGTCGCGGTCGCCCACGGGACGGCGGCGTCCCCGGCGCGGAAGCCGGGCTCGCCGGGGGAGCGGTCGAGCAGGCCGAGCAGGTCGCCGAGCGGCCGGCGCTCGCGGGCCAGCCGATCCACCTGGCCGGCCGTGCCGTTCATGCGCTCGCGCACGTCCCTGCGCCACTCGCCGTGGACCGCGCCGCCGCTTCTGGCGAACAGGTCGAGGGCGAACACGCTCTCGGTCACCGGGCCCAGGGTCGCCGCCATGCGGAGACGTGCCAGGTCTTCGACCGTGAAATGAATCCGCAGCACCGCGGCTCCCATTTCGCATTTTCCGGGTTCGTCGATCACGCCGCGCCGCGGGAGAAATGCGCACGACGCGGTGGCCGCGTGGATCAGGGCGGCTTGGGCGATGAGGGCGTCCGCGGTGGGAGCCCCCAGTTTTGCTCAAGCTAACTCGGAGGCAGTTGGGAAGTCAACTGGCGTTGGTGGATCAAGAAATTCGCATCTACACCAGTTGATGACCGCCTGTGGGCAACCGTGAACGCCCTGCACAGGGGGCGCATGCCGGGCCGCGGGGCCGTGCCGCCACCACCCGTCTGACCGCCCTGTTTAGCTCCGGCGTCAATGAGCTGGAAATCGGCCGGGACCGTCCGGCACGCTCGAAAAAGGGCGGTCGGCGCACTTCCCGTCCTATTTCCGGTTCTTCCCGACGCGCGTTTCCCGACGCCATGGACAAGGGCTCAAGAATGGTAAAGAACGTCGTCATCGTGGGCGGTGGCACCTCGGGCTGGATGACCGCCGCATATCTCCGGGCGGCATTCGGCGACCGAATCGCCGTCACTCTGGTCGAGTCGAAGAACATCGCGACCATCGGCGTGGGAGAGGCCACGTTCAGTACGATCCGCCACTTCTTCGACTATCTCGGGCTGGACGAGCGGGAGTGGATGCCCGCGTGTCACGCCACGTACAAGCTGGGGATCCGGTTCGAGAACTGGCGCGCCCCGGGCCACCACTTCTACCACCCGTTCGAACGCCTGCGCGTCGTGGACGGCTTCCCCCTCACCGACTGGTGGCTCGACGCCCGCCCCGGCGGCAGCTTCGACCGCGACTGCTTCGTCATCAGCTGGCTGTGCGAGGCCAAGCGCTCGCCCCGCTACCTGTCGGGCGAGCTGTTCGAGCAGGACTTCACCGAGAACGCCGACGAGCGCGCCTACCGCACCACCCTGACCGAGCAGAACACCCAGTTCCCCTACGCCTACCACTTCGACGCCGCGCTGCTGGCCTCCTACCTGACCCGGTTCGGCACCGAGCGCGGCGTCCGGCACGTCCTGGACGACGTCGTGGACGTCCGGCTGGACGAGCGCGGCTGGATCGACCACGTGCTCACCAAGGAGCACGGCGAGCTGTCCGGCGACCTGTTCATCGACTGCACCGGCTTCCGCGGCATGTTGCTGAACAAGGCGCTGTCCGTCCCCTTCGTCTCCTACCAGGACAGCCTGCCCAACGACCGGGCGGTGGCGCTGCGCGTGCCCGCCGACATGGCCGGCCGCGGCCTGCGCCCCTGCACCACCGCCACCGCCATGGACGCCGGCTGGATCTGGACCATCCCCCTGTACGGCCGCGTCGGGACCGGCTACGTCTACGCCGGCGACTACTGCACCCCCGAGGAGGCCGAGCGCACCCTGCGCGAGTTCGTCGGCCCCGAGGCGGACGACCTGGAGGCCAACCACATCCGCATGCGGATCGGCCGCAGCGAGCGCTCCTGGGTGAACAACTGCGTGGCCGTCGGCCTGTCCAGCGGCTTCGTCGAGCCTCTGGAGTCGACCGGCCTGTTCTTCATCCAGAACGCCGTCGAGCAACTGGTCAAGCACTTCCCCGCCGACCGCTGGGACGACCGGCTGCGAGAGTCGTACAACCACCAGGTCGGCAACGTCATGGACGGCGTGCGCGAGTTCCTCGCGCTGCACTACCACGCCGCCGCCCGCTCCGACAACGACTACTGGAAGGACGCGGCCACCCGGCCCCTGCCCGACGGGCTGGCCGAACGCCTGGAGCTGTGGCAGGCGCGCCTGCCCGACAACGAGACGATCTTCCCGCACTACCACGGCTTCGAGTCCTACTCCTACATCGCCATGCTGCTCGGGCTCGGCGGCGTCCCGGTGCAGGCCCCGCCCGCGCTGCGGCACTTCGACCACGGCCGCGCGGAACGTGAGCTGCGGCTCGTCCGCGAGCAGGCCGAGGCGCTGGTCGCCAAACTGCCCAGCCAGTACGAGTACATCGCCGCCCTCAACGGCGACGCCATGCCCGGACGGCGACCCGAGCTGAGCCGGACACGATGATCCCGGCCGAGGGACCGGCGCGGATCGCCCTGTTCGGCGTCCTGCTCGCGGCGGTCCTCCTCCTCGCCTGGGCAGGGCGGCGGCTGGCCGGCGTGCTGCGCCAGCCGGCCGTGATCGGCGAGGTGGCGCTCGGGATGGCGGCGGGCCCGCTGGCCGTGGCCGTGGCCGGTCCCGGCGCCGCGCGGGCGCTGCCCCTCGACTGGCTGAGCTGGTGCGGGCATGCCGGCCTGGTGCTCTACCTGGTCGGCGTGATCCACGAGCTGCGCCTGGCCGCGCCGCTCGTCCGCGGCCGGGCGGTGGGCTGGACCGCGGCGGGCGCGCTCACCGTCCCGATGCTGGCCGGCGCCGCCGTGGCCGTGTGGGCGCTGGCCGGGGACGAGCCCGGCCTGCGCGGCACGGCCCCGGCGTCCGCGCTGGTCGTCTTCCTGGCGGTGTCGCTGTCGGTCACCGCCGTCCCCGTCCTGGCGCGGATCCTGTCCGAAGCCCACCTGGTCGGCACCCGGGTGGGGGCGTTGTCGATGACGGTCGCCACGGTCACCGACGTGGTGGCCTGGCTGCTGATCGCGCTGGCGGTGAGCCTGGCGACCGGCGGCCTCGGGAACGTGGCCGTGCTCGTCGCCGTCACCGCCGCGGCCCTGACGGGTGCGGTCGCGGTACGGCGCGCGCTGGGCACGGCCGCGCTCCTGCGCCTGCCCGCCCGCGCCCCGCGGGCGGCGGCGGTGCTCCTCGCCGTCTGGGCGCTGGCCGCCGCGGCGGCGATGCGCTCGTGGGGGCTGACCGAGATCCTGGGCGCGGCCCTCGCCGCCCTCGCCCTGCCCCTGACGGCCCCGGCTCCCGCCCATGGGCCTGCCGCGGGCGGGGGCGAGGACCCGTGGGCAGGGCCCGTGCGGCTGGTCGCGGGCGCCGGGCGGCTGCTCGTCCCGGTGTTCTTCGTGGTCACCGGGTTCACCGTGTTCGCCGAGCCGTTCGCGGTGGCCCCCTGGCCGGCGATCGTCCTGGTCACGCTGCTCGGCATGGTGGGCAAGGCCGGGGGCGCGTACGCGGGCGCCCGCCTCGGCGGCGAGCCGCCCGGGACGGCGCTCCGCCTGGGCGTGCTGCTCAACACCCGGGGGCTGACCGAGCTGGTCGCGCTGCAGATCGGCCACGAGGCCGGGATCCTCACCCCGGCCATGTTCCTCGCGCTCGCCGTCATGGCGCTGGTGACCACGGCGGCGACCGGCCCGTCGTACGCCCTCCTCCAGCGGCCGCGACGGCCGCGCGGGACGGCCCCGGTACCCGTCGCACAGAACGGAGGCTTGCGATGACGGATCTCCCGCTGGTGGAGGCCCTGCCCATGACGCCGACGGTCGACCCCGACCGTTTCCGGTCGCTGATGTCCACCTTCCCGAGCGGCGTCGCCGTCGTGACCGTGACCGACCCCGACGGCCGCCCCCGCGGCATGACCTGCTCGTCGGTGTGCAGCGTCACCCTCGACCCGCCGACGCTGCTGGTCTGCGCCCGCAGCCTCAGCCCCACGCTGCACGCCATGCTCAAGACGGCGCAGTTCACCGTGAACCTGCTGCACGCCCACGCCCGCGACACCGCCGAACTGTTCGCCTCGGGCGCCGCCGACCGCTTCGACCGGGTCCGCTGGTCCGCCCGCCCCGCCTACGGCGGGCCGCACCTGGTGGAGGAGTCCCACTCCGTCGCCGACTGCCGGGTCGCCAGGACCGTGGAGGCCGGCGACCACATCGTGGTCTTCGGCGAGGTGTACGGCATCGAGCGGTGCGCGCCGGCCGTACCCCTCCTGTACGGCCTGCGCGCCTACTCGTCCTGGCGTCCGGGGACCGAGCCGTCATGACCGGCTCAGAAGGTGCCCGTCCACCGCAACCGCTGCCACGTCTGCGCCCACGGCAGGCGCGGCCCCCGGCACACCAGCAGCTCCTTGCCCTCCTCGAAGTGCGGGACGGCGAAGGTGAGCCGCCCGCGCGCCTCGCACCGGCCGAACAGCGCCGAGAACGACGCCCGGTCCACCCCGACCGCGACGACCACGTCCACGCCGTCGGCCGGACGCCCGAAGTCGGCGTAGGAGTTCTGGGCGCTGTAGGTCCGGGGCAGCCCGTACGCGCCGCCGTACCGGGCCAGCGCCCCGGCCTCGCCGTAGTTCTGGGCGTACACGACGGCCCGCCGCCGTTCGTCCTCCGGCAGCGCGCGGTGGACGGCGGACACCTGCGCGGCCAGGTCCGGCCAGCCGGTCTCCCCGAACTGCTCCTCGCCGAGCACGGCCAGCACCGGGTTCCCGGCGTACGTGGCGATCGGCAGGACCGGCAGCACCATGAGCGCCGCGAGCACCCCGTTGAGCACCGCCGCCGCCCCCAGCCACAGGCGGCGGCCGAGCGTCGCCGCCCGCACGCACCCGGCCGCCACCAGCACGGTCAGCAGCCCCTCGGTGTAGCGGGGCTCGGCCCCGAGCAGCATCAGCAGCGGCGCCACGACGAGGTACGCCGCGGCGACCGACCGGTACGGCCGCCACTCCGCCCGCCGGAGCAGGGCCACCAGCCCGATCACCCAGACCGGGGTGAGGAAGGGCCCGATCATGAGCACCTGGCCCACCAGGAAGTTGACGGCACCCGCCGGCCCGGCCGACATCTCGCCCGCCATCGTGAACTGCGGCCATCCGTGCGCGGCCTGCCAGACGAGTCCGGGCGAGGCGATCAGCAGCGCGACCCCGGCGCCGCCCAGGAGCCACCCGCCGCGCGGCACGCGCCGCGGCCCGGCGACGAGCAGCCCCGCCGCGAGGGCGACGACCAGCAGCACCACCAGGTACTTGGCCAGCAGCCCCACGCCGACGATCGCGCCCACGGCGAGCCACAGCCGCTCGTCGCCGGTCCGCAGGACGCGGATCACCAGCCAGCACGCCGTGACCCACACCAGGTGGTCGACGGCGGTGGGGTGCAGCACGTGCCCGGCGGCGAGCGTGGCCAGCGTGGCGGCGCAGACGCACGCCGTCAGCACCTGGAGCCGGCGTCCGGCGCCGAGCTCGCCCGCGATCAGCCCGGTGACCAGCACCGACACGGCGGTCAGCAGCGCCGGCACGACCCGGATCGCGGTCAGCGAGTCGCCGAACAGCACGATCTGCAGCCGGGCCAGCAGGGGGACGAGCAGCGGCTGGTCGACGTACCCCCACGCGAGGTGCTCGCCGGCGACCCGGAAATAGAGCTCGTCGACGTAGTAGCCGGGGCCGCCGGCGAACGCCAGAAAAACCGCGAGGACCGCGACGGTGACCACCGAAAGACCGATGACGGCCCTTTTCGGAGATGTCTCCGCCCGGGGTGGAGAAAGAGTTGCGACGGTGTCCACGAGAACCCCTTCCAGCGTTTGTGTGGAGGTGTAACCGCTGGTCGCAGCCTCCCATCGAGTCGATGAAGACACAACGGAATTGACTCGTCCGGAAAACACACAGCTCGTCGGCCGAGTCCTCCGGCACGCATTGACGGAAACGAATTGAGCGATTTATTTTGCGTCCGGGTATCCCACTCCAAAACGCACGTGAGGTGAATGTGATGCAGGAACTCCAGGCGAACAATCTCACCGAATTCGAATGTCTGGCGCTGAACAGCCCGCTGAACCTCGCCGACGGGCACGCCCGGCAGGCGCTCACCGCGAGCCAGGCGCGGATCATCGACGACCTGCCCAACCTGTTCGCCAAGGCCGCCGCGCGGGCTCCCGAGGAGGTGGAGCTCGACGCCTGCCGCGCGTACCTGGGCCTGCTCGGCCAGCACAGCCACCCGGTCGGCGAGGGCCGCGTGTTCGCCTGCTACTCCTCCTCGGTGGCCATGGAGATCTTCGCCAGGGCCCTGGCCCAGAAGGGCGACACGGTCGCGCTGATCCACCCGACGTTCGACAACATCCCCGACATCCTGCGCGGCGTGGGCCTGAACCTGCTCCCCCTCGGAGGAGGACGTCCTGCACGGCGGCGACCTGCCCCGCGCCCTGCTCGACGCGGTGAGCTGCGTCTTCGTCACCACGCCCAACAACCCCACCGGCCGCGTGGTGACGGAGGAACGGCTGCGCGCCCTGGCCGCCCAGTGCGCCGAGCACGACGTCGTCCTGACACTGGACACCTCGTTCCGCGGCTTCGACCCCCGGGCCCACTTCGACCACTACCGGGTGCTGGAGGACAGCGGCTGCCGCTGGATCGTCATCGAGGACACCGGCAAGCTCTGGCCCACGCTGGAGCTGAAGATCGGCTGGCTGGTGACCTCGGCCAGGCCCGGCCTGCCCGTCGCCAAGGTCTACTCCGACATCCTGCTCGGCGCCTCGCCGCTCGTGCTGGCGCTGGTGCAGCGCTTCGCCGAGGACGCCGCCGACGGCGGCCTGCCCGACCTGCACCGCTTCATCGCCGGCAACCGCGCGCTGGTGCGGCGCTCGCTCGCCGGCCTGCCGGACGTCGACTTCCCCGACCCCGCCAGCCGGGCCAGCGTCGAACGGGTCCGTCTCGGGCGGCGTTCGTCGCTGGAGGTGTGGTCCGCGCTGCGCGAGCACAACGTGTACCTGCTGCCCTGCCAGAAGTTCCACTGGGCCGACCCGGCCGAGGGCGACCACATGCTCCGCGTGGCGCTCGCCCGGCCGGCCGCCTCGCTCGACGAGGCGACGCGGGCCCTCCGCCTCGTCCTGTCCTCCCGATGAGCCTCACCCCCGCCGTGTCCCCGGGGCGGGGGCGGGCCGGGCCCGGGTCACACGCGCTGCGGTGGGAGGCGGGCGTCGTGCAGTCGGTGGCGCCGCCCGGCACGACCGACCTCGGCCCCGGCTACCTCGGCCCCGGCCTGCTGCCCGTGGACCTGCTGGCCGAGGCGTACACCGAGGCCATGACCGGTTACGGCGCGGCCGCCCTGGCGTACGGCGACGACCGCGGCGCGCTCACCCTGCGCGCGGCGCTCGCCGCCCGCGGGGGCGCGGGCGGGCCGCGTGGGGTGCTGGTCACCGCCGGCACCTCGCAGGCGCTGCACCTGCTCGCCACCGCCCTGGCCCGGCCGTGCGACGCGGTGCTCGCCGAGGACTCCTGCTACGACCTGGGCAGGCTCATCCTCACCGACTGCGGCCTGCGGCCGTACGGGGTGCCAGGGGACGCCTGCGGGATGGACCCGCAGGCTCTCGACGCGGCCCTGACCCGCATCCGCCCGGCCTTCGTGTACCTCAACCCCACCTTCCACAACCCGACCGGCCGGGTCGTGCCGCTCGGTCGCCGCCGCGAGCTGCTGGCCGTCGCACGCCGGCACGCGACGACGATCGTCGAGGACGACGCCTACGCCGACCTGCGCCTCGACGGCGACGCCGGACCGCCCGCCCTGGCCTGCCTGGACGGGCACCAGGGCGTGATCAGGCTGGGCACCTTCTCCAAGTCCCTGGCCCCCGGGCTGCGCCTCGGCTGGCTGACGGCCGAGCCCGCCGTGGCCGACCGGCTGGCCGCCCATGGCGTGTTCCAGAGCGGCGGCTGCCCGAACCACACCACCTCGCTGGCCGTGGCCACCCTGCTGGAGCGGGGCCACTACGACCGCCACCTGCTCTGGCTGCGCGAACGCCTGCGCGAACGGCGCGACGCCTTGGTGGACGTCCTCACGGCGCGGCTCGGCGACGGCTTCGCCATCGACCGGCCCGCCGGCGGCCTGTTCGTGTGGGTGCGTGCCGACCGCGGGGAAGCGGGGCTGCTCGCCGCCGCCCGCCGCGCGGGCGTCCTGGTCGCCGCCGGCTCCCGCTTCGCCCCCGCTCCCGTCCCCGCCTCCGTCCCCGGCTCGGCGGCGGGCTCGGGCGGGGGAGCGGCGGGCGCCGTACGGCTCGCGTACGGACTCAACCGCCCGGACGAGCTGGCCGCCGCCGCGGAACGGCTGGCGGAGGTCTGGAACGCGATCCCCCGAGAGACCTGAGAATCCGATGCCCCGACAGGAGATGACCCCCTGATGACCGCACCCCCGCGCACCGCACCCGAGCCCGCCGCGTCCCCGCCGGCTCTGCCGTCGCGCGGCGCGTCCCCGCACGGCTACACGCTCCCGCTCTCGCCCTCGGGGCGTGCGGCGATGGTCACCCCGCCGCCCTGGCACTTCTCCGGTGACGTCATCATGGCCGACTACCGCGTGGACCCCGAGGCCGCCGCCCGCTTCCTGCCGCCGGAGCTCACCTTGGGCCCCGACCCGGGAGCCGCCGCCGCGGTCTTCGCCGAGTGGCAGTGGTGCTCCGCCGACGGCGCCGAGCTGGCCGACCCCGCCCGCTGCCGGTTCGCCGAGTTCCTGATCCTGCTCGCCTGCGAGTATCGCGGCCGCCCCCTGGCCCGCTGCCCGTTCGCCTGGGTGGACGAGCCGGTGCCGCTGGTACGCGGCTGGATCCAGGGCATGCCCAAACAGTTCGGTCAGGTGCACCAGATCAGGCCGGCCCGGGTCGGCAGGGCGGGGCCCAGGCTCGCCCCCGGAGGCCGCTTCGACGCCGCGCTGTCGGCGGGCGGCAGGCGCGTCGCCGAGGCGGCCGTGACCGTCGAGGGCCGCGCCGACGGGCCGCCCCGCCTGCACACCGTCCCGCTGGTGCACACGCGGCTGTTCCCGGCCTGGCTCCCGGCGGAGGAACCGGTGACGCGGCTGGTGACCTCGGAGGTGAGCGACGTGGAGTTCTCGGAGATCTGGACGGGCCGCGCCGAGGTGCGCTTCCCCGACGTGCCGGACTCCGACCTGGCCGAACTGGCCCCGGTCGAGGTGGGCCGGGGGTACGTCTTCTCGTACGCGGAGACGCTGCACCATGGCCGGGCACTGGAGCCGGCGTAGACTCTCGTTAACGGAACGCTATTCGGTCGTCAACTGAAGTTAATTCCTCTGGTATGCTCGCAGCAGCGTCCCCTTCTCCACCCAGCCGCCTCCGTGCATCCGGCAGAGGAATCATGCCCGACACCCCGTCCGAGGGACGCCGTACCCTAGCGGCGAAGCTGGACCACCTGTTCCGCACAGTCCACTCGCGAGAGGGCGGCGAATACAGTTTCGAGGACGTCGCCGACGCGCTGCGGGCGGCGGGCGGGCCCACCATCTCGGGCACGTACATCTGGCAGCTCCGCAAGGGGTTGCGCGACAACCCCACCAAGCGCCATCTCGAAGCGCTCGCGGGATTCTTCGGCGTCCCGCCCGCCTACTTCTTCGACGACGAGGCGGCTGAGCGCATCGACGCCGAGCTGTCGCTGCTCGCCGCGATGCGCGACGCCTCCGTCCGGGGCATCGCGCTGCGGGCGGCCGGGCTCTCGCCGAAGAGCCTGACCGCGATCCTTGAGATGGTCGAGCGCGTACGCGAGCTCGAAGGGCTGCCCGACGCCGCCGAGGGCGACGCCCCCGAAGAGTGACCCGCGACGCGTCGAACAGGACCGGCGCGATCACCACGCCGAACGCCACGAACGGCTCCACCGCGGCCCCATGGGGAGCAGCGGGCTGCTGAGGTCTCCCGTCGTCAGCCGGCCGTCAGAACCAGAGGCCGCAGTGGTGGGCGGTCCTCAGGTTGATCGGCCGTACCGCTTCAGGAGCGAGCGCGAGCGCGCGGTCGGCGGCGTCCAGCCGGGGCCATCCGGTACTGCCCGCGCCGTTGGGGTCGCCGGTTCGCACGAACCTGGTCCAGTACCCGACGAGCCGGTCGGCCAGGCGCCGCTTCGCAAGGGACGGATGGCATGCCGAGACAGGTGGACCATGATCAGCGCCGCCGCCAGATCGCCGAAGCCGTATGGCGCCTGGCGACCCGTGGCGGTCTGGAGGACGTCACCCTGAGACAGGTCGCCACCGAGGCCGGGGTCTCCGCCCGGCTGCTGCAGTACTACTTCGGCACCCGCGACCAGTTGCTGCTCGGAGCGCTGAAGATCCTCAACGACGACGCCGAGCGACGGGCCCGCGAACGCCTCGCGCTGCTCGGCGACGCGCCCGGCATGCGGGCGATCGTCCGGGGAGTGCTGCTCGAGCTGCTGCCGCTGGATGAGGAGCGGCGTAACCGGCATCTGGTGTACGCCGCCTACTTCGTCCGCTTCCTCGCCGACCCCGCCCTGGCCGAGGTCGCCCGCGACGCGCCGCTCGCGCTGGAGAACCTCGTCGCCGGCCTGATCGCGCAGGGGCAGGAGCTCGGCCAGGCGCCCCGGGACGTCGACGCCGCGGCCGAGGCCGCGTTCCTGCTGGCGGGCGCCGAGGGGATCCGGTCGAGCGTCCTGCTGGGGCGGCGGTCCGCCGCAGACGCCGTAGCCATGATCGACCACCAGCTCGCCCGCGTCTTCGCCACGACGAACCGCTGAGGCGTGTCGGCGGTTGTCGGAAGCGACGCCTTGATGGGCGGGACGTGCGGGTGGCGACGGCGAGCGCCGCAGGAGGCCGGCTCGCTCGGAACGGTTGTTTGAAACGTTTGTCTGTGACCTTGGTAGGATCGCCCGCGTGGGAGTTCCTGACGATCTGCTGGCCGCGGCCAAGCAGTGCCTGTCCGAGCGCGGGTACGCACGCACGACCGTCCGGGACATCGTGGCCGTCTCCGGCAGCAACCTCGCCGCGATCAACTATCACTTCCGGTCCAAGGACGCCCTGCTCACCCAGGCGATGATCGAAGTGACCGGCGAAGCCGTCGCGGAGGTCCTGAAGGCGTTCCCCGACGACTCCAAGGAGTGGTTCGAGGCGTTCTGGGCGGAACTGATCGCGTCCTTCCGCTCCCGTCCGATGGTGTGGCGCGCCAACGTCGAGACGCTGGCGCAGGCGCCTCATCTTCCCGACGTACGAACCAGCCTGGCCGAAGGGCAGGCACTGGCCCGGCGTGAGCTGGCCCAGCGCCTGCCACGTCAGGACGAGGCGGCCGCGCAGGTGTTGTTGACGCTGTTCATCGGCCTGCTGGTGCGGTGGCAGATCGACCCGGACCACGCCCCGACGGCTCACGAGCTGGCCGCGGGCATCCGGTCGCTGGGCGCGGCGGCCGACGGCTAACGCATCGCGTGCCGTCCGGAGTGGTCCGGCTCGGGCTGCGGCCGGCTCGCTCGCCGTACGGAACGCAGCAGGACGGGCGCGAGCAGTGCCATCAGGCACAGGACGGCAGCCGCGGCGATCATGGCGTAATGCTGGCCTTGTGTGAAGGCTTCGCGGGCGGCGGCGGCGAGGGCGGTCGCGTCCGGTTCCGTCAGCTGCCGCGCCGTCTCCAGGGCGCCGCCGAGGGTGTCGCGGGCCGCTGCGGGGGCGCCGGCGTCGCTGAGGTGCTCCCGGTAGACGGCGGTGCCGATGCTGCCTAGCAGGGAGATGCCGAGCGCGCCGCCGAACTCGGTGGCCACCTGCGACAACCCGGCGACCGACCCCGCGCGCTCCGGCGGCGCGGTGGCGATGATCAGGTCGGCGGAGACCGTCAGGACGAGGGTGACGCCGCCGGCCATCAGCATGATCCCGGCGATCAGCAGACCGCTCCGGCCGGTCACCTCCAGCTGGGACAACAGGGCGAAACCGCTTGCACCGATGAGCAACCCGGCGCAGACCACCAGCCCGGGACGGATCCTGCGCACCAGGATCGGGGCCAGTCCGGCGGCGAGCATCGCCGTCCCCGCTGACGGCAGCGCGTACAGTCCCGCGATCAGCGGCCGGGCGCCCATGACCATCTGCAGATACTGGGTGGTGAACAGGCTGGAACCGACCATGGCGAAGACGCCGAGGGTGTTCGCGCTGACGGCGGCGGTGAAGGCGCGGCTGCCGAACAGGCGCACGTCCAGCATCGGGTCAGCGGTCGCGCGTTGGCGCCGGACGAAGGCGGCGCCCGACACCAGCCCGGCGACGATGGCCAGCACCGGCGGCCCGCTGAGGCCGTCCTGTGCGATGTGCTGGATCCCGTAGATCGTCGGCAGGATCGCGCCCAGCGACAGGGCAACCCCGAACAGGTCGAACCGTCCCGGACGCGGATCACGGGACTCGGGCAGCAGCAGCGGCGCGAGGACCAGCAGCAGCGCCATCACCGGCAGGTTGGCCAGGAACACCGAGCCCCACCAGAAGTGCTCCAGCAACGCGCCGCCCATGAGCGGGCCCAGCATGGCGCCGCCGGCGAACGCGCCGGTCCAGATGGAGATGGCGATCCGGCGCCGGCCGTCGTCGTGGAACATGTTGCGGATCAGCGACAACGTCGAGGGCATCAGGGTGGCGCCGCCCACCCCGAGCAGGGCCCGGGTGGCGATCAGCAGGTCGGCGCTGGGGGAGAACGCGGCGACCGCGGAGGCCGCGCCGAACGCGGCGGCGCCGGCCATCAGCAGCCGTCGCCGTCCCACCCGGTCGCCCAGCGCGCCCATCGGCAACAGGAGCCCGGCCAGCATGAACGGGTAGATGTCGATGATCCACAGCAGCTGGGAGCCGCTCGGCGCCAGATCGGCGCTGATGAACGGCAGCGCGTACGACAGAACGTGCAGGTCGACGGAGATCAGAAGTACGGGCAGGACCAGGACGGCCAGTCCGATCCATTGTTTGCGTCCGGCACTCATGAGCGGCCTTTCTCGCGGAGGGGAGCACCGGCGTGGTGCAGGTGGCGGAGGGCCTCGCCGTGCGAGGCCACGAAACCGGCCTCGTGGTACGGCAGGCCGAGCCCGCGGCAGTAGGCCCGTACGAGGGGTCGGGCCTTACGCAGGTTGGGGGTGGGCATATGGGGAAACAGGTGGTGTTCGATCTGGTAGTTGAGCCCGCCCATGGCGAGGTCGACGAACCGGCCACCGCGCACGTTGCGGGTGGTGAGCACCTGCTTGCGCAGGAAGTCCAGCTCGTTCTCGCCGGTGAGCGTGGGCATGCCCTTGTGCCCGGGGGCGAAGACGCAGCCCATGTAGAGGCCGAAGAGTCCCTGGTGCACGGCGAAGAAGACCAGCGCCTTGCCCGGCGACAGGACCCAGGCCAGCGCGCCCAGGTAGAGGACGAAGTGGGCGAGCAGCAACGCGCCCTCCACGACGCGGTGTTTCAGCCAGGGCCGCCGAAGGGCGCGGATGCCGCCCAGGTGCAGGTTGAGCCCCTCCAGCAGCAGCAGCGGGTAGAAGAGCAACGCCTGCCTGCCGCCGATGAGCCGGGCCAGGCCGCGGCTGTCGCGTGCCTGTTCCGGGGACCACACCAGGACGTCGGGCACGACGTCCGGATCGAGGTCCTCGTGGTTGGGGTTGGCGTGGTGGCGGGTGTGCTTGTTCATCCACCAGCCGTAGCCGAGCCCGATGGCGAGGTTGCCGCCGAGGAGCCCGAGGACCTCGGTGGGGCGCCGGCCGGTGAAGATCTGCCGGTGGGCCAGATCGTGCAGGACGAGCGCGACCTGTGCGAAGACGATCGCGAGGAGGGCGGCCAGCGGCACCTGAAGCCAGGAGTCGCCGAGCAGGAAGAACGCCGCCACGGCTGCCAGGTAGAGACCGGTCACCGCGCTGAGCCGTACCAGGTAGTAGCGGGGGCGGCGGTCGAGGAGCCCGGCCTGCCTGATGCGGCTGGACAGTCGGCTGAAGTCGCTCACGGCCGTGGCCGTTGCGGATGCTTGTGCCATGCCGCCGAACATACACACGTTTGGCGCAAACGTGCAAAACACTTGTTTGTGACGCTTGTTTGGATAAGGTGGCGGCATGAAGGAGCGAGACAAGCTGATCGAGGGCGCCAAACGCTGCCTGCAGGAACGCGGCTACGCCCACACCACGGCCCGTGACATCGCCAGGACCAGCGGCGCCAACCTGGCCTCCATCGGCTACCACTTCGGCTCGAAGGACGCGCTGCTGGTCGAGGCCATGCTCGAGGCGACCGCCGAGTGGGCCGACAAGCTGCGTCAAGCTCTTGCGGAGGACGTGCCGGAGTCCGTGTGGCGGCGGGCGATCGAGCTGCTCGACCTGCACCGTCCCGTCTTCGTGGCCAACATCGAGGTCTTCGCCCAGGCCGAGCGCCGGCCACAACTGCGGCAGGCGCTGGCCGACGCGCAGGAGACCGCCCGCCAGGAGCTGTCCCACTGGCTCGCCGAGGCGACGTTGCCGCGGGCCACGCGGCAGGCGATCGGAGCCCTGTGCCTGACCCTGCTGACGGGGCTCATCCTGCAGCACCTCATCGATCCCGACCGCGCCCCCACCGCTGAGACGCTGACGGAGGCGCTGCGTGCCGTACGGTCCGGCGCCGCCGGATGACCACGATGCCGCCACTCACCCTGCGTCAGGGCCTGATGATCGTGGATGCGGTGAACGGGCTGGGCGCCGCGGAACGCACGGCCAAGGCGCGGTTGCTGGCCAGGGGAGTGGCCCAGGTGATCGCGTTGGGTTCACCGGAGACCTGGGCGGCCGAAGGACGCGTCCTGCTGGACATGATCGAAGCCTGGAGCGTCGACCGGCGGCTGATGGTCGTCGATGCCGCCGAGCGGTTCTGGACCTGTACGGAGGGCGGATACGAGGAGGGGCTCAGGGAGGTGGGGCTGCTCTCGGAGGGAGCCTCCGGGCCGGCCCTGGACGCGGTCAGCCGGTCGCCGACATCCGGCGCTGCCCAGGCCCTGGGCCGACGATCGTGACCGCACCTCGGGCTACCAGGCCCATCGGAAGCCCGCCGCCGCGTTCTCCATGGCGGGGACGTAGCGGTGAGCGCGATGAAGGTTGTCGAGCGCCACAGGTTCCTCGGCGAGCACCGTACCGGCACGGTGATGGTCCCAGGTCGACCACCACGTGTGGCGCGGCAGCCGTTCGACGTGGAACTGGACGACGATGCTGATGCTCTCGGTGCGGGCGTGGAAGACCCTTCGGTATTCCGTGTCCGGCTCGGAGGAAGGAAGGAACGTGCGGCGGTATTCCAGGCGGGTGTCCTCGCCTGCCAGCAGCGGCCTCGGAAGCAGGATCTTCATCACGGGCGGCTCCAGGCGGACCTCGTGGACGGTCTCGACATCGGCGGTTCTCGGCGACAGGAAGCACGGATAGCAGTCGATGTTGTCCTCGCAGGCACGGATTATCTTCGTGGAGCGCTGGGCGGCCGCCCGGCCGTCGGCGTCGATCGTGCGGTGTTCGAGGAGCATCAGCGTGCGGTGGCGCTGGCGCAGGGGGAGCGGCTGCGGGGCCTTGATCCCCGCCGGCGGGCCCGTGAGGGCTTCCCGCAGAGCCCGCTCGTCCTCGTCGCTCATCTCGAAGGCGTCCACGAACAGGCTGAGGGTGTCGGGACTGAAGACGGTGCCTGCCAGGGCGCGGCCGATCCGGTCCTTCAGAATCCTGCCCGGGTCCTTGACCGTGTCCGCTAACAGGCCCTGCTCCACCAGGTGAGCAGCCACGACCTTGGCCACCGCGCGCCGGCTGGGCACACCGGACGGGGAACACCGCTGCTGATGGCGCTGCCAGCGCCGACGGTGTTCCGGCCGGTCGAGCAGTGTTCGCAGCAGCCGACCGGCGAGCTCGGCCCGGGTGGGGACTGGCTCATTGGCCACGATGGCACCCCTGGTTGCGATCTATCAGCGACAGACATCTGCTTTATTGGCCGTCTCACGGCCGTGACGGCAGCATAGCCGCGCTGCTCACCGATCAGCCGTGCCATTCAGGCAAATCACGCAACATGGGTGGGGTGGGCTCAGCGCATGGCCGATTTACGCATGCACTACGAGCGGCAGGCCGACGGTCCGCTGGTCAAGGGCGACCAGGTGGACGGGGTGCCGGTGACGGGGTTCGCCACGGCTCTCGAATCCGGTCCCGATGACCGCCTCCTCCTGGCCGGGGACGAAGCCTGCGCGCGCATCCCGACACGGCCGATCCCGCCGCGCGAGGATCCGAGCATCAAGCGGTGCGGCCCCCAGATCGCGCACCGGATCGGGGAAGGGGATGTGACGGACGCGGACGACGTCAGGCCAGGGCTTCGCGCGGCGGTGAGCAGAGCCATCGACCAGTGTCCTGAGCCGGGCCGTTTCGTGCGATCGCTGGTCGCGGAGTTCGCGCGGCGGGACTGCGCTCTGTGGCTCATCGGCGGTGCTGTCCGGGATCTCGTGGCCGACCCGGCCCCGGCCGTCAACGACCTCGACTTCGCCGGCACGATGCTGACCGGCGAACTTCACGCCCTGGCCCCCGAGATGCTGGCGCTCAGCGGCCTGGGAGACCACCGCCCCCACATCTCGCCCGGCCGCGTGCTTTCGGTCCAGGACGGCATGCCGGGCTCCGAGCGGATCATCGAGTACAAGGCGCTGTCGCAGCACGGGTTCCGTTTCCCCGCCTCAGGCGGCGACCTGCTCGACGACGTCGGCACGCGTGATCTGACGATCAACGGTCTCTACTACGACCTGCGGCGGCACGTCCTGATCGATCCGTCGGGGCAAGGAGTGCGACATCTTCGCGCCATGCCCAGGACGCTCGCGCCTGTCTACGCCGGGGATGACCCCGTCGAGCGCGTGAAGGTCGTCATCCGAACAGTGAAGTTCGCCGTCCGATCACCGGATGCGGACATGTCGGAGGCGGCCGCGTGGATAGATCGCCATCTTGCCGATCTGGCTGGTGAACTGCCCGCGGACATGCGACGCAGCCTGCTCGGCTTCTGGGGACGATGCATTCCCAAGGAGCGGACGTCAGAAGCCCTGCGGGCGGTGGAACGGCTGGGCGCCGTGGCGGGCTCGCTGATCCAGGCCGTACGGGAGGGGGGCCGTCATGCCGGCTAAGCCGCTCAGCAACTGGGTGCGCCCGGCCGCGGACCCCTACGGCGACGTCAACGACGGAGACGAGAGGGCCGATGCGCGACAGCTGCCGCACTTCGCGCACGGGTGGCGGCACGACCGCGCGGACGGGGCCCTCGTCCTTGTGCACGAGCAGACCGGCGAGAGGCTCGTCGAGGTGGACGAGACGTGCACTCCGATCCGGGTCACCCAGGAAGGGCTGCGCGTACTGCGACGGATCGAGGACGCGTGGCCGCACGCGCCGTGGGACGCGGAGTCGATCGCCGTGCTGGCAGCGGAGGACCGGCCGCTGCGATACCTGCTGCTGGCGCGGCTCGTGACAGAGGGCGAGCCGCCGCCGCAACTCTTTCACGTGCTTCCGTGGGAGCTGGTGACCCGGCTGGCCGAGCAGGTACGGGCGACGCTGAGAGGGCCTGCGGCCGTTCCCGGAATCTTGTCACGGCACTGGTTCGCCCCCGCCGGATCCCGCTTCACCGCGGCACTGGATCAGCTCGCGGCCGGCCTGCGCTTCGGTGACGCCACTGCTGCTCGGGCCGGCGCCACCGCACTGTGCAGCCGGATATCCGAGCTGCAGGCGGCGCGGGTGCCCGCCGTGACGCGTGAGGCGTTGTCTCTCCTGCTTCTGGACCTCCCCAGCCGCGATCCGTTGTTGGCACACTTCGCCTCGCGGAGCGCGGAGAGACTGCTGGAAGCGGCCGACGTCGGGGAGGGGGCCGTGCGCGTGCCGATCGCCCTTCCTCCCGCGGCCGACACTTCCGGCGTGCGTCGGATGCGCTATCGGCTGCGCAGGGATCCCTTCGAGGTCGAGGCGGTGGTCACCAGCAGCGGAGTGTTGGAGCTCGGTGTCACCGCACGGCTCGATCCCGGCCGTGCCGGCTACGTCGCCGAGACGTATGGTGTCGTGGTCTCCCGCGTGGACGTGGGCCCGCGCACCTTTCTCATCCCGCTGGACCGGCACGCCGACGGCTTGTCCGGCACGCTGCCTGTGAGGCTGCCACTTCGCGAGTTCGACGTGGATGTGACCCTGCCCGCCATCGGCGGCTTCGAGGTGGCTGGGCTGAGCGAGGAGGACCTGTTGCCCTCGCTCCCCGCGAGTCTGCCCCGGCCCGCCCTGCGGTTGTGGCGCGAGCTCGCCGCCGCACTGCGTGACGACCATGTCCTGCACTCCCTGCTGGCCCGCCTCTCGGGGGATGTTCTGTGAAGGACGAGGACGTCAGGAGGCTCCTCCACGACTCGGCCGCCGCCGAGTACAAGGCCGTCGACCTCGTGGGGCCTGGGGTGCCTTTCACGAGATTCGTCCGGGCCTGTGTCGCCGACGGGGACATGGAGTCCCTCGCCCGGATCGAGAAGGGCGGCACCGCCCTGGAGGACCTGCTCGGACAGCTGCCGACGGTCTTCTATCCGGATTTCCTGGACGGCGAGACGTCTGTGCCGTCCGCGGTCATCGTGGCCCGCCGGTTCGCCGGCCTGGCCTTGACCTTGTTGGAGGCGGACGGGAGGGAGCAGCGCGTAGAGGCGTGGCTGGACTGGCAGCGGCGCGCGTTCGCCTCCCCGGTACCGCGGCCGACAGCCACCGACGCAGCGCTGGCCTGGCTCGCCGGCGATGATCCTGGCATCGCTCCGGAGGCCGCGACGGGCGTGCTGTTCGCGACGAACGACGCTGGGCTGCAGGGCCGGCTCACGGCGCGCCTGATTCCCGGCCGCCCACCCGGCCTGGCACCCGATCCATCCCAGATGACGTTCTTCACCGCCGATGCGGACTTCCAACGTGGGCTGGACACGGCATGGCGGCAGGCGGGTGGACGGCTGGCCGGGCAGGTGTTGTGGACGATCGAGTCGCAGACCGGCGAGTTGCAGGCCGGGCCCGCGGCACGGATCGTGGGCGGCTCCCTGAGCACAGCGTTCGCCTTCATATTGAACGAGCTGCAACGAAGGAGCGGCCGGCGGCACGCGTTGACGTGGTCCAGGCCGCGTGCCCACCTGGCGATCGTCGGAGACCTCAAGGACGACGGCTCCGTCGCTCCCGTCGAGGGATACGAGGAGAAGGTGGCGGCGGCGGCGGGCATCAAGCGGCTCATCGTCCCTGCCCAGGACCTGGCGAAGGTGAAGACCCTCGCACCGCCAGGGCTCGTGGTGCGGGGGGCGAGAACCTGGCAGCACGCGGCCCGCCAGGCCCGTCGCCCCCACGGATGGAAGACCCTCAGCGCGGCACTCGCAGTGCTGCCGTTCGGCATCATCGCCGGGTTCGGTTACACGAACCACGTCGCCGCCCAGGCTGCCACGCTGCTGCGCCAGAGCGACGACGCATGGCAGCAAGATCTCGTGCTCGCTGGGCAACTGGCTGCGAAGTCCTGGTCGCTGCGCCGAACGCCCGCGGCCCGTTACCGCATGCTCAGGACGGTCACCACTCGGGTCCGGGCGATCCTGCCGGTCGGGGACTCCGAGATCGTCATGGCATTCAGCCCGGCCAACGACCGGCTCGCCACCGCCGGCATGAACGGCGTGCTCAGGCTGTGGAAGCCGCAGACCGGTGAAAACGCGATCACCACGAGCCTCATCGGCAAGAAGATCTCGGGACTGACGTTCAGCGCGGATGGCTCCAAATTGGCGGTCGCCCTCTCCGACAGGACCGCACTGCT
The DNA here is from genome assembly GCF_054392275.1 of Actinomadura sp. ATCC 39365. Classification (NCBI taxonomy): domain Bacteria; kingdom Bacillati; phylum Actinomycetota; class Actinomycetes; order Streptosporangiales; family Thermomonosporaceae; genus Actinomadura; species Actinomadura sp. ATCC 39365. The sequence goes on along the minus strand of NZ_CP184335.1, from coordinate 8,017,374 downwards.
TCTCGACCCGGCGACCCTGCGACCCCTGTCCGAGCCGCTGCGGCACGACAGCCCCGTTCTGTCGGTGTCGTTCAGCCGTGACGGCCGAACCCTCGCCACCGTGACCGAGGAGGGGACGATTCGCTTGTGGGACGTTGAGCGGCGACGCTCTTCCGCGCCGCCGCTGAGGACGGAGCCAACCGGGCAGATCACCATCGTCGCGCTGAGCCCCCGCGGCGACGTCTTCGCCACCGGGGGCATCGACGGCAAGGTCCAGCTCTGGGATCTCGGTACGCGCCGGCTGATCAAGACGCTGTCCGGCGGCAACTCGTCCGTCAACGCGGTGGCCTTCACCCCCGATGGCGCCAGGCTGGCGGCGGGCGGCACGGACGGCGTGGTCACGCTGTGGGACGTCGGCACCCGGAAGGCCGTCGCCGCGTTCCGCCACGACCAGAGCGTCACGGGCCTGTCCTTCAGCGCCGACGGCACGACTCTGGCCTCGTCCAGCACGGACATGACAGCCCGGCTGTGGGACATGGAGACCTTGCGGCAGCGCGGCGCGCCCTTCAACGGCCAGGGACGATACCTCACGGCGGTAGCGCTCGCCCCGGATGGCCGCACACTGGCCACGGCTGTCCAGGGCGGCACCGTATGGCTGTGGGACGCGACCTCCTGGCAGCCGGAAGGCAAGCTGCTCCCCACCCGGGACGAGGCGGTGGCCGTGGCCTACCACCCAGATGGGCGACTGGCCGTCGCCGACGGTCGTGACGTCAAGGTATGGACTCCGCCGGCCGGCACCTACACGTCGTACGCTCACCCGCAGCAGGTCAGGGCCGTGGCCTTCAGCCCCGACGGACGAACCCTGGCCACCACAGGCCGAAAGGACGCCGTGCGGTTGTGGTCGAACGGCGGAGTGAGAGCCGTATCGCCCCCGACCTCCGGGCTCTACAGCGACCTCGCCTACAGCCGGGACGGCAGTGTCATCGCAACCGGCGGCAGCGGACAGGCGCAAGTGTGGGACGCGGCCGGCGCCAAGCCCATCACCAAGCCGTTCGGCACGGGCATCCTCGGCCTGGCGGTGGGCGGCGAGCTCCTGGCCACCGCGGACTCCCGCGGCAACGTCGAACTCAGGACCATGCAGGAACCGGACAAGCCCGGAAAGGTCCTGAAGACCGGCTGGCCGCACACCGTCGATGTCGACGTGAGTGCCGACGGCAAGCTGGTGGCCGCAGCCGAGGGCCAGACCGGGCAGGTGGCCATCTGGGACGCCGACACCCGCCGGCCTCTCCGGAACTTCGTCGTCAAGACGTCCTCGATCTACCACATCGCCTTCAGCCCCGACGGAAGGATGCTGGCTGCCGGCACCAGCAACGGCGAGGTTCATGTGTGGGACGTCGATGACGGCGGGTTGCTGGCTCCTGGGCTCCGCGTACCGGGTGGCGTCACCAGCCTGGCCTTCAGCAAGAAGGGCGAGCGGTTGGCGGTCGCGACCGTGTCCGGCGTGCAGATCTGGCGCCTGGACGTTCCCGCTGACCCCCTTCGCGTCATCTGCTCGCTGACCCGGGAACCCGACACGGAGTACTGCCCAGCATGAGCGGGAGGTTCCGCAGCTCGTCGTAGCCGCTGGTGCATGCGGGCGGCCCCCGGAGTGATCCTCCAGGGGCCGCGATGGCGGACGATGCCAGGCGCTACGGCCTGATCTCGCGCACGAGCCTGGAAGACCAGTCGCACCAGACGAGGCCGGGGAGGAACGCTCCGCCGGCCTCGTCCAGGTGGTCCTCGACGTAGGGGATCGTCGCGTCGCAGACTTCGATGAACTGGTCGAAGAAGTCGATGGTGTCGGTGTTGAGGTGGTAGCTCCATTGCGGGTTGTAGTCGGCTTCGCGCTTGAGGATGCGTCCGACGACGTGCGGCCGGTCTGTGGTCTCGCCGTTCACCAGGTCGCGGGCGTGCTGGATCTTCGCAGGGTCGGTGAGCTTGACGACGAACCTTTCGTGGGTGACGTCGGTCATCTCGAAGTAGGCCGCGTCCGCCGCCTGGGCGGGTGCGGGGCCGGCGACGCCGAGGGCCGCAACGGCGACGAGAGCTGTGAGGGTCTTGGCCAGGACGCTGCGCATGGAGATCCCTTCACCAGGTGTGACTACAGTGAGTTGTGATCAGCAACGCTAAGTAATCACATGATCTGGCGGTCACCATCTGGCGTCACCGTGACAACGTAGTCACTCTCCGCATGGGCGTCCGCGTGCGCTTCCGTTCCCCGGTACTCCGGGGCCCGTGTCGCCGCCCCACCCACTCCAGCGCCGCGATCTGGTCGAGGAACCCGCGGTTGGGCGGCGCGTCGTCGAGGAACGCGAAACCCTCCGCGCCCACGCGGCAGTTGACGGTCACCACGACGAGTCCCGCCCCGGCCAGCGCCGCCGGGTCGTACATCGGGTCAGTCCGTGCCCCGCGGCGGACCCACGTCGACCGGCAGGGACAGCGGCACCGGGGGCCGAACTCCGCCGCCTGCCTCGTGCCGTCCCAGCGGTGCGGCGGGGCGGGCGCGGCGAAGCGGAGCGCCCCCACCGGGGGCTGGGCATAGGGGATGCCGCGGAACACCGTGTGCCCCTGCCGCCGGCGCCCCTGCACCACGCCTTCCGCGGTCCGCACGCCCGCGCGTTGTGGCGGGTGGTGGCGCAGCGCGGCGTCTCACGCACCTGACGACACGGGTGGTGGCGCAGGAGGCGGGCATGTCCCTCGGGCAGCTGCAGCACTACTTCGCCTCCCGGGCCGCCATGCTCTCCTTCGCCATGGGCTTCGCCTCCGAGCAGACCTCGCTGCGCGTCGAGCAGGGCCTTGCCGAGCTCGGCGACCGTCCGCACCCCCGTGACGTGCTGCGACTGACGCTCGCGGAGATGCTTCCCCTGCACGCCGACGCCCGCGCGACCAGCCGGATGAGCGCCGCCTACGTCCTGGAGGCGCTGCACGACGAGGCCGTCCACGAGCAGGCGCGCCGCGGCCTCGTCCAGGGGCGGGGCTCTGGTCGAGCAGCTGGTCCGCCAGGCGATCGCCGACGGGCACATCCCCCCGGCCGCGACCCGGCGACCGAGACCAACCTGCTCCTCGCCCTCACCGGCCTCACCCCTGCTCGAACTGGACGTGATCACCCCCCAGGACGCCCTCACCGCGATCGACCTGCACCTGGACAGGCTGTTCACCGAGCAGAACCGGAACGCGTGACCGAAAAGCCCGGTGAACGCGCTGGCTTCTGCGAAAACGGGAGCTGGGCGGCCCCGCGTCCGGAAACAGCGGAGCCCCGCGCGGAGCTCCCCGGGCGGGTTGCGTGTGGCACCTTGAGCGGGTGATGCTGGGGCGGCCCCGGAGCGACACTTCGATGTGGAGGCCCATGGACGTGGTCAGCTTCGCCGACGTCCCGCCGCAGGAGCGGTTCGCCTTCTGGCGCGAGATGAGCTCGAAGATGTGGATGCCGCTGGACGCGTCCTGCGAACCACGTCTGGAAAGCGCGTTTCAGGCTCACGTCGCGCTCGGCGGGCTCGGCCTGGTGCAGGCGACCTTGCTGACCGCGCCGTCGCTGACGATCCGGCGTACGCCCCGGCTGATCCGCCGCTCCGACCCGGAGACCTTCTTCGTGACCTGCGCCGTCCGGGGTCACGCCGGCGGAGAGCAAGCCGGCCGGCGGGGGGAGCTGCGGGTCGGCGATCTGATGCTCCGGGACAGTTCGCAGCCCTATGTGACCACGTTCGAGTCGAGCGGCCCCGCCGACGGCCAGGTGCTGTCGCTGCAGTTCCCGCGCTCCTTGCTGCCGCTGCCCGAGCGGGGCCTGCGCGAGCTCAACGCGGTGCCGATCAGGGGTGACCGGGGGATGGGCGCGCTGGCCTCGCAGTTCCTGCTCCAGCTGGCCCGGCACCTGGAGGAGTTCAGCCCGGCCGAGGCGACCCGGGTCTCCACCCTGACCCTCGACGTCCTGACCGCCGCGCTGGCCGGTGCTCTGGACGCCCACAGCGCGGTACCGCCGGGCAGCCGGCGACGCGCGTTGCTCGCCCGGATCCACGCCTTCGTCCAGGCGAACCTGGGCGACACGGACCTGACCCCGTCCGCGATCGCCGCGGCACACCACATCTCCCTGCGGTATCTGAACAAGCTGTTCCACGCCGACGGACACACCGTGGCCGGCTGGATCCGCGAGCGCCGCCTGAAGCAGTGCCGCCGCGATCTCGCCGAGCCGCATCTGGCCGGCTACCCGATCAACGCGATCGCGGCCCGGTGGGGGTTCACCAGCCCGGCGCATTTCAGCCAGGCGTTCCGCGGCGCCTACGGGTTGTCGCCGAGCGAGTTCCGCCGGCAGTGCGCGAGGTAGTGCCCGCAGGCTGAACATCCGTGCCCGCAGCCGTAAGGCCCGCTCCGGCCGCGGCGGGCATTCTTTTGCCTGGACGGGGTCAAGAACGCCGAGACCTCCGATCGCGTCACACGGGGGCGTCACGGGAACCCCATGAGCAAAGGAGAAACCCCTATGAAGACAGCGGGAACGTTCAGGAAGGGCCGCCTTCTGGGTGCCTTCCTGACGATGGCGACCGCTCTCGCGGTCACCACGACGGTCGCGAACTCGCCTGCTTCGGCCGAAGTCGCGGATGCCAGGAAGGTGGCCGGGATCAGCCGGTGCCTCGGGCTCTGGGCCCAGGACGGCAGGATCAAGCTCCAGCACCAGAGCCGTTGCGGCCCCAACGGCTCCTACCACATCCGCGTCTGGAGCCCCGGTCGCAGCACCAACAGCGGCACCTACACCTACAGCGGCGTCGCCCTGACGTTCAACAACCCCTGGCCGGTGCCCGCGGGCACCAACATCTGCGCCGAACTCTGGCACCACGAGCCCGGCGGCGGCTATTCGAGCTGGGGCCTTCCCTGCGACACGATGTGACGCCGGGCTGAACCATCGCGCGGGAGGCGGCTGCCCGGTGGCCGCCTCCCGCGTCTGCCGTGCGCGGGGAGGTCTTCGGAACGTCGGGTCAGTGGCGGTGGGCGGCGGGCGGCGCGTGGTGATGGTGGCCCGCTGGTACGGGCGGCCGCTGGTCCGCCAGTCTCCAGGTGGCCAGGGCGGTCAGCAGTCCGGCCGTGGTGAGGAGGCCGCCGACCCAGTTGACCGAGCTCAGGCCGAGGCCGCCGTCGATGGCCGCCCCGCCCAGGTGGATGCCGATGGCGCTGCCCAGCGTGAAGACGGAGATGTTGGCGGCGGAGGCCACGTCCGGCGCCTGACCCGCGGCCGTCATGACCCGCAGCTGCAAAGGGGCGACCACGGCGAAGGCCGCGGTCCCGAAGACCAGCATCATCACGACCGTCGCCGGCCTGCTCTCGATGGCGAAGGTCATCGCGAACAGGGCGACGGCCAGTGCGCCAAGGGTCGCGAGCACCGTGGGCATGACCGCCCTGTCGGCGAGCTGCTCGCGCATGGTCGGCCCCTGGCCGGCGCCGCCCAGGTGCGCCCGCGCGTGCGCGTCGAGCCCGTCGAACTCGGCGCCCGGCCGGGCGTCGTGGTGGTGTTCGTGACGGACGTCCGCCGTGTCGCGGCGGCCCAGCGAGCCGATCAGGCCGAGCAGCGCGACCGCGCCGAAGACCACCAGGGTCCAGAACGTGAACCGCCAGCCGAGCGCCTGCCCGATCGCCGCCCCGAGCACCGTGGAGGCCGTCAGCCCGGAGAAGACGATGGCCACCGCACGTCCCTTGCGCGACGGGTCGCGACGCCGAGCGCGTAGACGCTCTCCAGCGCGCCGACGGCGCCGATCGTGACGTTCAATGACTGGGCGATCTCACGGACGACACCGGCGACGATGAACTCGTCGGCGCCCATCGCGAACGCTCCGACGACCATCGCCCAGATCGCCAATGGCAGCTTTCTCATAGCGCGCTCCCTGCGTGGAGGGCCGCCTGCCGGGGGTTCGCACCCTCGGCAGGCCTTGCGCCGCCGTAAGCAACATACCCGCCCGGGGTATTCCGGTATCCGTGAGGGGTCAGGTCTGCTGGTAGCCGAGGAGGGTCATCATGCCCGATTCGGCGTGGTAGATGTTGTGGCAGTGGATCATCCAGAGCCCCGGATTGGCGGCGTCGAAGTCGACGTTCAGCGTGCTGCCGGGCAGGACGATCACCGTGTCCTTCCGGACGCCGCCGTCCGCCAGGGCGAAGGTGTGGCCGTGCAGGTGCATCGGGTGCCACATGGTGGTCCGGTTCACGAACGACAGCCGTACGCGTTCGCCCGACCGTACCGGTGAGATGATCTCCGGGTCGTACTTCTTGCCGTTGATCGCCCAGTCGTAGGCCATCATGGTGCCGGTCAGCTCCAGCCTGACGGTGCGGTCGGGCTCCTTGGCCGGCAGCCGCACGCCTTCGGCCGGCTTGAGGTCGGCGTAGCGCACGACGTCGCCGTCCAGTTCCCGGGGGCGTACGCCGGCCTGGGGAGCGGAAGCGCCGTCGCTGGTCCGGATCAGGCCACGGGCCACGGCGTTCTTGCCTTCGGCCAGGGCGACCAGCGGGAAGACGCCGTCCTTGAGGGTGACCAGCACGTCGTAGCGCTCGCCCATGCCGATCAGCAGCGCGTCGGTCCCGGCGTGCTGGACGGGGAAGCCGTCGGTGTGGGTGACGGTCAGCCGGTGTCCGGCCAGGGCCACGCGGAAGGCGGTGTCGCCCCCGGCGTTGATGATGCGGATGCGCAGCCGCGCTCCCGGCCTGGCGCGGAAGGTCTCCGCGGCGGCGGGGACCCGGCCGTTGAGCAGGAAGTGGGGGTAGCGTACGTCACCGGCGTCGCCGCCGAGCAGCGGGCTCGTCGCGCCCATGAGCATGTGCTTCGCCGGGCCGGAGGAGGGGGCGGCGGTGGCGCCGTGGTCCATCCCCGGCATGTCGGGCGTGGCGCCGGTGGGGGCGGCGGCGCCGTGGTTCATGCCCATGCTCATGCCTCGGGACAGCTCGGCCAGGACCTCTTCGGGCGTGCCGGTGACGCCGTCCAGCCAGTCGTCGAGGACCACGACCCATTCGGCGTCGTAGCCGAGCGGCTCGTGGGGGTCCTCCACGATCAGCGGCGAGTACAGACCTCGGTCCAGCTGGGTTCCCGAGTGCGGGTGGAACCAGTAGGTGCCGGGGTCGGGGGCGGCGAACTCGTAGACGTGCTCGGCCCCGGCGGCGACGGGCTGCTGGGTGACGCCGGGCACGCCGTCGGCCTCGTTGCTGAGCGCCAGGCCGTGCCAGTGGATGCTGGTGTCCTGGGGGAGCCGGTTGGCCAGACGGGCGCGCACCACCTCACCGGCCCTGACCCGGATGGGCGCCCCCGGGACCCTGCCGTCGTACGCCCAGGTGCGCACGGTGACGCCGCCGAGGTCCACCTGGCTCTCGGCGGCGGTCAGGCGGAAGTCGCGGACCGCGCCCGTGCGGCGCGCCCGCTCCACCTGCCGGACCTGCTCGCTGGTCGGCGTGACGAACGCCGGCCCGGTGGCGGCGGGCTCACCGGCGCACGCGGTGAGAGCGCTGCCCAGGACGCCGAGCCCGGCGGCCCGCAGCATGGTACGTCGATCGATCTGCATGATTGATGCCTCGCTGAGAAGTCGTGCTCACGGATGAACGCAGCCGGATCCGGCCGGGGCGCGAACGCCACGGCGATCCGCGTCCGCGACTCAGGTCCGCAGGACGACGGTTCGTCTCAGGACGAGCGCGTCGGGCGGCCCGCGAAGCCGTCCGGCGACACGCCACCCCACATGGGAAGGCCCGCTGGACGACGAGCCGAACAGCCCTGCCAGATGGAGCACCGGCAGGGCGAGCGCGACGAGGCCGGCCGCGACGGCCAGGCAGACGGGGGCGGTGTCGTGACCGCCGTCCGGCGCTCCGCCGTGGCCGGGCATCGAGGACCGGCCGTCGTCGGCATGGACGACCCCGGCAGGGACGGGCGGCGGCTCGTTCCGGACGCCGACGTGGCCGAGGGTGTGCATCGCGGCCAGGCCCAGGGCGACGAGCACGGCCAGCAGCAACGGCGGGAGCAGGCCCTCTCGCTCACCCCTCGAAGTCACACCGACAGCATACCCCCGACCGGTATCGGCAGGACGCCTTGGACCGCCGGCGCCCGACCCGTCAACGGGACGCGGGGGAGGCCCCACCGGCAGGCACCACGGCCACCGGGCACGCCGCGTGGTGGAGCACGCCGTGGCTCACCGAGCCCAGCATCGTCGAGGCGAACTCGCCCAGCCCGCGCGAGCTCACCACGACGAGGTCGGCCGTGGAGGAGGCGTTCCGGAGAGCGGCGACGGGATGATCGCACACCTGCTCGTCGACGATCCGCACGTCAGGGTTCCCGCCCCGCCACGGGATCACCTGCTGGGCGGCGTCGCGGGCGTTCTCCTCGAAGCTCTCGCCCGGCATCCTGTAGGCGGAGGCGAACGAGGACAGGATCGGCGGCCGCCAGGCGTACAGCGCCAGGAGCTCCGCGTCCTGGGCGCGTGCCTGCTTCAGGGCGTACTCCATGGCGGCCGGGGACTGCCATCCGTCGTATCCGACCACGATCCTGCCGTGGCGGATCGTGGCGGCCTCACGGACGACCACCACCGGGCTCGCGGCGTGCCCGGCCAGCGCCAGGCTCGTGGAGCCGAGCACCATCCCGGCGAAACCGCCCCGCCCCCTGCTGCCCAGCACCAGGCTGTCGGCCTGCGCCGACTCCCGCACCAGGTCGTCCACCACCGGGCCGGGCAGGATCTCCGTGCCGATCTCCACGCCGGGAGCCAGGCCGCGCGCCCGGTCCGCGGTCGATTCCAGCATCCCGGCGCAGTATTCGGCCGTTCCCACGGCGCCCGTCCACGGCTCGCACACGTGCACCAGCCGCAGCTCCAGTGAGCGCCTGCGGGCGTCCGCCGCGGCCCACTCGACGGCGGCCATCGAGGGCGGAGAGCCGTCCACGCCCGCCACGATCCGTCCAGCCATCTTCCGCCTCCCCCGAGCCCCCGCCCTTCCCCTACCCCGAAGCCGCCCACCGCCATCCGGGCGCCGGTCGGGGGTCGGGCAATGCGCCGTCCATGACGTGCGGGACGCCCGTCGGGAGGGCGGGCGTGACCAGTGATCACCAGTGGATCACAAGGCGGCGCCGGTAGATCAGGACGGGTGAACGATGCTCTCCATCCGCTCAGCCGCAGGGAAGGCCCGTCCGAGGCGTGCGAGCCGTCCGGGCCTGAGCGGCCGGTGATCCCGCTCGACACCTCATTGCCCGACGTGTGCGTGCGCCTGCCCGCGTGCCTGGCGCGGCACGTCCGGTCGGAAGGTGGGATGGTCCGGCTGCTGGGCGGCCTGGCCGTCTCGTGGGGGGGTGTACGGGCTGCTGTGGGCCGCGGCCGGGATCTGGCTGCCGGGACCGTCCGCGCTCGCGCTCGCGACCGCTCTGACGTTGCCGCCCGCACTGGTGTCGTTGGTGCTGCACCGGAGGTGGGGGCATCGGGGGTGGTGCTGGGTTCTGCGGTCACTGGATCCGGACGCGGTCATGATGGTCCTGGCCCTGCTCCTCGGCCCCTTCCGGTGGCTTGAACCGGTCTTCTGGGTGGCGGTCTGGCCCTTCCGTCAGATCCTGCGGTTGTTCGCCTGGATCGGGCGGCTTCTGTCAGCGTTGGGCGATCTGTAGCGCCCGACCTCCAACTCGGCGGTCGTGAGGCCGGTGGCGAGTGATGAGCTCATACGGCCGCGGCGACGGCGGCGGCGATGAAGAGCGCCTGAAGGGCCGTGCGGGCGGGCAGCGGGGTCACGGGCTTCCCGGCCAGCGTGAGGCCGCGGCGGGCCGCCGAGACGTTGGCCGGGAACATGGCGACCATGAGCAGCGCCAGCCCGATCGCCGCGTACGGCGCGACCGGCGCGAGCAGCAGCCCCGCGGCGCCGGCCAGCTCCAGGACGCCGGTGAGGGTGACCAGCAGGTCCGGCCGCGGGAACGACGGCGGGACCATCGCGACGAAGTCGCGGCGCCAGGAGGGCAGGAAGTGGGGCACGCCGGTGAGGACGAACATCAGGGCCAGGGCGCCTCGCAGGGCCGGCTGCCAGGCGTCCAGTGCGTCGATGCCGACCAGGCCGGCGAGCCGCAGGACGATGAACCCGCCGGTGAGGGCGATGAACGGAACCATTCCGTCCTCCAATCTTGTCGTTGGACAGATTGGAGGAGGTTCGTCATCTTGTCAATGTCAAGCTAGGGTGTGGTCGTCACGCTGAGCCCTGGAACGCGGAGGTGAGGAAGATCAGCCAGCCGTCCTACCACCACGGCAACCTGCGGCGCGTCATCATCGACGCCGCGCTGCGGGCCATCGGCGAATCCGGCCCGGCCGGATGGAGCCTGCGCGAGCTGGCCCGCCGCGCCGGCGTCTCACACGCCGCTCCCGCCTACCACTTCGGTGACAAGCAGGGCCTGCTGACGGCCGTGGCCGCCGAGGGCTTCACCATGTTCGCCGACGCTCTGGAGAACGCGGCCCCCGACGTGTGGGAGGTCGGCGTCGCCTACCTCCGCTTCGGCCTTGACCACCGGCCCTACTTCGAGGTGATGTTCCGGCCCGAGCTCTACCGCGTGGACGATCCCGGCGTCCGATCCGCGCAGCGGCGCGCCGCGGACGTACTCAACACCAGCGCCCACTCGCTGTCGCCGTGCCCGGAACACGACCGGACGACCACGATCGCCGCATGGTCGCTGGCTCACGGCTTCACCACCCTGTGGCTGAGCGGCGCCCTGCCGGAAAGCGCGAACGGCGACCCGGAGGCCCTGGCCCGCTCTATGCTCCGCCTCGTCCTCGGCGCCGTGCCGGGCGGACCGGACGGCCCGTGATCCGGCGGGCGCCCTCGCGAGGCGGCGCGAACCCGGGCGCGCCCCGGCGCCCCGAGACCTGGCCGCCGGCGCCGTCAGTGACCGTTCGGAACCGGGTCGCCCATCAGGTGGGTTGCGCGTTCCGTGCGCAGGTGGAGTGCCGTGCGGCCGTTGCGTTGTGTCGACACCAGGCCCGCCCCGCGCAGTGCGCCCAGGTGTTGTGAGACCGCGCTCGGCGTGATGCTCAGGCGGGTGGCCAGGGCCGCGGTCGTCAGAGGTTCGGCCAAGGCGGCGAGGATCTGCGTTCTCGTCCGGCCGAGCACCGGGATCAGGCCCGTCAGCGCCGGTCGGGGCGACTCCCGGAGCAGGCCGACGCCCATCGCCGGATAGCGGATCGACGCGGCGGTGACCGGGGCCTTGTCGACACCCACGTCCGGCCAGTTGAAGACGCTGGGCTGCAGGACCAGGCCATGCCCGCCGGCGTCCACCGTGTACACCGAGTGCGGGGTGCGCCGGCCGTGGACCACCAGCTGGCCGTCGTCCCAGGCGATGTCGCGGTGCAGCTCGGCGAACAGCGCCTGCACCCCGCCCTCCACCAGGGTCAGCGCGCGCCGGCCGATGTCGGCCTCCAGCACGGCGCGCATCCGGCCCCACTGTGGCGCGATCAGCAGCTCGTGGCAGCGACGCAGCGCCTCGGCCAGCCGTGGAAGTACCGTCGCGGGCTCGGGGGCGTCCTCGGCCGGCATGCCCAGGACCGCGCCGTACTCGTGCCGGAAGAAGTCCTCCTGCGTGGCGCGTACCAGGTCCAGCTCCGTCGCGATGGAAGGCAGGCGCTGAGCCGGCGCCGGGAACAGGAACGACGGCAGCGGCCCGGCGATCAGCGCGCGCAGCAGCGGCAGCTCGCTCTCGCCCGCCAGCAGCGGGCGCGCCTGGCGCACCCAGGACCGGTGGACGGCATGGCCGCCCGTGCCGAACAGGATCCGCAGCGCCAGCACCGTCTCGCCCAGCGGTGAGACGGCGAACCGCACCTTCGCGACCGACGCCGCGGTGAACCTGATCTCGACCGCCATCCGCCCTCATCATGTAGCTGTGACTGAACGATAGCCGAGGCGCGGTGTCTCCCCGCAGGCTGGCGGGCATGAACTCCTTCACCTCCTACGACGGCACCAGGCTCGCCTACCGCGTGTTCGGCGACGGCCCCCCCGTGGTCTGCCTGCCCGGCGGGCCGATGCAGGCCTCCGCCTACCTCGGCGACCTCGGGGGCCTCTCGGCGCACCGGCAGCTGATCATGGCGGACCTGCGGGGCACCGGGCAGTCCGCCGTGCCGCCGGACACCGCCTCGTACCGTTGCGACCGCCTGGTCGATGACGTCGAGGCCCTGCGCGAGCACCTCGATCTCGACCGGATGGACCTGCTCTCCCATTCGGGGGGCACGAATCTGGCCGTGCTCTACGCGACCCGCCATCCGGAACGCGTCAGACGGCTCGTCCTGGTCACTCCGAGCGTCGCCGCCGTCGGCATCGGGATCACCGAAGAGGTCCGGCGGGGGACCGCCCGGTCGCGCGAGGGCGAGCCCTGGTTCCCGGGGGCGTACGCGGCCCTGGAGAGGGTCATGTCAGGGCAGGCCACCCGTGACGACTTCCAGGCCATCGCGCCGTTCTGGTACGGCCGCTGGGACGAGACGGCCCAGGCGCACAAGGCCGCCGAGGACGAGCAGCGGAACGACGAGGCGGCAGCCGTCTTCGGCTCCGACGGCGCCTTCGCCCCCGACGCCACCCGTGCCGCGCTCACCCGCTTCACCTCACCGGTGCTGCTGCTCGCCGGCGAGGTGGACCTGAACTCCCCTCCCGCCGCGATGACCGAGCTCGTCGCGCTGTTCCCGCACGCCGAGCTCGTCGTACAGGCCGGGGCGGGGCACTTCCCGTGGCTCGACGACGCCGACCGGTTCATGGCCACCACCTCGGCGTTCCTGGGCTGAGCGCCCCCGCCCGGCGAGGGGCCCCTGGCTACCGCCTGCCGGTCTTCATCGAGCGCTCGCTGAGGCCAGGCGGGTGGTGAGGGTTCGCCGGACGGCCGGCCACTCGGATGCGACCACCGCGAACATCGCCGAGTCCCGGAGCATCCCCTCCTCACCGGGTGCCCAGGACATCGACCAGTTGCGGAGAACGCCCTCGAAGCCGATGCCGAGTCGCTCCAGTGCCCGCCGGCACCGGTGGTTGCGGGCGTCGGTCTTCAGATCGACCCGCGCGACCCCGATGCTCTCGAACGCGTACCGCAGCAGCAGAAGCTTCGCTTCGGCGTTGATCCCGGTGCCCTGCGCCGCCAGGTCGACCGCGTGCTCCATCGTCAGCGGCTCCAGCCGCACCAAGGAACCTGCGAGCACGGGAACATCGAGCTGAACGCTCATCAGACCTTCCTCATCGTGCCTGGCGTTGGCACCTTGCCCATGGCTGGGCAGGTTGCCGGACCGTCACAGGGCCAGGTCCCTCGGATCCTCTGGATGATCAACTGAGGCCGATCCTCTCCGACGGCCGACGACCTCGTCAACACGTGAGGGCGACGGCGGCGGCGCGGAAACCCCAGCCGGGCACGGCCCGGCTGGGGTTTCCGGTCAGGGACCAATTCAGCCGTCAGCTGGTGAAACGTCCCTCACGGGTGTACTTGCAGGCCCCGCCGAGGCAGCTGGGGCTGGAGCCCCAGCCGTCGTCATAGCTGACCCTGCGGTGCAGCTTGATCTTGCCCTTGACCTCCTCCGACTGGAGGCCGGGGCCGACCTTCCTGTCCGCCTGCTTCCACCAGCTGGTGCCGTTCCAGTAGTACAGGCGGTGCCGGGCCCACAGGTAGCTGGGCGAACCCGCCGGCAGGCAGTTGAAGACGTAGCTCTCCGCGCGACGCTCCTTGAAGCCGCCGAAGCCGAGGGTGGTGAACGACTTGGGCGCCAGTCCGGCCTGGCCGTTCTCGTGCCACAGGTGCCAGCCGAAGTGTTCGGCGGTGCACGAGCCGGAGAGCACGGCGCCGGCCGGAGCGGCCAGGCCGCGTACGGTGACCGGCTCGCTGGTGATCCGCCGTCCCCGCAGTCCGGCGGGCAGGTCGGCGCCGTGGTCGTCGACGAGCCGCCGGGGCACCGGCACGTCGGGCGGGGTGATCTCCAGGTAGGTCTGCAGGTAGCTGTTGCTCCGGTCCCAGGCGATGAGCGGCGCGCGGCCGATGATCCCGAGCTGGGACATCCCCACTTCGTCGGAGGGCCGGCTGTCGGAGAAGGTCACGGTGAGACCGGTCGTGTACTCGATGGAGGCGAGGGGGGATCTCCCGGTCGCTTCTCTCGGGTTCGGCCGCGGCCGGGGAGGAGGCGAGCACCATCGTGGCGGTGGTTGCTGCGATGAACCTCATGTCGCTCCTTGCGGTAGATGACGGCCCGCGCAGAACGTTAGGCATAGGCCCTTTCAACGGCCTTGAAAATGAGCCCGGCGCATACTTCCGGCGCGCCGGGCCGAATTGACTGTCAGGTCGCTGAAGCCCCCGCGGCGGCCTCATCGGCTCATGGAGCCACGGTCAGGGTGAGGGTGGCCGTGTGGTCGAGGGCGACGCCGTCGGCCAGCACCGTGATCGGGTAGGTGCCGGACGCGGTGCTCGCGCCGACCGTGACGGTCAGCGTGGAGGTGGCGCCGGTGGTGATGCTCGCCGGGCTGAAGGAGGCGGTCATGCCCGCCGGTAGCCCCCTGGCGTACAGCGAGATCTGCTGCGGGCCGCCCGAGACGACGGCGCTGCTGACGGTGACGCTCACGGTCTGGCCGGGCTGCACGGCCGCCGCGGTGGGGTCGACCGCGACCGAGAAGTCGCACGTGTACGGCTCCCCGGCGCGGACGGGCACGCGGACGGCGTTCCACGCGGCCTTGACCGTGTTGTACTCCAGGCACGACCCGGGGAACATGTCCAGGGCCGCCTGCAGCGAGGCGCGGCGGGCCATGGTGTGCGGCCAGGAAGTGGTCTTGCGCAGCAGCGTGCCCATGTAGATCTGGCCCGCCTTGCGCGCACCGAGCCCGACGATGGAGGAGGAGTCGCAGGTCGGGCTGGGCGGCTGGCCGTTGGTCGGGTTGCTGCCCTCGGCCAGCAGGTAGAACCAGTGGTTCTGGACGCCGGCCCCGACATCGGGCGGCATCGACGGCACCGCGCTGCTGAAGCAGTCGGGGTGACCGGGGATCAGCGACGGCTTGTACATGTAGCGGATCGGGCCGGTTCCGTCGACGTTGACCTCCTCGCCGACCGTGTAGTCCGGCGGGTCGAGGGTGGCGGGCTGGTTGGCGTACTGCTCGGTCAGCGCGCCGAAGATGTCGCCGGTGGACTCGTTGAGTATGGCCTTCTCGTTGTCGCCGAGGTCGATGCCGGGCGTGGTGGCGAAGACGGCGTGGCCGTACTCGTGCGCCACGACGTCCATCGCGGTGAGCTGGCGGAGGTTGTCGGAGGTGTGGCCGAAGACGGTGTAGTTGCCGTTCCAATAGGCGTTGACGGCGTTCAGGCCGACGCGGGCGGGGTAGCCGTCGCCGACGCCGTTGAAGCCGGAGCGTCCCAGCCACGCCCTGAGCATGTCCCACTCGGTGTCGATCGCGTAGAGCACGTCGACGCAGGCGGTTTCGAAGTTGGTGCCGGTGCCGTTGCCCCAGTTGTCGTCGGGCCCGGTGTAGGCGGAGCCGTTCTGGCCGCCGCAGCGCACGTTCCGCCGTACCGGGTCGATCATGGCGAAGGAGGAGCCGGTCCCCATGGTGCCGATGGTGACCGGGTTGCCGTTGTAGTAGCTGTTGCCCACCCCCTCCCTGACCTCGTCGGACTTCAGGACGACCGCGCCGGTCAGCGCGTCGACGAAGACGTGCAGCTTGCTCTCCCTGCCGCCGATCGCGCCGTGGAGGAGCACCTCGTAGGCCAGCCGGCCGCGTCCTTGCGCCATGACCACCAGCCGGGGCGTGGCGATCGAGGAGACCTCGGGCAGCCGGCTCCTGGCCACCCGGGCCGCTTCGGCCGCGCTGAGCCTGGGCGTGGTGGCCACGTCCAGGGGGCTGTCCTGGGAGACGGAGGTGCTCAGGACCTCGCCGGAGGCGGCGCTGACCACGACGAAGTCGCCGCCGTAGACGGGCAGCCCCGCGTACGTGCGGGTGTAGGGCGTGTAGCGCAGGCCGCCCTTTCCTTCGATCGGGCTCTGCCGGACGTACGCGTCCTCGGGCGAGCTGCGGAGCAGTGCGGGCCTGGCCTTCACCAGGAGGTCGGCGGGATCGCCTTTGGAGGCGTTCGCCGAGCCGGGGACCGAAGTGGCCACGAGCACACAGGCGGCACCCGTGACCAGGGCTAACACGGCATTGCTTCTCATGGGGTCGCTCCTTTTGCGCCGGCGAGCGATGGATGTGTCACCTGCATTTGAGTTGATGAACTACAAGAGGTCAATATCGAGGTAAATGGGCAGAAAAATCGGGATTTATCACCGTTATGGGCTGTAATTGGCCGAGCCGGGATTCGAGCGCCGAGGCGAGCTCCCGGCTCGGCAGCGCCCGGCCGGGCGCGGGCCGCTTCCGTGCGGCGCCTGAAGATCATCGCTAGGCTGTCGCGCCGAACGAACTGGAGCCCCGATTGTCGCGATCAGCCTTACTGGTCTGGGTGGCCGCCCTGACCGCTGCCGCCTACCCGACCTGGATCGCCTGGCAGCCCGAAGACCTCGAGTCGCAGCCCTACGTCTGCATGGGCGGGATCGGGGATCTTGAGCACATCTCGCCGTTCCTGCCGCTGCGCGGCGACCTCGGCACGCTGACGGAACTCCTGACGACCTGGGGACTCCCGGCGCTCGTCGTGCTCGCCGCCCTGGGCCACCGGCATTCGGCGGCGGCCGGGAGACGGGCCGCGGGGCTCCTCGTCCTGATCGCGATCGCGACCCCGCTCACCCCTTGGTACAGCGGCGACGGGCCGTGCGGCGAGCTGCTCGAACCGTTCGGCCTGGACTGGTTCCAGGCCGTGATCGGCTCCTGGGGGCCCGTGGAGAACGCCCTGCTGATCTCCGCCGCGCTGGTGCTGCTCGCGACGCACGCGCCGGGCCCCGACCAGGAGCCCGCCATCACGCCCATCTGGCGGACGGGGGCGGTGTTCCTGATCGATTACCTCGTCGTCGCCTACGTCGTCACCCTCGCCGTCGTTCTGACCGACGGCTGGGCGGTCGGCACGCACAGCGGCCTGCTGCGCTGGCTCAGCTTCGAGGAGCTCCTGGACGAGCCCGCCCGGCTGCTGTTCTGGCCGGCGCTGATCGGCTACGTCCTGCTCAGGCGGCGGCTCGCGGCACGTCCTGCCGCGGTGGCGAGCCTTCCCCGGCGATCCACGGTCCCGCCGTGGATCTCGCTGATCTGGACGGCGGCCGTGGCCGCTGCCTCCTTTCCCACCTGGCAGTCCTGGGAGGCCGTGCCAGCCGAGTGGGCGCCTCACATGTCCGGCTCCGGCGTGCTCAGGCCCGTCCTGGAAACGCTGCGCGGCGACGCCGGTCGCGTGGTGGAGTTCGCGATCGTCTGGGGTGTGCCCGTCATCGCCGTCCTGGCCTGCGTCGGCCTGCGGAGCCCTGCTCCCGTGGGCCGGCGGGTGGCGGGGCTGCTGGCCGCGATCGCGGTCGCCCGGCAGCTCCTGCTCACCCTTCGCTTCGACACGGACCTCTGCTGCCCGGCGCCGGGGATCCGGGACGTCGGCGTGCTCTACGTGGACGGCGAGCTCGTGCAGAACGGCGTCCAGGTGCCGGACGGTTGGCTCACGGCGTCCTTGCTGGTGGCGGCCGTGCTGATGCTGGTCGCCGCACGGTGGATGCCCTCCGCCGACCGGCCGGTGCGAACGAGGTCGTCGCGGCGGGTGACGGCGCTGCTGATCGACTACCTGGTCGTGATCACGATTCTCCTCACCCTGCTCAGGCTGGGCGTCACAGACGCGCTGACCCTCGATCACGGGCTGCTGGACTCGATCTGGTGGGAGAGGATGTTCCCGGACGACGAGCGGCTGCTCGTCCTGCTGTCGGTCTTCCTCTACGCGTCGAGCGGGCACACGGTCGGCAAGCTGGTCATGCGCGTACGGATCGTCACCGCCGGTACGGGCCGCCGGCCGGCGTGGCGCAGGTTGGCCGCGCGGGCGCTGGTCTTCCCGCTGCTCGCCTTCGTCCCGCAGGCCGGGATCGCCTTGCTGGTTCTGGACGGGCTGTGGGCCCTGCTCGACCCCGCCGGGCGCAGTCTGCACGACCGGCTCTCCGGGACCCTCGTGGCCGACAGACCGGGCAGCCTGAGGAGCCGGTGACGTAAGGAACTCCACCCATCGGCACGTATCTGAGGCACGCCGGACCCGCTCGGGAGGGGAGGCCACACACATCCCCAGGAGGCGCCCATGCCCAGGATCGGGCTCGAATGGCAGTTCCAGCGTAACGAGCTGAGGTTTCTGGCAGATTCCAAGAACGGCTGGCAGACCGAGGAGGCCCTGCCGTCCAAGGGACGGGTCTGCTCCTGGCAGGACCCGGGGGTGGTCATCGAGTCCGACGGCGGCGACGTCGAGATCATCACCGAATCGGTGACGACGTGGGCGGCCCTGCGCCGTCAGCTCGTCTTCATCGGCGAGCTGCTGACCCTGCTGACGGGGCGTTCCCCCGACACCACCAAGCTTCCTGACACGTTCCTGCGGACCGACGAGCAGGAGGGCGACGCGACGACCGGCTCCAGGCGGTCGAGCAGGATCCGGACGAGCGCCAAGATGCAGGCCGTGCGCGTGGCCCAGGGGCACCTGAGGACCTACGACGACGTCCAGCCGACCGATGACCTGCGCTTCGTGCCGAACACCAACGTGGGCAACATCATCACCGTGTCCCTGGCGGCGCCCATCAAGAGGTGCGACTTCAACCTCGCCGGCAACCCGGTGATGACGACCGTCTACGCCAAGGGCGACGTACTGGCCTTGACCGCCGGCAGGGACCTCGTCCACGGCACGGCTCAGGCCACCCCGGACGTGCCGCTGGCGGAGCTGCCCGACCGGCTGGGGATGCTCGGCTTCGATCCGAGTGACCGGGTGGGCACATGGCTGCGGGGGCGCCACCAGACGGCCAACCTCATCGGGTTCGTCACGCTGATCCAGTACATGCTGTGGGTCTTCGCCCACCAGAACCTCACCTCCGGCGACGGGCCGAAGGCGGGCTTCGCGCTGCTGCCGCGGACGAACCTGCGCTCGGTCTACATGAACGCGCTGACGGAGGTGGAACGGTCCGCCTTCGACGCCATGGTCAACGCCCTGTCCGACGGGGACAAGGATTCCCGGGTGTGCCCCCGGCCGTACGGTCTGGGCGGGCGGCAGACGTACGACAACCAGCTCAGCCTCTTCTGGTGGCTGCGGTCGATCCAGGCCGGCGACCCCGGCCAGGGCAACGAGACGCTGGCCCTCCACATGAGCGGCGACGGCCCGCGCGGCATCGCCT
This sequence comes from Actinomadura sp. ATCC 39365, assembly GCF_054392275.1. Classification (NCBI taxonomy): domain Bacteria; kingdom Bacillati; phylum Actinomycetota; class Actinomycetes; order Streptosporangiales; family Thermomonosporaceae; genus Actinomadura; species Actinomadura sp. ATCC 39365. Next base: position 7,998,139 of record NZ_CP184335.1, on the reverse strand, counting down.
ACGATGCGATGTCCCCGCCTCGCGGCTACCCCGCGCACGAGGGCTTCCCCGGGCGACCGGCGGAATGGTTCACGTACTCCATGGGGCAGAAGACGACGCCGTACAAGGCGTCGCACGTGGTCGTGGAGTACCGGCAGACCGACCTCTTCGGCCTGAAGAACGGTATGGGAACGTACGAACAGTTCGTCACCGCGGCGATGGCCGCGGCCGAGAGCGCCGGCCTGGACATGCCGCACTGACGGCTCAGGTGTGGGCGGGCGTGGGCTCGGCATCTCCCACCAGGTAGATGTCGGCGAGGGCGACCGCGTCGCGGTGGACGGCCGGCGGCGGGTCGGCTTCCTGGAGGCTCTGGAGGGCCAGGCGCATGTGCTCGTGGTTCTGTTCACGGGTCCAGGCGCGGCCGCCGCACCGGTCGATCAGGTCCGCGACCGTGGGCGTGATCTTGCGACGGCGGACGTCACCGTAGCGGGACCGGCTGAGCTGCTCCGCCGGCCACAGGTCCGACAGGTCGTTGTGGTACTGCACCGCCATGCCGAGATGGAACCCGAACCGGCCGACGGCCTCCACCTGCGCGCCGGAGGCGTCGGTCAGCAGGGCCGGCAGGCAGCACACTGCCCGCACGCCCTCGGCGGTCTTGGCCGCCTGCACGGAGATGGCCTGGTCGAGGCTGGTCTCGCAGCGGCCCTCGTGCTCCTCGTCGCGGACCTGGCCCGCGCACAGCTGGAGCCAGCCATCGAGCATCGTCCGCAGCGCCTGCCGGGTACGGGGGTGCGGGTGCTCGCCCAGGTGGGAGAAGGCCAGGGCCAGCAGGGCGTCACCGGCCATGATGGCGTGCCCGGTGGTGTAGGCAGCCGGCACGGTGGGCCGGCCGCGGCGCTGGGCTTCCAGGTCGATGATGTCGTCGTGGAGGGTCGCCACGTTCATGAGCAGGTTGCCGGCGACGACGGCGGGCAGGCCGCGTTCGACCGGGCCGCTCTCCCGCAGCGGTGACGGCAGGCGGTTCACCACGCGCATGAGCGCCGGATCGGTGATCCGCGCCGTGTCGGCGAGGATCTGCTCGGCGGTACGGGCAGGTCCGGACGGGGCGACAGGCACGTCAGGCAGCTCCGTTCTCTCCCGGGCACGGTCACGTCCATGGACGTGGTGTGTGATGCTGTTTCCGCAGGTTAAGCGGTCAGTGTCTGGGGGAGCGGGTTGCGGGCCGGTGTGTCGTCCTGGCCGGCACGTCCATGTGGCGCCGACAGAATTTGATCTACATAGTAAAGGCGCTGGCGCGGTCGAGCTATACGGCTGCGAGAGCGTGTCGCCACTTCGTCTCACCGAGGAGCTCCTGCCCTGCCGCCCGCCACGCCTCAAGCGGGTTCTCGTGTTCCGTCGAGGGCCTTGCGGAGCAGGGTGGTCAGTTGGTCCTGTTCGTGGGGCGGTGGCGGACCGGGCGAACTCGAAGGACTGCTCGAAGGCGGCGTAGAGGCTGGTTCCGCTGGGGGGCGGACGATCTGCCGGGAGCGGCGGTCGTCGGGGTGAGGACGACGGCGGACGAGATCGCGCGCCTCGAGCCGGCGGATGATCTGGGTGATGTTGGACGCGTCGCAACCGAGCTCGTCTGCCAGTTCCCGCATCCCGACCTGCCTGGTCAGCCGCCCCAGCACGCAGGCCTGCGCCACGCTCAGCCCGTGCTCCAGGGCCGCGGTTTCGTAGGCAGCTGCCGGCCCGCCCGGAGGTCACCTGCCTGCTCACCGAACGGGACACCGAGGCGATCGGCTACGTCTCCTGGCTGGAGCGGATCAGCTTCTGGTCCGGCGAGGACTACAGCCGATCTGCTCGTCGCGGGCCGCGGCTTCTTTCGCTCGGCTGCTTCTCGGACGGGATGTGCCCGAGCAGGTGATCCGGTGCATGGACACGTCCGCCAGCACGTGACTCTGTCCATGCCGGAAGGCTTGCGAGCCGCACGGACCGGCCGTCCGGGCCAGTAGGGTCGGCGTTCATGTACCCGGTCACGATCTCCTCCCCGAGGCTGGCCCTGCGGGAGTTCGTCCCGACAGACGTTGACGGGCTGCTGGCCGTCTACGGCGATCCGCGGGTCACCGAGCACATGAGCTTCGAGCCCCGCAACCGTGAGCAGGTCGAGAGCACCATAGCCGGCGTGATCGAGACGGCCCGGAACGACCCGCGGACGGACTACTGCCTCGCCGCGGTGCTGCCGGACGGCGAGCTGGTGGCGTTCGCGCGCATCTCGATCGACTTCGGACACCCGCTGCAGAACAGTGCCCAGATCGGGTTCGCGCTGCGCTCGGACCGGTGGCGTCAGGGATTGGGCGCCGAAGTCGTACGTCTGCTCCTGCGGCTCGGGTTCGAGCAGCTCGGCATCCACCGCATCTGGGGCGCGCGAAGCCCGTTCAACGAGGCGTCCGGGCGGGTGATGAGCAAGCTGGGGATGGTCGAGGAGGGAGTCATCCGCGGGCACCTGAAGCTGACCGGCGGGTGGCGGGATTCGGTCGTCCACTCCATCTTGGCTCCCGAGTGGAAGGCGGCGTCCGGCTGATCGAGCCGGAGTCCGTCACGGCGGAGGGGCACTTCCTGGTGGCACGCGTCCCGCGATGCGATCCTCGAAGCACATCGCCGCCAACGTGCGAGAGGAGGCGACGTGACCGGCAGCGGACACCGAGGCCAGGACCCGCATTCAGGAGAACGGGCCACGGACGACGACGTTCAGGCGGACCACGGGTGCCACGACACCGCACTGGTGGCGGTGTGGCCGCTGCTCGGATTGCGCCTTGCCACCGCACGCCTTGAACTCGCCGTCCCCACCTCCGCTGACCTCGCGGATCTGTTCGACGCGGCCGCCGCCATCCAGCCACCCGGCCAGGCCCGCTTCCAGCAGTCCTTCCTGTACGCCTCGTCTCCCGAACGGGAACGGGGACTCCTGCAGCGGCACTGGCGCGCACTGGCCCACTGGCGACCCGACAGCTGGGACCTTCACCTGGCCATCCGCCTGGACGGTACCGCCATCGGCGTGCAGAGCATGTGGGCGACAGACTTCGCGATCACCAGGACCGTCGAGACCGGATCCTGGATCGGCCTGGCCCATCAGGGCCGGGGGTACGGCACCGAGGCCCGCATGGCCGTGCTCGAGCTGGCCTTCACCCACCTCGGCGCGGCCGAAGCACGGACGGCATACGTCGCCGGCAACCTCGCGTCCGAGGCCGTGTCGCGGAAACTCGGCTATCAGGACAATGGCCACAAGGTTTCCGCCCAGGACGGCGAGCGCCTCGTGCAGCACCTCATGGCGATCGACGCCGCCGCGTGGAAACGACGCTCCCGCGGCCCGGTGGAGGTGACAGGTCTGACTCGCTGCCTCGACCTGTTCGGCGTCGCCGCAGGCAGCTGATCGGGATCAGCCCGAGCCCGCCCGCTTCCGCCGATCATGGCCGGACGGATCATCACCGTCGCGGCGCCCGTGCGGGCGCTCAGCAGCGCGCACGGACAGTCACCTGGTCGGCTTCAGGTATCCGGCGGCGACCAGCCCCGCGAAGGCGATGTCGGTGTCGGTCATCTGCCCGCTGAGCACGTGCTGGACGAACGCGCCGACCGGCATCAGCACGGTCTCGATGAACTCGGCGTCATCCAGTCTCGGTTCAGCGACTTTCCGGCACCCGCGGGCCAGGACCGCGTGGCGGCGATGTGAGGCGTACGACGCCAGAAAGGTCTGCATGACCACCTCGAGTGTCGCAGCTTCGTAGCCGGTCTCCTCCAGCAGTTCCCGAGCCGCCGTGACCTCGACCGGCTCGTCTCCGTCCGCGTTTCCGCCCGGCAACTCCAGCAGTACGCGCCCAGGCCCCGGCCGGTACTGCCGGGCCAGCACCACCTGCTCGTCGTCGGTGACGGCGACGATCGCGACGGTCGCGCCGCCCACGAGGATGTCCCACACGTCCTCGCTGCCGTCTGGGTAGCGGTACCGGCGGCCACGAACCTTCAAGAACCCGGCCGGCTCGTCCAGCTCACCCGTCTGCGTCCACTCACCGACCCTGACATCACCCACACGCCCAACTTTATGGTTACCCGGACGAAGAAACGAGGTTCACCGTATAGGTCACCAGGATTTTGGCGTCGACATCTTGCGTGAAGGCATGATAGTCGCACTCGATCGTCTGGAAACCGTTGATCTCGTCAAAGCGTACCTTGCGGTTGAAGGAGCCCTGATAAGGAAGGTCCTCGTTCAGAAACGCTATATGTTCTTCCAGGCCCTGGTTGAATACCAGCATTTGGTTGAGATGCCCTTCGGTCTCCTGTTCGAAGTGTGAAACTGTAAGCCGCTTCGTAACGTTGTAGGTGAGGCTCTCGCCTGGCTTGATGCGTGTCGCCCCACTTGGATGCAACGGCTCTTCGAGGTTCAGGTGCAGATATAGAGATTCGGCCTCAAAGGTCTGTTCGTCGTCTACGGCGCGGACGATTCTGGCGGTGAGGGCACCTTTTGGCGCGACACTTCGCGTGCCTACGTTGTGAATGGACGCCAAAGCAACGTCAATTGTCTTGGTAGCCATGATGCCCTCTCCTTGTGAGCTTTACCTCGCGCGGCAGCAGCCACTCGGCTTGGCATCCACGTCTCGGTGGACGGTGCCATATCCGCGCTCGCTACGATCTGCAATCGATCGATGCCGTACGGTAGCTACCTACCCTGCTGGCGGCGTCGGCAAAGACGCAGTGCGGGCTCAGCTGGGTGAGGCTGGAGGCTCCCTCACAGAGCCTCAGACGCCCGGCGTCAGCGCCCGCCCTCTGGGATGGCGGAGTCCGACGCTACCTCGGCACTCTCACATCCACGATCTCTGCCGCAGACGTCAGCGCCCTTGCCTTCTCTGCGGACGGGCGCGTGCTCGCCGTCGGGATGGGCAACGGCGCAGTTCAGCTGTGGGACGCCGAAACCCGGCAACCTATGGGAGCGCCCATCATCACTCCCGGCAGCTGGATCTTCGCCATGTCCCTGCACGACAACACCCTCTACGTCGCGGCCGAGCACGTCCCCTTCCAGCGCTTCGACCTCACCCCGGCGGCTGCGACCGCCACCATCTGCCAACGGGCAGGCGGAGGCCTCACGCCTGAGGACTGGGCCACCTATTTCCCGGGTCACCCCTTCCAGCCCACCTGCGGCGGTGACGCCCGATGAGGCTTGGATTCGCATCGGTTACGTCCGCACAGGGCCACTCGGTCCGTCTTCGCGGACAAGAACGCCCAACGCCCGGCGCGGCCGTCGCCTGAGATGACCAGCCTGCTTGCGCTGCAGACCATCGGCGGATCACCTTCACCACTTACCGGACCAGCGAGTCATCGCCGCCCCTTGAGGCGTTGGAGCTTCACCGGAAGGCGACCGTCGTCATGGAGTGAGCTCCTCTGCGGCGGGCCGGTTCTTCATGGTCAGGGCCAGGAGGATTGCGCCGGCGGTGAATACGGCGGCGACGGTGAAGGCCGCGGTGACCCCCTCCGTGAGGACCTGGTGGGCCGGGCCGTGCGAAGCGCGTGTGGCTGCGCCGAACACCGTGACGAGGATGGCCAGCCCCAGCGCGCCACCGATCTGCTGCATGACATTGAGCAGGCCCGAGGTGGCGCCGGCGTCCTCGGCCCGGATCCCGGAGGACAGCACGGTGGTGGCTCCCACCAGCAAGGTGCCCATGCCAAGACCGGCGATCATCATGGGGCCGAGCAGCGCGGAGGCGTAGCCGGTCTGGGGCGTCAGCTGCGTCATCCACAGCAGGGCGAGGCTGATCGCCGCGGCGCCGGCGGCGATCAGCGTCTTGGCGCCCAGGCGCGGCAGCAGCCGGGCCGCCGCGCCGGACGAGGCCAGGATCACCAGGGCCAGCGGCACGAAGGCGAATCCCGCCTGCAGCGGGCTGTATCCGCGGACCTGCTGCAGGAACTGGGTGAGAAAGAAGAACATGCCGTTGCCCGCGGCCAGCACGAACAGCAGCACGACGTAGCCGCCGGCGCGGTTGCGGTCGGCGAACAGCCGCAGCGGGACGATCGGCTGCCGGGCACGGGACTCGACGGCCACGAACAGGACCAGCAGGACGGCGGCCACGCCGAGCGCGCCGAGCGTGATCGCGTCGCCGAAGCCCTGCTCGGCGGCGCGGATGAAGCCGTAGACGAGCGCGGTCATGCCGAGCGTCGAGGTCAGCGAACCCGCCAGGTCGAAGCGGCCCGGGTGGCGATCGGTCTCGGTGATGAACAGCGGGGTCAGGATCAGCAGGACGATGCCGATCGGCACGTTGACGAACAGCACCCACCGCCAGGAGATCCAGTCGGTGAGCATGCCGCCGGCGATGAGGCCGATCGCGGCGCCGGAGCCGGAGACCGCCGCGTAGGCCCCCAGTGCCCGCGCCCGGCGCGCAGGGTCCGGGAAGCCTACGGTGATGAGGGCGAGCACGGTCGGTGCGGCGACGGCGGCGCCGATCCCCTGACCGGCCCGGGCCGCCAGCAGCATCCCGGCCGATGTGGCCAGCCCTCCGGCCAGTGAGGCGAGGGTGAAGACGGCCACCCCGCCGATGAGCGCCCGCCGTTGGCCGACGATGTCGCCCACGCGACCGCCGAGCAGCAGCAGCCCGCCGAAGGCCAGCATGTAGGCGTTGAGCACCCAGGACAGGCCGGTCGCGGAGAAGCCGAGGTCGTGCTGGATGTCGGGGAGGGCGATGTTCACCACGTTGGTGTCCAGGATGAACATCGTCTGGCAGATCAGCACGATGGCCAGCGCCAGGCCGGGGTTGCGCTGGTGTCGGGCGGCACCGGCGGGTCCGGATCCCGCTCTCGCCACGTGCGTGCTGTGCTCGGTCATGGCACTCCTCAGCATGGTGTCCAAATAAACGAGGAGGATCCTCGCTTTCGGTGGGCTAAGATATGAGGAGATTCCTCGTTTTGGCAAATGTGTGGAGGGTTGCGGTGGTGGATCGATCGACGCAGGCTCGGCCCGTGGGGCGCAAAGACGCGCGGCGCAATTACGAGCGGCTCCTGACGACGGCCCGTACGGCGTTCGCCGAGCACGGCGTCGGCGCCTCCCTGAACGACATCGCGCGCACCGCCGGCGTCGGCAACGTGACCCTCTACCGGCACTTCCCGACCCGCCAGGCGCTGCTGGAGGCATTGCTGGGCGAAAGCCTGCGTGGTCTGCAGGCGCGCTCGGACGAGTTGCTCGCCTCACCGTCCCCGCGTCAGGCTCTGTTCACCTGGATGACGGCCGCGGTCGAGCACGCCATGGCCTATCGCGGCCTGGTCGACGCCCTCGTCGACAGCCTCGCCGACCCCGCGTCCGAACTCCACGCCACCTGCCAGGCCGTCAAGGCCGCCGGGGCGCAACTGCTGACCAGGGCCCAGGGGGCAGGGGTGATCCGGCCCGATGTCGACGCGTCCGCGCTCTTCTCCCTGATCGCTTCAGTCGCCTGGGCGGTGGAGCGGACCCCCGTACACCGTGATCAGCTTCTGGCCGTCATGTTCGACGGGCTCCACCGCGGGGTGGATGAGCACGTCTGACCCTGCCGGTCCAATGAGGCGGGGCTCAGTGGCCCGGCTCGTCGCCGGTGAACGTCGCCGCCTCCGGCGCGGCCGCGAAGACGGTACGCAGCTCGGCGAGCAGGTCGTCGAGCGTGGGCTCCGGCGAGGCGGTGGTCCAGCCGCGCAGGGCGGCGTGGAAGGCCGCCACCAGCAGGTCGAGCGCCAGCCTGGGCCGCTGGTCGCGGTCGCCGAGGCCGAGCCGCCTGCGCAGGGTGGTCTCGAAGGCCGCGCTGGTGCGGTCGCAGAACTGCAGCCCGTGCGCGGCGATGGACGGCGTACGCTGCGACAGCTCCTGGCTGAGCCGCACGCGGGCCACCCATTCCGGCCCCTCCGCCGACATCCGCCGCACCGCCGCGAGCATCGCCTCCTGCAGCACCTCCAGCACGGGACGGCCGCCGAGCGGCGCGTGCTCGACGTCGTCGAGGAGCGCGGTCCACAGTGCCTCCAGCGGGGCGGAGGCGACCTCCTCCTTGCTGGCGAAGTTGCGGAAGAACGTGCGCTTGGAGACCTCGACCTCCGCGCACAGCTCGTCGAGGGTCACCTGGTCGAAGCCGCGGTCGGTGAACAGCGCGAGTGCGGTGTCCACCAGGGCGGCCCTGGTCTTGAGCTTCTTGCGCTCGCGGAGCGGCAGCAGGTCGGCGGTCATCGTCCCCCAGTGTATCCGGAGCGCATATGCCTCCTATAGGCTTATGCCACTCAGTGGCACTTTGGAGGATGTCGTCATGCGCGCTCTGATCGTCGACCGTTCCGTTCCCGGTGGCCTGCGGGTGGGCCAGGCGCCCGACCCGGTGCCGGCGCCCGGCCAGGCGCTGGTCCGCGTCACCGCCACGTCGCTCAACTACGGCGAGGTCAGGCACGCCCTTCAGGAGGCGCCCGAGGGCACGGTGCTCGGCTGGGACGCCGCGGGGGTCGTCGTCCAGGCCGCGGCCGACGGCTCGGGGCCCGCCGCGGGCACGCCCGTGGTCACGCTTGGCTGGGACGGCGGGTGGGCCGAGCTGCGGGCCGTCCCGACCGACCGGATCGGGGTGGTGCCGCAGGGCGCGGACCCCGGCGCGATCAGCACGATCCCGGTCGCCGGGGCCACCGCGCTGCGCGCGCTCGACCGCCTCGGGCCGATCCTGGGGCGGCGCGTCCTGATCACCGGCGCGACGGGCGGCGTCGGCCGGTACGCCGTGCAGCTCGCCCGGCTCGGCGGCGCGTACGTCATCGCCGCCACCGGCGACCCGGACCGGCACGGCGACGGGCTGCGCGCGCTCGGCGCGAACGAGGTCGTCGCCGCCCCCGCCGAGAGCGGCGGACGACTCGACGGCGTCCTGGACATGCTCGGCGGCGCTCCGCTGGTCGAGGCGTTCGACCAGCTCACCGAGGGTGGCACGCTGGTCGCCGTCGGCCACTCCACCGGCGAGGGCGAGAGCTTCCCGTTCGGTGCGCTGTTCGGCGGGGCCGACCGTCACGACCGCTCGCTCGTGACCTTCCACCTGCTCTACTGCCACGGCCTGCACCGCGACCTGACCTGGCTGGCCGGACAGGTCGCGGACGGCACGCTGAGCCCGGAGATCACCTGGCGCGGCGGCTGGGACGACGCCGCCGAGGCGGTGACCGCCCTCCTCGACCGCCGCGTGCACGGCAAGGCTGTGCTCGACCTGGGGTGAGAGCAGGCTGGAGGAGTAAGTGCTCGGGTGGGCCGGTGCCCGGTCAGCCGATCGGTGGGGCGAGGTATTCCAGTGCGTAGCCCTCGCCGGAGGGGGTCACGCGGGCGATGCCGGGGGAGTCGAGGTGGGCGCCGGCCACGAAGTGGTGCGGCCGGCTCAGTCGTTCGAGCAGTGCCGCCCGCGCGGCGCGGGCCTGGGGCTGGTCGCCGTCGAGCTCCCAGGACACCTTCGGCCGGTCGAACTGGAGCGTGGGGACGTGAACGGTGTCGCCCCAGACGAGAAGGTGGCCGGCGTCGCTCCTGATCTCGTAGACGGTGTGCCCGGGGGTGTGGCCCGGTGTCGGGAGCGCGGTGGCCCACTCGTTGATCGCCACCTTCTCCGACACGGGGACGACCCGGTCGCGGATCGGCTCCAGCCGCCGCCCGGTGAAGACCGAGGTGTCGCCCGCGCCGATCCACACGCGCTCGAGTTTCGGGAACGCCTCTGAGCCGTCCGGCGCGATCAGGCCGCTCACGTGGTCTTCGTGGTTGTGGGTGATGGCCGCGTCGGTCACGTCCGCGCGGTCGACCCCCGCTTCGTCGAGCGCGTCGTAGATCAGCCCCATGGTGGGGTCGTGCCAGGCGTTGGACGCGCCGGTGTCGACGAGAACCGACCGCGTGCCGTCGGTGACGTAGAAGGCGTTGACCGACAGCCGCAGGTTGTCGCCGGCCAGCGGGACGGCGGCCGGCAGCTCGCCGAGCGTGCGCCCGTCCTCGTCGCGGAGCCGTGTGGGCGGCATGTCGATGTACCCGTCCCGCAGCGAGATCACCTGCAGCTCGCCGAATTCGAACGTGGCATGGAGCCGGCCACTCGAGATGAAACGCATGGAACCTCCGTCGTGTCGGGCGCGCATCGCCCATCTTCGATAGAAGACTCTATCTCCTTTAGAAGAAACCCTACAATGTGGGACAGCGAGGTACCGATCGATCGAGGAGCACGGTGGTCGAGAAAGACGGAAACGTGGACGAACCACAGCACGGTGACGACCTGGCCGGCGCGTTCGGGGTCAACGTGCGGCGACGTCGCGAGGAGGCGGGCCTGACGCTGGAGCAGCTGTCCGCGCAGTCGTCGGTCAGCCGGGCGATGTTGTCCAAGGTCGAACGCGGTGAGAAGAGCCCGACGATCGGCGTCGCGTCCAGGATCGCCCACGCGCTCGACGCGTCGCTCTCGGACCTGATCGGCGCGCCGGCCGGGGCCGCGTCCGGCGTGGCCGTCGTCATGCGCAGGAACCATCGTCCCGTGTTCCGTGACCCGGAGACCGGCTTCGAGCGGCACATGGTGTCCGCGGCCCCGGGCGCGGGAGGAGCCGAGATGGTCTTCCACCACCTCCCCGCCCAGGTGTCCACCGGGCTGCTGCCCGCCTATCCGCCGGGTACGGAGAAACAGCTCCTGGTGCTCGAAGGCAGTCTCACCGTCGCGATCGGCGGGATCAACGAGACCCTGGAGACAGGCGACTCCCTGTTCTTCCAGGCCGACGCCGACCACGGCTTCGCCAACCGGACGAACGCTCCCTGCGAGTACATCATGTTCATCTCACGCCGAACCTGATCGGCCCTGAAGCACCCTCCGGCTACAGGCGACGGCAGTTCCGCGGGCGTTCCGGGCGGTCGTCGGTCCAGCCCGTCGTGGGCGTCCAGGTCTGGGAGTCCACGGTCTGTCCCTTGGACAGGCCCACGGTGTCCTCTCCGGCCTTGGTGACCTCCGCCAGGATCTCGCCGGTCGCCGGGTCGAGGACGGTCGTATGGTCCTCGATCACCTCGTCGTCCTCGCCGAACTCCCTGAAGTACCGCTTGCCCTTGCCGAAGTCCACGGCCAGGCCCTCGCGGCTTAGCGGGTCCCTGACCACCCCCGGACGGCGGTCGTCGGCAGGTCGGCCAGCAGGCGCAGGACGGTGGCCCGGACGGCCGGGCGGAGGGGCTTCGACAGCAGGAACCGGGAGCCGGCGATGACCTCCTCCAGCGGCCGCGTCGCGCCCTTGTCCTTCTTGGCCGCCTCGGCCCTCAGCCACTCCCGCAGCCCCCTCTCGTCGGCGGGCAGCGCCAGGATCTGGGCCGGCGTGTAATCGCCGAGCGCGGTGGCGCCGGGTCCGTGGTCCGGCGCGACGTCGCGGGTGTACTGGCAGGCCGTGTCCTTCGCGAGCATCGGCAGCTGCACGCAGTCGGCGGCTCTCGTGCCGGGCGTGCACACCCGCTGCACCTTGCCGGGCGATCCCGCGGCCTGCCAGGCGCGCTCGTCGGCCGGAGTGTCGGGGCTCAGGATCGGTGCACCGTTCTGCGTCTGCACGGGATCCTTGGGGTCGCGTGGCAGCCAGAGCTCCGACTTGGAGGAGACCTTCGCGTTGAACGTGCGTCCTCCGGCTCGTACCCGGATGAGGCTGTTGTTCAGCAGCGACCTGTGCCAGTAGGCGCCCTGGTCGTCCGGCAGCCGCGCGATGCGGGCCGCCAGGCGGCGCAGTGCCTCGTTGCCGTCGGCGGGGTGCGGCGCGGGGTTCGACACGGGGGCGGGCACGGCGATCAGGTTCGAGACCAGCACGACCGCCGTGAGGACGACGGCGACCGCCGCCGCGGCCAGGATCGGCAGCCCGCGCAGGCCCCGTCGCCGCTGGACCGGGGCAGGGGAGGCGACCGGTGCGAGGCTCTCGGGTGACACCAGTTCCGCGCCGGCGGTGAAGGCGTCGCGAAGCCGGTCCTCGATGTTACGGGTCATCGTTCCTCCTGCAGTTCGGCGGCGAGCGTCCGCAGCGCACGGGACGCCGTCGATTTGACCGTTCCGCGGCTGACCCCCATCACCTGGGCGATCTCCGCCTCCGACAGCTCAAGGTAGAAACGCAGCACCAGCACCTCGCGCTGACGCCGCGGCAGATCCCGGACCGCTTGGAACACCTGCCGCCGGGTCTCGCCCAGCAGCGCCGCGGCCTCGGCCGACCAGAGCGGGACCTCGCGTTGGCCGCGGAACCGCCCGATGACCGCCCTGCGCCGCAATACCATCCGGGATCCGTTGAGTACGGCCGTGCGCAGGTAGGGCAGCACCTGTTCGTGGTCGGCCAGCGCGCTCCACCTGCGATACACCGCGGCGAACGCGTCCTGGACCACGTCCTCGGCGGTCTCCTGGTCTCCGACCAGCAGGAACGCCAGCCGTACCAGGGCAAGCCGGTGAACGAGGAACAACTCGGTCACCGCCGCGTCCGCCGACGCCGCGGCGGCCGGAGAACGGGGCGGTCCGTGGGTGATGTCGAACTGCATGTCTTCTGCATGCGCGAGCACCCGCGGAGGTTGCGTCACACCGGCATGATTCCGGCCGGAAGCTCGATGCCTGGAGCTCACCCGGTTCCCGGGGCGGCCGCGGCCATGAGGCCCTTGAGCAGTTCGGCGGGTGGCGTTCCGCGGCCGGTCGTGAGCGCGGAGACGAAGGCCGTCTCGCCGAGCTCCGCGCGGAGCGCGCGCCGCAGCCGGCCGTCGCCCGGACCGCCGGGGCCGGCGGGTGTCGCGGCGCCCAGCAACCGGGCCGATCGGGCCGGGAAGCCGGCGGCGTGTTCGGTCTCGGCGAGCAGCCGCAGGCCGGCGGCGATCAGGTTGTGGTCGTTGAGGGAGATCGCGGTGCCGGCTCCCTTGAGGAGGTGGTGTCGCGCACGCCGGTGGTCGCCGCGCGAGGCGGCCGCGCGGCCGAGCCCCAGACGGCAGTAGGTCGCGCAGCGAAGGTCTCCGATGCGGTGGAACTCCGGCAGGAGTTCGGTGAGGAGCGCCGTCGCCGCCTCCTGGTCGTCGCGCTGCTGGGTGAGGCGGGCCCGGTGAAGCTGGGCGTGCAGGCGTTCGTGGTCGCTTCCCGTGCCGAGGGCGAGGTCGAGCGCCTCGTTCAGGCAGGTCTCGGCCTCTGCCAGGCGAACCTCGTCGCGGATCAGGCGGCCCGCGAGGTGGTTGAGGCAGTTGGCGCGTTTCACGTGGTCGCCCAGGCGGCCGAACAGGGCCGCCGCGGCGCGGAGCCGGTCCACCGCGGTCGCGGTGTCGGTCGCCATGCTCCCGAGCACGGACAACGCCAGCGCGTGATGCCAGTCGTCGCCCAGCCGTTCGAAGACCGCGGCCGCGGCGTCGAGCGTCCGGGCCGCCTCGGCGTGTCCGCGCCGGTAGAGGGCCACCTGGCCGGCCGCCAGGGCGGCCGACGCCTGCTCCTCCTCGGTCGCCGCGTGCTCCGCCGCCCGGCGGGCCAGCTCCAGCGCCCTGTCGGTGTCCTGGTAGCAGAGCAGCAGGCAGGACGTGATCGCGGCGCGGACCCCGGCGGAGCCGTCCGGGAGCGGACGGTCGAGCAGCGCGTTCACCCAGGTGAACAGCTCGCCGCGGGCCCCGAGGATCTCCCATCCGGTGCCGATGCCGGTGAGCAGGCCCCAGGCCGCGGCGGTGTCGCCGGCGTCGAGGGCGCGTCCCATGGCCGTCCGCAGGTCGGTCCAGCGGTCGGCGAACCAGCGCAGGGCCGCCGGCTGGTTTTCGCCGCGCAGCGCGGGGGCGAGCGACACGGCGTGCCTCAGATGGTGGCGGGCGTGGCGGTCGTGGATCTCCTCGTACTCCTGCCGTTCGGCCAGCCTGTTGCCGGCGAACTGGCGGACGCTGTCGAGCAGGCGGTACCGCGTGTCCCCGCCCTGGCGCCGGGCGGAGATCAACGAGCGGTCCAGCAGGCGCGGGAAGAGCCGGGTGAGGCCGGTGCCGGTGAGCGGCGGCGCGGCCAGCACCAGCGTCGCGGTGTCGTAGTCGAACTCGCCCGGGAACACCGAGCAGCGGTCCAGCAGGAGACGCTCGTCGCCGTCCAGCAGGTCGTAGCTCCACCGCAGGGCCTCCTCGAGGGTGCGGTGGCGGTTGGGCCGCGGCGCGTCGGTCAGCAGCGCGAACCGGTCGTCGAGCAGGCGCAGCAGCTCGCCGGGTGAGGCGAACCGGGTGCGCGCGGCGGCCAGCTCGATGGCCAGCGGCAACCCGTCGAGGCGGCGGCAGATCGTCGCGAGCACCGCCGCGTCGGCCGGCGTGACGGCGAGGCCGGGCACGACGGCGGCCGCGCGGTCGGTGAACAGCCGGACGGCGGCGCAGCCCAGGATCTCGCCGGGATCGGCGCCCTCGCCGGGAACCGGCAGCGGCGGCACCTGGTAGACGACCTCGCCGCTCACCCGCAGCGGCCCGTGGCTGGTCGCCAGCACGCGCAGCCCGCCGGCCGCCGCCAGCAGCCCGGCCAGCAGGGCCGCGACGGCGTCGGCGACGTGCTCGCAGTTGTCGACCAGCAGCCAGCACGGGCTCGCCCGGATCGCGGCGACGATCTGCGGGCCGAGGTCCCTGCCGTCGCCGCCCGCGCCGAGGGCGTCGGCGAACGCCCTCTCGACCGGCCTGCCGGGCGCGGCCGAGGCCAGATCGACCAGGACCGCGGGAGCCGGCCCGGGGGCCTCGTGGGCCAGGCGCAGGGCGAGGCGCGTCTTCCCGATGCCCGCGGGGCCCGTCAGGGTCACCATGCGGCCGCCGGCGACCAGCCCGGCGAGGTCGCGGAGCTCGCGCTCCCTGCCGACGAACGACGACAACGGCGTGGGCAGGGTGTGCGCCCGGCTCCGGAGCCGCGCCGCGCCCTCGACCAGGTCCCTCCTGGCCGGGTGGCCGAGCTTGCGCAGCAGGGACGACACATGGCTCTCCACGGTCCGCTCGGACAGCCTGAGCCGGTCGGCGATCTCACGGTTGGCCAGCCGGTCACCGACCAGCCAGAACACCTCCGCCTCCCGCCTGGTGACCCCGGCGGACCGTAACGCCTCCGGCAGCGCGGCGTCCTTCATGACGCGAATCATCCCCCAGAAAAGCTCCGTACTGAGCACGGATGTGCCGGCTTCGAGCATGAGGTGTGATGGCGGAAGCCTCCTGAAAGGACCCGCGCATGGCAAGCTCCGTCACCGAAATGATCGCGCACGCTCGCGCACGGATACGCAACCTGTCGGTCGCAGAGGTGGCCGAGGCCCTGGAGTCGGGCACGGTGACCCTGATCGACCTGCGCGAACCGGGCGAGATCGCCCGCGACGGCAGGGTTCCCGGCGCGGTCCTCGCGCCGCGCGGCATGCTGGAGTTCTGGGCCGATCCGGCCAGTCCCCACCATCGGCCCGAGTTCGATCCCGCCGCCACGACCATCCTGTACTGCGCGTCAGGCGGCCGTTCCGCGCTCGCCGCCCTGGCGCTGCGGGAACTCGGCTACGCCGACGTCGCCCACCTCGACGGAGGGCTCAACGCCTGGAAGGAGCACGGCCGCCCCGTGACCCTCCAGGCCGAGGAGGAACGCCGGTGAACGGGGACGCGCTCGGAGCGGCGTTCGCGCGGGCGCTGGCCGCCAAGGACCGCGACACGCTGCACGCCCTGCTCGGCGACCCGGTCGACTTCAAGGCGCTCACCCCCGGAGCCCACTGGGACGCCGACGACCCCGCCGAGGTCGTGGACCGGATCATCCTCGGCCAGTGGTTCGAACCCGGCGACGACATCGAACGTCTCCTGCACGTCGCCACCGGCCGCGTGGGCGACCGGAACCATCTCGCCTACCGCCTCCAGGTGCGTACCGGCGCCACCCGTCATCTGGTCGAACAGCAGGTCTACTACGGCGTCGCCGGCGAGCGCATCGCCTGGCTGCGTATCCTGTGCTCCGGCTTCCGGCCCGTCCCGGACGGGGAGCCGGCGGAGGACTGATGTTGTTCATGGTGATCGAACGCTTCCGCGGCCAGGACGCCAAGGCCGTCTACCGGCGGTTCCGGGAGAAGGGCCGGATGACCGGCGAAGGTCTGGTGTTCGTCTCCAGCTGGGTGACGGCCGACCTGAGCCGCTGCTTCCAGCTCATGGAATGTGACGACATCGCACTCCTGCAACGCTGGGTCGCCGAGTGGTCGGACCTCGTGGAGTTCGAGATCGTGCCGGTGGTGCCCGGAGCCGCGACCGCCGCCGCCCTTGACGGCTGATCCGGACGTCGCCGGTCAGAGCATCGGACGTGGGTACCCGGCCGGGGGAGTGCCCAGCAGCCACGGCTGGTGCACGTGGGCGGCGGCCACGGCGGCGAGCTCGGGCACGTGGCGGCGCACGTAGTCGCCCGCCGGGTCGTACCGCTGGGCCTGGCGCAGCGGGTTGAAGGCGCGGTTGGGACGCGTGTCGTTGCCGGTGCCGGCGATCCACTGCCAGTTGCCCGAGTTGTTGGCCACGTCGCCGTCGAGGAGGTGCTCGAAGAAGTGCCGGGCGCCGGCCCGCCAGTCGATCCCGAGGACCTTGACCAGGTAGGAGGCGACGATGAGGCGGGCCCGGTTGTGCATCCAGCCCTCGGCCAGGAGCTGGCGCATGCCGGCGTCCACGATGGGCAGCCCGGTCATGCCCTCCCGCCAGGCCTGCAGCGCGTCCTCGTCGTCGCGCCAGCGGTGGCCGCGGGGGCGGTAGTCGTCCCGGTTGATCCGCGGGAAGGCGTGGGTGACCTGGTGGTGGAAGTCGCGCCAGCACAGCTGGCGGACGAACGGCTCGCTGCCCGCGGCCAGGTGGGCCAGTTCCAGCGGCGACAGGCAGCCGAACCTCAGGTACGGGCTCAGCCGGGAGGTGCGGTCGCCGGCCAGGTCGTCGTGGCCGTCGGCGTACCCCGGCAGGGCGTGGCGGATCCACCGGCGGGCGCGGTCGCGGGCGGCGGTCTCGCCGCCGGGCACGGGTTCCGGCCGGGCCGGGCCCGGCAGCCGCCCGGCGTCGAGGTCGCGGGGCGTCGGCACGTGGTCGGGGGCCGCGAGCAGGGGGCGGCGCCGGTGCCGGCTCCAGGAGCGCCAGTACGGCGTGAAGACCCGGTAGTGATCCCCGCCCCCGGACGGGGTGAGCGTGCCGGGCGGCACCACCGTGACCCCCGGGAAGAGCTCGTACGCGATCCGTTCGCGAGCCAGCCGGTCCTGCCTGCGCCTGGCCAGCAGGCTGACGTCGGCACTGGCGAAGACCGCCTCGGCTCCGGATTCCTGGACGAGCTTCATGGTCTCGGTCACGACGTCGCCGTGCCGTACGACCAGGTCCCCGCCGCGCGCCCGCAAAGACGCCCGCAGGTCGGCCAGGCACTCCAGCAGGAAGCCGCGGCGGCGGCCGGCAGGGACGGTCTCGTCCAGCACGAACAGGGGGAGCACGGCGCGGGCGCGCTCGCAGGCGGCCGTCAGGGCCGGGTGGTCGTGCACCCGCAGGTCCCTGTTGAGCAGGACGATCAACGTGTCCATCGACGGTCCCTTCACGACCCTCCGCGGCCTGCCGCGACCGTGCACCTCCCCCATGCCTCACAGATGCCCCGCCGGACGCGCCCGCACGCGCGCGGCGGCAGTGCTGGTGGACGTGACGATGACCGGCCCGCTCCGGCATGAGGCCCGAGGGACGGGGAAGGTGCGTGGGCATGGCATTGTGCCTGGTGACCGGGGCGACGGGGTACATCGGCGGGCGGCTGGCGCCTGAGCTGCTGGCCGCCGGTCACGACGTGCGGTGCATGGTGCGCTCGGCCGGACGCCTGCGCGATCTGTCATGGGCCGAACGGGTCGAGGCCGTCGAGGCCGACGCCACCGACGCCGAGCGCACGCGCCGGGCGCTGGACGGGGTGGACGTCGCGTACTACCTGATCCACGCGATGGGGACGAGTGGCCGGTTCGCCGAGCGGGACCGCCTGGCGGCGCGCACGTTCGCGGCCGCGGCGGCCGAGGCGGGCGTGCGCCGGATCGTCTATCTGGGCGGGTTGACGGCGGACGAGCGGCTCTCGCCGCACCTGTCGTCGCGGGCCGAGGTGGGGGAGATCTTCCTGCGCGGCGCGGTCCCGGCGGTGGTGCTGCGGGCCGCGGTGATCATCGGGTCGGGGTCGGCCTCGTTCGAGATGCTGCGATACCTGACCGAGCGGTTGCCGGTGATGACGACGCCGCGCTGGGTGCGCAGCCGGACGCAGCCGATCGCGGTGCGGGACGTGCTGCGCTACCTGGTGGCGTGGGCGGATGCGCCGGGAACGGTCAACCGGGGGTTCGACATCGGCGGGCCTGATGTCCTCACGTATGCCGACATGATGCACGGCTATGCCGCGGTGGCCGGGCTGCCGCCGAGGTTGATCATCCCGGTGCCGCTGCTCACCCCCCGGCTGTCGAGCCTGTGGGTGGGGCTGGTCACGCCCGTCCCCGCGAGCATCGCGCGCCCGCTGGTGGAGTCGCTGCGCAACGAGGCCGTGTGCGGCGAGCACGACATCGCCCGCCACGTACCCGACCCCGAGGGCGGGCTGGTCGGCTTCCGCCGGGCGGTGTCGCTGGCGCTGATGAAGATCAAGGAGGCCGACGTCGCCACGCGCTGGTCCTCGGCGTCCACGCCGGGCGCGCCGAGCGATCCGCTGCCCACCGATCCCGACTGGGCGGGCGGCAGCCTGTTCGTGGACGACCGCAGCCTGGCCGTGCAGGCCACCCCGGAGGCGTTGTGGCAGGTGATCGAGGGCATCGGCGGCCGTAACGGCTGGTACTCGTTGCCTATGGCGTGGCAGTTGCGGGGCCTGGCCGACCGGCTGGTGGGCGGGGTGGGGCTGCGGCGCGGCCGGCGCGATCCGGCCCGGCTGCGGGTGGGCGACTCGATCGACTTCTGGCGGGTGGAGGAGGTGCTGCCCGGACGGCTGCTGCGGCTGCGCGCCGAGATGCGGCTGCCCGGACTGGCCTGGCTGGAGCTCGGCGTCACCCGCTCCGGCGGCCGGACGATCTACACGCAACGTGCCATCTTTCATCCGCACGGCCTGCTCGGCCATCTGTACTGGTGGGCGATCTCGCCCTTCCACGGCCTGATCTTCGGCCGGATGCCGGTCAACGTGGCCGCCGCGGCCCGCCGCAGGGATCGGTCCGCGGCTACGAGCTGACCAGCGCCAGATCGAGCACGTCGATGCCGACCGGGGTGCGCTCGGTCGCGATCCGGCTCAGCGACCACGGACCGGGGAAGCGGTGCAGCAGTGCGTGCACCGCGATCGCGACCTCGTGCCGGGCCAGGTGCGCGCCGAGGCAGAAGTGCACACCGTGGCCGAAGGAGAGGTGCTCGTCGGACCTCCGGTCGAGCCGGAACTCCTGCGGCTCGGCGAACACCCGGGGATCCCGGTTGGCCGAGAGCACCATGGCGACCACCCGCCGGCCGGCCTCGACGGGGTGTCCGGCGATGTCGGCCGGGCCGGTGGTGAAGCGGTCGGTGCCGCCGATCGGGGGCAGGAACCGCAGCACCTCCTCGACGGCGGCGGGCACCAGCCAAGGGGCGGCACGCAGTCGGGCCGGCGCCTCCGGGTGGGCCGCCAGGCACAACACGGTGTTGACCAGCAGGGTCCTGGTCGTCTCGTGGCCGTTGACGAGCAGCAGCGTGCAGAAGTCGAGCAGTTCCTCGTCGGAGAGCCGGCTGCCGTCCGGTTCGGCGGCCAGCAGGGTGCCGATCACGTCGCCCCGGGGGCGGGCGCGGCGCTCGGCGAACACCTGGCCGAAGTACGCGGCCAGTTCGGCGCGCGCGGCGCGGAACGCGGCCCGGCGCGCCGGGTCCTCGCTGAACGCGCCGGCGAAGGAGGTGATCGCCTCGGTCCAGCGCACGAAGTCCGGTTGCCGGTCCGGTTCCACGCCGAGCAGCGCGGCGATGGTGCGCACGGGCAGTGGATGACCGAGCCGGTCGATCACGTCCAGCTCGCCGTCCACGCCGGCCAGTTGCGTCCGTACGGTGTCGGTGATCGAGGGCAGCAACGACTGGATCGCACGGGGCGTGAAGGCCCGGCTGACCAGCCGGCGCAGCAGGTGGTGCCGGGGCGGGTCGATCGCCGACAGGCTGCCGAGCAGCGGGTTGTCCCGGTGCGGCGGGGGTTGCGCGCTGTGGCGCAGTTCGTCGGACGAGAACGTCCGGTGGTCGGTGAGCACCTGTTTCACCTCGGGGTAGCCGTGCACCAGCCAGCTCTGCAACGGTTCGGCGAAACGCACCCCGTCCCCGGCCAGACCGTCCTGTGCGGTCTGCCGGTACCAGTCGAGGATCTCCTTGACGACGTCATCGGTCATGCGTCGAGTGTGTTGGCCCCCGGCTGGCCGAGGCTTGGAGAAAACGGCCATCCGGCAGCAGCGCCAGGGCTTGGAGGAAGCGCCCGTCCGGCGGCTACGCCGGTGCTTGGAGAAAGCGGCCATCCGGCAGCAGCGTGGTCGGCGGTGCGCCCACCGCGTGCCGGAACTCGGCCAGTAGGTGCGACTGGTCGTAGCAGCCGCTGCGCACGGCGATGGCCGCCCAGTCGGGGCGCTCGCCCCTGGCCAGCGCGGCGCGCGCGGCGGCGAGCGCGTGGTGCAGCCGCACCACCCGCGCGTAGGACTTGGGCCGCAGCCCGACCGCCGCCCCGAACCGCCGCCGCAGTTGCCGCTCGGACAGCCCGGCCCGGGCGGCATGCTGCTCCACGGGCGCACCTGGCGCCGCGTGCATCGCCGCCAGCACGACGCGCACCCGCTCGTCGACCCGGCATCGGCCGGCGCGCGCCCGTACCAGGGCCAGCGCCCCGGCCAGCCGTTCACCCACCGCCCCGTCCGGCCGCCCGACGTCGATGGGCGCCCCCACCGGCTGCCCGACGTCGATGGGCGTCCCGGCCAGTGGCACCTCGTCGGCCGCCACCCCGAACAGCCCGGTCACCGTTCCCGGTCGCAGCCGCACTCCGACCAGGGGCCCGCCCCCGGGCAGCCGTCCCTGCCGGACGCGCGTCTCCGGACCGGCCAGCCGGCACTCTCCGTCGGGCATGACGAGCAGGTCGACGGCGGGGTACGGCAACCCTCGCGGCACGGTGTCGCCGGCCAGCACCCAACTCCCGGCCACGAGGTGGGCCAGGTCGGCGGGCACGGGCAACGCGGTCACCCGTGCAGTCAACCCGGCGACCGCCGCGCCCGCCACCGATTAACCGGGCCGCGGACGCCCGGCGAGCGCCACAGGCGCAGGCCCCGGCGAGGCACGCCGGATCCGCACCCGATCAGTCGGACGAGCCCTGCGGGCCGGCGTCCAGCTTGACCTCGTTCAGCCGGCCCGTGGCGACGTCGTAGACGAACCCGCGGACGGAGTCCTTGTGCGGGATGAACGGGTCGGCCTGGATGCGCCTGGCCGACTGGCGCACGTCCGCCTCCAGGTCCTGGAACGCCTCGGCGGACCAGTCGGGCTTGACGCCGACCTCCTGGTAGATGTCGTGCTTGAATCCGTCGTCGGTGAAGGTCAGCATGCCGCAGTCGGTGTGGTGGATGAGGATGATCTCGCGGGTGCCCAGGAGACGCTGGCTGATGGCCAGGCTGCGACGTTCGCCGGCGGTGACGACGCCGCCGGCGTTGCGGATCACGTGCGCGTCGCCCTCGCGCAGGCCGAGCAGGCCGTAGACGTTGAGCCGGGCGTCCATGCAGGCCACCACGGCCACACCCCGGGCGGGCGGCAGCGGCAGGTCGCCGGAGTCGAAGGCGGCG
Source organism: Actinomadura sp. ATCC 39365 (assembly GCF_054392275.1). Taxonomy (NCBI): domain Bacteria; kingdom Bacillati; phylum Actinomycetota; class Actinomycetes; order Streptosporangiales; family Thermomonosporaceae; genus Actinomadura; species Actinomadura sp. ATCC 39365. The sequence goes on along the minus strand of NZ_CP184335.1, from coordinate 7,976,470 downwards.
GCGTAGCGCTCGGAGTTGGCGATCAGCTGGTCGGTGACGCTCATGGGGGACGCCCTCCTGTCACGTGCCGCGGCCCGCGGTCATAGTCCACATTCCCTACTGACTGTACATGTTATTGCCCCGCTGTGTGGCCCCCCTGCGTCGACGGCGAACACGGCGGTCGGCGACGGCGGAGGCGGACAGGAGGGTCGCGGTGGAGAGGGTGCCCCAGAGGGTGGCCGGGCCGTGGGCGGCGAGGGCGGTGATGACCGCCGGGGAGACGGCGAGGCCGAAGCCCGTGGAGAGCTGGAAGCGGGCGAGGGCGCGTCCCAGGAGATGGGCCGGTGCGAGGGCGGTGACGAGCGCCGTCGCGCTGCCGGCGTAGATGATCTCGCCGATGGTGCAGACCACGGACACCATGGCGACGGCCGGGGCACCCCAGCCGGGCCCCAGTGAGGTGGCCGCGAGGAAGCCGAGGTAGGACGCGGCGAGCACCACGCCGGCGAGAGCCAGCACGGTCCGCCGGGAGAAGCGGGACAGCAGGACGGTGACCGGCACCTGCAAGGTGACCACCAGCACCGTGTTGGCCACGAAGACGGCCGCCGGCCACACCGGGGACGCGTGCATCTGTGTCACCAGGACCAGGGGCACCGCGATCTCGGGGACGTTGAGGCAGAAGACGTACACCACGTTGGCGGCCAGCAGCGCGCGCATCCGGGGCGCGGGCCCGCCGATCATGTCCTTGCCCGGAGCGGCGGCCGGACGCGCACGCAGGTGGACCGACCACGCCAAGGCCGCCGCGGCGAAATAGGCGAGCCCGGTGACGGCCGCCAGCGCCCGCAACGCGGTGGAGCCGGCCGCCAGGCACGCGGTGGCGAGGAGGGCGCCCACGCCCAGAGCGGCGTTGCGCAGGGCGCGCCCTGCCGCGAGGGCGGCGTCGCGTTCGCGGCCGTGGGCGACCGTGGCCACGAGGGCCGCGTGGGCGGCCGGCCAGGCCTGGTTGCCGATGCCGAGGAAGAGCGCCGCCGTCGCGAACAGCCAGACGTGCCCCGCCGGGGCGGCCAGCAGCAGCGCCACGCCCAGCACCCGCACCAGCATCGACGCGGCCACGACCGTGCTGCGCGCGCCCCGGTCCAGCCACCGGCCGACCGCGGGCATGCACACCAGACCCACGACGACGCCGGCCGTCATGGCGATGCCGGTGACCGGTGCGGACAGCCTCAGCACCGTCACCCCGTAGAGCAGCAGGAAGGGCCGCAGCAGGCCGGTGCCGAGCGCGTCCACGGCCAGGGCGACGGCATAGCGGGGGCCTCCGGAGGCGCGGACGAGAACGCGCGGCCGGATCTTGGTGGTTGCCATGGCGTCAACGATGCGTTCGGCCCGCCGGGACGGGTCCGTCAGTTGACGGACACCGTCAATCGACGCGGTCGTCGCCCGCCCGACCAGCGATGATGTGGGGATGACGCTGAGGATCGACATCGGCGGCCTGCCGTCCGGGCGGCTGCGGTTCGCCGCCTCCCCGCTGGCCGAGCTGACCGCGATGCTGCACGTGCTGGCCGAACCGGGGCATCACCCGCAGCTCGCCGGCTGGGCCGGGGACGTCTGGGCCGGGCTGCGGCCGGAGCTGGCCGAGCGGCTCAGGGAGGCGGAGTTCCTCTGGCGTTCCTCGCGCGCCGACTTCCTGGTCCCCGCGCGTCCCCGGCCGACCCTCGCCGAGGAGCTGGACGATGTCGACCGGATCGACGACGAGACCTACGTGACCGCCGCGCTCATCACCACGTGCGGCAGCAACCGGGTGCACTTCGGCGCGCCGTCGCCGCTCACCGACGCGACGGCGCGCGAACGGGCGCTCGACCTGGCCCAGGCCCGCGGCGCGCTCCAGGAGGCCTTCGCGGAACGGCTGCTCGCGGACCCGGCCGCCGTGCGGGCGCGGGTGCGTGACACCCTCGAACAGTGCGCCGGGGCCTTCTTCGACGCCGCCTGGACGGGCGTCGCCGCACAACTCGCCACCGACCTGCGCCTGAAGAACGACCTGCTGAAGCGCCAGGGCATCGGGGCGGCGCTCGCGTCCGTGTCCGGCGCCGTCACCCTGGCCCCGGACGGCGACCGCATCATCGTGGACAAGCTGCAGGACAACGCGACCACCGCCCACGGCACCGGGGTCACCTTCCTCCCCAGCGTCTTCGGCCGCCCGCACCTGGTGGTGGTCCACGCGCCCGGATGGCAGCCGGTGGTGCAGTACCCCGTGGCCGAGGCGGATCCGTCGGAGCCGGTGTCGCTGGAAACGGTCACGCTGCGGCTGGAGGCGCTCGCGCATCCGGTACGACTGCGGCTGCTGCGCACCCTCGCCCGCGGCCCGCACACCACCGGTGAGCTGGCCCACGCCTGGGAACTCTCACCTCCGGAGGTCTCCCGCCACCTCGCCGTCCTGCGCCGCGCGGGCCTGCTCACGGCCCGGCGGCACGGGCGTTATGTCCGTTACACCGTCAATGTCGCCGATCTGACGGCGCTGGGCGCGGACCTGCTGACGGCCGTACTGCGCTGAGCGGCTTCGGCTGTCAGGCTGAGTACGTTCGAGTCGATCGTTCGGTGGAGGTCGGATGCGTGCAGGCGTCGTGGTCACCGCACATCCCGGTGTGGAGGATCTCGCCGTGCGGGCCGAGGAACTGGGCCTGCACAGTTTCTGGGTCAACGACAGCCCGATGGTTCACGGTGACCCCTTCGTCGCCCTGGGGTTGTGCGCGAAGGCCACCAGCCGCATCAGGCTGGGCGTCGGCGTGACCTCGCCGGCGCTGCGCTCGGCCCCGGCCGCGGCGAGCGGGTTGGCCAGCCTCAACGCGCTGGCGCCGGGCCGGATCAACTGCGGGGTCGGCACCGGGAACACCGCCCGGCGCACGCTGGGCATGCGGCCGGCCACGGCGGCGGCGATGGAGTCCTTCACCGCCGCGCTGCAGGACCTGTGCACGGGGCGGAGCATCGAGTACCGCGAGGGCGACCGGGCCCGCGACGTCCGGTTCCTGCACGCCGGGGCGCACGTGAACACGGACGACCCGATCGAGTTCGTCGTGGCCGCGCTGACCGGGCCGAAGGCCGCCGCCGTCGCCGGCCGCCGCGGCACCGGCCTGATCTCCTTCGGCCTGCTCGACCCCGCCGCCTGGCGTGCCCTGCACGACGCCCGCCGCCACGCCGCCCACGGCGCACCCCGCGACCCCGCCTCCTACGTGGTCACCGCACTGCACGTACTGGACGAGGACGAAGACCCCCACGGCGACGCGGCCAGGGACGCGACCGGCCACCTCGTCCTGTCACTGCTGACCTTCGCCGCCGACACGGCCGCCGACACGGACGCCTTCGCCGAGCGTCTCGGCCCCGAGGAACGCGAGGCCGTACGGCGACTTCTCGACCGGCGCGGCACCACCGCCACCGCACCCGACCGGCACACCAAGCTCTACCCCGGCTACCTCGGACGCATCGCGCCCGAGGACCGCGACCTGATCCTGCCCTCGCTGATGAACACCCTGGCCCTGGTCGGCACCCGCGACGACCTCCGCGCCCGCATCGCCACCCTCGAACGGGCCGGCGTCGACGAACTGCTCATCCAGCCGGTGATCGACCCACCCACCGAGATGGCCCGCCTGGCCGAACTCCTCACCTGACAGAACCCGCCGCGCACGGGATCGAGCACGGCGAGCAGCCCGACACCACCGTTCGCGCCGGGCCGCCGGGCGGCAACAGCAGGCCGCCCTTCCGCCTGCCGGCCGGCGGGATCTTCAGTTGCGCACCCGCCCTCCCCGGACGACGTGGGCGACCTCACCGATCGTCTCGATGTCCGCGAACGGATCTCCCGCGACGACGACGAGATCCCCGCGCGCATCGGGCCGCAGGACACCCAGGTCGGCCCGGCCGAGCAGCCGCGCGGCCTGCGAGGTGGCGGCCCGGAGCGCGGCGAGAGGGGGCATCCCCTCCGACACCAGCACCACGAACTCCCGCCAGCTGTCCTCGAACGGGACGGTCCCCGCGTCCGTGCCGAAGGCGACGGGGACCTGGCCCGACAGCAGGCGGCGGGCGTTGCGCAGGATGTCGTCGGCCACCGGCGCCACCTTGTCCCGCGCGCCCGCCGGCTGGCCCGCCCAGAACCGCGGGTCGTCGAGATGGTCGATGTAGAGGTGGCAGGCCCACCGGGTGGGCACGAGCGTCGTCCGGTGTTCCGCCATGAGGCGCAGGGTCTCATCGGTGGCGAAGGTGCCGTGTTCCACGCTCCGGACGCCCGCGCGCACCGCCCGGCGGACGCCCTCGTCGAAATGCGCGTGCGCGGCGCTGGGCAGGTTCAGGTCACGGGCCGCCGCCACCAGGGCCGTCATCTCCTCCTGGGTGTAGGCCACGGTGTCCGCCGCGTCCGCGGGGCTGACGAAGCCGCCGGTCGCGGCGAACTTGATCCAGTGGGCGCCCAACTGGCGTTCGATCCTGACCTGGCGGACGACCTCGTCCACCCCGTCGGCGACCGCCGCCGCGCGGCCTCCGTAGGGCGGCTGCAGGGTGGAGCGGGGATCGCCGTGACCACCCCGAGGGGAGATGATGTGGGGGGCCACGAGCATGCGCGGCCCCTCGATCAGCCCGGCCTCCACGGCGCGGGCCAGTTCCACCGTCACCGGGTCCGCGGCGGGGCAGCCGAGGTCACGGACGGTGGTGAAGCCGTGGGACAGCAGGGTCCGTAACGCGGGCAGCGCGTCGAGGGCCTGACGGGAGGCGGGCCCGCCGCCCGTGCCGTCACCGGCCGCCACGTGGACGTGACAGTCGATGAGGCCGGGCAGCACCGTCCCGGACGCCTCCAGGACGCGTGTGCCGCGAGGACGCTCCACCCGCGTGCCGGTCTCGACGATCCGGTCACCGCGCATGAGCACCTGGAAGGGGCGCAGGCAGTCGTCGCGCAGGCCGTCCCAGCCCTGCGCGGCGGTGACGAGCAGATGCGGCTCGTCCGGGCCGGTCATCGGCCCGGCGCCCGGGGTGGGAGGCCGGGGCGGTGGGCAACGGACGGCTCCAGGGCGGGCGGTGGCCAGATCTCCTCGTAGGCGCATCCCATCTGGAGCAGATGGGCGTCGGCGCCGGCCGGCGCGCACAGTTCGAGCCCGACGGGAAGCCCTTCCGCGGTCAGGCCGGCGGGCAGGCTGAGCGCGGGCAGGCCGAGGACGCCGGCCCAGTCGGTGTTCCGGATGAAGGTGGGGAAGGTGGGATGCTCCCGGCCGTCGATCACCACGGACTCCTCGCAGGCGAACGGCTGGGCCGGCAGCGGAGTGGTGGGATAGACGAGGGCCGACAGCCGGTGGCCGCGCTGGTGCTCCGACAGGGTGCCGGCCAGACGGAAGAGGTTCTCGCACGCCGCCCGGTAGGCGGCGGCCGGCGCGCGCGCCGGGCCCAGGGCGTCGTTCAATGCCGCCCGCACGCCGGGCGAGGCGATCTGGGCGAGCACCTGGTCGAGGGTGGGCGCGGGCGACGTCTGGGCCAGGTAGTAGGGGATCTCCCAGGCCGCCTCGTACAGGGCCACCGTCATGGCGTCGCGGGCGAGCGACGCGCCGGCGCCCGCCGGAAGGTCGGCCTCGACCAGCACGGCGCCGGCCGCGCTCAGCTCCTCCAGGCGTCGTTCGGCCACCGCGGCCAGCGACGGCTCCAGCCCCTCCCAGAACGGCCGGCGGGGCACGCCCAGCCGCAGCCCCGCCCAGCGCACCGGTTCGGGGGCCGGGCCGGGCGCGGCCACGACGGAGTCGAGCAGCACGATGTCGCGCATGGTGCGGGTCAGGAAGCCGGCGGTGTCCCTGGTGCGGGAGAGCAGGAGAAGGCCGCGCTGCGGATACCGGCCCGCGGACGGGCGGTAGCCGAACACGGCGCACAGGGCCGCCGGGATCCGCACGGAACCCCCGGTGTCGGTGCCGAGACCGGCCGGAGCCAGGAAGGCGGCCACGGCGGCGGCGCTGCCGCTGCTGCTGCCTCCGGCGAACCGATCGGCGGCCCACGGGTTGCGGACGGGGCCGAAGCCGGGATTGTTGCCGGTGATGCCGACGGCCAGCTCGTGCATGTTGGTCTTGCCGAGCGCCAGTGCGCCGGCGGCGCGCAGCCGCCGCCAGATCTCGGCGTCCCGCCCGGGACGATGGGCGCGCAGCGCCGGCGTGCCGGCGGTGGTGGGATGACCGGCGACGTCGACGTTGTCCTTGACGGCGACGAGGACGCCGTGCAGGGGGCCGCGCCGATCCGCTCTGTCGGCCTGCGCGGCGGCGTCGAGGACGGCGCGCTCGTCGCACGAGACGAACGCGCCGAGCGACTCCTCCGCGCATCGCCCGAGCAGGCATCGCGCATATTCGGAAACGGATATGCGCCTGTCGCGAATCGCGTTGACGGCCGCCCGTGAGCTCCAGGCGGCCACGTCATCACACATGAGCGTTCACCTTTCAGGGGCGCCGCACGAGCCAACCCAACGTAACACCTCCCGGCGGGACGGAATGTCGGGCCCGTCATGGGGCTGGAACGAGAGTTCGCCTGACACTCAGGAGGCTTTTGCGGTCGGTGTGATAAAAGCCGCGAAAAGTCTATTGTTAAGGCGGGAGAATGCCGGGTAATCGTGCCGACCACCGGAATAACCGGACGGCGGAGTAGACATGGGAACCGTTCTCGACGACGTGACCGAGGATTCCTGGCTGCGCGGTCATTTCAAGGACGCCGAATGGGTGGCGGAATACCTGGATGCCGGCGCGCCGTCCGGCGACCCGATCTACCTCAGCCTGGGGGAGACCTGGTCGGAGGCGCCCGAGGGGCTGGCCCGGCTGCTCGGCAGCGGGCTGCCGGCGTACGCGCACGGATACGTCATCTCCCAGTACGGCCTGCCCGCGCTGCAACGCCTGCTGCGCGATTACGTCGCCCGCACCCACGCCCTGCCCGCCGGCCTCACCGCGGGCGCCGACTTCGAGGTCGCCGTCACGTGCTCGGGGACCAGGAACGCCATGTTCGACTACGGACGGCTGATCCTGGCCGACGCGCCGCGCACCGCGTCCCCCACCGTCATCGCCCCCGCGCCCGGCTGGGACTACCGGGGGGTGTTCGCCGGGCTCGGTTTCCGGATGACCTACCTGCCGCTGGCGGCCTCGCAGGGCTTCCAGCCCGCGCCGGAGGCGCTGCGCGAGGCGCTGGCCCGGGCGGGCGATCCGCGCGGGGTCATCGTCGTCATCAACGCCCAGCACAATCCCACCGGCGTCAACTGGGACGAAGACCTCGTCGCCGACATGGTGCGCCTGACCGTCGAGGCGCGGGCGAACCTGCTCATCGACGACGCCTACTACGGGGTCACCGATCCGGGCACCGCGCCCACCAGCGCCCTGCGGCTGCTCGCCGAACGGCTCGCCCGTCGGGGCGCCGGGGACCGGCCCGTGCGCTGGCTGGCCGTGCGCTCCCTGGGCAAGCAGTTCAACTGCAACGGCTGGGGCATCGGGGTCAGCACCGCGCCGCCGCCCATCCTGGACAGGCTCGTCAACGACTTCCAGCTCCAGCGCTCCTTCACCGCCGCCGTGCCGTTGCAGAACGCCATGGCGAGGTGGCTGGACGGCGAGGAGTCCGAGCGGTACCTGCGGGCGTTCCGGCAAAGCTGCGCGGGCAAGCGGGCATGGGCGGCCGACTTTCTCCGGCAGGAGCTCGGCTGTCCCGCCGAGGCGCTCTGCCCGGGGAACTGCACCAGCTACTTCCTGTTCCGGGTGCCGCCGCCGTACGCGGCGGACGCGCGCGACGGCGTCACCCGGTTCCGCCGCGACTGCCTGCGCCGCGCCGGGGTGCTGCTGGGCGCCGGCACCATGACCCCGCAGGCGGCGCCCGAGGAGGGACAGGCCATGGCCGTCCCCTACGTGCGGATGTTCCTCGGCCCGCCGCTGAGCAGCGTCGAGACCGCGCTGCACCGCCTGGCGGAGGCCGGGATGGGCTGGGAGCGGTCATGTTGAGACGTCGCCGGCGCGCCACCGCCCCCTGCGAGCTGACCTACGAGAACTACCTCTGCCTGGACCGGCTGCTCGGCGCCCAGCGCCCGATCTCGGAGCCGCCGCACCACGACGAGCTGCTGTTCATCGTGCAGCACCAGACGACCGAGCTGTGGGTGAAGCTGATCCTGCACGAGCTCGACGACGCGATCCGCGTACTCCGGCACGACCGGCTGCGATCGGCGTTCCGCTCCCTCGACCGGATCTTCGTGATCCAGCGGCAGCTCATCGAGCAATGGTCGGTCATCGCCACCCTGAAACCCGACCGTTTCGCCGAGTTCCGCCCGGTGCTCGGGGGCGCCACCGGCTTCCAGTCCGTCCAGCTCCGGATGCTGGAGTTCCGGCTCGGCGACAAACGCCCCGAGCTGGTCGAGGAGTACGACGGGTCCGTCCGGCAGGACGCGCTGCGCGCGGCGATCGCGCAGCCGACGGTGTACGACGAGTTCATCCGGTTCCTGCACCGGGCAGGGCATCCTGTCCCCGCCCGCCACCTCGACCGCACCCACAGCTGTCACGAGGAACCCGACCAGGAGATCGTCGCCGTGCTCCGCCGCGTCTACGAGGACCAGCGGGCCCACGCCGCCGAGTACGAGATGGCCGAACGCCTGGTGGAGCTGGAGGAGCGGCATCAGCTGTGGCGGTTCCGCCACATGCGCACCGTGCGGCGCGTCATCGGCGACAAGCGGGGGACCGGCGGCTCCCGCGGCGTGCCGTACCTGGCCTCCCTGGTCGACCGGCCGCTCTTCCCCGAGATCTACGCCGCCCGCACCGTCCTCGACCCCTGACCGGCACCACCCTCACCCGCCCAGGAGCCCCGCCATGAGCGACCGATCTCAGGACCCGCGCCACCGGCGCGGCCTGGAGCTGATGAACGAGATCGACCCCGCCGACGGCGGACGCATGCTCGACGAGTTCGCCACCATCGCCCCCGATCTCGGACGGTTCCTGGTCGAGTTCGCCTTCGCCGACATCTACAGCAGATCCGTGCTGTCGCTGCGCGAACGGCAGTTCGTCCGGCTCGCCGCCCTGGCCGCGATGGGCATCGGCGGCGCGCCGATGCGGGCGAACATCAACTCCGCGCTGAACGTCGGCCTCCCGGTCTCCGATATCGCCGAGACGTTCATCCAGTGCCTGCCCTACGCGGGCTTCCCCCGGGTCATCACCGCGATGGAACAGCTCAAGGCCATCGTGGAGGAACGCTCGGACCAGGACTGACGCGCCCGGCGCACGGAACGCACGGCCGCTCAGGGCGCCGCCGGGGACGGGCCGGGCCGCCGGGAGCCCGCGGGCGCGGGGACGATCGCCACCGGGCACGCCGAGCGCCGGATCAGCCGGGCCAGCCCCCACGACCGCCGCCACGCCAGAACCCCCGCCGGACGCCGGGACTCCACCACGAGCAGGCGGGCCGCGACAGAGGCCGCCAGGAGGGCGGAGCGGGCGTCCCCCTCGCAGCGCTGCTCGTGCACCCGGACCTCCGGATGCAGCCGCCGCCACCCGCCGAGCGAAGGCCCGGCGGCCGAGTCGGCGCGCAGAACGCGCAGCCGGACGCCGTGCGCGGACGCGGTCCGGAAGGCGTAACCGAGGAGGGCGTCCGGCGCGGGCCCTGGTTCCAGGAACACGACGACGTCGTCGTACGGACGTGCCGTCGCGCCCTTGGCGACGACCACCGGCGCGTCGGCCCTGGCGGCCAGCGCGAGGGCGACCGAGCCGAACAGCAGATCGATCACCTCGTTGCGGGGACGGTGGCCGACCACGATCTCGACGGCGTCCCGCCCCGCGTCGCGCAGGACGGCCGCCGGCGCGCCGGGCGCGACGTGCGCCGTCACCGCTGGGTGCCGCCGCCTGCCGCGGACCCGGGCCAGCGCGTCGGCGGCGACCCCCACGGCGATCTCGTGCGCCGATTCGACGATCATCGGAGCGGCGAACGCCTTGGCCGCCGGAGGCCCCGCGAAATATCCGGCCAGATCCATGGCATGCACGATCCGCAACGGCCTTTTCCGCCGGATCGAGTCCTCCGCCGCCCATTCCAGGGCGACGGACGAAGGCGCGGACACGTCGGCGCCGACCACCACAGGAGCCCTGTTCGACGGCCCGTTCATAAAAATTCCTCCTTCATCGCGCAGGCATTGCCGGACAATGCGCTGCCACGCATTCCTGACATGGCCCTGAATCCGCGCTGACATCCGCCGCACGCCTTTCGATTCCCCCGCAAGTCGCCGTGCGATCTCCAGGGCGGCGGGTAATGGCGCGCTACCGGAGCACGTCCCCTCTAGCTTTTTCAAGGTGAAATGACATGCGCGTCGGAATCGTCGGAGCCGGTCTGTCGGGGCTCACCCTGGCCTGGCTCCTGGCCGACAGTTGCGAGACCGTGGTGCTCGAATCCCGTGACCGCGTCGGCGGCACGATGCGGTCGGTCCGCGTCCGCGCCGGCGGCGGCGAGGCGACCCTCGACCTCGGCGCCCAGGACATCTCGCCGGACCTGTTCCCCACGCATCGCAGGCTGCTGGAGCTGCTGGGATACGGCGACGAGCAGTTCGTGGACCTGCCGGCCTCGCTCACCGTCCTGAAGGCGGGACGCCGGGAGCCGCTGCTGGTCAGCCCGCACACCCCGGAGGCGTCCTGGCCCCGGGACGAGCGGCTCGGGGCGGCGTGGCAGGCGGTAGGGACCTTCCTCCAGCGGGCCACCGAATGGGACAAGGAGGACGTCAGCTGGGAACGACCGCTGGCCGACCTGGTCGAGCCCCTGCCGGTGAGCCAGGAGATCAAACGGGACGTGCTCTACGCCCGCCCGGCCTTCCTCTTCTGCTGCAGCCTCGAACAGGCCATGACCCTCTCGGCCCGCGCCGCCGTCGCCTTCTACGTCAACACCGCGGGCGAGCCGAGATGGCAGCAGCTCCTCCCGGGGCTGGAGAGCACGGCCTGGGCCCTGGCGGCGCGGGCCCCCGCCGCCAGGATCAGGACCGCGGCCGGGGTGCGGCAGATCCGCCGCGCGGACGGGCGCTACGAGCTCCTCGACACCGCCGGCGGGCGGCACGTCGTGGACGAGCTGGTCCTCGCGGTGCCGCCGTGGGAGGCGGCGCGGCTGCTCGGGCCGCTGGCGGGCACCCAGGAGGTCCGTGACGTCCTGGCCTGCTTCGAGCCGGTGGACACGACGTACGCGCTGCACCTGGATCCCGCGTATCTGCCCGAGAGCCGTGCCCACTGGTCGACCAGCGCCTTCGAGGTGCACGACGGCTGGAGCGAGAGCACCGACTGGTTCGGCCCGTCCAGGGGCGTCGAGGTGTTCAAGAGCCAGCTCACCCACCGCGACCGGCTGCCGAGGCAGGTGGTCCTGCGGGAGGACTACCGGCACCTGCTCATCACGCCCGCGGCGGTCCGGGCCCAGCGCCGCCTCGACGCGCTGCAGGGGCGGGGCGGGCTGCACCTCGCCGGCCAGTACACCACGTGGGTCTCCAGCCAGGAGTCGGCCGTGCGGTCGGCGGTCGCCGTCGCCCGCAGGCTCGCGCCGCGCTCGCCGCGCCTGGCGCAGCTCTTGTCCGCCTGACCGGGACAGGTCCGAACCAGACACACCCGACCGAGACACATCCGACCCAGGCAAGGAGGTATGTCATGCGCGCCGTGCGGTTCCATCATCACGGTGACCCCGCCGCCGTCCTGTCCGTGGACGACGTGCCCGTCCCCGTCAAAGGGCCGGACGACCTGCTCGTACGGATGACCACCCGGCCGATCAACCCCTCCGACCTCATGTACGTGCGAGGGGAGTACGGACGCGAGGCGACGTTCCCCGCACCGGCGGGGTTCGAGGGCGTGGGCGTGGTGGAGCGGGCCGACCGGGCGGGCACGTACCGCGAGGGCGCGCGGGTCGCCGTGGCCGCCACCGGCACCTGGCAGGACTACGTCAGCGCCGCGCCCGCCGAGCTGATCGCGGTCCCGGACGCCATGCCCGACGAGGTCGCCTGCCAGCTCACGGTGAACCCGTTCGCGGCGCGCCTGCTGGTGGACCAGCTCGACGTGCCGCCCGGCGGGTGGCTGCTGCTGTCGGCGGGCGCGTCGGCCGTCTGCCGCATGGTCCTGGCCTACGCGGTAAGACGCCGAATCCGGTGCCTGCATCTGGTCAGGCGGCCGGAACAGGTGACGCCGCTGCGCCTGCTGGGGGCGGACGAGGTGATCGACGTCTCCGGCGGCCCGTGGGTGGACCGGGTGCTGGCCGTCACGTCAGGCGGGGCGGCCGCCGCGATCGACTCGGTCGGCGGCCAGGTGGGCCGGGGCCTGCTGGACTGCCTGCGTCCCGGTGGCCGGCTGGTCGTGTTCGGGGCGCTGTCCGGCGAGCCGATCCCGCTGCCGTCCCGCCAGGTCATCTTCTCCTCCCTCACCGTGAGCGGCTTCTGGCTGCCCGAACGGCTCGCCGCGCTGGACCCGCACGACCGGGCCCGCCTCACCGAGGAGGTGGTCGCGGACCTCGCGGGCGGCCGGCCCGGCGTGGACGTGGCCGGCCGGTACGCGCTGCCCGAGGTCCGGGCGGCGGTGCGGCACAGCGCCAGGACCGGCGGCGCCGGAAAGGTGCTGCTCACCGAACGACGACCGGACGCCCCCGCCCCGGGGCCGGCCGGCGACCCACAACCCGAATGACGGAAAGGGACATCATGAACGACCTCATCATCCCGTGCATCGACGTGGCCGGCGGCAGGGCGACGCCGCCCTCGGCAATCGCCGGCTTGGCCGACCCCGCCGACGCCGTCGAGATCGCCTCGGTCTACCTGCGCGACGGCGCCGGGCCGATCTTCGTGGACGTGCAGGAGCCGTGGACGGAGCACGAGACGTTCCTGCCCCTGATCCAGGCGCTGAGCGGGACGGGCGGCACGTTCTGGGTCACCGTGGACAACGGCTACATGCCCTCCATCGAGGCGGCCGAGGCCCTGCTGGCGGCGGGCGCGGCGGCGGTCGGCCTGAGCACCACCTCGGTGGAGCACCCCTCGGTCCTGCACACGCTCGTGCAGCGGCACGGATCCGCCCGCGTGGTGGGCGTCATGAACGTCGCCCGCGCCGGCGACGGCCGCTGGAACGTCGCCATCCGCGGCGGCGAGCAGGAGACCGACCTGGACGCCGTCGTCTGGGCGAAGATGCTGGCCGACCTGGGCGCCGGCCGCCTGCTGGCCAACAGCCTCGACCAGGAGGGCACCGGCAACGGCTACGACCTGGAGATGACGCCGGCCATCGCCTCGGCGGTGGGCGTCCCCGTCATCGCCTCGGGCGGCGCCGGCTCCGTCGAGCACCTGTACGAAGGGCTCACGACGGGTGGCGCCCGGCACGCCCTGGTCAACAACCTGTTCCACAGCGGCCAGGCCACGATGACCCAGGCACATGAGTTCCTCGACAAGGGCGGCCTCAGAAACCCGGCGGAAGGAGCCGCGGAATGACCGCCGAGACGCTGGTCAAGGAGCTGGCGCGGGCCCGGGCGGAGTCGCCGCCAGCCAACCCTCTGCTCGCCCTGGCGGCCGACGGCCGGGTCACCGTCGATCACCTGCGCCGCCTCGTCGCGATCGAGCGCGCCTACCACCATGCCGAGCTGGTGGCCTACGGCGAGCTGCTCACCCAGTTCCCGCACCCGCCGGCCGCCGGGTTCCTGCTCAAGGTGGCCGGGCTGGTGGACGGGGCGCGTGCCGCGCTCGCCGTCGTGGCCGAGCGTCTGGGCGAGCCGCCGGACCTCGGCGACGACCTGGCCGCGCACGCCTTCTGCGGGTACGTCTCCTGGCTGGCCCTGCACGGCAGCCAGGCGGCCATGGCCCTGTCGCTGTACTCGGCCCCGGACGGCGTCTACTACGGCGGCGCCGTCGAGCTGGTGCGGCTGCTGGACGAGCACGGCGTGACGGTGCCCGAGGAGTTCACGGCGTACTACGGCAACACTCCCGACCCGCTGCTGACCGAGGAGGCCGCAGCCGTCGTGGACGACGGCCTGGCCCGGGGGGACGACCCCGGCGAGGCCCTGCGCGCGGCCCGGCTGTGCGACAGGTACATGGCCCTGCTCTGGACGGCGGCGGCCCGCACGTGAGGAGACGACTCGGACGCCACGGCAGGAGCCCGGGATGACCGCCCTGGTCCGGGCCGACGTGCACGTCCGCCTGGCCCCGGGGGTGACGACGCGCGACTACGAGCGAAGGTTGCGCGAGATGAGCGGCGTGGTCGCCGCGCACGTGGTCGTCGGCGACTTCGACCTCACCGTACGGGTGGCCTGCGAGGACGGCGCGCAGCTCCGGGGGACGCTGGCGCGCCTGCGCCGGGCCGGCGCGCAGGACCTCGCCGCCGAGCTGATCGTCCGCACGCTGCTCGGTTAGGGCCGCGCGGCACGGCAGCCGGATGTCAGGTCCGCGTCAGGCCCTTGTCATGGCCCCGGGGAACGCAGACAGGTTCGCACAACAGAAAGGCTTCACCATGACCGCCACCGCAGACCTCACCCTGGCCACCTCCGCCGTCACCGAGCTCCAACGGCTGCGCGACCGCTCTCCGGTCGGCAACCGCCTGCTGGACCTGGCCGAGGTCGGCGGGCTCACCCTGGAGCACCTGCGCCGGCTCGTCGGGATCGAGCTGCAGTGCCACATCGCCGAGCTGGCCGCGTACGGCACCGTGATCGCCCGCTTCTCCGACAGCCCCGTCGTCGGCCTCTACCTGGACGTCGCCCGCCTGGTGTACGACGCGCACCCCAAGCTGCTGGCCTGCGTCCGCCCGCTGGGCATGGACCCGGACGCGGCGGGGCGGTGGCCGTCCGGGCCCGACGCGCAGGCGTTCAACGGCTGTGTCTCGTGGCTGGCCCTGCACGGCGGCCAGGCCGACAACGCGCTGGCCCTCCACACCGACATGACGGTCTACTTCCCCGGCTGCCAGGCCCTGCTCGAAGAGGTGCGCAAACAGGGACTGGAGGTGCCCGCCGAGTTCGTCGACTACTACGAGGGCGGCCAGTCCGACGAGCTGGAACGGCGGGCCCTGGAGGTCGTCGAGCACGGCCTGCGGAACGGCGAGGACAAGGCCACCGCGATCGCCCGCGCCAGGCAGATGGAGGAGCACATCGGCCGCTTCTGGAAGGCAGCCGCGCACACCGGCTGAGCTGGAGAGGACCCCGCATGAGCCTGAAGGAATGGAACGACACCGCGCGCCCCTACCCGCGCGACGCCGTGCTGCCCGAGCTGTTCGACGCCCAGGCCGCCCGGACCCCGGACGCGCCCGCGCTGACCGGCGGCGGCCGGACGCTGACCTACCGGGAGCTGGCCGGCCGCGCGGACGCGCTGGCCAGGGTGCTGCGGCGGCAGGGCGTGCGGGCGGGGACGCCGGTGGCCCTGCCCGTGGAACGGTCGGCCGAGACCGTCGTGGGGATCTGGGCCGTGCTCAAGGCGGGCGGCGCGTACGTCCCGCTCAACCCCGAGGACCCGCCGGCCCGGCTGCGCGAGCTGACCCGGCGGCTGGGCGTCGAACACGTCGTGACGCGCGCCGACCGGCGTCCGTCGCTGGACGCGCGGCACGTGCTGCCGCTGGACGGACCGGTGCCCGAGGCCGGGCCGCTGCCCCCGAAGGTGGCCTCGGCGACCGATCCGGCCTACGTCATCTTCACCTCCGGATCCACCGGCGTCCCGAAGGCGGTCGCCGAACCGCATCGCGGGCCCGTCCGGCTGGCGACGGGCACCGACTGCGCCGCGTTCGGCCCCGACGACGTCGTCCTGGCCACCACGAACCCGACGTTCGACGTGTCCTGCTTCGAGATCTTCGGGGCGCACCTGAACGGCTCCCACCTGGTCGTGCCCGAGCCCGAGGCGCTGTTGTCGCCGCCGGACCTGGCCCGCGAGCTACGCGAGCGCGGCGCGACCGTGATGTGGCTCAGCGCGGGCCTGTTCCACCAGCTCGGCTTCGCCGACCCCGGCATGTTCTCCTCGCTGCGCTACCTGGTGGCGGGCGGGGACGTGCTGAACCCCGACTGCGTGCGCGGCGTCATGGCCGCCGGCCCGCCCGAGCACCTGGTCAACGGCTACGGCCCCACGGAGAACGGCACGTTCTCCACCGCCCACGAGGTGACCGGGCTGCCGCCGGACGCCGAACGCGTGCCCATCGGACGGCCGATCGCCAACTCCACGTGCTACGTGCTGCGCGAGGACGGCAGCCCGTGCGAGCCCGAGGAGGAGGGCGAGCTGTACGTCGGCGGCGACGGCGTGGCGCTCGGCTACGTGGGCGACGAGGAACGCACGGCCGAACGTTTCCTGCCCGACCCGTTCCTCGGCGGGGACGCGCGCATGTACCGGACCGGCGACCGGGCGGCCTGGCGGCCGGACGGCGTGCTGGACTTCCTGGGCCGGCTGGACCGGCAGGTCAAGATCAGCGGCCACCGGGTGGAGATCGGCGAGGTCGAGTCGGAGCTGGCGGCCCATCCGGAGGTGCGCGAGGCCGCCGTGGCCGTACGGGAGTCCGGGCGGGGCGACCGGGCGCTGGTGGCGTGGGCGGTGCCTCGGCGGCCGGCGGACCGGCGGTCCTTCGCGCTGCGGGTGCGGGCGTTCCTGCGGGACCGGCTGCCCGCGTTCATGGTCCCCGGCCGGGTGGCGGTCGCCGACGAGCTGCCGCTGAACAGCAGCGGCAAGGTCGACACGCGCGCCTTGGCCGGGACCGGCGACCAGCCGCCGGCCGGCCCCGCCGACCCGCCGCGGGGCGAGGTCGAGCGGTACTCGGCCGAGGTGTGGGCGGCCGTCCTCGGCACGCCGGTGGAGTCCCGCGCCGACGACTTCTACGAGCTCGGCGGCACGTCGTTGCAGGCCGTCCAGATCGTCACCGCGCTGCGCGCCCGTCCCGGCATGGGCGGCCTCCCCGGCCCCGCGCTGGTGCGCGCGCTGCTGTACTCGACGTCGCTGGAGGCGTTCGCCGCCCGGATCGCCGCCCTGCGCAGCGGCGCCGACGGCGGCGTGGAGAGCGAACCGACCGTGGACTTCGCCCGGGAAGCCCAGCTCGACCCCGGCCTCCGCTTCGGCCCGGCCGACCCGGCGCCCCCTCGGGAGATCCTGGTCACCGGCGCGACCGGCTTCCTGGGCGCCTTCCTGGTCCGGCGGCTGCTCGACGCCACGGACCTGCGCCTGTCGTGCCTCGTACGTGCGGCGGACGGCGAGGACGGGCTCCGCCGGGTCGGCGCGGCCCTGCGCAGGTACGGCCTGCCCGCGGCGGACCTCGGCACGAGGGTGACCGCGGTGCCCGGCGACCTCGCCCGGCCCGGCCTGGGACTCCCGCAGGCAGAGCTGGACGGGCTGGCCGACCACACGGACGTGATCCTGCACGCCGCCGCCCAGGTGAACTTCGTCTACCCCTACTCCCGGCTCCAGGACGCCAACGTCGGCGGCGTGCGCTCGCTCATCCGCCTGGCCGCCCACGGCGGGCGCGCGCGCCCGTTCCACCACGTGTCCACGGTGGACGTGCTCGCCGCCGCGGACGGGCCGCCCACCGGCGGGCGCGTGCGCGAGGACGATCCGCTGCCGCGCCCGGAACGGCTGCGGCAGGGGTACGCGGAGACCAAATGGGTGGCCGAGGCCCTGCTGGGCGAGGCCGCGGGGCGCGGGCTGCCGGTCGCCCTCTACCGGCCGTACGAGATCACCGGCAGCCGGGACCGGGGCGTGTGGAACACCGGCACCATGATGGCCGCCGTGATCAAGGCGATCGCCGAGACCGGGCTCGCGCCGGACGTGCCGCTCCGGCTGGACTTCGTCCCCGTGGACTACGTGGCGCAGGCCGTCGTGGCGCTGCTGGCCGGGGCGCCCGCGCGCGGCCGGGTCTACCATCTGGCGAACCCGCGCCCCGCCGCCCTGCCCCTGCTGGTCGAGCGGCTGCGCCGGCAAGGCTACCCCGTCCGGGTCATCTCCAGGGAGGACTGGGTCCGGGAGATGGAACGTCTGTGCGCCGCCGACCCGGCCGCGCCGCTGGCCGGGTACCTCACGCTGCTCACCGGTGAGGAGGCCGCGGACGGCTCCGTGACGGCCCGGCAGCTCACCGGCGCCCTGCCCGAGCCGGATCTCACGAACCTGGCCGAGGCGGTCCCGGACGTGCCGGCCGCCTGCCCGCCCGTGGACGCCGGGCTGCTCGACCTCTATATCGGCTGGCTGCGCGAAACCGGCTACCTGCATCAAAGCACAGCAGCACCCCGGGAAACACATTCTCCGCGCGGTTCACGTGGCTAAGTTAACATTTACAGGAATGCCTGAGTGGCCGGCGCGGCACAATCGATGCGGGCGATGATGATCTCACTTGATATTCTGGGCCCATTGGAAGTCAGGGTCGATGAAGACCGGATCCAGATAGCCGGCCCGAAAAAACGCTCGTTGTTCGCCGTGCTGCTGCTCCGGCACGGCGACGTCGTCCCGGTCGAGGACCTGGTCGCCGAGTTGTGGCGGGACGACCCGCCCAGGCATGCGGCGAACGCGCTGCACGCGCACGCGTCCCGGTTGCGAATGTCCATCATGCGCTGGCAGGAACGCCACGGCCTGGAAATATCGCTGCAGACCCGCTATCCCGGATATTGTCTCCAGGTTCCGGCCGACGCGATCGACGCCGTGCGCTTCGAAAAGCTCGACGCGGCGGCGAACACGCTGAAGTCGGCCGAGCCGGACAAGGCCGTCGCCCTCCTGCGCGAGGCGCTGGCGCTGTGGCGCGGCCCGGCGCTGCAGGACGTGCCGCGCGGCCCGATCAGGGACCAGGCCGCGCAGCTCCTGGAGAGCCGCCGGATGCTGACCACCGCCAGCCTCATAGAGATCAACCTCGACCTGGGCCGGCACGTCGAGATCATCCCCCAGCTCGAGGCGCTGGTGCTGCAGAACCCCCTGGAAGAACGGCTCTATTCCCAGCTGATGGTCGCGCTGCATCGCGCGGGCCGGCCCGCCGACGCGCTCGGAATCTACCAGCTCGCCCGCGTGTCCTTCGCGAAAGAGATCGGGCTGTCCCCCTCGCCCGCGTTGGAAAGGCAAATGCTGGCCATTCTCAATCGTTCCACCAAATAGCCGGACGAGAAAAGGAGAAACCGATATGAAGACCGACCGCAGGCTCGACGCCGTCTCCCTCGTGCAGGAGATCGACCGGCGGACGGCGGAAAATCCGATCAACAATCCGATCGTCGCGAAATTGCGTGAGGGGCGGTTCGCCCTGGCGGATCTGCGGCGGCTGCTGGAATTCGAGGTGCGACTGAACCGCACCGAGCTCGCCGCCTACGCGCTGGCCGCGTCCAGATTCACCGGCCGGCCGGAGGACGTGTACTGCCTGCAGCTCCAGGAAATGGCGTCGCGCGCCCGGACGAAACTGCTGGACTGCGCGCGCGTGCTGCCCATCGAGCCGCGCACCGGAGCCGACGGGCAGGCGGAGGGCTTCACCGCCTACGCCTACAGCTCCTATCTGAGCTGGCTCGCGCTCAACGCGAACCGGGCCGGTCTGGGCGCCGCCTCGCTGGTGGACGTCCGCTCGTACTTCTCCACCTCCGACGAGCTGGGCGCCTGGTTGCGCAGCTCGGGCATCGGCGCGCCCGAGGAGGCGGTGGCCTTCTACGGCAGTGAGCCGGAGGGGCTGAGCGCGTCGGCCGTCGCCTTCATCCAGGCCGGGCTCGACGCCGGCGACGACCCGGACGAGGCGCTGCGCCTCAGCGACGTGATGCGCGACGTCATGGGGTACTTCTGGCGAGCGGTGTCGACCGGCTGACGCTCCGGCGGCCCGCGGACCGGGCCCTGCCTGCATCCCTAACCCCGGCCCGTGCCCCGCGGGCCGGCGACGAGGGCGGTCAGGGCCTCGGGCGTCGGATGGTCCTGGACGGCGGACACCGGAAGCCGGACGCCGCACACCTCCTCGACCCGCTGGACGATGCGGGTGGCCGCCAGCGAGTGGCCGCCGAGGTCGAAGAAGTCGGATCGGGGGCCGACGTCGTCCACCATGAGGACCTCACGCCAGATCTCCACCATGCCGGTCAGGGGGATGGTCATCGTCCGCTCCTGTTCTGCTCCTGCGCCAGCCGTCGCCGCACGCCGGGCCGGTCGATCTTGCCGTTGGGCGTCAGCGGGATCGCCGGGCCGGGCACGACTCGGGTGGGGATGGCGCTCTCCGGCAGCTCCGCCGACATGAAGCGCCGCAGTTCTCCCACGGTGGGGCACGGCCCGGACACCACGACGAGCGCGCCGAGGGCACGAGTGTCGCCGACGGTGGCGACGGCCGCCCGGCGGACGCGCGGATGGCGCAGCAGCGCGGCCTCGATCTCGGCGGCCTCGACGCGGACGCCGCGCACCTGGAGCTGGCCGTCGTCCATCCGCCCCTGGAACTCCAGCTCGCCGCGAGCGTTGACGGCAGCCAGGTCGCCCGTCCGGTACCAGCGGCCGGGAAGGCCGGGCAGGGTGACGAAGCGGCGGGCGGTCTCCTCGGGCCTGCGGTGGTAGCCGAGCGCGAGCACCGTACCGCCGATGTGGATCTCGCCGGTGCTCCCGGCCGGCACGGGTCGCCCCCGCGGGTCCACCAGGACGACGCGGGCGCCGTCGATCGGCCGGCCGATGGGCGGCAGGCCCGAGTCCGGCACCCGGCCGACGGTGTGCCAGGTGGCGCAGACGGTCGCCTCGGCGGGCCCGTAGTGGTTGACCAGGTCCCAGCCCCGGGGGAGCCGGCGCAGGCGCAGCGCGTCACCGCCGGTGAGCATCGTGCGCCAGGGGATGTCGTCGTCGGCGTCCAGCTCGACGATCAGCTCGGCGAGCGGGGTGGGGGCGAACAGGATGTCGATCGCCCGCTCGCGGCCGAACTCGACCAGCTCCACGGGCGAGACCCGCACCTCGTCGGGTGCCACCACGAGCGTGCCCCCGGCGGACAGACAGGGCCAGATCTCCCAGACGGCCGCGTCGAACCCCAGGCCCGCGGTGTGCAGCTGACGGGTGCGCGGCCCTGTCCGGTAGGTGCGGTGATGCCAGGCGACCAGGTTGGCCAGGCTCTTGTGGCCGATCAGGACCCCCTTGGGCGTCCCGGTGGTCCCCGAGGTGTGCACGATGTAGGCGGCCCGGGTTCGGGCCGGCCGGTACTCCGTCCCGCCCCGGTCGAGCTCACGGGGCGTGCGGCCGGAGCGGCCGGACACCAGGATCGTGTCCGGCCCCAGTTGGTCGAGGAGGGCCCGTTGCCGCCGCCGGGGGAGCGCCACGTCCACGGGCGCGTACGGGCGGCCGGACAACATGGCCGCCAGCGCGGCGACCACGAAGTCGCGCCCCCGCGGCAGGCGCACGCAGACCGGCGCGCCGGGCGGGCCCGCCCGGTCCAGGGCGGCGGCGCCGCTGACGGCGCGCCGTAGCAGCTCGCCGTACGTGAGGCCGCCTCGGTCGTCCTCGATCGCGACGCGGCCGGGATGGGCGGCGGCGATCCGCGCCACCATGTCGGGCACGGTCACGTTCATGGGCGGCTCACCTCTCGCGTGGTCGGGGGCAGGACGTCCTGCACGGCGCGGGCGATCGCGGCGGCCCCCTCGCCGGTCAGCACGCTCCAGTGGTCCCTGGGGATCGGCCGCACCCGTACGCCTGCCGGGTACAGGGACGACAGCCACCGTTCCAGCCACCGGCAGCGGCGCGGCGAGGCGCCGGCCCGCAGGACGACCGCCGGGCAGGGCGCCGGGCGCGGGCGGTGGCGCAGGAGCGCGCGCAGGTTGCGGCGGTAGACCCCGGCGAGGTCGAACCCGTCGCCGGACGCCTCGACGAGCCCGGCGATGCGCCGCCCGGTCTCGGTGGCGGCTCCGGTGGCGGTCCCGGTGGCGGATCCGCCGGGGCGACGGCGGGCACGGCGCAGGTGGCGCAGATGGGTCAGCGCGTCGGCCAGGTGGCGGGGGTGGGCGCCCACGGGGATGCCGGGCCCTGGCGGCGGATGGCCGTCCACGCAGATCAGGAGGGCGACCGGGTCGCCGTCACGGGTCAGTTGCCTGGCCATCTCGTGGGCCACGACCGCCCCCATCGACCAGCCGAGCAGGACGACGGGCAGCCCCTCCGGCCGTACCCGCCGGAGCTGTCGTACGTGGCCGGCGGCCAAGGCCTCGACCGTGCCGGGGTGGCGGGTCCCGGGGACGAGCCCGGGGGTGTCGAAGGCGTGGCAGGTCCGGCCGGTCAGGGCGGCGGCCAGCGGCCGATAGGCGAGCGAGCTGCCCGACGCGGGCGGCACCAGGAAGATCGGGGCGGGCAACGTGCCCCGGGCGAGGAGCGCGGGCCCGTCGTCCGGCCTGTCGTCCTGCTCGTCGTCGGCGGAGTGCCGGTCGGCGAGGTCGATCAGCTCGCCGACGGTGGGGCGTCCGGCGAGGTCGAGCAGGTGGCCGAAGGTGGGGCGTTCGGCGAGGACGCCGACCGGGATCTCGGCCCCCAGCCGCTCCCGCACGGCGGCGGCCAGCCGGACCAGGCCCAGGGACTCGCCGCCCAGCCGGTAGAAGTCGTCGTCGGGGGAGACCGCGTCCACGCCGAGCGCGTCCCGCCACAGGTCCTCCAAGGAGGTGCGGGCGGCGTCCGGACGGTCGCGGGTGGTCGCGGGCGGCGGGAGCGGGGCGGTGTCGTCCGGCGTGACCGGGTCGAACGGCGGGGCCGGGAGCGGGCGCCGCCAGGCCCCGGCGTCGTCCCGGTCGGGGTGGTCTTGGTCGGGGTCGTCCACGTCCGCCCAGTTCACGGGGGCGCCGTGGGCCCACAGGGAGCCCAGCGCGTCGAGCACGCCGGTCCTGTCCGTGCCGTGGCGGCCGGGGAGGGCGACGGCCGCGAGATCGGCGTTCCAGAACGGATGGCGCCGCACGGAGGCCGTCGTCGCGGTCCCCGCGCCCAGCTCGGCGAACAGCTCGGCCGGGCCGGACAGCAGGTTGCCCACGCAGGCGCGCATCCGGACGGTGCCGCACAGCTGCGCCACCCAATAGCCGGGATCGGCCGCGGTCCCGGCGTCCAGGGGCTCGCCGGTGAGGCCGGACAGCACGGTGAAGTCGAGGCCGCCGCGCACGGGCGTCCTGGCGACGGCCCGCGACAGCGCGTCGGCGGCGGCGCGCATGGACGGGGAATGGAAGGCGTGGCCCGTGCGCAGCGGCGTGTGGGCCACTCCGGCCGCCGCCAGCTCCGCGCGCAGCCGCTCGACGCGTTCGCGCGGGCCGGCCAGGACCGTACGGCCGACGTCCTCGACCGCCACCGACAGGCCGGTGTCCCGCCCGAACCCGGGCACCGCCTCCGCCACCCGGTCGAGCGGCAGATCGACGGCCAGCATCCGGCCGGGCGGGCAGCCGCGCATCGCGGTCGCGCGCTCCGCCACCAGGACCAGGGCGTCCTCGAACGTCCACAGCCCGGCGGCGGCCACCGCGGTGTACTCGCCCAGGCTGGAGCCCAGCGCGGCGACCGGCCGCAGGCCCCAGTCCATGAGCTGGCGCGCGATCCCGTAGCCGAGCACGAACAGGTTCACCTGCTGGACGAGCGTGTCGCCGCCGTCCCGGCCCAGCACGTCCGGGTCGAGCCCGAGCCGCTTCGCGAGGACGGTCCGGGCGCGCGCGTCGGCCTCCCGCACGGCCGGCAGGCAGGCGCGCAGCGCCTCGGCGGCGCCGCCGAGGCGCGGACCGCCCTGGCCGGGGAACAGCAGCGCGACCCGCCCGGCGTCCCGCGCCCGCAGCGGAGTGGTCTCCCTGGCCAGCTCGCGGACGGCCGCCTCCGGCGTCTGCGCCACCACCGCCCGCCGCAGGGGCAGTTCGCGGCGGCCGCGGCTCAGCGTGCGGGCGGCGTCCGGCAACGAGGGAGCGTCCGCGGCGCCGAGCCGGTCGGCGAGGTCCTTGCGGTAGGCGGACAGGGAGGGCCCGCTGTGCGCCGACAGGCACAGGACCCGCGGCCCGGGGCGGGGCGTGCTCGCCGCCGGCGTCGGCGGCGAGGCGAGCACGACGTGGACGTTGGTCCCGCCCATGCCGAGCGAGCTCACCCCGGCCAGCGCGGGGCCGGGCCACGGCCGCCGCTCGGTCGCGACGTGGAAGGGGCCGCCGTCCAGACCGAGGTCCGGGTTGGGGCGCTCGAAGTGCGCGCTCGGGACGATCTCCTCGTGCCGGAGCATCAGCGCGGTCTTGATGAGGCCCGCGACGCCGCTCGCCGCGCCCGCGTGCCCTATGTTGCCCTTGACCGAGCCGAGGCCGCAGAACCCGGCTCGCCCGGTGTGCGCCTGGAACGCCTGGGTCAGGGCGGCCACCTCGACGGGGTCGCCGAGCCGGGTCCCGGTGCCGTGCGCCTCGACGTAGGACACCTCGGCCGGATCGACGCCCGCCGCGTCGAGGGCTCGCGACGTCACGTCCCGCTGCCCCTGCACGGACGGAGCGGTGAAGCCCACCTTGCGGGCGCCGTCGTTGTTGACCGCCGACCCGCGGACGACGGCGACGATCTCGTGCCGCTCGCGCAGGGCGTCCTCCAGCCGCCTCAGCACCACGACGCCCACGCCGTCGGCGGGCACGGTGCCGCGGGCCCCGGCGTCGAAGGGCCGGCAGTAGCCGTCCGGCGAGAGCACGTCGCCCTCGGCGTGCCGGTAGCCGCCCTCCGGATGGACGCCGATGCGCACGCCCCCGGCCAGCGCCACGTCGCACTCGCCGTCGCGCAGGCTGCGGCAGGCCAGGTGCACGGCCAGCAGCGAGGTCGAGCACGCCGACTGCACCGTGATCGCGGGCCCGCGCAGGCCGAGCTTGTAGGCGACCCGGGTGGCCAGCATGTCCTTGTCCCAGGAGGTCTCCGGAGCGCCCTCCTTGATCAGCGGAGGGTCGCAGCCGCCGAAGACGCCGATCGCGCCGTCGAAGCGGGCCGGGTCGAGGGCGGCGTCGTCGAGCGCGAGCGAGGCCGTCTCCAGGAACACCCGCTGCTGCGGATCGATGGACGCCGCCTCGGCCCGGCTGTAGCCGAAGAAGCGCCAGTCGAAGAGGCCCGCCCCCGGCATGACGCCGTACGCCGCGACGAACCCCTCGCCGGACGGGTCCGCGCCGCCGCGCGGGCTCGGGCGGCGCTCGATCGTGTCGGCGCCGGCGCGCAGGTTGTGCCAGAACCGCCGCACGTCCGCCGCGCCGGGGAAGCGGCAGGCCATGCCCACGATGGCGATCAGGTCAGACATGCCCGCCTCCTTCCACGGCCGCCGCCACGCCGTCCGCGGCCAGGCGGGCGGCCAGGGAACGCACGGTCGGGCAGGCGAAGAGCACCGTCACGGGCACCTCGGCGCCGAGCTCGTCCTCCAGCCGCGCCTGGACGCGGGTGAGCAGGCCGGAGTCGCCGCCGGCCTCGAAGAAGTTGTCGTCCACGCCGATCACCGGCCGGCGCAGCACCTCGCGCCACACGCCCAGGACGTGCTCCTCCAGCGCCGCCGCCCGCCCGGCCGGGCGGACGGGGCCTTCCGCGTCCTCCCGGGGCGGGGCGGCCGCCGGCGGGCCGCCGGATCTCAGCGGCGTGGTCCGGCCCCGGGCGAGGTCGTCCAGGGCCGCGGCGACCAGCCGGGCGAGGCGGGCCGCCTCGCCTTCGTCCAGCAGGCCGCCCCGGCAGGTGACCGTCCCTTCCAGGCCGCCGTCCGCGGTCGTCCAGACCGTGATCATGACGGGGTGGGCGGCGTGCGGCCGGATCTCCGGGAAACGCATCCTGGTCAACGGGCGCCCGCCCAGCTCGGTCGGCTCGCCGGCGTCGCCGGTCTCGAAGGCGAGCAGGACTTCGCAGTACGGCGCCGCGTCCAGCCGCCGGGCCGGACGCAGCCGGGCCACGACCCGCTCGTAGGGCACGTGCTGGTCGTCGAGTGCTTCGGCGAGCTGGCCACGCAGGATGGCGACCAGCTCGTCCGGCGTGCTGGCCGGCTCGGCGCGGGAACGCAGGACCACCAGGTTGACGCACGGCCCGACGGCCTGGGCGAGCGCGGGATCGGCCCGGTTCTCGGCGGGCACGCCGAAGGTGACGTCGTCGCGTCCGGTCCAGCGGTGCAGAGCGGCGGCCACGGCCCCGGCCACCACCGTGAACGGGGTCGCCCGCAACCGCCGCCCGGCGGCGCGCAGCTCCTCACGCCGCACCGGCGGCAGCGGGACCGTG
The DNA here is from genome assembly GCF_054392275.1 of Actinomadura sp. ATCC 39365. NCBI lineage: Bacteria > Bacillati > Actinomycetota > Actinomycetes > Streptosporangiales > Thermomonosporaceae > Actinomadura > Actinomadura sp. ATCC 39365. The sequence goes on along the minus strand of NZ_CP184335.1, from coordinate 7,950,435 downwards.
ACGGGCTCCTCGCCGGGATGTGCGGACGGCCGCAGGATCGTGCCCGGCGCTCCGGCGAGACGCCGTTCGGCACGGGCGAGCGCGGCCTCGTCGTCCCCGGCGAGTTCGGCCGCCGCGACGTCGCGGAACTGGGGCCCCTCCCATGGCGGCGGCGCGCCGCCCGCCAGCGCGGCGGCGTAGCAGCGGCCGAGGTCGCGCACGAGGACGCGCACCGAGCCCCCGTCGGTGACCAGGTGATGCTGGCGCAGCACCAGCACGTCGTCCCCGGCGGCAGGGCGCAGGACGGCCAGGTGCAGCAGCCGTCCCGCGGCCGGGTCCAGCGCGGGAGCCCCGGCCGCCCATCGCGCGACGTCGTCCTCGGACACCTCCCGCGCCCGGACCTCCCGCACGTCCACGTCCGGCTGCCAGGGTTCGCCGACGAGCCGGCGCAGTCCGTGCTCGCCGACGTGGAAGCGGGTGCGCAGGATCTCGTGCCGCCCGGTCAGCTCGGCCGCGGCCCGGCGTAGCGCGCCGTCGTCCAGCCGCCCGGCCGCCCGCCAGGCGACGGTCTCCTGGTAGGAACCGGGCAGCAGGCGGTCGGCCAGGTGGATCTGCCGCTGGGTGGCCGAGGCCGGCGCCTCGTCCGCGCCCGCCTTGCGCAGGTCGGCGGCGGTCTCGGCGAGCGCCTGGACGTCGAGCTTGCCGTTGACGGTCAAGGGCAGGCCGGGCACGGTGGCGTAGGCGTGCGGGAGCATGTAGGGCGGCAGCCGTTCGGCCAGGTGGCCGCTCAGCTCGTCGGGCGCCGGCGGCGCGCCCGAGAGCACCAGGTAGGCCACGATCCTGCCCTCGGAGCCGCCCTCCAGCAGCACGGCCGCGTCGCCGACGCCGGGGTGCTCGCGGAGCCGGGCGGCGATCTCGCCCGGTTCGATCCGGTAACCGTGCCACTGGAACTGGTCGTCCATGCGGCGCAGGTAGAGCAGGCCGCCGTCGGGGCCGAGGCGGGCCAGGTCACCGGTCCGCAGGAGCACGTCCTCGCCGAACGCGTCCCGCACGAACCGTTCCCGGTCGAGCTCCGGCCGGCGCAGGTACCCGGCGGCGACGCCCGCTCCGCCGAGCCACATCTCGCCGGTCGCGCCCTCCGGGACGAGCCGCCGTCCCGTACGCGGGTCCACCAGGTGCACGCTGGTGTGCGGGAGGGGGTGGCCGATCGGGCTGACGTCCCGCTCGCAGTCCTCGGCGGTCACCTCGTGGACCGTGGCGTGGACGGTGGCCTCGGTGATCCCGTACAGGTTGACCAGCCGGACGCCCTGATGGCGGCGGCGCCAGTCGCGCAACCGGGGCGGGTCCAGCCGCTCGCCGCCGAACAGCACGTACCTCAGGTCCGGCAGCGGCTTGGGGTCGGCGTCGTCCACGGCGACGAGCCGGGCGAAGGCCGACGGCGTCTGGTTGAGGACGGTGACGCGCTCGCGCAGCAGCGTCTCGCGCAGCGCCCAGGGGTTCTGGACGTCCCCGTCCGGCAGGACGACCAGCCGGCCGCCGGTGGCCAGGCAGCAGAAGATCTCCCAGACCGACAGGTCGAAGGCGCAGGAGTGGAACTGCGCCCACACGTCGTGCGGCGAGAAGCCGAAGGGGAAGTGCGGGCCCGAGATCCGGGCCACCACGTTGGCGTGGGTGACCAGGACGCCCTTCGGCTGCCCCGTCGTGCCCGAGGTGTACAGGCAGTAGGCGGGCGACGATCCCGGGAGCTCCGGAAGCGGGCCGTTCCCGGCGCCGGACGGCCCGGCCGCCGCCCGGACGGCGTCCAGCGTGACGGCGCTGTCCTCCCCTGACGGGGTCTCCTCGACCAGGAGCCGGCTACGGCTGTCCTGGAGGATGAACGAGGCCCGCGAGCCGGGATGGCGGGGATCGATCGGGACGTACCAGGCGCCCGCCAGGAGTGTGCCGAGGATGGCCTCCACAGTGGCGGGGGCGGGCGGCAGCCTGAGCGCGACGGGATCTCCCGGCCGTACCCCCATCGCGGCCAGACCGCCCGCGATCCGGGTGGCCCGTCGCCACAGCTCGCCGTACGTGACGCGCTCGCCGCCCCCGACGACCGCCACCGCGTCCGGCTGCGCCTCCGCCCGTGCCCGGACGAGACCGTGGAGGGTCCCCCCGGACGCCTGCCGCCCCGCCGGTTGCGGATCCGGGGGTGTCACGAGGTCGAGGTCGCCCAGCCGCCGGTCCGGCGATCCCGCCACCGTGTCCAGCAGCGCGCCCAGGTAGCCGGCCAGCTGTCCGACGCGTTCCACGGCCGGGCGGGGGCCGGACACGCCCAGCCATGCCCGTGGCCGGCCGTCCTCCAGAGCCAGGCGCACGTGCAGCGGGCCCGGTGCGTCCCGGCCGGGACCGGCCGTCCGTACCGTGAGGGTGTCCGGCGGCGGGGAGAGCGCGGGGCACTGCGCCACCTCCCGGCACAGCAGGGAGAACGGGACGTCCACCCCCACCCGCACCTCGACCGTCCGGGCCGAGCCGTCGCCGGGGCGGTGCAGGGCGAGCCGCACGCCGCCGTCCGCGCCGTACAGGGACAGCAGCGCGCCCAGGCCCGCCACGAGAAGGACCGCCGGCTCCCGCGCCGCGTCCGGCGGAACGGGGACCGGCCGTTCCACGGTCGTCCCGGGCAGTCCCGGAGAGGCGTCGCCGCCCACCTCGGCCAGGAACGCCTCTATCCCTTCCTGCGGTCGTCGTGTCACTGGGAGCTCCCGTTCGACTGGTCAGGTGGTCGCGTGAGCGGCTGCTCGCGTGATCGTGTGCCCGCTGGATTCCGCGGGCCGGGCGCCCGCCCCTACCCGGCCCTCCGTGGGGGCACACGGCGACCGCCGCGCACGTCAGAGCCCTGTCACAGCACGATCAGCCGCACGTCAGGCCGGGTTGGCAGAAGGGGAGGCGGACGCACGTCCCATCGACGACGGGAGAACCATGTACACCGACTTCGAGCCGACCCCCCTGGCGGGCCAGGCCGTACGGCGGCTGCGGCAGATGCGGGACGACAACCCCGTACGCAACCGGTTCCTCGAACGCATGGACGCCGGGACGCTCACGATGGACCACGTCAGGCAGCTCGTGGGCGTGACCCACAAGTGCCACCAGGCCGAGATCACGGCGTTCGCCACGCTGATCGCCCGCGACCCCCACCCGCTCGCGGTCGAGTTCTTCGACGGCATGCTCGGCCTGATCCACCGGGCCCGGCCCAAGCTGCACAAGGTGATGGCCGCCCTGGACCTCGACGAGGAACGCCTGCACCGCTGGCCGGCCGACCCCGCCGCCTACCAGGTCGCCGGGACGTGGGGCTGGCTCGGCTTCCTCGGCACCCAGGCCGACGCCGCGCTCGCCCTGTACTGGGACATGGTCCGCTACTTCCCCGACAGCGACGAGATGCTCGCCCGCCTGCCCAAGACCGGGCTCGACGTGCCGGAGGAGTTCGTCGCCTACTACGGCGGCGGGCAGTCCGACGAGCTCGAACGGCAGGCGCTGGCGGTGGCCGAGCACGGGCTGCGGCGCGGACAGAGCGCGGACGACGCCGTCTTCGCCGCCCGCCTGATGGAGGAGAGCATCGGCCAGTACTGGGCCGCCGCGGCCGCCGACCCGCACGAGCCCCGGCCCTGACCCCGGCGGTCTCTTCCCGGAGTCGCGGCTCTTCGCCCCGCGACCTGGATCTCCGTGTGTGACGCCCGGCGGCGCCGGCGCACGTCGTCACCGTCTTGTGCGGCGACGACTAATGCGGTGGACTCACTTGATCACGACAAACCGCGGGTGTGTGCCGGCGGCGGGCCAGATCCGAGAAGGGACACGCAAGAATGAAGTTATCGCGGAGCGGCCAGAAGATGTCTGACATGTCGGGCCTGCGGAGCATCATGGAGGACGTCGCGACCTCCACCGCCTCGGGCGCGTCCGACTGGCTGAACCTGAGCATCGGCAACCCCGCCCAGATCAAAGAGGTCATCGACGCCTGGAGGGACCTGACCGCGACCGTCGTGGCAGAGGACTTCGCCGCGACCAGCAGCCGCTACGGGCCCTCGCGCGGCATGCCCACCCTGGTCGAGGAGATCGTCACCTCCTTCAACGCCCGGTACGGCTGGGGCATCACGGCCGACAACGTCGTGGTGGGACCGGGCAGCCAGATGCTCTTCTTCATCGCCACCGCGCTGTTCTCCGGCCAGACCGCCGACGGCTCGTTCCAGCGCGTGGTCCTGCCCATGACCCCCGACTACGCCGGATACCTGGGCCTGTCCACGGACCCCGACGGCGTGACCGGCATCGCCCCCGAGATCGAGCTGACCGGCGACAGGTCCTTCCGCTACGCCTTCGACTTCGAGGCGGTGGAACGATGCCCCGAGGTCGGCATGCTCCTGCTGTCCAGCCCCAGCAACCCGACCGGCCGCAGCATCGACGGCGACGAGCTCGCCCGGCTGGTGGGCCTGGCCCGGCGCCACGACGTGCCGCTGATCGTCGACCACGCCTACGGCGCCCCCTTCCCCCGCGTCGCCGCTTCCCGGGTGGCCCCGCAGTGGGACGACCACCTGATCAACTGCTTCACCCTGTCCAAGGCGGGCATGCCCGCCGAACGCGTCGGATTCGCGATCGGGCCGTCCCGGTACATCCGGGCGATGGTGTCGTTCATGGCCAACTCCGTCCTGCACGCGCCGCAGCTCATGCAGCGGGTGGCGGCCAGGGCGCTGTCCTCGGGGCTGCTGGACCGGCTCGCCGCCACGGTGATCAACCCGTTCTACCGAGCCCGCCGCCTGTACGCCGAGCGCCTGCTGGCCGACCTCCTGCCCGAGTCCGTCACCTGGCGGCTGCACGCCGGAGAGGGCGGCATGTTCTGCTGGTTGTGGATCGATCACGACTGGTTCGACGACATGGCCCTGTACCGGCTGTTGAAGACCAAGAAGGTCTTCGTCGTTCCCGGCCGCCACTTCTTCGCGACCCCGGCGTCGGAAGCCACGGCCGCGTCCCACGCCAGGCGGTGCTTCCGGATCAGCCTCACCGCCGACGAACACGTGATCGCCGAGGGCGTCGGACGGATCGCCGAAGGCCTCCTGGAGCTGCGCCGCGGCTCCTGAAGGCCCGCGCCGCCCGGACCTGCCGCCTCCCATGAGCCCAGGCCCGGCGCGGCCCCGCCGCCGTCACGCCGCTACGGCAAGGCGGGCACGGCCGGCGGGTTGTTGGTCCAGCCGGTCTCGATCATGGTGTCGGTCGTGGCCTCGTTGAGGGACAGCTTGCCGCTGATCGCGGTCGTCCGGGTCTTGGACAGCAGAAGCATCGTGCCGGTGTCCACGATCAGGCCGGTCTGCTCCTCGATCGTCAGTCCGTTCTTCTGCACGACCTTCGGGTGGTCGATCGACAGCGCCGCGCCGGCTCTGCCCATGCCGTCCTTGGACTGTCCCTGCGCACGGACGGCGGGCATCGTCAGCAGGACCTGGTAGGCCGCGGCGCGGACGTTCTTGGGCGCCGGAAGCTGATGGAGCATCTCCGGCAGCGCCCCGGTGACGAACTGGTCCGTGTCGTTCTGCTTGACCCGTGAGACCCGCGCGGCCTCGGAGAGCCAGGACTTCAAAGCGTTCGGGTCCGCGGGCAGTCGCTGGACCTCGTCGTACGTCAGCCACTGCCCGGCCAGGAAGAACTTGTCGTTCTTGCCGCGTACGGGCCCGACGTGCCCCTTGTCCGGCTCGGTCGACAGCTTCACGACCTGGCCGTCGGCCGTGCGGGTCCACTTGGCCGGCGAACCGTCGCGACGCCACGCCTTCCGGTCCGCCGCGCTCTTCGGGTACGCCCCCGCGTTCCGGTATCCGAGCCACGCCTTGCCGTCGGGCGCCGTCCATTCCTCGGTGAGCCCTGCTCCACCACCCAGTAGCGATTCGCGCCGCCGCCCATCTGGCGGGGACCGGTGCGCTGGGTCAGCACCCGCGTGTGCCAGTAGGCGCCTTCCGCCGGAGCCGACGCGGCGGCCGCGAGCCGTGTCTGCGATGCCTCCGCCACGCTCGGCAGGCCCAGCAGGGCGGCGACGCCCACGGCGGCCAGGCCGGTGCCGACGGCGATCAGCGGCCGGACCCGTGCGGTCGCGAGCTTCATGTCTTTCCTCCAGAGGTCGGGAAATGCTGTCCCCACCCCATACGCGTGAGCGCCGCACAAGGTTGCCTGCGACACCCGCGCCGGATTCCGGTCGGCTTCGACCGGGCCCTCAGTTCCCGGGGTCGCGCAGGCCGACGCAGTCGAAGGCCCAGAAGGGCTCCGAGTAGACGAATGTGCCCGTCATCCACGGCTCGTGCGCGGACAACCGGGCGACCTGGAACGCGGCTTCAGGGATGCGCAGCGACGGCGAACGGAAGCCCGCTGCGCAGGCACCCTCGAAGCCGCGCGTGCCGTAGTAGCGCGGCGAGCCCTCCAGGAACACCAACGGCACCCCCTGGTCGTCGGCCGCGTCGAGGGCGTACGCGATGAGCCGGGTGCCGATCCCCTGACGCTGGAACTCCGGGACCACGCCCAGCGGTGACAGGCACAGGACGTCCACGATCCGGCGCGGAGCGTCCAACCGGGTCGCGCTGAGCAGGACATGCCCGACAACCCGGTCGTCAACGGTGGCGACGAAGGACATCGGCGCCAGCGCGGCCTCCGCCACGCGAAGGGCCTCCACGAGCCCGGGAACCCGCTCGCCGTCACCGAAGGCGCGCGTATGAACCTCCCGCACATCCTGGTGATCGTCGGCGGTCTCTCGACGGATCACCAGCCCGGCACCATCGGAAGCGATCGGGAAGCCTTCGGACGCATCGCATGACGTCATGGCCGCGACGGTAGGGCACGGGACGGCTCCTGCGCGAGGCAATTACCCCCCAGGTCGTCACTGCCGGGCCGGCCCGGCCCGACCAGCCGCGTTCACCCTACTTGGCGAGGCCGAGCCCGCGGACCAGCACGGTGGCCGCCTTGGCGATCACGCTGTTGTCCATGGTCGCGGTGGGGTCGTTGCGATTGGTGTAGATCGCGATGATCACCGGCACGCCGGAGGGCGGCCAGGCGACGGCGATGTCGCTGCCCGGCGCGTACGCGCCGACGCCGCCCCCGGTCTTGTCGCCGACGACCCAGTCCCGCGGCACCCCGGCGCGGATGCGCTCGGCGCCGGTGATGCCGGCCCGCAGCCAGTCGTTCAGCCGCTGCCGGTCCTCAGGGACGAGGGCGTCGCCCAGGCTGAGCCTCTGCAGGTTGCGCGCCATGAACGCGGGCTTGACGGTGTCGCGCTTCTCGCCCGGCTTCCAGTCGTTGAGCTCCGGCTCATAGCGGTCGAGCCGCCCGATCGGGTCCCCGAGCGAGCGGTAGTAGCGGGTCAGCCCCGCGGGCCCGCCGATCTGCTTGAGGAGCACGTTCGCCGCGGTGTTGTCGCTGGCGGTGACGGTCGCGTGGCACAGCCGGTCCGCGGTCATGCCGTTCTTGACGTTCTCCGGCCGTCCGGTGATCGGCGAGTTCGCGACCACGTCCTTGGCCGTCCAGTGCAGCGTGCGGTCCAGCAGGCCGGGGTCGGTCGTCCGGGCCTTGTTCAGGATGGCGCCGCACAGGATGGCCTTGAAGGTGGAGGCGCTGGCGAATCGTTCGCCGCCCCGGTAGGAGAGGGTCTTCCCGGTGCCGGTGTCGATCGCGTAGGCCCCGATGCGTCCCTGGTAGGAGTTCTCGAGCGCGCGCAGTTGCTTCTTGACGTCGGCCGTGCCGCCCTCCGGTTGCGCGACGGCGGACGCCGAACGTGTGTCGGCCCCCGCCGAACCCGCCAGCCCGACGACGGCCGCCATCGCCGTGGAGGTCACCAGCACGGAGGCGCCCAGCCTGGTACGCAGCCCCCTGTGATGAACGTGTCCCATCCCAACTCCCCGATCTCGATCCGGATCTTCATGAGCGCGACCCAGAAGACCAGAGGCGGCAGCGGGATGTCCAATAGCGATATGAGACCCCGAACAATAAGGATTCCGATATTTCCCCAGGTAATCGGCTCCCGCACCTCGACGCTCAGGCGACGATCGCGGCCAGCTCCGCCCGCGACGAGATCCCCAGCTTGGGGAAGGCCTTGTAGAGGTGGTAGCCGACGGTGCGCGGGCTGAGGTAGAGCTGGGCCGCGATGTCACGGTTGGACGCGCCCGTGGCGGCCATCCGTACCACCTGCCTCTCCTGCGCCGTGAGGACGCTGAGCGGGTCGTCCGCTTGGCGCGGGGCCGCGGGCACGTCGCCGGTGGCGCGCAGCTCCGCGCGGGCCCGCTCGGCCCAGAGCGCCATGCCGAGCCGGTCGAAGGTCTCCAGCGCGGCGCGCAACTGGGCGCGGGCGGCGGCGCGCCTGCGCGCCCGCCGCAGCCACTCGCCGTAGAGCAGCCGCGTGCGGGCCTGCTCGTGCGGCTGGTCGCCCTGTTCGTGCGCCCGGACGGCCTCCTCGTACAGGTTCTCGTCGTCCTCGACGAGGGCGCGGCAGCGCAGCGCGACCGCCTCGGCGGACGGCACGCCGACGCCGGCCGCCCAGTCCAGGTAGTACGCCAGCGGCTCGCAGGCCAGCTCCGGCTCCTTGGCCCTGACCGCGGCCTCGATCCGGTCGGGGGCGGAGAAGACGGACACCGGCGCGTTGGCGGGCGAGATCCTCTCCAGCATCCTCAGCGACGCCTCCGGACGGCCCAGCGCCAGCTCCAGCCGCCCGAGCCCGGCCAGGGCCATCGCCTCGGCCGTACGGAGCCCGCGCGCTCTGGCCTGTTCCAGCGCGGTCGTGGCCGCCGTCCGGCAACCGAGCTCGTCGCCCAGTTCGCCGCGCGTCACCGCGAGCAGCGCGGCGAGCACGACGGCTCCGTTCCGCTGCCCCAGGTCGCCGACCACCGCGATGCTCTCCTCCAGCCGGGACGCCGCCTCGCGATACCTGCCGAGCAACATCTGCGCCTCCATCCGGATCTCCACCGCGACGGTCAGCCAGCCCCCCATGTCGTGCGCCCTGCACTCGGCCTCGACGCGCGCCGCCACGGCCTCGGCCAGGTCGTAGCGCCCGATCGGCGCACACAGCTGGGCCACGAAGGTCAGACCCGGCACCTGAAGTCCGGACAGATCGGGAGCGAGCACCAGCCCCTGCATGAGCGGGACGGCGTCCGGCAGTTCGCCGTTGGCCAGCGCGGACAGCCCGAGCGCGCCGCTCACCAGCGGAGAACCCACCTCGGGCAGAGCCCTGAGCTGCTTCGCCGCCTGCGCCGCCAGGCCCGGGTCACCGGCGTACCACGCGCAACGCGTCGCCTCCACGAGCAGGTAGGCCGCCCGCTCGGCGTCGAGCGGGGCGACCCGCTGCGCGCCGGCGATGATGAGCTCACCGGCCGTGGCGGGGCTGCCCTGCTCGAACTCCCGATGGGCGCGCACCTGGATCAGGTGGGCGAGGGCCAGCGGGTTCTGGATCTCCTCACTGGCCCGGCCGGCCAGCGCGCCCGCGCGGGACAGCTGGCCCGCGTCGCTGGCCGCCACGGCCGCGGCGGCCAGCCGTACCGACCGCTTGGCGGTGTCGGGGGTGAGTTCGGCGGCCCGTTCGTAGGCCGCGGCCATGGCCGCATAGCCGGAACGCGTGCGCGCCCGCTCCGCGGCCGACTCCAGCCCGCCCGCCACGTCCTCGTCGGGCGTGGTCGTCGCCGCGGCCAGATGCCAGGCCCGGCGGTCGGCGTGCTCGCCGCCGTCGAGCACCTCGGCGAGCGCGAGATGCACGGCCAGCCGGGACGTCAACGGCGCGTTCCGGTAGGCGGCGGCCCTGATGAGCGGGTGCCTGAAGGTCACCGTGGCCCCGTTCACCGTGACCAGCTTGGCCTGCTCCGCCGCCTCCAGGTCCGCCAGCCGGGCGGAGAAGGACTCCGCGGCGCGCAGCACGATGCCCAGGTCGCCCGTGTCGTCGGCGGCGAGCACCGCGAGCAGAGTCTGCGCCGTGCCGGGCAGCGCCCTGATCTGCTGCTGGAACGCCGCCTGCACCCGCCCGGCGACCGGGATCGCGGTGAACGGGCTCAGCTGCCCGGCCTGCTGCTCCGCGGTGAACGTGGACGGCAGTTCGAGGAGCGCGAGCGGATTACCGCACGCCTCCGCCAGGACGCGGTCACGCACCTTCGGCGCCAGATCCCCGGCCGACTCGGCCAGCAGCGCGACGGCCGCCTCGCGGTCCACGCCGTCCAGCCACAACTCGGGCAGCCCCTGCGGGTCGAACTCCTCCCGGCCCGCGAACACCAGCGCGACGCCTTCCGCGTCCAGCCGCCGCGCCACGAACACCAGGGCGTCGACGGAGGCCCGGTCGAACCACTGCGCGTCGTCGACCAGGCAGAGCAGCGGCCCGTCGTCCGCGATCTCGGCCAGCAGGCTGAGCAGGGCGAGCCCGACGAGGAACCGGTTCACCTGAGCCGTCGCGCCCAGCCCCAGCGCGCCCCGCAGCGCCGCCGCCTGCGGTTCGGGCAGCGCGTCGATCCGGTCGAGCTCGGAACGCAGAAGCAGGTGCAGGGCGGCGTACGGCAGCTCCGCCTCGGACTCGATGCCGACCCCGTGCAGCACCCGCACCCCCGCGGCGCGTTCGGTCAGGTGGCTGAGCAAGGCGGACTTCCCGATGCCCGGCTGCCCGCGCACCACCAGCACACCACTGCGTCCGGACCGCGCGTCCGCCAGCAGCCGGTTCACCTGCGCCTGCTCCGCAGCCCGCCCATACAACATGGTCGAAAATCTACCGGAACGGACATTTGCCCCTCCGGCCTGGGAGCGGCGTCTCCGGTCAGGGCCGGAGCCGCCGTCCCGTGGCTGAGCAGTGACCGTGACCTGGCACTACCGTCACGATGACAGATTCGGCGCGCCACCGGCCTGCGTAGTTTCGACGGCAGCAGGGATGACGGCATCCCGCAACGACGAGAGGATCTGATCATGGCAGCCCTTGCCGCCGCGCCCACCACCACCGGCTCCAAGGCCGAGGCCAAGCTGCTGCGTTTCGCGCTCAAGCAGGACGCCATCGGGTCGGGCGCCAACGGGCTCGTCTTCCTGGCCGTCGCCGCGATCTTCGGCTCGATGTTCGGCCTGCCCGGCGCCCTCCTCGTGCCGGCGGGCGCGTTCCTGGTCGCCTTCGCCGCGAGCCTGCTCTTCCTCGCCGCCCGTCCGGTGGTGAACAGGGCGGCGGTGATCGCGGTGATGGTGGTCAACGTGGCATGGGTGGTGGGCAGCGCGGAGATGCTGATCGCCGGGTGGTTCCCGCTGACCGGTCTGGGCACCGCCTACGTGATCGCCCAGGCGGTCGTGGTGGCGGGCTTCACCGGCCTGCAGTTCGCCGGCCTCCGCAAGGCCTGAGACGAAGTCGGAAAGGACCATGGTTCTGGACGGACTCTGCCCCGACGTACGAGCCTCGGCCCCGTGGGATCCCCGCGGCGAGCTGGAGCGCTGGTCCAGCTCGACCGGCATCGTCGTGGAGGTGTGGGCGCTGCCCGCCGGGCCCCTGCCCGGTGGTGTCACGGAGCTCGTCCGGGCCACGATCCTCGACGTGCTGGAGGGCTTGGCGGGGGACGGGTCGGTGCGGTGCGTGAGCGTCGCGCTCACCGCGAACGCGCGCGGGCTGCGCCTGACGGTCAGTGGTGACGGCGACGGCCTGCTGCCGGAACGGCTCGCCGATCGCCTGCGCGTCAGGCGCGCCGGTTTCGCGGCGTTGGGCGGCGGGCTGTCGGCGAACGCGGTTCCCGCGGCGGCGTCACCGTCAGCGCGGCGCTGCCCCCGTGCGGATCCCGCGCCATCAGCGGTTGAGACGGTACGGCACCTTCCCGGCCGGGCCTCGGCCGAGTGACCGTGCACGGCGCGGGGATGATGGGATCGGCTCCATGCCCACAGTGATCACCGGCCTCGACCGGTGCATGCAGGCGGGGTCCCTGCTGCCGGCCGTATCGGCGATGACCGAGTTCGGCTCGGCGCTGCACGTCCTGCGCGACCCCGGTCACCACGGCCTGGAGGACTGGGCGGCGAGCACCCTCGCGGCGATGAGCCCTCGCCTGGCGGCATGGACCCGATCGTGGTGGTGGACGGCGCAGGCCATCAGAGCGGCGCCGTTCGTCACCCCCGAGCCTCCGGCGGAGAGCTTCGACGACCGGCTCGGACAACTGCGTGCCATGCCCGTCCAGGAGCTGGCGGGCCAGCTGCTGCGGCCGATCGCTCCCACGGGCGATCGGCAGGTCGCGCTCCAGTGGTCGCGCGCGCGAGATCCGGCGGTGGCGGCCCGCGTCGAAGCGCTCGCCAGGCGTCCGCAGGACGCGGCCGGGGATTTCCTCTCGTTCCTGCGTCACAGTTGGCAGGGGTGGTTCGAGGCCGAGTGGACCCGGATCCGGCCGGTGCTGGCCGGGCGGGCGCGACGCTTCGCCGACACGGCGTCCCGGCAGGGGCCAGGGCCCGCGCTCGCCGCTCTCGACCCCGCGATTGAGCTCGCCCCGGCCGGGGTGGCCGTACGCATCGCCAAGATCCAGGCCGCCCGTCATGACGTGTCCCGGCGCGGGCTGGTCGTGGCGCCCAGCACCTTCATCCGTCCTCACCTGTACGTGGCCGACGTGCCCGGCCGGCCACTCCTGCTCCTCCACCCCGTCGACACCGGCCTCCCCGTGCCCTCCGCCGCCGTGCTGCGGCGACGGCTGGAGGTCCTCGCCCACCAGGGCCGCCTGGAGGTCGCCCGGGCGATCGCGACCGAACCGCGGACGGCCGGCGAGATCGCGATGTTGTGGAACGTGGACCCGACGCAGGTGAACCGGCATCTACGCGCCCTGGCCGCGGCGGGACTGGCCACCGCGGCCCGGCAGGGACGGTTCGTGCGGTACCGGCTCGCCGCCGATGTCCTGGAGGAGCTCGGCAGGGACGTGCTGTCGCTGCTGCTGCGCTGAGCACGATTGATCAGATTCGTCAGTCCGCTGGCCGGACGGACGCAGTGGTGCTGAAGTCCCTCCCAACCACTTCATCGAGGGAGAACCACCGTGACGATCCTGTCTCCGGAAGAGGCGATCGGCCGCCTGCGTGCCGACCGGGACATCCTCCTCGCTCGCGTCACCGGACTCACCGAGCAGCAGCTCGACGCCGACTACCTGGTGGACTCGGGCCCGCTCGGCGACTTCTGCCGTTCCTTGCACGACCTCGTCGCGCACGTCCTGATGTGGGACGAGATCAACCTGGCGGTGCTGACGGAAGCCGCCGCCGGCCGGCCGCACTGGAGCCTCGATCCACGCTGGGAGGACCCCGCCGTCGGGCGGGCGCTGAACATCGGCGGCGTGGAAGCGGGCCGGCACCTTCCGGCCTCGCTGCTCCTGCACCGGTTCGGGGCGGTGCATGACGCGATTCTGGCGGACCTGAGCCGGTACGGCGAGGAGTCCTGGGACGCCCCCGGGCTCGGAGCGGTGGTGCAGAGGGCGTGGACCGTGCCCGGGAACCCGGCGTACTGGCACGCCGCCATCCACCTCGGCGTTCGTCACTGAGCGTCCGCGACGGGCGTGCACGGCTTCACGGGCGTGCCCGCCTCGGCCAGCCAGGCGCCGAGTCGCCAGGGCACTTGCGGGTCCCCGTTGTCGCGGAACTCCACCACGAGCGTCTCGTCCGGTCGGATGTACCGCGGGAAGATCTGGATCGTCCGAACGGACTTCACCCGGGTGGCCCTGAACGACCGCGACTCCTCCACGAGTGATCGCAGCTCGCTCGCGTTCGCAGCGGGTTCACCGCCGTAGGCCCCGTCCACGCCGGTGAACCGCGGGCTCGCGCACCGCGTGGCCGGGGCCAGGAAGGTCACGTCGGCCTTGATGCCCACCGCATCGAGCTTGGCCTCCAGGCCGGCGGGATCGCGCAGCTCGTTGACGGTGACCTCGACCGTGCCGTCCGGGCCTCTGGTCACCGCGTGGGCGGCGGGCCCGGTTCCGATGATCAACGGTGTGACGGTGAGCGCCGCCGCCACTCCGGCCGCGACCAGCAGCCGGGGGCCGGTGACGACGCGTCGCCGGGGGTGCATCCCGCGGAGCAGTCGCTGCCGGGCTCCGGCGAGTTCGTCCGGAGTGGCGGGGGGAACGGTCTGCCACATGGCCTTCAGTGCGTCCATCAGCGTTCTCCTTGGTTGCTCAGGGCTTCACGGATCCGGAGACGGGCCCGGTTGAGTCGCGAGGCGACGGTTCCCGGCGGGATGGCCAGCGCGTCGGCCACCTCCTGGTAGCTCAGTTCGGCCCAGGCGACGAGCAGCAGCACGTCGCGATCGGCCGGTGCGAGCTCCATCAGGGCCAGCGCCAGCGGGCGGTTGACGGCCAGGGTGTTGACCTCGTCCTCGACCTGAGAGCCGGACAGCTCCGCCGGATGCACGCCGCTGCGAACGTAGGCGCGGTAGAGGCTCATCTCGGTACGCCGCCGCCGGCCGATCAGGTTCGAGGCGATGCCGTACAGCCACGGCCGGGCATCGGGGCGGCCTCTGTCGTAGCCGCCGCGGTGCTGGAAGGCGGCCAGAAAGGTGTCGGCCACGACGTCCTCCGCCTCGCTGGGGCCCAGGCGTCTGGTCACGTAACGGTGCAGGAGCGGCGCGTGCCGGTCGAACAACGTGGCGAAGATCTCGGGTTCGTTCAGCGATCTCTCGATGAGGAGCGCGTCGTCGACCTCGACTGCTTCGCGAGGGATTGTCATGCATACCGACCTTTCCTGGCGTATGCGGTCACCTGTACTTACCGCGCCAGGCCGAAATCCTTCACGGGGAACGCGGGCGGTGGCGGGGGTTCGCGGCGAAGCCCTTTGCCGTCAACCACACGGCGAAGACGAAGGTCTGCAGGGCCAGTGGCGCGTTCATGGCCAGGTAGAGCGGCGTGACCACGTCAGTCAGGCGAAGCAGCACCAGGAAACTCGCCGATACGGCTGCTGCGATTGCCAGGAATCCCCACCCGGACAACCAGCGAGGGACGGATCTCGACCGCCACAGAATGCGGAACAACAGGAGATCTCCAAGGCTCAGCGAGAAGATCAATGCGACGTGATTGACCAAGTCGCGCGCCGTCCGAAGTAATTCGCCCACGACCACGATGCCGGATGCGGCCGCAGCGCCGGCTTGGGTGAGTTCCTGGCCCAGCACGAGGAACAAGGGCAGCATGATGACGCCGATGAAGTGGAACGTCGCGGCGATCAGCCTGAACCCGACAAATCCCAAGCTGAGCGCCTCGTTCTCCGCCCTCAATAAGGGATACAGGTACAGCGCGAACCCGACATAGGCCGGGATCATGATGGACTGAGCGACTGCGCCGACGATGACCTGGCCCTCGTGTGCGGAAATGAGAGCGAGACGGCGTGGTTCGTCGACAGCGGGAACGACGCTCAGCGCGCCGGCGACCATGCCCAAGATGACCAACGCGCCGGCGATTGCGGTTGCCCGCCTGTTCGTGTGCACGGTTCCCGTCCAGAGATCGTCGTGGTGGTCAGCCTGCGAGCAGGTCCATGCGGAGGAAATCGGTGATGCGGAGCAGCTTCGGCGGACGTGCCACCTCGTCGGGGAGGGCCTGGAACGCCTCGTCCGTCCCGACAAGGCGTGGGGCGGTGAGTTCCACCTCTCTCCCGTCGACCCGGAGCCGCGCATTACTGGCCGCCAGGACGTTCTGCACCCAGTCGGAGCGCGATCCGTACACCAGAACGAACAGGTAACCGCCGTCGACGGGATGCGCGTCGAGCGGCGTGCGGTACGTGGCGCCGGAAATGCGACCGACGTGAATCAGCACCGGCCATCGCCCGCCGGCTATCGCGCGGGGGTTGAACACCTTCTTGTTCACGTGCCCCCACCATTTCGGCATCGGCATGGAAATCTCCTTCTCCGCGCTCCTTAAGCGCCAGGACGGCCTTACTGCTGTAAGGCCACTTACGGGTGTAAGGTTGGCTTACGCTTGTAAGGCTGTCAACCCGCCCACATCCCGGAGCCGTCATGCCGCCGCAACCGCTCAGCAGAGTCCTCGTCCTGGAAGCCGCGATCCGGGTCGCGGATGGCGGCGGCGTGGAGGCGATCACGATGCGCCGGGTGGCGCAGGAACTGGGCGTGGAGGCGATGTCGCTCTACCACCACGTGCCGAACAAGGACGCGATCCTCGACGGCGTGGTCGACATGGTGTTCGCGGCGATCGAGCTGCCCGGTGCCGAAGGCGACGATTGGCGTGACGCGATTCGTACGCGAGCCGTCTCCGCACGCGCGGTCCTGTCGCAGCACAGCTGGGCCCTCGGCCTCATGGACTCCCGCCGTGATCCTGGACCGGCGACGCTGCGCCATCACGACGCCGTCCTGGGCGTCCTGCGGGAGGCGGGGTTCACGCTGCCGATGGCCGCGCACGCCGTCTCGCTGATCGACAGCTACGTCTACGGGTTCGTCCTGCAGGAGGCGAACGTGCCGATGGCGACGCCGGACGATGTCGAGGAAGTGGCCGGCGGCATCCTCCAGCAGCTGCCGGAGAAGGAGCTGCCGTACCTCACCGAGATGATCCGCGACCACGCCCTGCGACCGGGCTACGACTACACCAGCGAGTTCGGCTACGGCCTGGACCTGATCCTGGACGCCCTCGAAGCGCGCCGAAGCGTCCAGTGACGGGGCGAATCCGGGTGAACTTCTCGGTACGGGTGGCGAACGGGGGAGGGGCTTGGACGGGCCGGTCCGGCTGGGTGGATGGTGGTGTCAGTGGCGGTGGTGGTTGTCGGGTTGTGCGGGGTCGCCAGGGTGTTCAAGGCCCGGCACCAGTCGCAGCCGGTGGGCGCGCGCGTGGTCGAGCCAGCGTACGAACGCCACCCTGCGCGCGGAGTCGAGGAGGCCGTCGGCGGGTGCGGCCGAGGCCGTACCCGGGGCCGGGGTCGGGTCGTGGCAGGCGACGAGGGTGGCGGTCCAAGGGCCGGCCGTCACCGTCCGGCCCGGTACGGCGGCGGCCAGAGCCTCGGCCAGGGCGACGGGCAGCGAACCTGGCTCGGCGTCGAACTCTCCGTCCGGGGTGCGTAGCCGCCATACCGGTCCGGTGGTCGGTCGTGCCGTGGCCTCCCGATACGCGGCCGCCTCCGACGCGGAGACGGTGACGTCGGCGGTGACGGCCTCGTAGACGGCGCGGACGGCGGCGCTGCCCTCGTAGGCCGCCGCAGCGATCGACCCCAGCTCAACAGCCGCCCGCTGGTCGAGCCGTACCGCGATGGCCTCGATGGCTCGCCGGCCGGGCCGTGCCGTGATGGCGTCGGTGGTGGGCTGGTCGGGGCGGGGTGGTGGGGGCTTCTCCAGGGGGAGTCCGCGGGCTGTGGCCTCGGCGGCGCACAGGTGCTCGGTCAGCACCACCTGGGCCACCCAGCGCGTGAGCTGCCGGTCCTCGGCCGTGCCCGGTGCCGGAAGCGCCGCAGACCTCGGGCCGGCCCGCAGGGCTGCGAGCCGTCGGTCCAGCTCGGAGCGGGGGAGCGGGCAGCCGTCGAGCCAGCCGAGCACCGGCCCCACACCGGACGCGACCGGTTCGCCGGTGACGGGCGCGTGCGCGGGGGTCGGGCGATCGGTCTGGGGTGTGGGGGCGGGGCGTGGATGGCTGGTGCGGGGAGGGTGGGTCACGGGGTCACCACCAGTTCGACGGTCGGCGCGTACTGGCAGCGGCCGAACCACATGACCTTGCCCAGGGCCCACGCGGAGCCAGGGGCGGCGTCGCGCGGTGCGGACACCTCGAACTCGGCGACCGTGCTCTCGCCGGCCGCCAGGACGAACCCGCGGACCGGGGCGGCGATCAGGTCCCACGTGCCCCAGGGCGAGACGACCTGCAGCTCGCCCCGGATCTCACCGTACGTGCGGTTGTGCAGCGCCAGCCCCAGCACGGCACGCCCGCCGGGAGCGACGCGCACCGACGGCGTGGTCACCTCCACCGACAGGCCGGTGTCGCGGCCGGGATGGTCCTTGCTGCCCTGCGCGGCCACCCAGTCCTCCGGGACGTCACCGGGCACGGGCAGCACGCCGGGCAGGTCGCCGACGGCGACGGTGACCACGTCCTCGACGGTCTGGCCGTCGTGCTGGATCCGGGCGGCGACGAAGTACAGGCCGGGCTCGACGCCCAGGGGAGGGGTCACCGTCACGGGGAACCGTACGTGCCCGCCCGCCACCAGCCGGTACGGGCGCCGGGTCAGACCGGCCGTCCAGCCCTCGGGGACGAGGATCTCCACGGCTCCTTCCACGTCGGCGTCGAGCAGGTGCGAGGAGAGCACCACCGACAGTTCGGCGGGCTCGCCCGCGGTCCGCACCAGGCCCGGCGACGCCGTGACGCTCACCGGCAGATAGCCCATCGGCGCCGGCCCCCGGTTGTGCAGCCAGTACCGCGCATGCACCGGCTGCGCCACCTCGGCCGCCGGCCCCAGCACCGCACCGCCGCGGGCCGAGCCACCGGTCGGCAGGCCGGGCACGGCGATCACGGTGGCGACCTCGGCGCCGGTCAGCGCGACGGCGCCCTGGACGGGTTCGCCCCGCCGTTCGAGCAGGTCGGCGTGGTGCGCCTCGGTCAGGGCGAGCGCACCGGTCAGGACGGCGTCACGGCCGAGCCCGGTGGACTCCATCAGGCGCACGGTCACCCCGGAGGACGGGTCCGCCGCGGCGGCTGACCCGTGGGCGGTCGGGTTGCCGGCCGGCTTGACGGTGCCGACCAGCACCTCCCGGGCGGGCTCGACCTTCAGGTACGACCGGGTCGGCGGCAGCGGGCCCCCGTGCGGCTCGGCGATCACGGCGTACAGCGGATGGTTGAACTCCTGCCCCCGGGCGGGCAGCGTCAGCGTGCGCCAGTCGCCCTCGCCGGAGACCAGCGCGTAACGGAACTCGTGGGTCCAGTGCATGAGCTGGAAGCCCGCTCCGTCGGGCAGCGTACGGCGGGGCGGGTCGATCCACACCCCGGACGGCCACCCGGTGCACGAGCGCATCAGCGACAGGTGCAACGTGCCGGCCGGATCGACGGCGAAGCCCGGCAGGCCGTAGGTGAGCAGCGCGACGGTGTGGCCGGTGAGCAGCTCGGACGCCGGGACCGCGCCGGGGCAGGCGGAGCTCACGCGGGCGTCGGCCAGGTCGGCGGTCAGCGCGGCGGGATCGGTGGTGACCAGGACGGGCAGCGCCCGCAGGTCACGCAGGTCGGCGTTGGGCCGCCAGACCTCGCGCAGCGGCCGGGCGGCGGGCACCCAGACGCGCCCGTCCCGCTCCAGGACCTCGGCGTAGGCCGGGCCCGCGCGTTCCAGCAGCTCGCGCACCGCGTCGTTCTCCCGCGGCCCGCCGATCATGATGCGGAAGTCGGGGAGGTTGGAGTCGACGTCGAGCCAGCCGTACCTGGACCAGTCCGCCCCGGCCGTGGTCGCGGTGACCCCGGCCCTGACCAGCGCGACCAGCAGGTCGCGCACGTCGGCGGCGTCGTCCGGGCCGGGCACGACCACCTCCGCCACGCCGAGCGCCCGCTCGCCCAGCGGCCGGCCGTCGGGGCCGGTGAGGGCGACGCGGGCGGTGGAGCTCAGGCCGAACCAGGTGTTGGCGGGGTTGTCGAGGGTCCACGGCGCCTCGGCGGCGTCCACGTCGGGCAGGGCGAACCCGCGCCCGACCACGGCCCCGGCCACCTCGCTCACCGGCAGCGCGCCGGGCAGGTCGGCGGGGAAGCTCAGCCGCAGCAGCCGGTCCGCGCCGCGGTAGTCCAGGACGCGGGTGGCGAGGTCCACGTGATCCACGCCGTCCCAGAGCGTGACGGTCTGCTCGTAGCCGATGCCGTCCACCGTTCCGGTGATCACCAGGCGTTCCCCGAGGGGGCAGGTCTCGCGCCGCACCTGGGCCGTGCCCTGGGCCGCGCCGACGACCGGGCCCTTGGGCACCAGGTGCCAGGGGCCCTCGCCGAAGTCGGGGTGGGCCGGGTACTCCTCGTAGACGCGCAGCTCGTTGCCGACGCAGCCGGGCCGTAGCAGCTCGCGTCCCGCCTTCTTGTCCAGGACGGCGGAGAGGCAGCCGCCGCGTTCGGGGTCGGCGGTGACGCGGTAGCGGGCGTTCTCGACGGTCACGCCGGGCTCGGAGGTCCATGCCGCCGCACCGGGGCGGGACGATCCCGGGAGGAGGCGCCAGGTGCGCCAGCCGGTCGCGGGCACGTCCTCGGCCAGGAAACGCAGGGTCCCCCGGTCCACGACGCACGGCACCTCCGCGCCGGCGTCGTCGAGCACCCGTCCGCCGTCGAGCCCGGCGGGCAGCCGTACGGCCACGGGCGCGGACCGGTCGAACGACAGGGTGTTCGCGACGACGACCGCGACGCCGTCGCCACTGGTGTCCACGCGGGCGACGAGCGAGGCGAGCGAGACGTCGCGCACGGCGCCCGCCAGGTCGTACGCCTCGCGCCAGCCGGACAACAGGTCCAGGTAGACCTGGTCGGACTCGCTGCCGGTGATGGCGTCGTGGTGCGCCCCGTAGGCGAGCTGACGCCACACCTTGTCCAGCGCGGCCTCGGGGTAGGTCCCGAGCCCTTCGAGCGCGGCGAGGGTGGCCAGCTTCTCCGCGTCCACGGCGGCCACCTCGCCCGCCCGCTGCGCCTGCTTGGTGTCGATGTAGGAGACGTCCTTGCCGGTGTAGACCGGGTTCATGTCGCGGGTCTGCGGGCTGGGGCGGCGTCCGGTGGCCGCCAGCTCTGCCCGGACCGCGTCGAGGAAGTCGCGCGGGGTGGCGCAGACGAAGCGCGGCCAGACGTAGCGGGCGTTCCAGGAGCGGTGGATCCCGGTGACCCACTTGTTGGGCGGGGTGTAGTCGGTGCCCACGGGCAGCAGCAGGTTCCGCGTCGCCCCGACCGGCTTGAGCTTGCGGTACAGCTCGTACACGGCGTTCTCGGCGGCCGCCAGGTCGGGGGCGGAGTCCATCCACCAGCCGGCCGAGTAGTGGTGCGGCATGAAGTGCGTCAGCACGCCCAGCCCCGACGGGGCGATCCACTCGAACTCGCTCGGGAACTGCATCACCCGGGCGTCGTCCTTGGCCTCGCGGAAGTTCTTCTGGATCGGCCCCCACTGATGGAACGGCCCGCGCGCCCACGCGCTCCCGGTCAGCCCCGCCGCGGCGAGGTATCCGGGGAACTGCGGGTCGTGCCCGAACGCGTCGAGCTGCCACGCCGTCGCCGGCTCGCCGCCCAGGATGTCGCGCTGGTAGCCGATGCCGTACACGATGTTCCTGATCGTGACCTCGGCGCCGGTCAGGTTGGTGTTGGGCTCGTTGTACGTCCCCCCGACCAGCTCGACCTGCCCGCGCTCCATCAGCAGCCGCAGGTCGGCCCGGCGCTCGGGATGCACGTCGAAGTACGGCTTGAGATAGTCGATCTCGGCCAGCACGAACTTGTAGACCGGGTCGCGCAGCGCCAGGTCCAGGTGCGCCTCCACCAGCGCGAACCCGTTGCGCTCCCACAGCGGGCGGGTGGTGGCGTCCCCGGACAGCAGCTCCCAGGGCGAGGTGTAGGCCGCCTGCGTGTTCCACCACACCGGGTCGTAGTGGAAGTGGGAGACCATGAACATCGTCCAGCCGGGCTCGGCCACGACCACCACGGCCTCGGCCCGCGCGCCGCCCGCCGTCACCACGACCGGCAGCTTGGCCCCCGGGACCGGGTCGGCGATCTCCAGCGGGACCTCCACCTCGCCCGAGCCCTCCGCCTCCCCGGACACGCCCGGGCCGGTGACCGCGACCCGGGCGGGCGGGCCGTCGAGCGTCACGCGCAGCACCTGGCGCGGGGCGTCCTCGGTGCCCGCGAACAAGTCCGTGGACTCCACGGAGACGATGGCGACTGACACGGTCTTCCTCTCTGGAAATCGATGATCTTGCGGTCGGCCCGCCGCTCACTCCGGGGCGAGGACGCTGCCGATCCCCCGGGCCGTGAGGTGGCCGGGGTCGTCGGCGCGGTCGCCGGCGACGATGGCCACGGGCCCGGCCTGGCGCAGCCGGACCCATGCGGCGTGGAAGGCGCTGCCCGGCGCGACCTCGGCCCGGCGTCCGGGCTCGGTCCGCAGGTCGACGTCGCACCGCAGGGCGGGACGCCGCGCCTCGGTACGGCCGCGGCGCTCGTCGATGATCGTGGCGAGCTCCTTGGCCGCCGGCTTGGGACGGTGGTCCACGGTGAACAGGCCCAGGTCGTACTCCCGCTCGGGGAAGTCGGAGAGGGAACGGTCCAGGTCGTGGGAGCACCACCAGGTGACGCCCCACAGCGCGGGGTTGACGGTCACCGCGTCGAGCGTGCGGCGGACGAACTCGGCGGTCCGGGCCTCGGGCACGTCGGGCCTGGGCACCCCGATCTCCTGCAGCCAGACGGGCCTGGCCGGGTCGAGCGAGGTGGCCGCGGCCAGCTCGACCAGGTAGTCGGCGTGCGAGACGGTGGCCGGGCCGAGCGGGCCGTCGATCGCGGAGACCCCGTTGAACACCCAGGAGTGCACCGTGGTCAGGTCGCCCAGGTCCACGTTGTCGGCGGGGTGGAAGGGATGCTCGGGGTCGTACCAGGTGGCGTCGTACAGGGAGTGGAGGGCGAGCAGGCCGGGCGCGGCCGCACGCACCGCCTCGATCAGCTCGGCGGCCCACGCCGTGGACGCCTCGGCGGTGGTGGCGTTGCTGGGGTAGAGGTTGTTGACCTCGTTGCCGAGCGTGACGGCGAACACGTTGCCGCGGGTGGCGACGGCGCGGGCCAGCCGGTCGGCGTACGCGGCGACGGCGTCGCGCGCCCCGCGGTCGGTGAACAGGCTGCGCCGGTGCCAGGTGAGCACCCAGGAGGGCAGGAAGTCGAAGCTGGACAGGTGCCCCTGGAGCAGGTCCACGGCGACGGACAGGCCGAACTCGGCCGCGACGTCGATCACCGCCAGCAGGTCCTCCACGCCGCGCTGCCGGACCAGCCCCGGGTTGGGCTGGATCCATGGCCAGATCGGGAACACGCGCACGTGGTCCAGGCCGATCGAGGCCAGGTCTTCGAAGTCGCGGCGGACCGCGTCGAGCGACAGGTCGAGCCAGCTGTGGAACCAGCCGGCGGAGGGCACGTAGTTGGCGCCGTGGCGGATGGGGTCGAGCAGGGGCACGCGTCCTCCGGGGGTCGTACGATCTCCCGGCGGAGCCTAAAGCGATTTAGTCGCCCTGCCAAGTCCCCGGAGCCGCCGTGCTCTCCCGCACGGTCAGCTGGGGGGTCTCGGTCTTGACGTCCTTGTGCTGCTCCGGATCGGCGATGACCTCCAGCATCACCTCGGCCAGCCGCTTGCCGAAGGCGAAGGTGTCGCGGGAGAGCGCGGTGATCGCGGGGTGCGTGATCCGCGTGAGCACCGAGTCGTCGAAGGCCACGATGGACAGGTCGTCGGGCACCTTCACCCCCATCTCGCCGGCCACCCCCAGCCCGGCCAGGGCCATCACGTCGCTGTCGTAGACGATGGCCGTGGGCCGGCGGGGCCGCGACAGCAGCGCGCGCGTCGCGGCGGCGCCCTCGGAGTCGCTGAAGTCGGTGTGCACCGACACCGCCTCCTCCAGGGCCAGCCGCCCCGCCCGGTCACGCAGCGCGCGGGCGCGCCGCTGGGTGTGCCGGAACGCCGGCAGGCCCGCGACGTGCGCGATCCTGCGGTGGCCGAGCGCGGCCAGGTAGTCCACGATCGACAACATGGCCTCCCGGTCGTCGGCCCAGACGCTCGACAGCGACCCGTGTTTGCCAGGACCGCCCAGGACCACGGCGGGCACGCCGAGCTCCTCCAGCACCGCGATGCGCGGGTCGCGGACCATGAGGTCCACCATGACGAAACCGTCCACCCGGTGGGCGGAGGTCCACTCGCGGTAGATCTCCATCTCGGCCTCGGCGTCCTCCACGATCAGCAACTGCAGCGCGACGGCCTGGGCCGACAGCCCCGACTGCAGGCCGGACAGTAACTGGGCGAAGAACGGCTCCACGCCGAGGGCGCTGGCGGGCCGGGCGATGACCAGGCCCACCGCCTCCGCGCGCGCCCCGCCCAGGGCCCGGGCGGCGCTGTGCGGACGCCAGTTCATCTCCTTCGCGACCTGCAGGATTCGCGCGCGGGTGGCCTCTCCGACCCCCGGGCGGCCGTTGAGCGCGAAGGACACCGCGCCCTTGGAAACCCCGACCCGCTCGGCGATGTCGGTGATCGTCGGTCGGCGCACCACTGCTCCTTCACGAATTCGTCTCAGCTATTGACACACGAGTCTAGCCAGGTGAATAGTCCCGCAACTAGAGCGATTTAGTAACCAAGGAGAGCGCCATGCGTAGGTACTGGACGGGACCGGCGGTGGCAGCCGTCATGGTCGTCTCGGGCTGCGGCCTCGGCGGGTCCGGCGAGTCGGGAGCCGCCGCCCCGACCGCGGCGGCCACGGGAGAGGTGAAGGGCACTGTCAGCCTCCAGACGTGGGCGCTGAAGCCCAAGTTCACCGCGTACGTCGAAGGCGTCATCGCCGCCTTCGAGAAGAAGTACCCCGGCACGAAGGTCGAATGGCTCGACCAGCCGGCGGACGCCTACTCCGAGAAGGTACTCAACCAGGCCGCCTCCGGAACACTCCCGGACGTCACCAACCTGCCGCCGGACTTCGCCAGGCCCCTGGTCCAGCAGGGCATGCTGCTCGACGTCGCCGCCGCCGACCCCAAGCTCGCCGACGAGTACGTCGCGGGCGGCATCGAGGCCTACACCTTCCGCGGCCAGCCCGGCACGTACGGCTATCCCTGGTACCTCAACACCGACGTCAACTACTGGAACTCCGAGTTGATGAAGAAGAACGGCCTCGACCCGGCCAAGCCGCCGACGACGTTCGACGAGCTGGTCGAGCAGGCCCGGACCTTCAAGGAGAAGTCCGGCGGCAAGATCTACCTGATGAGCCGCCGCCCCGAGCTCGGCGACCTGGGCCAGGCGGGCGTGAAACTGATGTCCGACGACGGCAAGAGCTTCGTCTTCAACACCCCTGAGGCCGTCGCGGTGATCGACAAGTACCGGGCCGCCTTCAAGGAGGGCTTACTGCCGCGCGACGTGCTGACCGACACCTATGCGGGCAACGCCAAGCTGTTCAACGAGGGCACCGTGGCCTGGACGACGGCCGGCGCCAACCACATCATCGCCGTCAAGACCGACAACCCCTCCCTCGCGCCCAAGGTCGTGCCCTCGACCGCGATGGGCACCCCGCCCCTGTACGTGCAGGGCCTGTCGGTGTCGAAGAAGAGCAAGAACCCGGCCGCGGCGATCGCGCTCGCCCGCTGGGTGACCAGCGCCGAGAACCAGGCGGCGTTCGCGCACGAGGTCAGCGTCTTCCCCAGCACCAAGGCCTCGGCCGGCGACCCGTTCTTCACCCAGAGCGACGGCACCAACGCCGGCGACGCCAAGGTCATCGCCTTCAAGTCGCTGGCCACGGCCAAGATGCTGCAGCCGGTCGAGGTGACCGACGCGATGAGCAAGTTCATCCGCCAGCAGATCGCCCTCGCGCTCAACGGCGAGGTCTCCGCCAAGGAGGCGCTGGACGCCGCGGTCGCCAAGTGCAACGAGCTGCTCAACCAGTGATCACCCCCGCGTTCCCCGCACAGGGCGCCCTCCGCCGCCGGCTCACCCCCTGGCTGCTGGTGGCGCCCGCCGCGCTGTGGCTGTTCGTCTTCAACATCTGGCCCTCGCTGAACACGCTGGTGCTGGCCTTCACCAACGCCAAGCCGCTCAGCGGGGGGCACTTCACCGGACTGGCCAACTTCGGCCGCATGCTCGACGACGACCAGCTCGGCAACGCGCTGCTCAACAGCATCGTCTTCATGCTGGTCTGCCTGCCGGTGCTCACCCTGCTGCCGCTGCTGCTGGCGATCCTGGTGGAGAAGAAGATCCCCGGCATCACGTTCTTCCGCAC
Organism: Actinomadura sp. ATCC 39365; assembly: GCF_054392275.1. NCBI lineage: Bacteria > Bacillati > Actinomycetota > Actinomycetes > Streptosporangiales > Thermomonosporaceae > Actinomadura > Actinomadura sp. ATCC 39365. Next base: position 7,924,616 of record NZ_CP184335.1, on the reverse strand, counting down.
CGCCTTCTACACGCCGGTCGTCGCCTCCGCCGTCGTGGTCGCGCTGATCTGGAGCTGGCTGCTGAGCGACCGGGGCCTGATCAACGGGCTCATGCAGGCGCTGGGGGTGCTGCAGGGGCCGCTGCCGTTCCTGACCGACCGGTGGCTGCTGGTCCTCAGCGCCATCACCCTGACGGTCTGGAAGGGGCTGGGCTACTACATGATCATCTACCTGTCGGCGCTCGGCAACGTGCGGCGCGAACTGCACGAGGCCGCGGCCGTGGACGGCGCGGGGGCCGTACGCCGCTTCTGGAGCGTGACGGTGCCGGGCGTGCGCAACACGATGTTGCTGGTGTCCGTGCTGGTCTCGGTGTCGGCCCTGCGCGTGTTCTCCGAGCTGTTCGTGCTCTCCAACGGCACGGGCGGACCGGGCGGGCGGGCGATGTCGCTGGTCATGCTGATCCAGATGTACAGCCGCGGCTTCTACGGGCACTTCGGCTACGCCTCGGCGCTGAGCATCCTGCTCTTCGTCATCACGATCGGCCCGATGCTCCTGCTGACCCGGCTCAACAGGAAGGCGGACTGACATGGCGGCCATGAAGGCCCGCGACGCGAGCCCGCGACCCGCCGCCGCCGCGGTGGCCCGCCCGGGGCGGCACGGCCGCCGCCGGGGCCGGGGCGGCTTCGGCGCCACCAGGCCGGGGGAGCTGGCCTTGCGGTACGCGCTGCTGCTGCTCGTCCTGGCGATCACGATCCTGCCGTTCCTGTGGCAGTTGTCCACCTCGCTGAAGGGCCCGTACGAGGACGTCTTCGCACAGACCCCGAGCTTCGTCCCGCTCCAGCCGACGCTGGAGAACTACGCGCGCGTCGCGGACACCATCCCGGTGTGGACGTACGCGCTCAACTCGGTGATCGTGGCGGTCATCGTGGTGGGCGGCAACGCGGTCGGCGCGACGCTGGCCGGGTTCGCGCTGGCCCGGCTGGAGTTCCGGGGCGCCAAGCTGCTCCTGGTGCTGTTCCTGTCCACGCTCGTGCTGCCGGGCGAGGTGACGATCGTCTCCCAGTACGTCACCGTCCGCGGCATGGGCCTGGCCGACACGCTGCTGGGCGTGGCCCTGCCCGGCGCGATCGGCATGCTGAACGTGCTGCTGATGCGCACCGCCTTCCAGGCCATTCCCAAGGAGATGGACGAGGCGGCGGTCATCGACGGGGCGACCCCCTGGCAGCGGCTCATCCGGCTCGGGCTGCCGAACGTGCGCGGCATGCTGAGCGTGATCACGATCTTCGCGTTCATCGGCGCCTGGGACGACTTCCTGTGGCCGCTCATCGTGCTCAACGACCCGAAGAACTTCACACTGACCGTCGGCCTGCAGTACCTCAACGGCACGTTCAGCGCCAACCCCCGTCTCATCGCCGCTGGGACAATGATCTCCTTCCTGCCCATCGTGCTCCTGTTCGCCTCGCTGCAGCGCTTCTTCTTCCGTGGCGTCGCCGAGGGCGCGATCAAGGGCTGAGCCGGTTCCGAGAACGAGGAGTCTCTCTCCATGCATGACGACCGCACACTGGTCGAAGCCCGTCTCAAGCGCGTGCTGGACGAACGTCTGCGCCCGGCCGTCCACCCCGAGTCCGTGCCGATGGACGTGCGCGTCTGGACCGCGCCGGACGAGCCCGTACCCGTCGCCGAAGGGCTCGCGGCCCCGACCGAGCCGATCGCGGTCGGCGCGGCGTGGGGCGCGCCGTGGGCGACGAGCTGGTTCACGGTGACCGGCACCGTCCCGCCCGCCTGGGCCGGCCGGACCGTCGAGGCGGTGCTCGACCTCGGCTTCGACGAGAACATGCCGGGCTTCCAGTGCGAGGGCCTGGTCTACCTGCCCGACGGCACGCCCGTGAAGGGGCTCAACCCGCGTAACCAGTGGGTGCGCGTCGGCGCGCCGGTGACCGGCGGCGAGCACGTCGAGCTGCGGATCGAGGCGGCCTCCAACCCGGTCCTGCTCGACTACAAGCCGTTCGTGCCCACCCTGCTCGGCGACAAGGAGACGGCGGGCAGCGAGCCGCAGTACCGGCTGGCGCGCATGGACCTGGCCGTGTTCGACGAGACGGTGTGGAACCTGATCCTCGACCTGGAGGTGGCCGGGGAGCTGATGCACGAGCTGCCCGCCGACAGCGGCCGCCGCGCGGAGCTGACCCGGGCGATCGACCGCGCCCTGGACGCGATCGACCTCCAGGACGTCAACGCCACCGCCGGGGCGGCCCGCGCCGAGCTGGCCGGCGTGCTGTCCTCGCCCGCCGTGCCCTCGGCACACCGGATCAGCGCGGTCGGGCACGCGCACATCGACTCGGCCTGGCTGTGGCCGCTGCGCGAGACCGTCCGCAAGGTCGCCCGTACGGCCTCCAACATGACGGCGCTGCTGGCCGACGAGCCGGAGTTCGTGTTCGCGATGTCGCAGGCCCAGCAGTGGGCGTGGATCAAGGAGCATCGGCCCGAGGTGTGGGCCAAGGTGACCAAGGCCGTGGCGGCCGGGCGGTTCGTCCCGACCGGCGGCATGTGGGTGGAGTCCGACACGAACATGCCCGGCTCCGAGGCCATGGCCCGCCAGTTCGTGCACGGCAAACGCTTCTTCATCGACGAGTTCGGCGTCGACAACGAGGAGGTGTGGCTGCCGGACACGTTCGGCTTCGCGGCCGGGCTGCCGCAGATCATCAAGGCGGCGGGCTCGAAGCGGCTGCTCACGCAGAAGATCTCGTGGAGCCGGACGAACACGTTCCCGCACCACACGTTCCTGTGGGAGGGCATCGACGGGACGCGGGTGTTCACGCACTTCCCGCCGGTCGACACCTACAACTGCTCGATGAACGGCCGGGAGATCGCGCACGCGGCCCGCAACTTCAAGGACAAGGGCATCGCCCGGCACTCGCTGGCCCCCACCGGGTGGGGCGACGGCGGCGGCGGCACCACCCGCGAGATGGTGGCCAAGGCCGCCCGGCTGCGCGACCTGGAGGGCTCGGCCACCGTCACCTGGGAGACCCCCGCCGGCTTCTTCGACAAGGCCGAGGCCGAGTACCCCAACCCGCCGGTCTGGGTGGGCGAGCTCTACCTGGAGCTGCACCGGGCCACGCTGACCAGCCAGGCCAAGACCAAGCAGGGCAACCGGCGCAGCGAGTCGCTGCTGCGCGAGGCCGAGCTGTGGGCCGCCACGGCCGCCGTACGGGCCGGCGCGCCCTACCCGTACGAGCAGCTCGACCGCATCTGGAAGACGGTGCTGCTGCACCAGTTCCACGACATCCTGCCCGGCTCGTCGATCGCCTGGGTGCACCGCGAGGCCAGGAACACCTACGCGGCGCTGGCCGAGGAGCTGACCGGCCTGATCGGCGACGCCCAGCGGGCCCTGGCCGGAGACGGCTCCCGCGAGCTGGTCTTCAACGCGGCCCCGCACGCCCGCAACGGCGTCCCGGCCGGTGGCGCGGCCCCGGCCGCACCGTTGGCCCCGACGAGCAGGGAGCCCCGCGAGGACGGCGGCTTCGTGCTGGACAACGGCCTGCTCCGGGTCGAGGTGGACGGGCACGGCCTGATCGTCTCCGCCTACGACCTGCGGGCCCGGCGCGAGACCCTGCCACCCGGCCAGGCCGCCAACCTGCTCCAGCTGCACCAGGACTTCCCCAACATGTGGGACGCCTGGGACGTGGACGAGTTCTACCGCAACACGGTCGTCGACCTCACCGCGGCCGACGAGGTGACGGCCGGCGAGCAGTCCGGCTCGGTCCGCGTCACCCGCTCGTTCGGCGGCTCGTCCGTCACGCAGGTGATCTCGCTGGACGGGCGGCGGGTCGACATCGCCACCGAGGTCGACTGGCACGAGACGGAGAAGTTCCTCAAACTGGCCTTCCCCCTCGACGTGCGCGCCGAGCGCTACGCCTCCGAGAGCCAGTACGGCCACGCCTACCGCGCCACCCACACCAACACGAGCTGGGAGGCGGCCAAGTTCGAGGCGTGCAACCACAAGTTCGTGCACCTGGAGGAGCCCGGCTGGGGCGTGGCCGTGGTCAACGACTCCACCTACGGCCACGACGTGACCCGGACCGTGCGCAAGGACGGCGGCACCACCACGACCCTGCGGGTGTCGCTGCTGCGCGCCCCCCGCTTCCCCGACCCCGAGACCGACCAGGGCAGGCACACCTTCCGGCACGCGCTGCTGCCCGGCGCGACGATCGGCGACGCGGTGCGCGAGGGCTGGTTCCTCAACCTGCCCGAGCGGGTGCTGTCCGGCGCCGCCGAGGTGGCGCCGCTGGTCACGGTGGACGACGACGCGGTCGTGATCACCGCGGTCAAGCTGGCCGACGACGGCAGCGGCGACGTCGTGGTGCGCTTCCACGAGTCGCGCGGCGGCCGGGCGGCGGCCACGCTCACGGCCGGCTTCCCCGTCACCTCGGTGACCGTGACCGACCTGCTGGAGCGCCCGCTGGCCGAGCCCGAGCGGCCCGGCCGGTCGATCCCGGTGACGGTGCGGCCGTTCGAGCTGGTCACCCTGCGGCTCGGCCGCTGACCGCACGTTCCCGGTGAGGGGCACCCGTCCGGGTGCCCCTCACCTGCGTCCGCGGGGGAGACGTCAGGGGGTGTAGACGGCGGAGCTTCCGTAGAGCTTGTTGGTGAACGCCGAGATGTAGGAGGCGGTGTTCGCCGAGGTGAGGTTGTAGGTGAGGAAGACGCCGTATCCCTCGCTGACCGTACGGCGGGCGAGGTACGCGGCGGTGGACGAACTGGTGCCGGTGAACGACACGGCGGCCGGCGACAGGCGGGACTTGGAGGTCGGGCCGTTCGGCACGGACCAGGTGCCGTACCAGGGGTTCCAGGCGTAGTCGAAGGTGTTGGCGATGCTCACGCCGTTGTAGGACAGGCGATCGGCGGCCGGGCCGATGTCGTACAGCGTGATGAGCTTGTTAGGCAGCTTCCGGCGCAGGGCCTGGACCAGGTAGACGAAGGAGAAGGCGTTCGGCTGGCCGGTGCCGTTGTTGCCGTACTCGACGTACTCGTCGTCGAAGTCGATGCCGTCGAGCCCGTACGTCGTCACCACGTCGGCCAGTTCCTGGGCGAACGCGTCGGCGGCCTGCTGGGACGGGAAGTTCGCGAAGCCGGCGCCCTGGTGGTTGCCGAGGATGGACAGCAGGACCTTGATGCCTTTCTGCTGCAGCGGGCGGACCTCGGTCGCCACGTTGTCGAGCACCCGCTGCACGTTCTCGTTGCAGTGGAGGTAGGCCTTCGTGCCGTCGTAGTTGATGTTGGCGGCGAAGATGACCGCGATGTCGAACACCTGCGCGCCGCCTCTGGCGAGCGTGTACTTCGCGACGTTGGTCATGCTCTCGCTGTTGACCTCGATGTAGACCACCGAGAGCGGGCCGGTCTTGGCGGCCGCGCGGCGCTCGGCGTGTGCCGCGGTGGGTAACGCGGCACCCACGGTGGTCGCGGCCAGCGCTGCCAGCAGGGTCCTTCTCCGCATGAGCGGTGAACTCACGATCGGCTCCTCAGTGCATGGGGGGATGATTTTGCTATATCGGTTAAGTCCAGTCCACTCGTTCTCGCGAGGCTGCAGGGGGGCTGGAGATAAATCGGTATAGCGCCTCGATCATCGGCAGCCCGGGGCCCGCTGTCAAGGTGTCGGCGGCGCGGAAAGACGCCGCGGACGCCGGAGATTTCTGCGGTGGTATGTTCCGCACATCCAAATATTTAGATGTATGGAGCAGTGATGACGAAGGTGCTGATTGTCGGTGCCGGCGCGCTGGGGCAGGTCTTCGGGGCGTGGCTGGCCGCGGGTGGGGCCCGGGTCAGCTATCTCGTGCGGCCGGGCCGGGAGGGCTGGGAAGGGGCTCCGCTGTACCGGCTCAGGCGGGGGCGGGCGCCGGTGACCGAGCGGATCACGCCGTACGAGGTGCACAGCGAGCCGCCCCGCGAACGGTGGGACATGGTGTGGCTCTGCGTGGACTCACCGGCGCTGCGCGGCCAGTGGACGGCCGCGCTGCGCGAGGTGACCGGCGCCGCGACGGTGGTCACCATCGGCCAGGATCCCGGCGATCTGCGCACGCTCGCCGGTGTCTGGCCGCAGGAGCAGATCGTCCAGGTGACCCCGACGCTGCTCGCCTACCACGCGCCGCTGGAGCGCGAGGTGCCCGCGCCGGGAGTGGCGTACTGGGTGCCGCCCGGTACGGCGACGGGCGTCACCGGAGCGCGCGCCCCGCAGGTCGTCGCCGCGCTACGGGCCGGCGGCGTGCGAGCCAGGCGGGTGACGCGGGCCGGCGCGGGGGAGCTCACCGCCGCCCGGATGATCCCCTACATCGCCGAGCTGGAGTCCTCCGGCTGGCGGCTGCCCGCGTCGGGCACGCGGTTGCGGGACGCCGCCGCGGCCGTCCGGGAGGCCGTCGCGGTGGTCTCCGCCCAGCACGGGCTGCGCGCCCCCGTCGCCCTTCCCTCCTGGGCCGTGGGGCTGGCGTTGCGCGTACTGCCCTGGCTGCTCCCCTTCGACCTGCGCCGCTACCTGGAGACGCACTTCACGAAGGTGAGCGCGCAGACGCGGCTGATGCTGGACGGCTGGATCGCCGAAGGCGCCGCCAGGGCGCTGCCGGTCGGCCGCCTGTCCGCCGTGCGCGACTCGTTGCCCGCATGAGCGGCCCGATCGAGGCCCGGGACGTGCTCGCGCTGTTCGCGCGGACCCGGCCGCTGTTCACCGCCCTGGGGGACGAGCGCAGGCAGGAGATCGTCGTCCACCTCCTGGAGTCCGCGGAGCCCCGCAGCGTCGGTGACATCGCCGCGCACCTGGAGCTGTCCCAGCCCGCCACCTCCCACCACCTCAAGATCCTGCGCGACGCGGATCTGCTGACGGTACGGCGCAAGGGCACCCTGCGCCTGTACGACCTCAACGCCGACGCCTATCCGGAGCTCCTGACCCCCATGCGCGACCTCATCACGTTGATCATCTCCTGCGCCTCCGGCCCCGGCGAACGGCCGGGCGGCCACTAGAGATCGACGACCGCCCGCGCGTCTTCCCGTCCCGGTCTGTCACATCGGGAACGGCTGTCCCGTCCTCGCGGTGCTGTCCATCAGGACGAGGAGATCTCCGTGACACACGGGCGACGGGTGAAGGAGCAGGGACGATGAAGGTGCTGCTGGCCGGGGCGACCGGCGCGATCGGGCTTCCGCTGCTGTCGGCGCTGGCCGCGTCGGGGCACGAGGTGGTCGCCGTCGTCCGCGATCCCGCCAAGCGGCGGCTCGTCGCCGATCGCGGCGCGGACGCCGTCGTCGCCGACGTGCTCGACCGGGACGCGCTGCTGCGCGCGCTCGACGGGCACGCCGCCGACGTGGTCATGCACCAGGCCACGGCGCTGCGCGACGCCTCGCGCAGGCTGCGCCCCGACGACCCGACCCTCGCCCTGCGCGACCGGGGGACCGCGCACCTGCTCGACGCCGCGCGGGCCGTCGGCGCGCGCCGGTTCGTCACCCAGTCGCTGATCACCGGGTACGGCTACCGCGACCACGGCGACCGCGTGCTGACCGAGGACGACGAATTCGGCGTGCACGTCGGCACCGTCGCCGACCTGGTGACCGACTCCAGCGTGGCGACCGAGAGCCAGGTGTTCAACGCGGCCGGCATCGAGGGCATCGCCCTGCGCTACGGCATGTTCTACGGCAGGAACGCCTTCAGCGACCTGTTCGCCGACCTGATGCGCAGGCGGGCGCCAGTGCTGCCGCGCGGCAAAACGGGCACCACCTCCTTCGTCCACGTGGACGACGCCGCGGCGGCCGCGGTCGCGGCCATGGAACGCGGCGGCGCGGGGCAGGCGTACAACATCGTGGACGACCGGCCGATGAGCTGGCGCGACTTCCTGACCGCGGTCGCCCGCGCGCACGGCACGCCGCGCCCCGTCGTGACGCCGAGATGGCTGGTCAGGCTGGCCGTGCCGTACCTGGGCTGCCTGCTGATGGACACCACGCTGCGGGTCTCGCACGCCAGGGCCACCCGCGACCTGGGCTGGACCCCGGTGCACCCGAGCGTGCCCGACGGGCTGAAGGCGCGCTGAGAACCCGCCCGGCCGATCGGTGTCACACGCCGCCGTCGGTGCTCGTCCTCTCACCAGAGCAAGCACAGGAAAGGGACACGACATGATGAACGGCTACAGCAGGCCGGCCAGGATCTTCGTCCAGGTGGCCGTGGCGGTCGGCGCGCTGACGATGCTGGTCTTCGGCGTGTGGATGCGCATCGACCCGGCGGGTTTCGCGGTCTTCGCCCGCTTCCCCAATCACGTGCACTTCCTGCACGACGCCGGGGTCTTCCAGATCGGCATCGGGCTGATGATGCTGAGCGCGCTGGTGTGGCGCGACGTGCTGTCGATCGTGCTGGTCGGGTTCCTCGTCGCCAACACGCTGCACGCGGTGAACCACGCGGCCGACCTGGACCTCGGCGGCAGCCCGGACAACTGGTGGCAGCTCGGTCTCGTCTCACTGCTGACCCTGGCCGGCCTCGTGGTGCACCGCAGACAACTCACCCGCCGGTCACGGGCTCGCGGGTAGTCGTACGCCTGCCCGGCCCGCCGGGAAGTCCCGATAGTTTGCGACAACCCGCGCGACACGACATGAAGGAGCGTTCATCGTGACACCCGAGACGGTTCCGGCGACTGACCACAGCGAGTGGGAGACCGCGCTGGCCGATGCCTTCGCGATCCTGCTGGACGGACAGGCGGACGTGGACCCCGCCGCCGGGTACGGCGTGTACTACGCCTCGGACCCCTTCGACGAGTTCCTGTTCCCCAACCCCTGGGCCACCCCGGAGGCGCTGTCCGACGGGAAGGCCAGGCACCTGCCGGATCCGGACGGTGAGTACCCCTTCTCTCCGTGGACCTGGCGGTTCGACCTGAGCGAGTCGCTGTTCCGGTTCGACGCCGAACTCGTGGCGGGAACGGGGGCGTGGGGTGACGGCGGGCACAAGGGCCCGCGGCCGTTCGGTGACGCCTTCGTCGCGGACCTGCGGGCCGTCTCCTGGGTCGATGAGGCCGACGGCGTGCTGGTGCGCGGCGCGCAGCTCGGGCCGCTGCTGGGCCGTCATGGCGTCGACCTGACCGGCCAGGAGGCCGAGAAGCTGAACGGCTGGCTGACCGTGCTGCTGCGCGTCGCCACCGACGGCACGCCGGCCGATGCGATGCGGGCCGCCACGTTCACCGAACGTGGCCCCGGACATCTGGTGTCGATCTCCGACATGGGACGCGCCCGCTCCGCCGGCGAGCCCTGGGAAGAGAGGCTGGACGCGGTCACGCATCCCGCGCTGCGCGACCACCTGCGCATGCTCTGCCTCAGCGAGGACGACGCGCGCAGCGAGGGCGGCTTCTACTGCGGCACCGGCCACTGGCCGTGGTCCGATGTCGTGGAAGCGGCCGGCTGCTCCGTCGTCGCGGGCTGGGGGTTCGGCGAGGCGCAGGCCGGTGCCGCCGTCGTGCGGTTGCCGGATGAGCCGGGAACGCGCTGAGCGGCCGCGTCCGACCCGACCGCGCGGCCCCGAAAGGGGCGCACGGCTCCTCCGAGCCGTTCTCTCTTCACGAGGTGTCACGCCGGTCTGTTGCGTTTTTTGCGCCAGATTTCGGCAGGACGGACGCCAGGGCCGATAATGAAAGGAGATCACGGGAAATAGGTTGATCTGCTGGAGGAGACCGATGAACGAGCGAATCCTGCCGTTACCCGCCATACTGCGCGCCGCGCGAACCGTCATGTGCGTTCAAGTGGTGCTGATGGCCCTGCCTCTCATCATCATGCTGACGGGCCTCGTGGAGCGGGCACTCGTCGGGATACTGCTGATCCCCATCCTGGTCAATGTCGTGATCGGCGCGGCCATCGGCCTGGTCGTGGCCAGGATGAGATCGCGGCAGCCGTGGGTCCGCTGGACGGGGGTGGCCGTCGAGGTGATCCTGGCGTTCAGCCAGCTCTGGGGACTGATCGGCGGACCGAGCATCCCGGGCCTCCTCGGCCTCGCTCTGGCCGCGGGCGTGATCTACTGCCTCCTGTCGCCACCCTCGACCGCCTGGTTCCAGCCCGCGGCCCCGGCGGCAGTGGCCCGCTGATCCGCTGCCGGCCCTCCACGCCTGAGGCGTCCGTGAGCCCACCTGACGGGCCTGCCGTGCCCGGGGACGCCGAGCCGTACGAGGCACTGGACGACGGCGGGCAGCCCCTCCGAGCCCAGCGCCGGCGACACGCCAGGGCTGACCTCCCCATGACGCCTCAGGAGCCCTCACGATGACGGCCACGCCTCTGCTCGACCTGCACCGCTCGCTCGACCGCCGCATGCGCCCCGAAGACGTCGCGGACCTGATCTCGCTCGCCCTCGACGGCTCGCTCTCCGCACCGGAGCGACTCACCCTCGACCGGGCGGCAATGCACTCCTCCCGGCGCCGTGGCTACGTGACCTCCATGACGGAGGAGTTCGCGCGGCCGCGGGGCGGCGGGCAGCAGCTCGCCGCGGTGGCACGGCTGTTCGCGCACACGGAGTGGACGGCGAGGAACGCCGACGACCCTGTGTCGCTGGCGGAGGTGGCGCAGCTCGCAGGGCAGGAGATCGGGTGGAGCCCGGACCGGGCCGACTTCATGCACGGCCGGCTCAACCGGGCGGCCCGGCGGGAAGGCGGCATCGACCTGTCCAAGCGGCAGTACAACCGGAGGTTCCGCGCGCTCGGACGTCTCTCGGCCAAGGCTGCCAAGCTCGGTGACGGCCAGGAGTTGCGGCGGCTGGTGCTGGTCGGCCGCAGCGGCTTCGCCGCCGGCATCCCCCGTGACAGGTTCACGGCGGACACGGACGCTGCCTGCTTCGTGGCCTACTTCACCGCGCGCCGCAACCTGCGCCGCCAGTTCAGCCTGCGCGGCAGGGACAACCCGTTCGACGACGTCGCGCAGATGCTCCTGGCCCGCTGCGAGAACAACCCAGACACCGACTGGGCGATGATCGCGGTCGCGTACGCCAAGCCGTCCGTCCTCGCCCGGCTGTCCGACGCCGAACGAGGGGAGATGCTGGGCGCCTGGTACGCGGTGATGCGACAGTGCGCGGAGCGGCTGGAGAAGGTGTGGTCGGTCCGTCCGCTCGACCGGGAGTCGATGGTGGTGCGCCGCGGCGACGACTCCTCCACCTGGAACACCGTCGCTCAGGCGTACAACGCCGCCCGCGCCGGCTGGCTGGCCTGCCTCCAGTCGATGGACGCCCTGCCGCTGCTGGACGCCGCCTGTCCCGGCAAGGTGATGCGGCTCATGGCCGCGGACCTGGCCTGGTGGCACCAGCAGACCGGCGGCGACCTGGACCCGAACACGAAGGCGTGGGCGGCGCTGCCCCTGCCGTGGGAGGTGCTGTCCGGGCGGGTGACGTGCACCCGCGCGGATGTGGAACGGGCGTGCGGGGAAGCGGGGCTCGACCCGGCGGAGAGTGGCTGGACCGCCGGTCCCGCCGAGCACCGGGTGGTGCGGTTCAACCCCACGCCGGAGCTGGTGCACGGGGTGACGATCGCCGATCCGGTATGGGCGTCGCTGCTGCGCCGGGCCGGGGTGTTCGGCGGCAGGCGGATCAAGCCCGACATGGCCGATGACGCCGCTCACGGCCTGGCCGCCGGCGTGGTCGTGTCGGATCTCCCCTCGCGCCCGATTCCGGGTGGCGGGCAGGAGCCCTGATACGCGATGATCGGAAGACTCGCTGTAGCTCAGTGGTAGAGCGCCCGGCTCTTCAGACCGGGTGGACGCTGGTTCGAGCCCAGTCAGCGAGACGTCAACGACCTGGACCGCCAGGACGAGCACGTCCAGCAGGCCGCGGCTCGGCGCGCCCCGCACATCAGGCTCGCACCAGCGGCACCGGCCACCGCGGCGACGGCGTCGCCTCTGCCCGTCGCCCGCGAGCTCGGCTGACGGCTTCCGAGGTCGCCCACGGACGGATGGTGACGTTCCCCTTCATGTCTTGGCGGCCGGCGGTCCCGCTCGTATGTTGGTGATCGTTTTGCTGGCTCTTCGAACAGTGAGGTGATCATGAGTTCCACGCGCATGAACCTGACCATTCTGGCGAGCATCCTCCTCATGGCCGGACAGGCGGCGGGCGCGGGCCCGGCCGCGGCGGACGGCTGCCCGGCGACCACCGACCAGTGGGAGGTCACCGACCTGGGGGTCACCGGGAACGCACTCGACATCAACGACCTGGGGCAGATCGCCGGCTCCAGCGTGAGCGCGACCGGCGAGCAGCGGGCGACCGTCTGGGACGGCGCGCAGGTGGTCGATCTGGGCAGTCTCGGCGGCGGCCACGCCTACGCCGGCGCGCTCGACGAGGACGGCAATGTCGTCGGCAGCAGCTACACGGCGACGGAGAAGGGGCACGTCTTCCACTGGCGCGCCGGGACGATGACCGACCTCGGCACCTTCGCCGGCTACTCCGCCCAGGTCCGCGACGTCAGCGCGGGCGTCATCGTGGGCGAATATCGGTACCTGCTGCCCAATGGCACGGCCCGCTACCAGGCGTTCCGCATCCAGGACGGCGTCAGGACCGACCTCGCCGCCGTCTCCGGCAGCCATGCGGCGGCCGTCAACCCGGCCGGGCAGATCGCCGGCACCCAGCGCCGCCTCGAACCGCCCGGCCCGGCGAGCCAGCGGACCCACCGGGCCTTCCTCTGGGAGGACGGCGTCATCACCGAGCTCGGCACGCTCGGCGGCCAGTGGAGCCAGGCCGAAAGCATCAACGGCGACGGTCACATCGTCGGCCAGGCGGCGCTCGGCGCGGACGGCGTGCTCGCGGGCGGCTACATCTGGAGTGCCGAGGAGGGCATGCGGCGCCTGCCCGACGCCGGCGGCGTGGCCGCGCCCAAGGCCGTCAACGACGACGACGTGATCGTCGGCACGCACACCTGCACGGGGGCCGGCACCGCCGCCCACGCGGCGGTCTGGACCGGGCCCGGCGCGGCGCCGGCCCTGCTGCCCGACCCGGCGACCGGCACCGCCACGATGGCCAACGCCATCAATGCGCAGGGCGAGATCACCGGCTGGGCCGAGGCCCCCGACGGCTCGCGGCGCGCCCTCGTGTGGCGGCCCGCGCCCGCGAGCCCCTGAGCCTCAGCCGGCCGGCGCGGCCGAGCCCGGGGAGCGGCCTTGGGGCCGGCCCAGGTGCGTGGGCAGGAACCCTGGCGCGACCTGCTGACCGCCCGGCTCACCCAGAGCAGGCGAGTCATGCGACGCCGCCTGTGGGCTCCCGCGCTCATCGCCACCCGTTCGCTGCCCGGCCCCAACGCCCTGACCCGCTCCGAACGTTTCCACGCCGCCCTTGCCGACGCCGATCTGCCCGGCCCGGAACCGGTCACCGCCGTCGGCACCCTGTCGTCCCACGTCAACGGGGGGTTCGTCGCCGCCGCGAACGGTCAGTGCCGATGCGGTGCCACCGCGCACAGGTAGGTCGGCTCCTCCAGGAGCTGTGCTGTCAGCCTGACCCCCGTCAGGTGCTCCGCCAGCGCGAAGACGGTCCCTGCACGGAACGCGAAGTCGCCGGCCGGGGCCAGCTCGTCCGGCTGGTCGACTCGAAGCTGAGCCGTATCTCGCCGTCTTCCACCCAGAAGAAGTAACTGACCGCGTTGACGTTGCGGTAGTGAGACACGAGCCGGGTACCGGCCGACAACCGTTCCATGATCCCTCGGGTGATCCCCATGCCGCCGTTGGGTTCGACGACGAGGCACCAGCCGTCGACCGCGACGGCCCCGAAGAAGTGGCCGGCCCAGGCAGCGTGACGGCCTGGGCCGGAACAGGCGGCGCTGAGCACGTCGTCGAAGCTCATGCCGGAAGGCGCGCTTTCCGTTCGTGCACCGTCAGCGGCTGTCGCGATCACCTGCCCATGCTGACAGCCCTGACCGACAGAGGATCATCGCCGAGACGATCGGGCCCGCCGCGACCCGGCGACGATCCGCGCCCCCGGGCGGCGGGGGCTGGGACGTCGATGTCTCGCAGGAGCGCGGGTGGCAGAACCCGGAGTGAGGGGTTGCGCGTGGAGAAGGCGGTGCCGGTGTCTCTAGCCGAACTTGACGAAGGTCGGGAAGGGCGCGGTGAAGGTCTCGAAGTTGCGGGAGCCGACGAATCCGGCGAAGACGGTGCAGTTGCTGTCGGTGTACATGGTGGCGTCGGCGTCGGTGTCGTTGTGGGCGTCGCGGGCGCCGCCGGAGACCGGCAGGCAGGCGCCGTTGGGCGTCGGGATGTTGAGGGTGGTCTCTCGTCCGTTGCTGGCCCTGGTGTAGAAGAACGTGCCGGTGGCGGCGTGGGCGGGGACGGGGAGCGAGACCGCGACCAGCGTGGTGGCCAGGGCGCTCAGAGCGAGGGCGGGAAGACGTGTCATGCCTTCAGCTTATACGTAGAGTAAATAAGTGACAACTCTGAGTAACAGTAAGTTTCGGCTCTCCCTCGCGAGAGGCGACACACGCGTGCCGTCCCTTTCGGGACCGTTCATGACTCCTGTCATGTGCAGCCGATGACAGCCGGGACTGACCGCGAAACCGCGTTTGGATCATGCTTGCGCCATGAACATCCGGACGCTTGGAAAGAACGCCTCGGCCATCGCCCTGACCGCCGGAATGGTGCTGGCAGCCAGTCCGGCCCAGGCCGCCCCGGCGCGGGAGACCGGGCTCGACCGGCAGGCGCTGCGGCAGTCGCTGGACGCCGTGCACGAGGCCGGCATGTACGGCATCTACTCGACCGTCCGCGACGGCGAGCGCGGCTGGCGGGGCGCCTCCGGCGTGGCCGACGTCGCCACGAGACGCCCCGTGCGCCCCGGCATGCTGCACCGGGTCGGCAGCATCACCAAGACGTTCACCGCGGTGGCCCTGCTCCAGCAGGTGGCCCGCGGCGCCGTCGAGCTGGACGCCCCCATCGCCCGCTACCTGCCCGACGTCGTGCCGGGCGAGCGCGGCCAGAAGATCACCGTGCGGATGTTGCTCAACCACACGAGCCACATCGCCGACCACGTGGGCCCGGCCTTCCCCTCGCTGCTCCAGGGCACGTTCGAGAGCCTCGACGACAACCGGTTCCGCACCTTCTCCCGCCGGGAGCTGGTCGAGCTGGGCCTGGCCGCCACGCCCACCGGCGAGCCGGGCGCCACGCCGGGGATCTACTCCAACACCAACTACCTGATCGCCGGCCTGCTCCTGGAGAAGGTGACGGGCGAGAACGCCGAGCAGTACATCACCCGCAACGTCATCCGCAAGGCGGGTCTGCGGCACACGTCCTTCCCGCGCACGCCGGTCATCCCCGGCCCGCACTCCAAGGCGTACGAGTCGATGTTCGGCTTCATCGACCCGCCCAAGGACTACAGCGTCTTGTCTCTCGGAATGTAGTAAGACCAGGGAAAATGCCTACTGGATCGACCCGTGGGCCGTCTCTGGGCCGTCAGCCGGAATCTCCGCCCGCGAACGCGCGGCGTCGATGACCTTCCGCATCCGCTCCTCGGACTTCGGCATCAGGTGCGCGTACGTCCGCAATAGCAGCGCGCCGCCGTCCGAATGCCCCAGCCAGTCAGCCACCGCCTTCGGGCTCTCGCCCTCCGTCAGCAGCACGCTGGCGAAGATGTGGCGCAGCATGTGCATGCCGTGCTCCCGGTAGGCGTGGCCGCGCTTCTCACCAGCGCTCGGCTTGGGCGCGATGCCGACATGGTCGAGCGCGCTCTGCCAGACGTCGACGAACGTCGTGGGGTGCACCGGTCGGCCCTGCGTGTTGGCGAAGAACAGCCGCACCGTCGTCGGCTTGCCGCCCGGCTTCCCCCACGGCAGCGTCACCTCGACCGGCGGGTATAGGCGCATGTGCTCGGCCAGGGCCACCTTGATGCTCTCGGCCAGCGGCACGTCACGCGGCTTGCCGCCCTTCGGTGGCGCGAACACCAGCCCCTCGCCCTTCAGCAGCTTGAGCTGGCGCTTAATGTGCGCCACGCCCGGCAACCAGTCGACGTCGTCCGGGCTGAACCCGAAGATCTCGCCCTGCCGCATCCCGACCCCCGAGCCGGCGTCCACCATGGCGCGGTAGCGGCTCGGCAGCGCGGCCCGCATGCTGAACATCTCCTCGGCCGTCCATGGGACGAGCTTCCGTCTGACCGTCGCGGGCAGCTTGACCGTCTTCGACTTCAGCGGGTTTTTGACGATCAGCTCGTCCTCGATCGCCGCCGAGAACATCAGCCCGACGTGCGCCATGATGACCTCGATGTACGACGGCGCCAGGCCGGTCGCCTCCATGCTCTTCACGAGTCGCTGAATCATGCTCGGCCGCCGGGACAGCCGGCCGATCTCCTGGGCGCCGATCACGGGGTAGACGTGCTTCGTCAGCCGCACCCGCATCTGTGACCGGGTGCGCGGGTCGAGAGTGCGGTTCTCGATCACGTCTTCGGCGTGCTTCTGGAACGTGATCTGGCCGGCCTTGGGGTCGATGTACGTGCCGCGCAGCAGGTCGGCCGCGACCTCGTCCTTACGGTTGTTGGCGTCGACCTTCCTGGCGAAGGACTCGTTCTTCTCGCGGCCGTCCGGCCCGTCGTACCGCAGCCGCCACCGCTTCCCGCGGCCGTACCGCGCGGGGTCGCGCTCTAACAGCGGCTTGCCGTCGGCGCCGAGCACGAGCTTGCCGTCTGGGCCGCGAACCTTCCGCATCCACCTGTCTTCGACGTGCGCCACGAGCTGCCTCCGGAGTCTCGACCTCGCCGGACGTTCCTCACAGTCAAGCCGAACGCACTGGCGGCGAAGATCGTGGCGCTTCGAAAATCCGTTCGCGCGACTTCTCGACGCCGGTAGCGCACGGCAAGTGTGTGTTCTATCGTATTGCCTGTACTTGCCGATTCTCTCCTATCGAGAGCGGCGAGAACAAGAAGGGCCCGGTAGGGAGATCGCACCTCCCAACCAGGCCCAGAGCACGCCTCCATGCCCTACGAGCGAAGGACGCGCCGTGATGAAACGTACCAGCAGCCCCAACGCCACCCCGGACCGCTCCAACGACCGGCTCCTTACCTTCCCTGAGGAGGTGTGCGCGCTCACCCGCCGCAGCGAAGCCACCGAGCGGTATCTGCGCCACCACCAGCGCACCAACTACCTGTTCCGGATGGGACGCCGCCTGGTCGCCTGGCACTCCGACGTCATCGCCCACATCGAGGCGGCGCGCATCGCCGACCAGCAGGACCAGGGCAGCGCGGCGTGAACGGCGCCAGACATGGCGAAGGCCGCCCCCGGCTGACAGGCGAAGAGGCGGCCCCAGAAACCAAGAGCGACGACGGCGAATCGAGCTCCGTCCGTAGCGTACGACACGCCGCCGGCGATGACACGCCGCTCGCCAACCTCGCCGCGATGCGTCGCCTTGTCGGCGACCTCAACGGCCAGCGCGAGCGGGAACGACAGGCGTACGCCGACGGCTACCGCGACGGTCACCGCTCCGGCTGGGAGACGGGCTACGCGCACGCCCACCACGAGATCGCGTCGGCGTGGTCGCGGCTCGCCCGGCAGATACGCGGCGATGCTCGCACGGCCGCCGCCGTCGAGCTTGATAGGCGGCGCCGGACCCCGGGGGCGCGGCATACGAGGCCCGCATCCGGCGGCACGGCCGCGAGTACCGGGGCGGCACCGTCGAGTGGGAGACCGGCAAGCCCGTGCAGGAGGTCGCGTGACAATGCGCGAACCCGAGCGCCTGCGACTCCTCGCTGCAGCACGTGGCGGGGAGCCGCAGGAGCGGGCCAACCCGATCCGGCCCTGCTCGGAATGCGGCGACATGGACTGTGCGTGCTGGCCGACGGACGTCCCTGAAGGGATCGAGGATCGGGTGCAGGCCCTCCTCGACGAACTGCTCGACACGGCCGCGCTCGACGACATCCCCAGTCTGGAGCCGCTGGTCGCCGATGTCCTCTTCCTGGACACCGTGACGCGCCTTCATGGCCCGTCTGGAACGTTCAAGTCGTTTCTGACACTCAGCCTGGCCGGGGCAGTCGGTGGCGGCGTGCCGTGGTACGGCCGTGCTGTTCGGCAGGGGAACGTCGTCTACATCGTGGCCGAAGGCATCAAGGGCATGCGCAAGCGGGTACGGGCATGGGAGCAACACCACGACCGCAGGATGGCCGGCGTCCACTTCCTGCCCCGCCCCGTCCAGGTGAAGTCGGCCGAGTGGGACATCCTCGTCGAGGCGTGCCGCCGGATGCAGGCGGTACTCATCATCGTTGACACGCAGGCCCGGGTCACCGTCGGTGTCAACGAGAACGACAACACCGAGATGGGCGTCATTCTCGACCTCCTGGAGCGCATGCGCGCAGTCACTGGTGCCTGTGTGCTCGTCGTCCACCACAGCGGGCACGAGAACGCCGAGCGCGGCCGGGGCGCGTCCGCCATGAAGGGCGGCATGCAGACGGAGTTGGGCGTCTCCCGGCGCGGCAAGGGCCTGGCCAACACCCGCGTGACGCTCGACATGGGCAAGCAGAAGGACGATGAAGAAGGCGCCGTCGAGACGTTCCGACTCAAGCAGGTTCCCCTCTCCGGCGAGTTCAAGGACGACGGCCGACCAGTAACCAGCATCGTGCTTGTGCCGGCCGACAGTGGTGTCGACGTCGGCCCGGAGGAGGGGACTGTCGAGTGGCTAGTGATGAAGCTCGATGCGGCGAACGTCCCCGCCGACTGGGGGCAGCGGCGCACCATCCAGGCGTGCGCCGAACTAGAGATCAGGGCCCGAAAAGAGAAGATCGAAGAGGCCGTGAGAATCCGGAAGAACCGGACAAACGATGTCCCCCCGACGTCGGGGGGACATGTAGGCACTCTACGTACCCCCGACGTCGGGGGGACATTCGATGTTGCCCCTGGTCAGATGTCCCCCGGGGCCACGGGGGGACATCGGGGGACGGCAACCCCGACGTATGTCCCCCCGTCCCCGCCTCTTAGGGCGGGGGGACATCGGATGCCCGGGGATGAGAAGGACGGTCCCACGACCCTGTGCGACGTCTGCTTGAAGACCATGACCGCGAAGCCTGGAATGACCCGGCATGTCGGATGTCAGAAGGAGATGCGATCACCGTGAGAAAGTCTGAGGACTGCGGCGGAACGGTCGCCATCGGTGCCCCCCAGATGAAGCCCGCCCCAACCGCGCCCCCGCCGCGACGGCGACTCGACTGGGGGCCGTGGAAGCTCGACCGAAGCAAGTACGTCCTGTACTACCAAGAGCTCGGCTGGCGGCACGAGGTCGACCTGCAGTCATGCACCACCAGCGCAGCCCTCTGCGACTGGATATTCCGGCACACCGACAGGACGTACGCCGACCACGCGACCATCGCTGGACTCATCAATGCCCTCGACGACATCCTGCATCCGGCGGCCACCCTGCGCTCCGAGAGCCGCGCCCTGCGGCTGACCAAGGCCCACATTCGCGCCCTCGTGCACGAACACGCCGCCGCCGGCGAATGACCGTCACCGATGATCAGGCCCACGCACTCGCGCAAAGCGCGCCGGCCCGGCCGGTGCCCGCTCTGCCGCTGCGCCATCCTCATCGGGCAGCGCGAGGTCAAAGTCGGCCAGCACGGCACATGGGTCCACCTGTGGTGCTTCACCCGGCGATACGTCGTCGACGAGAGCACCAGCGCGAGGCCGACACGTTTTTGAGCCAGACCCCCGGGAGACCCCGCGCACGTCTCCCTTTTCTCTCTCCGCGAGATTTTCACGAAGATCATTCAGCGTTCACGCAGACCAGACGCCCCGAGCGTTGTCGAGGGCCTCGGAGGGCACCCCCGGGCCCGCTGAGGGGGGTACGGGGGCCTCCGGGGGGAGAAAAAGGGCGCCTGTGCGCGGGGTCTCCCGGGCCCCGTACTCAAAAGATCACCGATGAAGGGATGGGTCCATGTCTGACCGCTCGTCTGAGGAGCTCGCCGAGCAGTTGCGCGCCGGCGTGGCCGTGCTCACGGCCGCGCATCAGCTCCGTACGCGCCAGATCTGCCAGGACGAGTACGCCCGCGTGGTGGCTGAAGTCGCCGCCGACGTGTTCGCCGAGCAGCCGGTGCAGCTCGTGCTGCCGGTGTCGTGGCTGGCGTTGAAGCTGGCCGGCCTGGTGGGCGAGCTGACCGGCAACGACACGGCGACGGTGCTGGCGTGGCTGGGAGCGGAGGCCGCAGGGGCACCCACGGTCTAGCACCCGTGTGGCATAGTTGTTGCAGCAACAACTGCACATCCGGGCGGCCCGTAACGGCCGCCGCCGGTACGCCGGAGCTCGACGCCGGAGCCCATGAGCGTCCCTGACCGCACCACCCGACCCCGCGGGGTCGCGCCGGACGGTTCGGGCCAGGGCCACCACCTCAGCCCCACCTACCGGGATCTCTCGACGCGCAGCGCCGCCTCTGCGAGCGCGCGCCCAGATCTCGAACGAGGTGAACGCGGTGAACGTCCACATCCCCACCCTTGAGGCCGAGCGCGACCGGCTGAAGACGCAGATGAACGCGCTGCTGGAGAACGTCAAGAACGAGCAGCGCACCAGCCTGACGGTCGCCGAGTCGCAGCGGTTCGACGAGCTCAAGGTGGCGATCGACGATCTCGACTACGAGCTGCGGCAGGCCAGGCAGCACGAGCAGCGCGAGCAGCGCGCCGGGGAGCTGTCGGCGAAGTACGGCCAGCCGGGCGAGCTCCGTTCGTCGCTGACCGTCGCCGGTAACGAGCCGACCTATCGCCGCCACGACCCGCACGGCCCGTCCTGGGTGCGCGACATGGTCGAGCTGTCGCTGCGCGCCGACCCGGACGCCGCGGACCGGCTGCGGCGCAACAACCGCGAGGTCGCGATGGAGACGCGGGCTCTGTCGACGACGGACGGCGCCGGCGGCGACTTCGTGCCGCCGCTCTACATGGTGCAGGAGTACGTGCGGCTGGCCCGGCCGGGCCGCGTGCTCGCCAACCGGATGAGGAACACGCCGCTGCCCAAGGGCACCGACTCCGTGACGCTGCCGCGCCTGGCGACGGGCACGGCCGTGGCCGAGCAGGCGACCCAGAACACCGCCGTGCAGAACACCGACGCCACCACCAACAGCGTGACCGCGAACGTGGCCACGATCGCGGGTCAGCAGGTCGTCTCCGTGCAGCTCGTCGAGCAGTCCCCGGTCAACATGGACGAGGAGCTGCTGCGCGACCTGCTCGCCGACCTGGCCGTGAAAATCGACACGTTCGTGATCAGCAACAACGCGGCGAACAAGCGCGGCCTGCTCAACGTGACGGGCCTCAACGCCGTCAGCTACAGCGACGCGTCGCCGACCGTCGGGGAGCTGTACCCGAAGCTCGCCGACGCCATCCAGCAGATCAGCACGACCCGCTACCTGCCGCCGGACGCCATCTTCATGCACCCACGCCGGTGGGCGTGGATCCTGGCCGCCGTCGACACGCAGGCCCGCCCGCTGGCGGTGCCGGCCGCGAACGCGCCGCAGAACGTGATCGCCGCCGTGGGCAGCGTCAACGCTGAGGGCTTCGTCGGGTCGATGCAGGGCCTGCCGGTGTTCGTCGACCCGAACATCCCCACCAACCTGGGGGCGGGCACGAACGAGGACCGCATCATCGTGGCCCGGACGGACGACGTCGTGCTGTACGAGTCGACGCCGCGCGCGGAGGCGTTCCGCGAGCCGCTTGCCGCGAACCTGTCGATTCTGCTGCGCGTGTACGAGTACGTGGCGCTGCAGAGCGAGAGGTACCCCAAGAGCCTCAGCGTGATCAGCGGCACGGGCTTGGTCCCACCCGTCTTCTAGGCCCTGACCTGGTGCGTCGGGCGTCAACCGGCGAGCCCCTCGAAGAGAAGTTCTGAGGTAACTCCAGCACTTCGAGGGTGCCCCCAAGGTCGGCGAGGTCCTGGACTCCTTCGGACCGGTGACCCGGCCTGCGCCCGGCGCACCCACCTTTCCGCCCGCCCGGCGGGCCTCGACACGTACCGAAGGTGGGTGGGGTCGTCATGGCCTCGATGGCGTTCGACATCTTCGCCAGGGATCACGCGTCCAGGACGTTCGACGACGTCGGCGATTCGGCGAAGCGGCTGGAACGGCGCCTCGACGGGGTCGGCAAGTCGGCCGACGGCCTCAAGGGCCCCTTCGCCGGTCTCGGCGGCGCCCTGGGCGGGCTGGGCGGCCAGATCTCGGGCCTGGGAGGGCACCTGGGAGGCCTGACGGGCCGCCTGGGCGGCGTCGGCAAGGCCGTATCGGCCGTGGCGTCGCCTGTGACCAAGCTGGCCACCTCGATGGGGTCGCTGTCGACCTCGGCCCTCACCACGGCCACAAGCCTGCTGGCGACGGCCACCAAGCTGGGCGCGGTCGCCGGGGCGGCCGCATCCGCTGCCACCAGCGTGGGCGGCCTGGTCGTGGCGCTGGCACCCGCGGCCGGCGCGTTGGCCGCCCTGCCCGGCGCGCTGGCTCTCGGCGCGGCCGGGATGGGCACTCTCAAGCTCGCGCTGATGGGCGTGGGCGACGCCTTCGCCGCGGCGCTGTCGGGCGACTACGAGACGTTCCTGAAGGGCACCGAGAATCTCGGTAAAGCCGCAGGCAACGTCGCCTACGAGCTCTTCCAGATGGCGCCCGCCTTCCTCGGCATCAAGGACCACGTTCAGGACGGCGTCTTCGGGCCGCTGGTCGGCCAGATGTGGTCCCTGCTGCCAGCCATCAACGCGGTCGACGACGGCATGACCGGGGTCGCTCAGGCGTTCGGCCGGGCCGCGCTGAAGCTCGTGGAGTTCGCCCGCGACAGCGCCACCATCCACGCCATCACGGTCGTCTTCAACGCCACCAAGCGGTCCATCGACGACCTCACACCCGCCCTCCAACCGCTGCTGAACGGGTTCCGGGCCCTCACCGTGACCGGCGCCCTGTTCGTCTCAGACCTGGCGCCTGGTGTCGCCCAGCTCGCCAGCCGCTTCGGGGCTTTCCTGGAAGAGGCCGCCCTGTCGGGCAGAGCCTTCGGCTGGATGCAGGGCGCCGTCGACGTGCTCAAGCAGCTCGGCAGCATCCTCGCCGACGTGGGCGGCATCGCCAAGGCCGTCTTCCGGGCGATGCAGACGGCCGGAGGCGACGCCCTCGGCGTGCTGGGCCAGACCGTCGACCGCCTGCACACCTTCTTCGACAGCCTGGAGGGGCAGCAGGCCCTCGTCAGCGTCTTCACGTCGCTGTCGGCCGCGGCGGCCGCGTTCTTCCCCGTCCTGCAGGCCGTCGCGCGCGCCGCGGGAGAGCTCGCCCCGGCCGTCGCCGACCTGGCCGTGCATGTCGGCCCGATCCTGACGACCGCCATCAACGCCGTCGCTCCCGCGCTGGCCTCGCTCGCGCCCGGCGTGGTGACCGCACTCGCCGGCGTCCGTACCGGCGTCGAGGCCCTGGCCCCCGCCCTGGCGCCGCTCGGCAAGGCGTTCGGGCAGGCGTTGGCCAACCTGCAACCGCTGTTCACCACGCTGGGCGGCGCCGTCGCCGCGGCGCTGCCCGGGGTCGAGGCGTTCATCACCTCGCTCACCAAGGGCTTGGGCATGCTGGCGCCGGCGCTGGAGCCGATCGGCAAGACGCTGGGGGCCGTCCTGGGCGCGGTCGCGCCGCTGCTGCCGGTCGTGGCCCAGCTCGCCGCGGTGATCGCGCAGTCGCTGGCGACGGGTGTACAGGCCGCGCTGCCCGTGCTGCAACGGCTGGTCGGCGCGGTGGGGGAGATGCTCCAGGCGGCGGCGCCGCTCGTGCCGGTGGTCGTCGACCTGGCCACGACGGTGCTCAACACGCTCGTGCCGGCGCTCGGGCCGCTGGCCTCGACCGTGGGCGCGGTGTTCACCTCGTTGAAGCCGCTGTTCACGGCACTGGCCGACGGTGTTGCCGCGCTGCTGCCCGGCCTGGAGACCGGCATCACGGCGCTGGCCACGGGGCTGGGCGCGCTGGCGCCCATCCTCAAGCCGCTCGGCGCGCAGCTCGGGACCGTCTTCGCCGAGCTGGGCCGCGCGCTGGCGCTCATCGTTCCCGAGCTCGGCAAGCTCGCCGTGGCGGTGGCGCCCGCGCTGGCCGCCGCGGTGCGCGCGCTGGGCCCGGCGTTGGCCGCGCTGGCTCCCGGGCTCATCGCGGTGGCAACCCACCTCGCCGAAGCGTTCGCCGACCCTGCGATGCAGGCCGGCCTGCTGGCGATCGGCAAGGGAATCGCCCAGCTCCTCGTCGCGGCGGCGCCGCTGCTGCCGGTCGTGGCCCAGCTGGTCGGGATCGTCGGCCAGTTCGCCGGGATCGCGCTCAACAACCTCGGGTCGGCGCTCGGACCGATCATCACGGCACTGGCCAGCGCCCTCAAGCCCGCTCTCGCGGCCATCTCTGACGCGCTGGTGCTGCTGGCGCCCCTCATGCCGCCGATCTACAAGGCGTTCGGCGAGATCGCCGCCGCGGTGCTGTCGCAGCTTCTGCCGCCGCTGCTGAACCTCATCCCCAGCCTGCTGACCGGGCTGGTGCCGGCGTTCGTCGACCTGTGGAAGGCCACCGAACCGCTGATCCCGATCCTGACCGACCTGGCGGTCAAGTTCATCAACGACATCCTTCCGGCCGTCATCCCGATGATTCCCCAGCTCATCCAGCTCGGGACCGTGTTCGCCAAGCTCGGCACGATCGCCGCCCAGCTCGTGACCGAGATCGTGCCGCACATCGAGCGCATCATCGGCACCTTCCAGCGGATGAGCACCCGGGTTGAGGAGATCATCGGCTGGTTCGGTGACCTACCCACGATGTTCGCCACCTGGCTGGGCATGGTCTTCGACTGGGTCGCTGCCAAGTGGAACCTGATCAAGAACTACATCGGCGAGAAGGTCGACGAGGTCAAGACGAAGATCCATGACACGCTCGAAGACATCAGGGGCAAGTGGAACGACATCTGGACGGGGCTCAAGACGTTCGTCTCGGACAAGTGGAACGAGATCAAGACCGCCGTGAGCGAAAAGATCGACGACGTGCTGACGGCCATCCGCGGCATCCCGGGCCGCATCACCACCGCGCTGGGCAACCTCGGGTCGCTGCTGTGGGACTCCGGCCGGTCCATCGTCCAGGGCCTCATCGACGGCCTGTACTCCAAGCTGCAGGACGCGGCCAATGCCGCGAGCGACATCCTCAAGCGCATCCGCGACTTCTTCCCGTTCAGCCCGGCCAAGGAAGGCCCGTTCTCTGGCCGCGGCTGGACGCTGTTCAGCGGGCAGTCGATGGCGGAAGGGCTGGCCAAGGGCATCAGCCAGGGGGAGGGGCTCGTCTCGCGGGCCGCGGCCGGGCTAATGGACGCCGCGTCGATGTCGCTGACCCCGGCGGTGACGTTGAACGCGGCCACGGCGGTGCCCATCGTGCCGCGCGGCGGCGGCGGCGATCTGCACCTGCACCTGCCAGCACAAGCGCTCGTGACCCGGGATGAGCTGTACCGGCTGCTCATCAGTGCCCTCAACGAGGCCAAGGGCCGCGGCTTCAACCTCGGGGCGGTGGGTGCATGACCGGGGATGTCCCGTCGAGCATCGTGTTCAACCTGGGGGGCGGCATCTTCGGCCTCGACGGGCTGGTCGCCTGCCCCGAGTGCGGCGAGTCCAAGCTGCTCACCGTCACGGTACGCACCGACGCCGTCGGCGACGGGCCAACCCCCCTGCAATGCCCCTGGGGTCACGCCTGGGTCGAGGCCGCGCTGCCCTACTCCTGGTTCACGGGATCGGTGCAGCAGCTCATCGACGAGCATCCCGGCCTGTGGCAGGCCATGCTCGACGAGGCGAACGCTCAGGGCGGCATCGCCTTCCGCCACGTCCACAACGACGGGGCGGCCGGCCCGCCTCCCGGCTGACGCCCACGGCCGCCACGGGCCGCACCGCGAAGCGCTGAGACGGCCCATGAAGGCGTCGAACACGCATCCGAATGTCAGGAGACCGACGGGCCCGCGTTCGCCCGTCCACGACGCTCTCAGGCGTCCGTCTCCGCCGGTGCGGTGTTCATCGTCATGTTCACCTTCACCGCTCCGGTAGGGCGCCTCGCATAATGCGGACGCGCGGACGCGCGAGCGAGCGGACGCGCCCGCGTGCGCGCGAGGTTACGCCGTCCGCCCCCGTCCACCAATGCCCTCGGAGGGGTTCTCGGCCGCCCCGTGCGGTCCGGCCGGTGCGGGTCGTCGCCTGCCCGCGAGTGCCCGGCGCGGATCTTCATGTTCATGTGCCGGGTCCGCCTCGCGCGCGCATTATGCGCGCCGCGCGTACACGCGCCGCGCGCCCGCGCGCGCGAGGGAGTGCCGTCCATGCGCGTGGCTGGCGGCCAGCCGCCGTCGCGGCCCTGGAACGCGGGCTGAGACTCCAGGGCGAACTGCGGGGGGCGGTTGTCGAGCGGAACCGCCCGGAGGCGGGGGGTACCCGAGGGGGTTACCCGGGCCGGCGTTCGCCCTGTACCGAGGGGCGGTAAGGGGGTTACCCGCGGGTCCTCCACGCCGGCGGCGGGCCCGGCCACCTGAACGGGTCGGGGCGCCGCCCTCCAGGACGCCGAGAGCGGGCCGTTCGGGAGGAAGGCCGTCCCCGTCGAGAGCTCACGCGCTGGTGCCCCGCCCAGCGTCGCCGGGCGCCTCGGCCGACCCCCTATCGCGCCCCCCGGAACGGGCGGCTGCGCGTGTCGCGGATCGGGCGATCCGATCTTCCCGCGCCCGTACGGGCCCCCGCGCGAGGCCCTCCGCGCCACGAGAGCAGGCGCTCGGGACACCTCCGCCGCAGTCACCCTCAGTCGCCGCGCCGACTCGGCTTGCCGACTCACAGACGCTCCAGCTCGGCGCCCCTGCACAAGCCCGTCATGGGGCCAATGGCCGATGAGCCCATCCCCTCAACCGCTCGCACAACGTCACCGGAACGGCGCCGGGACACCCCTCGGACGCCGTCCCGGGCCCCGCCTCGCGCTGCGGTTCGTGAGCCGCCTCGACGGCCGCGCGTCTCAGCGCCGCCCCCGGCCAGGTGCGCCCCGGTAGGGCCGCCCAACGCCCACCCCGGGACACCTGTTCGGAGGTGTCCCGGACTCCGCCCGTCCGGACGAGGGCAGGCCCCGAAGACGCCTCAGCCCCCCGTGACGTACACGGGGGGCTGAGGGAGGATGGCCGGTCGCCTCGCGGCCTACGCCGGGGGGCCGTCCACCCCCAGGCTGTCGAGCAGGGCCGCCTTGGGGACCCGGTAGGCGTTGCCGACCCGGATCACGCGGACGGGAAATTTGCCCTTGCGCGCCAGTTCGTGCGCCTTGGTGCGGCCGATGCCGTACGCGCGACCAGCGGTGACGAGGTCGACGGCGGCCGGGAGGGCGAGGACTTCGTCGGTGGTGAGCGCGCGCTGTATCACGGCCTACCCCCAGTGCAGGCAGCGTCGGCCCGCATCAGGTCGTAGGCGAGGTCACTCGCCACCAGGCGGCGGCGAGGCTTCGGCCACAGACGGCGCCACTCCGGGTGATCCTCCGGGCAGGCACCCGCCCGCCAATCGGTCGTCCTGACGATCAGCGTGGCCAGCAGGTCGAGTTCGCGCACCCGGTCCTCACCGCCCAGCCGCTCGATGCCCTGCGCCACCCAGGCGGCGAGCTGCTCGTGGGTCCACTCGCCACGGCGAGAGGGCATGTCGGAGGCGTACAGTGCGACGATGCACTGGCCCAGATCGCGCTCGCCCGCGCCGACGGGCCGTACAGCAGTGATCGCGGTCATCGGGCACCTCCCCGGTTCGTCTCCAGCAAGAACTGGCGCATGTCGCGGTCGCGAGTCGTCAGCGGGAAGAGAGGGCCGGCGACCGGCGCGTGAACGTGCAGGGTCGAGGCGGTCATGCGGAGCCTCCGAGAGTGCGGACGGCTTGCCCATGCAGGGCCGTGCGGCACGGCTGGCCAGGCGTGGCGCCGCAGACGTCGCACGTCCGCTCGCCGATGCACTCGTCAGCCAGGGCGGTGAAGGCCCACGCCGCGTCGACGGTCGTCAGTGCGCTGCTCACGCTGCACCTCCGAACGCGGTCAGCAGCAGGCGGGCCAGCGCCCACGGCAGGGTGTCGGCCTTGCGGTGGTTGCAGGGCTCGCACGCCAGGACGAGGTTCCACTGCGTGTTGCGCGGCAGCAGCCTGAACGGGACGAAGTGGTCGAGGGTGGCGGCGCGCGGGTCCAGGAACGGCGTGCGGCAGTAGAAGCACCGGGAGCCGTCCCGCTTGGCGAGGCGGCAGCGCAGGTTGCGCCCGCGCTCGCCGTGCATGCTGCCGGGCCGTCGGTGACTCATGCGCTGACCTTGTCCAGGACGACGCCGCGGGCCTTGGCGGCGTGCACGAGCATGAGGGCGGCGAGCTGCTCGAACTCCTCCGGCGTGTACTCGTTGTCGGGGTCGAGCTGCAGGGTGAGGAGCGTGCCGCCGGTCGGCTCGTGGCTGACCGCGATGCGGCCAGGGGAGCTCCACTGCCCGGCGGGGGTGGGGATGTCGCCGCTCTGGCAGACGCCTTCGGTGCGGTCATGCTCGACGCACCAGGGCTGGCAGGCGCCGCGCTGGGCGGGGATGAGCAGGGCCGCATTCGCCGGTCTGGGTTCCGAAGTGGAAAGATTCACCTTGGGTCTCCTCCTGGTTGAGCAGGATCGAGATCAAGGGCTCAGTCGGTGTTGGTAGCACCGACTGGGCCCGCCGTCTTTCTGAGCTCCACCCCCATTTTCTAGGGGGGCTAGAAGCCCGATGGCTCACACGGTAGTGAGGCCTTGCCGTGTCGCACAATAGGGGGGTAGAAATGTACCCTCCGAGCTATAGGGGGGCTGGAAAACACGAGGAGAATCTGCCTGTGGACGTCCGAACGTTGCATGAGGCGGCGCAGATCGCCGATCCGATCGAGCGCGCACGCGCACTCACCAAGCTCATGGCGGAAGAACAGGCGCTGGCTGAGCAAGCCGCCCGCTACCGACGCCACGCCATCAGTGAGGCCAGAGAGAGGGGCATGACGCTCGAACAGATTGGCGCCCACCTCGGCGTCTCGCCGGGGCGCATCTGGCAGATGCGGAAGGGGCCGGCCGCCAAGGCGCCGGAACCGATCGCCGAGCGAGCCCCCCGCGTGCTCGTGCAAAGAGCCCTTCCCACGGAGCCAGCCGTCCGGGGCAGCGTGAGCCTGTTCCTGGTCGAAGCCGAGCGGCAAGGGATCAGGGCCGACCGGCGCATGCTGTACATCGGCCTAGAGCCAGCTAGCGAGCATGTGGCGAACTGCCTACGCGTCGAACCCGGCACGGAGGTGGTCGCCCGACGAAAGCTCATGCTGGCCAACGATGTCCCCGTACGGATTGCCACTTCATTCTTTCGGGCCGACCTGTTCGGGGACACGAGGATGGCTGAGCCGGAGTTCGTCCGCCCGACACTGCAGTCGGCGCTCACGGATCTCGGCTATCGGTTCGGCCATGCAGAGGAAAACCTGACGGCCCGCCGGCCAACCATCTTCGAGGCTGAGACCCTCGAACTGGCGGCCGACGAGCAGATCGTCGTGCAGGTTGTTCGCGCTTCCTACTCGACGGAAGGTACCCCGATTCACACGCTGGAGACCATCTGTGCCGCGTCTCGGCATATCTTCCCCATCGGCCAAGTCGCTGGGGCCGACGAGTTCTGAAAGTTATCGTGATCGACATCAGCAGACGAGAGGAGTTCCCGCCGATGCAGGAACCGGGCCGCATCTTCCGCGAGGCGTGGATCGACGGCGTGAAGAAGCACTTCCCTGGCGAGCCGAAGCCGGGCTACATCACGCCGTGGGAGGAGACTCCTGAATGGGAGCGCCGGGCCGCGGCGAACACCTTCGCGATCGTCCGGGAGTTCATCGAGGACACCGGCCGGCAGGGCATCGGGCGGCTCTCGCGCGAGCAGCGCGGCCGGCTCGTCGCGCTGTGCTGGATTGGTCAGATCTACGCCGCGTTCGATGACCCGAAGCCGTCGTACGTGGCCGACTGGGAAGACCTTCCCGAGTGGCAGCGGGAGACGGACTCCGACATCTTCGACGCCATCGAGCACCACATCTTCGCGTAGTGGCCGAGCGGGCCGCGGTGGCCGCGGCCATCATCGTGTCCGGCGGGCGGGTTCTCCTCGCCCGCCGTCGCGCTGCTGAGGGCGCTTTCCTGTGGACCTTTCCGGCCGGGAAGGTGGAGCCAGGAGAGATGCCGGCGCAGGCCGCCGTACGAGAGACCCGGGAAGAGGTGGGGCTCATCGTGTCCGCGGTCGAGACGCTGGGCGAGCGGCCCCACCCGCACACCGGCCGCCGCATGATCTACGTCGTGTGCGAGGTCCTCGCCGGGGAGGCGTTCGTCGCAGACGCGGACGAACTCGCCGAAGTCGAGTGGTGCGACCGGGCCCGGGTCGCCGAGCTCGTGCCGTTCCCGTTCTTCCCGCCCGTCGAGGACTACCTGCAGGCGCATCTCGCGTGACGCTCCAGGCGTTTCGGCCACCGAATCGGTCCTGGGCCGTCTGTGGGCCGTCTGACAGCACTCGACAGCCCACCATTACCCACTAGATCACGCCTAGTTTCCGCTGGTCAGAGCGCATTCCTCGAACATTGGTGCAGGTAGCGAAAGCCCAGCAAGGACTACAGCGTCTACAACATGTCGTGGATCACCACGGCGGGCGCCGTCGTGTCCACGATGGAGGACCTCAACCAGTTCTACCGGGTGCTGCTGCGCGGCGGGCTGCTCGGCCCGGCCGAGCTGGCCGAGATGCAGAAGACGGTGCCCGTGGCCGGCGTGTCAGGGGCCTACGGCCTCGGCATCTACGCCACCGACCTGCCGTGCGGACGGTTCTGGGGGCACAGCGGCGGCGTCTTCGGCATGGCCACCGACTCCTACACCAGCCCGGACGGCGCCCGCCAGCTCTCCATGGGCGTCAACCGCACGAAGTACCAGAGCCTGGACGAGAACGGCAACATCGTGATCAGCCCCATCGACTACGCCACCATCGACTACCTGCTGCTGGGGCTCTGCGGTCAGAGCCCGGCGCGCACGAAGGCGGCTCAGCCGGAGATCGTCCCGTTCGCCGTGGACCGGCTGGTCTCCGTCAAGCGCTAGCGTCACGTCGCTCAGCACGGTGCACGTCTCTGCCGCCGGCTCACCCCGGCGGCATTGACATGCCGTACGCGCACGTCACCGTGGATTGTCGGTGCGGTCGGCCATACTCCGCCAAGCCAGGATGATCACCAACAGGGCGAAGGCGTTGACATGTCACAGTTGCTGCGTAGGCTCGACGACGAGATCTACGTCGAGTACAACACGTTCGGGCTGGACGGCACCGACCTGCCGGCGTGGGGCTCTCCCACCGACGAGATCTACCACTTCGTCGCGGCCGTGCGCCTGGAGTCGTGGGACGCCGAGCCGGGGGCCGCCGACGCCTCGTGGACGCCGGTCAGCTCCGCGACGTTCGTCGCGGAGAGCGGCGTGGTCGCGATCACGTCGATGATGGACGGCACAGGCCACGACTTCCTCATCGGGCCGCCGCGCTTCGAGTACGGCGTGGACATGTACCTGCGTGAATCCGAGCCGGGCGACGGATATGCCACCGGCGGGTGCGACGAGACGTGGCTGCTGAGGTTCTGGCCGATCCGGGACGTCTTCGACCCGATCACCCACGCCGCGCCCTTCTCCTACATCGCGCGCGGCGTCCTGTACTACTCGATCGACCTCGAGCCCGAGCAGCTCGTGCAACCTCCGGCGCGGCGCGAGGTGCCGGTGCCGGTGTCGGCGGCGGCGGACTGGGCGTCGCTGTGCCCGGACCCGGACCTCGACACCTTCGACGGCCGGCTGCGCAGGATGCGCCACAGGGCGGAGGAGAGCGGCGTCACCGTCCACGAGCTGCTGCGCGCGGCCGGGATCGACATCGAGGACGGCGCGGACCTCACCCCGGCCTCCTGCCTATCGCCGCGGGCGCGGGCGGGGCGGCGGTACCAGAACCCGCTGGTCGACCGCTACTACGACGAGCAGCGGCGGCGGCTCCGGCTGCCCGAAGGCGAGCCGAGCGCGGAGTGGCTGCGTGAGCGCCTCGACGGCGAGCGCATCGCCAAGGAGTTGTGCCGCGCCGGCACGCGCACGTTCTCGGTGCCCGTCGAAGGCCGTGACGCCGACCACCTGCGGGCGGGTGTCAGCCGCCGCGTGTGGCGGTGGGAGGACGACCTGCTCGGCGGTGAGCTCCTGTACGAGGAGCTGACGGTGGACCGGCAGATCCTGGCCAGGAACGTGTGGAGCAGGCAGATCCTCGTCTCCGGCATCGTGACCGTCCTGCGCCGCGACCACGACAGGCCCGGCTGCGGCGACACCACCTGGTACGTGGTGCGCGACGCCGAGCCGCACGAGGCGGCCAGGGTCCTGTGCGCGGAGGCCACCTGGGAGGAGGACCAGGACCACCGCCGGGCCCTGGACGAGGTGGCCAGGGAGAAGCTGATCGAGCTGCGCGCCACCTACCGGAGCCGGGAGGGGTGAGGGCGTGCGGCCACGCCGGAAACCGGCGTGAAGAAAATCCACCGAGCGGCGAACACCGGGAGACAGTCGCCTTCGGAAGGACGCCATGACGGCACCACCTGACGCCAACGATGTGATGGAAGACGTCACCGTGGTCGAGCGGTCGCTGGACGATCCCGAGCTTTTCGCCCTCCTGTACGACCGATACTTCACGGAGCTCCACCGCTATCTGGCCGCCCGGCTCGGCGGCGAGCAGGCCGAGGATCTGGTCGCGGACGCCTTCCTGCTCGCCTTCCATGGCAGGCACTCCTTCGACCCGCGGCGGGGCACCGTGCGGTCGTGGTTGTTCGGCATCGCCACGAACGTCGTGGCCCGGCACCGCCGCAGGGAGGGCCGCCGCCTGAACGCGCTCAGCAAGGTGGCGGCCGAGGACTCCGCCGACGGGCACGAGGACCGGGTGACCTCTCAACTCGCGGCGCTGGCCAGCCGGCCGGAGCTGGTACGGGGGCTGAGAGGTCTGGCGAAGGGCGATCGCGACGTGGTGTTCCTGCTCGTGTTCGGCCGGCTGGGTTACGAGGAGATCGCCACGGCCCTGGACATACCGGTGGGGACCGTCGGATCCCGGATCAACAGAGCGCGCAGGAAGCTGCGCAAGGCCCTGGGCGACGTCAACCCGATCGGGGAGTGGTGATGGACGAGCTGAAGCTGGTCGAGACCGTGTTCGCGGAGCCCGAGCCCACGCCGGAGGCGGCGGCGAAGGGGCGTGACCGCCTCCTCCGCCAGGCTCGGGCGCCACGGTCCGGCCGTCCGCGGCGCACCGCGCTGCCGATCCGGCGCGTCGCCCTGGTCGGCGCCATGGCGGTGCTGCTCACCGGCGGCATCATCGTCAGCCAGGTGAGCCTGGGCGGCTCCGACCCGCATACCCCCGGGTATCTGATCGCTGCCCCTCCGGCCGACGCCAAGGCGCTGCTCACCCTGGCCGCGCGGGCCGCCGTCGGCCAAGGTGACACGGTGCCCGCCCAGGGCCAGTACGTCCACACCAGGACGCTGGCCCAGCGCAGCCTGCACACCAGGGACAGGTCGGGCACGACGCAGTACACCAATGTGCTGGTCAGCGAGGAGCGCTGGGAGGCCGCCGACGTGGGCAAGCCCTGGCTGAGCCGCACACAGGGCCTGTCGGCCACGGGTCCGGCGCCCCGGCGTTTCTGGGACCACGGCGTCGAGGACGTCCTGTCGGAGTCGTCGGGCTGTCCCGGCCGGCCGGCCTACGCCCGGCTGGCCGCCTGGCCGACGGATCCCGCCCAGGTACGGGCGAAGATCGTGGCCGACACGGGCGAGGAGCCGCTGCGCGTCTGGCGGGCCCTCCAGGGCCTGGTCCGCGAGTCCGTGGTACGCCCCAGCCTGGGCGCCGCGCTGTACCAGGTCGCGGCCGGGCTGGACGGCATCGTGCTCATCGGCGACGCCGTGGACGCCGCCGGCCGCCCCGGACTGGCCGTCGCCATGGACGAGGGCGACGGCTCCCGGTCCGAGCTGATCTTCGATCGGGAGACCTACCGCTACCTGGGCGAGCGCACGGTGAACACCAGGGACCGTCAGGTGCGGGTGTCCTCCGGCGCCGAGTACACCGCGAAGAAGGGCACCGTGACCGGCACCGCCGTGCTCGCCGTCGACCTCGCCGGCGGCCTGCCCGAGGTGTCGCCGAAGGCGTCCCGGATGAAGATCCCCTGCTGAGACTTCTTCCCGCCTGATCCGGCCTTCCGGCCGCAGGTTCTGTTTCGCATGCCTTCCGACAGATCCGGCATGCCGTCAAAAGGAGAATATTGATGTTCATCGCCAAGGCGATCGCGGTCACCCTGCTCGCCGGCTCGTTCGGCGGCCCCGCCTCGCCGCCGTCGGGCGCCACCGCCGCGCACGACACGCAGTCGAAGCTGGAGGCCGAGCGCGTCGCCTGCATGACGGAGCGGGGGCTGGACTACCTGGCCTCGCCGGAGCCACGGCGCGAGTGGCAGCCCGGAGAGCGGGAGCGGCTCGCGGGTGACCTGGACGCGCTGCGGGCGTACCGGGCCAGATACGGCTTCGGCGTCTGGTCCCCGAACGTCTATCCGAAGGACAAGGTCGTCAACCCCGTCCAGCACGAGAACCCGAACAACGGGATGCTGATGTCGCTCTCGGCCGGCCAGTTGAAGAAGTGGCGCGCCGCCGACGACTCCTGCTTCTCCCAGGCGGTCAAGGAGGTGCTGGGCAGGACCGTCACCTCCCACGACGACTACTACGACCAGCTCGAAGCGGCGATGGGGAAGTCGTTGAGCGTCCTCGACCAGGACAAGGAGCTCGTCCGGCTGGGCAGGCGGTTCGCCGCGTGCCTCGGCGTCGAACCGGCCGAGCCGACCGCGCTGGACGGCCTGAGCCGCACGAAGATCGTGCGGCAGGCGTCGGACGTCGCCAGGAAGGCGTGGAAGGGCGAACTGCCCAAGGCGCCCAAGGGCCGGACCATCACGTTCCGCCCGAACCTGAAGCCCGCGCAGGCCAGGCCGTACCTGGACAAGGAGATCAAGGCGGCGCTGAAGGACCTGGAGTGCGGTGAGGACTTCTACCCCGCCTACTCTCCCAGGGCCATGGAGATCAGGTCGCGGGTCGACCAGGAGTTCGGCCGGTAGGGCGTCGGCACCCGGCCGTGTCAGCGGCGGCGTCAGTGCGGTGACGGCCCGGTGTCAGGGCTCTTCGCGAAGGTTGACCCATGGACGCCGGACCGGAACGGAACCGGCGGATCGACCACCGCGACAAGGAGACACGAATCATGGCAATCGGCGGGAACGGCTTCTCCGAGCAGGGGCTGCGCAGGCTGCGCGAGGTGCTGGCCCGGCACGTCGACTCGGGGAAGATCCCGGGCCTGGTCGCCCTGGTGAGCCGCGGCGAGGAGACGCACGTCGAGGCGATCGGCACGATGCGGCACGACGGCGGCGCGCCCATGCGCCGCGACACCATCTTCCGGATGGCCTCCACGTCCAAGCCCGTCTCGATCGCGGCGGCCATGGTGCTGGTGGACGAGTGCCGGCTGCGGCTGGACGACGTGGTCGACCCGTGGCTGCCCGAGCTGGCCGACCGGCGCGTGCTGACCAGCCCCGGCGCGCCGCTGGACGACACCGTCCCGGCCGGCCGGCCGATCACCGTGCGGGACGTGCTGACCTCCACCTTCGGGCTCGGCATGGACTTCACCGCGCTGGGCAAGCCGATCATGAACGCGATCTTCGAGCGGGGCCTCACCCCGAACCTGCCGGTCGAGATGCCCGAGCAGGACGAGTGGATGCGCCGCCTGGGCGAGCTGCCGCTGATGTACCAGCCGGGCGAGCAGTGGCAGTACCACATCAGCAGCGACCTGGTCGGCGTGCTCGTCTCCCGGGTCACCGGCCGGCCGTTCGAGGAGTTCCTGCGCGAGCGCATCTTCGAACCGCTCGGCATGACCGACACCGGCTTCCACGTGCCCGCCGACCGGATCGACCGGCTGCCGCCCCTGTACGCCCCCGACCCGGTCACCGGCGAGTTCCTCGTCTGGGACGAGCCCGAGGGCGGACGGTGGAGCACGCCGCCGGCGTTCCAGGGAGGCGGCGGCGGCCTGGTCTCCACCGCCGACGACTACCACGCCTACTTCCGGATGTTGCTCAACGGCGGCACGCACCGGGGCACCCGCATCCTGTCCCGGCCCGCCGTCGAGCTCATGACCACCAACCGGCTCACTCCGCAGCAGAACGACGCCCGCACCGCCCTGGCCAGGAACAACGTGCACATCTCCTTCGGCCAGGGGCAGCAGGGCGGCTGGGGCATGGGCATGGCGGTGCGCACCTACCGCGGCGACTACGCCCCGATCGGCCAGTTCGGCTGGGACGGCGGCAGCGGCACCTCGGCCTACGCCGACCCGGCCAACCAGCTCACCGGCATCCTGCTCTGCCAGCTCGGCTACTCCGTCCCGAACCCGGCACACCTGATGAACGACTTCTGGACCACCCTGTACCAGGCCCTCGACGACTGACACCGAGCCGGCGGTGAGAGCGCGCCGACCGGCGGTGCAAGCGCGGGGCCAGCCCCGCGCAACAGCGGTCCTCTTTGCTGAGGCTGTCCGACGTCAGTCTCACAAGGGGGACCAATGACCAGATCAATGACCAGAACGGGGAAGGCGGCCGGCGCGGCCGCCGCCGCGAGTGCGCTGCTGCTCGCGGTGGCATCGCCGGCGCAGGCCGCGACCGACATCAAGCTCGACTGTCACACGTACGGCAGCAAGGCGCTCCGGTACGAGCTCGACGCGACCGCCACCTTCGAGAACCTGCCGGGCGGGGGCCGCGCCTGGCACAAGCTGACCTTCCGCGTCAGCCACGGCGGGTCCACGACCGTGGTGAAGATGCGGATCAGGGACGGCTACCGGAACGCCTGGGCCTTCGAGCGCACCGTCGAGCCGGGGACGACCTACACCGCGCTGCCGCTGGTCGACGGCGGACGGCCGCTCGTCACGAACACCGACCGCAAGGACGACCAGGTCGTGTTCGCGGCGTTCTTCGCCACCGCCCAGGACCCCGCCCCCGCTGCCTCGCCCGCTCGGCGCCGATGTAGCCGCCCGCCCATGGGGGGCAGCAGCGGTGCAACATTCCGGCAACCGGGCCCGCGTAGGCCTTGGTCCCGAGGACGACGGGACGGAACGTCGAAGGAGGCACCGAGATGGCAGCCGAGCCGGCATCGCAGCACACCCCCGATCGGCGGACACCGCACACCCCCGGACGGGCAGCGCCCCGAAGGCCCGGTGGAGCGGCGCCGCGACGGCCCGGCGGGGGGTTGCCGCGGGAGCCCGGCGAGGGAACACCTGGAGCCGGCGAAGAGGTGCCCAGAGGCGGCGAAGAGGTGCCCGGAGGGGGTGAGGGAACGCCCGGAGGCGGTGAGGAGGTGCCCGGAGGGGGTGGGGGACCGGTGGAGGTCAGGCCGCCCGGCCGGCGGTTCCTCGCCGTCGGGTCAGGGGCGGCGCGGGCGTGACCGGCCACCGCGTCACCTCACGGCCCCCGCGAGGAGGCGACGTGCCCCCGCGTCACCTCACGGCCGTCGCGCGGACGTCACCTCGCGGCCGCCTCGGCGCCGGCCAGGGCCGCGGTCACGGTTTCCGCGATGGTGCGGCGGCGGCCGGCGGTGTGGCGGGCCTGGTAGGCGCCGGCGCCGAGTGCCGCACGCAGGCCGCTCTCCAACGCGGCGAGGTCGGCCGCCTCGCACGGCGGCACGGGGGCCGAGATCGTCTCGCGGATCGCCGCGGCGCCGCCGAGCAGTTCGGCCGCGGCGGCGTGGGAGCCGTCCAGGTGCAGGGTGCGGGCGATGGCCTCCACCACGCTCGACGACCGGCACAGGTCGCCCAGGCGGTGCTGGACGTCGAGCGCGCGGGCCAGCCGCCGGGCCGCGGCCCCGAGGTCCGCCCCGGACGGCCCGGCGCCGGTCAGGTCGGCCAGGGCCAGCAGGTTGTCGGCCCAGCCGAGCCCTTCGGGGAAGCCGACGTCCTCGAAGAGCGCCAGGGCCTCCAGCAGCAGGTCGCGCGCGCGTTCGGGGTCGCCGTCGTACAGGTCGCACGCGGCCAGGTCCAGCAGCGTCCAGCCGATGCGCTCCTTGTCGCCCAGCCGGACGAACTCGTCGTGCGCCTCCCGCGCCCGCGCCCGCGCCTCGGTGAAGCGCCCGGCCAGCCATGAGGCCAGGGCGAGCATCTCGACCTGGAAGGCCTCGCCCCAGGTGTCCCTGGCGGTCCGGTACTCCTGCCGCGCCTGCTCGTGGGTGCGCAGGGCGCGGTCGAAGTCGCCGGTCTCGCGGGCGATCTCGCCGAGCATGCTCAGCGCCCGCGCGACGCCGGCCGCGTCGCCGAGCCGCCGGCACGCGGCGAGTGCGCGTTCGGCGTACCCGGTGGCCGGCGTGTAGTCGCACTCGTAGGCGGTCAGCGTCGCGGCGCCGCCCAGCGCCTTGGCCACGTACGGCTCCGGGGCGCCCCCGGCGTGCCGCAACGCGGTCTCCAGCCAGTGGCGGCCTTCGGAGTAGTGGCCCCGCAGGTAGCAGTAGCGCCAGACGGCCCCCGCGATGCGCAGCGCCACCTCGTCGGCGGCGCCGAAGGTGCAGGCGGCGCGCAGGTTGTCGTGCTCGGCGGCGATGCGGTCCAGCGTCGCGCCGAGCCCCGGCCCCCTCAGCTCGCCCTCCGTCTTCTCGGCGAAGGCCAGGTAGTACTCGGCATGCCGCCGCGCGATCCGGTCGCGCCGCTGCGGGGCGAGCTCCCCGGCGGCGAACTGGCGGATCGTCTGCGACATGCGGTACCGGGCGCCGTCCGGCGTGGGGTCGACGGTCAGCAGGGACTTGTCGACGAGCCGTCCCAGCAGGTCGAGAACGTCGGGCTCGGCCGAGACCGCGGCGGCCGCCGTCAGGTCGCAACCGCCGGGGAACACCGACAGGGCGCCCAGCAGCTCGCGCTCGCCGGTGTCGAGCAGGGCGTAGCTCCAGTCGATGACGGCCCGCATCGTCCGGTGCTGCGGGGGCGAGGTGCGCGGGCCGCCGGTCAGCAGCGTGAAGTGGTCGTGCAGCCGTTCGGCGATCTGGGGCAGCGTCAGCACCCTGGCCCGGGCCGCGGCCAGCTCCAGGGCCAGCGGAAGCCCGTCCAGGTCGGCGCAGATCAGTGACAGCGCGGCCCGCTGGTCGTCGTCCAGACCGGCGGCGGGGCCGAGCCCGGCGCGTTCCAGGAACAGCTCGGCCGACGGCGGCGCGCCCAGCGGCGGCACCCGCCACACCAGCTCGCCTCCCACGCGCAACGTCTCCCTGCTGGTGGCCAGGATGTGCACCGACGGGCAGCTCGTGAGCAGCTCGTGCGCCACGGCGGCGCAGGCGTCGGCCAGGTGCTCGCAGTTGTCGAGCACGAGCAGCACGCGCCGCGTCCCCAGGTGCTCGGCGAGCGCCCGCAGCGTGGAGTGGCCGCCCGTGGTGTGCACGCCGAGCAGGTCGGCGATCGCCGGCGCCACCAGCTCGGGGTCCTCGACCTGGGCCAGCTCCACGAAGTGCACGCCGTCGAAGCCCGCGTCCACCGACGCGGCCATGGCCAGGCGGGTCTTGCCGACGCCGCCCATGCCGGTCAGCGTCACCAGGCGGTGGCCCTCGACGAGGGGACGCAGCTCGGCCAGGTCCGCCACACGTCCGACGAGCCGGGTGATCGGGGCCGGGACGCCGGTGCGCAGGCCCGCCGGGGCCACCGGGGCGGCCGTCACCTGCCGCACGACCGGCGCGACGCCAGGAGGCAGCAGGTCCTCGGCGGTGAGCCGGCGGCACAGCACGTTCGCCTCGATCTCGCGCAGCGCCGGGCCGGGATCGACGCCGAGCTCCTCGTCGAGCACCCGGCGGGCCCGCTGGAAGGTGGCCAGGGCGTCGCCCTGCCGCCCCGACAGGGCATGGGCGATCATGAGCAGCTCCCACAGGTGCTCGCGCAGCGGATGCTCCACGACCAGGTGCTCCAGCTGTTCGGCGGCGGCCCGGTGCAGCCCCAGGCGCAGCCGCGCGGTCAGGACGTCCTCCGTCGCCGACAGCCGCATCTCCCTGAGCCGCTCCATCTCCCCGTGCGCCCAGCCGTGCACCTGGCAGTCGGCGAGCACGTCGCCCCGCCACAGCTCCAGCGCGCCCGCGAGCACGCCGGCCGCCCGGTCCGAGACCTCCTCCGCCAGCAGGCCGCGGCCGAGCAGCACCTCGGACTCGAAGACGGCGGCGTCGACCTCGCCGGGCACGAGCGCCAGCCGGTAGCCGGGCGCGCGGGTCTCCAGGACCTCGGGCAGACCGGCCTCGCGCAGCCTGCGGCGCAGGTGGGAGATGTAGGTGTGCAGCGTGCGCACGGCCTCCGCCGGCGGCTGCTCGCCGTAGAGGCCGTCCACCAGGCGCTCCACCGACACCACCCGGCCGGGCGTGAACGCCAGCAGGCCCAGCACCGCGCGCAGGCGGGATCGTGGCAGGCCGGTACGCCGGTGTCCGGCGACGAGCTCGACGGGTCCGAGTACGGCCACGCGCATGTTTGCGGCCACCGGGTGCTACCTCCGGGCAGGGGGCTGACATCGTCGACGACGAGTAAAGGCGCCGGGATCTGTCACGTCCTCAGGGAAACCCCTGAACCCGCGCGACATTTTCCCCGAGGATCATGGTTTGTTACGCTCCACGAGCCGTGACGGAACGATGCCCCCACCGTCCCGGCCGCGCCGAGGGGCGGTGCCACGGCAGGAGAACATGGGCGAACGCCTCCTCGGAAGAGACGCCGAGCTGGACTCGGTGCGCGCATGGCTCGGCCTCCGGCACGCCGGCCCCCGCCTGCTCATGATCAGCGGCGCGGCCGGCATGGGCAAGACGTCGTTGTGGACGGCCGCGCTGTCCACCGTCAGGGCCGGCGCGGGCAGGGTGCTCGCCTGCCGCCCGGGGGAGACGGAGACCGGGCTGATCTACTCCGGCCTCGGCGACCTGCTCGACGGGCAGCAGGACACTCCGGCGGTCCGCGCGTTGCCCGCGCCGCTGCGTGACGCGCTCGGCGTGGCGCTGCTCTGGCAGCAGCCCGGGCGCACGCCGCCGGATCAGCGGGCGGTCGCGCTGGCCGTGCTGCACCTGCTCAGACGGTACGCCGACGAGGGGCCGCTGATCGTCGGCGTGGACGACCTGCAATGGCTCGACCCGTCCACCGAGGCGGTGCTCGGCTTCGCGCTGCGCCGGCTGGAACAGCCCGCCGGAGTGCTGGCCACGGTGCGCACGGGCACCGGCGACCTGTCCTGGCCCCCGCTCGCCCGCGCCGTGCCCCCCGACCGGGTGGAACGCCGCGAGCTCGGCCCCATGGACGCCGACGCCATCGGCGCCCTGCTCACCGCCCGGTACGGCCGGCCGCCGCGGCCCGGTCTGCTGCGGGTCGTCCACGAGGCCGGCGGCGGCAACCCGCTGTTCGCGCTGGAGCTGGCCAGGACTCTGGACGACCGGCCCGGCCCCGATGCTCAGCCGCCCGTCCCGGAGAGCCTGCGGCACCTGCTGCGTACCGTGATGGACGGCCTGTCGGAGGCGGCGGCCGAGGTGGCGCTGATGCTCGCCTCCGCCTCCCGCGCCCGCGCCGGGCTGTTCGACGGGCTACCGGCGGGGCACGAGGGGCTGGCCGAGCTGGTCGCCCGGCACGTCGTCGTCACCGGCGGCCCGGTCCCGCGCTTCGCCAACCCCCTGTACGGCGCCGCCGTCCTGGAGTCGGCCGGAGCGGCGAGGCGGCGCGAGATGCACGCCAGGCTCGCCCGTACGGCGGCCGGGCCGGAGGAGCGGGCCCGGCACCTGGCCTTCGCCGCGACCGGTCCCGACGCGGTCGCCGCCGACGCCCTGCACGAGGCGGCGCGGGCGGCGGTGGCGCGCGGGGCGCCGTCCACGGCGGGCGAGCTGGCCGAGTGGGCCGCCCGGCTCACCCCGTCCGAGCAGGACGACCTGGCCACCAGGCGGCGGATCGAGGCCGCGGCGAACCTGCTCACCAGCGG
This sequence comes from Actinomadura sp. ATCC 39365, assembly GCF_054392275.1. Taxonomy (NCBI): domain Bacteria; kingdom Bacillati; phylum Actinomycetota; class Actinomycetes; order Streptosporangiales; family Thermomonosporaceae; genus Actinomadura; species Actinomadura sp. ATCC 39365. The sequence continues at coordinate 7,882,726 of NZ_CP184335.1, read as the reverse complement.
CGGCGCGTCCCGGGCCCGCGCGCTGCTGGAGGACGTCGTGGAGCGGTGCCCGTCCGGGCCGGTCAAGGCCGAGGTGCTGTTCCTGCTGAACCGGGCGATCTTCGGTGAGGGGGACTACGCCGGCGCGCTCGTCCCCAACCAGCGGGCCAGGCTGGAGGCGGGGGAGTCGACCGAACTGCTCGTGCCGATCCTGGCCGACCTCGCGTACTCGCGCATGCACGTCGGCCACCTGGCCGGAGCCGCCGGTCACGCCCGCGAGCTGCTGGCCGTGGCCACCCGCACCGGGGACGCCGCCCTGCACGACGAGGCCACCATCGCCACGATCACCATCGAGTTCATGCGCACCGCCAGGCCGCCCGCCGCGGTGCCCGAGCCGTCCTACGACAACCCGCTGGACCGCTCCCCGTTCGCCGCCCTGCACGTGGCCGGCTACCTGTACCGCTCGCTCGGCGACCTGCCGGCGGCGCGGGCGGCGCTCGACACCGTCCGCACGACGGCGGTGGCGGCCGGCGTCGAGGCCTACATCCCGTCCGCGCTGATGTGGGCCACCGAGGTGGAGTGCCTGGCGGGCGACCTCGACGCCGCCGCCGAACGCGCCGCGCTCGCCCGCCGCGCCGGGCAGGAGACCGGGACGCCGTCCACGTCCGCCCTGTACACCGAGGCGTTGGTGCTGGCCCACCGGCGTGAGCTGGACCGGGCGCGGCCGATCGCCGAGGAGGGGCTGACCGTGGCGTTGCGGTCCGGCATGGGCACGGGCGCGCTGTGCCTGCGGGCCCTGCTCGGTTTCGTCGAACTGGCGGCGGGCGACCCGGCCGAGGCGGCACGGCACCTGGAGCACATGGAGCAGGCGGCCACGGCCCTCGGAGCGGCGCTGGAAGTGGTGTGCCCGACCGCGGTGTCCGACCACGTGGAGGCGCTGGTGGCGCTCGGCCGCCTCGACCGGGCCGCCGAGCTGGCCGAGCGGGCCGCCAGGTCGGCGCGGCTCATCGGCCGGCCGCTGGCCAGGGGCGTGGCGGGCCGGGCCCGTGGCCTGCTGCTCGTGGCCACGGGCTCGCCCAAACGGGCCGCGGAGGAGCTGCGCGCCGCCTGCGCGGAGTTCACCGCCGGAGGCCTGCCGTTCGAGCTCGGCCGCACGCTGCTGGCGCTGGCCCAGGCGCAGGCGCGGCAGCGGCAGCGGGCCGCGGCCAGGCAGAGCGCCGAACGGGCCGCCGCCGTGTTCGCCGGGCTCGGCGCGGACCGCTGGGCCGAGGCGGCCGCGCAGCCCGCCCGCCCGGCCGAGCCGTACGGGCTGACGCCGTCGGAGGGGCGGGTGGCGGTGCTCGCGGCGCGCGGCCGGTCCAACCGGGAGATCGCCGAGGAGCTGGTGATCGATGTGAAGACCGTGGAGACGCACCTGTCCAGCGCCTACCGCAAGCTGGGCGTGCGCGGCCGGACGCAGCTCGCGGTCCGGTTCGGCGACGACGCGGGCACCGGCCGCGCCTGACCGCTCACCTGTGCCGGGCCGCGGCGGTCAGCTCGCGCAGGCGCGCCAGGAACGCCTGCCCGGCCGGCCCGGTGTCGAGCGGCAGCAGGTACGAGCTCGCGTCCGACGACCCGAACCACCGCGCCTGCACGTCGACCCCCGAGGCCCGCCCGTACGGCGCGGGGTCGGCGACGCGCAGCGACACGTCCGCCAGCCTGGCGCCCAGCCGCACCTGCGTGCCCCGGTCGGTGACGGTGGCGATCACGATCACGCCCGGCGTGACGACGGCCGCCGTGGTGAACGGCCCGATCTCCAGCCCGGCCGCCCGGGACGCGCCGAACAGCCCGTCCAGCAGGCCGCGCCGCACGCGGCCCGGCGGCGGGACGGGGACGCTGCGGGTCTCGCAGCAGACGTCGGCCGTCTCCGCCAGGTCGCCGAGCAGCTGCTGCCCGGCGTATTCCGTGACCGCGGCCCGCAGACGGTCGTCCAGGCCGCTCACCGGGCACAGCCGGGTCGCTCGGGTGTAGTCCAGGTTCATGACGCTCCCCTGATGAGATCGGGCAGATGGGCGCCCAGCGGCGTGCCCGCCAGCAGCCGGGCGGTGAGGTCGGTGTCGAAGCCGCTGAAGTAGCCCAGCAGCCAGGAAGCGTAGAGCCCGTAGGCGTCGAAGTAGCGCACCTGCCCCTCGTCGCCGGTCACGTACCGGTAGGCGGGGACGCGGCCGGTCTCGACCGCGGCCGCGTCCGGGGCGCAGCACGGGACCGGGCGGGGACGGGCGTTCTCGCCCGGCCGCCACACGACGGTCTCCGTGGACGGCCCGTGCGCCGGGTCGAACAGGCACGGCGGGCTCTTCCCCGCGCCGGGGGCGAGCCGCCGCCCGGCCTCCGCCAGCGCCTCCGTGCACGCCGCCACCTCCCGCCAGTACGTCGAGCCGTCCGCGGCCGAGGCGCGCAGCGCGTGACTCCCCGCCAGGCGGCGGTACTCGCGGGCGGCCTCCGCGCCCTGCGGCAGCCTCGCGTCCAGCATGCGCAGGTCCTGCTCCAGGCAGGCGCCGACCCACTCCTTGAGCTCGGCGAAGTCGCGCTCCGCCGCGGCGCCGGACGTCCCGAGCCGGTCGCGGACGAGCGCCCACACCGCGATCGGCACGGCGACCACCGCGATCGACAGGACGACGATGATCGTCATCTCCGTTCTCCTTCCAGGCTTCAGCGGCCGGCGGCGGGCCACAGGTACGTCTGCCGCCAGTCCGGGATCGGCTCGCCGGCCCGGTGCCCGGTGCCGAGCAGCAGGTAGACGCAGGCCGAGACCAGCGCGGACAGCAGGAAGCCGACGTCCAGGCCGCCGGTCAGGCCGACCAGCGGGCCGGTGTAGAGGGGGCTGTCGGCGTCCAGGAGGCCGACGGCGGCCCCCGCCAGCCAGGCGGCGCAGGCGCGCGGGTTCCAGCCGCCGGCGTACCAGTAGCGGCCGCCCGACAGGCTCTTGTTGTGCACCTGCAGATCCCGCACGTCGTACACCCGCCCGCAGCGCAGGTGCCCGATCAGCGCGATGACCGCCCACGGCGTGGCCAGCACGGTCAGCACCACGACGAACCCGGTCACGGCCTGCTCCACCCCCACCGTGGAACGGCCCGCGAACACCAGCCCGACCGTGACCGCCGTCGCCACCGCCGCCCCCGCCGTCCTGGACGTGCGCGGGAACAGGCCGTGCAGCTCCAGCCCCATGTTGTACAGCGGCACACCCGCCGCGCCCAGGCACCCGGCCACGCCGGCGAACAGCAGCAGCGGCACGTACCAGGCCGGCGCCGCCCGTACCAGGCTCTCCAGGTACGCGCTCTCCGCCCGCGTCGAGATCGCCACGAAGGCGCCGAACAGCGTGGGCGCCAGCAGCCCGCAGAACAACCCGGCGGCCGACGACCACACCACGCTCGCCGCGCTGTGCCGCCTGGGCGACAGGTAACGCGTGTAGTCGCCGATGATCGTGGCGTAGGCGACGGGGCCGCTGATCCCGGCCGTGACCAGGGCGAGAATCCACGCCGATGCGCCACTCGGCCGGCCGGCGGCGGCCGCGGACCAGGACGGGTCGAAGCCCGGCGCGTACGCGACCACCCCGGCGGCCAGCACCAGCGCCATCGGCGCCACCAGCAGCGCGCTGATCCGGGAGATCAGCTCGAACCCGCCGACGGCCAGGGCCGCCACCAGCACCGCGATGCCCGCGTAGGCCGCCGCGCGCGCCGCCTCGCCCGGAACAGCGCCCGGTACGGCGCCGCTCACCCGGGCGAGCACCACCACGACGGCCTCGCCGCCCGTCCAGATCGCCACCGCCGTGTATCCCAGGGACAGCAGCAGCCCGATCAGCGAGCCCACCAACCGGCCGCGCACGCCGAAATGCGCGCCCGCGGCCACCGTGTTGCTCGTCCCGGCCCGGAACCCCAGCAGCGCCAGCGGCGCCGCCACCAGCAGGCCGAGCGCGGTGCCCGCCGTGGCGGCCACGACGATCTGCCACCAGCTCAGGCCGTACGTGACGGGCAGCCAGCCGAACACCGTCGCGCTGAGCGACAGGTTCGACCCCACGAGCACCCACGCCACGCTCGCGGGGCGGGCGGTGCGGCGGTGCTCGGGCATGGCGGAGACGCCGTGCCGCTCGATCACCCTGCGCTGTTCCATGGCGGCCGTCCCTTCCGATCGCGGTCCGGGACCACGATCGGCGGCGGCGGTTGCGCGCCGGTCGACGCCGGGCTTGCCGGTGGCGGGCAAGCGGGCGGCAACATGGCGGCAAGGCGTGCCCGCCTCGCCTCCCGGAACGGTTCTACGGCGCGGTCACGGGGCTCACTCGTGCGGCCACAGCCCGGCGAGGCGCGCGATGCGGAGACCGGCGTGCAGTTCCAGGCGGATCGATCCGTCCGTGATGTCGCAGCCGATGACCTCGCGGATGCGGTCGAGCCGGTAGTAGAGCGTGCTGCGGTGGATGCGCAGCCGCCGTGCCGCGCTCTGGATCTCGCCGCCGCTGTCGAGGTAGCCCTCCAGCGTCGCCGCGAGTTCGACGCCGTGCGGCGCGTCCAGCAGGCGTCGCACTCCGTCGGGGAACTGGCTCGGCGTCAGCCGGTCGAGCGGCAGCTGCAGGAACAGGCGGTCGAGGCCGAGCTCGTCCCAGAAGACGCGCTTGCCGTACCGCTGCGGATCGAGTCGCGAAGCGCGGTGGGCGAGCCGGGCCTCGTGGTAGGAGTCGACCGCCTCCGCCAGCGACGGCTTCACGCTGCCCACACCCGCCACGACCGCCTCCAGGCCGGGGCCGGCGAGCGCGCGTTCGAGCCTGTCGTGATTCACCGGACGCGGGAAGAGCACAATTCCCTCGGCCCCGAGAACGGCGCCGACGATTTTCACGGTCGTCGATCTCGTGGTGAATTCCAGGGTCGCCTCGACGGCCAGCCGGGTAATGGATCTGGGCGCCGAGTCAGGGGCCCGGAGAACGAGCACGGAATAATGCTCGACATCGTCGATGAGATTGTCCCGCACGAGTTTCCCGGCCGCCTCCGCGCGTTTCTCCGGCGATTCTCCGAGCAATTCCGCGAGCAGCTGCCGCGAATTCTCCGTGCCGTGCCGGCGATCGGAGATGCGCAGCGACAGCAGCGCGCCCATTTCCGGCGCGGCCGATTCCAGCACCGCGAGGTCGTCGGCGCGCGGCGCCTCCCGGTCCTCGACGTAATAGACGTAGCCGAGCAGTTGCTGCTCATGACGCAACGGCAGCACGACCAGCTCGCCGTCGTCCTGGGGGACCCGTACGCCGTGCCTGGCCTGGCGCAGCCGATGCTCCTCCACCAGCGACTTCGTCAGCGGGGCGGTCGAGCCGGCGAGCAGCCGGGCCAGCCGGGCGAGCCGCGCGTCGGTGTCGTGGACGCTGAACGCCGCGATCCTCAGGTCGCGATCGACCACCACGAGCGCCACGCCCAGGCGATCGGCCAGATCTTGCACGGCGTCATCAAGGCTCACCGGGGTTGCTCCTCTCCTGCGACACAGCGTCGGATCGGCGCCGACAACTAACGACAGATCGTACGAAGCGCATCAACGTGGTGTCCGTCTACGGTGGTGCGACAGCGCACAAGTTAGCAATGCGAGGGGTGCGGGTGGCAAGCCCCGCCGTCGCCCCGCGGGCCGATCACAGCCGTCCGCCCGATCAACAGATCATGCCGAGCAATGCCCGTACAGCACGGGAAGGAACCCATTCCAGTGACCGAGCGCACCGTCGAGACCAACGGCTATTCCACATTTTTCCTGGAAAGCGGCGACGACAACCGCGAGACCGTGATCCTGCTGCACGGCGGCGGCCCCGGCGCCAACGCGGTGTCGAACTGGAGCGGCTTCATGCCCGCCCTGAGCGACGACTACCACGTGCTGGCTCCCGACCTCGTCGGCTACGGCCGCACCGACCATCCCGAGGACATGCCGGGCAGCCTGACCGGCTGGATGCGCATGCGGGTCGAGCAGGTGCTCGCCCTGATGGACGCCCGCGGCATCGAGCGGGCGCACCTGGTCGGCAACTCGATGGGCGGCGCCCTGGCCATGCACCTGGTGATGACGGCGCCGGAGCGCTTCGCCCGGATCTCCCTGATGGGCAGCGCGGGCGGGCACTCGCAGCCGACGCCCGAGGTCATGCGGATGGTGTCCTTCTACAAGGACCCGACGATCAGCGCGCTGGAGAACCTCACCAAGTGGTTCGTCCACGACGAGGACGCGCTCGGCACGTCGATCTCGGAGATCACCGCGACGCGTTACCAGGAGGTCATGCGGCCCGAGGTGCGGCGTTCCTTCGAGCGCTTCTTCTCCTCCTCGCCCGCCGAGATGGCCGTGCCGCCGTCGGCGCTGCGCCGGATGCCGCACCCGTTCCTCGTCGTGCACGGCCGCGAGGACCGGTTCGTCACCCCCGACTCCAGTGTCTTCCTGCAGCAGCACCTGCCCAACGCGCAGCTGCACATCTTCCCGCACTGCGGCCACTGGGTGCAGATCGAGCGCGCCGCCGAGTACGCGGCGCTGCTGCGGGGCTTCCTCACCGACGCGTTCTGACCTCGTACGACAGGAGACATCAGGCATGGACATCAAGCAGCTCGGCTACCTCGGCCTGTCCGCGCGCGAGCCGGACGCCTTCACCGCCTACGCCACGGACATCCTCGGCATGCAGCGCGTCGCGGGGGAGGACGGCGCCACCCACTTCCGCATCGACGACGTGCACCACCGCATCACCGTCGAGGCCGGCGAGCAGGACGGCGGCGCCTACTACGGCTGGGAGGTCGCCGACGCCGGCGCGCTGAGCGCCGCGCTCGACGAGCTGAGCGACCACGGCGTCGTGGCCCACCAGGCGACCCAGCGCGAGCTGGAGATCCGCCGCGTGGCCGGCATGGCGCACTTCCTGGACCCGGCGGGCAACCGGGTGGAGCTGTTCCACGGGGCCTCGGCGGGCGAGGGGCAGTTCACCTCGGCGCGGGACATCGAGCGGTTCGTCACGGGCGACCTCGGCCTCGGCCATGTGGTGCTGGCCAGCCCGGACGTGCCGGCCCAGCAGCGGTTCTACACCGACGTCCTGGGCTTCAAGATCAGCGACACGATGCGCAGGCCGTTCCAGGCCACGTTCCTGCACACGAACCCGCGCCACCACAGCATCGCCTTCGTGGACGGCCCGTTCTTCGGCATCCACCAGCCGTTCCTGCACCACTTCATGCTCGAGGTCCCCGACATGGACCAGGTCGGGCGCACCTACGACCTCGTGCTCGACCGCGACGTCCCGGTCACCATGACGCTCGGCCGGCACAGCAACGACCAGATGTTCTCCTTCTACGCCGAGTCCCCGGTGGGCGTGCACACCGAGTTCGGCAGCGGCGGCGTGCTCATCGACGACGCGACCTGGCAGGTCACCGAGATCCCCGGCCCCGACCTCTGGGGCCACCGGCACTGACGTCCTCCCTTCTAGGAGCCATTGACATGGAAACCCTCACCGCCGTCGTGGAGACGGACGTGCTGATCGTCGGCGCCGGCCCGGCGGGCGCCACGGCCGCGGCGCTGCTCTCGACGTACGGCATCGCCAACGTGGTGCTCAACAAGTACGCCGGGGTCTCGAACACGCCTCGCGCGCACATCACCAACCAGCGCGGCGTCGAGGTGCTGCGCGACCTCGGGCTGGAAGGCGAGGTGACCAAGAACGCGACCCCGCAGCACCTGATGGGCGAGCACGTGTACGCCACCAGCCTCGCCGGCCAGGAGCTCGGCCGCCTGCGCACCTGGTACACCCACCCGCACTTCAAGGCCGAGCACGACCTGGCCAGCCCGTGCTCGGTGTGCGACCTGCCGCAGCACGTGCTGGAGCCCATCCTGGTCAACGCCGCCGCCACGCGCGGGTCGTCCGTGCGCTTCAACACCGAGCTGCTGACGTTCACGCAGGACGACGACGGCGTGACCGCCCTGGTCAGGGACAGGCTGACCGGCCAGGAGTACGGCATCCGCAGCAAGTACCTGATCGGCGCGGACGGCGGCAACTCGACCGTCGCCGCGCAGGCGGGCCTGCCGCTGGTCGGCAAGATGGGGCTCGGCGGCTCGATCAACGTGGTGTTCGAGGCGGATCTCACCCGCTTCGTCGAACACCGTCCGGGCGACATGTACTGGTTCGTCCAGCCGGGTGTCGGCCACGACGGCAACGGCATCGGCGTGCTGCGCATGGTGCGCCCGTGGACCAAGTGGGTCGGCGTGTGGGGCTACGACGTCAACGCCGGGCAGCCCTCGCTCACCGAGGAGGACGGCGTCCGCATCGCCCACCAGCTGATCGGCGACGACCAGGTGCCGGTGACGGTCGAGTCGATCTCCACCTGGGCGGTCAACGACGTCTACGCCACCGACAACATGGCGGGCCGGGTCATCTGCGTCGGCGACGCCGTGCACCGGCACTCGCCCATGAACGGCCTCGGTTCGAACACCTCCATCCAGGACAGCTACAACCTGTGCTGGAAGCTCGCCATGGTGTTGCGCGGCGAGGCCGCGCCGGTGCTGCTCGACAGCTACCGGGAGGAGCGGCTGCCGGTCGCCAGGCAGATCGTCCAGCGCGCCAAGCGCAGCGACGGGCTGATGCCGCCGATCTTCATGGCGCTGCGCCTGCCGCCCGCCTCGGGCGCGGCGGAGCTGCGCGACGCCCTCGACGGCCTGCTGCTGCCGACGGCCGAGGGCGGCGAGCGGCGGCAGGCGTTCGACGCCGCGATGCAGGCCACGATCATGTGCTTCAACACGCACGGCGTCGAGACCAACCAGCACTACACGTCCGGCGCGATCGTGCCCGACGGCACGCCCGAGCAGCCCGCGCCGCGGGACGAGGAGGTCTACCACTTCGCCTCCACCCGTCCGGGACGCCACCTGCCGCACGTGTGGCTGACCAGGGACCAGCAGCGCGTCTCCACCTTCGACCTGTGCGGCCGGGGCCGCTTCACCCTGCTCACCGGCATCGGCGGCGCGGCCTGGCGGGACGCGGCCGAGCGCGTCGCCGAGCGGCTGGGCGTGCCCGTCCGGGTGCGGTCGATCGGCCGTGGCTGCGACTACGAGGACAGCTACGGCGACTACCGCGCCCTGTCCGAGGTCGGGGAGGACGGGGTGCTCCTGGTCCGTCCCGACCACATGGTCGCCTGGCGGTCCGCGTCCATGGCGGACGATCCGGAGGCGGCGCTGAGCGCCGTGCTCGGCCGGATCCTCGGCCTGGCGACCAAGGAGTAGCGGGCCATGCGCATCGCGGTGGTCGGCGGCGGGCCCGGCGGGCTGTTCTTCGCCGCGCTGATCCGGCAGGCGGACCCGTCGTCCGCGGTAACCGTCTTCGAGCGCAACCGCGCCGACGACACCTTCGGCTTCGGGGTGGTCTTCTCCGACCGGACCCTGGAGGCGATCCACGAGGCGGACCCCGTGCTGCGCGCGGCCCTGGCCGAGCACGGCAGGCACTGGGACGACATCGAGGTCCGGCTGAAGGGCGAGCGGATCAGGTGCGGCGGCAACGGCATGGCCGCGGTCGTCCGGCGCACGCTCCTCCTGCTCCTGCAGGAACGGGCCCGCTCGGTCGGGGCGGAGCTCCGGTTCTCCACCGAGGTGACGCTCGCCGACCTGGCCGGCTACGACCTGGTGGTGGCCGCCGACGGGGCCTCCTCGCGGATCCGCGAGGAGCTCGGCCCCGGACTCGGCTCGCAGGTGGAGACCGCCACGGCCAAGTTCATCTGGTTCGGCACCGACCACCTCTTCGACGGGCTCACCTTCGTCCACGAACGCGGCCCCGACGGCGTCTTCGCGGTGCACGGGTATCCGATCTCCGACACCATGTCGACGTTCATCGTCGAGACCGACGAGGCGTCCTGGCGGCGGGCCGGGCTCGACGCGTTCGACGAGAGCCGGCCGCCGGGGGTGAGCGACCTGCGCTCCAAGGCGTACCTGGAGAAGCTGTTCGCCGAGCACATCGAGGGCGGCCGGCTGCTCACCAACAACTCCCGGTGGGCCGGCTTCCGCACCCGCCGCACCCGCCACTGGCACACGACGGCCCCGCGGCCCGTCGTGCTGCTCGGCGACGCCGCGCACACCGCGCACTTCTCCGTGGGCTCGGGCACCAAGATGGCCATGGAGGACGCCGTAGCGCTCGCGCGGGCGCTGGCCGGGTACCCCGGCGACCTGGCGGCCGCCCTCACGAGCTACGAGCGGGCCGCCCAGCCGCCGGTCCGGCACATCCAGGACTCGGCCCGGCCCAGCCTCGCCTGGTGGGAGAGCTTCGGCAGCTACCACGACGCTCTCGACCCGTGGCAGTTCGCCTACCACTTCATGTCCCGCAGCATCTCCGACGCGCGCCTGGCCAGACGCGCGCCGCAGTTCGTCGCGTCGGCCCATCGCCGGTGGCGGGACCTGCACGGCGCCGCCCCCTGGAGACGGGCTTCGAAGCGGCCGGCTGGTCGGCGTCCGGCCGGCTGCTCGACGTCCTGCCCGGCGCGGACGGCGGCCCCGCCGCCGTCCGGGGGAGGAACGATCTGCCGCTCTCCGCGACGCCGCTGCCCGGCGCGTGGGGCGCCCTGCTGGCGGCGCCGGACGCCGAGGACGGCCTGCCTGACCTGTCCGGGCCCGTCGCCGCCGGCGCGACCCTGGTCGCCGTGCACGGCGGCACGGCCCTGACCCGCACCCGGCTGTGCGAGGAGGCACGGATGCGCGCGGGACTTCCCGCACTGCTGATCGAACGGGAACACGATCGCGACCGGGCGCTGACCACGGTGCTCTCCGGCCGCGCGGACCTGGTCGGAGTGCTCTCATGAACGGCCTCGGACCGGGTCGCAGTGCCCGCGTGGGCGGTTCCGAATCCGGTCGCAGTGCCCGCGTGGGCGGCCTCGGGCCGTTGTTCGGCCCGCGGGGTGTCGCGGTCGTCGGCGCCTCCCGGGACCCGGGCAAACTCGGCGCCGCCATGGCCCGTTCGCTGTCCGGTTTCGACGGGTTCCTGGCGCTGGTGAACGCGCGGGACGACGCCATGTACCCGTCCGTCGGCGCCGCCGCCGCGGCGGGCCCCGTCGACCTCGCGCTGCTCTGCGTGCCCGCCGCGGCCTGCGCCGGGGTGCTCGCCGAGGCGGCGGACGCGGGCGTGCGGGCCGCCGTCGTGTGCGGCGGCGGGTTCGCCGAGGCGGGCGGCGCCGGGATCGAGCACCAGCGACGGCTCGGCGCCATCGCCCGGGACTCGGGCCTGCGCCTCCTCGGCCCGAACACCAGCGGCTTCCTCGCCCCGCACGCGCGGCTGACCGCCAGCTTCGTCCCCGGCGCCCACCGGGTGAGGCCGGGCGCCGTCGCCGTCGTGGCCGCCAGCGGCGGCGTCAACCACGCCCTGGCGTTCGCGCTGACCGAGGCCGGGCATGGCGTCAGCCTCGCCGTCGGCCTCGGGAACGCGGCCGACGTCACCGCCCCCGACGTCCTCGACCACCTCGCGGGCGATCCCCGCACCGCCGCCGTCGCGCTGCACGTGGAGTCGGTGGCGGACGGGCCCCGGCTGGTCGAGAGCGTGCGCCGCCTCACCGCGACCCGGCCGGTCGTCGCCCTGGTCGTCGGCCGCCACGACGTGGGGGCCTTCGCCGCCTCGCACACGGGGGCGCTGGCGACCTCCTGGCGCACCACGCGCGCCGCGCTGGCCCAGGCGGGGGCGGTCCTCGTCGACGACGAACGCGAACTCGTCGACGCCGTCGGCGCGCTCGCGGTGACGCGGGCCCGTCCGTGCGCCGACCCGGGGGTGGGTGTCGTGACCGCCCAGGCGGGTCCGGGCCTGCTGCTCCTCGACGACCTGCGCGGACGCGGGATCCGGGTGCCCGAGCTCGCTCCCGGCACCCGGGAGACCCTGGCCGGGCTGCTGCCGCCGCTGACCTTCCAGCGCAACCCGGTCGACACCGGCCGTCCGGGGCCCGAGCTGGGCGCGGTGCTCGCCGCCACCGGCGCCGACCCCGGCGTCGACGTCATCGCGGGGTACGTCCTGCACGAACCGGACGCGGTCGACGTCGTCGCCGCCGTCGGCGAGGGACTGACCGGCGGCGTCCCCGTCGTCCTCGGGCTGGCGGGCACGGGCGACGACGTCGTCCGCGACCGCAGTGCCCTGCGCGCGTCGGGCGTCCCGGTGGCCGCCGACGCCCGCGGCGTCGCCGCCGCCACCGCCGCGCTGCTGGCCGACGCCCGCGCGCGGACGGCCCGCCCGGCCGCCTCCGTCCCGTGGCGGGCGCCGGCCGTCCCGGCCGGCCGGTACGACGAACACGCCGGCAAGGCCCTGCTCGGACGGCTGGGCGTGGCGACCATGCCACGCCAGGCCTGCGCGGACCGGGCCACCGCGCACGCCGCGTTCGACTCGTTCGGGACGGCGGTCGCCGTGAAGCTGCTGGACGCCGACGTCCTGCACAAGACCGAGATCGGCGGCGTGCACCTGGGCGTGTCCACCCGCGCCGGGCTGGACGCCGCGCTCGACACGCTGGACGCGGCGGGCGCCCGCCGTTACCTGGTGGAGGCCATGGCGCCGGCCGGGATCGACCTGGTGGCCGGCGCGCGGCGCGACCCCGTCTTCGGGCCCGTGGTCCTCGTCGGGCTGGGCGGCACGGTGGCCGAGGCCCTGGCCGACGTCGCCGTCAGGCTCGCCCCGCTGTCTCCCGGCGAAGCGGCCGGCATGGTCGCCGAACTGGCCGGGCGGGCCCTGCTCGCCGGGTGGCGCGGCGGCCCCGTCCTCGACCCCGACGACCTCGGCACGATCGTCTCCAGGCTCGGCGACCTGCTCGCCGCCAACCCGCTCCTGGACGAGATCGAGGTCAATCCGCTCCGGCTCACGCAGCGAGGTCTGATCGCGCTTGACGCCGTCATCCTCACCAGGAAGGCCGACGATGCCCACACCGATCACTGAGCACACCGTGCCCTGGCCCGACGCCGACGTCACCCGTTTCACCGAGCAGGGCTACTGGGCCGGGGGCGCGATCGGCACCCTGCTGCGGGAGGTCGCCGACCGCGACCCGGACGCCACGGCGCTGGTGGACGGCCCGGGGCTGCGCCTCACGTACGGCGAGCTGGCCGATCGCGCCGACGCCGCCGCCGTGCGCCTGCGCGGCCTCGGCATCACGCCGGGCGAGCGGATCATCATGCAGCTGGGCAACTCGTGGGAGTTCGTCGTCCTCCTGCTGGCGTGCCTGCGCGCGGGCATCGTGCCGGTGATGGCGCTGCCCGCCCACCGCCGGGCCGAGCTGAGGTATCTGGCCGTGCACGCCGAGGCGGTGGCGATCGCCGTCCCCGACCGGAGCAGGGACTTCGACCACCAGCGACTCGCCCACGACCTCGCGGCCGACGTGCGCGCGGCCACCGGGGCCGGATGGCAGGTGCTGGTCGCCGGGGACGACGTCGAGCCCGGCAGCGTCGACCTGCGGGCCCTGTGCGGTCCGCCCACCGGCCGGACCGGCTCCGACCTGCCCGCTCCCAACTCCCGGGACGTGGCCGTCTTCCTGCTGTCCGGGGGCACGACGGGCCTGCCCAAGCTCATCGCCCGCACCCACGACGACTACGCCTACAACGCCCGGGCCAGCGCCGAGGTCGCCGGGGTCACCAAGGAGTCGGTCTACCTGGTCAGCCTGCCCGCCGGGCACAACTTCCCGCTGGCCTGCCCGGGGATCCTGGGCGTCCTGCTCGCCGGGGGCCGGGTGGTCATGCTGCCCACGCCCGAGCCGGTACGGGCCTTCGCCACGATCGAGGCGGAAGGCGTCACGCACACCGCGGTGGTGCCCGCGGTGGCCGGCCGCTGGCTGGACCGGGCCGTCCAGCACGGCGCCGGGCAGCTCGCCACCCTGCGGGTCGTCCAGGTCGGCGGCGCCCGCCTCGCGGACGAGCTGGCGCGCCAGGTCGAGCCGGTGCTCGGGGCGAGGCTGCAGCAGGTGTTCGGCATGGCGGAGGGCCTGCTGAACTTCACCCGCCTCGACGACCCCGTGGAGACGGTGTGCGGCACGCAGGGCCGCCCCCTGTGCCCCGCCGACGAGATCAGGATCGTGGACGAGCAGGACCGGGACGTGCCGGACGGCCAGGCGGGGCTCCTGCTGACCCGCGGGCCGTACACCCCTCGCGGGTACTACCGGGCGGCGGAGCACAACGCCCGCTCCTTCACCGGCGACGGCTGGTTCCGCACGGGGGACATCTGCCTGCGGACCCCCGAGGGCAACCTCGTGGTGGCCGGCCGCGACAAGGACATGATCAACCGGGGCGGGGAGAAGATCTCCGCCGAGGAGATCGAGAACCTCGTGTACCGGCTTCCCGCCGTGAGCCAGGTCGCCGCCGTGGCCATGCCGGACCCCGTGCTCGGGGAGCGCGTGTGCGTGTACGTCGTGCCCCGGGACGGCGCGACGGTCACGCTGGAGGAGATCCGGGCGGGGATGGAGAGCGCGGAGGTCGCCCGCTTCAAGCTCCCCGAACGGCTGGTCGTCGTCGAGGAGCTCGCCTGGACCAAGGTCGGGAAGATCGACAAGAAGGCCCTCAGGACCGACATCGCCGACCGCCTCAAGGCCGAGCTTCCCGCCGGCGCGGCCGAGGGATGACGGAGGGCGTCCCGGCTTCCACGGCCGGGGGGCGGCGCGCCCTCACGTCAGCCGGGCGACGGCCTCCTGCGGAGTCAGGGCGGCGCCCTGCCGGTAGGCGGTGTCGTAGCCGGTAGGGCCGAGACGTTCGGTGAGCGTGTCCGCCAGGGCGCGCAGTTCGACGTCGCCGTGGTCGAAGGTGCCGCGGATGGCCCGGCTCAGGCCGAGCGCGGTGGCCGCGCCGGCCGCATCGCCCTCCAGGAACAGCAGCCGGGCCAGCAGATGAGCGGCCGCGGGCGCGTCCATGGTCGCCTGCGCGGCCTGGACGGCCCGGGGCAGCAACGCCCGCGCAGGCGCGGCTTCCCCGGCGGTGAGGAGGTTCGACATCCTGGCGGGCGTCAGCAGGTTCTCGATCGTCTCCGCGGTGAGGCCGGCCTGGCGGGCGAGCGTCTCCATCCGGTCGAGCTCCCGCCCGGCGCGTTCGACGTCGCCGCGGCGACGGCACAGCTCGGCCCGGCTGCCCAGGACGTCGATCTCCAGGACGGGCTGACCCCGCTCCCAGGCCGCTCGTTCGGCGGCTTCGACGTCGTGCCCGGCGCCGGTGAGGTCGCCTGAGCGCATGCGGGCCGCGGCGAGCCCGAGCCGGGCCGAGACCTCGTCCTGCGAGCCGAGCTCGGCGGCGATCGCGATGGCCCGCTCGTAGGCGGCGATCGCCCGGTCGTGCTCGCCGCCGACGGCGTGGATCTGCGCCAGCCCGTACAGCGCCTTGGCCGTCCACCACCGGTCGCCCGTCTCCTCGAACGCGCGCAGCGCCGCCGCGATCGCGGTCGCCGAGCTCTCCCGGTCGCCGCGTTCCCGGTGACGCATGGCTTCGATCATGAGGGTGCAGGCGATCGCCCAGCGGTCCGAGCCGCCGCGCACGAGGCTGATCTCCCGGTCGACCACCTCCTGCGGCCCGATCATCACCGCCACGGGCAGCACGACGGTCAGCAGCGCCGGATGACGCCGCAGCGCGCCCGTACGCGCGCAGTCGTCGATGAGCGCGCGCAGGCGCTCGGGATCCTTGATCGGGCCGCCCTCGCCGGCCACCAGGTGGATCGCGGTGAACGCGGCCCGGGCGTCGGCGGGCAGCGCGTCGCCGAAAGCGGCCACCTTGGCGACGTAGGCGTCGGCCCGCGCGTCGTAGCGGAGCACCACCCAGTACCAGTACAGCGGGCCGAGTAGCCGGGCGGCCGCGTGGGCGTCGCCGGTCTCGATCGCCGTGTGCAGGGCGAACATCAGGTTGTCGTACTCGGCCTGGAACAGCGGCAGCGCCCGCGCCTGTCCGGCCGAGCGCAGCAGCCGCTCGTGCTCCTCGGCCAGATCGGCGAAGTGCCGCACGAGCCCGCGCAGGACGGCTTCGGCCTCCCCGGCGCGGCGGAGCTTGCCGGCCGAATGGGCGCGGATGGTCTCCAGCATCCGGTAGGCGTCCCCGGCCCGCTCCACGATGGACTTGCCGACCAGCGAGTCCAGCAGGTAGGCGATCTCGCTCGCGGGGAGCGTCTCGTCCGAGCAGACCGCCTCGATCGCCGCGACGCCGGTCCGGCCAGGGAAGATCGAGATCCGGCGGGCGAGCGCGCGTTCCTGGTCGGTGAGCAGGTCCCAGCTCCATTCGATGACCGCGTGGAGGGTCTGCTGGCGGGGCTGGGCGGCCCGGTTACCGGTGCTGAGCAGCCGGAAGCGGTCGTCCAGCCGCCGGGCGACCTGCTCGGCGCTCATGGTCCGCAACCGCGCGGCGGCCAGTTCGAGGGCCGGGGCAGCCCGTCCAGCCGGCGCACGATGTCGACGACCGCGGCCGTGGTCGGCGCGTCCATGGCGAAGCCCGGCTGGACGGCCGTCGCGCGATCGCGGAACAGGCGCACCGCGTCCGACCCGGCGGCCCGGGAGGCGTCGGCGTGTGCCGGCGGCAGGGCGAGCGGGCCCAGCCGGCACAGCGTCTCGCCCATCACCTCCAGCGGCTCCCGGCTCGTGGCCAGCACGGTCAGGTGCGGCAGACGCTCCAGCAGGTGCCCGGCGAACTCCGCGACGAGGCCGGCGACCTGCTCGCAGTTGTCGAGCACCAGCACGCCCTCGCCCCCGGCCAGCAGGTTGACCACCCGCTCCAGCGGCGTGCCGGAAGGCTGGACGTCGGCGAGGCTGAGCGTGCCCAGCACCGCGTCGGCCAGCCCTTCGGCCGTGGTCACCCCGGCCAGGAGCACGAGCCAGACGCGGCCACGCTGATGGGCTCGATGCCGGCCGGCCGCCTCGACGGCCAGCCGGGTCTTCCCGACGCCTCCCGGCCCCACGACCGTGACCAGCCGGGAGGTCTCCAGCGAACCGGCCAGCAGCCTCAGCTCGTCCGCGCGGCCGACGAAGCTGGTCAGCGGGGCCGGCAGCCGTCCCCGCACGGCCTGCGGCCGGGGCCGTTCCGGTTCGGGGCGCTCCGGCTCGCCGCGCAGCACCGCCAGGTGCGTGTCGCGCAGCCTCCCGGACGGGTCGATCCCCAGTTCCTCGGCCAGGGTGCCGCGGACCTGCTCGAACACGGCGAGCGCGTCGGACCGGCGGCCCGCCGCGTGCAGGGCGCGCATGCGCAGCCCGGCCAGCCGTTCACGCAACGGGTGGGCGGTGGCCATCGCCGCCATGTCGGCCAGGATCCCGTCGTGGCGTCCCAGGCGCAGCTCCGCCTCGAACCGGTCCTCGGCGGCGGCCAGGCGCAGCTCTTCCAGACGCGGCGCCGCCGTGCCGGCGAAGGGGGCGTCGCGCACGTCGGCCAGCGCGTCCCCCCGCCACAGCGACAGCGCCTCGGCCAGCAGCGAGCCGGCTCGCCGCGCGGCGCCCGAGGCCAGTTCGCGGCCGCCGAGCTTCGCCTTCTCCTCGAAGCGGCAGGCGTCGACGTCCTCGGCGCGCACGTGCAGGCGGTATCCACCGGCCGTCCGCTCCAGGACCCCGGCCTCGCCCAGCGCCTTGCGCAGCCGGTGGACCAGCCCGTGCAGCGCGTTGACGGTGCCGCCGCGCGCGTGCTCCCCCCACAGGTCGTCGACGAGGGTGCCGACCGGCACGGTCCCGCCCTCGGCCAGCGCCAGCCGGGCCAGCAGCGCGCGCACCATCACGCCGCCGACGTCGATGGGCACGCCGTCGCCGGTGAAGGCCCGGACCGGTCCCAGCACCTCGATACGCACAACGGCCAAGGGTACGACGCCCTCGAAAGCGGTGCACTTCTGCTGAAAGGGCGTTCTAAGCGGCATCTAAGTGCTGGTCGCCACCGTGGAGGACGTACGGAGAAGACCACAGAGAGGCAGTGCGATGACAACGCGCGCAAGTGTTCAGCAGGTGCTCGACCGGGCGGTGGCCGAGGCCGGCATCCCCGGCGTCGTCGCCGAGGTCAAGGACGGCGACCGCACCTGGTTCGCCACCGCCGGCGTGGCCGACCTCGGGACCGGCGCCGCCCGCCGGCCCGGCGAACACGTGCACACGGGCAGCAGCGGCAAGGCGTTCACCGCGGCCGTGCTGCTGAGCCTGGAGGCCGAGGGCAGGCTAAGCCTGGACGACACGGTCAACACGTGGCTGCCGGGCGTGCTGGACGCCAACGGCTACGACGGCGACAAGATCACCATCAGGCACCTGCTGAGCAACACCGGCGGCCTGTTCGCCACCGGCCTGGCGCCCGAGGTCAGCCACCGCTACGCCACCCGCTCCGGGATGCTCCGGCACCGCTTCGACGCGTTCACCACCGACGAACTGCTGAGGCTGGCGATCTCCCAGCCTCCGGTCGGCGCGCCCGGCGAACGTTTCGAGTACTCCAACGGCGGCTTCCACATCGCCGGGGCGATCATCGAGAAGGTCACCGGCAGCACCTACGAGAAGGAGGTCGACCGCCGGGTCGTCCAGCCGCTCGGCCTGGCCCACACCCGCGTGCGCCCGCCCGGCGACACCGGGTACCCCGATCCGCACCCGCGCGCCTACTCCACCATGTTCTTCAAGGACGGCGTCGACCCCTCGACGATCACCCCGGAGAACTGGGAGTCGCTCATGGAGGAGCCCGGCCTGCCGCCCCTGGACGTCACCGAGTTCAACACCTCGCTCGGCTGGTCGGCCGGCAACGTCGTCTCCACGACCGGTGACATGATCCGCTTCCTCGGCGCGATGTCCACCGGCAGCCTGCTGCCGCCGGCCCAGCATCGGCAGATGTGGACCACCGTCTCGACCGAGGGCAGCCACTGGATGCCGTACACGCGTTACGGCCTCGGTCTGTTCGAGCTCGACCCGCGGGCGACCGGCGGCGTGACCCTGCGCGGCGTCGGCGGCAGCCTCTGGGGATCGTGGATGCTCGTGATCGGCACCTCCGACGGCCGGCACACCGTCGCCGTCCACACCAACACCGAGTGGAAGACGTGGGACATCATGTTCCAGCTCGTCGAAGCGGAGTTCGGCATCTCCGTCGGCAGGTGAGCCGGAACTGACGGAAGGGGGCGTCCGCGGACAGGCGCCCCCCTTCGGCGGCCGCCGAGCGCTTCGCGGCGGCGCGCACGGTCGGCGAGCGTTCGTGCTCGGTCCGTGCTCGTACGCCGCGTAGTGCCATGTCAGGCCCGGCGCCGTGGCTCCACGTAGTTTTTGCGTGACCGAAATCCCGATAAATACGGGCTTGTGGTGGATTACGGCGCTCGGGAAGGATGCTGGGAGGTGGACGGTGATCCCGTCCGATCGCAGGCGAGACGAAGGACGCCGGATGACCCAGGCCGACGCGGTTGCATCACTCGTGGAGCGCAGGTTAGGCCGCGCCCTCGATCCCGATCTCAACTTCTTCGAAGCCGGTTTCGACTCGCTCGCCCTGGTCGAGCTGCACGAGGAGATCACCGGCGCGCTGGGCCTGAAGCTGCCGGTCACCGCGATGTTCACCCACCCGAACCTGCGTGCGCTCTCGCACCTGATCGCGAAGGGCCAGACGCCCGCCCCGGCCAGGCAGGACGGCGCCCGCCGCCGTCCGCTCGGCGGCAGCCGCCGCGACGTGCGCGCCAGGATCCGCGAGGAAGGTCGGTGACCTCGCACGAACAGCCCGTCGCGGTGATCGCGATGGGGCGTCTCCCGCTGGAGCCCGGAGCGGCCGAGGAGGCCGGACACGATCCAGGAGCTCAGGTCGTCCGGGTGTACGGCGGGGTGGGCAAGGCCTGCGCGGCGCTGCTGGCCGGGGAGTGCGAGCTCGCCGTGACCGACTCCGGCGAGCTGCCGCCCGGAACGCTGCGCGGCACCCTGGTCCTGCGGCTGCTCGACCGGGCGTTGCTCGACGGCGACCTGGTGCACCGGGTGATCTGGCCCGACGACCTGGAGGTCGAGGAGGGCTACCCGCCGGTGCACGCGCCGGGCGACGGCCGCCCGCGGGTCGTGGTGTGGTCCGGCCGCACCCGCGAGGAGGCCGAGTCGATGCGGCGAAGCCTGGCCGGTTTCCTCGCCGGCCTGCCGGAGGACCGCTACGCCGACGTGGCGGGCACCCTGCAGCAGGGACGCGTCCACCACTCCGTGCGCGGCGCGGTGGTCTGCCGGAGCGCCGCGGAGGCCGCTCTCGCGCTGGGCCGGGAGCACACCTACGAGCAGGAGCCGGTGCGCCTGACCCTCCCCGCCGAGACGGCCGGTCTGTACGGCGTCGAGCCGGTGTTCACCGAGGCCGTGGACGTGTGCGAAGAGGTCTTCGAGGCCCGCGGCGTCGCGGCGCCACCCGCCCTCACCGCCGCCTACGGGCTGGCCGCCACCCTCGCCGCCTGGGGCGTCCTGCCGGACGTCCCGGACCCGGCGGCCCTCGCGGACGACCCTTCGCCGCACGAGACGCTCGCCGCCCTCACGCGGGCGAACGCCGGGGCCGAGATCGAGGCAGGTCACGACCGGGCGGGGTTGCTGGCCGCCGTGGCCAGGTTCTGGACGGGCGGCGGCCGGGTGGACTGGGCCGCGCTCGACCCCGACCATCCGCTGCAACGCGTCCCCATCCCGAGGCCGCAGCCGGAGCTGCCCGCCTCCGTGGAGGAGCCGCGCCCGCTGTCGGCGGTGCCGTACTCCTTCTGGGTGCTGGAGCAGCTCGCGCCGGACAGCGGCGTGTCGAACCTGGCGGTGGCGCTCAGGTTCCAGGCCCCGCTGCGCAGGCTGCCGCTGCAGATCGCGGTGAACCGGCTGGTCAAGCGGCATCCGGCGCTGCGCCTGCGGTTCCCCGTGGTGGACGGGACGCCCGTCCGGCACCTGGTGGCGCCCCAGGACGCCCAGCTGAAGGTCGAGACCCGGGCCACCACGGAGGAGACGCTGGTCGCGGACCTGCGGTCCTTCCTGGACGAGCCCTTCGACCTGGGCCGCGACCTGCTCATCAGGGTGGGACACTTCACCCTGCCCGACGGCGCCGGAACCGTGGTGTGCCTGGCCGGCCACCACATCATCATCGACGGCACCTCCATGCAGCTCCTGGTGGAGGAGCTGGGCCGCTTCTACGACAGCCAGACCGGGCACGGCTCGCTGCCCCCCGAGCTGGCCGGGCCCGCGCCGATGCTGGAGCCGGGGGAGCCGTCGGAGGAGTCGATCGGCTACTGGCTGGACCGGCTCGACGGCGTCGACCCCAACGCCATGGTGCTGCCGGGGAGCCGGCACTCGCCGGGCCGTCCGACGTTCGCCGGGCACACCTGCTCCTGGCAGGTGGACGCCGAGACGGTGGCGGCCCTGGACGAGCTGCGCGCCAGGCTGCGCACCACCGGCAACATCGTGCTGGCCACCGCCTTCCTGCTGACGCTGCGCGGGCACGGCGCCGGCCCGGACCTGGTGATCGGCATGCCGGTCAGCACCAAGACGGGCGAGGAGCACCGGCGCGTCGGCTACGCCGTGAGCACCCTGCCGCTGCGCGTCCACGTCGAGCTGGACGACGACTTCGAGCAGGTCGCCAGGCGCGTGGAGGAGGCGTTCGCGGAGGGCGTCGAGCACGCCGGGGCCTCGGTGGAGGCGGTGCTGACCCGCCGTGGGCACGGCACGGACGACTGGCGCGTCCCGCTGTTCCGGCACATGTTCAACTACCGGCCCTGGAGCGACGAGAAGGTGCACATCCAGGGCGAGGTGCCCGGATACGTCGACAACCTGATCGACCGCAGCCGCCTGGACATGCAGTGCAACGTCATCCAGGAGCCGGACCGGCTCACCGTCCGCATGGTGCACAGCACCGAGGTGCACGACGAGGACGAGATCGCGGCGTTCACGGCCAGGCTGTGCGCGGTGGTGCGGCAGGCGGCCCGCGGCGGCGTGCCGGACGTGCTCTCCCCGGCCGACCGGGCGCTGCTCGACCGGGTCAACGACACGGGCCGCGCGTGGCCCGGCACGCTGGCCGGGCGCATCCTGCCGGGCCCGGCAGTGGCGGTGCGCGAGGGCGGCCACGAGGTCACCTACGACGAGCTGCTGGGGCGTGCGGCCGGGGTCCGCGACCTGCTGCGCGAGCGAGGAGTGGGCGACGGCGACGTCGTCGCCCTGGCCCTGGGGCGCTCGGCGGACCTGGTGGCGGCGGTCCTCGGCGTGTGGCAGGCCGGAGCGGCGTTCCTGCCGCTGGACGTGCGGCAACCGGAGTCGCGCCTGGCCTTCCAGGTGGCCGACTCGGGGGCGCGGCTGGTCGTCGCGGCGGGCAGCCCGGACTGGGCGGGCAGGACGCCGGTCGTGCCGATGCCCGGCACAGTGGGGGACCACGTACCCGCCGAGACCGGGAACATCGCTTATGTCATCTACACCTCCGGCTCCACCGGGCAGCCCAAGGGCGTGCAGGTCACGCACGGCAACCTGACGAACCTCGTGCTCGACTTCGCCGAGCGGCTGGGCGCGCCCACCAGCGTCCTGTGGTCCACCACCACCTCCTTCGACATCTCCTGGCTGGAACTGCTGTTGCCGCTGGCCTCCGGCGGCACCGTGGTCGTGGCCTCCGACGAGGACCAGCTGCAGCCGGGCAGGTTCCTGGAGCTGATCGCCGCGAGCGACGTCCAGGTCGTGCAGGCCACGCCCACCGCGTGGCGGCTGGTCGCGCCGGAGGCCGGGCGGGAGCTGGCCGGACGCACGGTGCTGTGCGGCGGCGAGCCGATGCCCGCCGCCCTGGCCAGGGACCTGCTGGAGCTGGGCTGCCGGGTGTTCAACGTCTACGGGCCGACCGAGACGACCATCTGGTCCACCGCCGCCGAGCTGCGCGAGCCGCCGCTCGACCCGGTCCCCGCCGGGGAGCCGCTGGCCAACACCCAGATCTTCGTCACCGACGCCGCGGGCCGCGAGCTGCCGCCGGGCGTGCCGGGCGAGCTGTGCGTCGCCGGCGCGGGGGTGAGCGCGGGCTACCTCGACCGTCCCGAGCTGACGGCGCAGCGCTTCGGGCACCACGACCGGTACGGCAGGTTCTACCGGACCGGCGACCGCGCGCGCATCCGCCACGACGGCGGGCTGGAACTGCTCGGCCGCGACGACCGGCAGATCAAGCTGCGCGGCCACCGCATCGAGCTCGGCGAGGTCGAGGCCGCGCTGCACGAGCACGGGACGGTGCGCACGGCCGCGGTGATCCTCGACGGCGACCCGCAGACCGACGGACGGCTCGCCGCCTTCCTGGAGGTCACCGGCGAGACCACCGAGGAGGAGCTGTGGCGCTTCGCCAGGACGCGGCTGCCCGACTACGCCGTCCCCACCCGCTACATCGTCACCGACAGGCTGCCCACCACGGCCAACGGCAAGATCGCCTACCGCGAGCTCAAGGTGCCCGACGAGGGCCGCGCCCCGGCGCGGGAGGCGGGTGACGGGCTGGTCCGGCAGGTGGTGGCGCTGTGGAGCGAGGCGCTGAAGCGCCCCGGGCTCGGGCCGCACGACAACTTCTTCCTCAACGGCGGCCACTCCGTGCTGGCCGTCCGGCTGATCGGCCCGCTGGAGGAGCTGGCGGGCCGCGCCGTCTCGGTACGGGCCGTGTTCGACCATCCGACGCCGGCCGAACTGGCCCTGCACCTGGGGGAAGCCCGATGACGCCGTGGTACGTCCAGGTCAAGGAGGGGGAGCGGGCGCTGGTCGCCTTCCCGCACGCGGGCGGCGGTCCGGCCTCGCTCGGCGAGCTCGCCGGGCACTTCCCGCCCGAGGTGGGCCTGTGGTCGGTCAACCTGCCGGGACGTCAGGCCAGGCTCGCCGAAGAGCCGCGGACCGACCTCGACGGGCTGGTCGACGACCTGGCGCGGGACCTGGCCGGGTGGCGGGAGCCGTACACGCTGTTCGGCTACTGCAGCGGGGCGTTGCTGGCCTTCCTCGTCTGCCGGCGCGTGGTCGAGCTGGGCGGGCGGCCGGAACGGCTGGTCGTGGGCTCGTTCGCCGCGCCGGACGTGACCCTGCTGATGCGCCGCCTGCCGTCGCTGCCGTCGTGGCTGTTCTGGGAGCAGCTGATCGAGCTCGGCGGCGTCCCGCCGGAGCTGGCCGACCGGGAGGCGCTCTGGCCGGTGCTGGAGCCGGCGCTGCGCGCCGACTTCGGGCTGCTGGCCGGCTATCACCACCGGCCGGGACCGCCGTTGCCGGTGCCGCTCTCCGTCCTGTACGGAGCCAGGGACGCCTCGCTGACCAGGGGCGGCCTCCTGGGCTGGCGGCGCCAGAGCGTGCACAGGCCCGCGTTGAAGGAGCTCGACTCCACCCACTGGCTGGCCGAGGAGACCCCGGACGCCCTGGCAGCCGCGATCGTTGAGGAGATGGGATGCGCCTCGGTTACAGCATGAGCTACTGGGGCGGCGCGGGCCTCGGCCCGGCCGACCACCTGGCGCTGGTCCGCGAGGCGGAGGCCCTCGGCTATTCGTCCGTGTGGGCGGCCGAGACCTACGGGACCGACCCGGCGAGCCTGCTGGCCTGGATCGCCGGCCAGACCGAGCGCATCGCGCTCGGCACCGGCGTGCTGCAGATGTCGGGACGCAAGCCCGTGGTCGCCGCGATGACGGCGGCCACCCTCGACCAGCTCTCCGGCGGCCGCGCCCGGCTGGGCGTGGGCCTGTCCGGCCCGCAGGTGGTCGAGGGCTGGCACGGCGAGCGCTTCGAGCGGCCGGTGGCCCGCGCCCGTGACTACCTCCAGGTGGTGCGCAAGGCGCTGGGCGGCGAG
Organism: Actinomadura sp. ATCC 39365; assembly: GCF_054392275.1. Lineage (NCBI taxonomy): Bacteria > Bacillati > Actinomycetota > Actinomycetes > Streptosporangiales > Thermomonosporaceae > Actinomadura > Actinomadura sp. ATCC 39365. The sequence continues at coordinate 7,858,096 of NZ_CP184335.1, read as the reverse complement.
CCGGTGCGGCACGAGGGACCCACGATGACGCTGCCCCTGCCCGGCAGCGAGGGCAAGGAGCTGGCGCTGGCCGTCGCGCCGGTGCAGGAGCGGCTGCCGGTCTACCTGGCCGCGATGGGCCCGAAGACCGTCGCGCTGGCCGGCGAGCTCGCCGACGGCTGGCTGGCCATCCACTTCCCGCCCGACCACCTGGCCCGGACGGCCAAGCACCTGAACGGCGCCGACCTGGACGTCGCGCCCATGGTGCTCACGCTCGTCGAGGAGGACCAGGAGCTGGCCTACGACATGATGCGGCCCATGCTCGCCCTCTACCTCGGCGGCATGGGCTCACGCCGGACCAACTTCTACAACCGCCTGGCCGCCACGCTCGGCTTCGAGCAGGAGGCCGCCCGCATGCAGGAGGCCTTCCTGGACGGGCGGCAGGGCGAGGCCATGGCGATGCTGCCCGACGCGCTCGTCGACGCGATGACCATGTGTGGCCCCGCGGGCAAGGTGCGCGAGCGGATGGCGGCCTACCAGGAGGCGGGCGCGACCACGCTGATCGTCGGCCTGGTCACGCCCACCCGGCGGCTGCGCAGCCGTCAGCTGCGGCTCATTGCGAGTCTGGCTCCGGCATCCCGATGAGCTTGGCCAGCGGCGACCAGGCCATCGCCGCGATCGGCACCAGCGCGCCGATGGCGATGACCACCCACAGCGTCGTACGCGTGCCCACGGCGCCGGCCAGCAGGCCGGCGCCGAGCGCGCCCAGCGGGGCGGGGATCAGGCCCAGCGAGTAGATCGAGGCCACCACCCGGCCCTGGAGGTGCGGCGGGGTGACCGTCTGCACCAGGCTGGTGTTGGTGACGAAGAAGATCTGCGAGCTGACGCCGCTGACCAACTGCGCGACGACGAGCATCGCCACCGACACCCAGACCGGCCCGACGGCCAGCGGGATGAGGAAGAGCGCGAGGTTGCCGTACACCATCGACCACACCAGCACCTTGCCGATCGCGTAGCGCCGCATCACCTTGACGGCGACCAGCGCCCCGATGATCGCGCCCACGCCGCCGCCGGCCAGGATGCTGCCGAACCAGCCCGCGGGCACGCCCAGGTCGCGGATCACGTACAGGGCGTAGATCGAGTTCATCGAGCCCAGGATGAACAGCGAGTACACGGCCGAGGAGACGGCCAGCGGCCGGATCAGCTCGTGCCGCATCACCCAGCCCATGCCCTGCCAGATCGCCTTGTGCACCTGCCCGGGGGTGGTGTCGTCCGGCTCGGGCCGGGCCTCCGGCCGCTTGATCAGGGACACCGCGATCGCGGAGGCCAGGTACGACACCGCGTCGATGATCAGCAGCGCGGGCGCGGCGAGCACCTTCAGCAGCGCCGCGGCCAGGCCGGGCCCGAACGTCTGGGCGGCCGACTCGGTCAGCTGCAGCTTGGAGTTGCCCTCCATGAAGTTCTCCCGCGGCACCAGGAACGGGAAGTAACTCCGGTAGGCCGTCTGGAAGAGCGTGCTGAGCAGCCCGAGCGCGAAGATGACGCCGTAGAGCCAGGTCAGCGTGAGCAGGTCGGCGAACCAGGCGACTGGGATCAGCATCAGCAGCACGAAACGCGCCACGTCCGTCCAGATCAGGATGGGCCGCTTGCGCACCCGGTCGGCCAGCACGCCGAACAGGAGGAAGAACACCATCGGCAGCCGCAGCAGGAAGCCGACGACGCCCATCTCCGCCTCGGAGGCGTTCAGGATGGTGACCGCTATGACGGGGAACGCGAAGAGACTGATCGCCGAGCCGAACTGCGACAGGCTCTGGCCCGCCCACAGCCGCAGGAAGTCGGGGTGCTTCCAGAGGCTCGTCTGCTCACTGGTCGGGGATGCCATGATCCATCCACCTTCTGATCTCGGTGGCCGCTCCGGCGACCAGGGGTTCGTACAGGATCGGGACGCGTTCCTCGGGGATCGCGAAATGGGCGAGCCGCCCCTTGGCCACGGAGGGCCAGTTGCCGTCCTCGCGCGTGGGCGCGAAGAGCGCGACGTCGCCGTCGTAGGGCTCGTGCCGGTAGCCGCCGACCGCGTGCGCGTTGGCCCGGAACACGGCCAGGTAGCGGCGCGCCTGCTCGACCTCGGCGGTGTCGGGCGCCAGCCGGTCGGCGGCGGAGGCGGCGCCCATGACCGTGAGCAGTTGTTCCTCCGGCGGCCGGGCGGCGAGTTCGGCCGGGTCCAGCCCGAGGGTCTCCTCGGGGCCGCCGGCCAGCGCGTGGAACAGCAGGACCGTGTCGTCCTCCAGCGACGCCTCGGCCACGGGCTCCTCGGCGTTGGCGTAGAGGAGCACGACGAGCGGCACCTGCTCGCCGCGCTCGCGCAGGCGCCTGGCCACCTCCAGGGCGATGTTCCCGCCGATGCAGAACCCGCCCAGCACGTACGGCCCCGTCGGCCGCACCTCCAGCAGGTCGGCCACGTAGGCGTCGGCCATCTCGGCGAGCGTGGCGTGCGGCTCCTCGCCGGGCACGAGCCCGCGCGCGGCGATGGCGTACACCGGCTGGTCGGGGCCGAGGCGGCGGGCCAGCGGGTGGTAGCGGAAGACCTGGCCGCCGAGCGCGTGGATGAAGAAGATCGGCACGCGGTCGCCGTCCGGGTTGAGGGGCACGACGTGGCTCGGCGGCGCCAGGTCCTCGGGCTGGCGGAGCACCCTGGCCAACTTGCTGATCGTCGGCGCGGTCAGCACGGTGCCCACGGGCAGGCTCCGCCCCAGCTCCTGGCGGATGCGGGCGGCCAGCCGCAGGGCGCTCAGCGAGTGGCCGCCGAGCTCGAAGAAGTCGTCCAGGATCCCGGCCGCGGGCACCTGCAGCACCTCTTCGTAGAGCGTGGCGAGGCGCGCTTCGACCTCGTCGCGAGGCGGCACGTACGGCCGGCCGCCCGCCGTCTCCGGCGGAGGCAGCGCGGCCCGGTCGAGCTTGCCGCTGCGGGTGAGGGGGAGCGCGTCCAGGCGCACCCACCGGCGCGGGATCAGGTGGTCGGGCAGGACGTCCTGAAGGTCGGGCACGTCGCCCACCACGTAGCCGACCAGGCTGTGCCCGTGCGCCGTGACGGCCGCGTCGCGGACCCCCGGCTGGGCGCGCAGGACGGCCTCGATCTCGCCGGGTTCGACGCGCATGCCGCGGATCTTGATCTGGTGGTCGGTGCGGCCGAGGTATTCGAGTTCGCCGGTGGGTAGCCAGCGGGCGAGGTCGCCGGTTTTGTAGAGGCGCCTGCCGTCGGGTGCGGGGAGGAAGCGTTCGGCGGTGAGTGCTGGTTTGCCGAGGTAGCCGCGGGCGAGTTGGATGCCGCCGATGTAGAGCTCGCCGGGGGTTCCGATGGGGACGTCCTGGAGGTGTGAGTCGAGGACGTGCAGGGTGGTGTTGTCGACCGGCCTGCCGATGGGGACCAGGGTTTCTCCGGGTTGGCAGGCGTGCCAGGAGACGTCCACGGCCGCTTCGGTCGGCCCGTAGAGGTTGTGCAGTCCGGGCAGGTCGTGGCCGGGTGGGAGGGCTTCGCCGGAGCAGATGATCCGGGGCGGGAGCTGGACGTCCTCTTCTTCCAGGAAGGCTTGGAGCATCGAGGGGACGAAGTGGGCGGTGGTGATGTTCTCGGTCTTGATGAGGTCGCGCAGGTAGGCGGTGTCGCGGTGGCCGCCGGGGCGGGCGATGACCATGGTGGCGCCGGTGATGAGCGGCCAGAACAGTTCCCAGACCGAGACGTCGAAGGTGGTCGGCGTCTTGTGCAGGACGCGGTCTTGCGGGGTGAGGTGGAAGGTGTCCTGCATCCAGCGCAGCCGGTTGACGATCGCTCGGTGGGAGACGCCCACGCCCTTGGGCCGTCCGGTGGAGCCGGAGGTGAAGATGACGTAGGCCAGGTTGTCCTCGCGCACCGGCGGCGGCGTGAAGCGACCTGCTGAACCGGCGGCGGTGAGCACGGTCTCGGCGCCCGCGTCGGCGAGCATGCCGCGCCGCCGTTCCTCGGGGTCGGCCGGGTCGAGCGGCAGGTAGGCGCCGCCGGCGGCCATCACGCCGAGGAGCACGACGGGCAGGTCCAGGCCGCGTTCCATGGAGACGCCGACCGGCTGGTCCACCCGTACGTCCAGCCCGGCGGCCACCGCGCGGGCTCGTTCGGCCAGCTCGCGGTAGGTCAGCCGGTCGCCCTCGAAGACCAGCGCCGTCGCGTCGGGGGTGCGCTCGGCCTGCTCGAAGACCAGCTCGTGCAGGGTTCCGCCCGGATGCTCCCGGTCGGTGGCGTTCCACCGCGCGAGCTGAGCCGCGTCCTGCGCCGAGATGCCGATCTCTCCTGACAGTGCGCGCAGGTAGTGGTCCCGGATCGCCGCGATCTGCTCGGCGGGGAACTGCGTGGTGTCGTAGGAGATGGTCAGCGTCAGCCCCTGGCCCGGCGTCCGGACGAAGGCCGTGCTGAAGGCGAAGTCGGTCTGCTCGAAGAAGTCCTGGCCCTCGATGGGCGTGGCGGCGGCGCCGTTCACGTGGAAGTCGCGGAAGTCCACGTGCGTGTCCAGCAGGCGCGCGCGACCGCTGGCCCGCTGGATCTCGAAGAGCGGGAAGTGCCGGTACGGCAGCGCCGCCACCTCCGCCTGGAAGACCCGCTGGACCAGGTCGGGCGCGTCGGCCCGCACCCGCAGCGGGACGGTGTTGAGGAACAGGCCGAGCACCTCGTCGCCGGCCTCGCTCTCCGGGCGGCTGTGCGTGAGCATCCCCGTCAGGACGTCGGCGTCGCCAGTGAGCAGGGCCATGACGCGCACGTGCGCCGCGAGCACCACCGAGCGCAGCGGCACCCGCGCGGCGGCTGCCTCCTCGGCCAGCGCCTTCGCCAGATCGCCGGGGAGCGCCGTGGCGAGCACCTCGACCTCGCGCGGCCCGCCGGTGGGGTAGCCGGGCATCCGGGGCAACCGGCCCTCCGGCGCCTCGGCGATCGCCTCCCGCCAGAACTCCGCCGCCTCCGGCCGGGCGAGCATGGCCTTCTCGGCCGCCACCAGGTCACGGAAGCGCGCCGCCGGCGGCTCCACCGGCAGGCCGGGGGTCGCGTAGCGCTCCAGCAGCTCGCTGACCAGCCTCGCGACGCTCCACCCGTCGAGGATCGCGTGGTGGAAGTAGACGGTCAGCGCGAACCGGTCGGCTTCGGGCCGCACGTGGACGCGGAGCAGGGGGGCCCGCGTCCAGTCGAACGGCCCGTACTCCGGCTCGCCGCCGGAGACGGTCAGCGGGATCTCCGCGCGGTCGTGCACGAGCTGGACGGGCTCGCTGAACCCGGTCAGGTCGAAGGACGTCCGCAGCACCTCGTGCCGGGCCGACAGCTCGTCCAGCGCCCTGACCAGGGCCGCCTCGTCGAACGTGCCGCGCAGCGTGAGCGTGGTGTGGTCATGGAAGGTCACGCCGTCCAGCTCGCTGTGGTACAGCATCCCCGCCTGGAGGGCGCTGAGCGGGTAGGCGTCGATGATCATCGCGTGAGCCTCTCTCTGTCCGCCACGCTGAGCAGGTCGAAGGCTCCCGCCGTGGTCTCCGGTGCGGCCTGCCGCGGCCGCAGCACGGCGGCCAGTTCGGCGACCGCCTGATGGGTGAACAGCTGCTGCAGTTCCACGTCGTAGCCGGTGGCGCGCAGCCGGGCCACGACCTTGAGACTGCTGATGGAGTCGCCGCCCACGGCGAAGAAGGTGTCGTGCCGTCCGGCCCGGTCGAGGCCGAGAACCTCCTGCCAGACCTGCGCGACGGCGCGTTCAGCGGCGCTGCGCGGCGGCTCCCACGGCAGGTCGGCCGGGCGGTCGGGCGCGGGGAGGGCGGAGCGGTCGAGCTTGCCGTTGGGGGTGACGGGCAGGCGGTCCAGCCGCACCCACGCCGTCGGGATCATGAAGTCCGGCAGCGCGTCGGACAGGTCGGGGACGTCGCCGACGACGTAGCCGACCAGGCGGCCGTTCACGAGCTTGGCCGCCGCCGCCGTGACGCCGGGTTGCTCGCGCAGCACGGCCTCGATCTCGCCCAGCTCCACGCGCATGCCGCGGATCTTGATCTGGTGGTCGGTGCGGCCGAGGTATTCGAGTTCGCCGGTGGGTAGCCAGCGGGCGAGGTCGCCGGTTTTGTAGAGGCGCCTGCCGTCGGGTGCGGGGAGGAATCGTTCGGCGGTGAGTGCTGGTTTGCCGAGGTAGCCGCGGGCGAGTTGGATGCCGCCGATGTAGAGCTCGCCGGGGGTGCCGATGGGGACTTCGTGAAGGTTCTGGTCGAGGACGTGCAGGGTGGTGTTGTCGACCGGCCTGCCGATGGGGACCAGGGTTTCTCCGGGTTGGCAGGCGTGCCAGGAGACGTCCACGGCCGCTTCGGTGGGGCCGTAGAGGTTGTGCAGTCCGGGCAGGTCGTGGCCGGGTGGAAGGGCTTCGCCGGAGCAGATGATCCGGGGCGGGAGCTGGACGTCCTCTTCTTCCAGGAAGGCTTGGAGCATCGAGGGGACGAAGTGGGCGGTGGTGATGTTCTCGGTCTTGATGAGGTCGCGCAGGTAGGCGGTGTCGCGGTGGCCGCCGGGGCGGGCGATGACCATGGTGGCGCCGGTGATGAGCGGCCAGAACAGTTCCCAGACCGAGACGTCGAAGGTGGTCGGCGTCTTGTGCAGGACGCGGTCTTGCGGGGTGAGGTGGAAGGTGTCCTGCATCCAGCGCAGCCGGTTGACGATCGCGCGGTGGGAGACGCCCACGCCCTTGGGCCGTCCGGTGGAGCCGGAGGTGAAGATGACGTAGGCCAGGTTGTCCTCACGCACCGGCGGCGGCGTGAAGCGACCTGCTGAACCGGCGGCGGTGAGCACGGTCTCGGCGCCCGCGTCGGCGAGCATGCCGCGCCGCCGTTCCTCGGGGTCGGCCGGGTCGAGCGGCAGGTAGGCGCCGCCGGCGGCCATCACGCCGAGGAGCACGACGGGCAGGTCCAGGCCGCGTTCCATGGAGACGCCGACCGGCTGGTCCACCCGCACGTCCAGCCCGGCGGCCACCGCGCGGGCTCGTTCGGCCAGCTCGCGGTAGGTCAGCCGGTCGCCCTCGAAGACCAGCGCCGTCGCGTCCGGGGTACGCTCGGCCTGCTCGAAGACCAGCTCGTGCAGGGTTCCGCCCGGATGCTCCCGGTCGGTGGCGTTCCACCGCGAGAGCTGCCTCCGCTCCTCGTCCGGCAGGATGTCCAGACGCCCCACCGGCACGTCGGGGGACTCCACCACCGCGCGCAACAGCGCGGCGAACCGCTGCGCCAGCCGCTCGATCGTCTCCGGCCGGAACAGCTCGGCGTTGTAGACGAACCGGCCCTCCAGCAGCTCTCCCCGCTCGGCGGCGTAGAGCTCCAGGTCGAACCGGGTGGTCGTGCTGTCCGGCTCGAAGCCCTCGCCGTCGCCGCGATAGCTCTGCAGCGCGAACAGCACCTGGACCAGCGGCGGGCGGCTGACGTCGCGTTCGGGGTCCAGCTCGGCGACCAGCTTCTCGAAGGGCAGCTCCTGGTGGCCGTAGACCTCGATCGCGCCGTCCCGCGTGCGGCGCAGCAACTCGGCGAAGCCGGGGTCGCCCGCCAGCCGCGCCCGCAGCGGGAGCAGGTTGACGAACAGCCCGACCATGTCCTCGAACTCCGGCCGGGTCCGTCCGGCCACCGGTGATCCCACCGCGAAGCCGGTCGTGCCGGACCAGCGGGACAGCAGCACCTGGAAGGCGGCGAGCAGCCCCATGTAGAGCGTCGCCCCCTCGGCCCGGCACAACTCGCGGAACGCGGCCACGTCCAGTTCCACGTCGTGCCAGCCGCCCCGGAAGCTCTGCCGGGGCGGGCGCGGCCGGTCCAGGGGCAGGTCGAGCACCTGCAACCCGTCCAGCTCGGCGCGCCAGAACGCCAGGTCGCCGGCCAGACGGTCGCCGCTCAGCCGCTCCCGCTGCCAGGCGGCGTAGTCGCCGAAACCCAGCCGCGGTCCGCTCTCCGGCGGTGTCAGCAGCTCGCGGAGGATGAGATCGGCCGACCAGCCGTCGGCGACGATGTGATGGACCGCCACCAGCAGCGCGTGGTCGTCGGGCGCGAGCCGTACCAGGGTGGCGCGCAGCAGCGGGCCGTCCGCCAGCTCGAAGGGGAGCGCGGCGTCGGCGCTGAGCACCTGCCTGGCCGCCGCCTCGCCCGTCACCTCCACCACGCGCAGCGGCACCCGGACCCGGTCCGCCACCCGCACCTCCGGCCGCCCGTCGGGGCCGGCGGGGAAGGTCATGCGCAGGCTCTCGTGCCGGGCGACCACGGCGTCCAGCGACTCCCGCAGCCGTTCGGCGTCGAGCGGGCCGCGCAGCCTGGCCGACACGGGCAGCACGTACGCGCTCGTCCCGGGGGCGAACTGCTCCATGAACCACAGCCGCTCCTGCGCGAACGACAGCGGCGGATCGCTGCCCTCGGCGCGTCGCGGGATCTGCTCCGCGGCGCCCAGGCCCGCGATCGCCTTGCGGAAGCGGGCCTGCACGCGCGCCTGCCGTTCATCCACGCTCGTCGGCCTCCTCGGCCAGGTGTTCCAGGGCCGCGGCCAGCAGGCGTGGCGTCGGGTGGGTGAAGGCCAGCTTGAGCGGCACGTCCAGCTCGGTGGCCGCGGCGATGCGCGCCGTGGTCCTGGTGGCCAGCAGCGAGTGGCCGCCGAGCTGGAAGAAGTCGTCCAGCGCGCCCACCCGCTCCAGCCCCAGCACCTCGGCCCAGACCAGGCAGACGAGCTCCTCGGCCGCGCCGGCCGGCGGCTCGTAGGCGGCGCTCCGCGGCCGGCCCGGCGCGGGCAGGGCGTCCCGGTCGACCTTGCCGCCGGGGGTCAGCGGGATGCGGTCGAGCGAGACGATCGCGCTGGGCACCATGTGCGGGGGGAGCTCGGCGGCGAGGTGCTCGCGTAACGCCTCCCCGGCGTCGTGGACGGCGTAGGCGATCAGGCGGTCGTCGTGGACCACCACCGTGGCCTGCCGCACCGACGGGTGGGCGAGCAGCGCCGACTCCACCTCGCCCGGTTCGACGCGGTAACCGCGCACCTTCACCTGCCGGTCCAGGCGGCCGAGGATCTCCAGACTGCCGTCCAGGCGGAAGCGGGCCCGGTCGCCGGTGCGGTAGAGGCGCGAGCCGCCGGGGCCGGGGACGAAACGCTCGGCCGTGCGGGCGGGCGCGCCCCGGTAGCCGCGGGCCAGGCCGCCGCCGCCGATGTGCAGCTCGCCCGCGACGCCGGCCGGCACCGGGAGCCCGTCGGGGCCCAGCACCTGGAGCGTGGTGCCGGGCAGGGCGACGCCGACGGACGGGCGGCGCAGCGCCTCCGAGGGGTCCATCTCGGCGGTGGCGGCGATGATCGTGGCCTCGGTGGGGCCGTAGCTGTTGACCAGGCGGACGCCCCGGGGGCCGGACGCGTACCAGGCGGCCAGCGCCGGGCCGGGCAGCGGGTCGGCGCCCAGGATGACCAGCCGCAGGCCGGGCGGCCATTCGACGCCCATGGCCACCAGCTCCTGCCAGTACGACGTGGGCAGGTCCAGCACGGTGAGCGCGGCGCCCTCCGGGGTCTTCAGGAAGTCCGGCAGCGGCTCGTCCGGGCACAGGACGAGCTCCGCGCCGGCGGCCAGCGCCGGGTAGATCTCCTCGGCGTGCGTGTCGAAGCTCGGCGAGGCGAACTGCAGGACGCGGTCGCCCGGCCCGAGCTCGTAGTGACCGCGCATCCAGCCCACCCGCGACGCCAGCGCCTCGCGCGGCACCTCCACGCCCTTGGGACGCCCGGTCGAGCCCGAGGTGTAGATCACGTAGGCCAGCGAGCCCGGCCCCGCGACCTCGGCGTGCGGTGCCTGGGGCGACTCGCGGAGATCGTCCTCGTCCAGCACCAGGGCCGCACCCGCGTCCGCCGCCATCCACCGCAGCCGCTCCGCCGGGTACGCCGGGTCGAGCGGCAGGTAGGCGCCGCCCGCCCGGCCGACGGCGAGCATCCCGGCGATCAGCTCCACCGAGCGTCCGGCGCGCAGGCCCACGACCGTGTCCGGGCCGACCCCGGCCGCGGCCAGGCGCCCGGCCAGCGCGGCGGCCATGGCGTCCAGTTCGGCGTAGGTGACCCGGCGGTCGCCGTGGCTCACCGCGGTCGCGCCGGGCGCCAGCCGTACCCGCTCCTGGAACAGGTCGAGCACGTCGCGCGCGGGCGGCTGCGGGGTGTCGAGGACCGGCGGCCGGTCCTCGGGCAGCATCATGGCCTCGCGCAGCGCGGACAGCGGCGTGCCCGGGTCGCGCGCGACCGCCTCCAGCACCCGCTCCCACCGCCGCAGCAACCGCGTCGCGGTCTCCTCCTCGAACAGGTCGCTGGCGTAGGACAACATCGCCCAGAGGGAGCCGTCGAACTGGGTGACGTCCAGCATCAGGTCGAACTTCGCCTGGGTCGCGCCCGGGTCGAACATCTCCGCCTCGATGCCGGGCAGCGGCAGGGCCCCGGCCTCCTTGTCCTGGATCACGAACATCGCCTGGAACAGCGGCGTCGTGCTCAGGTCGCGGCGGATGCCGAGGTCGTTGAGCAGGCGTTCGAAGGGGATGTCCTGGTGGGCGAAGGCGTCCAGGACCGTCGCCCTGGTCCGGGCGAGCAGCGTGCGGAAGGACGGGTCGCCGGACAGGTCGCCGCGCAGCACGAGCGTCTCAGGGAAGAAGCCGACGACGTCCTGGAGTTCCGGGCGGTCGCGGCCGGCGATGACCGAGCCGACCGTCAGGTCGTCGGCGCCGCAGTGGGCGCCCAGCAGGAGCTGGTAGGCGGCCAGCAGGACCATGAACAGCGTGCCGCGCTCGTCCCTGGCCAGCTGCTCCAGCCGGGCCGTCAGCTCGGGGCCGATGCGCCGCGCGCAGTAGTCGCCGCTGGCCACCCGTACGGCCGGCCGCGGCCGGTCCGTGGGCAGGTCGAGCGGCTGCACGCCGTCGAGCTTGGCGCGCCAGTAGTCCAGGGACTCCCGCGACGGCTCGCGGCCACGCTGCCAGGCCGCGAAGTCGCGGTAGTCGATCGACGGAACACCCAGCCCGGCCGCGTTCCCGGTGTAGCAGGCGGCCAGCTCGGAGAAGATGATCTTCAGCGACCAGCCGTCGGCCACCAGGTGGTGCAGGACCAGGCAGAGCACGTGATCGGTGGCCGACAGCGTGATCAGGTGCACCCGCACCAGCGGCCCCGTGGCCAGGTCGAACGGCGTGTTGGTCAGCTCGGCCACGATCGCCGTGGCGCGGGCCTCGCGTTCGGCGGCGGGCAGGTCCGCGAGGTCCACCAGCACCGGATCGAGCTTCAGCGCCGGCTCCACGACCTGGACCGGGCTGCCCTCAACCGCGGGGAAGCGGGCCCGCAACATCGGGTGCCGCGCCGCCACGGTGGCCAGCGCCCCGGCCAGGTCACGGATGGACAGCTCGCCGCGCAGCCGCTGCACCATGTACATGTTGTAGGAGGCGTCGGCGGGGTCGAGCCGCTGCAGGAACCAGAGCCGCTCCTGCCCGTAGGAGAGCGGCGCCGGCGCGTCCGGATCGCTGCGCGGGGGGATCCCGGCGGGCCGGGCCTTCGGCTGCCGCTGGAGCCTGCGCTCCAGCGCCGCGCGCTGCTCCGGGCTGAGGCGGGCCAGCCGCCCTCTCACCTCGCTCATCCGTCCGCGTCCTCCGCCAGGAGATCGTCCAGCTCGACGTCGCCGAGCTGGAGTTCCAGCACGGCCAGCGCCTGCTCGGCCACCGTGGTGAGCTCGAAGCAGACCCGCAGGTCCATCTCGATCCCGTACGCCTCCCGATACCGGGTGATCAGCAGGACGGCCAGCAGCGAGTGGCCGCCGAGCGCGAAGAAGTCGTCCTCGACGCCCACCCGGTCACGGCCGAGCAGCTCGCCCCAGAGCGCGCACAGCTCCTCCTCCAGCGGCGTCTCCGGCGCGACATAGGTGGTGCCGAGATCGCTGCGGCCGGGCCCGGTGGGCGGCGGCAGCGCGGCACGGTCGAGCTTCCCGCTCGGGCTCAGGGGGAACTCGGTGACCTGCACGAACGCCTGCGGCACCAGCGCCGCCGGCAACGTGCGCGCCGGTCCGGTGCGCAGCTCGTGCGACAGCCGGCTCGGCTCGCCCGTCCAGTCCACGTAGGCCACCAGCCCGCGGCCGCCCGGCGCGTCGTCGCGCAGCGCCACGGCGACCCCGCGCACCCGCGGGTCCGCGGCCAGCGCCGCCTCGACCTCGCCCAGCTCGACCCGCCAGCCGTGCACCTTCACCTGGTCGTCGATGCGGCCGAGGAACTCCAGCTCCCCGTCGGCGCGCAGCCTGGCCAGGTCGCCGGTGGCGTACAGCCGCGCGCCCGGCGGGCCGTACGGGTCGGGGACGAACCGCTCGGCCGTCAGCCCCGGCCGTCCCGCGTAGCCGCGGGCCACCTGGACGCCGCCGATGTGCAGCTGCCCGGGCACGCCGACGGGCATCGGCTCCAGGCGCTCGTCGAGCACGTGCAGGCGGCAGCCGGGCATCGGGCGGCCGATGGGGATGACCGTCTCGCCCGGCCGGCAGGCGTGCCAGGAGACGTCGACGGCCGCCTCGGTGGGGCCGTACAGGTTGTGCAGCTCCACGCCGGGCAGGCGCTCGAAGAAGCGGGCCGCCGTCCTGGGCGGCAGCTCCTCGCCGCTGCACACCACACGCCGCAGGGACGTGCACGACTCGATGTTCGCCTCCTCCAGGAAGAGGGCGAGCATCGACGGCACGAAGTGCATCGTGGTCACCGCGTGCCGCTTGATCAGGTCGCGCTGGTGGCCGGGGTCGCGGTGGCCGCCCGGCCGCACCGGGACGAGACAGGCGCCCTGCAGCAGCGGCCAGAAGAACTCCCACACCGACACGTCGAAGCTGGTCGGCGTCTTCTGCATCACCACGTCGCCGGCCGTCAGGCCGAACGTCTCCTGCATCCAGGCCAGCCGGTTGACGATGCCGCGATGGGTGTTGACCACGGCCTTCGGCCGGCCGGTCGAGCCCGAGGTGTAGATCAGGTACGCGGCGTCGTCCGGCCCGGTCACCGGGTCGAGGTCGCCGGAGCCGAGGTCGTGGTCGTCCTCCAGCAGCACCGCCTCGACCGGCCCGAAGGACGGCAGGTGGCGCTGGGTGAGCAGCACCCGCGCACCGGAGTCGGACAGCATGAACTCCAGCCGGTCCCGCGGGTACTCCGGATCCAGCGGCACGTACGCCCCGCCCGCCTTGAGCACGGCGAGCAGCGCGACGACCAGCTCGGGCGAGCGTTCCGCGCAGACCGCGACGGGCCGGCCGCGCTCCACGCCCATCTGCCGCAACCGCCGGGCCAGCCGGTTGGCGCGGCCGTTGAGCTCGGCGTAGCTGAGCGTGACGTCGCCGAAGAGCACCGCGGGGGCGTCCGGGGTCGCGGCGGCGCGGGCCTCGATCAACGTGTGCAGGGTGCCGGGCGCGGCCTGCGGCCCGCCGTTCCCGAGGGCCAGAACGCGCGCACGCTCGTCCGCGGCGAGCACGGGGAGCGTGGGGACCGCCCGGTCGGGGTCGGCGGCGGCCGACTCGACCAGCGTGCGCAGGTTCGCCTCGAAACGTTCGATCGTCTCGGGGTCGAACAGGTCGGTGGCGTACTCCAGGCGGGTGTGCAGCAGCCCGTCGCGCATGTTGACGTCGAGCTGGAGGTCCACCTTGGCGGTGCCGTTGGCGATCTGCCCCTCGTTGGTGCGGATCGCCAGGTTGAACATCACCTGGTAGAGCGGCGGCACGCTCAGGTCCCGGGCCGGCTGCAGGTCCTCCACGAGCCGCTCGAACGGCAGCTCCTGATGGTCCAGCGCCTCGGCCACCGTCGCCCGCACGCGCCCGGCCGCCTCGCGGAAGCTGGGCGCGCCCGACAGGTCCACGCGCAGCGGCACCGCGTTGACGAACATGCCGATGACCGGCTCGGTCTCGGGCAGCAGCCGGCCCGCGACCGGCGTGCCCACCACGATGTCGTCGATCCCCGACCAGCGCGACAGCACGGAGGCGTACGCGGTGAGCATCACCGTGAACAACGTCGTGTTGAGCTCCTTGGCCAGCCGCTCCACGCCCGCCGACAGCTCGGGGGAGTAGGCGCCCAGCCGGATCCCGCCCCGGTAGCTGCGGCGGGCCGGCCGCGGCCGGTCGCCCGGCAGGGCGAGGTCGGCGGGCACCCCGGCCAGCCGTTCCCGCCAGTGCACCAGCTCGGTCTCCAGGAACTCGCCGGACAGCCTGCCGCGCTGCCACACGGCGAAGTCGGCGAACTGGATCGGCAGCTCGGGCAGCTTCGGCGGCCGCTCCTCGCCGAGCGCGTCGTAACACTCTTCCACCTCGTCCATGAACACCATGGAGGAGACGCCGTCGAAGATCGTGTGGTCGAAGACGACGGCCAGCCGCAGGTCGTCCTCGGCCAGCTTGACGTGCCTGCCGCGGTACAGCGGCGCCCGTTCCATGTCGAACGGCAGCACCGCGTCCGCCCTGGCCAGGCGGGCCAGCTCCGCCTCGGCGGCGGCCCGCGGAAGGTGGCTCAGGTCCGTCTCGGTCAGCGCCGTGGGCGGCGCGCCGGGGTGGACGATCTGCACGACCTGCCCGTCCCGGAAGTCGAACGTGGTGCGCAGCGCCTCATGACGCCGCACGACCAGGTCGATCGCCCGCTCCAGCCGGCGGGGGTCCACCGGCTGCCTGGCCGCCATCGGCATGACCATGCCGATGTTGTAGACGGCCAGATCGGGCTCGAAGCGCGAGAGGAACCACATCCGCTCCTGGCCGGAGGATGCGGGAAAGGCATCACTCACTGTCCATGGCCTCTCGCAGACTCTTCGGCCGCATGTCGGTCCACACCTGCTCGATGTGCGCCAGACAGGCGTCCTTGGTGCCGGAGAAACCGGCGTCGTACCAGCCGGAGGGGTTGTCCCGGCCGGCGGGCCAGATGGAGTACTGCTCCTCGTCGTTGCGTACGACCTTGGTGTCCGTGCTGATCTCTGTGCTGGTCTCTGGGCTGGTCTCTGGGCTGGTCTCTGTGCTCATGCGGAACTCCGGGGGAGGCGGGGGATGGTCTGGGTGGCGGGCCCGGCGGGGGCGGCCTCGGGGGACGCGGCCGTGGCGGCTTCGATCAGGGCGGCGACCCCGGCCACGGTCGGCTCCTCGAAGAGGTTGCGCATCGGCAGCCGGACCCCCAGCTCCTTGCGGATCAGGGCGATCAGCTGGACCGCGATGAGCGAGTTGCCGCCCAGCTCGAAGAAGTCGTCGTCGACGCCGATGTGGTCGCCGCCGAGCACCTCGCCCCACAGGCGGGCGATCGTGGCCTCGGCGTCGTTGCGCGGCGCGACGTAGCCCTCGGCGGGCGCCTTGTCCTGCCGGTCGGCGACCGCCGCCGGATCGAGCTCGCTCTCGACGGTCTCCTGGGTCAGCGAGCCGACACCGGCGACGAGCTCGGCCACCGTACTGGCCGCCACCACGACCTGGGGGCCGAGCGGCGCGGCGAGCAGCCTGCGCAGGGAGAGGGCCCCGTCGGCCGGCCTGATGCCGACCTCGTCGTCGGCCGCGGCCGCGGCCGGGGCGGCGACCTGGGACCCGGCGCTGGAGCGGACCCCGGAGACCACGGCCTCGGTGTCGATCCTGCGCAGGACGTAGTCGGAGATCTGCACCAGCACCGTGCCGTCGGGCGCGATCAACGTGACGTCGACGACCAGCACCTCGTCGGTGTCGGTGCTGGTGATGCGCAGATGGCTCCAGAACGCCTCGGGCAGGCTCCCGAACACGGTGATGCGGCCGTAGCCGAGCGGCAGGTAGTGGCCCTCGACCGCGACCCAGCTGAACGTGGTGGCGGCGTCGAGCAGGGCCGGGTGCAGCCCCCACCGGTCGAGGTCGGCCATCAGCGCGTCGTTGGCCTCGAACAGGCCGAGCGCCTCCTGCTGACCGACGTGCGTGGCGGTCAGGGTCCGGTGCCAGTGCGCGCCCAGCGTGAGCAGGCCCGACAGCGGGACGCCGCCCTGCTCGTCCGCCGAGGACACGCAGCGGTCCATGATGGCGCGCAGGTCCACGCGGTCGGCGGGCGGTGGGCTCACCTTGGCCGCGGTGCCCCTGGCATGGGTGCGGTGCGAGCCGCCGATGATGCTCTGCACCTGGAACTCGGCGCCGTCCGCCTCGGGGGTGAAGAGCACCCGTACCTCGGCGGTCGCGCCGTCGGCCACCGACAGCGGTTCGACGAACACCACGTCCCGCAGCTCGACGAGCCCGCCGCCGGGCAGCACCGCCTCGGTGGCCGTCCTGGCCAGCTCGACGTGGCCGGTGCCGGGCAGCACCGGCACGTCGGCGATGCGGTGCTCGTCCAGCACCCAATGCGTGCTCGGCGAGAGCGTGCCGCTGCACCAGTCGAGCCCGCCGATCTCGCCGGCGTGCCGCGCGTCGAGTACCGGGTGGTCGAGCGCCTTGATCCGGTCGCCGCGCTGCAACGCGACGAATCCGGCGGGCGCCGCCGTCTCCACCGCCATGCCGACTTCCAGCCATCTGCCCCAGTTGACGCTGACGATCTGGGCGGCGTTCCAGCCCCGTCCGGCGCGGGCGTGCGCGTCGAGGAAGTTGTTGGCCGCGCAGTAGTCGATCTGCCCGAACCCGCCGGCCACCGCGGTGATCGACGAGCAGAGCACCACGGCCTCCAGCTCCAGGTCGCCGAACGCCTCCTGCAGCGCCAGCGTGCCGAGCAGCTTGGGCCGGAGCACGGCCTCGGCCGCCTCCCGCTCCTTGATCTGGGCCATGCCGCCGCCGGGCAGGCCGGCCGCGTGCACGAGCACGTCAACCCGGCCGAAGGCGGCGAGCGTCTCGTCCCTGACCCGGCGCATGTCCGCCGGATCCGTCACGTCGGCGGCCAGGGTCAGCACCCGCGCCCCGGCGGCCTCCATCCGGCGGATCGCCTCGGCGGCGCGCGCCTCGCGGGCCGACCGCGGCGAGCCGCCGGGCAGCCCGCTCCTGGACAGCAGGACGATGCCGACGCGGGCCCGCGCCGCCAGGTCCTCGGCCAGCGAGATGCCGATGCCGCCCAGACCGCCGGTGATCACGTACACCTGGCCGTCGCGCGGCTCGCCCGGCTCGCTGTCCACCTCCACCTGCTCGTATCCGAGCAGCCACCGCTTCCCGCCGCGCAGGGCGACCGGGGCCAGCAGCCCGGCCTCGCCGGGCTCCGCCGCGCGGCCCAGCTCGGCGGCGACGCCCCGCACCGCCGCCGCCTGGTTCGCGGCCCCGTCCGGCGCGTCGATGTGGCGGACGCGCAGCCACGGCGTCTCCAGCGGGACGACCCGGGCGAAGGCGGCCAGCGTCGCGTGCTCCGGCCTGGTCAGGTCGCCGCCGACGACGTCCATCGTGCCCGCGGTCACCAGGTCGAGCTGCACCCCGCCCGGAGGCTGGGCCGCCGACAGCGCCTGCACGAGCCCCAGGACGCCGAAGAAGCCGCGGTCCTGCGCCGCCCACGTCTGCTCGCCGCCGGTGAGTGCCCAGGCGTGCACGATCCGCTCGGGGATCTCGCCGACCGCCTCGAGCAGCGCGTCATAGTCCTCCCGTACGGCCGGCCGCACCGTGAAGTGCCCGTCGAAGGCGCCGAACGCGGCACCCGGCCGCACCTCCGGGACCTCGGCCCCGGAAGCGCGCAGCGCGTCGGCCAGGGCGGCCGAGTCCTCGTCCACGAAGGCCAGGCAGCGCGCGACCGGCGACGGCGTCCCAGGACGGGCCGGCGCCTGGTGCCAGACGGGCACGCCGTACCACCGCTCGGGCGGCAGGGGGCCGTCGGCCTGCTGCGGGTGGGCGACGCCGCCGGCGAAGGCGCCCTGCGGGTCGGGGTCGATCCAGGCGCGCTGGCGCTCCCACGGGTAACCCGGCAGCGAGACGCGGAAACCGGGGGCGCCGAAGTCGTTCAGCTCGATGCCCTGCACCCACAGCGCGCCCACGGCCTGCGAGAAGACCGCGACGTCACCGGCCCGGTCGCGCGGGCCGGGCAGCGACGGCAGCGGGGCGATCGCGCCGGTGGCCAGCTGGGTGCCCGCCAGGCCGCACAGCTGCCGGCCGGGCCCGCACTCGATCATGATCCATTCGCCGTCGGCCAGGAGCGTCGAGACGCAGTCGCCGAAGCGGACCGGTTCGCGCACGTGCCTGGCCCAGTAGGACGGGTCGGTGGCCTCCGCGGCGGTGATCCAGGTGCCGGTCACGTTGGACAGGAACGGCAGGCTCGGCGCGGCCGGCCGGGCCGCCGCGACCAGCTCGCGGAACTCGCGCAGCATCGGCTCCATCATCGCCGAGTGGAAGGCGTGCGAGGTGCGCAGGCGCGTGCAGCCGATGCCCTCCTCCTCCAGCATCTCGGCCAGCTCCGCGATCGACTCCGACGGGCCGGACACGACGCAGGTGCCGGGGCCGTTGACGGTGGCCACGGAGACGTCGTCGGGCAGCATCGGCGCGATCTCGTCGGGCATGAGCTGCACGGCCAGCATGGAGCCCGGCGGCAGCGCCTGGATCAGCCGCCCGCGCGCCGCGACCAGCCGCATCGCGTCGGGCAGGGTGAAGACGCCGGCGATGGTGGCCGCCGCGTACTCGCCGATGCTGTGGCCGATCATCGCGGCGGGTTCGACGCCCAGCGAGAGCCAGAGCCTGGCCAGCGCGTACTCCACCGTGAACAGGGCGGGCTGGGTGAGCGAGGTCTGCCGCAGCGCCTCGTCCGCCTCCTCGCCGGTGGCGAAGATCTGCTCGCGCACGTCCAGGACGGCCGCGCACTCGTCGATCGCCTCGCGGAAGATCGGCTCGTTGCGGTACAGCTCCGCGGCCATGCCGCCGTACTGGGAGCCCTGGCCGGAGAAGAGGAAGGCCACCTGCGCCGGCCGCTTCGGCTTGGCGCCGGCGACGATCCGCCTGGGGTCGGACAGCGCGGCCACCGCGTCGCCCGGTGAGGTGGCGACGACGACGGC
This sequence comes from Actinomadura sp. ATCC 39365, assembly GCF_054392275.1. NCBI lineage: Bacteria > Bacillati > Actinomycetota > Actinomycetes > Streptosporangiales > Thermomonosporaceae > Actinomadura > Actinomadura sp. ATCC 39365. Next base: position 7,839,198 of record NZ_CP184335.1, on the reverse strand, counting down.
CCGGTGCTTGAGCTCCCGGCGGCCCACGCGCAGCGTGAACGCGGCGTCGGCCAGGTCCGTCTCGGGATGAGCGGCCAGGTGCGCGGCCAGCCGGTCGCGCGCCGCGGCCAGCGCGGACTCCGTCCTGGCCGACAGCTTCAGCAGGTGCGCGGGCCGCTCACGGGGCAGCGGCGGGCGCGGCGGGGCCTCTTCCAGCACGGCGTGCGCGTTCGTGCCGCCGATGCCGAACGAGCTGACCCCCGCGCGGCGCGGGAAGTCGTCGCGCTCCCACTTCGTCGGCGAGGAGACGACGTAGAACGGGCTCGCCGGGAAGTCGATCTTCGGGTTGGGGCTCTTGAAGTGCAACGTCGGCGGGATGAGCTTGTTCTCCAGCGACAGCACCGTCTTGACCAGGCTGGGGATGCCGGCCGACTGGCCGAGGTGGCCGATGTTGCTCTTGACCGAGCCGATGCCGCACCACTGGGTGTCGCTCGTGTGCTGCGCGAACACGCTGGACAGCGCGGCCACCTCGATCGGGTCGCCGAGCGCCGTGCCGGTGCCGTGCGCCTCGACGTAGGTGACCGTACGGGGGTCCACGCCGCCGACGCCCAGCGCCTGCGCGATCACCGCGGCCTGCCCGTCCAGGCTGGGCGCGGAGAAGCCGACCTTGCCCGCGCCGTCGTTGTTGATCGCGTTGCCCAGGACCACCGCGCGGATGTTGTCGCGGTCCTCGATCGCCTCCGACAGCCGCTTCAGCACGAGGACGCCGCCGCCGCTGCCCCACGTCGTGCCACCGGCGTCGGCGTCGAAGGAGCGGGTGTGCCCGTCGGGGGAGACGATGCCGTCCTGGTCGTAGATGTAGCCCTCGCCCTGCGGCAGGTCCAGCATGGCCGCGCCGGCCAGCGCCATGTCGCATTCGCCGTTGCGCAGCGCCTCGCACGCGATGTGGAAGGCCACCAGCGCGGTCGAGCACGCGGTGTGCACGGTGTAGCTGGGGCCGCGCAGGTCGAGCTTGTAGGAGGTGAGGGTGGCGCAGTAGTCCACGTGGTTGCCCACCATGACCGCCAGCCAGCCCGCGTTCTTGTGGGCCTGGGCGTTGCTGCGGATGTTGCGCCACTGGTAGGTGTCCGTCCCGGTGCCGGCGTAGACGCCGATCTCGCCCGGGTAGCGGAACGGGTCGTAGCCCGCGTCCTCCAGCGCCGTGTGCGACAGTTCCAGGAACAGCCGGTGTTGCGGGTCGCGGACCTCGGCCTCCCTGATCGACATGCCGAAGAACGCCGCGTCGAAACCCTCGTAGTCGTCCAGCGTCATGGCGGCCGGCACGAAGTTCGGGTCGGCCAGCAGGCTCTCCGCCGTGCCCAGCGCCCGTTGCTCCTCCAGGGTGTACGTGGTCAGCGACTCGACGCCGTCGGCGAGGTTGCGCCAGAACTGCTGCGCGTCACCCGCTCCCGGGACTCGGCACGACAAGCCGATGATCGCGATCGGCTCAGCCGTGGGCTCGTCCGTCATGGGGCAATCCCCTTCTCGTTGCGGTTCCTCAACCTGTCTCGCCGTGAGGCCAGGCGGCGCGCCGCCCGGTCCAGTCCCGGACTGCCGCCCGCTCCATCGAGATGGGCGGCCAGCGTCCGGATCGTGGGATGCCTGAACAGCTCCGTGATCGGGATCTCACGGCCGGTCGCCGCCCGCAGCCGGGCCTGCACGGCCGCCACGGCCAGCGAGTGGCCGCCGATCTCGAAGAAGTTGTCGTCGGGGCCGAGCCGCGGCACGCCCAGCACGGCGCGCCACACCTGGGCGACCGTCTTCTGGGTGGGGCCGTCGAGGCCGCCGCCGGCCTTCGGCTGCTCGACCGGCCGTCCGCGCAGCGCGGCGCGGTCCACCTTGCCGTTGGGCGTCAGCGGCAGCGCGGGCAGCGCCACCACCTCGCTGGGGACGGCGTGCTCGGGCAGCGCGCCGCGCAGCTCGTCCAGGACGCGATGCGCCGCCAGCCCCGGCCGGGCGGGCACCACGTAGGCGATGAGCGTGCCGCCCTCGACCCTGGCCGCGGCGGCGCGCACGTCCCGGCAGGCGGCGAGCGCGGCCTCCACCTCGCCCAGCTCGACCCGGAACCCGCGCACCTTCACCTGGTCGTCGGCGCGCCCCGCGGGGGTGATCGTGCCGTCGGGGTTGCGCCGGCCGAGGTCGCCGGTGCGGAACCGGTCGCCGGTGAAGCGCCGGCCGGTCAGCGTCGGATCCAGGTAGCCGGCGGCCAGGTGGCGGCTGCGGACGACCACCTCGCCGAGCTCGCCCACACCGGCCCGCCTGCCGTCCGGCGTCACCACGATGATCTCGCTGCCCTCGACGGGCCGCCCGATCGGCACGACCTCCGGGTACGGTTCCGCGAGCTCGTGCCACGCGTGCGCCTGCGGCGTCTCGGTCGTGCCGTAGAAGGCGACGATCCGGGCATTGGGCACGAACGCCCGCAGCCGGGCCGCCTGGGCGCCGGTGAACAGGTCGCCGCCCACGCCGGCCAGCCGCACGTCGGGCAGCGTGCCGCCGGTGCCCGCCAGCATCGCCGCGAGCTGCGGCGTCAGGTGCAGGACGGTGATCGCGTGCTCGCGCAGCCAGGTGACGAGCTTGCCGGGATCGCGGACCAGCTCGTGCTCGGGCACGAACAGCTCGGCGCCCGCCGCGGCCGGCACGAACATGTCGCGCAGCGCCGGATCGTGGGCCGGCCCGTGCAGCAGCGCGAACCGGTCGTGCGGCCCGACGGCGAAGGTGCGGACGTACCAGGACAGGAAGTGGGCCAGCGGCCGCTCGCCGGTGACGACCGCCTTGGGCTCGCCCGTGGTGCCCGAGGTCATCGAGAGGTAGCCGGGCCCCGGCAGCAGGGCGCCGCCCTCGCGCAGCTCGATCTCGCCGTCCCGCAGGACCGCCCGGGCTCCCGCCGCGGCGATCTGCCTCTCCTGGACGGCAGGAGGATAGGCCGAGTCGATCACCACCCACCGCGCCCCCGCCGCCAGCACGCCGAGCAGGATCCCCGGCAGCTCCGGCACCCGGGAGGCGACGACGGCCACCACGGCCCCCGGCTCGACCCCCGCGCTCCGCAGCGCCGCCTCGGTCCGCCGCCGTGCCCCGGCGTGCGCGTCGCCGGCCAGCTCCAGCAGGCCGGGCCCGTCCCAGGCCGGCAGCCCGGCGTCGGGGGGTTCGGGGCGCACCTGTCCGGTCAGCAGCTCGCCGAGCAGCTCGACATAGCCGTCGACCAGCGCCGTCATGCGCTCGGCGGAGAACAGGTCGGGGTTGTAGACCAGCTCCAGCGCGTAACCGCCGCGCTGCTCGCCCACGTACATGGTCAGGTCGAACAGCGCGCCCGGCAGCCCCGGCCGCAGCGTCTCGCTCGCGCAGCCGGCCAGGTCCAGATGGGCCTGCGCGAAGTTGTACATGTTGAACATGACCTGCGTGATCGGGTTGCGGCTCAGGTCGCGCGGCAGCCGCAGCGACTCCAGCAGCTGCCCGAGCGGCACGTCCCGGTGCCTGATCGCCGCGTTCAGCTCGGCCGCGCACGCCGTCACCTGCTCGGCGAAGCCGCCCCGGGGGCGCAGCCGCAGCGGCAGGACCTGCACGCACATCCCCACCAGCGACTCGAACGCCACGTGCGGCCGGTCGGCGTAGGCCGCCCCCACCACCAGGTCGTCCCGTCCCGCGAGGGTGGCCAGCCGGCGTCCGAACGCGGCCAGCAGCACCGCGTACGGGGTGGTGCCGAGTTCCGCCGCCAGTTCGGCCACCCGGCCGGCCAGGTCCGCGTCCACCTCGCCCCGGCAGGCGGCGCCGCGGAAGGTCTGCGCGGGCGGCCTGGCGGCGTCCCTGGGCAGGTCCAGCACCAGCGGGGCGTCGTGCAGGCGCTCGCGCCACCAGCCCAGCGCCTGGCCGTCGCCGTTGCCGCGCAGCCAGCGCACGTAGTCGGCGAACGTGTGCTCGCCCGCCTCGACCGGCTCACCGCGATAGGCGGCCGACAGTCCGCGGAAGAGCACGTCCTGCGACCAGCCGTCGAACACCAGGTGGTGCGCGGTCAGGCAGAGCACGTGCTCGTCGGGGGCCAGCCGGAGCAGCCGCGCCCGGAACAGCGGCCCGGCGGCCAGGTCGAACCGCTCCCGCGCCTCCTTGTGCAGCGCCGCGTCCAGATCGGCGGGGGAGAGGTCGTCGACCGGCAGCGGGACGTCCCGCGGCGGTGCGACCGTCACGTCGGGGATCCCGTCGCGCGAGCCCACCCGCCAGCGCAACGCCTCGTGGGCCGCCACCACGGCGGTGAGCGCCCGCCGGAGCGCGGCGACGTCGAGCGGGCCCCGGATCCGCTCGGCCATCGCGATGTTGTGGGCGGCCGACTCGGGCGCCAGCTGCTCGACGAACCACATCCGGCGCTGGGCGGGGGAGAACGCGGGCGGGCTGCCGGTGGGCGGCGCGGCGGCGGTCGCCCGCTCCGCATCCGCCACGAGCGCGCGCAGCGCGCCGTAGGTCCTGCCCTCGTAGACGTCCTGGACCGACACCACCCGGCCCAGCTCCGCGCGTACCGCGGCCACCAGCCGCATGGCCCGCAGCGAGTGGCCGCCGCGCTGGAAGAAGTCGTCCTCGTCGTCCGGGACGGGCGCCTCCAGCACCCGCGCCCAGATCCCGGCCAGCCCGCTCGCCGTTCCCCGCTCCCGCTGGGACTGTGCCCGCAGGGCGGCGAGGTCCACCTTGCCCGAGGCGTTCAGCGGGAGGAGGGGCAGCCGGACCAGCCTGGTCGGCAGCATGTACGGCGGCAGCCGCACCGCCAGGTCCTCGCGCAGGGTGGCCAGGTCGGGCGCGTCCTCGGGCGTCACGTAGGCGACCAGCTCGCCCGCGAAGTCCACCACCGCCTGCCGCACCCCGGGATGGGCGCGCAGCGTCGTCTCGACCTCCCCGATCTCCACGCGCTGCCCCTGGACCTTCACCTGGCGGTCGAGGCGGCCCATGAACGCGATCTGGCCGTCCTCCTGCCAGGCCACGTGGTCGCCGGTCCGGTACAGCCGCGCTCCCGGCTCGTCGGAGAACGGGTCGGGCACGAACCGTTCGGCCGTCAGCGCGGGCCGGTCCAGGTACCCGCGGCTGACCTGCGGGCCGCCCACCAGCAGCTCGCCGGGGACGCCCGGCGGGCACTCGTTCATGTCCTCGTCGACGATGTACGCCCGGCAGCCGCCCAACGGCCGGCCGATCGGCAGCGGCCGCTCCCACACGCCGTGGAACTCGCCGCCCACCACGACGACGGTCAGCTCGGTCGGGCCGTACAGGTTGTGGAAACGCGTGTGCGCCGACCAGCGCGCCACCTGCTCGGGCGGGGGCGGCTCGCCTGCCGTCACCACGTCCCGCAGGTGCGGCAGCCGGCTCGGGTCCACCAGCGGCAGCAGCGCGGGCGGGAGGTAGCCCCAGGTGACGTCGTGCTGCTCCAGGAAGTGCTGCAACCGGGCCGGGTCCACGCGGTCCTCGTCCGGCACGAGCTGCACGCAGCCGCCGACGGTCAGCGGGAGCACCATGTCCATGATCGAGGCGTCGAAGCCGAGCGCGGAGAAGGCCATCGAGCTGCAGCTCGCGTCCAGGCCGAAGCGCGCGACGGTCGCGGTGACGAAGAAGACCGCGTTGGCGTGGCTCACCACCACGCCCTTGGGGCGTCCGGTGGAACCGGAGGTGTAGATCACCCACGCCGCGTTGCCCGCGACGGCGCCGCTCTCGCGGGGTTCGGCCGGCCCCGGCTGGAACGCGTCGACGAGCGTGGCGGCGCAGCCGTCCAGGAGCTCGTGGCCGCGCTCGTCCACGACGACCACCGCGATCCCGGCGTCCGCCAGTACCTCCTCCAGCCGCCGGCGCGGATGCCCCGGATCCAGCGGCACGTACGCCCCGCCCGCCAGATGGACGGCCAGCACCGCCACCGGCATCAGCGGAGTACGGCGGGTGCACAACCCCACCCGCGCCTCCGGCCCGACGCCGAGCTCGCGCAGCCGGGCCGCCAGCGCCCATGCCCGCTCGACCAGCTCGGCATAGGTGAGCACGTCGTCCCACTGCCGGACCGCCGGGGCGTCCGGGGTCCGCGCGGCCTGAGCCGTGATCAGACTGCTGAGGAGTGTCATCCTGCGGCCTCCACACCCGGCCGTACCAGCCGGCCTTGCCGTACCGTCTCGAAACGCAGCAGGAAGCGCGGCGCGCGCACGGCGATCGCGGCCATCGCCCGGCCCAGCGGCAGGTGCGTCACCCGCCACCCCGCCAGCCGCTCCGCCAGCCGCTCCGCCGTCGGCGCCGCCTCTGGATCCACTTCTGGGCCCACTTCTGGGGACGCCTCGGGCACCCACGTCCGGCCCGGACGCTGCCCCGCGAACCCGAACCGCGCCGGATCCACCCGCAGCCCGTCGCCGGACGCCTTCAGCAGCGCCTCCTTGGCCGTCCACGTGCGCAACGCGCTGTGCAACCGCAGTTCCTCGGGCAGCGCGGCGAACTCGTCGCGCTCCCGCTCGTCCAGCATCCGCTCGAAGAACGTCTGCTCGTTCGCCGGCGGGCGGAAGCGCTCGAGGTCGGCGCCCACCTCCCGGCCGGTCGTCAGCGCGACCAGCACCAGCCCGCCCGACTGGCCGACGCTGTAGGTGAGCTCGGTCCCGCCGTACGGCAGGCCGCCGGACCGGCCGGGCGGCTCGGCCACGCCCGGCTCCGCCCCGTACTCCCTGAGCAGCCGCCGCAGCAGCACCGACCTGCCGACGAACCCGCGCCGACCGTCCTCCTGCCGGAACCTGGCCGCCCGCGCCGCCTCCCGCGGCGACAGCTCGTCGAGGGCCGCGCACATCTCGGGCAGTTCGTCGAGGTCGGCCAGCCACACGTGCACCTCGTCCGCGGCCAGGCTCCGCTCGGGGCCGGTCGCGATCGTCCGCGCCACCTCCTCACCGTGCGTGGCGAGGAAGAGGTGCGCGGCGTCGAGCGTGTGCAGGCGGAAGGTCGAGGAGGTGTGGCGGGCCCAGGCGAGCATGGTCGGGTGGGTGACCTCCTGGTCGTGCGCGCCGGCGAAGGCGACGATGGGCACGTCCAGGGGCTCCTGGCGGGTGAAGCGGTAGTGGCGCAGCCACTCCATGTCCGTCCGCAGGGCGGGGATGAGCAGGGCTTTGACCTCGGGCTGCGTCCGTAGCTCCGCGGGCGCGCCCAGCCGCAGGATCAGCTCGTCGACCAGGTCCTCGTCGCCCAGGCCCGTCCACCGGCCCAGCGTCTCCTGGCGCTCCGGCGGGTGCGCGGCGCCGACGTAGAGGCATTCGGGCGCTCGTACGCCGAGCCGCCGCAGCTCGCGGACCACCTCGAAGGCGACCCGGCCGCCCATGCTGTGCCCGTAGATCGAGTACGGCGTGCGCAGCCGGGCGACGGCGGCGGCGACGGACCGGGCGATCAGCTCCGGGGAGAGTGCTCCGGGCTCGGCCACCCGGCCCTCCCGGCCGGGCAGCATGGCCACCCGGACGTCCAGGACGCCGTCGAACGCCTGCCGCCACGCCCAGAAGGCGGTGACGTCCCCACCGGCGTAGGGGAGGCAGAAGAGGGTCCGAGCGCCGGGCGGGTATCGCGTCAGCGAGGCGAACGGTGTCTCGGACAGCGGCTGTTCTTCTGGCATCGCGACGCGAAGTCACCCTCCGGCAGGTCTGCCGCGCCGGGCGAGGTCGTCGCGCGGGCAGCAGGAAATATGGGCCGCTCGCCAAGGTTCGACCTGGCGAGGGGCGGCTCACGGCTGAAGCCACGCCATTCCTATTATTTTGTCCGAAAGTCAGTCAAGGGATGAAATTTAAACCAATGATGGAATGCTGGTTTCGGGCATCGACAAAACCGGCTTCCGGTGGGTGTGTCTACGGACGGTGGACCTCCCCGGCTGGGCCGATGATCTCTGCCCGCCCTCGCGTCCTGGGGTTCTGCCACCCTGTGTGATGATCTTGTCCCTCTATGGAATGCCCGTAATTAGGGTTTCGGTCTGGTCCTCTGAAGGGATGCGTGTCCCTATTGACTGATTGAGTCGGGTCCGATTCTCCATATCGGTCAGATCGGCGGTCATCCCGCTGGCAGTGGCCTCGCGGGATGCTGACAGCCCCCGGGCCGCCTCCCGTCAAGGCCGGGATCAGAAAGACCTCCCCGTGCGGGACGAGCACGGGGAGGTCTCGAGATCACTGCGATTCCGGTCTCAGCGGACGGGCGCGTCGCCCGGCCTCACCGCTTCGGCCGGAAGTAGTGCCTGACCATGTAGGCGGTGACCTGGGCGCCGATCTTCGCGCCCTGCACGTCCGCCGTGCGGGTGTGGATGCCGCCCCACACGCGGGCCTCGATGACCTCGGCCAGGGCGTGCGAGAAGCCGCGGAAGCTCCTGGTGGTGCCCGAGTCGGAGCTGTAACCGCTGAAGGGGATGTCGTCCCTGCCGAAGAAGTGGGCCAGCGCCGACATGCTGGCCGCCGTGAAGCACGTGTGGCCGGAGGTGTAGTCGGGGTGCGGCGGGGTGACCAGCAGCGGCGTCCAGTCCGGGTCGGCCGCGGTGCGGGGGTTGCCGTCGGTGTCGGCCAGGCGGATCGCCGTGACCGGCCGCCAGAAGGCCCACGCCGCCTTCTCGTTGTAACAGGCGGTCGTGGCGTCGGCCTCGGCCAGGTCGACCATGGCGAACATGCGGGCCGCCTGGAGCGGGTTCAGCCGCCGCGTCGTGGCGAGCTGGCGTTTGATCTCCCATTCGGCCAGGTGCCGGTCGTGCCACCAGATCGCGGCCTGCGTCTGGTCCTGCGTCCTGGCCGTGCTGTTCGCCGCGCCGATGCGCTTGAGCTCGTTGACGTCCTTGGCGTAGCGGGAGCTGGTCAGCGCGGGCGGGCCCGAGGTGCGGAACATCGACGCGCTGGGGATGAGGAACGGCTTGAGGTCGCCGACCCAGGCCCCGTCCGAGGCGTTCGTGGGCGGCGTCGGCCGCCACTGGCCGGGCTGCGTGCCGATCGGCCAGGTCTGGTCGCCGAACGCGCCGTCGTTCTCCCTGGCGGCGATCATCGCGGCCGCCGCCTGCTCGCCCACGGCGACGCCGCGTCGTTTCGCGCCGCCGTCGGCGATCGTGGCGAGGTAGTCGTCGTACTGGGTCGTCAGCCGGGTCTGCTGGGCGGGGAAGAGCTTGTTCAGCACGCGGAAGGCCGCGGTGGCGACGGCGGCCTCCGTCGACCCCCCGCCGTCGGCCCGGGGCGCGGTGAGGTACGGCTGGTAGGGGGTGCCGGCGATCGCGTTCACCGCGTCGTAGACGGCTCCGTGCACCATGGCGAAGCTGCGCGCCTGGACCTGCGGCTGCTGGCCGGCGACGTCCCAGATGGCGGTCTGGGCGTTGCGGTCCCAGACGACGACGGCGTTCTCGGGCGGTTGTGAGCCCGACGCGTACGCGGTTGACGAGCCCGGTCCCGCCGGGATGCCGGCGGCGATGACGAGGACGGCCAGCCATCGTGCGATGACCGGCCGTCGCCTGCCAGGTGTTTGAGGCATTTGAGAAAATTACTATGTCGCCTCAAGGTCGTTAAGCGGCCGAATGGGCGAAAACCCGATAACGGCGCACCCGAAAAACGGACCCGCCGTAACGGCGGCGGAGTGTCGCGCCGGGCCCCTCCTGCCGGCGCGCCCTCTCAAGGGGGCTGACGTCGAGTAACGCCGTCAGCTCGGTCGTGCTCCGCCGCGGACGGCACGCCGGTCGCGTCTCTCCCGCACGGCGATGACGTTCGCCGCGATGAGCAGCCCGGAAGGGACGATCGCGGAAATGAAACCGCTCATTCCGATCAGGCCGACGCCCGTCGCTCCCCAGGCGAGGATCGCCCAGCCGACATATCCGGGAACCTGCTGCCCCTGCCGCCCAGCCCGCGCCACCAGCAGCCCCAGCAGCGCCAGCACCACGACGAATCCGCCGGGCAGCGCCCAGAAGACAGCCTTCGACTCGCCGTCGGCGAGGCCGTTGCGCAGGTCTCCCGCGAGCCAGCCGGCCCAGGGGGCGAGGGGGGCGAACACGGCGACGTGCGCCAGGGCGATGAAGATCATGGCTCGCCCGGCCCAGATGGTGAGCCGGTTCGGCGGTGTGGCCCTCGCGAGCGGGGCGGAAGTGCTCATGACTGCCAGCCTTTCCCGGGAGCCCTCCGGCGTGCTCCCTCGCGAGGGGGATGCCCCTCCCTCTGCCGGGGCGGTCTCCGGCGGCCTCACGACAGCGCCTTCTCGGCCATCATGGCCATCAGCGTCATCTGGTCCAGCTGGGGTGTGCCGGCGGGGTCGAGCTCGCGGTAGCGGCGGTGCAGGTTGACCACGATCCGCTCGGTGTCCAGCCAGGTGGCGTACTCGTCCAGGTCCACCGTGCTGATCGCCTCGGGGAAGGACAGGCCGCGGGCGTGGGCGGCGTCCGCCTGGTCGACCACGTGGGCGAGGTAGCCGCGCACCGCGCGGATCCCGTCGGGGTCGGTGACCGGGCCGTGGCCGGGGACGATCGTGTGGGCGCCGGTGGCGATCATCGCGTCGCAGGCGTCGATCCAGTTGGCGATCGGGCCGCTCCACACGATCGGCGTGCAGCCGACGAACAGCAGGTCGCCGGCGAAGAGCACACCCGCGTCCGGCACGTGCACGACCGTGTCGGCGCTGGTGTGGGCTGGGCCGAGGTCCATCAGGCGCACCTGTCGGCCGCCGATGTCGAGGGTGAGCTCCCGGTCGTAGGTCCGGGTGGGCAGCCGCAGGCGGATGCCGCTGAAGTCGAAGGCGCCGAAGCGTTCGCGGAAGTAGGGGGTCGCCGGGCCGATGTCCATCACCTGGGTGGCGGTCAGCAGGTCGGGACGCATCTCGTGCCGCATCTCCGCCCGGGTGCCCGCCGCGGAGACGATGTCGACGTGCTCGCCCAGCAGCTGGGTGCCGTGGCAGTGGTCGCCGTTGGAGTGCGTGATGGCGGCGTGGGTCAGCGGATGCCGGTCGGTGATCTCCCGCATGGCGTCCAGCATCTCGGCGGTCAGCGGCAGGTCGAACAGCGTGTCCACCAGCAGGGACGCGCCCTCGCCGGCGACGAGCCCGGCGTTGCTCAGGCCGTACCCGCCGTCGGGCAGCAGCCAGGCCCACACGCCCGCGCCGACCTCGTGCAGGCCGCGGGTGTAGGGCAGCCTGGACCGGGCGCTGTTGACGCGCGGGCGCGGCGGGCGGCGGTCGGGGTCGTGCCGCGGCGTCAACGGGTACGGCCTGGCGGACGCGCGGACGGTCTGGCGGGTCCGGCCCAGCCCCTCGACCGTCAGCTCGACGACGTCGCCGTCCCCCAGCCAGCCGGGGAAGGCGGACGGGTCGGCCATCGACAGGTGCTCGACGAGACAGCAGCCGGGCACGGTTCCGGAGCCGAACACGTCGCCGGGCAGCAGGTCCACGCCGCGCGAGGCGTAGGAGACGACCTCGCCGAAGCTCCAGTCCATGGTGTCCGTGCGGCCCGAGCCGACGATCTCGCCGTTGACGGCGGCCTCGACGCGCAGGGCGAGCCGGCCGTCGCGGCGGTAGGGCGCCAGCTCGTCCGGGGTGACCAGGAACGGGCCGAGCGTGGTCGCGCCGTCCTTGCCCTTGGCCTGGCCGATCGCCAGCGGCGACTCGCGCAGCTGCAGGTCCCGCGCCGACCAGTCGTTGTAGACGGTGTAGCCGATGATGTGCTGCTCGGCCTCTTCCGGCGTCAGGTCCCGGCCGCCCGGTCCGATGACCGCGGCGATCTCCAGCTCGAAGTCGAACCAGGCGCTGCCCGGCGAGATCGTCACGTCGTCGTACGGGCCGACGACCGTCGAGGGGCAGGCGAAGTAGAAGGCCGGGACCTGGTACCAGGCGTCCGGCAGGGTGCGCGGCTGACCGGCGGCCTGCCGGCAGTTGCGCATGTGGTCGAGGAAGCACAGGCAGTCGCGGATCGACGGCGGGCGCGGGACGGGCGCCCGCAGCCGCGCCTGGGCCAGCGGAACCGGCTCCGCCGACGACGCGAGCGCCTGCTCGCCCGCCGCGCGCAGCGCCTCGGCGCCGCCGCCGATGAGATCGAGCAGCCTGACACCTGGCGCGACGGGGTGGATCAGGTCCTCGCCGAGCACGCCGACGCGGTCGCCGGTGTCGGTCGCGTAGGTCACCCAACGCATGGGGAGCTCCTTCGGCTCTATGTTGGTTGACACAGGCTATAGCGAATGACATTCGCTCTGTCATTCGGCATACAGGTTCGCGTGGCATCATCGCCGTATGGCGATCGATGACCGTGGCGGCGCGTGAACGCGCCGAGCCCGCCCGGACGGCGGGGATGGGCGGCGATCACGCCCGGCCGCCTGTACTACGCCGGGCACGTCGGCGCGGGCGGCATGCACGCCCACCATGCCGTGCAACTCCTGGTCGGCGACGGCCTGGTCCTGCGCGGCGGCACCGGGCCGGCGCACGAGGTGTCGGCCGCGCTGATCCCGGCCGACACCCCGCACGAGATCGTGCGCGGCGCCGACGACGCCCTGCTCGTCCTGATCGACCCGGCACAGGCGGGGCGGCCGTCCCGCCGGCCGGCCGCCGGTTCGGCCGCCTCGTGGAGCCTCGGCGTCCGCCCGCCGGCCCGTCGTGACCTGCCCGGCCTGGCCGCCCTGGCCGACGAGCTGACGGGCACGGCGCCGCCGCCACCCCTCCACCCCGCTCTGGCGCACGCGATGCGGCTGGTCGAGGCGGCCCTGCCCGCGCAGGTACGGCTCGCCGCGGTGGCCGACGCCGTGCACCTGTCCGAGAGCAGGCTGGCCCACCTGTTCCGGCAGGAGGCGGGGCTGCCGTTCCGGCCGTACGTGTTGTGGATGAGGCTGCGGGTCGCGCTCTCCTCACTGTCGCGGGGAGCCACGCTGACCGGCGCCGCGCACGCGGCCGGCTTCTCCGACGCCGCCCACCTGACCAGGACCGTGCGCCGCATGATGGGCGACGCGCCCTCGGCGCTGGCCACCGGGGTGCGGTGGCTGGAGGGATAGCAGGTTCGTTCAAGACCGCCGGCCGCCGGGCAGGCCAGGCTGGTCCATGTGATCATCATCATCGGCGCCGGTCAGGCAGGGCTCGCCGCGGGCCGGGAACTGCGCCTGGCCGGGCACGACGTGCTCCTCATCGAGGCCCATCCCCGCGTCGGAGAGTCCTGGCGGCGCCGCTGGGACTCCCTGCGCCTGTTCACCCCCGCCCGGCTCAGCTCGCTCCCCGGCCTGCCGCTGCCCGGCGACGGCGACCGCCACCCCGGCAAGGACGAGGTGGCCGGCTATCTGCGGGACTACGCGGCGCACTTCGAGCTGCCCGTTCGACTCGGCACCTCCGTCTCACAACTGCGCCGCGCCGCGGACGGGACGTTCGAGGCGGTCACCGACCGGGGCGTGCTCACCGCCGACGGCGTCGTGGTCGCGACCGGCCCCTTCCAGCGGCCGCACGTCCCCGGCCTGCCGCTCGGACCGGAGATCGTCGCCCTGCACAGTGCCGACTACCGCAACCCGGGCCGGCTGCCCGACGGGCCCGTGCTCGTGGTCGGCGGCGGCAACTCCGGCATGCAGATCGCCGCCGAGCTGTGCCTGGACCGGCAGGTCACGCTCGCGGTCGGCAAGCGCCAGCCGGTGCTGCCCCAGCGTGTCCTCGGCCGCGACGTCTTCGCCTGGCTGCAGGCTCTCGGGGTGGTCACCGCCCCGGTCACCGGGCGGTTCGGCCGCTTCGTCCGCGAGCGCGACCCGTTGATCGGCGTCGGCCCCGGGGAGCTGCGCCGCCTGGGCGTCCGCGTCGTCGACGGCGTCGTCTCCGCCGACGGCGGCCGGCTGCGCACGGCCGGCGGGCACACCGTCACGCCGTCCGTCGTGATCTGGGCGACCGGCTACCGCCCCGACTACGGCTGGCTGCGGGTGCCCGGCGCGCTGGCCGGCGGCGTGCCGCTGCACACCGGCGGCATCAGCCCGGTGCCCGGCCTGACGTACGTCGGCCTGCCCTTCCAGCGCAACCGCGGCTCCGCCCTGCTCGGCTGGGTGGGACAGGACGCGGCCCTGGTGGCACGGAGCTACCCGGGCACGGCGCGGTCGTCCGCGGCGGGCCCGATCAGCCCTCCGGCAACGCGGTGAGGACGGCGGCCAGCAGCGTGTCGTCGTGGCCGGGCGGCACCGCGCGCAGGTCGAGCAGGCAGCGGCCGTTCTCCACGCGGGCCAGCACGGGCGGCTGCGCCCGGCGCAGGACGGCGGCCGCCCGCCGGTCCAGCGCGACGGCGGCGCTCGGCAGGGACACCCCGGGCGCGCCGCCGCCGCCGACCACGCTCCGGCTGTCGACGGCCTCGGCGTCGATCCCCTTGTCGCGCAGCCGGGCCGCCAGGTCCTCGGCGCGGGAGCGCAGCGTGACGTGATCGGCGTGCAGGCTCTCCCAGGTCGGCGTCGGCGGGCCCGCGACCGTGGCCTCCAGCGCGGCCAGCGTGATCTTGTCCACCCGCAGCGCGCGGGCGAGCGGATGGCGGCGCAGCCGGTCCACGAGGTCGGCGCGGCCGAACAGCAGCCCGCATTGAGGGCCGCCGAGCAGTTTGTCGCCGCTGGTGGTGACGAGGTCCGCGCCCTCGGTCAACCAGCTCGTGACGTCGGGCTCGCGGGGCAGCAGCGGCTCGTGGGCCAGCAGCCCCGAGCCCGCGTCGGCGACGAGGGGAACACCCCGCTCACGGCACAACGCCGCCAGCCGCGACACCGGGACGTCGGCCGTGAACCCCTCGATCCGGTAGTTGGACGGGTGCACCTTCAGCACCATGCCCGTCTCCGGCCCGATCGCGCCGGCGTAGTCGGCCAGGGCGGTGCGGTTGGTCATGCCGACCTCGCGCAGCCGGGCTCCCGTGGAGACGAGCAGGTCGGGAAGGCGGAAGCCGTCCCCGATCTCGATCAGCTCCCCCGGCTGACCAGGATCTCGCCGCCCGCCGCCAGCGCGGTGGCCGCCAGCACGAGTGCCGCCGCGTTGTTGTTCACGACGTGGACCGCCTCGGCCGCGGGCACCGCGGCGGCCAGGGCGGCCAGCGCCGTACGCCCCCGTCTGCCCCGGCCGCCCGTGTCGAGGTCGAGCTCGACGTCGGTGACCCCGGCGGCCAGTTCCACCGCCTGGCGGGCGGCGTCCGACAGCGGGGCGCGGCCCAGGTTGGTGTGCAGCAGCACGCCGGTGGCGTTGATCACCGGCCGCAGGCCGGCGGCGGAGTCGGGCAGTGCCGCCAGCGCCGCGGTCAGGACGTCCTCCGGCGCGAGCTCTCCCTCCCTGGCCCGCCGCTGCGCCGCGACGACCACGGCCTTGACCTGGGTGTGGCCGAACCGCCGCCGGGCCTCGACCAGCCGGGGGTCGGCGAGCAGCGCGTCCGTGCGCGGGATGGATCGACGATGGTCGGTCACGCTAGGGATGTCCGTTCAGCGTGAGAAGCACGATGTCTCCAGGTCTCATACCGGGCCGATCAGGCATCATATGATCATCCGCCGGAAAAGCGATCATGGCGGTCGTGATCGCCCTAAGGTGTGATCATGAAGAGGCTCACGCAGTACGCCCAAGGCGGTGGCTGCGCCTGCAAGATCCCCGCGGCGGACCTGGAATCGCTGCTCGGCAGCTCACGAATGCCGTTCCCGCGAGACCCCGAGGCGGAGCTCGTGGTGGGGCTGGAATCCGGCGACGACGCCGCCGTGGTCCGCACCCAGGACGGATCCGTGCTCATCAGCACGGCCGACTTCTTCACCCCGGTGGTCGACGACCCCTACGACTGGGGCCGCATCGCCGCGGCCAACGCCCTCTCCGACGTCTACGCCATGGGCGGGCGCCCCGTGGTCGCGCTCAACCTCCTGTGCTGGCCTCCCGATCGCCTGCCCTACGACCTGGCCGCCGAGGTGCTGCGGGGCGGCGCGGAGGTGGCCGCCCAGGCCGGCTGCCATCTGGCCGGCGGGCACAGCGTCGTGGACGCCGAACCCAAGTACGGCCTGGCCGTCACCGGCGTCGCCGACCCCGACCGGCTGCTGCGCAACGACGCCGGCCGCCCCGGCCTGCCGCTGTCCCTGACCAAGCCGCTCGGCCTGGGCGTGCTCAACAACCGGCACAAGAACACCGGCGAGGTGTTCCCGCACGCCGTCGAGACCATGACCCGGCTGAACGCGGACGCCTCGCGCCAGGCCCTGGCCGCCGGCATCCGCTGCGCCACCGACGTCACCGGCTTCGGCCTGCTGGGCCACCTCCACAAGCTGGCCCGCGCCTCCGGCGTCACCGCCGTGCTGCACGCCTCGGCCGTCCCGGTGCTGGACGGCGCGGCGCAGGCCGTGAAGGAGGGGTTCGTCCCCGGCGGCTCCCGGCGCAACCTCGACTGGGTCGCCCCCCATCTCGATCCCGGCGACGTCTCCGAGGAGACCCTGCTGCTGCTCGCCGACGCGCAGACCTCAGGGGGGGCTGCTGGTCGCCGGGGAGATCCCCGGCGCCCCCGTGATCGGCGAGCTGATCGAACACACCGGGCACACCGTCGTCATCCGTCCCTGAACGGGCCCGGTGCCGGGTACTTCGCGGGAGTTCGACGTCGTCCGCAGGTTTATGATCTCTTTCGGAGGCGTTTAGGAGTCTGGTGATCCTCCTGGTCTTCAAAACCAGTGGCGCCGAGCATCTCGGCGCGGCGGGTTCGATTCCCGTCCGCCTCCGCTGATCAGCGAATCGGGGGATGGTTTGCGCACGGATCGACGCGCCGCGGAGCACGCATGCACGTGATCGCGACGGCCGGGCACGTCGACCACGGCAAGTCGACGCTGGTCCGGGCGCTGACCGGCATGGAGCCCGACCGCTGGGCCGAGGAACGCCGCCGCGGCATGACCATCGACCTCGGCTTCGCCTGGACCACGCTCGGCTCCGGGGAGCGCATCGCGTTCGTCGACGTCCCCGGGCACGAGCGGTTCGTCACCAACATGCTGGCCGGAGTCGGGCCCTGCCCCGTGGTTATGCTGGTGGTGGCCGCCGACCAGGGGTGGCAGGCCCAGTCGGCCGAGCATCTGGCGGCGCTCGACGCCCTGGGCGTGCGGCACGGCCTCGCGGTCGTCACCCGGGCCGATCTCGCCGATCCCGAGCCCGCCCTGAGCCAGGTCCGCGACCACCTGGCGGGAACCGGCCTGGCGGGGATCGACAGCGTGGTCGTCAGCGGGCGCACCGGGCAGGGGCTCGGCGAGCTGGAGAGCGCCCTGGCCCGGCTCGCCGCCGCGCTTCCCGCGCCGGACACCGAGGACGCCGTCCGGTTGTGGATCGACCGGGTGTTCACCGTCACCGGAGCCGGGACCGTCGTCACCGGAACGCTGACCGGAGGGACCCTCCGCGTCGGCGACGAGCTGGAGGCCGGCGGCCGGCGGGTCAGGATCCGCGGGCTCCAGACGCTCGGCGAGAAGGCGGAGCGCGTCCCGGCGACCGCCCGCGTCGCCGTCAACCTGCGCGGCGTCGACCGTGACGAGCTGTCCCGGGGCGCGGCGCTGGTGACGCCGGCGGCGTGGCTGCCGGCTCAGGTTGTGGACGTGCGGCTGAACCCCGGTGTGGAGCGCCGGAGGCAGGCCGCGCACCTGCATCTCGGGTCGGCCGCCGTTCCCGTCCGGGTCCGCTTCCTGGGCCCCGACACCGCCCGGCTCACCCTCGGCCGTCCGCTGCCGCTCCGGGTCGGGGACCGGGGCCTGCTCCGCGACCCCGGCAGGCAGGAGATCGTCGCCGGAGTCCAGGTGCTGGACGTCCGTCCCGCCGCGCTGGGACGCCGGGGGGCCGCGGCGGCCAGGGCGGCCGCGCTCGGCGCAGCGCCGCTGCCCGACGCCGCGGCACTGCTGCGCTGGCACGGGCTACTGACGGGAAACGAGCTCAGGGCGATGGGGTGCCCGCCCGCCGGATCGCCGGTGGCCGGCGACTGGCACGCCGACCCCGAGCACTGGTCGTCGCTGACCCGACGGCTCGCCGAGCACGTCGCGCGGCGGCCCGCGCTCGATCCGGGGATCACCGTGGAGGCCGCGGCCCACCTGCTCGGACTGCCCGACCGGCGGCTCGCCGAGGCGCTCGTCACGCCGCCGCTGGTGGTCGAGGGCGGGCGGATCCTGCCCGCCGGCAGGTCGCTGCCGCCCGCCATCGCCAGGGCGGTCGCGCGGCTCACCGCCGATCTGGCCGAGCGGCCCTTCGACGCCCCCACGGCCGAACGGCTGGCGGAGCTCGGCCTGACGGGCAAGGCGCTGGCGGCCGTGCTCCAGTCGGGGGCCGTGCTGTCGATCGGCAAGAACGTCGTGCTCATGCCCGACGCCCTGGACAGGGCCGCGGAGACGCTCGCGGGACTGCCCGCGCCGTTCACCGTCAGCGATGTCCGGGTGGCCCTGGCCACCAGCCGCCGCGTCGCCCTTCCCCTGCTGGAGTGCCTCGACGCCCGGGGGATCACCCGGCGCGTCGACAACGACCGCCGAACCCTGCGCCCGCCCCGCTGACGCCGGGCGGAACCTCCGGGCCGCCTAGTGCCGTGCTCCGCCCGGCAGGACGACGGCCGCCAGGCCGGGCACGTCGAACAGCGGCCGGCCGCCCGAGGGGGAGAGCACCTCCAGCTCCTGCCGCCCACGGGCCTGGTCCTGGGGCACCTGGACGACGGCGAAGCCGCCGTCCACCGGCCCGACCGGGAACCGGCCGGCCGGCAGCGGCAGGCGGGCCACCTGCCGGCCCGTGACGTCGAACTCCAGGACCGTGATCCGGTCGCCGGAGTACTCCAGGGTGAAGATCCGCTCGCCGCTCACCTGGACGGACAGCCCGTGGTCGGTGTCGCTGAGCACCCCCGCGCCGGACGTCAGGGTGAGGGTGCGCCCGGTGCCGGCGTGCTCCAGCGTGACGCGGTCGAGCGGCGGCCTGTCGTACCGGCGGGCGTCGAGGAGGAGCGGCTCGCCCGACGGCAGCAGGCCGACCGGCTCCTGCCCGGACGGCAGGTCGAGCTCGCGGGCGCGGCCGCTCGGGAGCTCCAGCGTCCGGTAGGAACGCACGTCCCCGCTGGCGTGGTAGCCGACGATCAGCCGCCGGGAGTCCGCGGACCACGCCCATGGACTGTACGCGCTGTCCGCGCCGCCGCCGGCCGGCGGTTCGAGCCGGTGGACCGCGACCCCCAGCAGGTCTCTGACCTCGTACCCGCCCCCGACGGGTTGCCCAAGCCAGCGCCCGTCGGGGGAGAGCGTGATGTTGCCCGGAGGGCTGACGGTCCGCGCGCCCAGCAGGAACTGCCGGCCGTCGGCGAGCAGCAGGAAGGTGGGGCACTGCGACTGGCAGGCGGTGTACACCAGGGCGCCCCGCCCGGCCGGGCCGGTGGCGGGCAGCGCCGGCGCCTGGGCGGGCGGCTGGACGGTGTGCGGCGGCGCGGCCACCGTCACGGCGGCGTCCGGACCGGCGGGCGAGCGCGCCTGGTAGGCGGCGAGACCGCCGACGGCCATGATGACGGCGGCCGATCCGGCGACCAGCGCCCTGCGGGTCCTGCGGGTGCGCAGCGTGCCGAGCGCCCGACCGGCGTCGGCATAGTCACGCGCGTCCCGGCCGAGCTGGTGGAAGGCCTCTCCGAGGGCCCGGTTCATGAGCGCACCTCCGCTTCGAGCAGTCGGGGAGCCACCTTGCGCAGGCGTTTGAGCGCGTCGTGGGTGTGCCGTTTGACCGTGCCGACGGAGCAGCCCAGCTGGGCGGCGACCGTGCTCTCGGAGAGGTCCTCGTAGAACCTGAGATAGAGCACGAGCCGCTGCTTCGTGGTGAGCACGTTCAGCGCCCGCGACAACGCGATCTTCAACTCCGCCTGCGCGGACTCGTCGGCGGACGGCGGCGACTCGGGCAGCTCCGCGGTCGGGACGAACGCCAGCCGGCGGGGCCGCCGCCACGTGCGCAGCTGATTGATCATGACCTTGCGGACGTAGGGTTCCGGGTCGCCGCGCTTGGTCAGCTTCCGCCATCGTGCCGCGACCTTGACCAGCGTCTCCTGCACCAGATCCTCGGCGAGGGCATGATCCCCGGTGACCAGGTAGGCCATGCGCGACAACGCCAGGCCACGCGCGGCCACGAACTCGCCGAACCCGTCGTCGGTCACCGGCCCAACCCTCCGTCGTGGACGCCTCACCTACAACACTCATCGAGGCCGGCGAAAGGTTGAGCCGGTTTTCTCAGACCGCGGCGCCCCACAGTGCCAGCCCCATCAGCAGGACCAGCGCCGCCCGGCCGAACGTGCGGACCGACGCCCGCTCCGCCGTGCCGAAGCACAGGCAGGGAGCCGCCTGCTCGCCCATGACCAGGAGATACGTCTGCGCCACCGTGAACGACAGGCCCAGACCCGTCCCGGCCACGCCGACGAGCACGTCGCCGGCGACGGGGGAGAAGGCGGCGAGCGCGACGAGCGCCTCCACGGTCACCACCGTGAAGGCGCCCGCCCGGGCCACCCGTCCATGGAGCCCGAAGGCCGCCAGGCCGCTCCGGAAGGCGCCGAAGTTGCGCGCCTTCCCGAGCGCCGCCAGCACCAGGACGAGGCCCAGCCCGTAGCGGGCGACGAGGGCGATCACCCGATCACCAGCATCGCCACCACGGGCACCGCGAGCACGACGAACAGGACCTTCATCTTCGGCAGCGTGAAGTAGAACGCCGTGTCCGCCTCCATCCGGTCCCGCGCGAGGGCGAAGGTCAGGAGCATCATCGCCCGCGCCGCCGCGAAGCCGGCGCCCGCCAGGAGCGCCTCCTGCCAGGACGCCAGGAACAGGATCGCGATCGCCATGATGTGCGGCAGCCCTGTCGGCGAGTACGTGCGCATCCCCGTGCCCATCTCGGCGCCGAACTGCACGGCGCCCCAGAAGGGAATCCTGGTGACGAACTGCGGCACGAGCCGCGCGTTCTGGAGCAACGGGAAGGAGAGCACGTCCAGCTCGCGCAGCAGGAAGATCACCGCAGCCGCGGCGACCATGATCTGCAGAACCACTGTCGGGAACGGAGCCCGCAGCACGGAGCCGACGACCACCAGCACGAACGTGACGGCGCCCGCTCCCAAGAACAACCCGGCGATGAAGCCGGCGACATCAGCACCCCGCCGGACCGACGAGGACAGCACCCAGGCGCTGTTCAGGCTTCAAACGGAGCCCGAGAGGGAGAAGCCGGCGACGAGGGCGGCCACCAACCAGGTGAAGCCCTTCGTGTCCGCGCCCGCAACCCTCGAGTACAGCACCAGGGCCTCCGCCGCCGCGATCAGTGCCAGTCCGGGCACCAACAGGCGGACGGATCTTCTGGTGGCGGAGTCGCTCATGGACTCGGGTCAGATCGCCGTACGGCAGATGGAGAAGCGGGAGACGTTGCCGCCGCCGCAGTCGTGGTACTCGTACCAGCCGTCGGAGCACATGCGCCGGGTGCTGGTGGTGCTGCCGCCGTACCACTTCCACGCGTTGTTGCCGTCGCAGCTGGAGGGGTTGTGGGTGTAGCGGAGGTTGTAGCAGGTGCCGGACGCGCCGTCGTTGCGGTGCCAGGAACCGGAGCAGTTGCCCGAGTAGAGCGCGGTCGAGGGCACGCAGACGGAACTGGCGTTGGCGAAGCCGTGGCAGGTGTCCCACGCGGTGTAGGCGGCGGCCGTCGCGCCGCGCGGCTTGGACCAGGGCAGGAGGTCGAGAACGCCCAGCCCCGTCGCCACGGCGGCGCCGGTGGCGATGCCGAGCACGCGCCGCCTGCTCCAGCCTTCGCGCGTGGCGCCCACGCGCGTCGGCAACGCCTGCTCGGGCATCTCCTCGGCGCTGGGTATCTGGTCGAGTATCGAGGTCCGCTTCTCGGCCTTCACAGCTTCACTCCCTTTCTGTTTGCAACCGCTCGCTCGACGATCTCCGTGAGCGCCTCTCCCGACCCCACCGGAGCCGTGAACACCACGACGCCGTTCTCGTCCACGACGAGCAGGGCCGGGCTGTAGGGCACGCTCGCCGCGCGCCAGATCGCCGGGTCCTTGATCACCCGGATGGAGCCGGGCAGGGACTTGTCGAACCCGGGGTCGTCCGACAGCACGGTGAACGACAGGTCCGAGGGCAGGTCGGCCGCCATCCCGGCGGCAGCGAGCAGGACGTCGTCGCAGATGGGGCAGCGACGGTTGACCTTGATGACCATGGTCGTGGCACCCGGAACGGCCAGCCCGTTCGCCTGGGCCTCGGGCCCGGCCGCGGCTCCGGCGAAGCGCACGCCGACGCCGTTGTAGGTGGCCAGTTCCAGTTCGCGTACCCGCCGGTAGAGCCCGGCCCCCGCCGCGAACAGCAGAGCGACCAGGACGGCCAGGATGATGACCACCGCGGTCAGCGGTTCCACGTCAGGCCCGCCACTCGACGCGCTTGACCTTGTTCAGGAAGTCGGCGGCGGTCTCCGGGGTGCCCGCGGCCGAGCGGGCCGCCACGCCTGCCTTGTTGTAGTTCGGGGCGTTCCAGGGATGCAGGGTGACGATGGCGGTGTCCGTGACCAGGAGGAAGGGGGCCACCGAGTCGGACGGAGGCGCGGGCAGCCGCCACAGCTCGCCCGACTGCGCTCCGAAGCCTCGCCACTTGGGGATGCGGTGGATCCCCGCCTGCTTCGGCTCGACCGTCATGGTGCCGACGCCCGCGATCGAGATCGCGTAGAGCTCCATGGAGACGTCGAACCGCTTGCCGCCGTCGGCCATCATGCCCTCGGGGGTGTCCTGCCACGTCACGCGGCTGAACGTGTCGACGATGTCGGCCGACTCCCACTCGGGGGCGTAGAAGAGCCCGTGCACCATGTGCCAGGGACCGAGCCAGGCGGCCCACCTGGCGTCGGACGGGTCCTCGCAGTCGTAGACGACGACCTCGCCACCGGCCAGGGAGAAGCGCTCTCGTTCGCGTCCGCGGACCGAGTTGACGCCTGCCGTCAGGGAGGACAGGGGAGCCAGTTCGAGCCCCCAGGTTTCCGTGGTGGTGTTCCGCGACCCGTATTTCGGGGTGTAGCGGACGTGGCCGGTCCAGGAGGCCAGCGAGGCGGCCTCGGCGTCCTCGACCTCGAGATGGAGGAAAGAGTTCTTGACGGTACGAAGAGAGGATAAATGCGCCATTAAGCCCCAGCCTTTCGTGGCAGATCGCGGGCGCTAGATCATTTGGCTCGAAGCCTTACACGCGTCATCACCCAGGTCAAGACACAAGATCCACCCGTTTTTCTGCTGGTAAATTCGGGAGAAAGGTGCCATTACGGCCCTGTCGCTTCGGCGTTGACAAATGGCCATATTCCCGTCATCAGCGGCGGCGTCGATGACGCTCCCGGCAGGGCGGCGAGGACCAAGGTCCTTCGACCGACGGTCGTAGGGCACTGCCGTCGGAGCGCGGAAAACGGTGCGATGGAGGCGCGGAAGAGAACGACGAACCATCGCTGAAAGGGGATCGTCATGGCCGCCACGATCGACAGGCCCGTCACCTGCACGAGCATCACCGCCGCCGGACGCCGTCCGGTCGACTACGTCTGGGCGGTCGCCCGGATCGCGATCGGCTGGATCTTCCTGTGGGCGTTCCTGGACAAGACGTTCGGGTGGGGTTTCGCGACTCCGGCGGGCAAGGCGTGGATCGCGGGCGGCAGCCCGACGACGGGGTTCCTCAAGGGCACCGGCGAGAACGCGCTGGGCGGCCTGTTCTCGAGCCTGGCCGGACAGGTGTGGGTGGACTGGCTGTTCATGGCCGGCCTTCTCGGTATCGGCCTGGCGCTGGTGCTGGGTGTCGGCACCCGGATCGCGGCGGTCGCCGGCACGCTCATGCTGACCCTGATGTGGGCCGCCGAGCTCCCGCTGGCCACCAACCCCTTCCTGGACGAGCACATCGTCTACGCCATCGTCCTGATCGGCCTGGCCATGACCGGCGCGGGCGCCACGCTCGGGCTGGGCAACCTGCCGATCGTCCGCCGCAACGCCTGGCTCAGGTAGTGCACGGAAGCGCACGCCCGCCCCGCACCCGGGGGCGGGCGTTCCGCCGGTCCCGGGAGGAGCAGGATGGAGAGAGTGGCAAGGAGGTACACCATGTCGATCGAGGTCAAGGACGTCATGGGCCGGGTGGCCATCGCCGTGCTGGCGGACGCGTCGTTCGCCGACGTCCTCAACGCGATGAAGCGGTACGCGGTGGGCGCGGTCACCGTGATAGACGCCGACCGGCGCCCGGTGGGCGTGGTCTCCGAGGACGACCTGCTGCTCAAGGAGATCGACCCGGTACGGCACAGCGTGTCGATGTTCGAACCCCACCGCCGGCGGGACGAGCACCACCGGGCGATGGCCGTCACGGCGGCCCAGCTCATGTCCACCCCGGCGATCAGCGTCACGCCGGGCACGTCCGTGCGCGAGGCGGCCAGGATCATGCACGACCGGCGCATCAAGCAGCTCCCGGTGATCGACCCGGCCGGCGGGCGCATCGTCGGCACCCTGCACCAGCGCGACGTGCTGCGCGTCTTCGCCCGTCCGCGGGCGGAGCTGGAGGCCGATGTCCGGAGCGTGCTCCCGGCGTCCGGGGCGATCACCGCCGAGATCGAGCAGGGCGTGGTCAAGCTCAGCGGGCGGGTGGAACGCCGGTCGCAGGCGATCGCGGCGGTGGAGGCCGTCCGCGCCGTCGAGGGTATCGTCGACGTCACCAGCGAGGTGACCGCCGACCACGACGACCTGGTCACCGTGCCGCCGCCGCGGTAGAGCGGGGGAGCGCGCGGTCCTCGTCCGTGAAAGCAGGGCTTTGCGGGCCGTTCTCCGGCTGCCAGACTGATCATCATGGAAGGCGCGCACCGACCGTTGATGCCGCAGATGCGGCTCGATGAGCTGCTGGCCGAGCTGCAGGTGCGGCTGAGCGCGGTGCTGGCCACCCGTGACCGGGTGCACGCGCTGCTGGAGGCCGTCGTCTCGGTGGGCAGCGACCTCGACCTGGAGACCGTGCTGCGGCGGATCGTGGAGACGGCGGCCAGGCTGGTGGACGCGAGTTATGGCGCGCTGGGCGTGGTCGGCGAGGAGCAGACGCTCCTGCAGTTCATCCCGGTCGGGTTGAGCGAGGAGGAGATCGCCCGGATCGAGCACTGGCCGCACGGGCTGGGCCTGCTCGGCCTGCTGATCAAGGACGCCCGTCCGCTGCGGCTGGGCCGCATCTCCGACCACCCCGAGTCCTACGGCTTCCCGCCCGGCCACCCGCCGATGGGCACCTTCCTCGGCGTGCCGGTACGCGTGCGCGACGAGGTGTTCGGCAACCTCTACCTGACCGAGAAACGTGGCGGCGGCGACTTCGACGAGGAGGACGAGGCCATCGTGATCGCGCTGGCCACCGCCGCCGGCGTCGCCGTGGAGAACGCCCGCCTGTACGAGGAGTCGCGCCGACGTGAGACCTGGCTGCAGGCGTCGTCGGAGGTGACCACGAGCCTGCTGTCCGGTGCGGACCCGCACCAGATGCTGACCGTGGTGGCCGCCCGCGCCCGCCAGATGAGCGACGCCGACCTGGTCCAGGTATTGCTGCCGGACGCGGCGAAGGAGTCGCTGGTCGCCCGGGTCGCGGAGGGCGAGGGCGCCGAAGGGCTGCGGGGGGCCGTCTTCGAGGTCGCGGCCACGCTCGCGGGCGACGTCTTCACCCGGGGCGAGCCGATGTCCGACGCGGACATGCGCAGCGCCCCCTACCCGGCCTCGCCGCTGCGGCGGCTGGGCTACGGCCCCGGGCTCATGATCCCGCTGGGCGCGGCGCCGGCCGTGCGCGGCGTGCTGATGCTGGCCAAGCGGGGCGGGCGGCTGCCGTTCAGCAGGGCGGACCAGCAGATGCTGCACGCGTTCGCCGGTCAGGCGGCCCTGGCGCTGGAGCTGGCCGAGGCCCGCCGCGACGCCGAACGGCTCGGCCTGCTGGAGGACCGCGACCGCATCGCCAAGGACCTGCACGACGTCGTCATCCAGCGATTGTTCGCGACCGCGATGACGCTGATGAGCACCGTCCGGCTGGTCGAACGGCCGGAGGCGGGCAAACGGCTGCAACACGCCATCGACGAGCTGGACGAGACCATCCGGCAGATCCGCTCGTCCATCTTCGCCCTCCAGGGCCCCGTCGAGGGCGCCGCGCCCGGCCTGCGGAGCCGGATCGTCGGCCTGGTGGAGGGCGCGGGCGGCCATCTGGGGTTCATGCCCGGCCTGCGGATGGAAGGGCAGATCGACACGCTGGTGCCCGAGGCCGTGGCCGAGCACCTGCTGGCGGTGTTGCGCGAGGCCCTGTCGAACGTGGTCCGCCACTCCCGCGCCGGCCGCGCCGAGGTGTCCGTCGAGGTGGCCTCCGGCAGGCTCACCCTTGTGGTCTCCGACGACGGCGTCGGCCTGGACGAGCCAGGTCGCCGCAGCGGCCTGCGCAACATCGAGGAACGCGCGAGCGGCCTCGGCGGCACCTCCGAGCTGGCGAGCCCGGAGGGCGGAGGCACGCGGCTGCTCTGGCAGGTCCCCCTCTGATCCCGCGCGGGCACGTCGTGACCCGGAAAGAGCACCAAGTCCCGCCGGGTCATGACCTCCGGCTCGGGCGGCAGAGGCCCGGACGCCGTCATCCTGGTGCCCAGGACCGGAGAGAGGAGCCCCTCCATGCGTTGGGACGAGATGTCGAACAGGCGCCGGAGCTCGCTGCTCGTGCTGGCGTCCGCGGAGTTCGCGGTCACCGCGGCCGCGGCGGTGGATCTGTGGTGCCGTCCTCAGGCCGACGTGCGCGGGCGCAAGGCGCTGTGGTGGCTCGGGATCTTCGTGCAACCGGTCGGCCCCCTCGCGTACCTGCTGTGGGGCCGGCTTCGCGGCGAGCGACCGGAGTCGGCGCCGACCGCCGGATGACCGCCTCCGGCCGGAACCGGGACGTCAGGCGGTCGTTCCGGCGTCGACGGTGATGGACGTGCCGGTGATGGTACGGCCGGCGGGGCCCGCCAGATGGAGGACGGTGGCGGCGATGTCGTCCGGCGTGCTGTAGCGGCCGAGGGCGGTGTAGGAGCGTTCGGCGTCGGCGTCGGGGCCGTCGGCGGGGTTCATCTCGGTGTCGGTGGAGCCGGGGTGGACGAGGTTGGCCGTGATGTCACGGGGGCCGAGATCGCGGGCGAGGCCCTTGGTGAGGCCGATCAGTGCGGACTTGCTCATCGAGTACAGGGTCCAGCCGGGGTAGGGGACGCGTTCGGCCAGGCTGCTGCCGATGTTCACGATCCGCCCGCCGGCCCGCATGTGACGTGCGGCGGCCTGCGACGTGATGAAGGCGGCTCTGGCGTGGATGGCGAGGGTGCGGTCGAGTTCGTCCAGGGAGACGTCCTCCAGTGGGCCGAAGGGCGCGATTCCGGCGTTGTTCACCAGGATGTCGAGACGGCCGAAGGCGGAGACGGTGCGGGCGACGGCTGCCTGGAGCGCCTCGGCGTCGGTCGCCTCGGCGGCCATGGCCAGGCTGCGGCGGCCGAGCGCCTCGATCTCCTCGGCCACGGTCTTCGCGCGGCTCTCCGCCGTCGCGTAGGTGATCGCCACATCGGCGCCCGCCGCGGCCAGGTGGCGGGCGATGGCCGCGCCGATGCCCCTGCTGCCACCGGTGACGAGTACGCCCTTGCCGTTGAGCATGTGTCCTCCAATATGCGGAATCTGTTCCGGTTGAGGGTATGCGGAACGCGTTCCGCTTTTCAAGCCGATAAGGTGAACCCCGTGGCACAGGAACGGGCCGATGCCGCCAGGAACCGGTCGAAGATCCTCGCGGCGGCCGCGGAGATCGTCGCCACCGCGGGAATGAAGGGGCTGGCGATGGCCGACGTCGCGGCCGCCTCGGGCGTCGGCATCGGCACGCTGTACCGGCGGTTCGGCGACAGGTCGGGCCTGGCGTATGCGCTCATCGACGAGAAGGAGCGCGAGTTCCAGCAGGCGTTCCTGACCGGCCCGCCGCCGCTGGGCCCCGGGGCGTCGGAGATCGAGCGGCTACGCGCCTTCCTCCACGCGCTGACCGACCGCACCTTCGCCCAGCTCGACCTGCTGCTGATGGCCGAGACCGCGGGGGAGTTCACCCGTTTCGGCGGGGCCTACGAGGCGTACCACCAGCACCTGGTCATGCTGATCGCGCAGATCGAGCCGGAGGCGGACGCGGGGTTCCTCGCCGATGCCCTGCTCGCGCCGCTCGCGGCCAACCTGGTCGTCCACCGGGGGCGTACGGCCTCCGAGGTCAAGGCGGGTCTCGACGCGCTGCTCACTGGCCTGCGCTAGCGACGCCTTCCTGCTCGGCGAAGGCGTCTCATGACGTCTGCCCGCGTCTGCGGAGGCGGCCGAACCAGGCCGGGACGTCGTGCTCGTCGTCGAAGCCGCGGGCCACCACGATGTCGGTGGAGGAGTGGAGCAGGATCGAGGCCACGATGGTGACGGCGACGATCTGGAACACCTGCTGCGCGGCGGCGATCCCGGAGGCGAGCACGAGCAGCCCGTACACCACCGAGGCGAACCCCTTCGGGCCGAACCAGGCCACCGCCGCCTGCTCGCGCACCGTCAGCCCGGAACGCAGGAACGACAGCCAGATCGCCACCGGCCGCGCCACCACCAGCGCCAGGATCGCGAACAGCCACCCCCGCCAGCCCACCGAGCCCAGCAGCGACGGCGTGATGAGCGCCCCGAACACCAGCAGCGCCGCCAGCTTGAAGATCTCCGCGATGAGCTCGCCGAAGTGCTCGAACGATTCGCGCTGCCGCTGCCCGAAGGTCGCCACCGTGATCCCGGCCGAGAACGCGGCCAGGAACAGGTTGCCGTGCGTGGCCTTGCCCACGGCCAGCACCAGCAGCCCGATGGCCAGGGCGTTGAGCGGCTCGTAGGCGGTGGAGGCGGCGAACCAGCGGGTCTGCTCCAGCTTGATCGCCGCCCACGGGATGGCCACGCCGATGAGCACGCCCAGGCCGAGCTCCAGCCCCAGCTCGCCGAGGTGCAGGTCGGCCGAGCCCGAGGCGATCGCCAGGAAGAGGATCACGAACGGCAGCGCGAGCCCGTCGTTGACGCCGGACTCGACGTTGAGCAGCTGCCGCAGCCGGGGCGGCACCTTCTCGTTGCCGACCAGGGCGGCGGCGAACACCGGGTCTGTCGGGGCCAGGATCGCGCCGATCAGCAGCGACTCGACCCAGCCCAGCCCGAGCAGGTAGTGCGCGCCGGCGGCGGTGATGACCAGGGTGAGCGGCAGGCCCCAGCCGAGCGCCCGCCCCGGCAGCCGCCACGCGCTGCGCAGCTCGGCCCAGCCCACCCGCATCCCGTCGGTGAACAGCACCGCGAACAGCGCCAGCTCGGCCAGCGTCGCCACCAGATCGTCCCCGGGCTTGAGCGAGACCACGCCGAGCACGCCGTCGCCCAGCACGAACCCGGCCACCAGGAACAACGCCGCCGTGGACAGCACGGTGCGGTGGGCCAGGCTGGACAGCAGCACCGCCAGCAGCAGCAGGCCCGCGAACGCGGTCAGCAGGGCGCCCGTCACGCGGCCACGCAAACAAGGATCATGGAAAGGGGCTCCGGTCGTCGTCGTACACGTTGCCGACCAGACTTCCCGGCGCACCGGCGATCACCCTAACAGTTCCGCCGGGGCGGCTTCCCCGGCGACGCGATCAGCTCAGGGATTCCAGGACCGTGACGGCGCGGTCGAGGCCGTTCTCGGCCCGTACGCGCCGGCCGAGCTCGGCGGCCGTGGCCGCCATCCGGGCGTCGGTGGCGGCCAGGCCGATGGCGGCGGCCAGACCGTCCGGGGTCAGGCGCCGCTGCGGCTGCGGCGGCACGGCCACGCCCGCGGCGTGCGCGCGGGACGCCCAGAACGGCTGGTCGGCGACGAACGGGCAGATCACCTGCGGGCGCCCGGCCAGCAGGGCCGCGGCGGTGGTGCCACTGCCGCCGTGATGCACGATCGCGGCCGTGCGCGGCAGCAGCCAGTCGTGCGGCGCCTGGTCGAGCAGGTGCACACCGTCGGGCAGGTCGGCGGCCTGGATGCCGCCCCACCCGGTGGCCAGCACGGCCCGCACCCCCGCCCGCCGGACGGCCTCGGCGACGATGCGGCCGAGCCGCCGCGGGTCGGTGCCGGCCATGCTGCCGAACCCGACGTACACCGGGGGCGGCCCGTCGGCCAGGAAGGCGGCCAGCTCCGGCGAGGGCGTCCAGCCGGGCGGGGCGGGCAGGTACCAGAAGCCGGTGGTGTGCACCCATGCCGGATAGTCCAGACCGCCCGGCACGTCGTGGGGCAGCAGGTGACGGCTGAAGGCGTGCAGGACGGTCGCCGGACGGCCGTCCGGGCGGCGCAGGATGTCGTGCCGGCCACGCCGTCGTGGCAGCTCCAGCCGAGCGCGCAGGTCGTCGGCGATGCCCGCGAAGGAGCGCAGCATCAGCTTGATCGGCAGGTAGGAGGCCCGGTTCAGCGCCTTGGGCAACGGCAGCGGCAACATCGGGTTGCGGAAGGCGGCGGTGGGCACCCACACCGGCTGCAGCGCGGCGGGCACCGCGGGCACGCCGAGCCGCTCGGCGACGTGGCCGCCCGGCATGCCGGGCGCGTGCACGACCAGGTCGGCGCCCTGGCCGGGGCCGTCCAGCAGCACGTCCGCCATGTCGGTGAAGACCTCGGCCATGAGGGGCCTGCTGCGGCGCATCACCTGCAGGGCCACCTTCTTGCCGCGCAGGCCGCGGTAGTTGGTCTCGACCGCCTGGCGGATGCCGGGGTCGTCGATGAGCGTGTTCGGGCCGTCGTGCAGCGGCGCGAAGTCGATGCCGTGCGGACCGGCCAGGCCGCCCATGGCGGCGGGGGCCGCCAGGACGGCCTCGTGCCCGGCCCGCTTCAGGGCGAGGGCCAGGGCGGCGTACGGCTGGACGTCGCCGCGGGTGCCGTGGGTGAGGATGAGGACCTTCATCGGCGCTCCTTGCTCGAAAAGGACTGTTGCGCTCGCCGACCAGGCTTCCCGGCACACCACCGGCCCGATGAAGGACCGAATACCCGCAATATAGCGAGATTTCAGAAATTTCTGAACTCTCGGTAGTCCGGCTATGATCCGAGCAAGGAGGTGACGGGATGGGCGACCAGGAACGGTGGCAGGCCGCCGAACGGCTGGCACTGGTGCTGACCGAGGGCGGCCTGCAGCGCATGTCGGCCAGGGTCCTCGCGTTCTTCCTGTTCACCGATGCCGACACGGTCACCATGGGCGACATCGCCGACCGGCTCGGCGTCAGCGCGGGCTCGGTGTCCGGCGCGGTCAAGGCGCTGCTGGCGACCGGCCTGATCGAGCGCCTGCCCGCGCCCGGCAGCCGCCGTGAGCACTACCGGCTACGCGAGAACGCCTGGCCCACCCTGTTCTCCACCCAGAACAGCATGGTGCGCGTCATGCTGCAGGCCGCCGAGACCGGCATCGCCACCACCGCCTCCGGCGACCCGGCCCACGCCCGGCTGGCCGAGATGCGTGACTTCTACCAGTTCCTGCTGGCGGAGCTGCCCGGCCTGCTGCACCGCTGGGAACAGACCCGCACGTCCCGCTGACCGCCGTTCACGCGGCGGGGCGCACGTCCGCGAGGGAGACCGGTGAGAACGTCCGGTCGAGACGGGTCACCTCAAGCAACCGCAGGACGGCCGGCGTCACCCCCGTCAGACGGAGGCTGCCGTGACGGGCGGTCGCCATGTCACGCGCGGCCACCAGCGCGGCAAGCCCGCGGGCGTCCATGAAGGTCACCCCGCTGAGGTCGAGGACGAGACGCGTGCCCTGTCCGGCGAGGGCGGCGGCGATCCGGGCGCGGAACCCCGCCTGCGTGGCCAGGTCCAGGTCGCCGGAGACCTTCAGCACCGCCCGCCTGCCCGTGCGAGGCCGCGCCTGAGAACTCATGTCCGTCTCCTTACCTTCGGCGGGCGGCCGGTGGCCGGCGTTCGTCAGCGGAAGCACAATGCCCCCGACGCGAAGCTACGAGAACGCCGGCCACCGGGCTAGGGCCCAAAGTCCCACCTCCGGCAGCCGAAGGACCGAGGCCGGGCGGAGCCGGGACGGACGGCCCCTGAGGACCAAGGTCCTTCCCGTGAGGGGCCTACGACACTGACCGGGAGCGGGCGGGCGCAGTGGAATAGGGGTGAACAAGGACGTACACCCCCCACTGAAAGGGAGGCCCGCCATGGCCACCACCATCAACCGGCCCGTGATGGACGTCGCCCCCGTGAAGGCGGCGCGTACCCCGGTCGAGTACGTCTGGGCGGTCGCCCGGATCGCGATCGGCTGGATCTTCCTGTGGGCGTTCCTGGACAAGACGTTCGGGTGGGGTTTCGCGACTCCGGCGGGCAAGGCGTGGATCGCGGGCGGCAGCCCGACGACGGGGTTCCTCAAGGGCACCGGCGAGAACGCGCTGGGCGGCCTGTTCTCGAGCCTGGCCGGACAGGTGTGGGTGGACTGGCTGTTCATGGCCGGCCTTCTCGGTATCGGCCTGGCGCTGGTGCTGGGTGTCGGCACCCGGATCGCGGCGGTCGCCGGCACGCTCATGCTGGCCCTGATGTGGGCCGCCGAGCTCCCGCTGGCCACCAACCCCTTCCTGGACGAGCACATCATCTACGCCATCGTCCTGATCGGCCTGGCCATGACCGGCGCGGGCGCCACGCTCGGGCTGGGCAACCTGCCGATCGTCCGCCGCAACGCCTGGCTCAGGTAGCTCGGACCCGTCACGGGTCCACCCCTCGGCGGAGGGGTGGACCCGTGGCATTTTTCAGGTGGGAGCCGCGAGGGTCACCGGCTCACGGCGTCAGCGCTGCAGCGTCAGCACCCCCGGCCGGTAGGGCAGGAGGCCGTAGTCGCCGCCCGAGCTGGGGCTGCGGCCCTGGTAGAGGAGTTGCAGGTTGCACGGGTCGACGGTCATGGTCTGGTCGGCGCCGATGCGGACCAGCTCGCCGTGGCTGATGTCGTTCGTCCAGGTGGCGCCGCTGTTGGCCTTGCCGGCGAACGGGTTGCCCTCGGTCGCGGCCTGGGGCGTCCAGGAACCGTTCAGGCTGCTGGCGGTGAACGACCGGAAGTAGCGGCCCTGCGCGCCGATCGCCTCGACGATCATCAGGTACCGGGTCTGGCCCTGGAGCTTGTAGACCTGGACGGCTTCGAACAGGTTGTTCGTCGTGTCGCTCATGACCACGGTCGACGCCGTGCCGAAACTGCCGGGGAAGTTCCCGATGGGCATGCTCGCCCGGTAGATCTTGCCGTTGTCCCCGGCGAAGAACAGGTACATGTCAGTGTTGTCGCCGATGACCGTCTGGTCGATGGGGCCCGTCCCGGACCCCGAGATGCTGCCGGAGAAGAGCGTCTGCGGCGCCGACCAGCTGTTGGGGTTGGCGGGGTCGGTGGAGGTCCGGTACGAGAAGGCGGGCCCGCCCCACTGGTAGGCGAGCACCCAGACGTTCTTGGGGGCGAAGAAGAAGAGCGTGGGGGCGACGGCGGAGAAGGACATCGTGTTCTGAGTCGCCGAGGCCATGTCGGACCAGTTGGTGAACGGGCTGAAGTTCATCGACCCCCACTTCGTCCCCGTGTCGTGGGTCGTGGCGTAGACCAGATGCCGCCCGTTGTAGGGGGCGACGGTGAAGTCCTTGAGCGAGACCCAGCCCGCCTTCGGGGTCGCCAGCGGGCCGGTCGAGGTCCAGCGGTAGGTCGAGGGGAGGTCACACATGCCGGGGTTACCGCCGTCCGTCCGTACGAGTTGCCATTGCTGGTTGGCGCCGCCCCAGTCGTCGTATTGGACGATGTTGGCGCCGTCGGCGGTGGAGGCGCCTTGGACCTCCAGGGCCTTGTTGCTGTGGCGGGAGATGAGTCTGACGTGGCCGTCGGGGCTGTCGGTGAGTTTCCATTGCTGGTTGGTGCCGTTGAGGTCGGTCCATTGGACGATCGGGCCGCCGTTGGCGGTGGAGAAGTTGTGGACGTCCAGGACCTTGCCGGAGTGGCGGGACTTGATGCGGTAGTAGCCGCCGCCGGAGTCGACGAACTGCCATTGCTGCTGGTTCTGGTTGTTCCTGGTCCATTGGGTGATGCGGCCGCCGTCGGCGGTGGACAGGTTGTAGACGTCCAGGGCCTTGCCGCTGTTGCGGTTGACCAGGACGTACCAGGCGTTGGTGTCGACGGTGGCCGCGTCGGCGGGCTGGGCGGCGACGAACAGGCTCGCCAGCAGGACGGCCACCGTCGCGAGGACGGTCAGGGGACTGTGTTTCTGCACCAGTTTCTTCACCATGTGCTCCGATGCCGTGTCAGGGGGTGGTCAGGTCGAAGCGGCGCACGGTGACCGCGCCGCCGAGGGACTTGGTGGCGTAGTTGAAGATGCCGAAGCGGTAGCCCATGAAGAACTGCCAGGCGTTGTTCAGCGTGAAGGCCGGGCCGAGGCCCACGAAGGTGCTGCCGTCGGTGCTGTAGGAGAAGCGGGCCTGACGGCCGGACCCGGGCCGGATGTCGGCGGTGACCCGCAACCAGATCCGGCCGCCCGGGACGGTCGCGCTCGCCGCCTCGGCGCCGGTGCCGGTGGTCTGCCACGAGCCGTTCATGGTCAGGCCGTTGGTCATCACGACCCGGCTGACGCCGTTGTCGCGTTTGACGCCGATCCAGGCCGACTGATCGCGCAGCATCGCCAGCCCGGCGCGGTCGCCGTCGGCCATCTGCGAGTGGTCGAGCTCGATCGTCGCCGTGGAGGACGGGCCCTGGATGCGGTGGGTCAGCGTGTTCCGGGCGGCGTAGAGGTCGCCGGTGACGGTCGCGGTTTGCAGGCGCAGGCCGTTGCCGGTGGAGAAGCGGCCGGTGTCGGGGTTGTGGTTCCACTCCCAGCGGGGGCCGAGCGTGGCCGAGGTGAAGGTGTCCGGGCCGATCATGGACGTCACGGTCCGGCCGGTCTGGATGTTCGGTTTCGGGTAGTTGACGCCCCAGCCGCCGTTGACGGTCTGCACGACCGGCCAGTCGCCGGTCCAGGTGATCGGCGCCAGAGCCGGGACGCGTCCGCCGGGGTAGGCGTCGACGAACGCCATGTAGTACCAGTCGCCGCTCTGCGTCTGGACGAGGCCGCCCTGGTGCGGGACGCCGCCGCCGGCGATGGGGCCGGGCAGGTCGAGCAGGACCTGACGCATCTCGTACGGGCCCCATGGCGAGGTGGAGCGGAGCACGTACTGGCCGTTGGCGGGGCGGGTCAGCCAGATGTAGTAGTAGCCGTTGCGCTTGTAGAAGCGGGACCCTTCCAGGGTGCCGATGTTGCTCGGGGTCTGGAACACCTGCTGGGCGCGTACCTGGCTGAGGCCGTCGGCCGAGAGCTGGGCGACGCTGATGGTGCTGTTGCCGTAGGCGACGTACATGGTGTCGTCGGAGTCGACCAGCAGGCCGGCGTCGTAGTAGCAGTTGTTGATCTGGGAGCGTTTGGTCCACGTGCCGTCCACGGCGGAGGCGGTGTAGACGTAGGTCCGGTTGAACTCGACGCAGCCGAGCCAGTAGAAGGTGCCGTTGCCGGGCCGGTAGTTGAAGGCCGAGGCCCAGATGCCCTTCACGTACGCCCGGCCGCCGTTGAGGTCGTAGGCGCCGGAGCCGAAGTCGAGCCTCGGCACGGAATGCCCGGCGTACTCCCAGTCGACCAGGTTGTACGAACGCAGGATCGGCGCGCCCGGCGAGTAGTGCATGGTCGAGGCCGAGTAGTAGTAGGCGTCTCCCACCCGGATGATGTCGCCGTCGGCGAAGTCCTGCCACACGACCGGGTTGGCGTAGTCGCCGTTGCCGTTGACCGGGACGAGTCGCCATTGCTGGTTGGCGCCGCCCCAGTCGTCGTACTGGACGATGTTGGCGCCGTCGGCGGTGGAGGCTCCTTGGACCTCCAGGGCCTTGTTGCTGTGGCGGGAGATGAGTCTGACGTGGCCGTCGGGGCTGTCGGTGAGTTTCCATTGCTGGTTGGTGCCGTTGAGGTCGGTCCATTGGACGATCGGGCCGCCGTTGGCGGTGGAGAAGTTGTGGACGTCGAGGACCTTGCCGGAGTGGCGGGATTTGATGCGGTAGTAGCCGCCGCCGGAGTCGACGAACTGCCATTGCTGCTGGTTCTGGTTGTTCCTGGTCCATTGGGTGATGCGGCCGCCGTCGGCGGTGGACAGGTTGTAGACGTCCAGGGCCTTGCCGCTGTTGCGGTTGACCAGGACGTACCAGATGTTGGTGTCGACCGTCGCGGCCGCCGCCTCCTGGGCGGTGAGCAACACGCCCACGAGAAGCAGGGCCGAGACAGCCGCGAGGACACGTCTCACAGGAACCTCCAGAGGTTGTCGTCCGAGCCGTTGTCGTCGGCGAGCACGACCTGCGCGCCCTGGGACGAGCCGGCGACGCCGAGGACCCGGCCGCCGCCCGCGCACTGGACGCGGAAGGCGGCGCCCGATCCGTGGCGCAGCCGCCAGCGATGATCGGCGGTGCCGTTGTCGGCCCACTGCACGACCCGCGAACCGGCGGCGGTTCCCATGTTCTCCACGCCCAGCACCTTCTGGCTGTGGGAGTTGCGCAGCCGCAGGTAGCCGCCGGTGTCGGCGATGGCGGTCCACAGGTGGTCGGCGGTGCCGTTGTCGCCCCACTGGACGACGGGCGCGCCGTCGGCCGTGGACATGCCGGTGACCCCGAGCACCAACCCGGTGCCCACGTTCTGGACCCGCCGCGCGCCGTTCGGCAGGAACCGCCACTGGTTGTCCGGGCTGCCGTCGTCGGCGTCCTGGATCACCTGGGCGCCGTTCGCGGTCGAGCCGTTCAGGATGCCGAGCAGCTTGGAACTGTGGACATTGCGGATCTTGACGGAGCCGTCACCGACGTCGGCGACCGTCCAGCGGTGGTCGGCGGTGCCGGTGTCGCCCCACTGGAGCACCCGGGCGCCCGCGGCGGTCGACATGTTCTCGACGCCGAGCACCTTGCCGCTGTGCGCGTTGCGGAACCGCAGGGCGCCGCCGTCGGCGATCAGGACCCAGTCGTGGTCGGCGGTGCCGCTGTCGGTCCACTGCAGGGCCGGGCCGCCGTCGGCGGTGGACATGTCCCTGATGCCCAGGACCAGCCCGCTGGCCGCGTTGACCAGCCGGAAGCTCGCCGTGCCGGTCCCGCCCTGGACGTTCCAGTAGACGACGTAGTTGTGGCCGGTCGCGTCGTGGAAGGGGCCCAGCCGCACCGGCGCGCCGTCGGCCGTGGCCGTGAAGGCCAGGGAGGAGCCGCCGGTCCGGGTGATCGAGGAGGGGTTCAGGGCCGGGGCCGACGACAGGACGGCGTCGCCGTAGTCGCCCGACAACACGACCGGACCGTAGGTCACGGCCTGCACGCCGGGGTTGTCCGCGGCGGCCTTCATGACCACCCGCATGGGCAGGCGCACGGTCACGGTGTCGCCGGACGACCACGACCGGGTGAGGGCGGCGTAGCTGCCCGGGGCGGCCGCGATGTCCTGCCGGACCCCGTTGACGCTGATCGTCGCGCCCTGCGTCCAGGCCGGGATCCGGACGCGCATCGTCCACGACCCGCTCACGGTTCCGGTGACCTGCAGCGACGTGGTGTCGCTGACCGGATAGGAGGTGGTCTGGGTGACCGTGATGCCGCGCCGGCTCCAGTCGAGGACGGAGGGCACGAACAGGTTCACGAACAGCGTGGTGTCGTCGTGGAAGTAGATCGAGTCCGTCAGCTTGGTGTTGGTCTCGATCCCGGTGCCCTGGCAGCACCAGAACGTGCCGTAGTCCGTGCTCCAGGTGCCGCCGCCCCAGGCTGGTCCGACGCCTCGCCGTCCACCGGGGTTGAGCGGGGTGAAGTAGGTGACGTGCCCATGCGCGTCGGCCGGGTTCTGCTGACCGAGCAGGTGGTTGAGCAGGGCGTTCTCGTAGTAGTCGAAGTAGTCGGCCCGGTCGGGGGACAGCAGCCACAGCTCCCGGGTCAGTTTGAGCATGTTGTAGGTGTTGCACGCCTCGCCGGTGTCCCTGGTCAGGTAGGAGGCGATCGCGCCGGGAGCGCGGAAGTGCTCGGCCTGGCTGTTGGAGCCGTTCACGTACGTGTGCGCGCCGACCGTGATGTCCCAGGCGTTGACGGCGATGTCGCGGTAGCGGGTGGCGCCCGTCGCCTTGTACTCGCGGGCCGCGCCGATCCACTTGGGCACCTGGGTGTTGGCGTGCAGGCCGTTGAGCCGGTCCTGGCCGGCGGCCAGCGGGTCGAACGCGGCCGCGTGGTCGAACCGCTGGGCCGCGGCCCACCAGCGGGGGTCGCCGGTCGCCTGGTACAGGTCCGTCAGCACGGCGTTCATGCCGCCGAACTCGGTGCCGAGCATGGCCTGCGCCTGGCCGGCGGACAGTCGCGACGTCCGGGCGTCCACCCAGCCCGCCAGGGCGAGCAGCACGGTCCTGGCCTGGGTGTCGCCGATCAGCCGCCAGACGTCCAGCAGCCCGGCCAGGGTCTTGTGGACGCAGTAGTAGGGCACGTTGCCGTTGGTCAGGGTGCGGTTCTCCAGGGCCGTGAAGTCCGACTCCGGGAAACCGGACAGATAACCGCCGGTGAACCCGGCGGCCGGGTTGTTCGCCTGGCACCTGGCCAGTTCGGCCACCATGTAGCGCGCCTTGTCGCGGCAGGTGGTGTCACCGAGCACGGCGTACGCCTGCGCCCACGCCGTCAGGAAATGGCCCTGCGCGTGCGACCGGAACGGGAAGCCGGGCGCGTCCCAGCCGCCGTTGGACGCGGCGCCGCCGGTGGACAGCCGGTGGTTGGCGCGGAAGACGTACAGCAGCCGGTCGACGTCGACGAAGCGCAGGTAGGCGAGGGCGCGGTTCTGGTTGTCCAGCAGGCGGCCGGAGGTCAGCCGGACCTGGCCGAGGTCGAACTCGTAGGCTGAGACGCCGATGTCGGGCCTGCTCCAGGGGACTGCGGCCAGGGCGGGGGACGCGCCGGCCATCTGACCGACGACGGAGAGCGCGGCGGTCGCGCCCGTGGCCTGGAAGAGCTGACGGCGGCTCAAGGACATGCTGAGCTCCTTGGGATGGGGGGCGGTGAACGGTCCGGGGCCGGTCACGGGGGTCAGCAGGTCAGGGCTTTGGAGAGGCCGTGCCTGGTCTTTGGGCGCCTTTTGTTAGCGCTAACAACTGGCTGAGCGGGTCACCGTCGTGTCCCGGACCATCGGTGGTGGCATGTCACGGCTCCTTGGCGGGTGGCGTATGGATCTGTTAGCGCTAACATCGTCCTGCCGATGGGACTGCTCCGTAGTGAGGGAGTACATCCGACGGTTCGTTCCGGCGTCAACGAGGGGATCGCTCGCCGAGCTGGGCCTTGTCCTGCGGACGCCTTCCCGCCTGGAGTTCTGCCTTCACGGAGGCGGCGTCGCACGGCTCGTCACCATGAAAGTTTCATGGGAGTCACCTGTCGACAGGGGCATGGATGCGGGGGGCGACCCCTCCCCCGGGCCACGCTGGGCCGGGGGAGGGGGTGCGGTCAGCGGGCGAAGCCGGGCCGGAGCGACGGGCTGGAGACGCTCACGCGGCGGCCGCGTTGTAGGTCCACTTCTGGTTGCTGCCGCCCCAGCAGCTGTACAGCTGCAGCCCCGTGCCGTTGCCGGTGCCGCCGCCCACGGCGTCCAGGCACAGCCCGGACTGCACGCCCACGATCGTGCCGTCGGAGTTGACGCGCCACTTCTGGTTGTCGCCACCCCAGCAGGAGTAGATCTGGATCCTGGCGCCGTTGCCCGTGCCTCCGGCGTCCAGGCACTTGTTGCCGTACACCTTCAGCTCTCCGGCCGAGGTCCGCGTCCACTGCTGGTTGCTCTGACCGTTGCAGTCCCACAGCTGCACCGCGGTGCCGTCGGTGGTGCTGGAGCTGGGCACGTCGACGCAGCGGCCGGCGGCCGTGCTCCTGATCTGCCCCGCGTCGCCGCCGCCGGGCGGTGGTGTCGTGCCGCCGCCGTTCAGCGCGTTGAGCACCGCCGTGTAGGCGGCCTTCTTGTTGCCGTTGCCGTCGAAGAGCAGCGGGGTGGCGCCGGCGCCGAGCCAGGAGTCGCTGTCGCGAACGCCCCAGGTGGTGATGCCGGTGCAGCGCGGCACCGCCAGGCAGTCGTTGACGACGTTGGCGTACGTGGTGGCCGAGCCGCCCTGGATGTCCAGCTCGGTGATCTGCACGTCCACGCCCAGCGCGGCGAAGCTCTGGATGGTCGTTCGGTAGTTGCTGTTGTACGGGCTGTTGCCGTTGAAGTGCGACTGCAGGCCGACGCAGTCGATCGGCACGCCTCGGGCCCTGAAGTCCTTGACCATGTTGTAGACGCCCTGCGTCTTGGCCCAGGTCCAGTTGTCGATGTTGTAGTCGTTGTAGCACAGCTTGGCGGCCGGGTCGGCGGCGCGCGCGGTGCGGAAGGCCACCTCGATCCAGTCGTTGCCGGTGCGCTGGAGGTTGGAGTCGCGCCGGCCGCCGCCGCTGTCGGCGTAGGCCTCGTTGACCACGTCCCAGGCGTAGATCTTGCCCTTGTAGTGGGCCATGACGCCGTTGATGTGGTCGATCATCGCCTGGCGCAGCGAGCTGCCCGACAATGACTGCATCCAGCCGGGCTGCTGGGAGTGCCAGGCCAGGGTGTGCCCGCGTACCCGCTTGCCGTTCTGCACGGCCCAGTTGTAGACCCGGTCCCCGTTGGTGAAGGTGAACTGCCCCCGGTTGGGCTCGGTGGCGTCGATCTTCATCTCGTTCTCGGGCGTCACCATGGTGAACTCGCGGTTGGCGATCGTCGTGTAGGCGGAGTCGCCGAGCTTGCCGGCGGCGATGGCGGTGCCGAAGTAGCGGCCGCTCTGCGCGGCGGCCGCGCCGAGCGTGCTCGCCGCGGCATCGGCCGGAATCGCCGTCGCCAGTGCCGTGAGCAGGCCGAGCGCGCCGATCGCGCCGGTGATCAGTGCCCGGCGGCGCGCGCCGGGCGGCCGTCCGGCGGTCGGTGGGGACATGGCGGTGCTACGCATGCTTGAGCCTCCGTACGCGAATCATGGGAAAGGTCGTGCGGACGCACTTCGGAGGGGTGCGCCCAAGGCGCTCGGGAGCGGGTGGGGAAGCCGGCCTCGGGCACTCAGTGTGTGGATCACGCCGAAAGCTGTCAAGAATCTGATAAAACTTTCGGGATCGTCTTGGTCGGTATGGGCGCTCGTCCTGGGTCTATGACCTTGAAACATTTCGGCCGGGCTTGGCCGGTGGGGCCGTGAAAGTTTCACGTCCCCGGGGGCCGTCGCTCAGGAGGGCGGCGCGAACGGGGCCGCGACGTCGGCGACGTGTTCCGCCGGGCCCGCCGTCTCCCAGTTCGGGTGGTAGATCTCGCGCATGGACAGCGCCGGGTCCAGCCCGTGGTCGTCCAGCCAGGCCCTGAGCGTGTCGTACGCCGGCAGGATCGCCGGATAGTGGCACCGCTCCTTGCTGACCTCGACGTACGCGGCCCGGTGGGACGGCTCCAGCCGCACGCCGATCCGGCCGGCGGGCTCGATCGGGCCGCCGGTCGGCAGGCACACCTCCACCGGGCCGTTCGAGTCCTCGCTCACCGTGCCGTGGAAGACGGCGAACGGCGGCCCGGACAGGCACCCCCGGCCGCCCCCAGGTGGGCGAAGAGCGCGGCCGAGGCGTTCGTGATGAAGTCCGCCAGGCCGGAGGCGTGCGCATGGCCGTGGATGAAGATCACGCGCTGCTCGGGCACGTCCCGCAGGCGCACCTCGTACGCGGGGGTCGCGTCCTCCAGGAAGACCTGCCGGATGTAGGCCAGCAGCGACTGGCGTGCCCGCCACCGCTCCTCGCGGTGACTCCAGTGCCTCGCGATGGCCTCGACCGCCGCCGGCCCGTCCAGCCGCAGCACCCTGCCGACCTCGGCGAGGGGCATGTCGATGGCGCGCAGCAGCGTGATGCGCCGGGCCGCGGCGAGCTGCGCCCGGCCGTAACGGCGGAAGCCGGTGCGGGGGTCGACCTCGGCGGGCGGCAGCAGCCCTTTGGCGTCGTAGAGCCGCAGCGCCTTGAGCGTCAGGTTGGACCGCGCGGCGAACTGTCCAGTGGTCATCAAATCGGACACCGCATGAGTATGGGGTCTGCCCCTGGGGCGGAGACAAACGACGCGCGGGTCGGGGTCCGGGCCCTGTTCGGCGGGTTGACCCCGGCCTGGTGCCGTCGGGCGACTGGCGGTCGTACGACGGCGGCCCCCATCCCGAGCAGGCCGCCGAGCCCCTTCCCGGGGTGGGTGTACTGAATTAGCGGTCGGCCGGGTGATTTTTCGGTTTTGTCGTACAGGTCGCGCTCGGCAGGCATGCTGGGACTGTGCGGATGATCCACATCGTGTCGTGTGCCGTCGTCAGCGTCCTGCTGCTCGGTCTCGTCGGCCTGCCGGGCGAGAGCATGACGTCGGCGGGGAAGTCCTCCCATCCCTGGCGTCCGGCGGGGTGGGGGACGCCGGCGATCGACGTCGTCGGCAGGGTCTCCGCCATCGCAGACGTCTACGGTGACGTGGCGGTGCGCCCGCTGTGGGACCCGCACGCCGAAGGGCTGGCAGCGGAGCGGATCACGGACGGATCCCCGGTCTGGCGGTACGAGAACGCCTGGGCCGACGACTCGGTAGGCCACGTACGGGTGGACGACCGCCGGATCGCGGCCGTCCGGCGGGACGGCCGGGTCAGCCTCGTCGACGTGCCGGACGGCCGCATCGTCTGGCGGGCCGACCTGCCGCAGGGCCCGTACCACGAGGCCAACCGGGCCTACGACGAGGAATGGGGGGCGGCCTGGGAGATCTCGGTGGCCAGGGACGGCTCCGTGCCCCTCCTGGTGATCCTGCACGAAGGCCGGCTCGACGTGCTGGACGGACGCACGGGAACCATCCGCTGGTCCTTCCCGTCCGGATCGTCCGCCTCCTGCCCCACGGGGGACTCCGACCTCGGGGCCCGCGGCGAGGGCGAGCTCGTCCTGCTCTTCCGGGACTGCGCGGGCGGGGAGTCCAACGTCGCGCTCCGCGCCGCGGACGGCAGGCGGCTGTGGGGGTTCGACGGCGGGAGGTTGTGGCACGCGCGTGCGCTCGGCGCCGAGCGTCTGGCGTCCGTGGACGGCGGCGGCGCCCTGGTCGTCCGCGGGGTCCGGGACGGGAGGGTGCTGTGGCGCGTCCCGTCGGCGGGGCTGCGGGACAACCCGGACGGGAGCGCGATGGGGGTGTCGGACGAGCTGCTGACCGTGCGCTCCAAGACCGCGGTGACCGCCTACCGGATCGCCGACGGCGAGGTCGCCTGGCGCCGCGACCTGGACACGGCGCGCGACGGCACCGTGCTCACGGACGGCGTGCACACCTACGTCGCGCAGGACGCGACCACGCTGGTCAAGCTCGACGCCCGCACGGGCCGCGTCGTCGACCGGCGTCGCTTCGAGGACGACGTCGCCCCGCGATGGCTGCGCGACGGCCTGGCCACGATCGGCGTCGGCGCCGGCGACGACGTGCTGGTCGGCTGACCCGGCGGAGAGTGACCGCCGGGGTGAGGACCGCGTCCTGGACGGACGGTTCTCACGGCGACGGCCGGACATGTCTGACCCGCACGATGCCGGGCACCGTGCGGGCCAGCACACCGGCGACGTGATCGGCCTGCTGCCGGGACGGCCCGCGCAGCTCGGCCACGCCGTCGCGGACGGCGACGTCCCAGCTCGGGCCCGCCGGGTACTGCTCGCGCAGCGCGGCCTCGACCGCCTGGCGCAGGTCTTCGTCGGGCCGGGCGAGCATGGCCATCAGGTCGCGGCGGCTGACCATGCCGACGATCCGGCCGCCGTTCACGACGGGCAGGCTCTTGACCCGCTCGCGGACCATGAGGTCGATGGCGACGGTGACGTCCGTGGTCTCGGTGACCGTGACGACGTCGCGGCTCATGACGTCCATCACCTGGCGGGGCAGCGGCTCCTCGGCCGGCGCGGCCGGGCGGACGGTCGCGCGGGGATCGGGCCCGAACTCCCCCCGCAGCAGGTCCAGTTCGCTGACCACGCCGACGAGCCGGCCG
This sequence comes from Actinomadura sp. ATCC 39365, assembly GCF_054392275.1. Classification (NCBI taxonomy): domain Bacteria; kingdom Bacillati; phylum Actinomycetota; class Actinomycetes; order Streptosporangiales; family Thermomonosporaceae; genus Actinomadura; species Actinomadura sp. ATCC 39365. The sequence goes on along the minus strand of NZ_CP184335.1, from coordinate 7,795,315 downwards.
TCGTCGTCGACGACGGGCGCGGCGGTGATGTCGTGGCCGTGCAGGACCCGGACGGCCCGCCGCACCGGATCGGTGTCGCGGACGGTGACGGCCGGGCTGCTCATGACCTCGCGGACGAGCATCGCTGTCTGGCCTCCCACTCGGAGTCGTCGGTCTCGCAGGTCAGCTTGCCACGACGGTCGTCTCCACGGCCCGCTCCGTCCGGGGTGGCGGCCTCGTGGCTCTCCCATCACAACCCGGGGCGCGGCCGGTCCGGTAGGGCCGGAAGTCCCGAACGAGATCCGTGCCGCCACCTGACCCCCGGAACGGACTTAGGGTCGTGGGCATGGCCGACCCCATTCTCGTGCTGAACACGGGATCCTCCTCCATCAAGTACGAGCTCGTCGATCCGCACACCCGCGAGCGCGCCGCCAGAGGGCTGGTCGAGCGCATCGGGGAGGAACACGGGCGGATCACGCACCACGGCGGGGACGGGCCGCCGTACGTCCGTGAGCGTCCCTTCCCCAGCCACGGGGACGGGCTGGAGGCGATGCTGGCGGCGTTCGCCGCCGCGGGGCCCGAGCCGGCGCCGGTCGCGGTCGGGCACCGGGTGGTGCACGGCGGCACCCGGTTCGCCGCGGCGGTGCTCATCGACGACGAGGTCATCGCCGCGATCGAGGAGCTGGCCCCGCTCGCGCCCCTGCACAATCCGATCAACCTGACCGGCATCCGGCTGGCGCTCAAGGTGTTCCCGGACGTGCCGCAGGTGGCCGTGTTCGACACCGCGTTCCACCGCACGCTGCCGCCCGAGGCGTACACGTACGCGGTGCCGCGCGAGTGGCGTGCGCAGGGCGTGCGGCGCTTCGGCTTCCACGGCACCTCGTGCGCGTACGTCTCCCGCCGCGCCGCGGCCGTCCTGGGCCGCGACCTCGACGATCTCAACCTGATCGTGCTCCACCTCGGCAACGGCGCCAGCGCCACCGCGATCTCCGGCGGGCGCAGCGTCGACACCTCCATGGGCATGACGCCGCTGGAAGGGCTGGTCATGGGCACCCGCTCGGGCGACGTCGACCCGGCCCTGGCCGCGTACCTGGCCCGCACCGGCGGCCTGGACGCCCAGCAGGTGGAGCACGAGCTCAGCCACCGCGGCGGCCTGCTCGCGCTCACCGGGTCCGGCGACATGCGCCAGGTACGCGCCCGCGACGACGACGAGGCCAGGCTGGCCCTGGAGATCTACACCCGGCGCATCCGCAAGTACGTCGGCGCCTACCACGCGCTGCTCGGCTGCCGGGTGGACGCGATCGTGCTCACCGGCGGCGTCGGCGAGCACGACGCCGCCACCCGCGCCGCCTGCCTGGCGGGGCTGGAGCGGCTCGGCATCGCGGTGGACCCCGTGCTCAACGCCGCGGGGGCGTCCGGTGAGCGTGCGGTGTCCGTCCCCGGCGCCGAGGTGCCCGTCCTCGTCATCCCCACCGACGAGGAGTGGGAGATCGCCCACCAGACGTTCGCGCGGCTGACGTCCGGCTGAGCGGGCTGCGCTACGCGCCCTTGTCCGTGGTCCGGTTGAACGGGGAGAGCGTGGTCAGGTCGCGGGCGGCGGCCAGGTGGGAGGCGAAGTTCGGGTCGAGGAGGCCCAGGAGGAGCACGACGGCCCAGGCCACGACGGCGATCATGGCGCCGTCGTCGAAGGGGGACGGGAGCCGGAGGCCCAGCCGGTCGGCGGTCACCAGGCCGGCGACCGGGAGCAGGGCGATGACCAGGGTCCGGACGGTCTCCAGGACGCGGGCGTGCCACGTCCGGCGGGTGTCCTCGGGGGTGGTGTCGCGGGTGGGGAGCCGGTCGTACTCGCCCGTGATGACGGTGCGGGTCAGCTCGGCGACGCGGGTGCGGAGGTCGTCGTAGGCGGTCGGCGACGGCAGCGCCACCCACAACTGGAGGTCGATGACGGCCCTGGACGCCTCGACCGTGCGGGCGCGGACGACGGCCCTGGTCAGCGGGGTCCCACCGCGGGCGACGGTCGGGATGCAGACCCGTAGCAGGAAGGCGACCTTGCCCAGCAGACCGAGGATCTCCCTGCGCGCCTCCGGCGGGAGCTGGCCGCGGCGGCCGGGCTCGGCGCGGGCCAGGATGGCCGCCAGCTGCTCGAAGAGCGGCTCGGTGGGCGGGGTGCGGGACTCGCGGTCCCACTGCCACATCACCACCTTGACCGGGATCATCCCGACGAGTAGGGCACAGCAGGCGGCGCCGATGCTCTGGGGGATCGGCATCCATTCCCGGTTCGCCAGGTCGACGGCCCAGGCGGGGCCGGTCGCCTGGCGGAGGTACAGGGCGGCCGGGAAGCAGGCCACCCCCACCACCGTGATCAGCGGGTCGAGGACGTAGCGGAAGAGCGGGCGATGACGCCGGTTCTCGATCCAGACGGCGATCGGTATGTAGACCGCGAGGCCCAGGACGGCCAGGAAGATCTTCTGCACGGAGGTGACGGAGAACACCGACACCACGAAGACGACGGCCGCGCCGAGCATGGGCAGCAGGATCCAGCCGCTCACGTTGTCCTCGACGTGCCTGCGCCGCACCGACCACCGGGCGGTGGACGCGGCCACCGCCCGGTAGCGGCTGCGCAGGAGCACCGGGTCGTCGCCGGGCCCCAGGCTGCGCGCGAAGACCGGCCAGGTGCCGTCCAGCTTCTTGGCCAGGGCGAACATCTCCGCCAGCTCGGGTTTCTCCAGCAGGCCGCCGGTGCGGGCGGGCGCGACGGGTTCTGCGACGGGGGGAACCGCTTCGTCGGTCATGAGGACGTCCTCACGTTGAGCGGGCTACTGCGCGAGGGTCGCCTTTCGACACTACAGAGCGTGGGAAGGCGAGGCGGTGGCGTGACCGGATCGTGCCAGAACTCCCCCGCCAACCCGATGAGGACCAACGGCCCTGCCGGGCGGGACTTCCTCCTCCGGCGCCGCGCCGCCCGCCGGAGGAGCCTGATGGTGAGAGCTTCGACCGGTGAAGGAGATGCGCGATGAGCACTCACATCGTCGTCGGTGTGGACGGGTCCGTCCCGGCGACCGGAGCGGTGGAATGGGCGGCCGGCGACGCGCGGCGGCGGGGCCTGGACCTGCGTCTCGTGCACGTCGGCCCGCAGTGGCTGCACGAGGGGAACGCCGAGCACTGCGCCCGCCTGCTGGAGGAGGCCGCCGACCGGGCCCGCGCGCTGGCCGGCGGCGTCAAGGTGACGACGGAGCTGCTGTCCGGGAACGTGGCCGGGGAGCTGATCCGCGAGTCGGCGACGGCCGGCGGTGTGGTGCTGGGCAGCCGGGGGCTCGGCGGGTTCGCCGGGATGACGGTCGGCTCGGTGAGCCTGGCGGTGGCCGGGCACGCGTCGGGGCCGGTCGTGGTCGTCCGCGCCCCCGCCGCCCCCGCCGCCACCGAGCACGGCAGGGTGGTGGTGGGCTACGACGGGTCGCGGGACGCGCAGGCGGCCATGGAGTACGCCGTCGAGCAGGCCAGGGCCCGCGGCGCCCGGCTGCACGTGGTCTCCGCCTGGCAGATGCCCGTCTTCTCCCCGTACGCGGTCACGTACAACACCCTGATCCAGGACCTGATGCGCGAGGAGACCGGCGCGGCGCGCGAGCGGGTCGTCCCCTGGCGGGAGGCCAACCCGGACCTGGTCGTCACCGACGAGCAGCCGTGCGCCCACCCGGTCACCGCCCTGATGCAGGCGGCCGGATCGGCCGACCTGGTCGTCGTGGGCTCGCGCGGCCGGGGCGGGTTCGCCTCCGCCGTGCTCGGCTCGGTCAGCCACGGCGTGCTGCACCACGTGACCTGCCCGGTCGCCGTGGTCCGGCCGGGCGAGGAGGAGCGGTCATGAACGGGTCGCCGACGGCGGGACAGGTCATGAGCCGCGTCCTGGTGGCCGTCAAGGCCGAGGAGTCGCCGCTGATGGCGTGGGAGCTGATGCGCCGGGCCGGCGTGCACCACCTGCCGGTCGTCGACGGAGGGCGCCTGCTGGGCATCCTGACCCGGGAGCGCCTGGCCGCGTCCTGGTCCGGCGGGCCGCAGGAGCAGTCCGGCCGCGAGGTGCGGGACCTGCTCGGCGGCGCGCGCACGCCCCGGGTGGGGCCGGGCACCCCGCTGAGCAGGGTCGCCGCCGCCATGCTGGACGCCGACGTGGACGCCGTGCCCGTGCTGTCCGACGACGGCCTGGTGGGCCTGATCACCGCCCGGGACGTCCTGTCGGCGGTCGCCGGACGGATCGAGCCGCAGCCCGAGCCGAGCGAGGTGGTGACCGGGATGTTCCACCTCGAACCGATCCTGCCGGAACGGCGGGAGGCGTGAGATGAAGGCACTGGTCGTCTACGAGTCCATGTACGGCAACACCGAGCGGATCGCCCAGGCCGTGGCGGAGGGGCTGGCCACCCGGATGCGGGCCACGGTGGCGGAGGTCGGCTCGGCCCCCGCGCACGTGGGGGACGAGGTCACCCTGCTGGTGGTGGGCGGCCCGACGCACGCCTTCTCCATGAGCCGGGCCTCCACCCGCGACTCGGCCGCCCAGCAGGCCGCCGGGCCGCTGGTGTCGCGGGGCAGGGGCGTGCGCGAGTGGCTGGCCTCGCTCAGCACGTCGTCGGCCGGGCTCTGCTCGGCGGCGTTCGACACCCGCGTGGCCAAGCCCCGCCTGCCGGGGTCGGCGGGCCGGGCGGTCGCCAAGCGGCTGCGCCGTCTCGGCGTCAGGCTCGCCGTGCCGCCGTGCAGCTTCTACGTGACCGGCACGCAGGGGCCGCTGGTGCCGGGCGAGCTGGAGCGGGCCAGGCAGTGGGGCGAGAGCCTGGCGGCGTCCTTCCCGGTGCCCGCGTCCTGACAGCCCGCCGAGAACGGCGCCCGGCGGTTTCCGCCGGGCGCCGTTTCAGTGCCGCGCGGGCGTGGGGGACGGGTGCAGGATCCGGTCCAGGCGGGCGGCGGCGTAGCCGAGCGCGGACAGCGCGACGACCACCAGCAGGTCTCCAGGCGCCAGCGGCCGGGTGCCGAGCAGCTCGCGCAGCGCCGGCAGGTAGATCCCGGCCAGTTGCAGGACGAACGCGCCGCCCACGGCGAGCAGCAGCATCGGGTTGGCCAGGGTGCCGGGGCGGGTCCTGGTGCCCAGCGCCACGCCGAGCTGGGTGGCGCCGAGGGCGAAGAAGGCCATGCTCTGCCAGGGCCGCCCGGTCATCGAGCCCCAGACGGCGACGCCCAGGGTGACGGCGGTGAGCACCACGGCGATCCGCACGACCCGCTGCCACAGGCCCGCCCCCATGATGCTCTGGCCCGGCGGACGCGGCGGCTGCGACATGGTTCCCGGCACCGCCGGCTCCCCGCCCAGCGCCACGCCGGGCAGGCCGTGGGTGAGCAGGTTGATCCACAGGATCTGCGCGGGCAGCAGCGGCAGCGGCAACCCGACGAACGGGCCCAGCACCATCACCGCGATCTCCGCCGCGCCGCCCGACAGGCCGTAGACCAGGAAACGGCGGATGTTGGCGTAGACCCGGCGGCCCTCCTCGACGGCCGCGACGACGGTGTCCAGGTTGTCGTCGGCGAGCACGAGGTCGGCGGCCTGCCGGGCGACCTCCGTGCCGCGTTTTCCCATGGCCACGCCGATGTCGGCGCGGCGCAGGGCCGGGCCGTCGTTGACGCCGTCGCCGGTCATCGCCAGGACCTCGCCGCGGCTGCGCAGCCCCTCGATGATGTCGAGCTTCTGCTCGGGGGTGGCCCGCGCGTAGACGCCGGCCGGGCCCGCGGCGAGCGCGCCGGGCTCGCGGCAGTCGACGACCCGGTCGGCGGCGCCGATGATGCCCAGGTCGGCGGCGACCGCGCGGGCGGTGCCGGGATGGTCGCCGGTGATCAGGACCGTCCTGATGCCGGCCCGTGCGCAGTCGGCCACGGCCGCGGCCGCCGCCGCACGCGGCGGGTCTTGGATCGCGACGAGCCCGAGCAGCCTCAGCCCGTCCTCCCGCACGGGTCGCGGGACGGCGCCGAGGTCGGCGCTCGCCACCGCCAGCACACGGTAGCCGTCCCGAGCGAACCGGTCGGCGCGTTCGGCGGCGCGGGCCCGCAGCTCCGGGGCGCCGGTCAGCACGTCCGGGCGGAGCAGCGCCTCCGGGGCGCCCTTGCAGATCAGGCGGACGCCGCCGCCCGGCAGCAGGTGCACCGTGCTCATCCGCTTGCGGTCGCTGTCGAAGGGCAGCTCGGCGGCCCTGGGGAAACGTTCCTGGAGGCCCGCGCGGTCGATGCCGAGCCGGGCGGCGGCGGCCAGCAGCGCGGCCTCGGTGGGGTCGCCCAGCGCCGTCCATTCCTCCCCGGTCTCCTGGGGTGGGCGCAGGCGGGCGTCGTTGCACAACGCCGCGGCGGTCAGCAGCGCGGCGAACTCGTCCGGGTCCCGGCCGGCGGCGAGCCCGCCGTCGGGCGCGTAGCCGGAACCGGTGACCGTGGCCTCGGCCGCCGGGGTCCACAGGTGCCGGGCGACCATCCGGCCCTCGGTGAGGGTGCCTGTCTTGTCGGTGGCGAGCACGGTCACCGAGCCCAGCGTCTCCACGGCGGGCAGGTTGCGGACGAGCGCGTCGCGGGCCGCCATCCGGCGGGCGCCCAGGGCCAGGCTCAGGGTCACGACCGCGGGCAGGGACTCGGGCACGGCGGCGACCACCAGGCTGATCGCGGTCACCACCATCAGCTCGACCGGCTGGCCGCGGACCAGGCCCAGGACCAGCACCAGAGCCGACAGCAGCACCGCGACACCGGCCAGCAGCCGTCCGACGCCGACCAGGCGGCGCTGCAACGGCGTGAGACCGGCGCCCTTGACCATGAGCGCGGCGATGCGCCCGCTCGCGCTCGCCGCGCCGATCGCGGTGACCACCGCCCGGCCCCTGCCGCGCGCCACGACGGTGCCCGAGGAGACCGCCGCGCCCGCGTCCTTGTCCACCGGGACGGACTCGCCCGTCAGCGCCGACTCGTCCACCAGCAGCGCGGCCGACTCCACCACTTCGGCGTCGGCCGGGACGATGTCGCCCTCGGCGAGCACCAGCAGGTCTCCGGCCACGACGTCACCCGCGGGGATCTGCCGCTGGTGGCCGTCGCGCACGACGCGGGCCTCCGGGGTGGCCAGCTCGGCCAGGGCCGTGATGGCGCGGTCGGCGCGCACCTCCTGCGTCACGCCGACGGCCGTGTTGACCACGATGACCAGCGCGATCACCGCGGCGTCCGTCCAGTCGCCGGTGCCGACGGTCAGCGCCGCCGCGATCAGCAGCACGATGATGAGCGGATCGCGGAGCTGGGTGACGACGCGCCGCCACAGCGGGGTGGGCGGTTTGCGCGGGAGCAGGTTGGGGCCGTCGCGTTCCAGGCGTACGGCTGCCTCCGCCGACGACAGGCCAGAGGACGAGGGCGTCACGTGGGTGTCCTTCCTGCCCGCCGTGGCCTTCGGGTCGGCGGAGTCATGCCAAGTGTCTTCAGGATCTAGTCTTCGCCCTGCTCAGGGCGGTAAACGTGCAGGTCTGCCGGCTCTGCGGCCGGCCGTCCCGCTCCTCCAGCCTCCGGAGGCCGGCTGGACGGCGGCAGGGTCGAAAGTCACCGGGAGAGGGGCCTTCGGCACTGTTCCGCCCCGGTCTCGCGGCCGGATCGTGGAGGAGCGCGCGAGCGTCGTGCTCGATCAGGCGGTCGCCCTGGTCATGGACCGGTTCCCCGGCGTCGCCGTCGAGGCGCGGCTCGTGCGGGGCCGCCCGGAGACGGCGCTCGCGGACCAGGCGCGCGGGGCCGGCCTGCTGGTGCTCGGTTCGGCCGCGCGGCCCGCCGGGGACGGGCGGCTGGGCGCGGTGCTGCTGTCGTGCCTGCGGCTGCCGCCGTGTCCCGTGGTCGTGGTGCAGGCCGCGGCGACGGACGGGGGGACGCCGCCGAGGCCGCCCGCGTTCGCCGGACGGCATCGGGGAAGGCCCTTCGGCCCTGGCCCGGCCGACCTTCGGCTCTGCGAGGGACGGCGGGAGGCCGGGTCTCATGGGAGGTGACGAAGGAGGGAACGTCATGATCGTTGTTGGAGTCGACGGCTCGGTGGCCTCGCGCGCCGCCGTCGCATGGGCCGCGGACGACGCCTTCCGCATGCGGCTGCCGCTGCGGATCGTGCACGCCGTGGACCGCACGCCGTACCAGATCCACCGGTTCTCCCCGGGCTGGGCGCCCGACCTGCCGGCGGAGGAGGGCGTGCGGATCCTACGGGAGGCCGAGGCGCTGGCCCGGGAACGGCAGCCGTCCGTCGAGGTCACGACGCAGGACGTCGAGGGCCTGCCGGCCGTCGTGCTGCGCGGGCAGGAGAAGGAGGCCGCCGAGATCGTGCTCGGCAGTCGCGGCCTCGGCGGGTTCGCCGGCGCGCTGCTGGGCTCGGTCAGCACGCACGTCGCCGGGCACGCCCGCTGCCCGGTCGTGGTGGTCCGCGGCGACCGGCGGCAGGTGCGCGGCGAGGTGGTGGCCGGGGTGGACGACTCGCCGGAGTGCGAGCCCGCCCTGGCCCACGCCTTCGAGCAGGCCCGGCTGCGGGCCGCCACGCTGCGGGTGCTGCACGCCTGGCAGCTGCCCGTGCACGCGTTCGCGCCGGAGGCCGCCTACGCCATGGACGAGGTCCGCGCGGCACAGCAGCAGGTCGTCGACGACCTGGTGAACATGTTCGCCGCCGACCACCCCGAGGTCGACGTCGTGCGGGAGACGCCGTCGGCGCACCCCGTGGACGCGCTCACCGCGGCCTCCGACCACGCCGACCTGCTGGTGGTGGGGTCGCACGGGCGCGGCGGGCTGGGGTCGGCGCTGCTCGGGTCGGTCAGCCGCGGCGTGCTGCACCACGCCCGCTGCCCGGTGGCGGTCGTCCGGCCGCAGGACTGACGGCCCCTCGTCGCGTTGGCGCGGGCGTTGGGACGGGCGTGGAGCGCCTTTGCCCTTGTCTTGGCGGCGGGCCGGTAACCAGAACCAGGGGAGGCCGAGCGGAAGGCCGGGACTCGCGGTCGCCGGCGCCCTGGGCCTCCAGCCGCTTCTGCGGGGCGGCCCGGTGGAGCACGGTGGCCGCCGCCCTCGCCGCCGGACGTCCGCCCTCCGCCCCCGAGAAGGGGACCAAGGTCCCTAGGGCGCGGGAACGCATCGGGAAATCATCGTCATCATGACGACGATGCAGCACATCGATGCCTACTGGCGCGCGGCGAACTACCTGTCCGTCGGGCAGATCTACCTGCTGGACAACCCGCTGCTCACCGAACCGCTGCGCCCCGAGCACGTCAAGCCGCGGCTGCTCGGCCACTGGGGCACCACCCCGGGGCTGAACTTCTGCTTCGCCCACCTCAACCGGATCATCGCCGAACGCCGGCAGGACATGATCTACATCGCCGGTCCGGGACACGGCGGGCCCGCCGCCGTCGCCCATGCCTGGCTGGAGGGCTCCTACTCGGAGAAGTACCCCGAGATCTCCCAGGACGCCGCCGGGATGCGCCGGCTGTTCCGGCAGTTCTCCTTCCCCGGCGGCATCCCCAGCCACGTCGCACCCGAGACCCCCGGCTCCATCCACGAGGGCGGCGAGCTGGGCTACTCGCTCGCGCACGCGTTCGGCGCGGCCTTCGACAACCCGCGCCTGGTGGTGGCCTGCGTCGTCGGCGACGGCGAGGCCGAGACCGGCCCGCTGGCCGCCAGCTGGCACTCCAACAAGTTCCTCGACCCCTACCGCGACGGCGTCGTCCTGCCGATCCTGCACCTGAACGGCTACAAGATCGCCAACCCGACCGTCCTGGCCCGCATCCCGCAGGACGAGCTGGTCAAGCTCATGGAGGGCTACGGCTACCGCCCCCACCTCGTCGGCCCCGACCACGAGGAGATGGCGCGCACCCTCGACACCGTCTTCGACGAGATCGCCGCCTACAAGGAGGGCCGCCTGGAGCGTCTCCCCATGATCGTCCTGCGCACGCCGAAGGGCTGGACCGGCCCGCGCGAGGTGGACGGCAAGCCGGTCGAGGGCACCTGGCGGGCCCACCAGGTGCCGCTGTCGGGCGTGCGCGACAACCCGGCGCACCTGGCCATGCTGGAGGAGTGGATGCGCTCGTACCGGCCGGAGGAGCTGTTCGACGCCGAGGGCCGCCCGGCGCCCGTCCTGTGGGGGACGGTCCCGGAGGGGCCGTCGCGGATGAGCGCGAGCCCGCACGCCAACGGCGGCGAGCTGCTGCGCCCGCTGGCGCTGCCCGACTTCCGCGACCACGCGGTGGAGGTCAAGTCGCCCGCGGCGCAGTCGACCGAGCCGACCAGGGTTCTGGGCGCCTTCCTGCGGGACGTGATCGCCGCCAACCCGCACAACTTCCGGCTGATGGGCCCGGACGAGACCGCCTCCAACCGGCTGCAGGCCGTGTTCGAGACGACCACGCGGGCCTGGAACGCCGAGGTGGAGCCGGCCGACGAGAACCTGGCGCCGGGCGGCCGGGTGATGGAGGTGCTCAGCGAGCACCTGTGCCAGGGCTGGCTGGAGGGCTACCTGCTGACCGGCCGGCACGGCCTGTTCAACTGCTACGAGGCGTTCATCCACATCATCGACGCCATGTTCAACCAGCACGCCAAATGGCTGCAGTCGGCGAGGAGGATCCCGTGGCGGCGGCCCGTCGCCTCGCTCAACTACCTGCTGTCGTCGCACGTGTGGCGGCAGGACCACAACGGCTTCAGCCACCAGGACCCCGGCTTCCTCGACGTGGTCGTCAACAAGAAGGCGTCGGTGGTGCGGGTCTACCTGCCGCCGGACGCCAACACCCTGCTCTCGGTGGCCGACCACTGCCTGCGCTCGCGCGACTACGTCAACGTGATCGTCGCGGGCAAGCAGCCGGTGCTGGACCTGTTCACCATGGACGAGGCCGTCGCCCACTGCACCCGCGGCCTCGGCGTCCTGCCCTGGGCGTCCTCGGACGAGGGGGCCGAGCCGGACGTCGTGCTGGCCTGCGCGGGCGACGTGCCCACCCTGGAGACGCTGGCCGCCGCGGCCATCCTGCGCGAGCACCTGCCCGAGCTGAAGGTGCGCGTCGTCAACGTGGTGGACCTGATGCGGCTGCAGCCGCCGTCGGAGCATCCGCACGGCATGCCGGACGCCGAGTTCGACGCCCTGTTCACCACGGACAGGCCGGTCGTCTTCAACTTCCACGGCTACCCGTCGCTGATCCACCGCCTCACCTACCGCCGCACCGGCCACCCCAACATCCACGTGCGCGGCTACAAGGAGGAGGGCACCACGACCACGCCGTTCGACATGGCCATGCTCAACGAGATCGACCGCTACCACCTGGTCATGGACGTCATCGACCGGGTGCCCGGCCTGGGCGCCACCCAGGCGCACCTGCGCCAGCGCATGGGCGACGCCCGGCTGGCGGCCCGCGCGTACACCCGCGAGCACGGCGAGGACGCCCCCGCGGTCCGCGACTGGACCTGGTGACGCACCGACGACGCCGGCCCCGCGCGGCCGGAAAAGGAGGGCCAAGGTCCCGTCAAGCAGGGCCGCTCCACCGCGGGCGGCCGGCCCCGCGGGACCGAGGCTGAATCCCAGCGACCTCTGAAGGGACCACGGACATGGATCGCATCGTGCTCGGCTACGACGGCTCGGACTTCTCCGTGCAGGCCCTGGACTGGGCGCTGGACGAGGCCGAGCTCAGGAACCTGCCGCTGACCGTCGTCCACGCCTGGCAATGGCCGTACGGCGAGGCGGACGAGGAGGCCAAGGCCCATCTGCGCAAGGCGGCCGAGCACGTCCTGTGGCACGGCGCCGAGTGCGCCCGCTCCACCAGCTCGGGCATCCGCGTGGAGACCGACCTGTACGAAGGTTCGGCCGCCCAGCGGCTGGTGGAGCTGTCCGGCGACGCCACGCTCGTCGTGGTCGGCTCGCGAGGGCTGAGCGCGCTGCCCAGGGTGGTGGTCGGTTCGGTGGCCGGGTACGCCGCCGCGCACGCCGAGTGCCCGGTGATCGTCGTACGCGGGCCGGGCCCGCTGCCCAAGGCCACCCGGCCCGGCCCGGTCGTCCTGGCCGAGCGGGAGCCGGACGCGGCGGTCGTGGATTTCGCGTTCGCCGAGGCGGCCATGCGCGGGCTGTCCCTCGCGGCCTCCGCCGACCTGGGGGAGTGGGCGGCTCGCCGTCCGGAGGTCCACGTGGAGCAGGGGGAGCCCGCCGAGCGGGCGACTCTGGTCGTGGTCGGCCGGACGCGGGCCGCGCACCTCGGCACCGCGAGCTCCCTTCCGCAGCACGCGCCCTGCCCCGTCGCGGTGGTGCCGGCGACCGCCCCTGAGACCTCCTGAGTCACCCGGACGCGGGCGGCAGCCGCGGATTCAGGACGGCGCCGGGCGCCACCGCGACCGGGCACCTGGCCTCCAGCAGGGCGGCCTGCGTCACCGCTCCGAGCAGCAGGCAGGGAGGGGCCTCGTTCCCCCGGTTGCCGAGCACGAGGAGCGTGGCGTCCTTGGAGGCCTCGATCAGCACGCGCTGGGGGCGTTCGGTCAGGAACTCGGTCACCACCGTCACCTCGGGACGTCTGCGGGCCAGGTGGACGACGACTTCGCGGAAGCGGTTCTCCGCGCCCTTGCGCAGCGCGTGCGAGTCCACGAAGGGCAGCGGCTCCTGCCAGGACGACGACCCGCAGTCGGTCCAGCAGCACAGGGCCGTCACGGTGCCTTCGCGCAGGGCGGCCTCGTCCAGGGCGAGGTCGAAGGCGGCCAGGCTGGCGGGTGAGCCGTCGAGGCCGACCACGACCCTGACGTCCTGGCGGGTGGGCGGCTGGAGCGGCGGCCGGACGACCACGACCGGCGTGACGCTGTGCGCGGGCACCTGGACGGCGGCCGACCCCACCTGAAGGCCCTCGAACCCGCCCTGCCCGCGGGATCCGAGCACCGTCAGCTCCGCCTCGCGCGCGGCCTCCAGCAGCACCGCCGAGGGGGTGCCCCGGCCCAGGAGCGGCTGGACGTCCAGCTCCGGCGCCAGCTCCCTGGCGCGCCGGACGCCTTCGTCCACGATGCCGAGCGCCACCGGCTCGACGTGCCGGATGATCTCCGGGGCGACGGGCCTGGGGGCGTAGGGCCAGTGCAGAGCGTGGCAGACCAGGACGGGCAGCCCGCGCAGGCGCGCGTCGGCGACCGCCCAGTGCAGCGCGTGGCGGCTCTCGGTCGAGTCGTCGTACCCGACGAGCACGGGCCGGCCGGCGGGTTCGTCGATCACTGCCGCCTCCGGGAGCGAGATCTGTCCGGTTTACCTGCCCGGATGAGCCTTCCCGTTGCCGGCGGGACGAGCCCCACGGTTGCGGAAATTCTTGGCCTGGCCTGCTTGCCCGTCGCGCGCCGCGTCCCGAAGTTGGAGGTGACAGCGGCGACTTTTGGTGTGTTTACGCCCCTTATATCCGTTATGACGGGTATGGGGATCTGGCAGGCGCGAAGGAGGGAAGATGCGCGGACGGATCGTGGCCGCGGTGGACGGCTCCGCGTCATCGACCGCCGCGGTGGAATGGGCCGCCGGCGACGCGCAGCGAAGAGGGTTGCCGCTCCGGCTCGTGCACGTGTGCGAGCAGTGGGTGCTCGGCGTGGACGGCGCCCGGTACTGCGTGGGCGCGCTGGAGGCGGCAGCGGGCAGGGCCCGCGCGATCGGCGGCGGCGTCGAGGTCACCGCCGAGATGCTGGCGGGCAACGTGATCGACGCGCTGATCGTCGAATCGGCCGCGGCCGACAGCCTGGTGCTGGGCAGCCGGGGCATGGGCGGCTTCGCCGGCATGGTGCTGGGGTCGGTGGGCAGGGCGGTGGCCGGGCACGCCGCGGGGACCGTCGTGGTCGTCCGCGGGGTGGTCGCCGTCCGGCACGACCTGGTGGTGGCCGGCGACGACGGCTCGGCGGGGTCGCGGCAGGCCCTGGCGTACGCCGTCGAGCAGGCCCGTGCGCGCCGTGCCCGCCTGCACGTGGTCTACGCCTGGCAGGCGCCGGCGGTCTCGCCGTACTGGGCGGCCTACAGCCACCTGCTGGCCGACTCCTTCCAGGAGGAGGCGCGGGCGGCGCAGGCGCGGGTGAACCCGTGCCGGAGCGAGCACCCCGACGTCGTGATCACCGACGAGCAGGTGCGCGGGCACCCGGTGGCCGCGCTTGCCGAGGCGGCCGCCGCCGCGGACCTGGTCGTGGTCGGCTCGCGCGGACGGGGCGGCTTCTCCTCCGCGGTGCTCGGCTCGGTGAGCCACGGCGTGCTGCACCACGCGGCCTGCCCGGTGGCGGTGGTACGGCCGCGTGCGGAGAAGGGATGACGGGACCGGAGGTGTTCCGAGTGTCGGACGAGGGGGCGTCATGGCCGGTCTGATCGTGGTGGGAGCCGACGGCTCGGCCCCCGGCGCCGCGGCGGTCGGATGGGCCGCCGACGACGCCGCGCGGACGGGCGCGGAGCTGCGGATCGTGCACGCCCTGGACCGGCAGCCGTACGCCGTCACCAGGTTCCCCGACTACGGCCAGGGCAACTACCTGCTGATGGCGGCGGCCAAGGTGCTGGAGGCGGCCGAGACCGCCGCCCGCGACCGGCAGCCGTCGGTGCGGGTGCACGCCGAGGTCGTCGAGGGGGCGCCCGCGGCCGTCCTGCTGGACCAGGCACGCCAGGCGGACGAGCTGGTCATCGGCAACCGGGGGCTGGGCGGGTTCGCCGGAGCGCTGCTGGGATCGGTGACCATGCACGTGGCCGGGCACGCCGCCTGTCCCGTGGTGGTGGTGCGCGCGGAGGGTGGCGGGCCGGTCGGCGAGATCGGCGTCGGGATCGGCGACTCCGACGTCTGCCAGCCGGCCATCGGCTACGCCTTCGAGCAGGCCAGGCTGCGTGGCGCCCGGCTCCGCCTGATCCGCGCCTGGCAGATCCCCGTGCACGCCTTCGCCCCGGAGATCGCCTACGACCTGGACGAGGTCCGGGCCGCCCAGCACGGGGCGGTCCGCGCCCGGACGGCCGGATGGCGGGAGAGGTGTCCCGAGGTGACGGTCGTGGAGGACGTGCAGAGCGCGCATCCGGTCGAGGCGCTCACCGGCGCCCCCTGCGACCTGATCGTGGTCGGCTCCCACGGGCGGGGCGCGTTCGGTTCGCTGGTGCTCGGCTCGGTCAGCAGGGGAGTGCTGCACCACGCCCGAGGTGCCGTCGCGGTGGTCCGCCCCTAGAGGTCGTCCCTGGTCAGAAGGGTCGAGAAGCATGCAAGCTGGAAGTATGAGGCAAACCCTGCGCTTCGGACGGGTGGCGGGCATCCCCGTCGGCGCTCATTGGTCCGCGTTGGGCATCGTCGCGCTCGTGGCGGTGGCCTTGGGCTCCGGAGTCCTGGCCGTCGCCGCCCCGGGGGCGGGCAGCACGGCGTACTGGGTCGCCGGCGTGCTCACCGGGCTGTTGCTCATGGTGTCCCTGCTCGCGCACGAGCTGGCGCACGCGCTGGTGGCCAAGCGGTGCGGCATGGAGGTGGAGTCCGTCACGCTCTGGGCGCTGGGCGGCGTCACGCAGTTCCGCGACGAGGCGCGGACGCCCGGGGCCGAGGTGGCGACGGCGGCCGCCGGCCCTCTCGTGAGCCTGCTGCTCGGCGGTCTCGCCCTCGCCGTCACGGCCGTGCTGCCGCCGGGCGTGCCCAGGGCCGCCGCCGCGTGGCTGGCCATGATGAACCTGATCCTGGGCGTGTTCAACCTGCTGCCCGGCAGCCCGCTCGACGGCGGGCGGGTGCTGCACGGCCTGCTGTGGAGCCGCCACGGCGATCGCGCCCGCGCCGACGCCAGTGCCGCGCGGGCCGGTTACGCGATCGGTCTCGTGCTGACCTTCACCGGGTTCGTCGTGATCTGGGTGTGGAACCCGCTCGGCGGGATGTGGGTGGTGATCACCGGCTGGTACATCGCGGGCGCCGCCCGCGGCGAGATCATGAGCAGGGCCGCCCGGCGCGGCCTCGGGGGAGTGCTGGTCCGGGACGTCATGACGGCCACGCCGGACCTGGCCCCCGCGTGGCTGACCGTGCAGGGGCTGGTCGACACGGTGGTGCTCGGCTCCCACCAGTCGGTCTTCCCCGTCGTGGGGCTCGACGGGGCGCCGCTCGGCGTGGTCTCGCTGGAGACCCTGCTCGCCGTGCCCGCCGACCGCAGGGGGGACACCAGGGTGGAGACGCTGGTCGCGGCCCAGAAGCCGCCGCGCGTCCTGTCGCCGGGCGACGACGCGGCCGCCCTGCTGGAACGTCCTTCGCGGGTGGGCGGCCTGTCGGCGGTGGTCGTCGAGGGCGGCGTGGTCACCGGCATGATCACCGACGCCGACCTCGGCCGGACGCTGCAGCAGGCGCTGCTCCGGCCCGCCACCCCCGTGTGAGGCCCGCGTCACGACGGCGGCCGGCTCACAGGCCGTGCACGCGGCGTCCCGTGACCTGGTGCGGGACGATCCGGATGTAGAGATGGCGTTCCCCGCCCGCCCAGGGCGTGACGCCCGCGTCGGCCAGCTTGGCGACCTCGTCCTCGGGCACGTGGTGGGCGGGCCCCTGGATCAGCACGCTCCAGCCCTCCTTGCGCACCTCGTCGATCCGGTCCACCTGGAAGCCGATCATGATGTCCACGCCCTCCAGGCCGGTGCGCAGGTCCTGGTCCATGGGGCCGCCGCGGGACGTGCGGAACAGCACGGCGCCCTCGTGCAGCCGGTAGTTGACGGGCAGCACCGTGGGCCCGTGCGAGCCGTTGAACGCGATCCGCCCGATCCCGCCCGGCGCGACCAGGCGCAGGCACTCCTCGGGGTCGAGGACCTCCATGACCGGCTCGTCCGGGCCGGCGCCGGGGCCCGGCGGGCGGTCGCGGCCACCGCCCAGCAGGTCCTGTGGGGTCGTCTCCAGGGCGGTGGCCAGGCGGGTCACCGTGTTCCTGTCGGGGATGCCGAGGTGGCCCTCCAGGTACGTGACGTACCCGGGGGACATGTCGGCGCGCTCGGCCAGCTGGTCGACGGTGAGCCCCAGCCGGTCGCGGTGGTGGATCACCCGGCGTCCGAAGTCGCCACTGTTCGTCATGATCATCTCCTTCTCCGTGAGGACGAGGCCCACACCGCCCGGCACGGGGACGCCGTCGACCCGCGTGCCGTCGTGGTCGGCCTCGACGGTGATCCGGCGGCCGCGGAACAGGACGGGCAACGAGAGCGTGCCGAGCCGTCCGGGCAGCAGCGGGTCGAGCAGCAGGCCCTCGGGCCTCGGCTCCAGGCCCAGGTAGCAGCGTTGCAGCATGTCCACGGTCCCGGCCATCGCGCCCAGGTGCACGCCCTCGGCGGTGGTGCCGCCCTGGACGTCGTGCACGTCCCCGACCAGCGCCTCGGCGAAGAACTGCCAGGAGCGCGCCCGGTCGCAGCGCGACAACACCCAGGCGTGCACGACGGCGCTCAGCGTGGAGCCGTGACTGGTGCGGTCGAGGTAGTAGGTGGTCGTCCGCGGCATCAGGCCGGGGTCGGCCGGGTAGCCGAGCCGGTCGAGGATCGCCAGCAGTTCGTCGGCGCCGAGCAGGTAGAACAGCATCAGCGTGTCGGCCTGCTTGGACGCCTTGTAGCGGTTGACGTCGTCGCCGTCGGCCTCCAGGGCGCGGTCGAGGCGGCGGACGCCCGCGTACCGCTCCCAGTCCAGCTCGGCGAGCCCGGCGTAGCCGGTGAACTGGCTGATGACGCCGTCGTGGAAGTCCACCCGCATGCGGCGGGTGATGTCCTCCCACCGCGCCGCCTCCCGCGCGCCGGCCGCGCCGAGCCGGAGGGCGTGCCGCAGCAGCCATACGGTCATGACGTTGGTGTAGGCGTTGTTGGCCAGGCCCGGTTCGGCGGCGCCTGGGTAGGCGGTGTGGTACTCGTCCGGGCCCATGACGCCGCGGATCTCGTACCGGCCGGAGACGGGGTCGAGCACGGCCAGCGAGGCGAAGAACCGCGCGATGCCGATCAGCAGGTCGGCGCACCACGCCGGCATGGAGCCGGTGGCCAGGCGGTACTGCCACACGTTGTAGGCGATGGCGAGGCCGACGTGGCGCTGCAGGTGGGAGACGTCGGGCAGCCAGCGTCCCGAGTCGGGGTTGAGGTGGTAGGTCTGGGTCTCCTCGCGGCCGTCGCTGCCGCTCTGCCAGGGGAACATCGCGCCGTCGTACCCGGCCGACCGGGCGGCCGCGCGGGCCTCGGGCAGGCGCCGCCACCGGTAGCGCAGCAGGCCGCGGGAGATCTCGGGGAAACGCAGGTTGAGCCAGGGCAGGACGAACAGCTCGTCCCAGAACACGTGCCCCCGGTACGCCTCCCCGTGCAGACCCCGCGCCGGCACCCCGGCGTCGAGGTCGGCGGTGTGCGGCGACAGGGTCTGGAGCAGGTGGAAGATGTGCAGGTGGACGATCTGCGACAGCTCCGGCCCGTCCACGTTCAGCTCGGCCCGCTCCCACAGCCGCTCCCAGGCCGCGGCGTGCGCGTCCAGGAGCTCGGCGAAGCCCGGGGCCGTGGCCGCGCGCCGCAGGGCGGCCGAGAGCGGGTCGTGCACGGCGGGATCGCGCGAGGTCAGCAGGGCGACGACCTTCGTGAACGTCACCGGCGTGCCCTCGGCCACCGCCAGCACGTGCTCGCTGGTGACATGGTCCGGCTCCATGGAGGGCGAGCCGGGGGAGGGGGCGTCGGCGCGGGCGGCGAGCGCGACGGTGACGCGTGAGGAGCGGGTGGTCGCGGTCAGCCAGGTGAGCTCGTCGCGGTGGCCCGTGGCGTGTCCCGTCAGGTGGTCGCCGCGCAGGTCGCGGTAGCGTTCGACGCCGCTGTTGGTGACGCGCCCGTCCAGCCCGGCGCGGACGCGCAGCGGGCCCGACCAGTTCTCCGCGGTGAAGGTCGTCTCCAGGGCGGCCAGGACGGGATCGGCCATGGAGACCAGGCGGCGTTGCCGCACCCGGGTGATCCGGCCCCGCGCGTCGCGCCAGCGCAGCTCCCGCCGCAGCACCCCGTGGCGCAGGTCGAGCTCCTGGGTGTAGCCGAGCAGTTCGGCCAGCTCCGGGCTGAACCAGTCCTGGCCGGGCGTGGCGAAGCCGAGCGGCAGCCAGTCGGGCAGGTTGACCAGGTCCTCGTTGACGACCGTCCGGCCGCCCACCTCGGAGGCCAGACGGTCGTAGCAGCCCGCGTGGTAGGTGCCGGGCGTGCGGATCCGGCCCTCGGGCGTGGCGCCGCGGGTGGCGAAGCGGCCGTTGCCGAGCGTGCACAGCGCCTCGCGCAACCCGGCCGAGGCCGGGGCGAAGCCCTCGTACGTGAGCGTCCACGGGTTCATCGCGACCCCGCGGAGCAGGTCAAGGCGGCCATGCCGATGACGCTACCCACCTGCCTCATCCCCAAGACAGGGACGTTGGTCCCTGCCACCGGGGGCGTACGGCACTGATCCGGGCCCGATGGCGTTCCGGACCCGGCGAGGGCGTCGAGAATGAGTGTCATGACACGAGCTGTGTATGTCGCCGCCGGCGAAGCGGGGAGCAACAAGGGGACCGTCGCCCTGGGGCTGGTCGAGCTGCTGTCCCGGCAGGTGGGAAACGTGGGCGTGTTCCGCCCCGTGGTCCGGGCCGGACGCGAGGACGGCCTGGTCAACACCATCCGCAGCCGGTTCCAGCTCGCCCTGCCCTACGAGGCGTGCGCGGGGGTCACCTACGACGAGGTGCACGCCGACGTCGAGCGGGCGGCCGGGGACATCGTGGCCCGCTTCCGCGCGCTGGCCCGGCGCTGTGACGCGGTCGTGGTGGTCGGCACCGACTACACCGACGTGGGCGCGCCGACGGAGTTCGGGTTCAACGCCCGGCTGGCCGCCGACCTGGGCACGCCCGTGATCAACGTGGTGAGCGGCCGGGGCCGGACGGCCGCCCGCGTCGCCGCGGCGGTCGAGGTGTCCTCCAGGGAGCTGGCCCACCATCACGCCCAGGAGCTCGCGGTCGTGGTCACCCGGTCGACCGGCGGGCCGTTCACGGCCGGCCATGCGACGCCCGTGTTCGTGCTGCCGGAGACCCCTTCGCTGCGTGCGCCGACGGTCGCCGACCTGCTCGACGCGTGCGACGGCTGGTTCTTCCTCGGGGAGCGCGACGGGCTCGGCCGGGAGGCGAGCGCGCTGATGGTGGGCGCGATGTCGCTGCCCGGGATCCTGGAGCGCCTCACTGAGGGCGCGGCGGTGATCATCCCGTCCGACCGGGCCGCCGCGCTGCTGCCCGGCCTGATCGCCGCGCACACCTCGCCGGGCTTCCCGTCCCTGTCGGCGGTGGTGCTCACCGGCGGCACGGAGCTGCCCGGCTCAGTGGAACGGCTGCTGCGCGGCATGGAGATCCCGCTGCCGGTGATCGCCACCGGTCACGACACCTTCGACACCGCGACCCGGCTGTCGGCCGTGGAGGGGCGGTTCACGCCCGAGGCGGGCGGCAAGATCGACACGGCGCTGCGCCTGTTCGCCGAGCACGTGGACGGCCCGCTGCTGCTGGAACGGCTGGACATCGCCAAGACCGACGTCGTCACGCCGCTGATGTTCGAGTACGAGCTGCTGGACCGGGCGCGCGCCCGGCGCAGGCACATCGTGCTGCCCGAGGGCGAGGAGCCGCGCATCCTGCGCGCGGCCGACATCCTGCTGCGCCGGGACGTGGCCGACCTCACCCTGCTCGGCGACGCCGAACGCATCAGGGTCCAGGCCGCCCAGCTCGGCCTCGACCTGGCCGCGGCCAGGGTGCTCAGCCCGTTCGACCCGGAGCTGCGCGAGCGGTTCGCGCACGCCTACGCCGAGGCGCGGGCGCACCGGGGGATGACCGTCGAGCTGGCCCGCGACACCGTCACCGACGTCTCCTACTTCGGCACGCTCATGGTCCACGCCGGCCTGGCCGACGGCATGGTCTCGGGCGCGGCGCACACCACCGCGCACACGATCAGGCCGGCGTTCGAGATCCTGCGGCTGGGGCTGGTCTCCAGCGTGTTCTTCATGTGCCTGGCCGACCGGGTCCTGGTCTACGGCGACTGCGCGGTCAACCCCGACCCCACCGCCGAGCAGCTCGCCGACATCGCGATCGCCTCGGCCCGCACCGCGGCGATGTTCGGCGTCGAGCCCAGGATCGCGATGTTGTCGTACTCGACCGGCGCCTCGGGCGCGGGCGCCGAGGTCGACAAGGTGCGCGCCGCCACCGAGCTGGTCCGCGAACGCCGTCCCGACCTCCAGGTGGAAGGGCCGATCCAGTACGACGCCGCGGTGGACCCGGCGGTGGCGCGGACCAAGATGCCCGGCAGCCAGGTGGCCGGGCACGCCACCGTCTTCGTGGTGCCCGACCTGAACACCGGCAACAACCTGTACAAGGCCGTCCAGCGCAGCGCGGGGGCGGTCGCGGTGGGGCCGGTGCTGCAGGGGCTGCGCAGGCCGGTCAACGACCTGTCCCGGGGCGCCACCGTGGCCGACATCGTCACCACCGTGGCGGTCACCGCCGCCCAGGTGCGCGACGAACCGGCGCCCGCGGCGGAGGCGGCCTCAGGCTCCTGAGCCGGGACGGGCGCGCCACCGCCGGGCGGCGACCGCGGCGGCCAGTACGGCCACCAGCCCCGCCCAGGTGACCGGATGGCTCCAGACGGCGGCGCCGGCCTGCTGGACGAGCACGAACACGCCCATGACGACGACGAACCAGCCGAACGCCGTGCGCAGCGCGTCCTGCGGGATGCGGCCCGCGAGCCGGCCGCCGGCCAGGCTGCCGATCACCGCGGACGCCGTCACGATCAGGGCGAGGCGCCAGTCGATCGCGACGCCCGCCAGGTGCCCGGCGAGCCCGGCGAAGGACTTCATCGCGATGACGAGCAGCGACGTGCCGACCGCGACGCCCATCGGCAGCCCGCCCAGCAGGGCCAGGGCCGGGACGACGAGGAAGCCGCCGCCGGAGCCGACCAGCCCCGTCACGGCCCCGACGACCAGGCCCTCCGCCGCGATGTGCGTCAGGGGCAGGTCGCCGTGGGCGGGCCGCGCCCGCTTCCTGGGCTGCCGGGGCCTGCGGAGCATCGCGACCGCCGTGGCCAGCATCATCAGGGCGAAGGCGACGAGCAGCGCCATGCCGGGGACGTACTCGGCCAGACGCCCGCCGCCGTACGCGCCGGCCATGCTGAACGCGCCGAAGAGCAGCCCGGTCCGCCAGCGGATCCGCCGGGCCCGCGCGTGCGGGACCAGCGCGGCCAGGCTGGTGACGCCGACGACGAACAGCGAGGTGGCGATCGCCTCCTTGGTGTCCTGGCCGGCCAGGTAGACCAGGATCGGCACGGTCAGGATCGAGCCGCCGCCGCCCAGCACGCCGAGGCTGACCCCGACGAGCAGCGACGCCGCGACGATCAGCACGGTCACGGGGTGCTCCGCAGGTCCGCGAGCACCGTGCGGATGTCGGTGCGCGGCCCGCGGTTGTAGGGCAGCCGGGACAGCAGGACGCCCATGGCACAGGAGTTGCTGACGGCCGCGTACGTCAGGCCGGCGCCGATCGCGGTGCCGATCAGGTGCGCGCCGGGCAGGAAGATCCCGGCCAGACCGGTGACCAGGACGACGGAACCGGCCACGAGCCGGACCTGGCGCTCGATGTCCCATCGTTCGGGCCCCCGCTCCAGGGACGCGCCGGCCGTCTCCCACGCGACGATGCCGCCCTCCAGGACGCGCAGGTTCGGCAGCCCGGCCTCGGCGAGGGCCTGCCCGGCCTGCGCGGCCCGCGCCCCGGAGCGGCAGACGAGCACGACGTCCTCGTCCAGGTGGGCCAGCAGCTCGGCCCGGTGCTCGCGCAGGGTGTTCAGCGGCACGTTGTACGAGCCCGGGATGTGCGCCGTGCGGAACTCGCCGGGCGTGCGCACGTCGAGCAGGCGCGGCGCCCGCCCTTCCTGGACGAGCCGCTGCAGCACGGGGGCGGTGAGGACGGAGGAGGTGTTCATGGATCGTTCCTTTGTCAATACCCCGGGGGGTATCGCGTAGACATATGGAAGGGATGGGGACAGTTCGGTCAGACGCCGGCCGGCTCGGCCGACAGGGCCCACGCGGCGTAGCCGCCGAGGACGTCGGAGACGTCCTGGAAGCCGCGGTGCCGCAGCAGGCTCGCCGCGACGGAGGAGCGGTGACCACCCGCGCAGTGCAGGACGACGGGCCGGTCGGCGGGCAGCTCGCCGCTGCGGGCGGGCAGTTCGCTCAGCGGGATGTGCAGGGCGGCGTCGATGAAGCCGTTCGCCTCGCGCTCGCCGGCGGTGCGCACGTCCACGACGACGGGCGGGGCGTCGCCGGCGAGCGCGGCGCGCAGCTGCGCGGCGGTCAGGCGGCCGGCCGGGGCGACCTCGGCGGCCAGGGCCACCAGCGCGTCGTCGGGGTTGCGCAGGTAGCCCGCGACGCGGTCGAAGCCGATCCGGGCCAGGCGGGTGACGACCTCCTCCTCGCGATTCTGCGGCGCCATGACGACCAGCTCGGCGGCCGGGTCGAGCACGGTGCCCGCCTGCTCGGCGAAGCGCCCGTCGGCGGGCACGTTCACCGCGCCGCGCAGGTGCCCGGCGGCGAAGTCCTGCGGGTCGCGGGCGTCCACCACGACCGTGCCGGCGGCCCGCAGGCGGGTGAACCCGTCGAGGGTCAGCGGCACCGGCGCCGCCGAGGCGTCGTGGCGGGCCCGGTCCCTGCGGTTGAGGTCGGCGTCGTAGGCGAAGTAGCCGGGCGCGGCGGGCTGTCCGGCGGTGACGAGCGCGACGAACGTCTCACGGTCCATCGGGGCGCACGCGTAGTTGGTGGCCCGCTGCTCGCCGATGGTCGACTGCTTCTCGGCCGAGAGGTTCTTGCCGCAGGCCGAGCCGGCGCCGTGCGCGGGGAAGACCCGCACCTCGTCGGGCAGGGCCATGAGCTTGTTCTGCACGCTGTCGTACAACATCGCGCCCAGTTCCCCGGGGGTGACGCCGACGGAGGCCAGCAGGTCGGGGCGGCCGACGTCCCCGATGAACAGGGCGTCGCCGGTCAGCACCCCGTACGGGACGTGGTCCTCGGCGCGTTCGTAGACCAGGACGCTGATCGACTCCGGGGTGTGACCGGGCGTCTCCATGATCTCCAGGGTGACGTCGCCGAGTGAGATGCGCTCGCCGTCGCCGAGCTTGCGGATGGGGTACTCGGTCTCGGCGCGCCGGCCGTAGCCGATCCAGGCGCCGGTGCTGTCGGCCATCTCCAGGTGGCCGGCGACGAAGTCGGCGTGGAAGTGGGTGTTGACGACGCCGACGACGGTGAGGCCGTGCGCGCGGGCGTCGGCCAGGTACTCGGAGACGTCCCGCCGGGGGTCGACGACCACCGCGCGGCCGGTCCTCTCGTCCGCGATCATGTACGACGCCTGCGAGAGGCAGTCCAGGTAGTACTGCGTGAAGAACACGGCGATCCCTTCGTACGAATACCCCGGGGGGTATGTCCTACCCGACAGTAGGTTCTTCTCGGAAAAGATGTCAAATACCCCCGGTGGTATTGCTCACGATACCTGGGGGGGTATGGTGACCAGGACATATCCTCCCGGCAATCGCGACCTCGTCCCAGGCGTGAAGGGACCTCAGCCGTGCAGAACACCTCCGCGCCCGCCCCGCCCGTACGCCTCGGGCTCCGGGCGAACGCCCTCCAGTTCTCCCTGCTGGTCGTCGTCAACGTCGCCGTCGGCGGCCTGGTGGGCCTCGAACGCACCACCGTGCCGCTCATCGGCGCCCACACCTTCGGCCTGACCAGCGACCTCGCCGTCTTCTCCTTCATCGTCGCCTTCGGGCTCACCAAGGCGGTCACCAACCTGGCCGCCGGCGCCCTGACGGCCCGGTTCCGCCGCAAGCAGCTCCTGGTCGCCGGCTGGCTGATCGGGATCCCCGTCCCCTTCGTCCTGGGCTGGGCGCCCTCCTGGGGGTGGATCGTGGCGGCGAACGTCCTGCTCGGCCTCAACCAGGGCCTGACCTGGTCGATGACCGTCAACATGAAGATCGACCTGGTCGGGCCCGCCCGGCGGGGGCTGGCCACCGGCCTCAACGAGGCCGCCGGGTACACCGCCGTCGGCGCCACCGCCCTGCTCACCGGCTACCTCGCCACCCGTCACGGCCTGCGTCCCGTCCCCGAGCTCGTCGGCGTCGTCTTCGTCGCGGCCGGGCTGGCCCTGGCTCTGGTCGTCCGCGACACCGCCGCCCACGTGGCCCTCGAACTCGACCGGCACCCCCGGCCCGCCGGGGAGAACGCCGGTCCGGCGGCCGTGTTCGCCCGCACGTCCTGGCGCGACCGCTCGCTGCGCGGCGTCAGTCAGGCCGGCCTGGTCAACAACCTCAACGACGGCCTCACCTGGGGCGTCTTCCCCCTCCTGTTCACCGACCACGGCCTGGGCCTGGCCGCCGTCGGCCTGATCAAGGGCCTGTACCCGCTCCTGTGGGGCGTCGGCCAGATCCCCGCCGGGCACCTCGCCGACCGCCTCGGCCGCAAACCCCTCATCGTCACCGGCATGCTCGTCCAGGCCGGCGGCCTCCTCCTGGCCGTCGCCCCGCTGGGCGACGCCCTGCTCGCCGGGATCCTGTCCGCCGTGGTCCTCGGGCTCGGCACCGCCATGGTCTACCCCGCGCTCATCGCCTCGGTCTCCGACCACGCCCACCCCTCCTGGCGGGCCAACGCCCTGGGCGCCTACCGCTTCTGGCGCGACGTCGGCTACGCGGCGGGAGCCCTGGTCGCCGGGGTGCTCGCCGACGTGCTCGGTCTCGGCGCCACGGTCGTCGCGGGCGCCGTGCTCACCGCCGTCTCCGCCCTGCTCGCCGCCCGCTGGATCAGCGACCGTCCGCGGGGCTGACCACGGGAGCCCGTCCCGGGTCAAGCGCGCCTCAAGGTGCGGTCGGCATTGATCGCGCGGCCGGGAACGGCGGAAGCCTCTCTTGATCCACTTCTGGTTACAGTCCGTAGTGTTCGGCTCGCTCTGGGGGGAAGATGAAGAGTGTTCGCGTAGTCGCCGGCAGGATGGCGAAAGTGTTGTGCGCCGGGCTGCTCGCGGTCCCGTCGTCCCCGCTGGTCGTGCCCGATCCGTCGCCGGACACGTCGGTGGTGACGGTGCGCACCGGCGGCGACCGCACCGGCGACACCACGGTGGGGCCGCTGGCCGGGGTCGAGCTCGGCCTGTTCGCCGCGCCCGACGCGGACGTCCCGGTCGACGCCGGCTGGGGCGTGTGCGTGTCGGACGCCGACGGCGACTGCAGCTTCGTCGTCCCCGGCACCGAGCCGGGCGGCGCCAACGCCGGCGCCCGCTTCTACGTCAAGCAGCTGTCCGCCCCCGGCGGCTGGTACACCAACCCCGAGCTGCGCACCGGCCGCGGCAGCGGGTCGAACTCCGTCGCCACGCCGTACGTCTTCCGGACCCCCGCGCTGGAGGGCGGCACCACGTACTCCTCCACCGGCGACTTCATGATCAACGACACCCGCGGGGACGCCACCGCCTCGACCGGGATCTGGCAGCAGTCACGGGTCAACCCCCGGCCCGACCCCACCTGCGGCCTCGACGTCGCGCTGCTGCTCGACCTGTCGGCCTCGGTGGGCAGCGCGCTGCCCGACCTGAAGGAGGCCGCCGACACCTTCACCGACGCGCTGACCGGCACCCCGTCGCGGATGGCGCTGTTCACCTTCGACCGCAACTCGCCCAGCGCCGGCACCACGAACAACCCCGAGCTCATGCCGGTGTCCACGGAGGCGGGCGCCGAGGCGTTCAAGGACCAGTACGCCGACTGGCAGCTCGGCAGCGGCACCAACTGGGACCGCGGCCTGTGGGCGGTCGCCGAGGCCGCGCCGCGCTACGACCTGCTGGTGGTGCTCACCGACGGCAACCCCACCTACTACGACAGCCTGCTCGGCGACGGCGGCAACACCCGCATCGCCGAGGTGGAGGCCGGGATCTTCTCCGCCAACGCGGTCAAGGCGGAGGGCACCCGCGTGCTGGCCGTGGGCGTCGGCAACGGGGTGACCGGCCTGACCGCGCTCAACCTGCGCGCCATCTCGGGCACCACCGCCTTCGACGGCTCCAACGCGACCGCCGCCGACTACTTCCAGACCAGCGACTACGCCGCCGCCGGACAGGCGTTGCGGGAGATCGTCCGCGCTCAGTGCGAGGGGTCGCTGTCGGTGATCAAGCAGCTCGTCCCGTCCGGCAACACCGGTGAGGACGTCACCGGCGCCACCCCGGCCGGCCCCGGCTGGGACTTCACCGCCGAGACCACCACGCCGGGCATCGGCGGGCTGCCCGCCACCGAGTCGACGACCGACGACGGCACGGGATCGGTGAACTTCGACCTCACCTTCAGCCAGACCCCGTCGGCCGACGTCACCGTCACCGAGACCCAGCACCCCGGCCACACCCTGGTCACCCAGGACGGGCGGAACGCCGTCTGCCGCCAGATCGACACCGGCGTCGAGGTGCCGGTGACCAACAGCGGCGGTCTCGGCTTCACGGTCGAGGTACCGAGCGACGCGGCCGTCAGCTGCACCGTCTACAACCGCCCGCCCGCGCCCACCCCCAGCCCGACCCCGACGCCCACGCCCACGCCGACGCCCACGCCCACGCCGACGCCCACGCCCACGCCGACGCCCACTCCGACCCCGACGCCCACTCCGACCCCGACGGTCACCCCGACGCCCACGGTCCCGCCGACCGTCACCCCCACGCCGACCCCGACGCCCACGCCGACGCATCCGGAGCACTGCCACGGCGGGCATCCGTCCTGGGACCACTGCGAGGAGCACCCGGGCTGGCACGACGTCTGTCACAAATCGGCCTTCGCCTGCCCGCACCCGCAGGAGTGGCCCCACCCTGACGACGCATGGGACGAGGATTGGCAGCCGGCCGCCTGACGCGTTTCCGG
Source organism: Actinomadura sp. ATCC 39365 (assembly GCF_054392275.1). Taxonomy (NCBI): domain Bacteria; kingdom Bacillati; phylum Actinomycetota; class Actinomycetes; order Streptosporangiales; family Thermomonosporaceae; genus Actinomadura; species Actinomadura sp. ATCC 39365. Next base: position 7,767,498 of record NZ_CP184335.1, on the reverse strand, counting down.
CACAAGGATTACCCGCGCCTTCGCGTCGGAACGCCGGCCGACGGGCAGCACCTGGGAGGACGGCTCAGGGACGGGGGCGGACGATGAGGGACGAAGCAGGCAGCGGGCCGGCGAGCATGCGCCGCCGCGAGATGCTGGCCATGCCCGTCGCCCTGGCCTGCGGATCGGCGATGCTGACCGGCTGCGACACCACGCGGCCGGCCCGCAGTGCCATGACGGCCAGCCCCGCCCCCGGCCCGGAGCAGGCCCGGGAGGTGCCGGTCACGCCGCCGGAGGACCTCATGCGCGAGCACGGGGTCCTCAAACGCGTCCTGCTGGTCTACCGGGAGGGCGTCCGGCGGATCGGCGCCGGGGAGCGGGTACCGGCAGGCCCCCTGCACGCCGGCGCCGGGATCATCCGCACGTTCATCGAGGAGTACCACGAGCGGCTCGAAGAGCGATACGTCTTCCCGCGCCTGGTCGGCGCGGGAAAGCTCACCGACGTCGTCCCCGTGCTGATCCGGCAGCACCGGCGCGGGCGCGTCCTGACCGGCCGCGTCCTGGACGCCACCGCGAGGCCCGTCTCCAGGAGCGTGCGCCGCGGCCTGGCCGCCGACCTGGCCGCCTTCGTCCGCATGTACGAGCCGCACGAGGCCCGCGAGGACACCGTGATCTTCCCCGCCATGCGGGCCGTCATCCCGCCCAAGGAGTTCGCCGAGCTGGCCGAGACGTTCGAGGACGAGGAGCACCGCCGTTTCGGCGCGGCCGGCTTCACCGGCGTGGTCGCGCAGGTGGCCGACATCGAGAAGGCGCTCGGCATCTACGACCTGGACCAGTTCACCCCCCGCGGCTGACCCGGCCCCGTGGTCAGGCGACCCGGGTCGCGGCGCGTTCGCCGAGCCGGCCGTCGTCCATGGTCAGGACGGTGTCCACCTGGTCCAGGGTGGCCAGGTCGTGCGTGACCATGACGGTGGCCAGGTCGTTCTTCCTGGTGAGGTCGGCCAGCAGGGAGACGATCCGCTCGCCCCGGTGGTGGTCGAGCGCGCTGGTGGGCTCGTCCACCAGCAGCACCTCGGGGGAGTTCATCAGGGCGCGGGCGATGTTGACGCGCTGGCGTTCGCCGCCGGACAGCTGGTGCGGGCGTTTGTGCTCCTTGCCGCCCAGGTCGACGGCGAGCAGCAGCTCCCGCGCCCGTGGGGCGGCGGCGCGCGGGGATTCGCCGGCCAGGTGCGCCATCACCAGGAGCTGGTCGAGCGCGGTGAGCGAGGGCAGCAGGTTGGCCTGCTGGAACACGATGCCGACGTGGTCGCGGCGGACCCTCGTGCGGGCCGCCTGGCCGGCTCCGGAGACGTCCTGCCCGGCGATGATCACGCTGCCCTCGGCGGGCGTGATCAGGGTGGCGGCGACGGCCAGCAGGCTCGACTTGCCCGAGCCGGACGGGCCGACCACCGCGGCGAACTCGCCCGCCGCGACGGTCAGGCTGACGTGGTCGAGCGCGGTCAGCGTACGGTCGCCGTCGGGATAGGTCAGGACGACGTCGGTCAGCTTCAGTGTCATCGGGAGGCTCCCAGGGCGGTCAGCGGGTCGACAGAGGTGATCTTGCGGATGGCCAGCGCGGCTCCGGCGGCGCCGAGGAGGATCAGCACGGCCACCGGCGCCACGGTGGTGGCCGCCGACAACACGAACGGGACCGTGCCCTCGGCCAGCGCGCCGAGGCCCGCGCCGAGCAGGCCGCCGGCGCCCGCGCCGCCCAGCAGCACGATGACCGCCTGGGCGAGCGCGTCCCGCAGCAGGTAGCCGGAGCTTGCGCCCAGAGCCTTCAGCACGGCGACGTCGCCGCGCCGCTGGATCGTCCAGACGGTGAAGAAGGCCCCGATGACCAGGGCCGAGATCGCGAACAGGAACCCGCGCATGAGCTGGAGCGACCCGTTCTCGGAAGAGAACGAGCCGATCGCGGCGGGCGCCTGCGACAGCGGGACCGTCGTGGTGCCGAGCCGCGCGTCGGCCGCGGCCAGGCCGCCGGACGGCAGCGCCGTGCCGCTGTCGGGCAGCGCCAGGACGGTCGCCACACTGTCGGCGCCGGCCTGGCGGCCCATCCGCTCCCAGTCGTCGATGCCGATCCAGACGACGGGGGTGTGGCTGTAGGACGCCTGGCCGCCGACACCGGAGACGGTGAAGTCCCTGCCCGAGATCCGTACCGTGTCCCCGGCGCCCACCCCCGTGTCGGCGGCCAGCGCGGCGGAGAGGACGACCTTCCCGGTGTCCACGGGCCGCCCCTGGGCGAGGGAACCGCCCGGCTGGACGCCGAAGAGCGCCACCCCCGCGCTCCCGTCGTCGCCGTGGCCGAGCCGCGACATGGAGACGCCCAGCCGCTCGGCGGCGCCGCCGGTCGCCCGCCGCCACTCCTGCCAGATCCGGTCGGTGACGCGGCTGTCGGCGAAGGACGGTTTCCCGTCGCCGGCGAAGACGAGGTGCCCGGCGGGCAGGCCCTCCACGGCCGAGATGTTCTCCCGTGCCAGCCCGGCGGTCAGGCCGGACAACATGGTCACCAGGAGGGTGATGAGGAAGACGACGGCGCCCATGAGAGCGAACCGTCCCTTCGCGAAGCGCAGGTCTCTGAGCGCCACGAACACGGCGCGTCCCCCGTTGCGGTTGAAGGTCATGTTGACGTCCTCCAGCGTGCGCGCCGCCGGATCGGCCGGGCATCGTGCATGCGGTCCGCCCGTAATACTTCTTTCGGACGATTTGTGGCGCAGGGCCGTCGCATACGCTTGGTGAGAGATGTCTGACTATCCGTTCCCGCCCGCCCTCCGCCTGCTGCGCTGGACCGTGCACGGCACGTTCGCGACCCTCCTGGCGATCGCGCTGGCCGGCGTCGCCGGGAGCGGACGGCTCGCGCCGGTGCTGGGCGGAGCGCTGCTCGGGGCCCTCTACGTGGCGGGCATCACGATCGAAGAGCGGCTGCCGCACTTCGGCGGGCCGACACACCTGCTGCTGGGCCGGATCTGGCTGGTGCTGACCACGGCCGGGTGGGTGCTGCTCGCCCTGGCCGCGCCGCAGTTCGTCTGGCTGGCCTTCCCGCTCTTCTTCGCCTACCTGCACCTGCTGCCCCTGGCGGTCGCGCTGCCGGGCGTGGCGGCGCTGACCGTCGCGGCCGTCCTGACCGCCGCCTGGCACGAGGGCCGGCTGACCGCCGCCCTGGTCATCGGCCCGACGATCGGCGCGGCGGTGGCCACCCTGATGGCGATGGTCTACAAGGCGCTGCACGCCGAGAGCGAGCAGCGCCGCCTGCTGATCGACGACCTGGTCCGCACGCGGGGGAAACTGCTCCAGGCGGAGGGCGACGCCGTACGGCTGGCCGAGCGGGAACGCCTGGCCAGAGAGATCCACGACACGCTGGCACAGGGCATGTCCAGCATCATCCTGCTGCTGCGGGCGGCCCGGCGAGACCTGGCCGACGACCTCCCGGCCGCCGAGCGCCGCATCGCCGAGGCGGCGGACGCGGCCAAGGAGAACCTGGAGGAGGCCAGGAACTTCGTCCGCGGCCTGGCCCCCGCGGCGCTGCGGCACTCGTCGCTGGCCGCCGCGCTGCGCAGGGCCGGTGACTCCGCCGTGGCGGGCACGCCCATCCAGGCGCGCTTCGAGGTCTCCGGCACCCCGGCGCCGCTGCCCGCCGACTATGACGCGACGCTGCTCCGCGTCGCCCAGGGCGCCTTGGGCAACGTCAGTCGCCACTCCGGCGCCGGCCACGCCGGGGTGACCCTCACCTACCTGGACGACGTGGTCATGCTGGACGTGTACGACGACGGCCGGGGGTTCGACCCCGGACGTTCGGCCGGCTTCGGCCTGCGCGCGATGCGCGAACGGGTGAGCGCCCTGGGCGGCAGCCTCACCGTGGAGTCGGCCCCCGGCGAGGGCACGGCCGTCGTGGCGACCCTGCCGCTGCCGCCCCTGGAGGGGCCGTGATCCGGATCGTCCTGGTGGACGACCATCCCGTCGTCCGCTCCGGCCTGCGCGCCATGCTCGCCGGGCAGCCCGACTTCGACCTGGTCGGCGAGGCCGCCACGGGGCAGGAGGGCGTGCGGCTGGCCGCCACGCTCGCCCCCGACGTCGTGCTGATGGACCTGCGGCTCGGCACCGGCATGCACGGCAGCGAGGCGACCCGCCGGATCGTGGCCCTGGACGGCCCCCGCGTCCTGGTGCTCACGACGTTCGACACCGACGCCGACATCGTGGCCGCCATCGAGTCCGGCGCGACCGGCTACCTGCTCAAGGACGCCCCGTCGGAGGACCTGCACGCCGCCATCCGGTCGGCCGCCGCGGGCGCCAGCGCCCTGGCGCCGAGCGTGGCCGCACGCCTGCTGGGCCGGGTCCGGGCCCCCGACACCACGCTCAGCCCGCGCGAGCTGGAGGTGCTCGGGCACGTCGCCGCCGGCCTGTCGAACCGGCAGATCAGCAAGGTGATGTTCCTCAGCGAGACCACGGTCAAGACCCACCTGGCGCACATCTACACCAAGCTGGACGTTGACTCCCGCACCGCGGCCGTCGCGGCGGCCTCGAAGCGGGGCCTCATCCGCTCGCCGTGAGCGCGCGGTCGCCCGTCTCTCGTGGTCTCAGGCGGTGACGATGGCGAAGTCCGGTTTGGGCTGCTCCAGCAGGGAGAACAGGCGTCCCAGAACGGTCAGGTCGCCGTCGTGGTCGAGCCCGTCGCCGTCGCCGTCGCCGTCGCCGTCGCCGTCGCCGTCGCCGTCACCGGAGAGCAGGGTGAGCAGGCGTTGCCGGGTGAGCCGCAGCGTCAGGCCGGCGCCGTCGCCCGAAGGTGAGCGCTGGTGGATGAGGGCGCCGTTGGACATCGTGGTCCGGTGGCGTTCGTCCAGGTCGGTGAGGTGCCAGTCGATGGCGAAGCGCTCGTTCCAGGCGTCGGGGCCGTTGACCCGGATGGCCAGGGAGTCGAAGATCTGCTCGCTGGACAGCGCGGCGAGCATGTCCGGCGAGGTGGTGTCGGTGGCGCCCGGCGCGGGGCCGTCCTTCAGCTCGGCCGCGCCGGTGAGGTAGAAGTTGCGCCAGGTCGCGTTCTCGGCGCCCTGGCCGAGGCGGGTGTAGACCTGGGCCAGCAGCCTGCGGGCCGAGGCGTCGTTCCCGTCGGCGTACACGGCGTGGTTGAGCAGGGTCGCGGCGAAGCGCAGGTCGCCCTCCTCGACGTAGCGGCCGGCCAGGGCCACCACGGCCGAGGTGCCGCCGAAGGACTCGACGTAGCGGCGGGCCAGCTCGACGGGCGGGTGCTCCCACAGGTGCGCGGGGTTGCCGTCGAACCAGCCCAGATAGCGCTGGTAGACGGCCTTGACGTTGTGGCTGACCGAGCCGTAGTAGCCGTGGGTGTGCCAAACCTGCTCCAGCGCGGGCGGCACCTGCACGACCTCGGCGATCTCGGGGCCGGTCAGGCCCTGGTTGAGCAGGCGGAGGGTCTGGTCGTGCAGGTAGGCGTACAGGTCGCGCTGCTGGGACAGGAAGGTGACGATGTCGTCCCTGCCCCAGGTGGGCCAGTGGTGGGAGGCGAAGGCGACGTCGGCCCGGTCGGCGAAGAGCTCGACGGTCTCGGTCAGGTAGCGGGCCCACACCCGGGCGTCGCGGACCACCGCGCCGCGCAGGGTGAGCACGTTGTGCAGGTTGTGGGTGGCGTTCTCGGCCAGGCACAGGGCACGGTGGTCGGGGAACAGGAAGTTCATCTCGGCGGGGGCCTCGGTGCCCGGCGTGAGCTGGAAGACGACGCGCACGCCGTCGATCGTCTCCTCCTGGCCGGTGCGGGTGACGTCGACGGTCGGCGGGATCAGGGAGACGGTGCCCTGCGAGGTGCCCATGCCCAGCCCGCAGCCGAGCTGGCCCTCCGGGGACCGGGGGAGGAGCTGGCCGTACATGTACAGGGCGCGGCGGTTCATGGCGTTGCCGGCGTAGACGTTCTCGGCGACGGCGTGCTCCATGAAGCCGGCGGGGGCCACGATCGGCACGTTCCCGTCGGTGACGCCGCGCACGCCGCCGAAGTGGTCGACGTGGCTGTGGGTGTAGACGACCCCGGTGACCGGGCGGTCGCCGCGATGGTCGCGGTAGAGCCCGAGCGCGGCGGCGGCGCATTCGGCGGAGACCAGCGGGTCGATGACGACGACGCCGGTGTCGCCCTCCACGAGGGTCATGTTGGACAGGTCCAGGCCGCGCACCTGGTAGATGCCGTCCGTCACCTCGTACAGGCCCTGCCGGGCGCACAGTTGCGCCTGCCGCCACAGGCTCGGATGAGCGGTCGGCGGGCAGTCGCCGGCCAGGAAGTCGTAGACGTCGTTGTCCCAGACGACCTCGCCCCCGGACGTCCTGACCACGCCGGGGGTCAGCCTGGCGACGAAGCCGCGATCGGCGTGCTCGAAGTCCGTCCGGTCCTGGAAGGGAAGGTCTGCCATGTGACCGTCCTGCCCTCGGCCGTCTTCGACGAGGGCAAGGAGAACCCCAAGAAAGAGCATTCCCGGCGATGAGACCGCCGGGCCGAGGAACGTTCATCACATGTGTGCTTCTCCGGCCGGCGTGCTGGCATGGGTGCGGAGCGCGGCCGCGGCGGCCGTGATCACCGGCGTCTACTTCGTCGTGCCGCTGCCGACCGAGCAACTCCAGGACGGCTCGCCCGAGCTGCGCGCCCTGGGCTGTCTGGCCGGGGTGATCGTGCTGGCCTGGCTCCTGGGGCGGCAGGTGGGGCGCGCGCTGCGGCCAGGACGGTCCCTGGCGGAACAGCTGGCGATGTTGCTGACCGTCGTCACCGTCGTGGTGGTCTTCTTCGCGACGCTGTACTTCCTGATGGCCGCGCAGTTCCACGGCCTGCGCACGCGGGTGGACGCGCTCTACTTCTCGGTGATCACCCTGGGCACGGTCGGCTACGGCGACGTCGTCCCTCTCGGGCAGGGGGCGAAGGCCCTGGTCATCGTGCAGGTGATCTTCGATCTGATCGTCGTGACGTCGGCGCTCGCGCTCATCGTGGGCGTGTGGCGCTCGAACGAGTCGTCATGAGGGCTCTCCCTCCAGGCAGGGGGCCGGGGACGCCGTGGTGGCACGGGGATGCGCGGCCAGGTAGTCCTGGAGCTCCCGGTGGCGGAACTGGTAGGCGATCCCGGAGATCCGCAGCAGCCCGGCGTCGTAGCACCGGTGCAGGAAGCGTCCCAGCCGCCACGGCAGCCGGCCCCGCGTGGCCAGCAGGAGCCCCAGGTAGCGGCGCGCCAGCAGCGGCGACCAGGACGCCACCAGGGACATGCCGAACACCGCGCTCACGGCCACCGCGGCGGTGACCGTGACCCCGTCCAGCACCATCACGAACCAGATGCCCAGGATGAACCCGAATCCGGGGCCGAAGGTGAGCGCGGCCACGAGCGTCGAGACGACCTCGTTCCGGATGACCGCCCTGGGGTCGGCGCCGTCCCCGGAACCGGCGTACCGGCTCTCGCCGTCCCCGCCGCTCGCCATCCCGACCCCGAACAGCAGGCCGAAGACGACCGGCACCCACAGCGGCAGGGCGGCGTCGAACTCCATGACGACCGCCGCGCCCGCCACGCAGCCGCACAAGGCGGCCAGCACGCCGTCCACCACGCTCTTCCTGCGGCCGCGTCCGCTGCGGAACCGGCGCAGGACGCCCTCGTCCGCCGGGGACCACACCTCCCGCCAGGCCCTGACGGGCTCGATCAGCAGGCCCGCCGCCACCATGCCGGGCAGCGCGAGAAGGACGAGCGCGGTCACCGCCGCGCCAGAGATCCGGCCGCCCACGATCTCCACCTGCGAGAACACCACGACGGCGGCGACGGCGACGGCGGCGACCCCGGGAAGGCAGGTCGCCAGGGCCACCAGCGCGCCGAGGAACCGCGCACGGTCGCCCGCCAGCGGCCACAACTGGTGCAGCACGAGGTCCGTGCCGGACAACACGCGCCCGTGGAACGGCGGCCGGCCCGTGTTCGCGCGCAGATGACCGGCCAGGACGGCCAGGTAGGCGTGCGTCCGCTCGACGCCGGGCCCCTTCCCCGCCGGGTCCGCCGCGGCCAGGCGGGCGGGGATGAACAGGCCGAGGAGATGCTCCCGTACGGACTGCTGGTCGGCGAAGCGCGTGAGGACCTCGGGGGAGCGCACGTAGCGACCGGTGACCGGGTCGCGTTGCTCGTAGACGCTCACCGCCAGGGTCAGCCGCCACGGCGTGTTCAGCGCCTCGGCCAGGACATGGCCGTCGCGGGTCAGCGCGTCCAGGACCGGCCGCCAGCGGTCGGGATCCTCCTGGTCGGTGACGGCCTGGATGAACCGCCACGCCTTGTCGCTGGTCACCTTGCCCACGTCGACCCGGACGACGCCCCGGGGGACGGCCCGGTCGGCGGCCAGGGCGTCGTACTGGTCGGTGCGGCAGGTCAGGACCATGCTGCAGCGGTCCAGCCCGTGTTCGTACTCCTCCAGCGCGCGCAGCGCCCGGGCGGCCCGCGAACCGTAGCCCGGCTCGTCGGTCTCGTCCATCTCGTCGAGCCCGTCCACGACGGGCAGGATCCGCTCCGCGTCCACGAGCGTGCGCGCGGTCACCGGCTTCAGGCCGTACGCGGCGGTCAGGTGCCGGGCGAGCATGTCCCGCACCGGCACGTCGGGATCCAGGCTCGCCGCGGAGATCCGCACCGGGACGCGGTCGCCGGGCCGCCGGTCGCCGAGCAGCCGGAGGATCAGCTCGATGGCGAGGACGGTCTTGCCCGAACCCGCCACCCCGGTGATCACCAGCCGCCCCGGTCCGCCCAGCTCGCGGAAGTAGGCGGCCACCTGCTTCAGGTTGCCGGCCGGCGGCGCGGAGACGGCACCGCCGGTGGGGTGGAAGGAGAAGTCGACGTCGATGACGGCGTCGCTGCCCTTGCCGCCCAGCAGCTGGGCCCGCTGGGCCCGCTCCTCGGCCAGCACCCGCCCGGCCAGCAGCGCCCCGGCCGCCTGCACGTCGGTGTCGGCCAGCCGCTGCGCCTGCCACCAGGACATCGCGGCGATGCCGGTCCCGGCCAGCGCCAGCCCCGCGCCGACCGGGTCGACGTCGCCGGGATAGAGCGTCCACAGCCGCAGCGCGGCGGCCACCAGCATGACCATCCCGGCCGCCACGCCTGCCCGGAACCACCATGTCCTCGTCCGCCGGCTCACGGTCCAAGCATTTCAAAGCGGGCACCCGTCGTGTGCGGGGAACGCGACAAAGATCCTCTTCATCCCGTACCGGCTCGCGGCACGTGCAACTCCGCGGGCGGCACGTGCGAAACACAGGTATGTGGAACGCACACCAGGCCGGCAGGTGACGGGCGCGGCCCTGAGACCGGCGCTGCGGCCGGCACGCGCGCTCGGCGTGCTGTCGGTGCTGGCCATGATGGCCTGCCAGGTGGCGTCCGGGCTGGCCGCGCGGCCCGAACGGCTCACCGGAGTGATCGTCGTGCTGCTGGCGGCGTGCGCCCTGGCCTTCGCCGCGGACGCCTGGGGCGCGGCCAGGGCGGCGGCCGCCTTCGCCGGCGCGGCGCTGACCGGGTACGCGGCCGAGCTGGCGGGGCTGCAGACCGGATTCCCGTTCGGCTCCTACAGCTACAGCGACGCGCTGTGGCCGCAGGTGGCCGGGGTCCCCGTGGTGGTCGTTCTGGCGTGGGGCGGCATGGGGCTGGCGGCCCACGCGGTGGCGGTCGCGGTCGTGCCGTCCGGCGGGGTGGCCCGGGTGTGCGCGGGCGCGGGCGCGCTGACGGCGTGGGACCTGTTCCTCGACCCCCAGATGGTCCGGCTCGGCCTGTGGACGTGGGCGCGGGAGGGCTTCTACCGCGGCGTTCCGCTGAGCAACTTCGCCGGCTGGCTGCTGGTGTCGGCGCTGGTCATGGTGGTCGTCGGGCGGATCGTCCGGGCCACCGCCCCGACGCGTGGGCTGCTGGGGCTGTACACGGTCATGGCGGTGATGGAGACGGTGGGCTTCGCGGCGGTGTTCCAGCCGCCCGACCTGCTGGTCGCCGCCGCCGGAGGGATCACGATGGGCGCGTTCGCCGCGCCGGCCTGGAGGCGGTCATGGCCGAGGTGACGGTGATCGGCGGGGGCATGGGCGGCATGGCGTGCGCGCTGCTGCTGGCCCGCCAGGGTCACGAGGTGCGGCTGTACGAGCGGTTGCCGCGGCTGGGCGGCAAGCTGGCCGAGCATCGCCGTGACGGTTTCATCTTCTCCCTCGGCCCGTCGCTGCTCACCATGCCGCGCGTGCTGCGCGAGCTGGGGCTGGACCGCGAGCTGGTCGAGCCCGCGCTGCTGTGCCGGTACCGCTTCGCCGACGGCACCGTCCTGGACGCCCACCGCGATCCGGCGCGGATGGCCGTCGAGGTGGAGCGGCTGGCGCCGGGCGAGGGGCGGGCCTGGACGGCCTTCCACCACTGGGCGCAGGGCTGCCTGCGGGCGGCGGAGCGGACCGTGTTCGCCGGTCCGCCGATCCGGCGGCAGGGCAGGCCGCGGCTGTCGGACCTGACCGCGGTGGCCCCCGCCCGCACCCTGGCCGGGCTGGCGCGGCGCCACTTCCGCGACCCCCGCCTCCGCCAGTACGTCGGCCGCTACGCCACGTACGCCGGATCGAGCCCGTACCGGGCGCCGGCGGCGCTGGGCTGCGTCCCGGCGCTGGAGCACGGGCAGGGCGTCTGGTACGCGCCCGGCGGTCTGGCCCGGCTGGCCGACGACCTGGCGCTGCTGCTGAAGGCGGCCGGGGTGGAGATCTTCCTGTCCGAGCCCGTCGCCGCCGTCGAGGCCGACGCGTCCAGGGTCACCGGGGTACGGCTGGCGAGCGGGCGCCGGGTGCGGGCCGACGTCGTCGTGGCCGGCACCGACGCCGCCGCCCTGTACGGCCGCCTGTCGCCGGACCGGCGGCGGTTGCGCCGGATCGCCCGGCTCGGGACCTCGTCCTCGGCCTTCCTGCTGCTGGCCGGGGTGGAGGGCCGCACGCCGGGGCTGCCGCACCATTCGGTACTGTTCTCGGCCGACTACGAGCGCGAGTTCGCCGACATCTTCGACCGGGGGCGTCCGCCCCTCGACCCGACGGTCTACGTCGGCTGCTCGGCGGTGGACGACGCCTCCCAGGCCCCGGCCGGGGCGGAGAACTGGACGATGCTGGTCAACGTGCCCGCCCGGGATCCGTCCCGGTGGGGGATCGGGATCGAGGCGTACCGGGACCTGGTGCTGGAGCGGCTGGCCGGGCGCGGCTGCGACCTGGCCGGCCGGCTGCGCTTCGTCGACGTCCTCACCCCCGCGGACCTGCGGGATCGGTACGGCTCCTGGGGCGGCGCGATCTACGGCAGCGCCTACCGGGGCAGGCTGTCGTCCTTCGCCCGGCCGGGCAACCGGGGGCCGAGACGCGGGCTGTACCTGGTGGGCGGGTCGGCCCACCCCGGCGGGGGCTGCCGATGGTGACGCTGGGCGCCCGCATCGTCGCCGGCCTGGTGTCCCAGGACCTCGCGGGGGGTTCGCGATGAGGGCGCTCACCGTCGCGCAGGGCGTGGCGGCGGCCGTCGTGGCGGCCCGGCTCGCGCGGGGGCGGCGGCGGCTGCCCGCGCTGCGGCCCCGTCCGGTCGCGGGCGAGCCGGTCTCCGTGGTGATCCCCGCCCGCGACGAGGAGGCCAGGATCGGCCCGTGCCTGCGCGCCGCGCTGGCCGCCCCCGGCGTGCGCGAGGTGATCGTCGTGGACGACGGCTCCCGGGACGGCACGGCGAAGCTGGCGGCCTCGCTGGGCGCCACCGTCGTCACCGCCGATCCGCTGCCGCCCGGCTGGGTCGGCAAGCAGTGGGCGCTGCGGCAGGGGGTGGCCGCCGCCCGCGCCGGCGTGGTGGTCACGCTGGACGCCGACGTCCGGCCCGCGCCCGGCCTGTTCGGGGCGCTGGCCGCGGCCCTGGACCGCTACGACCTGGTCAGCGCCGGCCCCCGCTTCGTCTGCGACGGCGCACTGGAGCAGGCCCTGCACGCCTCGATGCTGGCGACGCTGGTCTACCGCTTCGGCCCCGTCGGCCCGCCGAGCCCGCCACCGCCGCACCGGGCGATCGCCAACGGCCAGTGCATGGCCTTCCGGCGGTCCCGGATGACCGCGGCGGACGGCTTCGCGCTCGTGCACGACCGGATGACCGACGACGTGGCGCTGGCCCGCCGCCTGGCCGCCCAGGGCTGGTCGGTGGGCTTCCTGGACGCCGGCGGCCTGCTGGAGGTCGACATGCACGACTCGGCGGGCGAGCTGTGGCGGGAGTGGGGCCGTTCGCTGCCGCTGGGCGACGTGACCGGCCCCGGCTGGCAGGCGGCCGACCTGGCGGTCATCTGGCTGACGGCGGCGCTGCCCGTGCTGCGGCTGGCCGCGGGCCGGCCGACCGGCCTGGATCTGGCGCTGCTGGGGCTGCGGGTGTCCCTGACGGCCGCGTTGCGGGGCAGCTACCGGCGGCCGGGGGCGGGGCTGCTGCTGTCGCCGCTGCTGGACCCGGCGGCCGCGTTCCGCCTGACACAGGCCACCGTACGGCCGGTGCGTAGCTGGCGCGGACGCACCTACGGCGACATCGGCGGCGGCGTAAGCCGTGGGGTCAGCGGTGGGGCGAGCGGCGGCGGCCGGCCAGCGCGGCCTGCCCGAAGCGCAGCCCGATGAGGCACATCAGCCCGCCGGTGGCCGCCACCAGCTCGGCGGGCATGAACAGCAGCTGCAGCAGCGGCACCCCGAACACCGCCAGGCGCGCGCCCGCCGCGAACGACCGCGTCGCCAGCGCCGCCAGCGTCAACGCCGCCACGGCCAGCCCGAACGCCGGCGGGCAGATGACCGCGACCCCGCCGGCGAAGGTGAGCACGCACCGGCCGCCCCGGAAGCCGGCGAACAGCGGCCAGGCGTGCCCCGCCATGGCCGCCGCCACCGCCAGGTACACCGGCGCCACGCTCGCCCCTGACACCACGCCGAAGGCGGCGGTGTGGCCGCCGCCGACCAGCAGCCCCGCCAGGGCGGCCAGAGCGCCCTTCAGCGTGTCGCCGGCGAACACCGGCACGCCCGCCCACCGCCCGAGCTGCTCCTTGACGTTCCAGTACCCCGGGTTGCGGTCACCGACGTCGCGCGGATCGACGCCGTGCGCCCGCGCCGCCAGGACCGCGACCGGCACCGACCCCAGCAGGTAGCCGATGACGACCGAGACGAGCACCTCAACCATCGCGTCGTTCCACCTCGTCCGGTACGGCGGCAGGGGGGCGATGAAGCACATGGCCTTCGACCGGCCGCTGCTGCGCCGCCCCGGCGGCCCGCGTTTCTGGCGGCTGCTCGGCACCGGCAGGGGACGCTCGATGTCGCTGGGCGCCGACCTGCGGCGCTGGGCGCTGTTCGCCGTCTGGCGGCGGGAGAGCGACCTGGAGGAGTTCCTGCGCGACTCGCCGATCGCCGCCCGCTGGCGGACGGAGTCGGCGGAGTACTGGCAGACCCGGCTGGCCCCGCTCGCCTCGCGCGGCGCGTGGGGCGGCCGTGACCCGTTCGGCGGCGTGACGGCCTGCGACGACGGCGGTCCGGGCCCGGTGGCGGTGCTCACCAGGGCGTCCATCCGGCCCGGCCGGCTGGTCGCCTTCTACCGGTCGGTCCCGCCGGTCGAGGAGCTGCTGCGGCGGCAGGACGGCTGCCTGGCCTCGGTCGGCATGGGGGAGTGGCCGCTCGCCCGGCAGGCCACCTTCTCGCTGTGGCGCGACCGGCGGGCCGTACGGGACTTCGCCTACCGGGGTCAGGCCCACCGGCGGGTCGTCGAGCAGGTACGGGCCCGTGACTGGTACGCCGAAGAGCTGTTCGCCCGCTTCGTCCCCTATGCCAGCGAGGGCCGCTGGGACGGGCGGGACCCGCTGAGCTGACCCCCTCATCCCGCCGCCGTGACCTCGGTCGTCGCGATCCCGGCCGCCGGATCCCGCTCCGCCAGCGTGCGGGCCACCACGCAGGCGCGGGCGATCGTGGCCGCCCGCGAGGAGCCGTGCGCGACCACGACGGTGCCGCGCAGGCCGAGCAGGACGGCGCCGCCGTGCGTCTGCGGGTCGTAGCGGCGGGCCACCTCGGCGAGCCGGTCGGGGGCGGCGATGCCGGCCTCGGCGACCATGGCCAGCGCCGTGCGCACGCAGCCTTCGACGTTCTTGAGCACGACGTTGCCGGTGAAGCCGTCGGTGACGATCACGTCCACCGTGCCGGCCAGGACGTCGTGCCCCTCGACGGGCCCGTGGAAGCGCACCGGCAGCTCGCTCAGCAGCTCTTCGGCCTGCCGGGCCAGCCGGTTGCCCTTGCCCGGCTCCGCCGCGATCGACAGCAGCCCCACCACCGGGTCGGCCACGCCGAGCACGGCCCGTGCGTACTCCACGCCGAGCAGCGCGAACTGGGCCAGCATGGCGGGGCTCGGATCGGTGATCGCGCCGGCGTCCACCAGCACGCTCGCCCCGCCCGGCAGCGACGGGAGCGCCACGGCCAGCGCGGGCCGCAGCACGCCGGTCGCCCGGCCGATGCCGCGCACCGCGCACGCGACCACCGCGCCGGTGGACCCGGCCGACACCAGTGCCCCGGCCTCGCCCCGTCCGAGCAGGTCGCAGCCGATCGCCAGGCTGGAGGCGGCCATCGCGGTCGCGCCCGCTCCCCGCTCGGTCATGGGCACGGCGTCCGCGGCGTGGGCCACCGCGATCTCGCCCGCGGCGCCGTGCCGCCGCAGCTCCTCGTCCAGCCGCGGCGCCGGGCCGGCCAGGACGACGGGCACGCCGTGCTCGCGGCAGGCCAGCACCGCCCCCGCGACCACCTCGGCGGGCCCGTGGTCGCCGCCCATCGCGTCCAGGACCACGGGGGCCGCGCCGGTCACGGCAGCTCCACGCGGACGCGCCGCTCGGCCCGGCCCGACCCGGCGGAGGCCAGCAGGTGCCGGGCGAAGACGGCGGCCTTGCGCCGGCGCGGCACGCGCACCCGCCCGGCCAGGACGTCGAAGCCGCGGCGCTCGATCTCGGTGAGGATGCCGCCGTACAGCTCGAAGGCGGCGCGCACGCACGGCCGCGAGGAGGCGACGAGCAGGCCGATGCCCTCGTCGGCGGCCCGGTAGTGCTCGCGGGCCCGCCCGGCCTCGAAGGCCAGCAGGTCGCGCACCGCCCGCCGGGTCCGCCGCTCGCCCAGCATGCCGGGCACGACGCCGAACTTGTCCAGATCCTCCATCGGCAGGTAGACCCGGCCGCGGGCGAAGTCCTCGGCGACGTCGCGCAGGAAGTTGGTGAGCTGGAAGGCCAGGCCGAGCTGGCGGGCCGGCTCGCGGGCCCGCTCCTCGTGGCCGGACGCCGGCTCCAGCACCGGCAGCATCATCGTGCCGATCGCGGCGGCCGATCCCGACATGTACCCCAGCAGGTCGTCGTAGGTCGCGTACCGCCGCACGGACAGGTCGGCGCGCATCGAGGCGAGGAAGGCGCGGACGTCGCCGTGGTCGATGCCGAAGGAGTGCACGGTGTGCAGGAACGCGGGCAACATCGGATCGCCGGTCGCCGCCCCGGCCAGCCCCGCCTCGACCTTGGCGGCCAGCTCGTCGAGCGCGCGGGCGCGGTCGCCGGTCATGGTGAAGGAGTCGACGATCTCGTCGGCGTAGCGGGCGAAGCCGTACAGGGCGTGCACGTGCCGGCGTTTCCACTGGGGCAGCAGGCGGGTGGCCAGGTAGTAGGAGCGGCCGTAGCGGGCGTGGAGTTGTCGGCAGCGTTCGTAGCTGGCGGTGAGCGTCAACGGGCCTCCTTCATGATGCGTTCGGCGGCGAGCCGGCCGGAGATCAGCACCGGAGGGATCCCGACGCCGGGGGCGGTGTACATGCCGGCGAAGTGCAGTCCCGGCACCCGCCGGGCGACGGCCGAGGGCCGCAGCCACGCCGTCTGGGTGAAGCGGTGGTCCAGCGCGAACGGGGTGCCCGCGCTGTGCCCGCGCGCCGCCCAGGCGGGCGGGTCGAGGACCAGCCGGGGCGCGCCGGACAGGTCGCCGTGGCCGAGCGCGGCCAGGCGGCCGAGCAGCCGCGTCTCCAGCTCCGGCCGCAACCGGCCCCAGTCGGCGGTCCGCAGGTTGGGTGCGGGTTCCAGGACGCTGAGCGTGGCCCGGCCGGGCGGCGCCGCCTCGCCGTCCGGCTCGGGATGGGTGATCAGCAGGCTGGGATCGGGTTGCGGACGGCCCGCCGCCAGCGCCGTGAAGGTCTCCCGCCAGGCTCGTCCGAAATGCAGGGTGTGGTGGGCCTGGCCGTCCAGGGGACGGTCCAGGCCCACGTGCAGCACCAGGCAGGAGGGGGAGTGGTGGGGGCGGCGCAACCGCCAGTCGGACGCCGGGCCGGGCAGCAGCCGCCGGGCGGCCAGGCGGTCGCAGGCCACGACCACCTGCCGCGCCGCGAGCCGTTCGCCGCCCGCCAGCAGCACCCCGGTGACGCCGTCGGAGTCCGTCTCGACCTTGTCGGCGCGGGCGCCGTAGCGGATGTCGGCGCCCAGCTTCGCCAGCAGGGCCGCCATGGCCGAGGGGATGGCGTGCATGCCGCCGCGCCGCGGGAAGTACACGCCGCCGACGGTGTCCATGTGGGCGATGACGGCGTAGATGCCGAGCGCGCGCTGCGGCGCGAGCCCCACGTACAGGGACTGGAAGGTGTGGGCCTTGATCAGCCGGGGGTCGCGCAGGTGGCGGGCGGCCAGGCGGTCCAGCCGCCGGAAGCCGCCCAGCCGGGCCAGCCGGAGCAGCGCGGCCGGCCGGGCCAGGGCGCGCAGCCGGCTCACGTCCGCGTCGATGAACGTCGGCCACTCCACCCGGAACAGCTCGTCGAGCAGCGCGCGGTAGCGGTCGTAGCGCGCCGCCTCGGCGGGCCCGCACACCGTCCGCACCTGCTCGGCCATCGCCTCGCGCTCGGGCAGGACGTCCAGCCGCGAGCCGTCGTCGAAGACCATCCGGTAGGACGGGTCCAGGCGGCGCAACGGCAGCCAGTGCCGCAGCTCCTGCCCGGCCGCGCCGAAGACCTCGGCGAGCACGCCCGGCATGGTCAGCACCGAGGGGCCGGTGTCGAAGCGGAACGGCCCGAGACGGGCGGTGCCGCAGCAGCCCCCGGGCTCGTGGAGGGCCTCGACCACGGTGACCTCACGGCCGGCGGCCGCCAGGTGGACGGCCGCGGCCAGCCCGCCCAGCCCGGCCCCGACGACGACCACCGGGCTCATCGGGCGGCCTCCGGCCGGTCGGCCGGCCCACGCACGTGCCCGGCCTGCGAGGTCACCGTGTCCATGCACGCAGCTCCTTCTGTCGCTATGAACAGCTTTCGTGCCAGGAGCGCGCCCGGTTGCACGGCACCGGACAACGGGATCAAGCCGGACGCGCCCCGCCATGCGCCCAAGGACCCCCTCAACCGCGAAAAGATAGTCGGACACGTCGAGCGGCAGCGGGAACACCATGGACGAGGACACACCGGTCAGCGAGGGGGACGCGGGGTTCGGCATCGGAGCCGTCTCCCGGCGCCTCGGCATCCCCGCGCCGACGTTGCGCACCTGGAACCTGCGCTACGGCCTGGGCCCCAGCCGCCGCAGCCCCGGGGGCCACCGCCGCTACGGCGCCGCCGACGTGCGGCGGCTGGCCGAGATGAAACGCCTGATCGCCACCGGCCTGGTGCCGGCCGAGGCCGCCAGGCTCGCCCTCTCGCTGCCCGACACCCCTGCCGCGCAGCCCCCGGCATGCGGACGACACCCATCGCCTCCGGCCGGCGGACGCCGCAGCCTCCCGGCGGGCGGCGGACGCCGCAGCCTCCCGGCGGGCGGCCCGCGCCGCGGAAGGTCGTCGCCGCGCTGGCCCGCGCCGCCGTCATGCTCGACGGCCGCGCCGTCGCCGCCCTGGTCGAGGAGACGCTGGCCGCGCAGGGCGTGGTGTGGACGTGGGAGCACCTCTTCCTGCCCGCGCTCGACGCCGTCTGCCGGGGTCAGGACGCGACCGGGTCCGGCATCGACGCCGAGCACCTGCTGTCCGGCCACCTTCAGGCGGCGCTGCACCGGCTCGCCGGTGACGTGCCGCCGCGGGCGGACCGGCCGGTGCTCCTGGCGTGCGCCGAGGAGGAGCAGCACAGCCTTCCGGTGCACGCCCTGGCCGCCGCGCTCGCCGAACGCGGCGTGCAGACCCGCGTGCTCGGCGCCCGCACCCCCTACACGGCACTGGCGCACGCGATGCGCCGGCTCGGTCCCGCGGCCGTGTTCGTCTGGTCGCAGCGGGCGGAGACCGGCGACACCGCCCCTCTTGCGGCCCTGCCCCAGGTGCGTCCCGCCTGCCGGGTCGTCATCGGCGGGCGCGGCTGGCAGGGCCGGACCCCGGCGGGTGTCGTCCGGGTGGCGACGCTGCCCGACGCCGTCGCATGCGTCATGTCGACCCTGATTTGAGCCGCCCTTTCCCCCGATGAGCTTGTGACCGCCTGCCGTGCCTCGGTATGAATAAGTTTTGAATAGGTTTTTGCGGTGAGGGGCAGGCGCATGGACACCAGTGACGAGGAAGCGCTCGGCGAGTGCTACCGCACGCACGCTCCCTCCGTGCGCTCCTATCTGCGCCGGTTCGTGCCCGCCCAGGAGGTGGAGGACCTGCTGCAGGTCGTCTTCGCCGACGTCTGGCGCTCGCGCCGGCGGTACGACCCCAGGCGCAGCCAGGCCGCGTGGGTCTTCGCCATCGCCCACCGCCGCGCCGTCGACCATCTGCGGGTGCGGCGGTTGCTGACCGTGCCGCTGCAGGAGGCGGGCGATCTGCCGGGACGCGCCCGGCCGGCGCCCGACGCGCTCGGCGACCGCGACCAGATCGACCGGGCGCTCGCCGAGCTGTCGGACGCCCAGCGGCAGGCCATCGAGCTGGCCTACTTCGCCGACCTGACCCAGCGGGAGATCGCCGACCACCTGCGCGTGCCCATCGGCACCGTCAAGGCCCGCATCTCGCGCGGGCTGCACCGGCTCTCGGTCCTCCTGGAACAGCACGAGCCGCCGATGTATACGCCGTAAACGCCCATAGTTTACTCTGTATACATGCGAGCACTGGTGAAGAGGCGGCTGTGGATCGCAGGTCTGGCGACCGTCGTCGTCCTGATGGGGGCGACGGGGGCCGGGGCCTGGTTCGGCAGCGAGCAGTCGATCGGCGTCGTCCGCTACGGCACGGGCAACACCGAGGTCCTGGCCGTGCGGGGCGACCTGGTGACGCTCACGCGGACACCGGAGACCGGCAAGCCGGGCACGTACTGGCTGGAGTGGACCGGCTCGTACGCCATGCTCGGGGACGTCGTCCCCGGCGCGGGGGACCGGGTGACGCGCAAGGTGCTGCGCGGTCACGTCCCCTCGGCCGGCACGCCCGGCTGGTTCGGCAACGTGCCGCCCGGCGATCCGGAGGTGGCCTGGGGGATCGGCTACACCGAGATCATGGTGCCCACCGAGCTGGGGCCCGCGCCGGCCTGGTACGTGCCCGGCGAGGGCGACACCTGGGTCGTCGCCGTCCACGGCCAGAACGGGCGGCGCAAGGCGGAGCTGAAGGTCCTGCCCGTCGTGCACGGGCTGCGGCTGCCCTTCCTGGACATCAGCTACCGCAACGACCAGGGCGCGCCCGCCTCACCCGACGGGCTGCTGCACCTGGGCGACTCGGAGTGGCGCGACCTGGAGGCCGCCCTGCGCCACGCGCGGACCATGGGGGCACGGCGGTTCGTCCTGTACGGCACCTCGATGGGCGGCCAGGTCGTCGGGCAGTTCCTGGACCGGTCGCCGCTGGCGGCCCTGGTCGACCGGGTCGTCATGGACGCCCCCATGATCGACGTCGGCATGACCGCCGAACAGGGCGTCAGGAACCACCACCTGCCCGCCTTCATGGCCGGGCTGTCGAACCAGGTCGTCCGGTGGCGTACCGGGGTCGATCCGGACCGGCTCAGCCTGATCCGGCGTCCGCCGCGGGTCCGGCCGCCGCTCCTGCTGATCCACACCGTTCCCGACACCGAGCACCCGATCCAGGAGGCGTACGGTCTCGTGGCCGCGGGCAGGCGGCTGGGGTGGGAGATCCGGTTCGAGCCGTTCGAGCGGGGCGGGCACACGGAGGCGTGGAACGTCGACCGCGCCCGCTACGACCGCCTCGTCCGTGACTTCCTCTCCCCGGGCGCCTCCCCGACCTGAGCCCCCGGGCGGGACGCCGGTTCGACCTGGGCGTCGTCGCCGTCCCGCTGGTCACCTTCCTCCTCGCCCGCGCCCGGACCCGGCGCGCGGTGGCGGCCGGATGACCGGGCTTGATCATCTGCCCGGCGTCAGCGTGATCTTGCCGCGGACGAGACCGCGCTCGGCCTCGCGGTGCACGTCGGCCAGCGACTCCAGCGGGCGGACGGCCGCCTCGACGTCCACCACGCCCTTGTCGATCAGCGCCACGAGCTCGGCGAGCTGCCCCGGGTCGTTGCGGGCCACGAACCGGACGGCGCGCGGGTGGTCGATCGGCAGGGTGATCGAGACGAACTCCTCGGCCAGCTCCGTCACCGCGGCGGGCACGTCGGCCACCAGGTTGATCAGCACGTCGTTGCCGCCCGGCAAGGGGCCGGCGGTGTAGTCCACGACCTCGTCCGCGCCCAGCGCCCGTACGGCGGCGGCGCTGCGCGGCCCGGCGGTGGCCACCACGTACGCGCCCGCGTGCTTGGCCAGCTGCACGGCGAACAGCCCGACGCCGCCGCCCGCGCCGTTGATCAGCACCCGGCTGCCGGGGCCGATGCGGGCGTGCTCGAAGACCGCCTGCCAGGCGGTGAGCCCGGCCACCGGCACGGCGGCCGCGGCCGTCAGCGGGATCCGCCGCGGCGCCCTGGCCAGCATGCTCGCCTTCGCGACCGCGTACCCGGCCGCCGCGCCGTCGATGAGCCCGATCACCCGGTCGCCGGGGACGAGGTCGCCCGCCCCGGTGAGCACGGTGCCCGCGACGTCCCAGCCGAGCGTGTGCGGCAGGGTGCCGCCGAACACCTCCCGCAGCATGCCCGCGCGCAGAGCCACCTCCGAGGGGTTGAACGACGTGGCGGCCACCTCGATGAGCACCTCGCCAGCTCCGGGCCGCGGCACCGGCGCCTCCTCCACCCTGATCACCGAGGCGTCGCCGTACTCGTGCACGCGGGCGGCCCGCATGGTGCCGAGGAAGTCCGCGGCGTGCTCGCTCGCCCACGTCCCGAAGTCGCTCGCGGGCACTCCGGTGACCTCCTCCACGGTCGGGGTGGACGGGCCCGGCTCGGTGAGCGCACTCAGCATGCCGTCCACGGCGGAGGCGGGCCACCCCAGGCCGAGCAGCCGCCGCCTGGCCTCCTCGGGAGGCTCCTCCGCCCACCGCACCGGCCGGCCGATCGCCTCGCCGATCAACCGCGCCTGCTCCCGCTGGGTCAGCGGCCGCGGTCCGGTCAGCGTGTGGACCGCGCCGTGGTGCCCTCCGTCGAGCAGCGCGCGCACCGCGACGGCCGCGACGTCCCGCTCGTGGACGGGGGAGAAGACCGCCTCCCCGTACGGCTGCCGCACGACGCCCGTCCGGACCTGCCCGGCCCACCGCAGGGCGTTGGCCGCGAACGCGTGCGGGCGCAGCACCGTCCATTCCCGGGCGGTCCCGGCGATCAGGCGCTCGATCTCGACCTCGTGCGGACGCGCGGCGGCCGAGGACAGGTAGACCACCCGCCGGGCGCCGATCAGCTTCAGCACCTCGCGGCCCCCCTCCGCCGAGGCGAACGGCCACAGCAGGAACACCGCGTCCACCCCGTCGAGGGCCGCCGCCAGCGCGGCCGGGTCGGTCAGCTCCCTCGTCACCGTGCGGACGTCGGCGCCCGCCTCCTTCAACTGCTTCACCAGCGGACGGCCGATCGTGCCGGTCGCCCCGCTGACCAGGACTCTTGTCATGCCGTCAACCCTAGGAGCCATCAATGAGGCGTCCAATGAGTCTGCGTGCTGGATTAATACGCGATCGTCTTCCGCACTAGACTCCCACCATGGACGTACTGAGCGACGTGGTCGCCTCCATGCGCATCGGCGTGCCGCGCTCGGCGCGGGTCGAGTGGCCGGCGCCCTGGGGGCAGCGCTTCCCGTCGGTGCCCGGGTCGGCGGGTTTCCAGGTCGTGCTGCGCGGCTCGTGCTGGGCGATCCCGCCGGAGGGCGAGCCGTTCCCGGTCGGCACGGGCGACGTGCTGTTCTTCCCCCACGGTCACGGCTACGGGCTGGCCGACTCGCCCGACCGAGCCCTCCCGGAGCCCGACTGCGACCCCTACGCCCCGGCCGAGCTGTTCGCCTCGGCCTCGATGGAGGGCGCCGGGCCCGTCACCGTGACGCTCTGCGGCGGCTACCGGCTCGACGCCGGCCGGGCGCATCCGCTGCTCGGCGGGCTGCCCGAGATGATCCACCTGCCCACCGGGCTGGGCCGCAACACCGACCTGCGCGCCGCCGTCGAGCTGCTCGGCAAGGAGATCGACGACCCGCGGCCGGGCGCCGACCTGGTGGTCCCGGCGCTGCTGGACATGCTGCTGCTGTACATCCTGCGTGCCTGGTTCGACGCCTCGGCCGACCACTGCGAGGGGGGCAACTGGGCCGCCGCGCTGGCCGACCCGGCCGTCGGCGCCGCGCTCGACGGCATCCACCGCGATCCCGCCCACCCCTGGACGGTCGAGTCGCTCGGCCACCGGGCCCGGCTGTCGCGCGCGGCCTTCTCCCGCCGCTTCACCCAGTTCGTCGGCCGGCCGCCGCTGAGCTACCTGACCTGGTGGCGGCTGAGCACGGCCGCGCGCATGCTGCGCGACTCCGACGCCGCGCTGAGCACGGTCGCCGCCGCGGTCGGCTACGGCTCGGAGTTCGCCTTCGCCAACGCCTTCAAACGCGAGTACGGCATGCCCCCCGGCAAGTACCGCCGCGTCGGCTGCCCGGCCCCCGGGAGCGGGTGAGCCCGTCCGTACCGGGGTCAGCCGTTGGCCGCCAGCAGGCGGGCGCCGAGGGCGGTCAGGTGGTGGTGGACGGCCTGGCCGTTGCGGCGGGTGGCGATCAGCCCGGCGTTGCGCAGCACGGTGACGTGCTCGGAGGCGGTGGAGGCGCTGACCCTGAGCCGCCCGGCCAGTTCGTCCGTACGGCAGCCGTGTCCACCGACGGCCCGCATCACCCGCGCCCGCGCCCGCCCGACCAGCGCGGCGAGCGTGTCGAAAGCCGGGGACGGCAGCACCTGGCGGTCGCCGTCGGGGATCGGGACCGTGAGCACCGAGCTGCGCCGGTCCCGGGTGGTGGCGATGCCCAGGTAGCGGGGCGAGGCGCCGGAGATCGGATGGAGCAGCAGGCCGCGTCCGCCCAGATCGACCGTGATCGGCGGGCCGCCCGCGACGACCATGCCGCCGCCGTCCCAGGACAGCCGCGGGCTGAGGGTGCTGAGCGCGGAGCCGAGCCCGATCCGCGCCACCGTCTCCTGGTAGGCGGCCAGGCGGGTTTCGAGCCTCCGGCGCATGCCGGGCCATTCGGGGGCGAGGAAACGGTGGAAGAGCACGTACATGCTGTCGGCCAGGGCCCGGCGGAACCGCGCCGGGTCCATGTCGAGGTCGGGCCGTCCCGGCACCCCGCTGAAGCGCCACAGGTCGCCGCCGAACTCGCGCTCCTCGGGTGGGGTGTCCAGGGCGGCGAGCGCGTCGAGCTCGTCGGAGAGCGCGGCGGTCTCGATCGGCGGGGCCACCTCGGAGGTGACCAGCCCCTCGTGCAGGGTGACGCGGGAGGCGCCGCGGTTGAGTATGTCGAGCAGCGGCAGCGTCCGGCGCGGCACGGTCCTGGCGATGTCCCGCCAGATCGAGCCCTTCTCGGTCAAGTCGGGATGGTGGACGCTGAAGGCCGCGAAGATCGCGTGGGTCAGGGGCGAGACCACGAACCGGGTGGCCGCGAGGTCGCCCACCTGGAAGTTGAGACGCATGCGCCAATCGTCGCCTGATGATCGATTTCAAGCAATCGTCCGGTTGACGGGGGAGCTCTTCGGTGCCCGGCCGAAGAGATTGTGCGCACCCCGGCGCGCCCCGACCATGGCAGCGAACGGCCCGCGCCCGCCGCTGAGGAGAACAACATGCGAAGACACCCCCGGACGTCCGGCACGACAGGCCGGCGGGCCCGCCGCGGCCTGTGCGCCGCCGCCGCTGCCCTCCTGGTCGCGGCCACCTCGACGACCCCGGCCCACGCCGCCGACAACGGGGCCCACAACGAGGACTGGGTCTACCGTTCGGACTCCCTGTGCGTCCTGGTCTACGCCGAGATGCTGGACCTCTCCCACGTCAACGCCGGCTCCTACCAGACGTCCGCGGCGAACGTCTTCGGGCCGAACGACGGCATCCCGTGCGGCCGTGGACGGGCCGTGCCCGCCGGCCATCTCGCGATACGTCAAGTCGTGCTCGTCTACAACCTGAACACCCAGGTCTGGGGCGCCTGCCTGGGCCTGGACTCCGACTGGCGTTACACCCCCAACACCACCTCTCACGCCGACTGGTACATGTGGAGCGGCGAGGGGTCCAACCCCGCCCCCTGCGGCACCGCCTGGTACGCGACGCTGGCCTTCGGATACGTCTGGGACGGCGGCTGGAACGGCGGCTCCCTGCCGTCGGGCAACGTGTGGCTCACCGCCAAGTACGGCCTCCAGGCGAAGACGCCACCGGCGCAGCCGCCGCGCCCGTCCTGGATCACCGGCACGGGCGCGGTCGACCCGAGCAGGCTCCCGGACCACCTGCCGCTCATCGGCGCCGACGGCGAACCCAAGCGCACGAGCTCGGGCGACGCCGCCACCGTCGACACCGCCACCTTGTTCGGGCCGCCGTCCCAGCCGCCGCCCGGCTAGATCTGCTCCTCCGGGTCGCCGTCCGCCGCCGGGGCCGGGGCGATCTGCAGCGGTGCCGTGGCCCCGCCGGTGAGCTCGCGCCCCTGGCCCAGGACATGGTCGAGCTGCCTGGCCAGCAGCGGGACGGTCGCCGGCGGCAGGTACGCGTCCGCGCCGGCATCGAGCAGCCGCCGGACCGGGCCGTGGTACCGGACCCCGAGCTCCGGGTCCTCGATCTCGGTGACGACCACGCGGGCCTTCGGGAACATCGACCGCAGTCCGGCGATCAGCTGCGGGCTGCCGGCGGGCACCAGCAGCACGTCGGCGGTCGCCGGGGCGGCGTGCATGTCGAGCACCACGTAGTCGGCCCCGAGCCGGTCGGACAGCGCGACCCGGGCGGCGTTCGACAGCTCCATCGCGGTGGCCACGACCGTCACGTCGTCGTGGCCGACCGGCGGCGGATCGTCGGGCTCGTCCGGCGCCCCGCGGTCGACGACGGCGCCCTGGACCACGTCGACGGTGCTGGAGATCGTCGCGATCGACGCGCCGTCACGCGTGAGGACCAGGCTCTCGCCGGGTTCGAGGGCGTCGACGAGCGCGACGACGTCCTCGGGCAGGCGGGCCACGTCGATCCGCGGCGCCGGACGAGCGGCGCGTCCGCGCCTCACCATGCCCGCGCCCCCGAGGCGCCGCCCGAGCGGACCAACATCCGGACCCCCTTCCGATGCCGTGATCTTGTTGGACGCCCCCGCCCGGCCGATGGTTCGGAGCCGCGCCCAAGTTCCCGGACCTACCGGCCGAAGGCGCCGCCCTCGACGAGGATGAGCAGGCCCAGGCCGATCAGGACCACGGGCAGCAGGACGTGCCCCCACCGGCTCAGGGCGCGGGCGACCAGGGGACGGGTGGCGAAGAACCGTCCGGCCGCGCACCACACGCCGACCAGCACGAGGAACACGACGACGTACCCGCCGGTGCCGGCCGGTCCCGCGGTGGCGAAGACCGGTACGTACACGCCGATGTTGTCGCCGCCGTTGGCGAAGGTGACCGCGGCGACCTCCAGCGTCCTCGGGCCGCCGGGCGGCTCGCCGTCCGGTTCGCCGTCGTCACCGTCGCGGTGGTTCCGCCACGCCTGCCAGGCGGCCTTGACGCCCAGGGCGAGGGGGAGCAGCCCCAGGTACGGGATCAGCGACCCGGGCAGGAAGGTCGCCCCGAAGCCGGCCGCCACGGCCACCGCCACGAGGGCGAGGAAGCCCAGGTACTGGCCCGCCACGATCCGCACGGCGACGCCCCGCCGGCCCGCGCCCTGGGCGAAGAACAGCGCCAGGATCAGGATGTCGTCGATGTTGGTGACGGCGAACAGCCCCGCGGCCTGCCCGACGATGCCCAGGTTCACCAGAGAGGGTCCTTCTGTCCGGAGGATGCCCGGATGACCCTATCGGGACGTAGGCGGGCCCGGGCGTTCACCCGCGGGCGGCGGCGGACGGCCCGTGCCAGGGCGAGCAGATCCACCGCGTCGGCGGCGGCGTCATCAGGTACGAGCAGTTCGGGGCGCGGTCCGTCTGCCCGGCCGGCACCTACCAGCACTGGCACCAGGTCCACATCCGCTGCGGGATCGAGCCGGAGCGCCCCGGGCCCATGGTGGGAGGCACGTCCGTCTCGGAGGAGTGGTGCCCCAAGAACACCCTTCTCCACGACTACTGGGTCACCCAGGGGCCTCAGGAAGGCTGACCGGGAACCGGCGGGTCAGCCCACCCGGCGGCCGCCTGCTGCCCGAGCCCAGGCCGGGGCCCATGTCCCGGCCTGGCGCTCGGCCGCCGTGGCGGCGAGGTGGGCGCGGAGGGTGGCCAGCGCCGGGTGCGGGTTGTCGCGGTGCCACAGGAGCGAGTGCGGGTAGACGGGCGTGGGGCCGGTCACCGGGATGCGGCGCAGCCCGTGACCGGCGGGCCAGACGAGCCGGGTCCGGTCACCCATGAACGTGGCCAGGGCCGGGGTGTCGGCGATGGTGTCGAGGAGCACGTCGGAGCCGAAGTTGGGGCCGGTCGCCTCGATGGTGAGGCCGAACTCGGCGACCAGGTCGTCGTAGAAGGCGGTCCACTCCGTGCCGGGGGTGAGGCCGGGCATCCAGATCCGGTGTCCGGCGAGCTGGGCGAGGGTCACCGAGCGGGCGCCGGCCAGCGCGTGGGCGGGGCCGGTGAGGAGCTGGAGGGCCTCGTCGACCACCCAGGCGGACTCGACGTCCTCGGGAAGGGGCCGGCCGGGCACGGCGACGGCGCGGAAGGAGGCGTCGATCGTGCCGGACCGGATGGCGGCGATGGCCGCGTCGATGTCGAACAACATCACCACGTCGAGGTCGATGCCGGGGTACGCGTGATGGAAGCCGCGCATCAGGCCCGACCCCACGCCGCGCGAGGCCAGCACGTCGACGCGCAGCGGACGGCTGCCCGCCCGCACGGACGCGACCGCCCGCTCGGCGACCCGCAGCAGCTCGCGGGCGTGCGGCAGGAACGCCTGCCCGTCGATGGTGAGCTTCGTGCCGCGCGGGGTGCGGGTGAACAGCCGCACCCCGAGGTCGCGTTCCAGGGCGGCGATGCGCTTGGAGACGGCCTGCTGGGTGACCGCCAGGTCGGCGGCGGCCTCCTGGAACTGCCCCGCCTCGGCGGCGGCGACGAAGGTCCGGACGATGTCGAGGTCCATGCGCACACCTTACGGACACAACCACCGGTTGTGCGGATCGGGGTGTCCGGTTGTTTGATCTCCTGCTGGCCGGCCCGATTGGATGCTCCCGATCGCGTATCGGTTGTACGGGCGAATGACGAGGAGCGTCGGACATGAGGAACGGGCACCGGCTGGGCCGCCGGTTCGGCTGGTTGTGGGCGGCGTACGGCACCAGCGCGCTCGGCACGTGGCTCGCCTTCGGCGCCTTCCCGCTGATCGCCGTCCAGGTGCTGCACGCCGGGCCGGCGGAGGTCGCGGCGTTGTCGGCCGTGGGCGCGGCGGTGGGCGCGGCCGTGGCGGTGCCGCTCGGCCCGTGGGTGGAGTTCCGCCGCAAGCGGCCCGTGCTGATCGGGGCGGACCTGGTGCGGTTCGCGGCGCTGCTGACGATCCCCGCCGCGTTCGCGTTCGGCGCGCTCACCTTCGTCCAGCTCCTGCTGGTCTCGGTCGTGGTGGCGGCGGCCGACATCACCTTCCGCGCCGCCTCCGGGGCGTACCTCAAGACGCTGCTGCCGAGCGAGCACCTGCTCGTCGCGAACGCCCGCCTGGAGTCCACGACCTGGACGACCACGATCGTCGGGCCGCCGCTGGGCGGCGCCGCCATCGTGCTCCTCGGCCCGGTCGCGACGGTGGTGGCCGACGCGGTCAGCTACCTGCTGTCGGCCCTGGGCGTCCGCGCGGCGGGCGGCGGCGAGCCGCGCCCCGAACGGCGGGAGCCCGCGCGCATGCGCGCCGGCGACCTGCTCGACGGCTGGCGGTACATCCTCGCCGACGCCGCGCTGCGCCCGCTGTTCCTCAACACCGCCCTGTTCAACGGGCTGCTGATGGCCGCCGACGCGCTGCTGGCCGTCCTGATGCTCGGCCGGCTGGGGTTCACCTCGTGGCAGTACGGTCTCGCCTTCGCCGTGCCCGCGGTCGGCGGGCTGCTCGGGGCGCGGCTGGCCCGTCCGCTGGTCACCCGGTTCGGCCAGCACCGCGTCCTGGTCGTGACCGGGACGCTGCGCGCGGTGTGGCCCGTCGGGCTGGCCTTCGTGGGGCCGGGCACCGGCGGGCTGCTGCTGGTGATGGGCGTCGAACTCGGGCTCATCTTCTGCTGCGGCGTCTTCAACCCCGTCTCGGCCACCTACCGCCTCGAACGCACCGCGAACGACCGGATCACCCGCACGTTGTCGGCCTGGTCGGTGACGACCAAGGCGTCGACCGCGCTGCTGACGGCCGCGTGGGGGGTGCTGGGCGCCCTGCTCGGCCCCCGTACGGCCATCGGCCTGGCCGGCGTGCTGTTGCTGGCGACCCCGCTGCTGCTGCCCCGGCGCGCCGCGGCGGCCCTTCCCGAGCCGGTGCCGGCGTCCCACGCCTGAATCCCCTCAACACCAAGGAGACAACGATGACCGTCACGTCCCCCGAGCTCGATCCCCGGACGGCCGCGCTGCTCGTCCTGGACCTCCAGCAGGGCGTGCTCGCCTCGCTGCCCGGCCTGGAGGAGCAGGAGGCGCTGCTGTCCCGGGTGGCCGACGCCGCCGCCGGCATGCGCGCGCACGGCGCCCTCGTCGTCCACGTGCGGCTCGGCTTCACCGAGGCCGACTGGGCGGCGATCCCGGCCGCAAACCCGACGTTCTCGTTCATCGGCCGCGGACGCCTGCTGCACCACGAGGACCCCGGCACCGACTTCCACCGGCGGGTCGCCCCCGAACCCGGGGACCTCGTCGTCCGTAAGACCCGGGTCGGCGCGCTGTCCACGACGGACCTCGACCGCCGGTTGCGGGAGCGCGGGATCACCACCCTGGTCGTCGCCGGGCTCACCACCAGCGGCGCCGTCCTGTCCACCGTCGTCGACGCCGCCGACCGCGACTACCGGCTGCACGTGCTGTCGGACGGGGTCGCCGATCCGGACCGGCACGTCCACCGGACGCTGATGAGCGGCGTGTTCCCGAGAACGGCCCACGTCATCGACACCGCCGGGCTGCGTTCGCTCCTGCGCGAGAGCCGATGACCGCCAACCGTTCGATTTCACTTTCGTATCGCGGGCGGGCCGAATTTACCCGTGGCCTCAATACTGGATGCATGGCTCCCTCGAACGGCGACTTCGACGCGTTCGCCTCGATGATCGACGAAAGAGTCACGGCACGCGGGGCCGCTCCGGCGGCCCTGGTCGTGAAGATCTATAAGGGCACGCGGGCGGTCGCCCCCGGCGTCGTGGTAAAGGCGCTCGTCGGCCGGCTGCGCACGGCGGACGACCGGCCCCTCGTCCCGTACGCCGAGGTCGACGAGGCCATCGACCTGGGGCGGGTCGTCGTCCAGCTGGGGAACACGACGCCACGCGGCTGGGGCACGGTGCGATTTCCCCGTTATCGGGCCTTAAAGGCGATAAAGGAGGGCGAGCAGGCAACCGGCGCGCTCCAGCTGGCCTTTCACGACCTTCATCCAAATCTCGCCTATTTCGTACGGAGTGCCAACCAAGTAGGCGGATTGTCGTTGTTTTTCCAGGTTCTCCTGTTCATCCTGGCGGGCTGGGCGATCCGCGGAGTTTTCCGCTGGTCGTGGCGCCGCCGGACCCGCGCCTGGTTCCCCGGCTACATCGGGCATGACAGGGCCGACTTCTTCCCGGAAGCCGGCCGGCTCATGTGGGGTCCCGACCGCGAGAAGCAGGAGGGAGCCCTGCTACGGGCGCTTCTGTGCGACCTGGAGGCGGCCTTCACCCCGAGGCTGTCACCGTGGCGGCGGCGTCGCCGGAGCAGGTTCGTGCTCTTCGTCACCGGCGACGCCGCCCTCACCGACCGCGTCGCCGAAGCCGCGCGGGACACCCGCGTACGTCGCACGGTCGTGATCGCCGCGCCGGAGTCCGGCGCCGAGGCCTCGAGCCCGGACCTCAGGTGGGCGGCGAGCGTTCTCGACGGCGAGGCGGCCCTCGACCCGGCGGAGGGCGTCATCCAGGGGACCGGCGGCCTCGACGCCGCCGCCCTGGCGGGCCGGACCAAGATCCCCGTGCGGCTCGGCAGCCCCGGGCTCGCCGCGACGGAGGCCGTGGCGCAGGGCCTGGCCGCCGTCGGCCTGGCGGCTGTGCTCGCGATCCCCTGGCTGCCCCCGATCCGGCCACCGGACACCTCCTGCCTCGCGCAGCCCGCGCCCGGCCCGGCGAGCCCGCCCGCCCCGGTCCCGGACGCCGCCGGGGCGCAGAACCTCTACGTCGCGGACAAGCAGCGGATCGAGACCGAGAACGCCAGGGTCGAGGCCAAGGAGAAACAGGGATACACCGTCAAGACCGTGGTGTACCTCGGCTCCGGGGTCGCCACCTTCGAGCACCCCGAGTACAACGGCGTGCTCCCCGAACTGCGCGGGATCGGGCTGGCCCAGCAGAAGATGAACGACATGGCGGAGGCCACCCCGCACAGCCGGCGCAACTACGACGGCAACGTCTTCGTGCGGGTGAACGTCCAGGAGGCCGGCGCCGGCTACGCGAAGGCGCCCGAGATGGCGCGCCGGATCGCGGCCCAGCCGGACCGGAAGGTGCTCGGCGTCATCGGGCTGGGCGAGAGCAGGAAGGAGACGATCGAGGCCCAGCGGATCCTCGGCGAGGGCGGCCTGCCCATGCTGGGCATCGGCGCCACCTCGGAGACCTTCCAGTCGCACCCGCTGTATCACCAGGTCTCCTACGACAACCCGGAACAGGCCCGGCTGATCGCGGCCTTCGTCAGGAACGCCGGCGTCATCCCCGCCGGGGACGGCACGTGCGCCCCCGCAGCGTCGGCCGTCATCCTCGGCGACCCCGACGACGACTACAGCAAGACCCTCAGCGACGACTTCGCCGCCGTGTTCCGTCCGAGCACCCAGCTGTGGTTCTCGCCGTCGAGCAAGAGCCCCCAGCCCGGCGGCAAGACGGTGTACAGCCTGTCGGCGCTGGCCGACGAGACCTGCGCGATCGTCGCCAAGGACCCGCGGCGCACCCTGGTCTTCTGGCCGGGACGGGCCCAGCGGCTGCGCGACTTCCTGCAGACCGTCAAGGGCAAGAACGCGTGCCCGAGCGCCCTCACCGTGCTGGCCGGGGCCGACGTCACCACCACGGTGACGCGCGCGCAGCAGCTGTCCTTCGACGGCGTCACGCTGTACTACTCGGCGCACGCGCTCCCCAGCAGGCCGCCGAACGAGATGGGCAAGGAGTACCTCTCCCGCTACTCCGCCGCCTACGGACACGACGCCTGGTACGACCACTGGCGCGGGCCGCTCGCCTACGACGCCCTCATGACCATGGCCACGGCCGTCAACACCGTCTGCCAGCTCAACAAGGCGGCGGGCTGCGGACGGGGCTCGGTGCAGGTCCTGTCCTCCTTCGGCGTCGGCGGGGACGCCGGCCTGCGCGGCGCGACGGGGACGATCGTCTACCCGAGCGATCCGCGCAACGCCTCGGGCGCGGTGACCGTCGTGCCGTCCGACAAGAGGTTCCTCATCCTCCGGGAGACTCCCCAAGGGCCGGTGGTGGCCATGGAGTGCGGCCGCCGCGACGGCGGCGACGTGAAGACCACCTGGGGCCCGCACGACGAGTTCGCCTGCCCCCGGCGCTGACCCCGGGCGCGGGCCCGTCACCTCGGGATCAGGCGCCGCTCCTGGTGCGCAGGACGAGGCCGCCGTCGCCCGCGGGCCCGAACCCGAGCTCCCGCAGCTCGGGGACGTCGATCGCGGTGACCACGCCCAGCGCGCCCGCCTCGGCCACCTCGCGGACCGCGAGGAGGGCCAGCGCCCGGCGCACCCCGGCCGGGACGCCGGGCAGCACGTACAACACGTCGAGGCGGGCCAGGGTGTGGCGCTCGTCCTCCCAGGACGCGGCCGTGTGGCCGACGAAGGGCTTCCCACGGGCGTTGTCGACGTAGGCCTGGAGCCAGCAGGCGAGCCTCGCCTCGGCGATCAGCCGCCGGGGGACGCCGACGTCCAGCCCCTCCCTGGCCAGCCAGAACCCGGCGTCGGCGGCGGGCGCGTCGTCGTCGAGGGGGACCGCGCCGACGAAGTACCCGGCCGGCCAGACGTCCGGGGCGTCGCGGGTGTCCAGCAGGACCCGGCCGTCGCGGACCGTCCGGCGGCTCCGGCGGACCAGCCCGGTGTCCAGCTCCTCCATGAGGAGGAACTCGACGTCACAGGCCCACTCGGCGGCCGAGGACACCGGAAGGCCGGTCCACGCGCTCTCCGGCGCCGCCGGGAACCCGATCCGCAGGGCGTAGGTGTTCGGGTCGCGCCGCCAGCGGAAGGCCACCAGCATGCCGTCACCCTCCGCCACGACCTCGACCCCGGCGAACCCCGCCGTCACGGCGCCCGGACGCAGCAGCCGCGCCCGGACGGCCGCGAGCACATCGGCCCTGAACCACTCGGCAGTCACGCCTCCAGGCTGTCACACCCGCGCGCGGGCGTGACCGTTCCTCACCTGTCGCCGGGCTCCGCGGGGCAGGGGTCGCCGACGTGGACGCGCGGGACCGGGTAGAGCACCTTGCGACGCTGCTCGGTCAGCCCGCCGAGCCAGGACTCGTCGTAGACGTAGCCGTACCTGCTGCCCGCCCATACCGGGCCGTAGCGGTAGATGACCACGCGGCGCTCGCCGGGGTTGGTACGGGTGGAGCCGCCGTGCATGAGCCCGTCCACGAAGAGCAGCGCGTCGCCCTTCTCCAGGTGGACGGGGATCGCGCCCGGCAGGGTGTCCATGCGGTCGCCCCTGGCGTAGTCGCCGCCCAGCGGGTGCCGGAAGTTCGACTTGTGCGAGCCGGGCACCACCATCGTCGCGCCGTCGCCCTCGCCGACGTCGGTCAGCGCGAGGATGATGTTGACCTGGCCGCAGCGGAAGACGCCGTGGTCGTAGCGGTAGCCGCAGCGCAGCGCGGTGCGGTAGCCGCCGGAGTGCACGGGGTGGTGCCCGCCCGACTCGCGGATCGAGGCGATCGTCTCGTCGACGAAGACCCCGGGGATGTAGCTGTCCTCCTCGCCCGCGTAGTGCCTGACCAGGTCGAACCAGCTCGGGTGGTCGACCAGCTCCTCGAACGGCCGGCCCGCCGCGACCGCCTGGTGCAGCTCGAAGCCGGTCTCGGGGGTGTAGTCGCGGCGCTGGGCGCCCCGGTACCACTCGCCCCTGGCGAGGTGGCGGGGGAAGGCGTCGAACTCCTCGTTGAGCCGCCGCAGCAGATCCGCGTCCACGGCGTTCCTGAGGATCAGGTAGCCGTTGAGGTCGAACATGAAGTCGTCCAGCTCGGACATGGTGGAACCTCCGGGGTGTGGTGAGATGCCGCTACTCTGCCTCGGCGACCTCATTCCGGTCATCCACCCGGAAGATCCGAGATGTCGCATATCCTCAAGGTGTGCGATCTCTGGCCCAGGTCATCGGCCTGCAGGCGTTCCACGTGACGTCGGGCCCCATGCCCCGCTCCCACATCCACCCCGAGGTCGAGTTCAACCTCGTCCTGTCGGGCACCGCCAGGTACGCGACCGTCGGCGGCGAGGTGGACCTGCCGCCCGGCCGTCTCGCCGTCTTCTGGGGCGGCTACCCGCACCGGCTGCTCACGGCCGAGGGCGTGGACTTCCTCTGGGCCACCGTCCCCCTGAGCGCCGTCATCGGCCACGACCGGCTGCGCGGCGCGGTCGAGCGGGCGCTGTCGGGGGAGTTCCTGTACGGCACCGCCGCCGAGGGCGAGCACGACCGTTTCCTCATGGGCCGCTGGGACCGGGAGCTGCGCCACGAGCCGGCCCCCGCCGTGGCCGAGGTCTGCCTGCTGGAGATGCACGCCCGGCTGGCCCGCCTGACCGGGGGGCCGCGCGAGGCGGCGCCCGCCGAAGCGGCGGCGGCCGGATCGGCCGAGCGGATGCTGGCCGTCGTCGCCCGCCACTACACCGACCGGCTGTCGGTCGAGGAGATCGCCGAAGCCGCCGGGGTGCACCCCACCTACGCGGCCCTGGCCTTCAAACGGGCCCTCGGCATGCCCGTCTGGCAGTACGTCACCCGGTTGCGGGTCGCCCACGCGTGCCGGTTGCTGCTGGTCACCGGCTGGGGCGTCGACAGGGTCGCGCACGCCAGCGGCTTCCAGACGAGGTCGAGCTTCTACCGGGCCTTCGGCGAGTCGACCGGCCTGACTCCCACGGAGTTCAGGCGGCGGGCGATCGCCGACGGGGGTGCCCTCCGTGACGCCCGCCGGGAGGCGCACGGTGACGCGGAGGCCGCCGGACGGGCGGGGGACGAGCTCGAGGGTGCCGTCGTGCGCCCGGACGATGCTGCCGACGATCGCCAGGCCCAGCCCGACCCCCGCGTGGTCGGCGCGGACGCGGTCGGTGCCGCGCCGGAACGGCTCGACGAGCGTGGGAACCACGTCCGGGGGCAGCTCGTCGCCGGTGTTCTCGACGGTGAGGACCACCGTCCCGGCGTGAACGGCGGTCGTGACCCACACCGTGCCCTGGCCGGGCAGGTTGTGGACGATCGCGTTGTGCACGAGGTTCGTCGTCATCTGGAGCAGCAGCGCGGGTGAGCCCGTGGCGGGGGTCAGGTCGCCAGCGGTCTCGACGGCGAGGCCGCGCCGCTCGGCGAGGTGCAGCAGCGTCTCGACGGCCTCCTCCGCGATCAGCGACAGGTCGACGCGCTCGCGCGGGAAGGACCGCTGGTCGGCGCGGCTGAGCAGGAGCAACGCCTCGGTGAGGTCGATCGCCCGGCTGTTGACCAGATGGAGGCGGTCGACGAGCCCGGCGGGGTCACGGGTGGGGTCGGTGCGGGCGACGTCGAGGAGCGTCCGGGCGACGGCGAGCGGGGTGCGCAGCTCGTGGGAGGCGTTGGCGGCGAACCTCCGCTGCTCGGCGACGTGCGTTTCGAGCCGGGCGAGCATGGTGTCGAAGGCGTCGGCGAGCTCGCGCAGCTCGTCCGCGCGGCCCGGCAGCCGGATGCGGTGGGAGAGCGAGCCGCCGGTGGCCCTGCGGGCGGCGTCCGTGATGCGGGTCAGGGGCGCGAGCATCCGGCCGGCCAGCAACCACCCGCCCACGAGGCCGAACACCAGCAGGAACGCCAGCACGAGAGCCGCGAACGGGGCGAACGACCGCACGATGGCCGACCGGTTGACCAGGAAGTCGCCGGTGGAGTAGATGGCGTCATCGGGCAGACCGCGCATGTAGTAGACCCCCACCGCGCCGAGCGGCAGGAGGCCCGCGACCACGAGGAACCCGGCGTAGCTCAGGGTGAGCTTGAGCCGCACGCTCAGGCCGGGGGTCCTACCCATGGTCCTCCCCCTCGCGCCCGGCGGCGGGCGCCGTGTCGATGCGGTAGCCGACCCCCGCCACGGTGGCGATCACCCAGGGCTCGCCGAGGCGCTTGCGCAGGGACGAGACCGTGATGCGGACGGCGTTGGTGAAGGGGTCGGCGTTCTCGTCCCACGCCCGCTCCAGGAGCTCTTCGGCGCTGACGACCCCGCCCTCGGCGGCGACGAGGACTTCGAGCACGGCGAACTGCTTGCGGGTGAGCGGAACGTAGCGGCCGTCGCGGAAGACCTCGCGGCGGAACGGGTCCAGGCGCAGGCCCGCGATCTCGCGCACCGGCGGCCTGCTGTGGGCGCGCCGGCGGTCGAGCGCTCTGAGGCGGAGCACGAGTTCGCGCAGCTCGAAGGGTTTGGTGAGGTAGTCGTCGGCGCCGAGTTCGAACCCGCTGGCCTTGTCGTCGAGCCGGTCGGCGGCGGTGAGCATGAGGATGGGCATGCCGCTGCCGGAGGCGACGATGTGCCCGGCTATCTCGTCGCCCGAGGGGCCCGGGATGTCGCGGTCGAGGACGGCGATGTCGTAGGCGTTGACGCTCAGCAGCTCCAGGGCGGTGTTCCCGTCGCCGGCGATGTCGGCGGCGATCGCTTCCAGGCGCAGGCCGTCGCGGACGGCTTCGGCCAGATAGGGCTCGTCCTCGACGATCAGTACCCGCATACCCCTGACCGTACGGCCCTGGGCCTATCGCCGGCATATGAAAAATCCCATACGGGCCGGCAACGGCCCGCTGCCTTGACTGGCCGCATGACACCCAGCGGACCAGCACGAACGGCAGCCCGCCGGACCCGGTCGGCCCTGGTGGCCGCGCTTGTCGTCCTCGGCGTGGCGCTCGCCGCCGGCGTCGTCGTCCACCAGGCGGTGACGTCCCTGACCGCCTCGGCGTACGACGGGGCCGAGGGGGCCGTGCCCGAAGGCGTGACGGTGTTCGACGACGGGATCCCGGCCGTCGCCGGCCTCGACGCCGATCTGCTCGGTGCCCTGCGCCGGGCGGCGGCCGAGGCCGCGGGCGACGGGGTCGAGTTCGTGGTCAACAGCGGCCGGCGTTCCCCCGCGTACCAGGAACGGCTGCGCCGTGAGGCGGTCGCCCGGTACGGCTCGGAGCAGGAGGCCGCCCGATGGGTGGCCTCCCCGGACACGTCGTTGCACGTGTCCGGGGACGCGGTCGACCTGGGGGCCGCCGCCGCCGGATGGTTGTCGGCGCACGGCGCCGCGTACGGGCTGTGCCAGATCTACCGGAACGAGCCCTGGCACTACGAACTGCGTCCGAAGGCCGTCGACCGCGGCTGCCCGCGCATGTACGCCGACCCCACCCGCGACCCGAGGCTGCGGCGCTGACCGGCGTCCCCCTCAGGACAGGGGCACGCCGCGGTAGGCGCGCCAGAGCGCCAGGTCGTAGCCCAGTCCCAGGGCCGCGCCGAGCAGCAGCCCGGTACGACCGTCCTCCGCGGCGGCGCCGCCGGGTCAGGTGGCGGGTTCGAGGTGGACGTGCAGGTCGGTGGCGTGGGCGGGAGCGGGGGCGCCGTCCGGGTCGGTGACGGCGGTCACGGCCAGGCCGGCGGTCGCGGCCAGCTCCTCGAACACCTCGCGGGAGTACCAGTGCAGGACCCACGGGCGCTCGGCGACGCTGACGTCCGGGCCGTGGTGGCGTTCGTAGCGCAGGACGGTCGTCTGCGTCCGGGCGGTCTCGTCGCGTCGCTGGGAGACGACCGACACCCGCAGGTCGGCGCCGTCGGGGGCGACGGCCGTGCGTGCCCGGCCGATCTGGTCGGCCGGGGCCGGGTCGGGGGTGAACAGGGGCACCAGCGCGGCGCCGCCCTCGTCCAGGTGGGCGCGGATGCCGCGCAGGGCGGCCAGCGCCGTGGCGTCGTCGGGGAGCAGGGTGAAGGTCGGCCCGGCGAGGAAGATCGCCCGGTAGCGGCGGGGCAGGCTCAGGCTCTCCATGCGCTGGTGGAACAGCGTCACGGACACGTCCAGCTCGCCGGCCCGGCGCCGGAGCCGGGCCAGCATGTCCGCCGAGGAGTCGACGCCGTCGACCTCCAGGCCGCGCCGGCGCAGCTCCAGCAGGGGATCGCCGTCCCCGCAGCCCAGCTCCAGCGCGGGGACGCCGGCGCGCTCGACGAAGGCGGCATAGGGCTCCGGGTCCTGGGAGACGGACTTCAGCGGTCCGTAGAGCTCCGCGACGATGCCGGTGTAGAAGTCAGCTGGATCCACCTTCGCCACAGTACGCACATGATCCAGAAGGTTCACTCCATTATCGAGTCCGGGACGGCCGTCGAGACGTGCCAGAAGCCGGCGTACCGGCCGCCGCGGCGCAGCAGCTCGTCGTGGCCGCCCGCCTCCACGATCCGGCCGCCGTCGAGGAAGACGACGCGGTCGGCGCGCCGGACGGTCCGCATGCGATGGGCGACCATGACCACCGTGCGCCCCGCCATCAGGCGCTCGACGCCCTCGTGGACGGCCGCCTCGTTCACCGGGTCCAGCGCGGAGGTCACCTCGTCCAGCAGCACGATGGGGGCGTTCTTCAGCAGCGCCCGCGCGATCGAGACGCGCTGGCGCTCACCGCCGGACAGCAGCGCCCCGCCCTCGCCGACGCTCGCCGCCCATCCGCCGGGCAGCCGCTCGACCACCTCGTCCAGCCGGGCCGCGGTCGCCGCCGCCCGCACCTCGGCCTCGTCGGCGTCCGGACGGCCGAGCCGCACGTTGTCCTCGATCGTGCCGTCGAAGAGGTAGACGTCCTGGAAGACGACGGCGATCCGGCTCATCAGTGCCTCGGTGCTGATGTCGCGCACGTCCACGCCGCCCATGCGGACCGCGCCCGCGTCCACGTCGTGGAAGCGGGCCAGCAGTTGCAGCAGGGTGCTCTTGCCCGCCCCCGACGGCCCGACCACGGCCAGCCGCTGCCCCTCGGCCACGGAGAACGACACGTCGCCGAGCACCGTGCGGTCGCCGTGCCGGAAGGCGACGGACTCGAACGCCAGGTCGTGGCGTACCGGCTCGACCGGTTCGCGCGGCTCCGGCAGCGGCTCGGTGCTCAGCACCGCGTCCAGCCTGGCCAGCACGGAACGCGCGGCACGCAGCTTGCCCCCGACCTCCGACAGCGACAGCAGCGGATCCGCGCAGCGGGCGGTCAGCACCAGCACCGCCAGGACCTCCGCCACGCCGATCTCCCCGCCCAGCGCGAGGTAGGCGCCCAGCGCCAGGATCACGCTGAACGCGACCTGCACCACCAGCGCCAGCCCCACCACACCGGGCAACGTCGAGACCACCGTACGGCGGGAGGCCCGCCGCACCTCGCGCAGCGAGTCGTCGAGCAGCGCGAACCGTTCGCCGGTGCGGCCCGCGGCCCGCAGCACCGGCTGGGTCTGGAGGAACTCGACGACCCGCCCCGCGGCCTCCTTGTCACCCTCGTGGCGCTCGGCGTCGGCCGCTGCCGTCGAACGAGCCGTCCAGCTCTGGACCGCCGCCACGACGGGCGCGGCGGCCAGCGCGGCCAGCCCCGTCCGCCAGTCGACGGTGAACATCACGGCGACGATGGTCAACGGCGTGACCAGCGCGGAGACGAACGGCGCCAGCAGGTGGGCGATGATGCCCATCGCCTGCAACAGGCCGCGGCTGGCCATGACGGACACCTCGCCGACCCGGTCGGCGTCGTACCAGCCGAGGGGCAGCCGGGCCAGGTGCTCGCCGAGCCGGTGGTACATGCCGCGCAACATCGAGGTCCCCACCCGCATGCCGGCCAGGTCGCTGGCGTAGCGCAGCGCGGCGTAGACCGCTACCGCGGCCCCGAAGGCGCCCAGCCAGGGCCAGGCGTCGGCGGGCGCGCCGCCGAACAGCGCCCGCAGCACGGGCACCAGCAGCACGTAGGACAGCCCCTCGGCCACGGCGGTCGTCGTCATCAGGGCCACGGTGCGGCGCGCCGGCCCGGCGTACCGGTGTCCCAGCACGCGCAGCAACATGCGGATCATCGGGATCGTTCTCCTTGCGGCACGGCGTCGCGGACTTCGGTCTCGTCGG
This sequence comes from Actinomadura sp. ATCC 39365, assembly GCF_054392275.1. Taxonomy (NCBI): domain Bacteria; kingdom Bacillati; phylum Actinomycetota; class Actinomycetes; order Streptosporangiales; family Thermomonosporaceae; genus Actinomadura; species Actinomadura sp. ATCC 39365. The sequence goes on along the minus strand of NZ_CP184335.1, from coordinate 7,727,726 downwards.
TGAGCGCCGATCGGTGGGACCGCCAGAACGCGGCGAACCGCCCGTTCCGCGCCAGCAGGTCGGCGGGCCTGCCGCGCTCGACGATCGTCCCGTCCTCCAGGACGGCGACGGTGTCGGCGTCGATGATGGTCTCCAGGCGGTGGGCGATGACCAGGATCGTCCGCTCGCCCTCCAGCGTCGCCAGGGCGCGGCGCACCGCCTGCTCGGTCTGCGGGTCGGCGAAGGCGGTCGCCTCGTCGAGCACCAGCACGGGTGTGGCGGCGAGCAGCGCGCGGGCGATCGAGATGCGCTGCGCCTCGCCGCCCGACAGGCCGGTCTCCTCGCCGATCACCGTGTCGTACCCGTGCGGCAGTTCCAGGACGCGGTCGTGGATCTGCGCGAGCCGGGCGGCGCGCACGATCGCCTCGCGGCCGGCGTCCGGCACGCCCAGGGCGATGTTGTCCGCGACCGACGCGCGCAGCAGGCGGACGTCCTGGAAGACGAAGGAGACCCGCCGGTAGAGCTCCCGGCTGCCGATCTCGCGCAGATCGACCCCGCCCAGGACGACCGAGCCGTGCGTCGGGTCGAAGAACCGCGGCAACAGCCGCACCAGCGTGGACTTCCCGCCGCCCGACGGCCCGACGACCGCCGTGACCGTGCCGGGCTCCAGCTCCAGATCGATCCCGCGCAGCACCTCGCGGCCGTCGTCGTAGCCGAACCGCACGTCCCGCAGCTCGATCCGGTGCCCCCGGGGAACGACCGGACGGGCGGGCTCCGGCAGCGGCGGCGCCGCGAGCACGTCCTTGATCCGGCCGACCGCGCGCCGGGCGGCCTGGAAGTCGTCGAAGCCGTGGCCGAGCGCCGCGACCGGGGCCGTCAGGCCGAGCCCGAGCAGCAGGAAGGGCAGCAGGTCGGCCGGGGCCAGGCCGCCGCCCGTGATCAGGGCCGCACCGCCGGCCAGCACGACCAGCAGCACGAACGGCGGCGACAACACGACCTGCATCCCCGCCGCGATCAGGGACATGCCGCGCGCCCACCGGCCGAAGATGCCGGCGAAGTCGTCGGCGGCGCGCAGGAAGGCGCGGTGGGCGCGCCCGGAGCCGCCGAACGCCTTGACCACCGCGATGCCCTGCACGAACTCCACGACGGAACTCGCGATGCGTCCCATGGCGGCGTCGAACTCCTCCTGCTCGCGCAGCCGCGCGGGCCGCATCATCAGCGGCACCAGCGCCAGGGCCAGCGCCACCGGGATCAGCGTGATCAGGGTGAGCCGCCAGTCGACGGTCAGCAGGTAGACCAGCGACACCGCCGGCACCACGAACGCCGTGGCCAGGTCGCCGGGGGCGTGGGCGATGAACGGATGCACCGCGCTCACGTCCTCGCCCACCACCTTGGCCAGCTCGCCCGTACGGCGGGTGGACAACCAGCCGAGCGGCACGCGCCCGAGCCGGTCCGCCAGCCGCCGTCGTAACGACAGCTGCACCCGGCCGTCGAGCACGTGCCCGAGCCCCGACGACGCGCCCGTCAGCAGCAGCCGCACGAACAGCCCGGCCACGCCCACGAGCACCGCGAGCCGGACGCGACCGGCGTCCACCGGGCCCGGCGACAGCAGGACGCGGCCCACCTCGACGACCGCCAGCAGCGGCGCCAGGCCCGCGACCGCGCCGATCACCTGCGACACGACGACCGCGACGAACGCCGGGACGTGCGGACGCAGCAGCCCGCCCGCGCCCGGCTCCGGCGGTGGGACGGCCTCGGGCTGCTCGGGGACGGTCTCTGGCTGCTCGGGGGCGGGCCGGTGTCCCCGGCTCGGATCGCGGCTGCCGGTCATGGGTCCTCCAATTCCGCTACCTGAAGTATCGATACTTACGGTAGCGCAATAAGTTATCGTTCAGGCATGACCCGAGCGAGCACTTCCGCCAGACCGCCCGGTCGCCCGCGCTCCGGTGTCAACGCCGAGGTGTTCGCCGCCACGTTGCGCACCGTCCACGAGCTCGGCTACGCGCGGGCCACCGTCGAGCGCATCGCCGCCGCGGCCGGTGTGGCGAAGACGACGGTCTACCGGCGCTGGCCGACGAAGGGCGAGCTGATCGTCGACTGCCTGCTCGACGCGTTCGGCCCGGCGCCGCTGGAGGGCGCCGACCGGGCCGAGATCATGTCCTCGACCATCCGCTGGATCGCGGGAAAGATCAGCGAGCCGGGCACGGGTGACGCGTTCGCGGGCGTGTTCAGCGACGCCGTCAGCGATCCCGCCCTGCGCGAGGTCCTGTCCACCCGGTTCCAGGACCCGTACCGGCTGGCGCTCCAGGAGGCGCTCGGCGAGCCGGAGCAGCGCGTCCTGCTCTACATCGACGTCGTCGTCGGCACCTTGCTCCACCGGATGGGCATGACCGGCGAGCCGATGGTCGCGGCCGACGTCGACGCGCTGATCGAGATGGTTCTGCGGCACTTCGCCGACGGCCCCAGGAGCACGCCCGGCGCCTGATCCGGATCGGCTCCGCGGGCGGTCAGGCTGCGGGTTCCGGCCGGAGCGGACGGGCCGGGCGTCGCCGTACGCCGACGCCCGGCGCCTTGGCCGGTGAGGGGGTCACGACACCCCGAAGGCGCTCTTGTTCGGCAGGCCCTGACTGCGGGCGGCGTCCTGGACGGCGTTGTGGACGTGGGCCGTGCCCGCCGGGGCCGGCCAGGCGGGGCCGAAGCCGGGGTAGGGGTGGGGCAGCGGTACGGGAGCGGCCGCGCGGGCCGGGCCGGTCAGCGCGGCGGAGGCCAGCACGCCGGCCGCTGCTGCGGTGATCGTGAGGGCGGCTGATGCGCGTCTTCTCTTGAACATTCGAGGTCCCTTCGATGTGGTCGGGAAGGACCGCCGAGAGTAGCAGATTGTTATAGCTCAAGTACAGAGAGTCACAAGGCGTGGTGTTAGGCAGTAGCGTGACCGCACGTGAGCGATTACAGAGTGTCACCGCCGGTCGAGGCCCGGTCCCTGCGGCGGTGGGTCGTGCTGCTGCTCTGCTGGGCCTCGCTCACCATGACCTCCGTCGACCGTTCCGCCTGGGGGCCCGCGTCGCTGCAGGCGGGCGAGGCGCTGGGGGTGTCGCTGGCGGGGCTGGGGGCGTTCGCGACGGCGTACTACGTCGGTTACGTGCTGTCCAACATCGGCGGTGGGCTGCTCGGTGACCGGATCGGCAGCCGGGTCGTGTTGTCGGGGTCGCTGTTCACGGCGGGCGGCTTCATGATCGTGTTCGGGTCCGTGCCGTCCGCCGGGGCCGGGATCGCGGTGCAGGCGCTGATCGGGCTCTGCGCGGGGGCCGACTTCGCGGCGGGCGTCAAGCTCATCGCGTCCTGGTTCGGCGACCGGGAGCGCGGGCTGGCGATGGGCGTGTTCACCATGGCCTCCTCGCTCGGCACGATGATCGCCAACGTGCTCGTGCCCCGGCTGATCCAGTGGTACGACTGGCGGGTCTCGTACCACCTGTTCGGGATCGTGTCGATGGGGCTCGCGCTGGTGTGCCTGACGCTGCTGCGCGACCGGCGCGAGCCGCCGGCCGCGCGCCCGTCGCTGCGCGGCCTGGCCCGCGACCGCGACCTGCTGCTGATCGGCCTGGCCGGCTTCGGCGGGCTGTGGGGCACGTACGGCTTCGTGACCTGGTCCAACACCCTCATGGTGAAGGGGCACGGGCTCGACCCGGTGGCCGCGGGCACGGTCGTCGTGGTGTTCGCGGCGGCGGGCGCGGTGGGCAAACCGGTCATCGGCCTGGTCACCGACCTGGCCGGACGGGGACGCAAACGCCCGGCGGTCGCCGTGCTGGTGGCCTTCGCCGGCTGCCTGCTGCTGTTCGGCGGCATGGAGACGGAGACGGCGTTCCTGGTGACGGCCGGGTTCGCGGGGCTGGGCGCGTACCTGTACTCGCCGCTGCTGATCGCCATGGTGCCCGGCCTGTCGGGGACGGCGCTGGCCGGCTCGGCGGCGGGCGCGACGAACGCGGTGGCGCAACTGGGCAGCGTGACCGTTCCGGTCGTGGTGGGCGCGGTCTACCAGGCCGGCGGCTCCTTCTCCGCCGCGTTCGCCACCCTGGCCGCCGGGCCCGTGGCGGGCGCCGTGGCCCTGTCCTTCGTCCGCGAGGCGCGCGGCCGGTCGCGGACCGGCCGCGCGCCCCAGGTCGGTTCGCCGGCGTGACGGCGCCGCCGGGCCGGTAGGCGGCCGGCGTGCCGCGCCGTCGCCGGGGATTCAGCGCAGCCGGTCCAGCACGGTCCGCAGCACGGGCGCGAACGCGTCGGGGGCGTCGGCGAAGCCCGTGTGGTCGCCGGGGAACAGGACGGGGTCGAGCCCGAGCGCCAGCCCCAGGGCGCGGGAGGCGCGGTCGCACAACTGCCCGGCCGACTCCTCGCCGATGCCGATCACGAGACCGGGCGCCGAGCGCAGCCGGTCCAGGTCGGGCACCCAGTGCGTGGTGGCGTGCAGCTCGTGGGCGAACCAGCGGCGCTCGTCGGCGACGTCCTGCGGGTCGCGCGGGCCGCCGAACATCATCTCCAGCGCGCCGTCGGGCACCGTGATGCCGGCCTGGCCCATGAACCCCGCCCAGGCGCCGATGACGTCACCGCTCAGGTAGGCGGCGATGAGCTCGTCGGTTCGGCGGTGCAGCTTGTCGCGGTCCGGAAGGAGCTCGATCAGCGGCGGTTCGTGGGCGATGACGCCGCGCAGCTGCTCGGGACGGGTCTGCGCCAGGGCCAGCGCGGTGACGGCCCCGCCGCTGGAGCCGAGGACGACGGCCGGCCCGGCGTCCACGTGCGCCAGCAGGCGGGACAGGTCGTCGGCGCGCAGCCGCGGCGTGGAGTCCTGGGCGGGGTCGTCCAGGAGGCTGTGCCTGATGCCGCGCGGGTCGGTGGTCAGCACCGTGTGGTCGTCGGCGATCAGGTCGGCCAGCGCGGCGAAGGAGCCGGCGTCCATCGGCGCGCCGACGAGCGCGACGAGCGGGCCCTGGCCGCGTACCTCGAAGTGCAGGCGGGCGCCCGGGACGTCGAGCGTGGAGACGGTCGTGGTCATGATGTCCTCCTGGAAGCGACGGCCCTGACGTGGGCCGCCGGATGGTCGGCCGCGGCCGCGGTCGTGACGACCGCGTCCAGCAGCGGTGGTGCGGCGACGGCCACGAGCAGCGCCAGGGCCGCCGGGATCACCAGGGCGAGGGGCAGCGACGCCGTCGTGGCGACGTACCCGATGAGGGCGGGGCCGGCGAGGCCGCCGCCGTAGCTGACGGTGGTGACCGCGGACAGGCCACGCGCGGACCCGCCCGCGGCTCCGAGCAGGCTGGCCACGACCGGCCAGACCACGGCCACGCCCGCGCCGGACAGCGCCCAACCGGCCATGGCGCAGCCCAGACGGGCGGCCGCCCCCGCGGGCAGGACGCCCGCGAGCAGGACGAGCCCGTAACCGGCGGTGGCGGTCACGCCGGCCAGCCGGATCGTGACGCGGACGCCGAGCCGCGTCCTGACGGCGTCGCCGGCGAAGCGGACGAGCGTCATCGCCACGAAGAAGACGGTGTAGACGAGCGACCCGGTGGCCGGGTGGGCGCCCAGGACGCGGGTCGCGTGCACCCCGGCCCAGTCGGTCGCGGCGCCCTCGGCGACGAACGCGGCGGCGCCGATCACGCCCAGCATGGCCAGCAGCCCCGGCCGCAGCCGAGCCGCCCCCCGCGACTCCGCCCGCCGCGCCGCACCCGCATCCCCACCGGTGGCCCCGACAGCGCCCCCAACGGCGGCCCCGGCAGAGGTTCCGGCGGTGGTCCCGGCAGCGGCCCTGGTGGTGGCCATGGCAGCGCCCCCGACGGCGGCCATGGCGGCGGTCAGGACCGTCGCGCCCACGAGCATCAGCACCCGCACGTCGGCCCCCGCATGCAGGACCGCGGTGACGAGCGCGCCGCCCGCCACCGCGCCGAGCGTCCACGTGCCGTGCACCGTGGCCATGATCGGCCGCCCGAGCCCGCGCTCGACGGCCACCGCCTGGACGCTCAGGGCCACGTTCAGCAGGCCGGAGAGCACCCCGAGCAGGGCGGCGGAGACCATCAGCGGCCCGGCGCCGGCCGCCAGGGCCGGACCGGCCAGCGCCAGCGCCGCCGCCGGGGCGCAGACCCGCAGCAGCCCGCCCCCGGACCACCGGTCGCACAGCCGTCCGGCCACCGGCATGGCCACGAGGGCGCCGGCGGCCAGCACCATCAGCACCGCGCCGAGCCCGCCGGGCCCGAGCCCGAGGCGCGCGTCGGTGGCGGGCAGCGTGGCGGCCCACACCGCGTTAGTGACGCCCGTCAGCCCGTAGCACAGCGTGATCGTTCCTCGTCCGGCCATGTCCTGATCCTGGCGGTGGCGCGGTGCCCGGGTCCAACACCTGTTCGAACGCGATTCACGCGCCTGCTGTGTGAATCAGGTAGGAAGGTGGCATGCCGGACGACGTCGAGATCCGCCTGCTGCGCCACTACGTGGCCGTCGCCGAGGAGCTGCACTTCAGCAGGGCCGCCCAGCGCCTGTACGTGGCGCAGCAGGCGCTCAGCCGCGACGTCCGCAAGCTGGAGGACCGGGTGGGCCGCCGGCTCCTGGAGCGCACGACCCGCAAGGTCGCCCTCACCCCTGAGGGACGCCTGCTGCTGACCCGGGCCCGGGAGATCCTCGCCCTGTACGACGCCACCATGCTGGACCTGCGCGGCCGGCCCAGGTCGCTGACGGTCGACGTCGTCGGCGCCGGTCTGACCCCTGCCCTGGTGCTGGCCGCGGCCCGCGCCCACGCGCCGGGGGTGGAGTTCTTCGCCCGCTTCCACAGCGGCACCGAGGCGGCGGCGCCCCTGCTCGCCGACGGCCGCCTCGACGTCACCTTCGGCCGCGGCCCCGAAGCGCCCGGCCCAGGAACGTCCGGCTTCGGAGCGCCCGGCTTCGGAGCGTCCGATCTCGGAACGTCCGGTCTAGGAGCGTCCGGCGCCGGAGTGCCCGGCCGCGTGCGGTGGCGGCCGGTACGCCACGAGCGCATCGCGGTGCTGCTGCCCGAGCGTCACCCGCTGGCCCGGCTGCCCGCGATCCCCCTGGAGTCGTTGCGCGGCGCGAGCCCGTGCATCCGCGCCGGCGACCACGCCACGCCCGGCTGGGAGCACGCCGTCCTGCAGCTGCTGGCCCCCTTCGGCGTCGACGCCGCCCTGGCCCATCCGCACGTGCGCGGCGGCGACGAGCTGGCCCAGCACCTCCGCGACCGCGACGCGCCCATCCTCACGCTCACCACGCAGCCCGACATCCCCGGCGCGGTCCTGCGCCCGCTGGTGGACCCGGTCGCGATGTTCCCCTGGACGATGAGCTGGCGCGCCGACGACGACCATCCCGGCCTGCGCGCCCTCCACCAGGCCGTGGACGAGCTGGCCGCCGCCCACGACTGGCTCGGCGTCCCGGACGGCGCCTGGTTCCCCGGACCCGAGGCCGGGCCCGGCCGTCAGAAGGCGTAGCGGATGCGGCAGTAGGGGAGCCTGGCGGCGGTCAGGCCGGTCAGGGCGGCGACGTAGCGGCCCTTGTGGCCGTTGCGGTAGCGGACGTTCCAGCCGCCCGTCTCCGACCGTTTGGCCTGCTGCAGCTCAGGCCGCCACAGCACCTCCTCCGCCTTCGGGTGCCAGCCCAGGTTGACCTGGTGGAGCCGGTCGTTGTGGGTGAGGAAGATCACCTCGGCGGCGAGCTGGGCGCGGGCCTCGGGCGACAACGCGTCGTCGAGCCGCTCCAGCAGCTCGGCCCAGTCCGCCAGCCAGCCGTCCCGGACCACCACCGGGCTCAGGTTGACGTGGACCTCGTAGCCGGCCGCGACGAAGTCGTTGATCGCGTCGATGCGCTCGGCGACCGGCGAGGTGCGGATGTCCAGGAGCTTGGAGTCGGCGGCGGGCATGAGGCTGAAGCGCACGCGCGTACGCCCCCGCGGGTCCCAGCCGAGCAGGTCGCGGTTGACGTACTTGGTGGCGAAGCTGGCCTTGGCGTTGGGCAGGTCGCGGAAGAGCTCGACCAGGTCCCGGACGTTGTCGCAGATCGTGGCGTCGAGCGAGCAGTCGGAGTTCTCGCCGATGTCGTACACCCACAGGCGGGGATCGACCTGGTCCGGCTGAGGCTTGACGCCCTGGCGGCCGGCGTGCCGCCGCAGGTAGCCGGTGATCTGGTCGATGTTGGCGAACACCGTGATCGGGTTGCTGTAACCCTTGCGGCGGGGCACGTAGCAGTAGGCGCACGCCATCGCGCAGCCGTTGGCCGTGGAGGGCGCGATGAAGTCGGCCGAGCGGCCGTTGGGCCGGGCCGTCAGCGACTTCTTGACGCCGAGCACGAGCGCCTCGGTCTTGATCCGCACCCAGCGGGCCACGTTCGTCTCGTCGCCGTACAGCTCGGGGATGCGGTGGTGGCTCTCGACCTCGACGATCTCGGCGCCGGGGAACCTGGCGAGGATCTCGCGCCCGCGCGGCAGCGCGGCAGCCGCGGGCTCGGCGTAGATCCGCCGGACGTCGAGGAGGCCGGTCACGGCCGCTCCGGCTGTTCCATGGGGCAAGAGTATGCGGTCCGGGACGCGAGTTGCCAGGTCAGCACGGGTGCGCCGCAGCGTCGGCAGTGCTCGCGCCGGTACACCCAGCGCTCGGAGGGGGCGTCCGGGTCGCTCACCACCTGCCCGGCGTCCCGGCCGAGAGCGAGATGCCTGACCGCCGTGTCCCACAGCCGCCCGGCGGCCTCGGCGGAGACGCCGCGGGCGTTCGGATGCAGGCCGACGAGGAACAGCAGCTCGGCCCGCCACGCGTTCCCGATGCCCGACCACACCCGCTGGTCCAGCACGGCCGCGCCCACCGGCCCGCCGAACGCGGTCAGCCGGGCCACGGCCTGCTCCGGCACGGCGTCCGCGCGCAGCGGATCGGGCCCGAGCGAGCCCCGCAACGCCGCCACCTGCCCGCGGGTCAACGCCTCGCACCGCGACGGCGCGATCAGGTCGTAGGCCACCTCGCCGGTCGCCAGCCGCAACCGCGTGCCGGGCCGCGGCGACGTCCCCGGATCGTCGTACCGCAGGAAGATGCCCCGCATGCCCAGGTGGACGTGCACCGTGGGCGCGTCCGCGAAGTGGTACAGCAGGTGCTTGCCGACCGCCTCCACCTCCGTCAGCACCCGCCCGTCCCACGGCCGCGCGTCGAACCGCCCCTGCGGCCCCGCGGCGAGCACCGTCCGCCCGGCCAGGTCCGCGTGCTGCCCGGCGGCGTGCCGGTGGATGAGATGTCCTTCGGGCATGCCCCGGGCCATACCCCGTGAGCTGCGCCGACGCGCCGCGGGCAGCCGGTCCACTGAGTGGACCGAACGTTGCCCGCCCGCCCTCCACACCAACAGCATGGACGCGACGTAAGCGATCGCTCACCTGGAGCGACGATCGCTCGGGCGATCACGTCGTCCCACGGAAGGACGAGCACGATGAACGACAGATCGGCGCGGGCCCTGTCCCGGGCCCTCATCGCGATGGTGGTGACGGCGCCCGGCGTGGCCGCCGCGAGCAGCGTCCGGGCCACGCTCGACCCGCTCCCCGGCAACGCCCGGTGCGCCGCCATCCACCTCCAGAACGGGCAGACCGCGTTCTGCGGCACCCGGAGCGTGCCCGACGACAACCCCTTCCAGTTCGACCGCGCCGTGGGGGCCGTCCAGGTCACCGACCTGGTCCACCGGGAACAGTTCGCCTTCTCCTCCCCCTTCGTCGGCTGAGCGGGAAAGGGTGGTGAAGCCTTGACCGGTCCCGCGGAGAAGCCGGAGCAGGTCCGCCTGGTCCGCACCGCCGATCTGGCGGATCTGCGCTTCGGTTTTCCCGGCCTGTCGTTCAAGCGCCCGTCGGCCCGCCGGATCCTGATCAGGACCGTGCCGGACCGCGAGGGGCTGATCGTCGTCACGTTCGCCGCGCAGCACATCGTGGAGCAGGCGTTCTTCGAATCGGCCGGGGCCGGGCTGCCCGATCCCGTCCCGGTGCAGCCCCACCCGGCGCCTCCCGTCGTCTCCCGGATCAGCGGGCGCACCGTGCTGGTCTTCGTCGTGGGGCCCGACGACGAGGTCCCTTACACCGCCGAGGGCCTGCTGGCGGCCATGAAACGGCTGCCGCTGCGCACGGTGGGCGACCAGGGCCCGGCCGACCCGCTGCGCGACCCGGCGGGGGATCCGCGGACCGCGATCGAGCTGCCGTACCGGCTGCTGCTGTCACCGCCCCCGGACGTGCGCTGGACGCACCGCACGGCCCCCGCCGACGACGCGGAGCGGGTGGAGCTGTGGCACACGCGGGTGCGCGACACGCGGGCCAGAGCCGTGTGGACCAGGGACTTCCCCGGCGACACGCCGGTCGATCCGCCGCCCGACCCGCTCACCACGTCGCTGACGCCCGCCGACCGGGCCGCGCTCGTCCACCTCACCAGCGACCGCGGGCTGTTCACCGAGCCGGGGCACCAGCCGTACGTGCCGGTGCCCGTCGAGGTCGGCCACCTGATCCTGTCCGCCCTGGGCGGCTGGCTCGACGCCCTCGGCAGCTGGGACCCCCGCCCGGCGATCACCAACGTCAGCCAGTGGCGGCACCGCGCGGCCATGGGCCGCGACCACTACGTACGGGTGCTCTACTCGGGCTATCTGTGCCCCTTCGGGCACCGCGTGGACCTGGTGAAGGTGACCGAGCGGAAGTTCGACCCCGATCGCCCGGAACATCCCGCCTACCTGGCCCAGCGCATCTTCATCACCTGCCGCGAGCCGGTCAGGGACTTCCCGCCCGGCACGGTCCGCCGCGACGACGACGGCGAACGGCTCGACGCCCTGTTCCCGTTCCGGCGGGTCGAGCTGCTGACCCTGGTCACCCCCGACCTCTCGCCGCCCGCCGACGTCCTGCCGGTGCGCGAAGGGCAGTACGCCTTCTTCCCCGCCGTCCGCGACCAGGACCCGTTCCTGTTCAAGGTGCGCGCGACCGACCTGGCCGGGCGGGAGACCGAGTTCAGCACCCCGCTGCTGTTCCTCACCGAGAACTTCAACAAGGGCGCCGACCTGGCGGCGGCGGCAGCGGCGTACAACGCCCTGGACCCCGGGCCGTCGGAGACCCCGCCGGACCGGCTGAGCGCCGCCCTGCGCGGCGCCCGGGTCGCCGTCGCGGCGCCCGCCGCGCCCGACGACACCACCGTCGAGGCCGCGACCCTCGTCTGGGGGGCCGCCCTGCCGACGGACCGCGACGACCGGTTCTACCAGCGGATCCCCGGCTTCCTTCCGGTGCTGCGCTGGGCCTCGGCGGTGGTGCCGGCCGTGAGCAGGCTCACCGGCGCGCCCGGACCCCGCCCGGTCCGGTACGCCCGGCGCTACCGGCTGGCCGCCTTCGACCGGACGCCCGACAGGCCCGGCGACCCCGTCAACCCCGGCGAGGTCTTCCTGGAGCTGGTCACCGGCACGTCCCCGCTGGTCATGGACTTCGACGACCAGCGGGACCGCGCCGGCGGCCTGGCCGCGCCCACGTTCACCGTCGCGGGCCTGTCCCGGCTGACCGGGCCGGTCAGCGCCGCCAGAACGCCCGCCGCCGGAACGCCCGCGGCCGGGACGCCCGCCGCGGCGGCCGACCCGCTCGGCACGGTCGCCGACGGCACCTTCCGGCCCTCGGACTTCTTCGACGCGATCGGCGCGAAGCTGTTCGGCGTCATCCCGCTGTCCGCCCTGGTCAAGGCGGCCGGCCTGGACCAGGAGCTGAAGGCGCCGCGGTTCGTCACGCAGACCGTCAACGCCGCCACCGCCTTCCTCAGCGACCTGCGCCGCGCCGAACGCCAGCTCGTCGGCGTGGCCGCGCGCTTCCCGGCGGTCGCCGCCGCGGCCGGGCGGGTACGGACCACCGCGCTGACCCTCGCCGCCACCGTCGAGGCGTTCATCGCGGGCACGGCCGACCTCGGCCAGGTGGACGCGGCCTTCCGCGACTTCAGCGCCGCCCTCGACGCGCTCGGCACCGGCCTTCCCGCCGAGGTGGACCACGCCGTCGTCACGCTGCTCGGCCACCTGCGACAGGCCCTCGCCATCTGGGACGACGCCCCCGCCGGGGTGCTGCCGCTGCGGCAGGCGATCGAGACCGCCAAGGCCGGCCTGCGGCTGCCGGAGTCCGTCGCCGCCCGGCTGGAGTGGACGCCCGACATCCAGCCCTGGTCGTTGCGGGAGGGCGAGCAGCCGGTCTTCGTCCCGCACGACGGCCACGGCGACCCGGCGCGCGAGGGCCGCTTCTCCGTGGTCGTCGACCTGCGCGCCGGGCTGCGGCCGGACACCCGCCCGGCCGCCGACGTGACCTGCACGCTGGAGGAGTTCGACCTGGTGCTGCTGCCGGGCGTGCTGGAGGCGATGCGGCTGGACTTCCGGCGGATCAGGTTCACCGTGCGAGCCGGTGAGAAGCCCGACGTCGAGGTGGCGTTCCGGAACGTCGAGTTCATCGGGGCGCTGTCGTTCGTCGAGACGCTGCGCCGGATCATCCCGCTCGACGGGTTCAGCGACCCGCCGACGCTCGACGTCTCCCCGCGCGGCGTGCTGGCGAGGTACGGGATGCCGCTGCCGAACCTGGCGATCGGCGTCTTCAGCCTGGAGAACATCTCCCTGAACGCCTACCTGGACCTGCCGTTCGCGGGCACCCGGCCGCTGGAGATCGGGTTCGCGTTCTGCCGCAGGGACGCGCCGTTCCGGCTCACCGTCTCGCTGTTCGGCGGCGGCGGCTGGTTCGGGATCGTGTTGTCGCCCGACGGGGTCCGCGCGCTGGACGCCGGCCTGGAGTTCGGGGCCGCGGCGTCCGTCGACTTCGGGGTGGCCAGCGGCAGCGTGTCGGTGATGGCCGGGATCTACTTCCACCTCGACGCCGCGACCGGGCAGGCCGTCCTGTTCGGCTACTTCCGCGCCCGCGGCGAGGTGGACGTCCTCGGCCTGGTCTCCGCCTCGATCGAGCTCTACCTGGAGCTGGGGTACGAGGGCGGCGACGCGGTCGGCCGGGCGAGGATCACGATCACCATCGAGATCGGGTTCTTCGAGGAGTCCGTCGAGATCAGCTGCGAGAAGCGGTTCGGCGGCGCCCGGTCACTGGCGGCCGCCGCGGAGCTCGCCGAAGCCGCGGTCGTGGACGGCGGCGAGCCGGCCGGTTCCGCCGCGACCTTCGCCCAGATGATGGCGCCGTACCGGGATCCGGTCACCGGCGCGCGACGAGACCCGGTCGCCGAGTACTGCGGCGCCTTCGCGGAGGTGGCCTGACATGAGCGAACGGACCGGACAGAGTACGGGGGAGCGCATGGGCACGTTCAAGGTTCTGTGGACGGCGTTGCCGGCCGGGCCGGCCGGACCGGGCGAGGTGCGGCTGTCGGTCGCCGTCGGGCCCCGGCTGGAGGCGCCGCGCGGCCGGCTCGACGACGTCGGGGAGTTCACCGACTGGCCGAGGACGTTGCGCGAGACGGTGCTGCCGGCCCTGCGGATCGTGTGGGACGGCCACGCGGCCCCGGTCGTCCCACACCCCGACCCGAGATCCCCGGCCCCCGACTCCGACCTGTGGGGGAGACTCTTCCCTGCCGCCTCGCCGGTGCGGTCGCGCTCCCTGGCCGCCGCGGGCGCCCTCGGCACGGCGGTCGCGGCGGGCTCGCCGGGCGTGCGGGTGTTGCGGTCGTTCCCCGCGGCGCTGGTCCACGAGCGGATCGCCACGCTGTACGACCAGATCGGCCAGGCCGTGATCAGCGACCGCCTCACGCCTCCGGGAAACGGCGAAGCCGCCCTCGGCCGGCGCGGGGACGGCACCCTGCGACGGCCCTGGCGTCAGCCGTACACCGGTCTGGTCCGTGAGCTCCCGGTGGTCGGCGAGATGAGCAGGTTCAGCGGCGACCCCCAGGCCGCCTACCGGGCCATCGACGGCATGATCGGCGGGGGCGTCCGCGCCGCCGCCGACCTCGGCCCCGCCACCCTCGACCGGACGAGCGCGGCCTACCGGGGCGACGAGACGAGGTTCGCGCTGGCCGAGGCCGTCCGGTTCTACGACCGGCCCAAACCCCCGGGCGGCGGCGGCCCGGCGGGCGCGCAGGCCGTCCAGCCCCGGCCGGACCCGCCCGACGTGGAGTTCCACGGCGTCTGCGGCTTCCTGGCCGACTATCCGGAGCTGTGCCGCCGGCTCGGGCTCGTCCTCGACCTCGTGGTCCCCGTGCCGCCGGGGCTCGCCGCCGCCGGACGGCTCCGGGTGGCGTTCGAGGACGTGCCCCCGCCGTTCGACACCGACCGGCTGCGGCCGTGGACGCTCTTCGACTTCGCGCCGGAGGAGCGCTTCACCGCCGCCTCGCCGCCCGGGCACCCCGTCCAGGGCGGCTGGCTCGGCCTCGGCGGCGACGACTGGACGGTCACCGACGCCGACGTCGACGGCGCGGCCATCAAGGCGGCCGACTTCACCGCGCTGATCGAGCGCATGCACGGGCTGAGCGGGCCGAGCGGCCAGCCGAGCGCCCAGCACCTGGGCACCGGCACGACGGCGCTCCAGGGCGCCGGGCTCACCGTCTTCCACCGCGGACGCGACGCGTGGCTGGCCGCCCAGATCGGCGACGACGCCGCCCACCAGCGAGGAACGGGCGACCAGGTGCCCGAGCTGCACGCCGGGCACCTGGTCCGCGGGTTCCGCGTGGACGCCGGGGTCGTCGGCCCCGGCGGCGCGGTCACCGGCTGGCTGTCCCTGTGCCGCCGCCGGGGCTCCTACCTCATCCGCCGCGGCGGCCAGCCGCCGTACTGGATCGAGGGGATCGCCGACGACGAGGGCGCGGTCCGGGCGAGCGCCGTCACCCGCGACGCCACCAGGACCGACGAGCTGTACGTGCACCAGGCGCTGTTCGGCTGGGACGGCTGGAGCCTGGCCGCCCCGCTGCCCGGCCGCACGCTGGACAGGTTCGGCCGGCCGGTCGTCGCCGATCCGGAGGTGGACCCGAACTTCCCGCTCGACACCAAGTTCACGCCGGTGCCCGGCTCGCTGCCGGCGCTCCGGTACGGGCGCACCTACCGGCTGCGGGCCCGCGTCGTGGACCTGGCGGGCAACGCCCTGGACCCGGCGGCGCAGGCGCCCGCGTCCGCGCTGTCGCGGGCGATCACGTACTCGCGATGGGAGCCGGTGCCGCCGCCCGTCATCGTCGAGCGAAAGCCGTTCAACGAGGGCGAGTCCAGCCAGTGCCTGGTCATCCGGAGCACCGTCACGGCCGCCGGACGCGACGTGCCCGCCTGGGAATGGGCCCTCGACCGCCAGAACGTCCCCGGCCACACCGACCACCCGCCCGCCGCCGACGGGCTGAGCCGCCGGTACGTCTACTACGACGAGCGGTTCGTCGCCCCGCCCAAGACGTCGCTGCAGATGGCCGAGCGGCACGGCCGGTTCGACGACGCCATCGGCGGCGACCGGCCGCAGGAGGTGCGCAGAAGGTTCTTCACGGCCGCCGCGCGCGAGTCCGGCACGTTCCTCGACACCGTGGTCAGCTACGCCGACGACCCGCGCCGCACCCGCGACCTGCTGTTCTTCGGCGAGATCGCGGTCGCCAAGCACGACCCCGCCGACCCCGAGCCGGTCACCCAGCTGCCCGTGACGCGCGGCGCCGGGCTGAAGCGGGGCGAGTTCGTCGTGCACACCGCCTCCGAGCTGATCCTGCCGTACCTGCCCGACGTCCTGGCCAGGGGCGTCACGCTGTACGGCCTGCCGGGCGCGCCGCCCATCCACCCCGTCTCCTTCTACGACGGCTTCCACGACGTCTGGCCGGACGCGGCGCCGTTCACGCTGCGGATCGAGGAGGGGGACGGGCCGCCGCGATGGCAGGACATCCCGCGCCGGCTCACCGTCCACCTGCCCAAGGCCGAGATGGCGACCGTACGGCTCAGCTGCCGGCTCACCGCGGCCGACCTCGCCCTCCTGCCCGTCTGGCAGCGCCTGCTCGTCTCGGACTTCTGGCGCGACCTGACCGACGCCGAACGGGAGCTGATCGCCGAGGAGACCGTCGCCGGGCTGAACTGGCTGCTCACCCCGTACACGGAGCTGCGCCTCGTGCACGCCGTCGAACGCCCGCTGTCGCCGCCCGCGCTCGCCGGGCTGGACTTCGATCGCGAGCCCGAACAGACCTTCGCCGACCTGCGGGGCACACTGCGCTCGCACCCCCGCAGTACCGGTCACGTCGACATCGACGCCACCTGGACGCGCTGGATCGACGACGTCACCGAACCGGCCCCTCGCCGGATCAGGGAGCACGCCCACGTCGGCCGGGTGGAGCTGGCACACTCCGACCGCGACGAGGTACGCCTGCCGCACTCGGCCACCCCGGTCCGCCACGACTTCGGCGACACGCTGCACCGCAACGTCGCCTACCGGCCGACCGCCACCACCCGGTTCCGCGAGTACTTCCACCCGTCGATCAACGCCGATCCCGGCCTCGTCACCAGCACCGGCGAGCCGAGCGCCGGGCCGTCCGGGCGGGGCTGGCCGGTGCCCGCGAGCAGGCGGCCGGAGCCGCCGAAGCCGTCGTACCTGCTGCCCACCTTCCGGTGGAGCCGGCAGGAGGACCGCCGCGACCGGCGTTTCGTGTCGGTACGCGACGGGGCCGGCGTCCGGGTGCACCTGGACCGGCCGTGGTTCTCCTCCGGCGACGACGAGTTGCTGGCCGTCGTCCTCGACCCGCCCGGGGGCGACGCGCTGCCCGGCCGGCTGGCGACCCGGTGGGGCACCGATCCCGTCTGGTCGGACGCGACCGTGCTGCCCCCGCCCGCTCCCGGCAACTTCCCCGGACCCGTCACCGCCGTCGGGCTGCGGCTTGCCGAGTCGGGGGAGGGCCGCGAGCTGACCGGGGCGGTCGTGGCGTACGAGCCGTCGTACGACGCGGCCAAGCGCCTGTGGTTCGCCGACGTGGACGTGGACCTCGGCGTGGCCGGGCGGGAGTCGGCCTGCTTCCCCTACCTGCGCCTGGCCCTGGCCCGCTACCAGCCGCACGCGCTGACGGGGCTGGAGCTGTCGCCGGTGGTGCAGGCCGAGTTCGCGCAGCTGGTGCCGCGCCGTACGCTGACGGTCGAGGAGGTGTCCGGCGGGGGGCTGCGCGTCGTCCTGGCCGGGCCTGCCGCCGCCACCGAGCTCGGCGCGCAGGCCGGTGCCGGGCTGCCCGGGATCGCGGCGAGCCACCGCGTCACCGCGACCGTCCAGCGGCGGCCCTTCACCAGCGCGGAGGAGCTCGACTGGACGGACACGCCGATCACGGCCGAGCTGACCTGCGGCACGGCCCAGACCGGCTACCAGTGGTCGGCGGTGATCCCGCCGGCGGTGCTGGACATCGTCTGGCAGTACCGCCTCCTGGTGGAGGAACGCGAACGCTACCGCACCGACCCCGGCACGGCCGACGCGACAGTCGTCATCGACGCCGCCGGGGGCGGTGTGCAGGAGCGGATCCCGGTGGGCGAGCGGCTCGCGCACGCCGACAGCGTCCCGCTGCGCGCCCGGCTGGGGCGGCTGGTCATCGACTTCGACGCCTAGCCGGGCCGCCCGGCCGTGACCGGCGGCGACGACCGCCGGTCACGGCTCCCGGGGGGCATGGCTCATGGCCTCGGGGCGGCCGGGGCTCACCGGTCGGGTGGCGGGCCTACCGGTCGGGTGGCGGGCCTTCCGGGGCGGCCAGCAGGCTCAGGGCGCGGCCCGCTCCCGGCACGCGGGCCAGGTTGGCGCTGATGCACGCCGCGGTCTCGCGTACGGCGTCGGCCAGCAAGGGCAGCCGGTTCGTGCCGACCACCACGACGGCCGCCGCGGCCACCACGGCCCCCGTCGGCGCGCGCACGGGGGCGGCCACACATCCCAGGGGCGGCAGGGCCGCCTCGAAGTCGAACGCCACCCGCCGTTCGCGGGCGTCACCGATCCGCCGCGCCCATTCGGCCGGGGAGTGCCCCTCCGGCAGGCTCCAGCCGGGCTCAGGACGGCGGCCCGACGCCGGGTTGCCCACCGCCAGCACGACCTCGGCGGCGCTGGCCACCGGCAGCACCAGGCCGGGACGCATGCGGAAGACCTCGTCCACGGCCGGGTCGCCGATCCCCGAGACGACGATGACGTCGTCGCCGTCCCTGACCGCGATGGTCACCGCGCATCCCGCGGCGGCCAGCCGCCGCATCGGTCGTACGGCGGCCGTGCTCAGCACCTGGGCCGGTGACCACCGCTGACCCCAGCGGAACATGCGCGTGCCGATGCGGTAGCGGCCGCCGTCCTCGCGGTGGACCAGGCCGAGGTCGGTGAGCCGGCACAACAACCGGTGGGCGGTCGCCTTGGGCAGGCCGGTGGCCACGGCGAGCTGCGTCAGCCCGGCCTCCTCCACCCGCGCGAGCTCCTCCAGCACCGCGAACGCGCCGTGCAGCACCCCGCGCCCGGCGGCGGGCCCGGCTCGTCCGTCGTCCCCGTGGCCGCCGCCGATCTCTTCCGGGCAGAATTCCATCGCGCACCCCCGGGTCGCACTGACTCACCCGTTCGTATCACCGGGACGGATGCGCTCCACAGATTCCCGACCGCTATATGTGACTAACCAATCACTCCAAGTGACGACGCGAGACGAGTGCGCACTTCGGAGCCTGCGTCGCAAGGGGTGTGGACGGCTATAGGCGAGTTTCTCCGTCGATAGGGTGACGTGTCGCGATGACACGACTACTTATCGTGTGCGAGCGGTATCAGTCGTTCGGCCGGACGAGCACCGGCGACGGGTGCGAGCAGTTCGCGGAGACGCGCCCTTCGCCGGTCCTTCCCCGTGTGCCGCAAAGCCCCGCCTCCAGGAAGGGACTACATGCGCAGCAAAGTCGTCGCGGTCTTCCCGGGCAGCGCAGCCATGCCCTCCGCCGGGGTGCTGGCGCCCCTGGCCGCCCGTACGCCGGCCGTCTCGGAGCTCCTGTCGGAGATCGACGCCGTCGCCGCCGAGTACGGCTCGCCACCGCTCAGCGCCTACCTCCTCGCCCCGGACGCCCCCCGCCCACCCGGCCCCGAGAGCCACTACCTGGCCCTGATGGCGGTGTCGTCAGCCACCTTCGGCACCCTCGTACGGGAAGGGCTCCAGCCGTACGCGCTGGTGGGCCACGGCCTCGGGGAGTTGTGGGCCCTGGTCGCCGCCGGGGTCCTGAGCGCGGGCGACGGCGCCCGCCTGGCCTGCGCACGCAGCCGCGCACTGACCGGCCTGGACTGGCCGGGCGCGATGATGTCCCTCGACGTCTCCGCCGTGCAGGCCCGGCATCTGGTCGCGCTGCTCGACCATCCCCATCTCGTGGTCGGCTGCGACGACACGCCGCGGCGGTGCGTGCTGTCGGGGCCGCGCGAGCTGATGCCGCCGGCGGCCCGGATCGCCGGACACCTGGGCTGGACGAGCGCCGCACTCCAGGTTCCGCACCCCGCCCACACGCCCGCGGTCGCCGCCGCGGCCGCCGACCTGAGAGGCCGCCTGTCCGGCGTCAGGACCTCCCCGGCGCGTTGGCCGGTGTTCTCGCCGACGCTGGGACGCCTGCTCACCCCCGACGACGACCCCGTCGCCGTCACCGCCGACGCCATGGTCGTCACCGTGCACTTCCACCAGGCCGTCAGGGGGCTGGCCGCCCGCGGCGCGGAGGTCTTCCTGGAGTGCGGGGCGGGCGAGGACGCGGTCACGCTGGTCCGCGCCATCGTCCCCGCCGCCACCGCCGCCTCCCCGCTCGCCGCCGGCGGCCCCTGGCGGCCGGGCGAGTCATCCCGCTCCGCCGCCCTGCACATCCCCGAACCGGCACCGAACGGCTCCGCGCCCACACCGGCTCCGGCCGCACACGGCGGCCCTGCCTTCTTCGTCGACCAGATCGAACCGTCGTGGCGCGACGAACCCGCGGAGATCGGTGACGGCCCCGTGGAGCTCGGCCGGCGCGGCGAAGCGGCGGAACGCGTCGCGTTGCCGCAAGCCGGCGCCGGGCTCGTGCCCGCCCCGAGCCGTCCGGGGGACGCCGATCAGGAGACGGGCCGGTCGGGGGTGGCGGGTGTCGCGCCGCTCGGGCAGGTGGCGGGGCGGTCGGGGGTGGCTGGTGGCGCGGGGCTCGGGCAGGTGGCGTGTCCGCGGCTTGCCCCTGCGCCGCCACTCGCGCCGCCGCTCTTCCCGCCCGTCGACCGCATGTTGCCCCCGGCGACACTGCTGCTGTGCGGCGGGGCCGACGTCCTGGCGTTGCGGGCGCTGACCGACGATCGCGACGACGTGGTGGTGGCCGACGCCGACACCATCGACTGGACCTGGCTGCCCCTGACGCCCCGGCACCTGCGGGTGGTCGCCCGCCCAGGCCCCGACGCCGGACCGGTGCACGAGGCGATGATCGCCACCGCGGCGCGCTTCCCGCACCTCCACAGCATCGCCGCCCTCGTCATGGACGCACTGCGCCAGGAGGTGGCGCCGCACCCGATCGCCGGCCTGTTCGCGGGGGCGATCCGGCCGCTGGCCGCCGAGCTGGCCGGCTGTGCCTGCGTCGCGGTCGCGACCGCGGACGTCGACCTGCCCGCCGCGCTCGACGTCCTGGCCGCCGAGCTGGAGGCGGCGCCCCCGCTGCTGGCCGCCTTCTACCAGGGCCCGCAACGGCTGCTGTACGAGCTCACCCCGGCCTTCGGCGAACAGCCGTGGCAGGGGAACGGACGGTCGTGGCCCTCGGCGACCAACACGGCATGAACGCCGCGCCTCCCCGTCGCCGACATTCCGGGGAAGCGACTCCTGACGAGACCGCGCCTTCCGTCTCCGCGACTCTTTGCGTACGCTGCATGACGGTAAGTGACAGGCAAGCATTCGTTCAGGAGGGGCATTGCGCAAGACAAGGCATGTCGCGGCGGTCGTCGCCGGGTCCGTCGCCCTGCTGTCGCTGGGGCTCACCACGCCCGCGTCGGCTGCCACGGTCCTCGACTGCGACACCTTCGTCCACAACAACGACAACTATCTCGGCATCGCGATGTGCAGCAATCCGACGGGCGAGACCTGGCGGTTCCGGGCCGTGGTCACCTGCGGCTGGGCGCCCGACGTCGTCGGCGACTGGGTCGACCTCCCGCCGGGTCGTTCGGGCCAGTCCCAGGGCGTCTGCGGCCGGCTCGGCACGGGCGTCGGCGCCGTGGGCGTCGACGAGCGCCGCGTCTGAACCGGACAGATCGCGAGCCGCCGGTGAGGAACTCTTGACCACGGCCGAGAGCCCTTCACCGGCGAAGCCACCCTCAGCCGCCGCCGACGTGCGGCCGTGAGGATCGGCCGATGCCCTCTCCGTGCGGCGTGCGGGCATCGGTCCGTTCCTCCGGGTGGCCGTCGAACGGCGGGGTGCTGGTCACGATGGCGCTTCCAGGTGGACGCGGTGCCGGTGCCTGTGCGAGCTCGATCGGGGGCACGGGCCGGGAACTCGAGGTGCCGGGCGGACAGTACTGGTATGTGGATATGTCGATGCGTGCCCGGATTCGTGCTGGGGATCAGACGGCCTTCTCGTGGCTCTTCGACGAGTACGCCAAGGCCGTCTACAACCATGCCTTCCGCCTGACCGCCAACTGGAGCGAGGCGGAGGACGTCATGGCGTTGACGTTCCTGGAAGCCTGGCGATTACGGGCGAGGATCGACCCCGAGGGCGGCTCGCTGCGGCCGTGGCTGCTCGGCATCGCGACCAACGTCTCCCGCAACGTCCGCAGGGCCGCCCGCCGCCACGACGACGTCCTGGCCAGGATCCCCAAGGGCGAGTCGGTGCCCGATTTCGCCGAGGAGGTGGTCGGGCGCATCGACGACGCAGAACGGCTGGCCGCGGTCAGGCGGGCGTTCGGCAGGCTACGCAAGCAGGAGCAGGACGTGTTCGCGCTGTGCGTCTGGGCCGCGCTGGACTACGCCCAGGCGGCCGAGGCGCTGGGCGTCCCGGTGGGCACCGTCAGGTCCCGTCTGTCGCGGGCGCGGAAGAAGCTCACGGAGTTCGCGGAACGCGAAGGACTCACGGACCCCGGGGAACGCGGGAATCTCGGCGAAGTCCCGGGATTCGGGGAACTCGCCGGGACGAGCCGACAGGTAACAGGTGACCCAGGCCCCGCCAAGGAGGAGATCCGATGAACATGCCGGTTGAGCGTGATCTTTCCGAGGGCCGTCGCCAACTGCTCAAGGAGTTCGTGATGACCGAGATCGAGAAGGCGCCCCGTACCCGTCCGTCCAGGGTCAGGCTGCTGGCTCCCGTCGGCGCGCTGGCGGCCGCCGGGGCCGTCGCCGTCCCGCTGCTCTTCGGCGGCCCGGCGTACGCGGTGTCCAGGGCGTCCGACGGGTTGATCGACATCAGCTTCAGCGAGGCGCGGGACCCCGAGGGGCTGCAGGCCGAGCTGCGGGCCCTGGGGGCGAACGTGGTGGTCAGCTACGTGCCCGACGGCAAGAAGTGCGGCCCGGAGCCGCGCGCGGCCCGCTTCCTGAGCAAGGAGGAGGCGCCGCTGTCGGTGTTCCCGCGGCCCGAGGGGCATGAGGCCGGCTTCGTCATCGACCCCAAGGTGATCAAGGAGGGGCAGACGGGCGTGCTGGAGTTCAGTGTCAGCGAGGAGAGGAAGGTCGCCGGGATCTGGGCGCGCGTCGCCGAGGGGCCGGTGGCCGACTGCGAGCTGGTCGACACCACGGACGCGCCGCTGTCGCACTGACGCCACGCTCCGGCCGTTCCCCGCGGGGGATGTGCCCCACGCCGCGCGTCGAGATCGATCATCACGGCATGCTGGAGGGCGGGGACGACACTTCGGGCCGTCCCCGCGACCGTCCGGCGGGGATCCCGGTCAGTGGGCGAGGCCGATGGAGGCGGGGATGCTCCAGGGGCCGCAGTCGGAGCTGAAGGTGCCCTTGTCGCAGCCCTGGACGACGAAGGCGAACGTGTTGACCTCGTGGCCGTTGGTCGTGGTGCCGACGCCGTCGCGCACGTACGGGGCCATCACGTACTGGCCGCTCCAGGCGGTCAGCCGGCCCGTCCGGACCTGGGTGGCCTTGCCGCCGTCCTTGCTCCAGCGGACGTTGAAGAAGTCCCAGTCACGGCCGAGGCCGCTCCACTTGAAGACGAGGTTCTGGCCCTTCTGGTAGACGCGGACCAGGGTGCCGTCGCCGAGGTTCGGCGACCAGACGATCTTGCCGTTGGTGAAACGTTGCCAGGAGCCCTTCTTGTCCGGGTATCCGTACTCCTTGGTGGTGGGGCAGCCGTACACGCTCCGCTCGCCGCCGTTGGCGCGCCACAGGCCGCCGATGAGACTGCCGCCCGGCGCCACCAGCGACGGATCGCACGCGCTGCCGGTCGCCGCCGCGGGCGCCGGTGTGACGAGGCAGAAGGTCGCCGCGAGTACGGCGGCGGCCGGGCCGGTTCGGGATGGTGAAGCCGCGCGGTGCATGGGCGTCCTCTCGTCGAAGGCGTCGGGGCGTGCGATGGGGACCGTTCCGGGAGCGTTCGGGTGACTCAGCAGTGCTTGCTCAGCGACATGCGCTTGACCAGGTCGAACAGGTCGGGGTCGAACTGTCCCTTGGCGATCCAGCGATAGGTCCGGCGGTCGTGCAGGTTCTTGACGAACTTGGTGCTGGTGCTGCCGTACACGCGTATGTCGCCGAGCAGGGCGCCGGCGCCGTCCTTCAGGTGCGCCCACATCAGCCAGGCGTCGTCGTCGCCGAGGCTGGAGACGGTGGCGTCCAGGCGCGCCGTGCCGTTCGAGTACAACGTCCAGGTCGCGCCGGGCTCGATCGTGCAGGAGCCCGCCGACAGGTAGCCGCGCCAGACGTACGTCTTCTGCTCCAGGGCGGACGCGCCGGCCGTCGCGGTGACGGACGACGCCAGGACGACGGCGGACACGAGCACGCCGGCGGTCTTGCGGACGCCTTTCATGAGGACTCCTCAGGAGGTGGGGGAAGGGGGCGCCGAATCGGACCCCGGGTGACCGGGACGGCGGGGGAGGTCAGACGGCGTTGTCCGGGGGCGGGCCGATGACCTGGTAGCCGTGACGGGCGGCGACCTCGGCCAGCTGGGCGAGGTCGGCGTCCCCGGCCGCGACTTCGGCGGCGAAGTGTTCGAAGCCAGCGGGCCAGGTGAGCTGGAGCAGGCGCAGCGGAGCCTCCTGGCCGTTGGCGAAGGCGTGCGGTACCCCGCGTGGGAGCAGGACGAAGGCCCCAGCCGCGGCCTGCCACGACCGCTCGCCGCAGTACATCCGAGCCGTTCCCGACAGCACGTAGAACGCCTCGTCGTCGTCCCGGTGCACGTGCAGGGGCGTGGCGAAGCCCGGCGGGCATTCCTGCTCGATGACGGTGAGCCGGTCGCCGGTCGCCGCCCCGCCCGCCTTCACGGTCATGGTGGTGCCGAGGAACGCGTGGACGGCGCTGCCGCCGGCAGGCAGATGGAGCGCGCTCAAGACCGTCTGCACAGGGTGTGGCGCCGGATCGATGGACGTCATGCCTCACCACCTTTTGTAGCCTCACTCTAAAGTGCTACTCTAAAGTGGTACTCTAAATCGATGGACGACGTCAAGAGCCCCAAACGGCGCTCGGCCCAGACCAGAAGCCGGGTAGTGACCGCCGCCCAAGGGCTGTTCGTCGTGCGGGGCTACGCCGGCACGACCTTCCAGCAGGTCGCCGACGCGGCCGAGGTCTCGGTGCAGACGGTGTACTTCCACTACGGGACCAAGAGCGGGCTGCTCAAGCACGTGGTCGACGTCGCCTCGGCCGGGGACGACGAGCCCGTGCCGCTGCTGGAACGTCCCTGGTTCGCGGCCTTGCAGGCGTCGCGGGACCCGGTGGAAGTCGTACGGGGGTGGGTGCACCAGAGCGGCGTCATCCTCGGCCGCGTCGCCCCCGTCCTGGCCGTGGTCCGCGACGCGGCGGCCACGGACGCCGACATGGCCGCCCAGTGGGCCGTCAACAGCGAGCAGCGGCACACCGCCCACGGGCAGGTCGTCGCCATCCTCGACCGCCTGCACGCCCTGCGGCCCGGCCTGACCGCCGACCGGGCCACCGACATCACCGTCGGGCTGCTGTCACCGGACCTGTTCCTGGTGATGACCCGCGAGTGCGGCTGGACGCCGGCGCAGTGGGAGGACTGGAGCGCCGACCAGCTCTCCCACGCCCTCCTGCCCTCCTGACCACCCGGCAGATCGTCAGAACGGGCGGGTGGCCGGACGGATGGTCAGTCGGTCGGCTCCATGTCCGGGTCCTCGTTCTCGCCGGACTCCTCGGCCACCTCGCGCCGCTCCTGCGCGACCTTCTCCTCCGGGTCGGGCGGTGGCTCGACCGGCTCCGCGGGGATCGGCCGGGGAGTGTCCCGCACTTCGACCCCCGCCCGCGCGGCGGTGGTGTCGCTCTCCCCGTTGACCCGTCCGACCGCGGGCGGCATGTCCTCGGGCAGCTTGTCCTGTTCGTCCATGACCCGCAACTGCCCTGACCTTGACCTCTTGAACGAAGAGCGCCCTGCTCGGCATCTGAGGCGGCCGTGGCCCGCGGCTCACGAGCCGAGCCATTCGGCCGGTTCCTCGGGCCCGGGTGGCTGCATGCCGCGGCGCAGCAGAGCGGCGTGCAGCGCCAGGACCGCCTGCTTGAACGCCTGCTGGTCCGTGCAGCGCGGCCGGGCCGGGCAGATCCGGGCGTTGCGCGCTGACCGCGCGTAGTGCGCTGGGCCTCTCGCGGCGGGTCGTGACGCACGTCCCGGGGAAGCCTTCGCGTCACGGAAGTTCCGCTGTTCGGCGGTCAGGCCGCGCGGCGGGCGCGGTTCAGGACGAGGGCGCCGAGGACGATGGCGGTCAGGCCGAGGATCAGGTCCAGGTAGCCGCCGACGATGCCGTAACCGGTGCCGGGACCGCCCTTGGCGGCGGCGATGACCCAGCCGCCGATGACCATGCTGGTCACCCCCGTGGCCAGGGCGACGACGGCCCCGCGCTTCCCGGTCGCGGCCACGGTGCCGGTGCCGGTCCCCGTGCCGGTGCCGGGGGTGGCGCGGCGGCGGAGGCGGCCGGTGGAGCGGGCCAGGGTGAGGCCGCCGGCGGCGACGCCGGCCAGGCCCAGCCCGGCGGCGATCAGGGACCACAGCCGGCCGGTGGTCATGGCGTAGGCGGCGACGGGGTCGGCCTGGGCCGCGAGGAGGTGGTCGATGAACATGAGGGGTTCCTTTCGCCTGGACGTCGACGTGGGAAGAGCATGGCCGCCGGGCCCGCCGCCGGTCGTCCGGCGGGAGCGGGTTTCTCGGGGTGCCACCGGTGCCGCAGCCGGCTACCGCACGGGCGGCAGGGAAGCGCGGACGTACCGCGTCCGCGGTAGGCGGCGGGTGATCCTCCTGCCGGAGTCGTACGGCCGGACATGCGGCTATGGTGCGCGTATGAGCACAAGGCGGCTCGGCGTCGGGGCCGGGGTGATCGACTGGCTGATCGCGGCCGGCGTGGCGGCGGCGCTGGTGGTCACCGGGTTGTCCGGGCAGCCTTCCGCCACCCACCTCGCGCCGCTCGGCTACGCGCTGCTGGCGGGCGGCGGACTGGCGCTGGTCGCGCGCCGCCGGGCGCCGGTCCCCGTCCTGGCCGTGACGGGGTTGTGCGCGGTGGGGTACCAGGCGGCCGGGTTCGACGTGCCGGCGGTGGCGTACCTGTTCGCGGTGTACGCGGCGATGCGGGCCGGAAGACGGCTGGTCACCGTGGCCGCGAGTGTGATCGTGCTGGCCCTGCTGCCGCTGGCCGCGATGGCCTCCGGACTGCACGACACGGGCGAGGCGTTCGCGCAGGCCAGGGGGGCGCTGGAGCTGGCCTGGCTGGTCGCGGCCGGCGCCGCGGGCGAGGCGTTGCGGCAGGCGGAGGGACGGGCGGAGGAGGCCGAGCGCACCCGGGAGGAGACCGCGCGGCGGCGTGCCGACGAGGAGCGGCTGCGCATCGCGCGGGACCTGCACGATTCGCTCACCCACCAGATCTCGGTCATCAAGGTGCAGGCCGAGGTGGCCGTCCACGTGGCCCGCAGGAAGGGGGAGCAGGTGCCGCAGGCCCTGCTGGTGATCCAGGAGGCCGGCCGCGAGGCGACCAGGGAGCTGCGCGCGACCCTGGAGGCGCTGCGCGACGACACGACTCCGCCGCACGGCCTCGACCGGGTCCCCGAGCTGCTGGAACGGGCCAGGACCACCGGCCTCGACGCGACGCTGACGATCGAAGGACAACGACGGGACGTGCCGGCCGCGGTGGACCGGACCGCGTACCGGATCGTCCAGGAGTCCCTGACCAACATCGCGCGGCACGCCGCCGCCGCGAGCGCGGAGGTCCGCATCGACTACCGTCCCGACGCGCTGGCGATCCGCGTGGACGACGACGGCACGGCCACGCCGGACGCCGCCCCCGTGCCCGGCGTCGGCCTGATCGGGATGCGCGAACGCGTCACCGCGCTCGGCGGCAGCCTGCGGGCCGCGCCGCGCGGCGCGGGCGGCTTCACCGTCCAGGCCGAGCTGCCGATGGACCGCACGCCGTGATCCGGGTCCTGCTGGTGGACGACCAGCCGCTGCTGCGCGGCGGGTTCCGCGCGCTGCTCGACCTGGAGGACGACATCGAGGTGGTCGCCGAGGCCGCCGACGGCGCGCAGGGCCTGGCCCTGGCCAGGGAGCACCTGCCGGACGTCGCGCTCATCGACATCCAGATGCCGGTCGTGGACGGCATCGAGGCGACCCGCCGCATCGCCGCCGACCCGGCCCTGGCCGGCGTGCGCGTCGTCATCCTGACCAACTACGGCCTGGACGAGTACGTCTTCAACGCGCTGCGCGCCGGCGCGGCGGGGTTCCTCGTCAAGGACGTCGTACCGGAGGACTTCCTGCACGCCGTGCGCGTCGCGGCCCGCGGTGACGCGCTGCTCGCGCCGTCGATCACCCGCATGCTGATCGACCGGTACGTCACCCGCCCGCCCGCCGCCACCGCCGGCGAGGAGCTGCGGGAGCTGACCAACCGCGAGCGCGAGGCCGTCGCCCTGGTCGCGCGGGGGATGTCCAACGACGAGATCGCCGCCCACATGGCGATCAGCTCCATGACCGCCAAGACCCACGTCAACCGGGCGATGGCCAAGCTGCGTGTCCGCGACCGCGCCCAGCTCGTGGTCCTGGCCTACGAGTCGGGGCTGGTGACGCCGCGCACCTCGTGACGCGCCGGGAGTCAGGCGGGCACGTCGTCCAGCCGCCAGCACAGCTCGTCCACCACGCCGACGACGCCGTTGACGCCGCAGGTCCGGCGGACGGCGTGCGCGGCGTCGGACCTGCGGTCCATCCGGCCCGACAGCGTGACCACGCCCTGCCGCACCGAGACCCGCACGTTCCGGGTGTCCATCCACAACGCCCGGTGCAGGACGTCGTCGCGGACGACGGCGGCGATCTCCTCGTCGCCGCGCAGGAACATCCTGACCAGGTCACCGCGGCTGAGGATGCCCACCAGGCGGCCGTTGTAGTCCACCACGGGGATCCGGCGCACGTCGCGGGCGTTCATCAGCCGGGCGGCGGTGACCGCCGACCTCTCGGCGGTGATCGTGACCGGCGGGCTCGTCATCAGCTCCGCGGCCGTGACCGCGGTGGCCTTCCTGCTGCCGGGCCGGTGGCGCACCCGGGACAGCAGCGGCGGCCGGTAGTCCTCGCCGGGGAACCGCTCGCGGAACTCCTCCTTGCACAGCAGGTCGGACTCGGAGACGACGCCGATGACGTGCCGGTCGTCGTCGAGCACCGGCACGGCGCCGATCCCGCGGCCGGCCAGCGCCTCGGCGATCTCCTTGAACGGGGTGGCGGCGCCGACGGAGACGACCTCGCGGGTCATCACGTCCTCGACGGTCAGGTTCATCGTTCACCTCGGGGGTTCTCGGTCCTGCCTCCATCCCATCCGGCGGGGCGGCCCCGCCATAGGGGCGTAGGTCCCTGGACGGCGGGCCGGGAGTCCCCACCGGTTCAGGGGCGCTCGCGCACCACCGCGACGGTGCAGCGCGCGTGGTGCAGGACGCCGCGCATGACCGAGCCGAGCACGAACGAGCCCAGCCCGCTCCTGCCCTGCGAGCCGAGGACCAGCAGGTCGGCCCGGTCGCCCGCGGCGACGAGCGTCTTGACGGGATGGCCGCACTGGACGTCCGCGATCACCCTGACGTCGGGATGCCGTTCCTGCCAGGGGGTGAGCTGCTCCCTGGTGATGCGCAGGTGGCTCTCCCGCAGGGCCTCGATGTCGCAGGAGAAGTCGGGCGCCAGCGCGAACGGCAACGGCCAGGCGTGCACCGCCCGCAGACTGCCGCCGCGCAGCTCGGCCTGCCGGAAGGCGTAGTCGAGGGCCGGCTCGCAGGCGGGGGAGCCGTCGACGCCGACGACGACCTCGTCGTGGGAGGCGGCGTCCCCGTCGCGGACGACGACCACCGGGCCCGGCGTCTGACCGGCCACGCTCATGCTGACCGAGCCGAGCACGGCCCCGGCGAAGCCGCCCGCCCCCCTGCGCCCCACCACCAGCTCGGCGGCCTCGGCAGCCTGCTCCCGGAGGGCGACCGACGCCTTCCCGGCCATGACCCGCGTGCTCACCTCGACCGTGGGCCGGCGTTCGCGGGCGATCTCCTGCGCCTTGGCCAGGATCTCCCGCGCGCGTTCGGTCATCGAGCTCTCCCACTCGACGGCGGCGATCTGCGGAACCTGGTACGGCCAGGTCTCCACCACGGACACGATCCGCAGCGCGGCCCCCGCCCTGCAGGCGTCGTCGGCAGCCCACGCCACGGCGTCGAACCCGGACGGCGATCCGTCGACACCCACCACGACCAGCTCAGACATCGCTCATACCTCCCCTACTCATTCAGCCGTCCGGGAGGTGAGCGGACAGGATCGCCAGCCCCAAAACTTGGAGAAATCTGGCGGCGGGGACGAGCGCGGGCGGCCCCGAACGGCTTCCGGCCCGCGAACTTGGGGTTTCTTCGCCGGCTCCTGACTTTGGGCAGGCGGTGGCCGAGGAAGATCCACGGCCGGGAGGGCATCATGCCGGGACGGATCATGGTCGGCGTGGACGGGTCCGCGCCGTCGGACGCCGCGTTGGGCTGGGCCGCCGACGACGCGGCGCGTACGGGCGCGGAGTTGCAGATCGTGCACGCCCTGGACCGGCAGCCGTACAGCGTGGGCAGGTTCCCCGACTTCGGGCAGTGGAACAACCTGCTGCTGGCGGCGTCCAGGGTGCTGGAGCGGGCCGAGGCGGCCGTCCGGGCGCGGCAGCCGTCCGTGCCGGTGCACGCCGAGATCGTGGAGGGGACGCCCGCGGCCGTCCTGCAGGATCAGGCGCGGCAGGCGGACGAGCTGGTCATCGGCAACCGGGGGCTGGGCGGGTTCGCCGGAGCGCTGCTCGGGTCGGTGACCACGCAGGTGGCCGGTCAGGTGCGGTGCCCCGTGGTGGTGGTGCGCGCGGACCCGCCGGAGCGGGTCGGCGAGGTCGGCGTCGGGATCGACGACTCCGGCGTCTGCGAGCCGGCCATCGGCTACGCCTTCGAGCAGGCCAGGCTGCGCGGCGCCACGCTGCGCCTGATCCACGCCTGGCAGATTCCGGTGCACGCCTTCGCGCCGGAGATCGCCTACGACGTGGAGGAGGTCCGGGCCGCCCAGCGAGCGGTGATCAGGACCAGGACGGCCGGATGGCGGGAGAGGCATCCCGACGTGACGGTCGTGGAGGACGTGCAGAGCGCGCATCCCGTCGAGGCGCTCACCGGCGCCCCCTGCGACCTGCTGGTGGTCGGCTCCCGCGGCCGGGGCGCGTTCGGCTCGCTGCTGCTCGGCTCGGTCAGCAGAGGGGTGCTCCACCACGCGCACTGCCCGGTCGCGGTGATCCGTCCCGCCGACGACGCCGGGGGTCACGAGCCGCGGTGACGGGAGGACGGCGCGATCAGGGGCTGCGCCGCCGCCCCCAGTCCTCGCCGGCCCGCGCCCACTGGATCTCCCACTCCTGGTAGCGCCGCCGGTCCGTCCACCACCGGAACCCCGCGAACCCGCCCGCGGCGGCCAGGGCGATCACGGACATGAGCAGGAGCCCGGTCACCACACCCCTCGCCCGCAGGACCGTACGGGCGGTGGGCGGCGGCACGGGCCGGCCGGCGGCGTCGATCCACAACGGGACCGTCGAGCCGGCCCTGGCCACCCCGGGGACCGGCACCGGGCCGCTTCGCGCCGCGCCCGAGGACGTCGTCCAGCTCGCCATCGCCCGCTGCTCGCCCACCGGCATCTCGGTGAGGGCGACGCGGGCGGCCGGCGCGTCGGCCAGCAGCGTCGCCCTGACCTGGTGCCGCCCCACGGCGTGCGCGCTCTCCTCGTGGAGCGCGCCCTCGTAGGCCAGCCGGCCCACGAGGACGGCGGGCCAGACGCCCGCCAGCACCACGAGCCCGGTCACCAGCACGGCGAGCGCCTCCAGCCGGTCGGAACGGCGGCGCAGGGGATTGCCGTCGGGACGGTACAGGCGTACACGCCGGGCCAGAAGGTCGATCAACGCTTTCAACGGACACCTCCTTGAAGCACTGTGCGGGTGCCCCGGCGGGGACGGCAGGGGCGGGCGGCTCTTGACGGGAGGACCTTCGTCCCGAGTCCGTCAGGACGGACCGGGCGGCCCGGCGTTCGGATCACGGAGGACAAGGCGTGGTCACCCCGCCATCATGAACGAACCAAGAAGATCAACATGGCCGTTCTCCTGGGAAGACGTGCCAAGAGACCGCCCCGGCCGCCTCAGCCCGGCTCCAGCGAGCGGGGGATCGAGTCCGACGGCCCGGCGGGATGCCCGGTACGCCCCGCCGCGTCATAGATCTTGACCCACCGGATCCCCGGGAACTGCTTGAGCGTCGGCCTGATCTGGTCGGCGATCGTGACGGCCGACCCGCCGCCGTCGACGGGGCCGGTCAGGTGGACCCTGGCGATCCCGTCCGCGACGGCCAGCCGGCCGAAGCCGGTGGACTTGGAGCTGACGAAGCGCAGGCCGCGCGCATGCTCGGCCTCGGTCGGGCCGGCGAACAGCCGTTGCAGCGCGCCGTAGGCGGTCGCCGGCGGGGCCACCGGGCGGGTCACCGCCGCCGTGCGCGGGCTCCGGCCGGTGGTGTCGAGGAAGTGGTCGCGTACGGGCACGGTCCGGTACGACGTGATGAGGTCGACGACGACCCGGCTGGGCCGGGTGAGGGTGCGTACCTGGTAGGGCACCCGTCTGGCCAGGCCGACGCCGAAGGTGAGCGTGGCCTCGAAGTCGCCGGTGTTGACGACCTGGACGACGCCGGGCAGCGCGTAGGTCCGGCGGGTGGGGCCGTAGCTGACCCGGCCCCGGCGGTCGTGGCCGTCGGCCTGGTCGAAGCGGACCTGGAGCAGGGCGTCGCCGACCGCGCCGACCGTCCGTCCGGAGCCGTCGGCGATCAGCCGGGACACGTAGCGCACGTCGTGCCGGGCCGGGACGGGGCCGCGGAACTCGAAGACCAGCCGGTCCAGGCCGGGCAGGTGCGCTGCCCGGATGCCGACCAGGACGGGGACGGCGGCCTGCCGCGCGGCCCGCGCGGGTAAGGCCGGCACGCCGGTGACGGTCACCGCCAGGGCGACGGCGACGAGGGAACGGATCGGGACCATGATCATCATCTCTTTTCCCGTGAACGATCCTGGTCCCAGACTGACGCGCGCGACCGCGGGGCGACACCGCCGGACGTCCTGAACTCCGTGGCCTTCCGGCTCCGGCACCGGAAGTGTCCTTGGACCCTCGTGGCGCGGGTCCTCCGGCCCTGTGGCGGGCGGCCTGGGAGGTCCCATCCTGGTGGGGTAGGCCGGACAGAGAAGACCGGACGTCCCGACGCGGTCGTCTTCTGGAGGTGGACCATGAGCACGTGCTCGCCGAGACAGGCCATGGACGCGGCGGTCGAGGCCGGTCGATGGGCCCCTTCCGTGCACAACACCCAGCCGTGGACCTTCTCCGTCTCCGACGTGGAGATCGGGTTGAAGGCCGACACCGGCAGGCAGCTCAAGGCCGGTGACGTGGCCGGGCGGGAACTGGTGATCAGTTGTGGCGCGGCGCTGTTCACGATGTGCGTCGCGATGCGATGTGCGGGGTTCGAGCCGGTCGTACGGGTTCTGCTGGATCCCGATCGGCCCGGGTTGCTGGCGACGGTCAGGCCGGGCCGGGAGAGCGAGCCGGACGAGGTGACGCGGGTGCTCGGGGGCGAGATCGAGCGGCGTCACACGCATCGGGCGGGTTTCGCCGACGTCCCGGTCCCTGATCGGTTCGTGGAGTCGCTGGTGAGGGCGGCGATGAGCGAGGGGGTCCGGTTGACGCCCGTCCGGTCGGCGGCGGCGGTGGAGGTGCTGGCCGCGCTGACCCGGGCGGCGCAGGGCGTGCAGGAGCAGGACCAGCGGTTCGGCCTGGAGGTCGTGCGGTGGGCCAGGCCGCCGGGCAGCACGCGGGGCGACGGTGTGCCGGCCGGGAGTTACCCGCGGGAGGGCGCGCCGACGGAGGCGGTCTTCCCCCAGCGTCACTACGCGTGGCGGCAGGGCTGGGGCGCGCCGGGCGGCCAGGACGAGACGGCCGTCGGGGTGGTCGCCGTGCTGACCACGCGGGCGGACGACCGGCGGGAGTGGCTGGCCACTGGCCAGGCGCTGCAGCGGGTTCTGCTGCAGGCCTCGGCGCACGGGGTCAGTGCCGCCTTCCACACGCAGGCCCTGGAGCTGGAGCTGTTGCGGGAGTTCCTGCGGCTGGAGCTGTTCTCGGGGGAGCACCCGCAGATGATCATGCGGCTGGGAGTCACCTTCGAGGAGAAGGGCACGCCCCGGCGTCCGCTCGCCGACGTCCTGGAATGAGCGGAGCGCCCTTCTAGAATCCGCAGGCATGGGGACCGACAGGCTGCGCCGCAAGCCGTACGAGAAGGAACTGCTCCGCCTCCAGGCGGAGCTGGTGGAGTTGCAGGAGTGGGTGCGGGCCGAGGGGTGGCGCGTCGTGGTGATCTTCGAGGGGCGCGACGCCGCGGGCAAGGGCAGCACGATCAAGCGGGTGACCGAGTACCTGAACCCGCGGGTGGCCAGGATCGCCGCGCTGCCCGTCCCGACCGACCGGCAGCGGTCGCAGTGGTACTTCCAGCGGTACGTCGAGCACCTGCCGGCCGCGGGGGAGATCGTGCTGTTCGACCGGAGCTGGTACAACCGGGCCGGTGTCGAGCGGGTGATGGGGTTCTGCACGCAGGAGGAGTACACGCGCTTCCTGCACCAGTGCCCGATCTTCGAGAGGCTGCTGGTCGAGGACGGGATCCTGCTGCGCAAGTACTGGTTCTCGGTGAGCGACGCCGAGCAGGAGCGGCGCTTCCGCGACCGGCTGGCGGACCCGATGCGCCGGTGGAAGTTGTCGCCGATGGACCTGGAGTCGATCACCAGGTGGGAGGAGTACTCCCGGGCCAAGGACGAGATGCTGGTGCACACCGACATCCCCGAGTCGCCCTGGTACGAGGTGCAGGGCGAGGACAAACGGCGGGCCAGGATCAACATGATCGCGCACCTGCTGTCCACGATCCCCTACCGGCGGGTCGTGCGGGCGCCGCTGGAGATCCCGCCGCGACCGCCCGCCACCGGCTACCGGCGTCCGCCGCTCCGCCCCGGGGGGTACGTCCCCGACGTCACGGCCGACCTCTGAGCGGGCCGGCTGGGAAATCCGGCGTACCGGAACGGATCCTCCCTTGTGGGGGAAAAGATGATTGTCTTTGCTTGTGTCCGGTGATCTGCTCGACGTCGTCCTGGTCGTCCTGGTGGTCGGGTTCGGCGTGGCGGGGTTCCGGCAGGGCTTCGTCGTCGGGGTGACGAGCTCGATCGGGTTCGTCGCCGGATGCGTGCTGGGCATCTCCGTCGCCCCCGCCGTGACGAACGCGCTCGTGACCGGCGACGTCCCGCAGACGGCCCTCGCGGTCGTCATCGTGTTCCTGATCGCGCTGGTCGGCCAGTTCGCCGCGTCCACGCTGGGGGTGCGGTTACGCACGTACCTGCGCGGCGAACCGGCCTGGATCCTGGACTCCCTGGGCGGCGGGCTGGTCAACGCCATGTTCGTCCTGCTGGTCGCCTGGCTCGTGGGCAGCCTGCTGGTGTCCGGCCCGTGGACGCTCGTGGTGGAGCAGATCCGCGGCTCGGCGCTGCTGTCCACGCTCGACGAGGCGGCGCCCCAGGCGGCGCGGGACTGGCAGCGGCCCTTCAAGCAGTTCATCGACCGGTCCGACTTCCCGCCGGTGCTCGACGCCATCGCCGGGCTGAGCCCCGTCCGGGTGCCGCCGCCGGACGTGGCCGTGCTGCGCAGCCCGGCGCTGCGGCAGGCCAGGACGGGCATCCTGCAGGTCCAGGGGACCGCCTCCTCCTGCGGCAAGCGCATCACCGGCACCGGGTTCACGTACGCGCCCGACCACATCATGACCAATGCGCACGTCGTGGCCGGGGTGGACACGGATCTGCAGGTGGTCGACCACCAGCAGCGGCCGCACCCGGCGCAGGTCGTCTGGTACAACCCGCGGCGGGACGTCGCGGTCCTGTACGTCCCCGGCCTCGGGCTGCCCCCGCTCTCCTTCGACACCCGGGCCAGGGAGGGCCAGGACGCGCTGGTCGCCGGCTACCCGAACGGCGGCGGCTTCACGCCGGAGCCCGCCCGCGTCGCCGTGCGGCAGCGGGCCGGCAGCCCCGACATCTACCAGGCCTCGCAGGTGACCAGGGACGTCTACCTGGTCCGGGGCAAGATCCAGCAGGGCAACTCCGGCGGCCCGCTGCTGGCCGTGGACGGCCGCGTGCTGGGCGTGATCTTCGCCGCCGTCGCCGGGCAGGTGGAGACCGGCTACGCGCTGACCGCCGGCGAGGTCGCCCCCGACGCCCGCCAGGCCGCCACGGCCACGACCCCCGTCAGCACCCAGTCCTGCGACTGACCCGGGCCCGCCCGCGGTGACCGGCGCTCACGCCCGCCCGGACGCCGGCAGCGGGAGCGGGTCGAAGGCGTGCCCGGCCCACAACCGACGGGACGCCTCCTCCGGGTACGCCGCCGTGCCCGGCTCGGTGTCGACGATCCAGGTCAGCCGCTCGCGCGGCTCGTACGCCGGCCAGCCCGGGTCGCCGGTCGCGGCGAACGCGGTCCACGCCGCCCGTACCCGGGCCGACAGCTCGGCGGCCTCCGGCGGCGGCTCCTGGCCGAGCAGCAGCCCGGCCACGCCCGCGGTCAGATTGCCGAACGTCAGCGGCAGGCCCAGCCCGTGGCAGGCGCCGAGCATCCCGCCCATGCCGGGGGCCGGCCAGGTCAGCTCGTACAGGTGGGCCCGGCCGTGCCGCCCGTGGGCCTCGGCCAGCCGTACGGACGGCATCCGGAACAGCCAGTCGGAGTGGACCAGCTCGTACAGCCGCTCGTCGCCGGCCCCCGGGTGGGCGGCCCGGTAGGCCGCGGGGTCGGGGGCCAGCGTCCGCAGCGCGGCGGCCGCCTGCTCGGCGGTGACCTGGCCGAGCTCGCCGTTGAGCGCCATGAACAGCCGGTACTCGTCGCGGTTGTGCCCCACGAGCAGGTCCACCTCGCCCACCGGTGACCGCCAGGGCGTCGCGGGCAGCACCTCGCCGTCCACGACCGGCGCGAACGGCGTGCGGACGTGCGCGGCCAGTCCCCAGCGCGGGCTGCCGTCCATCCCGGCCGCCACCGCGTCACCGGCCTCGATCAGCCGTTCCGGCGATAGGCGCGCCAGATCTTCGGCGTGCGGGGCCGCTCCCAGCTCGGCGGCCACCGCGGCGGCGAGATCGGCGGCCAGCTCGGGAGTGAAGAACAGGCTCGGCACGCTCTGTGCGATCGCCCGGTGGAACAGGCCGGCCGCGCCGGGCATCGTCATCAGCGCCGCGATGCTCCCGGCTCCGGCGGACTCGCCGAAGACGGTGACCCGGTCGGGGTCGCCGCCGAAGGCCGCCGCGTTCTCACGCACCCACCGCAGGGCCGCCACCTGGTCCAGCAGCCCGCGGTTGGCGGGCGCGCCGCGGAAGTGCCCGAAGCCCTCGGCGGAGACCCGGTAGTTGACGGTGACCACGACGACGCCGTCCCGGGCGAGCACGCCGCCGTCGAAGAGCGGGTCGCCGGACCAGCCGTACATGTAGCCCCCGCCGTGGATCCACACCATCACAGGCAGCCGGGCCGCGCCCAGGTCGGGGCTCCACACGTTGGCCGTCAGCCAGTTCCCGTCCGTGCCGGCGCCGCCGGACGCGCCCAGCAGCCTGGACTGCGGCGGCGGCGGGCCGAACGCGGCGGCCTCGCGCACGCCGTCCCACGCCTCGGGCGGCGCCGGGGCGGCCAGGCGCAGGCCATCGACCGGCGGGCGCGCGTACGGCACGCCGCGGAAGACGGCCACGCCGCCCTCGATTCGGCCGCGCAGCCGGCCCGTACGCACGGTGACCTGCGGGTGAGCGGTTTCGGCGGCGCTCATGGCACGCTCCTCGTCCGGGGGACGGCTCTGACGGCCGTGCGCGGCCATCCTCACCCCGGACGCGGGCCGGCCGCATCCCGTTTTCGCCGACCGGGCCACGGCGCAGGCATGGGGCGAGCACGTGAGGGTATGCGGTCCGGATCTCCCACCCGGAAGGAGCCGCCGGAATGCCTGACCGCATCGCCGACCCGTGGGGTTCGCGCACGCCGTACGGGCCGCGCGAGGACGGCAGCGCCGAGGACTGGCCGGTCCGGGTGGACGCCTGCCTGGAGGAAGGGCTGACCGAGCAGGACGTCGAGTCGTGGGCCCAGTCGGCGTCCGTCCTGCACTCCAACGGCGACGCGATGGACATCGCGGTCAGGGGCGGACGTATCGTCGGCGTGCGCGGCCGTGCCGTGGACCGGGTCAACCACGGCCGGCTCGACCCCAAGGACCTGTACGGCTGGCAGGCCAACAACAGCCCCGACCGGCTGCTCCGCCCGCTCGTCCGCGAGGGCGGCACGCTGGTGGAGACGGACTGGGAGACGGCGATGGGCCGGATCGTGGCCCGGTCGAAGGAGCTGCTGCGGGGCCCCGGCGGATGGGGGCACTTCGGCTTCCACACCAGCGGGCAGCTCTTCCTGGAGGAGTACTACACGCTCGCCGTGCTCGGGAAGGCCGGCCTCGGCACCCCGCACATGGACGGCAACACCCGGCTGTGCACGGCGACGGCCGCCGCCGCGCTCAAGGCCGGCTTCGGCACCGACGGGCAGCCCGGTTCGTACACCGACATCGACCACTGCGACGCGATCGCGTTGTGGGGGCACAACGTCGCCGAGACCCAGGTGGTGTTGTGGGACCGGATGCTCGACCGCCGCCGCGGCCCGCGCCCGCCCGCGATGATCGCCGTCGATCCCCGCGCCACGCCCGTCGCCCGCGAGGCCGACGTGCACCTGCCGGTACGCTCCGGCACGAACCTGGCCCTGATGAACGCCCTGATCCACCGGCTGATCGAGCGCGGCTGGCACGACCGCCGCTACGTCGAGGAGCACACGATCGGGTTCGAGCGGCTGTGCCGGGTGGTCGAGCAGTGCCCGCCGGAACGGGCGGCGGAGATCTGCGACGTGCCCGTGGCCCTGATCGAGCAGGCCGCCGAGATCCTCGGCACGAGCGAGCGGCTCGTCTCGACCGTCCTGCAGGGCTTCTACCAGTCCAACCAGGCGACGGCCGCCGCCTGCCAGGTCAACAACATCCACCTGCTGCGCGGCATGCTGGGCCGTCCGGGGGCGGGGGTGCTGCAGATGAACGGCCAGCCCACCGCCCAGAACACCCGCGAGACCGGCGCGGACGGCGACCTGCCCGGCCTGCGCAACTGGGACAACCCCTCGCACATCCGCGAGCTGGCCGAGCTGTGGAACGTCGATCCGTCCGTCATCCCCCACTGGGCGCCGCCGACCCACGCCATGCAGGTCTTCCGGTACGCCGAGCAGGGGTCGGTCAAACTGCTGTGGATCTCGGGCACGAACCCGGCGGTCTCCCTGCCCGACCTCGGCCGCGTCCGCCGCATCCTGGGCCGGGACGAGCTGTTCGTCGTGGTGCAGGACCTGTTCCGCACCGAGACCGCGGAGCTGGCCGACGTGGAGCTGCCGGCGGCGACGTGGGGGGAGAAAGCGGGCACCTTCACCAACGCCGACCGGACCGTGCACCTGTCGGAGAAGGCCGTGGAACCGCCCGGCGAGGCGCGGGCCGACCTGGACATCTTCCTCGACTACGCCCGCCGCATGGACTTCCGCGACCGCGACGGCAAGCCGCTGATCGGCTGGCACGACGCGGAATCGGCGTTCGAGGCGTGGAAGGCGTGCTCGGCCGGCCGTCCCTGCGACTACACCGGCATCACGTACGAGAGCCTGCGCGGCGGCAGCGGCGTCCAGTGGCCGTGCACCCCGGGTTCGGGCGGCACCGAGCGCCTGTACGGCGGCGGCCGCTTCAACACCGACCCGGACTACTGCGAGACCTACGGCCAGGACCTCGTCACCGGCGCCGAGCACACCCGCGAGCAGTACCTGGCCCAGGAGCCCGGCGGCCGGGCCTTCCTGCGGGCCGCGGCCTACCACCCCTCGCCCGAGGTGACCGGCGACGACCTGCCGCTGCTGCTGACCACCGGCCGCACCGTGCACCAGTTCCACACCCGGACCAAGACCGGCCGCGTCCCGCGGCTCGACGCCGCCGCCCCCGAGCCGTGGGTGGAGCTCAACGCGGCCGACGCCGCCGGGCTCGGCATCGGCGAAGGAGACCTGGTGCGGGTGGAGTCACCGCGCGGCCGGCTGGAGGCGCCGGCCCGGATCACCGGCATCCGGCAGGGCGTGGTGTTCGTGCCGTTCCACTACGGCTACTGGGACCTGGAACCGGGAGCGGCCCCCGGGCGGCCAACGAGGTCACGAACACGACCTGGGACCCCGTCTCCAAGCAACCGATCTACAAGGTCACCGCGGTCCGGGTGACCAGAGCGGGAGGATGACCGTGCTGCTGGCGCACTACCTGGGGCTGCTGCACCGGTCCGAG
The DNA here is from genome assembly GCF_054392275.1 of Actinomadura sp. ATCC 39365. Taxonomy (NCBI): domain Bacteria; kingdom Bacillati; phylum Actinomycetota; class Actinomycetes; order Streptosporangiales; family Thermomonosporaceae; genus Actinomadura; species Actinomadura sp. ATCC 39365. The sequence goes on along the minus strand of NZ_CP184335.1, from coordinate 7,687,824 downwards.
GAGGAGCTGGCGGCGGCGTACCGCGAGGTCGCCGCGGCCCACGGCGACGAGCCGGACGTGGTGCACATCTGCCGGCGGCTCGCCGAGCAGTGCGACGAGCACGTACGGCGGCTGCGGCCGTTCGTGGCACGCTACTCCGAGGACGCCCCCGACGAGCCGGAGCGGCTGCACTCGACGCTCTTCTCCGGCTCCCGCGGCGGCGGCCTCGGCCTGCTGCGCGACCTGCACGACCTCTACCTCATGGCCGCCGAGTGCGACGTCTGCTGGACGCTGATCGGCCAGGCCGCGCAGGGCGCCCGCGACGAGGCGCTGCTGGCGGCGGTCCGCGGCTGCGAGGACGAGACCGCCACCCAGATGGCGTGGGCACGCGGCCGGATGAAGCAGGCGGCCCCCCAGACGCTGGTCGTCGCGTCGGGGTAGCGCCCGGCCCCGGCGGTCAGCCGTCGAAGACGATCAGCTGGCGCAGGGCGGCGCCGTCGGCGAGCTGGTCCATCGCCTCGTTGACGGCCGCCAGGCCGATCCGCGCCGAGACCAGCCGCTCCACCGGCAGCCGGCCCTCGCGCCACATCCGCGCGAACACCGGGATGTCGCGGGCGGGCAGCGCCGAGCCGAGGTAGCTGCCGATGATGCTGCGCCCGCCGGCCACCAGCGCGAGCGGCGAGATCGAGGCACGGGCGCCGGGCGCGGGCAGGCCCACGCTGACGGTGCGGCCCCCGGGGGCCGTCGCGGTCACCGCGGTCTCGAACGCCCGCGCGCTGCCCGCCGCCTCCACCACGACGTCCGCCTGGCCGGGCAGGTCGTCCGGGCCGTACACCTCGTGCGCGCCCAGCTCGCGGGCGGTGGCGAGCTTGGCCGGGTTGGCGTCCACGCCGATCACCCGGACGTCGTCGAGGGCCAGCGCGGTGAGCAGCGCCGCCATGCCCACGCCGCCCAGCCCGACGACCGTGACCGTCTGCCCGGGGCGCGGCCGGCCGGCGTTGAGCACGGCGCCGCCGCCGGTCAGCACGGCGCAGCCGAGCAGGGCGGCGACCTCGGCCGGCACGTCGGGATCGACCGGGACGACCGAGCGCCGGTCGACCACCACGTGCGTGGCGAACGCCGACACCCCGAGGTGGTGCAGCACCGCGACGCCGTCCCTGTGCTGGCGGACCGCGCCGCTCAGCAGGGTGCCGTCGTTGTTGGCGGCGCTGCCGGGCACGCAGGGCGTCACGCCCTCGGTGGCGCACCCGGCGCAGCCGCCGCACCTGGGCAGGAAGGTCATCACGACGCGCCGCCCGGGGGCTAGGTCGTCGACGCCGGGGCCCGTCCGCTCCACCACGCCCGCCGCCTCGTGGCCGAGCAGCATGGGCACGGGACGCACCCGGTTGCCGTCCACCACCGACAGGTCCGAGTGGCACACGCCGGCTACCTCCACCCGCACCAGCAGCTCGCCCGGCCCCGGTGGATCGAGTTCGAGGTCGCAGACCGTCAGGGGCCGCGACCCGGCGTAGGGCCGGGACCGGCCGATCTCCTCCAGGACCGCGCCGCGAATGCGCATCAGTTCGCCCTTCTTCGTGTCGAGAGGTTGGCCAGCAGCACCCCGCAGCCGCCCAGGACGAGCCCGGCCACGGCGAGCGGGGGCAGCGGCTGCCCGGCCAGCGACCAGGCCAGGACGGCGGTCACGGCCGGGGTCAGGAAGAACACCGTGCTCACCCGGCTGGCCGGGGAGCGCAGCAACATCCGGTTGAGCAGGATGAACGCCGCGATGGAGTTGACCAGCGCCATCCAGCCGACCGACAGCCCGAACGCCGTCCAGTCCGACACCCGGACCGGGCCGAGCGCCAGGCAGGCCAGCCCGGCGGCGGGGGCGCTGACCAGCAGTTGCACCGCGGTGCCGCTCAGCGCGTCCATGCGGGGCGCGTACCGCTGCTGGTAGAGGGTGCCCGCGCTGAGCCCGGCCAGCCCCAGCAGGCACAGCGCCACCCCGGAGGCGGACAGGCTGATCCGGTCGGCCACCGCCAGGACCACCCCGGCCAGGCCGAGCGCGAACCCGGCCCACTGCCCGGCGCCGACCCGCTCGCCCAGCACCCGGCCGACCAGCAGGATGACCACCGGGTTCAGCCCCTGCACCAGAGACACGACCGCGGCCGGCAGGCCCGCGCCGAGCGCGCTGTAGAAGGCGCCGAACTGCACGGCCTGGATCAGCAGCCCGGCCACGGCCACGTGCGCCAGGTCCCGCCCCCGGGGCCACGGCACCCGCCTGACCAGCGCGTACGCCCCCAGCAGCACCCCGGCGACGGCGAACCTGCCGAACATCAGCAACAACGGCGGCGCCGCCCTGACCCCCGGGATGCCCGCGATGAACGCGCTGCTCCACAGGACGACGAACACCCCGGGCGCCACCGGCCACCGCCTCCCGGCGCGCCGGGCGGGCACCGTGGGGGCGGCGGTCTCCCGCACGCGGGCAGGCGTCATCGCAAGGTCCTTCCGGATGAAGACGGATCAGGAGGCGCGCAGGGCCGAGCGGCGCAGCCCCCACAGCTCCTCGTCGGAGGTGCACACGCCGACGGCCCCGTGCCGCAGCGCCTCCACCACGTCGTCCGCGCTCTGCACGAACCCCGCGGCCAGGCACGGCACGCCGACCGCCCGCACCTGCCGCTCGACGTGCCGCAACACCATGGCCGGCATGAGCTGCACCAGGTCGGGCCGCGACCGGGTGATGGACTGCATGCTGCGCCGCAGGTTCGACCGGTCGGTGACGAACACCTTCTGCATGGTCAGCAGCCCGAGCCCGGTGGCCCGCTCGATCATCGCCTGCCGCGTGGAGACGATCCCGACCGCGCCGATGCTCTGCAGGTACGCCAGCGCCCCAGGATCGTGCCCCAGGCCGGGGGTCGAGTCGATGTTGACGAATCCGATCTTCTGGGCGGCCACCGTGCGCTTGACCGTGGCCGCCAGGTCGCCGAGCGGGATCGAGGCCAGGATGCCGATCGGCGTGGGGGAGGAGGTGAACCGCTCGACCATCTCCACCCCCACCAGCGACGCGGCGACGGGATGCTCGGCCAGGGCGGCGAGCAGGCGCTGATCCAACGGGCCCTTGTGGCGAGAGTTCACCGCATCCACCTTAGTGCGCCGTGTTTTCGAAGGGCGCGGGCAGGCCCAGCTTGCCGGGGTTCATGATGCCCCGCGGGTCGAGCGCCTGCTTGACCGCCACCAGCGTCGGAAAGCCGCTGCCCAGCGCGTCCCGCATGTACGGCGAGCGCAGCAGGCCGACGCCGTGGTGGTGGCTGATCGCCGCGCCGTGCCTGACGAGCACCTCGGCGGCGGCGTCCCAGGCGGCCCGGTACCAGGCGCGCCGCTGGTCGCGTTCGACGTCGCCGCGCAGCGAGAAGTACAGGCAGGCGCCGTCGGTGTAGGCGTGCGACTGGTGGGCCGAGGCGCGCAGCGTGCCGGGGACGGCCTCGATGGCGGCCACGACCTCGTCGTACAGGGCGGGCAGCGCGGCCCACGGCCCGGCGATCTCGCAGGTGTCGGAGACGAACCCCGGCCCCCGGACGAAGCCGTCGGCGGCCTTGCCGACGATCATGCGCTCGTCCAGCCAGCGGGCGAAGACGGCCGCGCCGTCCAGTTTCACCGACGCGCGTTCGGCGCAGACCTCATCGGCGATCTTCATGACGGCGTCGACCAGCACCGGGTCGCCCTCGTCGGCGACGAGCAGCAGGTTGGTGCCCGGCTCGCCGAAGTGGGTGCCGCTCTCGTGCGCGTCGTACAGGCGCAGCGCGGCCGGGGTGGCGCCGCGCTGCAGGATCTCCCGGCAGGCGTCGAGCCCGGCGGCGAAGGTGTCGAAGCCGTAGGCGATGCCCACCGCGTAGTCGGGCAGCCGGTGCGTACGCAGCCGCAGCCGGGTGATGACGCCGAGCGTGCCCTCCGAGCCGATGAACAGCTGCCGCAGGTCGGGGCCCACCGCGGCGCGCGGGTAGGTGCCGTAGCTGGCGGTGGTGCCGTCGGGCAGCACCACGTCCAGCCCGACCACCATGTCCTCGATCTTGCCGTAGCGGGTGGAGAGCTGGCCCGCGCCGCGGCAGGCGGCCCAGCCGCCGACGGTGGAGATGGCGAACGCCGACGGCCAGTGGCCGGTGGTGGCGCCGTGCGTCTCCTGCAGTTCCTTCTCGAACAGGTCGCCGAACATGCCCGCCTGCACCTCGACGATCATGGACTCGGCGTCGAAGGACAGGATGCGGTTGAGCCGGCACACGTCCAGCACGACGCCGCCGTGCACGGGCAGCGCGGCGCCCAGCACGTTGCTGCGGCCGGCCGAGACGGTCAGCGGGATGCGGTGCTCGTGGCAGATCCGCACCACGGCGGCCACCTGCTCCTCCTCGTCCACCTCGACGACCACCGCCTCCGGCGTGGCCGGGCGGCCGTCGGTCTCGCCGATGGAGGTGCCCGCCCACCAGTCACGGGTGCGCAGGACCACCTCGTCCCGCTCGGTGTGCACGGCGGCGCCGAGCGCGCGCAGCTCCGCCACCACGCTCTCCGGGACCGGCACGACCTGGCCCTGCAGGCTGGCCGGGCCCTTCCCCGGCGGGCAGTCGGCGGCCCAGCGCGGCGGCGTGGGCGCGCCCACGACGTAGTCGCCGCGGTTGAACGGGTGGGTGACGGTCTGCCTGCTGATCATGAAAGTCCCTCCATCAGAACGCTCTTCTCGCGGTCCACGCCGCGCACGTAGTCCTCGACCTGCCGGGCCACCTCGTCGTCGGACAGGCCCAGCTCGCGCTGGAGCAGCCGGCCCACCTCGGGAGCCGCCTCGACCGACAGGTCACGGGCGAAGACCCGCATCCGGGTGCGCCGCGACAACACGTCGTCCACGTTCCTGGCCAGCTCGCAGCGGGCCGCGTAGACCACCTCGGCCCGCAGGTACTCGCTGCCCTCGACGACCGGCCCGGCCAGCGACGGGTCCTCGGTGATCAGATCGGCGACGAACCTGGCCTCGGTGCCGTACCGCTCGCCCAGGTGGGCGCCGAGCCCCCGGTCGCGGTGGTCGCCTCGGCGTCGTAGCCCGCGCCGCCGAGCAGCGGCAGCCGCGCGGTGCGGCAGCGGGCCTTGCGGCCGAGCACCTTCAGCGCCTCGTCCACGGCCAGCTCGCCCATGTGCCTGCTGGTGGTCAGCTTGCCGCCGGTGACCGTGACCAGGCCGAAGCCGTCGGTGATGATCCGGTGGTCGCGGCTCATGTCGAGCGTGGCGCCCTCCTTCTCACCGACCAGCGGACGCAGCCCGGCGATCGAGCCGATCACGTCGTCCGGGGTGAGGTCGGCGTCGAAGGCGGTGTTGGCGCCGTCGAGCAGGTACTGCATCTCCTCGCGGGTGCACAGCACCTCGTCGGGCGAGCCGTCGTAGTCGGTGTCGGTGGTGCCGACCACGACCACGTCGCCCCAGCGGGTGCAGGTGGCCCGGCGGGCCCGGCCGGGCACCGGGACGGTCACCGTGCCGTCCACCGGCAGCCGCGTCCACGGCACCACGATGTGCACGCCCTTGGCCGGACGCACCCGCGGCCGGTGCCCCGGGTCGGACAGCGCGTCCAGGGTGTCGGTCCACACGCCGGTGGCGTTGACGACGACCCCGGCGCGCACCTCGACCGTGCGGCCGTCCACCTCGACGCGGGCGCCGCGCACCCGGCCGCCCTCCTTGACCAGCTCTCGGCAGGTGGCGCCGTTCAGCACGGTGGCGCCGAAGTGGGCGGCGGTCCTGGCGATGGTCAGGGTCAGGCGGGCGTCGTCGGTGCGGCTGTCGTAGTAGAGCAGGCCGCCCTTGAGCCGGTCGGCGCGCAGCCGCGGCGCCCTGGCCAGCACCTCGGCCACGCTCAGCCGCTGGTGCAGCCGGCCGATGCGCCAGCCGCCCGCCAGGTCGTAGGTCCACAGCAGGCCCTCGAAGGCCTTGGCGATGCGGGCGTCGAAGACGCCGTCCTGGGCGAGGATCGGCAGCACGAACGGCAGCCGCCGCACCAGGTGGGGCGCGTTGCGGCGGAAGCGCTGGCGCTCCAGCAGCGAACGGCGCACCAGCGGCAGGTTGCCCTGCTCGATGTAGCGCAGACCGCCGTGGACCATCTTGGAGGACTTGGAGGAGGTGCCCGAGGCGAAGTCGTCGCGTTCCACCAGCGCCACGCTGAGGCCGCGGGTGACGGCGTCCAGCGCGGCGTAGCAGCCGGTCACGCCGCCGCCGACGACGAGCACGTCCACCGGCCTTCCGGCCAGCCGCTCGATCTGCGCCTGACGGTCCATCCGCAGCGGGGTGCGCCGGATGGCGCTCCTGGTCTCCGATCTGGGCTTGCGTTCTGGAAGCCGGATCACGAGGGGGAATCCTCCTGTTGGTACGAGATGTGCCGGGTGAGCAGGTCACGCCAGGCGGCGCGGGCCTCCTCGCGGGCGGCGTCGGGCAACGTGGGCTCGAAGACGGGGACGTCGCCGAGCCCGGCGAGGGCGGCGGGCAGGTCGGGCCAGAGCCCCGCCCGCACGCCCCCGAGGTAGGCGGCGCCGCGCAGGCTGGCCGTCTCGTTGGCGCGGGCGCGGCGGACCGGCCGCCCGACGAGGTCGGCCTGGCTCGCCATCAGCACGTCGCTGCTGGCCAGGCCGCCGCCGCAGAACAGATCGGTGACCGGCGCGCCGAGCGCCTGCTCCACCCCGTCCAGCAGGTCGCACACCGAGTGCGCGATGCCCTCCAGGACGCCCCGGGCCAGCTCGGCCCGGGTGGTGGACAGGCTGAGCCCGGTCAGCACGCCGGTGGCCTCGGGCGACCAGACGGGGGTGCGCATCCCGGCCAGCGCGGGCAGGAAACGCACCCGGCTCGGCCCGGGATGCTCGCGGGCCAGCGCGGTCAGCTGGGCGGGCGAGTCGAACAGCCCGATCTCCTCGCACAACCAGCGCACCGCCGAGCCGGTCGTGGCGGCGTAGCCCTCCAGGCTGAACACCGCCGCGCCGCGCGAGCGCCAGCCGACGAGGGTCAGCACCCCCGGCACCGCCCGGTGATGCGCGGGCGGCCGGTCGCCGGCCACGGCGTCCAGGAACGTTCCCGTGCCGTGCACGCACATCGCCTGGCCCGGCCGGTGCGCGCCGAGCGCGATCATCGCGGCGTGCTGGTCGCCCATCACCGACAACACCGGCAGCCGCACGCCGAGCACGGAGGGGTCGGTGTGGCCGTAGTCGCCGTCCTCGTCCAGGATCTGCGGCAGCACGTCGCGGGGGCAGCCGAGGAAGTCCCGCCACGGCTCGTACCAGTCGCCGGTGCGCAGGTCGTAGGCGCCGGCGGCGACCGCGTTGGTGGCGGACATGACGTGCCGCGCGCCGCCGGTCAGCCGCCACACCAGCCAGGTGTCGACCGATCCGAACGCCACCCGTCCCGCCTCGTGCGCCCGGCGCGCGGCCGGGTCGTCGCGCAGCACGTCGGCGGCCCACAGCAGCGGGGCGCGCGAGCCGACCGGCCGGCCGGTGTGCTCGACCAGGCGGGCGTCCCAGCCGGACTCCCATGCGCGCAGCCGGGCGGCGTACCGGCGGTCCTGCCAGACCACGGCGGGGGTGAGCGGCTCGCCGGTGACGGTGTCCCACAGCAGCACGGTGGCGCGCTGGGTGGCGATCGACACGCCGGTGACCTCGACCTCGTGCGCCCGCGCCCACTCCAGGGCCTGCGCGCAGACCTCGGCGGTCTTCGCCCAGATCTCCATGGCGTCCTGCTCGACCCGCAGGTGGTCGGGGGAGTGGACCGAGATGGGCCGGTAGGCGGGCGGGGCCGCGGAGCCGTCGTCCAGGACGACCGCGGCGCGCGTGCCCGTGGTGCCCTCGTCGACGCTGAGGATCCCCCGTCGGGTACGGCCGGTCATCGGCGCTCGTCCCCCCTCCGCAGCGCGATCTCCTCCTCCTCCAGGTTGACCGCCACGCGGGTGGGGTCCCACTTGATCAGCAGGCATGTGACCAGGCCGACCAGCGGCACCACCGACAGCACCATGAGGCTGGCGCCGACCCCGATGCCAGCCTGCAACTGCGGGAACAGGTACAGGCCGGCGACCGAGCCGAGGCTGCCGAGCATGCCGGTCACGCCGGTGCCCAGGGTGCGGATGTCGCTGCGGTAGGACAGCGCGGCGATCGACTTGCCGTTCGGGCCGGGCCCGGCGGAGTGGAAGAAGATGAACATCACGGGCAGCAGCGCGGCCAGCGCGACCGGCAGCTCCTTGAACGTCGCGCCCATCACCAGCAGCGCCACGAACACCACCGCGTACCCGGCCATCGAGCTGACCCGCAGGCCGAGGCGGCGGCCCGTGTAGGCCGCCAGGCAGCCGCCGACGATGCCGACCGCGTTGAACGCCATCGACCCGATCGTGGCCTTCTCGAACTCCTTGCCGAACAGCTCCAGGCTGATCACCGGCAGGTACCAGCCGACCGCGAAGTACTGCATGGCCTGGGTGAGCGAGATGACCGTGGACAACACCGTGCGCGGCAGGTACGGCCTGCGGAACAGCACGCCCGCGTCGCCGAACCCCACCTGCCGCCCCTGCTCGGCCGGGCCGCCGCCCTCTCGGCCGTCCTCCTGGACGGCGAAGCCGTACATGCGGCGCAGGGCCGCGGCGGAGTCGCGCAGCCGTCCCTTGGCGGCCAGCCACGTCGGGCTCTCCACCAGGAACGCGAGTTGCAGCACCAGCAGCACGACGGCGAAGGCGGCCGAGGAGCCCACCGACCAGCGCCAGATGTCCGCGCCCACGTCGAAACGGTAGAACACCAGCGTGAGCAGCAGGTTCGTGGTGGTGGCGGTGTACCAGACGCCTTGCCAGAAGTTGAGCCTGCCCTTGAGCGCGGACGGCGTGTACTCGGCCAGCAGCGCCATGGCCACCGCGAAGTCGATGCCGTACGCGATGCCGACCAGGCCGCGGCCGGCGAAGACGGTCAGGAAGTCGGAGCCGGCCGCGGTGAGCAGCGCGCCGAGCGCGAACACCACCTTGGTCAGCAGCAGCGGCTTGACCCGGCCGATCCGGGCGGCCAGCCAGCCGCCGAACGGGTTGGAGATGATCGCGATGGCCGGCGCCATGGCGGTGAGCACCCCCACCTGGCCCGGCGACAGGCCGAGCTGCTTGACCATGGGGGACAGGCCGGCGCCCAGGGCGGCGTTGGAGTAGGCGTCCAGGAACAGGCCCGCCAGGGCGAGGAACCAGATCCAGTTGGCCCGGCCGGCCAGCCTCGTCAGGGTGTTGATGACGTCGGCCGCGTCTCCGGCGTTGCGGATCAGCGTGACCGAGGTGTTCTGCACGGGGGCGTCGCTCATGCCCAGCCGCCTTTCAGGGGGGTGTGATCCCTTGCCAGCGGTCTGGATACGACAAAGGCACAGACGAAGACCACTGACAGGGATCTCTTCGTCTGTGCCTGCCGATTGACGGGACACTATGTGCCGGTTGTCCGGTATGTCAAGCGGTCGCGGTCGTATCGCCGCAGCTCGCACGCCCTGCCCGGCGGACCGGCCGGTCAGGAATACCTGATCTCCCACCAGCCGTGGGTGCACGACCACTTGCCCGCGGCCTTCACACAGGCGCGGAACTTGCGGCCGTTCGGGGCGTCCACCGCGAAGGACGTGACGCTGCGGCGTCCGCCGCCCCTGACCACCGCGTGGCAGGCGTGGTAGGTGCGGCCCCCGTCGTCGGTCCAGTCGATGGAGATCCGGTCGCCGGAGCGCAGGCTGGTGCCCCACGCCCACCACACGTCCCGGCCGCGGTAGACGCCGCCGGCCTCGTACAGGTAGACCATGCCGCGGCGGCCCTTCGCCTTCGCCATGCGGTGCCAGGTGTTCCTGGGCACGTCCTGGCTCACCCGCAGCCGCGCGCCGCACGAGTAGTTGATCGGCCCGGCGGCCTGCGTCCGCGACGCCTGCCGGGCGTCCTGGACGGAGGCGCCGGCGGGCGAGGCGACGGTCAGCAGGCCGCCGGCCACCACCGCGGCGAGCGCCAGAGCTGGAAGGTTGCGCATATGCTCCCCCTTGGTGCGGAATCGTGTGATCGCAACGTAGGGGCGCCGGTGTTGAGGATCCGTTGAGCCCGTGTTGATCTCCGCCGGGGGGCGCGCCGCCGCTGGTCAGCCGCCCGGAGGCGCCGGGGTCCGGTCCCGGTCGGCGCGGACGATGCCGTACATCACGCCGTCACGCCTGCTGTCCGGGTCGCCGATCAGCCGGGTCAGGAACGCCAGGTCGTCCTCCCGGACGGCACGCAGTTCGATCGTCATGATCGCGACACTATGTGACAGATGTGACGTCGGCGCGGGCCCGGCGCCCGGCGCGCAGCGCCAGGGCCAGCGCCGCCAGCAGCGCCGCGCCCGTGAACGGCAGCCACGACAGCCCGGACGGCGGCCCGAACGTCCCGCCCGCCCCGGCCCGGTCGAGCACCGCGGCCACCGCGAGGGCGGGCAGCGCCTGGGCCGCTCCCGAGACGAGCGCGAGGACGGCGAGCCAGGCGACCCGCGCCGCGTTGCCTCCGCGGTACGGCTCCCCCTCGAACACGGACGTCAGCAGCCCCCCGACCAGGAGGGCGGCGACGAGCGCGCACAGGCCGCCCACCAGCACGTCCGTCCGGAGGAGCACCTGCTCGACCGCCGTCGAGTCCCAGACCCGCAGCGTCAGCTCCCCGCTTCCCAGGGAGAGGCCGCGGGGCAGCCTCACCCCGCTCAACCCGAGCCGGTCGGCGGTTTCCAGGCGGGGGACGACGCGAACGGTGATCTCCCCGCCGGCCTGCGTGGCGCCGTTGACGGCGTAGGCGACCCCCACACCCCCGCGACGGCCCCGGCGAACCTGACCACGTAGAGGACCAGCCGCACGAACAGACGATCCATGGACGCTCCAAGGAGACGGACCGACGGCTGCTCATTATGCGCACCGGGCCGGGCCCGCGTACAGAGGCCCCCGGGTCACTGGCAGGTCTTGTCCTCCGGACTGCAGAACCTGACCTCGGGGACGTCGGCCGACGGCTTGTCCAGCAGGGGCCGGGGCTGACCGCGCAGGTGCCGGTCGAAGAAGGCGGTGACGTAGGCGCGGGTGACGCCGAGGGCGCGGGCGCCGGGCACGGTGGCGCCGTCCTCGATGCCGAGCTGGTCCATCAGGACGCCCAGGTCGGTGAAGGACGTGTGCGCGGCTCCGGTCAGCAGCAGCCAGCGCTTCCATCCGGTCAGCCCCGCCCAGACGCGCTCCCACGTGGCGGCCGACTCGCCCTTGCCCGGCGTGTACGTGGCGGGCTTGCCCAGGAGCAGGAACGGCCGTGACGTCCCGGCCTCCGGGAGCGTCGTCTCCACGCTGCCGTCGAGGTCGACGCCGGCGCGCAGCCGGGTGTCGGCCGCGATCGACGCGACGGCGGCGGCGCCGCCCGCCGAGTGACCGGCCATGGCGATCCTGGCCGGTGTGGTCGACGGCGGCCACCACGTACCCGTGGCTCGCCAGCTCCTCGGCCGGGGCCGTGAGCTCGGTGCGGGGTTTGCCGTGCCCGGGGGACAGGACGACGAGGGGCAGGCTGCGGGGTCGTCCGGCGGGGCGGGCGTCGGAGAAGGCGTTGGTCCGGGTCCTGCTCGTGACCGGCGACGGCGCGACGGCCGACAGGACGGCGATCGCCACGACGGTCGGCAGGCTGAGCGCGGCGTAGGCGGCGACCAGGATCTGGGCCGTGCGCATGGGACATCCTCCGGACCTGTGGTGCTGGGGGCCGGTCGGACGGCGTGGACGGTGACGCTGACTGGACTCTCCCCCGCGGGGAGACCGCACGCTATGGGGGATTCCACCCAGATCTACCCGGAGGATCCATGACCCCGCGACTGATCCATTGCCAACCCGTCACCTGTCTCAACGTCACGGGCATGGGAGAGCCCGGCGGCGCCGAGCACGTCTCGGCCATCGGCGCCCTGTACGCCGTGGCCTCCGTCATGGGCGGCGCCGCCGGGCCGCTGGAGGGGCGGTGGTGGGTGGAGGACACCACGCTGCCGCCGCTGGAGACCCCGCGCGACCAGTGGCGGTGGCACCTGCTGCTGCCGTTGCCCGAGATGCCCGAGCCGGGCGCGGCCGAGGCGGCGCGTGAGCGGGCCCGCCCGTCAGGGGCGGCCGTGGACCGGGTCCAGGTCGTCACCTTCACCGAGGGCGAGTGCGTGGAGCTGCTGCACGAGGGGCCCTACAGCGAGGAGAAGAGGTCGCTGGAGGTGATGGAGGCGTTCATGGCCGAGCACGGGCTGGTGCCCAATGGCCTGCACCACGAGATCTACCTGACCGACTTCACCGACCCCGACCCGAAGACGCTGCTCAGGCAGCCGGTCGCCCCCCGCCCGGAGGAGGCGCCGGCTCACCGGTAGACGGCCGGGGCGAACACGGGTCAAGGCATCCCGGTCACGTCCGCGCGCCGGCCCGCAGGGCGCCCCGCAGCAGGGGACGGGCCGCCAGGGCGACGACCACGGCGGCCAGCACCCCGACGCCCGCCATGAGGACGGCCCTGGTCACCGCCCACGGCGGCGACTCGACGCGGTAGACGGTCACCACGGTGAGGACCACCACGGCGACCCCGGAGACGGCCGCCACCACGCAGACCGGCAGCGCGGCGACGACCGCCTGCCGCACGAGCACCCCGCCCGGCGCCCGTTCCGGCACGCCGGCGGCGGCCAGTGCGGCGAACGAGGAGTAGCCGACGGAGGCTGCTGGGCCCCCGCACGCGCGCCAGGCGGGTCGCTCCCAACGGCGAGACGACGACGTCCCGCCCGGCACGCGCCCTCGACACGACCCGCCGTACGTGACCAGGGCCGCGAGCGCCGGCCCCTGCGGCAGCGGCCCGCCGAGGTGGGTGACCACGTAGAGCGCGCCGCCCGCCAGCGACCCGCCCAGCGTCAGCAGGCCGCCCAGCCGCCGTACGTCGCCCGGCGTCGCGCCCGTCGTGCGGACGGATCCGGTGGGGCTCACACGAGGCGGGCCTCGTACGCGGCGATGACCAGGTGTACCCGGGTGCGGGCGCCGAGTTTGGTCAGCAGGCTGCTGACGTGCGTCTTGACCGTGCTCATGCTGACGAACAGGGTGCCGGCGATCTCTGCGTTCGACAGGCCCCTGGCGACCAGGACGAGCACCTCGCGCTCGCGCTCGGTGATGTCCAGGCCGCCGGTCCCCGACGCAGGACGCACGAAGCGCTCGACCAGCCGCCGCGTGGCGGTCGGCGCCAGCAGCGACTCGCCGGACGCGACCACGGTCATGCTCCTGATCAGCTCGGCCGGCGGCGTGTCCTTGAGCAGGAAGCCCGCCGCGCCCGCCCGGAGCGCCCCGTAGACGTAGTCGTCGAGGTCGAAGGTGGTCACGATGAGCACGCGGGTCTCCGGCCGCTCCGCGCAGATGCGGCGGGTGGCCTCGATGCCGTCCATCTCCGGCATGCGCACGTCCATCAGCACCAGGTCGGGACGGTCGCGTCCGGCCGCCGTCACCGCCTGCGCGCCCGTGGCGGCCTCGCCGACCGCCTGGAACCCCGGCGTGGAGTCGATCAGCCGCCGGAAGCTCGCCCTGATGAGCGCCTGGTCGTCGGCCACCACCACCCTGATCACAGCGGCAGCCTGGCCCTCACCCGGAAACCGCGCACGGGACGGACGCCCGCCTCGAACTCGCCCCCGAAGACGCGCACGCGCTCGCGCAACCCGGTCAGGCCATGCCCGTACGGCCGCGCCCGGCCGCGCATGCCGTCGTCGGTGACCTCCACGGTCAGCGCGTCGGGCAGGCGTTCGATGCGGACGAGGGCGTGGCGGGCGCCGGCGTGCTTGAGCACGTTGGTCAGCGCCTCCTGGACGATCCGGTAGACCGTCGGCTCCATCTCGCCGTCCACGGCGCCGCCGACCGACAGCTCCACCTCCAGGCCCGCCGCCCTGGTGCGCGCCACGAGCGCGTCGAGATCGGCCAGGCCGGGGGCCGGGGCGAGCTCGGCCTCGTCGTCCTCGCGCAGCACGCCGAGCAGCTGCCTGGTCTCCCGCAGGGCCGACCTGCTGGTCTCCTCGATCGAGGCGAGCGTGCGGCCCATCTCCTCCGCCCCGCCCACGTGGCCCGCCACGCCCGCCTGCACCGCGATCGTGCTGAGGCTGTGGCCGATGACGTCGTGCAGCTCCCGGGCGATCCGCAGCCGCTCGGCGACGGCCTCCGCGCGGGCCCGCTGCTCCGCCTGCGCGGCCAGCTGCCCGGTGTAGAGCCCGCGCTGGCGTACGGCCGTGCCGGCGGCCCACGCGGCGAGCAGGATCGCCAGCGCCAGCCCGAGCCGGTCGCGTACCGCGGCCGTCATGGGGACCTCCGCCACGCCCTGCGCGGCGACGGCGCCCGCCACCAGCAGCGGCAGCACGGCCCTGCTTCGCGTGGCCAGCGTGTACAGCACGAGCGGCAGGCAGAGCAGCTCGGCGTGGGGGAGCAGGAACTCCCGCATGCCGAGCCCGCCCAGCAGGACGACCACGAACACCGGCCCCGGCCACAACCGCCTGACCGCCACGGGCAGCCCGGCCGCCAGCGCCGCCGCGAAGTCCGGCACGCCGGGCTCGGCCGGGTTCCGCGACGAGGTGAGCCCGGCGTAGCCGAGCGCGACGACCAGCGCGACGACGGCGTCGAGGGAAATCCAGCCCCATGCGGGCACCCGGTTCAGCAGCGGCGGACGGATCTGTTGGCGCACGGCACGAACCTAACCCGGCGGCCACGCCGCCCGTATCGGTCCCAGGACCGATGCGTGCCGGACGGGAGGTCGTGGAGGGTGAGGAACATGATCGAAGTCACCGGACTCACCAAACGCTTCGGCCGAACCCCGGCCGTGCAGGACCTCACCTTCACGGTCCGGCCCGGCCGGATCACCGGCTTCCTCGGCCCGAACGGCGCGGGCAAGACCACGACCATGCGCGTGCTCCTCGGCCTCGAACGGCCCACCGCCGGGCGGGCCACCGTGAACGGCCTGCCCTACCGCGCGCTGGGACGACCCCTCACCCAGGTCGGCGCGCTGCTGGACGCCTCCGCCGTGCAGGGCGGGCGGCGCGCGGAACAGCACCTGTGGTGGCTGGCCCGCTCCAACGGCCTCGACCGGGCCCGCATCGGCCCCCTGCTGGAGCTCGTGGGGCTCGGCGGAGCGGCGGGCCGGCGCGTCGGCGGGTTCTCGCTGGGCATGAAGCAGCGGCTCGGCCTCGCCGCGGCGCTGCTCGGCGACCCCGAGGTGCTGGTGCTCGACGAGCCCGCCAACGGGCTCGACCCCGAGGGCATCCGCTGGATGCGCGGCCTGCTCAGGTCGCTGGCCGCCGAGGGCCGCACCGTGCTGGTGTCCAGCCACCTCATCAGCGAGATGGCGGTCACGGCCGACCACCTCGTCGTCCTGGCGGGGGGCAGGCTGCGCGCCGACGCCGCGCTCGGCGAGCTGGTCGGGCCGGGCGGCTCGCTGGAGGAGACGTTCATGGAGCTCGTCGGGAGGGGGGAGCGGTGAACGCGCTCGCGGCCGAGTGGATCAAGTTGCGGACCCTGCGGTCCACCTGGTGGGCGCTCGGCGTCGGGGGGCTGGTGTCGCTGGCGCTCACCGTGCTCGGCGCCGCCACCGTCATCTCACGCTGGGACCCGGGCCGCACGGCGGACCAGGCGGCCATGGGGGTGGTGGTCGCCGTGTACGTGGGGGTGGTCCTGGCCCAGCTCCCGCTCGGCATGCTGGGCGCGATGACCGCCAGCGGCGAGCACACGTCCGGCATGATCGACGTGACGTTCGTGGCGATGCCGTCGAGGGCGCGCGTGCTGGTGGCCAAGGCGGTCGTCCTGGGCGGCGTCGCGGTCGCCGGCTCGCTGCTCATCGCGGTGCCCGGCTACCTCTACGGGCGGGTCGTCGCCGCGGAGTTCCACCCGTCGCCGCTGCCCGCGGGGGCCTGGACGGTCATCGCCGGGGGCACGCTCATGATCGTCGTGGCCACCCTGCTCGGGCTGGTGCTCGGCACGGTCCTGCGCAACGGCGCGGTGGCGACGGCGGCGCTGGTGGTGATCGTCCTGGTGGCGCCGTTCGCCGGCCGCGTGCTGCCGGGCGGCGACCTGGTCAACCGGGTCCTGCCCGGGTACCCGGCCCTCCAGCTCATCGAGCAGGTGCCGGACGTCATGCCGACCTGGGCGGCGTTCGCCGTGCTCGGCGCGTGGGCGGTGGTCCCGCTGTCCGTCGCCGTGGTCGCCGCCGCGCGTTCCTGACGCGGGCGGGCCCGTGCCCGCCGTCGTCGGCGGGCGGGAGGTCAGGGCAGGGCGAGGAGGCTGACGGCCAGGGCCGCCGCGCCCAGGCCGACGAGCTGGCCGCGGTGGATGCGCTCGGCGAGCACCCCGCGGGCCAGCAGCACCGTGCCGGCCGGGTAGAGGGCGGTGATCACGGCCACCACGGCCAGGTCGCCGCTGCGGGCCGCGAGCAGGAACAGCAGGTTCGCCACGGAGTCCAGCACGCCCGCGGTCGCCGACAGCGCGTACGCGGGCCGCTCGGAGCCCAACCGGCGGCGCAGCAGCCCGGCCGCGGTCAGGGTGACGGCCGAGGAGACCGCCCGTCCCACGATCAACGGCGCCACCCCGCTGTCGGACGGCGCCTGGTGCAGGAAGACGAGCTGGAGGGCGATCGCCGAACCCGCGCCGAACGCCAGCAGCAGCGCCGTACGCGACGGGCGCGCCGATCCTCCGCCGTGCCCCGCGCTGACCAGGACGACCGCCACCAGCGCGAGCGGCAGCCCCACCAGCCCGGCGGCCGACAGCTGCTCGCCCTGGAGCAGCCCCACGGCGACGGGCAGCGCGGCCGACACCAGCGCGGTCACCGGCGACAGCACGTTCATCGGGCCGATCGCCAGCGTGCCGTAGAGCAGGGCGAACACGGCCGCCGAGGCGACGCCCGAGGCCGCGCCCCAGCCGAGCGCGGCGGGGCTGAACGACGCGCCGAGCATCGGCCACAACAACAGCTCGACCACGAGGCTGGCCGGGGCCGCGACCATCACGGTACGCAGCACATGGGCCCTGCGGGCGCCCAGGCCGCCGAGGAAGTCGGCGCAGCCGTAGGCGAGCGAGCTGCCCAGAGCCAGCAGCAGAGCGATCACGACACCTCCCGGACGTTCAACCGAACGACCAAAGAGTACATTAGAATGACCACTCGAGGACAACGGACCGACCGCGCAGTACATTGCACCGGTCCGCCCCGTGAGGAAGGTGAACAGATGGCCGAGCCGGCCCAGGCCCTGCGAACGGTCGCCCACAACGTCAAGGCCGCCCGCACCCGCGCCGGCCTGTCCCTGGAGGAGCTCGGCCGGCGCGCCCAGGTCAGCAAGGGCGCCCTGGTGGCGCTGGAGAAGGCGCAGGGCAACCCCAACCTGGCCACCCTGGTCCGGCTGGCCGACACCCTGGGCATCTCGGTCTCGGCCCTGATGCAGGGGCCGCCGGAGGGCCGCCTCCGCGTGGTGGCCGCCGACGCCGTGACCCCCTTGTGGACCGGGCCGCGCGGCGGCCAGGCCCGGCTCATGCTGACCACCACCGGCCCGGCCCCTGTCGAGGTCTGGCGCTGGCGGCTGGAACCCGGCGAGGAGTATCCCAGCCAACCCCACCAGGCCGGGGTGGTGGAGACCCTCAGCGTCGTCGCCGGGCGGATGACGCTCGTCCTCGACGGCGTCGAGCATCCCGTCGAGGCGGGCCAGACCGCCACCTTCGACGGCGACGCCCCGCACGGCTACCGGGGCGAGGGCGCCGGCACCTGCGACATGATCATGACGGTCCACCTTCCCCCGGGACCCTGGCCCCTCGGATCGGCCGAGGCCGGTCGGCCGTGAGCCGCGCTCGCCGTCAGGAGGCCAGGCGCTCGATGGCGAAGGCGGACAGGAAGCCCACGGTGGTGATCAGCCCGGTGAGGACGTGCGCCTGCTCGAAGGCCTCCGGGATCATGGTGTCGGCCACCATGGCCAGGATGGCGCCGGCCGCGATCGCGGTGATCAGCGCGATGGCCTCGGGGGAGGCCGACCGCAGGGTCAGGTAGCCGGTCATGGCCGCCACGCCGCTGATCACGGCGATGCCGCCCCAGACGCCGAACACGTACGCGGGGCTGCGCCCGGCCCGTCGCATGCCGGCGGCGCTGGACAGGCCCTCGGGGACGTTGGAGACGAACACCGCCGCCACGACGGCGAGGCCGATCTCGCCGCCGTGCAGCAGGGACAGCCCGAGCACCACCGACTCGGGGATGCCGTCGAGCAGCGCGCCGACGGCGATGGCGGCGCCGCTGCCCTGCGCGTCCGCCTCGCTGGGCTGCTGGTCGCCGGAGCGTTTGCGGTGCCGGGCGCCGTGCCGCGCCAGGATCGCGTTGGCCGCCACGTACGCGCAGGCTCCCGCCAGGAAGCCGACGGCGGTGGGCAGCAGCCCGCCCGACCGCTCGGCCTCGTCCAGCAGCTCGAAGGACAGCGCCGAGATGAGCACCCCGGCGCCGAAGGCCATCACGGTGGCGATCGCCCGCGCCGGCACCCGCACCAGCATCGCCACGGCCGCGCCGAGGACCAGCGCGCCCCCGGCGACCAGCCCCCATGTCCCCGCTTCCAGCCACTCAGGCATGTGCACCGATCCCTCTCGCGTCCTCGTCCCGGCCCCAGGTTCTCTCGCCTCCGCCCTTCCCGTCACGCGTTCGCGAATCCGCGCCGGAGGCGGGGGATTGGGCCGGGACGCCCCGGGTAGGGCAGGCGGCGGCCCGCCCCCGTCGTGAGGAGACCTGGATGGAGCACCGCCACACCCCCTGCACCCCGCGTCCGGCGCGACAGCTCTACGAGATCACCGCCCTGGACGCGGCGGGCGACCGGTGGCACACCATCGGCTGGGGGATCGACCAGGCGGAGGCCGAGTCGGCCGCGCGGGCGTGCGTCACCCGCCCGGTCCCGCCCTACCGGGCCGCCCGGATCCGGCACGACGGCCGGGTCCTCGCCGAGCACCGCCGCACGTGAAGGCGCCGCCGTCCCCGCGCGTGGCGCTGCCGGTGATGTGCCACCGGTGGGCGCACATCACGTTCCTGCACTGGCGTTACCCCGTCCAGGTGGTCCGTGATCTGGTGCCGGACGAGCTCGCCGTCGAGACCATGGACGGCTCGGCGTGGGTGGGGGTGACGCCGTTCCTCATGCAGGACGTACGGGTGCCCGGCCTGCCAGCCGTGCCGTGGTTGTCCGCGTTCCCGGAGACCAACTGCCGCACGTACGTACGGGACGCGCGCGGTCGTTCCGGCGTCTGGTTCCTGTCCCTGGACGCCGGACGGCTGCCGGCCGCGCTCGGCGGCCGATCCGGCTACGGGCTGCCCTACCACTGGTCCGACATGTCGGTCCGGATCGACCGGGGGCGCCGCCGCTACCGCTGCCGCCGGCGGTGGCCGGGGACGCCGGGTGTGCGGTGCGACGCCGAGGCGGAGGTGGGCGGCGTCCTGCGGGAGGACGAGCAGGACGAGCTCGCGCACTTCCTGACCGCCCGCCACCGGCTGTTCACCCGGGTGGCGGGCCGGCTGGCCGCGGCCGAGGTCGAGCACCCGCCGTGGCCGTTGCAGCACGTCGAGCTCACCGGCCTCGACCAGGGCCTGCTGCGGGCCGCCGGCCTGCCCGACCCGGCCGGCCCTCCCCTCCTGCACGCCTCCCCGGGCGTGGACGTACGCGTCGGCATGTGGTCGTGGTGACCTGACGAGCGGCCCGCGTACGGCTCACGGGACGGAGGCCGGGCGGAAGGTACTCAGGGATGACTCCGGTCTCCTCCTCCAGTCGGATGGTCTTGTCGGAGGAACTGATCGATGATCAGGGCCCGACGATTGGAGACGCGATGCGAAGACCAGTCCTGATCCTCACCCTCTTATCGGCCCTCGCGGCGCCGCTCGCCCCGGTCCCCGCGGCCGCCGCCACCACCGGTGCCACCGCCCCGGGCGTGCGGTGGGCGCCGTGCGCGGAGGATGCCGCGGTCGACTGCGGGACGCTGACCGTGCCGGTCGACTGGAACGACCCGCGCGCCGGGACGTTCGAGCTGGCCCTCGCCCGGCGCCGGGCCAGCGACCCGGCCGCCCGGATCGGGTCGCTGGTGATCAACCCCGGCGGCCCCGGCGGCTCCGGCGTGGACGCCGTGGTGAACGACTGGCTCGGCTTCACCCCCGAGATCACCAGCCGCTTCGACGTGGTCGGCTTCGACCCGCGCGGCGTGGGCCGCAGCCACCCCGTCACCTGCTCGCTGGAGCTCGCCCAGCAGGCGCCCGACCCGCTGTCGATCAAGGACCAGGCCGGCTGGGACGCCCTGCTCGCCTTCAACCGGCGCTACGGCGAGGACTGCCGCAGGCGCACCGGCCCGCTGTTCGACAACGTCCACACCGGGTACGTGATCCGCGACCTCGACGCCCTGCGCGCCGCCCTCGGCGACGACAAGCTGACCTACTACGGCGTCTCGTACGGCACCCTGATCGGCCAGCTCTACGCCGAGCGCTACCCGCGCCGCGTCCGCGCCCTCGCGCTGGACAGCAACATGGACCACAGCCTCGGCACCCAGGCGTTCCTGGACACCGAGGCATGGACCTCCCAGGACTCCTTCAACGAGTTCGTGGCCTGGTGCGGCCGGACCGACTCGTGCGCGCTGCACGGCCGGGACGTCCGCGCGGTGTGGCACGAGCTGCTGGCCAGGGCCGACCGGGGCGAGCTGACCTTCCCCGGGCAGCCGGACGTCAAGCTGCGCAGGCTCGACCTCATCGGCCTGGCGTTCGGCGCGTTCTACGGCCCGGCCTGGAGCCAGCTCGCCGAGCTGCTGGCCGCCATGGAGAGCGGCGCCGGCCCGGTCAGCCCGCTCTTCGCGCCGCCCGTCCGGGCCGCCGGGGAGACCGTCAACGACGCGTCCATCGTCTTCTGCCAGGACTACGCGCTGCCCGTCCGCGGCTACCGCGACTGGGACCGGCTGCTCCGCAGGTCGGCGGCCGTCGCGCCGGACATGCTGGTCAGCGCCGCGGCGCACCCGCTCGCGCTGGCCTGCCAGGGCACCGCCACGCCCAACCGGCAGCACCGGCTCAGGCTGGACGGCTCGCCGACGCTCCTGCTCGGCAACGCCCTGCACGACCCGGCCACGCCGTACGTGTGGGCCGCCTCCACGGCGTTGCAGGCCGGCCGGCAGGCCCGGCTGCTGACCTACGAAGGGTGGGGGCACGGCATCTACGGGCGCGGCGAGTGCCCGACGGCCGCGTTCGACCGCTACCTGCTCTCCCGTGACCTGCCCGCCCAGGGCGCGCGCTGCCCGGCCGTCCCGCCGGGCGAGCTGTCGCTCAGGCGGGTCCCGAGCCCGAGCCCGCTGCCCGGCCGCCCCGGGTGGACGTCCGTCCTGCGGTAGCCAGGTGCTGACGCGGCCTCGCGGCCCCCTCTCCGCGAGGCCGCGTCCTACCCCCGGGCGCCCGTCGCCAGGCGCTCGCGGAGGGCGTCGAGGCGGGCCATGGCCGGGGTCGCGGTGATGCCGTGCAGGACGACCGAGAGCATCACGGTGAAGGCCGTCACCGCCCACAGTTCCTCGGGCGGCACGCCGAAGTCGGCGTGACCCAGCGCGTACGCCAGGTAGAACAGCGACCCCACCCCCGGATCCCGAACAGCGAGATGACCCGGCGCTCCCGGGGACCGGCCGGGCCCCTGACCTGCGAGAGCCAGCCCGCCAGCGGGCGGATGACCAGGATCAGCAGCACCCCGACGAGGGCGCCGCGCCAGGTGAGCGGGGCCAGGCCGCCGGCGGCGACGAATCCGCCGAGCAGGAGCAGCAGCCAGGAGGTGAAGAGCCGTTCGAGCTGCTCGACGAAGCCGTGCAGGACGTTGTTGTAGCCGTGCCCGTGCTCGACCCGGCGGATGGCGCAGGCGGCGACGAACACGGCGATGAAGCCGTAGCCGCTGACCAGCTCGGTGACCCCGTAGGCGAGCAGGGTGGCGCCCAGGGCCACGAAGCCGTCGCGGCGCTCGGCCAGGCGCAGTTCCTCGGCGGGGGAGTGGAAGAACAGCCGGCCGAGCAGGCGGCCGATCAGCAGGCCGCAGACGACCCCGGCGACGATCCGGTAGAGCACGTCCGTCAGCGCCCACTCGCCCGTCCAGCCCAGGCCGCCGGCGGTGGCCAGGGCGATGGCGGCGTACACGATGGGGAAGGCCAGGCCGTCGTTCAGGCCCGCCTCCGAGGTGAGGGCGAAGCGGACCTCGTCGTCGGCGTTCTCGGCGTCGGCGGGCTCGCCCACGCTGACGTCGGAGGCGAGCACCGGGTCGGTCGGCGCGAGCACGGCCCCGAGCAGCAGCGCGGCGGCGACGGGCCAGCCCAGCACGCCGGACGCCGCCGCCGTGACCCCGGCGACGGTCAGCGGCATCGCCCAGCCGAGCAGCCGCCAGGTCGTCGACCAGCTCCGTAATCCGATCCTCCGGTTGAGCGCCAGCCCCGCGCCCATGAGCGAGACCAGCACGCAGATCTCGGTGATGTGCTCGACGGCCGCCCGGTGGGCGACGGGATCGGGCTCGGGCAGCCCGATCGGCAGCAGGTACAGCCCCATGCCGCTGAGCAGGTAGACCAGGGGCGGGGAGAAGGCCCGGCGGGCGAGCAGGCCGGGCAGGACGGCGGCGAGCAGCGCGGCCGCGCCGCCGAGGGCCAGGACGAGATCGGGGGTGGACATCCCGGCCCCACTGCCCTGATCAACTCAGGACAATCTTCGTTTTATTCGTGCAAATCGCTCAGTATCGCCCGGATCGGTGAGCCCAGGCCGCCGCCGGCATATCGCGGCAATATGCACTAATAGCTACTTTTCCCACCCCTGACTGCGCGCCTACCGTGACAGGACCCCCCAACTTCTGGAGGAGGATCCGTGTCAAGGTCTCTCCGTGTCACGCTCTCCGTCGTCCTCGCCCTCTCCTTCCTGCTGGTCACCTCACCGGCCCAGGCCGCCGTGCTGGTCCGGGTGCTGCGGTACGACGCCTCCCGGTCGGCGGAGTTCGTCAACGTGGTCAACCAGGCCGCCCAGGTCTGGAACGCCAACGTGGTGAACGTCCGGCTCATGCAGGGCACGCCCGCCAGCTTCGTCGTCCTGGCCGACAACAACTGGCCCAGGACGCTGCCCACCAGCCTCGGTCGCGGCACGATCTGGATGGGCCGCCAGGCGGTCAACCAGGGCTACAACCCGCTGCGGATCGCCACCCACGAGATCGGCCACATCCTCGGCCTGCCGGACCGGCGCACCGGGCTCTGCAGCGACCTGATGTCCGGCTCCAGCGCCCCCGTGAGCTGCACGAACCCCACCCCCAGCGGGGCCGAGCGGGCCGAGGTGGACCGCAACTTCGCCGGCAGCGCGCCCGCGGTCGAGTTCGGCCGCGTCCACGAGGACCGCTGACCTCCGCCGAGCCGCCCCCGCCGGTTCGCCCGGCGGGGGTTGGCCGGAGGGCCGTGATCGTATTGTCTGGGAGCAATCACCCCCCGACGTGAGGATCAGCGCATGCCCCGTTCGAGGAGAGCCGCCCTGTCAGCCCTCGCCGCCGCGGCCTCGGTCCTGGCGGCCGGCGGATCGGCCGAGGCGGCGGCGGACGTGCCGTTACCCTCGGCGGTCTTCCGCGCCACGCACAACAGCTACTCGGGCAACGTCAACGGCGCCAGGAACTCGATCGCCTACCAGCTCGACCACGGCGTCCGCTTCGTCGAGCTGGACGTCCACGACAACGGGTACGCCACCGCCCGCGACTACTCCGTCGGCCACGACGCCCCCGGCGACGAGGTGGACCACGCGGGCAACCCGGCCTCCAACCTGCTCGGCGACTGGCTCGCGGTGATCGACGACTGGTCGGCGGGGCATCCCACGGCGGCGCCGATCGTCGTCGCCCTCGACCTCAAGGACGACCTGACCGACAACCCGTCCTACGCCGCGGGCAACCCGGCCGCGCTGAACGACGAGCTCGTCGCCGCCTTCGGGCCGCGGCTGCTGCGGGCCGAGGACTACCCGGCCGCCCCGCCCACCGTGGACGCGCTGCGCGGCCGCGTGCTCCCCGTGATCTCCGGCGACGGCACCACCCGCACGCTGTACAAGCGCGACCTCGGCTCGAATCCGGCCGTCGCGGTCAACACCCGCGGCCAGGTCGTCGAGGTGCACGACTCGGGCGCCGGAGCGCTGTGGTACTGGACAGGCGTGTACGGCGCCGACGGCCGGGTGACCTGGCTGCGCCACGGCAGGTACGACAGCGGCGTCACCCCGGCCGTCGCCCTCAACGACAACGGCGACCTGGTCGAGGTCCACCAGTCGCAGAACGCCACCACGCTCTGGTACCGCGTGGGACGCCTGGACGCCGCCGGCGAGATCACCTGGTCCGCCAGCCGCCAGTACGACAACGGCGTCCTGCCGACCATCCGCTTCACCGACGCGGCCGGGACCCGGCTCCGGGAGATCCACCGCAGCCAGAGCAGCAGCCAGAACTGGGAGTGGTCCGGCGCGCTCGACGCCGGCGCGGCGAGCGTCGCGTGGAGCGGCAACGCCAGGACCTCCGACGCCCGCCACGACAAGACCACCTCCTACGGCGGCGCCCCCCGCGTGCACGTATGGACCGGCGCCGACGGCCCGACCCCGTCGCGGACCCTGCGGGTGGACACCGACGCCGCCACCGGCGACCGCATCCGCCACCGGCAGGTCGCCTTCGACGAGTTCCAGCAGGGGGACAGCGCGGAGCTGCGGCAGGGCGCGCTGTTCTACGCGGCGCCCGCCGGGCAGTCGTCGTTCATCACCGAGGCGCGGCGGGCGGGCCGGCTCGTCCGCGGATGGGACTTCGACTCGGCGGGCCAGGCGACCGATCCGCCGGCGAACTACCCGGCGACCAACCATCCGTACGACGCCTGGTACCAGGACCTGCTCACGCGGACGGGCGCGGTGGAGTGACCGGCGGACGGCGGCTGGTCAGCACGCGGGTGGTGCCGCCGTCTCACCCGACGACTCGTTCTCCGCGCCGGGCGCCGCCGGTCACGCCTCCAGCTCGGCGGCCCGGCGCAGGTCCTTCGGCCGGCCCAGGGCGCGGCGCATCCGGATCAGGTCCGCCCGGGAGACGTAGTGGACCTCCAGGCCGCCGGGGCCGGTCGCGGTCACCGCGCGGTCCAGGCACTCGCCGACCCGGAGCCCTCCCCAGGGGAGCGCCGGGGTGCAGCAGTCGCCGCCGGCCCCCGGCGAGGTGAAGCACGTCTTCGGACGCAGCAACGAGTCAGGGTGCACGGGCAGCGGGCCGCCCGTCTCGTCGGTGAAGCGGGCGCCGACGGAGGCGAAGGCGGCGGCCAGGGCCGGGGCGTGGGCGGGGCGGCCGTCCCAGAGCAGGTCCAGGTCGCCGGTCAGCTCGGCGGACCCGTGCATGATGCCGGCGACCTGCCCGATCACCACGGCCCGGACACGATGCCGGTGCAGGGCTTCGAGCAGGGGGAACGGGTCGAAGCCCAGGGCGCCGTCGGTGCCGATCGTCCCGGCGTCGTCGTCGGCGTCCTCGTGGGCCACGCCGGTGGCCCTCCGTTCCAGGGCCAGTTCACGGGTACGTCGTGCGGCGGCGCGGAGGCGGTCCAGCGGTTCGTCGATCATCCGGACATGCAACACCGGCCGCCGTCGTGGCGCACGCGAATTTCCCCGTGCTAACTTGGCCGTATGACCAACTTGGCCGAGCGGCCAAATTCGGCGCGCGGCGACCGCCGTCGCGAGCAACTGGTGGAGACCGGGGTCGCGCTGCTGGGCGAGCACGGATGGCCCGGCGTCACCACGCGGGCCGTGGCCGAGCGGGCGGGCACCAACCCCGGCCTGATCCACTACCACTTCGGTGGGCTGCCCGGCCTGCGCGAGGCGATCTTCCGCCGCGCCACCGACCTCGTCGTCGGCCCGCTGGTGACCGAGCTGCTGGCCGCCGACGACGAGCGCGCCGCGCTGGCCCTGCTGCGCGGCCTGCCGGCCCAGGCGGCGGGCGACGGGCCGATGACCCGGCTGGCCGCCGAGCTGATCGTGGGCGCCACCCGCGATCCGGCCCTGGGCGTGGTGCTGCGCGACGAGCTCCGCCGGGCCCGCGGCCGGATCGCCGCCCGCCTCGGCCGGCTGCGCCCCGGCTGGCCGGCCGCCCGCCTCGACGGCGTCGCCGCGCTCGTCACCGCCGCGATCGACGGGCTGATGCTGCACCACATGATCGACCCAGCCCTCCCCGTCGGCGAGGCGCTCTCGGCGGTGGAGGACCTGCTGGACGCGGGCGAGCCGGGCGGGTCCGCGCCCGCGGGGGCGCCGCCCGGCTGACGGGAACAGTGCTCGACGGGCCATCCGGGGCCCGCCCACCACGGAAGGAGACCGACCATGGAGATCGTCAGGAGACCGGACCCGCCGACCGGGCTGCGCCGCAGGCTGTGGCGGCTGCCCATCCTGCTGTACCGTCTCGGCCTCGGGCCGCTGCTGGGCGGCCGCGTCATGCTGCTCACCCACACCGGACGCGTCTCGGGCCTGCCCCGCCGGGCCGTCATCGAGGTGGTCCAGCGCGACGGGCAGGGCTACGTGGCCGCCTCCGGCTTCGGCCCCAAGGCCGACTGGTACCGCAACGTCAGGGCCACCCCGCAGGTGATCCTGCAGGTCGGCGGCTCCCGCCTGCGCGCCACGGCGGTGCCGCTGGAGCCGGGCGAAGGCGCGGACATCATGGCCCGGTACGCCCCCCGCCACCCGGCCGCCGCCCGCCGGCTCTGCCGGATCATGGGCTTCGCCGTCGACGGCGGCGTGGACGACTACCGCGAGGTGGGCAGCCGCATACCGTTCGTCCGGTTCGTTCCGGGGTGATCGGCGAAGCCGTCCAGGGCCTTCAGGATCTCGTCGCGGAAGGTGCCGCTTCCGGTGTGCCCGGAGTCCTCCACGATCACCAGGCGGGCCTCGGGCCACGCCTGAGCCAGGTCCCAGGCGTACTCCAGGGGCGCGCCGAGGTCGAAACGGCCGTGGATGAGCACGCCGGGGATGCCCGCCAGCCGGTGCGCCTCCCGCAGCAGCACGCCCTCCTCCAGCCAGGCGCCGTTGGAGAAGTAGTGGGCGCAGATGCGGACGAGAGCCGCCAGTCTGTCCGCCGGCCGGTCGCTGTAGGCGTTGGGCTTGCCGTTGGTCTCCAGCGAGATGACCGTGTCCTCCCACGCCGTCCAGTCGTGGGCGGCCCTGGCGCGGACCGCCGGATCGGGGTCGGCCATCAGCCCGGCATAGGCGCTCAGCACCTCGGCCAGGCTGCCCCGGCAGCCCTCCGGCACCCCCTCGCGGAAGCGCTGCCGCTGCTCGGGGAAGAACCGGCCGACGCCGTCGTACAGCCAGTCGATCTCCGACCGGCGGGTCGTGGTGACCCCGGTGAGCACGATCTCCGAGACCCGCTCGGGGTGGGCCTCGGCGTAGGCCAGGATCAGCGTCGAACCCCACGAACCGCCGTACAGCAGCCAGCGGTCCACGCCCAGGTGCTCGCGCAGCCGTTCCATGTCGGCCACCAGGTGGTGGGTGGTGTTCGCCGACAGGTCGGTGGCCGGGTCGGCGGCGTGCGGGCGGCTGCGTCCGCAGTTGCGCTGGTCGAACAGGATGATCCGGTACCGCTCCGGGTCGAAGACGCGCCGCTGGCCCGGGGTGCAGTTCGAGCCCGGCCCGCCGTGGACGACCAGCGCGGGCTTGCCGCCGGGGTTGCCGCACGCCTCCCAATGGACGAGATGACCGTCGCCGACGTCGAGCAGGCCATGGTCATAAGGTTCGATCGCGGGATACATCCGGCCACCGTACTAGGGGTTCACGGCTGCCCGTCCCCGCCCGTGGGGGCGCGGCGCACGAACAGCTCCAGCCGGGAACGGCCGTCCGGATGGTCGAGCGTCACCCGGTCGCACAGGCGCTGCATCATCCACAGGCCCATGCCGCGCTGCGGCGGCCAGGCCGGGACGCGGTTGAGGTGCGCGTACGTCAGGGTGCCGCGCTCGTCGATGACGTGCACCGTCACGCCGTCCTCGTCGCTGCGGGCGCTCACCGTGCCGGGCGCCTGGGCGTGTTCCAGGACGTTGCCGGCCGCCTCGCTGACCGCCAGCACCAGCCGTTCCACCCGCTGCCTGTCGAGCCCCGCCTCCAGGGCGAAAGCGCTGACCAGGCCACGTAGATGAGCCAGGTTCGCACCGATCGGCACGTGCAGCCCGAAGGACTCGCCCATGGTCACCGCCTGATTCGTCCCGTTGGTCGGTACCGGCCCCCCGCCGCGACGAGCGGGGTGTGAGTGAAGCCGCTCATCCGTCAGTGAGCAAATCCTAAGCAGCCTGATACGACATTCGACCGGAAAATCCCTGAAAGCCCTCCGGGGGCGTGCCGCGCCTGCCTGGGATGAGGGCAGTCTGGCCTGGGGAGGCAGCACGATGGTGATTCCGCCGCCGGTGCACACGGGCGATCACGTCGGGGCGCGCTTCGCCACCGACGACGCCTTCCTGGCCGCCGCCGCCGGGTTCGCGCGCCCGGGCCGCGACCGCCGCCGGTCATCCGGGCCTGTGGGTGCCCGTGAGGTCCTGCCCGCCCGGACGGCGTGACGTCCTGGCGGGCTACCGGCCGGTTCCGTGCGCGGGCGGCTCGCCGGAGGGGAACAGGATCGCGCTGAGCAGGTAGGGGACGCGGCCGGGGGCCGGGGCGTTGCCCAGCCGGTCGCCCAGTACCGCCAGCAGGTCGGCCAGCATCGCGGCGAGTTCGCCGGGGCTGAGCCACACGGTGCCCTGCCGGTAGGAGACCGAGTCGGCGACCGGATCGGCGCCCTCGCGGCGCAGGTAGGCGTCGAACTCGGCGATCAGGACGGCCATGGCGGCGGCGAACCCCCTGCGGTGGTCATCGAGCGACATCGCGGCGGCGCTCCCCGCGTCGATCGCGGGACGGTCCTGGCGCAGCCGGTAGCGGCGCTCGGTGGCGCCGCGTACGCGCTGCTCGCCCTCGACCTCCAGGAACCCGCCCTCGGTCAGGTGCGCGACCTGACGGTAGACCGTGATCTTGGGAACCTCGGGCATGCGGGCGCAGAGCTGCGCGATCGTCATCGTGCCCGCGGCGGCCACGGCGTGCACGATGCGCAGCCGTACGGGGTGCAGCAGCTGCTCGACAGGGTCCATGGCCCAACGATTTCATATGAGATACCGTTATCCAAAATGAAAACGTTCGGTGCGCGGAGGAGGCGGCATGCGGAACGTGCCGGGGCGGACGGTGCCGGTGAACGGGCGGCACGTCTATGTCGAGGAGACCGGTGAAGGGCCCTTACCGGTGGTCTTCGAGGCGGGCGGGGGATGCGGGCGCACCTGCTGGGACGCGGTGACGCCGCTGCTGGCGAGCAGGGCGCGGCTGGTGACCTACGACCGCGCCGGGCGCGCGCGCAGCGGCCCCGCCGCCGGGCCGCTCGGCATCGACGACCTGGCGGCCGACCTGGTCGCGATGACCGAGGCCGTCGTGCCGGGGGAGTTCGTGCTGGTCGCGCACAGCATGGGCGGGCTGGTCGCGCGCCGTGCCGCCGAGCTGCTGGGGCCCCGGCTTCGGGGGCTGCTGCTGGCCGACGTCCTGCCGGAGACCTCGCCGGTGTACGACACCTGGGACCGGACCGCCGCGCAGGTCGACCGCATGATGGCGGTGACGCAGGCGCTCAGCCGGTTCCGTCCCCTGGCGCGGCTGTTCAGTGGGAACGTCCGGCGGCTGTTCCCCGCCGACACCTACCGGACCATGCTCGCCGAGGACTTCACCCCCGCCGGGGTCGCTCGGACGCGCCAGGAGATCCGGGCCGTGGCCGCCGCGATCCCGGAGTTCCGGGCGCGACCGCCGCGGCCTCCGCGCTGCCCGACGATCGTGTTGTCGGTGACCCGCGCCGCCCGGGGGCGGGAACGTCAGCACGCCGCCAACCGCGAGCACCAGCGCCGCTACGCCGACAGCCTGCCCGACGGACACCACGAGGACGTCTTCTCGGGCCACCTGGTCCAGGCCGAGCAGCCGCACCTCGTCGCCGACCGCACGGCCCGGCTCATCGGGTGAAGCAGTCGCCGGACGGGGCGAGCCGGGCGGACATGTTGCGTTCCATCATGTTCAGCGCCGCCTGCCCGAGATCGCCATGGATGGCCGCCACGCAGTCGGGCGGCACGGTCAGCTCGTAGTGCCGCACGTACGCGTCCAGCGCGCTGTACAACACGCACTGCTCCGTCACCTGCCCGGCCAGGACGACCCGCTCGACCCCGCTGCGCGACAGCAGGTACTCCAGGGCCGTGCCGAAGAAGGCGCTGTGCCGCACCTTGGGCAGGAACGCGCACCCCGGCGGCGGCAGGACCGGCTGCACCAGGTCGGGCCGCCGGCCCTTCATCGCCCGCTCCTCGATCTCCCGCCGGTCGGCGGCGAAGTCGCCGTAGTTGTCGTTGACGTACACCAGCTCGACGTCGTCCCGCTCGCCGGCCCGTGCCACCAGGTCCGCCAGCGGCTCGACGATCGGCTCCACCTGCCGGGCGAGCCGCTCGGCGTCCTGGTGCTCGTACGGGTTCAGCATGTCGATGACGACCAGCGCAGATCTTGCCATAACCCCTGTCCTGTCCAGCTACCTGCCGTTTTATCCTGGACAAATCGGGGCATGGCGGGTTTGGTCAGTTGTCGTCGATGAACCGCTGGGCGAGGGTCCGGCCCAGCGTCACGGCCTGGTCGTGGTTCTCGATGGCCGCCACCTTCGTCCCGGAGCCGGTGAACGCGATGTACGTGACGCCGGAGTCGGTGCCGCCGTTGCTCGGGTCGGGGTTGATGCCCAGGTCGGCGGCGGTGCGGTAGGAGGCCTCGCCGATGATCCCCGACGGGCCCGTGTCGCCCGTGACCGCGTACTCGACCTGGCCGTTGTAGATGACGGCCACCACCGTCCCGCAGCCGATGCCCTTGGTCCGGTAGTCCCAGATCGAGCTGGGGCTCGGCACCACCACGTACGGGAGCTGCGCCGCGTTGAGCGGCGTGTCCGAGGTGGTGTGGCAGAACGTCTCGGCCTGGAAGCAGCAGTCGGTGCTCTCGTTGCACTGCGCGGTGCGGACGCCGTCGCAGTCGATGTCCAGGTCGCCCTTCCAGAACACGCCGCCGGTCTTGCCGCACACCGCGACGGTGCCGGAGGAGACGTCGGAGTCGGTCTTGTACTTGCCGTTGGAGATCTGGGAGCACGAGGTGAGCTCGGCGAGGAGCTGGTCGGCGGTGGGCCCGCCGGTGCCGCCGGTCGTGGTGCCGGTGACCGCGGCGCTGTGCCCGGACTCGTTGCCCGCCGCGTCCACCGCCGTGATCGTGTACGTGTGGGTGGACCCGGCGGCCAGCCCCGCCACCGTGGCGCTCGCGGTGGGCGAGGTCGCCACCACGGCCGTGCCCTCATGGACGCGGTAGCCGGTGACGCCCACGTTGTCGGTGGAGTCGGTCCAGGCCAGGGAGATGCCGGTGGCCGAGACGCCGGTCACCCGCGGGCTCGCCGGCACGGTGGGC
This sequence comes from Actinomadura sp. ATCC 39365, assembly GCF_054392275.1. Taxonomy (NCBI): domain Bacteria; kingdom Bacillati; phylum Actinomycetota; class Actinomycetes; order Streptosporangiales; family Thermomonosporaceae; genus Actinomadura; species Actinomadura sp. ATCC 39365. The sequence continues at coordinate 7,656,386 of NZ_CP184335.1, read as the reverse complement.
GCCTGGCCGTCGGCGCCGCCGGGGCCGCTGACCGACAACCGGTCCACGTTCGGGCCGCCGTCGGCGCCGGTCCCGGTCGCGCGGACGGTGTTGACGCCGGCGTTCAGCGTCACCGTGGCGCGGGCGTCGGCCCAGGTGTCCCAGCTGCCGGTGCCGGGGAAGGCCAGGCCGGTCACCGCGGTGACGCCGTTGACGGCGACGTCCATCGGGCGGCCGGCGGCGGTGCCGTTGGCGTAGCGGAAGGTCAGCGTGTGGCTGCCGGCCTCGGCGACGTTGACCGACCATTCGACGGAGCCGCCGGGGGCGTTGACGTAGTCGACGAACCCGGCGCCGGTGTAGCCGGTGTGGTTGGTGGCCACGCTCGCCCCCGTCAGCGTCGCGGCCTCGGCCTGGTACTCGGTGGCCGGGGCGGCGGCGGTCGTGGCCTCCAGGAAGTCGAGGTTGGGGTTGCCGCCCGCGGACGCGGCGGTGACGCGGATCTTGTTGTCGCCCCGGTTCAGGGCGGCGGTGAGGGTGGAGGTCGCCCAGGTGTCCCAGTTCGCGGTCGCGCCGAACGAACGCCCGGCGGACACGACCGTGCCGTTGACGGAGACGTCGGCGGTGCGGGCGGAGCCGGTGCCGTTGGCGTACCTGATGGCCAGGGTGGCGGTGCCGGCCGCCGGGGCGTCGACGGTCCACTCCGTGTACGGGCCGGCCGCGTTGACGCTGTTGACGAAGCCGGTGCCGGAGAACCCGGCGTGGTTCGCCTCGACGGCGCCCTGGACGTTGGTGGCGTTCTCGGCCTCGTAGCGCACGGTCGCCGCGCGCGCGGGCAGCGCCACGAGCGCGGAGACGACCAGGCACGCGGCGGCGACCGGGACGAGGGTGCGTAAGCGGGTTGCGAGCACGGTCACTCCCTCGGGGGGCTACTGGATGGCGGAGCGGCGGATCGTGTCGGCGCTGCCGTCGCCGTTGTTGTCGGAGTTGGTCGAGCCGAACCAGATGGCGGCGGCGCCCGGCACCTTCTCGACCACGCGCAGCCTGCCGTACGTGCCGTTGAAGTAGGAGTTGACGGTCGAGACGTTCTCGCCGTTCAGGACGATGCGCCACAGCCGCTGCCCGCGCAGCGCCGCCATGAAGACCGTGTTGCCGACGATCGCGATGCCGCTCGGCGAGGCCTCGGCGACGCCCCAGGTGTACTTGGGGTTGGTCATGCCGGAGGTGGTGCAGGTGCCCTCGCAGGTGGGCCAGCCGTAGTTCTTGCCGGGCTGGATCAGGTTGAGCTCGTCGCGTGCGGAGTTGCCCAGCTCCGACGACCACAGGCGGCCGGCGGAGTCCCAGGCCAGGCCCTGCGGGTTGCGGTGGCCGTAGCTGTAGACGCGGGTGCCGAACGGGTTGCCGGGCGCGGCGGCGCCGGTCCTGGTGAGGCGCAGGATCTTGCCGTTGAGCGAGTTCAGGTTGGGCGCGTTGGCCGACTGCTGGGCGTCGCCGGTGGTGGCGTACAGGTAGCCGTCGGGGCCGAACCTGATGCGGCCGCCGTTGTGGTAGCGGTTCTTGTCGATGCCCTGGAGGATCGTGGTGTAGCCGCTGAGCGTGCTGCCGTTGAAGTTCATCTTCGCGATGCGGTTGCCCTCGGCGGCGGTGTGCATGAAGAACACCTCCTGGTCGGTCGTGCCGTTCCAGGTGGGGGAGAGGTCGAGGCCCATCAGGCCGCCCTCGCCGTCGGTGGTCTGCACGTTCGGCACGGTCCCGACCTGCGTCTTCGTCCCCGAGGGTGTCACCTTGAACACCTTGAACGTGTCCCGCTCGGTGACCAGCGCGTACGAGCCGTCCGGCGTCCACGAGACGTCCCAGGGCACGTCCCAGCCGCCCGCGACGGAGGTCGGCGTCTGGGGCACGGTGCCGCAACCGCCCGTGGTGAACGAGGCCGACGCCGCGCTCGGTGCGGAGAGCTGGCCGGCGGTGTCGCGGGCGACGACGTCGAGCTGGTAGGTGCGCGCGCACTCCAGCGGCACGCTCGCGGTGGTGGCGGGCGGTGCGCCGGCGACGGTGGCCAGCACGGCGCCGGAGGCGTGGTCGCGGACCAGGTAGGCGCGCACACCGCCGTCGTCGGTGGAGGCGGCCCAGGTGACGGTCGCCGACGTGGGCTGCACGCCGCTGACCGCGGGCCGGCCCGGCGGCGAGGGCGGGTCGTCCGGCGGCGCGGGCAGCGTGTGACAGGCCGCCTCGGGGCTGCTCAGCGAGACGTTGCCGGAGGCGTCCCGGGCGAAGACCGACAGCTGGTAGCCGAAGTCCGGGTTCAGCCCGGTCAGCGTGGCCGGCGGCGTGGGGGCGGTGGCGATGAGCTGGCCCTGCTGGTAGATGTCGTAGGCCACGACGCCGATGTCGTCCGTGGCGGGCGGCCAGTCCAGCTTCAGGCTGTTGTGGGTGATCTCGGAGCACACCGGCTGGCCGGGCGCGGTCGGCTTCTGGGTGTCGGCCGGTCCGCTGACGCGCAGCCGGTCGAGGTTCGGGCCGCCGTCCGCGGTGGTCGCGGTGGCGCGTACGGTGTTGGCGCCCGCGTCCAGGGTGGCGTTGAGCGTGACCTCGTTCCAGGTGGTCCACGCGCCGGTGCCGGGGAAGGACCGGGTGCTCGCGGAGCCGTTCACCGAGACGCTCATCGGCCGGTCGATCGTGGTGCCGTTGGCGTAGCGGAAAGTCAGGCTCTGCGGGCCGGTGGCCGCCGCGCTGACCTGGAACTCGACGTACGAGCCCGTCGCGTTGTCGTAGTTGACGAAGCCGGAGCCGGTGTAGCCGGCGTGGTTGGACTCCACGACGCCCCGCGCGATCGTGGCGGTCTCGGCCTGGTAGTCGGTGAAGCCGCTGACCTGGACGTCGGCGTCGAGGTAGTCCCAGTTGGGGTTGCCGCCCGCGGTGGCGGCGGTGGCCCTGATCGTGTTGGGGCCCGCCTTGACCTGGGCGGTCAGCGTGACCGTGGCCCAGGTGTCCCAGTTGGCGGTGGGGGCGAAGGCGCGGGAGGCGGCCACGACCGAGCCGTTGACGGCCAGGTCGGCGGGCCGGTCGCCGGTGGTGCCGTTGGCGTAGCGCAGGGCCAGCGTGGCGGTCCCGGCGCCGGGCGCGTCGACGGTCCACTCCGTGTAGGAGCCGGCGACGTTGTCGCCGTTCACGAAGCCGCTGCCGGAGTAGCCGGTGTGGTTGGACTCGACGGCTCCCTGCGAGAGCGTCGCGTTCTCGGCCTCGTACCGGGTGGGGGTGGCGTCGGCGGGGCCGGCGGGCACGGCCAGCGCGCCCGCGACCAGCGCGAGGACGCATAACCGGGGCTTCCACGAGTTCATCGGGTGGCTCCTGGGGGTGAGCGGCTTTTCATCGTGTTCCCACAGGGAGTCACACCCGTCAACAAGTTGTCGATCTTGGAACGATCCAAGTTTAGGAAACTTTACTAACTCGGCCTGAGGGAGACATCGGAGGTGCGGGCGGCCGTGGACAGACATCTGCCGGGGATGTATGCCTGAAGCAGGTGTGAGGTCGGATCTGTGATCGTCGCCGGACGCCGGGAGGCCGGAACCATGTGGCTCGGAAACCGACATCAACGCTCGCCCCCGGCGGCTGGACAGCCGCCCGGCGATGCCGCGACGATACGAGATCATGGACCGGAACGACGCAGGGGAGCCGCGCCTGCGGCCCGCCGAGCCCGCTGACCACGACCGCATCGTCGCCGTGCTGGACGGCTGGTGGGGGCGGCCGATCAGCGCCGGGCTGCCGCGCCTGTTCCTCGACCACTTCCACCGCACCAGCCTGGTGGCCGAGGACGGCGACGGCCTGGCCGGGTTCCTCGTCGGGATCCTGTCGCCGTCGGCGCCCGGCCTGGCCTACGTGCACTTCGTCGGCGTCGCGCCGCGCCTGCGCGGCGGCGGCCTGGCCCGCCGCCTCTACCGGCGCTTCTTCGCGCTCGCCGCGGCCGACGGGCGCGAGCGGGTCAGGGCGATCACCTCTCCGGTCAACGGCGCGTCCATCGCCTTCCACACCGCGATGGGCTTCACGGTCACCGGGCCCATCCCGGACTACGACGGCCCCGGCGTCGATCGGGTCGTCTTCGAGCTGCGGCTCCCGCCACGATGACGTCCGCGCCCGCTCATCGGGGGTCCGTACGGGCGTTGAGGCGGTTCAGGGTCGCCGCGAGGGCCGACCCGTAGACCACGTGGCCGAGGGCCATCACCGCGGGGCGGCCCGGCCGGTCGCGGGAGACCGGCGGCAGGATGTCCAGGCTCGGGATCCAGCCCTGGTAACTGGCGATCCAGATCGTCAGCGCGTAGCCGACGCCCAGCGCGGACGGGGTGCGGCGCCCGCGGGTCAGCAGGCCGAACAGGGCTCCGGCGGTGACGCCGAACCCCACGTGGGCCAGCGCCCCCACGACCCCCTCGCCCGGTTTGGGGCGATGCCGGTGGCCCGGCAGCAACGCCCGCGCGATGCGTTTCGGCGGCTGGTCCTCCATCAGGCCCGCCCGGCTGCCGGCGAGCATCACCACGCTCATCGCCGCGGTCGCCACGGCGCCGCCCGCGGCGCCTTTCATGAGGTTGCGCATGCGAAGCCCGGTGCCCGGGACGGGACGCAGGAAACGGGCGGCGGCTGACATGTCGGCCGTCCGGCGGGGCAGGAAGGACGGTCTTCCCGACCAGAGAGGACCGGATGGGCGACACGGCGGCGGCATGCGAGCGGGTGGCCAGGCAGGCGCTGGGCCTGACCGACCTGCGGCCCGGCCAGCTCCGGGCGATGACGGCCCTGGCCGAGGGCAGGGACACGCTGGTGGTGATGCCCACCGGGAGCGGCAAGTCGGCGATCTACCAGGTGCCGGCGTTGCTGCTGCGCGGCCCGACCCTGGTGGTCTCGCCGCTCATCGCCCTGCAGCGCGACCAGGTCGAGGCCCTGCGCGACCGCGACGAGGAGGCCGTCAGCCTGGACGCGCGGACGCGGGCCGGTGAGCGGGCGGAGACGTTCCAGGCGCTGCGGGCGGGGGAGACGGAGTTCCTGTTCTGCGCGCCCGAGCAGCTCGCCCGTCCCGACGTCCTGCGCGAGCTGGCCGCCGCGGCCCCCTCGCTCATGGTGGTGGACGAGGCCCACTGCGTCTCGGCCTGGGGGCACGACTTCCGCCCCGACTACCTGCGGCTCGGCGCGGTGGCCGACGCGCTCGGCCGTCCGGTCGTCGCGGCGCTGACGGCGACCGCCGCCCCGCCGGTACGGGCGGAGATCGCCGAGCGGCTGGGCATGCGCGCGCCGGTGGAGATCGTCCAGGGGTTCGACCGGCCCAACATCTCGCTGGAGGTGCGCCGGGCGCTCGACGACCCCGCCGCCGACATCGTCACGACCGTCGCGGCGGCGAAGAAGCCCGGCATCGTCTACACGGCCTCGCGCAGGCAGACCGGCCGTCTGAGCGGGCTGCTGGCGCAGGCCGGCGTACAGGCCGCCGCCTACCACGCCGGGCTGCGCCGGGCCGAACGGGACGAGGTGCACGGCCGGTTCATGGCCGGTGACCTGGACGTCGTGGTCGCGACCAACGCCTTCGGCATGGGCATCGACAAACCGGACGTGCGTTTCGTCCTGCACGCCGAGATCCCCGGTCCGCCGGACGCGTACTACCAGGAGATCGGCCGGGCGGGCCGGGACGGCGAGCCGGCCGACGCAGTGCTCTTCTACCGGCCCGAGGACCTGGGACTGCAGCGGTTCTTCACCGGCGGGACGCCCGACGAGGAGCGGCTGGCCCGGGTCGCCGAGGCGGTCGCCGAATCCGGCCCCGGCAGCGACCGCAAGGGCCTGGCCGAACGCGCCGGGTTGTCGGCGCGCCGCCTGACGGCGCTGCTGGACCTGCTGGAGAGAGCCGGTGCGGTACGGCTCGGCACCCGCAAGGTCGATCCCGTGCCCGGCCTCGATCCCCGGGCGGCGGCGAGCCGCGCCAGGGAACTGGCCGAGCGCCGCCGCGACGTCGACCGCAGCCGGCTGGAGATGATGCGCCGCTACGCCGAGACCACCGACTGCCGCCGGCGTTTCCTGCTCGGCTACTTCGGCGAGGAGCTCGCCGACAACTGCGGCAACTGCGACACCTGCCGGGCCGGGACCGCCGAGCGGGCGCCCCGGGAGAGCGGCCCCTTCCCGCTGCACGCCCGGGTGGAACACCGCGCGTGGGGGCCCGGCCAGGTCATCCAGCGCGGCGAGGACCGCCTGACGGTCCTGTTCGAGGACGCCGGATACCGAGAGCTCCAGCTCGACGTCGTCCTCGACGAGGACCTCCTGACCGAGATCTGAACCAGTGAAAGGACACACGGACATGGAACGACACGACAACGACCGGCAGCACGAGCCCGGCTCGCCCGAGGGCATGAGCCACGCGCAGACGGAGAGCCGGAGCGACCTGGCCCGCTGGGTCAGCGGCACCCACGCCTTCCCCGCCGACCGGGACTCGCTGCTGGACCGCGCCGAGGCCGAGTCGGCCCCGGAGCCGGTGCTGTCCGCCCTGCGCTCCCTGCCGGACCGGACCTTCGCCAACGTCGAGGACGTCGCGCGGGAGCTGGGCATCGCCGGCGAGCACGGCTGAGACCGGTCCGGGGCCGCCCGGCTCAGGGGCGCAGCGCGCGCCCCTGGTCGTCCGGCCCCGGGCGGAGGGGGCCGGGGAAGCGCCGGATCCAGCGGCGTTGCCACGGGGTCTCGACCGCCCGGGGGTGGTGGTGCTCGCGCGTCCAGGCGACGGCGTCGGCCGGGTCGAGGCCGGCCAGGACGGCGAGGCAGGCGACGACCGTGCCGGTGCGGCCCACGCCGCCCCCGCACGCCACCTCGACCGCCTCCCCCTCCCGCGCCCGCCGGTGCAGGTCGCGGATCCGCTCCACGGCCGCGTCGCGGTCGCGGGGCAGCAGGAAGTCGGGCCACTCGATCCACGCGTGCGGCCAGCGCAGGCCGTCCTCGTGGCGGCGGGTGAGCCGCGCCGACCCGAGGTAGAGGCCGAAGCCGGGCGCCGGGCCGTCCGGCAGCGGGTGGCGCAGGCCCCGGCCGCGGATCCAGGTGCCGTCCGGGAGCCGGAAGGCGCCCGCGAGCGGCGGCTCGCCCGTCGTGCCGTCCGTCGGAGTCGTCACGGATCCTCCTCGTGGTGTCAGGGGCCTGCTCAGCCCGCGGTCCCGCAGAATACCTTGACGGCCATCCCCATGATCTCCGCCGTGGACGGGTTCCTGGTCGAGGGGTTGAGCGACAGGGTCAGCGACTTGCCCGAGTCCGAGCGGAACGCGAACGTGAGGTAGCCGATCAGCTCTCCGCTGTGCCCCCACACCGTGCCGCACGGCAGCGCGTACGCCTGCAGCCCGAGCCCGTAGCGGAACCCGGCGCCCGTCTCGACGGTCGTGCGCATGGCCTTCAGGGACGCGGCGCTGGTGAGCCTGCCGCCCAGCAGGGCGGACATGAACCGCTCCAGATCCGCGGCGGTCGAGATCATCTCTCCCGCGGCCCAGTCCAGCGAGGGGTTCATCCGGGTGGCGTCCACGAGGGCGGGCATCGGCTCGTACCCCTTGGCGTGGGGGGACGGCAGGCCCGCCCGGTCGCCGGGGACCAGCGTGTGGCGCAGGCCCAGCGGGCGCAGGATCCGGCGGGCGACCTCCTCGCCGTACGTGCGCCCGGTCAGCTTCTCCACCAGCAGGCCGAGCACCACGTAGTTGGTGTTGGAGTAGTGCCATTTGCCGTCGTCGGGGAGCTTCTTGGCGAAGGCCACCTTGAGCAGCTCGGCCGGCCGGTAGGAGCGGAAGCGGGCCTCGCCGCGCCAGCGGTTGGTGGAGTAGCCGGGCTCGCTCATGTAGTCGTACAGGTGGCTGGTGTGGTCGAGGAGGCCGCGGACCGTGATCCGGTCGCCGCCGGGGACCAGGCCGGGCAGGTGGTCGCCGATCGGGTCGTCCAGCTTCAGCCTGCCCTCGTCCACGAGCTGGAGCACCACGGTGGCGACGAAGGTCTTGGTCACGCTGCCGATCCGGAAGTAGCCGCCCGGCGAGGGGCGTCCGCCGCGCTCGATGTCGCGGACGCCCGCCGAGCCCGACCAGGTGCCGCGCTCGTCGGTGACCCGGGCGAGGGCCGCCGTCGCGCCCTGTCCCGCCACGATCCTGTCCAGCTCCTGGCCCACTCCGGCGCCCTGGCCGCCCGCCGCCATCGTCGCCGCCACCAGCACGTTCATCATCGTCTGCATCATGCGGTCAACGTTAGGAAGATCGGCCGTACGGCGGAATGCGGTGCTCCGCCCAGTCCTGCTGCGGAAAACCACAGCCGCCCGCGCGGCGGGTCGTGAGGGGGGTTGTCCCTACCGCGAGTTGGCGTGCTGGCGTACTGATGCGGGCTAATTCTTCGCAGATAGCGTGTTTTCATCGTAATCACGCACTGAAATGGATAAATCAGTTGTTTAGTAGTAAAACGCTGGGTCGTGTCCTGGGCCGTTCCGCCGTCGTCGCCGTGGCGGGCGCGGCCTGTCTCGCCGTCACCGCCGGCGCCGCCGGCGCGATCGTCAACGGCGGGAAGGCCACGGAGGCGTACCCGTTCATGGCCTCGATCCCGATCTCGGCCCCGGCCCTGGGGCTGACGGACGGCGTGTGCGGAGCGGCGCTGATCGCGCCGCAGTGGGTGGTGACCGCGGCCCACTGCCTGGACATGGAGGTCGGGTCGATCCCGAAGGGAACCGTCCGCGTCGGCAGCGACCTGCGCAAGTCCGGCGGGGAGGTGCGCAAGATCGCCCAGGCCGTGCTCCACCCCCGCTACTCCCAGAACACGCCCAACAGGAACGACATCGCCCTGGTCCGCCTGGACCGTCCCGTCGGCCGGCAACCTGTCCCGATCGCCGCGCGGCCGGGACGGCCCGGCACCCCGACCCGGATCATCGGCTTCGGCGTCACCGAGTCCAAGCCCGACCCGGCCGACTGGAAGATGTCCCCGCGGCTCAACCAGCTCGACACGCGCAGAGGCGCCCCGTCCGAGTGCGGGCCCGGGTACGCGAGCGGCACCCGGCTGTGCACGGTCAGCCGGGTGCCCAAGGCCATGGCGTGCAACGGCGACTCCGGCTCCCCGCAGCTGCAGCGGGGCAGGAACGGCCGATGGGAGCTCATCGGGGTCACCTCGGGGCCCGGCGCCAAGAGCCCGTCCTGTGCGGAAGGTCCTGGTCTGTACACCAGCGTGCCGGCGTACGCGGAGTGGCTCGTCCGGACGATGCGCGCGTACAGCTGACCGGCGGGGCTCTACCGGCGGTTGAGGGCCGGCCGCCCGGTCGCCCAGCGCCGCCCGCGGCAGCCGGCGCAAAGCTTCCGGGAGCGGTTCAACGACAGCCTTGAAGTCATGACAACCGAAACCGAGCCCGTTCACGGGACACCGCTCCCGTCCCCGTTCCCCCACTTCCGCACGGCGGAGGTGCGGGGATGAGCGTTCCCGCGCAGGACGTCCCCGCCACCTGGCGGGAGCTGCTGGGACGGGAGCATCTCGGGGCCGCCGTCGTGCCGGCCGGGGGAGTGCTCGCCGGCGCGATCAACATCTACCTGGCGGCCGGGCTGCTGCCGACCGCGGTGGCCGAGCTCGGCGGGGCCAGCTTCTACGCCTGGAACATGACCGTCTACCTGGTCGCCATGGTGATCGCCACCATGCTCACCGCCCGGTCGTTGTCGGCGTGGGGGACCGTCGGCTCCTACCTCGCCGGGTTCGCCACGTTCACCGTGGGCTCGCTGGCCTGCGCGGTGAGCCCGGCGATGGCGGTGCTGCTGGTGTCGCGCGGGGTGCAGGGGCTCGGCGCCGGGCTGCTGTCGGGGCTCGGGTTCGCCGTCGTGCGGTCGGCCCTGCCGGCCCGGCTCTGGACGCGCGGCACCGCGCTCATGTCGGCGATGTACGGCGTCGGCAACTTCGCCGGCCCGGCGCTCGGCGGGCTGTTCGCGCAGTTCGGGGCGTGGCGGCCGGCGTTCGCGGCGATGGCGGTGATCGGGGCCGGCTGCGGGCTGATCGTCCCGCGTGCCCTGCGCGGCGGGGGCGAGGTGCCGCGCGGAGGCGGCGCCGCCCGGGTGCGGGTGCCGGTGGGCTCGTCGATGCTGGTGACGGCGGTCGCGGGGGCGGTGAGCGTGGCGGCGGTCGTGGCCGGCACGCTCGCCAAGACCGCCGTCCTCGCAGCGGCGCTGCTGGCGGCCGTGGGGTTCGTCGTCCATGAGCGGCGCAGCGAGCACAGGGTCCTCCCGGCGGAGACCTACCGGCGGGGGTCGTCGCTGAAGTGGGTCTACCTGACGATCGGGGTGCTGACGTTCGGGGTCGCGGTCGAGTCGTTCCTGCCGCTGTTCGCGCAGCGGCTGGCCGGGCTGCCGCCGCTGGTGGCCGGGTTCTTCGCCGCGGCCGTCTCGTTCGGCTGGTCGGCGACCCAGATCGGCAGCTCGTCCGTGGCCGGGCGGCGCGCGGTGCGGCGGCTGCGGGTGGCCGGCCCGCTGCTGCTCGCGGCCGGGCTGCTCGTCCAGGGGCTGGTGCAGCGTACGGACCCGCCGGGATGGCTGGTGCTGGTCTGGGTGCCGGTGCTGTTCGCGGCCGGCGCGGGGATCGGCCTCGCCTACCCGCACCTGTCCGTGGCCGTGCTGACCAGCACCCCGGACCCGGCCGAGGGCGGCCGGGCGGCCGCGGCGATCGCCACCGTGACCAGCCTGTCCGTCGCGTTCGGCACGGCGGTCGCCGGCATCCTGGTCAACCTCGGCGGCGCCTCCATGCTGGACTCGGCCCGGTACGTGCTGTTCGGCTTCGCGGCCCTCTGCGCGACCGGCGCCCTCACCGCCCACCGGGCCGCGCGGCGGGAGCGGGACGATGGACTCTCCCCCCGTGGGAGGCGGCAGGCTGCCTGACGGGGCCGGACCGGCCGGCGGCCCCGCGCCCGATGATCGAACCGGCCAGAGGAGAGCGACGCATGACCATCGTGGAAGGCATCGAGGCTCGCGGCATGGAGCACTGCGAGACGACGGCACTGGCGGCGCTGCTGCGCCACCAGGGGCTCGACCTGTCCGAGCCCATGCTGTTCGGGCTCGGCTCGGGCCTGTCCTTCGTCTACTGGGACGCCAAGGGCATGGACGTGCCGTTCCTGGGCGGCCGGGTCAAGCCGTTCGAGCTCACCAGGAACCTGGCCGCCAGGCTCGGGCTGACCCTGGACGTGGCCGAGACCGGCTCGGCCCGCAGGGCCTGGGAGAACGTGGCCGCCCGCATCGACGACGGCCTGCCGGTCGGCCTCCAGCTCGACAGCCACCACCTGGACTACTTCGGGTCGAAGGTGCATTTCGGCGGCCACGTCGTCGCGATGTACGGCTACGACGAGCGGCAGGCGTACCTGGTGGACACCGCGCAACAGGGCGGCGCGGTGCGGACGAGCCGGGACAGCCTGGCGGCGGCGCGGGCCGAACGCGGCCCGATGACCGCCAGGAACCGTTCCTTCACCCTCACCCTGCCGGGCGGCCCGCCCGCCTGGCGGGAGCGGGCCGTCCCGGCGATCAGGGCGTGCGCCGAGGCGTTCCTCGCCGCGCCCATCGCCAACCTGGGCCACCGCGGCATCGACAAGGCCGCCCGCCTGGTGCCCGGGTGGCTGGACCGCGTGGCGGAGCCCGCGCGTGACCTGCCGCTGGCCGCCCTCCTCATGGAGAAGGGCGGCACCGGCGGCGGCCTGTTCCGCGCCCTCTACCGGGACTTCCTCGGCGAGTGCGCCGGATTCGTCGACGACGACCGCCTGCGCGCCGGCCACCGCCTGTACGCCGAGGCCGCCGCCCTGTGGACGGAGGTGGCCGCCCTGGTCGCCAAGGCCGGCGAGGGGCGCGAGGCGGCGTACCTGGAGCAGGCCGGCGCCGTCCTGCACGACCTCGCCCGCATCGAGCGGGACGCCATGCTGGCGCTGCGCGAGCTGTGACGGCGGGCCGCCGGAGCGTCCCGGACGGGCTGTGACGGCGGGCCGCTAGAGCGCCGCCCGGTCGAGGGCGGCCAGGCTGTCCGCGCGCAGCGACGGAAGGTCGCCGAGCACGGCGTCGGCCGCGCGCCGGCCGGACACCAGCGCCCCCTGGAGCGAGCCGGTGTCGCGGTGGTCGCCGCACACGTACAGGCCGGCGCGCAGCCGCACCGACCTGCGCAGCGGGTACGGCGGCCGCATCGCCGGCAGCGCCGCCGGCACCTGGTAGGTCGCCACGTGCTCCCAGCCGGAGGTGTCTCCGTAGATCTCGGTCAGGCGCCGGCGGACCGGACGTTCGTCGTCGGCCAGGCCCAGGACCGACGTGGACACCAGCGCCCGCCCGTCGGCGGAGTACCCGGGGGCCGCGTCGGTGAGCACCAGGGTGTCGGTGACGGCCCCGGTGGCGTCGACGATCTGGATCGGCTCGCGCATGGGGGAGCGGGGCGCGGCGTGGTAGAAGGTGGTCACCGCACGCATCTCCGGCGTCTCGATCTCGCTCAGCAGCCGGCCCGCGGCCCGCGGATCGGCGGCCACCACCACCGCCCGGCCCCCGACCGTGGCGCCGTCGGCGAGCCGCACGCCACCGGGGCTCACCTCGGTGACGCGGGCGCCGAGCGTGACGGTGCCCGGCGGCAGCCGGTCGGCGAGCCGGCGCGGGATCTCGCCCATGCCGAGGGCGGGCAGCGCGATCGTGCCGCGCGCGAACGACCGCCAGAACAGGTGGAAGATCCGGCTGGAGGTCTCCAGGTCGCGTTCCAGCAGCACCCCGGCCAGGAAGGGACGCATCAGGCAGTCGATCATCTTCTCCGACATGCCCCAGGCGCGCAGCTCGTCGTCGGTGCGCCGGTCGGGCCCGCCGCGCAGCCGGGACGCGGGCAGGAGCAGGTCGCGTGCCGTGAGGGCGGCGAGCACGGCGTCGTCGCGCGGCGTGCCGAGGCCGGTCAGCAGCCCGCTCAGCGCGTGCCGGGGATGCCGCCACGGCAGCATCACCCTGGCCCTGGCCCGCGTCCCCTGGACGATCATGCCCGAGGCGAACGGGCGCAGGTCGAGCGCGTCCAGGTCGAGCATCCGGCGGGCCTCAGGGTAGGCGGTGTTGAACACCTGGAAGCCGCGGTCCAGCCGGAACCCGTCCACGACGTCGGTGCGCACCCGGCCGCCCACCCCGTCGGACGCCTCCAGCACCCGTACCGGCACGCCGGCCTCGTGCAGCCGCACCGCGCAGGCCAGTCCCGCCATCCCGGCCCCCACGACGATGACGGCCCCCGCCGTTCTCCGCTCGTTGTCCATGTCAGGGGCCCTACCCGCGACCTCGCAGCTCAGACGCGGCGAGCGTACGGCGACCATGATCCGGCGGCGGCATACGGCGGCGAACGGCGCGGCCGGCGCGTACGGTACTCGCAGGGGAACCGGAGATCCGGCGCCCTCGTTTGTCCCAGGGGATCTGCTCCGCCGAACGAGGGGTGAGAATACTGAGGGTTCCTCTCAAGGGCTCCTTCCGCTACATCCACGAACCGCTGCGGCACGACGAGCAGTCGATGCCGCTGCTGGGGAACGCCGAGCTCGTCGACGAGCTGAACCAGCGGCTCCACTGGTCGCGCGGCGGCACGTTCCTCATCACCGGGTTCCGCGGCGTGGGCAAGAGCACGGTCGTCATGCGCGCGGTGGCGGAGATCGCCGCCGGACGCCCCCGCGACGAGCTCGTGGTGCCCGTCTCGCTGAACGTCGCCCGTCCCATGACCCCCGACCAGCTGCTCTTCGCCGTGGTCCGGCGGACCTACGAGACGCTGCACGACCGGCGGGTGCTGCAACGCCTCGACGCGGGCGCGCGGCGCGCGTTGCTGCTCGCGCACGTGCGCACCTCGTTCGGGCTCAAGCAGACGCAGTCGGACGCCTCCGAGCGCACGGCGACGTTCAACGTCGGCATGGGCCCGGCGGCCAAGAAGCTGACCGGGCCGGCCGGGTGGCTGAGCCCCAGCGGCAGCCTGTCCGGCAAACGCACCCGCTCGCTGGCGCTGGAGGCCTCGTACCTCACCTACTCCGACACCGACGTCGAGCACGACCTGGCGCGCATCATCAACCTGCTGGCCAGGCAGCCGGCGCGGCGGCGCGGATGGCGGTGGTGGTCCCGCGGGCCGCGGCGGGTCCATCTGATCATCGTGCTGGACGAGGTGGACAAGCTCACCGCGAGCCCCTCCGGCCTCGACGAGATCGAACGGCTGCTGGGCAGCCTCAAGAACACGCTCACCACGCAGGGCGCGCACTTCCTCGTGGTGGCCGGCCCCGACCTGCACGACCACGTGGTCAGGGACACCAGCCGGGGCAACAGCGTCTACGAGAGCGTCTTCGCCTGGCGTTGTTACGTCCCCTGCTCCTGGGAGGCGCCCGACCGCCTGCTGGACGCGGTGCTCGACGAACGGCCGGCCGAGTTCGAGCAACTGGCCCGCTACCTGCGCTTCAAGGCTCGCGGCATACCCCGGCGGCTGCTCCAGGAGTTCGGCGAGCTGGTCAGGTGGGAGGGCGAGCGGCCGTTCCTGGTCATCGGCGACCAGGACGAGCAGCGCGTCGCGTTCTACGCCCGGCTGGAGGAGCTGCTGGAGCTCTTCTTCCGGCAGAGCGGCCAGGACCGGCTCTTCCGGGTGCCGATCGACGAGGACCGGTGGCGGCTCACCGGCTACTACATCGTCGACTGGATCCTGCGCAGGCAGGGCGACACGTTCACCGCGCTGGACATCGTCGGCTCGGCCGAGCAGCCCGAGCTCGATCCGCTGCTGCACGTCGGCAGGGCCGGCGTCGACCGGCTGCTGCTGCACCTGGAGGTGCACGGCGTGCTGACCGTCGCCCGCGACCCCGGCAGGCCGGACGCGACGAACTACGGCGGCGAACCCGACGCGCGGCTGGTGTCGTACAAGCTCGCCGACGGGCTGAAGCAGACCCTGCTCGGCATCGCCCTGGGGAACGAGGGCGAACGGGCCGCGCTCGACATGTTCCTGCGCGTCCCGGCCCGCGACGTCACGGTGGTCCCCACGAAGCGGGCGAGCCCGGGGCCGGCCGGGGTCGAGTCGGTGCTGCGGACCGTCGGCGCCCGGTACGAGCTGGTCGAGTTCATCGGCGAGGGCGGCCAGAGCACCGTCTACCGGGGCCGGGACATCGTGCTGGCCAGGGACGTGGCCGTGAAGGTGCCGCGCCGCTTCCCGTCCGGCAACCCCGACGGGGAGGCGCGGCTGCGCAGGGAGGCCGCCATCGCCATCCAGCTCGACCACCCGAGGATCGTCCGCACCTACGACGTCGCCCTGGACGACGAGGGCCGGCCGATCCTGGTGATGGAACTGGTCGAAGGGCGCACGCTCAGCGAGATCGTGCGCCAGCAGGGCCCGCTGAGCCCCGCCGACGCGGTCCGCCCGGGCGCCCAGCTCGCCGAGGCGCTCACCTACCTGGACGGCCGCCGGGTCACCCGCATCGACCTCAAGCCGTCGAACATCATGATGAAACCGTCGAAGGACGCCGTCATCGTCGACTTCGGCATCGCCAAGAGCAGGGAAGCGGCCGAGATCACCAGCCCCGGTGACGCCATCGTCGGCACGCCCGCGTACATGTCGCCCGAGGCCGTGCGGAACGAGGTGGTGGACATCAGGTCCGACCTCTACTCGCTCGGCGTGCTCCTGTACTTCTCGCTGACCGGGCAGTCGCCGTACCCGGGCGAGAGCAGCATCCCCGCGGTCATCGCGGCGATCCTGGGCGGGCGGGTCGACCTGTCGGCCCTGACCGGCCTGCCGCACCTGCGGGACATCATCGCCAGGGCGACGGCGAGCGAGCCGGACGAACGCTTCCAGCACCCCGCCGACCTGCTGACCGCCCTGGCCGGCACCCCCGAGGGCCGGGCGCTCCACCTGCCGGACACGCCCGGCCCCGTCCGGCGGCCCGCGGAGGAGACGATCCCGCTGCCGGACGTCGCCCAGGACGACGTGCGGGTGTACGGCGTCGACTGCAAGAAGGGGCACTTCAACGACCCCCGCATGGCCAACTGCGTGGTGTGCGGCCGCCCGCTCAAGCCCACGCTGGTGCCGCACAAGGGCCCCCGGCCGCCGCTCGGGACGCTCGTCCTCGACGACGGGACGACGCTCCGGCTCGACGCCACCTACCTGCTCGGCCGCTCCCCGCAGACGGCCCCCGAGGTGGTCGCGGGCAGGGCCCGCCCGGTCAAGCTGGCCGACCCCGAGAGCACGGTCTCCCGTCACCACCTGCGGGTCAAGCTCGACGGCTGGGACGTCAACGTCATCGACCTGGGCTCGGTCCACGGCACCCGCCTGCGGATCCCCGGCGAGGCCGCGGCCCAGGACCTCCCGCCGGACGAGCCGGTGACGATCCGGCCCGGCACCACCGTCACCCTCGGCCGGTCACGCTGGATGCGCCTGGAGGACGAGCAGCCGGGCGCGCCGGCCGACGGCCCGCGCGGTGAACGTCTCGGCCCCTACCGGCTGGTCCGCAGGCTGGGCGAGGGCGGCACCGGCGTGGTGCATCTCGCCGTCGAGCCGGGCGGCAGGCAGGTGGCGATCAAGGTGCTGCGTCCCGACGTGGCCGGCGACGCCCTCGCCCGGCGGCGCCTGACCCGGGAGGTCGAGGCGATGCGCCTGGTCCGCGACGACCACGTGGCCGAGGTCGTCGACGTGGACGTGACCGGCGACCCGCCCTACATCGTGACCCGGTACGTGCCCGGCCCGTCCCTGGTCGAGCTGGTCGGCCGGGCCGGGCCGCTGAAGGTCGCCGCCCTGATCCGCGTGGGGAAGGGCATGGCGCAGGCGCTGGCCGCCATGCACGCGGCGGGGGTCGTCCACCGCGACCTGAAGCCGAGCAACGTGCTGCTGGCGGACGGCGACCCCGTCGTGATCGACCTGGGCATCGCCCAGGCCGCCGACTCCACCAGGCTCACCATGACCGGCATGTTCGTCGGCACGCCGGGCTACCTCTCCCCCGAGATCATCACGGGGGAGAAGGCGGGGCCGCCGGCCGACGTGCACGCCTGGGGCGCCACGCTGCTCTTCGCGGCCACCGGCCGGCAGCCCTTCGGCGAGGGCTCGTTCGAGAAGATCTTCTTCAACATCGTGGAGAGCAGGGCCGACGTGGAGGCGGCTCCAGTCCTGCTGCGCCCACTGCTGACCGAGGCCCTCGCCAAGGACCCGGCCCTGCGGCCGACCGCCGCACAGCTGGTCGGCCGCCTGACCGAGCTGGAGAAGGGCCCGGCCTGACCCCGCCGTGCCCTACGCCCAGCCGTAGACCGACCTGACGGCCGCGGCGATCTCGTTCACCAGCGCCGTGTCGTTGCCGTTGGCCAGCACGGCGTAGCCCGCGCCGAGCTCCGGATAGCCCTTGAACACCGACTTGAAGCCGTAGTTGGAGCCGTCGTGGGTGTAGGAGAAGTTCCGGGTGCCGGAGCCGGCGACGAACAGCCCGCGTCCCATCCCGGGCTGCGGGCCCTCGGTGAGCAGCGTGCGCACCGACGTGCGGGTGAGCGGCCCGGCGATGTCGCCGGTGGCGGTCCAGGCCCGGTTGAGGTACGACACCAGGCGGCACAGGTCGAGCACGTTCGTGTAGAGGCCGGCCGCGGCGGACTCGGGATACCGGTTGTGGCCGCCCGGGATCACCGTCCCGGTGGAGGTGTGGCCGGAGGCGAGCTCGAAGGCGGGGGAGAGCGCGTACGAGCTGCCCGCCATGCCCAGCGGGGCGAACACCTCCTGGCTCATGTAGTCGGCCAGCGACCGGTCGGTCAGCTCCTCCACCATGCGCTGCAGCAGCACGTACCCGGCGCCGGAGTAGTGGTACTCGGCGCCCGGCTCCGTGGACAGCTCGATCCTGGGGGAGTTGCCCTCGCCGTTCATGATCTGGAGCAGTGACGGGACCGTGGCGGCGGCGCCGTACCCGGCGAAGCCGCCGCCACCGGCGGCGAAACCGGAGCAGGCCCCGGCGGGCGAGGTGGAGCCGCGCCCGACGACCCCGGCCCGGTGAGTCAGGAGCTGCTCGACGGTCGGCACCGCCGTCGGCGACACGCACGAACGGGCCGGCAGCGTCCAGCCGAGATGCGGACGGACGTCGGCGGTGAGCGCGATCTTGCGCGTCTGGAGCAGGCGCAGCACGCCCACCGCGGTCACGGCCTTGCTGATGGAGGCGGCCTGGAACGCGCTCTCCGGATGCGCGGCGGGGGCGCCGCCGGCGGCCAGCCGCCCGTAGCCGGTGGACCAGGCGATCTTGTTGCCGACGACCACCGCGACCGCCACGCCCGGCGTCTTGTACGCGCTCATCCGCTGCCAGATGGTCGAGCCGCCGACCGCGTTCTCGAACTGGCGCACCCGGTCGGTGGGCAGCGCGGGCGCCTTGCCCCGGGAGCACAGCGCCCAGCCGCCGCCCGGCGCGAAGGCCAGGTTGTGCAGCTGCCAGCCGCCGCCGGCCAGGGACTTCATCTTCGCGAAGCAGGCGTCGTCGACGCCGCGGGCGTGGAACTCGTCCTGCGCGACCAGGGCCCAGCCGCCCGCCTTGGGGAAGGCGACGCGGGTCAGCCGGCGGCCGCCCTGGGTCAGGTTGCGCATCATCTGGTAGCACTCGTCGTCCACGCCGTTGGCCTGGAAGGCGCTGGTCGCGACGACCGTCCAGCGGTCGCCGCCGGCGGGCGGGAAGGCCACGTCCACGACCTGCTGCCCGGCGGTGTAGTACGCCTTGATCCGGCTGAGGCACGCCGTGGGCAGGCCGCGGGACGACACGCCCTTGTCGGTGGTGATCACCCAGCGGTCGCCGCCCTCCGGCGGGAAGGCGATGGCGTTGACCTTCCGGCCGGCCTTGACCAGCGCCTCCAGCTCCGTGAAGCAGGCGTCGGGGATGCCGCGGGCGAAGTACCGCCCGTCCTGCGTGACCATGACCCAGCCGCCGGACGGCGTGAAGGCGAGCGCCGTGACGCCGTAGGGGGCCAGCTCCACCAGCTTGGCGTGCGCCTCGGCGGTCAGCCCCGCGTCCGCGGACGGGTAGGTCGCCGCGAAGGCGGGCCCGGCGGGCACCATGGCGGGCACCATGGCGGGCACTGTGGCGGCCCCCAGTCCGGCGACACCGGTCAGGGTGAGAAAACGTCTCCTGTCCACAGGGCTCCTCGGTCAAGGCGGGGCGAAACACGGTGATCTTGGCAGAGATGTCCGGCCAGGGCCAACCGCGACCGGCTCCGGCACGGGCCGGGGGTGTACCTGGGTCCACCCCGGACCGGGGGACAGGTGCAGTGACCGGGCGCGCGGCGGGCGGCATCGTCGTCCTCGTTCTACCGGTTCGACGGAAAAGTGAGAGCACATGGTGCAGACCGAGAGCAGGACGGCCCGTGGCGTGGTGGTGCCGGCCGGGGTGTTCGTCGCCGTCGCGTTCGTGGCGGCGGGCGTTCTGGGCGCGGCGCAGGCGGGCACGCCGATCCCGCCCGTGGTCATCCAGCTGACCCAGTTCGGCCCGGCCCTGGCCGTGGCGGTCGTCGCGCTGCTGTGGCCGCGTACCGCCCGCGAGGCGCTGACCGGGGCCGTGGGCCGCGGCGACCGTTCGGGGCTGTCCGGGGCTCCGGGGCGTGGCGGCGGGACGGCGCTGTCCGGGGCCCGGGGGCGGGCCGGGCTCGCCGGGGTGGCGTTGCAGGGCACGGCGTTGCTGATCGTCGGGTTGAGCGCCGGGGCGTACGGCCTGCTGACCGGCGACGCGCGTTTCACCGCACCGGGGGCGTTGAGCAGCCCGTTCGCGCTGATCGTGGTCGCGCAGCTGGTCGGGGCGTGCGCCGAGGAGATCGGCTGGCGGTGCCTGCTCCAGCCGCTGCTGCGCCGCCGTACCGGCCCGCTGACGGCGTCGGTCGTGGTGGGCCTGCTGTGGGGTGCCTGGCACGTGCCGGTGTTCGGCCGGCCGCCGCTGTACGCGGCCGCGTTCCTGCTGGCGACGGTGTCGATGTCGGTGGTGCTGGGGCTGGCCCTGGAACGGCTGCGCGGCCACCGGCTGCTGCTGACCGGCGGCTTCCACACGCTGGTCAACCTCGGCCTGCTGCTGTTCATGGACGAGGAGGCGGGCGCGCTCGCGCCGATCGCGCTGTTCGGCGTGACGTGCCTGCTGGCGGCCCTGCTGTGGGTGTGGAGGGCACCGGCTAGACTCCTCCACCGATGAGGGGGACGGGGAGGCGGGCCGCCGTGGCGCGCTGCCAGCTCGCGGGGCTGCTCGCCGTGGCGGTGTCGGCGGTGGGCGCGTTCGTCGTCCTGGCTCTCGTCCTGCTGCCGGTCGGGGCCGGCTTCTGGCTGCTCGGGCCCGGGGCCAGGACGCTGCGGTCGCTGTCCGACCGCGCCCGCGACCGCGCCGCCCGGTGGACGGGCACGCACGTCGCCCCGGCCGAGCCGTTCGCCGGCGACCCGTCCTGGAGCAGGCGCAGGCGGGCCGGGGCGATCCTGGCCGCCGAGGGGTTCTGGCGGGACCTGGTCTGGGCCTGGCTGGAGCCGTGGATCGGCGGCGCCCTCGTCGCGGTCCCGCTCGCCTTCCTCTGGTACGGCGCGTTCGGCGCGCTGGTGCAGCCGTTCGTGTGGCCGCTGCTCGGCGACGGCAACTGGTACGCGTTCGTCCCGGTGAGCGACACCCCGACGATGCTGGCGGCCCTCGTGCTCGGGGTCGCCTTCATGGCCGCCGGGCTCCTGCTGGCCCCGCCGGTCCTGCGCCTGCACGCGCGCTGGACCCGGCTGCTGCTGTCGGTGCCGCGCCGTGCCGAGATGGCCCGGCGCATCGCCCACCTGACCGACACCCGGGCCCAGGTGCTCGACGTGCAGGCGGAAGAGCTGCGGCGCATCGAGCGCGACCTGCACGACGGCGCCCAGGCCCGGCTCGTCTCCCTCGGCCTGACCCTCGACAGCGCCACCCGGCTCCTCGACAGCGACCCGGCCGCCGCCCGCACGCTGCTGCTGGAGGTGGGCGAGACCGCCGCCCGCGCCCTGGAGGACCTGCGCAACCTGGTGCACGGCATCCAGCCGCCGGTGCTGGCCGACCGGGGGCTCGGCGACGCCGTCAGGTCGCTGGCGCTGGACAGCTTCCTCGACGTCCACGTCGAGGCCCGGCTGGCCGGCCGGCTTCCCTCGCCGGTCGAGTCGGCGGCCTACTTCGCGGTCGGCGAGCTGCTCGCCAACGCGGCCAAGCACGCCGCCGCCCGGGAGGTCGCCATCGTCCTCGACCACGACGGGCGGCGGCTGCGCGCCACCGTCACCGACGACGGCCGTGGCGGCGCCGACCCGGCCAAGGGCACCGGGCTGCGCGGGCTCCGGCGCCGCCTGGAGTCCTTCGACGGCGTCCTGACCCTGCACAGCCCGCCCGGCGGGCCGACCACTGCGACCCTGGAGATCCCGTGCGCGTTGTCCTCGCCGAAGACCTCTTCCTGCTGAGGGACGGGCTGACCAGGACCCTGCGCGAGCACGGCTGCGAGGTGGTGGCCTCGGTCGACAACGGCCCGTCCCTGCTGCGGGCGTTGCTGGAGGACGAGCCGGACGTCGCCGTGGTGGACGTCCGGCTCCCGCCCACGTACACCGACGAGGGGCTGCAGGCCGCGCTGGAGGCCCGCCGCCGGCGTCCCGGCCTGCCCGTCCTGGTCCTGTCGCAGTACGTCGACCAGCTCTACGCCAACGAGCTGCTGGCGACCGGCGACGGCGCCGTGGGCTACCTGCTGAAGGACCGGGTCACCAACACCGCCCAGTTCGTCGACGCGGTACGCCGGGTCGCGGCGGGCGGCACGGTGATGGACCCCCAGGTCATCGCCAAGCTGCTGTCCCGCAGCCAGGCCCGCGGCATGATCGGCAGCTTGACCCCGCGCGAGCTCGACGTGCTGGAGATGATGGCCGAGGGCCGGTCCAACGTCGCCATCGCCGCGGCCCTGCACTTCAGCGAGAGCGCGGTGGCCAAGCACACCGCGAACATCTTCGCCAAGCTCCGCATCGCCCACTCGGCCGACGACAACCGCCGCGTCCTGGCCGTCCTGGCCTACCTCAAACGCTGACTTTGACTTCGAGCGCGCTCGAATCCCTAGCGTCGCGCCCATGACGACGACACTGATCACAGGGGCCAACAAGGGGCTCGGGTTCGAGACCGCCCGGCGGCTCGTCGCCGCGGGGCACACCGTCTACGTCGCGAGCCGGGACGCCGGACGCGGGCGGCGGGCCGCCGAACGGCTGGGCGCGCGGGCGGTGCCGCTGGACGTCACCGACGACGCGTCCGTGGCGGCGGCGGCGCGGGCCGTCGAGGCGGACGGCGGGCTGGACGTGCTGGTCAACAACGCCGGTGTCCAGGTGGAGATGGCGGACGGCCAGGTGGCCGGGGCGGCGGAGGTGACCGCCGAGATGATGCGGCGCACGTTCGAGACGAACGTGTTCGGCATGGTGCGCGTGCTCCACGCGTTCCTGCCGCTGCTGCGGCGATCCGGCGCGCCGGTCGTCGTCAACGTCAGCAGCGGCCTGGCCTCGCTGTCCCGGATGACCGATCCCGGCAGCCCCGGCAACGCCTACCCGGGCGTCGCCTACCCGGCCTCGAAGGCGGCCGTCAACATGGTCACCGTCCAGTACGCCAAGGCGTTCCCGCTGATGCGGATCAACGCGGTCGAACCCGGCTTCACCCGTACGGACCTGAACGGCAACAGCGGCCGGCAGACCGTCGAGGAGGGCGCCGAGATCATCGTGCGCATGGCCCCGGTGGGACCGGACGGCCCCACCGGGGGCTACTTCGACGCCGAGGGGCCCCTGGCCTGGTGACCGCCCCGCGCGCCGCCTCCCCGGGAGGCGCGCGGGCCCGCCGGTCAGTCCTTGATGACCGCGTCGCGGGGGCCGCCGTAGACCGGGTTCTTGTCCAGGCGCTCCTCCGTCACGAGCAGCTGGATCACGCCCTTGGCGTTCTCCTCCGCCTCCCAGACCACCCAGTGGTCGCCGACGGGCGTGCTCTGGATGCGGTCGATGCCGTACCCTCCCGGATTGCCGGGCGGGACGCTGATGACCGCGAAGATCACCTTCTTCCCGCGCCGCTTCAGCTCGGGCAGCACCTCGCCGACGGTCTTCTCGTCCACCCGCAGGCCCTCCAGCGAGCGGCCCTTGTCGGTGGCGACGCGGAACTCCGGCTCCACGTGCTTGGGCGTGGGCGCGGGCACCGGCTCGCAGGGCGACACCGGGCCCTCCATCAGGTACGTCGTGGTCATGCCCCGCTTGCCGCTGATGGTCCAGACGAACGTCTGACCCGGGCCGAACAGTTTGCTGTTGATGCGCATCTGCCAGCCCTCGGTCTCGCCCGGGATGTTCTCCGGCACGCTGTAGAGACCGCGTGGGATGTTCTCCACGTGCTTGCCGCGCGGCTCGCGGCACATCATGCCCGTGGGGACGTGGTCCACCATCGCGGGCACGCCCAGCTCCTTCAGCCGCCGCTCCAGCTCCGGGGCGTCGTCGAAGTCGCGGATCTGGATCGTCACCATCCCGTCGTCCAGGTTGACGGCCCACGAGCTGGGCGCGCCGTCCTTCATCGCGATCGGGACCGTCACCACCCCGGCGGCCAGCGCGACCGCGGCGGCCAGCCCGAACGCCAGGCGCCTCGGTCTGACGCCCCGCCGCACCCGTGGAGCCGTACTCGGCTCCGGCTCCGTGCCCGGCTCCTGGGCGGTGATCGCGGCCAGCAGCGCCCGCGCCCCCGCGTCGGACGGCTCACCTGCCCGCTCGCCCGGTGCGACCCGAGCCAACGCCCCGATCGCCGCGATCTCGTCGACGTTCTTCACGGTGTCCTTCACAGCGCTCCCCCCAACGGCCTCTCCGCCGGGACCAGCCGGCTCTCTGCGGTGACGTGCACTCCCGCCGACGTCAAGGCGCGCGACAGGCGCTTGCGGGCGCGGTGCAGCCTGATGCGTACGGCGTTGCGGGACAACCCCAGCGCCGTCGCGATCTCCTCGCGCTCCAGCCCCTCCCAGGCGACCAGGGACAGCAGCTCCCGGTCGTCGTCGGACAGGCTCCGGAACGCCCGGCCGATCGCGTCCAGCTCGACCTGGGTCTCGGGTGAGTGGCCGTACCGGTCGGCCAGTTCGGCGTCGAGCTCGGCCGTGCGCTCCCTGCGGCGGTTGTCGCCCCGGTGAGGGTTGGCCAGCACCTTGCGCGCCACGCCGTACAGCCAGAGGGTGGCCTCAGGGCCCTCCGGCAGCTCGTCCACCCGGCGCCAGGCGACGGTGAAGGTCTCCGCCACCACGTCGGCGGCGTCCTGAGGCGAGTCGCACCGGCGTACGGCGTAGGCGGTGATCTGGCCGTAGGCCTGGTTGTAGACGGCCGTGAACCTGGCCGACCGCTCGTCATCCACGGGCGGTTCCCATGGCGATCTCCTCATCGGATCATTTGCTCTGACACCCCTACCTATGTGCGCTCATGAGCCATCATTTCGAGTAAAATCACGAAGTTTCGAGAGCGGGCGGAGTCAGCCGCCGCGCACCGGGTTCTTCGGCACGCGTTCCTCCGACACCAGGAGCCGCACCGCGCCCTGCCGGTACGGCTCGGCGGCCCACACCACCCAGTGGCCGCCCACCTTCGCCGACTGCTCCCGCGGGTTCATCGAGAAGCCGTCCCCGTCGGGCGCGGGGCGGATGATCTGGAACGTCACCTCCAGGCCCCGCCTGCGCGTCTCGGCCAGGACCTCGGCGACCGTGCGGCCGTCCGGGACGTACCCCTCCAGGGCCTCGCCCTTCCTGGCGGCGTCGGCGTTGTTCTGGTACAGCTCGCCAGGTTTGGCCGGGCGGCCCAGGTAGAGCGTCCCCTTGCCGCCGAACCCCTTGGAGACGGTGACGGTGAGCGCGCAGCCCGGCCCCCGGGGGCGCAGCCCTCCGGCCGGAGGGCGCCGCCGATGCGGTCGCGCCCGGTCGTGCCGGCGAAGCCGAGCCGGAAGACCTTGCCGACCCCTGTCGGGGAGGCGGGCCGCAGGTCGAGGGCGACGTCCAGGCCCATCGCCCGGAACGCCTCGCTGTAGAGGGCGTGGTCGGCGAACGGGTCCTTGATCGTGGCCACGTACTCGTCGCCGCGCAGCTCGATGTCGATGGCGGAGTTGGCGTACGCGGCGAGCCGGGCGTCGCGGCCGGCCACCACCGGCCCCAGGACGGCCACGACGGCGAGCACGGCGGCGAGCGCGGCGGCGAGCGCGGCGGCGGCCGGCAGCCCGGCGAGAAGGGGGCGGGCGCGCCGGCGAACGCGCGGGGCGGCCGGCGGGCGGTCCTCCTCCGCGGCCAGCGCGGCCAGGAACCGGCCCTCCTGCGCGGCCAGCGCGTCCGCGGCGGGCGCGGGCACCTCGGAGCGGAGACGTTCGAGCTCGGTCATCTCATTCATGGACGGGCTCCTCGCTGACGATGGCCATGGGGTTGACTCCGCCGAGCTCTCCGCGCAACTTCTGCCTGGCCCGGTTGATCCGCGACCGCACGGTTCCGACGCGTACGTCCAGCGCCTCGGCGACCTCGGGGTACGTCAGGCCGGCCCACGCGACCAGGAGCAGCGCGTCGCGGTGCCCCCGGGGCAGCGTCGCCAGCGCCCCGGCCAGGCGGCGGCGGGCCGCGGCGGCGCTGACCCGGTCGTCGCTGCGGTCGGTGAAGGAGGCCGTGACCGGGTCGGTGCCGGTGCGTTCGAGCACGCGCAGCTGGTGCACCTCGGCGCGCACGTGGCGGCCCATCAGGTTGGTGGCGATGCCGTACAGCCAGGGACGGGCGTGCGGGCGGGACAGGTCGTAGCGGCCGCGCTGCCGGAACGCCGTCAGGAACGTCTCCGCCACCACGTCGTCCGCGGCGTCCGCCCCCAGCCTTCTGGTGACGTACCGGGTGATGCCGGAGGCGTGCCGGCGGAACAGCTCGGCGAAGGCTTCCGGTTCGTGCAGGGATCGTTGGACATGGGAGGCGTCATCACCTTCCGTAGGTTTCGGGGCGCTCACTTCGTGGCCTTTCGGCGATGAATCAGGACAATCGTTGTTGCCTGACCGGCCGCGAGCGGTTCCCGGCGACCGCGTACGGAACGCCCCCATCGTCCCGGGAGGCGGTCGGCCGCCGTCGAGGGCGTGGTGCTCGACCTTGCCGTCGGGCAGCCGCGGCAGCGCGTCCAGCCGCTGGAACACCGTGCGGACGGCCGTCTCGACCGGCGCCACGAGGAACAGAGGACCCCGAGCGAAGAGCCGCATAGGCTGGTTCCATCGCCGGTTCCGCCGAAGTGCAGGAGGGCGTCACATGCGTTCGCGCTTACGTCGCGTCCGGTCGGTGTTGCTGTCCCCGATCCCTCTTCTGCTGCTGTCGGGCGCCGTTTACGCGCTCTACTGGTCGGGGGAGTATCCGCGGTCGCCGTCCTATGACGGCCTGATGCCGTTCCGGGTCGCCGCCGAGAAACCGGCCGACGGCCCTTCGGTCACGCTGACCGCCCGGCCCCTCCTCGCCTGGACGGAGCCCGGCAGACCCACCAGCGTCGACGACTTCTCCATGGTCGTCGTGCCGGTCCACCAGCGGGCCGGCGAGTACATGCTGACGGTCACCTTCGACTTCCCGGTGAGCGCCGTCCGGTACCACCAGCACTGGGGCGAGAACAAGATCTTCCTGGAGATCGAGGACTCGCTCTACGAGTTCCGGGAGGAGTATCCGGACCTGGACTTCGTCGACCCGGCGAAAGGCGCCACCCCCGTCGCCGGCGAGATCTGGTACCGCGAGTACAACGACAGCATCACGCTCTCCGACCCCGCCCCGGACGTCGAGTCGGCGTCTCTGCGGTCCATGCGGTGGGTGCGCGACAACGGCGGCATCTCGGTCCAGTTCCTGGCCGTCGACAACACGGTCGCCTTCTGGATGGACCGGATCGCGGATTTGGCCATCCTCATCCTCGGCGCGGCCGCTGGCATCCTCCTCACCCCGAGCGGGAGCCGCGATCCCGGCGCGGTGCCGGATCGATGAGCCTCAGGAGAACCACCGGTGGTCAGCTCCCGCAGGATCGACCGCAGGCCGGCGAAGAACGGATCGGCGCGAACATCAGGAAATCCGAGAGGAACGTCCGGGACGCCGGATAATGATTACACCTCCGAAGAACCTCGCGGTCCACTTTTCAATAACAGGCCGATAAATGTTTATGACGTCGGTGAGCGGCTGACTACGGAACGCGCCGAAAAGCGGACGGTGAGCCCGGCCGGGGTTCGCGACGGCGAAGTCGGCCACAATTCTGGTAATAAAGTCTTCCTGTGTGATTCGCATCACACCGTCCTGCCGAGCCGCCCGTGCGGCAAGCGAGTGAGCTGGTCAAAGCCCTGAACCCGGCTCAATCCCGGACCTCCTGCTCACCGTGGGCCGCCTTGTCAAGATCTATTCCTGGTCGCACTGCCTGTGTATATCTGAGGCGTTATTTACGGGGAGCTTACAGGGGTGCGCCCGGATGCCCTTGTGTTTTCTGTTTCCACGGGGAGTGTGGGCGTGACTGTGCGGTGTGCTCGGAAAAGTGCGAAACTGCTGGGGCAGAGCGGGTTATGGCTCGGACGGGGTGCGCCGTCGAAGTGGGTCAGCCGCCTCGCGCTGGCCGCGACCATGGCTCTCCTGCCGGGGATTCTCACGCTGGAGGCGCAGGCGGCCGTTGTCGCCCCCTCTCCTACGCGGCTGGACATTCCCGGCTCTCCCTCTTCCGGCAACGCCGGCAAGGTCCCCGTGCAGCGCGCCGGATCGGCGGCGAACCTGCCGCACCTCGTCGATCCGGCCGCCACTCAGCCGCAGAGCAAGGGCAGGACCGCTGACGACGTCAAGCGCCCCAAGGGCTCGCTGCCGGTGGAGAAGCCGCGCGAGCTGCCGGACAAGCCCGCTACGGACGGGCTGAACAGCCCGCCGCCGCTGAAGTGGGAACCGTCTCCCGCCGGCACCCCGTCGCAGCCGGCGACGAACGACGGCCGCCCCTCCCGTGGAAGCGCCGAGGGCGCAGGCGTCGGCAAGGCATCCCCGACGGCGCTCGACGGACGTCAGGGGAGCGGGGCGAAGGCCGCCGAGACGGCTGTCCCCAGAGCGCGGACCGTGTCGGCCGTCGCCGCGGCCGCACTTCCCGTGGTGTCGGATCTGTCGGTGTCGGCGGGTCAGTTGTCGTCGGGGTTGTGGACGTTGTCGTCCGCGGCGCCGTATTTCGCGGCGTCGGGTGCTGATCCGGAGTCGCGGTCGTTGAAGCTGGAGGCGCAGGTCGAGCACGACCCGTCGGTTCCCGCACAGGGGGCGGGGCTGATCTGGTCCGACAGCGGTCAGGTGTCGAGCAGTTCGTGCTCGACCTGGAGCAAGTGTTCCCTGCAGACCCCAACTGTCGCTGCGGGGAAGTTGCAGGACGGCTGGCTGGTCCGCTGGCGGGTGCGGGCTTCGACCTCGTCCGGCGTGGTGGGGGCATGGACGCAGTGGCAGGCCGCGCGGGTGGACCTCACCAAGCCGGTGCTGTCCGATCTGTCGGTGTCGGCGGGTCAGTTGTCGTCGGGGTTGTGGACGTTGTCGTCCACGACGCCGTATTTCGCGGCGTCGGGGGCTGATCCGGAGTCGCGGTCGTTGAAGCTGGACGCCGAGGTCGAGCATGATCCGTCGGTTCCTGCTCAGGGGTCGGGGTTGATCTGGTCCGACAGTGGTCAGGTGTCGAGTGGTTCGTGTTCGACGTGGAGCAAGTGTTCCCTGCAGACCCCCACTGTTACGTCCGGCAAGTTGAAGGACGGCTGGCTGGTCCGCTGGCGGGTGCGCGCGTCCACCTCTGGGCAGGTGTCGAGCCCGTGGTCGGAGTGGCAGGCCGCGCGGATCGACATCTCCAAGCCGGTGGTGTCGGATCTGTCGGTGTCGGCGGGTCAGTTGTCGTCGGGGTTGTGGACGTTGTCGTCCACGACGCCGTATTTCGCGGCGTCGGGTGCTGATCCGGAGTCGCGGTCGTTGAAGCTGGAGGCGCAGGTCGAGCACGACCCGTCGGTTCCCGCTCAGGGGGCGGGGCTGATCTGGTCCGACAGTGGTCAGGTGTCGAGCGGTTCGTGCTCGTCCACGAGCAAGTGTTCCCTGCAGACCCCCACTGTCACTGCGGCGAAGCTGAAGGACGGCTGGCTGGTCCGCTGGCGGGTGCGGGCTTCGACCTCGTCCGGCGCGGCGGGCCCGTGGTCGGCATGGCAGTCGGCGACGGTCCAGGTCAGTGGCACGGCGGGCAGCGGTCTGGGCGCCGTTCCGGCCACGCGTGGCACTGATGCCTGGACGTTGGCGTCGGTGACGCCGTGGTTGTTCGGGAAGGTGTCCGACGCCGGTGGGGCGCGGCTGGTGCTGGGCGCGGAGGTCGAGCACGATCCGGCCGTGCCGGCTCAGGGCACGGGTGTGATCTGGTCCGGCAAGGGTGCCACGAGCTACGCCTCGGGCGGCCTCGCCTGGGTGCAGGTTCCGGCCGCGAAGCTGGCCGATGGCATGAGGGTGCGCTGGCGGGTTCGGGGTGTCACGACCGCGGGCGTCGAAGGTGAGTGGTCGGCGTGGCAGGCGGCCACGGTCGACGTGAGCAAGCCCGCGGTGTCGGATGGTGGGTGGACCCCGGCGACCAGGGGTGCGTTGTCGTGGACGGCGTCCTCGACCACGCCGTGGGTCTACGCCAAGGTCACCGATCCCGACTCGCGCGCCTCGCGGTTGTGGGTCCAGATCGAGCACGACGCGGCCGAACAGGGCTCCGGGGTGATCTGGGAGGGCAAGGGCACCGCCGCCGCCCAGTCAGGGGCGAACGCCTGGGTGCAGGTCCCGGCCGCGAAGCTGACCGACGGCATGAGGATCCGCTGGCGGGTGCGCGGTGAGACGACCACGAACGTCGTCGGCCCGTGGTCGGACTGGTCCGCCACCGTCATCGACCTGCGCAAGCCGTCCGTGGAGTCGCTGGGCATGGATCCGGCGCTGCCGGGTTCGGCGTCGTGGACGGCGGGGTCGGTGACGCCGTGGTTGTACGCGAAGGTGAGTGATCCGGACAATCGGTCCAGCAGGTTGAACGTGGAGGTGGAGCATGATCCGGCCGCCACGGCTCAGGGGACGGGGCTGATCTGGGCGGGTTCGTCGTCGAAGGATTATGCGACGGGGACGATTGCCTGGGCGGGGGTGCCGTCGGGGAAGTTGTCCGATGGTTGGCAGGTTCGCTGGCGGGCGCGGGCGACGACGGCCTCGGGGGTGTCGGGGCCGTGGTCGGCGTGGGTGTCGGCGCGGGTGGACACGACGGTGTTCCGGACGGTTCCGCCCGGCCCGGTGACGAGCGAGGCGGCGCCTTCGCTGGGTCAGTCGGTGTCGGATGTGTGGACGTTGCCGAGCGAGTATCCGGTGTTCACCGCGGCGATCTCCGATGCTGATCGTCGGCCTGGTGTGCTGGAGGCCGAGGTCGAGCACGATCCGGCGGTGCCGGGTCAAGGCAGCGGGTTGATCTGGTCGGGGCAGAACACGACGTTCGGGGAGACCTGCTTCACCGGCCAGCCGTGTGCGGCCTCGCACACGTCACCCGCGGCGGAGGGGATCCAGAACGGCTGGTCGATCCGCTGGCGCGTGCGGGCCGTGGTGCAGTCGACGGATGCCTCCGGTGCGCTGGTCGCGGGGCCGTGGTCGGGCTGGCAGCTCGCGCGGGTGGACACCTCCAAGCCGGTGGTGTCGGATCTGTCGGTGTCGACGGGCCAGCTCGCGTCGAAACTGTGGACGCTGCCGTCCACGCAGCCGTCGTTCTCCGCCCACGGCGCCGACCCGGAGTCGCGGTCGTTGAAGCTGGAGGCGCAGGTCGAGCACGACCCGTCCGCCGCCGGGCAGGGGAGTGGGCTGATCTGGTCGGACACCGGTCAGGTGTCGAGCGGTTCGTGCTCGACGTGGAGCCCCTGCTCGTTGCAGACGCCGGCGGTGACAGAGGGCAAGCTGAAGGACGGCTGGCTGGTCCGCTGGCGTGTCCGGGCCTCCACCTCTGGACAGGTGTCGGGCCCGTGGTCGGAGTGGCAGTCCGCGCGGGTGGACACCTCCAAGCCGATCGTGTCCCAGGCATCGGTCTCGCCGGGCCAGTCGGTGTCGGGGCTGTGGACGTTGTCGTCGACGCAGCCGTCGTTCTCCGCCTACGCTACGGACCCGGAGTCGCGGTCGCTGCGGCTGGAGGCGCAGATCGAGCACGACCCGTCGGCCACCGTGCAGGGCAGCGGGCTGATCTGGTGGGCCGCCGGTGCGGTGTCGAGCGCATCGTGCTCGACCTGGAGCCCCTGCTCGTTGCAGACGCCGACAGTGGCGGCGGGCGAGTTGAAGGACGGCTGGCTGGTCCGCTGGCGGGTGCGCGCGACCACCTCCGGGCAGGTGTCGAGCCCGTGGTCGGAGTGGCAGTCGGCGCGGATCGACGCCTCCAAGCCGGTGCTGTCCGATCTGTCGGTGTCGACGGGTCAGCTGTCGTCGGGGTTGTGGCGGTTGTCGTCCACGACGCCGTATTTCGCGGCGTCGGGGGCTGATCCGGAGTCGCGGTCGTTGAAGCTGGACGCCGAGGTCGAGCATGATCCGTCGGTTCCTGCTCAGGGGGCGGGGTTGATCTGGTCCGACAGCGGTCAGGTGTCGAGTGGTTCGTGTTCGACGTGGAGCAAGTGTTCCCTGCAGACCCCCACTGTGACGTCCGGCAAGTTGAAGGACGGCTGGCTGGTCCGCTGGCGCGTCAGGGTGTCCACCTCTGGGCAGGTGTCGGGCCCGTGGTCGGAGTGGCAGTCGGCGCGGGTGGACATCTCCAAGCCGGTGGTGTCGGATCTGTCGGTGTCGACGGGTCAGTTGTCGTCCGGGCTGTGGAGGTTGACGTCCACGACGCCGTCCTTCTCGGCCTACGGCGCTGATCCCGAGTCGCGGTCGCTGAAGCTGGACGCCGAGGTCGAGCACGACCCTTCGGTTCCCGTCCAGGGGGCGGGGTTGATCTGGTCCGACAGCGGTCAGGTGTCGAGCGGATCGTGCTCGACGTGGAGCAAGTGTTCCTTGCAGACGCCCACCGTGACGTCCGGCAAGTTGAAGGACGGCTGGCT
The DNA here is from genome assembly GCF_054392275.1 of Actinomadura sp. ATCC 39365. Taxonomy (NCBI): domain Bacteria; kingdom Bacillati; phylum Actinomycetota; class Actinomycetes; order Streptosporangiales; family Thermomonosporaceae; genus Actinomadura; species Actinomadura sp. ATCC 39365. Next base: position 7,624,438 of record NZ_CP184335.1, on the reverse strand, counting down.
GGTCCGCTGGCGTGTCAGGGTGTCCACCTCTGGGCAGGTGTCGGGCCCGTGGTCGGAGTGGCAGTCGGCGACGGTCCAGGTCAGTGGCACGGCGGGCAGCGGTCTGGGCGCCGTTCCGGCCACGCGTGGCACTGATGCCTGGACGTTGGCGTCGGTGACGCCGTGGTTGTTCGGGAAGGTGTCCGACGCCGGTGGGGCGCGGCTGGTGCTGGGCGCGGAGGTCGAGCACGATCCGGCCGTGCCGGCTCAGGGCACGGGTGTGATCTGGTCCGGCAAGGGTGCCACGAGCTACGCCTCGGGCGGCCTCGCCTGGGTGCAGGTTCCGGCCGCGAAGCTGGCCGATGGCATGAGGGTGCGCTGGCGGGTTCGGGGTGTCACGACCGCGGGCGTCGAAGGTGAGTGGTCGGCGTGGCAGGCGGCCACGGTCGACGTGAGCAAGCCCGCGGTGTCGGATGGTGGGTGGACCCCGGCGACCAGGGGTGCGTTGTCGTGGACGGCGTCCTCGACCACGCCGTGGGTCTACGCCAAGGTCACCGATCCGGACTCGCGCGCCTCGCGGCTGGAGGCGGAGATCGAGCACGATCCCACCGCGACCGGGCAGGGCACGGGCGTCATCTGGTCCGGCAAGGGTGCCACGACCTACGCCTCCGGCGGCAACGCCTGGGTGCAGGTCCCGGCGGGCAAGCTGGCCGACGGCATGAAGGTGCGCTGGCGGGTGCGCGGTGAGACTGCCACGAACGTGGTCGGCCCGTGGTCGGACTGGTCCGCCACCGTCATCGACCTGCGCAAGCCGTCCGTGGCGGGCTTGTCGATGACCCCGGCGACCTGGGACTCCGGAGCATGGACCGCGGCCGCGACGACGCCCTGGCTCTACGCCAAGGTCACCGACCCGGAGAACGGCGACTCCCGGCTCGCGGTCGAGATCGAGCACGACCCGGCCGCCACCGGTCAAGGGGCCGGCCTGATCTGGTCCGGCACGAGCGCGCAGCCGTCCCGCTCCGGCGAGAACGCCTGGGTGCAGGTGCCGGCGGCGAAGCTGACCGACGGCATGAAGATCCGCTGGCGTGCCCGCGGCGAAACCGCCAAGGGAATCACGGGAGCTTGGACCGACTGGGTCCAGGCACGCATCGACCTCGGCAAGCCGGTGGTCGAATCGCTGGGCATGGATCCGGCGCTGGCGGGTTCGGCGTCGTGGACGGCGGGGTCGGTGACGCCGTGGCTGTTCGCGAAGGTGAGTGATCCGGACAATCGGTCCAGCAGGTTGAACGTGGAGGTGGAGCATGATCCGGCCGCCACGGCTCAGGGGACGGGGCTGATCTGGGCGGGTTCGTCGTCGAAGGATTATGCGACGGGGACGATTGCCTGGGCGGGGGTGCCGTCGGGGAAGTTGTCCGATGGTTGGCAGGTTCGCTGGCGGGCGCGGGCGACGACGGCCTCGGGGGTGTCGGGGCCGTGGTCGGCGTGGGTGTCGGCGCGGGTGGACACGACGGTGTTCCGGACGGTTCCGCCCGGCCCGGTGGTGAGCCAGATGGCACCTTCGCTGGGTCAGTCGGTGTCGGGTGTGTGGACGTTGCCGAGCGAGTATCCGGTGTTCACCGCGGCGATCTCCGATGCCGATCGTCGGCCTGGTGTGCTGGAGGCCGAGGTCGAGCACGATCCGGCGGTGCCGGGTCAGGGCAGCGGGTTGATCTGGTCGGGGCAGAGCACGACGTTCGGGGAGACCTGCTTCACCGGCCAGACCTGCTCCGCCTCGCACACCTCCCCGACGGTGGAAGGCGTCCAGAACGGCTGGTCGATCCGCTGGCGCGTGCGGGCCGTGGTGCAGTCGACCGCTTCTCCCGGCGCGGTGGTGGCGGGGCCGTGGTCGGGCTGGCAGCTCGCGCGGGTGGACACCGCCAAGCCGCTCGTTACGGGGGTGTCGGCCTCGACGGGGCAGCTCGCCTCCGGGTTGTGGACGTTGTCCTCCACGACCCCCTACTTCGCCGCCTACGGCACCGACCCCCAGACGCGGTCGTTGAAGCTGGACGCCGAGGTCGAGCACGACCCGTCGGCCACCGCCCAGGGGAGCGGGCTGATCTGGTCCGGAAGCGGCTCGATGTCGAGCGGATCGTGCTCGACCTGGAGCCACTGCTCGTTGCAGACGCCCACCGTGACGTCCGGCAAGTTGAAGGACGGCTGGCTGGTCCGCTGGCGCGTCCGGGCCTCCACCTCCGCCAACGTGGCGGGGCCGTGGTCGGAGTGGCAGATGGCGCGGGTGGACACCTCCAAGCCGGTCGTGTCGGACCTGTCCGTCTCGACGGGGCAGCTCGCCTCCGGGTTGTGGACGTTGTCGTCCACGACCCCGAACTTCTCGGCCTACGGCGCCGACCCCGAGTCGCGGTCGCTGAAGCTGGAGGCGCAGGTCGAGCACGACCCGTCCGCCGCCGGGCAGGGCACCGGCGTCATCTGGAGCGACAGCAGCCAGGTGTCGAGCGGATCGTGCTCGACTTGGAGCAAGTGTTCCTTGCAGACGCCCACCGTGACGTCCGGCAAGCTGAAGGACGGCTGGCTGATTCGCTGGCGCGTCCGCGTCGCCACCTCGACCGGTGCGGCGAGCCCGTGGTCTGAGTGGCAGGCCGCCCGGGTGGACATCTCCAAGCCGGTCGTGTCGGACCTGTCCGTCTCGACGGGGCAGCTCGCCTCCCAGTTGTGGACGTTGTCGTCCACGACGCCGTCCTTCTCGGCCTACGGCGCCGACCCCGAGTCGCGGTCGCTGAAGCTGGAGGCGCAGGTCGAGCACGACCCGTCCGCCGCCGGGCAGGGCAGCGGCCTGATCTGGAGCGACAGCGGCCAGGTGTCGAGCGGATCGTGCTCGACGTGGAGCAAGTGTTCCTTGCAGACGCCCACCGTGACGTCCGGCAAGCTGAAGGACGGCTGGCTGGTCCGCTGGCGCGTCCGCGTCTCCACCTCCGCCAACGTGGCGGGAGCGTGGTCGGAGTGGCAGATGGCGCGGGTGGACACCTCCAAGCCGGTCGTGTCGGACCTGTCCGTCTCGACGGGGCAGCTCGCCTCCGGGTTGTGGACGTTGTCGTCCACGACCCCGAACTTCTCGGCCTACGGCGCCGACCCCGAGTCGCGGTCGCTGAAGCTGGAGGCGCAGGTCGAGCACGACCCGTCCGCCGCCGGGCAGGGCACCGGCGTCATCTGGAGCGACAGCAGCCAGGTGTCGAGCGGATCGTGCTCGACGTGGAGCAAGTGTTCCTTGCAGACGCCCACCGTGACGTCCGGCAAGTTGAAGGACGGCTGGCTGGTCCGCTGGCGCGTCCGGGCGTCGACGTCGTCCGGCGCGGCCAGTCCGTGGTCGGAGTGGCAGACGGCGACGGTCCAGGTGAGCGGCACCGCGGGGAACGGCCTGGGCGCCGTCCCGGCCACGCGCGGCAGCGACACGTGGACGCTCTCCTCGACCACCCCATGGCTGTACGCGAAGGTGACCGACGCCGGCGGGTCGAAGCTGGTGCTGGGCGCGGAGATCGAGCACAACCCGGCGACCGGCCAGGGCACCGGCGTGATCTGGGCCGGCAAGGGCGCCGCGAGCTACGCCTCCGGCGGCAACGCCTGGGTGCAGGTCCCGGCCGGCAAGCTGACCGACGGCATGAAGATCCGCTGGCGGGTCCGCGGCGTCACGACCGCGGGCGCCGAAGGCGAGTGGTCGCCCTGGCAGGCCGCCACCGTGGACCTGCGTAAGCCCAGCGTGGACGGCCTGGGCATGGACCCGGCCATCCGCGGCACCACCTCCTGGACCGCCGAGTCGCTCACTCCGTCGATGTACGCCAGGGTGACCGACCCGGAGAACCGGCTCAGCAGGCTGAACGTCGAGGTCGAGCACGACCCGGCCAAGAGCGAGCAGGGCACCGGTCTGATCTGGACCGGCACCTCGGACAAGGAGTACGCCTCCGGCACCAGCGCCTGGGCGGCCGTCCCCGCCGACAAGCTGACCGACGGCTGGCAGATCCGCTGGCGCGCCCGCGCCACCACCGCCTCCGGGGTCTCCGGGCCCTGGTCGGACTGGGTGTACGCGACCGTGACGGCCCTGCCGTTCGAGTCGTTCTCCCCGGCCCACAACAGCCAGGTCGGCACCCTGACGCCGGTGCTGTCGGTCAACGCCCGCCCCTACAACAAGGGCGAGGTCAAGTACTGGTTCCAGCTCTGCGCGGGCAGCGCGCCCAACTGGCGCTGGTGCAAGGACTCGGCGGAGAAGACCGAGGACTGGACCAAGGAAGGCGTCTGGCAGGTGGTCGACGCCCGGCTGAAGTGGGGCGAGACGTACTCGTGGATGGCGAAGGCCGCCACCACGTACACCACGGTCACCTCGTCGTGGCGGACCTTCACCCCCGTTCCCGAGCAGGGCAACATCAACGGCCTGCTGGCCGCCGGCACGCAAGGCCGCGAGTTCAACCACGTCTCGGGCAACTACGCGTCCACGGCGACGGACGCCTCGGTGACGACGGTGGGGCCGCCGCTGTCGGTGAACCGTACGTACAACAGCCTGGACCCGCGGACCGACGGCATCTTCGGGGCCGGCTGGACGACCCGCTGGGACATGCGCATCGAGGAGGAGCCGACCGGGAGCCTGCTGGTGACCTATCCGGGCGGCGAGCAGTTGCGGTTCGCGTCCATGGGCAACGGCGCCTACGCGCCGCCGTCGGGGACGTTCGCGACGATGGCCGCCGAGCAGGCCGGTGGCTGGCGCCTGATGGACAAGTCGGCCACCTCCTACTGGTTCGACGCCTCCGGCCTCCTCTCGAAGATCACCGATCACCGGGGGCGGGCCCAGGAGCTGACCCGCGGCGCCGACGGCAAGCTGGCCAAGGTGACCGCGACGGGCGGCAGGTCGCTGACGTTCACCTGGGCCGGCAACCACGTCGCGAGCGTCTCCACCGACCCGGTGGACGGCAACCCGCTCACCTGGACCTACGCCTACGAGGGCGACCTGCTGGTCAAGGTGTGCCCGCCGACCTCGGCGACGGCCTGCACGACCTACCAGTACGGCACGGGCTCGCGGTACAAGAGCGTGGTCACCGACTCCGGGCCGAAGTACTACTACCGGCTGAACGAGGGCGAGACCCGCACAGGCACCGTCGTCGCCAGCGCGGCGGGCTGGAACATCACCGAGCAGCAGGCCAAGCTGAACGGGACCACCCCGGCGGACCTCGGCGCGCGGGTGCCGGGCGCGCTGGCCGGCTCGCCGGACACCGCGATGCGTTTCAAGGGGGCTGCGACCTCGACCTACGTGCAGCTCCCGGCCGATGCGATCAGCGGTCAGGGCGGCGAGCAGGCGGTGGAGGCGTGGTTCAGGACCACCACGTCCGGCACGGTCATCGGGATGCAGAGCGCGGACAACAGCACGCCTGCGTCGTTCGTGCCGGTGGTGTACGTGGGCACCGACGGCAAGCTGCACGGCCAGTTCGGCACCGGCCCTTCCACCACCGCGCACACTCCCATCACCTCCACCGGTGCGGTGAACGACGGCAACTGGCACCATGCGGTGCTGTCGACGGTGGAGACCAGGCCCGCCTCGAGCACGCGGCCCGCCGAACACACGCAGACCCTCTACCTGGACGGCGCCGCGGTGGGCACGCTGGCCGGCGAGGTCCAGCACGACGAGATGTCGGAGACCCGGATCGGATCCGGGTACGGTTCCCCGGCCTGGCCGTCGAGCACCACCAGCACCGCGCCGTTCCCGTTCAACGGCGACATCGACGAGGTCGCGGTCTACGGCAGGCCCCTGAGCAAGGCGGCCGTGCAGCGGCACTTCGCGGCAGGGAAGCCGCAGCCGCAGCTCACCAAGGTGACCCAGCCGTCGGGCCGCGTGTGGGCGGTCAACGTCTACAACCCGGACGGCGGCCGGCTGGTCACGCACACCGACTCCAACGGCGGCACCTGGAAGCTGTCGGACCCGGTGTACACCAAGCAGACCACCGTCTCCACCTTCGCGACCGTGACGGTGACCGACCCGCACGACGGCGTCGTCACCTACGTCGCCGACGCGCAGCGTGGCTACCGGCAGGTGTCGGTGACCGACCAGGTCGGCGCGACCATGAAGTGGGCCTATGACGTGGGCGGATACCCGGCCAAGGTGATCGACCCGAACGGCAACGCGGTCGAGCTGGCGTTCAACGCCCGCGGGAACCTGCTGTCGAAGAAGACCTGCAGAACGGCGGGCACGAACTGCTCGACCGAGTACTACGACTACTTCGTCGACGTCGACAAGCCGTTCGACCCCCGCAACGACGTGAAGATCGGTGAGCGGGACGGCCGGTCCGCCTCGGCCGCCGACGAGACCTACATGACGTCCTGGACGTACAACTCGTTCGGAGAGGAGACCAGGACCACGACTCCGGCGACGGCGGACTTCCCGACCGGGCGCAGCACGGTCAAGACCTACACCGACGGTACGGAGCCGGCCGTCGGCGGCGGCACGACGCCCGCGGGCATGGTGAAGTCGGACAAGGACCACAAGGGCAACGAGACCACGTACGCCTTCACCGCCGCCGGCGACCTCGCGATGGAGACGCTGCCGTCCGGGCTGGTCAAGAAGTACACCCATGACGCCCTTGGGCGGGTGACCGCCACGACGGAGATCTCCCAGGCGTTCCCCGAGGGGGTCACGACCACGGTCGCCTACGACGGGATGGGACGGGCGCTGACCAGGACCGGCCCTGCCGTCAAGAACGAGGTGGACGGCAAGACGCACACGCTGCGCTGGTCGGCGGGTTACAACGAGGACGGCCTGCCGGTCACGGAGACCAATGAGGACCTGACCGGAGGGGACGCGCCGCGCAGGACCGTCTACACCTACGACGCCTTCGGCAGGCAGGCGACGATCACCGGGCCCGAGGGGAGCGTGGAGACGTTCGCCTACGACCACAAGGGCCAGAAGATCTCCTTCACCGACGCACGGGGCACGACGCTGGCGTACACCTACACCCCGCGCGGCGAGTCGGCCACGACGGTGCTGAAGGGCTGGACCGGCAGCCCCACCGCGCCGCAGGCGGCCACGGACATCGTGCTGACCTCGAACGCCTACGACCCGGCTGGACGGCTGGCCTCGCAGACCGACGCCATGGGCCGCACCACCGCCTACACCTACTACGCCGACAACCTGCCGGCGGAGACGACGGCCAAGGGCGCCAGGTTGAACGGCTCGGATGCCGCGCGCGACGTGGTGGTGGACTCGAAGGTGTATGACGCCGCGGACCACCTCATCCGCCAGACCACCGGCAACGGCACGCTGCGGGTGGAGGCCGCCTACGACGCGGCCGGACGGATCGTCTCCCAGACCGTGGACCCGGGCAAGCTGAACCGGGTCACCACACCCGTCTACGACGCCAACGGCAACATCACGAAGATCAGTCTGTCCGCGGCGGGCACCGACCGCGTCGAGTCCATCGAGTACGCCTACGACGCAGGCGACCACCCCGTCCGGCAAACCGTGCACAACGACGGGCAGGACCTGGTGACCACGCTCACCGTGGACGACCGGGGCCTGGTCACGGCGACGACCGACCCGCGCGGCAACGCCGCCGGGGCCGACCCGGCCGCCTACACCACCGACGTCACCTACGACAGCAGAGGCCAGAAGACGCAGGTACGACTGCCGTCGGTGCAGGTGCAGCGGGCAGGCAGCGCCCCGGCCACGCAGCGGCCCACGGCCAAGATGGGCTACAACACCTTCGGCGAGACCACGCAGCAGGTCGACCCTGAGGGCCGGGCCGTCAACTCGACCCTCGACCGGGTCGGGCGGGTCGTGGAGCAGCTCCTCCCCACCTACACGCCCCCCGGCGGGCAGCCGGTCTCGCCCAAGGCCACCACCGTCTACAACGCCGCCGGTGACGCGGTCAGCGTGACCGACCCGCGCGGCCAGACCACCACCGCGGTCTACGACGGGCTAGGTCGCAAGGTGCAGGTCACCGCGCCCAGGACGGGCTCGGCCGCGGCCGGAGTGTGGAACTACGGCTATGACCTGCTGGGCGAGGCGCTGTGGACGACGGATCCGACCGGGGCGCGTTCGGAGTCCACCTACGATGATCTCGGCCGGCAGATCACCTTGACCACGATCGAGCGCAAGCCGTCGCAGGCGGTGTACGTGACGAAGATGGAGTATGACGACGCCAGCCGGGTGACCAAGACGACCCGGCCCACCGGCGACACCTCCATCCGCACGTACGACGCCACCGGCGCGCTGGCCGGGCAGACCGACGCGCTGGGCAACACCACGACGTTCGGCTACGACCTCGCCGGCCGCCCGACGACGACCACCAACGCGCTGGGCCTGACCAGCAAGGTCGGCTACGACCTGGCCGGCCGCAAGACCCGGATCCAGGAACTGGACGACGCCGGTGCGGTGCTGCGCACCCACACCATCGGCTACGACCTGGCGGGCAACCCCACCAGCCAGACCTCCGGTGAGGGGCACACCACCGAGCGGGTGTTCGACGCCGCGAACCGGCTGATCGAACAGCGCGAACCGGTGTCGGCGTCCGAGAGGATCACCACCACGTTCGGCTATGACGCCGCGGGTGCGCAGACCCGCTCTACCGACGGTCGCGGGAACGCCACCTACGCCACCTACAACAGCCTGGGCCTGCTCGAGTCGATGATCGAGCCGAGCACCGCCGCCCACCCCGACCCGGCAGACCGGACCTGGACCACCCTCTACGACGCCGGCGGCAACTCGGTGACCAGCCTGCTCCCCGGCGGAGTGCGCGTAGACCGGATCTTCGACGAGCTGAACCGCCTGGTGAAGCAGACCGGCACCGGCGCCGAGGCGAACACCGAGGACAAGACGTTCGGCTACGACGCGGCGGGCCGCCTGACCGCCGCCGGTGATCTCGACTTCACCCTCAACGACCGCGGCCTGCTGCTCAAGACGACAGGCGCGGGCGGCGACGTCAACGCCTACGCCTACGACGCCAACGGCCGTCTGGCCCATCGCGTCGACGTGACCGGCACCTCCACCTTCACCTGGGACGGGGCCGACCGGCTGACCCAGTCGATCGACCCGGTCAGCAACACCGCCATCGACTACGCCTACGACAAGGCCAACCGGCTGACGTCCATGGCCTACGGGGCCTCAGGCGCGCGGCGCAGCTACACCTACGACGCGCTGAACCGGCTGACCAAGGACCAGCTCACCACTGCCGCGGGTGGCGCGATCGCCTCCATCGAGTACGGCTACGACCTCAACGACAACCTCACCGCCAAGACCACCACCGGCACGGCCGGGGCCGGCACCAACACCTATGCCTACGACCAGTCCAACCGGCTCACCTCCTGGACCGCCCCGGGCGGCACGAAGACCGCCTACGAGTGGGACGCCTCGGGCAACCGTGTCAAGGCCGGCGACAAGACCTTCACCTACGACGAACGCAACCGCCTGACCTCGGGCGACGGGCACACCTACACGTACACCGCACGCGGCACCCTGCTGGAGGATTCGGCCGGGATCGTCCGGCGCACCAAGTTCGACGCCTTCGACCGGCTCATCAACGATGACGCCGTCACCTACGGCTACGACGCTCTCGATCGTATGGAGACCCGCACACAGAGCGGGCAGACCTTGTCCTTCGCCTACGAGGGGGTCAGTAACAACCTGGTGGCTGTCACCGACGCCAACGGCGCCAAGCGGGCCACCTTCGGCCGCGACGCGCTCGGCCGCACTCTCGGCATCAACGACGGCACCGGCGCCCAGCTGGCCTTCTCCGACCTACGCGGCGACCTGGTCGGGGCCTTCGCCGCCAACGCGACCGCACTGGCTGATTCGGTGGCCTACGACCCCTTCGGCGAGGTCCTCGCGCGCACCGGCCCCGAGCACGCGCTCGGCTATCAGGGCGGCTACACCGACCCCACGACCCGCATGATCAACATGGCGGCCCGCTGGTACCAGCCCACCACCGGCAGCTTCGTCTCGCGCGACACCCTCACGCAGGACCCCGACCCGTCGGTCCAGCTCAACCGCTACGCCTACGCCAACAACAACCCCCTCACCAACGTCGACCTGGACGGGCACAAGAGCACGTCGAAGAAGAAGAACCCGGTCGACACCTACGAGGAGTGCAAGGGGCAGAAGAAGAAGAGCAAGACGTGCGGGGAGATCATCGCCGACCACGGCCGGTGCGTCAAAGACTACGGAAAGTCGTACTGCAAGGAGTCCGAGAAGGAGTACACGACCTGCCGCAAGGAGAACGGCAAGAGCTACTGCAACTCGACCAAGGACGTCTACGGGGACTGCCGCGCCGACGCGAAGTCCCACATGGGAGTGGTCTCGAAGGGCGGCTCCCCAGGGGCATGCAGGGACGCGGCCACGACGTACGCGGAATGCCGGGCCGCGGTGATCGACCGGCCGACCTGTCTCGACGCGAAGGACAACTACATCGCCTGTCGCGCCGAAGGAAGCACGAGAAAGGTCTGCGTCGAGGATGCCGGCAACTATCGAACCTGCCGGGCCGGCCATCCCAACTCCAAAGAGATGTGCGGCAACGCCTCGGAGATGTATCGCGGCTGCCGTTACGGCAACAAGACCAGCCAGCCCGTCTGCGCCGCGGAGAGTGATTACTACGTCAAATGTCGGGATCAGGCGAAGGACGCCGATCACAACGGCTGCAAGTCCTTCGCCGGCAGCTATTCCGACTGCATGTCCTCCAAGCAGTACGGCAACCATTCGGCGCAGTTCTGCAACACCGCGTACGACTCGCAGATGACGTGCATGAAGACGGACCGCATCAAGGACTGCAACTGGGTCGACGACGTCTACCTGGAGTGCGCGAAGAAGATGAAGGGGGAGCAGCCCTGCACGCAAGGGGGCGGCTTCACCGGGAAGAAATGCAATGCGAAGGGCGGCGACTGCGTCTACTACCTGAGCAACTCCGCCGCCAACCTCCTCGCGGCCGGCCTCGGTGCGATCAGTACGTTCGGGGAGGCATTGTGCGCGCTAAGCGCCGCTACAATCATCGGCATACCGCTCGGAGTTGTCTGCGGGGCGGCGGCCGGAATCCTCGGCGTGGCGGCAGCGGTGATCCTGAACCACAACAAGGGGAACGGGATCTGGTTCAAGTTCAAAACGGGCACGTACTATGATCAGCAGTCCGGAATGTTCGTACCGATGGTCAAGGAACTGAATATTGGATCGCAGTAGGCCGACGTCGGGGCGTGGAATGCGAATTCTTCGCAGGGTGGTGGTGATGGCGTCCGCGTTCTCCTTCTGGAGCGCCGCCACCCTCATCGTCGCCACCATGCTGTCCGACCCGAAGTCCTGGGCGGTCCCGCTCCTGATCGGCGGATCCGTTCTGGCAGTCGTCGGGAGTGTGCTCACCGCCCTTGAGTGGCGACACTCCTTCGGCGCCGGCGAGAGTGACGTCACACCTCGCGACGGGGACGTCGGCTGATGGGAGACGTCTCGGCCGGCGCCGGCCGGGCCGTCTCCCATGGGACTTGGGCCAGGTGCCGCAGGAAGGCGGTACCTGTCGCGACGTGTGAGCGGGCATTCCGGTCACGGCACAGGCCCCACGACGTGAGCGAGCCCTGCCGGCCTCGCTTACCCGTAGTGCTCCCCGACCAGCGCGGGCGGGCACGTCACTCACCGTCGGCTCGCTGTGGAGCGCCGGCACGCCTACCGGATGCAGGCTGACGTCCGGAGTGCTCGTCGTGGTGCGGCTGGGTGAAACGGCGTGAGCGGGTCCCGCTGAACACGGGCAGAGCAGAGCTTGACGGGTTGTGGGATTTCGTTTCATAGTGGGCCGGTCAAGTCTCTTATCTCTGCCCGGAGGTTCTCGCCGGTAATTATGTTAGCGATAACATCGCCGCGACAATCCCGGTGACGCGGCAGGTCGGTGGGCATTTGTGGCGTGCGTGCGAGCGCGTGTGCTCGTGCCTGGAATTTCCTGGGAAGCGGAGGTCCATTGATGAGGTCCCGGTCCACATCAAGCATTCTCGAAAAGGCGGGAGCCGCCGTCGTGCTCGTCGCCGGGCTGCTCGCCGGCGTCCCCTCGGCGGCGCGGGCCGCCACCCAGCAGTCGTGCGACATCTACGCCGCCGGCGGCACCCCTGCGTGGCGGCCCACAGCACGACCCGCGCCCTGTACGGCGCCTACAACGGCCCGCTCTACCAGGTCCGCCGCTCCTCCGACAACGCCACCCGCGACATCGGCCTGCTCGCCGCGGGCGGTTACGCCGACGCCGCCGCCCAGGACACGTTCTGCGCCGGCACGACGTGCCTCATCACGGTCATCTACGACCAGTCCGGACGGGGCAACCACCTCACCCAGGCGCCCCCCGGCGGCTTCCCCGGCCCGGCGCCCGGCGGGTACGACAACCTCGCGATCGCGACCGCCGCCCCGACCATGGTCAACGGCCACAGGGCGTACGGCGTGCGCGTCACCCCCGGCACCGGCTACCGCGACAACGTCACCAACGGCGTCGCCAAGGGCGACCAGCCCGAAGGCATGTACGCCGTCCTCGACGGCACCCACCACAACGGCGGCTGCTGCTTCGACTACGGCAACGCCGAGACCAACAGCCGCGACAACGGCAACGGCACCATGGAGGCCATCTACTTCGGCGACATCAAGGTCTGGGGCTACGGCACCGGCAACGGCCCCTGGGTCATGGCCGACCTGGAGAACGGCCTGTTCTCCGGCGTGAACCCGGGCTACAACCCGGGCGACCCCAGCGTCAGCCACCGCTACCTGACCGCCGTCGTCAAGGGCGAGCCGAACCACTGGGCGATCCGCGCCGGGAACGCCCAGTCCGGCGGCCTGTCCACCTACTACGACGGCCCCCGTCCCAACGCCCCCGGCTACAACCCCATGAAGAAGGAGGGGGCGATCATCCTCGGGATCGGCGGCGACAACAGCAACGGCTCCGCGGGCACCTTCTACGAGGGCGTGATGACCGCCGGCTACCCCTCGACCGCCACCGAGAACGCCGTGCAGGCGAACATCGTCGCCGCCGGCTACACCACCACGGGCGGCGGCGCGGACGGGACGCTCACCCCCGGCGCCTCCGTCTCGCTGCGCGCGACCACGGCCTGCTGCACCACCCGCTACCTGCGCCACCAGAACGACCAGGTCGTCACGTCGGTGATCGGTTCCGGCAGCTCGTCGCTGGACAGGAGCGACGCCACGTGGATCGTCCGCAGTGGCCTGGCCGGGACGTCGTGCGTGTCGTTCGAATCGCGCAACTACCCCGGTGACTACCTGCGGCACCGCAACTACCAGCTCTACCGGCAGCACGACGACGGCAGCGCGCTGTTCGCCGCCGACGCCACCTTCTGCCCGCAGGCGGGCAAGAGCGGCCAGGGCACGTCGTTCGCCGCCGCGAACTTCCCCGACCGGTTCCTGCGCCACTACGACAACACCGTCTACATCGCGAGCAACGGCGGCTCGCACGCCTTCGACAACGCCGCCTCCTGGGCGGCGGACGTGAGCTGGGTCGTCGGCCCGCCCTGGGCATAGACGGGGGCCCGAGCCGTCCCCGGCCCGCGGCCGGGGACGGCTCAGTGCATGTCGGCCGGGCGCGCCCGCCCGTCGAAGGGGTAACGGGCGCGGAAGTCGATCTCGGCCTCGGCCATCGACATGAACGTGACCCCCTTGTGCCCGCGCATGTACGCGATGAGCCGCTCCAACATCAGCAGCACCTGGGGACGCCCGCTGACGTCGGGATGCAGCGTGACGGGGAAGACCGCGTAGTCCAGCTCGCGGTAGACCCAGTCGAACTGGTCGCGCCACTGCTGTTCGAGGTCGCGCGGGTTGACGAAGCCGTGGCTGTTCGGCGAGCTCTTGATGAACATCATCGGCGGCAGGTCGTCCAGGTACCAGTTGGCCGAGAACTCCACCAGGTCCACCTCCTGGCCGGGCACGAGCGGCTTCATCCAGGTGGAGGCGGCCTGCTCGTAGTCGATGCGCGTCCACCGCTCGCCCTTGCGGGCGTAGAAGGGCTGGAAGTCGCGGTAGGACTGCGAGTGGTCGTAGCCGAAGCCGTAGCGCAGCAGCAGCTCGACGGTCCGCGCGGACATCTCCCACCACGGCGCCACATAGCCCCGGGGCCGGACGCCGAGCATCTTCTCCAGCACCTCCAGGCTGCGCGCCAGGACGTCCTCCTCCTGCTGGGCGGACATCGCGACCGGGTTCTCGTGCATGTAGCCGTGCGCGCCGACGTCGTGCCCGGCCTCGACGATCCGCCGCATCTGGTCGGGGAACGACTCCGCCGAATGTCCGGGGACGAACCAGCTCGTCCTGATCCCTTCGCGGGCGAACAGGCGCAGCAGCCTCGGGGTCCCGACCTCGGCGGCGAACACGCCCCGCTGGATGTCGTTGGGCGAGTCCTGGCCGCCGTACGAGCCGATCCAGCCCGCCACGGCGTCCACGTCCACGCCGAAGCAGACGTTGATGGCTTTCTTCATGGACCAGGACGTACCCCCGCCGCGACGGGCGGGCACCGGGCTCGACGGATCTTGGGCAGATCCTTCCCAGGTGCCCTGGCCTGGGCAGGTTCGCCTACAGTTACGGCGTGAACATCTGCGTCTTCTGCTCCGCCGCCGACCTCAACGAGCGTTACACCGGCCCCGCCCGCGAGTTCGCCGAGCTCATCGGCAAGGGCGGGCACACCCTGGTGTGGGGCGGCTCCGACAGCGGCCTGATGAAGGTCATGGCCGACGGCGTGCAGGAGGCCGGCGGCCGCCTGGTGGGCGTCTCGGTCGAGTTCCTGGCGGACAAGGCCCGGCCGGGCGCCGACGAGATGATGATCACCCGCGACCTGGCCGAGCGCAAGGCGCAGCTCCTGTCCCGCGCCGACGGCTTCGTCGTCATGGTGGGCGGCAGTGGCACGCTCGACGAGGCCACCGAGATCCTGGAGCTGCGCAAGCACGGCCTGCACACCAAGCCGGTCGTGCTGCTGAACACCGCGGGCTTCTACGACGGGCTGAAGCAGCAGTTCCAGCGCATGGAGGCGGAGGGCTTCCTGCCGTTGCCCCTCACCGAGCTGGTGTTCTTCGCCGAGGAGGGCGTCGGGGCCATCGCCTACCTGGAGGAGCAGTCGGGCCTGGTCCCGCCGGGGGCCGACGGCTGACCGGCCCCCGCGGCGCGCGTTCGGGGCGGATCGTGCGGGGGTAGGGGGGAGGGAGGCTGTGGCCGTCGGGGGAGGTCACGATGGGGGCTGACGGCGAGCCCGCGGGCAGCGGGCTGGCGTTCGAGGTGCTGGAACCGGCGCCGGTCGGCGTGGCGGTCGCGCGCGGCCCCGACCACCGCCTGGTCTACACCAACGCCGCCTACCGCTCCCTGTTCGCCGACAGCCGCACCGGGATGCCGGTCGAGGAGGCGTTCGCGGAGTTCGTCCAGGTGCACTTCCGCGCGCAGTTCGACCGGGTCTACGCCACCGGCGAGCCGTTCGTCACCACGGCGGAGCCGGAGTACGTCGTCGGGCCGGAGTGCGAGGAGCGGCGGTTCTTCACCTCCAGCCTGTCGCGCGTGGTCTTCGGGCCGGGCGACTACGGCGTGCTCGAAGTGGTGATGGAGGTGACCGACCAGGTCACCGCGGCCCGCCGGATCGAGGCCCTCGCTGAGGAACGCCGCCGCATCCTGCGCCGTTACGAGAGCCTGATGAAGGTCAGCGCGCAGATCGTCTGGGTGACCACCCGCGACGGCTACGTGCACGAGCCCAGCCCGAGCTGGGAGCGGGTCACCGGGCAGCCGTGGGAGGGGCACCGGGGGCAGGGCTGGCTGAAGATGGTCCATCCCGACGACCGCGAGGACACGATCAGGTCGTGGTCCGGGGCGGTCAGCAGGGCCACCGAGACCTGGGAGCACGTCTACCGGCTGCACACCGCCGACGGCTCCTACCGGCACTTCGAGATGCGCGCCGTGCCCATCTGCGAGAACGGCCGGCTCGTGGAGTGGGTGGGGTCGTGCACCGACATCGAGGAGCAGTGGCAGGAGCAGCGGCGGCAGCGCCTGCTCGACAGCGCCGCGGCGGCCACGGCCCAGCTCTCCAGCCTGGAGGAGATGCTCGGCGCGCTGTCCGACGTCATCGTGCCCGAACTGGCCGACGGCTGCGGCGTCTACCTCATCACCGACCTCACCGGCGATCGGCGCGGCGAGGCGCCGTTCGTCGTCGAGCGGCTGGTCACCGCGGCCCGTCGCGGCCTGGTGCCGCTGTCGCCGTACAGCGAGGAGCAGGTCGACGACAGCAACGCCTTCGTGGCGGTCGTACGCCGGCGGCGGCCCGTGCTGCAGACGTTCCCCGCCGGGTGTCCGCCGCCCGACCTGGCGCCGGAAAGCACCCGCGCGTGGCTGACGGCCAGCGGCGCCAACAGCATGCTGGTCCTGCCGGTCGTGGTCGACGGCGCGGTCCCCGCCGTGGTCGGGGTGGTGACGTGCGGCGACCGTCCGGCGATCAACCGGGCCGACATCACGCTGCTGGGCAACATGTTCGGCCACGCCCACGACGCCCTGAGCCGGGCCATCCGCTTCCAGCGCACCCAGCAGATCGCGCTGGCCCTGCAGTACAGCCTGCTCGCCGAGCCGCCGCGGCTGCCCGGCCTGCGGATCGTGGCCCGCTACCGGGCCAGCCCCAGCGCCGCCGAGGTGGGCGGCGACTGGTACGACTCCTTCGTCCTGCCCGACGGCGTCCCGGCGCTGGTCATCGGCGACGTGGCGGGACACGACCTGTCGGCGGCCGTCCTGATGAGCCAGTTGCGCAACATGCTGCGGGCGCTGGCGATGGACCGCTGCGAGCCGCCCGGCGAGATCCTGACCCGGCTCAACGTCGCGATGGAGTCGTTGTCCTCCGAGGTCACGGCCACGTGCGTGTTCGCCCGCGTGGAGGAGAGCGACGGCGGACATCGGCTGCGGTTCGCGGTGGCCGGCCATCCGCCGCCCCTGCTGGTCACCGCCCAGGGCCACGGACGCTTCCTGGAAGGGGCCGTCAGCCCGCTGCTCGGCTTCTTCGACGACGAGACCCGCGCCTCCCTGACCGAGCCGCTGCCGCCGGGCAGCACACTGCTGCTCTACACCGACGGGCTCATCGAACGGTCGGGCGAGCACCTGGATCTTGGTCTCGAACGGCTGCGCCGGGTGGCGGAGTCGCTCGCCGCCGAGCCGCTGGAGAGCTTCTGTGACCAGGTGCTCAGCGGCCTGCCCAGCACCGGCCTCGACGACATCGCCGTCATCGCCCTGCGGCTCCCGCCCGCGGCGGAGGATTGATCACGAGGGCAGCGCGCCCGTGATCACGCACAGGTGGCGCAGAGCGTCATGGGCGCGGTATGCCCGTCCGGAGTCTCCGGACAGCAGGGCAGTGGCGGTCTCGCGTCCCATGGCCTGGAGGGCAGGGTCGCGCGCGGCCATGGCGTACCCGGCACTCCTGGCCATGCCCGCGATGACGCGGGAGAAGTCGAAGGTGTCGGTGAACAACAGTCCGGAGCTGACCGCACCGACGGCCGAGCAGGCGCGCGCCGGTGGCAGCGGACCCCGGGGAGCCGCGCGGAGCTCGCGGGCCACGACCGCGCGATCGACGTGCACCGTCCTGCCGCCCGCGGTGGACACCATGTTGACGGCCAGGTAGCCGAAGAGCAGCGCGCCGAGCGCGGTGGGGACGAGCGACAACACGGCGCCGACCGGCCGCCCGGTGACGCCGTTCCACGGACGCGCTCCCCAAGGCCGGGGGCCCGCGGCCGACAGCGCCTGCGCGGCGCCGCGCAGCGCACTGCCCAGCCACGCGGCGGCGGCGCCCGTGACGACCAGCCCGGCGAACCCGACCGCGAAGATCGGCCCGCTCTGCGACAGGTCGAACACGCGCGGCAGCGAAGCCATGCAGGACAAGAGCTGCCCGGCACCGCACACCACGGTGACCAGATGGACCATGATCAGCGGTACGAGTCCGAACACGGCCAGCAACATGAGAACCCCGGCGCCCGCCACGACCGGCGCGCTGCCGCCTCGCCCCCCGGCCGCCACGCCGAAGCAGAACGCTCCGGCCAGGGCCACGGCGGTCGCAACGATCAGCACCGGGGCGAAGATGCCGGGCGCGTTCGCCATGGGAACGGTCCCCGTGAGCGGCACGCCGCCGAGGGCCGAGCGGAGCCAGCCGTAGAAGGGGATCATCACCCCGGCGTAGGCGAGGCAGATCGCCAGCGCGGTGACGTTGACCGCAGGCAGCGGCATGCGGGGCGCCGCCAAACGGCTCGGCGGCGCGTCCCGCCAGACGGCCGCGAGGGGCCGGGGCGGCAGGCCGCGCCGCGCCGCCCAGCCGACCGACGCGACGGCGCACGCCAGCACGACGCAGAGCTGCAACGTCGGGTTGAACGCGGTGCTGAACAGGCCGAACCAGAGGATGTCCCAGCTCACCGCGCTGTCGATCAGCCACGCGATCATGTCGAACCAGAAGCTCAACCAGGATCCGAAGATCAACGCCGACAGCGCCGCGCCGGCCAGCGCGGCCGTACGGACCCGCCGGGCCAGCGGCAGCCACACCGACGCGCACAGGACCGCCCACCTGAGCATCAGCTGGAACAGGACGGCGAGCAGCGCCGCCAGCACGACCGCGATCACGGGGGACCTGGCCAGGATGTCGGCCCACGAGCCGGCCGCGGTCGCCAGCGGCGGCGCGACGAGCTGACCGGCCACCAGCCCCGCCGTCAGCGCCAGCGCGGCGGGCAGCGTGGACGGCGGCCGCGTGTGCGTGGCCTGCGCCAGCAGCCCGGCCCGCCACACGGTGCCCGCGACCGCCCCGGTGGCCAGCGCCCCGAACAGCACCCCGACGGCCAGGCGCTCCGGAGTGAACAGGGAGGCCACGGCCGTGGGGAAGATCATCTCCACGAGGTGCACGCACGGGGAGTAACCCAGCCCGAGCAGCACGCCGGCGGCCGCGGACTCCACCACGCCGATCCGGAACAGCCGGGGCGCGCCGCGGATGACGTCCGCCCGCTCCTCGTCGCCGGGGTGGAACGACAACGGCCCCCGGTCCCGCCGGCGCCGCCCGTCGTCCGCCGGCGTGGGGGCCAGCGTGTCCAGGAGCAGCCGCTCACCGTCCGGCGTGGCACAGCCGCGCAGGTCGGCGTAGTACTCCCTGGTCCTGAGCACCGAGGTGCGGGCGAACCACAGCAGGGCCAGCACGGCCGCCAGCCGCCACGGCAGGACGGCGAGCAGGCCCGGCTCGACCGCCGCGAGCAGCAGCAGGGGCAGCGCGACGACCAGCAGGTACGCCCACCAGATCGCGAAGGCGAACGTGGTCAGGCCGACGTCCTTGTTGCGCAGATGGGCCAGCTCGTGGGCGAGGACGGTGTCGAGTTGCCCGGGGTCGGCGTCGGCCGCGCGCAGCAGCCCGAGGTCGAGGATGATCCGGTACCGGGGACGACGGCCGAAGGCCCGGCCGCTCGCGCTCGCGCGCAGTGTCGCGACGTACACCTCGGTCCCCGGGGCCGGGCCCGGACGGTGTCCTCGACGCGCCGCACCACGGCGGCCATGCCCTCGTCCACCGCGAACTGGGCCAGCGGTCGCGGGCGGGAGAGCATGACCAGGCGCGGGTGGAGGAGGTGGATCACGACGGCCACGGCGAGCAGCCCGGCCACCATGCCGATCACCACCCACCCGGTACGCGCCGAATCCCGCTGGACGCACTCGACGTAGGCCGAGACCAGGACGCCGTCGGGGATCCGTCCCGCGCCGGATCCCGCGGCCAGGGCACAGCCACGAGGGCCGAGGTCCGTGCTGCCGGCGGCGTACCGGTCGAGCAGGACCAGGTACAGGTGCACGGCGCTGGTGACCGCGACGACGATCATGAGCAGGAAGCGGGCCGTGGTCGCCGCCGGCAGCGCGAACGGGTCCAACCTCGGCGGAGGCGGCACCGCGGGCGCGCCGGCCGGCGCCGTCACCTCCCGGGAGGGGCCGACGGGCGGGTGCACGGTCAGGGCCGCGGGTCGATGAGGGCCGCGGCGAGCAGCGTGTTCACGCGCTGGGCGAGCTCCGCGGGCATCCCCGCCGCCAGCACGATCTCGGCCGCCTGCGCGCCGATGGCCGCCGCCTCGACCGCGCTCACCCTGGGCAACGGCGTGCGCTCGGCCTGCGGCGCGACGGCCGAGGTCAGCGCCCTGCGCCGGCGGCGCTCCCGCCACCGGGCCCGCAACCGGTCGACCCGCTCGGTCGTCATGCCCGTCAGCACCTCGCAGGCCACACCGTTGAGCAGGGTCAGGACCACGCCGAGGACGAGCTGCATGCCCTCGCCCGCGTCGAAGCCGGTGGGCTGGTCGCGTTCGCGTCCGCGCAGCGTGGCGCGGACCGCGCGTCTGCGGGCGGTCGGGTTGCCGAAGAAGTCCGCGCAGGCCAGCGGCAGGAACCGCACGTCCTCGGGGGCCACGTCGAGCAGGATCGTCCGGGCGGCCTCCTCGATGGTCGGCGCCGTACGACGGGAGCCGTCGCCGACAGTGCCGGGTTGTGGGGAGCCGGGTTGTGGGGAGCCGGATTCTGGGGAGCCTGGTTCGGGCATGTCTCCTCGCCTGACTTGAACTGAGTCCCCCAATCACCCCTATGAGAGCATGTCCGCCGCTTCGTGGATACATGACTGCGGAATGCGATCGACCAGTTTCGCGGCCGTCCCGCCGCCGGGGAAGTGTTGCGCTGGAAGTGAAGGGCGGTGGGCCGGCGGGGCCGGGTGGGCCAGGATGGCAGGCATGCGGACACTTGTTCTTGGCGGCACGAGATTTCTGTCCAGGGAGATCGCGCGGCAGGCCCGCGATCGCGGGCACGAGGTGGTGTGCGCGGCGCGCGGCGTGGCCGGCGAACCGCCCTCGGGCGTGGAGTTCGTCCGGGTCGACCGGTCCGCGGACGGCGGGCTCGCGCCGCTGAAGGGGGCGTTCGACCTGGTCGTGGACGTCGCCAGGCTGCCCAGCCAGGTGCGGCGTGCGGTCACGGAGCTGGCGGGCCGGGCCGGTCACTACACGTTCGTCTCGTCGTGCAGCGTCTACTCCGACGCGACCCGGGTCAACCAGGTCCTGCACGACCCGTTGCCCGCCGGCGCCGACGAGAGCGACCCGGAGAACTACGGGCCGGCCAAGGTGGCCTGCGAGCAGATCCTCGGCGACGACGCGCTGCACGTACGGGCCGGGCTGATCGTCGGCCCGGAGGACCAGTCCGACCGGTTCACCTACTGGGTCGAGCGGCTGGCGCGCGGCGGCCCCGTGCTGGCTCCGGGCTCGCCCGGCGATCTGGTGCAGCTCGTCGACGTACGCGATCTCGCGGCCTGGACGCTCGACGCGGCGCAGGCCGGGCTCACCGGCCCGTACGACGGGATCTCCATGCCCTTCACCAGGGGCGAGATGCTGGCGATGATCGCCGAGGGGCTGGCGGTGGCGCCGGAGCTCGTCTGGGCGGGCCAGGAGTTCCTCACCGGGCACGAGGTCGAGCCGTGGGCCGGGCCGCGTTCGCTGCCGCTGTGGTTGCCGCTGCCGGAATACGCCGGGTTCATGGCCCGGGACACCTCCGCCACGCTGGCCGCCGGTCTGCGCATCCGCCCGGTCGCCGACACGGCCCGCGACACGCTCGCCTGGCTGCGCGACTCCGGCCACCGGGTGACCCGCGCCGGCCTCACCGCCGACGAGGAGGCCGACCTCCTCCGCCTGCTCACCTGACCCCTGGTCATCGCCCTGTCGTCGGCGTGCGGGGCCGGTCGCCTGGTCGCTCGCGCGGGCACGCCGTGACCGGGATCATGGACGGCGTGCTGCGCATGACGATGAACGACTCCGCGGCCGGTCTGCTCGGCATGACGGGCGGCCCGGCCACGTTCGCACCGCCGGGCGGCCTCGCCCCCGGCCTGCGGGAACGGGTGGCCCAGGGGCTCGTCCGGCGGGGCGAGGTGCTCGGCTGGGCCGCCTCGACGGACGGCGCCGGACGTGCCCCCGAGCCCTTCCACGACCTCACCGGCTGGGAGTGCGACAGGAGTTCCGTGCATCTGGAGGACTTCGTACCGGTCGAGGTCGTCGACGCCGGCCACGCGCCCGTGATCGGCGAGGCGGGCCAGCGCGTCCTGCTGCTGCACGGCGTGGCGCTCGCCCTGGAGGTCGGCCGGCTCGCCCGCGCCCTCCACCCGCCCGGCCCGGTGCGCTGCGTCGTGACCGCGAACGAGACCAACGCGACGTTCCGGTTCCACCAGATCCGACCGGGCGAGAGCTGGAACGCCGCAGACCTGGACGGGTACGCCGACGACAAGGTGATCGTGGTGGAACGGGGGCCGTTCGCCGCACTCTAGGAGCGTGCCGGGCGCCGGCGTACGATCCATGATCGTGTCGATGAGGTTGAGCCTCGCGAAGATCGAGGCCGCGCTGCTGGAGTCCGTACGGGCCGACCCCGCCCTCGTCGGGGCCGTCTTCGAGGGCCGGTTGCGCGGTCTCCCCCTGGAGACGGACCTGTTCGCGGACGACCACCGCTCGCTCACCGCCATCGCCGAGGGACGGGCCGAGGCCGAGCACGGCACCGCGCGGTGGAGGCAGTGCTTCCCCTGGCTGGCGGCGGCCACCGGCGAGGACGGCGCGAACGACATGGCGGGGTGCGAGGTCGGCTACGGGCCGCCGTTCGCGCTGGATCCCGCCCAGGTGGCGGCGGTCGCGCGGGGCCTGGCCGAGGAGGGGTGGAAATTCGGCGCCGGTCACGCGGGCGGGGCGTACGAAGGGCTGGAGGCGCTGGCGCCGTTCTACGCGGCGGCGGCCCGCGAGGGCAGGGCGGTCGTGGGCGCGGTGCGCTGACGGTCCTCGCCCGCGGGCGCGATCCTGCGGCCCTGACTGCCGGCCTCGGGCCTTCGAGTGAACGTGCCGCCGTGATGTGGTGGGGGTGTGAAGGTTGGGGGCGGGTGCTGTGCAGACTGCCCCGTGGGTGGGGGGACGCGCCTAACGTCCCGGAATATGCAGACAGTGGACGTCCTGGTGGTGGGGGCGGGGCTGGCCGGGTTGCACACGGCCCGCCTGCTCGCCCTGCGGGGGCTGAACGTCATGGTCGTCGACCGCCGCAGGTCGTTGTCGGCCGGCGTCCGGACCACCGGGATCTTCGTACGCCGCACGCTCGACGACTTCGACCTGCCCGACCACCTGCTCGGGCCCGGCGTCCGGGACGTCCTGCTGTATCCGCCGTCGCGGCGCTCGCCGATCCGGCTCACCAGCGACAGGGACGAGTTCCGGGTGGCCGACATGGCCGCCGTCTACGAACACGCCCGCCGCGCGGCGGAGTCGGCCGGGGCTCGCGTCCTGCTGGGCGTCCGGTACACGGGCAGCTCAGCGGGCCTCGTACGACTGGAGAGCACGAGCGGCCCGGCGGGCGCGGACGGTGGGAAGGGCTCAGTGGGCGCCGAGGGCGGGGAAGGCGTGCTGACCTGGGAAATCCGGAAGGGCGTTCAGGGGGCGGAGGGCTCGGAGGGGGCGAGCGCGGTGGAGGGCGTTGTGGGGGTGGAGGTGGTGGGGGTCAGGTTCGTCGTGGGGGCGGATGGGGCGCGGTCGCGGGTGGCACGTGATCTCGGCCTCGACGTCAACCGGCGCTTCCTGGTCGGCGCCGAGATCGTTCATGCGGTCGCGCCGGGCTCAGGTGTCCCCACGTTCCACTGCGTGCTGGATCCCCGGGTGGCTCCGGGATACCTCGGGTGGGTGGTGGACGACGGGCGGCACGCGCACGTGGGTGTGGCGGGGGAGCCGGGAGCGATGCGGGCCGGCGTCCGCCGTCTGCTGGACGCCTTCGCCGCCGACGCGCCCGGTCGCGCGGCGCCTGCCGGGCCGGTCGAGCGCAGGGGAGGCCCGATCCCGGTCGGGGGCGTGCTGCGTCGGCTGGCCTGCCCGGACGGGCTGCTGGTCGGGGACGCGGCGGGCGCGGTGTCGCCCCTGACGGCCGGTGGGCTGGACCCTTGCCTGCGGATGTCCGAGCTGGCCGCGGCGGTGATCGACGAGTATCTGCGTACCGGTGACCGAAGGGTGTTGAGACGGTACGACGGGGCCGCGCTGCGGGCCCGGTTCCGGGGCCGGTTGTTGCTGCGGCGGTTGTTGGCGGGGATCCGGTCGCCGGTCGTGGCGGAGGCTGCGGTGGCCGTCCTGCGCACCCGTGCCGGCCGGGCGCTGGCGGCGCGGATCCTGTTCGGCGACGGTTCCTTCCCCGAGATCGAACCCCGGGTCACGGCGACGGCGAGCACGGTCCGGCGACCGTGACGATCCCCGGGCGAGCCAGGCTCGCGAGCGGCTGTGGCAGGCCCCGGCGCGACGTGCCCGAGATCCGGGCCGGCACGCGGACCGCAGGAAGCGAGCGCCGGAGGAAGCGAGGGCGGGGAGCGGGGGCGACCCCGTGTGGGGCACGGGGTCGCGAATTGGGTGGTTACGGCTTGGTGTAGCCGCCCGTGTAGGCGCCGGACCCGCTGTACGCGTGCACGCGGATGCGGTAGGTGCCCGCCGTGCCGTTGTAGGTCAGCGACTCGTCAGGCCCGCTGCCCGCGCTGCTGGCCACCGTGGTCCAGCCGAGGATGCCCTGCTTCTGCAGGTACAGGTCGAAGTCCACGCCGGAGGGCCCGTCGAGGCACGCCCGGTGCGTCCCGGCGGCGGCCGTGTAGCCGGAGCTGTTCGGGTAGTACACGTTCTGCCCGCTGGTCAGGTTGCCGGAGAACGGCGTCTGGTAGCCGGTGCAGTTCCCGGGGGTGGTCCCGACCGTGATGCTCTTGCTGGTGGAGTTGGTGGCCCCGCCGTTGTCGGTCACGGTGAGGGCCACGGTGTACGTGCCCGCGGCGGCGTAGGTGTGCGACACGGTCGCGCCGCTGCCGGTGGAGCCGTCGCCGAAGGTCCACGCGTAGGAGGCGATGGTCCCGTCCGGGTCGCTGGAGCCGGAGCCGTTGAACGAGCACACCCGCGTGGTGTTGTCGCACGACTGGGTGAAGCTCGCCACCGGCGGCTGGTTGCCACCGGTCGTCGGCGGGTACTGCGTGGCGTCGTGCACGTCGAGCAGCGGCTCCTTGACCCCGTCACTGGCGTCGTCGGTCCAGTTGGAGTTGCCCGTGGCCTTGAGCTTGTCCCGTACGGCCAGCGCCCCCGCCCGGGTGGTGGGCTTGTTCGAGCCGCTGGTCAGCACGGCCGCGGCGCCCGCGACGTGCGGGCTGGCCATGGAGGTGCCGCTGATGGTGTTGTAGCCGCCGTTCATCCACGTGGAGTAGATGCAGGTGCCGGGGGCGGCGACCTCGACCGTGGTGCCGTAGTTGGAGAACCAGGCGAGCGTGTCGTCGGTGTCGGTCGCGCCGTCGGTGCGGCACGGCACGGTGATCGTGCCGACCAGGCCGCCGGGCTGGCCGTCGAAGTCGGTCACGGCCGAGACGGTGACGACGTCGGGGTGGTTGGCGGGGAAGAAGCCGGAGGCGTCGGCCGAGCTGTTGCCGGCGGCCACGACGACGACGATGCCCGCGTTGGTGGCGTTCGTGATCGCGTTGCTGATCGCGGAGCTGCTGCAGCCCTGGCAGCCGAGGCTCAGGTTGATGACCTCGATCGTGCTCGCCCTGGCCACGACCCAGTCGAGACCGGCGGCGATGCCGGCCAGCGTGCCGGAGCCCGCCGAGTTGAGCACCTTGACGGCGTGGATGCGGGCGCCGGGGGCGACGCCGACCGCGCCGACGGAGTTGTCGATGGCGCCGATCGTGCCGGCCACGTGGCTGCCGTGCCCGTTGTCGTCGTCGCCGGTGCCCGAGCAGACGCCGCTGGTGCAGTTGGTGCTGGCCACCACGTTCAGGTCCGGGTGGTCGAGGTCGACGCCGGTGTCCACGACCGCCGCGTCCACGTCGATGCGGACGTCGTCGGTGCCGTCGATGTCGAGGTTGATGTTCTGGTCGGCGTAGATGCGCTTGATGCCGCTCGGTACGGTCTGTGCGAAGGCGTGCACCTCGTGGTCGGGCTCGACGGTGAGCACACCGGGCTCGCCCTTCAGCTTGGCGGCCTCCTCGGCGGTGAAGAGGGCCGAGTAGCCGTTGAAGGCGTACCGGTAGGTTCCCACCAGCACGCCCTTGTGCGCCGTGACCTGCTGCTGCGCCTCGTTCGCCACCTGCGCTCGCGACACGCCAGAGAGCTGGACGATGTAGCGCTGCTGGTCGGCGGCGGCCGGGGAGTTGGCCTCGGCGGCGGTGGCCCAGCCGGACAGTGCCAGGCAGACGCCGGAGGCCAGGGCTAACAGGGTTGAGATTCGACGCATGGAAACGCCTTTCTCCGGGGGTGACATGAGCTGTGCTCATGCGGCTTGTGAGCGGAACATCGCATATGACAGCGAGTCAGGCAATACTGAAATATCTGTCATAGATCACATCGGTCTAGGTCGTGCCGACGAAGAATCGGGCCAGGCATAGTGGCAGTGGACGAACCGGGCGGTTCCCGTCGGCTCTAGGGTCGGGCGGAGTCGACCAGGGGGGACACCGGTGCCGGAGCTGGAGGAGATCGATGCGTGGCTGCGTCACCGGCTGGCGGGACTGCTCGCCGAGAACCAGGTGCCCGGGGCCGCCGTGGCGGTCCACGCGGACGGGCGGACGGTCGAGGTCGCGGCCGGGACGCTGAGCACGGCGACGGGTGTCGAGGCGACCCCCGGCTCCCTGTTCCAGATCGGCTCGATCACCAAGGTGCTGACCGCGACGCTGGCCATGCAACTGGCCGACGAGGGGCGGCTCGACCTGGACGCGCCCGTGCGCGCCCACCTCCCGGCGTTCCGGATCGGCGACGAGCGGGCCGCCCGGCGGATCACCACGCGGCAGCTCATGTGCCACGTCGCGGGCTTCGAGGGGGACGTCTTCACCGACACCGGCAAGGGCGACGACTGCGTCGAACGGTTCCTGGACGTCCTGCACGAGGTGCCGCAGCTGTTCGAGCCCGGCGAGATGTTCTCCTACAACAACGCCGGTTACTGCGTGCTGGGCCGGATCATCGAGGTCGTGCGGGGCAAACCGTTCGACGCGTGCCTGCGCGACCACCTGTTCACGCCGCTCGGCATGACCCACGCCGCCTGCGACCCGTACGAGGCGATCGTGCACCGCACGGCGGTCGGCCACGTCCAGCGCACGCCGGACGGCCCGTACGAGCCGACCCCGGTGTGGGCGCTGGCCCGCTCGAACGCGCCCGCCGGGTCGATGCTGGCGATGCGGCCGCGTGACCTGCTGGCCTTCGCCCGAATGCACCTCGCCGGCGGCACCGGCCCGGACGGCGCCCGCGTGCTGAGCGCGGAGAGCGTCGCGGAGATGCGGCGGCCGCAGGTCGCGCTGCCCGACTTCGCCCAGGGCACGGCATGGGGCCTGGGATGGGAGCTCTTCGACCGGCCCGGCGGCACGGTCTTCGGCCACGACGGCAGCACCGTCGGCCAGTCGGCCTGCCTGCGCGTGGCGCCGGGGCGCGACGTGGCCGTGGTCGTCGTCGCCAACGGCGGCCGGACGCGGCCCGTGTTCGCCGAGATCGCCGGCCGCGTGCTGGGCGAGCTGGGCGGGGTCGAGCTGCCCGCGCCCCCGGCGCCCGGCCCGACCCCCGTCCCGCCCGCGAACGCCGTCCGGTACGTCGGCACGTACACGTCGAGCACGTGCGAGACGGAGGTGACCCTGGACGGGGCCGGGCGGCTGTGGCTGCGGCGCACGCCCGTGGGGATCACCGCCGACCTGGACGAGGTGCCGTACCGCACCGAGCTGGCCGCCTGGCGCGACGACGTGCTGATCCCCCTGGAACCAGAGCGCGGCGCGCACGCCCCGATCGCCTTCCTCGGCGACGACGGGACCGGCCGCGCCCTCTACCTGCACGACGGCCGCGCCGACCGCCGCACGTCCGGCTGACCCCGCGAGAACGGCCCGCCCGCGCACAGCGCCGGCGGGCCGTTCTCATGCCCGCCCCCGGTCTCCGCACCGCGCTGATCAGTGCTGATCAGTTGGTACGCCCGGACGAACCCCGGCCCCAACGTTCGATGTCCGCGACGAACACCGCCGGGGACGCGGGTCCCACTATCGTCGGATGGATTTGGAGAGCGATCGCGTGCTGGCGATCCGGGATCTGTCGGTCGAGATCCGGCGCGGCGACAGGGTCGTCCGCCCGGTCTCGGACGTCAGTCTGGTGCTGAACCGCGGCGAGACCCTGGGGATCGTCGGCGAGACCGGGTCCGGCAAGTCCATGACCGGTCTCGCGATCATGGGCATGCTGCCGGCCGGCGGCCGGGTGACCGGCGGCTCGATCGACTTCGGCGGCGAGGAGCTGGTCGGCCTGCCCGCCGCGCGCTACCGGGCCCTGCGCGGCAACGAGATCGCGATGGTGTTCCAGGACTCGCTGACGGCGCTCAACCCGACCCGGCGCATCGGTGAGCAGGTCGCCGAGCCGGTACGGCTGCACAAGGGCGCCTCCAGGCGGGCCGCCCGCGAACGCGCCGCCGAGGTGCTCGCCCTGGTCGGCCTGCCCCGCCCGGCCGAGCGCATGGACGACTACCCGCACCAGCTCTCCGGCGGCATGCGGCAGCGCGTGATGATCGCGATGGCGCTGGCCTGCGAGCCGCGGGTCGTCATCGCCGACGAGCCCACCACGGCGCTGGACGTCACCATCCAGGCCGAGATCCTCGACCTCCTGGACGGCCTGCGCTCCCGGCTCGGCATGTCGATGATCCTCATCACCCACGACATGGGGGTCATCGCCCGGCACGCCGACCGCGTCGGCGTCATGTACGCCGGCCGCCTGGCCGAGACCGCCCCCACCCCCGTGCTCTTCGCCCGGACCCGGCACCGCTACACGCACGCGCTGCTGGCCTCGATCCCCTCGCTCACCCACGACAGGGACGAGCGGCTGTTCAGCATCCCCGGCGCGCCGCCCGACCTGACCGCGGCCGGGCCCGGCTGCCCGTTCGCGCCGCGCTGCGAGGCCGCCACCGACCGGTGCCACGAGGAGCGTCCGGCCCCCACGGCGGAGGACGGCGGGCACGTCCACGCCTGCCACCACCCGGCCGCCGGACCGGCCGACCGGGTCCAGACCCGCTTCCGCACCCGCCCGGTGGAGCCTCCGGCGTCCCCTGAGCGCGCGCCGCGGCTGCGCGTCGTCGACCTCAGGCGCGAGTACCCGGTCGGCGGCAGGGGCCTGTTCGGCGCGCGCCGCACCCTCAAGGCGGTCTCCGGCGTGAGCTTCGAGGTGGCGGCGGGGGAGACGTTCGGGCTGGTCGGCGAGTCGGGGTGCGGGAAGTCCACCCTGGGCAGGATGCTCGTCGCCCTCGACCGTCCCACCTCCGGCGAGGTGGTCTTCGACGGCGAGCCGATCAGCCGGATGGGCGCGCGGGCGCTCGGCCCGCGCCGGAGCCGGCTGCAGATGATGTTCCAGGACTCCGGCGCCGCCCTCGACCCCCGCATGCGCATCGGCACGATCCTGCGCGAGCCCCTGGCGATCCAGGGCGCGGGCGACCGCGCCCACCGCACGGCCCGCGCCCGCGAGCTGCTGCGGGACGTCGGCCTTCCCGCGGGCGTCATGGAACGCTACCCCCACGAGCTGTCCGGCGGGCAGCGGCAGCGGGTGAACCTGGCCCGCGCCCTGGCCCTGGACCCGGCGGTGCTGGTCGCCGACGAGCCGGTCAGCGCCCTCGACGTCTCCATCCGCTCCCAGGTGCTCAACCTCATGCGCGCCGTCCAGCTCGAACGCGGTCTCAGCAGCGTGGTGATCTCGCACGACCTCGCCGTCGTGCGGTACCTGGCCGACCGGGTCGGCGTCATGTACCTGGGCAAACTGGTCGAGACCGGTACCACCGACGAGGTGTACGGCGCTCCCGCCCACCCCTACACCGCCGGCCTGCTGGCCGCCGTCCCCGACGCGGACCCGCAGGCCCGGCAGCCGCGCGGCGAGCGGGTACGCGGCGAGCTGCCGAGCCCGATCGACCCGCCCAGCGGCTGCCGCTTCCGCACCCGCTGCGCCCTGGCCGACGACCTGTGCGCGCAGGCCGAACCCCTCCCGCGGCCGGTCACCGGCAGCCACCAGGTCGCCTGCCACCACCCGCTCCAGCCGCTCGAACCCGCGGCCACCCCCTGAAGGGAGCCTCCCGGTCATGACCTGGTACGTCGTCCGGCGCCTGGCGATCTCGGTCGTCGTCCTGCTCGGCATCTCCGCGGTGGTCTTCCTGCTGCTGCACCTCGTCTCGGACAGCCCGGGGCGGGTGGTCCTGGGGCAGCGCGCCTCGCCCGAGGCGGTCGCCGACTTCAACCGGCAGCACGGGTACGACCGCCCGGTCCTCACCCAGTACGTCGGCTACCTGGGCCAGCTCGCCCGGGGAGACCTGGGCAGGTCGTACAAGCTGAACGAGAACGTGGCCACCCTGCTCGGGCAGAACGCCGGCCGCAGCGCGATGCTCTCGGCCGCCGGCCTGGCGCTGGCGCTGGTGATCGCCGTGCCGCTCGGCGTGCTGCAGGCGGTCAGGCGCAACAGCGTCGCCGACCGGCTCCTCACGGCGGTCTCGTACGTGCTCTACGCGACGCCGTCGTTCCTGCTCGGGCTGATCCTCATCGCCGTCTTCAGCCAGGCGCTGCCGATCTTCCCGGCCGAGGCGTCCCAGTCGCACTCGCCCTGGGTCGTGCTCACCGATCCGCGGGCCATGGCGCTGCCGGTCATCACGCTCGCCGCGGCGAGCGTCGCGGTCTTCGCGCAGTACCAGCGCTCCTCGGCCCTGGACCAGCTCGGCCAGGACTACATCCGGGTGGCGCGGGCCAAGGGGCTGCCCGAGCGGCTGATCCTGCTGCGCCACCTGCTGCGCAACGCCTGCCTGCCGCTGGTCACCCTGGTCGGCACGCTCATCCCCACGCTCCTGGCGGGCAACCTGATCGTCGAGTCGCTGTTCAACTATCCCGGCCTCGGCCTGCTGTTCCTCAACAGCCTGCAACGCGAGGACTATCCGGTGCTGCTCGCCTACACCCTCGTCGGGGGCGTCCTGACCGTGGCCGGCAACTTCGTCGCCGACCTCGTGGTCGCCGCCGCCGACCGCCGAATCGAGCTGACGAAATGACCACACAGAACGTGGAGGCCCGGCCCGAGGCCGAGACCGTCCCGGCGCGGGACCGGCGCTCGGTGCTGCGCGGGCTCCGGCGCAGCCCGCTCGGCCTGGCCGGCGGCCTGCTCCTGCTGCTGATCGCCGGGTTCTGCTTCCTCGGGCCGCTGCTCTACCGCACCAACCAGATCGACGTGGACCTGGTCAACGCGGCCCTGCCGCCCGGTCCGGGCCATCCGCTCGGCACGGACGCCAACGGCTTCGACGTGCTCGGCCGGCTGATGGCCGGCGGTCGCCTGTCGCTGCAGATCGGCCTGCTCGCCGCCCTGTTCGCCACCGCGATCGGCACCCTGTACGGCGCGGTCGCCGGCCTGGCCGGAGGCGTGGTGGACGGGTTCCTCATGCGGCTGGTCGACGTCATGCTCTCGGTGCCGTTCCTGTTCTTCGTCCTGATCCTGTCGGCCCGCTTCCACGCCGACGCGCTGTCGCTGAGCCTGGTCATCGGCGGGTTCTCCTGGCTGGTCTCCGCCCGGCTGGTCCGCGGCGAGGTGCTGACGCTGCGGGTGCGGGAGTTCGTGCTGGCCGCGCGGGTGATGGGCGCCTCGCGCCGGCGGCTCATCCTGACCCACCTGATCCCGAACGCGCTCGGCGTGATCATCGTCAACATCACGTTCCAGGTCGCCGACGCGATCCTGGTCGTGGCGGCGCTGGGCTTCCTCGGGTTCGGGCTGACGTACCCGACCGAGGACTGGGGCAGCCAGCTCGCCGGCGGCGTCGCCTTCATCTCGGCCGACTACTGGTGGCTGATCTACCCGGTCGGGGGCTGCATCGTCCTGACGGTGCTGGCGCTCAACCTGCTCGCCGACGCCCTGCGTGACGCCGTCGGGCGCCGGGCCGACTGATGAACGCCGACTGATGAAGGCCGACTGATGAACGCCGACTGATGTCTCCACCCCCACATGTAGGGAGCCTGCAATGACGCACGTGTCCGGAAAGCAGCGAGCACGCCTGGCGGTGGCGCTCGCCGCCGCGGTGGCGGTGCTCGCCACAGCGTGCACCGGCGGAGGGGGCGCCGCGAAGGACCCCGCCGCGGGGTACGCCAGCCAGCCGGCGCAGTCGGGCAAGCCCAAGGACGGCGGCACGGCCACCGTCGCGCTGACCCCCGGCCTCAGCCCGAACTACATCTACCCCTACCCGCCGGCCGCCGCCAACGGGACCGTCATCGCCCGCGGCCTGATGTGGCGCTCCCTCTACCGGCCCAGCGGCGAGGGCGACCAGGTGGCCGACGCCGAGCTGAGCCTGGCCGAGCCGCCCGCCTACAGCCCCGACCGCAAGACCGTCACCATCAAGATGAAGGACTACAAGTGGTCCGACGGCAACCCGGTCACCGCCGGTGACGTCGTCTTCTCCCTGACCCTGCTCAAGGCGGCGCTCGCAGAGAGCCCGGCCAACTGGAGCTTCTACACCCCGGGCCAGTTCCCCGACGGGGTCACCGCCAAGGCCGCCGCGCCCGACACGCTGACCCTCGAACTGGAGACCGCGTACAACCCGTCGTACCTGATGTCGATGCTGACGCTGCTGTACGTGATGCCGTCCAAGGCGTGGGACATCGACCGCGCGGGCGGCCCGCACCTCGACTACACCAAGCCGAAGAACGCCACGGCGATCTACAAGTACCTCACCAAGGAGTCGGAGTCGCAGTCCACGTTCGCCACGAACCCGCTGTGGCAGGTGGTCAACGGCCCGTACCGGCTCAAGAGCTTCGACCCGACGACCGGCTCGTTCTCGCTGGCGCGCAACGAGTCCTACAGCGGGCCCGGCGACTCGCGGCTCGACCAGGTCGACTTCAAGGCGTTCACCTCGGCCGCCGCGGTGCTCAACCAGTTCAAGGCGGGGAACCTGACCGTCGGCACGCTGGACTCCAGCTTCATCACGCAGATCGGCGCGCTGAAGGCCAAGGGGTTCAACGTCTACGGCGCGCCCGCGCCCGCCCGCTTCGACTCGCTGACCATCAACTTCGGCAACACCGTGAACGGCTTCGACAAGATCATCGCGCAGCCGTACGTCCGGCAGGCTCTCCAGCGCCTGATCGACCAGCCGGGCTACATCGCCGGGCGGGGCATCTACAACGGCGCCGGCTCGCCCAACTACAGCACCGCGGGCAGCGGCTCGCCGTACCCGCCGGCGTTCGGGGACGCGCCGCCGTACCCGCACGACCCGGCGGCGGCGGCCAAGCTGCTCACCGACAACGGCTGGCAGGTGGTCCCGAACGGCTCCACCACCTGCGTGCGGCCCGGCACCGGGCCGGGCGAGTGCGGCGCCGGCATCCCGCGCGGCCAGAAGATCAGCTTCACCCTGGCCTCCGCGAACACCCCCGCCTACGTCGGCGCCCGGGACGTCGCCTTCGCCTCGGCGGCCAAGAAGCTCGGCGTCGAGGTCAAGATCGTCACCAAGTCCCTCACCTACATGTACGCCAACTACGGCAACACCTTCGCGCCTGCGAACAAGAACGAGTGGGCGATGCAGGACTACGGGCCCCTCTACCTGGCGGCCGGTTACCCCAGCAGCAACACGGTGTTCAACGCCGAGGGCAGCTTCAACCTGGGCGGCTACCGCGACGACGAGGTGGACAAGCTCATCGACGCCTCGACCTTCGGCGCCGACGCCGGGGCCCTGTCGGCCGAGGTGAGCAAGATCGCCCAGGAACTGCCCGTGTTGTTCTTCCCGACCCCGCACACCCTGGTCGTGTGGAAGGACACGCTGTCCGGCCCGCAGTCGTCGTTCCGGGCCCTGCTCAGCTACCTGTACACGCCCGAGCTCTGGTACTTCCACGCATGACGCGGGACGCCTTCGCCCGGCCGCTGCGCCACCTCGACCCGGCCGCCGCCGCCGTCCCGGACGCCGCCACGCTGCGCGAGCTGGTCGGCGACGCCCGCGTGGTGGCCGTCGGCGAGGGAGCGCACAACGTCACCGAGTTCTACCGGCTCAAGGACCGGCTGTTCCGCATCCTCGTCCGCGAGCTGGGGTTCTCGGCGTTCGTGATGGAGTCCGGCTTCGCCGACGGGCTGGCCGTGGACGCCTGGGTCCACGGCGGGCCGGGGAGGCCGCGGTCGTCGCCCGCGACGGCATCACCTACCGGTTCGGCGAGTGCGAGCCGATGCGGCGGCAGCTGCGCTGGATGCGCCGCCGCAACTCGGCGGGCCCGGCGCAGGTCTCCTTCTACGGCATGGACCTGCCCGGCTCGTCCACCTCGCCCGGCCCGGCGGTGCGCGCGTGCCTGGACCGCATGCCGGCCGGGCCGGGCGACGAGGAGCTGCTGATCCTGAGCGACCTGGGCGGCCGTACCGAGGCGGCGGTCCGGTACGCGGCCATGCCCGCGGCCGGCCGCGCCCGCCTGATCGCGGGGCTGCGCGAGCTGGCCGGGCGCGCGCTCCGATCGCAGGACCCGGTGCTGCGCCGGTGCGCGGCCTCCCTGCAGGCGTTCGCCGACGAGGCCGAGGCGGGGGAGGCCGTGCCGGCGGGCGCGCCCTATCCTCGGGAACGGTTCATGGCCGAGACCGTGGAATGGGTGCTCGAACGGGAGGAGCGGATCGTCGTCAGCGCCCACAACTCCCACGTCCGGCGCTCGCCCTTCCACGGCCGGCCGACGCTGGGCGGCCTGCTCGCGGCGTCCCTGGGAGACGGCCTGGTGGTCGTCGGCACGACCTACGGCTCCGGCCCGGAGGTCCGCTTCACGCAGCGCTCCCCGCGCCCGTTCGACTGCGACGTCTCGCTGGAGGCGCGCACCCTGCCGCCGAACTGCGTCGAGGCGCCGCTGGACCGCCTCGGCCCGCCCGTGGCCGTCGTCGACCTGCGCCGCGCGCCGGCCGAGCTGTTCGACGGGATCGACGGCACGCTTGCGAGCGGCGGCCTCGACCCGGTGGACGACTTCCCGGCCGCCTACGACGCCCTCATCCACGTCCGCCGGGTCAGCCGGGTCCCCGGCGCTTTCGAACGGCTCCAGGCCGAGTTCGCCGCCGCCCGGCCCGCCCAACCCGCCCATCCCGAACCGCCGGAGTCGTCGTGACCCTTCCCTATCCGCCCGCGCGCACCGTCGAGGTCGTCCAGGACGTCGCGGGCGTCCGCGTGCCCGATCCGTACCGGTGGCTGGAGGAGGAGACGCCCGAGGTGCGGCGGTGGCAGCGGCGGCAGGCCGAGCTGGCCGCCGCCGTCGCCTACGACGGGCAGGACCCGGCGGCCGTCCGGGACCTGATCCTGGCCTTCGACACCGGATCCCGCCCGGCCCTGCCCAGGTACGCGGCCGGCCGCTGGTTCCGCCCGGTCACCCCGCCCGGCGCGACGGCCACCGCCGTGGTCGTCGCCGACGAGCCCTACGGCCCCGGCAGGACGGTGGCCGACCTGGCCGAGTTCGGCGGCACGGAGGGCGCGGTGCTGTCCTGGCTGGCGCCCTCCCCGGACGGCCGCGTCCTGGCCCTCGGCGTGTGCACCGACGGCAGCGAGCACAACACCATCCGGCTCGTCGAGGTGGACACCGGCCGCACGCTCGACGCGCCCGGCCAGGTCCTGCACAGCGCGTGGGCCGGCGGCGTCTCCTGGACGCCCGACAGCGGCGGCTTCTCCTTCCTCGCGCTCACCGGCCCGCCGGAGGAGTTCCGGCAGGCGGTGTTCACCCACCGCCTCGGGACGCCGGGGGAGACCGTCGTGGAGCCGATCCCGGTCCCGGCGGGCTCGCGGGAGTACACGCTCGTCCAGTTCTCCCCGGACGGCCGCTGGGCCGTGGCCGCGCACCGGGTGGGCAGCCCGATCCCGTGCGCCGTCCGCGACCTGTCCGTGCCCGGGTCGGCGTGGCGGCCCTTCGTCACCCGCTGCGCCGGCACGGTCGCCGGCCACGTCGTCGGCGACCGCTACCTGGCGGTGACCGACGTCGGCGCCCCGCGCGGCCGGGTGGTCGCCATCCCGCTCGACGCCGCCGACCCGGACGACCCGTCGGGATGGGCCGAGCTGGTCCCCGAGGGCGGCACCGTGCTGCGCTCGCTCACGCCGGTCGGCGAGCACCTGTACCTCAGCGAGTTCGACCGGACGTTCGCCCGGGTCCGGATCCTCGACCGCGCGGGCGCCGTCGCCGGCGAGGTGCCGCTGCCCGGCCGGGGCGCGCTCGCCGCCCCCTTCTTCGCCCTGACCGCCCTGGCCACCGGCATGCCCGCGGCCGACTTCGTCTTCGCCTTCTCCACGCTGACCAGCTCCTGGGGCGTCTACCGGCACCGGCCCGGCCAGAGCGCGCCGCACACCCTGTCGGCCCCGGCGGTCACGCTCGACGCCGAGGTGGCGGAGGGGCAGGCGGTGGCGGCCGACGGGGTCGCGGTGCCGTACCACGTGGTGCGCCCGGCCGGTCTCGACCCGGCGCGGCCCGCGCCGGTGCTCGTCTCGGCGTACGGGGCGGCCAACGTGCCGCTGCTTCCCCAGTACCAGCCCGACCTGGCCGCCTTCGTCGCCGCCGGGGGCGTGCTGGTGCAGGCGTACCTGCGCGGGGGCGGCGAGTTCGGCGGGGACTGGTACCGGGCCGCGCACCGGGAGCGGCGGCACGTCCGCGACTCCGACCTCGTGGCCGTCGCCGAGCACCTGATCGCCGAGGGCGTGACGGCCGCCGACCGGCTCGCGCTGACCGGCGGCTCCGACGGCGGGCTCATGTGCGGGGTCGCCGTCACCAGCCGGCCCGAGCTGTGGCGGGCCGTCCTGCCGCGGGCGCCGCTGCTGGACCTGATCGGCGGCATCCGCGACCCGTACCTCGACTTCGTCATCCGCAAGGCGTGGGCGGACCCGGACGACCCCGAGGAGGTCCGGCGGCTGCTCCGGATGTCGCCGTACGAGCTGGTGCGCCCCGGCGTCTTCCCCGCGGTCTACCTCCAGGCGGGGGCGGCCGACCCGCGGTGCCGTCCCTGGCACGCGCGCAAGTTCGCCGCCCGCCTCCAGGCGGCCCAGCAGGGGGACGAGCCCGTCCTGCTGCACGTCTTCGACGACGCCGGGCACGGCGCGGCCACCCCCCATGACGTGGCGGTGGCCCAGGACGCCGAATGGCTGGCCTTCCTCATCGGCACGCTCGGCCTGCGCGGCGCGGTCAGTCGTCCGGCGCGGACCTGATCGACATCAGGCGCAGCTGCAGCATGGCCGACAGGCGCGCGTCCGGGGAGCCGAGGTCGATCCGGCCCACCTCGGCCGCGCGCCGCAGCCGGTAGCGGAACGTGTTGGGATGCACGAACATCGCGGCGGCGGCCACCGAGACGTCGCCGAAGGCGTCGAGCCAGGCGTCCAGCGTCTCGACCAGGCTCGTCTGGTGCTCCTTGTCGTAGGCGACGATCCGGGCGATCGGCCCGCTGGGGACGTCGCCGCGGGGCACGAGGTCGGCCAGCTCCAGCAGCAGCGCGTCCACGTGCACGTCGTCCAGGCGGGCCACCTGCCGCCCGGCGGCGCCCGAGCGCAGCACGCGCAGCGCCCGGTCGGCGCCCGAACGCGAGTGGGCCAGGGCCGAGTTGTCCCCGGCCGGCCGGCCCACCCCGACCAGCGGGCGCAGGCGGGAGCCGACGCGGGCCAGGAACTCGGTGGCCACCAGGACCGCGCGCTCGTCGGCGTCCTGCCGGTTCTGCGGCAGCGGCAGGATGCCGTAGGCGACGTCGCCGACCAGCGCCGCGGCGGCCCGCGGGTGCACGGCCGACAGGTGCATGGCGAAGGCGTCGGCGAGCCGCTTGCGCTCGGCGGCGAGCTGGGCGGGCAGCGGGCTCTCGCCCGCCGGGCCGACGACGGTGAGCGCCAGGACGACCGCGGGCTCGTCCTTCAGCCCGAGGCGGCGGGCGGCCTCCAGGGAGCCGGGCCCGCTCTCCAGCGCGGTGCCCAGCAGCTCGGCCCGCAGCCGCCGTTCCATGTCGGCGTCGGCGCGCTGCCACACCATGTGCATCGCGACCAGCTTGGACGCCTCGTAGAGCGCCTGGCTGCGCTCCTCGCCCAGCGGCTCGGGGACGACGACCCAGATCGTGCCCAGGATCTCGTCGCCGGCGCGCACCGCGATCGCCACCCGGGGCAGCGCGGGCGGCTGCCTGCCCTCGGGGTCGGGCAGGGGCGCCACGAAGACGGGCCGGTCGCTGCGGTAGATCGCCTGGAAGACGCCGCGTTCCTCCAGGATGCGGGTGTACTGCTCGGGGACCTGGCGGCCCAGGATCGTCCGCACGCGGGAGGTGTCGGTGTCCTCCTGGCGGCTGGAGAAGGCCAGCAGCCGCGAGTGGCGGTCCTCGATGGTGACGGGTGCGTCGAGCAGCGCGGCGATGGCGTTGGCCACGGCGAACAGGTCGCCGGACCCGATCCGGCCCGAGGCGTGGGCGTCGGGGCCGAGCCGGCCGCCGTCGGAGGTCAGCTCGCGCAGCATGCCCGCCAGGTGCGTCCAGGACGCGCCGCGGGCGAAGGCCAGCACCGCCACGCCCGCCCGGCCCGCCGCCGCGACCAGCCGTTCGTCGGCGACGACGGGCGCGCGGACGACCAGCGCGGCGGCGCCGTGCCGCCCGAGCCGGGTCACGACCTGCGCGATCTCGGCCGGGTCGTGCAGGCCGACGCCGAGGACCAGCGCGTCGGCGGGCAGTTCGGGCTCGTCGAGCGGGTCGTGGATGACGACGCCGCCGATGTCCTGGGCGAGCCCGGCGTCGCCGCAGACGACATGGAGCAGGGTGGTACCGAGTTCCTCCAGGACGCGGCCCAGGCTGGCACGCGGGAGGCCGGTCACGGGGACAAGCACGCCTCCGAAGCTAGCGCCGCCCCGGTGGCGTGTCGTTCGTCCGTGACGACGAAATGCCGCCGGTGGATCTGTCGGAACGGACCAATCGGTCAGGACGGCATCGGCACCCACGCCCTGGCGACGGTGACCTCCTCCAGCACCTCCGGGATCGGGGCGACGCCGATCCCCGGGCCGGTCGGCACGGCGAGGTGGCCGTCCACCAGGCGGAACGGCGGCGTCAGGTCGGTCCGGTAGTAGCGGTCGGAGGCCGAGGTGTCGCCCGGCAGCAGGAACCCGGGCAGCGCGGCCAGCGCCACGTTGGCGGCCCGCCCCACGCCGGTCTCCAGCATGCCGCCGCACCACACCGGGACGTCGTGCGCGGCGCACACGTCGTGGATGCGCCTGGCCTCCAGATGGCCGCCCACCCGGCCCGGCTTGATGTTCACCACCTGGCAGGCCCCGAGCGCGATCGCGTCGGCGGCGGCGCGGGCCGAGACGATCGACTCGTCCAGGCAGATCGGCGTCGTGACGCGCTCGGCCAGCCGGGCGTGCCCGAGCAGGTCGTCCTGCGCGAACGGCTGCTCGATCAGCAGCAGGCCGAACGGGTCCAGCTCCGCCAGGTGCCGGGCGTCGCCGCGCCCGTACGCGGTGTTGGCGTCCACCTGGAGCGGGATGTCGCCGAACCGTTCGCGCACGGCCCGGACCGGCTCGACGTCCCAGCCGGGCTCGATCTTCAGCTTGATCCGCAGGTAGCCCGCGTCCAGGTACTCGGCGACGGCGTCGAGCAGCGCGGGGATCGACCCGGTGATGCCCACCGACACCCCGCACGGCACGCTGTCGCGCACCGCCCCGAGCGCGTGGGCCAGCGGGACGCCGCGGGCGCGCAGGTCCGCGTCCAGGACGGCCGTCTCCAGGGCGGCCTTGGCCATCCGGTGCCCCTTGAACGCCGCCAGCGCCGGGGCGACCTTGTGCGCGTCCAGGTCCGCCACGCCGGCCAGCGCCGGGACCAGGAACCGGGTCAGCACGTCGGCCGCGGCGTCGGTGTACTCCGAGGAGTACAGGGGCGCCGTGCCCGCGCCGCACTCGCCCCAGCCCTCGGCCTCGCCGGTGACGACGCGCACCAGCACCGCCCGGCGTACCGTCTCGGTGCCGAACGACGTGCGGAACGGCGTCACGAGCGGCATCTCGACCGTGCGGACCTCCACACCGGTGATCTTCACTCCGTCTCCTGTCTGTCCACGATGTACCAGCCTGTCCGGTCGAAGCCCCGCACCCGGCCGCCGCCTTCGAGCAGCTCGCCCAGCACGTCCCGCAGCGCCCCGCGCCAGTCGGCGGCGCGGGCCGGGTCGCTCTCGCGCATCGCCTCGACGTCGCCGGGCACGCCGACCAGGACGGTGGGCGTCCCGGCGTACCGGACCAGCGGCCCGCCCGCCGCCGACGTCTCCAGCGCCACGGCCGCGCCCGCCGCCCGCGCCGCCGCCGCGTCCGCCACGAGCGGCCGGCCCGCGCAGGCCGCCTCGACGGCGGGCGTCTCCAGCCGCCAGCGGACCAGGACGCGGTCGGTGGCGTCGGCGCGGTTGATGTCGTCGTCCATGGGGCCGTAGAAGTCCGGCAGGTACTCGGCGGGGTCCGCGCCCAGCTTGGCCAGGTTGAAGTAGGCGTTGCGGCGTACCAGCGGGTCGTAGGTCCAGCAGATCTCGCCGACGCCGCGCAGCATGGCCCAGGCCCGCTGGTGCAGCTTCATGGCGAACCCGACGTTGCGGCCCTGCATGCCCGCCAGCACGCCGGCGATGTGACTGTGCAGGGCGGCGCGCGCCGGAGGGGAGAAGAAGCCGAAGCAGGCGCCCACCATCCGGTCGCCGTCGAAGGCGCCGCTCACGTAGCTGCCCGCCTTCGACAACGCGCGCAGCATGTCGGCCGTCACCGGGGGGTTGTTCTCACCGGTGCGCCAGATGTGCTCGTACAGGCGGCGGACGGCTTCCAGCTCGCCGACGCTGTCCAGGGGGCGGATGTCGATGCCCGCGCCGTCGGCGGCGGCCTGGGCCGCGGCGCACGCGGCCTCGACGGGCCGGGAGTCGCGACGGTCACGGATGAGATCAGTCACGCCGGTCATGGTCGCAGCCGCCTTCGTCCCGTAGCTGGTCGGCGAGCACCGGGCGGCGGCGCCCCGTTCGTCCGCCCGGACAACCGCGTCCCGGGTCGCCCTTCCGCGGGGTGGTCACCGCTGCGCGGTCAGCAGGTCGGCGACCAGGGCCGTCAGCAGCCGGGTGCGGCCGGGCAGCTCCGCGACCAGCACGTGCTCGTCGTCGGCGTGCGCGCCGCCGCCGACCGCGCCCAGGCCGTCCAGGGTGGGTGTGCCGACCCCGGCGGTGAAGTTGCCGTCGGAGGCCCCGCCCACGGCGACCGAGGCCAGTGGCCCGATCCCGAGGGCGCCGGCGAGCCGGCACGCCCGCTCGAACAGGTCCTTCGACGCCGACGCCGGGAGCGGCGGCCGGTTCGGCCCGCCGCCGGCCGTGACGCCCGCGCCGGGCAGCACCGGCCGCAGCCCGCGCATCGCCGCGTCCACCCGGTCCTGCTCGCCGGCGTCCCTGACCCGTACGTCCACGTCGAAGCGGGCCCGCGCGGGCACGGTGTTGGCCGTGGTGCCCGACTCCAGGCGGGTCGGGGTGACGGTCGTGCCCAGCGCGGGATCGGCCAGCGCCGCCACGGCCGCGATCTGGTGGGTCACCTCGACCGTCGCGTTCACGCCGCGTTCCGGCTCCAGCCCGGCGTGCGCGGCCCGGCCCCGCACCAGCACCTCGTACCGGGAGACGCCCTTGCGCTCGGTCTTGAGCGCCCCGCCGGGGCCGGCGGCCTCCAGGACCAGCGCCGCCGCGCAGCCGCGCGCCTCGTCCTCGACCAGCCGCCGCGAGGTGGGGGACCCGGGCTCCTCGTCGCCGGTGACCAGGACGGTCACGCCGTCCAGGTCGTCCAGCGCCGCCAGCGCGTGGAACGCCATCACCAGCCCGGCCTTCATGTCGAAGCAGCCCGGCCCGCGCAGCACCCCGTCGCGCACCTCGAACGGGTGCCGCTCCAGCGAGCCGACCGGCCACACCGTGTCGTGGTGGCCGAGCAGCAGCACCCGGGGCTCGCCGCCGAACCGCCACCGCAGGTGGGTGCACCCGTCGATGACGACGCGCTCGGCCTCGGCCCCCAGAAGGGCGGCGCCCAGCTCGGCGACGGCCGTGGCGCTGCGGGCGACCGCGGCCAGGTCACCGGACGGCGACTCGCAGCGTACGAGCCGCTCGATGTCGGCGATCATCGCGGCCTCGCGGGCCCGGTCGGACATGGTACGGCGTGGTGTCATGGTGGCTGCCTCCGGTCGGACGGACCGCCCATCATGGTGAACCACGACGCGGACGGGCCTGTCGCACCGGCCAACATCGGCCCGCCCCGTTGGGCCCCGCCGACGACCGCCCCCCGACGACTGCCCCCGTCGACCGCCCGGCTAGGTGAGGTCGGCGAAGCGCTCGACGTCCTCGGTGCGGCCGGAGACGATGATCACGTCGCCGTACGCCAGCTCGGTGTCGGAACCGGCGTAGGTGAACTCCTCCTCCACGCTCTTGACCGCCACCACGGT
The DNA here is from genome assembly GCF_054392275.1 of Actinomadura sp. ATCC 39365. Taxonomy (NCBI): domain Bacteria; kingdom Bacillati; phylum Actinomycetota; class Actinomycetes; order Streptosporangiales; family Thermomonosporaceae; genus Actinomadura; species Actinomadura sp. ATCC 39365. The sequence continues at coordinate 7,582,078 of NZ_CP184335.1, read as the reverse complement.
GACGCCGTACTTGCGGCGCAGGTTGGAACGGCCGAGCGGGACCCCGATGTACTCCTTGGGCGGCCGGGTCTTGGCCATCGCGAAGTTCTCGTCCACCTGCATGAAGTCCAGCATCCGGCCGGTCACCATGTGGGCCACCCGCTCGCCCATGTCGTGCTCGGGGAAGACGACGTGATGGGCGCCGATGCGCCCCAGGATCCGGCCGTGCTGGCGGCTGACGGCCTTGGCCCAGATGTCGTCGATCTCCAGCTCGATCAGCAGCGACGTCGTCAGGATGCTGGCCTCCAGGTCGCCGCCGATGGCCACCACCGCCCGGTAGAAGTCGGGCACGCCGAGCTGGCGCAGCGTCTCCAGGTCCGTGGAGTCGGCGGTGGCGATGTGGGTGATCTGCCCGGCCAGGCTCTGGGCGACCTTGGGCCGGTTGTCGATGGCCAGGACCTCGGTGCCGCGCCGGGTGAGCTCCAGGGCGAGCGAGGTGCCGAACCGGCCCAGGCCGATGACCACGACGGGATCTGTCTTCTTGTCAGCCAACGATGACACGTTCCTCGGGTAGTTCGTAGCGACGGGTGCGCTCCTTCAGGGCGAGCGCGGAACCCAGCGTGAGCGGGCCGATGCGCCCGATGAACATCAGCACCGCCAGCAGCAGGTGCCCGGCGGGCGTGGTGTCGGCGGTGATGCCGGTGGACAGCCCGTTCGTGCCGAACGCCGAGACCACCTCGAACAGCACCTGGTCCAGGCTGTGGGGCGTGATGGCGAGCAGCAGGTAGGTGGAGACGGCGACCAGCACGACGCCGATCATGGTGATCGAGATGACCTGGCGCTGCGCGGACTCGGCCAGGCGCCGGTGGCCGATGTTCACCCGGGGCTCGCCCCGCAGCTCGGCCCAGATGATGAACGCCAGCAGCCCGAACGTGGTGACCTTGATGCCGCCCGCCGTGCCGGCGCTGCCGCCGCCGATGAACATCAGCAGGTCGGTGGCGAGCAGGCTGCTCGGGTAGAGCTGGCCGATGTCGAGGCTGTTGAACCCGCCCGACCGCGGCATGACCCCGGTGAAGAACGCGGCCAGCAACTTGCCGGAGTCGTCGAGCCCGCCGAGCGTCCTGGGGTTGCGCCACTCGGTCACCAGGAAGACCAGCGTCCCCACCGCGAGCAGGACGAGCGTCACCCCGACGGTGACCCGGGTGAGCACCGACCACCGGCTGGGCCGGCGCCAGGCGCGGGCCAGCTCGAACACCACCGGGAAGCCCAGCCCGCCCACGATCACCGCGACCGCGATCGGCAGGCAGATCCACGCGTCGGTGACGAAGCTCATCAGGTTGTCCGACCACAGCGCGAACCCGGCGTTGTTGAACGCCGACACCGCGTGGAACCAGCCCAGGTACATCGCCCGGCCCAGCGGCTCGCCGTAGCCCGTGACGAAGCGCGCGGTGAGCACGGCGCCGACGATCAGCTCGGAGACGAGGCTGAAGATGACCACGTTGCGCACCACGCGCCGGACGTCGGACATGCTCAGCGTCTTGGTCTCGGCCTGGGCGAACATGCGGGCGCGCAGCCCCAGCCGGCCCGCGACCAGGACGGTGAACAGCGTGGCCATCGTCATGATGCCCAGCCCGCCCACCTGGACCAGCATGGCGATCACCACCTCCCCGGCCACCGACCAGTGGGTGGCGGTGTCCACCACCACCAGACCGGTCACGCAGACCGCGGACGTCGCGGTGAACAGCGCGGTCAGCCAGCCGGCCGACTCGCCGGTGGCCGTGGCCATGGGCGAGGTCAGCAGGGCCGTGCCGGTCAGGATGAGGGCCGCGAACCCGGTCGCGATGACCTGCGCCGGGTGGTGGAACCGGGACAGGAAGGCGCCCGTCAGCCGCAGGTTTCTCATGGCGCGCCCCCGCCGGGCGCGGCCGGACGGGGGACATGATGTGAGGCGAGCACCATCAGACGGTAGACCACCCGGCCACCGCTCCGGCAAACGCGTCCGGAGGCGGGGGCCGGGAGCGTGCCCCGAAGGTAACGCGGCTAAAAATGCGACAAAAACGATTCGGCGTCGGGAAAGCCGTGCAGGTCACGTCAGTAGAGTGACAATCTCGTAGGTGATCACGAACGGGGCGCGATCGGCATGCTGGGGGAGGACACGCCGTACCCGATGCTGGTCGCCGACGCCTCGGGCGCCGTCGAGCGGGCGAACGCCGCCGCCCGGTCGCTGCTGGGCGACACCGCGCGGATCGCGCCGGACTGGCTGGCCCGGGCCCACCACGACCTCTGCGCCCGCCTGGCCGCGTCACCCGCCGCCGAGGGCGCGCCCGAGGCCGGGAGCGTGCCCGAGCCTGCTCGGGGGCCGGTCGGGGAGCGGGTGTTCGAGGCCCATCCCGTGCGTGCCGGGCGCGACCGCGTCACCTGGTGGCTGGTCGACGTCACCGCGTCGGAGCGGGCCATGGAGGTGCTGCGGGGCGAGCGGGACTCGGCCGCGTCCATGGTGGCGGCGGCCACCGAGCTGCTGTCCTCGCTCAACCTCGACCGCTGCCTGGAGGCGGTCGCCCGCCTGGCCGTGACGCACCTCGCCCACGCCGCCCGGGTCGTCGTGCCGCTGGGCCCGCGCCGCTACGAGGTCGCCTACCACGAGGCCGGCGGCGAGGCCGTGCGCCGGAACCTGGACATCGATCCGCGCTCCATGCCGGGGCTGGCCGAGGCGCTGCGAGCCTTCCCGCCGGTCCCCGCCCGCTGGGTGGACCCCGAGCAGGCGCCCGGCTGGGTGCTGGGCGAGGGGCGGGACGACACGCGTTCCGTGGGGGTGATCTCGCTGCCCGGCTACGGCCTGCCCGCGGGCGCACTGATCCTGCTGCGCTCCTCGGCCGGCTTCGCCGCGGCCGAGGAGGTGTTCGCCCGGCTGTTCGTGGCCCGGGCCGGCACCGCGATCTCCATCGCCCGCGTGTACGCCGAGCAGGGGGCCATCACCGAGACGCTGATGGCCGACCTGCTGCCGCCGATGACGCCGTACCTCGACGTCGCCGACGTGGCGGCCCGCTATCGGGCGGCGGGCCACGGGGCGCTGGTCGGCGGGGACTTCTACGACGTGCACCCGGTCGCCGGATCGGGCGGGGCGGCGCTGGTGGTGCTCGGCGACGTCTCCGGCAAGGGGCTGGAGGCCGCCGTGCTGACCGGCAAGATCCGCAACACGCTGCGCGCCCTGCTGCCGCTGGCCGACGACCACCAGCGCGTGCTGGAACGGCTCAACGAGGTGCTGCTCGCCGGGTCCAGCCCGCGTTACGTCACGCTGGTGCTGGCCGGGGTCGAGCGCCGCGGCCACCGGCTGGAGCTGCGGCTGACCAGCGCCGGCCATCCGCCGCCGATGATCGTCCGCAACGACGGCCGGGTGGAGGACGCCCGCACCCGCGGCACCCTGATCGGCCTGCTCGACCAGATCACCAGCGTCACCGAGACGGTGCTCCGGCCCCCGGCGAGACGTGCCTGCTCTACAGCGACGGCGTCATCGAGGCCAGGGGCGGCCCGCTGGGCGACGAGATGTTCGGCGACGACCGGCTGCGCGAGGAACTGCGGCAGTGCGTCGGCATGCCGGCCGCCGCCCTGGCCGAACGCGTCCAGATGCTCGCCTCCCAGTGGGCGGGCGAACGGGAGCGCGACGACATCGCCATCGTCGCCATCGGCGCACCGCGCGAGGCGCCCGACGGCCCGGACGGAGGTCTTCCGGCGTGAGCGCTTCCGGCGTGCGGGACGAGATCGAGCGCTGCGTCGAGGCGCTGCGGGCGGCGGCGACGGCCGGCGACGAGTACGCCGCGATCGACGCCGCGCGGGCCGCCCTCGACGCCGGCGTGCCCCTGGAGGCCATGCTCCTGGACGTCGTCGCCGTCGCGCAGGCCCGCGTGGGCCTGGACTGGGCGGCCAACCGGCTCACCGTCGCCCAGGAGCACACGGCGACGGCCGTCCACGAGCGGGTGCTGGCCGTGCTGGCCCACGAGCCGGGCGCGCGCGGCCACCGTTCCGGCCCGGACAGGGGACGGGTGAGCGTGGCGTGCGTGGACGGCGAGTGGCACACCTTCCCGGTTCGGCTGCTGGCCGAGGTGCTCCGGCTGCGCGGCTGGCAGGTGGACTACCTGGGCGCGCACGTCCCGACCGCGCACCTGGTCGTGCACGTGCACAGGACCGCGCCGGCCGTGGTCGCGCTGTCCGGGTCGATCGCCACCCGGCTGCCCGCCGCGCACGCGGCCATCAGCGCCTGTCAGGCGGCGGGCACGCCCGTGCTCGTCGGCGGCGCCGCCTTCGGGCCCGACGGCCGCTACGCCCGCCTGCTCGGGGCCGACGCCTGGGCGCCCGACGCGCGGGCCGCCGCCGACCTGCTCGACGCCGGGCCGCCGCCGCGCCGGGCCGCGACCGGGCTGAGCGCGGGACGGCCGCCGCACCTGGCCGGCCCCGAGTACACGGCGCTCACCGACCGGGCGTCCGAGCTGGTCAGAGGCGTCATGGCGGAGCTGGACGAGCACGTGCCCGTCACCGCGGGCGAGGAGCCGACCGGCCACACCGCCGAGGACGTCGCCTACGTCGTGGACTACCTCAAGGCCGCCGCCTACGTCGACGACCCCGGCCTGTTCACGTCCTTCGTCAGCTGGATGGCGTACGTGCTGACGGCGCGGGGTGTGCCGGCCCGGGTGCTGGCCGTCACGCTGGACGCGCTGGCCGCCCGCCTGGCCGGCCTGCCGCGCACCCGCGAGCTGCTCGTCCAGGCACGGGCCGGGCTGCCCGACGGGCCCCGCTGACCGCCGCCCAGGCTCAGTCGCGCTCCTGCCAGGTGCACAGGCAGACGTGGTTGCCCTCGGGGTCGGCCAGCACCCAGAAACGCGGCGCCTCGTCGGTGTACACCAGCCGCCCGCCCGCCGCCAGCGCCGCGTCGATCCGGGGCTGGACCTGCGCGGGCTCCACCCACACGTCGAGGTGCCAGCGCTGGCGGGGCTCCTCGTCGCCGGACGGCTGGAACCACACGCCGGGCAGCGCGCCGGCCGGGTCGTGCAGCTCGCCCCGCTCATCGGCGGGCATCGCCAGCACCGCCGCCCAGAACGGCCGGACCGTGTCCCGCGCGGGGGTGTCGAGGCCGAGTTCGAACACGGAGACGGACGCCGGGTCGAGGCGCACCCCCGCGTCGGCGGCGAGGGACGTGATCGCGCGCGCCAGCCGCACGTCGCGCTCGGTGACGCCGCCCGCGTCGTGGCTGGCCAGGCGGACGTCGACATGGGTGTAGCGCAGGTCGAGGTCGGGATGGTGGTCCATCTCCTCGGCCACCGCCCCGACGGCGTCGACGAGCGCGAGCCCGGCCGCGAACGTGCCGGTGTGGAGGCGGGTGTGCAGGCTGCCGAGCAGGTACGCCCACCCAGCCGGCCCCTCCTGTGCGATCTGCGATCCGGTCAGCTTGGCCATGCGGCCATTCTCGCAGCACTCACCTTCTGCCTTCCCCGCGCGACTGAGGTGAGCGCAACCAGATCCGTCAGGCGACAGACAGCCTGCGCATGCTCGGCTACCGTCCGCAGTATGGCGTACGACGACGAGCAGGAAGAGCGTCCGGTGTGCGGCATCTGCATGGGTGCCGGCGGAGAGTGGATCGACCGGAACGGCGACTCCAGGAAGCAGTCCACATGGGTGTCGTGCAAGTCCTGCAGTGGGACCGGCCGTAAGTGACGGACCCGATCACCTGCCCCGAATGCCAGGGCCGCCGCGGCGTGCAGCTCGGCGAGCTGTTCCTTTCCTGCACGTTCTGCGGCGGCCTCGGCCAGGTGGGCGGCGAGAACGAGCCCGCCGAGCGCGGCGCGGAACCGCCCCCGGACGGGCCGCCGCCGGCCTGGCAGCACAACGTATGGTCCGACCCGTGGATCGCCGAGACGCTGAAATGCCGCTTCTGCCTCGGCTCGAAGAAGGTGACCCACATCGAAGCGGGCACGCTGGTCATCGTGCCATGCAGGTGTGCCGACGACTGATTCCTCAGCTGGGCGTCCTGGACGGTCAGTCGAGGCAGAACTCGTTGCCCTCGGGGTCGGTCAGCACGATGTGGCCGGCGCCGAACGGCGGCTCGGGATCGTGCCGCCGCACCCGCGTCGCGCCCAGCCCGACCAGCCGCTCGCACTCGGCCTCCAGGGCCGCCATGCGCTCCTCGCCGCGCAGCCCGGGAGCCGCCCGGACGTCGAGGTGCACGCGGTTCTTGGCGGTCTTGCCCTCCGGCACCCGCTGGAAGAACACCCGGGGGCCCCGGCCGTCGGGGTCCTCGATGGCCGACCGCGCGTCGCGCTCCTCCTCCGGGACGCCCACCCTGGCCAGGAAGTCGTCCCAGGCGGCCAGCGGGTCGGCGCCCGGCGGCAGCTCGACCCCGGGCGGGCCGGGGTGGACGTAGCCCAGCGCGTCACGCCAGAACGTCGACAGCGCCTTGGGGTCGTGGGCGTCGAAGGTGATCTGGACATGGCGGCTCATACGAATCACTCCGTTCGGTGCAGGAAGAGGTTCCCGGGAACACTGTGACATCACCGGCGGACAGGATCGGTCCGCTGCCGTCCCAGTGCCGCCGCCTCCTCGCGCAGCCACGCGACCAGCGTCGGCACCAGCGGGTGGTCGCGCCGCGGGGCGGTGGCGATACCGATGTAGCGGGCCGGGCGCGGCGGGTTCAGCGGCACGACGGCCAGGCCGGGCGTCCCGCGCGCCAGGCAGATGGACGGCACCAGGCTGACGCCCAGCCCGGCCGCCGTGAGCGCCTGCGCCAGGTGGTAGTCGGTGGTGGAGCCGCTGACCCGCAGCTCGAACCCGGCCGCGGCGGCGTACCCGCGCAGGAACGCCTCGGTCTTGGAGCAGCCGATCACCCACGGCTGCTCGGCCAGCTCGGTCAGGTCCAGCGACGCTCGGCCGGCCAGCGGATGGGCGGCCGGCAGCGCCACCGAAAGCGGGTCCTCGGCCAAGGGCGTCCAGGCCAGCCCCGTACGGTCGCCGGGCAGCACCGGCAGCGGCCCGTCGAAGTGGTAGGCGATCGCCAGGTCCGCCTCGCCGCGCCGGACCAGCGGCAGGCTGTCCTCCGGCTCCCGTTCGACCACGTTCGTCTCGACCTCGGGATGGCCGGCGACGAACCGCGCCAGCACGCCGGGCAGCAGCGCCCGGCCGCCGCTGGTGAAGGTGGCCACGGTCAGCCGCCGGCGCCCGGAGGCCAGCTCGTCGATGCGCTCCCGGGCGTGCCGCAGCTCGGCCGCGATCGTCTCGGCCGTCTGCACCAGCAGCCGGCCCGGCTCGGTGAGGGCCACGCCGCGGGTGCTGCGGGTGACGACCGGGGTGCCGAGCTGCCGTTCCAGCGCGGCGATCTGCTGCGAGACGGCGGACGGCGTGAGCAGCAGCGCGGCCGCCGCCCGGTTGAAGCTGCCGTGCGCGGCCACCTCCCGCAGCACCCTGAGCCGGTGGGCGTCGATCAACAGTTCTCCTTAACACGAGGCCAGCAAGTCACCACTACCACTGCTGGCCGCGTCCGGGCCAGTCTTGGCCGCATGCGACACATCTGCGTCATCGGCGGCAACCGCTACTTCGGCCGCCGCCTGATCCGCCTGCTGCTGGCCGGAGGGGACCGCGTGACCGTGGTCAACCGGGGCTCGGCCGCGCCGCCGCCCGGCGCCGAGCACGTCGTCGCCGACCGGGCGGACGCGGCGGCCCTGGCCCGAGCCCTGGGCGGCCGGGCCTTCGACGCCGTCGTGGACCAGGTCTGCTACACGCCCCAGCACGCCGACGTCGCCCGCCGGGTCTTCGCCGGCCGCACCGCCCGCTACGTGATGACCTCCACCATGGAGGTCTACGACCCGGCCACCTCGCCGTCCCTGCTGCCCCCGGCCGCGGCGCCGGTCCGCGAGGAGACGGTCGAGGCCGCGTCCTGGCCGGTGGACCGCGGCCTGCCGTGGGGGTCGCCGGACGCCCTGTCCCGGCTGCTCGGCGAGGCGGCCGCGTACGCGGAGGGCAAACGCCAGGCCGAGGCCGTGTTCGCCCGGGACCCGGCCTTCCCGTTCCTCGCCGTGCGCAGCGCCCACGTGCTGGGCGGCGGGGACGCCGACTTCACCGGACGGCTGCGCCACTACGTGGACCGCGTACGCGCCGGGCTGCCGGTCGCCGTGCACCGCGACCCGGCCCCGACGTCGTTCGTCCACCATGCGGAGATCGCCGCCTTCCTGCACTGGACGGCGACGGGCACCGACGTCACCGGCGCGCTCAACGCCGCCTCCCGCGACACGCTGACCGTCACCGGCCTGTGCGCGGCCATCGCCGCCGCGACCGGCTCGCCGGCGCCCGTCCACCGGGTGGTGACCGGCGGCGAGCCCGCCTCGCCGTTCTCCTTCGACCGCTCCTACGCCATCGACGCCGGCCGGGCCGCCGCGCTCGGCTTCACGTTCACCGACGTCGCGGCCTGGCTGCCGCGAGCCGTCGCCGACCTCCTCCAGGAAGGCTGACCGACCATGATCACCCGCCGCATCGGAACCGCCGAGGTCAGCGCCGTCGGCCTGGGCGCCATGCCGCTGTCCGTCGAGGGCCGTCCGGACCGCGCCCGCGCGATCGCCACCGTGCACGCCGCCCTCGACGCGGGCCTCACCCTGATCGACACGGCCGACTCCTACCACTGGCACGCCGGCGAGCTCGGCCACAACGAGGAACTCGTCGCCGAGGCCCTGGCCACCTGGTCCGGCGACGCCTCGGGCGTGCTGGTCGCCACGAAGGGCGGGCGCGGCCGGCCCGGCGACGGCTCCTGGACGGTCGACGGCCGTCCGGACCACCTCAAGGCCGCCTGCGAGGGTTCCCTGCGCCGCCTGCGCGTCGAGGTGATCGGCCTCTACCAGCTGCACAAGCCCGACCCGGACGTCCCGTGGGCGGAGTCGGTGGGCGCGCTGCGCGACCTCCTCGACGCGGGCCTCATCCGCGCCGCCGGCCTCTCCAACGTGACCTGCGAGCAGATCCACGAGGCCAGGGCCGTCCTCGGCGGCTCCCTGGTCTCGGTGCAGAACCGCTACAGCCCCCAGCACCGCGACAGCCTGCCCGAGCTGCGGCTGTGCGACCGCCTCGGCATCGCCTTCCTGCCGTGGAGCCCCCTCGGCGGCATCGCCCGCAGCGCCCTGGACGGCCCCGGCGCCGCCCCGCCCCGCACCCCCTTCCACGAGGTGGCCGAGGAGCGCGGCCACACCCCGCAGCAGGTCTGCCTGGCCTGGCACCTGGCCCACTCCGAGCACGTCGTCCCCATCCCGGGCGCCACCCGGCCGGAGTCGGTGCGGGCGTCGGCGCGGGCGACGGCCCTGACACTGACCGAGGACGAGCTGCGGCGACTGGACGTGACCTGAGGTAGCCGAACGACTACCCTGCGCTTGCCAGGCGAAGCCGCGGCGTGCTGACCTGGCCGCGTGAGCTCATGCCAGGACCGCGCGGTCCACGAGGTGCGCACCCTGATGGACCGGGGCGTCGCGGCCGAGCACGTCGGCGCCGCCGTGTCCGCCGCCATCGCCCCGCTGCTGCCGCACGACGCGCTGAGGCTGGTCGGCACCAGCCCGGCGACCGGGCTCGGGCAGGGCTCGTTCAGCTTCTGGCATCGCTACGAACGCGAGCTGGCCGTCTCCCTGCTGGCCCACCGCCGCGCCCACGGCGACCCGTGCCGGCCCGCGTCGCTGGCCCGGCTGCGGGTGCCGGTCGCGGTGGCCGGCGCCGAGGAGGGTGCGCGGCGGGCGTTCGCGGCCTGCGGCGCCTCCTGCGAGCTGCGGCTGCTGCTGCGCGACGGGCGTGGCGGCGTGTGGGGCCTGCTCGGGCTGGTCCGCGCCTGCGACGCCCCGCCGTTCACCGAGGACGACCTGCGCAGGGCCACGCTGCTCGCCCCGGCCCTGATGACCGCGCTGCGCAGGTACGTCACCGCCGCCCCGCTCGCCCCCACCGCGCCCGCCCTGCCCGCCGGGGTGATCGTCGTCGGCCCCGACCGCGGCATCCGCGCCGTGACGCCGCAGGCCCAGGCGTGGTTCGACCGGTTGCGCTGTCCCGACCGGCACGGCGTGCACGCCTGGCTGGCCGACACGTTCGTCACGGCCCTGGCCGCCGACGCCGCCGAGCACGCGCGCGGCGCGGACGCCGGCCGGCCGGTCATCTGCGCCCCGGCGGCCCGGTACGGCCGCTGGCTCGCCGTCGAGGGCCAGGCCCTGGACGAGGACGGCACGGGCGAGGTGGCCGTGGTGATCCAGGCGGCGACCGGCGGCCTGCTGCTGCCCTCGTTCTGCGACTGGTACGCCCTCACCCCGCGCGAACGCGGCGTCCTCGACCTGCTGTGCGCCGGAGCGGCGCCGAAGCAGATCGCCCGGCTGCTCGACCTGTCCGGACACACCGTGCACGACCACCTCAAAGCGGTCTTCCGCAAGACCGGCGCGAGCGGCCGGGACGAGCTCATGGCCGCCTTCACCGCCTGAACGCCATCCCCAACACTGGGGGGCTGTCCGGGCCGCCGCCCCGCCCGACCATGAAGGAGTACGCAGCACAGCACCACCAGGGGAGGCACCCGTGACCCAGATCTCAACCCCCGCCCGCCGCCAGGTCGAGAGCTTCCTGGACTTCTCCGACCACGTCGGGGGCCTGGAGGAGGCCGACGTGCTGGCCCTCCTGCGCGACCACGACATCACCACGCTGGAGCAGCTCGTCGCCAAGGCGGTCAGGGCGCCGCGCTCGGCCAAGCCCGTGCCGGCGGACCCCGCCAGGGCGCTGGCCCGGCCCAGGGCCGCCGCCGCGCTCGCCACCGCACCCCTCACCCACCCCGCGCCCGCCATGGCGGTGGTCGTGGACGGCGTCGAGCACGACCCGGCGGACCTGACCCGGTTCGACGGCCGCCCGCTGACCTACCTCTACCACCCCGATCGCCTGACGGCGGTCACCGACGACACCGCGGTCAACGGCGCGCTGTGGGCCGCGGCGCTGCTGCGCGACCCCCGTCCGGCCACGCGGGGCGAGGTGCAGATGTTCGAGCACGTGGAGTACGCCGGTGACTGGTTCTGGTGCCCGGCCCGCCAGGCCTACAACGACCTGACCGACGTCCACCACGGCCCGCTGCACCTGCACGACTGGAACGACGTCATCAGCTCCATGGGCGGCACGAACTGCACGGTCCGCTACTACGAGCACATCAACTTCGGCGGCAGCTCGCTGATCGTGCCGCCCTTCTCCGACATCCCGAACCTCGTCCCCAGCGGGTGGAACGACCGGATCTCCTCGGTCTGGAACCACGGCTGACCCTTCGTCCACCGGCCCTCCCCGGCGGACGGCGGCGCCGCGTACCCACGGGTACGCGGCGCCGTCGCGGTTCAGGCGGCCCTGGTGCGGTGCGAGCGGAGCGCGGCCAGGACGCCTGCGGGGTTGACGATGCCGTAGCCGTAGTCGTGGTCGAAACCGACCGTGCTGCGGTCCTCGGCGGTGCGGTTGAGCAGCGTGCGAAGCTGCGCGGGGGACAACTTGGTGGACGGGTGGCGGGTGCGCAGGGCGGCGATGACGCCGGCCACCACGGGGCAGGAGGTGGACGTGCCCGTGTCGGGCGTGCCGGGGCCGCCGGCCTCTGAGCCGGTGTAGTGGGTGTAGGCGGCCAGGTCGGGCTTGTGGTCACCGAGCCGGGCCGGCCCCTGGGAGGAGTAGCCGACGCGATCGCCGCGGGTGTCGACCCCGGCCACCGTGACCACCTTCGGATGGCCGTTGCCGCCCACGATGTCGGTGAACCCGCAGCTCGCCGCCGGGCAGTCGCGCCCGCAGTTGCCCGCCGCGAACACGATGTCGGCCCCGGCGTGCTCCAGGCTGGAGATCATGACGTTGAACGGGTGCATCGGATTGTCGGAGTAGTTGCCGGGATGGCCGGGCGGGAAGTCCTGCTCCGGGTTGTACAGGCCCCAGCTGTTGCTGACGACCAGCGAGCGGGACTCGGCCGGCATGGCCTCCAGGAGCCCGCGCAGGTGGGTGTAGGCGGCCACGGCGTCGGACAGCATGCCCTCGACCGTGCCCTTCCTGCTCTGCAGGACGGCGATGTCGAGCAGCGTCGAGCGCGGGGCGGCGAGCTGGGTGTTGAAGGCGCACAGGCTGCCGTGCTCCACCGGGTAGCGCCCCGGCGTGGGCGTGACGCCGGGCGGGGCCCAGCTGTGGCCGGCGTCGAGGGTGACCTGGCGGCCGAGCTTGGTGCTCACGTGGTCGGCGTTGACTCCGCCGTCGACGACCGCCAGGTTGACGCCGTGGCCGTCGTAGCCGGCCGCGCGCAGGTCGGAGGCGTGCAGCAGCCGTTCGACGTCGTGCCAGTCGCCGACCGGGCCGGTGTCGGCGCAGGTCAGGTCGGGATGGATGGACGGGTCGGCGAACACGCCGACGACCTCGCGTACGGACGACGACAACAACGCCAGCCTGGACGGCAGGTCGTCGTCGGGGAGCTCGCCGCGCACGAGCACGCTGGCGTGCTCGGCCGACAGGGAGAAGCCCAGCGGCCGGTTGAGCGACGACAGCAGGCCGCCTGGGGGCGAGGCGGGCAGCGCGCGCGGCAGGGCCAGCGGGGCGAACGCCTGGTCCAGGACGATTCCCGGCAGGTCACCTGCCACGTCGGCGACCGTGGCGGTCACGCCGGGGTCGAGGACGGCTTCGACGGTTTCACGGGCGGGGCGGAGCTGGATCAGGACACGCAAGGCTCCACCTCCTTCCTCGGGACGGGGATGGGACAGTCGTTGCTTCCCCTTGTAAATACCCGTTGTAGTGAATTAACTACTTACAGTAGTGTCAGCACTTCATTGCTCCCGAGGTCACCTCTTTGTCGCCGTCCAGCCCCGTCTTGGTCTCCGGCGCGCGGCGGGTCGCGGTCTGGGCGAGGAGCGCGCCGGACAGCAGGATCACGCCGCCCGCGATCTGCAACCCGCCCAAGCCCTCGCCGAGCACCGCCCACGCCGCCAGCGCCCCGCCGATCACCTCCAGCGACGCCACCGTGGCGCCCACGGCGGCCGACAACCGCCGCACCGCGTTCACCCCGAGGATGTACGCCACCACGCTGGCGACCACCACCATCCACGCGAAGGCCACCGGCACGGGCAGCGTCAGGGCGCCGGGGGCGGGAGTGGCGGACGTCGTGAACGCCTCCCACCGCAGGGCCCACGGACGGGCCACCGGGGCCAGCACCAGGGCCGCGCCGGCCATGCCCCAGGCGACCAGCCCGAGCGGGTCGACGTCGTCCCCGAAGCTGTCGTTCATCAGGAAGTATCCGGCGGAGCAGGCCGCGGCCAGCAGGCCGAGGGCCAGGCCGAGCGCGTCCAGTCGCAGGTCGTGCCAGACCTCGGCGACGATCCCGAGGCCGGCCAGGGCGACGAGCGCCCCGGCGTAGGCGGCCCGGTGGAGCCGGACCTTGCGGACCAGCCGCACCCAGGCCGCCACCATGACCGGGGCCATGTAGACCAGCAGCAGGGCGACCCCCACGGGCAGGCGGGTGATCGCCGCGAAGTACAGCGACTGCACCCCGGCCACCGCGACGACCGCGTACAGCGCGAAGAACGGCCACCTGGCCCGCGGGATGCGCAACGCGGCGGGCCTGACCACGGCCAGCACGCCCAGCAGCAGGAGCCCGGCCGCCGCCATCCGCGCCCACACGGCCTCGATCGGCGTCAGCCCGGCCGCGACGAGGTACTTGGCCATCGGCCCCGAGAACGCGAAACACGACGAGGACCCGAACGCGAGCGCGAGCCCCGTATACCTCATACCGCACCACCAGCGCCGTCACCACTGTCACCACTGCCAGGAAGCCACGACCCTGACACGCGCCGCGGCGCGGGCGCAACGCGATTACCGGCCCTCAGCCGGTGGTCGTAGTCCCCGGGGGGCAGAGGCGGGGCGGCGATTCGGATCTTCGGCCGATGGGCGCCGGGAGCAGGCTCCTGAACACTTGGCGGGGCCCACCCCCGGAGGAAGGTCCGCCCGTGTTCCGACAGCTCGACGACCGCGTCGCGTCGATCGTCTACATCGTCCTCGTGCTCGCCGTCTCGGCGGGCACCGCCGGCGTCGCGGAGGGGCTCGTCCTGGCCCTGTCGCCGCTGCTCACCGTGCTGGTGCTGCTGTTCGTCATCACCCGGGAGGGATACTCCAGGGACGGGCTGCGCCGCCTCGGCCTCGGCCGGGCCGGGCTGCGCGCCTGGCCGGCCGCCGTCGCCGCCACCGCCGGGGTGTGCCTGCTGGCCACGGCGGGCGCGGTCGCCCTGGGGTTCGGCCGGTTCACCGCGCCGCGGGGCGACTGGGCGCAGTCGGTGGCGGCCGTGCTCGTCACCGGGCCGATCCTGGCTTTCGCCGAGGAGATCGGCTGGCGGGGCTACCTGCAGCCCCGGCTCGCCCGCCTGGGGGAGCGCGCGTCCATGCTCGTCGTCGGGGTGGTGTGGATCGCCTGGCACCTGCCGTACATCCTGTTCACGCCGTACTACCACGCCGAGGGGGCGCGGACCTTCGTGCTGCCGCTGTTCGGCGGGTCGGTGATCGCGTTCTCGTTCCTCTTCGGCTACCTGCGGGTCATGTCCGGCAGCGTGTGGCCGGCCGTGCTGGCCCACTTCGCGCACAACGCCACGTTCGCCCTGCTGCTGGAGCACACCGTCACCACCGACCGGCCCGTGGTGGTGGCCGAGTACCTGGCCGGCGACACCGGGCTGTTCGTCCTGGCGGGCACGGCGGCCTGCGCCCTCGCGGCCGGGATCGCCCGTTCCGCCGGAGGCCGCCACCGCTCCCGCCGGCCGGCCTCTAGCATTCCTCTGTGACCACCTACGACGACCATGACGCGTTCGAGCACCTGAACGTCTCGGCCCTGCCGCAACGCCAGCAGCGGATCCTGGCCACGATCCGCGACTGGGTGGTCAGACACGGATACCCGCCGAGCACGCGCGAGCTGGCCCAGGCGGTCGGGCTGCGCTCGTCCTCGTCGGTCTCGAAACACCTGAGGAGCCTGGAGGAGCAGGGCTTCCTCAGCCGCGGCGCGACGATGACCCGCCCGATCGACGTGCGCCTGTTCCTGCGGCCGCCGTCGGCCGAGCCGCCCGCCGAGCTGGTGAGCGTCCCCGTGGTCGGCGACATCGCCGCGGGCACGCCCATCCTCGCCGACGAGCACCTCGACGACACCCTCACCCTGCCCCGCGACCTCACCGGCCGCGGCACCGTGTTCGGCCTGCGGGTGCGCGGCGACTCGATGGTCGACGCGGCCATCTGCGACGGCGACATCGTGGTGGTGCGGCAGCAGCCCGAGGCGCACTCGGGGCAGATCGTCGCCGCCATGATCGACGGCGAGGCCACCGTGAAGGTCTACCGGCGTCGCGACGGGCACGTCCGGCTCGAACCGCGCAACCCCCGCTACGACGTCATCGACGGAGACCGGGCCGTGGTGCTGGGGGTCGTGGTCTCGGTGATCCGCAGCGTGTGACCCCGCGGCGGCGTCAGGGCCGCGCGGCCAGGAAGCGTTCGTGGTTGGCGGTGGTCGACAACGAGCGGAGGTCGGCGCGGTCGAGGTAGAGGGCGCCGTTCAGGTGGTCGGTCTCGTGCTGGGCGATGCGGGCCGGCCAGCCGGACAGCTCCATCTCGTACGGGCGGCCGTCCCCGTCGAGGGCCGACAGTCGCACCCGCGCGTGCCTGGGCACGACGGCGGTCAGCCCCTCCACGCTGAGACATCCCTCGTAGAACGCCCGGTATCCGGAGCCGACCGGCGTCACGACGGGGTTGACCAGCTCCAGGGGCGGCTGCGGCGCGCGTTCGCGCTCGGCGGCCAGGCCGGCCGGCAGCTCGGCCGGGTCCTCGATGACCGCCAGCGCCAGCGGGATGCCGACCTGCGGCGCGGCCAGGCCCACGCCCACTCCGGGCAGGTGCCGGAACATCGCGTCGAGCAGCTCGCGCAGGAGGGCGTCGGAGAGCTGGCCGTCGTACGGCTCGGCGGTCCGGCGCAGCACGGGGTCGCCGACCTGGGTGACCGACCAGGGCCTGGGGGAGGCGAGGAGGGCGTGCACCCGCTCGGTCAGCTCCTCGGTGCTCCGGCCGGTGCCGTTCAGGGGGCTCATGGGGGTCCTTCCGCTCGACGGTCGCTCGCTCAGCAGACGGTAGAGCATGCGCGGTGACCCGGTTTCGGCGGGTAAAGAGGGCTAGAAACATTCATAGAGTAGTTGATCCACTGCAATGGGTAATGATCGCTGCGGATGATCACGTAACGTCGCAGGGAGACACCCATGTGCAAGAGAACGATCGCCGTCCTCGGCCTGGCCGCAACGGGGCTGCTGACGGCGGCGGGCCCGGCGGCGGCCGAGGACGGCAGCAGCGTCGCCGTGCCCTGTGTCGCCGCCCGGCTCGAGATCGCCGGCGGGCCCTCGGTCGCGGCGGGCACGCTGCTCGACACCTCGGTCGTGCGGACGTTCCTGCAGGGGCTCGTCCGCCCGGCGGACCGGCCCGGGGCGCTGCCGCGTTCGGCGGACGCGGGATTCGCCGAGGCCGCCGAGTTCCCCGGCATGCTCGACGCCTTCCTGCTCGACGTCGAGCGGGAGATCGGGGTGAGCAGGCCGGGCGGCGGCACGGAGGAGCCCCGGCTGACCGCGGCGGACAGCGACACGCTGGCCCGGCGGATCCTGGAGCCGCTCGTCGCCGGCGCCCTGGGATGCGCCCCGGCCACCGGCTCCTCGGACACCCCCGCGTCGGACACTCCCGCGTCGGACATCGGTACGTCGGACATCGGTACGTCGGACATCGGCGCGTCGGACACCGGCTGGGCGGACACCGGTCTGACGGACACCGGCGCGTCGGCCGAGGCGGAGCCGGCGTCCCTGCTGGACGCCGCGGGCGCCACGGCGGTGCTCGAAGCGCTGGTCAACCGGCCCGAGACGTGCGTCACCGACGGCACCTCGACCATCGTCACCTCCGACGACGGCATGTACGTCACGACGGCGTCGTCCCGGACGTCGCTGCTCGACGCGCTCGGCGTCAGAAGGACACTGGACGTCCTGACCGGCCGGCCCCCGGCGGCCTGCCCCGCCGCCGACGTGCCCCTGTCGGCGGCGACCACCGAGCAGGACCGGCCGAGGTCGCTCCTGAGCGGCCTCGGCCTCGGGGCCCTGTTCTCCAGGCTCCTGGGCTGACGCGCCCCCTGAGGCGGCCCCAGCGCCGGAGTTCGTGCGCGGGACGGGCGGGGGCCGGGATCGCGTGGTAGGTTGCGGGCGAGCCTTGATCCTTTGGGAGAAGGGGGCTGCGGCCGTGACAGGCACCGGCGACGAGACCGTCCACCCGACGGCGTGGCAGGCGGCGTGGGAGGTGCTGGCCCCCGTCACGGACATGGTCACCCCGATGGCCGTACGCGTCGCGGCCACCCTGCGCCTGACCGATCTGATGGGCGGCGACGAGCTGCCCGTCGCGGAGCTGGCCCGCCGGTCGGGCGCCGACGCCGACGCCCTGGGCCGGCTGCTGCGCCACCTGGCCTGCCGCGGCGTCTACGCCGAACGGGAGCCCGGCGTGTTCGCGGTCAACGAGCCCGCCGCGCTGCTGGCCTCCGGCCATCCCTCCATGATGCGCGACCGGCTCGACCTCGACGGCTTCGGCGGGCAGATGGACGTCGCGTTCACCGGCCTGCTGCACACCGTCCGCACCGGGCGGCCCGCGTGGGAGAGCGTCCACGGCGCCCCGATCTGGACCCATCTCGCCACCCACCGGCAGGTCGGCGAGTCGTTCGACGTCCTGATGGCCGCCGGGGCCGACGACCTCGCCGACGCGGCCGAGGGGTACGACTGGTCCGGCGTACGGCACGTGGTCGACGTCGGCGGCGGCACCGGCGCCCTGATCGCCGAGATGCTGAGGGCCCACCCGGGGCTGCGGGCCACGCTCGTCGACCTGCCGGACACGCTGGAGCGGGGCCGGCGGTTCCTGACCGGGCTCGGGCTCGACGGGCGGTGCGCGTTCGCCGGCCAGAGCTTCTTCGAGCCGCTGCCCCCGGGCGGCGACGTCTACGTGCTCAGGCGCGTGATCCACGACTGGGACGACGCCGATGCCGAGCGCGTCCTGCGGCGCTGCGCCGACGCGGCCGGCCCGCACGGACGGGTCGTGCTGATCGAGTCCAGGGGCGGCGCCGGCGACGACCCGGCCATGTTCGCCGAGATGGACCTGCGCATGCTCGTGATCAGCGGCGGCCGGGAGCGCACCGTCGCCGACTACGCCGCGCTCGCCGCCGAGGCCGGGCTCGACGTGGCCGGTGTGCGCCACACCCCGCTCGGCAACGTCGTCCTCGACTGCGTCCCGCGAAGCGGCTGATCGGGCTCTGCTCCAGCGCGGCCCCGCGTGATGACATACTTGATCATCCGCACGCGAAGGAGACCATGGTGAGCATCGAATGGGCCGCGCTGTCCGCCACGGACCTGCCGGCGATCGCCGGGCTGGCCTCCAGGTGCGCGGCGCGCGACGGCGGGCTCCCGGCCACCGCGTCGCCCTCCTTCCTGGAACGCAGGTACACCGGCGGCACCGCGGTGGGCGCGTTCACCGACGGCCGGCTGGTGGCCTGCGGGGCCGTGCGGCCGGTGGGGGAGACGTCGGCGGCGACCGGCCTGGTCGACCCCGACCACCGCGGACGGGGGCTGGGGTCGGGCCTGCTCGACCGGCTGGCCGCCGAGCCCGGGAAGGTGCGGCTGGAGACCGAGTCGCTGACCCCGCAGGCGCACGACCTCTTCCTGGCGCGCGGCTTCCGTCAGGCGTTCGCCGAGGACGTCTTCCGTCGCGACCTGGCCCGGCCGCTGCCGGACGTCCCGATGCCGGCGCAGGTGGCGGTCGAGGAGTGGTCCCCGCTCACCGAAGGGGCCTTCCACCAGGCGTACTCCGCGTCCTTCTCGGACCGTCCCGGCTTTCCCGGCTGGACGCGGGAGGAGTGGGTGGACTGGCTGGTCGACGACGAGTTCCTGCCGGGGTGCTCGCTGGTGGCGGTCGAGGGCGACGTCGCCGTCGGCTTCGTGACGTGCGCGGAGGAGTTCCTGATCCAGGTCGGGGCCGTGCCCGGGTGGCGGCGGCGCGGGCTGGCGCGGGCGCTCGCCGTCGCGGCGCTCGCACGTATGCGCGAGGGCGGTGCCGACCAGGTCTTCCTGGACGTCAACGTCAACAACCCGGCCTCGGCCGCGCTCTTCGGCGGTCTCGGGTTCGAGAAGATCGCCCGTCGCGCCCGTTACGAGTAGGTCCGTCGGGGGGTGCGGGGCCCGTTCGGCTTCTTAACCGGACGTTAGGGTTCCCACAGTTCGTCGCTATCGTCCCGGCGGCCACTCTGGGAGGCGTCAGGACGACGACCGAACCGACGGAGTGTTTCCGCATGCGTAAGCCTATGATCATCGCTGGACTGGCCACGGCCGCCGTGCTCGCCGCGGGCGCCGGCACCGCCTTCGCCACCGCCTCCACCCCCACGTCCAGCCCCACGTCCAGCCCCACGTCCGCGCCCGCTCCGGCGGTGCCCCGGGAGCAGGCCGAGAAGACGGCGCTGGAGAAGGTGCCGGGCGGCAAGGTCACCTCGGCCGAGCTGGAGAACGAGGACGCCGGCCAGGTCTGGGAGATCGACATCGACGCCGCCGACGGCACCGAGCGCGAGATCACCGTGGACGCCGCCAAGGGCACCGTCCTCGCCGACGAGACCGACGACGACCACGGCCAGACCGGTGGCGACGACGACGCCGACGACGACTGAGCGGCGCCGGGCAGGCGACCCGACCGGACGCTGATCCCGGCGCGGCCCGGCGTCGGACGCCAGTGCCGGCGGGTCGTGGGCGGCTGGGGGCTGGGTGTCAGTGCAGGTGGGCCAGCCAGCGGCCGTGCGTCGGCCGGCAGTGGGCGGCCGTGAACCCCGCGTTCGCGGCCAGGCGCCCGATGTCGGCCGCCGAGACGGTCGCCCAGCCGAACCACTCCCCGGCACACGCTCCCCGGCGCAGCCGTACCCGGTCGACCCGGCTGCGCGTCCAGGGCGGCGCCAGCTCGGCCAGGACGGTGCCGCCCGGCCGTACGAGCTGCCGGACCCGGCGCAGCAGCGCCGCGGGGTCGCCGCCGATGCCGATGTTGCCGTCGGCGAGCAACGCCGTCGCCCACAGGCCGGTGCCGGGGACGTCGTCGAAGACGTCCCGCAGGAGGGCGAACCCGCCCGCCCGGCGGGTCAGGGCGACGGCGTGCGGCGTGACGTCGATGCCGAGCGAGGCGACGCCGCGCCGGGTCAGCGCCGCCGTGAGCCGGCCGGGGCCGGAGCCGATGTCCAGCGTGGGGCTGCGGCAGCGGCTCAGGAGCTCCTCGTCGCCGTCGATCGGCGCCGACCAGCGCGCGGCCGGCAGCTCGGCGCGGGTGCCGTCCAGGTACTCGATCTCGGCGCGCTCACCCGCGAGCGCGGCCGCATAGATCTCCCCGATCACCGGCCCGGCTCCCCGGTGGCGTGACTGTTCCCGGTCACCGGCCCGGTTCCCCGTGCGGCAGAGTTTTCCCGGTCACCGGCCCGGTTCCCTGTTCGGCATGGCTCTCCCCGGTCATCGGTGCAGCGTTCGGAGGGTGGTGGCGAAGCAGGAGGCGGGGGCCTGGTGGGCCACCTCGGTCGCGGCCGCGGCGGTGTCGACGTCGACCAGCTCCGGCAGGTGATGGACGGCCAGCCCGGCGCGGACGAGCCGGTCGAGCTGGACCTTGCCGGTCTCCGGGTGCGACATGGGCACCCCGAGGAGCAGCGCCGGGTCCGGCCGCCGGAGCCCCAGCAGCCAGAAACCGCCGTCGGCCGCCGGGCCGTACACCGCGTCGTGGTCCGCCAGCGCCTCCCCGGCCTCGCGCAGCAGCTCGGGCGTGACCTGCGGGGTGTCCATGCCGATGAGCACGACGGGTCCGGGCCGCAGCCGGTGGGCGTCGGCGAAGGCCGCCGCGAGGCGCTCGTCCAGGCCGGCGCCGCGTTGCGGGATCACCACGAAACCGGGCGGCAGCCAGCGGCCCGGCAGGCCGTCCAGAGCGAGGATCCGCTGGCCGGCGGGGGCCGCGGCGACGGCGCGCAGGCTGTCGCGGAGCGCGGCCTCGGCCAGCGCGGCGGCCTCGGCCGGACTGTACGGAGGCGTCAGCCGGGTCTTGACGCGCCCGGCCACGGGCTCCTTGGCGATGAGCACGATCTGCGGCGAGTGCTCGAACGTGGGACGACTCAGCTTCCTCAGTCCTTCCGTGCCGATGACAGCAGGTGATCGCCGCGGGGCCGCCGCACGGCCCAGCCGGCCAGCACGGCCACGGCGGCCGGGGCGTACGCGGGGGTGCCGGGGCTGCCCGGGGCCGCCGGGCCGGCGGTGTAGGCGACCGCGCCGGCCAGGGCGACGCCCAGCCACTCCCACCGGCCGTCCAGCGCGGCCAGGGCGACGACGAGCAGCGCGTACCAGGAGTAGCCGGGGGTGAACAGCAGCAGGAGGGAGCCGCTGACCAGCAGCGCGCCGCGCCAGGGCCGGTCGGCGTCGCCGTACCGCAGGACGGCCAGGACGACCAGGCCGAGCAGCGCGATGGCGGCCCAGGGCGCCCACCCGTCCGGCACGAGCAGCCGCAGGACGGCGTAGCGGTTCCCGCCGCCGGGCCCGTCGTAGCGCTCCTCCTTGAGGTAGCCCGGCAGGTAGCCCGCCACCGAGGCGCCCGAGGCCAGCACGTACGGCAGGTAGGACAGCGCGACCACGAGCCCGGCGGGCACGACGGTGCCGAGCACCCGCCGCCAGGCACCCGGCCCCCGGCCAGCACCCCGGCCAGCACCCCGGACAGCGCGGTCACCGGCAGCAGCTTGGCCGCCACGGCCGCGCCGAGCAGCGCGCCGCGCCCCCGTACGGCGGTGCAGGCCAGCACCACCAGCAGCACGCCCAGCATGTCGACGTGCGCGTTGTTCACCGCCTCCACCGGCACGGCCGGGCACCACGCCCAGTACGCCGCCCGCCGGGCCCCCGCCGCCCGGCACAGGATCGCCAGCACGGCCACGGCCGCCACGAAGCCGCCGAGCTGGAGCGCCTTGTGCCGCACCCCGTCCGGCGACAACCAGTGGACCAGCAGGAAGTAGCCCTGCGCGACCGGCGGGTAGATCGTCGGCTCGGTGGGGCGGTTGATCCGGGTGCAGCCGCCGCCGGGCAGGGGCCACAGGGCCGGGGCGTCGCAGGCGGCCGGGAAGAGCCAGTCGTCGCGCAGCCGGACGAGCGCCGGGTCGGCCGGCGGGTGGTCGTAGGGCGAGATTCCGGCGGCCTGCACCCGGCCGTCCCAGGCGTACCGGAAGGAGTCGGTGCTGCTGCTCGGCGGGGCGGCCAGGCCGGTCGCGGCGAGCGTGATCCCGCCGGCCAGGACCAGCGCGGCCGTCGTCCGTCCCGGCAGCCGGGCGGTCTGCCACAGCGCGGCCGCGAACAGCGCCCAGGCCGCCAGGTACCAGCCCAGGTGGGGCGGTCCCGTCACCAGCCGCAGCACCACGGCCGCCAGGGCGGCGAGCGTCCCGGCGGCCACCGTCGTGTTCCGGTTCACGGCGGCAGCCTCGCATCCCGGGGCCGGTCCCGGGCCGCCGCGGCGGTGCACGTTCGTTCTTCGTAAGAAGCCTTACGAACCGCGAACGCCGCTTCGGCCCGCCCGGCCCGGCGGCTACCGTCGGCGGCGTGAGAGTGATGGTCACCGGCTCGGCCGGTTTCATCGGCGGCCACGTCGCCGAGGCCCTGGAGGCGGCGGGCCACGACGTCGTCGGCCTCGACACGCGGACCGGCGCGGACGTGCGCGACGCCACGGCCCTGGACGCGCTGCTGCCCGGCGTCGAGGCCGTCGTGCACCAGGCGGCCAAGGTGGGCCTGGGCGTGGACGTCGCCGACCTGCCCGCCTACGCCGACGTCAACGTCTTCGGCACCGCCGTGCTGCTGGCCGCCATGGCCAGGCACGGGATCACCCGGCTGGTGCTGGCCTCCTCGATGGTGGTCTACGGCGAGGGACGTTACGCCTGCGCGGCGCACGGCGACGTCCGGCCCGGCCCGCGGACCGCGGACGACCTGGACGGCGGCCGGTTCGAGCCGCCCTGCCCGCGCTGCGGCGAGCCCCTGCGCTGGGCGCCGATCGAGGAGGACGCCCCGCCCGATCCGCGCAACGCCTACGCCACCAGCAAACTCGCCCAGGAACACCTGGCCGCCAACTGGGCGAGGGAGACCGGCGGGACCGTCGCGGCCCTGCGCTACCACAACGTCTACGGGCCCCGCATGCCGCGCGACACCCCGTACGCCGGGGTCGCCGCGATCTTCCGCTCCGCGCTGCGGGCCGGCCGGGCGCCGGCGGTGTTCGAGGACGGCCAACAGCTCCGCGACTTCGTCCACGTGCGGGACGTGGCCGGGGCGAACCTCGCGGCCCTGACCGCGTCCTGGCCGGCCGGCGGGCTGAGGGCCTGGAACATCGCCTCCGGCACACCGCGCACCGTGGGGGAGATGGCCCGCGTGCTCGCCGCCGGGTGCGGCGGCCCCGGACCGCGGGTCACCGGCGGCTACCGGCTGGGCGACGTCCGCCACATCGTCGCCTCGCCCCGGCGGGCGGAGGCCGAGCTCGGCTTCCGCGCCGCGATCGGGTTCGAGGCCGGGATGGCGGAGTTCGCCCGGTCATGACGATCGACGTGATCCTGCCCTGCCTGAACGAGGAGGCCGCGCTCGCCTGGGTGCTCGGGCGCATGCCCGCCGGCTACCGCCCGATCGTCGTCGACAACGGCTCCACCGACGGCTCGGCGCGGGTCGCCCGCGATCTCGGGGCGCGGGTGGTCGCCGAGCCCGTGCGCGGGTTCGGCGCCGCCTGCCACGCCGGGCTGCTGGCCTCCTCCGCCGACCTGGTCTGCTTCATGGACGCCGACGCCTCGCTCGATCCCGCCCAGCTTCCCCGGGTGGCCGGGCCCGTCCTCGACGGGGAGCTCGACCTCGTGCTCGGACGCCGTCGGCCGCGCGGCGCCGGCGTCTGGCCCGCGCACGCCCGGCTGGGCAACGCCGTCCTGGCCCGGGGCCTGCGCCGCCGCACCGGGGTGGCGCTGCGCGACCTCGGGCCGATGCGGGCGGCCGCCCGCGTGCCGCTGCTGTCGCTCGGGACGGCCGACCGCCGCTTCGGCTACCCGCTGGAGACGGTGCTGCGCGCCGCGGCGGCCGGTTGGCGGATCGGCGAGACGGACGTGGACTACCTGCCCCGCACGGGCCGCTCGAAGGTGACCGGCACCCTGCGCGGAACGCTGCGGGCCGTCGCCGACATGCGCCGCGTCATGGCGGACGCGCGCCCCCGGGACGAGGTCAGGCGCGGGGGGCGTACATGATGACGAGGACGCCGGCGAGGCAGATCAGGGCGCCGATGACGTCCCAGCGGTCGGGGCGGAAACCGTCGGCGACCATGCCCCACACCAGGGACCCGGCGACGAAGACGCCGCCGTAGGCGGCCAGGATGCGGCCGAAGTCGGCGTCCGGCTGGAGGGTGGCGACGAAGCCGTACAGGCCGAGGGCGACGACGCCGCCGCCGATCCACAGCAGCCCGCGTTGCTCGCGCACGCCCTGCCAGATCAGCCACGCGCCGCCGATCTCGGCGAGCGCGGCCAGGGCGAACAGCAGCAGGGAGCGGATCATCGTCATGACGGCCAGTACATCGCATCCGCGAGGGCGGCGGCGGGGCCGGGGCGGCAGGTCCGCGGTCATCCCGTACCCGGGTACCGGATTCCAGGAGCGGCGGGAACTTGTAGGGTAGGAGGAGGACACGATCGGACAAAAGGGAGGCGAAGGTGCGCGAATTCCGCTCCTGCCTCCACCTCGCGCGCGAGCGGCACGCCCGCCCGCTGCGCCCGCTGGAGTTCCGTCCGGTCGGCACGAACGGCTACGTCAGCACGTGGGGCGTGATCGCGGGCATCCGCCCGCCGCAGGGCCGCTGAGAGCCCTCCGCCACGCGGAGGCCCGCGCCCGGAGGTGATCCGGGGTTCCGCGGGCCGCCGTGCGGGGCCGCGCGTCCGGCGGCCCGATCGTGCCCGTACCGTCCTGGAGTTCTCCCTTCATGTCTGCCTCCTCGCGGATCATCACTGCCCTGCGCTCCGACGCGGTCGGCGGCGTCCTGCTCATCGTCGCCGCCCTGACCGCGCTGGCCTGGGCCAACTCGTCCCTCGCCGGCTCCTACGAGGCCCTGCGCACGTGGTCCTTCGGCCCGGAGTGGCTGGGCCTGCGCCTGAGCGCGCAGGCGTGGGCCGCCGACGGGCTGCTGGCGGTGTTCTTCTTCATCGTCGGCAACGAGCTCAAGCAGGAGCTCGTGCACGGCGAGCTGCGCGACCCGCGCCGCGCCGCGCTGCCCGTGGTGGCCGCGCTCGGCGGCGTGGTGGTCCCGGCGCTGCTGTTCCTGGCGGTGAACGCCGCCGCGCCGGGCGAGGCGGCCCGCGGCTGGGGCGTGCCGATGGCCACCGACATCGCCTTCGCGCTCGCCGTCCTGGCCGTCGTGGGCCGCGGCCTGCCCGCCCCGCTGCGCACGTTCCTGCTGACGCTGGCGACCGTGGACGACGTGTGCGCGGTCGTCGTGATCGCCGTCGGCTACACCTCGGGGCTGAACCTCGCCGCCCTGGCCGGGGCCGCCGCCGCGCTGTGCGTGTGGGCGTACCTGCAGCACGGGCGGGGCCGCGCGGTCACCGCCGTGCGCCGCGCGCTGCCCGCGTGGCTGCTGTACGGGCCGCTCGCCGTGCTGATCTGGGTGCTGGTGCACGCCTGCGGGGTGCACGCGACCATCGCAGGCGTCGCGATGGGCCTGCTGATGCGCACCCGGCCGCACGCCGGCGAGCCGGAGCCGCCCTCGCAGCGTGCCGAGCACGTGTTGCGGCCGTTCTGCGCCGGGGTGGTGCTGCCGGTGTTCGCGCTGCTGTCGGCCGGGATCTCCCTGTCGGGGGCGGGCGGTTTCTGGGCGGGGACGGTGACCTGGGGCGTGCTGGCCGGGCTGCTGGCCGGCAAGCCGCTCGGCATCGTCGGGGCCGCCTGGCTCACCGCGCGCCTCACCAGCGCCCATCTCAACCCGCGGCTGGGCTGGAGCGACATCGCCGGCGTGGGCGTGCTGGGCGGCATCGGCTTCACCGTCTCGCTGCTGATCGCCGAGCTCTCCTACACCGGGCCGGCGTACCTGACGCAGGCCAAGGGCGCGATCCTGCTGGCCACGGCGGCGGCGTCCGTGCTGGCCGCCCTGATCCTCGGCGCGCGCGTCCGCCGGCACCATACGGCAGGGCGGGCGGCGGCGGCCTAGCCGGGCAGCGCGGCGGCCAGGCGGGCGGCCAGGCTCGCGACCGCCGCGCGCAGTTCCGGCCCGCCCTCGACGCGGAAGGCGAACGGCACGGCCGGCAGCCACTCCTGGGCGTACATGGTGGGGTTGCCCGTGCTGCCGACCAGCACGCAGCCCTCGCCGTGCGGTTCGAGCCGCCCCATGGGCGGGTGCACCCAGGGCGCCACCTCGGCCAGGGGCGCGTCGAAGACCACGCGGGTCGAGTACGCCCATCCGGTGCCCAGGTTCTCCTCCAGCGCCGCCACCGGGTCCAGGCCGTCGGGCGGCCGGAAGCCGTGCACGGTCTCATGGACGGCCCGGACGCGGTCGACCCGGTAGGTGCGGATCGCGCCGACGCGGTGGGAGTGGCACAACAGGTACCAGCGCCCGTACCGGACGACGACCGCCCAGGGGTCGACCTCGGCCTCCCACTCCGTGCCCGACCCGCTCCGGTAGGCGATGCGGACGCGCCGCCGGGCCGCGGACGCGGCGACCAGCGCGCTGGTCACGGCGACGCCGGGACGGGCCGCGTACCGGTCGGGCGCGGCGGAGGCGTGCTCGCGCAGCGCGGCGGCCTGCCGTCCGACGCCTTCCGGCAGGGCCCGGATGACCTTGGACAGGGCGGTGCCCACCAGGTCGTCGGGGTCGGTGGCGGCCGGCTGGCCGTCGAACACCGCCATGACCAGGGCGAGCGCCTCGGGCTCGGTGAAGGCGACCGGCGGCAGCCTGGTGCCGCGGCCGAGCCGGTAGCCGCCGTAGGGGCCTCTGGCCGACTCGACGGGGATGCCCGCCTCGCGCAGGATCCCGACGTACCGGCGGGCGGCGCGCTCGGTCACGCCCAGGGCCGCGGCCAGCTCGCCGGCCGTCACGCCGGGACGCTGCCGGAGGACCTCCATGGCGCGCAGGGCCCGCGCGGTGGGGCTGAGTTCGGTCGGCACCCGAGCAGATTAGAGCGGTCAGGGCAGGTACCGGAAGTAGAACGTCCGGAATACGCCCTACCGTGTGGCGTCATGACCGACTCCCGGGAAGACCCGCACGTCGAAGGGTTGAGCGTGCGGCAGGCCGCGTTCACACGGGTACGCCTGATCGACGTCGGCGTGCGCGCGGCAGACCTGTCCGGCGTGCGGGTGCGTGGTGCCGAGCTCGTCGACGTCGAGATCAGCGGCCGGCTGCGGAACGTCGTGGTGAACGGCGTGGACATCGTCCCCCTCGTCGAGGCCGAGCTGAACCGCCGCATGCCCGAGCGCGCCAGGATGCGCCCCGACGACCCCGAGGGGTTCGGCGAGGCATGGGCGATCCTGGACCGGCTGTGGGCGGGCACCCTCGCCCGCGCCGCGACGTTCCCCGAGGCGGCGCTGCACCGGGGCGTCGACGGCGAATGGTCCTTCGTCCAGACACTGCGGCACCTCAACTTCGCCTCGGCCGCCTGGGTCGGCCGGATGATCCTGGGCGACCTCTCGCCCTGGCACCCGCTCGACCTGCCATGGGACGAGGCCCCCGGCTGGGACGGCGTCCCGTGGGACCGCGCGGCCCGGCCACCGCTGGCGGAGGTGCTCGCGGTCCGCCGCGACCGCCGGGCGATGATCGGCCGGGTCGTCGCCTCGCTCACCCCCGAACTGCTCGCCTCACACGTCACCCGCGACGAGCCCGGCTGGCCGCGGCTGACCGGCTTCCCCCTCAAGGAGTGCCTGCACATCGTCCTCAACGAGGAATGGGAACACCGGCTCTACGCGGAACGCGATTTGAACGCACTGGAGAAAGAAGACTGACATGGACATCCTGCTCATCGGCGGCCTCTGGCTCGACGCGTCCGCCTGGGACGAGGTGGCGCCCGCGATCGAGGCGCTCGGCCACCGTCCCGTGCCGGTCGCCCTCCCCGGCCAGGGGGACGGGAACGCCTCCGCCACGCTCGCCGACCAGGTGGCGGCGGTGCTCGCCGCCGTGGACGCGGCGGACGGCAGGCCTCTGGTGGCCGGCCATTCCGCGGCCTGCACGCTGGCCTGGCTGGCCGCCGACGCGCGGCCGGACAAGGTGGGCAAGGTCGCCTTCATCGGCGGTTTTCCCGCTGCCGACGGCGCCTACGTCGACCTCTTCGAGGCCGTGGACGGCGTCGTGCCGTTCCCGGGATGGGAGCCGTTCGAGGGGCCGGACTCGGCCGACCTCGACGAGGAGGCCAGAAAGAGGTTCGCCGCCGCCGCGGTCCCCGTCCCCGAGGGGGTGGCCAAGGGCGTGGTGCGGATGACGGACGAGCGGCGGTTCGGGGTGCCGGCCGTCGTGGTGTGCCCCGAGTTCAGCCCCGCGCAGGCACGGGAGTGGATCGACGGCGGCGACGACGCGGAGCTGGCCCGGGTCGAGCACCTCGACCTCGTCGACATCGACTCCGGCCACTGGCCCATGTTCACCAGGCCGGTCGAGCTGGCCCGGCTCCTGGCCGCCGCGGCCGACGGGACGCCGGACGGCTTGGCGACAAGGTAACCCTTCGTGTCCGTGGGCTTGACCGCGGGATGACGCGTCCGGACGCGTCCGGTTCATAGCCTTGTGCAATGGCAAGGCTGACATGGACGGCCAAGTCGGTCCTGGTCACCGTGCTCGTTCTGGTCGCCGGGGCCGCCGCCGCGGCCGGGGCCGTGTTCCTGAGCATGAGCAGCGAGGACGGGGCCGCCCCCGAGCGGGTCGCCGCGTGGCTGCACGGCTCGGGCTCGACCGCGCAGAAGGGGGCCATTGACGCCTGGACCGGCGAGTTCGAGCGCGTCCACCCCGAACTGCGGGTCGTCTACGAGGCCAACGGCTCCGACCGCGGCATCGAGGACTTCATCGCGGGACGCAGCGCGTTCGCCGGCTCGGACGTGCCGATGACCCAGAAGGAGCAGGTCCGGGCCGACCGGCGCTGCGGCGGCCGGGCCGAGCACCTGCCGATGGTCGTCGCACCGGTCGCGGTGGCCTACAACCTGCCCTCCGTGCCCGGCCTGCGGCTCTCCCCGGCGACCCTGACCGGCATCTTCACCGGGCGCCTCCCAGGTGGAACGCCCGCGAGATCGCCGCCGACAACCCCGGCAACCGCCTGCCGGCCGCCCGCATCCGCGTCTTCCACCGCTCCGGCCAGTCCGGCACCACCCAGAACCTCACCGAGTTCCTGCGGGCGACCGGCGGCTGGCCGCACCAGCCGGCCAGGACGTGGACCGGCGCCGGCCAGGGCGTCACCAGCTCCAGCGGCATGACCCAGGTCCTCCAGCACACCAGGGACTCCATCGGGTACGTGGAGTACGGCTTCGCCGGCAGCGCCCGCCTGAGCACCGCGGACGTGCGCAACGCCGCCGGGCAGTTCGCCGAGCTGTCGCCGGAGAGCGCCAGCAAGGCCCTGCAGGGCGCCACGGTCGAGAGCGGCGGGCGCGGGCTGGTGCTGACCTTCGACCACAGGCGGCCGGTCCCCGACGCCTACCCGATCGTGCAGGTCACGTACGAGATCATCTGCGCGGGCCGGGCGGACCCGCTGGCGCGCGCCTTCCTCGGCTACGCCGCCGGCGACGCCGGCCAGTCCTACCTGGCCCTGTACGGCTACGCCCCCTGCCGCACGACCTGCTCGCCCAGGTACGCGGCCGCCTGGGAGCCACGAGCTGAACGGCCCGCCGCCGGCGGAATTCCCGGAACAGGAGCCGCCGGCACGATTAGCCGGCCGCATCCGGTGAAGAGAGGACGCCATGAACGCGAACATCCGGTCGCGGGCCGCATGACCGGTCCAGGCGACGAGCAGCCCGTGGTCCTCGCCCCCTGGCGGCCGCGGAGCACAGCGAACTGCTCGACACCACTCCCGGGCTGTGGGTGGACGACGGCGACGACGACGATCCGGTGCTGGTGCGCGCCGACGGACGGCCGGTGGACACCTGGCGGCAGCACTACCCCTACGACGAGCGCCTGTCCAGGGAGGTCTACGAGCGGGACAAGCGGCTGCTGCAGATCGAGCTGCTCAAGCTGCAGTACTGGATCAAGGGCAGCGGCCGCCGGCTGGTGGTGCTGTTCGAGGGGCGCGACGCGGCCGGCAAGGGCGGCACGATCAAGCGCTTCATGGAGCACCTCAACCCGCGCGGGGCCACGGTGGTCGCGCTGGAGAAGCCGAGCGAGCGCGAGCGCGGCCAGTGGTACTTCCAGCGCTACATCGCCCATCTGCCGGCCAACGGGGAGATCGTGCTGTTCGACCGCTCCTGGTACAACCGGGCGGGGGTAGAGCGGGTCATGGGCTTCTGCGACGTGCACGAGTACCTGGAGTTCATGGAGCAGGTGCCCCGCCTGGAGGACCTGCTGGTGGACTCGGGGCTGCACCTGGTCAAGCTCTGGTTCTCGGTCTCGCGGGCCGAGCAGCGCACCCGGTTCATCATCCGCCAGGTGGACCCGGTGCGGCAGTGGAAGTTGTCGCCGATGGACCTGGCGTCCCTCCGCAAATGGGACGACTACACCCAGGCCAAGGAGGACATGTTCCTGCACACCGACACCGAGTCGGCGCCCTGGACCGTCATCAAGAGCAACGACAAGAAACGCGCCCGGCTGGAGGCCATGCGTCACGTGCTCAGCCTCTTCGACTACGACGACAAGGACGACGAGGTCGTCGGCGTGCCCGACCCGCGGATCGTGATCTCGGCGGGGGACATCTTCGACGAGGACCACGTCGCCTCCCAGGGCACCGACCCGTGACCGTCCGGCGCCGGCCGGCGGCCGGTGGTCAGGGGGCCCTCGCCGCCCCCTGACCGGCCCGTCGTCAGGCGGGCAGGACGTTCTGGGGGTACTCGCCCTCGTAGTTGCCCGGGTTCTCGAAGACGAACACGATGTAGGTCTCGAACCCGTCGGGGCCCTGGCCGGCGACGCGGGCCGCGCCGACCTTCCTGGTGTCCTTCCAGACGAGCTGGCTGAAGTGGCCGGTCTTGGCCGGGTCGCCCGGCGGGTTCGCCCAGTTGTAGTCGGCGATCTCGTTGTACCAGGCGGTCACGGCGTCGCCGGCGGTCTTCGGCGTGGAGCCGGAGGACATGCCCCAGAAGATGTTCTCGCCGGTGGTGTCGCGCAGGCCGTCGTGGCCGGCCGACAGCTTCGCGTACTCCGAGCGCGAGGACGCGCGCTCCTTGGCGTACTCGACGAGCTTGGCGTCCATCTCCATGGGGGGCGCGTGGTGCTTGGCGCGGTAGGCGTTGGCCTCGTTCAGTGCTTCGGCCAGGAAGCTGTCGCTGGTCGCGTCCGGAAGGGCGGGACGGGTTCCGGCCATCACGATCACCTCGTCGTGAACGGGAGAAGTGGGGACCACCGAAGCCTGCGCCCGGGCGGGCCGCCGGTCAACGTCCGGATGCGGCCAGAGGGCCCCGGCGAAAGGGCCGCATGAATTCCTGCCATTGATTCTGAAATCAATTCCGGCGTGCTAGATTCGGGAGGCTTAAATGCTCGGGTAAGCATGAATTCCTGCTCATTGGAGAATGATGAAATCGCTGGTCGTCGAGCGTATTGAGATATTCGTCGTGGAATTGCCGTCCATCCGTTCGTTCAGCATTTCAGGAGGAAACGTCACCACCGAGGGGAAGCCCGCCGAGCGGGTTCTCGTCAAGGTGACGGCCGGCGGGGTGACCGGCTGGGGCGAGGCCACGCCGACGCCCGCCTGGACGTACGAGACCGTGGAGTCGATCTCGACGACGATCGCCGGCTACCTGGCGCCCGCCCTCCTCGGCCGCCCGGCCTGGGACCTGGACGGCGCCTGCGCGGCCTACGAGAAGGTGATCAACCGCGGGCTGACGATCGGGTCGCCCATCGCCAAGTCCGCGCTCGACATCGCCCTGCACGACCTGCTCGGCCGGGCCCTCGGGGTGCCCGTCGGCGTGCTGTGGGGCCAGCGCCGCCTCGACCGGATCACGCTCGGCTGGATCGTGGCCGGTCAGACGCCCGGCGAGGTGCGGCAGGCGGTCGAGGAGGGGCGGGCGGAGGGCTACCACGCGTTCAAGGTCAAGGTCGGCCTGCACGACGAGGCGACGGACGTGTCCGTCGTCGCGGCAGTCAGGGAGGCGGCCCCCGACGCGCCGCTGTGGGTGGACGCCAACCAGGCCTACACGGTGGACGGCGCGCTGCGCATGGCCCGCCGGCTGGCCGACCTGGACGTCACGGCGTTCGAGCAGCCGCTGCCCGCCAACGACGTCACCGGGCTGCGCCGCCTGCGCGACCACAGCCCGCTCCCGGTCGCGCTCGACGAGAGCCTGCGCCATCCCACAGACCTGGCCACGTTCGTCAAGCTCGACGCCGTCGACATCGCCATCGCCAAGGTGCAGCGGTCGGGCGGGCTGACGTTGTCGCGCCGGCTGTGCCAGCTCGCCGAGGACGCCGGGCTGCGCATCATGGGCTCGGGGCTGACGGACACCGACCTGGGGTTCGCCGCCTCGCTGCACCTGTTCGCGGCGTTCGGCGTGGACACCCCGGTCGACCTCAACGGCCGCCAGTTCGTGCGCTCGGCGTACGTCGGCGGCCCGACGGTGGAGGTCTCGGACGGGACGGCCCTGGTGCCCACCGGCCCCGGCCTCGGCGTCGAGGTGGACGAGGAAGCCGTCCGCGCCCTGTCCACGGCCCACTGGACCGTCTGACGAACGAATAGGCCGGGGCCGGGACGCGTGTCCCGGCCCCGGTTCCCCTCTCAGCGCAGCCAGTCGTCCAGGTGCGCGGCGACGAACCCGTCGTCCACCAGCCACGGATAGGCCGCGCCCACCCGTGCGATCTCCGCGGCCTGTCCGGGCGAGAGCCCCTCGTCCGGGTCCAGGCACCACGTCCCGGCCAGCAGGCCCTGGCGGCGCAGCACCTCGTGCACCCCGGCGATGCAGCCGCGGAAGCCGCCCGCCACGTCGAACACCGCGCCGTTGGCGTCGGTCAGGTCGCCGGCGCGGGCCAGCAGGGAACGCAGGACCTCGTCGTCGCCCGCCCACGCCCGGCGCACCTCGTCGAACATGAGCACCGCGGCCCGCGTCCACACCGCCCACTGGCCGAGCAGCCCGCCGACGATCCGGCGGCCCGCGACGGGGGCGAGCAGGTCGGCCAGGATGTTGTCGTCGTTGCCGGTGTAGAGCGCGATGTCGTCGCCGCGCCCGGACGCCGCCACCGCCCTGACCACGTCGAGCGTGCGGTACCGGTCGAAGGGCGCCATCTTGATCGCCACCACCGACTCCTGCTCGCTCAGCGACCTCCAGAACGCCGGGCCGAGCCGGCGTCCGCCCACCGCCTCCTGGAGGTAGAAGCCGATCACCGGCAGCA
This sequence comes from Actinomadura sp. ATCC 39365, assembly GCF_054392275.1. Classification (NCBI taxonomy): domain Bacteria; kingdom Bacillati; phylum Actinomycetota; class Actinomycetes; order Streptosporangiales; family Thermomonosporaceae; genus Actinomadura; species Actinomadura sp. ATCC 39365. Next base: position 7,548,559 of record NZ_CP184335.1, on the reverse strand, counting down.
CCTCGCCCACCGCCCTGGCCCGCGCCAGCAGCTCCGGCTCGCCCGCGCCGGGCACCTGGGGCGACAGCAGCACGGCGTGGTAGCCCAGCGAGGCGGCGAGCTCCGCCTCCGCCACGGCCTGGGCGGTCCCGCCGCACGCGCCCGCGACCATGACGAACGGCCGCCCCGCCTCCTTCGCCACGACCTCGGCGGCGAGCTCCAGCACCGGCCGCAGCAGGCCCGCCCGGCGGATCTCGAACTGCGTCGTGTGCACCGCCACGGCCGCGCCGCCCGCCCCGGAGGCCAGGTAGTAGCGGGTGAGCGCGCGCTGGCGGCGCTCGTCCAGGGCGCGCCCGCCGGTCAGCGCCAGCGGGTGGGCGGGGATGACCGTCCCCTCCCGCAGCAGGCCGATCGACATCTCAGAACCTCCCGTCGCGTACCGCGAACTTGGTCGGCCTGCCCGACAGGGGCAGCCCGCGCGACAACCAGCCGGCCTGCCAGGCGATCAGGGTGTCCAGCGGCACGTCCGGGTAGCCGAACAGGCCGTGGCAGCGCGAGGCGTCGCTGAGCAGCGCGGTGCCGCTCTCGCCGCCGGTGAAGGACGCCTTCGTCCCCATCGCGGCGGCCAGCCGGGCCGCCGTGCGCCGCACCGAGGCGGTCTCCGGGCCGGTCAGGTTCAGGGTGAACGCCTCCGAGGCGCGCGCGTGGCGCAACGACCGCAGCGCGACCTCGTTCGCGTACCCCTGCCAGACGACGTTGACGTGCCCGGTGGTGAGGTCGACCGGCTCGCCCGCCGCCACGGTGGCCGCCAGGTCGGCCAGCACGCCGTAGCGCAGGTCCACCGCGTAGTTCAGGCGCAGGATCGCGACCCTGGTGCCGTACGCCGCGGCGGCGTGCTCGAAGACGCGTTCCCGGCCCAGGCAGCTCATCGCGTACTCGCCCACCGGGTCCGGCCGGTCCTCCTCGGCGCTGCCGCCGCCGGCCACGTCCACCAGCGGGTACACGTTGCCGGTGGAGAACACCGCGATCGCGGAGTCGCGGTAGCGCCGGGCCACGGCGGCCGGCAGCGCCGCGTTGACCGCCCACGCCTGGTACGGCGCCGCCGACGTGCCGAACTTGGCGCCCGCCATGAACACGACGTTGGCCGCGTCGGGCAGCCCGGCCAGGTCGCCGCCGGACATCAGGTCGGCGGCGACCACCTCGACGCCCTCGTCGGCCAGCGCCCGCGCCGCCCGGCCGTCCGACCAGCGGGACACGGCGTACACGCGGGCCGAGCCGCGGCCCGCCGCCTCCAGGGCCCGCCGGGCCAGCCGGACCAGGCTCGGCCCCATCTTGCCGCCCGCGCCGAGCACGACGAGGTCGCCGTCCAGGCCGGCGACGTCGGCGGCCAGCGCGGCCGACGGGGTGGCCAGCCGGTCCTCCAGCTCCTGCTCAGAGGTGAACACGCGGGGCTCCTTCGGGTCGCCGGCAGGCCACGCCCATCCGGTCCGGCAGGGGGAGGTGATCGGCCGTCCGCCCGGCGACGCCGGCCGCGGCGATCAGGGGGATCACCGTCCCAGCACCGTTCGGAAGGCGGCCAGGGCCTCGCCGACGGGCGCCGCGTCGGGGTACCAGGCGCGTTCCCACTCCAGCGCCAGGAAGCCCGCGTAGCCGATCCGGTCCAGCTCGGCCAGCACGCCGGGCACGCCCACCGCGCCCTTGCCCGGCAGCACCGGCGTGAGGTCGGCGGTCGAGGCCGCGTCCTTGATCTGCACGTGCCGCAGGTACGGCCCCAGCGCGTCCGCGGCGGCCGCGGCGCTCTCGCCGGCCCGCCACGGGTTGACCACGTCCCACAGCGCGCCGACGCGCGGCGAGCCGACCCCGGCCAGCACGCCGGCGACCGCCTGGCCCGTCAGGAACACGTCGTGCGTCTCCAGCAGCACGTCCACGCCGTTGTCCGGCAGCCGCCCGGCCACGTCCGCGAGCCTCCGAGTCGCGGCGGCGGCCGGGTCGTCCTGCCCTTCGACCCCGCCGAAGACCCGCACGTACGGCGAGCCGAGCGCTTCGGCGATCTCGACGTGGCGCAGCACCTCGGCCACCGGGTCGCCGTCCGGCCGGGCCACGCGGGTGTAGGAGCACACGGCCACGATCCCGATCCCGGCGGCGGCGAACGTCCGGGCGATCGAGCGCAGCTCGGCGTCGGGGGTGTCCGGCGCGACGATCTCACCTTCGGCGCAGCGCAGCTCGACGGCGGCGCAGCCGTACCGGGCGGCGGTGGCGACGACCTCCTCGGCCGGTGCGCCCGGCATGCCGAGCGTGCTGAACGCGAGCGGGTTCATGGTTGTCCCTTCACTGTGACGGTGGAACCCCGGCGGGCGGACTCGTAGACGGCCAGGGCGACGTCGAGGACCGACAGGGCGTACTCGGCACTCACCTCGGGGGCGGTCCGGCCGGCGCAGGCGCGCGCGAAGTCGGCGAGCTGCGCGGCGAACGCGGTGGCCATCTCGCCGATGCCGGGCGCGGCGACCTGCGTGGCGACGCCGCCACGGAAGGACCAGACGCCCTCGCCGCGGCTGATGCGCAGCGCGCCCTCGCCACAGACGATCTCCGCCTCGTCGGTGAACGGCAGGCCGGTGCCGGTGACCGAGAGCGTCGAACGGGTGCCGTCGGCGTGCCGGGCCAGGGCGACCGCCTCGGTCTCCACCGACCCGCCGGCGGGCCCGGCGACGTGCGCGGTGACCTCCACGATCGGCGAGCCGACCAGCATCTGGAGCTTGTCGATGCTGTGCGTGCCGACGTTGAGCACGATGCCGCCGCCGGCCATGTCGGCGTCCAGGAACCAGCGGGGGCGCGTGGGGTCGGCGTAGTCGGCGGTGCGCCGTTCGGCGGCCACCACGACCTGGCCGAGCTCGCCCGAGGCGAGGAACCCGGCCGCCGCGCGCAGCATCGGGACGAAGCGCAGCACGTGCCCGACGGCGAACACGACGCCGGCCGCCCGGCACGCCTCGATCATGCGGACGGCGTCCTCGCGCGTGGTGGCGATCGGCTTCTCCACGAGCACGTGCAGCCCGGCCGCGGCGGCGTCGAGGGTGATCGGGGCGTGCAGCGCGTGCGGCACGGTGATCACGGCCGCGTCGAGGCCGCCGGCGTCGAGCATCGCCCGGTGGTCGGTGAAGACGCGGGCGCCGGCCTCGGCGGCCAGCTTCTCGGCCGCCTCGGCCCGGACGTCGCACACCGCGGCGACCTTCACCTGCCCGGCGCTCTGGCGGGCGGCGGCCACGTGGAACTCCGCGATGGTGCCCGCGCCGATGACGCCCAGGCGCAGCCCGGATGTTGTGGTCACGATTTCCTTTCCGGATCGGGATGGGCTCTGGTCAGCCCTTGAGACCCGCGGACATGGTTCCGCGGACGAAGTAACGCTGGGCCAGCACGAACACGACCAGCATCGGCAGCAGGCTCATCATCGCCGCGGCCGTCACGAGCTGGTCGTTGCCGACGAACTGCCCCTTCAGGCTCAGCACGCCGACCGGCAGCGTGTAGTTCTCCGGCGAGGTGAGGTAGATCGTGGGCTCCAGCACGGCCTTCCACGAGGTGGTGAAGGTGAAGACCGCGAGCGTGGCCAGGGCGGGCTTGGCCAGCGGCAGGTGGATGCGCCAGAACACCTGCCAGGGGTTGGCCCCGTCGAGGCCCGCCGCCTCCTCGAAGTCCTTGGGGATGCCGAGGAACGTCTGCCGCATCAGGAAGATCCCGATCGGCGTGGCCAGCCAGTACGGCACGATGAGCGGCAACATCGAGTCCAGCCAGCCCAGCGAGCGGAACAGCAGGAAGTTCGGGACGATCGTGATGACGGTCGGCAACATCATCGTGCCCAGGGCCATCGTCAGCAGCGCCTGCTTGCCCGGCAGCCGCATCCTGGCCAGGGCGTGCCCGACCATGGCGCTGGTCAGCACGTTCCCTGCCACCGCGAGCACCGCGATCAGCAGGCTGTTGACCAGGTAGAGCCCGAACGGCGTGCGCCGCCACACCTCGGCGTAGTTGTCCCACTGGACCGGGTCAGGGATCCACGCGGGCGGCACCTGGATGTACTGGGCGAAGCTCTTGAGCGAGTTGCCCAGCGCCGCGACGAAGGGCAGCAACATGACCGCCGCCCCCGCCAGCACCAGCACGTACGAGACGGTCTTACGCATAGTGCACCCACCTGCGCTGGAGCCGGAACTGCACCAGGGTCAGCGCGAGCACCAGCACGAACAGCACCCACGCCACGGCCGAGGCGTAGCCCATCTGGAAGAACTGGAAACCCTGCCGGTAGAGGTAGAGCACGGTCAGCTCGCTCGCGCCGTGCGGCCCGCCGTCGGTCATCACGAAGACCTGCTCGAACGACTGCAGCGTCTCGATGGAGGTGAGCACCAGCACCAGGAACGTGGTGCCGGAGATGCCCGGCAGGGTGATGTAGCGGAACCGGTTCCAGGCCGACGCGCCGTCGATCTTGGCCGCCTCGTAGCGCTCCTCGGGGATGGCCTGCAGGCCCGCCAGGAAGAGCACCGTCATGTAGCCGACGCCCTTCCAGACCGCGACCGCCGCCAGCGTGGGGATCACCAGCGCGGGATCCTGCAACCAGTTCTCGGCCGGCAGCCCGAGAAACCCGAGCACCTGGTTGGCGATGCCGGTCTGCGGGTTGAAGACGGCGTCGGCCACGTAGGCGACGACCACCCACGAGGAGACCACCGGCACGAAGTAGGCCGCGCGGAACAGCGCCATGCCGCGCAGCCGCTGGTTGAGCGCGACCGCCAGGGCCAGGGCCAGCGCCGTCTGCGCCGGCACGAACAGCACCGCGAAGTAGGCGGTGTTGCCCAGCGTGCGCCAGAAGACCGGGTCGCCGAACAGACGGGTGAAGTTGCCGAACCCGACGAACCTCGGCGCCGACATCAGGTCGTACTCGGTCATGCTGAAGAACAGCGAGGCCAGCAGCGGCCAGGCGGCCAGCGCGACCAGGTGGAGGAGGTAGGGCGAGGCGAACGCGAAGGCCCAGGCCCGCTCGCCCGCGCGCCGCCGCCGGGCGGGCGGCCGCGGCTCGGCGGCCACCTGCCCGGAGCGCCTGGTGAGCACCGTCACTGCGTCTTCCCGGCGTAGAAGCGGTCGATGACCTCCTGGGCCTCCTTCTGCCCGGTCTGCAGCGCGGTGGCGACCGGCGTGGCGCCCGACAGCGCCTCGTTCATGCGCTTGGCCAGGGCCTCGGTGTACTCCGACCACACGGCGTTGGTGCCGAGGTCGGTGGCCGCGTCGAGCGAGTCCAGGAAGACCGGGCCGCGGTCGGCGGGCAGGGCGGTGGCGGCCACCTTCTTGTTGATCGGGATGGCCTCGCCCAGCTCGGCCCACTTGCGCTGCGGGCCCTCGCCGGAGAAGAAGGTGATCCACTTCCACGCCGCGTCGGCCTGTGCGGGGGAGGCGCCCTTGCCGACCACCCACGAGTTGACGATCGCGACGTTGCCGCGCCCGGCCGGGCCCTTGGGCAGCGGCGCCACGCCGAAGTCGACGCCCGCGCTCACCGCGGGCAGGGTCCGGGCGTAGATGCCGTACGACATGGCGACCCGGCCGGTCGCGAACAGCGTGTGCACGACGCCCTTGCCCATGGCCTCGGTGGTCACGTAGTCGGGGGCGAAGCCGTCCTTGCCCATGGCGCGCAGCATCCAGTCGAGCGCGGCCGTGGACTGCGGGCTGTCGACGACGACCTTGCGGCCCCCGTCGGTGACGACGTCGCCGCCGAACGCCTTGACGATGGGCCACCAGCTCTCGGTGAACCCCGGCGAGTACGCGCGGAAGCCGTAGGTGTCGGGCTTGCCGTCGCCGTTGGCGTCCTTGGTGAGCTTCTTGGCGGCGGCGGCCAGGTCGTCGTAGGTCCACCCGGCCGTCGGCTCGGCCACCTTGGCCTCGGCGAACAGCTTCTTGTTGTAGAAGAGCACCGGGGTCTGGGCGCCCTGGGGAAGCCGAAGACCCGGCCCTGGGCGTCGCGGTTCAGCTCGATGCCGGAGAAGTCGGCGGCGTTGACGGTCTTGACCCGGTCGCTCAGGTCGGCGAGCGCGCCGCGGGCGGCGAACTCCTGCACGAGCACGCCGTCCGACAGCCACACCTGGGGCGCCTGGCCGCCGGCGATCTGCGTCCTGAGCCGCTCGAAGAACTTGACGTACGGCGCGACCTCGAGCTGCACCTTGATCGACGGGTTGGCGGCCGTGAACTCCTTGACGAGCTCCCGCATGGTCGTGTCGGCCGGGTCGCCCGCGGCGGCGTAGAAGCCGAGCTTCAGGGTGACCGCCCCGGAGTCGTCGGCCGGGCCGCCGCACGACGCCGTGCCGGCCACGGTGAGGACGGCCACCGCGGCAGCGGCGAGCACGCGCACTCTCATTGGGTCCTCCAACAGGAACGAAGAGGGGGGAAGGGGGTGAGGGGGACGCCGCCGTCACGTCGGGACGCGGACCTCGACCAGGCTGCCGGAGGCGGCTCCGCAGGAGGCGCGGACGGCCAGGCGGGGCTGCAGCACGACCCGGCAGACCGGGGCGGCGGGGCCGAGCTCGATCCGGCGCAGCAGCAGCTCGGTCGCCATGCGGCCGACCTCGGCCTTGGGCGGCGAGACCGCGGTGAGCGGCACCTCCGACAGGTCGGCGACCTCGTCGTCGTAGGCGACGACGGCGATGTCGTCGGGCACGGTCAGGCCGACCCGGCGCAGGTAGGGCAGCAGCGCGGTGGCCTCGCGGTCGCCGAGGCACACCACCGCGCGCACCTTCTCGGCGACCAGCGTGTTGGCGTAGGCCAGCATGTCGGGGCCGGTCCAGACGGGCTGCCTGGCCACGGCCTCCGGGATCTCCGGAAGCCCGAGGTCGGCGACGGCCTGGCGGTATCCCGCGAAGACCTGCTCGGAGCTGGCGGTGCCGACCCGGCCGAGATAGCCGATCCGGCTGCGGCCGAGGCCGCTCAGGTGCTGCACCGCCGCGTAGCCGCCGCCGTGCACGTCGGTGCAGACGTAGGAGGTCGGGTCGGCCGGGCGGGGGTCGGCCGGCCGGCGTTCCACCAGGACGTACGGCACGGGCAGCCCGCGCAGGCGGGCCAGGTGGGCGTCGGGGTCGGCGGCGAGGTGCAGGTTGGGCACCAGCAGCAGACCGGCCACGCCGACGTCGACGAGCTGCTGGATCTGCCCGGCCTCGACGTCGGGGTCGTAGTTGGAGCAGGCCAGCACGAGCTGCACGCCGGCGGCGGTGGCCGCCCGCTCGATGCCCTGCACGACCTGCGGGAAGTAGTAGGTGTTCGACGGGACGAGCGCGCCGATGAGACGCGGCCTGGCCCCCGGAGTGACGGAGCTGGTCACGAAGGTGCCCGACCCCTGCCGGCGCCGGACGAGCCCCTCCTCGACCAGGAGGTCGACCGCGCGGCGCACGGTGTTGACCCCGACCGAGTAGGTCTGCGCCAGCTCGGACTCGGTCGGCAGCCGCCCGCCGACCGGCCAGCGGCCCTGCACGATCTCCTGCCGCAGGCGCGCCGCGAGGGTGCGGAATCGCCTTCCCCTGGGGAGGGAATTCATTCCTTCAGGTGGCTCCATAACGGGATTCTTCTCGTCATTCCAAAGTAATGTCAACCCTAAATTCACTCCGTTATTCGCGACATATTAGGAATGAATTCCCTCCTTTTGGGGTCACCAGCGGGCCGTGACGTCCTTGTCGCGGTCGTAGGCGGCGGCCCAGTAGTGGCCCGCGGCGGTCAGGCGGTGACCGGCGAAACCGACCTCGCCGGTCGGCAGCTTCAGCGCCTCCGACGTCGCGGTGGCCCAGCCGTCGGGGCCCGCGGTCACCGTCACGTAGCGGCCGGCGGAGAAGGTGAAGCGCCCGCGCACCGTGGCGGCCACCGGCTGCCCGCTCTCCTTGTCCACCACGCGCAGCCGGACGCGGGCCGCGCCGCCCTCCACCGTCACCGCCATCGACTGCACGACCATGGGCCGCAGGCCGCTCGCGCCGGTCGTCACGGTGACCGGGGCGGAGGGCGGGCCGCGGTGACCGGCCACGTCCACCGGCACGATCCGGTAGTGGTAGGCGGTGCCGGGCAGCAGGCCGGTGTCGGTGTGGGTGAGGCCGCGCGCCTTCCCGGCGAGCGTGCCGGGGCCGGGGGTGAAGCCCGGCTCGGTCGAGCGGTGCACCTCGTAGTGGGCGACCTCGGTGTCGTCGCGTGCCCGCCCGTACGTCAGGTCCACCGTGGCGTGGCCGAACGCCACGGCCCGCGGCGGCGAGGCCACGCCCGTGGGCGGCCCGGAGTCGGCGGGCGGCTCGGGCCATCTGGCCGAGGGGCCCCAGACCGTGGGCAGCTCCCGGTAGGAGTCGTAGTGGTGCAGCGCGATCCCGGCGAAGGCCGGGCTGCCCGCGAACGTCCCGGAGACCTTGGCCAGCTCGGCCTCCAGCGCGTCCCTGCCCTCCTCTCGGAAGGTGATGGCGGCGGGGTCGCCGCTGGTCGCGATGTCCAGCGTCTCCACGCCGACCACCACCGACAGCGGCTTGCCGATCCGCTCGGCGTAGGCCAGCTCGCCGGCCGCCTGCGCGATGATGCCGGCGCCGCCGTCCGCCTGATCGCGGTAGTCCATGATCGCGATGTAGTCGCTGAGGTCCTGGACGTGCTCGGCCATGGTGCGGGTGGTCCCGCCGTACGTGATGCCGGTGCAGCAGGCCGAGGTGTCCAGCCAGCGCGGCACGGCCGGGCCGAACAGCAGCGGCTGCCCGGAGGCGTCCCGACGGGCGATCATCGCGCGCAGCGTGTCCAGCCACTGGATCTGCACGTCGGGCTTGCCGCTGGTGAACCAGGGCAGGCTGTACGGCTCGATGTCGACGTTGATCCCGTCGAAGCGCTCCGCCGGCTTCGAGGACAGGTTGTAGTCGAGCACCCGTTCCATCTCCCCGACGGCCCGCTCGCGGTAGCGGGACAGCGCCCCCAGGTACGGCGGCCGCGTCCCGCCGGCGACGGTGGCGTGCACCTTCATGCCCCGGCCGTGCGCCCAGGCCACCAGGTCACGCAGCCCGGGACGGGCGTCCTCGAGCATGTCGCGCCCGGCGTAGGTGTCCACGCCCAGGTAGAGCGTCGATCCGGCGGGCAGGACGGTCTCCAGCAGGCGGCGCGACCCCGGGTTGAGCACCAGGTTGTAGGACGCCTTCTCCCAGATCCACATCGCCCGGTGCTGCCGGTGCGGCACCGGGGCCCGCCTGCTCGCCGCGCCGAGCGCCACGTACGTGGTGGACGACCTGGACACGTGGCCGCGCGCGTCGACCGCCTCCGCCTCCAGGCTCGCCATCACGTCGCCGTACCCGGCCGGGTTCAGCAGCGTGACGTAGCGCCCTCGCGCGCCGGCGGCGGGCTGCCAGGGGCCGCCGTTGACGCGGACCCGGACCGAGCGCACGTCCGTGCCGGTCACGTTCACCCGGACCGGCGTGGGACGCGTGAGCCGGGCCCCGTCGGCGGGCTCGGCGATCGACACGCGCGGGGCCCTGGCCTGCGGGTTGTCCACGCGCAGGGTCAGCGGCGGCGACCAGGCGCCGTAGCGGGTGTCGGCGGCCGTGGCCTTGGCGTAGACCTCGATCTCGCCGTCCAGGGCGCTGGTGTCGAGGTCGTAGGACCAGGTTCCGCTGTCGTCGGCGTCGGGGTCGGTGACCTCGGCCCGGTCCACGCGCTCGCCGTCCACCACGACCGACACGTCGTAGGCGGCGGTGAAGCGGCCGGTCAGGCGTACCAGGCCGGGAGCGGGCCCGGCGGAGTCGATCACCACCGACGGCGGGTCCGCCGCGCTCGCCACGGCCGGTGTGGCCACTGTGAGCGGCACTGCGAGCGGCACTGTGAGCGCGAGCGCGCCCGCCATTCTCCACAGCCTTGCGGGCATGAAGCCACCTCCATAGGAATGAATTAACGCCGGAAACGGATATGTCCGGACATTGAATCCATGAGATGGCGAAACGATAGCCCCGAATTTCCGGAAGAAGAATGGCATGAATTCCGGCTATCGAATGGCGGGGCGCTCTCGGCTGTGAGACAGGCCCCTCGCCGACGCGGAAGGTGGGGGATCCCCCTGACGGGGGAGGGGGCTCGCGCGCGGTGGGGAGGAGCGTGCGCCGGGCGGTCCCTAGCGTTGCGGGCATGGTCGACTCTCATCGCCCGCGGCGCTGGCCGGCATACGGGCTGGCGGCGCTGATGCTCGGGTACGCGGCGGGCAAGGCCGCCTTCGCCGTCCAGGGCAGGCTCGGTTTCCCGGGCGGGCCGCCCGTGCCGGCGGCCGAGGCCGCGGGCTACTTCCTGGACCCGTCACTCGCGCAGGGGTTCGCGGCGGCCTCCGGGGTGCTGGCGGCCTGTGTCGCCCTGGCCACCGTCACCGCCGCGGGCCGCCGGCTGCCGCGGGCCGCGATGCTCGCCGTGCTGGCGGTGATGCTGGCGGCGCTCGGCGGGGGCGCGGGCATCATGGTCCTCGACGGGTTCGTCGGCCTCGGCGTCGGCTGGCGCTGGTACCACGGGATCATCGGGCTCGTCGTGGCCGGCCTGGCCGCCGAGATGACCCGGTCCTACTGGACGGCCACCCGCCCCGCCCGAGCCACTGACCCGGCCGGGTCAGCCCCGTGAGAAGGCCGCGACCAGTTCCTCCGTGGTCAGGATGGCGTGGGCGAAGGTGGGGCCGTTGAGCTCGTGCGCGGCGTGCAACATCTCCGGCAGGTACGCGGCGGTCGCGTCGCGCACCAGCGTCACGTGGTAGCCCAGCTCCATGGCGAACCGCCCGGTGGACTCGACGCACGTGTTGGCCAGCACGCCCACGGCCACCACGTGCGTGACGCCGCGCTGCCGCAGCTGGAGGTCCAGGTCGGTGTTGGCGAACCCGCTCTGCGCCCAGTGCTCGGCGGCGACGACGTCGTCCTCCTGCGGCTGGAGGTCGGGATGGAACTCCCCGCCCCACGAGCCGCGGGCGAAGGTGTGCCGCTCCTGGATGCCGTGCTGCGTCGGGTTCGGATGGGCCCAGCTCTCGTAGTCGCCCGGCTCCCAGCGGCGGTGCGGGACGAACACCACCCGCACGCCGGCCCCACGCGCCGCGGCGATCACCGCCCGCAGGTTGTCCAGCAGGCCGATCGCCTGCGCCACCGGCCCGAGCCGCGGCCACACCTTGCCGCCCTCGGAGATGAAGTCGTTGTACGGATCGACCAGCAGCACCGCCGTGCGGCGGGGGTCGTAGGACTCGCTCATGGCCGTCTCCCCGCTCAGTTGCCGGTGGTCAGGACCATGCGGAAGCGGGCCTGCCCCGACAACATCCGCTGGTACGCCGTCGCGGCCGCCTCCAGCGGCACCTCCTCCGTCCAGGCCCGTACGCCGCTCTGCGCGGCGAACCTCATGGTGTCCTGGGTGTCCACGGCGATGCCGGAGGCGTGCCCGTAGACCCGCCGGGCGCCCCCGACCAGCTGCAGGGGAGTGACGGCGAGCGGGTCGGTGTCGATGCCGACGGTGATGAGCTCGCCGCGCCGGCCGAGCCCGTCGATCGTGCCGGACATCGCCGCCGAGCTGGTCACCGTCGCCAGCACCACCTTGGCCCCGCCCCGCGCCAGCAGCACGTCGGCGGTCTTTTCCGCGGCGCCGTCGATGTAGTGGGCGGCGCCGAGCTCGCGGGCCAGCGGCTCCTTGTCGCTCCCGCGCGCGATCGCGACCGTCTCGAAGCCCATCTGAGCGGCGAACTGCACGCCCAGGTGGCCGAGGCCGCCCAGCCCGAGGATCGCGACGGTGTCGCCCGGCCGCGCCGAGCTGCGCCGCAGCGCGTTGAACACGGTCACGCCCGCGCAGGCCAGGGGCGCCGCCTGCACCGCGGTCAGCTCGTCGGGGATCGCGGCCAGGGCGACGGCCGGCGCCACCACGGAGTCGGCGAACCCGCCCGGGTAGGCGGCGCCCGGCACCCGGAGCTCGGGGCAGAGCACGCCGTCGCCCTCCCGGCAGGCGTCGCAGTGGCCGCAGCTCCCGCCGTACCAGCCGACCGTCACCCGGTCGCCCACGGACCAGCCCGCGACGCCGTCGCCGATCGCGTCGACGCGTCCGGCGATCTCGTGCCCCGGCGTGACGGGGAAGGCGGTGCCCGGGAGCGCGCCGCCGATGATCAGCGCGTCGGAGTGGCACACCCCGCACGCCTCGACGGTGATCCGCACCTGGCCGGGGCCCGGTTCGCGGGTCTGCGCCGGGGCCTGGGCCATGGCGCCGCCGGGCTCGGCGACCTGAATGGAACGGTGCAGGGCAGAAGACGGCATGGCGTCTGCTCTTTCTTCGTACGGGAAGCAGCGGCCTCGACGGGAGGCCCTCACAAGGCCACCTTTTCCACTTCCGGCTCGTTTACCCCACCGGCGCGCGAAGGCCCGGGACCCTGGCGCGGGTCCCGGACCTGGGGGCCGCCGGTCAGCCCGCGGGGACGACCGGGACGCCGCCGAAGGTCACCACCAGGCGGCCGTCCGCGGCGAAGGACCAGTTCAGGGCGCCGGAGTAGGCCGAGCAGCGGGAGCCGTTCGAGCCGGACCAGAACTGGTTGGAGGCGTCCGCGGCACCGACGATCTTGTCGTTGGCGCCGCTGCCGGAGCGGCAGGAGGTGTTGTCGCGGAACACCGAGGTGCCGCCGTCGAAGGAGAAGTTGCGCTCGGTGTTGTCGATGCCGACGTTCCCGGTGATCGACATCGTGCCGAGGTTGCGGTTGTAGGTGAAGCCGTGCTTGCCGTTGCGGTAGGCGATGTTGCGCCGCAAGACGTGGTCGACCTTGATGTCCTCGCCGCCCAGTTTGTAGCCGTTGCGGTCTCCGTTGCCGGCCTGGCCGCCGTCGCTGAGCGTGCCGTTGCCGTAGGCCAGGGAGTCCTCGATGGTGACCGGGCCGATCGGGCCGGTCTCGGTCTTGGTGTAGAGGTCCCAGCCGTCGTCGATGTTGTTGCGGGACACCGCGTACCGGAAGACGTTGCCGGGGCCGACGGTCAGCTTGGCGGCGAAGCCGTCGGCGTCCTCGCCGTCGGAGTCGGCGTTGTCGTGCGAGACCGTGCTCAGGACGAGGTTGCCGGACGGCCACCGGCTCTGCGGCGTGTCGGAGGCGATCCGGGAGAGCTGCAGCCCGGTGTCGCGGTTGTACCGGGTCACCGACCTTTCGATGATGTTGCCGCTGCCGCCGACGAAGATGCCGTTGTCGCCGGCGCGCTCGACGGTGATGCCGTACAGGTGCCAGTACGAGCCGTTGACGGCGAGCCCGCGGTTGGCCGGGTCCTCGCTCTGGGCGGCGAAGTTCAGCACCGGCGTCTCGCCGGGATAGGCCGACAACCTCTTGCGGGCCGCGGCGGTGCCGTCGTTCCCCGGGGCGATGGTGACCGTCTGGCTGAAGGCGTACGTGCCGCCGCGCAGGTAGATCGTGCCGCCCGCCGCGACGCGGGTGATGGCGGAGGTGAGCGTCGTCGGGTCGGACCGGGTGCCGGTCGCGCCGTCCCTGCCGGTCGGGGAGACGTACAGGGCGTCGGCGGGCGGGACGGTGGGCGTGACGGTCGGGGTCGGGGTGGGGCTGGTGGTGGGTCCGCCGCCCGCGGGCTTCAGGGTCCACTGCTTGGTGGCGGCCGAGTCGCAGGAGTTCTGCTGCAGGAGCGCGCCCGGCGCGGTGGCGTTGTCCTTGACGTTGAGGCACTTCCCGCCGTTGGCGTTGACGATCCGGTACGCGCCGCCGGCGGCGGTGAGCTGCCAGGTCTGGGAGGCGGCGCCCGTACAGGTCTCCTGCTGCACGGGCTTGCCCGCGCTGGTGGAGGCGTCGCGGACGCCCGCGCACTTGCCGCTGTGCGCCGCCTTGACCTGGAAGCCGCTCCCGGCGGCGGTGAGGGTGAAGACCTGCCCGGCGGCCTCGGCGCAGGCGTTCTGCGCGAGCTGCACGCCGTCGCCGGTGCTCTGCTCCGCAACGGTGGCGCACAGGCCGCTGCCGCCGTTGACCAGCGTGTAGTTCCCGCCGGCCGGGGCCGCCGAGGCGGGCGTGTTCAGCACGGCGACCAGGCCGCCCGCGGTGAGCAGGCCGGTGGCCAGCACGACCGCCGGTCTCGTCGCCAAGGGTTGGTTCTTACGCACGTCCAGCTCCGTTTCGGTGGAGGAGTGGAAGGGGGATGCCGCGCGAGCCGTGCCAACCGGTTGCAGTAACAGTGGCTTCGTGCCGAGGAAAGGTCAATACGTCCAGGTAAAACTGCAAACGCTTCGAGCGTTCTGCCTGGTGGCGTCGTTATTTCTGCAACAACCGATTGCAGGAATCCTGCAATCAGCGGGTGAGGGGGAGCGGGCCGCTCTCGGGGGTGAAGAGCTGCTCGTCGAGGTGGTCGACGGCGTAGTCGATCGCGCCCGCCACCACGCACTCGTCGCCCAGCGTGGACGCCCGCACCTCCGGCATGCGCATGCACCGCCGCTCCAGCCGTTCGCGCAGCGGCCCGAGCAGCACGTCGGCCGACCTGGAGAACCCGCCGCCCAGTACCACGACCTGCGGATCGAGGACGAGCACCATGGCGGCCGCGCCCACGGCCAGGTCGTCGAGAAAGCGCCCGACGGCCTCCAGCGCGACCGGGTCGCCGTTCCTGGCGGCGGCCAGCGTGTAGCCCGCCGCGTCCTCCGGCGGCGTGCCCTGGGGGACGGCCGCGCACGAGTTGAGGTGCTCGGGCGCGTCGAACCAGCGGGCCTCGGGCAGCATGGAGATCTCCCCGGCCGCCGCCCCGAACCCCCGGTGGACCCGGCCGCCGATGATCAGCCCGGCGCCCATACGCCTGCCGACGTGCAGGAACACCACGTCCTTGGCGCCCTGGGCCACGCCGCGCCGGGTCTCGGCCATGGCGGCCAGGCGGCTGTCGTTCTCGATCAGCACCTGGCAGGGGAACATCTCCCGCATCCGGCCCGCCAGGTCGAGGTCGCGCCAGGACGGGACGGCGGCCGAGTAGATGACCCGCCCCTCGATGTCGATGATGCCGATGGTGCCGACGGCGATCGTCCACAGGTCGGACACCTCGACGCGGCCGAGGGTCAGGCAGCCGGAGACGGCCCGCTCTATCGCGGCCAGGCGGTCCTCCAGCGGCGCGTCCGGCAACACCGGCTGGCGGGTCTCGGCCAGGATCTCGCCGTCGAGGTCGGACAGGGCGGCGCGGATGTTGTGGCCGCCCACGTCGACGCCGACCAGGTAGCCGCTGTCGGCGCGGAAGCGGTAGCGGCGGGCCGGCCGGCCCATCGAGCCGGGGCTCGGCGGCACCTCCTCCACCCAGCCCAGGTCCATCAGCTCGCCGGCGACCTCCTTCATGGACGGCCGCGACAACCCCGTGCGCTCGGCCAGCGCCGACAGGGTGAGCGGGCCGGCCCGGCGCAACGCCCGGATGGCGGTCAGCGAGTTGAGCTGTCGCAGCCGTGACAGGTCGCCGCCGCGTAGATCCGCCATCGCCGTCCTTAACGTAGGTCTCCTCTGTAAGCAGAGATTATGCCAGGGGCCAGCTCGACAGCGCACCACCTACGAACCCCTTCAAATTGGGCGTTGACCCTCGGAAACCGACGGTGCTACTAATGAAGCGCTCCTTCGTAAGTTGAGAGAGATGAGGTCTGATGTCATTCGTTGACGTCGGCGAGATCAGGTGCGACCAGGCCCGGACCCGGGTGTTCGAGCACGGCTGGCAGTCGTGGAGCCCCACGGGCGCCTACGGCCTCGGGCACCTTCCGCCCAGACCCGCCGACGAGACGATCCAGATCCTCTGCTACCGGCCCGAGACGCCCGTCCCCGACGGCGTCTTCCAGGGCGAGGGGCTGCTGGCCGTCGAGACCGGTGACGGCGCGGTCGAGCTGTGGAGCGCGCCCCGACCGCTCCAGGTGCCCTCCGTCCGGGCCCGCCGGGAGGGCGACCGCCTGGTCATCTCCGCCGACGGCCCGGTACGCCACCACCGCATCGAGGGCGACCTCGACCGGGCCCTGCGCGCCTGGGCGGACGGCATGGCCGAACCCAGGACGTTCCCCGCCGTCCCGCCCATGTGGTGCACCTGGTACGGCTACTGGGACAAGGTCACCGACGCCGACGTCCTGGAGAACCTGGCGCTGGCCGACCGGCACGGCCTGACCGCCGACATGTTCCTCGTCGACGACGGCTACGAGGCCGGCATCGGCGACTGGCTGGACCCCAGGCCAGGCTTCGGCTCCCTTCCCCGCGCCCTTGATGCCGTCACCGGCTCCGGCCGCCGCGCCGGCATCTGGACCGCCCCCTTCCTCGTCGGCCACGACAGCCGCCTGTTCCACGAGCACCCCGACTGGCTGGTGGACGGCGCGTACGCGGGCCGCATGTGGAACCAGGAGCTGGCCGTCCTCGACGTCACCCACCCCGGCGCGGCCGAGCACCTGGTCCACGTGTTCGCCACCTTCGCCGCCATGGGCGTCACCCACTTCAAGCTCGACTACCTCTACGCCGGCGCCCTGGCCGGCCGCCGCCACGAGGAGCTCGACCCGATCGCGGCCTACCGGCGCGGGCTGGAGCTCGTCCGGCGCGGCGCGGGCCCCGAGGCCACCCTGCACGGTTGCGGCGCGCCCATGCTGCCCAGCATCGGGCTGGTCGACATCATGCGGGTCAGCCCCGACATCGCGCCCACCCTGCACCCCCGCTCGGGCGACATCAGCCAGCCCTCCCAGCTCGGCGCCCGGCTGACCGGCGCGGCCCGCGAGTTCCTGCACGCCCGCTGGTGGGTCAACGACCCCGACTGCCTCATCGCGCGGCCCGAGGTGGAGGCCCGGCAGGAGTGGGCGGCGCACATCGAGGGCACCGGCGGCCTGCGCGGCTCCAGCGACCCGATCGCCTCCCTCGACGACTGGGGGCTGGAGACCACCCGCCGCCTGCTGGTCCCCACCGCCACGGACCCGTCGTGATCACCGAGACCGTCCGGGCCGCCGCCAAGGAGGCCCCGCGGCGGCCGCGCAGGCGCGCCCGCGACTGGCACGCCTACCTGTTCGTCGGGCCCAGCCTGTTCGGGGTGGTGGCCTTCCTGCTGCTGCCGGTCGTCATCGTCCTGGTGCTCAGCTTCTTCAACTGGGAGCTGCTGTCGGAACCCACCTTCGCCGGGCTGGACAACTACCGCCGGCTGGCCGCGGACGGCGAGACCTGGCACGCGCTGGGCGTCACCCTCCTGTACGTCGTCCTGTGCATCCCGCTGCAGACCGTGCTGGCCCTGGTGCTGGCGCTGCTGCTGGACCGCAAGGTCAAGGGCCTGCGGCTGTACCGCTCGTTGTACCTGATCCCGTGGATGGCCACCCCGATCGTCCTCGGCCTGGTCTGGAACTGGATCTTCGACCCGCGCGACGGCGCGCTCAACAGCCTGCTCGGCCTGGCCGGCATCACCGGCCCCGACTGGCTGTCCGACCCCGCCTGGGCGCTGCCCGCGATCGCGCTGGTCAACGTCTGGCAGCACACCGGCTACACCATGCTGTTCTTCCTGGCCGGCCTCCAGGGCATCCCCAAGGAGCTGTACGACGCCGCCGCCACCGACGGCGCCACCCCCGCCCAGCGGTTCTGGCGCATCACGCTGCCGCTGCTCAACCCCACGATGTTCTTCGTCATGGTGACCAACCTGATCGGCGCCTTCCAGGTGTTCGACACCGTCTACGTCATGACCAACGGCGGCCCCAGCCAGAGCACCGAAGTGCTCAACTTCCGCATCTACGAGACGGCGTTCAAGCAGTTCGACTTCGGCTACGCCTCGACCCTGTCGATGTTGCTGTTCGGGGTCATCCTGCTGGTGACGCTGGCGCAGGTCAGGTTCTTCGGCAAGCGCACCACCTACGACCTGAGCTGAGGCCCCCCATGATCAAGCGCACCCTGCTCCACGTCGTGCTCGCGGCCGGCGCGTTCGTCTCCGTCTTCCCGTACCTGCTGGTCGTGCTGACCGCCTTCAAGACGCAGTCGCAGCTCAGCTCCACCGAGCCGTGGCTGCCCGGCCTGCCGCCGACCACCGCGAACCTGACCCGGCTGCTGAGCGGCGACTTCCCCCGGTACGTGCTCAACACGCTGCTGATGACGGTCGTGCTCACCCTCGGGCAGCTCGTCTTCACCACCTTCGCCGCCTACGCCTTCGCGCGGCTGCGCTTCCGGGGCAGGGAGGCCCTGTTCTGGCTGTACGTCGCCACCATGATGGTGCCGGGCGCGGTCACGATGATCCCCCTGTTCCTCATCATGCGCGAGCTCGGCCTGGTCAACACCTGGTACGGCCTGCTCATCCCGTACGTGCTGGGCACCCCGTACGGCATCTTCCTGATGCGCCAGTTCTTCAAGTCCCTGCCCGCCGGGCTGGAGGAGGCCGCCCGGATCGACGGGGCCGGGGCGATGACCGTCCTGCTGCGCATCCTGCTGCCGCTGTGCCGCCCGGCGCTCGGCACCCTGACGATCATCACCGTGATCTCGTCGTGGAACAGCTTCATCTGGCCGCTGATCATCACCAGCGGCGACGAGACCAGGGTGATGACGGTGGCGCTCGCCACCCTCAAGGTCGGCATCGGCGTCGACTACAACCTGATGATGGCCGGCGGGCTGATCGCGCTCGTGCCGATGGTGGCCGTCTTCGTCTTCTTCCAAAGGCACATCGTCCGGTCGGTGGTCCTCACCGGCCTCAAGTAGCACACGAACAAGAGGTCAGCGAATGTTGCAATCCCCCCGATTCGCTGGGCCGGGGCGCTGCTCTGCGCCGCCACGCTCATCCTGTCCGGCTGTGGGTCGGGCTCCGGAGACTCCGGCAAGGTCACGCTCACCTACCGGCTCTGGGACGACCAGCAGAAGGTCGGCTACGAGAAGGTGATGGCCGCCTTCGAGAAGGCCAACCCGGGCATCGACGTCAAGATAGAACTGCTGCCCTACGACCAGTACTGGACCAAGCTCACCGCCGACGCCGTCGCCGGGACCGCGCCGGACGTCTTCTGGATGAGCCCCACCCAGTTCCCCGAGTACGTCACCAAGGGCGTGCTGGCGCCCGTCCAGGTGGACGGCTCCAAGTACCACCAGACCGTGGTCGGCTCGTTCACCTACCAGGGCAAGCTGTACGGCGTGCCGAAGGACTGGGGGATCGTCGGCCTGCTCTACAACAAGGACCTGTTCGCCAAGGCCGGCGTCACCATGCCGGACAAGCTCACCTGGGCGGCCGACGGCTCCGGCACTCTGCTCGACACGGCCCGCAAGCTCACCGTGGACGAGGCCGGCAAGCACCCCGGCGAGTCCGGCTTCGACCCCGCCAAGGTCGCCACGTACGGCTTCGCCTCCTGGAACCACTACCAGACGCAGTGGATGAACTGGGTCAGCTCCAACGGCGGCAAGCTGCTGGACAAGCCCTTCGGCAACTACACCTTCAACGACGCCGCCTCCGTCCAGGGGCTGCAGTTCGGCGTGGACCTGGTCAACAAGCACCACGTCTCGCCGCCGGCCACCCAGACCAACCCGCCCACCGGCAAGGTCACCGACATGTTCAAGGCCGGGAAGGTCGCCATGTTCCCGGCGAACAACGCGCTGCTGCCGTTCGTCGCGCCGGAGGCCAACTTCGAGATCGGCGTCGCCCCCATGCCCGAGGGACCGCAGGGCCGCTCGGTGAACCTCAACGGCCTGTCGGAGGCCGTCTCCGCCAAGAGCGCGCACCCGGCCGAGGCGATGAAGCTGGCCACCTGGCTCGGCACCGAGGAGCCGCAGAAGATGATGGCCGACGGCGGCTACGTCTTCCCCGCGCTCAACGGGCTGTCGCAGGGCTACGTCGACTACTGGAAGTCCAAGAAGCTCGACGTCTCGCCGTTCCAGAAGGAGTCGGAGGGCCAGACCTTCCCGCTGCCGGTCACCACCGGCTTCACCGGCTTCGAGACCAAGCTCAACCAGATCCTCAACGAGATGTACCTCGGCAAGCTCACCCCCCAGCAGGCCGCCGACCAGGCCGTGGCCGCCGGCAACGCCTCCGTCAAGTAGGAGCTCCATTGATCACCCGGCGATCGTTGTTCGCCGGGGGCGCGAGCCTGGGCCTCGCCGCCGCACTGGGTGCCTCACCCGTGCGCGCGGCGGCCCGGCGTGCCCCCTGTCCGACCCGTTCCAGCTCGGCGTCGCCTCCGGCGAGCCCACGCCGGACGGCGTCGTCCTCTGGACCCGGCTCGCCATGGACCCGGTCGCGCTCGACGGGCTCGGCGGCATGCCGGACCGCGTCGTGCCGGTGCACTGGCAGCTCGCCTCCGACGAGAACTTCCGCCACGTCGTGCGCCAGGGCGTCGAGCAGGCCCGCCGCGAGTCGGCCCACAGCGTGCACGTCGAGCTGGACGGCCTGCGTCCGGGCGCGGAGTACTTCTACCGCTTCCGCGCCGAGGGCGAGATCAGCGAGGTCGGCCGCACCCTGACCGCCCCCGCCCCCGGCGCCCGCTCCCGCCCCCTGAACCTGTCCTTCACCTCCTGCGCCGACTACCAGACCGGCTGGTTCACCCCCTACCGCCGGATGGCCGAGGACCACCCCGACCTCATCGCCTTCCTCGGCGACTACATCTACGAGTACGGCGACTACAAGTACCCCGTCCGCGACCAGGCCGGCGGCGAATGCCTCGACCTGGCCGGATACCGGCTGCGGCACGCCCAGCACAAGGCCGACCCCGAGTCGCGGCTGGCCCACGCGATCGCCCCCTGGGTGGTCGTGTGGGACGACCACGACATCGAGAACGCCTGGGCCGGCGACGTGCCCGAGCAGCCCGACCCGCCCTTCCTCGCCCGCCGGGCCGCGGCCTTCCAGGCGTACTACGAGAACATGCCGCTGCGCCGCGCCCAGCGCCCCGACGGCCCCGCCCTGCGGCTCTACCGCACGATCCGCTGGGGCGCGGTCGCCAACCTGCACATGCTCGACACCCGCCAGTACCGCGACCTGTACGCCTGCACCGGCAGGAGCGGCACGGTCGGCGCCGACTGCGCCGAGCGGCTGGCCCCCAACCGCACGATGCTCGGCGGCGAGCAGGAGTCCTGGCTCGACGGGCAGCTCAAGGGCTCCCAGGCCACCTGGGACCTGCTCGGCCAGCAGGTCTTCCTCATGGAGATGGACTGGACCAACGGCGAGGGCAAGGGCTACTCCAACGAGGGCTGGGACGGCTACGTCGCCTCCCGCAACCGGCTGACCGCCGCCATCGACGACTACCGGCGCAACGCGGTCGTCCTCACCGGCGACGTGCACTCCCACTGGGCCGGGGAGGTCAAGCGCGACTTCCAGGACCCCGAGTCGAAGTCCGTCGCGGTCGAGCTGGTCACCACGTCGGTCACCAGCGCCGGCAACGGCTTCGACGAGTACCCCAACACCCAGATCCTGCTCGACGAGAACCCGCACGTGAAGTTCTTCAACGGCCGCCGCGGCTACGTCCGCGCCAAGCTCACCCAGCAGGAGATGAAGGTCGACTTCCGCTCGCTGTCCCGGGTGACCGAGCCGTACGCGCCCGCCTACACCTCCGGCTCGTTCGTCGTCGAGCCGGGCGACCCGAGCCTCCACCCAGCCTGACGGGATCCCCATGCGCACGATCACGGCCGCCGCCGCGGCGGCCCTCCTCACCCTGCCCTTCGCGCCCTTACCAGGCTCAACGGCGACCGCGGCGACCGCCGCGGCGCCCCCGATGGGCTGGAGCAGCCGCTCCCTGGGCTGCTCGGTCTCCGAGGCGGCCGTCCGCCAGGCCGCCGACGCCCTCGCCCCGCTCGCGCCGCTCGGCTACCGGTACGTCGTCCTCGACGACTGCTGGCTGGCCGCCCAGCGCAGCGGCGGCGCCCTGGCCCCCGACCCGGCCCGCTTCCCGGGCGGCGTCAAGGCGCTGGCCGACGAGCTGCACGCCAAGGGGCTCAAGCTCGGCCTGAGCGTGTCGGCGGGCACCAAGGCGTGCTCCGGCGGCGGCGCCGGCGCCTACAAGCAGGAGGCCGCCGACGCCGCCCAGCTCAAGGCCTGGGGCGCCGACTACGTCAAGTACGACTGGTGCAACGTCCCCACGGCCGACTTCCCCGGCCAGAACGTGCAGCAGATCGCCCAGACCCTCTACCCGCGCATGCGCCAGGCCCTGGGCGACGACGTGGTGTTCGCCATGAACAACGAGGACGGCAGCACCGTGCCCTGGTTGTGGGGCAAGGACGCCGGCGCCACCACCTGGCGGACGAACGTCTACAACAGGCCCATCCCCGACAGCTACCCCAGCATGGTCGACATCTGGGAGACCAACCAGCTCAGAGCCGAGTACGCCGGGCCGGGCAGCTGGGCCGACCCCGACCTGATCCAGGCCGGGCGCGGCGGGATGACCGAGACCGAGTACCGCGCCCAGTTCACGCTGTGGGCCATGGGGGCCGCGCCGCTCGTCCTGCAGGCCGACCCGGCCAAGGCACCGGCGGCCGTCGTCGCCAACCCCAAGGTGATCGCGGTGGACCAGGACCGGCTGGGCGCGCACGGCCGGCTCGTCTCCTCCGACGGCTGGTACCACGTCCTGGCCAAGCCGCTGGACGGCGGCGACCGGGCGATCGCGCTGTTCAACGAGAGCGACCGGGCGGCGGTGATCTCCACCCGGCTCGGCGCGGGCTCCCGCCACCGCGTCGAGGAGCTGTGGTCCGGCGCGGTCAGCTCGACGAAGGACGTGCTGTCGGCGCAGGTCCCGGCGCACGCGGCGGTGCTCTACCGGGTCTCGGAGAGCCGGGAGCAGGCGCCGCCGCTGGTGACGTTCGAGGCCGACCCGCCGCGCTTCCTCGGCGAGGACCGCCCGTCGGTGCTGGAGCCCGGCGTGCCCGGCGAGCTGGTCACCCGCGTCACGAACTCCGGGGCCACCGCCCCGCTGCGGGACGTCGAGGTCAAGGCGTCCGCGCCGGACGGCTGGCGCGCCGAGGCCCGCACACCGGCCAGGACCGCCCGGCTCGGCGCCGCCGAGACGTTCACCGTGACCTGGACGGTCACCCCGCCCGCGGGCGCCGCGCCCGGCACCTACGAGGTGGCCTTCACGCAGGGCGGCCAGCAGGCCGTCGCCGTCGTCATCGTGACCAAGGCGCCGGGCACCGGCCGCACCTACCTGAGCGACCTGGCCTGGACCAGGGCCACGAACTACTTCGGCCCGGTCGAGAAGGACACCAGCAACGGCGACCGGGCCGCCGGCGACGGCCGCCCGATCACCGTCGAGGGCGTCCGGTACGCCAAGGGCCTGGGCACGCACGCCCCCGCCGACATCGAGTTCTACGCCGCCGGCCGCTGCACCACGGTCGAGTTCCAGGCCGGCATCGACGACGAGGTCGGGCAGGCCGGATCGGCCGACTTCGAGGTGTGGGCCGACGGCGGCCGGGTCGCGCACTCCGGCGTGCTGACCGGTGCGATGCCCGCCAGGAAGGTCACGGCGTCCGTCGCGGGCGCCCGGTTCGTCCGGCTGGTCGCGACCAACGGCGGGGACAACGCCACCTCCGACCACGCCGACTTCGCCGACGCCACCATCACCTGTCAGTGAGGAGATCCACTTGAAGATCGTTCCCAGGCCCGTCGGCCAGGAGACCAGGCGCGGGAGGTTCGTCCTCGACGGGCGCACGGCGCTCACCGCCGACCCGGCGCTCGCCGGGGTGGCCGCCTGGCTGCGCGCCGAGCTCAGCCAGGTCACCGGAGGTGAGCTGCTGCCCGGCACGCCGGGCCCGGGGACGATCACCCTGGGGCTGGGCGACGGCCTCGGTCCGGAGGCGTACCGCCTGAGCGTGGGCGAGGACGGCGTCGCCATCGACGCGGGCGGGCCCGCCGGGGCCTTCTACGGCGCGCAGACCTTCCGCCAGCTCCTGCCCGCCGCGGCCTACCGCCGGACACCGGCCGCCGAACCCCTGGTCGCGCCGGGCGCGCACATCGAGGACGAGCCGCGCTTCGGCTGGCGCGGCTGCCTCCTCGACGTCGCCCGGCATTTCATGACCAAGCACGACCTGCTGCGCTTCATCGACCTGATGGCCCTGCACAAGCTCAACGTCCTGCACCTGCACCTGACCGACGACCAGGGCTGGCGCGTCGAGATCAGGCGATACCCCCGCCTGACCGAGGTCGGCGCGTGGCGGCGGGAGAGCCAGACCGGCTGGAACGGCGCCATGGACGGCCGCCCCCACGGCGGCTACTACACCCAGGACGACATCAGGGAGATCGTCGCCTACGCCGCCGCCCGGCACATCACCGTCGTGCCGGAGATCGACCTGCCCGGCCACACCCAGGCCGCCATCGCCGCCTACCCCGAGCTGGGCAACCTCGGCACGCCGCTGGAGGTCCGCACGACCTGGGGCATCGGCCGGAACGTGCTCAACGCCGAGGACGCCACGATCACCTTCTTCAAGAACGTGCTCGACGAGGTGCTGGAGCTGTTCCCCAGCCCGTACGTGTGCGTGGGCGGCGACGAGTGCCGCAAGGAGCAGTGGCGGGAGAGCCCGTCCGCCCAGCGCCGGATCAGCGAGCTGGGCCTGCGCGACGAGGAGGAGCTGCAGAGCTGGTTCATCCACCAGTTCGACGACTTCCTGGCCGCCCGGGGACGCCGCCTGGTCGGCTGGGACGAGATCCTGGAGGGCGGGCTGGCGCCCGGGGCGGTGGTGGCGTCCTGGCGCGGCGACCTCGGGGCGGTGGCCGCCGCCCGGCGCGGGCACGACGTCATCAACTGCTCCAACACCCAGGTCTACTTCGACTACCGCCAGGGGCCCGGCGAGGACGAGCCGGTGCCGTTCGGGACCGTGCTCGCGCTGGAGGACGTCTACGCCTTCGAGCCCGTGCCCGCGCAGCTGCGCGAAGACCCGGCGGCGGCCCGGGTCCTCGGCGCGCAGTGCCAGGTCTGGACCGAACTGATCGACTCCAACCGGCGGGTCGACTACATGGTCTTCCCCCGGCTGGCGGCCTTCGCCGAGACCGTCTGGGGGCCGCCCGGACGCGACCTGGAGGACTTCCGCGCGCGGCTGGCGGGCCATCTGCCGCGGCTGGCGGCGATCGGGGTGGAGTACCGGCCGGAGTCGGGGCCGCTGCCCTGGCAGACCAGGCCCGGCGTCCCGGGGCGGCCGGAGGATCCGAAGGAGTGGCAGGCCACCATCGACGCCTGGACCAGCAATCTGCGGGACCTCGCGTGAGGCCCCCGGAGCCGCCGTCGGGCGGACGGGTGCTGAGCTGGCCGGGCTGCGAGAACGTGCGCGACCTCGGCGGGCTGCCGACCGAGGACGGCGGGCGGATCCGGTGGGGCGCGCTGGTGCGGGGCGACCGCCCGAGGAGTAGCGCCGTCCCGGCGCTGCGGGCCCACGGGATCCGGCTCGTCGCCGACCTCCGGCTGGCCGCCGAGTGCCAGGCCGACCCGGGTCCCGACGTGCCGGGCCGCCGCCACCTGCCCGTCCTGCGGGACGAGGACACCGTCCTGGAGGCGCTGGACGACACCTTGCCCGGCATCTACCGGGTGATCCTCGACCGGGGCGCCGCCCGGTTCGCCGCCGTCCTGTCGGCCGTCGCCCACGCGCCGGACGGGGGCGTCCTGCTGCACTGCCACTCCGGCAAGGACAGAACCGGGCTGGCGGTCGCGCTGGCCCTCTCGCTGGCCGGCGTCTCCCGGCAGGAGATCGCCGCCGACTACGCCATGACGGCCGTCTGCCTGCGCCTCGACAACCACCTCGCCGCCCTGGACGGCGACTCGGGGCGGGCCAGGGCACTGCGCCTGTTCGCCGAGGTCACCGCGGACACCATGCTGGCCGCCCTGACCCACCTGGACGACCGGCACGGCGGCGCGCAGGCGTACCTGCTGGCCGGCGGCCTGCCACCGGACGACCTGGCCCTGCTCCGGGCCCGCCTGGTGGACCGGTAGGGGGCCCGGACGGCGGGGGTCACCCCGTACGGCCCCAGAAGTCGTACGGGTCCCGGCCCGGGCGGAAGCCGTGCGCCCGGGCCAGCTCCGCCGCCTCCCGGAACCGGCGCGCGACGACGGAAGGCTCGTGGGCGTCGCTGCCGAACGTCACGGCCTGCCCGCCCTCCTCCCGCCACCATCCGAGCAGCGTCGTGTGCAACGGCAGGACCGTGTTGATCTCCAGCGCCCGGCCCGACCCGGCGGTCGCCCGCAGCGCGTGCCGGAACTCCTCCTCGAAGTCGGCCGGGTCGAACGGCCCGGCCGCCTGCGGCCAGTAGCGCACCGGGTAGTCGACGTGGGCCAGCACGGAGAACACGTCGCTGCCCGCGACCAGCTCGGGGATCTCGGCCAGGTAGTCCCGGATCACCTGGCCGGCGGCGCTGCGGGCGTACAGGCCGGGCGGCTCGCAGAACCCGTCGCCGGCGGGCAGGCTGTGCAGGGAGCCGAGCACCCGGTCGAAGCGGCCGGCGGCGAGCACGCGGGCGACGTCCCCGGCGTGCCGGTGCGGCTCGCCCAGCTCCAGGCCGCTCAGGATGCGCAGCTGCGGGAAACGCTCGCGGCACCGCTCGACCGCCTCCAGGTAACCGGCGGCGTCGAAGGCCGGGGGAGTGAGGTGACCGTCCGGCGTCGTCAGCGCGAGCAGGTGGTCGTGGCCGTCGAGGGCGCCGGGGTCGACCGTCCAGACCGTGTGGTCGACGTGCTCGGTGAAGGCGATGGCGGGCAGGCCGAGCTCCACCGCCCGCGCGCAGGAACGCTCCATGTCGCCCTTCGGGGCGTCCCAGGACCATTCGCTGTGCACATGGCTGTCGGCGGGCAACGTCACGGGGCTCACTCCTCGGAGGGTAGGAGAAGATCGTCACGACTGTACCCCGCGAGCGTCCCGGCGTCCCGGGGGTGTGACCGCCTCGGGGAAGAGGTCGGATCTGCCGTGAGATGCTGGCTTTCGTGACGACGACCGAGCCCGCCGGGCCCGCCCCGCGCCGCGGGCGCGGCCGACCCGGCTACGACCAGGCCGCGATCCTGCGCGCCGCGGTGGAGCTGTTCAACCGCAGGGGTTACGACGCCACCAGCATGGGCGACCTGGCCAAGGAGCTCGGCCTGACCAAGCCGGCCATCTACCACCACGTCACGAGCAAGGAGCAGCTGCTCGGCCAGGCCCTCGACGACGCCCTCGACGAGCTCACCGCCGCCGTGACCGCCGCCACCCGCGACGCCGCCGGCCGCACGGCCTACGAACGCCTGCGCGAGGTCGTGCGGCGCAGCGTCGAGGTGCTGGTCGCCCACCAGCCGAGCGTCACGCTCCTGCTGCGGGTGCGCGGCAACAGCCCGGTCGAGCTGGCCGCCCTGGAACGCCGCCGCTGGCTCGACGACCGCCTCGCCGTGCTGGTCGCCGACGCCGTCGCCGAGGGCGCGCTGCGCGACGACGTGCCGCCCGCGCTGGTCAGCCGGCTGCTGTTCGGCATGGTCAACTCGCTGGTGGAGTGGTACCGCCCGGACGGCGCCTACGACCGGGCGATGGTCGCCGACGCCGTCACCGCGATCGCCTTCGACGGCCTGGCCGGGCACACGCCCGGAGCTCACCAGGTGTAGAACCCCTGGCCCGTCTTGCGGCCGAGATGCCCGGCGGCCACCAGGTCGCGCAGGATCCGCGGCGGCTCGAACCGGGGGCCGAGCTCGCGGGCCAGGTGCTCGGCGATCGCGAGCCGCACGTCCAGGCCCACCACGTCGGTGGTGCGCAGCGGGCCCGTCGGGTGGCGGTAGCCGAGGGTCATGGCCGTGTCGATGTCGGCCGCGCTCGCCACGCCCTCCTCCAGCATCCGCATCGCCTCCAGGGCCAGGCAGACGCCGAGCCGGCTGCTGGCGAAGCCCGGCGAGTCGGCCACCGTGACCGGCGTCCTGCCGAGCGCCCGCGTCCACTCCTGGGCCCGCTCGACCAGCTCGGGCTCCGTGCGCGGGCCGACGACGACCTCGATGAGGTCGCTGACCGGGACGGGGTTGAAGAAGTGCAGCCCGATGAAGCGCTCCGGCGCGGCCAGGCCGGCCGCCAGGCCGCCGATCGACAGGCTGCTGGTGTTGGTGGCCAGCACCGCGTCCGGCGCCTGCCGCTCGACCAGGGCGAACACCTGGGCCTTGAGCGCCGCGTCCTCCGGCACCGCCTCCACGACCAGCTCGCACGGGGCCAGCTCGGCGGGGTCGGCCGTCGTGCGCAGCCGGGCCAGGACGTCCTGGAGCGGGCTGCCCAGCCGGCCCTTCTCCGCGGCCTTGGCCAGGCTGCCGGTCACCCGTTCCAGGGCCTGGGCGGCGGCCCGCGGGGCGCTCTCCACGACGACGACCCGGCTGCCGGCGGCGAGGAAGGCGTGCGCGATGCCCGATCCCATCCGCCCGCCGCCGAAGACGCCGACGATCCGTGGCAGGGTCGAGGCGAAGGTCATGAGCGTCGCTCCTTGCGCCGGTCGAGGAACGCCGTCATGCGCGCGTGCTTCTCCTCGGTCTCGAACAGGACCGCCTGGGCCAGGTCGTCCACGAACGGGTGCGCGGCGCGCGGGGCGTGGAAGACGGCCTTGGTCAGCCGGGTGGCCAGCGGCGCCCGCGCCGCGATGCGGTCGGCGAGCCGGTGACCGGCGGCGAGCAGGTCCTCCGGCTCCACGACGTCGTGGAGCAGGTGGACCGCCCGCGCCTCCTCGGCCGTCAGCACCCGGCCCGCGAGCAGGATCTCCTTGGCCAGCGGCTCCCCGACCAGCTCGGCCAGCCGCCAGGCGGCCCCGGCGGCGGCCAGGATGCCGAGGTCGGTCTCCGGGTTGCCGATCCGGGTGCGCGGCGTGCCGATCCGGAAGTCGCAGGCGTAGGCCAGCTCGGCCCCGCCGCCCAGGGCGTAACCGTCCACGAGGGCCACGGTCGGCATCGGCAGCCGGTGGATCCGGTCGAAGATCCTGGAGTTGATGCCCCGCAGCGCGTCGCCCCGGTCCCGGTCGCGGAGCTGGGCGATGTCCGCCCCGGCGGCGAAGGTCGTGCCCTCGCCGGTGAGCAGCACGACGCGCGGCTCCTCCTCGACGGCCGCGCACGCCTCGTGCAGCGCGGCGACCAGCTCCCGGTCGATCGCGTTGCGCACCTGCGGCCGGTTGAGCCGCCACACCACCCGGTCGGCGCCCTCCTCGACGATGAGGGTCATGGGCGCTCCGCCTGGGGAGCGCGGGCTTCGGTCACGGAAAACTCCTCTGCGTAGGGGTCAGGCGTCGTAGTCCACGGTGACACGGTCGCCGGCCGGGAACGTCTGGCAGGTGAGCACGAAACCGGCGTCCACCTCGGCCGGTTCGAGCGCGTAGTTGCGGCGCATGTCCGCCGCGCCCTCGCGGACCACCGCCCGGCACGTGCCGCAGACCCCGCCCCGGCAGGCGAACGGCAGGTCCGAGCGGGTCTGCTGGGCGCCGTCGAGCAGGGTCGACTCGCGCGAGACGGTGGCGGTCGTGCGCCTTCCGTCGAGCACCGTCGTCAGCACGGTCGTCGCGCCCGCAGGCACGCCCTCGGGCCGCCTCGGCTGCGGCGGGGGAGCGTCGACGTAGAAGAGCTCGACGTGCACCTTCGCGGCCGGGACGCCGAGCTCGGCCAGCACCCGGTGGGCGTCCTCGACCATGGGCAGCGGCCCGCACAGCCAGACGTGGTCGAACGTCTCGATCGGCACCAGCTCGGTGAACAGCCGCCGCAGCCGGTCGCCGTCCAGCCGGCCGGAGAACAGCTCGACGTCGCGCGGCTCCCGGGAGAGCACGTGGACGAGCTGGAAGCGGGGGCCGTACCGGTTCTTCAGGTCGCCGAGCTCCTCGGCGAACATCACGGTGCGGCTGCTGCGGTTGCCGTACAGGAGGGACACGCGCGCGCCGGGATGGGTGAGCACCGTCGAGGCGACCGACATCATCGGGGTGATGCCCGACCCGGCGGCCACGCACAGGTGCCGCTCGCCCGGGGCGGGGTCGGCCTGCCAGGAGCCGGTCGGGGTCTGCACCTCGATCCGCGTGCCCGGCCGCACCTCGCGGACGAGCCAGGAGGAGAAGAGGCCGTCCGGGATCTCCCGGACGCCGATGCGCGGCGCGTCCCCGGCCGGGGCGCAGATCGAGTACGATCGCCGCTCCTCCCGCCCGTCCACGAAGCGGCGCAGGGTGAGCGACTGGCCCGCGCGGAAGGCGTACGCCTCGCGCAGCTCGCCGGGCACGGCGAAGGTGATCGCGGCGGCGTCCTCGCACAGGTGGTCGACCGCCGCCACGGTCAGCTCGTGGAAGGCGGCGTGCGCCCGGGCCGGCGCGGGCGCGAGCGTGGTCATCTCATATCTCCTTGACATGCTCGAACGGTTCCAGGCAGTCGGCGCAGGCGTAGAGGGCCTTGCAGGCGGTGGCGCCGAACTCGGAGGTCAGCCGGGTGGCCCGGGAGCCGCAGCGCGGGCAGGCCGGGGCGGACCTGGCCGGGCCGAGCGTCAGCGGGATCGGCCCGGACGTCCGCCGGGCCGGTCCGGGCGCCGACAGCCCGGCGGCGCGCAGGGCGGCCCGGCCGCGCTCGGAGATCCAGTCGCTCGACCACGGCGGGTCGAGCACGACACGCACCTCGACGCGCGGGAAACCCGCCTCCCGCAGCCGGTGGACGAGGTCGTCGCGCATGGTCGCCATGGCCGGGCAGCCGGTGTACGTCGGGGTGATCGAGGCGACCACGACCTCGCCGTCCGGCCCCGGCCGCAGCTCGACGCCGCGCAGCACGCCGAGGTCGGCGAGGGTGAGCATCGGCATCTCCGGGTCCCGCACCAGCTCAGCCACCCGGGCGGCGCGCCCGCGGGCGTCCCCGGGCGCGGGTCCGGCCTGCCCGGCGGCGGTCACCAGCGGCCTGCCGGGTGGGCGCGGGCGACCGACTGCATGTCGGCGAGCAGGTCGGCCAGGGCCGGGGTGTGGCCGCCGTCCCGGCCGCTGCCCGGCCTGTCTTCGTCCGGCCTGTCTTCGTCCGGTCGGTCTTCGTCCGGTCGGTCTTCGAGGGCCGGGCGGGGGACGTCGCTCACCGTCAGCACCTGGTCGAGCACGGCCTCCACGTCAGCGCGCAGCGCGGCGGCCTCGACGGCGACGCCCGAGCGGGCGAGTGCGCGCTCGACGGGATGCACAGTGACCAGCTCGGCCAGCAGCGGCCACAGCTCGCCGAGCGCGGCGTCGAGCCGGCGGCGCGACTCCTCGGTGCCCTGGGCCAGGGTGAGGAACCAGCGGCCCGCCCAGTCCCGGTGGTAGGCGACCTCCTTGACGCCCTTGGCGGCGACGGCGGCCAGCACCGTGTCCGCGCTCGCCGACAGCCGCTCCAGCAGCGCCAGCCGGGCCGTCGAGAACAGCAGCAGGCGCACGACGACGTGCGCGAAGTCGCCGTTCGCGACCTCGGCCAGCCACACGTTCCTGAACTGCCCGGCGTCGCGGAAGAACGCCAGCGCGTCCTCCGGCGGCACCGGCGAGCCCTCGGGCAGCGCGGGCACCACGCCGGGGTCGGCCGCGGCCGCCCGCGCCAGCAGCAGGCGCGCCTGCCCGAGCAGGTCGAGGGCCACGTTGGCGAGCGCGATGTCCTCCTCCAGGTCGGGGGCGCGGCTGCACCACTCCGCGAGCCGCTGCGACATGACCAGCGCGTCGTCGCCGAGCATGAGGCAGTACGCCGCCAGCTCGGCGTGGCCGACCCCCTCGGGCACGGTCGTGTCCACGCCCGCCAGCGGGTCCTCGAAGTCCGTGCCGAACGCCCACTGCGCGGAGTCCCCGCCGGTCAGGCCGTCGAAGATGCTCTCGTGGTCATCGCTCACGCTGGACCCCCTCTCACATGTGCGGGACGTCGCCCGGGATGTCGTAGAACGTCGGGTGCCGGTAGACCTTGTCGCCGCTCGGCGCGAACAGCGGGTCCTTCTCGTCCGGGCTGGAGGCCGTGATGGCGTCGGAGCGCACGACCCAGATGCTCACGCCCTCGTTGCGCCGGGTGTAGACGTCGCGGGCGTGCCGCAGGGCCATCGCGTCGTCGGGGGCGTGCAGCGACCCGACGTGCACGTGGTTGAGTCCGCGCTTGACCCGGACGAACACCTCGTACAGCGGCCATTCCCGCCGGTCGGTGCTCATCGGGCGCCCGCCCCGGCAGCCGTACGGCCGGCGAACGCCGACGCGGCCTCGCGCACCCAGGCGCCGTCCTCGTGGGCGGCGCGGCGGTGGCGCATCCGCTGGGCGTTGCACGGCCCGTCGCCGCGGATGACCGCGGCCAGTTCCGACCAGTCCGGCTGCCCGAAGTCGTGGTGCCCGCGCTCCTCGTTCCAGCGCAGCTCGGGGTCGGGCAGCGTGACGCCGAGCGCCTCGGCCTGCGGGACCGTCATGTCGACGAACTTCTGGCGCAGCTCGTCGTTGGAGTTGCGCTTGATGCCCCAGGCCATCGAGCGTTCGCTGTTGGGGGAGCGGTCGTCGGGCGGGCCGAACATCATGAGGGAGGGCCACCAGAACCGGTTGACCGAGTCCTGGACCATCTCCCGCTGGGCCTCGGTGCCGCGCATCATCGTCATCAGCAGCTCGTAGCCCTGCCGCTGGTGGAAGGACTCCTCCTTGCAGATGCGGATCATGGCTCGGCCGTACGGGCCGTAGGAGGTGCGGCACAGCGGCACCTGGTTGCAGATCGCGGCGCCGTCCACGAGCCAGCCGATGGTGCCGACGTCGGCGTAGGACAGCGTCGGATAGTTGAAGATCGAGGAGTATTTCTGCTTCCCGGACAGAAGGAGTTCGGTCAGCTCGGCGCGGGAGACGCCCAACGTCTCGCACGCGGAGTACAAATAGAGGCCGTGCCCGGCTTCGTCCTGCACCTTGGCCAGCAGGATCGCCTTACGGCGCAACGACGGGGCGCGCCCGATCCACTCGCCCTCCGGCTGCATGCCGATGATCTCGGAGTGCGCGTGCTGGGCGATCTGGCGGACGAGCGTCCTGCGGTACGCCTCCGGCATCCAGTCGCGGGGCTCGATCCGGTCGTGACCCGCGATGGTCGCGTCGAAGGCGGACTGCAGCCGCTCCTCCAGGTCCGGCTCCGCCGGCGTGGTGGTCATCGTCCCTCCGAGACATCGGTCTTATTTACTTATCGCTCGGTCAGTAATACGGTTGCATGAGTCGGGGCTTCCGCGCAAGAGAGGAGACAGCGTGAGCGCGCTGCTGGAGAGCTACGCCGCCGGACGATGGTTCCGCGCGTCGGACGACGGGGAACCCTTGCTCGACGCCGCGACGGGCGAGGAGGTCGCGCGGATCTCCAGCCGGGGGCTGGACGTCGCCGCCATGGTCAGGCACGCCAGGGACACCGGCGGCCCGGCGCTGCGGGCCCTGACCTTCCACGAGCGGGCCGCCCTGCTCAAGGCGCTGGCCAAGCACCTGATCGAGCGCAAGGACGCGCTGTACGCCCTGTCCACGCGCACCGGCGCCACCTCCCGCGACACCATGGTCGACGTCGACGGCGGCATCGGCACCCTGTTCAGCTACGCGAGCAAAGGCGTGCGCGAGCTGCCCAACGACACCGTCTACCTCGACGGCGGCCTGGAGCGCCTGAGCAAGGGCGGCACCTTCGCCGGCCAGCACGTCTACACCTCGCGACCGGGCGTCGCCGTGCAGATCAACGCCTTCAACTTCCCCGTCTGGGGCATGCTGGAGAAGCTGGCCCCCGCCTTCCTCGCCGGGCTGCCCTCGATCGTCAAGCCCGCCGCCCAGACCGCCTACCTCACCGAGCTGGCCGTCCGGCAGATCATCGAGTCCGGCATCCTGCCCGAAGGGACGCTCCAGCTCCTGGCCGGCAGCCCCACCGGGCTGCTCGAC
This sequence comes from Actinomadura sp. ATCC 39365, assembly GCF_054392275.1. Taxonomy (NCBI): domain Bacteria; kingdom Bacillati; phylum Actinomycetota; class Actinomycetes; order Streptosporangiales; family Thermomonosporaceae; genus Actinomadura; species Actinomadura sp. ATCC 39365. Next base: position 7,514,900 of record NZ_CP184335.1, on the reverse strand, counting down.
GAGCTGACCGTCCAGGACTCCGTCGCCTTCACCGGCTCGGCCCACACCGCGGGCATCCTGCGCCGCCACCCGAACGTGCTCGACGGCGGCGTCGTCCTCGGCGTCGAGGCCGACTCGCTCAACTGCTCGATCCTCGGCCCCGACGTGCGCCCGGACGATCCGGAGTTCGACCTGTTCGTCAAGGGCGTCGTCACCGAGATGACGGTCAAGGCGGGCCAGAAGTGCACGGCCATCCGCCGCGTGCTCGTGCCGGCGAACCTGGCGGACCAGGTGACCGAGGCGCTGGCCGCGCGCCTGTCGGCGATCACCGTCGGCGATCCGCGCAACCCCGACGTGCGCATGGGCCCGCTGGCGAGCCTGGGCCAGCGCGACGAGGTGCGCAAGGCGGTCGAGGCGCTGCGGGCCGGCGCGGAGGTGGTCCACGGCGACCCGCGCGGCGCCTCCCTGCTCGACGGCGACCCCGAGCGCGGGGCGTTCATGACCCCGCTGCTGCTGCGCGCCCGCCCCGGCGCCGCCGAGCCGCACGACGTGGAGCCGTTCGGGCCGGTCGCGACCGTGCTCGCCTACGACGGCGTCGAGGAGGCGGTCGCCCTGGCCGCGCGCGGCAAGGGCAGCCTGGTCGCCTCCGTCGCCACCCACGACCCGCAGGTCGCGCGGTCCGTCGTGCTCGGGCTCGCGCCCTGGCACGGCCGGATCCTGGTCCTCGACCGCGACGACGCCAAGGAGTCCACCGGGCACGGCTCGCCGCTGCCGGTGCTCGTCCACGGCGGCCCCGGGCGGGCCGGCGGCGGCGAGGAACTGGGCGGCGTGCGCGGCGTCCTGCACCACATGCAGCGCACCGCTCTTCAGGGGTCGCCGGACCAGCTCACCGCGATCACCGGCCGCTGGACGACCGGCTCGGCCCGAGCCGAGTCCGGCGTCCACCCCTTCCGCAAGTCGCTGGCCGAGCTGCGGGTGGGCGACACGATCGCCTCCGCGCCGCGCACGGTCTCGCTCGCCGACATCGAGCACTTCGCCGAGTTCACCGGCGACACCTTCTACGCCCACACCGACCCCGAGGCCGCCGCCCGCAACCCGCTGTTCGGCGGCATCGTCGCGCACGGCTACCTGGTGGTGTCCCTGGCCGCCGGGCTGTTCGTGGACCCGGCGCCCGGCCCGGTGCTGGCCAACTTCGGCGTCGACGGGCTGCGCTTCCTCACCCCGGTCAAGGCCGGCGACGCCATCGCCGTCGCGCTGACCGTCAAGCAGATCACGCCGCGCAGCGGCGCCGACTACGGCGAGGTGCGCTGGGACGCCACCGTGACCAACCAGGACGGCGTCCCGGTCGCCACGTACGACGTGCTGACCCTCGTGGCCAAGACCTGGCCGGAGGACTGACGTGGACGACACCCCGGTCCTGCTCGAACGCGACGGCGCCGTGGCCGTCGTGACGCTCAACCGTCCCGACCGGCGCAACGCGCTGGACGCCGCGCTCAAGCAGGGCCTGCGCCGGGCGCTGGAGGAGGCCGCCGCCGACGACTCGGTCAGGGCCGTGCTGCTGACCGGCGCCGGCCGCACGTTCTGCGTCGGCCAGGACCTCGCCGAGCACGCCGAGGCCCTGCGCGCCGACCCGGCCCACGCCTTCGACACCGTCGAGGCGGACTACGCGCCGGTCGTCCGGCTCCTCGCCACGATGCCCAAACCGGTCGTCGCCGCCGTCAACGGCGCCTGCGTCGGCGCCGGGCTGGCCCTCGCGCTCGCCTGCGACCTGCGCGTCCTGGCCGAGGACGCCAAGCTGGCCACGGCGTTCACGGGGATCGGGCTCACCTGCGACTCCGGCCTGTCCGCGACGCTGACGCGGGCGGTCGGCGAGTCGAGGGCCAAGGAGCTGGTGCTGCTCGGCGAGCCGTTCGGCGCCGCGCAGGCGGTCGCGTGGGGCGTGTCGGGACGGGTGGTGCCGGGGGCCGAGGTCGCCATGGCGGGACGCGAGCTCGCCGCCCGGCTGGCGGCCGGGCCGACCGCGGCCTACGCCGAGTCCAAGCGGCTCATCGCACAGGGGTGGGAGCAGGGCCTCGGGGCGGTGCTCGCCGCCGAGGCCGGAGCGCAGGCCCGGCTGGGCCTGACCGCCGACCACGCGGGCGCGGTGGAGGCGTTCCTCGCCAAGCGCAGGCCGACCTTCGGCGGGCGCTGAACGAGGACCTGGGGCGGGGGCTCAGCCGTCGTGGGCCCCCCATTCCGCACCCCGGCCACGGGCCTCCTCGAACACCAGCCAGGTCCGGGTGGCCCGCACCCCGGGGATGTCCTGGATGCGTTCCAGCACGACGTGCCGCAGCGCGGCGTTGTCCGGCGTCCTTACCAGCACCAGGACGTCGTAGTCGCCGCCGACCATGGCGAAGTGCTCCACGTACGGCGTCTCGCGCAGTCGTGCCGTGACCTGGCGCCAGGAGTTCTGCTCGATCGTCACCGACACGTACGCGCTGGTGCCCAGGCCGGCCCGGTGCGGCGCCAGCTCGGCGGTGAAGCCGGTGATCACGCCGTCGTCCATCAGCCGGGTGAGCCGGGCGTAGACGTTGGCGCGCGAGACGTGCACGCGTTCGGCCAGGGTGCGCATCGACATCCGGCCGTCGCGCAGCAACTCGGCGATGATCGCCCGGTCCACTCCGTCCAGGTTTGCGGCCGAACGTCCCGGCCAGCCGCCCTCGACGCCCTCGTTGGCTGACAATTGGCCCTCCATTAATCCCATATAAAGCCGTTTGTCGCTCATCATGCCTGATGTCTTGAACGGATGGCTCCAGGAGCGGACGCTTTCCCTCACAAACGTCCAGAAGAAAGTGAGCGTCGCCATGTCCGTGAGGAGGAGTCCCCAGACGGTCGACGGCCTGCTGCCCTCACCAGAGCCGGTGCGCTTCGTCGCCGAGGACGGCACCGCCGTCGAGCCGCCCGCCGGGTACACCGAGCCCGCCGGCGAGGAGCTGGTGGAGGCGTACCGGCGGATGGTCCTGGGCCGCCGCTTCGACCGTCAGGCGACCGCGCTGACCAAGCAGGGCCGGCTGGCCGTCTACCCCTCCAGCCGCGGCCAGGAGGCCTGCCAGATCGCCGGAGTCCTCGCGCTCCGCCAGGACGACTGGCTGTTCCCCACCTACCGCGACTCGGTCGCGCTCGTCTCCCGCGGCCTCGACCCGGTCGAGGTGCTCACGCTGCTGCGCGGCGGCTGGCACTGCGGTTACGACCCCGCCGCCACGCGCGTCGCCCCCAGTGCACGCCGCTGGCCACCCAGACGATCCACGCCGTCGGCATGGCCGAGGCCATGCGCCGCAAGGGCGAGGACGGCGTCGTCATGGCCTTCATCGGCGACGGCGGCACCAGCGAGGGCGACTTCCACGAGGCGCTCAACTACGCCGCGGTGCTGCGCGCCCCCGTCGTGTTCCTCGTCCAGAACAACAAGTACGCCATCTCGGTGCCGCTGGCCAAGCAGAGCGCCGCTCCGGCGCTGGCCTACAAGGGCATCGGCTACGGCATCCCCTCCGAGCAGGTGGACGGCAACGACCTCGTCGCCGTGCTGTCGGTCCTGAACGCCGCCGTGACGCACGCCAGGACGGGCGGCGGCCCGTTCCTCGTCGAGGCGCACACCTACCGCATGGACCCCCACACCAACGCCGACGACCCCTCCCGCTACCGCGAGAGCCAGGAGGTCGAGCAGTGGGAGTCGGCCGACCCGCTGGCCCGGCTGGAGACCTACCTGCGCGGGCGCGGCCTGCTCGGCGCCGAGGACGTCGCCGCCGCGCACAAGGCCGCCGAGGAGTACGCCGCGCGCCTGCGCGAGGCGATGAACGCCGACCCCGAGGCCGACCCCTTCGAGCTGTTCGACCACGTCTTCGCCGAGCCGACGCCCCAGCTGCACGAGCAGCGGGCCCTGCTGGCGTCCGAGCTGACCGCGCGGGAGGACTGACATGACCGCGACGACCACGATGACCATGGCCCAGGCGCTGAACGCCGCCCTGCGGGACGCCCTGCGCGAGGACGAGCGCGTCCTCGTCTTCGGCGAGGACGTCGGCCTGCTCGGCGGCGTCTTCCGCGTCACCGACGGGCTCACCAAGGAGTTCGGCGAGGAGCGCTGCTTCGACACGCCGCTGGCCGAGGCGGGGATCGTGGGCCTGGCCGTGGGCCTGGCCATGGGCGGCTTCCGCCCGGTGATCGAGATGCAGTTCGACGCCTTCGCCTACCCGGCCTTCGAGCAGATCGCCTCGCACGTGGCCAAGCTGCGCAACCGCACCCGCGGGCGGCTGTCGCTGCCGCTCGTGATCCGGATCCCGTACGCGGGCGGCATCGGCGGCGTCGAGCACCACTGCGACTCCAGCGAGGCGTACTACGCCCACACGCCGGGGCTCAAGGTCGTGACGCCCGCGACGGCCGACGACGCCTACTGGCTGCTGCGCGACGCCATCGCCGACCCCGACCCGGTGATCTTCATGGAGCCCAAGCGGCTGTACTGGTCCAAGGAGGAGACGTCCACCGCGGCCCGCGGCGCCGCCGGGTTCGGCCGGGCGGCCGTCCGCCGCGAGGGCCGCGACGCGACGCTCGTCGCCTACGGGCCCAGCGTGCCCGTCGCGCTCCAGGCCGCCGAGGCCGCGGCCCAGGACGGGCTCTCGCTGGAGGTGGTCGACCTGCGGACGATCGTCCCGTTCGACGACGAGACCGTGGTGGCCTCGGTGCGTAAGACCGGGCGCTGCGTGGTGATCCAGGAGGCCCAGGGGTTCGCCGGGGTGGGGGCGGAGATCGCCGCCCGCGTGCAGGAGCGGTGCTTCCACTCGCTGGCCGCGCCGGTGCTGCGCGTCACCGGGTTCGACATCCCGTACCCGCCGCCCATCCTCGAACACTCCCACCTCCCGGACGTCGACCGCGTCCTCGACGCCGTGGACCGGCTCCAGTTCGACGACCAGCCCGACCTGCTGCACCTCACCCGGGAGGCGTCATGACGACGACCGCCGCGCGGCAGGTGTTCCGGCTGCCGGACCTCGGCGAGGGCCTGACCGAGGCCGAGATCGTCGAGTGGAAGGTGGCCGTGGGGGACACGGTGGAGATCGACCAGATCGTGGTGGAGGTGGAGACCGCGAAGGCGGCGGTGGAGGTGCCCGTGCCGTACGCGGGGACCGTGCTGCGGCTGCACGCCGAGGCGGGCGCGGTCGTGGCGGTGGGGGAGCCGCTCATCGAGGTCGGGGGCGGGGAGGAGGACCCGGCGGCGACGCGGTACCGGGAGGAGGAACAGGCGGGCTCGGGCAACGTCCTGATCGGCTACGGCACCACCGGCACCCCGCACAAGGGCCGCCGCCGCCGCCCCACCAAGCCCGTCCCCTCCACCCCGGCCCCGGCCTCGGCGCCCGCCCCGGGATCCGTACTCGCACCCGCTCCGGCATCGGGACCCGCACTGGCACCGGGTTCCGTACCGGCACCCGCTTCGGGAACGGCTGCGGGACTCGCGCCGGCACCCGCTCAGGGACCGGCACCGGGGTCCGGGCTCGCACCTGGGCACGCGTCCGCACCTGGGCGCGCGTCCGGGCCCGAGCCTGCTTCTCCATCCCCCGGCGGGCCGGAGGGCGCGCCTCGCGTGATCTCGCCGCTGGTCCGCAGGATGGCGCGCGAGCACGGCGTGGACCTCGCCGCCGTCCTCCCCACCGGACCGCACGGCGTCATCCTCCGCCGCGACGTCGAGCACGCCATCGCCAACCCCGGGACCGACCCCGGCGCGACCCCTGACGCCCTGTCCGCCGACAGGACAGCGGCCCCGGCGTCCCAGATGTCTCCGGTGTCTCCGGTGTCTCCGGTGGCGGAGCGGATCCCCCTGCGCGGCCTGCGCCGTACGGTGGCCGACAAGCTGACCCGCAGCCGCACCGAGATCCCCGACGCCACCACCTGGGTGGACGTGGACGCCACCGACCTGCTCGCCATCCGCGACACCCTCCGGCGGACCAGCCCGGACCTGGGCATCGGCCTGCTGGCCCTGCTGGCCCGCGCCTGCGTGGCCGGCCTGCTCCGCTTCCCCGAGCTGAACTCCTCGGTCGACACCGAGCGGGCCGAGATCGTCCGCCACGGCCACATCAACCTGGGCTTCGCCGCCCAGACCGAACGCGGCCTCGTCGTGCCGGTGGTCCGCGACGCGCACCTCATGACCACCGCCGGCCTGGCCGCCGAACTGACCCGCCTGACCGCACTGGCCCGCTCCGGCGGCCTGCCCCCGTCCGCGCTGACGGGAGGCACGTTCACGCTCAACAACTACGGCGTCTTCGGCGTGGACGGCTCCACCCCCATCATCAACCACCCGGAGGCGGCGCTGCTGGGGGTGGGCCGCGTCATCGACCGCCCCTGGGTGCACGGCGGCGCGGTGGTGCCCCGCAAGATCACCCAACTGTCCTTCACGTTCGACCACCGCGTCTGCGACGGCGGCGCCGCGGGCGGTTTCCTCCGCTTCGTCGCCGACTGCGTGGAGAACCCCGCGGTGCTGCTCGCCCACGTCTAGCAGCACGCTCCCCACGCCGGCGAACGCCACCCGGTGGGCCCAAGGGCGGCAACCCTCAGGCCCACCGGCCGCCGGCAACCGGCGCGGCATGAAGCCACCGTCCACGTCGCGGCTGTCAACGACCTACTCGTCTTGCTCACGCTTTGGGTGTTCCGGCGCCTCAGATCCGGCGGCATGGGTTTGTACGTGAGTGTTCGAGCTGACCGCCAGCGCAACCGCTGCGATCATGAAGCCGATGCCGACCATCGCCACCACCATGACGCTGAGAAGTACCAGGGTGCCCGCGAAGACGGCACCCGGCGAGTAGGTGTGTCCTCATACCCGCCGGAGGGCCATGGATCGCTTACGCTCCTCTCACACTCACGACGGCGAAAGAGCGCGAATCACGCCACCGATCATTGCGTCGGGCGCCTGGGCGTCGACCGCCTGTACGAGCACTCGCCAGACGCCGACATGGAAAAGAGGAGCCGATGCCTGAGCCCACCTCGACAGACGTGTGGTCCACGATCGGCGAGCTGGTGGCATGGCTGGACCGTAACAACGGCCGGGACCCTCACGAACTCACGCTGCGCGTCATGAAGATCGGCGAGGAGCTCGGCGAGGCGATCGAGGCCCGCATCGGGGAACTCGGCCAGAACCCGCGCAAGCCCGCCTCCCACACCCGCCAAGATCTCGCTGACGAGTTGTGCGACGTGATCGTGACGGCAATGGTGGCGCTCGCCTCCGTCGACGATGACCCGCAGGCGGTGTTCGAGGCGAAGCTGAGGAAGATCGCCGACCGCGTGTCAGCATTGGAGGCCAAGCGCGCCTGACCTTCCCGGGGAAGCCGTACAAGCCGCCGCTCCGGCGCTCGCCGCGCACCACGCGGGTGAGGACCGAGGGCCGCGCCTCACCGCCGCGTCGTTCGAACAGGCCCGTAGCCGCCTGAGGGCGGGCGGGGATTCGGACCTGTGCCTCGCCGCTGCTGAGGCTCGCATCAGGGCGGTCGAGGCGGCTGAGCCTCGGCGGACGACCTCTCCGAGGCTGCCGATGTCCTGGCAAATGTCGACGACCCGTGCCGTAACAGCAGCGAAGAGCCAGAGCCGGCACGTCCTCCCGTACCTGAAGGAGCGGAGCGCGGCTGACTTCGCCGACATCCCGCGAGCCGAGGCAAGGGCCTGCATCGCCCGCAGTGTCGGGATCAGCCGCCGCGCTCACCCGCGCCTGGTTGTCACGCGCCAGGAGCCCGGTAAGCCACGTCCATCCGCGTGGCTTCGTCGACCTCCTCCGCCGTCAGCAGGGCGACCGTCGTCGTCCGCACCGCCCCGGACGCCGACACTGCCATCCCCAACGCAGCCGACGCCGCATTGCTCGGCAAGTCGACGATCACGAACGTGTCCGTCTCGCCGAACGCGAAGTACATCTGCTCGACCCGCCCGCCAAGGCTTTCCACCAGGCGATCCACCGCTTGTCGGCGTCCGGTGCCACCGTCTCGCAGCACCCCGCGGAGGCCGTCTGTGGTGTACGTGGACTGAATCAGATACTTGGGCATGGTCGAGTTCCTCTTCTCGTGCCGCCGCCCCGGTGCGAGGTGGCTGTCGCGGGTCACGAGGTCGGAATTCTCGGCTCCGGATGAAGGTAATCCCACTGGTTGTGCTGGGTTTTCCCCTACGGGCCCCGACGTCGTCCAGCCAGGACGTGACCAGCGGATGACAGGGCAGGCCGCCTGATGCCCGTCCTGACAAGGGAGGCGAACTGGCGCTGGAACGTCACGACCCCGCAAGCCTGAGGTCTACCACCTGCTGAGCAGCGCCCCCGGGGCACCAGCGCCGACGGCACCTTCACCGAAGTTCCCGGGGTCGCGCCCCCAATGGACATACAAGATCTTCTACGAGGACACCGCAGACAGCCGGAGCTGCAGTGCGTCCCGGCGAACTAGGACGAGACCGTCAGCACCACGATCGCCACCCCGAGCGGCAGGTCGAGTGCGGCGCAGAACTCGGCCATCGACCGGGCCACCACCTTGTTCCTGCGCCAGAGGACCACGTCCAGAGCGGCATGCCCGATCAGGGCCGCCGCGACCAGATAGCCCCCGACCGCAGGCGACAAGGTCAGCGCGGCCACCGACACCGTCCCGAAGACCAGCATCGCGGGAACCTGCGCGGCGTCGAGCGTCGGCCTGCGCGACAACCCGCCCGCCAGGCCGACGACGGCGACGCACACCGCACCCCCGACCAGCCCCGGCCACGGCTCCAGCCCGAGCAGCCGCAGCACCGTCACCGCCACCACGGACGCCCCGAACAACGGCCAGACCACCCCCGGTCTGCCGGTCACCGCCGTGGCGAGGTAGATGAGCGCGGCGAGGAACACCACAAGGGCCGCGTCCCGCCCGTCCTCCAGCCCCAGGACGTTGAAGGCCATGAAAGCCAGGCCCAGCCACGTGGGCCAGCGACGTGCGACGGCCATGAGCACGCGGCCGGTGGGGGAGCGCCCCTGCGAGCCGCCTTGCGCGGACGACATCTCAACCATGCCCCCACTCTCCCGCGCCACCTCCGCCGGCCTTGAGGCCGAACACCCCGAACGTCCAGAATCCTGCGATCCCGGTCCGCCCACCCCACGTTCACCCTGCCGACCGCCACCACCTGCACCTGGCCGGAGGGCGCGGTGCCCACTACGCAGAGGTCTGGCAGGGCTGCCCGGTGAGCTTCTCGACCACTGACGACGGACGCCGGTGAGGAGATCCTGTCCGACGTCAGGCCGGCCCGACCGACCGCAGCCAGACCGCCGCCGAGTACGGGCTGGTGAAGCGGAGCACGCGTAGGGGCCCGAAACGCGGATCACGGGTGCGCCGCCGGATCTCCGCCTGTCGCGCCGCGTGCTGCGACCAGGCCCACCACGCCGGATGATCACTCTGGAACCATCCGGCGACCGTCTCCCGGTTGCCGTTGAAGACGGGTTCGCGCAGAACCGTCCTGCGCAGCGAACGCCGCAGGACTCGGGGCATGACGACCCGGCGCGGGTAGTCCAGCCAGACAATGGTGTCGGCGCGTTCCCACAGCAGGTCGCGCACCTCCGGGTAGCCGAAGGAGTCGAAGATCCAGGCCGAGGTCGCGGCGATCTCGGCGACCCGCTCCGGGAACGCCTGGTCCACGGCCCAATCGGGCCCGGCGAAGTACAGGCCGTCCATCTCGTGACAGGGCACGGCAATCCGGGTGCTCAATGCGCGGGCGAGCGTCGACTTGCCCGCTCCGCTGATGCCCGCCACCAGAATCCGCCGCATCCCGGCAGGCTAGCGCAGCCGTACCCGCCGCTCGGCCCGGCCTGCCCGCAGGCTGACAGGGCCATTCGGCAACAAGCCGATGCTCCTCGCCCTCTTCCGGGCAACCAACCCGGAGCCTCTCCAAACAGGACGGACCCGTGCCGCTGCCCCACCAAGCGCCCTGACCGGACAGATTTCTCGGCGGACAGGTGACGGGACAGCCTTCACGAGCAGTAACAGGGGCTTCAGATCGTGCGTGACACCGGCTGGACCACGGATCGTGCCGGACCACAGAGCATGCGTGACACCGGCCAGACCACGTCGTGCGTGACCTTGACCAGACCGCGTCGTGCGTGACCATGACCAGACCACGGTCTGACAACCCGTGGTAGGACATCCCCGCTCCAAGACCAGACCCTGGTCCGACGCGCTCCCGCCCCCCGCGCCGCAATCATGGCCGCATGCTGAAACCCCTCGCCACGACCCTGGCTGTCCTGCTGGCGATGACCGGCCAACCCGCCATGGCCGCCGCCACCCCAACCGCCGAGGCCCGACCCGGAAACGAGAGCACAGCCCGTCCCTCCTCGGTCACCCCATCCGCCATGACCGCTCAATCCTCACTGACCTGGCAACCCTGCCCCAACAACAAGATCGGCATGGAGTGCGCCGACCTCCAGGTCCCGGTCGACTGGCGCAAACCCGACGCCCGCAAGATCACACTGAAGCTGGGCAGGCTGAAGGCGACCGGCGCCTCCGAAGGGTCGGTCCTCGTCGCCTACGGCGGCCCAGGAGGCCCCGGCATCGCGACCACCGCAGCCGTCCCCGACTGGTGGGCCCGGCTGCGCGAGCGCATGGACATCGTCACCTGGGACACCCGCGGCTACGGCGAGCAGTTCGGCGGCCTGAGCACCGGCCTGGCATGCGTCTGGACCCGCATCCCCATCCCGGAAGCCCCGCGTGACGACGCCGGCTTCGGCCGCCTGTCCGACACCAACCGCGGCTACGCCGAGCCATGCCGCCACCAAGACCCCGAGCTGTTCGCCAACATGAGCTCGGCCGACCAGGCCAGAGACATGGAGGCGATCAGGAAGGCACTGGGCGGCGCGAAGCTCAACTACTACGGCGCCTCCTACGCGGGCTTCTACGGCCAGGACTACGCCCGCCTCTTCCCCGGTCAGATCCGCACGATGGTCCTCGACGGCACCTGGAACCACAGCCCCGCCGACTGGTCGCGCGAACTGGAAGAGACGGCGAAGTCCAACGAGCAGTCCATGCGGCGCTTCTTCACCTGGTGCGCCACCCACGACTGCCAAGACATACCCGGCCTCTGGCACAAGCTGACCGAACGAGCCCGCCGCAAGCCCATCCCCACCACGACGGCCAACATGGCCTACGATGCTCGCGACCTGCAGTCCCTCGCCCTCTCCATGGCCCGCCAGGGAGCTCCCTCCTGGCCCGCCCTGGCACGTGCGATCCGCAAGGCGACCGGCCAGGGCGACGCCTCCGACTTCGTCCCAGCCCGTGGCGCCCGCTACCCCGACCAGTCCACGCCCGTCACCGAATGCCTCGACTGGCCGCGCTACACGACCCTCAAGGAGCTGGCCACCACCGACGCCCGCCTCCGCAAGATCGCCCCTCTCACCGGCACCGCCAATACGCTGGCCTCGGCGACCCTCAACTGCATCGGCTGGCCCGTCCCTGTCACCAACCCGCCCGCTCCCCTCCCGAAGGGCGTGCCCCCCGTCCTGGGAGCAGGCGCCTGGGGCGAGTCGGACGCGGTCGAACGCGCCCTGGCCGCCGTCCCCGGCAGTGTCACCATCCACCACGACGGCCCTGGCCACACCCTCTACGGCTTCAATCCCTGCGCCCGCGACCTGATGAACCGCTACTTCACCGACCTGACCCTGCCACTGCCGAACACCCAATGCTGACCACGGCGAACCCGCCGGTAGGCAGCCATCCGGGCTGAACGGGAACGTCCTCGTCCCATGCTTCAGCCGGATCGGTGCGCCTCCCGATTTCGAGAAGCCCGAGCATCGGGAGAAGGACCGAGGCTTGGTCTACCAGTACGCCAGCCGCAGTCGGCGATCCTCAACTCGGCCGGATGGGGCTCTGTGGCGCCCGGTGGAACTCGATGCTCACGAACCGACCGTCGGCGAAGCCGAGGCGCGCACCGTCGCAGTGCGCGAACGGCGTCCCCCAGGAATCGTGTGCAGCCTCCGGGAAGCACGCCGCCAACGCCAGCTCGATCGCCCCTCCATGCCCGACCAGAAGCGCTGAGCAGCCCTCCGTGACGGCACTGACCGTGTCCACCCAGATCGCTCGGTGGTTCTCGGCCACGGTCGCTGCGGCCCGGCCGTCCCGGATGATCTCCGCGAGCCGCCGGTAGGGCTCGGCCCAGCCCCATTGTGCGTGCCGAGGGATTTCTCCCGGCACATAACCCGACGGCATCTCCATGGTGTCGTCGACGGCGAAACCCATCGCGACAGCGGTCTCGACGGCCCGAGGAACCGAACTGGTGACGACGCGCTCGTAGGGGCCGACTCCGGAGCCGATGAAGCGGGCGAGGGCGATGCCGTCAGCCGACAGGTGTGACCCGCGGCCGCGTGCCGCGCCCTTCTTGGTCAGGCTGTGTCGGCGCACGTCGAGCCAACGCACTTGGCGTCCTCCTGCAACGGTGTTCCGGTGGGCAAGGACAGCGACGCGTGCGGCCATCGAGATCGTCGAGCGGTGTGCTGACAACCAAAGATCATGCGGTGGCCGCAGGCCATAGCGTAGCCGTGCCCGGCCGGCTGTCGATGTTCGACGGCTCACGGGTCGGATCGTCGCATGATCAGGCTCTACCGCTGGAATGGGTAGGCCGCCGGATGGTGTGCGTACGGCTGCGTGCCAGGGCCAACGTCAGCTGTGGAGCAGAGACGACGGCGAAGATCCACCGGAGGAAAGGCGAGGTGGTGAGGGGCAGCTGTCACGACGACTCGGCGCCGCTCCTGACGCGCCGACCAGGGGTGCACTCCGGCTGCCGCAGAAGTCGGAGAAGGGAGGCGCCGACCTCGTGCGGCCACGGTCTTGACTGGGCGGGTCAGATCGACTAGACCACAGGAAGCCCGGCGATCATCACGCAGTGGAGGACACGATGTCCGGCAGAGCGTTGGTACGACTCGCGGCCCGCGCCGCGTTATCCGCAGTCACGACGGGCGCGCTGGTCGCGGCCGCCGCGATGCCGGCCTCCGCGACGGTCCTGGACCGGCCGCCGCGGACGACCAAGGGGCCGTGCGCGTACACCGAGACCCCCGACGACCCGGCCGTGCGCAAGGTGCCGCTGCCGCCGGACCCGCGCCGCACCTCCACCCGTCCGGTCTCGGCGGTGCTCAGGACCAACCACGGCGACATCGGGCTCACCCTCGACCCCGCCAAGGCGCCGTGCACCGTGCAGAGCTTCGTACACCTGATCCGTCATCGTTTCTACGACGTCACCTCCTGCCACCGGCTCACCGCGTACGACCGGCTGAAGGTGCTGCAGTGCGGCGACCCCAGCTTCACCGGCGAAGGCGGGCCCGGCTACCGGTACAAGGACGAACTGCCCACCGACCTGCCGCCGTGGCCCGGCGACCCGACCGGGGTGCGCAAGACGTACGCGCGGGGTGTGCTGGCCATGGCCAACGCCGGGCCCGACACGAACGGCAGCCAGTTCTTCCTGGTCTACGGTGACTCGGGCCTGGCACCCAACTACACGGTCTTCGGCACGGTCGACGCCGCCGGGCTCGCCGCGCTCGACCGTATCGCCGCCGGTGGCATCCAGCCGGAGCCCGACGGACCCACGCCGCCCGTGGACGGCAAGCCCGTCCTGCCGGTCGACATCCGGGACGCCCGGGTCTGCCGGAAGTAGGCGTCACCCCCGCTCCCACGCCGCCCCCGCCCCCGTCCCAGATGCCGGTGGAACGGGGGCGGCACGGTCTGGAACGCCCTCAGAGCGAGGGCTCCGACCGAGGAGCCGGGAGCAGGGAGAGACGCATGAACCTGAGACGTGCGTTCGGCACGGTGGCGGGACTGGCACTGGCTGCCGCGGGGATGGTGGGGCTGAGCGGGCCCGCGTGGGCGGCGCTGCCGTTCGTCACCCCGACCACCTGTACGTTCCAGACGTCCAACACCGGGAACTATCTGACGGCGGTGGGTGGCGGGGGCCGTACGACCGATGTGATCCACAGCGACGCTACCGTGGCCCGCTCGTGGGAACGCTTCACCCTCGTGGACGCCGGCGACGGCGTGCACGTCGGCATCAGGACGCTGACCGGCAACTACCTCACCGCCGTGAACGGCGGCGGCCTGCAGACCGACGTCATCCACTCCAACGCCACGCTCCTGCAGGCGTGGGAGAAGTTCGCGCTGGTACGCCAGGGCGGCGACGGCTTCGCGATCCAGACGGTCGACGGCCACTTCCTGACCGCCGTGGGCGGCGGCAACCGGACCACCGACGTGGTGCACAGCGACGCGACCCAGGTGCGGTCGTGGGAGCTGTTCCGGGTGCAGTGCAACCTCACCGCCGTCCCGAACGTGCAGGGCTTCGACGACGGCAGCGCGCGGAACGCCATCGCGGGGGCGGGCCTCACGGTCGGAGGGGTCACCTTCGACAACAACTGCGTCGACGTTCGCGGGACCGTGTTGTTCAGCAGCCCGGGTGCGGGGGCGACCGTGCCGCGCGGTTCGGCGGTGAACCTCAACGAGTCCAGCGGGGTGGACCGCAACGGGCGGCCCTGCATCTTCAGATGACCCCGGCGGTCCGGCTGTCCGAGGCGACCTCGTCTCCTCGAGCGGCCGGACGCGTTGGGGTGGACGGCTGTTTCGCCCGAAATCGGGCCTTCCATCGAGGGGGCCGACTTCGTGGGCCTTGGTGGGGGGTGACCGCGGTAGGGCGGGTGGGGCGGGTTCAGCTGGGCGTGTCGGTGCTGCGCCGTGGCTGCCAGGGCAGGCGGTTCTCCAGCTCGACCTCCAGCGAGAAGCTGAGGAAGGTCCGTACGAGCACGATGAGCGCGAGCACGCCGACGCTCACGAACGTCGGAGCCACCGCCACCGTACGGATGATGTCCCCGGCGACCAGGAATTCCAGCCCGAGCAGGATCGCCCGTCCGAGGCCCTGGCGGTAGGCGCGGTAGACGTCGTGCGGGGCCTCCCGCTCGCGCAGCCGCAGCACGAAGGACACGGTGGCCGTCAGCGCGCCCAGCACGATGATCGCCACGCCTGCGAGATCGACAGCCTGGCCGATCGCCTCCACGATCCGCGCGAAGTCCATGACCACCCTCTTTGTCCCGCCTTCAGCAAGGATCAGCGTCCCGCGCCCCACATACCGCTCCGACACGCCGCACCAGCCCCCTCTTTGCCCGCCCACCGCACGGGCCCTCGCGTGGGGAGGGGCGCGGGCTTTGAGTGGGAGCCATACATGACCGGATGGGGGACGGGGAGGTCATGCGCGATCGGAGAGATGAGGGGCGGGCACGGGTTGGGCGGTCGTACGTGGGCGGATGGGGGAGGGCGGCGGGCCGAGAGCAGGAAGTCTTGCGCGATCGGAGGGGCTGATGCGCGGGCTTGGGGGCGGGAAGCCGGTGCGCGATCTGAGGGGCTGGCTTGGGCCGGGAAGCCGGTGCGCGATCTGGGGGGCCGGCTTGGGGCGGGAAGCCCTGCGCGATCGCAAGGGAAAGGGGTGCAGGCTGGGGGCGGGAGGGCACACGCGCGGATGGGGGAGGGGTGCGGGCCTCGCGCGAAGGCCATGCGCGATTGGAGGGCAGAGAGGCGGGTCTGCAATGGGGGTGTGCGCGCTCGGGGCATCGCGGGGCGGTTTCCCGAGGGCTGGGAGGTCGGGCCGTCCAGGTGGTGGTCTGGACGGCGGTGTTGTTCGTGGATGGCGGAGGGGTGAAGTCAGTCCGTGGGGTGAGGGAGGTCGGTGGGGAGGGAGTCGAGCCAGTGGGTCAGGCGGGTGCCTTGGCGGGTCATGATCTCGGGGTCGCGCAAGGCGTTGGCCAGCAGCGACATCCCCTGGTACGCACCGACGAAGGTGAGCGCGAGATCGTCGGCGTCCGGCTGGCCGAGGTCACGGAACTGGCACTCCGACCAGTCGAGGAGCAGCCGTAGGACCCGGCCCGCCTCGACGTCGAGGCCGCCCTCCTCCCTTTTGTCCAGCTCGGCGGCGAGCGTGCCGGTGGGGCAGCCGTACCGGGCGGCGATGTCCCGATGGCTCACCCAGGCGTCCACCATGGCCTTGAGGCGGGCGCGCGGGTCGGGGAGCCGGTCGAGTTCAGCGGTGAGCTCGGCCAGGTGCCCGGCGTGCTCGGACAGCGCGGCCAGGATCAGTTCGTCCTTGGTCTTGAAGTAGTAGTACACGTTCCCCACGGGCACGCCGGCGGCCTCGGCGATGTCGGCGATGGTCGTCCGCTCGACGCCCTGCTCGTGCAGGACGCGGGCGGCGGCGGCCATCAGCCTGCGCCGCTTGTCGGCCCCCGGGCCCGTGTCCTCGTTGAGTCAGTCACCCAACTGACTATACGTGGGAGACAGATGGGACGAGCGCTTCCCCGTCCCGATCGGGGCCGCGCGGCTATGTGAGGACGCGGCGAAGCGCCAGGAGGCGTACGACCTGGGGTGGCATGCTGAACAGCGGCTATCGTCCGGGCGCGGCGTCAAGTTGTGGCGGCTGAGCCACATCGTGCTTACCCGGGGCGCCTGGAGGAGCAAGGCTGCCGCTGAGGGGTAGGGGCGGGCGATGTCCGATGTCGCCGCCGATGTGCCGGATGCGGACAGGGGTGGCGCTGAGCTCTGGATCCCCTCATGACAGAGTTAGCGATCAACGTCCAACGTCTGCCGGGCTGCCACGTGGTGCACCTCGACGGCGAGCTCGACCGTGTGACCCGCATGCCGCTGGCCCGTACGCTCGCGGAACTCCTGGAGGTGCCGCGTCCGAAGGTCGTGATCGATGTCACCGACCTGACCTTCTGCGACTCGTGCGGCCTCTGGGCCCTCATCATCGGCCAGCGGCAGGCCGAGCGGCGCGGCGGCACCGTCCGGCTGGTCGGGGTGCACGGGCCGCTGGCCCGCCTGCTGGACATCACCCGTCTGTCGCGCCTGTTCCCTTCGGACGACGGTCCGGCCGAGTCCGCGAGCTGGGCCAAGCCGCGCGGCTGGCCGTCCTGACCTCGGGGGGACGGCACCGACATGCACGGGTCCGGGACCAGCACGAGTCAGCCGGGCCAAGGCTCAGTACGAGCCAGCTGGGCCAAGGTTCAGTACGAGTCGGCCGGGCCAAGGTTCAGCACGAGCCAGTCGAGCCAAGGTTCAGCACGAGTTGGTCGGGCCAGGGGCGCGGTGAGGGCTCGAGGCCAGGAGCCCGGCAACGGCCCTCAGGGGGATCGCGGTGAGTACCTCAGGCCGGGTGGGTGCCGGTGAAGGGCCGGAGGGCGCTCCCGACCCCGCTGTCCGCCTGACGCCGGCCCCGCTGCCGGCCCGGCGCCCGGGCCCGGGGCCCGGGGGTGCGGGTGAGGCCAGGCTGGGCCCGGGAGTGGGCCAGGCCGAACCGGGCCGGGAGTGGGGCAGGCCGGACGGGGTCCAGGATAGGCCCGGGCGGGGGCCGGGATCAGCCCGGGCGGGAGCCGGGGGCGGGCCGGGCGTCAGGTCAGGACGGTGGGGAGGGGGCCGGGTCCGGGCCGTGGGGATGTGACGCGTTGAGCATCCGGTACAGCTGATCCTCGGGCCCCAGTCGCCAGCCGAGCAGTTCCAGCAGCTCGCGCACCGTCGACGAGGCGTTCTGGAGCACCAGCCTGCGCGGCGGCGGCAGGTCGGTGGCCGTGCTGATGATCAGCCGCAGCCCGCCGGCGTCGATGAAGGTAAGCTCGGACAGGTCCAGATGGATGTCGGTCTCGCCGATGCGTAATGCCCACGCCAGCGCTCGGGCCAGCGCGGGCCGTCCATGGTGGTCGATCTCGCCGCGTACGCGCAGGCCGAAGGGGTGCACCATGGGCAGCACATCGGCAGGGTCGCCGGTCTGGTCGTTCATTGAAAATCACACCAATGCGGTCGTCTCAGGGCAGAGCCGAGCCGCGCCACGTTCCCGATCAAGGGAAGGTGCGGGCGCCCCTGACAGATCGCCGAAAACAAGAGGGCCCGGCGCGCCGCGCGTCCATACAGCGTCGGCACATCGGGCAGAGGGAGGTGCAGATGTCGGGCGATCAACCCTTTCCGCCAGGCATCGGCCAGGTCACCGCGGCCTCGGCCGCCGGTGAACTGGACGGGTGCGCCCGTGGCGCGCCCGGCTCGGCTCGTTTACTCGGTCGCCTTACTCTCTGCCCTCGATCGAGCGCTTTACGCCGCCGTAACCCCCGTACACGGTAGGGGCAAGCCATGCACGCACCCTTCCACCTGCGGTGCACCATCACCAACAATCTCGCGCTCACCCGCGATCTGGTGCGCGTCTACGCCAGCCACGCGGGGCTGTCCGGCGCGCGGCTCGACCACCTGGTGCTCGCCGTCAACGAGGCCGCCGCGAACGTCCTGGAGCACGGTGGCGGTCGCGGCACGGTGACGGCCTACACCGACGCCGCCGTCCTCACGGTCGATGTCTGCGACACGGCCGGACGCCTGCGGGCCGAGCATCTGGCCGACGCACGGCTCACGCGCCCCTCGCCCGCGGCGCGGCGCCTCGGGCTGTGGCTGATCCACCGTCTGTGCGACGAGGTCGGCATCGATCATCCGCAAGGTGGCAGCAGGCTGCGGCTGCGTATGCGCCTGCCCCTCGCCACCCACCTGCGTCCCTGGCAGGGCGGCGACTCCTCACCGGCGGCCAGCTAGCCACGGTGATCCGCCCGCACGGCCGGTGATCCGTCCGGAAGGCCGCCCTTCCGCCCGCACGGCCGGTGATCCGCCCGGGAGCCTGCTCGCCCCGCCGGTCCGCCCGTCCGCCGGTCCGCCCGTCCGTCCGTCCGCTGGTACGTCCGGGCGGCTGGTGAGCCGCTCGGACGGGCGGATCACCAGCCGGCCGGACGGGCGGTGAGTCGTCGGTGAGGACGCGGTGAGCCGCCCCCGCCACTGTTGACCTGTCTCCGCGATCGCGGAGCAGAGGCCACACACGTGGGGAGCGGACAATGGGCATGCTGACCGGCAAGACGGCGCTGGTGACGGGCGGTTCTCGGGGCATCGGCCGGGCGGTGTCGCTGCGGCTGGCCGCCGAGGGCGCGCTGGTGGCCGTGCACTACGGCGGCGACGACGAGGCGGCCAAGCAGACCGTCGCCCTGATCGAGGAGGGCGGCGGCCAGGCGTTCGCTGTGCGCGCCCGCTTCGGCGCGAAGTCCCAGGAGGGCGTCAGGGGCGCCTCGGCCGCGGAAGGCGTAGAGGGCGTCAGGGGTGCGGAAGGCGTGGGGAGCATCAAGGGCGTAGAAGGCGTGGAAGGCGGGGTGGGCGTCACGGGGGTGGAGGGCGCGCAAGAGGGCAGGGGCGTCGAGGGGGCGGTGGAGCGGTTGTTCGAGGGGCTGGCCGACGGGTTGGCCGGGCGTGGCCTGGACATTCTGGTCAACAACGCCGGCATCGCCTCGACCGTCCCGATCGCGCACCTGACCCCGGCGGAGTTCGAGCGGGTGATGACGATCAACGTCACCACCCCGTTCTTCGTGATCCAGCGCGCGCTGCCGCTGCTGAACGACGGCGGCCGCATCATCAACATGGGCTCGACGGCCAGCCGGCTCGCCGTCACCACGCAGATCGGCTACACGATCAGCAAGGCGGCGCTGGAGGCGATGGCCCCGACGCTCGCCAACGAGCTGGGACGGCGCGGCATCACCGTGAACACGGTCGCGCCCGGCGCCGTACGGACCGACATGACCGCGGGCTACACCTCGATCCCCGAGGTGGTGGCCGCTCTGGAGTCCATCACCGCGCTCGGCCGGCTCGGCGAGCCCGAGGACGTCGCGGACGTGGTCGGCTTCCTGGCCGGTCCGGCGGGTCGGTGGGTGACCGGTCAGACCATCGACGTCTCGGGTGGCACGTACCTCGGGCCGCTCGCCTGACAGAGCCTTGGAACACTTTGCTCATCCATTGCGGAGAGTGCATATATCCGTACAAGGAGCTTGCATAGCCTGATTTCATGGGAGATATCCCCCACGCGCCGCCACCACCTCCCGGCCCGGCGGACGGCGACGGCGGCCCGGCCCACAAAGGCGCCCCGGCCCACGATAGCGGCCCCGCCCACGACGGCGGCCCGGCCCACGAAGAGGCGCGGGCCAACGGCGAGGCGCGGGACGCCGACGAGGGGCTGGCCCGTGACGGCGGCTTGGGCCATGACGAGGGCCGGGCCCGTGACAAGGGGCGGCCTCACGACGAGGCGCGAGCCCATGACGAGGGGCGGCCTCACGACGAGGCGCGAGCCCATGACGAGGGCCGGGCTCACGACGAGGAGTGTGCCCACGACGGTGGCATGGCGCGTGATGCGCACGTCGACAGGCTGCTGCTCGGCGCGGCGACCAGCACGCAGGCGCACGTGTGCGTGCTCTTCGTCCTGGCCGAGGACGGGCGTGTGCTGATGATGGAGGCCGAGTCGGGCCTTCCCGAGCCCTTCTCGCGCTCGTGGGTCCTGATCAGGTCCACCGACCAGTCGCCGGTCGCGGTGGCGGTGCGGCAGCGGCGGCTGGTGTGGGTGCCCGACCGGGAGACCATGGCCCGCGAGTTCCCGCTCGTGGCGCTCGCCTTCCCGTACGGGTTCGCGCTGGCCGTAGCGCCCCTGGTCGGCCGCGACGGCGAGGTGCGGGGGCCATGATGCTGCTCTGGCCGCCCGCCCCGGCCCGCCGTCCCACCGGGCACCAGCTCGACGTGCTGACCGCCGCCTGCGCCGACCTGGCGGAGATCGTCCCTAGGGGGAACCGGCCGGTGCCGCCGGGGCACCAGCCGCGCGTACTGACCAGGGAGCCGCCCGGCGGCGAGGACCTGCTGCTGACCTGCCTCAACCGGCTGCCCGAGGGCTACTGCATGCTCGACGTCGAGGGGCGGCTCACCCTGGTCACCGCCCCCGCCGAGGAGCTGCTGCAGGCCGAGGCGGGCGAGCTGACCGGCAAGCGTCCCTGGGACGTCCTGCCGTGGCTGGGCGAGCCCGCCTACGAGGACCGCTACCGCGCCGCGGTGGTCAGCCAGGAGGTCACCTACTTCACCACCCGCAACCCGGGCGGCCAGTGGGTGGCCTTCCATCTCTATCCGGGCCTGGCCGGCGTCACCATGCGGGTCACGCCGAGCACGATGGCCCGCGACCCGCGTCCGGTCATGCCCGACCAGCTCGTCACCACCGACCGGCCGCCGCGCCTGGTCGCGCTGCACGAGATGCTGCACCTGGCCACCACCCTGGCGCGGGCCGTCACCGCCCAGGAGGTGATCAACCTGGTCGCCGACCACGTGATGCCCGCCTACCACGTGCAGGCCCTGGCCATCCTCACCTCCAGGGGCGGGCGCATGCAGGTGGCCGCCTCGCGCGGGTACAGCGAGCAGGCGATCGAGGAGTACGACGGCCAGCCCCTGCTGCACCTGTCGCCCGGCCACCCCCTGGCCGCCGGCGCGCCGGCCTTCTTCGGCACCTGGGCCGAGCTGCGCGCGACGTACCCGGAGGCGATCAGGTCGGACGACATGTCGGCCTGGGCGTTCCTGCCGCTGACGGCCGGCGGGCGGACGGCCGGCATGTGCATCCTGGCCTACGACCGTCCCCACCGCTTCACCACCGACGAGCGGGCCAGCCTGACGGCCCTCAGCGGGCTCATCGCCCAGGCGTTCGAGCGCGCCCGCCTCTACGACGTCAAGCACCAGTTCGCGCAGTCGCTGCAGTCGAGCCTGCTGCCGCGCACCCTGCCCGGCGTCCCGGGGCTGGAGGTGGTCGCCCGTTACCTGCCCGCCACGCCCGGCATGGACATCGGCGGCGACTTCTACGACCTGATCCGGCTGGAGGAGAAGGTGGCCGCCGCCGTCATCGGCGACGTCCAGGGGCACGACGTCACCGCCGCCGCGCTGATGGGCCAGGTGCGTACCGCCATCCACGCCCACGCGAGCGCGGGCGCCAACCCCGGCGAGGTGCTCGCGCACACCAATCGCCTGCTCAGCGAGCTGGCCCCGGACCGGTTCACGAGCTGCCTGTACATCAGCGTCGACCTGGGGCGGAGCATGGCGTGCGTGGCCAGCGCGGGCCACCTGCCGGCGCTGCTGCGCCGGCCCGGCGAGCCCGCCCAGGTGGTGGAGGCCGCCCCCGGGCTGCTGCTCGGCATCGAACCCGGCACCGAGTACGCCACCACCCAGCTCGCCCTGCCGCCCGGCTCGGTGCTGGCCCTCTACACCGACGGGCTCATCGAGGTGCCCGGACGCGACCTCGGCGAGGCCATCGGCGGCCTGGCCGCCGGGTTCGCCCCCGCGCCGGAGCAGCCGCTCGCCGACGTGGCCGAGGACATGATCGCGGCGGCGGCGGCCGTCGAGCACCGCGCCGACGACATCGCCATGCTGCTCCTGCGCACCGGCCGAGCCTGAGCCACGCCAGTCGGGGTCAGGCGCGCCACTCCGGCGTGCGTTCCTGGCGGGCCTGGGCCAGGGCCTCCCTGACGCCCTCGGCGTCCTTGTCGGTGGTGTAGACGGGGCTGCCGGGCTGCTGCCGCCACGACTCGTCGAGGCCGCCGGCGTCCACGGGGTCGAAGCCGAGCGCGTCCACCAGGCCCATCACGATCTTCTTGCCGCGCTCGTCGTCGGCGGCCACGGGCAGGGCGATGCGCCCGGGGGTGCCGGAGGGGCGGCCGCCGTGGCCGAGGTGGTCGGCGAAGATGTTGTTGAACGCCTTCACCACCGGATGGCCGAGCTGCTGCTCGACCCATCGGCTCTCCGGCATCCCGGCCTCGATCTCGTCGATCCGACCGTCGCGCTGGGGGTAGTAGTTGCCGGTGTCCACGACGGTCAGGCCGCCGGTGACGTCGTCGAACAGGTCGTCGGGCAGCTCGGGCACCTTGCCCTGGGGGATCGTGACCACGACCAGGTCGGCTCCCTGGGGCGCCTCCTCGACGGTCACCGGGGTCGCGCCGGTCTCGGCGGCCAGGCCGGTGAGCGTCTGGGGGCCCCGGGAGTTGGCCACCGCCACCTCGTGCCCCAGCTCGGTCAGGCGCCGGGTGAGCGTGCCGCCGATGTTCCCCGCGCCGATGATGCCGATCTTCATGCTCCGCCCCCGGTTGTGCGCCTCAACTACTGTTCGCCAGGATATCGTCACAACGCGTTATCGCTGGTCGGAGGCCCTGTCGGCGCGCCGGAGGACGGCCGAACCGGATTCCGGGCGGATGATGCCAGCGGCGCCGCTGGCATCAAGTGGTCACCGGTACGCAACTTCCTGGCCGTTCCCCGGCGAAATCTGTGCACGACGAACCCGCACACTGGATGCCATAGGCAGGCAAACGGACGTTGGAGGGCCGAATGGGAAATTCAGCATTACGTTCCGTCTCGCACGACGCTGGGCGGCGTGAATTCGTTAATCACGCGGGCGGGACGCGTCCGCATATCCAGCTGGTGTCCGACGAGCCGGGGATTCGGGGGTTGTTCCGTTACCGTCCCGAGGCGGCCGAACCGCTGACCCTGCTCTCCGAGGTGCTGCTGTGCGGGGACAGTCCGCTGAGCCGGGGCGAGCGCGAGCTGATCGCCGCGTACGTGTCGTCGCTCAACCGGTGCCGGTTCTGCTTCCACACCCACGCGGCCTTCGCCGCCGTCCGCGTGCCGGACGGCATGGAACTGGTCGACGAGACCTGCGCCGACCCGGCGGCGGCCCCGCTCTCCGGCAAGCTCAAGGCCCTGCTGGGCATCGCCGGGGCGGTGCAGCGCGGCGGGCGGGAGGTCGCCGACGAGCACGTGCGCGCGGCCAGGGCCGAGGGCGCCACGGACCTGGAGATCCACGACACGGTGCTGATCGCGGCGGCCTTCTGCATGTACAACCGGTACGTGGACGGCCTGGCCACGCTGGCCACCGACGACCCCGCCCATTACGCCGACAGGGCCCGACTGACCAGCGGATACGTGAAGGTGTGGAACGACGAGGCGCTGGACGAGGCCGGCTGAGCGGCCCCGTCCGGCGGGGCGTGATCAGCCGAAGAACTCGTCCACCGAATAGGGGTCGAGCGGGAAGCTCCAGCGCTCGCTGATCTTCCCGTCGGTGATCCGGAACAACTGCATGCCGCGGTCGTCGAGCGAGCGGCCGTCGCGCTCGCCGCGGATGCGCAGGACGGCGGCGACCTGGTCGCCGCCGACGAGGTAGGACTCCGGCTCCAGGCGCAGCGTGCCGGTGGTGGACTGCAGCAGTTCGGCCAGGTAGCCGAGCACGGCTTCCTTGCCGGAGTAGTCGCGGGCCATCGGTCCGCGACCGGGGACGTGGAAGATCACGTCGTCGGCGAGCAGCCGGCGAAGGTCCTCCAGGTCGCCCTTGGCAATGGCGTCGTAGGTGTTGCCGGCAACGGTGATGTGGGGATGCTCATCCATGACGACCGCCAGTCACAAACGGGGTTTAGGTGGCGTCCGAGACATTACGCGCGTCAGTTGCAGGAGACAAGAAGGAGGCGCAAATAACGAGATCTTGCGCAATTTGCCAGAGTGTGCAGACTAGGAGAAAACCGCATCGATGGGAGCTTGCGTGCCCCATATTGCCCTCGATTCCGATGAACCAGGAATCCGCGGACTTTTCCAGTTCAGCCCGGAGACGGCCGCCCCGATGAACGCGCTGGCCGAGGTCCTCCTGCGTGGCGACAGCACACTGAGCCGCGGCGAGCGGGAGCTGATCGCGGCCTACGTGTCGGGGCTCAACGAGTGCCGGTTCTGCACGGCCTCGCACGCCGCGTTCGCCGCCGCCCAGCTCCCCGAGGGCATGACGCTGGTCGACCAGGTCCGCGCCGACCCCGGCACGGCGCCCGTCACCCCCAAGCTCCGCGCCCTGCTCGCCATCGCCGCCGCCGTGCAGCGGAGCGGCCGGGACGTCACCGACAAGCTGGTGGCCGCGGCCAGGACGGAGGGGGCCACCGACAAGGAACTGCACCACACCGTGCTGATCGCGGCCGCGTTCTGCATGTTCAACCGGTACGTCGACGGCCTGGGCACCTCCGCCCCCGACGACCCCGCCGGGTACGACCTGGCCGCGCAGCGCATCCTGACGCACGGCTACACGACCGTCCCACCGGCGGCGGGACAGCAGGGCTGATGGACGGGGAACACCACCGGTTCGTGATCATCGGCGCGGGACCCGGCGGGCTGCAGCTCAGCTACTTCCTGCAGCGCGCCGGGGCCGACTACGTCACCCTGGAACGCGAGGACGCACCCGGCGCCTTCTTCCGCAGTTATCCGCGCCACCGCCGGCTCATCTCGCTGAACAAGGTGCACACCGGCGAGAAGGAGCGCGAGATCCAGCTGCGCTGGGACTGGAACTCCCTGCTCAACGACGAGCCCGACCTGATGTTCCCGAACTACTCGCGCGAGTACTTCCCGCACGCCGACGACCTGGTCCGCTACCTCGCCGACTTCCAGCGCGTCCACGGGCTGCGCGTGCGGTACTCGACGGCCGTCGAGCGCGTCGAGAAGGACGGCGCGGGCTTCGTCGTCCACGCCGGTGACCAGGTTCTCCGCGCCGACTGCCTGATCGTCGCCACCGGCTGGGGCGGCCCGCACGTCCCCGACATCCCGGGCATCGAGCTGGCCACCGGCTACGAGGACGTCCCCGTCAACGGGGAGGACTTCGCCGACCAGCGCGTCCTGGTCATCGGCAAGGGCAACTCGGCGTTCGAGACCGCGCAGGCGCTGCTCCCGCACGCCGCGGTCATCCACCTGGCCAGCCCCAGCCCCGTCCGCCTGGCCTGGACGAGCAAGCATCCCGGCCACGTCCGCGGCCAGTACGGCGCCTTCCTGGACAGCTACTGGTTCAAGACCCTGCACGGCGTCCTGGAGTGCACCGTCGACCGCCTCTGGCGCGAGGGCGGCGGGATCAGGGCCGCGATCACCTACACGCTGGCCGACGGCGAGCAGGCGCTGCTCGACTACGACGCCGTCCTGCGCTGCACCGGCTTCACCATGGACACCGGCCTGTTCGGCGACTCCTGCCGTCCCGCGCTGACCCCCGGCGGCCGGATGCCGGCGATCCGCCCCGACTTCCAGTCGGCCGACGTCGACGGCCTGTACTTCGCCGGCACCCTCATGCAGACCCGCGACTTCAAACGGGCCTCCTCGGCGTTCATCGACGGCTTCCGCTACAACCTGCGCTCCCTGACCGCCCTGCTGCTCGAACGCTACGAGGGCAGGCCGCTGCCCGTGCGCGAGCTGCCCGCCGACGCCGACGTGCTCACCGGGTCGATGCTCGACCGGGTCAACCACAGCTCGGCGCTGTGGACCCAGTTCGAGTACCTGTCGGACGCGTACGTGCTCGGCCCGGACGGTGTCGTACGCCACTACGAGGACCTGCCGGAGGACTACGCCCGCGAGCGTTTCGCCGCCGCCGGGCTGTGCCTGACGCTGACCCTGCGCTGGGGGCCGCGCGACCGCGCCGACGTGTTCGCCATCCAGCGCCACCCCACGCCCGAGCGGGCCGACGAGTGCGCCTTCCTGCATCCCGTCGTCCGGGTCTGGCGGCACGGCGAGCCGGTCGCCGAGCAGCATCTCCTGGAGGACCTGCAGGCCCGCTGGCGCGACCCCGTACGCCACGTCGAACCGCTGCGCGCGTTCCTGGCCGCCCGGCTTCAGTCGTAGGAGGAGAAGCGGGCCACGAGATCGTCGACCACGTCGGCGAGCGCCCCCCGCCGGGCGTGCGCGGCCCGCTGGCGCTCGGCGCCGCCGCCGTTCTCGCGCAGCAGCCGCCACCCCTGCCCGGCCGCCGCCGAGTCGCCGGCGGCGGCCAGCGCGGGCCCGACGTGCTCCAGCAGCCGCGCCACCAGTTCGGCGACCGGCCGCGCCGCCCCCGTGAACGGATCGACGCCGGACCCGCCAAGCCCGTCCCTGGCGGCCCGCCAGTAGGCCACGCGCAGCAGCTCGCCGGGCACCTCGGGGCCCGGATCGCCGTCCCGCACCCTTTGCAGCGACGTCGTGACCAGCGCCCGCACCACCAGCGCGAGGAACACCGACTCGCGGGTGGAGGCGGGCACGTCGGCCACCCGCACCTCCACCGTGGGCAGCCGGGCCGACGGGCGCACGTCCCAGAACAGCGTCCCGGGGTCGACCAGCGCGCCGCTGTCGGTCAGCGCCGCGACCGTGCGCTCGAAGTGCTCCAGCGACCCGAAGTACGGCGGCGGCCCGGCCACCGGCCACTTGCCCCAGGCCAGCACCCGCCAGCCCGCGTAACCGGTGTCGCGGCCGGCCCAGAAGGGCGAGTTGGCCATGAGCGCGAGCAGCACCGGCAGCCACGGGCGCACGTGGTTGCAGACCAGCACGGCCTGCTCCCGGTCGGGCACGTGGATGTGCACGTGACCGGCGCAGATAGCCTGCTCGTCGTGCAGGGCGCGGTAGTTGTCGATGCCGACGCCGTACCGGGGGTGCTCGGTGATCGGCGGCGGGACGACGTCGCCGATCACCGGCGTGCCGGAGGCGACCACGGCCAGGCCCTCGGCGCGCGCGGCGGCGGCCACGACCTCGCGCATCCGCCGCAGCTCCGCCGCCAGCTCGGCCCGGCTCGCGCAGGGCGCCGTCTTGGCCTCCACCTGGAACTGCGTGATCTCCGTGCAGACCCGGTCGCCCAGCCCGGCCGCGGCGCGCCCGACGACGGCCGCCGCCCCGGGGGCCACGGCGCGGGTGGCCGGATCGACGACCAGGTACTCCTCCTCGACGCCCATCAGGCGGGCGGTCACGCCGCCGGAGGTCTGCCGTAACGACTCGGCGGTAGCCGTCATGTGCGCTCCACTCCACTGCTCGACTCGACTGCGGGGACACTGCGGGAACACTGCCATCCGATCTTGCCCTGCCGGGCGCCGCCGCAGGGCCGAATGGCGCAGTCGCCCCGGGGGAATGGCTCTCCTGGCCGTACTACCCCCACATCCAGAGGAGGGCCCGCCCGTGACCGCGACCATGTCCGTGGAGGAGGCCGGGCACGTGTTCGCCACGCCCGCCGCGTACGCCGACGAGACCCGGCTGCACGAGGCCCTGGCGCTGCTGCGCCGCGAGTCCCCGGTGCACCGCGTGGAGGTGCCCGGCTACAACCCCTTCTGGGCCGTCACCCGGCACACCGACCTGCTGGAGATCGAGCGGAACAACGCCCTGTGGCTGAGCGCGCCGCGTCCGGTGCTGCGGAGCGCGGAGATCGACGCCCGCCTGGCCGAGCAGCGGGCGCGCGGCACCGGCCTGAAGACGCTCGTCCACATGGACGACCCCGAGCACCGCGTCCTGCGCGCCGTGGGCGCCGACTGGTTCCGGCCGAGGGCCATGCGCGCCCTGGAGGTACGCGTACGCGACCTGGCCCGCCGCTACGTCGACCGGATGGCCGCCCATGGCGGCTCCTGCGACTTCGCCCGGCAGGTCGCCGTGCACTACCCGCTCTACGTCATCCTGTCGCTGCTGGGCCTGCCCGAGTCGGACTTCCCGCGCATGCTGCGGCTCACCCAGGAGCTGTTCGGCCAGGACGACAGCGACAACCGGCGCGGCGGCACCGCCCAGGACCACACCGCCGTGCTGGCCGACCTGCTGGACTACTTCCGCGAGCTGACCGCGGCGCGCCGGGCCAGGCCCACCGGCGACCTCGCCTCGGAGATCGCCAACGCCCGCGTGGACGGCCGCCCGCTGAGCGACCTCGACGCCGCCTCCTACTACGTCATCATCGCCACCGCCGGGCACGACACCACCAGCTCCACCATCGCCGGCGGCCTGGAGGCGCTCATCCGGCACCCCGGCGAGCTGCGGCGGCTGCGCCGGGACCCCGGGCTGCTGCCCTTGGCGGCCGAGGAGATGATCCGGTGGGTGAGCCCGGTGAAGGAGTTCATGCGCACCGCCGCCGCCGACACCGTCGTACGCGGCACGCCGGTCAGGCGGGGGGAGTCGGTGCTGCTGTCGTACCCGTCGGCCAACCGGGACGAGGAGGTGTTCGCCGAGCCGTTCCGGTTCGACGCCGGTCGCGATCCCAACCGGCACCTGGCCTTCGGCTCCGGCGTCCACTACTGCCTCGGGGCCGCGCTCGCCCGCATGGAGATCCGGGCGCTGTTCGCCGAGCTGCTGCCCCGGCTGGAGAGCGTGGAGTTCGACGGCGAGCCCGCCTGGGTGGCCACCACGTTCGTGGGCGGGCTCAAGCACCTGCCGATCCGCTACACGCTGCGCGCGTGAGGCCGCCCGCGAATCCGGCGGCCGGTCAGAACAGCGTCGGGGGCTCGGCGGGCATCGGCTCGGGCAGCGGACGCAGCTCCGGCACCCGGGCGCGCACCTCGTCGTGGAAGCGGCGGGCCAGCATCGGCGCGTCGGCGTTGTCCGGCGTGTGGACGAACACGGTGGGGGAGCGGCCCTCGCGCAGCCACCCGGCGACCGTGTCCACCCACCCCCGCCAGCCCTCGACCGTGGCCTCGACGGAGTCGCGGCCCAGGTAGCGGACGATCGGACGGCCGGTGAGCGCGCGGGTGCGGCGCGGCACGCGCGGCTTCTTCGTCCACGCGTCGCGCTCGGCGTCGCTGGTCGGCGGGGTGCGGAACAGCGTCACCGTGTCGAACGGCACCCACTCGGCGCCGGCGGCGGCCAGCACCCGTTCGAGCTGCCCGGCCTGGCGGGCGTCGTCGAAGAAGGCGCGGTGGCGGACCTCCACGGCGTAGCGGTGGGAGCGGGGCAGGCGGTGCAGGAAGGCCGCCAGCGTGCCGAGGTCGGCGGGGCCGAAGGCGGGCGGTAACTGCACCCACAGGGCGTGCGCGCGCGGCCCGAGCGGCTCGATGGCGTCGAGGAAGGCGTGGAGCTCCTGCTCGGCGCCGGTCAGCCGGTGGTGGTGGGTGATGGTCTTGGGCAGCTTGACCACGAAGCGGAAGTCGGGGTCGAGCTGCCGGGCCCACGACTCCACCGTGGCGCGCGCGGGGGTGGCGTAGAACGTGGTGTTGCCCTCGACCGCGTCGCACCAGGTGGCGTAGGCGCGCAGGCGCTCTCCCGGCGGGAGCGGATGGGGCAGGAAACGTCCGTTCCACGGTGTGTGCGTCCACATCGCGCATCCCACATGAAGCCGCATGCCTCCGACGTTAGCGGAGCCGCCGGGTGCCAGGGGCCGCCGCGGATGTCCGGGAACGCCACCGTTTAGGCTGGTCGCATGGGCATGGTCGGGACGGTCGGGCTGGTGCTGCATCCCCAGCGCGACTCCAAGAAGGCGATCGACACCATCCTGCGCTGGGCCGCGGACAAGGGGGCCACCGTCCTCGGGCTGCCCGAGGAGGTCGGGCGCATCGACTGCAGCGCGGTGCCGGTCGACGCGGTCGCCCTGGTCGAGCGGGCCGACCTGCTGGTGGGGCTGGGCGGCGACGGCACGATGTTGCGGACCATGCGGCTGCTGGCCGGCCGGCCCACGCCCATCCTGGGGGTGAACCTGGGCAAGCTCGGCTTCCTTGCCGAGATCGACGTGGACGAGCTGGCCGGCACGCTGTCGGCCATCGACCGCCACGAGTACACGATCGAGCCGCGGATGGCCGTCAAGAGCGTGGTCGCGGGGGTCGCGGTGACGGCGTTCAACGACATCGCGCTGGTGCGCATCCCCGGCGAGGGGCTGGCCGCGGTGTCGGTCACCCCGTCGGGCAGCCCGTTCGTGAGCCTGTCCGCGGACGCGGTGATCGTGGCCACCTCCACCGGCTCCACCGCCTACAGCTTCTCGGCCGGCGGGCCGATCGTCTCGCCGCGCGTGGAGGCCATCCTCGTGGTGCCCGCCGCCGCCCACTCCTCCTTCAACCGGGCCCTGGTGCTGCCCGCCGACGAGGAGGTGACGCTGGAGGTGCTGCCCACGAGCGGCAGGCTCGCCGTCGAGGTGGACGGGCGGGTGGTCGGCCACCTGTGCTCCGGCGACACCGTCACGGTCACGGCCTGGCCGGGGGCGGCGAAGGTGGTCCGCGTCGGCACCACCTTCTACGAGCGCGCCCGCCGCAAGCTGCGGGTGGACGGCAGCGCCGAGGTCGGCTGACCCCGCTCAGCGGCGGTGCCGGGCGGGCCTGGTGAGCGGGCCGCCGGCCCGCACGGGCCGGGTGAACGGCTCGCCCTCCGGCACCTCCGCGGGCCGCGCGCCGCGGGCGGCGACCAGGGCCGACAGCGCGGTCGTGATCGGCACGGCGGCGATCAGCCCGAGCGTGCCCACGACGCTGCGGACGATCTCCTGGGTCACGACCGGCGTGGTCAGCACGTCGCCGAGCGGCTGCGCGCCGATGCTGAACAGCAGCAGCAGCGGCAGCGACGCCCCCGCGTACGCCAGGATGATCGTGTTGATCACCGAGGCGATGTGGGCCCGCCCGACGCGTCCCGCGGCCCGGTACAGGCGGGCGAAGCCGTAGGAGGGGTTGGCCGCGGCCAGCTCGCCCACCGTCACGGCCTGCGTGACGGTGACGTCGTCGAGCACGCCGAGCGCCCCGATGATGATGCTGGCCAGCAGCAGCCCCTCGGTGTCGATCGACAGGCTCATGCCCAGGGTCAGGGCGGTGTCGTCGGTGACGCCGTTGAGCCGGGCCAGGCCGAGCGCCCCGTACGACAGCAGCCCGGTGAGCGCGAGGCTGGCCAGCGTGCCCAGCACGGCCATCGACGTGGTCAGGGAGAAGCCGTGGGTGAGGTAGAGCACCGTCAGCATGATCGCGGCCGAGCCGACGACGGCGACCAGCATCGGCGGCTCGCCCGCCAGCACGGCCGGGATGACGAACGTCAGCAGCAGCCCGAACGTCACCACCAGCCCCACCAGCGCCGTCACCCCGCGCCACCGTCCGAAGGCGATGACCGCCAGCGCGAACGCGCCGCCCAGCAGCCACAACGTCGTCGACCGGTCGTGGTCGGAGAGCTGGTAGGCCCCGTCGGCGGCCCGCAGCAGCAGCACGTCGTCGCCCGACGTGAACCGCTGGGCCCCCGGCCCGCCCGGCAGCCGCAGCGTGACGTCGCGGCCGGCGTCGGGCCCCGAGCCGACCCGTACGGTGGCGTTGCCGCAGGTGGCCGGGTCGGGCACCGGCATGCCCTCCTGGACGGCCGGGCAGCGCCGGAGCGTGACCGAGGTGACCGTGCCCTCGACCCGCTCGACCGCCGGCTCCTCCCGCCCGTCCTGGCCGGACGGCGCCGCCTGCCCCGCGGGCCAGAGCCACACCAGGCAGGCCAGCGTCGCCAGGGCCAGCGGCACCAGCACGGCCAGGCTCGCCACGACCGCCCGGCGCGGCGGCGGCGCGGCGGGCGCGCCGTGGCCGTGGCCGTGACCGTGGCCGTGACCGTGGAAATGATCGGCGCCCATCGCGTGAAAGATCCTCCTAGGCTTCCGGGACTGCGACAGTAACGCACCCGGCGCGGGGTAGGAGCCGGGTGTGGCGACGCTGGTGGGCACCTCCGGATGGCAGTACAAGGACTGGCGCGGCGTGCTGTACCCCGAGGGGGTCCCGCAGCGGTTGTGGCTGGAGACGTACGCGGCCGAGTTCCCCACCGTCGAGAGCAACAACGCCTTCTACCGCCTGCCGTCGCCGGAGACGTTCGCCGCCTGGCGGGAGCGGACTCCGGGCGGGTTCGTGATGGCGGTCAAGGCCAGCCGGTACCTCACCCACATCAAGCGGCTGACCGAGCCCGAGGAGCCGGTCGCCCGGCTGATGGCGGCCGCCGGGGCGCTCAAGGAGAAGCTGGGCCCGGTCCTGCTGCAACTGCCGCCCACGCTGCGCGCCGACCCCGCCCTGCTGGACCGCTGCCTGGGCTGCTTCCCCGGCGGCGTGCGGGTGGCGGTGGAGCCGCGGCACGACTCCTGGTGGACCGGCGAGGTGCGCGAGGTGCTGCTCGCGCGGGGCGCTGCGCTGTGCTGGGCCGACCGGCTCGGCCGGCCGCTGACGCCGCTGTGGCGCACCGCCGACTGGGGGTACGTGCGCCTGCACGAGGGTCTGGCCGCCCCCCGGCCCTCCTACGGCGCGGCGGCGCTGAAGAGCTGGGCGAGGAGGGTGGAGCAGGCCGGATGGCAGGACGTCCACGTCTACTTCAACAACGATCCGGGGGGAGCGGCCGTGCGCGATGCCCGGCGATTTGCCAGACTCGCCTGATGCGCACGCGTCTGTACAGGAACGGCGTCCTCGAAAAGGAGGGCTTCCCCGTCGAGGAGGTCTCCGACCACGTCGGCGACCCCGAGGCCGCCGTCTGGTTCGATCTGTGCTCGCCCACCCCCGAGCAGCTCAACCTGGTCGGCGAGGAGCTCGGCCTGCACGAACTGGCCGTCGAGGACGTCCTCAGCGACCACCAGCGCCCCAAGCTGGACGTCTACGACAACCACCTGTTCATCACCGTGTACGGCATCCACCTCGACGAGGGCCACCTCGTCCCCGTCGAGGTGAACGTCTTCGTCACCCCCAACGCCCTGGTGACCGTGCGCGAGAGCGCCCGCTTCGACATCGACGAGGTGGTCAGGCGCTGGGACGCGACCTCCCGCCTGGCCTCGCACGGCGTCTCCTTCCTGCTGCACGGCCTGCTCGACTACGTCGTGGACAGTCAGTTCGACCTCGTCCAGGACCTCGACGCGCGGGCCGAGGCCATGGAGGAGTCGCTGTTCGACGACGCGCCCCGCGACGGCAGGGAGCTCCAGCGCGCCATGTACGTGCTGCGCAAGGACACCGCCAGGCTCCGCAAGATCTCGATGCCGATGCGGGAGGTGCTCGGCACCCTGCTCCGCCGGGACCAGGAGATCGTCGCCGACCCGGTGATGGCCCCCTACTACGAGGACGTCTACGACCACGTCCAGCGGGTCGCCGAGTGGGTGGAGGCGATCCGCGACATGCTCGCCAACGTCCGGGAGACCCGCCTGGCCCAGCAGGGCTTCCGCCTCAACGAGATCATGAAGCGGGTGACGAGCTGGGCCGCCATCATCGCGGTGCCCACCGCCATCACCGGCTTCTACGGCCAGAACGTGCCCTACCCCGGTTCCGGGGACATCTCGGGCTTCTGGGTGTCGTCGGTGCTGGTGGCGGTGGCGTCCGTGGTGCTGTACGCGGTCTTCAAGAAGAAGGACTGGCTCTGAACGCCGGTGACGGACGTCAGAAGCGCGGCCGGCACTCCTCGGCCAGCCTCTCGACCGGCACCGGGCCCGCCTGACGGCCGTCCCGCAGCCGGACGGCCGGCACGCCGCCGGCCACCTCGCGCGGCCCCACCACGAGCTGGTACGGCACCAGCCGGTGCGCCCTGATCCTGGCCCCGAGACTGCCCCGGTCCGCGGGCGCCAGCTCGGCCCGCAGCCCGGCGGCGACCGCCCGCCACAGCAGGTCCCCGGCCGCCGGGAGCTCGGCGTCCGACAGCGGCAGCACGACCGCCTGCACGGGCGCCAGCCACGCGGGGAACGCGCCGCCGTGCACCTCGATCAGGTGCGCGACCAGGCGCTCGATCCCGCCGACCACGCTGCGGTGCACCATGACGGGACGCCGCCCGCCCGCGTACGACAGGTCGAAGCGCTCGGGCTGGTACAGGTCCACCTGGACGGTCGACAGGGTGCTCTCGCGGCCCGCCGGGTCGGCGATCTGGATGTCGATCTTCGGGCCGTAGAAGGCGCCCTCGCCGCGCTCCTCGTCGTAGGCGCGGCCGCGTTCCGCCAGCACCTCGCGCAGCACGGCCTCCGAGCGCGCCCACATCGCGGGGTCGTCCACGAACTTGCCGCCCTCGCCGCGCAGTGAGAGCCGGTAGCGGGCGGCCTCGATGCCGAGCTGGGCGTGCGCGGCCTCGATCAGGTCGAGCGCGGCCGACACCTCGGCCGCCGCCTGCTCCGGCGCGCAGAACACGTGGCCGTCGTTGAGCTGGATGGCCCGCACCCTGGTCAGGCCGCCGAGCACGCCCGACAGCTCCGAGCGGTACATGCCGCCGAGCTCGGCCACGCGCAGCGGCAGCTCCCGGCGGCTGCGCCCGCGCGAGCGGTAGATCAGCGCGTGGTGCGGGCACAGGCTGGGCCGCAGCACGAACTCCTCGCCGCCCACGTTCATCGGCGGGAACATGTCCTCGGCGTAGTGCGCCCAGTGGCCCGACCGTTCGTACAGCTCGCGTTTGCCGAGCACGGGGGAGTTGACGTGCACATAGCCGTGGCGGCGTTCGAGCTCGTGGACGTAGTCCTCCACGGCCTTGCGCACGGCGGCCCCGGCGGGCAGCCAGTAGGGCAGGCCGGAGCCGATCAGTGGATCGGTGCCGAAGATCTCCAGCTCGCGGCCGAGCCTGCGGTGGTCGTTCATGATCGTCCTTTGCGGTGAAAGGGCGAACGACCAGCTCCCGGGCGCCCGCCCGGGATGCATGGAATCAGCGCGCCGGGACCGTGTCCGGCGTCGTCGTGACGAGAGCGCGCTGCATGCCTGCCACCGTAGCACCGCGGTGGCCGTGAAGAAAATCTTCAACAACCGGTCAAGGAATGGCAAATGATATAAAAGAGCCGTGGCTGAGATCACCTTGAGCGTCCGCCAGTTGCAGGCGTTCGCCGAGGTCGGCTACCAGGTCGCGGGCGGTGGCGGCGCGCACGCGGCGATGGCGGCGCTGCGCCGGGTGGTCCCGCTCGACGCCTACGAGTTCGTCGCCTTCGACCCCGCCACCGGCCGGCACCACAGCGTCGTCTCCGACGGCCACCGCCGCATCGACCGCGACGCCGCCGAGGAGTACGCCGCGCTCGACGCCTGCCGCGAGGCCATCGCCGGGCGGCGGCCGGTGCCCATGCCGCAGCCGGGCACCGAACGGTACTTCCGCCGCCATCTGGCCCCCTACGGATGGCGGGCCGGGCTGACCGCGCCGCTGTTCCTCGCCGACGGCGGCCGCTACACCGGCCTGCTGCACCTGGCCGCCAAAGACGACTTCCCGCTGCTGACCGGCGCCCTGGTCGCCGCCGTGAGCCCGATGCTCGCGCACGTCACCGACCTGACCCGGTGCGTGATCGACCCCGCCGGGCTGCCGCCCGACTTCCGCGCGGTCGCCTTCGACCGGCTCGGCGAGCGCCGCGCGGTGCCCGGCCACGAGGTCTCCCGCGAGCTGTGGGACGACCCCGCCATGGCGGCCTTCGCGCGCGCGTTCATCGACTCGCGGGAGCTGAGCCGGCGCGGCCTGTGGCTCGACGGCGGCGGCCGCTGGCACGAGGTGCGGCTGCTGCGGGCCGGCGTCGGCTACCAGGGCTCGCTGCAGGGCGCGGTCGCCGCCGAACGGCCCTGCCCGCTGCCCTACGACCTGACCGGCCGCGAGGTCGACGTGCTCACCCGGGTCGCGGCCGGCGACTCCAACCCGCAGATCGCGGCCTGCCTGGTGCTGAGCGTCCGGACGGTGACCACCCATCTGGAGCACATCTTCGCCAAGCTGGGCTGCGACAGCCGGACCAGGCTCACCACGAAGGCGCTGGCCGAAGGGTTGTGCCGGCTCGACCTCTGACGCAGGGCTCCTGCCCGGCGGGCACCCGGGCCTGCGTCAGCTCGAACCAGACGGTCGTCAAGCCCCCTTCGCGGACGAACCCCCAGCGGTGGCTGAGCGCCTCGACCAGTGGCAGCCCCCGGCCGCTGGTCGCCTGGAGAGCGGTCCGGCACACGCACGGCGGGCCGTCCGCGCCGCCGTCGGCCACGCACACCCGGACCGTGGTGTCCGAGCTGAGCACCGACACCGTGAACGAGCCGCCGTCCCCGGACCTGGTGTGCAGGATCGCGTTCGTGGCCAGCTCGCTGGTGAGCAGCACCACCTCGTCATGGAACGGATGATCGCGGCCGAGCGCGTCCGTCACGAGCCCCCTGGCCCGCGAGACCTGGGACGCAACCCCCGGAAGCCGGACCGCGAGGTCGCGGAACCCGGGCGTTTCACCCCCGTCGGCATGGTCTGAGTCCCTCGGCGCCACGGCGACCTCCCCCGAATCAGGTGACGTCATGAGACGCGCGGGCAGGGGGCGAGAGATTATCGCGAAAAGGTAGGAATGCTCTTTCCAAGGTCGCCTGCACGACCTGCCGCGGCGACCGAGTACGCTGCGATCGACGAGTCGTCTAGGCCCGTGGGGGAGCAAAGCGTGCACAGCAGCCTACTCGCCCGGCCGTCGGAGGAGGTCGCGTGAGCAGCCTGGAGGCCGTCTGGGTGGAGCCGTACGACCTGCCCGGGGCGGCCGTCGTGACCGGCGTCTTCGACATCCTGCACGTCGGCCACGTGCGCTACCTGGGCGCCGTGGCCGACCGCGGGCTGCCTCTGGTGGTCGGCGTGGAGGACGACCCGCGCGTGCGGGCGTGGAAGGGGCCCAGCCGGCCGTTCAACCCGGCGGCGGAGCGGGCCGAGGTGCTGGCCGCGCTGCGCTGCGTGTCCGGCGTCTTCGTGGTGGCCGGGCCGCCCGAGGCCCACGGCCCCGAGGACTACATCGACCTGCTCGCGCCGATGCGGCCCGGTGCGCTGGCCCACACGGCCGGCGACCCCCACGCGGGCGCGCGCGCCACGGCCGCGGCCATCCTGGGCGCGCAGTGCTGGGAGATGGCGGCCATCCCCGACCGCTCCACGACCCGCATCGTGAACGCCGCGGGAAAGGGCTGACGAGCCGATCCCCCGGGAGCGACGGGGGAGTCGCTGAAACGGGCAGCGGCCATGATCGCGTAATCTTTCATGCCATGATGGCCGACCTGGTGGCGAAGCGGGTGACGAACCTGCTGGCACCGCAAGTGCTGGTGATCGTCATGCCGCCCGCCGTGGGCCTGCTCGCCCAGGGATGGGCCGGCGCGGCCTGGGGCCTGGTGGCCTCGGCGTTCTGCGGCGGCGTGCCGGCGGCGGTGATCGCGCTCGGCGTGCGCTCGGGGCGGCTCGACTCCCACCACATCGTCGACCGGGCCCGCCGCACCGGTCCGCTGCTGGCCGCCGTGGCCGCCGTGCTGGTCGCGCTCGCGCTGCTGGTCGTGCTGGGCGCGCCGCGGCTGCTGGTGGCCACCGTGACCGCGATGCTGGTCGCCCTGGCGGTGACCGTGCCGATCACCACCCGCTGGAAGATCTCCTTCCACGCCGCCGTCTCGGCGGGCACGGTCGTGGTGCTGGCGCACGTGCTGCCCGCCGTGCCGGTGGCGATCGCCGGCGCGGCCGTGGTGACGCTGGTGTGCTGGGCCAGGGTCCGCCTCGCCCATCACACGTGGGCGCAGGTCGCGGCGGGCGCGGTCACCGGCACGCTCACCACGTGGGTGACGCTGGCGCTGTTCGGGGTCTGAAGGCCGGAATAGCACCGCCGCCACGCGGGTTGGCGGGGACATGGATGCCACGAACCGGGGCCGGGTCCGCGTCGAGCGGTCGGCCAAGCGCGTGCGGACCTACCTGGGCGGCCGGCCGATCGCCGACACGACCCGGGCCCTGCTGGTGTGGGAAGGCCCCTTCTACCCCACCTACTACTTCCCCCTCCAGGACGTCGAGGAGGCGGCGCTCAAGCCGACCGGCACGTCCCGGCACTCCCCGAGCAGGGGCGACGCCGCCGTCCACACGGTCACCTCGGGCGCCGCGCAGGCCCCGGAGGCGGCGCTGGTCTACGACGACTCGCCGCTGGAGGAGATCCGCGGGCACGTGCGCTTCGACTGGGACGCGATGGACGCCTGGTTCGAGGAGGACGAGGAGGTCTACGTGCACGCCCGCGACCCGTACACGCGGGTGGACATCCTGCCGAGCTCGCGGCACATCCGGGTGGAGGTCGACGGGGTCACCGTGGCCGACTCGCGCAACGCCCGCATCCTGTTCGAGACCGGCCTGCCGGCCCGCTACTACCTGCCGAAGACCGACGTACGGCTCGACCTGCTGGAGCACACCGACACCGCCACCCACTGCCCGTACAAGGGGACGGCGGAGTACTGGTCGGTCAACGGGAAGAAGGACCTGGCCTGGTCCTACCGCACGCCGCTGCCCGAGAGCGAGCGCGTGGCGGGCCTGATCGCCTTCTACAACGAGAAGCTGGACATCTTCGTCGACGGCGAGCGCGAGGAGCGCCCGCAGACCAAGTTCTCCTGAGCCCGGCGGCGCCCCGCCGGTCGGGCGGGGCGCAGGCGGGCCTCAGGCGGCCGGCGACCAGTGCGGGTCGCGGCCGAGGTAGCGCAGCAGGGCGGCGACCTCGTCGCCGGAGGCGTCGTCCGGCAGCGCCTCGGCGTAGGCGCCCCACGGCCGCAGCGGGTCGGCGATCTGCCGGGCGACCTCCAGCATCGGCCCGGCCATCTCCGGCGTCAGCGGCGAGGGCTGGCCCGTGGCCACGGCGATGTCCCAGGCGTGCACGGCCGCGTCGAGTGCGCAGGCCGTCGAGCCCGCCCACGGGGACATCTTGTTCGGCGGCACCGGCGTGGCCACCTCGGCGGCGTCGCGGTCGACCGCGGCCCACGCCCTGGCCGAGCGGGTCAGCGCGTCCTCAAGCTCGGCCGCCGGGTCGGCGCCCGGCTCGGCGGGCGGGTCGAACGGGTTGAACGCCGGCCCGGCCTCGCCCGTGAGCGTGGCGGCGAAGCCGATCTGGTCGCCGACCGCGTGCTTGAAGACCTTGGTGACGCTCCACTCGGAGCAGGGGGTCGGCAGGTCCCAGCCGCCGGCCGGGATGCCGCTGACGGCCTTGCGCAGCGCCTCGTGCGAGGCGTCCAGAACGTCCCAGCCGCTGATGATGTCGCCCATGTGGAGCTCCTTTCGAGATGTCTCCACTATAGCAGAACGGAATGCTTTGTTCCACTAGTTTGCGACGGCCTGTGCGAGACCGTCGATCAGCAGGTCCAGGGCCTGTTCGAAGTCGGCGGCCGGATCGACGCCGCCGCGCGTCCAGCGGAGCAGCCTGGCGAAGTGCGGCAGATGGCCGGGGTCGAGGGCGCGGATGTAGACGCCGACCTGTTCCTCGCCGGCGTGCCGGCCGGGGGCGCCGCCGAAGCCGCCGGTGGACAGCAACAGGGTGCCGAACACCAGGCCGTTCACGGCGGTCAGCGCCCGCCAGGCGCCCAGGTCGTCGAAGCCCGCCGCGTACAGCGTGCCCACCAGGCCGTCGAGGGTCCGTAGGGCGTGCGGCGAGGTCGGGTTGGACCGGTCGGTCGCCAGTGCCAGCGGGACCACGGGATGGCGGCTGAACGCCCGGTGCATGTTGCGCGCCGTGACGCGCAGCTGCTCCTGCCACGGCAGCCCCGGGTCGGGCGGCTCCACCTGGCCGAACACCAGCTCCACGATGCCGTCGACCAGGTCGGCCTTGTTCGAGACGTGGTTGTAGAGCGACATCGCCTCCACGCCGAGCACCTTCGCCAGCCGTCGCATCGACAGGCCGTCGAGGCCCTCGCTGTCCGCCAGCTCCAGGGCTGCGGCCAGCACTTTGTCCCGGTTCAGTGGCTCGCGCCGTGCCATCGGCTCTCCCTTCGCGCTTGACAGAGCTTACGGTGTACGTGCTCTACTTACGACGTAAGCATACGGCGTAAGTAAGGAGTCGGCATGACCGACGTGATCATCGTGGGCGGCGGGCCGGTCGGCCTGCTGCTGGCCTGCGAGCTCCGGATCGGCGGCGCCCGGCCGCTGGTCCTGGAGGCCGCAACCGGGGAGGAACGCGTGACCCGCAGCCTCGGCCTGCGCTCGCTCAACGCCCGCACCCTGCACTCCCTGGAGCTGCGCGGGCTGGTGGAGCCGCTGACCGAGGCGCAGTGGAGAATGCTCGACGAGCTGGCCACCGGCCCCGGGCCGGACCGCTCCGACATGGTCGGCATGATGACTGAGCTGCTGAAGAAGGGCATGATGCGCGGCCACTTCGCCGGCCTGCCGCTGCTGGCGCAGGACGGCACGGCCGAGTACGCCATGCTCAAGCAGCACCGCATCGAGGCCGTGCTGGCCGCGCGGGCCGCCGAGCTCGGCGTGCCGGTCAGTCACGGCCGCGCCGTCGTGGACGTCACCCCGCACGCCGACCGCGTGGTGGCCACCCTGGCGGACGGCGAGCGCGTCGAGGCCGCCTACCTGGTGGGCTGCGACGGCGGGCGGAGCCTGGTGCGCAAGCGGTCCGGGTTCGCCTTCTCCGGCACGCCCGCCACCATGACCGGCAGGACGGCCGTGGCCACGCTGACCGGGCCGGTCAGCTCGTCCCTGCGCAGCCCGGGCGGGCTGGTGAACCTGTCGCTGGTGCCCGGGGAGATCGCGACCATCGAGTTCGACGGCGGCCCCGGCGACACGCCCTCCGGGCGGGACGCGCCGATGACCGCCGAGGAGCTGGCGGGCAGCCTGCGCCGGGTGACGGGGGAGGACGTCGGAGTCGCCCACCTGGAGGCCGGCATCCGCTACAGCGACAACACCCGGCACGCCGACTCCTACCGCAAGGGGCGCGTCCTGCTGGCTGGGGACGCCGCCCACGTGCACTCGCCGATCGGCGGCCAGGGGCTCAACCTGGGGCTGCAGGACGCCGTCAACCTGGGGTGGAAACTGGCGCTGGTCGCCCGCGGCGCGGCCCCGGAGAGCCTGCTGGACACCTACACCGCCGAGCGTCACCCGGTGGCGGCCCGCGTGCT
This sequence comes from Actinomadura sp. ATCC 39365, assembly GCF_054392275.1. Classification (NCBI taxonomy): domain Bacteria; kingdom Bacillati; phylum Actinomycetota; class Actinomycetes; order Streptosporangiales; family Thermomonosporaceae; genus Actinomadura; species Actinomadura sp. ATCC 39365. The sequence continues at coordinate 7,473,580 of NZ_CP184335.1, read as the reverse complement.
GCGCAACACCCGCGCCCAGGTGGCGGCGATGCGCCCGGGAGCCCAGGTGGACGCGCTGCGCGAGGTGCTGGCGGAGGTGATGGCGCTGCCGGACGCCGAGCGCCACTTCACCCGCATGGTCGAGGGCACCGACGTCGACTACGCGCCCGCCGCGCCCGACCCCCGCGTGGGCCGCTTCACCCCGTCCTTGACCGCCACGCCGCCGGACTCACGAGCCGCGACGGCGGACCGGGCGGGACGGCCGGTCGCGGAGTTGCTGCGGGACGGGCGGGGGCTGCTGCTCGACCTGTCCGGCGGCGCGGACCCGAGCGTGCCGGCTGACGTGCCCGCGGGCCACCGCGACCGCGTGCGCCCGGCCGTGGCCGACGTGCCCCAGGCCGGGGGCGGGGCGCTGCTGCTCCGTCCCGACGGTTACGTCGCCTGGGCGGGCGGGGCGGGGAACGGCCTGGAGGAGGCGCTGACCGCCTGGTTCGGCCCGGCGTCATGAGGGCGTCGCCGGGCCGGGACGGTCAGGTGAGCAGCCGGGTCAGCACGCGGGTGCCGAACTCCAGGCCCTCCACCGGCACCCGCTCGTCCTTGCCGTGGAACATGCCGAAGTAGTCCAGGTCGGGCCGGAGCATGAGCGGGGCGAAGCCGTACCCCTGGATGCCGATGGTGGCGAAGGACTTGGCGTCGGTGCCGCCGCTCATCACGTACGGGACCGGCCGCGCCTGCGGGTCCTCGGCCACCAGCGCCCCCGCCAGCTCGTCGAAGAACGCCGACGGGTACGGCGCGGCGGGCGCCTCCTCCAGGTTCACGAACTCACGGGTGATCTTCGGCCCGAGCAGCTCGTCGATCGTCGCGAGGAACTCCTCCTGCAGCCCAGGCAGGTACCGGCCGTCCACGTGCGCCGAGGCCGTCGAGGGCACCACGTTCACCTTGTACCCGGCCTCCAGCATCGTCGGGTTCGCCGAGTTGCGGATCTGGCCGTGGAACAGCTCGCCGAGCGGGCCCAGCCGGGCGGCCTCGGCGTCCAGCCGGTCCAGGTCGACCGGCTGCCCGGTGATCTCCGACAGGCTCTCCAGGAGCGCGGCGACCGACGGCGTCAGGCGTACCGGCCACTGGTGCGCGGCGACCCGCGACAGGGCGTGGGCCAGCGTGGCGACGGGGTTGTCCACGGCGGGCCGCGAGCCGTGGCCGGCCACGCCGTGCGCGGTCACCTTCATCCAGGCGGTGCCGCGCTCGCCGACGGCGATCGGGTAGACGCGCCGCCCGCCGGACTCGACGCTGAAGCCGCCCGACTCGCTGATGGCCTCGGTGACGCCGTCGAACAGGTGCCGGTGCTCGGTCACCGCGTACCGGGAGCCGTGGTCGCCGGTCGCCTCCTCGTCGGCCAGGAAGGCCAGCACCAGGTCCCGCTTCGGCCGCACGCCGCGCGCCGCCATGTCCAGCACGGCCGCGAGCGTCATCGCGCACGAGCCCTTCATGTCCACCGCGCCCCGGCCGTACACGCAGCCGTCGGTGATCTCGCCGGAGAACGGGTGCATCCGCCACTCGGCGGGGTCGGCCGGCACCACGTCCAGGTGGCCGTGGACGAGCAGCGCGTCGGAGGAGTCGCCGTCGATCCTGGCCACGACGGTGGTGCGCCGGGGCGCCGACTCGAACACCACCGGCTCCAGCCCCGCGTCGGCCAGCAGCGTGGCCACGTACTCGGCCGCCGGGCGCTCGCCCGAGCCCGGGTTGGTGGTGTCGAACCTGATCAGGTCCGAGCAGATCTCGGCGACGCTCTTCACGCTCTCCCCTTCAGCGTCAGCGGCGGGACGCCGGGCGTCTCCAGGCCGAAGATCAGCCCGTAGAAGGCCAGCTCGGCCTCCAGCACCGCCACGATGGTCTCTTCCCTGCGCCAGCCGTGCTGCTCGCCGGCGAAGGTGAGCAGAGCCCACTGTTTGCCGTGCTTGTCCAGTTCGGCGGTGAATCGCTCGGCCTGGCTCACGTCCACGATCGCGTCCTCAAGACCGTGCAACATGAGGCATGGGCCCGATGCCCGGGCCGCGTTCAGGAGCGGCGAGCGGTCGGTGTACCGCTGCCGCGTCTCGGGCAACGGGCCCACCAGGCCGTCGAGGTAGCGGGACTCGAAGTCGTGCGTCTCGGCCGCCCAGCTCTCCGGGTCGGTGATCGCGTAGTGCGCGACGCCGCCCGCGAACACGTCGCTGTGCACCAGCGCGGCCACCGTGGTCCAGCCGCCGGCGCTGCCGCCCCGGATCGCGATCCTGGCCGCGTCCGCCCGGCCGAGCTGCACCAGCCCGCGCGCCACCTTGGCGCAGTCCTGGACGTCCACCACGCCCCACTGGTGCCGCAGCCGCTCGCGGTAGGCCCGGCCGTAACCGGTCGAGCCGCCGTAGTTCACCACGGCCACGCCGATCCCTCGGCTGGTGAAGTAGGCGACCTCCAGGTCCAGCACGACCGGCGTGTTCCCGGTCGGGCCGCCGTGCACGAAGATCACGTACGGCGCCGGCCCGGCGACCCCGGCCGGCGGGTGGAGATGGGCGTGCACGCCCTCGATCGTCACCGCCTCCGGCGTGGGCAGCAGCGCCCGGTCGGGCAGCGGCTTGGGGGCCGAGACGACCTCGTGCCCGCCCGTGGCGAGATCGACCAGCGTGACCTCCAGCGGCGTGTACGGCGTCGCCCCCACCGCCACCGCCTTGCCCCCGGCCGCCGACACCGTCGAGGCCCAGTACGTGTGCCCGGCCCCGCCGATCTCGCGCAGGCCGCCCGTCGCCGGGTCGAGCACGCCCAGGCGGCGGTGGTCGGCGGTGCCGTACACGACGACCAGCTGCTCGCCCGCCGGGGCCAGGCAGGCCAGGCCCGGCTTCCAGGCCGCCGCGCCGAACTCCAGCTCCACGGGGGTGAGGTTGCGCGAGGGGGAGCCGTCGAGGTGCACGAGGTGCACGTTCCACCAGCCGGTCGGGTCGGTGACGGCGTACAGGGACTCCTCGTCGCGCCACTCGGCCTGGGTCACCGACTCCTCCGGGCCGCCGGCCACGACCCGGTGGGGGCCCGCGACGCCGTCCGGGGACAGGTCGGCCACGCACAGCTCGGTGCCGTCCCAGGGCATGTCGGGGTGGTTCCAGCCGATCCAGGCGATCCGGGTGCCGCCGGGGGACAGGCGGGGGTTCATGAGGAAATGGTGGGCGCGGGCGACGACCCTGAGCGGGCCGCCGTCCAGGGAGACCGCGACCAGGTCACGCGCGTCGCCGATCTCGCGGACCGCCCACACCTCGTCGCGACCGGGCGGCAGGTAGAGGTCGCCGTACCGGGCCGGGCCCTCGGGCGTGAGGGCGACCGGGTCGGCGGCCTTCGCGGGGGAGGCGTCCAGGCGGTAGAGCCGCTGGTCGGCCCAATTGGTGAAGACCAGGCCGCCGCCCGGCAGCGGGCGCCAGGAGCGGCCGCCGTACTCGACCAGGCGGTTGCGGGCGTTCCAGCCCGGAGGCAGCGCGTCGGCGCGCGAGCCGTCGGGCAGGCGGCGCACCACGCAGCGCCTGCCGCCCTCGTGCGGGCGCGGCTCGTCCCACCACACCTCCACGCCCTCGGGCGTGGCCACGGCCTCCACCCACTGGGGGCCGCCGTCGGTACGCGCCACATCGATCGGTCGAATACTCATGAAAGATCACCAATTGCCGTTGGTACAGGGAGGCAGCGGGTGCCCGGGCGGGTGGAGGACGTACACGATGCCGCCGCTGCCCGAGCTCCTCAGCCACACGTTCTCGAACGCTGCCCGCGGGTAGATCCGCCGAACCTCGCCGTCCGCGGGCGCGGCGGGGTCGTTGACGACGACGTCGCCCCCGGCGGTGAAGCCGGTGACGACGAGGATGTGGCCGTTCGTGGAGTAGCCGGAGCCGGGCAGCTCGTGGGCCCGAAACGACAGCGAGGCGATCACCGGGATCCCCGCCAGGACGAACGCCTCCAGCTCGGCCGCCGACAGCAGCCTGGTCACGAAGCCGGTCAGCCCGTAACGCCCGGCGTAGGCCACGTTGAACGGCCAGTTCCCGGTGCCCTGGTAGCTGTCGTCGTAGGTGCCCATGGCCGCGTGGTCCACCGCCGGGGCGGGGTCGTCCGCGCCCACCCAGGCGAGCTCGCCGGGCTCGGGGCCGCGGCCCCAGAAGGCCAGCACCATCGCCACCGAGGCGGGGCTGCACCAGTTCGCGCCGCCGCCGTCCCAGCGCGGGTGGTGCCCGGCGTGCGCGTACTGGGAGTGGCCGGGCACGTCCAGCTCGACGTGCCCGGCCACCCCTGGCGTGCTCACCGTGACCGGACGCTGCGGCAGGGCCGAGGCCAGCACGCCGAGAGAGGTCATCCGCGCGCCCTCGCCGCGCGCGGTGACCCTCGTCTGGAACGCCACGACCGGGAGCCTGGCCACGAACGTGTCCACGGCCACGTCGCCGTCCTCGTCGCCCTGGCCGGGCACCGAGGTGCGCGGCCCGTGCTCGGACCACCGGCCCATGACGTACCACTTGGTCAGCGTGCCCGCCCCGGTCCTGGCCCGCAGCTCCACCTCGACCTCGCCGCCCGGCGGGGTGCGCGCGGTCCACGAGGGCACGAGCTGGGTGGCCGCGAAGCCGACCCGGTGTTCCTCGCTGGTCCACGTGCCTCCGGGCACGGTGAGGCGGGTGAAGGCGACGCGCGCCAGATCGACGGTGAGCACCAGCCATATTGTGGTTTCACACCCGGTGTCGCACATCGGTTGGTTTACGTACCAGCCCGGACGTGCCCCCGGCGCACGGGACGCCGGAGACGCGCGTGGCGCCCCCGGCGGGGTCGGATCAGAGGTAGAGACCGGTGGACTCGTCGGCGCCCGCCGGGGCGATCGCGCGGCCCGCGCGCAGGGCGTACAGCTCGGCGAGGGTCGCCCCCGAGGCGCCGACGCCCTGCGACGACCCCAGCCAGGAGACGGCCTCGTCCCTGGTCAGCGGGCCCACCTCGATCTGCGCCAGGCACCGGCCCGGACGGATCACGGCCGGGTGCAGGCGGGTCAGGTCTTCGTTCGTGGTGATGGCCACCAGCACGTCGCGGCCCTGGCCGAGCAGGCCGTCGGTGAGGTTGAGCAGCCGCGACAGCCCCTGCCCCGCCTGGGCCTTGGCGCCCGAGCTGATCAGCTCGTCGCAGTCCTCCAGCACCAGCAGCCGCCACCGCTGCGTGTCCTCGTCGGTGTCGTAGCCGACCGCCACCTCCATCAGGTAGCCGGGGTCGTTGAACAGCCGCTCGGGGTCGAGCACGCAGTCGACCTGGCACCAGTCGTGCCACTGCTTGGCCAGCGTGCGCAGCAGCGTGGTCTTGCCGGTGCCCGGCTGGCCGTGCAGCAGGATGAGCCGGCCGTTGACGTCGGCGGGCGTGGTCGCCATCAGGCGGCCGAGCGCCGGGCGCACCTGCGCCGAGTAGTTCGTGCCGATCTCGTCCCACGGCTGGGCGGTGATCGGCTTCTCCGACCGGTTGCCGCCGTGGGAGCCGCGCCACCAGAAGCCCATCTCGACGTGGTCGGCGTCGGGCATCGGCTCCTCGGCGCCGTCGATGCTCTCCTTCAGCACCGAGGTGGCCAGCTCCTCGTTCACCGCCGTCACGCTGACCGTGGCGGTGCGGTTGCGGTGCCGCACGACCCGCAGCGTCCAGCCCTCGCCGCAGATGAGCCGCGACTCCGAACCGTCCTCCACCTGCGCGGTGCGCAGCACCCGACCCTCGGCCGGCCGCAACCGGGCGTCCGGACGTACGCGCTCCAGGTTGGCCAGCTTGGACCAGGGCTGGACGCCGGTCGCGAACGGCGACAACGCGAGGGCGTCGATGACGTCGATCGCTGAGTCGGCGTCGTCGATCCAGATGTTCATCGGCAGCTCGGACGAGGAGTCCGCGCTGGGGAACGGCACCTCCCTGATCACAGACATAGGTAAAGGATCTCCTTCGTGGGCTCGGATGTCGAAGGGTTATGCGAGCGGTTCGTTCACTTCTTGCCGAGATCGCCGGTCTGGGTGACCATGCCCAGGCCGGGCACGTCACGCCAGGTGTAGGTGAGAGTGTCGCCTTCAAGCTCCAGCCAGACAGTACCCGGGATGCAGCCGCCCGTGGACGTCCCGAGGGAGAAAGTCAGCCGGTCCGGGCGCACCTCGGTCAGGGTGATCGTGGCGGCGCAGTCGACCTGGGAGTCCTTCTCGTTCCAGGCCGCCCGCGACCGGCCGGCCTTCAGTTCCACCGTGTTCTCGGCGCCGTCGGGGTCGAGCGGGTTGGTGGTGTCGGTGTGGCCGGACCAGGTGCCGGCGAAGGCCGCCGGGATCTTCAGATCGCCGGTGCCGTCGGGGGTCGCGGTGGCCGTCCTGGAGGTGGCGGCGGGCGTACCGGTGGCCGTGGACGGCGGGGCGGACGGCCGGGTGGACAGAGCTGTGGCCGTGGACGGCGGCGGGGTGGTCCGGGTGGCGGTCGAGCCGGGCGTACGGGTGGTCAGCAGCACCACGCCGCCGGCCACGGCCAGGGCCAGCAGGACCGCCCCGGCGCCGGCGAGGGCGCGGCGTCCCCGATTTCGGCCCGCGCGGCTCTCGCGCGTGTCGGCCGCCTTGGGATCGGGACCCAGAGGCCCCGCTCCGGACCCCGCGGCCGGCCCCGTTCCTGGTCCCGTTCCCGGCCCCGCGGTCGGCGTCGCGGCCGGGCTGGGGGCGACGAGGGTCATCAGCAGGGCCGCGGCCGTCGGACGGCGGGCCGGGTCCTTGGCCAGGGCGGCGGCGACCGGCCCGCGCAGCCGGGACGGCAGCGCCGACAGGTCGGGCTCGGCGTGCAGCACCCGGTGCAGCACCGCAGGCACGGTGTCCGCCCCGAACGGGCTGACCCCCGTGGCCGCGTAGACCATCGTCGCCGCCCACGCGAACACGTCGGAGGCCCCGGAGGCGGGCGAGCCCGCGATCTGCTCCGGCGACAGGTACGCGGGCGTGCCGACCAGCCCCGAGGTGTGCGTCGCCGCCCCCTCGGCCCTGGCGATGCCGAAGTCCACCACCCGCGGCCCGTCCGGCCCGAGCAGCACGTTGGACGGCTTGAAGTCACGGTGGACGATCCCGGCCGCGTGGATGGCCGCCAGCGCGGTGGCCGTGCCGACCGCCAGGCGCTCCAGCTCCCCGCCGCGCAGCGGCCCGCGCCCGGCCGCACTCCCGGCACCCCGCCCGGACACGCGGTCGGCCAGCGAGGGCCCGTCCACGAACTCGCTCACCACGTACGGCCGCGAGCCCCGCGTCGAGACGTCGAGCACGCGGGCCGTGCAGAAGGAGGCGATCGACTCCAGCGCGTCGAGCTCGCGCGCCAGCCTGACCCGGGTCTCCTGGTCACCGGCGTTGAGCAGCTTGACCGCGACCGGCTCCCCGAAGGGGGAGCGGGCCAGGTAGACCACGCCCTGCCCGCCCTCGCCCAGACGCCCGGCCAGGCGGAAATCGCCCAAGAACGCCGGATCGTCCGGTGTGAGGGGGATCACCATGGCGGCTACGTTACCGCTCGCCATGCGGAAGCCAAGATCGCCCGGTACCTTGTGACGTCGGTTTAAATCACTCCTTACACGGAGGTATCGGGGAAGTGTCGAGGGTCACGGTCCGCGAACGGGCGCGGTACTGGTTCGACAACACCATGTCCAGGGGGACGGCCTCGCTCATCGGCTGGCTCGCGGTGGTGTCGGTCGCGCTCATCCTCGTGGTGGCCGCGCTCACGCTCTGGCTCGCGCCCGACGAGCCCGACGGCGTCAGCGGCCCGGGGCAGGTGTTGTGGGTCGCCCTCATGCACGCCCTCACCCCCAGCAAGGTCGCCAGCGACAAGGGCTCGTTCGGCTACATGACCGTCATGTTCGCCGGGTCGCTCGGCGGCATCTTCATCGTCAGCATGCTCGTCGGCCTGCTGTCCAACGGCCTCAAGCAGAAGGTGGACCGCCTGCGCAGGGGCCGCTCGCGCATCGTCGAGTCCGGCCACACCGTGGTGCTCGGCTGGTCCGACCAGGTGTTCACGATCGTCACCGAGCTCGTCAAGGCGCACGCCAGCCAGAAGAACTCGGTCATCGCCGTCCTGGCCGACCGCGACAAGCTCGCCATGGAGGAGGACATCCGCGAGCACGTCGGCGACCTGGGCAGGACCCGCCTGGTCTGCCGCACCGGACGTCCCACCGAGCCGCGCGACCTCGGCCTGATGAACCTCACCACGGCCAGGTCCGTCGTCGTGCTCTCCCCCGAGGGCGAGGACCCCGACGCGCACGTCATCAAGATCCTGCTCGCCCTGGCCAAGCGGGCCGGCTCCCACCCGCCCGTGGTCGCCGCCCTGGCCTCCGCCCGCAACCTGGCCGCCGCCCGGCTGGCCGGCGGCGAGGACGTGCACCTCGTCGACTCCGACGACACCGCCTCCCGGCTGATCGTGCAGTCCTCCCGCCAGTCCGGCATGTCCGTCGTCTGCATGGACCTGCTCAACTTCGACGGCGGCGAGATCTACCTGCGCGCCGACGAGGAGCTGGTCGGCGCCACCTACAGCCAGGCCCTGCACGCCTACGAGACCGCCGCCGTCATCGGCTTACGCGGCCCGGCCGGCGTCGTGCTCAACCCGCCCATGGACACCGTCATCACGGCCAAGGACCAGGTCGTCGTCATCGCCCACGACGACTCCCACATCACGCTCGCCACCGGCGAGCCCCCGATCGACGAACAGGCCGTCACCACCGCCGCCGCCCCCCAGCCCGAGCCCGAACGCACCCTCCTGCTCAACTGGAACGGCCGCGCCGAGCAGATCGTGCGCTACCTGGACGGCTACGTCTCCCCGGGCTCGGTCCTGGACATCGCCGCCGACCACCCCAAGGCCGGCACCGGCCTGACCGGGCTGCGCACCCTCACCGTCAACGTCAAGGACTGCGACACCACCGACCGGTACGCGCTGGAATCCCTCGGCGTCGGCCTCTACCAGCACGTCATCGTGCTCTCCGACGACCGCTTCGACCCCCACCACGCCGACACCCGCACGCTCATGACCCTGCTCCAGCTCCGCGACATGCAGAGCACGCTCGGCGAGCACTACTCGATCGTCAGCGAGATGCACGACGAGGGCAACCGGGCGCTGGCCGAGGTCACCGAGGCCGACGACATCGTCATCAGCGACACCGTCATCGGCCTCCTGCTGGCCCAGCTGGCCGAGAACCGGCACCTCGCCGACGTGTTCGGCTACCTGTTCGACTCGCACGGCTCGGAGATCTACCCCAGGCCCGCCGCCTCCTACGTCGGGACCGGCGCCGAGGTCACCTTCGCCACCATCGTCGAGGCGGCCCGGCGCAGGGGCGAGACCGCGATCGGCTACCGCGACAACGTCTCCAGGAACGTCCCGCCGCACTACGGCATCGTGCTGAACCCCGCCAAGAGCGACACCGTCGTCCTCGGCCGGCAGGACTCGGTGATCGTCCTGGCCGAACGCTGACCCCACGGCCCCGCCCGGGAGCCGTGGGTTACCGTGTGCGGCGTGAGGACCATCGACTGGGCCGGCGACGCCATCGAGCTCGTGGACCAGACCCTGCTGCCCGGCCGGTGCGTGCGGCTGCGCGTCGAGACCGTGGCCGAGCTCGTCGCGGCGATCAGGCGGCTGGCCGTGCGCGGTGCCCCCGCGCTCGGCGTGGCCGGCGCGCTCGGCGTCGTGCTCGCCGACGGCGACCTCGGCCAGATCGCCGAGCTGCGCGCGGCCCGCCCCACCGCCGCCAACCTGGCCTGGGGCGTCGACCAGGCCGCCGCCCACCTGGACAAGGGCCGGCAGGCGGTGCTGGCGGCCGCGCTGCGGATCCGCGACGACGACATCGCCGCCTGCCTGGCCATGGGCGAGCGCGGCGCCGGCCTGCTGGAGGGCGACCGGCTGCGGATCATGACCGTGTGCAACACCGGCGGCCTGGCCGCCGTCGAACGCGGCACCGCCCTCGGCGTTGTCCAGACCCTGCACGAACGCGGCCGCCTGGCCGAGGTGCTCGCCCTGGAGACCCGCCCGCTGCTCCAGGGCGCCCGGCTCACCACCTGGGAACTGGCCAGGATGGGCGCCCCGCACCGGCTGGTCGCCGACTCGGCGGGGCCGTACCTGCTGGCCAAGGGCGAGGTGGACGCGGTGCTCATCGGCGCCGACCGCATCGCCGCCAACGGCGACACCGCCAACAAGATCGGCTCGTACGCGCTCGCGCTCGGCGCCGAACGGGCCGGAGTGCCGTTCATCGTGGTCGCCCCCGAGTCCACCATCGACGCCGCCACCCCGACCGGCGACCACATCGAGATCGAGGACCGCGACCCCGAGGAGCTCCTCACCGTCGGAGGTGTACGCCTGGCGCCCGAGGGCACACAGGCGCTGAACCCCGCGTTCGACGTGACGCCGCACGATCTGATCACCGCGATCGTGACCGAACGGCGGGTGATCAGGCCGTGAAATAGCGCGATCCCCGGACCTGTTCACCTCGCTGGCGTTACGCTCGGTCGTCCCGATATCTACTCTCGGAGAGCACTCGTGGACATCGATCTGGTGTTACGCCGCGACTGGCAGGCCCGCGCGCCCCGCGGCTCCTACACCCAGCTTGACTCAACCAAGGGCGTCAAGGTCCACTACACCGGCGGCCGGGTCGAACCCGCCATCGTGTCCGACCACGCCGGCTGCGTCTCCCTCGTGCGATCGATCCAGGGCTATCACATGGACGGCAACGGCTGGATCGACATCGGCTACAGCTTCGTCGCCTGTCCGCACCGGAAGGTGTTCGAGGGGCGGGGGCTGCATCATCTGCCGGCGGCCAACGGTCCCGGGCTCAACGCCGGTCACTACGCCGTGCTCGGGCTGGTCGGCAACGCCGGGCTCGTGCAGCCGCCCGACGCGATGCTCGAGGCCGTCCTCGACGCCGTCCAGTACGTCCGCGACCGGGGCGGCGCCGGCAAGGAGATCAAGGGCCACCGCGACGGCTACTCGACCGACTGCCCCGGCGACCCCCTGTACGCCTGGATCAAGCGCGGCGCGCCCCGCCCCGGCGGCGGCACCACCCCGCCGCCGCCCAAGGGCGCGCCGCCCTTCCCCGGCCGGTTGCTGAAGTACCCGCCGGTCATGGAGGGCGAGGACGTGCGCACGTGGCAGCGGCAGATGACCAAGCGCGGCTACGACCTGACCGTCGACGGCGCGTACGGCGCCCGGTCCCGCGACGTGTGCCGCAAGTTCCAGCGCGAGCAGGGCGTCGAGGACGACGGGATCGTGGGCCCGCTCACGTGGAGGCTGGCCTGGGAGGCGCCGACGGCTGACGGGTAACCCCCGGATTACTGCGGCGGCCGGGCAGCGCCTACTATCCGTTGCATGGAACTGGCAGCGGGCTTTCCTCCCACCACTCGCGACGACTGGCGGAGGCTGGCGGTCGAGGTCCTGCGCAAGTCGGGGGTCGAGGCGGGCTCGCCGGAGGAGGCGCTGTCCAGCCCGACCTACGACGGCGTGCCGGTAGCGCCGCTCTACGACGCGGGCGACCTGCCGGGCGATCCGGGGCTGCCGGGCGCGCCGCCGTTCACGCGGGGGCGCGGGCGCGGCCCGGCTGGGACGTCCGGCAGCGGCACGCCGTGGCCGACCCCGAGGCGGTGCTGGCCGACCTGGAGAACGGCGTCACCTCGCTCTGGCTGGTCGTCGGCGACGGCGCGATCCCGGTGGACGCGCTGCCCGCCGTGCTGAAGGACGTCTACCTCGACCTGGCCCCGATCGTGCTGGAGGCGGGGGAGCACACGCGGGAGGCCGCCGAGACGCTGTTCGGCCTGGCCGCCGCCAAGGGCGTCACGCCCAGCGGCAACCTGGGCGCGAGCGGCGGCGAGGGGGCGGAGCTGGCCGGGCGGTGCGTCGCGGTCCCGGGGCTGCGCGCGGTCATGGTCGACGCCACGCCGTACCACGACGCGGGCGCCGCCGACGCCGAGGAACTGGGCTGCTCGATCGCGCGGGGCGTGGCCGAGTTGCGCACGCTCACCGGCGCCGGCCTCACAGTTGAGCAAGCGCTAGGCCAGATCGACTTCCGGTACGCCGCCACCGCCGACCAGTTCGCCACCATCGCCAAGCTGCGCGCGGCGCGCCGGTTGTGGTCCAGGGTGGCCGAGGTGTGCGGCGCCGCCGAGCACGGCGGCCAGCGCCAGCACGCCGTCACCAGCGCGGCCATGATGACCGCCCGCGACCCCTGGGTGAACATGCTGCGCACCACCCTGGCCTGCTTCGCGGCGGGCGTCGGCGGCGCGGAGGCGGTCACCGTGCAGCCGTTCGACGCCGCGCTGGGCCTGCCCGACGCCTTCTCCCGGCGCATCGCCCGCAACACGCAGTCGCTGCTGCTGGAGGAGTCGGGGATCGGGCGGGTGGCCGACCCCGCCGGCGGCTCCTGGTACGTCGAGCGCCGCACCGAAGACCTGGCCGAACGCGCCTGGGCGTGGTTCCAGGAGATCGAGGCCGCCGGCGGCGTGGCGGCCGCCGGCGAGCTGATCGAGCGGCGCGTCGCCGCCACCCGGGCCCGCCGCGACGACGACATCGCCCACCGGCGTTTCCCGATCACCGGCGTCAGCGAGTTCCCCGACCCCGGCGAGAAGCCGCTGCGCCGGCCACCCGCCCCCGCCGGGCGGCCCGTGGCCCGCTACGCCCAGGAGTTCGAGGCGCTGCGCGACGTCGCCGACGCCCTGCCCGAGCGTCCCAAGGTGTTCCTGGCCACCATCGGGCCGGTCGCCGCGCACACCGCGCGGGCCTCCTTCGCCGCCAACCTGTTCCACGCCGGCGGCCTGGCCACCGAGACCGCCGGGCCGGGCGCCGACCCCGAGCAGATCGCCACCGCCTTCGCCGTGAGCGGCGCCGCCGTCGCCTGCCTGTGCTCCACCGACAAGCTGTACGCCCAGCACGCCCGCGCCGTGGCCGCCGCCCTGCGGCACGCGGGGGCGAGACGCGTCTGGCTGGCGGGGAAGGGAGACTACGAGGGCGTGGACGCCTGCCTGTACGCGGGGTGCGACGCGCTCGCCGTGCTCCGTCAGACGTTCGAGGACCTGGAGGTGCTGCGATGATCCCCGACTTCTCGGGCGTCCCGCTCGGGCCGGGGGCCGGCTCCGGTGCGGAGGCCGTCCCCGGGGGCGAGGTGTGGGAGACGCCGGAGGGCATCGGGGTCAAGCCGCTCTACACGGCCGCCGACCTCGACGGGCTCGACTTCCTGCGCACCTATCCCGGAGCGGCCCCGTACCTGCGCGGGCCCTACCCCACCATGTACGTCAACCAGCCCTGGACGATCCGCCAGTACGCGGGCTTCTCCACGGCCGAGGACTCCAACGCCTTCTACCGGCGCAACCTGGCGGCCGGGCAGAAGGGCCTGTCGGTCGCCTTCGACCTGGCCACGCACCGGGGCTACGACTCCGACCACCCGCGCGTGGCCGGCGACGTGGGCATGGCCGGGGTGGCGATCGACTCCATCTACGACATGCGGCAGCTCTTCGACGGCATCCCGCTCGACCGCATGTCGGTGTCGATGACCATGAACGGCGCGGTGCTGCCCGTGCTCGCGATGTACATCGTGGCGGCCGAGGAGCAGGGCGTCGCGCCGGAGGAGCTGGCCGGGACCATCCAGAACGACATCCTCAAGGAGTTCATGGTCCGCAACACCTACATCTATCCGCCGGCCCCCTCGATGCGCATAATCTCGGATATTTTCGCTTATACGAGCGAAAAGATGCCGAAATTCAACTCGATCAGCATTTCTGGTTATCACATCCAGGAAGCCGGGGCGACCTGCGACCTCGAACTCGCCTACACCCTCGCCGACGGCGTCGAGTACCTGCGCGCCGGGATCGCCGCCGGGATGGACGTCGACCGGTTCGCCCCCCGGCTGTCGTTCTTCTGGTGCATCGGCATGAACTTCTTCATGGAGGTCGCCAAGCTGCGCGCCGCCCGGCTGCTGTGGGCCAAGCTGGTGTCGCGGTTCGGGGCGGCCAACCCCAAGTCGCTGAGCCTGCGTACGCACAGCCAGACCTCCGGCTGGTCGCTCACCGCCCAGGACGTCTTCAACAACGTCGCCCGCACCTGCGTCGAGGCCATGGCGGCCACCCAGGGCCACACCCAGTCGCTGCACACCAACGCCCTCGACGAGGCGCTCGCGCTGCCCACCGACTTCTCGGCCCGCATCGCCCGCAACACCCAGCTGCTGCTGCAGCAGGAGTCGGGCACCACCCAGGTGATCGATCCCTGGGGCGGCTCCTACTACGTCGAGCGGCTCACCCACGACCTCGCCGAGCGCGCCTGGGCCCACATCGGGGAGGTCGAGGCGGCCGGCGGCATGGCCAGGGCCATCGAGGCGGGCCTGCCCAAGCTGCGCATCGAGGAGGCGGCGGCCCGTACCCAGGCCCGCATAGACTCCGGCCGCCAGCCGGTCATCGGGGTCAACAAGTACCGCGCCGCCGACGACGAGCCCATCGAGGTGCTCAAGGTCGACAACAGCGCCGTACGCGCCCAGCAGCTCGACAAGCTGGCCCGGCTCCGGGCCGAACGCGACGGCGAGGGCGTGCAGCGCGCGCTCGACGCGCTCACCAAGGCCGCCGAGAACCCCGCGCCGGGCCTGGAGGCCAACCTGCTCAAGCTGGCCGTGGACGCCGCCCGCGCCAAGGCCACCGTCGGTGAGATCTCCGACGCCCTGGAGCGGGTGTTCGGCCGGCACGCCGAGCAGGTGCGTACCATCTCCGGTGTGTACCGCGACGAGTCCGGCCCCGCCGAGGCCATCGAGCGCGTCCGCCGCGCCTGCGCCGACTTCGAGCGGGACGAGGGCCGCCGCCCGCGCATCCTGGTCGCCAAAATGGGCCAGGACGGCCACGACCGGGGCCAGAAGGTGATCGCCACCGCCTTCGCCGACCTGGGCTTCGACGTCGACGTCGGCCCGCTGTTCCAGACGCCGGAAGAGGTGGCCAGGCAGGCGGTCGAGGCCGACGTGCACATCGTGGGCGTCTCGTCGCTGGCGGCCGGGCACCTCACGCTGGTGCCCGCGCTCCGGAGTGCCCTGGCCGACCTCGACGCCGGGGACATCATGATCGTGGTGGGCGGCGTCATCCCGCCGGGCGACCACGACGAGCTGCGCGCCGCCGGCGCCGCCGCCATCTTCCCGCCGGGCACGGTGATCGCCGACGCTGCCCTCGACCTGCTCCGGACGCTCACCGGCCGCCCCTGACCCTCGGGGCGGCCCGCCCGGGTCAGAGGGCGTCGTCGCAGATGGTGACGGCGATGGTGCGCTGGCGGGCCACCGGCGCGGTGATCCGCAGCGTGACGCTGTGGGGGCCGGCGTCCGTCAGCGCGGTCGGCGAGGTCAGGTGCCGGGGGCCGTTCTCGGCGACCGTGGCCGAGGAGCGGGCGGTGACCGTGCCGTCGACGATCCAGGTGTAGCGGAGGGTGACCGGGTCGCCGGTTCTGGTCACCGCCGCCTGGAGCCGTACCGTGCCGTCCCAGCAGTCGCCGTTCCTGGTGCCGCCGGACGGGCGCAGGGGGGCCAGGGTGAGGCGGTCGGGGGCCGGGGTGGTGCCGGAGGTGCTCTCCTCCTGCGGCCCGGGGACGGGGGTGCGGGTGTGCCGCGGGCGTCGCGTGGGGGAGGTCGTCGTGGCGGGGGTGGGTGCCGGGGCGGGGGCGGTGGTCACGTCGGCCACGTGGGTGGCCTTGGGCGTGGGCGTCGAGGGAGTGAGCCAGACGATGGCGCCCGACAACACCAGCACGGACACCCCGGAGACCCCGGCGACCATCGCCGTCTTCACCCGCCGCCGAACCCTGACCTTGGGCGCGGCCCCCGGCTTGGCGGCCTGCGCGGCCGCGGCCGGGGCCTGCGGTTGCGGGGGTCCCCCGTGGGCAAGGGGCGGCGTGCCCGCGACCAGGCGCAGCCCAGTGGTCCCCGACGCGGCATCCGACCCCCGGAGGCCGCCGGGCGGGCCGACGCCCCGGCAGGCATCGGGCGGGTCGGCGTTCCGGCGGGTGCCGGGTGGGTCGGGGGGCCCGGCGGTGACGGGTGGGGCGAGGGGCCCGGCGGTGACGGGTGGGGCGAGGGGCCGGAGGTGGCCGAGGAGGTGGTGAGCAGGTGGCGGAGGACGTCGGCCATGGGCGGGCGGCGGGCGGGGTCCTTGGCCAGGCAGGCGAGGACCACGCCGAGCAGCGGCTGCGGCAGGTCGCCGGTGCGGGGTTCGTCGTGCAGGATGCGGTTGATCACCGCCGGCAGCGAGTCCTCGCCGAACGGCGGCATCCCCGTCGCCGCGAAGACGATCACCGACGCCCACGCGAACACGTCCGCGGCCGGGCCCGCCTCCTGCCCCGAGAGCTGCTCGGGCGCCATGTACGCGGGCGTGCCCGTGATGGCGCCGGTCGCGCTCACCCCCGTCCCGAACGCCGCCGAGACGCCGAGGTCGGTCACCCGCGGACCGTCCGGCCCGAGCAGCACGTTGGACGGCTTGAAGTCGCGGTGCGCGACGCCCGCCCGGTGCGCGTCGGCCAGCGCCGTCGCGGTCGTCACCGCCAGCCGCCGCAGCTCGTCCGCGCCGCGCAGCGCGCCGGTCTCCTGGAGGGAGGGCCCGTCCACGTACTCGGTCACGACGTACGGGCGGCCCCTGACCGAGGCGTCGAGCACCCGCGCGACGCAGGACGGCTCCACGGCACGCGCGGCGGCGATCTCCCTGGCGAACGGCTCACCGGCGGTGACGCCCTCGGCGAGCACCTTGACGGCCACCGGACCGCCGTCGCGCCCGCGGGCGAGGTAGACGACACCGTGGCCGCCCGCGCCGAGCCGTCCGGCCAGCCGGTAGGGTCCCACCGCCGCCGGGTCGCCCTCGCGGAGGGGTTCGACGTTGGGCATGAGGGGAGTGACTCCTGTGACGGCTGTGATCAGAACTCCAGCACCTTACTGGCAAATAACGGGACTTGTCAGAAGTTAGGCTGATCAATGAGAAAGAAAGGGGTGAACCGCGTGCGCTCGCTGGAGGACTACGCCCAAGGCGTACGGGCAGGCTCCCGTACGTGGATCGCCCGCGCGATCACGCTGGTCGAGTCGACCAGACCGGACCACATGGCGCTGGCCCAGCGGCTGCTCGTCGAGCTCACCCCGCTGTCCGGCCGGGCCCGCCGGGTCGGCGTCTCGGGCGTACCCGGCGTGGGCAAGTCCACGTTCATCGACGCGCTCGGCACGTACCTCACCGGCCAGGGGCGCCAGGTGGCCGTGCTGGCCGTCGACCCCTCCTCGACCAGGACGGGCGGCAGCATCCTCGGCGACAAGACCCGGATGGCCCGGCTGTCGGCCGATCCGGCCGCGTTCATCCGCCCGTCGCCGACCTCCGGCACGCTCGGCGGCGTCACGAAGGCGACCAGGGAGGCCATGGTCGTGGTGGAGGCCGCCGGGTTCGACGTGGTGCTGGTCGAGACCGTCGGGGTCGGGCAGTCGGAGACCGCCGTGGCCGACATGGTGGACACGTTCCTGCTGCTCACCCTGGCCCGTACCGGCGACCAGCTCCAGGGGATCAAGAAGGGCGTGCTGGAGCTGGCCGACGTGATCGCGGTCAACAAGGCCGACGGCGAATACGAGCTCGCGGCCAGGAAGGCGGCCAGGGAACTGGCCGGAGCCCTGCGCATGCTCCGCTCGGACGCCGGGCCGCCGCCCGTCCTGACCTGCAGCGGGCTCACCGGGGACGGCCTGGAGGAGCTGTGGCGGCGGGTCCTGGCCCATCAGGACTCGCTGGACCTGGCCGCCAAGCGCCGCCGCCAGCAGGTGCAGTGGACCTGGACGCTGGTCCGCGACCGCCTGCTCGCCGAGCTGCGCCACGACCCCGAGGTGGCGGCGATCACGGCGGACGTCGAGCGGGAGGTGCTGGCGGGGGAGCTGACCCCGGCGCTCGCCGCCGACCGCCTGCTGTCGGTGTTCAAGCGGCCCTGACGGCCGGCGGTGGTCGCCGGGAGCTGTCCACTCCCCGGAGGAACAGACTTGCGCCCGGGGGAGAAATATCCGTATCCGCAGCGTCATCTCCGATCCGACGGCTTGAGCGGGACATGTCACGATGTCGCGCAACCGACGTGGGGAGAAGCGCAGATGTGTGCGGAACCGATGCTGCCCGAAACGGTCGCGGGGGCCCTGGAGGAGTACGGTCGCCTGCTGGCCGAGCACGGCATCACCTGGGGCGAGCCGGAGATCCACTACGTGAAGTTCTTCGCCCGGCGCAGGGTGCTGCCGCCCTCGCTGTTCGGCACGTTCTGGCGCCTGGCCTTCGAGGAGGCCGGGCGGCTGCACCGGGGGCAGCCGATCGACCGGCTGGCCGCCCACCTCGCCGAGCCCGACTACGACCGGGTGCTGCGCGACACCCTCGCCGGCGAGCTGCCGCCGCACCTGACCGCGCTGCGCGTCGGCCCGGACCGGATCGAGCTGCGGGGAGCGCCGATCACCGTCCTGGCCCCGGGGGCGCCTTCGGGCCCGCGCTGGGTGGGCGAGGTGCCGGTCGCGGGCGCCCGGCCCGCGACGGCCGTTCAGTCCCCGCCGCCGCCCCCCGGGCGGGGGGAGGAGAAGATCTTCCTGCTCGTCGACTCCTCCCGCGACACCCCCTGCCCGGTCAGCGTGGACGACGCCCAGCGCGAGCTGGCCCCCACGGGGCCTGGCTGGTCGAGGCCGACGCCGGCAGCGTGATCGTGGCCGACGGGCAGCGCGTCAGGCTCGATCCCCTGCTACGCCCGGTGCCCGCCGCCCGGCTCACCTTGGTGGCGGGGGAGCCGTGCCGGTGGAGCGTCGCCTCCCGGGACGGCCGCGGCTGGTACCCGCCCGGCGTCCCGGCCCGTCACGACTACCACGGCAGGCCCTACTTCCACGGTGACGGCCGCACGCTCGACGTCCCGGCCGAACCGCTGACGATCACCGTCACCAGGGGCATGGAGTACGCCGAGTCCACCCTGGACGTCACCCTGGCCCCGGGCGAGGAACGCCTGCTCCGGCTCTCCCCGGAACGCCTCTACGACGCCGCCGCCCGCGGCTGGTACGGCGGCGACCTGCACGTCCACCTCAACTGGGCCGGCGACCTGGTGGGCCTGCCCGCCGACGCGGCCGCCGCCCAGCTCGGCGAGGACCTGCACGTGCTCAACCTGCTGGCCGGGAACGTCTCCGGGCCGCGCGTCTACGACCGGGAGGCCCTCGACCACTGGGCGGGGGCGGACCTGCCCTGGTCCGACGCCACCCACCTGGCCCGCATGGGCGTCGAGTACCGCAACGATCTGCTCGGCCACGTCTACGCCTTCGCCCCGGAGCGCGCGCCGGGCCGCTTCCACACCGGGTTCGCCGGCGACGCCGACTGGCCGCCGAACGCCGAGGGGCTGCGGGAGCTGCGCGGCCTCGGCGCGCTCCTCGGCTACAGCCACCCCTTCGCCACGCCGCTCGCCGACGGCGATCCGCCCAGGGCAGTCGTCTCCCCGGTGCCGCGCAACTGCGCCGCCCGCGAGCTGGTCGCCGACGCCGCGCTCGGTCTGGTGGACAGCCTCGACGTGCTCACCCACGCCTCGATCCCGTCCACGGCGGCCGTCTACCGGCGGCTGATCGGCGCCGGCAACCGGCTCGCCGTCACCGCCGGGACCGACTCGATGATCTCCTTCACGCGTTCGGACAACCAGTCCAACCCGCCCGGCTGGGCCCGCGTCTACGCCCGGGTGGAGGGCGAGCTGACCGCCCGCGCGTTCGCCGACGCGGTACGGGCGGGCCGCACGTTCGCCACCACCGGCCCCTGGCTGGAGCTGACGGTGGACGGGCACGGCCCCGGCCACGTCATCGACGCCCGCCCCGGCGACCACGTCCGCGTCACCGCCACCGCGATCGGCCCGGAGGTGGCCGCCGTGCGCGTCCGTACGGCCGAGGGCGTGCGCGCGGGCGCGGAACGGCTCCCGGCCGACGAGCGGCGCCCGGACGGCGAGGAGCGGCTGACCGTGACGGCCGACCTGCGCGTGGACGAGCCGACGTACGTGGTGGCCGAGGTCGTGTGCGACCCGCACCCGCGCACCATGACCGGCACCGGCTACGCCCTGACCAGCCCCGTCTACGTGGACATGGCCGACCGCCGGGTGGCCAGGCGGGACGACGTGCGCTGGTGCCTGGAGTGGCTGGACCTGCTGGAGGAGCTGATCAGGTCGCACGCCCGCCTGACCGCCCCCGGCCAGCTCGCCGACCACGTCGCCCTGCTGGACCAGGCCAGGGAGGTCTACCGGGGCCGCCTGTCCTGACCTCCCGCGGTTCCCGTCCGCCCGCGCGATGCCTGACCCCGCGCGGTCCCTGAGCGACGCACGAGGCCCGGCCCCCTGCAGGGTTCTGGCCGCCTGTGCTAGATTTTGGCCATGCGGTCAGAAAATCAGTCGGGCGGCCAGAAGGCGCGCTCGTTCATCGAGGAGGCCAGGCGGGCGCAGATCATCGCCTCGGCCGTGGAGGTGATCGCCGAGGTCGGGTTCGCCCAGGCGTCGCTGGCGCGCATCGCCCGGCACGCGGGCATCAGCAAGGGCGTCATCTCCTACCACTTCGCCGGCAAGGAAGAGCTGATGGAGGAGGTGGTCAACAGCGTCTACGGCGAGATCGCCGCACACGTCATGGCGCGGATCGAGGGCGTCGAAGGGCCCACCGCGATCGTGCGCACGCACATCCTCGCGGTGGCCGAGCACATGCGCGACCACCGCACCCGGCTCAAGGCCCTCGGCGAGATCTTCTACAACCTGCGCACCGCCGACGGGGAGCCGCGCTACGGCGTCAACGCCAACGACGAGCTCTACCAGGTGATGGAGCAGATCTACGCCTACGGCCAGTCCAGCGGCGAGTTCCGCGACTTCGACCGCCGCGTCATGGCCATCACCCACTTCTCCGCCATCGACGACATGTTCGCCTACTGGGTGGCGAACCCCGACCACGACCTCGACGCGCACGCCGCGGAGCTGGCCGACCTGTTCGAGAGGGCATGCAGGCGATGAAGACCGAGACCGGTACCAGACTCTTAGCCGTCGACAACCTGCGCGTGCTGCTGACCGTGCTGGTCGTCGCCCATCACGTCGCCGTCACGTACGGCAACATCCCGCTGTGGTACTACACCGAGCCGGCCGCCGACCCCTCCGGGACGGCGCTGGACATCCTGGTGGTCTTCAACCAGGCGTTCTTCATGGGGTTCTTCTTCCTCATCTCCGGCTTCTTCACCCCCGGCTCCCACGACCGCAAGGGCGGGCGCGCGTTCGTCCGCGACCGGCTGGTCAGGCTCGGGGTGCCGCTGCTGGTCTTCCTCGTGCTGCTGCGGCCGCTGCTCACGATCGGCGAGCACGGCATGCCGTTCTGGAAGTGGTACATCGTCTCGTGGGACCCGGGGCCGATGTGGTTCGTCGAGGTGCTGATCGTCTTCGCCCTGCTCTACGCGTGGTGGCGGCGTGCGGGCCGGTCCGGCGGCCAGGGGGCCGGGGCGCCGAGCCTCAAGGGGGTCGTGCTGTTCACTCTCGGGCTGGCGGCGGTCACGGTCCTGTGGCGGATCCCGGTGCCGCAGGGCACGTACGTGCCGGTGCTCGGGCTGCCCACGCCCTACTTCCTGCCGCAGTACGCGGCGATGTTCGCGGCCGGCGTGGTCGCCTTCCGGCGCGGCTGGTTCGAGGCGCTGCCCGGGCGGGCCGGGCGGGCCGGGTTCGTCGTCGCGGGCGTGGCGAGCGTGGTGCTGCTGCCGCCGGCGGCCCTGACCACCGGCCTGGTCGCGGTCGCGGTCACCGCGCTGTGGGAGTCCGTGTTCGCCGTCGGCATGATCGTCGGGCTGGTGGTGCTGTTCAGGGAGCGGTTCGCCCGGCAGGGGCCGCGCGGCAGGTTCCTGTCCGGCAACGCCTACGCGGTCTACGTCATCCACCCGCTGGTGCTGGTCGCCGTGGCCTGGGCGGTGCGGGGGCTGCACGCGGCGGCGATCGTCAAGTTCGCCCTCGTGCTGGCGGTGTCGCTGCCGTTGTGCTGGGGGCTGGCGTACGCGGTCCGGTCGCTGCCGGGGGCCAGGCGGATCCTCTGACCGCGGGCTTGACTTTGGGCCTTGCCGGGCCCTCGGCGGCGTGCCACCATCGCGCTAACTCTTAGGAAACTTTCCTAAGAGATTTCGCGAAGGGAAGTGATCGGGGTGCGCCGGAGCCTGACGCTGTTCGCCGCCGCGCTGCTGGTGGCGGGCGTCCTGTCGGCCGTCGTGCCGGCCCCGCCGGCCGGGGCGGCCACGTGCGCGACGCCGTGGAACGCCTCGACGGCCTACAACGGCGGCGCGGTGGTGTCCCGCGGCGGGCACAACTGGTCGGCCAGGTGGTGGACGCAGAACGAGACCCCCGGCACCGCCGCGGTCTGGACCGACCAGGGCGCCTGCGGCGGCGGCGGTACCCCCACGCCCGGCTGCGACCACCCGAACTGGGTGGCCGGCCGGTACTACGCCACCGGCAGCATCGTGCGATACACCGACGGCAACTACTACATCGCCGTCCACGACAATCCCGGCTACGACCCCGTGATCAGCACCTGGTACTGGGACCCGTACGCGTGCGACGGCGGCGGCGGGCCCACCGACCCGCCGGACCCGGGAGGCTTCGTGGTGAGTCAGGCGCAGTTCGACCAGATGTTCCCCGGCCGCAACTCCTTCTACAGCTACAGCGGCCTGACCACGGCGATCGCCGCCTTCCCCGCCTTCGCCGGGACCGGCTCCGCCACCGTCAGGAAGCAGGAGGCCGCCGCCTTCCTGGCCAACGTCAGCCACGAGACCGGCGGGCTGGTCTACATCGTGGAGCAGAACACCGCGAACTACCCGCACTACTGCGACGCGAGCCAGCCCTACGGCTGCCCGGCCGGGCAGGCCGCCTACTACGGCCGCGGGCCCATCCAGCTGAGCTGGAACTTCAACTACAAGGCCGCCGGCGACGCCCTCGGCATCAACCTGCTGAACGACCCCTGGCAGGTGGAACGGAACGCGTCCGTGGCCTGGAAGACCGCGCTGTGGTACTGGATGACCCAGAACGGCCCCGGCACCATGACCCCGCACGACGCCATGGTCAACAGCCGCGGGTTCGGCGAGACCATCCGCAGCATCAACGGCAGCCTGGAGTGCAACGGCGGCAACCCGGGCCAGGTGCAGAGCCGGGTCAACGCCTACCAGCGCTTCACCCAGATCCTCGGCGTCGCCCCCGGCGGCAACCTGTCCTGCTGACCGCCTCCCCGGCGCCCGATCAGGCCGGCCGCGCTCCCGCGGGGGCGTGGCCGGCCTGATCGGCCGGCGCGCGCCCTTCGGTGGTCTCCAGGTAGCCGCGCAGGGCGCGCCGGGAGCGGGTGAGCGTGTCGATCTGCTCGTCGAGGCCGCGCAGCCGGGCGCGCAGCGTGTCCAGCAGCTCGGGGCAGGGCACCAGATCGGGGTCGGGGCCCGTGACGCAGGGCAGCAGGTACGCGATCTCGTCGGTCGACAGCCCGGCGTCGAGCAGCTTCCTGATCTGGGCCACCGTCAGCACGGCCCCGTCGTCGTACTCGCGGTAGCCGCTGGCGCGGCGGCTGGGCTCCAGCAGGCCTTGGGCCTCGTAGTAGCGCAACTGGTGCGGGCGGACGCCGGTCCGCCGGCTCAGGTCACCGATCAGCATGGCCGTCCCCCTTGACCTTCATACCGGTCTGAACGTTGACGATTCTCCCATAGCTGCTGAACCACCTCTTTGGGAGAGCGACTGTGATGACCAAGGAAAGCCGTACCCCCGTGACCGTCCTGGGACTGGGGCTGATGGGGGAGGCGCTGGCCGGGGCGTTCCTGCGCGACGGCCGGCCGACGACCGTCTGGAACCGTACGGCGGCCAAGGCCGACCGGCTGGCCGGGCAGGGCGCCGTACCGGCCGGGTCGGCGCGGGACGCCGTGGCCGCCGCCCCGCTCGTGATCGTCTGCCTGACCGGGTACGACGCCGTCCGCGAGGTGCTCGACCCGCTGGGCGACGCCCTGGAGGGCCGGGTGCTGGTCAACCTCACCTCCGGCACCTCCGCCGAGGCCCGCGACACCGCCGCGCGGGTGGCCCGGCACGGCGGCGCCTACCTCGACGGCGCGATCATGACCACCCCCGCCGCCATCGGCACCCCGGCGGCCGCCCTCCTCTACAGCGGCCCGCGAACGGCCTTCGACCTGCACGAACCGGCGCTGCGCAGCCTCGGCGGCGCGACGACGTTCCTCGGCGCGGACCACGGCCTGTCGGCGCTCTACGACGTCGGGGTGCTGAGCCTGATGTGGAACATCCTCAACGGCTTCCTCCAGGGCGCCGCGCTGCTCGGGGCCGCCGGGGTGGAGGCCGCGGCGTTCGCCCCGGTCGCGCGGAACGGCGTCGAGACCGTGGCCGGATGGCTGGCCGACTACGCGCGGCAGATCGACGAGGGCGCGCACCCGGCCACCGACTCGACCCTCGACACGCACGTGGCGGCCATGGACCACCTCGTGCACGAGAGCGAGTCGCACGGCGTCGACGCCACGCTGCCGCGGTTCATCAGGGAGCTGGCCGGCCGGGCCGTCGCGGCGGGTCACGGCGGCGAGGGCTACACGGCGCTGATCGAGCAGTTCCGCAAGCCCTCCGGCCGGGAGTGAGACGGCGGCCCCGCACCGGGCTCGCCGGACGGCGGCGGGTTCTCGGACCCGTCGTCGTCGGTCGGCGTCGTCGGTCGGCGTCGTCGGTCGGCGTCGTTCAGTCGGCGTAGAAGCCGTCGAGGACCTCGGCGTGGCGTTCCTCGACGGCCTTGCGCCTGATCTTCAGGCTGGGCGTCAGCTCGCCGGTCTCCACGGTGAAGTCGCCGGCCAGGATCGCGAACTTCTTGACCGTGGCGTAACTGGCCTGGTCGGCGTTGACCTGCCGGATCGCCTTGTCGACCTCCTCGCGCATGCGCGGGTGCCCGCGCAGCGCCTCGGGGTCGGCCGGCAGCGACTCGGCCTCGGCCCACGGGCGCACGACGTCCATGTCGAGGGTGACCAGCGCCGTCACGTAGTTGCGGCGGTCGCCGTGCACGAACACGTGCGAGGCGAACGGGCAGGCGGCCTTGATCCGGCCCTCCAGGTGGGTGGGGGCGACGTACTTGCCGCCAGAGGTCTTGATCAGCTCCTTCTTGCGGTCGGTGATCAGCAGCCGGCCCGCGTCGTCGAGCTCGCCGATGTCGCCGGTGCGGAGCCAGCCGTCCGCCAGCGCCTCGGCCGTCTCCTGGGGCAGGCCGTGGTAGCCGCGCATGACGCCGCGCCCGCCGATGAGGATCTCGCCGTCGTCGGCGATGCGGACCTCGGTGCCCGGCAGCGGCGGGCCGACCGTGCCGAACCGTACCGACTCGGGACGGTTGAGGAAGCTGCCCGCCGACGACTCGGTCAGGCCGTACCCCTCCAGGATCGTCAGGCCGGCGCCGTCGAAGAACTCGGCGACGTCCCGCGACAGCGGCGCGGCCCCGGAGATGAAGAAGCGGATCCGGCCGCCGAAGCGCGCCCGCAGCTTGGCGAAGACCAGCCGGTCGGCCAGCGCGTGTTCGACCCGGGTGGTGAGCGGGACGGCCGCCCCGCGCTGCCGCGCCCTGCTGACCCGCAGGCCGGTCTCCCGCGCCCACTCGAAGATGCGCAGCTTGGCCCCGCCCTCGCGGCGCACGGTGGCGACGACCGTGTTGTGGATCTTCTCGAAGATGCGCGGCGCGGCGGCCATCACGGTCGGGCGCAGCGCCCCCAGGTTGTCGGCGATGCGGTCGAGGCGGCCGTCGATCGCGGTCGGCACGCCGATGTCGATCATCACCACCTCCAGCAGCTTGCCGAACGAGTGGGACAGCGGCAGCCACAGGAAGTGCAGGTCGGCGGGGGACAGGAGGCCGATCTCGCGGACCGAGCCGGCCGCGAACAGCCAGTTGTCGTGGGTGAGCTCGACGCCCTTGGGGCGTCCGGTGGTGCCGGAGGTGTAGATGAGCGTGGCCAGGTCGTCCTGGGCGATGGCGTCCACCAGGGCGTCGTAGTCGCCTTCCGCGCGGCTGACCGAGTCGAGGGTGACCACCCAGCCGTCGTCGCTCGCCGAGCCGTCGACGACGACCACGCACGTGACGTCGGGCAGCTCCTTCTGCACGGACCTGAGCTTGGCCACCTGCTCGTCGTCCTCGGCGATGACGATCGTGCTGCCGGAGTCGGTGATGACGAAGGCGCACTCGGCGGCCGTGTTCGACGGGTAGATGGTGGTGGTGGCCGCGCCCGTGGAGAGCACGGCCAGGTCGGCGAGGATCCATTCGAGCCTGGTCGAGCAGAGGATCGACACGCGCCTGCCGGGCCCCGCGCCGAGCCCGGACAGCCCCAGCGCCAGCCCGCGGACGCGCTCGCCGACCTCGCTCCACGACAGGGAGGTCCACGCCTCGCCCGACGGCACCCGGTACGCCTCGGCGTCGGGGGTGGCCGCGATCCGGTCGCGCAGCAGGGAGGGAATGCTGGACATGCCTGACCTCCTGAGGGGTGTGCTGCCGACTCTAGGACGAGTGCGCCGGATCAGTCGATGGCCGTGATCGACCTGCCGCCGACCGGGGGCGGGCCGGCGCACGCGACCGTCCTGGACGTGCGCACCTCCCACGCGCCGCAGGCGCAGCGCAGGTAGGAGACCAGGCCCTCGGAGGTGCGGTGGGAGGAGACGAGGGTCAGGGCGAAGGGGTCGTGCGGCTCTCCGGGATGCATGACTCCAACCTGGTGTAATGGCCTTGTGCATTTCAACACTTACGGCGGCAACGGCGCCGAACTCGCCGCGGCGCTCGTCAACGCGAGCGACTTCAGCCCGGCCGCGCTGCGGGAGACGCTCACGGCCAACGCCATGTGGCGCACGGACGTCACCCCGGCCCAGGCGGCGGAGCTGGCCGCCTGGGCCCGCCGGCTGGCCCCCGTCTTCGGGGAGCCCGATCTCGGCGTCCAGGTGCGGCTGATCAACGAGCTGCTGGAGGTCACCGCCTCCAAGCCGCACATCAGCACCCACGACGGCCTGGAGCCCCACCTGCACTTCTTCTCCACCGAGGCCGACATCGTCTCCAGGGCCAAGGACACCACCGCGGGCGGGCTGGCCATGGCCGTGTGCTTCTCCGACGGGCGGCGGCTCGGGCGGTGCGACCGGACGGGGTGCGAGATCGTCTATGTGGACACCTCGCGCAACGGGCGGCGCCGGTTCTGCTCGCTGACCTGCGCGAACCGGGTCAACGTGGCCGCCCATCGCGCCCGGGACGTTGCCCGTCGGTCGTGATTTGGGTAATATGTCCGGGTCGTATCGCCGACCCCTGGGGGCTGTTGACGTGAGGATCTGAGGCCGCGGGCACCGCGCCTACCCGCCCGGTCACGGGCTCCGTCGCGCGCACACCTCGACCTCGGCGACCTCTTCGCCCCGGTTTTTCCAGCTCAGGCTGCCTGGTTGTCGCGCGCGCAGCGGTGTTCCCGCCAAGTCACGAAATTTCGGTTTTTGTGATGGGAGCCGCCTTATGTCTTTTTCCATTGTCGTCGATCAGGTGTCCTTCGGCTGGCCCGACGGGACCATGGTGCTCGACGGTCTCGACGCCGCCTTCCCCGCCGGGCGTACCGGGCTCATCGGGGCGAACGGGTCGGGCAAGTCCACCCTGCTCAAGGTCATCGCCGGGGAGCTGACCCCGGGATCGGGCTCGGTCTCGGTCACCGGCGAGGTGGGGTACCTGCCGCAGAACGTGCCGCTGGAGGGCAGCCGTACGGTGTCCGACCTGCTGGAGATCAGCGGGAAGCGGGCCGCGCTGCACGCCGTCGAGAGCGGCGACGTCGCCGAGGAGCACTTCACCGCCATCGGGGACGACTGGGACGTCGAGGAACGCGCGCGGGCCGAGCTCGACCGGCTCGGGCTCGGCCACGTCGGGCTCGACCGCACGGTCGCGACGCTGTCGGGCGGCGAGGCCGTCATGGTGGCGCTGGCCGCGCAGATCCTCAAGCGTCCCGCCGTTCTGCTGCTCGACGAGCCCACCAACAACCTCGACCTGGACGCCCGGCAGCGGCTCTACGCCGCGGTCTCGGCGTACCCGGGGGTGCTGGTGGTGGTCAGCCACGACCGGGCGCTGCTCGACCTCGTGGACCAGATCGCCGAGCTCCGCGCCGCCGCCGTGCGCCTGTACGGCGGCAACCTGAGCGACTACGAGGAGCAGGTCGCCGCCGAGCAGGAGGCGGCCGAGCGCACGGTCAGGACCGCCGAGGGCGAGGTGCGGCGGCAGCAGCGCGAGCTGATCGAGGCCAGGACCAGGCTCGACCGGCGCAGGCGCAACGCGCGGAAGGCGTTCGAGAACAAGAAGGTGCCCAAGATCGTCGCCGGCGGGCTCAAGATGAAGGCCCAGGTGTCGGCGGGCAAGCACCGCGCGCTGCACCAGGAGCGGCTGGCCGAGGCCAGGGGCAGGCTGACCGAGGCGGAGCTGGCCGTGCGCGACGACGCCGAGATCCGCGTCGAGCTGCCCGGCACCGCCGTCCCGGCCGGCCGGACCCTGCTGACGCTGCCGCTCGACCGCCCCGACGGCTCCGACGGCCCCGACGGCGGGCCCGGCCGGGACGGGCTCAAGGCGCTCGACCGGCTGGTCGTCCGCGGCCCCGAACGCATCGCGCTGCTCGGGCCCAACGGGTCGGGCAAGACGACCCTGCTGCGCAGGATCGTCGAGCACGGCGCGCACGTCCCGGTGCGGTACCTGCCGCAGCGGCTCGACGTGCTCGACGACGCGCTGAGCGTCGTGGACAACGTCCGGGCCGTGGCGCCGGCGGCCTCGGTCAACGACGTGCGGGCGCGGCTGGCCCGCTTCCTGTTCCGCGGCGCGCGGGCCGACCAGCCCGTGGGCACGCTGTCGGGCGGCGAGCGGTTCCGCGCCACCCTGGCCGCGCTGCTGTCGGCCGATCCGCCGCCGCAGCTACTGCTGCTGGACGAGCCGACGAACAACCTGGACATGTCCAGCGTGCGCCAGCTCTCCCAGGCGCTGGCGGCCTACCGGGGCGCGCTCGTCGTGGCCAGCCACGACGTGCCGTTCCTGGAGACGCTGGGGATCACCCGGTGGCTGCGACAGGATCGGGACGCGGGACTGGCCGAATCGTAATTGACGTGTGGGGATCAACCGGGCAATAGTGGGGCAGGTGGCTTCACCCCGGTTGATCTCCTGCGTTCTCGCCCTGGCGACGGTGACGCTCGCCGCCTGCTCCTCTCCGCCACCGCTGACCGGCGGTGAGCCGAAGGTCAGCGGCGTGGCGGACGGCAAGGGCGGAGCTCCCGCCGGCGACCCCGGCGGGGACCCCACGTCGGGGTCCAGCCCCAGCGTCAGCGCCCTGACGCCGGAGGCGTACAAGGGCGAGCTCGACAACAGGCACAAGGCGATGACCGGCGCGATCAGCGGGCTGGCCGGCGCGCGCGGGGTCCAGGCGCTCAACCAGCGCGTGGACAAGGCCGAGCAGGCGCTGAGCGGCGCCGCCGACGCCCTGTCCGCGATCGCCCCGCCCGCCGAGATCCGCGCCCAGCACGACGCGTACGTCACCAGCCTGCGCGACTTCGCCACCGAGCTCGGCTCCACGGCGGGCAAGGTCGGCAGCCGCGAGCTGTGCACCTCCTCGGCCGTGCTGAGCGACCTGAACACCAAGCTCACCGCCCTGAACAAGGCCGGCGAGGCCCTGCAGAGCGCCGGCGACTACCCGGCCGACGTCGTCACCGTCAAGGCCGGCGGCAAGCAGAACCGGCGGCTGAAGAACGGCGCGTTCGTCCGCCGGACCTCCCTCGGCGGCCGCAGCTCCCTGGAGGTCGACAACGGCGGCACCCGCGACGCAGTCGTCACGGCGGTCAGGGGCGGCGGCAAGACGTTCAGCGTGTACGTGCGCAAGAAGACCAAGTTCAAGGTCAGGGGCGTGCCCGACGGCTCGTACAAGATCTACTTCACCCACGGCGTGGACTGGGACGGCAAGAGCCGGTCCTTCAGCCGCCAGTGCAGCTTCGAGCGGTTCCAGAAGTCGGTGAAGTTCAAGACCACGGTCACCGCCACCCAGATCCTCTGGCACGACTGGCGGGTCACCCTGCACGCCATCTCCGGCGGCAACGCCCGCACCGCGCCCGTCAACCCCGAGGACTTCCCGAGCTGACCCCTCCGGAGCCGAACCCGCACACGCGAAGCGGCCGCGCGGACGCGCGGCCCTTTTCCGGCTGCCGGGGCGATCAGGTCGAGAACAGCATGCCCACCCAGCTGCGCTGGCGGTGGTGGCCGTAGTGGTGGCCGCCGTGGTGAGGAGCGCCCCAGGCCGGCCCGGGGGCGGCGGGGGGCGGCGGCGGAGCGGTGTGGTACTGCGACTCCATGCGGGTCAGGGTCTCCAGCTCGCCATAGTCGAGGAAGATCCCACGGCAGTTGTCGCACTGCTCGATGTGGACGCCGTTGCGCTCATATGTCCGCATGTTGCCGCGGCACTTCGGGCACTGCATCTAAGTCGCTCTCCTTGGATCCGGGGTCTCAGGCTGAAACCTACCGCGTGCGGCCCCCGTCACGCTCGGACGATTCTGCTGCACGATTCGATTAACGCGTGCTCCACCTCGTCGAGTTCCCGGTTCTCGCGCTCGGCGTTGAACACGGCCACGGCGGCCAGCTGCACGGTCAGCGCCCTGGCCGGCAGGTCGAGCCGCTGCCAGGGATCGTCGCCCTGGCCGAGCGCGGGGCCGCCCGAGGCCAGGTAGGCGCCGAGGAAGCGTTCCCAGACGGCCGGCTCCAGCAGGCCCGCCGCGTACCAGGCGGCCGGTCGCGCCAGGTCCCAGGCCGGGTCGCCGACGCCCAGGTCGTCGACGTCGATGAGCAGCCACCGGTCGCGGCAGACGAGCTGGCCCAGGTGCCAGTCGCCATGGGTGAGCAGGCCCGGCACCGGGGCGGGTTCGGGCAGCTCCTTGAACGCGTGCCTGACGAGCTGCTCGACCGGGCCGTCGCCGCTCATCCTGGACACCGCGCGGGCGGCCCGCGCCGGGCCTCCGGCGGGCGGCATCGGCGGCACCAGCGTCAGGGGGACGGCGTGCAGCCGGGCCAGCAGCCGCGCGCCCTCCTCCCAGGGGGCGGACCCGGGATCGTCGTGGGGGACCGGGCGACCGGCCGGCCAGACGCTGACCGCGCGGCCCGCCGCCGTCAGCACCTCGGCCTCCAGCGGGGCCAGCAGCACGCCGTTGACCGCGGCCGCGGCGGCGGCCCTGAGACGGGCGCGCAGCGGCTCCACCTCGTCGCGGGCGGAGTGGGCCTTGACCACCACCTCGCCCATCCGTAACACGACCACGTCGGTGCGTGTCTGGTGTCGCACGGGTTCGCCCGTGCCGCCGTACGCCGCGGCGATGCCCGCCAGCTCCTCCTCTAGACCCACTCGTACAGAGTATTGGGCAGTGTTGGGGGTAAATGCCGTTGTGATGGCGGGAGCGAGGGAGTGGGCGGCGCTGGCACGCGAGTGGCTGAGGGCGAGCTCGCCGCGGGCCGCCCAGGCGATGCGCGAGCAGGATCAGGAGGCCGCCCGGCGCCGCAGGGAGCGGCGGCCGGCGGCGGGCCGGCGCGCGAGGCGCGCGGACGGTGAGGCCGCCCAGGAGCCTGCGCGGTGGGCGGTCGAGCCGGAGGCGACGGACGGTCCGGGCCAGGAGGAGATCGAGCGGGCGCGTGCGGCGCTGGCGCGCGCCACCTCACTGGAGCGGGCGCGGGCCCGGGCGCGGCGGGAGCGGGGGCACGGGTGACATGACGGATGACGCCACCCGAGCCCTCACGAGGGCCGCCGTCAGGCGCTACAGGGCCTGACCGCGGCTACTTCCTCAGCCAGAGCATGTAGTACGGGCTGTCCCAGCGGCACTCGTACTCCTTGTACCCCTTCGTGACGAGCAGGGTGGTGCCCGCCGACACGCAGTTCTGCAGGGTGCGGTACGCCTGGTAGGGGGTCCAGCTCGTGGCCGAAGCGGCGGCCGGAGCGGCGACGGAGAGGGTGCCGGCGGCGATGGTCCCGGCCATGGCCAGTGCCATGCCGAGCCGTGCGGACTTCTGTCGCATGCATCGTCCTTCCTCGTGGGCACGGCGCGGGCGCGCCATGTTGATCATTCCCACGGTAACGCTTCTTGATCATGAAGATGCCCCTTTTGTCGATCTTGTACCTTTCGGGTGGTGGGAGATCGCGAACCGGGGTCGGTCAGACTGGGACCATGAGAATCGGTTTCGCCGTACCCCAGTCAGGGCCCTGGGCCACACCGGAGAACATGCGCCGCGTCGCCACGCGGGCCGAGGAACTGGGCTACCACGAGCTCTGGACGTTCCAGCGGCTGCTGTACCCCGTCGGCCATCCCATGGGGCCGACCTACCGCAGCGTCCACGACCCGCTGGTCACGCTGGCGCACCTGTCCGGCGTCACCGGGACGATCCGGCTGGGCGTGGCCGTGGTCAACGCGTACGTGCAGCCGGTCGTGCTGGCCAAGCAGCTCGCCACCCTGCAGACTCTCTCCGGCGGCCGGGTCAGCGCCGGCGTCGGGCTCGGCTGGGTGCCGGAGGAGTTCGAGGCCGCGGGCGTCGGCATGGAGCGGCGCGGGCGCAGGGGCGAGGAGTTCGTCGAGCTGCTGCGCAAGGCGTGGACGGACGACGTCGTCGAGCACGACGGCGAGTTCTACCGGGTGCCGGCCGCCCACATCGACCCCAAGCCGGCGCCGGGCCCGCCGCAGGTGCTGCTGGGCGGCACCGCCGAGGTCGCGCTGCGCCGGGCCGGCCGGCTGGCCGACGGCTGGATCAGCTCCAGCAGGGAGGACCTGTCGGCGGTCGCGGGCCGGATCGGGCTGATCAAGGAGACGATCGCCGGCGCCGGGCGCGACGCCGCCGCGTTCCGCTTCGTGTGCCGCGGCGTCACGCAGGTGCGGCCCGCGGGCGCCGAGGACGTCCGCCGGCCGCTGACCGGCACCTACGAGCAGATCAGGCAGGACGTCGCCGCCCTGGCCGCCGAGGGCGTCACGGACGTCTTCCACGACCTCAACTTCGACCGGGAGATCGTCACCGCCGACGCCGGGGAGGCGATGCGCCGGGCCGAGGAGGCCCTGGAGGCGCTGGCGCCCTAACCGCCGTAGGGGACCGTGATGATCTCCAGGTTGTGCCCGTCGGGGCCGGACCAGTAGAGCCCGCGGCCGCCGTCGTGGGTGTTGATCGCGCCGGGCCTGGTGTGCCCCGGATCGGCCCAGAACGTCAGGCCGCGGCTCCTGATCCGGCCCCAGATCTGGTCGAACTCCTCCTCGCCGACGAGGAAGGCGTAGTGCTGCGGGGTCACCTCGCCCTCGGCCTGCATCACGTCGAGCGAGACGTCGTTGGCCAGCGTCACGACCCGGAACGGGCCGTAGACCGGCGCGGGCTCCAGACCGAGGACGTCGACCAGGAAGTCGGCCGTGGCGTCCCGGTCGGTGGCGGCGACGATGGTGTGGTTCAGCTGCACGGGCATGCGTTCACGCTACGTGCCGCAGCGCCTCGGCGGCCACCGCGCACCGCAGCTCGCGCATCCCCGGCCGCCCGCGCACCGGATGGACGGCGTTGGTCAGCAGCACCACGGTCAGCCCGCGCGCCGGATCGACCACCAGCGACGTCCCGGTGAACCCGGAGTGGCCGTACGCGCCGCTCAGCGGGCCCACGATGCCGGGGTCGCCGATCCGCACGCCGAGCCCGTGCCGGAACGCCGCCCCCTCCGCCCCCTGGTCGCGGGTCATCTCGGCCACGCTCGACGGGCTCAGCATCGCGCCCCCGCCCAGCCGCAGCGCCTCCCCGAAGGCCAGCAGGTCGTCCGCCGGGGCGAACAGGCCCGCGTGCCCGGCCACCCCGCCCAGGGCGTGGGCCGTCTCGTCGTGCACCTCGCCGCGCACGCAGCCGGGGCCCGGCCGTTCGGGCTTGAACTCGGTCGCGGCGACGCGCTCGGCCCGCCCGCCGCCGCCGACCGGGCGGTAGCCGGTGCCGGGCAGGCCGAGCACGTCCGTGATCCGGGCGCGGACCAGGGCGTCGAGCGGGGCGGATGCGGCCAGTTCGGCGATCCGGCCGGCCATCACCATGCCGACGTCGCTGTAGAGGTAGGGGCCGCCGACCGGGCCGGTGACCGGCGTGCCGAGCATCGCGGCCATGCGCTCGTCCGGCCCGGCCTGCGGAAGCTCCAGGTCGATCCGGCGGGTCGGCGTCAGGCCCGCGGTGTGGGTGAGCAGGCGGCGCAGCGTGATCCGCGGGTCGGCCCCGGGGATCCACGTCCGGACCGGCTCGTCCAGGTCCAGCAGGCCCTCCTCGGCGAGCGAGAGCACCACCGCGGTGGTGCACAGCTTGCTGACCGAGGCCAGGTCGAACACCGAGTCCCGGCGCGCGGGGGGCCGATCGGCGGCGAGCGTCCCCGGGCCCCCGGACCCGGTGTCCCGCCCGCCGTCGGAGTCGCCGTCCCGCGTGCCGCCCGGCACGGCGTCGGTGTACCTGACCAGTTCGCCCACCGCCGCGGCGGCGGTCACCGTGCCGTGCACCGCGATCAGCGCGACCGCCGCCGGGCACACCTCGGGCACCGCGGCGGCCAGCAGGCGCTCCAGCCGGTCCGACATCCCCGTTCCCCCCTCGTCAGTCCCCGATGGTCCCCCGGGGCGTCCCGTCCGGTACGTCAGCCGCTGAGCGCGTCGCTGAGCCGCTCTCCGTGCGACTCCAGCAGCGCGCGGGCCGCGTCGGGGTCCAGCCCGTGCTGGATCATCACCACGGCCGTCTTCGCCTGCCCGCCGGCCGCCTCCAGCGCCGCGCCCGCGGTCGCGGCATCGGCCCCGGTGATCTCGCTCACCATACGCAGCGCGCGGGAGGCGAGCTTGCTGTTCATGGCCGACATCTCGATCATCTTGTTCCCGTAGGTCCGGCCCAGCCTGACCATGGAGATCGTCGAGATCATGTTGAGCACGAGCTTCTGCGCCGTGCCCGCCTTCAGCCTGGTCGAGCCCGCCACCACCTCGGGCCCCACCACGACCTCGATCCCGTGCTCGGCGGCGGCCGACAGCGGCGCGCCCGTGTTGCACGACAGCCCCGCGGTCAGCGCCCCCGGCCGGCGGCCTCGGCCAGCGCGCCCAGCACGAACGGGGCCCGCCCGCTGGCCGACACGCCCACCACCGAGTCGAGCGCGCCCACCTCCAGGTCCTTCATGGCCGCCGCGCCCGCCTCGGCGTCGTCCTCCGCGCCCTCGATGGACCGGGTCAGCGCCTCGGACCCGCCCGCGATGACGCCCTGCACCAGCGCGGGGTCGGTGCCGAACGTGGGCGGGCACTCGCTGGCGTCGAGCACGGCCAGCCGTCCCGAGGTGCCGGCGCCGACGTACAGCAGCCTGCCTCCCTCGGCCATCCGGGCGGCGATCGCGTCGATGGCCGCCGAGATCGCCGGGACGGCCGCGGCCACGGCCACGGGCACCTCGGCGTCGGCCTGGTTCATCAGTCGGGCGATCTGCTCCGTCGGCAGCCGGTCGATCTGGCTGTAGCGGGGATCGCTCTGCTCGGTGGACAGCTCGGGCAGCGGATCAATCATGACGCTAATTTCCACCCTTTACTTCTCAGTTGTAAATATCTTTCAGAGAATGGATCCATGTCACACGTACGCACCGGAGCCGAACGGCTGGCCGCGGACCCCGCGCTGGCCGGCGGAGCCCGTCTCGGCCTGATCACCAATCCCACCGGCGTCCTGCCCGACCTGACCCCCACGACCGACGCCCTGCTGGCCGCGGGCCTGCCCCTGACCGCGCTGTTCGGCCCCGAGCACGGCCTGCGCGGCACGGCCCAGGCGGGATCGAGCGAGCACGACGCGGTGGACCCCGCGACGGGACTGCCGGTCCACGACACCCACGAGCTGTCGGGCGACGACCTCGACCGCGTGGTCGCCGCCTCCGGCGTGGACACGCTGATCTTCGACATCGCCGACGTGGGCGCCCGCTTCTACACCTTCGTGTGGACCATGTACGACCTGCTGGCCTCGGCCGCCCGGCTGGGCCTGTCGTTCGTGGTGCTGGACCGGCCCAACCCCCTGGGCGGGACCGTCGAGGAGGGCCCCCTGCTGGACCCGGCGTTCGCCAGCTTCGTGGGCCGCTTCCCGCTGCCCGTGCGCCACGGCAGGACCGCGGGGGAGCTGGCGGCGCTGTTCGGCTTCGACGCCGACCTGCGGGTGGTCACGATGGAGGGCTGGCGGCGGGACATGAGCTGGGCGGAGACCGGCCTGCCCTGGGTGATGCCCTCGGTCAACATGCCGACGCCCGACACCGCGCTGGTCTACCCGGGCACCGGGCTGTTCGAGGGCACGAACTTCTCCGAGGGCCGCGGCACGACCAGGCCGTTCGAGCTGGTCGGGGCGCCGTACGCGGACGAGCGCTACGCGGCCGCCCTGAACGGGCTGGAGCTGCCCGGCGTGCGGTTCAGGGACACCTGGTTCACGCCGACGTTCCACAAGCACGCGGGCGTCCCCGTCCGCGGGGTGCAGCTGCACGTGCACGACCCGCGGGCCTTCCGGCCGGTGCTGACCGGGTTGTCGATGCTGCACACGGCCCGCGTCCTCTACCCGGACGACCTGGTCTGGAAGGGCGAGGACCTGTTCCTCGACCTGCTCTGGGGCTCCGACGCGCTCACGCGCTGCCTGGAGGCCGGGGACGACCCGCGCGAGCTGTGCCCGCCGCCCGGCCGTCCCGAAGGACATCTGCTCTACAGCTGACATCACGCCAGGTCGCGCCGGTAGAGCCAGAAGACGCGTTCGGCTCGCGCGCCCACGGCGCGCGAGTAGAACCGCAACGGCCCCACCCATCCGATCTCGGCGCTCTCCTGACCGGCGGCCCGCTGCTCGGCCAGGCAGCGGCGCAGCAGCACCCCGCCGAGGCCGAGCCCGCGGGCGTCCGGAGCGGTGCCCATCGGGCCGAACCAGGCCGGCCGCGCCCCCCAGGCGGCGAAGGCCAGGACGCGCCCGTCGCGCTCGGCGTAGTGCAGGCCGGTCGCGTTGGCCGCCTCCCAGGCCCACCGCTCGTTCCAGTGCTCCTCGACGAACGCGGCCACGGCCGAGCGGTCGGCGCCCGCCGCCCGCACCGTGACCCCCGCCTGCTCCAGCCGCGCCAGGTCGTCCTCGACGGACAGATCGGCCCGCAGGTCGGCGGTCATGTTCCAGGCGACGTGGTAACGCTCGTAGCCGAGGCTCTCGGCCAGGCAGGCGGCGGCGGTGTACCGCACGTCGATGCCGGGCCAGGCGTAGCAGGGCGGGTTCCCGGCGAAGCGCGCCTGCCGCACGCCGTGCCCCCGCAGCCACTCCTCGGCCGCCGCCACCAGCGCCCGCCCGTGCCCGCGGCCCTGGACCGAGGGGTGCACGGCCAGCAGGTCCAGGTGCCCGACCTCGGGATCCTTCGACGAGACCGACGTCATCACCACCCCGCCGTCGGTCGCCAGCGCCGTCCAGCGGCGCTCGGCGGGCGGCTCGGCCAGGCGCCGGACCAGGCCGGGGGCCTCGGGCGCGTCCAGCGTCAGCGCGGCGGCGGCCACCCGGGCGGCCTCGGCCAGGTCCGCGCCGCGGACGGTGGGCGACATCACACCTCGCTCATCGGGCGCGCGATCACGTCGCGCCGCTCGGGGTAGAAGCACGCGTGCTGCTGCGGCACGCCCTCGGTGATCTGCAGCAGCGGCCGCTCGCCCGTGCACCGCTCGCCGCGGAAGGGGCAGCGGCGGGCGAACAGGCAGCCCTCGTCGGCCTTGCTCTCGTCCAGCGACTCCAGCGGCGACACCGGCTGCGCGCCGGGCTCCTCCAGGCCGTGCAGCACGGGGATGGCCGACAGCAGCGACTGCGTGTACGGGTGCACCGGGTCGGCGATGACCGTGTCCACCGGGCCGCGCTCGACGACCTGGCCGCGGTAGATGACGTAGAGCTCGCCGTCGTCGCCGATGTAGCGGGCGGTGGCCACGTCGTGGGTGATGAACAGCACGCTCACGCCCAGCCGCTCGCGCAGGTCCTTCAGCAGCGCGAGGATGCCCAGCCGGAGCGAGACGTCGATCATCGAGACGGCCTCGTCGGCGACCAGCATCTCCGGGTCGACGGTCAGCGCGCGGGCGATGACCACCCGCTGCCGCATGCCGCCCGAGAGCTGGTGCGGGTAGCGCGCCAGCACCGAGCCCGGGTCGAGGCCCACCATCGACAGCACCTCGGCGGCCCGCTCCTCGATCCACTCCTTCGACCGCCCGGTCTGCCCGGCCCGCAGGCTGAGCGGCGCGTACAGCGTCTGGTGGATGGTCCGGGTCGGGTTGAGCGCCGAGTACGGGTCCTGGTGGATCATCTGGATCCTGCGGAAGTACGGCTGGCGCTTCTTCTGCTTGAGCCCCGACATGGACACGTCGCCGATGACGATCTCGCCCTCGTCGTAGGTCTCCAGCCCGGCGATGATCCGGCCCAGCGTGGTCTTGCCGCAGCCGGACTCGCCGATGAAGGAGGCCGCGCCGCCCTTGGGGATGGAGAAGTCCACCCCGCGCAGCGCCCGCACCTCCCGCCCGGCCAGCACGTTGCCGCGCTGCTTGTACGTCTTGACGATGCCGGTCCCGGTGATCACGCGTGCTCCTTCACGGTCACGGCGTGGCAGGCCACGACCCTCGATCCATGCGCCACGGCCTGCGGGTCGGCGGTGTCGCACACGTCCATGCGCAGCGCGCAGCGCTCCCTGAACACGCAGCCCTCCTTCGGCACCGTGGCCAGCGTCGGCGGCCGGCCGGGCAGCGCCTGGGCCTCGGCGATGTCGCCCACGAGCCGGGGGATGGCCCTGATCAGGCCCCGGGTGTAGGGGTGACTGGGGGAGCCGAGCACGTCTCGGGTCGGGCCCTGCTCGACCAGGCGGCCGCCGTACATGACGACCAGGCGGTCGGCGACCTCGGCCACGACGCCGATGTCGTGCGTGATGACCAGCGTGGTCAGGCCGCGCTCGGCGTGCACCTCGCGGACGATCTTCAGGATGTTCGCCTGGGTGATCATGTCCAGGGCGGTCGTCGGCTCGTCGAGCACCACCAGGTGGGCGTTGAGCACCAGCGCCAGCATGATGCCGACCCGCTGGCGCATGCCGCCGGACAGCTCGTGCTGGTGCGAGTCGAGCACGCGCGCGCCGTCCAGGCCCATCCGGCCGAGCAGCTCCTTGGCCTCGCGGACCAGGCCGGGCAGGTCCTCCACGCCGTGCGAGCGGCCCAGGTCGAGGAGCTGCTTGCCGACCGTCTTGAGCGGGTTGAGCGAGTTCTGGGCGGCCTGGAAGACGTATCCGATGTGCCGGCCGCGGGCCTTGCGCAGCTCCTCGCCGGCGAAACCGGTCACGTCGCCGAGACCGTCGATCGCGACGCTGCCCGCGGCGATCCTGCCCGGCGGCTGCACCGCGTTGAGCAGCGACAGCGCCAGCGTGGACTTGCCCGAGCCGGACTCGCCGACGATGCCGGTGATCGTGCCGGGCTCCAGCGTCAGCGTGACGTCCCGGACGGCGGGCAGTTCGCCCGCGGGGGTCTTGTAGACGACCGTCAGGCCGTCGATGCGCACTCCCGGCGCTTGTTCGGCCACTTGCTACTCCTCGCGCAGCCGGGGGTTGAAGATCTCGTCCATGGCGTCCACCACGAGCACGATGCCGAGCGTGAGCAGCAGGATCGCCAGCAGGGGCGCCAGCAGGTAGCCCAGCGCGTTCGGCGTGATCATCGCGCCCGCCTGGAACACGGCGAGGTTGAGCATCACACCCCAGTTGTCCGACTCGTACGGCAGCACGCCCAGGAAGAACAGGCCCACCTGCGAGTAGACCGCGCCGGTGACCGCGATGAGCATGTTCATCGCGATGTAGGGCGCCATGCTCGGCAGCAGTTCCTTGCCGATGATGTGCGTGGTGGACAGCCCGAGCCCGCGGGCGGCCTCGATGAACCCGCGCTCGCGCAGCGACAGCGTCTGCGAGCGCACCGCCCGCGCCACGCCGCCCCAGCCGAGCAGGCCGAGCACCAGGCCCATCTGGAAGGGGTTGCCGAACTTCCACACGGTCGCCAGCACCAGCAGCAGCGGCAGGCCGGGGATGGTGAGCTTCATGTCGGTCAGCCGCATGAGCACGGTGTCCCAGCGGCCCCGCTTGAAGCCGGAGAACAGGCCGATCGCGGTGCCGGCGACGACCGTGATGATCGCGGTGACCAGGGCGGTGAGCAGGACGTACCGCGAGCCCTTGATCACCAGCGCGATCACGTCCCGGCCCTGCGGGTCGGTGCCGAACCAGTGGTCCCAGCTCGGCGGCTGGGTGATCGCGCTCGCGTTGCCCGGCAGGTGCTCGGGCAGCAGCATCGGCCCGAGCACGGCCATGACGATGAAACCGGCGATGATGACGACCCCGGCCATGCGGCTGGGCTTGCGCTTCATCACCCGCCATACGCCGTGCCAGAAGTTGCGGCGCATGGCCGAGGCGGCCGGCGCGGCCTCCGGGATGAGCGTGGCGCTCACGAGCCCTCCTCTCCGCTGCGCACCCGCGGGTCGATGACCGTGTAGAACAGGTCCGCGACGATGTTGGCGATGATCGTGCCGACCGTGATCAGCAGGAACGCCCCGCCCATCAGGCCGTAGTCGCGGTCCTGGACGCCGCTGATCAGCAGCCAGCCGAGACCCGGGTAGTTGAAGATCTTCTCGATGAAGACCGCGCCGCCCAGCAGCAGGCCCAGCGACAGGGCCAGCATGGTGAACAGCGGCAGGATCGCGTTGCGCGCGATGTAGCGGAACACGATCGAGCGCTTCATGCCGCGCAGCTCGGCGGCCAGGATGAAGTCGTCGCCCAGCACGGTGACCACGCTCGACTTCATCGCCAGGATCCAGCCGCCGTAGGCCGACAGCGCGTACGTGGCCACCGGCAGCACCGCGTGCTCGACCAGCGAGCCGATGTAGCCGGCGTTGAAGCCGGGCTCGAACAGGATGTCCACCGAGCCGTCGGCCGGCAGGATCGGGAGCAGCGTCGCGAAGATCACCACGAGCAGCATCGCCAGCACGTACTGCGGGATGCCGTGCAGCAGCGAGCCGGAGATGGCCAGGGCGTCGCCCAGCTTCCCGGTGCGCTTGATGGCGGCGTACACGCCGAGCAGGATCCCGACGATGAAGCTCAGCAGCGTGCCGGCCAGCACCGGTAGAACGGTCCACTTGGCCGCGTCGGTGAGCACGTCGACCACGGAGGTGCCGGGCCTGCTGACCGACATGCCGAGGTCGAGGTGGAGCAGGCCGGTCATGTAGTCGGTGTACTGCTGCCAGAGCGTGCCGTCGGGCAGGAAGCCGTACAGGACCTTGACGGCCTGCGCGGCGGCTTCGGGCGACATGCCCTGCTCGACCAGCTTCTCGTAGCGGGCGGCCATCGGGTCGCCGGGGATGTTGTTGATGATGAAGAAGCTGATCGTCGCGACAACGAGGATCATGACGAACCCGCGGGCCAGGTGGCCCGCGAGTCGTCGTGCGATGAGCGCCATGAACTACGACTTCGCCTTGATCATGCCGAGCTGGATCCAGACGCCCGAGGGCAGGACGCCGGCGCCCATGCGCAGGATCTCGTCGTCGTGCGGCCAGCCGGTGAAGCGGCTGTTGTTGACGAACTGGGTGTTGACGTAGTCCCAGAGCTGGATGACCGGGAGGTCCTGGTTGGCGGCCTTGGCGAGCTGAGCCATGATCGGCTTGGCCTGCTCCTCGGTGGCCGAGTTCAGCTTGCCGGTCAGCTCACCGGGGTTGATCTTGGCGCCGTCGACCTCGATCTCCTCGGGGCCGCCCATCCAGTTGCCGGCCTTGCCGGGCTCGGAGTGCTTGACCTTGCCCGCGACGTTGGTCCAGCCGTTGGAGGCGCCGTACAGGCGCTGGTAGATGTCGTACGGCGCGGGGCCGAGGGCCATCAGCCAGAAGCCCGCGTCGTACTTGCCGGCCGCCAGCTCCTCCAGGTAGAGGGGGTAGTCGGCGGTCGTGACGACCTCGGCGTCGACGCCGGCCTTCACGAGTTGGCTCTTGATGTTCTCCTGCGCCGACAGCCAGTCGGAGAAGCCGGAGGGCGCGTGCATGGAGACCTTCCACGCCGAGCCGTCGGCCAGCGTCCACTTGCCGTCCTTCTTGGTGAGGCCGGCCTCCTTGAACTCGGCCTCGGCCTTGGCCACGTCGGGCGCGTACGGCTCCAG
The DNA here is from genome assembly GCF_054392275.1 of Actinomadura sp. ATCC 39365. Taxonomy (NCBI): domain Bacteria; kingdom Bacillati; phylum Actinomycetota; class Actinomycetes; order Streptosporangiales; family Thermomonosporaceae; genus Actinomadura; species Actinomadura sp. ATCC 39365. The sequence continues at coordinate 7,431,451 of NZ_CP184335.1, read as the reverse complement.
CTTGGGCAGCTCGTCGGGGATCCACGCCTGCGCGGCCTTCTGGTGGATGCCGCTGGTGGTGACCGCCGCCGTGCCGCCCTCGGGCGAGGCGACCTTGGTGACCTCCTCGCGGTTGATCAGGTAGGCCAGGCCGCGGCGCACGTGCACGTTGTCGTACGGCTTCTTGGACTGGTTGAAGGCCATGCTCACCGCGACCGGCGAGTAGCCCTTGATGACCTCGTTGCCGGCGGCCGCCTTGATCCGGTTCATCACGTCGGACGGGGCGGCGGTGAAGCCGGCGTGGTCGAGCTTGCCCGCGGTGAGGTAGTTCCAGATCTGCTCGTTGCCGGTGTAGTTGAGGAACTTCACCTGCGCCGGCGCCACGTTCGCGGCGTTGTAGAAGTACTTGTTCTTGACCAGCAGCGCCTCGGACGGGTTCACCCGCTCCAGCACGAACGGGCCGGCCGAGGTGTCCTTCGGCGGGGCGAAGGTGAGCACCTTCTCGCCCAGGCCGGTGATGGTCTCGCGGGCCTTGTCGGCCTCGGCGCCCTCGCCCCTGGAGGCCTTGAGCTGGTCCCAGAAGTCCGCGGGGAGCACGCTGCTCCACACGTGGGAGGGCAGGACGAACGTGTCGAGCACGCCGCGGGCGAACTTCGGGCTCGGGTTCGCCATGTCCTGGGTGATCTTGAGGGTGTGGTCGTCGACCACGGTCACGTCCGCCGCCGCGCCCGCGGCGCCCGGCGTGATGGAGAACGCCGTGCTGCCCTGGGTGTAGGCGATGCCGATGGACATCTTGACGTCCTCGGCGGTGACCGGCTTGCCGTCGGACCACTTGGCGTTCGGCTGGAGCTTCAGGGTGATCGCCGAGTTGTCCGGCGCGATCTCCCAGCTCGCCGCGATGCCGGGGAGGGCCTGGTTGGGGTCGGTCAGGTGGTTCTTGACCCAGCCCAGCTTCATCGCCGTGTAGCCGGGGAAGGAGTTGCCCTTCGGGTTGTACGGGTTGGCCGGGGCCGTGGCCTCCAGGCCGGGCCTGTTGACGTCGATCGTGGTGAAGAGCCCGCCACCACCACCGCTCGAGCCGCCGGACTTGTTGTTAGTACCACCGCTGCACGCCGCTGTGGCGGTGGCGAGGCCCAGCAACGCCACTACCGCTGCCAGTCGCTTCATCTGCCGCTCCGGGGGATGTCGGACCTGTTGAGGATCTGTAGGGAATTGACCGGACCCTACGGTCGCCAGCAGGCAGCGTCAATAATCTCCAGATGTTGTGAGTGTAATGTAACTTTCCTTCATAGAGGTCCGCCGTGGCGCCAATCTCCATCGTGCGACGGAGCGGGCCTTCAGTCCATGACCAGCACGGCGGCGCCGCTGACGCGGTCGGCGGCCAGATCGGCCAGCGCCCGGCCGGCCGCCTCCAGCGGGTACAGCGTGGTCGCCACCCGCGGCGGATGGGCCAGCGCCAGCTCCAGGTAGGCCCGGCCGTCGGCCCTGGTGTTGGCGGTCACGCTGCGCAGCGTGCGCTCCTGGAACAGGTGCCGCTCGTAGTTGAGCGCGGGCACGTCGGTCAGGTGGATGCCGGCGATCGCCAGCGTCCCGCCGCGGTCGAGCGCCTCCAGCGCGGGCGGCACCAGGTCGCCGACCGGCGCGAACAGGATCGCCGCGTCCAGCGGCTCGGGCGGCCGGTCGCCCGCCGAGGCCGCGCCCAGCTCCAGCGCCAGCTCCCTGGAGGCGTCCGACCTGGTCACGGCGTGGACCGTGGCGCCCTGCGCGATGGCCGCCTGCGCGGTGAGATGGGCCGAGGAGCCGAAGCCGTAGATGCCGAGCCGGCCACCCGGCGGCAGGTCGCAGCGGGCCAGCGCCCGGTAGCCGATGATGCCCGCGCACAGCAGCGGCGCCAGCCGCTCGGCCGGCACGTCGGCCGGCAGGGGGTAGACGTAGCCGGCGGGGGCCACGACGTACTCGGCGTAGCCGCCGTCGGCGTCCCAGCCGGTGTAGGCGGAGTCCGGGCAGAGGTTCTCCGTGCCGCGCAGGCAGTAGCGGCACCGGCCACACGTCGAGCGCAGCCAGGCCACCCCCACCCGCTCGCCGGAGCCCTCGACCCGGCCCACCACCTGGTGCCCGGGGGTGGTCCGCGGCCGCCGCGGCGCGAGGTCGCCCTCGGCCAGGTGCAGGTCCGTCCGGCACACGCCGCACGCCTCCACCCGGACCAGCACCTCGCCGGGGCCGGGCACGGGGACGTCCCGCTCGACCCGCACGAGCGGGCCGGTCGCCATCGGCCCCGGCCGGTCCACCACCCAGGCGCGCATCACGCCCTCGACAGGCGCTCGTAGGCCAGCGAGGCGTACAGCGCGGCGCCGTCGGGCAGCACGGAGTCGTCGAAGACGGCGTCCGGCGAGTGGTTGTAGGGCGCCGTGGCCGGGTCGCGGTCGGGCGGGCAGGCCCCCAGGAAGACGAACGCGCCCGGCACCTCCTCCAGCACGTACGAGAAGTCCTCCGACCCCATGACCGGCTGCGGCGCCACGAAGTAGCGGCCAGGCCCGAACAGCTCGTCGGCGGTCGCCGAGACGAAACCGGCCTCGCCCTGGTCGTTGACCGTCACCGGGTAACCCATGCCGAACGACGTCTCGACCGCGAGCCCGTGCGCCGCCGCGATGCCCTCGACCACCTCCACCAGACGCCGCTTGACCAGCACCCGGTGCTCCTTGCTGAACGTGCGCACGGTCGCCTCGAAGCGCGCCTCGTCGGGGATCACGTTGTCGGCCGAGCCGCCGTGGAAGGTGCCCACGGTGATCACCACGGGGTCGAACACGTCGAACGTGCGGGTCACCATCGTCTGCAACGCCGTCACCATCTCGCAGCCGGCCGCGATCGGGTCCTTGGCGCGGTGGGGGCTGGACCCGTGCCCGCCGCTGCCCTTCACCGTCACGCAGAACACGTCGGCCGCGGCCATCATCGGGCCGCCCCGCGAGGCGAACAACCCCGGCGGCAGCATGGCCGACACCACGTGCATCCCGTACGCCGCCACCGGCCGGGCGCCGGCCGCGTCGAGCACGCCCTCGCCGATCATGTGCTTGGCGCCGTCGTGCCCCTCCTCGCCCGGCTGGAACATGAAGATCACGTCACCGGCCACGTCCTCGCGCCGCGCGCTGAGCAGCCGGGCCGCGCCGACCAGCATGGCGGTGTGCAGGTCGTGGCCGCAGGCGTGCATCTGCCCCGGGGTCCGGGAGATGTAGGACAGGTCGTTGCGCTCGGCCACCGGCAGCGCGTCCATGTCCCCGCGCAGCAGCACCGCGGGGCCCGGCCGGCCGCCGCGCAGCACCGCGGTGACCGAGCTGAGCGTCTTGCCGGTGGTGATCTCCAGGGGGAGCCCGTCGAGCGCGGCCAGCACCTTCTCCTGCGTCCTCGGCAACTGCAGGCCGAGCTCGGGGGTGGTGTGCAGGGAGCGGCGGAGCTGGATGAGTTCGTCCCGCATGTCCAGGGCGGATTCAGTGAACGACATGAGGAACATTGTTCACGTGTGCGGCGAGAAGTCGACAAGGCACGCTCGATACCATGAACGGGTGACTCAGCGTAAGCGGATCGACTCCTGGTTGTCCGACATGGACGGCGTCCTCGTCCACGAGGGGCGGCCGATCCCCGGTGCGGACGAATTCATCAAACGGCTCAAGGAGTCCGACAAGAAGTTCCGGGTCCTGACCAACAACTCCATCTACACCCAGCGCGACCTGTCCGTGCGCCTGGCCGGCGCCGGCCTCGACGTGCCCGCCGAGTCCATCTGGACCTCCGCCCTGGCCACCGCCCAGTTCCTCGACGACCAGCGCCCCGGCGGGTCGGCGTACGTGATCGGCGAGGCCGGCCTCACCACGGCCCTGCACGAGGTCGGCTACGTCCTGACCGACCTCGACCCCGACTACGTCGTGCTCGGCGAGACGCGCACCTACAGCTTCACCCAGATCACCCGCGCCATCCGGCTCATCGAGGCCGGGGCCCGCTTCATCGCCACCAACCCCGACCCGATCGGCCCCTCCACCGAGGGCTCGCTGCCCGCCTGCGGCGCGGTGGCCGCGATGATCACCAAGGCCACCGGCGTCGAGCCGTACTTCGTGGGCAAGCCCAACCCCCGCATGATGCGCAGCGCGCTCAACGCCATCGAGGGCCACAGCGAGACCACCGCCATGATCGGCGACCGCATGGACACCGACATCGTCTCCGGCATGGAGGCGGGGCTGTTCACGATCCTGGTGCTGACCGGCGTCACCCAGCGCGACCAGATCGACCGCTTCCCCTACCGTCCCTCCCTGGTCGTCGACTCGGTCGCCGACCTCGTCGACCTGATCTGAGCCCGGCGGGCCGCCCACCCGGGATGACAAGTCTTCTTCCGGGGCGCGAAGGATCGTGGCCCGGAAGAAGAAAACCACTCCCGGCGTCCGCCGTCCGGCGGCGCGGCTCGCGTCCGGCTGCGATCCTTGGTAGCGGAAGGTGACTTACCGAATGCGAGGAGGCGGCCGTGTGGCGTGAGGAGCCGGGGGAGCGGGGCGCGGAGGCGGAGCTGGCGGCGCTGCGCGTCGAGGTGGCCGAGGAACTGCGGTTCGTCAGGACGGCGATGGCCGAGGAGTTCAACTCGCTGCGCTCGGAGATCCTCGACCTCAACATCAAACTGGACCGGCTGTTGCAACGCGCCGGCATTTAGGACAACGAGGTCGACACCGCATCACATGGCCTTCGGGTAGCCTAACCTACGGTCCCGTAACCTGAAGGAGAAGATCTTTATGGCGATGTCTCAGACGGAACTGCTGCACGAGCTCGAACCCGTCGTGGGCGTGGAGCTCGATCGCCACAATTCGATGGCCAAGGAGTGGTTCCCGCACGAGTACATCCCGTGGAGCGAAGGGCGTGACTTCGACGGCATCTACGGCGGCCAGGCGTGGCAGGAGGGCGACTCGAAGATCCCCGAGGCCGCCCGCATCTCGCTGATCGTCAACCTGCTCACCGAGGACAACCTGCCCAGCTACCACCACGAGATCGCCACCACGTTCGGCCGTGACGGCGCGTGGGGCACGTGGGTCCACCGCTGGACCGCCGAGGAGGACCGCCACGGCACCGCGCTGCGCGACTACCTCACCGTCACCCGCGCGGTCGACCCGGTCGCGCTGGAGCGGGCCCGCATGCACCACATGGAGCAGGGCTTCGTCACCGAGTACAACACCATGCTCCAGCAGCTGGCCTACGTCTCCTTCCAGGAGCTGGCCACCCGCATCTCCCACCGCAACACCGGCAGGGCCTCCGGCGACGAGGGCTGCGAGCGCCTGCTCGCCCGCATCGCCGCCGACGAGAACCTGCACATGCTCTTCTACCGCAACCTGCTCAAGGCGGCCTTCGAGCTCGACCCCAACCAGACCATGCGCGCGGTGACCGACGTCGTCACCACCTTCCAGATGCCCGGCACGGGCATGGAGGGCTTCGCCCGCAAGGCCATGATCATCGCCCACGAGGGCATCTACGACCTGCGTCTGCACCTCGACGACGTGCTCATGCCGGTGCTGCGCCAGTGGGCGGTCTTCGACAAGACCGGGCTCGACGCCGAGGGCGAGCAGGCCCGCGAGGAGCTGTCGGCGTTCCTGGCCAGGACCGAGGTGACCGCGGCCCGGTTCGTCGAGCGCCGCGACGAGCGCCGCGCCCGCGCCGCCGCCAGGGGCTGACGCCCGGCCGCCATCGCCGCGCGGCCGTGGGATGATCCCTCCTCATGGAGTTCCTGGGCACGCTGTTCGTCTCGCTCGCCATCCTGGTGATGATCCTGCTGCTGGCGACGGCGGCCCAACGCCTGCTCGGGGTAAGGTTCGGCGCGTTACGCACCTTCCTGGCCGCGATGGTGGCCTGGGGCCTGGCCCAGCCGATGCTGACGCCGGTGATCGCCTCGTTCGGGCCGGTCGACCCGGAGACCACACCCGACGCGGGCGCGCTCGGGCTGCTGCTCCTGATCGCCATGTGCATGGTGCTCATCCCCATGGTGATCCTGGTGCTCGCCGAGGCGCTGGTTCCGCCGGGCTCGGTGCCGGGGCCGCTGGAGGTGCTGCGTTCGCTGCGCGGCCGGATCCGCCGGGCCCGGCGCTACTCGCAGATCACCAGGATCGCCTTCCGGCACGGCCTCGGCCCCTACCTGCGGGGGCGCGGCGAGAGCCTGGAGGACAGGTCGGGCAAGGTGCGTCTGGCCAGGTCGCTGCGCCAGGCGCTCGACGACGGCGGCGTCACCTTCGTCAAGCTCGGCCAGGTGTTGTCCACCCGGCGTGACCTGCTGCCGGCCGAGTTCATCGACGAGCTGGGCCGCCTGCAGGACCACGTCGTCCCCGCGCCGTGGGAGCGCGTCGAGCCGGTGCTCGCGGCCGAGCTGGGCGGGCCGGTCGAGGAGGTGTTCGCCGCCTTCGACCGTACGCCGCTGGCCGCCGCCTCCATCGGCCAGGCCCACACCGCCCGCCTGCACACCGGCGAGGACGTCGTGGTCAAGGTACGCAGGCCGGACATCGAGGGCGTGGTGGCCCAGGACCTCGACATCGTCCGCCGGCTGGCCGCCACGCTGGAGTCCAGGACCAGGTGGGGACGCTCGCTGGGGCTGCGCGACCTGGCCGAGGGGTTCGCCGTCGCCATCCGCGAGGAGCTGGACTTCCGCGTCGAGGCCGCCAACATGGCCGCCGTGGCCGCCTCCGGCAGCGGCGGCGTCACCTACCCCGAGCCGTTCCCCGCCCTCTGCACCGAGCAGGTGCTGGTCATGCGGCGGCTGTCGGGCGGGCCGGTCACCGCGGCCGCCCCCGGACAGGGGCCCGCGCTGGCCCGCGACCTGCTCGACTGTCTGCTCAGGCAGATCCTCGTCGAGGGCGTCTTCCACGCCGACCCCCACCCGGGCAACCTCATGCTGCTCGACGACGGCACGCTCGGCCTGCTCGACTTCGGCTCGGTCGGTCGCCTGGACGCCTCCGTCCGCTCGGCCTTGCAGCGCTTCCTGCTCGCCATGAACCGGCAGGACCCGCTCGGCGTCACCGACGCGCTGCTGGAGGTCGTCCCGCGGCCGGAGGAGATCGACGAGGCCGCGCTGGAGCGGGCGCTCGGCCAGTTCATGGCCAGGCACCTCGGGCCCGGCATGGACAGCGTGCAGATGTTCACCGACCTGTTCAAGATCGTCTCGGAGTACGGGCTGTCCATCCCGCCCGAGGTGGCCGCCGTCTTCCGGGCCCTGGCCACGCTGGAGGGCACGCTCGTGCGCCTGTCGCCCGGCTTCAACCTGATCGGCGAGGCCCGCGCGTTCGCCGGCCGCTACCTGGCCGAGCGGGCCGGGCCGGAGTCCGTCAAGGAGGCCGTGGGTCAGGAGCTGGCCGCGCTGCTGCCGATGCTGCGCCGCCTGCCCCGCCGGGTCGAGCGCATCGCCAGCGCCGCCGAGCACGGCAGGTTCAGCCTGAACGTCCGGCTGCTGGCCGACGACCGCGACCGCCGCTACGTCACCGGGCTGGTCCACCAGGTGCTGCTCACCGTGCTCGGCGCCACGGCCGGGCTCATGGCGGTGCTGCTGCTCGGCATCGAGGGCGGCCCCATCGTGGTCGGCACCACGAGCCTGTACCAGCTCCTCGGCTACAACCTGCTGGTGATCGCCTCGATCATGGTGCTGCGGGTGCTCGCGCTGATCTTCCGTCGCCCGCCTGACCAGGAGCGTCACCGGCACTGAGGCGAAGACTGAGCTGCTTTTGACCTCGGGCTGGTCTTGGACATCCGAGGCATCGGGAAGTTTCCAGGTGACACCGGAACGCCTGGGGAGCAGTAGGTGAAAATCATCGGGATCGCCGCCAGTCTCCACGCGGGGTCTTTCATCAACAGATTGCTGGACGCAGCGGGCGGCGAACTGCCGGAGGGCGTACGGTTCGAGATCTGGACGGGGATGGGCGACGTCCCGCCGTACCAGCCGGGCAAGGTGCCGGTGGCGGCCAGGGAGCTGCTCGGGCTGGTCGCCGGGGCGGACGCGGTGCTGCTGACGGCTCCCGAGCACAGCCTGCTGCCGCTGGAGCTGACGTACACGCTGGAGTGGCTCTCGGCCGGCGACGTGCTGTCCGGCAAGCACGTGGCGGTGATGAGCGCCAGCGCGCGGGCGTGCGGCGCGATGTGGGCGCAGGCGGAGCTCTACAAGCAGCTCCAGGGCGCGGACGCGGTCGTGATGGGCGCCGAGCTGGTCATCTCGCCGGCCTGCCCGCACTTCGACGACGACGGCCACCTCACCGACCCGGTGCTGCGCGGCCAGGTGCGCGCGGTGATCGGGCAGCTCTGCCCGTCGGGGGTCAGGGAGCCGGCGTTCTCTCTCTGATCCGGGCGTGCTCCTGGGACGGGCTCAGTGGGGGTCGCGGCGCAGGCGCTTGACGTCGGAACGGTGCTTCTTGCCCGCGATGCGGCGCTCGACGGCGCCCCGGCTGGGCTTGGTCGCACGCCGGCGCTTGGGCGGCGGCGCAACGGCCTCCCTGACGCGCTGGGCCAGCCGGTGACCGGCGGCCTCCCTGTTGCGCAGCTGGGACCGGTACTCCGAGGCCACGACGGTGATCGTGGTGGCGCCCAGGCGGTCGAGCGCGCGGGCCTTGAGCGCGGGCGGGATCGCGGTGCTCGCGGCCACGTCGAAGATCAGCTCCACCCGGCTGTCGGTGGTGTTGACGCCCTGGCCGCCCGGACCTGAGGAACGGGAGAAACGCCAGACGAGCTCGGCGTCGGGGATGACGATCGAGTCGTTGACGACCAGCGGGCCGGGCATGGTGGGAGCTCCTGTTCCGGGGGAATGCGCCTTGCTCAGATGAGTGTCACCGTATATGAGCGACATATGCCGTCCGCAACGGCATTTTCAATCACTGTCCTCGCTGCGAATATGGAGAGAACATTTCGCGGGAAGGGCTAATTCCATGGACCCGAAGTGGGTCGCTCAGGCGGCGCTGACCGTTGGACTCGCCGTGGTCTCCGCCGTCGTCTTCCTGCTGCTGAGGTGCCAGGGGGAAGGGGCGGCCCTTCGGGCCCGCGGGGCGGCGGCTCGCGGTCGCCGTCAGCCTGCTCACCGGCGGCCTGTCCGCCGGCGTCGCGCTGGCCGGGCACGCGCTGCTGAGTGACTCGCTGGCCACCGTCCTGGGCGCGGCCGCGCCGAGCGGCCTGTGGCTCGGCCAGATGCGCGCCAGGCAGGACGAGCGGCGCTCGCTGGCCCGGGAGGCGGCCACGTTCTGGCTGGTGTCGCTGCTGGCCCGGCTCGACCAGGCGATGGCCGAGGACGAGCGCGTCTGGTGCGAGAAGCGGGTGGACCCGTCCTGGAACGTCTACGAGCTGAGCCTGGCCGCGGCCCGCTACCACGAGCGCATCCGCGACCGCCTGTCGGCCGACGACCGGCGGCGCGAACGGGTGCACGCCCGCCTGGACGCCGTCGAACGCAGGCTCGACGTGGCCGCCCTGATCGAGGACGGCGCCGCCCGCTCGAAGGTGGCCACCGCGCTCACCCTCTCCCGCCACACCAGGATCCCCAGGTACGAGCGCTACCTCGGCAACCTCAACCGGCTGCACGGCGTGCTGCGGCACGACGCGGAGAACGACGTGCTGCGCCTGCTGGCCGCGGCCTACCGGGCCGGTTACCGCTCGCTCCAGGGGTACGTGCCGCCGTCACGGGCCCGCGGCGGCGAGCACATCGCCCGCGCCCGCTGACCGGGAGTGGCGGCCGGCGCTCAGGTCAGGGCGGCGGGGGAGTCCTCGGCGTCGCCGAGCGTGAGCTCCAGGCGGGCGCCGAGCGCGTCGACGACCGCTCCGAGCGTGCGCAACGTGAGGTTCTCGTCGCCGGAGAGTATCTGGCTCACCCGGCCGGGCGAGACGCCCAGCGACGTGGCCAGATCGGCGCGGGTGATCTTGTGCTCCCGCATGTACCAGGTGATCTCGTCGACGACCTCTTGGGCGAGACCGCCCACCTCTTCACGGGGGTTCCGGCGAAAGGCCATCTCGGTCTCGCTCTCGACGCTGTCCGTCCTCGTGACTCCACTTTAGCTCTACCTAAACCTTTAGGCAAGCCTAAACTCGGGCGGCTCTTGACGGGCGGGGACGGGCGGCGTATGCCAATATCCGCGGAAAGATCGAGCGGTCAGGGGGAGGCGCTGTGACGGCCATCGTGGGCGTGCACGGGATCGGCAAGTACAACTACTACCTGGAGGCCGGCGGGTCGGCCACCGGGGCCGCCGCGGCCATGCGGCTCAAGTGGGACCGCTACCTGCACGCGGCGCTCGGCGGTGAGACGGCCGCCTACTTCAGCGAGGTCGCCTACTTCTCCCACCTGCTGCGCGACCCCAAGCCCGGGGAGAGCTCCCCGCAGGCGGCGGCCCGCGTCGAGGCCGCCACGCAGCAGGTGCTCGTCGAATGGGCGCGGGACCTCGGGCTCGGCGAGCACGTCACCGGCGCGCTCAAGTCGTTCACCGGATGGCTGCTCGGCAAGCTCGACAGCAGGTCGGCGGCGTTCGCCAAGCTGTTCGCGCCCGAGGTCGCGGTCTATCTCACCGACCAGGAGCGGCGCGAGCGATGCCGGCAGGCCGTGGCCGACGCCATCCGCAGGAACCGGCCGCGGGTGGTGATCGCCCACTCGCTCGGCAGCGTCGTGGCCTACGAGGCCCTGTGGGCCAACCCCGACCTGCCCGTCGACCTGCTCCTGACGCTCGGCAGCCCGCTCGGCATGCGCAACGTCGTCTTCGAACGCCTCCTGCCCGCCCCCGTCAACGGCCTCGGCGAACGCCCCAAGAACGTCGCCCGCTGGGTGAACATCGCCGACAAGGACGACATCGCCGCCATCCCGCCCGCGCTGCGCGCCAGTTTCACCGGCGTGGACGTCGAGGAACTGGTCAACCTCGACTGGATCGACTTCCACACGGCCGAGAAATACCTGGGTTGCCCGGCGCTCGACCCGCATCTGCGACCATTCCTTGCATGACGTGGATTGTGTTCGACTACGGCAATGTCCTGTCCCTGCCCCAGCCCGCGGCCGACGCCGAGGCCATGGCGCGGGCCGTCGGCGCGGAGCCCGAGGCGTTCCTGCGCCGCTACTGGGAGCACCGCCTGGAGTTCGACCGGGCGAGCCTGAGCCCCGTCGACTACTGGGCGGCCGTGCTGGGCCGGTCCGTCACCCCGTCCGAGGTCGCCCGCCTGGTGGCCATGGACGTCGCGAGCTGGGCCTACCCCGACGAGGGCACGGTCGCCGTCCTCGGTGAGATCCTCGACGCGGGCGACGGCGTCGCGCTGCTGTCCAACGCGCCCGTCTGCATCGCCGACGGCCTCGACGAGCTGCCCTGGATCGCCGCCATCGGCCACCGCTTCTACAGCGGCAGGATGGGCCTGGTCAAACCCGACCGGGAGATCTTCGACGAGGTCGCCCGCGAGCTGGCCGCCGACCCGTCCGAGATCGTCTTCATCGACGACCGCGCCGAGAACGTCGAGGGCGCCGAGCGCGCGGGCATGACCGGCGTGCTGTTCACCAGCGCCGCCGCGCTCCGCAAGTCCCTGCGCGAGCTGCCCCGCTGACCTCCCGCTGACCTCCCGCTGACCTCCCGCCGGGCGACCGGCGCTGTTCACCCACGCTTGACTCCGCTGTCACGACGGGGCCACGACGGGGTCAGCGCGGGCGGACATACCTGGAGCGTGGACCGCAGAACGTTCCTGACAGCGGCGGCAGCCGGCCTCGTCACGCCCCGCGCCGTCACCTCGCCCGCCTCCGCCACCACACTCAGATCCGACCCGTTCACCCTCGGCGTGGCCTCCGGCGACCCCTCCGCCGACGGCTTCGTCCTGTGGACCCGGCTGGCCGTCGACCCCCTCAGCGGCGACGGCCGCGGCGGCATGCCCGCGCGCGACGTCGAGGTCGACTGGCAGGTCGCCACCGACGAACGCTTCTCCTCGGTGGTGCGGTCGGGCACCGCGACCGCCCGGCCGCGCGACGCCCACAGCGTGCACGTCGAGCTGGACGGACTGGAGCCCGGCCGCGACTACTTCTACCGGTTCAGGAGCCAGGGCAGGCTCTCACCCGCCGCCCGCACCCGGACGACGCCCGCCGGGGAGAGCCCGCTCACCTTCGCCGTGGCCGCCTGCGCGCACTACGAGCACGGCTACTACACCGCCTACCGCCGCCTGGCCGAGCAGGAGCCCGACCTGGTCGTCTTCCTCGGCGACTACATGTACGAGTACGGCCCCAGCGGCTACACCGCGCTGGCCGGACGGGTGCGCACGCACACGCCGGGCAAGTGCGCCACCCTCGCCGACTACCGCCTCCGGCACGCCCAGTACAAGAGCGACCACGACCTGCAGGCCGCGCACGCGGTCGCGCCCTGGCTGGTGGCCTTCGACGACCACGAGGTGGAGAACAACTGGGCCGGCCCCGTCTCCAGCACCGGCGCGCCCGGCTTCGACCGCCGCCGGGCCGACGCCTTCCGCGCGTACTACGAGAACATGCCGCTGCGCCGCGCCAGCCTCCAGGGAGCGGTGCTGCGCATCAACCGGCGCGTCTCCTGGGGGACGCTGGCCCGCTTCCACCTGCTGGACACCCGCCAGTTCCGCGACGACCAGGCATGCCTGGACGGGGTGCGGGCCGGCTGCGACGAACGGCTGGCCGACGGGCGCACGCTGCTCGGGTCCGCCCAGTGGCGGTGGCTGGAGGAGGGGCTGAGCGGGTCCGGCGCCCGGTGGAACCTGCTGGGCCAGCAGATCCTGATGGCCCAGCGCGACTACCGGACCGGGCCCGGCCGCGAGGTGAACCTCGACTCCTGGGACGGCTACGCCGCCGAGCGCACCCGCCTGCTCGGGTCGCTGTCGGCCACCTCGAACCCCGTCGTCCTGACCGGGGACGCGCACATGCACCACCTGGCCGACCTCAAGACCGACTTCGACGACCCGGACTCGCCGGTGGTGGCGAGGGAACTGGTGACGTCGTCGATCGCCAGCGACGGCGACGGCTACCGGGACCGCACGTGGATCGCCGAGGCCCTGCAGGAGAACCCGCACATCTCCTACATCGACCAGCGGCGCGGTTACCTCATGGCCCGGCTGACCAGGGACGAGCTGTCGGTGGACTTCCGCACGCTCGACTACATCTCCCGCCGCGGCGCGCGGGCCCGCACCGCCCACCGGCTCACGATCCCGGCCGAACCGCCGCGCTCGTCCGCCGGCCGGGCCGCGCCGCGCCATGGCTGAGGGACGGCGGGGGCTGCGGTCCTCGTCGGCCGTGGGACGGCGAGGGGGCGCGGTCCTCGTCGGCTGAAGGTTGGCTGGGAGGGGGCTGAGGGGCGGCTGGGAGCCGGGGGCGGGCGGTCAGGCGCCCGGCCAGGTCGCGTCGGGGAACTCGCCGGTGGTGGTGCCGGACATGACGACCTGGTCGCGTTCGTCCAGACCTGAGGTGATCTGGACGTACTGGTCGCCGCGGACGCCGGTGCCGACCACCTTCGCGGCGTCGTGCCCGCCCGAGCGTACGGTGACCACCTGGGCGCCGTCGGAACGGCTGCGGACGGCGGCGGCCGGGACGTAGATCGCGTCCTTGGCCTCGGCGGTGGTGACCGACACCGTGGCGGTCTGGCCGAGCATGAGCCCGGCGGGCGGCTCGTCGAAGGCCAGAGTGACGGAGTAGCGGACGAGCTGGTCCTCGACGGTGGCGGTCGGGGCGATCGCGGTGACCGTCCCGCCGTGGCGCTCGCCGGGGCGGGTGGCGAGGGTGATGGCGGCCTGCTGGCCGAGTTTGAGCCGGTTGACGTCGGACTCGGTGACCATGGCCTGGACCTGGAGCTCGTTCAGGTTGCCGAGGCTGATGAAGGTGCCGGTGCCGGCCGTGTCGCCGACTCGGCCCGCCACCGACAGGACGGTCCCCGAGGTGGGGGCCACGATACGGGTGGCGCGCACGGCGTCGGCGGCCTCCTCCAGGGCGGCTTCGGCGCGGTCCACGTTCGCGGCGGCCTGGTCCTCGGTGATCCCGCCCTTGGCGGTGGTGCCGCCGTCCTTGGGGGTGGTGGCGGTCCTGGTGGTGGTGTCCCGGGAGGTCGTGCCGGGGGAGCAGGAGCCGGTGGGACGGGCGGAGGTCGTCGCGTGCGGCTTGGCGGTGGGCTTGGCGGTCGCGGACGGGGGCGCGGTGGTCGAGGGCCTGGCCGTGGCGGGCGGCTCGGGCGTGGACGGGCCGCCCGGCGTGGACGGTTCGCCAGGGGTGGACGGTGTGCCGGGCGCGGAGGTGTGGCCGCCTCCCGGGGTGCCGCCGCCGGGCGGGGTCGCCGTCACGGTCACCGTCGCCGTCACCGTGGCGGTCGCGGTGACCGTCACCGTGGGCTGGGGTTCGTGAGTGGGGGCGGGGGAGGGGGTCCTGCTGGGGGTGGCGGGCGCGGTCGGCGGCCGGCTGTGAGCTGGGGACGCGCCGGAGGTCCGCGTGGAGGCCGGAGTGGCGGTGGTGGCGGCCTTGGCGACGGGGGCGTCGGAAGACGTGGCGGTGGCGGGCGGGGTGATCACGGGCGGAGTGGTCGTGGGCGGGGTGGTCGTGGGCGGCGTGGTCGGGCCGAAGACGCCTTCACCCGCCGAACCTCCACCGACGGCCGTGCCCGAGCCCGCCGTCGCGCCCGGAACGGCGGCGCTGCCAGGGGGGCGGCGCTGCCGGGAGTGGCAGCGGTGCCGGGAGTGGCAGCGCCGCCGGGGGACGAGGTGGGGGAGGTGGCAGGGCGGGTGCCACCGGCGGTCGGGGTCGGCTTCGAGCTGACCGGCGGGGTGGGGCAGGTGGCGCCGTTCGGCGAGCCGGGGTTGCCGGTGGAAGTGGCGGGGGTGCTGGAGGGGGCGGTGGCGGCGGTGGTGAGGGCTTCTTGGGCGGCGGTCAGGTCGGCCTTGGCGGCCTCGTACGCCTCGCGGGCCCCTCGCCCGTCGATCCTGGCCAGCACCTGGCCCTTGGTCACCTTGGTCCCGGCCTTGACGTACACCTTGGTCAGCGGGCCGGACGAGCCGAACGCCAGGTCCCGCCGGGCCCCGTCCACGGTGTTGCCGGCGGCGCTGACCAGGGCCGTGACCGGGCCCCGCTGGGCGGCGGCGAGCCGTACCCGGACGGCGGGCGGTTCGTCGTCGCGGAGTGCCAGCGCCAGGCCCGACCCGGCGACGAGCACGGCCAGGGCGAGCCCGCCCAGCGCGAAAGTCGGTCTCATGGCCGCCCATCCTGGCCGACCAGCTTCACGGCAGCCTGCGAGCAGCCTGAGAGTTCGCTGTGTGACCCCGCGCGGGCCCGGGTTGTCAGCGAACGTTCAGCTCCGTCACGGCTGTGGCGCAGGCTGGTGTGGAAGGGTCACCGGCTGTGAAGGTGTCGACAAGGCGCAGAGCGCTGATGACCAACGGAGCGCTGGGTGTGCTCCTGCTGGGCGGGGCCACGCTCGCCTACGTCCAGCTCGGCACGGACCGCGCGGCCGGCGAGACGGCCGTGCGCACGGTGACCGCGAGCCGCGGCTCGGTGTCCGCGTCGGTGTCCGCGTCGGGCGCGGTGGCCAGCTCCAGGACGAGGGCCCTGTCGTTCGGCACGGGCGGCACGGTCGAGCGGATCTACGTCAAGGCGGGGGACAAGGTCGACAAGGGCGACATCCTGGCCAGGCTCGACGACGCCGCCGCGCAGGAGAGCCTGTCGGCGGCCAAGGCCACGTACCAGAGCGCGATCGACGAGGGCACCGGCACGGCCGCGCTCTACGCCTCCTACGTCAAGGCGCGCAACGCCTACCGCGAGGCCGAGCGCACGGTCGCGGCCACCGTCCTGCGGGCCCCGTTCAAGGGCACGGTCACGGCGGTGAACGGATCCGTCGGCGGCACCGCCTCCGGCTCGGGCGGCAGCCAGAGCCAGTCACAGGGCCAGTCCCAGAGCCAGTCACAGAGCAGCGGCAACAACACCGGCTCGGGCGGGTTCGTCGACCTGGCCGACACCGGACGGCTCCAGCTCGTGGGCACCTTCACCGAGTCCGACGTCGGCAAGCTCGAACAGGGCCAGAACGCCACCGTCACCTTCGACGCCCTGCCGGGGGTGACCGCCGACGGCAAGGTCACGCAGATCCAGCCGGTCGCCTCCACCAGCAACAACGTCGTCCAGTACCCGGTCACGGTCACCTTCGCCAAGGTCCCCGCCAAGGTCAGGCTGGGCCAGACCGCCACCGTCGAGGTCGTCGTCGGCAGGGCGGAGAACGTCGTCACCGTCCCCTCCACCGCGGTCTCCACCAGCGGCGGCCAGACCACGGTCACCCTGCTCAGGGACGGCCGCCAGGTCAGGACCCCGGTCGAGGTCGGCGTCCGGGGCACAGCGCTCACCGAGATCAGGTCCGGGGTGTCCGAGGGCGACCAGCTCGTGCCTCCGGCGACCGGGACGCAGAGCACCAACCAGCGCGGCGGGTTCGGCGGCGGGTTCCCGGGCGGCGGCGGCATGCCGGGAGGCGGGCGATGACGGCCTCCGCCACCGCGACGGCGGCCCCGGTCCTGCGGGTGAAGGACCTCGTCAAGGAGTACGGGGAGGGCGACGCCAAGGTCCACGCCCTGCGCGGCGTCAGCCTGGACGTCGAGCGCGGCGACTACGTCGCCATCATGGGCGCCTCCGGCTCCGGCAAGTCCACCCTGATGAACATCCTCGGCTGCCTCGACGTGCCCACCTCCGGCACGTACCAGATCGACGGCGCGGACGTGGGACGGCTGGCCGAGCACCAGCTGGCGATCCTGCGCAACCGCAGGGTGGGGTTCGTCTTCCAGTCCTTCAACCTGATCCCGCGCATGAGCGCGCTGGCCAACGTCGAGCTGCCGCTCGTGTACGGCGGCGTCGGCCCGGCCGAGCGGCGCTCGCGCGCCCTGGCCGCGCTGGAGCAGGTCGGGCTGACCGACCGCGTGCGCCACGAGCCGAACCAGCTCTCCGGCGGCCAGCAGCAGCGCGTGGCCGTGGCCAGGGCGCTGGTCACCGCGCCCGCGCTGCTGCTGGCCGACGAGCCCACCGGCAACCTGGACACCGCCTCCACCCGCGACGTGCTGCAGATCCTCGACCGGCTCAGCGAGTCGGGACGCACGATCGTGCTCATCACCCACGAGGACGACGTGGCCGCGCACGCCAGACGGGTGATCCGGCTGGTGGACGGCGAGATCGTGGAGGACCGCCGCCAGGCGCCGGTCGACGGACCACCCCCGAGGACGGCGGCCAGTGAACCAGCTTGAGATCCTCCGCTTCGCGCTGCGCGGCCTGCTGGCCAACAAGATGCGCAGCGCCCTGACCACGCTGGGCATCCTCATCGGCGTCGCCGCGGTCATCCTGCTGGTGGCGGTCGGCGAGGGCTCCTCGCAGAGCATCCAGAAGAACATCCAGCGCCTCGGCGCCAACACGCTGACGATCTCCCCGTCCTTCTCGGGCGGAGGCGGCGGGGGCGGCTTCGGCGGGCGCGCGCCGGGCGGCGGCGGCAACACCGGGCCGCGCACGCAGGCCAGGCAGCTCAGCCTGGCCGACGCCAAGGCGCTCACCGACCGGACACTGGCGCCGTCGGTCAGGTCCGTCTCGCCGGTGGTCGGCGCCAACTCCGCCACCGCCGCGTACGGCGCCGCAAGCCACACGATCGGGCAGTTCGTCGGCACCTACCCCAGCTACTTCGAGGCCATGAACAAGCCCGTGGCCAAGGGCACGTACTTCTTCAACGACGACGTGCTGGCCGCCAGGAAGGTCGTGGTGCTCGGGCAGACGGTGGTGGAGGAGCTGTTCGGCGCGGTGGACCCGATCGGCCGGCAGGTCAGCGTGTCGGGGGTGCCGTTCACGGTGGTGGGGGTGCTCAAGGAGAGCGGCTCCACCGGCATGCAGGACGCCGACGACGTGGCCGTGGCGCCGCTGCCCGCCGTGCAGCAGAGCCTGAGCGGGTTCGGCTCGCTGGACTCGATCGTCGTGCAGGCCACCGGCGCCGAGGCCACCACGGCGGCGCAGTCGGAGGTGACCGCCGTCCTCAACCAGCGGCACGGGATCACCGACGGCAACCCCGACTACCGGATACTCAACCAGGCCACCCTGCAGGAGACGGTGAGCGAGGCCACCGGCACGTTCACCGTGCTGCTCGGGGCGGTGGCGGCGATCTCGCTGCTGGTGGGCGGCATCGGCATCACCAACATCATGCTCGTCACCGTGACCGAGCGGACCCGGGAGATCGGCATCCGCAAGGCGATCGGCGCGCCGCGCAGCGCCATCCTGGGCCAGTTCCTGATGGAGGCCACGCTGCTCAGCCTGGTCGGCGGGCTGCTCGGGGTGCTGGTGGCCTTCGTCGGCACCCGGTTCAGCGTGGCCGGCATCGAGCCGGTCCTCGTGCCGTCGTCCGTCGCGCTGGCGCTGGGCGTGTCGGTGGGGATCGGGCTGTTCTTCGGCAGTTATCCCGCCAACAGGGCGGCCAAGCTCCGGCCGATCCAGGCCCTGCGGCACGAGTAGGCGGCATGAGTAAGGAGAAAGACATGGACAGGCTCGACTCCTCGCCCTTCCCCGACGACCTGGGGGAGGAGCTCGCCGTCCAGCCGCGCGGGGGCGTCTCGAAGCTGACGCTCGGGCTGGCCGCCGGGGTGGTGCTGGTGGCGGGCGTGCTCATCGGGATCCAGGCGGGCAAGCTGTTCGGCACGTCCGACGCCGCGCCGGCCGCCGCGCAGCTCCGACGTACGGACGGCCCGTTCCCCGGCGGCGGCTACGGCCAGCGCGGCTACGGCGCCCAGAACGGCACCCAGAACGGCGGGCTCGGGCAGCGCATGGGCGGCGGCACGGTCGGCACCGTCGAGAAGGTCGACGGCGACAAGATCTACGTCAGGACCATGGACGGCGCCACGGTGACGGTCACCACCAGCGACCAGACCACGGTCCAGATCTCCAAGCCCGGCAAGGTCGCCGACCTGGCCGCCGGCACCACGGTCGTCGTGCGCGGGCAGCAGTCGGGTGACGGCTCGGTCACCGCGACCGCGATCACCCAGGGCACCCAGGGAGGCGGCCCGCGATGAACGCGCCCGAGGCCAGGCTGCTGGTGGTCGACGACGAGCCCAACATCAGGGAGCTGTTCTCGGCCAGCCTGCGCATGGCCGGGTTCGAGGTGCTGACCGCCGCCGACGGGCGGGAGGCGCTGCGGGTGGCCGAGGAGAGCACGCCCGACCTGGTGATGCTCGACGTGATGCTGCCCGACATCGACGGCCTGGCGGTCGCGGGAAGGCTGCGGTCCCGCGGCCGCCGGGTCCCGGTGCTGTTCGTGACCGCCAAGGACACGCCGGAGGACCGGATCACCGGTCTCGGCCTCGGCGAGGACTACGTGACCAAGCCGTTCAGCCTGGAGGAGGTCATCGCCCGGATCCGGGCGGTGCTGCGCAGGACCCGCAGGGGCGCGCCGCCGCCCCACCGGCTGAGCGTCGCCGACCTGGAGCTGGACGAGGAGAGCCACGAGGTCTGGCGCGACGGCGTCCCGGTGCGGCTGTCGCCCACGGAGTTCCGGCTGCTGCGCTACTTCATGCTGAACGTCGGCCGGGTGCTGTCCAAGACGCAGATCCTCGACCACGTCTGGAACGGCGACTGGCGCACCGACGTGGGCCTGGTCGAGTCGTACGTGTCGTACCTGCGGCGCAAGATCGACACCGGTGACCGGAAGTACCTGCACACGCTGCGCGGGGTCGGTTACATCCTGCGCCCGCCGCGCATATGAGGAAACACCTCGCCCGCGCCCCGCTCTGGCTGCGCCTGGTCTCGGCCACGCTGCTGCTGGTCACCCTCGCCATCACGGTGACCGGCCTGTTCGCCGTGCGGCTGCTGCGCGGATACCTGGTCGAGCGGGTGGACCGGCAACTGGTGGCGGCCGCCGCGCCGCGCGACCTGCCGCCGCCGCCCGAGGCGTGGCCGGCCGGGCGGCAGCCGCAGCGGTTCTTCGGGCTGTTCCACTCGGTGCTGGTGGACGCGGGCGGCGCCACCGTACGGGTGATGAGCGAGTCCACCGAGGAGCACACGCCCAGGCTGCCCCGGCTGACCGGCGCGGACGTCGCCGCGCGCGGCGGGCGGCCGTTCACCGTCGAGTCCCGCGCGCCCGGCGGGCCGGACTGGCGGGTGGTCGCCGTCCCTGGCCGCGACGGCGTCAGCCGGGTGATCGCCATCAGCCTCGGCGACGTCGAGGGCACGGTGGCCAGGCTCGCCCTCATCGTGGCCTTCGCCGGCGGCGGCACGCTGGTCGTGCTGGGCCTCGCCTGCTACTGGCTGGTACGGCGGAGCCTGCGCCCGCTGCGCGAGATCGGCCGCACCGCCAAGGACATCGCGGGCGGCGACCTGTCGCGCCGGGTGCCGATGTGGGCGAGCACCACCGAGGTCGGCAAGCTGGGCCGCTCGCTCAACGGCATGCTCGCCCAGATCGAGTCGGCGGTGCGCGAGCGGGAGGCGGCGGCCGAGTCGGCGCGCGAGTCGGCGACGGCGGCGCGGCGTTCTGAGGAGGTCATGCGCCGGTTCATGGCCGACGCCTCGCACGAGCTGCGCACGCCGCTCACCTCGATCAGGGGGTTCGCCGAGCTGTTCCGGCTGGGCGAGGAGAAGGACCTGGCCGAGGCCGTGCGGCTGCTGAGCCGGATCGAGGGGCAGGCCGCGCGCATGGGCCTGCTGGTGGAGGACATGCTGCTGCTGGCCAGGCTGGACCAGCGGCGGGAGCTGGCGCGGCGGCCGGTGGACCTGCTCAGCCTGGCCGCGACCGCCGTGATCGACGCCCAGACGCTCGCCCCCGACCGGCGGATCGAGCTGGTCCGCTCGGACGGCGGCGAGGGCGAGGTGCTGGTGACCGGCGACGAGTCGCGGCTCGGCCAGGTGGTCGGGAACCTGGTGAGCAACGCGCTGCAGCACACGCCGCCGGGGACGCCGTTCGAGGTGCGCGTCGGGGTGGACGGCGAGCGGGCCGTGGTGGAGGTGGCCGACGAGGGCCCGGGGTTCCCGCCGGAGGTGGCCGAGCGGGTGTTCGAGCGGTTCTACCGGGCCGATCCGGCGCGCGGGGTGGGCGGGGCCGGGCTGGGCCTGTCGATCGCGGCGACGCTGGTGGAGGCGCACGGCGGCGTCATCATGGCCGAGGGCGAGCCGGGCAAGGGCGCCCTGTTCCGCGTGCTGCTGCCACCCGCTGAGAGCCCGGGGCATGTTCAGCCGAAGGTGTAGCCGTACAGGCCGGTGCCCTGGGAGACCTGGCGGAGGCGGCCCAGGCGCAGGCCCGTCTCGCGGACGCCGGGGGCGTACATGACCAGGCCCTGGTCGGGGGCGGCGACCAGGAGCCCGTCCAGGGGGCGTCCGGCGGTGAGCGCGCGGTAGCGGCCGCCGCCGCCGGGCAGCGTGGCCAGCGCGGCGCCGAAGTCGCGTCCCTTGCCCTTGACCAGCAGGTTCCCCTGCCGGGTCAGGCCGCCCGACGCGCGGCCCTGGAGCACCTGGACGGCGTGCTCGCCGGGCACGCCGATGGCCAGCTCGTCCTTGCCGTCGCCGGTGAAGTCCCCGGCGGCCAGTGCCGCGCCGAACCGGTCGTAGTAGCGCGGCTCGCCCTTCAGCGAGCGCTGCGACCACGCCTCGCTGCCGTGGGTGCGCAGGCCGGCGCGCGAGCCGTACAGGACGTCCACGGTGCCGTCGCCGTAGTCCATGGCCCGCTGGTTCTCGCTGAGGCCCTCGCCGGGCACGCCGATCGCCAGGTCGTCGCGGCCGTCGCCGTTGAAGTCGCCGGTGGCCAGGGCCGCGCCGAAGGCGTCCCACTTCTCCGAGGCGCCGGCGATCCCCGGCGAGCTCTGCGTGAGCAGCCGGGCCCGGCGGGCGCGCGGGTCGAGCACGGTCACCGACCCCTGGCCGTCCAGGCGCACGCTGTCGGCGGGCGCGCCGACGGCCAGCTCGTCGCGGCCGTCGCCGTCGAAGTCGCCGGCCGTCAGCGCCGCGCCCCACTGGTCGGTGACGTTCGCCGGCTGCCGCACCCACGACGTCTTCTGGGTGATCTGGTACGCCTTGCGGCCCTTCATCCCGTAGACGGTGACCGCACCGCCCGACGCGTGGCTCGGGGAGCCCACGGCCAGCTCGTCGCGGCCGTCGCCGTCGAAGTCGCCGGCCGCCAGCGCCGCGCCGAACCGGTCGCTGCCCCGCCGGGCCGGGGCCAGCTCCTCGCCGGCGACCAGCCCGGCGGGGGAGCCGTCGAAGATCTGCACGACCCCGTTGCCGTCCGCGCCGGGCACCCGCGCCCCGGCGAACTCCTCCGACACCCCGACCGCCAGGTCGGCGCAGCGGTCGCCGTCGAAGTCGCCGACGGCCAGCGCCGAGCCGAAGGCGTCCCCGGGTTCCGCGCCGGGCTGGGTGAGCTCGACGGTCCGGCCCGAGCCGTACATGACGGTCACCGAACCGGCCCTGGAGTCGTCGTAGGGAGCGGCGACGGCGATGTCGGCGCGGCCGTCGCCGTCGAAGTCGAGGGGGTGCCCGCCGCACGCGCCGGCGGCGGAAACGGGCCCGGAGACGAGGGGGGCGACCAGGCAGGCGGCGAGCAACGCGTTCATACCGACAGTCATCTCCATCCACGTCGAACCCGGACTTAACGCCACGAGAACGGGCCAGGAGGGCACGATGCACATCCGCTTCGGAAGGGACTTTCGGCCCGTCCGGCGGGGCGTGGGAGCGTGCCAGGATAGACGGGTGGACATCGACCTCGCTGATCTGGATTTCTGGCGCAAACCGCTCAAAGAGCGGAATGAGGCATTCGCCCGGCTCCGGCAACTGGAGCACCCGGTGTTCTTCCCGGAGAAGAAGGTGCCCTTCCTCCGCTCCGGCAAGGGCTTCTACGCCCTGGTCCGGCACGCGGACGTGGTCGAGGCCAGCCGCAACGCCAAGATCTTCTCCAGCGAGCCCGCCGTCACCAACCCCGAGCCGCCGGGCTGGGTCAAGCAGGTGTTCGGCGAGTCCATGGTGAACATGGACGACCCCCGCCACGCCCGCCTGCGCCGCATCGTGACGCGCTCGTTCAGCCCCAAGATGCTGGCGGGGCTCCAGAGCGACATCCAGGCCGCCTGCGCCCGCATCGTCGACGACGTCGTCAGGGAGGGCCCGCGCGACTTCGTCACGCAGGTGGCCGCCAAGCTTCCCATCCACGTCATCTGCGACATGCTCGACATCCCGCAGGAGCTGCGCGCCAAGGTCCACCAGCACGTCG
This sequence comes from Actinomadura sp. ATCC 39365, assembly GCF_054392275.1. Lineage (NCBI taxonomy): Bacteria > Bacillati > Actinomycetota > Actinomycetes > Streptosporangiales > Thermomonosporaceae > Actinomadura > Actinomadura sp. ATCC 39365. The sequence goes on along the minus strand of NZ_CP184335.1, from coordinate 7,408,295 downwards.
ACATCTCCACCGCCTACACCGGCGTGCGTCCCAGCCTGGCCCGCAGCGTCCAGATGGCCGGCCAGAACATGCTGGCCCTGCTGGCCCTGCAGCGCATGGTCATCAAGCTCGGCCACGAGCGCGTCGCCGAGCCCAAGGGCGACCTGGTCTCGCTCCTGGTCAACGCCAACCCCGACGGCGAGAAGCTGACCGACAAGGAGCTGGGCTCGTTCTTCTCGCTGCTGCTGGTGGCCGGCAACGAGACCGCCCGCAACACCATGGCCCACGGCATCCGGCTGCTCACCGAGAACCCGGCCCAGCGCGAGCTGCTGACCTCCGACTTCGACGCCCACATCAACGGCGCGATCGAGGAGATGGTCCGCTACGTCTCGCCCATCATGCAGTTCCGCCGCACGGTCACAGAAGACTGCACGCTGCGCGGGCTGGAGCTGAAGCAGGGCGACAAGGTCGTGCTGTTCTACGGCTCGGCCAACCGCGACGAGTCGGTCTTCCCCGACCCCGACACCTTCGACATCACCCGCGACACCAAGCCCCACGTCGGGTTCGGCGGGCCGGGCCCGCACTTCTGCCTCGGCGCCAACCTGGCCAGGCAGGAGATGCGCACCATGTTCCGGGAGCTGCTGACCCGGCTGCCCGGCGTGCGCTCGGTCGGCGAGCCCGAGCTGCTGCTGTCGAACTTCGACAACAGCGTGCGCAGTCAGGCGTTCACGTACTAGCCGTCTCCGGCTCCCCGGCCAGCACGTTCGTCCTGATGGTGAGGAACGTGATGGCCGCGGCGACCGCCATCATGACGGCGCTGATCAGCATGGCCGCCCGGAACCCGGCGTTGAACACCGGCGGGTTCTCGAACGCGTCGCCCACCAGGCCGACCAGCGGCGGCACGGCGGCCACCGCCAGCAGGCTCCCGGTGCGGGCCACGGCGTTGTTGACGCCGCTGGCCGTGCCGGCGTAGCGCTCGTCGGCCGTGGCCAGCACCGTCGCGGTCAGCGGCGCGACGGCCGCCGACAGGCCGAGCCCGAAGACCGTCACCGCGGGCAGCACCAGCAGCGGGTAGGAGGCGTGCGGGCCGATCATGCTCATCAGCACGAACCCGGCCCCCGCCAGCAGGATCCCGATCGTCATCGGCCAGCGCGGCCCGAACCGCCGGGCCGTCTCCCCGGCCCGCGACGACAGCAGCATCATCAGGATCGTGGTCGGCAACATCGACAGCCCGGCCGCGATCGGCGAGAACCCGGACACCACCTGGAGCTGGATCACCAGCAGGAAGAACACCACACCCATGGCGGCGTACATGATGAGCGTGACGACGTTGACCGCCGTGAAGACGTGGTTCCTGAAGATGGCGACCGGCACCAGCGCCTGCGGCGATCTGCGCCGCTCGGTCACCACGAACGCCGCCCCGAGCAGCGCCCCCGCGATCAGCGGCACCGGCGCGCCCTTCTCGATCAGCCCGTACGTGATCCCGGCCAGCGCCAGCGCGGCCAGCATCGAGCCCAGGACGTCGAACCGCCCGGCCGCCTGCTCGTCACGGCTCTCCGGCACGTGCCGCAGCGTCACCAGCACCACGATCAGCGCGAACGGCAGGTTGATCAGAAACGCCCACCGCCAGCCGGCCGTCTGCACCAGCCAGCCGCCCAGCAGCGGCCCGATCGCGCTGGCCACACCGCCCAGTCCGGACCACACCCCGACGGCCCGCGGCCGGTCCTGCTTGACGAACGACGCCTGGATGATGGCCAGCGACCCCGGGGTGAGCAGCGCGCCGCCGATGCCCTGCAACGCGCGTGCCCCGATCAGGAACTCGATGTTCGGCGACAGGCCGCACAGCGCCGAGGCCACGGCGAACCACACCGTGCCGATCAGGAAGATCTTGCGCCGCCCGTAGCGGTCCCCCAGCGAGCCGCCCAGCAGGATCAGGCCCGCCAGGGTGAGGGTGTAGGCGTTGACGGTCCACTGCAGGCCGTCCATGGCCGCGTTCAGCTCCCTGCCGAGGAACGGCAGCGCGACGTTGACCACGGTGCTGTCGAGCAGGGCCAGGCCGGAGCCGAGCACGGTCGCACTCAGGATCCACCGCCCTCGCGCCGACTTCACCTGGACGTGACCGTTCTGTCCCATCCGTCAATCTTGTCACCGGCCCCGGCGGACTTCGGCGGCCACCCCGGCGTTCGGCCCTACGGGCGGGCGCCGAGGGCCCGGAGCACGAAACCCGACACGGCCTGCTCGGCCGTCTCGACCGTGACCTCGCCGCTGATCAGCGGCACCCGCTCGGCCCCGATGACGGCCAGCACCATCCGCGCCGTCGCGCCCACCTCGGGCACCTGGAAGTCGCCCGCCCGCACGCCGTCGTCGAGGATCCCCACCAGCACCCGCTGCATGGGCGCGACGTGCTCGGCGAGCTGCTGGTAGGCGTCGGGCCCGAGCGCCGCGCCGAGGTCGGCCGCGCCCGGGTGGGGGTGGGCCAGCAGCCCCGCGAGCTGTAGCCGGACGAAGGCCCGCAACCGGTCGGCGGGCGAGGCCCCCTCGGGCAGCTCCCGCTCGTAGCTCTCGATGAAGTAGCTGGTGACGCGCTCGGTGAAGGCCAGCAGCAGCGCGGCCTTGTCGGGGAAGTAGTTGTACAGGACCGTGCGGGTGATGCCGGCCTCGTGGGCCACGTCCGTCAGGGAGATGGCGTCGATGCCCTGGGCCCTGGACAGGCGCGAGACGGCCTGCAGGATGCGGTCGCGCGTCTGGGCGCGATGCTCGCCGATCGTGGCGGCCGAGATGCGGGGCATAGGCCCATGGTAGGCCGGATCGCCGCCGGCGCACCCGTGACCGTCCCCGCGAGACCCGCGCCGTGGCGGGCCGGGCTCAGGGTTTGCGCCGGTCCGGGGCCGGGTGGCCGGTGACGGCGCGCCGGGCGAGGTCCCACAGGCGGTCCAGGGCGGCGAGGACGGGCGCGACTCCGGCCCTAGCAGCCTGACCCAGGCGCCCGCCCCGTTCGGCAGCGTGCCGGCCCCGCCCGCCGGCCCGCCGCCTCCGCCAGTGCCGGCGCGAACAGGTAGCCGACGAACGCCGTCAGCACGGTCGTCGCCACCACGCCGGCCAGGGCGTACAGCAGGCCGAGGACGGTCGGCACGACGAACGCGCAGCACAGCGCGATGCCGGTGAGCACCGCGTTGTAGCCGTACAGGCCGGCGCCGATGTCGGCCGCGGGCGCGCCGAGCAGCACGGCCACCAGGATCCCGACGGCGCCGGCGGCCAGCGCCGCCCCCGCCACCCGCCACCCGGCGAACGCCAGGCCGATCAGGAAGATCAGGCCGACGTACCACTTGCCCTGGAAGAACACCTGGCCGACGCCGTTCAGCAGCCCCTGCCACAGGTCGGCGAACGTCACCGTGGTCCCCGGGGACGTCGCCGACGGCGGCGCCGCCAGGACGTGCCCGCGCCAGACCCGCTCGTGGGCCGGGCCGCCGACCGCCATGATCGTGGCCACCGCGCAGAACGGCACGGTGAGCCCCGGCAGGTCGTGCGGCCCGAGCAGCGTCCTGAGCGCCGACGTCAGGACGCTGCCCATGATCGCGCCGACGACGACCAGCAGCAGCGTGATCCACCGGGCCTGGCCCGCCTGTCTCTCTCGCCGGGACCGGGGTGGACGAGCGGCAACATTCCCGCGCGGCCGGCGGGCCACGCGGCGGCGGTTCGATGGACATTCTTTGCGAAAGCCGTCGAGCACTAAGAGCGCCTCAACAATGCACATGCCCGGCAAAGGCGCTTGACCAGGGAGTTTTGCCCTCGGTTCGCCCGATCATCTCTGTCTGGGGACAGGAAGGGAGGCCGGGCGATGCCGCCAGGGCTCAACACCGGGGATTCGGCCTGGGTGCTCGTGAGCGCCGCCATGGTGCTGCTCATGACGCCCGGACCGGCCTTCTTCTACGGCGGCATGGTCCGTGCCCAGAACGGCGCCGGGGTGATCGGCTTCGGGGACCTGCGCTTCGCCGACATCACGCCCACGATGCTGCACGGCCGCGTCCCCACCTACGCCTTCGCGCTGTTCCAGCTCACCTTCGCCATCATCACGGTGGCCCTGATCAGCGGCTCGGTCGCCGGCCGGAGGACCCGGCTCGGACCGTGGATCGTGTTCTCCGTCGTCTGGGTGACGCTGGTGTACTTCCCGATCGCGCACTGGGTGTTCGACCGGCAGGGCTGGATCAGCCGGTGGGGCGTGCTCGACTTCGCCGGCGGCCTGGTGGTCGAGCTGAACTCGGGCATGGCCGACGGTGGCATCGCGGTCAACGCCTTCCTGACCACCATGATCGCCGGGGCCGCCGGGACGCTGACCTGGCTCGTCCTGGAGCGGTTGCGGCACCGGCACCTCACCCGGCTCGGCCCGGCCACCGGCGCGCTGGCCGGGCTGGTGGCCATCACGCCCTCGTGCGCCTTCGTCAACGCCGAGGGCGCCCTGGTCGTCGGCACGGCCCTCGTCGGCCTGCTGGCGACCGGCGTCAGCGCCACCAGGACCAAGGGCCTGCTCTACGGCGGCCCGATCAAGGTGCTGCTCAAGCGCTCGCCGCGATCGTCGTGGTCGGCCTCTGCTCCTTCGTCGTCACCTACCTCATCGGCCGCGTCGTGGACCGGCTGTGCCGGATGCGCGAGAGCGAGGCCGAACAGCTCGCCGGCACCGACGCGCAGCTCGGGCCGGAGGACTGATGGCCGTCACCCGGCATCCGGCCCGCGCCCTCGTCCTGATCGGGGTGGGCGGCGGCGTCGGCGCGGTCGCCCGCCACCTGCTCACCCAGACCCTGATGGGCGCCGACCACCCGCTGCCCTGGCCCACGCTGGCGGTCAACGTCCTCGGCTGCCTGCTGACGGGCCTGCTCACCGGCGAGCTGACCCGCCACCCGCTGCACCGCATGCCGGTCAAGGCGCTGCTCGGCACCGGCTTCCTGGGCGGCTTCACCACCTTCTCGCACCTGGTGGACGGCGTCCGGGAGCTCACCGTGGGCGGCGCGGCCGGCTGGGCGGTGCTCTACCTCGTGCTCAGCGTCGTCCTGGGCCTGCCGGCCGTCTGGGCGGGCCTGCGGCTGGGCGGCCGCCGATGATCCTAGTGCTGGCCGTCAACGTCATCGGCTCGGCCGTGCTCGGCGTCCTGATGGGCATCGCCTCCCGCGGCTCCCTGCCGCCGGTCGTGTTGTCGCTGGTCGGCACCGGGTTCTGCGGCGCGCTCACCACGTTCAGCACCTTCAGCACCGACACCTGGAAGATGCCGGCCGCCGGGTCCACCGGCCGGGCTCTGGCCAACATCGCCATGAACCTGGTGCTCGGCCTGGCCGTCGTCAGCCTCGGCTACCTGCTCGGCAGGGCGATCGCCGGCTGACCGGAAGGAGGCGGGAACGCCGATGACCACCGCCTCCCCGTGGGAGCGGGCCAAGCGGGCCCTGGTCGGCCGGCCGCTGCGGACCAAGCACCTGGAACGGCAGCTCCTGCCCAAACGGCTGGCGCTGCCCGTCTTCTGCAGCGACCCGATCTCGTCGGTGGCGTACGCGACCGAACAGATCATCATGGCCCTCACCCTGGGCGGCCTCGCCCTGCTGCACGTGACCGGCTGGATCGCCCTGGCCATCGTGGCCATGCTGATCATCATCATCGTGTCCTACCGGCAGACCTGCTACGCCTACCCGGGCGGCGGCGGCGCGTACGTCGTCAGCCGGGAGAACCTGGGCGTCAACGCCAGCCTGGTCGCCGCCGCCGCGCTGCTGGTCGACTACGTGCTGACCGTCGCCGTCTCCGTCGCCGCGGGGGTGGACGCCATCACCTCCTACGCGCCCGGCCTGGAGCGCTGGTCGGCGCCGCTGAGCGTGGCCTGCGTCGCGCTGCTCACCCTGGTCAACCTGCGCGGCACCCGCGAGTCCGGCCGCGGGTTCGCGGTGCCCACCTACGCCTTCATCGCCGCGGTCTACCTGATGTTCCTGGTCGCCGCCTGGCGGCTGCTGACCGGCGAGCATCCCCGCGCGGTCAGCGCCGACTTCACCATCGAGCCGCTCTACCAGCCCGTCGGCTTCATCGCCGTCTTCCTGGTGCTGCGCGCGTTCGCCTCCGGCTGCACGGCGCTGACCGGGGTGGAGGCGGTCAGCAACGGCGTGCCCGCCTTCCGCCGGCCCAAGAGCAGGAACGCGGCGAACACCCTGGCGATCATGGGCGCGCTGTCGGTCACCATGTTCTCCGGCATCACCGTGCTGGCCCTGCTCACCCACGTGCGGATGACCGACCCCGACCACCCCGGCCGGCTCGCCGGGATGCCCGCCGGGTACGTCGAGCCCACCGCCCTGGCCCAGATCGGCGACGCCGTCCTCGGCCGCGGCGTCCTGTACGCCTTCCTCCAGGCCAGCACCGCGGCGATCCTGATCATGGCGGCCAACACCGCCTACAACGGCTTCCCCATGCTGGCCTCGATCCTGTCCGCCGACTCCTACCTGTCCAGGCAGCTGCACAAGCGCGGCGACCGGCTGGTCTTCAGCAACGGCATCCTGCTGCTCGCGACGGCCGCGGCCGTGCTGCTCGTCGTCTTCGACGCCAACAGCTCACGGCTCATCCAGCTCTACATCATCGGCGTCTTCATCTCCTTCACGCTGAGCCAGGCCGGCATGGTGCGGCACTGGCAGCGGACCGTCCCGCGCTCGCCCGGCGTGCGGCGGCGCCAGGCCGTCAACGCGATCGGCGCGACGGTGACCGCCGCCGTCCTGGTGATCGTGCTGGTCACCAAGTTCGCGAACGGCGCCTGGCTGGTCTGCCTGGCCATCCCGGGGCTGTTCGCGCTCATGAAGGGCATCAGACGGCACTACGACCAGGTACGGGCGGCCACCACACCGGACACGCCCGTCGAGCTGCCCGGCGGCGCCCATGCCATGGTGCTGGTCTCCCGGCTGGGCAGCCCCGCGCTCCAGGCGGTCGCCTACGCCGCGGCCACCCGCCCGGCCGGTCTGGAGGCCGTGCACGTGTGCACCGACGAGGAGACGACCCGCGAACTGCGCGAGGGCTGGGAGCACTACGCCCCCTCCTCCGTGCCGCTGAGGATGATCGAGGCGCCCTACCGGACCGCCGTGGGCCCGATCCTGCGGCACGTACGCGACCGGCTGGCCCTGCACCCCGACCAGATCGTGACCGTCTACATCGTCGACTACGTCACCGGCCGCTGGTGGGAGCCGGCCCTGCACAACCGGCTGACCGCCCGGCTGCGGGACCGGCTGCTGCTGCTCCCCGGCGTCATGGTCACCCTGGTGCCCTACCGGCTGGCCTCGGGCGAAGACCGCGCCGAGCGCCCGCCGCGGCTGCCCACGCGCCTCGCCGTCCTGGCCCGGCAGCCGGACGGCGACGACGACCGGGCGCAGGCGGCTACGCCGCGGCCCTGACGACGTGCATGAGCTCGGCCAGGACCTCGGTGTTGAGCTGGTAGGCCAGCCGCACCTCGCCGATGATCCGCTGCCGCTCGCGCTCGTCGAGCTGCGCGCCGAGGGCGTCGAGCCGGGCGCGGTACTCGGTCTTGAACCGCGGCAGGCTGCCCACCTCGTCGAAGATGTAGAAGTCGACGCCGCCGCCGGCCTGGTAGCCGAAGATCTTCTGCAGTTCCATGCGGATGAACTGACCGCCCGACAGGTCGCCGAGGTAACGGGTGTAGTGGTGGGCGACGTAGCCGCCGGGCCAGTCGGTCATCTGGTGGATGCGGGCCTGGAGGGTCCGGGTGGCCTTGGAGGGGGCGACGCGCTCGCGCCAGGCGGGGCCGTAGATGGTGGCCAGGTCGCGTTCCAGGGCGGGCTCGCGGTACAGCTCGGGGAAGACGAAACGGCCGGCGACCGGGTGGGCGGCCAGCTCCTTGGAGACGCCGTCGAGCGCGAGGTAGGCGAAGTAGTGCTGGGCGACCATCTCGCCGTACTCGTGCTCGTTCAACCGGCCGCCCATCAGCTCGGCGAGGTAGCCCTCGGACTCGGCCGACTCGTGGTCGCCCCAGGTGGCGGCCCTCAAGGTCTCGGAGAACGACGTCGTCACAGCACTTCCCCAACTCGTGCGAATGTTTCTGACACAGTGTCACAACCCTGGGGAGGCTCCGTCAAGGCGATGGCGACAGCATGTCAGCAAAACTCGCCTCCGCCGTTCATCTACCCAGGAAGGCGGGACTCAAGGGGGCATGCCTGGCGGGGACGTCCGTCGCGCACTGTGGTGGACGTCAAACGGTCCGCTACCTGGAAAAATCGCTCTAACATACGTTGACACCGTCACTCGCCAGTCAACCCAGGAGTGATCCTTGACCGTCCATGCCGACGTCGCCAGGCGACGCATCGAAGAGCTGCTCCGTGAGCACGAGGAGCAGGTCCTCGCCCGTTGGGTGCAGCTCGCCAAGGCCCCGTCGGGAGAGCTCCTCGACATTTACCGGGCCCTGCGGTCCGCGCTCGATCAGGGCATGGGAGACCTCGCCGACGTCAGGGGCCTGCTCACCGAGCTCTCCCGCACCCGCGCCCGCGCGGGCCACGCGCCCGCCGACACCGCCCGCGCCGTCTTCGGTCTCAAGGAGGCCCTGTACGAGGTCGTGGAGGCCGATGGCGAGCCCGAGGCCCTGCGCGGCTTCATCTGGTTCTCCCGGCTCATCGACGACCTGGGCCTGCTCACCTTCGAGACGTTCTCCGACGCCCGCGAGAAGATCATCCTGGACCAGGCCGAGCAGCTGCTCGAACTGTCCACCCCGGTGGTCAAGCTCTGGGAGGGCATCGTCGCCGTGCCGCTGATCGGCACCCTCGACTCCGCCAGGACCCAGGTCGTGATGGAGAAGCTGCTGCAGACCCTGGTCGACACCGGCGCCGAGCACGCTGTGATCGACATCACCGGTGTGCCCGCCGTGGACACCCAGGTGGCCCAGCACCTCCTCAAGACCGTGGTGGCCGCCAGGCTGATGGGCGCCGAGTGCGTCATCTCCGGCATCCGCCCGCAGATCGCGCACACCATCGTCACGCTCGGCATCGAGTTCGGCGACATCGTCACCAAGGCGTCGCTGGCCGACGCCCTCGCCCACGCCTTCAGGCGCAGCGGCGTGCAGGTGAGCCAGGCGAAGCACGCCCGCATCGCCGTCCGGGCGGAGGGCGCCTGATGGACCGGGTGCCCGTACTCAAGCTCGGCGACATCCTGATCGTGTCCATCCAGATCGACCTGGAGGACCAGAGCGTGCTGGCCCTCCAGGAGGACCTGGCCGAGCGGGTCGTCGCCACCGGGGCCAGAGGCGTGATCATCGACATCACCGCGGTGGAGATCGTCGACTCCTTCATCGGCCGCATGCTGGCCACCATCGCCACCATGTGCCGCATGCTGGACGCCCAGACCGTGGTCGTCGGCATGCGTCCCGCGGTGGCGATCACCCTGGTGGAGCTGGGCCTGTCGCTGGGCGGCGTGCGCACGGCGCTGAACCTGGAGAAGGGAGTGGCGCTCCTCGACCACGTCAGGGGCGCCGCCACGTGACCGAGACGATGACGATCGCGGGCAGTGCGGACGTCGTGGTGGTCCGGCAGATCGTGCGGACCCTCGCGATCGAGGCCGGGCTCTCCCTCGTGGACCAGACCAAGATCGTCACGGCGGCCAGCGAGCTGGCCCGCAACGCGCTCGTCTACGCCGGTGGCGGGGACGTGCGCATCGATCTCGTGGAGAACGGCAGGAAGCGGGGCCTGAAGCTGGTCTTCAGCGACGAGGGCCCCGGCATCCCCGACCTCGACAAGGCGCTCACCGACGGCTTCACCACCGGTGGCGGCATGGGCCTCGGCCTCGGCGGCTCCCGCCGGCTGGTCGACGAGTTCGACCTGCTCTCCGCCCCCGGGAAGGGCACGACCGTGACGGTGACCAAATGGGCGAGGTGAGCCCGGCCTGGGTGCGCGCCGAGGACCCGAGCGCCGTCGGCGCCGTCCGGCGGCGGGCGGTCGAGCTGGCCGAGGCGGCCGGCTTCGACACCACCCGCACCGGGCAGACGGCCGTGGCCGTCAGCGAGGCCGTCTCCAACCTGGTCAAGCATGCCGTGGAGGGCGTCGTCCTGGTCCGGCCGCACCCCGAGGCCCCGGCCAGCGTGGAGCTCGTCGCGGTGGACAAGGGCCCCGGCATGGCCGACGTGGCCCGCGCCCTGCGCGACGGCTACTCAACCTCCGGCACGCTCGGCATCGGGATGGGGGCCATCGCCCGCATCGCCACCGGATACGACGTTCACTCGGTGCCCGGCATGGGCACTGTGCTCGTCATGCATTTCACCGCCGAGAACACGCCCGGTCCCGCGATGCGCGCCAGCGGCCTGACCCGGCCGATCGGCGACGAGGTGAGCTGCGGTGACGGCTACGCCATCGCCGAGAACGGCGAGAGCACCACGGTGCTGCTGTGCGACGGCCTCGGCCACGGCCACATCGCCGCCATCGCCGCGCAGACCGCCGTCGAGCTGTTCGCGCAGGTCCAGGACCAGGAGCCGCTGTCGATCCTGGAACACCTGCACCGGGGGCTGAGCGGCACCCGCGGCGGCGCCGTCGCGGTCGCCCGGGTCGGCCGGGACACCGTCACCTACGCCGGGCTGGGCAACGTCTCCGGCTGGGTCGCCGACGCCGGCGGCCGGCAGGGCATGATCTCGCTGCCCGGCATCGCCGGCCACCAGGGACGCACCCTTCGCCAGTACGAGTACAAGATCCCCCCGTACGCCACCGTCGTGATGCACTCCGACGGCCTGACCGACCGATGGGACCCCGGGAACGTGCCGGGGCTGTTCGCGCGCACCCCCGCGGTCATCGCCGCGGGCCTGCTGCGCGAGGCGGGCAGCAGGCGTGACGACGCCTGCGTGGTGACGGTGAGGCCCGGCAATGGCGGCGACTGAGCTCATCAGGGTCAGGCTCGACACCGACCAGGACGTCTTCGTCCTGCGCCGCCTCGGCCGGGCCGCCGCCGAGCTGGTCGGGCTGGAGTCCCAGGACCAGATCAGGGTCGCCACCGCCCTCAGCGAGGTGGGCAGGGAGGCCTTCGGCAAGGGCGCCGCCGCCGTGATCACCCTCGGCCACGACGTGCTGCTGATCACCATCCGCCACACCAGGCCGTCCGGTTTGGACCGCTCCGAAGGCGTGACGCTGGCCGGCCGGCTCGTCGACGACATCGCCCACGGCGACGGCCACATCACGATCACCAAGCGGCTGCGGCCGCGGGTGAGCGCCGTCCCGCTGGAGGCCATCCGCGCCGACCTCGCCAAGCTGGCCCCGATCAGCGCGCTGGAGGAGCTGCGCGAGCAGAACAGGGAACTGGCCGAGACCCTGGAGGACGTGCTGCGGCTCAACTCCGAGCTGCAGGAGACCAACACCGGCGTGCTGGCCATGTACAACCAGCTATCGGCCGAGCTGGAGGAGACCAACAGGGGAGTCGTCGCCCTGTACGCCGAGCTGGACGAGAAGTCCGCCCAGCTCCGCGAGACGATCGAGGCCCGCAACCGCTTCTGGGCCACCGTCAGCCACGAGCTGCGCACCCCGCTGAACTCCGTCATCGGCCTGGTCCGGCTGCTGACCGGCCAGGGCGGCGAGCCGCTGACCGAGGAGCAGGCCCACCAGATCGGGCTGATCGGCGACTCGGCGCAGACGCTGCTCGAACTCGTCAGCGAGCTGCTCGACATGGCCAAGGCCGAGTCCGGCCGCCTGGACCCGCAGCCCACGCTGGTCAACCTGGCGCGGATGGCCGGGCAGCTGCACGTCACGATGCGGCCGACCAGCGAGCGCGCCGGCGTGACGCTGAGCCACGAGATCACGCCGGAGGCCACCGAGCTGTACGCCGACGAGAGCATGTTGCTGCGAATTCTCCGCAATTTGCTGTCGAACGCGCTCAAATTCACTCAAAGCGGGCAGGTAGTGCTGGCCGCGCATGCCGACGAAGCCAAGAGCGAGATCGTCATCACGGTCACGGACAGCGGCATCGGCATCTCGGAGGAACACTTGAGTCGCGTGTTCGAGGACTTCTACCAGGTTCCCGGCTCGCTGCAGGTCAGGGCGAGGGGCACCGGCCTCGGCCTGCCGTACGCGCGCAGGCTCGCCGAGGCGCTGGGCGGCACGCTGGAGCTGACCAGCACGCCGGGCGACGGCACCACCGCCACGCTGCGGCTGCCGCACCAGAGCGGCACGCCCGAGGTGCAGCGCGTGCTGATCGCCGACGACGACGAGGTCTTCCGCGCCAGCGCCCGCCGCATGCTCTACGGCTTCACCGTCCACGTGGACGAGGCCGCCGACGGCGCCGCCGCGCTCGAGGTCATGGCCGCCTCCCCGCCCGACGTGATCCTGGTCGACCTGCTCATGCCCCGCGTGGACGGCCACGTGCTGCTGCACCAGATGGCCGAGGACGAGCGGCTGAGCGACATCCCGGTCGTCATCGTGACCATCGCCCCGCAACACGCCCCCGGCAACCGGCCGGTACTGTCCAAGCACGGGCTGCGCAGGGAACAACTCCTGCAGGCCATCCGCAGCGCCCGCCAGGGCGAGAACGGCGGTGCTGGAGAGGACCAGGATGTCTGAGTCCGCACGCGTGCTGGTGGTGGACGACACCCCCACCAAGCGCTACATCCTGTCGAGCTGGCTACGACGGGCCGGGCACCAGGTGCTGGAGGCCAGGGGCGGCGAGGAGGCACTCGGCATGCTCGCCGCCAACCAGGTCGACCTGGTCGTCCTCGACGTCCGCCTGCCCGACATCAACGGCTACGAGGTCTGCGAGCTGATCAAGGCCAATCCGGCCACCGCCTCCATCCCCGTCATCCAGGTGTCGGCCAACGCGATCACCCCCGCCGACCGCACCGAGGGGCTGGAACGCGGCGCCGACGCCTACCTGAGCGAGCCCATCGAGCCCACCGAGTTCGCCGCGACCGTCGAGGCCATGTTGCGCTACTACCGGGCGCGCTGGCGGGCCGAGCTGATGGCCGAGCGCCTGGCCAAGCTCGCCGAGGTGACGTTGCGGATGAACGAGGCCGAGACGTTCGACGAGCTGCTGACCGTGGCCGTCGAGGGCACCGCCGAGGTGCTCGGCCGCTACAGCGGCACGCTCGCCATGCTGCCCGACGGGCGGGTCCGGCGCTTCCGCGCCCGTCCCGGCGAGCCGGCCGGCGGCGCCCAGCCCGCCGCCTCCGACGTGCTGGAACGCCTGTCCGAGCGGACGCTGAAGGACGCCGCCAGGGCCCGGGTGTTCACCCTGGCCACCAGCGAGTGGGCGGGCCTGCTGCCCGACGTGCGCGCCGAGCACTCCACCACCGGCGTGCTCTGCCGTACCAAGAACTCCCCGTCGCCGGTCTACCTGGGCGTCGAGGCGGTCTCGCCGCTCGACGCCGACGAGGTGAACCTGCTGCGCCAGCTCGGCCAGGAGTTGGCCCTGGCGCTGGGCGCGCTGCGCGCCTACACCGAGGAGCACGACATCGCGCTGACCCTGCAGCGCAGCCTGCTGCCCAGCCGCATCCCCGAGGTGCCGGGCCTGCAGGTCGCGCTGCGCTACCAGCCCGCCGTGGACAACGTCGAGGTCGGCGGCGACTTCTACGAGGTGCTGCAGGTCGACGGACGCGTCCTGGTCGCCGTCGGCGACGTGGAGGGCCACTCCCTGCACGCCGCGACCGTCATGGCCGAGGTGCGCCACGCCCTGCGCGCCTCGCTCATCGCCCAGGTGGACCTGAGCGCCTCCCTCGACCTGCTCAACCAGATGATGCGGCGCTACCACCGGGGCCTGACCGCCACCGTGTGCCTGATGCTCATCGACCCGGCCACCGGCGAGATCGAGCTGGCCAACGCCGGGCACATGCCGCCGCTGTTCGCCGGGCCCGGCAGCTCGTACCACACGCTGGGCAACCTGCTGCTCGGCGCGGTGCCCGAGCGGTACCAGGTCGACCGGCTCAAGCTGCCGCCCGGCGGCACGATGATGTTGTTCACCGACGGCCTGCTGGAGGACCGGCACATCCTGCTCGACGACAGCATGGAGAAGGCCAGGCAGCTCGCCGAGACCGTCGAGGACGACCTGGAGGAGTTCGCCGAACGCATGCTGGGGGCGTTCGGGGCGCGCGAGGACGACGTGGCGCTCGTCGTCGTCCGCCGCACCCTCGACGCGGACTCCGCCGGCGCCTGAACGGGCGTACCTGGGCCTCAGCGGGTGTAGCGGTGCTTGGCCCCGGGCGGGAAGTACTCGGGGTCCCCGGCCTCGCGCAACCGGATGAACGGCATCTGCTGCGCCACCGGCACATAGTTCGCGAACTCGCTGTTCAGCCGCAGGAGCTGGGCCAGGATCGACGCGCCCACCGCCTGGGCGACCTCGTCGGTGGGCTTCTCGCCGGGCATCAGCTCCACCGTGACCGTCAGGTGCCGGTCGTGGTCGGCGTCCTCCGCCGCCTCCATCACGAACTTGCCCGTCACCGACCCGCTGACCTCCGGCTGCTCCAGCCCCACCGCGATGTTCTCCGGGTAGACGTTCGCGCCGTAGTAGGACAGCGTGAAATGGCTGCGGCCGAACACGTAGACGAACGGATGGCGTGGGCCGGCGACGTCCGTCCGGAAACCGTGCCGCTCGGCGAACCCCAGCATGCGCTCGTACGGGATCACCCCGCCCTCGTCGGCGATGTGGTACCGGATCAGAGGTACACCGTTGTCGCCGGAGAACAGCAGCGTGCCCTCGTGCTCCTCGAAGAAGCGCACCCGCGGGTCGTACTGCACCAAGGTCGGCAACCGGGACTCCCCGAACAGCTCCCTGGCCGTGTCCGGGCGGCCGGACAGGAAACGGCGCAGCTCGACCGAGAGCGGCGTCTCGTTGCCCAGCACCCCGGCGTCCGCGGTGCCGTACAGGGAGGCGATCCCGCGCACCGGGTCGGCGATCCCGGCCCGCTCGGCCACCAGCGTGCGCCACTCCTCGCTGAACACCTCGCCCGCCGTGACCAGCTTGACGTTCCAGTCGGCCCAGGGGAGCGGCTCGGTGTCGATGACGTTCTTCAGGAACGGCGGATAGCCCAGCAGGACCACCTGGTCGAAGTGCGGCGCCAGCTCCGGCAGCACCCGCGCGATCTCCCTGCGGTCGGTGCCCGGCGCGACGACGGTGATCGGGTAGCCGCGTTCGGCCAGGTGACGACAGCACTCGATGGTGAACAGGCCGCCGACCCAGGTGCCCAGGGCGAAACAGACCACGGCCAGCGTACGGCGTTCGCGGGCCCCGAAGGAGTCCCGGAAGACCTCCTCGAAGCGGGCGGCGATCACCCGCTCGTCCGCCACCGTACGCGGCCAGAACGACGGCGTCCCCGTCGATCCCGAGGACACGGCGATCATGTCCCCGATCACGCCGTCCCGGCAGAGGTCGGGAAGCGGGTGACGGCGGATGTAGGTGTCCTTGGACGTCATCGGCAGCCGGCTGAATTGCTCCAGACTGGTGACGCTCGCCGGCTCGACACCGTGCTCGGCCAGGAACGAACGGTAGGCGGGCACGGTGGCGGCCACCTGATGGAAGAGCTCAAGGGGATCCATGGGGTACGCGCGGCCGACCGCCCGCAGCCCTCAGCCCCGGACCGGCCCCCACGCCTCCTCCCTCCAAGAATTGATCGTCTCCAGCCCCCATGGTGACACCACCCCCCATCCCCGCCACCCCTCCCGACCCAGACCATCTCCACGCGCCGCGCCGATGCCGTATGAAGCGCCCTGTCCCTTAGGCCTGCCATTCGCCCTGTTCTGCGCAGAGCGTCTGCGTGCGTCGTGCCGGTGACGTGTGGAGCGTCCTGTCTTGTAGGGGGCGTTCGCCCTGTTCCGCTCAGGGGGTCTGCGTGCGTCGTGGCGGTGCCGTGTGGAGCGTCCTGTCCTGTAGGGGGCCATTCGCCCTGTGCCGCGCAGAGCGTCTCCGCCGCCGTGCCGGTGCAATGTGTAGCGCCCTGTCCCTAAGCGCGCTACACGCCCCGCCGCCCTCTACCCCGCGCTACCACTGCCGCTCCTGCCCCGCTGGCGTTCCGCGGACCTGTCCTACCGGCTGGCGTGCCGGGGATCTGTCTTACCCGCTGGCGTCCCTGGCCCCCTCGTGCCGCTGGCGTCCCTGGCCCCCTCGTGCCGCTGGCGGCGTCGTCCCCTATGCCTGTCGTACGCCCTGCGTGCCGTTCCCGTGCGCGCCGACCTGGTTCCCGCCGTACCGCGTACTTCCCATCCGGGGAGCGCCGCGCCCCAGGTGCTTGAGGGTTCGCTGTGCCCCTCGGCTACGCCGTTCCGCTGGCGTCTCGATGCCGTCCCCCTCGTCCTGCCGTGCCTCATGCCTGCCTGGTCGCTGCTGTACCGCTGTACGTCCCGTGGTTGTGAGTGCGGTGTTCCCGGGGGTTTCGGGGGCTGTGCCTCTCGGCTACGTCGGCCTCGTGGTGTCGCTCGTCCCGCAGCGAGCTTGTGCCCCCAGTTCCCTGTGCTTGGTCGCTGCTGTACCGCCGTACGTCCGTCCTGGTGAGCGCGGTGTCCCAGGGGCCTTCCGGTGGGCTGCGCCTCTTGGCTGCGCCGTCCCCGTGGTGTCCTCGTCCCGCCGTCTTCCTGCGCCTGCGGGACCTGGTCGTCGCCGTACCGCCGTACGCCCGTCCTGGTGAGCGTGGTGTGCCAGGGGTCTTCCGGCGGGCTGTGCCTCTTGGCTGCGCCGTCCTCGTGGTGTCCTCGTCCCGCCGTCTTCCTGCGCCTGCGGGACTTGGTCGTCGCCGTACCGCCGTACTTCTCGTCCCGGTGGGGGCGGCGTCCCAGGTGCTTGCAGGCTCGCCCTGTCCGGCGGCTACGCCGTCCCCAGAGATTCCCCGGAGCTTGGCGGCACCGTACTCGTACGCTGGGCTCTTGTGGCGTCGTCCTGTGGCGCTCGGTGCTGCCCCGGCCTTGTCTCCGCCTCTCTTGCCCCGGGGGCGGAGGGTTCGGGGGTGGGGTTACTCGCCGGGGCGGACGAGGCCGGTTTCGTAGGCGAAGACGATGGCCTGGGCGCGGTCGCGCAGCCCGAGTTTGGTCAGCACGCGGCCCACATGGGTCTTGACCGTCTGCTCGGCCACGAACAGCTTCTGGGCGATCTCCTGGTTGGACATGGCCTGGGCGACCAGGATGAGCACCTCCGTCTCGCGCTCGGTCAGCTCCTCCGGACGCCTCCCCGACGGCGGACGCGGACCGCCCAGCCGGGCGAACTCGTGGATCAGCCGCTTCGTGACGGCCGGCGCGATGAGCGCGTCGCCGGCGGCGACCACGCGGACGGCCTCGGCGAGCTGGGCCGCCGAGGCGTCCTTGAGCAGGAACCCGCTCGCCCCCGCCCGCAGCGCCTCGTAGACGTAGTCGTCGAGGTCGAACGTGGTCAGGATGAGCACCTTCGACGCCGGGCACGCCGCCAGCACCTCACGGGTCGCCTCCAGCCCGTTCATGACCGGCATGCGCACGTCCATCAGCACCACGTCGGGGCTCAGCGCGACGGCCCGCGTCACCGCCTCACGGCCGTCGGCCGCCTCGCCCACGACCTCGATGTCCGGCTGGCCGCTCAGGAACACGGTGAACCCCGTGCGGACCATCCCCTGGTCGTCGGCGATCAGCACGCGGATCACGCGGCGCCCTCCCTCTCCTCGATCTCCTCGATCGGCGACCCGATCGTCGATCTGGTTGCCGGCTCGACCTGCGGTTCCACCGGCAACGCGGCGCTCACCTGGTAGCCGCCGCCCCGCGTGGGCCCGGCGTCGAGCGTGCCGCCGAGCAGCGCCGCGCGTTCCCGCATGCCCACCAGCCCCTGCCCCGCGCCGGGCGCCGCCGCGGGGACCGGCCGGGGCCGTTGGCGACGCGCAGGCGCAGCGTGCCGGCGTCAGCGGTGATGTCCACGGCGACGCTCGACCCCGGCGCGTGCCGCATCGCGTTGCTGAGCGACTCCTGCACGATCCGGTACGCCGACAACCCCACCGCGGGCGACAGCCGCCCGACCGGCCGCCGGTCGACCGCCACGGTCAGCCCCGCGTTGCGGGCGTTGGCCACCAGCTCCTCCAGCCGGTCGAGGCCGGGCTGCGGCGCGGTGTCGGTACGGCCCTCGGGATCGCGCAGCACGCCGAGGACCTGGCGCAGCTCGTTGATGGCCTCCAGGGACAACGCGCGGATCTCGGCCAGCCCCGCCTCCAGCTGGGACGCGTCGCCCGCGGCCCTGAGCGGCACCGCCTCCGCCTGGATGGCGATCACCGACATGTGGTGGGCCACCACGTCGTGCAGCTCGCGGGCGATGCGGGCGCGCTCCTCCAGCACCGCCTGCGCGCCCTCGGCCTGCCGGGTGCGCCGCTCCTCCTCGATGAGCATGGCCGTGGCGTTGCGCCGGGCGCGCACGTTGTAGCCGAACAGCAGGACGACCACGGCCACGCCCGCCACCACCGGCGTCGAGTCGACGTCGACGGCCAGGCACACCAGGACCGTGAGGATCCCGGCCCCCAGCGTGATCCGCCGCTCGCAGCGCACGCCCACGGAATAGAGCGCCAGCAGGTACGCCACCCCCACCGCGACCGGGTAGGGCGCGTAGCCCTCGTCGCGCCCGATCGTGAGGTTGACGAAGACGGCGACGGGGGTCAGCACGGCCGCCGCCCGCCAGGCCGCCAGCGGCCACCGGTTGCGCAGCACCACGGGCAGGCCGGCGGCCAGGGCCCCGAGGACGACGACGCCGCCCCAGAGCGGCGCGGGATCGCCGGGCGTGGCGGCGGCCTGCTCGTTCCACTCCTGGGTCGTGGACAGCGTCACGCCGAACAGCTCCACGCCCAGCAGGAGCTCGGCGATCTGCAACAGGCTGAACGTCCTGACCGGGACCAGCGCCGCCAGCCATCCGGGCACCGGCATCCGCAGCCACCGGGAACGCGGCCGGGATGGGGGCTCGGCGCTGCCCGTCAGCAACGCGAGCGTGAAGGGCCGCAGCACGGCCAGCAAGGCCCGCCACAGCGCCACGGCGAACCGCCCGGCCGCTCCTCCGGACGACTCCGGACGGCCGGTGCGCGCATCGCCTTGGGAGGCGAGGGGCGCGGAGCGCCGGGCACGGTGATTCACCTGGTCAAGGATACGGAAGGGCGGGCGGCCGGGCGTCAGACCAAGGTCTGATCCTGATGTCACCCTCAGGTATCACTTACAACATTACGATCGCCGTGAGCGAACATCGGCAAGGTTGGGAACAACAGCGCGCTCCAATGAATTGAGTCGGTATAACTCAACCCTTTGGAGTTCGCATGAGTGAGAGCTTGATCCTCCCGGTCCTGCCGCTCGACGACGAGGTCGTCCTGCCGGGCATGGTGGTTCCGCTGGACCTGTCCGACTCCGAGGTGCGTGCTGCGATCGACGCGGCCCGCGCGTCCGGTGGTAACAAGCCGCGGGTCCTCCTCGTTCCCCGGATCGACGGCCGTTACGGCGCCGTCGGCGTGCAGGCCGTGATCGAGCAGGTCGGAAGGTTGCCCGGCGGTGAGCCCGCCGCCGTGGTCCGCGGTGTCAACCGCGTCCGCGTGGGCACCGGCACCACCGGCCCCGGCGCCGCACTGTGGGTCGAGGCCGACACGATCGACACGGTTCCGGCCGGCGAGCGCGCCCAGGAGCTGGCCAAGGAGTACAAGGCCCTGGCCACCACCATCCTGCAGAAGCGCGGCGCCTGGCAGGTCGTCGACCAGGTCAACCAGATCGACGACCCCTCGGTGCTGGCCGACAGCTCCGGCTACACCCCTTGGCTGACCACCGCCCAGAAGGTCGAGTTGCTGGAGGCCGCCGACCCGGCCGACCGCCTGGCCAGGCTCATCGAGTGGTCCCGCGAGCACCTCGCCGAGCTCGACGTCGCCGAGACGATCCGCAAGGACGTCCAGGAGGGCATGGAGAAGCAGCAGCGTGAGTTCCTGCTGCGCCAGCAGCTCGCCGCGGTCCGCAAGGAGCTGAAGGAGCTCAACGGCGACACCGCCGAGAGCGAGGAGGAGGACTACCGGGCCCGCGTCGACGCCGCCGACCTGCCGGAGAAGGTGCGCGAGGCCGCGCTCAAGGAGGTCGACAAGCTGGAGCGCACCTCCGACCAGTCCCCGGAGGGCGGCTGGATCCGCACCTGGCTCGACACGGTGCTCGACATCCCGTGGAACGAGCGTACCGAGGACAACTACGACATCGCGGGTGCGCGGGCCGTGCTCGACGCCGACCACACGGGCCTCGACGACGTCAAGGACCGCATCATCGAGCACCTGGCCGTGCGTAAGCGCCGCCAGGACAAGGGCGTCGGCGTGGTGGGCGGCCGGCGCAGCGGCGCCGTCCTGGCCCTCGCCGGGCCTCCCGGGGTCGGCAAGACGTCCCTGGGCGAGTCGGTGGCCCGCGCGATGGGCCGCAAGTTCGTCCGGGTCGCGCTCGGCGGCGTACGCGACGAGGCCGAGATCCGCGGCCACCGGCGCACCTACGTCGGCGCCCTGCCGGGCCGCGTCGTCCGGGCCATCCGCGAGGCCGGCTCGATGAACCCGGTCGTCCTGCTCGACGAGGTCGACAAGGTCGGCGCCGACTACCGCGGCGACCCCACGGCGGCGCTGCTGGAGGTCCTCGACCCGGCCCAGAACCACACCTTCCGCGACCACTACCTCGAGGTCGAGCTCGACCTGTCCGACGTGCTGTTCCTGGCCACGGCCAACGTGCTGGAGGCCATCCCCGGCCCGCTGCTCGACCGCATGGAGGTCGTCACCCTCGACGGCTACACCGAGGACGAGAAGGTCGCCATTGCCCGCGACCACCTGCTGCCCAGGCAGCTGGAGCTCGCCGGGCTGACCTCCGAGGAGGTCAAGGTCGACGACGGCGCGCTGCGGCGGCTGGCCGGCGAGTACACCCGCGAGGCGGGGGTGCGCTCGCTGGAGCGGGCGGTCGCCAGGATCCTGCGCAAGGTGGCGGCCAAGGACGAGCTGCCCGTCACGGTCGGCCCGGACGACCTGGTCGGCTACATCGGCAGGCCGCGGTTCGTGCCGGAGTCGTCGCTGCCCGAGTCCACCCAGCGCACCTCCGTGCCGGGCGTGGCCACGGGCCTGGCGGTGACCGGGGCCGGCGGCGACGTGCTCTACGTGGAGGCGTCGCTGGCCGACCCGGAGACCGGCGAGACCGGCCTGACCCTGACCGGCCAGCTCGGCGACGTGATGAAGGAGTCGGCCCGGATCGCGCTGTCCTACCTGCGCTCGCACGGCGCGGAGCTGGAGCTGCCGGTCACCGCGCTGAAGGACCGCTCGGTCCACGTGCACTTCCCCGCGGGCGCCGTCCCCAAGGACGGTCCCTCGGCGGGCGTGACGCTGACGACCGCGCTGGCCTCGCTCCTGTCGGGCCGCCAGGTCCGCGCCGACGTGGCCATGACCGGTGAGATCTCGCTGACCGGGCGGGTCCTGCCGATCGGCGGCGTCAAGCAGAAGCTGCTGGCCGCCCACCGGGCGGGCATCACCACGGTGCTCATCCCGGCCCGCAACGAGCCCGACCTGGACGACGTGCCCGCGGAGGTGCGCAACGAGCTGACCATCCACGCGGTCAGCGACGTGCGCGAGGTCCTCGACATCGCGCTGACGCCGGCCGAGGTCGCCTCCACGGTCGCGGCCTGACCCGCGCCCGGCACCGCCCCGCCGCACCCGGCCTTCCGGGCGCGGCGGGGCGGCTTCGTGTACGAGGGTTTGAACGAACCGGCATACGGGGGCCGGAACGAACCGGCGTACAGGGGTCTGAACAAACCGGCGTGCCAGGCCCGCGCCGGGGTCAGCCGGTGAGCAGCAGCGCCTCCAGCTCCTCCAGCAGCGCCACGACCCGGGCCGCGCGCTCGGGGTCGTCGCCCACCGCCGCGCGCACCGCCTCCTCCACCGGCCTGGCCGCCCGGCGGTGGACCGCGGCCAGCGCCGGCTCGGTCAGCGTGACCAGGGTGCGCCGGCCGTCGGCGGGGTCGGGCTCGGTCCTGACGAGGCCGCGCTCGCGCATCCGGGCCACCGAGGCCGACACGTGGCTCTGGACGAAGCCCGTCCTGGCCTGGATCTCGCCGACGGTGCCGCCCGGGTGGCGCAGCACGTCCTCGAAGACGGCCTCCTCGCCGGGGGTGAGGGGCGGGCCCTTGGTCTCGCCGGCCGCCGTCTTCGACAGCTCCACCAGCCGCCGTCCGAGCCTTCGCAGTCGTGCCACGTTCATGGTGGCCGATTGTATCGCTGGAGATGTATCGTCAGCGATATGAATGGGGTGGCGAGGACGGCGGTGGGCGCGGCCTGGTTACGGGCGCGCGAGAGTGAGCGGCCCGACCGGCTGTTCGAGGACCCGTACGCGGGCGCCTTCGTGGCGGCGGCGGACGCCGGGCCGCCGGATGCCGGGCGGGGGAGCGGCGCGGGTGATCTCTTCAGCGACCACCTGGTGTTCAGGACCAGGTTCTTCGACGACCACCTGAGCGATTCCGGCTGCGACCAGGTCGTCCTGCTGGCCGCCGGGCTCGACGCCCGCGCCTTCCGGCTCGACTGGCCGCCGGGCGTGCGGCTGTTCGAGCTCGACCTGCCCGAGCTGCTGGCGTTCAAGGACGGCGTGCTGCGCGGGCTGGCCGCGACGGCAAGGTGCGAGCGCGTCCCGGTGCCGGTGGACCTGCGCGAGGACTGGCCGGGCAGCCTGCGCGCGGCCGGGTTCGACCCGGCGCGGCCGACGGCCTGGCTGATCGAGGGCCTGCTGATCTACCTGAGCCCGGCCGAGGCCGGGCGGCTCCTCGACGGCGTCCGCGCGCTGTCGGCGGCGGGCAGCAGGCTCGCCTTCGAGTACGACCCGGCCGCGGCCGCCCTGCTCGCCGAGCGGGCGCGCACGATGCCCGAACTGCGGCGGATCGCCACGCTCTGGAAGGGCGGCCCGGGAGAGGACGCCGTCGCCCGGCTCACGGCCCGCGGCTGGCGGGTGCGTACGGTCGATGCCTCCACCCTCGCCACCCGGTACGGCCGCCCCGCCCCCCGCGGCGGATTCCTCACCGCGGTGCTGAGTGACGCAGATCACCACAATTCCCCGGAATAGGAGTATGTAAAGACGGCGTTAGCACCGGCGTGAACGAGGCATACGCGAACGACCACCGCGCCCACCGGGACGCCATGTGTTGTCGCATGCGTATGGGGCGAATGCCGGCCCGTTAGAGACCAGATCCCGCCCGTTCTCCTCGAAGGTCACCATGATCCACACTTTCTGCTTCGTGCTGCGCAGGCTGAGTCACCTGCCGTTCCCTCCGGGCAGCCACTAGATCCCACCGCTCCGACGGTGATGTTCGTGTAAGGAAGCGGCCCGCCACCGGCCGCTCTCAGTCGTGGGGAAATTTCGTGATCCAGGCTTCCGGCCTGCGCAAGCAGTACGGCAAGACCGTCGCGCTCGACGGCGTCGACCTGCATGTGCGCGAGGGCGAGATCTACGGCGTGCTCGGCCAGAGCGGCGCCGGCAAGAGCACGCTGCTGCGCTGCGTCAACCTGCTCGAACGCCCCACCGCGGGCACGGTCACCGTCGCCGGGCAGGACCTGACCGCCCTGCCCGGCCGCGAGCTCAACCGCGCCAGGCAGCGCATCGGCATGATCCACCAGCACTTCGCGCTGCTGTCCTCGCGCACGGTGGCCGGCAACGTCGCCTTCCCGCTGGAGGTCATGGGCGTGCCCAGGGCCGAACGGCAGCGGCGCGTGGCCGAGCTGCTCGACCTCGTCGGCCTCCAGGGACGTGGCGGCGACCGCCCCCACCAGCTCTCCGGCGGCCAGAAGCAGCGCGTCGGCATCGCCAGGGCGCTGGCGGGCAACCCGTCGGTGCTGCTGTCGGACGAGGCCACCTCCGCGCTGGACCCGGCCACCACCCAGTCGATCCTGGCCCTGCTCAAGCGGCTCAACGCCGAGCTGGGCCTGACGATCCTGCTCATCACCCACGAGATGAACGTCGTCAAGAGCGTCTGCGACTCGGTCGCCATCATGACCGGAGGCCGCATCGAGGAGTCGGGGGCGATCGCCGACCTCATCAGGACCCCCGGATCCCGCCTGACCAGGGAGATCTTCCCGCTGCCCGAGCCCGCTCCGGCCGGTTCCGTCACGCTCACCTTCACCGGCGACCCGGGCCGGCCGCTGGTCTCGGAGATGGCGCGCAAGTTCGACGTGGACGTCAACATCCTCGGCGGCTCGATCGAGGACCTGGCCGGCGGCTCGGTCGGCCGCCTGCGCGTGGCGCTGACCGGCGCGGAGTCGTCCTCGGCGCTGTCGTTCCTGCGGGAGTCGGGGCTGCTCGTCGAAGTCGCGGGGGAGGCCGCATGACCTGGGAAGAGATCGCGCCGCTGCTGTGGCCGGCCACGTGGGAGACCGCCCAGATGGTGGGGTGGGCCACGCTGTTCACCGTGCTGTTCGGGCTGCCGCTCGGCGTGGCGCTGGTGGCCTTCGACCGGGACGGGCTGCGCCCGCTGCCGGCGCTGAAGTCCGTGCTGGGGATCGTCGTCAACATCGGGCGGTCGCTGCCGTTCATCGTGCTGATGATCGCCATCATCCCGTTCACCCGGCTCGTCATCGGGACCACGATCGGCACCGCGGCCGTGGTGGTGCCGCTGACCGTGGGGGCCGTGCCGTTCTTCGCCCGGCTGGTAGAGACGGCGCTGCGCGAGGTCGGCACCGACGTCGTCCAGGCCGCGCAGGCCATGGGGGCCGGCCGGACCGCCATCGTGCGCAAGGTCCTGCTGCCCGAGGCGCTGCCGGGCCTGGTGTCGGGGCTGACCGTCACGATCGTCGCGCTCATCGGGTACTCGGCCATGGCGGGCACCGTCGGCGGCGGCGGGCTCGGCGACCTGGCCGTGCGCTACGGCTACCAGCGGTTCGAGACGCTCGTGATGATCGTGACCGTCGTCCTGCTCATCGTCATCGTGCAAATTCTGCAGAGTCTGGGCGACTGGGTCGCTCGGCGCATTTCACATAAGTAAGGGAAAAATCATGAAGATTCGCTCGATATTGGGTGCTGCTGCGCTGTCCCTGTTGCTCGCCGCATGCGGTACGTCGCAGTCCGCGACCACCACTCCCGCCGCCGAGTCGGCCGACACGGTGCTGAAGGTGGGCGCGAGCCCCGTCCCGCACGGTGAGATCCTGAAGTTCGTCAAGGACAACCTGGCCCCGGCCGCCGGGCTGAAGCTGGAGATCGTCGAGTTCACCGACTACGTCCAGCCGAACGTGCAGCTCGACGAGGGCCAGCTGAACGCCAACTTCTTCCAGCACAAGCCCTACCTGGACGACTTCAACTCCTCCAAGGGCACCAAGCTGAGCTTCGTCACCCCGGTGCACCTGGAGCCGCTCGGCCTGTACTCCAAGAAGATCACCTCGCTGTCGGCGCTGGCGGACGGGGCCACCGTGGCCGTCCCCAACGACGCCACGAACCTCGGCCGCTCGCTCAAGCTGCTCGCCGACAACGGTCTGGTCAAGCTCAAGGACGGCGCGGGCACCGCGGCCACCGAGCGCGACGTCACGGACAACCCCAAGAAGCTGCAGTTCAAGCCCCTTGAGGCGGCCCAGCTCCCGCGCTCGCTCGACGACGTGGACGCCGCGGTGATCAACGGCAACTACGCCATCGAGGCCGGGCTCAAGCCCGCGAGCCAGGCGCTGGTGCTGGAGAAGACCGAGGGCAACCCGTACGTCAACGGGCTCGTCGTCCAGGCCGGCCACGAGAAGGACGCCAACATCGTCACCCTCGGCAAGCTGCTCCAGGACCCGAAGGTCAAGGACTTCATCAAGCAGAAGTACGAGGGCTCGGTGATCCCCGCCGAGTGACCCCGGCGTCGATCGACGCCGAAGCCGCGGCCCTCCATCCGGGGAGCCGCGGCTTCGGCGCGCCCTAGCGCCGCCGCCGAGCGACCGAATACTGTTCTAATATGTACCCGGGAGCCATCGCAGCCGTCACCCCCGACAAGCCCGCTGTGATCATGGCGGGCTCCGGGCTGGTCCTCACCTACCGCGAGCTCGAAGAGGAGTCCAACCGCCTGGCCCACGCCTTCCGCGCGGCCGGGCTCAAGCCCGGCGACCACGTCGCCTTCATGCTCGCCAACCACCCGCTCTTCCTGGCCATCGCCTGGGCCGCGCACCGCGCCGGCCTGTACTACACGCCGATCAGCTCCCGCCTGCAGACCGACGAACTCGCCTACATCGTGGACAACTGCGGCGCCCGGGTCTTCATCTCCAGCGCGAACCTGTCCGAGGTGGCCACCTCGATCACCGACGCCACGCCGCGCGTGGAGCTGCGGCTCATGCTCGACGGCGTCGCCGAGGGCTTCGCCTCCTACGAGGAGACGGTGGCCGGCTGCCCGGTCACCCCGATCGCCGACGAGTGCCAGGGCGCCGACATGCTCTACTCCTCGGGCACGACCGGCCGTCCGAAGGGCGTCAAGGTGGCCGCCTCGCTGGCGCCGCTGGCCGAGTCGAACACGCTGGTCCGGCTCATCCAGGCGCTGTTCGCGCCGTCGGCCGACAGCGTCTACCTCTCGCCCGCGCCGCTGTACCACGCCGCGCCGCTGCGCTACTGCCTGTCCTTCCAGCGGCTCGGCGCCACGGTGGTGGTGATGGAACGCTTCGACCCCGAGGAGTACCTGCGGCTGGTCGAACGGTACGGGGTGACGCACTCGCAGCTCGTGCCGACGATGTTCATCAAGATGCTGAAACTGCCGGAAGAGACCCGGAAGAAGTACGACCTGTCGTCGCTGGTCTGCGCCATCCACGCGGCCGCGCCGTGTCCCGTGCCGGTCAAGGAGCAGATGATCTCCTGGTGGGGGCCGGTGATCCACGAGTACTACGCGGGCACCGAGGGCAACGGCTTCCTCTACGTCGGCTCCCAGGACTGGCTGGAGCACAAGGGCACGGTCGGCCGCTCGCTGCTCGGCGTCGTGCACATCTGCGACGAGGAGGGCGAGGACCTGCCGCCGGGCGAGCACGGCACGGTCTACTTCGAGAACGGCGCCCGCTTCGAGTACCACGGCGACCCCGACAAGACCCGCTCGGCGCAGGACCCGAAGGGCCGGGGCTGGACCACCCTCGGCGACATCGGCTACCTCGACGCCGACGGTTTCCTGTACCTCACGGACCGCCGCTCGTACATGATCATCTCGGGTGGGGTGAACATCTACCCGCAGGAGGCCGAGAACGTGCTGGCGGTCCATCCCAAGGTGGCCGACGTGGCCGTGTTCGGCGTACCGGACGAGGAGATGGGGGAGCAGGTCAAGGCCGTGGTCCAGGCGATGACGGCGGCGGAGGCGGGGCCGGCGCTGGAGGCGGAGCTGATCGCGTACTGCCGGGAGCACCTGGCCCACTACAAGTGCCCGAAGTCGGTCGACTTCCGTGACGAGCTCCCGCGCCACCCGACCGGCAAACTCTACAAACGCCTCCTGAGGGACGAATACTGGCCCGCCCGCACCTGACCAATCGATGGGGGAGGCTTGGTGGTGCCCCCGGCCCTGCCGCGGGCCGGGGGCGGACGTGCCGGCCCCTCACCGAGCTGGACGGGAGACGAGCATGACCAATATCGGAGTGCCCGAGATCCTCGCTCTTCTGGTGATCCTCGCCCTCGGGGCGTTGATCTTAGGAGGCATCGTGTTCGTGGCGGTGAGGCTCGCCAACCGCGGCCGGCGGCAGCCCCGGCGCGGGACGCCTCCTCGACAACGCGGCTCTGGCCGCCTAGGGTGCGGGGCATGACGGACCGCTCGGCCGTGGGCCGGTGTGAGTGCGGGGCGGCCGCCGGACCGCTGGGCACCTGCGCGGACTACTACCACGCCGTCCTGTCCGAGGAGCAGGCCGATCCCGGCATGTACAGGTGGCACGCGCTGGTGGTCTGCGCGTACTTCCTGCAGCATCCGTCCGGGGCGCACCCGAAGTACCTCGACGGCCAGTTCCGCCAGTTGCAGCTCTGCCTGGACCGGGGCCTGGACGCGCTGCTTCGCGTGGGAGCCCGCCAGGTGGCCGGGAACAGGCACGGGAGGCGGCCGGTCCACGACCTGGAGCCGTTGTCGGCGTACGCGCCGCTCCCGCCGGGTGGGCCGCCCCGGCACTTCCGCGCCACCTTCCGCGACCTCCCGTTCCGGGACGGCAGCTTCGTGTCCGACGGTCATCCGGCCTACGGCCACCGCATCGAGACGATCGCCGAAGCCACGGTGGAGTCCTGGAGATCCCTCCAGACCTGACCCCGTACCGGGCGGAGGCCGTGACGCCCGTTAACGGATCGTGGACCCGATCGCTGTCGGATCTTGATCTCGGGATGGCAGCCTCTCGACCCGTGACCTCTTCAGCAGGCGAGCACGCCGACGACCGTGTCCCCGTCCAAGTCCCTGTGCTGAAGGCGTCCGACGGGGGCGACGGCGACCCCGCCTCGGCGGTACGGACGACCGGCACCGTCGCCATCTGCCTGGGCCTGGCGCTGGCGGTGCTCACCATCGTCAGGCCGTGGCAGGACGAGCCCACCGCGTGGCTGCTCGTCTATCTGGTGATCGCCCTGGGCGGCTTCGCCCTGCGCATCGAAGCGGCCGTCCGCGCCCGCCGCTGACCGGACCTGCCGGTGTACGAAGACCGCGGAGAACCCCAGAATGGGGTCATGCGCCAGGAGATCGACCGGAGCAGGCTCAAGGTCACCAGCAGGAGGCAGATCGCGGAGTTACGGGCTCGGCGGGCTCGCGAGCGGGAGTGGCGTGAGGTGCGCAGGATGGCGCGCCTGTACCGGAAGATCCGTTTCGTCGCGATGATGATGATCATCCCCGTCGCCATGCTGGTAGGAGCCCTGCGGGCACTCGGCGTCATCCCGCCGCTGCATCCGTGAGGGGGCGCTCAAGCGGTGCTCTGTCGGTTCCGGCTCAGCCGCTCCCGCGGGTTGGCGGTCCGTGGTCGCGAGGCAAGTGGTTTGTAGATTCTTTTCTCCTTTTGGGCAGATAAGTCCGGCCCGTGAGCAGCGCAGATAAGGTGTGAGTGAGTCGTCTCACAGAGTTCCGATCAGCGCCTTAACCAGCTCTTACGCCCCTCTTGGCACCCTTGAGCCATAGGGACTTGAGGGAGATGACAGATGAACGCGAACGAGCCTCGCGAGCAGGGCACCGGTGGGTGGAGCCAGTTCGGCGCCACCCCGCCGGCCGCCGGGGGCTTCCCCCGGCGGGACACGATCGTCATGGAGCAGCCGCCTCCTCCTCCGCCGTCCACCCCCGTCAAGGCGCGGCTCAACGCCGGGCAGAAGGCCGTCGCCGGGCTCGCGCTCGCCGCGATGGCCATCGGCGGCGGTGTCGTGGGAGCCGCCGTCGCGACCGCGTTCCAGCCCGAGCCGCAGCAGGTGGTCAGCGCGCCGAGCCCGGTGCTCAGGGCCGCCTCCAACCAGCTGTCCACCGCTGAGGTGGCCGAGCGGGTGCAGCCGTCGGTGGTCATGATCCAGGGGCAGACGGGCGAGGGGTCGGGGGTCGTGCTCTCCGAGGACGGCCTCATCCTCACCAACAACCACGTGGTCGTCGGCGCCTCGCAGGGCGGGGGTCAGATGACGGTCAAGTTCAGTGACGGGAAGACGGCCAAGGCCAAGGTCGTGGGCACCGACCCGGCCACCGACCTCGCGGTCATCAAGGCCGAGGACGTCTCGGGGCTGACCAAAGCCACGCTGGGCGACAGCGACCAGCTCAAGGTCGGCGACGACGTGCTGGCCATCGGCAGCCCTCTCGGCCTGGACGGGTCGGTCAGCAGGGGCATCGTCAGCGCCCTGAACCGTACGCTCAAGCTGGGCGGCGAGCAGCGTCAGCAGCTTCCCCCGGTTTCGGCGGCGAGCAGCAGCAGAGCCCGGTGGAGGGCACCACCATCGGCGACGTCATCCAGACCGACGCCGCGATCAACCCCGGCAACTCCGGCGGCGCGCTGGTGAACGCGGCGGGCGCGCTCGTCGGCATCAACACCGCCATCGCCTCCGACGCGGCCGGCGGCGGCGTCGGCTTCGCGATCCCGGTCAACACCGCCAAGCAGGTCGCCGAGCAGCTCATCAAGAGCGGCAAGGTCAGCCACGCCTTCCTCGGCGTGAGCGTCACCGACGCCACCGGCGACGTGCCAGGCGCGCTGATCCGGCAGGTGACCGCGGACAGCCCGGCGGCCAAGGCCGGGCTGCAGGAGGGCGACCTGATCACCAAGATTGGGGACACACCTGTTGACTCAGGCGATACGGTTGTTGGACAGGTCAGAGGTTTCAAACCGGGCCAACAGGTCAAGATCACATATATGAGGGACGGTCGGTCCGCGGAGGCCACCGTCACCCTCCAAGAGAAGAAGTAAACACAAGGACCCCCTCCCGGAGACGGGTGTGCCGTTGAGATCGCTGCGGACTCGGCGGCACACCCCCCATCAGGCGAAACGCCGGCCCTCGTCGCGGCGGTAGGCCCACGTCGCGGCGGCCGCCGCGATCACCGTCCAGACGCCCAGCATGATCAGCGCGATCCCGTCCGGGCGGGCCCCCGAGATGGCCGCCCAGATCAGCTCGGCCGCGCCCCTGGACGGAACGTACGGCGAGACGGCCTCCACGATGTCCGGCAGGATCTGCGGCGGCAGGATCAGTCCGCCCACGATGGCCACGGGGAAGAAGACGATCTGCGCCACCGCGAGCGCCGCCTTCGACGGCAGCGTCAGGCCGAGGAACAGGCCGATCAGCATGAACGGCACCCCTCCGGCGACCAGCGCGGCCAGCCCCAGGGCCAGCCGGACCGGCGTGATGACCGCCTCGGTCAGCAGGGCCGCGACCACCAGCACCGGCACCACCGACAGCAGCATGAGGACCACCGTCGAGACCATCCGCCCGGCCAGGCGCGGAAACGGTCCGGCCGGCAGCGTGCGGGTGTAGGGGTCCCAGGGCTGCTCGCGATCCTGCGAGACCGACGCGCTGAGCCCGATCACCGCCGAGGACATGGCGCCGAAGAACATCAGCGCCCCCGTCGCCGACGTCGCCGCCGCCGGGTCGCCGCCCGCGAACGGCACCACGAACGCCAGCATCGAGATGGCCGGGAACATGGAGCTGGCCAGGATCCCGATGGGCACCCTGAACTGCTCGACGAGCTGCAACCGGGTGTGGGCCACGATCAGGCTAGACATGCGCGCTCTCCTTGGGGGGCGAGGTCGAGGTGATGGTGAGGAAGGCCTCCTCCAGCGTGGTCGGCCTGACCTCCAGCCCCGAGAACGGGGTGCCGCTGCGCACCAGCTCGACCACCAGCCGGTCGGGGTCGGTGGTCAGCAGGCTGACGCGGCCGTCCTGGCGTTCGGTGCTGAGCACGCCGGGCAGCTCGGGCAGGTCCTCGGCGTCGAGCGAGACGCGCCGCACCCCCACCATGTCGCGCACGGCCCGTACGGTGTCGTCGGCCAGGACCCGTCCCTGGCCGACGACGACCACGCGCTCGGCCAGCGCCTCGATCTCCTCCAGGTAGTGGCTGGTCAGGACGACCGTGCCGCCTTCGGCGTGGAAGGCCTGGATGCCGTCCCAGAGGGTGCGCCTGGCCTCGACGTCGAGGCCGGTCGTCGGCTCGTCCAGGAACACCAGGCGCGGGCGGCCGGCGAAGGCCAGCGCCACGGCCAGGCGCCGCTTCTGCCCGCCGGACAGCCCGCCCACCTGCCGCTTGACCAGGTCGCTCAGGCCGAAGCGGTCGAGCAGTTCGTCCTTGCCGAGCGCGTCGGGGAAGTGGGCGCGCACGAAGTCGGTGATCTCGCCGACCCGCAGCGACTCGGGCAGGCCGGTCTCCTGCGGGGTGACGCCGATGCCCCGGCGCGTCACGGGGTCCTGGGGCGAGCCGCCGAACAGCTCGACCGTGCCCGAGGTCGGGCGGCGCAGCCCGACGAACAGGTTGATCAGGGTGGACTTGCCCGCGCCGTTCGGGCCGAGCAGGCCGACCAGCTCGCCCGCCCGGATGTCGAGCGAGACGCGGTCGAGCGCGAGCACGTCCCCGTAGCGGCGGGTGACCTCCACCGTTCTGGCCAGGGCCGTCATGGGGTTCCTCCAGCGTTGTCGAGCAAGGCGCGGATCGCCTTGGTGTAGTCCTCGAAGGCCAGCCGTCCGCGCTGGGTGAGCGCGACGTACGTGACGGGGGTGCGGCCCTTGTGGGTCTTGGTGATGCGGACGTAGCCGGCGTCCTCCAGCTTGGTCAGGTGCACCGAGAGGTTGCCGGCCGTCATCCCGAGCAGGTCCTTCAGCGAGGGGAACGCGATCTCGTCGCGCCCGCCGAGGGTGTTGAGCGTGGCGACCACCCGCAGCCTGGCCTGCGCGTGGATCACCGGGTCGAGCTCGGGGACGGCCCCGTCGGGGCTCACATCCGCCGCCGCAGCACGACGCCGGCCGCGATGTAGCCGCCGCCGGTCAGCACGGCCGTCAGCAGCGCGTGCCAGCCGGCGCCGAGCATGACGCCCACCCCGTTGACGACCGCCGTCCACACGCCGACGAAGAACATCGGCCAGTACGTCCAGATCGCGCCGCCGGCCATGTAGAGCAGCGCGACGAGCATCATGAATCCGCCGCCCCACAGCAGGCCGCTCTCGGTGGCGGGGAGCTGGGGGCTGAAGCGGATGGCGAGCACCGTCATGGAGAGCAGACCGGCCATCCAGGCGTAGCCGTACATCATGCCCTTGGCCGAGGTCTCGCCGCGGACCTGCGCCCCCATCTTCACCATGCCGAAGATCGCGATCGCCCCGGCCAGCGACATGCCCGCGAACAGCACCGTGACCGCCTGCGGGTGGGAGATCGGCGCGTAGGGGACGCCGTCGAGGCCGTAGTGCAGGAACAGCGCCGTGAAGCCGAGCAGCCAGGCCACGCCCCAGGGCACGTAGAGCAGCACCGGGTCGCCGTGCAGGCGCCGGACCGTGGCGGTGCGCTGCTGCTCGATCAGCCGCAGCGTCTCCTCGGGAGTGCGC
Organism: Actinomadura sp. ATCC 39365; assembly: GCF_054392275.1. Classification (NCBI taxonomy): domain Bacteria; kingdom Bacillati; phylum Actinomycetota; class Actinomycetes; order Streptosporangiales; family Thermomonosporaceae; genus Actinomadura; species Actinomadura sp. ATCC 39365. The sequence continues at coordinate 7,375,459 of NZ_CP184335.1, read as the reverse complement.
GCTCGATCGTCGTCCACCATGCCAACTCCTCTTACCTGCAAACAGGTTTGCATCATAAACCTGATGGCGACGCAAACTCAACACGAGGGCGAAAGGATCGGCTAGCGCCTGGTCAGCGCCTCGGACTCCCACAGGTCGCGGTAGTAGCCGGGCACCGCCACCAGCTCGTCGTGCCGCCCGCGCTGGACGACGCGGCCCTCGTCGAGCACCACGACCTCGTCCACCGACTCCAGGCCCTTGAGCCGGTGGGTCACCAGCACGGTGGTGCGGTCGCGGATGACGTCCAGCAGGTCGGCCATCAGGCGGTCGGCGGTCTCCTCGTCGAGCGCCTCGGCGGGCTCGTCCAGCAGCAGCACGGGCGGGTCGTACAGCAGCGCCCTGGCCAGGGCCAGGCGCTGGAGCTGGCCGCCGGAGACGGTCCTGCCGTCCTCGCCGAGCTCGGCGTCCCAGCCGGTGCGCTCGACCCACGGGCCGAGCCTGGCCTCCCGCACGGCCGCCGCCAGCCGCTCGTCGCCGGCGTCCGGCCCGGCCAGGCGCAGGTTGTCGCGCAGGGTGGTGCGGAAGATGTACGGGTCCTGGGTGAGGCCGGTCATCAGCGTGCGGACGTCGTCGCCGGACAGGTCGCGAAGGTCGGTCCCGTTGACACGCACGCTTCCCGACTCGGGCTCGGCCAGCCGCATCAGCGCGGCCAGCAGCGTGCTCTTGCCCGCGCCGCTCGGGCCCACGATCGCCACCCGGCGGCCGGGGGTCAGGCGCAGCGAGACGCCGTCGAGGGCGGGCCTGGCGGCGCCGGGGTGGCGGACGACGAGGTCGTCGACCTCGACCGTCAGGGGAGCCGACGGCACGGGCGCGGGCGCGGCGGGCTCGGCGACGGCCGGCGCCGCGGCGCGGACCTCGCGCAGCCGCCGGATCGCGGCGGTGATCCCGGCCATGCGCTCGCCCGCCGCCGCCAGCGGCAGCACCGGCTCGAACGACACCAGCGCGGTCAGCGCGAGCACCGCCGTGGCGACGGAGCCGGCGCCCGCCCCCTGGGCGAGCAGCACGATGGCGGCCACCGTCAGCCCCTGGGCCAGCGTGCCGACCGCCAGGGCGGCGGCGTGCACGCGCGACTGGCGGCGCTCCAGCGCGGCCAGCGCCTCGTCGGCGGCCAGCGCGCCGGACAGCGCCCGCTCGCCCGCGCCGTAGGCGGCCAGGTCGGCCGAACCGTGCACGAGGTCGGCCACGCGGGCCGCCAGCGCGGCCCTGGCCGGGGCGATCCGGGCCGACCAGCGGCGCGCGGCGGCGGCGGTCGCGGCGGGCAGCAGCACGCCCGCCACCACGAGCCCGGCCACCAGCACCAGCGCGGTCAGCGGCAGCACGAACAGCCCGATGGCGACCGCGGCCAGCCCGGTCAGCAGCGCGGCGGCGGCCGGGAGCAGCGCGCGGACCAGCAGGTCCTGGACGGCCTCGGTGTCGTCCACCATGCGGCTGAGCAGGTCGGCGCCGCCGTGGCGGGGGCGCTGGGGCGGGACGAGCGCCTGGTACAGCCGTTCGCGGGTGCCGGCCTGGGCGCGCAGGGCCACGTCGTGGCCGGTGAGCCGTTCGGCGTAGCGGAAGACGCCCTTGCCGGTCGCGAACGCCCTGGTCGCCACGATGGCCACGGACAGCGCGGCCAGGGACGGCTGCTGCGCCGCCCGGGTGATCAGCCAGGCGGCGGCCGCGATCAGCCCCAGCCCGGCCAGGTCGGCGGCCGCCCCGGCCAGCACGGCCCAGGCCAGCCGGGTGCCCATGCGCCGGTTCATCGCGTGCTCCCCTCGGGAAGGGAGGCCACGCTCTGCGGCTCCCGGTGACCGTCGCCGTCGTGGCCGCCGTCCGGACGGGCCGGCCGGTCGCGGGTGGTGTCGGAGACGACGCGGCCCTCGTGCACCCGCACGATCCGGTCGGCGAGGTCGATCATCGCCGGCCGATGGGCGACGATGACGGCGGTGCGCCCCCGCGCCAGCTGCGCGGTGGCGGCCACGACGGCGGCCTCGCTGCGGCCGTCGAGACGGGCGGTGGGCTCGTCGAGCAGCAGCGCCGTGGCGTCCGGGCGGCAGAAGCCCCGGGCCAGCGCCACACGCTGCCGCTGGCCGGCCGACAGGTTCGCGCCGCGCTCGCCGACCACGGTGTCGAACCCCTGGGGCAGGTCGTCCACAAAGTCGGCGTGCGCGGCGGCGGCCGCCCGCCGGACCTCCGCCGGCGTGGCGCCGGGCGCGCCGAGCCGGATGTTGTCGGCCACGGAGGTGGTGAACAGGTGGGGCCGCTGCGGCACGTACGCCAGGGCCGCCCGCCAGCTGTCCAGGTCCAGCTCGCGCAGGTCGGCGCCGTCGACCAGGACGCGCCCCTCGGACGGGCGCAGGAAGCCCAGGACCAGGTGGAGCAGCGTGCTCTTGCCGCCGCCGCTCTCGCCGACCAGCGCCACCCGCTCGCCGGGCGCGATGGTGAGCGTCACGTTCTCCAGGGCGGGTTCGTCCCTGCCGGGGTAGCGGACGGTCACGTTCTCCAGGCGGATCTCCGGCGCGCCGTGCCCGTCGTACGGGCGGGCCGGGCCGGGCGGGTCGCCGGCGGCCTCGTCAAGGACGGCGAAGGCCGCGTCGGCGGCGGCCACCCCCTCCATCGAGGCGTGGAAGCGGGTCCCCATGGCCCGCAGCGGCAGGTACGCCTCCGGCGCCAGCAGCAGCACCAGCAGCGCCGTCGTCAGGTCCAGCGAGCCGCCGAGCAGCCGCAGCCCGATCGGGACCGCCACCAGCGCCAGCGACAGCGACGCGCACAGCTCCAGCACCAGCGACGACAGGAACGCCACCCGCAACGTGCGCATGGTCGCGCTCCGGTGTGCGTCGGCGACCTGCCGGATGACCGTCGCCTGGTAGCGGGCCCGCCCGAAGGCGCGCAGCGTGGGCAGCCCGCGCACCACGTCGAGGAAGTGCCCGCCGAGCCGCGACAGGGCGTGGAACTGCCGCTCGGTGACCGCCTTGGTCGTCATGCCGACCAGCGCGCCGAAGACCGGGATCAGCGGCAGCGTGACCAGGACGATCACCGCGCTGCCCAGGTCGGCGGTGAACAGCCGGACCAGCACGGCCACCGGCACCACGGCCGCCACCGCGATCGAGGGCAGGTAGCCGGTCAGGTAGGCGTCGAGGCCGTCCAGGCCCCGGCCGGTCAGCGTGACCAGCTCGCCCGACCGGTGGCCGGTCAGCCTGGACGGGCCCAGCTCGCCCAGGCGGGCCAGCAGCCGGTGGCGCAGCGCGGACTTCACGCCCGTCGCGGTGCGCCCGGCGAAGACGCCCTGCGTCCAGGCCAGCAGCGCCCGTACGCCCACGACGGCGGCGAGCGCCCCCAGCGCGGCGGCGGTGAACCGGCCCGACAGCACGCCGGCCAGCAGCTCGGCCTGCGCGAGCACGAGCAGCCCGGCCAGCACGGCCGCGACCATGGTGACGGTCAGGTGGCGGCGCACCGAGCGCTCGGCCCGCATGAGCCGCAGAAGATCCTTGTGCACGTGGCCTTCAGAAGAACGAGGGGAGTGGGACGGCGCCCTTACCTGGCCGGAAAGTCCGCCATACCCATACTTGCGCGCCCAACATGATCGGCGCGAACGGCAACGCCATGACACTGAGCACATTCAACGTAGCCGCCGGCGCGCTGTGCTCCAGCAAGTACGGCATCGCCCCCGCCAGCAGGCCGATCGCGGGCAGCGCGGCCACCAGCCCGGAGAGCAGCAGCGCCCGCCCCGACCGCACGGCCCCGAACGCGCCCGGCTCCCGCCAGGCCAGGAACGTCCAGCCGTGGAAGGCGAACAGCAGGGTCACCAGCACGCCCAGCAGCACCCCGACCGGATGCACCGGCGAGGAGGCGAACCCGGTGGCGGCGGCGTGCAGCGCCATGCCCCACCCGAACGACAGCCCCAGCGACCCGAACGCGATCATCGCGTCCCAGAAGCCGCGCCACCTCGCGCCGTCCAGCCGCCGCCGGAACCACAGCCCGGCGTCGCGCACGATCCAGCTCAGCAGCATGGCCACCACCAGCGGGTACAGCCCGAACAGCACCTCGCCCTCCAGGCGCGGGTACACCCCGAACAGCGTCCCGGCCACCGCCACCAGCCACACCTCGTTGGCCAGCACGAACGGCGCCATCGCGGCCACCATGCGGTCGCGGTTGCCGCGCGTCCTGCCCAGCACCGGCAGCAGCAGGCCGACGCCGAGGTCGAAGCCCTCCAGGGCGAAGTACCCGGCCAGCAGCACCGTGAAGAACAGGAACCAGATCACTTCCATGTCAGCACTCCTAGTAGCTCATCGCGGGGGCGGGCTCGGCGCCGGCGGGGAGCGCCCCGAGGTCGAGGTCGCGCGGGCCGCGCCGGACGACCCGGGCGATGAGGACGTAGTCGACGACCGCCAGCAGCCCCAGCACGCCGGCGAACCCGATCAGCGAGGCCGTGACCATGCCCGAGGTCAGGCCGGGCGTCAGGGCGTCGGCCACGGTGAGCTTGTGCCAGACCATCCACGGCTGGCGGCCGATCTCCCTGGCCATCCAGCCCAGGATCGCCAGCACGAACGGCACCGGGGTCATCACGATCAGCACGGGGTGCGTCCACCGCCAGCGCGGCAGCCAGTAAATGAGCGGCAGGAGCAGGAACAGCAGCACGAACCCCAGGAGCTGGCCGATCTCGATCATGAGCCCGAGCGGCACCCCGGCGCCCGCGTCGCCGTCGAACTTGCCCTCCTGGATGCCGCCGAACTGCGCGTACCCGAAGCCCAGGGCCAGGAAGGCGCCGACCGCCGCCACGCCGACCCCCGTGCGCAGCGACTTGGCGAAGAACAGCGTCTCGCGGGTGCGCCGCCGCAGCTGGTACGCGCTGGCCCCGGCCAGCACCAGGCCGCCGGTCAGCAGCCCGGCGCCGATGACGTGGGGGAAGGAGAAGACCAGCGTCTTGTTGGTGAGCAGGGCGCCGAAGTCGACCAGCTCCAGCCGGCCGTTCCTGACCACCGAGCCGGCCGGGTTCTGCAGGAAGGAGTTGGCGACCATGATGAAGAACGCGCTGGCGTACGCGGTCAGCGTCACCAGCCAGATGCAGGCCAGGTGCAGCCATTTGGGCAGCCGCCCCCACCCGAAGATCCACAACCCGAGGAAGGTGGACTCCAGGAAGAAGGCCACCAGCGTCTCCATGGCCAGCGGCGCGCCGAACACGTCTCCGGCGTAGTGGGACAGCCCGCTCCACGACAGCCCGAACTGGAACTCCATCACCAGGCCGGTGACGATGCCCAGGGCGTAGTTGATGACGTAGATCTGCCCCCAGAACCGCGTCATGCCGCCGTGCAGCGCGCTGCCGGAGAGCACGTGGCGGGTGTGCATGAGCGCCACGACCGGCGCCAGCCCGAGCGTGAGCACGACGAACAGGAAGTGCAGGCTTCCCGTCACGGCGAACTGCGTGCGGGCGAGTTCGAGTACGTCCATTCGATCGACTCCGTTGTTGTGTCTATCTACATATAGGCAGCCTACATGTAGACTGGCTACATGGCGAACGGTTGTCTAGGATCTGGAGCATGAATCCAGACGCGCTGCGCGGACACATGGACGCGTTGCTGCTCTCGGTGCTGGAGCGGGAGCCGCTGCACGGCTACGCGATCATCGAGGCGCTCCAGGAGCGCAGCGGGGGCGCGCTGAGCGTGCCCACCGGCACCGTCTATCCGGCGCTGCGGCGGCTGGAGCGGGTCGGCTACCTGGCCAGCGAGTGGGCCACGGTGGGCGGGCGCAAGCGGCGCACGTACCGGCTGACCGACTCGGGCAGGAAACAGCTCGAGGGGGAGCGGTCGGCCTGGCGGGAGTTCACCAGCGTGATCGGCGGCGTGCTCCAGGCCGACGCGCGGGCCGACACGCGGGCCTCAGGCTGACGCGGCCGTGGCGGGCCGGCGGGTGCGGCTGACCCGCAGGCAGCGCGTCGCGCCGTAGATCTGCAGGCCCCAGAACGCGGTCGTGACCAGGTTCGCCAGGAACGCGGGCAGGTAGCCGGTCATCGTGCCCGGCCCGGGGGCGCTGTAGGACAGCACGAGGCTCATGGCGCCCCCGACCGGCAGCATGCCCCACACGACGATGCCCAGCGACCTGGTCACCAGGTGCGGGCGGCGGATCCAGCGCGCGCCCCGGCCCAGCGCCAGCAGGGCGATGCCGCCGTACAGGCCGGTGGCGAGCTGGCAGATGTCGAGCAGCTTCGAGACCAGGTGGTACCAGGCCGGACGGCCCACCCACAGCGCCGGATCGGCGGGGTAGGTGCGCCACACCAGCGACCACATGAGCGCGGTCAGCGGGACGCTGATGAACAGCAGCAGGCCCAGCCGCCGCCCGGCCGCGGCGGTCAGCTCGCTCTGGTAGCCGGGCGCGATCTCGGTGACCGGGCCGAACTCCGCGACCGCCAGCCGTTCGGCCTCGGCGCGGTCGAGGCCGTCGGCCTCAAGGGCGTCGGCGGTGTCGGACAGGCTGTCGCGGGCCTCGACGACCAGGTCGCGCTTCGCGCCGGACGGGCCGGAGAGCGCGCGATCGAGGTCGGCCACGTAGTCGTCGATCCGCATGATCCCCAGTTTACGGAGTGCGCCGCCGATGGCCTATCAGGGAAGTCCCCGATATTTTGCCCTGCGACTTGATATGTCGGAAAAATCCTACGTATAGTGTCCGACATGCTGATTTCCGGGATCCTCACCGTCACCCTGCCCGTCGTCGACCAGGCGCGGGCGCTCGACTTCTACACCGGCGTGCTCGACTTCGAGGTGCGCACCGACAACCCGTTCCCGATGGGCCGCTGGCTCACCGTCGCGCCCAAGGGCGCGGCGACCGCGCTCCTGCTGGCCTCCTGGTTCCCTGACATGGCCCCGGTCGGCGGGCTCGTGGTGGCCGCGCCCGACCTCGACGCCCTGGCCGCCCGGCTCGCCGCGAACGACGTCGCCTTCGAGGGGCCGAGCGAGCAGGCGTGGGGACGCCAGCTCCTCTTCCAGGACCCGTTCGGCAACGGGTTCGTGGTCAGCCAGGCATGACCGCCGACCACGTCTTCACCGCGCTGGCCAGCCCGGCCAGGCGCGAGCTGCTGCGCCTGCTGCTCCAGGAGGGCCCCCAGCCCGCCGGGCGGCTGGCCGAGCGCTTCGACATGAGCCGGCCCAGCGTCTCGGAGCATCTCAAGGTGCTCAAGGACGCCGGGCTCGTGGCCGAGGCCCGCAAGGGGCGGGAACGGCACTACCAGCTGGAGGCGGAGCCGCTCATGGAGATCCGCGACTGGCTGACCCCGTACGAGAGGTTCTGGCGCGAGAAGCTGACCGGCCTCTCCGCACTGCTCGACGAGATGGAAGAGGACGATGGCTGAAGACCGGACCGCGATCAGGCTGGACGAGTTCCTCAAGCACCCGCCGGCCAAGGTGTGGCGGGCGCTGACCGATCCCGAGCTGATGGCCCGCTGGCTGATGCCCAACGACTTCCGGCTGGAGGTGGGCCACCGGTTCACGTTCACCACCCAGCCGAGGAAGGCGGTGGGGTTCGACGGGACGGTCCACTGCCAGGTGCTGGAGTTCGAGGCGGAGAAGCTGCTGCGGATCAGCTGGAGCGACCGCAAGCAGGCCGACTGGACGGTCACCTGGCGGCTGGTGCCGGAGGGCCGGGGCACCCGGCTGTTCCTCGACCACGAGGGCTTCGACCCCGACGACCCGACCCAGCAGCTCTCCCGCCGGATCATGGGCGGTGGCTGGCCCCGGCACTTCACCGTCATCGACGACCTGGCCGCCACCCTCTGAGCCGGGCTCCTGGCCGTTCCGGGTGGCGTCGGGGTCGGGAACTTCAGGCGGTTGAGTGAATGTGCGGGGCCACTACGACGGAAGCCGGAGGTGGGCCATGACCTGCGCGGCCACCTCGTCCGGCGGGCGGCCGTCGGTGTCCAGGCGCACGTCGCCCGCACCCGCCCGGTCGAGGGCGGCGGCCTCCCGCGCCGCCCGTCCGGCCACGGCCCGCAGCGCGGCCGGGCCGAGCCCCCGCAGCTCGTCGCCGGGCGTCGCCGGGCCGCCTCCCCGGCCGCGCAGCAGCACCCGTTCCAGCAGCGTGGCGGGGGAGGCGTGCAGCCGGAACACGGTCGGCGTCAGGCCGGGAAGCAGACGGGTGCAGGCGCGGACGGTCTCGTCGGAGTCCGCCCCGCCGGAGACGACCAGGCATCCGGCCCCGGCCGCCCGGTACCCGTCCCACAGCGCGGCCAGGCCGTGTGCCCTGAGCCGGCGGCCCTCCTCCTCGGTGGACGGGCGCAGCGCGGCGATCTGCCGGAGATCGACGTAGGCGGCCCGTACGCCCGACCGGTGGACGCGGCCGAAGACCTCGTAGCCGACCGTCGACTTCCCGGCCGCCGTCGCCCCCGAGAACCACAACAGGGGAACCGGCACACCGGACGCGACACCGCCGCCCCACGCGCCCGGAACGGCCGGGACGGGTGGCGACACGGATACCGGCCCGGGGGCGGCCGGCGGCCATCCGCCCAGCCGGTCGAGCACCAGCCGGGCCGTCTCGGCCACCGTCCGGCCGCCGGTGTCCACGCACAGGTCGGCGTAGCGGCTGCGGTCCTGCGCGACCGCCTCGGCCACGGCGTCCTCCACCAGGTCGGGACGCCAGCCCCGCCCCAGGAACCGCTCCCTCAGCTCCGCGTGGGGCACCCGCAACCGGCACACGGTGAACGCCGCGCCGGGCAGCAGCGCGGTGTACTCGCCGACCTCCTCGGGCGTGTCCACGAAACCGGCCAGCACCAGGCAGCGCATCCCCGCCCGCCGGAACCCGGGCCACAGGGCCGCCAGGTTGCGCGCCCGCAGGCGATGCGTGCCGCCCTCCGGCGCCGGATGGCACAGGCCGATCTGGTCGGCGTCGAGGAACGCCGCCCTGACGCCGCTCCGGCCGAGCCGGGCGAAGATCTCCCACCCGGCCGAGGACTTCCCGGCGCCCGTGGGGCCGGTCAACCAGAGCAGCGGCAGCGGATCGGTACTCACCGGCGCGACCCTAGCGAGCCCGGTCCGCCCCCTGCCACCGCATTTCGGCCCGGCTACTGATGCACGACCGGGTTGTGGTGGACCGCCTGGCGGGCCGCGTGCGAGGTGGAGCTCCACAACACCGCCGCCGCCGTCAGCGCCGCGAGCAGCGTGCACCAGGCCACCGCGCGTCCGAGCCGCATGCCGTACCCCCACAGCAGCCACGACAGCGACAGCCACCAGTGCTCACCGGCCTGGCGGCGCATCTCCATGGCGGCGAAGGCGAAGTCCGCCGAGGTGTCGCGGTCCTCGATCCGGCCGCGCAGCCCGGCGTACAGTGCGGCCAGCAGGTCGGGGGTGGTGGGCGAGCCGCCGGAGGCGTCCCAGCCGCGCAGGGCGTGCTCGTCGGCCAGCGCGCTGCGCCGCGAGATCCAGCGCAGCATCGGACGGCGCAGGCTGACCCGCACGCCGCGCGGCGTGAGCGCGAACGTGCAGTTCCTGACCCGCACCCCGGACGGGTGCGTGAGCCCGGCGAAGCCGCATCCCGACAGGTCGAGGCCGGTCAGCGTGAGGCTGGCGGCGTCCACCTGGCGCAGCGAGCTCAGCATCGACAGGCCCTTGCCGGTCACCGAGGCGGGCCCGTGCAGCACGGCGCCCTCCAGGTCGGCGCTGGAGTCGGTCAGCCGCACGGTGGCGGCCCCGAAGACCTCGGCCCGCCGCAGGTCCACCCCGCAGCGCGCGACCGTCACGTCGAGCAGGCCGTCGGCGCGGGCCCGCGCGGCCGAGAGCCTGCCGGAGGCCGACAGGTAGGCGTCCCCGGCGAAGTGGGCGTAGTCGAACCCCGCCTGCCCGCGCACCTTGCGGAAGGACAGGGTCCGGCCGAACCTGGCTCCGCGGAACGTGGCGCCGGTGCCCAGGCGGGCGTCGTCGAAGGTGGCGTACCCGTCGAACCGGGCGCCCTCGCAGGAGAGCCCGTGCTCGAAGACGGCCTGGCCGAACAGCGCGTCGCGGGACATCACGGCCCGGTCGAGCGAGACGTGCCCCCGGACGCGTACGCCGTGGAAGGACAGCTCGCGCGTGAACCTGGCCGTCGCCAGCGACACGTTCCCCTCGAATCGAGCTCCGAAGAAGGAGGCGAGCCGCTCGAACCTGGCCCCGTCGAGCGACACGTCCCCGGCGAACGTCACGCCCGACAGCCTGACGTCGCCGGTGAACCTGGCCCGGTCGAGCCGGGCGCGGCCCGGTCTGCAAGTCGTCGCCTCCAGGACCCGCGCCAGCAGGTCGCCGTCGACGGTGGTGCCGCGGAGGTCGAGCAGCCTGCCGGGGGACAACCGGGCGAGGACGGCGGGCAGGTCCTCGGCCGGCAGATGCGCCAGGCACAGGCCGGACGGCTGTTGGGCGATTCCGGGGCAGGCAGCAGAAAACGCGCAGGTGACCCAGTCCATGCACTGGTCATACCCGCGTGCCGCCAATGTCAAGGTTCGATGATTTAATGTTCTATCCACTTTTGTGTGGAAATATGCGGGCAATAATCCCTCTAAAGTGCCGGTCATGCGCGTTTTATCCCGAGCAGTACTCGCTGCCCTCGTGGCGGGCGCCCTGACCGCCACCCCGGCCCTCGCCGAGACGGCGGCGGCGCCCTGTGACACCCCGGCCGACCGCCGCGTCGCCGAGGTGCAGGGCAGCGGCGACACCGGCCCCCTGACCGGCCAGACCGTACGGGTCGAAGGCGTCGTGACCGGCGACTTCCAGCGGACCGACCAGCTCAGCGGCTTCTTCCTCCAGGACCCGCGGCCGGACGCCGACCCGAGGACCTCCGAGGGCCTGTTCGTCTTCGCCCGCGAGTCCTTCAAGGACGTCAAGACCGGCGACCGCGTCCTGGTCACCGGCAAGGCCACCGAGTTCAACGGCTGGACCGAGCTGTCCCCGGTCACCGCCGTGGACGTCTGCGGCACCGGGAGCGTGGCGGCGCAGCCGTACACGCTGCCCCCGGCCGCGGACGGCCTGGAGGCCGTCGAGAACATGCTGCTCACCTTCCCGCAGCCGCTCACCGTGGACGACAACTACAACCTGGGCCGCTTCGGCGAGGTCACGGTGTCGGCGCACGGCCGGCTGTACCAGCCCACCGACCGGCCCGGCGTGGACCCCGCCGCCGACACGCGCCGCTCGCTGCTCATCGACGACGGCTCCAACCGGGAGAACCCGGCGACGCTGCCGCCCGTCACGCGGGCGGGCACCGTGGCCGCCGGCGTCACCGGCGTGCTCGGGTACGGCTTCGGCGAGTACCGCCTCCAGCCCACCAAGCCGATCGCCTACCTGGACGCCAACCCGCGCACGCCGCGCCCCTTCCCGGTGGTGGGCAACGTGAAGGTGGCCTCGTTCAACACCCTCAACTGGTTCACCACCATCGGCTCGCGCGGCGCGAGCAACGCCAACGAGCAGCAGCGCCAGCTCGCCAAGCTGGTGGCCGCGCTGAAGGGCCTGGACGCCGACGCGGTCGCCCTCATGGAGGTCGAGAACAACGGCCAGACCGCGCTGCAGGCGCTCGTGGACGCCGTCAACGCCGAGGTCGGCGCCGGCACGTACGCGGCGCTCAGCCACCCCCACCCCGGCACGGACCTCATCCAGGTCGGCCTGATCTACAAGCCGGGCAAGCTCACCCCGGTCGGCGAGACCAGGGCCTCGGAGAACCCCGTCTTCAGCCGTCCGCCGCTGATCCAGACCTTCCGCAGGAAGGGCGGCGGCCAGCCGTTCACCATGATCGTCAATCACCTCAAGTCCAAGGGCAGCTGCCCGGCCGACGGCCCCGACGCCGACCAGGGCGACGGCCAGAGCTGCTGGAACCCCACCCGCGTCAAGCAGGCGCAGGCGCTGCTCGGGATCATCGGCGACCAGGACCTGCCCAACCCGCTCGTGCTCGGCGACCTCAACGCCTACGGCGAGGAGGACCCGATCGACACGCTGGAGGCCGGCGGCCTGACCAGCCTCACCAAGCGGTTCGTGCCCGAGGCGCAGCGCTACAGCTACCTGTTCGACGGCCTGGCCGGCGAGCTCGACCACGCCTTCGCCGGCAAGCAGCTGCTCAAGCGGGTGACCAGCACCACGATCTGGCACATCAACTCCGACGAGCCGCGCATCCGCGACTACAACACCGAGTTCAACCCGCCCGGCCTCTACCAGCCGGACGCCTACCGCTCCTCCGACCACGACCCCCTGGTGATCGGCCTGACCCTGCCCGGCGGCCACTGATCCCCGCGGAAGGCGCGGCCCGCGGGCCGCGCCTTCCGGCGTTCCGGATCGCCCGCCGCAGCGGGCTTGCGGGCCTCCAGGGCATGGAATGCTGGTGGGGGGTACGTGGTTGACACGGTTGCAATTTCACCGAGGAGCGAGGAGCCACTTGTGGCGACCATCGAAGTAACAGAGAAGAACTTCAACGACATCGCCGACAAGGGCATCGTGCTGCTCGACTTCTGGGCGACGTGGTGCCCGCCGTGCAAGAAGTTCGGGCCGATCTTCGAGGCGGCCTCCGACAAGCACGACGACATCACCTTCGGCAAGATCGACACTGATGCGGAGCAGGCGCTCGCCCAGGGCTTCGACATCACCTCGATCCCCACGCTGATGGCGATCCGCGACGGCATCGTGGTCTTCGCCCAGGCCGGCGCGATCCCGGCCCCGGCCCTGGACGACCTCATCCGCCAGGTCCGCGCCCTCGACATGGACGCGATCAGGGCCGAGCTCAGCGAGGAGCTGAAGAACGCCGAGCAGAACTGACCCCGGCGGGCCCCGCCTGCACGGTGGGGCCCTCGCGTCCCCCGGCCCGCGCGAGGGCGGCGGCCAGCGGGAACAGCGCGATCACCATGAGTGTGCCGGGCAGCCCGGCCAGGCGTGACAGCGCGCCCGCCACGCCCAGCCCGATCCCGCCGCCGACGAAGAACGTCAGGTTCAGCAGGCCCATCGCGCCGCCGCGCCGCTCCACCGGATAGCTCGCCGACATCCGGGCCGTGATCACCACCTGGGCCAGCGAGAACGCCGGGAATCCGAGCGAGGCGGCCACCACCAGCAGCGCCGCGGCCCACGCCGCCGGCGCGCCCGGCCCGCCGGTGAGCGCTCCGGCGAGCCCCGCCGCGACCAGGCAGAGCGCGAACGCCGCGGCCACGGCGGGCAGCAGCCACGACCGGGTGCCCGCGATCCTGGCCAGCACCACGCCCACCAGCGCGCCCGGCAGCAGCCAGGCGCCGATCGTCAGCACGCTCCACCCGTGCACCCCGGCCAGGAGTTGCGGGGCGGCCCACATGGTGGCGAACAGGCCGCCGTACACGCCGACGCCGATCAGGGCGGCCCCGCGGAAGACGCGGTCGGCCGGCAGGTCCCGGGGGACGAACCCGCCCGCGACCGTACGGGTGCGCCGGACCAGCGCGGCCCCCGCGAGCACCGTCACCACCCCGGCCAGCGCCGCGACCGGCCAGGGCAGCCCCAGGTTGGCCGACTGGACGAGCACGAGGAAGGCCGACACCCCCGCCGCCAGCAGCCCCGCGCCGACGACGTCCACCCGGCCGCCCGACCCCGCCCGCCGCGCCACCGGCAGGCAGAACGGCACCGCCACCAGCGCCAGCGCGGGCAGCGCGAGCGTGAGCCGCCACGACAACGCCTGGGTGACCAGCCCGCCGGCCAGCGTCGCGCCCGCCGAGAAGACCGCCATCGCGCTGCCGAACCAGGCCAGCACCGCCTGGCGCCGCTCCGGCTCGGCCGTGGCCGCCAGGTTCAGCGCGACCGCCGACAGCGCGCCCGACCCGGCCGCCAGCACCGCCCGCGCCGCCACGAGCGCGCCCAGCGACGGCGCCACCAGGCAGGCCAGCGCACCCGACGCCAGCACCGCCGAGCCGAGCAGCAGCGTGCGGCGCACCCCCCACGCGTCCGACAGGCGCCCGAACAGCGCCGTCCCGATGCCCAGCGCCAGCGCGTGCGCGGTCAGCACCCACACCACCGCGCCAGGACGTGCCCCCAAGGCGGCGGCGACGTCCGGCAGGGCGACCCCGGCCGCCGTGACGCCGAACACGGCCGGGCCGAAGAGCGCGCCCAGCCTGATCCCGATCGATCCACTCCCGTTCATGCGGGTCAGTCCATCGCGGGAAGAGCGGGCGAACCAGGAGACGTTCTCCTGGACAGTCATCACAGATCATGATGAATGGAGACACAGTGGAGTTGCGGCAGCTCGCCTACTTCGTCGCCGTCGCCGACGAGGGCGGCTTCGGCCGGGCCGCCGAGCGGCTGCACATCGTCCAGCCCGCGGTCAGCCAGCAGGTGAGCAGGCTGGAACGCGAGCTGGGCGCGCGCCTGTTCGACCGGTCGACCCGGCACGTGCGCCTGACGGAGGCGGGGGAGCGGCTGCTGCCCGAGGCCCGCGAGGTGCTCGCCGCGGCCGAACGGGCCCGCCGGGCGGTCACCGGCCACCTGGCCGAGGCCACCCTGCGGCTCGGCGTGTCGGCCGCGCCCGGCACCCGCCTGTACCCGATGCTCGACCGGCTCGACCCCGGCCTGCGGGTCCGGCTCAGCAAGCAGGGGCTGGCCGAGCGGCTGGCGGCGGTGCGCTCCGGCGACCTGGACGCCGCCCTGGTGCGTCTCGTGGACGCCGCGCCCGGCCTGGAGTTCTTCCCCGCCTGGACCGAGCCGCTGGTCGTGGCGCTGCCCGCCGGCCATCCACTGGCCGGCTCCGGCACGCTCAGCCTCGCCCAGCTGGGCGACCTGCCCGTACGGCTCGCCCCCCGCGAGCGCAACCCGCCCTTCCATGACCTGGTCACCGGGGCCCTGGCGGGGGCGGGCGTGGACCCGCCGCGCGGCCCGGCCTTCACCGGCCTGCACGACACGCTCATCGACCTGGCCTCGGGCCCGCCGTCGTGGACGCTGTTCTACCCGGTCTTCGACGAGCTGCCGCCGATCCGCGGCGTGGCCTACGCCGGCCTGGACGAGCCCGAGGTGCGCACCTACCTCGCCGTGCCGGCCGGACCGCCGACGGCCCGGGTGCGGCAGCTCCTGGCGGCCCTGCCCTGACCGGGGCCCGTGTTCCGGCCTTCCGTCAGGGCTTGCGGGCGACGCCGACGTAGCCGACGTCGGTGCCGTTCGTCAGGGCGGCCGGCTCGGTGGGACGCCAGTCCTGGGGGAAGACCAGACCGGGGTCGGCCAGCTCGTAGCCCTCGAAGAAGGCCAGGATCTCCTTGTCGGTCCGCAGGCTCAGCGCGGCCGTGGCCTGGTTGTAGACCTCCACGGCCTGCGGGGTGGTGTCGGGCCTGGCGTCGATGGCGTGGCTGATCACCAGGTGGCTGCCGGGGGCGCTGACCTCGCGCAGCCGGGCCACGATCGGGTGGGCCTGCTCGTCGGGGATGAAGTGCAGGATCGCCAGCATGAGGAAGGCCACCGGCTGGTCGAAGTCGACCAGCGCGCCCAGTTTGTCCAGCAGGACGTCCACCTCGCGGATGTCGGCCTGCAGGATGTCGACGTTGTCCGTACGGGCCAGCAGCGCCCGGCCGTGGACGCACACCACCGAGTCGTAGTCGACGTAGACCACGCGGGCCTCGGGCGCGATCTCGTGCGTGTTGCCCTGCGTCGGCAGCCCGGCGCCCAGGTCGACGATCTGCCGTACGCCCGAGTCCACCAGATGCCGCACGGCCCGCTGCAGGAACGCCCGGTTGGCGCGGGCGGCCTCCTTGGTGTTGGGGAACACCTTGAGGATCTGCTCCGCCGCGGCGCGGTCGGCCGCGAAGTTGTCCTTGCCGTCGAGGTAGTAGTCGTACATCCGCGCGACGTTGGGGACGTTGGGGTCGACCCCCTCAGGGGCACTGTCCACGATTTCTCCCGAAATTTCGGTCCTTCGGGTGATCATAGCCTCGCTGTCCCCACCCGTACCGGAATTCGGTTCGGTTGCCCGCGCGGCGCGTCACGAACACGCGCCGCGCGGAACCGGCTCACCCTGGAAGGACGCCGCGCTCAGCGGTACGGCTCAGCCCCGGTACAGCTCGGCCACGCGGAAGGCGAGGTCGAGCGACTGGCCGCGGTTGAGCCGCGGGTCGCAGGCCGTCTCGTAACGGGTGCCGAGGTCGCCCTCGACGATCTCGTGGCCGCCGCCCACGCACTCGGTGACGTCGTCGCCGGTGAACTCGATGTGGATGCCGCCCGGGTGGGTGCCGAGCGCGCGGTGCACCTCGAAGAACCCGGCCACCTCGTCGAGCACGTCGTCGAAGTGGCGGGTCTTGTGCCCGCTCGGCGCCTCGAAGGTGTTGCCGTGCATCGGGTCGCAGATCCAGGCCACCTGGGCGCCGGAGGCCGTGACCTCCTTGACCAGGGTGGGCAGGTGCTCGCGGATCTTGGACGCGCCCATCCGGGTGATGAACGTGAGCCGGCCGGGCTCGTTGTCCGGGTTGAGCTTCTGGATCAGCGCGAGCGCCTCCTCCGGCGAGGTCGTCGGCCCGAGCTTGACGCCGATCGGGTTGCGGATGCCGGCGAAGAAGTCGACGTGCGCGCCGTCGAGCTGGCGGGTGCGCTCGCCGATCCAGACCATGTGCGCCGAGACGTCGTAGGGCAGGCCGGTGCGCGAGTCGATGCGGGTGAGCGCCCGGTCGTAGTCGAGGATGAGCGCCTCGTGGGAGGAGTAGAACTCGACCGTGTGGAACTCCTCGGGCTCGGCCCCGCAGGCCCGCATGAAGGCCAGCGCCTGGTCGATCTCGCGGGCCAGCTGCTCGTAGCGGCGCCCGGCGGGCGACTCGGCCACGAAGTCCTGGTTCCAGGCGTGGACCTGGCGCAGGTCGGCGTAGCCGCCCTTGGTGAAGGCGCGCGCGAGGTTGAGCGTCACCGCCGAGGAGTGGTAGGCCTTGAGCAGCCGCCACGGGTCGGGCTCGCGCGACTCGGGGGTGAACTCGAACCCGTTGACCATGTCGCCCCGGTAGGCCGGCAGCTCCACGCCGTCGCGGATTTCGGTGCCCTTCGACCGCGGCTTGGCGAACTGGCCCGCCACCCGGCCGATCTTCACGACCGGCACCTTCGCCGCGTAGGTCAGCACGATCGCCATCTGCAGCAACGTCTTGAGCTTGTTGCGCACGTTGTCGGCGGTCGCGCCGGAGAAGGTCTCGGCGCAGTCGCCGCCCTGCAGGACGAACGCCTCCCCGCGCGAGACGGCCGCCAGCTGCCTCTTGAGCTGGTCGCACTCGCCGGCGAAGACGAGCGGGGGCAGGCCGCCGAGCTCGGCGACGACCTTGTCGAGCTCACCGCGATCGGGCCAGTCGGGCTGCTGGGCCGCGGGAAGGGCTCGCCAGGAATCGAGATCCACGAGATTGCTGCTCACGAGATACGAGGGTATTCCACTGACCCGGCCCCACCGACCCCCTTGTCCACGTTGTGAGAATGCATTTATCAGCTTTCGGGAGACTTCACATGCTCAGGCAGCACCCCGAGGCCGATGAAACGCCGCGGCAGCCGGTTGAGCAGCGGAATCCTGGTCACGTCGCGCGGCATCCTGGACGCGTCGAACCGCCGCCCCAGCGCCGGCGTGATCACCTGGTTCTGCACCAGCCGCTGGGCCGCCTGCGTGACCCGCGTGGGCAGCATGCGCCGCCGCTGCAGCCGGTGCAGGGTGGACTCCGGGATCGGCCGGCCCGCGGCGAGCGGCGCGGCCAGCAGGTTGGCGGCGGCCACCGCGTCCTGGACGGCCAGGTTGATGCCCACCCCGAAGACCGGCGACATGGCGTGCGCCGCGTCGCCGATGCACAGGAACCCCGGGCGGTGCCAGCGGCGCAGCCGGTTGAGCGCGACCGTGAGCACGCTGACGTCGTCGAAGCCCTCGATCTGCCCGACCCGGTCGGCCAGGTACGGCAGCAGCGTGGCCACCGGCCGCCTGAGGGCGTCGATGCCCTGCTCGGTCAGCCGCCCGAAGCCGTCCTTGGGGATCAGATAGGCGAGCTGCCAGTAGGTCTCCCGGTTGATGGCGACCATCATGTGGCCGCTGGAGATGCGCAGGAACGTGTCGTCGGGGTCGTCGTCGTGCCGGGGCAGCCGGAACCAGACGACGTCCATCGGCGCGTGCAGATCCTGGGGGACCAGGCCGGCGCGGGCGCGCAGCGCCGAGTGCCGTCCGTCGGCCGCCACGGTCAGCGTGGCCCGCAGCTCGTGCTCGCCGGACGGGTCGCGGTACCGCACCCCGCGCACGGCGCCGCCCTCCCGGATCAGGTCGTGGGCCTCGGCGTTCATCAGCAGCCGGAAGTTCGGGTACGCGCTCGCGGCCGAGGTGACCAGCTTGAGGAAGTCCCACTGGGGCACGAACGCGATGTAGTCGTAGCCGCCCGGCAGGCCGCGCAGGCTGGCGAGCCTGATGTCGCCGGTGTCGGTCACCAGCCGCAGCTCGTGGGCCTTGCGGTGGGGCAGCTTCAGGAAGTCCTCCACCAGGCCGAGTTCGGCCAGCACGCGCAGGGTGGAGGGGTGGATCGTGTCGCCGCGGAAGTCGCGCAGGAAGTCGGCGTGCTTCTCCAGCAGCGTGACCTCGACGCCGGCCCTGGCCAGCAGCAGTCCGAGCACGGCCCCGGCGGGGCCGCCTCCGGCTATCACACAAGTCATAATTCATCACCCAATGAGATTGTGTCACGTCCCCGGAAATGAGCAAGCCCCCGCGCCCCTCCGGCATGCCGGAGAGGCGTCGCTGCCGTGGGGGGCGAGGGTCAGGAGGGCAGGGGCGGGCGGCCGTAGCGGGCGGTCCAGGCGGTGTAGACCGGGCTGCGGGCCGCCACGGCGGCGTGGGCCGCGCGGGCGCTCTCCAGCAGCGCCGGCGCGTGCGCGGCGAACGACGACCGCCAGATGAGCACCTGACGCATCCACAGCGGGTTCCCGCGCAGCGGCAGCACCGACACCCGCTCGCCCGGGTCGTAGAGCGCCTGGCAGGCCGACACCGCGTGCCCGGCCGCGATCAGCTCCCGCCGCACCCCGGCCTCCACGAGCTGGTACCGCCCCCGCGGCGTGAACCCGGCCCGCCGGCACGCCTCCAGCAGGTGCTCGGGCCAGCCCATCCCGTCGGGCGGCGGCAGCACCCACGGCTCGCCCGCCAGCTCGGCCAGCTCCACCTCGGTACGCCCGGCCAGCGGATGGGCGGCGGGCAGCGCCACGAACACCGGCTCGACCGCCACCACGCCCATCCCCATGGCCGGGCCGAGCCGCAGCTCGTGGTCGGGATAGTCGGCCACCAGCGCCACGTCGAGCCGCCCGTTGGCCACCATGTCCACCAGCACCCGGACGTAGTGCTCGGTCTGCAGCGTGATCCGCGCCTCGGGCAGCGCGCCGGCCAGGTTCGCGACGAGGGGCACGACGACGGGGTTCTCGAAGCCGCCCACCCGGATCGCCTGCCCGGCCAGCTCGTACGGCCCCGCCGCCAGCAGGTCGTCCACCCCGGCGAGCACCACCCGCGCCCTGGCCAGCACGAACTCCCCGAACGCGGTGGCCGCCACGCCGCGGTGGTCGCGGGTGAAGACCGCCCCGCCGAGCAGGCGCTCGATCCGTCCGAGCTGGGCGGTGAGCGCGGGCTGGGAGACGCCGAGCGCCGCCGCGGCCCTGGTCACACTGCCGTGGTCGGCGATGGCGCGCAGCGTCCTGAGATGTCTCAGTTCGAGCTGCATCCCGCAGAAGCTATCACTCCGGAGTTATGCCCTTATGGGATGAGACTGCCGCATCCATCGGGCCGATAGTGCATGACATGCGTAGATTCGCGGCCCTGGTACTGGCCGCCGCCGTCCTATATGTCCCATCCGCCCATGCGTCGGCGGCCGCCGACGGGCCCGGCGCGGCCACGGTCGTGCCGGTCCAGGTCACCGGCGCCCCGGCCAAGCGGTTCAACCTGATCGTCATGGGCGACGGCTACACCGAGGCCGAGCAGGCGAAGTTCCGGGCCGACGTGGACCGGCACCTCAACGTGATGTGGTCGATCGAGCCGTTCAAGACCTACCGCGACTACATCAACGTCTACCGGATCGACATCGTCTCCGGCGAGTCCGGCGTGAGCTGCGACCCCGGCCTGGACGCGCCCCGCCGTACCACCCCGCTGAGCATGGGCTTCTGGGGCGGCTGCAACCCCGGCAGCGTGCAGCGACTGATCACCATGGACAACTCCGCCGCCACCCGGTTCGCGAACCTGGTCACCGGGACGACGTCCGGCAACCGGCAGATCCTCGCCCTGGCCAACAGCGGCACCTACGGCGGCGCGGGCGGCAGCTACGCCACCGCCTCGGGCAGCAACTCCATGTCCGCCCTGATCAGCCCGCACGAGCTCGGCCACTCCCTCGGCGGCCTCCAGGACGAGTACGACTACTACCAGCGCGGCGTCCCCGGCGGGACCTACGGCGGTTCCGAGCCCTCCAGCGCGCACCACAGCCTGCTGACCGAGCAGCAGATGCTCGACCAGCGCCGGAAGTGGTGGCGGTGGCTGGGCGAGGACAGCGAGTCCGGCGGCCCGATCGCCCGCTACGAGGGCGGCATGTACTACACGGGCGGCGTGTGGCGGCCGAGCAGGCACTCCATGATGAAGACCCTCGGCTACTACTTCGACCAGGTCAGCCGCGAGGTCATGACCCAGCGCATCACCGCCAAGACCATGCTGATCCAGGACTCCACGCCCACCGCCGCGCCCGTCGGGGCCGACCGGGTGCTCTGGGTCGAGCCGATGCGCCCGGCCGGGCACTCGCTGACCACCACCTGGGCCGTGGACGGCAAGAACCTGCCCGGCGACGCCGACGTCCTCGACCTGCGCACGCTGGGCCTGGCCGCGGGCACGCACACGGTCACGGCCACGGTCGCCGACCCCACGGAGTTCGTCCGGGACCCGGCGATCCGGACCGCCATGAGCAGGACCCGCACCTGGACCGTGGACACCACGCTCACCACGCCGCCCGACGGCGTCCAGGCCGCCATCGTGTCGTCCACGCCGACGGACCGCCCGGCCGGACGCGACGCCGTCGTGTCCGTCGAGACCACCCACCCGGCGGCGTCCGTCCCCGCCGTCACCTGGACGCTGGACGGCCGGCAGGCGGGCACCGGCACCGAGTTCGACCTGGGCGCGGCCGATCTGGCGCCCGGCGCCCACACCCTCACCGCCACCCTCGGCGGCACCACGCTGACCTGGCAGGTCGACGCCGCCGCGCCCACCACCGGGTACGAGCTGTCCGAGCCGCTCGCCCGCTCCGGCGACACCTACGTCTACAACGGCCCGTTCACGATGAAGCTCACCGGCGACGACGACCGCGACGGCTACGTGGTCTCGGAGTCCCGGGTGGACGGCGACGGCTGGTTCAACTACTTCGGCTGGCCCACCTCCTCCGCGCTGCCCTGGACGTTCACCGAGGAGGGCACCGTCATCGACTCCCTGGTCTACGGCAAGCTGCCGCGCGGCCGGCACACCGTCGAGTACCGCTCGATCGACGCCGCCGGCAACTACGGGCAGGCCAAAAGCTTCACCGTCACCACCATCGCCCCGCCGCCCGCCTGCGACCGCACGGTCACCGGCGCGCACCGGGGCCCGCTCACCGTGGCCGACGGCGTCACCTGCCTGAAGGACGCCCAGGTCACCGGCCCGGTCACGGTCAAGGCAGGCGCCTCGCTGGTGACCGACGGCGGCCGGATCAGCGGCACGCTCACCGCCGCCAGGCCCGCCGCCGTGCACCTGATCAGGACGCGCGTGGACGGCGCGCTCAGCGTCACCGGCGCGGCCCGGCTCACGGTCGTGGGCGCCGAGCTGCGCGGCGCGGCCGTGCTCACCGGCAACACCGCGCCGATCCTGTCGGGCGTCACGGTCAAGGGCGCCCTCGCCTGCACCGGCAACACCCCCGGGCCGGCCGACCTCGGCGTGCCGAACCAGGTGAACGGCGCGGGCGGCGGTCAGTGCGACAAGCTGTCAGCGGGCGTCAAGGGGAAGCCGTACGAGGCGGTCCAGGACGTCCGCCAGTGAGCTGACGGCCAGATCGCGGACCCTGGCGTACTCGGACTCCGGGTACTGCCGGGGTCCGTTCTCCACCAGCAGGATCAGGTAGAGGTAGGCGCGGTACAGGTCGAGCCGGACGCGGGCCGAGGAGGTCAGCTCCAGCGGCGTCACCTCGCGGTAGCCGGCCAGCAGCGGGTCGTCCTCGCGCAGCTCGTCGAAGATCGTCGGGGTGACGAACTCGGCGATCGGGTCGCCCCAGAACGCCCGCTCGTGGTCGATGATCGCCTGGATGCGCGGCTCGCCGGTCAGGTCGAGGAACACGTTCCCGGCCCACACGTCGAAGTGCACCAGGCACGGCGTGGTCACCTCGTCCAGCACCGGCGCGGCCCGCTCGAAGACCGCCATGATCTCGGTGGCCGGGCGGGGCAGCGGCGCCGGGTAGCGCTCGGTGTCGGCCAGCAGCGCGCCCACCATGGCCAGGAACGCCACCCGCCAGGTCGAGCCGACGATCCCGGCGTGCGGGTAGCCGAACACCTCGCCGGTCACCGCGTTGAAGGCGGCCAGGTGACGGCCGAGCTCCCGGCGCAGCGCCTGCTCGCCCTCGGGCTTGACGTCGTTCCAGGAGACGCCGTCGAGCGCGGTCAGCATCAGGTAGTCGCCGCCGAGCACCGGGTCGTCGAACCCGGCCACCAGCAGCTCGGCCATCGGCACGCCCGCCGCGGCGGCCAGCTCGTAGGCGGCGGCCTCCATGCGCAGCAGGTTGCGCTCGTAGCTGAGCTGGTCGAGGTCGGGCGAGGGGGAGAGCTTGAGCACCACCTCGCGGCCGTCCTCCAGGGTCAGCCGCCACACGGCGTTGGCGTAGCCGTCGGTCAGCTCGGTGGCCGTGAAGATGCCCGCCCCCACGGCCCGCCTGGCCAGCGCGTCGAGCTCGGCGGGCGATAAGCGGCGCTTGGTCCTGCTGTCCACGCAAGGCCCCTTCCGGGTTCAGGCGACGCTGATCGTCCAGCTCGCCACGTGTTCGTCGCCCGGCCGCAGCACGACCAGGTCGGTGCCGGAGTTGAAGGCGTCGGGCGGGCAGGTCATCGGCTCGACCGCCACGCCCTCGTAGCCGAGCTGCCGGCTCGTGCAGACCTGCACCCACGGCAGCACCGCCGGGTCCCAGCCGACGCGCACCGCGCCCACCCGCACCTCGCCGCGGTCGAGCCCGGTGAAGGCGTGGTCGATCACGGTGTCGCCGACCGGGCGCGGCTTCCTGAAGTCGTACGGGGTGCCGGCGACGTCGGCCGGGCCGGCCGGCAGCAGCCGGTCGTCGGTCGTCAGGTAGCGGGCGGCGGGCAGCTCCAGCTCCTCGCCCAGCA
The DNA here is from genome assembly GCF_054392275.1 of Actinomadura sp. ATCC 39365. Classification (NCBI taxonomy): domain Bacteria; kingdom Bacillati; phylum Actinomycetota; class Actinomycetes; order Streptosporangiales; family Thermomonosporaceae; genus Actinomadura; species Actinomadura sp. ATCC 39365. Next base: position 7,352,168 of record NZ_CP184335.1, on the reverse strand, counting down.
GCCACGGGTGGGGCCCGCAGCCGTAGGGGGCGTCGGCCTCGCCGGTGTTGCGGGCCGTGACCGTCGTGGTCAGGCCGCCCGCGTCGAGCCGGTGCTCGGCCGACAACGCCAGCGCGAACGGGTAACCGGGCGCCTCGGCCAGCTCGTACGTCAGGCGCGCCCGATCGGCCTCGGCCTCGGCCACCTTCCAGTCGACGACGGCGACCAGGCCGTGCAGCGCGTGGCCGCGGTCGGGCTCGGTCACCTCCAGCCGGTGGGAGCGGCCCTGGAAGGTGTAGCGGGCGCCGCCCACCCGGTTGGGCCAGGGAGCGAGGACGGTGCCCGCGAAGTAGGGGACCGGGCCCTGCTCGGGCCAGGTCGTCACCAGGTCGCGCCCGCCGTGCCTGAGCGTCCTGAGCGCGGCGCCGCGCGGGCTGATCTGCGCGGTGTAGCCGCCGCCTTCGAGCTGGGGCACGGGAGAAGGTCCTTTCGTCGGGCGTGCGAGCAGCCGGGCCAGGATAACGCCTGGTCAGGCGGACTCTCGGCGAACCAGGTGCGTGTCGAGGATCACCACGGGCTGGCGCAGCTCCTCGCCGTTGATGCGGGCCACGAGGAGCTGGGCCATCTGGCGGCCCATGGCCTCCGTGGGCTGGTGGACGGTGGTCAGCGGCGGATCGGCGTGCAGCGCGGCCTTGGAGTCGTCGAACCCGATCACGGCGACGTCGCGCGGGATCGCCTTGCCCGCGGCCTTGAGCACGCGCATCGCGCCCAGGGCCATCGGGTCGGAGGCGGCGAAGACCGCGTCGAGATCGGGATGGCTCTCCAGCAGCTCCTGCATGGCGGTGGCGCCGCTCTCCTCGGAGAAGTCGCCGAAGGCCACGATCTCCGGCAGGCCCGAGGGCAGCAGCGCGTCGCGGTAGCCGGCCAGACGGTCGACGCCCACGCCCATGTCCTGGGAGCCGGCGATCGTGGCGATCGCGCCCCGGCCGAGGCCCAGCAGGTGTTTGACCGCCTGCCGGGCGCCCGCCCTGTTGTCCATGTCCACGAAGCTGTAGGGGTCGAGGCCGACGGGCCTGCCGCCGAGCACGGTCGGCACGCCCATCTCCTCCAGCCTGCCCGGCAGCGGGTCGGCGCCGTGCAGCGACAGCAGCAGCACGCCGTCGACGTGCTGCCCCGTCAGGTAGGTCTCCAGCCGCTCGTGCTCCTCGGGGGAGCGCGCCATCGCCAGGATCAGCTGCAGCCCGGTCTCGGCCAGCGCCGAGCCGATGCCGCGGATGGTGCCGGCGAAGTACGGCTCGTCGAAGACCCGGAACTGGGACTCCGACACCACCAGGGCGACGGTGTCCGTGCGGCGCGTGACGAGGGCACGCGCCGCCCTGTTGGGCACGTAGCCCAGCTCGCGGATGGCCAGCTCGACGGCCTCGCGGGCCTTGGCGCTGACGTTCGGCGAGCCGTTGATGACTCTCGACACCGTGCCCCGGCCCACACCGGCCCGAGCCGCGACTGCCTCAAGAGTCGGTCGGTTCATGTCGCCTATTGTGCCGGATGATCTCCGAGTACCAGTGCGCGCTGTCCTTCAGCAGCCGCTCCTGGGTGTCGAAGTCGACGTGGACCAGGCCGAAACGCTTGCCGTAGCCCCAGGCCCATTCGAAGTTGTCCATCAGCGACCAGGCGAAGTAGCCCTGCAGGGGCACGCCCGCGTCGATCGCCTGCCGGCACGCGCCGAGGTGCGCCTCCACGTACGCCTGCCGCTGCGCGTCGTGGATCCGGCCGTCGGCCAGCACGTCGTCGAAGGCGGCGCCGTTCTCGGAGACCACCATCGGGATCGGCGGGTAGTCCCGCGCCACCCGGGTGAGGACCTCCACCAGGCCGTCCTCGTCGATCTCCCAGCCCATCGCGGTGACCGGCCGGCCGCCGTTGACGAACGAGACGTGCTCGCTGCCCACCCACGGCGAGGCCGTGTCCGTGGGGGCCGCCGCCGCCGACGCCCTGCCGCCGGGCGCGCCGGAGACCGTGAAGCGGCTGTAGTAGTTCACCAGCAGCACGTCGATCGGCGCGTTGATGATCTTCATGTCGCCCGGCCGCACCAGGTCGTCGTCGATCGGGATGTCGTTCAGGACGTCCTCGGGGTAGCGGCCGGTCAGCAGCGCGTCCAGGAAGAACCGGTTCTGCAGGCCGTCGATGCGGCGGGCCGCGTCCAGGTCGGCCTCGCTGCCGGTCTCGGGGGAGATCGCGTACAGGTTGACGCAGCCGCCGGCGCGGCGCGCGTCCATCGCCTGGACGGCCAAACCGTGGGCGAGGTTGAGGTGATGCGCGCCCCTGATCGCGTTGCGCGGCTCACGCCGGCCCGGGGCGTGCTCGCCCGAGGCGTAGCCGAGGAACGCGGCGCACCACGGCTCGTTGACCGTGCTGAAGGTGTGGACGTGGTCCTTCAGCGCCTCGTGCACGATCGTGGCGTACTCGGCGAAGCGGTAGGCCGTGTCGCGATTGGGCCAGCCGCCCTTGTCCTCCAGTTCCTGCGGCAGGTCCCAGTGGTAGAGGGTCAGCCAGGGGTCGATGCCGTTCTGCCGGAGCTCGTCCGTGAGCCGCTTGTAGAAGTCCAGGCCCTTCTGGTTGACCGCGCCAGAGCCGGTCGGCTGGATCCGCGGCCAGGACACCGAGAAGCGGTAGGCCGTCAGGCCCAGGTCCGCCATGATGGCGACGTCCTGCCGGTAGCGGTGGTAGTGGTCCATGGCCACGTCCCCGTGGTGCCCGTTGAGCACCCGCCCCGGGGTCTTGGTGAAGGTGTCCCAGATGGACGGGCCGCGCCCGTCCTCGGTGACCGCGCCCTCGATCTGGTACGCCGAGGTGGCCGCGCCGAACGCGAAACCGGGAGGGAAGCGCAGCCCAGGACGGATCTGTTCCTCTTGTGTCGTCACGCCTTGACCGCACCTTCCATGAGTCCGCCGACGATCTGGCGGCCGAATGCGACGAATACCGCGATGAGCGGGATGATGGACAGCGCGGTACCCGCGAAGATCAGCGAGTAGCTGGTCGAGTAGCGCGCGTTGAGCGAGTTGATGGCGATCTGCACGGTCGGGTTGTCCGGGGTCAGCACGATCAGCGGCCACATGTAGTCGTTCCACATGAGCATGAAGGTGTTGATGCCGAGCACCGCCATGCCGGGACGCACGGCCGGCAGCACGACGTTCCACCAGATCCGCAGCGTCGCCGCGCCGTCGACCCTGGCCGCCTCGACCAGTTCGTTCGGCACGGCCTGGCGCGTGTACTGCGTCATCAGGAACACGCCGAACCCGTTGAGCAGGTACGGCAGGATGATGGCCTTCAGCGTGCCGGTCCACTCCAGGCTCACCATCATGCGGTAGAGCGGGACCACGCCCATCTGCTGCAGCGGCACCGCCATCGTCAGCAGCACGAGCAGCAGCAGGATGTTGCGGCCCTTGAACTGCAGGCTGGCGAAGGCGAACCCGGCCAGGGTGGAGATGATCACCACGGACACGGTGACGATCGCCGCGCTGACGAAGGAGTTGGTCAGGCCGAGCAGGAAGTGCGCGTCCTCGTTCTCCAGCACCGCGACGATGTTCTCGCCGAGGTTGCCGCCGGGCAGGAACTTCGGCGGCACCGACACGGCGTCGGAGTTCGTCCGCGAGGCGATGACGAGCATCCAGTACAGCGGGAACGCCGACAGGAAGATGGCCACCCCGAGCATGACCCGCGTCATGACGGTCGGTTTCCAGCCGGTCACTTGGCGCCTCCGATCCGCCGGACGAACAGGAAGTTGACGGCCGCGCCGATGAGGATCAGCAGGAACAGCAGCCAGGCGGCCGCCGCGGCATAGCCGTAGTCGAACTCGCGGAAGCCCTGCTTGACGACGAACATCGCCACCGTCTGGAACTGGCCCTGGGAGCCGCCGTCCACGTTGCCGTTGTAGAAGGTGGTCGGCTCGGAGAACAGCGTCAGGCCGCCGATCGTGGAGTTGAGCACCACGAAGATCATGGTCGGGCGCAGCATCGGCAGCGTGATCTGCCAGAACTGGCGCCGCCGGGACGCGCCGTCGATGGCGGCCGCCTCGTACAGGTCCTTGGGGATCGTCTGCATGCCGGCCAGGAAGATGATGGCGTTGTAGCCCGTCCAGCGCCAGTCGACCATCGCCGCGATGGCCAGCCAGGACGGGAAGCGCTCGGCCCGCCAGTTGATCTTGTCCCCGCCGAACCAGCCCAGAACCCAGTTGACCAGGCCCCAGTCGCGCGCGAACAGCTGCGTGAACACCACCGCGACCGCGACCACCGAGGTGACCAGCGGCAGCAGCACGCTCATGCGGATCGGCAGCCGCCAGCGCAGCTTCTTGTTCAGCGCGTTGGCCAGGAACAGGGCCATCAGCATCTGCGGGACCGTGGCGAGCAGGAAGATGCCGACGGTGTTGGTGACGGCGTTCCAGAAGTCCTCGTCGGCCAGCAGCGCGGCGTAGTTGCCCAGCCCGGCCCACTTGGTGTCGCCGGCCAGGTCGTAGTCGTAGAGCGAGTAGTAGAGCGTGAAGGCCAGCGGGAACAGCCCGAAGGCGGCGAACAGCAGGAAGTACGGGGACACCAGGGCGTACGGCATGGCCTTGACGTCGAGTCGAGAACGCCAGAGGCGGCCGGGCGGGCGGTCGCGGCGATGGTTGTTCCGCGCCGCCCGCGGAAGGGTGTCGAGGCTCATAACAGACCTTTCAGCGGCAAGCCCGGCCCGCTGGCGCGGGCCGGGCGGGGGAAGATCAGCCCGCGGCCTTCACCGCGTCGTCGACCAGCTGCTGCCAGGCCTTGTCGTAGGCCACCGAGCCGTCGTCCATGCCCTGGATGACCGACTCGACCGCGTTCTTGACCTGCGCGTGCTTCACCCCGAGGAAGACCGGCTGCAGGCTCTCCGCGGACTTGGCGAAGATCTCACCGATCGGGGCGTCGCTGAAGAACTCGTTCTTCGCGCCCTGCACGGCGGTCTCGGCCTGGGCCTTGCTGTTGCTCGGCATGTTGCCGAAGTCGGTGAAGATGCTCGCCTCGGTCTGCGCGCTGGTCAGGTAGTCGGCGACCTGCGCGGCCTCCTTCGGGTGCTTGGACTGTTTGGGCACGGCCACCCACGAGCCGCCCCAGTTGCCGCCGCCGCCGGGCACCGAGGCGACGTCCCACTTGCCCTTCATGCCGTCGCCGGCGTTGCCCGAGACCACGCCGAGCATCCAGGACGGGCAGCCGACCGTGGCGAAGGCGCCCTTCTGGGTGCCCGCCGCCCACTCGTCGGTGAAGTTGCGCAGCTTGGCCGTCAGGCCGGACTGGCTGAGCTTGGAGGCGAAGTCGAAGCCCGCCTTCACCGCCGGGTTCTTGTCGACGATGAGGTTGTTCTCCTTGTCGAAGTAGGCGACGTTGCCGTTCTTGGCCGCCTCCTGGTACAGCACCACGTTGTAGAGCGTGTTGGTGCCGTCGGTGAACTTGGTGTCCTTCACCTTCGCCTGGAACTGCTGGCCGACCTTCATGAAGTCGTCCCAGGTCGGCCACAGGGCGGCGACCTTCTCGCGGTCCGTGGGCAGCCCGGCCTTCTTGAACAGGTCCGCGCGGTAGCACAGGCTCATGCCGCCGATGTCGGTGCCGAGGCCGAAGATCTTGCCGTCGGCCGTCACGCCGTTCTCCCACTTCCAGGCGGGGTAGTCGGCCTTGCGGCCCTCAAGGCCGTACTCCTTCAGGTCGGCCCACCACTCGGGGTGCGCCTTGGCCAGGCCCATGCCGCCCTCGTCGATGCCGACGACGTCGCCCGCGCCGTTGCCGGACTGCAGCCACTGGATCATCTGCGGCCAGTACTGCTGCTCGAACTGGTCGGTCAGGTGCTCTTCCTTGATCTGGATGTCCTTGTGCTCGGCGTTCCACTTCTCGATGGCGTTCTTGTAGCCGAAGTTGGAGCCGCCGCCGAAGGTCTGCACCCGGATGGTGACGGGCTCGGCCGCCGCCGCGGAGGAGGCGGGGCTGTTGCCGGCGGTCGGCGTGTCGCCGCTGCCGCACGACGCGACGGTCAGCGCCGCCGCGGCCAGGGCTGAGGCCGCGGCCAGACCGCGACGCTTGCTGATCATCATGGGGGACCCCTTCTCGGGTGACTGATGGGAGGTGCACCGCGGCACGCGCTCCGCCGCGGTGGGAGTGTTTGGGAGCGCTCCCATAAAGGGTGCACTTACCGGCTGTGTCCGTCAATCCGCCGAAACGGAACCGTTACCAATCGTGCGTTTTGCCGCCCTGGATCGGGATTTAAGGGGATAAAGGGCGTGAAGGGCTGTTTGGGAGCGCTCCCACCTCAAGAGACATCTTTCGTGCCGCATCAAGGGCATGTCGCCCGGACCCTTCAGGCTTGCTCCCGGTCAGGCCCGGCTGTCACGCAGCGTGACGGCTGCTTGGCACGTTCCAGCACCGCCCCCACGCTCGGTCCCACGCTCGGTCCCACGCCCGGCCCCGACGCCCGGCCCCCCACGCCCGGCCCCCACACTCAGCCTTCACACCCAGCCCCACACCCAGCACAGCGCGTAGCGCGGCGTTCGGCCCTGTGTCCGGCCCAGTGCTCGGCCCTGGGCCGGGCGCGGCGCGCGGTCGATGGGGAGGGGGTGCTCAGCAGGCGGCGGCGCGCTCGTGCAGCAGGGCGCGCTCGCGGGAGTTGCGGGTCATCGAGGCCGCCCGTTCGAACTCGGCCCGCGCCTCGCCGCGCCGGCCCAGCCGGAACAGCAGGTCGCCGCGGACGCTCGGCAGCAGGTGGTAGCCCTTGAGTGACGGCTCGTCCACGATCTGGTCGAGCAGCTCCAGGCCCACGGCCGGGCCGTAGGCCATCGACAGCGCCACCGCGCGGTTGAGCTCGACGACGGGGGAGCGGGCCAGCCGGGCCAGCGACTCGTACAGGCTCGCGATGCGCACCCAGTCGGTGTCGCCGGGGTCGAACGCACGGGCGTGGCAGGCCGCGATCGCGGCCTGCAGCGTGTACGGCCCCGCCGCGCCTGCCGGCTCCTCGGCCGGCTCCTCGGCCCGCTCCCCGGCCCGTTTCTCAGCCCGCTCCTCGGCCAGTCTCTCGGCCAGGGCCAGCGCCGCCAGCCCGCGCCCGATGAGCAGCCGGTCCCACCGGGTGCGGTCCTGCTCCAGCAGCAGCACCGGCTCGCCGGACGGCCCCACCCGGGCCGCCGCCCTGGACGCCTGGATCTCCATGAGCGCGACCAGCCCGTGCACCTCGGGTTCGGCGGGCATCAGCCCCGCCAGCACCCGGCCCAGCCGCAGCGCGTCCTCGCACAGGCCGGGCCGCATCCAGTCGTCGCCCGCCGTCGCCGAGTACCCCTCGTTGAAGATCAGGTAGATGACCTCCAGCACGGACGACAGGCGCCCGGCCAGCTCGGCGCCCTGCGGCACCTCGAACGGGACCTTCCGGTCGGCCAGGGTGCGCTTGGCCCGCACGATGCGCTGGGCGGCGGTCGGCTCGGGCACCAGGAACGCGCGGGCGATCTCGTCGGTGCTCAGGCCGCCGAGCACCCGCAGCGTCAGGGCCACCCGCGCCTCCATCGACAGCGCCGGATGGCAGGCGGTGAAGACCAGCCGCAGCAGGTCGTCCTCGATCTCGTCGGGCTCGGGCGGCTCCCCGGCGGTCTCCAGCCGGTGGCCCAGCTCGGCCAGGTTGCGGGACATCCGCTCGTTCCTGCGGATCAGGTCGACGGCGCGGCGCTTGGACACCGTCATCAGCCAGGCGCCCGGGTTGCGTGGCACGCCCGACCCCGGCCACTGCTCCAGGGCCGCGACCAGCGCGTCCTGGGCCAGCTCCTCGGCCAGGCCGACGTCGCGGACCAGCCCGGCCAGGCCGGCGATGAGCCGCGGCGCCTCGATCCGCCAGACCGCCTCGATCGCCCGGTGGGTGTCGGAAGCCATCACCGGGTCATGACACCAGCACCGTCCGCGGTCCGCAAGCCGGGGTCAGCTCTCCTGCCCGCCCAGGCGCCGGCGCATGGCCTTCTCCCGCTCGATCTCCGCCGGGTCGGACGAGGCCGCGTCGGGCGCGTCGGAGGCGTCGTACACCCGCCACACGTGCAGCCCGGTCCCGTCGTGGCCCTCGGGGACGGGCACCCGCATGGCCCATTCCAGGGCTTCCTCCCTGGACTTCACCTGGATCAGCCAGAACCCCGCGATCAGCTCCTTGGCCTCGGCGAACGGGCCGTCGATCACCGTGGCCCGGCCGCCGCTGTAGGCGATCTGCGCGCCCTGCGAGCTCGGGTAGAGCCCCTCGGCGGCCAGCAGCACCCCCGCCTTGGCCAGCGCCTCGTTGTAGGCGTGCATGTTGTCGACGAGCTCCTGGCTGGGCAGCGCCCCGGCCTCGGTCTCCGCGTTGCCCCTGCCGACGATCATGAATTTCATCCTGCACGTCCCTTCCGTCCGCGGCCCCCGGGCGGAGCCGGCCTCGCCGAAGCGTCGAACGGGCGCCGGCCGGATCGACACGCGGGCCCGTCCGTTCCCAGGGCACCGTACCGGTCGTGCGGCCGCCTGGCCGATGTGCCATCCTCGCCCCATGCCCCGACCCGCACAAGACGCCCCCGTCCCCAACCGGGCCCTCTGGGACGAGCGCGCCCGCGTCCACGGCTCCACCTCGGCCGACCGGTTCTACGACGTCGACGCCTTCCTCGCCGGCCGGCAGACCCTCTACGCGCTCGAACGCCGCCTGGCCGGCGACGTCGCCGGCCGGGACCTGCTCCACCTGCAGTGCCACTTCGGCCTGGACACGCTGAGCTGGGCACGCCTCGGAGCGCGGGTGACCGGCGTTGACTTCTCCCCGGTGGCGGTCGCGCGCGCCCGAGACCTGGCGGCCAGGGCCGGGCTGGCGGCCACGTTCGTGGAGGCCGACACGCAGCGGCTGCCGGAGTCGCTGGCCGGCGGCTTCGACGTGGCGGTGGCCACGTACGGCGTGTTGTGCTGGATCGGCGACCTGGGCGCCTGGATGCGCGGCGCGGCCATGGCGCTGCGGCCCGGCGGGCGGCTGGTGCTGGTCGACCTGCATCCGGCCTACCAGACGGTGGCCTCGCTCGACCCGCTGGTGGCCGACTGGCCCTACGGCGGCGGCCAGGCCCACCGGGAGACGGTGACCGGCACGTACGCCGACGCCGGAGTGGTGACCGAGGCCCACGAGGCGGTCGAGTACCCGTACTCGGTGGGCGAGATCGTCACGGCGGCGGCGCGGGCCGGGCTCACGGTGGCCGAGCTGGGCGAGCACGTCGAGACGGACATCGACCCGCGCGGCCTGCTGTCCGAGGGCGCGGACGGCCGGTACCGGTTCCCGTTCGGGGACTCGCACCTGCCGATCCTCTACTCGCTGGTGGCGGTCCGGCCCTGAGACGCGGCGAGCGCGCGTCCCTCGTGCGGGACGCGCGCTCGGAGCGGGGGAGGTCAGCTCGCGTACTGGGGGTATCCGTAGCCGACGACCTGCGACTTCGGACGGACGCGCTCCTCGACCTTGCCGTTGCCGGTGTTGCCCTCGATCGTGGAGATCGTGCCGTCGTGGTTGTCCTTGACGACGAAGCCGACGTGCTGGATGGAGTCCAGGCTCTTGCTGCCGCCCCAGGAGAAGAAGACCACCGCGCCGGGCTTGGCCTCGGCGCCCCAGCGGTCGTTGGCGGCGAACCACTTGGCGTGGGCCACGGTCCAGGCGTCCCAGCCGACCTGCGGGCGGGCGCCGGTCTGCTCGCCGACCCAGGAGACGAAGATCGAGCACCAGGGCGCGTTCAGGTACATCGCGCGGGTGCCGCCGTCGCGGGCGATGGTCTCGGCGGCGCGCTTGGAGTCGGCGTACCACTTCTGGAACTTGGTGCCGCCGCCGTAGGCGTTCTCGGAGGTGCCGACCTGGGACTTGGCCATGGCCAGGACCTGCTCGGCGGTGACGTTGACCTGGGTCTCCTCCGCCTTGCGGGTCTGGGCGGCGGCCTGCGGCGCGACGGCCGAGTGGCCGGTCGCGGCGGCGGGGCCGGTGCTGTCGGCGGCGGCGGCGGGGGCGTGGCCGCCGATGGCGGAGGCGAGGATGGCCGCGCCGAGCGCGGCGTGGGCGTAGTTGATCTTCGGGGCACGGATGGGACGGTGCTTGGCCATCGAGGGCATTACTCCTTGCTTCCATGCCGCTTACCGGGTTAGCTGACGGGTTCGGACGTGGAAGCTGCCCTACGGCACCGAAGTGCCGATTCACCCCAAAGGACGTGGGTCCCCGGTTCCGCCCGGAGGCGGATTCAGCGGTCACAGGACGATCCTGTGAAATGTCTTGCGATGGTTGGACAAAGCCGGACAAACCGGACGTCTGCCGCGAGATGCCCCACAAGGTAATACATCGGGCAAGAGCAAGGCAAGTGCCTAAAGGTCCAGCTAGGAGAGTTGGGCCCTCGCCTCGGCCAGAAGCCCCATCATGGCAAGGGATTCGTCAAGCGGCATGACCGCGCTCTCCGTCCGGCCCTCGATCGTGGCCGCGCGCACCTCGCGCAGCTCACCCGCGTAACCGTTGTCGGCCGGGTCGAGCACCAGCTCCTCCGTCTCCATCGACGGCCCGGACAGCAGCACCCGCCGCGGCGCCCAGAACGGCGCCAGGATGTCGGCCCGCATCGACGTGCCCACCACGCTCGCGTCGTTGGCGTGATGCGCCAGCAGCGACACGTCCACCAGGGCCCGCCGCCCGTCCGGGTACAGCAGCAGCCCGCCGGCCTCGGCGTCGACGCCGCTGGGCGCCAGCGAGCCGGCCATGCGCAGCTCCGCGGGCATGCCGAGCAGCAGCTGGGCCAGCCCGAACGGGTAGATCCCCAGGTCGAGCAGGGCCCCGCCGCCCAGCTCCGGCGCCCACAACCGGTGGGCGGGGTCGTAGGGCAGCGCGAAGCCGAACGAGGCCCGCACCGACCGGATCTCACCGAAGCGCGGATCGGCCGCCACCTGCTGGATGAGCGGGTTGAAGCGCATCCACATGGCCTCCATGAGGAAGACCCCGGCCGCGCGGGCCAGCGCCACCATGCGCTCGGCGTCGGCCACGTCGGCCGCCAGCGGCTTCTCGCACAGCACCGACTTGCCCGCCGCGATGGCGGCCTCGGCCACCTCCAGGTGCTGGGCGTGCGGCGTGGCGACGTAGATCGCGTCGAGGGCCGGATCGGCGCACAGCGCCTCGTAGGAGCCGTAGGCCGACTCCGCGCCCAGCTCGTCGGCCAGCGCCCGCGCCCTGAGCGGACTCCGCGAGCCGACGGCGGCCACCCGCATGCCGGGCTCGGCCACGATGGCCGCCCCCACGGTACGCGCGATGCCGCCGGTCGCCGCTATTCCCCAGGTGAAATCTCGCACGACCGAGATCGTAGAGCGCTCAGGTCAGGTTGAACGAGTCGGGGTCGGGCCCGATTCGCCGCCCCGCGTTCATCGCCCCGATGGCCGCCATGTCCTCGGTGTCGAGGATGAAGTCGAACACGTCGATGTTCTCCTCGATCCGCGACGGCGTGACCGACTTGGGGATCACCACGTTGCCGAGCTGCAGGTGCCAGCGGAGCACGATCTGCGCGGGCGTCTTGCCGTACTTCTCCGACAGCACGCGCAGCGCCGGGTCGGCCAGCAGCCCCTTGCCCTGCCCGAGCGGGCTCCACGCCTCGGTCAGGATGCCGTTGGCCTCGTGGAAGGCCCGCATCTCGCGCTGCTGGAAGTACGGGTGGAGCTCGATCTGGTTGATCGATGGCGTGATGTCGGTCTCGTCCATCAGCCGGGTCAGGGTGGCGACGGTGAAGTTGGAGACCCCGATGGCCTTGGCCCGGCCGTCCCGGTAGATCTTCTCCAGCGCCCGCCAGGCCTGCACGTACCTGTCCTGCTCCGGGGCCGGCCAGTGGATCAGGAAAAGATCTACGTAGTCGAGGCCCAGGCGGGCCAGGCTCTCGTCGAAGGCCTGCTCGGCGCGCCCGTGGTCGGCGTTCCACAGCTTGGTGGTGACGAACACCTTCTCCCGCGGCAGCCCGGCGGCGCGCACGGCGCGGCCGACGCCCTCCTCGTTCTCGTAGGCGGCGGCGGTGTCGACATGCCGGTATCCGGCGCGCAGCGCGGTCCCCACCGCGTGCTCGGCGTCGTCGGCAGAGACCTGCCAGACGCCGAAGCCGAGTTGTGGTATCTGCACACCGTCGGTGTTGAGCATCAGCGAGTTCATACCCTCCATTGTTCACATGTCGTTTCTTGCGGCTTAAGCAGGCCGGGCTACCTTGAGGCGGGTCGTGCAAGGCCATCCACCGGCTGGGGGAAACAGAGTGGTGAGACAGGCGTCGGCCTGGGTGGAGTCTCCGCTCCAGATGCTGTGCGCCGTCGAGGCCCACCACGCCGGGCTGCTCGGCCCGGACACCGTGGTCGTGCCGCGCGCCGGCCTGCGTCCGCTGCGCGCCACCCGCAAGGAGCTGCGCCGCCTCGACCTGCCCGCCGGCCTGGTGCTGGACGAGCCGCGCGAGCGCATGCCGCGCCGCGTCCAGGCCGTGGGCGACGCGTTCTCCGGCAAGGTCCAGATGCGCTGGCTGACCTCCGATCCCGGCCGCATCGTCGTCGTGGACGACGGCCTGGCCACGCTCAGGCTGCTCGAACTGCTGGCCGCCGGGCCGTTCCGGCCGCTGCTGCGGGCGCGGGCGACCCCTTCGCGGGCGCGCGCCCTGCTCGGCCTGGCAGCCGCGGTGCGGCTGCGGATGAGCCGGGTGTCGGTCTTCACCGCCCTGCCCGTCCCCGACGAGCTGGCCGCCGCCGTCCGGAGGGTGGGGGTCGACCTCGTCCGCCACGACTTCGCCTGGTTGCGCGCCCAGCCGCCGAGCGCCCAGGGGCCCGCCGAGCGCACGGTCGTCCTCGGCACCTCCCTGGTCCGCAACGGCCTGGTCCACCGCGACCACTACCTGCGCTGGCTGACCGACCTGGCCGGGCGCGAGCCGCTGGCCTACTACCCGCACCGCCGCGAGGACCCCGTCGACCTGGCGCTGATCAGCGAACGTCCCGGCATCACCGTGCACGACGCGGGCGTGCCGGCCGAGCTGACGCTGCGCGGCCTCGACGCCGGGCAGCGGGTGCTCAGCCTGCCCTCGACCGCGATCACCTCGCTGCGGGTGCTGCTCGGCCCGCGCGGCGTCGAGGTCGAGCCGGTGGACGTTCCCGACGACTGGTGGACGAGCAGGGCGGCCCCCGGCCTGCGATCGCATTTGACAGGAGCTTCCAGGTGAGGGTGCTGGCGGTAGCCGACTCCGACTCGTATCTGAAGTGGGCGGCCTGCCTGCTCGACGACCTGCCCGCGGGCTGCGAGAGCGAGCTGGTGGTGGTGCGCACCCCGATCGCGCCCTCCCCGGAGCAGATCGCGGCGGCGGTGGGCGGGCGCGTGGCGCCCCCGGTGTTGTCGGCGCGGTCGTTGCGCCGCCTGGCCGAGCGCACCCGGCCCGACGCGATCCTGGTGGGCTGCACGGGCCCGGTCGTGGACGTCCTGGTGGCCGACGTGCTGGCCGGGCTGCGGCCTGCGGGTCGGGCACGACCGGTGTTCGTCAGCGGGCTGCCCGGCATCTCGGTGCCGGCCACGGAGAAGGCGTGGTTGTTCCGCAGCGGCTGCGACCTGTTCGTGGTGCACAGCGAGCGCGAGGTGGCCGAGTTCGCCGCGATCGCCGGCCGGCTCGGCGGGGGAGGGGCGGTCGGGCTGGCCCGGCTGCCGTTCCTGCGGCCCGGCGCGGTGTCCGGCGGCGGCGACCGGGTCGTGTTCGCCACCCAGGCCAAGGTGCCGCGGGCGCGGGAGGAGCGCGAGCGGGTGCTCACGGCGCTGGCCGAGCTGGCCGGACGCCGGCCCGGCCTGGAGGTCGTGGTCAAGCTGCGCGCCCTGGAGCACGAACGCCAGACCCACAACGAACGCCACCACTACCAGCGGCTGTGGCGCGAGATGGGCGAGCCGGGCAGGCTGACGTTCGCGGCCGGGTCGATGCACGAGCAGCTGTCGCGGGCGGCCGGGTTCGTCACGGTCAGCTCGACGGCCGCGCTGGAGGCCGTCGCCATGGGCGTGCCGTCGCTGGTGCTGAGCGACTTCGGCGTCAGCGCCGAGATGATCAACCTGGTGTTCGAGGGCAGCGGCCTGCTCGGCACGCTCGACGACCTGGCCCTGGGCGACTTCCGCACGGCCGAGCCGCGGTGGTGCGAGGCCAACTACTTCCACCCGGCCGGCCGCGACGACTGGGCGGCCCGGCTGGCCCGCCTGGCCGCGGACGGGACACGTCCGCCCGCCCGCTCGCTGCTGGACGGCCCCGAGCACGCCGCGGCCCGCCGCCGGGCCAGGTTGCGGGTGGAGGTGCCGCCCACGATGTTGCGGGCGGGCTACCGGGCCAAGCGGCGGGTGCGCCGCTATCTCAGATCGCTGACCTGATCTTCCTACGCAGCCTGGACAGCGCCGAGGGCGGCTCGGCCAGCCCCAGCGTCTCCAGGCGCTTGCGCTTGAAGTAGCGCCCGTCGAACGTGCCGCCCGACGGGCGCAGCTCGGGATAGGCGTCGGCCTGCATGCAGTAGCCGACCGCGCGCACCAGCGCGGGCAGGTCCGTGCGCGGCGGCTCGTCGATCACGCCGTCGGTGCCCAGCCGGGGCAGCAGCGCGTCCACGATCGTGGCCGGCACCCTGTTGCTGTTCTCGTACGGCGTGAGCCGGTCGAGCACCAGGCCGGTGCCGAAGGAGGCGACCGGCAGGCCGAAGTAGCGCCGGGCGGTCACCAGGCCGGTGGAGAAACAGCCGACGACCAACTCGGGCCGCAGCGCCGCGAAGCACACCTCGGCCGGCACGCTCTCCCCGGCCACCGTCAGCCGCACCCCCAGCGGCCCGGCCGCCGCGCGCAGCAGTTGCGCGTGCCGACGTCCGGCGGCCGGGTGGGGCTTGAACAGCACGTCGGTGCAGCCGCGGGCGGCCAGCGCGCGCAGCATCGAGGCGTGCAGCCCGGCCTCCTCCTCCGGCGTGACGATCTCCAGCGCCGACAGGTACTGGCCGAGGATCACCGCCTGGCCGCCGGGCAGGTCCGGCGCGGTGGCGGCCACCTCGTCCACGACCGCGCGGAAGCGCTCCTCGGGCAGCACGACGGGCGGCACGCCGTACTCGCTGAGCAGCAGCGGGGTCAGGCCGGGCACCAGGTCCAGGTGGAGCAGCCGCTCGATGCGGCGGAAGATCTCCGCGGGCAGCGGGTCGCGGGTCGGCCCGTAACTCATCAGGCCGTCGGAGTAGACGGTGATCGGGCAGTCGCGCACCAGGCCGGCGATCGTGCGCGCGGGCGGCACCGCGATCGACTCCAGCACCAGCTCCTCGACGTCGTCCAGCGCCAGGTGGGAGCGGATCAGCCGCTCGAACATCGGCACCTCGATGACCCGCGCCCGCCAGTCGGAGGGGTGCAGCGGGGCGATCAGCTCGTTCCAGGAGTGCACCTCGTCGAAGCGCGAGCGCAGGGCGGCGAAGCCGGGCGTGCCGTCGAGCGGCACCGACACCTCGGGGATCGCCGCGTTGTTCGACACGATCAGCACGCGCCGGCCCGCGCCGAAGCGGCCGTCGTCGACGGCCGCGGCCAGGGACATCGCGCCGAACAGCGTCGAGGCGTAGAAGACCTTCATCAGGAGTCCTCCCGATCCCGGCGGATCCGGACGTGGGGGCTGGGTGGAATGTCGGGCACCAGGGCGCGCAGCACGGCCTCCCGCTCGACGGCCATCCGCGACACGGCGTCGGCCACCAGGGCGGGCGGCAGGCCGCGGACCATCTGCGCGCCCCGCTCCTCGAACCGGGCGCGCAACGCGGGCGTGAACCGGCCCGCGAGCTCCAGGTGGTGGGCCAGCAGCGCGCAGAAGTTGCGCACCGCCTTGGGCAGGAACTCCGGCTCCAGGTCCTTGAAGACCAGCTCGAAGGCGTCGAAGAAGTGCAGCTGCCGCTCGTCGCCGACCTGCGTCAGCGACCCGGACACCAGCCGCCGGTAGAACACCCCGGCCATCGGCACCACCGCGAACGTGGCCGCCTCCCGGTGCAGCCGCCAGATCCACGGCCGGTCCTCGGCGGTGTGCAGCGAGCCGGGGAAGTGCAGCAGGTCCCGCAGCGAACGCCGGTAGACCCCGGCCCACGCGTACGGGTAGTCCACCATGGTCCGCACCCCCGCCGGCAGGATCGCCGAGCGGGGGTCGAGCACCACGCCGCGGCGCGACAGCGGGGCCCGGTGCACCACCCGCTTGCGCCCCTCCACCTGGACGTGGTCGACGCGCACGAAGTCGCAGCCGAGCCCGTCGATGGCCGCCACCAGCCCGGCCAGGTAGCCGGGCGCCAGCCAGTCGTCGCCGTCCATGAACGTGACGAACCGCCCCGAGGCGGCCGACAGCCCGGTGTTGCGGGCGTCGGCCAGGCCCACGGGGGCGGGGTTGCGCAGCACGGCCAGGCCGGGCAGGTCGCGGGCGAAGTCGGCGATGATGTCCGGGGTGGCGTCCACGGAGCCGTCGTCCACGACGATGAACTCGAAGTCGTGCCGGGCGTTGCGGGCGAGGGAGGTGAGCGCGTCGGCGATGAAGCGCTCACCGTCCCGCACCGGCACGACGACGGAGAGAGTGGTCGGCGTCATGACTCAGACGGTCACCCGGCGCAGCCGGGCCTTGGGCGCCTCCTCGCCGGGGAAGACGCGCTTGACGCCGTCGCCCATGGCCTGCTCGATGATGCGGATGTCGCGGACGAGGTGCTCCAGCCCGGACGGCTCCAGCGAGGCGGCGTGGTCGGAGCCCCACATGGTGCGGTCGAGCGTGATGTGCCGCTCGACGCAGACCGCGCCCAGGGTGACCGCGGCCAGCGAGATCTGCAGGCCGCGCTCGTGCCCGGAGTAGCCGACCGGCACGCCGTAGCGCTCCTTGAGCGTGGTGATCGTGCGCAGGTTGGCCTCCTCCGGCGGCAGCGGGTACGTGGAGGTGGCGTGCATCATGATCAGCCGGTCGGTGCCGAGGATCTCGACCGCCTGGTCGATTTCCGACAGCGTGGACATGCCGGTGGACAGGATGAGCGGCTTGCCGGTGGCCGCCAGGGCGCGCAGCAGCTGGTGGTCGGCGACGCTGGCCGAGGCGATCTTGTGCGTCAGCACGTCCATGTCCTCGAGGAACTCCACGGACGGCACGTCCCACGGCGAGGCGAACCAGTGCAGGCCGCGCTCGTCGCAGTACTTCGCGATCTGCCGGTACTCGTCGTGGCCGAACTCGGTGCGCTCCTTGTACTCCAGGTACGTCATCTCGCCCCACGGCGTCTGCCTGATCTGGCCCTTCTGCTCCTCGGGCACGCAGATCGCGGGGGTGCGCTTCTGGAACTTGACCGCCTGGCAGCCCGCCTCGGCCGCCACGTCGATGAGCCGGCGGGCGAGGTCGAGGTCGCCGTTGTGGTTGATGCCGATCTCGCCGATCACGTACACGGGCTCGCCGTCGCCGACCAGCACGTCGCCGATCGCGACCGGGCCGAGCCGCGGCCGGGCCTTGGCCTCGGCGACGGGCGGCTCGGGCCGGGCGGCCACCACCAGGTCGCACAGCTCGCGCACCGCGCCGGAGCCGCCGGGCCTGGTCAGCACCACGCGGGCGGCGGCGCGCACGCGCGGGTGCGCGTCGGGGGTGGCGATCGGCCAGCCGACCTCGGCCATCGGGCCCAGGTCGTTGACGTCGTTGCCGACGTAGGCCACGCGCGCCGGGTCCAGGCCCTCGATGGCCAGCCAGTCGCGCAGCACGATGCGCTTCTCGGCCAGGCCCTGCAGCACGGGCACGCCCAGCTTGCGGGCGCGGGCGGCGACGACCGGGTTCTGCTCGGTGGACATCACCAGCACCTTGACCCCGGAGCGGCGCAGCAGCGAGACGCCCATCCCGTCCGAGCGGCTGACCAGGACCATCTCCCGGCCGTCGGAGTCGATGTAGGCGCGGTCGTCGGTGTGCACGCCGTCGAAGTCGGTGATGACCGCGTCCACGTCGATCGGCTCGGGCTTGTCGATGAACGGCGCGAGGGCCCGCACCAGCTCCAGGTCCTCGGGGTCGTCGACCTCGATGGCGTGCTGCGGCGGCACCGGCTGCACGGCGACCTCGCCGAAGAAGCGGTGGCCGTGCTCGCGCAGGCCGGCGGTGCGCATGACGTAGAAGGCGCCGTTCTCGCGGAACTGCGGCTCGCGGTCCTGCCTGCGCTGCCGGACGGCGGGGTCGTGGTTGACGCCCGCGCCCGCGGCCGTCCACAGGAACTCGTGCGTCGGCAGCCCGGACACGACCGAGTCGGCCTCGCCGTCCAGGACCTTGCGCACGGCCGCCGACAGGTCATCGGGGTCGATGAACGCGCTGGTGCACTGCACCAGGACGACCACGTCCGGGTCCGCGCCGAGCGCGTCCAGGGCGTGCAGCACGGCCGACTCGCTGGAGGCGGTCGCGCCGCTCAGCTCCTCGGGCCGCGTCACCACGGTCGCCCCCGCCGCGCGGGCGGTCTCGGCGATCTGCGGGTGGTCGGTGCTGACCACGACCTGGTCGACGAGCTCGGCCCGCAGGCATGCCCGTACCGCTCGGGTGACCAGCGGGACGCCCCCGACCGGGGCGAGGTTCTTCAGGGGTACGCCCGCCGAACCTCCGCGGGCGGGAACAACGGCCAGGACTCGCAAGTGTCTTCTCCTCAGTGCATCGGATCGCACCCAGAAGCTAGAGGCCCGGATTGAACGGGCAGCGTCACCGCCATTAACTTTCCATGGGGATCCGGTAGAGCAACTCTGGCCGGCCCACCCCGCCGTACTGCGGCACCCGTACCGCCATCCCCAGCTCGACCAGGTGTTCCAGGTAGCGGCGGGCGGTCACCCGCGACACCCCGACGGCCTGCGCCACGCTCTGCGCCGAGCTGCCGCCGGGGCGTTCGCGCAGTCGCGCCGACACGGTGTCCAAGGTGTCGCGGGCCAGCCCTTTGGGCAGCTCGGAGCTGCCGCGCAGGGTGCCGAGCACCCGGTCGACGTCGCCCTGGGCGACGATCACGCCGGTGTCCTGCCTGAACCGGGCGTAACGCGCCAGCTTCTCGGCCAGGGTCGCGTAGGTGAACGGCTTGAGAAGGTACTGGGAGACGCCCAGCGACACCGCCGAGCGCACGGTCGCCAGGTCGCGCGCCGAGGTGACGGCGATGACGTCGCACAGCAGCCCGCCGGCCCGCACCGCGCGGCACACCTCCAGGCCGTGCATGTCGGGCAGGTACAGGTCGAGCAGGATGAGGTCGACCGGCCGGCCGCGCAGGAACCGCAGCGCCTCGCCGCCCGAACGCGCCACCCCGGCCACCTCGAAGCCGGCCACCCGCTCGACGTAGACCCGGTTGGCCTCGGCGGTGATCTCCTCGTCCTCCACGATCAGCACGGAGACCGGCGCGCCCGCTCCGGGGCCGGGGTCCGGCCTGCTCATCGCACCCGCTCCGGGACCGGCAGCCGCACCGTGAACGCCGACCCGGCCACCTCGATCGTGCCGCCCAGCCGCCGCACCGCCTGCCCGACCAGCGCCAGGCCGAGCCCATGACCGTCGCCCTTGGTGGTCCAGCCCTTCGCGAACGCCTCCGGCGCGGTCAGCCCCGGCCCGTCGTCGGCCACCCTGATCACCACCCCGTCCCGGTCCGTGCACAGCTGCACCTCGACCCTGGTGGCCGCGTCGAGGGCGTTGTCGACCAGGTTGCCGACGATCGTCACCAGGTCGCGCGGGTCCAGGCCCAGGTCGTCGAGGTCGCTGTCGGGCGTGAGCACCAGCTCGCCGCCGCGTTCTGCCGCCTCGGCGCTCTTGCCGAGCAGCAGCGCGGCCAGCACCGGCTCGCGCACCGCGCCCACCACCCGGTCGGTCAGCTCCTGCGCCGCGCGCAGCTCGGCCGTGCCCAGCGCGACGGCCTGCTCGGTGCGTCCCAGCTCGACCAGCGTGATCACGGTGTGCAGCCGGTTGGCGGCCTCGTGCGCGGCCGAGCGCAGCGAGTCGGCGAAGCCGCGTTCGGCGTCGAGCTGCCCGGCCAGCGCCTGCAGCTCGGTGTGGTCGCGTACGGTCACCACCGTGCCGAGCCTGCTGGCCGCGCCGTTGACCGCCAGCACCCGGTCGCCGGCCAGGTGCACGCGTTCCTCATGGCCCTCCAGCAGCGCCGACAGGCCCAGCTCGGCCATGTGCCGGCCCTCGGCGTCCGACGGCAGGTCCAGGAGCTGCCTGGCGGCGTCGTTGCAGAGCGTCAGCGTGCCGTCGCCGCCGACCAGCAGCAGGCCCTCCCGCACGGCGTGCAGGACGGCGTCGTGGTGATCGTGGATGCGGCCCAGCTCCACCGGGCCGAGCCCGTGGGTCTGGCGGCGCAGCCGTACGGTGACCAGCCACGTCCCGGCCGCGCCGAGCCCGAGCGCGAGGGCGGCGACCAGGCCGCTCCAGGCCACCTGGTCGCGCAGCCGGGCGCTGATCCGGTCGATCGTGATGCCCGCGCTGACCAGGGCCCGGACCCGGCCGCCGGACCACACGGGCGTCACGGCCCGCTTGGAGGGGCCGAGCGTGCCGGTGTAGGTCTCGACGAAGGTCTGGCCGGCCAGGGCCCGCCCGGTGTGGCCGAGGAAGCGCCGGCCGATCTCGGCCGGGTTCGGATGGGTGTAGCGCGTGCCGTCCGGCTTCATGATGGTGACGAAGTCGACGCCCGTCTCCTTGCGTACCCGTTCGGCGTACGGCTGCAGGGTCAGGGTCGGCTCGGGGCCGTCGAGGGCGGCGGCCACGCCCGGCGCGGCGGCCACGCTGACCGCCACGGCCCTGGCCGTGGCGCCCGCCTCCTCGGTGAGCAGGCGGTGGGCCTGCACCAGCGCGAGCACCGCGCAGCCCGTCACGGCGACCGCGACCACGAGCAGCTGCAGGACCAGCATCTGGCCCGCCAGGCTCCAGCGGCGCATGAGCCCCCCTTGCGTGAACGAAACTTACTCAATCGTGACGTGGGTCACAGCGAGCCGCATAGTCGCACGACCGGCCCCTTTTTCCAAAGCGGTGGAGACCCCTCATGCGTGATCGCACTCGTTACCTGTACCTGGCCGTCATCGTGGCGGTCCTGCTCGGCATCCTGGTCGGGTTCGTCTGGCCGGAGGCGGGCAAGGAGCTCAAACCCCTCGGCACCGGGTTCGTGGCGCTGATCAAGATGCTGATCAGCCCCATCATCTTCTGCACGATCGTGCTCGGCATCGGCTCGGTACGCCAGGCCGCCAAGGTCGGCAAGGTCGGCGGCCTCGCGCTCGGCTACTTCATGGTGATGTCGACCGTGGCCCTGGTCATCGGCCTGCTGGTCGGCAACGTCATCGACCCCGGCTCCGGGCTGCACCTGACCGACGCCGCCCGGCAGGCCGCCGAGGCCGAGGCGGCCAAGGGCGAGGCCACCGGCGGGGTCGACTTCCTGCTCGGCATCATCCCCGTCACGCTGGTGTCGGCCTTCACCGAGGGCTCGGTCCTGCAGACGCTGCTGGTGGCGCTGCTGGCCGGGTTCGCGCTGCAGGCCATGGGCGAGCGCGGCGCGCCGATCCTGCGCGGCGTCGAGCACGTCCAGCGGCTGGTGTTCCGCATCCTGGCCATGGTCATGTGGGCCGCGCCGGTCGGCGCGTTCGGGGCCATCGCGGCCGTGGTCGGCGCCACCGGGATCGAGGCGCTCAAGAGCCTGGCCATCATCATGATCGCCTTCTACGTCACCTGCCTGCTGTTCGTGGGCGTGGTGCTGGGCGCGCTGCTGTGGCTGGTCGCCCGGGTCAACCTGTGGTCGCTGCTGCGCTACCTCGGCCGGGAGTTCCTGCTGATCCTGTCCACGTCGTCGTCGGAGACGGCGCTGCCGCGGCTGATCGCGAAGATGGAGCACCTCGGCGTGAGCCGGACGGTGGCCGGCATCACCGTGCCGACCGGCTACTCCTTCAACCTCGACGGCACCGCCATCTACCTCACCATGGCCACGCTGTTCATCGCCTCGGCCACCGGCGCGCCGCTGCAGGTCGGCGAGCAGGTCTCGCTGCTGCTGTTCATGATGGTCGCCTCCAAGGGCGCCGCGGGCGTGACCGGGGCGGGCCTGGCCACGCTCGCCGGCGGCCTGCAGTCGCACCGCCCCGAGCTGGTGGACGGCGTCGGCCTCATCGTCGGCATCGACCGGTTCATGTCCGAGGCCAGGGCGCTGACCAACTTCGCGGGCAACGCCGTGGCCACCGTCGTGGTCGGCACCTGGACCGGCGACTTCGACCGGGAGCGGGCCGCCGAGGTGCTGGCCGGGCGGGCGCCGTTCGACGAGTCCACGCTGATCGACGAGGAGGACGACCGCCCCGAGCCGGAGCCGGAGCGGCGGACCGTGCGCGTCTAGGGTTTGCGGCCGATGCCTGCGTACCCCATGCGGGCGAAGTCCTCGTCGTAGAAGGGCGGGCTCTCGGGGTCGGTGAACGGGAAACCGAGCTCCGGCCCCTTGCCCGTGGCCAGACCGGGCGGGATCAGCTCGAAGTCGCCGAAGAAGGCGGCGATCTCCTTGCCCGGCCGCGGGCAGAACGGCGCGTTGGCCCGCCGGTAGAACTGGCTGACGCGGGCCACACGCTCGGGCGCGTGGTCGGTGCCGACGTGCGACAGGGCCAGGTAGCTGCCGGGCGCGAGCGCGTCGCGGTAGGCGGCCACGAAGCCCTGCGGGCGGTCGGTGTCGGGGATCAGGTGCAGCAGGAACATCATGAGCACCGCGACGGGCCTGCCGAAGTCCAGCAGTCCGCGCACCTCGGGGCTGTCCAGCACCTCCCGCGGGCGCCGGACGTCGCCGTGCAGCATGGCCACCTGCTCGGGGCCGGCCAGCAGGGCCCGCCCGTGGGCGGCCACCACCGGGTCGCTGTCCACGTAGACCACGCGGGCCTGCGGCGCGTACCGCAGCGCCACCTCGTGCACGTTCTCGGCGGCCGGCAGGCCGGAGCCCAGGTCGAGGAACTGGGTGACACCCTGCTCGCACAGGTACCGCACCACCCGGCCGATCAGCAGCCGGTTCTCCCGCGTGCCGTCCCTGACCTCCGGCATCGCGCTCAGCACCAGCTCGGCCAGCTCGCGGTCGGCCGGGAAATTGTTCTTTCCGCCCAGGAAGTAGTCGTACATGCGCGCGGTGTTGGGGATGTGAGGATCCACGCCCTGGGGGACTTCTTGCGTCATGAGGGCATGATCCACTAACTGGCTGCCGGAAATCTACGCTTTCGACATCAGATGGCGGGAAGCCGCAGGACGAACCGCGCCCCGCCCGGACGGTCCTCCACGCGGACGCTGCCCCGGTGGGCCATCGCCACGTCCCTGGCGATGGCCAGGCCGAGCCCGGTGCCGCCGGAGTCGCGGCTGCGGGCGGCGTCGAGGCGGGTGAACCGCTCGAAGATGCGCTCGCGGTCGGCCTCGCGGATCTCCTGGCCGTCGTTCTCCACCGCCAGCACGGCCGTGCCGCCCCTGGCCGGGCCCGCCTCCCTGGTGACCACGACCCGCACCATGGTCTCGGCGTGCCGCTGGGCGTTGTCCAGCAGGTTCGTCAGCACCCGGGCCAGTTGCAGGCGCACGCCCTCGACGACCACGCCGTCGGTCAGCTCCAGCCGGGTGGGCAGCTTGTCGCTGCGCACGGCCAACTCCTGCCGGACGAGCCCGGCCAGGTCCACCGGCTCCCTGGCGACGTCCACCCGGGAGCCGATCCTGGCCAGCAGCAGCAGGTCGGTGATGATCGCCTCCAGCCTGTCGGTGTCCCGCAGGGCGCTGTCCACCAGCGCCTCGACGTCGGTGTCCTCCGGGTAGAGCTGGGCGCTCTCCAGCTGGGCGCGCAACCCGGCGATCGGGGTGCGCAGCTCGTGGGAGGCGTCGGAGGCGAACTGGCGCTGCTGCAACGCGGAACGTTCCAACCGGGCCAGCGTGTTGTTGACGGCCTTGGCCAGCATGGCGACCTCGTCCTCGCCGCCCGGCTGGGTGACCCGGTGGCTCAGGTCGCCGGCGCTGACCGCGTCCAGCTCGGCGCGCATGGTCGCCACCGGGCGCAGCGCGCGGCCGGTGACCAGCCAGGTCGCCCAGGCGGTGAGCGCGATCAGCACCGCCACCTGGGAGAACACGATCACCTCCAGCGTCTGCGAGGCCAGCACCTCCGGGGTGCTGCGGCCGGCGTAGACGATGGGGGAGTCCTCCGACATGCCGGCCTTGACCGCCGACAGGTGCACGCACTCGGTCGGCAGGCAGTTGGTGGTGTTGACCACCCGGCTCTCGGCCGTGGGCCGCACGTCGCTGAGCGGCGGCAGGTTCCTGGCCGCGTCGCTGCTGGCCAGGACGCGGCCGTCGGTGCCGACGATCTGGATCAGGTCGATGGACGGGTTGGGCACCGGGATCGTGGTGCCCTGCGGCGGCAGCCCGCCCGCGCGCATCTCCGAGGCCACCCGCTCGGCGGTGTCCCGGGTGTCCCGGTAGACGCCGGCCGTCACCAGGGAGCGCGAGACGATGCACCCGGCGATGCCCACGGGGATCAGCACGAGGGCGGCTACGGCCGTCGCGATGAGGGTGACGCGTCCGCGCAGGGAGCGGGCCCACAGGGGTGGCACTCCCCGAGACTACTAACCGTCATTGCCGCCAAATGCCGCGTCAAGGGAAAGGTTCCCCCAACCTCAACGCTGGATCCACACGGTGGTGTCCGGCGGGACCGAGCCGTCGGCCGCCAGCGGGCCGCTGGCCAGCAGCACCGTGCCGGGCACGACCGGGGCGACCGGGTCCTCGCCGGTGTTCAGCATCACGACCAGGCCCGGGTCGCGCTGGACGGCCAGCACGTCCTCGGGAGCCTCCAGCCACCGCAGCGTGCCGCCGCCGAGCGCCGGGTGCTGCTTGCGCAGCCGGAGCGCGGCCCGGTAGAGGTTCAGCGTGGAGTCGGGGTCGTGCTCCTGGGCCTCGGCCGACAGCAGCGTCCACGACGGCGGGATCGGCAGCCACGGGTCGCGCCAGCCGCAGCCCGGCTCGCTCGTCCACGGGATCGGCACCCGGCAGCCGTCGCGGCTCTCGCCGGTGCGCCGGAAGGCCGGGTCCTGGCGCAGCTCGTCGGGCAGGTCGAGGACCTCGGGCAGGCCCAGCTCCTCGCCGTTGTAGAGGTAGGCCGAGCCGGGCAGGGCCAGCATGAGCAGCGTCGCCGCGCGGGCGCGGGCCAGGCCGCCGTGCCGGGTGACGTGGCGGGGCTTGTCGTGGTTGGACAGCACCCAGGTGGTGGGCGCGCCGACCAGCTCGGCCTCCGCCAGCGACTTCTCGATCACCGTACGGAACGACTTGGCGTGGAAGTCGGCCATCATGAACTCGAAGTTGAACGCCTGGTGCAGCTCGTCCGGCCCGACGTAGCGGGCCAGCCGCTCGGGCGAGGACACCCACGCCTCGGCGACGGCCATCCGGCCGCC
Source organism: Actinomadura sp. ATCC 39365 (assembly GCF_054392275.1). Classification (NCBI taxonomy): domain Bacteria; kingdom Bacillati; phylum Actinomycetota; class Actinomycetes; order Streptosporangiales; family Thermomonosporaceae; genus Actinomadura; species Actinomadura sp. ATCC 39365. The sequence continues at coordinate 7,326,800 of NZ_CP184335.1, read as the reverse complement.
GGGGTAGGAGTCGAGGATCGGCCGCCACTCCCGGTAGATGTCGTGCACGCCGTCCTGGTCGAAGTAGGGCACCTGCTCGTCGCCCAGCATCTCGGCCTGGCGGCCCTCCTTCGGGCCCACGTCGGGCAGCCCCTCGGCCTTGACCATGCCGTGGGCCACGTCCACGCGGAAGCCGTCCACGCCCCGGTCCAGCCAGAAGCGCAGGACGTCGCGGAACTCGGCGCGCACCTCGGGGTTGTCCCAGTTGAGGTCGGGCTGCTCCGGCGCGAACAGGTGCAGGTACCACTGGCCGTCCTCGACCTGGGTCCAGGCCGGGCCGCCGAAGATCGACTCCCAGTCGTTGGGCCGGTCGCGGAAGATGTAACGGTCGCGCAGGCCGGCCTGGAACCAGGGGTGCCGGTCCGAGGAGTGGTTGGGGACCAGGTCCACGATCACCCGGATGCCGCGCTCGTGGGCCTCGGCGACCAGGGCGTCGAAGTCGGCCAGCGTGCCGAACATCGGGTCCACGTCCCGGTAGTCGGCCACGTCGTAGCCGCCGTCGGCCATGGGCGAGGTGTAGAAGGGGCTCAGCCAGATCGCGTCCACGCCCAGCCCGGCGAGGTGGCCCAGGCGTTCCCGGACGCCCTTCAGGTCGCCGGTACCGTCGCCGTCGGCGTCGGCGAAGCTCCGGGGGTAGACCTGGTACACGACGGCGTCCCGCCACCAGTCGTCGTTGCCGAGCATGGCTTTCCTTCCCCCGATGTCCGTGATGTCTGGTGCAGGATGTCGCGCGTCCTTGCGACAGGTCAAGTGCAAGTTTCGGAAAGTTGCAGATTCCCTGTACGGCCGTTATCGCGGGTGCGGCGAGGTCAGCGCGTCGTGGGTCGGATGTGGTTCCGGTAACGCTCTTTCGCAAGTTCTTCCAATTCTTGCAAAGAGCCGCTAACGTCCCGGAAACGTAAGCCGTGAACAGCGGCGGATAACGATCTTCGGCGGCGGCGCGCGCAGGCGTCGCCGCTCCTCCATGACCTCGGGAGGTCTCATGCGTGTACGGGTCCTGGGAGTGGCCGCCCTCTCCACCCTCGCGTTCGCCGCTACGGCTTGTGGTGACTCCGGCTCGACCGCCCCGTCGGCGCAGCCCAGCGGCTCGGCCTCGGCCTCGGCTCCGGCCCCGGCGGCGGGCGGCACGCTGGTCATCTGGGCCGACCCGAGCCGGGTCAAGCCGCTCAAGCCCTTCGCCGACCGGTTCGGCACCGAGAACGGCGTGACCGTCGAGGTGAAGGAGATCAGCAAGGACAACCAGATGACCTTCCTGACCGCCTCCCAGCAGGGCAGCGGCCCGGACATCATGATCGGCGCGCACGACTGGATCGGCAACCTCGTCCAGAACGGCGCCATCGACCCCGTCACGCTGACCGACGAGCAGAAGGCGGCCTTCTCGGAGATCGCCATGAAGGCGGTCACCTTCAACGGCCAGGTGTACGGCGCCCCGTACGCGGTGGAGAACATCGCCCTGATCCGCAACACCAAGCTCGCCCCCGACGCCCCCGCCACGATCAACGAGATGATCGACAAGGGCAAGGAGCTGAAGAAGGCCGGCAAGGTCAAGGAGGTGCTCTGCCTGCCCGTCGGCGTCAAGGGCGACGCCTTCCACGCCTACCCGCTGTTCGCCTCCGCGGGCGGCGCGCTGTTCGGCCAGACCGCCGCCGGCGATCCCGACCCCAAGCAGGTGCTGCTCGGCTCCGAGGGCTCGGTCAAGGCGTTCGGCAAGCTGAAGGAGCTCGGCGAGAAGGGTGACGGCGCGCTCAAGACGTCGGTCACCAACGAGAACTACATCGTCAACTTCGCCGCCGGCAAGTGCGCCTACCTGATCTCCGGCCCGTGGGCCATGAGCGAGGTCAAGAAGGGCGGCATCTCCTACGACATCACGCCCGTCCCGGCGTTCAAGGACGGCAAGCCGGCCACGCCGTTCGTCGGCGTCCAGTCGTTCTTCGTGGCCGCCAAGGGCAAGAGCAAGGCCCTGGCCCAGGAGTTCGTCGCCAACTACGTCACCAACAAGGACGTCGCCAAGGCCCTGTACGAGGCCGACCCGCGGCCCCCGGCGCTGACCGCCGCCCTCCAGGAGGTCCAGGCCGCCGACCCCGACGCCGCCAAGTTCATGGACGCCGGCAAGAGCGGCATGCCGATGCCCGCCATCCCCGAGATGGCCGCGATCTGGGAGCCGTTCGGCATCGCGGAGACGGCCGTGGTCAAGGGCGGCGACGCGGCCAAGGCCGCCGCGGCCGCGCAGAAGGCCATCGACGGCGCGCTCAAGAACTGACATGACCCAGGACGTGCACGAGGCCGTGGGGACCACCGTGTCCCCGCGGCCTCGCCGGGAGCTCACCACGGCGTTCGTGGTGAGCAGGATCGCGGTGCTGGCCGTGGCCGCGGCGATCCTGCTCTACGCCGTGCCGCCGCTGGTCGCCGCGGAGTCGTGGATCTCGCTCGCGCTGCTGGCGTCGGCCGCCGCGGCCATCGCCTACCTGTACCTGACCCGCCGCTTCATCCCGGCCAAGTACCTCGTCCCCGGCACCCTCTTCCTGATCGCCTTCCAGGTGCTGCCCGTGCTCTACACGGTGACCACGGCGTTCACGAACTTCGGCGACGGGCACCGCGGCGACAAGGCCGACGCGGTCACCGCCATCGAGACCGGCTCGGTGCGCCAGGCCCCCGGCTCGCCCGAGTACGGCCTGACCGCCGCCCTGCGCGGCGACGAGCTGGTGTTCCTGCTGCTCGACCCCAAGACCAAGCAGGTGCGTCTGGGCACCGCCGAAGGGCTGACCCCGCTGGCGGGCGCCCAGGTCGGCCTCACCGGCAAGGTGCTGTCGGCCCCCGGCGTGACCGTGCTGAAGGCGCCCGAGGCGGCCGCCCGCGGCCAGGAGATCTCGGCGCTGTCCGTGCCGACGCAGGGCGGCGCGATCAAGGCCAACGGCCTCAGCCGGGCCGTGGAGGGCAAGGCCGCGCTGGTCTACGACGCCGCCTGCGACTGCGTCAAGGGCAACGGCGGCACCTGGACGGCCGACGAGGCCCAGGGCTACTTCGTCAACGCCCAGGGCGAGCACCTGGCGCAGGGCTGGCAGGCGAACGTCGGCCTGGACAACTTCGCCCGTGTCCTGACCAACCCCACCATCTCCGGCTACTTCGTCGGCGTGCTGGGCTGGAACCTGGTGTTCGCGCTGGCCTCGGTGGCCGGCACGTTCGGGCTGGGCATGGCCGTGGCGCTGGCGCTGCACCACCCGCGCATGCGCGGCACGAAGATCTACCGGATCGCGCTGATCCTGCCGTACGCGATGCCGGCCTTCGCCATGCTGCTGGTCTGGCGGGACATGTTCAACCGCGACTTCGGCCTGATCAACCAGCTCTTCGGGCTGAGCGTCGACTGGCTCGGCGAGCCGGTCACCGCCCGCTTCGCGGTCATCCTGGTCAACCTGTGGCTCGGCTTCCCGTACATGTTCCTGGTCACCACCGGCGCGCTCCAGGCGATCCCGCGCGAGCTGACCGAGGCGGCCTCCATCGACGGCGCCACGCCGTGGAAGGCGTTCCGCCGGGTGACGCTGCCGCTGCTGCTGGTCGCGCTGACGCCGCTGCTGATCTCGTCGTTCGCGTTCAACTTCAACAACTTCAACGCCATCGCGCTCACCACCGACGGCGGGCCGTTCCCGGCCGAGAGCCCGCAGGTGGGCGCCACCGACCTGCTGATCACCTACACCTTCCGGCTGGCGTTCGGCGCGGGCGGGGCGCAGTTCGGGTTCGCCGCGGCGATCTCGGTGTTCATCTTCGCGATCGTGGCGGTCATCTCGGCCGTGGCCTTCCGCCGTACCCGCAAGCAGGAGGAGGTCTACGCATGAGGATCGCGCTCAGGCACGTGTTCGTGCTGGCGGTGTGCGTGTTCGCGCTGTTCCCGATCCTGTTCGTGGTCTCGGCCGCGATCAACCCGATGGGCACGCTGGCCTCCACCGACCTGGTGCCGTCGGGGGCGAGCCTGAACAACTTCGTCAACCTGCTCGCCTCCGACGACTATCCGTTCGGCCGGTGGTTCTTCAACTCGGTGTTCATCGCGCTGGTCTCGTCGTTCGCGAGCCTGCTGCTGTCGATGCTGGCCGCCTACGCCTTCAGCCGCATGCGCTTCGCCGGCCGCCGGGTCGGGCTGCTGGCGTTGCTGCTCATCCAGATGTTCCCGCAGTTCCTGGCCATCGTGACGATCTTCATGATCTTCACCAGGGTGACCGAGCTGTACCCGGCGTTCGGCTTCAACACCGTCTGGGGCCTGCTGCTGCTCTACCTGGGCGGCGCGCTCGGCGTGAACACCTGGCTGATGAAGGGCTTCCTCGACACCGTCCCCAAGGAGCTCGACGAGGCCGCCACCGTGGACGGCGCCACCCACGCGCAGATCTTCTGGCGGATCATCATGCCGCTGGTCACGCCGATCCTCGCGGTCACCGCGCTGCTGGCCTTCATCGGCATCATGAGCGAGTTCCTCATGGCCAACGTGTTCCTGCGCGACCCCGAGAGCAAGACCCTGGCCGTCGGCATGTACGGCATGATCGCCGGCGACCACCGCAACGCCAACTTCGGCATGTTCGCCGCCGCGACGTTGCTCACCGCCGTACCCACGGTGAGCGTGTTCCTATGGCTGCAGAAGTACATCGTCTCCGGCCTGACGGCCGGGGCTGTCAAGGGATAGGTCCATTGCGCCATGTCGGCGAGCCGCACCACGACGGCTCAGCTCTCTACGTCTCCAACCGGGAACCGGCACTCGGCTCGAGGGTGACCCTCTGGCTGCGCGCCCCGCGCGCCGCCGGGATCACCGGGGTGCACGTGCGTACCGTCTGCGACGGCGAGCCCCGCTACGCCGAGGCCCGCGTCGACGGGTCCAGGACCGGCACGCCGGTCGCCGGCTACGGCGCGGACGACGTGTGGTGGCAGGCGGAGGTCACCCCCGTCAACCCGGTCACCCCGTACCGCTTCCTGCTGCACACCCGCCGCGGCCAGCTGTGGCTGACCGCGGCCGGCCCGGTCGGCCACGACGTGACCGACGCGAGCGACTTCCGCCTGGTCTGCCACCAGGCGCCGCCCTCGTGGATGTCGGACGCGATCGTCTACCAGATCTTCCCCGACCGGTTCGACCGCTCCGGCCCGATGCCGGACCTGCCCGACTGGGCGCTGCCGCGCGACTGGGACCGCGACCCGGTGATCCCCAGCGGCCCCGGCACCGCCCAGCAGTTCTACGGCGGCGACCTCGACGGCATCACCCGGCGCCTGGACCACATCCAGGGGCTCGGCGCCGACACCGTCTACCTGACGCCGGTCTTCCCGGCCCGCTCCAACCACCGCTACGACGCCGCGAGCTTCGAGCACGTCGACCCGCTGCTCGGTGGCGACGAGGCCCTGCACCGGCTGTCCGGCGCGCTGCACGCCCGCGGCATGCGCCTGCTCGGCGACATCACCACCAACCACTGCGGCGACGCCCACGAATGGTTCACCGCCGCCGTCTCCGACGTGAACGCCCTCGAACGGGAGATGTTCTACTTCGACCCCGACACCGGCGACTACGAGTCGTGGTGGGGCGTCAAGTCGCTGCCCAAGCTCAACTGGGGCAGCGAGCTGGTGCGCTCCAGCATGCGCGCGGTGCTGAAGAAGTGGCTCGGCCCGCTGGACGGCTGGCGCGTGGACGTCGCCAACATGACCGGCAGGCTCGGCGCCGAGGACCGCACCCACGAGGTCGCCGCCATGCTGCGCCGGCAGCTCGGCCCCGAGGCCGCCTTCATCGCCGAGCACAACCACGACGCCTCGCTCGACCTCGACCGCGACGGCTGGCACGGCACCATGAACTACGGCGGCTTCACCCGTCCGGTCTGGGCCTGGCTGCGCGGCCCCGAGCTGGACCTGCCGCACTTCCTCGGCGTGCCGGGCGGCGTGCCCGAGCGCGACGGCACCGACACCCTGGCCACGTTCAGGTCCTTCGCCTCGCACATGTCCTGGCGCTCGCTCACGCACTCCTGGCAGCTCCTGGACTCCCACGACTCGCCGCGCATCCGCACGGTGACCGGCTCGCGCGAACGCCACCTGCCGGCCCTCGGCCTGCAGGCCACGCTGCCCGGCACGCCCATGGTCTTCGCCGGCAGCGAGTTCGGCCTGACCGGGATCAACGGGGAGCACTCGCGCACCCCCATGCCCTGGAACCGGCCGCACGACCAGGACCTGGCGACCCTGTCGGCCTACCGCGAGCTGCTCGGGCTGCGCCGCGCCGAGCCCGCGCTGCGTCACGGAGGGTTGCGCTGGCTGCACTCCGACGCCGACTGCCTGGTCTTCGCGCGCGAGACGTTCGAGGAGTCGCTGCTGGTGGCCGTCCGCCGGGCGCCCGGCGCCGCGCTGCCCATCGGGGCGCAGGCCCAGGGCGTCCACAACGCCGAGGACGGCGACGTGATCCCGGGGGACGGTCCTTCGGTGTGTGTGTGGCGCATCACACGCTGATCACGCTACGGTATGGCCTGGCCCCGTACCGTCTCCAACTGGATAGTGGTGTGCCCGCATGAGGTTGCTCTCCGTAGCCGTCGCAGCTTCGCTTCTCACCGTCGTACCGACCGCCGCGGAAGCCAGGGCGGCCACCACCTACTACGTCGACTCCAGGGCCGGCGACGACTCCGCCGCCGGCACCAGCCCCGACAAGCCGTGGAGGTCGCTGGAGAAGGTCAACTCCGCCGACCTCAAGCCGGGTGACATCGTCAGCCTCAAGCGGGGCGGCAGCTTCACCGGCCCGCTCAGGCTCACCGCCAACGGCACCGCCGCCCGGCCCATCGTCGTCCGCTCCCACGGCTCCGGCGCCCTGCCCCGCATCAGCGGCGACGAGCGCGACTGCGTGGTCGTCAAGGGCGCCTACTGGCAGATCAGCGGCCTGCGCGCCACCGGCTGCCGGTTCGCCGGGTTCCAGCTCGGCGGCCACCACACCGAGCTGAGCGGCGTCGCGGCCGACGGCAACGTCGCGGGCGTGTGGGTCACGCCGTCCGGCTCGCACAACACCGTCCGCGACAGCACGCTCACCGCCAACAACCGCATGAGCGTCGACGACGAGGGCGGCGACAACGACTCCGGCGCCTTCGGCGTGCTGCTCAACGGCGACGACAACCTGGTGACCCGCAACACCATCACCGGCAGCTACGCCAAGAGCCACGACTACGGCACCGACGGCGCCGCCGTCGAGATCTTCAACGGCGACCGCAACCGCATCACCCACAACCACGCGCGCGACAACGAGACCTTCACCGAGCTGGGCGCCCAGAAGGGCAAGACCGCCACCGGCAACATCTTCGCCTTCAACGTCGTCACCTCCGGCCGCAGCCGCGGCTCCTTCCTCATCACCCGCGGCCCCGGCCACGTCGTCGGCCCGGTCAAGGGCACGATCGCCGTCCAGAACTCGGTCTACCTGCCGGCCAAGGACACCATCGGCTGGTCCTGCCACGACGGCTGCGGCCCCTCCATCCTCAGGCTGCGCAACAACGTGATCGCGGTCGGCGGCGAGGCGGGCTGGGCCGACGGCAAGGGCGTCGACGACGGCGGCAGCGTCTACTACGGCCGCAAGCTCACCTTCAAGCTGGGGCCGAAGTCGGTCAGGGCCGACCCGCTGTTCGTCTCCCGCACCGACCTGCGCCTGCGTCCGGGCTCCCCGGCGCTGGGCCGCGGCCTGCCGCTGTCGCCCACCTGGTACGGCGGCGCCGCCTTCGGCAAGGACATGCTGGGCCGGCCGCTGTCCGGGGCGCCGGACGCCGGGGCCTACCAGCGGTAGCGGTGTAGCCTACGGGGCATGGTCCCGGATCTTCGCCTGCCGCTGGTCAAGCAGCTCGCCGAGGCCGACGTGCCCCACCGCTTCTGGCACACCGCCGGCCCCGGCGGGCGCGTCTGGCTGTTCGAGAGCGTCGAGGGCGACGGCGAACACTGGGCGATCAGGCAGATCGAGGTCGACACCGACCGCGTCGCCCACCGCTACTGGTGGGGCCGGCTCCAGGACGATCGCGGCTTCCTCACCGACCAGCCGCTGGAGATCTGGGAGCTGACCGAGATCACCCAGGCGGCCTTCGAGGCCGTCTGGGCCGCCGCCTGAGCCCTAGCTCGCGCTTTCCAGAACGAGCGCGTTGGCCAGGCCGCCCGCCTCGCACATGGTCTGCAGGGCGTAGCGGGCGCCGCGCGAGCGCATGGCGTGCACGAGCGTGGTGGTGATGCGGGCGCCGCTGGCGCCGAGCGGATGGCCGAGGGCGATGGCGCCGCCGTTGACGTTGACCTTCGCCGGGTCGGCCCCCGTCTCCTGCAGCCAGGACAGCACGACGCTCGCGAAGGCTTCGTTGACCTCGAACAAGTCGATGTCGGACAGTGCGAGCCCGGCGCGGCGCAGCACCTTCTCCGTGGCCGGGATCACGCCGGTGAGCATGAGCAGCGGGTCGGAGCCGGTGACGGCGAAGCTGTGCAGCCGGGCCAGCGGGCGCAGGCCGAGCCGCGCGGCGGTTTCGGAGCTGGTGATCAGGACGGCCGCCGCGCCGTCGTTGATCGGGCTGGCGTTGCCCGCGGTGACCGACCAGCTGATCTGCGGGAAACGCTCGGCGTAGCCGGGGTCGGCGTAGGCGGGCCGCAGCCCGGCCAGGATCTCGGGCGTGGTGGCGGGCCTGATCGACTCGTCGCGGTCCAGGCCGGCGACCGGGGCTAGCTCGGCGCCGAAGTCGGCGGCGGCGGCCTTGGCGTGGGAGGCGGCGGCGAAGACGTCCATCTGCTCGCGGCTCAGCGACCACTTGGCGGCGATGAGCTCGGCGCTGATGCCCTGCGGGACCAGCCCCTCGGGGAAACGCGCGGCCACCGAGGGCCCGAACGGGTCGGCGCCCGGCGGCACGTTCGACCACATGGGCACCCGGCTCATCGACTCCACGCCGCAGGCCACGACCAGGTCGTACGCGCCGGACATGACGCCCTGCGCGGCGAAGTGCACGGCCTGCTGGGACGAGCCGCACTGCCGGTCGACCGTGACCGCGGGCACCGAGTCGGGGAAGCCGGCGGCCAGCCAGGCGTAGCGGGTGGTGTTCATGGCCTGCTCGCCCACCTGGTCGACGCAGCCGCCGATCACGTCGTCGACCAGCGACGGGTCCACGCCGCTGCGCTCGATCAGGGCGCGCAGGGCGTGGGCGAGCAGGTCGACGGGGTGCGTCCCGTGCAGCCCGCCGCCGGGTTTGCCCTTGCCGATCGGGGTGCGTACGGCTTGCACGATGACGGCGTCGCGCATCGCGGCCTCCTGTCCGTTGGAATTTCCAACTCACTCTAACGCGAGCGGGTTGGACTTTCCAACGCAGGCGTCACCGGGCGGCCAGGCCGTTGACGATCATGTGCAGGGCGACGTCGAAGCTGCGCTCGACCTCCTCGGGCTCGCCGCTCAGGTGTCCCCGCGTCTCGGCGAAGACGAACCCCGAGACGAACGCGTGCAGCACCTCGCTCGTCCGTCGCAGCTCCTCCTCGGGCACGCCGGAGGCGCGCAGGATGCGGTAGAGCGCCTGCCACAGCGGCAGCCGCCGGTCCTCGCTGAACTCGGGGTGGTTGTGCAGGTAGGTCCACATGGCCGGATGTTGCCGGGCGTGCCGGTGGTAGGCCAGGGCCAGGGCCCGGAGCTGGTCCTGCCACGGGGTGCCGTCGTCGGGCGGCAGCGGCAGCCGGGAGCTGACCGTCTCGCAGATGCGGGCCAGCAGCGCCTCCTTGCTCGCGACGTGGTGGTAGACCGACATGGGGTTGACGTCCAGCTCGGCGGCCAGTTTCCGCATCGACAACCCCTCGACGCCGGCCTCGTCGATCAGGCGAAGCGCCGTGGAACAGATCTCGTCAAGGCTCAGGGGAGCTCCCCTGCGTGCGCTCACTGCCATACAGCGTATGGTAGCGTCAGCCATACGGTGTATGGCTACCCGAAGGGAGCACTCATGAGGCGTATCCCCGCCCCGCAGGGCCTGCCGATCCTGGGCAACACGCTGCAGATCCCGGCCCACTCGCCGGTGGAGCACTTCGTCAAGGTCGCCGAGCGGTACGAGGAGGGCATCTTCCGGCTGGAGGTCGCCGGCCGCACGATCGTGCTCGTCCACGACCCCGACCTGGTCGCGGAGGTGTGCGACGAGAGCAGGTTCGTCAAGCGCATCAAGCCGCCGCTGTCGATCGTGCGCGACTTCGGCGGCGACGGCCTGTTCACCGCCGAGCCGCACGAGCCGGTGTGGGGGCAGGCCCACCGCATCCTGCTGCCCGCCTTCAGCCAGCGCTCGATGAAGGCGTACTACCCCCAGATGCTGGAAGTCGCCGAGCAGCTCGTCGCCTCGTGGGCCGGCCGCCAGGGGCAGGACCTGCCCGTGGCCGACGACATGACCCGGCTCACGCTGGACACGATCTCGCTGACCGGCTTCGGCTTCCGGTTCGACTCCTTCGCCTCACCCGAGCTGCACCCGTTCCTGCAGGCCATGGGCGGCGCGCTGACCGAGGCGATGCTGCGCAACCAGCAGCTCCCGTTCGTCACCAAGCTGAAGCGCGGCCACGAGGACGCCTACCGCCGCGACATCGAGACCATGCGCGCCCTGGTGGACGACGTGATCAAGCAGCGCCGCGCCGAGGGCGCGGGCGACGCCAAGGACCTGCTCGGCCTCATGCTGGAGGCCGCCGACCCGAAGACCGGCGGCCGCCTGTCCGACGAGAACATCCGCAACCAGGTGCTCACCTTCCTCATCGCCGGGCACGAGACCACCAGCGGCCTGCTCTCCTTCGCCCTGTACAACCTGCTGCGCGACCCGCACACCCTGGCCAGGGCCTACGACGAGGTCGACCGCCTGCTGCCCGGCGACGAGCCGCCCAGCTACGAGACGATCATGAAGCTCGACGTCATCCCCCGGATCCTGGAGGAGACGCTGCGGGTCTGGTCGCCGATCCCCGCCTTCGCCGTCAGCGCCGTCGAGGCCACCACCATCGGCGGGTACGAGATCGAGGCCGACCAGAGCATCGCCGTGCTGCTGCCGTCGCTGCACCGCCATCCCAAGGCGTGGGAGCGGCCGGAGGAGTTCGACATCGACCGCTGGCTGCCGGAGAACAAGAAGGCCCACCACCCGGCGGCGTACAAGCCGTTCGGCAACGGCGAGCGGGCCTGCATCGGCCGCCAGTTCGCGCTGACCGAGGCCCGGCTCGCCCTGGCCATGATCCTGCGCCGCTTCGCCGTCTCCGACCCCGGCGCCTACCGGATGAAGATCAAGCAGACGCTGACCATCAAGCCCGACGGGTTCACCCTGCGGGTGCGCGAGCGCCGCGCCCACGAGCGCACCGCGCCCGCCGCCGACGTCCGGGCCGCAGGGGAGGGTGAGCGGCACGACCTCGCGGTCACCGGCGTGCCGCTCACCGTCGCCTACGGCTCCAACCTGGGCACCGCCGCCGACATCGCCGAGCGGCTGGCCGAGCGGGCCGGCCGGTCCGGCTTCGCCACCACCCTGACCAGCCTGGACGACCTGGCGCCGCCGTCGCAGGGCCTGCTCGTCGTGGTCGCCTCCTCCTACAACGGCAAGGCGCCCGACAACGCCCAGCGCTTCGACGCCCTGGAGGAGCTGCCCGACCTGTCGGGCGTGCGCCTGGCGGTGCTCGGCTGCGGCAACTCCCAGTGGCCGACGTACCAGGCCTTCCCGCGCCGGGCCGGCGAGAAGCTGACCGCCGCCGGGGCCGTGCCGCTCGTCGAGCGCGGCGAGGCCGACGCCGACGGCGACTTCGACGGCGACGTCTCGGCGTGGACGGCCCGGCTGTGGGCGGCGCTGGCCGAGGAGTACAGCGCCCCGGCGGGCGCGGCCGGGCCGCGCTACGAGATGGAGGTGCTCGGCGAGAGCGAGATCAGGCCGGCCGTCGTCTCCGACCGGGCCGTGCCGATGACCGTCGTGTCCAACGAGGAGCTGACCGGCGACCCCGCCGGGCTGTGGGACTTCTCGGCCGAGGCCCCGAGGCCCGGCGTGCGCTCGATCGTGGCCCGCCTGCCCGAGGGCGTCACCTACACCGCGGGCGACCACGTCGCCGTCTTCGCCAAGAACGACCCCGAGCTGGTCGAGTGGGCCCTGCGCTGCCTGCGCGTGCCGCGCGAGCAGGTGGTGCGGCTGCGCGCCGCCGGCGCCACCCACCTGCCCGTGGACACGCCGGTGACGGCCGGCCTGCTGCTGACCGAGTTCGCCGAGCTGCAGGAGGTGGCCACCAGGGCCGACCTGGAGGCCCTGGCCGCGCACACCGGCTGCCCCTGGACGCACGGCCAGCTCGCCGAGCTGACCGCGAACTACGCCGACGAGATCCTGGCCAAGCGGGTCTCGCCGCTGGCCCTGCTGGAGCGCTTCCCGGCCGTGGAGCTGCCGCTGCCGGTGTTCCTGGAGATGGCCGGGCCGATCCGGCCGCGCTACTACTCGGTCTCCTCCTCGCCGTTGGCCGACCCGGGCCTGGTGCGGCTCACCGTCGGGCTGGTCGAGGGGCCCGCCTGGTCCGGCAGCGGCACCTACCAGGGCATGTGCTCGGCGTACCTGGCCGGGCTGCGGCCCGGTGAGGTGTTCTACGGGTACGTACGCGTGCCCGCACCGCCGTTCCGGCTGCCCGCCGATCCGGCCACACCGGTGATCCTGGTCGGCCCCGGCACGGGTTCGCGCCGCTGCGCGGCTTCCTGGAGGAGCGGGCGCTGAGCGGGGCGGGCGGCCGGGCCGAGGTCTTCACCGGCTGCCGCCACCCCGACCACGACTGGCTGTACCGGGACGAGGTGACCGCCTGGGCCGCCCGCGAGGAGGTGAACGTGCACACCGCGTTCTCGGCCGTGGCCGGGCATCCGTACCGGTACGTCCAGGACGCCGTGGCCGATCACGCCGAGGAGGTGTGGGAGCTGCTGGAGCAGGGCGCGTACGTGTACGTCTGCGGCGACGGCCTGCGCATGGCCCCGGCGGTGCGCCAGGCGCTGCTGGACGTCCACCGGCGGCACACCGGCGGGGACGGCGCGGCCTGGCTGGCCGCCCTGGAGGTGGACGGCCGCTACCAGCAGGACGTGTTCGCCTGATCCCCACGTGCGGGGATCGGTCTGCCTGATCCTTGAACGATCCTTGGTCGTTTTTGGGAAAACACCTGCTCAAACCGCCATCCAAGTTCGACAATCCGGACTTAGCGCCGGATCCTGGGATATAAGCGCAGCATGCGCGACATATCCGTGGAACATGCACGAAACCTGTCCACGGCACGGTGAGAGCCTCTGGGAAAGGGGGCGGCCAATGCTGCTGCGACTGAGGGTGTCCCTGCCGGACCGGCCGGGCGGCCTTGGCCAGGTCGCGAAGGCGCTGGGGGCGCTCGGCGCCGACATCCTGCAGGTCACCGTGCTGGAACGGGAGACCGGCCGGGCCGTGGACGACTTCATCGTGTCCTGGCCGGGGCCGATCAGCGCGACGGAGGTCTGCGAGCGGCTGTCGGCGACGCCGGGCGTACGCGTCGAGGGCGTCTGGCCCACCCGCGACGTGCCCGGCTCCGCCCCCGACTACGACCTGCTCATGCACGTGGCGACGGAACCCGCCCGCGGGCTGGCCACGCTGGTGGACGCCCTGCCCGCCCTGTGCGGCGCCGAGTGGTCGGTCGCGGTCGAGGACGGAGCCGTGCGGCATGCCTCGATGGCCGCCCCGGAGGTGCTGAACCTGCCGGACCCGCCACCGCGCGCGATCACCCTGGACTCGGCGGACCTGCGGCTGATGTTGCTGCCCCTCGTCCCGCAGGGGATGCACGTCGTCGTCGCCCGTGCCGGCGGGCCGGTCTTCCACCGGGCCGAGCTGGAACGCGCGGTCCGCATCGTGGACGTCGTCGCCAAGCTGGCCGCCCGCGCGCCCGGACGATTGACCGCCCAAACATCAGACGAATAACGTGAGCCTCGACCGTCCCTCCCGCGCAGAGGACCTGAGGCCATGGATTTCGAGCTGACCGACGAGCAGAAGGCCTTCCGCGAGACCCTGCGTGCCTTCGTGGAGAAGGAGATCCTGCCCGTGGCCACCGAGTGGGAGCACTCGGGCCGCTACCCCACCGAGATCGTCGAGAAGATGAAGCAGATGGGGCTGTTCGGGCTGACCGTCCCCGAGGAGTACGGCGGTCTCGGCGCCGACATGGTCTCCTTCGCGCTGGTCTTCGAGGAGATCGCGCGCGGCTGGATGGGCGTGGCCGGCACGATCGGCTCCCACTCGCTGGCCTGCTGGATGATCGCCAAACACGGCACCGACGAGCAGAAACGTCTCCACCTCGCCGACCTGGCGGCCGGCGTCCGGCGTACCGCCATCGCGCTCACCGAGCCGGGCGCCGGCACCGACCTGCAGGGCATCCAGACGCGCGCGGTCCGCGACGGCGACCACTACGTGGTGACCGGCACCAAGACGTGGATCACCAACGCCCGGCACGCCGACCCGCTGCCCGTCCTGGTCAAGACCTCGGTCACCGAGCCGGCCCACAAGGGCATGTCCGTGCTGCTCGTCGATCCGGCCTCGCCCGGCTTCGGCGTCAGCCGCGACCTGCCCAAGCTCGGCTACAAGGGCACCGAGACCTGCGAGGTCGTGCTCGACGAGGTGCGCGTGCCGGTCTCGGCGCTGCTCGGGGGCGTCGAGGGACGCGGCATGCAGCAGGTGCTGGGCGGGCTGGAGATCGGCCGGGTCAACATCGCCGCCCGCGCGGTCGGCGTCGCGCAGGCGGCCTACGACGCCGCCCTGGAGTACGCGCGCGAGCGCACCGCGTTCGGGCAGCCCATCGCCGACTTCCAGGCCATCCAGCTCAAGCTCGCCGACCTGGCCACCGAGATCCAGGCCGCCCGGCTGCTCACGTACTGGGCCGCCGCCCAGGCCGACGGGGGCAAGCGGGTGGACATGGAGGCGGGCATGGCCAAGTACTTCGCCTCCGAGGTGGCGCTGAAGGCCTCGCTGGAGGCGATGCGCATCCACGGCGGCTACGGCTACTCCCAGGAGTTCGTGGTCGAACGGCTCTACCGGGACGCGCCGCTGATGGCGATCGGCGAGGGCACCAACGACGTGCAGCGGCTGGTGATCGCCCGGGCCCTCGTCTCCGGCAAGGGCCGGGTGGGCTGGTAGCTAGTCGTGCCGGGGCAGCCCCGAGACCTCGTGGTCGGCATGGGACAGCGCCTCGGCGATGAGCGCCCGCACGTGCCCGTCGCGGGCCCGGTAGAGCACCCGGCGGCCGTCCCTGCGGGTGTCCACCAGACCGGCCAGCCGGAGCTTGGCCAGGTGCTGCGACACCGACGGGCGTGCCGCGCCGACCGCCTCGGCCAGGGAGTTCACGTCCAGCTCGCCGGCGGACAGTTCCCACATCAGCCGGAGCCGGGTGGCGTCGCTGAGCATGCGGAAGGCGTCCACGGCGGCGTTGACCTGGGCGGGAGTGGGTTGCTCCTGCGAATGGTCCGCACCTGAGACGTTGTCGCGTGCGTACATGACTACATATCCTGGTCGGAGCGGACGAGATGCGCAAGCGAAGGGGTGCTCATGTCTGACTCCGATACCCACCACGGCCACGGCCATGGGCACGGCCACGGTCACTGGCACGGGCACGGGCACGGCCACGGGCACGGGCCGGGGGAGCGGCGGGGGTTCAGGGCGCTGGCCGCCAGGGCGGCGCACGTGTTAACGCCGCACAGCCACGACAGCGCCGCCAGGACCGACAGCGCCCTGGAGTCCAGCAGCCGGGGCATGCGCGTGCTGGCCGTCTCCTTCGCGGTCCTCATGCTCACCGCCGTGATCCAGGCCGTGATCGTCGTGGCGTCGGGGTCGGTCGCGCTGCTCGGCGACACCCTGCACAACCTGGCCGACGCGCTGACCGCCGTGCCGCTGGCCATCGCGTTCTCGCTCGGCCGCCGCGCCGCCACCCGCCGCTTCACCTACGGCTACGGCAGGGCCGAGGACCTCGCGGGCATCGTCATCGTCGTGCTCATCGCCGCCTCGGCCGCGCTCGCCGGGTACGAGGCCGTCCGGCGGCTGGTCGAGCCCCAGGACGTCCGGGCGCTCGGCTGGGTCGCCGCCGCCGCGCTGGCCGGGTTCGTCGGCAACGAGTGGGTGGCGCGCTACCGCATCACCGTGGGCCGCCAGATCGGCTCGGCCGCGCTCGTGGCCGACGGCCTGCACGCCAGGACCGACGGCTTCACCTCCCTGGCCGTGCTCCTCGGCGCGGGCGGCGCGGCGCTCGGGTTCCCGATCGCCGACCCGGTCGTGGGCCTGCTGATCACGGTCGCCATCTGCTTCGTCCTGCGCGACGCCGCCCGCGAGATCTACCACCGCCTCATGGACGCCGTCGACCCCGCCCTGCTGGACGAGGCCGAACGCATCCTGGCCGGCGTCCCCGGCGTCGAGCGGGTCGGCTCGGTGCGCCTGCGCTGGCTCGGCCACGCCCTGCACGCCGAGGTCGAGATCCTGGTCGACCACGCCATGTCGGTCGTGGACGCCCACGCCGTGGCGGTCGAGGCCGAGCACCGCCTGATCCACGACCTGCCGCGCCTGCGCGCCGCCACCGTCCACACCGACCCCTGCGGCCCCGACGGAGCCGACCACCACGCGTCCCTGGCGACCCACCGCATCACCTAGCCCGCTGCGGGTAAGTTGGGGCGGGTGCCGACCGCCGCGACCCCCCACCAGACCACGCCCGGCGCGCCGTCCAGGCTCGCCTGGCTCGACGCCCTGCGCGGCATCGGCGCGCTCGCGGTGGTCGCCGAGCACCTGCTGCCGTGGTTCCTGCCCGCGCTGCGGCCCTACTGGTTCAGCCTCGGCGTCTACGGCATCCTGGTGTTCTTTCTGGTCAGCGGGTACATCATCCCGACCTCGCTGGAACGCCACGGCGACGTGCGGGCCTTCTGGACCAGCCGGGCCTTCCGCCTCTACCCGCTCTACCTGGCCGTGATCGCGCTGGTGCTGGCCGCGTCCTGGTGGGTGCCGGTGCGCGAGGGCGTGCCGCGCGACGGGAGCGCGGTGGCGGCCCACGCGACCATGCTGCTCGACGTCGTGAGCGTGGGCGGCGTGGCCGACACGATGTGGACGCTGTCGTACGAGATGGTGTTCTACCTGCTGGTCACGGCGCTGTTCCTGATCAGGGCGCACGAGCGCAGCGGGCTGGTGTCCGTGGCGTTCGCGGGGGCGTCCGTCGCGGTGGGGCTGGTGGTGTCAGGGGCGGTGCTGCGGGGCGGGTGGCCGGCGTACGTGTCGTGCGTGGTGTTCGCCGCCGGGCTCGCCTGTGTGGTCGGCGGCTGGTTCCGCAGGACCGCGGCGTGCGTGCTCGGGCTGATGGCGCTGGCGCTGCTGCTGCTGAGCAGCCGGGTGCCGTGGCTGGGCGCGGCCGTGGTCGCGGTCATGTTCGCCGGCACGGCGATCCACCGCTGGGAGCGCGGGCGCGGCGGCCTGTGGCCGGTCGCGGTGACGGCGGCGCTGGTCGCCGTGGCTCCGGTGTGGGCGATCGAGAGCGGCTGGTGGTGGGTCGAGGCCGACGTGTGGCTGACCACGATCGCGCTGGCGGCGGCCACCTTCGCGGGCGCGATGGCGCTGCGCGGGCGGCGGCTGCCCGCCGTGCTCACCTGGCTCGGGCTGATCAGCTACTCGCTCTACCTGGTGCACCATCCGCTGCTGAAGTACTTCGTGGAGGTCACCGGCGACCTGCGGCGGGCGCCGCTGCCGTACCAGCTCGCGATGGCCGGGCTGGCCCTGGCGCTGATCCTGGCCGTCAGCGCGCTCTCCTACCGCTACGTCGAACGCCCCATGCAGGCGCTGGGCCGGCGCGTCTCCCGGCGGGCCGCCGCCGCACGCGCCGGCGCCGCGCCGCGCGCGGTCCCCGTCACGGGCGCCTCGGCCGCGGGCGGCCAGGGCGACGGCTCGGGGCACACCGCGTAGGCCGGCACGATCCGGTCGCCGGGCTCGTGCCGCCGGCTCGTGGCGGGCAAGATGGTGTGCGGGTCATCGGCGCGGACCCCGCCTGGCCGTCGTGCGGCCTCCTCGGGGCTCTCGCCGGGCCCGGGGCTGGTCAGGGCGCGTGCCGGGGCCCCCGCGGTCGCCGGCGGGTGGGAGAGGGGCCGAGGTCATGCCGGGTTCGCTGGTGCTCATGGGGTCGGGGGAGACGAGCCCGACCATGGTCGAGGTCCACCGGGCGGTGGCCCGCGGGCTGCGCGCGGGGGCCCGTGCCGTGCTGCTCGACACGCCCTACGCCTTCCAGGAGAACGCCGCCGACATCTCCGCCCGCGCCCGCCGCTACTTCGCCCGCAGCGTGGGCCTGGAGGTCGAGGTGGCCGCCGGGGTCACGGGCGCGGACTGGGTGTTCTCCGGGCCGGGCAGCCCCACGTACGCGCTCGACCGGTGGGCCGCCTCCGGCGTGGCCGGCGATCTGCGTGCCCGGGTGCGCTCCCGGCAGGGGGTGACCGTGCTCGCCTCGGCCGCCGCCTGCACCGCGGGCCTGGCCACCGTGCCCGTCTACGAGATCTACAAGGTGGGCGCCGAGCCCCACTGGCGCGAGGGGATCGGCCTGCTGGAGCCGCTGGGCCTGCGGGCCGTGCTGATCCCGCACTTCGACAACGCCGAGGGCGGCACCCACGACACCCGCTACTGCTACCTGGGCGAGCGGCGGCTGTCGCGGATGGAGCGGGAGCTGCCGTCGCAGACCGCCGTCCTGGGGCTGGACGAGCACACGGCGCTGATCATCGACCTGGAGTCGGAGGCGGTGGAGGTGGCCGGGCGCGGCGGCCTGACCGTGCGGCGTCCGGGGGCGGTGACCGTGCTGCCGGCCGGGACCCGGACCAGCTTGGCCGCCGTCCGCGACCTGGCGGCGGGCGCCACCTCCGGGACGTTCGCGCCGCCGCTGCCCGCCGCCTCCGCCGCCGGGGCACCCGCCGTCACGCTGGAGGAGACGATCCGCTCCTGCGAGCAGCTGTTCAAGGACGCGGTCGGCAAGCCGGACCTGGTGGCGGCGGCACGGCTCGTGCTCGACCTGGAGGCGGAGATCGTCACGTGGGCGGCCGACACCGAGGAGGACTCCGGCGGGGTCGAGCAGGCCCGGGAGCTGATGCGGCTGCTGATCACCCGGCTGGGCGAGTCCGCCGCGACCGCCGGCCTGCGCCCCCTGGTCGAACCCCTGCTCGACCTGCGCGCGCAACTGCGCGGGGCCGGGCGGTACGAGGTCGCGGACGCGTTACGGGCGGCGATGGCGCGCGGCGGCGTGACCGTGGAGGACACCCCGGCCGGCCCGCGCTGGAGCCCGGCGACGGTCTAGAAGGTTCTGGCGACGCGGCGGGCCTGCTCGTCGGCCTGCTTGCGCTCGGCGTCGTAGGAGCCGGTGAGCGTGGGGTGGTGGCGGATCTCCTGCACGTCGGCGATGCCCGTCCAGCGCAGCCAGTCGCCGAAGAACGTCGACTGGAAGTCGGTGCCGAACTCCGGGCCGAGCTGCGGCGCCCACACCGCGCTGGTGTACACGACGGCCGCCCGCTTGCCGGTCAGCAGCGCGCGGTACCCCGTCTCCGGGTGGACGTCGAAGATCATCGCGGGCTGGCTGACCACGTCGATGAACTGCTTGAGCTTGTACGGCACGCCCGCGTTCCACATCGGCACGCTGAACAGGTAGCGGTCGTAGGCGTCGAACCGCTCGAACGTCCTGACCGCCGCGGCCCATGCCTCGGCCTCCTCGCCCGCGGGGGTGCCGCCGCCGAAGACCGTCATCTTGGCGCGGGCGGCGGCGGGGCCGAACTCGGGCAGGGTGCCGTCCCAGAGGTCGAACCGGTCCACGGTGTGGGCGGGGTGGGTGGCGAGGTACTCCTGGACGAACGTCTCGGCGATGGCGGCGGAGATCGATTCCGTGCCGCGGGGTGAGGCGGAGATGTGCAGCAACCTGGACATGGCGGACGCCTTTCTGGACTGTGGTCCGTTTAGTGTCGCCAACAATACGGACCGGGGTCCGGTTGGTCAAGACTCGGCTGTGCCAGGGCATGGCGAAGGCCGGGCCCGCGCTGCACGGGGGGTGCGGCGCGAGTCCGGCGGGGTGTTCGGTCGGTGCGTTCGGCGCCGGTGACGGCGGTGTCGATCCCGCTGTGCTCTCGAGGCGCGCGGGCGGGCCCGGAGGCGTGCGCCAGGGGTCAGCGGCGCGGCGGGTCGATGCGGGCGCCGTCCAGGGTGAAGATCATGAGGCGGGACAGGTCCACCGCGACCTTCGCCGCGTCCCCCGCCCGCCACATCGGCCGGTTCCCCAGCCGGACGATCAGGTCGGAGCGGCGGTGGAAGCCGCTGCCCACGTTCTGGCCGACCTGCTCCTGCTCCTCGTGCTCCTGCGGGCGCTGCGAGAAGAGCCGCCGCACCATCCCGGTCAGCCCGCCCCCGCCGTTGCGCTCGCCGTTGAGCCGGGTGCGCGGGTCCGGCGGCTCGGGCACCGGCACGGCCGGCATGCCGCACTCCAGGTACGCCAGCCACTCGTGCCCGTGGTACTCCAGCGCTCGCACCCGCCCGTAGAAGGACGGCCCGTCGTACGACTCCGGCACCGGCGCCAGCCCGTCGGGACGCATGCCGACCAGCACCTGGCCGCCCGTGTGCTGAGAGATCGCGTACGCCCTGGGATCGCTCCAGGGCATCGTGAGCCGGTGCGGGCCGAAGTCGAGCATGACATACTGGTTCTGCGGCGTTCTGACACCGGCCGCCAACAGGTTCAACTGCTGGGAGTTGAGGAAGGCCGCCACGAACGCCGTCGCTGGATCGTTGTAAATCTGGGCCGGAGTGCCGACGTCCTGCAGGACACCGCGATTCAGGATCGCGATCCGGTCGGCCAGCGTGAGCGCCTCGACCTGGTCGTGCGTGACGTAGATCGTGGTGACCCCGAGCGACCTGACCAGCGCGGAGATCTCCATCCGGAGTTCGGTGCGCATGCCCGCGTCGAGGTTCGACAGCGGCTCGTCCATGAGGAACAACTTCGGCTGCCGGACGATCGCCCGGCCCATCGCCACGCGCTGCCGCTGGCCGCCCGACAGGGTGCCGGGGCGGCGGTCGAGCATCTCGTCGATGTGCAGCGCCTTCGACAGCTCGGTGACGCGGTCGCGCACCATCGCCGGGTCCGACTTGGCGATCTCCAGGGGGAAGGCGATGTTCCCGCGCACCGTCCGGTGGGGGTAGAGCGCGCCGTTCTGGAACACCATGGCCACGTCGCGGTCGCGCGGCGGCAGGTGGTTGGCGAGCTGGCCGTCCAGCCAGAGATCGCCTTCCGTGATCTCCTCCAGGCCGGCGATCATCCGCAACAGCGTGGACTTGCCGCAACCGGAAGGACCGAGGAGGACGAGGAACTCGCCATCCTCGGCCTGCAGGCTCAGCCGGTCGACTGCCAGGTAGTCGCCCGGATACACCTTGGTCACTTTGTCGAGAACGACCGAGCTCATGGGCCCACACCTTGCGCGCGTGTCACCTGTGACGAGGCTGATTGAAGAGGTAGTACATCGCGCCTTAACGCTGGATGTCCACCCTTGACATAAAGAATCTCATCCGCAGGGGTTTCGGCCATGGGTTTTAGGCGGCCGTATACCCATAAATCCGGATACGAGGTGCATGGAAGGGCTTGCGTAAACTTGCGGCAAGGGCTTTCATAGTGCGGAAACCCGGGGGAGATCCATGAGCATGTGGTGGCGTGACGCCGTGATCTACCAGGTCTACGTGCGCAGTTTCGCCGACGGCAACGGCGACGGCGTCGGTGACCTGATCGGCGCGCGCGATCGCCTGCCGTACCTGGTCGAGCTGGGGGTGGACGCCATCTGGCTGACCCCCTTCTACACCTCGCCGATGGCCGACTTCGGCTACGACGTGGCCGACTACCGGGACGTCGACCCGCTGTTCGGCTCCCTGGCCGACGCCAAGGCGCTCATCGACGAGGCCCACGGCCACGGCCTGCGCGTCATCGTGGACGTCGTACCGAACCACACCTCGTCGGCGCACGCCTGGTTCCAGGCCGCGCTGCGCGGCGAGCGACGCGATCGTTACATCTTCCGCGACCGGCCCAACGACTGGGAGTCGATCTTCGGCGGCCCCGCCTGGACCCAGGTCGAGGACGGCCAGTGGTACCTGCACCTGTTCGACCCCGCCCAGCCCGACCTCAACTGGGACGACGAGGAGGTGCGCGGCGAGTTCGAGTCGATCCTGCGCTTCTGGCTCGACCTGGGCGTGGACGGCTTCCGCGTGGACGTGGCGCACGGCATGGTCAAACCGGCCGGCCTGCCCGACATCGGCCACGCGAACCAGACCAGGATGATCGGCCGCGAGCCGGTGCCGTACTTCGACAACGACGGCGTGCACGAGATCCACCGGGCCTGGCGGCGGGTGCTCGACTCCTACCCCGGCGAGCGCATCGGCGTGGCCGAGGCGTGGGCGCCCACCGCCGAACGCCTGGCCATGTACGTCCGGCCCGACGAGCTCCACCAGGCCTTCAACTTCCACTACCTGTTCACCCCCTGGGACGCCGCCGAGCTGCGCGCGGTGATCGACTCCTCGCTCGCCACGGCCGGCTCCGTGGGTGCGCCCACCACCTGGGTGTTGTCGAACCACGACGTCAAGCGGCACGTCACCCGCTACGGCAGCCTGGCCAGAGCCCGCGCCGCCGCGCTGCTGACCCTCGCGCTGCCCGGCTCGGCCTACGTCTACCAGGGCGACGAGCTGGGCCTTCCCGAGGTGCTCGACCTGCCGGCGGAGGTGTGCCAGGACCCGCAGCGGCTGCGCGACCCCGACAGCGGGCGGGACGGCTGCCGCGTGCCGCTGCCGTGGACCCGCGAGCTCGGCTGGCGCGACCCGTGGCTGCCGATCCCGGCCGACTGGTCGCGGCTCAGCGTCCAGGCCCAGGACGGCGTCACGGGCTCCACCCTGGAGCTCTACCGCGCCGCGCTGCGCCTGCGCCGCTCCCTGGACGGCGACCTGGTCTGGCACGACTCGCCCGAGGGCACGCTGGTCTTCTCCCGCGGCGACGTGCTGTGCACCGTCAACCTGACCGGCGCCCCCGTCGACTTCGGCGTCGGGGGAGAGCTGCTGCTCGCCTCCGATGTCCCCGGAGCAGCCGATTCGGCCGCCTGGTGGAAAGTAAAGTGTGTTCCATGAACGGTCACGCTCGCCTAGCCGACATCGCCGCCCAGGCCGGGGTGAGTGAGGCCACGGTCAGCCGGGTGCTCAACGGCAAGCCCGGCGTCTCGGCAGGCACCCGGCAGGCGGTGATGACGGCCCTCGACCTCATGGGCTACGAGCGGCCGCCCCGGCTCAGGCAGCGCAGCAACGGGCTCATCGGGCTCGTGACGCCCGAGCTGGACAACCCGATCTTCCCGGCGTTCGCGCAGGCCATCGAGAAGGCGCTGACCCAGCACGGCTACACGCCCGTGCTGTGCACCCAGCTGCCCGGCGGCGCCCCTGAGGACGAGTTCACCGAGCTGCTGGTCGACCGCGGTGTCAGCGGCATCGTCTTCGTCTCCGGCCTGCACGCCGACACCACCGCCCGGATGGACCGCTACACCCGCCTGATCGACCGCGGCCTGCCGATCGTGCTGGTCGACGGCTACAGCGAGCACATCGACGCGCCCTTCATCTCGCCCGACGACCGCCTCGCGGCGCGGCTGGCCGTCCAGCACCTGGTCGACCTCGGCCACGAACGCGTCGGGCTCGCGCTCGGGCCGCGCCGGTTCGTCCCGGTGATCAGGAAGATCGAGGGCTACAAGCAGGCGATGGCCCATCTGCTCGGCGCCACCGACGTCGACGACCTGATCTCCCACTCGTTGTTCTCGGTCGAGGGCGGGCAGGCCGCCGCCGCGCAGCTCCTGGCCCGCGGCTGCACCGGGATCGTGTGTGCGAGCGACCTGATGGCGCTCGGGGCGATCCGCGCCTGCCGGCAGAAGGGGCTGGCGGTGCCGGGCGACGTGTCGGTGGTCGGGTTCGACGACTCGCCGCTGATCGCGTTCACCGACCCGCCGCTCACCACCGTGCGCAAGCCGATCGGGGCGATGGCCTCGGCCGCCGTGCAGACGCTGCTGGAGGAGGTCAGCGGCGCGCCGGCCAAGCACGTCGAGCTGATCTTCCAGCCGGAGCTGGTCGTGCGCGGCTCCACCGGTTCCGGGCCGCTGGTCAACCGCTGATCCCGGACGCTCTCTGTGAAAGGTCGGCCGACCGATGACGCCTGACGTGCTGGTCCTCGGCGGCGCCGGGGTGGACACCACTGTCTACGTGCCCGCGCTGCCTCTGCCGTACCAGGACACCTACCACGTGCCGCCCGTCGTCGACCGCGTCGGGAACACCGGGGCCGGGGTCGCCCTCGGCTGCCACGCGCTGGGGCTCGGCGTCGCGTTCGCCGACCTCGTCGGCGACGACCCGCAGGGCGCGCTGATCCGGCACGCCCTGCGCGACATCGACTGCAGGTGGGGAGTGGCGCAGGCGGGCACCCGGCGCAGCGTGCTGCTCGTCGGCCCCGACGGGCGGCGCACCTCCCTGCACGATCCCAAGGTCACGCCGGGGGAGCGGCTGCCCCGCGAGCTGTACGTCGGTCCGCGACCCAGGCACGCGCACGTCTCGATCATGGACTTCTGTCGGCACGTCTATCCCGACCTCGACGGCGTCCCCATCTCCACCGACCTGCACGACTGGGACGGCGTCGCCGACTACCAGAAGGACTTCGCCTACGGCTCCGACCTGGTGTTCCTGTCGGCCACCGCCCTGGCCGACCCGGCGGCCACGATGCGCGACATCCTGGCCAGGGGGCGCGCCCACACGGTCGTGTGCACGCGGGGCGCGGACGGCTGCCTCGTCCTGACCCGCGACTCGGCCACCGTACGCGCCTTTCCCGCCGCGCCCCTGCCCGGCCCGGTGGCCGACAGCAACGGCGCGGGCGACGCCTTCGTCTCCGGCTTCCTGTACGGCCTCCTGAACGGCCGCCCGATCCTCGAGTGCGTCCGACTGGGCGCGGTCGCCGGCGCGCACGCGTGCACGGTCGAGGGCACCCACGAATCCCCGATCACC
Source organism: Actinomadura sp. ATCC 39365 (assembly GCF_054392275.1). NCBI lineage: Bacteria > Bacillati > Actinomycetota > Actinomycetes > Streptosporangiales > Thermomonosporaceae > Actinomadura > Actinomadura sp. ATCC 39365. Next base: position 7,301,769 of record NZ_CP184335.1, on the reverse strand, counting down.
GAGAATCTGCTGCTCGGCAGGGCGTCCCAGCTCTGAGCGAGCGTGGCCGAGCCGAAGATTCGGTAGATTCGAGCCGAGAAGCCATGGATTGTGAGGCAAGAGTGTCGGACGAACGCGGCCCCCAGGAGACCAGCCGAGGAGGGCGGCCTCGCGCATGGATGATCGTGCTGGCCGTGGTGGTGCTCCTGGTCGATCAGGCGTCCAAGTTCTGGGCGATGTCAGCGTTGTCCGGCGGCGCGGAGATCACGGTGATCCCGCGGCTGCTCTCGTTGCGGCTGCTGCTCAACCCCGGCGCCGCGTTCTCCCTGGGTGAGGGCGTGACCTGGGTGTTCACCCTGGCCGCCGCCGGGGCGGTCGCCGGCATCCTGTACACGTCCCGGCGGCTGCGGTCGCCGGCCTGGGGTGTGGTGCTGGGCGCGCTGCTCGGCGGGGCCACCTCCCACCTGCTCGACCGCCTCTTCCGCCCGCCGGCGTTCGCCCAGGGGCATGTGGTGGACTTCATCGACTACGGCGGGCTGTTCGTCGGCAACGTCGCCGACATCGCCCTGACCGGCGGGTGCGCGCTGCTGTTCCTGCTCAGCGTCCGCGGGATTCAGCTGGGGGACGCTCCCGGCGAGGAACGCCTGTCCTCGGCGTCCTCGGCGTCCTCGGCGTCTTCGGCAGAGGACCCTGCTTGATCGGCCCTGCTTGATCGGACCTGCCTGAGGCCGGGCGGCGGTGGGCCGCCGCCCGGTCTCCGGTGCGGGTCAGTTCCAGGGGCAGGGGTTGTTGCAGGCGGTGTAGGTCACCGTGCAGTCGGACCAGAAGAAGATCCGCTTGTAGTAGCTGCCGCCGCAGTGGTCGCACCAGGTCTGGTACGTGCAACCGGCGTCGGCGGTCGTCCGGGGGAGGACACGGGCGAGCACCCGCTCCGCGAGCTTGACCATGACAGTTGTCCTTTCCTCACCTTTCCTCACCGCCCGGCGGGACGCCGGCGCGGAGTCTTCGGCAGGTGGCCCACGACCACGCCCAGCAGCTGCCGGGCGGGCACGTAGCCGAACCTGCGGGAATCGAGGCTGATCGGCCGGTTGTCACCGAGCACGACCAGCTGTCCGGGCGGGACGACGTGCTCCGGCCGGGTCGCCAGCGCGGGCACCTCGGCCCGCGGCACCGGATCCCCCGGCACCGCCACCGCCCGCTTCACCAGCCAGGACGCGCCCGGCTCCGCAGCCACCACCACGAGCCGCCCCGGACGCACCCCGTCCAGGGAGGACCGGCGCACCAGCACCCGGTCGCCGTGCCACAGCGTGGGCTCCATGCTCCGCCCGCGCACGGTCACCGCGAGAAAGCGCACCCGCAACAAGAGCACCAGCACACCCCCGGCCACGACGACGCCCCCGACGATGGCCACGACGGCGTTGACGACTCCGATCACGGCGCCCCCGGGCACGGCCGCCATGGCGTGAACGGCCGTCGCCATCGGCTCGGCGTTGAGGATCGCCGCCATGGGCATGGCGTGGAGGATCGTCGCCATGGGCAGGGCGTTGAGGATCGTCGCCATGGCCACGGCGTTGAGGATCGCCACCGTGGGCAGGGTGTTGAGGACCGTCGCCACCGGAGCAGCGGCCTGGGTGGTCAGCGCGGCGATCACCGGACGCCTGCCGGCGCGTAGCCGCGGGCCTGGGTCGCGAACAGCTCGGCGTACCGGCCGCCCGCCCGCAGCAGCTCCTCGTGAGTGCCGCGCTCGACGATCTGCCCGTCGGCCAGCACGGCGATCGTGTCGGCGTCGCGTACCGTGCTCAGCCGGTGGGAGATCAGCAGCGTCGTCCGTCCCGCGCGGTGCTCGCGCAGGACGGTGTGCACCTCGTGCTCGGCGGCGGGGTCGAGACCGGCGTTCGGCTCGTCCAGGATCATCAGCTCGGGACGGTCCCGCAGCAGCCCCCTGGCCAGCGCGATCCGCTGCCACTGCCCGCCCGACAGGGTGACACCGGACTGCTCGTCGTCGGAGAACATCCTGGTGAGCAGCGTGTCGTAGCCGCGTGGCAACGCCCGCACCATCGCGTCGGCGCCCGCGCGCACGGCCGCCGCCTCGACCCGCGCGCGCCCGGCCCGCAGGTCGCCGACCGCGATGTTCTCGGCCGCGCCGAGGTCGTAGGCGGCGAAGTCCTGGAACACCGCGCCGAGGCGCTCGCGCAGCGCGGCCGGGTCGAGCTCACGCAGGTCGACGCCGTCCCAGAAGATCGCGCCGCGCTCGGGGTCGTAGAACCGGCACAGCAGCTTGACCAGCGTGGACTTGCCCGCCCCGTTGAGCCCGACCAGCGCCAGCGACCGTCCGGCGGGGATGTCGAGATCGACACCGCGCAACACCCACGGCTGATCGGCCCCGTACCGAAACCACACACCTCGCACCACAACGCCCCGCTCCAGCTCAAACTCCGGCACCACGTCACCCCGCTCCCGCCCCGTGTCGCTCCGCTCGGGCTCCCGCTCGTGCCTCCGCTGGAGCTCCCGCTCGGCCTCTCGCACCGGCCCCCGCTTCGGCTCAGGCTCCGGCACCGTGATGCCCCGCTCCCGCAGCCCCACCCTGACGCCCTGCTTCCGCTCCCGCACTGTGATGCCCTGCTCCGGCTCTCGCTCGCCCTCGCCCTCTCGCTCTCGCGACGTCGGCCGCTGCCGCGTCAGGCCGCGCGGTGCCCCGGTCGGGGGCGTCAGGTCGGGGACGGTGTTCAGCACCGCCCGGTAGTGACCGAAGAGCAGCAGCGCCTCGTGCGCGGCGGCGAGGTTGCGCACGCCGGCCGCCAGCCCACCCTGCGTGCCCGCCACCGCCGCGACGAACACCGACAGATCGCCCACCGACGCCCGCCCGGCGACCGCCTCCGCCACGATCCACACCAGCCCCGCCCCCCAGATGGCAGCGGCCAGCAGCGCCTGCCCGCTCTGCCCCCGAAGCTGCCGGACCGCCATCCGCCGCCGCTCGGCGTCGACCGCCCTCAGCTCGGTCAGCATCCGTTCGCGGAAGAAGTCCCCGAGCCCGAACAGGCGGATCTCCTTGGCCGCATGCGGCATGCTCAGCAGCCGGGCGAAGAACATCTCCCGGCGCTGCCCGTGCCCCGTGCTCCGCATGACCTCGGCCTGCTCCCGTCCCAGCCGCAGGTGCACGCGGAGCAACGGCAGCGCCGCGACGGCGACGAGGACCGCGACAGCCGGGCTCACCCCGACCAGCGTGACCAGGAACCCCGCCGTCATGATCCCGGCCTGCGCCAGCCCGAGCGCGCTGGTCACCACCCGGCCGGGGCCCGAACTGCCGGCCCGCTCGGCCAGGTGCAGCCGGTCCTGGAACGCGGGATCCTCCAGCCGGGCGAGACCGGGCAGCGCGTTCACGGCCGTGTAGAGCCGGTCGCGGACGAGCAGCCCGACCCGCCGCTCGAACTCGGCCTCAGCGAAACCCGTCACGTACGGCCCCGTCCCGGCGACCGCGGCCAGCACCAGCAGCGCGGCGACGTACGGAGCCAACCCCGCCATCGTCGTCGCCCGCCCAGCCACCTCGTCCAGGACGAGCTTGGTGCACCATGCGGTGAGCACCGGCGCAATGCCCGTCGCCGCGGTCAGCACAGCCTGCAGCAGGACGTACCACCGACCCGCCTCCCAAGCCACCACCACCGCCTCCCCAAGCACCCCCAACCCCGTCCCCCACCCCGGCCTCGCCTCCGCCTCCGCCCCTGACCCAGACCCCGACCTCGCGCTTGACCTTGACTTCGCCCCGAGCTCCGGCGCCGCCCCGGTACCGGGCGTTGCCCCGCCTTCTGACCTCCGCCCTGCCACCAACCTCGCGTCTGACCGTGATCTCGACCCGGGCCTCGGCCTCGCGCCGCCCTCCGGCCTCGCCCCGCCTCCTGGCGTTGCCCCGGCCCCTGACCTCGGCCCGAGCTCCGGCGCCGCCCCGGGCCCCGGCTGTGTCTCCGCCGCAGGCTCGGGTCTTGCCTCTGACTGTGCCTCCGGCCGCGTCTCCGGCCGCCCAAGGCTGCCGTCGCTCGGGCTCACACCGGCTCCGCGGTGGGCAGGGCGGCGGGCTCGGTACCCGAACCGCTGATCACGCCACGGTCGTCCAGCAGGTAGAAGGCAGGCAGACCGCGCAACCCGAACGCGCGCCACACCGGTCCCTCCGCCTCCTCCTCGACCACCACCCTGGCCGCCGGCCGGAGCCTGGCGGCCAGCTCCTCGACCTCGCCGGGCGCGCCGATGAGCACCGCGAGCACCTCGTCCCTGCGGAACCGGCCCCGGCGTACGTAGTCCAGAAGGTCAGGCAGGCGCTCGCCGCACAGCGAACACGCGGGGCTGAAGAAACCGACCAGGCGCACGCCGGCGGCGTCCACGACCTCGCCCTCCTGCGTCGTGGCCGCGAACGACGAGGGCACTGCTCCGGGCGGGAGCACCGGCAGGGGGATCCGTCCCGGCGCGGGCCCAGCGCCGTGGGCGTCGCCGCCGCCGCGTAGTCGGACGACGAGCGCCAACAGCAGCAGAAGGTTCAGCACACTCAGCACGGTGACGAAGATGATCAAGTACGTCATCGGAACACGCTCCTGAGATCGTCGATCTTGATGAACAACAGTGCTGCGACGGCTCCGGCGAGCCCCGCGACGACGCTCTGCTCCATCTCCGGCGGCGCAAGTGGACCGCCGGTGGCAAGCCCGAGGACGCTCACGCCGGTGAGCATCGCATTCCTGACGAGGTGCACCGGCTCAAGGTCGCGCGGCGGGCCTCCGAAGCAGAGGCAGGGTGCAGGCGTACGCCGGGCCACCGTGAGCGCGACGGCCCCCGTGAGGATCGCGCTCACCGCCGTCGCCAGGGCGAACCCGTACCAGGTCGTCCCCGGAGCCACCAGCAGGACGACGACCGCCGACTCGACCACCACCACCCCACCCGCGACCCACGCCCGCCACCGCCGGCCGACGAGCCGGCTCCCCTCCAGTGACCGCGCGAAGGCAGGCAGGTCGCGCGCCTTGCCCACGACCGCGGCGCCGAACACCACGACCAGGGCGACGCCACATCCGACGGCGAGAACGTCCATGCGCCGAACCGTAGAAAACCGGCACCTCGGATTTACTGGCAAGCTTCTTAACTATTTGCCAATATGTCCACCAGGCACTCGGGGCGCCTGCGGCAGGCAACCGGCAGAAATCGCGGCAGGTATGGCGGTGAAAGCACGGCGGGCACCACGACAGGAACCAGGGCGGCAACCACGGAGGGGACCGCAGTGGGAATCACGGCGGGGACCGGAGTGGGGCCCTACACGAGACCACAGTTGGGGACTGAAGTGGGGACCAACGCGGGGACCGCAGTGAGGACTGAAGCGGGGACCAACGCGGAGACCGCGATGGGAATCAACGGTAGGGACCACGGCGGGAATCACGGCATGGACATGGGGGGACCACAGTGAGAACCCAGGTAGTTACCACGGTGAGAACCCAGGTGGGGACCACGGCAGGAGCCCCGTCGAGAACCAAGGTGGAAACCGAAGCGGGGACCATGGCAGGAGCCACGCTGAGAGCCAGAGCAGGAGTCGCAACAGGTTCCGCAGTGGGTACTACGGCAGGAGCCACGCTGAGAGCCAAAGCAGGAGTCGCAACAGGTACCGCGGTGGGCACTACGGCAGGAATTGCGGCGGGATCCATATGAGCTCGGGCGGTGAGGCACTCCGGCGCAGGCGGGTGGCGGCGGGATTGAGCCAGCGCGAACTGGCCGCCCGCGCCGGGATCGCCGTGCGCACGCTGCGCGACATCGAACGCGGACACGTCAGCCGCCCACAACGCGCCTCCCTGGAACGCCTGGTCGCCGTCCTGCCTCTGACGGATCCCGACCGGGCCGACCTGCTGGCCGCCTTCGAACGCGCTGCGCCGCGGCCACCGTGGATCGGCGTGCTCGGCCCGCTCTCCGTCCGCCGCGGCGGCATCGAACTGGACGTGGGCGCGGCCATGCCCCGGGCCCTGCTCGGCCTTCTGGCGCTGCACGCCGGGCGGCCGGTCACGGTCGACGAGATCGTGGACATCCTGTGGGAGGACCGGCCGCCGCGCACGTACGACAACCTCATCCACGTGTACGCGACCCGGCTGCGCGCGGCGCTGGGCAAGGAGGCGATCCAGCGGACGCCCGCCGGCTACCTCCTCGCGCTCCCCACCTCCTCCCTCGACCTGACCACCTTCGAAGCACTGACCACCCGCCCCGGCGCCGCTCTGGACGTCGCCACCTTGCAGGCGCTGACCGCCCACCGCGGTGCCGCTCTGAACTTCGCCGCCTTGGAGGCGCTAACCCTCCATCCCGATACCCTCCCCGCGACCTCCTCGGCCCTCACCGCCGGGGAGCCATTGCAGCCCCGCACCGCTGGATTTCCCGCCGCCTCCCCGGATCCCGCAACGTGGGAGGCGTTGACCGCTGGGCCAGATGTGCTGCCCGACACCCCTCCAGACCTTGCCACCCAGGGGCCGCTAAGCCTGCCCCCTCACCCCACCTCGTCGCCGGACCCTGCCACCACGGACGCGCTCACCGCACGCTTCGACGCGCTCACCAATGCCTCATCGGATCTGGCGGCTTTACAGGCATTGGCGGTTCGTGTCGGTGCATTGCCGGGTACATCTTCGGATTCGGCGACATTGCAGGCCTTGATCGCTCGCGCCGGTGCGCTTCCAGGCGCGTCCTTGGACCTGGCGACCTTGGAAGCGTTGACCGCCCGCCTCCCAGACCCCCCGAACAGCACCACCCTCGAGGCGCTGACCGCTCGCCGTCGTGGCGACGGCGCTCCCATCGGAGCCGACCGGCGGATCCCGCCGTGGGACGCCGTGCTCGCCGCGGCGCTCGCATGCTGGCGAGGCCCCGTGCTGGCCGGTTCTCCCAGTCGTCTGCGTGAACACCCCGTCGCTGTCGCCGCCGCCAGGAAGCGGGTCGCCGCGGCACTGGCCTTTGCCGATGCCGCCCCCAGCGCTGGGCCGGAGGTGGTGGCCGCCCTGTGGCGGGTGGTGCACGACGAGCCACTGCACGAGGGGCTTGCCGCCAGGCTGATGACCGCGCTGGCCGAGCAGGGCGAGCAAGCCGCGGCCCTTCGCCTGTACGGGGAGATACGGGCCAGGCTGGCCGAGGAACTGGACGTGGAGCCGGGGGACGACCTTCGCAGAGCGCGCGAGCGCATCCTCACCCGCCCGCCCGAGGTGCCGGCAGGACGGTCGCCGGAACGAGTGGTGACCGTACCCGCACAACTGCCCGCCGCCGTGGCGGCCTTCACCGGCCGTGCCACCGCGCTGCGCCGCCTGGACAGGCTCCTCGAAGGGCGGGACGAGGCGTCCATGGTCGCCGTCCTCACCGGTACGGCGGGCGTCGGCAAGACGGCGCTGGCCGTGCACTGGGCGCACCGCGCCCGCGACCGGTTCCCCGACGGCCAGCTCTACGTCAACCTGCGTGGATACGCCGCCGCGCATCCGCTCGGCCCCCTCGACGCGCTCGCCCGCTTCCTGCACGCGCTCGGCGTGCCGCCCGAGCAGGTCCCCGGAGACCCTGACGAGGCCGCCGCCCTCTACCGCACGATGCTGGCGGGCAAACGGGTGCTGGTCGTGCTGGACAACGCCTCGGACCCCCGTCAGGTGCGCCCGCTGCTGCCCGGCGGAGCGGGCCCGGCCACGCTCATCACGAGCAGGGACACCCTGGCCGGCCTGGTCGCGCTCGACGGCGCCCGGGTGCTCCCGCTGCCGGCGCTCACCGAGGGGGAGTGCCGCGACCTGCTGGGCCGTCTGCTCGGACGCCCCCAGGTCAGGGCCGAGCCTGAAGCGGTGTCCGAGCTGGCGTCCCTGTGTGCCCACCTCCCGCTCGCCCTGCGCATCGCCGCCGCCAACCTCCTCAGCACGCTCGCCACCCACACCGCCCTCAGGCAGACCGCACGGCCCACCCACCGATCCCATAGCCAGCCCAACGCCGGACCCGGCGCCCAGCCACACGCTCAGTCCAACGTCGGCCCCAGCACTCAGCCACACGCTCAGCCCAGGGTCGGACCCCGCGCCGAGCTTCACGCCCAGCCCAACGCCGATCCCTACACCGGGCCGAACGCCGAGCCCGATGCCCGACCCACCGCTGAGCGCAATGCCGAACCCACTGCTCGAACCCTCGCCCCGCCTGATGCGCACCCGCTCGCCGGTCCCATGGCCCGGTACGTGCAGCGCTTGCGCGCGGGCAACCGGCTGGACGCGCTCCAGATCCCCGGCGACGTCGAATCGGCTGTGCGGACCGCGTTCCACTTCTCCTACGCCGCACTCCCGCCTGCCGCGCAACGCCTGTTCCGGCTTCTCGGGCTGATCCCCGGCCCTGACATCACCGTCCCCGCCATGGCCGCGCTCCTGGCGACCACCGAGGAGGAGGCCGAGGCGCTGGCGGCCGTCCTGCGCGCGGCGAGCCTGTTGGAGGAGTACGTACCAGGCCGGTTCGCCCAGCACGACCTGCTGAGACTGTGCGCCGCCGAGTATGCGCGCGACGAGCACGCCGAGTTGCTCCGCCTGCACCGCCACTACCTCGACCAGGCGGACGCCGCGGCACGCACGCTCTACCCGCAGTTCCTGCGATTGCCCGTCGCGCCCGCCGCCGAGCGCTTCCCTGACCACGCCGCCGCGTCCGGCTGGCTCGACGCCGAACTGCCCAACCTGCTCGCCACGGTGACCCACACCGCCGAGCACGGCCCGTACGAGGCGGCCTGGCTCATCGCCGACACCCTGCGCGGCTACTTCTTCATGCGCCACCAGGTGGCGGAGTGGCGCACGATGGGCAACACCGGCCTGGCGGCAGCCAGAGCGGCGGGCGAGCTGCGGGCGCAGGTCGCGCTGCTGCTCAGCCTGGCCGGGCTGAACGGCTTCCAGGGGCGCCAGCAGCAGGCGCTCGACCACTACGCGGAGGCCATGCGCCTGGCGGAGGAGACCGGCTGGCACGAGGCGCTCACCGCGGCCCTGTGCAACGCCGGCGCCACGTACGCCGACCTGGGCATGCTGCGCGAGGCCGTCGCCCACCTCGAACGCGCCCTCATGCTGAACGAGGCCATCGCCCACACCCCCGCCCAGGCCGTCAACCTGGGCAACCTCGGCTGCCTCTACCTGGAGATGGGACGCCTCCACGACGCCGAGACCAGCCTGCACCGCTCGCTGGCGCTGTGCCGCGAGTTGGAGCACCGGGCCAGCGAGGCGAACGGTCTGGCCATCATGGGCGAGGTCCTGCACGGCCTGGACCGGCTGCCCGAGGCCCGTGACACCCTCCTGTCCGCGCTGGACCTGCACCGGGAGGTGGGCAACCGTGGCAACGAGGCCGACACACTGCGCAACCTGGCCGCGGTCGAACGTGACGACGGCAACCTCGACCAAGCGCTCAAGCTGGCCGTCACGGCACTCGACGCCTCCCACCAGACCGGACACCGCAGGCTCGTCGCGGACACCTTGCACACCCTCGGCCTCGTCCACCTCGCGCTCGGCGACGTGGACGCCGCGCTCGACCACCACCGGCGGGCGCTGGAGCTGGCCAGGACGGCGGGCAATCGCTACCCGGAGACGAAGGCGTTGCTCGGCCTCGCCGCCGGCGAGAGCCGGCGCGGCGCGCGCGAACCGGCGCTCCGCCACGCCGGGCTGGCCCTGGCGCTGGCCCGCGCCGCCGGGTATCGCCTGCATGAGGGCCTGGCGTTGTCCCTGCGGGCCAGCATCAGCGACGACGCCGGCGACGCGCGCAGAGCGGCGGAGCTCTTCACGGAACTCGGCCTCACAGCGAAGTGCTGGCAACGCGCTCTCCTCCCTTCGACCTGAACCCACCGCCCCTTCTGCCTTCCGATCTGGCCTGACCCGGAGTCATGGTCGGGGCGTGATGTGCCAGATCGTGTTTCCTGCGTCGTCCGCGACCAGTAGGCGGCCGTTCTTGCCCGTGATCACGCCGACCGGCCGGCCGTACGTGGTGCTCTCGTCCGGGGCCGGCTTGAAGCCGGTCAGGAAGTCCTGGGGCTTGGCGCTGGGCATGCCGTTCTTGTAGGGGACGTACACGACCTTGTAGCCGACCGGATCACCGCGGTTCCAGGAGCCGTGTTCGGTGATGAAGGCGCCGCCGCGGTAGGCCTCGGGGAATGTGGGGCTCTCGGAGAAGGCCAAACCGAGGGGAGCCGTGTGAGCGCCGAGGGCGTAGTCGGGACGGAGAGCACGAGCCACCATCTCAGGGCGCGGTGGCTGGACCCGCTCGTCCACGTGCTTCCCCCAATAGCTCCACGGCCAGCCGTAGAAGTCACCTGGGCGTACGCGTGTGAGGTAATCAGGTGCGGCGTCGTCGCCCAGGAGGTCGCGTTCGTTGACAACTGTCCAGAGTGTTCTGGACTGCGGTTCGAGAGCCAGGCCATTGGGGTTTCTGAGGCCGGAGGCGAAAATGCGCTCGCCGCTGCCGTCAGGGTTGATCTCCAGGATGGCGGCGCGCCGTCGCTCGGCCTCCAGGCCATGTTCGCCCGCGTTACTGGACGAGCCGACCGTGACGTAGAGCTTGGTACCGTCAGGGGCCGCGACAAGGTTACGGGTCCAGTGGTTGTTGTAGCCGCCGGCGGGCAGGTCGAGGATCTTCTTCCCGGGGGCGGTGACACGGGTTTCACCCAGCTTGTACGGAAAGCGCCAGACGCCGTCCGTGCCCGCGACGTAGAAGGCCGCCTGGGTACCGTTCGGAGCCGCCGGGCCGAGCGTGTACGGCGCGGACGCGGCCAGCAGCGCCATCCCGAACGGCTGGTTGAGGTTCTCCAGGAACACGCTGCGGAAGTCGGCCACGCCGTCGCCGTCGGTGTCGCGCAGCAGCGTGATCCGGTTGGCGCTGCGTTCGGTGGTCGAGCCGTCGTTGCGGCGCAGCCAGTAGAACAGCCCCATGATCGGGGACTCCGGGTCTTTGGGCAGGGTGGCCGACTCGGCCACGAGCACGTCGCCGTTGGGCAACTCGTAGAGCCAGCGGGGATGCTCCAGCTCGCCCGCGAACCGGGTGACCGTGAACCCGGCCGGTGCCTTCGGCGCTCTGCCGGAGGGCCAGCCGACCACGTCGGGGGCGTTGACCTTCGGGATGGGGAACGTCTCGCGCTCCCCGAGCTCGGGCTCGGAGCCCAGGTGGGCGGCTGTCTGTGGGACTCCGCCCCGGTTCACCGCGTAGGCCGCGCCGGCCACCGCGAGGACCATGAGCAGGAGCAGCACAAGCAGGGCTCGGAGCAGGGTCCGGCGTCTTGGGCGGCGCGAGGCCGTCACCGGCGCTGTCACTTCGGAGGTCGTGGACACAGGTGTGTCTCCCCGTGGGCGGCTGATCTTTGATGGATGACTGGACGGCACGTAAGAACGGCAGCCAAGGATCCTCTCCCCTCGGATAAGCTGTCCGGAGTTAACGGCCGTTAGATTTCTAACATGTGTTAAGCGCGAGGTCAATTCTGATGCTCACCCGTCACAAGATCCTGGAAGCCGGCCTGGAGGTCCTCGAGGCGGACGGCGCCCACGGGATCAGCATGCGTAAGCTGGCCAAACGTCTCGATGTGACGGCGACGGCGATCTATCACTACTTCGACGGACGCGAGTCGCTGCTGGAGGCCATCGTGGACGAGGTGTGCAGCAAGATCGTCTCTCAGGCTCCCCGTGAAGGGGGATGGAAGGATCAGCTGCGCGGGCTCATGGCCTCGATGGTCAGGCAGTCGCTGGAGCATCCCAGAGCCTCCGTCTGGTCCATCACCACGTACGCCCGACGCGCGCCCGTGATGAGCCTCCACGAAGCCATCTTCGGGATCCTCTTGGATGCGGGCTTCCCTCCTGACCAGGCGGATCACGTGAAGGGGGCGGTGCTGCGCGTGTGCGTCGGGCATCTCGTCCTGCACGAGGCCGCCGCAAGGGACTGGACCGAGCTGCCGGCCGACAGGTATCCGCACTATCACGCGGTCGAGGCCGCCCGGCTGCGGGCCGATCAGGTCGAACACTTCAAGTTCGCGCTCGACGCCGTCCTCGCCGGGTTGCCCGACCCGAGCCATGAAGGCGAATCCCCAGCTTGACTGCCCTTGGGGCATGCCCTCGCGCGATGTGGCCGCCCAGTGAACCCGGTAGCAGGGCTAGTTAACGAGTGTTAGAGTTCTGCTCGGCTCCGCAGCCAGCCGCGTGGAGCCAGGGAGGGGAAGGGGGCGTCCCGATGGGGGGAGGCGTGGCCATGACCGGAGGTTTCCCGCTGGGGGAGGAGGCCGAAGGCGGTTCGAGTCGCGGGCGAGGGGTAAGGCAGCCGTTGGCGCGGACGCGGCCCAGGAACGCCTTCGAGGTGCAGCGTGACCGAGAGCAGCAACGGATTAACGACCGCCGGACACAGAGCCCAGGTGCGCAAGGCCGCGACGGCCAGCGTGGTCGGCACCGCCATCGAGTGGTACGACTTCTTTCTCTACAACACGGCCGCCGCGGTGGTCTTCGCCGAGGTCTTCTTCCCGAAGTCAACGCCGTACGCGGGCACGCTCGCGGCCTTCGCGACCAACGCCGTGGGCTTCGCGGCCCGGCCCGTGGGGGCGGCGATCTTCGGGCATTGGGGCGACCGCATCGGCAGGAAGGCGACCCTCATCGTCACCCTGCTGACGATGGGCGTGGCCAGTGCCCTCATCGGCGTGCTGCCGGGCACCGACAGCATCGGCATCGCCGCGCCGATCATCCTGGTGGTCCTGCGCGTCCTGCAGGGCATCGCGGTGGGCGGCGAGTGGAGCGGGTCGGTGCTGCTGTCGATGGAGTGGGGCGACCAGCGCAGGCGTGGGCTCATGGCGAGCTGGCCGCAGGCGGGCGTGCCCATCGGGCTGATCCTCGGCACCGGCGCGATGTCGCTGCTGGCCGCCACGACGGGCGACACCTTCAAGGACTGGGGTTGGCGGGTGCCGTTCCTGGCCAGCTTGGTGCTGGTGGCGGTCGGGCTGTGGGTGCGGCTGAAGGTGCTGGAGACCCCGATGTTCGCGCGGGTGCTGGAACGGGGGCAGGTGGCCAGGCTCCCGGTCGTCGAGGTGCTGCGCAGGCATCCGAAGGAGGTGGTGCTCAGCGCGTTGCTGCGGGTGTCGGAGCAGATGCCGTTCTACCTCTACACGACGTTCGCCATCACGTACGTGACCCAGCAGCTCGGCCTGTCCCGAACGGTCGCGTTGTCAGCGGTGACGTGCGCGGCGGCGGTGGAGCTGGTCGCGATCCCGTTCTTCGGGCACCTGAGCGACCGTGTCGGCCGCCGGCTCGTCTACGCGACCGGCGCAGCGTTGCTGGCGGTGGTGGCGTTCCCGTACTTCGTGCTGCTCAACACCGGCGTCGTGCTGGTGGTCTTCCTCACGATCATGATCACGCAGATCCAGCACGCCATGGAGTACGGCCCGCAGGCCTCGCTCATCGCCGAGAGCTTTCCGACCAGCCTCAGGTACGGCGGTGCGGGTCTCGGCTATCAGCTCGCCTCGATCATCGCCGGCGGCCCGGCGCCGCTGATCGCGACATGGTTGCTGCACGACTACGGCTGGCAGGCGATAGCCATCTTCATGATCGTCGGTGCGGTGGTCGGGTTCGCCGCCGTGCTGGCTCTGCCCGACCGATCCAGGATCGACATCTCCCAGCCTTCCGCCTACAAGACGACCTGATCGGTCCTTCTCTTGTCATTCATGACGTGATAGCACCGTTGACGGATCCAGAACGACAGGAGATGGGCGAGTCATGAGCGTCGTAGTGTGCGGTGAGGCCATGCTCCTGATGCTGGCCGAGCCCGGCATCCCGTTGGAGCGTGCCACGGTCTTCCGTCGCTCCATCGCGGGCGCGGAGTCGAACGTGGCCGCGGGGCTTGCCAGGCTGGGCCATGACGTGCGCTGGCTCGGGCGGGTCGGCGCGGACCCGGCGGGTCGGGCGGTCCTGTCCATGCTCCGAGCCGAGGGCGTCGACACCCGGCACGCGATCATCGACCCTGGTGCGCCGACCGGTCTGCTGGTCCGCGACAGTCATCCGTTCCGGGCCATCGACGTGCAGTACTACCGTTCCGGAGCCGCCGCGTCCAGGCTGAGGCCGGAAGAGCTGACGCCGGAGACGGTGAGCGGTGCGAAGATCGTCCACGTCACGGGCATCACTCCGATGTTGTCGGATTCCGCGCACCTGGCGACCCTGCGGCTGCTGGAACTGGCCGGGCAGGCCGGAGCGCTCGTCTCCATCGACCCGAACATCCGATACAAGCTGGGCGAGCCCGCGGCGTGGCGCGAGCGGGTGGCGCCGCTCCTGACCAGGGCGGACGTTGTGCTGGCCGGGGAGGACGAACTTGACCTGCTCCACGTCGACCCGGCGACGCTGCCCGGCCTCACCGTGGTCAAGCACCGGGACAAGTCCGCCACGTGCGCGGGCCTGCGGCAGGAGGCGTTCACGGTGCCGGTGACCGATCCCGTGGGAGCGGGGGACGGCTTCGCCGCCGGGTTCCTGTCGGGGATGTTGCGCGGCGAGTCGTACGAGGTGTGCCTGCGTGAGGCGGCGGCGGTCGCGGCACTCGTCGTCCAGTGCGCCGCCGACACCGACGGCCTTCCGGACCGGCCGGGCCTGGACCGCGCCTTGGCCGCCTTCACCGGGCACGCCGAAACGGTCCATCGATAGTCCGCGAACCGGCCGAAGATTCTCCGCCGCCAAGTGTGCGATCGCTGTCGAAGAAGAGCGCTGCTGATCACTGATTCATCGAAGTCGTTTGCTACCAAGCGCGAGCCTGTCGAAGACGGTCCGGTACGAAGCTCGAGTCCGTCGCCGCCGGAGGTTCGTGACGCTGATGCCGGCCTGCTGATGATGGGCGCGGCGACGAGGGCCGGCGCCAACCGGCCTCTCGCGCCGTAAGAGCCCGTCGCGGACGAGCGAACGTGAATCGCGAGTCTGCTGGAGGGTTTGTCCGGATAGGGGGAAGGCCGCCATGTCGGTCGCCTTGATGAACGGGGGATCCGAAGACGGTATGCCGAAGACGGTATGCCGGAGGCAGGGAGCACGTGGAGGGCTGTTGGTTCGAAGAGCGTGCATACGGAAAGCGGCCACCGAGGGACGCGAGCCTCGGGCGAAGGGACCTGTTCCAGGTTGACGCGATTGAAAGACATTCCGACGGCAGACCGGCAAGTGCGGCGGAGGCGGTTCGCCTGAAGGTGGGCATGCGAGAAACGGTTCGTCTGTGGGGCGATGAGTTCAAAGCTGAGGCGGGCATGCGCGAGACGGTCCGTCCGTGAGGTGACGAGTTCAGGGCTGAGGCGAGCATGCGAGAGGTGAGTCCGTGCATGAGCTGACGAGCTCGGGGCGAAGACGGTTCGTGGGGATGCGGGCGGGGCGTTGGCCGGGGCCGGCGGGGATCTTGCGTCACCACTGAGGGCGGCTCGCCGTAGCCGTTCGCCGGCGAGGAAACCGAAGGAAGGAAGTCATGTACCGCTGGGAGATCGTCCAGGCTGTCACGGAGCAACGCGTGTTCGGCATCGTCAGAGCGGCCACGCCCGAGGCGGCGCTGACGTCGGCCGAGGCCGTGCTGGATGCCGGATTGCGTGCCGTCGAGGTCGCGCTCACCACGCCCCGTGCCCTCAGCGCCGTGGCAAGGCTCACCGAGCAGCGGCCCGACGCGCTGGTCGGAGCGGGGACCGTCCTCGACCCGGCCGCCGCCAGGGCCGCCGTGGAGGCCGGCGCGCGCTTCCTGGTCTCGCCCAGCCTGCAGCCTGAGGTGATCCGCGTCGGGCACCGCTACGGCGTGCCGGTCTTCCCGGGCGTGGCGACCCCGACCGAGATCGTTCGTGCCCTGGAAGAGGGGGCGGACGCGGTCAAGATCTTTCCGGCGTCGGGTGTTTCGCCGTCCTGGCTGCGGGACGTGCGGGCTGCCCTTCCTCAGGCGCCCGCGATCCCCACCGGCGGCGTGACCGTGGACGATGCGCCGGAGTGGATCGCGGCCGGCGCCGTGGCCTGCGGCATGGGCTCGGCGCTGACTTCGGGCGGCCCTGGTGCCGCGGGGGAACGCGTCGCGGCGCTGCTGGCCGGGCTGGCGAGGGCCCGATGAGCGTGGAGACGCTACGGGGCCTGCACGGGCAGGTCCTCGACGCGGTCGGCAGGTCGCTGGCGGGCGGGGAGATCCGTGCGGGGCAGGTGCTGCGCCTGGAGGACGTCCAGGAGCGGTACGGGGTTTCCCGGACCGTCGCGCGCGAGGCCGTCCGCGTACTGGAGTCGAAGCGCGTGGTCACCAGCCGTCCTCGTGTCGGGGTCACCGTACGGCCGATGAGCGCCTGGAACCTTTATGATCCCCAGGTGATCCGCTGGCGGCTGGCCTCGCCGGGGCGTGAGGCGCAGCTGCGTGAGCTGGCCGAGCTGCGCGCCGCGGTCGAGCCTGCCGCCGCCGCGCTGGCCGCGTCCAGGCCCGACCCCCGCATGCAGGACGAGCTCGCCACCCACGCCCGTGCCATGGACGCCGCCGCTCGCGAGGGTGACAGCCAGGCATACGTCAGGGCAGACGCCGCATTCCACCGGGTGCTGCTGACCGCGTCGGGCAACGGCATGTTCGCCCAGCTCGCCGAGGTGACCGAGGTGCTGCTCGAAGCCAGGCGCGAGCTGCTGCTCCTGCCCGAACGCCTGGAGACGGCCGCCATCGGACTCCACCACGAGATCGTCGAAGCGGTTGCCGCCGGGCGGGCGACCGAGGCGGCGCAGGCCGCCGCAGACATTGTCGAACGGGCCCGCGCCGAGGTCGAGCAGATCCTGGCAGACACCCGAGAGCACGTCACGGAGGTTCCCCGATGAGCGTCGCCGTCCACGTCGGCCCTGAGCCGGTGTCCGTGTTGGTCGACGCCGTACGGCGGTCGGGCGGCAGCGTCGTGCCGCTGGAGGACGCCGAGGCGATCGTCTACTGCGGGCGCGGCGGCCCCGAGGAACTGCGGTCCATGATCCATGACGGCATCCGGTGGGTGCAGCTGCCCGCGGCGGGCGTCGAGCGGTACGCCGAGGCCGGAGTGATCACTGAGGAGCCCGTCTTCACCGCCGCCACCGGCTCCTACGGCGTGCCCGTCGCCGAACACGCGCTCGCACTCATGCTGGGCGCGGCCCGCAATCTGCCCCGGCTGGCCAGAGCCACCGAGTGGGGGAGGAACGAGTCGAGGGAGTTCGCCGGCTCGACGGTTGCGGTCATCGGCTGCGGGGGCATCGGGCGTGCGCTCATCAGGATGCTGGAGCCGTTCGGCTGTCCGATGATCGCGGTCACTGACAGCGGCCGGGCGCCCGGTGCGCACCGAATCCTGCCCCGTGCCCGTTATCGGGAGGCGTTGCCGGAGGCCGCGTACGTCGTCCTCGCCGCTGCGACCACGCCGAGCACCAAGGGCATGATCGGTGCTCCCGAGCTTGACCTCATGCGTACGGACGCCTGGCTGGTCAACATCGCCCGGGGCGCGCTAGTCGTGACCGACGACCTGGTGACGGCGCTACAAGAGGGGCGGATCGGTGGTGCCGCGCTGGACGTCACCGATCCGGAGCCGCTGCCGTCCGGGCACCCGTTGTGGCACATGGAGAACGTACTGATCACGCCGCATACGGCGAATCCGCCGTCGTCCTACTGGCGTGGCCTGGCCGACCGCGTGGCCGCGAACGTGCGCCACTTCGCCGACGGCGCCCCGATGGAAGGGGTGGTGTCGCCGGAGCAGGGGTTCTGAGGGGGCAGGGCTCTGGGCATCATCGGAAACGGGGGCAGTGCCCTTGTCGCGCGTCGTGCCGTCTTGTCCGGAGTCCCGCCCCCTCGACTGACGCCGACATCACGTCGTCGATGGACCAAAGCCCGATGGAGAGGGTTTGGCGTGGGGCGGGTGGTCGGTGCGGGGTGGTGATGCGTGGCGGTGCAGAGGGGGCCGGTTTGCTGGGGTCTGAGGATTGGTTCTTGGTTAGCCCAGGGTTGCTCGGGCTTCGGCGCTTAGGTTTGAGCCGCTGGGTTAGGCCGGGATTGCTCGGGTTTCGGTGCTCACGTTGCCGTTGTTGGTTAGCTCAGGGTTGCTTGGGCTTCGGTGCTCAGGTTTGAGCCGCTGGGTTTGCCCAGGGTTGGTTGGGCTTCGGTGCTCAGGTTTGAGCCGCTGGGTTTGCTCAGGGTTATTTGGGCTTCGGTGCTTAGGTCTGGGCCGCTGGGTTGGCCCGGGGTTGTTTGGGTTTTGGTGCTCGGGTTTGCGTTGTTGGTCAGCTCAGGGCTACTCGGGCTCCGGCGCTCAGGCCTGAATCGTGTACCTCGAGGCCCGCCGGCTCGGCGCTTTTCGGCAGGTCGAACACCAGCGTGCCGGTGAAGGACTGGCCGGGGGCGATGCGAACGGGGGTGATCTCGGTGCCGCTCTTGTCCAGGAGTTTGCTGCCGCCGTGCAGGGCCTCGTCCTCGTCGATCAGCTTCTGCTGGCCGGGGTAGAGGACTCGGGCGTCGGGGCCGACGTTGTTCACCTTCACCGTGATCTGGCAGGTGCGACGGGAGGCGGACTTCGCGGGTTGGGGGCACTTTGTGCCGGTTACCGCGAACTTCAGCTTTCCGTCCTGTACCGGGCCTTCCTCGCCTATGGCGGGGAAGCGGAAGATCCAGGCCAGGGTGGCCAGGACCACCACGAACAGGACGATCACGATCACCAGCGCGGTCATGCAGCCGGTGAACACGCCGCGCTTGCGGCGCGGAGGCGCGTACCCGGGCAGCGGTCCCTGGCCCGTGGTGTGCGGCGGTAGCGGTCCCTGGCCGGTGGCCTGGTGATGGGGGAGCGGGATGTTCCCGGTCCGGTCCACGGGGGGCGGCATCTGGGGCGCGCGAGGCCCCGGGTGCTCCGTGGGGGCGGGCATGGGCAGCCGGGGGCCCGTGCGCTCGGCCGGGGAGGGCATCTGCGGCGGACGCGGTCCGGTGCGCTCGGCGGGCGACGGCATGGGGGACTGCTGCCCGGGGTGCTCCATGCCCGAAGGCATCGGGGGCCGGTGCCCCATGTGCTCCGGGCCGGAGGGCATGTGTGGCCGCTGGTCCATGTGCTCCGCGGCGGCAGGCATGGGCGGGCGGGGGCCGGTGCGTTCGGCCGGGGAGGGCATGTGCGGCGGACGCATGCCGGTGTGCTCGGTTGCGGGTGGCATCTGGGCGGCGTGTGGCGCCGCGGGGTCGGCCGCGGGCGGGGTCTGCGGTGTGTTTGGCCCGGGGTGGTCTGCCGGGGTGGGCATGGGCGGGCGGGGGCCGGTGCGTTCGGCCGGGGAGGGCAGGTGCGGCGGACGCGGGCCCGTGCGCTCGGCGGAAGGCGGCATCGCGGCGCCCGCCCCCGTGCGTTCGGCTGCGGGGGGCGCCGGAGGGTGGGATTCCGTGCGTTCAGCCGGGGGTGGCATCGGAACGGGGGATCCCGTGCGTTCAGCCGGGGGTGGCATCGGAACGGGGGATCCCGTGCGATCAGCCGCGGGTGGCATGGGGGAGCGGGACCCCGTCCGGTCGCTGGAAGGTGGCATCGGGGGGCGAGAGCCCGACGGGGAGGGCATCGGAGGGCGAGAGCCCGACGGGGAGGGCATCGGAGGGCGGGGCCCCGTGCGCTCCGCAGGGGGAAGCAGGTGTGGAGGGCCGGTGCGTTCGGCGGGTGGGGGAGTGTGGCCGAGGGGGCGGAACTCCGAGGCGTCCCATGCGTTCGTCAGGTGTTCGGTGGCTGCCAGTTGGGCCGCGGGCTCGTCGGCCGCGCCCACCAGTTCCAGCAGGAGCTGCTTGGCCGCGGGCCGGCGCGAGGGGTCGGGGTGGATGGCCGCGGCGACCAGCCGGTCCAGGGGGCGGGCAGGCCGCGCAGGTCCGGCGGCGCGGTACGGGCCCGCGCGGCCATCACGTACGCGTCCCCCTCGCCGAACGGATGCCCGCCGAGCCCCGCGTACGCGATCAGCGAGCCCCAGGCGAACACGTCGCCGGCCGGGCTGGTGCGCCCCTCGAAGACCTGCTCGGGAGCGATCCATCCGGGCGTGCCCATCACCATGCCGGCGTTCGTGTGCCGGGAGTCGACGTGCGTGGAGCGCGCCAGGCCGAAGTCGATCACCCGCGGCCCGGCCAGCGTCAGCATGACGTTGGCCGGCTTGAGGTCGCGGTGGACGAGCCCCGCGGCGTGGATGGCGGTCAGTGCCGCCGCCACGCCCACGGCCGCCGAGTGCAGCACCGACGGCGGCAGCGCGCCGTGCTCGATCAGCTGGTCTTCCAGCGAGATGCCGTCGATGTACTCGGTGACCAGGTAGAGCACCCCGCGGTCCTCGCCGTGGTCGAGCACCCGCGCGGTGCAGAACGAGGCCACCTTGCGCGCGTTGGACACCTCTTCGTGGAAACGCGCCCGGTAGACCGGGTCGGCCGTGAAGTCACGCCTGATGGCCTTGAGTGCCACCTTGACCCCGTCGGCGCCCCTGGCGAGGTAGACGGTGCCCATGCCGCCCGAGCCGAGACGGCTCAACAGCTCGTAGGGGCCGATCGCCGGCGGATCCTCAGGCTTCAGCGGAGTGCCTGCCGAGCGCCCCACGGTCGCCGTCCTCTCGCCGTCGTCATCCCGTCGCAAACCGAACCGTTTCTTCCGCCGGTACGCCTTTTTCCACCCCAGACTCTAACGGAGAAGCCGCGGCCCGGTGGCGACGAAGCCCGGTCAGCTCTGGCCTGGACGCCGCTTCAGCGGGCGCATCGTCACCCGCAGGCGGCCGGCGTTCAGCGTCTGGGGCAGCGGGCGGTGCGGAGACAGCGGCCGGCCGGATGCCTTGGGGCGGGCCGAGGCCAGGATCCCGCCCAGGAAGGCCGTGCCGACGCCGAGCATCAGGTGCACGCCGTCGCAGCGCGGCAGGGCCCACCATTCGCCGGCGGCGGTGCCGTCGAGCCAGATCTCGGGGGCGAAGGAGTCGGCGTAGTGCAGGCGGGGGCTGCGCTGGTGGGTGGCGAACGGGAGGATCACGTGGGTGCCGGTCGGCACCGGGACGCCGTACCAGTCGGTCTCCTCGGTGGTGAGGCGGGACAGGGCCGGGACCGGCGGCCACAGACGCAGGCCCTCGCGCAGGCAGGCGCGCAGGTAGTCGGGGTCGGCGCGGGCGCACTTGCGCTGGACGGGGTAGGTGGCCAGCAGCGCGAGGGTGCGCATGAGGCTGGCGGCGGTCACGCTGAAGCCGAGCAGCCAGAACGCCGCCTGCCGCAGGCCGCGCGCCTCCGGGCCGCTGGTCTCGGCGAGCAGGCCGGCGAGGGTGCCGGGCTCGGCGCGGCGCAGGTGGTCGAGGATGCGGGCGTCGTAGCGGCCGGAAAGGATCTCCTGACGGCGTCTGGCACGCCCCCTGCCCGCCCGTCTGACCTGGGCGAGCAGGGCGCTCAGCTCCTCGTCGTCGGCCGCGCCCGCGCCGTAGACGCATCGCCGTGCCACCCGCTGCCAGCACGACTCCAGCCGGGCGTAGTCGATCACGCCGTCCGTCAGCGCCGTCGCCTCCTGCCGGGCCACCTCCGCGAACGCCGGCCGCAGCACGTCGTAGGGCAGGCCGGCGGCCCGTTCGCGCACGGTGGGGGCGAAGGCGGGCTCCGACAACACGCGTTCGGCGTCCCGCTGGGACAGCACCACCAGCGCCGTGCGGCGCGGGCCGCGGACGAGCACGGGACGGCCGCCGTACCGCACGTGCAGGCCGGTCAGCAGAGCACGGGAGCGCAGCAGGTCGAGGCCGGCCGTCGCGTGCGGCGTGCCGGGCGGCAGGAGGGCGCCGGCCAGGCGCAGGCTCTCCAGCACGGTGGCCCTGTGCAGGCCTCTAGGCACGCGTGGCCTCCGCGTTCCCGGTCGACGCGCGCGTGCCCGGGGTCGTCCGTGCCTGCTCATTTCCGGTTGGCGCCCGCGTGCCCGGGGTCGAACGGCCCTCGGCGTTCTCGGCCGGCGCCCGCGTGTCCGGGGTTGTCCGTGCCTCCCTGTCTCCGGCCGGCGCTCGCGTGCCGGTCGGCGTCCGGGCCTGACTTCGGCGGGCCGCGGGCGCCTCCTCGGTGGCCGGAACGGGAAGGAAGGTCATGGGGTCATGCGATCGCCCGTCCGCCGGGCGCGCAAGCGGGGGTCTCGCTGGGCGGAACGTTTTCGGGCCGTGCCCTGTGGAGCGTTCCAGGAGCCGGAACACCTCAGGCCACCACCAGCGCGGCCGAGATCGCCTGGGCCGCGCCGCGTACGGTGAGGCCCAGCCGGGCCAGCGGTGCGGACGGGCCCGGCGCCGCCACCCCCACCGACATGCACACGCCGCCGCCCGGCCCGAACACCGGCGCGGCCACGCACGACACGCCCTCGGTGTACTCCTCCTGGGCGTAGGCCACGCCGTACCGGCGGACCTGGGCCAGTTCGCGCTCCAGCGTGGCCACGCCGGTGATCGTGCGGCTGGTCAGCCGTTCGAAGCCGCCCTGCCCGAGCACCTCCGCACGCAGCCCGGTGTCGAAGGCCAGCAGCGCCTTGCCGGTCGCCGTGCAGTGCAGCGGCGCGAGGTCGGTGCCGTCGGAGCGGGACCGGACGCGGTCGTGGCCGTACAGGCGCTCGACGTAGCGGGCCTCCAGGCCGGCGGGCACGGCCAGGTTGACCGTCTGGCGGGTGGTCTCCTGCAGGCAGAGCAGGTACGGCAGCACCACCCGCCGCGACCCGGGGATCCGGTTGCGGGCGATGCCGGCCATCGTCTCCAGCTGCCGGCCGGGCAGATAGCCGGTGCGCACCCGCCGGGCCAGCTCGCGCGCGCACAACACGCCCAGGATCCGGTGGGCCGTCGACTTGGGCAGGCCCGTGCTCCGGCTGAGCTGGGCCAGGCTGACCGGCCGGGGCGCGGCGCTCAGCGCGAGGAGGATGTCGATGCCCCGCTCCAGGCTCCCGATCGGCGTCACCGGACGCGTGAGGTGTTCCTGACGGGCCGTTTCCAGCGGCATGGTGCTCCCTTTCGCTCTCCGAGGAGCGGATGGGGCTTCCCGGGGCTACGGCTTGGCATTCCTTGCCCTACCCCGCCGTTGCGCGTCCGAATACCGGGTTCGGCGCAGGCTGATGATCTCCGGGGGCCCGGAAAGGGCCACTTCAGCGGGGGTTCTGGGATATAGGTCCAGATTTGCGGCATATGCGCTCGCTGGCCGATCGCCGACTGCTCGCCGACCGATCGGCGGCCGCTCGGCGGTCGCGCGTCGGCGGCGGCGCCCATGCGCGTGTTCGCTCCGGCCACGCAGCGTCGCCGGAGCGGCTGGAGCCTCTGCGCACACCGCGGACCGGTGAGCGGTGCGAGCGGCGGCGGGCCGTCCATGAAGCCTGTGCGGACGCCGGGTTCACCGGCCGTCGTCGCCGGGACAGCGCGGTCGTCCAACGCGGCCGTCCAACGCGGCGTCCAGCGCGGGCGTCCAGCGCGGTCAGGAGGCGTTCCTGGCCGGCTGACGCCGCGCCGACGCCGTCGTCCGTGACGAGCACACGTGCGCGCGGGCGCGGCGCGTGCCAGGACTGCCGGTTCACCGGCGGGACCGACCGCCGGTCGCGAGCGTCCGGGCGGTGGGCACCGCCCGGGACCGCCGTCCACGAGAACTGCCGCGTCCGCGCGCCCGCCCCCGGGAAGGCGCGGCACGAGGACACGAACGCAGGAAAGCACAGGGCCACGGCGGCGGCCCTGGGGTCTAGCGGGGCAGGGCCGCGGCGGCGGCGGCGAGCTTCTCCACGCGGGCCCAGTCGCCCGCGGCCAGCGCGTCGGCGGGGGTGAGCCAGCTTCCACCCACGCAGCCCACGTTCGGCAGCCGCAGGTAGTCGGCGGCGCTCTCGGCCCGGATCCCGCCGGTCGGGCAGAAACGTACGTCCGGCAGCGGCCCGGCCAGCGACTTCAGGTACGCGACGCCGCCCGCCGCCTCGGCCGGGAAGAACTTCAGCTCCTTGATGCCGCGCTCGGCCAGCGCCATCACCTCCGAGACGGTGGCCGCGCCCGGCAGGTACGGCACACCGCTGGACTCCAGCGCCTCCACCAGCGACAACGTCGTGCCCGGCGAGACCAGGAAGCGGGAACCGGCCGCCACGGCCGCCGAGATGTCGGCGGTGGTGCGGATCGTGCCCGCGCCGACCGTGGCCCCCGGCACCTCGGCGACGATCCGCTCGATCGCTCCGAGCGCGGCCGGCGTGCGCAGCGTCACCTCGATGACGGGCAGCCCGCCCGCCACGAGAGCCTCGGCCATCGGCACGGCGGTCGCCACGTCGTCGATCACCACGACGGGGATCACGGGGGCGAGGTCGAGCAAGCTCATCAGAGTCTTCTCCTCATCGGCCGGGGTCACGGCCGTCTAGTGGTGATCAGGGTGGGCCTCAGCCCACGAGTTCGGTGGTGGCCCGCCCGCGCAGCCAGGCGGCCGCGCCGGTGAGCGCCGGCTGGGGCGCGACGATCAGCGTGGTGGCGATCGCCTCCAGGTATCCGGGCATGTCGGGGTTGCCGACGAACCGGGCACGGAAGCCGCTGGTCCGCACCCGTTCCACGATACGGGGCAGCACCCCGCCGCCCAGGTAGACCCCACCCCGGGCGCCCAGGGTGAGCGCCACGTTCCCGGCGAAGCTGCCCAGCATCTCGCAGAACACCTCGACGGTCTCGGCGCAGAGCGAGTCGTCGAGCCGGGCCACGATGTCGGAGGCGTTCAGGTCGGGCGCGGTCACGCCGTTGACCTTGGCCAGCGCCCGGTGCAGGCGTACCAGGCCGGGGCCGGACAGCAGGTGCTCGGCCACGACGTGCGGCAGCCCCTCGGCCTGCAGCACCCGTACGATCTCCAGCTCGCGCCGGTCGATCACCGGCACCGTGACGTGGCCGCCCTCGCCCGGGACGGGCGTCCAGCCCCGGTCCGTGGGCACGAGCCCGCCGACGCCGAGCCCGGTCCCGGGACCCAGCACGGCCTTGACGCCGTGGGACGGCTCGGGCCCGCCCAGGGACACCAGGTCGGGGCCCTCCAGGTGGGGCAGCGACACGGCCAGCGCCTCGAAGTCGTTGAGCAGCACCGCGTACGGGATGCCCAGGTCGCGTACGGACCCGGCCCACGCCGAGTTCGTCAGCCGGTAGCGGTCGCCGTCGATCGGCCCGGCCAGCGCCAGGCACGCCGCGCCCGGCCGCGCCCCGCCCGCGTGCTCGGCGAGATAGGCGTCGACGGCGTCGGGCAGGGTGGGATAGGCGGAGCCGGCCAGCACCGCGACGTTCGAGGGCCGGGCCTGCGGCGAGGTGACCAGCCCGAACCGGGCGTTGGTCCCCCCGATGTCGGCGACCAGCCAGGGAAGGTCAAAGGCACTCATCGCACACCTCCGATGCCCACGGCGAGACCAAGATCGCCCGCCGTCACCGGAAGGACGCCAAGGACGCCAAGGACGCCACGGACACCACGCATGCCACGGACGCTCACCGGCCCAGCCCGGCGGCCCGCGTGCCCACGGGCGCGCCGCTCTCCAGGTGGGAGGCGCCCGCCTCGGCGGGGAAGCCCAGCCCGGGGCCGTGGTGCGGCGACTCGGCGCCGCTCACCCCGAAGATCCCGGCGCCCTGCTCGGCGTGCCCGGCCATGCGGCGGAACGTGGCGAACAGCTCGCGTCCCGTGCCGACCCACTCCGCGTCGCTCAGCGGCCGGCCCTCGGGCGTGCGCCGGGCCAGCTCCTCGGCGGGCACCAGCAGCTCCAGCGTCCCGGCGGCCGAGTCGAGCCTGATCACGTCGCCGTCGCGGACGATCGCGATCGGGCCGCCGTCGGCGGCCTCGGGCGACAGGTGGATGGCCGCGGGCACCTTGCCCGACGCGCCCGACATGCGGCCGTCGGTGACGATCGCCACCCGCTGCCCGCGGTCGAGCAGCACGGCCATCGGCGGCGTGAGCTTGTGCAGCTCGGGCATGCCGTTGGCGCTGGGGCCCTGGTAGCGGATGACGGCCACGAAGTCCTGCCCGTCCAGCTCGCCGGCCTCGAAGGCGCGCAGCATGTCGAGCTGGTCGTCGAACACCTTGGCCGGGGCCTCGATCACCAGGTGCTCGGGCTTGACCGCCGACACCTTGCTGACGGCCCGGCCGAGGTTGCCCTCGACCATGTGGATGCCGCCGTCGGCCGAGAACGGCTCGGCGACCGGGCGCAGCACGTCACGGTCCTTGCTGCCGCCCGTGACCGGCTCCCAGACCAGCTCGCCGTCCACCAGCGAGGGCGCCTCGCGGTAGCGGTCGAGGCCGGGGCCGGCGACGGTCAGCACGTCGCCGTGGAGCAGGCCCTCGTCCAGCAGGTCGCCGATGAGCACCTGCATGCCGCCGGCGTCGCGGAAGTGGTTCACGTCCGCCTGGCCGTTGGGGTAGATCTTGGTCAGCGAGGGCACGACGCGCGACAGGCAGGCCAGGTCGTCCCAGGTCAGCACGAGGCCCGCGGCGGCGGCCATGGCGACCAGGTGCAGCGTGTGGTTGGTGGAGCCGCCGGTGGCCAGCAGCGCCACGCAGGCGTTCACGATCGACTTCTCGTCCACCAGCTCGCCGATCGGCGTGTACTCCGTGCCGTGCGCGGTGATCTCCACCGCGCGGCGGCCGGCCGCCTCGGTGAGGGCGTGGCGCAGCTCGGTGTGCGGGTTGACGAACGTCGAGCCGGGCAGGTGCAGGCCCATGACCTCCATCAGCGCCTGGTTGGAGTTGGCGGTGCCGTAGAAGGTGCAGGTGCCGGGGGAGTGGTAGGACTTGGCCTCGGCGTCCAGCAGCTCCACCCGTCCGACCTTGCCCTCGGCGAAGAGCTGGCGGGTGCGCGCCTTGACCTTGTTCGGCAGGCCGGAGGTCATCGGCCCGGCCGGCACGAAGATCGCCGGCAGGTGCCCGAAGTGCAGCGCCCCGATGAACAGGCCCGGCACGATCTTGTCGCAGACGCCCAGCAGCAGCGACGAGTCGAACATGTCGTGCGACAGCGCGATGGCGGCCGCCATGGCGATCACGTCGCGGCTGTAGAGGGACAGCTCCATGCCGGCGCGGCCCTGCGTGATGCCGTCGCACATCGCGGGCACGCCGCCGGCGACCTGCGCCACGCCGCCCGCCCTGCGCACCGCCGCCTTCAGCTCGGGCGGGTAGGTCTCGTACGGCTGATGGGCCGAGAGCATGTCGTTGTAGCTGGTCACGATCGCCACGCCGGGCTTGGCCGTGCCTCGCAACGAGGGCTTGTCCTCATCGGAAGCGGCGGCGAAGCCGTGCGCCAGGTTCGCGCAGCCCAGGTGGGCGCGCGCCGGGCCCTTGGCCCGCGCCGCCTCGCCGTCGCGCCGGATCCGCGCCAGGTAGGCGGTACGGCTGGCCGCGCTGCGCTCGGCGATGCGATCGGTGATCTCCTGGATGACGGAATTCACAGGTCTTCCTCCTCGTGCCAGGCGCGACCGCTGCGGCCGAGCAGTTCGTGGGCCCCGGCGGGGCCGGTGGTTCCTGCGGGGTAGGGCTCGGGCAGGTCGGCGGAGGACTCCCAGGCCGCCAGGATCGGATCGATCCAGCGCCAGGCCGCCTCCACCTCGTCACGCCGCATGAACAGCGTCGGGTTGCCCGCCAGCACGTCGGTCAGCAGCCGCTCGTACGCCTCCGGCACCCGCGCGGTGAACGTCTTGCCGAAGCTGAGCGACAGCGGTACCGGCTTCAGCGTCACCTCGCCCGCGCCCGGCTCCTTGGCCATGATGTGCAGCTCGATGCCCTCCTCGGGCTGCAGCCGCAGCACCAGGCGGTTCGGCGTGCCGCCCGGGAAGATGGAGTGCGGCACGTCCTTGAACTGCACCACGATCTCCGACCGCCGGTACGGCATGCGCTTGCCGGTCCGCAGGTAGAACGGCACCCCCGCCCAGCGCCAGTTCTTGATCTCGGCCCGGATCGCGGTGAACGTCTCCACCCGCCGCGAGGCCTCGGTCGTCGGCGTGGAGGCCGGCTCGTCCAGGTAGGACGGCATGCCGCCGGCCTCGGTGTACTGGCCGCGCACGGTGAACCGGTCCACCTCGGTCCCCACGATCGGCCGCAGCGACTGCAGCACCTTGACCTTCTCGTCCCGGATGGACTCGCGGTCGTTGCGCGACGGCGGCTCCATCGCGGTCAGCGTGAGGAGCTGGAGCAGGTGGTTCTGCACCATGTCGCGCAGCGCGCCCGCGTGGTCGTAGTAGCCGCGCCGTCCCGGCGTGCCGACGGTCTCGGCGGCGGTGATCTGGACGTGGTCGATCCACAACGAGTTCCAGATCGGCTCCAGGAACGCGTTGGCGAAGCGCAGCACCAGCAGGTTCTGCACCGTCTCCTTGCCCAGGTAGTGGTCGATGCGGAAGATCTGGCGCTCGTCGAAGATGGCGCCGACCTCGTCGTTGATCCGCTGGGCGCTGGGCAGGTCGCGGCCGAGCGGCTTCTCCAGCACCACCCGCGACAGCGGGGTGACCAGGCCGGCCTCCTCCAGCTCGCGGCAGAAGGGGCCGAACGTCATCGGCGGGCTGGCCAGGTAGAACACCCGGTCGCGCTGCTCGTGACCGGCCAGCAGCCTGGTCAGCGCGCCCCAGCCCGACTTGTCCTCGCCGCCGACGTCCACCGAGACGTGGTGCAGGCGGCCCAGGAAGCGCTGCCGGACGGCGGGGTCGTCCACGGGGACCTGGTCGCGTACCTCGGCGTCCACCTTGCCGCGGAAGTCGGCGTCGGTCAGCCCGCCCCGGGACATGGCGATGACGCGGGTCTCGGGGGACAGCCGGCCGTCCCTGTCGCTGTGGTAGAGCGCCGGGATCAGCTTGCGCATGGACAGGTCGCCGGTGCCGCCGAAGACGACGAGATCGGCGGTATGGGCGGGGCTGGCGGTCGAGAGGGGGGACAAGGCGAAGCTCCGTTGATCTACCAAGCAAGGACAGAACGGACACTAACGAGAGTTTGGGTCGTGCACAAGCAGGGTTTTGGCATCTGAGATGAAAAAGTCTTCACTTTTCATTACCGAAGCCCATGTGATTCACTTGGCCGATGCCTCGACGTACCGCCGCGACCCTCGCCACGAGTGGCGAGGTGCTCCGCCTCATCCGCACGGGTGAGGCCGTCACGCGCGCCGACCTCGGCCGGGTGACCGGTCTGTCGCGCCCGGCGGTGCAGCTGCGCGTGGGCGAGCTGCTCGACCGCGGCCTGGTCGTCGAGCGCACCGACGCCCCCTCGACCGGCGGGCGGCCGCCGGTCCGGCTGGAGTTCAACGCCGGGGGCGGCGTCGTCCTGGTCGCCGCGCTGGGCGCGAGCCGCACCCGGGTCGCGGTCTGCGACCTGGCCGGCCGCGAGCTGGCCGGCCGTGACTTCTTCATCGACGTCGAGCAGGGCCCCGACGTCGTGCTCCCGCTGCTCATGGACACCTGGGACGAGCTGCTCGGCGACCGCCCCCGCTCCTGCGTCAGGGGCGTCGGCATGGGCGTGCCCGCCACCGTCGAGTTCGCCCAGGGCCGCACCGAGAGCGCCCGGGTGATGGCCTCGTGGACCGGCGTGGTCATCCCGCCGATCATCCGCGAGCGTTTCCCCGTGCCGGTGCTCGTCGACAACGACGTCAACGTGCTGGCCATCGGCGAGCACCGCGGCGCCTACCCCGACCTCGGCGACCTGATGTTCGTGAAGGTCTCCACCCGCATCGGCGCGGGCGTGATCGCCGGCGGCGAGATCCTGCGCGGCGCGCTCGGCGCGGCCGGCGAGATCGGCCACATCCCCGTGCTCGACGGCGGCGGCGTGTTGTGCCGCTGCGGCAACACCGACTGCGTCGACTCCGTCGCCAGCGGCACCGCGCTGCTGCGCGACCTGCGCGAGGCGGGCAAGGACGTCAGGACCATCGCCGACGTGACCGCGCTGGTGCGCGCCGGTGACGCCGAGACGATGGCCATCGTGCGCACGGCCGGCCGCCGCATCGGCGAGGTGCTGGCCGGGGCGGTCAACATCCTCAACCCCTCGGTCGTGGTGCTCGGCGGCGACATGGCCGAGGCGTTCGGCCCGCTGGTGTCGAGCATCCGCGAGGTCGTCTACCGCCGCTCCACCGCCCTGGCCACCCGGCGGCTGCGCATCGAGCCGAGCCGGCTCGGCGCGGGCGCGGGCATCAGCGGCTGCGCGGTGATGGTGCTCGACGCCGTGCTCTCGCCCGAGGCGGTCGACGAGACGATGACGGTCTCGACGCTGCGCCGCGAGCACGGCCTGGCCGGCGCCGGCTAGAGGTCCCAGCGGGGTTCGGGGCTCTCCCGCACCACGCCGTCCGCGCCGAAGATCAGGTGACGGTCCAGGTCGTCGGCGAACCAGCGGTCGTGCGTGACCGCCAGCACCGTTCCCGCGAAGCCGCCCAGCCCCTCCTGCAACGCCTGCGCGCTGGCCAGGTCGAGATTGTCGGTCGGCTCGTCGAGCAGCAGCAGCGTCGCCCCCGACAGCTCCAGCAGCAGGATCTGCAGCCGCGCCTGCTGGCCGCCCGACAACGTCTCGAACCGCTGCCCGCCGGCCGGCGCCAGCTCGTAGCGGGCCAGCGCGGCCATGGCGTCGTTCCTGGTCAGCGCGAACGTCTCGGTCACCAGCTCGGCGACGGGCCGCCCGTGCAGGTCGGGCCGCAGATGGGTCTGCGCGAAGTGGCCGGGGACGACGCGGGCGCCCAGCCGGGCCACGCCGGTGTGCGCGACGGGCTCGCCGGCCAGCAGGCGCAGGAAGTGGCTCTTCCCGGTGCCGTTCAGGCCCAGCACGCCGACCCGCTCGCCGTAGGCCACCTCGGCCGAGAAGGGCCGCACCAGCCCGGTCAGCTCCAGATCCTCGCACGTCACGGCCCGCTTCCCGGTACGCCCGCCGCGCAGCCGCATCCGTACGTTCTGCTCCTTCGGCGGCCGGCTCGGCGGCCCCGCCTTCTCGAAGCGCTCCAGCCGGGACACCGCCGACCGGTAGGCCCCCGCGAGCGCGTCGTTGTTGGCCGACCGCTGCCGCAGCACGTGCACCAGCCGGCGCAGCCGGGCCCGCTCGTCCTCCCAGCGCCGCCGCCGCTCCTCCAGACGCTCGCCGCGCCGCCTGCGCGCCTCGGCGTAACCGGCGAAGCCGCCGCCGTGCACCCACACCTCGCGCCCCTCGACGGTGACGACGCGGTCGGCCGCCTCGGCCAGCAGCCGCCGGTCGTGCGAGACCAGCAGCACGGTCTTGGCCGAGCTCCTGACCGCCCGCTCCAGCCACTGCTTGGCCGGCACGTCGAGGTAGTTGTCCGGCTCGTCGAGCAGCAGGATCTCGTCAGGACCGCGCAGCAGCGCCTCCAGCATCAGCCGCTTCTGCTCGCCGCCGGACAGCGTGGCCAGCCCTCGGCCGGCGACCTGTTCGTAGGGCAGCCCGAGCGCCTCGGTCGCGCACACGTCCCACACCACCTCCAGCTCGTAGCCGCCCGCGTCGGCGTAGTCGGCGACGGCCTGGGCGTAGGCGAGCTGCCGGGGCTCGTCGTCGCACCGCCCGATCGCCGACTCTGCGCGGGCCAGCTCGGCCGCGGCCGCCCGCACCCGCGCGGGCGCGACGCCCAGCAGCAGGTCGCGCACGCTGCCGGTGCCGAGGAACTGCCGCATCACCCCGACGCCGCCGCCGGTGGTGATGCGCCCGTCGTCGGGCCGCAGGTCGCCCGCGATCAGCCGGAGCAGCGTCGTCTTGCCCGCGCCGTTGGGGCCGACCAGCGCCGCCTTGGCGCCGTCGCCCACCTTGAACGACGCCTCCAGCAGCAGCGGACGCCCGTCCGGCAGCAGGTACGTCACGCCGCTCACCTCGATATGACCCATGTTCTATTACTAGACCATCGATCCGGTTCGCGTACAACGTATTATCCATCGGGTGGACAACGTATGGGTGCGCCCCCGCAAGGACGCCAAGCCGAGGCTGACGCTCGACCGGATCGTCGCCGAGGCCGTCGCGCTGCTCGACGAGGAGGGCGTGGCCGGGCTGACCATGCGCCGCCTGGCCGAGCGCCTCGACACGGGCTCGACCACCCTCTACTGGCACGTCCGGACCAAGGAGGACGTCCTTGACCTGGCGCTCGACGCCGTCTTCGGCGAGGTGCCGCTCCCCGGCGGGCACGCCGGCTGGCGGGCCGCCGCGCGCGACCTGATGGCCGGCTGGCGCGCCGCCCTGCTGCGCCACCCCTGGTCGGCCACCATCCTCGACCGCCCGCTCATGGGCCCCAACGCCCTGGAACGCACCGAGTTCCTCTACCGCACCCTGTCCGGGGCCGGCCTGGACGGCCCGCAGGCCGCCTACAGCCTGTCCAACTACGTCATGGGCTCGGTCATCATGCAGGTCACCTGGCAGCGCCGCGACCGGCTCGACACCGACGCGTTCCTGCGCGAGCGGGCCGCCAGCTACCCGGCGCTGGCCGAGCACGGCCTCGGCCACGACTGGGACGCCACCTTCGGCACCGGCCTCGGCTACCTGCTGCGCGGCATGACGCCCGACACCGGCGAGGGGTGAACCGGCCGGAGGCCGCCGTCACCAGCTGTCGCCGGACTGGATGTGACCGCGCCACGCCGACGAGGTGATCATGCCGTGCTCCCGCAGCTCCTGCAGCCGCCGGAGCCTGCCCCTGATCTCCCGGTGCCCGAACCCGGACTCGCGCAGCAGGCGGGCCTCCTCCTCCAGGTCCAGCGCCCGCAGGTCGGCGACGACCCCGGGGCTGAGCGGCTCGTCCCGGTAGGCCACGAGGAACGGCGAGCGCATGGCCCGGGTGTGCGACCGCGGATGGGACAGCGCGTTGTCGATCAGCCGCAGGCCGCCGGCCTCGTCGGTCAGGTAGTTCTCCGAGTGCCGGTCCAGGCTGCCGATGACGTAGTCGAAGACGGCCGCGCGCTCGCGCTGGATCTCCGGCACGCCGCGCATGCGGCCGCCGCGCGCGTTCTCCACCCACAGCTGCACCGAGCCGTGCCCGTACGGGCCGTCCCAGGTCGTCGTGGGCGGCACGAGGTCCCAGCCCAGGCGCTCGCTGAACCGGTACGACTCGGCCTCGCGGCGCGGCATGCCCGACCTGGGCACCGTCTCCCGGGGGCTGCGGGCGGGGGCCAGCTTGTAGATCGCGTGGCCGCCGTCGTCGAAGGTGATCAGGTAGACGCCGTCGTCACCGGCGTGCGGGTACGGGACGACGTCCTTCTCCCGTACCCGGCTCAGCCGGGCCAGCAGGTCGCGTTCGGCGGCGCCGACCGGCCGGCCGGCCGCCCGCTCCCTCGTCACGGTCCGCGCCTTGCGGGCGTGGAGCACGGGGTGCAGGAGCGTCCGCACCCCGGTGGCCAGGTCGCGGGCGAAGAAGCGCTCCAGCTCGCGGACGAAGGTCCGGCAGAAACGCGTGGCCGCGGCCCGCAGCGACAGGAGCGCGGACCTGGCCTGGAGGGCCGCCGCCCCACCGCTCACCGCGGCCGCCGCCACCGCCCAGATCAGGACGGCGACCACCCCGGCGGCGAGCGCGACGAGCACCGCCTTCAGCGCCTCCACCAGCCGCGCCGCGGCCTCGTGCCCGTCGGCCAGGACGTGCAGGGTCGTGGCCAGCCTGGACAGGTGGCCGGAGCGGTCGTCTTCCCGGTCCAGCTCGTCCCAGAACGCGGCCACCGCCTCCATGTGCAGGCCCGCGTTGCCGCCGGCGGCCCGGCCGAGCGACTCGCGCACCAGCGGCGTCACCTGGACGGCGAGCGCCGCCGCGCATTCACGGTAGGCCGCCGCGCCGGCGCGCAGCCCGTCCTCGTCCTGCGTGGGCCAGGGCACGCCGAGCGCCTGGAAGGCGATCTCCAGCTGGGGCGGCAGCATCACCGTCATGAAGCGTCGATCACCGTCGCCCGCTCGGCGGCGCGGCGTACGGCGGCCATGTCCCGCAGGCCCGCCCCGGCGCTGGCCATGCTCTCGTGCAGCCGCGCGCACGCCTCGCCGACCAGGAGGTTGACCTCGTCCACGGCCATGCCGACCACGCCGATGCCCCACGGAGAGCGTCCGCCGCCCGCCAGGCGGCCCAGAAGCGTGTCCACGTGCCGCCCGAACAGGTCCGCGGACTCGTCCATGGCGTGCGCCGCGTTGGCCAGCGACGTGTCGTCCGCCCAGAACTCCCGCGTCATCGCACTCCGTCCCCCCGATGGGGAGCCCACCCTACGGGCCGCCGGCGACGGATGATCAACAACCGGGTGAACGCCCGTCTACCGGCGCATGCCCGAGGATTTCCGCCGGGTCAGCGCCGGGGGCCGTGGGTCCTGGACGGCCGGTGGCCCGGCGGGGTGCCGTGCGGGTGGGACGGCGGGGTGCTCGCCGCCGGGTCCGTGCTCCGGGACGGCGTCGGCTCGGGGCCGGGCCGGGAGCCGTGCGAGGGCGCCGGCGTCGGGGTGGCGTCGGGGCGCGGGGTGGCCGAGTGCGGGCGGCGCGTCCCCCGCCCGCCCTCCGGATGGACGGCCGGCGGCGTCGAACCGATGGTGCCGGAACGGCCCGCGGTGGGCGCGGCGCCGGCCACCGTGGGCCCCGTGGCGGTCTTGGCGGGCGTGGTGGCGACAGGACCGGAGGCGACGGCGGCGCGTTCCGACCGCACCGCGGCGGGACGGGAGGAGTCGGCGGCGACGGGCCCCGGCTTCCCGGAGGTCCGGCTCGCGTCGTGCGGCCAGTGCACCGGGTCCAGGTCCGGCGAGTTGAACGCGTCTCCCATGAGCGCCCCCGCGGTGGCCAGCATGAGCGTGCCCAGCAGCACTCCGGCGGCCATCAGTGCCCGCCCGCGCCGCGCGCCCCCTCGGGCGAGGAGGAGGCGGCTCGCGTCGCTGATCGATGGGTTCCGCTCACGTACCCCGATGGTAGTGACGTGCGGGCATGCGTCGTCCCGCGGCGAACGTCCGGCGGGAAAATTCAGTGCCAATCGTGATCAACAGGCGCACAGCAGCCCGCGCAGCGCCGTCTCCAGGCACAGCCCGGACCGGGCGGGGACCGGCCACGGGAAGCGCACCAGCGACTCGTCCACGCGCACGGTGGCGCCGTACCGGTCGAGCTCCCACAACCACACCTCGCCGGGCTCCTCGCCGAGCTGCCTGGCCACGCCCGCGGTGAGCTGCGGCCGGTGTGAGTCGTTGACGTGCGCGATCACCCGTTCGGCCGTCTCGGTCAGCGGGTCGGGGGCCGCGCCGAGGTAGTCGTCGGCGTCCAGCAGGCCGGACTCCTGGCCGGTCAGGTAGACGACCTGGGCCACATCCAGACGCAGCAGGCGCGGGGCGTCGGGGCGGCCGTACCGCTCCAGGGCCTCGAACAGGCCCTCGTCGGCGCTGTGCGCGGCCACCGCCACCGCCGCGGAGCGGGCCTGCGACTCCGGCACGGCCTCCGCCCATCCGTGCACCTCGATCATCGCCCGCGGATGTGTCACCGCGCCGAGCTGCCGCATGGCCGTCAGGTTCACCGCGACCACGGCGTCCTCGCGCAGGCCGTGCAGGGGTTCGCCGGGCCGGACCAGCAGCACCGGGCGGCCGCTCTCGTCCACGCCGCCCCGGGCGGGGGAGCAGGCGCCGTCCACCGTGAGCTTGGCCAGCGTCGAGGTCGAGGCGAGAGTACGGATCCGCTCGGCGAGGGGCAACATTGAGATCACATCCACTGATAGGTTAGCCTTACCTAAGTAAGGATTACCTAACCACATTGAGGTGAACGTGCGCTACACCGGCCCGAAGGTGCGACTGTCGCGTCGCGCGGGCGTCCCGCTGACCAGGAAAGCCGTCCGCTACTTCGAGCAGCGCCCCTACCCGCCGGGCGAGCACGGCCGCAAGACCAACCGCCGCACCACCGGCGACTACGGGCTGCGGCTGATGGAGAAGCAGAAGCTGCGCTGGTACTACGACGTGTCCGAGCGGCAGCTGCGCCGCTACTGGGACCTGGCGGTGCGCAAGCCGGGCGCCTCGGGCGCCGAGCTGGTCACCATCCTGGAGACCCGTCTGGCCTCCCTGGTCCTGCGAGCCGGCCTGGCCCCGTCGATCTACGCCGCCCGCCAGTACGTCAACCACGGCCACATCGCCGTGGACGGCCGCAAGGTGGACATCCCCAGCTACCTGGTCAAACCCGGCCAGGTCATCACCGTGCGGGAGCGCTCACGCCGGATGCAGCCCTTCGTGGCCGCCGCCGAGGGCGTGTACGCCGACGAACGCACCGCGGCCTACCTGTCGGTCGACCACGCCGATCTGCGCGCCACCCTGCTGCAGCGGCCCGAGCGTGAGCAGATCGCGGTCCCCGTGGAGGAGCAGCTCGTGGTGGAGTTCTATTCTCGTTAGCCGTGACTGAAGCGGGAGAGCGCCACGCGAGCTGGCTGGAGCTGTTCTTCGACCTGGTCGTCGTCGTGGCGGTCGCCCAGCTCGCCCATCGGCTGCTGCATCCGACCTGGACGAACGTCGTCCTGTTCGTGGTGCTCTACTACGCGGTGTGGAGCGTCTGGACGTCCTTGACGCTCTACTCCAACGTCCGGGCCGGCCGGACCCGGGTGCGCAGCATGCTGGTCGGCATGTTCGGCATCGCGGTGATGGCCGCCGCCGCGCCCGACGTGGCCCACGAGATCGACAGGGCGGCCGGCACGCACGACGGGTGGTTCATCGCGGCGTACATCGTCTGCCGGATCAGCGCCTCCCGGTCGATCCAGCACGCCGGCACGATCATGACGGCCTGGCCGGCGGCCCAGCTCGGCGCCGGGCTGTTCCCCTGGGTCGCCTCCATCTGGGCCGACGGCTCGACGCGCTACGGCCTGTTCGTGATCATCGTGCTGGGCGAGGCGGTCATGCAGGTCGTCGTCTCGGCCTCGGGCCACTTGTGGGGGCCGGAGCTCGCCGTCGCCGCCGCGGCCGGGTTCGGGCTGATCGTCGCCCTGTGGTGGCTGACCTTCCAGTACGGCCTGACCACCGTGCCGGGGGCCGCCGAGCGCGGCCTGCCGCCGTACGTCGCGCTGCCCGCGCACTTCGCCATGACCGCCGGGCTGACGGCCACGGCGGGGCTCGGCGTCGTCGCCGCCGAGCCGGCGCAGTCCCTGCACCACGGCACCGGGTGGGTGCTGGGCGGCGGGCTGGCGCTGTACTGCGCCGCCTCGGCCGTGCTCGGCGTGGCCCTGCGCGCCGGGTGGCGGTGGCCCTGTGGCGGCTGGTCTACCGGCCCGGCCGGACCGGCTCCGAGCATTCTGACCAGGTGCGCTCAGCCGGCGACGTCCTGCCGGCGTAGCTCGGCGACCTCGCGGCGCAGGGCGCTCAGCTCCTCCAGGATGCGCAGGGTGTGCAGGTTGTTGTCCTGCTCCAGCGCGGCGCGCTCCTCGGCCGACTCCTCGTCCATGGCGCTGACCACGACCGCCATGAACAGGTTCAGCACGACGAACGTGCAGACCAGGATGAAGATGGTGAAGAAGATCCAGGCCGTGGGGTGGGCGCCCATCACCTCGCGGGCGATGTTGCCCCAGTCGTCCCCGGTCATCGTCTGGTAGAGGGTGAACAGCGAGGTCGGCAGGCTGCCGAAGCGCTCGGGGGAGTCGCCGCCGTACAGCTTGGTGGCCATGACGGCGGCGACGTACAGGACCAGGGAGAGCAGCAGCACGATCGAGCTCATCCCGGGCAGGGCGCGCAGCAGCGCCGAGACCACCCGGCGCAGGCTCGGCACCACCGACAGCAGCCGCAGGGCCCGCAGGATGCGCAGCGAGCGCAGCACCGACAGCCCGCCGGTCGCCGGGACCAGGGCGATGCCCACGATCAGGGTGTCGAACAGGTTCCACGGGTCGCGCACGAACGCCGAACGCTCGACGTAGACCTTGGCCAGCAGCTCGGCCACGAAGA
This sequence comes from Actinomadura sp. ATCC 39365, assembly GCF_054392275.1. Lineage (NCBI taxonomy): Bacteria > Bacillati > Actinomycetota > Actinomycetes > Streptosporangiales > Thermomonosporaceae > Actinomadura > Actinomadura sp. ATCC 39365. Next base: position 7,264,087 of record NZ_CP184335.1, on the reverse strand, counting down.
TGTAGAGGGCGACGTGGTCGATGGCGACCAGCAGGTGGCCGAACTCCCCGACGACGGCGGGAACGGTCTCCAGGCCGAGGGTGGCCGCGTTGACCAGGATGACGCCGACGATGAAGCGCTGGAAACGCCGGTCGGCGAGGAGGGCACGGACGCGTTCACGCACGGGGGCAAGCTCCTAAAGATCGGTCATGTGCCGTTCCATGATGCAGCAACATGATCAAGGAGGCGCCTGTGGTATAAATCGCACCTGACAGTCACCGGGGCAAGGGGGCGCAAGGGGCATGTCGTATCCGAACTACGGTCCGTCCTATTACGGGCCGCCGCCCCAGAGTCACCCCAACGGCACCACGATCCTCGTGCTCGGCATCCTCAGCCTGGTGGTCTGCGGCATCCTCGGCCCCTTCGCCTGGTCGATGGGCAACAAGGCGCTCAAGGAGATCGACGCCAGCGGCTACGCCTACGACAACCGCGGCGCGGTGCAGGCCGGCCGCATCTGCGGCATGATCGCCAGCATCCTGCTAATCCTCGGGGGCGTGTTCATGGTCCTCGGGCTCGGGGCCGGCGTCCTGTCGGCCGTCTTCTCCGGCTGAGGGCCGCACGCAGTAGTCTCCGATGCCCGACTCCAGCAGGTCGAAGGCCGCCGTGGCCTGGGCCCGCAGGTCGGGCGCGATCGTCTCCCAGCTCTCGCCGGCCAGCATCCGGGTCACCGCGTGCGTGGTGAGGATCCTGGTCGTGCCGAGGATGTGCGTCGCCACCATCTGCGGGGTCAGGTCGTCGGGGTCGGCGTCGAGCTCGTCGGCCAGGGCGCGGGCCAGCGCCCGCTCCCGCGCGACGTGCAGCTCGCGCAGCTTGGCCACCAGTGACGGGCTGCCGTTGACGATGCGGGCGAACACGTCGCCGCCCTCGTTGAGGCCGTAGCGCCAGTGGCGTGAGTCGAGGGCCTCCAGGAAGTCGCGCCGGAAGGCCCGTGCCACGCTCTCCCCGGGCCGCCGCCCGCGCACCACCTGCTGCGGCAGGTCGGTCACCAGCTCCTGCCGGTCGGCGAACAGGTCTTCCTTGGTCGGGAAGTAGTTGAACACCGTGTTGACGGACACGTCCGCGGTGCGGGCGATCTCGGCCACCGTCACGGGGTCGAACCCGCGCGTCATGAACAGGCCCATCGCCACGTCCGCGATGCGCTGCCTGGTCTCCCGCTTCTTGCGCTCCCGCAGCCCCTCTTCCATGCCGCCATGATACCGAACTTGCAGTGACTCCAAAATTGTGGCTACCCTAATTTTGGAGGCGATCACATGTTGAGAACCACAGGTCTGACCAAGACCTTCGACGGCGGCGTGGAGGCCGTCAAAGGCGTCGACATCTCGGTGGAGGCCGGCCAGATCGTCGGCTTCCTCGGGCCCAACGGCGCCGGCAAGACCACGACCATGCGCATGCTGACGACCCTGCTCCGCCCCACCTCGGGCACCGCCACCGTGGCGGGCCGCGACCTGCTGGGCGACCCGCGCGAGGTGCGCCGCCGCATCGGCTACGTCTCGCAGGGCGGCGGCGTCAACGTCATGGCCCCGCTCGCCGAGCAACTGGAGCTCCAGGGCATGCTGTACGGCCTGACCAGGGCCGAGTCCAGGTCCAGGTACCGCGAGGTGCTGGCCCGGCTCGGCCTGGCCGGCCTGGAGGAGCGCGTGGGCGGCGCGTTGTCGGGCGGCCAGCGGCGCCGCTTCGACATCGCCTTCGCCCTGCTGCACGACCCCCGTCTGCTCTTCCTGGACGAGCCGACCACCGGCCTGGACCCCCAGAGCCGCGCCAACCTGTGGGAGCACGTCCGCTCCCTGCGCGAGGAGCACGGCGTGACGATCTTCCTGACCACCCACTACCTGGACGAGGCCGACGCGCTCTGCGACCGGCTGCTGATCATCGACGACGGCCGGATCGCCGCCGCGGGCACCCCGGCCGAGCTCAAGGCGGGCCGCACGCTCGACGAGGCGTTCCTCGACATCACCGGCCGGTCGCTGCGCGAGGAGGCGGGGGTCTGATGCTGCGCGACACCTGGGTGCTGTTCCGCCACTCCCTGCGCGCCACCCTGCGACAGAAGCTCGGCATCGTCTTCGGCGCCGTCCAGCCGCTGCTGTTCCTGGTGCTGTTCGGGCCGATCTTCGCCACGTTCGGCACCTGGGAGGTGCTGGTGCCGGGGCTGATCGTCCAGCTCGGCCTGATGAGCATGGGGCTGGCCGGGTTCGGGGTGGTCTTCGACAGGCGCTTCGGCGTGCTGGAACGGCTGCGCGTCACCCCGGCCAGCCGCCTGGCCCTGCTGCTCGGGCGGGTGCTCGACAACGTCGTGACGATGGCCGTCCAGACGGCGATGGTGCTGGCCGTCGGGTTCGCCTTCGGGATGCGGGTGCCGGTCGCCGGACTAGCGGCCGGGTTCGTGCTGGTCGTGGTGCTGGGGGCGAGCCTGGCCGCCCTGTCGTACGCCGTCGCGCTGACCATCGGCGAGCAGCTCTTCGCGCCGGTGATGTCGACGGCGGTCATCCCGCTGGTGCTGCTGTCGGGCGCCTTCCTGCCGATGTCGATGGCGCCCGGCTGGCTGGACGCGCTGTCGCACCTCAGCCCCTTCAGGTACGTCCTGGAGGCGCTGCGCGACCTGTTCGCCGGCCACTACGCCACCGGCACGGTCGGGCTCGGCGTGGCCGTCACGGTCGTGCTGGCCGCGGTCGGTCTGACCGTGGGGGCCCGCGTGTTCAACCGGGAGACCGCGTGAGCGGGCCGCTCCGGGACGGCCCGCCCGCCCGTGCCCAGGGCCGCGCTCAGGCCGCGGCTCTGGTCCGCCGGTGCAGCGCGGCCAGGATGCCCGCCGGATCGACCGTCCCGTAGCCGTAGTCGTAGTCGAAGCCCACCTCGCTGCGGTCCTCGGCGGTGCGCCGCAGCAGCGCCCGCAGCTGCGCCGGCGACAGCTTGGCGGCCGGCCACCGGGTGCGCACCGCGGCCACCAGCCCGGCGGCCACCGGCGTCGCCGCCGAGGTGCCCGTGTCCGGCTCGCCGTCGCCGAACGCCCGCGACCCCGAGAAGTGCGTGTACGCGCACACATCGGGCTTGCGCGCGGTCAGCCGCCCCGGCCCCTGCGAGGAGTAGCCCACCCGCTCGCCGTTGACGTCGACCCCGCCGATCGACAGCGCCTTGGGATGGGAGTTGGCGCCTCCGATGGGCCGGTTGGGGAAGGCGCACCGGCCGTCGGGGCACTGCCTGCCGCAGTTGCCCGCCGCGAACAGCACGTCCGCGCCCGCCCGGTCGAGACTGGCCACGACCAGGTTGAACGGGTGGGCGGCGTTGTCGGAGTAGTTGCCGGGATGCCCCACGGGGAAGTCCCACTCGGGGGAGAACGACCCCCACGAGTTGCTCACCACCAGCGACCTGGACGCCACGGGCTGGGCCTCCAGCACCGTGCGCAGATGCGTGAAGGCGGCCACCGCGTCCGACAGCAGGCCGTCGAGCGCCGAGCCGCCCGGCCGGGCCGACCGCAGCAGCGGGACGTCGATCAGGGACGCCTGCGGCGCCGCGATGAGCGCGTCGAAGGCGCACATCGTGCCGTGGTCGACCTCGAACTGGCCGGCCCGGCCGGTGACGCCGGAGGGGCTCCAGCTCCGCTCGGCGTCCAGCGTGACGCCGCGGCCGAGCTGGCGGGCCACGTGCGCGGCGTTGATGCCGGTGTCCAGGACGGCCAGCGCCACCCCGGCGCCGTCGAGCCCTTCGGCGTGCAGCCCGGCCACGTTCAGCAGGCGCTCGACGTCGTGCCAGTCGCCCACCGGCGGATCGCCGCCGCAGGTCAGGCTGGACTCGATCACCGGGTCGGCGAACACCCCGACGACGTCGGGGCGCAGCGTGGGCAGCAGCGTCACCCGCGAGGTCAGCTCGTCGTCGGAGATCGTGCCGCGGACGAGCACGGAGGCGTCCTCGGCGGCCAGCGAGAAGTCGAGGGGCTGGTGGAGGGAGAGGGGATCGCCGCCGGCCGCGGGGACCGGCCTCGGCACGGCGACCGGTGTGAAGCCCGTGTCGAGTTCGACGCCGGGCAGGCCGTCGGCGACGTCGGCCGTGGTGGCGGTCTGGCCGGGGTCGGCGACCGCCGCGACCAGATCGGGGGAGGGACGGAGCTGGATCAGGACCCGCATGAGTCACCACCGAACGTAATGGGGGCAAAGGAACGACCCAACATTCCTGCATCCGTCAAGGCGCGTCCAGCCCCTTACGGCGGTTGTGACCTGCGAAAACATCGCATAACTGGCGAAGCGGACCATAATTGTTTCCGGGGCGTCAGGCTTCCTTGTTTTCGGTCTGTTCACTACGGTGATGCATCATGACGCTCCAGGCGCAGACGCCGGTTTCCGACGGGGAAAGACAACACTGGCTGCCGGTCCGGCCGAGGCTCATCCTCGCCAGTGCCTTCATGCTCTTCCTCGAACTGGCGCTCATCCGGTGGACCGGCTCGAACATCGTTCATCTGAGCTATTTCACCAATTTTGTCCTGCTCGGTTCTTTTCTTGGAATCGGGCTCGGATTCCTGCGCGTGGGGCGCTCGCGCCGCCAGCCCTATTACTCGCCGGTCGTCCTGCTCGTCCTGGTGGCCCTCGTGCTGGCCTTCCCGGTGACGGTCGACCGCAACACCGAGGGCGTCCTGTACTGGACGAGCCTGGGCACCGTCGGGCCGCCCGCCTGGCTGATCCTGCCGGTGATCTTCGTCGCCGCGGCGGCGGTGCTCATGGGGCCCGCCGAACTGGTCGGGCGCTGCTTCCCCGAGCTGCCGCGCCTGGAGGCCTACCGCTACGACCTGATCGGCAGCCTCAGCGGCATCGCCGCGTTCACGGCGCTGTCGTTCCTGTCGGCGCCGCCGGTGTTCTGGGGGGTCGTCGCGGCCCTGTGCTACGGCCTGCTCCTGGTGCCCCGGCCCCGCTCGCTCTACCTGGGCCTGGTGGTCCTGCCCTCGCTCCTGGTCGCCGGCCTGCTGCTGTCGGAGACGCTGACGGCCGGGGCGCTGTGGTCGCCGTACTACAAGGTCACCTACAAGGCGATGCAGATGCTCGGCGTGCCGGTCACCGACATCTCCGTCAACGGCATCCCGCACCAGCAGGCCGTGCCCGCCTACGCCCGCCTGCAGTGGGAACGCCAGTACGGGCTGCCCTACGAGCGCACCACCAGGCCGCCCAAGGACGTGCTGATCGTCGGCGCGGGCAGCGGCACCGACGTGGCCATCGCGCTGTCCAAGGGCGCCCAGCACGTCGACGCCGTCGAGATCGACCCCAAGCTGCGCGAGCTGGGCGGCAGCGTGCACCCCGACAAGCCCTACGACGACCCGCGCGTCACCACCCACATCACCGACGGCCGCGCCTTCCTGGAGCGCAGCGGCGACCGCTACGACCTGATCCTGTTCGCCCTGCCCGACTCGCTCACCCTCGTGTCCGGGGCCAGCTCGCTGCGCCTGGAGAGCTACCTGTTCACCGAGGAGGCCATGCAGGCCGCCCGTGCCCACCTGCGGCCGGGCGGCACGTTCTCGATGTACAACTACTACCGCGAGAGCTGGCTGGTCGACCGCCTGGCCTCGACCATGCAGACCGCCTTCGGCCACAGGCCGTGCGTCGACGTGGTCAGCGCCGCCGGCCAGCAGGCCGTCATCACCGCCGGCCTGACCGCCGCCGACCAGCGCTGCGCGAGCCAGTGGCCCGGCGCCGCCGCCGGCACCCCGGCCCCCGCCGACGACGACCGCCCCTTCCTCTACCTGAAGGACCGGACGATCCCGCCGATCTACATCATCACCCTCGGCCTGATCCTCATCGTCAGCCTGCTGGCCGTCCGCGTGGTGGCGGGCCCCTACGGGCGCATGAAGCCCTACTCCGACCTGTTCCTGCTCGGGGTGGCGTTCCTGCTGCTGGAGACCAAGAGCGTGACGGGCTTCGCGCTGCTGTTCGGCACCACCTGGGTGGTCAACGCGATCGTCTTCGCCGGGGTGCTGGTCGCCGTGCTCGCCGCCGTCGAGGTGACCCGCCGCTTCCGCACCCCGCCGCTGCCCGTCATGTACGCCGTGCTGCTGGCCGGCCTGCTGCTGGCCTGGCTGGTGCCGAACGCGTGGTTGTTGTCGCTGCCGGTGCCGTTGCGCGCCGTGGCGGCCGTGACGGTGGCGTTCCTGCCGATCTTCGCCGCGAACGTGGTCTTCGCCAAACGGTTCTCCGACACCGCCGACGCGACCACGTCCTTCGGCGCGAACCTGCTCGGCGCGATGGTCGGCGGCTGCCTGGAGTACCTGGCGCTGGTGATCGGCTACAAGGGCCTGCTCATCGTGGCCGCCCTGCTCTACCTGGGCGCCCTGGCGCTGATGCCGCGAAAGACCGCGCTCGTGTGACAAATGGAAATGGCCTGCGCGGTCTTCTGTAATGCCTTGACCGGTGGTCAGGGTGAATTGTCGGCGGCGCGGGTTGATTTGTCGCCGTGGGCGAGGTGAGCTGGAGACGTCATCGAATCCGGAAAAAGATCGAACGATATTCAGAAAGGCGGGCACGCGAATCGGGGGTCACATCCGGTAACCCACGAGAAAAGGTGACAGTCATGGCGACACCAGGGGCGGCCAGGATCGACGTCGAGCGCGTTCCGGCACAGGAGTGCGAGCCCGCGCCCGCCGGACGCGCGGAACAGGTCGCCGGAGCGCTCCCCACGGGGGTGTTCTTCACACAGGACCCCGGCGGCTCCGGGGAACACCGCGAGCCCGACGCGCGGTGGGAGCTCACCTCCGCCTGGCCCTACCAGGGCCGGCTCGCCACGGGGACGGCCGCCGTCCATCTCGCCCCGGGCCACGACGCGCTCGTCCGCCCCATGATCTTCGCCGACGGGTTCGGCCACGGGCCCAGCGACCTGGCCGGGCTGTGGGGGCGGCTCGACGCGCCGTACCCGCCGCACGGCGACCGGCTGCTCAGCCGGCTCCTCGCCCAGGGCATCGACGTCGTGCTGCTCGGCTTCGCCGCCCGCCACACCCACATCCAGGCCAACGCCGGGGTCGCGGCGACGTGCGTGGGCCGCGCGATCCGCGAGCGGCTCGGCACCACGCCGCTGATCGTCGGCGGCCTCGGTGCGGGCGGCCTGGTCACCCGCTACGCGCTGGCGGAGATGGAACGCCGCCGCGAGGACCACCAGACGATGACCTACCTGTCCTACGACTCGCCGCACAACGGCGCCTGGATCCCGCTGATCCTGCAACAGCTCGCCTACTTCGCCGAGGCCCTCGCGCCGGCCGCCCCCGGCACGCCCGGCCCGGCCGACCTGATCAGGAGCCCGGCCGCGCAGCAGCTCCTGTGGGGCTGGGTCCGAGACGGGCGCTACTCCGGGCCGGTCGCCACGGCCAGCCCGCTGCGCCTGGCGTTCATCGAGGACCTGCGCGCCGCCGGCTGGTTCCCGCTCAGGCCGCGCAAGCTCGGCGTTTCCAACGGCGCCGCCGACGGCACCGGCCGGAACGTGCCGCCCGACGCCCTGGCCTTCGAGTGGACCGCGCTGGACGGGCTGGCCGGCGCCACCGTGCGCACCCAGCCGGACCGGGGCGCCCGTCAGCGGGTGGGCGGCATGCGAGCCGTCCCGCTGTGGGCCAGCACCAGCTACACCAGCGACGTCGCGCCCTTCGACGGGGCGCCCGGCGGCACGCTGGCCTCCTACGGCATGGTCGCCGACGCGTTCGGCGCGCCGATCGCCGGCCGGTTCCGGTCGGCCTGCTTCGTCCCCACCGTGAGCGCCGTCGCGCTCCAGTACGACCCCGTGGACTGGACCGTGGACCTCTACACCGACATCACCGCCCTGTCGCCGGAGCAGAGCGAGCTGGACGACTACCAGTGCGACTCCGACAACTCCGAACACGGCACGGTCACCGGCACGCTCGCCGACTGGATCCTCGGGCACCTGTCGAAGTGACCTGAAACGAGCGGGCCCGGCCTCTCGCCGTCAGAGCCCCCGCCGGAGCCGGGCTCCGGCGGGGGTGACGATCACAGGCCGCACAGCTCCGTCAGGGACTTCGCGCCGCCCCGCTGGCTGTTGCGGGTCGGGGTCTCGGTCGGCGTGCCCGCCTGCGTGCCCGTCTGGGCCTGCGTACGGGTCCGCGACGGGGTGGCCGTCGGGGAGCCGGGGGAGGCGGTCACGTTGGCGGTCTGGGCCTGGCGGGCGGAGCGGTCGGAGTCGGCGATCGCCTTCTTCGCGGCCGCCCGGATCTTGATCCAGTCGGGCCTGCCCGAGTAGAAGTCCGGCGGGACGAACTGCAGGCTGGTGATCTTGGCGTCCTTGACCTTGAGCGCCAGGTCCGCCAGCGGCGCGACGAGCGGACGCGGGATGTTCGTCTGGGCCAGCCGCTTGGCCGCCCCGGCGATCTTGGTGAAGTTCGTCAGGATCACGCCGGGCGTGGCCTGCTGGGCGAAGGCGCCGATGACGCAGCGCTGGCGTCCCATCCGGGAGAAGTCGTCGCTGTTGACGCGGGAGCGGCCGTACCACAGGGCCTGCTCGCCCGACAGCTTGCGGTAGCCCGCCTTGATCGTGCCCGCGGTGCCGAAGTGGCCGCCCCACTTGACGTCCTCCTCGACCCGGATCTTCAGGCCGCCGATGGCGTCCACCAGGGCGGCGAAGCCGTACATGTTGATCAGGGCGTAGTAGTCGATCCTGAGGTTCAGGGTGTAGCCGATGGCGTCCATGAGGGCCCGCGGGCCGCGGTTCTTGCCGCCCATGAGCTGCGGGTTGTCGTTGGCGTACTGCCAGACCTCGTTGAGCAGGCCGCCGTTGGGCAGATCGGCCATGTAGCCGTTGGGGAAGTGCTTGTGCAGCGGCGAGGACGGCGGGAAACGCACGTGCTGCAGGTTGCGCGGCAGGCTGAACAGCACGGTGTTGCCGGTCCTGGTGTCCACGCTGGCCACCGTCATGCTGTCGGTGCGCACGCCCACCCGGTTGCCCGCGGCGTCACCGCCGACCAGCAGGAAGTTCACCCGGGTCTTGCCGTCCCAGGGGTCCTCGGGGTTCTTGATCTGGACGGGGTTCTCCGGGTCCGGGTGCGACGGGAAGATCGCGTTGACGGCGTTCCGCCCGGCCAGCACGTAGTTGGCCGTCAGCGCGAACGGCGACATGACGGCCACGCACAGCACGCCCACGACGATCCCGGTCACCACCTGGCCCTGCTGGTTCAGCCTGTTGGGGCCCAGCGCCACGTACGAGACGGCGATCACGGCGAACCAGGCCAGCGCGCACGCGGCCGCGATGACGATCACCGTGACCATGGCGCCGTCCTCGGCCAGGCCCGTCAGGTTGCTCAGATCCCGGGTCAGGCCGAAGGCCAGGGCCGCGAGCAGCACCACCGCGTACGCGCCGACCATGATCAGCCCGGTACGACGGCGCCCGGCCCGCAGATGCGCGGCGCCGGGCACCAGGGCGGACAGAGCCGTCCAGCCGATGACGGAGGCAGTCGTCAGGGGTTTGGCGAAGCGCGGCGCGGGGGAGGAGCCCTTGCGCGGGCGTGGAGTCCGCCGTTTGGCGCTTCCGGGCACGGTGTCTCCCCCATCGCGCTTGCTCACACCGGCTCCTTCGCACGCCTACCAGGCAAAAAATGATGTTCGCCCCATGTCGGGCACAAGATTGCCAGGATTCTAGCCCCCATACCTGGACATCAGAGACAACTCTTCAACATGAGATGAACGCCACGTGTCGCTCAGGAGGTCGTCGAGGACGGCGCCAGCCACGTGTTGCACTGGTACGTCTTGTCCCGCTCCCACCCCTGCCGGAACCAGCGGTTGTTGTTGGCGGGCGTGCCGTGGTCGCGCGGATAGCCGGGGTAGTCGCCCACCTGCGCGTAGAACCAGAACAGCCGCGAGCGCAGCGAGGACGGCACCGGGTAGGACGAGGCGACCGAGCGCATCCACATGCCGCCGAGACAGGTGGCCTGCAGCTCCAGCTTCCTGCTCAGCGCCAGCTTGCCGCTCTGGCTGGAGGAGTTGATGGTGCCCTGCCACCAGGAGTCCATCACGCCGGTGATGTTCTGGACGTGGTGGCCGTACTCGTGGGCCATCATGCTGATGATGCCGCCGTGCCAGGAGATGATCTGGCCGTAGCCGCGGGCGTTGCCGTTGCCCCTGGACATCGCCGAGGTGGAGGCGTAGATCGTGTTGTTGCGCGGGCAGTAGTACGGCACCATGCTCCCGGCCGACGGATAGTCGCCGCACGCGCCCCGTCCGCGCCCGGACGCCACGGCGTAGTTCGGCGGGCTGAACGCGATGCCCTGCCGCTGCAGGATCGGCCCCCACGCCTTGTCCATGCACCGGCCGGTCTTCAGGATCAGCGCCTTGAGCTGGCTGTGGCTGAAGATGTTCGTGTTCCCGGCCCGGCAGTTCACCCGGGGCAGGCTGCCTGCCCGGTAGAGGGTGTTGTTCTTCAGGCTGGTGTTGAGCGTGACCTGCTTGGGCGGCGTGACCGTCTCCTGGGTCGGCCGCTCGGTGGGCCGCTGCGACGGCTGTTGCGTCGGCTCCTGGGTCGGCTCCTGGGTCGGTTCCTGGGTCGGCTGCTGCGTCTGTTCCTGGGTCGGCTCCTGCGACGAGGTGTCGTGCGTCGGCTCGTGGCTGGGGAAGGGCTCGTCGGTCCGCGACGGCTCGTACGACGGGAGCGCGACCGGCGTGGTCGTCTCCGTGTGCGAGGACGACTTCAGCATCGCCGCCCCGATGACGATCAGCACGAACAGCGCGGCCAGCGACCCGAACACGGCCCCGAGGACGCCGGCGACCCCCATGCCGGACTTCTTCCTCGGCTGCTGCGGCCACTGCCTCGTCGGCATGGCCGGCATGGGCGGCGGCGGCGGTGGCGGCGGCTGGTACTGCTGCCCGTACTGCGGCGGCGGATACTGCGGGCCGCGCGGCGGATGGCCCTGCGGCGGGTAGCCCTGCGGGGGCTGTGGCGGGCCCTGTGGGGGGCCCTGGGGGTGGCCCTGCGGCGGGTAGCCCTGCGGGGCCGGCGGCTGCGGCGGATAGCCCCGCGGCGGGGGCGGCTGCGGCGGATAGGGCTGAGAACCGGGCGGCGGGCCCTGCGGAGGGCCCTGCGGCGGGTTCGGGGGCGGGGGCGCCTGCGGGTAGGGGTGACCGCCCTGCGGCTGCGGCTGCGGCTGCCCGTAGCCCGGCGGCGGCCAGGGTCGCGAAGGGGGCCGCAGGGGCTGCCCGGGCCCTTGTGGCGGAGGTGGATATTGCCCGTTTGCTGTCACCGTGTCTCCCCGTTAAGCCGCTTGTCTGCAATGCACGGCTTTGCGGCAGACCCCAAAGGATCTTTGCCAAATTTGGGGCAAAAGCATACTGATTTATCACCCGTCACGGATGTAGCGGTACTCGGTCACGCTCCGAAATCAATCGAGGTGATCTCCGCTATCTACCGGTCCCGGAGCAGGGCGGTGTCCTAGCTTCGTTGGCATGAATCTCCAGCAGCTCCGCTATGTGGTCGCGACTGCGGAGCACCGCACCATGACCGACGCGGCCAGGTCGCTCTACATCGCGCAGCCTGCGCTGTCCCGCGCGATCCGCGATCTTGAGCGAGAGCTCGGCATGACGCTCTTCGCCCGCTCCGGCCGCGGCGTGGTGGTCACCGCCCAGGGCCGCCGCGTGGTCAAGCTGGCGAGGGAGGCGCTCGACGCCGTGCACGAGATCGAGGGCCTGGCCAACCACGCCGGCGTGACGGAGGCCGAACTGCGCATCGCCTCCACCCCGAGTCTCGAACCCGGACTCGCGGGGCGGCTGCTCCCTGCCTACGCGGCCGAGCACCCAGGGGTACGCGTGCACATCGTGCGCTGCGACGGCCGCGACGGCGTCGTCAGCGCCATCCGGGATCAGCGGGCCGACCTCGGGCTCACCGATCTGCCCGTGCCCACCGACCTCATCACCCACCCGCTCGAACGCCAGGAGATCGTGCTGATCTCCCCGCCCGGGCTCGACCTGCCCAACCCGGTCCCCATGGGCAAGCTCCACGGGATGCGCCTGGCGCTGCCCGCCCGCGGCAGCTCGCGGCGCAGGGAGCTCGACGCCATGTTCGGCAAGTACGCCGTCACCCCCGTGGTCGTCCTGGAGACCGACGAGCGCAACGGCTGGCTGAACGCGGTCCGCGCCGGCCAGGCCTCGCTGCTGTGGTACCGCGGCATGGCCGACCAGGCCGCCAGGGCGGGCCTGGTGGTGCGCTCACTCGAACCGGCCGTGCGGCGCGTCATCGCCGTGGTGCACGCACGCCGCCGCCTGCCCCTCATCGCCCAGGACTTTCTGTCCACCGCGGAGAAGGGCACAGCCGCCTGACCAGGAACGTTCCATGATCCCCCGCAGTCCCCGTCCCCCGCACCGTCCCCCGCACCGCCCCCGCCACTGACCGCAGCCCGCCGGCGCCCCGAACGCGTCGCGCGGGCCGGTATCCCCGCCGAGCTCCCGCCGATCGCTCCGGCCGACGCCCGCCTAGCGGGACACCGGAAGGCGGACCACGGCACGCAGGCCCGGCGCCGCGTCCTGCAGGACCACCGTCCCCCCGTGGGCACGCACGGTCTCCCGGACGATCGCCAGCCCCAGCCCCGCACCGCCCTCGTCCCTGCTGCGCCCGGAGTCCAGCCGGGTGAACCGGTTGAACACCCGCTCCCGGTCCTGCTCGGGGATGCCGGGCCCGTCATCGGTCACCGTCAGCACGCCGTCGGCGGTCAGCGCCACCTCGACCTTCGAGGAGGTGTGCCGGACAGCGTTGTCCATCAGGTTCGTCAGCACCCGGCTCAGGTCGAGGGCGTCCCCGCGCACCACCACGGGGTCGCACGCGGTCAGCCGGGCCTCGCCGTACCGCTCGGCGACCTGGCGCACCACCTCGTCGAGGTTGACCGGCTCGTCGCGGGCCGGCACGCCGCCGCGCTCGTCCAGGCGGGCCAGCGCGAGCAGGTCCTCGGCCAGCCTCGACAGCCGCAGGGCGTCCTCCAGCACGCCCTCGGCGGTCTCCCGCCAGTCCTGGCCCTCCGGATGGCCGAGCGCCACCTCCAGCTGGAGCCGGATGCTGGCCAGCGGGCTGCGCAGCTCGTGGGCGGCGTCGGAGACCAGCGCGCGCTGGCGCTGCTCGGCCTCCTCCAACCGGGCCAGCATGCCGTTGAGCGTGGTGGCCAGGGCGTACACCTCGTCACGCGACTGCGGCACCGGCAGCCGCCTGGACCGCGCCGTGTGCGTGATCTCGGCCGCGACCCGGCGCAGCGACGAGATCGGGCGCAGCGTCCTGCCGATCATCAGCCAGCTCGCCACCGCCAGCAGCACGACCAGCGCGGGCGTGCCGACCAGCAGGATCCGTCCGGCCACGCCCAGGCTCGTCTGGATCTCGCCGATCGGCCTGGCCGCCAGCACCGTCTGCCCGTGGTCGGCGCTGAGCACCACCACCCGCAGCGGCCCCGGGATCGCGTACGGCCGCCCGTCCAGGAACGTCGCCCGCCCCTCGCGCAGCACCCTGGCCCTGGCCGCCGCGTCCAGCAGCGGCACCAGCCGGTCGGTGCCGTACGTGACGTGCGTGATCCGCCCGCTGCGGTCGAGCACCTGGACGATCGTGCCGTCATGCGTGGTGATCGGGCTGGTCAGCGTCCCGGCGTCGGCCGCCACGCGTACGGTCTGCGCCTGCTGCCGGGTCGAGGTGTCGACCGTGTCGATCAGCGCCCGGTCGAGCACCGACAGCAGCACCGAGGCCGACAGGGCCAGCGCCAGCGCCAGCACGGCGGCCGCCGCGGCCGTCAGCCTGAACCGCAGCCCCTGACGCCGCCACCAGGCCATCGGGGTGTCAGCCACCGTCGCCCGCCAGCCGGTAGCCCGCGCCGCGCACGGTCTGCAGAGCGTTCCTGCCGAAGGGGGCGTCGACCTTGCGCCGCAGGTAGCCGACGTAGACCTCGACCACGTTGGGGTCGGTGTCGAAGGTGTCCCACACGTGTTCCAGGATCTCCGACTTCGACACCACCTCGTCCCGGCGGCGCATCAGGAACTCCAGCAGCGCGAACTCCCGCGGCGTCAGCTCCACCGGCGTCTCGCCCCGCTGCACCTTCCGGCGGGCCGGATCGAGGGTCAGGTCGCCGGCCGCCAGCACCGACGGCCGCCGCCCCGAGTCGCGCCGCAGCAGGGCCCGGAGCCTGGCCACCAGCACCACGTACGAGAAGGGCTTGGTCAGGTAGTCGTCGGCGCCGAGGTCGAGGCCGTCGGCCATGTCGTACTCGCCGTCCTTGGCCGACAGCATGAGGATCGGCACCCAGTTCTCCTCCGCGCGCAACTGCTTGCACACGTTGTAGCCCGACAGCCTCGGCAGCATGATGTCCAGCACCACGACGTCGTAGTCGCCCTGCCGGGCCGCGTGCAGGCCCTCCTCGCCGTCGTGGGCGAGGTCCACGGCGAACCCCTCGGCCTGCAGCCCGCGCTGGAGGGCCGCGGCCATCCGCCGCTCGTCCTCGACGACCAGTACTCTCATGTGCTGATTCTCCCGTCCCTGAGCTGAGACGCCGCTGAGAAGGCTGAGAGGCGTCTCAGACAGTCTCAGGCCGGCCACAGGATGCATGCCGCAGGCTCTGGTCATCGACATACCGTTAAGGAGTGAGATGCGCAGAGGCACGTTCGTGAGGTGGGGAGTCCCGATCGCCGCGGCGGCGCTGATCGGTGGCGCGATCGGAGCCGGACCGGTCATCGCGGCGGTCAGCGGCGAGCCCGTCCTGCCCGAGCGTTCGGCCCAGCAGCTGCTGGCCGACGCCGTGGCGGCGACGAGCAAGGGGGGCGGCCTGCCGCCCATGTCCGGCACGGTGCAGCAGACGGCCTCGCTCGGCCTGCCGTCGCTGCCCCAGACCGGTGGCGAGTCGCCGCTGAGCCTGCTGTCCGGCTCGCACGAGATCAAGGTCTGGTACGGCGGCGCCGACCGGTTCCGGGTGGCCATGCCGACCCAGTTGAACGAGACCAACCTGATCGTCAACGGCGAGCAGGGCTGGTACTGGCAGAGCGCCACCAACACCGCGACCCGGTTGACCATCAAGCCCGGCACGGGCCAGGAGCACAAGCTGCCCAGCACGCCGCCGACCCAGTTGACGCCGCCGCAGGTGGCCGAGAAGCTGCTGGCCAAGGCCGACGAGCACACCGCGGTCCGGGTGATCAACACCGCGGAGGTGGCCGGCCGGCCGGTCTACCAGCTCGTCCTCGCCCCCAAGGACGAGGGCTCGCTGGTGCAGGAGGTGCGGCTCGCGCTCGACGGCGAGACCTACGTCCCGCTCCAGGTCCAGGTCTACGCCAAGGGCTCGGCCGAACCGGCCTTCCAGGTCGGCTTCACCCAGGTGACGTTCACGCCCCCGGCCCCGGAGAACTTCGCCTTCACCCCGCCCGCGGGCGCCAAGGTGGAGGAGAAGGACCTCAGCGAGCTGGGCGACGCCAAGCGCGCCGAGCAGCACGCCGAGCAGGCCGAGAGGGTCGCGGGCGAGCTCAAGGTCGTCGGCGACGGGTGGACGACCGTGGCCGTCCTGCCGTTCAAGCCGGAGGACCTGAAGGCGGCCGACCGGCCGGCGGCGGGCGACGGCGGCTCGACGCCCGGCGACGGCTCGAAGGCCGACGTGGGGGCGCTGGCCGACACCGTGCTGAAGTCGGCCACGCCGGTGAGCGGCACGTGGGGCTCGGGCCGGCTGATCAAGACCAAGCTCGTCACCGTCCTGCTGACCGACGACGGCCGCCTGCTGGTCGGCGCGGTCACCCCGGAGGAGATCACCCAGGCGGCGGGCGTCAGGTGACCACCGCCGTCACGCAGGAAGCGGGGGCGCCCTTCGGGGCGGCCCCGCCCTCCGGGGAGCACGCCATCGTCACGCGTGGCCTGACCAAGCGCTTCCGCGGCGGCCAGGTGGCCGTGGACGCGCTCGACCTGGCGGTGCCGCGCGGCTCGGTCTTCGGCTTCCTCGGGCCCAACGGCTCGGGCAAGACCACGACCATCCGCATGCTGCTGGGCCTCATCGCGCCCACCGAGGGGGAGCACTCCCTGCTCGGGCTGCCGCTGCCGCGGGCGCTGCCCCGGGTGGGGGCGGTGGTGGAGGGGCCGGCGTTCTACCCGTACCTGTCGGGCGAGGCCAACCTGATGCGTTTCGACGCCGCCGACCCCACCGCCGTGCGCCGCACCGCGCGGGCGCGCGTCGCCGCCGCGCTCGACCGGGTGGGCCTGTCGGCCGCGGCCGGCAAGCGCTACCGCAACTATTCGCTCGGCATGCGCCAGCGCCTGGCCATCGCCGCCGCGCTGCTCGGCCCGCGCGAGCTGCTCGTCCTGGACGAGCCGACCAACGGCCTCGACCCGCAGGGCACCCGCGAGGTGCGCGCGCTGGTCAAGGACATCGCCGCCGGCGGCACCACCGTCTTCGTCTCCTCGCACCTGCTGGCCGAGGTCGAGCAGATGTGCACGCACGCGGCGATCATGCGGACCGGCAAGCTGGCCGCCCAGGGCACGATCGCCTCGCTGAACGGCGGCCTGGCCACGCGCGTCCGGGTCGAGACGCCCGACGTGGCCGACGCCGCGCGGGTGCTCGGCGGGCTGGGGCTGGCCGACGTGCGGCGCGGCGACGCCGACGTGACGGCCGAGCTGGGCGGCGACGCGCCGGAGCGGATCAACGCCGCGCTGGTCGGCGAGGGGGTCGCCGTACGGGGGCTGGCCGTGCTGCGGCCGAGCCTGGAGGACGTTTTCGTCGGACTGACGGGGGAGGGCTTCGATGTCGACGGCTGAGACCTCGGCGCCGGACGCTGGGACACACGCAACCGGGACACACGCAACCGTGACACCCGCAACCGAGACGCGGGACGGCCGGTCCGGTGGCCGCATGCCCGGCCTGGTGCCCGTGACCGAGACGCTGCGCACCGTGGAGCGGCGCACACCGGACCCGGACCCGGCCAGGGACGCCGGGGCCGCGGCGGGCCCGGCGCAGGGCGCCGGGACGGACGCCGCCGACGGCCCGCGGCGGGCGCGGTGGGCGTTCTGGCGGCTGCTCGGCTCGGAGCTGGGCCTGACCTTCCGCCGGCCGCGCAACCTGGTGATGCTGGCCGTGCTCGCCTCCGTGCCGGCCGTCCTCGGCCTCGCCCTGCGCGCGTTCGGCGGCGACGACCGCGATGGGATGGGCGGGTTCATCCAGAGCGTGGCGGGCAACAGCCTCATGCTCACGTTCGTCGCGTTCTCGTTCCTCGTGCTGCTGCTGATGCCGGTCGCCGTCAGCGTGGTCGCGGGCGACTCGGTGGCCGGGGAGGCGGGCGGCGGCACCCTGCGCTACCTGCTGGCCGCGCCTGCGGGACGCACCCGCCTGCTGGCCGTCAAATACCTCAACGCGGTCGTCTTCGCCTACGCCGTCACGGCGGTGGTGGCGCTGTCGGCGCTGGTAACCGGGCTGATCCTGTTCCCGGCCGGGCCGGTGACGCTGCTGTCGGGCACGACGATCTCCATGGGCGAGGGGCTGCTGCGCATCCTCATCGCCGTCGGCTACGTCGGGGCCGGCATGGCGGCGCTGGCGGCCGTCGCGCTGGCGCTGTCGACGTTCACCGAGGTGTCCATCGGGGCGGTGGCCGCCACGCTCGTGCTGGTGGTCGTCTGCCAGGTGCTGCGGGCCTTCCCCGAGCTGAGCGCGGTGACGCCGTACCTGCTGCCGACCAGGTTCACCAGCTTCGACGCGGTGCTGCGCAGCCCGATGGAGCTGTCGGCGCTGCGGGACGGGCTGCTGGCCTTCGGCGCCTACATCGTGCTGTTCTGCTCGATCGCTTGGGCGCGCTTCTCCGGCAAGGACATCACGTCCTGACCGGGAGGCGCGTCCCCGGCCGGGCGAGGTGCCCGGCCGGGGACGCCGCGTCGCGGGGTCAGGCCGCCCGGCGGCGCAGGCCCAGGGCGCCGACGACGACGCCGATGACGCCGACGACCAGCCCGGCGCCGCCCAGCAGGCGGGCCGTGCCGTCGGAGGAGGAGGCCGAGGAGGCCGCCACCGGCGCCACCGACGGGCCCGTGGCGGCGGCCGGGGCGGCCGAGGCCGGCGCGCTCGCGGCGGAGTGCTCGTCGTCGCCGGAGGCCGGGACGAGCTTCAGCGTGGGAGCGGGGTGCTCGGCCTCGGTGCCGTCGGACTTGGGCGCGTCGGCCCAGTCGACCACCTCGCCGCCGGAGTACGTCTGCTTCGTCGGGAACGTCAGCGAGTCGACGTCCTTGGGCAACTGGCCCATGGACACCTCGAACTCCTGGAACTCACCCGGGTTGATCTTGCCGCCGGACCACACGACCGTGGTGACGGCCTCCTCCAGGTCGCCGTACTCGGTCTTGACCGGCTTGGGCAGCTTGCCCTCGGTGACCTTGACGTCCCAGCCCGGCACGGGCTTGACCGACACGAACGCCAGCGGATGGTCGGTGGGGAAGCTGACCTGGACCTTGGTCGTCGAGGCGTTGTCACGCTCGTTGGGCACCCGGAAGGCGACCTTGGTGAACCCGCCCTGCTCGGCGGTGCCCGGGTTGATGGAGACGTGGGCCAGCGCGGGCAGCGCCAGACCGGCGGTGAGGGCGGTGGCGGCGGCGAGCACGGTCGCCGCACGACGGACGAAGGACATGGCGGAACTCCACTTCGGAAAATGACAGGGGTCTACGGGTGTCAGCAGGTCAGGCGGGAAGTGGAGGACCACGCCTGGCCACCCGGTGCCGGAACCCCGGCTGCGGGGGGACCACCCTGGTGTGCACGACCGGAACGCCCGGCCGCACCGCGGGCACGACCGCGAGCAGCGGCGGCACGAGCCGCAACCCGAGCCGGCGCAGCAGCGACCACAGCACGATCTCGCCGCGCGACAGCCACCAGCCGGTCATCAGGGTCGCCGTGAGGTGCGCGAGCAGCATGCCCGCGTTGACGGCCAGCCCCTGGCCGTGGCCGTGCTCGAAGACGTAGGAGGACGGGCTGCCGCCCGCGAACAGCTCGTGCAGGCCGAACTGCGTCACACCCAGCACGATGTTGATCAGCGGCGCCGAGCGCTCCCTGCCGGACAGCGCCAGCCCCAGGCCGGAGACCGCCGCCAGGCCCAGCGCCGCCGCCCACGGCCCCGGACGCCCACCGCCGCCCGCCACGTGGGCGAGGGCAGCGAGGGTCACGCAGACGGCGGCGAAGGCGGCCGTCCGCGCGAGCCGGAGGGGAAGTCGCGCACGCATGTGTGCCACATGGTCTCACGAGGCTCCGTCGCATGAGACCCCTAACTTCCGAGCGGGTTGATGCCTGGTCCGGAAATGGCATTTGTCGCTAGGGTCGTGCCGAGCGCGTTGACATTCGCGTTGACATTTGAGGTGAGAACGTTGCGGCACTTAGCAGGATTGCTCATCGGCGTCGTGGTCACGGCGGCCGTCCTCGGGGGTGGCGGATGGGCCGTGCAGCAGGCCCTCGCCAGTGCGGCGATCACGCCGCCGCCGCCCGACAACCAGAAGATGTGGATCGCCCTCGGCGCCATGGCCGCGGTCGGGCTCGTCGTCGGCCTCGTCGTGGCCGGCCGGATCTCGCCGCTGGCCACGTTCGTGCCCTCGATGGTGCTGCTGGCCTGGACGGTCGTCTACGCCCTGGACACCGGCAGGGCGCTGTCCCTCATTCCCGACCAGCCGTCGGTCCACCGGATCGTCCTGGACGCCGGCGCGGGCGACAAGGTTCTGCTCACCACGGGCGTGCTGGCCCTGCTCGGCGTGGTCCTGTTCATCCCCGTGCTGATGCCCTCCCGCTGGTCGCGCCCGCACGACGACCTCGACGAGGACGACTACGAGACCACGCAGGAGGGCGGCTACTACTGAGTGCCGGTGTAGAGCCGGGTCACCACGTCCTCGATGGTGGCCTGCTCCGGCGCCGTGGCCATGAGCTCGGCGAGCGTCCCGTCGAAGGCCAGCCGGCCGTGGTCGATCAGCATGATCCGGCGGCACAGGCGCTCGATGTCGCCGAGGTCGTGCGTGGTCAGCAGCACGGTCGTGCCGCGCTCGGCGTTCTGCCGCTTCAGGAAGCCGCGGATGCTCGCCTTGCTGACCACGTCGAGGCCGATGGTCGGCTCGTCCAGCACCAGCACGTCGGGGGCGTGCAGCAGCGCCGCGGCCAGGTCGCCGCGCATGCGCTGCCCCAGGCTGAGCTGACGCACCGGGGTGCGCAGGAAGGAGCCGAGGTCGAGGGTCTCGGTCAGCTCGGCCAGCCGGACCCGGAAGGTCGCACGATCTACTTTGTAAAGGTGTCGGACCAGTTCGAAGCTGTCCTTGAGCGGCAGGTCCCACCACAGGGTCGTCCGCTGGCCGAACACCACGCCGATCCGTCGGGCGAGCGTGGTGCGCCGGCGGGAGGGGTCGAGCCCGGCCACCCGCACGGAGCCGGTGGTGGGGGTGAGGATGCCGCACAACATCTTGATCGTGGTGGACTTGCCCGCGCCGTTGGGCCCGAGGTAGCCGACGAACTCGCCGGCCGGCACGGTGAACGACAGGTCGCGCACGGCGTGCACGACCGTGCGTCTGACCTTGAACGAGCGTCCCGCCCGTCGCAGCTCGATCATCGCTAACTCCCCGTCGATCGGTAGTGCCTGATGCCCTGCCGCCAGGCCGACGCGGCGGCCAGGGCGAGGACCAGCGCGGCGGCCGGTCCGAGGAACCGCATGAACCCGGGCGTGCCGAACGGGTCGTCCCGGCCCAGGACGTAGAGGCCGGGCTGCCAGTTGACGAAGGCCAGGGGCAGTACGTACGTGACGCCGCGGACCAGGTCGCGGGCGTAGACGCTGAGGGGGTACTGGCTGAGCTGGTGGGTGCCGTAGGTGAAGGTGTTGACCACCTCCGGGGCGTCGGTCAGCGCGAACTGCAGCGCGCCGGCGAGCGTCCAGAGCGCGGTGAAGATGACGATGCCGGTGACGATCATGACGGGGATCATCCAGGCCCGCCGCCAGTCGAGGCCGAGGGCGGCGACGGCGTAGGCGAGCACGGCCACGGCCTGGACGACGCGGCCGATCCTGGTGGGCGCGAAGCGGTCGGCGGCGATCTGGATCCAGGCGGCGGCCGGGCGGATGAGGATCGTGTCGAGCGTGCCGGCCTTGATGTGCTGGCTGAGGCGGTCGAGGTTGCTGACGAAGGTGTCGCAGACGGTGAAGGAGACGGCGGAGGCGCCGTACAGGAACAGCACCTCCTCGCGGGTGAAGCCGGCCAGGGTGGTGGTGTTGGCGAAGACGACGAGGATGGCCGCGACGTCGATCGCCCCCGTGACCAGGCCGAACACGATCATCAGGGCGAAGGAGAGGCGGTAGGCGGCCGCGGCGCGGGTCCAGGTCCAGGCCAGCAGGAAGTACGTCCTAACCACCCTGGATCACCACCTTGTGGCGGACGGCGCGGGTGGCCAGCAGGCCGAGCGCGAACAGCGTCGCCGCCCAGAACGCCTGGAGGGCGAGCGTCCGCCCCACGGGGGCCCTGCCGAGGTAGAGGTCGGCGGGCGCCTGGACCATGGAGGCCCACGGCAGGGCCCTGACCACCTCGCCCAGCGGGCCGGGGAACAGGTGGAGGGGGAGCATCATGCCGCTGAAGAACGTCGTCAGGACCAGGGACACGACGGCCACGCCGCGGTCGTCGGCGAGCCAGCAGACCGACAGCGCGACGAGGTAGCGCCAGCCGAAGCTGATGAGCACGCCGACGAGGCAGCCGGTCAGGGCCGCCGCCCATCGGGCCGGGGAGGCGGGGGTGGTGATGCCGAACAGGGCCGCGCCCAGCAGCAGCGGCGGGAGGCTGCGCACCAGGAGCAGGTAAGCGGCCCGGCCCAGGTCTTCGGCCAGCGACCAGAGCTGGAGCGAGGCGGGGCGGACGAGGTCGAGCGCGATGTCGCCGGTGCGGATGCGCTCGGGGATGGCCAGGCCGCCGCCGAACAGCATCATCGGGCCGATGAGGGCCTGGGTGACGAAGCAGTAGGTGACGGCGTCGGTGACGTCGTAGCCGGCCAGGCCGGGGCGGGCCTGCCACAGGGCGATGAGGACGTAGGCGCGCAGGACGCCGAACACGCTGTTGGTGAACGCGCCGGCGAGCGCGGCCCAGATGTAGACGGCGTGCTTGCGGAAGCCGTACCGGACGAGGCGGGCGTAGAGGGGAATGATGGCTCACCTCCCGGGAGTGAGGACGCGGTCACGGACCGTGTCGGGGGTCGCGCACGGGTCCGCCTTGGCGGAAGCCTGGAATTATCCGCCGGTGGGTCAGCGGTCCGCAACGCGATATCCGAACCGCGGGGCCGCCCAGGTGGAGCGGAGTCCCCGAATGTCCCGGCATATCCCCAGGGTCGTACAAGGGCGGAATATTCGTGTCAGGGACGAGATCCTTACTGGCCGGTAGAGCCGTGACGTTCCGGGAAGAAAAGGGGTGGAGGACCGTCATGCGCATCAACAAGGACGTGGCACCCGACTACCCCTTGAGCTGGCAGGCCAGGGCCCTGACCTCGGTCATGTGGGGCACCCTGAAGCCCGCCTCCACGGTGCTGATGCGTCATCCGCTGGCCCTGATGGGCGCGGCCCGCCTGGGCGAGCTGGCCCGGCTGATGCCGCTGCGCCTGCCCGAGCACGCCGTCGTCGCGCCCGCCGAGGGGCCGGACTGCGGCGGCGAATGGGTCCGCGCCGGCCAGAGGGTGGACGAGCGCAAGGCGCTGCTCTACTTCCACGGCGGCGGCTACTTCTCCTGCTCGCCGCGTACCCACCGGCCCATCACCTGGCGGTTGTCGGCCGTGGCCCGGCGGCCGGTCCTCGCGTTGGACTACCGGCAGGGGCCGGTGCACCCGCTGGCCGACTCCCTGGCCGACGCGCTGGACGCCTACGAGTGCCTGATGCGCAACGGGCACGCCCCCGAGGACATCGTCATCGCCGGGGACTCGGCGGGCGGCCATCTGACGCTGGCGACCCTGCTGGCGCTGCGCGACCGCGGCCTGCCGACGCCCGCCGCCGCGATCTGCCTGTCGCCGTGGACGGATCTGACCGACATCCCGCGCCGCGCCAACCGCTGGCACGACCCCATGTTGCCGGCGGGCCGGGTGCGATGGCTGGCCCGCCACTGGACCTGCGGGCTCGACCCGTGGGACCCGCTCGTCTCGCCGGTGCACGGCGACTTCACCGGCCTGCCGCCGCTGATGATCGTCACCGGCTCCACGGAGGTGCTGCGGGACGAGGCCCGCCGGGTGGCCGAGCGGGCCCGGGAGGCCGGGGTGCCGGTGCGGTACGAGGAG
The DNA here is from genome assembly GCF_054392275.1 of Actinomadura sp. ATCC 39365. NCBI lineage: Bacteria > Bacillati > Actinomycetota > Actinomycetes > Streptosporangiales > Thermomonosporaceae > Actinomadura > Actinomadura sp. ATCC 39365. The sequence continues at coordinate 7,240,866 of NZ_CP184335.1, read as the reverse complement.
TGGCGGCGCATGCCGCACGCGTTCCCGATCCTGGCCGACGTCCTGCCGGAGGCGCGGCTGGTCTTCCGGCACATGTCGGCGTTCCTGGAGGCCGTCGCGGCCCGTGCGGCGCGGCGAGGGGATTCGGCGGCGGCCTGACTGGGCCTGCTGTGTCGGGGTAGCTTGTGCTGACATGTCGCAGTTTGGGGTTGCGCGCCGGGGAAGGCGTCGAGGCGTTGCGGTGGCCATGGCCGTCAATCCCGCTGTAAGGTTAGGTATACCTAACTAACACATGGGGGCTGAAGTGATGGCTGACAAGCCCACGGATCACCATCGGGGCGTCGTCCTGCGGACCGAGCGGCTCTCCCCGCACATGATCCGCATCGTGGTCGGCGGCGACGGCCTGCGTGACTTCGCCTGCCGCGGCCTCACCGACCATTACGTGAAGCTCGTCTTCCCGCACGAGGGCGTGGACTACCCCGAGCCCTTCAGCGTCAAGCACGTGCGCGAGACCATGCCGCGCGAGCTCTGGCCGCGCCTGCGCACCTACACCGTGCGCGCCTGGGATCCCGACGCCCTTGAGCTGACCCTCGACTTCGTCCACCACGGCCACAAGGGCCTGGCCGGGCCGTGGGCCGCCGCGGCCGAGCCCGGCGACGTCGTGCTGATGCTGGGCCCCGGCGGCGGCTACGCGCCCGATCCCGAGGCCGGCTGGCATCTGCTGGTGGGCGACGAGAGCGCGCTGCCGGCCATCGCCGCCTCCCTGGAGGCGCTGCCCGACGGCGCCCTCGCCCACGTCCTGCTGGAGGTGGACGGCCCCGGTGACGAGCTGAAGCTCGGCACGGCCGCCGACGCGCGGATCACCTGGCTGTACCGGGGCGCGCGGCCCGTCGGCCAGGCGCTGGTGGAGGCGGTGCGCGCGCTGGAGTTCCCCGAGGGGGACGTGCACGCGTTCGTCCACGGCGAGGCCGGCTTCGTCAAGGAGCTCCGCCGCCACCTGCGACTGGAGCGGGGCGTGCCGATGGAGCGGCTGTCCATCTCCGGCTACTGGCGCATCGGCGTGGACGACGAGGCCTGGCGGGCGGTCAAGAACGACTGGAACCGCGAGGTCGAGGCCGACGAGGCGCGCGCCCTGGCCTCCTGACCCCTTCTCCGGACGGAAGCCCGCCAACCACCAAAAGCCACTTCAGAACGTTCCATCCCAGCACTTACTAACCCTCCGGGCACGAACGCCTTACCTGCGATACCCCTTGCGCAAGACATGCGGAAAGGGCCCCCGGATGCCGCCACAGTGTGCCTTGCCGTGTCCCCCACAGGAGAGGCGAGACCCGGATGGCGCGTGGTGCGAGCGACATGCCTCCTGGCGTGCGACCGCTTACGGTGGGCGACCCGGTCGTCATCGGCCGGTACCTTCTCCTCGGCCGCCTGGGGTCGGGCGGGATGGGCGTGGTGTACCTTGCCGAACACCCGCAAGGGGGCCTGGTCGCGCTCAAGACGCCGCACCCGGTGCATCTCCACGATGCCACGTTGCGGGCGCGTTTCGCCGAGGAAGTGGCTTTCTCGCGGAGATTGGTGCCCTTCTGCACCGCCGCCGTCATCGAGGACGGCGCCGAGGACGACCGTCCGTACCTGGTCACCGAGTACATCCCGGGGCCCGCGCTGTCCCAGGTGGTCAAGGCCGGGGGAGCGCTCACGCCCGACCTCGCCTACGGCGTGGCCCTCGGGGTGGCGGCCGCGCTCGTCGCCGTGCACGAGGCCGGTCTGGTGCACCGCGACCTCAAGCCCGGCAACGTGCTGCTGTCGCCCGGGGGGCCGCGGGTCATCGACTTCGGCATCGCCCGCGACGTGGACACTCTCGCCGCCCACACCCAGGCCGGCCAGGTCATGGGCAGCCCCGGCTGGGTGGCGCCCGAACGGCTGACCGGCGGCCCCGCCCTGCCCGCCTCGGACGTGTTCGCCTGGGGCTGCCTGGTGGCCTACGCGGCGAGCGGCCACCACCCGTTCGGCGGCGGCGAGGCGGACGTGCTGACCCGGCGCATCCTGTTCGACCCGCCGCGCCTCGACGGCGTGCCCGCCCTGCTGCGCCCGGCCGTGGAGGCGGCGCTGGCCAAGGACCCGGGTTCCCGTCCCGGATCGGCCGACCTGCTGCGGGCGCTGCTGGCGTCCGGAGGCGTGGGCGATCCGTGGGACCTGCGCCGGGCGGTCCGCGACGTGCTGGACGGGAGCTGGGCCGAGGTGCCCTGCCGGGCGGGCGGCGGGGCGGCCCGCCCGGTCACGCCGGCGGCGGAACCGGGCAGCTCCGAGCGCAGGAGCAGGCGCAGGAGCAGGGAGAAGGCCGGGGCGCACCTGTCGCACGCCGGTTTCGCCGCGCTGGCCACGGTCTCGATCGCGGCGGTCACCGTGATCGCGGCCTCGGGCGGGGACGCTCTGAGCCTCGGCGGCGGCTCGCTGCTGCCCGAGCCCGCGGTCGTGCAGCCGCAGGACGGCGCCCGCGCGACCGAGCGGCCCACGGCGACCCCCGCCGGCATCCGGTCGCCCGTCCACGTGGCGCCCCCAAAGAGCGCGGCCACGCCGGTGCTCTCCGTCACGCGTTCCCGCACGCCGGGCGGGCACTTTGCGATCCTCACGCCCGAACCCGACCGGCGGCCCGACGACTTCCGCCGGTCCGGCCCGTCCCGCCCCGCGCGCCCGTCCGGCACGTCCGGACCGGGCGATCCGGGCGGCGCGGAGCCCGGTCCGTGCGCCGGTCCGGCGGGCCGCCACCGCGGAGGCGCGGCCCGCCGCGACTGCCCGCGGCCGTCGGGCTCGATCAGCACGATCCCCCAGGACGGCCCCGGCGAGTCGCCCGGCCCCACCGTCTCGGGCCCGGCCACCCCGACGGCCACCGGAGCGTCCTGACCGCGCATGCCTCATGATCGAGGTGAGCGGGTGAAGCGTGGTCACCCTCCCGCACCCGAGAGCGAGGCCGTACATGAGCTACTACGACATAGAGGGCAACCCCATCAGCCCGGCGCGGGCGCAGGAGCTGCTGGCCGACCGCGCCCGGCGCACGATCGGCGACGACCGCGTCGGCACCGCCGCGGGAACGTTCCGCATCCGCACCCTGCATTTGGTGCTCGACCAGGCCGACGGCGGGACGGTGCCGCTGCTGTTCGAGTCGACCGTGCGCCTGTCGCCGCCCGGCGCCGACCCGGGGACGGGCGGCCAGGAAGTGCTCAGCCTGCACTGGTCCACCAGGCAGCAGGCCGAGGACGCGCACGCCCAGCTCGTCCGCGACATCACCGAGCGGCAGGACCTGCCGTCGTGGGCCCGGGAGGGCGGCTGAGCGCACGGCGGGCCTCGAAGGGGCGTGAAAGAGGGGCATGAAAAGGGGCCGCGCCGGGCTGGGGGAGCCGGCGCGGCCCTTCGCCGGGGGAACCATCCCATGCCCTGGAGGTGGCCGGCGAGATCAGGAGATCAGTGGTGGAACTGCTCCTCCTCGGTGGAGCCCTTGAGCGCGGTCGTCGAGGAGTCGGGCGCGACGGCCGTGCTGACCAGGTCGAAGTAGCCGGTGCCGACCTCGCGCTGGTGCCTGGTCGCGGTGTACCCGCGCGCCTCGGCGGCGAACTCGGCCTCCTGGAGCTCGACGTAGGCCGTCATGCCGTCGGCGGCGTACCCCTGGGCGAGGTCGAACATCGAGTAGTTCAGCGAGTGGAACCCGGCCAGCGTGATGAACTGGAACTTGTATCCCATGTGCCCCAGCTCGCGCTGGAACTTGGCGATCGTGGAGTCGTCCAGGTGCTGCTTCCAGTTGAACGACGGCGAGCAGTTGTAGGCGAGCATCTGGTCCGGGTAGCGGGCCTTGATCGCCTCGGCGAACTCGCGGGCCACGTCCAGGTCCGGCGTGCCGGTCTCCATCCACAGCAGGTCGGAGTAGGGGGCGTAGGCCAGGCCGCGGGCGATGCAGGAGTCCACGCCGTTGCGCACCCGGTAGAAGCCCTCGGCGGTGCGCTCGCCGGTGGTGAAGGCCTGGTCGCGCGGGTCCACGTCACTGGTCAGGAGCGTCGCGGCCTGTGCGTCGGTCCGCGCGACGATCAGTGAGGGGACGCCGCACACGTCGGCGGCCAGCCGCGCGGCGTTGAGCGTCTTGATGTGCTGGCCGGTCGGGATCAGCACCTTGCCGCCCAGGTGGCCGCACTTCTTCTCGGAGGCGAGCTGGTCCTCCCAGTGCACGCCCGCGGCGCCGGCCGCGATCATGCCCTTCATCAGCTCGAACGCGTTCAGCACGCCGCCGAACCCGGCCTCGGCGTCGGCCACGATCGGCGCCAGCCAGTGCGGCGCGTCCGGCACGCCCTCCGACCAGGTGATCTGGTCGGCGCGCAGCAGCGCGTTGTTGATGCGGCGCACGACGGCGGGCACGGAGTTGGCCGGGTAGAGGCTCTGGTCCGGGTACGTCTGGCCGCCGAGGTTGGCGTCCGCGGCCACCTGCCAGCCGGACAGGTAGATCGCCTTCAGCCCGGCCTTCACCTGCTGGACGGCCTGGTTGCCGGTCAGCGCGCCGAGGGCGTTGACGTAGTCCTCGGTGTGCAGCAGGTCCCAGAGACGCTCGGCGCCGAGCCGGGCCAGCGTGTGCTCCTCCTGGACGCTGCCCCGCAACCGGATCACGTCCTGCGCGCTGTACGTGCGCTCGACGCCCGCCCAGCGAGGGTCGTTCTGCCACTTGTCCTGCAGCTGCTCCGCAGCTCCCTTGAGGCGATCGTTCATCGTTCGCTCCTTTGTCGTCCCCTGGGGCTCACGTCGATGATCTGCCCGGAGGCCGCGGGTCAATAGGCTTCAGGGCTGAGAAGAACCGTCAAAATTTCCAGTGCGTGCATTACTTGTGGGTATTCAGATGAGAAGAAATCGCAAGTTTTCCTGTTGGCCTAGACCAATCCTCATCCCGAACCGCACGCGGCTCTCGCGTCGCGCTGCGACGCGCCCTGAGTGCCCAAAGGCTAGAAAATGGGCCGAATTTCTGTCTAAGATGCCTGTATGGCGTCCCTGCTAGGCGAAGAACCGCTGTCTTTGACGCAGGAGCTCGATCTGATCGCGTTCGGCCAGCGTCTGCGCCACCTGCGCAAACAGCGCGGCCTCACCCTGTCGGATCTGGGCTCGCGCGTCAGCAGGGCGCCCAGCCAGCTGTCGCTGCTCGAGAACGGCAAGCGCGAGCCCAAGCTCTCGCTGCTCAAGTCCCTGGCGACCGCGCTGGGCGTCCCCGTCGAGGAGCTGCTGCGCCGCCAGCCGCCCAACCGGCGCGCCCAGCTGGAGATCGCGCTGGAGGAGGCGCAGCGCGACCCCATCTACGCCGGTCTCGGCCTGCCCCGGCTCAAGGTCTCCGCGCGCGTGCCCAACGACGTCCTGGAACACCTGCTCGGCCTGTACGGCGAGCTGCGCGCCCGGCAGGCCCGCGGCACCGCCACCCCCGAGGAGGCCAGGGCCGCCAACGCCGAGCTGCGGCGCAGGCAGCGCGAGGTGGGCAACTACTTCCCCGACATCGAGAAGGCCGCGGCCGAGGCCCTCGACGCCGTCGGCTACCGCACCGGAGCCCTGTCCCAGAGCACGATCCAGGGCCTGGTCACGCACTTCGGCTACACCGTCCACACCGCCCAGGACCTGCCGCGGTCGGTGCGTTCCATCACCGACCTACGCAACCGGCGCATCTACGTCAAACACGAGCAGCTCGGCATGCACACCCCGCGCACGATCCTGCTCCAGACGCTCGGGCACCTCGCGCTCGGCCACGGCAAACCGCGCGACTTCGCCGACTTCCTGCGCCAGCGCACCGAGGCCAACTACTTCGCCGCCGCCGTGCTCGTGCCGGAACGGGCCGCCGCCCCCTACCTCCAGGAGGCCAAGGCGGCGCGGGCGCTGTCGGTGGAGGACCTGCGGGACGTGTTCGCCGTCTCCTACGAGATGGCCGCCCACCGCTTCACCAACCTGGCCACCCACCACCTGGGCCTCGTCTGCCACTTCGTGCGCAACGACGCCGGTGGCACCATCTACAAGGCGTACGAGAACGACGGCATCGTCTTCCCCGCCGACGAACAGGGGGCCATCGAGGGGCAACGGATGTGCCTGCAGTGGTCGGGGCGGCAGGTGTTCGCCTCGCCCGACCGGTTCTCGGTGTTCTACCAGTATTCCGACTCGCCCACCGGCACCTATTTCTGCGTCGCGCACGTCGATCCCTCGCGGGAACGGGACTTCGCGATCACGCTGGGGGTGCCGTACCGGGAGTCGCGGTGGTTCCGGGGCCGGGAGACCACCAATCGCACCAAGTCCAGCTGCCCCAACGGCGACTGCTGCCGCCGTCCGCCCGCTGAGCTGGCCGAACGCTGGGAGGGCTACGCCTGGCCGTCCGCGCGGGCCAACTCGCACATCCTGGCCGCCCTGCCGCCCGGGTCGTTCCCGGGTGTGGACGAGGCGGACGTCTATACCTTCCTGGAGCGTCACGCGACCCTCGCATAAGCTGACAAGCGGGGGAACGGGGGAGGTGTCGCACATGCTGCCTGATGTGCGGAAATGGTGGCATCGCCGAACGTCGTGCGCCGCGGACTGGCCGCTGCGCGACCTCGTGGCGGCCAAGGGGGGCACCACGGTGAGCGTGGTCCTGCCGGCCCGCGACGAGCGGGAGACCGTGGGCGAGATCGTCCAGGTGATCCGGCGCGAGCTGGACGGACTCGTGGACGAGATCGTCGTCATCGACTCGTGCTCGGCCGACGACACCGCGCGGGTGGCGGCGCGGGCCGGGGCCGCCGTGCACGCCCAGCGCGACATCCTGCCCGAGCTCGCGCCGCTGGAGGGCAAGGGCGAGGCGCTGTGGAAGTCGCTGGCGGTCACCTCCGGCGACGTGGTGGCCTTCGCCGACGCCGACATCAGGCACTTCCGCGCCTCGCTGGTCGCCGGGGTGCTCGGCCCGCTGCTCACCGATCCCACCGTCGCCTACACCAAGGGCTGCTACGACCGTCCGCTGAACGGCGCACCCAACGGCGGCGGCCGCGTCACCGAGCTCGTCGCCCGCCCGCTGATCAACCTGCACTGGCCCGAACTGGCCGGGTTCGTGCAACCCCTCGCCGGAGAGTACGCCGGCCGCCGCTCGGCCCTGGAACGCGTGCCGTTCCTGACCGGGTACGGGGTGGAGCTCGGCCTGCTCATCGACCTGCTGGACCTGGCCGGGCTCGACGGCCTGGCCCAGGTGGACCTGGGGTCGCGCGAGCACGCCCCGCAGTCCACGGAGGCGCTCGGGGGGATGGCGGCCCAAATCATGCTGGCCGCGTGGTCGCGGCTGCGGCGCCAGGGGAAGATCGAGGCCCGTCATGTGCCGGGGGTGGAACTGGCCCAGTTCCGGCGGTGCGAGGGCGGCCACGACGTGCTGACCCGCCAGATCGCCATCGGCGAACGCCCCCCGATGCTCACCCTGACCCACCCCACCACCTTCGACCCGCCTCCGTAACGGTCCCGCCTGGCCTGCCGCGCTCGGCCCTCGTTGGATGGTTTCGCCGTCCCTTGTGGCGGGCCCGGGGTGACTGGCTTGCCGTGGCGACCCCCGTGGCCGGCCCTGGAGTTGGCGGGCCATGAGGTCCTACTTGAGGGCTGCTGTCACGAAGGCGCCGATCTGGTCGCGGATGGCGTCGTGGTCCTCGGCGGCGTCGCCCAGTATGATCCGCCCGAGCTGCGGCATCATCGACGGGAACAGGGCGAGCCCGGTCAGCATGAACAGCATGCGCGACGTCGCCTTCGACGGCTCCTCGCCGCGCCCTTCGGCCAGCGAGGCCGCCTTGCGCGCGCACCGCTCGACCCTGGCCTCCTGGCCGGGCAGCAGCTCCTGGCCTCGGTAGTTGAGCGCCTCCCACATGAGCAGCCGGACCAGGTCGGGATGGCGCCGGTAGTAGTCGGTCAGCCGGGCCACGTAGTCGACGGGATCGGCGCCGGGCAGGGCGATCTGCGACGTCAGGTCGTCGAGCGCCTCGTTGATGACGGCGTCGAACAACTTCTCCTTGTTGCCGAAATGCCCGTAGATGCGCTCTTTGTTGACGCCGGCGCGCTCCGCGATGCGATCCACACGCGCGCCCGCCACGCCGTACGCGGCGAACTCCTCGCGGGCGGCCTCCAGCAGGGCGGCCCGGGTGGCGGCGGTCGAGACCTTGGGTGACATGCCACCATTCTGCCACCAACAACTAGTTGGTTGAAAACCAACTAACTAGTTGACGTCCAACTGGTTGGTTGGCTACCGTCCTCTGCCATGGCACTCACGCTTCCCCGTACGGAGGCCGCTCCGGCAGTCCGTACCGATTACGCCCGCTTCGGCCGCACCCTCTTGGCGTTCACCCTCACCGCGGTCCTGTGCAGCGGCCAGTTGTACATCGTCATCCCCCTGCTGCACGACATGGTGACCGGCTGGCACACCTCGCCCGGCGGCCTGACCTGGCTGGTCACCGCGTTCGGCGCCGGCTACGGCGTCGGGTTCCTGGTGTTCGGCCCCCTTTCTGACCGGTACGGCCGCCGCCGCCTCCTGATGGCCGGTCTGCCGCTTGCCGCGTTGACCAGCGCGTTGGTGGCGTTGAGCCCGAACGTCGAGGTGGCCCTCGTGTTGCGTGCCCTGCAGGGGGTGGCCGTGGCGATGTTCCCGCCCGCCGGCATGGCCTACCTGGCCGAACGGCTTGAGCCGCGGCGCCGAGTGATCGCCATCGCCGCGGTGACGGGTGCCTTCCTGGCCTCGGCTGTGTTGTTGCAGGTCGCCGCGCAGGTGCTGGTCGAGATGATCGGCTGGCGGGGGCTGTTCCTGCTGTCGGCCGCCGGTTTCGCCCTCGCCGGGCTCGGCCTGCGCGCCGTCATGCTGCCCGACCTGCCGCGCGAGGCGGCCGGGTCGCTGCTGTCGGCCTACCGCGCGGTGCCCGGCCTGCTGTTCGACCGGGTGCTCGCGCTGCGCTACCTGGCCACGGTCATGCTGATGGCGGGGTTCGTCGCCGTCTACACCGGGTTGCAGATCTACGGCGGCACGTCCTCCGCCGACCTGCTCACGTTGCGTGCCTCCGGGCTGCCCTCGATCGTGCTGATGCCGGTGCTCATGCCGTGGCTGGCCCGGATCCCCACCACGGCCAGGGCCGCCGCGTTCCTGGCCGTGGGCGCGCTCGCCCTGGCGGCCGTCGCGTTCAGCGGGGCCGGCGCCCTCGGCCTGGTGCTCCTGCTGGCCGTCTACGTCGCCGCCATCACCGGCGGCCTGCCCAGCATGAACGAGGCCATCTCCGCCCAGGCCGGACCGGCCCGTGGCACGGCACTCGCCCTGTTCTCCTTCGCCCTCGCCGTCGGCGGCAGCGTCGGCCCGCAGCTCGCGGCCGCCTTCGGCGGGTTCACCCCGCTGGTGTACGGCCTGGCGATCGGCATGGGCATGGCCGCCCTGGCCGTCCTCACCTCCACCCGCCGCCGGACCCTCACCACCCACTGACCCCCACCTCCGGGCCCTCGCCGGGCCACTGACCCGCCCCCACCTACCGGCCCTCACCAGAGGCCGACCGGCGCGGCCCCTCGATCCGCCACCCGACCTCGACCTGCCTCCGCCAGGCCCCCATCGGACGCTGGACCGGCATCGCCGTTCGGCGTCTGGTGGGGGCCGGTCTGCGGGATGCGGTCAGCAGGTTGTGACGAGGCCGCCGAGCGACAGGTCGGGGCGGTCGACATGCACATCGGGCAGCAGCCATGACGTGTCGATGGCCACCGTGTCATTGAGCGCCCGTGCCAGCGGGTTGAGCGCGCCGAGCAGCGACTCGCGCCCGCCGTCCATGGAGTGGGCCAGCGAGCACAACCACATCGCGACGTCGTCGGTCTGGCCGTTGAGGTTGAACCGGGCCCGGAACGTCGCGCTCACGGGGTCGTAGGCGTTGTTCGCGTTGTTCAGGGCGAGCGGCGCGGTGTCGAGGAACGTGCCGATGGACGCGCGCTGACGTACCAGCAGGGCGGTGAGGTGGGCGAGATCGCGGGTGTTTGCGGCGATCTCACCCCTGTTGTCCTCGACGAAGTCGGCGACCTGCGTGAGCGTGGAGGACAGCTGGCCCAGCACCGCGCGCAGTTCCTCGCGCTCGCCGTCGAGCTGCGCCGACACGCCCGCCAGGTCCTTCATGAACGCCCGGATCCGCGCGTCGTCGCGGGCCATCGCCCCGGTGATCGTGGCCAGGTCGCGGACGGTCTGCGCCAGGTCGTCGCCGTCGCCGGCCAGCACGGAAGCCGCGTCGGACAGACCTCGCACGGTGGCCCCCACCGTCTCGCCCTGCCCGCCGAACGTCCCCGCCGAGACCCGCAACAACCGCGCCAGCGCCCCACGCTCGTCCGCCGCCACCCCACCCGACCCTGGCCGAGAGGAACCGGGCCGTGGGGGCCCGGCCTGAGGCGAATCAGGGCCGGGCGAAACCGGTGGGGCGAGGGCCGCGGCGAGCTGGTCGTAGCCGCGTAACGCCTCGTCGATCTCCACCGGCGAGCGCGTCCGGCCCAGCGTGCCGCCGTCCTGGAGCACGGGCCCGCCCCGGTACGGCGGCGTGAGCTGCACGAACCGGTCGGCGATCAGCGACCGCGCCACGATGACCGCCTGCGCGCCGGCCGGGACCTTGCGCCCGGCGTCGAGCGCCAGCTCCACCCGGACCTGGGCGCCCGCCGGGCTGACCGCGGTGACGCGCCCGACCCGCACCCCGAGTACGCGCACGTCGGAACCCGGATACAGCCCCACGGCGGCGTCGAAGTAGGCGACGGCGCGGACGCCCGCGACCGGCCTGAGCAGCAGATACGCCGCCGCCAGCGCGAGGACGGCGAGAAGTGCGGCGAGCCGGCGGTCCATCGGCCTTCCTCGATCGACATGGGCGAACGGTGACCAGAACATTACCGTGAGTCGCCGGACCGTCGCACCTTCCGGCCAAGCCCTACTCGCCGGTAGGGTGTTACCGACGGTAACAATGGAACGGCCAGGGAGTGGACGCGATGACCGGGTTCTGTCCGGAGCTCAGTGACGACGTGATCGAGGTACGTGACTGGGTCCACGCGTTCGCCCGCGACGTGATCCGCCCCGCGGGCGCAGAATGGGACGAGCGCGAGGAAACCCCCTGGCCCGTGATCCAGGAGGCCGCCAAGATCGGCCTGTACTCGCTGGACTTCTTCGCCACCCAATGGTTCGAGCAGAGCGGCCTGGCCCTGCCGGTGGCGTTCGAGGAGATCTTCTGGGGGGACGCCGGCATCGGCCTGTCCATCGTCGGCACCGGCCTGGCCGCCGCCGCGCTGTCCGCGAACGGCACCCCCGAACAGCTGGGGGAGTGGCTGCCCCAGATGTTCGGCACGGAGAACGACGTCAAGCTGGGCGCCTTCTGCGCCTCCGAGCCCGACGCCGGCTCCGACATCGGCGCCATCCGCACCCGTGCCGTCCACGACAACGGCGACTGGGTGCTGAACGGCGTCAAGACCTGGGCCACGAACGGCGGCATCGCCGACGTGCACGTGGTCGTCGCCTCGGTGGACCCGTCCCTGGGCACCCGCGGGCAGGCCAGCTTCGTCGTCCCGCCCGGCACGCCCGGCCTGTCGATGGGGCAGAAGTTCCGCAAGCACGGCATTCGCGCCTCGCACACCGCAGAGGTGATCCTGGAGGACGTGCGCGTGCCGGGCTCGTGCCTGCTGGGCGGCAAGGAGAAGCTGGACGCCCGCCTGGCCAGGGTCCGCAACGGCGAACGCGCCGGCGAGCAGGCCGCGATGCGCACGTTCGAGACCACCCGCCCGTCGGTCGCGGCGATGGCCGTCGGCATCGCCCGCGCGGGCTTCGAGTACGCCAGGGACTACGCCCGCGAACGCGAGCAGTTCGGCCGCAGGATCGGCGACAACCAGGCGATCGCGTTCCTGCTCGCCGACATGGCGACCCGCGTCGACGTGGCCCGCCTGCTGACCTGGCGGGCGGCCTGGATGGCCCGCAACGGCAGGCCGTTCGAGCAGGCCGAGGGGTCGATGTCGAAGCTGGTGGCGGGCGAGACGGCGGTGTGGGTGACCGAGCAGGCGATCCAGATCCTCGGCGGCGCCGGCTACACCCGGGAACACCCGGTGGAACGCTTCCACCGCGACGCCAAGATCTACACCATTTTCGAGGGGACGTCGGAGATCCAGCGCCTCATCATCGGCCGCGCCGTCACCGGCCTGCAGGTCCGCTGAGGATGTCTGTTTCGGCCTTCGTGGGCGTCGAAGGTATCGGGCTGCAGGCCAGCGCGATGTGCGGTGAAGTAGGGGTCACTTCGGTTGCCAGCGACAGATCTTCTTGGAGGTGAGGGTCGCGCCGACGCGGGTGTAGAAGCGTTGCGCAGCGACGTTGGCTTCGGTCACCTCCCAGCGGATCACCTTGCCGTCGGCGGTTTCGGCCGCGGCTTGCATCAGCCGTTCGCCCACGCCGTTGCCGCGTTCGGCGCCGGTCACGTACAGGTCGTCCAGGGCGAGGTGGTCCTGGCCGGACCAGAAGCTGATGCGCTCCAGCCAGGAGACGTAGCCGATGGCCCGGCCGCTGCGCTCGGCGATCAGGTAGGTGATCTCCGGGCGGGCGAGCATCCGCTCCAGATCCTCGACGCCTACGGTGATGGCCGAGGCCTGGCCTTGGTGTTCGGCCAGACCGCGGATGAGGTCGTGCACGACGGCGGCGTCTTCGGGCGTGCGTCGTGGGTGGGGGAGTTGCCGGCGTCGCAGGCGTGTTGCGGAGCCGCCGTAGCACCGGCAGCCAGGCGGTCCCCGCTTACTGAGAGCCGGCTTGCACCGTAGGTGACGGGCGGCCGGGCGTTACCGACGCTGCGACGACCGCGCCGACCGCTGAGGCGATCGCGGCCACGGTGAATCCGCTGGTGAAGCCGTTCAACGTGGTCCCGGCCAGGCTCGCGGCCGCGACGCTTGAGATGACGGCGGCTCCGATGGATGCGCCGAACTCGTGGAAGGTGCTCACGATGCCGGAGGCGATCCCGGCCTCGTGGGGCGCCACTTGACCGAGCGCGGTCGCCGAGGCGATGACGAACATCGCGCCGGTGCCCGCCGCCGCGACGGCCACGCCCGCCACGACGCTGACGACGTTCGTCGAGAAGGCCGGTACGGCCATGCCGATCGCCGCGACCGCCAGGCCCGCGACGGCCGGGGCGCGCCCGCCCCACCGGCCGAGCAGGCGTCCGGTCAGGTTGGCGCCGAGCATCGTCGCCAGCGCGACCGGCAGGAACAGCAGCCCGGCCTGCAGCGCGCCGTAGCCCAGAGCCTGTTGGAAGTAGAAGGTTCCCAGGAAGAACACCGCGATCATCAGTGCCGTGGCCATCAGGATGAGGAAGGCCCCGACCGCCACGGGTCGCCGGGCGAGCAGTCGCACGTCCATCAGGGGCGAACGCGCCCGCCTCTGCCGCAGCACGAACAGCACGTAGCCCACGGCAGCCGCGAGCACGAGCCACCCGGTGAGGGCGCTGAGCCACCCCCGCTCGCCGGCGGCGATGAGGGCGTAGATCAACGACGCGCTGGCGGACGTCACCAAGATCGCACCAAGTAGGTCCAGCCGGGGCCGGGAAGCGGGCGAAGGCGTACGCGCCGGGAGGAGTACGGCGAGGACCACAGCGATCACCAGGCCGATGGGCACGTTGACGTGGAACACCCACGACCATCCGGGACCGGCGGTGAGCAGGCCGCCGAGGAGAACGCCGAGCGCGGCGCCGCCGCCGCCGAGCGCGGACCAGACGCCCAGGGCCTTGTTCCGCTCCTCTCCGTCGAACAGGGCGACCACCAGCGACAGCGCCGCGGGCGACAGCAGCGCGGCCCCGACGCCCTGGGCCACACGACCGGCGAGCAGCATGCCCGCCGACCCGGACAACCCTGTGACCAGCGATGCGACGGTGAACAGCAACAGGCCGGTGATCACGATCCGCTTGGCGCCCAGCAGGTCCGTGATGCGGCCGCCGAGCAGCATGAGGCCGCCGAAGGTGAGCGTGTAGGCGCTGACCGTCCAGGTCAGGGCCTCGCGACTGAGGGCGAGGTCCGTCTCCACGTGAGGCAGCGCTATGGCGACGACGGTGACGTCGAGGATCAGCATGAGCTGCGCCACGCCGAGGAAGCCGAGGATGCGCCACCGGGCTGGGAGCGGCTCGTGGAGCACTGCCTGCTGCACTGTGGGTTTGGTCATCAAATCCTCCAGCGGATATCTCGTATGTCCATATACGAGTTCTGCTGGTCACTATAAGCCGTATATGGACATACGAGATAGGCTGGGGGCATGGCTGCACCTCCTGCGCGCTCCAGGCGCCGTGTCGACGCCGAGCGCAGCATCGCCCGCATCGTGTCCGCGGCCCGCGAACTGATGCGTTCGGACCCGCATGCGACCACCGATGACATCGCCCGGGCTGCCGGCGTCGGGCGGATGACCCTGTACGGACATTTCCGGACCCGGGCCGACCTCATCGAGGCGGCACTTGTCGAGGCGCTGCGAGACGGTGACGACCTCCTGGCCTCCGTCGACCTGGCAGGCGACGCGCGCGAAGCCATGGGCCGCCTGCTGGCGTCCAGCTGGGAATTGGTGGCCGAATCAGCGGCCCTGCTGGCCGCGGCCGAAGGAGTCCTTCCCGCGGGGCGGATCCGGGACCTGCACGCTGAACCCGCCCAGCGCATGGCTGAACTCATCCACCGTGGCCAGGATCAAGGCGTCTTCCGTACCGACCTGCCCGCCACCTGGTTGGTCAGCCTCACCCACTACATCCTGCACGGCGCGGCGAACGAGGTGCGCCAAGGACGCCTGGCCCGTGACGATGCCGCAGACACGGTCACGAAGTCCATCCAATCGGCGCTGGCCGCCTGGGGTGGGAGCCCGGCTTCGGGGTGAGGCGGCGGACTCACTGCAGTTGGCGGTAGGGCAGTTGCTTGCCCGCGTCCGGGCGTCGGACCTCGTGGACGAGGTTCAGAGCAGTTGTGCTTGCACGAAGCCGGCGAGCAGAACAGTGAAGCCGCCGATTTCGCCCACGATGAGCGCCGTCATGAACGCCGTTGTGCCGCGGACGGGATGGCGGAACTGATTGTTGGTGTCCCGGCGCCAGCCGTGAAGGGCGTAGCTCACGATCGCCGCGACGAAGAACACCACGACGACTCCCGCCGCGACGAGATCAACTGCCGCCGGCCAGCCGCTCAGCTCGACGAAGACGGCGATCAGCAGGGTCGCGAACGAATACAGCAAGGCGGCACGATGCGCGATGTCCACATAGGGGTGAGCCCTGTGGTGCTCCGAGCGGATCATCTGCAGGCATTTCCATACGCCCAGCACCAGGGCCGCCATGAAGATCAGTCCTGCCAGCAGCAGTACGACGATGGTGTCGTCCCCCAGGGGCATGGCGCTACGCATGACGGGCCTCGGGGAAGAGGGCGGGGAGCGACGCTGACCCATCGTGAGAAACGGTGAGTCCGTCGCCGGAGGTGGCCGGTGTGACCGTTCTGGCCGACCGTGCTCTGTGCCGTTGGATGAGACGGACCGACAGGTGGCGGTCCTGACTCTCTGCCAGGAGAGGGAAGGGCGCATCGGCGAAGCGCTGCCTCTTCTGGCGGGAAGCTGCCTGCTGTGCCCGGTGTGCCACGCCCTCGGGGAGGTTCGTCCGATGCAGGTGCAGACGTACCCCCTGCGGATCCCCGAGCGAATCGACCGTTGTCGACGCTTGTCCCTCTCTCAGTGCTTCTCGCGGTACCACGTGCCCCTCTCCTTCCGATAACTTGAACATAGATGTTCGAGTTATCGGGGAGCCTATCTGACTCGTCGCCGTGGGCGTGCCGGGAGTCCATCTCGTCTCGCCGGCCGTAACGCCCCTTGGGGCGCTCGTCTCTTGTCCGTTTCTCTCCGGCGCCTGACCTCGGGCGCGGTCAGACGGCGTGCCAAGGTAAAGAATTGGTGGGTAAAACGCCTGTCTGGTGGGCGTTTTCGAAGCGTTTCTCCCAAGTTGACTTGTACTGCTCTATGCCATTCACATACCTTCAATGTCAGTTACGACGTAGGCCCGGTGAGCATCCGCGCCACAGTACGTCCCGACCATTGCCGAGACCGCGTCTGATCTGCGTGAACACGTAGAACGGCGTGGCCGCCGAATCCGCTCAGAGAAGCACGCGGAACCGGGGACCCACATTCTGTTGGGGTGAATCGGTGCACCTCCCGCGAGGGCATCCGTAGGGCACTTCCACGCCCGAACCCGTCAGCTAACCCGGTAGGCGGAATGGAAGCAAGGAGCAATACCCCTTCATGACCATCAACGCCTTCACCCGTGTTCTGACGCCCGCCACTCTTTCCCGTCTCGCCCTCGGCGTGAGCGTCGCTGCCGGTGCGGTTCTGGCCGGAGCCCCAGTCTTCGCCGATCAGGCGTCCGGCGCGCGTTCCGACACCGTCGCCTCGCACAGCGCCGAGCAGAAGACCACCGGGCAGGTGAGCGCCCAGTCGGTGCTGAAGATCGCCGAGTCGCAGGTCGGCGTGACCGAGAACGCCGCGGGCGGCGGCACTCCGTTCCACAGCTGGTACATGTCCTCGCCGCGGGCGAAGGAGACCGTGGCCCGCGACGGTGGAAGCCTGCAGTCCTACGCCAACGCTCCCTGGTGCGCGATGTTCGTCTCTTGGGTGGGTGAGAAGGCCGGCGCCCGGTCCACCGTCGGCTGGGACGCCTACACCGTGACCTATGCCAAGTGGTTCGAGGCCAACAAGCGCTGGGGGAGCGAGGCCAAGCCTGGCGCCGTCGTCTTCTACTCCTGGGACGACAAGTCCGTCGAGAGCATCGACCACGTGGGCCTGGTCAAGCAGGACAACGGCGACGGCACGATCACCGCGATCGAGGGCAACACCGGCAATGGCAAGGTTGAGCAGCGCATCCGACCCAAGTCCCAGGTCGTCGGGTACGGCTACCCGCAGTACAAGGCCTGACAGCAGGCCGAAGAGTCCTCTCCGGTGCGATGGTGAGGGCAACGGAAGTGGCGCAGGCGAGGTCCTGCGCCACTTCCGCGTATCGCGGGAGCAACGCTGTGAGACCGGCGCTCTCGTGTCGGCCCGGTTCATACTTCCGTGTCGGCCCGGTTCATACTTCGAAGCTGCGCAGTACGGCGGAGAGCGCTTCGGCGGCTCGCCGCTCGTCCACGAACTCACGTATAGGCTGGCGAAGCCCGACCGCAGGATGTCGGCGGCCAGGCGTTGGCATGACTCCGTTGTCCGCCAGCGCGTCGACAATGGCCGATGCAGCCGGATGGCGGTAGGAGTCCGGGCTGCCGCCCAGGGCCGGGTGTGAGGGCGTGGCCAGGTCCAGAAGGTCGCCGCAGTGCTCTTGGGCCAGCTCGATGAACAGCGACGTCAGGTCGCCGCTCTTCGCCCGCGACGCGTGGAGGTCGGCGCGCTTCCACACGTCGAGACTCGCCTCCAGAGCCGCGTACGCAGGTCACGAGCGGCGATGCCACAGGTGGCAGGGCATTATTCGGCACATCGAGGCTCCTGTGAGAAGGGAAGCCCCAGGCTTCCGCTTTCCTGATCAATCGAATATCCCTGCCGCGTGCGGAGGCCGAGGAGTACACGAGCTGGTTCAAGGCTCTCCCGGATCCAGATCGTGTCGCTGCCGGCCCGGCGGCGTGCGCCGATGAGCATTGGCGAGATCGGCTGGTCCAGCATGGCGGCGGCGGCCAGGGCGTGGGCTGTGCTGGTGACGTCGCTGGCATCGCCTGCCTGGTGTCCGAAGCCGCCGTCGTGTCACTGGCCGGAGAGACGGAGGTGGCGGGGGCTCCGCAGCAGCCTCCGGCGGCAAGCGGCGCGAAGGCCTCTGCCAGGTCGCCGATGAAGCCGCCGCCGGCGATCTCACGCTGTTAGACGTTCGTCAAGATAGACGTTAGTCAAAGCAACGTGGTGTGGTGATGCCGGTGTGCGGTATCTGGCGCTGCGCTTGGTCGGCCGGTGGGCGGAGCGTGCGACCAGATGGGCGCCTGGTAGACACATGTCCATGAACGCATCCACCGCCCAGCATCTGCGCATCATGTCTTCCGCATTCGCCGTCGAGCACCTGCCGCATGAAGGGCCGCCCGAGGACGATTGGCTCGTGCTCGTCCGCGCTCCGGAAGGGCTGACCGTGGTCCGTGAGGCCAGAGATGGGGACACGGCGGAACAGTGGATCGCCTTCTACGGAGGCGCCACAGCACATGGCTTGGACATTCCCGGAATGTTGTCCGCGATCGTCAAGCCGCTGGCGGAGGCGGCGATCCCGGTCTTCGTAGCCTCGACTTTCCATGCCGACCTGGTCCTGGTTCCCGAGTTGAGGAAACAGCAGGCCATCACCGTCCTTGAGGAAGCAGGGCACCAGGTGGACAGCCAGGACGGCGAAGCCGGTGCACATTCCGGCCACGGCACCAGAGCGGGGCGGTGATTCCGCGGCCAGTTGCCGGGCCGCCCGCCGGTGCGGGAGGGCGCCGAAGGGGTCCGGCGGCTGCAGTCGGCGGGCGGCGACCCACCGAAAAGTGAGGGGCTCGCAAGCGACCATGACCTGGAAGTCCTCGAAGGACCTCGACTGCATCGCCAAGATGCACCCGATCCCGGCCCCCTACGACACCCCGCCCGGCGACGGCCGAGTGGGCCTGGGACTCCCATGGCTGCGGCGAGCTGCCATGGTTCCCGCACGTTGACGATCAGTAGAGCAGCGCTCTGGAGCCGAACGCGGGGTCGTGGCGACTCGCCGTAGCCTTGGGGAGTTCAGGGCCGAGTAGGCGTCCTCCTCCCGAGCGTGGCCCTGACCACCAGGTAGTCCCGCCCCACTAGAAGCCCTGATTCTGTCCGGTCCCCGGGAATGGCTTGACCGCCGTCAGAGACGTTCTCCGTGCGGATCCGGGGCGCATCCCGAGGACGCCGCGTCGGGGAGTGTCTCACTGGTCCGAAATGGGGAGGAGCACTCGGCCGGCGGGGCGGCGCAGCGTCTGGGCGGCGGAGCCGTGTGCGATCAGGCGGCCGTCGTGGATGACCGCGACGCGGTCGGCGATCCGCGCGGCCAAGGAAAGGTCGTGGCTGATGACGATCAGGGTCACGTCGAGGGCGGTGAGCAGGTCGAGCACCTCGGCCTGGGTGACGGGGTCGAGGCCGGAGGTGATCTCGTCGCAGATCAGTATGTCGGGGCGGGCGAGCAGGGCGCGGGCCAGGGCGGCGCGCTGGAGTTGGCCGCCGGACAGTGCGTGGGGGCGTCGCCGGGCGGTGTCGTGGTCCAGTCCGAGCGTGGCGAGGGTCTCGGCGGCCTCTTCTCGGGCGGCGGGTACGGGCCGGGCGCGCAGGCGTACGGCGGTTCTGGCGACCTGGTCCACGATGGTCCGGTGGGGGTCGAACGAGGTCAGGGCGTTCTGGAAGACGTACTGGACGCGGGCCAGGTCGGTGCGGTCCCGCCGTCGGGGCAGGGGGCGTCCGGCCAGGCGGACGGCCCCGGAGGACCAGGGGCGCAGGCCGGCGATGCAGCGGCCGAGTGTCGTCTTTCCGCTGCCTGAGCGGCCGACGACGGCCAGGCGCTCGCCTCGGGTGACGTCGAGGGTCACCCCGCGCAGGATCCCGGCGCCGAGATCTTCGATCTCCAGGAGGGCGACCGGTTCCGCGCGGGGCTCGGGCTCGCGGGGGCGCGCGGTGACCAGGGCCTTGGCGTACTCGGTACGCGGGAAGTCCAGGACGGTGGGGCCGGACTCGACGACGCGGCCGTCCTTGAGCACGACGACCTGGTCGGCCAGTTCCCGTACCAGTTCGAGGTCGTGGCTGAGCAGGACGAGGGCGACGCCGAGCCCGGACAGTTCGGCGGCGACCTCGGCCCGGGTGACGGCGTCCTGGCCGGTGGTGGGTTCGTCGGCGACGATCACGGAAGGGTCTGCCAGCAGGGCATGTGCCAGGACGAGCCGCTGTTGCTGCCCGCCGGACAACTGGTGCGGGAAGCGTCGCAGGAAGGCCCGGTCGTACGGGAGGCGCGCCTTGCGCAGGGCCTCGGGCACGGCGGTGCCGTGGCGGGCCGCGATCTGGCGGAGCACGGTGCCGATGCGCAGCACCGGGTTGAGCGCGGTCGCGGGGTGTTGTGGGATGAATCCGACGGTTCCGGGCGGCGGAGGCTGGACGGCGGTGACGGGGTGTCCCGCCACGGTGATGCGGCCGGTGACGCGGGCACCGGGCGGGTGTTCGCCGAGCAGGGCGAGCGCGGTGGTGGTCTTGCCGCTGCCGGACGCGCCGACCAGGGCCAGTGTCCTCGCGGCCGGAAGGGTGAAGCTGACCCCGTCCACCAGGGTCCGCCCGGACACGGTGACCGTCAGATCGTCAACGTGGAGCATGTTCGGCCCTCTTCAGTACGCGGTCCACAGTGAGATTCAGCCCGACGGCGAGCATGACGATCATCAGGGCGGGGGCGAGCACGGCCCACGGGTTGAGGAAGAGCCCGCCCCGGTTGCGGTCGACCATCACCGCCCAGTCGGCGGCGTCCGGCGGCACCCCGACGCCGAGGAAGCTCGCGGCGGCGATGAGATAGAGCGAGCCGGTCAGCCGGGTGCCCGCGTCGGTGGCGAGCACCCGGGTCATGGACCGGGCGACGAAGCCGACGGTGATCCGCCACCAGCCCTCGCCCTGCAGCCGCATGGCCTCCACGGCCGGACGGCTGCCGGCCTCCAGGGCGCAGGCGCGTACCAGGCGGGCGATGTCGGGCAGATGGACCAGCATGACGATCCAGACGAGCGCGCCATCGGCGGCCAGGGCGGCCACCACCAGGAGCAGCAGCAGGGATGGCACCGCCATGAGCACGTCGAGCGGCCGCATCATCGTCTCGTCGAGCATCCTGGGCGCGCTCGCCGCGGCCAGGCCCCACAGCGTTCCCAGCAGGTACGCGCCGGCGGTGGCCAGCAGGGCGGTCACGATCAGGGCCCGGCCGCCCACCAGCACCTGGTGCCAGACGTCGCGCCCGGCGAAGTCGGTGCCGAGCAGGCCCACGTCGGCGAAGGAGGCGGCACGCACCAGCTCGTACGGGATCAGCGGCCCCGCGAAGGCCACGACCAGCGGCACGGCGAGCAGCAGGTACCTCATGCGCGTGGCGCCAGTCGGAAGGACACGACGTCGGCGAGCAGGTTCACCAGGATGCTCGTGACGGCGAACAGGAGCGCGAGCCCCTGCAGGACGGGAAGGTCCCGACGGCCGATCGCGTCGGCGAGGGTGCTGCCGAGTCCGGGGATCACGAAGACGGCCTCGACCACGATGACGCCGCCGAGCAGCCAGTCGACGGTGCGGGCCAGGTGCTGCGCGGCGGGCGCGAGGGCGTTGGGCAGCGCGTGCGCGAGCCCGTTGAGCCCCAGGCGGCGGGCGTGCCGCACGTACGGCGAGGCCAGGACGTCGATCATCGCGGAGCGGACCAGCCGCCCGGTGGAGCAGACGGGCCGGACCAGCAGCACCGCCACCGGCAGCACCAGGGCGGCGGCGGTGAGCCCGCCGAGCCCGGTCGGCGGCAGCCACGCCAGCGCCACGCCGAAGGCCGCCACCAGCACGATGGCCAGCGCGAACTCCGGCACCGCGTAGAGCGCGGCGCTCACCGTGGTCAGCGCCCGGTCGAGCCGGCTGCCCTCGCGCCGGGCGGCGGCGACCCCGAGCACGACCGAGAGGGGCGCCAGGAGCAGCACGGTGATTCCGGCCAGCACGGCGGTGGGGGTCAGCGCGTCCAGGAGGATCTCGGCGACCGGGCGGCCGGAGACGAGCGAGGCGCCGAAGTCGCCGCGTGCCAGGGCGGTGGCCCAGGAGGCGAAACGTTCGGCGAGAGGGCGGTCCAGGCCGAGGGCGGCGCGGATGGCCGCGATCCTGGCCGGATCGGGCTGGTCGCCCGCCAGCACCACCGCGGCGTCGCCAGGCAGGGACTCCACCATCAGGAACACCAGGCAGGCGACGCCGGTGACCTGCAGGACGCCCACGGCCAGACGGGGGGCGGCGTAACGGGTCAGGTTCAAGCCAGTCTCACCTTGTCGAACCTGGCCCAGTCCAGGGTGTTGGCGGGCGCGGGACGTACGCCTGTCACGTTGGGCGAGGTGGCGACGACCCAGTCGGCGAACCCCCACACCAGCAGCCCTCCTTGGGCGTGCAACATCTGCTGCATGCGCAGGTAGGCGGCCTCTCGGTCGGCGGCGGACGGCGCGGAGACGGCCTTGTCGTAGAGGGCGTCGAACTCCGGTCTGGCCCACTTGGTGGCGTTCGTGGTCGAGGTGGACAGCAGTCGCTGCGCGATGTGGGTCTCGATCGGCATCGCGCCGGAGCGGAAGCTGACGATGGAGCCCTTGGTGAGGATGTCCGACCAGTACGTGTCCTTGTCGCCGTTGGCGATGGTGGCCTTGAGCCCGCCGGCGCGCAGGTGGTCGGCGAAGACCGTGGCCGCCTCGACGAAGCCGGCCGCGGCCGTGGAGGTGGTCAGCTCGATCGGGAGCCCGTCCGCGCCGGCCTTCTTGATCAGGGCCTTGGCCCGGTCGAGGTCGAACGCGCGCTGGGGGATGCTCTCGGCGTAATGCAGGTAGCCCTTGCCGAACAGGTCGTTGCCGATCTGCCCGGCGCCGGGCATGACGGTGTCGACGATCTGCTGCCGGTCGGTGAGCAGGAACAACGCCTCCCGCAGGTCCGGGTCGTCGAACGGCGCGCGGTCCACCTTCATCGCGAAGGCGTTCATCGAGCTGCCCGGCGCGCGGATGATCGTGACGCGTCCCGTGTGCCGGCGGGCGGAGGCCGGGGTGAGGTCGTGGGCGTACTCGACCTGGCCGCCGAGCAGCGCGTTGACCCGCGCGGACTCCTCGTTGGCGATGAGGAACTCCAGCTCCTCGATGGACGGCGCGCCCTCCCAGTAATCGGGGTAACGCTTGAGCAGCACAGAGCTGCCCGGTTTCCAGGACACGAAGGAGAACGGCCCGGATCCCACCGGCCTGCTGAAGTCCGTGGTCCCCTCGGGGATGATGTACGCGCCGAAGGCGGCCAGCACGTTCGGAAACTCGGCGAACGGCCGCCTGAGTCTGAACTCGACCGCGCGCTCGCCGACGGCCCGGCTGTTCCGCAGGTCGATGAGGGCGAGGCTGGACTTGGCGCGGAACGTCTTGTCCGGGTCGGTGATCCTGGCGTAGCTGGCCAGGACGTCCTGGGCGCGTACCGGGCGGCCGTCGTGGAAGGTCGCCTGCCGCAGGGTGACGCGCCAGAGGGTGAAGTCGGCGTTCGGCTCCCAGCTCTCGGCCAGGCGGGGCTGGGGGAGACGTCCGAGCCGAGGTCGGCGAGTTTGTCGTACATGGCTTTGGCGCGGGCGGCCTCGTTGAACAGGTTGGCCAGGTGCGGGTCGAGCAGCTCGGTGGCGCCGCCGCCGGCGAACACGGCACGCAGCCTCCCCCGCTGGAGGAGGAGGCGCTGTCAGTGCCGCATCCGGCGAGCAGGGCGGCTCCGGCGGTCAGGCCGAGGAAGCCGCGCCGGCTGAGGTGGTCACGCATCATGGGGGTCCTTCGTGGATCGGGCGACGACGTGGAGTCGGTCGGCGGACAGGGGCGGGCCGTCGTGCGGCTCCGCCCGCGGCCCTGGCTGGTCGAACAGGTCCAGAAGCTCGAAGCCGGCAACGGCCAGGAAGTAGGCGAGCTCCCGCGGGAAGAGCAGCCGCCACGCCGACCGCTGCTCCAGCGGCCCGCCGCCCGGCCAGGACCAGACGCGGCGGCGGCGCAGCAGTTGAGCGGCGTGGTCGAGCCACAACTCGGTGCGGGAGGTGTAGGTGACGCCGCCGTGGGTGACGGTGCGGGTGAACGGCTCCGGTACCGGGTGGGTGAGGAAGTGCGCGCCGTTGCGCATCTCGGCGATCAGCAGGCCGCCGGGGCGCAGGTGCGCGCGGCAGCGGTCCATGAACGCGGCCAGGTCGGTGTTGGTGTGGCAGTACAACAGGGCGCTGTCCAGGCACGTCACCGCGTCGAACCGGCGACCGAGCACGAAATCCCGCATGTCGGCGCGGACGAACCGCACCACGGGGTGCCGGTCGCGCGCGTGGTCCAGCATCGGCTGCGACACGTCGATGCCGGTGACGTCGTAGCCGAGACTGGCCAGGTGGCCGGCGTCACGGCCGGTGCCGCAGCCGACGTCCAGGAGTCCCGGCCCGCCGCCGAAGCGGCGTATCTGGCCGTCCACGAAGCGGGCCGCCCTGTGGTCCGGGTCGGGGAACTGGGTCTCGTACAGGGTGGGGTGGTCGGTCAGGAAGTTCACGCGGGCACCGCCGCGCGGCGTTCGATGACCCGGACGGCGGCCGCGCAGGCCAGGCCGATCGCGGCGCACACGACGAACCCGGCCGTGCCCGCCCAGCCGATCAGCGCGGTGCTGGCGGCGGCGGCGACCCCCGAGACCAGGTAGAAGACGCCGAAGTAGGTGCCGGCCAGCGACTCGCCGCCGAAGTCGCCGATGCGCTCGTACACGAACGGGTGGGCCATCATCACGCCGAAGGCCAGCGCCAGCACCGCGACGAGCACCGGGACGATGCCCGGGAGCAGCGCGGGGACGAGGAAGCCCGCGCCCATCACGGCCAGGCCCCACGCCATCGCGCGGTCCCGGGTCGTCGCCGCCTCCAGCCACTTGGTGATCCGCACCTGGAGCAGCAGGGTCACCACGGTGGAGGTCAGGAACAGCAGCGCCACCGAGCCCGCCGTGCCCGTCGCCTGCTCGGCGGCGAGCGGGAGGACCAGGTAGAGCTGGTTCTGCAGGGCGTACATGCCGCTGAGGGAGAGCGTGAAGGCGAGGAAGCGGCGGTCGGCCAGGCAGCGCCGCCAGTCGCCGAGCACGGAGGAGCCGCTCGGTGTCACCTCCCGCGCGGGCAGGACGCACGCCTGCGCGACGGTCAGCACCGCGAAGATCGCGGCGGCGGTGACCGCGGCGACGCGGAAGTCCACCAGCAGCAGCACGCCGCCGAGCACCGGTCCGCACAGCGCTCCGGCCTGCGCGAACACGTTGAACAGCGCGAACGCCCTGGCCTTGTCGGGGGCGGCCACCGCGATGTATCCGCGGACGGCCGGGTTGAACAGCGCGCCCGCCAGCCCGCTGAGCACGGCCGCCGCCAGCAGCAGAGGCAGCGTGACGCCGAACGCGAAGAGCCCGAATCCGACGGCGCGCAGCGCGCACCCTGCGATGATCACACGACGCGCGCCCAGCCGGTCGGAGGCCGAGCCGCCGACCAGGAACAGGCCCTGCTGGCTGAGGTTGCGCACCCCGAGGACGACGCCGGTGACCGCGGCCGACAGGCCCAGATCCTTGGTGAGATGGCCGGCCAGATAAGGAACCAGCAGATAGAAGCCGGTGTTGACGCCGAACTGGTTGACCAGCAGCAGTCGCACGGCCCAGGAGAGCTCTCTCATGCCGGCCGCACCCCCAGCCCGGGTTCCCCGCGAAGCCGCAGCACGCCGTCGTGCCCGCCGATCCCGGTCCACGGGTCGTCGGCGAGCAGCAGGTGCCCGTCCAGATCGGCCCAGCGGGCGGACGGCGCCAGATGCACGGCGGGCGCGATACCCAGGCTGCTGGCCACCTGGCAGCCGAGCATGAGCTCCAGGCCGTGCCCGGCGGCGTACACGGCGATCCGCCGGGCCGCCGAAAGGCCGCCGCATTCGGCGAGCTTGACGTTCACGCCGTGGACGGCGTCCGGCAGGCTCTCGACATCCTCCAGGGTCCGCGCGTCCTCGTCGGCGATGACCGGGATCGGCGAGCGTTCGGCCACCCAGGCCAGGTCGTCCAGGGCGCCGGGGGCGACCGGCTGTTCGACGGCCTCGATCCTCAGGGGGGCGACCGCGTCGAGGATCCGTACCGCCGTCTCGGGCGTCCAGGCGCCGTTGGGATCCAGGAGCAGCCGTGCGCCCGGTGCGGCGCGGCGGATCGCGCGGACCCGCGCGACGTCGTCACCGCCGCCCAGCTTGATCTTGAGCATGGGCAGGCCGGGAGGGGGGTCCTGGCCGATGCCCACGGTGAACGCGGTCAGGGTGTCGGACCAGCGGGTGCCGAAGAGCGCGTGGACCGGCAGGCCGCGTCGTCTGCCCAGCAGGTCGTGCAGGGCCGCGTCCACGGCGGCGAGCACGCCGGGAGCGCCGGCGAGGAGGTCCGGCACGGTCTCCAGCGCCCCCTCCGGGCCGGTCTGCTCCGCCAGGGCCGGGCGCAGCCGCCCGAGCGTGCCCGTGATCCGTTCGACGTCGAGCCGGTGGTAGAGGCTGGTCACCGCCTCCCCGTGGCCGCGCAGCCCCTCGTGCTCGACGGTGATCACGACGGCGTCCCTGCCGGTCATCACCGACCGGGAGATCCGCAGCGGCTCGCGCAACGCCAGCCGCGTCACACTCCAGGTGAGCCTCACGCGGGCACCACCGCGAGCAGAGGATCGGCGACCGTGCGGCAGCGGGCCCAGCCGGACACCTCGACCGCCCGCGGATGCGCTATCTCCACGGGCTGGTCATGGGGCCGGCCCAGCAGGCCGCGCTCCCGGCAGTAGTCGTCGTCGAAGATGGACCCCAGGTACCGGTCGGGCCCGTCCGGGAAGATCGTGACCACGGTGGCGCCGGGCTCCCTGCGCGCCGTCCAGGCGGCGACCCGGGCGACCGCGCCGGTGCTCCACCCGCCGGTCACGAACGAGCCGCGGGCCAGCCTGCGGCAGGCGTCCACGGCCTCGACCGGGCCCAGCCAGTGCACCTCGTCGAACAGCTCGTACGCCACGTTGCGCGGATGGATGCTGCTGCCCAGGCCGCGCATGAGCCGGGCCCGCGCGGGCTGCCCGAACACCGTGGAGCCCACCGTGTCCACCCCGACCAGGCGCAGGCCGGGCCAGTAACGGCGCAGGCCGCGGAAGGCTCCGGCGCTGTGCCCGCCGGTGCCCACGCTGCACACCAGCACGTCGGCGTGCGGCAGCCGCTCGGCCAGCTCCCGGGCCAGCGAGGCGTAGCCGTCCGGGTTGTCGGGATTGTTGTACTGATCGGGCCAGTACGCGCCCGGCAGTCGCTCCAGCACCTCGCGCACCCGTTCCAGCCGTGCCCGCTGCCAGCCGCCCTGCGGGTGGGGGCGGTCCACGACCTCCAGGCGCACCCCGTAGGCGCGCAGGAGCGCGCGCATCGCCGGTTCGAGTTCGTCGTCCACCACCAGGACGACCGGATGCCTGAGGCACTGCCCCGCGAAGGCCAGGCCGATGCCGAGCGTCCCGCTGGTGGACTCCACGACGGGGGCGCCGGGGGCCAGGTCGCCGCGCGCGCGGGCGGCGGTGAGCATGGACACGGCGGCGCGGGCCTTCATCCCGCCGACGCCGAATCCCTCCAGCTTCGCCCAGAAGCCGCCGTGCGGGTGGGGGAGCGGGGTGGTGATCCGGGCCAGTGGCGTGCCGCCGGCCAGGGTCGAAAGGTCCTTCATGGCCGCTCCCTGTAACGGAAGACGACGGTCTCGCCGCCGTCGAGCCAGAAGAACGGGTACGGCTCGGCCGACACCGCCGTGACACCCGCGCCGAGGAAGTAAGGCAGGATCGAGCTGCCCGTCTGGGCGTACATCACCAGCGGCTTGTCCCGGGTGCGGGCATGGTCGAAAAGCGTGGGAAAGCTTCCGTTGCCCAAGGTCATCCCCGAGGCGAGCACGCAGTCGCAGTCGTCCAGGGCCTCTGTGAGGTCGGTGATCACGGGCTCGCCCCACTCGGTGGAGCCGCCCTTCAGGTCGCACGGCACGTACGGCACGCCTCGCTCGCGCAGGCGGTGCAGCAACGAGTTGACCACGCCGACCACGAGGACTCGCCTGGCGTGAGCGGGCACGAGGTCGGTCACGGCCGCGGCCCGGGCCAGGGACTTGCCGAGGGACGTTCCGGCAGGCACGGTGACCCGCTCACCCCAGTGGGGACGCGCGGACATCAGGTAGGCGTCGAGCGCGGCCACGCGGATCGCCGGCGCCTGATGGGCGAGCAGGTCGGCGACGGAGGCGCCGACGCACTCCTCCACGGCCACGTCGGTGACCTCGTCCGGTTCGACGGCGCAGGAGCCCACGGCCCGGCCGACCCGCAGGCTGATCACGTGGTTGCGGTAGGCGTTGCCACGCGATTCGTGCCGTACGCCCTGCCGGGTGGTGAAGGCGGTGCTGATCCGCTCCTTCGCGGGCTCGGGGCCCAGCTCGCCGGCGAGCGCCCGCTTGGTCAGCGTCGTCAGGTTCATCGTTCGTACTCGACCTTCAGCCCCGCGACCAGCGCCTGCGCCCTCGTTCCTGCGTCGCCGCCCGCCAGGTCGGTCACCATGACGTGGCCGAGGTAGCCGTTGTTGCTCGTGGGCTCGCCCGCCTGGTGCCCGGCCGGACGGAGCGACCAGTCGACGACGTCGGGGGCCGCGGCGAGCTCGCCGGTCCCGTGCACGGCGGCGATCCGCCCGGCGTGCTCGGGTAGCAGGAAGGCGATGGCGGCGCTGCGCACCCCGGTCTCGGTGGGAGTGAGGTCGGGCCGCTCGCCCGCGGCGAGCCTGGCGTGGACCATCGGCAGGTCGACGCCGGTGACTCGGCGGACCAGCTCGGTGATCTGGTTGCCCGCCGGGCGCGGATTGACCTCGATCAGCGCCGGGCCGGCCGGGGTGAGGCGCAGCTCGGTGTGTGCCACCCCCAGCTCCAGGCCCAGCGCCTCGACCGCGGCCACCGCGGTCTGCTCCGCCTGCCCGGCCAGGCCGGCGTCGAGGGCGGCGGGGAACACGTGGCCGCTCTCGACGAACCACGGCTCGCCGACCAGGCTCTTGCCGGTCACACCCACCACGTGGACGTCGCCGCCGAAGCTGACCGTCTCGACGCTCACCTCCGGCCCGGTGAGCAACTCCTCGAGCAGGACGACCGGCACCCGCCGCTGGCCACGGGCGTTGACGGGGAACCCCTCGAGGTCGAGGAAGGCCGTCCGCAGCCCGGCCTGGTCGTGGACCTTCCGTACGTACATCCCGGCGCACAGATCGACCGGCTTGACGACCAGGGGGTAACCCAGGCCGTTCGCCGCCTCCACGGCCTCCTCCCAGGAGGTGGCGCCGGCGAACCGGGGTCCGGGGAGCCCGGCGTCCCGGAGCGCGGCGCGGGCGAGGTCCTTGCGGCAGGCTCGGCGCACCGACTCCGGCGAGGGGCCCGGCAGCCCCAGGCGAGCCGCGACCTCGGCCACCGCAGGCAGGTAGTAGTCGCACGAGGACAACACGCCGTCGAAGCCGAGCGCCTCGTGCAGCCGCTCCACCTGGGGAAGCAGCTCAGCGAGGTCGTTGGTCTCCGCGGTCAGCACATGGTCGGCGGCCAGCAGCGGATGCGACCGGGCGTCGTGCGCGGCCCGCAGGTAGTGGTGCAGGTCGCGGGTGAGAAAGGTGAAGCGGTGCCCCGCGTCGCGGATGGCACGCGGCAGCAGCGTGCTCATCGCCCCGACCCAGCTTTCGATCATTAACAGGTGTGCCATGCCATCTCCTCTGGCGTGATGTCGTGAAAATGATTACCATTTCTGTCATGGCATGGCAATCCGGACATGGGGGCCTTGATGCCAGGCCGGGAGTCGACGTTGCGCTCGGGCGGCCTGTCGTGATGGAGGGCGGAGACGACGGTGACCTGGACTCGGCCGAGCGCAACGGCTGCCGCGAAGCAGGCCGAGGCGGGACTGTTCTCGAAGCACGAGCATCGAACCGGCGACAGGTGTCCAGTGGAAGGTGCGGTTCATCCCGCATGCCGCCGCTTCGGGGAAGCCGTCGCGGAGCAGGGCGTGGCGCGGCTCGTCCTGGTGGCCATGGGCAACGTCGCCTTGGTCGGCATCGGGCTGGGCCTGTGGTGGAAATGGCGACTGATGTGGCTGGCTGCTTAGCCGTGGGGATGTCTCAGGGACGTCCGCCTTCTGCGCGCCCTGGCGGCACCGCTGGCTCCCATCGCCACCGCCACCGCCACGGCCACCGCGTTGGTGAGCCGGGCGGCCAGTGCCGGATCGCCGCGGTTCGTCCGGGCGGCGTCCCCTTTTCCCGGCCGGGCGGTGCAGTCCACGGAGATGTCCCAGTCCACCTTGCCCTGGGCGTCCTGCTCGGCCTGGAGCGCGGTCAGCAATCGCTGCCAGGTGTCATCGGCTGACCAGCGTCGATGGCGCTGGTGGCCGTGTTCCACGGGCCGAATCGTTCGGCAGCAGCGGCTCAGGCCGCTCCCACTCCGCGTGGGTTAAGTGGCTGCGCGGATAGGGGCGGTTGGGGAGACTTGTGCCTGTTCTGCCGTCCTGGCTGACCGGGCCGTCTTCGACAAGCTGCTGCAGCTGCCCCGCTGCTCGCCGCGACTCTGGACCTGCTGGACGACCTCCGGCCCCTGCCCGACGACATCACCGTGCACCTGGACGCCGGCTACGACTCCGACAAGACCCGCGCCCTGCTTGCCGAACGTGGCCTGGACGGCCCTATCGCGCACAAGGGCGAGAAGGCACCGGTCCAGGTAAGCGACAGGTGGCATGTGGAACGTACCCACGCCTGGCAGAACGCCTTCCAGCGCCTCGCCCGCTGCCACGAACACCACGCAACGGTCATCAACGCGTTCTTCGATCTCTCCGACACCGTCATCACCGTACGCAGCCTGATCCGCCGGGCCTGGACAACCCACCGCTGGGACAACCGACCCAACCGCCACCCGTGAACACACGCCCGATGGCGCGTCGAGCGGTTCATTGCTCGTCGTCGAGGCCCTCGACGTCGACAGGCTGCCTTCCGTTGAACGTCACGAGGATTCCGTAGGGGTCCGCCAGCCGGAGCCTGCTCTCCGTGAAACGGATTGCCCATGTTTGGTCGGCCCACACGGTTGCTTCGGGACCTGCCAGTGGCAACTCCGGAAGGTCGAGCCAGCTCAGTTCCTCAGTTGTGAGTTCGAAGTGCGATTCCCGGAGTCGGGTGCGGCAGTACTCCAAAGCTTGGTCGACGAAGACATCGAAGTGGCTCACGACGTCGTGAGCGAGATGGAGGGTGGCCTCTTCTGGCGGGGCGGCTGGCTCGATCACCAGACTCATCCCGGTCTCGACCGCGCCTGTCGGCTCCGGGAAGTAACCGGTCCAGCAGGCCAGCGATGGAGGGCTCTCCATCCTTCTCAACACAACCCCGGCGATACGCACGGTCGCGGGCAGTTTCGCGTCAACGCCAGGCTCTTCAGCGCCCGCGCTTCTCGTGGGGGCGCCGTTGTCGGTCATCGGCTCAGCATAGGTCAAGCCTGGTCACGATGATGATCGACAGCCGAGGCACGTAGCCACTTGTGCCCTCCGCCCCAAGCCCCATTCGCGCGGTCTGTAAGTCACCTCGACCCATGGCCGATCGTGACGATCAGTCAGTAGACCTAGGAAACAGCACCTAGCCAAGCTGTATCGAAACTCGTACTTCTGACGTCAGGCGAGAGGCCGGCTCAGCGCTCTACCGCGGTCAGCCCCTGGGGTGCGGAGACATGCGGCCGCTCGCGAGCGAAGAGCGCGCCGAGAGCTGCGGCGAGAAGGGGGAGGCCGCCCACGATGGCCATGATGGCCGGCCACGGGGTCTCGAACGGCACCCGTAGTGGCTCCTCCCACGTGGTCCGCATTGTCAGAGGCCACAGCAGCAACATCCCGGCGGGACACCCGACGATGGCGCCGAGGACTGTTCCGCACAGGGCGCTCATACCGGCGCGGGAGGCGCAGAACCACCGAAAGGCCGCGGCCGATCCCCTGCCGGCCCGTCTCATGACCCGGGCCTGGCGCGAGTTCGCGGCCTTGCCGAAGCCGGACGTCAGCGCACACACGAGGGCGGCGAGGAGCGCCGCCGCAGCGACGGGCAGCCACCCGATCGAAGCCTCGAAGCCCCGTTCGACGTAGATCCGAGCGACCGCGTCGTCCAGCCGATCGTCGAGGCGCTGCTCCTCCTGGGCAGTGACTCGATGGAGGGTGGGGTCGATGATCAGCTCGTCCGGCTGGAGCTGATAGCCGAGATCCCGGACGATTCCCGAGGGGACGAAGATCGTCTCCATGTGGGGGTCGGAGGTCCTTGCGACGATCGCTCGGACGGTCTTGCTCACCGTGGTCTCGTCGTTCTTGTCGATCTCGTAGGCGAGGACCACGGAGTCGACCTTCACGTCGGCCGACGTGATCACCACAGCTGTGCCCTCGTCGTAAGGTGTCGACTGATCGCCCGTGAGGTACCGCAGCAGCTTCTCGTCACCGATGGTCTGATCCCAGTAGACGGCCTCCTCTGGCGTCTCGACGTCCTCCGCCGTGGCGCGGAGGAACCAGGACGGGTCTGGAACGGCCTCGCGCTGGACGATCGGCACGCCGGGCAGTTCCCGCTCCATCGCCGCTCGTGCGGTGGCCGCGTCCGCGGCCGAGAAACGCCCTAGGTATGCAGGGCTTGACTGGACCAATAAGCTGCCGGGCCTGCCTGAGGGAAGGTATTCGGCCCTGCTCTGCGCCGTTCGGCCGACCGCGACGACCGTCAGTGCGAGGCCGAAGGCCGTCACCGTCATCGCCAGCGTGATCGCGAGCACCGCGCGGGCTCGACGGTGGGCCAGATCGCGGGCCGCCAGGCGAAGGGGCGTCGGCAGGCGTTCCGCGAACGGACCGAGGATCTCCAGCAGCCGCGAAGGCAGCGGGCCGAGACCGGCGGCGAGCAGACCCGCGCCGATGAGCGTGATCAGCAGGAACTCGAAGAATTCGATGGCGCCGTAGCGTGAATCCTCACCCGCCAGCCACGCGCCGAGCCCCATCAAGCAGACGCCCACGAACGACGCCAGCAATCCCAGGACGACGGCTCTTCGACTCATCAACTCGTGACGGTTGGGCGGGGCGGAAAGCAACGCGGTAGGAATGGCCGCTGCCGTGGTCATCAGAGGAAGGCCCACGAGGGTGACGACGATCAGGGCCTCGAAGACGTAGAACTCAAGATCGGAAAGCATGCCGGAATAGTAGTGAGCCGTCACGGCGCCGTATACGCGTGTCCGCCTGGACCTGGGTGTAGGCGATGGGGTCACGCTGGCCGTACGGGCTGGACGCCCAGCCGGGCGGCAGTGTCTGCGGCCAAGGGGGCCCGGCGCCGGCCGGCGTGAGCACCGGCGCGAGCTCGGCTGCGGCCCTGCTTGGCCGGCTGGGTTGTGCGGCCGACGACGCGGAGCCGTCCGCTGGCGGCGTAGCGGCCGAGAAGCAGCCAGCTCAGCCGCTGCGGCGAGCCGACGTAGCCGCCGACGACGGCATCTGAGCTGGTCCTGCGTTTGACCTTGATCCAGCCTCGGACGCCGCAGTCGTAGGTGGAGCAGGTGAGCTTGCGGACCAGCCCCTCGACCCCGACCACGTGCAACGTCTCGTACAAGATCC
The DNA here is from genome assembly GCF_054392275.1 of Actinomadura sp. ATCC 39365. Classification (NCBI taxonomy): domain Bacteria; kingdom Bacillati; phylum Actinomycetota; class Actinomycetes; order Streptosporangiales; family Thermomonosporaceae; genus Actinomadura; species Actinomadura sp. ATCC 39365. The sequence continues at coordinate 7,207,582 of NZ_CP184335.1, read as the reverse complement.
GCGCCTCAGCCCTTATCCGGGGTTCTTGAGTGAAGTAGCTGGTCAGCCGCATGAAGGCTTGCAAGGCGTGTCAGGCACGTGGTTGACCGCACTGCCGCACCGAGGTCCGAGTTGACCGAACGCAGCCCGGACCCAAGAAGAACCGAGCGTGCGGAGTGCGCCTCGAGGAGTTAGCTCGGCGGTTCGTCGCAGTACTCCGACACGTGGGCGTTCAAGTGATCTTGCTGGTGGGGGAGGGGGTGAACCGTGGTCCCAAGGGGCCCGGTCACGGTGGCGCGATTGTGGTCAAGCCTCGATTGGTGCGGCCGCCCTGGCGGCTTGCTCGATCTTCGCGCAGTAGGCTGCACGGGCTTCCTCGTCGATCTGCTGCTCGTGTTCGGGGCGCATCCCGGTCTGGCCGTCGAGGCCCTCGCGCAGGATGTCGGCGTGCCCGGCATGCCGGGTGGACTCGCCGAGGACATGGACCATGATGGCGAACAGGTTCATGTGCAAGGCCGGCGTTGACTCCGGCCACCACGGCACGTGGCCGGGGGCGTCGAGGGGAAGCTCGTTGATCGTCGCGTCCGAGTGTTCCCACGTGCGCCGGTAGAACCCGATGATCTGATCGCGGGTCTCGTCTTTGGTCGCCCACAGATCGCTGCCGTTGGAGTCCTGCCACCGGGGCAGCGGTTCCGGGGAAGGGCGGTCGAAGACCTCGCCGAAGTATCTGGCCTCGACGGTGGCCATGTGTTTGACCAGGCCGAGGAGGTTGGTCCCGGTCGCTGTCAAAGGTCGGCGGACGTCGTATTCGGACAAGCCGTCGAGTTTCCAGAGCAGCGCCTTGCGGTCCCGCCACAGTCTGTGGTGCAGGTTGTCTTTCGCGAAATCGTCGATCATGGGTCGCGATTCTGTCAGGCTGCACCGACGATCAGGTAGGCGAGGGCTTGCCGGTCCTGCGCGGAGAGGTGCTGCAGGAGGGGGATCACCGGCTGGAGCACCTCCATGGCGGCCTCGGGTGTGATGGCGTCATCGTCGCTGAGGTCCGGCCTGATGACGATCTCTGCGAGGGCTCTGGCAAGGGGCGTTCGAGCGTGGTCATGATGGGGCTTCTAACCGGGTGTTGGGTTGTGGTGCTCTGGGGCGGCTGACAGGGCGCGACGGCGGTTCTGGTCAGCCTGCCGCCGACTCGCCGGGCCGGCTTCCAGACATCGACGACGCTGGCGTTTGTCCAGGCTGTCACGACGACGCGCCTCACGAAGCACGTCGCCCGGGCTGCGGGTGGTCACGTAGGGTTCTCCTGCCCGGTCTGAGTGGTAGGGGTGAGGACAGTCAGGGGCAGCAGCGGGCGAGACCCCGCCCGGACTTTGCGTAGGACCGCGCAGGCCTCGTCCACTTCGGCCCGACGATCAGAAGGCAAACTGCGCGAGCCGGTCCCGCATTGTTGCCGTCACCTCCCGACAGGCGCCGATCTGCTCGGTCAGATTGCTGATCACGTACTCGGCGGTATCCATAGCTTCAGCGATCTCCCGGTCGGCCCGCAGCTCGTTGATGTGCTGCTCGATGGCGGGCAGGAAGGAAGGGGCGGGGCGATAGAAGCCGCAGCCGGCGCACTGAAAGCGGATCGGGCAGGACTTCCCGCCGGCCTTGACGTTGCTCGGCTCCACGCAGTTGTCGTAGGGGACCGCGACGGAGCCGCGCTCGTAGGCCAGGTCCGAGCCGAAGGGCGCCGATCTTCCTGACCGGTCGACCGCGTGCGTGGCCATGGTTCGGACGGCCTCGCGCTTGCGCTTCAATGACACTCACGGCACCGTCGGATATCAGGGCTGTCCGAGTGGGTCGCCAGAGCGCTGTATGGACTGTGATCAGTCCTGGTGCGGTGCTGCTGCTGGGTGGGTTACCTTCGCGTGGTGGCAGACGAGGCGCGGGCTTATCGCTATGTCGGTCCAGCCGAGGTGCGGGCGGCGATGCGGCACGCCCCTGCCGGCCAAGTGATCAGGACGATGGAGGACCTCATTGCCTGGTTGGGGGTCGTCGGCCAGGATGAATTGGCGACCCCGTTCACGTTCGTCGTTGGTGTGCAGGGGAACCTTCGGCTGGCGCCGCGGCGTAGCGAACATGTGGCGTGCGCAGGCGGCGGGGTGGTGCTGAGCGCGGGTGAGATCGCCTTCGCGCAAGGGTCTGATGGTTGGGAGGTTGCTGAGGTCAGCAACCAATCGACGGGTTACTGTCCGGAGGCAGGTTCCTGGACTGCGGTCGAGGAGGTGCTTGATCGGCTTGGGGTGGCTCATCCTGGCCGGTTCACCGACGAGTTCGTCTTCCGCCGCTGCCCTGAGTGCGGAGAGCGCAACGTGGTCAAGGATGGCTCCTTCGTGTGCGCCGTCTGCGATGGGGACCTCCCGGCCACCTGGAACTTCGATGTGCCGGCAGAGGGTTACTGATCGCCATCCAGGTCGTGTTCGGCATCAAGAGCCCCGCAGGCGGCGGTGAGTTCTCCCGTGGCGATCAGATCGGCAACGGCATCGACCATCGCCGGGATCCCCGGCCGACGCATGATGATCAGGTCTGTGGTCCAAAAGTAGGCGCCGCTGCTGCATTCACCGGTGTCGCGGTAGCGGTCCATGACCTGCTGGATCGCATCGAGGGTCATGAAGGTCGCGTAGTGCCGCGAGCCGTTTGAAAGAGTGATCGTGGCGTCGGCCTCGGGGGTGTCTTCCGGAGCGTGTCCTTCCCAGCGGGGAATGGTCAAAGTGAACCCGTCGGCTCTGACTTGGTAGAGCGGCCCGTCGATTTCGATCATAAGCACTTCCTTCGCAGGGATGGTGTGACGCGGTCATGAAGGGGTCGTGCGGCGGCTGACGTCGGCGGCGTAGGTCATCCAGTCGCCGGAGGAGGCTCGTCGCCAGGCGACGGCGACGTCGATGTGGATGCCGAGCATGCGGGCGAGCAGGGCAGCGGGCAGTTCGGTGGCGAGTTGGAACAGGGCGGTGGAGCGGGCTTGGCCAGGCTGGATGCCGAGGCCTTTGAGACGTTTCCCGAGGTGGGTGGCGCTGATCGGGCGGCCGGGCTGTCCTCCGGGAAACAGCCGGGGCGTGTCACGGAACGTGAAGACAGCACGGGGCCTCGGCATGAAGGGTATTCATAAGATCGGTGCGGCACTCGCCGTCACGACATTCTTCCCTCTGGGGTCGCTGGTCATGCCCGCTCACGCCGCGCCGGTCTGTCCGGCCTCGGTCCGGGCCCAGGGACGCTGGATCAACCTGGGCCACCGGCGTCGAGCTCGACACCGGTGAGCCTCCGCCGTCACTGACAGCGCATGCCGTAGAGCACTGACCACTTCACAGAGCCTGAACAAATCCTCAACAAGGCTCGGCCTAGCTTCACTCCTGTAACCCGCTCGACACGAGCGGATTCACGAGCGGAGGAGACGGCATGAAGGCCAGAGACCCGCGAGTGGCAGAAGTGGCAATTCAGCCGCAAGATCACGCGAGAGTCAGCGGGAAACCTCGATCACGCCCTGGTGGCGCTCCGCGCCGGCGAGTCGAGCCCGTTCAACCCGCGCGACTGCTGGAGAACACCCGGCTCCGCCGCATGATCCAGGCGACGTCACTACGGGCCGTCGCCGATCCGATCAGCAAGGGAGGACATCTCAATGCGCATCAACCTCGCGATCCGGGCAGGGCTGCTGAGCGTCGCCTCGGCGGCGGCGCTGTCTTTGGCCTCGGCCCCTGCCCAGGCGGCCCCCGCCACCGCGCCGCAGACCGCGGTTCGGACCGCCACCGCGCCTGCCACCCCCAAGGGGGCGCCGCGGCCGAGGCGGTCTTCGGCCAGGCGGCCGACAAGCGCGCCAGGTGGCGGCCGACAAGCGCGCCAGGTGGGTCACGCTCAAGCACGAGTCGGGCCGGCACGGCTACTGGGGCCCCTCGTGGAACCGCAAGTACGGGCACCGGGTGATGCAGGTCAAGGCCCGCTGCTGGGGCAAGGGCCAGACCATGATCGTCAAGTTCATGTACCGGAACCAGTACCTGGACTGGAAGGTCATGAAGAGGGCCAAGTGGCCCTGCGACGGAACTCCCCGTTACCTGCGCGTCTCCAATGCGGGGCACAAGAAGTACGGCGCGATCTTCATCCCCTCGTACACGCAGACCATCGAGTACTGGGCGCAGTCCTACGGCTGACCGTCAGCACCGCCGTTCCCGTGGGGTCATGATCCCCACCTGCGACGGTCACTACGGGCCGTCGCCGATCCGATCAGCAAGGGAGAACATCTCAATGCGTATCAACATCGCGACCCGGGCCGTGCTGCTGGGCGTCGCCTCGGCGGCGGCCCTGTCCTTGGCCTCGGCCCCCGTCCGAGCGGTCGCCATCACGCAGCAGGCTCCGGCCGCCGCCGCGCCGAGCGCGGTCCAGAGGGCCACGGCGGCCGAGGCGGTCTTCGGTCAGACGACCGCCGCACGCGCCAAGTGGGTCACCCTCAAGCACCAGGCGAAGCGGGTCAGCAACTGGAGCGTGACCTGGGATCGCAAGTACGGACACCGGGTGATGCAGGTCAAGGCGCGCTGCTGGGGCAAGGGCCGGACCATGAACACCGCATTCGAGTACCGGAACCGCTGGGGAGCCTGGAGGATCATGAAGAGCGCCAAGTGGCCCTGCGACGGCACTCCCCGCTACCTGCGCGTCACCAACGCCGGGCACAAGAAGTACGGCGCGTCCTTCACCGTCTCGGGTCGGCAGACCGTCGAGTACTGGGCGCAATCCTACGGCTGAGGTGGCCACTGATCCGCCCCGCGTCCGGCGCCGGCGTCCGGGTGCGCGGCGCGTGCGCGCTCCCGCCAGTGTTTCTGGCACGGCAGGACGAACCGGGATCCCGGAACAGCTCGCGGAGCCGGTCCTCGTGCTACGGGTGGCCGCCGTCGCGCCCGTCGAACGTGACCGATCACGATGGCGCGGCTGGTCAGACCTGTCGTCTGTATTGTCCAGCGGGACGGCGCCGCTCGGTGAATCAGCAGGCCGAACCCCGCCAAGGCCGCTCGGGTCGGCTCTCTGGACGGCCAGATGCCAGTACTCAGCCCGCCGGGGGTGCACACTCACGCCATGCCCGTGAGTGTCCACCGTCAGCATTCCGGGCCGGCCGTGGCGACCTACGTATGTTCATCCTGGCGCGTGCTGGATCAGGCCGGACGGCAGCCTGACCATAAGGGGTCCTTGTGCCGCCGTCGCCCGGCCGCGGCCGGTGTCCTCGGGAATCAAGGGCGCGCCGGTTGGACGGCCCCGTGCGCGCGCCAAATTCCGCGCTCCTGTCTCCCGCCGCGACATTCCTCACCTGATCTCCGAGATCAAACGACTCCGTCAGCTGTCGGCCGAAGAGGGCGGCCAAGAGTGCGAGGCATAAGAAGGCTCACTACGATCCACGGGAATTGACAAAGACTCCGGCAAGGTGACGCCACGGGTTGCCAGTACGAAACTGCCGCTTTGAACAGCTGCCGCGGCTTCGGGATCGGGTCCCGCTCACCCAGCGGTAAGTGAGTCTTGAGCAAGGAACATTTCGCGCCGGTGAGGTCTCCACATAGGCGCGAGCACGCCGGGCGGTAACCGGCCTGCCCGTTCGCTGAGGAACGGCCGCTGAGGGACGGCCGCTGGGGAATGTCGTGGGGGTGGCGTGACTCCGGGACGGTCATCGCCACCCATCTTCAGCTCGGATTCGCCATTCGCTTCGCGAACGCGGCGATTACTTCAGGAACTGGAAGATGAACGGCGCGACCAGCCCGATCAGGGCCAGGGCCTCGGTGAGGACGAAACCGAGCAGGATGTTCTGGCGGATCAGCGGATACGCCTCGGGCTGGCGGGCGATGGCCTGCACGCCCTGGCCGAAGATGATGCCGACGCCCACGCCGGGGCCGATCGCGGCCAGGCCGTAACCGATGGCGGTGATGTTGCCGGAGACTTGAGCGAGTACGTGCATTGCGCCGCCTTTCTGGCGTCCGGTGAAGCAGTGATTCGCTGGTCTGCTTGCATTTCAACCCGTGGACGCGAGAAAGAAAATATGGCGTTTCTCCAATTAATCCGCAAAATGCTCGTTGATCGACGTACTGGACAAATCGATCTACATGTAGAACGCGTGAGCGGTTCCTTCCGTGCGCCCGTCGCGGGCGCACGGAAGGGCCGGGGTCAGCGGGTCTCCCTGCCTTCGACGGTCGCCTTGAGGGTGCTCGTGGCGGTCCTGGCCTTGGCGGCCGGCCGGGCGGCGTCGGGGCCGGGCAGGTCGCGGCTGTAGGCGTAGACGACGGCCGCCGTGGCGACCGCGCCGGTGTTCAGCGCGAGTGCCTTGTCGTTGATGTTGGCGATGGTGTCGCAGGCCTGGTGGTAGCAGGGGTCGTAGGGCTGTCCGGCGGTGCCGCCGAAGATCGCGGCCTCCTCGGGCGTCTTGATGCCCTCGGCGCCGGTGAACACGCCGCCGGAGGGGATGCCGGCCTCGATGAACGGGCCGTAGTCGGAGCGGCCGTCGAAGTCGGTGCCGTTGTGTCCCTGGTGCAGCAGGTCGAAGTACTTCTCGTAGAGCTTCTCGATCTCGTCGGAACCGGGCGGGCCCGCGGGGGCGCCGACGCCGTCGGAGTCGTCGCCGTCGTAGATCTTGAAGGCGTAGTTGGTGGACCCGAGCATGTCGTAGTCGAGGAAGAGCTTGACCTTGGACAGCTCGGCCGCGGGCAGCGTCTCCACGTAGTGGATCGAGCCGAGCAGGCCCAGCTCCTCGGCGCTCCACCAGGCGAAGCGCAGCCGGTTGCGGGTCGGGATCTTGCCCAGGGCCTCGGCGACGGCGAGCGTGGCGGCGGTGCCGGAGCCGTCGTCGTTGATGCCGGGCCCGGCCGGGACGGAGTCGAGGTGGGCGCCGGACATGACCACCTTGTTCGGGTCGCCCCACTTGGAGTCGGCGATGACGTTGTAGGTGGTGCGCATCTCGCTGACGGTGTCGGTCTTGATGTGGATCACGCCGCCGGTCGTGGCCAGTTCCTGGCCGACGTCGAAGCTGGTGCCCAGCACGGGGATGGTGACGGGCGTGCCGAGGTTCCCGCGCAGGGTCGCGGTACGGCCCGGCTGGCCCTCGTTGAAGACGATCACCGCCACGGCCCCGGCGGCCTTGGCGTTGTTCGCCTTGACCACGAAGTCGCAGGTGCCGCGCTGCAGCAGCGCGATGTTGCCCGGCGTGAACCCGGCGAAGTCGGCGGCCTCGCACCCGGAGTTGGACGTGCTCGGCGTCGGGCCGGGCGGCAGGACGAGATCGACGTTCTGCAGCGACGCGGTGACCTCGCCGGACCCGGAGTAGGTCATGGTGGCGAACTCGCCGACGGAGGAGCCGTCCGGCGGGGTCGGGGTGAAGACGCGCGGGCTGGGGGAGACGCGCTCCATCAGCGCCGTGGACTTCTCCTCGAAGTAGGCGATGTCGAACGGCTGGAGGGTGACGTTGTAGCCGGCCTTCTTGAGCTTGGCGGCGACGTAGTCACGCGAGGCCAGGTGGCCGCTGGTGCCGGCGGCGCGGTTGCCGTTGTTGGCGTCGGCGATGTTCTGCAGTGCCTGCAGGTGCTTCTTCACCGCGGGGGCGGTGACCGAGTCGATCAGTTTCTTCTCGGCCGGGGCAGGCGCGGGGTCCGCCTGCGCCGCGGTCGGAAGGAGAGCCAGAGGCAGGGACAGTGCCGCGGCCGTCGCAAGGACGCGGAAGGTGCCTCTGCGCAGGGTGATGCGCATACGAGCTCCTCGAACTGAGATGAAACAGGTGTCTTTCCCGATTCAGCGGCCCAGGAGAATACATAAGCCGACAAATCCACCCGTGGGAAGAATTTGAGTCGTCCAATGTTGGACAAGTGCATTGGGGGGACCACGCGGGCGGCTCGGCGCGCCGCCCGCTACCAGCCCAGTTCGTCGCAGCCCTGGTGGTCGACCGGCTCCACCTGCAACGTGGCGTGCGCGATGTGGTGGCGCTGCCGCAGCACGTCGCGGGCCCGGTCCAGGACGGCGTGGTTGTCGCCCGGCTCGACGGTGACCAGGTGCGCGGTGGCCACGTTCATGCCGGAGGTGAGCGTCCACAGGTGCAGGTCGTGCACGTTGTGCACGCCGTCGATGGCCGCCAGGTCGGCCGCCACGGCGGCGGCGTCGATGCCCTCGGGCACGTGCTGCCCCAGGACGGCGAAGACCTGCCGCCCCAGCGACACGGCGCGGACGGCCACGAACACGCCGATGGCCAGCGCGACGACGGTGTCCCAGAACGCCTGCCCGGTGGTGGCCACCAGCCAGCCGGCCACGATGACGCCGACCGAGCCGGCGGTGTCGGCCACCACCTCCAGATAGGCGCCCTTGACGTTGAGGCTCTCGCTCGCGCCCGAGCGCAGCAGGAGCAGGGCCACGAGATTCACCACGAGGCCGATGGCGCCGACGACGAGCATCGGACCGGAGGAGACCTCGGCGCTCCCGCCGATGCGGCCGACGGCCTCGATCACGACGTACAGGGCCACGCCGAGCATCAGCACGACGGCCAGCAGGGAGGCGAACACCTCGGCCCGGTAGGAGCCGTAACTGCGCCGGCCGGTGGTGTCGGGACGGCCGGCGATCCTGGTGGCGACCAGCGCCGCGCCGAGGGTGACGACGTCGGCGGCCATGTGACCGGCGTCCGACAGCAGCGCCAGCGACCCGGAGAAGAGGCCGTAGCCCAGCTCGACCAGGAAGAACGCGCCGATCAGGGCGAAGGAGACCGCCAGCCGCCAGCGATGGCGGGCCCCGGCGTGCCCCTGGGCCTGCCCGTGCCCGTGTCCGTGTCCGGCGCCCATCACGACGTCCCTTCGCGTTCGGGGTGGATGGCCTCGGTGTGCTCGGTGTGGGCCAGCGCCAGGTCCAGCAGCATCCGGACGTGCGGATCCTCCAGCCGGTAATAAGCCATCCGGCCCGAGCGGCGGGCGGCCACGATGCGGTGGGCGCGCAGCAGGCGCAGCGCGTGGGAGACCGCCGACTCGCTCTGCCCGGTCACCGCGGCCAGGTCGCACACGCACAGCTCGCCGTCCAGCAGGGCGACCAGCAGCTTCAGCCGGTTGGGGTCGGACAGCAGGCCGAAGACGTCGGCGGTGTCGGCCAGGTCCTCGGCGGCGGGCATGCGCTCGTGCACGGCCGCGACGCGGTCGGCGTCGACCACCTTGACCGCGCAGCCGTCCACGGCCAACACGTGCTCATCTGAAGAACTGTTCACATGTTCTAACTTAGCGGGACATGTCGGTGATCTGTCAACCCGCCTCAGGCCCGCAGCCGCGGGGTCAGCCGCTGCAGCGCCGCTGCCAGCCGGTCCACCTGCGCCGCCGAGGTGAACAGCGCCGGGGTGACCCGGACGGCGTCGCCCCCGGCCATGCCCGTGCGGGCGACCGTGTAGAGGCCGTAGGTGTTCAGCAGGGTGGCGGCGACGGCCTCGTTGTCGGCCGTGGAGGTGCGGCCGGCGATGCGGAAGGCGGTGATCGCGCCGTACATGCCGGGCTCGTCCGGGGTGAGGATCTGCAGGCCCGGCAGGTCGCGCACCTGGCTCACCCAGCGGTCGCGCAGGTGCCGCAGCCGGGCCTGCTTGACGGCCGCGCCGAGCCGCAGGTGGAAGTCGAGCGCGTCGGGGACCGTGAGGGGCGCCGCGACGTCCATGGTGCCCGAGTGGACCCGCGAGCGGATGTCGCCGGCCGGGAAGCTCTCGTCGCCGAAGACGGGCTCGATGTCGGCCAGCCGGTCCCGGCGGATGTAGAGGAACCCGGTGCCAAGGGGCGCGCCGATCCACTTGTGCAGCGAGAACGCGGCGAAGTCGGCCCCGAGGGCGGGCAGGGTGAAGTCGAGCTGCCCCCAGGAGTGGGCGGCGTCCACGACGACGTCCACGCCGCGCTCGCGGGCCATCGCGACGATCTCCCGGACCGGCAGCACCAGGCCGGTGCGGTTGTTCATGTGCGACAGCAGGAGCAGCCGGGCCCTGGGGGTGGTCCGCAGCGCGCGCTCGTAGGCGTCCAGCGACGCCTGCCGGGTGGCGGGCTCGGGCAGGACGAACCGGGCGACCGTGGCCTCGCGCCGCCCGGCCAGCCAGTTCATGGTGTGCTGGGCGGAGGGGTAGTCCAGGTCGGCGTAGAGCACGGCGTCGCCGGGCCGCAGCCGCCGGTAGCCGGAGATGAGGTTCTGCAGCGCCTCGGTGCCGCCCCGGGTGAGCGCGATCTCCTCGCGGCTGACGCCCAGCAGCGCGGCGATCCGGTCGCGCACCTCGTCGGCCCTGGCCTTGTACGCCGTGCGCAGCAGGTGGGAGTTGCGGGCGTTGAGGACGTCGACGTTGCGGTGGTAGGCGCGCCGGACCGGCTCGGGCATGATCCCGTAGTAGCCGTTCTCCAGGTTGACGAAGTCGTCGCTGACCCGGAACTGCCCGGCCACACCCGCCCAGAAGCGTTCGTCCCGGGCCGTGCCCGAGGCGTCGGCGGCGGCCGGCGGGAGCCCTTGCGGGAGTGCGGCCAGCGCGCCGACCCCGGCGATGACCGCACGTCTGGACAGGGCCATGAGACACCCCCAAGGTCGGGCGGCGCGGAATCGGGGCCGCGCCGGCGAATGCCAGTGTCGCGGAGATGCCGCCGCGCGACGGGAACGGCTCGCCGTCGTTCCCGTCATCCGGCGGGAAATCGACGACGAACGAAATCGAGGGTGCTCGCAGTGATTCGCGGCGGCGATTCCCGTGCGCCGGGAATTTCTTTACCTCGGCCTTGGCCTTTTCCCGGCGCGCCGCGCCGCGTGGCGGGCATGATCTGCGGTGATGCTCACGACCAGGTCAGCCCGCGCATCCCGCCCGCCCGCCTCGGGGGCCGGCCGGTGGTGGCCGCACGCGATGCTGGCCCTCGCCCTGCTGATCAGCGTCGTGTTCGCGCACGGCGGCGCGTGCGCGGCCGTCGAACTGTCCGAGCGGGCGCAGGGCGGCCCCGCCCCGTCTGTCCAGGGCGCCCACCCCGACGTGCACCGGCACGTCAGATGGTTGTCCGGGCGGATGCCGGTGCGCGACGCCGGGTGCCTGCACGGCGAGCTGCCGCCGGGCCACCTGCACGGCACCGAGCAGGAGTGCGCGGCCACCGCCGCCTCCGCGCCGGCCGTGACCGCCGTCCCCGTGCTCGCCGCCGGGCCCGCGGCCGTCGTGGCCGGGCCCGTACGACCGGCGCCGCGGGCCGCCTCGCGGCAGGCCGCGTCAGGTCAGGAAAATTCCCGCGTGATGCGCATATAGGACGCGCGTCTTTTCGTCGCCGTCCTTTTCCACCGCGCCCGCGGCGTCTTCAGTGCCGCGCTTGCGCCGTTCATCTCGGGGATTACCACCAATGTCATACGATACTTTGCCGCGCCCTGACATTCTGCCCGCCATCGGAAACTCGGGTATTTGCGTCACCGTCGGAAACACACCGCTGGCGTTCGTCGCCGCGCCGTTCGTCGCGGACGGCGGCGGATTCTGGGCCAAGCTGGAAGGCTTCAACCCGGGCGGCATCAAGGACCGGCCCGCCCTGCACATGGTCCGGCAGGCCCGCGCCCGGGGCGAGCTGGCCCCCGGCGCGACGATCGTCGAATCCACCAGCGGCACCCTCGGCCTCGGGCTGGCCCTGGCCGGGATCACCTTCGGCCATCCGGTCGTCCTGGTCGCCGACCCCGGCATGGAACCGCTCATGCAGCGGCTGCTGGTCTCCTACGGCGTACGGCTGGAGATCGTGCCGGAGCCGCATCCCACCGGCGGCTGGCAGCGGGCCCGCCGCGACCGGGTCGAGGAGCTGCTGGCCGAGGTGCCCGGCTCCTACTGCCCCGACCAGTACGGCAACCCCGACAACGTGGCCGCCTACGCCGGGCTGGCCCGCGAGCTGCTGTCCCAGCTCCCGCACATCGACACGCTGGTCTGCTCGGTCGGCACCGGCGGGCACAGCGCGGGCATCACCGGCGAGCTGCGCCGCCACCTGCCCCGGCTGCGGCTGGTCGGCGTCGACACCGTCGGCTCGACCATCTTCGGGCAGCCCGACCGCCACCGCCTGATGCGCGGCCTGGGCTCCAGCATCCACCCCGCCAACGTCGCCTACGACGCCTTCGACGAGGTCCACTGGGTGAGCGCCGCCGAGGCGGTGTGGGCCTGCCGCACCCTGGCGGCCCAGCACTACGTCTCCGGCGGCTGGAGCACCGGAGCCGTCAGCCTGGTGGCCCGCTGGCTGGCCGGGCGGGCCGGGCCGGGCGGCTGCGTCGTCGCCGTCTTCCCCGACGGGCCCTGGCGCTACTGGAACACCGTCTTCGACGACGGCTACTGCCGCGCCCACGGCCTGCTCGGCGTCACCCCGACCGACGAGCCCGACGAGCTGCACGACCCCGCCGAGCGCGAGGTACGCCGCTGGACCCGGTGCGCCGCCGTCCGCGACCCGCTGGCGGGCAGGCGATGAAGGCCACGCTGGCGCAGTTCCGCTCCTTCGACCGGCCGATCCGGCTGCTGCAGATCAACCAGGCGGGCATCAACATCGGCTTCTACATGCTGATGCCCTACCTCGCCCAGCACCTGTCGGCCGGCGCGGGGCTCGCGGCCTGGACGATCGGGCTCATCCTCGGCCTGCGCAACGCCAGCCAGCAGGGCATGTTCCTGATCGGTGGCACGCTGGCCGACCGGTTCGGGCACAAACCGATGATCATGGCGGGGTGCGCCCTGCGTACCGTGGGGTTCGCGCTGTTCGGGCTCACCACGTCGCTGCCGCTGCTGGTGGCGGCCGCGGTGATCACGGGGCTGGCGGGGGCGCTGTTCAACCCGGCCGCCCGCGCGTACCTGGCCGCCGCGGCCGGGCCGCGCAAGGTGGCCGCCTTCGCCGTGTTCAACGTGTTCTACCAGGGCGGCATCCTGCTCGGGCCGCTGCTCGGGGTGCTGCTGCTGGCGGGCGGGTTCACCGTGGTGTGCCTGGGGGCGGCGGGGATCTTCGCCGTCCTGACCGTGCTGCAGGGGTTCTACCTGCCCTCGCGGCCCCGGGAGCCGGGGCGGGCGCGGCAGCCGGTGCTGCGGGCGTGGCGGCGGGCGTTCGGCGACCGGGCGTTCGTCTCGTTCGCGACGTCGATGATCGCTTCGTACGCGCTGTCGTACCAGATGTACCTCGCCCTGCCGCTGGAGGTGCAGCGGGCCGGCGGCGGCCAGTGGGCGGTGACCGCCCTGTACGCGGTGTCGGCGCTGCTCGGCATCGCCGGGCAGGTACGCCTGACCGCCTGGTGCGGCGAACGGTGGAGCCGCGGCCAGGCGATCACCCGCGGGCTGACCCTCATGGGGGCGGCCTTCCTGCCCATGGTCGCTGTCGCGCAGCTCCACCTGCCGCGGGCGGCGACGCTGACGGCCGCGCTGGTGTGCGCGCTGCTGCTCGGCGCCGGGACGCTGGTGGCCTTCCCGTTCGAGATGGCCACCATCGCCGACATGGCGGGTGAGGAGCTGGTCGGCACCTACTACGGCCTGTACAACCTGGCCTCCGGCGCGGGGATCCTCGCCGGGAACCTGCTGTCGGGCGCGCTGCTGGACGTCGCCGCCGACGCGGGCTGGGCGGGCCTGCCCTGGTTGTCACTGACCTTGGCGGGGCTGGCCTCGGCCCTGGCGGTGGCCCGCCTGGAGCACCGCCGGGCCCTCCGGCCGCGCCTGCCCGCGGCCATGGCGACCTAGAGCGCCGGCGACCCGGTCAGGGCCTGGGGCCGGCGTCCCCGGTGGCGCGCCTGCGGCGGCCGGCCACGACGGTCGCGGCTCCGCCCGCCACCAGCGCCGCCGCGGCCACCCACAACCAGCCGGGCACGCCGCCCGAGCCCGCTTCTGCCTCGGCCTGGGCGACCGGTGACGAGGAGGCCGCCGGGGCGGCTCCGGCCGGGGTCGAGGACGTGGACGCGGACGCGGTCTCGGCGGGGGTCTCGGCCGGGGTGGCTTCGGACTCGCTCGCGGTCGGCGTGGCCGGGGCGGTGACGGTGAAGCGCAGCTCGCCGGCGATCGGGTGGCCGTCGGAGGAGACCACCCGCCAGGCCAGCCGGTACCGGCCGGGCTCCAGCGGCGCGGCCGGCTCGGCCTTCACCGTGACGCCCTGGGCGCGCGGCTTGCCCAGCGGCAGGTTCTCGCCCGCCGGGCCGTCGAGCACGAGGGTCGGCATGGTCATGCGGGAGGTGAACTCCAGCTCGATGCTCTCCACCTGCGCGAGCTTGGCGCCGTCGGCGGGTGAGCTGCTCTTCAGCCGGTCATGGGCCAGCGCGGCGGGCGCGGCGGCCAGCAGCAGCAGGACGGCGCCGCCGACGGCGACACCGGCCCGAACGGCCGCCCGGAACGGGCGGCGCGCGGAACGAAGGGAATGGGTCACTGCGAACTCCGAGGTTCCTGGATCCGGCTCGACCGCCGGATGGACATGCGGTCCGGCGCGCGGAGGGACGCGAGGGGCGTACCGCGGCGGCGCCGGCTGGGTCGTCTGCCTGACGGGAGGCACGCCGGACCCGCCGCATGACGGGGAACGTCAGCGGCCGGACGGCCGGGCGTGCGCAGCCGGGCGGGGCGGCCCGCGTCGGGAGAGCACCGGAGCCAGCAGCAGCGCCCGGTGACCCGCCACGGGAGGCCACAGCGGGCACGCGCGGGCGGGCCCGGCGGGCGGCGGAGCCAGGACGGACGACCAGGCGCACAGGACGGCCCACAGCCGGGCCAGCCGGACCGTGCTCAACCGCAGCAACGCCGCCAGGGCCGCGTCCCCGCGGGCCAGCCACCAGCTCGACGAGACGGCCACCGCCAGGTGGATCACCACCATCCCCGAGGAGCCGTGCCCATGGGCGACCGGCCCGGCGGGCGGCCCGGCGAAGGACGGCGAGGAGGCGTCGAGCAGGTGGCTCAGCCCGTACCGGGCGGACTCGGAGGCGTCGAAGAGCTCGTGCAGGCCGTACTGGGCGGCCACGCACATGGCCAGCAGGGGCGCCCATCCGCGGGGACGGGAACCGGCGGCGTAGGCGGCCGCGAAGGTCGCCGCGACGGCCAGGGCCAGCGGGCCGGGCGCGATCGCCGTGCCGCCGACCAGCGTGTGCAGGGCCGCCGAGGCCAGGACGCACACGGCCGTGAACACCGCGGCGCGAAGCGCGCGGACCACGGGACGGGCGACCTGCATCCGGCCATCGTGCCAGAGCCCGGCCGGGTCGTCATCCGCGTCCTTGCGCACCGGACGGGCGCGACGGAGGGGCGCGACGGAGGGGCGCGACGGGCGGGCACGGCGGGGAGGCGGCCCGGCGGGGAGGGGTCAATGGTGTCGCGGGGTCTCGAGCTCGCCTCCCAGGCGGCCGCGTAACCGTTCCAGCTGGTCGGCGGTGGCGACGACGACCCAGCGGTCGCCGACCAGGTACGCGCCGCCGTACGCCTGGGCGATGTCGAGCCACTCTCGTTTGCCGTCGTCCGTGCTGAACGTCACGATCGTCAGGCGGCCCTGGGGGGTGTCGCAGGCCGCCTGCCGCAGCTCGGCGGCGTCGGTCTGCAGCTTGCCGGCGGGGCAGCCGAGCAGGGCGGTGAGCTGTTTCATGTCGCCGGCGGGCACCTTCGGCGCGACGGCGACGGCGGGGGCGGGGGGAGCGGCGCCGTGGTGGTGCGCCGGCTGCCCCTGGGGGACGGGGACGGTCGCGCACCCCGCCAGCAGGGCGATGCCCAGGGCGGCGATGGCCCGCCGCGACGCGCGGGCGGGTGCTTCGAGGGGTTCGGGCATGAGGTCGGTGTTCCGCCGGGGTGTCGATGGGGCCGGTCCCCCGTGGAAGGACGTGCTTCCAGGGGCCGGCAGGTCAGGAGGTGGGCGGGGCGGGGGACGGGAGCGGGGGTTCGGGGAGTTGGTTGTGGTTCACCAGGCCGGTCGATTCGAGATACGTCATGTGGCGCATGACGAAGTTGATGCCTTCCTGGGCGAACTTGCGGATCTCGGCGTTCCTGGTCCCGGCCCGGACGAGCGCCAGGGTGCCGAAGACCTTGCCGTGCGCGGCGCGCAGCAGGTTCGCGTAGTCCTGGTCGAAGGCCGGGCCGCTCTCGGCCGCGAGCTGGGCCAGCCAGCGCTGCTGGTCGGGGTTGGGCTCGTCGGGAAGGGCGACGCCGAGCTTGGCCGCCGTGTCGCGGGTGATCTGGTCCAGTTTCTGGTGCTCGCCCATGATCTGCTTGCCGACCTGCTTGACGCGCTGTGACTGGGCGCGGGTGGCGGCGTACTCGCCCGCGGGCATCTCCCACAGGCCGGCCTGCCGCACCTTGATCAGCAGGTCGATGTCGGCGGCCGAGAGGGGGCCCGAGGGCGTGCGGGTCCGTTGCGCGTCCGCGGGGTCGATCGACGGGGGCAGGATCAGCAGGATCGTCGCCGCCGCCGCCGCGACGAAGCCGCCGAGCATGAACATCTCACCGCGCAAGAGCCTGTGCATGCTCGAAGGTACGCGGGCCCGCCGGATCCGGTTCAACGAAGCCGGGACCGGTTTCCTTGATACCCCCCATGGGTATAGAGTGCGACGTATGAGACGTCTTGCACCGCTCGTTCCTGAGAAGGCCCCTGAGAAGTCCCGTCAGATCCTGGACGACATCGTCGCCAGGCACGGCGGGGTGGGTGACATGGTGTCCACGATGGCCCACTCGCCCGCCCTGCTCCAGGGATACCTGGACTTCTCCCGGGCGATGAAGCGGGTGAAGATCCCGCGCGCGCTCAGCGAGAAGATCTCCCTGGCCGTGCAGGAGTGGATCGGCTGCGGCACGTGCCTGGCCGCGCACACCGAGGGGGCGCTGGCCGCCGGACTGAGCGAGGCCGACGTCGCGCTGGCCCGCCAGGGCACCTCGGCCGACGCGCGTGAGGCCGCCCTGATCGCGGTGGCGGTGCGGGTGCTGGTCGAGCCGTCCTCCATCACCGACGAGGAGGTGGCGGAGCTGCGTTCCCTCGGCTGGAGCGACCGGGTGATCGCCGAGGTCGTCGGGCTGGTCTCGCTCAACCTGCTGACCGGCGCGTTCAACCTGCTCGTGGGGAACCAGCCGGAAGCGGAGTAGGTCAGGGGCGCGCTCGTGATGTACTGGCTCATGGCGATCGGCGTGCGACCGGACCCGGTTCCCGCACGCCCCGGCGACGGATGGAGGACGACATGACCGTGTACGAACCGGCGGAATCCCCGCAGCGGCACCACCGGGCCCACGCCGACGCGATCGACGCCTTCATCGCCGCCGCCAACGCCGACGACCCCGACCACCGTTCCGCGCTGCTCAGCCGTGCCCTCGCCGCCGACGTGGTGTTCTGGGGGCCGCTCGGCCGCGGGTCCGGCCGGGGCGCGGTGGCCGACTTCGTCACCGAGGTGGTGCAGGGCTACCGGGCCGGCGGCTGCCGCATGGTCCGTACGACGTCCGTCGACGCGCCGCACGAGTGGGCCCGGTTCGGCTGGCGCTTCGAGGGGCCCGACGGCGCCACCGTCCTGTCGGGCACCGACATGGTCCACCTGACCGCCGCCGGCGACATCGACGAGATCGTGGTCTTCGCCGGCCCGCTGCACTGACACCCGCTCCCGCGGCCCAGGACCTTAGCCCTTCGCCCGCGGGACGTTCGCCGCTGCCGCCACCGCCCCCGCGCGAGGGACCGTGGAGGCGGAAAGCGAGGTGGCGATCATGTCGATCGAGGTCAAGGACGTCATGGGACGCGTGGCGATCGCGGTGCTGGAGCACGCGTCGTTCGCCGACATCGTGGCGGCGATGAAGCGGTACGCGGTGGGCGCGGTCACCGTGATCGACGCCGACCGGCGGCCGGTGGGCGTGGTGTCGGAGGACGACCTGCTGCTCAAGGAGACCGGCCCGGCCCGGCACGCCGTCTCCGTCCTCGACTCGCGGGCGCGGCGGCAGGAGCAGCGCAAGGCCGCCGCCGTCACCGCCGCGGAGCTGATGACGTCGCCGGCGGTCACGGTCACGCCGGGCATGCCGGTGCGCGAGGCGGCCAGGATCATGCACACCCGGCGGATCAGGCAGCTCCCGGTGATCGACCCGGTCACCGGCCGCGTCGTCGGCACCCTGCACCAGCGCGACGTGCTGCGCGTCTTCACCCGCCCGGCCGCCGAGCTGGAGGCGGACGTCAGGGCCGTGCTCCCGCCGGACGGCACGTTCGCGGTCGCGGTCGACGCCGGGGTGGTCACGATCACCGGCAGGGTGGCGGGCGGGGTACGGGCCGCCGCGCTGGCGGAGGCGGTGCGGGCGGTGGAGGGCGTCGTCGACGTCGTGACCGAGCTCGACCGCGACCGGGACGACCTGTTCACCGTCCCGCCGCTGCTGTGACGGGCGGCCGCGACCCGGCGGGCTGGTTCCGGCGGCGAGGCGACCTGCTGGGACACTGAACGGTATGTCGGAAAGTGAGCAGCGCAGCCTGATGCCCCAGATGCGGCTCGACGAGCTGCTGGCCGAGCTGCAGACGAGGCTCAACGCCGTCCTCGCCACCCGCGACCGGGTGCACGCGCTGCTGGAGGCCGTCGTCTCGGTGGGCAGCGACCTCGACCTGGAGACCGTGCTGCGGCGGATCGTGGAGACCGCGACCAAGCTGGTGGACGCGAGTTATGGCGCGCTGGGCGTGGTCGGCGAGGAGCAGACGCTCGTCCAGTTCATCCCGGTCGGGTTGAGCGAGGAGGAGATCGCCCGGATCGAGCACTGGCCGCACGGGCTGGGCCTGCTCGGCCTGCTGATCAAGGACGCCCGTCCGCTGCGGCTGGGCCGCATCTCCGACCACCCCGAGTCCTACGGCTTCCCGCCCGGCCATCCGCCGATGGGCACCTTCCTCGGCGTCCCGGTGCGCGTGCGCGACGAGGTGTTCGGCAACCTCTACCTGACCGAGAAACGCGGCGGCGGCGACTTCGACGAGGAGGACGAGGCCATCGTCGTCGCGCTGGCCACCGCCGCCGGCGTCGCCGTGGAGAACGCCCGCCTGTACGAGGAGTCCCGCCGCCGCGAGACCTGGCTGCAGGCGTCCTCGGAGATCACCACCAGCCTGCTGTCCGGCGCCGGCTCCCGCGAGGTGCTCACCACCATGGCGGCGCGGGCCCGCCAGATGTGCGACGCCGACCTGGTCCAGGTGCTGCTGCCCGACCCGTGGGGCGGCACGCTGACCGTCGACGTGGCCGAGGGCGACGGGGCCGACGAGCTGCTGGGGATGGCGTTCGACGTCTCGGCCACCCTGGAGGGGGAGGCGTTCACGCACGCCGAGCCCAGGTCCGAGCGGGACCTGCCGGGCGCGCCCTACCCCGACTCGCCGCTGCGGCGGCTGGGCTACGGGCCGGGCCTGATGGTCCCGCTGGGCGCCGCGCCCCGCGTGCGGGGCGTGCTCATGCTGGCCAAGCGCGGCGGGCGGCTGCCGTTCAGCGGGGCCGACCAGCAGATGCTGGAGTCGTTCGCGGGGCAGGCGGCGATCGCGCTGGAGCTGGCCGAGGCCCGCCGCGACGCCGAACGGCTCGGCCTGCTGGAGGACCGCGACCGCATCGCCAAGGACCTGCACGACGTCGTCATCCAGCGGCTGTTCGCCACGGCCATGACGCTCATGAGCACCGTCCGGCTGGTCGAGCGCCCGGAGGCGGGCAAACGACTGCAACACGCCATCGACGAGCTGGACGAGACCATCCGCCAGATCCGCTCGTCCATCTTCGCCCTCCAGGCCCCGCGCGAGGACGCCGCGCCGAGCCTGCGCACGAAGATCGTCGACCTGGTGGAGGGGGCGGGCGCGCACCTGGGGTTCATGCCCGGCCTGCGTATGGAGGGCCAGATCGACACCCTGGTGCCCGACCCGGTGGCCGGGCACCTGCTCGCCGTCCTGCGCGAGGCGCTGTCCAACGTGGTCCGCCACTCCCACGCCACCCGCGCCGAGGTCTCCATCGAGGTCGCCGGCGGCCGGCTCACCCTCGTCGTCGGCGACAACGGCGTCGGCCCGGGCGACGGCGGGCGGCGCAGCGGCCTGCGCAACATCGAGGAACGGGCCGCCGACCTCGGCGGGGCCGCCGAGCTGGAGACGCCGGAGGGGGGCGGCACCCGGCTGCGCTGGCACGTCCCGCTGTGACGGCCGTTCCAGCGCGCGCAGCCCCTCGCGCGTCCTAAGTCCCGGGAGGTCGGGACCTTCGTCCATACCCCACGTCATGCCCGCTGAGCTGTGATGGGACGGCACAGCCAGGTGATCGCGGCCATCCAGGCCGCCCCACCTCCGCATGAACCACGTGAGGAAGACATGACGAACGCACCGGCCACCACCCCCGGCCGCAGCCCAGCGTTGATGCTCACCCTGGCGACCCTGGGCTTCGCGGTGAACTTCTGGGCCTGGGCCCTGCTCAGTCCGCTCGGGCCGCGTTTCAAGGAACTGCTCGGGCTGTCGGCCGGGCAGCAGGCGCTGCTGGTGGCCGTACCGGTGATCGTGGGGTCGCTGGGCCGCATCCCGGTCGGCGCGCTCACCGACAGGTTCGGCGGGCGGGTGATGTTCCCGCTGGTCTCGGCGGCCACCATCGTCCCCGTCCTGTTCGTCGGCCTGTTCGGGCAGACGTCGATGGTCTCGCTGCTGATCGGCGGGTTCTTCCTCGGTGTCGGCGGCACCGTGTTCGCCGTCGGCGTGCCGTTCGTCAACGCCTGGTTCCCGCCGAACCGGCGCGGCCTGGCCGTCGGCATCTTCGGCGCCGGGATGGGCGGCACCGCGATCAGCGCGCTGACCACCGTCCCCCTGGTCCGCGCCGGCGGTGCCGCCGTGCCGTTCCTCATCACCGCCGTCGTGCTGGCCGCGTACGCGGTCGTGGCGTGGCTGGTGCTGCGCGACGCGCCCGGCCGCACCGTCGTAGCCCAGCCGCTCGGGGCGCGCATGGCCGCCGCGCTCAGGCTGCCGATCACCTGGCAGGCGTGCGTGCTGTACGCGGTCGCCTTCGGCGGTTACGTCGCCTTCTCGGTCTACCTGCCCGCCTACCTGCAGACCGGCTACGGGCTGGAGCAGGCCGACGCCGCCAACCGGATGGCCGGGTTCGTCGTCCTGGCCGTCCTGGCGCGGCCGATCGGCGGCTGGCTGTCGGACCGCGTCGGCCCGGTGCCCGTGCTGACCGGCGTGTTCGTCGTCACCGCCGTCACGGCGGGCGTGCAGGCGCTCACCCCCGGCCTCATGCCGGTCGGCACGATCGCGTTCCTGACCATGGCCGCCGCGCTCGGCGCCGGCAGCGGCGCCACCTTCGCGCTCGTCGCGCAGGTCGCCCCGGCCGACAAGGTCGGCACGGTCACCGGCCTGGTCGGCGCCGCCGGCGGGCTCGGCGGGTTCGTCCCGCCGCTGGTGATGGGCTTCCTGTACGGCCGGCTCGGCTCGTACGGCCTCGGCCTGGCCCTGCTGGCGGCCACCGCCGTGCTCACCCTGGCCCTGACGGTGACCGCGGTCCGCGCGCTGACCGCCCGCCGCGTGGCCGGTCCGGTCGGCTCACGCTGACCGCACCCCGCGAAAGAGCGGGGCCCGGCCATCGGCCGGGCCCCGCACAAAAGCGTCTTAACGGTACGTCACTCACCGATCCGGCGGCCGGACACCTGCTCGGCGTCGACCACGATGTAGTGGTCACGGCTGCCCGGAGCCCACGGGGACAGGGGCAGCGCGGCCAGCCGGGCCATCTCGGCCGGATCGGTCACCGCCCGCGCGTGCCCGACCGCCGTCACCGACCAGCCGGTGCGCATCGCGGGATCGAACTCGTCGGCCTCGAACGCCACCACGGCGTGCCGGGTGGCCGCGGCCAGCTTCGACCCGATCGAGGTGCGGATGACGACGCGCTCGCCGTCGAGGCAGAAGTTGACCGGCTGCACGGCCGGCAGGGCGCGATCGGTGAAGACGATCCGCCCGATCGGCGTGGACGACAGCAGGCGCAGGCACTCCTCACGGGAGAGCACCTGGAGCCCGGACGAATCGAGTTGCATGCTTCTCAGCCTCCCACCAGGTACGTTCCCGGCGTCAGAGGCGAAAGTCCCAATGCGGGGGACGCTCAGTCGCGCCGGTCGGCCCGCAACCGCGCCGACAGCGCGGCGGCCTGCGTCCGGCGCTGCATGTTGAGCTTGGCCAGCAGGTTGGACACGTAGTTCTTGACCGTCTTCTCGGCCAGGAACATGCGCTCGCCGATCTGCCGGTTGGTCAGCCCCTCGCCGATCAGGTCGAGGATGTGCCGCTCCTGCTCCGACAGCGCCGCCAGCGGGTCCTGCCGGGCGGCCTGGTCGCGCAGCCGCTGCAACATGGCGGCGGTGGTCTGCGGGTCGAGCAGCGACTGCCCGGAGGCCACCGTGCGCACCGCGCCGACCAGGTCGGAGCCGTGGATCTGCTTGAGCACGTAGCCCGAGGCGCCGGCCATCACCGCGTCGAACAGGGCGTCGTCGTCGGCGAACGAGGTCAGCATGAGGCAGGCCAGCCCCGGCAGCTTCGAGCGCACCTCGCGGCACACGTCGACGCCGTTGCCGTCGGGCAGGCGCACGTCGAGCACCGCGACGTCGGGCTTCAGCGCCGGGATGCGGGCGATCGCCGACTCGGCGGTCCCGGCCTCGCCGATCACCTCGATGTCGTCCTCGGAGCCCAGCAGGGCGGCCACGCCACGCCGCACGACCTCGTGATCGTCGAGAAGGAACACACGAATCATGACTCCGACGCTACCGCCTCCCGTCACCCGGAAGTAGGGACCAAGGTCCTCGCCCGCCGGTCGTGGGCCCATCGGCCGGTACGAAGGGACTTTGGTCCCTGCCGGGAGCGCATGCCTGCCCACCAGCCTGGAGCCATGACCGTTGTGGCAGGGGAAAAGTTGTGAGCGACATAGACGCGATCCCGGGCATGGGGCCGTTGCTGGCGGCGAGGAAGTTCTTCACCAGGGCGGAGGTGTCGGCCGACGGCCGCACCCTGCACCAGATCGATCCCGGCGCCTGGGACCGCTTCTACCGGGACCGGTGGGCGCACGACAAGGTGGTGCGCTCGACGCACGGCGTGAACTGCACGGGCTCGTGCTCCTGGCAGGTTTTCGTCAAGGACGGCCTGATCACGTGGGAGCACCAGGCCACCGACTACCCGTCGGTCGGCCCGGAGTCGCCCGAGTACGAGCCGCGCGGCTGTCCCCGTGGCGCCTCCTTCTCCTGGTACACCTACTCTCCCTCGCGGGTGCGCTACCCGTACGTGCGCGGCGTGCTGCTGGAGATGTGGCGCGAGGCCAAGGCCAGGCTGGGCGACCCCGTGCTGGCGTGGGCGGAGCTGACCGGCGACCCCGAGCGCGCGCGGGCCTACAAGCGGGCCCGGGGCAAGGGCGGGTTCGTCCGGTCGAGCTGGGAGGAGGTCCTCGAGCTCATGGCCGCCGCCCACGTGCACACCATCAAGGACTACGGCCCCGACCGGGTGGTGGGCTTCTCGCCGATCCCGGCGATGTCGATGGCCTCGTTCGCGGCCGGCACCCGCTTCCTGTCGATGATCGGCGGCACGCTGCTGTCGTTCTACGACTGGTACGCCGACCTGCCGATCGCCTCGCCGCAGGTGTGGGGCGACCAGACCGACGTGCCCGAGGCGGCCGACTGGTGGAACTCCCGCTACCTGATCATGTGGGGCTCCAACATCCCGGTCACCCGCACGCCGGACGCCCACTTCATGACCGAGGCCCGCTACCAGGGCACCAAGGTCGTCGCGGTCAGCCCGGACTACGCCGACAACGTCAAGTTCGCCGACGACTGGCTCGCGCCGCACCCGGGCACCGACGGTGCCCTGGCCATGGCGATGGGTCACGTGACGCTGACCGAGTTCTTCCGCGACCGCCAGGTTCCGTACTTCACCGACTACGTGCGCAAGTACACCGACCTGCCGTTCCTGGTGACGCTGGAGCCGCGCGGCGACGCGTACGTGCCGCGCCGCTTCCTGACCGCCGCCGACCTGGGCCAGGAGAGCGAGAACGCCGAGTTCAAGACCGTCTTCCTGGACGAGACGACCGGCGCGGCGCGGGTGCCGAACGGCTCGCTCGGCCACCGCTGGGGCCAGGAGGGCGAGGGCCGCTGGAACCTCGACCTGGACGGCGCCGTCCCCGCGCTGACCCTGCTCGGCCGGTCCGGGCGCGCGGTCGAGGTGGACCTGCCGCGCTTCGACGAGGGCCCCACCGAGGGCGGCTCGGTCATGCGCCGCGGCGTCCCGGTCACCGAGATGGCCGGCAAGCTCGTCACGACCGTGTTCGACCTGCTCATGGCCCAGTACGGCGTGGCCCGCGACCTGCCCGGCGAGTGGCCGGCGAGCTACGAGGACGCCACGCAGCCCTACACCCCGGCCTGGGCGGAGGAGATCACCTCGGTCCCGGCCGCCACGATCGCCAGGATCGCCCGCGAGTTCGCCCGCAACGCCGAGCGCACCGAGGGCCGGTCGATGATCGCGATGGGCGCCGGCACCAACCACTGGTTCCACTCCGACCAGATCTACCGCTCGTTCCTGACGCTGGTGCTGCTGACCGGCTGCCAGGGCGTCAACGGCGGCGGCTGGGCGCACTACGTGGGCCAGGAGAAGGTCCGCCCGGTCACCGGCTTCCAGCACCTGGCCTTCGGCTTCGACTGGCAGCGCCCGACCCGGCACATGGCCGGCACCGCGTTCTGGTACCTGGCCACCGACCAGTGGCGCTACGAGAGCTTCGGGGCCGGCGAGCTGGCCAGCCCGCTGGGCGAGGGCAGGTTCGCGGGCCGCTCGTTCGCCGACTGCAACGCCCAGGCGGCCCGGATGGGCTGGCTGCCCTCGCACCCGACGTTCGACCGCAACCCGCTCAAGCTCGCCGACGAGGCCGCCGCGCGCGGCGTCCCGGTGGCCGAGCACGTGGTGGACGAGCTGAAGGCGGGCCGGCTGCGCTTCGCCGCCGAGGACCCGGGCGACCCGGCCAACTTCCCGCGGGTGCTGACCGTGTGGCGGGCCAACCTGCTCGGCTCGTCCGGCAAGGGCAACGAGTACTTCCTGCGCCACCTGCTCGGCGCCGACGCCGAGGCGCGCAACGAGGAGACGCCCGAGGGGCTGCGCCCGGCCGAGGTGACCTGGCGGGAGAACGCCGCCGAGGGCAAGCTCGACCTGCTGACGACGATCGACTTCCGGATGACGTCCACGGCGCTGTTCTCCGACGTGGTCCTGCCCGCCGCCACCTGGTACGAGAAGCACGACCTGTCCAGCACCGACATGCACCCGTTCGTGCACGCCTTCAACCCGGCCATCGCCCCGCCCTGGCAGACCAGGTCCGACCACGACGCCTTCCTCGGGCTGGCCGACGCCTTCTCCGAGCTGGCCGCCCGCCACCTGGGCAGGCGCACCGACGTGCTGGCCGTCCCGCTCACCCACGACACCCCGGACGAACTGGCCCAGCCGGGCGGCCGGGTGCGCGACTGGAAGCACGGCGAGTGCGAGCCCGTCCCGGGCCGGACGATGCCCAAGATCATCACGGTCGAGCGCGACTACGGCGCCGTCGCCGAGCGCGTCCGCGGGATCGGGCCGCTGTTCGCCGACCTCGGCCTGACCACCAAGGGCATCACCTACCAGGTGGGCCCCGAGCTGGACTACCTGCGCGAGCAGAACGGCCTGACCCCCGAGGGCCACATCTCCCTCGGCACCGCCGACCGGATGTGCGAGGCCATCCTCACGCTGTCCGGCACCACCAACGGCCGCCTGGCCACCCAGGGCTTCGAGACCATGGAGAAGCGCACCGGGACCAGGCTCGCCGACCTGGCCGCCGAGCACGAGGGCAAGCGCATCACGTTCGCCGACACGCGGTCGAGGCCGCAGCCGGTGATCACCTCGCCCGAGTGGTCCGGCTCGGAGACCGGCGGGCGCCGCTACTCCGCCTTCGTCATCAACGTCGAACGCGACAAACCCTGGCACACCCTGACCGGCCGGCAGCAGTTCTTCCTCGACCACGACTGGATCATCGAGCTGGGCGAGCAGCTTCCCGCCTACCGGCCGCCGCTCGACCTGCGCCGCCACCACGGCGACCAGCGCGACGGGCTGGCTGATGGGCAGGGCGCCGAGGTCACCGTGCGGTACCTGACGCCGCACTCGAAGTGGTCGATCCACTCCGAGTACCAGGACAACGCGTACATGCTGGCCCTGTCGCGGGGCGGGCCGACGATCTGGATGAGCGTCGAGGACGCCGCCTCGATCGGGGCCGCCGACAACGACTGGATCGAGGCGTACAACCGCAACGGCGTGGTCGTGGCCAGGGCGGTCGTCTCCCACCGGATGCCGGCCGGGACCGTGTACATGTACCACGCCAAGGACCGCAACGTGAACGTCCCGCTCACCGAGCGGTCGGGCCGGCGCGGCGGCGTGCACAACTCCCTCACCCGGCTGCTGCTCAAGCCCAGCCACCTCATCGGCGGGTACGCGCAGTTCACCTACGCCTTCAACTACTACGGGCCGACCGGCAACCAGCGTGACGAGATCACGGTGATCCGCCGCCGCGGCCAGGAGGTGACCTACTGATGCGCGTCATGGCACAGGTCGCCATGGTGATGAACCTGGACAAGTGCATCGGCTGCCACACCTGTTCCGTCACCTGCAAGCAGACCTGGACCAACCGGGACGGCGTCGAGTACGTCTGGTTCAACAACGTCGAGACCAAGCCCGGCGTCGGCTACCCCAAGCGGTACGAGGACCAGGAACGCTGGCACGGCGGCTGGCAGCTCGACGGGCGCGGCCGGCTCAAGCTGCGCGCGGGCGGCCGGGTCAAGCGGCTGCTCAGCCTGTTCTCCAACCCCGACCTGCCGGACCTGGACGACTACTACGAGCCGGCCACCTACGACTACGACACCCTGCTCAACGCCCCCGCCGGGCCGCACGTGCCGGTCATCCGTCCCAAGTCGGCCATCACCGGCAAGGACATGAACATCACGTGGGGGGCGAACTGGGAGGACGACCTCGGCGGCGCCCCCGAGCACGCCCACGGCGACCCCAACCTGGCGGCCATGGCCGAGAAGGTGCGCATGGAGTTCGACCAGACCTTCATGTTCCACCTGCCGCGCATCTGCGAGCACTGCCTCAACCCGGCGTGCGTGGCCGCCTGCCCCTCCGGCGCGATGTACAAGCGGGAGGAGGACGGCATCGTCCTGGTGGACCAGGACCGCTGCCGCGGCTGGCGCATGTGCGTCTCGTCGTGCCCGTACAAGAAGGTGTACGTCAACCACAAGACCGGCAAGGCCGAGAAGTGCACGTTCTGCTTCCCCCGCATCGAGGCGGGACAGCCGACCGTGTGCGCCGAGACCTGCGTGGGCCGGCTGCGCTACATCGGCCTCGTCCTGTACGACGCCGACGCCGTGCTGGCCGCCGCCCGCGTGCCCGACCCGCGCGACCTGCTGGAGGCCCAGCGCAAGGTGTTCCTGGACCCCGACGACCCGCAGGTGGCCGCCGCCGCCCGCGCGTCCGGGATCAGCGAGGACTGGATCGAGGCCGCGCGGCGCTCGCCGATCTACCGGCTGGCCATGCGCTACCGGGTGGCGCTGCCGCTGCACCCGGAGTACCGCACGCTGCCGATGGTCTGGTACATCCCGCCGCTGTCGCCGGTGCTCGACGCGGTGACCGGCGCCGGCGCGGACGCCGACGACCCCGACAACGTCTTCCACGCCATCACCGACCTGCGCATCCCGCTGGAGTACCTGGCCGGGCTGTTCAGCGCCGGGGACACCGAGGTGGTGGCCGGGGTGCTGATGAAGCTGTCGGCGATGCGCGGCTACATGCGGGCCCGCACCGTCGACGGCACCGTGGCCGAGGACCTGCTGGAGTCGGCCGGGATGACGGCGCGGGACATGGAGGAGATGTACCGCCTGCTGGCCGTCGCCAAGTACGAGGAGCGCTACGTCGTGCCCGCCGCCCACCGCGAGGACGCCGCCGCGTTGTCGGCCCAGGCCGCCGGGTGCAGCCTGGACGGCGACGGCGGCCCCGGCATGAGCGAGTTCCACCCGACCGGCGTGACCGGCCGCCGCAGCGACGGACGCCTGGGCCTGAAGCTGTTCACCGGCAAGGGGCCGGCGTCATGAGACTGCTGCCCGCCCCCGACACCGTCGTCGAACGGCCGCAGGACCGCGCCGCGCTGCTCCGGCTGGTCTCGCTGCTGCTGCAGTACCCGGACGCCGGGCTGCTG
Source organism: Actinomadura sp. ATCC 39365 (assembly GCF_054392275.1). NCBI lineage: Bacteria > Bacillati > Actinomycetota > Actinomycetes > Streptosporangiales > Thermomonosporaceae > Actinomadura > Actinomadura sp. ATCC 39365. The sequence continues at coordinate 7,179,493 of NZ_CP184335.1, read as the reverse complement.
GCCGCCCGCCCCGAGCTGCGCAAGGCCGTCGCCGCGCTGCCCGACGGGCATCCGCGCCAGGCGCTGGAGCAGTTCCTGTGGTGGTTCGGCGACCGGCAGCCCATGCCGCTGGCCCGCCACTACGTCGAGACCTTCGACCTGCGCCGCAAGTCCAGCCTCTACCTCACCTACTACCTGCACGGCGACACCCGCCGCCGGGGCATGGCCCTGCTGACGCTCAAGCAGCGCTACCGGGTGGCCGGGCTCACCCCGCCCGAGGGCGAGCTGCCCGACTTCCTGCCGGTGGTGTGCGAGTTCGCCGCGCTGGCCGGGCCGGACGTGGGGGAGGCGCCGCTGCGCCAGCACCGCAAGGGGCTGGAGCTCATCCGCACCGCCCTGCACGAGACCGGCTCGCCGTACGCGCTCGTGCTGGACGCCCTGTGCGCGGTGCTGCCCGGCATGTCGGAGGCCGAGCGGGCCGCGGTGGCCGACCTCGCCCTGGCCGGCCCGCCCGCCGAGGAGGTCGGCCTGGCCCCGTACGGGCCGCCGCTGAACGAGAGTGAGGTACGGCCGTGAGCGTCGTGCTCTGGGCGATCGTCCCCTATGTCGCTTTGACGATCTTCGTCGCCGGGCACGTCTGGCGCTGGCGGGTGGACCAGTTCGGCTGGACCACCCGTACCACGCAGGTGCTGGAGAGCAGGCTGCTGCGGCTCGGCTCGCCGCTGTTCCACCTGGGCGCGTTCGCGGCCATCGGCGGTCACGTGCTCGGTCTGCTCGTCCCCAAGAGCTGGACCGAGGCCGTCGGCGTGGACGAGCACCTCTACCACCTGGTGTCGGTGAGCGCCGGGACCGTGGCCGGGGTCATGGTCGTCGCGGGCCTGGCGCTGCTGCTGGCCCGGCGCCTGACCAGCCCGCGGGTGCGGCGCACCACCACCCGCGCCGACAAGGTGCTGTTCACCGTGCTGGCCGTGGTGATCGTGCTGGGCATGGCCGCGACCGTGGGCAGCAACCTGCTCGGCGGCGGCTACGACTACCGGGCCACGATCGCCGTCTGGTTCCGGGGCGTGCTGACCTTCCGTCCCGACCCGCGGCTGATGGCCGACGTGCCGCTGCTGTTCCAGCTGCACGCGATGTCGGCCTGGCTGCTGGCGGCGATCTGGCCGTTCACCCGTCTGGTGCACGTGTGGTCGGCGCCGGTGGCGTACCTGTGGCGGCCCTACGTCGTCTACCGGCGGCGCGTGCCCGTCCGGTCGCGCTGACCGGCGCCCGCCGAGGGGAGAGGCACGCGGATGAGCGTCGCCAGGGTGGCGGTGGCGCTGCTGGCCGCCGCCGGCGCGGCGCTGGTGGCGGCCGGCCCGGTCACGGCCGCCCAGGAGAGCACGGCACGTGTCGAGATCCGGATGGACCGGCGCGGACAGCTGATCAGGCCGGTCGGCGACGTCCCCTGCGCGGACGGCCCGGCGTCGTGCGCGCCGGCCCTCGCGGGGACGCCGGCGGACCGGCCGCGGACCTGAGGGCGCGAGCCCGGGAAGGAGAGACGTGATGGGCGGTCAGATCGTGGTGGCGGTGGACGGATCCGCGCCCGCGACCGCGGCGGTGGAATGGGCGGCGGCCGACGCCGCGCGGCGCGGGCTGGACCTGCGGATCGTGCACGTGCGCCGGGCGGACGGTTCCGCCCGCGTACTGGAGGCCGCCGCCGCCCTGGCCGGACAGGCCGGGGTGACGACGGAGGCGCTCACCGGGAACGTCGTGGACACCCTGGTCGCGGAGTCGCCGGCGGCCGACAGCCTGGTGCTGGGCGCGCGCGGGCTCGGCGGGTTCACCGGCATGTCGGCCGGGTCGGTGAGCGTCGCCGTGGCCGGGCACGCCGCCGGCCCGGTCGTCGTCGTCCGGACGCCGCCGCAGGGGCGGCACGACCGGGTGGTGGTCGGCTTCGACGGCTCCGAGCACGCGCGGGCGGCCATGGAGTACGCCGTCGAGCAGGCCAGGGCGCGCCGGGCCCGGCTGCACGTGGTCTCGGCCTGGCAGATCCCGGTCTCCTCGCCGTACGCCGCCGCCTACGGCAGCCTCATCGAGGTCATGCAGGACGCCGACCGCCAGGCGCACGGGCACGTCGTCCCGTGGCGGCGGGCCAACCCCGACCTGGTCATCACCGAGGAACAGCCGTGCGAGCACCCGGTCTCCGCCCTGGTCCGCGCCGCCGGGACGGCCGACCTGGTGGTGGTGGGCTCGCGCGGGCTCGGCGGGTTCGCCTCGGCCGTGCTGGGCTCGGTCGGCCACGGGGTGCTGAACCACGCGGCCTGCACGGTGGCGGTCGTCCGGCCCCGCTTCTAGCTCCTGGCCCCACTTCTCACATGGAGTGGATGCGCCGGCCGGTGACGTGGTGGGGGACGATCCGGATGTGCAGCCGCCGGTCGCCGCCCGCCCACGGGGTGACATCCGGCTCGGCCCGCTCGTCCGGGGTCACGTGGTGGGCGGGCCCCTGCACGAGCACGCTCCACCCCTGCCGCCGGGCCTCGTCGATCCGGTCCACCTCGAAGCCCACCATGACCTCGACGCCCTCCAGCCCGGTCCGCAGGTCCTGGTCGAGCGGGCCGCCCGCGGCGGTGCGGAAGACGATGGCGCCGTCGTGCACGCGGAAGTTGACGGGCAGCACCGTCGGCCCGTGCGAGCCGTTGAACGCGATCCGGCCGATGCCGCCGGACGCGATCAGGCGCAGGCACTCCTCGCGTTCGAGGACCTCCAGGACGGGCTCGGCCATCGCGGGCCCGACGCCCGGCGGACGGTCGCGCCCGCCGCCCAGCAGATCCTGGCCGGTGGTGCCGAGCGCGTCGGCCAGGCGGTTCAGGGTCCCCCTGTCCGGGATGTCCACGTGCTCCTCCATGTACCGGAGGTAGCCGGCGGACATGTCCGCCCGTTCCGCCACCTGCTCGACGGTGAGCCCCAGCCGCTGCCGGTGGTACTGGATGCGGTGGCCGAAGTCGCCGGTCCCTGTCACTGTCTCCTCCTGCTCGTGGACGTCGCGCGTGACGAAGCTACCCATGCAGCCCGTACCCCGGACAGGGTCTTTCGCCCCTTCGTGGGACCAACGTCCCTCCCCCCGGGGACGCACGGCCCTACGGCGCGGCGGCCGGGAGGAGGAGCCTGGCCTGCATGGATGTCCTGGATCTCTCCCGGTGGCAGTTCGGCATCACGACCGTCTACCACTTCCTCTTCGTGCCGCTCACGATCGGCCTGTCGATCATCGTGGCCGGCCTGCAGACGGCGTGGCATCGGACGAAGAAGCCGGAGTACCTGCGGCTGACCCGGTTCTGGGGCCGGCTGTTCCTGATCAACTTCGCCATGGGCGTGGTCACGGGCATCGTGCAGGAGTTCCAGTTCGGGATGAACTGGAGTGACTACTCCCGCTTCGTCGGCGACGTGTTCGGCGCGCCCCTGGCCATGGAAGGGCTGATGGCCTTCTTCCTGGAGTCCACCTTCCTCGGCCTGTGGATTTTCGGCTGGGACCGGCTGTCGCCCCGGCTGCACCTGGCCACGATCTGGCTGGCCGCCATCGGCACCAACATCTCGGCCTACTTCATCCTGGCGGCCAACTCCTGGATGCAGCACCCCGTCGGCTACCGGATCAACAACGGCCGCGCCGAGCTGACCGACATCTGGGCCGTCCTGACCAACTCGACCACGCTGGTCACCTTCCCGCACGTCCTGTTCGGGGCGTTCCTGACCGCGGCCGCGTTCGTGCTGGGCGTCAGCGCCTGGTTCCTGCTGCGCAGGCGGGACGTCTCCCTCTTCCGCACCTCGGCCCGGCTGGCGCTGGCCGTCAGCCTGGTCTCGGCGGTCGGGGTGTCGTTCTCCGGCCACTGGCAGGCCCAGATCATGACCGAGCAGCAGCCGATGAAGATGGCCGCCGCCGAGGCCCTGTGGGAGGACGAGACCTCCGCCGGCTTCTCCCTGTTCGCCATCGGCGACGTCGAGAACGGCCGCAACCACGTCAACCTGCAGATCCCGTACGGCCTGAGCCTGCTGTCCACCAACACCCTGGACGGCGAGGTCGAGGGCATCAACGACATCCAGGCCCGCTACCAGGCCCTGTACGGCCCCGGCGACTACCGGCCGATCGTCGGCCTGGCCTACTGGTCCTTCCGGCTGATGATCGGGTTCGGCATGCTGTCGGCGCTGCTCGCCCTGGCCGGGCTCTGGCTGACCAGGCGCGGCCGGCTGCCCGCGGGCCGCTGGGCCTACCGGCTGGCCATCGCCGGGATCGGCCTGCCGTTCCTGGCCAACAGCATGGGCTGGATCTTCACCGAGATGGGCCGCCAGCCGTGGACCGTCTTCGGGCTGATGCGCACCGCCTACGCCGTCTCGCCGACGGCGGACGTGCCCTCGGTGGCCATCACGCTGGTCGGCTTCACCCTGGCCTACGCCGTGCTCGCGATCATCGAGATCCGGTTGCTGGTCAAGTTCATCCGGATCGGGCCGAACGAGCAGGACGAGCCCGAGACCGCCGTCCCCGCGCTGAGCTACTGAGGAAATCATGGAAAACGTCTGGTTCGTACTGATCGCCGTGCTGTGGACCGGCTACTTCCTGCTGGAGGGCTTCGACTTCGGCGTCGGCATCCTGATGCCCGTCCTGAGCCGCGAGGAGGCCGACCGGCGAGCCGTCCTGAGGACGATCGGCCCGGTGTGGGACGGCAACGAGGTGTGGCTGCTGGTGGCCGGCGGCGCGACCTTCGCCGCCTTCCCCGAGTGGTACGCCACCCTGTTCAGTGGCTTCTACCTGCCGCTGTTCCTCATCCTGCTGGCGCTCATCGCCCGCGGCGTGGCCCTGGAGTACCGCAGCAAGAGCGACAGCACGCGGGGCTGGGACCGGGCGCTGTTCTGGGGCTCGCTCGTGCCGGCCTTCCTGTGGGGGGTGGCGTTCGCCAACATCGTGCGCGGTGTGCCGCTGAACGCCGAGCACGAGTACATCGGCACGCTGCTGACCCTGCTCAACCCGTTCGCGCTGCTCGGCGGGCTGGCCACGCTCCTGCTGTTCACCCTGCACGGCGCGGTCTTCCTGGCCCTGCGCACCACCGGCGACCTGCGCCTGGCCGCCGGCCGGATGGCCAAGAGCATCTCCCCGGCGGCGTTCCTGGTCGTGATGGCGTTCCTGCTGCTCTCGGACGGCGGCGGGGCGCTGAGGTGGGCCGCCGTGGCGCTGGTCGCGCTCGGCCTGGCCGGCGCGGTGGCCGCGACCGTGCGCGGCCGTGACGGATGGGCCTTCACCGCCAGCGCGATCGCCGTGGTCGCCCTGGTGGCCGCGATCTTCAGCGGCCTGTGGCCGAACGTCATGCCCGCCCTGGACCCGGCCAACAGCCTGACCGTCACCAACGCGGCCTCCAGCCCGTACACGCTGACGGTGATGACCTGGGTCGCGGCCGTCTTCACGCCCCTGGTGCTGGCCTACCAGGCATGGACGTACTGGGTGTTCCGCCGCCGCCTCACCGGCGCCGTCCGAACCTGACGGACAGCCGGATCGGCGGCGGCGCCGTCACCGCCGGGCGGCGTCCACGGCGGTCAGCACGGCGGTGGACATGGCCTGGTGGCCCGCGGCGTTGGGGTGGAGTCCCGCCGAGTCCACGCCCTCCATCGGCTCCATCCACCGCACGTCGAGGGGCTTGCACAGGTCGTGGCCCACCGAGCCGGTGTAGGTGTCGACGAATCGGGCGCCGCCCGCCGCGGCGCGGGCGGCGAGCATGGTGTTGAGGCGCTTCTCCACGTCCCGCAGCCAGGGGGCGTCGCCCTTGGCGATGGGGACGGTCGAATAGCAGTTGCTCCCGTCGTCCGGCATGATGACCGGGTAGCCGACGACGAGGACGTCCGCGCCGGGGGAGCGCCGCCTGATCTCCTGGAGCACGGCGTCGATCTTGTCGCCCGTGGCGGCGATGCGCCCGGCGAGCTGGTCGATGCCGGCCAGGGTGTAGCTGGCCTTGCACGGCGAGCCGCCGGGGTTGAGCTTGCCGAGGATGACGCAGCGGCCGATGATGCCGCTGACGTTGATGTCGTTGCCGCCGATCCCCAGGGTGACCAGGTCCGTCTCCGGGCGGAGCGCGTCCAGCTGGGGCGGGGCGGCGCCCTGTGAGCCGGTCATGTGCGCCGTGGTCGCGCCGGCGCAGCTGACGTCCGTGAAGGTGGCGACGGTCCGCGCGGCGGCGGTCAGAGTCGGGTAGTTGCGGTCGGAACGGCCGCAGTTCGCGTCCGTCTGGGTGGGGATTCCGGGGCCCGCGGTGTAGGAGTCGCCGAGGGCCACATAGTGGCCGACGGCGGTGCCGCGGGCGGAGGCGTGCGCGGTCGGCGTCGCGAGGACCGCCGTGACGGCCGCCGTGACGACTGTCGTGACGGCCGCCGCGGAGAGCGCGAGGGACTTCTTCCTGAACTGCCGGCTGGACCCGAGCATGGCCACCTTCTCTGGACGGGGGGTGAGGGCAGGGGCCGACGCCCGGCGGCGGGCCGGCGCGTCGGCGGAGGCGAACGCCGCGCACGCAGGGCGAACCCGCGGCGCACGACCATTTCCTACCAGGTGGTTAGTTTTGCCGGGGCGCGGGCGTCCCGTCAAGATCCCGGTCGCGGTCGCCTCCGGAACGGCGTACGAGCGTGGTGATCATCGGCCGGGCGCGGCGCGTAGGGTGGTGACCCGAGCGGATACGATCCGTTCGCAGGCGACGCCGGGAAGGGCGGGTGATGGTCCGGTGGCGCAGAGGGCGACCGTCTACGACGTCGCTGAGCGGGCAGGCGTCTCCATCGCGACGGTCTCGCACACCTTCCGGCAGCCGGAGAAGGTCCGCCCGGCGACGCGCGAGCTGGTCCTGCAGGCCGCGCGGGCCCTCGGCTACGTGCCGAGCGGCAGCGCGCGCGGGCTCGCGAAGGGCCGCTCCCAGGCGCTCGGCCTGTACGCCTTCGACATGTTCCTGCCCGCCGACCTCGGCGTCCAGGATCTCGACGCCATGGTGGCCCGGGAGCTCGACGGCCTCGGCGACGTGCGGCGGTTCCCGCTCTACGTCGACGAGATCCAGCGCGGGTTCGAGCTGGAGGCGCAGCGGCTGGGCCGCCCGGTGATGCTCGGGTCGGGGGCCAGCCGCGACTCGCTGGGCAGCTTCGACCTGGCCGGCAGCGTCGACGGCCTGGCGATCTTCCCGGGCGGCGCGGCTCGCGATCTGCTGGAGCACGTGGGGCGCGGCGTCCCCGTGGTGATCTTCAGCAGCCCGCCCATGCACGACCCGCTGCACCACATCACCGTGGCCAACGAGAGCGCCGTGCGCGAACTCGTCGATCACCTGGTCGAGCGGCACGGCCGCCGGTCTCCCGCGTTCCTCGGCGAGCCGGCCGCGCCCGACATCGCCGCCCGTTTCGCCGGGTTCCAGGCCGCGCTGGCCGCGCACGGCCTGCCGGTCCCGCAGGAGCCGTTCGACACCACCGCGCTGGCCCAGGACAGCCTGCGCTCGTTGCGCGCCGCCATCGCGTCCGGCGACGTGCCGGACGCCCTGGTCTGCGCCACCGACCAGCTCGCGCTCACCGTGCTGGACCTCCTGGCCCGGCACGGCATCCGGGTGCCGGAGGACGTCGCGATCACCGGTTTCGACGGGATCGTCGCCGGTCGGCTCTCGACCCCGACGCTGACCACGGTCCGCCAGCCGTTCGCCTCGATGGGACGGCTCGCGGTGCGCATCCTGACCGACACCGCGGCGGGGGTGTCCCACCCCAGGTCGTACGTGCTGCCGACCCGCATGATGCTCGGCCGCAGCTGCGGCTGCCCCTGAGGAAGTTTTATCTCGATTGCGCAATGGGGCTGGATTTATGGCGAGTTAAGCGCATAAATTCTCAGCCGTTCGGGGGAGGCAACACAGGCCGACAGGAAGGAACTGGCCGTGCGACACAGATCAACAGTGGCGGCCCTGGCCGCGATCGCAGCCGCGACGGCGCTCACCGCGTGCGGCCGGGCCGACGAGGGCGCCGGACGGGCCCAACCGTCCTCCAGCGTCGCGGCCAAGGCCGCCGGCGCGATCACGATGTGGGCGATGGGCAACGAGGGCGACCTCCTGCCCGAGTTCGTGAAGAAGTTCGAGGCCGCCAACCCCGGGGTCAAGGTGAACGTGACCGCCATCCCGTGGGACTCGGCCTACCAGAAGTTCCAGACCGCCATCGCCGCCGGGAACGTTCCAGACCTGGCCATGATGCCCGGCCTGCCGGTGTTCAAGGACGCCTTCGCACCCGTGCCCGCCGCCATCGACACCGCGGGCATGTACCCGGGAGCCGTCTCGACCGGCACGATCGGCGGCCGGCTCCTGGAGGTGCCGTGGTACGTCGACGTCCGCGCGCTCTACTACCGGACGGACCTCGCCCGCAAGGCCGGCTGGGACAAGCCCCCGGCCACGTGGGACGAGCTGCGGCGGATGGCGGCCGACCTGCAGCGCAAGGCCGGTGCGAAGTGGGGAATCCGGCTGCCCGCGGGCACGACCGGATCGTTCCTGTCCTCGCTCTGGATGCCGTGGTCCAACGGCGCGGAGCTCATGAACGCCGACAAGTCCGCGTGGACGCTCGACACCCCGGAGTTCGCCTCGGCGTACGAGTACCTGGCGTCGTACTTCAAGCAGCGCATCGCCGATCCGAACGCCGACACGGCGCCCGCCGCCGCGGTGAAGGACTTCCTGACGGGCACGACGCCGATGCTCGTCGCCGGCCCCTTCCTGCGCGGCGCCATCTCCCAGGCCGGCGGGGACGCGTTCGCCGGCAAGTACGCGACCGCGCCGCTTCCGGCGGGGAAGAGCTCGACCTCGTTCGTCGGAGGCGCGAACCTCGTGGTCTTCAAGGCCGCCAAGAACCCCGATTCCGCCTGGAAGCTCGTCCAGTGGCTCAGCGAGCCCCAGACCCAGGCGGCCTGGTACAAGGTCAGCGGCGACCTGCCGGCGACCCGGAGCGCGTGGCAGGATCCGGCGCTGGTCGCCGACCCGACGCTGGCGGCGTTCGCCGAGCAGCTCAAGACGGCCAAGGCGCCGCCGCAGCTGGTCGGCTTCGACAAGGTCGGCGCGGCGGGCGACTCCGCGATCGAACAGATCATCAAGGGCGGCCGGCCGGTGGCGGACACGCTGCGCAGGCTCCAGCAGCAGGCCGACGGCATCGGGGTGTCCTGAGCGGTGTCGAACCCCATGTCGCCGACCGCCCCCGGACGGGCGCGCGCCCCCCGTGACGTGCGCGCCCGCCGGGCGGCGGGGGCCAACTCCGAACGCCGGCGCCGCCAGACGGCGGTCGCCTGGCTGTTCGCCGCGCCGTTCGTCGTCGTCTTCGCGGTGTTCATGGTCCTGCCGATCGCCGGTTCGATCGGCTTCTCCTTCACGGACCTGACCGCGCGGGACATCCAGTCGCCCTTCAACGTGAACTTCGTGGGCCTCCAGCAGTACGCGGACGTCCTCACCGATCCGGAGTTCCAGAACGCCGCCGGGGTGACGGCGCTGTTCGTCCTCATCGGCATCCCCGCCACGGTGGCGCTCGGGCTGGGGCTGGCGCTGGCGCTCAACTCCGGGATCCGCCGGCTCAGGCCGATCTACCGCGTCGCCTTCTACGCGCCGGTGGTCACGAGCGTCGTCGCGGTCTCGGTCATCTGGCGCCACATCCTGGCCCGCGACGGGCTGCTCAACATGGTCCTCGCCCTGGTCGGCGTCGACGGGCCGGACTGGCTGAACAGCACCACCTGGGCGCTGCCCTCGTTGATCCTGATGGCCGTCTGGCGCAACACCGGGACCCTCATGGTGATCTTCCTGGCCGGGCTGCAGGCCGTCCCGGCCGACGTCGCAGAGGCTGCGGCGATGGACGGCGCCGGGCCCTGGCGCCGCCTGCGCAGCATCACGCTCCCGCTGCTGCGCCCCACGATCCTGCTGGGCTGCGTGCTCATCTCGGTCGGCTACCTGCAGTTCTTCGAGGAGGCTTTCGTGATGACGCAGGGCGGGCCGCTCGGCTCCACGCTCTCCATGACCTACTACACGTTCAACGCCTTCGGGTTCGGCGACTTCGCCAAGGCGTCCGCGGCGAGCTACATCATGTTCGTCGTCATCGCGGCGGTCGGCGTCCTGCAGTTCCGCCTGCTCAGGAGGGCCACATGAGCCGGCCGGGACGCCTGACGGCGCGCTCGCTCACCTACGTGGTGCTGACCGCCGGCGTGGTGCTGTGGCTCGCGCCGTTCGCCTGGATGGTGCTGGGCGCGTTCAAGACGCAGGACGAGATCTTCGCCGACCCTCCGACGTGGTGGCCGCACGCGCCCACCGGCGGGAACTTCGCCCGCTGGCTCACCGAGCTGCACTTCGGCACCTTCTTCGGCAACAGCCTCGTCGTCGCCGTGCTCACCGTGCTCGGCAACCTGCTGTTCTGCTCGATGGTCGGCTACGCGCTGGCCAAGATGGACTTCGCCGGGAAGCGCGTCCTGCTCGGCGTCGTGCTGGTGACCATCATGGTGCCCGGCGTGGTGACCTTCGTCCCGCTCTTCGTGATCGTCGCGAAGATGGGCATCCTCGACACGTACGGGGCCCTGGTGCTGCCGTTCCTCACGCAGCCCGTGGGCGTCTTCCTGATGCGCCAGTTCATGCTGGACATCCCCGACTCGCTGCTGGAGGCCGCGCGCATCGACGGCGCCTCCGAGACGAGGATCTTCACCCGGGTCGTGCTGCCGCTGTGCGGCCCCGCGCTGGCCACCCTCGGCATCCTCACCTTCCTGGGCTCGTGGAACAACTTCCTGTGGCCGCTCGTGGCGAGCCAGACCGAGTCGATGTACACGCTGCCGGTGGCGCTCTCGCTCTATTCCACCGGCCAGTACGCGACCGACTACGGCACGCTGCTCGCCGGCGCCGTGCTGATCATCACGCCGATCCTCGCGCTCTTCGTGTCCCTGCAGCGCCACTTCGTGCAGGGCATCGCCACCATGGGCCTCAAATGACCACACCTCCGACACCCAAGACAGGATCGAACATGGCGACTTCGCAGCCGCTGGCCTTCCCCGACGGTTTCCTGTGGGGCGCGTCGACGGCGGCCCACCAGGTGGAGGGGAACAACGTCGGCAGCGACTTCTGGCAGGCCGAGCACGACGGGAGCTGGGGCCTGCCCGAGCGCTCGGGGGACGCCTGCGACAGCTTCCACCGGTGGCCCGAAGACCTGGACATCGCGCGCGACCTCGGTCTCAACGCCTACCGGTTCAGCGTCGAATGGGCCCGCGTGGTCCCCGCCCCGGGTCACCCGTCACCGGCCATGCTGGACCACTACCGCCGGATCATCGAAGGGTGCGGGCGGCGCGGGCTGACCCCGGTCGTCACGCTCCACCACTTCACCAGCCCCGCGTGGCTGGGCGCCGGTGGCGGATGGACCTCCGGGGAGGCGGTCGCGCACTTCGCCGACTACGTCCGCGCGGTGCTGCCGATCCTCGACGGCGTGCGCTGGGTCTGCACGATCAACGAGCCCAACATGGTCGCCCTGATGGCCGCGCGCCGCAGGCACGGCGCCGGCGAACCCGTGCCCTCCTTCGTCCCGCCGGATCCCGGCGTGACCGCCGCGCTGGCCCGCGCCCACGAGGCGGCCCGCGACCTGCTCGCCTCCGTGCCCGGACTGCGATCGGGATGGACGGTGGCCAACCAGAACGTGCAGGACCACGGCGCCGGCCCCGACCGCACCGCCGAGCTGTCGTACCTGCTCGACGACCAGTACATCGACCTGGCGAAGGGCGACGACTTCATCGGCGTGCAGGCCTACAGCCGCCTGCGCGCGGGCGAGGACGGCGTCATCGCGCCCGGCCCGGCCGACAGACGCACGATGATGGGCTGGGAGTACTACCCCCTCGCCCTTGAGGACGCGGTCCGGCACACCGCCGCCCGGCTCGGCGGATCGACACCGCTGCTCGTGACCGAGAACGGCATCGCGACCGGCGACGACGACGAACGCGTCGCGTACACGACGGAGGCCGTGACGGGCCTGGCCCGCGCCATGGCCGACGGCGTCGACGTGCGCGGATACCTGCACTGGTCGCTGCTGGACAACTACGAGTGGGGATCGTGGACGCCCACGTTCGGCCTCGTCGCGGTCGACCGGACCACGTTCCGGCGCACGGTCAAACCCAGCGCCCGCTGGTTCGGGCGGCTCGCCCAGAGCCCGGCGGCCGTTCTGGGGGAAGAGGCCGCGTCGTGACGGAGAGCCTGGACGTGCTCCTCGGACGCCGCGGACCTGGCCCGCTTCGTCGACGGCGCGGCCGCCCTCGACCCGGGAGCCCATGGCGGCCTGCGCCCGCGCCGGCTGCCGCCGTGGGCGCGCGCCCAACATGACGACCCCTGGTTCGACCTCATGGAACAGGCGCCCACCGGCGTCTCGCTCCGCTTCGCCACGAGCGCGACCCTGCTGCGGCTCCGCCTGCACACCCGCTCGCTGCGGCCGGCCGGCACCGAGGCCGCCAGGCCGCACAGCCTCGCCGTCGTCGTCGACGGCGCGGTGGCGGAACACGTCGCGATCCCCGAAGGGGACGTCGTCGTCATCGGCGCCGGCCGGCACGTCGCCGGCCGGGAACACCGCGATCCGTCCGCCGTGACGGTGGCCCTCGTCCCCGGCGGCGGGGAGAAGCAGGTCGAGATCATGCTGCCGCACGACTGCGCGGTAGAGGTCATCGGCCTGGAGGCCGACGCCCCGATCTCGCCGCCGTCCGCCGGCGGCTTCCCGCGCTGGACGCATCACGGCAGCTCCATCAGCCATGGGCTGCAGGCCGCCACCCCCGACCGCACCTGGCCGGCACGGGTCGCCCTGGGCACCGGCTGGCGCCTGCGCAACCTGTCGTTCGGCGGGAACGCGCAGCTCGACCCGTTCGTCGCCCGCATGATCAGGGACACCCCCGCGGACCTGATCACCCTCAAGATGGGGATCAACCTCGTGAACGCGGACTCGATGCGGGCCAGGACGATGCTGCCCGCGGTGCACGGCTTCCTCGACCTGATCCGCGAGGGCCATCCGGACACGCCGGTGGTCCTCATCACCGCGATCGCCTGCCCGGCGCACGAGCACACGCCCGGGCCGACCGTCGATCGCGGCGGCACGGCCGCCGGGGCGGAACGGGCCCTGGAGTCCGACGACGGCGCCCTCACGCTGGCCGCCACCCGCCGGATCATCGAGCGCGTCCACGCCGGGCGCGTCGCCGACGACCCCCACCTGCACCTGGTGGACGGCCGTACCTTGCTGGGCGAGCAGGACGCGCGCCTGCTGGGCGACGGGCTCCACCCCACGGAGGAGGGGCTGGGCCTCATCGCGCGGCGCTTCCAGGACACGGTGGCCGGCCTGCCGGCCCTGGCGGGGCTGCTCGGAGGCCGGCGATGAGGGCCGCGCTGGTGCCGTGGCCGCACACGGTCGCGCTCGACCACGCGACGACGACCGTCCTGCACCCCGGTCGCGTCGAGATCCGGGCGGACGATCGTCTGCGCGACGTCCGCGCGTGGCTCGAAGGCGAGTTCGCCCGCCTCGCCGCCGTCCCCTCGGCGGGCGATCCGCTCCCGTCGCGCGTCGTCCTGCTGATCGGCGAGGCTCCCGCCGACGTGCCGCCCGCCGACGGCATCGCGCCGGAACAGCTCCCCCGGACGAGCGGCACACCGTGACGATCGCCCCAGGGGAGATCACGGTCACCGGGCCGAGCCCGCACGCGGTCCTGCGCGGCGCCGCGACGCTGGTGCAGCTGGCGGAGTGCGCGGCGGGCCGGCTGCCGGTGGGGCGCATCGCCGACGGGCCCGCCCTGGCGTGGCGGGGCCTGATGCTCGACGTCGTCCGGCATCCGTTCCGCCCGGACGAGATCCGCCGCGTCATCGACCTGCTGACGCGATACAAGCTGAACGTGCTGCACCTGCATCTCACGGACTCCGGCGGCTGGCGGCTGCAGTCGGCGGCCCGTCCCGCGCTGGACGCGACCTCGCCCGGCGAGCTGATCACGCGGCGCGAGCTGGCGGAGCTGACGGCGTACGCCGGAGCGCGCGGAGTGACGATCGTGCCCGAGGTCGACCTCCCCGGCCACGCCCACGCCGCGATCCGCGCCTACCCGGGGCTCGCCGGCGACGGGACCGCGGCCCGCCCGGGCTACGTGGATCCGGCCATGCCCGGGGCCGAGTCCTTCATCGCGGAGACCGTCACCGAGTTCGCGCAGGCGTCCGGTGCCCGGTTCGTCCACGTCGGGGGTGATGAGCCGTTCGGGATGCCCTTCGCTGCGTACACGCGCGCGGTCGGCGCGGCCGTCCGCGCGGCGCACGAGGCCGGCAGCCGGGTCGTGGCCTGGCAGGAGACGGTACGCGCCGGGGCGCTGGGCGACGGCGACCTCGTGCAGCTGTGGATCGGCGCGGAGACGAGCATCGACGCCGACGCCAAGAAGGCGGAGCTGCCGGAGTCCGCGCACACGTTCGTCGACCAGATGGTGGCGTTGTTCGCCCTCGCGCCGTCCGACGGGCCCGCCGCGGCGGCGGCCGGGCTGCCGGTGCTGCTGTCCTCCAGCGACGTGCTGTACCTCGACCGCCCGTACGCCGAGCCCGCCGCGGACGCCGAGGGGGAGGCACGACGGGCCCGGCTCGGGTTCCGTGACTATCCGGCCAAGACCCTCCGGCAGATGTTCGACTGGACCCCGTGGTCGTTGGTGTCGGGGCTCGACGTGCGCGTCGCGGGCGTGGAGGCCGCGATCTGGTCGGAGACGATCACGTCCTTCGACGATCTGGCGTTCCTGCTGCTCCCCCGTCTCCCGGCCGCGGCCGAACGGTCCTGGACGCGTGAGCCGGCGACCTGGGAGGACCACCGGGCACGCCTGCGACCGCACGCCGCGACGTGGGAGGCGACGGGATGGGGAGCGGCGTACCGGCCCGCGGCGGAGCGGTGACTCCTGCCGCGGACCGGGAGCCCGTCGCGGTCAGGCTCGCACGGGCGACCCGCCGAGCTCGGTCACCGTCAGGGCGCGCAGCAGGTGCGGGTGCAGGCCCTCGGCCCGCGACCGGGGCAGGCCGGCGGCGAGCGCGGCGTCGGTGAGCGCGGCCCGCGTCCAGGCCAGGTCGACCCGCCGGCCCGCCTCGCCGGTCAGCAGCGGATGGTCGGCGGGCCGGTCGCCGCACAGGCGGCGCAGCGGGCGGCGCAGGTAGGGGGCGAGCGGGAAGGCGACGATGTCGCCCCGCCCGTCGTGCAGGGTGATCAGCACGGGGTCGCCGGCGCCCACCAGATGCACGTCGCACGGGGTCAGCCGGGCCAGCGCGTCGACGGACGCGCCGGTGGACTCCAGCAGCCCGACCGCCACGGCCTCGGCTAAGCGCCCTTCCTCGGCCAGCAGGGCGACCCCGCCGCGCAGCAGCCGCCGCTCGGCCGGGGTGGGCGGGTGAGCGGCCGGCGCCGGGAGAGCCGGCCCGTGCCGACCGGCGAAGGCGTAGAACGAGGCCAGCACGGCCCGCCTGCGGATCACCGTCGCGCGGGCCAGCGGCCGGCCGGACGGCGCCAGGCCGGCGGTGAGGGCGGCCAGGCAGTAGGCGTCGACCTGCGACCCGGCCCCCAGCACGTCGCCGCCGGGATCCTGCCCGCGCAGCCACCGCAGGTAGGAGGCCAGCACCCGCAGCCGCGTCCGCCGCAGGGCCGGGGACGGCCGCTCCAGCAGCCAGGCCGCCGCCACGCCGGCTGCCGCCGGACCCAGCCCCTCGACGACGTCGACGTCGGCCGCGGGGACCTCGCCCCCGTCGCCGGGGCCGCGCCGCGGACGCAGCCCCTCGATGCGGGAGACGAGGCCGCGGGCCTCCTGACCGGTGCGCGCGCCCCAGGACGCGACGGTGCCCTCGGCCATGCTCAGCACACGACCGGCACGGCGACGGGATCGGCGGCTGGGTCGGCGGCGGCTCGTGCCGGGGCACAACAGGACGAAAGGGAGGCGTGGAGGACGTCGCTGCTCGCGCCCAACGGACCCATCATGATCTCGATCGTCTCATGGAACTGCGCCCGCGGGCTCCATCCGGCCGGGCCGCCGGGGCCGCCAGGCCCCGGGACGCGGCCGTCCGCCGAGGTCAGGGTTCGATCAGGCCGGCGCGGATGGCGTAGCGGGTCAGGTCGAGCCGGTCGTTGAGGCCGAGCTTGGCCAGGATGTTGCTGCGGTGGCGGTCGACGGTCTTGGGGCTGATGACCAGGGTGTCGGCGATGGCCTTGGTGGAGTGGCCCTCGGCGATGAGCTTGACGATCTCCTCCTCGCGGGCGGTCAGCAGGCTGTCGGGCAGCGGCTCGCCGTGCCGGTGGCGGTGGAGGTAGTCGCGGATCAGCGCGGTGACCGCCCCGGGGTAGAGGAACGGCTCGCCGCGCATCGCCGCCCGGCACGCCTCGATGAGGTCGCGGTCGGCCACCGACTTCAGCACGTAGCCGCAGGCCCCGGCCTTCAGCGCGGCGAAGAAGTACTGCTCGTTGTCGTACATCGACAACATCAGCAGGCGGATGCCGGGCCGGCGGCGGGAGATCTCCCGCGCGGCCTGCAGGCCGGTCATGCGCGGCATGGCGATGTCCAGGACGACCAGGTCGATGTCGTGGGTGCGGACGGCCTCGACCGCCTCGGCCCCGTCGGCGGCCTCGGCGACCACGGTCAGGTCGGGCTCGGCGTCGAGGATCAGGCGGACGCCCTGGCGGACGAGCGCGTGGTCGTCGGCGAGCAGGATGCGGGTCATCGGGCGTTCTCCTTGGCCGCGCCGGGGACGGTGAGGACGATCTCGGTGCCGCCGCCGGGCGGCGAGTGCACGCTCAGGCGGGCCCCGATGAGCAGGGCGCGCTCGTGCATGCCGCGGATGCCGGCGCCCGGCTCGCCGATGCCGCCCCGGCCGTCGTCGGTGACGCGCAGGACCAGGTCTCCGTCGTCGGGTGTCAGCGTGAGCGTCGCACTGGTGGCCTGGGCGTGGCGGGCGACGTTGGTCAGGCTCTCCTGGGCGATGCGGTAGAGCACCAGCTCGACCTCGGAGGTGAGCGGCGGCAGCCCAGGAGCCAGTCTACGCGTGACCTCGACCGTGCCGGTCCGCGACAGGTCGGTGGCCAGCGCGGTGAGGGCGCTGGTCAGCCCCAGGTCCTCCAGGACGCCGGGGCGCAGCCGGTGGGCGACCTGGCGCACCTCGTCCAGGCTCGTCCTGATCGCCTCCTGGGCGTGGCCGAGCTCGCCGGCCAGCTCCGCGGGCGCCCGGTCGCGCACCCGCTTGAGCGCCAGGAGCGCGACGGTGAGGCTCTGGCCGATCTCGTCGTGCAGCTCGCGGGCGATGCGGCCGCGTTCGGCCTCCTGGGCGGCCAGGGCCTGGGCGCTGGCCACGCTGCGCTCCTCCTCCAGGCGGTCGAGCATCTGGTTGAAGGTGTCGGTGACGCCGCGCAGGTCCCGGTTGCCGGCGGGCAGCCGGTCGTGGGTGTGCAGCAGGTCCACCCGCCGCATGAGGGCGGTCAGGGAGGTCAGCGGCGCCAGGCTGGCCCGCACCAGGAACGCGTTCGCCGCCAGGATCAGCGCCAGGCCGATGAGCAGCACCGGGACCTCGGTCAGCAGCACCGGTGAGGAGACCGTCGCGGGGGACAGCGCCAGCACGAACGTGCCCGCGGCGAAGACCAGCGCGTTGATGACGAACAGGCGGCGGAACAACGCCTGGGCCGGAGTGCGGCCAGGCGGCTCCGGCGCGGTGGCGACGGCGTCTTTCATGCCTCCAGCCTGGGCGTTCGCCGCCCACCCTGTCCACTGACCCGGCCCGGATACGGTCGCGCCCCCACCCGATATGGGGGCCGGACCCGATGGGCGCGGCCCCTCGCGCGGTGATGGCATGGTCTCCCCGGAAAACAGGGACGGACCGTAAGGAGGTGGGCGATGCGTGGCACGGACCTTCTCCGAGCCGCGGCGGCAGGACCGCTTCTCCTCCTGCCCGCCCGCGGGTCGCGGTCCGTCCCCCGGGGCCATCTGACGCGCGGGCCGCGCCGGGGGCCGGCCGCCGTCCCGTGGCCGGGGCCGGGCGCCTGAGCCGCCCCCGCCGCCTTTGTGACCTTCGCCCATGCCCCCGCTGGAGGCTCCCCATCAAGATCCGCCATACGACCGTGCCCCGAACCGGCGCGAACCGTCGTCTCCCGACCACTCCGACCACCGTGGACGGTGCCATGCGAGCACAGGACATCGCCGTCGCCCTGCCGACCGTGACGGCCCGCGACTCCGTAGGACGGGCCGTCCGCCTGATGGTGGTCAACCGGCTTCCCGGACTCATCGTGGTGGACGAGCGGGGCAGGCCGGCGACCGTGCTGCCGGGCACGCAGGTGCTGCGGCTGGCCATCCCCGGCACGTACCAGGAGGACCAGGCCCTGGCCCGCACCCTCGACGAGAGCGACGCCGAGCTGTTCTGGCAGGAGCTGGCCCACCTGACGGTCGGCGACTGCCTGCCCAGGCCGCCCGCGCGGCCCGTCACCGTGCCGCCGGACGCGACCCTGCTGGAGGTGGCGGCGCTGATGGCCCGCACGCGCAGCCCGCTGGTCGCCGTCCTCGGCCCGGACGCCACCCTCACGGGGGCGATCACCCTGGAACGCCTGCTGACCAGCCTGGCCATCACGAGCCTTCCGGACTGATCCGCATGAGCGCGATCCTGGCCCTATCCATCTTCGTGGTGGCGTTCTTCTTCATCGCCACCGAGAAGGCCGACAAGGTCAAGGTCGTCCTGGTGGCGGCCGGCCTGATGACCGTGCTGGGGCTGACACCGGGGGAGGAGGTGTTCTCCTCAGGGCACGCGGGCATCGACTGGAACGTCATCTTCCTGCTGCTCGGCATGATGATCATCGTGGGGGTGATCAAGCAGACCGGGCTGTTCGACTACCTGGCGATCTGGGCGGCCAAACGCTCGCGGGGGCGGCCGTACCGGCTGATGGCGATGCTGATGGCCATCACCGCCGTGGCCTCGCCGTTCCTGGACAACGTCACGACGATCATGCTGGTCGCGCCGGTGACGGTGATGGTGTGCGGACGGCTGCGCATCCCGGCGCAGCCGTACCTGATCGCCGAGGTGCTGGCCTCCAACATCGGCGGGGCGGCGACGCTGATCGGCGACCCGCCGAACATCATCATCGGCAGCCGGGCGGGGCTGACGTTCAACGACTTCCTCGTCCACATGGCGCCCGCGGTCGTGGTGATCTTCGGGGTGTTCGTGCTGCTCACCTACCCCCTGTTCCGCCGGTCGTTCCACTACAACGCCGAGCACGTCGCCAAGGTGATGGCGTTGCAGGAGCGGCGGGCCATCACCGACCCCGCGCTGCTGGCGCGGTCGATGACGGTGCTGGCCGGCGTGGTGACGGCGTTCGCGCTGCACTCCGTCCTGCACCTGGCGCCCTCGATCATCGCCCTGGTCGGCGCGGGGGTCATGCTGCTGGTCTGCCGGGTCGAGCTCGGGGACGTGCTGCGCGAGGTCGAATGGCCCACGCTGGTGTTCTTCGCCGGGCTGTTCGTCATGGTCGCGGGCCTGGTGCACACCGGCATGATGGAGACCATCGGCCGCGCCACCATCGACCTGTTCGGCGACAACTACTTCGCCGCGGCCACCTCGCTGCTGTTCGGCTCCAGCGTGCTGGGGGCGTTCTTCGACAACATCCCGTACGTGGCGACGATGGCGCCGGTGGTGGAGGAACTGGCCGCCACCGCACCGGACGCGTCCACCGGGCAGGCGCTGTGGTGGGCCTTCGCCTTCGGCGCCGACTTCGGCGGCAACGGCACCGCGGTCGCCGCCAGCGCCAACGTCGTGGCCCTCGGGATCGCCGCCCGCACCGGGAACCCGATCTCCTTCTGGCAGTTCACCCGGTACGGCATCGTCGTCACCCTGGGCAGCACGGCCCTGGCCTGGGTGTACGTCTGGCTGCGCTACTTCTGACCCGGGCCGCCCGGGTCAGGGGCGCAGCCGGTGGAACAGCTCGACCCGGGCCCGGTGGTAGTCGAGGTCCTCCTCGTCGTGCGGCACGCCCGCCGCGGCGGCCTTGCGGAAGTAGGCGTGCTCCCTGCGCAGCTTGTGCCGTACGAGCTGGGCGAGCGACTCGTCGTCGAGGGGGGCCGCCGTGCCGCCCTCCTCGAGGTAGGCGGCCACGAACTCCTTGCTGGGCCCGGCCAGGTCGTCGCCCCACTCCAGCGCGGCGGCGGCCAGTTCCAGCTCGGGGGCGCCGACGAAGGTCTCGTCCCAGTCCAGGACGGCGACGATGCGGCCGTCCCTGGCCAGGGTGTTGCCGGTGTAGTAGTCGCCGTGCAGCGGGTGGCGTACGGGATGCCCGGCGTGGAAGGCCGCCAGCCAGCGGTCGAGGACCGGGTCGTGCAGGTCGGCGGCGTCCGGGGGCGGGTCGCCGTACAGGCCGGACTCCTGGAAGGCGGGCACGGGACGCGGGCCGGGACGCAGACCGGCCAGCGCGCGGTGGAGCCTGGCCAGCAGCCGCGCGCCCGCCTCCCGCTGCGCCGGGACGTCGGAGTCGGGCCAGGAGCCCTCGACGTAGGGCCAGCAGGAGATCGGCCGCCCGTCCACGACGACGACCGTCGCGCCGCCCGTGGTGGCCAGCGGGGCGACGGCCTCGGGGAGCGTGGCGGCGGCGTGCCGGGCGACGGCGTGGCACCACTCCGACTCGGCCACTCCGCGCGCGGCCGGGCCCACCCGGACGACGTGGTCGCCGAGGCGGTAGGCGGCCGACTCCTCCCCGCCGTACAGCCGCTCACCCTCTCCTTCGGCGCCCCAGGCCCGGGAGGCGGCGGCACGGATCTCGGGGGTGAGTGGCGTCTTTGCGTAGATCACCTTGTCAGGTTATGGGGCTCAGGTCATGAGCTGGGACGGCTTGTGGAGTGTTCTGCCAAGGTCGGGCGACACGTGGCGCAAATTCGGCGCTCTCCGCCGGATGGCGCTTAACCTGCACTAACAGGATCATCATCCGCTTGTCACCCCGCCGTCAGGGCCGCCGGTGCCGAGCCCGCTCCGAATTCGGGACGCTCATGATCGTGCAGTCGCAAGAAATCGCACAAAGCTCACATCCGCCCGATACCCGGCTGGTCCGGCGCGACCTGCCGTCCGCCGCCGTCTCGCGCTGCCGTTAGCGCCGCTCGGGCAAGCTCGCCGATCACCGTCTGGGAGTCCCGCGTGTCCCATCCGACTCCACCCGCAGCGCCGTCTGTCACGCCGCCCGTGGTGCCGCCAGCTGTGTCGTCCGTCGTGCTGCCCGCAGGGGCGCCCGCCGGGTCGGGGCGGGCGCGTGCGACGTGGCGGCACGTCGCCGGCTCCGGCCGGCGCGTGGAGATCAACCCGTGGCTGGCGCGGGCGCCCTGCTCGGTGCGCGCGTGCCTGCCGGAGGAGGCCGTCGCCGCCGGGCGGGCGCGCCGCGCCGCCCGGCTGTGCGGCGCCCTGCTGGTGCTGCTGGCCGCGCTGCCCGCCTTCCTCGTCATGGGAGCCGCGCCGAGGCTCTGGCGGGCCAGGACCGTGCAGACGGCGGCCCGGCTGCTGCTGCGCGCGCTCGGCGTCCGGGTCGAGGTCGCCGGTCCGGCGGGCCTCGCGAGGGAGGAGGCGGCCGGGGTGCTCGTGGTGGCCAACCACGTCTCGCTGCTCGACCCGCTGGTCATGCTGGCCGCGCTGCCCTGCCGCCTGCTGGCCAAGCGGGAGGTGCGCCGGTGGCCGCTCATCGGGACGCTCGGCGCGGCCTGCGGGGCGCTGTTCATCGACCGGGAACGCCTGTCCACGCTGCCCGCCGCGGTGGGCCTGATCCGCGCCGCCCTGCTGGCCGGGGAGACGGTCGCCGTCTTTCCCGAGGGCACCACGTCCTGCGGGCGCGAGGTCGGCACGTTCCGGCCCGCGGTCTTCCAGGCGGCCATCGACGCCGGGGCGGCGGTGTGCCCGGCCGTCCTGCGCTACTACGAGGGGTCGAGCCCGTCGAGCCGGGGGAGCTGGGTGGGCGAGGACTCGGTGACCGGGTCCGTCGTGCGGGTGGCCGGGACGCGGCGGCTGCGGGCCGAGGTGCGGCTCACCCCGCTCCTGCCGCCGCCCGCGCCCGGCCGCGGCCCGCGCGGACGGTCCGCCCTGGCCCGCGCCGCCGAGGAGCGCGTACGCGCCGGCCTCGACTGACCACACAGGACTGACCACACAGGACTGACCACACAGGCCCGCGCCGCGGAGGAGCGCGTGCGCCGGTGGCCTCGACCGACCGTTACTCGACGTAAGGATTCACCGATGTGGGGCAACTCGCCGCCGTCCGGCCGTGGACGGAGGTGGCCGCGACGGGTCGTGCTCTGGGGCGCGGCCGTCACGTTCGCCGTCTCGCTCATGGCCGGCCTGGACGTGCACGACCGGCTCGTGCTGGGCGACATCGTGCCGCTCGGATCGCAGTCCCTGCGGGCGGACGACATCCTTCAGGACGCCTTCCACACGGGCAACGCCGACCTGGTCGTGATCGCCCGCGCGGCACGCCCGGTCGACGACCCCGAGATCGACGCCGCCGGGACACGGCTCACCGAACGCGTCTCGGCCGACCCGGGCGTGTGGCGGGTCACCTCGTACTGGCGCGGCCACGAGCCCAGGCTGCGCAGCGGCGACGGGCGCGCGGCGGTCGTCCTGGCCCACCTGCGCGGCGACAACGCCGCCCGCAACGCCGCCGCCCGCCGGATCATGGACTCCCTGCACGACCGCTACGGCCCCCTGTCGCTGACCGCCACGGGCGAGGCCCAGGTACGCGTCGAGGCGCAGGACCGCAGCGAGGCCGACCTGCACACCGCCGAGCTGATCGCCGCGCCGCTGACCCTGGCCATCCTGTGCGTGGTGTTCGGCAGCCTGGTCGCCGCCCTGCTGCCGGTGCTGATCGGCGCGCTGGCGGTGATCGCCACCATGGCCGTGCTGCGCCTGCTCACCGAGGTCATGGAGATCTCGGTGTTCGCGCTGAGCATCTCCAGCGCGCTCGGCTTCGCCCTGGCCGTCGACTTCAGCCTGTTCATCGTCACCCGCTTCCGCGAGCAGCTCGCCCTGGGCCAGGACGCCGCCCAGGCCGTCGCCGTCACGATGCGCACCACCGGCCGGGCCATGGCCTGCTCGGCGGCCACCGTGGCGCTGTCCATGTCTGCGCTGCTGCTGTTCCCGTTCACCATCCTGCGCTCGCTGGCCGTGGGCGGGATGACGATCAGCCTCACGGCGGCCGCGGCCAGCCTCGTGGTGCTCCCGGCCCTGCTCACCCTGCTCGGCGACCGGGTCAACCGGCTTCCCGTGCCCGGCCCGTGGAACGCCGCGCGCCGGTCCGCGCCGCCGGTGGAGGCCGGGCCCTGGTACCGCCTGGCGGTCGCCGTCATGCGCCGCCCGCTGGCGGTGGCCGTGCCCACCACCGCGCTGCTGCTGGCCATGGGCGCGCCGTTCCTGGGCGCCCGCTTCGGCACCCTGGACGACCGCATCCTGCCCCCCGACGCGCCCGCCGCCCGGGCGGCGCAGGCGCTGCGCGCGGAGTTCGGCGGGCAGCGGGTCGTCGGCGGCACCATGATCGTGCTGCCGGACCTGCGGATCAGCGGGCAGAGCTCCGCCGACCTGCTGGGCGGCTACGCCAGGCGCCTGGCCGCCTCCGACGGCGTGCTCCGGGTGGACACGGCCGGCGGCTCCTACGCCGGGGCCGCCGCCGTCCCCGGGCCGGGCAGCCGGTTCACCGGCGAGGCGGGCACCTGGCTGCTCGTCACCACCGCGCACGAGCCGTACTCGGTGGCCAACAGCGAGCTCGTCCGGCGCCTGCGCGCGATCCCGGCCCCGGGCCAGGCGCTGTTCGCCGGGCCCGGCGCCGAGCTCGACGACATCAGGCAGAGCATCGCCGGCACGCTGCCCACGGCCCTGGCGCTGATCGCGCTGGCCACCCTGGCCATGGTGACGCTGCTGACCCGCAGCGTCGTGCTGGCCGTCAAGGCCCTGCTGATGAACGTGCTCAGCCTCACCGCCACCTTCGGCGCCCTGGTCCACGTCTTCCAGGACGGCCACCTGCGTTGGCTGGTCGGCGACTTCACCGCCACCGGCAGCATCGACGCCCTCATGCCCACGCTGATCTTCTGCGTCGCCTTCGGCCTCTCCATGGACTACGAGATCTTCCTGCTGTCCCGGATCACCGAGGAGTACCGCAGCCGCGGCGACACCGCCACCGCGGTCGCCACCGGGCTGCAGCACACCGGGCGGCTGTTCACCTCGGCCGCCGTCATCTTCGCCGTCGTCATGGCCGCCGTGGCGACCTCCGGTCTGGCCGTGCTCAAGATGATCGGGGTGGGCATCGCGGTGGCCGTCCTGGTCGACTGCACGCTGATCCGCACGCTCCTCGTGCCCGCCGTGATGCGCCTGGCCGGGCCCGTCAACTGGTGGGCGCCCCGGCTCCTGCGCGGCGGGCGGGGCAGCGGCGGCGGCTCTCCCGGCGACCCGCCGCGCGTCCCCGTCGGCGCGGCCGCGGGCGGGCCGGACGGGACCGAGCCCGCGGCACCGCCGGCGAGCACACCATGACGACCACCCGCGATCAGGACCACCGCCACGAGCGGCCGCCGTCCGGGCCGGGCCTGTCGCCGTGCACGCCGGACACCTGTCTCCGGCCGCCGGTCGCCGTCGCCGGGCCGGTCCGCCGGGCCGCCCGCCTCCTGGGCTGCGCGCTGGCCCTGGGGGCGGCCCTGACGCTGTCGGCGATGCCCGCCCGCCGCGCCGGGGCCCTGCGCGCACGCCTGACCCGCAGGGCCATGGGACTGATCGTGCGCGCGCTCGGCATCAAGGTACGGATCCCCGGCGGCGTCCCCGCCCTGGACGGCCACGGCACCCTGCTGGTGAGCAACCACATCTCGTGGGCCGACCCGCTGATCATGGCGGCCCTCACCCCGGCCCGCCAGCTCGCCAAGCGGGACATCGGACGGTGGCCGCTGGTCCGGTCGCTGGCCGCGGCCCACCGCACGCTGTTCATCGACAAGGACCGGCCGGCCGGGCTGCCCGAGGCGATCACGTCGGTCGCCGGCGCGCTGCGCGACGGGGACGCGGTGCTGGCCTACCCCGAGGGCACCACCTGGTGCGGGTCGGCCATGGGAGCCTTCCACCCGGCTCTGTTCCAGGCCGCCGTCGAGGCGGGCGCGACCGTCCGGCCGGTGGCGCTGCGCTACCGCGAAGCCGGCGCGCCCTCCACCCGCGCCGCCTGGATCGGCGCGGACTCCCTGCCGGTCTCGCTGCTGCGCGTGGTCGCGACCCGGAACCTGGTGGCCGAGGTGACGTTCCTGCCCCCGATACGCCCCGAGCTCACCGGACGGCCGCGCGCGGACCGGGCGGCGCTGGCCGCGCTGACCGAGTCGCGGGTCAGGGACGCTCTGGGCCCGGCTTGATGGACATTTGATGTGTCATACCCGGACCCGCCCGCACTCCTGGAGCACACTCGGACACGCCCCCCATCCGCCGAGAGAACGGACGGCACCATGACCGACGACCAGATAACAGACGTGCTCCGCGGCCACTGCGCGCGGGTGCTGGGCGTCAGCCCGGCCCAGATCGGCCCGCACACCGACCTGCGCGAGGAACTGGACGCCGACAGCCTGGACTTCGCCGAGCTGCACGCCGTGGTCGAGGACGAATGGGGCACCTTCGCCGACGACCGGCTCCAGCGGGTGCGGACCGTCGCCGACATGGCCGCCGTCATCCGCCGCCACCTGACGGCGGTGGGCGGCTGATGCGACCCCGGGTCGCGGTGACCGGGCTCGGCCTGCGCACGCCCGCCGGCTCCGGTCCCAAGGAGCTGTGGAACGCGCTGCTCGGCGGGCGCTCGACGGCACGGGCCATCACGTCCTTCGACACCTCCGCGCTCGCGGTGCGCTTCGCCTGCCAGGTGCCGGAACTGGACGTCTCGGCGTACCTGACCGACCGGCAGGCCCGGCGGCTGGACCGGGCGTCGCTGCTGGCGGTGTGCGCGGCGGGCGACGCGCTGGCCGACGCCGGTCATCCGCGGGTGCCGCCCGAGCGGCGGGCCGTGGTGGCGGGCAGCTCGTTCTGCGGCACCGAGACGTACGAGTCGGCGCTGCTCGACACGGCCGGTCCCGCCGCGCTGCGGCTGTCGCCGATCTTCATCCCGAAGATCATGCCCAACGCCGGCGCCGCCGCCATCGGCATGCGGTACGAGATCCGCGGGCCGAGCATGTCCGTGGTCACCGCCTGCGCCTCCGGCGCGCACGCCATCGGCGAGGGCGTCCGGCTGATCCGCGACGGCTCGGCCGACCTGGTCGTGGCCGGGGCCGGGGACGCCAACGTCACCCCCGGCATGCTGCACGGCTTCAGCCGGTGCCGCGCCCTGTCGGCCCGCAACGACGACCCCGAGGCCGCCTGCCGCCCCTTCGAGGCCGACCGCGACGGGTTCGTGCTGGCCGAGGGGGCCGCGTTCCTCGTCCTGGAACGCCTCGACGACGCCGTGCGCCGCGGGGCGCGCGTCCACGCCGAGGTGTCCGGCTACGGCCGCACCAGCGACGCCCACGACCTGACGGCCCCGGCGCCCGGCGGCGAGGGCGCCCGGCGGTGCATGGACGCCGCGCTCGCCGACGCGGGCCTGGCGCCCGAGGACATCGTGCACGTCAACGCCCACGGCACCGGGACCGAGCTGAACGACCTGGCCGAGGCGCAGGCGATCGGCCGCGTCTTCGGGCCCGCCGCCGTGCCGGTGAGCTCGACCAAGGGGGTGACCGGGCACGCACTCGGCGCGTCGGGGGCGATCGAGGCCGTGGCGTGCGTGCTGGCGATGGCCGAGTGCACCGCCCCGCCGACCGCCAACCTGGACCGGCTCGACCCGCGCTGCGACATCGACGCGGCGCCCGTGCCGCGCCCGATCGCGAGGGGGCCGGTGATGTCGAACTCGTTCGGCTTCGGCGGCCACAACGCCACGCTGGTCTTCTCGCCGGCGCGCTGACCGCCGCCGCCGGACGGTCAGCCCCGCTGGGAGACGAACACGCAGAACGGGTGCCCGGCCGGGTCGGCGTAGACCCGCAGGGGTTCCTCGTCGTCGTCGATCCGGTCCAGCAGCAGCCGGCCGCCCAGGCGGAGAACGCGTTCGTGCTGCTCCAGCAGGCTCTCGAGCGAGGAGACGGTCAGGTCGAGGTGGAGCTGCTGGGGCACCCCGGGCTCCGGCCAGGTCGCCTCGGGGAGCGTCTCGACCTGCTGGAAGGCGAGCTGCGGCGCGCCGTCCCTGGTTCTCAGCACGAGCCAGTCGCGGCCGCGCTCGTCGTCGGCGCCCGCCCGCGGCGGCTCGTCGCCGGGCCGGTAGACCAGGTCCAGCAGGGACCGGTAGAACTCCGCCAGCGCCCTGGCGTCGGTGCAGTCGAGCACCACCTGACACAGCCTGATCCCGCCGTCCGTAGCGGCCATGCGCGCCTCCCGTGATCGTCCTTCGTCCGTCATGCTCTCTGCACGGCGGGACGGCACGTCAAACGCGGCGGCCTCACCAGGTGACCGGCAGGGACGCCAGGCCGTAGATCGTGGCGCGCGGGCGCAGCGGCACCTCCTCGGCGGGCACGGCCAGCCGCAGCCCGGGGAAGCGGCGCAGCAGCGCCGGGAAGGCCAGCCGCATCTCCAGGCGGGCGAGCTGCTGGCCCAGGCACTGGTGGATGCCGTGGCCGAAGCCGAGCTGCGGCCCGGCCTCGCGGGTGACGTCGAAGCGGTGGGGGTCGGGGAAGCGGGCCGGGTCGCGGTTGACGGCCGGCAGGGAGAGCGTCACGGTCTCCCCGGCCCTGATCGTCCGCCCGGCGAGCGGCACGTCGGCCCGCGCGACCCGGATCGGGCCGATGTGCACGATGCTGAGGTAGCGCATCAGCTCCTCGACGGCGGTCGCCGCGACGCCCGGGTCATTGCGCACCAGCTCCGCCTGCTCCGGGCGGCTCAGCAGCAGGAACGCGCCCAGGGCCAGCATGTTCGCGGTCGTCTCGTGGCCGGCGGTCAGCAGCAGGGTGGCCACCCCGGTCAGCTCCTCGTGGTTCAGCTCGCCGCCGGAGACCAGCTCGCCGAGCAGGTCCTGGGTGGGCTCGGCCCGCTTGCGGGCGACCAGCTCGGACAGGTAGCCCATCAGCTCGGCGCCCGCCGCGCCGCGCTCCTCGGCGGAGTTGTCCAGGTTCACCGCGCGCGCGGTGGTGTCCTGGAAGCGCCCGCGCTCGTCGTACGGCACGCCGAGCAGCTCGCAGATCACCAGCGACGGGATCGGCAGCGCGAACGCGCCGACCAGGTCGGCGGACGCTCCGGCACGGGCCATCTCGTCGAGCCGGCCGTCGACGATCTCCTGGATCCTGGGCTCCAGGAGCCGCATCCTGCGCATGCTGAAGCGGCCCGTGAGCAGCCGCCGGTAGCGGGCGTGCTCGGGGTCGTCCATGGCGATGAAGAAGCCCGGCGGGACCACCAGGTCGGCCAGGCCCTCGGGCGGCGCCAGCTCCTTGATCGGCGGCGCGGCGCCCTGGGAGGTGTTGCTGAAGCGCGGGTCGTCGAGCACCGCGCGGGCCTCGGCGTGGCCGGTGACCAGCCAGCCGGGACGGCCGTCGGCGTAGACCATGCGGTGCAGCGGCCCGTGCAGCCGGGCGAGCTCGGCGGGCGGCTCGAACGGGTCCTCGCGGTCGAGCGGCAGGCTCTGAAGGATGTCCATGCCACCCAGAAAACCGCAGAGGCTGCGAATTTGCAACCTGTGCATAAAAGCAGGGCATGCAGTAGGGTGGCGCCGTGGAAGGTCATCGCGAACGCAAGAAGGCCCGCACCCGCCGTGCGCTGCTGGAGGCCGCCGTCCGGCTGTTCGCCGAGCGGGGGTACGAGCGGACCACCGTCGCCGACATCGCCGCGGCGGCCGACGTCGCGCCCCGCACCTTCTTCGCGTACTTCGCGAGCAAGGAGGACGTGCTCTTCCTGCAGGCCGGCGATCGCGAGCGGGTGATGCTGGAGGCGATCGCCGGGCGGCGGCCGGGGGAGCCGCTGGGTGAGCTGCTGAGCCGGATGTTCGAGGCCATGGTGCGCAGCCTGGCCGAGGACGACGAGCTCGGCTTCGCGCTGTCGCCGCTGCGGGCGCGCCTGATGGCCGCCGAGCCCGCGCTGCGCGCCCGTGGCCTGACGCTCATGATGGAGACGCAGCCCCGGCTGGCCAGGGCGCTGTGCGAGGTCTACCCGGGGCTCGACCCGGTGTCGGCGGGGGCGGCGGTCGGGAGCTTCATGGGCGCGCTGGCCGTGGCCGGGATGGTCGCCCAGGAGCAGGGCGGCTCCGAGGGCGACGTCCTGGCCGCCGGGCGGCGCGGGATCGAGGTCGCGGTCAACGGCCTGGCGATCCTCGACCGGCCCTAGTCCGCGCGGGACCGCCCGGCGTGCACATGCCGCTCGTCACGGCTCCAGGGACTGGCGGGCGCGCAGGGCGCGGAGTTTGGAGCGGTTGCCGCAGCGTTCCATCGCGCACCAGCGGCGGGCGCCGGGGCGGGAGGTGTCGACGAAGACCAGCGGGCAGTTGTCGCTCGCGCACTCGCGGATACGTTCGGCGAGCGGCCCGGACAGCAGTTCGATCATCTCCCGCGCCAGGTTCGACAGCACCTGGGTGGCCCGCACCGGTGGCGCCCATCCGGCGGTGACGCCGTCGGCGGCGAGTTCGGGGACCAGGGGTGCGGCGGTCGCGGCCCGGTTGATGGTCGTGATCGCTCCGGCGGGCAGGAGGCGGCGCGCCGCCTGGGCGTGGGCCGCGTCCCAGATCGCCTGGCGCAGGGCCTTGGCGGCGGTCAGCTCGCCGGCGGTCACGGGGACCGTCATGACCGCCGTCAGTGGTGGCTGGGCGAGCCATTCGGCCAGGTCGGCGGGCTCGTGGAGGGTCTCGAAGATCGCGTACTGACCCTCGCCGCCGGTGTGGGCGAAGTCGAGGCAGAGGGCGCCGGCGTCGAACCGGAACGATCCGCCCTTGGGGTCGTGCAGCACTCGTCCGGTTGCGTTCACTCGCATGACACCACTATAACTGGTGTCGCAACGAAACCCCTTTAACCGGTTTCAGAACGCAAGGAGAGAGAACATGGGCGTACGGCACATCAACCCCGAGGGACTTCACCGCAGCCCGGCCTTCAGCCAGGCCGTCGTGGTCGAGCAGCCGGCCAGGACCATCTACATCGGCGGCCAGAACGGCGTCGGCCCCGACGGCAAGGTCGTCGGCCCCACGGTGGGGGACCAGGCCAGGCAGGTGTTCCGCAACCTGAGGACGATCCTGGAGAGCGAGGGGGCGAGCCTGGCGAACATCGTGCACTGGCGCATCGCCGTGCTGGACGGCCACACGTTCGACGAGGGAGTGGCCGCCTTCCAGGAGGTGTGGAACCGGACCGACCCGCCGCCCGCG
Source organism: Actinomadura sp. ATCC 39365 (assembly GCF_054392275.1). NCBI lineage: Bacteria > Bacillati > Actinomycetota > Actinomycetes > Streptosporangiales > Thermomonosporaceae > Actinomadura > Actinomadura sp. ATCC 39365. The sequence continues at coordinate 7,149,175 of NZ_CP184335.1, read as the reverse complement.
ATCACGGTGCACGTCGTGGCCGGCCTGAACCCGGGATGCCTCGTCGAGGTCGACGCCGTCGCGGTCGTGTGACCCCGCGGGGACCGTCGACGAGATCTCGGATCATGACGAACACCGCGGACGCACCACCGGCCGGGCGGAGCACCGCCCGGCCGCCCGCCCCCTCTGGCCGATCGTCGCCCTGGTCTGCCTGGCGCAGTTCATGATGGTCCTCGACGTGTCGATCGTGAACGTCGCGCTGCCCGCCATGGAATCCGACCTCCGCCTGGGCGCCGAGGGGCTGCAATGGGTGGTCAACGGCTACCTCCTCACCTTCGCCGGGTTCCTGCTGCTGGGCGGCCGGGCGGCCGATCTCTACGGCCGCAGGCGCACCTTCGTCGCGGGCCTGGCCGTGTTCGCGATCGCCGGCCTGGCCGGGGGCTCGCCACCACGCCGGAGCTGCTGATCGCCGCGCGGGCGTGCCAGGGGCTCGGCGCGGCCGTGGTCGCCCCCGCCACGCTGACGATCCTCACCACCACGATCCCCGCCGGGCCGGTGCGGGCCAGGGCCATCGCCACCTGGGGCGCGGTCGGGGCGGCCGGCGGGGCGGCCGGATCGCTCGCCGGCGGGCTGCTCACCGACTACCTGTCCTGGCGGTGGATCCTGCTGATCAACGCGCCGATCGGGGCGGTCGCCGTGATCGCCGCGCTGCGCCTGCTCGCCGAGAGCCGCGACACCGGCGCCCGCGGGCTCGACCTGACCGGCGCGATCACGGTGACGGTGGGGCTGTCGGCGCTGGAGCTGGGCATGCTGCAGACCCCCGCGTACGGCTGGGGTTCGGCGCGCGCGCTGGTCCCGATGGGCGTGGGCGTGCTGGCGCTGGCCGCGTTCGTCCTGGTGCAGGCCCGATTCGCGCGGGCGCCGCTGATGCCGCTGCGGATCTTCCTGGCCCGCTCGGTGTCCGGCGCGCTCCTCGTGCAGTTCCTGCTGGGGGCCGCGGGCTTCGCGCTCTGGTACTTCCTGTCGCTCTACATGCAGCAGGTGCTGCGCTACAGCGCGCTCCAGGCGGGCCTGGCGTTCCTGCCGCACACCCTGGCCATCGTCGTCGCCTCCAAGGCCACGCCGTGGCTGGCCGGCCGGGTCGGGCTGCGTCCGCTGCTGGCCACGGGCGCGCTGGTCTCGGCGGCGGGTTTCGCCTGGCAGGCCACCATCACCCCGGAGAGCGGCCTGCTCACCGGGATCGTGCTGCCGGGCGTGCTCATCACCGGCGGAATGGGGCTCACCGCGGCCCCGATCGCGATGACCGCCACGGCCGGCGTCGGCCCCGGCGAGGCGGGGCTGGTCTCCGGCATCCTCAACTCCTCCCGCCAGGTCGGCGGCTCACTCGGGCTGGCCGCGCTGACCACCCTGGCCGCGGCCCGCACCGGCGCGCCGACCTCCGGGTACGCCCTGGCGTTCTGGGCCTGCGCCGGCGTCGTGACCGCCGGGGCGGTCGCCGTGCTCGCTCTGCCCAGGGCCTCGCACGAACGTCGCTGACGGGGGATCGTGTCCGATGGTGGACATCGTCCCCGGGTGGCGCGTGACGGGTCGCGGGGCAGGGAAGAGGTGCCCCCGTCCCGTCGGAGGAAAGGGAACCTCATGATCACGCTGGTGAGACGGCTCGCCGTCATCTCGGCCTTCGCCCTTGCCGGGGCGTCCCTGCCCGCTTCGTCCGCGTACGCGATGGGCTCGTGGGTCTGCACCGGCGGCTCCCGCACCTACCTGGGCAGCGTCGTCGGCTACCACATCCTGGGCTCCGGCTGCACCGGGGAGGGGTCGGGAGCCGGGGCGATCACCATCCCGTCGGGCACCTACGGCTGCGCGGTCGTCAACCCGACACCCCAGCTGGGCATCGTCAGCGGGCTGAACTGCTGATCCCCGCCTGGTCACGTCATCGCGACCGGTCGAGCAGCCACCGCTCGACCGCCGCGCTCATCCGGCCGCCCGCCTCCAGCGCCGCCGCCTTGGCGGCGGCCGGGTCGGTGTGCGCGGCCTGGCCGAGGATGACACCGAGCACCAGATGCCCCCGTACGCGGGAGGCCCACATCAGGTTGCCGCCCGCGGCCGTGCCCGAGCCGGTCTTGATGCCGATGACGCCGTGCCTGTTCAGCAGCGTGTTGGTGTTGTGCAGCCGCCTGGAGTCCCCTGGGACGGACGTGTCGGTCTGCGCCACCACCGCCCGCAGCACCGGGTCGCCCATCGCCGCCCTGGCCAGCCTGAGCTGGTCGGCGGCGGTGCTGACGGTGCTGTCCTCGTTGCCGCTGGCCCCCGTGTACGTGCTGTGCGTCATGCCGAGGCGTCGTGCGGCGGCGTTCATCCGGGCCACGAAACGCTCCTGGGAGCCGGCGTCCCAGCGGGCCAGGAGCCGGGCCACGTTGTTGCCCGAGGGCACCATCATCAGCTCCAGCAGCCGCCGCAGCCGGACCGTCCGGCCCTGTACGAGCGGCACGGTGGACTCCAGCCGCGACAAGGACTCCTCGGCCGCCGTGCGGTCCACGGTGATCGGCGGGCCGTCGTCGCCGGGCCGGAGCGGGTGGCGGCGCAGGATCACATAGGCGGTCATCACCTTCGTCACGCTGGCGATCGGCACCGGCCGCAGGTCGCCGCTGACGCCCAGGCTGCCCACGTCCGCCACCTCGACCGCCGCCTGCCCCTCCGGCGGCCACGGCAGGGACGCGTCCCCGGTGACCGAGGGCGCGCCGGCACAGCCCGACAGAACGCCCGCCAGCAGCAGAAACATCAAGGAACGTCGCATACCGCCAGGTTGTGCGACCGGCATGTCCGTACGGCAGTGGCCGTGCATCCACCCGCGCTCAGCCGTGTATCAGCCCGGCATCAACCCGCCGGGAGGCGGAGGACGGCGACCGCGCCGCCGTCCGGGGCGTTGGCCAGGGTCAGCTCGGCGCCGATGACCCGGGCCTGGCCCAGCGCGATCGTCAGCCCCAGGCCGTGCCCGCGGCCCCGCTCGGCGGCGCCCGTGCGGAACCGGCGCGGCCCGTCGGCCAGCAGCTCCGGCGGGAACCCCGGCCCCCGGTCGCGCACCTCGATCACGTGGTCGCCGACCGCGACCTCCACCGGCGCCGCGCCGTGCCGGTGGGCGTTGAGCACGAGGTTGGCCAGGATCCGGTCCAGACGCCGCGGATCGGTCTCGGCCACCGGGTCCCCGTCGGCCAGCACCCGCGCCTCGACCCCCACCCGGGACGCCGACTCCGCGGCAAGCCCGGCCAGCGGCACGCGCACCCGCTCGGCGACCTCGGCCCCGGCGTCCAGCCGGGACACCTCCAGCAGGTCCTCCACCAGCGTCCGCAGCACCCGCACCCGGTCGCGCACCAGGTCGGTGACCTCGCCCTCGTCCAGCAGCTCGACCACGGCGACCAGGCCCATGAGCGGGGTGCGCAGGTCGTGCGCGACGTCGGCGGTGAACCGCTGCTCGGCCAGCAGCCGGTGCTGCAGGCTCGCCGCCATCGAGTCCACGGCGGCGGAGATGCGGGCGATCTCGTCCCGGCCGCGGGCGTTCGTCCGGGCCGCCAGGTCGCCTCCGGCGATGCTGCGGGCGGTGCGCGCGACCCGCCGCAGCCGCCGGTTGGGCAGCTCGGCCGCCAGCACCGACAGCGGCACCACGCCGGCCAGGGTGAGCAGCCCGGCCTTGGCCATGTTCCGGTCGAGCGCCTGCAGGCCGAGCAGCTCGGAGCCCATCGCGATCTGCACGCTCACCGCCTCGTCGCCGCCGCCGTACGGCTGGACCGCCCACATCCACGGCTCGTCCCGGTGGTCGAGCCCGTACCAGACCACCCGCCCGCCGGGCCGCAGCCGGTCGGCCAGGGCGGCGGGGAGCTCGTCCACGGGCACCACGTCCTCGGCGGTCCCGGAGGCCAGCGACTCCTCCAGGGCCGCCTCGGCCCGCGCCTGGCCGATGTCGAGCGCCCGCTGCCAGGTCGCCCGGTGCACCAGCAGCCCCACCACGGCGGCGACGACGGTCGCGGCGAGCGTGACGAGAGCGGCGATCTTCCAGCGCAAGGAGGCCGGGTTCACGTGACGGCCAGCTTGTAGCCGAACCCGCGCACGGTCTCGACGCGCTCGGCGCCGATCTTCCTGCGCAGCCGCTGCACGCACAGGTCGACCACGCGGCTGTCGCCGTCCCATCCGTAGTCCCACACGTTGCGCAGCAGCGTCGCCCGTTCCAGGACGATGCCGGGATGGGCGGCGAACTCCAGCAGCAGCCGCAGCTCGGTCGGCGACAGCTCGACGCGCCGGCCGGCCCGCCGCACCTCCAGCGCGCCGGTGTCCACGCTCAGGTCCCCGAACTCCAGCACGGCCGGCCCCGCCTCTGGCCCGGCGGCCGGCGTACGGGCGAAGGTGGCCCGGCGCAGCAGCGACCGGATCCTGGCCACCAGCACGGGCAGGTCCACCGGCTTGACCACGTAGTCGTCGGCGCCGCCCTCCAGCCCCGCCACGATGTCCAGCCCGTCGCCGCGGGCCGACATCATCAGGATCGGCACCTGGCTGGTCTCCCTGATGCTGCGGCACACGCTGATGCCGTCGAGGCCGGGCAGCATCACGTCCAGCAGCAGCAGGTCGTGCTCGCCCGTACGGGCGGCCTCCAGCCCGTCGAGCCCGTCGGCGGCCGTGGTCACCCGATAGCCGTACCGTTCCAGGGCCATGCCCAGCGACGTGCGGATCACGGTGTCGTCCTCGACGAGCAGCAGGGATGTCATGAAATCGCACCATACCTAGCGAAGTGCATTGACTGGTTCCATCCGGGCGGCGCGCAGGGCCGGATACAGGCCCGCCAGCAGCCCGACGACGGCCCCGGCCACCGGCGCCAGGACGGCCAGCGAGACGTCGAGGACGGGCGTCCACTGCTTGACGGCGCAGACCCCGACGATCACCAAGATCCCCGCGGACGCGCCCAGCACGCCGCCGATCAACCCCGTCAGCGTGGACTCCAGCAGGAACTGCGCCGCGATGTGGCGGCGCGCCGCGCCCAGCGCCCGGCGCAGCCCGATCTCGGCGACGCGTTCCATGACGGTCACCAGCGTGACGTTGGCGATGCCGACCGCGCCGACGACCAGGGAGACCAGCCCGAGGATCAGGAACAGGGCGTTGACGTCGCCCTCCACCGCGTCGCGGGCCCTGGTGGGGCTGGGCGGCGAGATGACCTGGAGCAGGGCCTCGTTGCCGGGGCTGAGCGCGGACGGCGCCTGCCGGGCGATCAGCTCGGCGGCCCCGAGCGCGGTGTCGACCAGGACGCGGGTCACGGTGCCCAGGCCGTAGGGCCGGCCGGCCGTCGGCGGCAGGATGACCGCGCTCGCCAGGCTCTTCTCCCGCCGGAGATCCCCGAGCACCCCGATCACGGTGTACGCCCGGGTGCCGATGAAGACGGCCGGAGCCCGCTCCAGCCCGGTGATGCCGAGCAGCCGGGCCGCCTGCTGGCCCAGCACGACGACCCGGTCGCCCCGGGCGACGTGCCCGGCGTCGAAGTAGCGGCCCTGGATCATCCTGCCCTTGACCGCCGCGGGCAGGCCGGGGCTGCTGGAGACCACGGTCAGCGTCTGGTCGGTGACGCGGGCCGGGTCCACGACGTCGTTGGAGCGGACGACGAGATTGGCGCTGCGGTCGGACTCGGCGAGCGCGGCGGCCGAGACCACCCCGCGCAGCCGGGTCACCCGGCTCACGTCGGCCCATCCGACCAGCGGGAACGGGTGGGCCGGGACCTCGACCGTGACGGAGGTGGCGGTCAGCTCGTCGAAGCGGCCGACGATCTGGTTGCCGGCCGTCGCGGCGACGCCCAGGGTCACCACGAGCGTGGTGATGCCGAGCACGGTGCCCAGCGTGGTCAGGGCCGAGCGCACCGGGCGGGCCAGCAGGCCCGCCACGGCCTCGGTCAGCAGGTCGCGCGGGTGCACGTCTACTCCTCCGTGAGGACGCCGTCGGTGATGCGGACCCGGCGTCCGGCCCGGTCGCTCACCTCGGTCTCGTGGGTGATGACGACGACGGTCATCCCTTGGGCGCGCAGCTCGTCGAACAGGTCGAGCACTGCGCCGGTGTTCCTGCTGTCGAGGTTGCCGGTGGGCTCGTCGCACAGCAGCAGCGACGGCTCGCCCAGCAGGGCGCGGGCGATGGCGGCGCGCTGCCGCTCGCCGCCGGACAGCCTGCCGGGCAGGAAGTCCACCCGGTGCGACAGGCGCACCCGGTCGAGGGCCCGCATGGCGCGGTCCCGCCGTCCCGCGCGCGGGGCCGTGCCGTAGACCTCGGCCAGCATGACGTTCTCCAGGACGCTCCGGTGCGGCAGCAGGTGGAAGGACTGGAAGACGAAGCCGATCCGGCCGCCGCGGACGGCGGTGCGCGCCCCTTCCCGCAGCGTGGTGGTCTCGATGCCGTCGAGCCGGTAGCTGCCGCGGGTCGGCCGGTCGAGCAGGCCCAGGGTGTTGAGCAGGGCGGACTTCCCCGACCCCGACGGGCCGACGACCGCCACGTAGTCCGCCCGCTCGACCCGCAGGTCGACCGACGACAGCGCGCGGACGGGCGGGTCGCCGGGGAACTCCTTGGTCAGCTCGCGGAGGTGGATGACCGGCTCAGCCACTGTTGACCACCACCCGCTCGCCCGGTTCGAGGTCGCCGGTCACCTCCACGGCGCCGTCGGCGGACAGGCCGGTGCGCACCTGCACCTCCTCGGTCCGGCCGGGCGCGGTCTCCACCCGCACCCTGGCCCTGCCGTCCGCCGCCGTGACGACCGCCGCGACCGGGACCACGAGCACCTCCCCTCCGGTGGCGCCGATGGTCACGCGGACCGTGACGGGCGCGCCGGCGAGCTCGCGCAGCCCCTTCACGGCGGCGGGCGTGACCGTCACCGGGACGGCGCCCTTCGCGTCGCGCCCCGCGACGGCGGTCACCGTGCCGGGGACGGTCGTGCCGGAGTCGGTCTCGATGCTCGCCGCCAGCCCCGCCTTGACCCGTTCGGCCTCGGCCGCGTCCACCGAGCCGGACACCACGAAGCCGGAGCCGGTGACCGTGGCGACCGCCTTGTCCACCGGCTCGCCCGCCTTGACGGCCGGCTTGTGCAGCCGGACGGGCAGCCGGGGCAGGAAGACGATCTCGCCGGGCGGTACGGTGGTGCCGTAGGTGCGGGAGAACTCGGCCAGCAACGCCCGCGCCGCGGCCAGGTCGCTGCGCGCGTTGGCCACCTTCAGCCTGGCGGGGGAGAGCTGCCTGGCCTGCCTGAGCGCCTGCTCGGCGACGGCCACGGCCTCCCGCGCCACCCGTACGGCCTTCTCCCGCTCGGCCAGCCGTTTCGCCCGCGCGGCCCCGGCCTCCTCCCGCGCGCGGTCCAGCGCCGACCGGGCGGCGGCCAGGTCGGCGCGGGCGTTGGCGACCCGGAGTTCGAGCAGGCGGGTGTCGGCGCGCGGCGTCGCCGTGGGGGCGGCGCTAAGCGCCGTGGACGGCGTGACGGTCGGCGTCGCCCTGGCCTGGGCGAGCTCCTGCTCGGCCGCCAGCAGCCGCTCCTCGGCCGCCCGCACGGAGCTCTCGGCGGCCTCGGCCGCGGCCGCGTCCTCGGCGGTGCGGTCCTGGGCCCGCGCGCTCTTCAGCGCCTGTTCGGCCGCCTTCAGGTCGCGGCGGGCGCCGGTCACCCTGAGCTTCAGCGGGAGCACGTCCATGCCCTGGTCGAGGGCCCTGCTCTCGGTCGCCAGCACTTCCCGCGCGGTCCGTACGGACCGCGCCAGCTCGTCGCGCCGCTGCCGCAGCTCCAGGGTGGGCTGCTGGGCCTCGTAGCCGCGCCGGGCGTAGAAGCGCGACACCGCGGCGACGGTCGCGCCGTCGAACACGCCGGTCACCGGCACACGGTGCCCGAGCCGGCGCAGCGCCTTCTGCACCTGCCGGACGTCGTCCCCCTCGGCGCCGGGGACGATGCCGCGGTGCATCGGCACCCTGCCCGCGAAGACGAACACCGGGCGTCCGTTCACCTCCATCAGCACCGCGCCCTCCACGAGCTTCCCCCGCCGGGGAGCACGGGTGGCCCGCTGGACGGTCTCGCCGCCGCCCACCACCCCGGCCAGCGACACCGGACGGGGGAGCCGTACTCCAGCGTGCCGCTGACGACGACGGTGGCGACCAGCCTGCGCCGCTCCACCTCGACGGTGACCAGCGACGGCACGGGCGGCCTGCGCGCCGCCGCCTCGTCGGCCGGGGAGCGCAGCCGGGTGCCCACCCCCAGCCGGTCCCGGCGACCGCCAGGACCACGGCCAGCACGAGCAGCAACTTGCCGCGAGGGGTGCGCATCACTGCTCTTGGAACCCGTACTTCACCCGGGCCTCGTTGGTGAGCCGCCGTTGCAGGGGGACGAAGGCCGCGTAGAAGTCCTTGCCGCACTCCAGGTCGACCAGCGCCGACCTGATCTCCTTGGCCAGGTACGGCCGGGCCGCGGCGGCCGTGACCTTGCCCGCCTTGCCGAGCCGGTCGGCCTGCTCGCCCCACAGCGTCTGCCCCCGCGCGCCCAGCGCCAGCGGCCGGGCGGAGGTCACCCGCTCGCCCTCGGACTTCAGGCACTCCGCGAACGGCCCGGCCAGCTCCACCAGCTTCGGATCGCCGTCGAGCGCCTTGTCGATGTTCTCGATCTCGGTGCTCATCTGGTCCTGGTAGTCGGTGAGCGAGGTGACCTTCAGGCCGTTGACCTGGCGCAGGGCGCTGACCCGGCACTCGTTCATGGTCTTGAGCCAGGCGTCCCGCCGGGCGCCGGAGAGCCCGGCGAGCGTGGCCTGGTTGGGATCCGGGGCCCGGGTCTCGGTAGGCTTGGGGTAGACGATCGCGGAGAAGACGCCGAAGCCGTTCCTGCTCCGCTCGGCCTTCATCGCCGCGTAGTCGGCCGGGTCGGCGTCGGGCGTCCCCGGCCGGCTGACCGAAGGCGTGTAGGCGAAGCCCTTCTGCTTCATGCAGGTGGCGATGACGGTCTCCCGCTCCCGGAGCTTGCCCGCCCCGGCGTCGCCCCCGCCGGACGCCGGGGCGGCCTGTCCCGCCGGAGCCCCTCCGCAGCCGGTCAGCACCGCCAGACCGAGCAGACCGCACACCAGCACACGCATCAAGGGCTCCTTCACCGTGGGGACGCGCCGCCCTCCGCGACGCCTGGCCACTCTTGAGCCCTTTTCCGTCCGCCCGGCCTTGGCCGGGTATCACCGGGCGCTCGGCCGTGTATCAGCCGTGTATCAGCGCCCGTAGCCAGTCATCAACCCCCACGAGAAAGGGAGAAGAGCCGTGCCGAATCACGTTCTCACCGGCACCCCCGGCGCCGGGAAGACGGCCGTCCTGCGGCTGCTGGAGATCCACGGGCACACCGTCGTCGAGGAGGCGGCGACGGACGTCATCGCCCTCGGCGAGGCGCTCGGCCGCGCGGAGCCCTGGCGCGAGCCCGCCTTCGTCGACGAGGTGGTCGCTCTCCAGCGGCGGCGCCAGGAGGCGTCGCCCGCGGGCGGCGAGGCCACCGTCTTCTTCGACCGTTCGCCGGTCTGCACGCTGGCGCTGAGCCGCTTCCTCGGGTTTCCCACCTCGCGCCTGCTCGCCCGCGAGGTCGAGCGGGTGGTGGGCGGGGGGACGTACGACGGGAAGGTGTTCTTCGTCCGCAACCAGGGATTCGTCCGCGCCACCTCCGCCAGGCGGATCAGCTACGAGGACTCGCTCGACTTCGAGCGCCTGCACGAGCGGACCTACCGCGACCTCGGGTTCGAACTCGTCGAGGTGCCCGCCGCGCCGCTGGCCGACCGTGTCGCGCTGATCGAGCGGGCCGTCAGCCCACCCGGCCGCTCTTGACCAGCGCCCAGCACAGGGAGGCGAACGCGCCGGTGGTGGTGATCGTGCGGACGAGGTTGTAGCCGGCCCACTTGGCCTCGTCGAACGCGCGGCGCACCGCGGCCAGGTCGGCGATCCGGTCCGGGTCGCCGGCCGCCTTGATGGCGTCGTTGAGCGGCACGTTCACGGCCACCGTGAGCACGAAGGCGACCAGGTAGAGCACCAGCGCGACGATGATCCAGGGCAGCACCGCGCGCACGTTCTGGCCGAGGTGCAGCGCGGCCGCCAGGCCCGTGAAGGCCAGCGCGCCGATGAAGCTGAGCATGAACCAGGGATTGAGGATCGCCCGGTCGATGGCCTGGAACGCCCCGACGAACGTGCGGTCGTCGGTCGCGCCGAGTCCACGCATGATGGTGTGCGAGTAGAGCCCGAAGACGCCCGCCGCGAGCCCGGTCGCCATGGTCGCCACGATGAGCACGACGGTGCGCAGAACCGACATCAGTGTGTTTCCCTCCTGGTTTCGCGCCGGACGTCCCGGACGCGCGAGGACAAGTCAACGCGACAGCGGGGGAGCGCGGCCATGGCCGAGACTCTCCCGCCCATACGCCGGGCTCCACGGGGCCGCCCGGCGCCGGGAGGTCAGGACGCGGGCGGGTTCCGGCGGGCGGTGACCAGCGCGAAGGACAGGTACTCCCCCTGGTCGGCCTCGAGCATGGCGATCGTCGCCGTCTCCTGCCGGGCGCGGGCCCACAGCAGCCAGTCGTGCCATCCGCCGTCCTGCAGGCGCGCGGACGTCACCGTGACCAGCTCGGTGATCTCCCATTGGAAGCGCCACCAGTCGGCGGTGTGCCAGGCGATGGCCTCCCAGCCGACCAGCGCCTTGACGTGGGCGGGGATGTGCCCGAGGTCGCGGACCTCGCGGGTCATGCCGGGCGTGGCGACGCCGAGCTGCCCGCCGGGCCGCAGGAAGCGGACCAGGTAGGGCAGGTAGGAGTCGGCCGTGCCGAAGTACTCGAAGGCGTCCACGCTGACGATCGCGTCGAAGGACTCCTGCTCGAACGGCAGCGCGTGCGCCTCGGCCCGTACGGCCCGGACCCGGTCTGCGACGCCCGCCTCGGCGAAGACGGCCGCGGCCTTCTCGGGCGCGACCCACAGGTCGGCGGCCACCACCTCCACCCCGAACTCGCGGGCCAGGAAGACCGAGGTCGCGCCCAGGCCCGAGCCCAGGTCGAGCACCCGCATGCCGGGCCGCAGGTCGAGGTCGCGGGCCAGGTCCTCCAGCAGCCACAGCGGATGGGGGCCCATGTCCAGCCCGAGCACCCATTCCGGGTCGTATTTGGAGGAACGCGGATAGACGTCGGGGCGCACGAGGTCCTGGATCGCTGACACAGCGGGCCATCCCACCACGAAGCCCCCGCCCGTTCAACCGGTTATGTGCCGCCGGGTCCGGATCAGGCGGCGATGACGGCCGCGCCGGCCCGCGCCGCCGCCGCGCCCGGCTCCAGGATCACGCCGAGCACGTCGGCCGCCTCCCGGGCCAGGGCCCGCGAGGCCGCGGCGCTGCCGTCGAGGTCCAATCCGGGTCACCGGGTGAGGTGCGCGAGCAGGGCGCCGGCGGCCGGGTTGGCGGGGACCGGCGCGCGGCCGGCCAGCACGACCGTCCTGGCCGGATCGGGCTGGCGGATGCGGACGGTCGGCAGCCCCTCCCGCTCGGCCACCCGCCGGGGGACGATCGCCACCCCGATCCCGGCGCGCACCAGGTCGACCAGCAGCCGGATCTGGGTGACCTCGCAGGTGATCTGCCGGTGCAGCCCGCACCCGGCGGCCAGCCGGCGCACCGCGGTCTCCAGCCCGGTGCCGGCCTTGAAGTCGACGAACGGCTCCTCCGTCAGCTCCGACAGCAGGGCTCTCTCCGCCCCGGCCAGCCGATGCTCGGACGAGGTCATCAGCACCAGCTCCTCCTCCCAGGAGTCGAACACGGCCAGCCCCGCCGGCAGCTCGGCGCCGTCGAGCGCCAGGTAGGCCAGGTCGAGCTCGCGGGCCAGCAGCGCGTCGAGCAGCCCCGCCACCGGGGCGTCGCGGACCGAGATCTGGATGCCGGGCCGCAGGCGGTGGAAGGCGGCCAGCTCGGCCGGCAGGTCGACGCTGGTGAGCGTCTGGATGGTGCCGATCGCCACCCGGCCGGTGGCCAGCCCGGACACCGCGGACACGGCGTCGGTGGCCGCCGCGGCGTCGGCCAGCAGCGCCCGCGCGGCCGGGAGGAAGGCGTGCCCGGCCGGGGTGAGGACCGGCCGCCGCCCGGTGCGCTCGAACAGGTCGGCGCCGAGCTCGCGTTCGAGCTTGCGGATGGACGTGCTGAGCGCCGACTGCACGATCAGCTCGGCCCGGGCGGCGGCGGTGAAGCTGCCGTGGGTGGTGACGGCGACGAAGTGGCGGAGCTGACGCAGTTCCATCCATCTACGATAGCGATGACTGCCAGCGAGACGATGTGTTGGATCGATCAGTACACGCCAGGACATGCTGGTCCGCATGGAACAACACGTCCCCGCCCTGTGGTCGGCCGCCTACTGCTCCCGCCGTCCCGCCCCGGTCCGGCTCGCCGGGCGGGGGCTGCTGAAGGTTCTCGACTTCGTCCGGGCGCTGGCGCTGGCCGACCACCACACGTTCGTCTCGCACTGAGCGGGTCTCAGCCCGAGTTCTCGCGGTGCCGCAGGAGCAGCAGCGCGATGTCGTCGGTGTGCGGGGCGTGGTCGAGCAGCGTCCCGGCGATTTGCTGGAGCTGCTCGCGCGGGGCGCTGGTCAGGTACGCCGCCAGCGTTCCGATGGCCTCGTCCAGGTCCACGCCCGGCGCCTCGACCAGCCCGTCGGTGTAGAGGGCCAGGACGGCGCCCGGCGGGAACGGCACCTCCACCGTGGCGTACTCGGCGTCGGCGTCGATGCCGAGCAGCAGGCCCGCCGGGATGTCGATGATCTCGGCCGGCATGTTGGGCGGGCGCAGCAGCGGCAGGGGATGACCGGCGTTGGCCGCCCGCAGCGTGCGCAGGCGCAGGTCGAAGTAGATGAGCAGGCAGCTCGTGAACAGGTCGGTGTCCAGGTCCATGAGCAGCCGGTTGGTGTGCTGGAGCACGTCGCCCGGGCTGGCCCCGACGGCGGCGTGGGCGTGGATGGCGGTGCGCACCTGGCCCATGAGCGCCGCGGCCGTCATGTTGTGCCCCTGGACGTCCCCGATGACGGCGGCGGCGGTGGTCTCGTTGAGCCGGATCAGGTCGTAGAAGTCGCCGCCGATGCCGACGCCGCGGGTCGCGGGCACGTACCGGGCGGCCACCTCCAGGCCCGGCATGTCGGGCAGGCTGCCGGGCAGCAGCGAGGTCTGCAGGCTGTGGGCCAGCCGGTCCTTGGTGTCGTAGAGCAGCGCCCGGTCCAGGGCCTGGCCCATCAGCCCGGCCAGCGTGGTCAGCGTCGCGCACTGCTCGGCGGTGAACGGCCGCGGATGGTCGAAGGCCAGCTGGCAGACGCCGAAGGTGTCGTCGGAGACGGTCAGCGGCAGGAAGGCCCAGGCGGCCATCCCGTCGTCCTGGGCGGTCTCGGGGAAGGCCCGGCGCAGCTCGTCCCGGTCGGCGAAGAAGGCGGGCTCGCCCGTGCGGACGACCTGCTCGGCGGGGCTGGGCGCGGCCAGCGTCTGGCCGTCGAACCGCTCCAGCACCTCGGCGACGTAGCCGTGGGAGCCGACGATCCGCATCCGGCCGCTCTCGGCCCTCATGATCGCCATGGCCTGGGCCTTGAACACCGGCATGACGTGGTCGGCGATGAGATCGACGACCTCCCGGACGTTCAGCGCCCGGGTCATCGCCGAGGCCATGTGCAGGAAGTTGTAGAAGACGTCGGCCCGCGGCAGCCCGGAGTTGTCCGGCGTGAAGGCGCGCGCGGGCCGCTGCGCGGACAGATCGGCCGCCGAGGGGGTGATGCGCAGGCTCAGGCCCGTCGGGTCCGGGTGCAGGACGAACTCCAGCTCGTGGCCGTCCGGCCGGCGGGCCGAGCAGGAGGCGACCTGCTGGCCGACCACCGCCGCCCGGCAGCGGTCCTGGAACGCCGGGTCCTTCAGCCACGTCGCCGTCTCCCACAGCGGCGTGCCCAGCAACTCCGAGACGGTGGTGCCGAGCAGGCCGGCGGCGGCCGGGCTGGCGAAGGTGACCACGCCGTCCAGGTCGAGCGCGACGGAGCCGTCCCGCAGCCGGTCCAGGAAGCCGGCCGCGGCCACGGCCTCGTACGGGTCGGGCATCGGCGGCGGCACCGGGGTCAGCACCCGCGGCTCGCCGCCGGGACGCAGCGGACATCCGCTGTCGGCGGCCTGCTCCAGGACGGCCGCCAGGCGCTCGCTCGTGGCGGCGATGACGTCCTGCTCCGGCCCGCTCAGCTCGGACGGCCGCCCGTCCGGCCAGAGCAGGATCCACGAGCCCCACATGCGGGAGTCGCTGTGCAGGGGCGCGGAGGCCGAGGCGAAGGCGTACGGGAAGGCCAGGGCCGTGCCCGGGAAGCGGCGGGCCAGCTCGTGCGCGGTCGGCACCCAGACCAGCTGCCCCTGGCGGACGGCGGCGGCCACGGGCGCCCCGCCGTCCAGCCTGACGATGGTCCACGGCTTGACGAGCTGCGCGGGCAGCCCGATCTCCGCCTCCATCATCAGGACCTGCGGGGAGCCCGTCAGGAGGTACACCGCGCCGATGTGCGCGCCGGTGTCCCGGGCGGCTTGGGCGAGCTGCTCGTCCAGCGCCGAGGTGTACGGCCGGGTCCCCTCGTCGGCGTGGCCGCCCACGGACTACCTCGTTCCGTCCTGCGCTGACGTCGGCGCCGCGTCCCGTTGATCGCCCATAGGACAACTGTAGATATCCGTATTGGGGGTGAAGCTCACCGTTGCCGGATTCTGGTGAAGAGGTGGGACGAATATGAGCTTTCCGGTGGCGGTCCGTCTGGTGGGGCCAATTGGCCGGAACGTGACAAACCGGCGGGGTTCTCGGCCAGTTGATCGCTGTCTACACTCCGGTTCGGACGCCAACCCACCCCGCCGACGGGGAGGGGAGGCGGTCCAGCTCGTCACCCACCGGGGAGGGTCATCGATCTCTCCGGCATGCGCGCGTGGGGGTGACATGACGTCCTCGGCCGGTCCGGCGGGTTCGTGCAGCTCCTCGGCCAGGAGGTCTTTGTGTTGTCCCGTTCGTTCTCATCCCGTTTACGCCGGTTGACATCGTTAGCCGTCGGGCTCGGTGTCGTGCTGACCATGAGCCCGGCCGCGGCGCGGGCCACGCCGGCCCCGCCCGACAAATGGCGGTCGGTGCCGCTCACCGGCGCCGAGGTGGTCGAGGGCGCCAAGTCCCCCACCGGCAAGCTCGCCAAGAGCGACGCGGCGCTGCTGAAGGCCACCTCGCCCGCGCCGGTCAACGTCATGGTCAAGCTGGACTACGACTCGCTGGCCGCCTACCAGGGCGGGCTGGCCGGGCTGCCGGCCACCAGCCCCGCCGTCACCGGCAAGGCCCTCGACACCAGGAGCGCCGAGGCCAGGAAGTACGGCACCCACATCCAGGACGTCGAGAACGCCTTCCTGGGCGAGCTGGCCAAGAAGGTCCCCGGAGCCGTCGTCGGCCAGCGTGTCAGGACCGTCTATGGCGGCATCGCCCTGCGCGTCCCCGGCAACAAGGTGGCCGACGTGCTGCGGCTGCCCGGCGCGGTCGCCGTCCAGGAGGACAAGCCCCAGCAGCTGCTGACCGACTCCAGCCCCGAGTTCATCGGCGCCGACACCATCTACGGCAAGCTCGGCGGCAGCTCCTCCGCGGGCAAGGGCGTGATCGTCGGCGTGCTCGACACCGGCGCCTGGCCCGAGCACCCGTCCTTCGCCGCCGCCCCCGGCCTGCCCGCCCCCGGGCCCACCAAGGACGGCACGCCGCGCGTGTGCAACTTCGGCGACAACCCGCTGACCCCCGCCAGTGACCCGTTCACCTGCAACAACAAGCTCATCGGCGGGCAGCCGTTCATGGAGACCTACAACGCCGTCTACGGCGGCGAGGTCTACGGCGACAGCGCCCGCGACTCCAACGGGCACGGCACCCACACCGCCAGCACGTCCGCGGGCGGCCCGGTCGCCGACGCGAACCCGCTGGGCATCAGCCGCGGCCCGATCCACGGCATCGCCCCGGCCGCCGAGGTGTCGGTCTACAAGGTGTGCGGCGCGCAGGGCTGCTTCCCCTCCGACTCGGCGCAGGCCGTGGCACGGGCCGTCCTGGACGGCGTGCGCGTGATCAACTTCTCGGTCTCCGGCGGCAGCGACCCCTACAGCGACCCGGTCGAGCTGGCCTTCCTCGACGCCTACGCGGCCGGCGTGCTGGTCTCGGCCTCGGCCGGCAACTCCGGGCCCGGCGCCGGCACCACCGACCACCGCGGCCCCTGGGTGACCACCGTGGCCGCCTCCTCGCAGTCCAGGACGTTCCAGTCCACGGTCACGCTGTCCGGCGGCGGCGCCACGGCGACGATCAAGGGCGCGTCCATCACCGCGGGCCTGGCCTCGCCGCTGCCCGTCGTGCTGGCCTCGGCGCCGCCGTACTCGCGCCCGGCGTGCGACGTCCCGGCCCCCGCCGGGATGTTCACCGGGAAGATCGTCGCCTGTGAGCGCACCCCCAACCGCGTGCTGAAGAGCTTCAACGTCAGACAGGGCGGCGCGGCCGGGATGATCCTCTACAACACCTTCCCGTTCGACGTCTTCACCGACGCCCACTGGCTGCCGTCCGTGCAGGTGGACAAGCCCGAGGCCGACACCCTGCTGGCCTTCCTCGCCGCCCACCCCGGCGCCACCGCCTCCTTCACACAGGGCGCCAAGTCCACCTGGCAGGGCGACGCGATGGCGCACTTCTCCTCGCGCGGCCCCGGCGGCGACTTCCTCAAGCCGGACGTCACCGCGCCCGGCCAGCACATCATGGCGGGCATGACGCCGACCCCCGAGTCGCCGCTGGAAGGCCCGCCCGGCAACCTCTACCAGGTCATCTCCGGCACCTCGATGTCCGCGCCGCACGTGACCGGCTCGGCGGCGCTGGTGTTCGCCCTGCACCCCACCTGGACGCCCGGCCAGGTCAAGTCGGCGCTGGAGACCACGGCCAAGACGGCGGTCACCAAGCAGGACAGGACCACCCAGGCCGACCCGTTCGACATGGGCGGCGGGCGCATCGACCTGACCAAGGCCGGTGACCCCGGACTGACCCTGGACCAGGACGCCGCCGGCTTCGTCGCCTCGGCCACCGACCCGCTCAACCGGATCGACCTCAACCTGCCCTCGGTGAACGCGCCCACCATGCCCGGCGTGATCACCGCCAAGCGCACCGTCACCAACACCACCGGCTCGTCGCTCACCTTCACCGCCTCCGGCACCACCGTGAGCGGAGCCACCGTCGCCGTGCTGCCGCCGCTGTTCACCGTCGCGCCCGGCAAGAGCGCCAAGCTGAGCATCGTCGTCACCGCGCCGGAACTGCCCGACGGCCAGTACTTCGGCCAGGTCAACCTCAAGCAGGTCGGCGGCTCGCGCGCGCTGCACCTGCCGGTGGCGTTCTACCGCAAGCAGGGCGCGGTGCCGGTCGAGCAGACCTGCGCCCCGGACACCATCGCCAGGAACACCGGCGAGTCCACCTGCACGGTCACCGTACGCAACACCACGTACGAGGACGCCGAGGTGACCGCGCTCAGCACCCTGGACGCCCGCCTGCGCCTCAACAGCGTCACGGGCGCGACCAAGGTCGGCACCCAGGTCGCCACCACCAAGGCGACGCTGGCCGCCACCCAGCCCGCCCGGCCGGCGATCGCGCCCGGCGCCGGACCGGCCGGCTACATCCCGCTGGACGCCTTCGGCGTCACGCCCACCCCGATCGGCGACGAGCAGGCGCTCAACTTCACCGTGCCCGCCTTCCAGTTCGCCGGACGCAGCTACACCCGGCTCGGCGTCACCTCCGACGGCTACAGCGTCGCGGGCGGGGCCACCGGCGACGACGTCTCGCCGACGCCGCAGACGCTGCCCAATCCGGCGCGGCCCAACGGCGTGCTCGCCCCGTACTGGACCGACCTGGACGGCACCGCCGCGCCGGGCGTCCTGGCCACGATCCTGACCGACGGGGTCAACGACTGGCTGGTGGTGGAGTGGCGGCTGAACCTCTACGGCACCACCGACCTGAAGGTCTTCCAGCAGTGGATCGGCCTCAACGGCACGGAGGACGTCAGCTACGCCTACGACCCGGGGAACCTGCCCGGCTCGCCGCCCGCCGGTTACGGCCTGACGGTCGGCGCCGAGAACGCCGAGGGCACCGGCGGCGCCCAGATCTCCGGGCCGCCCACCCAGGATCTGGTCGTCACCAGCACGCCGGGGGCGCCCGGCGGCAGCCTGACGTACTCGATGAAGGTCAAGGGGGTGAGCGCGGGGGTCGGTAAGATCACGACCGTCACCTCGACCCCGCAGGTCAAGGGGATCACCGTCGAAGTGGACAAGATCACCGTCCAGTGACCCGCCGGTGGCCGCGGGCGGCACACCCGTCCGCGGCCACCGCGCCGTTCGCGCAGGTTGCGCCGCCGAGCTCACGGCCGGGCGGCGGGTCTTCCGGATCGCCCTGGTCTCGGCGCACCTCGCGGTGGCCGTCGTGGCGGCGCTCAGGCTTGCCGGACTGCTCCGCCCGCGCGCTCCTGACGTTCTCCTAGTGGGCGGACTCGTACTTCTCGACCACCGAGGCGGCGATCCGGCCGCGCTCGCTGACGGGCAGGCCGTTGGCCTTGGCCCACTGCCGGATCTCCGAAGACTTCTCCCGGCTCAACGCGCGGCTGCCGGTGACGGCCGCCCGGCGCCCGCGCGCACCGCGATCCACGCGAACAGGACGGGCCTTCACGATGAAGGGCGCCAGTGCTTTCCGCAGCGCGTCCGCCTTCTCCTCATGAAGGTCAATCTCGTAGCTGCTGCCATCGAGTGCAAAGACGACGGTCTCATGAGCCTCCCCACCGTCTACATCGTCGATGAGAATCTCTTGAATCTGCTTAGCCATGGTGGCACTCCATGCTCGATACGGTTGTTGCGTACTGTAGCGCCCTTCAGTAGCGTGCGGGCAACTTACCTCGGCCCGGCGCCGGTGAACGAGGAGAACTCGCCGGGCACACCGCCTGTCAAAGGCATTTCAAACGCGGCCGGAACCGCGCGTGCCCGGGGTGTCACGGCGGCGGCCTTGCGTATCTAACCTGCGAATGCCCACGTCATGTTCCTGGTCGCAGGGCGGGCGGGTGGCCGCGGTGGACACCGGGTCGCCCCGCGCGCGCACGCGGACGGGGCAGGCGTGGGAAGGCGGCAGCCGTGGCGGCGCGCATCTTATCGAAGATGAATTCAAAGGTGTGCTTCAATGTGTCCGCGCCGCTCCGGCGTGCGTGTCGCCGTCGCTTCCCGGCTTCGGCGCACGGTTTTCCGGCGCTCCGCGAGCTGTGCGCCGGCCGGGGCCCTATGGCGTCAACTCCGGGCAAGCCGCAGAAGTGCAACTGCGAATGGGACGGGCCCCGGCCGCCTTCTGTCCGTTTATTTCCGGCCGATTTATCGGCGACGGGACGGGCCGGGGCGCGTGACAATGGGCCCATGCGTTACCTGGATGCGGCGGACCCGCTGGCGGCGTCGGCGGCGGAGGCCGTGCGGCTCGGTGACCTCGACGGCGTGCGGCGTCTGCTGGCCGGGCATCCCGAGCTGGCCCGCGTCCGGCTGGGCGAGGCGGGCGGGGCGTCCCGGACCCTCCTGCACGTCCTCACCGACTGGCCGGGCCACGTGCCGCGCGGTCCCGCCGTCGTACGGGAGCTTGTGGCGGCCGGGGCTGAGGTGGACGCCCGCTTCGCCGGCCCGCACGCCGAGACGCCGCTGATGTGGGCCGCGAGTTGCGACGACGTCCCCGTGCTCGACGCCCTGCTGGACGCCGGAGCCGATGTCGAGGCCACCGGCGCGGTGATCGGCGGCGGCACGGCGCTGTCGGACGCGTGCGCGTTCGCCCAGTGGGACGCCGCCCGCCGCCTCGTCGAGCGCGGCGCGTCCACGCGGTTGTGGGAGGCCGCCGCCCTCGGGCTCATGGACCGGGTCGCGGCGGCGTTCGAGGCCGGGACGCCGTCGCGGGCGGAGGTGACGCAGGGGTTGTGGGCGGCCTGCCACGGCGGGCGGTCGCAGGCCGCGGCGTTCCTCCTGGAGCGCGGCGGCGACCTCGGCTGGGTGGGCTACGACGAGCTCACCCCGCTGGACGCCGCCCGCCGCGCCGGCGCCGACGACCTGGCGGCCTGGCTCACGGCACACGGCGCCCGCCCGGGCCCCCGGCACCCCGCCGGCTGACCCCCGCTCAGGCCCAGGCGCCCCGCCGGCCGGCCCCGGCTCAGGCGCCCGCGTCGCGCGCGGTCTCGGTGGCGCGGGTGAGGAGGGCGCGGCGTTCCTGGTCGCTGTGGGCGACGGCGGCGGCCCGCCGGAACAGCGCCGCCGCGCGGCCCGGGTCGCCGTCGCGGGCGGTGAGGTCGGCCTCGGCGGCGATGGCCAGCGGATGGCCGTCGAGCTCGGCGCGGGAGCGCTCCAGCAGCGCGAGCCCGGCCCGCGGCCCGTGGGCGTACCCGTGCGCGACGGCCCGGTTGAGCTCCACCACGGGCGTGGGGTGGAGCAGGGCCAGCTCGTCGTAGCAGCGGGCGATCCGCGACCAGTCGGTGCCGGGCAGCGAGGACGCCGTGGCGTGGCAGGCGGCGATGCGGGCCTGGAGCCCGTACGGGCCGCCGCCCTCGACGGATGCCAGCAGGGCGAGCCCCTCGCCGATCGCGGCCCGGTCCCAGCGGGAGCGGTCCTGCCGATCGAGGGGAACCAGGTCGCCGGCGGCGTCGCGGCGGGCGTCCCGGCGGGAGTGCTGCAGGAGGAACAGCGCCAGCAGCGCCGTCACCTCCTCCTGCTCCGGCATGAGCCGCCGCAGCAGCCGCGCCAGCCGGATCGCCTCCTCGGCGAACGCGGGCTCGCCGCCGGCGTCGTACCCTTGCGTGAACAGCAGGTAGAGGACGGCCAGCACCCCGGGCAGCCGCTCGGCCAGCGCCGCCCCCCGCGGCACCCGGTACGGGATGCCCGCCTCGGAGATCTTCCGCTTGGCCCTGGTCAGCCGCCGGGTCATCGCCGACTCGGTGACCAGGAAGGCGCGGGCGAGGTCGGCGGTGGGCACCCCGCAGATCGTCCGCAGCGTCAGCGCCACCCGCGACTCCAGCGCCAGCGCCGGATGGCAGCACGTGAAGACGAGCCGCAGCCGGTCGTCCACGACCTCCTCCTCCCGCCCGTCGCCGGGCCCGTCCTGGACGGTCAGGGCGAGCGCCGCCAGCTCGGCCAGCTTGCGGCGCTCGATCGAGACGCGGCGCAGCGCGTCGATCGCGCGGTTGCGCGCCACCGTCATGAGCCAGCCGCCCGGGTTGGACGGCACGCCCTCCTCCGGCCACCGCCGCACGGCCAGCGCCAGCGCCTCCCGGGCGCAGTCCTCGGCGAGGGTCCAGTCGCCGGTGACCCGGATGAGGGCGGCGACGATCCGCGGGTACGCCTCCGCCGCCGCCTCCTCCAGGTGTGCTCTCACTGCTCGAAATCGGCGAACGGCCGCAGCTCCAGCCGTCCGTGCCTGGCCATCGGATGGGTGCGGGCGACTTCGACGGCCTCGTCGAGGTCGGCGCATTCGAGCAGGTCGAAGCCCACGATCACCTCCTTGGTCTCGGCGAACGGCCCGTCGGACAGGACCAGCTCGCCGCGGCGCACGCGCACGGTGGTCGCGGCCGAGTCCGGCGCCAGCACCGCGCCGCGCACCCGCCGCCCGCGGGCGTCGTTCTCGGCCACCCACGCCTCGACGTCGGGCAGGTTCTCCTGGTCGGTGTCGGGCTCGGTGTCGGTGCAGACGAACATCATGTACTTCATCTCGTGCTCCTCGGTCGGACGGCGTCTCACCATGGTGACGAACGGGACCGACGGAACCGGACGGCGTCCTCGAAGATTTTCGCGGAGAGAGAAGGAGAGTCAGGCCGGCACGACGTGGCGCGCGTCCAGGCGGCCGGCCGGGCGGCGGGTCCGCAGGTCGAGGGTCAGCAGCGAGCCGAGCCCGGTCTGCTCCAGCAGGACCTCGTCGCAGAGCTGCTGGATGACCCACAGGCCGTACCCATGGGAGGCGGTCGGGTCGAGGCGGGCCGAAGCCAGGTGCTCGTGGGTGAGCCGGCCGGCGACGTCGAGGATCTCGACGACCACGCCGTCGGCGCTGCCGCGGGAGGTCACCATGCCGGTCCGGCCGCCGTGGTCGAGCACGTTGGTGACCGCCTCGTTGACCGCCACCACCAGGTCCTCCAGCCGGTCGCCGGGCAGCCCGCAGTGGCGGCCGTGGACGCGGATCAGGTCCCTGATGAGGGCAAGGTCAGTGCTGATGGGGCACTGCAGCTCGAACTGAAGGGTCATGATCGTCTCGCGTGGCGGGGTCGGATGGGGTGGCGGGCCGGTCTCCAGCTTTCCCATCGGCGGCCACTCAAACGTGTACCGCCGCCGTTCGCGAGTCGGCGGCATGAGGGGCGCAGGACCGGGTAGCGCCATAAGTGCAGAAACTTCCGGCACTCCCACGGTCCCGAGACGAACCCGGAGGCTGACGAATGCGGCATGGCGACGGCGACCAGAGCACGGGCATCGACCATCGCAAGGGGAGCGGGCAGATCACGGGAAGCGGCGGGCTGGGCAGGGCCGCGTTGTGGCCGGCCTCGGTGCTGACCGCGGCGGTGACCGCCGACCTGCTGCGGCGCCGGTTCGCGCCGGCCCGGCTGCGGCTGGCGGAGGCCGCGACCGGCCTGCTCGAACGTACGGGCGTGCGCCCAGCCAGGCCGCGCCTCACCGATCGGGAGCGGCTGGACCGCCAGTTGCTGACCTGGCGCCAGGCCCATCCGGAGACCCCGTGGCCCACCGGCCGCATGGGCCCGGCCGGGACCGGCGGCGGCTGACCCGGCGCCCCCGTGAAGGACCTGCGGGCGCCCGGAACAGCCGGGCCCCGTAGGGTCCGGGGACGCCCGGGTCAGGCAGGGCCGGCGGCGCTCCGGCGGGCCGTCTCGGCGATCGCCCGGAGCGCGTCGAGGTGCCCGGCCAGCGCGCGGCGGCCCTCCTGGGTCAGGGAGAGCCACGTGCGGGGGCGCTTGCCGACGTAACCCTTGCGCACGTGCACGTAGCCGGCCTCCTGGAGGGCGGAGACGATCCGGCTGACGCTGGCGTCGGAGATCTCGGCGTAGTCGCGGACCGCGGCGAACTCCGCCTCAAGCGCGCCCGACAGGAACGCCATGACGGTCAGCCTGGTGGGGTGCTGGATGACCTCGTCCAGCCGGGGGTCAGTGGTCATGTCCGTCCCGTGCCGTGACCGCCCACAGCGCGGCCCCGCCCAGCACGGCGGCGCACGCCGCGCCCGCGCCGTGCCCGAACGGGACGGCGGCGAGCCAGCCCAAGCCGTAGGCGGCGGCGGGGGCGAGCTGGTTCGCCAGCCGACGGGGGAGTGGGCCGCCCGGCAGGGTGACGACCCCGCCGCGGCTGATCACCGCCGCGTGCACGGCCAGGAAGGCCACCAGGGCCACGATTCCCGCCGCCATCACCGGGACCTGCTGCGCCCAGGGCCCGGTCAGCAGCCCGAAACCGGCCGCGAACAGCAGCCCGCGCGCCGGGGCGAACCAGCCGGGAGCGGCCGGCCGCGAACGGGCCGCGGCCCGCGCCGCCTCGGCCGCCAGCAACGCCTGCCGGGCGGCGTGGGCATCGACGTGATCGCGCATCGGGCCTCCTCGGTAGAAGTACTTTCACCGTAGCATCTACTTTTGCCTCGCAAAAGTGACTCAGCCGGCTCCCGAAACTGTCGGACGCCGGTAGGTGCGATCTCCAGCTCCAGATGCCGAACGCCCTCCGGAGCCTGCGCGGCCGTGCCCACCGTCCAGACCCAGCGGGGCACGCCCCCGAAGCCGCCACCACCAGTCCGGGCTTCCAGGCGGCCCGTCCGGCCGGCGACACCGCGCTCCCGTCCGGGTACGCCTGCGCCTGAACGGCCGCCGCGCCTACGCATGGCCCGCGTGCAGGTGGGAGCGCTCGCCGTCGTGGTCGAAGATGGTGAGCAGCTCCACGGGCCCGTCGTGGGCGCCGACGGCGTGCGGGGTCATGGTCGAGAACTCGGCCGCGTCGCCCGCCGGCACCAGGACGGTCCGCTCGCCGAGCAGCAGGCGGGCCGTCCCGGACAGGACGGTGAACCATTCGCGCCCGGGATGCGCCTGCGGTTCGAGCGGCCGGTCGGGGGTGATGCGCAGCTTGGCCACCGTGACGCCGTGCAGCGAACGTTCCCGGGACAACAACCACACGGTCATCCCCGGGTGGTCGCAGGGGAGCGGCCGGATCACCACGTCGTCGTCCTCGGTGGACTCGACGAGCTGGTCGAGCGTCGTGCCGAGGGCCCGCGCGATGGGGACGAGCTGGTCGAGGGCGATCCGGCGGTGGCCGGTCTCGATGCGGCTCAGGTTGGACGGGCTCAGCCGGCACCGCGCGGCCAGGGCGTCGAGCGACCAGCCCCGGGCCAGCCGCAGGCCGCGGATGCGCCGGCGGACCACGGCGTCCAGGTCGACTTCTTGCGTCATAGGCAAGAGTGTATGCCGCACGCGCAGGAGCCCCTTACGGTGAGGGCATGGAAGCACATCCCCACCACGGACATCACCATGGCGACGTCTCAGCCGTGGCCGACCTGCTCGACCTGGACGCCGAAGTGCTCGGGCCGTTCCTGGACGAGCTGACCGCCTGGGTCGGCGAGCAGGCCGCCCGGCCCCCGCGGACGGTCGCCGACCTGGGCGCCGGCACCGGAACCGGCACGCTGGCCCTGGCCCGGCGGTTCGCCGCCGCCGAGATCGTCGCGGTCGACCGGTCGCCGGTCATGCTCGACCGGCTGCGCGCGGCGGCGCTCGGCCAGGGGCTGGGGGAGCGGGTGCGGGTGCTCCAGGTCGACCTGGACGCGGCCCTGCCGCCGCTCGGCACGCCCGACCTGGTGTGGGCGGCGGCGTCGCTGCACCACGTCGAGGACCCGGCGCGCGTGCTCCGCGAGGTGCACGCCGCGCTGCGCCCCGGCGGGCTGCTGGCGGTCGTCGAGATGGACGGCATGCCGCGCTTCCTGCCCGACGCGGCCGGGGCGGCGCTGGAGGCGCGCTGCCGGGAGGCGCTGGCGGGCAGCGGCCCGGACCCGTACCCGGACTGGGGGCCGTTCCTGGCGGCGGCCGGGTTCGAGGTGGCCGCGCGGCGCGACTTCCCGATCGAGGTGCGCCCGGCGCCGCCGGGCGCCGTCCGCTACGCGCGGGCCGTGCTGAGCGGCTACCGGTCGCGGCTCGCCGGGCGGCTGGCCGCCGACGACCTCGCCGCCCTCGACCGGCTGCTCTCCGGCGACTCGCCGGAGTCGCTCCGCCATCGCGAGCTCGTCGTGCGCGGCACCAGGACCGCCTGGGCGGCCCGCCGCCCCTGACCCGCCCCGACCCGCGGAGCCCGGATGCTGCCCGCGGGACCGATACGTTGGGGTGCGTGACGACTGCACCCATTGGCACCCCCCAGGTCGTTCGTCCGGAGGCGTCCAGGCTCGCCTGGCTGGACGCCCTGCGCGGCATCGGCGCGCTCGCCGTCGTGGGCGAGCACCTGACCACCTGGGCCATGCCCTGGCTGCGCCCGACCTTCTTCAACCTGGGTGTGTACGGCGTCCTGGTGTTCTTCCTGGTCAGCGGCTACATCATCCCGTCGTCACTGGAACGGCACGGCGACGTGCGCGCCTTCTGGATCGGCCGCGCCTTCCGGCTCTACCCGCTCTACCTCGCCGTCATCGCCGTGGTCCTGGCCCTGTCCTGGTGGATCCCGGTACGCGCGGAGGTGCCCAGGGACGTCTCCTCGGCCGCGGCGCACGCCACGATGCTGCTGGACGTCGTCGGCGTCGCCGGGGTGATGAACACGATGTGGACGCTCTCCTACGAGATGGTCTTCTACCTGATGGTCACCGCCCTGTTCGTGACCGGCGTCCGGGACCGGCGCGGCCTGGTCGCCGTCGCGTTCGGGGTGACCGCGGTCGTGGCGGGCCTCGCGCTGAGCGCGGCGCCGCTGACCGGCGGCTGGCTGGCGTGGGTGTCGTTCGCGGTGTTCGCCGCCGGGCTGGCCTGCGTCGTCTCCGGGCGGCTGCGCAACGTGGCGGCGTGCGCGCTCGGCGTCATAGCCCTGGCCCTGCTGCTGCTGAGCAGCCGCGTCCCGTGGTTCGGGGCGGCGATCCTCGCGGTCATGTTCACCGGCACGGCGATCCGCCGGTGGGAGAGCGGCCAGGGCTCCCTGTGGCCGGTGGCCCTGGCCGCCTCGCTGGTGACGGTCGCCCCCGTCCGGGCGCTCAGCGCCGGGTGGTGGTGGGTGCAGCCGGACGTGTGGGGGACGACCGTCGCGCTGGCCGGGCTCACGTTCGCGGCCGGTCTGGCCTGGCGGGCCCGCCGGGTGCCCGCCGTGCTCACCTGGCTCGGGCTGATGAGCTACTCCCTCTACCTGGTGCACCTGCCGGTGCTCCTCGTGGTGATGGAGGTGGCGGGGGAGATGCGCTGGTCGCCGCTGCCCCTGCAGATCGGCGTCAGCGTGCTCTTCCTCGCCCTCGTGCTGCCGGGCAGCCGGCTGACCTACCGTTTCCTCGAACGCCCGATGCAGCGGCTCGGCCGCCGCCTGACCGCCTCCTAGGGGCTCCTACCGGCGCGGGTCGAGCACGAGCTTGCCGGTCGTACGCCGTTCCCTGAGCTCCGCGTGCACCTGCCGCACCTCCGACATCGGACGGTCCCCGCCCGCGACCACCCGCAGCCCGCCCGCGATCACCTGCGCCGCCATCTCCGCGTACGCCCCGGCCAGGACGGCGGGCCGCTGGAAGGCGTTGAGCAGCCAGAAGCCGCTGACGGTCGCCGAACGGGGCTGCAGCGCGCGCGGCGAGACCGGCTGCGGCTCCACCCCGCCCGCCATCCCGTAGAAGGCGAGCCGGCCGAACGGCGCCAGCGCCGCCAGGCTCTGGTCGGTGACCCGGCCGCCGGTCATCTCCAGGACCACGTCCACGGGCTCGCCGCCGTTGGCCGCGCGCAGCGCCGCGGTGAGGTCGTCGGCGGCCGGGTCGACGGCGGTGTCCGCGCCCAGCGACAGGGCGAGCTCCCGCTTGGCGGGCGTGCTCGCCGTGGCGATCACCCGGCCCGCGCCCGCCGCCCTGGCCAGCTGCACCGCCAGCGAGCCGACGCCGCCCGCCGCCGCGTGCACGACCACGCTCTCCCCGGCCTGGACCCGGCCGGTGTGGCGGACCAGCCACCACGCGGTCAGCCCCTGGGCCAGCAGGGCCAGCGCCGCGACGTCGTCGAGCTCCTCGGGCACCGGGAAGGCGGACGCCTGCGGGATCGCGGCCTTCTCGGCGTACCCGCCGCGCTCCAGCATGGCGGCCAGGCGGCGGCCGTCGGCGGTCCTGCCGACGACCTCGCCGCCCGGGACGACCGGCAGCGTGGTCGCGGCCAGGTAGGCGTTCTCGCGCACCAGCGTGTCGGCGAAGTTCACGCCGCAGCGCGAGACGTCCACGACGACCTGGCCGGGGCCGGGCACCGGCTCGTCCACCTCCCGCACCCGCACGACCTCGGGACCGCCGAACTCGGTGATCTGCACGGCTCGCATGACAACTCCAATGGGATCTAGTTCCAAATGGTACTGAGTACCATAAGGGACGCCGTCCGGAAGCGCTAGACTGAGCCCGTGACCGAGTCCTCCCTGCGCGCCCGCAAGCGACGGCGAGCCCGCGACGAGATCATCGAGGCGGCCTACCGGCTCTTCGCCGAGCGCGGCTACGACGAGGTGACGGTCGCCGACATCGCCGAGCGCGCCGAGGTGGGCCGCACCACGTTCTTCCGCTACTTCGGCGACAAGCAGGAGGTCGTCTTCGCGGGGGAGCACGACTGGCTCGACGGCCTGGCCGCCCACCAGCGCGAGCTGCGCGGCGACCGCCCGCCCGGCCTGCCCGAGGCGCTCGCCCAGGTGCGCGAGCTCACCCTCGCCCTGTGCGCCAGGGCCACCCTCGACCCTGGCCGCTACGTCCTGCGCGAACGGCTGATCGCCGACCATCCCGAGCTCGGCGACCGTACGGCGCGCAAGCAGCGCCGCTTCGCCGAGACGATGACCGAGATCCTGCGCGAGCACGGCGCCACCCCCGAGACGGCTGCCCTGGCCCCGCAGCTCGCGCTGGCCTGCTACACCGCCGGCCGCGCCGTAGCCGGTGACGACCCGGCGGCGCTGGCCCCGAGCGTGGCCGCGGCCTTCGACCGGCTCGGCCTCCTCCCGCCCGCCGCCTGACCCGCCGCCACCGGACTCTTCACGCGCCCGGCTCAGCGCACGTGCACACCGATCAGGCAGGTGTCGTCGTCGGTGTCGGAGTTGCAATGGGTGAGCAGGTCGTCGAGCCGGTGGTCGAGGGTCGAGGCCGTGCGCGAGGCGACGGCCAGCAGCCGGTCCTGGGCGTGGCGCAGGTTGTGGTCGCGCCGCTCGATCAGGCCGTCGGTGTAGAGCAGCAGCGTGTCGTCGGCCTCCAGCTGCAGCCGGCCCTCCTCGTAGACGGCGTCGGCGAACGCGCCGAGCAGCGGCCCCTTCACCATCGGCAGCTCCGTGCCCTGCGCACCGCGCAGCAGGATCGGCGGCAGGTGCCCGGCCCTGGCCCAGCGCAGGACGCGGGTGGCGGGGTCGTACAGGCCGCAGATCGCGGTCGCCGTCATGCGGTCGGCGAGGTGGCGGGCGACCAGGTTGAGCCAGCTCAGCAGCCGGGCCGGGCCCGCGCCGGTGGTGGCCAGGCCGCGCAGCGCGTTGCGCAGCACCACCATGCCCGTGGCGGCCTCGACGCCGTGCCCGGCCACGTCGCCCACCGACAGCAGGATGCACTCCGACGGCAGGACGACCGCGTCGTACCAGTCGCCGCCGACCAGGTCCTCCTTCTGCGCCGGACGGTAGCGGACCGAGATGCGCAGCCCGAAGGAGTCCATGCGGCCGTGCGAGGGCGGCATGATGGCGTGCTGGAGCTGGAGGGCCAGGCGGTTGCGGGCGGCGGACTGCCGTTCGGTGTGGGCCAGCCTGTCGCGGGTCACCGCCAGCGCGACCTCCGTCCAGTGCTGGGGCGAGACGTCCTGGTAGGCCCCCCGCAGCGCGGTCAGCCGGCCGTCCGGGGCGAACACCGGCTCGGCCACCACGCGCAGGTGGCGGGCCACCCCGTCGGGGCGTTCGAGCCGGAACGCCGTCGCCGCCGGCCGCCGGTGATGCAGCACCGTGCGCAGGAAGAGGCCCACGGCCACCTCGTCGTCGCGGTGCACGTGGTCGCGCAGGCGTTCCAGCGGGACCGGCCGGGCGTCCGGCGGCAGGCCGTACAGGGAGAACATCTGGGCGTTCCACATGATCTGGCCGGTGAGCGCGTTCTCCTCGAAGCCGCCGATGCGGCCCAGACGCTGGGCGTGCTCGAGCAGGCGGGCCTGGTCGTCGTGGTCGCGCCGGACGAGCAGCACGCTCCCGCCGTGGCGGGTGATGCTCACCTCGGCCGTGGAGGCCGCGGTGAAGGGCATGTCGGTGGCGCGGAACGGCTCGCCGGTGGCGTGCACGTGCTCGATCCTGGCCAGCAGCTCCCCGGCCGCGAACGGGTACGCCTCCAGCAGCAGCCCGCCCGCCCGCACCGCCGCCGACCCGTTGGCGTGGTGGACGCGGAAGTCGGCGATGTGGCCCTGCGGGTCGAGGTGCGGCACCAGGACGAGCGCCGGGTCGGACATGGAGTCGGCCAGAGCGGCCAGCTCGGCCAGGGCGGCGCCGGCCCGCGCGGGCGGACCGGGGGAGTTCAGGGTGAGGGCGCACAGGTCGGCCAGCGCCTCGATCTGGCGTTCCATCCTGGGCGTGGGCTCGGGACAGCCACCCGGCCAGCAGATCTCCAGGACGCCGAGCACCCGTCCGCCCAGCCGGGCCAGCGCGGTGACGCGGCCGCCGGTCAGCTGGTGGCGGCCGATCGAGGGCGGCCCCTGCGTGGTGTGCCACAGCGTGCGGCGTTCGATCAGCGTGCTGGTGGCGGGCGTGACCAGGCCCGGCGGGACCTGCCGCCAGAGCCCGGCCTCCTCGGCGCTGAAGCCCGCGTGCCCGGCCAGCGTCAGCGACGTGTCCGGCCCGGCCGCCCACACCGCCACCGCCGTCGCGCCGATGGGCAGCAGGGCCGTCTCCAGCACGGCGTGGGCCGCCGCCTGCACGTCCGTGGCGCCGAGCGCGGCGCTCTCGGCCGTCCGCAGCCGCACCGCCGCCTCCGCGTGCCCGGCAAGCGGCTCGGGACCGCCGTCGAGCCCGGCGGCGCCGGTCAGGGACGCGTCGGCGATGGGGTCGTCGGCGGCCCGGTTGACGACGTCGGCCGCCAGCTCGGCCTGCGACCGCCCGGTCCTGGCCGCGAGCGTGGCGAGCTGGTCGGCGGCCTGCGCCGGGGCGCAGCGCAGGCGTTCGACCAGGATGCCCTTCGCCAGCTCGACCAGCGCGCGGTCGTCGGCGGCGCGGCGGACCTCGTGCAGCTCGGCGCGCAGGCGTTCGACGGTCGCGGCCAGCCTGGCCAGGCCCGTCTCCTCGGCTGAACTCCCCATGGCTCGACTCCTCACCGGGTCAGGCCGGATCCATCCAGTGCTGGATGCGTTCGATCAGCTGGTCGGCGTCGACCGGTTTGGTCACGTAGTCGCTGGCTCCGGCCGCCAGCGACTTCTCCTGGTCGCCCGGCATGGCCTTGGCCGTGACCGCGATGATCGGCAGGCCGGCGTAGCCGGGCATCTCGCGGATCGTCTCGATCGCCGTGTAGCCATCCATCTCGGGCATCATCACGTCCATCAGGATCAGGTCCGTCTCGGGGTGGGCCGTCAGCGTGTCGATGCCCTTGCGGCCGTTCTCGGCGTGCAGCACGTCGATGCCGTGGATCTCCAGCATGCTGGTCAGCGCGAACAGGTTGCGCGCGTCGTCGTCCACCACCAGGACCGTGCGCCCGGACAGCGTGTTGTCGATCTCCCGGCCCGAC
Organism: Actinomadura sp. ATCC 39365; assembly: GCF_054392275.1. Lineage (NCBI taxonomy): Bacteria > Bacillati > Actinomycetota > Actinomycetes > Streptosporangiales > Thermomonosporaceae > Actinomadura > Actinomadura sp. ATCC 39365. Next base: position 7,118,267 of record NZ_CP184335.1, on the reverse strand, counting down.
GCCGCCCCCACCGTCCGGGACCTGACCAGCGGCAGCACGTCGCCGGGCTGGTCGGCGGTCAGGTGCAGGGCGATGCGCTCGCGCAGCTCGTCGAGGCTGGACAGCAGCTCCAGCGGCCGGTCGCCGATGCGCGCCTCCTGCGACGGGCCGGAGCGCCAGTTGTTGTAGGCCAGCACCGGCACGCCGTGCAGCCCCGGATCGCCGTCCATGGCCTCCAGCAGGCCGTAGGCGGCCCGGTCGGGCAGGTCGAGGTCGAGCACGACGCAGTGGCACGGCTCGGCGGCCAGCAGGCTCGCCGCCTCCTCCGCGCCCGTCGCCTCGACCACCTGGACGGTCCCGCCCAGCGGGTCGGGCGACCCGGCCAGGCCGCTCACCACGCTCTCGGTCACCAGCGACAGCAGCCCGTGCGGGCGTTCCTCGATCACCAGCAGCCGCCGCGGCTGACCGGCCACCGGCAGCGCGACGGCCGCGGGCGCGCCGCCGGTCGCGTGCCCCTCGGCGCCGGGCTGGGCGACCGGCAGGTACAGGGTGAACACGCTGCCCTGGCCCGGCGTGCTCTGGACGGTGATCGCGCCGCCGAGCAGGTAGGCGATCTCGCGGCTGATGGACAGGCCGAGGCCGGTGCCGCCGTACTTGCGGCTGGTGGTGCCGTCGGCCTGCTGGAACGCGCCGAAGATGGCTTCGAGCTGCTGTTCGGGGATGCCGATGCCGGTGTCCATGACGCGCAGGGCGATGGCGGGGGCGTGCGGGCGCACCGAGGCGGGCAGTTCGCCGTGCGCGGCCGGCTCGATGCGCAGCTCGACGCCTCCGGTCTCGGTGAACTTGACCGCGTTCGACAGCAGGTTGCGCAGCACCTGGCGCAGCCGCGAGTCGTCGGTGAGCAGGTCGGCGGGCACACCCGGCCCGGTGGTGATCCGGAAGTCGAGGCTCTTCTGCGACGTCATCGGCCGGAACGTGGCCTCGACGTAGTCGAGAAGCTGGCGCAACGGCACCCATTCGGGGTTGATGTCCATCTTGCCCGCCTCGACCTTGGACAGGTCGAGGATGTCGTTGATCAGCTGGAGCAGGTCCGAGCCCGCGGAATGGATGATCCCGGCGTACTCGACCTGCTTGGGCGTCAGGTTGCGGGTGTGGTTCTGGGCCAGCAGCTGGGCCAGGATGAGCAGCGAGTTGAGCGGGGTGCGCAGCTCGTGGCTCATGTTCGCCAGGAACTCGCTCTTGTACGTCGAGGCCAGCGTCAGCTGGTGGGCGCGGTCCTCCAGCTCCTGCCTGGCCTGCTCGATCTCCAGGTTCTTGGTCTCGATGTCCTGGTTCTGGCGGGCCAGCAGCGTGGCCTTCTCCTCCAGCTCGGCGTTGGAGCGCTGGAGCTCCTCCTGCTGCTGCTGCAACTCCTCCGAGCGGGCCTGCAGCTCGACGGCCAGCCGCTGCGACTCCTTGAGCAGCTCGTCGGTGCGGGCGTTGGCCACGATCGTGTTGAGGTTGACCCCGATCGTCTCCATGAGCTGGTCGAGGAAGGCCCGGTGGACCGGCGTGAACGCCTGCACCGAGGCCAGCTCGATCACGCCGAGCACCTGCTCCTCCACCACGATCGGCAGCACGATCACCGAACTCGGATCGGTCCTGCCGAGCCCCGAGGAGATCGTGATGTAGCCGGGCGGGACATCGGCCATCGTGATCGTCCTGCGGCTGCGGGCGGCCTGGCCGACCAGCGCCTCGCCGAGCCGGAACCGGGTCGGCCTGCCGGGGTCGGCCGGGTAGCCGTAGGCGCTGATGAGCTGCAGCTCGTTCTCCTCGGCCGAGAAGAACGCGCCGTACTGGGCGCCGACCAGCGGGGCCAGCTCGTTCATCACCAGCTCGGCGACGGCCGCCAGGTCGCGGTGACCCTGCATGAGACCGGACATGCGTGCCAGGTTGGACTTGAGCCAGTCCTTCTCCTCGTTGGCGCTGGTCGTCTCGCGCAGCGACTTGACCATCGAGTTGATGTTGTCCTTCAGGTCGGCCAGCTCGCCCTCGGCGTCGACCGTGATCGAGCGGGTCAGGTCGCCGGAGGTGACCGCGCTGGTGACCTCGGCGATGGCGCGCACCTGCCGGGTCAGGTTGGCGGCCAGCTCGTTGACGTTCTCCGTCAGCCGCTTCCACGTGCCGGACACGCCCTCGACCTCGGCCTGGCCGCCCAACCTGCCCTCCCGGCCCACCTCGCGGGCCACGCGGGTCACCTCGGCGGCGAAGGAGGACAGCTGGTCGACCATCGTGTTGATGGTGGTCTTCAGCTCAAGGATCTCGCCGCGGGCGTCGACGTCGATCTTCCTGGTCAGGTCGCCCCTGGCCACCGCCGTGGTGACCTGGGCGATGCTGCGCACCTGGTTGGTCAGGTTGTCGGCCATCGAGTTGACGTTGTCGGTGAGGTCCTTCCAGGTGCCCGACACCCCTCGGACGGTCGCCTGGCCGCCCAGGTTGCCCTCGGTGCCCACCTCACGCGCCACCCGGGTCACCTCGTCGGCGAAGGCCGACAACTGATCGACCATCGTGTTGATGGTCTCCTTCAGCTCCAGGATCTCCCCACGCGCATCCACCCGGATCTTCTGCGTCAGATCACCCTTGGCCACCGCCGTGGTCACCTCGGCGATACTGCGCACCTGCGCCGTCAGATTGTCGGCCATCACGTTGACCGACTCCGTCAACGCCTTCCACGTACCCGACACACCCTTCACATCGGCCTGACCACCCAGCCGCCCGTCCGTGCCCACCTCACGCGCCACCCGCGTGACCTCGTCGGCGAACGACGACAACTGATCCACCATCGTGTTGAGCGTGTTCTTCAGCTCCAGGATCTCCCCACGCGCCGACACCGTGATCCGCTGGGACAGATCACCCCGCGCCACCGCCGTGGCCACCTGCGAGATGTTCCGCACCTGATCGGTCAGATTGCCCGCCATGAAGTTCACCGAGTCGGTCAGATCACGCCAGGTGCCCGCCACCCCCTCCACCTCGGCCTGACCACCCAGCTGACCCTCGGTGCCCACCTCACGCGCCACCCGCGTCACCTCGTCGGCGAACGACGACAACTGATCCACCATCGTGTTGACGGTGTTCTTCAGCTCCAGGATCTCCCCACGCGCATGCACCGTGATCTTCTGCGACAGATCACCCCGCGCCACCGCCGTCGTCACCTGCGCGATACTGCGCACCTGATCGGTCAGGTTGCCCGCCATCGCGTTCACCGACTCGGTCAGGTCCTTCCACGTGCCCGACACCGCCGGCACATCGGCCTGACCACCCAACCGCCCGTCCGTGCCCACCTCACGCGCCACCCGCGTCACCTCGGAGGTGAACAACGACAACTGATCGACCATGCCGTTGAACACCGAGGCGATCTCACCCAGCAACCCGTCGGCATCCTCGGGCAGACGAGTACGGAAATCACCGTCACGGACCGCCGTCAGCCCGCCGAGCAGCTGACGCAGCTCGGTCTCGCCGACCTCGGAAGGGCCTCGGACACGTTTGCCGCGCCCGCTCGAACGTGCGTTGCCGACCGTGGGGTCGCTCATGTCGTGTTCCTCGTTCCGTGCTCGCCCGGCATGGAAGAACTTCAACCCTGGGTAGCGGAAGAGTAGCCGCCTGCGCCCAGACGCGCGCTAGCCCCGAAGTTAGCCGAGATTGCCCCCGCGCGCCGCCCGTCACACGGAACGTTCCGCGGCGGCCCTGGCGGCGGCCACCGCCTCCTCGACGGTGTCGTGCACGGGGACGTGCCCGAGCACCCCGGTGATGTCCAGCAACCGGGCGGGCAGGGGCTGCACGGCGGCCGGGCGCACCGCGCCCGACCGCCTGAGCTGGTCGGTGGCGAAGGCCAGCAGGACGTGCAGGCCCGAGCTGTCCACGAACGGGACCCGGGCCAGGTCGAACACGACCTGGTGGCCGGGCTCCGGACGGTCTCGCAGGAAGCTCTCGAACTGGGCGCGGTTGGTGGCGTCGAGCTCGCCGGACACCACGATCACGGTCACGCCCGGCTGCTCCCGGCGCAGGAGCGTCAGCGGTGGCATCGCCGTCGCCCACCGCGCCTCGGACGCGACGCGACCGGCGGAGGAGGGGCGCCGACCGGCGCCCGGTGATGACCGGCCCCGGCGGAGGCCGGGTGTGTCGAGAAGCCGCGTCCCGCGGGGGCGGAGCAGTCACGCAAGCAGAATAGCCTCCCGGGGTCGCCGGGGACATCCCGTCAGTGACCGTGGCCGTGACCGACGAACGCGCCCGCCGGCCTGCCGGGCGGGACGAGGCCGAGCGAGATCACCGCCGCCACCCCCGCGACGACCGCGCACAGCACGAGCCCCGAGGTGAAGCCGCCGGCGCCCGCGCCCGGCACCAGGCTGGACGCGGCGACCGTGGAGACCACCGCCACCCCGATCGAGCCGCCCAGCTCGTGGAAGGTGTTGATCACCCCGGAGGCGACGCCGTTCTCGCCGGGCGGCACGTTGGCCATCGTCGTGGTGGTGGCGGTCACGAACGCCGGCCCGATCCCCACGGCGGCCAGCACGAACCCCGGCACCAAGGTGGTGAACGCGCCCGCCTCGGGGGAGACCCGCGTCATCAGCGCCGCCCCCGCGGCGGTCAGCAGGAACGACGCCACGGCCACCGGCCGGCCCCCGACCTTGCCGATGAGGCGGCCGCCGAGATGCGCGCCGAGCGTGATGGCGACGGCGACGGGCAGGAACGTGAGCCCCGTCCGCAGGGGGCTGTAGCCCAGGACGTGCTGCAAGTAGAGGGAGCTGAGGAAGAACAGGCCCAGCATCAGTCCGGTGGCGACCAGCATGACGAACGCGCCCGAGACGACAGGCCGCCTGGCCAGGGTCTCGACCCGCATGAGCGGCGCCCGTACCGACCGCTCGACCAGCACGAACGCGACATAGGACAGGGCGGCTCCGGCCAGCGGCAGCACGGTTCCCGCGGAGCCCCAGCCGCCGTCGCCGGCGGAGACGAGCCCGTAGATCAGCAGGGCGGTCGCCAGGGTGACGAGCAGCGCGCCGCCGACGTCGACACGACCGCCGCGCCGGGCCTCGTTCTCGATACCGCCCTCGACGCCGTCCTCGGCGCGGGCGGGGACGACGCGGGGGACGGCGGCCAGCACCAGCAGGCCGACGGGGACGTTCACGAAGAACACCCACGTCCAGCCGGGGCCGTCGGTCAGGACGCCGCCGAGCAGCACGCCGATCGCCGCGCCCGAGCCGCCGATGGCCGCCCACACGGCGAGCGCGCGGGCCCGGCGCTCGCCCTGGAAGACGGTGGTGACGACGGCCAGGGCCGCGGGTGACATCAGGGCCGCGCCGACCCCCTGGACGGCCCGCCCGGCGATGAGCGTGCCGCCGTCGTCGGCCAGGCCGCAGACGAGGGAGGCCGCGGTGAACAGCGCCAGGCCGGCCAGGAGCGTGCGGCGGGCGCCGAGCGCGTCGGCGAGCCGCCCGCCGAGGACCATCAGGCCGCCGAAGCACAGGGTGTACGTGGTCACCACCCAGGTCAGCGCCTCCCGGCCGAGCGCGAGGTCGGCGCCGATGGTGGGCAGGGCCACCTGGACGACGGTGATGTCGATGATCAGCATGAACTGCGCCAGGCACAACAACGCCAGCACCGCCCAGCCCTTGCTCTGTGCGGGGGCGGAAGCCCGCGTCCCGACGTGACGGCTCATCTCGTGTCTCCTTAACTCGTACACTGGTGTTCAAGTTAAGCACAAGAAAACGGTACGCCGGTAGGGTGTCGCGCCGGGCTCGGGAGAAGGGGGCTGAATGCCCACGCCGGGGCAGCCGAGCGTGAGGCCGTGCCGGAAGACCGGCGGGGGGACGGAGAGTGCCTGGAGGGTGGCGGTCAGGCCGGGGAGGGCGCGGTGAGGAGGGAGAGCATGGTGCGGATCAGGACCGGCTCGACCTCCTCGGCGGCCAGGCGGCCGGCCTCCCGTTCCTGGGCCGCGCTGTGAATGATCGCGAAGAACGTCGTCACCAGCCACTCCAGCGGCAGGTCGGTGCGGAAGTCCCCGTCGTCCTGGCCGCGGGCGATCAGGCGCTCCACCCGGCGCAGCGGACGGTCGTGGTGCTCGCGGATGCGCTCGGTGGGCAGCACCCGGTCGGCGGCCACGAAGAGCCGCCGGTGACGGTCGAGGATCTCCCACGACGAGTGCAGCAGCCCGGCCATCGCCTCCGGCGCGGGAGCCGTGTCGAGTGCCTCGTCCTCCAGGACGGCGTCGGCCAGCCCGACGGTGTGGTCGAGGACGGCGTCCACCAGAGCCTCGCGGGAGGGGAAGTGCCCGTACAGGGTGACCCGGCCGACGCCCGCGGCCTTGGCGATCTCGGCCACGCTCGCGCCCGGGTCGTCGCTGAGCAGCCGCGTCCCGGCCTCCAGGATGGCGGCGATGTTGCGTTCGGCGTCGGCCCGCCGGGCGGGGACGGGCTGTCGGGCGGCGGTCTTCCCCATGGGCACCAGCCTACGACGCCTCCGGCCGGGGATCGCCGCTGCCCTCGGCGCGTCACCGGCCCCAGGGGAGGTGGTCAGAGGGCGCGCGCGTGGTCCAGGAGAGGTGGTCAGAGGGCGAGCGCGTGGTCCAGGAGGGACTGGAGGGTGACGGCTCCGGCGACCCGGCCGTCCTCCACGATCGCCACCAGCGGGCTGCGCGTGCGGGCCATGAGCGCCGCCAGCTCGAGCACCGTGGCCTTCATGTCCGCCACCGGCAGCTCGCGCGGCTGCTCAGGAAGGCATTCGCGGACGGTACGCGTGCCGAGCCGGCGCAGGAACAGGTCGGCGTGGGCCTCGTCCACCACCCGGGCCAGGGCCGGGTCGTCCTGGCAGTAGGGCGGCACGGCCAGCCGGAGCACCTGCGTCCCAGGGAGGATGCTGTGGGGACGGCCGTCGTCGCCGATCACGATGAGGCCGGGCAGGTCGCGCTCGGCCAGCAGCCGGGCGGCGTCGAGCGCCGACATGTCCAGCGTGACCGCCGGGAACTCCGTGACGAGATCGCGTGCGCGCATGGGTGATCATCCTCCGGCCCACAGCCTAGCCAACCCCCCTCTCGCCCGGCGCGCAGGCAGGCGGGTGGGACGTGGGCAGTGATCGTCGGCCGAATTCCGCGGTACGCCTCCGTCGTCCGTCGAGTTGCCGGATCGCCGGCGCAGAAAGCGTCCGCCGTGCGCGGCGCCCGTCGGCCCGTGCTTTGTTTCCGATCGCCATGATGACGAAAACGGGGGGCTGTTTTCGAAGCTCTTTCCTGGCGGCAAAACCAGGCTCGAAGGTGTGGCGCGACACCATGAGTAGGGGCCGATCCTAAACGGTCGCCGCGAAATGCATATCACTCATCGAGATGTCCCCGCAACGCTCTTCCGGGTCGGAGAATGAGCGGCTTCTGTCGATCACGGAGCATCCCGTTCCCGTTACTGGAAACGATCTTTACATTCAATCCCGCGCATGTGACGATCACTGCGTTTTCCGACATCTGTTCGAAAGGCTGTGAGTGAACACACGTCGATTAGCGTCCGGCTTTTCTCACCGGACGCGCCGTCGCGCTGCCCTGATCACCACTCTGACGCTGCCGCTGTCGCTCCTGAGCGCCCCCGCGATCGCCCAGGGCCCCACGTCGCCCCCCACCTCGGCGCCTCCGGCGACGCCATCGGCCACCACGCCGCAACCGGCACTCAAGGCCGCCTGGCAGCAGGCGGCCAAGTCCGGCAAGCCTGTTGAAGTCCCGTCCCAGTTCACCGAGACCATGAAGGTCTGGGCGAACCCCGACGGCAAGCACATGCGGGCTGAGCTGTACACCCGGCCCGTCCAGCTCAAGAACCCGGCCAGCGGCGCCTGGGAGCCCGTCGACACCCGCATCGTCACCCGGGACGGCAAGCTGCGGGCCGCCCGGGTCAAGACCCCGCTGACCTTCGGCGGGCGCGGCGCCAGACACCTGGTGTCGGCGGAGGGCGAGAGGGGCGCGACCGGGCTGCGCGTCACCCGGGCGTTGCCGGAGCCGAAGGTCTCCGGCAGCACGGTCACCTACCCCGACGCCGTCGCGGCCGGAGCCGACCTGGTGGTGCAGGCCCAGCCTGACGGTTTCGTCTCGCAGGTGGTCTTCCGGCAGCGGCCGGCCGGCCCGGTGACCGTCCGGCTGCCGCTCACCCTGCCCAAGGGCACCGCCTTCGGCACCACCTCCGACGGGCAGCCGCAGCTCAAGGACGCCAAGGGCAAGGCCGCGGCGGCGCCGGTCGTCCTGACCGCCGTGGACGCCAAGGTCGAGACCGGGCCCGACGCCGGCAGGTCCGCCCCCGTCCGGGCCCGGGTGGACAGCTCCGGCGCGACGCCGGAGCTGGTGTTCACGCCGGACGAGAAGTTCCTGGCCGATCCGGCGGTGACCTACCCGGTGACGATCGCCGCGGCCGACGACTGGTTCGGCGGCGGCGAGCCCGACGACGCCTGGGTCAGCAAGAACAACCCCGGCACCAACAACGCCGCGGCCGGCTGGCTACGCGCCGGCACCACCTCCACCAGCGCCGACGTCGCCCGCGTGTACCTGAAGTTCGACACCGACGACCCCGTGCTCAGGGGCGCCACCGTGGTGGACGCCGACCTGTCGGTGTGGAACTACAAGTCGGGCGGCCCCGGCGGCCAGCTGTGCGGCGACACCATGGGGTCGGGCATCGCGGCCGCCCTCGTCACCTCGGCCTGGGACACCTCCACCTTGAGCTGGTCCCGGCAGCCCACGGCCGCCGGCAGCCTGGAGGGCGTGAACAAGGCCGGCTACAACGACGATGCCGACCCCACCTCCTGGTGCGCCACGGAGGAGACGCTGGTCCACCGCGTCACGAACATGGCCAGCGCCTGGATCGAGCAGGGCGTGGCCAACCACGGGCTGGTGCTGCGGGCCGTCAACGAGACCACGGCGATCAACTGGCGCCAGTACTACTCCAAGGAGCAGAACGGCGACCCCTACCCGGGCTACCGCCACCCGCCCACCCTCGTGATCCAATACACTCCGGCGCCTGAGCCGCAGGAGGTCGCCATCGTCCGCGACTATCCCGGCGGCCAGGAGGTTCCGGCCGGCTCCTTCGCGGAGGACAAGGCCTGGGCGACGTCGTCGATGCGCGACGGGGAGACGGTGCCCGGCCGCGCGATCACGCCGGAGAAGGCGCTGGACGAGGCCATCGCACGGAACAGCACCGTCGAGCTCGACGCGATGGACGCGTCCTACCCGAGCGGCCTGTCCGACGAGGAACTGGTCGCGGGGTTCGACCCGGTCTTCGAGGATCAGGGAACGCCGCCCGCGCCCAACCCCGACCCGACGCCGCCGGCGCCCGGCAAGGTGCTCAACGCCAACCCGTCCTTCGAGAGCGACCTCCCGCCGTGGACGGCGACCGGCGGCACCTTGGAGCGGTCGGCCGACCGCGCACACGAGAGTGGCGGAACCGCGTCGGCGAAGGTGGTCGTGCCCGCGGGCGGTCAGGCGGAGGTCCGCTCCGAGACCGGGATCGCGGTCCGTGCGAACGCCCTGCACGCGACCAACGGCTGGTTCTACCCGCAGGGCGGCGGCGTCGCCCTCGCCTGGGGCGTGGACTGGTTCGACTCCGCCGGAACCCTGCTCAAGTCCAGCACGGCCGAGCGCACCCTGGCGGCCGACACCTGGACCGCCGTCGACGTGACCGTTCCACCGCCCTCCGGGGCCGCGACGGCGCAGCTGAAACTGTCGGTCAAGGCCGATCAGGACGCTGCGGCGACGTTGTACGCGGACGAGCTGAAACTGCTCGGCAGCGGAGGCACCGACCCGGGGCCTGGTCAGGAACGCACGATCGAACTCCCGCTGAAGGAGAACCTCTCGATCGACAGCGAGGACGCCTTCGACGACAGCGGCGCCAACCTGTGGGCGGGCCTGTACGACGGCCCCAACAACCCGGTCAAGGAACGGACCTACCTGCGGTTCGACTCCGCCGCCATCACCGGCAAGCAGGTCAAGTCGGCGGAGCTGCGCCTGTCGAACGTCTATGGGTACGGATGCGGCGACAACGGCGCCGGCATCCTCGCCCAGCAGGTGACCGGGGCCTGGGGCGCCGGCACGCTGAGCTGGGGCGCGCAACCTGCGGTGACGGCCGCGAACCAGGCCACCGCTCGTGACCCGCAGCCCTGCCGGAACGAGGATCCGGTCATAGGCGACACGTGGACGTGGCCGGTCACGGGCATCGCGCAGGCGTGGGGCTCGGGCCAGCCGAACCATGGGCTTCTCCTCCGAGGCGTCCACGAGTCGTCCACCGCCTCGGCGTACGACCGGGGGTTCGCCTCCTCGCGGTCGGACAGGCAGGCGCCCACGCTGGTCGTGACCTACCTCGACACCACGACCCCGACCCCGACTCCCACGCCGACCCCGACCCCCACCCCGACTCCCACGCCGACCCCGACCCCCACCCCGACTCCCACGCCGACCCCGACCCCGACTCCCACGCCCGGGGACGACACCACGCCCCCGGAGGTCGTCGAGGTCCAACCCGCCAACGACGCCGAGAACGTGCCGGCCGGCGCCAAGGTGATCGTGCGGTTCAACGAACCCGTCACGAACGCCCGGCTCTCGGTGACCGACCTGTTCGACGAGCAGGAGGTGGCGGGGCAGTCCAGCATGAGCCCGGACGGGAAGACGTTGACCTTCACGCCCTCCCAGGGGCTCGGCAGCTACTACACGGCGGAGGTGAGCGAGGCCAAGGACGCGGCCGGCAACATCATGATCGGCTCCTATCCCTGGTGGTTCACCAACTACCAGTGGGCCCCGCTGAGGGCGACGGCCAAGAAGGCCGCGCCCGGCGCCCTGGCGGCCGGCAAGCTGCGCGTACGCGGTGCCAAGGAGTCGTCGGGACGCCTGATCGTCTCGACGACGCAACCTTCCTTGCTGGTCAACGTCCCTCGCCCGGCAGGTCGGCACGCTTCGGCGGAGGTCCAGGTCGAGCACGCCTCGGCGCGTCAGGGCAAGGGCGTGATCTGGACGGGCAGGGCGCAGGCCGGCGCGAACGGCTCCCCGGCGATCACCGGCATCCAGGTGCCCGCGGGCAAGCTGCGTGACGGCTGGCAGGTGCGCTGGCGGGCCCGGGTGTCACTGGCGGGAGCCGTGGGCGCCTGGTCGGACTGGCAGCCGTTCACGGTGGCCGAGACCGCGGGCGGGTCCGAGCTCGCCGCCACCGCGGTGGCGGACGCGGCGAGCATCAAGAAATACCTGCCCACCGACAAGGACATCGCCCAGGACGTCACCTTCACCGAATGCCAGGCGGGCGCCACCACCGAGTCCTGGAACGGTTACACCAAGAACCGTTTCGCCTACTGCAACAAGGGGCCCTGGGTGAGCCGGATCACCGCGAAATACCCGGACGGTCAGGAGCAGGTGCTGACCAAGGTGCAGGGCAAGCGGCTGGTACGGATCTCGACGGACCAGACCGGCCGGGAGTTCGAGGTCACGACCCGCGTCTGGGTCGACGCGGGAGGCTTCGGCGCCCTCGCGACGGCTCCGCACGCGTTCTGGACCGAGGTGAGCGACCCCGGGCCGGGAGCCGGTGCCTGCCAACTCGTCTCCAGGACCGGGACGAAGTGGGCCACTCCCTCGCAATGGAACAACGCGAGCCAGGAGTGGCAGATCACTGAACGTTTCCGTACCGACCGCGCGGACGGCGAACACAAGATCGGCTCCTGCACGCTGACCCCCGCCATCGCGCACGACCACCAGGGCAAGCGGGCCGCGCCCGGCTTCCGGTCCTTCACGGTCAGGTGTGACACGTCACCACTCGTCAACTGGCACAACAAGGACGCGCAGGGTAATTCCGTGGGCGGATGCGTGGTCATGGACGCCATTCCCGCGCAGTCCTTCGCGAAGGACGACAAGAACGACAAGGGCGTGGCGGTCGACCAGATCTACGACCACATCAAGCGCGCGCTGACGCCTGGTTCCTTCACCAATCCGGTGCCCGGCGGCGTCACCTTCCCGGACCTGCGCCAGGCGAAGAGCATTCCGGGCGGCACGCCGCAGAACCCGTTGTCCCGCGTGCGATACTCGCCGCAGGTCGACGCCAACCGTCGATTCGCCGGTAAAACGTGCGAGTTCGAGTTCGGCAAGGAGCAACTCGCCCCCGAGGACGCCGAATGCGATGAGTTCCCCTTCGCCTCGACAATGCAGGGAGCCGCATACGCGAAACCGGAACACAATTTCTCGGTGCAGATCCTCGGCAAGGAACAGAAGCTGGGCTATGGCGCGATGCTGCAGGCCTGGTACAGCAACAACCGAATCCTTCGGCAGGACAAGTTCTACATGCGACTGAAATAGCGGCCGCCGCGGCCCGCTTCCCGCAGCCCGGGAAGCGGGCCGCGCTGCCCTGGAACTGAAGGAACGCCGTCATGGAAAAGATCCTCGCTGAGCGCTCCGACGGCATCCAGGTGTGCCGTTTCCACGCGTTCGCGGACGTCGAGGCCGCCCAGGATCTCCGTCCCCGCCGGCCGGGCATCTGGGACGTCGGCGTGTTCGTCCGCCACGAGAGCTGGGACGGTGACGCGCCGGGGAGGGTCAGGAGGGGAGGCGCAGGTAGCCCGGTGGGACGTGGGCGGTGAGCCAGACGCCGTTGGCGCTGCGCAGGAAGAGGTGACCGGCGACGTGCATGTCCCCGGCGGCGACCGCCAGCACCACCGGCCTGCCCCTGCGCGCGCCCACCCGGACGGCGGTCTCCCGGTCGGGGGACAGGTGCACGTGGTGGCGGCTCATCGGCCGCAGGCCCTCCCGGCGGATCGCGTCCAGGTTGCGCGCCACCGTCCCGTGGTAGAGGTACGCGGGCGGCTCCACGGCGGGCAGGCCGAGCTCCACCGGCACGGAGTGGCCCTGGCTGGCGCGGATCCTGCCGTCCTCGATCGCGTAGCGCCGCTTGTCGTTGGTCTCCACGACCTGGCGCAGCTCGTCGGGGGTGATCGGGAAGTCGTGCGCCGCGGCGGCGGCGAGCAGGTCGTCGACGGCGACCCAGCCGGCCGGGTCGAGGGTGAGCCCGATGCGCTGCGGGTCGTGGCGCAGGTGCCTGGCCAGGTACTTGGAGATGCGGATCATGCGTCGTTCGTCCATCGAGGTTCCATTCTGGCAGCGAGGGGCGGGCGCGGTCAGTTGGTTTGTGCCCGTACGAGGTCTTCGCCGACGGACGTACGGCCGTAGAGCACCGAACGGCCCGCCCGGACGCGGCCGACCAGCCCCGCGTCGAGCAGCACCTTGAGATGGCGGCCCACCGAGCCCAGGCCCTGGCCGGTGAGCGCGACGAGCTGCGTGGTGCTCTTCGGGGTGTCCAGCAGCACCAGCACGCCCGCCCGCGCCCCGCCCAGCAGCCTGCCCAGGGCCTGCGGCGTAGGCGGCGGGCCGACGTCGGCCAGCGGCCCCGAGCACGGGTAGACGATCGCGCAGCGGCGGGAGCCGTGCCAGCTCACCCAGCCCTGCCGCGGCGTGACCGGCACGAACATCAGCCGGGCGCCCGCCAGGTCCCGCGGCGGGTGGTCGTGGGCGTTGATCTGCAGCCGTCCGTCGCCGAGCCAGCGCAGGCCGGGACGCATGCCGTCCAGGGCCGCCGCCCAGCCGCCCCGGCCCAGCCGCGCGGCGCGGGCCGTGACGTCGGCCTCGATGATCCGGCGGCGCCGCGGCCAGGTCGGCAGCACGGTCTCGCGCCACACCCACTCCAGCCGAGCGGCCATGCGTCCGGGCAGGTCGTCGCGGCGCAGCGCGGCGGGCACCGGGCCGCCCAGCGACTCGACCAGGTCCGCGCGCGCCTGCTCGGGCGGGGTGTCACGGACGCTCGCGACCTCCTCCTCGAAGGCGGCCTCGCCCTCTCCCTCGGGCGTGGGCGTGAGGAAGGTCGCGTTCCACGTACGGCCCAGCGCCGCGCGGACGAGCAGCGCCGTGACCGGGTCGGCGGCCTGCTCGGCGCGGTAGGCGGGCAGGTGGGCGGCCAGCCAGGCGTCCTCTCCGGGATGGGCGGCGACGGCGCGGTCCAGCGTCTTCAGCGCGGCGATCGTCTCGGCCAGCGGCGACAGGACGAACCGGCCGTCCGCGAGCGTGTCCGCGTCGACCTGCCAGAAACCCACCACGTCCTCCCCGCCCCCGCGTTGTTTCGCGGGTGGGCGAAACAGTAACGCCTGCCGCCGCCGGTCGCGAAGACTGCCGTCCCATGCGCACGTACCGGGACCTGTTCGGCAGGTCCGGCTTCACCCCGCTCTTCCTGGTCTCGTCCGGGCAGGTGGCCGGGCAGACGGTCAGCGGGCTGGCCCTCGGCACCCTCGTCTACGCCGACACCGGATCGCCGCTGCTGTCCGGGCTGGCCATGTTCGGCCCGGCGCTCGCCCAGGTGGTGGGCGCGGCCACGCTGCTGTCGGCGGCCGACCGGCTGCCGCCGCGGGCCGCCCTGTCCGGGCTGGCGCTGGCGGCCGCGCTCGGCGCCGCCTTCCTGGCCCTGCCCGGCCTGCCGGTGTGGGGCATGCTCGCCGTCGTGCTGGCACTCGGCGCGCTGTCCGCGCTCGGCGGCGGCGTCCGGTACGGGCTGCTGAACGAGCTGCTCGACCGGGACGGGTACCTGCTCGGCCGGTCGGTGCTCAACATGTCCTCCGGGATCGTGCAGATCGCCGGGTTCGGCGCGGGCGGCGTGCTGGTGACCGTCCTGTCGCCGCGCGGGACGCTGCTCGTCGCGGCGGCCCTCCACCTGGCCGCCGCGCTGGCCGGGCTGGGGCTCGGACGGCGGCGGCCGCGCGCGTCCGGACGGCCCTCACCCGCCGAGACCTGGCGCGACAACGCCCGCCTGTGGTCCGATCGGCCGCGCCGGCACGTCTACCTCGCCCTCTGGCTGCCCAACGGCCTGATCGTCGGCTGCGAGTCGTTGTTCGTGCCGCTCGCGCCGGACCGGGCCGGGCTGCTGTTCGCCTGCGCCGCCACCGGGATGCTCGCCGGTGACGTGCTGGTCGGCCGGTACATGCCGCCGCACTGGCGGGCGCGGCTGGTCACGCCGCTGTACCTGCTGCTCGCGCTGCCGTACCTGGTGTTCGTGGCCCACCCGTGGCCGGTGCTGGTCGCGCTCGCCTCGGCCGGGTTCGCCGCCACCCTGCTGCTGCAGGAGCGGCTCATGGCGCTCACGCCCCCCGAGCTGAGCGGGCACGCGCTCGGGCTGCACTCCTCCGGCATGGTCGCCATGCAGGGGCTGGCCGCCGCGCTCGCCGGCGCCCTGGCCGAGTACACCTCGCCCGGCACGGCCATGGCCGTGCTGGCCGCGGCGTCGGCGGCGGTCACGCTCGCGCTGGCGCCCCGCCTGCGGTCCGCCCGTGTCGCAACCCCGGCGCAGGCTCCGGCGAAGTTACCGTTGACCAGGGGAAATCGCCGGGGGAAGGACACATCATGACGCAGACGGACGACTTCGTGCTCGACGTCACCAGGATCCGCGAGCAGGTGCGGCAGAAGATGGACGAGGGCCCGATCACGCAGACCTTCGGCCGCGACCCGGAGAAGGTCATCGAGATCCTCAACGACGTGATCGCCACCGAGGTGGTGTGCTGGCTCAGGTACACCAGGCACGCCATCTCGGCCAAGGGCATCGACCGCGCGCAGGTGGCGGCGGAGTTCACCGAGCACGCCAAGGAGGAGCTCGACCACGCGCTGCGCGCCGCCGAACGTGTCAGCCAGCTCGGCGGCGAGCCCGACTTCGACCCGGCCAAGCTCGTCCAGCGCTCGCACACCGACTACCAGGTGCCCGCCGACACCGACCTGAAGGCGCTGCTGGAGGCCAACCTGTGGGCCGAGCGCATCGTCATCTCCACCTACCAGGAGATCATCCGCTGGCTCGGCGAGGGCGACCCGACCACCCGCCGGCTCATGGAGTCGATCCTGGAAGAGGAGGAGGAGCACGCCGACGACCTCACCGACCTGCTCGGGGTCTAGGACCGGGCTTGGCCCGCCGTTGGGCGGCCCCTGAGCCGGCCCGGGTAAGGGCCGGGCATGAAGAGCCTGGTCAACACGCCCGTCACGCACACGCCGCCGTCCCGCGAGATCGACGTCGAGACGCTGAGCCGACGCCTCGCCGAGGCGGTCGACGGCGAGGTGCGTTTCGACCTGGGCAGCCGCGCCGCCTACGCGCGTGACGCCTCCAACTACCGGCAGGTCCCGATCGGCGTCGTCGTGCCGCGCGACCTGGACGCCGGGGTGGCGGCGGTGGCCGTGTGCCGGTCCAGGGACGTGCCCGTGCTCTCCCGCGGCGGCGGCACCAGCCTGGCCGGGCAGTGCTGCAACGCGGCGGTGGTGATCGACTGGTCCAAGCACTGCGGCGCGGTCGAGTCCGTGGACGCGGCGGGCCGCCGGGTCGTCGTCCAGGCGGGGGCCGTGCTCGACCAGGTGGACCACGAGCTGGCGCCGTACGGGCTGATGGTGGGGCCGCGGCCGTCCAGCCATCGGGCCTGCACGATCGGCGGCATGATCGGCAACAACTCGTGCGGGGCCTCGGCGCAGGCGTACGGGAAGATGTCGCAGTCGGTGCTCCGGCTGGAGATCCTCACCTACGACGGCGTGCGCGCCTGGGTGGGGCCGACGAGCGACGCCGAGTACGACCGCGTCCAGGCCCAGGGCGGCCGCCTGGCCGAGATCTACCGCCAGGTGCGCGACCTGCGCGACGAGACCATGGAACTGGTCCGCACCCGCTACCCCAGGCTGGAACGCCGCATCTCCGGCTACAACCTCGACCAGCTCCTGCCCGAGAACGGCTTCGACCTGGCCCGCGCCCTGACCGGCAGCGAGGGCACGCTGGTGACCGTGCTCCGCGCCGAGCTGCGCGTCGTGCCGGCGCCGCCCGCCAGGGCGCTGGCCGTGCTCGGGTTCGAGGACGTCTTCACCGCCGCCGACGCCGTCCCGGCCGTGGCCCGGCACGCGCCGATCGCGCTGGAGGCCATGGACGAGACCATGTACCGGCTGGCCAAGCGGGAGCACCCCGGCGACCCGGCGCTCCAGGACCTGCCCGAGGGCGGCGGCTGGCTGCTGGTGCAGTTCGGCGGGGACACGCCCGAGCAGGCGCGCGAGCGGGCCGAGACGATGATGCGCGACGTGGGGGAGCGGGCCGGGGCGCCCACGCCCACGCACGCCTTCCTCGGCGACCCGGCCAGGGAGGACCGGCTGTGGCGGTGGCGGGAGTCGGGGCTCGGCGTGGAGGCGTACCCGCCGACCGGCCGCCAGACGTACGAGGGCTGGTCGGACGCGGCCGTGCCGCCCGAGCGGCTGGGCGCCTACCTGCGCGACTACGAGCGGCTGCTGCGCACGCACGACTACCAGGACTCCGCCCTGTACGGCCACTTCGGCCAGGGCTGCGTGCACGGCCGGCTGCCGCTCGACCTGCACACCGACGACGGCATCGCCCGGTACCGCGCCTTCGCCAAGGAGGCCGCCGAGCTGGTCGCCTCCTACGGCGGCTCGCTGTCCGGCGAGCACGGCGACGGCCGGGCGCTGGCCGAGCTGCTGCCCGTCATGTTCGGCCCGGAGGTCGTCGAGGTGTTCGGCCGCTTCAAGGCCATCTTCGACCCGCGCGACCGGATGAACCCGGGCAAGGTCGTCCACCCCCGCCACCTGGACCAGAACCTGGCCCAGCACCGCTTCTACCCGCACGAGCCGCGCCAGACGTTCTTCCAGTACCCCCACGACCACGGACGGTTCGGGCACGCGGCCACCCGCTGCGTCGGCACCGGGACCTGCCGCAAGCACACCTTCGAGGGCGGCGTCATGTGCCCCAGCTACCGGGTGACCCGCGAGGAGGAGCACTCCACGCGGGGGCGCGCCCGCCTGCTGGAGGAGATGGTGCGCGGCGACGTCATCACCGACGGCTGGCGTTCGGCGGCCGTGCGCGACGCGCTCGACCTGTGCCTGTCGTGCAAGGGCTGCCGCTCCGAATGCCCCGTGAACGTGGACATGGCCACCTACAAGGCCGAGTTCCTCGCCCACCACTACCGGCACCGCGTCCGGCCGCGGGCCCACTACTCGATGGGCTGGCTGCCGGTGTGGGCCGCGCTCGCCTCGGCCGCGCCCGGCCTGGTCAACGCGGTCAGCTCGGCGCCCGGACTGTCGCGGCTGGTCAAGGCCGTCGCGGGGATCACGCCGGAGCGCGACCTGCCGAGGTTCGCCCGCCAGCGGTTCACCGACTGGTTCAGGCGGCGTCCCCAGAGCCGGCCGGGCACGCGGGGGCGGGTGGTGTTGTGGGCCGACACCTTCACCGACCACTTCGACCCGCACATCGGGCGGGCCGCCGTGGACGTGCTGGAGGCGGCCGGGTTCGAGGTGGTGGTGCCGCCGGTGACGCTGTGCTGCGGGCTGACCTGGATCAGCACCGGGCAGCTCGGGGTGGCGCGGCGGGTGCTGGCGCGTACGGTGGGGGCGCTCGCCCCCTGGGCCGAGGCCGGGGTGCCGGTGGTCGGCCTGGAGCCGAGCTGCGCCGCCGTGTTCCGCTCCGACGGGCCCGAACTGCTCAACACGGCCGAGACGCGGCTGCTGGCGGAGCGGTTCCTGACGCTGGCCGAGCTGCTGGAGACGCGCGCCGCCGACTGGCGGCCGGCCACGACCGGCGGGCAGGCGATCGCGCAGGTGCACTGCCACCAGAGCGCCATCATGGGCTACGACGCCGACCGGGCCGTGCTCGACCGCTTCGGCATCCGGACCAGCGTGCTCGACTCCGGCTGCTGCGGGCAGGCCGGGAACTTCGGGTTCGAGCGGGAACACCACGAGGTGTCGAAGGCCTGCGCCGAGCAGGGGCTCTGGCCGGCCGTACGGTCGGCGGGGCCGGGGGACGAGCTGCTCGCCG
Source organism: Actinomadura sp. ATCC 39365 (assembly GCF_054392275.1). Classification (NCBI taxonomy): domain Bacteria; kingdom Bacillati; phylum Actinomycetota; class Actinomycetes; order Streptosporangiales; family Thermomonosporaceae; genus Actinomadura; species Actinomadura sp. ATCC 39365. The sequence goes on along the minus strand of NZ_CP184335.1, from coordinate 7,099,449 downwards.
ACGGCTTCTCCTGCCGCACCCAGATCGCCGCCGCGGGCACCGGACGCCAGGGCCGCCACCTGGCCGAACTGCTCGCCACGGCCCTCGTCCGCCAGGACTGACCCGGCCGCGCCCCGGCCCGGCCCCGCCCCGGCCAGGCACGCCCCGGTCACGGCTGCGGCCGGGACCGGGACGGCGTCAGGCCGACAGGCTCTGGGACAGGCGGCGGGGCAGGCCGGTGTTGCGGGGGCGGCCCACGCGGTGGACGGCCAGCTCCAGCGCCTCGCGCTGCCCCACCAGCACGACCCACGCCTTGGCCCGGGTCACCAGCGTGTACAGCAGCTTGCGCCGCAACATGATCCCGCCCGCCTCGGCCACGATCGGCGCCACCACGAACGGGTACTCGCTGCCCTGCGAGCGGTGCACGCTGATCGCGTAGGCGTGGGTGAGGTCGTCGAGCTCGCCGAACCCGTACTGGACGGTCTCGCCGTCGTCGGTGCGGACCTCGACCACGCGGTCCTGCGGCAGCACGGCGGTGACCGTGGCGGTCTCCCCGTTGAAGACGCCCTTGTCGTAGTTGTTGCGGATGGGCATGACCCGGTCGCCCACCCGGAACACCGACGCCCCCGACCAGTGCTCGGGCTTGTCGTCGGCCGCCGGGTTGAGGCGGTCCTGGAGCAGCCGGCCCAGCGTCACCGCGCCCGTCTCGCCCTTGCGCATCGGGCACAGCACCTGCACCTGCTCGGGCGGGACGCCCTGCTTGCGCGGGATCGCCTCCATGGCCAGATGGGCCACCCGCTCGGCCACCCGCGCCGGATCGTCGAGCTCCTCGAACCAGAACCCGCCGCGCCCCGGCGTCGCCGGCATGCGGCCGGCCCGGATGAGGTGGGCGGCCTCGACGATGCCGCTGCCGCCTGCCTGGCGGAAGACGTGGGTGAGCCGCACGCGCGGGATCGCCTCCACGCGCAGCAGGTCGGCCAGCACGTCGCCGGCGCCGATGCTGGGAAGCTGGTCGCTGTCGCCGATGAGCAGCAGATGGCTGCCCGGCTGGACGGCCGCCGTGAGCCGGGTGGCGAGATGGAGGTCGAGCATCGACGCCTCGTCGACCACGATCAGGTCGGCCTGCGCGGGCGCCTCCTCGAACAGCGTGGACGGATCGGGATCGGGCTGGTGGGCGAGCATGCGGTGGATGGTCATCGCGGGCATGCCGGTCAGCTCCGACAGGCGCTTGGCCGCCTTGCCGGTGGGGGCCGTGAGCGTGACCGTGCCGCCCGACGCCCGCACCGTGGTGGCCACGGCCTTGACCGTGTGGCTCTTGCCGCAGCCGGGCCCGCCGGTGATGATCGAGACAGTGCAGGTCAGCGCCATGTTGACGGCCGCGCGCTGGTCGTCGTGGAGGGTCTCGTCCTCGCGGAAGGAGCGCAGCGGCAGCGTGGAGCGGGCCCGCATGAGCCGGGTGAGCTGCTCGGTGAGCTGCCGCTCGCGGGCGTGCACGTGTTTGGCGTAGGCCACCGCCCGCCCCGGCTGCTGCTCGTCGGCCTCGACCACCACCCGCCGCTCGGCCACCAGGGCGTCGATCATCGGCCCGACCGCCTCGGGATCGAGCTCGATCAGCTCGGCCGCCCCCGCCACCAGATGGGGCACCGGCACGAAGCAGTGGCCGTCGCGGACCGCCGCCGACTCCAGCCGGTCGAGCAGCGCCGCCTTGATCCGCTGCGGGCTGCGCTCGGGCACCCCCGCTGCAGCGCGATGCGGTCGGCGACGCGGAAGGCGATGCCCCTGACCCGGCCGATCAGCCGGTAGGGGTCGGTGGCCAGGACCTCCTCGGCCTCGCCGCCGAACACCTGATGGATCTTGGCCGCGAGCAGCGGGCTGACGCCCAGCCCCTGCAACGTCACCATCAGCGCGGCGATGGCCTTCTGCTCCTGCCACGCCTGGACGATCTGCGCCTGCCGCAGCGGCCCGATGTTGACGACCTCGGTCAGCCGCCCGGGCTCGGCGTCGATGACCTTGAGCGTCTCCTCGCCGAAATGGTCGACGATCGCGTACGCCAGCCGCGGCCCGATGCCCCGGATCAGCCCCGACCCGAGGTAGACGCGGATCGCCCGGACCGTGGCGGGCACCACCCGCTCGCACCCGGCCACCGCGAACCGCCTGCCGTGGCGCGCGTGGTGGCTCCAGTCGCCGGTCAGCCGGAGCGTCTCGCCCGGCTGCGCGCCCGACAGCGCCCGGCCGGTGGCCACGAAGTCGGGCACGCCCTCGGCGCTCATGCGCGCGACGGTGTATTCGTCGTCTCTGACGTAGACGAGCTGCTCGACCGAGGCCTCCACAGCAGCGATCAAACCATCTGCCACCGACAGTCCGTCACATGGCGCTGGGATAGGTCTCCGGCTCGACGTCGTCCCACGGCTCGGCGTGCAGCGGGTGCAGGGCCTCGGTGACGTCCAGCCAGAGGAAGGCGTCGTAGCGGTCGCCGAGCGCGGTGGGCACGTAGTTGCCCCACTTCTCGCGCTCCGGCCGGTAGACGACGCCGATCGCGCGGTGGTCCAGCGGCTGGTCGAACCAGCGCGGACGGGGCCGCCGGGGCGTCACGAACAGGGCGCGCTCGCCTCCGAGCGCGTCGTGCAGCAGCGCCTCCAGCGATCCGGGCCGGGCCGGCGGGACGGGCATGACGTGCGCCCGCGTGCCCCAGCTCGCCCCGGCCACGACCGTCCCCCGGTAGCCGCCGAAGCCGACCAGGACGACGTCCTCGCCGTGCCGCTCGCGGGCCAGCTGGCCGAGGTTGGTCATGCCGGCGGCGGCCATGTCGGTGGCGCGGGCGTCGCCGACGTGCGTGTTGTGCGCCCACACCACGCCCTTGGCGCCGTGGAAGGCGGTCAGCCGGTCCAGGGTGTCGGCCATGTGCACGTCCCTGATGTTCCACGAGCCGGGGCCGCCGCCGACCATGGTCCGGTAGTAGCTCTCGGCCCCGGCCACGACCTCGGCGTTCTGCCGGGCCTCGAAGCCGTCCTCGTCGGCGGGCGCGGCCGCCACGACCGCCCTGAGCAGCTCCACGACCTCGTTCTCGCAGGAGTCGGGGACCAGGCGGGTCTCCAGGCCGTACCGCTGCGGGTCGTGGCCGTAGGACTCGAAGCAGTACAGGGCCTCCATCACCGTGCCGAGCTGGTCGGGCAGGTGGTCGACGGCGTAGCGGCGCACGGCGCGCAGGGACTCCCAGAGGCTGTAGACGTCGAGGCCGTGGAAGCCGACGCGCTCGCCCGGCGGCAGGGCCGAGTTCCAGCGGCGCAGCCAGCGGCAGAACTCGGCGACCTCCTCGTTGGCCCACATGAACGCGGGCCAGCGCTGGTAGGCGTACAGGGCGTCGAAGGGGTCCTCGCCGTCGCGGGTGACCGCGCGGTGGACGCGCTCGCAGTCGGGCCAGTCGCCCTCGACGGCGACGAACCCGAAGCCCTTCTCGGCGATCAGGCGGCGGGTGAGCGCGGCCCGCCAGGTGTAGAAGTCGTGGGTGCCGTGACTGGCCTCGCCGATCAGCACGAGACCGGCCTCGCCGATGCGGTCGAGCAGCGGGTCGAGATCCTGCTCGCCCGACAGCCGCAGCGCCGAGCGGGTGACGTCATCCATAGCCGTCCTCCTCTGCCGGCCGGAAGACGCCCAGGCATTCGCGGGCGAGCTGGAGCTCCTCGCGCACCTGGACGACCAGGACGGGCACGGCGGCGCCCGGCCCGCTGACCGGGCCGTCGTCGTGCCGGTTGCCGGACTCGGGCGGCTCGACGCCGAGCAGCCCGAGACGGCGGCAGACCGCCTCGCGCACCTCGGGCTGGTCCCAGCCGATCTCGCCGGTGAACACCAGCGCGTCGATCCTGGACAGCGACGTGGCGGCGGCGGCGATCTCCCGGCTCACCCGGTGGCAGAACACCTCCAGGGCCAGGGCGGCGTCGGCGTCGCCGGCGCGTTCGGCCTCGACCAGCTCGCGGGTGTCGCCCGAGCGGCCGCCGGACAGCCCGAGCAGCCCGGACCGGCGTTGCAGGCCCTCGCCCAGCTCGTCGGCCGACAGGTGGCCCTGCGACAGCAGCCACACCAGCATCCCGGGATCGACGCTGCCCGAGCGCTTGCTCATCGGGACGCCGTCCAGCGGGGTGAACCCCATCGAGGTGTCCAGGCTGCGCCCGCCCGACACCGCGCACACCGACGAGCCGCCGCCCAGGTGGGTCAGCACCAGCTCCAGGTCGGCGAGCGGCCGGCCGAGCAGCTCGGCCACCCGGTCGGCGGTCCAGGCGTAGGACAGGCCGTGGAAGCCGTAGCGGCGCAGGCCGTACCGGTCGCGCCACTCGCGCGGCAGGGCGTAGACCGCGGCGGCGTCGGGCAGGCCGACGTGGAAGGCCGTGTCGGGGCAGAGCACGTGCGGCACGGCGGGAAGCTGCTCGCGGGCCGCCTCCAGCAGCGCCAGCGCGGGCGGCAGGTGCAGCGGCGCCAGGCTCACGACGCCGCGCAGCGCCTCGACGGTCTCGTCGTCGGCGACCGTGGGCGCGCGGACGACGTCGCCGCCGTGCACCAGCCGGTGCGCCACCGCGCGGATGTCGCGGTCGAAGTGGCCGCCCAGGAACGCCGCCAGCTCCTCGCGCGCCGAGCCCGGGTCCGCGGCCCGTTCGGCGTGCGCGCTGTCCAGCACGCAGCCGCCCTGCACGAGGTCGAGGCGCAGGCTCGACGAGCCCGCGTTGACGGTGAGCACCGCCTCGGACTCCGCCACCTGCTCGTCGAACGCTCGCCCCATGCATCCCTCCGCCGGCCGATCCTCTCCCCGGCTACCCGCCGGCCGCGACCCGACACCTGGACTCCGTCACCTTTACCCCGAGATGTCCGAGCCCGTGGTTGCCCCCGGCGGTGGCCGGGTAGGCGAGCGCCTATGGACATCACCCTGCAGGTGAACGGCGTGCCGCACACCGTGGCCGTCGACCCCAGGATCTCCTTGCTCGACCTGCTGCGCGAACGGCTCGGCCTGACCGGCTCCAAGAAGGGCTGCGACCACGGCCAGTGCGGCGCGTGCACGGTGCTGATCGACGGCCGCCGGGCCAACTCCTGCCTGGCACTGGCCGTGGCGGTGGACGGCAGCGAGATCGTCACCGTCGAGGGGCTGGCCTCGGGCGAGCAGCTGCATCCGCTGCAGGCCGCGTTCATCGAGCACGACGCCTTCCAGTGCGGCTACTGCACGCCGGGCCAGCTCTGCTCGGCGGTCGGCATGCTGGGCGAGCCCGGCCCGAGCGCCGTCACCGCCGACCTCCTCCTCGACCCGGCCCTGACGCCCGAGGAGATCAGGGAACGCATGAGCGGCAACCTGTGCCGGTGCGGCGCGTATCCCGGCATCGTGGCCGCGATCGGCGAGGTGGCCCGGTGAAGCCGTTCGACTACGTCCGCGCCCAGAGCCCGTCGGACGCGGTCGGCCGGTACGGCCCCGGCACGATGTACCTGGGCGGCGGCACCAACCTGGTCGACCTCATGCGCCTCGGCGTGGCCGCCCCCGACCACCTCGTGGACGTCAGCCGCCTGCCGCTGGACGCCGTCGAGCCCGTACGCGATCGGCTGCGGATCGGCGCGGCCGTGCGCAACAGCGACCTGGCGGCCGACCCGCTCGTCCGCGCCCGCTACCCCATGCTCGCCAGGGCCGTCCTGACCGGCGCCTCCGGCCAGGTCAGGAACATGGCCACGGTGGCCGGCAACCTGCTGCAACGCACCCGCTGCCCCTACTTCCAGGACGTCACCAGGCCGTGCAACAAGCGCGAGCCCGGCACCGGCTGCCCCGCGATCGAGGGCGACCACGGCAACCTGGCCGTGCTCGGCGCCTCGGACGCCTGCGTGGCCACCCACCCCTCGGACATGGCCGTGGCGCTGGCCGCGCTCGACGCCGAGGTGCACGTCACCGGCCCGGCCGGCGACCGGATCATCCCCATGCCCGGCCTGCACCGCCTGCCCGGCGACGCGCCCGAGCGCGACACCGTGCTCGAACCCGGCATGCTGATCACCGCCGTCGAGCTGCCCGCGCCGCCCCCGGGCGCCTCCCTCTACCGCAAGGTGCGCGAGCGGGCCTCGTTCGCGTTCGCGCTGGTGTCCGTCGCCGCCGTGCTCGACGTGCGCTGGGACGGCGTGGTGACCGGCTGCCGCATCGCGCTCGGCGGCGTGGCCCACGCGCCCTGGCGGGCCGAACGCGCCGAACGGGCGATCATCGGCGGCCCCGCCACCGGCGAGGCGTACCTGCGGGCCGCCGAGGCCGAGCTCGACCAGGCCCGCCCGCTGCCGCGCAACGCCTACAAGCTGCCGCTGGCGCGCAACCTGATCGTCCGCACGCTGGAGGAGCTGACGCCGTGAACCGCATCGAGGGGCGCGTCAAGGTCACGGGGCTGGCCACGTACGCCGCCGAGTACCCGGTCGAGGGCGTCGCCCACTGCTACCCGGTGCAGTCCACGGTCGCCAGGGGCCAGATCACGCGGGTGGACGCCGAGGAGGCGCTGGCCATGCCGGGCGTGCTCGCCGTGCTGTCCGTGGAGGACCCGCCCGACCTGGCCGAGGACGCCGACCCCGAACTGGCGCTGTTCCGCTCCAGGGACGTCGTCTACCGGGGCCAGCTCGTGGCCGCCGTCGTCGCCGGCAGCTACGACCAGGCCCGCGCCGCCGCCGACGCCGTCCGCGTCGAGTACCGGCCGCAGGCGCACGACGTGCGGCTGCGCGCCGACCACCCGGACCTCTACCGGCCGGAGGTGGTCAACCCGAACCTGCCGCCCGACACCGAGAAGGGCGACGTGGAGGCCGGGCTGGCCGCCGCCGCGTCGGCCGTGGACGTGACGTACACGACGCCGCCGCTGCACAACAACGCGATGGAGCCGCACGCCGCGGTGGCCGTGTGGGCCGACGACGGCCGGCTGCTGGTCTACGACTCGACCCAGGGCACCAGCGGCGACCGGGACAGCATCGCCAAGACCCTCGGCCTGCCCGCCGCCCAGGTGCGCGTGGTGTCCAGGCACGTCGGCGGCGGCTTCGGCTCCAAGGGCACCACCAGGCCGAACGCCGTGCTCGCCGCCCTGGCCGCCCGGGCCGCCGGCCGTCCGGTCAAGGTCGTCTTCACCCGGCAGCAGATGTTCGACCTCACCGGCTACCGCACCCCGACCGTCCAGCGGCTGCGGCTCGGCGCGGACGCCGAGGGCCGGCTCACCGCGGTCGAGCACACGGCGTACGTGCAGACCAGCAGGCTCGTCGAGTTCGCCGAGCAGGCCGCCACCCCCGGCCGCGTCATGTACGCCACGCCCGCGCTGCGCACCGCGCACCGGCTCGTCCGCCTCGACGTCGCCACGCCGTCCTGGATGCGCGCCCCCGGCGAGTGCCCCGGCATGTACGCCCTGGAGTCGGCGATGGACGAGCTGGCGGAGGCGGCCGGGATCGACCCCGTCGAGCTGCGCATACGCAACGAGCCCACGACCGAGCCGGACGGCGGGCTGCCGTTCAGCTCCCGCAGCCTGGTGACCTGCCTGCGCGAGGGCGCCCGCCGCTTCGGCTGGGACCGCCGCGACCCGGCGCCCGGCGTCCGGCGCGAGGGGGAGTGGCTGGTCGGCACCGGCGTGGCCGCCTCCACCTACCCGGCCAGGCGCGGCCCGTCGAAGGCCACCGCGACCGTGCGCGACGGCGACTTCGTCATCCGGGTGGCCGCCGCCGACATCGGCACCGGCGCCCGGACCGTGCTCACCAGGATCGCGGCCGACTGCCTCGGCGTCGCCCCCGGCCGGGTGCACGTCGAGCTCGGCGACAGCGACCTGCCCGCCGCCCCCGTCGCGGGCGGCTCGATGGGCACGGCGTCGTGGGGCTCGGCCGTCGTACGGGCCTGCGAGGCGCTGCGGGCCGACGGCGGCGAGGGGTCCGCCGACACCACCGAGGAGGTCAAGGCCGACGAGGAACTGGCCAGGCACGCCTTCGGCGCCCAGTTCGCCGAGGTCAGGGTCAGCTCCGTGACGGGCGAGATCCGCCTGTCGCGGCTGCTCGGCGTGTTCGCCGCCGGCCGGATCCTGGACGCCAGGCTGGCCAGGTCGCAGTTCGTCGGCGGCATGACCATGGGCATGGGGATGGCGCTGATGGAGGAGACGCTGACCGACGACGAGTTCGGCGGCTTCCTCCACCGCGACCTGGCCCAGTACCACGTGCCGGCCTGCGCCGACGTGCCGGCGATCGAGGCGGTGTGGATCGACGAGCAGGACGGCCTGCTCAACCCGATGGGCTCCAAGGGCATCGGCGAGATCGGCATCGTGGGCACCGCCGCCGCGATCGGCAACGCCGTTCACCACGCCACCGGCCGGCGGGTGCGCGACCTGCCCATCACGCCCGCCAAGATCCTCGCCTGAGCTCCGAAATCCATGTTTCGACCGGCCTCCGCCAAGGAAGAGGAGAACATCCAACGAGGAGGCCGAGTGAAGAACGAGTCGCACGAGGAACGCGCCGACCGCAACTTCGTCGAGCTGCTGCAGGGCGCCCGCGTCGCGGTGACCGGCGTGCAGGTGCTGTTCGCGTTCCTGCTGACCGTCCCCTTCTCGCCCGGCTTCGTCAAGCTGGACCAGACCGACCGCTGGCTCTACTTCGCCGCGCTGGTCAGCGCCGCCATCGCGTCGATCTGCTACATCGCGCCGACCGCCCAGCACCGCGTGCTGTTCCGGCAGGGCCACAAGGAGACCCTGGTACGCCGGTCCAACACCTACGGCCTGTTAGGAGCGCTCGCCCTGGTGGTGTCGATGACCACGGCCACCATGCTGGTGATCGACTACCTGTTCCACTCCACCCTGGCCCTGATCACCGCCGGCGTCCTGGCCGGGCTGGCCGCCTGGACCTGGTTCGGCCAGCCCGCCCTCGACCGCAGGGGCGATCAGTCCTCCTCCGAGGGCGGCATCTCGGTCTCGTCCCGCGACGACTGACGCGAGTAGGCCGCCCGTCCCACCATGTACGCCGCCACCGACACGGTGATCACCTGCGAGGCCCCCACGATCAGCAGCGGCCCCGCGTTCCACCAGGTGGGCCGGTGGAACCACATCGCGGCCAGCACCAGCAGCACGCCGAGCACCTGCGGTTTGGTGCCGGCGTGCATCCGGTCGAGCGTCGTGCGGAAGCGCACCAGCCCGGCGCCCGCCGACAACGCCAGCACGGCCCCGAGCACCAGGCAGACCGCCGCCGCGGCGTCCATCACGCTGTCCATCACGCCGTCCATCACGCTCACCCCGACCGCCCCGGGAAGAACCGGGCCAGCGACACCGAGCCCACGAACCCCAGCAACGACAGCACCTGGAGCACCGGCAGGTCCGAGTAGTCGTCCCTGACCACCGCGAACAGCCCCACCGCGCACATCGCCAGCGACGTCAGCACGTCCAGGGCGACCGCGCGGTCCAGCATCGAGGGCCCGCGCCCCACCCGCCACAACGCGGCCGCCGCCCCGCCGCCCAGCAGCGCGATCGTCACCAGGTACACCGCGCTCACCGCAGCTCCTCCCGGTCCGCGCGGGTGCCGAACGCGGCCACGATCCGCGACTCCAGCCCGGCGACGTCCTCGCGGACCGTGTCGGGGACGCCCTCTCCGGCCAGCCCGAGCACGTGCAGCATCAGCTCTCTCCTGTCCATGTACGCCTCCACCACCAGGCTCCCCGGCATCGTGGACAACGCCACCATGATCATCACGGTCATCGACTCCGACGACGTGCGCAGCCGGACCAGGACCAGCTGGGTGGGCGGATCGCCGGGCCGCACCACCCACGCGACCACCCGCACGGTCGAGAGCAACATGTCCCACCCGAACCACAGCAGGAACCGCGCCAGCGGCAGCGGCCGCACCCTGATGCCCGGGTCCAGGACGGGCAGCGGCAGCAGCCACGTCACCACCACCGCGGTCGCCAGGCCGCCCAGCACGTTCCCCGCCGACAGCTCACCCCACAGCGTCACCCACACCAGCGTCAGCCACGCCACCAGCGGCAGCGGCACCCGCCGGCCGAACAGCCGCGGCGCGAGCAGGCCGCCGCTCACCGCCGCGTCCCCAGCACGGCGGTGATGTACGTCTGCCGCTCGCTCAGCTCCGTGGCCACCCGCTGCGTCAGCGCCGCCAGCGGCCCGGCCAGCACCGTGAACGACAGCCCGAACGCCACCAGCGCCGCCGTCGCGCCCAGCAGCACGGGCGGCAGCGCCGTCGTCGTCACCACCGGCTCCTCACCCGTCGCCTCCTCGCTCTCCATCACCTGGCCCAGCCGCTCCTCGCGCGGCGCCCGCCAGAACGCCTTGCCCCACGTCCTGGCGATCGCGTACAGCGTCAGCAGGCTCGTGAGCAGCCCGCCCGCCACCAGCACGACCGCCGCCGGGCCGCCCTTGGCCAGGCCCGCCTGCACCAGCAGCAGCTTGCCCAGGAACCCCGACATCGGCGGGATGCCCGACAGGTTCATCGCGGGCACGAAGAACAGCACGCCCAGCACCGGCGCGGTCCTCATCAGCCCGCCCAGCCGGTTGACCGACGTGGTGCCGGTGCGCCGCTCGATCAGCCCCGTCACCAGGAACAGGCTCGTCTGCACGGTGATGTGGTGGACGATGTAGAACACCGCGCCCGCCAGGCCCGCCACCGTCGACAGCGCCACCCCGAACACCATGTAGCCGATGTGGCTGACCAGCGTGAAGGACAACATGCGCTTGATGTCGGTCTGCGCCACCGCGCCCAGCACGCCGGCCAGCATCGTGGCCAGCGCCACCGCCATCAGCAGCGTGGAGACCGGCCCGCCGGGGAACAGCAGCGCCTCCAGCCGGATGATCGAGTACACGCCGACCTTCGTGAGCAGCCCGGCGAACACGGCCGTGGCCGGCGCGGGCGCGGTCGGGTAGGAGTCCGGCAGCCACGCCGACACCGGGAAGATCGCCGCCTTGATCGCGAACGCCAGCAGCAGCGTCAGCTCGACCAGCAGCTTGACCTGCTCGGGCAGCGTGCCGAAGCGCTCGGCGAGCTGCGCCATCGACAACGTGCCCGTCGCGCCGTAGGTCACCGCCAGCGCGATCAGGAACAACATCGACGACGCCAGCGCCATCAGCGTGTACGTGGCCCCCGCCCGCATCCTGGACTCGGTCCCGCCGAAGGTCAGCAGCACGTACGAGCCGCTCAGCAACATCTCGAACGCGACGAACAGGTTGAACAGGTCACCGGACAGGAACGCGTCCGCCACGCCCGCCACCATGACGAGGAACGCCGGATGGAAGATCGCCATCGGCGCGTCGTGCTCCGCCTCGTCGTAGGCGTTGGCGATCGAGTACACCATCACGCAGAGCGTCACCGCCGACGACACCACCAGCACCAGCGTCGAGAGCCGGTCGGCCACCAGGCAGATCCCGACGGGCGAGGCCCAGCCGCCCAGCTCGGTCACCAGCGGGCCGTGCGTGTCGGCGTGCGCGAGCAGCAGCACCGACACCGCCAGCGAGATGCCCAGCGTGGTGACGCTGATGGCCGACTGCAGGTGCCGCAGCCGCCCGCCGATCGCCAGCTTGATCCCCGCCGCCAGCAGCGGCAGCAGCACCGGCACGCACACCAGCCCGCGCAGCTCGACCAGGTCACCCACGGGCCCCGCCCCTGCCTGCCACTAGTCGTCGCCCTCCAGTTCGGGGTCGTTGGCGAGCGCCTGGCGGGCCCGCTCCTCGCGGATGGCCGAGCGCATCTGCCTGCGGGCGTCGCGCTGCCTGGCCTTGATCCGCCGGCGCAGCTCCTTCTCGCCGGACGCCTGCTCGGCCCGCCGCCGGGTGTGCTCGCGGCGCAGCTCGTCGATGCGCTCGGCGTTGTCGCCGGCCGTGGCCTCCTCGCCCGGCCGGTCCCGCTGCCCGGCCTCCTCGAAGCCGCGTTGCAGCTCCTCCTCCGACAACCCTTCGGCCATCCGGGTGCGCATCCACTCCTCCAGCTCGGTGTGCACGCGGGCGATCCGCCGTTCCAGGTCGTCCTCCTGCAGCCGCTCCCGCTCGGCCTGCTCGGCCTCCAGCCGGGCCAGCTCCGCCCGCTGCTCCACGACCAGCCGCCGGTAGGCGTCCTGCCGGGTGCGCAGGGCGTGGCTCAGCTCGCCGCGCCGGGCCCGCAGCCGCACCCGCCGGTCCTCGGTGTCGTCCTGGACCTCGTCGCTGCCGGTGAGCTGCCACGAGCGGTGCACCATGGCCAGCACGAACGCCGTCACGCCCAGGGTGATCACGATGGCGGTGAGCACCATCGCCTGCGGCAGCGGATCGGCCATGTCCGCCACCGGCGTGCCGCCCAGGATGGGCGGCCCGCCGGCGTTCCCGCCCGCGGTGACGATCAGCAGGTTCACGCCGTTGCCCAGCACGACGACCCCGGCCAGCACCCGTACCAGGCTCCGCTCCAGCAGCAGCGTCACGCCGGTCGTGATCATCACGCAGCAGCACACGAGCGGCGCCAGGGAGATCGTCACGAGCTCTCCTCCGCCTCGATCTGCCGGTCCAGTTCGGCGCCGAGGCCGCGCAGCACGTCCTGGACCATGCCGGTGACCGAGACGTACACGCCGAGGTCGAACAGCAGGCCGGTGGACACGTGCAGGCTGCCGACCAGCGGCAGGTGCACATCGGCCGCCAGCATGTCCAGCGCCGCCCGCCCGAACAGCAGCCCGGCCAGCGCCGTGCCGGTCGACAGGGTCAGCCCGACGCCCATCAGCACGCCGGCGTGCACCGGGACCGCCGCGGCCAGCTCGTACCGGCCGCCGGCCAGGTAGCGGACGGTGATCGCCAGCCCGGCCACGATGCCGCCGGCGAACCCGCCGCCGACCCCGCTGTGCCCGACGAACAGCAGGAACACCGAGAGCACGAGCACCGTGTGGAAGGTCAGCCGGGCCGCCACCTCGAAGGCCACGGCCCGCTGGCCGCGCGGCAGCGTCGAGGACAACCAGTGCGTGCGCTCGGCGGGCACCCGGCCGCGGTCGTCCCGCTCGATCTCGTACGTCCTGCGCCGCAGGAACACCAGGCTCGTCACGCCCAGCGTCAGCACGACCAGCACGGTGCTCTCGCCCATCGTGTCCCAGGCCCGGATGTCCAGGATGATGGCGCTGACGATGTTGCGCGCCCCGGCCTCGCGCGCCGCGGCGGGCATCATCGACCCGACGGCCCACGTGCTCCGCGCGCTGGTGGCCAGCAGGCCCGCCCCGGTCACCACCACCCCCACGGCCAGCCCGAGCCCGAACCGGAACAGGCGCGACAGCCGGGGCCTGACCGGGGTCACCGGCAGCCGCCGCAGCACCAGGGCGAACACCACCAGGGCCAGCGTCTCGGCGAGGAACTGGGTCAGCGCCAGGTCGGGCGAGCCGTGCGCGAGGAACAGCAGCGCGGTGCCGTACCCGATGACGCCGACGACCACGGCCAGCAGGATGTAGGCGCGGGCGAACAGCGCCAGCGCCGCCGCCGCGGTGATCAGGACCGCCAGCACCGGCTGCTCCACGCGTTCCCAGGCGACGACCGGCACGTCCAGGTGCGGCACGCCGCCGTAGGCGACGGCGAACACGCCGACGCCGGTCGTGGCGGCCAGCGTGAGCAGCAGGTAGTCGGGCAGCGAACCGCGCTGGACGAAGCCGGTGGCCTGGACGGCGAACCGGTCCAGGCGGCGGACGAGCGACCAGAAGATCTGCGTCGAGTCCAGCACGTGCAGCGCCGCGCCCGCCCTGGCCACCGGTTCCCTGGCCAGGAACAGCAGCACCCCGGCCGCCAGCGCCACGGCCGACAGCAGCAGCGCGGGGGACAGGCCGGCCCAGATCGCCAGGTGCGTGGCATGGCCCGGGTCGCGGAAGGTGCCGGTGTAGCCCGACATCGCGCCGCCGTACCAGGAGGCGAAGGGCGCCAGCGCCAGGCCGAGCACGGCCAGCAGCGCGGCGGGCGCGAACATGGCCGCCGCCGTCCGGTGCGCCGGCGTGGCCGGCACGCCCGGCTTGGCGGCGAAGGCGCCCCACAGGAACCGCAGCGTGTACGCCGCAGTCAGCGCCGACCCCGCCACCACCCCCGCCAGCACGAGCGGCCGGTCCAGCAGCGCCTCCAGCGCCGCCTCCTTGCCGGCGAACCCCGCGAACGGCGGCAGCCCCGCCATCGACGCCCCCGCCAGCACCGCGGCCGCGCACACCCACGGCATCGACCGGCCCACCCCGCTCAGCTCGCGCAGCTCACGGGTGCCGGTGGCATGGTCGACGACGCCCACGACCAGGAACAGCGCGGCCTTGAACAGCGCGTGCGCGGCCAGCATGCCCACCCCGGCCAGCGCCGCGCCCCGGGTGCCCGAGCCGAACAGCGTGATCAGGAAACCGAGCTGGCTGACCGTGCCGTAGGCCAGCAGCCGCTTCAGGTCCGTCTCGCGCAGCGCCCGCCAGCCGCCCAGCAGCATGGTCAGCACCCCGAGCGGCACCGCGACCGCCCGCCACACCGGCACGTCCCCGAACGCCGGCCCGAGCCTGGCCACCAGGTACACCCCGGCCTTGACCATGGCCGCCGCGTGCAGGTACGCCGACACCGGCGTCGGCGCCGCCATCGCGGCCGGCAACCACGTGCTGAACGGGAAGATCGCCGACTTCGCCAGCGCCCCGGCCAGCACCAGCACCAGCCCGGCGGCCAGCGGGCCCGCCTGCGGCGGCCGGGCGACGACCCCCGACAGCGCGTACGTGCCCGCCGCCTGCCCGACCACCACGAACCCGGCCAGCATCGCCAGCCCGCCCAGCGTGGTCACCGTCAGCGCCTTCATCGCGGCCCGCCGGCTCGCCCGGCTCTCCGGGTGGTAGCCGATCAGCAGGTAGGAGAAGACGGTGGTCAGCTCCCAGAAGACGTACAGCAGGAGCAGGTTGTCGGCGGTGACCAGCCCCAGCATCGACCCGGCGAAGGCGGTCATCGCGCCGCCGTAGCGGCCCAGCCCTTCGTCGCCGGCCGGGAAGTAGCGCACGCTGTAGACCAGGACCAGCACGCCCACGCCGGTGACCAGCGCCATCATCAGCAGGGTCAGCGGGTCGGCCCGGAAGGACAGCTCCAGCCCGAGCGCGGGCGCCCAGCGGGTGTCCTCCCGCGCCGGCAGCCCCCGCACCCCGAGCCACACCGTGTACGCGAAACCGGCGCCGGGCGCCACGGCCAGCAGCAGGAAGGAGGCCCGTCCCATGCGCCGGGCCAGCCAGGGAGCGCAGACCGCCGCGAGCGCGTGCAGGACCAGCAGCGACTCCATGGGCTCCTCGGGCGGGAATTTCCGGCTACGTCCGCCCAATCTCTCCCGCCCGGTCGTGCCCGCCGCGCAGGCGCGGCCAGGGTTGACCCGAACGTCACCAGTCCCTCACCCGCCCATGAGCGGGTGGGGGACCAGGCCGACGCCGTCAGACCTTCGCGCAGGCTCCCGGGCGCGGCGCGCGAGCCGTGATCACGTACCGGTCGATCTGCCGGTCCAGGCAGGACGAGCTCCCCTTGTACGCCGTGTGCCCGTCGCCGTCGTGGGTCAGCAGCACGCCGTGCTCCAGCTGCCCGGCCAGCCGCCTGGCCAGCTCGTACGGCGTGGCCGGGTCACGCGTCGTGCCCACCACCACGATCGGCGGCGACCCGTGGGCGCGCACCTTCCTGGTGAACCTCTCGCCCTTGACCGGCCAGTACGCGCAGCGCTGCTCGGGATGGTCCAGGCAGTTGACGGCGGTCAGCGCCTCGCTGCTGTTGTCGTAGCTGCCGTCGGGACGGCGTCCGTGGTTGACGTCGGCCAGGGCGAGCATGGCCGTGCCGTCGCCCCTGAAGGCGAGGGTGAGCGCCTGGCGCAGGTAGGGCCAGCTGTCCTTGGCGTACATGGCCTGGTTGACGCCCGAGCGCAGGATGGCCTCGTTGACCTGCCTGCTGTCGCCGTCGTTGCGCAGCGGTGCCCGGTCGGCCCGCTTGTAGAGCGCCTCCAGCCGCCTGGTCGCCGCGGCGACGGTGTGGCGGGGGAACGGGCAGTCCCTGGCCCGGAAGCAGTCGCGCAGGAACGACTCGCGCGCCAGCCGGAACCCCCGCTCCTGCGCCGCGCCGAACTCGGCGAGCGTCTGGCCGGGGTCCTCGGCGCCGTCGAGCACCATGGCGCGGATCCGGGTGGGGAACAGGTCGGCGTAGCGGGCGCCCAGGTAGGTGCCGTAGGAGAAGCCGAAGTAGGTCAGGCGGGCGTCGCCCAGGGCGGCCCGCATCACGTCCAGGTCGCGGGCGACCTCGCCGGTGCCGACGTGCGCGAGCAGCTGCTTGCCGGAGTTGGTCGCGCAGCCCTGGGCGAAGATCTTCATCCACGCCTTGGCCCGCTTGACCTCGGCCGCGTTGTCGGGGGTGGGGTCGGCGGCGAAGTAGGCGTCCAGGCCGAGGGGCGACAGGCAGCGCACGGGGGCGGAGGCGCCCACGCCGCGCGGGTCGAAGCCGACCACGTCGAAGTGCTGCCGGACGGCGGCCGACATGACGGTCTTGTCGGCCTTCAAGATGGTCGCGCCGGCGCCGCCGGGACCGCCGAAGTTCAGCACGATCGAGCCGATCCTCCGGCCGGTCGCGGGCAGCCGGACCATGGCGATCCTGATCCGCCGGCCGCCGGGCCTGGCATAGTCGAGGGGGACCGCCAATTTCGCGCACTGGAACCCGCTGCCGCACCCCGACCAGGCCAGGCGCTGACCGTAATAGGCGTTGAGCCCGCCGTTCGTGGCCGCGTCCGCGGCGCCGGACAGGCCGGCCGCGGCGATCAGACCTGCGAGTACGGGGGAAAGAATCGTGATTAAACGTCGCATAATCAAAAGTTGAAGGGGATAGCTTGCGAGCCCCTTTAAGCGTGGTGGCACAGATCATTTGCAAGAAGCGCGCCGGGCTGGGTATCGAGCAGGTCATCCGCACGATTACCAGGGGGAACAGGCCGTCATGTCGCAGCAGAACCGTCCCGTCGAGGGCGAGCACAAGTACGAGCAGCACGTCACCTCGACCGACGAGCACGAGGAGCGGCCCGGCCGCAGTCTCATCACCACCGACCACGACGTGATCCAGGAATGGGCGCAGGAACGCGGCGCCAAGCCCGCGACCGTGCCCGGCACCGAGCACCAGGGCAGGGCCGGCGTGCTCCGCTTCGACTTCCCCGGCTACGGCGGGGGCGACCTGGCGGAGATCACCTGGGAGGAGTGGTTCGAGACCTTCGACCAGCGGAAGCTGAACTTCATCTACCAGGAGCACAAGAAGGACGGCAAGCAGAGCAACTTCTTCCGGCTGGAGAACCCGGACCGCGAGGACGCCTGAACCCCGGCGGGCGGGCCCGCCCCCGCCCGCCCGCCGGAGCCGGCCGCCCTCGCAAGGAGCCCGCCGTCCGGCCGCGCCCGGGGAAGCCCGCCGTTCAGCCGCCCTCGGAGACGCGGCGGGTGACCTCGTCGGCCAGCCGGTCGAGGGAGCGGTCGAGCAGCTCGCGCACCTCGTCGGCCCTGGCGCTGGAGGCCGGCTCGTCGAGCAGCGACAGGTGGACCGTCACCTCGCTCGTGCCGGCCGCCGAGTCGGACACCTGCAGCCAGCCCGCGTAGTCGGGGTGGTCGCGGCCGCCCCACTCCACCCGGAGCTGCTCCTCCCGGACGCGGAACAGCCCCTCGTGCCGCCCGCTGCCGGGCACCAGCTCGCCGCCCGCCTCGACGGTGCCCGCCCCGCCGTCGCCGACCCACAACCCCTGCGGCAGCCACCGGTCCATCAGCTCGACGTCGGACGCCACCCCGAACACGATCATGCTGTCGGCCGGCATCCCGCGCGTCGCCTCGATCTCCGCCATCACAGGCCCCCGTCTTCCCCGAATGCCGCCGTACCGGGCGCGGACCGCGCCGCCTGCCACCGGCAGCCGAACGCGGCGACCATACCCGTGGCATCTGCTCGCAAACCGGCCCCCGCGGTGCCCGTCTCTCCGGCTACGGTGGCTCCGGTGAAACCGCGGCGAGAGGGGAGAACGGCGCGATGGCGGAGCTGCCACGAGTGCCGCCGGAGATGTTCCGGTTCGCCACCACTGAGCGGGCGGATCTGCACACGGCCCTCCTCGACGTCCTCGGCGCCGCCGCCGAGCGCCTGGAGCCCGCGCTGACCGGCGACGAGGTCCGCGACCGGCTGCGCGCCCGCGGCTGGTACGCCCCCGTCGGCGACCACGACCTCACCGGCGCGCTGCGGCAGCTCGCCGGCTGGCGGCTGGTCGAGGTCGTCTTCGACCACGCCGCCGGCTTCGCGACCGCCGAGGAGTACGAACGCAGGAACCTGCGCTACGCCCTGACCGCCGAGGGCGAGGCCGCCCACACCGGGCTGCGGCGGGCGTCGGAGACGCTGGCCGCGGCGGGCGCGTTCCACACCGCCGTGCTCGACGCCCTCGCCGACCGGCTGGAGGAGCTGGAGGCGCTGCTGGCCGACCCCGACCCCGGCCGCGACCGGCGGGTGTTCACCTGCCTGCGGGAGCTGGAGTGCCACCTCGACGGGCTGCGCCGCGACACCGTGCGGCTCAACGGCGAGCTGCGGCGGCTGCTGCGCGCCGACGGCGCCGGCGTTGGCACGTTCCACGAGGCCGAGGCGGCCACCGTGGCCTACCTCCAGGAGTTCGTGACCGGGCTGGAGCAGCGCGGCGAGACGGCGGCGCGGGCGCTGCGCGGCGTGGCCGGGCGGGGCGTCGGCGTGCTGCACACCCGCGCCCTGGCCGGCGCCGACCTGCCCCGGATCCCCGGGACCGACCTGGCCACGCCGTGGCTGGCCGCCCGCGCCGCCGCCTGGGCCGAGCTGCGCCAGTGGTTCGACCCCGACCTCGACGGCGGCACCGGCGGCGAAGGCGCCGAGAGCGGCGGTGCCGGGCCCCGGTTGCGGCGGCTGCACGAGGTCGCCGGCGAGGCCATCGTCACCCTGCTCGGGCTGCTCGACCGCGTCACCGCCGCCCGCCGTCCCGCCTCCAGCGCCGCCGCCGACTTCCGCGCGCTGGCCCGCTGGTTCGCCACCGCGCCGGGCGAGGACGACGCCCACCGGCTCTGGGACGCCGCCTTCGGCCTCGGCCCCGCCCGGCACGCCCACCTCGGGCACGCCGACGCCGAACTCGTCCCGGCCGGGACGCCCTGGGCGGAGGCCGGGCCGGTGGCGGTCTCGGCGCTGCTGCGCTCGCGGGGCAGGACCGAGCGCATGGGCCGCACCGGGCGGGTGCGCGACGTGGCCGCGCTGCGCGCCGAGCGCCGCGCCCGAGCCGAGAAGGAGCACGCCGGGCTGGAGGCCGCCTGGCAGGCGCTGGCCACCACCGGCTCGGTCCGGCTGTCCCAGCTCGGCGCGCTCGACCACGACACCCTCGGCCGGCTGCTCGACCTGCTGGGCCGGGCCCTGGCCGCCCGTCCCGACGCCACCGGCCTGCGCCGGGCCGTCACCTCCGACGGCCGGGTCGAGGTCGTGCTGCGGGCCCCCGGCGACGGCGCGGTCGCGGTGCTGCGCACGTCCGAGGGCTGGTTCCGCGGCCCCGACTACCTGCTCGACGTGCGCTCCCCGGGCGCCCGCGACCACGGGAGGGCCGAAGGGGCATGAGCAGCCTGGCCAACCAGCTCGTCAGGGCGGAGAAGGAGGAGATCGCCCGCGCGATCAGGACCCTCCTCGCCCGGCCCTTCCTGGCGGCGGACGACGAGCCCGCCGCCTTCGCGGTGATCAGGAAACGGCGGGAGCCGCTGACCCGGTGGTTCGACTACTTCTGCGGCTGGCGGCTGGTCGTGGAGCCCCGCGAGGGCTACGCCCGCCTGGTCAAGGTCGGGTCGCGGCCGACGGCCACCCGCCCGGCCCGGCGTCGCGCCGGCGGCCCGCCGTTCGACCGACGCCGCTACACGCTGCTGTGCCTGTGCGCGGCCGAACTGCTCGCCGCGCCGGTCACCACGATCGGCATGCTGGCCGGACGGGTGACGCGGGCGGCGGCGGTCGAGCCCGGCGTGCCGCCCTTCGACCCGGTCGGCGCCGACGAGCGGGCCGCCTTCGTCGACGCGCTCAAGCTGCTCGAACGGCACGGCGCGATCACCGCCACCGACGGCACGACCGACGCCTACCTCGGCGACGAGGAGGCCAAGGTGCTCTACCGCGTGGACACCACCCGCGTGATCAGGCTGCTGGCCGCCCCCGTCCCGCCCTCCCGCCTGCCCGGCGCGGCCGGCACCCCCGCAGCGCTCACCGTCGAGGCCCGTTACGGCGGCGACGAACCCACGGAGACCCAGCGCGCCCTGTGGGCCCGCCACTCCGTCATCCGCCGCCTGCTCGACGAGCCCGTCGTCTACCGCGACGAGCTGACCCCCGCCCAGGCCGCCTACGCCGCCTCGCTCACCGGCCGCCGGATGATCCGCAGGGCCGCCGAGGAGGCCGGGTTCGTGCTGGAGGAACGCGCCGAGGGCCTCCTGCTCGTCGACACCGAGGCCACCGCCACCGACACGAGGTTCCCCGACGACGGCGGCCACGCCAAGGTCGCCGCCCTGCTCCTGCTCGACCTGCTGGTCACCGCCGGTCCGCTGCCCGCGGGACGCCTCGACGAGGAGGCCGCCGAGCTGCTGCGGCGCTTCCCCCAGTGGGCCAGGGCCTACCAGTCGGACGGCGGCGCGCCTCGCCTCGCGGCCGACGCGCTGGCGGTGCTCGCCATGTTCGGGCTGGCCCGCCGTACCGGCGACCGGGTGGCCGCCCTGCCCGCCGGAGCCCGCTACCGGGTCGATCGCGGCCCGGCCGACACGGAGGACGCATGACCGTCACCGAGCTCACGCCCGCCCGCACCGCCCCGGGCATGGACCGGCGCTGGATCCCCGTACGCGCCGGGATCCTCAACGTGTGGCGCTACCACGACGAGGTGTTCGAGTTCCACCGGGGCAGGCTGCTGCTGCGCGGGCCCAACGGCAGCGGCAAGTCCAAGGTGCTCGAACTGCTGCTGCCGTACGTGCTGGACGCCAGCCTCAAACCCAGCAGGCTGTCCACGTTCGGCGGCACCGAGCGGACCATGCACTGGAACCTCATGGGCGAGGGCGCGAGCGGCGTCACCCGCGTGGGCTACGTCTGGCTGGAGTTCCAGCACGCCGACGGCCGCTGGTTCACCTGCGGCGCCCGCCTCCAGGCCACCGCCCACACCAAGAACGTCACCGCCGCCTACTTCACCACCGGCTCCCGCGTCGGCCTGCCCGGCGGCGTCCGGCTCACCGGCGACGGCGGCCAGCCGCTGACCAGGGCCCAGCTCGCCGACGAGCTGGGCGAGGCCGGCACGGTCCACGAGTCCGCCGACGCCTACCGCGCCGTCGTCCGCCGCACCCTCTACACCGCGCTCAACGAGCAGCGCTACGACTGCCTGCTCACCGCGCTGCGCCAGCTCCGCACCCCCAAACTGTCCGAACGCCTCGACCCCGGCCTGCTGTCCGACCTGCTGTCCAGCGCCCTGCCGCCGCTCGGCGAGGGCGAGATCCACGAGATCGCCGACGGGTTCGAGCGGCTCGACCGGCGGCGCGAGGAGCTGCGCCTGCTCGACCGCGACGTGCAGGAGGCCGACCGGCTGGCCGACGTCCAGCGCGGCTATGCCCAGAAGGTGCTGCGCGCGGCCGCCGCCGCGGCCCTGTCCGCCGGGCAGGCCGTCGACGCCCTCGCCGCCGAGGTCAAGGCCGGACGGGAGGCGCTCAAGCAGGCCGACGGCGAGCTGGCCGCCGCGGCCGTCCGGCTGTCGGAGGAGGAGGCGCAGGAGCTGGCCCTGGCCGCGCAGATCGACGGGCTGAAGGAGAGCGAGGCGTACCGGTCCGGGCGTGACCTGCACCGGCTGCGCACGCAGGCGGGCGAGGCGCACGAGTCGGCGGCCCGGCTGCGCGACCAGGCCGGGGCGGCGGCCCGCAGCGCGTCGGCCAGGCAGGAGCTGTCGCTGCGCGCGGCGGCCGTCGCCCGAGCCGCCACCGGCCTGGCCGACCGCGCCCGCGCCGAGGCCCGCCGGGCCGCCGAGCGCGCCGGGCTGCTCTCGGTCCACCTGGAGTGCGAACGCCCGGTCCCCGAGCCCGCGAGCGCGCAGTCCGGGGGCGCCCCCGGCGAGGGGGAGCGGGGCGACGACGGCGAGGAGTCCGTGCGCCGCGCCCGCGAGCTGCTGCGCGCCGCCGTCACCAGCCGCGCCGGCCAGATCCGCGAGGTCGCGGCGGCGGCCGTCGAGCACGAGGAGGCGATCGGCCGCCGCACCACCGCCGAGCACGACCGCGACCGGGTCCGCGACGACCTGACGGCCGCGACCGCCGCCCACGACCAGGCCGGCGCGACCCGCGACGAGCGCGCCCACGACCTGGCCGCCGCCCTGGAGGAGTGGGCCCGCGGCTGCGTCCACCTCCGGCTCGACCCCGAGGAGCTGGCGGGCCTCGCCGACCGGTCCGACCAGGCCGACGAGCTGGTCGGCGCGGCGCGCACGGCGGCCGCGGTCCGGCTGGCCGCCCGCGAGCACCACCTGACCGGCCTGCGTGACCGGCTGCACGCCGAGCGCGCCGAACTGGCCCGCGAACGCGAACGCCTGGCCGACCGGACCGCCCTGGAGCCGCCCCCTCGCCCGCCCGCCCCGCCTCCAGGTCCGGACGGCCCGGCATGCCGCTGTGGCGGGCGCTCGCCTTCCGCTCCGGCGTCGACCCGGTCACCCAGGCGGGCGTCGAGGCGGCGCTCGAAGCCTCGGGCCTGCTCGACCTGTGGCTGCTGCCCGACGGCGGCATGGACCCCGGCGAGCACGACGCCTTCGCCGCCTCCGCCCTGGCCCGGCCCGCGCCCGGCCACAGCCTGGCCGCCGTGCTGTCCGCCCAGCCGGGCGCGCCCGTCTCGGCCGAGCGGGTGCTCGCGGGCGTCGCCTTCGCCCCCACGGCGCTCGGCCTCGACCATCCGGCGGCCGTCGGCGCCGACGGCACCTGGCGGCTCGGCCCGGCCGCCGGGCGCTGGGTCAAGCCGGAGCCCTCCTACATCGGCGACGCCGCCCGCGAGCGCGCCCTGCGCCGCCGCGTCGCCGAGCTGGACGACCGGCTCTCCGACCTGGCCGGCACGATCGCCGAGTGCGACCACCTGTTCAGGGTGCTGGCCGGCGACCGCGACACGCTGGCGGCCGAGCTGCGGCGGCGGCCCGACAGGAGGCCGTACGACGGGGCCGCGCGGGCCCTGGACGCGGCCGTGGGCAAGGTCGCCCTGCTGGAGGACCAGCTGCGCGCGCACGAGCAGCGCCTGCACGAGTGCGAGAAGGAGGTGGGCAGGTCGCTGCGCCGGCTCACGGAGCTGGCCGCCCGGCACGCGCTGCCCGCCGCCCGGCCCGCGCTCGACCGGCTGGAGGCCGCCCTGCGCGCCGCCGAGACCACCGGCGCCGTCTGGCACGACCGGCGCGGCGACGCCCGCGCGGCCAGGGACCGCGCCGGCCAGGCGGCCGAGACCGCCCGCGAGTACCAGGACCTGGCCGTACGCGCGATGGAACGGGCCGAGGAGGCGGCCGACGCGGCCGTCGTGCTGGCCGAGAAGCTGGCCGCCGTCGAGCCCGCGGCCGGCGGCGAGGACCCCGACCTGCTCGGCCGGCTCCAGGACGCCCAGACCGCCCACCAGGGCTGCCGCCGCCTGATCCGGACGATCCACGACGACACGGCCCGGCTCAACGCCCGCCTCGGACGGCTCAGGGGCGAGCTGGGCCGGGCCGAGGAGAAGCACGCCGAGGCCGGTCGCGTCCGCGAGGCGGTCTGCGAACGCCTGCGCCGCCTGCTGGCCGGCCACCTGGCCGCCGACGCCGGCGTGCCGGCCGGGCTCGCCCCCGACGCCGGGGTGCGGGCGGTGCTGGAGGCGGCCGGGGACGTGGCCGGGCGGCTCGCGGCGGTGCCGCACGAGCAGCGGACCGTCAGGGAGGCCGAGGCCCGCCTGCGGGACGCCTTCCACCACGCCAGGGAGGTCCTGGCCGGCCGGGCCGAGCTGGAGCTGGCCCCCGACGAGGACGTCCAGGTGCTGACCGCCACCGCCGGCGGCGTGCGGGCGGGCGCGGCGGCGCTGGGCAGGGCGCTGCGCGGCGAGCGCGACGAGCGGCGCGGCGACATCACCGAGGCCGAGCGCGACCTGTTCGACCGCACGCTCGCCGGTGACACGCGGCGGCACCTGGCCGACCGCATCCGCCAGGCCGCCGCGCTGGTGGAGGGCATGAACCAGCGGCTCGAACGCGTCCGCACGGCCTCGGGGGTCGCGGTGCGCCTGGTGTGGCAGGTCGATCCCACCCAGTCCCCGGCCACCCGCGCGGCCCGCGAGCTGCTGCTGCGCGACCCGGCCGGGCTGAGCGAGGCCGACCGCGAGGCCCTGTACGCCTTCTTCCGGGACCGCGTCGAGGAGGCGCGCGCCGACAACTCCTCCGCCGGCTGGGAGGACCAGCTCATGAGGGTGCTCGACTACACGTCCTGGCACCGGTTCGTGGTCCGCCTCGACCGCGGCGACGGCCAGGGCTGGCAGGACCTGACCAGGAAGCTGCACGGCGCCCTGTCCGGCGGGGAGAAGGCCATCGCCCTGCACCTGCCGCTGTTCGCCGCCGTGGCCGCCCACTACCGCACCGACCCCGGCTGCCCCCGGTTCATCCTGCTGGACGAGGTGTTCGTGGGCGTCGACCGGGCCAACCGCGGCCAGGTCTTCGACCTGCTGGTGAACCTCGGGCTCGACCTCGTGCTCACCTCCGACCACGAGTGGTGCGAATACCGCGAGCTGGACGGCATCGCCATCCACCAGCTCATCACCGGCGACGGCGACGACGCGGTGACCACGGCCCGCTTCGTGTGGAACGGCTACCGGACCGTCGCCACCGAGACCCTTGATTAGAAAGGTTCTTTACCACCAGCGATCGCGTCCGTATGGTGGGGGCAACCCTCGGGAGGCGGTCATGAAGATCCGCACCGCTGCGGTCGTGCTGACGACCCTGCTCGCCATGTCGGTTTCCGCATCCGTGCCCGTCGCACCGAGCGCCACGGCGGCGGCCGCCGTCGCCTTCGGGGCGATCGTGCCCGCTCCGGTGAGCGCGGTCCCGGCGGCGGGGGTGACGTACCGGATCACCGCCGCGACGGCCCTGTACTCCGACGCGCCCGAGGTGGGCGAGCAGCTCGCGCAGCGGTTGCGCCGCTCGACCGGCTACCCGGTCCCGATCGTGACGGCCCCACCGGCGGACGGGATCACGCTGCGGCTGGGCACGGTGGCCGGCGGGGAGGAGGCGTACCAGCTCGACGTGACCGCCACCGGGATCGTCGTGCTGGCCAACGGGGCCGCCGGGCTGTTCAACGGCGTGCAGACGCTCCGGCAGCTGCTCCCGTACGCGGCCGAGGCCGGCACGGTGCAGCCGGGTCCCTGGCCGGTGCCCGGCGGACGGGTCGTGGACCGGCCGCGTTATCCGTACCGGGGCGCGATGCTCGACGTGGCCAGGCACTTCTTCCCGGTGGACGCGGTCGAGCGGTACCTCGACCAGATCGCGCTCTACAAGATCAACCGCCTGCACCTGCACCTGTCCGACGACCAGGGCTGGCGCATCGCGATCGACTCCTGGCCCCGGCTGGCCTCCTACGGCGGCGGCACCGCGGTCGGCGGCGATCCCGGCGGCTTCTACACCAAGGCCCAGTACCAGGAGATCGTCGCCTACGCCGCCGCACGAAATATCACCGTAGTTCCGGAAATCGACATGCCGGGGCACACCAACGCCGCCCTCGCCTCCTATGGCGAGCTCACCTGCGACGGCGTCGCCCCGCCGCGCTACACCGGCACGGACGTCGGGTTCAGCTCGCTGTGCACGTCCAAGGAGATCACCTACACCTTCGTCGACCAGGTGATCGGCGAGCTGGCCGCGCTCACCCCCGGCCCTTACCTGCACATCGGCGGGGACGAGGCGTCCTCCACGACGCCGGCCGACTACCGGACGTTCGTCGACCGGGCGCAGGGCATCGTGGCCGCCCACGGCAAGACGGTGATCGGCTGGCACGACCTCGTCAACGCCACCCCGCTGCCCGCCACGGTCGTCCAGTACTGGGGCAGCGACCCCACGGAGACGGCGGTGTCGACGGCGGGCCGGAAGGTCGTCATGTCCCCGGCGAGCCGCGCGTACCTGGACATGAAGTACAACCGGCGCACCCCGCTCGGCCAGACCTGGGCGGGCACCATCGAGGTCAAGGACGCCTACGGCTGGGATCCCGGCGCCTACCTCAGAAGGCTCCCGCCCGAGCAGGTGCTCGGCGTCGAGGCGCCGCTGTGGACCGAGACGCTCAGGACGTCGGCCGACCTCGAGTACATGGCCTTCCCCCGCCTGCCCGCGCTCGCCGAACTGGGCTGGTCCCCTTCCGCCACGCACGACTGGACCGTGTTCCGGCAGCGGCTGGGCGCGCAGGGCCCGCGCTGGCGCGTCATGGGGATCGCCTACTACCGCTCCACCCAGATCGCCTGGCCCTCCGGTTCTTAGGAGCCCACTCAGGAGCTGCGCATGTCCCGATCGATCAGATGCGTCCTGGCCGTGCTCGTCCTGCTGCTCGCCTCGGGGGTGGTGAGCGCCGGCAGCGCCGTCGCGGCGGCCGGTTCGACCGAGCTGGCCTCGGGCTGGGCGCTGCGCCCGGCCACCGGCCTCGCCGACACCGGCGCGGCGATCTCCACGCCCGGGTACGCCACCACCGGCTGGAACCCGGTCACCCTGCCCTCGACCGTCCTGGCCGGGCTGGTCGCGAACGGCGTCTACCAGGACGTCTACTTCGGCCAGAACCTCAAGAACGTGCCCGACCTGACCACCCAGGACTGGTGGTTCCGCGGCGAGTTCACCGCCCCGGCCACGGCCCCCGGCCAGGTGTACTGGCTGCGCTTCAAGGGCCTCAGCTACCGCGCCCAGATCTGGCTGAACGGCGTGCAGCTCGACGCCGCGGCCGTGGGCACGTTCGTCGGCCACGAGTACGACGCCACCGCCGCGATCCGGCCCGGCGCGGTCAACGCGCTGGCCGTCCGGGTCACCCCGCCGCGCCACGACTGCAAGGACCTGTCCACCTGCACGGTCGACTGGAACCCCGAGGCCCCCGACATGAACGCGGGCATCTGGAACACGACCCTGCTGGACACCACGGGCCCGGTGGCCCTGCGCGACCCGTACGTGCGGACCACCCTGTCCGGCGCCGCCGCCGACCTGACCGTCTACGTGGACGCCGTCAACGCGACGAACGCCCCCGTCACCACCACGGTCAGCGGCACGATCACCAAGGCGGGCCGGCCCGACCTCACCTTCTCCCAGACCGTCACGCTGGCCGCCCGCGAGCGCAAGGAGGTCGCCTTCGCGCCCCTGCACGTGAGCGATCCGGTGCTGTGGTGGCCGTACCAGTTCGGCAGCCCCGAGCTGTACCGCCTGACGGTCGGCGCGGGCGCCTCCGACAGCAAGACCATCGACTTCGGCATCCGCCAGGTCACCGACTACCGCACCACCGTCAACGGCACCTCGTTCGCCGGATACAAGATCAACGGCCGGCCGATCCTGCTGCGCGGCGGCGGGTACGTGTGGGACCTGATGCAGCGCTGGGACACCAGGACGAACGCCGCCCACATCGCCTACGTCAAGGACATGGGCCTGAACACCATCAGGCTGGAGGGCACCCTCGGCAACGAGGAGCTGTACGACATGGCCGACAAGGCGGGCATCCTGGTCATGCCGGGCTTCGTCTGCTGCAGCGCCTGGGAGGACGACAGCGCCTGGACCGCCGAGCAGGAACAGGTCGCCCGCGCGTCGCTGGACAGCCAGCTCCGCTCACTGCGCCACCACGCCTCGGTGTTCCTGTGGACCTACGGCAGCGACCAGCCGCCGACGGCCGCGCACCTGGCCGCGTACAAGAGCGTGGCCGCCGCACTGCACTGGCAGAACCCCACCCTGGACAACGTCGCCACCTGGTCCAACGCCGACGCCGGCATGAAGATGGACGGCCCGTACGTGTGGGAGCCCCCGGTGCTGTGGTGGGACGAGAGCAGGAGCGGCGGCGCGTACGGCAGCACGGGGGAGGAGGGCACCGAGTCGCCGCCGCCCCTGGAGACGCTGCAACGCTTCCTCGCGCCCGCCGACGTCTGGCCCATCGGCACGGCGTACAACTACCACGCCGGCAAGCCGGGCAGCGTGTTCGACACCATCGCCCCCTACAGCACCGGCCTGGCCAAGCGCTACGGCACGCCCGTCTCCGCCGCCGACCAGTCCCGCAAGTCCGAGGCGCAGAACTACGAGAACGCCCGCGCCTTCTTCGAGGCGTGGAGCGCCAGGCAGCACGTGCGCTCGTTCGGCTCGGTCTTCTGGATGCTGAACAACGCCTGGCCGTCGGTCCACTGGAACCTCTACGACTACTACCTCAAGCCCGGCGGCGGCTACTTCGGCACCAAGAAGGCCACCGAACCCGTGCACATCGCCTACGACTACCTGACCCGGGCCGTCCACGTGGTCAACTCGACCCTCACCACGCGCTCGGGGCTCACGGCCACGGTGTCCGTGCACAACCTGCCGGACCTGGCCCAGAAGTACACCGCCTCGGCCCCGGTCACCGCCACGGCCAACGCCGGCGTCCAGGTGCTGACGGTCCCGGCGGTCACCGGGCTGTCGCGGACGTACCTCATCAGGCTCCAGCTCAAGGACGCCGCCGGCGCGAAGGTCAGCGACAACGTCTACTGGTACTCCACCGCGCCCGACACGCTCGGCAACAAGAGCAACTGGTACCGCACCACGCCGAAGACCTACGCCGACCTCACCGGCCTGAACGCCCTGCCCACCGCCGACGTGGCCGCCACCGGCGTCCGCGCCGTCTCCGCCGGGACCGAGACCGTCACGATCACCCTGCGCAACCCCTCCGGCCTGGCCTTCCTCCTGCGCCCGGAGGTGATCGCGGACGGGCGCGAGGTCGTACCCGTGACCTACACCGACAACTACGTCACGCTGTGGCCGGGGGAGACCACGACGATCACGGCCACGTACCGCACGACCGACCTCGGCGGCCACCAGCCGGCACTCCGCGTCCGCGGCTACAACGTCCCCACCACGACCATCCCCCTCACCTGACCCGCCTTCCCGACCACGAGAGACCCGCCGCCCCGGGCGGGACCCCGGCCGCTCGCCGGGGTCCCGCCCGGGTGCCGGTCAGGGGGTGGCCAGCGCGTCGGCCCAGGGTGGGTTCGCGCCCGCCACCGAGCAGGTCAGCGCCGACACCCGGGCCGCGAACGACGCGGCGGCCACGGCGGTGTCCAGGTCGAGGCCGTCGAGCCGGCCGCCGAGCAGGCCGCGCGCGCCCAGGTCGTGCAGGAGCCCGGCGGTGAAGGAGTCGCCGGCGCCGACCGTGTCGACGACGTCGACCTCCGGCGCCCGCACCTCCGCCCGTTCGCCGTCGAGGGACACCAGCGCGCCCGCCGCCCCGCGGGTCACCACGACGAGCCGGGCCCCGGCGGCGTGCCAGGTGTCGCAGGCCCGTTCCGCCGACGCGCCGGGCATCAGGAAGCGCAGGTCGTCCTCGCTGAGCTTGAGCAGGTCGGCCCACCGGCACCAGCGCTCGACCCGGTAGTCCTCGCGGGCGGCGAGGGTGGGGCGCACGTTGGGGTCGACCGAGACCGTGGCCCGCGCGGCGGCCTCGCGCGCGAACTCCTCGACCGCCGCCCGGCCCGGCTCCCTGACCAGTGCCAGCGACCCGGTGTGCAGGCAGGCGGCCGGTCCGAGCCGGGCCGGGGCCAGCTCGTCCGGGCGCCACTGCCAGTCGGCGGTGCCGCCCGCGTAGAAGGTGTAGGCGGCCTGGCCGCCGCCGTCGAGCGCGGCGACCGAGAGTGTGCTCGGCTCCGCGGCCTCGACGGCCGCCGACAGGTCCACGCCCGAGGACGCCAGGCGTTCACGGAACAGCGCTCCGAACACGTCGCCGGAGATGCGGCCGAGGAAACGGGCCGGTGTGCCGAGCCTGGCCAGCGCCACCGCCGTGTTGGCCGGCCCGCCGCCCGGCAGCACCCGCAACCCGAGCTCGCCCCGCCCCGCGCCACCCGCCGCGGTGGTGAAGCCGTCGGCGACGCACTCGCCCAGAACAGCGATCATCGAGCCTGCCTTCCTGGCGCGCGCCGCCGATGCCGTACGCCCCGGGCGGCATCGACGTCTCCGGATGGGAGCTCATCATCGCAGCCCATCCGCCTTCCCTGCCCATATCGGGGCCGGGTGTGGTGCGCGGCTCGTCAGGAGGTCCGGTTCCCGTCCTTCAGGTGGCCGGGCAGGCCGGTGTTCGGGACGTCGAGTTCCCGGGCGTACCGGTCGTTCAGCTCCGGCCAGCCGAAGTCGACCGCCGCCGCACCCCGGATCGGCGGGATCGGCCGCCCTTCGAGCAGCCGCTCGGCCACGTCGAGGCAGATGTGCCAGCCGGCCGCCGCCTTCGGCAGCAGGTCGCGGTCCAGGACGGTGTGCCGCAGCGTCAGACGGGTGCCGCCACCGGTCGCCGCCAGCTCCCACCGCAGCAGGTCGGTGCCGAACGTGTGCTCCAGCAGCTCCGGCGGCCGGACGCGGACGACCTCGGCCGCCAGGTCCTGAGGATTCTCGTCGTCGATCATCGTGAGGGTCGCGCCACCGGCCGCGGAAAGGTCACGGTCGGCGGTGTACGGCGCCCACGCCGCGAGCTGTCCGGGCTCGGTCAGCGCCCGCCACACCTTCTCCGGTGGATGCCGCAGGTCACGGACGAAGACGAGGGTCCAGCGGCCTTCCGTCACCTCGCTGCCGACCTGGGCCGGCGGGCTCGGGCGGTACGCGTCTGAGGTCATGACTGCTCCAGGTTGTCGAGATGGCGCTCAAGGGCGTCGAGATGCGTGTCCCACAGGGCCCGGTACGGCTGGAGCCAGTCGTCCAGCGCCTGGAAGGGGCCGGCGTGGAGGCGGTAGATCCGCCGCTGCGCCTCGGTGCGGCAGGTGACGAACCCGGCCTCCCTGAGCACCTTCAGCTGCTTGGACACCGTGGGCTGGCTGACATCGAGCGCCTCGACCAGCTCGTTCACACTGCTCTCGGCCATCCGGAGCCGATCGAGGATCCGACGCCGGGTCGGCTCGGAGAGCACGGAGAACGCGTCGACGGACATGCCTTCATATTCCCTGTCGGGTATATGCCTGTCAAGGAATACACCCTGCACCCCCTTCCGGCGGTCCCCTCGGTGAGCCGCCCTGGACGGGGGCTGGCGGCGGGGCGGGTCGTTCAGGGTGGCCCTGCCTCGGGGATTGCGGGGGCCGGGATTCCGGTCGGGCGTGTGGTTTTTTCGTGTCCGTCCGAGGGCTCGCTAATGTTACCTCTTCGTGATGTGCGGCGCTGGGAAACGATTTGTCCCGAGAGGAGGCATGTGGAGGAGATTGGTTGCCCGATATTTCGTCTTTATTGGGAAAATTGGGGCGGCGGTGTCCGAACTTTCTTGTGGT
This sequence comes from Actinomadura sp. ATCC 39365, assembly GCF_054392275.1. Taxonomy (NCBI): domain Bacteria; kingdom Bacillati; phylum Actinomycetota; class Actinomycetes; order Streptosporangiales; family Thermomonosporaceae; genus Actinomadura; species Actinomadura sp. ATCC 39365. The sequence goes on along the minus strand of NZ_CP184335.1, from coordinate 7,068,082 downwards.
TACGATTCCTTCGTCCAGTCGTTCTGCGGAGCGGAGGGGAAGAAGGGCGCCATCGATTCCCACGATTTGGCCGAACTCGAAAAGCGCCGAAACGACCCCGCCTTCGCCGTGGCGTTCGCCGCCGTGATGCCGCCGCGCCAGCTCAAGAGCCTTCTGGCTGGTCTGCGCCGCGCGCATGCCATCCAGTCCACCAGCCTCGACAGGCTGGCCAGGGCGCTGAGCACGCTGCTCGGCACCGCTTCGCGCGCGCCCGACGCCGCCAGGATCTCGACCCCTTACGTCCACCGCCTGCTCGAGAACCTCGACGACCCGGAAACCGGTTTCGCGCTCGGGCAATTGTTGCGATATGGCTGTTTCGCCGACGTGTTCCTGCGCGACCTCGCCTTCAAGGTCTACGACTACGAACGCAGCCAGCCTCCCGCGTCCCCGTACTGGCGCAACCTCCGCCCGGACTCGCGGCCGATGTGCGCCATTCCCCTGGACGAACGGGACCCCATGGCGGCCGTCATGGCCGCCCTGTCCAACCATCCCCGTGCCGCCCGGGAATTCCTGACGGACGAGCGGCGGGACCCGCTGGAGTATCTCCTCTACGAGCGCTTCTGGCCCGGAGGCACCGAGATGTACCTCGACCGGGCGATGGACATCGCGGGCCTTTAGCCCCCGGCCCGTACGTCGAATCCGCCACCGACGGACGACTCGACATCCAGGCAATCCTCACCCGGTCATGCTGGAATCGATCCCTATGAATGATCATTTCCTCGTTGCGGCCGACTTGCTGGACCGGATGGAAAGAAACCTGGCCGAACACGCCTGTCACCTGCACCGGAGCATGGACGGCGCGACCGTCACGGAGACCGGTGACCTCCTGGTCGCCGACAGCGGCCTGGACGACGACACCTTCAACATCGTCGCCGCGGCCCGCTTCACCGCCGCCGACGCCACGGCACGGATCAGCGAGGCCGCTCGGACGCTGGCGCGCACCGGCCGCCGTTTCTCCTGGTGGGTGGGGCCCGCCTCGACCCCGCCGGACCTCGGTGCCCGCCTGACGGCGGCCGGTCTGCCGGCGTCCGAACGCGAGACGGCGATGTGGGCCGAGCTGGACGGCACCCCGCCGCCGCCCGCCGTCCGAGGGCTGGACATCAAGAGGGTCGCCACGCCCGGACAGCTCGCCGATTACGCCACGGTTCTCGCCGCGAACTGGGACCCGCCCGCTGACACCGTCCGCAGCTTCTTCGCCCGGGCCGCCCCGTGGGCACTGGCCGCGCACTGTCCGGCCCGGTATCTGGTCGGCTACGTGGACAGCCGTCCGGTCTGTTCCGCTGAAGTGTTCCGGCACGCGGGGGTCGCCGGCATCTACAACATCTCCACCCTGGCCGCCCACCGCCGACGGGGCTACGGCGGTGCCATCACGCTCGCGGCACTTCGCACGGCCCACGACCGGGACCATCGCATCGCGGTCCTGCAGGCGTCAGCCGACGGAGAGCCCGTCTACCGCCGCCTGGGCTTCCGCCCCTGCGGCCACTTCACCGAACATCCCGTCACCCCCTGAACCCGGAGCACTGATCACAACCACTCGTCGTTGTCCCCTGGCCCGGCACGCTTCCTGGCCACGTACGTGAACTACTACGTGGTCAACGACGGCGTCATCCTGCCCCGCTTCGGCGACAAGAAGGCCGACAAGGACGCCGCCGCCGTCGTCGGCGACCTCTATCCGGGCCGCGAGATCGTCCAGGTGTCCGTCGACACCCTGGGCGAGGGCGGCGGCGGCATCCACTGCGCCACCCAGCAGATGCCCAAGAGGAACTGAACCTCCGCTCCGGCCCGGTCGGGCCGGCTGCCGCGCCAGGCTGAGGAGGGAGGCGGGGTGTGGCGGGGGAGGGTCAGGGGCGGAGGCCGGTGAAGAGGTCTTCCTCGTGGTCGGGGGCGTTGACCTTGTTCAGCTTCCGTTCGAAGGCCTCGTGGGAGAACGCCTGGTGCTGGGCCTCGTCGGGCATGCGGAGGAGGAAGATGTTCTCGCCCTGGCTCTCGTGGGCCTTGAGGGCCTTGAGCTTGCGCTCGACGTAGGGGGTGACGTCGACGACGGCGGTGACCCGCTCGTCGGGGGTGCCGAAGTCGTCGGACGGCTCGAAGCCACCCAGGTCGACGCCGCTGTCGCGCATCAGCTCGAACATGCGCTTGATCGCCGCCCGGGGGATCGCCGTGTAGTAGAACTTGTCGGGGATGCCGGTCGCCTCGACGGCGGCCACCGTGATGCGGTGGGCCTGCACGTGGTCGGGGTGGCCGTAACCGCCGCCGCCGGTCTCGTCGTAGGTGATGACCACCTGCGGGCGGTAGCGCTCCATCAGCTCGCCCAGCCTGGCGGCGGCCACCTCGACCGGCACGTTGGCGAACGCGTCGGGGTGATGGTTGGTGTCCCAGCCGTCCATGCCGGAGTCGCGGTAGCCGAGCAGCTCCAGGTGGTCGAGGCCCAGGTGCGCGACGGACTCGCGCAGCTCGGCCAGCCGCCGCTCGGCCACCCCGGCGGCGTCGTGACCCTCCTCGCCCGGTTTGACGCCGCCCGTGTCGTCACCCTGCTCGCCGTTGGTGCAGGTGACCAGCACGGTGCGGATGCCCTCGTCGGTGTAGCGGGCGAGGACGCCGCCGGTGCTCAGGCACTCGTCGTCGGGGTGGGCGTGGACGACCATCAAGGTGAGTTCCCGATCCATGAAGGGAACCCTACTCGGCGCGTGCGACACTTCCGCCCGCGCGTTCGCGGCGACCGCGGAGGAGCGGCGACCGCGGAGGAGCGGCCGGGTGGGCGGAACGACCGGCGGGTCAGGCGCCGGCGATCAACGTCGTGGCCTTCCCGCGGGCGACGGCGGCGGCCGCGCGGTCGCCCAGCCCGTCGGCCACCGCCGCCTGCTTGAGCCAGTTGAACGGGCTGCACGGCCGCACGCTGATCCGCTCGCTCACCAGCGTCCGCGCCAGCTCGTGCCGCCCGTCCCGCAGCGCCGCCTCCAGCAGCGTCTTCTGCACGGCGTCCCGCTGTGCGTGGCTGCCGCCGAGCTCGTTGACCCGGTGCCTGATCGGGTGCAGCAGGTCGACCACCGCCGCGAAGTCGCCCCGCCCGTACGCCACCAGGGCCCGGCACACCGGCAACCCCACCCGCAGCGTCATCGCGACGTTGGTGACCTCCGGACGGGACTCCCGCGTGTACGCCTCCCGCGAGGCCACCAGCCGCTCCGCCTCCTCGAACCGGCCGGCCCCCACGTACGACATCACCGCGTGCACGTCGTTGAAGGCGTAGAACGGCTCGGCCACCAGCGGCGGCCACGCGTCGGCCAGGGCCTGCCAGCGTTCGTGCCGGCCGGAGCCCTCCAGCAGGAGCCGCCAGAGCAGCGCGGCGGCGTCCAGCAGCTCCATGGACGTGCGCCCGCCGGCCAGCACCGCGTCGTGCACCTCCAGCGCCCGGCGCGTGTCGCCGCTCTCCAGGGCGTAGAGGGCGTAGTGCCACCAGGTGTGGACGTTGAAGAACGTGCCGGTGGACCAGTCGTCCAGGCGGGCGTCGAGGTAGCGCACGCCCTCGCCGAAGCGGCCCTGCATCTCGTAGGTGTGCACGACCGCGTGGATGCCCCACACGTCGCGCGGGTTCAGCTCGACTGCGCGCAGGCCGACCTGCTCCGAGCGGTCGTAGTGGCCGGCCTCCTCCAGGCCGAAGGCGTACATGCCGAGCAGGTGGCCGAAGTGCCGGTCGTCCTCGTGCCAGGCGGTGAGCGCGCCGCCGATCCGGTCGCGCAGCGAGCGGGCGTCGCCGGTGAAGAAGTCGAGCTGGTGCCCGACGGCCAGGGCCAGCGCGTCACGCGGGTGGGCGACGGAGATCTCGGCGAGCAGCGCGCCGCAGGTGGTCAGGTCGCCGTCGAGCAGCGCCCGGACGGCCGCGACGTGGGCGCGCTCGCGCGGCAGCAGCGACGACTCGTCGGCCTGGCGGCGGAAGGACTCGAACCGGGCCCGCGCGGCACGGGCGCCGGCCGCCTCGGTGGTCAGCAGGTCGAGGTAGGCGGCCAGCACGTGGCCCATCGGGAAGCCGGGGGAGTCGGCCAGCGCGGCGGCCGCCTCGGCGTCGACCTCGGCCCGGAAGTGCAGCAGCTCGTCGATCGCCTGGTCGTAGTGGCGCGCGGCGGCGCCGCTCGCGCCGGACATGGCCAGGCCGTGCTGGTCGGTGGTCACCCGGTCACTGTAACCGCGCGACCGGTCGCGGCTCAGGGCGACGGCGCGCCCCGAGCGCCGACGTCGAGGCTCATTCGGTCCCGTACGACCCAAGAAGAACCTTGTCCGGATAAGTCGTCAGACGTAATGTTTGTGACCAAATAAGCCTCCCGGTGAAGGAGAGCCATGCGCCTGGCAGACGTCGACCTCGCCGACCCCGGCAGGTTCACCGACGGAGTGACCCCGTGGCGCATGTTCGACGTGCTGCGCGCGCAGTCACCCGTCCACTGGCAGGACGAGCACGGGCACGGCAGGGGCTTCTGGGCGGTCACCAGGCACGCCGACATCGTGGCCGTCGGCCGCGACCCGGAGACGTTCACCTCGGAAGGCTTCACCAACCTGGAGGAGGTGGACGAGCGGCAGGCCGCGATCCGGCGTTCCCTGCTGGAGACCGACGGCCCCCGCCACCACGCGCTGCGGCGGCTGCTGCTGCGCGACTTCTCGGCCAGGGCGGTGGCCGGCTACGAGGTGTTCCTGCGCGGCCTGACCGCCGCTACCCTGGACGCCGCACTGCCCAAGGGCGAGTTCGACTTCGTCAAGGAGGTCGCCGCCGACTTCCCGATCAACGTGCTGGCCCGCATGCTCGACGTGCCCGACACCCAGCGGCTCATCGACTGGGGCAACCAGATCATCGAGAACACCGATCCGGCACGGCTGCGCGAGAGCGAGGAGTTCAAGGACCTGCCCTTCCGCAGCCCGGCCTCCCTGGAGGTCTTCGAGTACGGCCGCGAGCTGGCCGCCCGCCGCCGCGGCGGCGACGGCACGGACCTGGTCAGCAGGCTGGTCAACCAGGAGCCCGTGGACGGCCTGCCGCTGTCGGAGCGCGACTTCGACAACTACTTCCTGCTGCTGGTCGTGGCCGGGAACGAGACCACCAGGCACGCCGTCTCGCACGCCATGCTGGCCCTCATGGAGCACCCCGCCCAGCTCGACCGGCTGCGCGCCGACCCGGCGCTGATGCCGCGGGCCGTGGACGAGTTCCTGCGCTGGGCCTCACCCGTCTACCACTTCCGCCGCACCGCCACCCGCGACGTCACCCTGCACGGCCGCCGCGTCGCCGCCGGCGACAAGGTCGTCATGTGGTACGCCTCCGGCAACAGGGACGAGCGCGTCTTCCCCGACCCGTACCGGTTCGACGTGGGCAGGGACGCCGACGAGCACCTGACGTTCGGCAGGGGAGGCCCGCACTACTGCCTCGGCGGCGCGCTGGCCAGGCTGGAGATCCGGGTGCTGTTCGAGGAGCTGCTGCCGCGCCTGTCGTCGATCGAGCTCGCCGGCGAGGTGCGCAGGATCCGCTCCAACTTCGTCAACGGCATCAAGGAGCTGCCGGTCAGATGCTCTCCAGGTGCTCCATGACGCGCTTGAGCGAGCCGGCCAGCTCGCGCCGCTGATCGCTGTCGAGCTCCTTGACCACGAACGCCTCCTGCCGGTTGAACTCCGGGAACAGCTCCCGCATCAGCCGCTCGCCGGTCGCGGTGAGCGCCAGCATGACCCGGCGGCCGTCCGTGGGATGCGGGAAGCGCCGCAGGTGACGGTAGGACTCCAGCGTCTTGACCACGCCCGTGAGCGTGCCCTTGGAGATGCCCGCCTCGGCGGCGACGTGGCGGGTCTCGCTCTCGCCCCAGATCCACACCACCCACATCACCACGAATCCCGTCCAGGTCAGGCCGGTGTCGCGCAGGACGGTCTGCTCCAGATGGTTGCGGATGGCCGAGGAGGCGCGGTAGACGTTCGACACCGCCCACATGGCCTCGAAGTCGATGTTGAGGTCGCCCAGCCGCTGGCCGATGGCCTCCTCGGTCTGGCGCAGGGTGTGGTGTCCCGTCATGGCACGAAAGTATATTCGGTACCTAACAATCTTCACGTTCGCCGCTCACGAACGGGACCAAACGACCCGGCCGCCGAACACCGTCAGGTCCACCGGCGCGGTCACGACGTCCTCGTCCGCCGTCGCCGCGCTGACGCACAGGTCGGCGACCTTGCCCGGGGTGAGCGTGCCCTTCCAGCCCTCGGCGAAGTCCTGCCGCGCTCCGGCGATCGTATAGGTGGCCAGCGCCTCGGTGAGCGAGACCCCCTCGCCGTCGCGGGCGACCAGCGCCGCCACGCCCGCCCGCCAGTCCGGCGCGGTCACCGGCGCGTCGGAGCTGCACGCGGTCAGCACGCCCGCGTCGATCGCCGAGCGGGCCGGCCACTCCTGCTCGGCCGCCCGCGCGCCGAACAGCTCGCGCGTGGTGCCCGACTCGACGCGCTGCAGCACCGGCTGGAGGTTGATCCCGTAGCCCAGCTCGCCGAGCGTGGCCAGCGCCTGCTTCGAGGCGAACTGGCCGTGGATCACGTAGTGGCGGGGATCGGCCCTCGGGTGCTCGCGGGAGATGGCGGCCAGCGCGTCCACGACGGCGTCCACGCCCCGGCTGCCCACCACGTGCACGCCCGCCTGCAGGCCGGCCACGTGCACCAGGCGCAGGATCTCGTCCAGCTCGGCGACCCGCTCGGCGTCCGTGCCGCCGTGCGTGCACAACGAGCCGTGCCCGCCCGACGGGTACGCCTCCCGCATCCAGGCCGTCTCCGACGGCGGGATCCCGTCGGCGAACACCTTCACGCCCAGCAGCCGGACCAGCCGCTCGTCCACGCCGTCCAGGTCGTCCGGCAGGCGGTCGAGGTAGGCGGCGGTGTCGGCGACCGAGGCGCCCGACATCGGGCTCGGCAGGCCCAGCACGCTCACCCGCGCGGTCAGCTCACCGGCCCGCGCCAGCTCCGCGTACGCGCCCAGCACCCCCGGCCCCATGCCGCCCGCGAACGCCTCCCCGCCGCCCGGCCCGAGGCCCGGCTCGGTGAAGCTGGTGATCCCGGCCCGGTTCAGCTCGGCCACCACCTCGCGCAGCACCCGCCTCAGCCCGCCGGGCGGCGGCGGCACCAGGCGCTGGACCAGGCCCTGGTCCCCGTGGTGCAGCAGGCCGTCGCCGTCGTCATCGCCGCCACCGGGCAACCCGGCCAGCCGCAGCGCGGCGGAGTTCGCCCACGTCGTGTGGCCGGAGAAGTCCTGGAGGAGGACGGGATGGTGGGGGGCGACGTCGTCCAGGTCCGTCCTCGACGGCGAGCGGCCCTCGGCCAGCCGGCCGGGGTTCCAGCCGATCCCGCGCACCCACTCGCCGGGCCCGGCGGCGCGTACCGCGGCGGCGACCCGCTCCCGCACCTCGGCGATCGACCCCACCGCCACGTCCACGCAGAACGGCGGGCGGGTCAGGCCGTAGCCGCAGGCGTGCAGGTGGGAGTCGTTGATCCCGGGCAGCAGGACGCGGCCCCGCAGGTCCACCACCTCGGCCGCGCTCCAGCCGGCGGCGTCGCCGACGTGCGTGATCACGCCGTCGCGCACCGCCACGCCCGTCGCGTAAGGCCGCGCCGGGTCCATGGTGAGCACCCGCCCGTTGACCAGCAGAAGATCCGCGTTCGTCATGAATCAGCTCCCAAATAGGCGCGCCTGAGCGCGGCATCCGACTCGCGCAGCGGCGCGGGGTCGCCGCCGTAGGTGATCGCGCCGTGGGCCAGCACGTACGCGCTGTCGGCCAGGGCCAGGGCCGCGTGCGCGAACTGCTCGACCAGCAGCACCGCGCAGCCCTCGTCGGCCAGCCGCCGGATCACCGGCAGCAGCCGGCGCACGACGCCCGGGGCCAGGCCGAGCGACATCTCGTCGAGCAGCAGGGCCACGGGACCGGTCCCGATGGCCCTGGCCAGGACCAGCATCTGCTGCTCGCCGCCGGACAGCAGCCCGGCCCGCACGTCCAGCCGCCGTTCCAGCTCGGGGAACAGCTCCAGCGCGCGCCGGGGGTCGCCGGCCAGGGCCAGGTTCTCCCGGGTGGTGAGCGTGGCGAACACGGCCCGGCCCTGCTCCACGTGCGCCAGGCCGTGCCGGGCCCGGTGGGTGCGCGGCCGCCCGGTCAGCGTGGTCCCGCCGAGGACGATCTCGCCCCCGGCGGCGGGCAGCACGCCCGAGACCGCTTCGAGCAGCGTGGTCTTGCCCGCGCCGTTCGGGCCGAGCAGGACGGTGACCTGCCCGCGCGCGGCGGTCAGCGTCACGTCCCTGACCACCGGCTGGCCGCCCCTGGCCACGGTCACGTCCCGCAGCACGAGGTCCATGGGGTCGCCTCCCGTCCGCCCGCTCACGCGGCGGGCTCCTGGCCCAGGTAGGCCCGCAGGACGCCGGGCTCGGCGAACACCTCGGCGGGCGGGCCCTGGGCGATGACGCGGCCGAAGTCCAGCACGGTCACGCCCGTGCACGCCGCCCTGACCAGGTCCAGGTCGTGCTCGATGAGCAGGACGGCGGCGCCGTACCGGGCGGGGACCCGCCGCAGCCAGGCGCCCAGCCGTTCGCTCTCGGCGTGGCCGAGGCCGGCGGCGGGCTCGTCCAGCACCGCGACCGCGGGACGGGCCAGCAGCGTCCCGGCCACCTCCAGCAGCCGCCTGCTGCCCACGTCGAGCGCGGCGATCGGGTCGCCGGGCGCCGCCGCCACCAGCCCGGCCAGGCCCTCCGCCAGCTCGGCGTCGCTGAGGGAGCGGCGCGCGGCGAAGCGCAGGTACTCGCGCACCGACAGGCCCACCGGCACCCGGTCCTGCTGGAACGTGCGGCGCAACCCGGCCCTGGCGCGCCGGTGGACCGCCGTGCCGCCCCGGGCGCCGGCGACGGTCACGCCGCCGACCTCGACCAGGCCGCCGCCGGCGGGCACGAACCCGCTGATCGCGTCGACCAGGGACGACTTGCCCGCGCCGTTCGGGCCGACCAGCCCGTGCACCTCGCCGGCGCGCACGGTGAGGCCGACGCCGTCCACGGCCACGACCTGGCCGTACCGCACGCTGACGCCCTCGATCCGCAACGCCGGCGGCCGTCCGGCCGGACCGGGCGCGGGAAGCTCGGGCGCGGGCGCCGCGGCGGGCACGCCGAGCCCGGCGCCGGACCGGCCGGACCGGCGGGCGCGGCGGGCGCGGCGGGCGCGCAGGGCGGCGCGCAGGCCGTCGCTCATGCCCGAGCCCTGCGTCATCGCCTGCACCGCGCCCACCGCGAACACGACGTTCGCCCACTGCTGCGGCACGCCGAACCGCCGCAGCAGCTCGCTCACCAGCACGCCCAGCGCCCCGCCGATCAGGGCGCCCTCCGCGTGGTGGGCGCCCGCCATCACGGCCACCGCGTAGGCGACCAGCGACTGTCCCGGGTCGAAGTTGCGCGAGACCACCATGGCGAGCTGCCCGGCCAGCAGCGCCCCCGACAGGCCCGCGATGAAGGCGCTCACCGCGAAGGCGCTCAGCTTGGCCCCCGGCACGCTGGTCCCGGCCGCCGCCGTGGCCCGTTCGGACTCCTTGAGCGCCCGCCACGACGCCCCGAGCCGGGTCCGCCGCACCACCGCCAGCGCCACCGCCACCAGCGCGAAGACGCCGCAGCAGAACAGGAAGAACTGGCGGTCGGAGGTCAGCCCCGCCGGACGGCCCACCACCACGCCCTGGCTCACGCCGGGGAAGGAGTTGGCGGCCATCACGACGTCCACGGTCGCGGCGAAGCCCAGCGTGACGATCGCCAGGTGCACGCCGCGCAGCCGCAGCGCAGGCAGGCCGATGAGCAGCCCGAACGGCACGGCGGCCAGGCCCGCGAGGGGCAGCCAGACGTACAGGCCGCCGGGGACGCCCCAGACGTTGAGCTGGGCGGTGGTCCAGGCGCCGATGGCGGCGAAGGCCATCTGGCACAGCGACACCATCCCGGCCTGCCCGGCCACCACGCCGAGGCTCTGCAGCAGCACCCCGGAGATGACCGCCGACATCGCCAGGAACACCCAGTACGCCGGCAGTCCGGCGGCCAGTCCGTAGGCCGCCGCCGCCATCAGGACGCCCGCGACCGCCCACCGCACCACCGGCCGGTCAGCGGGACGCATCCCACACCTCCCGGCGCCGGCTCCACACGAGGATCAGCAGGATGGCCGCGAACGGCACCACGTCCCGGTACTGCTGCACCACCGCAGACCCCGCGAGCACCCCTTCGAGCAGCCCGAGCGCCAGGCCGCCGGCCAGCGCCCCGGCCAGCCGCCGCAGCCCGCCGAGCAGCGCCGCCGCGCAGGCGGGCACGATGAGCATGCTCAACGACAGGATGTCGCTCGACCGGACGGGCGCCACCACCAGCAGCACCAGCGACGACAGCGCGCCGGCCAGGGCCCACACGGTCACGGTGAGCGCCCGGGTGCCGATGCCCAGCAGCTCCGTGGTCACCGGCCGCTCGGCCATGGCGCGCAGGCGCAGGCCCAGCGGCGTCCGGGTGAGCAGCAGCCAGGTGCCCGCGCCGATCACCACGGCCAGGGCGAGCAGCACGGCCGCGCCCTGCGTCACCACGACGCCGGCCAGCGTGGCGACGCGGCCCGCGGCCGGGTTCGGCAGCACCCGCGGCTCGTCGCCGAAGGCGATGTAGGCCAGCGCGATGATCCCGATGAGCTGCGCGATCGACACCGCGGTACGGGTCTGCGGCCCGCTCTCGGCGAACCAGCGCGTCATCACGAACCCGCACCCGGCCGACACCAGCGCCCCCGCCGCCACCCCGGCCAGGGCCGCCGCCCAGTACGGCCATCCCGTCCCGGTGAGCGCGGCCATCACGTACAGCCCGGCCACGCCGGTCGCCGCGACGGCCAGGTTCACCGTCGCGGTCAGCCGGTACATGGCGGTGAGCAGGAGGCCGAGGGCGGCGAACGTGCCGCCCGCGGCCAGCCCCGAGACCAGGCCCTGGAACATCAGCCGAGCGTCCCCGGGTAGCGCACCCACTCGCGGGTGACCACGTGCCACGCGCCGCCCCTGAGCTGGACGATCTTGCCGGCCCGGTTGGAGAAGTGCCTGGCGGCCCGCCCGAACTCGTACGGGGTGCCGGTCAGCGGGGTCTGGACGGGCTTGAGCGCCTGGAACGCCGCCGTCACCGACTCCCGGGTGATCGGCCCCTTGATCGTCTTCAGCGTGTCCACGAAGTACGTGGCGGCCAGGTAGCCGCCCTGCCCGAAGGAGGTCAGCGGCACGTTCTTCGAGGTCATGAGCGTGCGCCAGTCCTTCAGTGCGGGCGAGTCGGCCTCGGTGAACGGCTCGAACTCGGCGTTGGCGTACATGCCGTCCCCGTCGGCGCCCAGGGCCTTGGCGACGGCCTCGGTGTAGGGGGCGGTGGTCATCAGCCAGTCGATGCCGCTGACGCCCTGCTGCTTGACGACCTTCATCCAGGAGATCGCCATCGGCTCGGTGCCGTTGTACAGGACCGCCTGGCAGCCCTCCCGCCGGGCCCGCAGCACGAACGGCGTCGGGTCGGAGTCCGGCTTGACCGTGCGGTCGTCCAGGGTGAGCTTCTTGCCGGTGAGCGCGGTCCAGCTCTTCACGGCCCCGCCGTAGGCGTCGTTGGTGTTGCCGAGGATCGCCAGGAACATGCAGACCTTGTCCCGTTTGAGCACCTCGGAGGCGTAGTAGAGGTTGATCGCCATGTTGAGGTACGGGCCGGTGTTCACCGGGGAGATCGCAGGGGACTCGAAGCAGGTCGGGTCCACCCCGGTGCCCTGGACGGAGACGATCCGCGACTGCTGGTAGAAGGGGGCGTTCACGGCGCAGTCGAGCAGGCTGGCCGAGCCGACCAGCGCCACCACGCCCTGGTTGGTGACGACGTCCCGGGCGGCCTGGACGGCGGCGGCCGGGTCGCCCTTGTCGTCGGCGCTGACGTACTCGATCTTGTGGCCGTTGACGCCGCCCTGCTCGTTGACCCGGTCGAAGACGGCCTTGGCGGCGGCCGAGGAGTCGGGGAAGGTGACCGCGCCGCTCAGCGAGCTGACGCCGCCCACCTTGATGACGTCGCCGGCGGCGCCGGACGAGGCGGCCGGCGGGTCGTCGGACAGGCCGCACCCGGCGACCAGGAGCAGGGCGGCGAGCGGGACGGCGAGTGCCCTCATGGGGATCATGGGCGACCTCTCTGCGGATTTTGGAGGGATCGTAAGGGGCCAAACGAGTTGGTTCAAGAGCTAGCTTGCTGAAGATCGTTCGGGTATGAATGCAAGATGAAGCAACCGCGCATGCAACTCGTGCTGTCCGAGAACTGGACGATGACCTCGGCCCGCGACCTGCCGGTGCTGGTCCGGTGGGCGCGTGAGGCCGAGGACGCCGGGTTCGACTCGGTCATGATCAGCGAACACATGGTGCTCGGCCCCGACGCCGGCGCCCGGGGCCGCATGGCCAACCCCCGCGAGTACGCGCTGCCCGGCAACCAGGACCCGTTCACGCCGTGGCCGTACTCGCTGGGCCTGCTGGCGGCCGTCGCCTCGGTCACCACCCGGCTGCGCCTGGCCGCCGCCGCGGTGCTCGCCCCGCTGCGCCACCCGCTGGCGCTGGCCCGCGAGCTCGGCACGCTCGACCTGCTGTCGCAGGGCCGGCTCGTCGTGCTGCCCACCGTGAGCTGGAGCCGCGACGAGTACGCCGCGCTCGGCGTGCCCTTCGAACGGCGCGGTGAGCTCCTCGACGAGCACCTGGAGATCTGGGAGCTGCTCTGGCGGGACTCGCCGGTCACCTACCACGGCCGGCACTACCGGTTCGACGAGGTGTACTTCGAGCCGAAGGCCTACCGGGAGAGCGGGCCGGCGCTCTGGTTCGGCGGCGCGCGGACGAGCGGCCACCTGCTGCGCCGGATGGCCCGCTGGGGCAGCGGGTTCAACCCGCTCGGCTACCCGCCCGCCGAGGACATGAAGGCACTGGCCGACGGCATGAAGGCGGCCGGCCGTGACATCGGCGAGCTGGAGCTGGCCGGCGGCACGCGGGCCGTCTTCCCCGACGCCGTCTCCTGCGCGCCGCTCGGCCCCGCCCTGGAGCACATCCCGGCCCGGATGGCCGAGGGCTACACCACGTTCTGCATCAAGCCGTCGCAGTTCATCGACGACCCGGACGGCGTGGGCGCCTTCTGCCGCGAGGTCATGCGGCGCGTGGGCGAGCTGACCGGCTGAGGACGTCGCGCGGCCGGCCCTCATCCGGCCGCGCGACGGGATCATGGGACGAGCGCCTCCCGGACCAGGGCCGTGTCGGTGAACTGCTCGAACCTGGTGGCCACGCCGTCCGCCAGGTGCCAGACGTGGGTGAAGCGCACCTTCATCGACTTGCCGGTGGCGCGGTAGGTGCCGCTGTAGTGGCCGATCACGACGACCACGTCGCCGCCGTCCACGAACTCCTCCGGCTCGGCCTGGTAGCCGTCCCACTCGCTGCCCAGCTTGGCGAACACCTCCGACAGCACCTGCTGCGGCCCCACGTACGTGCCCGCGTACGGGAAGCCGGCCATCTCCGTCCACCGGGCCTGCGGGCCCAGCAGGGACACGATGCCGTTCACGTCGCCGGCCGCCGAGGCCGCGTAGGAGGCGCGTACGGCGTCGAGATTGTCGCTCATCTGTGTTTCTCCTCAGACCGGTTCCTCACCGGCCGGATAGGTGACCTGACCCAGCGGCTCGATGTGCGCGCCGCCGGGGGAGTGGTGGATCTCGCCCTCGCCCGACAGACCGAAGAAGGTGCCGACCGTGCGCAGGGCGGTCCAGTCGTAGAGCCAGGTGGCCGCGACCGGGATGCGGAACTCGCGGAAGGTGAACACGTACAGGCCGTCGGCGATCTTCCAGGCGGCGGCGAGATCGACGTCGCCGTGGCCGCGCTGCGCGCCGGCCAGGCACTGCCAGGCGTAGCGCTCGGAGCTGAGGTAGACGTGCTCGTAGAGGTGCTCCGGGCTGTAGCGGTACAGGGCCCGGCGGCCGATCAGCTCGCGGGTCGGCGCGGGCGGCTCGCCGGTGACCTCCCGGCCCTCGATCACGCCGGGCGTGAACGTCTGCGACACCCGCGGCTGCCCCGGCACCGGCTCGGGCGCGATGACCGAGGCCACGCGCAGCGCCCGGCCCGTGCTGGTGTGCAGGACGGTGACCGTGTACTCGCGGGGCCGCTCGGCGTGCGCGCGGCCGACGTAGAACAGGTCCTCGCGCATGGCCACGGCCTCGTACGGCTCGGCGGGGCCGCCGTCGGCGTGCACCTTGTAACGACCGGCGAAGGCCAGGGACGTCTTGCTGCCGTCGTCGAAGGTCAGGTCCACCTCGGTGCCCGCGAGCGCGTAGGTGGCCGGAAGGCGGTTCGTGGCGATCCCGGGCGCGAAATCGTCCATGTTCTTCCAACCGGCAGGGCGATCGGTCATGGCCGCTCCTTCCTCCACGAATTCGTCTATGAAATCATATAGCTTCCCGTTGTAAAGGAGTAGGCGATGAGGCTCAAGGGAAAGGTCGCGCTGATCACCGGGGCGGGCACCGGCATCGGCGCGGCGACCGCCCGCAGGTTCGCCGCCGAGGGCGCCTCGGTCATGCTGACCGGCCGCCGTCCCGGGCCGCTGGCCGAGGTGGCCGCGGATCTCGGCGACGCGGCGGCCGTGGCCTGCGCGGACATGTCCGACACCGTCCAGGCGCGGGCGGCGGTCGAGGCGTGCCTGGGCCGCTTCGGCGGGCTCGACGTGGTGGTGGCCAACGCGGGCGGCCACGGGGGCGGGCCGGTCGGCGAGACCGACGACGCGTCCTGGCGGCTCAGCCTCGACGCCAACCTCAACACCTGCTTCGTGACCTGCCGGGAGGCGCTGCCGGCGCTGGTGCGGTCTAAGGGGGCGATCGTGGTCGTGTCGTCGATCGCGGGCCTGGCCGCCGGTCCGGCCGTGTCCGGATATGTCACTACGAAACACGCGCTCATCGGCCTGACCCGCTCGATCGCCCGCGACTACGGGCCCCAAGGCGTCCGGGCCAACTGCCTGTGCCCCGGCTGGGTGCGCACGCCGATGGCCGACGAGGAGATGGACGTGCTGGTCGGCCGGGACGGCATCACCCGCGACGCGGCGTACGAGCTGGTCACCAAGGACGTGCCGCTGCGCCGCCCGGCCACCGCCGACGAGATCGCCGCGATCTGCCTGTTCCTCGCCTCGCCGGACAGCGCCGTCATGACCGGCAGCGTGGTCGTGGCCGACGGCGGCGCCACCGCCGTTGACCTGCCCACCCTCGCCTTCGACTGATCGGCGACGCCTAGAACGCCGTTTCCCGGGCAAAGGGGAGTTCTTCCGCAAACCCCCAGGAGGAACGGTGAGCACCGCACAGAGCGCGGGCCGCGAAGCCATGGACGCGGGCCGTGAGGCCAAGAACGCGGCCCGCAGAGCAGCTGACAGCCCGGCGATGACCACGCTGGCCCGCATCGGGCTGGCCTGCCGCGGCGTGCTGTACGCGCTGATCGGCGTGCTGGCGTTGCAGATCGCCTTCGGCGACGGCTCGCGCCAGGCCGACAAGTCGGGAGCCATCACCACCATCGCCGGACTGCCCTTCGGCCAGGTGCTGCTGTGGATCATGACGGTCGGCTTCGCCGGGCTGGCGCTGTGGCAGGCGTCGGAGGCGCTGTTCAGTCACCGCAAGGCGAGTGACCGCGTGCAGTCGGCCTTCCGCACCGGCGTGTACGTCCTGATCTGCGTGACCCTGCTGAGCGTGCTGCTGGCCGGTCAGGCCAAGTCCGACGACAAGCAGTCGCAGAACCTGACGAGCAAGCTGCTCGACCTGCCCGGTGGCCAGGTCATCGTCGGCCTGATCGGGCTCGGCATCGTCGCCCTCGGCATCTACTGGATCCACGAGGGCATCACCAAGAAGTTCGAGCGCGAGCTCGACCTCGGCCGCATGTCGCCCAAGGCCCGCAAGGTGATGGAACGGCTCGGCCAGGCCGGCTACATCGCCCGCGGCGTGATCACCGGCGGCGCCGGCGTCTTCGTCGGCTACGCGGCGGTCACCTTCGACCCCGACAAGGCGGGCGGCATCGACGCCACCCTGCGGCGCTTCGCCGACACGCCGGTGGGGCCGTGGCTGCTCGCGCTGGTGGCCCTCGGGCTGCTGCTGTTCGCGGGCTACTGCTTCGGCGAGTCCCGCTGGCGCCGTACCTGAGGCGTCCCCAGCGGCGCACGCGCGGCGGGTCCCCGGCACGGGGGCCCGCTGCTTCGTGCGCGCCCCGGTCAGGAGGGGCCTGCCGTTTCGGGTGCGCGCCCGGTCAGGAGGGGCGCCCGGTGACCACCGCGCGGCCCATCGCCGGGTCGTCGCAGAACGCGCCGTCGATGCCCAGCTCGATGAGCCTGCTCAGCCAGCCGGCCACGTCGCCGGTGGCCCGCCCGTAGACCGGGCTGGCCGGGTCGCCCCTGCGGTGGTCGGCGGGCAGCTGGGAGTTCTCGTTGCGGATCGTCCACACGTGCACCTCCAGCCGCCTGCGGTGGGCGTCCTGGACCAGCGTGGTCGGGGGCAGCGTCGCGCCCGAGGCGTCCACCGGGACCACGCGGCGGGTGTCCACGCCGATCCCGGCGGCGTACCGGGCCACCTCGCGCAGGCCGTCGGGGGTCACCATGTCGTCGTAGGTGCGCGTGCTGCCGGAGGCGACCCAGTCGTAGGGCGCGCCGCCCGAGGTGATGAGCTGGATGAGCGGCAGCCGCGTCCGTCCGCGCAGCTCGCGCAGGTTCGCCGTCTCGAAGGACTGGATGTACGCCTTGCGCACGTGGTACCGGTTCAGCACCTCCAGCAGCGGCTCCTCCAGCGACAGGCCGATCGAGTCGAAGTACGTCGGATGCTTGGTCTCGGGATAGACCCCGACGCCGTGCCGCTGCGCGAGCCGGACGACCTCCTCGAACGTGGGGATCTCGGCCAGCCCGTCGAAGGCGGTGTTGTCCGGCCGCAGGTCGGGCACGCGTTCCTTGGCCCGCAGCGTCTTGAGCTCGGCCAGCGTGAAGTCCTCGGTGAACCAGCCGGTGACCGGCCGGCCGTCCACGGTCCTGGTGGCGCGCCGATCGGCGAACTCGGGGTGGGCGGCCACGTCGGTCGTGCCGGAGATCTCGTTCTCGTGCCGGGCGACCAGCACGTGGTCCTTGGTGGAGACGAGGTCGGGCTCGATGTAGTCGGCGCCCATGGCGATGGCCGCCTCGTAGGACAGCAGCGTGTGCTCGGGCCGGTGGGCGCTGGCGCCCCGGTGACCGATCACGACGGGGGCCTGGCCGCGGCGCTCGGCCGTGGCGGATGGCGTCTGGGTCAGCACGACAGCGACCGTACCGCCGGCCAGGAGGGCGGCCAGCACGCTCGCGAACAACCTGCGCGTCGTCATGCGGGCACGGTAGACCGCCGAGGTGGCCCGGACGTTACGCCTGGGCGCACAGTGCAGGACGCGGCGGAACGGGTTCAGCCGAGGCCGAAGCGGGGGATCGGCAGGTCCTCGGTGGCGACGTGCACGATGTGCGCCTCGGTGTAGACGTCGATGCTGTACCGGCCGCCCTCCCTGCCCAGGCCGCTGGCCTTCACGCCGCCGAAGGGCGTGCGCAGGTCGCGGATGTTCTGGGAGTTGATCCAGAGCATGCCGGCCTCGACGGACTGGGCCAGGCGGTGGGCGCGGCGCAGGTCGCTGGTCCACACGTAGGCGGCCAGGCCGTACCGGGTGGCGTTGGCCAGCTCCAGGGCCTCCTTCTCGGTGGCGAAGGGGGTGACGCAGACGACCGGGCCGAAGATCTCCTCCTGGAAGATGCGCATCGCGGGCGTCACGTCGGCGAAGACCGTGGCGGCCAGGAAGTTGCCCTCGGGCAGGCCGTCCGGGCGGCCGCCGCCGGCCACCAGGCGGGCGCCCTCCGCGACGCCGGCCCGCACGTACGACAGGACCCGCTCGTAGTGCTCGGGGTGGATGAGCGCGCCCAGCTCGGTCGCCAGGTCGTGCGGCGGCCCGACGCGCACCCGCGCGGCGCGCTCGGCGAGCCGGGCCACGAACTCCTCGTAGACGGTGTCCTGGACGAGCACCCGCGAGCTGGCCGTGCAGCGCTCGCCGTTGAGCGAGAAGACGCCGAACACGGCCGCGTCGAGCGCCCGGTCCAGGTCGGCGTCGTCGAAGACGAGCAGCGGGGACTTGCCGCCCAGCTCCATCGACAACGTCTTGAGTCCGGTGGCGGCGTCGCGCATGATCGTCTGGCCGGTGGTGGTCTCGCCGGTGAAGGAGATCACCGGCACGTCGGGGTGGGCCACCAGCGCCGCCCCGGCCCGCTCGCCGATGCCGTGGACGAGGTTGAACACGCCGGTCGGCAGCCCGCCCTCCTCCATGATCTCCGGCAGCAGGCTGGCCGAGAGCGGCGACCACTCGGCCGGCTTGAGCACCACCGGGCAGCCGGCCGCCAGGGCGGGCGCGAGCTTCCAGGTCTCCAGCATGAACGGCGTGTTCCACGGCGTGATCAGCCCGGCCACGCCAACCGGCTTGCGCACGACGTAGTTGAGCTGGGCCGAGCCGACGCGGAAGACGTCCTCGCCCAGGCTGCTGATGACGTCGGCGAAGAAGCGGAAGTTGTGCGCCGCCCGCCGGGCCTGGCCCCTGGCCTGGGTGATCGGCAGCCCGGTGTCGCCGCACTCCAGCTCGGCGATGCGCTCGTCGCGCGCCTCGATGGCCGCCGCGATCCCGCGCAGCACCGCCGCCCGCTCCTCGCCCGGCAGCCGCGGCCACGGCCCGTCGGTGAACGCCCTGTGCGCTGCGCGCACGGCCAGGTCGACGTCCTCGGCGTCCCCGGAGGCGACGGTCAGCGCGGGGCGGTTGGTCGCGGGTTCCAGCGAGGTGAACGTCTGGCCGGACACGCTGGGCACGTGGGCCCCGTCGATGTAGTGCTCCAGGTTCAACGGGCGATCTCCTTGCACTGGAACGGCGGCCCCGGCCACGGGTGCGATCGATCCCCTGTCGGACGTGCGGCCGGACCGCCGTCTCATGGCACTCCTCCTCCGCCCCGCCACGATGATTTCCCAGGTGGAAGGCCCAGCGGTAGGCCCCTCGCAACCCCGTCAAATCGTATAGGACATCGTCGATGATACATGGGGAACCTATGGACAGAAATATCTGATGTCGTACATGATTTGTCCATCGGGGCAGGACGCACGGCGCTTCGAGGAGGATGCGTATGCGATGTCCACGACGCCTGGTGTGGTGGGCCGCGATAGCTCTGGTGGTCTCCGCCTGCGGGACCGGCCAGGACGGCAGCGCCGCCAGGACGGCCTGCGGCACGGGGAAGCCCGCCACCGGGACCCCGATCACCGTGGGCGCGATCGTCACCGCCAGCGGCGGCATCGACTTCAGCTCGGCCACCAAGGCGGCCAAGGCGTACTTCGACTGCGTCAACGCCGGCGGCGGCATCGGCGGCCGTCCGGTCGAGTACCTGGTCGAGGACGACGGCCTCAACCCGCAGAAGGCCTCGGCCCTGGCCACCAAGCTCGCCGGCAACCGGGACCTGGTCGCCCTGGTCGGCGGCTCCAGCTTCGTCGCCTGCGGCGTCTCCGGCCCGATCTGGGAGCAGAACGGGCTGTTCGACGTGCTCGCGGTCGGCGTGCCGAGGGCGTGCTTCGAGTCGCCGCGCATCGCCCCGGTCAACGCCGGCCCCAGGGTCAGCGCCGTGGCCGCCGCCCAGTACGCCGTCGAGGTCAAGGGCGCCAGAAGGGTCGCCCAGATCAGCAACCGGGTGCCCGGCGTCGGCGACTGGACCCAGGACGGCGTGCGCGCCTACCTCAGGACCAAGGGCCTGACCTCGGCCGGCGACGTGCTGCACGACCCCGGCGTCAAGGACGCCACCGCCGTGCTGCTGGAGGCCATGCGGGGCCGCCCGGACGCGATCATCCTCCAGGACCCCGCCCCCGACGACGCCGCCATCCTCAAGGCCGCCCAGGCGCAGGGACTCAAGGACAAGGTCACCTTCGTCTGCCTGACGCCCTGCTACGACACCACCTTCCCCGGCCAGGTCGGCAGCTACTGGGAGGGCTTCGTGTCCAACTCCGAGTTCACCATGCTCGACGCCGGCACCCCGGACAACAAGCTCTGGCGCCGCGTCATGGACGAGTACGCCGACGACAAGGCCCCCCGCGACTCCTTCTCCCAGGGCGGCTTCCTGGCCGCCAAGATCTTCGTCGACACCCTGGCCAGGACCGGCGGGACGATCGACCGCGCCTCGGTGAGCCGGGCCCTGTCACAGGTCAAGGGCTTCCGCAGCGACCTGCTCTGCGCCCCCTGGTACTTCGGCCGCGCCGCCCGCCACAACGCCAACCACGACACCCGCTACGTCACGATGAAGGGCGGCGGCTGGTCGAAGATCAAGGACTGCACGCCGACCCAGGACCCCGACCTCGCGCCGATCCTGCGGGAGGAGAAGCAGTTGGGGCTGACCGGCTGATGCTGCCGTTCGTCATCAGCGGGCTCGCCCTCGGCGCCGTCTACGCGCTGTCGGGCGTGGGCATCGTCGTGCTCTACCGCGCCACGGGCGTGCTCAACCTGGCCTACGGCGCGATCGGCGCGATCGGCGCGCTGCTGTCCTGGCAGTTCCTGCAGGACGGCTGGCCGGTCGCCCTCGCGCTGGCGGCCGCGCCGCTGCTGTCGGCGCTGCTGTCCGGCCTGTACGGCGGCCTGGTCGGCCCGCTCGTCGCCGCCCGCGACCCGCTGGTCAAGGCGGTGTGCACGCTCGGCCTCGCGCTCGTGCTGCTCGGCCTGTGCTACTGGACGTGGAGCGACGACCCGCGCACGCTCACCCTGCCGACCGACACGGCCGGGTTCGACGTGGGCGGCGCGCGGGTCACGCTCACCCAGGCGCTCGCGCTGGCGCTGGCCGTGGCGCTGACCGCCGGGACCGCCGTGCTGCTGCGCCGGACCGGCTTCGGCACCGCCATGCGCGCGCTGGCCGACGACCGCGAGATCAGCGCGCTGCTCGGCGTGCCCATCCGGCGGGTCGAGACCGTCACCTGGGCCGCGGGCGGCGCGGTGGCCGGGCTGACCGGGCTGGTGCTCGGCTCGCTGACCCGGCTGGAGGCGGGCACCCTGACCTTCCTGGTGATCGCCTCGCTGGCGGCGGGCGTGGTCGGCCGCTTCCGGTCGCTGCCGGTCACGCTGGCGGCCGGGCTGGCGATCGGGCTGGCCGAGGCCCTGGGCGGGGCGTGGGAGCAGACCGCGCCGTACCGGTCGGTGGCGCCGTTCGCGGTGGCCGTCGCGGCGATCCTGTGGCTGCAGCGCACAGGGGCGCGGGCCAGGCGCGGCGGCACGGTCGAGGTGCGTCCCGCCGAGCCCGCGCCGTCGGCGCGGACCCGGCCGCTGCCGCCCGGCGACGCGCGCTCGGTTCTGCGCGTGGTGCTCGGGCTGGCCGCCGGGGCGGCGGCGCTGGCGGTGCTCGTGCCCCTGGCCGTGGACGGCTACTGGGTGCGGGTGCTCACCTCCGCGGTCATCTTCGTCATCCCCGCCGCGGGCATCGCCCTGCTGTACGCCCGGCTCGGGCTGGTCTCGCTCGGCCAGGTGGCGCTGCTCGGCGTCGGCGGCTGGGTGGCGCTGCGGCTGGCGTTCGCCACCGGGTGGCCGTTCCCGCTGGTCGTGCTGGCGGCCGGGGCGGTCACCTGCCTGGTCGGCATCGTGTACGGGCTGCCCGCGCTGCGCCTGTCCGGCGTGGACCTGGCCCTGGTGACGCTCATGGCCGGCGGGGCGTTCCAGGTGGCGTTCTCGGCGACCGGGTTCCCCGACGGCGGGCCCGGGTTCCTCGGCCGGGTGGCGGGCAGCGGGACGCAGCAGGCCATGCCACGCCCCTCGATGGCGTCCTCCGACGCCGGGTTCTTCCGGTTCGCCGTCCTGTGCGCGGTGCTCGCGCTCGTCCTCGTCGTGCTGCACCAGCGCGGGCGGCCGGGCCGGGCGTGGGCGGCGATCAGGAGCGGCGAGGCCGGCGCGCTGGCTGTCGGCGTGGCCCTGACCAGGTACAAGGTGTGGGCGTTCGCGCTGGCGGCGTTCGTCACCGGGACCGCCGGGGCGCTGCTGGCCGCCAACACCGGGCGGCTGGACCCGATCTCGTTCCGGGCCTCGGACTCGGTGCTGCTGTTCGCCGTCGTCCTGGTCGGCGGCGCGTACGGGCTGACCGGTGTGGTGCTGTCCGGCGTGGTCGGCCAGGTCGTGCCGGCCGCGCTCGACGCCGCCGGGCTCGACGGCAACCTCATGCTCGTCGTCTTCGGCGCGGGCACCGTGCACGCCCTGGTCACCGCGCCGCGCGGCATCGGCGGGCAGCTAGAGGACCTGCGGCGGCCCGCATGAGGCTGGAGATCGAGGACCTGCGGGTGCGCTTCGGCGGCGTGCGCCCATTGGACGGCGTCACCCTGACCTTCGACTCCGGCCTGTGCGGGCTCATCGGGCCCAACGGCGCGGGCAAGACCACCCTGTTCAACGTGCTGTCCGGCTTCGTGCGGCCGGTCTCCGGGCGGGTCACGGCCGGCGGCGCCGACCTGCTGGCGCTCGCGCCGCACCGGCGGGCCAGGTGGGGGCTGCGCCGCACGTTCCAGCAGGAGCAGGTGGTCGCCGAGCTGAGCGCGGCCGGCAACCTGCGCCTGGCCGCCGACCACCTGGGCGGCCCGGACGAGGGCCTGCTCGCCTTCTGCGGCCTGAGCGACCCCGGACGCCCGGCGGGCGAGCTGACGCTGCCGGAACGGCGGCGGCTCGAACTGGCCCGCGCCCTGGTCGGCACGCCCAGGATCGTGCTGCTCGACGAGCCGGCCGCCGGGCTGTCGGAGGCGGAGTCGCGGTCGCTGGCCGAGGTGGTGACGGCCGTGCCGGACAAGTTCGGGGCGCTCGTGGTGCTCATCGAGCACGACGTGGCCCTGGTCGGCGAGGTCTGCGCGACCACGGCCGTGCTGGACTTCGGCCGCCTGGTCGCCGCCGGACCGACCGCGGCGGTGCTGGCCGACGAGCGGGTGCGCGCCGCCTACCTGGGGGAGGCGCCGTGAGCCTGGAGGTGCGCGACCTGCGCGTGCGCAGGGGCGGGCGCGAGGTGCTGCACGACGTGACGCTCGACGTGCCGCCCGGCGAGATCACCGCGCTGCTCGGCGCGAACGGCGCGGGCAAGAGCACGCTCGTGCTCGCCGTGGCCGGGCTGCTGCCGGTCGAGGCGGGCGCGGTCACCGCCGACGGCGACGCGCTGACCGGGCTGCGCCCCGAACGCGTCCGGGCGCTGGGCGTGGCCGCCGTCCCCGAGGGCCACCGGGTGCTGCGCTCGCTGAGCGTGGCCGACAACCTGCGGGTGGCCGGGCCCGACCCCGGACCGGCCCTGGCCGCCTTCCCGGAGCTGGCCGCGCTGCGCGACCGGCGGGCCGGCACGCTGTCCGGCGGCCAGCAGCAGATGCTCGCCCTGGCCCAGGCCGTCACCGGCGGGCCGCGCTACCTGCTGGTGGACGAGCTGTCCTTCGGCCTGGCCCCCGTCGTGGTGTCCAGGCTCGTCCCCGCCCTGGCCGCGCTGGCCGAGGCCGGCGCCGGGGTGCTGCTCATCGAGCAGTACACCCGGCTCGCCCTGGAGCTGGCCACCCGCGTGCACGTGCTGGACCGGGGCCGGGTCGTCCTGCGCGGCACGCCGGACGAGCTGCGCGGCCGGCTGCGTTCGGCCTATCTGGGAGCGGGCGATGGAGACCTTTGACGTCGTCGTGGTCGGCGCGGGCTCGGCGGGCGCCGCGGTGGCCCGCCGGCTGGCCGACGACCAGGCGCTGCGCGTGCTGCTGCTGGAGGCGGGCGGCCCCGACGTCAACCCCGACATTCACGACCCCGGCGGGGTGTTCCGGCTGTGGGGCGGCCCCGAGGACTACGACTACCGGGTGGCGCCGCAGCGACGGCTGGGCGGGCGGCGTCCGCACTGGCCGCGCGGGAAGGTGCTGGGCGGCTCGTCCTCGCTCAACGGCATGATCTTCGTCAGGGGCGCGCCGGCCGACTACGACGCCTGGGGGCCCGGCTGGTCGTACCCCGAGGTGTTGCCGTACTTCAAGCGGCTGGAGGACTTCGACCGCGGGCCCGGCGACTACCACGGCGTCGGCGGCCCCGTACGGGTGATCGCCGACTACGCGCCGCACCAGGTCAACGCGGCGATCGTGGCCGCCGCCGTGGAGCAGGGCATGCCGTTCAACGCCGACTGCAACGGCGAGCGTCCCGACGGCGCCGGGTTCTGCCAGCTCACGATCCGGCACGGCCGCAGGCACAGCACGGCCGACGCCTACCTGCGCCCGCACTGCGACCGGCCCGTCCTGGAGATCCGCACCGGCGCCCGCGCCCGCCGGCTGCTCCTGCGCGGGCGGCGGTGCGTGGGCGTGGAGTACCGCCAGGACGGCCGCCTGCACCAGGTCGGGGCCGCCCGCCAGGTCGTGCTCAGCGCCGGGACCGTCGAGTCGCCGCGCCTGCTCCTGCTGAGCGGCCTCGGCGACGCGGCCGAGCTGCGCCGGCACGGCATCAAGGCGGTGGAGGACCTGCCCGGCGTCGGACGCAACCTGCACGACCACGCGCTCGTCCCGGTGATCGTGGCCGCCCGCCGGCCCGTGCCGCCCGCGATGCCCGGCCTGCAGCCGATGCACAGCCAGCTCTTCTGGCGCAGCCGCCCCGGCCTGCCCGGCCCCGACGTGCAGCCGCTGTTCTTCCACGTCCCCCTGTACGACGAGGGCATGACCGGCCCGCCGGACGCCTTCACGCTCATGGCCGGGATCGTCCGGCCGGAGAGCAGGGGCCACCTGGCGCTGACCTCGGCCGACCCCGACGCCCCGCTGCACATCGACCCCGCCTACCTGGAGGCGGCCGCCGACCGCGCGTGCATGCGCGCGGCCGTCGAGCTGTGCCGGGAGCTGGCCCACGCCGCCGCCCTGCGGGAATGGGCGGGCGCGGAGCTCTACCCCGGTGACCGTGAACTGTCCGAGCACATAGAGAGGACCTTGGTGACCTACCACCATCAGGTCGGGACCTGCGCCATGGGAACCGTCGTGGACCAGCGGCTCAGAGTCCACGGCATCGACGGGCTGCGCGTCGCCGACGCCTCGGTGATGCCCGCCGTCACGTCAGGGAACACGAACGCGCCCGCCATCATGATCGGCGAGCGGTGCGCGGACATGGTGCGAGAGGAGATCGGCTCATGACCGGCCTGTACATCGGCGGCTCCTGGGGCCCGGCCGCGGACGGCGCGACGTTCGCCACGCTGGACCCGGCCGAGGCCACCGTGATCACCGAGTGCGCCGAGGCGGGCCCCGCCGACGTGGACCGCGCGGTGGCGGCGGCCCGGGCCGCGCTGGACGACCCGGCCTGGGCCGAGATGCCCGCCGCCGCCCGCGCGAGGCTGCTGTGGAAAGTGGCCGACCTGGTGGAGGAGCACGCCGACGAGCTGGCCGAGCTGGAGACCAGGGACAACGGCCAGCCGCTGGCGGTGGCGCGGAACGTGACCGTGCCCGGCACCGCCGAACATTTCCGATATTTCGCAGGATGGTGTACGAAAATTGAGGGTTCGGTGTTGCCCATCTCGTACCCCGACACCCTGCACTACACCCGGCGCGAGCCGGTCGGCGTGTGCGCGCTCATCACCCCGTGGAACTTCCCGCTGATGATCGCCGCCTGGAAGCTCGCCCCCGCCCTGGCCTGCGGCAACACGGTGATCGTCAAGCCCGCCGAGCAGACCCCGCTGACCACGGTCCGGCTGGTGGAGCTGATGGCGCTGGCCGGATTCCCGCCCGGCGTGGTCAACCTGCTGACCGGCGGCCCGGAGACCGGCGCGGCGCTGGCCGGGCACGCGGGCGTGGACAAGATCTCCTTCACCGGCTCGACGTCGGTCGGCCGCTCGCTCGTGCACGCCGGCGCGGACAACCTCAAGCGTCTGACGCTGGAGCTCGGCGGCAAGACGCCGAGCATCATCGCGGCCGACGCCGACATCGACGCCGCGGTGGCGGGCAACGTCCAGGGCGCGCTGTTCAACAGCGGCCAGGTCTGCGCCGCGTACTCGCGCTTCTACGTCGACCGCAAGCGCGTCGACGAGTTCACCTCGAAGATGGCCGCCGCGGCCGACGCGCTCAAGGTCGGACCCGGCCTCGACCCGGCCACCGACCTCGGCCCGCTGATCAGCGAGGACCACCTGATGGCCGTGGACGCCCACGTCCGCAGCGCGCTGTACGATGGCGCGCAACTCGTCACCGGCGGCAGGCGCGCCGACGGCCCCGGCTTCTTCTACCGTCCGACCGTGTTCGCCGAGGTGACCGACACCATGGCCGTGGCCCGCGAGGAGGTGTTCGGGCCCGTCATCCCGGTGCTGGCCTACGACGACCCCGACGAGATCATCGGCCGCGCCAACGGACTGGAGTACGGCCTGGCCGCCTCCATCTGGACCAACGACCTGTCGACCGCCCACCGCCTGGCCGCCCGGATCCGGGCGGGAGCCGTGTTCATCAACATGATCCATGTGCCCGACGCCGCCACCACGTGGGGCGGCTACAAGGCCAGCGGGTGGGGGAGGGAGATGGGCCCGTACGCCATCGACGCCTACACCGAGGTCAAGGGCGTCTGGACGCACCTGGGGAGGGTGTGATGGGAGAGCTCGTCCTGGCAGCCAAGATCACGCATGTGCCGTCGATCTGGCTGTCGATCCAGCCGGGCCGGCACTTCGGCATCCGCCGGCCCGCCGAGCTGGCTCTCACCGAGGTCGGCAGGCGGGCGCGGGAGCTGGGGGTGGACACGTACCTGATCGCCGACACCCACTGGATGAACAGCATCGGCTTCCACCTCAACGGCAAGGAGCGCCACCGCGACTCCTACGCCAGCCACGAGCTGCCGCACTTCATCCACGACCTGGACTACGACTACCCGGGCGACCCCGAGCTGGCCGAGCTGATCCGTGCCGAGATCGCCGCCGGCGGGCAGAAGGCGCTCGTGCACACCTACCGCGACCTGGGCCTGGAGTACGCGACGCTGGTGCCGATGCACTTCATGAACGAGGACTCCGCCGTGCGGGTGTTGCCGATCGGCTGCAACATCTACTCCTCGATCGACGAGAACCGGCGCATCGGCGAGGCGCTGCTGCGCGGCATCCAGCAGAGCGACCGCCGGGTCGCCTTCCTGGCCAGCGGCTCGCTCTCGCACGCCTTCCCCTCGAACGAGACCGCCGAGTCGCTGCTCAACGAGGTCAGCAGCCCGCTCAACCGGAAGATCGACATGGCCGTGCTGGACATGTGGGCCGAAGGGCGCATCGGCGAGTTCCTGGACATGTTGCCCGACTACAACGTGCGCTGCGCGGGGGAGGGCGCGATGGCGGACACGGCGATGTTGTTCGGGCTGCTGGGGTGGCGGTCGTACAAGGGGCGGGGTGAGCAGTTGTGCCCGTACTTCGGCTCGACGGGAACCGGGCAGGTGGTCGTGGACTTCCCCGTGCCCGCGTACGATAAGATCTGAAATCATATGTGAAATAGGACAGACGGAGGTTCTGGATGGCGGGGCTGTTCTCCCGGTGGCCCGGCCCTCGCCCCTCCGGCCCCCTGCGCGGACCGGCCGCCCGCGCGGGGGGCCGGGCGCCGCCCGTGCTCGTGGTCGGGCAAGATGAGGGGATGACAGCGGGCGTCCAGCGTATCGTCGAGGTGACCTCGGGGGCGGAGCCGGTGAGGGCTCCGGGCGGTCGCGTCGAAGCGCCGGCGGGCGCGGGCTTCCGCGACGCCATCATGAAGGTCCTGCAGAGGTGATGGTGAGCAGCACGAGAAAACCGGCCCAGGCCAAGCGGCCCAAGGGCTCCAAGGCCGAGATCAGCTACGACCTGCTGCGGGCCCGCATCCTCGACGGCACGTACGGCCCCGGCTACCGGCTGGTCATGGACCAGCTCGCCCGGGAGACCGGCGTCAGCACGATCCCGCTGCGCGAGGCCGTGCGCAGGCTGCAGTCCGACGGGCTGGTCGAGGTCGTGCGCAACATCGGCGCCCGGGTCGCCGTCTTCGACTCGGTGCAGGTCGAGCACACCCTCAACGTGCTGGCCCGGCTGGAGGGCTACGCCACGGCCATCTGCGCGCCGCACATGGACGCGGCCAAGATCCAGGAGTCGCGCGAGATCAACGAGCGGATGAAGGAGGCGCTGGAGGAGTTCGACCCCACCTCCTTCACCGCGCTCAACCGCGAGTTCCACTTCTCGCTCTACCGCCACTGCCCCGACGAGCACCTCAACGCCCTGCTGGAGTCGGAGTGGGCGCGGCTCGACCACATGCGCCGCTCCAGCTTCACGTACGTGCCGGGGCGGGCGCGCAAGTCGGTGGAGGAGCACGACCACCTGCTGAGCCTGATCGAGGGCGACGCCGAGGCCGAGGTGATCGAGCGGGCGGCCCGCAACCACAAGATCGCCACCGCGGACGCCCTGCACACCGCCCAGGTCTCCCGGCAGCACTGACCTCCGGGAGGCGGCCCCGACGTCCCGCGGCGGGGCTCGGGGCTTCGGGGCAGGGCGGGGCTTCGGGTCAGGGCTCCAGGCTGAAGAGCGTCCATTCCTCGCCCCGGGCCAGCCCCGCCAGCTCGCGTCCGCACTCCCGCAGCGCCTGCGGGCCCGAGGTGATGTGCTGGGCGCCGGCGTGCGCGTCCCGGAACAGGCGCTGGAGCAGGCCGTCGCGCAGCGCCGTCGTGCCGCCCGAGGCGTAGGCGAACCCGGCCACCTCGGTGAGCGTCGAGGTGGCGTGGTTGAGCGCGAGCCGCACCATCGTCTCCTGGCGGGTGGACAGCGGGCCGCCCGCGTCCAGGGTGCGTTCGGCGTCGTCCCACGTCTCGCGGACCAGGGCGCGCGCCGCCCGCAGGGCCGCCTCGGCGCGGGCGAAGCCGGTGTGGAAGGCGTCGCTGACGGCGAGCTGCCCCGGACGTCCGGCGCGGGCCGCGACGTGCCGGCCCAGCTCGTCCAGCAGGCGGCGGCCGAGGCCGAGCGCCCAGCCGGAGTGGGCGATCAGCGCCTGGTCCAGCAGGCCGAGCCGGTAGATCGCGCCGCCGCGCAGCGGCTCCCGCTGGGCGAACAGGTGCGTGCGCGACTCCGGCACGAAGGCGCCGTCGATGGCGTAGTCGAGGCTGCCGGTGGCGCGCAGGCCCAGGACGTCCCAGTTGCCGAGCAGCTTGGCGTCCTCGACCGGGGTGATGAAGATGCGCTCCTCGCCGGTGCCCTCCACGACGCCCAGGCTGTGCACGTACTGGGCGTGCGGCATGGCCGAGGCGAAGCTCCATCGGCCGGTCAGCCGGAAGCCGCCGTCCTCGCGCACGGCGGTGCCCGGCCGGGTGCCCTGGCCCGCGAACAGCGGCGTGCGGGGGCCGCCGAAGATCTGCTCGACGGCGTCGTCGCCCAGGTAGGCGCCCGCCGTGCCGTTCTCCAGGGTGGTGGCCATGATCACCCAGCCGGTCGAGGCGTCGGCGTAGGTCAGCTCCTCGAACAGGGCGAGCAGCTCCGACGGTGACAGCTCCGAGCCGCCCAGCGGGGCGGGCAGCCAGATGCCGAACAGCCCGGCCTCGTGCAGGGCGGCCACGACGGGCTCGGTCAGCCTGCCCAGCGCCTCGGCCTCGGCCGCCTCGCTCTCGATCAGCGGGCGCAGGTCGCGGGCGCGGTCCAGGTGGGTGGGGCCGGCTGAGTGCAGTCGCGGCTTGTCGCTCATGTCCCGGTGCTCCTGTTCGTGATCGTCGGCGGTCCTCACTCCGTCAGATCACGTCCTCGCCCGGTTGTCCACCCTCCGCCGGGAATCCCGGCCCGCACCCGGATGAGGGGGTGGCTTTGCATGTTCATGCGTTGCAATGCATAATCTTCTTCTATGTCCAAGGTTCTCACCTCCCTGCCCACCGGCGAGCGGGTCGGCATCGCCTTCTCCGGCGGTCTCGACACCTCGGTGGCCGTCGCGTGGATGCGCGACAAGGGCGCCGTCCCGTGCACCTACACCGCTGACATCGGCCAGTACGACGAGCCCGACATCGCCTCGGTGCCCAGCCGCGCGCTGGCCTACGGGGCCGAGCTCGCGCGCCTGGTCGACTGCCGCGCCGCGCTGGTCGAGGAGGGCCTGGCCGCGCTCACCTGCGGCGCGTTCCACATCCGCTCGGGCGGCCGGGCCTACTTCAACACCACGCCGCTCGGCCGCGCCGTCACCGGGACCCTGCTGGTGCGGGCCATGCTCGAGGACGAGGTGCAGATCTGGGGCGACGGCTCCACGTTCAAGGGCAACGACATCGAGCGGTTCTACCGCTACGGCCTGCTGGCCAACCCCCACCTGCGCATCTACAAGCCCTGGCTCGACGCCGACTTCGTCTCCGAGCTCGGCGGGCGCAAGGAGATGTCGGAGTGGCTGCTCGCCCACGGGCTGCCCTACCGCGACAGCACCGAGAAGGCGTACTCGACCGACGCCAACATCTGGGGCGCCACCCACGAGGCCAAGACCCTCGAACACCTCGACACCGGCATCGAGACCGTCGAGCCGATCATGGGTGTGCGCTTCTGGGACCCCGAGGTCGAGATCATCACCGAGGACGTCGCCATCGGCTTCGACCAGGGCCGCCCGGTCACGATCAACGGCAAGGAGTTCGGCTCCCCGGTCGACCTGGTCATGGAGGCCAACGCGATCGGCGGCCGGCACGGCCTGGGCATGTCCGACCAGATCGAGAACCGCATCATCGAGGCCAAGAGCCGCGGCATCTACGAGGCCCCCGGCATGGCGCTGCTGCACGCCGCCTACGAGCGCCTGGTCAACGCCATCCACAACGAGGACACCCTGGCCACGTACCACAACGAGGGCCGGCGGCTCGGCCGGCTCATGTACGAGGGCCGCTGGCTCGACCCGCAGGCGCTGATGCTGCGCGAGTCGCTGCAGCGCTGGGTCGGCACGGCGATCACCGGCGAGGTCACCCTGAGGCTGCGCCGCGGCGAGGACTACTCGATCCTCGACACCACCGGCCCGGCCTTCAGCTACCACCCCGACAAGCTGTCGATGGAGCGCACGGAGGACTCCGCGTTCGGTCCGGTCGACCGCATCGGCCAGCTCACCATGCGCAACCTGGACATCGCCGACTCGCGCGCCAAGCTGGAGCAGTACGCCACGCTCGGCATGGTCGGCACCACCCACCCGGCGCTCATCGGCGCCGCCCGGGCGGCCTCGACCGGCCTCATCGGCGCGATGCCGCAGGGCGGCGCGGAGGCCATCGCCTCGCGCGGCGAGGTCTCCGAGGACGACGAGCTGCTCGACCGCGCCGCGATGGAGCTCGGCACCGACTGACCGCGTCCCCGGGCCTCCCGGGCCTCCCGGGCCGCCGCCGGGCCGCCTCTGTGCGGCCCGGGGCGTGGCGCGCGGACGCCACGGGTACGGACCGGAGATGATGATCGACGAGCGGGACGGCGCGGACGTCACGCCCGCCACCGACTGACTGCTCGGCCCGGTGTCCCGCGAGCAGTTCCTGCGGGACCACCAGGGGCGGCGGCATCTCCTGCTGCGCAGGCGGTCACCCGGCCACTACCGCGAGCTGTTCTCGCCGGCCCGCTTCGACGAGCTGCTGTCCGGCTCCGGCCGGCACGCCGGGGCCGTGCGCGTGGTCCGCGACGGCCACGCCGACGGCGGCGCGGCCGGGCTGGAGGACCTCTACGCCCGCTACCGCGACGGCTCGACCCTGATCATGCCCTCGGTGCACGAACGGTGGCCGCCGCTGCGGGAGCTGTGCCGGCGGCTGGCCGGCGAGTTCAGCGCGGAGTGCCGGGTCAACGCCTACCTCACACCGCCGCGGGCGCGCGGCTTCGGCGTCCACCACGACTCCCACGACGTGTTCGTGCTGCAGGTGGCCGGGGCCAAACGCTGGCGGATCCACGAGGACGCCTGCCACGAGCTCGACCTGTGCGAAGGGGACCTGCTCTACCTGCCGCGCGGCCTGCCGCACGAGGCCGCCTCGGCGCAGGGCGCGTCCCTGCACCTGAGCGTCGGCGTCCATCCCCTGACCTGGGCCGACGTGCTGCTGGCCGGGTGCGAGGCGGCCGTCTCCGCCGACCTCGCCTGCCAGGAGCCGCTGCCCTTCGGCTTCGCCCGGACGACCGGCGGCCGGGCCGCCGCACGGGAGCGCATCCGGGAGCTGACCGCCCGCCTGGGAACCGCCCTCACCCCCGAGAGGCTGGCCGACGACGCGGTGGACATGGCGTTGCTCGCCGAGGGCGACCGGCTGGGCGGCCACCTGCTCGACCTCGCGGGCCTGGCCCGCCTCGACGCCGGCACCGCCGTCCGGCGCCGCCCCGGCCTGCGCTGGGAGAGCAGACGGGACGCCGGCACGCTGGTCCTCGCCTTCCACGGCAAACGGCTCAGCCTCCCGGCCCGGCACGAGGCGGCCTTCCAGCGCACGGCGGACGGCGAGCCCTTCACGGCGGCCGGTCTGCCGGGGGAGGACGGCCTTGCCCTGGTACGCCGCCTGGTCGAGGAGGGTTTCCTGACCCTCGCGACGTCAGGCTGACCCGGCGGGCCTGACGTCAGGCTGACCCGGCTGGCCTGCGGAAGACGCAGCGCACCACGTGCCAGTGTTTGGGCTGGTCCCTGGCGTCGGTGCCGTCGTAGCGGTCCTCGCGCAGGACGACCGGCTCCAGCCCGGGGAACAGCGCGCCGGCCTCGGGGGCACGCAGGAACGTGCGCCCCGGCCGCCCCGCCCAGGCGTCCTCCGGACCGAAGAACGTGCAGCACAGCACGCCGCCCGCGACCGGCACGTCACGGACGTCGGCGTGCACGACCCGCAGCCGCGGGTGCCGCCATGCCGCCGCCAGCGCGAGGGTGCAGGGGTCGGTGTCCACGGCCTCGACCGAGAAGCCCAGCTCCAGCAGGAAACGGGTGTCGTTGAGCGGGCCCGCGCCGATGTCCAGCGCCCGCCTGCGCACGCCGCCGAGCACGCCCAGCGCCTCGACGACGAGCGCGTTGGGCCCCCGCCCCGCCCGCAGGGAGGCGTAGGTCACGCCGCCGCTAGCCGCTCAGCTTGAGGATCCGCTGCTCGACCAGCACCTCGGCCAGGGCGACCCGCTCCTCCCCGGTCAGGCCGCCGGGCAGCTCCCGCACGTAGAAGGCGCCGGTGCGGGCCACGAACTCCAGCGCGGGCGAGGCGATCATGTTGGCGCCCACCAGCGGTTCGCCCGACGGGGAGAGCAGCTCGACCTGGTTCCCGTCGCGGCGGGTGGTGAGCAGCCCGGCGCGCTCGTTCACCACGCGGCGGGTCAGCGTGACGGTGCGGTGGTCGTACCAGACGTCGGGGAGCGGGCAGCCGAAGAGCTCCTCGTAGCGGTCGCGGAACTCGGCGAACAGCTCCCCGTCCTCCTCCTCCGTCGCGGCGACGCGCTCCTTGACGAGAGGATGCGCCTCGGGCCCTTGTGCGGCTTTGCTCATGGCGGTACTCCTCGTTCCCGGCGAGCGTGACATCCCGGACCCGGGAGCGGCGGCGCGGCGCGCCGCCGCTTTGTCGAACCCGGGGCCGCGCCGGGCGGGCTCAGCCGAGGTCGGCCTGTGCCGCGCCCTGGGCGTTCGCCTCGGCGAAGACGCCCACCTGCTCGGACGCCGGTGACGGCGGCTGCTCCATGAGCGCCTGGATCGCGGACCTGCGCTTCTCCAGGCCCGCTTCGTCGATGCTGATCCGCCGCCGGTTCCGGCTCTTGTCTTCGGTCATGCTCGGCAACCGTAGTGAGCCGCACGTCAACGCGGGGCAACGGCACCGTCTTGTTTGGGCGCGGCCGCCCCGCCCGGCCGGCGCCGCGACCTGCTCTGTTCCGGTTTTCCGCCATCGAGGTCGGCGGCCGGGCCCCATGGTGGCCCGCCTCCCGGCTGCCTAGCGTTGACCCTCGTGATCAGTCTGAAGGGTTTGACCAAGCGGTACGGCGACCGGACGGCGGTGGACGACCTGTCGCTGGAGCTGAGACCCGGCGCGGTGACCGGGTTCCTCGGGCCCAACGGCGCCGGGAAGTCCACCACGATGCGGCTCGTCCTCGGGCTCGACCGGCCCTCGGCGGGCACGGCGCTCGTCGGCGGCGTGCCGTACCACCGGATCAGGAACCCGCTGCGGACGGTCGGCGCGCTGCTCGACGCGCGGGCGCTGCACCCCGGGCGCAGCGGGCGGGCGCACCTGACCGCGCTGGCCCGCAGCAACGGCATCCCCGTGCGGCGGGTGGCCGAGGTGCTGGAGAGCGTCGGCATGGCCGGCGCGGCGAACCGCCGGGCCGGGGCGCTCTCGCTCGGCATGAGCCAGCGGCTCGGCATCGCCGCCGCGCTGCTCGGCGACCCGCAGGTGCTGCTGTTCGACGAGCCCGTCAACGGGCTCGACCCCGACGGCGTGCGGTGGGTGCGCCGGCTCATGCGGTCGCTGGCCGCCGAGGGCCGCACGGTGTTCGTCTCCAGCCATCTGATGAGCGAGATGCAGCTCACGGCCGACCACCTGGTGGTGATCGGCAAGGGCCGGCTGATCGCCGACGCGCCCCTGGCCGAGGTCATCGGGCGCAGCTCGCTGACGGCCGTGCTGGCCCGCACCCCGCACGCAGGGGAGCTGGCCGGACGCCTGCGTGCCGTCGGGATCGCCGCCGAGCGCGTCGCCGAGAACGAGGTCGTCGCCACCGGCGCGCCCGTCGAGCGGGTGGGCGACCTGGCCTACGAGGCCGGGATCAGGCTGCACGGGCTGCGCACCCGGGAGGCGTCCCTGGAGCAGGCCTATCAGGAGCTGACGGAGAGCAGCGTGGAGTACGGGACGACGGAGGCGGGCGCGTGACGGCGGCGTTGTGGCAGGCGGCACGGGCCGAGTGGGGCAAGTTGTGGTCGGTCCGGTCCACGTGGTGGTGCCTGGCCGGCGCGGCGGCGCTCATGGTGCTGACCGCCGTGGCTCTGGCCGCGGCGGCGGCCACCGACGCGGTGCGCGAGCGGGTG
The DNA here is from genome assembly GCF_054392275.1 of Actinomadura sp. ATCC 39365. NCBI lineage: Bacteria > Bacillati > Actinomycetota > Actinomycetes > Streptosporangiales > Thermomonosporaceae > Actinomadura > Actinomadura sp. ATCC 39365. The sequence goes on along the minus strand of NZ_CP184335.1, from coordinate 7,033,118 downwards.
CCCGGCGTGCGGGTGACGGCGAGCGAGTCCGTGGTGTCGGCCACGTCGTTCGTGCAGTTCGCGCTCGTCGCCCTGGCCATGCTGGCGATCACGTCGGAGTACTCCTCGGGCGGCATCAGGGTCACGCTGCAGGCCACGCCGGTGCGCGGGCTCGTGCTGGCCGCCAAGGCGCTGGTGCTGGCGCCGGTGATGTTCGCCGCCGGGGTGCTGTCGGGGGCGCTGGCGACGGCGGCGGTCTACGTGGTGCTGCAGGCCGACGCGTTCGGGGGGCTCGTCGTGCTGCCGTTCGGGGCGGCCGTGCGGGACGTCGCGGGCGCGGGCGCGTTCTTCGCCCTGGTGGCGGTGATGACGCTGGGCGCCGGGGCCGCGATGCGCAGCGCGGCGGGCACGCTGACCGTGGTGTTCATGCTGCTCCTGGGCCTGCCCCTGGTGCTGCTGATGACCGGGAGCCAGGCGGCGCTGGACGCCTCGCTGCGCATGCCGACGTTCGCCGGGCTGGCGTTCATGGACAGCGTGGACAACTTGACCGGCGGGCCCATCCCGTACTCGGCGGGGGAGGGCCTGGCCTGGCTGCTGGCCTGGGCGGCGGCGGCGCTGGCGGCGGGCTACGCCGTGCTGCGCCGCCGCGACGCCTAGACTTCGGGCCCGTGTCAGACAACTTCGGGCCCATGCCGGACAACCGGGAGAACACCGGCAGGCGGGCGGTGAAGGCGCTGGCCGGGGTGCTGGCGGGCATGGCGCTCGGCGCGGTCGAGCTGGCCTTCCTCTGCGTGGCCTGGCCCGCCGCCCTGGTCCCGGCCGCGCGCCCCCTGGCCCGGCGCGGCGCGGCGCGGCTCCTGGCGCTCGAACGCGCCCGGCTGACCCGGTGGTTCGGCCACCCCGCCCCCACCCGCGACGGCGGCTACGCCTACCTCGCCGCCCGCGCCGCCCTGGGCGTGCTCGGCGGGTACGCCTGCGCCACCGCCCTGTTCGTCGGCGGCCTGCTGCTGGGCGGCGGGGCGTGGGACCTGATCACCGGCGGCTCGGACCCCGTCCCCGTCGAGCTGCCGGGCGTCAGGCTCGTCACCACCGGCGGCATGCTCGGCCTGACCGGCGGCGTGGCCCTGCTGACGGTGACCGCGCTGCTCGCCCTGGCCGCCGGCGTGCTCGAACGCCGCCTGGCCGCCCACTTCCTCGGCCCCGGCGGCCGGGAGCTCATGCGCCGCCGCATCGCCGAGCTGACCGCGAGCCGCTCGGGCATCGTCCGGGCCGTGGACGACGAGCGCCGCCGGATCGAACGCGACCTGCACGACGGCGTCCAGCAGCGCGGCGTGGCCCTGGCCATGCTGCTCGGCCGGGCCCGGCACGGCCACGACCACGAACGGACCGCCGAGCTGGTCGACCAGGCCTACGCCGAGTCCCGCCGCCTCCTGGACGAGCTGCGCAGCGTCGCCTGGCGCATCTACCCCACCGCCCTGGACGAGCTGGGGCTCAAGGTCGCGCTGGCCGGCGTCGCCGACCGCGCAGCCGTGCCGGTCACCGTCCACTACGGGCTGTCGGCCCGGCCCGCCACGGAGATCGAGACCGCCCTGTACTTCGTGACCAGGGAGGCGATCACCAACGCGGTCAAGCACGCCCGCGCCCATGACATCCTGGTCGTGGTGGGCGAGGACGAACGGACGGTGAGCGTGGCGATCTCCGACGACGGCGGGGGCGGCGCCGACCCCGCGGGCGGCGGCCTGTCCGGGCTGGCCCGCCGGGTCCTGGCGCTCGACGGCGCGTTCACCGTGGACAGCCCGCGCGGCGGGCCCACGAAGATCGTCGCCACGCTGCCCAAGGAGCCGCCGTGCGGCTGATCCTGGCCGACGACTCCGTGCTGCTGCGCGAGGGGCTGACCCGGCTGCTCGCCGAGGCCGGGCACGAGGTCGTCGCGGCCGTGGGCGACGCGCCCGCGCTGCTGGCCGCCGTCGCCGACCACCGGCCCGACGTGGCGGTGATCGACGTGCGCATGCCGCCCGGCCACAAGGACGAGGGGCTGCGGGCGGCCCTGGAGATCCGCGCGCGCTGGCCCGAGGTGGGCGTGCTCGTCCTGTCCCAGTACGTCGAGCCCCACTACGCCGCCACCCTGCTGGCCGGGCCCGCCGAAGGGCTCGGCTACCTGCTGAAGGACCGGGTCTCGGAGGTGGCCGACTTCCTCGACTCGCTCGACCGCGTACGCGCCGGCGGCACGGCCTTCGACCCCGAGGTCGTGCGGCGGCTGCTGGCCCGCACCAGCCACGCCGACCCGCTGAGCCGGCTCAGCCCGCGCGAGTCCGAGGTGCTGGCCCACCTGGCCCAGGGGCTGGTCAACGCGGCCATCGCCGAGCGCCTGCACGTCTCGGCGTCCACCGTGGAGAAGCACGTCAACGCCATCATGGACAAGCTCGACCTGCCGCGCGACACCGGCTACAGCAGGCGGGTGCTGGCGATCCTGCGCTACCTGGAGGGCTGACCCGCAGACCGGGCCGGCCGTCACACGTCGATCACGCGGGGCAGCGCCGGCGGGTTCGGCCGCGGCCGCCACTCGCGGGGATAGCCGAGCGAGACCTCCATGAACGGCACGCCGTCGTGGTGGGTCAGGCGCGGGATGTGCAGGTGGCCGTACACGACGGCGGCGGCGTCGTAGTCGAGGTGCCAGCGGGCGGTGCGCTCGGTGCCGCACCACTGCGCGAACTCCGGATGGGTGAGCACCCGCGTCGGCTCGCGGACCAGCGGATAGTGGTTGACCAGCACGGTCGGCAGCCCCGGCGGCCGGGCGGCCAGCCGCGCCTCGGTGAACTCGACCCTGGCCGCGCACCAGGCGTCCCTGCCGGGGTGGGGGTCGGGGTGGAGCATGACCTCGTCGGTGCAGACGATCCCCGCGTCGTAGGCCGTGCGCAGGGACTCCTCCTTGGTCGTCGCGCCCTCCGGCCGCCAGGTGTAGTCGTACAGGACGAACAGCGGCGCCACCGTGACCGGGCCGCGCGCCCCCTCCCACACCGGGTACGGGTCCTCCGGCGTGAGCACGCCGAGATCGCGGCAGAGCTCCACCAGGTACCGGTAGCGCTCCTCGCCGCGCAGCCGCACCGGGTCGCGGGCCGGCGTCCACAGCTCGTGGTTGCCGGGCGCCCAGACCACCCTCGCGAACCGGTCGGCCAGCAGTTGCAGCGCCCAGGCGATGTCCGTCGTCAGCTCGCCGACGTCGCCCGCGACGAGCAGCCAGTCGCCGTCCGACCCGGGGCGCAGCTCCTCCACGAGCTTGCGGTTGTCGGGATGGTGCACGTGCAGGTCGCTGACGGCGAGCAGGCGGGGAGCGGTGATCACGTCTCGGATCGTACGCCGCCCGCGCCGCGACGTGGCGCGGGGCCGGCCGCCGGGCCGGCCGCCGGGTTGGTCATCACGGCGGCGGGTAGGTACGTCACCTGCCCGCACCCGGAAGAGGACCGCCATGACGACCGCGCCGACCCTCGTGCTCTCCGACGGCCGCTCCATGCCGTGCCTGGGCCTCGGCACCTGGCCGATGGACGACCGCCAGGCCCACCAGGCCGTCGGCCACGCGCTCTCGCTCGGCTACCGGCTGATCGACACCGCCGCCAGCTACGGCAACGAGCGCGGCGTGGGCGCGGCGGTCGCCGAGTCGGGCGTGCCGCGCGAGCAGCTGTTCGTCACCACGAAGCTGCGCGGCGCCCAGCACGGCTACGACCTGGCGCTGCGCGGGTTCGAGGAGAGCCGGTCCCGCCTCGGCCTCGACTACGTCGACCTCTACCTCATCCACTGGCCGCTGCCCGGCCACGGCCTGTTCGTCGACACCTGGAAGGCGTTCGTCCGGCTGCGCGAGGAGGGGCTGGCCCGCTCGATCGGCGTCTCCAACTTCACCCCGGAGCAGATCGAGCGGGTGGTCGACGCGAGCGGCGTGTGGCCCGCGGTCAACCAGGTCGAGCTGCACCCCGGCTTCCCCCAGCCGGGCCTGCTCGCCTGGCTCACCGGGCACGGCGTGACGACCGAGTCGTGGAGCCCGCTCGGCGCCGGCGGCAAGCTGCTCGACGACCCGGCCGTCACCGAGGTCGCCGCCGCGCACGACCGCACCCCCGCGCAGGTCGTGCTCCGCTGGCACGTGCAGCTCGGCGCCGTGCCGATCCCCAAGTCGGCCGACCCGGGGCGGATGCGCCACAACCTGGAGGTCTTCGACTTCGAGCTGTCGCCCGAGGAGATGGCGCGGATCTCGGCCCTGGGCGGCGGCGGCAGCCGCCTCGGCGGCGATCCCGACCACCACGTGGAGCTGTAGGCCCCGGCGGGCGGCCCCCGTCAGCGTTCGTAGACGATCCTGCCGTCCACCATCGTCATCGCGACCGGCACCTCGGGCAGGTCGGCCGGGTGCGCGTCCAGCAGGCTGTCGTCGAGCACGCACAGGTCGGCGACCTTGCCCGGCTCCAGCGAGCCCTTCCACGACTCCGCGCCCTCCTGCCAGGCCGGGGTGATCGTGTAGGCGCGCAGCGCCTGGTCCAGCGCGAGCCGCTGGTCGCGCGCGCCCTCCACGGCCCACCGGGTGGCGGCCGCGGCCACGCCGTGCCGCCAGTCGGGGGTGAGCATGGGGGCGTCGGAGCTGAGGCTGAGCCGTACGCCGGCGGCCAGCGCGTCCCGCACCGGCCAGGCGTGCCCGAGCGCGGCCTGGCCCAGGGCGTCGCGCAGCATGGGGGAGGCGGCGGCGGCGATGCCCGGCTGGGTGGTCAGGCCGATGCCGGCCGCGGCCATCGTCTTGAGGGTGTCCGGATGCAGGACGTCGCCGTGGACGAGGTAGTGGCGCCGCCCCGGGGCCCCGGCCAGGGCGCGGGTGACCGTCCTGGTCGCGCGGCTGCCGGTGGCGTGCACCGCGACCTGGTGCCCGGCCGCGGCGGCGGTCTCGATCATGGTCGTCAGAGCGGTCTCGCGTTCGTCCTCGGAGCCGCCCTCGACCAGCGGGGCGCCGTGCGTGCCGTCCTCGTACGGCTCGTCGCTCCAGGCCGTGCGCATCGGCGGGATGCCGTCGGCGAAGATCTTCACCCCGGCCACCTTGAACCAGCCAGGCACCTCGGCGGGCGGCGTCAGGTCGCGCAGCCCGGCGACCAGGTCGGGCAGTGAGCTGCGCCCGTCCACCTCGGCGAACAGCAGCAACGCGCTCACCCGCGCCTTCAGCTCGCCCCGCGCGGCCATCCCGGCGTACTCGCGCAGGACCTCGATGCCGAAGCGCCCGCCGCCGTCGTGCTCGCAGGGGCCGAGACCGGGCTCGGTGTAGCTCGTGATGCCCAGGGAGGCCAGCAGGTCGCCGGCGCGCAGGATCGCCGCCCGCCGCTCCTCCTGCTTGCCCAGCCGGGAGTCGGGGACGAGGTCGCCGGTGCCGGTCAGGCGGTCCAGCAGCAGGTCGGGCCAGCGCAGGCCGAGCCACGCGCCGTGCAGGTGGCTGTCGTTGATGCCGGGCAGCACCGATCTGCCGCGCAGGCGCACGACCCGCGTACCCGGGCCGACCATGGCCTGGACCTGCAGTGGAGTGCCGACCCTGACGATGCGTCCGTCCTTGATCGCGATGCCGGACGCAAGATGGCCGGCCGGGTTCATCGTGTGGACGACGCCGCCGGTCATGACCAGATCCGCCGACCTGTTGTCAGCCGCAGATTTCATATCCGCTCCGCTCTGGACACTCTCATTTCCATCCGCATAACGTACATGGAATCAGATACGATTTCGTGCCGGGAGGTGACGATGCCTCTACCCTTCGAGGCACGGCGCATCATCGATCGGGCCCCTCGCGGACCGGCGCACGCGCCGCCGGCCGCCGCGGCCGACGACCGCCGCCGGAGCCGCTGATGGGCGCTCCCGCTGACGACGTCCTCGACGTACGGGGCCTCAGCGTCTCCAGGGGAGAGGTGCCCGTCGTGCACGAGGTGAGCCTCGGCGTCGCGCCCGGCACGGTCACCGTGCTGCTCGGCGCGAACGGCGCGGGCAAGACCACCCTGCTCGACGGCATCGCGGGCCTGGCCCCCGCCGCCGCAGGCACGGTCACCCTCGCCGGCGCGCCGCTGACCGGCCTGCTCACCTACCGCCGCGCCCAGGCCGGACTCGGGTACGCCGAGCAGGCCCGCACGGTCTTCCGCACGCTCACGCTTGAGCAGAACCTGCTGGTCTCCGGCGACGGCGACCCGGCCATGGTCTACGACATCTTCCCCGAGCTGGACCGCAGGCGCACCCTGCCGGCCGCCAACCTGTCCGGCGGCGAGCAGCAGATGCTCGTCATCGGACGGGCGCTGATCGCCGGGCCCAAGGTCGTCCTCATCGACGAGATGTCGCTCGGGCTCGCGCCGGTCGTGGTCCGCCGCCTGATGGGCTCGGTGCGGGAGCTGGCCGAGCGGGGCATCGGGGTGCTGCTCGTCGAGCAGTTCGCCAACCTGGCGCTGGAGATCGGCGCCCGCGCGTACGTGCTGCGCAAGGGCCGGGTGGTCTTCGAGGGCCCGTGCGAGGAGCTGCGCGGGGCGCAGGACCGGCTGCACGAGTTCTACTTCGGCGCCGTCACCGACGACGGCCTCGCCCGGGCGGCCGGCACGGAAGGCGGGAGCTGATGAACGCGCTGCTGAAAACCTGGGGTCCCGGGCTGGGGCTGGCCGTCGCGGCGTGCGCGGTGCTGCCCTGGGCGCTGCCGCCGTACTGGATCTACCTGGCGATCGCGGCCGTGGTCAGCGGTGTGCTCATGCAGAGCTACGGCGTGATCGTCGGGCGGGCCGGGGTCATGTCGTTGTGCCAGATGTCGTTCGCGGCGATCGGGGCCTGGGTGGTGCTGCGGCTGAACCTGGCCGACGCGCCCGGCGGCTTCCTGCTGTGGCTGGTGCTCGGCGGCCTGGCGGCCGTGCCGGTGGGCGTCGCGATCGGGCTGCCCGCGCTGCGCATCCGGGGTGTCAACCTCGCCGTCGTCACGCTCGGCTTCGCCGTCTCCACCGACATCGTGCTGAACGCCAACCAGTTCCCCGGCACGACCGAGCTGAAGACCCTCGTCCGGCCGGAGCCCTTCTCCTCCGACGCGGCGTACTTCGTGCTGGCCATGGCCGTGTTCGTGCTGATCGCGATCGGTCTGGCGCTGGTCAACCGGACCAGGATCGGGCGGTCCTGGCTGGAGCTGCGGCACTCCGAGCGGGCGGCGGCGGCGCACGGCATCTCCGTGGCGCGCAGCAAGCTCACGGCCTTCGCCATCAGCGCGTTCATCGCCGGCATCGGGGGCGGGCTGATGGCGGGGCAGCTCGGCCTCGTCGTATCCGGAAATTTCGCGATGATGCAGTCGCTGGCGCTGTTCGCGGTCGCCGTGCTCATCGGGCCGCACAACACCGAGGGCGCCGTCCTGGGCGGCATCTTCGGCGCGGTCATGGCCACGGTCCTGGAGAAGCTGCGCCTGCCGCAGGACCTCGGCGGCATCCTGTTCGGCGTCATGGCGATCTTCGCCCTGCGCAGCGGGGTCAGTCAGACCGACTTCACCCGCGCCCGCCGGCGCGAACGGGCCGCGCGCCCCCTGCTGGAGGCCGTGACCGCCGTGCCCGCCGAGGAGCCCGCCCCGGTCCCTCCGGCGGCGGGCGAGGGGAACGTGCTGGAGATCCGCGGGCTGAGCGTGCGGTTCGGCCAGGTCGTCGCCCTGGACGGCGTGGACCTGACCGTGCCCGCCCTCGGCGTCTCCGGCCTGATCGGCCCGAACGGCGCCGGCAAGTCCACGCTGATCTCGGCGGTCACCGGCTTCGCCGCCCGCTACGAGGGCTCGGTCGTGCTCGCCGGGCAGCCCCTCGACCGGCTCAGCCCGAGCGTCAGGGCCCGGCGCGGGCTGCGCCGCACGTTCCAGACCACCGCCATCGCCCCGGAGCTGACGCAGGAGGAGTACCTGGCGATCGTCGCCGGGCGGCGCCTGCCCAGCCAGGAGGCGGAGGAGGTGCTGCGCTTCTTCGGCTGCCCGCCCGGCGAGGTGCCGGTGTCGATCCTCGACGCGGGCACCAGGAGACTGCTCGACGTCGCCGCCGCGATCGCCGCCAGGCCGAAGATCGCGCTGCTCGACGAGCCGGCCGCCGGCCAGTCCGCCGCCGAGTCGCTGCGGCTCGGCCGCCGCCTGGCCCAGGTCCCGGCCCGCTTCGGCGTGTCGATCCTGCTGGTGGAGCACGACATGGATCTCGTACGAGCCGCCTGCGGCCAGGTCACGGTGCTGGACTTCGGGCACGTGATCGCCTCGGGGCCGACGCTCGACGTGTTGGACGCACCGGCCGTCAGGGCCGCCTACCTCGGCACCGTCTTGGAGGAGACATCGTGAAACGCGTACTCATGGCCCTGCCCGTCCTCGGCCTGCTGACCGCTCTGACGGCCTGCTCCGGCGGCTCGGGCACCGACGGGCCCATCAAGGTCGGCGCCGTCAACGGCGTCACCGGCCTGTTCCAGACCCCCGAGGTGCCGCAGGCGGTCAAGGCCGTCTTCGAGGAGGTCAACAAGGCCGGCGGGATCAACGGCCGCAAGATCGAGCTGATCAGCAAGGACGACGCGATGAACCCGCAGCGCTCCACGGAGGCGGCGCGCGAGCTGATCGACTCCGAGGAGGTCGTCGCGTTCGTCGGCTCCTCCAGCGCCGTGGACTGCGGGCTCAACCGGGCCACCTACAGCAAGGCGCAGATCGTCTCGATCCCGGCCGTGGGCGTGGACCCGGCCTGCTTCACCAGCCCGAACATCGCCCCGGTCAACCCCGGCCCGTTCAAGCTGCTGACCGCGATGCTCTACTACGCCTCCGAGACGCTCAAGCACGACAAGGTGTGCCTGGCCTTCACCGTGCTGCCCGGCAGCGGCGGCGGCATCGACGCGGCCATCAAGGAGTGGAGCGACATCACCGGCAAGACGCTGGCGGTCAAGGACACCTCGGTCGGGCAGGGCGACCCGACGCCGTACCTGGTCAAGCTCAAGAGCGGCGGCTGCCAGGCGGTCGTCTACAACGCCCAGGTCGGGCCGTGGTTCGCCCAGGCCAAGACCCAGGGCATGCAGGACGTCGACTTCATCCTCATGGCCAACGCCTACACCGACGCCAACGCCGCCCTCATCCCGGCCGGCATGAAGGCCCAGGCGGGCACCGAGTGGCAGCCGTACACCGACGAGACGCTGCCGGGCAACGAGCGGTGGGCGAAGATCGTCAACGACAACAAGATCCAGAAGACCGCGTTCAGCCAGGGTGGGGTGATGGCGGCCGACGTGTTCGTCCAGGTCCTCAAGACGATCAAGGGGGACATCACCCGGGAGTCGGTGACCAAGGCGTTCAAGTCGATGCAGCCCATCACCTACCCCATGGTCGGCACGCCCTGGGTGTTCGGCCCCGGCCAGACGCACAACCCCATCGAGGGCAGCCGCTTCGTCAAGGCCGAGAACGGCAAGTGGACGGTGCTGCCCGAGGGCTTCATCGTCCCGAAGCGGAACGGCTGATGCTCGACTCCGTGGTCGCGGGCCTGACCAGCGGCGGCGTGTACGCGCTGCTCGGGCTCTGCGTCGTCCTGACCTACCGGCTCGTCGCGGTGGTGAACTTCGCGATGGCGGCCGTGGGCGCCATGGGCGCCTTCGTCATGGTCACCCTCACCGACGCCGGCCTGAACGTCTGGCTCGCGCTCCCGCTCGGGGCGCTGGCCGGCGGGCTGGTCTCGGCGCTGCTCGGCCTCGGCCTGGTGCGCTGGTTCGGCGAGCACGACCTGCGCACGAAGGCGGCCGTCACCGTGGCGGTGTTCGTCGCGCTGATGTCGGTCGGGCTGCGGCTGTTCGGCAACAACACCAGCGGCGCGCGGCGCTTCCCGCAGCCGTTCGACGCGCCCGCCTTCACCGTGGGCGAGGTGGTCGTGCCGCAGGCGGTGCTGGTGTCGCTGTCGTTCGCGGTGCTCATCACGGTCGGCGTGGGGCTGCTGCTCGGGCGCACCCGGGTGGGGCTGCGGCTCCAGGCTCTGTCGGAACGACCGGCCACCGCGCAGGTCGTCGGCATCCCCGCGCCCCGGCTCGCGCTGGCCGTCTGGGTGGCGATCGGCGCGGTCAGCACGCTCGTCATCGTCCTGGTCGCGCCCCGGCTCGGCGGCGACTTCTCCACGCTGGGCAACCTGGTCACGACCGCGCTGGCGGTGGCCATGGTGGGGGCGTTCAGCAGCCTGTGGCTGACGCTGGCGGGCGGGCTGCTGCTGGGCTGCCTGGAAGGGGTGACGGCCTCGCTGGAGGCGGTCCAGCAGTACCGCGGGGTGCTGCCGTTCCTGGTGATGGTGGCGTTGTTGTGGTGGCGCAGCCGCCACCAGGTCTGGGACTCGGAGGCGAACGTATGACGGTCAAGGTCCCCCAGCGCCAGATCGGCGCGCACGGCCCCGAGGCGTCGGTGCTGTCGCTGGGGTCCTGGCACACCTACGACCGGATGGACTTCGGCGCGGCCGTCGCGCTGCTGCGGCACGCCGTGGAGATCGGCGTCAACCTGTTCGACGTGGGCGTCTACGGCCTGCCCGGCCAGCGGCCGGTCTTCACCGACGTGCTCTTCTCGGCCATGGTCAGGGCCGCCGGCCTGGCCCGCGAGGACTACCTGCTGTCGGTCAAGCTCTGGCTCGACGACCACCCCGGGCGTCCGCTGCGCGACCAGCTCGAACGCGCGCTGCTGCGGGCCGGCACCGACCACGCCGACCTGGCCGTGGTCGGCGACGTCCACCGGGACGACCTCGACCTGCGCCGCCTGGCCCGCGAGCTGGCCGCGCTGGAGGCGGAGGGGCTGCTCGGCTGCTGGGGCGTCAACAACTGGTCGGCCACCTCCATCCTGACCATCCGCAACCACGCCCGCGACCTCGGCTCGCCGGGCCCGCAACTGGCCCAGCTCAAGTACAACCCGTGCCGCCGCTCGATCCCGGAAGGGGTGCCGTTCTCCGAGGTGTTCGACGCCGGCGTGTCGCTGCAGGCCAGCGACGTGCTCGAAGGCGGGCTGCTGGCCGGCAAGGAGAGGCCCGCCCGGCCGGTCTTCCCCGACCCCGGCGGCGTGCGCGCGCGGGCCGCGGCGGCCGCCGCCGGGCTGGCCGAGGTGGCGGCCGGGCTGGAGGCGACGCCCGCGCAGGTGTGCGTGGCGTTCTGCCTCACCCATCCGGCGGTGGCCAGCGTGCTGTTCGGCGTCACGAGCACGGCCCAGCTCGCCGACAACGCGGGCGCGCTCGCCCTGCTCGACCGGGTCGGCGCGGCGCGGCTGCGCGAGCTGGCCGCGCCGTTCTGGGCCGACGCCGACACGGTGGACCCCGAAGGTCCCTGACGGTCTCCCGGCCACCCCGGCCGGGAGACCGCGCCGGCTCAGCGGGGCGCCTGGACCAGCCCCGCCCCCAGGTCCTCGACGTCGGCGTCCGGGACGAACACGTCCGTCGCGGCGGTCAGCAGCAACCGGCCGGTGACCGCCGCGGCCCGCGCGCCGTCGCTGCTCGCCCGCAGCTCCTGCCACCACAGCGCCGCCGCCCCGGCCACGTGCGGCGCGGCCATGCTGGTGCCGCTCTTGCTGGTCAGCCCGCCTCCGGTACGGGCCGAGACCACCTCCACGCCCGGCGCGCACACCTGCGGGAAGGTGTTGGAGAACCGCGCGACCGCCAGCCGCCCGGACGGCAGCCGCTGCACCGCGCCCACGGCCATCATGCCCTCGGCGGCCGACGGCAGCTCCGGCCCGACCTCGAAGTCCGGCCGCAGCTCCCGGTGGCTGGCGTTCCCCGTGGCCGCGACGACGATCGTGCCGGCGCCGAACGCCGCCCTGGCCGCGATCATCCGCATCAGCGAGTCGTAGAGCCGCAACGTGGCCCGGTACGACTCCAGCGCGATCGACGTGGCCAGGAACTGCGGCAGCCCGCGCTCCTCGAGCTGGCGCATGGCGGCCGGGAAGTCGATGCCGAGCGACATGGTGATGACGTCGGCGTCGTTCCCGAGCGCCCAGAGCAGGCCCTTGACCGTCTCGGCGGTCGAGCCCTTGCCGTCGTCGCCGAGCACCTTGCCGATCAGCGCCCGTTCGACGCCGGGCGCGACGCCGATGCGCATGCCGTCGACCGGGCGGCCGAAGACGGTGCCGGCGCAGTGGGTGCCGTGGCCGACCTTGTCGCCGCGGCCCGACCCGGTGAAGTCCTCCTCCACCAGCGTCATCCCGGTGAAGGCCGGGTGCGTGGCGTCGATGCCGGTGTCGAGGACGGCGACCACCGTCCCCGCCCCCGTACGGGTGGAGGCGTCGGCGCCCAGCGCCCGCACCCCCCACGTGACCTGCGCGCCCGCCTCCGCCTCCGGCGGCGGCGCCTCGACGTCCTCGGGGGCGCCCGGGACGGTGGTCGGCATCGGCCGGGCGACCGCGGCCACCGACGGGTCCCGCGCGAGGTCGGCCACCTCGCGCTTGCCGAGCCCGGTGACCTCGACGTGCGGCTCGCTCGGCGTCTCGGCCACGGCGGCGCCCCGCTCGAACGGCGCGGCCATGCGGGTCCTGCTCAGATCGCGCAACACGATGAACTGGTCGGCCATCGTCTTCCCCTCCTGGAAGTAGCCCACCCCTGTGATGTCAGGCGTACTCCTGCCGGGGCCGCCTGGCAACAGCCCGCGAGGGCCGGCCCGCGATGAGCACGGCCACGATCGCCAGCAGCAGCCAGGCGGAGGTCAGGACGATCAGCCAGGCCCATCCGGCGTGGCCGTAGACGGCGCTGCCGGCCGTGCCGCCGGCGCCGCTGCCCAGGTAGTAGCACAGGGTGTAGATCCCGGCGGCGCGCCCGCGGGCGGCCGGTGGGGCCTGCGCGGCGACCCAGGCGTTGGCCACGGCGTGCGCGGCGAAGAACCCGGCGGTCAGCACGGCGAACCCGGTCACGACCGCGGCCAGTGGGCCGAGCGCGGTCAGTGCCGAGCCGGCGGCCGTCACGGCCAGGGCGGCGACCAGGGCCGCCCGGCGTCCCAGGCGGTCCGCCAGCCGGCCGGCGGCGGCCGAGGAGGCGGTGCCGAGGGCGTAGGAGAGGAAGACCAGGGAGGCCACGGCGGGGGAGAGCGACAGCGGCGGCGCGGACAGGCGGAAGGAGGCGGCGTTGTACAGGGCGACGAACGCGCCGACGCCCAGCGCCCCCACCGTGTACGGCGCCAGCAGGGCCGTCCCGATCCGGCCGCCGTCCCTGGTGTGTGCGGCACGTACGACGGGCGGCGGGGCGGGCAGCGTGCGGGCCGCGTACGCCGAGCAGAGCAGCGACACGCCGGCCACCACCAGCATCGCGCCGCGCCACCCCCACGGCCCGGCGGCGAACCCGGCGCCCAGCCGGCCCAGCATCCCGCCCACCGAGTTCCCGGCGATCATCACGCCCACCGCCCCGGCCAGCCTCGTCGCCCCCACCAGATCGGCCAGGTACGCCGCCCCGACCCCGGCGAACCCGGCGACCGCCACCCCTTGCGCCGCCCGCATCGCCACCAGCGCGGGGAACGTCGGCGCCAGCGGCAGCGCCAGCCCGATCAGCGCCGAGGCCAGCACGGACCACACGATCATCCGCCGCCGCCCGACGACCTCCGCCAGCGCGGCCAGCGGCAGCACCGCCACCGCCAGCGCCGCCGTGGCCACGCCGACGGCCAGCGACGCGCCGCCGGGGTCGAGCCTGAAGTCGGTGGCGAGCTGCGGCAGGACGGGCTGCGGCGCGTACAGCAGGGCGAAGGAGGAGACGCCGGCCGCCGCCACGGCGGGGCCGGCCCGCCGGGTGCCGACTTGTCGAGCTTCGATGACCGCCACGCCAGGAAACGCTAAGCAAGGCTAATAAATACGTCCAATGCGGGAATAGGCGATAATTCATGCTGTGGTGGATGAATACGATCTCGTGGACGAGCGGCTGGCCGCCGGGCTGGCTCCCACGCTCGCCCTGCTGGCCGCCGTGGGGGAGACCGGGCACGTCACGCGGGCGGCCGAACTGCTCGGCATGCCGCAGCCCACCGCCAGCCGCCGCCTGGCCGCGCTGGCCGACCTGGTCGGAGCGCCCCTCGTGGTCCCGTACGGGCGGGGCATCCGCCTGACCAGGGCCGGGCGCGTCCTGGCCGCCGCCTCCGGCCGGGCGCTGGCCACCATGGAGTCGGCCGCCCGCGAGGTGCGCGAGGAGATCGACCCCGGCAGCGGCCGGATCGTGCTCGGGTTCCTGCACCTGCTGGGCCGCACGCTCGTCCCCTCGCTCATCCGGGGCTTCCGCGAGCGCCACCCGGGCGTGCGGTTCAGCCTGGCGCAGGGCTCGCGCCAGGACATGCTGCGCGCGCTCGCCGAGGGCGAGATCGACCTGGTGTTCGTCGCGCCTCTGCCCGACGGCGACCCGGGCCTGGCCGGGCACCCGCTCGCCGACCAGGAGCTGGTGCTGTCCGTGCCGCCCGGCCACCGGTTCGCCGGACGCGCCCGGGTGCGGCCCGCCGAGCTGGCCGGGGAGGAGCTGGTGACGCTCGAACACGGCTACGGCGTCCGCCAGATCACCGACGACCTGTGCGCGGCGGCCGGGTTCACGCCCAGGATCGCCTTCGAGGGGCAGGAGTCGGAGACCGTTCGCGGCCTGGTGGCGGCCGGGCTCGGCGTGGCCGTGCTGCCCCGTCTGGCGCCCGCCGAGGGCGTCGTGCAGATCCCGCTGTCGCCCCCGGTGTTCCGGACGATCGGGGCGTGCTGGCCCGCCGGGGCCCGGCTCACGCCCGCCGTGCGCGCCTTCCTGGACCACGTGCGCTCCGGCGCCGCGGACGTCGGCCCGGGGTTGCGGCCCTGCCGACACCCGTCCTCGCAGAAGTAGTTGACGGCTCATCGATTCTGTATGGAGGATTCAGCTGCACACGCCCTCCTGCGGATGGGGACGACCATGCCTGCCGAGTCGTTCAACGCCGGCGTCCATCTCACCGACCGCCTGGTCGAGGCCGGGCACGGCGACCGCGTCGCCGTCACCGGGCCGATGGGCGCCATGACGTACGCCGAGCTCGCCACGCACGTCGCCGAGCTGGCCGGCGGGCTGCGGGTGATGGGCGTACGGCCGGAGGAGCGGGTGCTGCTCGTCCTGCCCGACCGGCCCGAGACGCTGATCACGATCCTGGCCGTGCTGCGGATGGGCGCGGTCGCCGTCCCGGTGCCGGCCCTGTACGACGGGGCCGAGCTGGGCGCGCTGATCCGGGACTCCAGGGCGCGGGTCGTGGTCTCCGCGCCCGAGTTCGAGCCGGCCGTGCAGGAGGCGCTGCTGTCGGCGCCCGAGGTCGTCGCGCTCGTGCTCACCGACGCGAGCCGCCAGGCCCCCGGCCACGTCTCGCGCATCGCCACCGCGACCGGAGCTGGCCCGTCGGCGGCGATCGAGCCCGGCGTGCCGGTCTGCCTGTGGTCGGACGTGCTGGAGGCCGGCCGCGGCGCGACCGGCTGGTACGACACCTGGCCCGACTCGCCCGCGCTGTGGCTCTACACCGCCGGCACCACCGGCGCGCCCAAGGCGGCCATGCACCGCCACGGCGCGCTGCGCGACGTCCACGAGGCGTACGGGCGGCAGGTGCTCGGCGTACGCCCCGAGGACCGGTGCTTCTCTGCGGCCCGGCTGTTCTCCGCCTACGGGCTCGGCAACTCGCTGATCTTCCCGCTCGCCGCGGGCGCGACCACGATCCTCGACCCCGCCGGGCCCACCCCGGGCGGCGTCGTCGAACGCCTGCTGGCCGAGCGCCCGACCCTGTTCTTCGCCGGCCCGTCGTTCTACGCCGCGCTGCTGGCCGCCGAGGCCCCCGAGGACGCCTTCGCGTCGGTACGCCTGGCCGTCTCGGCGGGCGAGGCGCTGCCCGCCGAGCTCCACCGCCGCTTCACCGGCCGCTTCGGCGTGGACGTCATCGACGGCCCGGGCTCCGCCGAGGCGCTGCACATCTTCCTCTCCGGCCGTCCGGGCCAGGCGGGCCCCGCCGGCCGCGGCACCGTGGTGCCCGGCTACGAGGTGCGCCTGCTGGACGACTCCGGCGCGCCCGTCCCCGACGGGCAGCCCGGCCACCTGTACGTGCGCGGCGACTCGATCGCCACCGGCTACTGGTGCCGCACCGCCGGCACCCGCCAGGCGTTCCAGGGCGAGTGGCTGCGCACCGGCGACACCTGCGCCCGCGCCGCCGACGGCTCCTACCGCTTCCTGGGCCGCTCCGACGACCTGATCAGGGCGGGCGGCGCCTGGGTGTCGCCCATGGAGGTCGAGGCCCGGCTGCTGGAGCACCCCTCGGTCGCCGAGTGCGCGGTGGTCGCCCACCCCGGCGCCGACGGGCCGGCCCGGCCGGTCGCCTGCGTGGTGCCCAGGCCGGGCCGCCCGATCGACGCCGGCGAGCTCATCGCGTTCTGCCGCGAGGGCCTGGCCGCCGGCCGGCGCCCGCACGAGGTGCTGGTCCTGGACGAGCTGCCGAGGACGGCGACGGGGACGACCCAGCGCGCGGTGCTCCGGCAACTGGCCGCCGACCTGCTCGGCAAGTGACCGGCGCCGGGGTTCAGAAGGCGTCGCGCAGTTCGCGCTTGAGCACCTTGCCGGAGGCGTTCTTCGGCAGCGCGTCCACGAACACCACGTTCTTGGGCGTCTTGAAGGAGGCCAGCCGCTCGCGCAGGAACGCGTTCAGCTCGGCGGCGGTCAGCCCCGCGCCCTCGCGCAGCACCACGGCGGCCGTCACCGCCTCGATCCACCGCTCGTCCGGGACGCCGAACACGGCCGCCTCGGCGACCGCCGGATGCTGGTAGATGGCCTCCTCCACCTCGCGGCTCGCCACGTTCTCGCCGCCGGACTTGATCATGTCCTTCTTCCGGTCGACCACCGACAGGTAGCCGTCGGCGTCCATGACGCCGAGGTCGCCGCTGTGGAACCAGCCGCCGCGGAACGCCTCGGCGGTCTTGTCGGGGTCGTTCCAGTAGCCGAGCATGGCGTGCGGGCTGCGGTGGACGATCTCGCCGACCACGCCCGGCGCCACCGGCCGGTCCTCGTCGTCGACGATCCTGGTCTCGACGTTGAGCGCGGGCCGCCCGGCCGAGCCCAGCCGGGTCAGCTGCTCCTCGGGGCGCAGGATGGTGGCCAGCGGCGCCATCTCGGTCTGGCCGTAGAAGTTGAACAGGCGCACGTCCGGCAGCCGGGCCGCGATCTCCTTCAGCACCTCGACCGGCATGATCGAGGCGCCGTAGTAGCCCTTGCGCAGCGAGGACAGGTCACGGCGGTCGAAGTCGGGGTGGCGCAGCAGGGCGATCCACACGGTGGGCGGGCAGAACAGCTTGGTCGCGCGCTCGCCCTCGATGGTGGCCAGGATCGAGGCCGGGTCGGCGCCCGGCAGGACGAGGTTGGTGGCGCCCAGGTAGATGCCGGGGGTCAGGAAGCAGTGGAGCTGGGCGCAATGGTAGAGGGGCAGCGCGTGCACCTCGACGTCGTCGGAGCTCATCTCGCCGTCGACGACGCAGCTCACGTACTGGGCCAGCAGGCTCCCGCTGGACAGCGTGGCGCCCTTGGGCCGGGACTCGGTGCCGCTGGTGTACATCAGCTGGATCGGGTCGTCGGCGGCGATCTCCACCTGCGGCTCGGCGTCGTCGCCGCGCCAGGTGGAGAAGGACTCCCAGCCCTCGGCCGCGCCGATCACACCGCGCACCCGCACGGCGGGCCCGGCCGCGGCCTCGGCCACCGGCAGCAGCGCCTCCTCCGCCAGCATCCCCGTCGCGCCGGAGTGCTCCAGGATGTAGGCCACCTCGCGCGGCCCGAGCATGAAGTTGATCGGCACGGAGATCGCGCCCAGCCGGGCCAGCGCGAAGTAGGCCACCACGAACGCGTGGTTGTTATGGCTGAACAGGGCGAACCGGTCGCCCTTGGCCACGCCGCGCGCCGCCAGCGCGTTGGCCGTGCGGTTGACCTCCAGGTCGAGATCGGCGTAGCTCTGGCGGACGTTGCCGTAGATCACGGCGGTCTTGGCGGGGAACCTGGCGGCCGAGCGCCGCAGGAGGTCGCCGATCGTGTGCTGGCGCGTGGTCATGCTGGGCACCCCCATGCCGAATGATGTTCGGCGATCGTACCCGACGAAGGAGGCGCCCGCCGACCCCCGGCGGACGCCTCCTCGGGCTCACCCAGGCTGGGTGACGCCGTTGACCTTCAGCGTGTACGGCGCGTACTGCTGCACCTGCTCGGTCGGCTCGTCATAGGCCACGATCGCGACCACCGACGGGAAGACCGCGAACGGCGCGAGCTGCAGCCGGTTGAGGCTGATCGAGCCCTTGCCGTCGAACTGGGCCTGCAGCACCACCGAGTGCCGCTCGTCCAGGCCGACCAGACGCACGTTCCAGTTGCTGACCGGCGTCGGGGAGATCTCGGTCGGGGAGTCGAACGGCTCCAGGCTGGCCCCGTCGCTCACCGCCGTCGCGCCCACCGTGACGTCGTCGATCTTCCAGCCGCCCTCGTTGACCCCGCCGTCGCTGACGTACTGGAAGCCGACGAGGATCTCCTTGCCCGCGTAGGCGGACAGGCTGTAGGTGTGCGGCTGGAACCCGGTGGTGGTGCCGTTGACCGCCGGGCCGAGCGGACCGGCCACCGTCCTGTCACCGGGGATCGCGGTGTAGGTCTTGCCGCCGTCCGCGGAGACGATCACGTAGCCGTAGTCGAAGCCGGACTCCGCGCCGTACTTGGCGAGGAAGCGCAGCGTCGGGTCGGCGGCCGGGACCGTCACCTTGGTCACCGCGGCGACGTTGAGGTTGCTGGCGTTGCCGGACCACAGCACCGGGTTGCCCGCGCGGTCGGGGTCGTCGGAGACGACGGTCCAGGCCAGCGGGATCGGCGGCAGCGTCTTGGCGCCCTGGAACGACAGCGAGGTCGGCGCCGCGCCGCCCGGCTTGCGGATCTGCACGTAGTCGGCGCCGTTCGGGGCCGCCCCCGGAGTGTTGTACGTGGCCGGGTTGGCGAGGTTGACCGTGGAGTTCAGGCTCGCGGTCGTCACCCGCTTCTTCGGCACGCCCAGCACCACGCCGCGGCTGCCCACGACCTTGTCCACCAGCACCATCGTCTGGTAGTCGTGCAGCACCTGGTACAGGCTCGTGCTGCCGAGCGCCGCCTTGACGCTGGCCAGGCCCTGGAGGGCGCCGTCACGGTGCAGCTTGGACAGGAAGTCCGCGCCGTACCGGTCGTACAGGAACAGCATGAACGAATACGCGTTGCCGTAGTCGGCCAGCACCGCGTCCGGGTTGCCGCCGTCGCCCCACAGGTTGAGCGAGTTCTGCGGGCCGCCGCAGTTGCGCGGGTTCGGGTTGTACGGCGTCTGGACGATGCCGAAGCCCTGGAAGCAGTTGATGTGGTTGTCGAAGCCCTTCTCGAACACCGTCGCCTTGGGGTTGCCGTAACCCGTCACCGAGATGGCGAAGTCCGACAGGCCCTCGTTGACCCAGGTCGTCTCCAGCGGGTCGGTGTAGTAGTGCAGCAGGTGCTGCCACTCGTGGGCGAAGACGCCCTCGTACTGGAAGGGCCGGGCCGAGCGCGAGGTGCACACGTCGGAGGTCGGGTTGTCCGGCGGGTTCGCGCCGGTCCTGTGCAGCCAGTCGAACGCGTCGATCGTCATCACGTTGCGGTCGAGCAGCTCGTTGTACTGGGAGGAGAAGAAGCCCGCGATGTACGTGGTCGCGGCCGGGAAGGTGTAGTAGTTGTCGTCCCGGACGTTGTCGATCAGCGTCACCGTGCGGTCGCCGGCGCCGGTGTAGACGCCGCCGTTGCCGTTGGCGTCGGGGCCGAGCACGGCGTTCGTGCCGTCCCGGTCCGGCGGCGTGCTGAAGGTCGCGGTCTCCTTCGGGAACATGTTCGTGTCGAACTGCTGCACCAGGTTCGTGACCTGCGCGTCGGTGATCTCCGTGGTCCCGGGGACCTGCATCCGGCAGTCGCCGGCCGGGAAGGCCAGGTCGTTGGCGACCCAGACCTCGATCTTGTCGCCGACGCCGCGCAGCGTGTAGTCCTTGCGGTAGAGGCGGCCGTTGTAGTCGTCCGTGGCCAGCCACTGCCGAACGGTGCCGACCGGCGGCGTCTCGGCGGCGGCCTTGGCCGTGGCGCGGGCCTCGTACTTCGCGGGGACCTTGACGGGCTTGCCGTCGAGGGTGAAGTCCTTGCGGGTGAGCTCCTTGACGTCGCTCGGCGGCGCGGCCGTGGCGGCCGCCTGCGGGGACTCGGCCGACGCGGGTATCGCGGTCAGCGTGGGCAGTAAGAGAAGTGCGGCAGCGATTCCGATGATTCGGGTGCGCGCCATTGAACCCCCTAGGTATGGGTGTTGCCCGGATGGAACAGGGGTGACATCCGGTAATTACCGGAGCCCAATTGGCGCGCGCAATATGGGCATTTGCCAACAAAACACGACTGAATTGGCGATCACATCAGAACGGCCAGCCGCCGGTACGACTCCAGCCGCCGCTCCAGGTCGTAGGTGTTCATCGTGACCAGCACCTCGTCGGCGCCGGTGGCCTCCACCAACGAGCCCAGCGCGACCGCCACCTCCGGCGCGGTGCCGTGGATCTGGCCCTTCAGCGCCTCCTCCAGCAGCGCCCGCTCCCGCCCGGCCATCTCCAGCCGGGCGACCTCCTCGGCCGGCACCAGCGGCGGGAACGCGCCGCTGGTGCGCGAGCGCGCCGTGGACCACGCCTCGGGCAGCTGGAGCAGCGCCGCCTCCTCGCTCGTCGCCCCCACCGCGACGCTGACCGCCGTCATCACGTACGGCCGCGCCGCCCACTCCGAGGGCCGGAACCCCGCCCGGTAGCGCGCCGCCGCCTCCACCGCCCGCGGCCCGGCCCCGATCACCATGGGCAGCCCGAGCTCCGCCGCGAGATCCGCCCCCGACCCCATGGCCAGCACGAACACCTGCGGACGCAGCCCCTCGGCCGGGACGGCGTGCACGCCCGGATGCGCCCGCTGCCCGCCGGTGAAGTATCCCAGCAACTCGCCGACCTGGTCGCCGAACCCGTCCGCGGCCTCCTTGCCGTGCCCGAGCGCCCGCCGGACGCCGCCGGTGAACCCCACCGAACGCCCGAGCCCCATGTCGATCCGCCCGGGGTGGAGCGACTCCAGCACCCCGAACTGCTCGGCCACCACCAGCGGCCGGTGGTTGGGCAGCATCACGCCGCCGGTGCCCACCCGGATGCGCCCGGTCGCCGCCGCGACGGCCGCGGCCAGCACGGTCGGCGCCGCCCCGGCCACGCCGGGCACGCTGTGGTGCTCGGCCGCCCAGAACCGGTGGTAGCCCAGCTCCTCGGCCTGCCGGGCGAACGCGACGGTGTCCCGCAGCGCGGTGGCCGCGTCGGAGCCCCGGCGCAGGAGCGAACGGTCGAGAATCGAGTACAGGGTCACGCCTGCGTGCAACGCCGCACGGCCCGGGATCAATCCAGCGGGTCCCACGGGACGGCGTCGTAGCAGGAGAGCAGCCGGGCCAGCGTCGCGCCGTCCTGGCGCAGCGGCACGCCGTCGACCTCGCCGACCGGGACCACGCCGTGGGAGTTGCACAGGAACACCAGGTCGAAGCCCGGCAGGTCGGCGACCCGCAGCGGACGGCGCTCCTGGGGCACGTCGACACCCGCCAGCAGGCCCATGGCGGTTCCGCGCAGCATCGGCGCGTCCGGCCACAGCAGGCGCCCGCCGGACCAGCAGCCGACGTTCGTGATCGCGCCCTCGCTGATCAGGCCGTCGGCGGTGGTCAGCAGCGCCTCGTCGAAGCCCAGGGGCGCGACGGTCCGCCGCAGGTGCGCCTGGGCGAACCCGGCCGCCTTCTTGATGTGCGGCAGGTAACGCTGGAAGACGACCGCCGTGACGCGCTGCGGGCGGGTGGAGACCTCGGTGGGCGGGGCGGCGGTGGCCACGACGCGCGGGCGGCCGTCGTGCTCGACGACGTAGACCCGCACGCCCGCGTCGCGCAGGTCGTCGCCGAGCACGGCCCTGATCGAGCCGAGCACCGCCGCCGGATCGAGCCGGGCGCCGAACAGCTCCAGGTTGGCCGCCGCCAGCCGCTCCAGGTGCAGGGCCAGGCCGCGGGTGCGCCGGTCTCTGACCTGCATGGCGGTGAAGTGCCCGTAGCGGGCCTCCAGCGCGAAGCGCGCGTCGGCGTCCACCGGCCTGCCCTCGACCACCGCTCGTACGATCATGCGTCCAGCATGTCCCGTCCGCCCGCTCCCGCGCGCATGATCGTGAAGGGTGCCAGCTCGCCCAGCCCGCGCACCGACAGCCGGTCGACCGCGCGCAGCAGGAACGCCCGGTCGCCCTCCAGCTCCTCGGCCATCTCGGGGTCGGCCAGGATCGTTCCAGGCAGGGAGAGGGCGGTGAGCCGGCTGGCCAGGTTGACGGTGGTGCCGAACACGTCGCCCATGCGCCAGATCACCGGGCCGGCGGCCAGGCCCACCCGCAGCTCGGGCATGTCCCTGCCGCGGTGGGTCTCCACCAGGCGCAGCGCGATCTCGGCCGCCACGTGCGACTTGTCGGCCACGAACAGCACCGAGTCGCCGAGCGTCTTGACCACCCGCCCGCCCGAGGACGTCACGACGTCGGCCGACCGCCCCTCGAACCTGTCGACCAGCCGGGACAGCTCGGTCGCCGTGATCTGCCGGCTGAGCCGGGTGAAGGCCACCAGGTCGGCGAACCCCACCGCCATGCGCACGGCGCTCATGTCCTGGTCGGCCAGCCGGCCGGCGGCGGCGGCGAGCTGGCGCTGCCAGGCGTAGACCAGCAGCCGCGCCAGGTCGGGCACCACCCGCTCGGCCCGCCGCCGCCAGGCCCGCGGGCGTTCGGCCAGCGGCACGCCCGCCTGGTCGAGCGCCTCCGCGCCCAGCTCGGCCTGCGACTCGGCGAGCCGGGCCGTCGCCCGCCCGATCGAGCGGGCCATCAGCAGCATGTGCTCCTCGTCGTAGGCGCCGGAGCTGACCATCGCGAGCATGGTGCGCAGCGCCTCGACGTCGGCGTCGGTGAACTCGACCGCGTCGTCGGCCACGTTGGCGAACCCCAGCGCCCGCCACAACCGGCGCGCCCGGTAGACCGGGACCCCGGCCATGTGGGCCACCTGGTGGCTGGTGTAGCGGCGCGGCGTGCGCAGGAACGCCTCCGCCACCCCGTCCCCGTCCTCGCGTGACACGCGTGCAACATAACACCCCTGTGGCGGGCGTCACTCCAGGAGGGCGCGCAGGGCGGGCCGCTCGGCGTCGGGCAGGTGGACGGCGTAGTAGTCGTACATGGACCGGCGCAGCAGGCGTGCGGCCGCGGCCCCGTCGCCGGCGCGCACGGCGGCCAGCACCTCCTCGTGGTGCCGGATGCTGCGCCGCATCAGCGACCCGCGGTCGGGCGCGTCGGCGATCTTCCCGGCGATCAGCCCCAGCACGACCGAGCGGACCACGTCGGTGCAGACCTGGATCAGCGTGTTGCCGCTGGCCGCCACGACGACGTCGTGGAAGGCCACGTCGGCCGCGCTGAAGGCGTCGTGGCCGGAGGCGTCGTGGCCGGAGGCCGCGGCGTCGCGCATGGCGGCGCGCATGCCGGCGATGGCCGCCTCCATCTCGGCGAGCTGCTCCTCGGTGCGCAGCCGCGCGGCCAGCAGCACGGCCGAGGAGTCGAGCACCATCCTGAACTGCACCAGCTCGGCCAGCGACAGCTCGGCCACCCGCGCCAGCGTGGTCATCGACTTGTGTAAGGCGGCGGGGGAGAACGGCAGCACCTCCGCGCCGTTGGGATCGCCCGGCCGGGACCGCACCAGGCCGCGCGCCTGGAGCACGCGCAGCGCCTCCCGCACCGTGGAGCGCCCCACCGAGAACTGCACCATCAGCTCGCGCTCGCTGGGCAGCCGCGCCCCCGGGCCGAGGGCCCCGCTCTCGATGGCCTCCTCGACCTGTTCCACGACCCGCTCGTAGGCGCGTACGGCCCGCACCGGCTCGAACCGTGCACCCATGGGAAGCCCCCTTGACCCGAGCCGTCACGGACTGGCAATGTGCGTAGCCTACTGGTCAGACCAGTGCACTAGCCAGGAGGCTGTAAGACATGAGGCGAATCGGAATCTGGATCGCCGTGGGCGGTCTCCTGCTGGTCACAGCCGCCTGTGGCGGCGGTTCCGGCTCGGGCGGTTCCGGCACCGGAGGCACCCCCAAGGCCCAGTCCCTGTCCGTCGGGTTCGTGGCCGAGCCGGCCAACCTCGACTTCACCGCCACCGAGGGCGCGGCCATCCCGCAGGCGTTGCTGGTCAACGTCTACGAGGGCCTGGTCAAGCTCGACCAGGACGGCTCGATCAAGCCGCTGCTGGCCGAGAAGTGGTCGGTCTCCGACGACCGGAAGACCTACACCTTCACCCTGCGCAAGGGCGTCACGTTCAGCAGCGGGGCGCCGTTCACGGCCGACGACGTGGTGTTCTCGCTCGACCGGGTCAGGAGCGACTGGAAGCTCAAGATCAAGGCCCAGCTCGACGTCATCGACAAGGTGGCCAAGACCGACGACGCCACCGCGGTCGTCACCCTCAAGCGGCCGAGCAACGGCTTCCTCTACGCCCTGGCCACCCGGCTCGGCGCCATGTTCAGCCGCACCGGCGTGGCCGACCTGGCCAACAAGCCCGTCGGCACCGGGCCGTACACGCTGGGGGCGTGGAAGCGCGGTGAGTCGATCCAGCTCGCCGCCAACCCCTCCTACTGGGGCACCAGGCCGGCGCTGTCGGCGATCACCCTGAAGTACTTCAAGGACGCCACGGCGATGAACAACGCGCTGCTGACCGGCGGCATCGACGTCATCTCCGCCGTGCAGGCGCCCGAGTCGCTGCAGCAGTTCGCCGATCCGGGCCGGTTCCAGACGGTCGAGGGCACCACCAACGGCGAGGTCGTGTTGTCGATGAACAACGCCCGGCCGCCGTTCGACGACGTCAAGGCCCGCCAGGCCGTCCGGTACGCGATCGACCACAAGGCGCTGCTGGACACCGCGTGGGCCGGGCGCGGCCAGCTCATCGGCTCGATGGTGCCGCCCACCGACCCCTGGTACGAGGACCGCACCGGCGACTACCCCTACGACCCGGCCAAGGCCAAGGAACTGCTGGGCGGCAAGACGCTGACGGTCAAGATGCGCATACCCAACCTGCCGTACGCGGTGGCGAGCGCGCAGGTCGTGAAGTCGCAGCTGGCCCAGGTGGGCATCACGGCCGACATCGAGCCGCTGGAGTTCCCGGCCCGCTGGCTGGACGTGGTGTTCAAGCAGGGCGACTACGACCTGTCCATCATCAACCACGTCGAGCCGCGCGACATGGGGATTTTTGCCGATAAATCGTATTACTTCCACTATGACAACCCCGAGTTCGGCAAACTCCTCGCCTCCGCCGACGCCGGCACCGAGCAGCAGCAGACCGACGACCTGAAGAAGGCCGCCAAGCTGCTCTCGGACGACGCCGCCGCCGACTGGCTGTTCCTGTTCCCCAACCTGATCGTGGCGAAGAAGGGCGTCACCGGGCTGCCGAAGAACGCCATCGCGGAGTCCTTCGACTTCACCGGTCTCGCCAAGCAGTGACGCTCTACCTGCTCAAACGGCTGGCGGTGCTGATCATGAGCGCCGCCGTCGCCGCCGTCGCGGTGTTCGCGTTCATGGCGCTGCTGCCCGGCGACCCGGCCGAGATCGCGCTCGGCGTCAACGCCACCCCCGACGCGGTCGCCGCGCTGCGCCGCCAGTTCGGCACCGACCGCCCGCCGGTCGTGCAGTTCCTCGACTGGATCGGCGGGCTGGCCCACGGCGACTTCGGCGTCTCCTACGTCACCAGCTCGCCCATCGGCCCGCAGATCGGCGAGCGGCTCGGCGTGACGGCCGTGCTGGTGCTGGGCGGCATGGTGCTGGCGCTGGCCGTCGCGGTGCCGCTCGGCACGTTCGCCGCCGTGCACCACCGCAACCCGCTCGGCGCGGCGATCAGCGCGGCCAGCCAGCTCGGCATCGCCGTCCCCGCCTTCCTCGCCGGCATCCTGCTGGTGTTCGTGTTCGCGGTGAAGGCGCAGGCGCTGCCCTCCGGCGGGTACGTCCCGATCGCCGACAGCCCGCAGGAGTGGCTGCGCTCGCTGCTGCTGCCGTGGTTGTCGCTGGGGCTCGTCCAGGGCGCCGTGCTCACCCGTTACGTGCGCAGCGCCGTCCTCGACGTCATGCGCGAGGACTACCTGCGCACCGCGCGCGCCAAGGGCCGCGGCAGCACCGGCGCGCTGTGGCGGCACGGCCTGCGCAACGCCTCGATCCCCGTGATCACCGTGCTCGGCCTGCAACTGGCCACCCTGCTGGTCGGGGCGGTCGTGGTCGAGCGCGTCTTCGTCCTGCCCGGGCTCGGCGACCTGCTGCTCAACGGGGTCGCCGGGCGCGACCTGCTGCTGGTCCAGGGTGTGGTGATGGTGCTGGTGGCCGCGGTCCTTCTGATCAACTTCGTGGTGGACGTCGCCTACCGCCTGCTCGACCCGAGGCTGCGATGAGGGGCCGGGCGAACGCCGCGCTGCTGACCGGCGGCGCCCTGGTCGGGCTGGTGACGCTGGCCGCGCTGGTCTCCTTCGTCTGGACGCCGCACGACCCCACCCTCGTCGACGCCGCCCGCAAGCTGCGCGACCCCGGCGGCGGCTACCTGCTGGGGGCCGACAAGTTCGGCCGCGACACCCTCAGCCAGCTCATGGTCGGCGCGCGCACCACCCTCTACGTCGGCGTGGTGGCCGTCGGCATCGCCGCCGTCCTGGGCGTGCCGCTCGGCGTGGTCGCCGGGATGACGCCGCGCGGCTGGCTGTCGGAGCTGATCATGCGGGTCAACGACCTGGTGTTCGCCTTCCCCGCGCTGCTGCTGGCCGTCATGCTGGGCGCGGTCTACGGGGCCGGCACGCTCACCGCGATGATCGCGATCGGGGTGGCGGCCGTGCCCGCGTTCGCGCGGGTGGCCCGCGCCGCCACGCTCCAGGTCATGGTGACCGACTACATCCTGGCCGCGCGCGCCGCGGGCCGCCGCCGGGGCGCGATCGCCGTGCGGCACGTGCTGCCGAACATCGGGTCCGTGCTGATCGTGCAGGCGTCGGTGTCGTTCGCGATCGCGATCCTGGCCGAGGCGGCGCTTTCGTTCCTCGGGTTCGGCACCCGGCCGCCGACCCCGTCCTGGGGGCGGATGTTGCAGGAGTCGCAGGAGCTGCTGTTCTCCACCCCGCGTCTGGCGCTGTGGCCGGGCCTGGCGATCGCGCTCGCCGTTCTCGGGTTCAACCTGCTCGGCGACGGCCTGCGCGACCACCTCGATCCGAAGCTCAGGAGGGTCCGTGCTGACGGTTGAGGGGCTTTCCGTACGGGCCGGCGGGGTGGGGCTCGTGCACGACGTGTCGTTCGCGATCGGGCCCGGCGAGCGGGTCGGGCTGATCGGCGAGTCCGGGTCCGGCAAGTCGCTGACCGCGCTGTCGCTCATGGGCCTGCTGCCCGAGGGCGTCACCGCCGCCGGCACGGCCAGGCTCGGGGAGCGCGACCTGGTCGGCGTGCCCGAGAAGCGGCTGAAGGACCTGCGCGGGCGCGAGCTGGCGATGGTCTTCCAGGAGCCGATGACCGCGCTCAACCCGCTCATGCGCGTCGGCGCGCAGGTCGCCGAGGCCATGACCCTGCACGGCGTCCCCCGCGCCGAGGCCGGGCGGCGCGCGCTCGCCCTGCTGGACCGCGTCCGGCTCCCCGAACCAGGACAGATCGCCCGCGCCTACCCCCACCAGCTCTCCGGCGGCCAGCGGCAGCGCGTCATGCTCGCCATCGCCCTGGCCAACGAGCCGGGGCTGCTGGTCTGCGACGAGCCGACCACCGCGCTCGACGTCACCGTGCAGAAGCAGATGCTGGAGCTGATCGCCGAGGTCGCCCCCGCGCTGCTGTTCATCACCCACGACCTGGCGGTGGTGGCCTCCGTCTGCGAGCGGGTGATCGTCATGTACGGCGGCCGCGTCGTCGAGACCGGGCCCATCCGCGAGGTCTTCACCCGCCCCCGCCACCGTTACACCGAGGGCCTGCTGGCCGCCTCCCGGCTCACGCCGCGCGGCACCAGGCTCCCGACCATCAAGGGCAGCGTGCCGCCCGCGGGCGCCTTCCCCGAGGGCTGCGTGTTCCGCAACCGCTGCCCGCACGCCACCCCGCGGTGCGAGACCCCGCCGGCGCTGACAGGAGACGGCCATGCCTACGCATGCTGGCACCCCGCGGAATGAGCCCACGGGCGACGTGCTGATCGAGGCCCGTCGTCTCAGCCGCGTCTACCACCGCCCGCGCACCTCGCTCACCAGGCCGGGCGCGCCCGTCCACGCGCTGCGGGAGGTGTCGCTGACCGTCCGCCGCGGGGAGCGGTTCGGCATCGTCGGTGAGTCCGGCTCCGGCAAGTCCACGCTGCTGCGCCTGCTGTGCGGCCTCGACCGGCCCACCGGCGGGTCCGTCGTCTTCGACGGGCGGGAGATCACCGGCCTGCCGGAGCGGCGGCTGCGCTTCCTGCGGGAGAACCTGCAGATCGTCTTCCAGGACCCGATGAGCTCGCTCGACCCGCGCATGCGCGTGCGAGACCTGGTGGCCGAGCCGCTGGTCGCGCTCGGCCTGCCGGTCGGCGGGCGGGTGCCCGAGCTGCTGGAGGAGGTCGGCCTGCCGGCCTCGGCCGCCGACCGCTACCCCCACCAGTTCTCCGGCGGACAGCGGCAGCGCATCGCCATCGCCCGCGCGCTCGCGCCCCGGCCGAAGGTGCTGGTCGCCGACGAGCCCGTCAGCGCCCTCGACGTGTCCGTCCGCGGCCAGATCCTCAACCTGCTCGCCGACCTGGTGGACGAGCTGGGCCTCACGCTCGTGTTCGTCTCGCACGACCTGTCGGTGGTCCGGCACGTGTGCGAGACCGTGGCCGTCATGAGCGGCGGCGAGATCGTCGAGACCGGCCCGGTGGACGACGTCTGGGCCGCGCCGCGCCACCCCTACACGCGTGACCTGCTGCAGGCCGTACCGACCCTGGAGGGATTGTTGTGATCGAGGTCGACGAGCGGGGCGTCGTGGAGTTCACGCAGGCCCTGGTGCGCATCCCCAGCACCAACGACCCCGCGCGCGGGCGCACCGAGCGGCCGGCCGCCGAGCTGGTCGCGGCCAGGATGCGCGAGTGGGGCTGGGACCCGGTCGTGAGCGAGGCCGCCGCCGGGCGGCCCAACGTCGTCGCGGTGGTCGAGGGCGGCGGCGGCGACGGGCCGACGCTGATGTTCGAGGGCCACACCGACGTCGTGACCGAGGGCGACCTGTCCACCTGGACCGTCGACCCGTTCGGCGGCGAGATCCGCGACGGGCGGTTGTGGGGCCGGGGCAGCGCCGACATGAAGTCCGGCCTGGCCGCCACCCTCTACGCCACCCGCGCGCTCCAGCTCGCCGGCCCGTTCCCCGGCCGGATCAAGGTGTGCGCGCTGGCCGACGAGGAGGGCCTGATGATCGGCGCCCACCACTTCGTCGCCTCCGGGCTGGCCGACGGCGTGGACGGCGCGATCGTCGCCGAGCCCGAGGCCGGGGAGATCTGCGCGGTGGCCAAGGGCGCGTTGCGGCTGCGCGTCGACCTCACCGGCAAGATGGCCCACGGCGCGATGCCGCAGCACGGCCGCAACCCCGTCCAGGCGGCCGGCACGCTGCTGGTCGCCCTGCGCTCCCTCCAGCGGGAGCTCCAGGAACGGCATCCGGCCCACGAGCACCTCGGCGAGGTGTACGTCACCCCGACCGTGGTCCGGGCGGGCAGCGAGGAGCAGGTCAACGTCATCCCCGCCACCGCGTCCGTCTTCGTCGACGTGCGCACGGTCCCCGGGCTGGAGCACAAGGTCGTGGCCGACCGGGTGACCGCCCTCGCCGCCGCCGAGGACGGGATCGAGGCGTCGGTGTCGGTCCTGGTGGACCGGCCGCCGGTGGACGTGCCGGTGACCGACCCGGTGGTGGCCGCGCTGGCGGCGGCCCACCGTACGGTGACGGGGGAGGAGCCGGTCTACGGCGGCGTGCCGGGCTCGACGGACGGGACCGTGCTCACCCACTGGGGCGGCGTCCCCTCGGTCGTGTACGGCCCCGGCGGCAAGTGGATCGCCCACCAGGCGGACGAGTACGTCGAGGTCGCCGAGATCGTCCGGTGCACCCGGGTGTTCGCCGAGGCGGCGCGGCGCTTCCTGCACCGGGACTTCTGATGCTCGCCGAACCCGGGCCCGGGATGCGTCCCGGGCCGACGAACTCGCTGGTGGACGTCGCCGGGTTGCGCGTCGGGCACGCGCACCGCGTGGGCGGCGGCTACCGCACGGGCACGACCGTGGTGCTGGCGCCCCCGGAGGGCGTGGTGGCCGGCGTCGACGTGCGCGGCGCCGCTCCCGGCACCCGCGAGACCGAGTTGCTGGATCCGCGCAACCTGGTCGAGCGCGTGCACGCCGTCGTGCTGTCGGGCGGCAGCGCGTACGGGCTGAGCGCGGCGTGCGGGGTGATGGACGCGCTGGCCGACGCGGGCATCGGCTTCCCGGTGGCGGGCGGCGTGGTGCCCATCGTCCCGGCGGCCGTCATCTACGACCTCGGGCGCGGCGGCGACTTCCGCGCCACCCCTGACGCCCGCCTCGGCGCCGCCGCCTGCGCCGCCGCCCGCACTCCGGCGCACCTACCGCCCTTCCCCGCGCCCCTGCCCCGCCCCGGAGACAGCGCGGGGGCCGCCCTCGCTCCCTCCTCCCCGGGGACGGCGGCCCGGTACGCCACCGCGCCCCCCACGGCCAGCGGGTCCATCGGGGCCGGCGCCGGGGCGATGGCGGGCGGCCTGGCCGGCGGCGTCGGGACGGCCAGCGCCGTCCTGCCCGGCGGCGTCACCGTGGCCGCCCTGGCCGTCGTCAACGCCGCCGGATCCGTCCTCGACCCCGCGGGCGCCACCCTCGCCGGCGTGCGCTACGGCCTGCCGGGCGAGTTCGGCCACCTGCGCCGCCCGGACCCCGCCGAGGCCGGGGCGTGGCAGCCGGACAAGGTCACCTCGTTCAACACCACCATCGGCGTGGTGGCCACCGACCTCACCCTCACCAAGGCCCAGTGCGGCAAGCTGGCCGGTGTGGCCCACGACGGCCTGGCCAGAGCCATCCGGCCGGCCCACACCATGGTCGACGGCGACACCGTCTTCGGCCTGGCCGCCTGCGCCCGCCCGGCCCCCGGCCCCGACGGGCTCCAGGACGTCCTGGCCGCCGCGGCCGACGTGTTCAGCCGGGCGGTGGCCCACGCCATGCTCGCCGCCACCGGCCGCGAGGGCGCGCCCGCGTACCTCGACGTGTTCCCGAGCGTCCTAGGGGGAGACAGATGACCTGGCCGGACGGCCTGCCCATCGGAGCCGGATGGGCCGCCACCGAGGACACCACCGAGGTGATCTTCCCCTACGACGGCTCGGTGGTGGCCCGCGCCCCGCTGGGCACCCCCGCCCACGCGGCCCGCGCCCTGGAGGAGGCGCTGGCCGTCGCGCCCGCCATGGCCGCGCTGCCCTCGCACGCCCGCCGCGCCGCGCTCATGGCCGCGCACGACGCGCTCGCCGCCCGCCGCGAGGAGTTCGAGCGGCTGCTCGTCCTGGAGACCGGCAAGCCGCTGGTCGACTGCCGGGTCGAGGTGGCCAGGACGCTGCTCACCCTCGCCACGGCCGCCGAGGAGGTCGCCCGGCTGCACGGCGAGACCGTCCCGCTGGACCTGCTGCCGTCGGGGGAGGGGCTGATCGGGTTCTGGACGCGGCGGCCGATCGGCGTCGTCGTCGGGATCACCGGCTACAACTACCCGCTGCTCCTGGCCGCCCACAAGATCGCCCCGGCGGTCGCGGCCGGCTGCCCGGTGATCGTCAAGCCCGCCCCGGCGACGCCCCTGGCCACGCTCCGGCTGGTGCACCTGCTCCGCGAGGGCGGCCTGCCGCCCGCCGGGGTCCAGCTCGTCACCGGGGACGTCGAGGTCGGCCGCACGCTGGTCGAGGACCGGCGGATCGGCGCGGTCTCCTTCACCGGCTCGGCCGCCGCCGGGCACGCCATCGCCCGCGCCGCCGCCCCCACCAAGGTGCTGCTCGAACTCGGCTCCAACGCCGCCCTCGTGGTCGCCGCCGACGCCGACCTGGCGGCCGCCGCCGACGCCGTCGTGCGCGGCGGTTACTACGCCTCCGGGCAGGCGTGCATCGCGGTGCAGCGGGTGCTGGTGGAGGAGCCCGTACGGGAGGAGTTCCTGGCGCTGCTGGCCGCCCGCGTCAAGGACGTCGCCGTCGGCGACCCGCGCCTGCCCGGGACCCGCGTGGCCCCGCTGATCGACCCCGCCGCCACGGACCGCGTCCTTGAGTGGATCGGCGACTCGGGCGCCGAGGTGGTCGCCGGCGGGATGCGCGAGGGCCGGGCGATCGCGCCGACCGTGCTGTCCGGCGTGCCCGACGGCGCCGCCGCGTGGGACGAGGAGATCTTCGGCCCGGTGGTGTGCGTACGCGGGGTGCCGGACCTCGACGCCGCCTTCGAGGCCGTCAACCGCTCCCGGTACGGCCTGCACGCCTCCGTCTACACCCGCTCGCTGGCCACCGCATTCACCGCGATCGAACGCATCCAGACCGGCGGCGTGGTGGTGAACGAGGTGCCCGGCTTCCGCGCCGACAACATGCCGTACGGCGGCGTCAAGGACTCGGGCAGCGGCCGCGAGGGCCCGAGGTTCGCCATGGAGGAAATGACGGTGACCAGAATGGCGATCATCCGCCCCTGACGGCCGCTGTAGGGTGGCGCCGAAACGGCGAGGAGGCGCGTGCCTTGGCTATTCAGACGGACGAGCCGGCGGTTGTTCCGCGAGCGCGCGGCGGCAGGGCCCTGCCGGTGCTCGCCGTCCTCCTGGCCGTCGCCCTGGCGTGCGCCGGCACGGCCTGGTGGCGGGAGCACGGGCAGGCGCGGGACCGGGAGCGCGTCGCACTGGCCCACGGGCTCGCGCTGCACGCCGCCGAGTTGCGGGGGGACGATCCGGTCAAGGCTCGCGACCTCGGCCTGGCCGCTCTGGGCCTGCACGCCGACGACCAGACCCGCGCCGGGCTGACCGACACCCTCCTGCTGGGGCGCAGGGACGACCTCTGGCTCCGCGGCCCCGGCGGCGCCTGGCATGCCGAGCTGAGCGGCGACGGGCGCGTCGGCCTGGTCGCCGGGAACGGGAAGGCCGAGGTCTGGCAGCTCGGCTCCGGGAGAGCGGTCATCCTGGACGGCCCCGAGGGCGCGGTCGAGGCGCCGGCGCTCTCCCACGACGGCCGCACTGCTCTGACCGGCGGCGACGACGGCGCCACGACCGTGTGGGACCTCACCGATCCCGCCCACCCGGCCCGGCGGGCGACGTTGCCGGGCGTGGCGGCGAAGGGGCCGCTCGACGACGTCCAGGCGGTGGCGGTGAGCCGGGACGGCCGGGTCGCCGCGGTCGCCGACTTCGCCGGGAACCTGCTGGTGTGGGACCTGACCGTACGCGACCACCCGGCCCGGCGCTCGGTCACCGCCGTCCACGACTCCCCGACGGCGGACCTCGACCTCAGCGGCGACGGCAGGACGGCGGTCACCACGGCCGACGATGGCCCGGTGACGATCTGGAACCTGGCGGACCCGGCGCACCCGGTGAAGGCGGCCGAGCTGACCCCGGCCATCCACACCGGCACGGCCGCCGCCCTGAGCGGCGACGGACGCGTCCTCGTCGTCGCGCGGCGCGACCCGGGGGCCGACTGGCGGAGCCAGGCGGAGGTCTGGACGCTCGGCGACCCGGCCCGTCCGGCCCGCCCGGTCCGGACCGCCGTCATCGTGATGCCTCCGGCGGACATGCTCGACGTGGCCCTCACACCCGACGGCGGGACCGCTCTCCTGGCGGGCTCCAACGGCAACGGATCGCTCTGGGACCTGTCCGTCCCTTCCCGGCCCGTCCGGCTGGCCGGGCTGCGCGGGTACCCGTCGGAGGTGCGGGGGGTGGCGTTGAGCGACGGCGCCCGCAGCGCCCTGCTGGCCGCCCCCGAGAGCACCACCTTCTCCCTGTGGGACCTCCACGACCTGCGGCAGGTGGTCGCCGACCCCGGGCAGGTCCTGTGCGACGGCGGCTCCCGGATGTTGAGCAGGGCGGACTGGGACCGCTACACGGGCGGCGCGGACCCTTCGGACCACGGCGGCGGCGACGGGGACGTGAGCCTCTGCTCGCTCCGATGAGGGTAACGGTTTGACCAGATGTCTTTACCTTGCCGCAGCGGTCGCGTTGGATGGCGCGCATGGTGGAGATCACGCGCAGAACGGTGTTCAAGGCGGGTGCGGCAAGCGCTTTCCTTGTGGGTGGCGGCCCGGGGACGGCGGCACTGGCGGCGGCCGGACCGGCGGCCGGACCGGCCGCGGAGGGGCTGGAGCAGCGGGCCATGGCGATGGACCCGCCGGTGTTCCTGCTGGAGAGCGCGGTCCCGCCGCACTTCGCGGCCGGGCCGGGCTCCACGTTGTCGATCAGCGACCGGGTCGCCGTGTGCGGGACGAGGTCGCTGCGCTGGGAGCACGCGAGCCGCGACGTGATCACCGTGCGGGCGCCGCTGCGGTGGGCGCCCGACCCCTACCGGCTCGGCGACGACCAGGCGTGGCAGGGGCTGGTGGACGCGTTCTGTGTGTGGGTGCACAACGCCGAGCCGGTGGACGACGTGCTCAGGTTCGAGTTCGGCCGGGGTGAGCGCACCGACCTGTGGTTCGAGTTCCGGCTCGGGTTCAGCGGGTGGCGTACGGCGTGGGTGCGGTACGCCTACGACATGCACGGCAGGCCCCACCCCGACATGGACACCCTGCGCATCGTCGCCCCGCGCAGGGCCGGGACCCTGCACCTCGACCAGCTCATGCTCAACGTGCCGCTGCGCCCCGACGCCCCCTGCCGCGACCACCAGCTCCCCGACATCGCCCCCGAGGGCGACGAGTACGACAACCAGCACTGGCAGGCCCTCCACCGCTTCGACCGGCTGCTGGCCACCGTCGAGCCCGACCTGTCGCCGCCGTCCGCCGGCGAGCTGGCCTCGCTGCGCGCCCTGCACACCCGCTACCACGACGAGTACCTGACCGCCCAGGTCAAGCCGGACGTGCCAGGGCTGACGGCGCAGGTCGCCGCCCTGGAGGGCCGCCCCACGCACGCCTACCAGTCGCAGATCTACCCGGCCGCGATCGCCGCCGAGCTCAAGGCGTTCGTGAACCCGGTCACGCTGCGCGCCTGCACCGATCTGATGAAGACGATCGCCCAGGCCCACCAGGCCGCCCCCGCCGAACGTCCCGCGCTGGCCGCGCTCTACCTGCGCATGGTCGCCCACCTGCGGGAACAGGGCTGGACGAAGGGCAGCTGCCAGGGCACCATCCACCACCTCGGCTACGATGTCCGCGGCCTGTACGACTCCGTCTACCTCATGCGGGACGCCCTGCGCGAGGCCGGGGAGTTCGAGCGGGTACGAGCGGACCTGGAATGGCTGAGCGGACTCGGCCGGATCTTCCGCGGTTTCGGCTTCCGGATGGCCCGGGGCAGCATGATGGACCTGTACAACACCACGGTCCGCGGCATGCTGGCGGCCGTGCTGCTGCGCGACGGCGAGGCGCAGCAGGTGGCCTACCTGCGGGCGCTGCGCGACTGGCTGAACGCCACCCTGCTGCCCACCGACGGCATCCAGGACGGCATCAAGGTGGACGGCACCGCCTTCCACCACGTCGGCTTCTTCCCCGACTACGTCCGTGACGGCTTCGCCGGGCTGGCGCCGCTGGTCTACGTCCTGCACGGCGGCTCGTTCGCGATCTCGCCCGAGGCGTCCGGCTGGCTGCGCAAGGCGCTGCTCACGCAGCGCGTCTACGCCAACAAGAACCACTGGCCGATCTCGATCAGCGGCCGCAACCCCAGCGGCGCCACGGCGTTGTCGATCGTCCCGTTCGAGTGGCTGGCCCCGATCGACGACGAGATCGCCGCCGCCTTCCTGCGCCTGCTGCCCGGCAACCCGACGCAGCGGCAGAAGGAGCTCGCGGCCCGGCTCGCCGCGCGCGGCATCGCCCCGGAACCGGCTCCGACCGGCGCCTGGGCGCTCAACTACGCCGCGCTCGCGGTGCACCGCCGCGACGAATGGCAGATCACCGTACGCGGCCACAACCGCTACCTGTGGAGCACCGAGATCTACGTCGGCGCCAACTGGTACGGCCGCTACAACACCTACGGCCAGATCCAGGTCCTGCACCGCGGCGACCCCGTCACCAACCAGGACAGCGGCTACGCCCAGCCCGGCTGGGACTGGAACCGCCGCCCCGGCACCACGGTCATCCACAAACCGCTCGACCGGCTCAAGGGTGACCTGACCGGGGCCATCGAGGAGATGCTCCTCACCGACTCCCGTTTCGCCGGAGCCTGCACCATCGACGGACGCAACGCCCTGTTCGCCATGGACCTGCACGGACACCCCAAGTACGACGGCACGCACCGGGCCCGCAAGTCGGTGTTCCTGTTCGACGACCGCGTCGTGGCCCTGGGCACCGGCATCACCAACGACGACGCCGCGGACGAGACGGAGACCACCCTCTTCCAGACCCGGCTGCCGGCCAGGAACGCGCCCACCGTGGTGGACGGCGCCGCGGTCACGGCCTTCCCGCACCAGGCGCTCGACGGCGGCCCGCGCTGGCTGCTCGACGACAAGGGCATCGGCTACTACCTGGCACCCGGGCAGAAAGTGGCCCTGACCCGCTCGGCCCAGACCTCTCGCAACAACGCCACGGAAGAGCCCACCAGCGGAGACTTCGCCACGGCCTGGATCAGGCACGGCACCGCCCCTCGGAACGGGACGTACGAGTACGCGATGGTGGTCAACGCCACGGCCGAGCGCATGGCCGGCTTCGCCGCCGCGATGGAGGACGCGGCGCGCGCCCCTTACCAGGTGCTGCGCGCCGACACGGCGGCCCACGTCGTACGGGATCGCGGCACCGGCATCACGGGGTACGCGGTGTTCGAGCGCACCCGTCTGGAAGGTCTGGTCCGCGAGGTCGACACGCCTTCGATGCTGCTCGTCCGTACGGAGGGGGAGACGCTGGTGATCGCGGTATGCGATCCCGACCTGCGCCTGTACGGCGGGATCGACCACGACCAGTACGAGAAGGGTCGCTACGTCGGGCACTACAGCCCGTGGTCGCGGCCCTGGCTGGCCAGCCCCAGCCACCCGCACCGCATGAAAGTGACCCTGGACGGGCGGTGGCGGGCGGACGCCGGCCAACCCTGCCGGGCCAGGATCACCGGGCCGTGCACGGTCCTGGAGTTCGAGACCGTGCACGGACGGCCGGTGCAGGTGCGGCTGAGTCCCGCGACCTGACCCGGGCGGGGGCGGGGGCGCCCCCGCCCGGGGATCACGCCCGTGACCGCGACGGCCACCGTCCCGATCAGACGGTTCACGTCCCCAGTCGGACGGTTGCCGTCCTGGCCGGACGGTTCACGTCCGCAGTCGGATGGGTGCCGTCCTGGCCGGAGGGTTCACGTCTCCAGGCGGACGGTTCGCGTCCCGGTCAGACGGTTCGCGTCCCGGTCACGGGGCGGGACGGTGCACGCCCGGTCAGCGGGTGTGCCGGTCGAGCTCTGCGCGGACCTCGCGCAGGTGGTGCCGGACCGCGGGGGCGCCGTCGCGCGCCAGGTCCCGCACCCAGCCGGAGTGACCGTCCCGCAGCTCGCGCCTGATCAGCGTGAGCGTCCGCTCGTGCGCCCCGGCCTCCAGGCGCAGCCACGCCCGGTCGAACCGGTGACCGGACCGGCGGGCGAGCACCGCGTCCAGGTCGTCGCGCTGGGCGGCGCTCGGCGCGTCAGGAAGGCTGACGCGCAGCCGGTGCGCGACCTCGCGCAGCCGGGCGTCGAGCTTGCGGTGGTCACGGATCAGCCGCCAGGCGATCTCGCGCACGTCCTTGTCGTGCGACCTGCGGAGCGCGGCCTTCCCGGCCGCGATCTCGGCGAGATTGCCGCGGTGCGCCTGCCGCAGGTACGCCCGGTCCTGGGCCGAGGCGTGGAACGCCTGGACGGACTGGGCGGCTGCGGCGCCGGGCGCGGCCACCGGCTGGACGGTGGTGGCGGCCTGGGCCGCGGCGGGTGCAGTGGCGGACACGGTCAACGCCAGCACGGCCGCGATTCCCGCGGGTGCTAAGTGGCTCCGTGCTGTTCTCATGAGTCCCTCCCTTCAATGGGACCCGTGCCTGCTGCCCCATCCGGTCGGGAGTATTCGCGTTAATTGGGTGGATCGAAACGGCCGTCCACGGCGGTCCAGCCGCCGTCCACGTACAACACCGAGCCCGTCACGAAGCTCGCCGCGTCGCCGGCCAGGTAGACCACCGCACCCGCCATCTCGGGCGCGGTGGCCCACCGGCCGAGGGCGCTCTTGGCGGCGTACGCGGCGTACCAGTCGGGGTTGTCCTTGATCTGTCTGGTCAGCGGGGTCTCCACGACGCCGGGCGCGATCGCGTTGACGCGCACGCCGTGCGGGCCGAACTCGGCCGCCGCCGTGCGCAGCAACTGCACCAGCCCCGCCTTCGTGGCCGAGTAGACGCCCTGCCCCGGCTCGGTCACCGACGCCCGGATCGACGCGAACCCGATGATCGACCCGCGCCCCCGCCGCACCATCCCGGCGCCGAACGCCCGCACCACGTCGAACGAGGCCCGCAGGTTC
This sequence comes from Actinomadura sp. ATCC 39365, assembly GCF_054392275.1. Taxonomy (NCBI): domain Bacteria; kingdom Bacillati; phylum Actinomycetota; class Actinomycetes; order Streptosporangiales; family Thermomonosporaceae; genus Actinomadura; species Actinomadura sp. ATCC 39365. Next base: position 6,994,523 of record NZ_CP184335.1, on the reverse strand, counting down.
AGCCCCACCACCCGGTCGAACTCCTCGCCGGAGTAGTCGAGCAGCCGCTTGCGCACGTTCGTCGCCGCCGTGAACACCAGCACGTCGGCCGGCTCCTCGGCGGCGGCCGCCCGGACGGCGTCGGCGTCCAGCACGTCGAGCAGCCGGGCCGTGCCCCCGCACCCGGCGGCGGTCTCCTGCGCGGCGGCCAGGTCCCGGTCCGCGCACACCACGGACGCCCCGTGCGCGGCCAGGGCGAACGCCGACTCCCTGCCGATCCCGCTGCCGGCCCCGATCACCACGGCCCGCCGCCCGTCGAGGCGGAACAGCGCGTCATATCCCGTCATGCTGAGAAACACTAGCGACTGGTCAGACCAGTACACCAGGTTCTCCCGATCGCGACCGCCCACCTCGCGCCTGGGGGCGTTCGGCCGCAGGCGCGAAACTGTCGGGGCCGCCTGCCAGGATGCGAGTCATGACGACCATCGCAGGCTTCTGGGACGCCGCCGCCGACTCCTTCGACGACGAGGCCGACCACGGGCTCCGCGACCCCGAGGTCAGGGCCGCCTGGGCGGCGCGGCTGGCCGAGTGGGTGCCCGCCGGGCCGCTCGACGTGCTCGACCTGGGCTGCGGCACGGGCTCGTTGTCGTTGCTGCTGGCCGTCCAGGGCCATCGGCTGACCGCCGTCGACCTGGCCCCGCGGATGGTCGAACGCGCCCGCGCCAAGCTGGCCGCCACCGGCGCCACGGTGCTGACGGGAGACGCGGCCGCCCCGCCCGTCGGCGACCGCCGCTTCGACGTCGTGCTCGCCCGCCACCTGCTGTGGACCATCCCCGATCCGGAGGCGGCGCTGGCCCGCTGGGTGTCGCTGCTGCGCCCCGGCGGCCGACTGGTGCTGGTCGAGGGCCGCTGGCAGACCTCCGGCGGGCAGTCCGACTACGTGCCGGGTGAGCATTTCCCGTGGATGGGCGGCGTCACTGCAGACAACCTGATCACGGCCCTCCATCCCCTGGTCGGCGACCTCCGGGTGCATCCCCTGCCCGACCCGGCGTTGTGGGGCAAGGAGATCACCGACGAGCGCTACGCGGTGGTGGCCACACTCTGAGCACACTTGGAGCGCCGGATGCCTGGCCCAGGCTCCCGGCCGGGGCCTGTCCCACGTCACGAGCTGTGTGCCGAGCCGGCTTCACTGCTGAGAGCAACAGAATGAGGGCCGGTTCGGGACGAGGAGGGTTGCACCTAGCGGCTGCGGTTGGCGGGGGCTTCAAAGATGAGTCCGCGACCGTCCTCTTCATCCCAGTCTTCTCCGACCTCGACGAAGCCGAAGCCCGCGATCGTGGCCAGTGACGCCACATTGTCGGGACTGATCGTCGCCCGTACGGTCTTGACCGCCGGTTCGGCGGCGGCCCGACGCAGCAACTCGATCAGAATGGCCCGGCCATAGCCCTGGCGACGGAAGTCGGGAGCAACCGCGTAGCCGATCTCCACCATGCCCGCCTCGTCGGGCGGTCCGTGAAAGCCGGCATGACCGACGACGACATCTTCCGGCCCGATCACCGCCTGCCGCACCATCCACCGTGCGTGGTCGGGATCGGCGGCCATCTGGTCGATGCGAACCCGCCACAACCACCGTGCTCTGTCCGTCACGAAGTACTCGGTCAGAGCGACCCCAGCCGTTCTGCCGGCCGTGGCCAGATCCCCATCGAGCAGGGCGGACATCGCGGTGCTCGACAACGCGACAAAGCGCACATGCTTCGGACCGGTGGGGAACGACGTCCGGCGATCGGCTTCATCTGTCACCGTGCGATGGTCGCAAAGCGTCCGGCAGACGTCCACGAAATTTGGGGTGGTCGACCAGCCGGCTCCCCGGGCGCAGAGGCTGGGACCGGCCCTGCAGTCACGCATGGAAAAGCGCACGCGGAGTCCGCCTCGATCGGTTCCGTCGGCCCAGGGCAAGCTGGTGGCCCGGCCAGGCTGCCCTTCGCGCCGCTGCCATTTGATCTGCCTCGCCAACGGTGTCCCCATCAGGGGGTACGGCGGTCCCGGCGGTGAGGCCGCCGTACGATGGGCGCTTTCATCAGGGGAAAGGCGGGCGCGGTGGTGGGCAGGACGTTCGAGATCGCCGGTGAGCTGCGGGTGCGACGCCTCGGCTACGGCACCGCCCAGCTCACGGGCCCCGGCTACTGGGGCCCGCGCCTGACGCCGGGCGATGCGGTCGCGCTCCTGCGCCTGGCCGTCGACCGCGGCGTCACGCTCATCGACACCGCCGACAACTACGGCCCGGACATCGCCGAGGAGCTGATCGCCCAGGCCCTTCATCCGTACCCCGGCGACCTGGTGCTGGCCACCAAGGGCGGTGTGATCCGTACCGGGCCGGACAGGTGGCACCCCGCCGGACGGCCCGAGGATCTGCGTGCCATGTGCGAGGCGAGCCTGCGCCGCCTGCGCACCGACACCATCGACCTGTACCAGCTCCACCGCATCGACCCCGCGGTGCCGCTCGCCGACCAGCTCGGCACGCTGGCCGAACTGCGCGAAGAGGGCAAGATCCGGCACATCGGGCTCGACACCGTCACCCTGGACCAGCTCGACGAGGCGCTGACCGTCCTGCGGCCGGCGTCGGTGCAGAACCGGTTCAACGTGCTGGACCGGGAGTCGGAGCCGGTGCTGGCGCGGTGCGCGGAACTGGGCATCGCGTTCCTGCCGTGGTTCCCCCTGGGGAACGGCTCCCTCGCCGCGGGCGCCGGGACGGGGGCGGCGATCGAGCGGGTGGCCGCCCGGCACGGCGCGACGTCCGGGCAGGTGGCGCTGGCGTGGCTGCTGCACCGCTCCCCGGTCCTCCTGCCGACGCCAGGCACCGGCTCGGCCGTCCACCTGGAGGAGAACCTGGCCGCCGCCGACCTCGCCCTGACCGACGAGGACACGCACGCCCTGGACGCCCTCGCGGCCTGATCCGCCGCGACGACGAACTCCAGCCCGACCCTGACCAGGACCCTCCACCGCTACGAGCGTGCGACCCGGCTGCGGGGGCCCGCCCTGAACGCGTTCAAAAGACGGGAGTAGGGTCGGCAAGGTGAAGACGGTGATTCCCGGAGGAACCGGGCAGGTCGGCGAGCTTCTCCGCCGGGCGCTGACCGCCGCCGGCCACGAGGTCGTGGTGCTGACCCGCAGGCCGTCCCGCAAGGGCGAGGTCGCCTGGGACGGCGAGACCCTGGGCGCGTGGGCGCGGGAGATCGACGGCAGCGACCTCGTGGTCAACCTGGCCGGGCGGAGCGTGAACTGCCGTTACACCCCCGCCAACCTGCGGGCCATGATGGACTCGCGGGTGCGCTCCACCCGGGTCGTGGGACGGGCGATCGCCGCCGCCGCACGTCCTCCCCGGGTCTGGCTGCAGATGAGCACCGCCACCGTCTACGCCCACCGCTTCGACGCGCCCAACGACGAGGCGACCGGCCTGATCGGCGGTGCGGAGCCCGGCGTCCCGGGCTACTGGCGCTACAGCGTCGAGATCGCCAAGGCGTGGGAGCGGGAGCAGGAGCGGGCCGGGACCCCGCACACGCGCAAGGTCGCCCTGCGCACCGCCATGGTGATGAGCCCCGACCGTGGCGGCGTCTTCGACGTGCTGCTGCGCATGACCCGGCTCGGCCTCGGCGGGCCGCTGGCGGGCGGCGCCCAGTACGTGTCCTGGATCCACGACCGCGACCTCGTCCGCGCGGTCGAGTTCCTGGCGGGGCGGGACGACCTCGCCGGACCGGTCAACCTGGCCGCGCCCGGTCCGCTGCCGCAGGCCGCGTTCATGCGCACGCTGAGGTCCGCCTGGGGCGTGCCGGTGGGCCTGCCCGCGACGCGGTGGATGGCCGAGCTCGGCGCGTACGCGCTGCGGTCCGACACCGAGCTGCTGCTCAAGAGCCGCCGGGTCGTCCCGGGCCGGCTGCTGGAGGCGGGTTTCGACTTCGAGTACCCGCAGTGGCGGCAGGCCGCCGAGGACCTCGTCCGGAGGGTGCGTCGCGGGAGGTGAGCGCGCCGCACGCGGCGGCGGGCGAGAATCCTTGCGCGAATATCGTAAGGTGCCTTACGGTTTTCTCATGATCAATTACAGCGAGATGGAGGACAGGCTGGGCGTGCCCATCGGGGTCGAGGAGGCACGGTCCCGCTGGGGGGCGCTGGTGGGCGCGGCGGGCGAGGGGCAGATCACGCTGATCACGCGGGAGCGCTGGGAGTGGGCCGCTCTGGTGCCGCTGTCCAAGGTTCCGGGGATGCTGACCGGGTTGCCCGTGGTGTCGTTGTCCACGGCCAAGGCCAAGCTGGGGGAGCTCGTCCGGCAGGTCTCGGAGCCGTACGACGACAGCCCCGTGCTGCTCGCCCGGCACCGGACGCCGGTCGCCGCGCTGATCGCGGCCACCCGCCTGCTCGGGCCCGGGTCCGGTGAGCGGGCCGCGCCGCCGGGGACGCCCGACGTGGAGACGCTGCTGCGTGACGGCTGCACGGTCACCCTGAGCCGCCATCCGACCGGGTCCGGCGTGATCGCCGTGGCGCGTGACGGCGAGGGCGGCGAGGTGGCCGTCGGCATCGGCGACACCGCGGAACAGGCCCTACGCACACTGGGCTGAACATCCCCCACCCCGGGCGCCGACTCCGATCCCCACCCTCGGGGTCGGCGGCGGGCTGTTCATCACGGCCGACACCACCGCGATCACGATGGACGCGCCGCAGGACCGGCTCGGTGTGGTCGACGGTGTACGGCTCATGCTGGTCAACGTCTCGACCGTGATCAGCACCGCCATGTCGCCGGCCATCGTCGCCGCGTCCGTCCCGGCCGCCGAGCGGCACCTGGTGTACGCCGCCGGCCCCGCCCGGCTGTCCGGCGTGGCCGGTGTGCTGGGGGACGGTTGCGAACGCGTCGGCGGGGGCGACGTGGCGGGGGGCGAGGGGGGCGGAAACTGGAGTTCCATGTTGCGCCGCGTTTGACGATTAGTGAGGAAATATGGTCATCTCGTGACCATTGTTTCTGATGGGATGAGTTAGACGGGTTCGGGGGAACGCTTCATGCCGCACGCCCTTCTGCGCGTGCTCGCTTCGACGTCCATCGCAGCCACCGCACTGGTAGGTCCGCCCGTCGCCGCCTCCGGTCACGCCGCGACTGCGCGAGTCGTCCAGGCGTCGACGGGCGGTCAGGTGACGGCGAAGGCGGTGCCCGCGGTTCCGGAGCCGCCGCCTGCCGTGGTGCGGGTCCCGTCGGGGCCGTCGCCCGCCGTACGGCCGATGGGGAAGGGGCCGGTGGGGCCGGAACGGCCGGAGATCACCACGCCCGCCGGGACGGGCCTCGCCGACGCCATCGCCGCCCAGGCCGCTCGGCGGCAGGAACGGCAGGGGCTCGGGCGGCGGGCCCCCGACCCCGCCGCCCTCCTCCCCGACACGACCGGCGCCGCCCCGCTGACCCTCCTGCCCCCGCCCCGGGCGGTCACCAGGGCCCTGGACGCCCTTCGCCCGGACATCCACCCCCCGATCCGCCCCCAGGGAGGCCGCGCGGCCGTTTCGCCGAGAGGGCCGGTGGGTGATGCGGCCGGTGGGGCTCTGCCGAGGAGGCGAGGGGTGATGTACCGGTTGTGCGTGGTGGGGGTGGAGCGGGCGGTGGCGTGTTCGGCGCGCAGGCCCGTCGCCGTGCCGGTCGCCGCGGACGTCACCGGCGACGGTCTCCCCGACCTGGCGGCCGACCTGGTGCCCGCCGCGAACCCCGGGAACGGGGGCATCGGGCTCGGGTTCGCCGTCAGGAGCCTGTCCGGGAAGAGGGTCAGGGCACTGGTCTGGGCCGAGTACGACGGCAGGGTGACCGTCGGGTTCGACGGCCTGCGCGGCGGCGCGTCGCTGTCGGTGCTCGACCGCGGGACGTTCACCATCGACCCGGACGGCCGGACGGTCAGGGCGAGCGTCACCCGCAAGGACCCGGGACCGTCCGCCGTCACCCTGGCGGGGCTGACCGGACGCACGGCGGTGAGCCTGCGCCAGACCCCCGCCACCGAACGGCTCACCGTCGAGGCCACCCTCGGCTCACCCACCCCGGCCGCCATCACCTCCCCGGCGGTCGAGCTGGACGTCACCGCCTCCCGGTCCGCCAGGCTGGACGCGGTCGCCGTCTCCCCGGGCCGCTACACGCAGGCCGTACTGGACCGCATGCCCACCCGCGCCCAGGTGCGCCTGGCGGGCGGACGGATGCGCTTCACCGCCCCCGCCCCGATCGCCCGCGCCGAGCTGCACAGCCACCTCTACCGCGACGGCCGCCTGGCCACGGCGGCGAGCGCCGAGCTGCGCGAGGTGCCCCGCTCCTTCACCGCCGCCCACGTCTCGTCCGGCGGCAGGCAGAGCCTGACCGTCGAGTCGTCCGGGCCCGCGCGGACGGGCTCGGCCAAGGTGCTCTACTACGACCGGGCCGCGTCCAGGACCGTGCTGCGGGCCGAGCTGAGCGGTCTGCCGGCCCGGGTCCGGATGGAGAACGACCCGGCCGCGCACCGCGTCACGCAGACGGCCAGTTCGCCGATCGGCCGGTTCGCCGCGGTCCTGCAACGCGGCGGCGGCGCGATCTCCAGCCCCGCCGGCGGCCACGTCACCCTGATCAGGAACGGCGCCGCCACCGGCGTCTCGGCGCTGCTGTCCGGCGTGTCGAAAGTCGACGTCACGTACGGGAGCGCGCCGCACGCTCACCTGGAGGCCAGAGCGAGCGGCAGGTCCTTCGTGGCCGCGGCCGGCCTCGACGGGAGGCGCCTGGCACGCCTGGAGATCTCCAACACGCCCGCCGAGGCCGACCTCACCCTCGACCCCGCCGCCGGGACGGCCGTCTACCGGGCCGGCGGCGTGATCGACCGGGTCCGGGCGGCCTACGCCGACGTCCGGAGCGGGCCGACGATCGACGGCACGGTCCGCGGGGTGCGCGGGGACGTCAGGACCGCCTGGACGCTGGGCGCGCGCTCGTCGGTCGCGGCCACCACGTCCGGCCGGCTCCGCGGCCTGCGCCTCTACGCGGCCAGGTCGTACGTCACCACCCTCGACGGCGCCCCAGCCGGGGACGACGTGCGGGTGGCGGTGGACGGGGTGCCGAAACGGGCCGAACTGGCCGCCGACACCGCGGCCGGGACCCTCGCCTGGACCGCGAGCGCCCCCGTGGCCAAGGTGTCGGCGCTGGCCCGGATCAGGACGGCCGGCCGGGTGCTCAGGGCCGCCGCCGACGTGACCGGCGTCCCGGCCCGCTTCGAGGCCGCCTGGAAGGGCGGCGGCTACCGCTTCCGCGGGCTGTCCGGCCCGGTGGGGTCGGCGGCCCTGGCCGTCGCCAACCACGACGGCGCCACGTCCCCCGACGGCCCGCACCTGGCCGCCCACTACGACCGGGCCGGCGGCGACATGGACGCCAGCGTGCTGGTCAGGGGCCTGTCGCGGGTCGAGCTCAGCCCGTCCGGCCAGGGCTTCCTGGCCCGGTTCCGCGCCGCCCGGCAGCGGCTGGCCGTGGACGCCGACATCGTCCTGGGGGACGTGCGCTTCGGCGTCCTCGGCAGGGTGGGGCCGGTGCCGGGCGACCTGAGCGTCGCCGCCACGCCCGAGGGCAGGCTCACCTACTCCGGCTCCCGGCTCGGCGTGACCGCCCGCGCCTGGCTCGGCAGGACCGCCGCGCTGGCCCGCATGCGTCCCGCGCCCGTCGTCGAGGGCGGCCTCTCGCTGGTGGACGGCGGCTGCCCGGCCGGGGGCTGCGGGCAGGGCCCGTTCTGCACGGCACGACGCGGCTGCTACGGCCTGCAGGGCTACCTCGACGTCACCGGCCTGCCCAGCCAGGTGACGATCGACCCGGCGGGCGGCACGTTCGCCTTCTCCGGGTTCGCGCCCAGGCGCCGGACCCTCGCCCTCCACCTGGCCAGCAGCGTGCTCGCGCCGGTCCCGGTCAAGGCGCGGGCCACGCTGACCCGGCTGCCGCCGAGGATCACCCGGATGTCACTGGGCCCGCTGGACGCCGGGCACGTCGCCTACCGCGTCGAGCCGCCGGCCACGCTGGGCGCGCTCGACGTGCGGGCCGAGGCGGGCGGGCTGCGCGGCCACGTCGCCCTCGACCCGGTGCCCGCCGCCGTGGACGTGCGGGGCACGTACGGGGCCAGGACCCGCATCCGGGTACGGAACTCCGCGCCGATCGAACGCCTGACCGCCGAGGTCACCCTGCCCGGCCGGGGCAGCGGCGGGCTGCGCCTGACCGACGTCCCGGCGGTGCTCGGCATGGACGCCGACGCCTCGGCCGCCGGGCTGAGCGTCCCCACGCTCACCTACCGGGGCGGCGCGAGCACCCTGGACGGCCGGCTGGCCGTGGACGGCCGCCTGGTGGACCCGTCCGGGCGGCTCGGCGGCGTCTCGCTCGCGGTCGAGGACCTGGCCGCCGACACGACGATCCGGCTCAACCCCGACCAGTCGCTCGACCTGGTCTCGAAACCGGGGCCGACGGGCCGGATCGCGGTGGGCGCCGGGTTGCGCGTGGGCCCGGTCCAGCGGCAGCGAATCGCGGTGTCCAAGGAGGTCCCGTACACCTCGGGGTTCCTCACCTATCAGGTCGGCGGGGACTTCGCGCTCGGCGCGAGCGCCGTGCGGGAGGTGTCGCTGGCGGTCCGGCGCGTGTCCTGGTTGCGGGTACGGCCGGGGCGGATCCCGTTCGGGCTCAAGGCCCCGCCCGCGGCCGGGTTCCTCGCGCCCGGCTTCGAGGGCGCCTACGACCGCCTCCATCTGGCCGCCAAGGGCGTGGACCTGCGGCCGGACGTCTCCCTGCGGGTCGGCTTGAGCAGGAGGATCGGCGCGGACGCCTTCACCGGCTCCCTGCGGCTCACCCGGGCCACCTCGCTGGCCCTGCGCCGCTACGACCAGCGCATGCGCCGCATCGGCGCCCGCCAGGAGATCGCCGCCGCCGGGATCGGGCTCGCCTGCCTCACCGTGGACGCCAAACCCGGCTTCGCCTCCGGCGGAAGGGGCGGCTCGATCACCCTGCGCGGCTCCGACGGCCCGCAGATGGTGTCCTTCCTCGACCCCGGCGGGCAGGCCCCCGACTACGCGGTGGACCTGCTGACCCACTTCATGTCGCCGTTCCCGGACGCGGGCTGGAAGGTGGCGGCGGCCACGGCCGGCCCCTGCGCCCGCCCCGGCCGCCCGGAGCCCCGGACACAGGACCGCTGATCCGGGGTCACCACGGTCCCCGGTAGCCGGGCGGCGGGGTGGCGCCCTCGTACGGGGGCACCGCCCGGCCCGCCAGGAACGCCCGCAGCGTCGCCAGGTACGCCCCCCGCCCCTCGGCGTAGACGAGCCCGGCACCGGGGATCGCCTTCCGGACATCGGTGGCCGCCGACCAGCTCTCCCCGTCGCACGGCCCCTTGACCACCAGCACGGGCGCCGCCACCCGGGCCAGCCCCTCCCGCATCCCAGGCGGCGACGGCCGATCCACCAGCCCCGCATACCCACCCGAACCCTCCAACTGGGTCAGGGGCGGCTTCTCGGCGGGACGGCCCTTCGCGCACACGGCGGCGCCGACGGCTCGGGCGTCGAGTTCGGCGTCGCCGGCGAAGGCGTGCGCCGCCGTCGGTTCGACCCGCAGCAGCGTGTGGACCGCCAGCATCCTGGGGCTGGGCGGGCCGTCGTCCAGGAGCGTCGCGGCACGGGCGCGGTCGAGATCGGCGGGGGAGGCGAGCACCGCCCTGGCCACCCCGTCCGGATGGGCGGACAGGTAGGCCGCCGCGAGCCGGGCGCCCTCGCCGCGCGCGACCAGGTTCAGGCGGCGGGCGCCGATCGCCTGGCGCACCTGCTCCAGGTCCGCCACGTCGCGCCCCAGCCCGTACGCGGCCGGGTCCGGCAGCCGCGCCGAACGTCCCGCGCCCACCCGGTCGTAGACGTACACCTCGTGCCCGTCGGCGGCCAGCCGCCGGTAGAACGCCGGATCGCCGGCCAGGTCCGCCAGGCCGGCCCCGCCGGACAGGAACACCACCGGCTCCGTACGGGTCACCCGCTTCGGCGCGACCCGTACGTACGCCAGCCGCGAGCCCGTCGGCAGCCGCCACTCGCGCTGCCCGGCCACCGGCGACGAGGCCGCGGCCGGCACCGGCGGCGGGGTCAGCGTCGCGTCCGCGACCCGCCAGACCACCGCCACCTCCACGGCCAGGATCAGCGCCGCCCGTAACCACCGCCCCCACGTCGCGCCCGGCCGCGGCACGCACAGCAGCAGCCCGAGATAGAGCACCGAGGCGAACACCGCGAGCCCGGCCACCGTGAACACCCCGGGCCGCGCGCCCACCATCGCCGTCCCGGCCAGCGCGGCCAGCCCGGCCACGGGCGACAGCGCGAGCACCGCGGCGCCCGCCACCATCCCGGCGAAATACCTCACAAAGGGGACGCTAGCCCCCGACGGGGGAGGGAAGCGAGCGGCCCAGGCGGATGCGCAGGCGGTCGCCGGTGCGCAGCGTCTCGCGCACGGTCCACACCCGCTCGTCGATGACGGTGCCGTTCGTGGTCATGTATCCGCCGACCCTGAGCACCGGACGTCCCGAGGCGTCGCCGAGGAGCTGGGCCCGCGACTCGGAGTCGTCGGCGAACAGCACGAGGAAGTCCGCGGCGTGCGCGGGGGCCTCCAGCACCAGGCCGGGATAGAGATGGGAGGAGGGAACCTCGATCACGTATTCGGTCACGCGATCACCACTACCCCGCACGCACGCTTTCAGCTTCCGCCGACGGAGGATAGCGCTTACCTGGGCTGATGAGGTGAAATATCAGGGTTGCCTACAGCTTGGAGCCCCCGCATGTCCTTGTTCGACCTCCCGATCGAGCAACTGCGCGCCTACCTCCCCGACCGCGACGAGCCCGCCGACTTCGACGACTTCTGGTCCCGTACGCTGGCCGAGGCCGAGGCGTTCGACCCGGCCGCCGAGTTCGTGCCCTACGACCTGCCGCTGAGCGGCGTCGACGTCTACGACGTGTCGTTCGCCGGGTGGGGCGGCCACCGGATCCGCGGCTGGTTCATCCTGCCGCGCGGCGTGCGGGAGCCGGTGCCGTGTGTGATGCACTACATCGGTTACGGCGGCGGGCGCGGGTTCCCGAAGGACCACCTGTTGTGGCCCGCGGCCGGGTACGCGGTGTTCGTGATGGAGACCCGGGGGCACGGCGGCGCGAGCCCCACCAGCCCCGGCGCGACCGGCGACCCGCACGGCAGCGCCGACGTCCAGGCGCCCGGCATGATGACGCGCGGCATCCTCGATCCCGAGGACTACTACTACCGGCGGGTGTTCACCGACGCGGCCAGGGCGGTCGACGTGGCCGCGGCCCACCCGGCGGTGGACGCCGAGCGCATCGTGGTCTCGGGCGGCAGCCAGGGCGGCGCGATCGCGCAGGCCACGGCGGCGTTGCGCCCGTCGGTGCGGGCCGCGCTGGTGGACGTGCCGTTCCTGACGCACTTCCGGCGGGCGGTGGAGATCACCGACAGGGACCCGTACCAGGAGCTGGTGCGCTTCCTGGCCTCCCGCCGGGAAGGCGCCGACCAGGTGTTCCGCACGCTGTCGTACTTCGACGGCGTCAACTTCGCCGCCCGCGGCCGGGTCCCCGTGCTGTACTCGGTCGCGCTCATGGACTACGTCTGCCCGCCCTCCACGGTCTTCGCCGCCTACAACCACTGGCAGGGGCCGAAGGAGATCACCGTCTGGCCCTGGAACGGGCACGAGGGCGGGTCGGGCTACCAGGCCGAGGAGCAGATCCGCTACCTGCACAAGCTCCTGGCCGGCTGACCCGGGTGCGGGGCCGCCGTACCGGCGTGATCACCGGTACGGCGGCTGCCCGTCACACCGCCTGCGGGGTCACCATGAACGACACGCTCCCCTGCGCGTCGGCCCCGGCGTCGAGGGACTTGTCGTCCAGCACGGTCGCGGCCACGGGATCGAGGTAGACCCGCGCGCCCTCGGTCTCGACCACCTCGTCGGCCGGCTCAGGGGCCGTGGCCAGGGAGAGGGTGAGCGAGTTCGCGCCCTCGCCCTGCGACGAGATGCGGATCCCGCCCTGGGCGGGTTCCGGCGCGGACGCGGTCAGGTCGCGGATGGCCTGGGCTGCGTTGGCTGTCAGGGTGAGCACTACGGCTCCTCCAAACGGTCGACGTACAGAAGTTGCCTGCCATTCCCCCCAAGCCGGAGCCCAACCCTTCTCGGCGTTTTCTTTACCGGGAATTCCCGGCCGGTGGACGATCACGACATGGACGCCGTCCGGGGTCGGGTCAGACGGTCCACTTCCCGTCGAGCATGAGGTCGCGCCCCGCGAGTTCGTTCACCTCGCGCCACGCCTGCACCAGCACCGGCGTGACCCAGAAGTACGTGTACGGCCCACGCGACACCCGCGGGTCGAACCCGGTCTTCACCGCGAACGCGTCGCCGATGTCGTCCGGGATCGTGGTGGCCGGCTGCGCGGTCACGGTGCCGTGGATGAGGACGACGTCCCTGGTCAGGCCCAGGCCGAGCCGCACGGTGCCGCTGTCGAGCAGGTTGCGGGCGGTGGGCGTGGCGTCGGCGGTGGAGAGCAGGAGCCGGTGCCCGTCCCACAGGAACGACAGCGGCGTCATGTACGGGCCGCCGTCGCCCGCCGTGGCCACCCAGGCGTCTACGTCGTGTTCGAGCCGGTCGAGCGTGTCCTGCTTGCGCTGCTCCGGTGATCGGGCCGGTGGCGTCATCCTTCTCCTCGCGCTCTCGGCGGTCACGTCGACCGCGTCACGTCCGTCAACATGATGACGGACCCCGGCGGCGGCCCGCGACACCCGGCCAGGGGTGCGACGCGGCGCGCCTGAGGAGGAAGTCGCGAGCGCGTGGTTACTCTCTGTGTCGGAGAAGTGTCACCATGTCATAGGAAACCTCATGCGTACTCGTCTGACCATGCTGCTGGCCGCCGCGGCCGTCGTCGCCCTGTCGGGGTGCGGCGACAACGCCACCACCAACACCGCGGGGCTGGCGCCGCGGACCGACGCTCAGCCGTCCGAGCAGGACAGGGCCTGGATGGCCACCATCCACCAGGGGAACCTGGCCGAGATCGAGGCGGGCCGCCTGGCCGAGAAGAAGGGCGCCACCGACCAGGTCAAGTCGATCGGCCGGATGCTCGTCGACGACCACTCCCAGTTCGACAAGAAGGTGACCGAGACCGCGAGCCGGCTCGCCATCCAGCTTCCCGCCGCGCCGACCTCCGCGCAGACCGCCATGGCCAAGCGCCTCCAGGACGCCAAGGGCAAGGAGTTCGACAAGGAGTTCGTCGTCGGCATGGTCAAGGCCCACAAGACGGCGATCGAGGCCACCAAGGAGGAGATCTCCAAGGGCTCCTCGCCGGCGGTGGTGGCTCTGGCCAAGTCCGCGTCCCCGACGCTGCAGGAGCACCTCAAGGCGCTGAAGAAGGCGCAGGAAGACTACTGACGAGGGCGTCCGCGATGCCCGACCGCGCGGGCGTGCCGGCCGCGCTCGCCTCCTTCGCCCGCGCCGCGGCGCGCGCGCTGGCCGGGCTCCGGCACGGCCGCGCGCTGCACCGGCGCGGCCTGCTCCTGGCGGGCACGCTGACGGTCGAGGCGGCGCCGCTGGGGGAGCCGGGCGAGCACGAGGTGCGGGCCCGGCTGTCCAAGGGGCTGTCCCTGCCTGGACGGCTGCCCGACGTGCTGGGGCTGGCCGTGCGTCTGCCCAACGGGGTCGACCTGCTGCTGTCCACCGGCGTGGGCGCCCTGCCGGTGCCGCGCCGCACCTTCACGTCGGGGCCGTACTCCAGCCTCACGGCGTACGTGTACGGAACGGGTCTGTACCGGCTGGTCGCCCGGCCCGAGGGGGAGCGCGTGCCCGCCGATCCCGCGCTGCTGCCCGGCGCGCTGGCCCGCGGTCCGCTGCTGTTCCACCTGTGGGCGGGCGGTCGCTACCTGGCCCGCCTGCGCCTGCACACCGCGCTGCCCGGCGAGGACCTGACCTTCGACCCCGTGCTCAACAGCGCCCCCTGCCTGCGTCCGGCCGGATGGACGACGCGGCTGCGGCGGGCCGCCTACGAGGGCTCCCGGGAGGGCCGCGGCGTGCCTCCGCCGTAGGCCGGTTATGGCAAAGACTGGCCGACCCGTGTGTGCAAATGCGACTCTCTGGGGTATTTGTCCTTTTTGAACCAGGACGAACAATCGGGGGGATCGTCGTGGCTATGCAAACAGAGATCCGGAGCCTGCTCGAGTGCCATGTGATCGGGTCGGACGGACAGTCGATCGGCAAGGTGGGCCAGGTCTACCTCAGTGACCGCACCGGCGAGCCGGAGTGGGTGACCGTGCGCACGGGGTTCTTCGGCATGAAGCAGACCTTCGTGCCGCTGGCCAACGCCCGCCGTTCCGGGGACGAGATCAGGGTCCCCTTCGACAAGGAGATGATCAAGGGCGCGCCCAACATCGACGTGGACGGCCGCCTGTCGCTGGAGGAGGAGGCCGAGCTCTACCGGTACTACGGGATGCAGCCGTCCACCATCCCGTCCCAGCGCTCGCCCGCCGCGGGGGAGCGGCAGGCCCAGCGGGCCGCCGGAGAGCCGCGGACGGCCGAGGAACGCGGCAGGCGCCCGGGCATGACCGGCCAGCCGCCGACCGGCCAGCCGGGTGCGATGGGCCAGCCGGGGCAGCCGGGCCGGATGCGCGGCAGGGACGTGGGCGACCGCGACATCGACATGACCACGTCCGAGGAGCAGCTGCGCATCGGCAAGGAGAGCCGCGAGAGCGGCCACGTCCGGCTGCGCAAGTACGTCGAGACCGAGAACGTCCAGGAGAGGGTGCCGCTCGCGCACGAGGAGGTCGTGATCGAGCGCGAGCCCATCAGGGACGGCGAGCCCGGCACGTACGAGATCGGCGAGGACGAGCAGCAGATCACCCTGCACGAGGAGCGGCCGGTGATCGGCAAGGAGACCAGGCCGGTCGAGCACATCCGCGTGCACAAGGAGCGCGTCGAGCACGAGGAGACCGTCGAGGGCCAGGTCAGGAGGGAACGCCTGGAGGTCGACGAGGACGGCGACGCGCGCGAGCACACCCGCAACCGCAACCGCGGGGACGACCTCCCGCCGAAGCGGTAGGAGGCCGCGCCCGGTCCCGCGCGGGGGCGCCCACGCGCCCCCGC
Organism: Actinomadura sp. ATCC 39365; assembly: GCF_054392275.1. Classification (NCBI taxonomy): domain Bacteria; kingdom Bacillati; phylum Actinomycetota; class Actinomycetes; order Streptosporangiales; family Thermomonosporaceae; genus Actinomadura; species Actinomadura sp. ATCC 39365. Next base: position 6,979,404 of record NZ_CP184335.1, on the reverse strand, counting down.
CTCACCACACCCACCTCCAGGACGCGACAGCGGTCAGGGCGCGCCCTCGGCCTGCCCGGCGTTCAGTGGAACCGACTGCTGACCGGCGTTCGAGGGAACAGGCCCCTGGCCGGTGTCCGGGGGGACCGACCAGCTGGGGCGGGCGTTCAGGGTGGCCGGCTCGAAGCCCGCGAGCTGCTTGTAGTGCAGCGCGATCTTCTCCAGCGTGTCCCGGGGGATGACCTCCTCGATGTCGGCGAACCCGTCAGGGGCGCGTTCGTGCGCCAGCCGCAGGACGACCTCGGGCCCGTCCTCCCGGTTGGCCAGCACGATCCGGTTCGTGACCGGCCGCCGCCGGCTCTCGTAGAACTCCAGGCCCTGGCCGGTGGCCAGCGCGTGGGCCAGCACGCGGGCGTCGACGACGGCCTGCGTGCCGCCGTTGGACCCGGTCGGGTACATCGGGTGCGCGGCGTCGCCCATCAGCGTCACCGTCCCCGACGACCAGTACGGCAGCGGGTCCCGGTCCACCAGCGGGTACTCGTACGCCTTGTCGGCCGAGGCGATGAGGCCGGGGATGTCGAGGGCGTCGGAGCGCACGTCGGCCACGTGGTGCAGGAACTTGCCGACCTCCACCTCCCGGTTCCAGTCGCCCCGGGGGACGGTCTCGGGGGCCCGGTGCTGGATGGCCCAGTTGACGAGCTGCGTGCCGTCGGGGTCCGGCGGCGCGATCGGATAGATGACGATCTTCTGGGCGCCGTCGCCCGCCATGATCATGGATCGGCCGGTCAGGAACGGCCGGGCGCGCGACGTGCCGCGCCACAGCACGTGACCGCCCCACAGCGGCTCTCCCTCCTCGGGGAACAGCGCGGCCCTGACGCCGGAGCGGATGCCGTCGGCGCCGACGAGCAGGTCGGCGTCGTGGTCGAGCCCGGTGACGGGGGAGCCGGTCACCACGGCGTCCGGGCCGAGCCGCTCGCGTACCGCGTCGAGGAGCATGACCTGCAGCCGGCCGCGGTGGATCGAGTACTGGGGCCAGGCGTGGCCCGCGGCCCGGCCGCGCGGCTCGGTCCAGATGTGCTGCCCGCGCCGGGTGACGAAGGTCAGGTCGGCCGTCTCGACGCCGATGCGGGCCAGGCGGTCGCCCGGGCCGAGCTCGATGAGCTCGCGCACGGCGTGCGGCAGCAGGTTGATGCCCACGCCGAGCGGCCGGATGTCCTTGACGGCCTCGCGCACGGTCACGTCCGTGATGCCGGCCGCGTGCAGGCTGAGGGCGGCGGTGAGCCCGGCGATGCCCGCCCCGGCGATGACCACACGCCGCGGGCGTCGTCCCGCGAGGCCCGTCATGAGGAGCCGCCGGGAAGGAGCAGGGTGGAGACGTCGAACGGCGCCTCCAGGTAGCCGTTGCCCTTGAACTCCAGCATGAGGTCGGCCACGCGCTGCAACCTGGCCTCGTCGACGCTGGTGGAGTAGCCGCCCAGCGCCATCAGGTCGGCGGTCGCCTTGTCGATCTTCGTGTACTTGAGCAGCGCGGCCTTGGCCTGGGCCGGGTCGGCGATCGCCAGGTCCACCGCCTTGCGCAGGCCGCGCTGGAAGGCGGCCACCGTGCGCGGATTGTCGGCCGCGAAGCGCTCGGTGGTCAGGTAGCCCGCCATCGGGAAGTCGGCGGTCGCGCCGGTGAACAGGTCCGACAGGCTGCGGGCGCCGCTGGTGGCGGCCGCGGTCTGCCAGAACGGCTCGGGCAGCACGGCGGCGTCCACGTCGCCGTTGGCCAGGGCGCCGGCCATCTGCGGGAAGGGCCGTTCGACGAAGGTGATGTCGGCGGGCGCCACGCCGGCGGGCTTGAGCAGCGCGCTCACGGCCAGGGTGGCGACGTTGCCGAGGGTGTTGACGCCGACCTTCCTGCCCTTGAGGTCGGCCAGCTTCGTGACGGGCGAGTCCTTCCGCGTCATGAGGACGAAGTTGCCGGGCTTGGCCGCGTAGGCGTCGCCCACGACCTTCAACCGGCCCACGCCACGCGAGGCGGCCAGCATCGCCGAGACGTAGTTGCTGTGCAGGACGTCGAGCTTGCCGCTGATCAGGTCGGGCATCGCGGCGGCCCCGCCCTGGATCACGACGGGCTTGACGGTCAGCCCCTCCGCCGCGAAGAAGCCCTTGTCGATGCCGATCTGGACGGGGGCGACCTCGGGAAGGGCCAGCATGCCGAGGTTCAGCACGGCCTTCTCCGGCCCGCCGGACGACGGCCGTGGATCCGCCCCGCCGCACCCGGTCACCGCCAGGGCGAGGGCGACCGCCGCGAGTAACAGACGCATGAACGCTCCCAAAAAGTTGAGTTCGTGAACAAAGCGTGCCGGGGAAAAGGAACAGCCGTCCGGCAATCTTCTTCATTCCCGGGCGGCTTTATTCGGTCGCGCCATAATGCGCCACCGCCCGGCGTTCCAGAATCAGGAAAACCTGATTGAGCAGATAACCGAGGACGCCGAGCACGGTGACGGCCGCCCACATGCCCGGCAGGTCGAAGGAACGCTGGGCGGCGCGCAATCGGAAACCGACGCCGTCGGTGGCGAAGAATTCGGCGATCACCATGAGGATCAGCGCGAGCGACAGGCTGAGCCGCAGCCCGGCGAGGATCTTCGGGGCCGCCGAGGGCAGCACGACCCGCAGCAGGCGCTGCCCGGCCGACAGCCTGAAGACCCGCGCGGTGTCCAGGTGGAGCCGGTCGACGTTGCGGGCGCCGTCGGCGGCGTTGACCAGCACCGGCCAGACGATGCCGCACGCGATGGTCGCGACCTGCATGAGCGTGCCGGTCGAGAACAGCGCCAGGAACACCGGCAGCAGCGCGGGCGGCGGCAGCGCCCGGCAGAACTGCACGGCCGGGTCCACGAACCTCGACAGCAGCGGCGAGCGGCCCATGGCGACCCCGGCCGCCACGCCCGCGACGCCGGCCAGCACCCACCCGGTCAGCAGCCGGCCCAGGCTGTGGGAGAGGTCGTCCAGGGCCGTCCGGCTGATCCACAACTCGCGCAGGCGCAGCGCGATCGTGGACGGCGGCGGGAAGTAGGGGTTGCCCGCCGCCCTGGTGGCCAGCTCCCAGACGGCCACGACGACGGGCACGGCCCACAGCCGCGCCACGGACCTGATCATCGTGCCGCTCCCGTCAGCGCCGTGTGCCAGCGCAACAGCCGCCGGAAGGCATGGGCGAGCAGGGCGTTGGTGAGCAGGCCGAGCGCGCCGGCCCACAGGGTGGCGGCGATGGTCAGCCGCAGGCCGTCCGGGCTGCTCTCGGCCACGATGATGAAGTGGCCGATGCCGCTGGCGCCGGCCAGCAGCTCGGTGCTGACGGCCAGGATCAGGGCGATGGCCGCGGCCACCCGCACGCCGGTCGCCACGAAGGGGGCCGCGCTCGGCAGGCTGACCCGCCACAGGACGGCCGGCGGGCCGAAGCCGAAGGCCCGCATCGTCTCCTTGGCCAGCGGGTCGACCTCACGCAGTCCGTACATCGTGTTGAGCAGGACGGGCCAGGTCGCGGCGTACACGATCATCGCGACCTCCGTCTCCAGCCGGCCGGTGAAGACGAACGCGGCCAGGGGGATGAGCGCCACCGAGGGGATGGGCCGCAGGAACTCCAGCACGGGACGCAGGGCCCGCTCGACCGGTGGCAGGCTGCCCAGCAGCAGCCCGGCGGGCACGGCCACCGCCACGGCGGTCAGCAGCCCGAGCGCCCACGCGCCGCAGGTGGCCAGCACGTCGGCCAGGAAGGCGGGGTCGGCGGCGAGCCCGGCGGCGGTGGCCAGGACCGCCGAGGCGAGCGGCAGCTCCAGCTGGGAGACGAGCCCGAGGCGGCCGGCCGCCTCGGCGGCGCACAGCAGCGCGACGGTGCCCGTCACGCCGCACACGGCGGCGCTGTCGAAGGGGCGGGAGGGGATCAGGCGCACGGCGACGCCTCGGCGCCGGGGGAGCAGGGGGAGTAGGGCGGCAATTTATCGGCTCTCCGGAACATCGGTCCGGCCATTCGTCACCGCGGCAGGCCGGAAGGCGGGCAGAGAGGAACGGAAGTCACAGTAACCGAGCCGTGCGTTTCCGCCCGGCCGGAAAAACTCCGCTCACCTGAAGCCGCCGAGTCCGGCGTCACATTCTGTTGAGGTCACGCCATTTCGGCCCGCCGGTTAATACGCATATTCCGGCCGGGTTCAGCGTCCGTAGAGTTCGAGTTCGTTGAGCATGCTGCAGGAGTCGCCGATCTCGGCGTCGCAGTCGTCCGTCGGCTCGGTGACGATCATGACGTGCGCGCCGGTGCGGGCCACCGTGTGGTAGCGCATGGCGTAGTCGGTCCGGTCCTCGACGGTGACGACGGGCTCGCCCCAGGAGCGGCCGTCGGCGGAGACGTACACGCGGGCGCCGGCCGCGTGCCCGGGGCGCAGGCTGAGGCCGATCCGGTTGATCGCGTACGGGCGGTCGAGGTGCAGGACGTACCGGCCGGGGCCGGCGGCGACGGCGCTGGACCAGTAGTCGGTGCTGCCGTCGAAGGCGCCCGCCGGGCCGGAGCGCGGCCGGCCGGGGCGGGTCCACCGCATGTCGGTCTCGACCGTGAGCGCGCCGCGGCGGTACAGGGCGGCCAGGTCGAGCAGGTCGGGGCCGGGGGCGGTGACGGTGAACAGCCGGCGCTTGATCGCGTACCAGCCGCCGTTCTCGAACTTGCCGTGGGCCGGGCAGGCCGTCTCGTTGAGCAGCCCGTCGGGGCGCACGCCGGGCAGCTTGCAGTTGTCGAACACCTGGATCAGCCGGTGCGGGCCGACCGCGGCCACGGCGGTGTAGCCCGAGGAGCCGTGCACGTCCCGCACGCCGTCGCTGTTGCGGTACGTCACCGTCTGGTGCCGCCACTCCTCGCCGATCCCGTCGGGGGCGATCGCCAGCCAGTTGTACGGACGCCCGGCGCTGAGCACGAGCACGCCGTCCGGCATCAGCAGCAGCCGTGGCGCCACGCCGCGCACCAGGCAGTCCTGGCCGTCGATGCGCAGCGGCCGGACCGGCGACCAGGTGCGGCCGCCGTCGGACGAGCGGCTCTGGTGCAGCGTGGAGGGCGGCTCGCCGTCCCTGCGGAGCACCGCCAGCAGGGAGCCGTCGAGCGTCTGGGCGAGCGCGGCCTCGTTGTAGACGAACGGCCCTTGGGGCGGCGCGATCACGCCGCGCCTGGCGAACGTGCGGCCGCCGTCGTCGCTGGCGAACACCTCCGGCTGGTACGTCTCGCTGTCGCCCTGGCGGATGTAGGCCGTGAACAGGATCGTGCCGTCGGCGAGCTGGATCGGCAGGCCGTGCGCGGCCCCGCCGGAGGCGCCGGCGTCCGGCGAGGAGACCGTGGCCTCCCGGCGCACCCAGCTCTCGTCGTGGGCGGAGGCGGAGGACAGCACGCCCAGCTTGGCGGTGCCCGGCCCGGAGCGCCGCAGGTAGTACTCCAGGGCCAGCAGCCGGCCGTCGCGCAGCTCGATCGGCGCCTCCCGCAGCGGCGTGCGGTTGGTCGGGCCGAACGTGACGCCGCCGTCCTCGGAGGTCGCCGACTCGCTGGAGAGGGTGACGACCTTGTCCACGTTGGTGGCGTAGGTGACCAGGAGCTTCCTGACCGGAGCGCCGTCGCGGCCCACCGTGTCGAGCGCCGCCACGCTCGGGAACCCGGCGAAGTCGAGCCGCTGCTCCGACGACGGCTCGCGCTCGGCCGGCGTCGGGTACGGGTAAATCCACCGCGGTGAGACATCAGTGTCGATCAGGTAAGGCCCGTCGGGAACCGACTTGCCGGTGAACTCCGGGAGACGGCAGAACGTCTCGCCGGCGTGCGTGACCCCATGGGCCGCGGGCAGGCCGGCGGCCAGGAACACCGCCGCCAGCGCGGCTCTGGGCATCGCCACCGGGCACTCCTTCCTCTCGTGGCCGCCCGCGGGCGGCCGCCTCGCGACGGGCGAGGCCATGCCTTCTCTCTTCCCCCTCCGGCCCCTTGGTTCACCTGCGTCCCAGGGTTGCCAACAGTGGATCCGATAGGTATTCGTTAAGTGTCAGTTGACAGCAGCGGGCCGCGACCCGAGGATCGGAGCTGCAGGATTAAGTGTCAATTTACGCAGGAGGGACCTTCGGGTCTGGAGGTGGCCTCAGATGAGCATCGAGCCCAGGGCGCGAGTCGCCCCCGAGCGCGTGCCGCCGGTCTGGGCGGCGGACCCGGTGCCGGTGGCGCCGGAGACGGCGGCGCAGCAGAAGGTCGTCCAGCGCATCTGCGCCAGGGTGGCCCCCGAAGGGGTCGAGGTCGGCGTCGGCGAGCTGCCTCCCGGCGGCCTGCAGGTGTGGATCGACGCCCCCGTCCACATCGACCCGCGCGAGTCGTGGGTGCTCCACCACCGCATGGCCCGCGAGGTCAGCCTCGTCGGCTGGCACTGCGAGGCCGACAGCGACCGGCTGCTGGTGCTCGGCTGGAGCGCCGCCTGCCTGCACAACCGCATCAGGCTGCTGCAGAGCGGGCTGAAGCGGCTGTCCGACTTCGAGCACACCGCGCAGCGGGCCGTGCAACTGGAGGGCGAGGACCCGCGGGGCCGCACCGCGGCCGACGTCGCCGCGGCGACCCGCGCCGCCGTCGAGCGGCGGCTGCGCTGGCCGGCCCGGCTGGCCGAGCTCGACGGGTTCGACCGCAGCTCCGGCCTGGCCCACCTGCAACTGCTCCTGGCCCAGGTGGTCGGGCTGGAGTCGAAGGTGGCCGCGGCCTGCGAAGAGCACCTGATCATGGCCCGCGCGCTCGCGTGGTCCGTCTGTGAGCACTACGCCGCCCACGGCGACCTGCCCAGGGCGCAGCGCGAGGTGCTGGCCGAGACCCGCCGGTGGGTGCACGCCAGCTCGATCATCCGCGGCACGGCCACCGTACGGCCGGCCGGCGCGCCCCGTCCGCACATGGGGCTGGCCGAGCGCCGGATCGCCGCCAGCGTCATCAATCACGGCGTGCCGAGGGCGACCCCCACGGCCGTCATCCCCCGCTCCGGCCATCAGGAGGGCACCTGACGACCCGGGTGCCGCTCCACGGGCGGCAGCACGCACAACCCGTACGAACCCTGTAGGAGAGCTCCCGTCATGCGAACCCCACCGCATCTGCCCGCGCTCGTCCGGCACGAGTCGTCCGACACCGAACGCACCCGCGCCCGCCGCCACCCCTACGGCCCGCACGACGTGCCCGTACAGGCCGCGCCGCGCGGCTCACTCGACTTCCCCGCCCCCGCCGCCGTCCCGGCCGCGCCCTACGAGGCGTTCACCGAGCAGCGGCTGCGTGAGATCAGGGAGATGTCCACCCAGGCCATCGGCTCCATCGACGACCTCCTCCAGCACACCGCCTGACGTGATTTCGCATCCCCCGAGGAGAGCCATGCAGGGACTATCGCGAGTGGATCTGCGGCCGCGTGACGTGGGCGCCCACCGACCGCGTTCGCTGGCGGGCACCGAGACCCCGCACACCCTGGACGAGGTCCGCGCCCTCGTCCGCCGGGCCACGGTGAGCAAGAGCCGCCTCTACCCGGTCAGCACCGGCAGGAACTGGGGCATGGGCTCCGCGCTGCCGGTCACCGAGGACAACGTCGTCGTCGACCTCAGCCAGATGAACCGCATCCGCGGCCTCGACCTGGAGGCCGGCTACGCCGTCATCGAGCCCGGCGTGACCCAGGCCCAGCTCGCCGAGGCGCTGCGGGACACGCCGTGGATGCTCAACGTCACCGCCTCCTGCGCCGACACCTCCGTCATCGGCAACGCCCTCGAACGCGGCGACGGCTGCTTCCGCTCCCGGGTCCACGACGTGGCCGGCATCGAGGCCGTGCTCGCCGACGGCAGCGTGATCACCACCGGCGGGCTCGACCCCACCGGCGTCTACCACGGCCGGGTCGCCGGGCCCGACCTGACGGCCGCGTTCGTCCAGCACAACCTGGGCGTCGTCACCGCCATGGCCGTCTCCCTGGTGCCGCGCCCGGAGCGGATCGGGCTCGTGCACGCGCGCATCCGGCGCGACCAGGTCGGCGCCGCGATCGGCGCGATGACCGGGTTCCTGCGCCGCGGCAACCCCGCCGGCGGGCTCATGCGGCTCCGCGAGCTCGCCCTCGCGCCCGCCCGCGACGCCGGCTGGCTGCTGCCGGCGGGCGCGGACACCGGCAAGTTCACCGTCCTCGGGCCGCTGCTGGGCACCGGCGCCACCGTCGAGCTGGCCGAGGAGATGCTGCGCAAGGCGCTCATCGAGGTCGAGGGCGGCGAGACGCTGCGCGTGCTCGACGCCGCCGCGGTCGGCCCCGACGACCCGCTCTACACCAGGGCGCTCACCGCCCAGGGCATCCCGACCTGCAAGGGCGTGCGCAACGCGCTCGGCGTCACCTCCTGCGAGCAGATCGACGCCGGCGGCATGGGCTTCCTCGTGCTGCTGCCGCTGATGCCGCTGCACGCCAGGAAGACCGAGCGCATCCTCGACGCCCTGCAGACCGCCGTGGACACCCACGGCATCGCCCTGATGGTGGAGTGGAACCTGGTCAGCCCGCACATGGCCAACGCCGTCATCCAGATCTTCTTCGACCGGGCCGACGCCGACGCCGCCCACCGCGCCCACCAGCTGCGCAACGACGCGAGCTGCCTGCTGCGCGGCAACGGCTGCGCCATCTACCGCTCCGACATCGACCACGCCGCCGCCGACGTCTGGTCCGAGACCAGCACCGCCAGCCTCGGCATGCTCCACCGGCTCAAGACCGCTCTCGACCCGGACGGCCTGCTCTCTCCCGGCCGTTACGGCGCCTGACCCCCGAACCACCCCGCGCCGGTCGCACCCACCGCAGTGTGCCGGCCGGCGGGGAACCTGAGGCTTTCTTGCGAGGAGGACCGAGTGCGTGAGACACCAGTGGCCGTCAGAGCAACCGGCGTGACCCGCCGTCACGCCGTGATGCTGCGGCTGGTCGGCGCGGGCGTGATGCTGACCGTGATGGCCGACACCACGGCCACCACCCTGGCCGTCGGCGTGCTGCGTTACACCCCCGCGGGCGCCGGCATGCCGCTGGGCGACCTGGTCTGGCTGACCAGCGCCGCCTTCATCCCGATCGCGGCGCTGCTGGCCACGGCCGGCCGCTGGGCCGACCTGTTCGGCCGCCGCCGGGTGCTGGCGTTCGGGCTGGTGGTCTTCGTGGCCGGCGGGGTCGCCACCGTGGCGGCGTCGTCCTGGTCGTTCGTGCTGGCCGCGCGGGCGGTGCAGGGCGCGGGCGCGGCGGCGATGATCCCGGCCAGCCTCGGGCTGCTGCTCGGCGAGCTGCCCGAGTCGCAACGCCGGGGCGCGATCGCGCTGTGGAGCTCGGCCTCCGGGCTCGGCTGCCTGCTCATGCAGGCCGGCGGCGGCTGGCTGGCCGCCACCGTCGACTGGCGCGCCCTGTTCGTGCCCGACGTCGTCATCGGCGTCGCGCTGCTGATCGCCTGCGCCGCGCTCCCGTCAGGCAGGCGTACCGCGGCCAAGGGCGTGCCGGACGTGCTCGGCGCCTGGCTGCTGGCCGCCGGGATCGCGGTGATCGTGCTGGCCATCTCCAAGGCCATGGCCTGGGGCATGGACGTCGTGTGGCTGGCCGTCGCGGCCCTGGCGCTGCTCGGCGGCGCGCTGGCCCAGGCCAGGCACCACCGCCTGCCCGCCATCGACCTGGCGTTGTGGCGACAGCGCAAGTTCGTCTGGGGCTGGCTGGCCACCTGGTTCTTCGGCGCCCTGTCCTACGGGCTGCTCACCGTGCAGCCGCTGTACCTGCTCCACCTCGGCTACCCCATGCTGGAGGTGGCCATGTGGCTGACGCCCACCTCCGTGGCCGTCGTCGTCACCAGCTACCTGGCCGGCAAGCTGCTCAAGCACATCGGCGCGTACGGCCTCATCTACGCCGGCTCCCTGCTCTGCGGCGGCGCGTGCGTGCTCGTGCTGACCCAGTCCGGGCCGACGGTTTGGGGCCTGATCGCCAGCGTCGTGGTCGGCATGGGCGTCGGCGCGCTGGCGCCCGGCACCTCCGTGGCCACCACCCTGGCCGCCCGCCCCAGCCAGTACGCCTCCGCCGTCGGCGCGGCCACCATGGCGCGCATGGTCGGCGGGGCCGTCGGCATCGCCGTGGTGTCCCTCGTCATCGACCACCCGTTCATCCTGACCGGCCCGCTGGCCGGGCTGGCCGGCGCGCTCGCCATGTGCGTGGCCATCTCGGTGTTCATCGGGGCCATCGCACTCACCAAGATCACCCGGCTGCGGACCGACCCGGGCGACGACATGATCAAAGTGCCGCGCCGGCTGCTGCTGGAGCTGCGCATGACCCTCGCCACCGTCGCGGCGGAGGCCGACGCGCTGCTGCCTGTCGAGACCCGCACGACCCCCAGGGATCACATCCCGAGGCCCCGGGCGGCAGAGAGCTCGGAGACCTACGGAACCACGCACGTCTAGTTCAACCTCAAGAAGGGCTCTCGTCATGGCAACCACCTCGTGCGACGTGGCCATCGTCGGCGCCGGGCTCGGCGGCTGTTTCCTCGCACTGCTGCTGCGCCGCCGCGGGCAGCGCGTCGTCGTCATCGAACAGGGACCTTCGATCCCGAGCGCGGGCGCCGACTTCCTCAAGCCCCCCGGCCTGCGGGTGCTGGCCCGCCACGGGCTGGCCGAGCTCGTCGAGCGCCACGGCCTGCGGCGCGACCTCATCCGCTACTACCACGACGGCGAGCCGATCAGGGAGTGCCGCTTCCCCGACGGCGGCTTCCTCATCCGCCCCTACCGCGAGCTGGTCGAGCTCATCTACGCCTGCTGCGCGATGGAGGGCGTCGAGTTCTGCTTCGACGCCGCCATCGAGCACGTCGAGCGCGACGGCGACCGCATCGAGCTGCTGACGCTCTCCGACGGCAGCCGGCTGCGCGCCGACGTGGTCGTGGGCGCCGACGGCACGAAGTCGGCCGTCCGCCGGGCGCTCGACATCGACCAGGTCACCATGCCCTACGACCGGCTGCTGATGCGGGTGGCCACCGTGCCGCTGAGCGCCAGCGTCGCCCGGCTCAACCGGCTCTACTTCAGCTCCGGCGGCTGGCTCGCCTACCTCTACCCGCTCGACAAGGACCAGGCCAGGGTGTTCGTCGGCCTGCCCCCCGAGCAGGACGACGAGGTCTTCGGCCGGGGCGCCACCAGCCTGCCCGACATGCTGAAGGGCTTCGTCACCGACAGCACCGACGCCTTCGCCTCCCTGCACGCCGCCGCCTGGCAGCCGATCAGGGTCTCGTCGCTGCGGGTGGGGGCGTACCACAGGGGCAACGCCGCGCTGCTCGGCTCGGCCGCCTTCGCCTGCCACCCCATGACCGGCATGGGCATGAGCTACACCCTGTACGACGCCGAGATCCTGGCCGACGTCATCTCCGCGGCCGACGGCGACCTGCCGCTGCTCGACAAGCTGCTCCAGGCCCGCTACGAGCCGCGCCGACAGGCACACCGGCAGCTCATCGACTACGGCGACGCCCTGGCCGCCACGTTCCACGACCGGCGGGCGTACCTGCGGGCCTTCCGTGCCGACCTGCACATCTACGGCGACGAGGCCGCGCCCCGCACCGCGCCCGCGCTGCAGCCGATCTGACCCCGCCGCCCTCCGGGAGGCCCCGGCGCGCCCGCCTCAGAGCCGTGCGGGCGGGGCGGCCGGGCCCCGGTAGGGCAGGGTCTGGCTGTAGACGATGTTGGTCGTGGTGCTGCCGAACCGGGCCAGCTCGTCGATGACGCGTTCGAGGTGGGGCATCGAGCCGGCCGCGACCTTCAGCGTGTAGCAGTCCTCGCCGGTGGTGCGCAGGCATTCGAGGATCTCCGGGCGCTCGCCGAGCAGGCGGCGCAGCGGCTCGTGCCGGCTGCCCGGATACTTCAGGCGCACGACGGCCAGCACGCCGAACCCGACCTTGCCCAGATCGACCTCCGCCCGGTAGCCGGCGATGACGCCCAGCGCCTCCAGCCGCCGGACCCGCTCGGTCGTCGCCGACGCGCTCAGGTTGACCCGGCGGCCCAGCTCGGTCAGCGGCAGGCGGCCCTCCCGCTGCAGCTCCGCCAGGATCGCCCAGTCGGTCTCGTCGAGATCCTCGGCCATCCGGCGAATATACCGGCAGATCCACGGCGATCCCGGCCGTACACCGTGAGCGGGCCCTTCAGTCCGGCGGGACGGCCTGGATAGCCTTCGGTGTCATGAGAATCGGCGTGAACGTACCGAACTTCGGGCCCGGCACCGACCCGGCCACGCTGCGGCGATGGGCGCAGACCGTCGAGGGCCTCGGCTACGACCTGCTGATGATCTCCGACCACGTCGCGATCACGCCCGACGTCGCCGAGCAGTACCCGGGGCCCTTCTACGAGCCGTTCACCACGCTCGCCTGGCTGGCCGGGATCACCACGCGGGTCAGGCTCGGCACCTCGGTGCTCATCGTGCCGTACCGGCATCCGCTGGTGATGGCCCGGATGGCGGCCAACCTCGACCGGTTCAGCGGCGGGCGGCTGGTGCTCGGCGTGGGCATCGGCTGGGCGCGGCAGGAGTTCGACGCGCTCGGGGTGCCGTTCGAGCGGCGCGGACGGCTGACCGACGACCACCTGCTGGCCATGCGCGCCGCCTGGTCCGCCGCGGACGACTACCGCGCCGGGCCCATCCCCTTCTGGGTCGGCGGCAACGGCGAGGCGGGCCTGCGCCGCGCCGTACGGCTCGGCCAGGCGTGGCACCCCCTGCGCAACACCCTGCCCTGGCTGCGCGAGGCCGCCGGTCGGCTGGCGGACGTCGCCGCCGAGCTCGGCCGCCCCGTGCCCGCGTTCGCGCCCCGCATCCTGCTGCGGCTGACCGCCGAACCGGTCACCGATCCCCGCCGCCACGCCGGGGAGGGCACCCTCGACCAGGTCCTGGCCGACCTCGACGCGCTGCGGCTGCTGGGCGCCGACACCGTCGTGCTCGACCCGTTCGCCGGCGACCCCGCCGAGACGCTGCACCCCCAGACGGCCTGGCACGCGCTCGCGGCCGTGGCCGCCCACTGGGACCTCGAATCCCGCGACCCGTCCAAGGAGGACGACGATGACCCCCGATGACGAGACCCTGCTGCGCCGGGCCATCGAGCTGGCCGCCCGCGCCCGCGCGAACGGCGAGGCCCCCTTCGGCTCGCTGCTGGCCGGCCCCGGCGGCGAGGTGCTGGCCGAGGAGCACAACACGGTCCTCGGCGACCGCGACATCTCCGCCCACCCGGAGCTGAAGCTCGCCCGCTGGGCCGCCCGCGAGCTGACCCCGGAGGCCGCGGCCGCCACCACCATGTACACCAGCTGCCAGCCGTGCGGCATGTGCGCGGGCGCCATCGAACGCTCCGGCCTCGGCCGCGTGGTGTACGCCCTGTCGAACGAGCAGCTCGCCGGCCTCAAGACCGGCCCCGGCTGGCCGCACGTCCCGCAGGAGGGCCCGGCCCTGTACGCCGAGGCCAGCGCGCCGCTGGAGGGCTACTACCGCTGACCCGCCCCGGCCCGGCCGGGGGCCGCCGATGGTAGGGCCTGCCCCACCATCAGGACGGGTGACAGCGGGGGTCCGCCGGAACGCCGCCGCCGCGATGCTGAGGAGTGATCACGCCCGCCTCACCAGCATCGGAGAGAACCTTGACCGTGGTGGAAACCCCTCGCGCCGCGCCCCGGGGGAGCGACTTCGCGCGGCTGTCGCGCCGCATCGCCCAGGCGGGGCTGATGGAGCGGCGGCCCGCCTACTACGTGATCAGGATCGGCCTGGTGGCCGCCCTGTTCGCCGGAGGGTGGACTCTGTTCGCCGCGGTCGGCGACTCCTGGTGGCAGCTCGGCGTCGCGGCGCTGCTGGCCGTCGCCTTCGCCCAGGTCACGCTGCTGGCCCATGACCTGGCGCACGGCCAGGTGTTCCGGTCGCGGCGCCGCAGCAGGATCGCCGGGCTGGTGGTCGGCAACCTGACCGTGGGGCTCAGCTACGGCTGGTGGACGGACAAGCACACCCGCCACCACGCCAACCCCAACCACGAGGACCACGACCCCGACGTCGCGCCCGACATCCTCATCTGGTCGCGGCGGCAGGCCGAGGCCAGCCGCGGGCTGCCCCGCTTCATCGGCCGGTGGCAGGCGTTCCTGTTCTTCCCGCTGCTCACCCTCGAGGGCCTGAACCTGAAGGTGGCCGGCTTCCGCGCCCTGCCCAGGGTGAAGGGCGGACGCACCGAGGGGCTGCTGCTCGTCGCGCACAACCTGGCCTACCTGGCGGGGGTGTTCGCGGTACTGCCGCCCGGCAAGGCGCTCGCCTTCCTCGCCGTGCACCAGGCCTGCTACGGCGTGTACCTGGGCTGCACGTTCGCCCCCAACCACAAGGGCATGCCGGTGCTCACCGCCGAGGACTCCCTGGACTTCCTCCGCCGCCAGGTGCTGACCTCCAGGAACGTGCGCGGCGGCCGGCTGATGAACGTCGCGCTCGGCGGGCTCAACTACCAGATCGAGCACCACCTGTTCCCCGGCATGCCCTCGGCCAACCTGCGCCGCGCCCGGCCCCTCGTGCGCGAGTACTGCCGCGAGCTCGGCGTCGCGTACGTGGAGTGCGGGCTCGTCGAGTCGTGGGCCCAGGCCATGCGGCACCTGCACGACGTCGGGGCGCCGCTGCGCGCCCCTCAGGAGGTGACCACCAGCTCCAGGCCCTCCTGATCCTCCAGGATCTGATGGCCCGCGCGGGCCAGGACCGTCCGCAGCGCGAGCAGCACCGCGGTGCGGATGGTCGCGTACTTCACCAGGTGAGCGGCGGTGTCCGTGCCGGCCGGACCCCAGACGATCACCACCCCGCGGGACGGGTCGTGCCAGACGCTCAGGCCGCCGTCGACCGGCAGCAGGGACGGTTCGATGTTGAAACCCGCGTCGGTCAACTCCTGCCGGACCACCAGTTCCAGATCCGGCCCATCGCCTCGGGCGAAGTCCATCAGGGTCCGCTGCCCCCGCACGGACACGGCGAACGCGCCGCCTGGCAAGTGTGGCGGTTGTGTAAGGATGGCGGCTGTGACCGCCGCGTCAGTCTGGCTGCGCCTGTCGCGGGCCGTCGTGTTCGCGACGGTCTGCGGCTTCGTGTCCGCGGCGGGGCACCTGCTGGCCGGTGGCGGGGCCGTCCCGCTCTGGGGCTGCGCGCTCGGGGTGCTGGCCGCCCTCGCCGCCGCTGTCACGATCAACGGCCGCGAGCGCGGCCCCGCGGCGATCCTGGCCGCCACCACGCTCACCCAGCTCCTGCTGCACCAGCTCTTCGAACGCCTCGGGCCCGCCACGGGCGCCGCCGCCGGGCACGGCCATCCCGCGCCCGCCATGGCGCTGGTCCACCTCACCGTCGCCGCGCTGACGGCGTGGTGGCTGCACCGCGGCGAGAGCGCGCTGTGGCTCATGCTCCGCCTGTCCGCCGGGCCGCCCCCGGTCCTCGGCCCGCTGCTGCTCGCGCCGGTCGAGGTGCCGATCCCGCCGCGCCGCCCCGACGGGCGCCGCCCGGCGCGCGCCGACGTCCCTCCTCCGATGGGCAGGACGGCCTGCCGCACGGTCACCCGGCGAGGACCACCCCGGCGGCTCCGCCTCCGCTGAAGTCCCGCGCCCGCTGAGGGCGCGTCCTCGTCCGTCTGTGCTCGTCCGTGCTCGTCCGTGCCCGGACCCGCGCCCCGGCGCCGGTCCGGCCGTCCGCATCCGGAGTTCCCATGAAGCCCTCCTGGCCCTTCCGCCTGGCCTCGCTCGCCTGCGCGGCCCTCCTGGCGCTGCTGCCGTCCACCGCGGCGCTCGCCCACGACACGCTCAAGAGCAGCTCACCGGCCAAGAACGCGCAGCTGTCCGCGATCGAGCGGATCGAGCTGGAGTTCAACGCCCACGTCCAGTTCCCCTTCGTCGTGCTGCACGACGCGGCGGGCAAGGCCGTCGAGCTCGGCAAGCCCCGCCTCGACGGGCCCAAGGTGTTCGCCGACGTGCCCCGGCAGCCCGCGCCCGGTTCGTACGTGATCGCCTGGCGTGTCGTGTCCTCGGACGGACATCCGATCGAGGGCGAAATCCCGTTCGTCATGAAAGGATCTATTTCTCAACCGGCAGCGGCGCCCTCGCCCGTCGAGGAACGGCCCGCCGCGACGGGCGTCCCCGTCTGGATCTGGGGCGGGCTGGCGGTGCTCGTCGTGCTGGGCGCGTTCCTCCTGATCAGGGGCGCGCGCCGCGGCCCTGACCGGGAGGACGTGGATGCTGGTTGAGCGGGCCAGGCAGCTCGCGCGGCAGTGGGTGCTCGACGAGGGCGCCGGCCTGCCGGGGTTCGAGGGGGCGTTCCTGACCGGGTCCGCGCTGTGGGCGGCCCCGGGCACGGAGCTGGGCCCCACGTCCGACGTGGACGTGATGGTGCTGGCCGACCCGCCGCCCGCGATCGGCAAGTTCCGCTACGAAGGCGTCCTGCTGGAGGTCTCCGGCATCGCCCGCATCGGCTCCACCCACGAGGTGCTGAGCGACTACCACCTGGCCGGCAGCTTCCACCTGCCCAGCGTGCTGGCCGACCCGACCGGGCGGCTCGGCGAGATCCAGCGCCTGGTGGCCCGCGACTTCGCCGAGCGGCCCTGGATCATCGCCCGCTGCACGCAGGCGATGGACCGGGTGCGCGGCTGGATCAACTCCATGGACGAGAACGCGCCCGTCCCCGAGCAGGTGGCGGCCTGGCTGTTCGGCACCGGCGTGACCACGCACGTCCTGCTGGTCGCCGGGCTGCGCAACCCGACCGTGCGCCGCCGGTACGCCGCCGTGCGCGAGCTGCTGGCCGGGCACGGCCGGCTCGACTGGCACGAGCACCTGCTCGAACTGCTGGGCTGCGCGCGGATGACCCCCCAGCGGGTGGAGCGGCACCTGGCGGCCCTGGAGGCGGTCTTCGACGCGACGGCCGGGCTGGAGGCGCCCTCCTACCGCTTCGCCTCCGACATCACGCCGCAGGCGCGTCCGGTGGCCATCGACGGCAGCCGCGAGCTCGTCGCCGCCGGGCTCCACCGGGAGGCGGTGTTCTGGCTGGTCGCCACGTACGCGCGCTGCCTGGACAAACGCGCCGCCGCCGGTGCGCCCGCCGGGTACGAGGAGGGCTTCCAGGAGCTGCTGGCCGACCTCGGCGCCGAGACGTTCGCCGACCGGCGCCGCCGCGGCGACCACGTGCTGGCCGCCCTGCCCAGCCTGTGGCAGACGGCCATGGCCCTGTGCTGACTGCGGTGGGGCACTCCCCGGCCTCCGGGCAGGCCGGCCGCGTGCCTCAGGTCCGGCGCAGCGAGCGGGTCAGACCGGCGGCGATCGTCGTGGCCAGCACCCAGCCGGCCATGATCAGCCCCCAGGCCAGCCACTGCGCGCCGCCCTGCGGGCTGTAGGCCTTCTCCTGCCCGAGATCGATGATCGGCAGCAGCAGGTCGAGGGTGTAGACCAGCGCGTGGAACGGCGGCGCCTCACCCGGCTTCAGCGGCGGCGGCACCTCGAGCCCGAACACGACCGTGCCCGCGGCCAGCAGCGCGGCCAGCCAGGCCGCCGCGCGCAGGGGGCGGAAGCCGTAGCCGACGGTGGCGTCCTGGAGGTGGCCCCAGGATCGGGCGTACCAGGGAAGCGCGGCGCGGCGTTGCCGCTGGCCGGCCAGCAGCGTCTCGCGGGCGTCGGCGTCGCCGCCGAGCCGCCGGTACATCGCGGCCAGCTGCTCGTAGGCGCCCGGCAGATAGCCGTCGGGGTCGGTGCGCAGCCAGCGCAGCCGCCGCGCGGCCGGCAGCATGGGGTCGAGCACCTCGTACGACAGCCCGTCCATGCGCATCGCCCGCGGCCACCCGGCGGGGTCGTCACGCAGGACGCCGATCCGCGCGTACCGTAACTCCACCACCCCCTCCACCGGCGCGGCCGTGCGCAGCGCCAGCTCGCGGGCCTCCAGCCGCCAGCACTTCAGCGCCACCTCGCCGGGCGCCGCCAGGGTGGCGCCGTCGAGGCACAGGCGGCTGCCGACCTGGGCGCTGGTCAGCCTGATCCGGCCGCGGGCGGAGAAGCCGTCGCAGAGGTTGAGCACCTTGCCCACCGACAGTCCGTTGGCCGACAGCGCCGCCCCGCCGGGGTTGACCAGGGTCGCGCCCTCGAAGTGCGCCGGGCCGGTGACCGTGGCGTCGAGCAGGCTGAACTCGCCCTCGGTGCGCAGCCCCCGCCAGGCCAGCAGCGAGCCGTTCACGGTGAGGCCGTCGGCGGCGACCACCACGCCGCCCGGGGCGCTCAGCCGGGCGCCCTCCAGGCCGAGGGTGCCGCCGATGACCGAGCGGTTGAGGCGCACCTGCCCCTCGGCCGTCAGCCCGGCCAGGAAGAGGCCCGCCTCGGCGTTGAGCCCGGTGGCGCGCAGCGCGAGCCCGCCCGGGCGCCGGATGCGCGAGCCGCGTAACGTGAGCGGGCCGGACACGCGGGCGAACCGCACGCTGACCTCGCCGTCGGCCTCCATGTCCCGCGCGAACAGCCCGACCTGGACGATCACGTTGGACGCCTCCAGGGCCGTGCCGCCCGGCGCGTTCAGGCGGGCGCCGTCCAGCTCGACCGCGCCGCCGATCCGGGCGGAGGCCAGGACGAGCGTGCCGTCGCAGGTGAAGCCGTCCTGGGCGCGCAGGTGGCCGGCCACGTCGAGGTGCTCGCCGTTGAGCGCCGTGCCCCCCGGATGGCTCAGGCGGGCGCAGTTGAGCACGAGGTTGCCGCTGATCCGGCCGCCGGGCAGCCGCAGCTCGCCGGTGACCTGGCTGCCCGCCAGCCGCAGGTTGCCCTCGACCTGGACGTTCGAGGCGGTCAGGCCGGGCAGCAGCGAGCCGCTGAAACTGAGGAAACGGGTGCGGGCGTGGTAGAGGTCGGGGGCGGCGTCGAAGGCGCAGCCCTGGAAGGTGACGGGGAAGGGCAGCTCGGCGAAGGCCAGGTTGAGCGGGCCCGTGATCCTCGCCCCCGCCAGGATCAGCCGCGGTTTGGCGGCGGGCTCGTCGAACCCGGCGAGCAGCAGCCCGGCCAGCACCTCGCCGCGGACCGTGCGCCCCGCGCCCCAGGACGCGGCCGCGGCCGGGTCGTCGGCGGCGGGGTCGCCGGTGCGCAGGTCGACGGCGCGGCCGTGGGCGAGCGCGGCGGCCACGGCCCGCTCGGCGTCGTTGAGATCGGCGATCGGCACACCGCCATCATCGCCGACCCCGCCGCTGGAACGGATCTCGAGGGCCGGCGCTCTAGGCGCGGACCTCGAGGCCCAGCGCCTCGGCGATGACCGTGGCCTGGAGGGGGTCGATGACCGCCTTCTTGAGGGTGACCGTGTGCGGGTCGAGGGTGCTCAGGTCGCTGCCGCGCAGGTCGCAGCCGGTGAGGTCGGCGCCGTGCAGCCAGGCCCCCGACAGGTCGGCCCGGCGCAGCTCGGCCCCGGCCAGGCGGGCCCCGGTCAGGTCGGCCTCCCGCAGCCGGACGCCGTGGAAGGTGCTGCCGCGCAGGTCGGCGCCGGGCAGCCCGGTGTAGGACCAGTCGCCGCCGTCGACCTTCAGCAGCCCGTAGGTGCAGCCGTCGAACATGCTGCCGGTCAGCTTGCACCCCCTGAACGTGGCGTCGAACAGGGAGCACCGGCTGAACAGGCAGTTGAGGAAGCGCGCGTCCTCGTGGGTGGAGACGTTGAGCCGCACGTTCCTGAACGTGCACTCCTCGAACGACGCCCCCTGGTCGACCAGCTCGGTCAGGTCGACGCCCTGGAACAGGACCCGGTGAAAGGTCTCACCGGCGATCTCCGTCCGGTCCCAGTCGTCGGCGTGGATCGTCGTCTCGATCGGGGGCGCGGGCACCCCGTGCTTGCGGTCGGCCATGCGAACAAACTAGCGGATCACGCCTTGTTCGCGATGGCCGTGATGAGCGGCTGGACGAGCTTGGCCGCCAGCGGCCCGAACGCCGCCAGGATCAGCACGTACGCCGCCGCCAGGGCCCCGAGGTCGGGATGGGCCCCGGCGCCCACCGCCAGGCCCGCGATGACGATGTTGAACTCACCGCGCGGGATGAGGGCGATGCCCGCCCGTGCCTGACCGGCCTTGCCGATGCCCGCCCGTCTGGCCGCGTACGCGCCCGTCAGGAGCTTGGTCACCATGCTCACCAGCGCCAGCAGCGCGGCCAGCCCGGCCACCGGCAGGATCTTCGCCGGGTCGGTCTGGAAGCCGAAGAACACGAAGAACACCGCCGCGAACAGGTCGCGCAGCGGCGCGAGCAGCGCCTGCGCGTCGTGCGCGAGCTGCCCCGACAGCGCGATGCCGACCAGGAACGCGCCGACCGCCGCCGAGACCTGCAGCTGCTGGGCCAGCCCGGCCACCAGCAGCGCCAGCCCGACCACCTTCAGCAGCAGCACCTCGGAGTTGGGGCTCGACACGAACGCCTCGATGAAGCGCCCGAAGCGCAGCGCCACGACGAGCACGACGCTCACCGTGCCGAGCGCGATGCCGACCGAGATCGCCCCGCTGACCAGGCTCAGGCCCGCCAGCAACGTGGTGAGGACCGGCAGGTAGACCGCCATGGTCAGGTCCTCGAACACCAGCAGGGACAGCACCGTCGGCGTCTCCCTGTTACCGATCCACCCCAGATCGGACAGCACCTTGGCGGTGATGCCGGAGGAGGTGGCGTAGGTGACGCCGGCCATGGCCACCGCCGCGACCGGCCCCCAGCCCAGCAACAACGCGCAGATCGCGCCGGGGGCGGCGTTCAGCACGAGGTCGACGATGCCGGCCCGCGCGTTGCTCGTGAGGCTGGTGACCAGTTCGTCGGCGTTGTACTCCAGACCGAGCGTCAGCAGCAGCAGGACGACGCCCAGCTCCGCGCCGACCGAGATGAACTCCTCGCTGGTCGCCAGCGGCAGCACGCCGCCCGTGCCGAACGCCAGACCGGCGATCAGGTAGAGCGGGATCGGGGAGATGCCGACGCGCAGCGCGAGCGCGCCCAGAACCCCCAGACCCAGAAGAACAGCACCGAACTCGAGAAAGATGACCGCGGTTTCGTGCACCCGCGGTTACCCGTCAGCCAGGATGCCGGCGACTTCCGCGGTGCTGTCCGCGCTGCCCACCACGACCACGACGTCGCCCTCGCCGAAGACGAAGTCGGGGCCGGGGCTGGCGAACACCTGGCCGCCGCGGACCACGGCGACGATGGAGGCGCTGGTACGGGTCCTGACCCGGGCCTCGCCCATGGCACGCCCGGCGTAGGGGGAGCCGGACGGGATGGGGAGCTGGACGCTGACCAGGCCCTCGACCTGCTGGTGCAGCTGGTTGAGCCGCTGCACGATGCGGGGGGCGCCGAGGAGCTCGGCCAGGGCGTCGGCCTCCTCGTCGTTCAGCTTGACCGTCTGACAGGCGCGGTCGGGGTCGTCCTTGTCGTAGATCACCAGGTCGCGACGGCCGGTGCGGTGCGAGACGATGCCTACCCGCCGGCCGGCGCGGGTGGTGAAATCGTGCCGAAGCCCGATCCCCGGCAACGCTGTCTGCTCAACCTCCACCTATCCCACCCATCCAAAAAAATACGCATATTTCTGGACAACACTACCAACGGTCTCCGCCCGCTTGACCTCCTCGTATCCCGCCCTCCCACACGGTCCGGTGCTCGCCGGCCGCGCGCCGCGTGCCCCGTCCGGCCTGCGCGGGAACGGGAGGCGGAGGCGGGACACGGGTGGGAGGATGCCGGGGACGTTGCCGCGGGAGAGGCGAGACGAAGCGATGCCGACCACTTCCCCCATCCGGCTGCTGCTCGTGGAGGACCACGCGATGGTGGCCGAGGCCATCGGCCTGGCGCTCGGCCGGGCGCCGGGCATCGAGGTCGTGGCGCAGGCGGGCACGGTCGCCGCCGCCCTGGCCGAGGCCGCCCGCCACCGGCCCGACGTCGTGGTGCTCGACCGGCGGCTGCCCGACGGCGACGGCGTCGAGGCGATCGGCCGGTTCGCGGCGGTCGCGCCCGCGGCCCGGGTGCTGGTGCTGACCGGGGAGGCCACCGCCTCGGTCGCCGCCCGGGTGGTGGAGGCCGGCGGGGCGGGCCTGCTGGTGAAGTCGTCCCGGCTGGAGGAGCTGGAGTCGGCGGTGCGCGAGGTGGCCGCCGGCGGCGTGGTGTTCGCGCCCGGCCTGCTGCCCGGGGTGCTCGACCGGCTGACCGGCCGGGTGCGGAGCCCGGGTGCGGCGCTGACCGCGCGCGAGCGCGAGACGCTGCGGCTGCTGGCCGAAGGGGCGAGCACGGTCGAGATCGGCGCGCGGCTCGGCGTGGCCCGCAACACCGCGCGCAACCACGTCCAGCACGTCCTGGAGAAGCTCGGGGCCCGGTCCAAGCTGGAGGCCGTGGCCGTGGCGCGCAGGGAAGGGCTGCTCGACTGACGCAGATGCACCAGACGGCGTCCCTCATCCGCACCGGAAGAGGTGGTTCCACTGCGTCTCGTGATCAGTCCTGTACTGCCCGACAGTAGGAGGATGGGCAGTTTCGCTGCGCCGTACCAGGTGGACACCCAGCTGCCGGAAGAGATGGGCAGCATCACCGCGGCCCGTCAGAGAGCACGTGAGGTGCTGGCCGCGTGCGGCTACCGCGGGCGCCGCGAGGACGTCCTGCTCGTGGTCTCCGAGCTGGTGACCAACGCGCTCGTCCACGGCGACGGCCCGCCCGCCTTACGCATCCGCTGCACCCCCGTCCACGTGCGGATCGAGGTGCGCGACTCGGGATCCCGCCTGCCCGAGCCGCGCGAGCCGGGGCCGGACAACGGCTGGGGCCTGCGCGTCATCGAGCTGCTGTCCACCGGCTGGGGCGTCTCCCGCGCCGAGGGGGGCGACGAAGGCGGCAAGGTGGTGTGGTGCGAGCTGGCGCCCCACGTCATCGCGCCCGCCCAGGAGCGCTCCAGGGCGTGATCGGGTTTCGGTCTTCCGCCGGACCGTGCGAAGCTGCAGTATGCCCGGTCAAGACAGGCAGTCAGAGGACATCCAGCTGCTCGTCCGCAGCGTCGTCGACTACTCGATCTGTCTCCTCGACCCCGCAGGCCATGTGACCAGCTGGAACGCCGGTGCCGAGCGCATCAAGGGCTACCGGGCCGAGGAGATCATCGGCCGCCATTTCTCGGTGTTCTACCCGCCCGAGGCCGTCGCGGCCGGCCGTCCCGAACAACTGCTGGGCCGCGCGGCGGCGGCCGGCCGGGTGGCCGACGAGGGCTGGCGCGTGCGCAAGGACGGCGCCCGGTTCTGGGCGCGCGTGGTCATCACCGCCCTCCGCGACGAGCGGGGCCTGCTACGCGGGTTCGGCAAGGTCACCGGCGACCTGACCGAGCGCCGCCTGGCCGAGCAGGCGATGCGCGACAGCGAGGAGCGCTTCCGCCTGCTGGTCCAGAACGTCGTCGACTACGCCATCTTCATGCTCGACGCCCAGGGCCGGATCGTGAGCTGGAACGCCGGCGCCGAGCGCATCAAGGGCTACCGGGCCGAGGAGATCATCGGCCGCCATTTCTCGGTCTTCTACCCGCCCGAGGACGTCGCGGCCGGCAAACCCGCCATGGAGCTGGAGGTCGCCGTCGCCGACGGCCGGTGGGAGGAGGAGGGCTGGCGCGTCCGCAAGGACGGCACCAGGTTCTGGGCCAGCGTGGTCATCACCGCCCTCCACGACGACCGCGGCGAGCTGCGCGGGTTCGGCAAGGTCACCCGCGACCTGACCGAGCGCCGCAACGTGTCCCGCGCCCTCGACGAACGCGGCATGCTGCTGGCCCACCTGGTCCGCGCCCAGGAGGTCGAACGCCGGCGCATCGCCTACGACGTGCACGACGACACGATCCAGTCCATGGTCGCCGTCGGCATGCGCCTGCGCGCGATGGAGAGCGGCCTCGGCGGTGAGCGGGCCGCCGAGGTGCGCGGCATCGGCGAGGCCGTCGAGGCCGCCGTCGCCCGCCTGCGCGACCTGACCTTCGAGCTGCGCCCGCCGGCCCTCGACGAGGAGGGGCTGGTCGAGGGCCTGGCCGGCTACCTGCGGCAGGTGACGGCCGGCACCGGGTTGTCGTTCGAGATCGACCACCGCCTCGACGCCGACCCGCCGCCCGAGGCCGCCGTCACCATCTTCCGGATCTGCCAGGAGGCGATCACCAACGTGCGCAAGCACGCCCGCGCCACCTCGATCAGGCTCTCGCTGGTCTCGCTCGACCGCGGCGTGCACGTACGCGTCGCCGACGACGGCGCCGGGCTGCCTCCGGGCGCCGAGGGGCCGCTGCGCCACTTCGGGCTGATCGAGATGCGCGAACGGGCCGAGATCGCGGGCGGCTGGTGGAGCCTGACCGACCGGCCGGGGGCCGGGACCACCGTGGACTTCTGGGTCCCGGCCGTCCCCCACGCCTGACCGGAGCGACCGGCGGAGCGGCGCTCAGCGGCGGGGGAGCACCTCCAGGGACTGGCGGGCGATCTCCCACTCCTCGTCCGTGGGGACGACCAGCACCGCCACCTCCGCGCCCGGCGGCGAGACCGCCCGCTCCCCGGCCGGGCCGGCCGCGTTCAGCGCGGGGTCCACGGTGATGCCGAGCCGGTCGAGCCCGGCCAGGGACTCCGCGCGGGTGGCCGCGTCGTGCTCGCCGACGCCGCCGGTGAACACGATCGCGTCCAGGCGGCCGAGCAGGGCGTAGTACGCGCCGACGTACTTGCGGATGCGCCGGGTGTAGACCTCCAGGGCCAGCCGGGCCTCCTCGTCGCCGCGTGCCCGCACCTCGCGCATGTCGAGCGTCCCGGCCAGGGCGCGCAGGCCGCCCTCGTGGCTGAGCGCGCGCTCCACCTCCTCGCCGCCCATGCCGCGCACCCGCGCCAGGTAGCCGGCGATCGCGGGGTCCACGTCGCCGGAACGGGTGCCCATCACCAGCCCCTCCAGCGGGGTCAGCCCCATGGAGGTGTCCACGCTGCGCCCGCCGGACATCGCCGTCGCGCTGGCGCCGTTGCCCAGGTGCAGCACGACCAGGTCGAGGCCGGCCAGGTCGCGGCCGAGCAGGGCGGCGGCGCGGCGGGAGACGTAGGCGCAGGAGGTGCCGTGGAAGCCGTAGCGCCGCACGCCGAGCTCCCGCCAGGCCCGCGGCACCGCGTACGTGTACGCCTGCGGCGGCAGCGTGAGCTGGAACGCCGTGTCGAACACCGCCACCTGCGGCACCCCGGGGAACGCCGCCCGCGCCACCCGGATCCCCGCCAGGTTCACCGGGTTGTGCAGCGGCGCGAGCGGCGCCAGCTCCTCGATCGCGGTGATCACCTCGTCGTCGACGAGCGCCGGGCCGGTGAAGCGGGTGCCGCCGTGCACGACCCGGTGCCCGACCGCGACCGGCGCCAGCTCGGGCCCGGCCCGCGCGAACGCCTCCAGCATCGCCGCCAGCCCCTCGGCGTGCCCGGGGAAACGCTCCTCCCGCACGTACGGCGGTCCGCCGTCCGCGTGGTGCGTCAGCCGCCCGCGCTCCTCGCCGATGCGTTCCACCAGGCCGCGCGCCGGCCGCTCCCGGGTGCGCACGTCCACCAGCTCGTACTTGATGGAGGAGGAGCCGGTGTTCAGGACGAGTATTCGGCCGGCCATGTCCACGACCTGATCTCCGCCGGGTCCTCGCCGTGCTCCCTGGTGTACGCGCGCGCCCGCAGCCGCGCGTCGCTCATCCGCTGGCGCAGGTGCGCGGCCTTGGAACCGAGCCCCGGCACCCGGTCGATGACGTCGATGACCAGGTGGTAGCGGTCGATGTCGTTGAGCATGGCCATGTCGAACGGCGTGGTCGTGGTGCCCTCCTCCTTGTAACCGCGTACGTGCATGTTGGCGTGCCCGGTGCGGCGGTAGGCGAGCTGGTGGATGAGCGAGGGGTAGCCGTGGAAGTTGAAGATGATCGGCCGGTCCACGGTGAACAGCGTGTCGAACTCGGCGTCCGGCATGCCGTGCGGATGCTCCGACCGCGGCTGCAGCCGCATCAGGTCCACCACGTTGACGACCCGCACCTTCAGCTCCGGCAGGTGCTCGCGCAGCAGCGCCGCGGCGGCCAGCGTCTCCTGGGTCGGCACGTCGCCCGCGCAGGCCAGCACCACGTCCGGCTCGCTGCCCTGGTCGGTGGAGGCCCACGGCAGGATGCCCAGGCCGCGCGTGTTGTGCGCGATCGCCTCCTCCATCGTGAACAGGTCCAGCACCGGCTGCTTGCCCGCCACGATCACGTTGACGTAGTCGCGCGAGCGCAGGCAGTGGTCGGCCACCGACAGCAGGGTGTTGGCGTCCGGCGGCAGGTAGACCCGCACCACCGACGCCTTCTTGTTGACGACCACGTCCAGGAAGCCGGGGTCCTGGTGGCTGAAGCCGTTGTGGTCCTGCCGCCACACGTGCGACGACAGCAGGTACGTCAGCGACGCCACCGGCCGCCGCCACGGGATCTTCTGCGACGACTCCAGCCACTTGGCGTGCTGGTTGAACATGGCGTCCACGATGTGGATGAACGCCTCGTAACAGTTGAACAGGCCGTGCCGGCCGGTCAGCAGATAACCCTCCAGCCAGCCCTGGCACAGGTGCTCGCTCAGCACCTCCATCACCCGGCCGCCCGGCCCCAGGTTCTCGTCCGTGGGCAGCAGCTCGGCCTCCCACGCCCGGTCGGTGACCTCGAACACGTCCTGCAGCCGGTTGGAGGCGGTCTCGTCGGGGCCCATCAGCCGGAAGTTGCGCGGGTTGCCGGCGATCACGTCCCGCAGGAACCCGCCGAGCACACGCGTCGGCTCGGTCAGCTGCGCGGCCGGGGACTTGACCTCGACCGCGTGCTGGCGGAAGTCCGGCAGCCGCAGCGGCTGCAGCAGCTCGCCGCCGTTGGTGTGCGGGTTGGCGCTCATCCGCAGCGGCCCCCGCGGCACCGTCGCCAGCACCTCCTCGACCGGCCTGCCGTCGGAGCCGAACAGCTCCTGCGGCCGGTACGAGCGCATCCACTCCTCCAGCATCGCCAGGTGCGCCGGGTTGTCCCGGACCGCGGCCAGCGGCACCTGGTGGGCCCGCCAGGTGCCCTCGACCGGCTTGCCGTCCACCTCGCGCGGGCCGGTCCAGCCCTTCGGCGTGCGCAGGACGATCATCGGCAGCCGCCGGTCCTGGCCGTCCTTGTACTCGGCCAGCTCGTCGAAGACGGTGTCGAGGGTGGCGGCCATCTCCTCGTGCGAGGGGCCGACCAGATGGGGGCGGTAGCCGTACCCCTCCATGAGCTTGAACAGGTCCTGCTCGGGGATGCGGGCGAGCACGGTGGGGTTGGCGATCTTGTAGCCGTTCAGGTGCAGGATGGGGAGCACGACGCCGTCGCGCCGGGGGTCGAGGAACTTGTTGGAGTGCCAGCTGGCGGCCAGCGGGCCGGTCTCGGCCTCGCCGTCGCCGATGACGCAGGCCACCACCAGGCCGGGGTTGTCGAACGCGGCGCCGTAGGCGTGGGCCAGGGAGTAGCCCAGCTCGCCGCCCTCGTGGATGGAGCCGGGGGTCTCGGGCGCGACGTGGCTGGGGATGCCGCCGGGGAAGGAGAACTGCCGGAACAGCCGCCGCATGCCCTCGACGTCCTGGGAGACGTCCGGATAGCGCTCGGTGTAGGAGCCCTCCAGCCAGGCGTGCGCGACGGCGGCGGGCCCGCCGTGCCCGGGACCGGCGATGTAGATCATGTCCTGGTCGCGCTCGGAGATCACCCGGTTGAGGTGGGCGAAGCAGAAGTTCAGCCCCGGGGTGGTGCCCCAGTGGCCGAGCAGGCGCGGCTTGATGTGCTCGGGGCGCAGCGGCTCGGTCAGCAGCGGGTTGTCCAGCAGGTAGATCTGCCCGACGGACAGGTAGTTGGCCGCCCGCCAGTACGCGTCTATGTGGTCCATGCCCTTGCCCATTCCTCTGCAGGCGGTGCTGAATCCCCGGGCTGCCGATAATGTGCCGTCACATGGCGCTGCGCAGTTCCCACTGGTACTCCGGTGACGACAGGAACTCCTACATCCACCGGGCCTGGATGCGCCGCGGCCTGCCGCGCGAGGCGTTCGAGGGCGAGCGGCCGCACATCGCGATCGCCAACAGCGCCTCCGACCTCGCGCCGTGCAACTCCCACCTCGACGAGGTCGCCCGCAGCGTCATGAACGGCGTGTGGGAGGCCGGAGGCGTGCCGCTCGACCTGCCCGTCCTGTCGCTGGGCGAGACGAACGTGCGCCCGACCGCCATGCTCTGGCGCAACCTGGCCGCGATGGCCGCCGAGGAGCTGCTGCGGGCCAACCCGATCGACGGCGTGGTGCTGCTCGGCGGCTGCGACAAGACCGTTCCCGCGCTGCTCATGGCCGCCGCCTCGGTCGACCTGCCGGCGCTCGTCGTGCCCGGCGGGCCCATGCTGACCGGGCACTTCCGCGGCGTGCCGCTCGGCTGCGGCACCGACGTGTGGCGGCTCAGCGAGGAGGTGCGGGCCGGCACGCTCTCCCGCGAGGCGTTCCTCGCCTCGGAGTCGTCCATGATCCGCAGCCGCGGCCACTGCAACACGATGGGCACCGCCTCCACCATGGCCTGCCTGGCCGAGGCGCTCGGCATGACGCTGCCCGGCACGGCGGGCACCCCCGCCCCCGACAGCCGCCTGCTGGAACGCGCCCACGACAGCGGCCGGCTGGCCGTCGAGCTGGTACGCGCGGGCCGCCGCCCCAGCCACGTCATGACCCGGGCCTCCTTCCTCAACGCCATCGTGACGCTGGCCGCGATCGGCGGCTCGACCAACGCGGTCGTGCACCTGCTGGCCGTCGCCGGGCGGCTCGGCGTCGAGCTGAGCCTCGACGACTTCGACCGCGCCGGCTCGGGCGTGCCGCTGCTGGCCGACCTCCAGCCCGCCGGACGCCACCTGATGGACGACCTGTTCAGGGCGGGCGGCCTGGCCGCCGTGCTGCGGGAGGTCGAGGACCTGCTCGACCCCGCGGCGATCACCGTCACCGGCAGGCCGCTGGTCGAGCACCTGGCCGGCGCCGAGATCTGGGACGACACCGTGATCCGGCGGCGCGGCGACCCGCTGCTGCCCGACGCGGGCATCGCCGTGCTGCGCGGCAACCTCGCGCCCGACGGCGCCGTGATCAAGCCCGCGGCCGCCTCGCCGGAGCTGCTGCGCCACCGCGGCCGGGCGATCGTCTTCGACGGCGTCGAGGACGCCCGCGCCCGGCTCGACTCGCCCGGCCTCGACGTCGACGAGACCTCGGTGCTGGTGCTGCGCGGCTGCGGCCCCAAGGGCTACCCGGGCATGCCGGAGGTCGGCAACCTGCCGCTGCCGCGCAAGCTGCTGGCCAGGGGCGTGCGCGACATGGTGCGGGTCAGCGACGCCCGGATGAGCGGCACCGCGTACGGCACGGTCGTCCTGCACGCCTCGCCCGAGGCGGCGGCCGGCGGCCCGCTGTCGCGGGTGCGCACCGGCGACCCGATCGTGCTCGACGTGGCCGCCAGGAGGCTCGACGTCGACGTCCCCGACGCCGAGCTGGCCGCCAGGGAGCCGGTCATGACCGGCCACGCCCGCCCGGCCCGCGGCTGGGAGCGCCTGTACGTCGACCACGTCACCCAGGCGCACCTCGGCGCCGACCTCGACTTCCTGACGGGCTCCTCCGGCGACGCGCCCGGCCGGGAGTCCCACTGAACGCAAAGTGTGCCCGGCGCCATGCGCGGAATCTTCCCCGTGGGGTACGGGGTTCCCTGACGGGAGCCCGGCTCAGCGGATCTCCCGCGAGTACGGGACGATGTGATCAGGTTTGACGACGTATGAGGAGGAAGCGGTGAACGGCGACATCAGCCAGAGCCAGGAGTGGGCGGCTCTGGGCAAGCATCACGAGGAGCTGGCGGGAAAGCAGCTTCGTGAGCTGTTCGCGGAGGACCCGGGCAGGGCCGGGCGGATGACGGTGAGCGCCGGGGACCTCTACCTCGACTACGCCAAGCACCGCGCCACCCAGGAGACGATCGACCTGCTGGTGGCCCTGGCCGAGCGGGCGGGCCTGCGCGAGCGCATCGCCGCGATGTTCGGCGGCGAGCACATCAACGTGAGCGAGGACCGCGCCGTCCTGCACGTCGCGCTGCGCATGCGGGAGAACGCCAAGCTGGTCGTGGACGGCCAGGACGTCGTGGCCGACGTGCACGCGGTGCTGGACAAGATGAGCGCCTTCGCCGACAGCGTCAGGTCCAAGGAGTGGAAGGGCGCCACCGGCCGGCCGATCACGACCGTGGTCAACATCGGCATCGGCGGCTCCGACCTCGGCCCGGCCATGGCCTACGAGGCGCTGCGCGACTACGTGGACGCCGGCGTCGAGGCCAGGTTCGTCTCCAACATCGACCCCGCCGACATCCTGGGCAACCTGCGCGACCTCGACCCGGCCGGCACGCTGTTCGTGGTCGCCTCCAAGACCTTCACCACCCTGGAGACGCTGACCAACGCCAGGGTCGCCCGGTCCTGGCTGGTCGACGCGCTGGGCGAGGACGCGGTCTCCAAGCACTTCGTGGCCGTCTCCACCAACGCCGAGAAGGTCGCCGAGTTCGGCATCGACACCGACAACATGTTCGGCTTCTGGGACTGGGTGGGCGGCCGCTACTCCTTCGACGGCGCGATCGGCCTGTCGCTGATGGTCGCCGTCGGGCCGGACCGGTTCCGCGAGATGTTGTCCGGCTTCCACAGTATGGACCAGCACTTCCGCACCGCGCCCTTCAACGCCAACATGCCGGTCCTGATGGCCCTGCTCGGCATCTGGTACACCGACTTCTTCGGCGCCGAGACCCGCGCCGTGCTGCCCTACAGCCAGCGGCTGCACCGCTTCCCGGCCTACCTCCAGCAGCTCACCATGGAGTCCAACGGCAAGTCGGTGCGCGCCGACGGCAGCCCGGTGACCGTCCCGACCGGCGAGATCTTCTGGGGCGAGCCCGGCACCAACGGCCAGCACGCCTTCTACCAGCTCCTGCACCAGGGCACCCGGCTCGTCCCGGCCGACTTCATCGGCTTCGCCGAGCCGTTCGAGGACCGCGAGGGCATGCACGACCAGCTCACCGCCAACCTGCTCGCCCAGACCAGCGCGCTGGCCTTCGGCAAGACCGCCGAGGAGATCGCGGGCGAGGGCACGCCGCCGGAGATCGTGCCGCACAAGGTGATGCCGGGCAACCGGCCCACCTCGACGATCCTGGCGACCAAGCTCACGCCGTCCACGCTGGGCCAGCTCGTCGCGCTCTACGAGCACATCGTGTTCGTCGAGGGCACGATCTGGGGCGTCGACTCCTTCGACCAGTGGGGCGTCGAGCTGGGCAAGAAGATGGCGCTCGACGTGGCGCCCGCGCTCACCTCCGACGAGCCGCCGCAGACCTTCCCCGACTCCTCGACCGAACAACTCGTGCGCAGATACCGCGAGCTGCGCGGAAGGCGGGCCTAGAGATGGGGCGGGCGGGCGCGCTGGTCCTGTTCGGCGTCACGGGTGACCTCGCGCGCAAGATGCTGCTCCCCGCGCTCTACCACCTGACCGCCGACGGCAGGCTCGACCTGCCGATCATCGGCGTCGCCAAGACCGACATGGACCTCGACGCGCTGCGCGAGCACGCCCGCGAGGCGTGCGGCGGCGTCCAGGACGCGGCGTTCGAGAAGCTGGCCGGCAACCTGCGGCTGGTGGCGGGCGACTACCGCGACCCCGAGACGTTCGCGAGGCTGCGGCAGGAGGTCGAGGGCAAGGGGTTCCTCGTCCACTACCTGGCGGTGCCGCCCGCGCTGTTCTCCGTCGTCGCCGAGGGGCTGGCCGGCGCCGGGCTCAACCACGAGGCCAGGCTGGTGGTGGAGAAGCCGTTCGGGCACGACCTCGACTCCGCGCGGCGGCTCAACGACGAGCTGCTGAAGTACTTCGACGAGGACCACCTGCGGCGGGTCGACCACTTCCTGGGCAAGGAGCCGGTCGAGGACCTCATGGTGTTCCGGTTCGCCAACATGCTGCTCGAACCCCTGTGGAACCGGAACTACGTGCGCAGCGTGCAGATCACCATGGCCGAGGACTTCGACGTCGCCGACCGCGGCGGCTTCTACGACGCCAACGGCACGGTCCGCGACGTGGTCCAGAACCACCTGCTGCAACTGCTGGCCATCCTGGCGATGGACGCGCCGCCGTCCATGGACGCCCGCGCCCAGCTCGACGAGAAGTGGCGGGTGCTGCGCGCCGTCCAGGCGATCGACCCGGCCCACGTCGTGCGCGGCCAGTACGACGGCTACCTCGACACCCCCGGCGTCCGGCCCGGCTCCACCACCGAGACGTTCGTCGCCATGCGGCTCTACATCGACAGTTGGCGATGGGCGGGCGTGCCCTGGTGCATCCGTTCGGGCAAGGCGCTGCCCACCACCGACCTGGAGATCGTGGCCGAGCTGCGCAAACCGCCGGTGACGATGTTCCGCGGCGGCGACGTGCCGCCGGGGCCCAACCTCATCAGGTTCCGGCTGCAGCCCGACGCCGGGGTGACCTTCGACGTGCTGGCCAAGGAGCCGGGCCGGCAGCGGACGATCCCGGTGCCGGTGAGCGTCGACTTCACCAAGGTGCTCGGGCCGATGGAGGCCGCCTACGAGCGCATCCTGACCGACGCCGTCAGCGGCGACCCGCGGCGGTTCGCCCGGTTCGACCTGGTGGAGGAGTCGTGGCGGATCGTGGGCCGGCTGCTCGACCTGCCTGACCAGCCGCTGCCGTACGAGAAGGGCACCTGGGGGCCGGAGCCGGCGGAGAAGATCCCGCCGGGCGGCTGGCACGAGATCTCCACCACGTTCGACTAGCGGCCGATCCGGGTGAACGATGGGCCCATGGACATCAAGGAGCTGTTGGAGCAGTCGAAGGACGCCGTCACCGTCAGGCGGGTGTTCGGTGAGCCGATCCACCACGGCGACGTCCTGGTCATCCCCGTCGCCCGGGTCGCCCAGGGCGGCGGGGCCGGTCAGGGGCAGGGCCGGGACGAGAAGGGCGAGGAGATCGGCAGCGGCGGCGGTGGCGGCTTCGGCTACAGCGCCACCCCCGCCGGGGTGTTCGTGATCAAGGACGGCGACGTGCAGTGGCGTCCGGCCGTCGACGTCAACCGGATCGTGCTGGGCGGCCAGATCGTCGGCCTCGCCCTGGTGCTGACGATCCGGACCATCTTCAAGAAGTGGCGTCGCGGGAAGTAACGGGGGCACATCATCTGACGTGCTCATCGATCTGCTCGACGCGGGGCTGCCCGGTCACGAGGCGCTGCTGCCCGGCTCCAACCTGCCGGTGCGGGTCACCCCGCTGGGCGGCGGCACGTCGCTGGTCCGCTTCCCGCCCCGGTGGAGCCGTCCGGGCCGCGGCCACTACCTGGCGGGGGAGGAGTTCGTGCTGCTGGAGGGCGAGCTGCGGGTGTCGGGGGTGGCGTACCTGCCGGGGGAGCACGCCTGGCTGCCCGCCGGCGCCCTGCGCCACTCCGGCGCGGCGCCGGCGGGGGCGCTGGTGTGCACGTTCTTCGCCGGTGAGCCCACCTGGGTGTCCAGCGACCTGGACGAGCCCGACGGCCCCAGCCTGCGCACCCCGCTGGGGAGCGTCGTCGTCCCCGGCGGCGGGTTGCCGCTCACGCCTCACTCCGTCCTGGTGGACACGCCCGTCCCGCTCGACCATCCGGCCGAGATGATCACGGTGCCGAGCTGGACGTGGGAGCTGTCCACCTTGATCCCCGAGGGCCGCGTCCTCGTAAGGTGGACGCCGTGACGCTCCCCCTGACGTATCACGTGACCTTCGGCGTTCTGGTGATGGTCGGGGCGATGTCGCCCGGCCCCGCCTTCGCGATCGTGGTCCGCCGCGCGGCGCTGTCCGGCCGCGGGCCCGGCATGGCGGCGGCGGCCGGGATCGCCGTGGGCGTGGCCGCCTGGGTGGTGGCCGCCGCCACCGGCGTGGCCGCGCTGCTGGCGGCCTCCGCCACGGCCTTCACCGTGATCAAGGTGGCCGGCGCCGCCTACCTGCTGTACCTGGGGGCCAGGGCGCTGCGCGCGGCCCTGCGCAAGGGCGGCCCGCTCGACCTCGGCCTGCCCGGCCGCCCTGACCGCGGCCCGTGGGCGGCCTTCGCCGAAGGGCTGCTGACCAACACGCTCAACCCCAAGGCCGCGCTGTTCTTCATGGTCCTGGTGCCGCAGTTCGTGGACGAGGACGCCGCGTTGGGCGAGACGCTGCTGCTGGCGGCGGCCGCGCTGGCCGGGACGATGGTCTGGTTCCTCCTGGTGGCGAACGTGGTGGGCACGCTGCGCCGGGTGGTCGCCAGGTCGGGCGTGCGCAGAGCCGTGCACGGGCTGACCGGCGCCGGGCTCATCGCCCTCGGCGTCAGCCTGGCCGTCACCGGCCGCCCTTGAACGGCTCCTCGACGGCCCGGCGATGAGCGGTGCGCGCCGGCGTCAGGAGACGGCGACGCCGAGCAGGTGTCCGAGGCCGAAGGTGACGGCGGCGGCGCCCGCGCCCAGCCCGAGCTGGCGCAGGCCGCCCAGCCACCACGGCCGCGCGGTCATCACGGCCACCGCCGCGCCGAACCCGAACAGCGCCACCATGCTCAGCGCAAGCGCCAGGAACAGCCCCGACGCCCCGAACAGGAACGGCGCCAGCGGCACCAGCGCCCCGGCGGCGAAGGCGAGGAACGACGAGCCCGCCGCCAGGTAGGGCGAGGGCAGGTCGTCGGGGTCGACGCCCAGTTCCTCGCGCACGTGCACGCGCAACGCCTGCTCCGGATCGGCCGACAGCCCCTCGGCGACCCGGCGGGCGAGGTCGGCGTCCAGGCCGCGCGACCGGTACAGGGCGGCCAGCTCGGCCCGCTCGCCGTCGGGGTTGCGGGCCAGCTCGCGCCGCTCCACGGCGATCTCGGCCCGCATCAGCTCGGTCTGGGACCGCACCGACGTGTACTCGCCCGCCGCCATCGAGCACGCCCCCGCGACCAGGCCCGCGAACCCGGCGAGCACCGCGCCGCGCCCGGCGCCCGCGGCGCCCACGACGCCGGCGATGAGCGCCACGTTGGAGACCAGCCCGTCCATCGCCCCGAACACCGCCGGACGCAACCAGCCGCCGGTGACGTCACGGTGGCTGTGGTGCTTCTCAGGAGAGTAGGGCCGGGCAAGCTCAATGGTCATGACAATCCTCCCCTTAGTGGCAGTTCGTCAGGGAATCTAGGCCCTTCCGGCATGATCCGCAACGAAGGAGAGGCTTGCCTGATCTGCGGTTTTCCCGCTGCGTCACCGGCCGTGCACGCGCGATCACGTGCCCGGGGACGGGAACACGAACGTCCCCCCGGCACCCGCGGCGCGCGGGAGCCGGAGGGACGCGGACGAGGTCAGGCGTGCGCCGGGCTGGCAGGAGCCGGCTCGGCCGGATCGGGCTGAGCGGAACCGGACCGGGCGGCCGCCGGGCCGTTGACGAGCGCGTCGCAGTCGGCGATCGCGTCCTCCAGCAGCCTGCGCAGCAGCGCGTCGGGGTCCTTGATGCACGCCTGGACGATGCCGACCACGGCGAGCTGCACCGCGTTGGGCGCCGCGTACCGGCGGAAGCCCTTCTCGGTGATCTTGGCGGCCCGGCTGAAGCGCCTGGCCTGCTCGGCCGCGTGCGGCACCTGCTCCATCGCGCTGCGGCTCAGCTCGCTGAGCCGGCCGGACGGCGCGCCGTCGAGCCTGGCCAGCATCTCCTCGGCCGCCAGCACCGACACCGCGAGCGCGAGCTGGCGCTCGGCGGCGGCGACCGGGAGGGCCGTGGTCGCGCAGCGCAGCGCGATGTGCGCGTCGATCCGCAGGTCGTCGCCGGCCAGCCCGATGATGGACGGCACGAGCCCGACCAACTGGGCGCGGCTCTCGTCGCCGGTGTTGTCGTTGACCAGGCGGGCGAGCGCGGCCAGCAGCGGATGGGTGCAGGCCGGGTGGTCGCTCCACCGCTCGCCGGCCAGGTAGGACGCCAGCTCCATGAAACAGGCGCCGCGTTTCGGGTTGCGATGCCTGCCGCGGGACAGGACCGGCATGTGATCAAGGTGATTGTCCACGGGGTGCTCCATGCTCCACGCGATCGCCGTCCAGCCAGTTTGCGCTGTCGGGCGCGTCAAAGCCAGTGATCGGGCATCTTCCACAGGAATGGTTCCCTCAGGCGATGCGATCATTCCTCAACCGCTATTCATGGTTATGGCACCAAAGAATTTAATTTATGAGGAATTTTCGGCATTTATGACGAAAACAGCGGCCGTGCGGGCCGGAACCGTCAGCGTGCCGGCCGCCGGGTCGTAGGACGACCGCCTGACCACCTCGTCCGCCGACGCCGCCTGCACCGGGTGCAGCGCCACCCGGCGGCCCGGCGGCACCCCAGGCGCCCGCGTACAGGGCGACGGGGTGGGGTTGAGCACCACGACCACCGCGTCCCAGCGCGGGTCCAGCCCCGCGGTGTCCACCCGCATCACGATCACGCCCTCGCCGCCGGCCGGGAACGACAGCCGCCGCCGCACCTCCTCGGCCGTGCCCAGCGCGAACGCCGGGGTCGAGGCCCTGATCCGCAGCAGCTCCCCGAACGCCGCCCGCGCCGCCCCGATCGCCGCGCAGCCCGGACGCAGCGCCGGGTCCGCCAGCAACGGCCGGGCGTACGGCCAGGCGGCCTCGTTGTCCGCCCTCGGCGGCAGGCCCGCGCCGAACCCGTTGCCCGCCGAGCAGTCCCACAGCAGCCGGTTGAACCAGTCGCCGGAGTCGTAGGAGTTGCGGTCGAGCGACTTCGAGCGCAGCCGCTCGCTGCCCGCGTGCACGAACGCCGCTCCCTGCCCCAGCAGCACGGTGGCCAGCGACAACACCTGCATGCGCACCCGGTCGGCCATCGGCGTGCCCGCGGGCAGCTTGTAGGCCAGCGCGTCGAACAGCGTCTCGTTGTCGTGCGCGTCCACGTACGTCACGACGTCGTCCGGCCGGGCGGCGTAACCGGCGGCGGCGCCGTTGTGGCCCACTTCCGAGCCCGCGCGGCCCGAGGGCAGCACGTAGTCGCGCAGGCCGCCGGCCAGGCCCAGCATGACCAGCTCGGTGCAGTGGCGCAGGCGCTCGCGCTGCTGCTCCTCCGAGCCGTTGGAGGGCGCGCCGTTGGGCGCGCCGGCCAGGCCGGAGCCGAAGCCCTGCACCCGCGGGTCGGCGTCGAACGGGCCGCCGCCGCGCACCGCGTCCCGCAGCCGGTCGTCGAACGTGCCGATGCCGGTGCCGGCCATGTTGGCCTGCGTGGCCTGCTCGAACCTGGCGTCGCCGGCCACCTCGCCGAAGCTCCAGCCCTCGCCGTACAGGATGATCGAGCGGCCGTCCACGCCGTCGCGCTCGGGGGTGAGCGCGTCGAGCGCGGCGCGCACGGCCAGGATGTTGGCCTTCGGGTGGTGGCCCATGAGGTCGAAGCGGAAGCCGTCCACCTTGTACTGCCTGGCCCAGGTGCGCACCGAGTCGACCACGAGCCGGCCCATCATGGCGTGCTCGGGCGCGGTGTTGGCGCAGCAGGTGGAGGTGGCCAGGGAGCCGTCCTCCAGCAGGCGGTGGTAGTAGCCGGGCACGATCGGGTCCAGCACGTCCGCCGAGTGGGTGTGGTTGTAGACCACGTCCATGACCACGCGCAGCCCGGCCTCGTTCAGCGCGGCGACCATGGCGCGGAACTCCCTGATCCGCTCGTCCGGGTCGGTCGCGTACGAGCCCTCGGGGACGGTGTAGTGCAGCGGGTCGTAGCCCCAGTTGAAGGAGTCGCGGTCCGCGGTGAGCGCCACGATCTCCTGCTGCCGTTCGGAGTCGGGCGGCAGGGCGGCGAGGTCGCAGTCGGGCTCGGTCCGGTCCGACCGGCGCTCGGGGACCGTGGCCAGGTCGAACACCGGCAGCAGGTGCACGTGGGTGAGCCCGTCCGCGGCCAGCGCGCGCAGCTCGCGCATGCCGTCGCCGTCGTGGCGGAAGGCCGCGTACGTGCCGCGCAGCTCCTCGGGCACGGTGGCGTCGGAGGCGGAGAAGTCGCGTACGTGCAGCTCGTAGATGACCGCGCGGTCCAGCGGGACCGGGGCGGGCTTGGCCAGGCGGTCCCAGCCGGGCGGCTTGAGCGCGGGGTCGTCCAGGCTCACCAGCCTGCTGCGCACCCCGTCGGGCGCGGTGGCCAGGCTGTAGGGGTCGGTGACCTCGCTCGTGACGACGCGGCCCGCGGCGGGGGAGTAGACGGTGACGCGGTAGGTGTAGTCCTTGCCGTACCAGGTGGGCAGGCCGCGGATCGACCACACGCCGGTCTCCTCGTCCAGCCGCATCGCGTGCCGGCGGCCGCCGAGCGCCAGCTCCACCCGTCGCGCGGTGGGCGCCCAGAGGGCCAGGCGGGGCAGCAGACGTCCCGACGGCCCGAGCCCGGCGCGGACGGCCCCGGCGTAGACGTCGTCGAGCACGCCCGGGATCTGCACGCCGGTCGCCGCCGCCACCGCGCCCGAACCGTCGTGGGCCACGGCCACCACCTGGCCGCGCAGCGCCTCCTTCACCAGCCCGGCGTCCTCGGGGCGCAGCTTGAGCGCGGTGCCGCCGGTCAGGTGCGGCCACGCCTGCCGCCGGACGTCGTCCAGCGCGCCCGGCGTGAGCGGGACGGTCACGGCATGGCCGGTCAGCCGGCCGTCGTGGCAGGCGATGCCGCCGGCCGGGGCGCAGGCCAGCGCGTGCGTCAGCGACGGATCCACCGTCCAGACGACCGTCTCCCTGTCGATCCAGTGGGCCCGCGCCTCGCCGTCGCCGATCGCGGTCACGTAGATCATGGTGCCCGCCCGGCGGCGGCCCATGCGAGGCCGCCGCGCCGGGCGGCGCACAGCCTCCGGGACCAGCTCACGTTGTCGTGACCGTGTCATTACTTTGCGTGATCGGTGACTTTGCGTGATCCTGAGCTCATGGACGGATTCCTGGACCCCACCTGCGGAGGCATGACCGAACTACGTGTGCACGGCGTCTCCGGCACCCCGCCGGCGAGCATCCTCAACCATCCCCACCCCCGCCAGATCGCCGGCGACGCCACCACCGGCTTCTATCGCCGCTGGTGGCCCGGCGGCCGCCCCGACGGCGAGCAGGACGACCTGCCCGGCATCCGCCACCGCGAGGCCTACGCCTGGGGCGGCCTCACCTCGGGCGGCAGGACCATCGCCCTCTGGCTGCTCCTGCTGCCCTTCTCCCTGGCCAACCTGTCCTACTTCATGCTCCCCAGGCCCGTGGGCGGCGCCCGCCTGCGGCACGTGGCCGAGGCGGCGCAGCGGCTGTTCGCGCTGCTGCTCACCGGCACCCTCGTGGGCGCGGTCACCCGGGCGAGCGTCGACCTCATCGGCTGGCAGTGCACCGCGGCCGGGCGGGCCTGCGCCCGCGAGAGCGCGCCCGCCTGGGTCCACTGGATGAGCGAGTTGTGGGGCGCCGAGCCGTCGCGGCGGCTGGCCGTCGCCGCGCTGGCGCCGTTCGCGGTGGTCGTGCTGCTGTGGTGGCTGGCGCGGCGCACCTGGGAGCGCGACGAGCAGACCGGCTTCCCGCCCGACGGCGGCTCGCGTCCCGGGCCGTTGCTGGCCCGGCCGCGGTTGTGGCACGGCGGCGCGCCCGTGTGGCGGTTGCGGGCCGTGCACGTCGCCTTCGCGCTGGGGTCGATCGGCCTGGCGGTGTCGGCGCCGTTCGTGGGCGACCCGCGGGGGTTGGCGCTGACGGCGGCCAACGCCGCCGTCCAGGTCGCCGCCGCCGTGCTGGCGGCGCTGCCCGGCATCGCCAGGCGGCTGGCGCCGGGCGAGGCGGTCCCGCCGTGGCTCACCGGCGCGTGCCGGGCGCTGCGGGTGGCCGGGCCGCTGGCCTTCGTGGCCACGATCGCCGCCGCCCTGGCCGGGATGTCGCCCGCGCTGCCGGGGCGGCAGCTGCCCGGCATCGGCGTTGGAGCGTTCCAGTTCGCGCTGACGGTCGGGCTGGGGCTGTTCATCCTGGTGGCGACGTTCGTCCTGGCCCGCATGGACCGGCCGGCCGAGACCGGCGACCCGATCGAGCGGCGGGCGATGTGCGGCATGGCGGCCTGGTTCACGCTGATGGTGGCGGCCGG
Source organism: Actinomadura sp. ATCC 39365 (assembly GCF_054392275.1). NCBI lineage: Bacteria > Bacillati > Actinomycetota > Actinomycetes > Streptosporangiales > Thermomonosporaceae > Actinomadura > Actinomadura sp. ATCC 39365. Next base: position 6,939,408 of record NZ_CP184335.1, on the reverse strand, counting down.
CAGCGCCAACGTGCTCGCCCTCGGCCTGCTGTTCTGGACGGCCACGTTCTTCGGCGTGCCCGCCTCGGTCGCCGAGCCCGGACCGGTCGACCGCAGGCTCTACCTCGACGACCCGGTCTGGTGGACGGCCGCGCTCGTGCCGCTGCTGGTGATCGGGTTCGTCGCCGTGGCGGTCGAGCTGTGGCTGGTCCGCGGGTCGGCCGCCGCCGCGCTCACCCCGAAGCTGACCCCCTACTACGGCGCCTACGACCGGGACGTGGCCGGCAAGTGGGCGCTGGCCTCGCTCACCGACCGCGCCGGGCTCGTGCTGGCCGTGCTCACCGGCATCGGCGTGGCCGGTTCCGGCGCGGTGACCGTGATCTACCGGTTCCACCTGTTCGCCCCGGTGGGCGGCCTGGCCGGCCTGCTGGCCTCGATCGGGAGCTGGGCCATGACGGCGATCGTCGTGGGCCTGGTCCTGCTGGGCCGCCGGACGTACAGCGACACGCGGCTGCGCCGCACGGTCGGCATCCTGTGGGACGTCTCGACCTTCTGGCCCAGGGCCATCCACCCGCTGGCGCCGCCCTGCTACACCGAGCGGGTGATCCCCGAGCTGCTCGCCCGGGTCAAGACCCTGACCAGGACCGCCGACGACGAGGTGGTGCTGTCCGGGCACAGCCAGGGCAGCGTGCTCACCGCCGCGCTCGTCCTCCAGGTACGGCCCGAGCTGCGGTCCCGGGTCCGGCTGCTCACCCACGGCTCGCCGCTGCGCCGCCTGTACGCCGCCTTCTTCCCCGCCTACTTCGGCACCCCCGGCCTGTCGGCGATGCGCGACGCCGTCCGCTGGACGAACCTGTACCGGCTGAGCGACCCCATCGGGGGGCCGGTCTTCCGCCGGGTCGACCCGTTCGGGCCACGTCCGGCGGGCGAGGGCGAGCAGACCGTCGACCGGTTCTGCTGGGACCCGCTCCAGCCGGGGCCGGGCGAGCCGCTGCCCGAGGCGCGCTGGCACTCCGACTACTGGCTCGACCCAGCCTACGAGGAGACCCTGGCCCGGCTCACCAGGTCAGATGGAGCTCCTCGGGCGCGCGGTGGATGAGCGTGGCGGCCATCACGACGTCCTGGCGGGCCAGCCGGAGGCCGGGCAGCTCCGCCACCAGCAGCTCCAGCGTCACCCGGAGCTGCTCGCGGGCCAGGAACGCGCCGGGGCAGCCGTGCACGCCGTGGCCGAACGCCAGATGGCGGGCGCGCGGCCGGGTGATGTCGAAGACGTCGGGCCGCTCGTGCACCGCCTCGTCGCGGCCGGCCGAGGCGAAGGAGACGAAGACCGTCGAGCCCTCTTCCAAGGGCGTGCCGGCCAGGGTGAGCGGCCTGGTGACGCGGCGGCGGAAGCCCTGCACGGGCGCCTCGTACCGGGCGGCCTCCTCGATCGCGGCCGGGATCAGCTCGGCCGGGCTCGCGCACAGCAGCTCCCACTGGCGGCGGTCGCGCAGCAGGCGGTGCACGACCGAGCCGAGCAGCGCGGTCGTGGTGAGGTGCCCGGCGAGCATGACGTTCTCGACGTTGGAGGCGATCTCGTCGCGCTGGGCGGCCGTCGGCTCGCCGGGGCCGGGCGCCAGGCCGCGCACCACCTCGCCGGTCAGGTCGGCGGCCCCGCCTGAACGGGCGGCGTGGGCGGCCAGCAGGCGCCGCAGCGCGGCCACGTCGCGGGCGGCGGCGATCTGCTCGTCCTCGGGCATCGGGGTGAACAGCAGGTCCTCGGCCCGGAAGCCGCCCCTGATCGCGGTGGGCACGTCGGCCGCGGGAAGGCCCAGCAGGTGGCCGATCACGGCGGCGGGCAGCGGCTTGGCGTAGCGGGACATCCACTCGCCCCCGCCCGCCTTGGCGAACGCGGTGACCAGGTCGGCGGCCGTGGCGGTGACGAACGGCAGGACGGCGGCCACCCGGGCGGGCGACAGGCCGCGGGTGAGCGGCCTGCGGTAGCGCCGGTGCGCCTCGCCGTCGGTGCTGAGCACCACGGGCGCGCCGCCCGGCACCCCGGCCAGCTCGGCGAAGGCCCGCGGGCTCGGGACCACGTCGGGTCGCAGGGCGCCCTGGGAGGAGAAGTCGTCCGGCCTGGACAACACCTCGCGCACGTCGTCGTGCCGGGCCACCAGCCAGGCGTCCAGCTCCTCGACGAAGGTGAGCCCGGGGGCGGCGCGGGCGCGGGCGTAGAGCGGGTACGGGTCGCGGTAGAGCGCCTGTCGATCCACGCGTCCCATCGTCCGGCGTGGCCCGGAGCGCCACAAGATCTGAAATTTTCTTTTAGTTCACTCCGAAGTCTTGAAACTTATATCCACGAACGATTGAGTTCGGTCGTGCAGACCCTCCGTTTCCTGGCCGCCGCCGCGCTCGTGTTAGGGCCGGTGGCCCTGAGCGCGCCCGCGCAGGCCGACCCCGCCCCGCCCGCCGAGGACGCGCTGAAGGCGTCCTCCTACCCGCCGCCCTCCACGCTGATCAGCCAGGCCACCGCCGGGCAGCCCCGCCTGGAGACGGCCAAGAGGACCCGGCCGGTCGCGCCGGGCCTCTCGCTGACCTCGTTCGACACCTACGATGCGCTGGGCTGGCTGCGCGCCGACGCGCTGACCGCCGACCTCGGCGGCGGCAAGGGCGGGCCCAGGGCCGACTACGTCTTCTCCGGCGAGGTGACCAGGACCGAGCCGCTGTCCGGCCCCGCCGGGCGCTCCCGGGCGGTGGCGGCGGTCAACGGCGACTTCTTCGACATCAACAACTCCGGCGCCGCCCAGGGCATCGGCGTGCAGGACGGCACGCTGGTCCAGTCGCCGGCCGCCGGGCACGACAACGCGGTCGCCGTCACCGGCGACGGCATCGGGCGGGTGCTCAAGATGTACTTCGAGGGCACCGCCACGCCCTCCGGCGGCGCGCCGATCGCGCTCACCCAGTTCAACCAGATGGTGCAGAACGGCGGCGTCGGCCTGTTCACGCCGCTGTGGGGCTCCTACAACCGGGCCCGCGCCGTCGAGGGCGCCGCCACGGTCGCCGAGGTCGTGCTGGTGGACGGCGTGGTCACCGAGGTGCGCAACGCCGCCGGCACCGGGCCCATCCCCGCCGGCACCACCATCCTGCTCGGCCGGGACGCCGGCGCCGCCGCCCTGTCGGCCCTGAAGGCCGGCGACCGCGTGGACGTGAAGTACCAGCCGAAGGCCTCGGACGGCTCGACCGTCAAGGCGGCCGTCGGCGGCAACTACGTCCTGGTCAAGGACGGCGTCGTGCAGAACAGCACCGACGCGGCCGCGCACCCGCGCACCGCCGTGGGCTTCTCCGCCGACGGCAGGAAGATGTACCTGCTGACCGTGGACGGCCGCCAGGCCGACAGCCGCGGCGTCACGCTCAACGAGCTGGCCGCCATGATGGTGGACCTGGGCGCGGCCAACGCCCTCAACCTCGACGGCGGCGGCTCCTCCACCCTGCTGGCGCGCGAGCCCGGCTCGGCCGGGGTGCAGGTGGAGAACAGCCCCTCCGACGGCGGCGAGCGCCACGTGCCCAACGGCCTGGCGCTGTACGCGCCCGAGGGCAGCGGCAGGCTCAAGGGCTTCTGGCTGGAGACCGCGAGCGACCCGGCCAAGGCACCCGGCGTCGGCCCGGTCGCGGGCGGCCGTCCCGACCGCGTCTTCCCCGGCCTCACCAGGCGGCTGACCGCCGCCGGCTACGACGAGACGTACGGCCCCGCGGCCGGCACGCCGTCGTGGCGGGCCAACCCGGCCGTGCACGGAGTCATCAGGAACGGCAGGTTCCACGCCCTGGTGCCCGGCCAGACCACGGTCACCGCCGCGCGCGGCGGCGCCAAGGGCACGATCGGCCTGACCGTGCTCCAGCCGCTGCAGCGGCTCGGCGCCACGGCCGACCGGCTCGGCATCGCGGGCGCCGACGGCAGCGCCGCCTTCGGCGTCGTCGGCTACGACCGCAACGGCAACTCCGCGCCCATCGAGCCGGACGACCTCACGCTCGACTACGACCGGAACCTGTTCGAGGTCACCCCGGCCGAGCACGGCTACTTCACCGTCAAGGCCCGGCAGGCCACCGGCTCCGGGCTGATCACCGCCAAGGTCGGCAAGATCACCACGGCCGTGCCGGTGACGGTCGGCTTCGAGTCCAAGCCGGTCGCCGACTTCGAGGACGCGGCCAGGTGGACCTTCGCCGCCGCCCGCGCCACCGGCTCGCTGTCGGCCGCGCCGGGCCAGAGCGGCGGCGGGCTCAAGCTGTCCTACGACTTCACCACCTCGACCGCCACCCGGGCCGCGTACGCCAGCCCGCCGCAGCAGATCGTGGTGGACGGGCAGCCGCAGGCGTTCGGGCTGTGGATCAACTCCACCGGCAAGGGGGAGTGGCCCAGCCTGGAGTTCTACGACGCGCTCGGCCAGTCGCAGATCCTGCGCGGGCCGTACCTGACGTGGACCGGCTGGCAGTACGTCGAGTTCCCGGTGCCCGCCGGGGTCAACTACCCGCTCAAGCTCCGGCGCTTCTACGTGGCCGAGACCAGGGCCGACGCCAAGTACGGCAACGACATCCTGATCGACGGCCTGGTGGCCAAGGTGCCGCCGTCGATCACCGCGCCCGCCGCGCCCAAGGTCGCCGACCCCGTGGTCAAGGCGGACGTGGCCAAGGCGCCCTGGCGGTTCGCGGTCATGTCGGACGCCCAGTTCGTGGCCAGGAACCCCGACAGCGACATCGTCAGGAACGCCCGCCGCACGCTCAAGGAGATCAAGGCCGCCAAGCCCGACTTCCTGCTGATCAACGGCGACCTGGTGGACGAGGCGTCGCCGGAGGACTTCGCGCTGGCGAAGAAGATCCTCGACGAGGAGCTGGGAGGAGAGCTGAAATATCACTACATCCCCGGCAACCATGAGGTCATGGGCGGCAAGATCGACAACTTCAAGGCCGTCTTCGGCGACACGTACGGCACGTTCGACCACAAGGGCACCCGCTTCGTCACCCTGGACACCTCCCGCCTGAACCTGCGCGGCGGCGGCTACGACCAGGTCGCGATGCTCCGCTCCGAGCTCGACAAGGCAGCGAAGGACGCCTCCGTCGGGTCGGTCGCCGTGCTGTTCCACGTGCCGCCGCGCGACCCCACGCCGGGCAAGGGCAGCCAGCTCGGCGACCGGAAGGAGGCCGCGCTGGTCGAGGGCTGGCTGGCCGGCTTCCAGCGCGACACCGGCAAGGGCGCGGCCTTCATCGGCGGGCACGTGGGCACGTTCAACGCCTCGCGCGTGGACGCGGTGCCGTACTTCATCAACGGCAACTCCGGCAAGAACCCGGCCACCGCCCCCGAGGACGGCGGCTTCACCGGCTGGTCGCTGTGGGGCGTGGACCCCGTGACGCCCGCCGAGGCCGAGCACGTACGGCGCAACTGGTTCACCGACGCGCCCGACTGGATCGGCACGCAGGTGCGGCCGCACGTGGACGAGCTGACGCTGACCGCGCCCGCGACCGTCGCCGTCGGCGCGCCCGCGCCGGTCACGGCGGCGATCCGGCAGGACGACCGGGCCGTCCCGGCCGCCTACCCGGTCTCGGTCACCTGGTCCGGCTCGCCCAACCTGCACGTCGGCACCCGCCAGACGGCCAAGCCGTGGCACGTGGCGGTGCTCGACCCGGGCACGGGCACGATCACGGCCCTGCGGGCGGGACAGGTGACGGTCGCGGTCACCGTCAGCGGGGTCACCCGCCAGGCGACCGTGGCGCTCACCGCCAAGGCCGCCGCCTGAGGCCCCGGCCGGGGAGGAATCACCCTCCCCGGCCGAAGCACCCCAGATACCGAAATATCGGGACGAAGTGTTAAGAATCTAGACAGCCATGGGATTCCCCCTTCTTCCTCCGGATAGCACTCCTGACGTGCGGGGACCTGCCCCCGCAGGCGCGGGACCGGGGGAAGGACTGGGGGCTCGTCGGTGAACGCATGGACCTTCGAGGGACAACCCGGCGCGCTGGGCGACACGGTCACGCTCGTGGAGGGCGGCTCGTTCTGCGTGTGCCAGTGCGGCGGCGACATCGTCCCCGGCGGCGCGCAGGGCGTCTACCACGCCGACACCCGCCTGCTGTCCCGCTGGATGCTGCGGGTGGACGACCATCCCGTCGAGCCGCTGCAGGTCATCATGGGCGAGCCGTACCACGCCACCTTCCTCGGCAAGGCCCGGCCGCGTCCCGGATGGGCCGAGAGCACGCTGCTCGTGGTGCGCGACCGCTACGTCGGCGGCGGGCTGCGCGAGGACCTCACGCTGCGCAACATGTCCGAGGAGGCCGCGGGCTGCGTCGTGTGCGTGCAGGCCGGCGCCGACCTGGCCGACCTGTTCGAGGTGAAGTCCGAACGGAGCTGGCCCGCCGAGGACGTCGAGATGAACCCCGGCGAGCGCGGCATCGAGGTCTACTCGCCCAGCCGGGCCCGCGGCGCCAGGATCGCCGTCGAACCGGCGGGCACGCCGGTCGTCACCGCGCCGGGCCTGCTCACCTTCGACGTCGTGGTGCCCGCCCGCGGCGAGTGGCGGGTCACCGTGCTCGTGACGCCGGTCCACGAGGGCGAGGAGTCCTCGGCCCGGTTCCCGGTCGCCCATCCCACCCACCACGCCGAGCCGGCCCGCCGTCTGGCCGAGTGGACCGCCAGCACCCCCGTCCTGGAGAGCACGAACGCCGCTCTCGTCGAGGCCCTGGCCCGCTCCCGGGAGGACCTGGGCAGCCTGCGCCTGTTCGACCGCGACCATCCCGACGAGCCGCCCGCGATCGCCGCCGGTGCGCCCTGGTTCATGACGCTGTTCGGCCGCGACTCGCTGCTGACCTCCTGGATGGCGCTGCCGCTGGACCAGACGCTCGCCCTCGGCACCCTGCGCAGGCTGGCCCGGCTCCAGGGCGCCAAGGTCGACGCGCTGTCCGAGGAGGAGCCCGGCAAGATCATGCACGAGCTGCGCTTCGGCGTCCAGGACGGCTCCTCGCCGTACGGCGGGCGGGCCTACTACGGCTCGGTGGACGCCACCCCGCTGTTCGTCATGCTGCTCGGTGAGGTGCGCCGCTGGGGCGTGCACCGCGAGGCGGTGGAGGAGCTGCTGCCGCACGCCGACGCCGCCCTGGCCTGGATCGAGGAGTACGCCAGCCGCGACGGCTTCGTCTGGTACCAGCGCAAGACCGACCGCGGCCTGGTCAACCAGGGCTGGAAGGACTCCTTCGACGGCGTCAACTTCGCCGACGGCACCATCGCCCGCCCGCCGATCGCCCTGGCCGAGGTGCAGGGCTACGTCTACGCCGCCTACCTCGCCCGCGCCCACTTCGCCTGCCAGCAGGGCGACGAGGCCGCCGAGCGGCGCTACGTGCAGCGGGCGCGGGCGATCAGGGAGGCGTTCAACGAACGGTTCTGGCTGCCCGGCCCCGGCTACTACGCCATGGGCCTGGACGGGCGCGGCCGGCCCATCGACGGCCTCGGCTCCAACATGGGCCACTGCCTGTGGGCCGGCATCGCCGACGAGGACAAGGCCCGGCAGGTGGCCCGCCACCTGCTCTCGCCCGAGATGTTCACCGGGTTCGGGGTGCGCACGCTGGCCTCGTCCATGGGGGCCTACAACCCGATGAGCTACCACAACGGCTCGGTGTGGCCGCACGACAGCGCGATCATCGCCGCCGGGCTGATGCGCTACGGCCACGTCGAGGAGGCCCAGCGCATCGCCGTCGGGCTGCTGGAGGCCGCGCACGCCTTCGGGGGCGGCTGCCGGAGCTGTTCTGCGGGTTCGGCAAGGAGGAGTACGGGCGGCCGGTGCCGTACCCGACGTCGTGCTCGCCGCAGGCGTGGGCCGCCGCCGCGCCCATCCAGCTGCTGCGCACGCTGCTGCGGCTGGACCCGTGGGTGCCGTACGGGAAGTTGTGGCTGGTCCCGGCGCTGCCCGAGGGGTTCGGGGAGGTGACGATCAAAGGCATGCCGGTGGGCGACTCCAGGGTCGGCATCCGCGTCAGGGGCGAGGACGGCACGCCGCTGGTGTCCGGCCTGCCCGACGGCGTCGAGCTGGTCACCGAACCGCGCTGCCCGATCAGCGGCGCCTGCCGCTCCGGCCCCGCCCGCAGGGCGCACGGCCTGCCGGCGCTGTGACGACCGGACCGACACGGGGAGGTGCTGGGATGACGACGGAAGCCGAGGACGACTGGGAAGGCGCGCTGCGCATCGTGATGGTCGCTCCGCCCTGGGAGGAGGTGCCGCCGCGGGCCTACGGCGGGATCGAGCAGATGCTCGCCGACCTGATCACGGGCCTGTCCGCCCGCGGCCACGAGGTGACGCTGATCGGCGCGGGCAGCACGGGTCTGCCGGCCAAGTTCCTGGTCACCTACCCCGAGGCGCCCTCGGAGCGGATCGGCGAGGGGCTGCCCGAGGTGCTGCACGCCGCCCAGGCCTGGCGGGCGCTGGAAGGGCTTCCCGCCGACATCGTGCACGACCATTCGCTGGCAGGGCCGCTCACCGCCCTCGGCAGGGCGACCCCGACCGTGGTCACCTGCCACGGCGATGCCGGCGGTGAGCTGGGCGAGGTGTACCGGGCGCTCGGCGAGCGCGTCAACCTGATCGCCGTCTCCGACGCCCAGCGCGCCGACGCCCCCGACCTCAACTGGATCGCCACCGTGCACAACGCGCTCGACACCGCCTCCTTCCCCTTCCGGGAGCACAAGGAGGACTGGGTGCTGTGGCTGGGCCGCTTCAGCCACAGCAAGGGCACGCACCTGGCCATCGACGCCGCCCGCGCGGCGGGCCGCCGCATCGTGCTGGCCGGCAAGCTCACCGAGCCGTGCGAGCACGTCTACTTCGACGAGCACGTACGGCCGCGGCTCGGCCCCGGCGTCACCTATCTGGGCGAGGCCGACGCCGGGCGCAAGCGCGAGCTGCTGGCCGCCGCCCGCTGCATGGTCTTCCCCATCCAGTGGGAGGAGCCGTTCGGCATGGTGGTGATCGAGGCCATGGCCTGCGGCACGCCCGTCGTCGCCATCGGCCGGGGCGCGGTGCCGGAGATCGTGGTGGACGGCGTGACGGGGTTCGTCCTGCGGGAGGCGGCCGAGCTGCCCGCGGCGATCGAGGCGGCCGGACGGCTCGACCCGCGGGCCTGCCGCGCCCACGTCGAGCGGCACTTCGGCGTGGCGGCGATGGCCGCGGCCTACGAGGCGGTCTACCGCCGCATGCTGGCCACCCCCGCTCGGCGGGGCTCGCCGACGAGCCCGGCGGCCGGGGCGACGCCCGGCGGTGGGGCCCACCGGTCAGCCGGCCGCCGGGACGGTGTACTTGCCGGCCAGCTCCGACACCGCCGCCTCCTTGAGGATGACGGCGCCGCCCACCGCCTGCTTGTCGGGCTTGACCACGTAGGAGGCGCGGGAGGCGGGCCGGTCGAAGACGCTGAAGTCCATCGGCGTGCCGCCCAGCCCGGCCTCCCACGACTTCTGCGACCGGTGCGCCGCGACGATGCCCGCCCGGCTGAGGTCCTTGGCCTCGCACGCCTTGCGCAGCGCGTCGCCGACGATGATCGCCGCGGTCCACCCGGCCGCCACGCCGCTGTCCAGGGGCTGGCCGGCGTACTTGGCCCGGTAGTCGGCGACGAGCTTGGCGTAGGCGGGCAGCGGCGCGCTGATCGGGGCGCCCGCGGTCACGTAGAAGAAGTCCTTGAGCAGCGCCGGCGCGGCGGGGGTGGCCAGGAGCTGCGGGCTGTAGGCCGAGTTGCTGCCCACGAACGGCACGTCCATCCCGGCGGCCAGGGCCACGCCGACCAGCGAGGCCGTCTGGCGCGGGCCGACCGAGACCAGCACGGCCCGCACGCCCGCCTTCCTGAACGCCGCCACCTGCGCGGTCATGTCCTGGTCGGTCGCCTTGATCTTCTGCTCGACCAGCGTGAGCCCCAGCTCGCCGGCGGCGTACTTGGACCCGGCCAGCGCGCTCTCGCCGTAGTCGCCCTCGAAGTACAGGTGGCCGATCCGGTCCCCGGCCTTGACGCCCTTCTCCTTCACCAGGAAGTCGACGGCGTTGATCATGTCGACGTCGTAGGTGGTGCCGGTGACCTGGATGGCCTCGCTGCCGAGCAGGCTGGTGGCCCATGCCATGGGCAGGGTGAGGATCTTGTCCGCGGTGATCCGGTCCTTGAGCGCGGTGACCATCGGCGAGCCGATGAACTGCGGGATCGCGGCCGTCCTCGGCGCGACCTCGGCGTAGGCGGCCATCGCCTTCTGCGCGTCGTAACCGTGGTCGCGGACGATGGTCTCGATCTTCCTGCCGCAGACGCCGCCGCTCTGGTTGACCTGCTCGAAGTAGAGCTGCTGCGCCTGGGTGAGGCTCTTGCCCAGCGAGGCGTAGGGGCCGGTCAGGTCGGTGAGCAGGCTGAGCGTGATCGTGTCGGCGGTGACGCCGGGGCCGGTCCTGACGCCGTCGCCGCCGGCGGCGGTGGCGGTCGCCTGGCCGCCGCCGGTGGCCTTGCCGCTGGCGCAGGCGGTGGCCGCCAGCCCCAGCGCCAGCAGCGCGGCCAGGACGGCCGTGCGGTTACGGGACATGTGAGCTCCTGGTCTCGGGGGACGGATCCGGTGACGGTGAAGCGGACGGGCGGCGCCCCGGTGACCGGCGGCGCAGGGCGCGCGGCAGGCCGAGCAGGCCGCCCGGGAGGAAGAGCACGACGGCGACGACGGCGGCGCCGTACAGGATGCGGGCGGCCTCGGCGGGGGACAGGCCGCCGCCGGAGCCGGACGGGGACACCAGGGGGATGGCGTCGCCGTACCGGGTCAGCAGCTGCGGCAGCAGGGAGACGAAGACGGCGCCGAGCACCGCGCCGCCCACCGAGCCCAGGCCGCCGATGACGATCATCGCGAGGTAGTCGAGGGAGAGCAGCATGCCGAAGTAGTCGGGCACGGTCCGCTGGAAGACCAGGGCCAGCAGCACGCCGGCCAGGCCGCCGTACATGGACGACAACACGAAGACGCCGGCCCGGTAGCGGGTGACGGGCACGCCCATCACCCCGGCCGCGATCTCGTGGTCGCGGATCGTGTTCAGCGCCCTGCCCGGCCGCCCGCGCAGCACGCCGCGGGCGAACAGCGCCGCCGCCAGCAGCGCCAGGCCGCCCAGGAACCACAGCCGCTCCAGCGCGCCGAACGGCACGTCCAGCACGACCAGCTCCGGCCCGTCGGCGAAGGCGAACCCGAAGACCTCCATCGCCGGGACGGCACGCCCGTTGAACCCGCCGGTCACCGGCCCGGCGTTGAACAGCAGATGCTGCCCGCCGAAGATCAGCGCCAGCGTGGCGATGCCCAGGTAGGCGCCCTTGAGCCGGCCCGCGATCGGGCTGAACAGCCCGCCGGCGACCCCGGCCAGCGCCACCGCCAGCACCGCGGCCACCGGCGTCGGCAGGCCCAGGCCGCCCAGCGACGCGGTGGGCTCGGCGGCCAGGTAGACGTAGGCGTAGGCGCCGACGGCCAGGAAGAACGCGTGGCCCATGGACAGCTGACCGGTCGCCCCGGTCAGCAGGTTGACGCCGATCGCGCCGATCGCGGCCGCCATCGCGAACAGGCCCGCCTGCAGCCAGAACCCCTCCAGGTAGAAGGGCACGGCGACGAAGACGGCCAGGGCCACCAGTGACACGACGGGCCTAGACACGGGCCCGCTCCCTCGTCCCGAACAGCCCGGCGGGCCGCAGCAGCAGCACGACGACCATGACGAGGAACGGCGCCACGTCGCCGATCCCGCGGCCGAGGAAGGCCAGGTCGTTCTGGTAGCCGGTGGTCAGGGCCTCGGTGACGCCGACGATCAGGCCGCCGGCCAGCGCCCCCGTGGTGGAGTCCAGGCCGCCGAGTATCGCGGCGGGGAAGGCCTTCAGCGCGGCCAGCGAGGAGCCGCGGTCCAGGCCGGGCGTGGGGAAGACGCACAGGAACAGCGCGGCCACCGCGGCCAGCGCCCCGGCCACGGCCCACGCGCTGACCGAGACCCGGCCGAGCCGCACGCCCATGAGCGCGGCCGTCTCGGGGTCCTCGGCGGTGGCCCGCATCGCCACCCCCCACCCGGTGTACTTGAACGCCAGCAGGAACGCCGCGATCAGTACCCCGGCCACGGCCAGCGCGACGACCCGGGTCTCGGCGACCGTGACCGGCCCGAGGCGCAGCACCCGCGAGCCCCACGGGTCGCCCATGGCCAGCACCTCGGTGCCGATCCGCCGGGTGAGCTCGGTGGTCAGCACGATGTCCACGCCGATGGTGACGATGGCCAGCACGCTGTGCGAACCGGCCTTCGAGCGGCGGATGACCAGGAACTCCACCAGCGCTCCGATGACCGCCGCCGCCGCGACCCCGGCCAGCAGCGCGGGCCAGAAGCCGAGGTGGGGGTGCAGCCGCGCCACCACGTATCCGCCGGCCAGCAGCAGCGAGGCGTGCGCGAAGTTCACCACCTCGGTCGCCTTGAAGATGACGACGAAGCCCAGCGCGATCAGCGCGTAGACGGCCCCCAGCGAGACCCCGTTGACGAGCAGCTCCACGAAGGTGATCACTCCGTCTCCTCCACGCCCAGGTACGCGCCGATGACCGCCGGGTCGTTCTGCACCTCGGCGGGCGGCCCGTCGGCGATGCGGCGGCCGAAGTCCAGCACGGTCACCCGGTCGGCCAGCCGCATGACCATGCCCATGTCGTGCTCGACCAGGAGGACGGAGACGCCCAGGCTCTCCCGTACCGACCTGATCAGCCCGGCCATCTCCAGCCGCTCGCCGCCGTTCATCCCGGCGACCGGCTCGTCCAGCAGGAGCAGGCGTGGCTCCATGGCCAGGGCCCTGGCCAGCTCGACCCGCTTCTGCACGCCGTACGGGAGCAGCCCGACCGGCGTGTCCAGCACCGCGGCGAGCCCGGCGAAGGCCGCGATCTCGGCGACCCTGGCGGTGTGGGCGCGCCGCTCACGGCGCGCGCCCGGCAGGCCGAGCCCGGCGGAGACGAACCCGGCCCGGGTGAGCCGGTGGCGGCCCAGCAGCAGGTTGTCCCGCACCGGCTGGTGCGGGGAGAGCGCGATGTTCTGGAACGTGCGGGCGACGCCGAGCGCGGCGATCCGGTGCGGGCGCAGCGTGGTCAGCTCGCTCGCGCCGAACCTGACGCTGCCCGAGGCGGCCCGGCAGACGCCGGACAGCACGTTGAAGCAGGTGGACTTGCCCGCGCCGTTGGGGCCGATGAGCGCGTGCACGGTGCCGGGCGCGACCGTGAAGCCGACGCGGTCCAGCGCCGTCAGGCCGGCGAAGCGGACGGTCACGTCGCGTACCTCCAAGACGGGCATACCATCCGGTTGGTATGTCGGGGTCACGCGGACCACCTCGACAACCCGGCTCTCGCCGGTGGGGCCGGGGTCCCGTCGTCCACGCCCAGGTAGCGGCGGCGCACCTCGTCACCGGCGGCCAGCTCGGCCGCGGGCCCCGCCAGCGCGACCGCGCCGACCTCCAGCACGTACGCGTGGGAGGCCAGCGACAGGGCCGTGGCGACGTTCTGCTCGACGAGCAGGATCGAGGTGCCGGCGGCGTTGATCGTCCTGATCGTGGCGGCGATCGTGGCGGCCGCCCGGGGGCCAGGCCGAGCGTCGGCTCGTCCAGCAGCAGCACCGACGGCTCGGCCATCAGCGCCCGGCCGATGGCCAGCATCTGCTGCTCGCCGCCCGACAGCAGCCCGGCGCGCTGGTGCGCGCGCTCGGCCAGGACGGGGAACAGCTCGCGCACGCGCCGCCCGGCCCGGACGGCGGCCGCGCGCGGCGTGCCCAGCCCGCCGGCCCGCAGGTTCTCCTCCACCGTCATGCGGGCGAACACGCGGCGGCCCTCGGGCACGTGCGTGACGCCGCGCCGCACCACGGCCGCGGCCGGCTGCCCGTCCACCCGCACCCCGGCCACGGTGACGCCGCCCGCGGCGATCCGGCCCCGGTGGAACCGGAGCGTTCCCGAGACCGCCCGCAGCAGCGTCGTCTTCCCTGCGCCGTTCGCGCCCAGCACCGCCACCACCGCCCCGGACGGCACGCTCAGTGACACGCCGTCCAGCGCCCGGACGGGACCGTAGTCCACCACGAGACCGTCCACGCTCAGCTCGGCCATTCGTCTTCCTCACAGGACCCCATGGCGGCCCACCCAAACCGGCGGGCGGGGCCGCCGTCCAGATGCGGCGGCGAAGTCGGGCTCGCTGCCCACCGCGGCCGGGGGCCCGTTGTGCAGCCGCACAACGCGAGGTCACAAAACGCTACAGAGCCTTGTTCTGGAACGGCGGCCGGTGGCAGCCTCGGGGAATGCGTCCCCCTACGGTCGTGGACGAGGACGTCCGCCAGACGTTACGCACTGCAGCCAGGGCACTGCTCGAACGCCTGCCCGAACTGACCGGCGAGCTGGTCGCCAGGACGCGCGGCGGCGACGACGTCTACAGCGCCTGCGTCCCCTACGACGAGCACTGGAAGAGCACCCTCGAAGGCGTGCGCCTGGGCCTGACCGCGATCCTGCAGGAGCCGTCCGAGCGGCGCGACCTGGTCTTCACCCGGTCGATGGCCCAGCGCAGGGCCGAGCAGGGTCTTCCGCTGGAGTCGCTGCTGCGCATGTACCGCCTGGCCGGCCAGGTCACCTGGGCGGCGATCGTGGACCACATGGAACGCGAGCGCCCCGAACGCCTCGACGTCCTGGTCCGCGCCGCCAGCCACGTCTGGCACGCGATCGACCGGCAGTCGCTGGTGGCCTGCGACGTCTACGGCAGGCGCGAGCAGGAGATCCTCGGCCGCAGCAAGGAACGCGTCAACGCGCTGCTGGACGCCCTGCTCGACGGCGCCGCCGACGCGGGGGTGGTGCGCGCCGCCGCCGACTCCCTGGACCTGCCCGAACGCGCCCGCTACGCCGTCGTCACCGTGCGCTTCCCGCGCGGACGCCACCACGACGACGTCCGGCTGCCCGCGACCCTGGGCACACTGCGGCTGCTGTGGCGCATGCGCACCGGGCACGAGGTCGCCGTCGTCGCGCTCGGCCGGGCCACCCTGGACGATCTGTGCCAGGAGCTGAGCCTCATCGTCAGTGGCGTGGCCGGGGTCAGCCCCGTCGTCACCGGCCTGGACGAGCTGGGCACCGCGCACGAGCTGGCCTCCCTCGCCATGCGCACCTGCGCCGACGGCGGCCCCGAGATCGCCCGCCTGGACGAGCGCGTGCCCGCCGTGCTGATGATCAGCCGGCCCGGCGTCACCGGCCACCTCGTCGAAGGCGCGCTCGGCCGGCTGCTCGCCCTCGACCCGGCCGACCGCGACACGTTGCTGACCACCCTGGAGACCTGGCTGGCCTGCGACGGCTCGGCCGCCAGGGCCGCCGGCCGGCTGTTCTGCCACCGCAACACGATCATCAACCGGGTCCGCAGGATCGAGCAGCTCACCGGCCGCTCGCTCACCCGCCCGCGGGACATCGTCGACCTCGCGCTGGCCCTGGACGCGGTCCGCCTGCTGCCCCCGGCGCAAGGGTGATCAGGCTCGGCCCCGCCCGGTGAGACCCGCAAAGCGCCGCATTCTCGGATATTTCAACCCTTAGCGAGAATGGCCGCTTTCGTTGCTGCGCTCTTTGCTGTTCTCTTGTCATGCCGAAGATGCGATATGGGCGGTAGGCGGGAATGTAGCTGTCGATCAGCGCATTCGACACCTGGCTGCATACATGCCGGCATTGCTGATGAATTATCTGGACGTCGCGTCCATGCCGCCGTCCCAGGTGTCGCCGAATCGCTCGTGATCTCTTTTCATTCGCTTCTTCTGCACGATCCACGGGAAACTCATGCGAATCAACCGACGAAGCGTCGTCCTGGCCGTCGCGATATGCCTGGCGGCCGACCCCATGGGGAGCGTGTCCGCGCACGCCGACAGCACCCTCCGGCAAACCGCCCCGCTCGTGCGGCCGGTGCCTGTCCAGCCGACGCCGCCTGCCGGCAAGGGCGAACCCGGGAAGGAGGGCCAGGAGGCCGGCGGGCTGGTCTGCGGGCCGCCGTACGTGACCGGCGATCCGGACCTCGGGCCGACGATCCTGCCCCGGGCCGGCTATCTCGGCGCCCTTCTGCGTGACTACGTGCCGCTGGGCGGTCTCACCCCGCAGCACTTCCTCTCCCGCTACTGGGACCACGCCGCCAACAATTACCGTTTCCCGCCCGACTCCGGTTTCGGCCGTTCCGGCAATTACCCCAACGGCAGACTGCTGCTCAAGACGACGTTTCTGCAGATCGGCATGAGGCTCGACCGTTTCGGCGGTTACGGGGGAGCGTTCCTGTCGCCGCTGGGCGACCAGTTCATCAAGCGCGCTCTGCCGCCGCGCAACCTGAACACCAATCCGCAGGATCCGCAGCATCTGTGCAATTACCACGCGTTCCGGGTGCTCAAGTCGTTCCGCGTCGAGGTGGGCCCGGCGGCGCCCGCGTTCGAGCAGTCGGGCGGCGGCACGCAGTACCACGTGCTCAGCAGGTACATCCCGGAGGCTCCGCAGACCAGCGAGGAAGTTCCGGTGAGCTGGCTGATTGCGAACGGATACCTGGAGGAGATCGAACCGGTCGTGGTGACCGTCGTCAGGACCGACGGCGACACGGCGGCCCGCGACACGGTGGCCTCCGACACGGTGGCCTCCGACACCGGTGCCCGCGACACGTTCCGCGACACGGCGGCCCGCGACGCGATCAACCGCGGCACCTACGTCACGGCCGGCAAGCCCGCCCCGATGATCCGCCCGTCCAGGTCCGGGCGGCCCTAGGCACGGGCCGCGGCGGCCTGCGCACCCCCACCGTTCCGGTACGTCACCGGGCGGTGTACGGCGTCAGGCCGCCCGCGTGCACCAGCGAGATCGTCCGTTCCAGGTCGGGGGTCAGGTAGCGGTCGTCGCCCAGCGGCGCGACGTGGCGCCTGAGCTCGTCGTGCAGGGCGCGGGTCGCCGTCCCGAGCGGCAGGCCGGCCATCTTCGCCGCGATCAGGTCGATGCCCTGCGCCGCCATCAGGTACTGCACCGCCAGCACGATCTCCAGCCGGTCGAGGTTCGCGTGCAGGTCGCGGGCCGAGGCCATCGCCATCGTGTTGTGGTCCTCCTGGCCATCCTTGACCGGACGCGACAACGTGCCCGCCGGATGGGCCCTGACCTGCATCTCGGGGACCACCGCCGCGGCCACCGACTGCACCTGCACCATCCCGGAGTTCAGGCCGACGCTCCCGCCGGCCAGGTTCGCCGGCAGGCCGTAGCTCCAGCGGGGCGACAGCAGACGTCCGGACAACTCCTGCGACAGGACGCCGAGGTCGGTGATCTCGGCGTTCAGGCTGTCGGCGAGATGGCCCATGATCGAGCCGTCCCAGTTGCCGCCCATCACGAACTCGTAGCCGGGGCCGCGTTCCCGCCGGAAGACCAGCGGGTTGGAGGTCGAGGAGTTGGCCTCGCGCGCCAGCGTCCGGCGGATGGCGGCGAGCACCTGCCGCAGCCCGGCCATGATGTGCGGGGCCGCGCGCACCGAGACCGCGTCCTGCACGCGCGGGGTGTAGTTCGCCGGGTCGAGCCGCCTGCGGCCCTCCTCGGTCATCCATTCCGAACCCGCGACCATGGCCCGCAGCCGCGCCGCGACCGCGTCCTCCTCCGGGATGTGCCGCTCGCGGTGCGTACGCGCGTCCAGCGAGCCGCGCTCGGCCCTGGTCGCCTCCATGAACAGGGCGAATGCCCCCTCCGCCTGGTCGGCGAGCACCGTGGCCCGGTGCAGGGCGTGCATCAGCGTGGCGGCCAGCACCGTGCTGCCGCTGACGATCGGCAGCGCCTCCCCGGCCTCGAAGGTGAAGCTCGCGGGCAGCCCGGCCCGCGGCAACATCTGCGAGGCCGGCCCGGTCTCGCCCCGGTAGTGCACCGGCGCGTCCTCGCCCAGCGCGGCCAGCCCGGCCGCCGCCTGCGGCTGCAGGTCGCCGGTGCCGAGCGAGCCGATCTGCGGCATCACCGGCACGACCCCGGCGTTCACCAGGGACAGCAGCCGCTGCGGCACCTCGGGCCGTACGCCCATCTTCGCCCTGGCCATCTGGTTGGCCTTGAGGATCAGCGCCAGCCTGACCACGTCGTCGGGGAACGCCGGGCCGACGCCCGCCGCGTGCGAACGCAGCACGTTGCGCTGGAACTGCTCGGCCTCCTCCGGCGAGAGCGGGCGGTCCTTCAGCGGGCCGAGCGCCTGGTTCCAGCCGTACACCCGCTGGCCGCTCAGAGCCGCCAGCGCCCCCGCCCGCGACTGCGCCATCCGGGCCCGCGCGGCCTCCGACACCCGCGCGAGCACGGGACGGCCCGCCAGGATCGCGAAGGCGTCCCGCAGCGCGAACCGGCCGCCGTCCAGCACCAGGTTCAGCACCGGCGCCGTCCCCGGAGGGGCCGGGGCCGCCACTGGGGCCGCGACCGGGGCCGCGACCGGGAGAGGGGCCGGGACGGCGACGGCCCGCTCCGGCACGCACACCGCCGCGAGCAGGCCGACACCGGCGGCCATTCGTCCTACTTTGCTGATCGCCACGGTCCCCCGGCCCCTTCACGACGAAGATCCACTCCGCTCCGTTTATAACCGGCCGGACGGACGGCGCCCGGCACGGCTCCGCACCGGGGGACGAGTGCTGACCCGCCCTATGGCAGGCGCTTACCTCCCGCCCTGGACGCCACCGCCACATGCGGCCGCCCGGTGATCGGATGCGGCCCCACATGGGCCAGGACGCCGAAGACCTCCTCGATGAAGGCCGGGGTCAGCACCTCCAGGGGCGGCCCCTGCCCGGCGACCCGGCCCTCGCGCAGCACGACGATCCGGTCGGCGTAGGCGGCGGCCTGGTCCAGGTCGTGCAAGGCGGCCAGCAGCGTCAGGCCGAGCGAGCGGATCAGGTCCAGCAGGAGGAGCTGGGACCCGACGTCCAGGTGGTTGCCCGGCTCGTCCAGGATCAGCAGCGGCGCCTCCTGGGCCAGCGCGCGGGCCAGCAGCACGCGCTGCCGCTCGCCGCCGGACAGCGTGGTCATCAGCCGGTCGGCCGCCCAGTCCATGCCGACCCGCTCCAGGGCCGTGGCGACCACCGCCCGGTCGCCCGCGCTCTCCCGGTCCAGCGCCCGCTTGTGGCTGTGGCGTCCGGCCGCGACGACCTCGGCCACGGAGAACCCTTCTCCGGCCGGGTTGTGCTGGGGCAGGACCGCCCGCCGCCGCGCGGCGTGCCGGGGCCGCATCCGCCACAGGTCGTCGCCGTCCAGCCGGACGACGCCGCCCGACGGGCGCAGCGACCGGTAGACCGTGCGCAGCAGCGTGGACTTGCCGCTGCCGTTCGGCCCGACCAGCGCCACGAACTCGCCCGGCCCGGCGCTCAGCGTGACGTCGGTGACGATGGGCCGCGCGTCGATGCTCGCGCTGACGCCCGCGAGGTCAAGCCGCATCGCCGCCGCCTCCCGCCCGCCGCCGGCGCAGCAGCCACAGGAAGAACGGCACGCCGAGCCCCGTGGTGAAGACGCCCACCGGCAGCTCGTTCGGCCGGTCGGCCACCCGCGCCGCCAGGTCGACCAGCACCAGGAACACCGCGCCGGCCAGCAGCGAGACCGGCAGCACCCGGCGGTGGTCGGCCCCGACCACGAACCGGACCATGTGCGGGACCATCAGCCCGATGAACCCGATGCCGCCGACCACGCTGACCACCGTCGCCGTCAGCAGCGACCCGGCCGCCAGCAGCCCGATCCGCAGCGCGGCGACCGGCACGCCGATCGCGACCGCGGACTCCTCGCCGGCCAGCAGCGCGTTGAGCGCCCGCGCCTGCGAGGACAGCCACGCCACGCAGCACACGACGAGCAGTGCGGGCACGCCCAGGTCGGCCCACGACGCCCCGGCGACGCTGCCCATCAGCCAGAACATCATGCCCTGCAGCTCGGTCGGGTTGAGCTGGAGCTGCACGAACGTGGTGGCCGCCGAGCACAGGTAGCCGACGGCCACGCCGGTCAGCACCAGCCACGAGTCCAGCAGCCTGCCGGAACGCTGGGACAGGACGTACACCACCAGCGCCGACAGCAGCGCGGCGGCGAAGGCGGCCCCGGTGACGCCGAGCGCGCCGGTCAGCCCGGCCAGCGCGCCGCCCCCGAGCGCGGGCACCAGCACGGCCCCCAGCGACGCCGCCGACGACACGCCCAGCACGTACGGGTCGGCGAGCGGGTTGCGGACCAGCGCCTGCAACGCCACCCCGGCCACCGACAACGCGGCCCCGGCCAGCGCGGCCAGCAGCGCCCGAGGTGTGCGGATCTCCCACACGACCTGCGCGAGCAGCGGATCGGCCTGCTCGCCGCGCCCGGTCAGGTACGCCCACACCACCCCCCACACCTGGTCCGGCGGCAGGTTCACCGACCCGGCGGAGATCCCGATCACCAGGGCCACGACCAGCGCGGCCCCGAGCCCGGCCAGCAGGAACCCGGTCGCCCGCCCGGACACCGCGTGCGGCCGCCGCGGCGGGACGGGCGCGGCGCGGCGCGGCGGCGCGGTCAGCGTGTCAGCCACCGGGATGCACCACCTTGGAGATCTTCTCCACGGCCCAGGCGTTCAGCGGCCCGAGGTAGACGCCGTCGGAGACGACCGTGAAGGTTCTGGATCTGGCCGCGGCCCAGTGGGGGTAGGCGGCGAACAGCTTGGCCGCCGCCTCCGCGCCCTTCTCCTCGGGCGTGAACAGCCCGACGACCAGCACGTCCACCTGGGCGGTGGCGAGCTGCTCGCGGTTGAGTGTGCGCGTCATGTCGGCGGTCTGGCCGGCGAAGGCGTTGACCCCGCCGGCCGCCCTGATGACGTCGTCGTAGATGCCGCCGGTCATCACGGCGGGCAGGCCGTTGGCGTTCATCATGGCCATGCCGGGATAGGCGATCAGCACCTTCCTGGGCGGCAGCGCCGCGACGCGGGCCCGTACCGACTCCACCCGCGCCCGCAGCCGCCCGATCAGGTCGAACGCCTTGCGCTGCACGTCGAACACCCGCCCGAGCAGGCTGATGAACTCCAGCGAGGAGTTGATCGACTGGTTGCGGTAGGCGCGCTTCTCCTGCTCGGTGGCCTCCGGCTTGCCCATCGCGCAGTTGACCGGGTTGACCAGCGAGGTGATGCCGGCCGCGGCGAGCTGCTCGCGGGTGGCGAAGCCCCGGGCGGGGTCGAACCCGCCCGACCAGGTGGAGACCACCAGGTCGGGCTTGAGCTTGAGCACCTGCTCGGCGGGCACGTCGAAGTTCTTGTTCATGGTCAGCCCGCCGGTCGGCAGCGCCCTGATGCGGGCCGTCATGGACGGGTCGTCGGACACGCCGTAGCTCTGGGCGTTGGCCAGGATGCTGCGCTCCAGCCCGAGCAGCAGGAAGCTCTCCACCTCGCCGACGCTGGTGCCGTTCAGGATCAGGACGCGCTGCGGCGGCCGGCGGAAGGTGACCCGCGTGCCGCAGTTGTCGAAGGTGAGGGGGTAGGCGGTCCGGCCGGCGGACGCCGGCGCGACGGTGGTCGCCTCGCCGCCGGTGGCCGCGGGCGTGCCGCAGGCGGCGGCCAGCAGCACGAGCGCGAGCGCCGAGGCCCGGCGGGTACGGGAAGGTCTCATGGGTGATGTCCTCTGAGTCGAGTCCGGAGGCGCGCACGCCGGACCGGCCCCACGGCGGGGGCGGGCACGGCGGCGAGCCGGGATTGTCGTCGGAGGAACCGCGGGGCACGGGCGCGCGAAGGACCGCGGGCGCGCTCAGGCGGGCAGGCCCACGACCGTCGGACGGACCGGCCACCGCGGCTCCGGTCCACCCGCGGGAGGCCCCCGCAGCACCAGCACGTGCCGCAGGAACAGCCGGACGCGCGCCGTGACGTCGTCGCGCCCGCCCACCGGGGTGCGCGCCGGCGCGGCCCACCCGGACACGGCGAGGAACAGCACCAGCAGCGGGCGCAGCACCCACCCGGCCAGCTCGCGGACCAGGGCGCACAGCCCCGACTCCACCCAGCGCAGCCAGACCGACGTCAGCAGCACGCTCGCCGCGTGCACGAGCAGCATCCCGAACCCCGGGGCGCCGGTGTCGTGCGCGTGAACCAGGCTCGCGGGGGCGGCGGCGGGGGCGGGATGGTCGCAGCTCAGCGAGAGCAGCAGGTGCAGGACGACCTGCGAGGCGCCCGTCGCGGGCACGATGGCGGCCAGCGTGCGCTCACGCCCGGTCAGGGCCAAGGCCGGCGCGAGGACCAGCAGGAACCCCGCCAGCAGCGCCCCGGGGTCGAAGCAGCCGCCGCCCGCCAGGTGGGCGAGCGCGGCCAGCGCGGCACACGTGCCGGCGAAGCTCGCCGCACGCAGCCACCGCACCAACGACCATGGACCCATCGAGGCCAGATCCTCCCACACGCCCGGCTCGCCCGCGTCTCACGGGGTGCGCGGGGTGGGGGATGGGCACGGGCCGGGGGCGGCGTGCTTCCCGGTTCGGGGATGGGCATGGGCTGGGGGCGGTGTGCTTTCCGGTGGGGTGTGCGGCGTGGCCGGCGCGGCGTACGCTCCGATGGTGACCCTCCGGTTGACTCCTCCGCCGCCTGACGACCGCTCGACGACGAGGGCTCCGTGAGGAGCCGCACATGACCGGCCTCGGCCCGCGCGCGGTCCTCGTCCCCGACCTGGGCGAAGACCTGGCTCGCGCGGTGGGCGAGCTGGAGAGGCTGCTGCTGGTGCTACGCGCCGCCGAGTCCGTGGGCTCGCCGCTGCCCGGCCCGCTCGCCGGCGGGATCGCGCTGACCGCGCTGCGCCGGCTCTGGCGCGCGATCGGCCCCACGCAGGGCAGGCGCGCCGCCGCCGCCCGCCTGGCCGGTCGCCTGTACGCCCCCGGCGGCCAGGTCGAGCACGTGCCACTGCGCCTGGTCGACGTCGACCCGCTCGACGTGGCCACCCTGTCGGCGGCCGCGGTGGCGCTCGGCCTCGGGGCGGTCGGCAAGGGCGTGGTCCGCCAGGCCCTCGACGCCGTGTGCACCGACCTGCCCGCCACCGAGCTGGTGTCGGCGGCCGCCCGCTTCACCGGCCTGCTCGACCTGGCCGACACCGCCGACTCCATCGTCCTGCGCGAACGGCTGGCCGCCGCCGGGCCGGGCGCCGACGTCGTCCTCACTCCGGAGGCCGAGCGCGCCTACCAGGCCACCGTCGGCCGCCTCAACACCATGTGGCCCGCCACCGGCACCGCCGCCTCTCCCTGAACCGCGCGGTTCACGGGGTCTGGGGAGCGGCGGCGGCGCGGTCGTGCGTGAAGGGCCGGGGGAGGCGCAGGCGGGCGCGCAGCGGAAGGCCCGACGGGATGAACGCCTCGGCCTGGAGCGCCGCGACGCCGATCCTGGGCAGGTCGCGGGCGTTCGGGTAGACGACGAAGCGCGGCTCCCAGATCGGCCGGAACTTGGCGTTGAACCGGTACAGCGACTCGATCTGGAACCAGTGCGACAGGAAGACCAGCACCGACCGCCAGGCCCGCAGCACGGGCCCCGCGCCGAGCCGGTCGCCGCGGGCCAGCGTCGAGCGGAACATCGCGAAGTTGAGCGACACCTGCGTGATCCCCAGCGACGGCGCGGCCCGCAGTGTCTCGGCGATCAGCAGCTCGTTGAGGCCCGGGTCGGCGTCGCGGTCGCGGCGCATCAGGTCCAGCGAGACGCCCCGCGTGCCCCACGGCACGAAGTGCAGCACGGCCCTGAGGTCGCCGTCCTTGCAGGCGGTGGCGACCAGGCACTCGGCGTCGGCGGGATCGCCGAAGCGGCCGAGCGCCATCGAGTAGCCGCGTTCGGTCTGGGTGCCGCGCCACAGCCCGGCGGCCCGGCGGATGCCCTCCTTCTCCTCCTCGGGCACGTCGCGGGCGCGGCGCACCCGGCAGACGTACCCGGCGCGGCGGGTGCGGTTGACCATCTGCCGCACGTTGCGCATCGCGCGGCCCTCCAGCGTGAAGTCGTCGACCTCGACGATCGCCTCGTCGCCGATCTCCAGCGCGGACAGCCCCGCCACCTTCGTCCAGACCTCGCCGCCCGTCTCGCCGCAGCCGATGACGGCGGGCACCCAGGCGTGCCGCCGCGCCTCGGCCGTGAACGCGCCGATCGCGGCCGGCCACGCCTCGCGGTCGCCGATCGGGTCGCCGCTGGCCAGCATCACGCCGGAGACGACCCGGTAGGCCACGGCCGCCTTGCCCGACGGCGAGAAGATCACGCTCTTGTCCCTGCGCAGCGCGAAGTAGCCGAGCGAGTCGCGCTCGCCGTGCACGGCCAGCAGGGCGCGCAGGCGGCGTTCGTCGTCGGCGGTCAGCTCGGCGGCCGGCCGTTCCGGACGCAGCGCCAGGTAGAGCGTCGTCACGGCGGTGAGCGCGCCCAGCGCGACGAGGGAGAAGTAGACCAGGTCGGAGACGCGTTCCACGGTGAACGTGACCGGCCCCTCGATGCCCGCCAGCCCCAGCGCCACGTGCTCCAGCCGGTCGGCCACGCCCGGACGGTCCACCAGCGCGCCCGGCCGGACGCTCACGATCAGGTAGCCGAGCCCCATGTCGATCGCGCCGAGCACGAGCAGGTTCCACAACGCCCGCCAGCGCGAGCGCGGGTCGGGCAGCGCCGTGAACTCCCGCCTGCCGGCCACCAGCACGGCCAGCAGCACGACGCTGATCGCGGCGGTCACCGGCCGCAGGTGCAGCACGCCCATGACGGCGCTCACCGGCAGCAGCACCACCACCGCCCGCCAGGCCCGCACCTTCCCCCGGCGCAGCGCGTGCGCGATCATCACCAGCATGATGCCGACCACCAGCGATGTCGCCCGCGCCACGGTCGTCACCGTCCCGGGCAGCAGGTCCGACCACTGGCCCATCCGCGTGTGCTCCAGCCGCGGCGCCACGGCCTTGGCGATGTCCAGCAGGCCGATGACCAGCGACGCGTAACCCGCCAGCGCGGGGATCCAGGGACGCTTCACAAATACCGATTGAAGCTCCTGCCGGTTAATCTCGTCGTTAACCACGCGCTTACGCCGGCCGGGATATTCCTGCTGTTCATGGGACTGACCTCGATCGCGCTGCTGGTGGCCGCCGCGGTGCTCGCGGTGGCCGGGCTCGCGGCCACCGTCTGGGTGTGGCCGCGGCTGGCCGGGCGTGGCCTGCCGCCGGTGCTGGGCCGGGCGGGCCTGCTGGCGGGCTGCCAGGCGCTGACCGTGGCGGCGCTCGCGCTGCTGGTCAACTACTACTTCGGCTTCTACGCCTCCTGGGCGGACCTGCTCGGCGCCGACACCGGCGCCGCCCAGATCACCGTCGCCGGGGCCGCGGCCGGGCTGCGGGTGCTGGACAGCCGGGCGGTCCCGGGCGGGCGGATCGAGGAGGTCGTCCTGCCGGGCGCGACCACGCGCCTGAGCGAGGAGGCGTACGTGTTCCTGCCCTCGGCCTATTTCAAGGACCCCCGGCGCAGGTTCCCCGCGATCCTCGCCCTGACCGGCTACCCCGGCGACCCGCGCAATCTCATGACCCGCCTCGACCTGCCCGGACGGCTGGCCCACGCCATCGCCCTGCACCAGGTCGAGCCGGCCGTCCTGGTCATGATGCGGCCGAGCGTGGTGCTGCCGCGCGACACCGAGTGCGTGGACGTGCCGGGCGGCCCGCAGGCGCTGACGTACTTCGCCACCGACGTCCGGCAGGCCGTGACCGCGCACTACCGGGCGGCGGCCGGCCGCGACTCCTGGGGCGTGCTCGGCGGCTCGACCGGCGGCCACTGCGCGCTGAAGCTGGCGATGAGCCGCCCTGACGCGTTCTCCGCCGCCGTCTCCCTGTCGGGCTACTACAAGACGATCGTGGACGGCACCACCGGCGACCTGTTCCACGGCGACCAGGGGCTCGCCGACCGCAACGACCTGATGTGGCGCCTGGCCCGGCTGCCCGCGCCGCCCGTGTCCGTGCTCGTCACGAGCAGCAGGAAGGGCGAGGCCGACTACCTGCCGACCGAGCGCTTCCTGAACGCCGTCAAACCGCCCATGCGGGCCTCGTCGCTGATCCTGCCCAGCGGCGGCCACAACTTCAACACCTGGAACCGGGAGCTGCCGCAGGCGCTGCCGTGGCTGGTCCAGCAGCTCGCGGTGCCCGCCGCGGCCCCTTAGACGAGGCGCCGGATCGGGGCGGGGTGGTTCATCCGCGCGCCCACGGGGGAGTAGATCTCTCCGTGACCGACGTGTACGCCACCGCCGCCGACCTCGACCTCGCCCCGGCCGGGTTCGTCCGGGCCATCGAGGAGCTGCCGCTGGTCGACCAGCACGTCCACGGCGTGGTGCCGCGCGACCTGTCGCGCACCGCGTTCGAGGAGCTGATCACCGAGTCCGACCGGCCGGTGCCGGAGTGGATGACGCAGTTCGACTCCCAGACCGGGTACGCCATCCTGCGCCACTGCGCGCCCGTCCTCGGCCTCGAACCGCACTGCACGCCGGAGGAGTACCTGGCCAGGAGGGCCCGGCTGGGCGCCGGCGAGGTGAACCGGCTGCTGCTCGGCGCCACCAACGTGGCCCACTACCTGGTCGAGACCGGCTACCGGGGCGAGGAGCTGGTGGGCCCGTCCGGCATGGCGGAGCTCACCGGCGTGCCGGCCGACGAGGTGGTGCGGCTGGAGACGGTGGCCGAGCAGGTCGCGGCCGGCGGCTGCGCGGCCTCCTCGTTCGCCGACGCGTTCGCGCGGGAGCTGTGGGAGCGCACCGGCAGCGCGCGCGGGCTCAAGAGCGTCGCCGCCTACCGCCACGGCCTCGACCTCGACCCCGAGCCGCCGAGCCGGGCCGAGGTCACCGAGGCGGCCGGGCGCTGGCTCGGGTCGGGCGGCGGTAAGCTGACGGAGCCGGTGCTGCTGCGGCACGTGATCTGGGCCGGGATCGAGCGAGGGTTGCCGATCCAGTTCCACACCGGCCTCGGCGATCCCGACCTCGACCTGCGCCGGGCCGACCCGCTGCTGCTGCGCGGCCTCGTCGAGCGCGCGGAGCCGACCGGGGTGCCGCTGGTGCTGCTGCACTGCTACCCCTTCCAGCGGCACGCGGGGTTCCTCGCGCAGGCCTATCCCAACGTCTACTTCGACGTGGGGCTCGGTGTGACCTACACCGGGGCCCGCAGCGTGGCGCTGGTGGCCGAGAGCCTGGAGCTGGCGCCGTTCGCCAAGATCCTCTTCTCGTCCGACGGGTGGGGGCCGGCCGAGCTGCACCACCTCGGCGCGGTGTTGTGGCGGCGGGCGATGGCGCGGGTGCTCGGCAGGCTCGTGCTGGACGGCGAGTGGTCGGCCGAGCAGGCGATGCGGGTGGCGGCGATGGTCGGGGCGGACAACGCGCGACGCGTCTACGGACTGGGAACACGGGAGGAGAGCACGGGGTGAACGACTTCGGGGGCCGTACGATCAACAGGCCCGTCGACGGAGCCGTCATCGGGACCGGCGCCGCGGAGAGCGCCGCCTACACGGCGCTGCGGGAGGGCCTGCGGCGGGAGCTGCCCGCGGCGCAGGCGCTGCGCCGCGAGCTGCACGCGGCGCCCTGCCTGTCGGGCCAGGAGGGCCCGACGCTGGCCCGGCTGCTGGCCGCGCTGCCCGCCGGGGAGGTCGAGCACGTCGCCGGCACGGGCGCGGTCCTGCGCGTCGGCGGTCCGGGCCCGGCGGTCGGCGTACGCGGCGAGCTCGACGCCCTGCCGCTGACCGAGCGCACCGGCGTCGAGTGGGCCGCCCCCGAGGGCGCGATGCACGCCTGCGGGCACGACGTGCACATGGCGGCAGTGGTCGCCCTGGCCAGGACCCTCGACCGGCTCGGCGCCGACCCGCCCCTGCTGGTCGTGCTGCAACCGCGCGAGGAGGGTTTCCCCTCCGGTGCCTCCGACGTCGTGGGGTCGGGCGCGCTGCACCGCCACCGGGTCGGCGCCATGATCGGCGCGCACGTGCAGCCCCTGCTGGCGGAGGGCACGGTCGCGTCCGTGCCGGGCGCGGTCAACGCCTCCTCCGACGAGTTCAGGGTGGTCGTCAGGGGAGTGGAGGGCCACGCCGCCTACCCCCACCTGACCAGGGACCCGGTGGTCGCCATGGCGCAGGTCATCGTGACCGCCCAGCAGGTCGTCAGCCGGGTCGCCGACCCGATGACGCCCACCGTGGTCACCTTCGGCACGGTCAACGCCGGCACCGCGCCCAACGCCGTCCCGGGCGAGGCCGTGGCCAGGGGGACCCTCCGGGCGATGTCCGAGAACTGGCGCCAGGAGCTGCACGAACGGTTCACCCAGGTGGTCGAGGACGTCGCCAGGGCATGCGGCTGCGTGGCCGAGGTGACGATCCTGCCGGGGGAGCCGGTGCTGGTCAACGACACCGGGCTGGCCGTACGCGCCGGCGGGCTGCTGCGCGGCCACGGCTGGACGGTGGACGGCGGGCTGCGCTCGTGCGGGGCCGACGACTTCTCCCACTACGCCTCGGTGGCGCCCTCGCTCATGATGTTCGTCGGCGTGGACACCGCCGCCGGCCTGCACACCCCCGAGTTCCTGCCCGGCGACGCGGCCGTGGGCGCGGTGGCCGAGAGCCTGCTGGCCGGCTACCTCGCGGCCGCCTCCGCGCTGCCCGGCCCCGCCGGCGCGAACGGGATCCTGTTCTCCAGGAACGCCTGAGACCGGGCCCCTGCCGCGTCCATTCCTCCAACAACCACGGCAGGGAAGTCCAAGCACCGCCAGACGGGGCATCGCTGACGAAACCACCATCAACCCCTAGTGTCGGAAGGGATGGATCTCGAAACCTTCGCCCCCGGTTCGGGCCGTCTCGAACCCCGCGCGGCGCTCCGTTCCGACGCCCCCGCCCTCGACCTCGACGGCCTGTGGCGCTTCCGGCTCTCACCCGTGGCCGACGTGCCCGACGACTTCGCCCGGCCCGGCTTCGACGACTCCGCCTGGGACGAGCTGCCGGTGCCGGCCCACTGGCCCCTGCACGGCCACGGCGCCCCCGCCTACACCAACGTCTCCTACCCCTTCCCCGTGGACCCGCCGCACGTCCCGGACGAGAACCCGACCGGCGACTACCGGCGCGCCTTCGACCTGCCGGACGGCTGGAGCGGCGGCCGGCTGCGCTTCGAGGGCGTCGACTCCTTCGCCAGGGTCTGGCTGAACGGCCACGAGCTGGGCTTCTCCACCGGCAGCAGGCTGCCCGTCGAGTTCGACGCCGGGCCGTGGCTGCGTCCGGGACGCAACGTGCTGGCCGTGCGCGTGCACCAGTGGTCGGCCGCCAGCTACCTGGAGGACCAGGACATGTGGTGGCTGCCCGGCATCTTCCGGGACGTCACCCTCACCCGGTCGGCCGCCGACGTGTTCGTCCACGCCTCCCACGACGGCCGGCTGTCCTTCGAGGCCGCCGCGGGCCTGCTGAGCATCCCCGAGCTCGGCGTGCGCGACCTGGAGCCCGGCGTCGAGATCACCGTCGAGGCCGAGCCGTGGACGGCCGAGACGCCCCGCCTGTACGAGGCCGTCCTCACCACCCCGCACGAGACCGTACGGCTGCGCGTCGGCTTCCGCACCGTCTCCGTCGAGGACGGCGTGCTCCTGGCCAACGGCCGCCCGCTGCTGCTCAAGGGCGTCAACCGGCACGAGTTCCATCCCGACCATGGCCGCGCGGTCCCGTACGGGACCATGCGCGAGGACGTGCTGCTCATGAAGCGGCACAACGTCAACGCCGTCAGGACCAGCCACTACCCGCCGCACCCCGACTTCCTGGACCTGTGCGACGAACTGGGCCTGTGGGTCGTCGACGAATGCGACCTGGAGACGCACGGCTTCGGCCAGGTCGGCTGGCGGCGCAACCCCACCGACGACCCGCGCTGGGCCGACGCCCTGCTCGATCGCATGCGCCGGATGGTCGAACGGGACAAGAACCACCCCAGCGTCATCATGTGGTCGCTCGGCAACGAGGCGGGCGCCGGTCGCAACCTCGCCGTCATGGCCGACTGGACGCGCGAACGCGACCCGTCCAGGCCGCTGCACTACGAGGGCGACTGGTCGTGCGCCCACACCGACGTCTACTCGCGCATGTACGCCACCCACGCCGAGGTCGAGGCCATCGGCCGCGGCGAGGAGGAGCCGCTCGACGACCCCGCCCTGGACGCGCGGCGGCGCGCGATGCCGTTCCTGCAGTGCGAGTACGCCCACGCCATGGGCAACGGGCCCGGCGGCCTGGCCGAGTACCAGGAGCTGTTCGAACGTTTCCCGAGGCTGGCCGGCGGGTTCGTGTGGGAGTGGATCGACCACGGCCTGACCGATCCCCGCCACGAGTACGCCTACGGCGGCGACCACGGCGAGCCCGTGCACGACGGGAACTTCGTCATCGACGGGCTGGTGTTCCCCGACCGCACGCCCTCCCCGGGCCTGCTGGATCTGAAGAAGGTGTTCGAGCCGGTGCGGTTCGAGTTCGGCGACGGCGTCGTGCGGGTGGTCGACCGGCACGACTTCCGCGGCCTGGCCCACCTCGCCTTCGAGGCCGTCGTCGAGGACGACGGACGCCCGGTCGCGCGCTTCCCGCTGGCGGTGCCGCCGTCCGGCGGCGAGGTGAAGCTGCCCGATCCGCCCCCGCCGCCGGACGGGGCGGGGGAACGCTGGCTCACGGTCCGCGCGACCCTGGCCGGCGACCAGCCGTGGGCCCCCGCGGGCCACGAGCTCGCCTGGTCCCAGACCCGTCTGCCGAGCCCCGCCCTTCCCGCAGCCGCCACCGGTACGGGAGCACGACCGGAGACGTCCGGCGGGCGGCTGACGCTGGGCGGCGGCGAGTTCGACCCGCGCACCGGCCGCCTGCTGCGCCTGTTCGGCCTCGACGTCGAAGGCCCGCGCCTCGACCTCTACCGCGCCCCCACCGACAACGACCGCTACGGCGGCCTGGGCCGCAGGTGGCGTGCGCTCGGCCTGCACCGCCTCACCCACCGCGTGGACGGCGTGCGGACCGGGGACGGCCTCACCGTCCGGACCAGGGTCGCCCCCGCCGCCACCGACCTCGGCATGCGCGTCACCTGGACATGGACCGCGCCCGGCGGCGACGCCCTGGACCTCACCGTGGACGTCGAGCCCGAGGGCGAGTGGCCCGACCCGATCCCGCGCCTCGGCGTGCATCTGGTGCTGCCCGGCGAGCTCGCCCACGTCACCTGGTTCGGCCGGGGGCCGGGGAGGCCTACCCCGACACCGGCATGGCCGCCCGCGTGGGCCGCTGGAGCGCCACGATCGACGACCTCCAGACGCCCTACGTCTACCCGCAGGAGAACGGCCGCCGCGCCGACGTGCGATGGGCCGAGTTCGGCGGGCCGGCCGGGACGCCCGGGTTCCGGGTCGCGGGCGAGCCGGCGTTCGGGCTGACCGCGCGCCGGTGGAGCACCGCCGAGCTGGAGGCCGCCCGCCACCGTCCGGACCTGGTGCCCGGCGACCGGGTGCACCTCCACCTGGACCTCGCCCAGCAGGGCATCGGCACCGCCACGTGCGGCCCGGGTGCGCTGCCCCGGTACGACCTGCACGCCACCTCGGCCACCCTGCGCCTGCGCTTCACCCGGTCCTGACCCCGCGGGGCGCCGGCCGGGGTCCCTCGACCCCGGCCGGCCCCGCCCTCCAGGACGGGCGCCCTACAGCGGGATCCACTCCGTGGCCGTCGTGACCTCCTCCAGCACGGACGGGATCGGCTCGACGCCGAGCCCCGGCCCCGTGGGCACCTCCAGATGGCCGTCCACCAGCTCGAACGGCTCGGTCACGTCGGTCGCGAAGTAGCGGCGTGACCCGGAGGTGTCGCCGGGCAGCGTGAAGCCCGGCAGCGCCGCCAGCGCCACGTTCGCCGCCCGCCCGAGACCGGTCTCCAGCATGCCGCCGCACCACACCGCCACGCCGTTGGCCCGGCACAGGTCGTGGATGCGCCGTGCCTCCAGGTAGCCGCCGATGCGGCCCGGCTTGATGTTGATGATCGAGCACGAGCCGAGCTCGATGGCGGCGGCCGCGTGCTCGGCCGACTCGATGGACTCGTCCAGGCAGATCGGGGTGCGCAACTGGCGGGCCAGCCTGGCGTGCTGGACGAGGTCGTCGTTGGCCAGCGGCTGCTCGATCAGCAGCAGGTCGAACGCGTCGAGCCGGGCCAGCCGGCGGGCGTCGGCCAGCGAGTACGCCGCGTTCGCGTCCACCTGGAGCAGCAGGTCGTCGCCGAAGCGCTCGCGCACCGCGCGCACCGGCTCGACGTCCCAGCCCGGCTCGATCTTCAGCTTGATGCGGACGTAACCCTCCTCGACGTAGCCCGCCACGGCGTCGAGGAGCTGCGGGATCGACTCCATGATGCCCACCGACACCCCGCACGGCACCCGGTCGCGGGCCGCGCCCAGGAAATGGCCGAACGACTCGCCGGAGGCCCGCAGCTGCGCGTCCAGGACGGCGGTCTCCAGCGCGGCCTTGGCCATGCGGTGGCCCTTGATCGGTTCGAGGGCGCGGGCGACCCCGTACGCGTCCAGGGTCGTCGGCAGGGCGGGCAGCAGGAACCGGCGGATCACCTCGGCGGCGCCGTCGACGTACTCGGAGGAGTAGAGCGGCTCGGACATGGCCACGCACTCGCCCCACCCCTCCGCGTCGGGCGTCACCACCCTGACCAGCAGGACGTCCCGGGCGGTCTCGGTGCCGAACGACGTGCGGAACGGCGCCACCAACGGCATCGCGATCCGGCGCAGCTCTACTCCTGTGATCTTCACACTCTCTCCAACTCGGTCGGCGCGCAGGTGCTCCCTGGCGACCGTACGACATGCGGCGACACCAGGGTTCGTGCCGGGCCACCAAAGGCCGGCGGTTCTTCGTCGCCGAGCCCCAGAGCCCCGGGACGGCCCTCAGACGACGATGCCGGGGGTGCGGGCGATCCGGATCCGGCATGGCGTGTCCTCGCTGAGCCGCACCGCCTCCAGCGGCACCGTCACCTCCGGCGTGCGGTACCGGCCGCCGGAGAACGCCGCCGCCAGGCGGGCGCGTACGGACTCGGCCGGCATCTGCCCGTCGATGGAGCTGGTGCCGTCGCGCCCGATCTCCGCCACGCACGCGCCCGGCTGCGTGGCCAGCGCCAGACCGGCCACCGTCGCCCCGGCGAGGGCGGACACGTCGCGCCTGGTCCAGCCGTAGTGCCACATGCCGGCCGCCACCACGGGCGCGGCCGGGCAGGCGGGCTCGGTGATCACCACGTCGAGCCCCTGGAGCAGGGCGGCGGCGATCTGTTCGGCGCCCCTGAGCGCCCCGGACCCGATCCGCAGGCCGGGCAGCTCGGGCAGCGGGCCGCCGAGCGTGTAGATCAGCTTGATGCCGGTGGTGAAGGGCCCTGGACCGCTGTCGTGCCAGCCACAGGCCACGACGCCGACCGACGGGGCGGCGCCCAGCGTGCCGATCCGCAGCATAAGGAAATGACTACCCTCCGCGGCCCCCGGTCACACACCGTCAACCCCTCCGGTGGAGGATCCTGGCTGGTCAGCGCATGCTCCGGGCGTCGAGGGCGCGCAGCACCCGGGAGACCACCTGGGGGTCGGCCCGCGGGTCGCGGCGGGCGTCCAGCACCGCCTGCCGGGCAGCCGACATCATCTCCTCCTGCACCCGCCGCACCAGCCGGGCCCGCTGCGCCCGCTGCTCGAACGCCTCGCGCCGCTCGTCGTCGGCGGCCTCGGGGCTGATCCGCAGCCCGAGGTCCATCATGCGCCGGCCGAGCAGCTCGACCACCTCCTCGGGCAGGTCCTCGGCCTCGTCGATCTCCCGCAGCCGCCGCTTGGCCGCGTGGGCGGCCCGGATCGCCAGGCGCTTCTCCAGGTCGCGCTCGGCCGCCGTGTCGGCCTTGACGCCGAGCCGCGCCACCAGCCACGGCAGCGTCAGCCCCTGCACCACCAGCGTCACCAGGATGACCGCGAACGCGATGAACACGATCACCGGCCGCTGCGGGAAGGGCCGCCCGTCGTGGATCCGCAGCGGGATGGCCAGCGCCAGCGCCACGGACGCCACGCCGCGCATGCCCGCCCACCACATGACGACGGTCTCGCGCCAGCTCATCGGCACCTCGGTGTCCTCGCGCCGCCCCTTCTTGGCCAGCCACGCGGCCGGCAGCAGCCACAGCAGCCGGACCACCACCACGACGCCCACCACGGCGGCGCTCCACCACAACACCGCGCCGAACCGCCCGTGGACCGTGCCGAACACCGTGTGCAGCTCCAGCCCGATCAGCCCGAACGCGATCCCCGTCACCAGCGTGTCCACCACCTGCCAGAACGTGGCCGAGGCGAACCTGCCGAACACGTCGTCGGCGTCCCACATGCGGTCGCTGAGGTAGAAGGCGGTGGTCAGCACGGCCAGCACGCCCGACCCGCGCAGCTCGTCGGCCACCGCGTAGCTCACGAACGGCACCACCAGCGACAGCCCCACCTGCAGCGTCGCGTCGCCCAGCAGCGCCATCAGCTTCCCGGCCGCCCAGCCCAGCGCGAACCCCGCCGCCACGGCCACCCCCGCCGACAACACGAACTCGCCCAGCGCGCCCGGCCACGAGAACACGCCCGTCACGACCGCCGCGACCGCCACGTGGTAGAGCACGATCGCGGTCACGTCGTTGAACAGGCCCTCGCCCTCCAGCAGCGACACCATGCGCCGCGGCAGGCCCAGCCGCCCGGCCACCGCCGTGGCCGCCACCGGGTCGGGCGGCGCGACCAGCGCGCCCAGCGCCACCGCCGCCGCCAGCGGCAGGCCCGGGACGAGCGCGTGCGCCGTGGCCGCCACGGCCGCCGTCGTCACGAACACCAGCGCCACCGCGAGCAGGAAGATCGGCTGCCAGTTCGCCGCGAACTGCCGCCACGACGTACGCCGCACCGCCGCGTACAACAACGGCGGCAGCAGCAGCGGCAGCACGATGCCCGGCGGGATGTCCACGTTCGGCACGAACGGCAGCACCGCCAGCAGGATGCCCAGCAGCGTCATCAGCACCGGCGCGGGCAACCCCAGCCGCTCACCCAGGGGGACGGTGACCAGCGCGCCCAGCAGCACCAGCATGAGCAGCACGAACTGGTCCACGACGCCCCCCGGTGATCGTCGTCACCCAGCGTAAGCGCAGGCCGCCTCAGCGGTCGAGGACGTGCAGGGTGTGCGGCCGCGTGCCCAGCGGCACCGGCTCGGCGGCGGTGCAGGCCACCACGTCGGCCACCCTGGCGCCGAACAGGTCGGGCACGTAGATGGCCGGTTCCAGGCAGACCGTCATCCCCGGGGCGAACACCGCGTCCTCACCGGCCCGCGGCCCCTCGTCGTGGCCGAGGCCCACGCCCCGGCCCACGTGCGGGGCGGCGAAGCGGCCGTACCCGCTGGCGTCGATGACCTCCTGCACCGTCCTGGCCAGCTCCGCGAACGGGACCGACGGCCGCAGCGCCGCCACCGCCGCGCGGTGGGCGGCCAGCACCACCGAGTACATCGCCTCGTAGTCCTCCGGCGGCTCGGCGACGGCGAACACCCGGCCCGCCTCGGCGCAGTAGCCGTCCCAGCGGCCGCACACCGACACCAGCAGCGCGTCGCCCGGGTTGATCACCCGCCCGCCCGGCACGTGCTCGGGCCGCGCGGTGTGCTCGCCCGCCGACACGCGCAGCGAGATCACCTCCTCGCAGCCCGACTCCAGGGCCAGCAGCCGCAGCCGGCGCGCCATCGCCCGCTCGGTCGCGCCGAACCAGGCCAGCTCGGCCGCCTGCGCCAGCACCGCCTCCGCGGCCGCGACCGCCCGGCCGAGCGCCGTCAGCTCGGCGGGGTCCTTGCGCAGCCGCAGCGGCGCCAGCACCGCGGAGGCGGGCACCAGCTCGGCGGCGATCGCCAGCCGGAACAGCTCGCTCGCCCGCATCTCCGGGTCCACCCCCACCCGGCGCGCGGAGGCGGGCACCAGGCCCGCCGGGTCGCGGGTCTCGACGACCGCGTCGGCCGTCACCACGAGGAACACGCCCGGCCCGGCGCCGCCGTCCGGCGAGCCGTCCTCCGGCCCGGCGCCCTCAGGGAAGGCGGCCTCGGGGGAGGCACTCAGGAACCGGAAGTCGGGCGAGGGCCGCAACACCAGCACGTCGATGCCCTCCTGGGCCATCGCCCGCCGCACGGCCGCCACCCGCGCGGCGTGGCGCCGGCTCACGCCGGCTCGTGCAGCCAGCAGGCGACCGGCCCGAAGTCCGGCTCCTTCTCGCGGCACACCTCCATCACCAGCGGGCAACGCGGGTTGAACCGGCAGCCGCCCGGCGGGTTCGCCGGATCGGGCACGTCCCCGGCCAGCTCGGCGGGCAGCACGCCCATGCCGTCCGGCTTGGGGATGGCCCCCAGCAATGCCTTGGTGTACGGATGCTTCGGGTCGTCCCACACCTCGGCCGTCTCGCCCACCTCGACGATCTTACCGAGGTACATGACGGCGATCCGGTCGGCGATCAGCCGCACCACCGACAGGTCGTGGCTGATGAACAGCAGCCCGGCCCCGGAGTCCACCGCGAGGTCGCGCATCAGCCGGGCCACCTGGGCCTGGGCGGAGGCGTCCAGCGCGGAGATCGGCTCGTCGCCGATGAGCAGCCGCGGCCGTGCCGCCAGCGCCCTGGCGATCGCGATGCGCTGCCGCTGGCCGCCGGAGAACTCGTGGGGGTGCCGTCCGGCGAACTCGCGCGGCAGGCCCACCCGCTCCAGCAGGTCGGCCGGGTCGGTACGGCTGTCGCCCGCGGTGCGCAGGCCGTCGGCGATCTGGTCGCCCACCCGGCGCCGCGGGTTCAGCGACGCGTACGGGTCCTGGAACACCATCTGGATGCCCGTGAGCTTCCTGCGCCGCAGGCCGAGCGGCGTGACCTGCTGCCCCTCGAACGCGATCGACCCGTGGGTGACCGGGTTCAGCCCGCAGACCGCCCGCGCCAGGGTCGACTTGCCGCACCCCGACTCGCCGACCAGGCCCACGACCTCGCCCGCCCGTACGGTCAGGCTGGCCCCCGCCACCGCCCGCACCACCGGACGCCCGGGGGAGCGGTGTTCGACGACCAGGTCCTCGATGTCCAGCATCAGCCCTCCACGTCCGAAGCAGAATCAGGCAGCGAGTCCAGCAGCGCGCGGGTGTAGGGGTGCTCGGGGTCGCGCAGCACCCGCCCGCGCGGCCCGGTCTCCACGACCAGGCCGTCCTTCATCACGCTCACCTCGTCCGCGACCGCCGACATGACGCCCAGGTCGTGCGTGACCAGCAGCACGGCCAGGCCCAGCTCGTCGCAGAGCCCGCGCAGCAGCCGCAGCACGCCCGCCTGCACGGTCACGTCCAGCGCCGTGGTCGGCTCGTCGGCGATCAGCACCTTGGGCGAGCACGCCAGCGCGACGGCGATCGCGATGCGCTGGCGCATGCCGCCGGAGAACTGGTGCGGGAAACGCCCGTACGCCTCCTCGGCGCCCGGGATGCGTACCTTGCCCAGCAGCTCGACCGCCCGCGCCTTCGCCTCGGCCTTGCCCAGGCCCAGGTGGTGCCGCATGTGCTCGGTGAGCTGCCGGCCGATCGTGAGCATCGGATGCAGGCTGGTCGCCGGGTCCTGGAACACCATGGCGACCTCGCCGCCGCGCACCTGGTTGAGCTCCTTGGGCGGCAGCGTGAGCAGGTCCCGCTCGCCGAGCCCGATCCGGCCCGAGACGCGCGCGCCGTGCGGCAGCAGCCCCAGCACGGCCAGGCCCGTCATCGTCTTGCCCGACCCGCTCTCGCCGGCCAGGCCGTGCACGCGCCCGGCGGCCAGCTTCAGGTCGACGCCGCGCAGGATCTCCTTGCCGCCGATCGACACCTTCAGGTCGGTGATGTCCAGCGTCACAACGCACGCTCCTTGATCGCGCGGGCCGTCCGCGGGTC
Source organism: Actinomadura sp. ATCC 39365 (assembly GCF_054392275.1). NCBI lineage: Bacteria > Bacillati > Actinomycetota > Actinomycetes > Streptosporangiales > Thermomonosporaceae > Actinomadura > Actinomadura sp. ATCC 39365. The sequence continues at coordinate 6,901,623 of NZ_CP184335.1, read as the reverse complement.
GAGCGCGTCCCGCAGCGTGTCGCCGAGGAAGTTGAACGCCAGCACCACGGTCAGGATCGCCAGGCCGGGGAACGTCGCCACCCACCAGCTGTCGAAGACCTCCACGCCGGAGGCCACCATCGCGCCCCACTCGGGGGACGGCGGCTTGGCGCCCAGGCCCAGGAACGACAGGCCGGACAGCAGCAGCAACGCCGTGCCGATGTCGAGCGTGGCCAGCACCAGGATCGGGCCGGTCACGTTCGGCAGCACGTCCACCCGCAGCGAGCGCCACACCGAGAAGCCCAGCAGCCGCCCGCTCAGCACGAACTCCCGCTCGCGCACGCCCAGCACCAGCCCGCGGGTGACCCGGGCGTAGGCGGGCCAGGCCACCACCAGCACGGCCAGCACCGCGTTGCCCAGGCTCGCGCCCAGCGCCGCGGCCACCACCATGGCCAGGATCACGGTCGGGAACGCGAACACCAGGTCCGCGATCCGCATGATCGTCTCGCCGACCCACTTGCCGAAGTACCCGGCGCACGCCCCCAGCAGGCCGCCGACCAGCACCGACAGCACGACCAGCAGCAGCGTCAGCGGGATCGACACCCGCGCGCCGTACATGACGCGGCTCAGGATGTCGCGTCCGAGCTGGTCGGTGCCGAACCAGTGGCCGGGCCCCGGGGGCGCCAGCCGCGGCAGGTCCTGGGCCAGCGGGTCGTGCGGCGCCAGCCACGGCGCGGCCAGCGCGATCACCAGCCAGGCCACGGCCAGGACGGCGCCCGCGACGGCCAGCGGCTGCCGCCACGCCTCGGGCAGCCTGCCCAGCAGACCCTTGCCTCTCATTGCAGCCTCACTCGGGGATCGATGACGCCGTACAGCACGTCCACGATCAGGTTGATGACCAGGTAGACCACGCCCACGACCAGGCCGACGCCCATCACGGCGGGCAGGTCGAGGCTGGTGGCGCTCTTGTAGGCGTACTGGCCGACGCCGGGCCAGGCGAAGATCGCCTCGACCAGGACGGTGCCGGACAGCAGGCTGCCGAAGGCCAGACCGGCCACGGTGATGATCGGGACCAGCGCCGAACGCAGCACGTACCTGAACAGGATCACCCGGCCCGGCAGCCCCTTGGCGCGGGCGGCCCGGACGTAGTCCTGGCCCAGCACCTCCAGCACCGCCGAACGGGTGAAGCGGGTCAGCAGGCCGATCGTGTACAGCGCCAGCACCAGCGCGGGCGTGATCAGGTGGCCGACGGCGGAGGTGAAGATGTCCCACCGGCCCGCCAGCAGCGCGTCGACCGTCTGCAGCCCGGTCACCGCCGGCGCCGAGCCGAGCGCCGCGTCCACGCGGCCGCTGCCCGGCGTGATCTGCAACCGGAAGAAGAACACGTAGAACGCCACCAGCGCCAGCCAGAACGTCGGCACCGAGATGCCGATCAGGCTGACCAGCCGCAGCACGTGGTCGGACAGCCGGTCCCGGCGCAGCGCGGCGACGACGCCGAAGGCCACGCCCAGCACCAGCGAGATCAGGATCGCCGCGCCCGCCAGCTCCAGCGTCGCCGGGACGAACTCGGCCAGGTCCTGGCTGACCGGGCGGTGGCTCTGCTGGCTCATGCCCAGGTCGCCCTGGACCAGGCCCTGCAGATAGATCCCGTACTGCTGCCACAGCGGCTTGTCCAGGCCGTGCTCGGACCGCCACTGCGCCACGATGGCCGGGTCGCCCAGCGCCCGCTGGCCCAGGTTGGCGGCCACGGGGTCGCCGGGCACCAGGTTCGTCAGCAGGAACGTGACGAGCGTGATGCCCCAGGCCAGCAGCACGGCGATGAGGATGCGCCGGATGAGGAAGCGGGCCAGCGGGTGCACACCCCGCCGCCGCCGCGGGCCCGCGGCGGCCGCCTCGACCGGGGAGCCGGCGCCGGGGCGCGGCGGCGAGCCCGCCGCGCCCGGGTTGTCGGACACCTGCCGGTCTCCTTACTTCGCGCCGAGGTCGGCGACGTCCACGGTCCAGACCGGGTGGTACTCCAGGCCCGTCACGGACGCGGCCGACACGATGTTCTGGCTCGGCTGGATCAGCGGCACGAACGGACCGGAGGTGTTGAGCTTGGTCTGCAGGTCGGCGTAGGCCGCCTTGCGCGCCTCGTCGCCGATCGCGGTCGCGGCCTTGTCAGCGGCCGCCTCGATCTCCTTGGCCGCGCCTTCCTTCCAGCCGGCCCGCAGGCCCACGGTCTTGCCGGGCGCGAAGGCCAGGTAGTCGCTCGGGTCCGGGTAGTCGGGGCCCCAGTACCACAGGCCCATCTCCTCCTTGCCGTTGCGGTAGTTGTCCAGCGCGGTCGTCACCGGCGCGGGCTGGAGGTCCACCGTGATGCCGACCTCCTTGAGGTTGGCCTGGACGCGCTCGGCCAGCGGCTGGAACGACAGGCCGTTGACGGTCAGCTCGCTCGGGAACTCCAGCTTGACGGTCGGGTTCGACACGCCGCTGGCCGCCAGGGCCGCCTTGGCGCCCTCGACGTCCCGCTTGGGGGCCTGCTCGGGCGGCAGCGCGCCGAGCAGCTGCGACGGGATCACGCCCGGCGCCTGCGTCGAACCCTCGCCGGCCAGCTCCAGCAGGCCCGCGTAGTCCACGCCCTTGCGCACGGCCTCGACGAACTTGGCGTTCGGCGTGGTCTTGCTGACGCCCGAGTCCTGGTTGGCCAGCAGGAAGATGACGTTCGCCGAGGCGGTCTTCTTCACCTGCAGGGTGGAGGGCATGTTGGTGACCTGGTCACCGGACAGGTTCAGCGCCACCTGGCTGTCGCCGCGCTGCACGTTGAGCTTCTGCGTGGCGGCCTCGACGTTGCGGATGACGACCTTGTCGTAGGCCGGCTTGGTGCCGTAGTACTTGGGGTTCGCCTTGAGCGTGACCTGGCTGCTCACGTTGAACGACTCGATCGTGTACGGGCCGGACCCCGCCGAGGAGGCGTTCAGGTACTGCTCGGCCTTGTCCTGGGCGTCGGCCGTCGCGCCGTGCTCCTTGGCGACCTTGCTGTTGAGGATGCCCAGCGCCGGGTTCGGCAGGATGTAGGGCAGCGCCGGGTTCGGCGCCTTCGACGTCAGCGTGATCGTCGAGTCGTCGGTTTTGGTCACCTCGACGCCGTCCAGCAGGAACGACGGGGTGCCCTTCATGTCACGCACGCGGTTGAGCGAGAACACCACGTCGTCGGCGGTGATCGGCGAGCCGTCGGCGAAGGTGGGGCCCTTCTTGAGCTTGAGCGTCAGCGTCTTGCCGTCCTTGCTCAGCTCGTAGGACTCGGCCAGCGCCGGGACCGGCTTGGTCACGTCGGAACCGTCGAAGGTCAGCAGCGTCTCGTAGACGGCCTTGCCGACGATGAGCCCGGTCGGCTCGTAGGTGCGGCCGGGGTCGGCCGTCTTGAGGTCGAACGACGTGTCGATGACGAGCGTCTTCCCACCGCCACCGGAGGCCGCCGGGGTCTGCGAGGTGCCGCCGCTTCCGCAGGCGGCGAGGGCGAGCGCACCGGCGAGCAGCACTGCCGCCGTCTGCGAGCGGTTCGCCATGGGGTCCTCCAAATTGGACGTTCGGGAGAAGGATGTCGAGGATTGTCCGGCAGAACGTCCAGGTCATGTGCGGTCCGTGAGACGGATATAAATGGTCGAGGTGTAATGATGAGTGATATTTCCAGAAATGGTGCCAGCGGCAGCGGTCGGCCTGGACGGATCGGCATCGGTCTCGAGCTGGACGACGTCCATATGAAGATCCTTGAGGTCCTGCGCGAGAACGGCAGGATCTCGGTCGCCGCGCTGGCCGAACGGGTGGGCATCTCCCGCGCGAACGCCTACACGCGCTTCGAGGCGCTGCGCGCCGACGGCGCGATCAAGCGCTTCACCGCGGAGATCGACCACGTGCGCGCCGGGCTCGGCATCACCGCGTTGATCTTCGTGACCGTGCGCCAGCAGATGTGGAAGCAGTTCAGGGCCGAACTGGCCCGGATGCCCGAGGTCGAGTACTGCGCGATCACCACCGGCCAGCACGACGCCATGATCCAGGTACGGGTCTCCGACGTGGCCGCCGTGCACACCATGGTGACCGACCGCCTGGCCAACATCCCGGCGGTCAAGGCCACCGAGACCGTGTTCATCCTGGACGAGGTGCTCAGGCGGCCGTACGTGCTGCCGTCCGACCGGGACGCCTCCCGTCCCGCGCGGCGGACACCCCAGGAGACGCAAGGGGACGTGCCGCTCGGCAAGATGCGCTTCGTCGGCGCCGCCGAAGGACGCGCCGCCCTGCGCAAGGACGGCTAGCCACCGGCCTCCGCAAGGACGGTTGGCCACCGGCCTGCGCAAGGACGGTTGGCCACCGGGCTGCGCAAGGACGGTTGGCCATCGGGCTGCGCGAGGACGGTTGGGCGCCGCCCCCTCGCCGGGGGCGGCCGGTGCGTCGCCTGCTCCCGGCCTGCTCCCGGCCGGCCCTCGGCCGGAGGGCCGCCCGTCAGGGGCCGGTCAGGGGGCCGGGACCTCGGCGCACACGCTGACGTGCAGCGTGTCGTCGCCGTCGAAGCGGAACTCCTCGACCAGGCGCAGCAGCCCGTCCTCGCCCTGCTCGACGCGGCTGCTGCTCTGGCCGCCCGCCTTGCCGCCCGCCTTGAGCGCATGGGCGTAGGAGATGGAGACGTCGGCGCCGTCGCGCGTCCCGACGAAGCGGCCGTGGGTCACGGTGTCGCCCGTGTAGCTGCCCCACACCACGCCGTCGGCCTCCCAGTACAGGAACTCCGTCGGGCTGTCGGGGTCCACCGCGCTCGCCGTCGAGCTCACCATCACGAATTTACGGCCGTTGAGATTCACGCCGTCCATAGTCACCATTTTTCTGGATCATCACCGACCGGCTGGACGTTTGGTCAGAACGCCCGGTCATGATCACCGATCCGTCCAGCGGCGGCGCCGCCCCGGACCCCCGCGCGAGCAGGTTCTCGGCCTCCGGCGCCGCCTGGCGGCGCCCGACACGCTCGCCCGCGACTTTACCTGCCGGTAGCTGACACCAGCGTTGCATAGTGTGATAGTCATGTAACACTGTGTATTCGAGAAGATTTGGGAGATCTTCATGCTGGCGTACACGCTCTCGATCGTGGCGGCCGTGGGCGTGGTGGCGCTCACCGCGCTGGTGTTCCGGCTCACGAAGAAGGGCAGCGAGGACGCCGAGCCCGACGGGGTCTCGGCCGGTCACGCCGGGTCGATGTTGTCGGCCCTGTTCCTGCTGGTGTTCGCGATCGCGATCATCGTGCCGTGGACCACCGCCGACGCCGCCCGCCAGAACGCCCAAGCCGAGAGCCAGGCCGCGATCGACGCCTACTGGGCCGCGGCCGACCTGCCCGGCACGGCTCAGCAGACGGTCCGCACCGCGCTGCGCGACTACGTCACCTTCGTGGTCAGAGACGAGTGGCCGCTGATGGCCGAGGGCCGGATGGACCCGGTCGGCGCCGCCCGGCTCGACGCCATGCGCAGCCGGGTGAGCGCCGTCGCCGCCAAGACCGACGACGACAAGGACGCCCGCGACACCGTGCTCGAACGCGTCGCCGCGATCGCCTCCGCCCGTTCGCAGCGCTCGATGGACGCCGCCGCCACCCCGCCCCAGGGGCTGCTGTTCCTGACCGTGCTCACCGGCCTGCTGGTCGTCGTCTTCCCCTACCTGGCGGGCGCGCGGCCACGCGGCCTGGCATTCCTGCCGCTGCTCGCGATGGCCGCGATGCTCGGCTTCGGCACCTATCTGACCTGGGACATCTCCCACGCCTTCGCCGGGCCGCTGGCGGTCGGGCCGCAGGCGTTCCAGGGCGCGCTGCAGGAGTTCTCCCGCATCGCCGGGGGAATGTGACCGTGGGCGCCAGGCGCGCGCCGCTGCTGCTGGCCGCCGCTCTGCTCGCCGCGAGCGCGGCCGGTCCGGCGGCGGCCGACCTGCAATCCCCGGCGTCCGGCATGCGCGCACGTCCGTCGCAGCTCCCGAGCCCGGGGATCACGATCCACGGAAGGCCGGGGAGCGACGGCCGTGGCGGGCCGGTGGTGTCCGTACCGGGTGCGCAGATCTGGGACGATCCGGGGCCGCGCGTGTCGGTGCCGGGCGCGCAGATCTGGGACGACCCGGAGCCGCGGGCGTCGGTGTCCATGCGGCCCGGCGGGCGGGCGCCGCGGACCGGCGTCCCCGTGCCGCGCGTGTCGATCGGCCCTGACTCGGTGTGCGTGTACGGGCCGAGCGGCAGCGTCGAGGTGGGCGACTGCCACGTCCGCCCGTCCCCGCCGCCTCCGCCTCCGCCGCCTCGCTCGTCGCCGCGGCCGACACCGCGCCCCACGCTGACGCCCGCTCCGCCGCACACGCGGAGGCCGGTGCACCGTCCCACGCCCCGGCCGGTGCGCGTGGCACCTCCGGTGCGGGTGCCCGTCCAGGAGGTCAGGCCGACGCTCAAGCCCACCCCGACGGTCGCGGTGCGCAAGCGGGTCAAGCAGGTTCAGGCGCCGCCGAGGCGCAAGAACCCGCTCGGCACCGTCCTGGTCATGGTGGTCCTGGTGACGGCGATCGCCTCCACGACCGCGGTCGCGTTCAGGGTCCGCTGACGCCTCCGGCGGGGTCGGGCTCGACGGCGGTGGCCGGTGCGCACCGGGATGCGAGGATGGCGGCGTGTCCGAGCGTGACGAGGAACCGCCCACCGGGGGCGGTTGTGGCGGGGAGTCGCTGACCGGTGGTGGCGGTGACCGGGAGCGGGTGACCGGTGGCGGCCCTGACCAGGGGCTGCTCATCGGGGGTGGTTGTGACGGGGAGTTGCTGACCGGTGGCGGCGTCAACCAGGTGGTGCGGGTCGGTGCCACCGTGCGCCGCCCGACCGGCCCGTGGACGCCGTCCGTGCACGCGCTGCTCGCTCACCTGGCCGCCCGCGGCTTCACGGGCGCGCCGGCCGGGCACGGGATCGACGCCCAGGGCCGGGAGGTGCTCGACTTCGTCCCCGGCGAGGTGCCCGATCATCCGTTGCCCGCGTACGCCCGTTCCGACCGGGCCCTGCGCGACGTCGCCCGGTTGCTGCGCCGCTACCACGACGCCACCGAGGGGTTCCCGCCCGACGCCGGGGCCGCCTGGTATTTCCCGCCGCGTGAACCCGCCGAGGTCATCTGCCATGGGGACGTCGCGCCGTACAACTGCGTGTTCCGCGACGGGCGGCCGGTGGCCCTGATCGACTTCGACACCGCCCACCCGGGGCCGCGCGTGTGGGACGTCGCCTACGCCGCCTACCGGTTCGTCCCGCTGAGCGATCCCCGCCACGACGGGGCTGGTCCGGTGGAGGAGCAGGCACGCAGGCTGCGGCTGTTCGCCGACGCCTACGGCCTGGCCGAAGGTGACCGTCCGGCGCTGCCCGCCACGGCCGCCGACCGGCTGGCGCACCTCGTACGGCACATACGCGAACGCGCGGCGGCCGGGGACCGGGCCTTCGCCGCGCACATCGCCCGCGGCGACGACGCGCTGTACGACGCCGACCGCGAGCACGTCCTGTGCCACCGCGCCCTGTTCGCGGCGGCCCTGACCGAGCCGCCACCCGCGTGACCCGGCCGGGCCTCGCCATGGGAACGGCGGGCCTCGCCGCCCGGACCGGCCGGGTGGGAAGAGCGGGCGGGCGCGCGGGGTTGCACTCGACCGTGGAGACGACCGAGGTTGTGGTGATCGGGGCCGGGCAGGCGGGGCTGTCCAGCGCGTACTTCCTGCGGCGGTTCGGGATCGGGACGATCGTGCTCGACGCGGCCGCGGGGCCCGGAGGCGCGTGGCGGCATCGGTCGCCGTCGCTGACCATGGACAAGGTGCACGGGATCTTCGACCTGCCCGGCGTGCCGGACGGGGTGGAGGCGGCCGGTGACCGGCCCGCGGCGGAGGTCGTCCCGGAGTACTACGGCGACTACGAGCGGCGGGTGGGGCTGGAGGTCCTGCGGCCGGTCAAGGTGACGGCCGTCCGGGAGGGGGAGGACGGACGGCTGGTCGTGGCGGCGGACGTGGGGGAGTGGGCAGCCAGGGCCGTGGTCAACGCGACCGGCACCTGGACCCGTCCGTACTGGCCGTACTACCCGGGGGCGGCCGGCTTCCTGGGCGAGCAGCTTCACTACGCGGGGTATCGGGGGCCGGCGGCGTTCGCCGGTCGGCGGGTGGTCGTGGTCGGGGGTGGTGCCTCGGCGATGCACGTCTTGTCGGAGGTGGCCGGTGTCGCCGCCGGCACCGTCTGGGTCACCCGGCGTCCGCCCGTCTTCCGGGGCGACGACTTCGGCGAGGACGCCCGGCGCGAGGCCGTCGCCCTGGTGGAGGCGCGGGTGCGGGCCGGGTTGCCGCCGCAGAGCGTGGTCAGCGTCACCGGGCTCGGCTACAGCGTCGTCGTGCGGGAGGCGATGGCCAAGGGGGCGCTGGAGCGGCTGCCGATGTTCCGCCGCCTCACCCCGTACGGCGTGGAATGGGCCGACGGGCGGCAGACCGCGGCGGACGTCGTCGTGTGGGCCACCGGCTTCCGGTCGGCGCTCGACCACCTCGCGCCGCTGCGCCTGCGTGAGCCGGGCGGCGGCATCAAGGTGGACGGGACGCGGGTCGTCCGGGAGCCGCGGCTGCAACTCGTCGGCTACGGGCCCTCGGCCAGCACGGTCGGCGCCAACCGCGCGGGCCGCACCGCCGCCGGCAACATCCGCGCCCTCCTGACCCCACGCCCGGCGGTCCGGGCCTCCTGACCCCACGCCCGGCGGTCCGGGCCTCCTGACCCCGTGTCCGGCCCTTCCCGCGGCCTGACCTCGCGCTTGGTGGTCCGGGCCGCCTAATGGGAGCTACCGTGGCTGCTGATCGGGCAGACTCGGTGCCTGGTAGCCGCTGGTGAGTGAGCACTCTCGCCGCCTGGATCTTGAATCCTAGGGTCAGATCGTGCCCTCACTGGTGGTCAGGGGTCTTTGATCGCTGATGGGATGTCGTGCCCTCCGATGGTTGGGTGAGCACTGGTCCATTAGGTCGCCGACCGGCTCCTGCGGGCTTCCGTGTCCTGTTGTCGATCGTGGAGGTCGTTGTGCTGTTCGTTGGGGATGACTGGGCTGAAGATCACCACGACGTCGAGGTCCAGGACGAGGCTGGGAAGGTGTTGAAGCGAGTTCGGCTGCCCGAGGGGATGGCCGGGGTCGCCCGGTTCCACGACCTGGTGGGCCGGTTCGTCGCCGAGGATGCCGATCCCCGCGAGGTGCTGGTGTGTATCGAGACCGATCGAGGGCCCTGGGTGCGGGCGCTGGTCGCGGCCGGGTACCAGGTGTTCGGGGTCGACCCCAAGCAAGCGGCTCGGCACCGGGAGATCCTCAGTTCCTCTGGCGCCAAGAGCGACAAGGGTGACGCCCATGCGCTCGCGGATATGATCCGCACCCGCCGTCACCAGCTCCGCGAGGTGGCCGGGGACTCCGAGATCGCCGAGGCGGTCAAGGTCGTCACGCGGGCGCATCAGACGCTGCTGTGGGAGCGCACGAGACACATGCTCCGGCTGCGGGTCGCGTTGCGGGACTACTTCCCAGCCGCTCTGGAGGCATACAAGCCCCTCGGCCTCACCAGCCAGGCCGTGCTGAAGCTGCTGGCCAAGGCCCCCGCCCCCGAAGCCGCGGCCAAGCTGACGATCAGCCAGATCAGTGCCTGCCTGAAGGGCCGCCGCGATATCCCTGGCAAAGCCGTCGCGATCCAGGACGTGCTGCGCGCGCAACACCTGGGCCAGGCGCCACTCGTCACGACCGCCTACGCCTCGACCGTGAAATCACTAGCCGCGATCATCGCCGTCCTCAACACCGAGATCAAGACCCTCCAGGGCGAGGTCGAGGCCCATTTTGGCCGGCACCCGGACGCTGAGGTCATCCTCAGCCAGCCCGGCATCGGCGTCGTCCTCGGCGCCCGGGTGCTCGCCGAATTCGGAGACGCCAAGAACCGGTACGCCTCCGCCAAAGCCCGCAAGAACTACGCCGGCACCAGCCCGATCACTCGCCAGTCCGGCAAGACACGGGTCGTCCAGGCCCGGTTTGTTCACAACGACCGGCTGGTGGACGCCCTCCATCTCCAGGCGTCCTGCGCCATCCTCCACGACCGTGCAGTCCGCGCCTACTACGACCAGCTCAAAGCCCGCGACATCAGCCATAACGCCGCCCTGCGCCAAGTCGGCAACCGCCTGGTCGGCATCTTCCACGGCTGCCTCAAAACCCACAGCCACTACGACCAAGCAACCGCCTGGTCACACCACGACTACGACCTCACCGCTTGACACTCAACGTCCAGGGATGTCTGACCCCGCGCCCGGCGGTCCGGGCCGCCTGACCTCGCGACCGGCCCTTTTCGCGGCCTGGCCCCGCGTCCGGCCCTTTGCGCGTCCTCACTTCGTATCCGGCGGTTCGGGCTGTGTGCCCTTGCGGCGTGTCACCCGACTGCGCGTCCGGTGGCCTGGTCCGGTGTGTGGTGGGCCGGGCGTTTTGCCGTGTCCGGGCCCGGTTCTGCGCGGGGGTCAGTTCTCGGCGACGCCGAAGGCGGTCCAGCCGAGGTCGGGGAAGCCTGCCGCCTTGGCGACGGCGGCCGAGGCGGTGTTGCTGACCGCGTGCATGTACGTCGGCACCGCCCCCTCGTCCAGCACCCGCCGCGCCGCCTGCGCCACCAGCCGTCTGGCCAGGCCGCGTCCCCGGGCCTCGGGTGCGGTCACCACCGACAGCTCCCGTCCGAAGCGGTCGTGCCGCTTGATGCCCACTCCGGCCAGGTGTTCGCCGGTCTCGGGATCCACGGCCACCAGCACCTCGCCGCCGAACACGCGCAGCCATCCGGGCACGGCGTCGTCCGTCGCGGGCACCCACTCACCGGCGTCGGGCAGGGACGCGGGCTCGGTGGTCCACCGGAAGACGGCGTCGAACCAGCCGCGATCCCCATATCCGATCAGCTCGGGGATCTCCCGGACCGTCCGCGCGGCGCGCACCCGCGCGACGTGCTCGGGCGGCACCGACAACATCGCCCCCTCCGGGGTGCCGACGCCGATGGCCGGGTGCACGCGGCCGTCCCAGGCGGGCAGCGTACGCAGCGGCGAGCCCGTGACGTCGAGGTTTCCCGTGGGCGGCCAGGCCCCGAGCCATTCGCGCAGATGATCGGTGAGAGCCACGGACCTACTATAGGAAGTAGGAAAAATACCGATTGCGACAGGGGGTCGGTTACTCCCGCGAAGGGGCTCGACACGGCGTGTTACCTTCGGCTAGCGTCCTGACATAAGGATCTTTATCCGGTCAGGAGGGCCCGACATGGCTGTTCCCGGTTACACGGAGATCCGGGAACTCGGTCACGGAGGAACCGGCCGCGTCATGCTCGCCGTACGCGACTCCGACGGCTTACCGGTCGCGATCAAGCACCTGTCCGAGGCCCTGCGCGCGGACGGCGAGTTCGCCGCCCGCTTCCGCGCCGAGGCCGGGGTCATCGGCGAGATCGACAGCCCCCACACCGCCCGCCTGCTGGACTACGTCGAGGCCGGGGACACGTCCGTCATCGTGATGGAGCTGGTCGACGGCGTCACGCTGCGCCGCCTGATCGCCGCCGAGGGCGGCACCGGCGTGGAGGCCGCGCTCACCCTGCTGAAGGGGGCCCTGCTCGGCCTCGCCGAGGCGCACCGGCGCGGGGTGGCGCACCGCGACTTCAAGCCCGAGAACGTCATCATCACCCCGGACGGCGACAGCAAGCTGGTCGACTTCGGCGTCGCGGCCCGGTTCGGCGAGACCGGCGCCCTGGCCGGCACCCCCGCCTACATGTCCCCCGAGCAGTGGGAGGACGCCCCGGCCGGCCCGGCCTGCGACGTGTACGCCGCCGCCCTGGTGTTCTACGAATGCCTCACCGGCCGCCGCCCGTTCACCGCCGCGAACCTGGCCGTCCTGGCCTTCCAGCACCAGCACATGCCGCCCCCGCTGGAGCACGTGGACGGACGCCTGCGCGGGCTCGTCGAGCACGGCCTGGCCAAGGACCCCGCCCACCGGCCTGCCTCGGCCGAGGCGTTCCTCGCCGAACTGGAGGAGGTGGCGCGCGGGACGTACGGCGCGGGATGGGAGCTGCGCGGGCGGTCCGGCCTGGCCGTGCTGGCGATGCCGTTCGCCGCGCTGCTGCCGTCGGCCGGGACCGGCGGGGGGATGGTCGAGGGCCTCGGCGGAGGGATCATCGGGGGGAGCGGTGCGGAGAACGGCGCCGCGACGGGCACCAGCGTGGTGCGCAGCTCGCTGGGGCCGCCGGCCAAGCTCGCGGTGACCGGCGGGCTGGTGCTGGCGACGGCGGCGGCGGTGGCGTCGACGTTCGTGATCTGGAGCGGCTCGCCCTCGCTCGACAGCGGCACCGCGATGCCGCCGGAGTCCATGGGGAGCTCGTTCACGACGCCGCCCGTCTCGCCGGATCCGGTGCTGCCCGTGCCGAGCGGGTCCTGGACGGTCTCGCCGCCCGCGACGGCCACCGCCGGGCCCAGCGGGCATCCGACCGTGCCCACCGTGCCCACCGTGCCGACCGCGGGGCCCGCGTCGTCCGCGCCTCCGGCGCCGCCCGCCACGAGGGCCTCGAACAGCCGGCCGCCGAGGCCGACCAGCGGGCCGTCGGAGTCGGGGCCGCCGAAGTCCGGGCCGCCGAAGTCAGAGCCGCCTTCGGAGCCGCCGCCCACGCGGTCGTCGCCGCCGTCCACCCGGCAGTCCGCCACCGGCGGCCCGGTTCCCAGGCCGCCCGCCACGAGCGCCCCCGCTCCTGAGCCCTCCGCCAAGCCGCCCGCCAAGAGCCACGAACCGCTCCTGTCCGTCTCGGTCGGGTTGTCGCTCGGCGGGTCGCTGCTCGGCCGCGGCGGGGGCGGGCTGCTGGACGCCGACCTCGACGTCGGGCTGGGCTCCAGCCTGCTCGGCATGCTCGTGGTGCCCGGGTCTGCCCTGCTCGGAGGGCGTATCGCGGTCAGACGCGCACGAAAATCACGCAGTCAGGAAAAGTCATGAGTTGCGGGGAATGAGGCTTGATCCCCTACTATCAGCGTCGGAAAGAGGGCGTCCCGGACTCTGATTAGCTCCTGACCGGAACCCGCCCTGCGGCTCAGGCTAAGGAGGACAGTGGCGGTCGCCTCCCCCGCCGTGGGCCACGTGGCGCGGGCCGTGGTCGCCGTACTCGCCGGGCTGCTGCTGATGGCGGGCAACGCCTCAGCCGGGCACACGGCCCCCAAGCCCTCGGTGAAGCAGCTCAAGAAGGAGCTGGCCGCGCTGAGCAAGGAGTCGGACCGGCTCATCGAGGAGTACTACAACAGCCGCCGCGCCCAGCAGCAGGCAGAGAAGACGGAGAAGAGCGCGCGCGAGCGGCTGGCCGCCGCCCAGGAGGTCTACGACCGGGAGTCCCTCCAGCTCAGGACGCTGGCCGTGGCCCAGTACATCGGCGGCGAACCCAACCAGATCGCCCTGTTCACCGGCAGCCAGAACCCGGACGCGCTGCTGAGCCGCCTGGCGCTCAGCCGTCACCTCATCGACGTCCAGGACGCCCGGCTGCGCGGCTACGCCAAGGTCAGGGACGAGCGCCGCAAGGCCGAGCAGGAGGCCGCCGCCCGCGCCGAGGAGCTCGGGACCGCGGTGTCCGACCTGGAGCGGCGCAAGGAGAAGGCCGAGAAGCTGATCGAGAAGATCAGGGACCGGATCGACAAGCTCTACACGGCCCCGGGCGTGCGCCGCCCGGACGGCACGTGGGTGCCGCAGCTCCCGGACGGCTCCGAGAACATCACGCCCCGCATGCGCCTGGTCAAGACGCTGATCAAGGAACGGTTCGTGGTGCCGTACGGGATCGGCTGCTTCCGGACGATCCAGGACGGCGGCGAGCACCCGCTCGGCCGGGCCTGCGACTTCATGCTCAGCCACGGCGGCGCGATGCCGTCGGCGGCCGAGGTCAAGCGCGGCTACGAGATCGCCGACTGGGCCATCAAGAACTCCCGGCGCCTCGGGATCATGTACATCATCTACCGCCAGCGCATCTGGCATGCCAGGACGGGCACCTGGCGGACGATGTCCAACCGCGGCGGCACGACGGCCAACCACTTCGACCATCCGCACATCTCGGTCTACTAGCTCGCTCCGGGGCGTACCCGCCCGCGCGGCTTCAGGCGGATGGAGGGCAGCGCCGGGGCGGGCAGCGGCTCGCCGTCGAAGCCCTCGACGGCGCCGAAGCCCTCGCCCTCCGCCCACTCCTTCCGGAAGGCGGCGATCTCCTCGTGGGAGCGCCCCACGAAGTTCCACCACATGACGATCTCCTCGCCGAACGGCTCGCCGCCGATCAGCAGCACCCGCCCGCGCCCCGACAGCCGCAACGTCTCGGGGCCCGGCGGCAGGTAGCGCAGCGCCCCCGGCACGGCCTGCTCGACCTCGCCGTCGAGCAGCAGCAGCCCGTGCTCGAAGGCGGGGTCGAGCGGCACCTCGCCCGCGCCGTCGACCGTCACCTCGGCGCCCACCAGAGGGGTGTAGGTGGTGGCGGGCGAGGGCACGCCGCCGAGCGTGCCCATGATCACGGTGGCGTCGAAGCCGGGGCCGGACAACACGGGCAGGGTGGCGTGGTGCTCGAAGGCGGGGGCCGTGCGCCGGTGGGCCTCCGGCAGGGCCACCCAGAGCTGCACGCCGTGCAGCGTCGTGCCGGGCGACTCCTCCGAGTGGGAGATGCCGCGCCCGGCCGTCATCAGGTTGAGCCGGCCGGGGCGCACCCGGCTCAGGCTGCCGACGCTGTCGCGGTGGAGCACCTCGCCCGCGACCAGCCAGGTCACCGTCTGCAGGCCGGTGTGCGGGTGGGGCGGCACGCGCATCAGCGCCGGCTCGGGGCCGTAGGCGTCGACGAAGCACCAGGCGCCGACCATCCGGCGGTGCACGCCGGGCAGCGTCCTGCTCACCCGCATCGCGCGCGGGCCGCCCAGCGGCACCTCGCGTCCGGTCAGCACCTCGCTCCGGTCGCCGGCGTCGGCGGCGCAGCGGAGTTCGCGGGGGGCACGTTCCATGTTGCTCACCCCATGACTGTAGGGGGCCGTACGACCCCCCACATCCGGCGTCTTTCGGACGTGACGGCTATCCCAGGGTCTCCCACCAGCCGTCGACGGACTGGACGGCGGTCACGTCCACGCCCTCGCCCGGCCGGGGCACCACGATCTCGACGTCGCGCGCCTTCGCCTCCCGCCACAGCCGGTCGACCGGCTCGGCCCACGGGTGCAGCGCCAGCGTGAACGTCGCCCAGTGGACCGGCAGCAGCAGCTTGCCGCCGAGGTCGAGGTGGGCGTTGACGGCCTCCTCCGGGTTCATGTGGATGTCGGGCCAGGCCGGGCTGTAGGCGCCGATCGGCATCAGCGTCAGGTCGAACGGCCCGTGCGCGGCCCCGATGCCCCGGTAGCCCTGGAAGTATCCCGAGTCGCCGGCGTAGAACACCCGCTTGCTCGCCCCGGCCACCACCCACGAGCCCCACAGGGTGTCGTTCCTGGTGAAGGCCCGCCCCGAGAAGTGCCGGGCGGCGGTGGCGACGAAGCGCAGGCCCGCCACCTCGGCCTCCTCGTCCCAGTCGAGCTCGATGATCCGGTACAGCGGCACGCCCCACCGCTCCAGGTGCGCGCCGATGCCCAGCGGGACCAGGAACGGCGCCTTCTGGGTGCGCGTGAGCGAGCGCACGGTGGCCATGTCGAGGTGGTCATAGTGGTCGTGCGAGATCGCGATCGCGTCGACCTGCGGCAGGTCGCCGATGTCCAGCGGCAGCGGGTGGTGCCGCTTGGGGCCGACGAGCTGGGAGGGGGAGACCCGGTTGCTCCACACCGGGTCGAACAGCACCCGCCTGCCCTCGATCTCCACCAGGGTGGAGGCGTGGCCGTACCAGACCGCGCGCAGGCCGTCGGCCGGCGGCGGGCCGGACGGCGGAAGGCGCAGCGGGATGGGCCCGGCCGGATGCCGCTGCTCCTTGTTCCTGGCCATCTCGGCCAGCAGGCCCACGGGGGCGTGGTCATCAGGGCGGTCGGCTCGGACATGGGGTTGACGAACGTGTCGCCCCTGAACTGCGGCGAACGCCGCATCCTGCCCACCCGGTCCGGCCCCGATGTCAAAGGTCGCACGCCCAGCTCGGCCGGTATCCCGCGCAACGCCCACCCGGCCGCGGCGGCGAGCGCGCCGCCCGCGAGGATCCGCCGTGCGGTCCGCATTCCTGCCATTGCCCACACTCCCCTGGAGATGATGTCCATCCCGCCCAACCGGGCGGGATTCCCCGGTGTTCCCGTTCTACGATATATCGCGATAGTTCATACCGTCTTGATCGCTCCGCCGTCGATGACGTAGTCGGCGCCGTTCACGCTCGCGGCGTGCGGCGAGGCCAGGTACGTCACCAGGGAGGCGACTTCTTCCGGTTCGACGAACCTACCGGTCGTCATTCCGGTGACCGACGGCAGCCCCGCGAGCAACTGCTCGTGGTCCATGCCGAGCGAGGCCGCCAGGGCGGCGCCGTACCCGTCGGGGGCCTCCCACAGCGAGGTGCGCGCGGCGCCGGGGGAGATGGTGGCGACGCGCACCCCTTGCGGGCCGAACTCCTCGGCCAGGGCCTTGCCGAACGCCGTCAGCGCGGCCTTGGCGGTGGTGTAGACGACCGGACCCATGTGCGGTACGCGGGCGCCGTTGGACGAGATGTTGATCACAGTGCCGCCGCGCCGCAACAGGCTGGGCATCGCGGCCCTGGTGGCCCGCACGGCGCTGAGGAAGTTCAGGTCGTACGACTGGCGCCAGGCGTCGTCGTCGAAGCCGAGGAAGCCGCTGAGCTGCCCCTCGCCGCCGTCGCCGCCGCCCACGTTGTTGACCAGGAGATCGATCTCGCCCAGCTCGGCCAGCGCGCGTTCGGTCAGCTCCACCGGGCCCGCCGCGGTGGACAGGTCGGCGGTCACGGTGATCGCGCCGGTGCGCTCCAGCTCGGGGGAGATCGTACGGGCCGCGGCCACGACCCGCATGCCCTCCGCCGTCAGCGCCTCGACGATCGCCAGCCCCAGCCCCCTGCTCGCGCCGGAGACGACGGCGGTCTTGCCGGTGAGTCGCATGTCCATGTGAATCGCCCTTCTTGCATCAGTGGTGATGCGATGACTCTAGAACTTGCAACACTGATGACGCAACTCCGCCTTGAATGGGTACTGTCATGTACCCTCTGGGGTGTGAGTGGGACGACGCGGGCCCTGCGGTCCGACGCGGAGCGGACCGTCCGGACGATCCTGGAGGCCGCCGAACGGGTGCTCAGCAGGAACCCGGCGGCCAGCATGGAGCAGATCGCCGAGGCGGCCGGGGTGGCGCGCACGACCGTCCACCGGCGCTTCGCCTCCAGGGAGGCGCTGGTGGAGGCGATGACCGAGTGGGCCACCCGGCAGTTCGCCGCCGCCGTGGACGCCGCCCGTCCCGAGCAGGCGCCGCCCCTGGTCGCGCTCTACCAGGTGACGGCCAACGTGCTGCGGGTGAAGATCGACTGGGGGTTCGCGATGAGCCGCGGGCCGTCGGCGGGGGCCGAGGTGGCCCAGGTGCACTCCGAGGTCGAGGCGAGGTGCGACCAGCTGTTCCGGCAGGCGCGGGTGGCCGGGGTGCTGCGGGAGGACGTGGAGCCGGAGTGGGCCAGGCGGGTGTACTACGCGCTGATCCACGAGGCGGCGCAGAGCCGCGACGGCGAGCCGGAGGCGCTGGCGGGCCGGCTGGTGGACACCTTGCTGCGCGGCGTGGGCCCGGGCCACGGCCTTCCCCCCACCCCGAGCCCTCCTGCCGCCCCGCCCACCTCCCCGAGCCCTTCGGAGTAGGAGGTTCGTTCGGTCAGGGGTTGCGGGCCAGGGCGTCGCGGCGCTCGTCCGGGCGGCGTTCCGGGTGGGGCCACGGGTTCGGACGGCAGCGGCCCAGCGACTTCGACTGCTGGACCATCACCGGAGCCGGCAGGCCGGGGCCCGGGCAGGCACGATGGCCGTGCCCCAGGCTGTGGCCGACCTCGTGGCTGATGAGGTAGTCGCGGTAGGCGGCCAGGTCGCCGTCGTACTGCGGGACGCCGTCGGCCCAGCGGAGCGCGTTGATGACCGAGCGCGTCCCGTTCCAGCACGACAACGTGCCGCCGGTGCGCAACGGCAGGCACTGGCGGACGGTCAGCCCCGGGCTGGACAGTGCCACCCGCACCCGTACCGGGCCGTGGTCGACGCGCTGGAAGCGGGCCCATCCGCGCGGGTCGTTGAGTGTCCGGTGCACGGCGGCCGCGAACACGGGCCCGTCGATCGGCAGGCCGCGTTCAACCTCCACCAGGTACCGCACCACCTCGCCCTCTCCCGGCCGGGCGGGTGCGCCGCCGGGCACCACGGCGTACGAGCCCGAGGCGGCGTACGGCACCTTGACGTGCTCGGCGGGAAGGGGGATCGGCGCGGGGACCGAGGGGAGCGGCGGAGGTGTGACGGCGGGAGCGGCCCGTTGAGTGGGGGGCTCGGGCCCTTCCGTTCGTTCCGGGGCGGAGGCGCATCCGGCGGCCAGCAGCAGGATGATCAGCAGCGCGAACAGCGGCAACGCGGCCTCCCCACGAGATCACGGTGGGGAGAAATCCACCATATCCGCGCAGTGTCGCCTGGATCATGCCGGGGTCTGGCCAAGGGGTCGCGCGGACAGGCGCGCGACTGCCGCGCCTCGGCTGTTCTTACGAGGCGATCGCCGACACCATCTGTACCTCGACGAGATCGCCGTGGACGGCTCTCTCACCAAGGCTCCCGGAGGTGGAGCGGCGGCCGGGCGTTACCTGGCACGTCGGACGCACCCACTCCTGCCAGCGGACGCCCGCTGCTGCGAGCGGCGCGAATCGCCGGCCATGACCGCGCCCTGCCCGTACGGTCTCCTACGACCCCGGGTGGAAGCCCGGAGAGCCCAGCTCCGCGAACCAGCTCGGTGGCTCGGGCGCGGTGAACGCGGTGGTCATCGCGTCCAGCCAGGCGGCGAACGTGGGGAAGTCCGAGGTGGAGTTGTCCGGGTCCTCCCAGCTCCCGTCCTCGACGTAGCGTGCGCGCCCTTCCTGGTCGTCGTAGTGGTGGTAATAGACCGGGTACTCGCCGTCCGCGTCCGGCTGGGTGACGTCGAAGCACCAAACCGCCTCGTTGTCCGCGTCCGCGAGGGCGAAGCCGACCAGGTGGTTGGTGGACAGCCACCGGCCGTCGCCGCGGTCCACATCCTCGGGCATGTGCACGAGATCGGCGTTCAGCTCGACGATGGCGTCGTCACCGACGACGACGAACTCGATGTACTCGTTGGACGAGACGTCCCGGCGCTTGCAGGCAAAGGTGTTGTGCTCGGCGAGGAAAGCCCGGTAGCTGGGCGGAGCCGTCCAGTCGACGGTTCCGAAATGGGGCTTCAGCCCAGTCTCGCGGTTGCGGACGGCTTCGGCGGAGGCGGGTTCCGACGCCGTGATGGTGACCGTTCCGGATTCGGCGGCGCGGTGAAGGATTGCCAGACTCTCGTGTATCGACATCGCGGTCCTTGATCGGGGGATCGTACGGCTATGCGGGCGTGGCTCATCAACTGTCAGGTGCCTGATTGTGGCCGATGACCACGATCGGCGGAGTGGGCACCTCCTGTCCGGGCCCGCGGACAGCCTCCGTCCGCACCGATCCGCGTGGCCTCTGACGCCGACCTACCGCCAACCCCCGCCATCCGGACGCGGCACGCCCCGCTCACGTCCTGGGTCGGCCTGCCGTCTGGGGGCGGCGTCGTCGGTGTCGGCGCCCGATGGACGCCTTTCCTCCATCGCGGGGACCTTCGCCGGGCGTCCACCAGCCGGCCTGGTCGGCGCGGGGGTCCGCGCCGACCCGCGGTTTCGGCGGGCCTGCTGGTGGTCAGACGGTGCGGGGGGCGTAGGGGGTAAGGTCGATGGGGGGTTGTTCGTCGAGGGCGAGCTTGGCGACGAGTTCGCCGGTGAACGGGCCCGCCGTCAGCCCGTACGCGCTCAGCCCCGTCGCCACGACCACCCGCGGCGTGAGCCGGCCGATGAGCGCGGGGCCGGGGGCGTTGACCGGGCGCAGGCCGACCCTGGTCTCCGACACCGTCGCCCCGAACAGGCCGGGCGCCACCCGCAACCCCGCCTCGATCACCTCTTCGAGCCCGCCCATCGTGACCCGTGGCGCGAACCCGACGTCCTCCACGGTCGCGCCGATCACCACCCGCGAGCCGGGGAACCCCAGCAGGTACGGCCCGCTCCTGGGCAGCACGATGGGCCAGAACGCGGTGTCCACGCCGTCGAGGGTGGCGTGCAGGATCTGCCCGCGCCGGGGGAACACCGGCAGCTCCACCCCGAGCGGACGGCACACCTCGCCCGTCCACGCCCCGGCCGCCACGATCACGACGTCCGCCTCCAGCGGGACGCCCTCGTCGGCGGGCACGCGTTCGGCCAGGAAAGGGGCGGCGGGTTCGGCCGGTGGGACGGGTGTGACCGGCTCCACGGGCGGGGCGGGCGCGGGGGCCGGGGCGGGGCCGCCGGGGGAGCCGTCCGGAGGGCCGCCGAAGGGTGCGTCGCCCGCTGCGCCGACCGGTCCCTCGTCGGACGCCTCGAACGGGCTCTCGGTCAGGCCGCCGGTGGCGGACGGCGTGTCGCCCGGCGCGTGGGGAGCGGCCTGGCGCCAGGAGGTGGTCCGGCCGCTCACCGCGCCGGCTCCCGGCCCCGGCTGGGCCCACTGCGGCCCGTTCCCCGCCGGGATGTCCTCGTCGGCGGCGTGCAGGCGCACCTGTCCGTCGGGGGTGAGGACGGCGCTGCCGCGCAGCACCTCGGCGCCCCGGGCGACGGCGGCGCGCAGCAGCGCGTCGCGTACGGCGCTGCCGTCCACCCGGGCGGCCCCCGGCACGAGGAGCGCGCTGAGGTCGTCGGACAGCGGCGGGAACAGGTCGGACGGCGTGAGCACGTCGGTGACCTCGCCCATCTCGGGCGCTTCGGCGTAGCGGCGGCGCAGCAGGGCCCGCACCGGTTCGAGGTCGACCGGGTCCTCCGCCACGAGCAGGGCCCCGACCTTGGCGTAACCGATGTCCTCGCCCAGGGCCTCGACCAGCCTGGGGTAGTGGCGGGCGCCCTCGCTGGTCAGCCGGTACCAGGAGTCGTCCTCCGGATGGTCCACCCACGGGCACACGATGCCCGCGCCCGCCTGGGTCGCCTGGCCCTGGGAGCCGCGGTCCACCACGGTCACGGCCACGCCGCGGCCGCTCAGGTAGTAGGCGGCGCTCGCCCCGACGATCCCGCTGCCGATCACCACAACACGCATGCCCACATGATCGCAGGCGCGAGCGATCTCGGACGATGACCGGATCGTGCGCTTACCATCCGGATACTCCCTCACGCCCATCCACGGGGCTACGGGGACCGCTCGCTGCTACAGGACCGTCTGCTCCTACAGGACCCCCCGACTACAGGACCGCCACCAACTACAGGACCGTCTGCTCCTACAGGACCGCCGCCACTGAGGGAGCGGGCCGGTGCGGGCAAGACCTGTGTGGGCAGGACCGGGGCGGGCAGGACCGCGGCGGGCACGGGCGCGGGTCGGGGCGGGCGCCGACCGCACCGGGTCAGCCCACGCCCCACCCGTGCTTCTGCATGAGGACGGAGGCCACTCGCGCGAACCGGTCGCCGTCGAGCACCGCGCCCTCGCGGCGGATGTCGTCCTCGTCCAGCACGAAGACCCGGTCGAGCCGCAGGTACGACACCCGCCCGTCGCGGCCCCACGCGCCGACCTCCAGCCAGTCGGAGCCGTCGTCGCCCTTGCTGGACAACATCATGCCGAGCAGCCTGCGCCCCGTACGGCCCACGACCAGCAGCGGCCGGTCCTTGCCCCGCGACGGATCCTCCTCGTACGGCACCCACGCCCACACGATCTCCCCCGGATCGGCCAGGCCGTCGAGGTCGGGGGAGTAGGCCAGAGAGACGGGACCGCTGAGCGAGTGGACCTCGCGTACGACGCCCCGGGCGGGCCGGGGGTCCTCACCTAGATCACGCATTGGGGGAGCTTACGGCGGCAGGCGACCCGAAATCCACCCGCCCGAGGGCAGCGGGGGAGGTCAGCAGGCGGCGTAGGACCGTCGGGGTGTGGCCGACGTGGCGGCGGATCGTACGGGTCAGGTGGGCCTGGTCGGCGAACCCGAGGTCGGCGGCGAGAGCGGCCAGGCCGGTCTCGCCGCTCTCCAGGCGGTCGAGCGCCCGGCTCACGCGCACCCGGTTGCGGTAGTGGGTCAGCGAGACGCCCAGCTCGCGGGTGAAGGCCCGGCTGAGCCGGTAGGGGGAGACGGCCAGGAACTCGGCCAGCGGCAACAGGCCGGCGGCCGCCGGATGATCGGCCGAGATCGCCTCGCGGGCGGCGGCGGCGATGGCCGCGGTGGAGCGGGCGGGGGACGGGGCGGGCCGATGCGCCGCGGCCGCCCCCTCTGTGGTGGCCGGGGTGGCGGGCCCGGCCAGCTGGTTGAGGGTGGCGCCGGTCAGCGACAGCAGGGATTCCACCAGGGCGAAGTCGGGGTCTCCCACGCGGGCTGCGGCCAGCAGGCGGCGGTGCGCGAGCTCGAAGCGGGCGTCGACGTAGACCGTCGAGCGGGCCAGGCGGGTGGCGTCGCCCGCCAGCGTGCGCCAGAGGGCGGGGGACAGGGAGAGGGAGGTGCAGACGTCGCCGCCCGCCGGGTGGGCGAAGCGTTCCTCCTCGCCGGGCGCCCCGAGGTAGGCCATCGTCGGGTCGACGGCGGCCTGGCGGCCGTCGGCCATGCGGCGGAACGCGCCCCGGTGGACCAGCACCATGCGGTGGGCCCGGCCCACCTCGGGCCGTGACCATCCGCGGTGGTCGTCGACGCAGGTCACCAGGTCGAGGGTGAAGCCCTTCCCACGGGCCAGCAGCTTGGAGGATCGCACCCGCCGAACGTTACGCCCCACCACCGACAATCTCGCCCTCGGCACGGCTCGGGGCCTTCGACGACCTCTGCGGCCTCCGGGGTACGCGTCGGCTGGGGTACACGGAGGAGGCATGGCGGTATGCGGCGGGCGTAGGGCGCGGGGGGGGCGTGCGGCGTGGGCCGGGTGCGGCGGAGGCGTGTGGTTGCGAGGGGGGGGGGGGGGCGGCCGGGTGTGCGGCGGCCGGTGGGCGGCGGTGGGGTGGGCGGCTGGGTGCAAGGATGTTCAAGACCCTGGGTGGGCGTCACCGGCAGGGTGGTGGCATGACAACAGGGATGTCCTCCATGGTCTTCGACTGCGCCGACCCCGTCGCCCTGGCCGGCTTCTACGCCAAGGCGACCGGCTGGCAGGTAGGCGACTCCGACCCCGACTACGCCACCGTCACCGGCGGCCCCGTGTCGCTGGCCTTCCAGCGGATCGACGGCTACCGAGGACCGGGTTGGCCCAACGACGGCAAGCACGTGCACCTCGACCTCACCGTCCCCGACGTCGAGGAGGCCAGGCGGACGCTGGTCGCCCTGGGCGCCACCCTGCCCGACCACCAGCCGGGCGGCGACGACTGGACGGTCGTGCTCGACCCCGAGGGCCACCCGTTCTGCGTGATGCCGGGCTAGAGCTCGGCGAAGAACGACCTGACGTCCTCGGCCAGCAGGTCGGGGGCCTGCAGGGCGGCGTAGTGGCCGCCGCGCGCCGGCTCCGACCAGCGCACCACGTTGTGGGAGCGCTCGGCGTAGCGGCGGACCGTGCTGTCGCCGGGGAAGACGGCCACGGCCGTCGGCGTCCTGCCGGGCTCGGCGGGCGGCGCCCAGTCGCCGCCGCTCTCGCGGTACAGGCGCGCGGAGGAGCCGGCGGTGCCGGTCAGCCAGGTGATGGTGACGTTGGTCAGGACGTCGTCGGGGGCGACCCCGCCGGCGTCCTGGCCCCAGCTCGCGAACGCGTCCAGGTGCCAGGCGAGCTGGCCGGCCGGGGAGTCGGCCAGGGCGTAGGCGAGGGTCTGCGGCCTGGTGCTCTGGACGGCGGCGTACCCGGAGAACTCGCGGTGCCAGCGCTCGATCCGCCGCGCGCGTTCGGTCTCGGCCTCGGTCAGGCCGGACAGGTCGTCGGAGACGAACGCCGTGAGCGCGTTCAGGTGCACGCCCGCCACCCGGTCGGGGGCCATCCGGGCCAGGGCGGGCGAGACGAGCGAGCCGAAGTCGCCGCCCTGCAGGCCGTACCGGTCGTAGCCGAGGCGGTCCATGAGCTCGATCCAGGCGGCGGCGACCCGGCGCACGCCCCAGCCGGTCTCGGCGGTGGGGCCGGAGAAGGCGAACCCGGGCACTGACGGGATGACGAGGTGGAAGTCGCGGCTGAGCGGCTCGGCCACGCGGGAGAAGTCGGCGAACGTGCTCGGCCAGCCGTGCGTCAGCAGCAGCGGCAGCGCGCCGGGGCGTGGCGAACGTACGTGGGCGAAGTGCACGCGCTGGCCGTCGATCTCGGTCGTGAGCTGCGGCAGCTCGTTGAGCCGCGCCTCGTGCGCCCGCCAGTCGTAGCCGTCCAGCCAGTACGCGGCCAGCTCGCGCACGGCCTCGGGCGGCACGCCGTACGACCAGCCGACCCCCTCCAGGGCGTCCGGCCAGCGCGTACGGCCCAGCCGCGCCCGCAGGTCGTCGAGCGCGGACTGCGGGATGTCGATGACGAATCGGTTCATGCCGCCCACGCTAGGCAGCATTGCGGCCAGGATCGGGCCACAATGGACCCGTGCTCGACACCTCGGCGCGGCTCCTGCGCCTGCTCTCGCTCCTGCAGACCCGGCGCGAGTGGCCCGGCGCGGAGCTGTCGCAACGGCTCGGCGTGGCCCCGCGCACGCTGCGCCGCGACATCGACCGGCTGCGCAGCCTCGGCTACCCGGTGGGCTCCACGCCGGGGGTGGCCGGCGGCTACCGGCTCGGCCCCGGCGCGGAGCTGCCGCCGCTGCTGCTCGACGACGAGGAGGCCGTGGCGGTCGCGGTCGGCCTGCGCACGGCCGCCGGCGGCACCGTGACCGGCATCGAGGAGACCTCGCTGCGCGCCCTGGCCAAGCTCGAACAGGTGCTGCCCGCCCGCCTGCGGCAGCGCGTGAACGCCCTGCAGACGCACACCGTGCGCGTCGGCGGGCGGGGCCCGACGGTCGCCCCCGAGCTGCTGACCCGCATCACCGCCGCCTGCCGCGACCGCGAGCAGCTCCGCTTCGACTACACCGACCACGAGGGCGCCGTCACGCTGCGCAAGGCCGAGCCGCACAGCCTGGTCAGCAAGGGCAGCCGCTGGTACCTGGTCGGCTGGGACGTCGACCGCCACGACTGGCGCACGTACCGGGCCGACCGGATCGAGGTGCGCACGCCCAACGGCCCGCGTTTCGCCCCGCGCGAGCCGCCGGAGGCCGACGTCGCCGCCTGGGTGCGGCACCGGCTCGGCCACCAGATGTGGCCGGTCCAGGCCCGCTTCCTGATCCGCGCCCCGGCCGGACGGCTGGCCGGCCGCATCGGCGGCGAGGTCGAGCCGGTGGACGAGACCACCTGCGTGCTCACCATGCGCGGCGACGACCTGCACCTGATGGCCGTGGCCGTGGCCTTCCTCGACCTCGACTTCGAGGTGCTCGAACCGGCCGAGCTGAAGGAGCGCCTGCACGCGCTGGGACGGCGGCTGCTCTCTTCCAGAATATGATTCGGTCATGGCGACGTCAGCGTTCTTCACGCGCAAGGAGGGCGAGTTCGTGCCCGCCCCGCACGCGCGCAGCCCCTGGTCCCCCGACATGCTCCACGGCCGTCTGCTCGGCGGCCTGGCGGCCGGCGCCCTGGAGGAGCGGCACGCCGAGCCCGGCCTGCACTTCGCCAGGCTGACCGTCGACCTGTTCCGCAACAGCCCCATGCTGCCGGTCACGGTGGAGACCACCCTGGTCAGGGACGGGCGGCGGATCCGGGTCGCCGACGCCGTGCTCTCCACCGAACAGGGCGTGATCGGCCGGGCCTCGGCCGTGCTGCTCCGGCAGGGCGAGCAGCCCGGCGGCCGGCTGCCGCACACGCCCGCCTGGGACGAGCCGCCGCCCGCCGGCGACCCGGCCGAGGGGCAGGGCTGGAAGCCGCCGTTCGACCTGTGGCGGCTGACCGAGTGGGGGCAGGGCGGGCGCGACCGGGTGTGGCTGCGGGAGACCCACCCGCTGGTGGACGACGAGCCGCTGACCCCGCTCACCCGCGCCGCCCTGGCCGCCGACTTCGCCAGCCCGCTGGCCAACGTCGGCTCGGCGGGCGTCAGCTTCATCAATGCCGACTACACGCTGACGCTCGCCCGGCTGCCCGAGGGCGAGCTGATCGGCGTCGAGGCCACCGGGCACCTCAGCGCCGGCGGCGTCGCGACCGGCCAGGTCACCCTGCACGACGCGGCCGGCCCGATCGGGTTCTGCGCGGTCACGGCGGTGGCCAACCCGGTCGCCCTGACCGGCCGCTGACCGTCCGCCCAGCCCTGGGGGCGGTCAGGCGGGGCGCTCGGCCCGGTCGCCCGACCAGTCGGTGTGGAAGACGCCCTCCCGGTCCACCCGGTGGTAGGTGTGCGCGCCGAAGTAGTCGCGCAGCCCCTGCACCAGCGCGGCCGGCAGGCGGTCGCGGCGCAGCCCGTCGTAGTAGGCCAGCGCGGAGGAGAAGCCCGGCGTCGGCACGCCGATCCGCACGGCCGTGGTCACCACGCGCCGCCACGCGTCCTGTGCGGCGTTCAGCACGGCGGCGAAGGTCGGGTCGGCCAGCAGCGTCGGCAGCTGCCGGTCGGCGTCGTAGGCGGCGCGGATGCGGTCGAGGAACTTGGCCCTGATGATGCAGCCGCCGCGCCAGATGGTGGCCATGGCGCCCGGGTCGACGTCCCAGCCGTACTCCTTGGAGGCGGCGGCGATCTGGTCGAAGCCCTGCGCGTAGGCGACGATCTTGGACGCGTACAGGGCCTGGCGCACGTCCTCGATCAGCTCGCGGCCGCCGACGCCGGACAGCTGCGGGCCCTCCAGCGACGCGGCGGCGGCCCGCTGCTCCGGGTGGCCCGACAACGCGCGGGCGAAGACCGCCTCGGCGATGCCGGTCACCGGCACGCCCAGGTCGAGCGCGCTCTGCACGGTCCAGCGGCCGGTGCCCTTCTGCTCGGCCTGGTCCACCACGACGTCCACGAACGGCCTGCCCGTGGCCGCGTCGACCTGCTCCAGCACCTCGGCGGTGATCTCGATCAGGTACGAGTCCAGGTCGCCCCGGTTCCACTCCCTGAACACCTCGGCCAGCTCGGCCGGCGTCGCCCCCAGGGCCTGGCGCAGCAGGTCGTAGGACTCGGCGATGAGCTGCATGTCCGAGTACTCGATGCCGTTGTGGACCATCTTCACGAAGTGCCCCGCGCCGTCGGGGCCGACGTGCACCGCGCACGGCACCCCGTCCACCTTGGCGGAGATGTCCTGCAGGATCGGGCCCAGCGCCTCCCACGACTCCTTCGAGCCGCCCGGCATGATGCTCGGGCCGAGCAGCGCGCCCTCCTCGCCGCCGGAGATGCCGGTGCCGACGAAATGGATGCCGCGCTCGCGCAGCGCCGCCTCACGCCGCCGGGTGTCCTGGAAATGCGCGTTGCCACCGTCGACGATCATGTCGCCCGGCTCCATCAGCTCGGCCAGCTGGTCGATCACCGCGTCGGTGCCGGGGCCGGCCTTCACCATGATGATCGCCCGCCGCGGCCGCTTCAGCGACGCCACGAAAGCGGCCAGCTCCTCGGCCGGCACGAACGTGCCCTCCCCGCCGAACTCCCTGACCAGCTGCTGGGTGCGGGCCGTCGTGCGGTTGTGCACGGCGACGGCGTATCCGTGCCTGGCCAGGTTCCTGGCCAGGTTGCGCCCCATGGTGGCCAGGCCGGTCACGCCGATGTCTGCCAAATCCATCTCAATGCTCCTCTGTGGGGGATACGCACGATCAAGCTGGGAGGTTCGGCGAGATATTCCCCCTTCGCTCAGGACGGGGAGCGCACGCCGAGCTCGTCCAGCCTGTCGAGCATGTCCGCCGGATCGGCGTACACGCGGAAGGCTCCGGCGCGTTCGAGCTCGTCCCTGCCATATCCACCGGACAGCAGCCCGATGCCGAGCGCGCCCGCCCGGCGGGCGGCCAGCAGGTCCCAGACGCTGTCGCCCACCACCATCGCATGCAGCGGGTCCACCTGGACGAGCGCCGCACCGGCCAGGAACAGATCCGGGTCCGGCTTGGCCCGCCGCACCAGGTCGCGGGTGACCATCGGGGTGTCCTCCGGCAGGCCGAGCATGCCCAGCGCGAGCCGGGCCGTACGGGCGTAGCCGCTGGTCGCGATGGCCCACGGCACGCCGCGCGCGGTCAGCTCGCCGAGCAGCTCGGCCGCCCCCGGCAGCGGCCGGACCGACTCCACCTGCTGCTCGTACGCCTCGGCGTGGGTGACCTGCAACTGGTCGATCTGCTCCTGGCTCAGCTTCAGCCCGGTCTCGCGCAGCAGCGCGCTGACGAACAGGCCGCCGCTCATGCCGATGCGCCGGTGGATGCGCCACACCGACAGGTCGATCCCCATCCCGGACAGCGCCTGCCGCCAGGCGATGACGTGCTGGTAGACGCTGTCGATCAGGGTGCCGTCCAGGTCGAACAGGAACGCGGGCGTGGGGGCCTGCGGGAAGTCGTTCATGACGTCCATGACACCATGGGAGGTATGCGGATCATCATCGCGGGTGGGCACGGCAAGATCGCGCTGCGGCTGGCCGAGCGGCTCAGGTCCGGCGCGGTCGGCCTGGTGCGCAACCCCGCGCACGTGGCCGACGTCGAGGCCACGGGGGCCGCGGCCGTGCTGTGCGACCTGGAGAAGGCCACCGCCGACGAGGTGGCGGAGATCCTGCGCGACGCCGACGCCGTGATCTTCGCGGCCGGCGCCGGTCCGGGCAGCGGCGCGGCCCGCAAGGACACCGTCGACCGGGCCGCGTCCGTCCTGATGGCCGACGCCGCCGAGCGGGCGGGCGTGCGGCGGTTCATCCAGATCTCCTCGATAGGCGCGGGCCGCCCGCCCGCGCTGGGCAGCGACCCGGTCTGGGCCGCCTACATCGAGGCCAAGACCGCCGCCGAGGACGACCTGCGCGCCCGCGACGGCCTGGCCTGGACGATCCTGCGCCCCGGCCGCCTGACCGACGAGCCCGGCACGGGCCTGGTCCGGCTGGCCCCCGAGGTGCCGCCCGGCTCGGTGCCGCGCGACGACGTGGCCGCCGTCGTCATGGCGCTGCTGGAGAACCCGGGCACCGCGCATCGCACGCTGGAGCTCGTCTCCGGCGAAATGCCCGTCATCGACCTGGTGGCCACTGAGTAATGCGTCCCCTTTGCCGATTGCTGGCTATGAGTTGCGGCTTCTTCGGCTAGATGTCCCCCTGATGCACTAGGGGGAGATCAATGTCCGACATGCCGTTCAGGTCGTTCTTCGGGGGAGATCCGTTCAGGGGGTTCGAGGAGCTCACCGGACGGGTGTTCGGCGGGATGGAAGGCTGGCCGCCGTCGCGTCCCAGCGTGCAGCGGGTCGACGTGGGCAAGCTGCTCAGCGCCTCGGCCAGGGAGGTGCTCAGCCGGGCCCTGGAGGTGGCCGGGCAGCGCGGCGCGCAGGACATGGACGTCCTGGACATCCTCGACGCGCTGACCGAGTCCGACGCCACCCGTCCCCTGATGCAGGCGGCGGGTGTCGACCTCGGCAGGCTGCGCGACCGCATCGACGCCCTGACCGGACCCGGCACCGGGACCGAGCCGCCCACCACGCTCACCCCGGCGGCCAAACGCGCCGTCCTGGACGCCCAGCGCATCTCCCGCGCCCTCCAGTCCTCCTACATCGGCCCCGAGCACCTGCTGCTCGCCGTGGCCGCCAACCCCGACTCCGGCGCCGCCCGCCTGCTCCAGGAGCAGGGCGTCTCGGCCAACGAGCTGCAGCAGGCCATCATGTCCGGCGCGTCCCGTCAGCAGCACGGCGACGGGCGGCAGCCCACCGACACCCCCGCGCTCGACGAGTACGGCCGCGACCTGACCGAGGAGGCCAGGCAGGGCAGGATCGACCCGGTCGTCGGCCGCGAGGACGAGATCGAGCAGGCCATCGAGGTGCTCTCGCGGCGCACCAAGAACAACCCGTGCCTGATCGGCGAGCCCGGCGTCGGCAAGACCGCCATCGTCGAGGGCATCGCCCAGCGCATCGTCAACGGCAGCGTGCCCGACACGCTCAAGGACCGCCGCGTCGTCGCGCTCGACCTGACCGGCATGGTCGCCGGGTCGAAGTACCGGGGCGAGTTCGAGGAGCGCATCAAGAAGGTCATCGACGAGGTGCGCGCGCACGCCGACGAGACCATCGTCTTCATCGACGAGGTGCACACCCTGGTCGGCGCCGGCTCGGCCGAGGGCGGCATGGACGCGGCCAACATCCTCAAGCCCGCCCTGGCCCGCGGCGAGCTGCACGTCATCGCCGCCACCACCATCGACGAGTACCGCAAGAACATCGAGAAGGACGCCGCGCTCGAACGCCGTTTCCAGCCCATCCTGGTCAGCGAGCCCACCGTCGAGCAGACGGTCGAGATCCTGGCCGGGCTGCGCGACGCGTACGAGGCCCACCATCAGGTGCGCATCACCGACGAGGCCCTGGACGCCGCCGCCAACCTCTCTGCCCGCTACATCCCCGACCGTTTCCTGCCCGACAAGGCCATCGACCTGATGGACCAGGCCTCGGCCCGGGTCCGGCTGCGCTCACGCGCCCCCGACAGCGACGTGCGCGAGCTGGAGGAACGCCTCGACGCGCTGCGCCGCGACAAGGACCAGGCGGTCACCTCCGACGACTTCGACCGGGCCAAGGAGCTCACCGTCCAGATCGACAAGCTCCGTCCCGAGCTGGATCGCGCCCGGCAGGGCCACGACACCGTCCCGCAGGTCATGGTGGAGGACATCGCCGAGGTCGTCTCCCGGCGTACCGGCATTCCCGTCACCCAGCTCACCGAGCAGGAGCGCGAGCGCCTGATGCGGCTGGAGGAGCACCTGCACGAGCGGGTCATCGGCCAGGACGAGGCCGTCGTCGCCATCGCCGAGGCGGTGCGCAGGGCCAGGGCGGGCCTGTCGGACCCCAACCGGCCCATCGGCAGCTTCCTGTTCCTCGGCCCGACCGGGGTCGGCAAGACCGAGCTGGCCAGGGCGCTGGCCGCCGCGCTGTTCGGCGGCGAGGACCACATGGTGCGCATCGACATGAGCGAGTTCCAGGAGCGGCACACCGTCTCCCGCCTGATCGGCGCGCCCCCGGGTACGTCGGCTACGAGGAGGCCGGCCAGCTCACCGAGGCCGTCCGCCGCCGCCCGCACGGCGTCGTCCTGCTCGACGAGATCGAGAAGGCCCACCCCGACGTCATGAACATCCTGCTGCAGATGCTCGACGACGGCCGGCTGACCGACGGCCAGGGCCGCACGGTCGACTTCACCAACACCATCGTCATCATGACCAGCAACATCGGCGCCCAGCTCATCCTGGACGCCGAGGGCGACACCCCGCAGCTCCAGGACGAGCTCATGGACCTGCTGCGCCACTCCCTGCGCCCCGAGCTGCTCAACCGCATCGACGAGGTGATCGTCTTCAAGCGGCTGGAACGCGAGCAGCTGCGCCAGATCGTGGACCTGCTGCTGGAGCGCACCCGGCAGCGGCTGCGCGGCCAGAACGTCACCCTGGAGGTCAGCGACGAGGCCAAGGACTGGCTGGCCCGGCGCGGCTACCAGCCCGAGTTCGGCGCCCGCCCGCTGCGCCGCACCGTGCAGCGGGAACTGGACAACCGCCTGTCCACGATGCTGCTGACCGGCGAGGTGGGCGAGGGCGGCAAGGTCACGGTGGACGTCGAGGACGACCGGCTCCGGCTCAGGGCCCACAACCCCGAGCCGGTCGGCTGACCGGTCAGCGCCGCGGCAGACGGGCGCGCTCGCGGCACTCCTCCAGGGTGAGGGCCGCCAGCGCCTCGCGGACGACGGGCACGCACACCGGGGCCATCGACAGGCTCGACACCCCGAGCCCCACCAGCAGCGGCGCGACCGCCGGGTCGCCGGCGGCCTCGCCGCACACCCCGACCGGCTTGCCCGCCCGCAGCCCGGCCTCTGCGCACATGCCGACCAGCCGCAGCAGGGCGGGCTGGGCCGGGTCGAGCAGGTCGGACAGGCCGGGATGCTGCCGGTCGGCGGCGAAGGTGTACTGGGCCAGGTCGTTGGTGCCGACGCTGAGGAAGTCCACCTCGGCCAGCAGCTCGTCGGCCTGGAGGGCGGCGGCGGGCACCTCGACCATCACGCCCGCGCGGGCGATGCCGCGGGCGCGCACGCGGCAGGCGAAGTCGGCCGCCTCGCGCGCGGTGGTCACCATGGGGGCCATCACCCGCACGTCGGCGCCCGTGGCGCGGGCGGCCTCGGCGATGGCGTCGAGCTGGGCGTCCAGGACGCCGGGCAGCACGCGGTCGACGCGCAGGCCGCGCACGCCCAGCGCCGGGTTGGGCTCGGCCGGCAGGCCGAGGAAGGGCAGCGGCTTGTCGGTGCCGGCGTCGAGCGTGCGCACGGTCACCGGCCCGCCCCCGGCGAACACCTCCGCGTACGCGGCGACCTGCTCCTCGTGGGAGGGCGGCCGCCTGCGGTCGAGGAACAGGAACTCGGTGCGGAACAGGCCCACGCCCTCCGCGCCCGGCCGCAGGTCCGCGGCCGAGCCGATGTTGTGCAGCAGCCTCACCGGGTGGCCGTCGGCGGTCCTGCCGGGGCCCGCGCCGGCCGCCAGCCGCTCCCGGTCGCGCCGGTCGGACTCCTGTACGCGGTCGGCCTCCGGGCCGGTGAGGCCGACCGTGACCTCGCCGGTGACGCCGTCCACGCCGATCATCGTCCCGTCGGGGACGTCCAGGACGCCCGCGCAGGCCACCACGGCGGGCAGGCCCCGGCCGCGGGCCAGGATCGCGGTGTGGCTGGTGGGCCCGCCGTGCTCGGTGACCAGCGCCAGCACCCGCGGGCCCAGGCCGGCGGTGTCGGCGGGCGACAGGTCCCCGGCCACCAGCACGAACGGATGGCCGGGGTCGGGCACGCCCGGCATGGGCAGGCCCAGGGCGGCGGCCACCGCGCGGGACCTGAGGTCGTCGAGGTCGGCGGCCCGTTCGGCGAGGTAGCCGCCCAGCGCGGCCAGGGCCTCCTGGTGCGCGGAGAAGGCGGCGTCCAGGGCGTGGGGGGCGTCCAGGCCGTCGTCGCGCACGTGCGCCTCGGCCTGTTCGCGCAGCTCCGGGTCGGCGGCCATCATGGCCAGCGCCTCCAGGATCTCGGCCGCTTCGGCCTCCGCGTGGGCGGCGCGGCGTTCCAGGTCGGCGGCGAGGGCGTCGAGGGCCTTCGCGGCGGCGGCCGTCTCGGCGCCGGGGTCGGTGACCCGGCGGGGGGCGGGCAGCACGGGCGGGGTCGCCATCCGCACCACGGGCCCGGCGGCCCGGCCCTGGCTGACTCCCACGCCCTTCAGCGTCGCCTCAGGCATCGCACGCCTCACCGGCCCCGGCCCCAGTCGCCGCAGCCGCGCCGGGCGCGGGGGCGGCGTCGAGGTCGCGGGAGAGCAGGGCGGCCAGCGCGTCGAGCGCCTCCTCGGCCCCCGCGCCCTCGGCCTCCAGCGTCACCACCGTGCCCTGCGCCGCGCCCAGCGACAACACCCCCAGCATGCTGCCGGCCGGCACCGACTTCTCGCCGAGCCGCACCCGCACCGGCACCCCGAGCCGGGCCGCCTCCCGCACGAACACCTTCGCCGGACGCGCGTGCAGGCCGCCGGCGCAGGCCACGGCCACCGTTCGACTCGCCATCGCCAACCTCCTTCAGGGTTCTATCGTCACCTTGATCGCCTTGCCCGTGCTGACGAGGTCGATCCCGTCGAGCACCCGGGGCAGCGGCAGCCGGTGGGTGATCAGGTCGGACACCACGACGGCGCCCTCGGCCACCAGGCGCAGGGCCTCGGCGTTGTGCGCGGGGCTGGAGCCGTTCGCGCCCACGATGGTCAGCTCCCGGTAGTGGACCAGGTTGGCGTCGAGGGCGATGACCGGGTCGTCCTTCGGCAGCCCGCCGAAGAAGCTCACGCGCCCCTGCCGGGCGGCCATCCGGACCGCCTGCTCCTGGGCCGCGCCGGAGGCCGCCGCGGTGATCACGACGTCGGCGCCGCGGCCGCCGGTCAGCTTGAGCACCTGTGCGACGGCGTCGGAGTCGATCACCGCGTCGGGACGCACCAGCTCGGCCGCCATCGCCAGCCGCTCGGCGTTGACGTCGACGAGGAAGATCCGGGACGCGCCGCGCGCCCGCGCCAGCCGTACGTGCAGGCAGCCGATCGGGCCCGCGCCCATCACCACCACGTCGTCGCCCGGGCCCACCCCGGCCAGCGACTGGCCGTTGAGCACGCAGGCCAGCGGCTCGGCCACCGACGCCTCGCCGTACCCGACGCCGTCGGGTACGGCGTTCACCCCGTTCACGGCCACCACCTTGGCCGGGACGACCACGTACTCGGCGAAGCCGCCGTCGTAGTGGTAGCCCATCGACTCCTGGCGCGGGCAGACGGTCAGGCGGCCCCGGCGGCACTCCACGCACGTCCCGCACGGGATGGCGGCGATCACCTGCACCCGCGCCCCGGTGCCCACGACCTCGCCGGCGATCTCGTGGCCCATGAGCGCGCGGCGGCCTGATGTGGTGGTGGCCGTACCGGAAGATCTTGGCGTCGGTGCCGCAGGTCGAGCAGTTGCGCACCCGGATCTTCAGCTCGCCCGGCCCGGCCTGCGGCTCCGGCGCGTCCTCGATCCTGATGTCGCCCGGGGCGTGGAACCTGGCTACCTTCACGTCAGCTCCTTCAGCACCTGGCCCGGCTCCGTCGCCTCGCGCAACGCCCTGGCCCGGTCGGGGTCGAGCAGGATCTCGGCCAGCGCCGCCAGCAGCGGCACGTGCCCGTCGCCGGCGGCGGCGATGCCCACGCACAGCGTGACGCGCTCGCCGTCCCAGTCGATCCCGCCGGGGAAGCGCACGACGCAGATCGCGTCGCGGGTGACGTCCCGCTTGGCGGCGGCCGTGCCGTGCGGGACGGCCACCCCCTCGCCGACGTAGGTGGAGATCGTGCGCTCGCGTTCGAGCATCGCCTCGACGTACGGCTCCGCGACCGCCCCCACCTCCACCAGCACCCGCCCGCACCGGCGGACGGCCTCCTCGCGCGAGGCCGCGCTCTCGTGCAGCCGGATCGCCCGCGCGTCGAGCAGGTCCTCACGCATCGACGGTGCCGCCGTTCCTGATGGTGTTCACCAGCCCGGTCACCGCCGGGTCGCCGAGGAAGACCTGGAAGGACACCAGCGCCTTGCCCGGCGCGGCGGCCCTGGCCCTGGCGGCCAGCCCGGAGTGGCACACGACGACGTCGGCGTCGGCGGGGATGGAGTTCACCGGGGTGTGCTCGACGGTGACGCCGCTCTCCTTGAGCTGCTTGCGGAGCTGGGAGGCGAGCATGACGCTGCTGCCCATGCCCGCGTCGCAGGCCACGACGATCTTGTGGATGTCCTTGCTGTCGATGCCGGCCACGGCTCACGCCTCCTTGCTGACGGGTTCGGTCCTGACGGGTTCGGTGCTCGCGGGCTCAGGGGTCGGCGGGTCCGCGACGGCGTCCCGCGGGCCGGGGACGTCCGGCTCGGGCTCCTTCTCGCCCCGGCCGAAGCCCAGCAGCACGGCGGCGACGGCGAACGACACGGCCGTGGCCACCGCGATCCCGGCGATCGAGCCGAGCCAGCCGCCGCGCGGCGTCACCGCGAGGTAGGCGAAGATGCTGCCGGGCGAGGGGGTGGCGACCAGGCCCGCGCCGGTGATCATGAAGGTGAACACGCCGGCCGCCCCGCCCGCGATGACGGCCAGGATGAGCCGCGGCTTCATCAGCACGTACGGGAAGTAGATCTCGTGGATGCCGCCGAAGAAGTGGATGATCATCGCGGCGGGCGTGCTCGGCCGCAGCGGACGCGGCCCGAACAGCAGGTACGCCACCAGCAGCCCGAGCCCAGGGCCGGGGTTCGACTCCAGCATGAACAGGATCGATCTGCCCTGCCGCACCGCCTCGGCCACCCCCAGCGGCCCCAGCACGCCGTGGTTGACCGCGTTGTTCAGGAACAGCACCTTGGCCGGCTCGATCAGCACCGAGGCCACCGGCAGCAGGTTGTTGGTGATCAGCCACTCGACCGCCTGGCCCGCCACGTCGGTGACGACCCGGACGACCGGCCCGATGCCCAGCACCCCGGCCACGGCCATCGCGGCGCCCACGATGCCGGCGGTGAAGTTGTCCACCAGCATCTCGAACCCGGCCCGGGTCCGCTGCTCAGTGAACTTGTCCACATATTTCAGGATCACGGCGGCGAGCGGGCCGACGATCATCGCGCCGAGGAACATCGGGATGTCCGAGCCCACGACCACGCCCATCGCCGCCACCGCGCCGACGACCGCGCCGCGCTGCCCGTGGACCATGCGGCCGCCGGTGTAGGCGATGAGGATCGGCAGCAGGGCCTTGATGACCGGGTCGACCAGCGCGGCCAGCTCCTTGTCCGGCAGCCAGCCGGTGGGGATGAACAGCGCGGTGATCAGGCCCCAGGCGATGAACGCGCCGATGTTCGGCATGATCATCCCGGCCAGGTGGCCGCCTAGGCGCTGGATGGTGGCCTTGACTCCGGTGCCGTGGACCGGAGGGGTGTAAGTGTCGGCCATGGACGTGCTCCTTCGGGGGGATGAGCAGTGGATCAGCCGTGCGGTGAGGGGGCGACCGGCTCCGGGACGGGCGGCGCGTGCGGGACGGTGAGCGGGCGGGCCGGGTCGGGGGCTCCCGTGCGCACCCCGGCGCGGTCGATGTCGGCGGGGCCGGGCATCCTGCTGCCGGGCAGCCGGACCGCCGCCGCGCCCCACGCCAGCGCCTCGGCCAGGGCGGGGACACCGTGCCCGCCCGCGGCCAGGAACCCGGCCAGCATGGCGTCACCGGCGCCGACGGAGCTGCGCGGGCCGGTGACCGCGGCCTCGCCGTACCAGACGCCGTCGTCCTCGACGAGGACGGCGCCGTCGGCCCCGAGGCTGGCCAGCACCGTACGGGCGCCCGCGGCGCGCAGCCCGGCCGCCGCCTCGACCACGTCGCCGACCCGGCACAAGGGGCGGCCGGTCACCGCGGCCAGCTCGTCGAGGTTGGGCTTGACCAGCGCCGGACCGGCCTCCAGCGCACGGGCGAGGGCCGGGCCGCTGGTGTCCACGGCGACGTGCAGGCCCGCGGCGGCGAAGCGGCGGCACAGCCGGGCGTAGACGTCGGCGGGCACCCCGGGCGGCAGGCTGCCCGAGGCCACCACCCAGTCCGCCTCCCGCGCCGCGGCCAGCAGGGTCTCGGCGACCGTGTCCAGCTCGGCCGCCGACAGCGCGGGCCCCGGCTCGTTGATCTTGGTGACGGTGCCGTCGGGCTCGGCGAGCGTGACGTTGGACCGGGTCGTGCCCGCCGCGGGGACGGTGACCATGTCCAGGCCCTCGGCGGCCAGCAGGCGGACGAGCTGCGCGCCCTCGTCCCCGGCGAAGGGCAGCACGGCGCGGGCGGCGACGCCGTTGGCCAGCAGCGCCCGCGAGACGTTGACGCCCTTGCCGCCCGGGTCGAGCCGGGCACGGGCGGCCCGGATCACCGCGCCCCTGGCCAGGGCGGCGATCTCGATCGTGCGGTCGAGGCTCGGGTTGAGCGTCAACGTGAGGATCACGCGCGGATCACCTCCGGCCCGGCCGCGGCGACGTCGGCGGCCAGCGCCGGGTCGATCCCGGCGTCGGTGATCACCACGTCGATCTCGCCCAGCTCGGCGAACGTGGCCAGGTAGGTGTTGCCGAACTTGGTGTGGTCAGCCAGCAGCACGCTGCGCTGCGCGGCCCGGACCATGGCCCGCTTGATCGCCGCCTCGGCCGGGTCGGGCGTGGTCAGGCCCCGGGCGGGCGAGCAGCCGTTGGTGCCCATGAACGCGACGTCGACGTTGAGGTGGGCCAGCGGGCGCAGCGCCCAGTCGTCGACCGTGGCCAGCGTCTTGCCGCGCAGCCGCCCGCCCAGCACGATCACCTGGAGGTTGGCCCGCGAGGCCAGGACGGTGGCCAGCGGCGGCGAGTTGACGATCACGGTGAGCTCGCGGTCGGCGGGCAGCGCCTGGACCAGGCGGCCGGTGGTGGTGCCGGCGTCGATGATGATCGAGCCGTCCTCGGGCAGCTCGGCCAGGGCCGCCTTGGCGATGCGCTCCTTCTCCGCGGTCATCACCTCGTCGCGGGCGGCCAGCGCGGGCTCGAACCCCAGGCGTTCCACGGGGATCGCGCCGCCGTGCACCCGGCGCAGCACGCCCGCCCGCTCCAGCGCGGTCAGGTCGCGGCGGATCGTCTCGGTGGTCACGTCGAGCTCGGCGGCCAGCCTCACCACGTCGACGCGGCCCGCGTCCCGTGCTCTGCGGAGGATCTCCTGCTGCCGCTCCTCGGCGTACATGATGTTGGTTCACCGCCGTTTCTATTTGGTTTCTCCTGTGTTTATACCCGCTTTCGTTGGACGGTCAAGGGGTGGACGACACAATCTGGTAGTTATAGGCGGGTGCGAATCAAGCCCCTGGCCGCCGGGGCGGCGGTCGTCCCCGTCGTCGCCCTGGCCGCGCCCGCCCACGCCGCCGTCGCCCGCCCGATCCAGGTGCCAGCGGGCACCGCGGCGGCCTGGGTGGTGTTCGACCGGAAGGCCGGCAAGATCGTCGCCGTCCGGAACGCCCACCGCAAGTTCCGCTCGGCGTCGGTCGTCAAGATCCTCATCGCGATCGACTACCTGGAGCGGCGCAAGAGCGTGCCGCCGGCCGACGCCCGGCTGCTGAAGATCATGCTGCGCTCCAGCGACGACGACGCCGCCTCGGCGTTCTGGGATCGTGACGGCAAGGGGCAGATCATCGTCCGGACCGCCCGCCGGCTCGGCCTGTCCGACACCACCCCGCCGCCCGCCTCAAAGCCGGGCTTCTGGGGCTACACCTCGCTCAGCGCGTACGACGTCGTCCGGACCTACCGCTACCTGCTCGACACCGCCGACGCCCGGGTGCGCGACCTCATCCTCGGCCACCTGCGCGCCTCCACGCCGTGCGGCACCGACGGCTTCGACCAGACCTTCGGCATCCCGCGCGCGGTGCCGAGGCCCTGGGCGGTCAAGCAGGGCTGGTCGGGGTTCGGCACGACGCCGCCCGGCAAGTGCGACCCCAAGGCGCTGGCCGCGCCCGTCTCGTGGATCGCGCAGCGCGCGACCGGCTCGGGCGTGCCCGACTACGGGCGGCCCGTGCTGCACACGACGGGCCTGGCCGGCACCGGCGACCGCCTGGTCATGGCGGTGCTCACCGCCCACCCGGCGGGCAGCGCGTGGAGCGGCTCGGTCAAGCGCGTCACCGACCTGACCTCGGCCCTCTATCGCTCGGTGTCGTGACCGCGGCGGAACGGCTTCAGGGGCCGGTCTGGAGCTGCTGTTCCAGGCGGACCTTCTTCGGGACGCACATGCGCCACGCCTCCAGCACCAGCTCGCGCATCTCCGCCGCGTCGAGGGCGTCCATGCGGGCGACCACCCAGTTGAAGCGCAGATCGGACTCGCCGGGCATGAGGAACTTGGCCGGCTCGGCCGCCACCAGGGCCTCGCGTTCCTCCTTCGGGAACCCGAAGCCCATCAGCGTCTCGTCCCGTGAGAACGCCACGTAGACGATCTTTCCCACGCGGAACTTGACCCGGTCCCGGATCAGGTGCTCGGACGAGCGCGGAAGGGTGCGCGCGAAGCGCCGGACGTCCTCGACTGTGATCACACAGCCACGTTAGCGGTTGCCCTCCGCGGCCGAGATGTCGGCGAGCGCGGAGTCCGGGTCGCGCTCGACCGCCAGGTCGCCCAGGCTCACGATGCCGACGGGACGGCCGTCCTCGACGACCGGAAGGCGGCGCACGGCGTGCGAGCGCATGATCTGCACGGCCTGGTCGATGCTCGTGTCCGGCCCGACCGCCTCGACCGACGGGCTGCACGCCTCCCTGACCGGCGTCTCCGGCCCCCGCTCGTCGGCCACCACGCGGATCGTGATGTCCCGGTCGGTGACGATGCCCTTCATGCGCCCGTTCTCGTTGACGATCACCGCGCCCGCGTCGTTGTCGCGCATGAGCGCCGCGGCTGCCGACACCGGCTGGTCGCACTCGACCGTCGCCGGGTGGGAAGTCATCACGTCTGCCACGGTCTCTGCCATGGGATCCTCCTGATTGCTCACGTCCAGGCCGCTTACTACCCGGGCAGGGGGAGAGCTCACAGGGCTTTGTCGGATCCCGGCGTCCGGCCATGCGTGTCCGGTACGTCCGTGGAGCAGCCCTTTACCGGGCCTCAGAGCGTCTTCGCCGCCAGGCGGATCTCCGCCAGCAGGATCGCCAGGTCGTCCTCGGTGGTGTCGGGATGCAGGAAGCAGGCCCGCAGCGCGTCCCGGCCGCCGAGGCGGGTGCCGGTGAGGAAGGCGTTGCCGCGCGCCTGGACCGCGCCCGGCAGGGCCCGGTTGAGCGCGTCGAGCCCGCCGGGTCCGCCGGATCCGTCGGTCGCGGGCGTGTGGCGGAAGGCCGTGATGGAGGTGGCGACCGGCGCGAGCAGCTCGAAGTCCGCGGCCTGCTCGACCATGGCGGCCAGCGTGCGCGCCAGGCCGCCGGTGTGCTCGACCAGGCGCGTGACGCCCTCCCTGCCCAGGTACGACAGCGTCGCCCAGGTCTTCAGCGCCCGGAACGGACGGGTCTGCTCGGGCCCGTACTCGGCGAACCAGCCCAGGTCGTCGGCGTTGTCGTCGACCAGGTACGACGGCACCAGGCTGAAGGCGGCCCGCGCGGCGGCCGGGTCGCGCAGCAGCGCGCAGCCGCAGCCGACCGGGACGCCGAGCCACTTGTGCGGGTCGAGGGCCAGCGAGTCGGCCCGGTCCAGGCCCGCGTAGGCGGGCGCCGAGCGCGCGTCGAGCACGCCGAGCGCGCCGTAGGCGCCGTCCACGTGGAACCAGAGCCCGTGCTCGGCGGCCACGTCGGCGATGGCGTCGAGCGGATCGACCGCGCCGGAGTTGACGGTGCCCGCGCTGCCCGCCACGCAGAACGGCCGCAGGCCCGCCGCCAGGTCGTCGGCGATCATCGTGCGCAGCGCGCCGACGTCCATGCGGAAGGAGGCGTCCACCGGCACCTTCCGGACGTTCCGGGCGCCGAGGCCGAGCAGCTGGGCCGCCTTGTGCAGGCAGCTGTGGCCCTCCTCGGTGACGTACAGGACCATGGGCGGGCGGCCGTGCAGGCCCTCCTCGCGGGCGTCCCAGCCGTCGGCGAGCGCGGCGTGCTGCCGGGCGGCGGCCAGGCAGACGATCGTGGCCATCGACGCGCCGCTGGTCAGCAGGCCGCCGCCGGGCGGGTGGGGGAAGCCGACCAGCTCGGCCAGCCAGCGCACCACCGTACGCTCCAGCAGCGGGCCCGCGTGGTCGCCGCCCGCGCAGCTCGGGTTGAGCGCGGCGGCCAGCGGCTCGACGAGCACGCCCGCGGGGGAGGGCGGCGAGTTCACCCAGCCGAAGAAGCGCGGGTGCCCGTTGCCCATCGGGTACGGCAGCACATGGGCGCCCACGTCGTCGAGCAGCGCGTCGAGGGGACGCCCGGCTTCGGGCAGCGGCAGCTCGGCCAGCCAGGCGCGCTCGGCGGCGGGCACCGGCCGCCAGACCGGCCCGGCCGGGACGCCCTCCAGATGGGCGGCCGCGATCTCGGCCGCCCTGACGCCGGCGCGGCGCAGCTCATCCATGCGGGGCTTCCCTCCAGGTCTCGTGATGCCTGCTCTCATGGCCGCCGCCCAGCTCCATGGCCAGGTAGAAGACGCAGTCGGCGGTCCCGTCGTTGGCGAAGGCGTGGCGGTGGTCGCCGGGGTAGGCGGCCGAGTCGCCGGCCGCCAGCTCGTACGGCCGATCGTCGATCGTCAGGCGCAGCGTGCCGCGCTCGACGGCCAGGTACTCGCGCGAGCCCCGGACGTGCGGGGCGAACTCGCCCGCGTCCACGCCGGGGCCGATCGTGGTCCGCATGAACTCGAACTCCACGTCGGCCAGCACCGGCGACAACACCCGCCGTTCCCAGCCCGACGGGTCGCGCAGCACCCGCTGCCGGTCGTGCCGCAGCACGCGCACGTCCTCGCGGGCCGGTTCGTCGAGGAGCCGGGAGATGGACGTGCCGAGGGCCGTGGCCAGGCGGTCGAGCACCAGCACGGTCGGCGACTTGGCGCCGCGCTCGACGTCGGAGACCATGCTCCTGCTGATGCCGCTCAGCTCGGCCAGGCGCTCGACGGACAACCCGCGCCCGCGCCGCTCGGCGCGGATGCGCCCGCCCAGCTCGGCCAGGGACAGCCCGCTGGACAGTACGCCTTCACCTTGCATTCCTCCACTATAGCGGAGAAATGTCCTCTTTAGCGGCCTTGGTCTGCTCGTACGCTGCCAACACCTGCTTGCGGCGTTTGGTCGGCAGGCGGTCGATGTACAGGTAGCCGTCGAGGTGGTCGGTCTCGTGCTGGAGGCAGCGCGCCAGCAGGCCGGTGCCCTCGACCGTGACCGGCCGCCCCTCGGCGTCGAAACCGTGGACGGTGGCGTGGTCGGGCCGGGGGAGCGGGGCGAACTGGCCGGGGACCGACAGGCAGCCCTCGTCGTCGGGGTCGAGGCGGCGCTCACCGAGGCCGGGCAGCTCGAGGGCCGGGTTGACGACGACGCCCTTGTGGGCGACGCCCTCGGCGTCGGGGCAGTCGTAGACGAACACGCGCAGCGGCACGCCGATCTGGTTGGCGGCCAGGCCCACGCCCTCGGCCGCGTACATGCTCGCGAACATGTCGTCGACCAGCGCCGCCAGCTCGCCGTCGAACCGGGTGACCGGCTCGCACGGATTGTGCAGCACCGGATCGCCCACGTGCACGATCGGCCGGACCTCTCCCACGACCACGCCTTCCTTTTGCCAGGACATTGCCGCGACCAGTCTACGAGCGACGCCGGACGACCCAGGCCGTCTCATATAGAAAGACGGTTCCTCTCGAAAGGTGAGACTCGCGTTAAGGTCGGAGCACACATCGTCGTGAAGGAGTCTTTCGATGGACGCCGTCTACACCCATGGGCACCACGAGTCCGTCCTGCGCTCGCACCGGTGGCGCACCGCGGAGAACTCGGCCGCGTACCTGCTGCCGCACCTGCGGCCCGCGATGAGGCTCCTCGACGTGGGCAGCGGGCCCGGCACGATCACCGCGGACCTGGCCGCGCTGGTGGGCCACGTGACGGCGTCGGAGGTGACCGCGGACGCCCTGGCGCTGGCCAGGGCCGAGATCGGCGCGCGCGGTCTGGGCAACGTGGACTTCGCCGTCGCCGACGCGCACGCCCTCGACTTCCCCGACGACACCTTCTGCGTGGTCCACGCCCACCAGGTGCTCCAGCACGTGGGCGACCCG
Organism: Actinomadura sp. ATCC 39365; assembly: GCF_054392275.1. Taxonomy (NCBI): domain Bacteria; kingdom Bacillati; phylum Actinomycetota; class Actinomycetes; order Streptosporangiales; family Thermomonosporaceae; genus Actinomadura; species Actinomadura sp. ATCC 39365. Next base: position 6,858,208 of record NZ_CP184335.1, on the reverse strand, counting down.
GTGCGGGCGCTGCGCGAGATGCGCCGGGTGACCAAACCCGGCGGGTACGTCGCGGCCAGGGACAGCGACTACTCGGCCTTCGCCTGGTACCCGCGCCTGCCCGCGCTGGACGACTGGATGGCCCTGTACCAGCGGCTCGCCCGCCAGAACGGCGGCGAGCCGGACGCCGGGCGGCGCCTGCTGTCCTGGGCCCGCGCCGCCGGCTTCCAGGAGGTCACCGCCACCTCCTCCACCTGGTGCTTCGCCACCCCCGAGGACCGCGCGTGGTGGGGCGGCATGTGGGCCGACCGCGTCCGGCGGTCGGCCCTGGCCGAGCAGGCGCTCGCCACGGGCGCGGCCACCGAGTCCGATCTGGAGCGCATGGCCGAAGGCTGGCTGGAATGGGCCGCAGACGACGACGCCTGGCTCTCGGTGCTGCACGGCGAGATCCTCTGCCGCCCCTGACCCGCGGGGCGGGCGACGGGCCGCCCGTGATCCGCCGGGAGGGTGACGGGCCGCTCCTGACCCGCTGGGGGGTGCGGCTCAGAGGCCGAGGGTGCGGGTGCGCTGCCACTGGGGGTCGCGGTAGAGCACCTGGTCGGTGCCCAGCAGCTCGTCGGGGGCCGACAACATGGCGATCTCGCCCGCCGCCTGGAGCTGGAGCAGCAGGTCGCGCACCCGCGGCCCCACCGGCAGCCGCCCGGCGGGCAACCCGAACCCGGCCCGCACCGTGTCGGCGATGTCCGACAGGTGGAAGGGCCCGTCGAGCCCCGCCACGATGCCGCGCACCACGGTCATCGTGATCAGCTCCTCGGCCTCGGTGTGGGCGAGCTGCCAGGTGATCTGCTCCTTGCGGCCCCCGGTCGCCGCGCAGACCGTGCACCCTCGCGTGAGGTCGGGGGCCAGCTGCTCCACCGCCGAGCCGAGACAGGCCGAGCACCGGCCGTTCTCGGCGGCGTGCAGCTCGGCCGCCATCCGCCCGGCCAGCACCGCGCCGCAGTCGCAGCCGAAGCCGTCGCCCAGGATGCCGCTCTGCGGCGAGATCGTATGCTTCGTCATCGAGCCGACTCTACCGGCCCCGGCCGCCGCGCCCGCGTCCCCTCGGAGCCCTGTCCCCGCAGCCGTGTCCCCTCAGTCGCGTCCGTCAGGTGCGGATGTCGGCGAGGCCGCGCAGGCGGCGCAGGGCCTTGCGGGCCGCGGCCGTGACGCGCTCGTCCGGGTGGTGGTCGATGACGACCCGCAGCACCCGTCCCGTCCACGGGTGGTCGCCGAAGGCGAGGATCGCGATCGTGCCCGCCTGCTCCTCCGCGTCCATCCCCATGGCGATCGAGTCGATCACCTCGCCCGCCTCGCCGCCGCCGAACTCCAGCAGCGCCGCCGCCATGTCCACCAGCACCCAGGCGATCTCGTCGGGGGTGGGCGGCCGTTCCTCGCGGCCCGTCCTGGCCGCGACCACCGCGCCCAGCCTGGGCTCCTCCAGCAGCCCGCGCAGCGCCCGGCGGCCCTCCTCGCCGAGGCCCGACTCCAGCAGATCCACCCCGACCGCCCGGCTCAGCGGGCTCACACCGGCCAGCGCACCGGCGATCTCGGCGGCGGCCCGCTCCCGGTCGCGGCCGGCCAGCCAGCCCGCCAGCTCCTCGCTCCGCTCGGCCTCGGGGTAGGAGCGCAGGCCGTGCAGCAGCGTGGCGGCGTCGGCGCCGGCCAGCGTCCCCATGACGGGGATCTCCTGACCGGCGGTCTCGGCGATGATCAGCCGCGCCACCCACAGCCCGAGCCAGCTCAGCGTGTACGGCTCCGCCTGCCGCACCAGCCCCAGATCGGTCAGCGCCTGGGGCACCCGCCCGGCGACCGGCTCCCTGGACAGGAACATGCGGATGAGCTCCAGCAGCAGCCGCTCGTCGGCGGCCAGCCGCGTCCGGCACACCCGCGCCCACGCCTCCAGCACCCGCGCGTCGCCGGCGCGCTCGTGCCCCTGCTCGTTCCCCTGCTCGTCGCCATGCTGAGGCTGCGGGTCGTCGGGCGGGTCGAGCAGCGCCTTCAGCTCGCCCGCGAGCGGCGCGGCGCGGACCGCGGAGGCCAGGGTGGCGGCGTCGGGGAGCCGGATCGGCGGTTGCAGCGGCAGCGTGTCGTCGTCGTTGGACCTCACGGAGCCCATCCTGTCCTCATCGTCGGCCGGATCGGAATCGTCCCGCCGGATCGGGAAACGCCGGAAACTGGACGCGGTCCAGCGTACTCACGTCGTCCTCCGGCCACGAGGGGAAGATCATGTCCGGGAAAACGGCGGGCGGGCGGTGGCGGCTTGGACTAGAGTGCTGCGAAATGTCGGGAGAAGGGAGGCACTGAGATGTTTGGCAGTGTAAGTGTGATTTTCATTTCTCGGAGGAACTGTGCTTTTCCGTACCGCGGCCGAGGCTGACCTCGACCGCCTGCTCGGCTGCGTCGTCGACGAATCCATCAGCTGGGCCCATCCCGACCGGCTGCTCTCCTTCCTGGAGAGCCGCAACTACCGCTACGACCGGATCTGGCTCGCCGAGGAGAACGGCGAGATCCTGGCCCGCGCCGTCTGGTGGGGCTTCGCCGGCGAGGAGCGACCGCTCGCCCTCGACTGCGTCTACGTCCACCCCTCCGTCGAGGACCGTGTGGGGCTGGCCGCCGAGCTGCTGCGCCACGCGCACGCCGCGTTCGGCCGGACGCCGGAGTACCACGTCTTCGTCTCCAACGGCTGGCGGGAGGACCCGAAGGCGTCGGCGGCCATCGCCTGGCGCTGGGAGGCCGCCGGCCGCGCCGGGCTGACCGAGGAGCTGGAACGCCTGCGCTACGCCTGGACGCCCGGCTCGCCGGTGCCCGAGCCGTCCGACCGGCTGGTCTTCCGCGGCGATGACGACGACGAGGTGTTCGTGGACGCCTTCCGCCAGGTCGCCGAGGGCACCCTCGACTTCCACACCCGCCAGGCCCTGATGACCATGGATCCCGTGGAACAGGCCCGCGAGGACGTCCGCGACAACCGCTCGATGCGGGGCGATCGGTCCTGGTGGCGGCTGGCCTATGACAAGGCCGGCGACCTGGTCGGCGTCGCGCTGCCGTCCGCCAACGACGCCGGGCCCGTGGTCGGCTACCTAGGCGTGGTGCCCGCGCACCGGGGCCGCGGCTACGTCGACGAGCTGCTCGGCGAGATCACCCGCTTCCACGCCGAGCGCGGCGTGCCGGGGATCATGGCCGACACCGACGCGGGCAACGTCCCGATGGCGCGGGCGTTCGAACGCGCCGGGTACGAGAACGTCTCGGTCCGGCTGGTCCTGTCGGCCGACCCCGGCGCCGCCTGACCCCCTGTCCCGTCCCTGACCGGCCGCACCCCGTCAGGGACGGGACGCCAGGCGCGCCCGCACGGCCAGGTCGTGCAGGGCGTCTTCCGCGGTGGCCCGCTCGGGCAGCGCCGAGCCCTCGCGCGCCGCCTCCAGAGCGGCCGTCATCCGCGCCACGTCCTCGGCCACGCCCGCCACCGGCGGCGCCGCGCCGTGCTCGGCCTCCCGCTTGGCCGCCACCAGCTCCGGCAGGTACGCCGGCCCGTAGGACAGCAGCCGGGTCAGGTCGGCCTCCAGCTCCCCGGTGCGCATGAGGTGGGTGCCCGTCGCCAGCACGCGGAAGGTGTACAGCAGCGGCTTCAGCTCGCCCGTACGCCCGAACAACCGCCACTGCGTACGGGCGAACCCCAGGTAGTGGTGGGCGTGGTGCCGCGTCACGCACCCGGCCGCCAGCGCCGTCAGCTCCTCGTGCACCGGCGAGGAGGTCACCACCAGCGGCGACAGGAGCTGTTCGAGCACGTAACCGTTGCGGCCGAGCAGCAGGCGGCAGAACTTGACCAGGTCGTGCGTGACCAGGTCCACCTCGACGCCCTCGCGCGTCCACGTCCGGTCGAGCGTCTGCGGCCCGGTGCGCAGCCCGGCCACCTCCTCGACCGGCAGCACGTGCACGCCACGCAGGTCCACGTCGGAGTCCACGGACGGGAAGCCGTACAAGTGGGCGCCGCTCACCGTGGAGAACGCCACCGGGTACGGCTGCTCGCCGGCGATCTCCGGCAGCCAGGACGGCAGCCCGGACGGCAGCCCGTTCACAGGTGCTCCTTCCGCACGCCCACCAGGAAGTCCTCCACCCGTTCGCGGTCCGGACGCTCCGGCAGGACGCAGGGCGCGGCGGCCAGTTCCGCCGCCAGCTCGGCCCGCCAGGCGTCCACCTCGGCCCACGGGACCTCGCCGCGCCTGACCGCCAGCAGCCGTTCGCGGTGCGCCCCGACATCGACCAGCGGCTCGCCGTGCCGCATCAGGTGCAGGCCGCTGAGCAGCAGCCGCAGCATGTGCATGGCCTGCTTCCACTTGGGCGCCGCCGGGTCGAGACGCCGGAACTGGTCTACGGCGTACCCGGCGAAGGTCTGCCGCGCCCGCCGCGACACGAACGCCCCGCGCAGGTCGCGCAGCCGCCGCCCGGCCGGGGTCTCCACCTCCACGATCGGCGACCACAGGCATTCCAGCACCGTCGGGTTGGCCTCCAGCGCCAGCACGCAGAAGCGCTCCACCTCCCACGAGAACTGCTCGGGCAGCGGCCCGTCGCGGTGCGTGGGCGGTTTGGACAGCCGCCAGAAGTCCGCGGTGGGGGCCACGAACACGCCGCGCCGGTCAGTGTCGGACGCCGCGGTCTCCAGCCCGTACGCCCGCGAGCCCGTCACGACGGACAGGATGAGATCGTCATTCATCCGGACACCCTCCCACGGGGCTTGCGTTCGGGGGCCGGCGGCTGGTCTGATCGAAAAGTGGGCGGCTATGACGAGGCTTACCGGCGGAGCATCCAGCGCCCGGAGGAGTTCTGGGCGCAGGCGGCGCGCGACATCGACTGGGACGTCGCGCCCGCCGTCGTCAGCGACGGGAACAGGTGGTTCCCCGACGGGCGGCTCAACACCTGCCACAACGCGCTCGACCGGCACGTCGCGGCCGGCCGCGGCGGCCAGGCGGCGCTGATCTACGACAGCCCGGTCACCGGCACGATCCGCACGATCACCTACGCCGAGCTGCTCGACGAGGTGGCGCGGACGGCGGGCATGCTGAAGGCGCTCGGCGTGACGGCCGGCGACACCGTCGTGATCTACATGCCGATGGTGCCCGAGGCGGTCGTCGCGATGCTGGCCTGCGCGCGGCTCGGCGCGGTGCACTCGGTGGTGTTCGGCGGCTTCGCGGCCAGGGAGCTGGCCCTGCGCATCGACCACGCCGAGCCCAAGGTCGTGCTCTCGGCCTCCTGCGGCATCGAGCCGGCCCGCGTCGTGGCCTACAAGCCGCTGCTCGACGCCGCCCTCGACCAGGCCGCCCACCGGCCCGCCCACTGCGTGATCCTGCAGCGCCCGCAGGGCCCGGCCGAGCTGACGCCGGGCCGCGACCTCGACTGGCACGAGTCCGTGCGCGCCGCCGAGCCCGCCGGATGCGTGGCCGTGGCCGCCACCGACCCGCTCTACGTGCTCTACACCTCCGGTACCACCGGCCTGCCCAAGGGCGTGGTGCGCGACAACGGCGGCCACGCGGTCGCCCTGCGCTGGAGCATGACCAACGTCTACGGCGCCGCCCCCGGCGAGGTCTTCTGGGCGGCCTCCGACGTCGGCTGGGTCGTCGGCCACTCCTACATCGTCTACGCGCCGCTGCTGACCGGCTGCACGACCGTCCTGTACGAGGGCAAGCCCGTCGGCACCCCCGACCCCGGCGCGTTCTGGCGGGTGACCGCCCAGCACGGCGTGCGCACGCTGTTCACCGCGCCCACCGCGATCAGGGCCATCAGGAAGGAAGATCCGGCCGGCAATTTCGCGAGAAAGTGGGACCTGTCCGGGCTGCGGCACCTCTTCCTCGCCGGTGAGCGCCTCGACCCCGACACCTACCACTGGGCCGGCGACCTGCTCGGCGTCCCGGTCATCGACCACTGGTGGCAGACCGAGACCGGCTGGCCCGTCGCGGCCAACTGCGTCGGCATCGAGACCCTGCCGATCAAGCCGGGCTCGCCGACGAAACCCGTCCCCGGCTACGACGTGCGCGTCCTCGACGCCGAGGGCCGCGAGTGCCCGCCCGGCGTGGAGGGCGCGGTCACCGTCCGGCTGCCGCTGCCGCCCGGCTGCCTGCCCACCCTCTACCGCGACGAGGAACGCTTCACGGCCTCCTACCTGTCCCGCTACCCCGGCCACTACCTCACCGGCGACGGCGGCCACATCGACGCCGACGGCTACCTCTACGTCATGGGCCGCATCGACGACGTGATCAACGTGGCCGGCCACCGCCTGTCCACGGGCGCGATGGAGGAGGTGATCGCCGCCCATCCCGACGTCGCCGAGTGCGCGGTGATCGGGGTGGCCGACGCGCTGAAGGGGCAGCTCCCGGTCGGGTTCGTGGTGCTCAAGTCCGGCGCGGCCCGCGACCCGGCCGACGTCGAGCGCGAGCTGACCGCCCTGGTGCGCGAGCACGTCGGGCCGGTCGCCGCCTTCCGCCGGGCCGTGGTGGTCGCCCGGCTGCCCAAGACGCGCTCGGGCAAGATCCTGCGCGCCACGATGCGCGACATCGCCGACGGCAGGCCGTACGCCACGCCGTCCACCATCGAGGACCCCGGCGTGCTGCCGGAGATCGCCGACGCGGTGAACGGTCCATAGCGGAGCGGGCATCCGGGCAGCGCCGGGGGCGCCTCCCGGCGCATGATGGGACCTCCCGGTCCCGGAGAGAAGGCTGATGATCGAGACCCCGAGTTACGCCGACGCCCTGAGGGTGCTCGGCTGCAAGGAGGGCAGGCTCGTCAAGGTGGTCGGCTTCGCCGCGGCCGCCGCCCGCACGGGGTGGGCGCTGGCCGGGGGCGGGCTGCTCACCATGGGCCTGGCCGACCTGCGTTCCGACGTCGTGCGCTACGGCGAGGAGGTCATCCGCAGGCTGCCCGAGCTGAAGAGCGGCGTGGACCGTTACACCCGCACCCAGCGCCTGGCCGCCGCGCACGCCGTGATCGTCGTCTCGGCCTGGTTCGAGGCGCTGGGGGAGGCCAAGCTGCCCTTCACCCTGGAGCAGCTCGACCGGGCCGACAAGATCTCCCACGGCGTGCCCACCCCCGAGCGCTTCGCCCGCCTGGTGGCCGGTCTCCTCATGGAACGCCTGCCCACCCCCGAGCCGCACGTGCCCTTCGCCGAGACCCGCCAGGCCGTCGAACGCGCCCACCTGCGCATGTCGGAGGCGATGGCCGGGTTCGTCGGCGGCCTCAGCGTGTGGGACGAGCTGCCGGTCGACGACCAGCTCCTGTTACCCCGGATGCTGGCCGAGGGCCCGCCCGCGCACGCCCTGCGCATCTACGACGAGGACTTCCGCTCGCTGTCCCTGGACAGCCACGAGTTCGGCGTGCGCAGCCTGGTCACCGACCGCCAGACGCCGGGCACCGGCCTGTCGCGGGTGGCCTGGCTGCTGGCCGAGCTGGCCCCGCCGCGGGTCGGCGACCGTCCCATGATCCACCGGGCCAGGATGGCCGCGAACGCGCTCGACCGTCCCCTGCTGGCCGCCGGGAAGCTGCCCGAGGACGTCTCGCTCCCGCTGCTCGGCGAGGGCTATCTCAGCCCGCGCTGCCGGGTCGCCGAGCTGGCCCGCGAGTCCGATCCCTCCTCTGTGGGCTGGTGGCGCGACCAGCGCCTGCTGCCCGACGCCGAGGCGTTCCTCGTCGGCCACCTCACCTCGCTGCGCGCCACCCAGGCGCCCCTGCTGGTGCTCGGCGAGCCCGGCTCGGGCAAGTCCAAGCTGACCGAGGTGCTCGGCGCCCGGCTGGCCAGGTCGGAGTTCCTGCCCATCAGGGTGGAGCTGCCGCGCGTCTCGCCGCGCGCGCCGGTCACCGAGCAGATCGAGCAGGCCGTCGCCGCCGTGCTGGAGGAGGAGGTCGCCTACGCCGACCTGGTCGCCGCGGGCGACGGCGCGCTGCCGGTGATCCTGCTCGACGGCTTCGACGAGCTGCTGCAGGGCGGCGTCAACCGCTACGACTACCTCGGGCACCTCCAGGAGTTCCAGCGCCGCGAGGCCGCGCTGGGGCGGCCCGTCGTGGTGATCGTGACCAGCCGGACCGTGGTGGCCGACCGCATCAGGTTCCCCGACGGGCTGCTGGCGCTGCAGCTCCAGCCGTTCGAGGACGACCAGGTGCGCCAGTGGCTCGACATCTGGGACCAGGCCAACCGCGCCCTGCTGGCCCGGCGCGACCTGAAGCCGCTGCCCGCGGCGACCGCGCTGGCCCAGGGCGAGATGGCCCGGCAGCCGCTGCTCCTGCTGCTGCTCGCCCTCTACGACGCCGGTGGCAACGCCCTGCAGCGCGAGCACCGCCCGATCGGCCGCGCCCGCCTGTACGAGGTGCTGCTGCGCGACTTCACCGAACGCGAGACGGCCACCCCGCAGCGGGTGGCGATCGACAGCGAGCTCGTCCTGCTCGGCACGGTCGCCCTGTCCATGCTCGCCCGCGGCCGCCAGGTCATCACCGAGGAGGACCTCGCCCGCGACCTGCCCGCCCTGTGCGAGGGCGGTCAGGACGAGCCCGACGAGCCCGGCGAGCCGCGCCCGCCCGTCGACTGGGCCCGCCGGGCCACCGAGCGCTTCTTCTTCATCCGCCGGGACGGCCACTCCTTCCTCCACTCCACCTTCGGCGAGTTCCTGACGGCCTGGCTGACCGTGTACGCGCTGCGCGACCTCGACCGGCGCCGCCGCCTGGCCGGGGACGAGCCGCTGGCCCTGGCCCAGAGCGTGGACGACGACCTGCTGTACGCGGTCACGTCGTTCTCCTGCCTGGCCGAGCGGGGGCCGACGGTCGGGTTCATCCTGGAGCTGCTGGACGAGGTGCCGGCGGCCGTACGCGCCCGGTGCGTGGCCCACCTGGCCGGGCTGCTGCGCCGGTCCCTGTACGAGCGCCGCCGCCGCTGTTTCACCGGCTTCGAGCCGGTACGCCATCCCGTCACCCGCCGCCTGGCCGCCTACTCGGCCAACCTGGCGCTGCTCATCGTGGCCGCCTCGCCGGAGCCCGTGCCCGTCTCGCACATCCTGGGCGGGCCCGACCCGCTGGGCCGCTGGGCGTCCTTCAGCCACCTGTGGAAGGGCCAGCTCGGGCACGAGGGCTGGACGGGTCTGGTCAACGCCCTGTCGGCGCACCGCGTCGCGGGGCGTGGCCAGGAGGAGGTGATCCTCGGCGGCGCCGAGGGCACCGCCATGGGCGACGTGATCGTCGCCGCCGCCACCGGTCACGCGCCCCGCCACCGCAGGCTGCTCGACCTGCTGATGCTGGCCGTGGGGGAGGGGCGCGCGCTGCGTTTCCACGACCGGGTGGCCGTCCTGCGGGAGCTGGTGGAGACGGCGGCCGTGCGGTCCCCGGCGGTGCACCGGGCGCTGGGCGCGTTGTGGCGCGCGGACGGCGCCGACCACGCCGAGCTGCGTCCGCTGCTGGGCCTGGTGCTGGCCGACCCGACCGAGCGCGTCGCGACCTGGGAGCAACTGGTCAAGGCGGGCGTGCCGGAGGAGGAACTCTGGCAGATCCGCCAGGGCGCCGACTGATCCACCGGCGGCGCGATCACGGTCAGGGCACGGATTGATCCACCGGCAGCTCCACGGTGATCGTCAAGCCGCCCTCGTCGCGCGGCCTGGCGGTGACCGTGCCCTTGTGGGCCTCGGCGATGACCCGCACGATCGACAGGCCGAGCCCGCTGCCCCGCTCCGAGCGCAGCCGGTCGCCGTGCAGCCGCCGGAACGGCTGGAAGATCGTCTCGATCTCGTACGGCGGGACGTGCAGCCCGGTGTTGGCCACCACCAGCTCGACCTGCTCGGCCCGCCGCCGCGTCGTCACCCACACCTCGCCCTTGGGCTGATTGTGCCGGATCGCGTTCTCCACCAGGTTCTGCACCAGCCGCTCGACCAGCACCGCCTCGCCCGTCGTCGGCGCCGAGTCCAGCAGCCGGTGGATCGTCACCTCCCGCTCGGCCGCCTCCTCGCCGGCCTGGTCGAGCACGTGCTCGGCGACGTCGGTCAGGTCGAAGGGCCGCCGGTCCAGCACCGCCTGCTCGCCCTCGGCCAGGGCCAGCAGGCCGTCGATGAGGCGTTCGTGCCGGGCGTTGACCAGCAGCAGCGACTCGCCCAGCCGCTTGACGTCGTCGGTGGCGTCGGGGCGGCGCACCGCGACGTCCACCAGGGTGCGGTTGATCGTCAGCGGGGTGCGCAGCTCGTGCGAGGCGTTGGCGACGAAGCGGCGCTGCCCGTCGAACGAGCGGGCCAGCCGGCCGAGCATGGTGTCGTAGATCTCGGTGAGCTCCTTGACCTCGTCGCGCGGGCCCTCGTACCCGATGCGCTCGGTCAGGTCGTGGCTCTGGGCGACCCGGCGGGCGGTCTCGGTCACCGTCTTGACCGGCCGCAGCACCCAGCCCGCCGCCCGCCAGCCGACCCCGAACGCCCCGGCCGTGGCGGCCAGCACGATGAGCCCGCCCAGGGTGCGCACGCCGCTCAGCGTCTCGCGCTGGTAGGCCGCGCGCACCCGCATCGCGTTGCGGTAGGCGGCCTCGTAGGAGTCGCCGTAGGAGTACTGCCGGGGGAAGTCGGGCCTGATCAGGTCCGCCCGGTACTCCAGCTGCGACCGGACGACGAAGTACACCCCGGTCACCGCCAGGGCGCCGAGGAAGAAGAACACCCCGGCGCAGGCCAGGGCGAAGCGCATGCGTACGGTCATGGGATGCGGTACCCCGATCCGGGGAGGGTCTCGATCACCTGCGGTTCGCCGAGCTTCTTGCGCAGCTTCATCATCGTGGTCCGCACGGTGTTGGTGAACGGGTCGATGTGCTCGTCCCAGACCTTCTCCAGCAGGTCCTCGGCCGAGACCACCGCGCCCTGGGCGCGCAGCAGCTCGGCCAGCACGCCGAACTCCTTGCGGGCCAGCGGCACGTACACGCCGTCGCGGAACACCTGCCGGTGCGCCCAGTCCAGCCGCACGCCCGCCCGCTCCAGCATCGGCGGGTCGGCCCGGCGGGCGCGCCGCCCGAGCGCGTGCACCCGCGCCACCAGCTCCTCGAACGCGAACGGCTTGGTCAGGTAGTCGTCGGCCCCCAGCGACAACCCCGACACCCGCGCGCGCACGTCGCCGGACGCGGTCAGCATGAGCACCCTGACCAGCCGATCCTGCTCCGCCACCGTCCGGCACACCTCGTCGCCGTGCACCCCCGGCAGGTCCCTGTCCAGGATCAGCACGTCGTAGTCGTGCACGCCGAGCCGTTCCAGCGCCGCCTCCCCGTCATAGGCGACGTCGACGGCGAGAGCCTCGCCCCGTAACCCCTCGGCGATCGAGTCGGCGAGCATGCGCTCGTCCTCGGCGATCAAAACCCGCACGTGTAGCCCCCAAGAAGATCATAAATGCCGCAAGTCTGGACCAGACCGCATAACGCGGGCGTAACCACTTCCGGTGACGCTCAGGTTATCGGCGTCCCGCTGGACTGCCTCCCTCACGACCGGGACCGGCCCGGTCGGCTACGGGGGAGAAGGTCATGGCAGCCACCCTGGCCGGGACGCGTCCGCTCGCGCCCGCCGCGCGCCGCCCGCGCGGCCACGGGCTGTTCGCCTGCGTCCTGGCGCTGGCCGCCGCACTGCGCGTGCTGGTCATACTCGGCTACGACACGGCGCAGCTCTACTGGTACGACTCCTTCACGTACCTGGACACCGCCGTGCACATGCAACCCCAGGCGGCCTTCCACCCCGCCGGGTACTCCTGGTTCCTGTGGGCCCTGCGGCCCTTCCGCAGCGTGGAACTGATCGCCGGGGTGCAGCACGCCATGGGGCTGGGGATCGGCGTGATGATCTACGCGTTGCTGCGCCGCCGTTCGCTGCCCGGCTGGGGGGCCGCCCTGGCGACCGTGCCGGTGCTGTTCGACCCGTCCTTCCTCCGGCTGGAGCACGCCGTGCTGTCGGACCTGCAGGTCATCTTCCTGATCACCGCCGCGCTGGTGGTCCTGATGTGGCGCCGGGCCCCCTCCGGCGCGCCGCGGGGCCTCTGGCCCGGCGTGCCGTCGGCGCGGGCCGCGGCGGTGGCGGGGCTGCTGCTCGCGCTGGCCGGGCTGACCAGGACCGCCGCCGTGCCGCTGCTCGCCCTGGCGGCCGGCTGGCTGCTGCTGCGCCGCGCGCCCTGGCGGCGGGTGGCCGCGCTGGTGCTGGCCGGCGCCCTCCCGCTGGCGGCCTACGCCGGCTGGTACGCCCAGCACCACGGCCGTTTCGCCCTCAGCGGCTCCGACGGCGTCGCCCTGTGGGCCAGGACCATGACCTTCGCCGACTGCTCGATCATCAAGCCGCCGCCCGCCGAGGCCCCGCTCTGCCCGAACGGCACCGTCGCCGACGCCGCCTCGGAGTACGTCTGGGCCCCCGGCGCCTCGCTCAACCGGCTCCCCGGCGACCGGTTCGCCCACAACGACCTGGCCAGGTCCTTCGCCCTGCGCGCCATCGCCGCCCAGCCGCTGGACTACCTGCGCGAGGTGGCCCGCGACACCTCCCTCGCCTTCACCTGGTCGCCGGTGCCCCACCCCCGGCGGATGAACCCGTCCACCACCTTCCCCCGCGGCTCCTGGCCGCTGCCCGAGCAGCACGCCCTCGTCGCGAAGGTGCGCTCGGAGTACGACCCCGGCATCCGCGGCATGAGCTCCGTCGAGCCGTACGCCTCGATCCTGGCCGCCTACCCCTATCCCTGGTTCCTGCACGGCACGGTCTTCGGCGTGCTGCTCCTGGCCGGCGGCCTCGGCTCGGCCGGACGCCGGCGCGCCGCGCTGCTGCCCTGGGCGATCGCGGCGTTCCTGCTCCTGGCCCCGGTGGCGGCCCTCGACTTCGACCACCGCTACGTCCTGCCCGCCATCCCCTTCGCCTGCGTGTCCGCCGCTCTGGCCGTCGCGGGGGCCGTCTCGGGGACACCGCGGACCTGGGGGTTTCCGGGCCTGACCTTTCGGAGGCTGACATCCTTGCGAAAAAATACGTAATATCCACTGCATCGCGAGCGTTGGGGGCGCCAAGGTGCCGGGACAGAGCGTGGGTGTGGTCGTCGATCCGGGGGTTCCTCCGGAGGTCGCGGGGATGCTGCGGGCCAACGCCGCGCTGCTGTCCAGGATCCGGTCGGGCTGGGTGCCGCCGGCCGACGCGCGTCCGGGCCGGTTCCGGAACGTCTCCAGCGTCGCCCTGCTGGCCGCCACGCCCGGGGTGGTCGCGCTCATGGCCGTGCTGCTGGCCCTGTCCCACCCGGCCGCCGGGTTCACGTTGCTGGGCACGTTCGTCTTCATCGTCCTGGTCAAGATCGCGTCGATCAGCGAGCTGCCCGAGCACGACGTGTCGCGCGACCGCGAGGTGTACGAGCGGGCCCGCCCGTACCGGGACCGCTACCTGCTGCCCGAGGACTTCGACCGGGACGCCGCGGACGTGCTGACCAGGGCGCAGCGGGCCATCGGTTCGGTGCTGCGCTCGCACGTCAACGCCGAGGGGCTGCTCGACGGCGCCCGCAACGCGCTCATGCTGCCCGCCCAGGAGTGGGAGATCGCCCGCCTGCTGGCCAAGCTGTCGGCCTTACGCGCCGAGCACGCGGCCCTGGTGTCCAGGGGCATCGCCCCCGAGGTGGCCGCCGTGATCGAGCCGCTGGACAGGGCCCTGGCCACCAGCGAGGCCGCCATGATCGCCCGCGTCGAGGCCCTGGAACGTTACGCGGGGCACGTCGCCGAGGCCGAACGCGCCTACCACGCCCGCGGCCAGATCGAGGAGCTGCGCGCCCGCCTGCCGCGTTACGAGGAGCTGCTGGCCGAGACCGGCGCCGACGCGCTGGCCGTCCCGGAGATCGACCGGCTCGCCGAGGACGCCGACCACCTGGAGCAGGTGTTGCGGCGCAGCGTGCGGTCGGCGCACGAGGCGTTCCGTTACCTGGAGAGCTGACCTCGGAACCGCCCTCGCAGGAGGTGAATCCCCATCCGATCCGACATCATGGCCGACGTGATCGTCGACCCAGGCGTGCCGCCGGCCGACGCGCGGCTGCTCAGGGACAACCGGCGGCTGCTGCTCAGGACGCGCAGGGGCTGGGTCCCGGACGCCCCGGGCCTGCCCGCCGCGCCGTACTGGCGGCTCGGCGCCGTCTGCGGGGCGACCGTCTGCCTCGGCCTGCTGCTGGGCGCCGGCGGGCTCGGCCGCTCCCTGGGGCCGCTGTTGCTCGTGCTCCTCGCCATCCCGCTGATGATCGTGACGTTCGTCCGCACCGAGACGCCGGAGGGCGAGGAGGCCGAGCACGAGCGGCGGGTGCACGCCCAGGCCGTCCGGCACGAGGGCCGGTACGTGCTCCTCGACGACCTCGACGAGTCCTCGCGCAGGCTGCTGCGCCGGGCCCAGCGGGCGGTCGCCACGGTGTCGCAGTCGCGGGTCAACCTCGAAGGGCTGCTGGACGACGTGCGCAACGCGGTGATGCTGCCCGCCCAGGAGTGGGAGATCGCCCGCCTGCTGGCCAAGCTGTCCGGCCTGCGCGCCAGGCACCGGCAGACCCTGGCGGGGGAGAGCGCGCCCGAGGTCGCGGCCGTGGCCGAACCCCTCACCAGGGCGCTGGACAGCAGTGAGGAGGCCGTCGTGGCCCGCGTGGAGGCGCTGGAGCGGTACGCCGCCAACGTGGCCGAGGCCGAACGCGCCTACCGGGCCAGGCAGCAGATCGCCGAGCTGCGCGCGCGGCTGCACGAGTACGAGGAGCTCGTCGCCGAGACCGGCGCGGGCGACGCCGCGATGGACGAGCTGACCCGCCTGACCGAGGACGCCGACCGCCTGGACCAGGCGCTGAGGCGGAGCGTCAGCTCCGCCCACGAGGCCTTCCGCTACCTGGAGCCGGGCCCCCGAATCCCTGACCGCCCTGACCGCCCTGGACGTGCGGAGCGGGGGAGCCGGCGGCGTGCGGCGGGTGGGTTCCGCCGTGGGCGGCCTCCAGGAGCAGGTCGCACAGGGCGTCGGCGGCGTCGACGCGGCCCAGCTTGCCCGCCGCCTGCCCCATCGCCGCGCGCAGCCCGGGATCGGCCAGCATCGGCATCAGCTCGGCCAGCAGCTGCTCGGCCGTCGGCCGCGGCTCCAGCAACGCCCGCGCGGCTCCCGCCGAGACCAGGTAGCCGGCGTTCTTGCGCTGCTCGTCACCCCCGGTCGGGATCAGCGGGATCAGCAGCGACGGCTTGCCGATCGCGGTCAGCTCCGACACCGTGCCCGCGCCGCTGCGCGAGATCACCACGTCGGCCGCGGCGAACAGGTCGGGCAGCTCGGCCCCCACGTACGGCACCGGGTGGTAACGGTCGGCCAGGCCGGGCGGCACCTCGACCGCCCGCATCTGGTCGATCCAGGCCGGCCCGCACTGGTGGACGATCTGCGCGTGCGGCAACAACCGCGGCAGGATCTCGGCGATCAGCGTGTTGATCTGCTTGCTGCCCTGCGCCCCGCCGGTCACGTAGATCAGCGGCACCTCGAACGTCAGCCCGAACAGGTCGTAGGCCGCCGCCCGGTTGCCCTGCAGCAGCTCCGGCCGCACCGGGTTGCCGGTCACCACGGCCTTCGCCCGCGCCGAGGGCGGCAGGTACTCCAGCGACGACTCGTGCGACAGCGCGATCCGGGTCGCCAGCCTGGCCAGGATGCGGTTGGCCAGGCCCACCACGGTCGTCTGCTCGTGCATGACCAGCGGGCGGCGGATCAGCTTGGCCGCCACGCCGATCGGCACCGCCACGTACCCGCCGGTGGACAGCACCACGTCGGGCAGGTAGCGGGCGGCGTGCCCCACCGCCTGGAACACCCCGACGGGGATGCGGAACACGTCGGCGATGTTGGTGCCGAGCTCCTTGAGGTTGGGACGGCGGCGCAGCTTGCCCGTGGTGATCGCCTTGAACGGGATGCCGTGCTCGGCCGTGATCCGGGCCTCCAGGCCGTTCTCCGTGCCCACCCACAGCACGTCGTGCGGCACCTGACGTCGCTGGACGGCCGACAGGGTCGTCAGGGCCGGATAGGTGTGACCGCCGGTGCCGCCGCCGGTGATCAGCAGTCGCAGGGTTCGTGACATGCGATCAGACTATGGCCGCGCGGCGGAAGCCCGTGTGCCCGGTCCGGCCGCCGGGCGTGTTCGACGCGCGCGCGGCAGCCCGGCGGCGGCCGGCCGGTTCCGCCCCGTTCGGCCGGGGCGGAGCCGGCTTCGCCGGAAAAGCCGCAGAACGGTAGCGTTTTCCCATGCGACTAGGCGTGCTGGACATCGGCTCGAACACCGTCCATTTACTCGTCGTCGACGCCCACCGGGGCGCGCGGCCCATGCCCGCCTACTCCCACAAGGAAGAGCTGCGCCTCACCCAGTACCTGGGTGCGGACAACAGGCTCGCGCCCGAGGGCATCGAACGGCTCGGCGCGTTCGTCGAGGAGGCGGTGCGCCTGGCCGAGGACAAGGGGGTGGAGGACCTGCTCGCCTTCGCCACCTCGGCCGTGCGCGAGTCGGCCAACGGCGAGCAGGTGCTCGCCGAGATCGACAAGCGCTGCGGCGTGCACATCGCGGTGCTGTCCGGGCGCGACGAGGCCCGGCTGACCTTCCTCGCGGTGCGGCGGTGGTTCGGGTGGTCGTCCGGGCGGCTGCTGGCCTTCGACATCGGCGGCGGCTCGCTGGAGATCGCCGCCGGGGTGGACGAGGAGCCCGACGTCGCGGTGTCGCTGCCGCTCGGCGCCGGGCGGCTGACGCGCGACTGGTTCACCGGCGACCCGCCGTCCGCCGAGGAGGTGCGCAAGCTGCGCAAGCACGTCCGTACGGAGATCGCCCGCACGGTCGGCGACGTGGCCAGGTACGGCGAGCCCGACCGCGCCGTGGCCACCTCCAAGACCTTCAAGCAGCTCGCCAGGATCGCCGGCGCGGCCGCCTCCAGCGAGGGCCCGTACGTCTCGCGCGCGCTCTCGCGGGCGGACATGGCGGCCTGGGCGGCCAGGCTGACCGGCATGAGCTCCGCCGAGCGGGCCGAGCTGTCCGGGGTGTCGGAGGGGCGGGCCGCGCAACTGGCGGCCGGGGCGCTGGTGGCCGACGCCGCCATGGACCTGTTCGAGGTCGAGCGACTGGAGGTGTGCCCGTGGGCGCTGCGCGAGGGCGTGATACTGCGCCGGCTCGACCTCCTGCCCGGACGGCTGGACCAGTCCACGGGGATTGCCGAGTAAGGCCGATCTATCCTAAAAAATTGGCATAATTCGCTGGTGAGCGGGCACTTTTCGCCCAATGTTGACAGTCCTCGGTACGATCGGCTCCCTGGTGATCGTCTTCGTCCTCATCGTCCTGGCCGTCCTGGTCATCGCGGTGGTCGCGGTGCTGGCGATGGGCGCGCTGGCCGGAACGATGGTGGACTGGCACACGTTGTGGCGGCGGCTGACCCGCCGAGGGGCACGGTTGCCGCTGAAACTCAGCGCCCCCGAGGCGCCCGCGCGGCTGCGGGCGAAGCTGAGCGGCGGCACGCCCCTGGTGAGCCGCCGTCTCCGGCTCGCGCCCGTGATCCGCGGGGGCGACCGGCGTCCCGACGTGAGCCGTCCCGGCCGGAGCGCCCGCGGGCGCAGGCCCTCCGGCCTCACCTCCACCGCCGTCTCCGGCAACGAACAGTGAGAAGGCCGGGCCGCCGCTGACGCGGCGGCCCGGCCCCCGGTGTGCGGGTCACCTGGCGATGAGATGCTGTCCAGCCGCCCCGGGGGCGAAGCGCAGCTTCTTCTCCAGGCAGACCATCGCCCCGTTCTCACGCACGTTGGTGAACCGGATGTCGTCGGCGAGCGCGCGCATGATCTGCAGACCCCGTCCGTGCTCGGCCCCCGGGCCGGGTTCGATCACCTTGTCCGGGTCGAAACCGCCCCCCGTGTCGATGACCTTGATGACGCACAGGTCGTCGCGCACGCAGGCGCTGACGGTGTAGTCGTCGCTGGGCGTGGCGTGCTTGATCACGTTCGCGCACGCCTCGGTCAGCATCAGCTCGATGTCGTCGCGAATCTGGGCCTCGACGCCGAGCGACCGCAGCGTGCCGTCCAGCATCTGCCTGATCAGCGGGACGCTCGCCGCATCCCTGGGCAGTCGGAGCGCTATCGTCGCCTCCACTGCGTCTCCTCCCGTCTGGATGCGTGCGAGCCTTCTGCCCCGGATCCGGCGCGCCAATCGTCCGTTCCGCCGTCAGAGGGCCACAGGGGCCGCTACTGCTCCACGAGCCGCAGCGCCACCTCCATGCACGCCTTGTCGATCTCCTCCTCGGTCAGCCCCTCGCCGGCCATCGACAGCCACTTGCCCGCGTGCAGCGCGAACAGCGCCAGCGAGCGGCTGATGCGCTCGGTGGGCGTGGCGCCGGCGTCGCTCATCTCGGCGGTGAGCTCCATCATCGTGTCGCGCATCTTGGCCAGCTGGGGATGGTTGCGCATCGCCGTCTGGTTGCTCTCCAGGAAGCGGGCGACGGCCAGATAGCGGGGCTGGCGCAGCCGTTCGGCGTAGCGCGCGAGCAGCTCGCGGCGGGTCTCGGGGGTCTTCGGCGCGTTCCTGGCCCACTCCAGCAGCTCCTGCAGCTCGGCCACCCGGAGGTCGACCAGGCTGCCGATGATGTCGTCCTTGGTCTTGAAGTGGTAGTACAGCGCGGCCTTGGTCACGCCCAGCTCTTCCGCGATCTCGCGGAGCGAGGTCGCCTCGTAACCCTGTTCCGTGAAGAGTTTCAGCGCGATCTCCTGGATCCGCGCCCGCGTGTCTTCCCGCACTTTGCACCTGTTTCGACTTGACGGTCGGCAAGTAAGTATCTAGCTTATTCTAAGCTTGCCGGTCGGCAAGTAAGCAAGATCAAATCTGGGGGTGTGCAGTGGCGGAGGCAGTCGGACGGCGCCGCGAGGTCATGGTCGTCCTGCCGGGCCTGATGCTGGCCATGGTGCTGGCCATGCTGGACAACATGATCGTGGGCACGGCCATGCCACGCATCGTGGGCGAGTTAGGGGGCCTGACCCATCTGTCGTGGGTGGTGACCGCCTACGTCCTGGGCGCGACCGTCTCGACCCCGATCTGGGGCAAGATCGGCGACCTGTACGGCCGCAAGAGCATCTTCATCACCTCGGTCGTCATCTTCATGATCGGCTCCGTGCTGTGCGGCATGGCCGGCTCCTCCATGCTCGGCGGCCCCGCCGACGGCATGACCGAGCTGATCGCCTTCCGCGCGATCCAGGGCCTCGGCGCCGGCGGCCTCATGGTCAACGTCATGGCCATCATCGGCGACCTGGTGCCGCCCCGCGAGCGCGGCCAGTACCAGGGCATCATGGCCGGCGTCATGTCGCTGGCGATGATCGCCGGCCCGCTGGTCGGCGGCTTCATCACCGACCACCTCGACTGGCGCTGGGCCTTCTACGTGAACCTGCCGGTCGGCGCGGTCGCGCTGGTCCTGCTCGCGCTCAACCTCCACCTGCCGCGGACGCACAACAAGGTGCGCATCGACTGGGCGGGCGCGGTCCTGCTGTCGGTCAGCATCACCGCGATGGTGCTCATCACCACCTGGGGCGGCAACGAGTACACCTGGGGCTCCTGGCAGATCCTCACCCTGATCGCGGTCGCCGTGGTCTTCCTGGCCGGATTCATCGTGGTCGAGCGCCGCGTGGCCGAGCCCATCATGCCGCTGCAGCTGTTCCGCAACCGCAACTTCACCCTGATCTCGGGCATCGGCTTCCTGCTCGGCTTCGCCATGTTCGGCGCGATCAACTTCCTGCCGCTGTTCCAGCAGACCGTCCAGGGCGCCACGGCCACGAACTCCGGCCTGCTGCTGCTGCCCATGATGGCCTCGGCCATGGTCGTGTCGCTGTTCGTCGGCAAGGCCATCACCAGCACCGGCAAGTACAAGATCTATCCGATCATCGGCGGCGTCGGCATGGCCGCCGGCATGTGGCTGCTGTCCACGATGGGGGTCGACACGGCCTCCTGGCAGACCGGCCTCTACATCGCCGTGCTCGGCCTCGGCATGGGCTTCCTCATGCAGACCACCATGCTCATCGCGCAGAACAGCGTCGAGCAGAAGGACCTCGGCGTCTCCAGCAGCGCCACCACGTTCTTCCGGTCGATCGGCGGCTCGTTCGGCGTCTCGCTGTTCGGCGCGATCTTCAACAACCACTACCTGTCGGAGCTGACCGGCCGCTTCGGCGCCCGGGCGGCCGAGCGCATGACCTCCGGCGGCGCCCGGATGGACCCCAAACAGCTCGAACGGGTCCCGCAGATGCGCACCGGGATCCTGGAGTCGCTGGCGATCTCGATCTCCGACGTGTTCTGGTGGGCCATCGCCTTCGCCGTCGTGGTGCCGCTGCTGGCGGCCTTCATCAAGGAGATCCCGCTGCGCGGCGGCGCGCCCGCGGAAGCGGCTCCGCAGGAGGCGGTCAGCCCGGCGGCAGGCTGAACAGCCGGTCGATCGCCGTCAGCTGGAACAGGCTGCGCAGATAGGGCGTCAGCGCCACCACCCGCACCACGGCGCCGGCGTCCGCGGCCCGCAGCTGGAGGCGGACGAGCCCGGCCAGGCCGGAGGAGTCGACGAAGGTCAGCCGGGACAGGTCGACGTCGATCGCGGTGCAGCCGGCGGGGACGGGGAATTCGCCCAGCCGGCTGACGGACTCGTAGTCGAGGTCGCCGCTGAGGGCGAGCGCGACGGTCGTCGCGTCGGGGGTGGCGACCTCGATGTGCAGCGGCTTCCTGTCGACCACCCGCCCAGCCTAGCCACCCCGGGAAAAATGGGAGGCGCCGGGGTGGGCGTAGTGTGCACAATCCTGTCCATGCACATCTTGCGCCGCCCCCGGGTCGACGACGCCGCGGCCATCCACGAGCTGGTCGCGGCCTACGACACCGAGGTCATCGGGTCGCCCGACATGACGCTCGACGACATCGCCGACGAGCTGGCCGAGCCGGGCTTCGACCTCGACAGGGACGGCTGGCTGGCCCACGACGAGACCGGCCGCCTGGCCGGTTGGGCCTGGGCCTGCCGGGTGGGCGACAGCGACCTGGTCAACATCGAGGTCATCACCCGCTCCGGCCTGGACGACCTGCGGCAGGAGCTGTGGCACACGGTCACCGCCCGCGCCCGCGAGCTCGGCGCCGAACGCGGCCACGACGGCGTCACCCTCGACATCGGCATCTACCGCGCCGACCAGGACAAGCAGTCCTACGCCAAGGAGCAGGGCTTCGAGCCCGGCACCAGCTTCCACCGCATGCGCGCCGACCACGCGTCCCCCGTCGAGGCGCCCACGCCGCCGCCCGGCCTCACCCTGCACACGGGCGAGGACGAGGAGACCCGCCGCGCCGCGCACGAGGTGCACCAGATCGGCTTCGCCGAGCACTTCGGCTTCGTCCCGGTCGACTACGACCACTGGTACGAGCGCCGCCAGGCCCAGAGCGTCACCGACTGGAGCCAGCTCACCCTGGCCAGGATCGACGGGGAGGCCGCCGGCGTGCTGATCGGCAGCAACCAGTTCGTCCCCGACGAAGACTGCGGCTACGTCGCCACGCTCGCCGTGCACCCGGGTTTCCGCGGCCGGGGCCTGGGCCGCTTCCTGCTCCGGCACGCCTTCGCCGCCGACGCCGCCAGAGGCCGCAAGGGCACGATCCTGCACGTGGACAGCAACAACACCACCCCCGCGCTGGGCCTGTACGAGTCGGCGGGCATGCGCCGCGTACTGGCCATCGACGTCTGGCGGCGCCGCCTCTGACGCCGTCCCGCCCTACCCGGTGGCGGGCCCGCCGCTAGACCCGGTGGCGGGCCAGGTGCTCCAGCACCGACTGGTTGGCCTCCCAGCCGTCGGGGAACTTCACCGGCACCCCGAGCTGCACCGGCTCGGCCGACGGGTGGGCGTCCAGCAGCTCGGCGATGCCCGCCCGCGCCACCATCACGCAGGCATGCCGGTGGCGCGAGGCCAGCACGCACAGCCGCCCCGACTCCAGGTGGAAGGCGGTGGCGTCGCGGCGGCCCGACAGCGGGTGCAGCACGATCGTCACGTCGTACTCGCGGCCCTGGAGGCGGTTGGCGGTGTCCACGGTGATCTCCGGCGGCAGCCCGGCGTTCCTGATCGCGGCCACCTGGTCGCGGTGGGCCGCGCCGACCGCGATCCGGTCGGCGGTCACCGGCCGCTCGCCCTGCTCCGAGGCGGCCACGGCCCCGCGCTGCAGCAGCCGCGCCGCCAGCAGCGCCACCGCCTGCACGGCCTCGCCGTCGGTACGCACGGTGTGCCGCTCGGGCAGCTCCAGCAGCGCCCACCCCGACCGGGCGGCCTCCTCCAGCGCGCGGTCGTGCACGGTGCCCATGCCGCCGGCGGTCAGCTCCAGCCGCCGGTCGCCCGCCGAGGTGCCCGACCGGAACCCGGTGAACGGGTAGAACGCCTTCGACACCACCGGCGCGGCCGAGGCCGGCAGCCGCCAGGACACCGGCAACCGGTGGACCGGCAGCTCCGGGTTGTGCCGCAGCAGCACCGCCACCGCGCTCTGCAGCGGGTCCCACGACAACCCCGACCAGCGGTCGCCGTCGACGATCGAGAACGGGTCGAGCTGTCCGGGGTCGCCGACGAACAGCGCCCGCTCGAACAGCCCCGCGATGCGCAACAGCTTGTCCGAGCGCATCTGGTACGCCTCGTCCACGATCGCCCACGGCCACACCCGGCCGGAGATCCACGCCCACTTGTCGGCCGTGGCGATGACGATGTCGGGGTCGCCGAGGTCCTGGATCCTGGTGCCGACGGTGACGCCGGGCAGCTCCAGCATGCGCGGGTGGGGCACGTACCCGCCGGCCGACAGCCGACCGACCTTCAGGTGCGGATGCTTGTCGGAGATGCGGGCCACCAGGTCGTCGACCTGCTCGTTCGTCTGGGCGACGATCATCAGCGGCTCGCCGGTGGCGGCGATGTGCGCGGCGGCGCGCACGACCAGCGTGGACTTCCCGGCGCCGGGCGGGGAGTCGACCACGACGCCGCGGTTCCTGGGCAGGTCGGCCAGGACGTTCGCGATCACCTGCTCCGGGCTCTCGCTCACGACCATTCCTCCTGGGCGTCCTCGTCGGCGGGGATGTACTCCTGCGGCGGCCCGCCGTGCGTCCACGGCGTGGCCTCGGCCTCGGGCAGCGCCGGCGAGCCCTGGAAGTCGTCGGTCAGCGAGGTGTAGCAGACCCGCTCGCCGATCTCCGGCACGGCGCCGGGGGCGGGAGTCTTCCCCCGGCCCATGCCCTTGGTGATCTTCAGGGTGATCAGCCCGCCGTGCGCCTCCACCAGCTCGGCGCCCTGGCCGCGGCGCTGCGGGGTGCCGAGCGAGGCGCCGGGCGGCAGGCGTACCGGGTCGTCGGTCTTGAGCACCACCAGCGGGCGCAGCTTGCGCGAACGGCCCTCGCCCTCGACGTTGTCGGGGACGGTCTCGACCACCTCGCCGGCGAACGCCTCGCCGGTCAGCCGGTACTCGGCCATCACCAGCGGGTCGTCGTAGGCGCGCTGCACGTCGTAGGCGGCCTGGGCACGTTCCATGCGGGCCAGCTTGGCCGCGGCGGCCACCGCGCCGTCGCGCCTGGCCTGCGGCGGCGCGCCCTCGGCGATGTGGGCGGCCATGGCGCTGAACGAGCCGCGGTCCTGCTCCCAGCGCTGCGCCACGCTCGCGCCCGGCTCCAGCCCGGCCAGCAGGTCGAGCGCCTGCCACATCAGCCGCCAGGTGGGTTCGAGCTGGGTGCGCAGCGCCTCGGCGACCCGTTCGGGCGACTCGCTCTCGATGGCCGGCGCGAGCACCTCGGCGTCGAAGCCGGGATCGGTCGCGGGCCCGGCGGGCGGCCAGATCAGCGGGTCCTCGGCGTCGTCGGAAGGCCCCTGGGTGATCCAGGACAGCAGCGCGGCCAGGTTGGCGTCCTCCAGCGCGCTCTGCCCGCTGGCCCAGTGGCGGCCCAGCTCCTCGGTCGCGGCCAGCGTCAGCGACGAGCCCGGGTAGGCGGCCCGCTCCGCGAAGTACGTCAGCCACCGCCCCAGCAGCGGCACCTCCGGCGGCACCGGGTAGGGCCCGTCGGGCCTGCGGAAGCGCGTGGAGCGGCCGAGCAGCCTGGCGAAGCCGACGCCCGCCTGGTTCGGCAGGACGAGCTGCGGCGCGTCGAGCGCCCGCTCGTAGGGGTCCGCGTTCTTGCGCTCCACCGTCTCGGTGTCGGCGGTGAACCCCTCGACGTACGGCAGCAGCACCCCGCCCAGCTCGGCGGCCCAGGCGAAGCGCAGGTCGCGGTTGCGCGGCTGGGTGACGACGAGCAGGCGCGGCCGGTCGCGGTCGGTGCCGAGCATGGCGGCCAGCGGCGCGGCGGCCTCGCCCGACAGCTTGAGCGGGATGAACACCATCGGCCGCGCGCCCACGTGGCAGTGGCGGACCGTGGCGACGGGCTGGGCGATGCCCTCCCGCAGGGCGCGCAGCCGGGCGAGCGAGGTGAGCAGGCTCAACTGAGGCACTCCCTGCGCAGGCGTTCGGCGTTGCGGAGCAGGCCGGCGATCTCCTCCTGGCCGTCGGCCGGGTCGCGCAGGCCGTCGGCCAGGCCCAGCGCCTCGGCCACCGAGGCGACCCCGCCCAGCTCGTCGCGCACCTGGCGGCCGAGCAGGTCGGAGGCGCCCTCCTGGCGGGCCTCGTCGCGGCAGAAGAAGCACAGGTCGCACGCGGACAGGCAGTCGGGCGCGTAGCGGGCGGTGGTCCTGCGCAGCGCGTCGGCCAGTTCGGCGACCGGGCGGGTGGGCCGGCCGTCCTCGCCGGGCCGCAGGTCGAAGCTGAGGTCGTCGGGCAGCGCCGCGAGCAGCCGGTCGAGGCCGGTCATCCGGGTGAGCTGGCGGCGCAGCACGGCGAGCTGCCTGCGCACGTCGACCAGGGTCGCCACCGGCCGGTTGGCGAAGTTCTCGGGACACACCAGCACCACGTCGTGGGAGACGGTGAGCGGGTCGTGCCCGAGCTCCGCCAGCATCGTGCGCAGCGCCAGCACGTAGACCGCGGCCTGGCGGGCGGCGGCGGCCACCGCGGCCGGCTCGGCCTGCCCGTCGACCACCGCGAACGACTTGATCTCCACCACGTGGAAGCGCCCGCCGAGCTGGAAGGCGACCACGTCGGGTTCGAGGAACGCGGTGTGGCCGGCGATCTCCAGGCTGAGCAGCGGGTGGTCGAACAGCGTGCCGGCGTCCTGGTCGCCGCGCGCCGCCCGGTCGAACAGGGCGCGGGTGTGGGTGTGGCGCAGGTGGGCGCCGACGTTCTCCACGTCGTGGTAGGCCACCTCGGCGACCGGCAGGTCCAGCACCTCGCGCAGCATGCGCAGCAACTCGGCGCAGCCGTCGGCCTTGACCAGCGCCTCGAACGCGTTCCCGCGGGTGATCGCGAACGGCGACTGGCCGAACGGCGCGGGGAAGCCCAGGTGGCGGGCGGCGGCGTCCTTGTCGACGCCGGCGCCGTCCATGAGGGCCCGGCGGGTGCAGCCGGGATTGGCGGCCAGGGCCGCGATCGCTCTGGCGTCGTGCGGCTTGGGCGGCGTCGTGCCGCGCAGCGCGTCGAGCCGGTGGGCCGGGCCGTCCTCGCGTCTCAAGCCGCTCACGTCGCTGTCTCCTCCTTGATCGTGCCCAGCGTAGCGGCGCCGAAGAGCCTGGCCACGTCACCGAGCTGGGATGTGGCGCGTCGTGCCAGCTCGGCGCGGTCGCGCGTGTCGCGTTCTGCGTGCACCGCCAGCTCGGCCCTGGCCGCCTCGGCGATCCGCCGGCGGTCGGGCGGGCCGAGGTCGGCGACCGTGGCGCCGGGCACGTTCCTGGCCATCCGCGCCAGTAAGCGCAGGGCCCCTTCGTCCGCGCAGTCGTGCGAGGCCACCGCGATGGCGCAGGTCAGGAAGTCGACGCGGGGGCTTAGCGGGCCGACCACCCGCCGCTCCAGCGGCCAGGTGCTGAGCGTCAGCAGGCCGCGGGCGGGGGAGAGGCGGTCGGTCAGCGCCGCGCACAGGTAGTACGGCCTGCCGTGCGGCGTGGACCGGAACGAGCGCTCCTCGTCGCGGCGCAGGCTGGTGAGCTGGGCGCTGCGGATGGTGCCGGCGAAGAACGCGCCGCTGACCGCCACCACCAGGCGCGGCTGCGCGGCGGCCCCGAGCAGCGCGAGCGCCTGGTGCACCTGCTCGCGGACGGTGACCAGCCGGGGCCCCTGCGCCTTGGCGGGCGGCTGCTCGCCGCTCACCAGGGCGTCCCAGGCGCGCTCGGCGGCGCGCAGCTCGGCGCGCAGGACGCGGGCCGTCGCGCCGTCCCTGACGCGCATGGCCTTGCGCACGCCGGCCCGGAGCCCGTCGATCCGCCGCTCCAGCTCGTCCAGCGGGTCACTCATGGCGCGAGGGTATCAACAGTTCCAGTATTTCCCAGTATTTACACCGAAATCTACTTTGTAAAGGGCCGGGCCAGGAACCACATGCGGTCCTCGGTGAGGAACCGCTCCAGCCGCAGCCCTTCGACGGCCAGGGCGGCGGCCAGGTCGTCGTCCGTCATGCGGCGCGAGGTGAACGACTGCGTCCAGACCCGGTCGCCGTGCTCGTAGCGCATGGTCGCCGCGAACACGCCGGGGGAGATCTCCTCGACCTCCGCCAGGGTGATCGTGACGTCGCCGTCCGTCCGGCCCGAGCCGGGCCGCCAGGTGTCGTGCCGCTCGGCCGTCATCCACTGGACGAGCACCGCCCCGCCCGGCTTGACGTGCCGCGCGCACGCCGCCAGGAAGGCCCGCCTGACCTCCTCGTCGACGACGTTGACGAGCTGGGAGGCCAGCGTGACGGTGTCGAAGCGCCGGTCGAGCCGCAGGTCCTGGAGCCGCGCGTGCACGGTCTCGGCTCCGCGCACGTGGGCCAGCATCTCGGTGGACTCGTCCACGGCCACGACCTGTAACCCGGCCTCGACGAGCGCGTGGGTGACCCTGCCGACGCCCGCGCCGAGCTCCAGGACGGACCCGCCCGGCGGGGTCTCCTGGATGACGACGTCGGCGTCGCGGCCGGGCTGGAGGAGGGTGTAGAAGTCCACAGGGGATCCGTCGGGGGTGATGGCGCCTGGGCCTGTGCCGGTGTTCTTCATGACCAAAAACCTAACCGCCGCGTGAGCCGTCCGTGAGCGGGGGACGATGGCCTCTGTGACCGGTGAGGTACGAGTTCTGATCGGCGTCGGCGTGGGTCTGGCCGCCGTTCCCCCCGTCTACTACCTGACCGAGGCGGGCGCCAGAGCGTTGCGGGCCGGACAGGCGGCCTTCGCCCCGGCCCCCGCCGGGCTGGGCTTACTGGCGGCGGCGGCCCTGATCGTCGCGGTGCTGGCCGCCTGGCCCGCCGCGGCGCTGGCCTGCGGGCTGCCGCTGGCCGTGGCGGGCGTGCTGTTCGCCCTCGACCTGCGGGCCGCGATCGGCCTGGCGGGCGCGCTGCCCGGCCTGTGGGAGCCGCCGTGGGCCGAGCCGCCCGGCACCCTCGCCGGGGCGACCGGCCTGTACGCCTACACCGGCGCGTTACTGGTCTTCTCGGCGCTGTTGCCGCGTCGTCTGCGATCTATCCTGAGCAGATGAGCAGACGGGACCCCGACCGGCGCAGGGCGCTGCTCGACGCCGCCGACCGGGCCATCCTGGCCGAGGGCCCCGAGGTGTCGATGGCGGCCATCGCCGCCGAGGCCGGCATCACCAAACCCGTCCTCTACCGCCACTTCGGCGACAAGAGCGGCCTGTACCAGGCGCTGGCCGACCGCCACGTGCGCACGGTGATCGCCCAGCTCCGCCCGCAGTTCGCCGGGCCCGGCACCGACCTGCGGGCCCGTGCCCGCGCCGCCATCGGCGTCTATCTCGACCTGATCTCGGCCAACCTCGACCTCTACCGCTTCCTGTTCCACCGGGCCAGCGCCGAGGACACCCGCATCCGCTCCCACATGACCTCGCTCGTGCGCGGCCTGGGCGAGGAGCTGGGCCGGGTGCTGGCCGACGAGCGGGTGGTGGCCGACCCGGTGCGGGCGCAGGTGCTCGGCCACGCGTTCGTCGGCATGGTGCAGACGACGGGCGACTGGTGGCTGGAGCATCCGGAGGTCGACCGCTCGCAGGTGGTGGAGGGGCTGGTCGACGTGATCGCGGCGGCCGTCGCCGGGGGTTGAGGGCCGGCGACGGGCGGCCTGGTCAGGTCAGCAGGCCGAGCAGGTCCCACTCGTTCTGGCAGGCGCGGCGGCCGAGGGCGGCCAGCTCCACCGAGGAGGCGCCGCCGCGCAGGTGCCGCATGGTCTGCATGACGCAGATGATCCCCCACTTCAGCACCCCGAACGTCTCCCACCAGCGCAGCGCGTCCAGATCGACGGGACGGCCGCCGGCCTCCTCGTAGGCGGCGGTCAGCTCGGCGTAGCCGCCGAACCCGCCCACGGGCAGCGGCGAGCCGAACCGCCACGCCTTGACGCACAGCCAGCCCAGGTCCTCCAGCGGGTCGCCGGCGTGGGCCAGCTCCCAGTCGAGCACGGCCCTGACGCCCTCCGGGCCGACGATCAGGTTGCCGTTGCGGAAGTCGCCGTGCACGACGCTCGCCGCGACGGCGGGCGGCCGGCCGGCTTCCAGCCTGCGCAGGGCCAGCTCGAACACCGGATGCGGCTCGCCGGTGAGATCGAGCACGTCACGCCAGCGGCGCAGCGGGTCGGCGGCCACGGGCGCGGCCACGGTCGCGGGCGCGGTCTCGATCGCGGTCTCGGGCCCGGTCCCGGCCGCGTGCCCGGTCGTGGGCTCGGTCGCGGGGTCGGTCGCGGGCAGGCACGACAGCGGCATGCGGTGGATGGCCGCCAGCGCCCGCCCGCACTGGGCGGCCAGCCTCGGCCTGGCCTCCCGGTACGCCTCGTCCCGCAGGATCCGGCGCGGGATCGTCTCGCCGGGAATCCGGCTCATCAGCACGTACGGCCCGGCGTACGGCCCGGCGGACGGCCCGGCGGGCGGCCCGGCGGGCGGTTCGGCCGGTGGGCGGGCGGGCGGGCCCGCAGCCGCCACCACGTGCGGCACGGGCACTCCGGCGCCGGCCGCCGCCCGCATCAGCCGCGCCTCTTGGGCCAGTCCCGTCCCCGCCTCCAGGGCGGCCCCCGGCCCGTCGAGCCGGAGCACCAGCTCGTGCCGGTCGCCGCCGGGGACGACCACGTCCAGGGCCCAGCTCTCCCTGGAGGCTCCGCCGGGCAGCCTGACCGCGTACGGGACGGTCGCGTCCGGGCCGTACACCTCGCCGACGATCGCCTCGACGCGGTTCATCGCGGGCCGAACTCCCAGGCGCCGCCGGCCGCGTACGCGCCCAGGAGGCGGCGGCCGACCGCGTCGATGTGCACCTCGTCGGGGCCGTCGTAGACGCGCGCGGCGCGGGCGTGCCGGTACATGCGCTCCAGCGGCGTGTCAGGGGTCAGGCCCGCCGCGCCGTACACCTGGACGGCCCGGTCGATGACGTTGTGCAGCATGCGCGCCCCCACCACCTTGATCGCGCCGATCTCGACGCGGGCCTGGGAGCCGGCGTCCACGGCCTCGGCGGCCTGCAGCGTGAGCAGGCGGGCGGCCTGGATCTCGGTGTAGGAGTCGAACACGTGCCGGCGCATGAGCTGCTTGGCCGCCAGCGGCTCGCCGAAGGCGGTGCGCGCGTGCAGCCGCCGGCACATCAGGTCGAAGGCCCGCTGCGCCTGCCCGAGCCAGCGCATGCAGTGGAAGATCCGGCCGGGCCCGAGACGCCGCTGGGCGATGACGAAGCCGTGCCCGCGCTCGCCCAGCAGGTTCGCGGCCGGCACCCGTACGTCGTCGTAGCGCACCTCGCAGTGCGCGCCGTCGAGGCCGAGCACCGGGGTCTCGCGCACGATCGTGTAGCCGGGCGTGTCCGTCGGCACGAGGATCATGGAGAAGGCCCGGTGGGGCGGCGCGTCCGGCTCGGTCCGGCACATCACGGTCGTGTACGCCGCCACCGACGCGCCCGTCGTGAACCACTTGTGCCCGTTGATCACCCATTCGTCGCCGTCGAGCACGGCGGAGGTGGTGAGCTGGGTGGGGTCGCTGCTGGAGACCGCCGGTTCGGTCATCGCGAAGCTGGGCGAGATGTCGCCGCGCACCAGCGGCTCCAGGTAGCGCTCGCGCTGCTCGGGGAGGCGTGCTCGTGCAGCATGAGCGAGTCCTGCAGCGTGAACGTGCCGAGGGCGAGCTGCCCGTACTCGCTGCGGCCCTGGACCTCGTTGACGTAGACGTAGTCGAGGAACGGCAGCCCGCCGCCGCCCAGCTCGCGCGGGTGGCCGAGGGCCCACAGGCCCTCCTTCCTGGCCTCGTCCCGCAGCCCGGCCATGGTGGCGGCGGCCCGCGGCCCGCCCTCGTGCAGCACCTCCTCGGCCGGTTCGACGCGCTCGGTCATGAACGCGCGCACGGCGTCGCGGATCGGCCGGACGTGCTCGGGTACGGCGAAGCTCATGGGGTGATCTCAACCGAAATCCGTTGCGCGGTCAACGGTCGGCGCGCCCGCGCAGCAGCAACGCTCGAAGTCGAACCGCTCGGCGCAGGCCCGCTCCCACAGACGGGCGGTGTCGCCGCCGGCGCGCGGGAAGACCAGCCGCGCGATCACCAGCGCGACCACCGCCCGCGCCCCGGCCAGGTAGAGCGCCGAGGCCGCGCTCTGGACGTGCGCGCCGGAGACGAACAGGTCGTCCACCAGCAGCACCCGCGCGCCGTCGACGCGGCCCAGCACCTGGAAGGCCCGCTCGTCCGAACGCCGCCGCGCGAGGTTCTCGGCCGCCTGCGCCGACCCGGCCATCAGCACGGGACGGTGGAGCCCCCGCAGGTCGCCGACCATGTCGACGATCCGCGGCATCGGGTGGAAGACCTCGATGGGCCGGTCGAGCCGGGTGCTGGGCAGCGTCGTGACCATCGTGAAGGGGCCGCCGGCCAGCCGGGTCAGGCAGGCGGAGTGGGCGCGGTGGAATCGGGCCACGGTGGCGGCCAGGAGGGGCACCCGCCGCACGCTGCCCGGCGGGTCCCTGCGGCGGGTCACGATCGCGTGCAGCTGGGCGCCGTCGCCGTCGCGCACGCACAGCGAGACGGGCACGACGTGCTCGGTGTGGCGGTACAGGCCCTGGGTGGTGACCCCGCAGGTGACGCAGAGCCCGGACGGCCCGCCGGCGCCGGTGTGGCAGATCCGGCAGACGCCGGGGCCGGCGGCCGGGACGTTGCGGAAGATCTGCAGGTACGCCTCGGTCACCGCGCGGGCGTCGCCCACGGTCAGAAGACGGTCGTCAGCCGGGTCACATCTACAAGATTGACCGCCTGGCGCGCCAGCTCGTCAATGCCCGCTACGACAGTGACTCCTCCCCGGTAGGCCAGCCGGGGCGTCCAGGGCAGGCCGGGCGCGGCGAAGACGTGCTTGCCCTGGGACAGCGCCATCGCCGCCCGCTCGCCGTCGCCGGCGCCGGTGGCGTAGAGCGCGGCGGCCAGACCGCTGGTCACGAGCCCGGTCACCGCCCGCGTCCGGGCCGTGGCGGCCGTGCCCGGCCAGAACGGCGACACCCCCACGACGTCCCCCGGCCCTCCGGCGAGCGGCCGCCCGCCGTCCGGGCCGACCACGATCGCGCGGCCGCCGGCCGCCACCGCCGCACCGGCGGTGCGCGGCCCGTCGCACACGACGGTCAGACCGGCCGCGGCCAGGGCACGGGCCGCGGCGCAGGCGCCGGGGGCGTCGCCGGTGACCGCCACCGACCGGTGGTCGCCGGCCCCCAGCCGCCCGCGCACCCACAGGAACGGCTGGAGGTTGTAGGCGTAGGCCAGGTTGCCCGGATAGTCGTCGTCGAGCACGGTCACCAGCGCGGCGGGGCAGGAGGCGATGAGCGCCTCGGCCCGGCCGAGGTCGCCCGGCCGCAGCCGCGCGACGACCCGCGCCGCGTGCGCCCTGTCGTGCTCGCCGAGCCCGCCGAGGTCGCCGCGGGCCAGCCGCAGCGCGCTGCCCCGGGCCTCGACGACCCGCGCGGTGTGGTGCCACGGCCCGGCGGTGGCCCTGGTCAGGGCGAGCACCGCGGCCTGCTCCTCGGTCACCGACATATCACCCACCGTCCGGTTGGAACGACCGTACGCGTGCCCACCGACAGAACGGGCTCCCCATCGTGCCGCCCGCGGCCGTCCGTACCGCGCAGACCCGCCGCGGCACGGGAAAGGGCCCGGCGGCCGCAGGACGTCCGCGGCCGCCGGGCCCTTCGGAGGGGACGTCAGGCCGCGTTCTCCTCGGCCTTGCGGGGCAGGACCTCCAGCTCGAACGCCCCCGACCTGACCGCCTCCAGGAAGCGCTGCCAGTCGCGGCGCGGGATCTCCAGGACCACGTCCGGGGAGGATTCGTGGATGAGCTCCACGTGGTCGTTGATGCGGCAGGCCTTGACGCGTACGTCGTCGTTCATGCTGCGCTCCCTCGGGTTGACTGCGGCTGAGCGGCCCGGTGAGCCGGGGGCCGGGAGCTGCGCCGGGCGACTTTCCCAGCCGTCCGGGCCGTCCGCGTGACCCCGGAGGGCCGGGCCGCTCGGGAAGCGTGCCATCGTCGCGCGGGGGCCCGCCAGCGCCGGTATGGGCGGTCCGGTAGAGACACGCCGATCGCGGGCGGAGGTCTGTCGTCCCGGGGGTGGAGAAAGGTCATCCACGGGCCGGGAGCCTTGACGGGAAGGGCGGCAATCCTTATGTCTGGGCTCAGGACAGGCCGTGCGCGGGCGTACGGCTCCGGAGCCGAGGTGACGGGAGTGCCGCCGATGGCGCAGCCCCATGACGTGCCCACCGCCGCGCAGCTCGTCGCGGCCGTCCGCGGGTTCCTGCGGGACGACGTGCTGCCCGCGGTCGAGGGGCGGGTGCGCTTCCACACGCGGGTGGCGATCAACGTGCTCGCCATGGTGGAGCGGGAGATCGAGCTGGGCCAGGACCAGGCCGCCGAGCACGCCGCGCGGCTGGCGGCGCTGGGCGTGGCCGACGACGCCGAGCTGGCCGCCGCCGTCCGCGCGGGCCGCTTCGACGGTGACGACGCGCTCACCGCCGCCCTGGTCCAGGCCGTCCGGGCCAAGCTGGAGGTGGCCGATCCCGGCTACCTCCAGCGGCCGTGAACGTCAGTGGGACCCGGCCAGGTCCAGGTCCTTGACGTCCGGGTCACCCTCGTCGGCGAAGTAGTCGCCGCGCCGGGTGGCGTCCGCGCCGTCGGCCACCTTGGCCGCCCGGAAGATCAGCGTGGCGACCGCGGCCACGACCAGGTTGACGATCAGCGCGAGGAAGCCCGCGTAGACGGTCATCTTGGTGTCCAGGCCCAGGTTCGACAGGCTGAAGGCCGAGCCGCCGAAGTGCTCCTTGCCCTTGGCCGGGTTGGGGATGAGGTAGAGCATCCACATGCCCGCCGCCAGGCCCGCGGCCCAGCCGGCCATCAGGCCGCCCTTGTGGAACCAGCGCGTGTACAGGCCGAGCGCCACCGACGGCAGCGTCTGCAGGATGATCACGCCGCCGATGAGCTGCAGGTCGATCGAGAACTGCGGGTCGAGCAGCAGGATGCACAGCACCGCGCCCACCTTGACCACCAGCGAGACGACCTTGGAGACGTTGGCCTCCTGGGCGTCGGTGGCCTGCTTGTTGATGTACTCGCGGTAGATGTTGCGGGTGAACAGGTTCGCCGCCGCGATCGACATGATCGCCGCCGGCACCAGCGCGCCGATGCCGATGGCCGCGAACGCCACGCCGGCGAACCAGTCGGGGAAGAGCTGGTCGAACAGGTTCGGCACGATCGTGTTCGGGTCGCCGTCGACCGGCTTGGTGCCGGCCGCGATGGCCATGAAGCCAAGCAGCGCGATCAGGCCGAGCACGAAGCTGTAGGCGGGCAGCGCCGACATGTTGCGCTTGATGACGTTGCGGTTCTTGGAGGCCAGCACGCCGGTGAGGCTGTGCGGGTAGAGGAACAGCGCCAGGGCCGAGCCGAAGGCCAGCGTGACGTACTGGAGCTGGTTGGCGCCGTTGAGCAGGATGCCGTCGCCCGGTGCGGGGGTCTTGTCGAACTTGGCCTGCGCCATGTCGAAGATGTTGCCCCAGCCGCCCAGCTTGGCCGGGATGTAGATGACCGCGGCCAGGATCACGATGTAGATCAGCGCGTCCTTGACGAAGGCGATCAGCGCGGGGGCGCGCAGGCCCGACTGGTAGGTGTAGGCCGCCAGGATCGCGAAGGCGATGATGATCGGCAGGTGCCCGGTGATGCCCATCGACTTCAGCACGGCCTCGATGCCGACGAGCTGGAGCGCGATGTACGGCATCGTGGCCACCAGGCCCGTGATGGCGATCAGCAGCGCCAGCGTCGGCGACCCGAAGCGGGCCCGGACGAAGTCGGCGGGCGTGACGAACCCGTGCACGTGCGAGACCGACCACATCCGCGCCAGCACCAGGAACACCAGCGGGTAGACCACCACGGTGTAGGGCAGCGCGTAGAAGCCGAGCGCGCCGGAGCTGAACACCAGCGCGGGCACGGCCACGAACGTGTAGGCGGTGTAGAGGTCGCCGCCGACCAGGAACCAGGTGACCCAGGAGCCGAAGCTGCGGCCGCCGAGGCCCCACTCGTTGAGGCTGGCCAGGTCGGTGGGCCGCCGCCAGCGGGCCGCCACGAAGCCCATGCCGCTGACCAGGATGAACAGCAGCCCGAAGACGACCAGCTCGGTCACGTGCCCGCTCATTTGGTCATCCTGTAGACGATCGTGGTGCAGCCGACGCCGACCACGATGAAGGCGAGCTGCAGCCAGTAGAACAGCGGGAAGCCGAGCAGGCGCGGCTCGTCGGAGTTGAACAGGAACGTCAGCAGCGGCAGCACGATCGGCACGACCAGCAGCCAGTTCCACGGGCTGCGGTCGGTACGCGGCGGCTGCCCGGATTCCCCGGTAGTCATCGGCCCTCCGATTGGGGGATCAGGAGCGGCGTGTTGACCGGCTCCTGACAATGTCGTCAATGGAGGGAGATTAGCTTTCCGGTGGTATTAAACCCAATGTCCGGAACATTACGGTTTGGCCTAAATGTCGAGATGAAATCTCAATATGTGAGACCAAAGCCACCCCTCGCCAACGGCACGTTAA
The DNA here is from genome assembly GCF_054392275.1 of Actinomadura sp. ATCC 39365. NCBI lineage: Bacteria > Bacillati > Actinomycetota > Actinomycetes > Streptosporangiales > Thermomonosporaceae > Actinomadura > Actinomadura sp. ATCC 39365. Next base: position 6,823,136 of record NZ_CP184335.1, on the reverse strand, counting down.
GTCGCTCCCGCCCCGCACGGAACCGGGCGATCGGCGAATGGTCGGCTACTCGCGACGAACGGTCACTTCGTCGGCGATGTCGCGCGTCCCGTACCCCTCGGGAGCGGGCACCTCGGTGATCGGGTCGGGGCGGTCGTCGAACTCCAGCCGCAGCGCCCGCGCCATGGTGGCGTGCATCTCGTACAGGCAGACGATGTAGGTCAGCTCCAGGATCTGCTCGTCGGGCAGGTGGGCGCTCAGCACGGCGAACACCTCGTCATGCACCCGGCCGCCGTCGAGCACCAGGCCGTCGGTGTAGGCCAGCACCGCCCGCTCCAGCTCGCCGAACCGGTCGCTGACCTGCCAGGAGGCCACCGCCCGCACCTTCTCCTCGGGCACGCCGAGCGCCCTGAGCTGCTTGCAGTGCTGGGAGTAGACGAACTGGCTCTGCCGCGCCCAGCCCGCCCTGGTCTGCCCCAGCTCGCGCAGCACCGGGTCCAGCTGTGACTCCCGGTAGATCTGGAAGCCCTTGACGCAGTGCCGGAAGATCTTGGGGTCGAGGGCGAAGACCGTCCACCAGTCGCCCGGCGAGCCGGTCGCGGTCCCCGTGCCGTCGGGGGACAGCAGCCGGTCGTGGAAGAACCGGACGACGGGGTCGGTCACCTCCTCGCGCGGCACCCGGCGCAGGCGCGGCATCAGACGGTCCTCTCGGCGGCCGTCCTGGGCTCGTGCCGGACGTCGCCCGGCTGCCCGACCGGCCGCGTCCAGGCGGCGAACTCCACCAGGATCCCGTCGGGGTCCTTGAAATAGATGGACCGGACGAAGACGCCCTCGTGCATCGCGGCCGACACGCCGAACTCGCTGTCGTCGTGGTTGAGCAGCACGCCCACGTCGATGCCCTTGGCCACCAGCCGGTCGCGGTACTCCTCGATGCGCTCGGGCGGCACGTCGAAGGCGATGTGGTTCATCGAGCCGACCGCCGACAGCAGCTCGCCCCGGTCCGGCAGGTTCTTCGGCGCCGAGACCCCCGGCACGCCCTCGGGCGCGTCGGGGAACCAGAAGAAGGCCAGCGCGTTGCCGCCGCCGCAGTCGAAGAAGAAGTGCTGGCCCCAGCCCAGGGGCAGCTCGATCGTCTTGATCAGCGGCATGCCCAGCACGCCGGAGTAGAAGTCGACGGTCTGCTTCATGTCCGAGCAGACCAGGGCGATGTGGTTGACCCCGCGGAGCTCGAATTCGCTGTTCATAGTAATCAACTACTTATCACAGCGTTCTGCCGGAAAACATGACAGGAGGTGGCGGGTATCCGGGCCACGATCGTGCCCGTGATTGTTGTGGTGGCGGGCGCGACCCGCGGAACGGGACGAGGAATGGCGGTCGCCCTCGGGGCGGCCGGGGCGACGGTCTACTGCGCCGGACGGAGCACGCGCGAGCGCCGTTCGGAGATGAACCGTCCGGAGACGATCGAGGAGACCGCCGAGCTGGTGAGCGCGGCGGGCGGGACGGGCATCGCGGTCCCCGTCGACTTCCTGGACCCGGCGGCGGTGGCCGAACTGGCCGCCCGCGTCGAACGGGAACAGGGCCGGCTGGACGTGCTGGTCAACGACGTGTGGGGCGGCGACCACCTGTGGAAGTGGGAGACCCCCGTCTGGGAGCAGGACCTGGACGACGGGCTGCGCCTGCTCAGGCTGGCCGTCGACACCCACCTCATCAGCGCCCGCCACCTGCTGCCGCTGCTGATCCGGCACGAGGGCGGCCTGGTCGTGGAGGTCACCGACGGCACCTGGGAGTTCCACCGGACCCGCTACCGCGAGAACGTCTACTTCGACCTGGCCAAGCTGTCGGTCAACCGGCTGGCCTTCGCCTGGTCCCACGAGCTGCGCCCGTACGGCGGGACGGCGGTGGCCGTCACGCCCGGATTCCTGCGCTCGGAGGCGATGCTGGACGGCTTCGGCGTCACCGAGGAGAACTGGCGCGAGGCGAAGGCGGACAGCGCGTGGATGGTCTCCGAGACCCCCGCCTACGCCGGTCGCGGCGTGGCCGCCCTCGCCCAGGACCCCGACCGGCTCAGGTGGTCGGGGTCCTCGGTGACCAGCGGCGAGCTGGCCCAGGCGTACGGCGTCACCGACGTGGACGGCAGCCGGCCGCAGGTGTGGCGCTACATCGCCGAGGTCATGGAGAAGGGCGGCGACGGCGGCTGGGAGGACTACCGCTGACACCCGTCGCGGGGGACGGACGTCCTCAGCGCCGGTAGAGCCCGGCCATGCGGGCGGCGGCCTCGGCGACCTGGTCGCGCAGCTCCTGCGGCGCCAGCACCTCGGCCTCCGGGCCGAACCGCAGCACCTGGGTGAAGGCCACCCGCACCGACTCGACCGCCAGCCGCACGGTCCCGTCCGGCTGGAGCGAGGCCAGCGCGTCGTCCAGGGCGGCCGGGTCGGCGACGTAGCGCAGCATGCGCCGGCCGGCCGGGGTGAGCCGCAGCGTGATCACGTCCCTGAGCAGGGAACGGCTGAACTCGGCCGCCTGCCCGGCCCAGAACGCGGCCAGGTCGAAGTCCGCGTCCCGCTCGAAACGCGGCTCGCGCGCGCGGACGTCCCCCATGCGGTCCACCCGGAAGATCAGGAACCGTTCGCGCAGGCGGGCCACCAGGTACCAGGCGCCCGCCTTCAGCACCAGCCCGTACGGCTCCAGCTCCCGCGTGCGCTCCTTGTAGACCACCGTGACCGGCAGGTCGTTCCACACGGCCCTGGCCAGCGGGGCCAGGGCCGGGGGCGGCGGCGCGTCGGCGGCGTACCAGCCGGGCGCGTCCAGGTGGAAACGCTGCGCGGCCGTGGCGGGCGCGTCGCGCAGCGAGGGGGACAGCGCCGCGGCGGCCTTGAGCCGGGCCGTCGCGGCCACCTCCTGCAACCCCATCTCGCGCAGCGCCGCGGGCACCCCCGACAGGAACAGCGCCTCCGCCTCGGCCCGGTCCAGCCCGGTCAGCCGGGTGCGGTAGCCGTCCAGCAGCCGGTAGCCGCCGCCGCGCCCGCGGTCGGCGTAGACCGGCACGCCCGCCTCCGACAGCGCCAGCACGTCGCGATGCACCGTGCGCTCGGAGACCTCCAGCTCCCTGGCCAGCTCGGCCGCCGTCATCCCGCCCCTGGCCTGCAACAGCAGGACCAGCGACATCAGCCGCGCGGCGCGCACAGCGGCAGCACCACGGCCGAGGGGCGGGCGGGGGAGTGGAACACCTCGACGTCGGCGGGCACCATCGGGCCGCCGGGCGCGCCCACCGGCTCGCCGGTGCCCGGGTTGCGGGCGATCGTCGGGTATGCGCCGGCCGCCACGTGCACCCGGATCCGGTGGTCGCGGCGGAACCGGTGGCCGATCGGCCACAACTCCACCCGTACCCGGCGCACGCCGTCGCCGTTCCCGTCGCCGGTGGTGTGCGGGCCCAGCCGGCGCACCCCCTCGCACAGGTTGAGCGAGCGCCCGTCGGGGTGCACGTCGCAGACCCGGACCACGACGTCCACGTGCGGCGTGCTGGAGCGGACGTAGACGTCGGCGTGCACCGGGCCGATCATCTCCACGTCGTCCTCCAGCGCCGCGGAGCTGTAGACCAGCACGTCGCGCCGGGCCTCCAGGCGCCGCTGGTCACGCGGCCTGGAGTCGGCCAGCAGCACGGGCCCGCCGATCGCCGGCGTCGGGTGGGCGGGGTGGTAGCGGAACCGGTCGGACCCGTCCTCCGCCGGCTCCCGCGGGTCCAGCCCGCCGCCCGGCCGCAGGTGCCAGCGCTGCTCCCGCACGCCCGGCACCGGCCAGTCGGGGTAGTCGCGCCACTCGCCGGCCCCGGTGACGTAGAGCCGCACCGGGTCCGTCCGCAGGCCGGACGGGTCGTCCATGAGGTGGGCGCGGAACCAGGCCAGCGCCTCGGCCATCGAGGGCCGCCCGTGCCGGGAGTCGACGTGGTACCAGGGCCCGATCGTCAGGTACGGCCGCCGCCCGGCCGCCCGCATCGCCGCGTAGTCCTTGAGCTGCCAGGGCAGGAAGACGTCGTACCAGCCGCCGAGCATGGTGACCGCGGCCTCCACCTCGCCGACCTTGAGGGAGAAGTCGCGCTTGTGCCAGTACGGCACGGCCGGGTCGGCGTGGTGCGCCAGCAGGTCGCGGAAGAACCGCAGCGGCCGGCCCGCCGAGGCCACGTCCAGCTCGGCCACCGGCCGCCCCGACAACACGGCCCGGCGGGTCAGCCTGGGGGCGGTCAGCATCGCGGCCCCGCCGACGAAGCGGCGCGTCATGGTGTCGGTCAGCGTGGTCCAGCTCAGCGTCGACTCCAGCGCGAACGCGCCGCCCACGTACGCGGCGTCCCTGAACTGGGAGGCGGTGATCTGCGTGGCCATGGCCTTGAGCTCGGGCCCGGCCTCGGCGGCCACGGCCCACTGGGCATAGCCGAGGTAGGAGGGGCCGAACATGGCGAACGAGCCGCCGTACCAGGGCTGTTCGCGCAGCCAGGCGATGGTGGCCAGGCCGTCGTCGTGCTCGTCGCCGAGCGGGTCGAGGCTGCCGCCGGAGCCGAAGCCGCCCCGGCAGCTCTGGATCAGCACGTGGAAGCCGTTCCTGGCGAAGCCACGGCCGTACATCCAGCCGAACAGGCCACGCCGGCCGTACGGCGAACGGATCAGCACCGCCGGGGCCGGCCGCCCATGAGCGGGGGCGTAGTGGTCGGCCAGCAGCGTCACACCGTCGGGCATCGGGACGGGGATGTCCCGCCGGAGCCGCACGCGTCTCATGTCCTAACCAGTAACAGATGTGGCGGGACGGGTGGTAGCCGGGGGTTACGGTCGCGTAGGGAGAAAGGTCCTTGGCAAACTATCCGGTCATGGGACGAATCACTTCATATGTCGCCCTAGGGGACAGTTTCACCGAAGGACTTGAGGACCCGGCCGACCACGGGTTCCGCGGCTGGGCCGACCGGCTGGCCGAGCACATCGAGGCCGACCGCCTCCTGGCCGGGGAGCCCGGACTGCGGTACGCCAACCTGGCCGTCCGCGGCCGGCTGATCGACCAGATCGTGTCGGAGCAGGTGCCGAAGGCGGTCGCGCTCGGCGCCGACCTGGTCTCGCTGTGCGCCGGGGGCAACGACATCCTGCGGCCGGGCAGCGGACCGGCGTCCGTGGCAGAGCGGCTGGAGGAGGGCGTCAGGACGCTCACCGAGGCGGGCAGCCGGGTGCTCATGTTCACCGGCTTCGACCTGCGGCACGTGCCGGTGATGCGGCTGGCCCACTCCAAGATCGAGGTCTACAACCTGCACATCCACGACATAGCCCGCCGCTACGACGCGCTGCTGGTGGACCTGTGGCCGATGCCGGTCCTGCGCGACCCGCGCGCCTGGAACGCCGACCGCCTGCACCTCAGCCCCGACGGCCACCGCCGGGTGGCGCTGCGGGCCGCCGAGGTGCTCGGCGTGCCGGTGGACGAGGACTGGCGCGAGGCGTACCCGGTCAGGCGGCCGCCGGTCTGGACGGCCGCCCGCCGCGAGGACCTGCGCTGGGCCAGGACCTACCTCGGCCCGTGGATCGGCAGGCGCATCAACCGGCGCTCCTCGGGCGACGGGGTCGCGCCCAAGCGCCCCGACCTCGCCCCGCTGCCGACCGCCGGCCGCTGACCCCGGCTCCGACCTGGCCCCGACCCGGCCGCTTGGCCCGGGGTCCCGCCGCACCAGGGACGGCGGGACCCCGGGCGGTCAGGGCAGCGCCTTGTCCGGGCGCTCGGAGACGCGCACGCCGTTGACCAGCGTGGCCCCCTGCCGGGTGGCGAAGCGCACGTTGAGCTGACCGTCGGTCACCTTCACCGTGTACTGCCTGGCCACCGCCGTGTACGTGCCCGCCTCCAGCGCCAGGTCCAGCGCCGGGATCGCGAGCTGGCCCTCGACGAGCACGTCGAAGACCCGCTTGCCCATCTGGGTGCTCTTGACTTCGGCGAAGTCCAGCTCCACCGTGTACGTCCCGGCGGGCACGCCGTCGAACCGGTACTCCAGCATGCCCTCCCTGGCCGTCCGGAACAGCGCCTGGTCGGCGGTGCCCGCGATGGTCCTGGACGTGCTCGCCGTCTTCGTCGAGGTCGCCACGTAGCCGTACCCGCCCTGCGTCCAGCGGCGGTCGGGCGCCCAGGCGTCGCCGTCGGCGTCGGTCAGCGCCTTCGACCCGCCGGCGTCGACGGCCACCTGGAACTTGGGCACCACCACGGTCACCTTGATCTCGATGGCCGGCTGCCGCCCGCTGGCCGACTTGACGACCAGCTTGCCGGTACGCATCCCGCCGGGCGTCACCCCGGCGCCGGAGAGCGTCACCCGCAGCGTCACCTTCTGGCCCTTGGCCAGCTCGCCCGCCTGCGGCGTGACCGACGCCCAGTCGGCGTCACCGGTCACCGTGTAGGCGGTGGGGGAGCCCAGGTTCGTCAGCTCCAGCGTGCGCGTCCTGGTCGCCCCGGCGGGCAGCACCGCGGTCAGCTCGGCGGCCGAGGCGCTCACCCGGCCGGTGACCAGGGCGGTGTCGATCCTGGTCAGCGTGCCGGGCGTGACCGTGACCGGCTTGGTGAAGGTGCCGTAGTTCTCCTTGGCCACCACCACGTCGTGGTCGCCCGCCTGGACCTGCCCGAAGAACGACCCGTCCGCGCCGGTCGTGAACGACGCCGCGTCGCCCAGCTTCACCGAAGCCCCGGCCAGCGGCTCGCCGTCGTTGGCGTCGGTGACCACGCCGGTCACCAGGCCGTGCCGGCTCGCGGTGAACGTCACGCCGCGGCCGGTGGCCAGCGCGGCCTCCTCGTAGGAGTACAGCAGCGCGTCCGTGCCGGCCGCGTTCTCGATGCCGACCGTGGCGCTGGAGCCCTGGTCGCGCTCGCTCTCGACGTCCTTGTACCGGAAGGAGACCGAGCCGTCCTCGCCCAGCAGCGCCGCGAACGACACCCGCTCGCCGGTCTCGCTGTAGAAGGTGACGTTGCGCCACTCCACGACGTACTGGCGGTGCGGGGCCGTGCCCACCACGCCGGTGTAGACGCCGGACTCGGCGTCCACCTTCAGGTCGTCCCAGTACGGGTAGACCGCGTTGTTCGGCGTGCCCGTGCCCGGCAGGCGGCTGTTGCTGCCCGTGGTGACCCGGTCGGCGGCGAAGGTGACGAACCCGTTCGTGCTGATCCACGCCCTGGACTGCCCCGTGCCGTAGAACGGGACCGCGAACGGCAGCGTCACCTGCACGGCCTCGTCGTCGCCGGTCAGCGCCAGCTTCTCGGTCCCGGCGACGTACGGCTGCGCCGCCGCCCGGCAGGTGTAGCCGAAGCCGTCGCCGCGCAGCGGCAGCTCCACGTCCTTGACCGTGTCCCCGTCCACCGAGACCTGCGCGCTCGCGCCGCTGGAGCAGCGCGAGACCGGGGTGACCGTCAGCGTGTACGTCCCGCGCGGCAGCGTCATCGTGTACCTGCCGGAGGCGTCGGTGACGGCGCTCACCGGCGTGCCGCCGGCGGCCACGGTCGCGCCGGGCTCGGGCACGCCGGCCGTGCTGACCGTGCCCGACAACGTGCCGGACGGTTGCCGGGTGAGCGTCACGTCGCCGGTCGTGACCTGCTCGGCGGTCACCGTGGCCGTGGCGCTCCCGCGGTCGTAGCCGAACTTCTCCGCCGTCAGCGCGTACTCGCCGGGCAGCAGGCGCGGGATCGAGTACGTGCCGTCCTGGCCGGTGACGACCGCGCGGGCCAGCGGCCCGGTCACCTTGACCGCCACGCCCGGCACCGGCTCGCCCGCCGCCGTGACCGTGCCGCGCAGCTCGCCCAGCCCCTCGTCCGGCGCGGCCTGGACGGCGGCGTAGGCGTCCAGACGGCCCTCGCCCCAGACGTTGTTGTCGGCCGCGGTGCCGCCGCAGCTCGTGTCGGCCACGTCGATCGCCGTGCGGTCCAGCAGCGGCCGCGTCGCGGCCACGTCGCCCTGCAGCCGGGGCGCGGCCGACCAGATCAGCGCCACCGTGGCGGCCACGTGCGGCGAGGCCATCGAGGTGCCGGTGTAGGAGTCGTAGTCGTCGTCCGGGACGGAGGAGCGCACGTTCACCGCGGGGGCCGCGATGTTCGGCTTGATCTCGCCGTCCTGGCCCTCGCCCTTGCTCGACCTGCTGTACAGCACGTTGTTGACGTCGAAGCCGCCCGCGCTGTAGCTGATCGCGTACTGGCCGGGCGAGCCGCTGGTGCGGCAGGCCGGGCCCTCGTTGCCGTTGGCGAAGGCGGGGAAGATGCCGGCGGCCACCCACGCCTGGACGGTCTCGACGTACCAGGGGTCGAACCCGTTGCCGCCCCAGGAGTTGTTGACGATGTCCGGCGCGAGGTCGGGACGCGGGTTGCGGCCGTTCAGGTCGGTCGGGGCCAGCACCCACTGGCCGGCGGCCAGCAGCGAGGCGTCCGTGCAGGTGTTGACCTCGCAGCCCTTGGCGGCGATCCAGCGCACGCCGGGCGCCACGCCGATGCCGTTCGCGCCCGCCATCGTGCCCATGACGTGCGTGCCGTGGCCGTTGTTGTCGCACGGCGCCGCCGACGGGCAGATGCGCGCCGGGTCGAACCAGTTGTAGTCGTGGGTGTAGGAGCCGTCGGGGTTCCGGCCCCGGTAGCTCGCGGCCAGGTCCGGGTGGTCGTACTGGACGCCGGAGTCGATCGAGGCGACCACGATGCCCTCGCCCCGGTCGCCCAGCTCGCTCCACACCCGCGGGGCGCCGATCCGGTCGACGTTCCACTCGACCGCACCGGCCCTGGGCTCGGCCCGGCCGGTCACGGGCTTGGGCAGCGCCACGACGGTGACCGGGTCGATCCGGTCCACCTCGGGCAGCTCGCTGATCGCCGACGCCAGCTTGGCGTCCGCGGTCACCCGTACGGCGTCGACGATCCAGTACGAGGTGTAGTCGGCCTTCTGGGCGTCCAGCAGCTTGACCAGCCCGGCCTGCGAGGTCCTGGCCCGCTCGGTCTTGGCCTGGTAGACCAGCTGCGTCCTGGCCCGTTTGGTGGCGGCCCGGCGGGCGGCGCCGAGGTCGGCGGTGCCCTTCATCCGGACCCAGAAGGTGGCCTTGCCGTCCTTGTCCAGCTCGGCCTGGACGGTCTGGGAGATCTTGCCGGGATCGGGCGCCGCGTGCGCCGGGGCCTGGGGGACGGCCAGGGCGGCGGCGGTGACGATCCCGGTCAGGATCGCACGCCAGGTGAGGGTGTTGCGCACGTGCTCTCCTTCACGACGTTCACGACGGTGAGGAAGAGGTGATCTTTCCGCCTCTGTCGAGAAGGGTGAAGAGATCCTGTCGGGAAAGCAAGGGCGCTGATCCTAACAAGCTCGGATAAATCCCGAAATGTAATGTGGTCAGCTGAAATGTCGCCACATCGGCCAGGTGGCGGACCACGGCCGCACGGGATCCCGGCAGAGCCACACCGGCATGCCCTGCTCCTCGTTCCCGACGTCCACGCCGTTGTCCACGCGGGCCTTCTCCTCGCAGGAGCCGAACAGCGCGCGGGCCCGGCCGCCCGCGTTCACCAGGATCGCCACGGTCGCGTCGTCCGGCGGCGGGCCGTACTCCCAGAGCTGGTTGTGGCCGGAGTACACGTGGGTCAGGCCCGCCCGGTCGAGGGCGCCGTACTCGCCGTAGTTGCCCGTCACGACCACCGCGCGGGCCCGCTCGTCCGGCGGCAGCGCCCGCAGCACGCCGCCGACGGCGGCGGCGAAGCGCGGCCAGCCGACCGACTCGCGGGCCACCTCGTTGATCGCCGGCACCGGCGTGCCGGCCAGCGCGCCGACCGGCACGAGCGGCAGCGCGAGCACCGCGCAGGCCACCGCGTTGACCGCGAGGAACGCCCACGCCGCGCGCACCCGCCCGGCCCGCGCCCGCGACACGCTCACGCACCCGGCCGCGAACAGCGCCACGATCAACCCGGCGGTGTAGTCGAAACGGCCGCCGCTGACCAGCGTCAGCACCGCCGTCACCGGATAGGCCACCGCCAGCGCCCGCACCCGCCGGTCACGCCACAACCGGACGAACCCCAGCACCGCGACCACCGACACCACCGGCCCGAACAGCGTGAGCTGCATCGGCACGAACATCGCCCGCATCTCGGCGCCCTTGTCCGCGCTGAGCGCGGCGGCCATCGACAGCTGCGGCCAGCCGTGCGTGGCCTGGTAGACCAGGTTCGGCACGGCCAGCACGGCGGCCACCAGCGCGCCGCCCCACAGCCACGGGCTGCCCAGCGCCCGCCGCGGCCCGGCGATCAGCAGGCCCGCCGCCAGGCCCAGCACCAGCAGCGCGATGAGGTGCTTGTTGTAGGTGGCCAGCCCGATCACCGCGCCCGCCGCGAGCCACCAGCGCGGCTGCTCGCGCAGCAGCGCCCTGAGCGCGAACAGGATCGCCGCCGTCCACAGCGGCAGGTCGAAGCTGACCGTCAGCAGCGTGTGCGCCGCGATCAGCGTGTACGCCCCGGTCGCCGCCCCCACGGCGGCCATCGTCTGGGCGAGCCGGTCGCCGCCCAGCTCCCGCGCCACCAGTGCCACCAGCACGACCACGGCCGCCGCGGCCAGCGCGGGGAACACCCGCAGCGCCGTCACCGTGTCGCCGAACAGTCCGAGCGCCGCCTTGCCCAGCATCGGCGTCAGCGGCGGCTGGTCGACGTACCCCCAGGCCGGGTGGCCGGCCAGGACCCGGAAGTACAACTCGTCGCGGTGGTAGCCGTACCAGGGGCTCAGTGCGAGGGCCACGCCGGCGGTCAGGACCGCGGTCACCGTCACCGGACGCCACGCCCAGGGCCGTTCCATGGACGTCGAGGCTAGATCCTTTCCCCGCCGTTTGTCACTGCCGGAGCGGGTGTCGCGTTGCGCGATCTTGGTCCGGCGGTTAACCTGGGAGGCATGCGAAATCGCCCTCAGATCCAGTGGTGGCGCCGCTCCTAGGCGGCGCGTTTTCGCATTCCTCTCAAAGGACGGCCGCCCCGGATGGCGGCCTTTCTCGTGTCCGCCCCCGGGGCCTCATGATGTGATGTGGTAAGGGGCAGCAAGTGGAGAGCAGCGGATATACCACCGCCGGGGGCGTCGGCGTCGAGCGCGAGGCACGCGACGTGTCCGAAGAGGCGCTCGAAGAGATCGTGACCGCGCTCGGCGAGCGGCGCGGCGGCGCCTTCTCGTCGGGCATGGACTACCCGGGCCGCTACAGCCGATGGGCCTTCGGCTACGTCGACCCCTGCCTGGAGCTGGTCGCCAAGGGGCGGGTCATCTCGGCGACCGCGCTCAACGAGCGCGGCAGGGTCGTGCTGCCCGCCGTGGCCTCCTGCCTGCTCGCCGCGGGCAAGCCGGTCAGCGAGCCGACGCCCGACCGCGTCGAGGTGCACGTCCCGGAGTCCGAGGACCTGCTGCCGGAGGAGATGCGCAGCCGCCGGCCCACCGTGTTCACCGCGATCCGCGAGGTCATCGCCGCCTTCGCGGGCGACGACCCCCACCTCGGCCTCTACGGCTCCTTCGGCTACGACCTGGCCTTCCAGTTCGAGCCGATCCGGCAGGAGCTGGCCCGTCCCGACGACCAGCGCGACCTGGTGCTCCACCTGCCCGACCGCATCGTCGTCATCGACCGCCAGCGCGAGACCAGCGTCGAGTACCGCTACGAGTTCACCGTCGACGGCGCCACCACCCGCGGCCTGGAGCGCACCGGCTCCTCCGTGCCGCAGGTCGTCCCCGGCGAGCTGCCGAAGGACCCCGTGCGCGGCGAGTACGCCAAGGTCGTGGCCGCCGCCAAGGAGCGGTTCAAGCGCGGCGACCTGTTCGAGGTCGTGCCCGGCCAGGTCTTCCACGCCGTCTGCACCGACCCGTCGGCCTTCTACCGCGGCCTGCGCAACAGCAACCCGGCGCCGTACGAGTTCATCATCAGTCTCGGCGACGGCGAGCACCTCGTGGGCGCCTCGCCCGAGATGTACGTCCGGGTCAACGGCGACCGCGTCGAGACCTGCCCCATCTCCGGCACCATCGCCCGCGGCAGCAACCCGGTCGAGGACGCCGAGGCCATCCGCACCCTCCTGAGCAGCGTCAAGGAGGAGTCGGAGCTGACCATGTGCACCGACGTCGACCGCAACGACAAGTCGCGCATCTGCGTCCCCGGCACGGTCAAGGTCATCGGCCGCCGCCAGATCGAGCTCTACTCGCGCCTGATCCACACCGTCGACCACATCGAGGGCCGCCTGCGTCCCGAGTTCGACGCCCTCGACGCCTTCCTCACCCACATGTGGGCCGTCACCGTCACCGGCGCCCCCAAGACGTGGGCCATGCAGTTCATCGAGGACCACGAGGCCACCACCCGCCGCTGGTACGGCGGCGCGATCGGCTTCATCGGCTTCGACGGCTCCATGAACACCGGCCTGACCCTGCGCACCGCCCAGATCAAGAACGGCGTGGCCACCGTCCGGGCCGGGGCGACCCTGCTGTTCGACTCCGACCCCGAGGCCGAGGAGCGCGAGACCGAGCTCAAGGCCAGCGCCCTGCTCGGCGCCCTGGCCGCGGTCAACCAGCCCGACGCCGTCCCGCCCGCCGTGGTCAGGGAGCAGCCGGGGGCCGGCATGAAGGTGCTGCTCGTCGACCACGAGGACTCCTTCGTCAACACGCTGGCCGACTACTTCCGCCAGGAGGGGGCCGACGTGGTGACGCTGCGCCACGGCTTCCCGGCCCACACCATCGACGACGTCGCGCCCGACCTGGTCGTGCTCTCGCCCGGCCCCGGCTGGCCGTCCGACTTCGGCATGGCGGCGCTCATCGACGAGATCTACGCCCGCGACCTGCCCGTCTTCGGCGTGTGCCTGGGTCTGCAGGCCATGGTCGAGCACGCCGGCGGCTCGCTGGAGCTGCTCGGCTACCCCGAGCACGGCAAGCGCGGCCAGGTCGGCCGGCTCGGCGACAGCGCGCTGCTGGAGGGGCTGCCCGAGGAGTTCACCGCGGCCCGCTACCACTCGCTGCACGCCAAGCGGTCCGGCGTGGTCGGCTTCACCCCGACCGCGCTCACGCCCGACGGCAACGTCATGGCCATCGAGGACGTCGAGCGGCGGCGCTTCGCCGTGCAGTTCCACCCCGAGTCGATCCTCACCCAGGAGGGCGGCGCGGGCGCGAAGATCATCGCGAACGTGCTGCGCCTCACCCGGCGCTGACCCGGGCCGGTTCGTCTGGGAAGGGGCAGGGTGTTCCTGTCGTAGGGCAAAACGTCCGCGGGGGCGTGCGGGGCTCCCCTAGAGTCTCCGCATGCTCCCCGTAGCCCTGCCCGACACGGTGCGTGACGCGCTGCTCGCCCCGCTCGTCGACCACCACTGTCACGGGGTTCGCCGGGACGACCTGACCCGGGCCCAGTTCGAGCCGCTGATCAACGCCGGCGGCGCCCCGGCCCCGCCCGGCACCACGCATTTCGACTCGCCGTTCGGCATGAGCCTGCGCCGCTGGTGCGCCCCGCTGCTCGACCTCGATCCGCACGCGCCGCCGGCCGTCTACCTCGCCCGGCGGGCCGAGCTGGGCGCCGTCGAGGTCAACCGGCGCCTGCTGGCCGGGGCGGGGGTGGTGGCGTTCCTGGTGGACACCGGGGACGAGGACATCGACCTGCTGTCGGCGGCCGAGATGGGCCGCCACGGCGGAGCCGCCGCCGACGAGATCGTCCGGATCGAGCAGATCGAGCAGGACGTCGCCGAGTCGGCGCAGATCGCCGTCGACTACCTCGACGGCCTGGCCGACGAGCTGTCGGCCAGGGCCGCCAGGGCGGTCGGGCTCAAGACGGTGATCGCGGGCCGCTGCGGGCTCGACTTCGACCCGGCCAGGCCGAGCACCGGCTCGGTCATCGCCGCCGCCAACCGCCGCCTGGCCGACCCCAAACGGCCGCTGACCGACCCGGTGCTGCTGCGCCACCTGCTGTGGAGCGCGATCGACGTGGCCCGCGAGCGGGGGCTGCCAGTGCAGTTCCAGGCCGGGTTCGGCGGGCGCGGCCCCGACCTGCACCGTACGGACCCGGCCAGGCTCAGCGCCCTCATGGACGCGCTGCAGCCCCTCGGCGTGCCGGTCATCCTGCTCCACTGCTACCCCTACCACCGCACCGCCGCCTACCTGGCGGGCGTCTACCCGCACGTCTACGTCGACGTCGGCCCGGCCCTGCCGCACACCGCCGCCGCCTCGGCCCGCGTCATGGACGAGCTGCTGGAGCTGGCGCCGTTCCACAAGCAGTTGTTCAGCTCCGGCTGCCGGGGGGTGGCCGAGACCGGCTACCTCGGCGCCCTGTACCACCGCCAGGCGCTGGGCGCGGCCCTGCTGGCCAGGCTGGAGGCGGGGGAGTGGAGCCCGGCCGACGCGGCCAGGATCGCCCACATGATCGGCTCGGGCAACGCCCGCCGGGTGTACCGCCTCTGACCCGCACGCCGCCGGCGCCGCCCGATGGCGGTGCCGGTGGTCGCGCCGGGCGCGCGTTTACGGTGGCGCCGGTGCGCCGACGGTGGCGGCGGTGCGCGTTGTCGCCGTAACGGAATGCCATTAATTCACGACATTTCCTTCACTAATCGGAAATTTACATTTCCGGTAATCAAATTGTGATTTGTCTCTTTGTCAATATTGCTGTGATGATCGTGGACGCCAGAACCCCTACGCCACACCTGGAGGTGTCGTGTCCTGGCGTCCCTTCGTCCTCACGGCCGCAGCCCTGTCACTCGCGCTGGCCGTTCCCGGTGTCGCGGCGGCCGACGACCCGCCGCAGCCGCAGGTGGAGTCCCGGGCCGGCACCCGGGCCCCCGCCGAGGTGAGCGGGCTGGCCGAGCCCGCCGCCGCGGCGGACCCCGTCGCCGCGGCCAAGGCCCACCTGGCCGACCCGCGTTACCACCTCGACCCCGCCGACCTGGTACCGCTGCGCACGGTCGTGAACGGCCAGGACGAGACCGTCAGGTTCGCCCAGCGCTATCGGAACCTGCCCGTCTTCGGCGCCCAGTACCTGGTGCGCTTCCGCAAGGACGGCGCAGGCCGCGAGGTGACCGGCGCCGGTGGTCGCTTCCTCACCGAGCTCGACGTGAACACCACGCCCACGGTCACCCCCGCGCTGGCGGCCCGGCTGGCCCGCGCCCGGCTCGTCCGGGACGACCAGATCCGCGCCACGGTCAAGGCCACGCCCGGCGAGCTCGTCGTGCTGCCGCGCGGCAAGGGCGTGCTGGCCTGGCACGTCACCCTGGCCGGCGCCGACGCGGTCAGGAAGCGGCCCGTCCTGCTGGACGCCTACGTGGACGCCCACTCCGGCCGGCCGCTGTTCGCCCTGGACCGGCTGCGCATGGAGGGCCCGGCGACCGGCAGCGGGCAGACCGCGCACGGCAAGACCGTCCCGCTCAACGTCTACCAGCGGGCCGACGGCGCGTACGAGCTGCGCGACCGCGCCCGCCCGATGTGGAACGGCACCACCGGCGAGATCCTCACCTACGACGCCGCCGGCGCCGACGTGCAGCAGTTCCTCGAGCCCGGCGTGCCGGCGGGCACCGAGCTCGGCAAGTCGCCCACGCCCGCCTTCGGCCCCGAGCACACCGAGAGCGGCGCCGTGGACGCCCAGTGGGGCGCGGGCAAGGTCTACGAGTACTACAAGGGGCTCGGCCGCGACGGGCTCGACGGCAAGGGCGGCACGATGTACTCGGTCGTCAACGTCACCTACTACGGCAGCCCGTTCGAGAACGCCTTCTGGGACGGCACCAAGATGGTCTACGGCGGCGGCGGCGCCGACCTGCACTCCTTCGCCGCCAGCCTCGACGTCGTCGGCCACGAGATGACCCACGGCGTCATCACCCACAGCGCCGACCTGGTCTACCAGGGCCAGTCGGGCGCGATGAACGAGGGCCTGGCCGACTACTTCGGCAACGCGATCCAGACCGGCGCGCTCGGCATCCCGATGAGCGACCCCGACGCCAGCCTGCTCGGCGAGGACCTGTGCAAGAGCCGGCCGCCCGCCCAGTGCGCCACCCGCGACCTCGACGACGACCGCAACGCCGCCAAGGACTACCTCGGCGTCACCGCCGCCCTCGACTCCGGCGGCGTGCACCTCAACTCCACGATCTTCTCCGGCGCCCTGTGGGACGTCAGGGAGAAGCTCGGCGCCGGCTTCGACAAGGTCGTCTACAAGGCGCTGACGGAGTACATGACCCCGCTCGACGACTTCGCCGACGGCCGCCGCGCCGTCGAGTCGGCCGCCCGCGCCGCCCGGCTGTCCTCGCGCGACCGGCTGGCGATCACGCTGGCCTTCGAGCGGCACGGCATCAGGCCCGGCTGGGAGCGGCTGATCCGCACCGACAGCCGCGTCGTCCTGGACGGCCTCACCGACGCCATCGACCCGCCCGCCCTGGCCGGCGACCGGTACGCGGTCACCGACAGCACCCCCGACGCGAACGGTCCCACCGTCATCCGGACCGGACGCGTGAGCGGCGGCCCCGCGACCACCGTGTCCGACGACGGGCGCTGGGACTGGACGCCCGCCACCGACGGCAGGCGCGCGGTGTGGGTCTCCCTCGACGCCGAGGCGGGCCGCCTCCAGGTCCGCTCCCGGCCGCTCGACGCCTCGGCGCCGTCCACCGTGCTGCACGAGACCACCGGCTACGTCTACGCCGTCGCCGTCTCGGGCGACGCCGTGGCCTGGTCCGGCGAGGACCCCGCGACCGGTGAGGTCGAGCTGTGGCTCAAGCGCGGGAACGCCGCGCCGGTCAACCTGACCGCCGACAAGGGCGTGGCCGGGTACATGCCCTCGGTCACCGGCGGCCGGCTCGTCTACGTCCGGGTGAGTTTCGTCTCCGGCGCCGGTCACAGCACGCCCGTCGTGCACGACCTGGCCACCGGCAAGGAGGTCGTGCTGCCCGAGGTGCCGCCGGCCGGCGCGATCCCGTCGATGTCGATCCAGCCGGCGCTGACCGCCGGGCACGTCGTCTGGCTCTACGACGCCGACCGCGACGGCCGGATGGGCGTCATGCGGGCCGCGCTGGACGGCACCGGCCAGACGCCGGTCGTGCCGGACGGGCCGCAGGCGCCGTACGCCACCTGGCTCGACGCGAGCGAGTCGCGGGTGACGGTCGGCGTGCAGCCGGACGGGACCACGCTGGAGAACGCGAACCTGACCAAGATCTACCAGGTTCCGGTCGCCGGCGGGGCCCTTGAGCGCTACTCCTGCAACCGCGGGGAGCAGGCGCTGTTCGCCGCCGGCGCGGCGGGCCGCGTCCTGTGGGTGGACGGGACCGCCGGCGACACCGACCTCGTGACCCGCGACAGGCCCGCGCACCGCTGCTGACCTGCCAAGGGCGTCCGCCCGGCGCCCGCCGTACCCTCCGGAGGGGGACGGCGGGCGCCGAGTCGCGCGCAGCCCCGCGAGCTGGTTTGCTTGAGCCCGTCACAAACCACAGAACCCGAGCGGGGGGCTCCCTTATGCGCAGTGTCGAACCCGAGGTCTTCATCGTCGCCCGTCCTGAGCTTGACTACGACGAGCTCGCCCGTTACCTGGGCGAGGTCGGCGGCGAGAGCTGGCTGGAGCGGCTCGACCGCGGCGACCTCGACGCCCAGAACCTCGCCGAGTTCGCCGGCCGCCTCTGCTACCGCTCCTTCGAGCCGGGCCTCAACCCCAACGTGGTGCGCATCAGGGAGAACCAGGACGACTACCTGCGCAACATCCTGGCCAGCGCGCACGGCTCGGTCCTCGAGCACGTCAGCTTCAGCTTCGTGCTGCACAACGTCAGCCGCGTCCTGACGCACGAGCTGGTGCGCCACCGGCCCGGCGTGGCCATCTCCCAGGAGTCGCTGCGCTTCGTCCGGCTCGACGAGCTGCCGTTCTGGTTCCCCGAGTGGGCCCAGCAGGACCCCGAGCTGATGAAGCGGGCCACGGCCGTGCTGGAGCAGCTGGAGCAGTTCCAGCTCTGGATGGCCGGGCACTTCGGGCTCGACGAGGAGGGCGTGCCGTTCTCGGAGAAGAAGCACCGCACGTCGTTCATGCGCAGGTTCGCCCCCGAGGGCCTGGCCACCGGCCTGGTCTGGACGGCCAACGTGCGCACGCTGCGGCACACGATCGAGGCCCGCACCGCCGTCGGCGCGGAGGAGGAGATCCGCCTGCTGTTCCAGCGCATCGGCGAGCTCATGCGCAAGGAGGCGCCCGCCCTGTTCGGCGACTACGTCGTCGAGGACGGGGCCTGGGTACCGGGCTGGCGCAAGGTCTGAGGCGTCAGGCGAGCGCGGGCAGCACGTAGACCTCGGCGCCCGGTGGCAGGGCGCAGTCGAGGTCGCCGAGCCCGCGGGCGTTCTCCCCGCACACGATCATGCTGATGTGCCGGCGGATGCGGCCGTAGTCGTCGCGCAGCCGCTCCTCCAGCAGCGGATGGGTGCGCCGCAGCATGTCGAGCGCCGAGCCGAGCGTGGGCGGGGAGTCGCGGTCGGCGCCGACCGCGAACACCTTGACCTCGGTGCGCCCGCTCACCCACCGCCGCAGCGAGCTGGGCAGCACGAACACGACCATCGTCACGGGCTTGGTGAATGACCTGGCCATCGGTCAGAGCACCGCCGCGCGCACGCTCAGCACGTCGGGCAGGTGGCGGGCGACCTGCGACCAGCTCTCGCCGTCGTCGCGGGAGCAGTGGACCTCGCCGTCGCGGGTGCCGAAGAACAGCCCGGCGGGGGAGGCGGTCATCGCGTCGCGCAGCACGGTGGCGTGCACCGGCCCCTCGGGCAGGCCCTCGCCCAGCTCCTGCCACGTCGCGCCGGCGTCCTGGCTGCGGCAGACCCGGTAGCGGTGGCCGACCGGGGTGCGGTCGACGTCGGCCGTCAGCGGCAGCACGAAGATCGTGTCGGGACGGGTGGGGTGGACCACGATGGGGAAGCCGAAGTCGGAGGGCAGCGCGGAGCCGATGTCGTGCCAGCTGCCGCCGAAGTCGTCGCTGCGGTAGACGCCGAAGTGGTGCTGCAGGTAGAGCCGGTCGGGACGGGCGGGGTCGAGGCAGACCTTGTGCACGCACTGCCCGAACTCGGGATACTGCTGCCCTTCGGGCAGGAACGGCGCCCGGATGCCCTGGTTGGCGGCCTCCCACGACATGCCGCCGTCGCGGGTGCGGTAGAAGCCGGCCGCCGAGACCGCGATGCCCATGACCTCGGGGTCGGTGGGGTGGGGGACGATCGTGTGCAGGCACAGCCCGCCGCCGCCCGGCTGCCAGCGCGGCCGGTGGGGATGGTCCCACAGGCCCTCGACCAGCCGGTAGGTGACGCCGTTGTCCTCCGAGCGGAACAGCGCGGCCGGCTCCACGCCGGCCCACACCACGCCCGGCTCCGACGGCGAGGGCGTGAGCTGCCACACCCGGGCCAGCGTCGCGTCGGTCTTGTCGGGGAAGGCGATGGGCGGTTGGGGCGCCTCGCCCCAGGACTCGCCGAGATCATCGGAGTACATCACGGACGGACCGAAATGGCCGTACTCGATGCCGGCCAGCAAGCGGGGGGTGCCTCCCCGGGTGTCGATGGCCACCGAGGGCACCGCGACCGTGGAGAACCGGATCGGCTCGATCTCGAACGGGCCGCCGCCCGCCGAACGGGCGAGGAACAGGCCCTTGCGGGTGCCGATCGCGAGGACTGCGTCACTCATAGCATCGCTCCCATGTTCGCTTCCCGCCATCGTGCCACGCGGGCGGCGGCGGTGCCGAGGACTGGGAGATTTGCCGCACGCCGTCCGCACCCCGGCCGCACGGCCGCCCGTGGACGGCCCGGACGGGACCGCCATTACCCGGCAGGTAATCGTGATGCTTCCCTCTCCCCGCTAGATTTCCTGACATGGGAGCACTAGCGATACAAGAAGAGACGTTTGGTGATTTGTTGCGTTCGTGGCGGCAGCGGCGGCGGGTGAGCCAGCTCGACCTGGCCATCGAGGCCGACGTCTCCTCCCGGCACGTCAGCTTCCTGGAGACCGGCCGCGCCCGGCCCAGCCGCGAGATGGTGATGCGGCTGGCCGAGGAGCTCGACGTGCCGCTGCGCCACCGCAACCGGCTGCTGGTCGCCGCCGGGTTCGCGCCGGTCTTCCCCGAGCGCGAGGTGCGCGCCCCGGAGATGGCCGTCGTCCGCCAGGCGCTGGACAAGATCCTGGCCGGGCACGAGCCGTACCCGGCGCTGGTCGTGGACGCGGCGTGGAACCTGGTGGCGGCCAACTCGGCGGCCGCCATGTTCATGGCCGGCGTGCCCGCCGAGCTGCTGGCCGAGCCGGTCAATGTGATGCGGCTGTCGCTGCACCCCGACGCGATGGGCGGCAGGCTGCTGAACCTGGCCGAGGTCCGCGCCTACCTGCTGCACCAGCTCCGCAGGCAGGCCGAGGCGTCGGCCGACGGCCGCCTGGCCGAGCTGCACGACGAGCTGGCCGCCTACACCTACCCCGGCGTCAACCTGAACGTGGCCCACGTGCCGGGACCGGGCGACATCCTGCTGCCGCTGCGCATCGCCGACGGCGACCGCGTGTTGTCGATGTTCACCACCATCGCCACCTTCGGCACGCCGATGGACGTGACCGTCTCGGAGCTGGCCATCGAGACGTTCTGGCCGGCCGACGAGGAGACCGCCGCGGCCTTCCGCCGCGACCCGGCGGCCTCCTGACGTCCACCGGGGACGTTCACCGGGGACGTTCACCTGGGCCGGCGTCCTAGCGTTCCCCGGGGACGACGTCGCGGTGGATGCGCGACAGCGGCACGCCGTCGGCCTGCAGGCGGCGCACGGTGCCGTCCACCATGCCGCTCGGGCCGCAGACGTACACGTCGTGCTCGCACCAGGAGTGGAAGCGCCCGGTCACCTCGGGCAGGTGGCCGCGCATCCCGGCGTAGGACGGGTCGCCGGAGACCACCGGCAGCACCTGCAGCCAGGGGAAGGACGCCTGCATCGCCAGCAGGTCGGGCAGGTCGTACAGCTCGTCCGCGGTGCGCGCGCCGTGCAGCAGGTGGATCCGCGGCCGGCGGCCCGAGGCGATGACGTGCTCGACGATCGCCTTCAGCGGGGCCAGCCCCGTGCCGCCGGCCACGCACAGCAGGTCGCGGGCGCTGTGCTCGCGCGGCGTCATCGTGCCCATCGGCGGGCCGAGCATGACCGTGTCGCCGATCCTGGTGTGCCTGGTCAGGGCCGTGGACACCCAGCCGCCCGGCACCGAGCGCACGTGCAGCCTGACCGTGTCGTCCGGGCGCGGCGCGTTGGCGATGGAGAACGCACGCCACACCCGTGGCCAGCGCGCGGTCTGGACGGTGACGTACTGGCCCGCCGTGTACGGCAGCCGCCGCGCGGGCCGCAGCGTGACCACCGCGATGTCGGGACGGCGCAGCTCGTGGTCGACGACCTCGGCCGGCCACCAGGCCGGCGAGACGCCCGCCTGCGACTCGGCCGACTCGATCATCATGTTGGCCGCCGCCGTGTACGCCGACACCCACGCCGCCTCGATCTCGTCGTTCCACACCTCGGCGGCGAAGCGCCGGATCGTGGCCAGCAGGGCGGTGCCGACGGCCGTGTAGTGCTCGGCGAGCACCCCGTACTTGCGATGGTCCCTGCCGAGCTGGCCGAGGTAGGCGGCCAGGCCGTCAGGGCTGTCCAGGCTCCACACGATCCGGGTCAGCGCGCCGAACAGCCGGTCGCGCTGGACGTCCATCGCGGGCGGGAACATGCCCCGCAGGTGCGGGCTCGCGGCGAACAGCCGCCCGTAGAAGTACGCGGTCGCCTTGTCGGCCACGGGCTCGACGAGTGAGAAGCTCTCCTTCACCAGTCGCGGATTCAACGACATGAACTCAACCCCACCCCATTGGACCGGAAAATCGATTCCGGCCGCGTCGGCCACCTCCTGACGGCTCCGGGTCGTGAACGCGCTGCGTGCCCCGGCACATCCGGCGCGCTCGGAAATGAGTCTTACACCACCTCTGATGCGTCACAACCGATTCACCCCAATTGCGATATGGGGTTTTCCGGCGGAGAAAACGAATGAAAGTGATTTTCGTCTTTTGGTTTCCGGTGTTTCCCGCGGGGCGGCTGAGGCGTAGCATCCCGCCATGGCAGTCCTCCACCCCGGGCGGGTGGCCTGGGAAGGCGCGCGCACCTTCGTGTCGGCCGCGACCACGGACGCCTGCCGGTGGCCCGGCCGCCGGCTCGGGACCACGTACCGGTGCCGGCCCGGCGAGACCCGGCCGACCACCGGGACGGCCTCCCGCCTGCCCTGACCCGCCCCAGGAGATCCGCATGTCCCGACCGCTCATCGGCATCACCGCCTACCTGGAGGCCGCCCGCTGGGGCGACTGGGTGCGCGAGGCCGTGCTGTCACCGCCGTCCTACGCCAAGGCGATCGAGCGGGCCGGCGGCGCGCCGGTGCTGCTGCCGCCGCTCGACCCCCACGTCGCCGGCGACCACGTCGGCGGCCTGTCCGGCGTCCTGCTGGCCGGCGGCGTCGGTCTCGGCGCCGCGGCCTACGGCGGCGAGCACGACGAGCGCGCGCCCGAGCCGCAGGCCCACCGCGACCGGTACGAGCTGGCCCTGGCCAGGGCCGCCGTCCGGGCCGGCCTGCCGATCCTGGCGATCGCCCGCGGCCTGCACGTCCTCAACGTCGCCCAGGGCGGCACGCTGATCCCGTGGCTGCCCGAGGTGCTCGGCCACGAGCGGCACGGCGAGCCGGGCGCGGTGCACGACATCCAGGTGAGCGTGTCGAGCAGGCTCGGCAAGGCCGTCGGCGACCACGTCGAGGCGGTCGCGCCGCACCACCAGTCCGTGCGCCGCCTGGGCAGCGGCCTGCTCGCGGTGGCCTGGGCCGACGACCAGATCGTCGAGGGCGTCGAGCTCCAGGGCCACCGGTTCTGCGTCGGCGTCCAGTGGCATCCGGAACGCGGCGGGGACAATCGGCTCTTCGATGCGTTCGTCGAGGCGGCCCGCTAGGCTGCGCTCATGCCGCTGCACCCCCAGGCGCGGGACTACGTCGCCCTCTACCCGTCGGATCTCAACGCCGACCTGGCCACGCTCGACCTGGCCACGATCCAGGAGATGCGCGCGCACGACGGCTTCGCGGCCCAGCGGGGGCCGCTGACCAAACTCCCGTTCGTCCGCGACGAGGTCGCCGGCGACGTGCCGATCCGCATCTACCGCGCCGACCCCGGCGACGGCCTGCTGCCCGTCGTGGTCTACTTCCATGGCGGCGGCTGGGTCTTCGGCAGCGTCAGGCGCAACGACGCGCTTGGCCGCGACCTGGCCCTGCGCACCGGCGCCGTGGTCGTCTCGGCCGACTACCGGCTGGCCCCGGAACACCCCTTCCCGGCCGCCGCCGACGACGCCTGGACCGTCGTGCGCGACGTCTTCGCCAGGCCCGCCTTCTACCAGAGCAACGGCAGCGTGGCCGTCGTCGGCGACAGCGCGGGCGGCAACCTGGCCGCCGTCGCCGCCTGGCGGGCCGCCGGGTCCGGCATCCGGCTGGCCCACCAGGCGCTGGTCTACCCGGTGCTCGACACCGCCATGGACACCCCCAGCTACCACGCCTACGCCAAGGGCTTCGGGCTCGACGCCGCCGAGATGGCCTGGTTCGCCGAGCGTTACGCGCCCGGCGCCGACCCCGCCGACCCGCTGCTGAGCCCGCTGCGCATCGCCGACCTGACCGGCCTGCCGCCGGCCACCGTCCTCACCGCCGAGTGCGACGTGCTCAGGGACGAGGGCGAACACTACGCCCGCCGCCTGGCCGACGCAGGCGTGCCGGTGGAGGCGCGCAGGTTCGACGGCGCGATCCACGGCTTCTTCGGCCTGCCCGGCCTGTTCGACCAGGCGGCCGAGGCCAGGCAGTACATCGCCGACCGCCTGCGGGAGCACCTGTGACCTACACCAAGCTCAAGCTCGACACCCCGGCCGAGGGGGTGCTACGGGTCACGATCAGCGAGCCCGGCAGGCTCAACGCCGTCGACATGACCGGCCACCGCGAGCTGAGCGAGATCTGGCGCGAGGCCGACCGCGACGACTCCGTCCGGGCGATCGTGGTCAGGGGCGAGGGCACGGCGTTCTCGGCCGGCGGCGACCTGTCGATGATCGAGGAGATGACCCGTGACCACGCCACCCGGATGCGGGTGTTCGCCGAGGCCCGCGGCATCGTCTACAACGTGCTCAACTGCTCCAAGCCGATCGTCTCGGCCGTCCAGGGCCCGGCCGTGGGCGCCGGGCTCGCGGTGGCGCTGCTGGCCGACATCTCGGTCGCCGGCCGCACCGCGCGCATCATCGACGGCCACACCCGGCTCGGCGTCGCCGCCGGCGACCACGCCGCGATCATCTGGCCGCTGCTGTGCGGCCTGGCCAAGGCCAAGTACCACCTGCTGCTGTGCGAGCCCGTCACCGGCGAGCAGGCCGAGCGCATGGGCCTGGTCAGCCTGTGCGTCGACGACGACCAGGTGCACGACAAGGCGATGGAGATCGCGGTCCGGCTCGCCCAGGGCTCCCAGGAGGCGATCCGGCTGACCAAGTACTCGCTCAACAACTGGCTGCGCCTGGCCGGCCCGTCCTTCGACGCCTCGCTGGCGATGGAGTTCCTCGGCTTCACCGGCCCCGACGTGGTCGAGGGCGTGCGCGCGGTGCGCGAGAAGCGGCCCCCGCTTTCGGTTGAGCCGGGCGCGTGTGCTTGTCCAGGCCCGGGGTAGGCGCACCCTCATGACGGACAACGATGTGGTCGACCTGCTGGTGCGCCAGCACGAGCAGATCAAGAGCCAGTTCACGGAGGTCGAGAACGCTGCCCCCGAGGACAAAGCAGCGGCTTTCCAGAAGCTGGTGCGCCTGCTGGCCGTCCACGAGACAGCAGAGGAGGAGATCGTCCACCCGTACGCGCGCCGCCATGTCGACAACGGTGACGACCTGGTGGACGAGCGACTGGCCGAGGAGAACGCGGCCAAGGACATGCTCACCCTGATGGAGCGGGCGGGCGTCGACGACCCGCAGTTCGCGGCCAACCTGGCCACGCTGCGCAAGGCCGTCGTCGAGCACGCCGAGGCCGAGGAACGCGAGGAGTTCCCCAGACTGAGGCAGGCCGCCGGCGACAAGGAGCTGCACGCGATGGCGATCGGGGTCAAGGCCGCCGAGGCGATCGCGCCCACGCATCCGCACGCCGGCGTCGAGACCGCGCCGAAGAACCTGCTGGCGGGCCCGCCCGCCGCGATCATGGACAGGGCCCGTGACGTGATCCGCAAGGCGACGGGCAGGGCCTGAGGGCCGTCAGAAACTCCGGGGCAACCCGAGCACCTGTGTCGCGAGGTAGTTGAGCAGAAGCTCCTCGGTCACGGGTGCCACCCTTCCGATACGGGCGTCGGCCAGCAACCTGGCCACCGGGTACTCCAGCGAGTACGCCATACCGCCGTGCGTCTGGAACGCGGCGTCGGCCGCCTCCCACGCGGCCTGGGAGGCGGTCAGCTTGGCGATGTTGGCCTCGGTGCCGCACGGCAGCTGCCGGTCGAAGGACCAGGCCGCCTTGTAGAGCATCAGCCGCGCCAGCTCGATCTTGGCCTTGACCTGCGCCAGCGGGAACGCGATGGCCTGGTTGGCGCCGATCGGGCGGCCGAACACCTCGCGCTCCTTGGCGTAGCCGACCGCCACCCGCAGCGCCACCTCGGCGCCGCCCAGCGCGGAGGCGGCCAGCAGCACCCGCTCGGGGTTGAGGATGTCCCACAGCACGGCCGCGCCGCCGTCCACCTCGCCGACCACACTGGTGGCGGGCACCCGCAGGTCGTCGACGAACACCATGTTGGACGGCGTGGTGTTCGCGCCCATCTTGGGGATCGGCCGGAAGGACAGCTGCCCGGCGGCGACCGCCTCGGGCACGTTCACCAGGAACACGGTCAGCCCGTGGGTGCGCGGCCTGGCCTCGGCCGCCGGGACCGTCCTGGTCACCAGCAGCATCCAGGTGGCGCGCTGCACGCCGGTGATCCAGATCTTCTGGCCGTTGAGCACGTAGTCGCCGCCGTCGCGGCGGGCCGAGGTGGTGATCGCCAGCGAGTTGGAGCCGGCGTCCGGCTCGGTCAGGGCGAAGCACGTCTCGACCTCGCCCGTGGCCAGCCTGGGCAGCAGCTCGGCCCGCTGCTCGGCGGTGCCGTGCCGGGCCAGGGTGAGCGCGCCGAAGCCGGGGGTGAGCACGTACGTGAAGGCCGAGCCGCCCGCCGCGCCCGAGCTCGCCAGCGTCTCGGTGGCCACGGCCAGCTCCAGCAGCCCCTGCCCGCCCCCGCCGTACTCCTCCGGCACGGCCAGGCCCAGCCAGCCGCCCTTGGCCAGGTCGGCCCAGACCTCCTCCGGCCAGCGCTTGTCGCTCTCGCACCGCTGCCAGTAGTCGAGGTCGTAGCGGGCGCAGATCTCGGCGACGCCGCGCTGGACGGCCTGGGCGCTCTCGGGAAGGGTGAAATCCATCACGCCATCGTAGAATCTCGTTCTGTTCAGGGTCGAGGTCTGCGGGCGTGGAAGACGAACGCCGGCGGCGTGTTGCGCCACACCGTACGTCCGGGCACGACCTCCTCGAACCGCTCGGCCAGCAGCGCCCGGAACCGCCGGGCCGAGCTGAGCGGGATGGCGTGGATGTAGGAGAAGGTGGTGAAGGCCGCGCCGGGGCTCATCACCTGCGTCACCGCGTCCAGCAGCTCGTGCTGCAGCCCCGTGGGGAAGGCCGCCCACGGCAGGCCGCTCACCACGACGTCGGCGTGGCTCAGCCCGCGCCCGGCCAGCAGCTCGCCCAGGCGCGCCGCGTCCGCGTGCGCCACGTCCACGGCGGGGAACCGCGCGGCGAGCAGCACCGCGAGCCGCTCGTTCACCTCGACGGCCAGGTGGTGGCCGCGCCCGGCCAGCCGCTGCTGGATCTCCGCCGTGAACGGGCCCGTGCCCGGCCCGAGCTCCACCACGGTCGGCTCGCCGCGCTCCGGGACCGGCGCGCAGACGGCCGCGGCCAGCCGGCGCGAACTCGGGGCGACGGCGCCGATCACGGCGGGGGCGCGCAGGAACTGGCCGAGGAACATTGCGGTGTCGTTGGACATGGCCCCGAACGTATCGGGAAGATCACCCTCTGCGCTCCCTCCTCTGGACGAACCTGCGGCCAGTAGGAGGAGACGGGGTCCTCCGCGCGGAGGATCAGGTATCGGTCGAGGGTGGATAGCGTGAGCCCATGCGTTGGCGTGGTGTGCCGCTCGATGTCCTGCTCGCGGCATCTGGCGTGGGGCTGGACCTGTTGACGACGGCCCACGCGGGCGACACCGCGTACCTGCCGGCGTCGATGAACATCCCCATGGCCCTTCTGGTGGGCCTGCCCATGGGGTTCGTCCGGCGGCGGCCGCTGGTCGTCACCCTCTACCTGGCCGCCTTCCTCGTGCTCAGCGACCAGCTCGGCTCCTACACCTCCAACACCGCGCAGATCCTCATCTGCGTCGCGCTCGGCGTGGTCGGCTTCCGCGTCCCGGGGCGGGCCGCCCTGGTCGGCGTGGGCGCCACCGTGCTGGCCACGGCGGTCAACATCGCCGACCCCGGCATCGCGATGACCGGCAACACCTGGATGTACTCGGTGCTGCTGCCCGTCTTCCCCACCGTCCTGGGGGCCTACCTGCGCAGCTCGGCCGAGCGGCTGGAGGAGCGCGACGTCACGCCGGACGCGCTGCTGGCCGCCGGCGGCGTGGCCATCACCGTGCTCAGCACCTGGACCTCCTGGCACAGCGGCGCGCTGCCGGTGTGGGTGATCGGCCTGCTCGCCGTGGTCGGCGGGCTGTCGCTCGGCGTCGCCCGGCGCCTGCCCGGCCTGGTCCTGCTGCTGCAGGGCGTGCTGCTGATCGCCGCCGACACCTACCTCAACGACTCCGTCAACACCTGCCTGATCCTCACGCTCATCGCGATCGGCGTGTTCTCCATGCGCGTCGCCTCCTGGGCCTGGACGGGGGCCGCGTACCTCACCGGCTGCCTGCTGGCCGCCATCGCCGTCGTCGGCGACGGCACCGAGATCACCCCGCTCCGCGTCGGCGTGCTGATGACGCTGGTGGCCACGCCCATCGCGATCGGCCGCTACCTCGGCATGCGCCGGGCCGCCGCCGCCGCCGAACGCCTGCGCGCCGAGGAGTCGGCCCGGCTCGCGGTCGCCCAGGTACGCGCCGACCAGCTCGCCGAGCGCGAGCGCATCGCCCGCGACGTGCACGACATCGTGGCCCACCACGTCGGCGCCATGGTGCTGCGCGCCAGCGCCGCCCGCTACACCGCGCCCGACGGGCCGGTCGCCGACGCGCTGTCCGACATCCGCGAGACCGGCCACCAGGTGCTGCAGGACCTGCGCGACCTGCTCGACCTGCTGCGCGACCCCGACCGCGGCCCCGACCTGCTGGCCAACCCGGCCGACGTGGTCCGCGAGTCCGCCGAACGCATGGCCGCCGCCGGCCTCGTCGTCCACCTCGACCTCGACCCGGCCAGCGACCGCGCCCCGCTCATCGCCCGCGCCTCCGCCGCGCGCATCGTCCAGGAAGGCCTCACCAACGTGCTCAAACACGCCGGACCCGGCACCCGGGTCCGCGTCACCGTGGCCCCCGCAGAGGAAGGGTTGTCCATCGAGATCCGCAACGGCCGCCCGCCCACCGTCATCGAGCGCCTGCCCTCCTCCGGCCGCGGCCTGGCCGGCATGCGCGAGCGGGTGCGCGCCCTCGGGGGCACCCTCAGCGCCGGCCCCGACGGCGACGGCGGCTGGCTGCTGCTGGCCAGCCTGCCCGCCAGGAGCGCCGCATGATCCGCGTGCTGGTGGCCGACGACCAGGCGCTGGTCCGCGCGGGCGTGCGCATGTTGCTGCAGGCCGCGGGGGACATGGAGGTCGTGGGCGAGGCCGAGGACGGCGCCGAGGCCGTCCGCCTGGCCGAACGCCACGTGCCCGACGTCATCCTCATGGACCTGCGCATGCCCCGCGTCGACGGCCTGGAGGCGACCAGGCGGGTGCTGGCGGCCCGCCCCGGAGCCCGCGTGGTCGTGCTCACCACGTTCGCCGAGGACGCCGACGTGCACGCCGCCCTGCGCGCCGGCGCCGTCGGCTTCCTGGTCAAGGACGACGAGCCGGAACGCATGGTCGACGCCGTGCGCAGGGCCGCCGCGGGGGAGCAGCTGCTGGCCCCCTCGGTGCTGCGCCGGGTCGTGGAACGGTTCCTGGCCGCCGAGGAGCAGGCCGCCACGCCGCCGCCGTCCGGGCTGACCGAGCGCGAGCTGGAGGTGCTGGCCCTGGTCGGCACCGGCCTGTCCAACGCCGAGATCGCCGAGGAGCTGCACGTCGGCGTCACCACCGTCAAGACGCACATCGCCGCCGCCATGGACAAGCTCGGCCTGCGCAACCGCATCCAGGCCGCCGTGGTCGCCCACCGCTCCGGTCTCGTGGACGCCGCCTTCCGCCCGGTCCGTCCGCCACGTGGGGGATCGGGAGGTCATCCCGCAGGCTGACGACCGTATGCGGCCGTCCTCGACACGATATGGGTCCTTCGTTCGCAGAAAGGATCCACATCATGGGGGAGACACAGGTCATGCCGCGTCCCGGCACGACGCGGCAGGTGTCGGCGGGGCTGCTCTACAGCCTGCGCGTCGCCATCATCGCCCAGGCCGCCGCGCTGCTCGTGGCCGCCTCGTTCGCCGGGCAGGCCGTCTCGGCGGGCGGCGGGCCGGTGGCCGAGACGCACGTCATGGCGGGCATGGTCGTCCACCTGGTGGCGCTCGTGCAGATCGTGCTGGCGATCCTGGTCTGGCGGCCCGGCCGCGGCGCCGGCTGGCCGGCGTGGGCCAGCGTCGCGCTGTTCGTCGTCGGCGGCCTCCAGCACGTCACCTGGCTCTGGCTGGGCGCCCACCTGCCCAACGGGGTGCTGCTGTTCGGCCTCATCGGCGCGCTGCTGATCTGGTCGTGGTCGCCGTCGGCGTCGCGGCGCCGCTAAGGTCAGAGATGTGTATGTGAAGATCTGCGGGTTGAGCGAGCCCGAGCACGTCGAGGCCGCCGTCGAGGCAGGTGCCGACGCCATCGGGTTCGTGCTCACCCGGAGCCCGCGCAGGGTCACGCCCGAGCGGGCGGCCGAGCTGGCCGCGCCGATCCCGCCCCACGTGCTCACCGTGGGCGTCTTCCGGGGCGAGACCCCCGAGGAGGTCAGGGCCGCCGCGCTGGCCTCGGGCGTGCGCGCCGTGCAGCTGCACGGCCACCACCCCCACGCCGACTTCACCGCGCTGAAAGACCTCGGCCGGCCGCTCGTGCGGGCCGTCGACGCCGCCGCCGACCTGCGGTGCGGCGCCTACGACGAAGACCTGCTCATCGTCGACGCCCCGCGTCCCGGCTCGGGGGAGCCCTGGGACTGGGCGGCGGTGCGCGGCCGCCCGTCCGGCCGGTGGATGCTGGCCGGCGGGCTCGACCCGGCCAACGTGGCCGAGGCCGTCGAGGCCGCCGGCCCGTGGGGGGTCGACGTGTCCAGCGGCGTCGAGACCGCGCCGGGCGTCAAGGACTCCGCCCTGATCAGGGCCTTCCTGCGAGCCGCGCGCGGTGGCTGACGAGCTGGCCCGGGCCCTTTCCTTCGTGCACGCCTTCGCCCGCCGCAAGGCGCCCGTCGTGGCGCCGGTCCCCGGCGGGTTCGCGGTGCTCGACGAGCGCTACCCGATGTCGCACGACGACAACAAGCTCGTCGTCTGGAGCGGCGGCCCGGGGCCGGTGCTCGCGGCGGCCGAGGAACGGCTCGCCGGGCTCGGTCACCGGCTGGTGTGCGTCGACGACGACCGGCTGGGCCAGGAGTTCCGGCCCGCCTTCGCCGCCGCCGGCTACGGCCACGAGACGAACGTCGTCATGGCCTTCCGCGGCGCCCGCCCCTCAGCGGCCGCCGCCACCGAGCGGCTCACGCTGGAGGAGCTGCTGCCCGTGCTGCGCGAGGAGTGGCGCGCCTCGCTGCCGCAGGCGTCGCAGGGCGTGGTCGACGGGCTCGCCGCCCGCGCCGCGGCCCGCGCGTCCGGCGCGGACCGGGTCGAGTTCCACGCCGTACGCGCCCCCGGCGGACAGATCGCCGCCCACGCCGACCTCTACGTGCACGAAGGCGTCGCCCAGATCGAGAACGTCTACACCCTGGAGCGCCACCGCGGCCAGGGCTTCGCCCGCGCCCTGCTGACCGCGCTGCTGGCCGCCACGGCCGGCAGCGAGCTGACGTTCCTGGTCGCCGACGCCGCCGACTGGCCGCGCGAGTTCTACGCCCGCCTCGGCTTCGAGCCGGTGGGCCACACCCACGCCTTCCTGCGCACCTGACCGCCCCGAGGAGCCGGTGGCGCTCAGGCGCCCAGCCACCGGGCCAGGGCCACCGCGGCGGGGCCCAGCAGGGCCAGCACGGCTCCCGACAACGCGTGCACCACCGTGTAGGCCAGCAGCGGCGTCCCGTTCCCCGACATGCCGCGCACCCCGCCGAGGACGGTCGTCAGGCCGTGCTGCCCGGTCACCGCGCCCAGCACCAGCGGCGGCGGCAACATCATCAGCTTGGCCCCCATGGCCAGCGAGATCACCACCGGCACGGCGGCCGTGGCGACCGCGCCCAGGGTAACCTGCCAGGCGTGCCGCCCCACCAGCTCCACCGCCGCCGGCCCGGCCGACAGCCCGAGCGCCGCCACGAACACGCCGAGCGCCACCTCGCCCACCACCCGGGCGGCGCTCGCGTCGTACTGCCCGAAGCCGGCCCGTCCCGCCCGTGCCCGGCCGAACACCAGCCCGGCCGCCAGGCACCCGAGCGACGCCGTCAGGCCGCCCGCCAGGCCCGCCACCAGTCCCGCCACGAGCCCGGCGGCCAGGTAGACGACGTCGGCCCGCCGCCCGGCGTCCGCCCGCGCCCCGAGCCAGGACGCCGCCCGGTCCACGTCCCGCTTCATCCCGGTCACCCGCACCACGTCACCGGCGCACAGCTCCGTCCCGGGCCTGACCGGCAACCGGCACCCCACCCGCGTCACCTCGCACACGTGCAGGTCCTGCACCCCCTGGCCGGGCAGCCCGGCGCGCAGGTCGCGCACGGTCGCCGGCGGCCGGCCCCCGAGCATGACGTCGGCCACCTCCAGGTCCAGGTCGAGCTCCCGCCCGCCGGGCACCTCGGGCCCGACCACCGCGGCGGCGTTGACGACGTCCTGCCGCACGCCGACCACCACGACCTCGTCGTCCCGCTGCAGCAGCGTGCCGGGGCCGAACGGGATCGGCCGGCCGTTCCTGCGCAGCCGCTCCACCGAGACCCGGGTGCCCATCGCGATCTCCGCCTGCCCGACCGTCCTGCCTTCGCCGGTGGTGACCTGGTGGGCCCGGCCCAGCACGGCCGGCGGCGGCGTCTCCTCCGCGCCGTCCAGCCGCCGCCACAGCGCCGCGGCCTCCTCCCCGGGGTCGAACCGGAGCGCCGCGGGCGCGGCCCTGACGGTCAGCAGCGCGATGGTGACCAGGGCGAGGAGATAGGACAGGACGTACGCGGGCCCGAGCGCCTGTTGCGCGATCCCGGCGGCCTGCAGGGCGTCGGCCGCCGTGCCCAGGGCCACCGGCCCGGCCGCCGCCCCGGCGACCAGCCCGGCCGTGGTGCCCGGGTCCAGCCCGAGCGCGTCCGCCACCAGCGCCGCGACCGCCAGCGCCCCGACGACCTCGACGACCGTGAACCACAGGTACCGCAGGTTGCGCCCGGAGAACGCGGCGAAGAAGGCGGGCCCGAGGGTGTAGCCGAGGGTGAAGGCGAAGATCGAGAAGGCGATCACGCGCACCTGCTGGTGGACCTCGACGCCGCCGGTCAGCAGCCCGACGGCGAGGGCGGCGGCCAGCGTCCCGGCCGCGCCGCCGAGGGCCACCCCGCGGAACCTCAGCCTGCCCAGGGCGAACCCGAGGGCCAGGCAGAGGAACAAGGCGATCTCCGGCGCGTCCCGCAGCACGCCGGACTCCCAGGGCCACATCCGATCCCCCCAAGGCAGGCAGGCAGGCAGCGCGGGGGGATCGATCATCCAGCCTTTTCCCGCCCCCACATGCCGCGAAACGCCACCAACCCCCATCGGCCCCGCGTCCAGCCGGGGGAGTGCGAGCGGGGAATGGTCGCTGGTGGGGCGTCTGTGCCGGAGTTCCACGCAGTAGGGTCTCTGCGTGAGCGAAACTTCCGCCGAGGACCGGATCTGGACGGTTCCCAACCTGCTGAGCTTCCTGCGCCTGCTCGGCGTGCCCGTGTTCCTCTGGTTGGTTCTGGGGCCCAGGGCGGACGGGTGGGCCATCGCCATCCTCATCGTGGCCGGGTTCACCGACTGGCTCGACGGCAAGATCGCTCGCGCGTTCAACCAGACCAGCAAGCTCGGCCGGGTGATCGACCCGGCCGCCGACAAGCTGTACGTCTTCGCCACGATCCTGGCGCTGCTGCTGCGCGAGGTCATCCCGTGGTGGCTGGTGGCCGTCATCGTGGCGCGGGAGCTCTTCGTCGCCTGTTCGTTCCCCGTACTTCGCAAACACGGATATAAGGCACTTCAGGTGCATTTCCTGGGCAAGGCCGCCATGTTCAACCTCATGTACGCCTTCCCGCTGCTCTTCCTCGCCTCCCACACCGGGTGGTATGCCGATATAGCGCGAATTGCTGGGTGGGCCTTCGCGATCTGGGGCACGGGCCTGTATTGGTGGGCAGGGATCCTGTATGTGGTGCAGGTGCGCCAACTCGTAACCGCGACCACGAAGGAGTGATCGGGTGAAGGCGGTCGTCATGGCGGGCGGGGAGGGGACTCGGCTGCGTCCGATGACCGCCAACCAGCCCAAACCTCTGCTCCCGGTGGCCAACCGCCCGATCATGGAACACGTCCTGCGCCTGCTCAAACGGCACGGCATCACCGAGACGGTCGTCACCCTGCAGTTCCTGGCCGCCCTCGTGCGCAACTACTTCGGCGACGGCGACGAGCTGGGCATGAACCTCCAGTACGCCACCGAGGACCTGCCGCTCGGCACCGCGGGCAGCGTCAAGAACGCCGCCGCCCGCCTGCGCGACGACCGCTTCCTGGTCATCTCCGGCGACGCCCTCACGGATATCGACTTATCCGACATGATCCGTTTTCATCGCGAAAATTCGGCTCTTGTCACCATCGGTCTGAAACGCGTTCCCAACCCGCTCGAATTCGGGATCATCATCCTCGACGAGAGCGGACGCGTTCAGCGCTTCCTGGAGAAGCCCACCTGGGGCCAGGTCTTCTCCGACACCGTCAACACCGGCATCTACGTCATGGAACCCGAGATACTCGACGCCGTGGCCGACGGCGAACCGGTCGACTGGTCCTCAGACGTCTTCCCCGCCCTCCTGGAACGCGGCGCCCCCATCTACGGCTACGTCGCCGCCGGCTACTGGGAGGACGTCGGCACCCACGCCAGCTACCTCAAGGCCCAGGCCGACGCGCTGTCCGGCCGGGTTCGCCTCGACATCGGCGGCTTCGAGCTCTCCCCGGGCGTCTGGGTGGCCGACTCGGCCACGGTCGACCCCGACGCCGTCCTGAAGGGCCCGCTGCTGATCGGCGACTACGCCAAGGTGGAGGCGGGCGCCGAACTGCGCGAGTACACGGTGCTCGGCAACAACGCGGTCGTGCGCGAGGGCGCCTTCCTGCACCGCGCGGTCGTCCACGACAACGTCTACCTCGGTCCCGGCGCCCACCTGCGCGGCTGCGTGATCGGCAAGAGCACCGACGTCATGGGCGGCGCCCGCGTCGAGGAGAATGCCGTCATCGGCGACGAATGCGTCATCGAGGCCGAGGCGTACGTCTCCAGCGGCGTCAAGGTCTACCCGTTCAAGACCATCGAGGCCGGCGCGGTCGTCAACACCAGCGTCATCTGGGAGTCGCGCGGACAGCGCAACCTGTTCGGCCCGCGCGGGGTCAGCGGCCTGGTCAACGTCGAGATCACCGCCGAGCTGTGCGTCCGCCTGGCCGGCGCGTACGCCACCACCCTGCGCAAGGGCGCCTACGTCGTCACCTCCCGCGACTGCTCCCTGGCCGCCAGGGCGCTCAAGCGGGCCGTCATCGGCGCCCTGACCGCCGCCGCGATCAACGTCCTGGACCTGGAGGCGGCGCCGCTGCCCGTGGCCCGCTTCCACACCGCCCGCGAGTCGGCCGCCGGCGGCATCGCCCTGCGCACCACGCCCGGCGACCCGCAGAGCGTCGACATCGTCATCATGGACGACCGCGGCGCCGACCTGCCCCCGGCCGCCCAGCGCAAGCTGGAGCGCGTCTTCTCCCGCCAGGAGTACCGGCGCGCCTTCCCCGGCGAGATCGCCGAGCTGCACTACCCGGCCAGGGCCGTCGAGGGCTACACGCACGAGCTGATGCGGGCCATCGGCGTCACCGGCGTCAAGGACATGAAGGTCGTGGTCGACTGCGCCGGCGGCACCTCCTCCCTGGTGATGCCCACGCTGCTCAGCCGCGCCGGCGTCGAGGTGCTCACCGTCAACGCCCGGCTGGACGACGTCTCGCCCACCGAGACGCTGGCCGAGCGCCGCCGCGACCTGCAACGCCTGTCGGAGCTGGTCAGCTCCTCGCGGGCGGCGTTCGGCGTGCGCTTCGACCCGGTCGGCGAACGCATCGCGCTGGTGGACGAGACCGGCCAGCTCATCAGCGAGGAACGCGCCCTGCTGGTCGTGCTGGACCTGGTGGCGGCCGAGCGCCGGGGCGGCCGGGTGGCCCTGCCGGTCACCACCACGCGGGTCGCCGAGCAGGTCTGCCGCTTCCACGGCGTGCAGGTGCAGTGGACCTCGACCGCGCTCGACGCCCTGACCTCCGCCGCCCAGGGCCCCGACATGATCTTCGCGGCCGACGGGCGCGGCGGGTTCGTCGTGCCGGAGTTCAGCCCGGCCATCGACGGCCTGGCCGCGTTCATGCGCCTGCTGGGGCTGGTGGCCCGCACCCGGCTGTCGCTCAGCCAGATCGACGCCAGGATCCCCGAGGTCAAGCTGCTGCGACGGAGCGTACCGACCCAGTGGGCGGCCAAGGGCGCGGTCATGCGCTCGGTCATCGAGGCCGCCGAGGCCGAGCCCGACGGCTGGCGCGTGGACACCACCGACGGCGTGCGGGTCGCCCGCGACGACGGGTCGTGGGTGCTGATCCTGCCCGCCGCCGCCGAGCCGGTCACCGACCTGTGGGCCGAGGCCCCCGACATGGACGGCGCACAGGCGCTGCTCGAACGGTGGGCCCGCGTGGTCGAGCGGGCAGCCGTCTGATCACGTAGAGTAGCGGAAAAGCCGTCGCCCGAGATGTGCGCGCGGAGTGCCGCAAGATCGTAATGTAGAAACGCGCGGCGGCATGGACCACGGGGTGGGGGCGGCGGTAACTTTGTCAGCGTCCGAACCGCAGTCCAGCGCCCCGCCTTGACCTTTGCCGCTGATCAGCGTAAGTTGCGGCATTCGCAAACTTGAAGAGCGAAGGCAGGCGCGTCCCCAGCACCGTCGCCGCGTCTTCGCGGTAGGAGGCCGAGCCGATCGATGCCGAGCGTCTACTGCACGCAGTGCGGGCACGCCAACCCCGAGGATGCCCGTTTCTGTTCCCGCTGTGGGTCACCGCTGACCAGACCCGAGGTCTCCGGGGACACCACGTCGACGATCTCGGTCGCGGGAATCGAGGCGTACGAGGCTGAGACAGGCGACATGCTCCTGGCCGAACGGGCGCTGGTCGAACAGCTCCCGCCCGGCACGGCGTTGCTCACGGTGACCAGAGGGCCCAACCAGGGCAGCCGGTTCCGGCTGGACAAAGACCTCACCACGACCGGGCGCCACCCGGAGAGCGACATCTTCCTCGACGACATCACCGTCTCCCGCCGCCACGTCGAGTTCTACCGCCACCGCGGTGGCCAGTTCTCCGTACGCGACGTGGGCAGCCTCAACGGCACCTACGTCAACCGGGAGCGCATCGAGGAGGTCCCCCTGCACTCCGGAGACGAGGTGCAGATCGGCAAGTTCCGCCTCGTCTTCCTGATGAGGGTCAACGCCGGCGCATGAGCTCACAGGCGGCACGCTCGCACATGAGCATCGGGGAGGTGCTCGCCCTGCTGCAGGGCGAGTTCCCCGACGTCACCGTGTCCAAGATCCGCTTCTTGGAGGGCGAGGGGCTGATCGAGCCCGAGCGCAGCCCCTCGGGCTACCGCAAGTTCACCCATCTCCACGTCGAGCAGTTGCGCTTCATCCTGACCGAGCAGCGCGACCACTACCTGCCGCTGCGGGTGATCAAGGACAAGATGGCCGAGAGCTTCGGCCGTCCGCGCGCGGTGCAGCAGACCCAGGAGATCCGGTACGACCGGGCCCAGTTGCTGGAGGCGGCCGGCATCGACGAGGAGACCCTCGCCGAGCTGGAGGACTACGGCCTGCTCACCCCCGTGGCCAGGCGCTACGACGAGGAGGCGCTGAAGATCGCGCGCAGCGTCGGCGCCCTGGCCCGTTTCGGCCTGCACGCCCGCCACCTGCGCGCGGTCAAGGTCGCCGCCGAGCGGGAGTGCGGGCTGGTCGAGCAGACCGTCGCGCCCATACTCAAGCGCCGCGCGCCCGGCGCCATCGGCGAGGCCGACGAGGCTGCCAGGGAGTTGTCCACGCTCCTGCTCGACCTGCACGCCTCCCTGGTCCGCGTCGGCGTCAGGTCTGTCCTGGGCCGCTGAGGGCACAGAGCTGGAAGGCCGGGGCACATTCCAGGCCTGCCGGGTGTTACGTTGAAATGCACAAGCGTGTAGCAGAAACGACCCAGTCAACAGCTGTGCCGGGCGACCGGCCGGTCGAATACGGAGCAGCCCGTGTTGCAGATGGAGGTCGTGGGCGTTCGAGTTGAGATGCCCACAAATCAGCCGATCGTCTTGCTCAAGGAGGCACACGGGGAACGGTTCCTTCCGATCTGGATCGGCATGACCGAGGCGACCGCGATCGCCCTGGCGCAGGCCGAGGAGCCGCCGCCCCGGCCGCTCACCCACGACTTGTTCAGGGACGTGCTGAGCGCGCTCGGCGTCGGGCTGCGCGCGGTCAACATCGTGGCCCTGCGTGACGGCATCTTCTTCGCCGACCTGGTGTTCTCCAACGGCGTGGAGGTCAGCGCCCGGCCCTCCGACTCGATCGCCCTGGCGCTGCGCACCGGCGCGCGCATCTTCGCCAGCGAAGAGGTGGTCCAGGAGGCCGGCGTGATCATCCCTGACGACCAGGAGGACGAGGTGGAGAAGTTCAGGGAGTTCCTTGACACGATCACTCCCGAGGACTTCGGCAGGGCGGGGTAGGTATTTCAGTGCATTTACGCTTCACGACGCGCCGAGCCGGATCGTTGACTGAGCATGGTCACGGTCCTACGGTGCAAGTGAAACCCGTGGTCGCCCTTTACGAACCCCCAGATCAGGCCATGGGATGAGAGAAAGCCGGAGGTCCGCGTGGCGGTCAGCAGCGGCGAGGGAAAGACGGCCGGCCAGGAAGATCCGGTGCGGCGCGAGAGCGCGCGGCAGCGTGCCGGAGAGCAGGGCCTGCTCTTCGACGAGCAGCCCGCGACGCTGCCCGACGACATCGGATACCGCGGGCCCACAGCCTGCTCGGCGGCCGGCATCACCTACAGGCAGCTCGACTACTGGGCGCGCACGGGCCTGGTCGAGCCCACGATAAGAGCCGCGCACGGCTCGGGCTCGCAGCGGCTCTACAGCTTCCGCGACATCCTGGTGCTCAAGGTCGTCAAGCGGCTGCTCGACACCGGAGTGTCGTTGCAGCAGATCCGCACCGCGGTGCAGCACCTGCGTGACCGCGGGGTCGCCGACCTCGCGCAGATCACGCTCATGAGCGACGGAGTCAGCGTCTACGAGTGCACCTCGGCCGACGAGGTGATCGATCTCCTCCAGGGCGGCCAGGGCGTGTTCGGCATCGCGCTCGGCCGGGTCTGGCGAGAGGTCGAGGGCTCCCTCGCGGAGCTGCCGGGGGAACGGGCGGCGGTCGAGGACACCGTCCCGGCCGACCATCCCACTGACGAGCTCGCCAAGCGGCGCCGCGCACGCCGCACGGGGTGAGCTGAACCGCTGAACACACCGTAGTAATCTAGGACAGAGTAAGGCTGATGACCCCGTGCGGGAGAGTCCCTGGGCTTCGGTCCTGGGGCGCCGAAGGAGCAACCCTCCCCGGAATCTCTCAGGCATCCCGTACCGCTCGGGTGAGGCAACTCTGGAAAGCAGGTGCGCCCGCCAGGCGCACCTCACCGACGGTGCAAGCCCCACGGTGGGGTGAAGCTCTCAGGTCGCGATGACGTCGCGATGACAGAGGGGGAGATCCGGCACTCGCCCGCGCCCTGGCGCCGGTCTCCAAGCCTCGGGAGGCAACCTCCATGACCGACCTGTCCGCTCCGCCGTTCTCGTCCAGGCACATCGGCCCATCCGAGTCCGAGCAGCAGCGCATGCTCGAGGCGGTGGGCTTCGAGTCCGTCGGCGATCTGGTGGCCGTGGCCGTGCCCGAGGCCATCAGGGTCAAGGACCGGCTCAAGCTGCCGGCCGCCGCGAGCGAGACCGAGGCCATCGCCGAGCTGCGCGAACTGGCCTCCCGCAACCGGGTGCTGACCTCCATGATCGGCCTGGGCTACCACGACACCGTCACGCCCGCCGTCATCCGGCGCAACCTGCTGGAGAACCCGGGCTGGTACACCGCGTACACGCCGTACCAGCCGGAGATCTCGCAGGGCCGCCTGGAGGCGCTGCTGAACTTCCAGACGGTCGTCTCCGACCTGACCGGCCTCGACGTCGCCGGCGCCTCCCTGCTGGACGAGGCCACCGCCGCGGCCGAGGCCATGACGCTGGCCCGCCGGGCCGGCAAGTCCAAGAGCGACGTGTTCGTGGTCGACGCCGACACGCTGCCCCAGACCAAGGCCGTGCTGGCCACCCGCGCCGAGCCGCTCGGCATCACGCTGGTCGAGCACGACCTCGACGGCGAGCTGCCCGAGTGCTTCGGCGTGCTCGTCCAGTACCCGGGCGCCTCGGGCCGTCTGCGCGACTTCCGCGACGTGGCCGCCAGGGCGCACGAGGCGGGCGCGATCGTCGTGGCCGCCGCCGACCTGCTGGCCCTCACGCTCGTGGCCGCTCCCGGCGAGCTGGGCGCCGACATCGCCATCGGCTCCTCCCAGCGCTTCGGCGTCTCCTTCGGGTTCGGCGGGCCGCACGCGGCCTACATGTCCGTACGCGAGGGCCTGCAGCGGCAGATGCCCGGCCGCCTGGTCGGCGTGTCGGTCGACGTCGACGGCGACCCCGCCTACCGGCTGGCCCTGCAGACCCGCGAGCAGCACATCCGCCGCGAGAAGGCCACCAGCAACATCTGCACCGCCCAGGTCCTGCTGGCCGTGATCGCCGGCATGTACGCCGTCTACCACGGCCCCGAGGGCCTGCGCCGGATCGCGCACCGCGTGCACCGGCACGCCGTCGCGCTGGCCGGCGGGCTGCGCGAGGCCGGCCTGGAGGTCGTGCACGGCGAGTTCTTCGACACCGTGCTCGTCCGCGTGCCCGGCAGGGCCGCCGAGGTGGTGGCCGCCGCCGCCGAGCGGGGCGTCAACCTGTGGCAGGCCGACGACGACCACGTCTCGATCGCCTGCGACGAGAAGACCGGCGCGGCCGAGCTGGTCAAGGTGTGGGCCGCCTTCGGCGTCGAACGCGAGGAGGTGGCGCTGGAGGCCGACGCGCTGCCGGCCGAGCTGCTGCGCGAGTCGGACTACCTGACCCACCCGGTCTTCCACAGCCACCGCTCCGAGACCGCGATGCTGCGCTACCTGCGCAGGCTCCAGGACAAGGACATCGCGCTCGACCGTTCGATGATCCCGCTCGGCTCGTGCACGATGAAGCTGAACGCGACCACCGAGATGGAGCCGATCACCTGGCCGGAGTTCGCCGGCGTGCACCCGTACGCGCCGGAGGCCCAGACCGAGGGCTACCGGGAGCTCATCGGCACCCTGGAGGGCTGGCTGGCCGAGGTGACCGGCTACGACGCGGTCTCCATCCAGCCGAACGCCGGCTCCCAGGGCGAGTTCGCCGGTCTGCTGGCCATCCGGGCCTACCACCAGGCCAACGGCGACACCGGGCGCGACGTGTGCCTGATCCCGTCCTCGGCCCACGGCACGAACGCGGCCAGCGCCGTCATGGCGGGCATGCGGGTCGTGGTCGTGGCCTGCGACAGCGACGGGAACATCGACCTGGCCGACCTCGACGCCAAGATCGCCAAGCACCGCGAGAAGCTCGCCGCGATCATGGTGACGTACCCGTCCACGCACGGCGTGTACGAGGAGTCGATCACCGAGGTCTGCGCCAAGGTGCACGAGGCCGGCGGCCAGGTCTACGTCGACGGCGCCAACCTCAACGCCCTGGTGGGCCTGGCCAAGCCGGGCGAGTTCGGCGCCGACGTGTCCCACCTCAACCTGCACAAGACGTTCTGCATCCCGCACGGCGGCGGCGGCCCCGGCGTCGGCCCGGTCGCGGTCCGCGGCCACCTGGCGGCCTACCTGCCCGGCCACCCGCTGCGCGACGGCGGCCCGGTCGGCCCGGTCTCGGCCGCCCCGTACGGCTCGGCGGGCATCCTGCCGATCTCGTGGGCGTACGTGCGGATGATGGGCTCCGAGGGCCTCACGGCGGCCACCGAGCAGGCCATCCTGTCGGCCAACTACCTGGCCCGGCGGCTGGCCCCGCACTACCCGGTGCTCTACACCGGCCGCGGCGGCCTGGTGGCCCACGAGTGCATCGTGGACCTGCGCCAGATCACCAAGGAGACCGGCGTCACCGTCGACGACG
This sequence comes from Actinomadura sp. ATCC 39365, assembly GCF_054392275.1. Lineage (NCBI taxonomy): Bacteria > Bacillati > Actinomycetota > Actinomycetes > Streptosporangiales > Thermomonosporaceae > Actinomadura > Actinomadura sp. ATCC 39365. The sequence goes on along the minus strand of NZ_CP184335.1, from coordinate 6,781,434 downwards.
TGGCCAAGCGCCTGATCGACTACGGCTTCCACGCGCCGACCATGTCGTTCCCGGTGGCCGGGACGCTGATGATCGAGCCGACCGAGAGCGAGGACCTGGACGAGCTCGACCGGTTCGTGGACGCCATGATCGCCATCCGCGGCGAGATCGCCAAGGTGGCCTCGGGCGACTACGACAAGACCGACAACCCGCTGCGCAACGCGCCGCACACGGCCGAGTCGGTCACCGCCGACGAGTGGGCCCACCCGTACTCGCGGACCGAGGCGGCCTACCCGGTGGCCTCGCTGCGCGAGGGCAAGTACTGGGTGCCGGTGCGCCGCATCGACCAGGCGTACGGCGACCGCAACCTGGTGTGCTCCTGCCCGCCGCTGGAGGCGTACGAGGACTGATCCGCCGCCGCGGGTCCCCGTCCGGGGGCCCGCGCCGGACCCGGCCAGTCCCACACCGTCAAGTGAGCAGACATGATCGCGACGAGCCGTTAGGCTCGGTGCGATCCGTCGCCGGAAGGAGCTCTCTTGACGTTCTCAGAGCTGGAGACCCCGCCTCTCGACACCGCCCGCCGCCTGGCCGAGGGCGGCGACCTCGAGGGTGCGGCGGCGATACTGACCGAGCTGGTCGCCGACCACGACAGCCCCGACCGGGCCCAGGCGGCCGTGGGGCTGGCCGTGGTGCTCGACGAGCGCGGCGACACCGAGGCCGCCCGAGCCGCGGCCCGCACCGCGCTGGCCACCGGCCATCCCGAGTACGCCGCCCAGGCCGCCTGCCACCTGGCCCAGGGCTTCGAACGCGAGGGCCGCGACGACCAGGCCAGGGCCGCCTGGCAGGCCGTGCTCGGCGTCGGCACGCCGGCCTACGTCCCGCTGGCGCACCTCGCGCTGGCCCGGCTGGCCGGCAGCCCGCAGGAGGCCGGCAAGGAGCTGCGCTCCGCCCTCGACGCGAGTCTCGACGCCGGCGACGCCGAGGCCGCCGCGCACGCGGCCCGCCAGCTCGCCGAGACGCTGCTGGAGTACGGCGACCCGGGGGAGGCGGCCGGGCTGCTGCTGGACGCGCTGGAGTTCGCCCCGGCGCGGGAACTGCCTGGGCTGCGGGTGCTGCTCGGCATCGCGCACCTGGAACTGGCCTGCGCGGAGTTCGCCGAGGCCGTCGAGAGCGGGGCCGACCCCCAGACGGGCGCGCTGGCCATCGAGCTGCTGGCGCGCACGCTGCCGCTGCGCGGGCGCACCGAGGACGCCGGCCGGGTGTGGACCTACGGCCTCGAACACGAGGACCTGACCATGGCCGCCGAGGTCCGGCTGCGTTTCCACCGCGACACCTGACCGCCCGCTGAGCGCGGCCCCTGAGCGCGGCCCCTGAGTGCGGCCGGGGAGGGCTCAGCCGCGGCGCATGATGGCCACGGCGGCGGCCAGGTTGATGGCGACGATCGCCAGCCACGTGATCGTCAGGCCGACCAGCCCCGAGTTGCCGGCCGCGATGGCGGTCAGCGGGATGCCGAGGCCCATCGAGCCCAGCGCGATGGGGATCATCGCCGCGCCGTTGTTCTGCCGCTGCCTGGGCTTGGCCGGGGCGAGGCCGTGGCCGTCCAGCTCGGCCTGGACGCGGGCGGCGATGGTGGCGTCGAGCCGTTCGACGAAGGACTCGACGAGCGCGGCCTCGTAGTCGGGACCGAGGTCGCGGCGGGCGTCGAGGGTGGCCTGCAGGTCATCCCGGATGGGGCGCATCTCTGGCATAAGGGTCATCATCCCGGTTGTCCGGCGCGCCGTCATCAGACCTGGGGGCCAACGGCGGATCCTCCCCAGGTACGGTGCTGCCATGGAGATCATGACTCCGAGGGGGCCGGCGCTGGTGCAGGTCGACGAGGCGGCCGAGCCCCGGCTGCTGCTGGTGCTGACCCATGGCTCGGCCGGGGGAGTGGACGCGCCCGACCTGCTGGCCGTCCGCGACGCCGCACTCGGGGTGGGGGCGACCGTGGCCAGGGTGTCGCAGGCGTTCCGGGTCGCGGGGGCGCGGGCGCCGGGGTCGGCCGCCAGGCAGGACGAGGCCTGGGAAGCGGTGCTGGGCGAGCTGCGCGCCGGCTGGCCGGGGTTGCCGCTGGTGCAGGGCGGCCGGAGCAACGGCGCCCGGGTGGCCTGCCGTACGGCCTCGGCGGTGGGCGCGGCGGCGGTGGTGGCGCTGGCCTTCCCGCTGCACCCGCCCGGCAAGCCGGAGCGGTCCAGGGCCGAGGAGCTGCGCGGGGCCGGCGTGGACGTACTGGTGGTCAACGGGGACCGGGATCCGTTCGGAGTGCCGGATCCCGCGGACTGCGCCCGGCTGGTGGTGCTGCCGGGCGAGGGCCACGACCTGAAGCGGGACCCCGCCCGGGTGGGCGAGGTCGTGGCCCGGTGGATCGGCGGCTACGCCGCCGTCAGGCGGCGCCCACCAGGGGGTCGGGCCGGTGCGGCGCGATGACGGTGCCGCTGGGCAGGAGCTCCCCGGTGTCCTCGAACAGGACGACGCCGTTGCAGAGAAGGCTCCACCCCTGCTCGGGGTGGCATGCGAGGGTGCGTGCTGCCTCGCGGTCCGGCGCCTCGGCAGACGGACAGGCCGGGTCGTGCGGGCACATCGGCGTGCCTCCGATATCTCGTGGGTGCTCCCGGGAGAGGGACGGGAGCGGCTCGGGTTTGTTGTTCTGGCAAGTGTGCGACGTGTGTCACACGGTCCGACATAGCCCGTTCGGACTGTTACAGGAGGATCCCCCGGTCGTGTGACCTTCGACACAGCGTGCCTTATGCAGGATAACGGGCCAAGCGCGACACGCGCACTACGTTTGCAACCCCTTGAGCAAAGCGTCGAGCCCTCTTTCGAAGTCCACATCCGCTCTTTCGTCCCGCCTGACCCATTCATCGACTTCTGGGTCAGCCCATCCTGATTGCTGGACTTCGACCGCCACGCTGCCGAACACGAACGCCCGCAGCGCGCGCACGGCCTCCGGGGCGTCGCTCAGACCCCCTTCGGCGAGCTGCTCGGTCTGCTCCCTGATGGCGACGGCGGTGGCGCCCTTGGGCGGCTTGGTCAGGGCCAGCGCGAGCACGCCCGGATGCTCGCGCAGCAGCTCCCGGCCCGCCCGGCACCACGCCCTGGCCGTCTCCTGCCAGGTGGCGGCCTGCTCCACGTGTACGGACGTGACGTGCTCGGCCAGCGCGTCCATCAGCGCCTCCTTGCCGCGGGGCAGGTGGTGGTAGATGGCCATGGCCTCCACCTCCAGAGCGTCGCCCAGCCGGCGCATGGTGAGCCGGCGCAGCCCCTGGCTGTCGGCGATGTGGAGTGCGGCCTCGATGATGCGCTCGCGGGAGAGTGGGACGGGAGGTCTCTTTGCGGGCATGGTGATCATCTTACTGGGCGGCCCCGTCCGTCGCCCGGTGTTCTGAGGCGGTGTCGGACGGCGTACCCTTGTGGGTTGAACAGCAAAGACTGCGTGAAGGGCAGGGTCGATGGCGTTTTTCCGTCCGCGCGTGAGCCGGGAGGCCGAGGTTCGCTACCACGCGGACCAGGAGATCTCCAAGGGCTTCCCGCAGCTGCTTGACAAGGCCAGGCAGGCCGAGCAGATCGTGCGCGACCTGCGTGCCGCCGCGGCCGACGAGATCGAGCTGCTGGCGGCGGGCCGGGCGTTCGACGTCGCGCTGACCGAGGCGCTGCGGGCCGCCGAGGCCGGGCAGCGGGCCACGTTCGGTGTGCGTTCGTACGACGACCGCATCGCGCGCCGCAAGGCCAGGGCCACCCCCGCGGGGCCATGTGGACGGCCGAGGTCGACCGGCTGCGTACGCTGCGCGAGGAGAACCGTATGTGGGGCATCCCGCGCGTGCCCCGGCCGGTGCCCGCCACCGTCTGACCGAAGGCACACGATAGCCCCGGCGCCGTGCGCGTCGGGGCTATTCGTGCGTTCCGGGCCGTCACCGTCAGGTCCTGACGGCCGGGGCGGTGCGGGTCAGCTGGCCCAGTCGAGCAGGGGGCGGGTGTTGCTCGGGTGGCGCAGCTTCGACAGCGACTCCTTCTCCAGCTGGCGGATGCGCTCGCGGGTCAGGCCGAGGTGCTTGCCGATCTCGTCCAGCGTGTGCGGCTTGCCGTCCACCAGGCCGAACCGCAGGGCCATGATCTTCGCCTCGCGCGGCGAGAGGTTGTCGAGCACGCCGCGCAGCTGGTCGCCCAGCAGCTGGCGGTCGACGATCTCCGACGCCTCCGGCGAGTCGACGTCCTCGATGAGGTCGCCGATCGTGGTCTCGCCGTCCTCGCCGATGGTCGCGTTGAGCGAGATCGGCTGGCGGCTGGTGCGCAGCAGCTCCTCGATCTGGTCCGGCGTCTTGTCGAGCTCGACGGCCAGCTCCTCGGGCGTGGGCTCGCGGCCCAGCCTCTGGTGCATGTCCCGCTCGACCCGCGACAGCTTGGAGAGCATCTCCAGCACGTGCACGGGCAGCCGGATCGTCCGGGCGGAGTCGGCGAAGCCGCGCTGGATGGCCTGCCGGATCCACCACATGGCGTAGGTGGAGAACTTGAAGCCCTTGGTGTAGTCGAACTTCTCCACGGCCCTGATCAGCCCCAGGTTGCCCTCCTGGACGACGTCCAGCAGGGACATGCCGCGGTCGGTGTACTTCTTGGCCACCGAGACCACCAGGCGCAGGTTGGCCTCCAGCATGTGGTCCTTGGCCTGCCGGCCGTCCTCGATGACCAGGTGCAGGTCGTCGCGCACGGACGGCGGCGCGTCCGGGTCGGTCTCCAGCTTGTACTCGGCGTACAGGCCGGCCTCGATCCGGCGGGCCAGCTCGACCTCCTGGGCGGCGGTGAGCAGGGTACGGCGGCCGATCGACTTCAGGTACGTGTGCACCGAGTCGCCCATCACGGACTGGGTGTCGTCCAGGTCCATGGCCTCGGTCTCGATCTCGGCGTCCTCGGCCGTGAGTTCGAGGTCGTCGGGGGCCACGTCCTCCTCGTGCTCCGGCTTGCCGTCCACCGGGTTTTTTGCCTCGGCGGCCGTGCGGCCGGTAGCCTTTGCCCCGGAAGCCTTCCTCGGCTTGGGGGCGCTCTTGTTCGCGGTCTTCTGGGTGGTCTTCCTGGCGGCGGTCTTGGCCAGCGACGGCTCGTTCTCGGCAGCCAGGCTCACACCGGCCTCCGAGAGCTCGCGCAGGATCGTGCGGCCTTCAGAGGGGCTGATGCCGGCCTCGGCGAACGCGTCACGCAGCTCCGCCAGAGAAAGGTGACCCTGGGCTCGCCCTCGTTCAATGAGCTGGTCGAGAGTCGCGGGTGGGGTCGCCACGGCGGTTCTGGGCATGAGGACACCTCCTCCGTACGGAGTCGAAGCGATCAGGCAGGTTGTGGTGGGGCGGTGGTCAATCTCCGCACGGCGCACCAGTATCAATAACGCCATCCACCGCTATTTGTTCCCGGAGGGATGAAAAAGGGGCGGAACGCCCAGAGGGCGCGCCACCCCCGGGAGGCGGGAACTACTCCGCCACCTCGAAGCTTCCGGTCCCCTCGGGCATGGGCATGGGCTCGGCCTCTTCCATGCGCTTGTCGGTCCAGTAGTCGATGACCTCGCGTGGATCGGGATTGACCTCCGTGGAGACCACGACGCCCTCGGTGTCGCCGGGCGAGGGCACCGGCCGGCCGGTCGGCGACGTCTGCTCGACCACGGCCCGGGTCTCCCTGGCGACCGCGTCGAGCTTGCCCGCCGAGGCGGCCGCCGCGACCGACGCGCCGCCGACGACGATCACGCCGACGACCGCCGCGGACGCCCACATCTTGCGGGTCTGGTTCATGAAGGCTCCCTTCCTTCTCTCCCCGTTATGACGCAGCCGCACCGCGTCAGGTTCCTGTACGCAGCCGTACGAGATCGGTCTTGCCGTTGGGCAGCAGCGGCAGGCGGGGGAGAAGGCGCAGGCCGCGCGGCGCGGCGTGGGCGGGCAGCCGGTCGCGGCAGTAGGCGCGCAGCTCGGCCAGCGTGGGCGGCGCGGCCGGGTCGGCCGGCACCACGAACGCCGTGACCGCCTCGCCCCACTCCGGGTCGGGCAGTCCGGCCACGGCCACGTCGGCGACCTCGGGGTGCGTGCCGAGCACCGCGCTCACCACGCCGGCCACGACCTTCTCGCCGCCGGTGTTGACGACGTCGTCGGCCCGGCCGAGCACGCGCAGCCGGCCGCCGTTCAGCTCGCCGAGGTCGGAGGTGACGAACCAGTCGCCGTCGAACGCGGTCCGCCCGCCGAAGCGGTAGCCGGAGAAGAGCACCGGCCCGGCGATCCTGATCAGGCCGTCCTCGCCGATTTTGAGATCTACATCGTAAAGGGGGCGGCCGTCGTAGACGCAGCCGCCGCACGTCTCGCTCATCCCGTACGTGGTGAACACCCGCGCGCCGAGCTCCACGGCCCGCTCGACCAGCCCGGCCCTGGGCGCCGCGCCGCCGAGCAGGATCGTGCGGAACACCGACAGGTCGGCGCCCGCCTCGACCAGCCGGTGGAGCTGCGTCGGCACCAGGGAGACGTGGTGGGCGCCCGAGGACAGCACGGCCCGCACGTCGAAGGAGGGGTGGATGATCGGCTCGCTGCCCGACAGCAGGGCGCGGACCAGCACCTGCAGGCCGGAGACGTGCGAGACGGGCAGGCAGCACAACCACCGGTCGCCCTCGGCGGCCCCGATCCTGCTCAGCGAGGCCGACGCCGAGGCGCGCAGCGCGGAGGCCGACAGCTGCACGCCCTTGGGCGCGCCGGTGCTGCCACTGGTGGCGATGACGACCGCCACGTCGCCCGGGACGCCTTCGCCGCCGGGCCACGGCTCGCCGCCGGCGTGCGTGGGGCGCAGGGCCTGGAGGGCCTGGTGCTCGTGGCCCGGCTGGAGCGGCAGGACGGCCGGGCCGTCGCCGGAGAGCGCGTCGCGGATCGCGGTGAAAAGGCCGGGGCCGGGAGGCTGCACAATGGCATGCAGCGGACGGTCCGGATGCGACGGGTTCCTCCACATGCTCGTAAGGTTAATGGCGACAGGTCGGACACAGGTGCAGGGTAGGGTCGTGACGCGTTCTCCCGTGGTCTTCCGGATTCCGATGCGGACGCGGTTTCGCGGGCAGACCGTCAGGGAAGGCGTGCTGCTGCACGGCCCGGCGGGCTGGGGCGAGTTCTCCCCGTTCCCCGAGTACGGTCCGCGCGAGTGCGCCCGCTGGCTGGCATGCGCCCGTGAGGCCGCCTTCGAAGGCTGGCCGGAGCCGGTGCGCGACCGCGTCCCGGTCAACGCGACCGTCCCGGCGGTCGACGCCGAGCAGGCCCACGAGCTGGTGCGGGGCTCCGGCTGCGGCACGGCGAAGGTCAAGGTGGCCGAGCGCGGCCAGACGTTCGCCGACGACCTGGCGCGGGTGGAGGCGGTGCGTGACGCCCTGGGGCCCTCCGGGCGGCTGAGGGTCGACGTCAACGGCGCCTGGGAGGTCGACGAGGCCGTCACCCGGCTCAAGCGGCTCGACCGGTTCGGCCTGGAGTACGCCGAGCAGCCGTGCGCGACCCTGGAGGAGCTGGCCGCGGTGCGCAGGGCGGTCGACGTGCCGATCGCGGCCGACGAGTCGATCCGGCGCGCCGAGGACCCGCTGCGGGTCAGGGCGGCCGAGGCGGCCGACATCGCGGTGGTCAAGGTGCAGCCGCTGGGCGGGGTGCGCGCCGCGCTGCGGGTGGTGGAGTCGTGCGGGCTGCCCGCCGTGGTCTCCAGTGCCGTGGAGACGTCCGTGGGTCTGGCCGCGGGGGTCGCGCTGGCGGCGGCGCTGCCGTCGCTGCCGTACGCGTGCGGGCTCGGCACGATGTCGTTGCTGGCGGGCGACGTGGTGGACGACTCGCTGGTGCCCGTGGACGGCTGGCTTGAGGTGCGACGCCCCTCGGTGAATTTTCAGCATTTGTCGGAATTTGAGATTGAATCTCCCCAGTGGCTCGGCCGGATGCAGGAGGCGTCACTTTGAACCCCGCAACCGCGCTGGCCACCGTGCTCGTCGACGAGCTGGTGCGCTGCGGCCTGACCGACGTGGTGCTCGCCCCCGGCTCCCGCTCGGCCCCCTGGCCCTGGCGCTGCACGCCGAGTCGCGGGTGCGCCTGCACGTCCGCATCGACGAGCGCTCGGCCTCCTTCCTCGCGCTCGGCCTGGCCAAGCGCTCCGAGCGGCCGGTGGCGCTGATCTGCTCCTCCGGCACGGCCGCGGCCAACTTCCATCCGGCGGTGATCGAGGCCGACGAGTCGGGCGTGCCGCTGCTCGTCCTCACCGCCGACCGTCCGCCCGAGCTGCGCGGCACCGGCGCCAACCAGACGATCGACCAGGTCAAGCTGTACGGCACCGCCGTCCGCTGGTTCGCCGAGGTCGGCGTGCCCGAAGACCGTCCCGGCATGGTCGCCTACTGGCGTTCGCTGGCCTGCCGCGCCTACCAGCGGGCCGCCGGGGCGGCCAACCCCGGCCCCGTGCACCTCAACCTGGCCTTCCGTGAGCCGCTGATCCCCGACGGCGACACGAGCTGGTCCGAGCCGCTCGACGGCGGCGCGAACGGCCCCTGGGTGCGGGCCCGCGTCGCGCCCCCGCCCATCGCCCTGCACATCCCGCCCACCAGGCGCGGCGTGCTCGTCGTCGGCGACGGCGCGGCCAACGTCCGGCGCTACGTGGCCGCCGCCGGCATGGCCGGCTGGCCGGTGCTGTCGGAGCCCAACGGCGGCGCCCGCTACGGCGACCACTCCATCTCCAGCTACCACTACCTGCTCGGCACGCCCGAGTTCGCCGACTCCCACCGCCCCGACGTGGTCGTCACGCTGGGCCGGCCCGGCCTGTCGCGGCCGCTGCTGTCATGGCTGAAGCGGACGGACGAGCACATCGTGGTCGCCCCCGACCTCGACCGCTGGCCCGACCCCACCAGGTCGGCCACCCAGGTCGCACAAGCCGTGGAGATCCCGGTGGCCTCCGGCGACGACAGCTGGCTGCACGCCTGGCGGCAGGCCGACACGGCCGTCCGGTCGGCCCTCGACGCGGTCCTGGACGTCTCCGGCACCTCCGAGCCGCGCCTGGCCCGCGACCTGGCCGACGCGCTGCCCAACGGCGCGCTGCTGTTCTGCGGCTCCTCGATGCCGATCAGGGACCTCGACCAGTTCATGCGGCCGCGGCGCGGCATCAGGCTCATGGCCAGCCGGGGCGCCTCGGGCATCGACGGGCTGGTGTCCACGGCCATGGGGGCCGCGCTGGCGCACAACGGGCCCTCGTACGCGCTGCTCGGCGACCTGTCGTTCCTGCACGACCAGAACGGGCTGATCCTCGGCCCCCGCGAGCCCAGGCCGGACCTGTGCATGGTGGTCGTCAACAACGACGGCGGCGGCATCTTCTCGCTGCTGCCGCAGGCGGCGGTGCGCGACCCGTTCGAGCGGGTCTTCGGCACGCCGCACGGCGTCGACCTGGCCTACGCCGCCGCCGCGAGCGGGACGCCGTACACGCTGCTCGGGGACGTCAGCGAGCTGTCCAAGGCGATGCGCGGCGAGGGGCCGCGGGTGGTGGAGGTGCGCACCGACCGCGAGGAGAACGCCGCCGTGCACGGCCGCCTGCGCGAGGCGGCCCAGGACGCCGTGCGCGAGTTCCTCAGCTCCTGAGCGCCTCCAGCAGGCGGTTGAGCGGGCTGTCGAGGCCGTGGCGGTCGGCCAGGGCCACCAGGGCCTCCGGGTCGCGCGGCTTGTCGGGCAGCGTCAGGTCGGCGGCGGGCAGCGGCGCGTCGGAGGCCACCTCGACAACGGCGGGCGCGGCGGCGAGGTAGTCGCGGGCGGCGGCCAGGCGGTTGCGGCTGCCGGCCGGGAAGCCCTCGGTGACGCCGGAGTCGAGCGCCTCCAGCAGGGCGGCGAGCGAGCCGAACCGGGTGATCAGGGCCGCCGCCGTCTTCTCGCCGACGCCGGGCACGCCGGGCAGGCCGTCGCTGGGGTCGCCGCGCAGGGTGGCGAAGTCGGCGTAGGCGCGGCCGGGGACGCCGTACTTGGCGGCGACGAACGCCTCGTCGACGAACTGCAGGTTGCGGATGCCGCGCGCGGTGTAGAGGACGCGGACCGGGCGCGAGTCGTCGACCAGCTGGAACAGGTCGCGGTCGCCGGTGACGATCTCGACGGCGCCCTCGGCCTGGTGGGTGAGGGTGCCGATCACGTCGTCGGCCTCGTAGCCGGGCGACTCGGGACGGGCGATGCCCACGGCGTCGAGGACCTGGTTGATCACGGCGATCTGCGGCACCAGCGCCTCGGGCACCTCCTCGACGTCGCCGTGGGCCACCCGGTGGGCCTTGTAGGTCGGGATCGCCGCCACCCTGAAGGCGGGCCGCCAGTCGGCGTCCATGGTGGCGGCCAGCGCCGTCGGGGAGTGTTGACGGACCAGCGTGGCGATCATGTCGATGAGCCCGCGCACCGCGTTGACCGGGGAGCCGTCGGGCGCCTTGACCGACTCGGGCACGCCGTAGAAGGCACGGAAGTAGAGGGACGGTGTGTCCAGAAGCATGAGCACCCGTCTATGGTCGCACTCCCGCCGCCCTCCCGTCCGGCTCCGGGACGGCGACGGCCAGCAGGCACGCGTCGTCCTCGGGGTTGGGGCCGCCGATGCGGGCCAGGAGGCGGTCGAGCCCGGCTTCGAGGTCGTGGGCGGACAGGCCGCCGGCGGCCGCCAGCACCAGCTCCAGGCCGACGTCGATGTCGCGGGTGCGCCGCTCGACCAGCCCGTCGGTGAACATCAGCAGCAGGTCGCCGGGGCGCAGCCGGGTGCGGGCCAGCTCGTAGGGCCGCCCGGAGACCGCGCCGAGCAGCACGCCCGCCGGCCTGCCCAGCCGGGCCGCCCGGCCCCCGCGCACCAGGATGGGGTCGAGGTTGCCCGCCTGCCCCCAGGTGAACAGCAGCGTGGCGGGGTCGAGGTGGCCGATGACGGCCGTGGCGGTGGTGTCCTTCAGCTGGTGCAGGACGAGGTCGTTGAGCCACGACAGCAGGCGGTCGGCGGGGCGGCCGGTCATGGTGAGGCCGACGAGGGCGTGGCGCAGGTGGGCCATGTGGGCGATGGCGGGCAGCCCGTGGCCCGACACGTCGCCGATGGCCAGCAGCAGGCGGCCGTCGGGCGTGGTCGCGGCCTCGAACCAGTCGCCGCCCAGGCTCGCGGTCTTCTCGGCCGGCACGTAGCGGACGGCGATCCTGGCCCCCGGCAGGTCGAGGCAGCCGGTGGGCGCGGGCAGGATGGCCTCGCGCAGCGCCAGCATCACGTTGCGCTCCTCGGCCGCCTGCTCGCGGGCCTCCAGGAGCTGGCGGCGCGACTCCGACATCATGCGCTCGGCCCTGCGGCGGCCGGTGATGTCCTGGATGACGCCGTGCATGCCGACCGGGCCGCCGGGCGACATCAGCGGTTCGAGCACGACGCGCAGGTCGCGCAGCTCGCCCGTGCCGCGCCTGACGCGGAACTCGGCGTGCACGGGCTCGACGCCCTCCACCACGTGCCACAGCAGCCGGTCGAGCGCGTCGAGGTCGGCCGGCTCGACCATGGCGGCCAGGTCGGGAAGGGACAGCGGCCCCTCCTCACGGTCTCTTCCGAAGATCGCGTAGACCTGGTCGGACCAGATGGCGGCCCCGGTGCGCAGGTTCCATTCGGCCCAGCCCATGTTGCCCAGCCGCTCGGCGTGGGCCAGCCGGACGGCCAGCAGCTCCGCGCCCGCCCCGCGTGCCCGCCCGTGCGGGGCCTTCTGCCTGACCAGCTCTGCCGCGCCTGCGAAGTCGACCATGGCCTCACTCTCAAAGTGCAGTGGAACTGGACAATTGGTCCCACACTACGTGATCAATGTGGAACGGAGTGTAGTCATGGGCTCTCATGTTGTGAGAAGTTTTCGCGGATTTTAGCCCTCGGCGGACAAGCGGCCTGCTGGAGTGGGGGCACCGGCCGTCCGAGTAGATTTGGCTCGTGACGTCCTCAGACCTGTATCCCGTGTCCCGTCTTGCCGCCGCGCAGGAGGCCACCGCCAAGGCCGGCCTCGACGCCCTGCTGCTCACCCCCGGGCCCGACCTGCGCTATGTCAGCGGCTACGACGCCAAGCCGCTGGAGCGGCTGACCTGCCTCGTGGTGCCCGCCTCGGGGGAGGCGTACATGATGGTGCCCCGCCTTGAGCTGCCGGCCGCGCAGGCCTCGCCCGCCTCCCGGCTCGGGCTGGAGTTCGTGGCCTGGGACGAGACCGACGACCCCTACAGCATCGCCGCCTCCCGGCTGGGCCGGGTGGCCAAGGTGGGGCTCGCCGACCGCATGTGGGCCATGTCGTCGCTGCGCTTCCGCGACGTGCTGCCGGAGGCCGAGCAGGTGCTGGCCGGCACGGTGCTGCGCGACCTGCGCATGCGCAAGTCGCCGGCCGAGGTGGCGGCCCTGCGCGAGGCCGGCGAGGCCATCGACGCGGTCCACCGGCAGGTGCCGGAGCTGCTGCGCGCCGGTCGCACCGAGCGCGAGGTGGGCCGCGACATCGCCGAGGCGATCCTGGCCGCCGGCCACGCCACGGTCGACTTCGTCATCGTCGCCTCCGGGCCCAACGGCGCCAGCCCCCACCACGACGTGTCCGACCGGGTGATCCAGGCCGGCGAGCCGGTCGTGGTCGACATCGGCGGCCAGCTCCACAACGGCTACTGCTCCGACTCCACCCGCACCTACTGCGTGGGCGAGCCGCCCGCCGAGTTCGCCGCCTACTACGAGGTGCTGCGCCGCGCCCAGGAAGCCGCCTGCGCCGCGGTGCGGCCGGGCGTGTCGTGCGAGTCGATCGACGCGGCGGCCCGCGAGGTCATCGCCGAGGCGGGCTACGGCGACTACTTCATCCACCGCACCGGCCACGGCATCGGCATCGAGACGCACGAGGAGCCCTACATCGTCTCGGGCAACGACGAGCCGATGGAGGCCGGGTTCGCCTTCTCCGTCGAGCCCGGCATCTACCTGCCCGGCCGCCACGGCGCCCGCATCGAGGACATCGTCGTCTGCACCGAGACCGGCGGCGAGCGGCTGAACAACACGCCGCGCGAGCTGGTGACCGTCCAGCCGTAACGGCATGTTCACTGAGGTCAGGTACGCCACCCGGCCCGGGTCGGCGCGGCCCAACGAGGACCTGGCGGTGGCCGGGCCCTCGTGGGCGGTCGTGCTCGACGGGGCCACGGCGGCGGCCGGGGCCGGCGGCGGCTGCGCCCACGGCGTCGCCTGGCTGGTCGGGCGGCTCGGCGGGGCATTGGCCGCCGGGCTGGCCGCCGGTGGGCGCTCGTCGCTGGCCGACATCCTGGCCGAGGCCATCTCCGTCACCATGGGCGCCCATTCGGGCACGTGCGACCTGGGCGACCCCGACTCGCCGTCCGCCACCGTGGCCATGATGCGTCTCGGTGGGGGAGTGGTGGAGTACCTCGTACTGGGGGACTCCCCGGTGGTGCTCGCGCGGGCCGGCGGCGGGGCCGAGGTCATCGGCGACGACCGGGTGGAGCGGCTGCCGGGCGGACGGCCGTACTCGCCGGCGCTGGTGCGGCGCATGCGCAACGCCGAGGGCGGGTTCTGGGTGGCCTCCACCCGGCCCGAGGCCGCCGGGCAGGCGGTCAGCGGGGTCGTGGAGGCGTCCGGGCTGCTGGGGGCCGGGCTGTTCACCGACGGGGTGACCCGGCTGGTGGAGTGGTACGGGTGGAGCTGGGAGGCCGTGCTGGCCGAGCTGGTCGGCGGGGGCCGGGGGCGTTGATCTCGGCCGTACGGGGGTTGGAGGTCGAACGCGGGGCGGTCCGCGGCAAACCCCACGACGACGCCACCGCCCTCTGGGCCGCTTTCCCTTCCCCACCCTGACGTCGCCTCCCTCCTGACGTCGCCTTCTGTGTGACCCGTCCTCCCGCTTGGCTTGCGCCGTCGGCCTGCCGCTGTCTCGGGACCGGTCGACGGCCTCCCCGCCTGATTCGGCCTCCGGCGTGACCCCCGTCTCTCGCCTGGCTCGGCCTCTTGGTCTGACCTGGTTCCCGGACTGTCCCTTGATCGGGTCGCTAGATCCCGTTTCCGTCACATCCCGCGTGGCTTGCGCCGCTGGCATGCCGCGAACTCTGGACCGGTCTCCGGCCGCCCGGCTTGGCCCGGTCTCCTGGCTTGGCCCGGCCTGATGCTGACCGGCTGGCTCCTGTCTTGCCTGGGACTCGGTGGGACGTCTCTGGCTTGTGGCGGGCCTGGTCGGTTTTCTGTGGCGCCTGGGGTGACCGGGCGGTTGGTAGTGGTTGGGGGGCGTTTGGTCGGGTGCCTCTGGCCCGGTTCTGGTGTGGGGGTGGGCGGGGGGAGGTGGGGATGGCTTGATGGGGTGTATGTGATCATGAAAGGATTCTTCGGCAGGTGCATTCGTCCGGCCGGCTGTTGGGGGGCGTCGCCATGAGCTGTGTACCGTGCGGGTGGCCCTAGGGTGCCCGGCGAGGAGCTGGACGAGGCGTACCGGCTCGGCCGCACCTGCGCCCTGGCCGCCGAGTGCGGCAGGGACCTGCGGCGTTGCGCCCAGCTGTACGACGGCCTGTTCCTCGGCGCCGCCTTCGACGCCGAGTTCTACCAGGCCCTGACCCTCGGCACGGCCTTCAGTGCCCCCTGGGCGGGCGCGGGCGGGCTGAAGGCGGTCAACCGCAGCGCCCTGTGGGTGCTGGCCGTCGGCCGCCTGGTCGACCACACCGCCACCACCCGCGAGCAGGTCGACCGGCTGACGCGCGAGTGCATGGAGGTCGCCGGCGGCGCGGTGCCGCGGTCGCCGGTCACCCGCTTCCTGGCCGACCTGCGTGACGAGCTGGCCACAGTCGAGGGGTCCGGGCCGGCGCAGCGACTCTGGCACGACCAGCTCGCCCGGACGCTGGCCGGGATGGCCAGGGCCTGGGTGTGGCGGGACACCCGGGCCGTGCCCACGCTGGAGCGCTACCTCGACAACGCCGACAGCCGCGGCTCCTGCTTCGTGGACCTGTCCCACTGGATCTACACCGGCGACGGCTGGACCAGGGGCCACCTGGAGGAGCTGCGGGCGGTCAGCCGCCAGGTGCAGCGTTACCTGCACCTGCTCGGCGACGTCGCCTCCTACCGCAGGGACCTGAGCTGGGGCGATCTCAACGTGCTGGGGCTCGGGGTCACCGGCGGCGAGGTCACCACGGCGATGGACGGCCTGGCCCGCGAGGCGACCGGCCTGATCGAGACGCTGCGCGGCTGCAGCCCGCGGACGGCCGCCTACCTGGGCCGACGGATCGGCTTCAACGCCGGCTTCACCGGCATTTCGGACCCGGACCACGCAACCTAACGATCTCGTCGAATAAGCTGACAAGCCTCTTGACCACCTGTCGCCCGCCAGGCGATTTATGGGACTAGCGACGATAAATCGTGACATTTGGTTCGTTGTAAAAGTTTA
Organism: Actinomadura sp. ATCC 39365; assembly: GCF_054392275.1. NCBI lineage: Bacteria > Bacillati > Actinomycetota > Actinomycetes > Streptosporangiales > Thermomonosporaceae > Actinomadura > Actinomadura sp. ATCC 39365. Next base: position 6,766,049 of record NZ_CP184335.1, on the reverse strand, counting down.
TGTCTTGAGTGGAAAATGTGGCGTTGCTAGGGTGACTCGATGCCAGGCACGTCGAACGGCCTTCACCACGCGCCTTGACAGATTTCACTGACCATGCGCGAAGGCCGCGACGTGCGCGGGACCTGTACGGGCGGTGCTGGATGGAATTCGGTCGCGTCGACCGTTGGCGGCTGCCGACCGCGATCAAGATCTTGATCGCCGGCGGATTCGGCGCGGGCAAGACCACCATGGTCGGCGCCGTCTCCGAGACCCGCCCGCTGCGCACGGAAGAGGCGCTCACCCACGTCGGCACGCACGTCGACGACCTGTCGGGCGTCGAGCGCAAGCTCACCACCACCGTCGCGATGGACTTCGGCCGCATCACCATCCGCGACGACTACATGCTCTACCTGTTCGGCACCCCCGGGCAGGAACGTTTCTGGTTCGTGTGGGACGAGCTGGCCATGGGCGCGCTGGGAGCCGTGGTGCTGGCCGACACCCGCCGCCTGGCCGACTGCTTCCCGGCCGTCGACTACTTCGAGAAGCGCGAGCAGCCGTTCATCATCGCGCTCAACTGCTTCGACGGCACCCGCCCCTTCACCGTCGGCGAGGTGCGCTCGGCCATCGGGCTGGAGCCCGACGTGCCCATCGTGCTGTGCGACGCCCGCCGGCGCGATTCCGGCCGCCAGGTGCTCATCACCCTGGTCGAGCACGCGATGAACCGAGGGGTCGCTCCCGTCGGGACCATGTCGTGACCATCACCGGCTACCTTTGACCGATGGAGGAGATCGACCGCCGGATCGTCACGCTGCTCGCCCACGACGGCCGCATGAGTTTCACCGACCTGGCCAGGGAGACCGGGCTCTCCGTCTCCGCGGTCCACCAGCGCGTACGCCGCCTGGAGAAGCGCGGCGTCGTCCGCGGCTACGCCGCCATCATCGACCACGACGCGATCGGGCTGCCGCTGACCGCGTTCGTGTCGATCAAACCGATCGACCCCGCCGCGCCCGACGACGCCCCCGTGCGGCTGGCCCACCTGAGCGCCATCGAGGCCTGCCACAGCGTCGCCGGGGACGAGAGCTACATCCTCAAGGTGCGCGTGGCCTCGCCGGTGGCGCTGGAGGACCTGCTGCAGCAGATCCGCGCCTCGGCCAACGTCTCCACCCGCACCACCGTGGTGCTGAGCACGCCCTACGAGCACCGCGCCCCCGTCGTCGCCCCCGACGTCACGCCGGCCGAGCCCGACCACAACGCCTCCGCCTGAGAGCGCGGAGCCCGACCATAACGCCTCCGCCCGAGAGCCCGCTGGGCGCCGCCCCCGTAGGGACCGGCGCCCAGGCCCGGCGGAGAAGCCGGGCGCGGCCCCGTACCAGGCGAACGGGACACGCACGGCGGCGGGCGGGTCAGCGGGTGACCGGAAGCGCGAAGTGCGAGCGCAGCCGGGCCAGCGCGGTCTCCGGGGCGCCCAGGTGCTCCAGCCCCAGCAGCGCCGCTCCCGCCACCGGCGGCAGGTCCGCCACCACGAGCTCGGCCTGCGGCGCCCTGGCCGCGAACGCCGCCTCCAGCAGCGGCGTCAGCAGCGGGTCCCGGGCCGTCAGCATGCCGCCGCCGAGCACCACCTCGACCGGGGTCTGCAGCAGGCCGAGCCGCCGCAGGCACACCTCGGCCATCACGGTCACCTCCTCGGCCTGCCGCTGGACCAGCGACCGGGCGACCGCGTCCCCGGCCGCGGCGACGGCCAGCACGCCGGGGGCCAGCTCGTGCAGCCGCCCTTCGTCCACGCGCCCGAAGTGCAGGTCGAGCACCAGCTCCTCGACGGTGGCCGTGCCGAAGTGGGCCGTGACCAGCTCCGCCAGGGCCGTCGGCGCGCCACGGCCGTCCTCGGCGCGCGCGGCGTGCCACAGCGCATCCTCGGCCACGCCCTGGCCGCCGCCCCAGTCGCCGCTGATCCGGCCCAGCGACGGGAAGCGGGCCACCTGCCCGCCGGGGGAGACGCCGACCGCGTTGATGCCCGCGCCGCACACCACCGCGACCCCCCACGGGGCCGACGTGCCGGCCCGCAGCAGCGCGAAGGTGTCGTTGCGCACCACCACGTCGCCGAACCCGCGGGCGGCGAACTCGGCGGCCAGCGCCTCCTCCTCCACCGGGAAGTCGGCCCCGGCCAGGCAGGCCGACACGTGGCCGAACGCCTGGGCCGGCAGGCCGGTGCGGGCCGTCGCCTCGGCCACCACGTCCACGGCCGCGGCCACGCCCGCGCTCTGCGGCTCGAAGGGGCCCGCCCGGCCGGTCGCGACCACCTCGCCGTCGTCCGCGACCACCGCGACGTCGGTCTTGCTGTTGCCGCCGTCGACGGCCGGGAGCAGCCCGGGGCCCGCCACTAGCCCACCGTCCAGGGCAGGTGCTCGCGGTTGGCCGCCAGCAGCAGGCCGGTCAGCTCCTCGGCGACGTCGTCCTGGCCGATCAGCGGGTGCGCCAGCAGGGCGTCGCGCACGCGGTCCGCGCCGCCCCGGCGGGCGGCGTCCAGGGCCAGGGTCTCGTACGCCGACACGTGCGCGATCAGCCCCGCGTACAGCGGCTCGACGGGCGGCACCGGCAGCGGCGCGGCGCCGGACGCGGTGACGGCCGCGGGCACCTCGATGACGGCGTCGTCGTGCAGGAAGGGCAGGGTGCCCTGGTTGCGCACGTTGACGACCTGGGCGTCGCCCCGGTCGCCGAGCAGCGAGGCGATCAGCGCGACCGCCGACTCGGAGTAGAACGCGCCGCCGCGCCGGTCCAGCAGCTCCGGCTTGGTCACCACCGACGGGTCGCCGTACATCTCCAGCAGCCGCGTCTCCATCTCCGCCACCTCGGCCGCCCGCGACGGCTTGGAGCGCTGCTCGCGCACCACCGCGTCGTGGGCGTAGAAGTAGCGCAGGTAGTACGACGGGATGACGCCGAGCCGCCGGATCAGCTCCACCCGCAGCCCGAGGGCGTCGGCGATCTCCTCGCCGGCCCGGTCGATGATGTCGGGCAGCACGTCCCGGCCGTCGAGGTGCACCGAACGTTCCCAGCTCAGGTGGTTCAGCCCGACGTGACCCAGCGAGATGCGGCCGGGGTCGACGCCCAGCCCCGCGGCGAAGCGGCGCTGGAAGCCGATCGCGACGTTGCACAGCCCGATGGCCCGGTGGCCGGCGTCGAGCAGCGCCCTGGTGACGATGCCGACCGGGTTGGTGAAGTCGATGATCCAGGCGTCCGGTGCCTCCCGGCGTACGGTCTCGGCCAGCTCCAGCACGACCGGCACCGTGCGCAGCGCCTTGGCCAGGCCGCCCGCGCCGGTCGTCTCCTGGCCCACGCAGCCGCACTCCAGCGGCAGCGTCTCGTCGACGTTCCTGGCCGCCTGCCCGCCCACCCGGAGCTGGAACAGCACGACCTCGGCCCCCGCGACCCCCTCGGCCACCGAGGAGGTGGCCAGCACGCGCGCCGGATGCCCGGCGTGCGCCAGCATGCGCCGCGACATCCCCGACACCAGCTCAAGACGGGACGGATCCGGATCGATGAGGGCGATCTCCGTCACGGGCAGCTCGTCGCGCAGCCTCGCGAACCCGTCGACCAGCTCCGGCGTGTACGTCGAGCCGCCCCCGACCACGGCGAGTTTCAACCCTTCACTCCTGTCAAGGTCACGCCCTCGATGAAGACTTTCTGGGCGAGGAAGAACACGATGATCACCGGGGCGGTCACCAGCAGGGTGGCGGCCATGGTGAGATTCCACTGGACGCTGTGGAACGCCTTGAACGTGGCCAGGCCGAGCGAGAGCGTCCAGCCCTCCTGCTCGACGCCGGCGTACAGCAGCGGGCCGTAGTAGTCGTTCCAGCAGTAGAAGAACTGGAACAGGGCGACGGCGGCGACCGCCGGACGGGCCATCGGCAGGATCACCCGCACCAGCGTCCTGAAGTCCGAGCAGCCGTCCACCTTCGCCGCGTCGATGTACTCGCGCGGGATCGTGATGAGGAACTGGCGGAGCAGGAAGATGGAGAACGCGTCGCCGAACAACATCGGCACGATCAGCGGCCACAGGCTGTCGGTCAGCCCCAGCCGGGCCCACACCAGGTAGATCGGCACCGCGATGACCTGCGGCGGCAGCATCATGGCGGTGATCACCAGCAGGAACGCCGCCCGCCGCCCCCGGAAGCGGAACCGGGCCAGCGCGTAGGCCACCGGGATGGAGGAGGCCAGCGTGAAGACCGTGCCGAGGCCCGCGTACAGCAGCGTGTTGATCCCCCAGCGCAGCAGCTTCGACTTCTCGAACACCACCACGAAGTTGTCGAAGTTCCACGTGCGCGGCCACAGGTCGCCGGTCAGCGCCTGCTCGTCGGTCATCAGCGCGGTCAGGGTCAGGAACACCACCGGCGCCAGGAACATCAGGGCCAGCACGATCGCCGTCGCGTGCGTGGCGATCCACATCAGCGTGCGCCGCCGCCGCGCCCTGACCCCCTGCCGCCGCGCGGGGGCCGCGGGCGGGGCGGGGGCGGTCATGGTCGCGCTCATATCGCCTCCTCGGCCCGGCGGAACTGCCGCAGCAGGATCAACGTGAAGATCATCGACGTGGCGAACAGCAGCAGCGCCAGCACGCACGCGTAGCCCATCGTCCAGTCGCGGAAGCCCGACTGGAAGAGCCACTGAGGCAGCGTCAGCAGCGACTCGTCCGGATAGCCGGGGGTGAAGGTGGAGCCGGGGGAGTCGGTCGAGCCCGAGGCCACCCGGGAGGCGATCATCGCCTGGGTGAAGTACTGCAGGGCGTAGATGACGTTGGTGACCAGGGCGAACATCAGCACCGGCGCGATCGTCGGCAGCGTCACGCTGCGGAACTGCCGCCAGGCGCCGGCGCCGTCGATGGCGGCGGCCTCGTACAGGTGCCGGGGGACGTCCAGCAGCGCCGCCATGAAGATCACCGCGAGCTGGCCGCAGCTCCACAGCGACAGCAGCGTCAGGCTCGGCTTGGACCAGGCCGGGTCGCCGAACCAGTCGGGCCCGTGGATGCCGAACAGGGCCAGGAACTTGTTCCACGGTCCGGTGGCCGGGTTCATCAGGAAGACGAAGGTGATCGTCCCGGCCGCCAGCGGGACCAGCGACGGCAGGTAGAAGATCGTCCGCAGCACGCCGACGCCGGCCTTGAGCCGGACCACGAGCTGGGCCAGGGCCAGGGAGAACAGCACCGTGGCCGGCACCATGATCGCCACCAGCCACAGCGTGTTCTTGGCCGACATCGCGACCCGCGGGTCGTGCAGCAGGTACGCGTAGTTGTCCAGCCCGATGAACTCCGGCGTGCTGGTCATGTCGTAGCGGTAGAAGGAGAAGTACACCGTGGACAGCAGCGGATAGACGAAGAAGATCGACACTCCGGCGATCCACGGCGACAACCACAGCAGGGCGCGCAGGCCCTCGCCGCGCCGCCGCCTCGGCGGCGCGGCGTGGGGGGAGGAGGCCATCGCCGATCAGCCCCCGGACAGCTTCAGCTTGTCGTCGATCTGCTTGTCCACGCCCTTGAGGCCGGTGTCGAGGTCGGTGACCGCGCCCTTCTCCCACTTGACGACGAAGGTCGCCAGCGCCTCCTGGTTGAAGACGCTGTTGACGCTCGGCGGCAGCGTCGAGGTCTTGGGGTGGGAGAAGACGTCGAGGAAGGTGGCGAAGTTCGCGTCCTTGCTCAGGTCGGGCGATTCCATCGCGGCCTTGGTCGTGGGCACGTTGCGCAGGGCGTTAGAGAGCGTCACCAGCGAGCTGGTGTCGGTGGTCAGGTACTTGACCAGCTCCCAGGCCTGCTGCGGATTCTTGGCGCCCTTGGGGACGCCGATGACGGTTCCGGCGGTGAAGCCGCTGCCGTACAGGTCGGGCTTGTCGTCGGCGACCGGCAGGGGAGCGGTGGCGTAGTCGAGCTTCTTGGCGTCGTTGGCGATCATGGCGTTGCGCCATTCGCCGTCCAGGACCATCGCGATCTTGCCCTTGTAGAACGGGTGGTCGGCGCTCCACTCGTCGCCCAGGCTCTTGCGGAACTTCTCCAGCTTGTCGTAGCCGTACCAGTCGATGAGCTCCTTCTGCCAGCGCAGCAGGGCCTTCCACGCCGGGTCGGTGCCGATGGCCGAGGTGCCGTCGGCGTTGTACCAGGTGGCGCCGACCATGGGGGCCAGGTGGCTGGGGCTGTTCTCGTAGTACTGCGTGCTGGGGACGAACCCGGCCACCTTGATGTCGCCGTTCGCGTCGCGCACGGTCAGCTTCTTGGCCAGCTCGGTCAGCTCGGTCAGCGTCCTGGGCGGCTGGTTGCCCTTCATCAGGGCCTTGTTGTAGTAGAGGCCGTACGCGTCGGCCAGCAGCGGCAGCGTGCACTGTCGGCCGCCGAAGCCGGTGTAGGAACGTGCCACCTCGGGCAGCACCGACAGGTCGATCCCGTCCTGCTTGATGACGGGGGTGAGGTCTTGGAACGATCCCGACCTGCACCATTGGGCGACGTTGTCCGTCGTGAACGAGGCCGCCACGTCCGGCGCGTTGCCGCCCCGGATGGCCTGCGTGATCTGGTCGTCCTGGACGCCCTTGGTGGCCTTGACGGTGATCTGCGGGAACTTGGCGTGGAACCCGGCGATGGCCTCCTCGAACGCCTTGACCTCGGCGTCGGTGGAGAATCCGTGCCAGAGCTGGATCGTGGCCGCCGGGAGGGCCGCGGAGGCCGAACCCGAGGGTCTTGGCTGGGAGCCGAGCGAGGGCCCGGCCTCCCTGCCGGCGGTGCAGGCGGCGAGCGCGAGGATCGCGACGGCCGCCAGGGGGACGAAGCGCACGGGGGGTGCCTCCTACCGCTGGGGGATCATGAAGGGAGGGTGGAACGGGATGGAGAAAGAGGTTCAGGAAGGGACGGTCGAGCTGAAGACCTCGTCGCGCACGGTGTCCAGGGCCAGATCGAGCGCGCCGGCCAGCACCGGGTTGCCCTCCACGTGCGACAGCCGCACGACGGGGCGGGGGATGGTGAGCGCGTGCAGCTCGTGCTCGACCAGCTCGCGCAGCGGCTCGCCGCCCGACAGCACGACGCCGCCGGTCAGCACGATCAGGCCGGGGTCGATGACGGAGGTGATGGCCGCCAGGCCCACCGCCAGGCGGGCGGCGATGTCGCGCAGCCCCGCCTTGGCGTCGTCGGCCTTCTGCCCCGAGCCCTCCGACACGCGTACCGCCTTGGCGATGGCCTGGCGGAAGTCGGTGCCGTGCACGCCGTAGGAGCGCAGCAGCCGCAGCACGGCCGGGCCGCCGGTGAGCGCCTGGTAGCCGTGGTTGGCGTAGCGGCCGGCCTCGCGGGCGGTCGGCGCGCCCGGGGTCGGCATGTAACCCACCTCGCCCGCGCCGCCGGTCGCGCCCCTGTGCATGCGACCGCCGAGCACGATGGCCGAGCCGATGCCCTCGTCGGCCCACAGCAGCACGAAGTCGGAGTGCCCGCGCGCCGCGCCGTGCGCCTGCTCGGCCAGGGCGACGAGGTTGACGTTGTTCTCCACGTCCACGGCCGTGCCGAGACCCGCGCTGAGGGTGGGCACGAGGTCGTCGATCTGCCAGCCGGGCACGTCCTTGGCGGCGGCGTAGCCGAGCCGGCCGGTGGCCGGGTCGATCGCGGCCTGCACGCCGATCACGACCCTGCGCAGCTTGTCCGGCGGGTTCGCGCCGGCCAGCGCCGCGCCCAGCCGGTCGACCAGCTCGCCGCCCGGCCGCCGGGGCGTCGGCAGCGTGTACGAGCCCACGACCGTGCCGGTGATGTCGGCGACGCGGGCCTCGATGCGGTCGGGGGCGACGTCGAGCGCGCCCACGTAGGCCGCCGCCGGGTTGATCCGGTAGACCTCGGCGGTACGGCCCGGCAGGCCCTCCCTGATGCCGTCCAGGACCACCAGCCCGGCGTCCTGCAGGCGCGACAGGAGCTGGGAGGCGGTGGGCTTGGACAGGCCCGTCAGGGCGCCCAGCTCCGGGCGGGTCAGCGACCCGCGCTCGAGGAGCGCCCGCAGGGCCGCGCGGTCGTTGATCGCGCGCAGCAGGCTCGGCGTTCCCGGAACCGGACCGCTCATCAGGAGGACCCCTTCGACGAAGTTAGGAAACTTTCCTAACTCGAGAACATAGGGAGTTCTCCCATGCTGGTCAAGAGGGCGAAACCAAGCCGTGACCCGGAAGGGGGAAGGGAAGATGGGAGTGCCTCGACAGGCGTGCTAATGTCATCGTTTGTCGCAACAACAAGCAGAATGGCCCGGAGTGTCCCATTAACCACAATAATGGTCAGGCGGCAACTCGTCAAACGGAGCTCGCCAAAGAGCAGTCCTACGTCACCGGTCTGTACGACCGTCTCGACGAGCTGCGCGAGCGCACCCAGCGCCGGCTCAAGGAAGTGCTGGCCACGGGTGCCGTCGGCACGATGCAGAACAGATCCGAGCGCGACTCCTTCGCCGACATGTACGCCGGGCGCCTGGCCCGGCTCTGGGCGGTGGAGCGCGGCCTGGTTTTCGGCCGGCTCGACCACGTCGAGGAGGGCCGGCTCTACATCGGCAAGCTCGGACTCACCGACGACGAGCAACGCCGTCTGCTCATCGACTGGCGCGCGCCCGTGGCGCAGCCCTTCTACCGCGCCACCCCCGCCGCGCCCATGGGCGTGACCAGGCGCCGCCACCTGCAGACCAGGGAACGCAGCGTCGTCGGCGTCGACGACGACCTGCTCGATCTCGACGCGCTCACCGACGACGACCGCGCCACCCTCAACGGCGAGGCCGCGCTGCTGGCCGCCCTCGACGAGCGCCGCACCGGCCGCATGCGCGACATCGTCGCCACCATCCAGGCCGAGCAGGACCGCGTCATCCGCAGCGACCTCAACGGCGTCCTGGTCGTGCAGGGCGGCCCCGGCACGGGCAAGACCGTCGTGGCCCTGCACCGGGCCGCCTACCTGCTCTACACCCACAGGGAGCGCCTGGAGCGCCGCGGCGTGCTCATCCTCGGCCCCAACCTCACCTTCCTGCGCTACATCGAGCAGGTGCTGCCCTCGCTCGGCGAGACCGACGTGCTGCTGTCCACCGTGGGCGAGCTGTACCCGGGCGTGACCGCCACCCGGCGCGACCGTCCGGAGGTGGCCGCGGTCAAGGGCGACGCGCGGATGGCCCAGGTGATCGAGCGCGCCGTGCGCGACCGGCAGAAGGTGCCGCGCAAACCCATCGAGCTGACGATGGGGCGGCTGACGCTCACCGTCGACCGCGCCATGCTCGACGCGGCCAAGAACAAGGCCGTGCGCTCGCGCCGCCCGCACAACCAGGCGCGCGCGGTGTTCGTCAGGTCGCTGTTGAACGCGCTGGCCCGGCAGCAGGCCCGCAAGATCGGCAAGGGGCTCATCGACGACGACGAGCTGGCCGATCTGCGCGAGGAGCTGCGGACCGAGCCGGTGGTCAAGGCGGCGCTCAACCGGCTGTGGCCGTACCTGACGCCCCAGCGGCTGCTGCTGGGCCTGTACGGGTCGCCCGAGCGGCTCGACGCGGCGGGGGGCGTCCTGAGCCCCGCGGAGAGGGCGCTGCTGCGCCGCGACTCGGCCGAGTGGACCGACGCCGACGTGCCGCTCCTGGACGAGGCCGCCGAGCTGCTGGGCGACATCGACGAGCACGTGCTGCGCGCCTCGGCGATGCAGGCCGAGGAGGAGCTGGCCGCCGCCCGGCAGGCCGAGGAGCACCAGCGCGAGGCCGAGCTGGCCTACGCGCGCGAGGTGCTGGAGCTGACCGGCCTGTCCGACGTCATGGAGGCCGAGCGGCTGGCCGAACGCCAGCGCGGCGACGGCCCCTACCTCACCACCGCCGAACGCGCCGCCGCCGACCGCACCTGGGCCTACGGGCACGTGATCGTGGACGAGGCGCAGGAGCTGTCGCCGATGGCCTGGCGGGCGGTCATGCGGCGCTGCCCGACGCGGTCGATGACGATCGTCGGCGACATCGCCCAGACCGGCTCGGCGGCGGGGGCGCGCTCGTGGGCGCAGGTGCTGGACCCGTACGTGGCCGGGCGCTGGCGTCAGGAGCGGCTGACGGTCAACTACCGCACGCCCGTGGAGCTCATGGAGGTGGCCGCGCGGGTGCTGGCCACCATCGACCCGGCCCTGGAGGCGCCGACGTCGGTGCGCGAACTCGGCGCGCGGCCCTGGTCGGCGCCGCTGCCCGCGCTGCCCGAACTGGCCAGGTCCGAGGTCGGGGAGGGCGGCAAGGTCGCCGTGGTGGTGCCCGACGCGCTGCTGGACACGCTCGGCGCGCGGCTGGTCGCGGCCGTGGAGGGCGCCGCGGTGGTCACGCCCGGCGCCGGACGGGCCGGCGGGGCCGCCGCCCTGGACGCGCCCCTGGCGGTGATGGGCGTGGCCGACGCCAAGGGCCTGGAGTTCGACTCGGTGATCGTGGCCGAGCCGGACCTCATCGCCGCCCAGTCGCCACGCGGGCCGAGCGACCTGTATGTTGCTCTGACGCGTGCCACGCAACGGTTGGGCGTCGTCCACGAAGGGCCGTTGTCGCAGGCGCTGTCGGGCCTGCCGGGCAGGTCCCCGACGTCGGCAAATGGGCTTTGACCCGCTTTACGACGGCAGGCCGAACATGTCCCACCTGCGGAAACTTGAGGTTCCCGCTGATCGGGACACGGTTGACATCTGAGGTGGAGTCGGTAGTTTGCTGCGCAGTCCAGCACGGGACTTGGCCGGTTGGCCGTCTCTGACATCGCCGGATCCTGCGTCCGTGACGGAGCGTGACTTCGTCCACACAGCCAGGTGCAGGGCCGTCGGTCCGTCGAGTCGGGGCACCCCAACCGGTTGGGGGTTGGACCCGGGACGGGTCCGGGAGCCCAGTAGACAACGGAATTCCGCGCTCGCCGCCGACGAGACGGGTCCGGTCCGAAGGGTTTCCGGGCCCTCTTCCCGCTCTCGTGCGCAGGATCGCGGATCGCGCCGGGTGATCCCGTCCCGAACGGGATCACCCAGCCGGCCGCCTGCGAGCGGCCGTTTTCGATCTAGGTGTGCGCCGCTGGCTTGAGCGCGGCCCCGGGGCGGTAGCGTTTTCGCAAGCAGGCGTGCGATTTTGCGAGGAGACCCGGCGTGGTTCAGGACAAGACGAGCGTTCCGCCCGTCCCCGGGCGCGAACCGGCTCCCGAGGCGGACGCCACAGCCGCCGACACAGCCGCCTCCTCGGGTGAGGGCGACGGTGTTCGCGCCGAGGGCGAGGGCCGGTGGGTCCTGGCCGCGCGGGTCGTGGCCGTGGTCGCCGGCGGGCTGCTGCTCTTCACCGCCTTCCCGCCGCTCGACTGGTGGTTGTGCGCGCCGGTCGGCATCGGGCTGATCGTCGCCGCCCTCTACCGCGCCCGTCCCCGGCGCGCCGCGTGGCTGGGTTATCTGGGTGCCGCCGTGTTCCTGTTCCCCGCCCTGGCCTGGGTGCGCACGATCGGCGACGACGTCTGGGTCATGCTGGTGGCCACCGAGAGCGTGTTCTACGCCGTCATGGCCGCCCTGGCGGCCCTGGTGTTCCGGCTGCGGCTGTGGCCGCTGTGGTTCGGCGCGCTGTGGGTGATGATGGAGTGGGCCCGCGGTCTGGTGCCCGTCGGCGGCTTCCCGTGGGCGCGGGTGGCCTTCAGTCAGGGCGAGTCGCTGTTCACCTCCTACGCCGCGCTGGGCGGCGCGCCGCTGGTGTCCTTCGCCGTCACGCTGTGCGGCGCCCTGCTGGCCCACGCCGTCCTGGTGCGCCCTGCCGCCACCGTGAACAAGGGCGTGAACAAGGTCGTGCGCAGGGCCGTCCCGGCGGCCGTGGCGCTGGCCGTGCCGCTGCTCACGCTCGTCCTGCCGAGGCCGGGCGACGAGGGCCGCTCGATCAACGTCGGCATCGTGCAGGGCAACGTTCCGGGGCGGGGCATGCACCCGCTCGGCGACGAGCCGGCCGTCGTCCTGCGCAACCACGCCGAGGAGACCAAGCGCCTGGCCGACGCCGTGCGCGCCGGGGCCCTGCCGAGGCCCGACATCGTCGTCCTGCCCGAGAACTCCACCGACATCGACCCCTACACCAGCGCCTTCGCCCGCCAGGTCATCGACGAGTCGGTCAAGTACGTCGGCGTCCCCACCCTGGTCGGCGCCGTCGTGGCCATCGGCGACGAGCACCGCGCCACGCGCAGCCTGGTGTGGGACCCGGTGACCGGTCCCGGCGCCTACTACGACAAGCAGCACCTGGTGCCGTTCGGGGAGTACACGCCGTTCAAGGAGATCGTGCTGGCCCTGTGGGAGCGGGCCAACCTGGTCGGCCGGCAGTCGGTCGCGGGCACGAAGCCGGGCGACCTGAAGCTCGGCCCGGTCACGATCGGCGCGGTCAACTGCTACGAGGTGGCCTACGACGACACCGTGCGCGGCACCGTGCGCGCCGGCGGCACCCCGCTGGTGGTGCAGACCAACAACGCCAGCTACGCGCTGTCCAACCTGCCGCCGCAGCAGCTCGCGATGTCCAAGCTGCGCGCCGTCGAGCACAACAGGGCCGTCGTCACGGCCGCCACGACCGGGATCTCCGCATATGTCACGCCTGACGGTAAGGTCTCCTGGCAGACCCGTGAACTTGTCCCCGACATGAACGTGGTCAAGGTGCCCGTACGCACCCAGGAAACGATCGCCACAAAGGTGGGCGAGCTTCCTGAATGGGCATTGATGTTGATGGGAGCGGTGGCTGTCGGAGTCGCCGCACGGCGCGGCAGGCGAGGCGACCGAATGGGGAACGGCTCATGATGGAGACTGTCGGCCGGGTGCTCGTCGTCGTCCCGACCTACAACGAGCGCGACAACCTGCCCGCCATCGTCGAGCGGTTGCGCGCCGCCCTGCCGGAGGCCCACGTGCTGGTGGCCGACGACAACAGCCCCGACGGCACCGGCGAGGTCGCCGACGGCCTGGCCGAGGCCGACGAGCACGTCCACGTGCTGCACCGGCCGGGCAAGCAGGGGCTCGGCGCGGCCTACATCGCCGGGTTCCGCTGGGGCCTGAGCGAGGGCTACGACGTGCTGGTCGAGATGGACGCCGACGGCTCACACCAGCCAGAAGAGCTGCCCAAGCTGCTGCAGGCCCTGGCCGACGGCGCCGACCTGGCGATCGGCTCGCGCTACGTGCCCGGCGGCAAGGTGGTCAACTGGCCCCACCGGCGCGAGCTGCTGTCCAAGGGCGCCAACATCTACACCCGGGTGATGCTCGGCCTGCCGGTGCGCGACGCCACCGCCGGCTTCCGCGCCTACCGGGCCTCCACGCTGGAGAAGGTGGGCCTGGCCGGGGTCGAGTCGCAGGGCTACTGCTTCCAGGTCGACCTCACGCTCCGCACGTCCAGGCACGGCCTGCGGGTGGTGGAGGTGCCGATCACGTTCGTCGAGCGCACGGTCGGCAAGAGCAAGATGAACGGCAAGGTCATGTCCGAGGCGTTGTGGCGCATCGGCATGTGGGGCGTCACCGGTCTGCCCCGCCGTCTGCGCCGCACCCGCGGCTGACCGGCGCGAGGATCCGCGTCCAGGAACGCGCGCGGCCCGCCGGACGTTGTTCCTGATGTACGTGTGCGCGGAATCGAGGAAACGATGCGGCTGCTGCTGTTCCTGGCCTTGCTGGGCGTCCCGGTGCTGGAGGTCTGGCTGCTGATCCAGGTCGGATCGATGATCGGCGGATGGCCGACCGTCGGCCTGCTCGTCGCGGGCAGCCTGGTGGGCGCCTGGCTGGTGCGCCGCGAGGGCCGCCGGGTCTGGCGGCGTCTGCAGGCGGCGTTGTCGGAGGGCCGGGTGCCCGACCGCGAGCTGGCCGACGGTGGCCTGGTGCTGGCCGGCGGCGCGCTGCTGATGATCCCGGGCTTCTTCACCGACGTCGTCGGCTTCGTCTTCGTGCTGCCCTTCACCCGGCCGCTGATGCGGCGGCTGGCGTCGTGGTTCTTCGACCGGCGGGTCAAGCGGGTGGCGGCGGCCTCGCCGTACGCGAACCTGTTCCCGTCGGCGCCCGGCGTGGACCGGGCCCCTCAGGGCGGCAAGGTCGTGCACGGCGAGGTCATCCACGGCGAGGTCATCCGCGACGACCGCGACGCCTGACGCCGCTACCAGCGCCGGTAGACCTCCTCGGCCCAGCCGTACAGGCCGTCGACCGTCACGCTCTCGCCGTCGTCGGCGACGACCGTGCCGCGGTAGTGGCCGAACGCCTGGGCCTCCTGGCTGCGCATGTAGAACGCGCGCCGCACGTCGGCCTCGCGCACGTGCTCGGGGACGAACTCCAGGTCCACGCGCTCGCCCACGATGTGCCAGGGCGCGCGCCAGTCGGTGGTGTCGTACCGCCAGACCAGCTCCTCGCTGATCTTGTGCAGGCGGCCGTCGAGGATGAGGCCGTTCTCCACGCTGCCGGTGCCGTCGGTCCACTTGCCGCCGATCTGAAGGGCGACGTCGCGGCCGCCGGGCCGTCCGGCGGCGGCGCCCCAGTTCCAGCGGATGTCGCCGGGCCAGCGCCCGCGCCCGAGGTCGAGCGTGGCCAGGGCGTCGGCGGGGTCGAACTCGTAGGTCTGCCCGCCCACGCGCACGGTGCCCTCGGCGGGCCGGCCGACGTCCTTGACCGTGTACTGGAAGCGGCGGGGGCCCCAGGGCACCACGACCGACAGGCTCTCGCGGCCCGGCACCCGGCGCACCAGCACGTCGGCGGCGATCTCGGCGGACTTCAGCCGCAGCCGGGTGCCGTCGGCGGTCTCGTCGACGCTGATGCGGACCGGGCCGGCGCCGATGCGCACGCTGCCCTCGCCGCCGCGCTCGGAGAAGGACACGCCCCTGGCCGGGACGAGCAGGCCCCGGCTGGAGACCTGCTCGCCGGTGCGCCGGTCGAGGAAGAACGCCGACTCGCCGGCCAGGTAGTCGAGGCTGCTGGCGCTGAAGGCGAACACGTGGCCGGGGCTGGTGACGCACCAGTAGTCCCAGCGCATCGTGCGGCCCCAGCCGCGGATGTTGGCGCGGTGGAGCGGGGTGCGGCTCCAGCCGACCGCGGCCGGGTTGAGCCGGCCGTCGGGCAGGCACAGGTCGACCCGGCGGGTGATCTCGCGCTCTGCGACCGCGCGCGGGCTCGTCTTCATCGTGCTCTCCGTCATCGTCCCAGCCCCACGCTGAGGTACTTGTACTCCAGGTAGTCGGCCACCCCGTGGTGGCCGCCCTCGCGCCCGTAGCCGCTGCTCTTGACCCCGCCGAACGGCGCCTGTGGCGGCGCCAGCGGGCCGCCGTTGACGGTGACCATGCCGAACTGCAGCTCCTCGGCCACCCGCAGGGTCCTGGTCAGGTCGTTGGTCCACACGTAGGCGGTCAGCCCGTACGGGGTGGCGTTGGCGCGTTCGACGACCTCGTCGCAGTCGTCGAACGCCAGCACCGGCGCGACCGGCCCGAACGTCTCCTCGCGGCAGACCAGCATGTCCTCGCTCACCCCGCCCAGCACGGTCGCCGGGTAGTACGTGCCCGCCCCCTCGGGACGCCGCCCGCCGGTCAGGACGGCCGCGCCCTTCGCGACGGCGTCCTCGACGTGCCTGCTCACCTTGGCCACGGCCGCCTCGTCGATGAGCGGGCCCAGCTCGGCCGCCCGCGCCTGCCGCACCAGCTCGCCGGTGAAGGCGGCGGCCAGCGAGGAGTGGACGAAGATGCGGTTGGGCGAGGTGCAGGCCTGCCCGGCGTTGAGGAACTTGCTGCGGGCCACCGCGCGGGCGGCGGCGACCGGGTCGGCGTCGGGGAAGACCAGCACGGGCGCGTGCCCGCCCAGCTCGACGCTGAGCCGCTTGACGTCGTGGGCGCTCTGCCTGATCAGCTCGCGGCCGACCTCGGTGGAGCCGGTGAAGGACACCTTGCGCACCCGCGGGTCGGTCATCACCGCCTGGCCGAATTCGGCCGGCCGGGACGTGGTGACCAGGTTGAACACGCCCGGCGGCAGCCCGGCCGCGACGAACGCCTCGGCCACCGCGATCGCCGACAGCGGGGTCTGCTCGGCCGGCTTGAGCACGACCGTGCAGCCGGCGGCCAGCGCCGGGCCGAGCTTGCGGGTGATCATCGAGACCGGGAAGTTCCACGGGGTGATGCCCGCGACCACGCCGACCGGCTCGGGCAGCAGCCAGATGCGGTTGCCCTCGTGCGCGCCGGGCACGGTCTCGCCGTACAGGCGGCGGGTCTCCTCGGCGGCCCACAGCAGGTGGTCGGCGCCCGAGAGCACCTCGCCGGTCGCCTCGGCGAGCGGCTTGCCCTGCTCGGCCGTCATGATCGCGGCGATCCGGTCCGCCCGCGCGGTCAGCTCGCCGGCGGCGGCCCGCATGAGGCCGGCGCGCTCGTGCGCGGGCATGGCCCGCCAGCCGGGCAGCGCCGCCGCGGCCGCGTCGACGGCCTGCGTGGCCAGCTCGGGGCCGCAGTCGGCGACCTGCGCCAGCGGCTCGCCGGTGGCGGGGGAGCGGACGGTGAAGGTCTGGTCGGCCTCCTGCCATGCGGCTCCGACGAGAGCCCTTCGGGTGTCAGCCATGTGTCTCCTGGATTCCTTCGATGAGGGCCTTCATGGCGGCCATCTCGTGCGCGTGCTGCAGCCTGCCCGCCAGCGGGATGTCGCCCGCGACCAGGGCGTTCCTGATGGCGATGTGCTCGGCGTGCGACTTGGGCAGCCGCCAGGGCACCAGGCGGAAGCCGCGCTGGGCGGTCTCCGTGCGGGCCCACAGGCTCTGCAGCATGCGGTGGGTGAGCTTGCTGTGCTCGGTGTCGCACAGCAGGGAGTGGAAGCGCCGGTTGAGGCGGGCGAAGGCGGCGACGTCCTCGCGGGCGACGGCGGTCTCGCACTCGGCGAGCACCGCGTCGACCTCGGCCAGCCGCGCGCCCTCCAGCGGCACGCCGCCCAGCTCCAGCGCCAGCGCGGTGAGCGCGGCCCGGACGCTGTAGAGCTCGCGCACGTTGGCCACCGTGAGCTCGGCGACGACGGCGCCGACGTGCGGGCGCTCGACCAGCCAGTCCTCCGAGCAGAGCTGCTTGATCGCCTCGCGCACGGGCGTCTCGCTGATGCCCACGGCCTCGGCCACCACCCTGGTGGTGATCTTCGTGCCGGGAGGCGCCTCGCCGCTCATGATCAGATGTTTGATGTGCTCCGCCGCAAGATCCGCCTTGGTGCGGAAGGGGGAACGCGATTCGGCCATGGTTGAGGAGCCCTTCAGACCCGCTGGACGGTGAGCGGCTCGATCGCCGCGTGGTCCAGCTCTACACCGATTCCGGGCCCCGTCGGAACGGCGACGAGACCGCGGGAGTCGGGCAGCAGCGGTTCGGTCAGCATGGCGTGGAACACCTCCGGGACGATCACCGGCGGATCGTAGGGGTACTCCAGCCAGTCGCAGTTCGGCAGCGAGGCGCAAAGTTGCAGGTTGCCCGCCACGCCGAGCCCGGTGGCCCAGGCGTGCGGGATGACCTTGCGCTGCCGGGCGGCGGCCATGGCGCCGAAGTCGCGCAGCGCGCCGATCTCCTCGCTCTCGTTCGCGTCGGGCTGAAAGATGTCGAAGCAACCATCCTCCAGCATGCGCACGAGCTGGCCGATGCCCCGGTTGTGCTCGCAGCCCGCGATCGGGATCGGCGAGGCCGCGGTCAGCTCGCACAGGGCGCGGTAGTCGTGCCGGGGCAGCGGCTCCTCCAGCCACGCCACGCCGAGCCCGGCCAGCTCTCTGGCGGTGGTGAGGGCGCGCTCGAAGTCCCAGATCAGGCGGGTGCCGTCGGGGGAGTAGCGCCAGCGGGCGGCCGCCTGGTTGGCGTCCACCATGATCGCCACGTCGGGGCCGACCGCCTCGCGCACGGCGGCGACCTGCCGCACGTCCTCGGCGACGGTGGCCGCGTGCACCCGCAGCTTGATCCCCTGGAAACCCCGTTCGACGGCGGCCAGGGCGTCCTCGGCCCGCTGCCGCGGGTCGCGGAGCTCGCCGAAGCTCGCGTACGCGCGGACAGCTCCCGAGTGCCCGCCCCAGAGCTTGTACAGCGGCTGCCCGCAGGCCTTGCCGACGGCGTCCCACACGGCGACGCCGACGACCCACGGCCGGGGGAAGACGTACTCGGCCACGTACCGCAGCCGGTTGGCGACGTGCGTGGTGTCGAAGGCGTCCAGGCCGACGAGCTGCGGGCGGATCCAGCCGCGGATCGCCTCCAGCAGCATCGGCCCGGTGCCGTGGCCCATGTCGCCGCCGGACACCCCGACGGTGCCCTCGTCGGTCTCGACCTCGACGATGACCGCCGACATCGCCCGGTGCGCGCCCTCCGGGGCCCACGACGGCACGAACGGCCGGGGATAGGGCAGCTCGATGACCCGCGCGCGGACGTCTGTGATCCTCATCGGCTCCTCACCCCTTGGTCGCGCCGTCCGCGAGACCCTTGATCAGGTACTTCTGCACCAGCAGCGCGAAGACCACCACGGGCAGCACGGTCAGCACGCCGACCGCGGCCAGCGGCCCCCACATCCCGCCCTTCTCGGTGTCGGCCGCGATCCCGGCGATGGCGACGGGGATGGTGACCGCCCGGTCGTTGGTGAGGATCAGCGCGAACAGCAGCTCCTCCCAGGCCAGGATGATGCAGAAGATCAACGTCGAGACCAGCCCGGTCAGGCTCGTCGGCACGATGATCCGGAAGAACGCCCCGAACCGCGAGCAGCCGTCGATCATCGCCGCCTCCTCCAGCTCCTTGGGCAGCCCGCGGAAGAACGCCCGCATCAGCCACACCACGTACGGCACCAGGAAGGTCACGTACGCCAGGATCACGGTGATGTACTGGTCGGTCAGCCCCAGCTTCCTGGCCACCAGGAACAGCGGCACCACCAGCGCGATCGGCGGCACCGCGCGCGAGGCCAGGATCAGCCCGCCCACCACGCCAGCGCCGCGCATCCGCAGCCGCGACAGCGCGTACCCGGCCATCGAGCCGGCGACCATGGAGATGGCCGAGGCGCCCGCCGCCACGATGACCGTGTTGACCATGCGGGGCAGGATGCGCGCCTGCTGGAAGTAGCTGACGTAGTTGTCGAGGGTGAACTCGCTCAGCCACCGCGGCGGCACCGTGAAGATGTCCCTGGGCAGCTTGAACGAGATCGAGACCATGTAGAGCACGGGGAACAGGAAGGCCAGCGTCACCAGGACGGCCCCGGTGACGGCCGCGTACCGTCTCACCATCGGTTCTCCAGACGCCGGGTCACGCGGAACAGGACAAAAGTGATCAGCATCGTCAGGAGCAGGACGATCGTCGCCATCGAGGAGGCCGAGCCGAACTCCAGGCTCCTGAACCCCTTCTCGTAGATGTAGAGGTTGATGACGTTGGTCGAGTTGCCCGGCCCGCCCCTGGTGGCGGCCAGTGCGATGTCGAACATCTTGACCGCGCCCAGCCAGCGCACCACGAACGCGGCGGCCATCACCGGCACCAGCAGCGGCAGCGTGATGCGCCGCAGGATCGCCCAGCGGCCGGCGCCGTCGGAGCGGGCGGCCTCGTACACGTCGCCGGGCAGCGCCATGATCCCGGCCGAGGCGATGAGCACCACGAACGGCGTCCAGCGCCAGGTGTCGATGACGATCAGGCTGACCATGGCCAGCGTCGGGTCGCCGATCCACTCGACGGGCCCGACGCCGACCAGGCCGAGGGCGTAGTTGACCACGCCCCACAGCGGGTCGAGCAACATCCGCCACACGCCGCCGGCGACCACCGGGGCCACCACCATCGGGATGAGGAACAGGGCGCGCAGCACGCCCCGCCCCCGCCAGGCGACGTTGAGCAGGAACGCGATGGCGAACCCGAGCACCATCTGCAGCGGCAGCGCGATCACCAGGTAGACGCCGGTGACCCTGAGCGAGTCCAGGAAGCCCGGATCGCGCAGCACGGCCTCGTAGTGGCGCCGGCCGACCCATCCCGACGGCTGGAAGGAGGCCAGGTCGAAGTCGGACACGCTCACCCAGGCCGTGTAGAGGATCGGGTAGAGCAGCATGCCCGCCAGCAGCAGCAGGGCGGGGGCCAGGAAGAGCCAGGCCGTGCCCGGCTCTCCCAGTCGGGCACGCCTCACTGGTTGTAGCCCTTGGACTTCAGCAGGTCGCCGATCTCCTTGGCGGCCTGGTCGATCGCCTGCTGCGCGGTGGCCTGCCCGGACATGGCCCGGCTCGTCTGCAGCGCCAGGATCTGCTGCACGGCGTCGGACTCGGGCAGCCTGGGCCGCCACATCTCGCCCTTGGAGACGACCTCGTAGCCGTCCTTGAGCGCCTTGTAGACCGGGCCGGCCCACTCGGCCGGCGGCGTGCCGTCGAGGCTGGAGTCACGGGCGGGGAAGGTGCCGAACGCCTTGCCGGTGAACTGCTCGCCCGCCTTGGAGGTCACCCACTGCAGCCAGGTCCAGGCGGCGGCCGGGTGCGTGGACTTCTTGGAGATGCCCGCCGTCCAGATGCCGCGGTGGGCGCCCGGCGCCGTCGATCCGGCGGGCAGGGTGGTGATGCCCACCTGCTCGGGGGTCAGGGTGGTGGTCTCCTTGTCCACGGCGGTGCCCTTGTAGACGCTGCCCCACATGAACATGGTGGCCGTCTTGCCCTGCCTGAAGGCCTCCAGCGGCTCGTTGAACTGGTACGTGCTCGCCCCGGGCGGCGCGTACCTGAGCAGGTCCACCTGCGTCTGCAGGGCCTTGACGCCCGCGGGGCCGCCGAAGGCGACCTTCGTGCCGTCCAGGATCTTGCCGCCGTCGGAGTTGAGCACGGTCTGCCACACGGTGGGGGTGAGCGGGTCCTTGGTGAAGTACGTGCCCACGGCCCAGGAGTCGGTCCTGCCGTCGCCGTCGGTGTCCTGGACCAGCTTGGGGGCGTCCTTGAAGTACTGCTCCCAGGTCGTCCGCGCGGTCGGCTCGGCCACGCCGGCCTTCTTGTACAGCGACTTGTTGTAGAACATCAGCAGCAGGTTGGAGCGCACGGGCACGGCGTACTGCTTGCCCTCCCACTCCCCGGCGGCCAGCGGCGAGGGGTTGAAGTCGGCCCAGTCGTAGCCGGGGTCGTTCCACTTGGCCAGCTCGGGGCCCTTGAGGTCGTACAGGGCGCCGGTCTTGGCGAGCTGCGGCAGCCAGGGGTCGTCGGCGAGCACCACGTCGTAGGTGGCGGTGGTGCCGGTCAGCTCCAGCATCGTCTTGGGGAGCTGGTCGTTGTAGGGGACGCCGTCCACGGTGACCTTGATGCCGGGATACTTCTTGGCGAACTCCGGCACGAGCTTGTCCTGCCACTGCTTGGCGAACGCGTCGTTGGCGATCACGCGGATCGACACCGGGGCCTGCGCCGTGCCGAGGCCGCCGCCGTCGGCCGCGACCTCCTGCGACGGCGAGCCGCAGGCGGCGACGCTGAGCGCGAGCACGGCCGCGGCCGTGACGAGCCGGGTGTTGTTCAACACTGGTGTCCTCCCGGAGGGGAATGGGGGATTTCAGGCGGAGGGGTCGACGGCGAGCTTGACGACGTCCCGGCCGTCCAGCGGATGGCCCGAGCCCAGGGCCTCGAGCGCCTCGCGGACCCGGCCGAGCGGCACGCGGTGGCTGACCACGCGCTCGAAGGGGCTGCCGCCGCGTTCCAGGATCGTCAGCGCCTGGTGGTAGCGGCGCTGCATGTCGGGGCCGGCGCCGTAGACGCCGGCGATCGTGAGGTCCCGCTTCAGCAGGTCGCTGTAGGGATTGAAGGGGACGGTGCCGCGATCGGTGAAGTTGCCCAGCTCGGCCAGCACGCCGCCGTCGGCGACCAGGCCGAGCGCCTCGGTGAACGCCTCGGGCGAGCCCGCGGTGCCGATGACGGCGTCGGCGCCCGCGCGTCCCAGCGCGTCGAACACCGCCCGGCGGCGCCCGGCGGGTCCTTCGCCGAGGTCGACGACGGTGTCCGCGCCGAGCAGCGCGGCCAGTTCCAGGCGGGCGCCCGGCGCGCCGACGGCGACCACCTTGGCCGCTCCGGCCGCGCGGGCGGCGACCACGGCCATCAGGCCGATGGCGCCGACCCCCTGGACCACGACGGTGGAGCCGATCCGGATCGCGGAACGTTCCACACCGTGCAGGGCCACCGACAGCGGCTCCTGCAGCACGGCGACCTCGGCGGGCAGATCGGTCCGGTAGAACACCGTTCCCGCGTTCGAGGCGTACAGGTGGGTGGCGAAGCCGCCGGTCAGGTACGGCGGCCGGTCGGCGGGGGAGGCGAACCCGTAGGACGGCCGCCGGTCCGGGCAGCTTCCCGGCCTGCGGCGCACCTGGCACTCGAAGCACCGGCCGCAGCTCAGCGACGGGAAGACGCCGACCCGGTCGCCGACGGCCACCGGCCGGCCCGCGTGGTCGGTCGCGACGCCGTCGCCGAGCGCGGCCAGCCGGCCGACGATCTCGTGCCCGAGCAGCGCGGGGAAACGCACGCTGGCCAGCCGCCCCCGGTAGATGTGGGCGTCCGTGCCGCACATGCCGCACAGCTCGACCTCCAAGACGAACTGCCCCGGACCGGGCTGCGGCAGGCCGTACTCGCGCACCTTCACCGCTCCCGCGACGTCGGTGACGATCGCCGCGCGTGCCGTCGCGTCCATGCACCGCCTCCTGCATTCTGCTTTCTATAGAATGTGGAAGACGGTAGTTCGTCCGGTTTTGAACGGTCAATCCTTGTTACCGGAATGTTTCTGAGGCCACGTCCACGAAGTAGGCCCGCAGCAGCCTGCGTCCTTGCTCGATCATGGCCGGATCACCCTGCGGCGTCGCGGAGAACGTCAGGTACAGCACCGCCGCCGTGGACTGGATCGCCAGCCGCATCACCCGGTACGGATCCGGCAGCGCCGGCAGCCCCGCCTCCTCCAGCGCGAAGTGGTAGAGCCGCTCGGCCAGCACGTCCCCGCTCTCCCGCACCCGCCCGGCGGGCAGGAACGACGGCCCGCCCGGCCGGGTGTCGGCGAAGTCGACCACGGTGAAGCCCGGCACGCTCCGGCGCATCTCCACCGTCTCGGCCAGCACCAGCTCCGCCGCCCGCGGCCAGGTCAGCGGCGGCTCCTCGGCGACCCTGGCGCGCAGCCGGGCCAGCAGGACCTCCAGGTTGCGCAGCGCCAGCTCGCGCAGCATGCCCGGCTTGCCGTCGAAGAACTGGTAGATCGTGCCGGAGGGCACGCCGGCGCTCCTGGCGACGTCGGAGATCGTGAGGGCGTCCAGACCGACCTCGTCCAGCAGGCGGGCGCAGGCGTCGAGGATGCGTTCGACCCTGTCGATGCTGCGCCTCTGGACCGGTCGGCGCCGGATGCCGGGGTTCTCCACGAACAAGTCTTAACATAACGACCTGTCATGTTCTAACGTGACATCCTCTCACGTTCCCCCCAGGGAGGACCTGCATGGCCGAAACGCGCCTCGCGCCTGACAGACGGGTGTCCGCGGGCTGGATGTCCCTGCTGGCGCTGGCCCAGATGGGGGTCATCATGGCGATGACCGTCGGAAACCAGATCCTGCTCCCCTCCCACGTGGCGCGCATCGATCCGCAGCACAAGGAGGCGTCGCTGGCGGTGGTGTTCGCCGTCGCCGCCGTCTGCACGATCGTGGCCAACCCGCTGTTCGGAGCCCTGTCCGACCGCACCCGCGCCCGGATGGGCCGGCGCCGTCCCTGGATCGCGGGCGGCGCGCTGGTCTGCGCCGCGTCCCTGGTCTTCCTGTCCCGTCAGGACTCCCTGGCCGGGCTGGTCGTCGGCTGGGCGGTCGCCCAGCTCGCCTTCACCGCCGCCCTCGCCACCGCCATCGCCACCGTGCCCGACCAGGTGCCGATCAGCCAGCGGGGCAAGGCCTCGGCGCTGGCGGGCGTGGGCCAGCTCGCCGGGCCGCTGCTGGGCGGCGTCGTGGTCACCGTCGTGGCGACCGGCTCGCAGGCCGGGTTCGTCGCGATGGCCGTGCTGGTGCTGCTGCTGGTGCTGCCGTTCAGCCTGTTCACCAAGGAACCCGCGAGCGCGCCGGTCGACCTGCCGCCGTTCGGGCTGCGCTCGATGCTGCGCAGCTTCAAGGTGAGCCCGCGCAAGCACCCCGACTTCGCCTGGGCCTGGCTGAGCCGCTTCCTGATCACCCTCACCCTCGCCATGGCGATCGGCTACCTGCAGTACTACCTGCGCGACGGTGTCGGCTACGAGGCGCTCTTCCCCGGCTCCACCGTCGAGCAGGGCGTCGTGGTGCTGGTCGCGGTCTTCACGCTGAGCAGCGTCGCGCCCACCCTGGTCGCGGGCTGGTTGTCGGACCGGTTCGGCAACCGCCGGACGGCCGTCTTCGTCGGCGGCCTCACCATGGCCGCCTCCGGGCTCGTGCTGACCCTCCTGACCAGCTGGCCCGCCGCGATCGCCGCCAGCGTCCTGCTCGGCGCGGGCTACGGCATGTTCGCCGCCGTGGACCAGGCCATGGTCACCCAGCTCCTGCCCGCCGACGCCGACCGCGGCAAGGACCTGGGGATCGTCAGCCTGGCCAACTCCGCCTCCAGCACGTTCGGGCCGGTCATCGCCGCGCCCCTGGTCACCTCCGCGGGCGGCTACCCGCTCATGTACGCCGTCGCGGCGGCCTTCGCCGCGCTCGGCGCCTGCCTCATCTGGAGAATCCGCAGTGTCCGATAAAGCAGTGTCTGATAGAGCAGTGTCCGACGGATCCGGAGCCTTCGACGGCGACGCCTGGTGGCGCGACGCCGTCGTCTACCAGATCTACCCCCGCAGCTTCGCCGACGCCGACGGCGACGGCCAGGGCGACCTGCCCGGCGCGCTGGCCCGCCTGGACCACCTGGCCGACCTGGGCGTGGACGCCGTCTGGCTGAGCCCCTTCTACCCCTCGCCGCTGGCCGACGGCGGCTACGACGTCGCCGACTACACCGACGTGGACCCCCGCTACGGCACGCTGGCCGACTTCGACGCCTACGTGGCCGCGGCCACCGCCCGGGACATCAAGGTCATCGTCGACATCGTGCCCAACCACTGCTCCTCCGCCCACCCGCGCTTCCAGCAGGCGCTGGCGGCCGGCCCCGGCAGCCCCGAACGCGAGTGGTTCGTCTTCCGCGACGAGCCCAACAACTGGCAGTCCATGTTCGGCGGCCCCGCCTGGACCCAGACCCCCGACGGCCAGTGGTACCTGCACCTGTTCGACTCCGCCCAGCCCGACTGGAACTGGCGGCACCCCGGCGTCACCGCCATGTTCGCGGACGTGCTGCGGTTCTGGCTGGACCGCGGCGTGTCCGGGTTCCGCATCGACGTGGCCGCCATGCTGTTCAAGGAGGACGGCCTGCCGGACGTCGTCCCCGGCAGCCAGGGCGCCCCGCTGGCGCCCGGCCGGTCGGCGGTGCCGTACGAGCACCAGCCCGAGCTGCTGGAGCTGTACCGGTCCTGGCGCAAGATCCTGGCCGCCTACCCCGGGCCGCGCGGCACGGTGGCCGAGATCTGGTTCGCCGACCCCGCCCAGGCCCGGCCCTACCTCACCGGCGACGGCCTGGCCCAGCTGTTCAACTTCCGCCTGATGCCCCTGCCGTGGTCGGCCGGGGAGTTCCGCGCGGTGATCGAGGAGTCGCACCGGCTGGCCCGCGAGACGGGCGGGTCGATCCCCTGGGTGCTGGGCAACCACGACGTGCCGCGGATGGCGACCAGGTTCGGCATCGACCAGGACCACGTCCGCGCCCCCACCGCCGACGTGCTGCTCGGCCGGGTCGCCGTCGACCGCGAGCTCGGCCTCAGGCGCGCCCGCGCCGCGACGTTGCTGCTGCTCGCCCTGCCCGGCGCCGCCTACCTCTACCAGGGCGACGAGCTCGGCCTGCCCGAACACCTCGACATGCCGGCGCAGGCGCGGCAGGACCCGATGTTCGAGCGCACCGGCCGCGCCTTCATCGGCAGGGACGGCTGCCGCGTGCCGCTGCCCTGGTCCGGCACGTCCGAGCCGTACGGGTTCGGCCCGGGGGGCACCTGGCTGCCCCAGCCGGCCGACTGGGCGCACCTCACCGTCGCCGCCCAGCGGGACGACCCCGGCTCCACGCTCAACCTCCACCGCGCCGCCATCGCCCTGCGCCGCGAGCACCCCGCGCTCGGCGACGGCGACCTGACCTGGCTCGACGCCCCGCCCGGCGTGCTGGCCCTCACCCGTGAGCCCGGCTTCACGCTCATGGTCAACTTCGGTCCGGACGCGGTGCCGCTGCCCCCGCACCACGACGTCCTGCTGGCCAGCGCCCCCTGGACGGCGGCGCCCTGCCCGCCGACACGGCGGTGTGGCTCTCGTGACCGGCGACTCGATCCCGCTGCCGGAGTACCCCCGCCCCCAGCTCGTCCGCGACAGCTACGTCAACCTCAACGGCCGCTGGCGGTACGCGATCAACGACGGCTCGCGGCCCGGGGCGTACGACGGCGACATCCTCGTGCCGTACTCGCCGGAGGCGCCGCTGTCCGGCGTCGGCCGGCAGCTGCTGCCGGGGGAGACCCTGTGGTACCGCCGCTCCTTCGAGCCGCCCGCCGGGCCCGCCGGCGGGCGGGTGATCCTGCACTTCGGCGCCGTCGACCAGACCTGCCGGGTGTGGGTCAACGACGTCGAGGTCGGCGGCCACAGCGGCGGCTACCTGCCGTTCTCCTTCGACGTCACCGACGCGCTGACCGAGGGCGCCAACACCCTCGACGTGGCCGTCCGGGACGACAGCGACACCGGCTGGCAGTCGCGCGGCAAGCAGCGGCTGCGCCGCGGCGGCATCTGGTACACCGCCCAGTCGGGCATCTGGCAGACCGTCTGGGCCGAGCGTGTGCCCGGCCTGCATGTGGAACGGCTCACGCTGACGCCCGTGCTCGCCGAGGAGTGCGTCGAGGTGACCGTGCACGCCGCGGACGGCGAGGCCGAGGTCGAGATCCTCGCCGCCGGGCAGGTGGCGGCCCGCGCCACCGTCCCCGCCGGGCGGCCGGTGCGCGTCCCGCTGCCCGGCGCGCGCCCGTGGACCCCCGAGGACCCCTTCCTGTACGACGTGACCGTCTCGCTCGGCGAGGACCGCGTCCGCGGCTACGTCGGCATGCGCTCCTTCTCCGTCGGCCCCGACGCCGACGGCGTGCCCCGGCTGCTGCTGAACGGCCGGCCGTACTTCCACGCCGGGATCCTCGACCAGGGCTACTGGCCCGACGGCCTCTACACGCCGCCCTCGGACGAGGCCATGGTCGACGACATCGTCATGATGAAGCAGCTCGGCTTCACCATGCTGCGCAAGCACATCAAGATCGAGCCGCTGCGCTGGTACCACCACTGCGACCGGCTCGGCATGCTCGTCTGGCAGGACCTGGTCAACGGCGGCGAGACCTACCGGCCGCTGGTCATCACCACCCCCGCGCTGCTGCCGCTGCGCCTGGACGACCGCCGCCACCACCGCTTCGGACGGGCCGACGCCGCGGGGCGGGCCGCGTTCGAGGCCGA
This sequence comes from Actinomadura sp. ATCC 39365, assembly GCF_054392275.1. Taxonomy (NCBI): domain Bacteria; kingdom Bacillati; phylum Actinomycetota; class Actinomycetes; order Streptosporangiales; family Thermomonosporaceae; genus Actinomadura; species Actinomadura sp. ATCC 39365. The sequence goes on along the minus strand of NZ_CP184335.1, from coordinate 6,738,673 downwards.
GCTGCGCGAGACCGTCGAGCACCTGCGCAACGTGGTCGGCCTGGCGGTCTGGGTGCCGTTCAACGAGGGCTGGGGCCAGTTCGACGCCGCGCGGATCGCCGGCGAGCTGGCCCGGCTCGACCCCACCCGCACGATCGACCACGCCAGCGGCTGGCACGACCAGCGCGCGGGCGACCTGCTCAGCCTGCACGTCTACTTCCGCCGCTTCCGCCCGCCCCGCCCGGACGGCCGCGTCCTGGCCCTGACCGAGTACGGTGGCTACAGCCTGGCCGTCGAGGGCCACACCTGGGGCGAGAAGGAGTTCGGCTACCGGCGTTACCGCACCGCCGACGAGCTGGGCGCGGCGTTCGTCCGGCTGCACGAGGAGCAGATCGTCCCGGCCATCCGCCAGGGCCTGAGCGCCACCGTCTACACCCAGCTCTCCGACGTCGAGGACGAGCTGAACGGCCTGCTCACCTACGACCGGGCCGAGCTGAAGCTGCCCGCCGACCTCATCCGCTCCGTCACGAGGAGGCTCGCCTTCCATGACCACCCATGAACGGGAGCTCACCGCCCCCGCCGACCTGTGCCTGCCCGGCGGGCGGCTCGACCCGGCCGCGGTCGGCTGGACCCGCACGCCGCTGCACCGGGCCAACCTGCGCGGCTGGGGACGGCGCAAGCGCTGGGAGTACTGGGGCGTCGTCACCCCCTCCCACATCATCGGCCTGGTGGCCTCCTCGCTGGACTACGCCGGCGTGCACGGCGTCTACGTGCTCGACCGGGCCACCGGCGCGGAGTACGCCAAGGACGTCGTCGTGCCGCTGGCCCGCGGCGCCGTCTTCCCCGACCGCAGCGGCGCCGGCACGGTGTCCGTGCGCGGCGGCGGGCTGGCGATCGACATCCGCCAGGACCCGGCCGCCACCGTCATCCGCGCCGCCGCCCCCGGCGTGCGGATCGACCTGGAGGTGCCGCTGCCGGAGGGCCACGAGTCGCTCGGCGTCGTGGTCCCCTGGGGGCCGAACCGGTTCCAGTACACGGTCAAGGACGTCGGCCGCCCGGCACGCGGACGGCTGCGCCTCGGCCCGGACGAGTTCGCGATCGACCCCGCGGACTCCTTCGCGGTGCTAGACCACGGCCGGGGGAAGTGGCCGTACGCGGTCACCTGGAACTGGGCGGCCGGCAGCGGGCCCGGCAGGTCCGTCCAGCTCGGCGGCAAGTGGACCGACGGCACCGGCGTCACCGAGAACGCCCTGTTCACCGGCGGCCGGCTGCACAAGATCGGTGACGAGCTGGAGTGGACCTACGACCGCGGCGACTGGCTGCGCCCCTGGCGGATCACCGGTGCCCGGGTCGAGGTGGAGTTCCGGCCGTTCCACGAGAAGGTGGCCCGTACCCAGCTGGGCGTGGTGGCCAGCGAGACCCACCAGTGCTTCGGCCACTTCTCCGGCCGCGTCCAGGACGACGACGGCGCGTGGGTGGACCTCGACGGCCTCACCGGCTGGGCCGAGGAGGCGCGTAACCGCTGGTAGCGGGGGCCGGGCACAGCAAAACCCCCGGGCGTCGCCCGGGGGTTTCCACCGTGTGGTCAGGCGCTCTTGCGCCGTTGGGCGCGCAAGACCGCGAGTCTCTCGTTGAGTACCTCTTCCAGGTCCTCGATGGACCGCCGCTCCAGCAGCATGTCCCAATGAGTCCGTGGGGGCTTGGTCTTCTTCGACTCCGGCTGCTCACCGTCGACCCGCACCGCGGTCACGCCGCACATGCGGCACTCCCAGGTCGCGGGGATCTCGGCCTCGGCGGCAAGCGGAACCTCGAAGCGATGGCCCTTAGGACAGGTGTAGGACACCTCCTGGCGTGGGGCCAGATCCGTGTTACGGTCGTTCTCGTAGCTGGTTGCCCCGAGCCGGGTGCCACGAAGCGCGCGCTCGCCCATGTCTAAATGCCTCCTACAGGGCCCCCATACGTGGGGGGTCTGTCTCCCACGGTGTCTAACGCTTGGTACCGTGATGGGATTCCCACCCGCGGGGTGATCCAATCGCGCTTGGGGCCTCGGTTATTCGAGCCCGCTCCCACCGGGGCCGCGCCCTCAGGCCGCGGCAGCCGCTCGCGGGGCTCTGAGCAGGCTCGTCGCCAGCCACAACCCGCCGATCATGATGAGCGCCCCGTGCGCGATCCGCACCGGGTACGGGCCGAAGAACTGCGGGATGAACAGCGCCAGACCCAGCGCGAGCGCCGTCCCGGCCCCCTTGGGCAGGATTCCCGAACGCCACACGGCCACGGCCGCCATCACCGCGCCGGCGCCCAGCAGCGCCAGCCCGGCGGCGAACATGGTGACCGCGAGCGGGTCGAAGCGGAACCGCTCGGCCAGTTCCATCAGCGCGGGCGCGCCGTCGCGCAGGGAACGTTGCGCGATCACGTGCAGGCCGAAGTCCTCGGCCCCGTAGTAGGGGAGCGTCAGGCCGGCGCCGGCCCAGGTCACCGCGGCCGCGCGCAGCGACAGGCGGTCGCCGAGCACCTGGTGCAGCCCGAGCGTGCCCAGCCCGAGCAGCACGAAGCCGAGCATCGCGGCCAGATGGCCGGTGACCCACGCGGTCGAGGCCATGGCGGCGGCGTCGTCGCCGGACGGCCGTACCACCGGGTAGACGAACAGCAGCACGCCGCCGAGGGCGAAGGCGGCGGAGGTGAGGCGGGGGGAGGTCATGAGGTAACTCCTGGCTGAGGGCGTTGCTCTGTTGTGAGAGCAATGCTCTCGTAATGGGGGATCCCGTGTCAAGAGCACTGCTCTCTCTTCAGAGCGACGTCCGCAGCCGTGTCAGGCGAGGAGCGGCACCAGCGTCCTGTCGCCGAACCTGGTCATCGCGGCCAGCGGTGCCGAGGCCGCCCCCACCAGCAGTGGAAGGCCCGGCTTGCCCTTGTCCCTGGCGATGCGTGGGCCCAGGGCGGCCATCAGCGCGGTCAGGCCCGGCAGCGGCCTGATCCACATGGTGATCTCCCGGACCAGGCCGTCGTCGTCCAGTTCGAGCTGGGCGACCTCGTTCAGCGGCTGGCGGCCCACCCGGGCGGTCGCCGTGAGCATGCGGGTGCGGCCGTCGCCGATGTCGCTCTGGTAGCGCAGGTCCGACAGGACGTCGAAGACGGCTTCGAACAGCGCTCCCACCTGTGTCAGGCCCTCGAATCTGGCCCGGTAGCTCAGTGGCGAGTGGAACACCACGCCGTCGGCGAGGGTGGCCTTGAGCGCCTGGGCGTCGTGCGCCTCGCCGGCCCGGCGGTACGCGCCGGCGGGTGAGTCCTGAATGTGAACTGTCATGGGTTCACATTATCAACCCACTATGCTGGGTGCATGAACAGGTTCGGTGAGATGCACTGCTCCATCGCCCAGGCCGTCGGTGTCATCGGCGAGCCCTGGACTCCGCTGATCCTGCGCGACCTGTTCCTGGGCCTGCGCAGGTTCGACGACCTCGCCGAGGACCTGGGCATCTCGCGCAACCTGCTGGCCCGCCGGCTCGACCATCTCGTCGCCACGGGGGTCGTGGAGAAGCGGCCCTACCAGGAGCGTCCGGTGCGCCACGAATACCTGCTGACCGAGGCCGGGCGCGACGTGGTGCCCGCCCTGCTGACGCTCATGGCCTGGGGCGACCGGTGGTCCACCCCGCCCGGGGGGCCGCCCGCGCTGCTCGTCCACTCCTGCGGGCGGGAGTTCACGCCCGTCGTCACCTGCCCCCACTGCGGGGGCGAGGCCACGGCCGAGACCGTGCTGCCGATGCCCGGTCCCGGCGCCGCCCGGGGGCCGGGCACCATGGTCCTGGCCGCCGATCTGTGACGTTCCGTGTTTGACGCGCGACCCTTCGTGAGAGGACTCTCATGGCCCGCTCACGGCCGCCCCACGGCGGCCGCGCAGGCTGAGGGGACCGCGACGTCGATCAGGAGGCGTAGATGGATCTCATGCCACGGTGGCCGGCGGCGGTGGCCGCGCTCGCGTTCGTCCTCGTCGGGGGAGGGATGCTGCTTCCGGCCCAGGCGGCGGCCGGGCCGCCTCCGGCGCTCGTCCTGGCCGCCCACGACGACGACGGCGACGACGGTGGTGACGACGACGAGGCCGCTCCCCGGTCCGGGCGGCGCGAACCGGCCAGGAGGCAGGCGCACGCCCCGCGCGTGCTTCCTGGCCGCGACGACGACGTCGAGGCCATCCCCGGCCTGCAGGCCCGCGACTCCCGGCCCCCGAGCCCGTCACCCGCCCGGCAGAGGCTCCCGGGCGGGCCGAGATCCGGCTGGAGAGCGGCACCATGACCAGCGGAAGCCACGTCGGCCCGATGATGCTGCTGGCCATCCTGGGCACCGGCGTCCTGGTGGGCACCTCGTACTGGCTCTCGCGCCGGTACGGCCCCTGACGGGGGTCAGATCCGAGAGGGCACCTCGTTGCCGGCCGCCCTGATGGCCTTGGGCAGGTTCGTCAGGGCGAGCAGCACGAAGCCCACCACGAAGAATATGATCATGGACACGATGGCGATCCGGTAGCTGTTGGTGACCTGCAGCGCGATCGTCACGGTCAGCGACCCGATGAACGCCGACCCCTTGTCGCTGATCTGCAGCAGGCTGAAGTACTCCGCCTCCCGCCCCTTCGGGATCACCTGCGAGAACAACGACCGCGACAACGCCTGCGTGCCGCCCAGCACGATGGCGATGGCGAAGGCCATCAGGTAGAACTGCAGCGCCTGCCCCTCGCCGACGAACATCGCCACCACCACGATCCCGGTCCACAACACCAGGCTGGCCAGCACCGTGCGCTTGGTGCCGAAGCTGCGCGCCAGCCGCCCCAGCAGCAGCGCCCCGAAGAACGCCACGAACTGCACCATCAGGATCGCCGTGATCTGTACGGTCTTGTCCAGCTTGAGTGCCTCGGAGGCGAAGGCCGCGCTGTTGCCGATGACCGTCTGCACGCCGTCGTTGTAGACCAGGTAGGCCACCAGGAACAGCAGCGTCAGCGGGTAACGTCGCAGCTCGGCCAGCGTACGGCCGAGCTGGCGGAAGCTCCCGCGCACCGAGCGCAGCGCCGTGGTCTCGTGCGCCGGCACGGGACGGTTGCGCAGCCGCAGCAGCGGGATGACCGTGAACGTCGCCCACCACAACCCGGCCGACATCATGCTGATGCGCACCGCCATGCCCTCGCTCAGCCCCAGGCTGTCGTGCTGCAGGAACAGCGCCAGGTTGAGCAGGAGCAGCAGCCCGCCGCCGAGGTAGCCGATCGCCCAGCCGCGCGAGGAGACCCCGTCGCGCTCCTCGGGGGTGGAGATCTGCGGCAGGAAGGAGTCGTAGACCACCACGGAGGAGCCGTAGGCCAGGTTGGCCACCACGAACAGCACGCCGCCCAGCAGGTACCGGTCGCCCTCGACGAAGTACAGGCCCATGGTGGCCAGCGCGCCGACGTAGGCGAACCCGCCGAGCAGTTCCCGCTTGCGGCCGGTGTGGTCGGCCAGCGCGCCCACGATGGGCAGGAACACGATCTGCAGGAACACCGCCACCGTCAGCGTCAGCCCGAAGAAGGCCGCGGGCCTGATGTCGGCGCCGAGCACGTCGACGTACCCCAGGCCGGGGTGGCGCAGGACCAGCGCGTCGAACTGGGACGCGCACGTCTCGGGCGCGAGGGCGGGGAAGTCTTTCGCGCAGGCCGCGGTCCTGGCGACCGGGATCAGGTACGGGCCCAGGAAGACCGAGATGATCGTGGTGTAGAAGGCCGAGTTGGCCCAGTCGTAGAAGTACCAGCCGCGTTGCTCGCGGCGGCGTGCCGCGGGGGAGTCGTCGAGGGCCGCGGGGGGTGCGGTGGAGGCCATGGTGTCGTGTCGCTCCTCTGCGGCCGGGCGGCCGGGGGCCTCGCGCGGCCCGGCCACGGGTCAATGCCTGACGAAGTGCCCATCTTCGCAGGTCGTGGGTCACGTCCACGTGTCGTGCCCATGACCTTACAGTGATCACCTCATGAGAGGAAGGTCGCCGCCGCGGGGTGGGTCAGGCGGCCATGCCGCGCGGGTGCCACAGGCCCCGCCGCTCGAGGACCTCGCGCAGGCCGGTGACGTTGTCGGTCATGATGCCGTCGACGCCGAGGTCGAGCAGGTGCTCCATGCGGACGGTGTCGTTGATCGTCCACACGTGCACCTGCATGCCGATGGCGTGGGCCGTGCGGACCAGGCGGCGGGTGGTGACGCGCAGGCCGCGGAAGCCGACCGGCACCTGCGCGCACGGGATCCCGGCGCGCGACAGGCGGGCCAGCAGGCGGCCGTAGCCGGAGGTGGTGGCGGCGGCCCGCAGCGCGGCCACACCACGCGGGCCGAGCGCCGAGCACACCTCGCGGCCCATGGCCGCCCTGGCCATGACCAGGCGCTCGTCGGAGAAGGAGGTCAGGCAGACGCGGTCGTAGGCGTTGGTGCGGCGGACCACCTCGGCCAGCGGCGCGATGGCCGCCGCCTCCTTGACGTCGATGTTGAAGCGCACCTGAGGCCAGGTGCCGAGCAGGTCCTCCAGCAGCGGGATCTCGTGCACGCCGGCGATGCGGGCCTGCCGCACCTCCCGGTAGGGCAGCTCGGAGATGCGGCCCCGCCGGTCGGTCACCCGGTCGAGGGTGTGGTCGTGGAAGGCCAGCAGCATGCCGTCGGCGGTGGCGTGCGCGTCGGTCTCCAGGTAGTCGTAGCCGAGCGCGACCGCGCGTTCGAAGGCCGCCAGGGAGTTCTCGGCGCCCTCCAGCGCACCCCCGCGGTGGGCGAAGGCCAGCGGCCCCGGATGGTCGAGAAAGGCGAAACGACGGCTGAGCACGACCCGGTGTCCCTTCCGATGGTGGACGGTTCGGTCACGGTTCGGGAAGATTCTCCCACTCCTGGCGGCGCGCCTCGGCCAGCGCGATGGCCGCGGCCACCGACACGTTGAACGAGCCGACCCGCCCGACCTGCGGGATGTAGCAGACGCCGTCGGCGGCCTCCAGCAGGGCGGGGGAGCAGCCGTGGTCCTCGCTGCCGACCACCAGGCACACGTCGCGGCCGAGATCGGCGCGGTGCAGCGGCACGGCCTCGGAGGTCAGCTCGATGGCCAGCACGGCGTAGCCGTCGTCCTTGGCGGCCTTGACCGCCTCGGTGGCCGGGACCGCCTCGTGCCAGGTGACCAGGCGCTCGGTGCCGAGCGCCGTCTTGCCCGCCTTGGGGTTGGTGGGCGGCGTGGCGTTGCCCGCCAGCCAGATCTGGTCGACGCCGAACGCCGCGGCGCTGCGGAAGATCGAGCCGACGTTGAACGGGCCCGTCACCGACTCCAGGATCAGCGCGAGCCGGTTGTCGGTGTTCCTGCGCCAGGTGCGGTTGAGCCGCTTGACGTCGGTGGGGCGCAGCTGCCTTCTCATCGGGCCACCTTCAATATGCGGTAGGCGGCTCGGGAGGCCTCGCGGGAGGCCTGCCAGCCCTGCTCGCCGAGCCAGCGCTGCAGGGAGTCCGAGCCGAGGTGTTTCTGGACGACCAGGTAGGCGACGCCGTCGGGCGTCAGCCGGGTGAGCCACCTGGTGAGCATCTCGTGCAGAGCCGGCTTGCCAATCCGGATGGCGGGATTGGACCAGATGGCCCGAAATTTCACGTCATCCGGCACTTCGTCAACATGAACAGGTCTTACTTTGTAAAGGCCGGCGGCTTGGGCGTTCCGCCCGGTCAGCTCCAGGCTGCGCCGGTTCACATCGACGGCCCACACCGTCGCCCCGGGCGCCCGCGAGGCCATCGTCAGCGCGATGGGCCCGTAGCCGCAGCCCAGGTCGAGCAGGTCGCCCTCCTGCGGCGGCGGCGGGACGGACTCCAGCAGCGCGCGCGTGCCGACGTCGACCCGGTCGGGTGAGAACACGCCCCGGTCGGTCTCCAGCCGCAGATGCAGGTCGGGCAGGACCAGGTCGACCGAGCCCGGCCTGCTCGCGGTCTCGGGACGTTCGGAGAAGTAGTGGGCCACGTGGGAAAACGTTACGGGATTCGGGTGCCGAACAAGACCGCGGCGCCGGCCACCAGCAGCCCCAGCACGATCGCGGCCACGATGAACCACTGGGTGATCTCCTGGCTGACCAGCTTGAACCCCAGCGAGGTGCCGATCTGCTCGTAGACGTCGCGCAGTTCGCTGCCGGACTCGGCGGCGTAGGCCCGGCCGCTGGTGCCGTCGGAGAGCGACTGCAGGGTCTGCTTGTTGACCGGCACGTTCACGGGCCTGCCGTCGATGTCGACGGTGCCCTCCTGGGTGCCGTACGCGATGGTGGAGACCGGAACGTGGGCCTGCTGGGCGGCCTCGATGGCCTCGTTCACCGACCGGCCGGAGGTGTTGTCGCCGTCGGACAGCAGCACGATCGCGGCGGGCGGCGGGTCGGTGGCGGCCTGCTGGTCGAAGGAGCGCACCGAGTCGAGCGAGTTGAAGACGGCCTCGCCGATCGCGGTGCCGGGCCGGGTGGTCAGGTTGCCGATGGCGGTGACGACGGCCTGATGGTCGGTGGTGGGGGAGATGACGACGTTGGCCGAGCGGGCGAAGGAGACCACGCCGACGTTGAAGCGGTCGGGCAGCTCCCTGGCGAACGCCTGGGCGGCGGCCTTGGCGGCGCTGATCCGGTTGGGCTGGACGTCGCCGGCGTCCATGGACAGGGAGACGTCGAGGGCGATCATGATGGTGGCGCGGTCGCGGGGGACGCGTACCTGGTCGGCGGGTTTGGCGGCGCCGACCACCAGGAGCGACATCATGACCAGGAACAGCGCGGGGGGCACGTGCCGGCGCCAGCTCGGCCCGGCGGGGGCGACGAGGTTGAGCAGCGCCAGGTTGGTGAAGCGCACGGTGTAGCGGCGGCGGGCGAACTGCGCCACGACGTATCCGGCCACCAGCAGCGCCACCAGCACGAACAGCCACAACCAGCCGGGCGCGAGAAACGTCATACGGGTCTCCGGTGGGCGAGGTGGCTCATGCGGCGCTGACGCAGGACGAACTGCGCCACGTCGAACACCCAGTCCCTGTCGGTCCGCAGCACCAGGTGGGCGATCCCGGCGCGGCGCAGGGCGAGCCGGGTGCCCTCACGCTGGAGGGCGGCGGCTTCTGCATATGCTTGCCGGACTTTGGGAGAAAGGTGCACTTCACGTACGTTCCCGGTCTCGGGATCGGTGAACGCCACCCGGCCGACGTCCGGCAGCTCCAGCTCGCGCGGGTCGATGACCTCCACGGCCAGCACCTGGTGGCGGGAGGCCAGCCGCCTGATCGGGCGTTCCCAGGGGCGTTCGGCGTCGGGGTCGAGCTCGGGACGGTCGTCGAGGAAGTCGGAGACGACCAGGCGCAGGCCCCTGCGACGCCGGGTGGCCGCCAGCACGTCGATGCCCTCGGCCAGGTCGGGGGCGTCGGGCACGGCCCGGCCGCGCGGGGCGTCCATGAGGGAGTGGAGCAGCCCGTACAGGGCCGGGCGGCCGGTACGGGCGGGCATGCGGTGGACGTACTCCTCGTGCAGCACCAGCGCGCCGAACCGGTCGCCCATGCGGCTGGACAGGAAGCCGATCGCGCCGACGGCGGCCACGACCAGGTCGCGCTTGTCGGTGTCGGCGGTGCCGAAGTCCATGCTGGCCGACAGGTCGGCCAGCGCCCAGGTCTCCAGCTCGCGGTCGGCGATCAGGTCGCGGACGTGGGGGACGGTCGTGCGGGCGGTGACGGCCCAGTCCATGCGGCGCACGTCGTCCTCGCCGGGCACGTACAGGCGGCTGTCGCCGGTCTCGCTGCCGGTGCCGGGCAGCAGCCCCTGGTGGGCGCCGTGCAGCAGGCCGTCGAGCCGCCGCGTGACGGTCAGCTCCAGCCGTCGCAGCGCCTGCTCGGCGGTGTTCAACGGTTCTGGTTCCAGACGACCAGGGGCGGCGGCACGGCGTGCAGGATCTGCTTGACGACCTGCTCGGGATCGACGCCGTCGGCCAGGGCGTCGAAGGTCAGCATGAGCCGGTGGGACATGACGTCGACCGCCACGTCGCGCACGTCGTCGGGCAGCAGGTAGTCGCGGCCGCGCAGCAGGGCCAGCGCGCGCCCGGCCGAGACCAGCCCGAGCGTGGCGCGGGGGCTGACGCCGATCTCGATCGTCTCGGCCAGGTCGCCCAGCCCGTAGTCGGCGGGCGCGCGGGTGGACATGACCAGGCGCACCACGTAGTCGGCCACGAGCTGGTGCACCGAGACCTGCTCGGCGGCCTGCTGCAGGGCCAGCAGCCTGGCCGGGTCGAGCACGCGGTCGGGCACGGGCGGCGTGACGCTCATGCGGTGGAGGATCTCCAGCTCCTCGTGCGCGCTGGGGTGCGGCACCCGTACGCGGAACAGGAAGCGGTCGCGCTGCACCTCGGGCAGCGGGTAGACGCCCTCGGACTCGATCGGGTTCTGGGTGGCCAGCACGATGAACGGCCTGGGCAGCGGATGGGTGACGCCGGCCAGCGTGACCTGGCGCTCGGCCATCACCTCCAGCAGCGCGGACTGCACCTTGGCGGGGGCGCGGTTGATCTCGTCGGCCAGCAGGAAGTTGACGAACACCGGACCCAGTTCGACGTCGAACTTCTCGTTGGAGGGGTGGAAGACGCGGGTGCCGACGATGTCGCTCGGCACGAGGTCGGGGGTGAACTGGATCCGGGCGAACGTGCCGCCCACGACGGTGGCCAGAGTGGAGGCGGCGAGGGTCTTGGCGACTCCCGGCACACCTTCGAGCAGGCAGTGACCGCGGGCCAGCAGGGCCACGACCAGCCGCTCGACCATGTGCTCCTGTCCCACGATGACACGCCGGACCTCGTCGAGACTTCGACGCAGCAGTGCCGCGTCGTTTCCGTCCGGCAACTCTTCGGCGACGCTCATGACGCCATTCCACCAAACGCGCCGCGAACGTGCACGACGCCACGTCTGTGCTTTCATGGCAAACGTGGCAAGTCCCCTGCAGTACGGTGATCCGCCCCAGCTGGGGCGCTACGTCGTGCAGGCCCGCCTGCACACGGCTCCGGCCGGGTTCGTCTACCTGGGACAGGGCCCCGACGGACGCGCGGTGTCGCTGGCCGTGCTCACGCGGGGCGCCGCCCTCGACGCGGCGGCGCGCGACCGGTTCCTGACCGCGATCAAGGAGGCGTCGGGGCGTTCCGGCGGGCGTGGGTGGCTGGGGCTCGGCCGGGCGCGCGCCTCGGTGCTCGACGGGACGCCCGAGGTGCTCGACGTGCAGGACGGGCCGGCGCCGTGGGTCGCGGTGCCGTACGCGCCGGGGCAGCCGGGGGCCGAACGGTTCCTGGACCCGGTCATGGTGGGCGGGACGTTCATCGGGCAGGCGCACGGGCCGGACTTCGTGCCGTACTGGCTGACCGACCGCGCGCCCGCGCTGCCGGGGCCGCTGGCGCGGCGGCTGCCGCTGACCGAGACGCGCCGGCGGGTGCTGCTGGCCGCGCTGGCGCTGGCGCTGCTGCTGGTGCTGGTCGCGACGATCCTGCTGTTGCTGCTGTTCGGCAGGCGCGACAGCGAGCCGATGCCCCGGCAGCTCCCGCCGACGGTGTTCGTGCCCACGCCGCCGCCCACGCCCGCCACGCCGGTGCCGGAGCCCTCGCCGTCGCAGTCGCCGTCGCCGACGCGCACCGGTCCCGGCACGCCGGGGCAGTCGCCGGGGGACGAGCTGGGCGAGTCGCCGCTTTAATGCGTTTGAGCCTCACGTTACGTGAGGCTTTAGCGTCCGCGGCATGGAGTTCATCGTTCACGACACGCTCACGGCCATGGCGGACCTGCTCGCCCGGCCGCTCGCCGACCGGCCCGAGGCGCTGCGGGAGATGCTGACGCCGATCCGGCCGGCGATCCCGGTGCCCGGCGACATCGTCGACATCCACCACCAGGGCGGCGGCTTCCGCGTCGACGCCGACGACGCGCGTTACCTGCCCGCCGTCCGGGCCATGATCGAGGCCGACGTGCTCGGCCAGGTGCGCAGGGAGCTGGAGCGCGCCTCCCACGCGCTGAAGGAGGCCAGGCAGGCTTCCTCGCTGCAGGTGATGTTCGTGCTCGGCGACCCCGACAACGAGCACCTGATGAAGATCAGCGGCGGCTACTACGGGATGGGCGGCTCGCCCGGCTGGCTGTACCTGCTGGGCTGGCCGTCGGAGGAGGTCATCGGCCGGATCGCGCACTGCGCGGTGCACGAGTTCCACCACAACGTGCGCTACACCAACGTCGAATGGGACCCCCGGAAGGTCACCGTGGGCGAGCACGTGGTGGCCGAGGGGCTGGCCGAGGCGTTCGTCCGGGAGCTGTCCGGCCCGGAGGCCATGGGGCCCTGGTCGCGGATGGTGACGGGGGAGGAGCTGGAACGCGCCCACGAGCTGATCATGGACGCGTTCGACCTGGAGGGCATGGGGAACACCCCGGCGTACGTGCTGGGCGACAGCGCTATGCGACGCTTCGGCCAGGAGCCCCGCGGCATTCCCGACATGGCGGGCTACGCGGTGGGGCTGCGCCTGGTGGACCGGGCCCTGGCCGAGAAGGGGCTGAGCGCCGCCGAGGCCACCCTGCTGCCGGCCGCGCAGCTGCTCGATCAGCCGGGGGAGACGAACCCGGACTCGTAGGCGGCGATCACGGCCTGGGTGCGGTCGCGCGCGCCCAGCTTGGCCAGGACGTTGCCGACGTGCGTCTTGACGGTCTCCTGGCTGACGACCAGCTCGGCGGCGATCTCGGTGTTGGACATGCCCTTGGTCATCAGCCGCAGCACGTCGCCCTCGCGGCCGGTGAGCCGGTCGATCCCCGGCACGTGGGCGCGCGGGCGGCGGCCGGCCAGGGTGCGGATCGCGGCCGGGAACAGCAGCGACTCGCCGGCCGCCACCAGCCTGATCGCCTGGAGCAGGTCGTCCGGTCTGGTGCGTTTGAGCAGGAAGCCGCTCGCGCCGGCGCGCAGGGCGTCGTAGACGTGGTCGTCGTTCTCGAACGTGGTCACGACCAGGACCTTGGGCGGGTCGTCGAGCGCCACCAGCCGGCGGGTGGCCTGGATGCCGTCCATGGCGGGCATGCGGACGTCCATCAGCACGACGTCGGGGCGCTCGCGGCGGACGACCGGCAGGACCGCGGCGCCGTCCCCGGCCTCGCCGACCACGCTCAGGCCGGGCTCGGCGTCGATGATGACGCGCAGCCCGGCGCGGATGAGGTCCTCGTCGTCGGCGATCACGACCTTGAGTGTCATGCCCCCGACCGTAGCGGCACCCGGGCGGGGAACGTTCCGGGCGTCATGGGGCTGACGGTGGGGGAAAGGTTCCGGGGTTTTCGGGACTGACTGTGGTGGGAGGGTTCCGGGGTTCACGGGACCGACTGTGGCGGCAGGCGGGTCGTCGCGAGGTCGCGTCCGGCTGGAGGGGTTCGGAGGGGGCGGGGTCATGGGCTCGGGCGCAGGGGGAGGCGGACCGAGACCGTCCAGCCGTCCTCGTCGGGGCCGGCGCGCAGGTCGCCGCGGAGCAGGCGGACGCGTTCGCGCATGCTCGCCACTCCCCGGCCGCCGCCCCGCCCACGGCCCCCACCGCGCCTCCCGCCGGGGTTGCTGACCTCCAGCCGCAGGTCGTCGCCCTGGACGGCGGCGGCCAGCCGGACCGTGCCGCCGCCGTGCCGGATCGCGTTGGTCAGCGCCTCCTGCAGGATGCGGTACGCCTCCCTGGAGACCACGGCGGGCACGCCGGACAGGTCGCCCACGTCCTGCCGCACCTCGGCGCCGGAGCCCGCCACCAGCGCCCCGAGGTCGGCCAGCGTCGCCTGTGGCGCCCGCCGCGCCTCCTCCCTGCCCTCCCGGTGGCTCTCGCGCCCGTCCTCGCCTGCGTCCTCGCGCCCGTTCTCGCGTGCGTCCTTGCGCCTGTCCTCGCGTGCGTCCTCGCGCAGGACGCCGAGCACGTGGTCGAGGTCCTCCAGCGCGGCGCGGGCCGACTGCTCGATGGCCGCCAGGGCGGTCCTGGCGGTGGCCGGGTCGCGGTCGAGGACGCGTCCGGCCGCGGCGGCCTGCAAGGTGACGACGCTGAGCGCGTGCCCGACCGAGTCGTGCAGCTCGCGGGCCAGCCGGTTGCGTTCGGCCAGCGTACGGGCGTGCTCCTCGGCGGCGGCGAGCCGTTCGGCGGGGGTGGGGCCGAGCAGCGGGGGAGCCAGGGCGGCCAGCAACGCGCCCGCGCCCGCCGCGCCCGCCACCAGCAGCACCAGCGCCCCCACGCCCGCCGCCGCCCACAGCAGGGCCGGCCACCCCGGCTCGGCCGTGAGTCCCAGCACCGGCATCGGCTCCCCGATGAACGGCAGCGCCAGCGTGAACCCCGTGAACGGCACCACCGCCAGCGTGAACCCGCTCACCACGCCGCCCACCGCCAGATGCAGCGTGAACCACGCGGCGGTGCGCCGCCGCTCCTGCCACGACCGCCGGGCCTGCCGCGGCGGGGTCTCCACGCGGGCCCCGAGCAGCCCCTGGGCGGCGTTCACCTCCAGCGCGCGCACCGGCAGGAACAGCCCGGTCACCGCCACCACCGGCAGCACCGCGACGAACACCCCGACCTGGATCGGCATCAGCAGCTCGGACGACACACCGCGCCACAGCCCGGCGACCAGCACCCCGGCCATCATGTACGGCATCAGCAGCGCCCCGCCCAGGATGAGGCACGCCCAACGGCGGGGGAGGTTCCTTCTCACATCCGGGATTGTATGTCGATACTTTTTCGCGCTGGGAGTAATGCGCCTTGAGTGAAATGCGCCCCCAGCGAAAATGGGCCGGAATTCACCGCCGCCGGGTCTAGCGTTTTTCGCAGAATTAGTTTCGGCAGAAAGGTGACGTCAATGACGGAGACCCAGCGCGCGGTCTGGCCTGACCAGCTCAGTCAGCGCCTGCTGAAGGAGCGCATCGTGGTCCTCGGCCAGGAGGTCGACGACGAGATTTGCAACCGGCTCTGCGGCGAGCTGCTTTTGCTGGCGGCCGAAGACCCCAACCGGGACATAACGCTCTACATCAATTCTCCGGGCGGCTCGGTGACGGCCGGCATGGCGCTCTACGACATGATGCAGTTCGTCCCGTGCGACGTGGCGACGGTGGCGATGGGCTTCGCCGCCTCCATGGGGCAGCTGCTGCTGACCGCCGGCGCGCCGGGCAAGCGTTACGCCCTGCCCAACGCCCGCGTCGTCATGCACCAGCCGCTGGGCGGCATCGGCGGCTCGGCCAGCGACATCCAGATCCAGGCCGACAACATGCTCTACACCAAGCGCAGGATGGCGGAGATCATCGCCCACCACACGGGCCAGCCGCTCGAGCGCATCCAGGCCGACTCCGACCGCGACCGGTGGTTCACCGCCCAGCAGGCGCTGGAGTACGGGTTCGTCGACCACATCGCCGAAGGGATGAACTGACCATGAGCGGTCGTTACGTGCTGCCCTCCTTCACCGAGCGCACCTCCTACGGGGTGCGGGAGATGAACCCGTACAACAAGCTGTTCGAGGACCGGGTGGTGTTCATCGGCGCCCCGATCGACGACACGGTGGCCAACGACGTCATGGCCCAGCTCCTCACGCTGGAGTCGCTCGATCCCGACCAGGACATCAACATGTACATCAACTCGCCGGGCGGGTCGTTCACGGCGATGACGGCCATCTACGACACGATGCAGTTCGTCCGGCCGGAGATCCACACGGTCTGCATCGGGGAGGCGTCCTCGGCGGCGGCCGTCCTGCTCGCGGCGGGCGCGCCGGGCAAGCGGGCGGCCCTGCCGCACGCGCGCGTCCTGCTCCACCAGCCGGCCACGGAGGGCAGCCGGGGGCAGTCGAGCGACCTGGAGATCCACGCCAGGGAGATCGTGCGGATGCGTGACCAGCAGGAGGAGATCCTGGCCCGGCACACCGGGCGCGGGGTGCTGGAGATCAGGAAGGACATCGAGCGCGACCGCATCTTCACCGCCGAGCAGGCGCGCAGCTACCAGCTGATCGACGACATCTACGCCTCCAGGAAGCGCGCCCTGGCCGCCACCCGCTGACCTACCCGCCCAAACCTGCCCTGGGCCCCTGTGGCTGGTCTGCCCGCTGGTCTCCCCGGCCTCTGCGGGCCGGTGTGGCTGGGGCCCGGCCCGCTGGCCTCCTTGGGCCCCGGGGCCCCTCCCCGGGGCCGCGGGATCATCACGCCCGCTCGTCTTGTACGGCGCGCAGGCGTCGCAGGGCCAGCAGACCGCCGACCCCGGGGACGAACGCGCTCCAGCGCGCCCCGGGCGTCCCTTGCGCCCTGGGTGTCATGGCCGCCGTGGCGATGACGACGAGGTAGGACATGCCGTGCAGCGGGCCGGCGTACGTCGTGACCGCCTGGGCGTGCACGGTGAGCAGGTTGGTCAGCAGAACCGCCAGCGTGGCGGCCTCGGCGGCGGCGGCGATACGCAGGGTCAGCACGCTCAGGCCCCCGTCTGCTCGCCGGGGCGGACGATCATGAGCACGACGACGGCCGCCCACAGCAGGTTGTAGACGCCGGTGAGCATCGTCAGCGTGCGCAACCGGCGGCCGTCGTCGGGAGCGTCGAGGGCCTGGCGCTGGCGGGGGTGGATCTGGGTGGCCAGCAGGGCGCCCGCGCCGGCGGTGAGGACCATCGACACGATGATCCAGGTCTGCCCCATGCGTCCCTGCACACTGGCCAGCACGATCCCGGCCAGCGGGACGATCAGCCCGAACGCGGCATAGCCGCCGGTGATGCGGTGCAGCGCGACTGCTACGGCGGCGCTGCGCTCCGCACCGGCGACCTTGGTGGCGGCGCCGGTGGTGGCGCCGGTGGTGGCGCCGGGGGTCGCGGTGGGGGTCGCGGTGGGGGTCGCGGCGGCGACGGGGGCGTAACGGGGGAACAAGCTCGACGCGACCGCCGAGCCGCCGACGAACACGATCCCCGCCAGCACGTGGATGGACAACAGGACATGATTCATGGATCGCCTCCAACCTTCAGGATGGCTGAAGCTTAGCGAAACCTTCAGCCACCCTGAAAGTCAGCCTGTCATTTGGGACGGCGGCGCAGCCTTCGCCTCGGTCCTCACTGGCGGCGGCGCGCCGGCCGGCTGACCGGCGGCACGTCCTGACCGGCGCCCGCCACTCTCAGCCCTGGACGGCGGAAGTTCGCCGCCCTGGCCTCGACTGCGGTTGCCGTTCGAGGCTGGACCAGGGGGATTGCCGGTAGCGCGGAGGTGAAGAAGCCAGATGTGATCAAGGCGCACGGCGGCGTTGTCGCGGTTGCGGACGCTGCTGCAGCTGACTCCCGCCTGACGCCCCGGCGACGCTGATCGCGTACGGGACGGCCCGGCTGCGCGTCCTGTACACCGACTTCCGCCACCAGATGGCCGACCTCGTCACCCGCGACCAGCAGACCGGCCGCATCCCCACCAGCCTCGACCCGTTCGACACAGCGCTCGCCCTGGTGGCGCTGGCCGAAGGGCTGTCCGCCTACGTGCTCACCGGCGTCACCGCCCGCAACCAGGTGCCGGCGGTGGCCGCAGGGGTCTACCGCTGAGTCCGCGGAGGGGAGAAAACAGGGCTGGGAGGCGGTGGGGTCAGGGGGTGGGGAAGGCGGTGCGGATCGCTTCGCCCACCTGTTGCTGGACGGGGTCGGCGTCGGGGCCGAAGAGGCGTTCGTCGACCTTGGTGATGGCCTGGGCGGCCTCCCGAAGGAGGCGTTGTCCCTCGGGGGTGAGCTCGATGGTCGAGGCCGACCCCGCCCGCGCCGTACGGTCGCGTACCAGCCCCGCCTGGACCAGCCCCTTGACCGCCGTGTGCACGCTCTGCACCGAGATGCCCGACATGCGGGCCAGATCGCTGAAGGACGCGCCGGGCACCCCGGAGATGTGTCCCAGCAGCCCCAGGCGGCTGATCGTCAGCTCAAGCGGCGCCAGCTCGGCGGAGAGCTCCGTCTCGACCCGCCGCGCCAGCGTCAGCACCACGATGGAGGTGCTCGACACGGGCGGTCCGTTCTCGATCGTCACCGGTCCAGTCTCGCCTACCCGGCCGGGACGGCGCCCGCCGGTCGCCCCGGTGCCGGGTAGACGGTGTGCAGGAGGTCGCGCAGGAAGGCGTCGAGGTCGTCGAGGCCGTACTCGGCCAGCGTCTCGGCCGGTTGGGTGAGCAGGTAGGTCAGGGCGGTGTTGAGGCACATCGTGACCGTCGCGGCGGTACGCCGGGTCGCCGGCAGGCCGGCCGCCTCGTGGGCGCGCAGGTGCAGGGCCAGGTCGGCGCGGGTGAGCTCGGCCAGCGTCGTGCGCAGCTCCGGTCGGCGTGCGGCCTCGGCGTGCAGTTCGAGGTAGGCCAGGACCCTCGACCTGTTGGCCGTGACCGCGTGGTCGACCAGGCGGCGCAGGAACGCGGCCAGCCCGTCGCGCCCCTGGATCTCCTCGGCCGGAGCCACTTGCAGGTCGGCCCAATAACGCTCGACGCAACGTTCGGCGGCGGCCCGCAGGAGGGCGTCGCGGGTGGCGAAGTCCCTGGGCCAGGGCGCCTGCCAGGCTCTCCTGGACGCCGACACCCCCACCACCTGCCTGCGGGAAGCCGGGGACGTGACGTCCGCGCTGCGTCGCTACGACGCCTCGCGCAGGAGACCGGCGCAACGCGTGGTCACCATGTCGCGCCTCATGACCCGCCTGGCCGGGCACCACCTGCAAGGCCCCCGCAACCTGCTGCTCCGCCTCCTCGCCGCCTGACTCCAGCACCGGAGGGGTGGGTGGTTGGAGGGGGGCTGTAGTCTTCTGGGCGTTTCCTGGGGGAGTGGGGGAGCGGCGTGCCGCTGGAGCAGGTTGTGGTGTTGCTGGCGGCCGCGGCCGGTGCCGGATGGGTCGACGCGGTCGTGGGCGGCGGCGGGCTGGTGCAGCTGCCCGCCCTGCTGATGACCGGCATGCCGCCCGTCCAGGCCATGGCGACCAACAAGTTCTCCCCGGTGTTCGGCACGGCCTCGGCCGCCGTGGCGTACGCGCGTTCCACCAAGATCGACCGTCAGGTGGCGTTACCGGGTGCGGCGCTGGCCGTGGTGAGCGCCGGGCTGGGCGCGTGGGCGGCCGCGGCGATCTCGGCCGACGTGCTGCGCCCGGTCGTGATGGTGGTGCTGCTCGGCGTGGCGGCGTTCGTCACGTTGCGCCCCTAGATGGGCGCCGTGCCGCAGCCGCACCTGCGGACCGACGCCCGGGTGGTGGCGGCGGTGGCCGCGGCGGGCGTGGGCATCGCCTTCTACGACGGCATCATGGGGCCGGGCACCGGCACGTTCCTCATCATCGCCTTCACCACCATCCTCGGCCTGGACTTCGTCGCCGCCTCCGCCTCCGCGAAGATCATCAACGTGGGCACCAACCTCGGGGCGCTGGCGGTGTTCGGGCTGCAGGGCCACGTCCAGTGGGCGCTCGGGCTCGGCATGGCGCTGTGCAACGTGGCCGGCGCCCAGCTCGGCGCCAGGATGGCGATCAGGCGTGGCACGGCGTTCGTCCGGGTCGTGCTGCTGTGCGTGGTGGTGGCGATGGTGATCAGGCTCGGCTGGCAGCAGTTCGGCTGACCCCCGGCACGCCGCCCCCGCGATCGGACGCCTAAGGGCGCAGCGCGGGGGCCGTCAGGGCGACGAAGGCCGCCATCAGCGCCGGTACGGCCAGCGCCCGCGGCAACCCGGCGACCTGGGCCACCGCCCCGATGATCACCGGCCCCGACAGGAACCCCAGGTACCCCACGGACGCCACCCGCGCCAGCGCCCGCCCGGCGAAGGCCGGGTCCCGGTGCCCCGCGGCCGAGAACACCTGCGGCACGATGCACGACAACCCCGCCCCGAAGCAGCCGAACCCCACCACCCCGGCCACCGGCCCCCCGCCGAGCAGCGCCAGCCCGAGCCCCGCCGCCGCCAGCAGCCCGCAGCACCGCACCAGCGCCACCGGCCCGAACCGGGCCGCCAGCCGGTCACCCGCCAGCCGCCCCGCGGTCATCGCGATCGAGAACGCGGCGTACCCGGCGGCGGCGAACCCCGCCGAGGAGGCCAGGTTCTCGCGCAGGTAGACCGAGCTCCAGTCGGCCGCCGCCCCCTCGCCCACCAGGCAGCAGAAGGCCAGCACGCCGAGGAACAGGATGCCCTTGGGCCGCCCGGCCCCCGGGCTTCCGGCCGGAAGGGGAGCGGGCACCGAGCGCAGCGCCCACCGCCCGGCCCACACCGCCAGCACGGCGATCACCGCCCCCACGCACCCGAACGTCACCGACGGCGGCAGCCCGGCCTGCGCGAACACCCCGCCCGTCGTCGCCCCGGCGAACCCGCCGATGCTGTAGACGGCGTGGAAGGACGACATCACCGGCCGCCCGTGGGCGCGTTCCACCTCGACGGCGTTGGCGTTCATGGACACGTCCAGGACGCCGTGGACGATCCCGAAGACCAGCAGCGCGGCGGCCAGCGCGCCCAGGTTCGGGGCGAAGGCGGGTGGCACCAGCACCACGCCCTGCAGCAGGGCCGCCGGGATCGTGACGCGGCTGCTGCCGTAGCGGTCCACCAGGCGGCCGACGGTCGTCATGCCCGCGACGGCGCCCGCGGCGATGGCCAGCAGCGCCAGGCTGAGCCGTCCCGCGTCGAGCCCGAGGCCCTCCTTGATGGCGGGGATACGGGCCGTCCACGTGCCGATGGCCAGGCCGGCCAGGAAGAACAGCAGGTAGACGGCCGTCCGTTCGCGTCTCACCCGGCCTCCTTGACGTCCACCCCGGCCGCGACGAGCGCGTCACGCTGCTCGGGCGGCACGCCCTCGTCGGTCACCACGACGTCCAGGCGGGAGATCGGGCAGACCGCGCCGAAGGCCGTACGGGAGAACTTGCCCGAGTCGCAGGCCACGACCACCCGCCGGGCGGCGGCGATGGCCGCCCGTTTGACCGCGACCTCGGGCAGGTCGTGCGCGGTCAGGCCGTGCTCGGCCGACAGGCCGCAACAACCGATCACCGCGGTGTCGAAGCGCAGCGCCGCGATCGAGCTCTCGGCGAGCGGACCGGTGACGTTCAGCTCGCCCTTGCGGACCTCGCCGCCGGGCAGCACCAGGCGCACCCGCGGCGCGGCGGCCAGCACCGAGACGGCCTGCAACGCCAGCGGCAGCACGGTCAGCCGCCGTCCGGCCAGGGCACGGGCCACCTCCAGCACAGTGGTGCCGCCGTCCAGCACGACCGCCTCCCCGTCGGCGATCAGCGCCGCGACCTGGACACCGATGCGCCTCTTGGTTTCCACCGCCTCCCGCTCGCGCACCCCGAACGGCGGCTCCTCGCCGCGCAGCAGCAGGGACAGCGCCCCGCCCCTGACCCGGCGGACCACGCCCTGCTGGGCCAGGTCGTCCAGGTCGCGCCGGATCGTCATCTCCGACACGCCGTGCCGCTCGGCGAGCTCGGTCACCGAGACGCTGTCCTGGGCGCGAAGGGCGTTCATGATGGCGGTCAAACGTTCCATCTGTTCATACAAACATCGAAAATGTGCGCAATACAATGACGAATATGCGTGCCAGTCGTCTGCTCTCCCTCCTCCTGCTCCTGCAGACGCGAGGCCGCATGACCGCGCCCGAGCTGGCCGCCGAGCTGGAGGTGTCGATCCGCACGGTCTACCGGGACGTCGAGGCCCTGTCGGCGGCCGGCGTCCCGGTCTACGCCGACCGCGGACCGGCGGGCGGCTACCAGCTCCTGGACGGCTACCGCACCCGCCTGACCGGGCTGACGGCCGAGGAGGCGTCCTCGCTGTTCCTGGCCGGGCTGCCGGGACCGGCCGCCGAGCTCGGGCTGGCCGAGGTCGCGGCGACCGCGGAGCTGAAGCTGCTGGCCGCGCTGCCGCCCGAGCCGCGCTCGCACGCCTCGCGCATGCGCGAACGCTTCCTGCTGGACGTGCCCGGCTGGTACCGCTCGGCCGACGACGTGCCGCACCTGAGCGACGTGGCCGAAGCGGTGTGGGAGCAGCGGCCGCTGCACATGACCTACCGCCGGTGGGGCCGGCGGGAGGTCGACCGGGTGATCCACCCGTACGGGCTGGTGCTCAAGGGCGGCTCCTGGTATCTGGTCGCCGCCCCGCCCGAGGGCACACCGCGCACCTACCGGGTCTCGCGCATCCTCACCGTCGAGCAGCTTCCCGGCCGTTTCCGCAGGCCGGAGGGGTTCGAGCTGGCGGCGTTCTGGCGGGAGTACGCCAAGGAGTTCCGCGAGCGCATGTACACCGCCGAGGCCGTCATCAGGCTGGCGCCCGGCCGGGAGGACCTGCTGGCGTACACGATGGGGTCCGACGTGGTCGCCGCGGCGCTGGGGGCGGCGGGCGAGCCCGACCCCGAGGGCTGGCGCACGATCACCGTGCCGGTCGAGTCGCTCACCCACGCCCGCTGGCTGCTGCTGCGCATGGGCGCCGACGTCGAGGTGCTGGAGCCGGCCGAGTTGCGGGCGCTGATGGCCGAGGCGGTGGCCGGCCTCGGCAAGCTGTACCTCTAGATCAACCTGTCCGGATAAATCGCGAGAAAAAAGGCCGCTTTCTCTGTCAGCATGCCCAGCATGTACCTTCTGGCTTTCGTGGGCGCATGCTTCCTGGTGGCCATGGTCCCCGGCGTGAGCACCGCCATCATCCTGCGTCAGACGCTCCGCTCCGGTCGCGGCTCCGGCCTGGCGGCCACGCTGGGCAACGAGACCGGCATCCTGCTGTGGGGGCTGGCCGCCGCGTTCGGGCTCTCGGCGCTGCTGGTGGCCTCGCAGGTCGCCTACGACGTCATGCGCGTCACGGGCGCGGTCGTGCTGGTGGTGATGGGCGCGCAGGCGCTGTGGAACTCACGCAGGGGGACCCCGCCGGTGGAGGGCGAGGCGGTGGCCGGGCTGCGCAGGTCCTACCTGTCGGGGCTCGGCACCTGCCTGGCCAACCCCAAGGCCGCGGTGTTCGCGATGTCGTTCCTGCCGCCGTTCGTGCCGGCCGGGCAGAACGTGCCGCTGACGCTGGTCACCCTCGCCGTCGTGTGGGTGCTGGTGGACACCGTCTGGTACGGCCTGCTCATCTGGACCGTCGCCAAGGCCAGGGACTTCCTCGGCCGCCCGGCCGTCAGGCGCCGCCTGGAGCAGATCTCCGGCGTCGTGCTCATCGGCCTCGGCGTCCGTCTGGTCCTGGACGCGCGATGACCCGCTGAGCCGGCGGGAGATCGTGGACTACCTTTAGGACATGACCAACGACCTGGCGTCCCTGATGAGGCAGGCGCAGGACGACGATCCGCTGCTGGCCCTGCACGCCACCACCGCGCTGCGGCGCGAGATCGAGCGCCTGGAGGCCGTCCAGGTGCGCCGGGCCAGGGTGGCGGGCCTGCCCTGGGCGCAGATCGCCGACGCGATCGGCGTCAGCAAGCAGGCCGTGCACAAGAAGTACGGCCGCCGCTGATCACGCTCGCGTCCATCGGGCGGCGAACCAGCCCAGGACGATGTTCCAGGAGTAGCCGCGGCGGATGCGCCCGGCCACGTCCGGGGGCAGGGTGTCCAGGCCGCGGTGTTCGAGCAGCACCTGCGTGCCGTCCTCGACCGGGGTGAAGGCCACCTCGATCTCCATCCGGCCGCCCGGGTTGAGCAGGTCGGCCCAGACCAGGCGGCGGGGCGGCTCCCAGCGCACGATCCGGCCCATGTCGGCGTGGCCGCCGTCGTCCCACAGCTCGCGCAGGTAGCCGTCCTGGAAGCGGATGGCCACCGCGCGGGCGGGGTCGACCGAGCTGTGGCGGCCGCGCACGTACCACTGGTCGATCTCGTCGGTGAACATCCGGAACGCGGTCGCCGGATCGACCGGCACGACGACCTCCGCCCGCACCGCGTTCACCGCCCGCGCTCCACGTGGTCCTTGAACGAGCCGAGCTGCTCGGCCCAGAACGCCTGCACCTGGTCCAGCCACGCCTGCAGCGCCGCGAACGGCTCCTGGCGCAGGGTGTAGAGCCGCAGCCGGGCGTCGTCGCCGTCCGCCTCCGCCCGCACCAGGCCGCCGGCCCGCAACACGCGCAGGTGCCTGCTGAGCGCGGGGGCGCTCATCCGCACCGCCTGGGCCAGCTCGCCGGCCGGGCGCGGGCCCTCGCGCAGCAGGTCGATCACCTTGCGCCGGGTGGGGTCGGCGAGGGCGGCCAGCGTGGCGTCCAGATCGTTAACGTCGCTGTTAATCTTTGCCTGCTTCCGTTATGGTGTTGGTGCTTAACGATAACGGCAATTGTTGCGGGGAGACGTGCATGAGTGTCCAGCTGGGTTACTACACCCTGTCGGTCGAGGACCTGGAGCGGGCGGCGGCCTTCTACGGGCCGCTGTTCGGCTGGGAGTTCAGGCGCGAGCACGAGCGCTACCTGCACGTCACCAACACCGACGTGCCGATGGGCCTGCACGCCGCCGGCCCGTCCGCGCAGCCCAACCTCTACTACCACGTCGAGGACATCGACGCCGCCGTCGAGCGGGTGCGCGAGCTCGGCGGCACGACCGGCGAGGTCTACGAGAGCAAGTCCGGCCGCGGCTGCTCCTGCACCGACGACCAGGGGACCGAGATCAGCCTGTGGCAGCCCGCCCCCGGCTTCGAGTGACCCTGACCCGGCCGGGCTCGCTGTCTGGGTAAGCTCCGCCGGTGACGACAGACGCGTGGCGCATCACCGGCCAATCCCAAATAGACAGTTATGTCGGAAGATGGGTGGATCTGGCCGTCCTGCTGGTCAACGAACTGGCCGTCACCCAGGCGCGCGGCCGTCCCGCCGAGCCGCCCGCCGACCGGCGCGCCGCACTCGACGCCGCCTTCGTCCGGTACGGATGGACGCCCAGCCGGGCGCTGACCAGCGCCGACGCCGACCGGCTGGCCGGAGTGGCCGACGAGCTGTGGCCCGCCTTCACCGCCGGCCCCGCCGCGCCGGCCGCGCTGAACCGGGCCCTGCTGCGGCACGGCGCCGTGCCCAACCTGCACGGCGACCCGCCCGTCCTGGCCTTCCACGGCCCCGCCGCCGGCCTGGTGGACGCGTGGGCGGCCGACACGGCCACCGCCCTGGCCATGGTGATCGGCGTCGGCCAGGGGGTACGGCTGCGCACGTGCGAGGCGGCGGCCTGCGAGCTGGTCTTCTTCGACGCCACCCGCAACGCCTCGCGCCGGTTCTGCGGCCTGTCGTGCCAGAACCGCGCCAAGGCCAGCGCCTACCGCGCCCGCCGCCGCGCCTGATGTGATCTACAATGTAAAGGCGTCGGGCCGGAACGGCCGCCACCGTCAGTGCACGGAGAAACCGCCGTCGACGAAGAGCAGCTGGCCGGTGACGAACGCCGAGGCGTCCCCCGCCAGGAACACCGCCGCGCCCGCGAAGTCGCCGGGCAGGCCGTTGCGGCCGGTCATGTGCCGGGCGGCCAGCTCCTCGACGCGCCCGGGGACGGCCTGGGCGGGCTCGGTGAGCGGGGTGAGCACGAATCCGGGGATGATCGTGTTGACGCAGACGCCGTGGGCCGACCACGCCTCGGCCTGCGAGCGGGTGAGGCCGGTGACGGCGGCCTTGGCCGCGCCGTAGACGCCGCTGTGGCCGAAGGCGCTGATGGACTGCTGGGAGCCGATGTTGATGATGCGGCCCCGGCCGCGGGCGGCCATGCGCGGGCCGAAGTGCTGGCCGAGCAGGTAGGGGGCGGTCAGGTGCACGGCGATGGTCTGCTCGTAGTCGCCGGGGGTGAGCTCGGCCATGGGCTTGCGGATGTTGTTGCCGGCGGCGTTGACCAGGATGTCGATCTCTCCGGCGGCGGCGCACAGGCGGGCGAGGTCGTCCCGGTCGTGCAGGTCGGCGCTGACGGCGGAGGTGGTGACGCCGTGGGCGCGCAGCCGTTCGGCGGCCCGGTCGAGCTCGGCGGGCCTGCGGGCGGCGAGAACGACCTCGGCTCCGGCCCGGCCGATCGCCTCGGCCATGGCCAGGCCGATGCCGGAGCTGCCGCCGGTGACGAGCGCGCGGCGGCCGTGCAGGGAGAACAGGTCACGCAGATAGTCCGACACGACCGCTCAAGTTAGCACCAGCCACGGCAAGGCGGACGGGCGGCGTCGGTTGCCGGGAAGGCGAAGGAGGGCTAAGCTCGTGAGCTCGGCAATACGATAAGCGGCTCCACAGAGCTCCCGTAAAGGAGTATAGCAGGGAATGGCTAATCGTCAAGATGGTCTCGCGGAAGCTCTTGACAACGAGCAGCGTACGGTCCGGTGGCTGTACGCCCGGCTCGACGCGGCCAGGGAGCGGGCGCAGGCGACGCTGCGCCAGGTGTACGCCGGCGGTGGCGCGCTGGGCAGCCGGCAGGCGCGGGTCGAGCGCGAGGTGACCGCCTCCGAGCAGGCGCGGCGGCTGGCCCAGCTCAACGCGGTCGAGCGCGGCCTGTGCTTCGGCCGGATCGACGACTCCGGCGGCGTCAGCACGTACGTCGGCCGGATCGGGCTGCGCGACGAGGACCACGAGTCGGTGCTGATCGACTGGCGGGCCCCGGCCGCGCGCCCGTTCTACGTGGCCACCGCCACCGACCCGGGCGGCCTGGTGCGGCGCAGGCATCTGCATCTGAAGGACCGCACGGTGGTCGGCATCGACGACGAGGTCTTCGACCTGGACGGCATGTCCGACGGCGACCGGCGCACGCTGGTGGGGGAGGCGGCGCTGCTGGCGGCGCTGCGGCGCGGCCGTACCGGCCGGATGGGCGACGTGGTGGCCACGATCCAGATCGAGCAGGACCGGGTGATCAGGGCGGGCCTGCAGGGGGCACTGGTGGTGCAGGGCGGGCCGGGCACCGGCAAGACCGTCGCGGCCCTGCACCGGGCCGCCTACCTGCTCTACACCCACCGCGACACGCTGGAGCGGCGCGGGGTGCTGG
Source organism: Actinomadura sp. ATCC 39365 (assembly GCF_054392275.1). Classification (NCBI taxonomy): domain Bacteria; kingdom Bacillati; phylum Actinomycetota; class Actinomycetes; order Streptosporangiales; family Thermomonosporaceae; genus Actinomadura; species Actinomadura sp. ATCC 39365. The sequence continues at coordinate 6,711,898 of NZ_CP184335.1, read as the reverse complement.
TGGTGGGGCCCAACCCGATGTTCCTGCGCTACATCGGGCAGGTGCTGCCGGCGCTGGGGGAGACGCAGGTGGTGATGGCCACGGTGGGCGAGCTGTTCCCCGGGGTGCGGGCGGTGGCCGCCGATCCGCCGGCGGCCGCGGTGGTCAAGGGCGACCTGCGGATGGCCGAGGTGGTGGCCGCGGCGGTGGCCGACCGGCAGCGGGTGCCGGCGGGGGATCTGCAGGTGGAGCTCGACGGTCTGCGGCTGCGCGTGCCGCACGCGGTGTGCGTGCGGCTGCGCGAACGGGCGCGGGCGGTGCGCCTGCCGCACAACATGGCTCGCAAGCTGTACGTCACCGAGCTGCTGAAGGAGCTGGCCAGGGCGGAGGCGCGGGCGCTGGAGGAGTCGCTGCACCTGGAGGAGCTGGCGGTCGACGACCCGGAGCTGGCCGAGCCGCTGGACCTGGAGGGCGACCTGGACGAGACGGACATCGCGCTGGCGGCCGAGCGGCTGTGGGGGAGGAGCCGGTGCGGCGCGCGGTGGCCGAGCTGTGGCCGGAGCTGACGCCGCAGGAGCTGGTCGCCGATCTGCTGTCCGCGCCGGACACGTTGTGGTCGGTGTGCCCGCCGGGCCTGGACTGGACTCCGCTGGTACGGCCCCGCGAGTCGCCGTGGACGGTCGGCGACGTGCCGCTGCTGGACGAGGCGGCCGAGCTGCTGGGCCACGACGACTCGGCCGACCGGACGGCGGCGCGGCGCGCGGGGGAGGAGTGGGCCGAGCAGGAGCTGTACGCGCGCGAGGTGCTGGAGACCACCGGCCTGCTGGAGGAGGGCGTCTTCGACCGGGCCGACGTGCTGGCCGAGCGGCAGGCCGACGACGGCGCGGGGCTGACGACGGCCGAGCGGGCGGCGGCCGACCGCACGTGGGCGTACGGGCACGTGATCGTGGACGAGGCGCAGGAGCTGTCGCCGATGGCCTGGCGGACGGTGGTGCGGCGGGTCCCGGCGCGGTCGCTGACCGTGGTGGGCGACCTGGCCCAGACGGGGTCGGCGGCGGGGGCGCGCTCGTGGGCGCAGGTGCTCGACCCGTACCTGGAGGGGCGCTGGCGGGAGGAGCGGCTGCTGGTCAACTACCGCACGCCGGTGGAGATCATGCGGGTGGCGGCCGACGTGCTGGCGGCGGTGGCGCCGTGGCAGGAGCCGCCGGAGTCGGTGCGGGACGGCGGCGACGAGCCGCGCGCGGTGCGGGCGGCGGTGGAGGAGCTGCCGGCGCTGGTGGCGGCGGAGCTGGCCGAGCTGGGCGCGCGGGGCGAGGGCGGCCGGTTGGGGATCATCACGTCCGACGGGCTGCACGCGCGGGTGGCGGCCCTGTTCCCGGGGGCGGACGACCTGGACGCGCCGGTGGCGGTGCTGACGGTGACGCAGGCCAAGGGCCTGGAGTTCGACGGGGTGGTGGTGGTCGACCCGGCGGGGATCCTGGAGCAGTCGCCGATGGGCGGCCACGACCTGTACGTGGCGGTGACGCGGGCGACGCGGCGGCTGACGGTGGCCCACGAGGGCGAGCTGCCGGCGATGTTGTCCCGCCTGAAATCTACAATGTAAAGCCGCCGGGTTGGTGACATTCATCCGGAATTCACCGAAAAAGCGGCCACGATCGGGAGCGCGCCGGACGGGTCACTCGTTGTAGAGCTTGTCCGCGACTTCGTGGATGCGGCGGATGGCGTGGTCGAGGGCGCGCAGGGTCTCGGTGTCCAGGTGGGACATGATGCGCTTGTAGTGTCTGAGGCCCGCGTCGTTGATCTCGGCGATCAGGGTGGCGCCGGCGGGGGTGAGCTCGACCCGGCGCACCCGGCGGTCGTTGGGGTCTTCGTGCCGGCTGACCAGGCCCTGGGCGACCAGGCGGTCAACGATGCCGGTGACGGTGGCCAGGCTGACGCCGAGGGTGTGGGCGAGGTCCTGACCCGAGGCGGAGCCCTGCGTCGACAGCTGCATGACGACGCGGAGCTGCCGGATGGTGAGATTGGAGCTGAACAGGGGGGACTGTTGCCGGGTGAACAGTCTTCCCAGGTCGCGCTGTGTCTCGGTGATCCGGCGGATCAGGTCTTCGCGGTCGTCGCTCACGCTCACCTCTCGCTTCCTGAGAAGGTTATCAGGAAAGCTGCATCAGGCTAAATATTCGTATTAGGCAAAGTGTTAGTCTGGGGCGAACTTTGGAGGGGAGCCTATGACCGCTTTCGCCCGGTTGAGTCTGCTCAACCGCAGTCTTGTCATCTTGGTAGCGGTCGTGATCACCGCGTTCGGCGCGTTCACGATTCCGCAGTTGAAGCAGCAGCTCCTGCCGTCGTTGGCGTTCCCGGGCGTGTTCGTCATCGCGCCCTTCCCGGGCGCCTCGCCGGAGATCGTCGAAGACCAGGTGACGAAGCCGATCGAGGACTCCTTCCAGGGGATCCCCGGCATGGAGCAGATGACCTCCACGTCGAAGGAGGGCATGGCCCAGATCCAGGTGGCCTTCGAGTACGGCACCGACGTCGAGGCCTCACTGAACAAGATGCAGCAGGCCGTCGCCAGGATCACGCTCCCGCAGGGCGTCGATCCGCAGGTGGTGGCGGGCAACACCGACGACATCCCGGTGCTGGTGCTGGCGGTGGGCGACGGCGGCGACGAGCGGGCGATGGCCGACAAGCTGCGCCGCATCATGGTGCCGGAGCTGCAGAGCGTCGAGGGGGTGCGCGAGGCCGCGGTCACCGGCACCCGTGACGAGGTCGTCACGATCGAGCCGGACGTCAAGAAGATGGCTCTGGCCGGGGTGTCGGCGGCGCAGATCCCCGAGGTGCTCAAGGCGAACGGCACGCCGATCCCGGCCGGGTCGCTGACCTCCGACGGCAGGTCGCTGACCGTGCAGGTGGGGGCGCGGGTCGACTCGCTGGAGAAGCTGAAGAACCTCTACCTGACCCCCGCGCAGCCCGCCCAGCAGCAGGCCCAGACCCCGGCCCAGACTCCGGGGCAGGCACAGGGCCGCCCGCAGGCCGGTCAGCCGGCCCAGACGGGCCGGGCGGCCGTGCCGCAGCAGGTGGCGCGGCCCAAGCCGCTCAAGCCGGTCAAGCTCGGTGACGTGGCCGAGATCAAGCGCGGCCTGGCCGACGCCTCGACGATCACCCGTACCGACGGCAAGACCAGCCTCGGCGTGTCGGTGACGATGACGCCCGACGGCAACGCGGTGACGATCTCCCACGAGATCCGCGAGAAGCTGCCGGAGCTGACGCGGTCGCTGGGCGACTCCTCCGACACGCAGGTGTCGGTGGTGTTCGACCAGGCGCCGTACGTGGAGGAGTCGATCGAGAACCTGACCACCGAGGGCCTGCTGGGGCTGGCGTTCGCGGTGCTGGTCATCCTGGTGTTCCTGCTGTCGGTGCGTTCGACGCTGGTCACGGCGGTGTCGATCCCGCTGTCGGTGGTGATCGCGCTGCTGGCGCTGTGGGCGGGTGACTACTCGCTCAACATGCTGACGCTGGGCGCGCTGACGATCGCGGTGGGCCGGGTGGTCGACGACTCGATCGTGGTGCTGGAGAACATCAAGCGCCATCTGGGTTACGGCGAGGCCAAGCTGCAGGCGATCCTGACCGCGGTGCGGGAGGTGTCGGGGGCGGTGACGGCCTCGACGCTGACGACGGTGGCGGTGTTCGCGCCGATCGCGATCGTGGGCGGCATGGTCGGCGAGCTGTTCCGGCCGTTCGCGGTGACGGTGGCGGTGGCGTTGCTGGCCTCGCTGGTGGTGTCGCTGACGGTGGTGCCGGTGCTGGCGTACTGGTTCCTCAAGGCGCCGGCGTTGTCGCCGGAGCAGGCGCGGGCCCAGCGTGAGGAGGCCGAGGCCAAGGAACTGCGCAGCCCGTTGCAGCGGGCGTACCTGCCGGTGTTGCGGTTCGCCACGCGGTACAAGCTGGTGACGGTGCTGATCGGGGTGGCGGTGTTCGTCGGGACGATGGGCCTGGCGGGCGGTCTGCGGACGAACTTCCTGGACTCCTCCGGGCAGAACACGATCTCGCTGACGCAGAAGATGCCGGTCGGCACCGATCTGGCCACGACGGACAAGGCCGCCAAGAAGGTCGAGGGCGTGCTGTCGGGGCTGGCCGGTGTGGAGACGTACCAGGTCAACGTGGGTGGCGGCAACGCCATGCAGGGCGGCGTGGGCGGTGGCGCGGACCGGGCGTCGTTCTCGGTGACGGTCAAGGACGGCGCCGAGCCGGCGACCGTGGAGCAGCAGCTCCGCGAGAAGCTCACGGGCCTGTCCGGGGTCGGCGAGGTCACCGTCGGCGGCTCCGGCGGGGGCGGGTTCTCCTCCGACACGGTGAGCGTGATCGTGCAGGCGCCCGACGCCGAGTCGCTGCGCACCGCGACCGACGCGGTCAAGGGCGCGATGGGCCAGGTGAAGGGTCTGCGTGACCTGTCGTCGAACCTGGAGGCCAGCGCGCCGCGCATCGAGGTCGCGGTGGACCGGGAGAAGGCGGCAGCCAAGGGGCTGTCGGAGGGGCAGGTCGGCCAGGCGGTGGCGCAGGCGTTCCGCGGCGCGCCGCTGGGCCAGATCACTCTGGACGGCCGTAGCAGCGACCTGGTGCTGCGCGGGGGCGAGGCGCCCGAAGACGTCAAGGCGATCGAGGACCTGAAGCTGCCGACGGCGGCGGGGCTGGTGAAGTTGTCGTCGGTGGCCAAGGTGGAGCAGGTGGCCGCTCCGACGCAGGTGACCAGGATCGACGGTGAGCGTTCCGCGACGGTGTCGGGCAAGGTGGAGGCGTCGGATCTGGGCACTGTCACGCAGGAGCTGACGACGAAGCTGGAGTCGGTGGCACTGGGCGCCGGTGCTCGGTACGAGATCGGCGGCGCCTCGGCCGACCAGGCGGACGCGTTCTCCGACCTGGGCATGGCGATGCTGGCGGCGATCGCGATCGTGTTCATGATCATGGTGGCGACGTTCCGGAGCTTCGTCCAGCCGCTCATCCTGCTGGTGTCGATCCCGTTCGCGGCGACCGGCGCGGTGGGGCTGCTGGTGGCGACCGACACCGCGATGGGCGTGCCGGCGCTGATCGGCATGCTGATGCTGATCGGCATCGTGGTGACGAACGCGATCGTGCTGATCGACCTGATCAACCAGTACCGGGATCAGGGGATGGGCGTGGTCGAGGCGGTGATCGAGGGCGGCCGGCGCAGGTTGCGGCCGATCCTGATGACGGCGGTGGCCACGATCTGCGCGCTGACGCCGATGGCGCTGGGCGTGACCGGGTCGGGCGGGTTCATCTCGCAGCCGCTGGCGATCGTGGTGATCGGAGGCCTGGTGACCTCGACGCTTCTGACGCTGGTGCTGGTGCCCACCCTCTATGTCGCCGTGACTCGGAAGCGTGATCGAGGACCGCGCCACGCTGATTCCAGCCATCGCCTCCGTGAGAGTGTCGATGATGCTGGAGGAAAAGATCTCGCCGGCAATCCGGCGTGATGCCATAAGGCGTCAGCCGCCCGGCGGGGTTACTACATCCCGCCGGGCGCTTGGCCGGACGGCGGCTGGATCGAAGATCTTGACGTGTCCGGGAGGAACTTCCAGCGGACGATCATGGCGGCCATCTCCCAAGTGGAGAAGGGTGCTGCCAAGGCGATCCTCGTGTGGAAGTATTCCCGCTCCGGCCGCAACCGGATGGGCAACCAGCTCAACCTCGCCCGGATGGAAACAGCGGGCGGCGAACTGGTCTCGGCCACCGAGGAAGTGGACGGGAAGACCGCAGTCGGCAAGTTCACCTTCATGACCCGGACTGCTTGTGCGGGAAGGCGTCGCGCTGCCACCGGAGGGTGTTCCGGCCCGGGGCGCATGATGCTCTCATCAGTAACGAGCTGTGGAAGCGGTACCTGCGGCTGCGAGAAGCCAGGGTGACACGGCCGTCGCATTTCCGCGCACCGGTTCACCGGTTTCATCACCTGCCGGCATTGCGGCGGCGGGATGTACCTGAACAGCCACCAGAAGGGTTTCATCTGCGGGTCCCGTGCCCGGCACGACGAGGTGGTGTGCGGGTCACGGTTCGCGCTGTTGAAGGCCGTGGACGACGCTCTGCTGCGGCTGCTGGTGGAGTGGGCGCCCGAGATCGAGGCCGCCGCCGGAATGTGCACGGCCGAACCGGAACCCGCGCGGCCGGACGCCAACCTGAAATGGCGGCGTGACCAGATCGCCAACCGCAAGCGCAAGGGCAGCCGAGGAGGCCGCCCGCGCGCCTTCGACGCGCTCACCTACAAGCACCGCAACCTGGCCGAACGCTGCATCGGCAAGCTCAAGCAATGGCGCGCCATCGCCACCCGCTTCGACAAGCCGGCCAGCCGCTACCTGGCCGGCGTCACCATCGCCTCACTCATGCTCTGGCTCCGGCAAGCCGAATTGTCGGACACGCTCTAGTGGATTCTGGAGGCGTCCGGGACCGACTCGACCGGTCCCGGACGTACGGCACCGGACCGCCGGATCACCGGCGGACGCGGTCTACTTCACGCAGTCTTCCTTCCTCCACTCGATCCGGACGACGGTCGCGGGGATTCGGAGATCGGTGTACTCGTGTCCCTGCCCGAGGTCACCGTCCACGGCGCGGTGAACGCATCTCGCCGCGCCGGTGCCGTCCCCATAGATGTAGGTGACCCAGACGGGTCATAGGTTTCTTGCCTGCCGTTGTTGAAGAAGGATCGGACGTTCTTGTACGGGCTGGCGGCCACGCTGGAAGACCAGTTCTCGCCACGGCCGATACCGATCTTCGTTCCTGGGGAGATGACCTCTGTCGAATACACACAGAAGTCTCCAGCCGCGCAGCCGTACTGGGTGGAAGAGGAAAGGCTGCCTGCGCTCGCAGGCGACGCGAACGTCAGCCCTGTCAGAGAGATGGCGGCGACGGCTGCCGGGATGAATCTTCTCAGCATGAGTTCTCCTCGTTAGTTGCCTGGGCCGGCCCAGGGCGGCGAAAGGCCGGCTTGCCGACTGACGTCTCTGCGCGGTGCGCGAATGGGTCAGCGCCAGATTCGGACCGTCCACTGTGCGTTCTTCACCGGGTCTATCGGCCCACAGTGCATACGGAGGTCGAGCGTGCCCGCTTCGTCGTAGAGGTCGCACTTATGGAAGTAGTTTTTAATACTTGTGAATACTTCTGGGAAGCGATAAGCCGTCGTGAACCATTGCTGCGAGGAGTCGGCCGCTGAGCACCCGGCGAGCACCACCCCGTTGCTGGCTTCGCTTCTTCCGGCCAGACAACGGCCAGGGAACCTGACGCTCTCCAGCGAGTAGACGTCGAGAGCCCAGGAGTGGATTCTCCAGAGCTGCCACCCCTCTTCCGGCTTTCCTGCCTCTTTGTTGCATGCCCTGGTGTGGACGTCGCCCGTACCAGCGTCTATGCAGTCGCCGGTTCCCCGGCTGAAGATTCTGACGATTGGATCGGCGGAGGCTTGGGCGGGGCTGCTCGACAGCCCGACGATCGTGAGCCCGACGACCGCGAGGACGCTGGCCAGCATCCGAGTCATGCTTCCCTTCCTCGGCCGGAGTGTTTTTGATTTCCGCACGGATCTCTCCTTCGTTCGAGTGGTAATTGCCCGTGACGTCGCGCAGCATCACGGCGGCGGCTCTCAGCCGGGGCGACTGCGGGATTGTCCGGAACCCCGATTCACCGCCTGGACAACACTTGATCGCGCTACCGATGCGACAGAGCAAGTTCATCCCGTCGGGGCCCGTTTGCGCCGAAGGTCTGGCCCACGGGCGCTCGCTTCGCTGGTCATGGAGGAATTCCTCCCGGAGTAGAAATCGATCGAGATAAACTGACCTGGAGCTATCGAAGCCAGTCGCGCTTAATTTCGCTATGGCCGCGCTTTTGGCCGATGTCAGACGTTCGCGTCTATGACCACCAGGTCCATCGCCTCTGCCTCGCTGACCTGATGGCCGCCTGCGTATCCCCAGGTGAGGCGGTACGCAATTGGCCTAGCTCCACCCGACGCTTGTCGTTCTTGGGGTGGAGACGACCGTGTGCCGTCGAGGGCGAGTGCCAGGCGTGCTTGTCCACCAGCCACGTCACCGACCTCGGCCCAGTGGGGGGAGCGGGTCCGAAAGTGAGGAAGGCCGCGCAGTGCGCGGCCTTCCCGAGGTCGAGACCCGCGACCAGATCGCTCAGCTGCAGGCGGTCAACCTACGCGAGCTGAGCAGCCGAGTCGCCGTTCCGGCCTCCAGAACATCACATCGCGCCTGACGGTGCTCTCACGCGGCGGCCCGAGCCGTTGCGGGGCCTTCGCGCGCCAAAATCGTGACGCTTGGAGCCGACCACAGCACGCCGCCAAGCGGCCATCTCGGCATGCCCGGAAACCGAATCCGCGGCGTGCGAGGCAGCCGCGTCCTCACCAGCCCCCACCGACGCGATGGACGGGGGAGTGGCACCGCTCGTCCCCGCCGGGCACATCGTCGCGCCCGCCCACCCCCTCTGGCATGACCTGCCAGGCGAACCGGCGCGCTGACTGAGCACGGAACGCTCTGCGGTCCGCCTGGCAGGTCATGCGCCGCTCGACCTGGGCGATGCTGACCCGCGCCGAAGAAGGGAGCCACCTGGCGGCACCTGGCCGCCGAGCTCGGCCTGTCGCAGCGGACCGTTGCCAAGCTGTACGCGTGGTTCATCGACGCCGGCCTGCTGGCTCGCGCCGTGCCCGGCACGACCGCCCGCTACCGCAAGGGCACCCGATGCGGGCTGGACGACGATGGGCGCGGCAACCAAGCCGCGCAGTACTTGCTAATCATCCCGGAGGCGATCCTGGAGGCCGAGGACGACGACGATTTGGCATCAGCGACAGTGGCCCCGGCCGGAGAGGATGAGGTGCCCTGGCCGTGCCAGACGGTCCCGACCCGCCCCCCAGCCCGGCATTCCCGCACCTCAAACCCCTGTGGAAAGATCGTTCACCCCCACCCCCACCCACTCCTGAAGGTGATGACTCTCCCCCACGCGCGCGAGGCGCGTCCGGCCATACGCACGACGCCGGACGGTGGGTGGCCGGCGACCGTCACCCCGGGGGACCGACTCGCCGCGTGCGAGCGATTGCGGGAGGAGCTGCCCCCGCTCCGGAAGCTGTCAGTGCGACATCTCCGCTCGTTGCTGCGGACCGCGTCCGACCTCGGCGCGACCGTCAGCGACATCCGGCACGCGCTCGACCACCGGCCGGACGGCAGCGCATGGATTCACACCAGTGCCCCGCGCTGGGTGCCCCGATGGGTGCAGCACCTCTTGTCAGTGTGGATCGCACGGGACGAGCAGCTCGTCGCCCCGTGACCGGTTCAGCGGCGGATGGCCGAGCATGCCGCACTGCTCACCGAGCAGCGTGCCCGCCGCGAGGCGTACGAGCAGGCTGACCAGAACCGGCTTGGTGGCCGCTTGGGCTACAGCCAGAGGTGGTCATGGTGATGATCGGCAGGGCCGGTCGCTGCCTGCCGAACCCGTGGGTCGGCGAGAGTCGCGAGCGCTGGTCAGGCCCAGGCGGCAGGAGGCTCGCTAACGTGATCTACTTTGTAAAGGGCGGGAAGCTGTTGTGAATCAACACTTCAGGCTGCAGAAACCTCAGCCATGACCAAGGCTCTCTACTTGCGAATCAGGGCGGGGAGCTCCTCGATCGAAGGTCCGCCTCGCGTGAAGGCGGCGCGCGCGGCCACTTCGGGGAGAAGGCACCCTCGCCGGGCTCGCGCCTGGGCGAGGGTGCGGCCAGCGGCGGCGAGCGCCGCCGAGGGCGGCGTGTTTCTGGCCGGAAACCCAGGGACGCCTGGTGGTCAACGGTCAGGCCGCTGGTTCTCCTGAGCTCCTCGGCAACATGCCGGTCACTCACGTGGCATCCACCATGAGTACGAGTCCACTGCCTGGACGGCGACACAGCACAATGCCCCCTGACCAATGGCCCGATAGGGGCCGAAAACGGTCGCGATCAACGCGAATGCCGTGCCCCGTAGGTTCAGGGCACGGCAAGCGGCGTCAGCGGATCAGACCCGGTCGACTCAGGCGGGCGGCGTGATGTCGGCGAAGGGGCTGCAGTTGGCAGGCCAGGGCCGCGTCGCCATGGTGCCCGGAGGCGGGAAGACGGTGCACGTGCTCTGCGCTATGCGGGAGTGTGCGTTGAGCACGGTGACGTGCACTGTCGTCCCCTCGTCGGGCGCAGCCAGAGTGATGTCGACCAGGTGGCCGAAATTCCTGGGCAGTCGCGAGGACAGGTCGTGCCATCGTGGCGTCGTCCGCGGGTCCCTGATGAATACCTTGTGCTCCCGAATGACCCCTACGAACTTGGTCGGCGGCCTCTCCTCGTCCTCTGGGTCCCCCTGGAAGGCCGAGTCGATCGCGACAGCGTTGTCGTCGTCCATCCCGACGGGGAAGGAGCGATTGTTCGCCTTCACGACCTTGGCATCCGCGAGGCCGTGAGCGCTGACGACCGATGTCGCCTGGACGCCGGCAAATGCTGAGGCTGGAAGTGAAAGAGCCGTGAGTGCGCTGGTTGCCGTAGCGGCTAGAGCAAACGCCAGCGTACGTGTGATGCCGAGTGGGTGCGAAGCGCGCCCGCTCTGGTGTTGAGCCACGTGTTTCCCCTGTAGATGCCAGTTTGTACGAACGGGGTCAATAGCTGCCCCTAAATGGTTGCAAATTTGAGGTACCCCTCCAGTGAAGCGATAAAGCGCGCAAGTCTTTCTGTAGAAGGCAAGGAGTATCGAAAAGACAAATAAAAAGCAATCATGTAGCAGCAAATAGGGGCGAGCGTGCATATTTGGGCAAATCGTCCCAGACGTGGCGAGTGAGCTCCGGGCTCGCATGTACCGGGCGCGGACGCGGCAACCCGACCCGGGCGGCGCGCCTGCCCTCTACGCCCGCCCGCCCGACAGGGGCCGGCCGAGCAGGCGGTCCAGCAGGTCACCGGCACCTATTCGGGGTTCGTCCTGGGGCCTCATCATCACCATCCGCGCGAACCGGGTCGACCGCATGCCGCTTCCTCGCAGAGCGCATGGAGGACACGGGCACGACCTGCCCGCCCTCGCGCTCATGCACGCACCCCTGTCAGCCGATCCCGCCCCCCTCGCCAACCGCCGCACCCCTCATCCCCGCCCTCGAAGGGAGAAGCATTCGTGTCGGACGCCGTACCGCCTGACGGCCCGCCACTGCGTCGCCAACGCCCCGGGAAGAACCTCACGGGGCGCTCATCCGTGCGCTCGCGTTGATCGCTGCGCAGCGTCCCCGCCGCACCGGCGCCTTCCGGCCCTCAAGGAGCGGGAGCCGTACGCCTGCATCGCGGTCGCCCTCCTGGCATCTCGGGACTTGCCGTCCGGCTGCGACCTCCGGCAGGCGCCGAGCCGCGTCAGGCATCTGTTCACGCCCGGCGCGCTCTCGCTGCTCAAACACCTCCATGAGGCCAACCACCGCGGAACCTTGTGGGGAGAACTGCCCGACCTCGCCGAGCGCCTGTTCGCATGCGCGTGACGTCGCTGTTGCGAGGACGGCACGTTGACGTCCGATCTGACCCTCATCGTCGGCGCGCTCGTACGGCTTGCCGTTCGCCGCGAGGGGATCACACAACAGCGCAGCGTTCAACGTGTGAAGCGCTACGCCGATCAGCTGTAGCCAACCGGAGGCCGCGCGGCTTTTCGCGTGTCGGCGAGCCCCCCACCCCGCCGACAGCCGGCCTGACGGCCGCCTGCGGTTGGTGTCCGGGTTCTTGGTTCATGCTGGTGGTGAGTGGGGGGATCTTGTTGCGGCTGCGGGCCGGTGTGGGGTGTCGGTGAGGTCGGTTCGGCGGTGGGTGGGGGAAGGAAGGCTTGGGCCGGATGCGGCGGGGCCGACCACGATGTTGCGGGGTGATGGCCGGCGGGTGGTGCGTGCTGACCGGTTGTTGCAGGTGGAGCGTCCGGTGCGGGCGCGGCGGTGCGATCGGGGTGTGCGGCCGGTGGGGAAGAGGGCGCGGTAGGTGCCGATCGTCAGGTGGGTGATGACGAGGGTGAGTGCGATGAGACCGCCGAGGGCAATGATGAGCAGCATGAGCTGGTCGATGGTCTCGCGGGTGGCCTGAACGGCAGAGAGCATGCGCGTCCCTTCCAGGTTCTGGAAGGGACGGCGATGGCCCTTGGTGTGTGGTGCTGTGTTGCCCAGTCTGCCATGTTCGGATAGCGGGCGGGGAGGTGTAATCGGGGGTTCGGCTGCCGACGCCTCCGAATGGCTGAGGGGATTGGTCTCGCGTCTTGGGGACGCTGCGAGGGAGGGCCGTTGTCGTGGCGGATGTGCGTGGCCAGCGCATCGAGCACATGCGCCTGCACGCGATCCCGCGCGCGGACCGCAACCCCAAGGAGCACGACATACCCGCCATCCGCCGTTCGATCGAGGAGTCATGGCCGACGACCACCAGCCCGAGGAGAACTGCCCGAGCCGCGTGGCGTCGACGAGGGGTGGCACGTCCGCGCGCTCATGTGCCATTCGCTTGCGTGAGGGACATACGCGTCCAGCGCGCAGCGATCGTCCTCCTACGCTTGGCGAGAACCTCGAGGCATTGTCACTGATATCGATGACAAGCGCTGAAGCGCGGCTTGGCCGATGAGGGTGGCGTGGTTGAAGAAGATGTTGGTGTTCCACCACCCGTAGCCCACCAGATTCACTGGCGCGCTGAGTCACGACTCACGGGAATGACCTGCGCCGGAGCTTACGTTGACGAAGCGACCTTGACCCCTGAGACGTTCTGGGACCAGCTCCTCGCCGGTGTGGCGTGCCCGGCTCGATGATCTTCTGCACGACGAATCCCGACGCGCCCAACCACTGGCTCCGTCAGAGATTCATCCTCGGGCAGGGCGAGCCACTTCCGGAGTGCGGTGAACGCCCAATCTCACTCCGGTGGGGAGACCTTGCAGAGTGCCGCCCACTTTCGCTCAGCCTCCTGCAGCCTCTCCAGCTCTGCTTGGCTGTTCTGCTCTCTTCGTAGCGCGGCCGCCCAGTCCTGGTGGGCGTATACCGACTCGCGCAAGCTCCCGCGGAGCTTCGGATCATCGGTTGCCTCCGCAGCAGTGAGCAGCCTATCGGCATATGCCAGGGCATTCACTTGCCATTCCTCTGGCGTCACAGTGATCGTCTGGGCATTGCGAGCAGCGACTGCCAGGGCGCAAGCTTTGGACCGTGCAGAGTCCTTGTTGTTCAACAGGTCATCGAAACTCTTGATGCCGAAGAACGCCAAGATGGTGATTATGGACACCGCGATCCCCAGGACCGCAGCGAATTTCAGCTTATCAGAACCGTCGCTCACCTATTTGTCTCCGTCACCCGAAAGCGTTGCTGCCCCGAGTATAGGATTGAGGTGGCGGTTTGGCGGAGCTTTTTGCCTGGAATCTGGCCTGGCCGTGCAAACCGACAAGCTCGCCCTCTCCAAGAGCTCATAGTGGCCGCAGAAGTGGCGCGGATGGTCGCCCGGTGCGGGCGTCCTGAAGCTCGGCCGCCGTGGTGACGAGGTGGTCATCTAGCCGCCGGCTGCTGCCCCAGTGCGTAGGTGCTCGATCTTCGGATGCCTGGACCGCTTTTGCGGAGGGCCAGGTGCTGGAACCGGCTCGACGTCACGCGTCTCGCTCGTACTTTCGACGGCACGGCGGCCTGCGGAAGATCGCAGACAAGGATGGTGACGGCCCCCGGAATGCTGCCCCTGTCCGGAACCCGGGGGCCGTTCCTGGCTGCCGAAGCAGAGCGACCACAGGACGCGGGCGCGCTCGGCGGAGACAACCAGTGGTGCTCTCCATCATGGGATCTTCCGCGTCCCCCCGGGCGTCACACGTCGTTGAAGGAGGCGCTCTGGTCGAACAGGGTCCGGAAGGGGTAGAGGCTTTCGAAGATGACGGCGCGGGTGGTCACCTGCGCGCCGCCGACCGCCCATTGCGAGGCGATGACGTAGTGGGCGTTGACGGCGATGTTGGCGCAGCCGGTGAGGTCGGCGTACCCCATGGGCTGGTCGGATGAGTAGGCGCGGCCTTCGCCTCTGCAGCCGTTGCCGGTCTCTCCCTTGGCGACGATGTAGATGTCGGAGATCAGGTCGAGCCCGTTCTTGCCGGCGCAGAGCCGGATGGTCCAGCCGTTCTGCGACCTGTCGGCGCATCCGCCGGCCGCCTGGGCCGGAGTCGTGGCGCCGGCCACGACAGAGGCGCTCATCAGGAGCGCGCCGAGCACTGCTGCCGTCCGGCGGAGATTGCTGCGGTCGCGGTGTGTTCCGTCGGCATGGGGCATGCGCCGTTCCCTTCGTCGAACCGTTCCGTGGAATTGCGTGTTCTGGCGCGAAGGCCAGGTGCTTCATGTGTAATTTCTGTGGTCCGCGGGCGGCAACGTGTTCATTGGATCCACGGCGGGCTCGGGCTGTGGTGGTTTTGGGGGACACGGGCTCCGCGGTGGCGGCTCCTGGTGACCGGCCCGCCACCGCGCGCATTGCGAGAATGGCAATTACCACTTGGTTCGGTCAGATTAATCGTCCGAAGGGCGTTCGGTGTTACCGGAATCGGCTTTTTATTCGTTGTGATCTTTGCCATGTTGCCGCAAGATCTTGACGCCCGGTAAAGCTTGTTTGCTATTTCAGCTCACGACAGATTGTGGTGTCAGTGAACAAGTTAGTCAGCCGGGCCAGGTTGAGCGGGAGACCGTCTCAGCGCCTCGCCGTCGCCGCGGCGCTCACGGTGGCGGCATCGCTGCTGGTCGCAGGGGCCGTCCCGCCGGCCCAGGCCGAGCCGGAGCCCACCCGCCCCTCTGCTCCCACGGTCACGGCGTTCCCCCGCCCAGAAGATCCGGACGCTCCGCTCAGAGCCGCCGTCGAGACCGCCAGGCAACTGAACAAGCCCGTCCCGGTGGAGGCGGTCTTCACCGAGACGTCGCGTACCTGGGCCTATCCCGACGGGCATCTGACCCTGCAGTCCTATGCGGGCCCGTCGCAGCTCAAGCAGGCCGACGGCTCCTGGGCCTGGATCGACACCGACCTGGTCGAGCGGAACGGTGTGCTCAAACCCAGGCTGTCCAAGGCGGACATCGCGTTCTCGCTGGGCGGTGGCACGCCGTTCGCCTCGATGGAGCGCGGGAAGGGGCAGCGGCTCGCGCTGTCCTGGCCGACGGAGCTGCCGAAGCCCGAGGTCAGCGGCAACGTCGCCCGTTACGCCGATGCGGCGGGGGCCGGCGCGGACCTGGTGGTGACGGCGTTGCCGACGGGGTTCCGGCACGACGTGGTGCTGCGGCAGCGTCCCGCCGGTCCGGTCGAGCTGCGCATCCCGGTCACGACCGAGGGGCTGACCCTGGGTGAGGGCAAGAAGGGCAAGGGGCTGACGCTGACGGACGCCAAGGGCAGGCAGGTGGCCTCGGCCGCCGAGCCCGTGGCCGTCGACGCCGGTCCCAGCGCGGCTGAGGCCAAGGCCGGGAAGGTGGTCCCCCCTCGTACGGGGAAGATCGACACCGAGGTGGTGACCGAGAAGGGCCGCCAGGTGCTGGTGCTGCGGCCGGATGCGGCGTTCCTGGCCGACCCGGCCACCCGCTACCCCCTGACCGTCGACCCCACCACGACGTTGCCGCTGCTCAGCGACGTGGTCATCAGCAACGACCTCAACGACAACACCTCGGCGACCTCCCCGAAGCTGGAGACGAGTCTCGCCCGCACCTACACCGACGGTCACCTGACCAACGTCAACTCGCTGCTGAAGTTCGACACCTCCGCGCTGACCGGCCGTTCGGTGGGCAACGCCCGGCTGGAGATGTACGCCGAGCAGGATGTCGCCTGCCGCTGGTACGGCCCGGGTGGGGTGGAGGTCAAGCGGGTCACCTCCGGGTGGAACGCCGACGGCGTGGGCTGGAGCACGAGGCCGTCGGTGACCAGTTTCGGATCCTCCGTGCAGATCTGCCCGAGCACGTCGTCGATCGATGACAACGGCAACTGGATCCCGCGCACCATCACGTGGGACGTCACCGCGATCGCCAACGCCTGGGCGTCCGGGGCGCAGAGCGAGGGTGTGCAGGTCTCGGCCTACACCGACTTCGACCACCAGCCCTCCCAGGGCAACGGCTTCTGGATCTACTACCACTCCGCCGAGCGGGTGGGGGCAAGCCGCCGAAGCTGACGGTGTCGTACTGGCTGCCGCCGGAGATCCCCACGGTGACCGCCGAGTCGATCGACGTCATGAACGGCAACGACGCCATCGCGCGCAGCCAGAGCGTGAAGGTCGGCTTCAAGTCCAGCGTCCCGGAGGCGACGAAGCTGGACTACACCGTCACCGTCAACGACTCCACCATGGCCCCGCCGCCGGCCTTCCCCGCCGGTCACGTCGCGCACTGGAAGTTCGACGAGGCCGACGGCGCGGCCAGCGCGGCCGACGCCGGCGGCAACGGCTACACCGCCACCTACACCGGCAGCAGGCGCAAGACCGTCACCGGCAAGCTCGGCTCGGGCATCCAGCTCAACGACATGACCGGCAGCAACGGCTGCTGCGTGCCCGACAGCTACGCCTCCACCAGCAAGGCGGTGCTCAACCAGAACTCCAGCTTCTCCATCAGCACCTGGGTCAAGCTGCACGACAGCGAGGCCATCCAGTACGTGGCCAGCCAGGACGGCAGCCCGTTCGGGCTGAGCATCTACTACCTGGGCAGCAGTTGGCAGAAGTGGCGGCTGCAGGTCTCCGGCTCCGGCGGCACGGTCGGCACCGGCGTCTGGGTCGACTCCCAGAAACTCGTCAAGGCCGACACCTGGTCCCACCTGGTGGCCATGTACGACGCGAGCGCGGGCAAGATCCGGCTGTACGTCGACGGCGTGCTGTCGGGTGAGACGGACTACCAGCCCACCGGCACGGTGACCAGCGGCCGGTTCCGCATCGGCACGCGTGAGGCGGCCGCCTCGATCCACAACCTGCAGGGCTCGGTCGACGACATGCGTCTCTACCAGCGCGCGTTGACCGTGAAGGAGATCAAGGACCTGTACGGCGAGGTCGCGGCGACCAGCTACAACGCCAAGCCGTCCGGTCAGGTCATCGAGCAGACCTTCCAGCTGCACAACCCGGCGAGCCTGAAGTTCGTGGTCAAGGCGTGCCGCAGCGGCGTCACCCCGCCCTCCTGCAACGAGAGCGCGGCCTACCGGCTCACCTCGGACGCGCCGGTGCTGCCGTCCGACACCGAGACGGGCATGGCCGACCCGACGCGGCCGATCCTGTCGGGCATGGTCAACCGCCCGTCCGGCGGCGCGGTGACGGCCAAGTACTACCTGTACGACAACGCCGGCGCCCCCGTCGGCGCGGCCCCGCTGGGCACGCGGAGCGTGAACGGCGGTGAGCGGGCCTCGTTCCAGCTGCCGGCGAACACCGTGCAGCCGGGAAGCACCTACACCTGGCAGATGGCGGCCTGCGTGGGCCAGGTGAACAGCTCGCCCGACCCCGAGCCGACCCCGACCCCGACGCCCACGCCGACGCCGAGCCCGGCCGCCGACCTGAAGGCGCGCTGGTCCTTCGACGAGGGCAGGGGCACCACCGCGGCCGACTCCTCGGGCAACAACCACCCCGCGACCCTGACGGGGACGACGTGGGGAACCGGCAAGGACCAGCTGGGCCTGCAGCTCGGAGGAACCTCCGCCAGTTACGGCGTGGTCAGCGGGCCGGCGATCCACACCAACGCCGGCTACACGGTCTCGGCCTGGGCCAAGATCGACAACATCACCGCCGACCACGCGGTGGTCAGTCAGGACGGCGCCGTCAACAGCGCCTTCAAGCTTGCCTACTCCCCGGGCGACAAGAAGTGGCGCATGGTCACGTACCAGGCCGACACCAGCGGCGCCACCCCGCTGCGCGCCCTGTCGACCGCCAACGCCGTGGCCGGTCAGTGGACCCATCTGGTGGGCGTCTATGACGCCGCCGCGGGCAGGATCAGGCTGTACGTGGACGGCGTCCTCAACGCCGAGACCGCCTTCACCAGCGGCTGGGACGCCACCGGCAACGTCCAGCTCGGCCGCACCAAGGCCAACGGGACGATCAGCAACTACCTCAAGGGCACCATCGACGAGGTCCGCCTCTACCAGAAGGCGCTGACCGCCGCCGAGATCGCCGCCCTGTACGCCACCCCCGCCCAGGTGGGGCTCGCGCCGGCGGTGAGCGGGGCTCAGGAGGTCGTCAACGGCCCGGAGGTCTGCACCTCCAAGACCGCCCCGGTCTCCTTCACCACCCCGGGCACGCCCCCGCCGCCCCCGGTGGAGGACGTGCGGCATCTGACCCTGGGCAAGGACAACTTCGTCATCAAGTCGGCCAAGACCGACCCGGCGGCCTGCGACGGTTCGCCGTGCACGGTGACCGATGACACGGTGATGAGGATCGGCGGCACCGGCACCGACAAGACCGCCGCCGTGATCGGCATCAAGCTCGATGAGCTGCCCGACGGCGCCGGGGTGTCGGAAGGGCTGCTCAAGCTCGGCACGGCCGTGTGCCCGGCAGGCGCCTGCCCGAGCGGCGCGGTGATCACGGTGACCCCGCTGAAGAGCCCCGTCACCGGTGAGTCCAAGGGTTCCGCGCTGGCGGCGGACGCCGATCCCGACCTGAAGCCCGTCACGGTGCCGCTGTCGGCTCCGCAGGGTGACATCGGCGACGGCGCCTTCGCCTGGCTCCTGGTCACCTCCGACAAGGACGAGGTGATCACCTTCGGCGAGCCGGGTGCGGCCGAGCAACCCTCGCTGGCCGTCAGCTACCTGCCGGCCGGGCCGCCGAGCGACGTGCTCAACCTCACGGCCTCCGGCGGCGACGGCGGTGTGCTGGCCAGCTGGGGACTGCCCACGTCCAACGGCAGCATGGCCATGCTCGACGGCTATGACGTCGAGGTGGCCGACAACGGCGGCGACACCGTCAAGACCGTGCAGGTGAGTGAGCCGTACGCGGCCGTCGGCGGCCTCGCCAACGGTCAGACCTTCACCGTCAAGGTCAGGGCCAGGACGGCGTTCGGCGTCAGCGGGTGGCAGAGCACCACCGCGACCACCAAGGCGGTGCCGCCGCCGGCGGTTCCCCAGCCGGGTACCGCCTGTGTGCCCTTCCTGGACACACCGCCCTCCGTCAGGAGCGCAGCCGCGGCCGACTCGGGCGCTCAGGAGTACCTCGACCGCGTCAAGGCCTACTACCAGGCACAGGACGCCGTGCTCGAAGGCCGTGCCGACGCCGTATGGGATGCCCCCGGCGTGAGTGCGAGCACTCCCAGCACGGCCAAGCTGTCGCTGCTGAACCCGGGCCTGTTGCAGGAGCGGGACACCCTGACCGGGAACGGGACGACGCGGTCGGGCTCCTCCGTCCAGCTGGCCGGTCCCGTCGTGCAGGCCATGCCCGACGGCAGTGTCCGCGTCACCGTCGAGGTCACCCGCAAGTGGACCGAGACCACGGCATCGGCGTCCGGACAGGCACGTGCCTCAACCGCTCCGGCGGGCACGGTCGAACCCAGCGAGGCGACGATCTCGATCTTCGTCTTCGACCGGTGCGGCAACATCACCATCATCGACGCCCCCATCGAGGTCAACGAGGACTCCAGCGATCACGCCGACATCCCCAGTGGAAGCGGCGGCGGGAGCGTCGGGGGCAGCGAGCCGGTCGTGGTTCCGTGCGGCAAGCAGGTGGACAAGCGCATCATCGCCTGTGAGGTCCGTGACCGTCTGGGGTCGAAGGGGTGGATCGTCCGCTCCTTCTTCAAGTCGCACTGGCCGGCCGACACCGGTGAGGGGAACACCGGCAGGTACCAGCGCTGGCTGCTGGACTCCTACGAGAACGTCTCGATCCTCCAGCCCACCTGGAGCTTCTGGGGCTACGGCACCTTGTTCGGCAAGACGCTGGTGAAGAACTTCAAGCTGAAGCAGACCGGCGGAGCCTGCTTCGTCAGCAAGTACGTCAAGACCTCGACCTCGGTGGGCACCTCGGTGGATCCCGCGACGGTGGGGGCGAGCTGGGGGTACTCCTTCTCCAGCGACGCCGGCGAGAAGTGCTCGGCCTACCACGGGAGCCCCGAGGCGACCTCGCGGCACAAGGTGATCCTTCCGCAGGCTCTGGTCGAGTCGGAGTGCCACGTGGGCAGCGGGGACGACTGCTGGGTGGTGCGCTACAAGCACTACCTGCACACGCAGTACTCCTTCGACTTCAAGTACACGACCGACAACGGCATGGGGCACCCGGTGGAGCAGCGGTACTCCACGACGCCGGTCATGCATGATCTGTGGTGCAAGGTCGACCGGAACTACGGAAACCTGTTCCCGGTCAACTGGAACAGCGTGCGTTATGACGGAGTCGGCTGCCAGGCGCGTTCCACGCTCGGCAAGAAGAAGCCGCTCTGACGACAGGCAGCGCCAGGCGGGGTGCCGGTCGTCACGACGACCGGCACCCCGCCGCCTCATGTCCGGGAAAGAACGCCCGGAAAAGGCAAAGGGTGTTCTCCGAGTAATGCTTCGAGAAGTAATGGCTGCGCGACAAAACGTTTCGGGCGAAGAAATGCGTGCGGCGGCGGAAAATAAATTCAGGGCGGGTGTCTTGACGTTTCCCGGTAATGGCGGGCCACGATGGAGGGGCCAGAGGAAGATGTCCTGTGGGAGGAAACGTGCTCAAGGAAGCATGCGCTGTCAGCGCCCTTGTCGCTGCCGCCCTCGCCCCTTCGATGGCCTCGCAGGCGCTGGGGGAGAAAGTCCACGCCACCACCGCTACGCCCGCCACGTCGGCCGCGCTTGCCGACTGTGCCGCGGGAGGCGCCGCCAGTGGCGCGCCCAAGTGCAAATATCTGGAGGAAGGCAACAAGCGGTGCTACTACTGCCGCGACAAGAAGGGCAGTGGGTACAAGAAGCAGTACTGCGAGCAGAAGACCAAGCAGCCGGAGCAGTCGACCGAGCGCGAGTGCAAGACCACCAAGGAACCGATCACGGGGAGCCCGGACCGTACGTGCAAGACCTGCACGGACGCCAAGACCGGCAAGGTCCTGTCGCGGGAGTGCAACAGCTAGCCGGCGTGCGGCACACGCTTCCGATGACGGTCCGGCCGGTCCGGTAGCAGGGGCCGGTGACCGGGAAGCGGGGGAGGCGGTGCGGTGCGGGGTCGAGTCGACCCGCCGCACCGCCCCCCAAGCTCGCAGTCCCCGCCGGACGGCCCGGCGGTCACTTCTTGAAGGCGTCCTTGACCTTCTTGCCGGCGTCCTTGACCTTCTCGCCCGCCTGCTTCAGGCCGCCTTCGGTCTGGTCGGCGCGGCCTTCGGCCTGAAGGCTCTCGTTGTCGGTGGCGTCGCCGATGTTCTCCTTGGCGCGTCCCTTGAGCTCCTGGGCCTTGTTGCGGATCTTGTCGTCGGTGCTCATGTTCATGCCTTTCTGGTCGGTTCCTCGCGACTTCCTGTACTTTCCGGCCAGGACAGGCGGAAACATGACCTCCGCCCGGCCGGACGCGTGACGGCCCTGGTCAGCGCCCGTCCGGGCGGACGAACGGGCCCGCCGGGAAGCCCGTGCGGGCTGGATGCGGTGCGGGTGACGGGGTGTGAATAGACTTGTCCAACGTGACTTCCAAGCCGCGCATCCCGAACGTCCTGGCCGCCCGCTACGCCTCACCCGGGCTGGCCCGCCTGTGGTCTCCCGAGTACAAGATCATCGCTGAGCGGCGGTTGTGGCTGGCGGTGCTGCGGGCGCAGGCCGAGCTCGGGGTGGCGGTGCCCGAGGGCGCGGTCGCCGACTACGAGAAGGTGGTCGAGCAGGTCGACCTGGAGTCGATCGCGGCGCGCGAGCGCGTCACCCGCCACGACGTCAAGGCGCGCATCGAGGAGTTCAACGCGCTGGCCGGGCACGAGCAGGTGCACAAGGGCATGACCTCGCGCGACCTGACCGAGAACGTCGAGCAGCTGCAGATCCGCGACAGCCTGCTGCTGGTCCGCGACCGCGTCGTGGCGCTGCTGGCCCGCCTGGCCTCCCTGGCCGAGGAGCACACGTCCACCGTCATGGCCGGGCGTTCCCACAACGTGGCGGCGCAGGCGACGACGCTGGGCAAGCGGTTCGCCTCGGCCGCCGACGAGCTGCTGGCCGGCTACCACCGGCTGGAGGACCTGATCGGCCGCTACCCGCTGCGCGGCGTCAAGGGCCCGGTCGGCACCTCCCAGGACATGCTCGACCTGCTGGGCGGCCGCCAGGACAGGCTGGCCGAGCTGGAGGAGAAGGTCACCGCCCACCTGGGGTTCTCCCGGCGGCTGACCAGCGTCGGCCAGGTCTACCCGCGGTCCCTGGACTTCGAGGTGGTCTCGGCGCTGGTGCAGCTGGCCGCCGCGCCGTCCTCGCTGGCCAAGACGATCCGGCTGATGGCCGGGCACGAGCTGGTCACCGAGGGGTTCAAGGAGGGGCAGGTCGGCTCCTCGGCGATGCCCCACAAGATGAACACCCGCTCCTGCGAACGCGTCAACGGCCTGACGGTGGTGCTGCGCGGCTACGCCTCCATGGTGGGCGAGCTGGCCGGCGACCAGTGGAACGAGGGCGACGTGTCCTGCTCGGTGGTGCGCAGGGTGGCGCTGCCGGACGCGTTCTTCGCCTTCGACGGGCTGGTGGAGACGATGCTGACCGTGCTGGAGGAGTTCGGCGCGTTCCCGGCGGTGATCTCGGCCGAGCTGGGCCGCTACCTGCCGTTCCTGGGCACGACGAAGATGCTGATGGCCGCCGTGCGCGCCGGCATGGGCCGCGAGCAGGCCCACGAGCTGATCAAGGAGCACGCGGTGGCGGCGGCGCTGGCGATGCGGTCGCGGGGCGCGTCCAACGAGCTGCTGGACCTGCTGGGCGGCGACGAGCGGTTCCCGCTGGACCGCGGCGAGCTGGAGGCGCTGCTGGCCGACCGGGTCTCCTTCACCGGCGCGGCCGCCGCGCAGGTGGCCGAGGTGGTGCGGCAGGTGGGGCAGGTCGTGGCCGAGCACCCGGAGGCCGCCGCGTACCGGCCGGGCGAGATCTTGTGATCCACCGGCTCGGCGACCCGGGCGCGCTGCGCGCCGCGTGCGGCGACGACGACCTGGTCATGTGGACGGCCCAGGGCCTGCGCGGCCAGGCCCGCGCCTGGGCGTTACGGGAGGCGGTGGTGGCCGCCGCCCCGCGCATCGCCCGGCACGACCGGCTGGCGGTGTGGGGCGACCCGGACGACGCGGCCGAGCTGGTCCGGCACGCGCTGGCCGAGCTGGGCCCCACCTACCGGCCGCTGGGCGAGCGGGAGCTGATGCGGCGGGTGGCGGCCAGGCTGGCGGGCGTGCGGGAGAGCGGCGCGTTCTCCTGGATGAGCCTGCCGGGGCCGCCCCGCGCCCGGGACGGCCTGCCCGGCCAGGCTGCGGGGCTGCCTTCGATGGTCGGCTGGCTGGCGGGTGAGGACGAGCAGGAGATCACCGCGCTGCTGGCCGGGGACGCGCCCTCGTCGTACGCGGTGCCGGGCGTGGCCGGGGTGCGGCGCTGGGCGGGTGTGCGGGTGGGGCGCGAGCTGGCGGCGGTGGCGGCCGACGCGTGGTCGGCGCCGTCGGTGGGGTTGCTGGCCGGGGTCGCCACGGCCGCCCGCTTCCGCGGGCGGGGGCTGGCCGAGCGAGTGTGCGGCTGGATGTCGTCCCAGCTCGTGGCCACGCACGGCCGCGCGGCGCTGATGGTGGACGACGTCAACGTCGCGGCGATCAAGGTGTACGAGCGGCTCGGCTACCGCCGGCGCCTGGTGCTGGCCTGCCACGTCGCCGAGTGAACCCCGCGCGGCCCATCCGGCGGGGTGGGTCAGGTGATGGCGCGGTAGGTCAGGTGGGTGGCCAGGGGGGAGAAGTGCGTCTCGACCGGCTCCCACTGGCGGGGGCGCGCCTGCGCGAACAGCCGGGTGCCCGCGCCGAGCAGCAGCGGCACCAGGTGCAGGCGCAGCTCGTCGAGCAGCCCTTCGTCGGTGGCCTGGCCGATCAGGTCGGCGCCGCCCATGATGACGACGTCGCCGTCGCCGGCCACGGTGCGGGCGTGCTCGACGGCCGCGGCCGGGCCGTCGGTGACGAAGGTGAACAGTTCGGGGCGGCGTACCGCTGAGGGCGGGTTGTGGGTGACGACGAACACGGGCGTCGCCTGCGGGCGGTCGCGGGCCGAGCCGTAGCCGAGCGGGTCGCCCCAGCCGTAGGGGCCGTCGACCACGTCGAAGGTGCGCCGTCCCATGATGACCGCGCCGGTGGCGCGGACGGCGCCGCCCAGGACGCGCGCGTCGACGTCGGTGGGCTGGCGGGCCCAGGCGTGCAGCAGTTCGCCGCCGGTGCCGAGGCCGTGTTCGAGGCCGGGGTCGGGGCCGGTGACGTAGCCGTCCAGCGATACGGAGATGTCGGCGACGACCTTGCTCAACGGATCCCTCCCCGTGGCGTGTCCGGTCGGTCACCACGCTGTCATCGGCGGCGGGAAAACCGGGTGAGGTTCGGGCGGTGCTCGTGCAGAGTTGACGGCGTGATGTCCAACTTTGTGCCTGGTATTGAGCTTTCTCGTGCCTTCTACGGCGAAGTCGTCGCGCCGCTCCTTCCCGGGGTGCGGCACAGCGCCGCGTTGATCGGCCCGGGGTCTGAGGTGCTCGCGTTCGACACGGCCCGCTCGGCCGACCATGACTGGGGGCCGCGGGTCCTGTTGTTCGTGCCCGCCGGTCAGGTGGAGCCGGTACGGGAGCGGGTGACGGCGGGGCTGCCCGACCGGTTCGGGGGTTTTGACACGGTGTTCGAGTACCACGGGGTGCGGCAGCCGGGGGTCGTGGTCGCCGAGCTGGGGGAGTGGCTGGTCGGGCGGCTCGGGTTCGATCCGCGTGCGGGTGTGTCCCTGCTGGACTGGTTGTCCGTGCCGTGGCAGGCGCTGGCCGAGGTGACGGGCGGTGAGGTCTTCTGCGACGGGTTGCCGGGTGCGGGGCTGGAGGCGGCCCGGCAGGCGTTGCGCTGGTATCCGCAGGACGTGTGGCGGTACGTGCTGGCCTGCCAGTGGCAGCGCATCGGCCAGGAGGAGCCGTTCCCTGGGCGGTGCGGGGAGGTGGGGGACGAGCTGGGGTCGGCCGTGGTGGGGGCGCGGCTGGCGCGGGAGGTGATGCGGCTGGCGTTGCTGCTGCGGCGCCGTTACCCGCCGTACGCCAAATGGCTGGGCAGCGCGCTGGCCCGGCTGCCGGGCTCGGCCGAGCTGGGTGAGGCGCTGGCGGTGGCGGTGGCGGCGCGGTCGTGGCGCGAGCGGGAGGAGGGCCTGACGGCGGCGTACGGACGGCTGGCGGCGCTGCAGAACCGGATGGCGCTGACCGAGCGGCTGGAGGAGGGGGTGCGAGGGTTCTACGACCGGCCGTTCCGGGTGATCGGCGGGGAGCGGTTCGCGCGGGCGTTGCTGGCGTCGGTGACGGATCCGGTGGTCAGGGGGCTGCCGGTGGCAGGGTGCGTGGACCAGTTGTCGGACACGGTGGAGCTGGTGACCTCTCCCCGGCGGGCGCGCGCGCTGACGGCCGCCGCGCTGGACCTCCCAGCTTAGAAATCTACATTGTAAAGGTACTGGGTCTGGACATGATCCAGTTTTTCGAACACAAAACCTCTCATCCAGGTCAGAGACGGCGGGCGTTGGCGTGGATGGCCTGGCGGTAGTACGCGGCCAGGCCGGGGGCGCGGTCGTCGTAGGTGGCGGTGAAGCGGGGGTCGGTGGCGTACAGGTCGCCGAGGCCGCGGTGGATTTCGGGCGTGCAGTCGTAGAACCAGCGGGTGATGTGCGCGCGGTGGCGTTCTGCGATGTCCATGACCTGGGGGTCGTCGGGGGCGAGTCCGCGGGTGTGGGCGGCGCGCATGTCGTCGTCGACGGCGGTGGCTTCGGTGGTGAGCTGGAGCCAGTCGGTCTTGGTGTAGGAGGCGACGCGGCGGCGGCTTTCGGCGTAGGTGTCGGTGTGGCCCCAGCGGCGTTGGACTTCGGCCTGGTGGTCTTCGGGGGTGAAGTCGCCGAAGACGTCGAGGCGTTCTTGAGGGGTGAGGGGGATGCGGTGGGTGTGGGCTTGGATGGCGCGTTCGACGTTGGTGATGACCTGGTGGAGGCGTTGGGCTTTGCGGGTGAGGAGTTCGTGTTGGCGGTGGAGGTGGGTGAGGTCGTCGGTGTGGCGGTGGTCGAGGATGTCGGTGATCTGTTCGAGGGGGAAGCCGAGTTCGCGGTAGAGGAGGATTTGCTGGAGGCGGAGGAGGTCGTCGTCGGTGTAGCGGCGGTAGCCGGCGGTGGTGCGTTGGCTGGGGGTGAGGAGGGCGATTTCGTCGTAGTGGTGGAGGGTTCGTACGGTGATTCCGGCGAGTTGGGCGACTTGGCCGATGGACAGGGTCATGGGTCTGACGTTACGTGAGGGTGGGTGTGTTGGTGGATGAGGAGTTGCTGCCGATTGGGCAGTTTGCGCGGCTTGGTCGGTTGAGTGTGAAGCAGTTGCGGCATTACGACGAGTTGGGGTTGTTGCGTCCGGCGTATGTGGATGCGGTGACGGGTTATCGGTATTACCGGGCCGGCCAGGCGCGGGAGGCGTTGTCGATCGGGTTGTTGCGGTCGTTGGACGTGCCGTTGGCGGTGGTGGGGCGGGTGTTGTCGGGCGAGGTGGGGGCGCTGGAGTCGGTTCGGGTGTCGTTGGAGGTGGAGTTGGCGCGGCGGCGGCGGACGTTGGCGTCGTTGGAGCGGGTGCTGGCTGTGGGGTTGCCGGCGGCTGAGGTGGGGTTGGTGCGGGAGCCTGGGGGGCGGGCGGCGTTCGTGGGTGAGCGGGCGGCGGGGCCGGAGGATGTGGGGCGGGCTACGTCTGCGGCGGTGGCGCGGTTGGTGGCGGGGGTGCCGGAGGGGTTCGGGCCGGTGCGGTTGGTGGGGTTGTTCCCGGTCGATGTGGGTGAGGTGGTGGACGTCCGGGTGGCGTTGTTGCTGGACGACGAGAGGGAGGTCGGTCAGGGTTTCGAGGTGGGCGTGTTGCCGGGTGGGGTGTTCGCGCGGGCCACTCATGTGGGGCCTTATGACCAGATTGCGTTGACGGTGCACGCTGTTCTGGCGTGGTGTGCTGAGCGGCGTTTGGTGGTGAGGGGTGCGGTGCGGGAGGTGTATGTGTCGGATCCGGGGTGTACGCCGGCCGGGGAGTTGGTGACGCACGTGCTGGTTCCGGTGGTGGACGGGGTTTCGTGAGGGGTGTCGTCGTCAGAGGCAGCCGTTGGCGGGCCGGACGGCGACGACGATGTCGACGGTGGAGCCTGCGGTCGCGGTGTGGCCGGGTTGGGGGTTCTGGCTGACGATCTCGCCGAGGTGGTTGCACAGGCGGCTGTCGGGGGTGGTGGTCGTGGTGCCGGGGAGGAGGCCGACGGCGAGGAGTGGCCGGTTTGCCAGGACTCCGAGCGTTGCGGTCAGGTCGGGTACGACGACGGGTCCGGGTGCCGCGACGGCGAGGGGGACGAGGCCGGCGCTGGCGGTGACCACGCCGGTCAGGCCGTTGACCGGGGTGGGGGTGAGGACGGGGTGGTCGGGGCCGGCGGTGCCGTTGCCGGCTTGGCCGTAGGTGTTGTCGCCCCAGTAGCGCAGTGTGCCGGTGGTGTCGATGGCCAGGCTTTCTCCTGTGCCGGCGCTGACGTGGGTGATGCCGGTCAGGGGGAGGTGGACGGGGGTGGCGTGGTCGGTGGTGGTGCCGTCGCCGAGTTGGCCGGTCCAGTTTCTGCCCCAGGTCCAGATGGTGCCGTCGGCGGCGCGTGCGAGGGTGTGGGCGATGCCTGCGGAGACGGTGGTGATGCCGGAGACGTGGCGGTCCACGCGGATGGGGGTGGGGTGGTCGGTGGTGGTGCCGTCGCCGAGTTCGCCGGAGGAGTTGGTTCCCCAGGACCAGAGGGAGCCGTCGTTGCGCAGTGCCATGCCGAATTCGCCGGTGGCGGAGATCTGGGTGATGCCGTAGGGGACTTTGACGCGGACCGGGGTGGTGCGCTGGGTGGTGGTGCCGTCGCCGAGTTGTCCGAAGCGGTTGAGTCCCCAGGCGAATGCTTCGCCGTTGGATTTGAGGGCGAGGGTGAAGCCGGTTCCGGCGGCGGCTTGGACGATGCCGGTGATGGGGGCTTTTTTGGGGGTGGGGGTGCGGGTGGTGGTGCCGTCGCCGAGTTCGCCGAACTCGTTGCTGCCCCATGCCCACAGTGAGCCGTCGCGTCCGACGGCGAGGTTGTGGCCGGTGCCGCTGCTGATCTGTTTGATCGGGGGGAGGCCGGGGACGGGGCGGGGGATTTGCTGGGTTCCGTTGCCCCAGGTCCAGAGGGTTCCGTCGGTGTGGAGGGCGTAGCTTTCGAGGTAGACGCCGCTGGTCTGGGTGACGTTGTGGCCGCCGGTGGAGACCATGGGGATGGGGTGGGTGACGGGGGTGTCGTTGGTGCCGTTGCCGACTTGGCCGAAGAAGTTGTAGCCCCATGCGTGGACGATGGGTGTGGTGTCGGCGTGGGCGGCGGGTGTGGGCAGGGCGGTGGTCAGGAGGAGTGCGGCTGCGAGCAGGGGGCGTTTCACGCTGGTCTCTTTCTGGTGGATGGTCTTTGTCGGCTGGGCGTTCCATCCCGTTCCAGGTTTCCGGATTTCAGGGGTTTTGTCGGTTTCGTGATGAGGTCACGGGCGGTCGGTGACGAGGTCTCTGGTTCGACGATCAACGACCCGGCAGAGTCGTGGACGTCCCCACCGGAACCGAAAGGACCCTGATGAAATCCCTTGCCCTGTTGTCCGCGGCCACCCTGACGGCCACCCTGCTGGCGGCCCCGGCGCACGCCGCCGTCACCCCGTGGAACGCCTGCCTGCCCGGCGAGGGTGTCGATCCCCGCCAGGAGTGCACGACGATCGAGGTGCCGATGGACTACTCCGCCTCTGGCGGTCCGTCGGTCACGCTGGCGGTGTCGCGGATCAGGACGGCTCGTCCCGACCTCCGCCGTGGCGTGTTGCTGATCATCCCGGGTGGTCCCGGCAGCCCGGGTCTGAACCGGCCCAGCACCTTGGTCAGGAAGCTGCCCAAGGAGGTGCTCGACCGCTTCGACATCGTCGGGTTCGACCCGCGCGGCGTGGGGAAGAGCTCGCCGGTCTCCTGCGGGCTCGCGCCCGAGGACCTGTCGCTGACGCGGATGAAGCCCTACCCCGACGCCGACGGCGGCATCGCCGGGAACGCGGCGTGGTCGCGCCGGATCGCCGAGGCCTGCGCCCGCAACGGCGGGCCGCTGATCCGGCACATCAGCACCCGCAACCACGCCAGGGACATCGACCGCATCCGGGTGGCGCTCGGCGAGGACAAGATCTCCTACTGGGGCGTCTCGTACGGCACCTACGCCGGCGCCGTGCACGCCACGATGTTCCCCGGCACCACCGATCGGGTGATCCTGGACAGCAATGACGACCCCGATCCGCGCAGGGTGGCGCGCCAGTGGCTGGCCAACTACGCCGTCGGTGTGGAGGACGGTTTCCCCGACTTCGGCGCGTGGGCGGCTGCCCGCGACGGCGAGTACGGCCTGGGCGCCGACGTGGCCGCGGTGCGCCGGACGTTCCTGGACCTGGCCGCCCGGCTGGACCGTGAGCCGCTCGCCTGGCCGGGCGCGGGGCCGGAGCAGCGGCTGAGCGGCAACCTGCTGCGGGAGACGCTGCTCAACGCGCTGTACTCCAGGGCCAATTACCCGATGCTGGCCGGGCTGTTGAAGGCCGCGCTGAACGGCGCCGAGCTGCCCGCGCCGAACCAGCCGCCGCCGGCCGCTCTGCAGAACACCGCCGCGCACGCCGGTGCCACGATGTGCAACGACGTCGTGTGGCCGAGCTCGATCGCCCGGCACGAGCAGCAGGTGCGGCGCAGCCGGGTCGCCCACCCGTTGACCGCGGGCATGCCGGTGAATCTGGGGCCGTGTGCGTTCTGGCCGTTCCGGCCTGCCGAGCGGGCCACGCGGGTCGGTTCGCGGGGCCCGGCCAACGTCCTGCTGGTCCAAAATCTGCGGGATCCGGCCACGCCCTACAGCGGGGCGCTGAAGATGCGCGAGGCGTTGGGGCGGCGGGCCCGGATGGTCGCCGTGGACTCCAGCGGTCACGGGGTGTATCTCGCCAACGGCAACGCCTGCGGTGATCGTGCCGTCACCGACTTCCTCGTCACGGGCCGGCTGCCGGCGCGCGACCTGAGCTGCTGACTCTGCGGCGGGGTTCCGGCCGGGCGGGCTCTGCCGGTCCCGCACCCGCATTTGTCCAGATTCTGACGTAATGTCCACGGGTGCGGCCTTCGCCTGTTAGATTCCGGGTCGTGATCAAGGAGAGGCACGGCAACGGCCCCGCCACGGGCCGCTGAGGCAGGGACAGGGATGCTCCACGGCCAGGCCAGGGGGCCCGAACGTGCGCCGTGCGAGCAGCCCCGCCCGCCGATCGACGTGCCGATCGACGATGGGAGCAAAGTGCTGAGAAGAACATCCCTGCTCGCCACCACCCTCACGACGGTGGCGACGCTGTTGACCGTCCCGATGGCGGGGACGGCCGGCGCGGCGGTGACCCGGCAGGACGTCACGGATGCCGTCGGCAAGCGCGGCATCACCTGGGGGCCGTGCGAGGAGGAACCCACCGTCGAGTGCGGCACGCTGGCCGTGCCCGTCGACTGGTCCAAGCCCGACGGGCCGACCGTCGCACTGGCCCTGGCCCGCCGCAAGGCCACCGCCCCGTCCGCGCGGATCGGCTCCCTGCTGAGCAACCCCGGCGGGCCCGGCAACTCCGGCGTGAACGACATCCTGCGCCCCTCCGGCTTCAGCCAGGACATCCAGCGGCGCTTCGACATCGTCGGCTACGACCCCCGCGGCGTCGCCCGCAGCCGCTCGGTGACCTGCTCGGCCTCGGTGTACAACCAGATGCCCTACCCGGTCATGACCAGCCAGGCCGACTACCTGACCTGGGTCGCCTTCGACAAGAGGCTGCGCGCCGACTGCCGCAAGCTCACCGGCCCCCTGTACGACCACCTCGACTCGGTCAACGTGGCCCGTGACATGGACGCCATCCGCGCCGCGCTGGGCGAGGACAAGCTGACCTCCTACGGCGTCTCCTACGGCACGCTGGCCCAGCAGATGTACGCCGAGCTGTTCCCGGGCCGGATCCGCGCCATGGTGCTGGACAGCAACATGGACCACAGCCTGGACGTCAAGGCGTTCCAGGTGAGCGAGGCGGCCACCGTCCAGGACAGCTTCGAGGAGTTCATCGCCTGGTGCGAGCGCGACAGCGACTGCGTGCTGCGCGGCCGCGACATCCGGGCGTTGTGGAAGGGGCTGCTGGCCAAGGCGGGCCGCGGTCAGCTGTTGTGGCCGGGCGACGGCCGCCCGGTGAGCGCGCACAACCTGCAGTGGCTGGGCGTGGTGCTCAACGAGGCGCCCGCCTGGCGGCAGGAGGCCAAGGTGCTGCTCGCGCTGGCGGGCGGCCCGGTGCCGGACGACATGCCCGGCCCTCCCGGCAACTGGCCGGTGAACGGCACGTACGCCGAGCTGCCCACCGCGATCCTGTGCCAGGACTGGAACCTGTCGCTGCGGGGCTACGGCGAGTACGCCGAGGTGATGCGTGCCGCCAACGCGGTGGCGCCGGACATGCGCTACAACCCGATGCCGATGGGCGACATGCCGATCTGCCAGGGCCATCCGGTCAACAACCCCCAGCACCCGCTGCGGTACAAGGGCAGCACGCCGCTGCTGGTGGCCACCTCCAAGCACGACCCCGACACGCCGTACGAGTGGTCGGCCAACGTGGCCCGCCAGCTCGGCCCCAAGGCCACCCTGCTCACCTACGAGGGCTGGGGCCACGGCGTCTACGGCATGACCGCGTGCACCACGGCCGCCATGGACAGCTACCTGATCTCGGCGGCCCTGCCCGCCAAGGGCATCGCCTGCCCGGCGGAGGAGCCCCAGGGCTGACACCGGGCCGACCCAGGGCTGATCGTGCCGGGAGCGGCACGATCAGCCTGTTCGCGGCCGGTCAGGCAAGCGCGGCGGCCAGGTGCGCGGCGGTGAGCGAGCCGGACGCCGTCAGCAGACCTTCGGGGGTGCCCTGGAACATCAGCCGGCCGCCGTGTTTGCCGCCGCCCGGCCCCAGATCGATGATCCAGTCGGCCCGTTTGACCATCTGTGTGTGGTGTTCGACGACGATGACCGTGTTGCCGGCGTCGACGATGCGGTCGAGCAGGTCGATGAGGGTGTCGACGTCGGACAGGTGCAGGCCGGTGGTGGGCTCGTCCAGGACGTAGACGGCGCCGGTCTTGGTGAGCTCGCCGGCCAGTTTCATGCGCTGGCGTTCGCCGCCGGACAGCGTGGAGGTGGGCTGGCCGAGGGTGAGATAGCCCAGGCCGACGTCGACCAGGGTGGTGACGCGGTCGCGGATGGCCGGTTCGGTGAAGAACGCGGCGGCCTGTTCGGCGGTCAGGGCCAGGACGTCGACGATGGTGTGGCCGCGCAGGCGGTGCCGCAGAGCCTCGGGGTTGTAGCGGGTGCCGCCGCACATCTCGCACACGGCGGTGACCGGGTCCATGAAGGCCAGGTCGGTGTGGATCACGCCGCGGCCCTCGCAGGCCGGGCAGGCGCCGGTGGAGTTGTAGCTGAACAGGCCCGGCTGGGTGCCGGTGGCGCGGGCGAACAGGCGGCGGACGGGGTCGAGGACGCCGATGAAGGAGGCCGGGCTGGAGCGGGCCGAGACGGCGACCGCGCCCTGGTCGACGGTGACGGCACCGGGGTGCTGGGCGGTGAACACCTCGCCGATGAGAGTCGACTTGCCGGACCCGGCGACGCCGGTGACGCAGGTCAGGACGCCGGTGGGCACGTCGAGGGTGAGGTGGTCGAGGTTGTGCAGGGCCGCGTCGGTGATGGTGAGATGGCCGGTCGGGCGGCGCACGGCGGTCTTGAGCGGGGTGCGGGCGCGCAGGTGACGGCCGGTGAGGGTGCCGGAGCGGGCCAGCCCCTCGACGCTGCCCTGGTAGACGACGGTGCCGCCGTGCAGGCCGGCGCCGGGACCGAGGTCGATGACGTGGTCGGCGACGGCGATGACGTCGGGGTCGTGCTCGACCACCAGGACGGTGTTGCCCTTGTCGCGCAGGGCCTGGAGCAGCGTGTTGAGCCGGCCGACGTCGGCGGGGTGGAGGCCGGCGCTGGGCTCGTCGAAGACGTAGGTCATGCCGGTGAGGCTGGAGCCGAGGTGGCGGACGGTCTTCAGGCGCTGGCTCTCGCCGCCGGACAGGGTGGTGGTCTCGCGGTCGAGGGTGAGATAGCCCAGGCCGATCTGGTCGATACGGCGCAGCGCGGCGGCCGCGGTGTCGGCGACGGGGTTGCCGAGCCCGGTCAGGACGGCGATGAGGTCGCTGATCTCCATGGCGGCGTGGTCGGCGATGGTGTGGGGGCCGATGGTGGTGGCCAGCGCGGCCTGGTTGAGGCGGGCGCCCTGGCACTGGGGGCAGGTGCCCTCGGTGACGAAGGCCAGCACGGCCTCGCGGGTCTTGTCGCTCAGGCCCGACAGGTCACGTTTGAGGTAGAGGCGGGTGAAGCGGTCGGCGACGCCTTCGTAGTCGACCTTGTTCAGGGTGCCGTTCTTGCCGCGGACCTCGACGGTGAAGCCGCCGCCGTGCAGCAGCAGGTGGCGCTCTTCGGCGGTGTAGCCGGTGAGGGGCTTGGCGGGGTCGAAGGTGCCGGAGCGGGCGTAGATCTGCCACTGCCAGGTGCCGACCCCGAACAGCGGGAAGCGGATGGCGCCCTCGTCGAGGGACCTGCTGGTGTCCAGCAGCGCGTCGAGGTCGAGGCGGACGGCCCGGCCCAGGCCGTCGCAGCCGGGGCACATGCCGTGGGGGTCGTTGAAGGAGTAGGCGTAGGAGTAGCCGGCGCTGGGGGTGCCGTAGCGGGAGAACAGCACGCGCAGGACGGGCAGGATGTCGGTCATGGTGCCGACGGTGGAGCGTGAGCTGCCGCCGACCGGCTTCTGGTCGACGACGATGGCGGCGCCGAGGTTGTCGATGGCCTCGGCTTCGGGTTTTTCGTGTTTGGGCAGCCGGTTGCGGATGAACCAGGAGTAGGTTTCGTTGAGCTGGCGCTGGGACTCGACGGCGACGGTGTCGAAGACGACCGAGGACTTGCCGGAGCCGGACACGCCGGTGAAGACGACGAGCCGGTTCTTGGGGATGCGCAGGGACAGGTTCTTGAGGTTGTTCACGCGCGCGCCGGTGATGACGATGCTGTCGTCCATGCGGTCACGGTAGCGGCGGGCGCCGACAGATTCCGGCGATGCCAGGAGGGGGCGGAAGTGGGCGAGGAGACGGCGTCCGGGGTCGGGCCGGCCGGGGTGGACATCGTCTACGAGCGGCTGGGCGATCGGGCCGCGCCGCCCGTGCTGCTGATCATGGGGGCGGGCGGTCAGCTGATCAACTGGCCTGACGGGTTGTGCGCCGAGCTGGTCGGGCACGGCCTGCAGCTGATCCGGTTCGACGGCCGTGACTGCGGGCGCTCCACCCGGTTCGACGGCGCGGGCGAGCCGGACTTCGCCGCGGCGCTGGCCGGTGACCTTTCCTCGCTGGCCTACACGCTGGCCGATCTGGTCGCCGACACCGTGGGGCTGCTGGACGTCCTGGGCCTGGACAGCGTCCACCTGGTGGGCGCGTCGCTGGGCGGCATGATCGCCCAGGCGGTCGCCGTCGGGCACCCCGGGCGGGTCAGGTCGCTCACCTCGATCATGTCCACGCACGGCGACCGCATGACACCGCCACCGCCGCGCCCCGGTGCCGCGCGCGGCGTCCCGGGGCCGCCGCCGACCACCCGTGAGCTGTACGTGGCGCGCATGGTGGCCGGTGCGAGCGCCGGCGGCATGCCCGCCGACCTGCAGGCGGTGCGGGCCGTGGCCGAGCGGGCGTGGGACCGCGGCTGGTCGCTGGCCGGCATGTTGCGGCAGGCGGCCTCGGTGATCGGGTCGGGCGACCGGCGGGAGGCGCTGGCCGGGCTGGCGGTGCCGGCGCTGGTGATCCACGGCGCGGCCGACGCCGCCGCCGACCCCGCCGGCGGGCGGGCCACGGCGCAGGCGATCCCGGGCGCGGAGTTCCTGCTGGTCGAGGGGATGGGGCACGGGTTCCCGCCGGGGGTGTGGCGGCAGGTGAGCGCCCGGATCGCCGCGCTGGTCCACCGAGCCGAACGGCAGGCCGCCGGGACGGGTCACGAGGAGGGGCGGATCAGGCCGCTCTCATAGGCGAACACCACGACCTGGGCGCGGTGACGCAGCCCCAGTTTGAGCAGCACGCGGCTCAGGTGCGTCTTGACGGTGGCCTCGGCCAGATGCAGCGCCGCGGCGACCTCGGCGTTGGACAGGCCACGCGCCACCTGGACGAGCACGTCGTGCTCCCGGGCGGTCAGCAGGCCCAGCAGCCGGTGCTGCTCGCGGGGGGCGGGGGTGAGCTGGGGGGCGAACCTGTCCAGCAGGCGGCGGGTGACACGCGGCGACAGGACGGCCTCGCCCGCAGCGACGCTGCGGATCGCGCTGAGCAGGTCGGCGGGCGGGGTGTTCTTGGGCAGGAACCCGGCGGCACCGGCCTTGAGCCCGGCGAAGGCGTACTCGTCGAGGTCGAAGGTGGTCAGGATGAGCACCCGCGAGGCGGGACAGTCACGGACGATCCGGCGGGTGGCCTCGATGCCGTCCAGACCGGGCATGCGGACGTCCATGAGCACGACGTCGGGGCGCAGCCGCCGGGCCAGCAGGGCGGCCTGTTCCCCTTCGGCGGCCTCGCCGGCGACGTGCAGGTCGGGTTCGGCGTCCAGCACCATGCGGAAGGCCATGCGCAGCAGCGCCTCGTCGTCGGCGATCAGCAGCCGGATGGTCATGGCACGTCCGGGCCGGACAGATGGGGGCCCGACAGGTCGAGGACGGCCGCGACCCGCCAGCCGCCGCCGGGGGCCGGGCCGGCGTGCAGGGTGCCGTCGTAGGCGGCGACGCGTTCGCGCATCCCGGCCAGTCCCCGCCCGTCGGGCCGCAGGGGCGCCGGGCGGCCGCCGCCGCCGCCGTCGTCGGTGATCTCGAGGTCGGCCCGCCTGTGGGTCAGCCGCACCTGGACGTGCGCGCGGGCGCCGGGGGCGTGCCGCAGCGTGTTCGTCAGCGCCTCCTGGGCCAGCCGGTAGAGGGTGAGCTGCGCGGCGGCCGGGACGTCGGCCGGGTCGCCGTCGACGTGCAGCCGGGTCGGCAGGCCGGCGGCGCGCATCCGGTCGGCCAGCGGGGCGAGATCGGCGATCCCGGGCGCCGGGTGCAGCGGGGCGATGCCAGGCGCCTGCTCCTGGCCGACGCCCTCCTCGACGCCCTCCTCGACGCTCTCGTCAGCGGCCTGGCCGGCGCTCTGGCCGGGGGCTTGGCCAGCGCTCTGGCCGGCGGATTGGTCGGCGTTGAGGGAGCGGCGCATGTCGCGCAGCGCCTGGCGGCCGGTGTCGGCGATCTGCGCCATCGCGGCCACAGCCTGACCGGGCGCGCGGTCGTGGACGTAGGCGGCGCTGTCGGCCAGCGCCACCATGACCGACAGATTGTGGGTGACGATGTCATGCATGTCGCGCGTCATCCGGGCGCGTTCCTCGGCCACCGCCAGACGTGCCCGCTGGTCGCGGTCGCGTTCCAGGGAGGCGACGTAGGCCCGCCGGGTACGCGTCCACAGGCCGGCGGCCAGGGCGGCGGCCGACATCGCGCTCAGCGCCGCCACCGTCAACGGCATCCGGCCCGGCGGCGCCCACCGCGCCGCGGCCGCCACCACCCCGGCCTCCAGTACGAACGCGGCGGCCAGAGTCGCTTGCCACGGGCGGCGGGACGCCACCGTGTAGAACGCGACCAGCAGCGCGGCGTCGGCCGGAAGCTGCACCCCCACGGCCCACTGCAGGGCGGCAGCCCCGCCGATCGCGCACAGCGCCAGCAGCGGCGCGCGCCGCCGCCACACCAACGGCACCACCAGAGCCACCTGCAAGGCCAGCACCGCCGGGCCACCCTCGGCCACCCGGCCCGGCCCCAGCGTGACCACGAAGATCACCGCGGCCAGCAGCGCGTCGGCGGCCACGGGCGGCACCGAGTCCATCACCGAGCCCATCATCGAACGGGCTGTCGAACCAATCGTCGAGCCGATCACAGAGTCGAGCCGATCATCGGGTGGACGGCCGAGCCGATCGTCGAGCGGACCGCTGGGCGGACCGTCGAGCCGATCGTCGCGGTCGGGCGGGCGGCCGGAGTCATGCGCCCACCCTAAGGGCCGCGCCGCGGCGCCCCCCATCCTCCGCAAGGAGGAACATCGGAGCCCCTCATCCGAAAGTCGTACCCGCAGGTCAGTCCGTGGCCGCTGGCCCGTCCGCGGGCCGGCCTGCCAGCCTCGGACCACACCCCCGCCTTCCTTCCCGTTCGAGGAGAACATCGGCATGCCCGTGAAGACGTACGCGGCCCCTCTGGCCGTCGCCGCCCTTACCCTCACGCCCGCCACCGTCCCCCTGCACGCCCAGCAGGCGCGGCAGGCGGTGACGGTCGCCCTGCCCGCGCCCGGTGGTCCCCACCCGGTGGGAACCGTCGCCTTGCGCCTGGTCGACCGCTCCCGCCGTGACCCCCTGGTGCGGTCGAAGCCGTACCGGGAGCTGATGGTCAGCCTGTGGTACCCGGCCAAGGACGGCACCCAGCCGCTCGCCCCCCACATGGCGCCCCTGGCCGCCGCCGACTGGGACCGCCGCTCCGCGCCGCCCATGGGCATCGCCAAGGGCGCCGTCGACTGGGCCGCCACCCGCACCGCCGCCCGTTCCGGCGCGCCGGTCGAGCGCGGCGCGGGCCGGCTGCCTGTCGTGCTGTTCGGCTCCGGGGACGGCGGGCCGCGCACGCTGGGCACCACGCTCGTGCAGGACCTGGCCTCGCGCGGCTACCTGGTCGTCACCGTGGACCACACCTATGAGGCCGACCAGGTGGAGTTCCCCGGCGGGCGGGTCGTGCGCGCGCTGCCCCTGCCGGCCAAGCTCACCCCGCGCGTCATAGCGGCGCTGCTGGAGCGGCACTCGCGGGCGCGGCTGGCCGACATGCGGTTCGTGCTGGACCAGGTCACGGCCCTGGGGCAGGGACGGGCCATCGGCGGCGGCCGGCTGCCCGACGGGTTGCGCGGCGCGCCCGACCTGTCGCGGGTGGGGGCGCTGGGGCAGTCCCTGGGCGGGTCGGTGGCGGCCCAGCTCGTCCACGACGACCCGCGGGTGGACGCCGGGGTCAACCTCGACGGCGGCTACGTCGGCCCGGTCGCCGCCACCGGGGTGACCAGGCCGTTCCTGCAGCTGGCGGCCCAGGCGCACACGCGGGAGAACGAGCCGAGCTGGAAGTCGTTCTGGCGGGCCTCGACGGGATGGAAGCGGGAGCTGCGGTTCAAGGGCGCCGCGCACGGCTCGTTCACCGACCTGCAGGCGCTGCTGCCGCAGATCGCCGCGGCGCTGCCCAAGGCGGCGGACGGGAAGCAGGGCGGGGTGCCGGTCGCCGACTTCGTCGGCACGATCGATCCGCAACGGTCGGTGGCGGCCCAGCGCGCCTACATCGGGGCGTTCTTCGACCTGCACCTGCTGGGCAAGCCCACCCGCCTGTTCCAGGAGCCCGACAGCCGTTTCCCCGAGGTGTCCCGCATCCCCTGACCCAGAGGTCGGCTCTGGGCCTACCCCGGGGGCGATAACAATACCGGTATAAGTATCCCGCGGGTGTAGGCTGGGGGCATGGTGCGATCCCCGCTGACCCCCGAGGAGCGGCTGCGCGGCGAGCAGCTCGGCCACATGCTGCGCCAGGCCCGAGGCGAGCGCAGCATCGTCGAGGTCGCCGCCGCGGCCGGCATGTCCGCCGAGACCCTCCGCAAGATCGAGACGGGGCGCATCGCCACGCCGGCGTTCTTCACCATCGCCTCACTGGCCGACGTCCTGGGCATATCCCTCGAACGCCTGGCGAGCCGCGCCACCCCCGCCCGCACCTGACCCACCCGGGCCAGGGTCAGTCCGTACGGGAGCGGCGCACCTCGTCCAGCACCTCCTCGATCCGCCGCCAGGCGTCGCGCGCCGAGGCCGGATGGAAGCTGTCACGCTCGTCGGCGGCGAACCCGTGGCTCGCCCCCGGGTACACCACCGTCTCCATCCGCTCCCCGATCGCCCGCTGCTGATCGCCGTCGATGATCGGGTCGTCGGCGCCGAGCAGCACCACCAGCCGACCCGGCGCCCGCGCGGCCCGCTCCAGCGTCGGCTCCGGCCGGCTCAGCGGCAGCTCGGTGCCCGTCAGCCAGCCCGGATACAGCGCCACCGCCGCCGCCAGCCCCAGCTCACCGGCCACCGAGCACACCACGTGCCCGCCCAGGCTGAACCCGACCGCCCCGGCCGGCCAGGCGCCCACGCTCCGCAGATGCTCCGACGCGGCGCGCGCGTCAGCCAGCACCTGCTCCCGGCGCAGCAGCCAGGCCAGCTCCAGCCCCCGTTCCCGGCCGTCCGCATCGGCCGGCAACTCCACCACCCGCCCCAGCGGGCCACCCGTCACCGGGTCCACGGCAACCGGCACCCCCGCCTCAGCCCCCTCCCGCACAAAGCCCGCCGAAGATCCCGCCGCCGGATCCCCTGACGGCCCCGCAGACGGGCTAGCCGAGGAACCCGCCAATGGCCCCGTTGAAGGGGCCGCCGGGTCTTCCGTCGCCGGAGCCGCTGAAGTCGTCAGAGCCGCTGGAGGAGCCGCTGAAGGAGCCGTCGAAAGCCCAGGGGAGGGCCACAGCTCGTGCCGGTGGTTGAAGTCGGGGACGACGACCGCATGCCCCAGCCCCGCCAGCCGATCGGCCATCCGCCGCGCGTACCCGCTCACCCCGAAGATCTCACCGGCGACCAGCACGCCCACAGGCCGCCGCACCCCCACGGGCAGGGCCGTGTAGGCCGCCATGCCCGCGATGTCCACCCATCCGGTGGTGATCTGTCCGTTCACGCCGCCGAGCTAACCAGCCCCCGCCCGCCCCCGGCCAATCACGACTCCGATGGCCGCCATCACGACCCCGATCACCGACCGGATCACCGCCGGGCAACCGGTCTATCGGGACGGCTTGTCACGCAGCAGCGGGTGCGACCGCATCGCCACCTCCAGCTCCCCGGGCAGCTCGTCACGGTAACGCCCCAGCGTCGACAGGTCGCTGTGCCCCAGCACCCGCCGCACCGCGTCCATGTCGACCGCGTCGGCCAGCAGATGCGTGGCCGTGGTGTGCCGCAACCCGTGCGGTGTCACCGAGCGCCGCTGATCGGGATCGACGTGCCGCTGCACCCGGTCGATCACCGCCTGCACGTCGCCCCGCGCCAGCCGCCGCCCCCGCCACGACAGCAGCAGCGCCTTGCCGTCGTCGGCGCCGGCCACCTGGCCCCGCCCCCGCGCCAGGTACGCCTGCAACACCTCGGCCACGTCGTCGGGCAGTGGCACGTCACGCGTACGGCCGCCCTTGCCGAAGATCCGCCAGTAGCGCACCCCGTCGTTGGTGAAGAAGTCCTCCACGTTGGCGCGCACCAGCTCCGACACCCGCGGCCCCACCGTCGACAGCAGCAGCACGATCACCGCGTCGCGCAACTGCATGCGCTGGTCGCGTCGCTTGCCCTCCTGCTCGGGCGCCTCCCGCAACTGCCGCGCCGCGCCGATCAGCCCTTGGGCCTGCTCCCGCGTCAGCGCCCGCCGCTCCGGACGCAGCCCGCCCCGCTGCTTGGCCGTCACCGTCGCCGCCGTCATCGGGTTGATCTGCACCCACCCGGCCAGCGTCGCGTGCTTGAACAACGCCGAGATCGACCGCCGGAACCGGGCTTGCGAGGACGGCGACTGCCCCGGCCCCGACCCGCCCGCCTGCCGCGCGTCGGGCTTGCGCGCGAACGCCAGCAAGATCGCGTCGACGTCCTCGCCGGTCAGGTCGTCGAGCACCACGTCGGCGCCGGCCAGCGCCACCAGCGTGGCCACGTCACGCGCGTAGACCTCGGCCGTGGCCGGGGACAGGGCGCCCGTCGACGTCTTGGCCACCACCAGCTCCACGTAGCGGTCAGCCGCCTGTCCCACCGTCAACCTGTCGAGCTCCGCGGGCCGCACCGGCTCCCCTCCTCACATCTCGGCGACGCACCGAACGCGCCCACCCGCCGGCAGGCCGCCTGCGGGTGATGTTGCTTGCAGAGGAGACGGTAGCGGCCGCCACCGACGAAAATCAGATGTCGCGGAAGGTCTCGATGCGCGCGCCCAGCGCGTTCAGCCGCTCGGCCAGGTCCTCGTAGCCGCGGTTGATCACGTACACGTTGCGCAGTACGGACGTGCCCTCGGCGGCCATCATGGCCAGCAGCACCACCACCGCCGGGCGCAGCGCCGGCGGGCACATCATCTCGGCGCTGCGCCACCGCGTGGGCCCCTCCACCAGCACCCGGTGCGGGTCCAGCAGCTTGACCGAGGCGCCCAGCCGGGTCAGCTCGGTCAGGTAGATCGCCCGGTTGTCGTAGACCCAGTCGTGGATCAGCGTCGAACCCTGCGCCGCGGCCGCGATCGCGGCGAAGAACGGCACATTGTCGATGTTCAGCCCCGGGAACGGCATCGGGTGGATCTTGTCGATGGGGGAGACCAGCTTGGAGGGCCGCACCGTCAGGTCGACCAGCCGGGTACGCCCGTTGGCCGCCCAGTACTCGCCCGTGCGGTCGCAGTCGAGCCCCATCTCCTCCAGGACCGCCAGCTCGATCTCCAGGAACTCCACCGGCACCCGGCAGATCGTCAGCTCCGAACTGGTCACCACCGCGGCCGCCAGCAGGCTCATCGCCTCGACCGGGTCCTCGGAGGGGGAGTAGTCGACGTCCCGCTCGATGGAGGCAAGCCCGTGCACCGTCAGCGTCGTGGTGCCGATGCCCTCCACCCGCACGCCGAGCTGCTCCAGGAAGAAGCACAGGTCCTGCACCATGTAGTTGGAGGAGGCGTTGCGGATCACCGTCACCCCCGGGTGGCGGGCCGCGGCCAGCAGCGCGTTCTCCGTCACGGTGTCGCCGCGCTCGGTCAGCACGATCGGCCGCGCCGGGGCGGCGCCGCCGTCCACCTTGGCGTGGTAGAAACCGCCCGTCGCGGTGATGTCCAGCCCGAAGTGCTTCAGCGCCGACATGTGCGGCTGGACGGTACGCGTGCCCAGGTCGCAGCCGCCCGCGTACGGGATCTGGAACTCCCCGGTACGGTGCATCAACGGCCCCAGGAACATGATCACGCTGCGGGTCCGGCGGGCCGCCTCGGTGTCCATCGCCTCCAGCTCCAGCCGGGCCGGCGGCACGATCTCCAGGTCGCTGCCCTCGTTGATCCACCGGGCCCGCACCCCGATCGAGGCCAGCACCTCCAGGATCCGGTAGACCTCCTCGATCCGCGCCACCTTGCGCAGGATCGTGCGGCCGTTGTTCAACAGCGACGCGCACAACAGCGCCACACACGCGTTCTTGGACGTCTTGACGTCGATGCTGCCCGACAGCCGGCGCCCGCCCACCACCCGCAGATGCATCGGGCCGGCATACCCCAGGGACACGATCTCGCTGTCGAGCGCCTCCCCGATCCGGGCGATCATCTCAAGACTGATGTTCTGGTTGCCGCGCTCGATCCGGTTGACCGCGCTCTGACTCGTCGCCAGCGCATCGGCCAGCTGAAGCTGCGTCCAACCGCGATGCTGACGCGCATCCCGGATGAGCCGGCCGATCCGCACAAGATAATCATCTGCCACAACACAGGACCATAT
This sequence comes from Actinomadura sp. ATCC 39365, assembly GCF_054392275.1. NCBI lineage: Bacteria > Bacillati > Actinomycetota > Actinomycetes > Streptosporangiales > Thermomonosporaceae > Actinomadura > Actinomadura sp. ATCC 39365. Next base: position 6,669,218 of record NZ_CP184335.1, on the reverse strand, counting down.
CTCACATATGAGATGCGGCCACGACCGCGGGGCCCGACGCGCCGGACAACTCCCGATGACCCGCCAGATGCGGGGGAGTGGCCTGCGCCCTCGCCTTGCCCACGAACGCCCGGCGCGCCGCCCGGAACCCGTTGCGGTCGTCGAACATGTCCCGGCTCATCTCGGCCAGCTCCTCGGCCCGGTAGGCGTCCAGCGGCTTGCGCCGGTCGTCGGTCTCACGCGCCTGCCGCCGCGCCGCCAGCAACGCGTCGTAGGAGGAGTCCTGGGCCAGCCGGTGCGCGAAGTCCACCACCCGCCGCTCGAACTCCTGCCGCGACCCGCCCGCCACCCGATCGGCCAGCCCCAGCTCCACCGCCTCGGCGGCCCCCACCGGCAACGCCCGCCCGGTCAGCTCCGCCGCGGCCTGCGCCCCCACCCGCCGCGGCAGCACGTACGTCCAGAACTCGCTGCCGAACAACCCCATCGTCCGGTAATGCGGATTGAGCACCACCGGCTCCCGCACGATCACCCGGTCGGCGCCCAGCCCCATCATCACCCCGCCCGCCCCCGCGTTCCCCGCGATCGACGTCACCACCAGCTGCGACGTGCACTCCACGATCTCCCGGCACACCGCGTTGATCGCGTTGATGTTCATCCACGCCTCCAGCTCCGGATGACGTGCCGCCTCGATCACGTTCAGGTGGATGCCGTTGGAGAACACCTCGCCACCCCGCACCACCAGCACCCGCGTGTCCTGCGCCGCCGCGTACCGCAACGCCGCCGCCAGCCGCCGGCACTGGTCGGTGGACATCGCGCCGTTGTAGAAGTCGAAGCTCACCACCCCGACCTCGTCGCCGCGCTCATAGGTGATCTCGCTGTAGCCGGCCCGCTCACCCACACCCGCCAGCCGCTCACCCAGCACCATCGTCGCCGGCAGCTTCACCCCGCCCACCGGAGAACCCACCGGAGACCCCGCCTGAGAGCCCGCCTCCGGGGCCGCCTCCAGGCGCAGATGGCCCACCCACACGGTCCCCTGACCGGTGTGCACCAGCACCGCCCCCTCACGCCGGGCCGCCACCGCCCCCGGCGCGCCCGCCAGATCGGGGCCCCGGTGCACGTCGAACACCCGCACCGGCAACTCGCACAACCGGGCCCGGCCGCCCGGCGCGCCGTCGGCCGCCCGCACCACCCGAACGATCTCCTCGGCCGGCTGCTCCCAGGAGAACTCCCGGTCGGCGTGCCGCATCGGCCGCCGCAGCCGTCCCGTCACGCCGGGGGAGCGGTAGTCCAGCGGCGCCGGCGCGAACAACGGGTCGGCCGCCTTGACCGCGACCTCCGCCACCAGCTCCACCGCCGCGTCGGACACCGGCCCGTTGTACAGCGCCGACTTGCGCGGCGGCTCCGACGGCATCGGGAACGTCCGCCACCCCCAGATGGGGCCGGCGTCCATCTCCTCCACCGCCTGCAGCGCCGTGACCCCCCACTCGCGCTCGCCATCGGCGATCGCCCAGTCCAGCGAGGAAGGCCCCCGGTCCCCGGGCGGCCCCGGGTGAATGATCACCGTACGGTGCCCGCGCCACAACGCCTCCGGCACCCGCTCCTTCAGGAACGGGCAGATGACCAGGTCCGGCTTGACCAGCTCGGCCGCCTCCACCATGACCCGCTCGGAGATCGCCAGCTCGACGCTCACGTCATGGCCGGCCCGCCGCAGCTCCAGCCAGGCACGCTGGGTCAGGCCGTTGAACGAGGAACACAGGAGCAGGATGCGCAACGCGGATCTTCCTTCGCGGAGACGTCAAGGGCAGCGGGCAGGGGAGAGGCGTCAACCGATCGCGAGCGGACGAACACCACCAGTACCGGCATTAACGGCAGTCCCATAAGGCCCAGGCATCTCTAGATGTTGACACGAATCTTCCACCGATGCTGACAAATCACCGCAGACAGCCGAGCTGAGCAGCCAAATTGCCCTAATATGCCCGAAAAAAATCCTGGCGGGGGAGACACCTCAACCCCGACCAGGAACCCCACCCGAAACCCACCGCACACAATGGATCACATGGACACCCGCGCCGCCGCCCGGCACTTCGCCGACACCTGGCAACACGGCTGGACCCACCACGACACCACCGCCATCATCGCCCTCTACAGCGACGACGCCACCCACACCAGCATGCCCTTCCGCCCACCACACCACGGAAAAGACGCCATCGCCGACTACATCCGGCAATCCTTCACCGGCGAAAGCGACCCCCACGTCACCTTCACCACCCCCATCGTCGACGGCGACCAGGCCGCCATCGAATTCCGGGTCCACGCCCTCGACAACGGCCACCCCATCACCCTCGCGGGCTGCGTCTTCGCCCGCTTCAACCCCGACGGCCTGGCCGTACAGACCCGCGACTACTGGCACACCACCCCAGGCCACCGATAAGCAGAGAAATCAGCGCCGCCCCATCGGCACCGGCGCCACCACCCCAGGGACCGGCAACGGACGCGCCACCTGCCGCGTCTCCTCAACCTCCGACACCTCGGCACGCCGCTCGGCGTGCCCACCCCCGCAATACCCGTTCGTCAGGATCAACCGGCCCCGCAGCGGGGTGTACGCCTCCCTGTCGGAAGCAGGCAGAACCCCCTGACACACCGGACATAAAACCGACTGGTTCCCCACGTGCTGCTCCTCTCGCTGAGCGAATAGCAGGAGCTCTACCCTAAAACCACCGAACATGACAAAGACAGTGAATCAACACGCCGTCAAAGCCCCCGTCAGCACCCGGAGAAGCCCCGACGTACCCCGCCCAACCCCCCAAAACCCCAGATCAACCCCACATCCCCAATCCACCCGCCAAGATCACAAAGAAGGCGCAGACCCCCGAAAAAAATTTCCCACCAACCCCACGAACAACGCCCACCCAACCCCCGGCCGCCCGTCCCATCCCCACGCCCGCGTCCCGAAAAAGGGGGCCACCGATGACCAGCCCGGCCTATCCGCACCGGTCCTGGCTGACACCACACGCCCGCGCCACCCGCTCACCGATCCACGGCACCGGCCTGTTCGCCCGCCAACACATCGGCAAGGACGACATCGTCATGCGCCTGGGCGGCCACCTCATCGACAACGACACCCTGGCCTCCCTCACCCCGCCCTACAGCAGCCTCACCGTCGAGGAAGACCTCCACCTGCTCCTCGACCCGGACCACCCGGCGCGCTACGGCAACCACTCCTGCGAACCCACCCTCTGGCACACCGACGCCACCACCCTGGCCGCCCGCAGACAGATCGCCCCCGGCGAAGAGCTCACCATCGACTACGCCACCCACAGCGGCGTCGCAACCTGGTCCATGACCTGCCACTGCGCCACACCCACCTGCCGCGGCGCCGTCACCGGCGACGACTGGCGACTGCCACACCTCCAACTCGCCTACGGCACCCACTGGACCCCGCCACTGCTCACCCGCATCAACCAGGAACAGACGCCGGACTAACCCCACCCCCGGCACACCTCACGGGATGAACAACGCCCCACTCACCCCCACCGGCTCCCACAGGTCGAGCGCCCGCAGCAGATTCCTCGCCAACGCCCGATGCCCGTACTCATTGGGATGGCACCCAGACCCCATCCAATGCTCGCCACCATCCCAAGCCGCATGATGATCCACCAACACATCCGCATCCAGCGAACGCACCACCTCGGCATAAGCCGAAAGATCCGCCCAACCGGACTCCGGCGCCCGATTGGGCGTCTGCAGCACCACCTTCGCACCCGCCTCCCGCACACGAGAGACCACCGCGGCATAGTCACGGCCAAAAGCCGGCAGACCCGCCGGCCCGGCAACACAGTCGTTGAGCCCGAACATCAGCACCACCACATCGGGCCGATGACGCAACACCGCGTTCTCCACATCGAGCTGAGAGACCTTCTGACCACTCACCCCGGTGTTGATCACCACATCGGACGGCCGGTTCAACTCGAAGCGCACCCGCTCGGCGAACAACTGCGTATAGTCACGCCACCCGAACGTGTGCAACGCCCCCTGAGTCACGCTGTCACCCGTGAACAGCCACACCGTACTCATCCGCCGACCACCCCGATCACCAAGCCCATGGCGAAGAGGGTAGACGATCACCGACACCGCCCCCCGATCGGTACGACCATCACGCCATCCTCACAGTGCGCCGACACCCGAGGCCACGACGTCACGGGACAGCCATAGGGGAGTACCCCGGGACGAGCGGGCCTCGACAAGCCTCCAGGAGCCGTTCGGCGCGCAACGCGACCCCTCGATCCGGGGCACTCCCGCTGCCACCGACTCCCGGACAGCAGGACGTCCTCCGGCTCGATGCCCGACCCGCCTCGCCTTGAACAAGGCACCTCGATGATGTGCCGCCCCTAGGCACCCCTCTTACCGCCACTCGCATGGGGGAGTACCGCATCGTTGGGTAACCGCCAAGAAGCAGGGCCGGCGCCTGCCGTCGACACAAGCGCGTCCAGAAAGCCGAACCACGTAGGTGCCAGAAGTGGGTGGCTCATCCGGCCCCCACGCAAAGACCAGCGGCGGGGAGCACAGCAGGGTCCCCGCCCTCGGTCGCGCCCAAGCGAACTGCCGAACACGTCAGGCCACCCACGACGACGCACGCAGCCGCGACCGGAGCGCGGAGGAGTCCCGTGATCCGGTCTACTTGACATAATGTTCATTATCGAGCAACCAGCCACCCGCCACGACACGGCAAAAACATCCCGCATGAACGGTCACCCGCCGGGCAGATTTCCACCATGCCCAGCCTGCTGACGTCCAGCCAGCTCCTCGCCGCCCCGCCGGCTCTGGCCGCCTCGACGGCCGGCCTCGTCGCACTCACGGCCGTCATCGTCGCCGCCGTCATCTGGCTGATCATTTTGGCCGTCCGGCTCACCAAGAGCCCCCGCAACCGCCCCAACCCCAGCGTCGACCTGGTGGACCAGGCTCGGGAGCTGAAGGCGCTCGGCCAGATCCAGGAAGCCGTCTTCCTGGTGCGCGGCGAGACCGGCATGAGCCAGCGTGCCGCCTCCCGCTTCGTGAACCGCCTCTAGCCGGACAAACTACTCATACCGTACAGAACGTGGATTCTGTGTGGTTTGGGTAATTGGTCCGCAAAATGCCTTGTCGGGCGGCTCTGGAGATCCCCGTGATTACGCACGGCGGTCGGACGGCTGCTCTATGCTGTCGGGGTGCGGGTGTGTGAATTGGGGGCGTGAAACCCCTCCGGCCTCGGCGGGGCCGCCTTGGTCCAGGGGGGTCGGCGGTCCCGGCGCGTGTCACCGGCCGCACGGTCCACGGTCCACTCCCCTCTTCCGATACCGGGCGTGTGAGAGCCCGGGAATGGCGGCTTTGTCGTGAATACCCCGGACCCCCTCGGGCGTGTGTCCCTCCCCCAGCTGCTCTATGTCGATCACCAGTTGCGCATCACGTGCTGCCCGATGCCGGGTCCGTCGATCATCCGGTTGGTGGGTGAGGTGGATGCGACGAACCAGGTGGCGCTGGCCGAGGCGTTGGGCCGGGCGCGGCGGATCGACGAGTCGCTGGTGGTGGATGTGAGCGGGCTGGATTTCCTGGGGGTGGAGGGGGCGCGGTTGCTGGTGGTGTCGTGCCGGGCGGGGCGTACGCAGTTGGTGGGGACGCCGCCGCATGTGTTGCGGTTGTTGCGGGCGATGGGGTGGACGGGTGGTCAGGGGGCGTAGGGGTGGGTGGCGGTGACGGCGGTGAGCGGGAGGGGGCCGTAGAGGTGGGGGTAGCCGTTCTCGGTGCGGATGTCGAGGCCGGTGGGGTCGATGTCGAGGACGAGGAGGGGCTCGGTGACGGTGGTGTAGTAGGTGTCGTGGACGGTGCGGAGTTGGGTGTGGTCGTGGCTGAGGTGGATGAAGCCGATGTCGTCGAGGGTGTGGCCGAGGGTGGAGATGCGGTACTCCCCCGCTTGCTGGGCGTGTTGCCAGTCGGTCTGCAGGGCGAGGTGGTGGACGACGGTCATGGGGTCCATTCGGTTTCGAGCATGGCGTAGATGGTTTCGCTGGTCCATTCGCCCTTGACGATCTCATTGTCGACGAGGGTGGCTTCGTGGCGCATGCCGAGTTTTTCCAGGACGCGGGCTGAGGCTTTGTTGCGGGCGTCGAGGCGGCCGGTGATGCGGTGGAGTCCGAGTTGGGTGAAGCCGAGGTGGATCAGGGGGCGGGTGGCTTCGGGGGCGTAGCCGTGGCCGTGGTGGTCGGGGTGGAGGACGTAGCCGATCTCGCCTTGGCGGTGTTGTCTGCTGGTCCAGATGAGCAGGGCGTTGCCGATGAGTTGGCCGGTGGTGCGCAGGGTGATGGCGAGGTCGATGGCGTCGCCTTCGTCGTGGAGTGTGTGGCGGGTGATCTTTTTGTCGAGGAAGGTGCTGGTGGTTTGGCGGTCGCGGGGTTCCCAGTAGAGGTAGCGGGCGACGTCGGGGCGTGATTCGTAGGCGTGGAGGGCGTCGAGGTCGTCGGGGGTGAAGGGGCGCAGGTGGAGGCGGGGGGTGGTGAGGGGGTATTGGGGTGTGAGCACGGGGGCAGTGTAGGGAGGGGGTGGGGGGTGTTCAACGCGTTTTGTGGTGGGGTTCAGTGGGTGCCGGCGAGGTTGAGGACGATGACGCCGCCGATGATGAGGAGGATGCCGCTGATCTTGAGGGGGGTGAGGGTTTCGCCCATGAGGGTGGCGCCGATGAGGGCGATGGCGGCGGTGCCGGCGCCGGACCAGATGGCGTAGGCGGTGCCCATGTCGAGTTGGAGTTTGAGGGCGCGGGCGAGCAGGGCGAATGAGGTGATGTAGCCGGTGGCGACGGCGATGGTCCAGCCGATGTGGGTGAGGCCGTTGCTGAGTTTGAGTGCGGTGGTGGCGAGGACTTCGGTGGCGATGGCGAGGGCGAGCAGGATCCAGGCCATGGGGTTCCTTCGGGGTGTGGGCGTTGCGGTGTTCCGCTTGAAAAGGTAGTCGAATGCGTGTTCCACTGGTTGGGTGGGTTGGGATGCGCTGGCGCTTGTCGAGGCGGTCGATGAGCGGCCGCTGATCGAGCGGCGCGCGGTGGTGCGTGACGGTTTTTATGAGACGCAGGCCCGTACGGTGATCGAGCGGGTGCCGGGGAGTGCGGGGATCGTCGAGCGGTGGGCGGTTTCGCCTTATCGGGGTTGTGTGCATGCGTGTCTGGGGTGTGGGGCGCGGGCGGGTCATCGCAAGCTGGGGTTGGACGCGGGGGTTGATTTCGATTCGCGGGTCGTGGTCCGGGCGAATGTGGTGGAGCGGTTGCGGTCGGAGTTGGGGCGGTGGGAGGGCGAGCCGCTGGCGGTGGGGGTGGCGGGCGATGGTTATCAGCCTGCTGAGGAGAGGTATCGGTTGATGCCGGGGGTGGTGGCGGCGCTGGGGGCGGCGGGGGTGCCGTTCACGGTGTATACGCGTAGTGCGCTGGTGTTGCGGGATGCGGAGGTGCTGGCGCGGGCGGGTGCGCGGGTGGCGGTGTCGATCGCGTTCGTGGACGAGCGGATCAGGCGGGCGGTCGAGCCGGGTGCGGTGGGGGCGCAGGCGCGGTTGGAGCTGGTGTCGGCGCTGGTGGAGGCGGGGGTGGAGTGCCGGGTGCTGATGGCGCCGGTGTTGCCGTTGCTGAGTGATGCGGCTGATCAGTTGACGGCGACGGTGCGGCGGATCGCGGGTGCGGGGGCGGTGGCGGTGGAGCCGGTGGTGTTGCGGTTGCCGCCGGGGACGCGGCAGTGGTACATGCGGTGGTTGGCTGGGGCGCATCCGCATCTGGTGGAGCGTTATGAGGAGCTCTACGATCGGGCGGGGTTCCCCTCCCCGGGTACGAGCAGCGCATCACGGGGCAGATTGCGCAGTTGTGCCGGGTTTATGGGATGCGGTGCGGTGCGCCGGAGCCGGTGGGTCGGGGGCCGTCGGCGGCCCAGTTGGCGCTGGTGTGAGGGGCGGGGCGGGTTCGGGCCGGGTTCAGGGGCGTTGGTGGAGGATCATGCCGGGCCACTCCCCTACGGTGAAGGGCTGGTCGCGGGTGAATCCGCAGCTTTCGTAGTAGGCGATGAGGCGTTCGTCGTCGCCGGCGTAGCAGTCGACGCGGACGAGTCCGAGGCCGCGGTCGCGGGCTTCTTGCAGGGCCCATTGCAGGAGGTGTCGTCCGATGGCTCGGCCGGCGTGGCGTTGGTCGATGACGAGGACCTGGACGTAGAGCTCGGGTTCGGTGGCGGGGGTGACGTAGGGCAGGGCGTCGCCGACGACGATGCAGCCGGCTGGTTGGCCGTCGATCTCGGCGATGCGCATGCCGCCGCCGGCGAGCCAGTCGGCGGCTTGCTGGGTGCGGCGGGGGTCGCCGGTGAAGGGCTGGGTGCCCCATTGGCCGGTGCGGTTCTGGCTGACGAGCCAGGTGATGGCGCTGTCGAACATGGTCAGGAGGACGGCGTCGTCGCCGGGGCGGCCTGGTCTGATCTTCACCGGTGACACTGTAAGGGGTGGTGGAGGGGTTGGGTGCTGACGGGTTCGCGGTGTGGTCCCTCTCCCCCGTCGTTCGTCGGCTCTGTGAGGTTGTCTCTACTCGGCGTTCGTGGTTGCGGTTTTCGGGAGTGCGAGCATCACGAGTGCGGTGATGAGGTAGAGCGCGGTGGAGGCGATCAGGACGATGCCGAGCGCGTGACTGTAGGCGGGCAGCGCCGGTGCTGTGGTGGCGGGGTCGGTGGCGGAGGTGAAGAAGACGGTGCCGAGGACGGCGATGCCGGCCGCGCCGCCGATCTGGTTGACGGTGGACAGGACCCCGCCCGCGGCGCCTGCGTTGCGTCCGGGGACGCCTGCCAGGACGACGTTGACGAGGATGGGCGCGGCGAGGCCGAGTCCGAGACCGCCGGCGAGCAGTGCGAGGGCCAGGGGCCAGTAGCCGGGCTCGTTGCCGTCTTTGACGATGTACCACAGGGCGAGCTGGGATGCCGCGATGGTGAGGGAGCCGGTGATCAGGAGCGTTCTGCCTGCTTTGGTGGCGAGGGCGACGCCGAGGCCGGAGGTGATGATGGAGCCGAGTGCGTACGGGAGGATCACCAGGCCGGTCTGCCATGCGGTTCGGCCGGTTCCGTTCTGGAGGTAGAGCGACAGGGTGAGGAAGGACGGTCCGATGCCGCCGAAGAAGAGCATGGAGGCGCTCAGGCCGACTGTGAAGGCGCGGATTCTCAGCAGGGCCGGGTCGAGGACGGGTTCGTCGCCGCGTCGGGTGAGGCGGCGTTCGTGGGCGAGGAAGATCGTGAGCAGGAGGGTTCCGGCTGTGAGGAGGGCGTAGCCGGTCCAGTTCCATCCCCAGGTCTGGGTCTGGATGATCGGCAGGAGCAGGAGAAGGATGCCGGTGGCGGCGAGGAGTGCGCCGGGGAGGTCCAGTCGGGTGGTGGAGGCGGAGCGGGACTCCGGCAGGGTCTTGGCGCCGATGGCGAGGGCGAGGATGGAGACGGGCACGTTGATCCAGAAGATCGTGCGCCAGCCCAGTCCGAACAGGTCGGCGTCGACGAGCAGGCCGCCCAGCAGCGGTCCGGCGACCGAGGCGAGGCCCTGGGCTGCTCCGTAGGCGCCGAAGGCCTTGGCGCGCTCGCCCGGGGGGAAGGTGGCCCGGATGATGCCGAACACCTGCGGGACCATGATTCCCGCGGTCAGTCCCTGCCCGGCTCGCATGCCGATGAGCATGCCGGGGTCGGTTGCCAGGGCGCACAGTGCCGAGGTGGTCATGAAGCCGGTCAGTCCGATGGTGAACAGGCGTTTGCGGCCGTGCTGGTCTCCGAGTCGTCCGCCGGTGATCAGGCCCGTGCCCAGGGCGAGGGTGTAGGCGGCGATCGTCCATTGGATCTGGGTGTCGTCGGCGGCCAGGTCCTGGGCGATGGCGGGGGCCGCGACGGTGACGATGGTCGCGTCGAGAAGGTCCATGAAGGAGCCGAGGAGCACCACCAGCAGTGCCGCGGTCGCGCGGGTGCCGGTGTCGCGTGCGGGTGGCGCTTGGGTGGTGTGGGGGCTGGGTGCGTCGGTCATGTCGGCCACCTTCGTCGGCATGGTTGCCATCGAGTGGCCGCTATGGGTGGGAGGATCGGGCCATCATGGCTGCCACTTCCGCGCGGGCGCTCAAGCTGCTGTCGATCTTCGGGATCGGTGCGACCCTGACGGCCGGCGAGCTCGCCGGCCGGGTCGGGGCGTCGGTGAGAACCGTGCGTCGCGACATCGAGACGTTGCGGGACCTGGGGTACGAGATCGAGGCCGTCCGCGGAGCGGGTGGAGGGTATCGGCTGGGTCGTGGCACCCGTTTGCCACCGGTGGTCTTCGACGAGGATCAGGCGGTGGCCACGGCTGTGGCGCTGCAGACGGTGCCGGCGGTCCTGTCCGGGATCCGGGAGAACGCGGCCCGTGCGCTGGCCACGCTGCACCAGGCGATGCCGGTGCGCAGTCGCCTGCACGCCGAGGCGTTCACCGTTTCCTCGGCCCGTAACTACTGGGAGTTTCCCGCGCCGCCGATCGAGGCCGGGATCGTCGCGGCCGTCGGTGGTGCGATCAGCCGGCGGCATCTCGTGCGGGTGGATTACACCGGCGACGGCGAGCCGGTCACGCTCACGCTGGAACCGCACGAACTGGTGGTGTGGGCGGCGCGCTGGTATCTGGTGGCCTTCGACCCGGGCGCCGGCCGGTGGCGCGCGATGCGCGTGGACCGCTGCACGCCGCACCTGCCCACGCACGTCCCCTTCGACCGGCGTGACATCCCGCACGGTGATCCTGTCGTCTTCGTGATGACCGCGCACGACCGTGGAGACGCCGCGGCCGAATGGCCGTGCCGCGGCTCGGCCGTCCTGGCTCTGCCCGCCGCCACGGTCGCCCGGTTCGCCCCGGGCGGGTCAACGGTGGAGTACGACACCGAAGGCACGTGCCGGCTCACGCTCGGCGCCTGGTCATGGCCTGGGGTGGCGGGGCTGCTGCTGACGTTCGACGCCGACCTGGCGGAGGTCGAACCGGCCGAACTCCGGCAGGCCCTGCGCTGTCTGGGTGCCCGGATCGGCAGGGGGCTCGAATCCCCCGCGGCGCCGCGGCCGGGCGGTGGAGCCGGGTGACGGCCACCCGGAGATGGGGTGGTCGGTGTGGGGGGCTGCTGTTCTAACCTTGCCTTCACAACAGGCAATAGAGGGGTTTGCGTGAAGCCTGACGCCAACGGTTCGCTCGGTGTGTCCCTCGATGCGGTTCTTGAGCGCATCACCTTCGCCAGTGAGGAGACGGGGTACACGATCGCGCGGGTGGCCACCGAGCGGTCGGGGGCGGAGCTGCTGACGGTGGTGGGGCCGTTGCTGGGGGCGCAGGTCGGGGAGTCGTTGCGGTTGCGGGGGCGGTGGACGTCGCATCCGCGTTACGGCAAGCAGTTCGAGGTGTGGTCCTACACCACGGTGTTGCCGGCCACGGTTCAGGGCATCCGGCGTTATCTGGGGTCGGGGCTGATCAAGGGGATCGGGCCGAAGATGGCCGAGCGGATCGTCGATCATTTCGGTACGGGGACGCTGGAGGTGATCGAGCAGGAGCCGCAGCGGCTGGTGGAGGTTCCGGGGCTGGGTCCCAAGCGGACGAAGATGATCGCGGCGGCGTGGGAGGAGCAGAAGATCATCAAAGAGGTGATGATCTTCTTGCAGGGGGTCGGGGTGTCCACCTCGATCGCGGTGCGGATCTTCAAGCAGTACGGGGACTCGTCGATCTCGGTGGTGCGCGGGCAGCCGTACCGGCTGGCCGATGAGGTGTGGGGCATCGGGTTCAAGACGGCCGACACCATCGCTCAGGCCGTCGGGATCCCCCATGACAGTCCAGAGCGGGTCAAGGCGGGGTTGCGGTACACGTTGTCGCAGGCGGCCGACGACGGCCACTGCTATCTGCCGGCGCCGAACCTGGTGGCCGACGCGGTCAAGATCCTCGACGTGCCGGCCGAGCTGGCCACGCGGTGCATGGAGGAGCTGGCGGCCGAGGAGGGGGTGGTGCGTGAGCAGGTGCCCGCCGGGGACAACAGCGTGCCGGCGGTGTATCTGCCGCCCTTCCATCGGGCCGAGCTGTCGCTGGCCGGCGGGTTGTTGGCGTTGCTGAACAGCGGTCATGACCGGCTGCGCTCCTTCGCCGACGTCGACTGGGAGCGGGCCGAGGCGTGGCTGGCGGCCCAGACGGGCGCCGAGCTGGCGCCCGAGCAGCGTCAGGCGGTACGGCTGGCGCTGACGTGCAAGGTGGCGGTGCTGACGGGCGGGCCGGGTTGCGGCAAGAGTTTCACCGTGCGGTCGATCGTGACGCTGGCCAGGGCCAAGCGGGCCAGGGTGATCCTGGCCGCGCCGACCGGGCGGGCGGCCAAGAGGTTGTCGGAGCTGACCGGGCACGAGGCCACCACCGTCCACCGGTTGTTGCAGCTGAGGCCGGGCGGGGAGGCCACCTTCGACCGCGACAACCCGCTGGACGCCGACCTGGTGGTGGTGGACGAGGCCTCGATGCTGGATCTGCTGCTGGCCAACAAGCTGTTGAAGGCGGTGGCGCCGGGCACGCATCTGCTGCTGGTGGGCGACGTGGACCAGCTTCCCTCGGTGGGGGCCGGGGAGGTGCTGAAGGATCTGCTGGCCGCCGTGGACGTGCCGCGGGTGCGGTTGACGCAGATCTTCCGCCAGGCGCAGGAGTCGGGGGTGGTGACCAACGCCCATCGGGTCAACACCGGGCACCATCCGGTGCTGGCCGGCATGTCGGACTTCTTCCTGTTCCCGTGCGAGGAGCCGGAGGAGATCGCGGCGATGACGGTGGACGTCGTCGCGCGGCGCATCCCGGCCAGGTTCGGGCTGGACGCCCGGCGCGAGGTGCAGGTGCTGGCGCCGATGCACCGCGGCGCGGCCGGGGCCGGGGCGCTCAACATCGCGCTGCAGGAGGCGCTGACCCCGGCCCGCGAGGGCATGCCCGAACGCCGTTACGGCGGGCGGGTGTTCCGGGTGGGCGACAAGGTCACCCAGTTGCGCAACAACTACGACAAGGGTGCGGCGGGGGTGTTCAACGGCACGGTGGGGATCGTCACCGGCATCCGTCCCGACGACCACAGCCTGACCGTGCGCACCGACGAGGACGAGGAGGTCGACTACGCCTTCGACGAGCTGGACGAGCTGGCCCACGCCTATGCCGTCTCCATCCACCGCAGTCAGGGCAGCGAGTATCCGGCGGTGGTGATCCCGCTGGCCACCAGCGCGTGGATGATGTTGCAGCGCAACCTGCTCTACACCGCGATCACCCGGGCCAAGAGGCTGGTGGTGATCGTGGGGTCGCGGCGGGCGCTGGCCCAGGCCGTACGGACCAAGGGCGCCGGACGGCGGCACACGAGCCTGACCCACCGCCTGGAGCGGCACTGAGCAACTCCTGGCAAGGGGTGTTGATCGTCGCGTTGACGCAGGTTGACCTGGGGTTGACAGCAATTAGTGATGCAAATGTGACCGAACTCTCCTAAATGCTTCTGCGTCATACATGCAGGAGCATTAAAGTCTTTGGGGTGGGTTTGCCGCCCTGGGGGAGAGGACAGTCTTGAACGTTGCGCCCGCATGGACGAAGTCTGCCGCCGGCCTCGCGCTGCTGGCGGTGGCGGCTGTGACGGCATCCTGCTCGAGCGGGAACGCCGCCTCGCGCGGGCCGGAAGCGCCCGAGGCCACCACGGTGGCCACCCCGCAGGCGCCCACCGTCACCATCAGCCCCGCCGAAGGCAGCGCCAAGGTCAGCCCGGACAAGAAGGTCGTGGTGACCTCCGCCGGCGGCGCGCTGGAGGAGGTGACCGTCGACGGCGGCGGCCACACGGTCGAGGGCAGGTTCAACGCCGACAAGACCAAATGGGTCTCCCGGACGCCGCTGAAGCCCTCCACCAACTACAACGTCTCGGCCAAGGCCGGCGCCACCGCCGCCACCAGCACCTTCACCACGGTCAAGCCCGAGCGGGAGCTGCAGGTCGCCGACGTCACCCCCAACGCCAAGGGCGAGACCCTCGGCGTCGGCGCCCCGATCATCGTCACCTTCAACCAGCCCGTCACCGGCAAGGCGGCGATCGAGCGCGCCCTGGAGGTGGAGGCCGAGAAGCCCGTCACCGGCGCCTGGCGGTGGATCAACGACACCACCGTCATCTACCGCACCGCCAAGTACTGGCCCGCCCACCAGAAGGTCACCTTCAACGCCCGCATCACCGGCGTCAAGGCCGGCAAGGGCCTGTACGGCGTGAAGGACTACTCCGCCAGCCTCAAGATCGGCGCCAAGGTCATCAGCAAGGTCAACACCAAGACCCACATGATGTACGTCTACAAGGACAACAAGCGCGTGCAGACCATGCGCATCAGCGCCGGCATGGCCACCACCCGCGAGTACACCACGACCTCCGGCGTGCACCTGACGATGGAACGCGGCAACCCGGTGCGCATGATCTCCCCCGGCCGCAAGAAGGGCGACCCCGGCTACTACGACGTGATGATCGACCACGCCGTGCGCATCTCCAACTCCGGCGAGTACGTCCACGCCAAGGACAACGTCTGGGCCCAGGGCGTGCGCAACGTCAGCCACGGCTGCATCAACTCCCGCCCCGACCAGGCCAAGTGGTTCTACGACAACTTCCAGCGCGGCGACGTCGTGGAGATCACCGGCACCAACCGGGAGCTGGAGTGGAACAACGGCTGGGGCTACTGGCAGCTGCCCTTCTCGCAGTGGAAGAAGGGCAGCGCCCTGCACGCCAAGTCCTGACCGCTCCCCCGCTCCCCCTTGCTCTGACGGAGCCGCTTCCAGCCGCTCACCGCCGCCGACAGGCGCGGCGGTGAGCGGCTTTTCGGCGTCCCGGCCCGCCGCCGTGAACCGTCCCGGACGGCCCTGCACCCTCGCCATCAGCGAAAACACCTCGACGTGCACGAAGGGTTGCCATACGATTACCCACCGTGGGCATTCGTCAGGAACCCTCGAAGGAGAACACGTTGAAGAAGATCCTTCTCGTCCCCGCGATCACCGCCGGGCTCGTCCTCGCCTCGGCCGGCGCCGCGTACGCCTCCCAGTACGTCGCCTACGAAGGCCGCGGCTTCACCGGCCGCTCGGTCGTCCTGGACGCCTGCGGCGTGTCCAACATCCCCTACCACGGCTCCTACAAGTGGTACGGCGACGGCCAGAGCGGCCGCATGTACAACCAGCCCAACGCCTCCGGCGTGATGCACTTCGAACTGGCCTCCAACCGCAACGCCGAGCAGCGCACCCCCGTCGGCTGGAAGAGCATCTTCATCGTGTGCTGACCCGCCGCCCTGGCCGGCCGTCCCCGGGCACAGGGGGCGGCCGGTTTCGGCATGCACGCGTACGGGCGGCGGCGAGAGGCACACTTGCCAGTACGACCAGCAGCGCGCGCGGGGGGCGAGATGGGCAAGAACGCGAACACCAGCGCGCGCCCGGCGAGCACCACGGCGACCAGCACCGCGGCCACCAGCGCGAGCACCACCAACGACAGCACTGCAGGCGCCAAGCCGATCAGCAGCAACATCAGCGCCGCGAGCGCCACGGCGACCAGCACCACGGTCACGGCGCTGGTGACGCTGCTGGTGGTGGCGGTGTTGTCAGGCTGCGCGCTGCCCTCCACACCCGGCGAAGGCGAGCGGTCGCCCTCCGCCAGCGGTCAGGCGTCCTCGCCGCCCGCCGCAGCGGCACTCCCACCGGGGAGGATACGGGATCAGGGCAGGGGCGGGGCGAGCAGCGGGTGTGCCACCACGGCCCGCCGGCTCACCTCCGGGCCCCACCAGCTCACCACCGCCGGCCTGACCCGCCGCTACCTGCTGGCCGTCCCCGACGGCCCCGGCCCCCACCCCGTGCTGCTCAACCTGCACGGCCTCGGCTCCAACGCCGCCGAACAGGCCGCCTACAGCCGCCTGCCCCAGATCGGCCCCCGCCGCGGCTACATCGTCATCACCCCCCAAACGGCGCCCGGACGGCTGGCCTGGACCCTGCCGCACACCGCCGGCCCCGACGACACCGCCTACCTGGCCGCCCTGCTCGACGAGGTCGAACGCCACCAGTGCGCCCACCCCGGACGCGAGTTCGCCGCCGGCCTGTCCTATGGCGCCGGCCTGGCCGCCTCGCTCGTCTGCGCCCTGGACGGACGCCTGAGCGGCGTGGCCGCCGTGGCCGGCATCCCCATCGCCCAGCCCTGCGCCCACCCCGCCCCCACCACGATCATCGCCTTCCACGGCACCGCCGACCGCCTGGTCCCCTACGACGGCGGCCACCCCGAGCCCGGCGGCGAACTGCAACACCTGGCCGCGCTCATCGTGCTGCCGCCGGTCGAGCAGACCATGAACGCCTGGGCCGCCGCCCAGCGCTGCTCCTCCCCCGCCACCAGCCATCCCCTGCGCCGCGTCCGCCTGCGCCTGTGGACGTCCTGCCCGCGGGGAGCCACGCTGGGCCTGTACACGGTGGACGGCGGCGGCCACACCTGGCCCGGCCCCATCGAGCTGCCCGGGCTCGGCGACACCGCCCGCGACCTGGACGCCAGCCGGCTCATCCTCGACACCTTCGACCGCGCCCCCACCCGCTGACCGGCCCCGGCAGCCGTAGGGACGGGGCCGGGCGCGCGATCCGGGAACGGCGACGGACGGGAAGGACGGCGGCGGCCCGGTGCGGGGTCACGGGTTGTGGAAGCCGACTTCGGGGTTGCCCGGGGTGGGGCCGTCGAGCAGGGCTTGTCTGCGGTTCTTGAGGTGCTGGTCGAAGAAGGCGCCGACGTAGGCGCGGGTGAGCACCAGGGCGCGTTCGGGGGCGATGGTGCCGGGAGCCGGTGGGCCGAGCTTGCTCTGCGGGACGGCCAGGTCGGTGAAGCTGTTGTGCCGGGCCTGGGCGACGGTGAGCCAGCGCTTCCAGCCGCGCAGCGTCGGCCAGGCGCTGTCCCAGGTGTCGTCCTTGCCGGGGCTGTGGTCACTTTGGCTGCCCATCAGCAGGAAGGGGCGATCGCCCAGGCCGGCGGCGGGCAGGGTCGCGCTGATGGTGCCGTCGAGGTTGACCCCGGCCCTGATCCGCGTGTCGGCGGCCATGGTGGCGGAGGCGGCCTCGCCGCCGATGGAGTGGCCGGCCATGCCGACGCGCCTGGAGTTGATCAGGCCGGCGCGTTTCCAGGCCGGGTGGCGGCCGGTCAGCCGGTCCAGGACGAAGGAGACGTCCTTGGCGCGGTTCCTGGCGATGGCGGCCTTGCCGCCCTCGGGGGGTTTGGGCTGGTCGCACAGGGGGGCGCAGGTGAGCAGGCCGACGCCGGGGAAGACGGTTCCCGACGATTCGTAGGCGTGGTCGAGCGAGGCGACGACGTAACCGCGGCTGGCCAGGTCCTCGGCCAGGGAGGTGAGGCTGGCCCGCGGCAGGCCGAGGCCGGGTGAGAGCACCACCAGCGGATGGCGGCCCTTCTTGGCGGGCGCGCCGGCGTGGGCGTAGGTGCGGATGTCGCTGACGATCTCAGCGGGCAGGTCGGTGCCGGGGGCCTTGCGCCGCAGCAGGGACGCGGCCTCCTCCAGGGCCATGAAGGGGGCCGGGGCGCCGGTGGCCGAACGAGCGGGATAGTACATCGAGACCATCAGCCGGCGCGGGCCCGATCGCGGGACCCAAGGGTCCTTACGGCTCCTGTCGACCAGGGACAACACGTCGCGGCCGACCGGATCGGGGCCAGTGGGGCGCGGCAGCTCCAGCCGGGGAACGTCCGGGGACACGGTGACCGCGGCGGCCGCGGCGGCAGGGCCGGTGGAGGCGGCGGCAGGGCCGGAGGGCGTGGCCGAGGCGGTCGGCGTGGCGCAGGCCGTGACGGCGAGGGCGAGGCAGGCCGTCAGCGGGACGGCCGGCAGGCGCCGCAGCAGCAGCAGGGAGTTCATCGGATTCCTTTCGGGAGCGGTCAGACGTCGCGGCGGTGCACGACGAGCACGGCCAGGACGGCGGCGGCCAGCGGCCAGGCCGCGAACACGGCCCAGGAGCCGGCCACCGTGGGCAGAGCCGGATCGTCACGGAGCTGGGGCATCCCCAGGCAGGTGCGCCAGACGTAGAAGGGCACCAGGGCGTAGAGGTCGTTGAGCCACTGGTGGACGGACGGCCGGAAGAAGGTCGGCACGATGACCAGCACCGCGCAGACCGACACCACGGCCGCCGCGGTGTGCCGCAGCAGCGCGCCGACTCCCATGCCGACCAGCCCTGACACCGGAGCCAGGAGCGCGTTGGCGGCCAGCACGCGCAGCACGCCGGGATCGCCGGGCCGGACGGCGACGCCGCGGCCCGCCAGGACCGCCTGGCTGACGCCGAAGGTGGCGGCCGAGACGAGCACGCCGGTGGCGAGCATGACGCCGCCGACGACGGTGAGCTTGGCGGCCACGACGCGGTGCCGGGCCGGGACGGCGGTCAGGGTGGTGCGGATGAGGCCGGTGGCGTACTCGCCGACGATCGTCAGCGCGCCCAGGCCACCCGCCCCGATCATGAGCATGGTGGCCGACAGGCCGCTGAACGCCTCGTTCAACGGGCTGAACGTGGCCTTCTGCATCGGCGGGAAGCTCGGCCAGTCGTGGAAGGCCTTCAGGCTGCTCTGGGCGGCGAAGGCGACGACGGCCAGCGTGCCGAGGCCGAGCAGCCAGCGGGTGGAGCGCAGCGACCAGAGTTTGATCCACTCGGCGGCCAGCAGGTCACGGAAGCGGGCGGGCGTCATCGCCGCTCACCTGCCAGGGCGGCAGGGTGGTCGGCGCGGTAGTCGGCGCGATCGGCGGTCAGCTCCATGAACGCCTGCTCCAGCGAGGCCGCGCGCGGGGCGAGTTCCCGCAGCTCGATGCGCCGCCGGAAGGCGAGCTCGCCGATGCGGGCGGCGCTCAGGCCGGTGACGGTCAGGGCGCCGTCGTCGTCCTGACGTACGCGGGCGCCTGCCTGGGCCAGCACGGCGGCCAGTTCGGCGGGGTCGCAGCAGCGCACGGTCACCGAGGCGCCCGTGCCGCGGGCGGCGAACTCGGCCACGCTCTCGTCGGCGATCAACTCGCCCCGGCCGATGACGACGAGCCGGTCGGCGGTGTGCTCCATCTCGCTCATCAGGTGGCTGGAGACCAGCACGGTGCGCCCTTCGGCGGCCAGACGGCGGAACAGGCCGCGCACCCAGCGCACGCCCTCGGGGTCCAGGCCGTTGACCGGCTCGTCGAACAGCAGCACCGGCGGGTCGCCCAGCAGGGCGGTGGCGATGCCGAGCCGCTGACGCATCCCCAGGGAGAATCCGCCCACCCGGCGACGGGCCACGCCCTCCAGCCCCACCTCCCGCAGCACCTCGCCCACCCTGCGGTGTGGCAGGCCGTTGGCGCGGGCCAGCGCCGACAGGTGCGCCGCCGCGGTGCGCCCGCCGTGCACGTCGCCGGCGTCCAGCAGCGCGCCGGCGTGCCGCAGGCCGGTGCGGTGACGGGCGAACGGGCGGCCGCCGATGGTGGCGGTGCCGCTGGTGGGCCTGTTCAGCCCGAGGATCATCCGCATCGTGGTGCTCTTGCCGGCGCCGTTCGGGCCGAGGAACCCGGTGACGCAGCCCGGCCGCACGGTGAAGGTCAGGGCGTTGACGGCCGTCACCCCGCCGTAACGCTTGGTCAGTTGGTCGACTTCGATCACCCGGCCAACGTTGTCGCAGGCCGGGCAGGCGTGACATCTGGCCGCGGGCCGGTTTCCGTGCCGGCGGGGTGGCCCGCGGGCATAGGCCGGCAGGCCGATGCCCGCGGCGCGGACCGGTGACTACGATCGACCGGGTGCGCGAACCAACGCCCAGGCCACCCTTGACGCAGCGGCTGCCGCACGGCGTGCGGACGGCGCTGTCGTGGTGCGCCGTGGTGGCCTGTCTGCCGCTGCTGTACGTCGTGACGCTGGCCGACGGCGAGAGCCCGCTGCCGGTGGAGGCGGCGCACATCGGGTTCGCCGCCGCGATGGCGGTCCCTGGGGTGTGGGCCCGGCGGCGGCCGTGCGCGGTGCTGGCGGTGCTCCTGGCCGAACTGGTGGTGGCGGTGGCGTGGGCGCAGCCCGCCGAGCGGCTCTGGCCGCTGCTGCCGGCGGCCGATCTGCTGGTCTGTCTCGTCACCGCCACCCGTACGCGCCGGACCGGGCTGGCCGCGGCGGCCGGCACGCTGATCGTTCAGCAGGCGGCCTGGCACGGGGCCCTGCTGACCCAGGGGTTGCGCGTCGTCGCGCCGGGCTTCCTCGCGCTGTCGCTCCTGCTCGGCCTGGGCGTCGTGGTCGCCTGGACGGCCGGCACGACGCTACGGCAACGACGCGAGTACGGCCAGGCGCTGCGTGCCCAGGCCGAGCTCCAGGCCGTCACGGCCGACCGGCTGCGCATCGCGCGCGAGCTGCACGACATGGTCGCCCACAGCATCGGCGTCATCGCCATCCAGGCCGGCGCGGGCGCCCGGGTGATCGACAGCCGGCCCGAGCAGGCGCGCCAGGCGCTCGGCGCGATCGAGACCGCCAGCCGGCAGACCCTGCAAGGACTGCGGCACATGCTCGGCGCACTCCGCGAGCCCCCGCCGCCGCAGAGCCGGACGCAGAGCCGGACGCGGGGCCGCCCGCGGAGCTGGCAGACCTCGACCGGCTCGCCGAGACGACCACGGCCGCCGGCCTCCACGTGGACGTGCGCCGCCAGGGCAGGCCACGCGAGCTGCCCGCGGCCGTCGACCGGTGCGCCTTCCGCATCGTCCAGGAGTCGCTGACCAACGTCGTCCGCCACTCAGGGGCCCGCCACTGCCGGGTCGTCCTCGACTACGCGCCCGGTCAACTGCGCATCGACATCACCGACGACGGACCCGGCACCGCCACCACCGCCGCCGCCGTCCCTTCGCCCGGCAGCGGGTACGGGATCGCCGGCATGCGGGAGAGGGCCGCCCTGCTCGACGGCCGCCTCAGCGCCGGGCCGCGCCCGCAGGGCGGTTTCCGCGTCACCGCCGCCCTCCCGCTGCCGCCTCCCGCCCCGGCGCGGGAGCGCGGCCGGAGCACACACGTGGAGGCACGGTGACCATCCGCGTCCTGCTCGCCGACGACCAGCCGCTGATCCGCGCCGGTCTGCGCATGGTCATCGACGGCACCGCCGGCGTCGTCGTCGCCGGGGAGGCCGGGACGGGAGCCCAAGCCGTCCAGCTCACCCGGCAGCTCCGCCCCGACGTCGTCGTGATGGACATCCGCATGCCCGGCATGGACGGCATCGAGGCCACCCAGACCATCACCGCCGAATCCCCCGACACCCGCGTGATCATGCTCACCACGTTCGACGACGACGGCAACGTCCACGCCGCGCTGCGGGCCGGAGCCAGCGGCTTCCTGGTCAAGGACATGGCGCTGGAGGACATCCTGTCCGCCGTCCACGTGGTCGCGGCCGGCGACGCGCTGATCGCCCCCAGCGTCACCCGCCGCCTCATCGCCGAGTTCGCCGGCCGCCCCGAACCCCGCCCGCTGCCGCGCGAGCCGCTGGGCGTCACCGCGCGGGAACGCGAGGTGCTGACCCTGGCCGGGCGCGGCCTGTCCAACGCCGAGATCGCCGCCCGGCTGCACATCAGCCCCGGCACCGCCAAGGCCCACATCGCCAGCCTGCTCACCAAACTCGGCGCCCGCGACCGGGTCCAGCTCGTCATCGCCGCCTACGACGCCGGCCTGGTCTCCCCGCACCACCACGATCGATGACGGCCCGGCCACCCGGACAGCCGCGGCGAGCCGGCAGGTACGCACCTGGCGCCCGCCCGACGCCGCTAGTCTTGTCGCCCATGAGTCAGGTGGGACAGGTGACGGCCCGCGCGCTGCTGCGCAGGCTGGCCGTCGAGCAGGCCGAGTGCAGGGTGCCGTCGCTGACGGCGGCGATCGTCCGCGACGGGCGGACGGTGTGGTTCGGCGGCCGCGGCCGCGTCGGCGACGGCCCGCCGACCCCGGCCACCCAGTACCGGCTGGGATCGATCACCAAGTCGATCGTCGCCGTGGCCGTCATGCGGCTGCGCGACGAGGGCAGGATCGCGCTGACCGACCCGCTGGAGCGCCACCTGCCCGGCACCGCCGCCGGGCAGGCCACCATCGCCCAGCTGCTGGCCCACACCTCCGGCCTGACCGCCGAACCGCCGACCGACTGGTGGGAGCGCACCCCCGGCCTCGAGCTGCCCGACCTGCTCAAGCGGGTGGGCCCCGACCAGGTCAGACACCGGCCCGGCCGGCTCTTCCACTACTCCAACGTCGGGTTCGCGCTGCTGGGCGAGCTGGTGGCCCGGCTGCGCGGCACCGGCTGGCAGCAGGCCGTGCGGCAGGAGGTGCTGGCGCCGCTGGAGATGAACGCCACCACCGCCCGTCCCCGCGCCCCGCACGCCACCGGCTACGCCGTCCATCCGTGGGCCGACATGGTGCTCACCGAGCCCGAGCACGACGCCGTGGCCATGGGGCCGGCCGGGCAGCTGTGGTCCACCCCACACGACCTGGCCCGCTGGGCCGCCTTCGTCGGCGGCGACACCGGCGGCGTGTTGTCGGCCGACACCCTGGCCGAGATGCGGGAGCCGGCCGGCGTCGTCGACGGCGACTCCTGGACCGCCGGCTACGGGCTCGGCCTGCAACTGGCCCGCGTCGGCGGGCGCCACCTGGCCGGACACACCGGGTCCATGCCCGGCTTCCTTGCCACCGTCTGGGCCGACCCGGCCGAACGCGTGGGCGTGCTGTTCATGGCCAACACCACCAGCGGCATGACCGGCAGCCTGCTCACCGATCTGCTCGACATCCTCGACGAGCACGAGCCGCGCCTGCCCGAGGAATGGCAGCCCGCCCCCGCCGACCCCGACCTGCTGGCGCTGACCGGGCTGTGGCACTGGGGGCCCAAGCCGTACGCGCTGCGGCTGCTGCCCGACCGCGGCCTGTCGCTGGCGCCCGTCGACGGCAGCGGGCGCGCCTCCCGGTTCGTGGCCCAGGACGACGGCACATGGCTCGGCCTGGACGGCTACTACGCCGGCGAGACGCTGCGCGTGGCCGCCGACCACCTCGACCTCAACACGTTCGTCTTCACCCGCGAGCCCTACGACCCGGCCGCGCCGGTGCCGGGCGGGGTGAGCGGCTGGCACGCCTGACCCGTCCACCCGCCGCACGCGGACCGGCCCGCACCCTGAAGCGTCAGCCCGGCGGGCCGGCCAGGGCCTTGGCCAAGGTGGCGGCCGGGCCGGGCGGCAGCGCGCCGTGCACCAGCTCCACCCGGTGCACCAGGCGCGGCGCCACCAGCGGCACCCCCGGCCGGCCGAGGCCGGCAGCAGCGTCAGCCCGTGCCCGGCGGCCACCAGGTTGAGCACGGTGTGCACGTCGTCGCCCTGGTAGACCAGCGCCGCGGCGAACCCGTCGCCGGCCAGGTCACGCAGGCGCGGCAACGGGCACAGCGGCGTCTGCAACCAGCGGGCGTCGACGAGGTCGGCCAGCCGCAACGCCCGGCGCCCCGCCAGCGGATGCCCCGGCGGCAACGCCACCACCAGGTCCTCCTCGCTGACGCCCACCGTGGTCATCGGGCCCGACTCCGGCAGGCGCAACGGGTCGCTGGGCGCGGCGATGCCGTCGGCCAGGCCCAGATCGGCCTCACCCTCGGCCAGCAGCTCGGCCAGCCGCTCCCGGTCACAGGTGCGCACCTCCACCCGCAGCCGCGGCTGGGCGGCGCGCGCCCCGGCCAGCCGTCCGGCCAGCACGGCGTTGACCGCCAGCGGGGTGGCGGCCAGCCGCAGCCGGTGGGCCGGCTGGGCCGCCGCGCGCAACACGTCGGCGCGCGCCGACCGCAGGCGCAGCAGCAGCGGCCCCGCGTGTTCCAGCAGCCGCTCACCGGCCGGGGTCGGCTCCACCGGGCGGCGGCCGAGCAGCGGCAGCCCCAGATCGGCCTCAAGCGCCGCGACCTGCTGGGAGATCGCCGACTGGGTGTAGCCGAGCTCGTGGGCGGCGGCCGAGAAGGAGCGCAGGCGGGCCACCGTCACGAACGTGCGCAACAGATTCGGGTCCATCAGTAATGCTTATAGCAGGTGCAGACATCATCGTTGGCGCTTAAGCGCGGGTGGAGGTCACGATGGGAGGCATGAGAATCGCCCTGGTCGCAGACCGTTCACCCGGCGTCCGGTCCCACGCTCGCGTCCCTCGCCTGATCGAGGCGCTGCGCGAACGTGACGGCATCGCCCTGGACCCCTACTGGATCCCCACCACCGAGGCCGACGACCTCGACGGCTTCGACGGCATCTGGATCATGCCCGGCAGCCCGTACGCCAGCGAGGCCGGCGCGGTCAACGCCGCCCGCACCGCCCGCGAGCGGCGCATCCCGTTCCTGGGCACCTGCGGCGGCTTCCAGCACATGCTGCTGGAGTACGGCCGCCACGTGTGCGGGCTGGACGTCGACCACGCCGAGAACACCCCCGGCGCCCAGGCGTTCCTGCTGGAGCCGCTGTCGTGCTCGCTGGCCGGGCACGAGGGGCTGGTGCGGCTGACCCCCGGCTCGCGGATCGAGCAGATCATGGGAACCACGTCCATCGTCGAGGCCTACAGCTGCTCCTACGGCCTCAACGACGCCTACCGCGGGACACTGGCCGAGCACGGGCTCGTCTTCTCCGGCCACGCCGAGGACGGCATGGTGCGGGTGGCCGAGCTGCCCGGCCACCCGTTCTTCGTCGGCACGCTGTTCCAGCCGGAGCTGGCCGGCGACGGACGGCGTCCGCACCCGCTGATCGCCGCGTTCGCCGCCGCCGTGCAGCGCCACGCCCAGCCCGCCGCCGCGGCCCGCTGAAACGTCAGCCCGTACGGCGGGCCGGGGCTGAAGGTCAGCGTGTACGGGCCGGCGCTGAAAGCCGGCGCATGCGGCGGGCCAGCAGCGCCAGGAGGGCGGCCGTCACCAGGCCGAGCACGGTGAGCGAGACCCGGTCGGCGGCCGTCTCGCCGTTGGCCAGCACTCCGAAGGCGGTGTGCCCGATCAGCGCACCGCCCGCCAGCGCCAGGCTGTGCCGGTCACGCCAGCCCTCGTGCGCCGCCCAGCGCCGTACCAGCAGCGCGGCCACCACAGCCAGCAGCGCCGCGGCCGCCATCGGCGCCGCCACCCAGCCGCCCTGGGTGAAGGCCGGCTGCCGGGCCCCGCCGAAGGGGAACAGCAGCGCCAGATACCCGAACGCGGCGACCCCGGCCCCCACCGCCACCAGCGCCGGAGCGGGCGCGCCCGCCGATCCCCCGGCCGCCCGCGGGGCCTCGGCCGACGACGGCGGGACGACGCGCAACGCCAGGACGGCCAGCGCCGCCACCGCCAGCAGCAACCCCGCCTGCACCGGCCACGGCGCCAGGTAGCCGGGGTCCATGAAGGTGGCCGTCCAGCGCAGCAGCAGAGCGCCCAGCACGAACACCACGCCCGCCGCCACCAGCCCGGCCCGCCCCAGGTAGGGGCGGTGGCGCAGCGCCGGGAACAGCAGGTCGGCCAGCAGGATCGGCAGCGCCACGCTGAACACCGCGTGGTAGGGGATGTTCAGCTCGGTGTAGGCGCTGTTGAGGCCCAGGACGCGCGGCGCCCATCCCGCCGCGCCGTACAGGGTGGGGCTGGTCAGCGCCTGCAGCGCCAGCCCCTCCTCCACGATCCCGTACGCCGCCCCCAGCAGCAGCACCGACCCCCACCCGCGACCGGCACGACGTACCAGCTCGCGGATCAGGACGGTGCCCGCGCCGTAGATCGGCGTCCACACCAGCAGCAGCCACGCCTGGCGCAGCGGCGGATTGCCCAGCGTGAGCTCGGCGACGACCGGGGTGAGCCCGGCCAGTACGAGCGCGGCCCACCGGCCGCGTGCCTGAAGGGAGACCATGCCCCCACGCTCCCGTCCCGCGCGAGGGCGGCGCTGCTGCCTTGCGGCCGGTCCGTGGCCACCGCGGTCGTGCACCGGTGACGACTTTGGTTGCCACGGCCGGTGACCATGGTTGCCGCCCGGCGCGGCGGCCGCGGGCTACGATCGGCCATGGTGTTCGGGGCGAGCGGCCCGCAGACGGGCGAGGAGAGTCAGGCCGCCCATGCCGGGCGGACCTGGCGGACCTGGTGGACCTGGTGGGCCGGCACCCCTGGCGACGATCAGGACGACGGGCGAGCCGGCGGGCGGTCGCGGCGGGAGAGGGCCGCGGTCGCGGGCGGGGTCGTGCTCGCCCTGGCCGGCGGCGTCTCGGTGGTGTGGGGAGACCTCGTCCCCGGCACGCCCGGCTGGTACCTGTGGGCCGACGTGATCGGCGGCGCGGCGGCGTGCGCGGCGCTGTGGTGGTGTCGCCGCCGTCCGGTGGCCGCCGGGCTGGTCGCCGTCGCGCTGGCGATCCCGGCCGCCGCCGCGTCGGTCGCGGCCGGGATCGCCACGCTTCTCGTCGCGCTCCACCGGCGTCCGCCCGCGGCCGTCGCCGTCGGCGCGGCGTGGGTGGCCGCCTCGCTGACCAGGTTCGCCCTGCGGCCGCCGGGGCTGGCGCCGTACCCGGTGTGGGCGCTGGTCGCGGTGCTGTTCGGCGGGGCGGTCACCGGCTGGGGCATCCTGGCCAGGACCCGCCGGCAACTGCTCGCCTCGCTGGCCGAACGCGCCCGCCGCGCCGAGGCCGACCAGCGGCAACGCGCCCAGGAGGCGCGCCGCGCCGAACGCCTGGACATCGCCCGCGAGATGCACGACGTGCTGGCCCACCGGCTGTCGCTGCTGGCCGTGCACGCCGGCGCGCTCCGCTTCAACGCCGCCGCCACGCCGGCCGAGGTCGCCGAGGCGGCCGAGGTCATCCGCGCCAGCGCCCACCAGGCCCTGCAGGAGCTGCGCGGCGTCATCGGCGTGCTGCGCCGGCACCCCGGCGACCAGCCCGCCTGCGCCCTGCCGCCGTCCGCCGAGCAGCCGCCGGCCGGGCTGGAACCGCTGGTGGCGGAGTCGCGGCGAGCCGGGATGAGCGTCGACCTGCGCGAACACGGCATACGCTTCGCCGACCTGCCCGAGCCGACCCGGCGCACCGCCTACCGCGTCGTCCAGGAGGGCCTGACCAACGCCCGCAAGCACGCCCCCGGCCGGCCCGTCACCGTCGAGGTGCGCGGCACGGCCGGCCAGGAGCTGACCGTCGAGGTGCACAACCCGCCGCCCGCCGGGCCACGGGCGGAGCTGGCCGCCACCGGCGCCGGAGCGGGGCTGGCCGGCCTGGAGGAACGCGTCACCCTGGCGGGCGGCCGGCTGGACCGCGGACCGGCCGGCGACGGCGGGTTCCGGCTGGCCGCACGGCTACCATGGCCCCGTGGAGGAGTCGCGGAGTGAGCCCGGCCCGATCCGGGTGCTGATCGTCGACGACGACGCGCTCGTCCGCACCGGGCTGACCCTGATGCTCAAAGGCGCACCCGACCTGCGCGTGGTCGGGGCCGTGGCCGACGGCGGGCAGGTCCAGGCCGCGGTCGGCGAGCACTCCCCCGACGTGGTGCTGATGGACATCCGCATGGCCGGCCTCGACGGCATCGAGGCCACCCGGCGGCTGCGCGCCCGCACCGGCGCCCCGCAGGTCATCATCCTGACCACCTTCGACGCCGACGAGCACGTCTTCCGGGCGCTGCGCGCCGGAGCCGGCGGGTTCCTGCTCAAGGACACCCCGCCCGAGGGCATCGTCGAGGCCATCAGGCGGGTGGCGGCCGGCGAGCCCAGCCTGTCGCCCAGCGTCACCCGCCGCCTGATCGCCCACCTGATGCCCGAGGAGGACGACCGGCGGCGCGCCGAGGCCCGCCGCGTGCTGTCGGCCCTCAGCGAGCGGGAGCGCGAGGTGGCGCTCGCCGTCGGGCAGGGCAAGCCCAACGCGGTCATCGCCGGTGAGCTGCACATGAGCGTGGGCACCGTCAAGGGCTACATCTCCCGCATCCTGACCAAGGCGGGCCTGGACAACCGGGTGCAGCTGGCCCTGGTCGTCCACGACGCCACCTAGCGGGCCGGCGACTCCAGCAGCCGCGCCAGCCTGCGCAGCGAATGCCGGGCCAGGGCCGTCACGACCGGACGCCCCGCCGGCCACAACGCCCGGCCCGCCGCGCCCAGCGGCAGCAGCAGCTCCTCGGCCCAGATCACCCGGCTGCCGCCCCGCCACGGCCGCACCCGGATCGCGCCCCGGCCGCGCACCAGCCGCCCGGTGTGCTCCATCAGCACGTACGACGGCGGCTCGAAGGCCACGATCGTCATCGTGTCCAGGAACCCCACCGGCCGCACCCCGGTGTAGGCCTCCACCCGGCGCTCGCCCACCTGCCGCGCCGACGTCATGAACATCCATTCGCGGTGCCGCGGCCAGTCGGTGATCAGCGCGAACACCTCCTCCGGCCGCGCGGCCACCTCCACCGCCGCACCCGCGTACACCGCTCTCATCCCTGGCCTCCTCCTTGTTCAGGACATGAGATACGTGCTCATGATCCGGCCGGACGAACCCGGCACGGGCCGGCGGCGGGCATGAAAAGGTCCCGCCGCCGGGCTGAGGACTGGGGAAGTCAGACCCGGCGGCGGGACCGGCATCGGGATCACGACCCCGGCGAGGAGCTCCCGCCGTGGCCGGCCGGGCCGTACGCGGTGAGGTACGGCCTTACCCGGCCGGCCGGGCGGTACGCGGTTGCGCTGCGGATCACGGCCGGCCCCGCGTCATGGGGGTGACCGTCGGGGTGACCGTGATGACCGCAGCGGACCGCGGCCCTGACCGGGGACGTGCCCGTGCCCGTCGCGGCCCGAGCCGCGACGCCGCCGCCGGCGAGCGTGGCCGTCGGCACCTCGACGACGGCCCCCGGCCCGCTGACGGCTGTGCCTGTCATGCGCTCCTCCTCCCTGCCCGAGCGGGCGACTCTGCACCGTGACTACCCCATGTCACTCTCCGTGAAGCTCGATGGCCGGGTAAAATCCCCGGTCAGCAGCCCAACGGCAGGCCTGCGATCACGGTGGGTGAGGGAAACGGCGGTGCGGAAGGTGCGGCCGCCGGAACTGTCGGTGCCTGGTGGCACACTCGGCGGGCATGAGCGACGACGTGCGGCTGCGGCCCGTCCTGGAGTCCGATCTGGAGGTGTTCCTGGAGCAGGAGCACGACGAGGAAGCCGTCCGGCGGTCCAGGTTCGCCCCTCGCGAGCGGGGAGCCTTCATGACCCACTGGGCCACCCGGGTGCTCGGCGATCCCACCGTCCTGGTGCGGGCGGTCACGGTCGGGGGTGCGGTGGCCGGGAACGTCGTGTCCTGGTGGGAGGGCGAGCGGCGTTTCGTCGGCTACTGGCTGGGCCGCCCCTTCTGGGGGCGTGGTGTCGGCACCGCGGCGCTGGGACTGTTCCTGGCGGAGGAGAAGACCAGGCCCCTGTACGCCGACCCGTTCGCGGGCAACACCGGCTCGGTGCGGCTGCTGGAACGCCACGGGTTCCGGCACACCGGCACGGTCCGGCACGGCGAGGACGAGCATCTGCTGCTGTTGCTGGGCGACGACCTGTCCGCCTGACCGGTCAGGCGGCGGGGAGCACCGGGCCGTTCGGCGGTGCCGGGGTCAGCCGCGGCCGCCCGTGAAGGGGGGCTCGCCGTCCTTCAGTGCGCGGAAGCGCAGCGCAGACCACATCTCGTCCACCGCGACCTGGCCGTTGGGACGCAGCCCGTACTCGCCGACGATGGGCCACAGCGTGTCGCGGTTGATGTCGGACTTGTTGCCCTTGGGGTAGGCCACCCAGACCACGGGCGGCGCGGTGACCTCGTCGCGGTGCTGGTCCAGGATCCGGCGGGCCGCGGCGGCGTCGGAGGCGAAGATCAGCGCGACGTCCGCCTCCTTGACGGATCCGGCCTCGCGCGCGCCCTCGGGCAGCGGCCCCAGGAGCGGCCGACGGGCGGGGTCGGAGACCCACACGGTGGTCGTCGGCTTGATGAGCAGCTTGTCGGCGACGGTCTTGGTGGCCATGTCATGCCCTCGTGTAGATCAGGTTCAGCACGCCGGTGCTGAAGGTGGTGGAGGTGGTCAGGGTGAGCGGGATCTGCTCGCGCACGTCGTCGAACAGCCGCTTGCCCGAGCCGACGACGATCGGGTGGACCAGCAGGTTGAGCTCGTCGAGCAGGCCCTCGCGCAGCAGCGAGACGACCAGGGTGCCGCTGCCGACGACGGAGATGTTCCCGCCGGGGCGCTCGCGCAACGCGGCCAGCTCGGCCAGGCTCACGACCTCGGTGTTCTGCCAGGACGGCGAGGTCAGCGTGGTGGAGACGACGTACTTGGCCGAGGAGTTCATCGCCTCAGCCAGCGGCTCCTTCTCGGGGTCCTGGTGCGGCCAGTATCCGGCGAACTCCTCGTAGGTGTGCCGGCCCAGCAGCATGGCGTCGGCGGCCTGCATCTGCGCGCCGACCGACTGGCCCATCTCGTCGTTGAAGTACGGGAAGTGCCAGGTGTCGGGGGCCTCGACGACGCCGTCGAGGGAGATGAACAGGCCCGCGGTGATCTTTCTCATGGTTGTCGCTCCTTGAGTTCCTGAGGTGCCTCAAGCGTCCCACCGACAAATGAAGTTGTCAAGACGACTTTGATTGTCCGAGGTGCGCGTTCCTGCGCCTCACGGCTCGGTGATGGGTGCGCGGGCCTTTGGGGCGGTTGCTCGAACGAGGCGACCTTGGCGGCGCATCCCGCTCCGGCAACGGACGGCGGTTCGGTCGCGGAAGATGCCTGTCAGCCGTGGACGCCGCCCACGGATGGCCCCTGAGAGCCGCCTCGCCATGCCGCCACCGCCACGGATGGGGGCCCGTGGAGCCTGTGATGACGGCTCTTCGGGCGCGGCGAACAGGTGTCCCGGGCCGCGAGGAACGGCTCTGGGATCGGCCGCGCGGAACCGATTCCGGCCTGGGGGCGAAGGGCTGCTACGGGCGCGGCGCGGTCTGCGCGGCTGAGGGCTTGTGGGAGGTGGTGGCGGACAGGAGGGTCAGGGCGGCCTGGCGGGCGTGGTCGGCGGCGGCCGCGCTGTCGTGGTGGGCCGCGACGACGGTCGCGCCCTCGACCAGCATCAGCAACTGCCGCCCCAGCAGCCCGGGATCGGCCGCCCCGGCGCGTTCGGCGATGCCGGTCAGCAACTCGAGGTAGCGGTCCAGGTGGCGGGCGGTGATGGCCCGTACGGGGTCGGCGTGGTGCTGGGCGGCGGCGTTCAGCAGGGCGCAGCCGCGGAAGGCCGGGTCGTCGTACCACTGCCGCAGGGCGTCGAACACCGCGGCCAGCTGGGCGCCCGGATCGTCGCCCGCGGCCTCGGCGCAACCGGCCAGCCAGCGCGCGACCCGGTCACTGCGTTCTCGGAGCACGGCCTCGACCAGACCCTCCTTGGTACCGAAGTGGCGGTAGAGGGTCTCCTTGGAGATCCCGATCCCGGCGCACAGCCCGGCGACGCCGATGCCGTCGAGCCCGCGCTCGTACAGCAGGTCGGTGGCGGCGCTCAGGATGGCGGCGCGGGTGCGGGCGGGGTCGATCGTGGAGCCTTTGGCCACGGGCATGGCCCAGATAGTACCGGTCGGTTCGATCGGGTGCTAACGTCTCGGGTCGTACCGATCGGTTCGATCTCGGGGAGTTCGCCCATGTCTGACCCGCTTGCCGCCGACCCGCCGCGCGACCCCGGCTTCCCGGCCACCACGCCGCAGGTGACATTCGACAGCGGCGGCGAGCGCCTGCTCGGCGTGCTGCACCTGCCCGCCGGACGCGGCCCGCACCCCGTCGTCGTGCTGCTGCACGGATTCCCCGGCAACGAGCGCAACTTCGACCTCGCCCAGACGCTGCGCCGCGCCGGCTACGCCTGCCTGGTGTTCCACTACCGCGGATCATGGGGCGTGGGCGGCACCTGGTCCTGGGGGCACGTGCTGGAGGACGCCGCCGCCGCCGTCGCCGCGCTGCCCGGCCTGGCCGCCGCCCACCGGCTCGACCCGCGGCGCCTGGCGCTGGTCGGCCACAGCATGGGCGGGTTCGCGGCGCTGATGACGGCCGCGGCGGACCCGTCGGTGACCGCCGTCGCCTCCGTCGCCGCGTTCGACCTGGGCGTGGCCGCCGCGCTGTGCCGCGCCGACGCCGAGGTACGGGCCGGGTACGTCAAGGCGTTCGACGGCGAGCTGGCCCCCCTGCGCGGCACCAGCGGGCAGGCGCTGGTCGGCGAGATGGAGGCGGGCGGCGACGCCTGGCGGCTGGCCCGGCTCGCGCCCCGGCTGGCCGGCCGCCCCGTGCTCCTCGTCGGCACCGGCCACGACGTCGTCACGCCGCACGAGGTGCACCACGAGCCCCTGGCCGCCGCCTACCGGGCACACCCCGTCGAACGCCTCGAAGACCACCTCTTCCCCACCGACCATGCCCTGTCGGACCACCGCGTCACCCTGGCCCGCACGGTCCTCGGCTTCCTCGAACGCTCCCTGTGACGGCCGGACCCCGCCCCCGGGCAGCGGCCCGTCAGGAGGGACGGGCCACGTACGCGTGCTTGGCGTCGCCGGAGAAGCCGCAGGCGCGGTAGAAGGCGTGGGTCGCGGGCCGGCGAGAGCCCGTCATCAGCATCGCCTTGTAACAGCCGGCGTCCCATGCGGCCTGGAGGGTGGCGGCCATGATCTGCTTGCCCAGCCCGGTGCCCCGCCGTGACGCCTCGACGACGACGTTCTCGATCACGGCGTACGGCGAGGCCGACCGGGTGAGGTTGGGGATCACGTTGAGGTAGGTCGTCGCGACGACGGCCCCGTCCAGTTCGAGCACGAAGAGACGTAGCGCGGGCGATGCGAGGATCTGCCGGAAGGCCGCCGCGTCCGACCCGTCCACGACATCCGGGTCATCGGGCTGCAACTGCCGGTAGAGGCGGACGATGTGCTCGAAGTCGTCGAGCCGGGCCTCGCGGATCATGCGGGGAGCATAACAACATGCCGCGGCCGCCTCGGTGCCCGTCGCCGCCCACGCGGCCGGCCCCGCGGCCGGCCCCGCGTCAGCGGGGCAGCGCGGCGCGGATCAGCGCCGCGTCCTGGTCGAGCCGGGCGCGCGAGGGGCTCCGCCACTCGGCGCCGACCACCACGCCGTCCCCCGCGAAGCGCGGCATCACGTGCAGGTGGAGGTGGAAGACCTCCTGGCCGGCGGCCTCGCCGTCGGCCAGGGACAGCTGCACCCCCTCGCAACGCAGCCCCGAGGCCCGCAGCGCGGCCGCCACCCGCCGCGCCGCCCGCCAGATCGGCCCGCCGACCGCGTCACCGGCCTCGGCCAGGCCGGCGACGTGCGTGCGCGGGATCACCAGGACGTGACCGGGCGTGGCCGGGTGAAGGTCGAGGATCGCCAGGACGTCGTCGTCGCCGTGGACCACGCTGGCCGCGGCCCGCCCGGCGACGATCTCGCAGAAGACACACGATTCCATGCCGGTCATGATCGGCGAGGACAGGCGGCTGCCGCACCCGGATTTCGCCGCGGCCTCGTCAGCGGCTCACGACGGTCTCGTGTCCGATCCGGGAGAGCTTGCCGGGGTTGCGCACGGCGTACAGGCTGCTGATGAGGCCGCCGTCCAGGCGGATCGCCACGACGCTGTCGATCTCGCCGTCGATGTCGACGAGCAGCGCCGGATGGCCGTTGACGTGGGCCGGGCGCAGACGGGCCGTGCCGGCGATCCTGGACAGCACCCCGGCCACCGTGGCCGCGCCCTCGATCGGCGCGAGCGCCGCCCGCACCACGCCGCCGCCGTCGGTGAGCAGGACGACGTCGGGAGCCAGCAGGTCGAGCAGACGCTGCAGGTCGCCGGTCTCGATCGCGCTCTGGAAGGCCGCCAGCGCCTGACGCGCCTGCTCGGCCGAGACGCTCGCCCGGGGACGGCGTGCGGCCACATGCCCCCGGGCGCGGTGGGCGATCTGCCGCACCGTCGCCGGGGTCTTGCCGACGGCCTCGCCGATCTCGTCGTACTCCAGGCCGAACACCTCCCGCAGCACGAACACCGCGCGCTCGGTGGGATGGAGCGTCTCCAGCACCAGCAGCATGGCCATCGAGACGCTCTCGGCCAGCTCGACGTCCTCGGCCACGTCCGGCGAGGTCAGCAGCGGCTCGGGCAGCCACGGACCCACGTAGGACTCCTTGCGCCGGCGCATCGTGCGCAGCCGCGTCAGCGCCTTCCTGGTGACCATGCGGACCAGGAAGGCGCGCCGGTCGCGCACGGACTCCAGCTCGACCGACGCCCACCGCAGCCAGGTCTCCTGCAGGATGTCCTCGGCGTCG
Source organism: Actinomadura sp. ATCC 39365 (assembly GCF_054392275.1). NCBI lineage: Bacteria > Bacillati > Actinomycetota > Actinomycetes > Streptosporangiales > Thermomonosporaceae > Actinomadura > Actinomadura sp. ATCC 39365. The sequence goes on along the minus strand of NZ_CP184335.1, from coordinate 6,635,042 downwards.
GCGGCCGAGCCCAGCATCTCGTAGGCGACGGTGAACAGCAGGTTGCGATGCTCGACGAACGTCCGGGTCGCGCTGTCGGCCTGGTCGGCCTGGTCCGCCGGTTCGACGCTGGTGTCCATCATCTGCTCCCGCCTGTCGGTTCTCGACCTTGCCACACGCACCAGACGCCGGTCGCCATCGTCGCGTGACATCGGGGAACAGTGGCGCCCGTCACATCTGGCCGGCGCGGTCAGCGGGACTCCGCGGCGGCCTTCAGGTCGCGCAGCCATGCCTCCAGCCCCGCGCCGAGGAGCTGGGTGGAGGTGGCCACGTCGGCCTCGACCTGGGCGCCGGTCCAGGTCTCCTCGGTGTGCACGCGCACACCGCCCTTGACCTCGGTGAACGTCCACAGGTGCACGCCCCGGTCGATGCGGACGCCCGTGCCGACCGCCGGCCCGCTCCACAGCAGGCAGGCGTCACGCTTGACGCGCCGGAGGGTGGAGGTGATGTGCATGGTGGTGGCCGGGGTCGTGGCGGTGGCCGGAGCCGGCGTGGTCCACCGCCACGACGAGCCGGCGCGCAGCGGGCCGTGGTCCAGGCGCTTGCTGGACAGGACCGGCTGCTGCCAGTCGGGCCACCGCTCCACCCGCGTCTGCAGAGCGAAGATCCTGCTCAGCGGAGCCTTGATCACGATGTCGGCCCGGTAGCGGATGCGGGCGGAGGCGTCCACCCCCTCCCCCGGCACTGGGCCGTGCCGGCGGTGGCGTGGGCGGCCGGGACGTTGCCCGCCAGGACGCCGGCCACGGCGAGCGGGATCAGGATCGAGGCGACGCGGACGTTGCTGAACATGGTGTTCCTCTCGTTGAGGGATCGAAGAAAGGGGGCGGCCGGGGACGCCGTCAGCGCCGTCCGGCCCGCACGACGGCCACGACGAGCGCGGCACAGGCGGCGACGATCAGCACGGCGAAGGCGGGGTGCATGTCCTTCGACAGGCTCGGCGCGCCGTCCGGCCGGGCCACCCACACGGCGAACGGGACCGCGTAGGCGAGGGCGACCAGCACGGCCGCCCACCGGACCAGCCGGTCACGGGCGTGACGCAACGCGCCGACCAGCACGACCGCGACCGGAACGATCGCCAGCAATGCGAACTGGCCGACGATCATGACAGGCACCGCCCAGGCGGCGACGCTCACCGCCACCGGCGCGCTACGACCGGGGCGGGTGGACGGTTGGTACGTGGTGGTCATGACGTTCCCTTCACCTGGACGGATCCGAACGGCTAGAAGCTCGTGCGTTCGTTAGAAGTTATAACTGCACAGGGAAAGGAGTGTCAACAACGTTCGTGATAGCCTCTAACGAAATCTCCTGGGTGTAGCGGCGGAAGGCGGCAAGGCATGGCGGACACCGGCACGGCGACCCCCCGCGAGCGCTACCGCGCCCAGATCCGCGCCGAGATCAAGGAACACGCCTGGCGGCAGATCGCCACGACGGGAGCCTCCGCGCTGTCCCTCAACGCGATCGCCAAACAGATGGGCATGAGCGGCCCCGCGCTCTACCGCTACTACGCCAACCGCGACGAGCTGATCACCGAACTCATCCGCGACGCCTACCGCAGCCTGGCCGACACCCTCCGCTCAACCGCCGAAAAGGGCGGCGAAGAAAGCGGCGAAAAAGCCGCCGAAGGAGGCGCCGGCAGCGGCGACGACCGGGGCGACGACCAAGGCGCCGGGCTGGCCGGGCTGGCCCACGCCGTACGCGCCTGGGCCCTGCGCGACCCCCAGCGCTACCTGCTCATCTACGGCACCCCCGTCCCCGGCTACCACGCCCCCGACGACATCACCGCCATCTCCGCCCAGATCATGACCCTCCTGCTCGACGCCGGCTCCGCCACCCCGCCCCGGCGCCCCGAAACCCCGCTCGACCACCACCTGGCCGGCCACCGCGACTGGGCCGGCGATCACCCCGCCCCGCCCGCCGTCCTGCACCAGGCGCTCAGCTTCTGGACCCGGATCCACGGCGTGCTGTCCCTGGAGCTGGCCGGCCACTTCGCCGGCATGGGCTTCGACCCCGCCCTGCTCTTCGCCGCCGAGCTGGACGACCTGCTGGCCCGCTGACCCCGCGCGCACGACAGGCCCGGCCCGCCGGAGGAGGCGATGCCGGGCCTGTCGCAACGGGCCGGTCGAAGGCGCGCTATCGGGCGTCCTGGGGCAGGTGGGTCTTGGCGTCGTCGTAGGAGCCCTCACCGGCCGCCCCGGCCGGCCGGTAGACCAGGTACAGCACGCCCGTGGTGAACGTCTGCGAGCTGACCAGCTCCAGCGGGATCGAGCTGTCGCCCTCGTCGAACAGCCGCTCGCCCTTGCGCACCGCGATCGGGTGCACCAGCAGGTGCAGCTCGTCCAGCAGCCCGGCGGCCAGGAGCTGCCGGACCACCGAGACCGAGCCGCTCATCGCGATCGGGCCGCCCGGCTCGGCCTTCAGCGCCGTCACGCCCTTGACCAGGTCGCCCTGCAGCAGCTCGGAGTTGCGCCAGGTGAACTCCAGCGGCTGACGGGAGACCACGATCTTGCGCGCGTCGCCGATCGTCCTGGCGAAGTCGGCGTCCTCGCCGCCCGCCGCCTCGCGCTCCGGCCACGCCCCGGCGAAGCTGTCGTACGTCTCGCGCCCCAGCAGCAGCGTGTCGGCCATCTGCGCCGTCACCGCCGCGCCCATCTCGTCGTTGAAGTACGGGAAGTGCCAGTCCGCCGGGTCCTGGACGACACCGTCGAGCGAGATGAACAGGTTCGCGCTGATCTTCCTCATGATAATTCTCCATGCGTCTCGGGATGTGGGTGAAGTCTCGCCGGACCGGCTTACGGATCTCTTAAGGTCTTCCTCCCGCGCTCACCGGGCCAGCCCGGCGACGAGCAGCCCGACCAGGCGGCGGGCGTCGTAGCGGGGGTCGGCCTCGGCCCCGATGCACAGGTTGCCCACGCCGCGCATGAGCTCGAAGGCGTCCAGATCGCCGCGGATCTCGCCGGCGGCCGCCGCGGCCTCCAGCAGGTGGGCGCACACCGGCACCAGGCGGTCGAGGAAGTAGGCGTGCAGCGCCTGGAAGCCGGTGTTGTCCGGCTGCAGCACCGCGGCCAGCCCGTGCTTGGTGACCAGGAAGTCGACGAACAGGCCGATCCACCGCCGCAGCGCCGCGTACGGGCTCGGCCCGGCGGCCAGCAGGGCCGGACCGGCCTCGGCGCAGGACTCCACCTGGTGCCGGTAGACGGCGATGACGAGGTCGGCCCGCGTGGGGAAATGGCGGTAGATCGTGGCGGTGCCGACGCCGGCCTCGGCCGCGATGTCGCGGATCGGCGCCTCCACGCCCGAGGCGACGAACACCGCGGCGGCCGCGCGCAGCAGGTTCTCCTCGTTGCGCCGCGCGTCGGCCCGTTTGGGACGCGACTCCTCCACGCCGTTCCTCCAGGGGTCGGATTGCTAAACGGGACACGGTCCCGTATCGTCGAAAACGGGACACGGTCCCGCTTGCGCATCATGTCAGAGCCGAGGCCCGGCGGCCAAGCCCTGCCCTCTCCCACGCCCACCTGCGGCAATCCACCCGGAAGGCTCCACCATGCCCGCATCGCCCACCGCCCCCGTCGTGTCGGTCCGGCCGGTCGTCCTGCCCGCCCCAGGACGGGGCCAGGACCTCCAGGTCCGCGTCTCGGCTGCCGCCACCGGCGACCACCTGCCCGTCGTCGTCCTGTCCCACGGCCACGGCTGGTCCATGGACGGCTACGCCCCCTGGCCGACTTCTGGGCCGCCCGCGGCTTCGCCGTCGTGCAGCCCACCCACCTCGACTCCCGCACCCTCGCCCTGCCCGCCGGCGACCCCCGCGCCCCGCACATCTGGCGCATCAGGGTCGAGGACCTCCGGCGCGCCATCGACGGCCTCGACGTCCTGGAAGCAGCCCTGCCGGGCCTGGCCGGACGCCTGGACAAGGGCCGCATCGCCGTCGCCGGGCACTCCTGGGGGGCCCACAGCGCCAGCATGCTGCTCGGCGCCCGGATCCTGGACGCCGACGGCCAGCCAGGACAGGACCTGTCCGACCCGCGCGTCACGGCCGGCGTGCTGCTCGCCCTGCCCGGCACCGGCGGCCAGGACCTGTCACCGTTCGCCGCCGAGCACCTCCCCTTCATGAACCCCTCCTTCGGCGGCATGACCACCCCGGCCCTGCTGGTCGCCGGCGACAAGGACGACTCCCCGTTGTCGACGCGGGGACCCGACTGGTTCACCGACGGCTACCACCTCAGCCCCGGCGACAAGACCCTGCTGACGATGTTCGGCGCCGAGCACACCCTCGGCGGCGTCGCCGGACACCACGTCGCCGAGACCACCGACGAGAGCCCCGAACGCCTGGCCCTGCTGCAGCAGCTCACCACCGCCTACCTCCGCACCGCCCTGCACCCCGGCGACCCCGCCTGGCCCACCGCCCGCGACGCCCTGGAAGCGGCCCCCAGCCCCCTGGCCCGGATCGACAGCAAGCAGGCCGATCAGCCGGCCGGACGGCGGTCGCGCAGGTTGTCATAGACGCGGTGCGGCAGGTCCTGGTGACGGAAGACGCGCGGACGCACGGCCGCTCCTCAGGACTTCAGGAAGTGCAGGACGGCCAGCACCCGGCGGCTGTACCCGCTGGCGTGCGACAGGCCCAGCTTGTCGAACAGCGAGTTGACGTGCTTCTCCACCGCGCTCTGCGACACGTGCAGCTGCCCGGCGATCGAGGCGTTGGTCATGCCCTGGGCCATGCGCTCCAGCACCTCCCGCTCGCGCGCGGTCAGCCGGGCCAGCGGATCGACCTGTGTGGTTCGGGCCAGCAACTGCCGCACCACCTCCGGGTCGAAGGCCGCCCCGCCCGCCGCCACCCGCTCCAGCGCGTCCAGGAAGTCGCCGACCTGCGCCACGCGGTCCTTCAGCAGATAGCCCACGCCCTCGACGTCGGCGCTCATCAGCTCGGTGGCGTAACGCTTCTCCACGTACTGCGACAACACCAGCACCTTGACCCGCGGCCAGCGCCGCCGGATCTCCAGCGCCGCCCGCAGCCCCTCGTCGGTGTGGGTCGGCGGCATGCGCACGTCCACCACCACGACGTCGGGGGCGTGCTCGGCCACCGCCGCCACCAGGGCCTCGCCGTCGCTCACGGCGGCCGGCACCTCGTGGCCCTCCTCGCCCAGCAGGCGTACCAGACCCTCGCGCAGCAGCGTGGAGTCCTCGGCCAGGATCACCCGCACGGCAGCCCCGCCGTCACCGTCGTCGGGCCGCCGGGCGGGCTGACCACCTCGAAGGCGCCGTCGAGCGCCGCCACCCGCCGGGCCAGCCCCGAAAGGCCGCCTCCCGAGGGGCGCGCGCCGCCCGTGCCGTCGTCGCTCACCCGTACGAGCACCCTGTCGTCCTCCTGTCTGACCTCGACCGTCACCATGGTGGCGGCCGCGTGCTTGGCGGCGTTGGTCACCGCCTCGCTCACCACGAAGTACGCCGCCGTCTCCACCGCCATCGGCGGCCGGCGCGGCAGGTCGCACACCACCTTGACCGGCACGCCCGCGCGTTCGGCCACCCCGGCCAGCGCCTCGCCCAGCCCGAGGGAGTCCAGCCCGCTCGGGTAGACCCGCCAGGCCACCTCGCGCAGCTCGGCCAGCGCCTGCTGGGCCTGCTCGTGCGCCTGCTCCAGCAGCTCCGGACGCCCCCGCCGGGAGCGCCCGATGAGCATCGACAGCGCCACCAGGCGCTGCTGCAGCCCGTCGTGCAGGTCACGCTCGATCCGGCGGCGCTCGGAGTCGACCGCGGCCACGATCCCGGCCCGGCTCTCGGCCAGCTCGGCGATCCGGCGCTCCAGCGCCTCGGTACGGTCGGGCCCCAGCAACCGCCCGGCCAGCCGCCGCTCCAGCGCGTGCACCCCCACCAGCCCCGACACGGCGATGAACAGCAACACGCAGCCGCCCACCACGAAGTACAGCACCAGCGGCGGCGTCGGCGTCATCCCGTCGTACGGCTCGCCACGGGCCCACGCCCCGAGCAGCAGGATCGCGGTGCGCGCGCCGAGGACCAGCAGCGTCACCACCAGCCCGCCCAGCACCCCGGCCGGGATCCTGGCGGCCAGGTAGCGCGCCGGCCGGGTGTCCCAGCCGGACAGCGCGTCCAGCGCGGCGGTGTCCAGGCGCAGGCGGCGCGCCTCGAACGCGGCCAGCCCCGCCGCGCGCGCCCGCACCCGCGGCCGCCCCAGGAAGGGCAGCGTGAGCAGCAGGAACACCGCGCCCGCCACGGCGGTGAAACCGCCCAGGACCACCGCGCCCAGCACCCTCAACCCCTCAGCGGCGGTTCGCATGCCTTCCCTTACGTCGTTCCGTCAGCCGCACCGCGACGAAGACCGCGATCGCCAGCACCACCAGGCCGATCACCACGTAGGTGCCGATCCCCACGTACGCCTCCACCAGCGACCAGTTCTCGCCGAGGAAGTATCCCGCAAGCACGAAGATGGTGTTCCAGATGGCGCTGCCGGCCGTCGTGAGCAGGGTGAACGTCACCAGCGGCATCCGTTCCACCCCCGCCGGCACCGAGATCAGGCTGCGGAAGATGGGGATCATCCGGCCGAAGAACACGGTCTTGCGGCCGTGCCGCAGGAACCACGCCTCGGTCTTCTCGATGTCGGTCACCTTGACCAGCGGCAGCTTGGCGGCGATGGCCAGCGTGCGCTCGCGGCCGAGCAGCGCGCCCACCCCGTACAGGGCCAGCGCCCCGACGACCGAGCCGAGCGTCGTGCACACCAGCACGTCCAGCAGGTCCAGCTCGCCCCTGCTGGCGGTGAAGCCGGACAGGGGCAGGATGACCTCGCTGGGCAGCGGCGGGAACAGGTTCTCCAGCATGATCGCCAGCCCGGCCCCGAAGGCGCCGAGGTTCTCCATCAATGCAATCAACCAATCCGTCATGCCCCCAGGCTACGAATGATCCGTTATGGCGGTAATGAGGCGGACGGCCGATGTGCTCTGTGGTAAACCACACCCCGATGTACCGTACACTGTACGGCCTATGAGTGCTCTCCCGGATCTGGCGCAACACCCAGCGATCTTCCGTCCCGGCGATCCCCCCAGGTCCGGCCACCTGGTCTTCCTCGACGACCAGGGCGACGGCTCGGCCACGGTGATCGAACAGGACGACGACGGACACCCTCGCGCGCGAGAGCGGGCCGTCACCGAGATCCCCGTCGCCGACGCCGTCGCCGTGCTGGCCAGGGCGCGCGCCGACGCCGGCGCCCACCCGGCCACCCGGTTCTGGGGCGCCGTCGCGCTGGTCGCCCTCCAGCTCGTCACCCGCGGCCGCATCCTGCCCGCCGTCTCGCCCGACGGTCACGACTCCTGGCGGGCCGGCCCCCTCGACGCCGCCGACGCCCGCCGGGTGCGCGAGCTGGCCGCTGCGATGCCCGCCGCCGCCCGCGCCATCCCCGTGGGCGACCTGCTGCTGCCCGACGCCGAGCCCCTCGTGCGCGCCTTCCTCGACGCCGTGGCCGACGCCATGCCGCGCTCGCCCGGAGCCGTACGCGCCACCGGCACCACCGCCTTCGCCGCCGTCAAGCCCGTCAAGGTGCCCCACCTGCGGCCCTGGGCCGAGGAGGTCTCGGCCGGGCTCGACTCCGGCGTGCGGCTCTCGCTCCGGCTGGAGGCCGACGACCTGGCCCAGGCCGAATTCCGGGCCGTCGTCCAGGTGCACGGCCTGGCCGACCCCTCGCTCGTCGTGGACGCCGCCGACCTGTGGCAGGGCCGCGACCCCGGGTTCGGCGCCCGCGCCAGGATCGAGGTCACCCTCGCCGTGCGCCGCGCCGCCCGCGCCTGGCCGCGCCTGGAACGGCTGCTCGAGCACGCCGTCCCCGACGAGCTCGCCCTCACCGACGGCGACGTGGAGGACCTGCTGGCCGGCGCGGCCGATCGGCTGGCCGCCGCCGGCGTCGAGGTCCACTGGCCGCGCTCCCTGGTACGCGGCCTCAGCGCCCAGGCCGTCGTCGGCGAACGCGACAGCGCGCCCTCCGACCTGCCCTCCTTCCTCGGCGGCCACCACCTGACCAGCTTCAACTGGCGGCTCGCGCTCGGCGGCGCCCCGCTGACCGCCGCCGAGATGGACCTGCTGGCCGAGTCCCACCGGCCCGTCGTCCGGCTGCGCGACCAATGGGTGCTCATCGACCCCGCGCTGGCCCGCAAGGCCCGCCAGCACGACCTCAAGCCGCTGACCGGCCTGCAGGCGCTCGGCGCGGCCCTCACCGGCACGGTCGAGATCGACAGCGGGGACGAACCCGAACAAGTCGCCGTCGAACCCACCGCCTGGCTCGCCGACCTGCGCGACCGGCTCACCGACCCCGAACCCGTGCCCCCGCCGCCCGGCCTGGCCGCCACCCTGCGCGACTACCAGCTCCAAGGGCTGCGCTGGCTGGCCAGGATGACCTCGCTCGGCCTCGGCGGCTGCCTGGCCGACGACATGGGCCTGGGCAAGACCATCACCCTGATCGCGCTGCACCTGCACCGCGCAGGCACCGGCCCCACCCTCGTGGTCTGCCCCGCCTCGCTGCTGGGCAACTGGGAACGCGAGATCGCCAAGTTCGCGCCCGGCGTCCCGGTCCGCCGCTACCACGGCGCCGCCCGTACCCTGGCCGACGAGGGGTTCGTGCTCACCACGTACGGCACCATGCGCCTGGACGCCGCCACGTTGGGCGCCCACCCCTGGGGGCTGCTGGTCGCCGACGAGGCCCAGCACGTCAAGAACCCCGCCTCCAGCACGGCCAAGGCGCTGCGCGAGATCCCCGCCGGCGCCCGCGTCGCCCTCACCGGCACCCCCGTGGAGAACAACCTGTCCGAACTGTGGGCCATCCTCGACTGGACCACCCCCGGCCTGCTCGGCCCCCTGACCCGCTTCAGGGGCCGCTGGGCCAAACCGGTCGAGTCCGGCGACGCCGACACCGCAGCCCGGCTGGCCCGGCTCGTCGGGCCGTTCCTGCTGCGCCGCCGCAAGAGCGACCCCGGCATCGCCCCCGAACTGCCGCCCAAGACCGAGACCGACCGGCCCGTCCCCCTCACCACCGAACAGGCCGCCCTGTACGAGGCCGTCGTCCGCGAGAGCATGACCCAGATCGAGAATGCCAAGGGCATGGCCCGGCGCGGCCTGATCGTCAAACTGCTGACCGGGCTCAAGCAGATCTGCAACCACCCCGCCCACTACCTGCACGAGTCGTCCCCCCGCCTGACCGGCCGCTCGGGCAAGCTGGAACTGCTCGACGAGCTCGTCGACACGATCGTCGCCGAGGACGGCGCCGTGCTGGTGTTCACCCAGTACGTCGCCATGGCCAGGCTCCTGGAACGCCACCTGTCCGGCCGCGGCGTCGACACCCAGCTCCTGCACGGCGGCACCCCGGTCGCCCGCCGCGAGGAGATGGTCGCCCGCTTCCAGGACGGCCACGCCCCCGTCTTCCTGCTCTCGCTCAAGGCCGCCGGCACCGGCCTGAACCTCACCCGCGCCGACCACGTCATCCACTACGACCGCTGGTGGAACCCCGCCGTGGAGGACCAGGCCACCGACCGCGCCTACCGCATCGGCCAGACCAGACCCGTCCAGGTGCACCGTCTCATCGCCGAAGGCACGATCGAGGACCGCATCGCCGCCATGCTCGGCGCCAAGCGCTCGCTCGCCGACGCCGTGCTGGCCTCCGGCGAGGCCGCCTTCACCGAGCTGACCGACGCCGAACTCGCCGCACTCGTGGAGCTCAGATGACCGCCGTACGCGGATTCGCCGCCTTCCCCCGCAACGCGCCGGCGCCCGCTTCGCCACCACCTGGTGGGGCCAGGCGTGGATCAAGGCCCTGGAGGACACCTCGCTCGACCAGACCCTGCTGCGCAAGGGCCGCGCCTACGCCAAGACCGGCCAGGTCGGGCCGATCACCGTCAGCCCCGGCCGGCTCGCCGCCGTCACCGAGCACGAGTACGACACCGTCGTCCGCGTCGAACAGCTCACCGACGCCGCCTGGGAACGTTTCCTCGACCAGGTCGCCGCCAAGGCCGGGCACATCGCCGCGCTGCTCGACCGCGACGTCCCGCACGACCTGGTCGAGGCCGCCGAGGACGCCGCCGTGCCGCTGCTGCCCACCGTCGGCGACCTGGAGCCCGAATGCTCCTGCCCCGACTGGGGACACCCCTGCAAGCACGCCGCCGCCCTGTGCTACCAGGCGTCCTGGCTGCTGGACGGCGACCCGTTCGTCCTGCTGCTGCTGCGCGGACGCGGCGAACAGGAACTGATCGAGGCCCTGCAGAACCGCGACCTGCCCGTCCCGGCCCCCACCCGCGCGACCGGCGGCGGGACCGCCGAGGAGGACGCCTCCGGCGGGGTGCCCGCCGCGCAGGCGTTCGCGGCCGGCGAGCCGCCGCTGCCCGAACCGCCGCCGCGGGAGGCCGCCTACACCCCCTCGCGCTCGACCTCGCGCCCGGCGTGGACGTGGCCGCCCTGGCCGTGCTGGCCGCCTCCGCCGCCGGCCGCGCCCGTCAGATCCTGCTGCACGGCGGCCTGGAACCCCTGACCGAATACCAGGACCGCGTCCGCCTGGCCGCCGAGCACGATCTCGACCTCGGCCTGGAAGCCGCCGTCCAGGCCTGGCGGTACGGCGGCGCCCCCGGGCTCGACGTGCTCGAAACCCCCTGGACCCCGGCCCGCCAGGACCTGGCCAGGGCCCACGCGCTGCTGGAGTCCGGCTGGGACGGCGACCCGCCGCCCCAGCTGGAGACCTGGCGCAACCGCTGGACGTTCGGCCCCCGCCAGGTGCGCTACGGCCGCGACGGCCGCTGGTACCCCTTCACCCAGCACGACGGCCACTGGTGGCCGGCCGGTCCGCCGGAACGCGACCCGTCCAGCCTTCTCACCTGACCCCGGCGGGCACGGGCGTCAGGGGGCGGACTCCTCGGCCTCGCCCGCCGCGGCGACGAGGGCCAGCAGGCGGTCCAGGTCGCCCGGCGTGGCGTGCGGGTTGAGCAGGGTGAGCTTGAGCCGGACCCGCCCCGGGCCCGCCCCCGGCAGCTCGGTCCGGCCCACCACCGCCCTGCCCTCGCGCAGCAGCCGGCGTCGCAGCCCCGCGTTCACCTCGTCCGAGCGCGCCGGATCCGTCGGCACGTACCGGAACAGGAACGCGGTCAGCACCGGATCGGCGTGCAGCTCCAGCCGCCGATGGGCGCGCACCGCCGCCGCGCCGTGCCGGGCCAGGTCGTGGCAGGCCTCCACCAGGCGGCCCAGCCCCGCCCGGCCCAGCGTGCGCAGCGTCACCAGGATCTTGAACGCGTCGGCCCGGCGCGTGGTGCGCAGCGAGTACCCCAGCAGGCTCGGGTAACCGGCCTCCTCGTCGTCGGCCGGGTTGAGGTAGGCCGCCCGCCGGGCCAGCGAGGCGTACGTCTCGGCCCGGCGCACCAGGAACACCCCGGCCGCGGCCGGCTGCCAGCCGAGCTTGTGCCAGTCCAGCGACACCGAGTCGGCCAGCGCCAGACCGTCCAGGAGCGGGGCCAGGCGCTCCGACAGCAGCGCGCCACCGCCGTAGGCGGCATCGACGTGCAGCCAGGCGCCGTGATCGGCGGCCAGCGACGCGCACGCCCGCAACGGGTCGATCGCCCCGGTGTCCGTGGTGCCCGCCGTGGCCACCACCGCCACCGGCAGCTCACCGCGCCCGGCGCTCGCCCGCAGCGCCCCGGCCAGCGCTCCGGCGTCCATCCGCAGCTCCCGGTCGACCGGGACGGCGACGACCGCGTCCTCACCCAGCCCGAGCAGCGCCGCGGCCCGCCGGGTGGAGAAGTGCGCGGCCTCGGAGGCGAAGATCCGCAGCCGCGGGCCCCCGCCCGGCAGGCCCGACAGCTCGGCCCGGACGCCCGCCGACCGGCCCATCGCCAGGTCCCTGGCCAGCATCAGGCCCATCAGGTTGGACTCGGTGCCGCCCGAGGTCAGCACGCCGGCCGCGGCCGCCCCGAACCCCACCATCCGGGCCAGCTCCGCCAGCAGCGAGGTCTCCAGCGCGGTCGCGGCCGGCGCCTGGTCCCAGGAGTCCAGCGACGGGTTGAGCGCCGAGACCGCCAGATCGGCCGCCACCGCCACGGCCAGCGGCGGGCAGTGCAGGTGCGCCGCGCAGAACGGATCGGCCGGATCAGCGCTCCCGTAGGCCAGCAGCTCGGTCAGCGCCCCCAGCCGCTCGCCCTCCGGCGCGAACGCCCGCGCCACCTCGGCGGCCAGCTCCTGGGGCGTGCGGGCGGGCAGCGGGCCGCCGCGCCGCCGCGCGCCCTCGGCCAGGGCGGCCAGCACGTCGCGCAGCAGCGGCTCCAGCGCGGCCGCCCCGCCCACACCACCGGACAGGGCCAGGTCCTTCGTCACATCGCTCACCCGGCCACTGTGCGGCACCGGCGGCGGCGCGGCCAACAGGCACCCCCGGTGGAACGCCATGGAACGCCCTCCAAGACAGGCACCCCATCGACCACAAGGAGACCCCCATGCGACACCTGCGCCGGATCGTGTACGCCCTGGGCGCGGCGCTGGCCCTCGGCCTCGTCCCCGCCACCGCGCACGCCGCCACCCCCGTCCACGTCAAGGAGGCCGAGCAGAGCAAATGCCTCGACATCCGGACAGAGGACGACATCTTCGTTCCTGGCGCCCGGCTGCAGCGCTTCACCTGCCACAACGTCAACGAGCAGCAATGGGAGATCGTCCCGCTGGCGAGCGACTCGTTCGTGCTGCGCAACCCGCTGACCCGGCTCTGCGTGGCGGCCGACTCGGCCGGGTTCGGCGCGCAAGTGGTGGAACGGGCCTGCGGCGACACCGACCCCGCCGTCCGCTGGTTCACGCTGGGCGGGGTGCCGTTCGTCAAGGGGGCGGGGTTCAACCAGATCCGCTCGGCCCTGGCGCCGGGAAGCTGCCTGGACACCCTGGACACCTTCGTCAAGATCTTCCCCTGCTCGCCGGGGCTGACCAACAAGGCCCAGCTCTGGGCGGCGGTCTGACCCCGCGCTCAGGCCGGCGGCCAGTTCCTGAGCACCGCGTCCAGGGCGTCGAGGGCCCTGGACCAGGAGGCGTCCACCTCGCGGGGATGGCGGCGGAACCCGCCGGCCATCTCCAGGGTCACGTAGCCGTGCAGCGTACTGCTCAGCATGCGCAGCGCGTCGGTCTGGTCGGGCTCGGACAGGTCGTAGCCGCGCAGGACGGCCCGCGTCAGCTCCGCGTGCCGGCGGCCCGCGCTGACGTCCAGCGAATCGGAGTCCAGCTCCAGCTGGGTGGCGGCGTACCGGCCGGGATGCTCCTTGGCGTAGCCGCGGTAGGCCGCGGCGAAGGGCACCAGCGCCTCCTTGCCCGACCGGCCGGCCAGCGCGGCGGCGGCCCGGTCGGCCATCTCGCCCAGGGCCAGCTCGGCCACCCTGACCCGCAGCTCCTGGATGTCCTTGACGTGCGCGTACAGGGCCGCGGGCTTGACACCGAAGCCGCGGGCGAGCGCGGAGACGGTCACGTTCTGGAAGCCGACTTCGTCGGCCAGGTCCGCGGCCGCCCTGGTCAGGCGGTCGACGGTCACTCCCGCGCGGGCCACGGCAGCACCCTTTCTTACAGGCTTTAAGTATTTGCATACTACCGTTAAGAAAAGCTAGCCTCCACACCCATGAGACCCCTGACCGAACACGACATCCGCACGTCGTTCATCAACTGCTCCAAAGGCGAGGCCAAACGCGCCGGCCTGCCCAGGGACCTGGCCGACCTGCCCTGGAACGACCTCGACTTCCTCGGCTGGCGAGATCCCGGCGCTCCCGAGCGCGCCTACCTGGTGGCCGAGGCCGACGGCTCCCTGGTGGGCGTCGCCCTGCGGGTCACCTCCGGCGCCTCGCGGTCCTTCACCTCGCGCAGCATGTGCTCCTTCTGCCTGACCACGCACACCGCCGGCGGCGTCGCCCTGATGACCGCCCGCCGCACCGGCGAGCCCGGCCGCCAGGGCAACACCGTCGGGCAGTACCTGTGCGCCGACCTGGCCTGCCCCCTCTACCTGCGCGGCAGGAAGCAGGCCGCGGGCGCCGGCGTCGTGGAGGAGTCGCTGACGCCGGCCGAGAAGGTCGCCCGCACGCACGCCAACGTGCGCGCCTTCCTGGACAAGGTGGCCGCCTGACCCGCCCGCTACTCGTCGTCCCAGGCCATCGAGCTCATCCGCCATCCGGCGGGCGTCCGGACGAACTGGGTGGTCTTGCGGCCCGCGCCCTCGAACCGCACGCCGTCCCGGACGCCGGACTTGCGGTAGTCGCTGAACCGCTGGGCGACCGACCCGAAGATCTCGGTGCGCTCGGCCACCTCCCACTCGCGGAACTCCGTCAGCGTCCCGTCGGTGAGCATCCGCTGCCGGGGCTCGACGAAACCGTCCAGGTCGTGGACCACGGGCTCGGGCCCGGTGTTGTTGACGATCATCGCCTGCGGGACGAACAGCTCCCGGACGGCGCCGACGTCCGGGCGGCGCCCGCCGGTGTTGGTGAAGGCGTCCAGGAAGGCCGCCATCAGCCGGTCGAGCTCGGCCTTGACGCCGGAGGCGGGCGCGTCGCCGGCCAGCAGCGACCAGACCTCGCTGTCGTGCCGCTCGCCCCGGTGGGGGAAACGTTCGCGCAGCACGCCGTCGCGGGTCATGCCGAGCCGGCGCGCGACCCCGACGCTGCGTGTGTTGCCCGGCGAGACCCACCACTCCACGCGCGCCATGCCGCGCTCGGCGAACGCCCAGTCGATTAGCAGCCGGCAGGCCCGGGTCACCAGCCCCCGGCCCTCGCCGGCCGGCTCCAGCCAGCAGCCGATCTCGCACACCCCCGACACCGCCTCGAACCGGGTGAACATCACGCCGCCGACCAGCGTGCCGGCCAGCCAGATCCCGTAGATGCGGGCGCCGTCGGCGGCCTGGTCGTCGGCGTAGCGCTGCAGGACGGCCGTGGCCGAGGCCAGGTCGGTGCTGCGCGAGGCCCACGGGATCCACGGGTCCACCGACGGGCGGGCGCGGTCGATGTGATCGAGGAACTCCTGGGCCCGCCAGGGCTCCAGCGGGCGGAGCTCGGCCTCGTCGCCGAGCGGAACTGCGAACACGGACACCGTCCCAAGGTACGTAACGAGCGTTCGGTATGTAAGGTAGCAGCATGCCGCCCGCCGCAGGAGACCGTGAAGCCCGCCGTGAAGACGTCTCGCAGGCGGTCTGGCAGGTGCTGGCCGACAAGGGGTTCGGCGGGCTGACGCTGCGCGCCGTCGCCGCCGCCATGGGCGTGTCGACCGGCCTGCTCATGCACTACTTCCCCACCAAGCGGGCCCTGGTCGGGCACGCGCTCGACCTGCTGGAGAAGCGCACCGCCGCCCGTCCCCGCCGCGAGCCGCCGGCCGCCGGCCTGGCCGCGCTGCGGGCCGCGCTGCTCGACATCCTGCCCCTGGGGCCCGCCGACGTCGCCCGCAACCGCATCTGGGTCAGCTCATGGGACCTGGCCCTGGCCGACGACGATCTCGGCGCCGGCCAGGCCGCCCGCTACACCCGGCTGCGCTCGGCGCTGCGCGCGCACCTGGAGACCGCCCGCGACCTCGGCGAACTGCCCCCGCAGGCCGACTTGGAGCGGCTGGCGGCCGGGGCGGTGGCCTTCACGCACGGGCTCGTCGTCCAGGCGTTGTTCGACCCCGGCCGCTTCCCCGAGGACGTCCAGACCGCCCTGCTCGACGACTTCCTCGCCTCGATCACGGCCCGCCCCTAGAAGACTTCTGAAGATGTTGCTGGTCGGGCTTCCGATCTTGTAGGTCGAGGGTCAGGCTGGGCAGCATGATGGGGCATCGTCCCGAACAGCCGATTGGGCCGGATGTGTGGAGCACCTGCCGGGAGTTGATCCCGGCAGGCGGTGTGTACGCGTTTTTGGCCGAGCATCGTGATGAGCTGTTTCCCCAGGAGATGTTCTCCGACCTGTATGCCGCGACTGATGGTCGGCCGAGTGTGCCGCCGCAGGTGCTGGCATGTGTGACGGTCCTGCAGGCGTTGCTGCACCACTCCGATTGAACCGCGCCGGGTTTGTTGGAGACCGGGTTATGTGGCTGGGGTGAGAGTAGCTGAGTTGATCTCTGCGCGGTAGAGGGCTTCGTATTCGGCGGGTGGAAGGTCCTGGCAGGCGCTGTGGAGTCGGCGGTTGTTGTACCAGTCGACCCATTCCATGGTGGCGAGTTCGACGTCGTCCAGGCCCTTCCACGGGCCGCGGCGGTGGATCAGTTCGGTCTTGTACAGTCCGATGGTGCTCTCGGCCAGGGCGTTGTCGTAGCTGTCCCCGCGCGAGCCGACCGAGCTGACCGCGCCGGCGTCGGCGAGCCGGTCGGTGTAGCGGATGGATAGATATTGGCAGCCGCGGTCGGAGTGGTGCACCAGCCCGTTCAGCGTGTCGGTCTGGCCGCCGCGGCGCCACAGGGCCATCTCCAGCGCGTCCAGTGGCAGGTCGGTACGCAGGTGGTCGGTCAGCCGCCAGCCGACGATCATCCGCGAGTAGACGTCGATGACGAACGCGGCGTAGACGAACCCGGCCCAGGTGTGGATGTAGGTCAGGTCGGCCACCCACAGCCGGTTCGGCGCCGGCGCGGCGAAGTCCCGCTCGACCAGGTCGGCCGGCCGCGGACACAGCGGCTCAGCGATGGTGGTGCGGCGCTTGTGATCGCCCCGGACCGCGCCGGACAGCCCTAACCTGCGCATCAACCGGGCGACCGTGCAGCGGGCCACGGCCACGCCCTGGCGGTTGAGCGCCTTCCACATCTTGCGCACCCCGTACACCTCGAAGTTGTCGTTCCACAGCCGGATGATCTCGGCCGACAGCTGCTCGTCGCGTCGCTGCCGGGCCGAGGGCGGCCGGTTGCGGGCCGCGTAGTACGTCGCCGGCGCGAGATCGAGCACCTGGCAGATCGGTTCGACACCGAATTCGTCGCGGTGGGCGTCGATGAAGGCGACTATCTGGGCGGTCGGGGGTCGAGTTCCCGGGCGAAAAAAGCGGCCGCCGACTTCAGGATCTCATTGGCCCGGCGCAGTTCACGGATCTCCCGTTCGAGCTCGGCGATCCTCTGCGCATCGGCTGTCGAGGTGCCCGGCCGCTGTCCTCCGTCGACCTCGGCCTGCCGGACCCAGCTGCGCAACGCTTCGCGGTGGACGCCGAGCTGCTGGGCGACCCGGGCGATGGCGCCTGGCGCGTTGCCGGTCTGCTCGCGGACCTCGAACACCATCCGCACCGCGCGCTCACGTACTTCCTGCGGGTACTTCCTGGGGGCTGGCATCGCGTGTGATTCTCCCTTCCGCCAGCACGATCATGCTGGCTTCAGGGCCTCCAAGAAAGTCGGTGCGGTTCAGATGGCGAGGCCGCGCTGGCGCTGCGCTGTGACCTGCGCTGGAAGGCCGCCTGCGGGTTGGGCCTGCACGATCGTGGCTTCGACCCCTCGCTGCTGGTGTATTTCCGGCAGCGGCTGCGCAGGTCCGGCGATCCGAACCGGATTTTCGCCCGGATCGGCCGGGTGGCCGAGGCCAGCGGGGCGCTGCGGGGCAGGATGCGGCGAGTGCTGGACTCGGCAGTGCTGGACGATGCGGTGGCCACCCAGGACACCATCACGCAGTTGATCGCGGCGGTGCGGCGGGCAAGCCGGCAGGTGCCTGGCGCCGCCCAGGTGATCGCTGAACGCTGCCGGGCTGCCGACTACGCCGATGCGGGCAAGCCCGCGATCGCCTGGGATGACGCCAAGGCGCGGCAGGATCTGGTGTCCGCTCTGGTGAGCGACGCGCTCACGGTGGTGGCCGCGTTCGAGGCAGCCGCGCTGGCGGGTGAGCTGGAGGAGGCGGCCGGGCAGGCGCTGGCGCTGCTGGCGCTGGTGGCCGGGCAAGACGTCGAGCCGGCCGAGGGCTGCGACGGCACCGACGGGCGCTGGCAGATCGCCCGCAAGGTCGCCTCGGACCGGGTCATCTCCATCGTTGATGCCGAGACCCGGCACGTGCACAAGACCGTGCATCAGCGGCAGGATGGCTACAAGGCCCATGTCGTGGTCGAACCCGATACCGGCCTGTTCACCGGTGTCCGGCTGACCATGGCCACCGGGCAGGACAATCACGAGGCCGTGGTGGGTGTGGATCTGCTGGCCCAGCCGCCTGTCCAGCCACCCGCCGGCACTGCGACGTTCGAGGTGCTGGGCGATACGGCTTACGGCACCGGCGAGGCCCGCGCCGCGCTGGCTGAGGCCGGGCACACCGTCATCATCAAGCCCGCGCCCTTGCGCCCGGCCGTGGCCGGCGGCTTCACCATCGACGACTTCCACGTCGAGGAAGCCGCGGCCACCGTCACCTGCCCGGCCGGAGTGATACGGCATATCACCGCGACACGGTCGGTGACCTTCGGGGCCGCCTGCCGTTCCTGCCCGCTCCGGCAACGCTGCACCACCAGCAAGGACGGCCGCAGCCTGCATCTGCATCCGCATGATGCGTTGTTACGCCAGGCCCGTCAGGCGTGGGCCGGCGACCCCGATTTGAGAGCCGTCTATCGGCGGCACCGTCCCATGGTTGAACGCTCCATCGCCTGGCTGATCGGCGCGAATGGCGGCGCCCGCAAGCTCCGTCACCGTGGGGTGCTACGCAACGATCTCTGGGTCCACCTGCGAGCAGCCGCGTTGAACCTGCGCCGCTTGATCAACCTCGGGCTCGACCCTGTCCAGGGCGCCTGGACACTGCAGCCCGCCACCGGCTGAGGCTTCACCGCAGGGTGACCAGCCGTCCGATCTCCTGGTCGCAGAGCATCGAACGCCTGGCCTTCTGCCTGTTTCCCATCACCCGAACAACATCTTCAGAGGACTCCTAGCCGGCCACCGAGACGACGTGCCCCGCGGAGGCGGGGTCGCCGGCCAGCTTCAGCATGCAGTCGGCCAGGTCGGCGCGGGTGGTGGAGCGCCCGCCGCGCAGGTTGAGGTCCACGGCCGTGCGGTAACGGCCGGTGGGCCCGCCGTCGAGCAGGCGGGAGGGGCGCACGATCGTCCACTCCAGGCCCGAGGCGCGCAGCAGGCGCTCGGACTCGGCCAGGTCGGTGTAGGAGTTCTTCAGCAGCGGCCGCAGGATGAGGGGCTTGAGCACGTACCGGGTGAACAGGCCGTCGCCCGCGTCGGCGACCATGCCCGCGGCGCTCACCAGCAGCACCCGCCGGGCCGAGACCCGCGCCATCGCCTGGAGGATCGAGCGCATGCCGGTCGTGTGCACGGTCGTCGGGCCGCGCCCGCGCGGGCCGAGCGCGATCAGGACGGCGTCCCTGCCCTTGATCGCCGGGGCGACGGCCTGGGAGTCGGCCAGATCGGCGGTCACGGTCTCGACGCGGTCGCGCAGCCCGGCCGGCAACCGGGCGGGGTCGCGGACGACGGCGGTGACCTCGTGGCCCAGGTCGAGCGCCTGCCGGACGAGCTCCAGCCCCGTGCGGCCGGTCGCCCCGAAGATGACGAGCCTCATGTCGTGCCCTTCGCGAGAGGGTGGGTGAACACTTACTCACCCTACTCGCCACAGCCCTCAGACGGCGTCGGCCGGGACGTGCGCCGCCGCCAGCGCCCGCGCCGCCGCCACGACCGCCGCACGGCGACGGGCCAGCGCCCGGCCCGCGTCGGGCTCGTCGAGGATGAGCCGGCGCATCTGCGGGGCGGCGAAGTTCCACGCCACCAGACCCAGCACGGTGAACAGCCAGTCCTGGGCCGTCGCGCGGTCGCGCATGCCGGCCGCCGTCAGGCCCTCGACGTGCTCGACGTAGGACTCCCTGCGCTCGGGCTCCCCCTCGACCGGCGCCTCGCCGACCTCCAGCGCCTCCCACATCAGCAACCGGACCAGCTCCGGATGCTCCTGGTACCAGTCGAACAGCACGCCGACGGCCTCGGGAAGGGTGCGCGGGTCGAGGCTCACCGCGTGGCAGATCTCGTCGAGCTTGTTGCGCACCACCGTGCCGAACAGCTTCTCCTTGCCGCCGAAGTAGAGGTAGATGGCCTGCTTGTTGGCCTGGGCGGCGGTCGCGATGCGGTCGATCCTGGCGCCGGCCAGGCCGTGCTCGGCGTACTCGGCCGTGGCGGCCGTCAGGATGCGCCGCCTGGTCGCCTCCGCGTCGTAGCTCATGGCGGCAATTAAACCATCCGGTTGACATTTTGGCGGAAGCGCGCCAGGGTTTCTCGTAAACCAACTGTCTGGTTTATTTCTGAGGAGACCGATCATGAGCGTGAACACCCTTGCCCCCGTCCCGGTGAGCCTGCCCCTGCCCGCCGCGCTGGCCGGCCGTACCGTCGTGGTCGTCGGCGGCAGCTCCGGCATCGGGCTCGCGGCCGGCGCGCTGCTGGCCTCCGCCGGGGCGCGCGTGACGCTGGTGGCCCGCGACCGCGACCGCCTGGCCGCGGCCGTGGAGCAGGTGCGCACCCCCGGCGCCACCGTGACGGGCATCGCCGGTGACGGCACCGACGAGCGCGACCTGGAGCGCGTGCTGGAGCGCGTGCTGGACGAGGCCGGCGGCCCCGTCGACCACCTGCTGGTCACCGCGGGCGGCCTGGCCGGCGGCCCGTTCCTGGACACCCCCGTCGACCGGCTCCGCCAGGCCGTGGACGGCCGGTTCTGGGGCGCCTACGCCGCCGCCCGCGCCGCCGCCCGCCTCATGCCCCCCGGCGGCTCGGTCACCTTCAGCTCCGGCCTCTACCTCCAGCGGCCCGTCCCCGGAGCGGCCGCCGCCATCGCGATCCTCGGCGCCGTCGAAGGGCTCACCAGGACCCTGGCCGTCGAGCTCGCCCCGATGCGGCTGCGCGTCAACGCCGTCAGGTACGGCGTCGTGGACACCCCGCTCTCGCGCGGCAGCCTCGGCCTCGACGGGGCGGAGGCGGTCGCCGCGGCCGGCCGGAACACGCCGCTCGGCCGGTTCGGCACCGCGCAGGAGGCGGCCTCGGCCGCGCTGTTCCTCATGGCCAACAACTTCGCGACCGGCACCGTGCTCACCGTCGACGGAGGCCAGAGCCTGGTCTGACCTCCGCCGGGAACGGCCCTCAGGCCAGGTTGAGCTGCCAGGAGACGCCGAACCGGTCGTTGACCCAGCCGAACCTGGTGCTGAAGCCGTAGGAGCCGATCGGCATCAGCGGCTGGCCGCCCTCCACCAGCGCCGCGTAGAGCCGGTCGATCTCCTCCTCGGTGTCGCACGCGACCCAGATCGACATCGAGGGGGTGAAGCCGAACGCGTGCCGCTCGCTGCTGTCGATGCACATGTACTCCTGGCCGGCCAGGGTGAACGTGGCGTGCATGACGGTGCCCTCGGGCCCCGGCCCCTCCGGGCCGTAATGGGAGACGGCCACCACCTTGGAGTCCTCGAACAGCGACACGTAGAAGTTCATCGCCTCCTCGGCGTCGCGGTTCTGGAACATCAGGAACGTCGTGGTCTTCTGGGTCATGACTGGTCCTCCGTCGGTAGGTAGAAGGCGGTGGTGGCGGCGACCGCGGCGGCGGCGGCCTCGGGCGGCGCCCCGGCCTCCTCGAAGGCCGTGCCCCACGCCCGGCTGCTGGCCGTGATGTAGCGGCGGCCGTCGCCGGTCAGCTCGAAGCCGGTCTGGTCGGGCAGGGGCAGCCCGGAAAGGTGCAGCCCCAGGCCCAGAAGCCCGAGGTCCCAGCCCACGCCGACCGCCCCGGGCCCGAACCTGCCCCACATCTCCGGCGGCACCTCGGCGGTGTGGCTCAGCTCGAACAGGGTGCCCCCGCCCTCGGCCGACAGGCGCACCTCGACCTCGGAGAAGCCGGGGTCGGGCCCGAACAACCAGCTCACCCTGAGGTAGGAGGGCGGCTCGCAGGCGAGGATCTCCCCGCCCGCGTTGCCCTCCAGCTGGTACGTGCCCCCCAGCCGCAGATCGCCGGAGACCGGCATGAACCAGCGGGCTATGCGCTCACCGTCGGTGCAGGCGTCCCAGACGTCCTCCACCTCCGCGTCGTAGTGGCGGGTCAGTGTCACGGTCTTGCGCTCGCCGTCCTTCAGCTCGCGCCTGATCCGGGATATCTCGTCAAGGCTGTCCATCGTGCTTCTTTCTTCTGCCCCGCGCCAGCTCGGTGGCCAGCGCGTCGAGGCGCTGCTCCCAGAAGCCGCGGAAACGGTCGAGCCAGAGGTCGACCTCCCGCAGCGGCGCGGGCTCCACGGCGTAGAGCCGTCGCGTGCCCTCGGCCCGCACGCTGGCGAACCCGTTGTCGCGCAGCACCTTCAGGTGCTGGGAGACCGCCGGCTGTGAGACGCCGAACTCTCGCTGGATGACTGCGGTGACCTCGCCGGAGCTCTGCTCGCCGCCGGCCAGCAGCTCCAGGATCCGGCGGCGGACCGGATCCCCGAGGACGTCGAACGCGTGCACGACCTCAGTGTTTCAGGATCGACTTATATAAGTCAAACCTGGGATAGGTGGTGGCGGATGAAGTCCAGCTCCAGCAGCAGCAGGTTCTCGGCCACGTCCTCCTGAGGGGCCATGTGCGTCACGCCGCTCAGCGGCAGCACCGTGTGCGGACGGCCCGCGGCCAGCAGCGCCGCCGACAGGCGCAGCGTGTGGGCGGCGAAGACGTTGTCGTCGGCCAGGCCGTGCACCAGCATCAGCGGACGGGAGAGGCTGGGCGCGTCGGCCGGCAGCGAGCAGCGGTCGTAGGCCTCGGGATGCTCGTCGGGGTGGCCCAGGTAGCGCTCCTGCCAATGGGTGTCGTACAGGCGGGGATCGGTCACCGGGGCGCCCGCGACGGCCACGTGGAAGACGTCGGGATGACGCAGCACCGCCGCCGCCGACAGGTAACCGCCGTAGGACCAGCCGCGGATCGCCACCCGACCCAGATCCAGGTCGGGGTGGCGGGCGGCGGCGGCCTGCAGCGCGTCGGCCTGGTCCTCCAGCGCGGCGCTCAGCTTGTCGAACCGGACCGCGCGCTCCCAGGCCGGCCCCCGGCCCGGCGTGCCCCGGCCGTCGGTCACCAGCACGGCGAAGCCCTGGTCGGCGAACCACTGCTCGATGGCGAAGCCGTCCAGGCCGCGCAGCACCCGTGCCGCCATCGGCCCGGCGTACGGCGACAACAACACCGGCAACCGCCCCGACCCCGGCACGTGCCCGGACGGGAACAGGATCGCCGTACGCAGGTCGCGCTTGCCCAGCGCCACCAGCTCCACCCGCGGCCGCAGCACCGGGACCGCGCCGTGGGAGGCGATCACCCGGCCGCCCACGGCCACCCGCACCCCGTGCTCCTCAAGGGAGCGGCGCACCACGACCGTCGCCCCGCCGGCCCGCGTGCCGGTGTGCACGCCGGGCTCGGCTGTCACCCTGACCAGGCCCTCGGCCCTGGACCAGGTGCACAGGTGCCGTTCGGTGGGCTCCTCGCAGCACTGCAGGAGCACGGTGTCGCCGTCGACGGCCAGCACCGCCAGCACCTGCAGGCCGGGCGGGGTCACCACGTCCTGGCCCACCATCAGGCGGCGGGTGTCGTCGCGGTCGACCGTCCAGACCAGCTCGCCCGCGGCCGTGCGCGACGGCACGCCGGGCACCAGCTCCAGCCAGGCGTCGTCGGTGTCCTCACGCACCGGCGTGGTCGCCCCGGTGGCCGGATCGACCTCCAGGACGCGGGTGGTGCGCTGGTCGCGGCTCTGCACCAGCACCAGCAGGCCCTGGCCGGTCCACGACACCGCCGCCACGTACTCGAAGGCCGCCCGGTCCCACACCACGCGGGTGCGCCGGCCCTCCAGCGTGACCAGCCACAACGACACGTCGGCGTTGGCCGTGCCGGCCGGCGGGTAGGCCACGGTCCGCGGCGGCCGGCCGGGGTCGGCCGGCTCGGCCAGGCACCACTTCTGCACCGCCGCGTTGTCCACCCGGGCGGCCAGCAGGCGGGTGCCGTCGGGCGCCCACCAGTAGCCGCGGTGACGGCCCATCGACTCGCCCGCCACGTGCTCGGGCAGCCCCCACGTCACGTCGGTGCCGTCGGGAACCAGCAGCGGCCGCTCGCCGACGTGCAGCGCCCCGCCGGAGACGAACGCGACGTGCTCGCCGGTGGGGTCAAGTCGCGGGTCCGAGCCGGTCAGGCCGAGCGGGGTCACCTCGCCGGTCAGCAGGTCGACGGTGTGCAGCGCGCCGTCGACCGCGTAGACGGCCTTGGTGACGGCCGCGTCGGTGGCGTAGGCGACGATGCCGGAGGCATGCTCGCGGGTGCGCTCCCGGCGGGCGCGCTCGGCCTCCGGCATCCGCGCGCCGGGCACGGGCGCGCCCGGCTCGGCCAGCAGGCGCTCCTCCCCCGTGGCCACGGTGAACGACCACAGCCGGTGCACCGGGTCCTCGCCCGAGGACGACCGCAGGAAGATCACCCGCGCGCCGTCCGGGGAGATCGTGAAGTTCCGCGGGACGCCGTAGGTGAAGCGGGCCGTACGGGCGTGCTGGCGGGGAAGTGTCAGGGGAGGCATGGCGCGATCATAGGCACGGCCCGTCGAGGCGGCGCAAGGCAGGCCAAGGTGGCGGCGCGGGCACGCTCCCGCGCCGCCACGCGAGGTCAGCGGTCCTCGAACCGCACATCGTCGAACAGCGCCTCGTCGCCGGTCGGAGCGGTGCCCGCGCTGCTGAAGGCGTAGCCGTCCATCGAGGTCACGGCGGCCGTACGGGGCAGCGTGGCGATCTGCCGGTCACCGGCGTACAGGGTGGCGGCCGAGGTGGTGGCCTCCAGGCGGATCCTGGTCCAGCCCTCGCCGACCGTCCCGGCAGGGGCCAGGGTCGTCCACTTCCTGGTCGCGGCGTCGTAGCGGCTGACCGCGCCTGCCCTGCTGATGCTCAGGTGGTAGGCCGACGTCGTCCCGCTGGTCACCGTGAACAGGAAGGAGTTGGTCACGCTGACCGGCTTGTAGCGGAACTCCAGGGTCTTGCGCGCGCTCGCGGTCGTGCTGCGGGCGGCCTTGGCCATGAGGGTGGTGGACCTGTCGGACAGGGTCAGCGCCCGGTCGGCGCCCACCTCGTACGGCGACACCCACGCCGCCGACAGGCTCTGGTAGCCGCGCGGGCGCAGCCAGATCGGGTCGTTGTCGAAGGTGTCGGTCGTGGAGTAGAGCTCGACCTCGTTGAGCATCGCGCAGCTCGGGCCGATCTCGGCGTCGCAGCCCGGCGTGGCCTCGACGACGATCTTGACATGCCGGCCGGTGGCGTTCACCGGCTGGTGGCGCAGCGCGTAGTCGGTGCGCCCGGTGACCGTGGCCACCGGACGGCCCCAGTCGGCGCCGTCCTTGGAGACGTAGACACTGGCCGAGGCCGGGTGCCCGGGGCGCAGGCTGAGGCCGATCCGGTTGAAGGTCTGCTCGCGGTCCAGGTGCAGGACGTATTCGCCGGGCCCGGAGACGGCGCCGGACCAGTACGCGGTGCTGCCGTCGAAGGCGCCGTCGGGGCGCACCCGCGGCCGCCGGGCGTCGGCCCAGGTCATGTTCGTCTCGACGGTCAGCTCGCCGGCACGCTGCTTGGCGGCCAGGTCGATCCGGCCCGCGCCGGGGGCCAGGACGTCCAGGTGGCGGCGCTTGACGGCGTACCAGCCGCCGTTCTCGAACCTGCCGCTCGCCGGGCAGGCGGTCTCGTTCAGCGTGCCGTCGGCCTTGACGCCGGGCAGCTTGCAGTTGTCGAAGAGCTGGACCAGCCGGTTGGCGCCTACGGCGGCCAGCGCGGTGTAGCCGGACGAGCCGTGCGTGTCGTAGACGCCGTCGCGGTTGTGGTAAGTCACGCGCTGCTGCGTCCAGGAGTCGCCGCGGCCGTCGGGGGAGATCGCCAGCCAGTCGTCCGGGCGGCCCGCGCTGAGCACCAGCACGCCGTTGGGCATGAGCAGCAGGCGCGGGGCCACGCCGCGCACCGTGCAGCTCTGGCCGGACAGCTGCAGGTCGCGCACCGCCGACCAGGTGCGGCCCTCGTCGGTCGAGCGGCTCCAGGCCAGCGTGGAGTAGGTGCCGCCGTCCTTGCGCATGACCGCCAGCAGGCTGCCGTCGGCGGTCTGCTCGACGGCCGTCTCGTTGTACGTCGCCTCGCCGGCCGGACGGGCGATGACGCCGCGGCGGGCGAAGGTCCGGCCGCCGTCGGCGCTGGCGTACAACTCGGCCTGGTTCTTCCCGCCGGTGGCGGTGTAGCGGGCGTAGACGGTCACCAGGACCGTCCCGTCGGCCAGCTGGATCGGCACGCCGTGCGCCACGCCGCCGCCGACCAGCTCGTCCGGGCTGGTGAAGGTGGCCTTGGCGGTGTCCCAGGTCTGGCCGAGGTCGGTGGAGGTGTGCACGTCCAGCTCGTTGGTGTGGGCGTCGACCTTCGCCAGGTAGTAGGCGGTGCCGAACAGGCGGCCGTCGTGCAACTGCACCGGCGCCTCGCGCAGCGGGGTGGTGCGGGCCGGGCCGAAGGTCAGGCCGCCGTCGTCGGAGACGGCCATGCCGCTGGTCTGGGCCATGACCGCGTCCACGTTGGTGGACCAGGTGGCGATCAGCTTCTGGCCGGGCGTGCCGTCGGGCCGGACCACGTCGATCGCGGTGAGGTTGGGGAAGCCGGCGTAGTCGCGGCGCTGGGCCGCCGTCGGCTCCTTGGCCGCCGGGCGCGGGCTGGGGTAGACCCAGTCCACGAAGGCGTCGCTGCCCGATCCGGCCAGGTAGCCCTCACGCGGCCCCGACTCCTGGGCGGTGAGGGCGGGCGTGTCGGGAATCGAGCAGTATGCGGCCGCGTGCGCCGTCCCCTGCAGGACGGCGGGAAGGGGGACCAGCAGGCAGGCGGCGAGCAGCGCTCTTGTGGGCAGCACGGGGGAAGGACTCCTTGCGCAACGAACGATCGACGTCCGTTTTGTCGTTTATTTACGCAAGAAGGCTATATTTGACCAAAAGTGGAGGTGTAAGTTGTAACTGCCTTATGTCCGCTTTGTGATGTTGTGCGGGTCAGTCGTCGAGCCCGCGGGCCGACAGCGCCTCGCCCAGCGCGTCCGCGTGCCGCAGAGCCCCCACCACCAGCGGCACCGCGAAGGCCCGCACGCTGCGCTCGACCCCTCGCGCCCGCTGCGCCTCCCTGATCCGCACCGCCAGCGACGCCACCACCGGCACGCTGCGCACGGTGAGCGAGAGCAGCAACGACAGCCGGAACGGGTCCAGCCCCACGAACCTGACCGGCGACAGGACGCGCTCCAGCGCCGCCAGCATGTCCGCCGTCCGCGTGGTCAGCGTCACCAGCCCCGCCAGCGCCACGGCCAGCACCACCCGCAACGTCGAGGACACCGCCGCGTCCAGGTCCGCGAACACCAGTTGCAGCACGAACAGCATGACCGCGAACCAGCGCACCGGCCGGACCTGCGCCCACGCCGCGCGTCCCCCCACCCGCGCCGACGCGTACAGCGCCGCCACCACGACCGCCGCCCCCGCCAGCGCCACCGGCGGCCGCACCAGCACCAGCGCCGTGCATGACACCGCCAGCCCCGCCAGCTTGACCCCGGCCGGCAGCCGGTGCAGCCACGAGCCGCCCGGCACGTACGCCCCGGTGAGCCCGTTCACGCCATCAGCTTGGTGTAGTGGCCGATCGCCTCGGCCGGCGTGCCGTCGGCGACCACCCGGCCCTCGTCCAGCACCAGCACCCGGTCGAACCCGGCCAGCAGCGGCAGGTCGTGCGTCACCGCCACCACCTGTTGCGGCATCTCCCGCAACAACTCGGCCACCTGCCGCGAATGGCGCAGGTCGAGCAGCGTCGTGGGCTCGTCCATGACCAGGATGTCGGGTTCGAGCACCATGACCGCGCACAGCGCCAGCAACTGCTTCTGGCCGCCGGACAGGTGGTGGGCCGGATGGTCGGCGTGCCCGCCCAGGCCGTGCCGGGCCAGCACGTCGTGCACCCGGCGCTCGACCTCCTCGCGCGGCAGGCCCTTGCGGCGCAGGGAGAAGGCGACGTCCTCGGCCACGGTCGGCATGACGATCTGCGCGTCGGGGTCGGTGAACAGGAACCCCACCCGCCGCCTGATCCGCGCGGCCTGACGCCGGGTGTCCAGGCCGAGCACGGTGACCTCGCCCGAGGTGGGCAGCGCCAGGCCGTTGATCAGCCGGGCCAGCGTGCTCTTGCCCGAGCCGTTCGCGCCGACCACGCCCACCCGGCGCTCGGCCAGGCTCGCGGTGACGCCGCGCAGCACGTCGCGGGCGCCCAGCCGGACGTGCACGTCGGCGAACTCGATCACGCGACCACCTCGAACAGCGCGGCCACGCCCAGCCCGCCGCCCACCGCCGCGGCCGCCAGCCCCAGCGTGCCCGCGGGCGCCCCGGCCCGCACCAGCCTGGAGAAGAGCCTGGTCACCACCACCGCGCCGGTCGCGCCCCACGGATGGCCGAGCGCCAGCGCGCCGCCGCCGGCGCACACCCGCTCACGGTCGGCGTCCAGCGGGTCGAGGCCGAGCGCGTCGGTGACGGCCAGCACCTGCGCCGCGAACGCCTCCACGATCTCCACCGCGGCCACCCGTCCCATGTCCACCCCCGCACGTGCCAGCACCCGGCGGACCGCGGGCACCGGCCCCCACCCGGGCAGCGCCGGATCGCACCCGACGACGGACCCGGCCAACAGCCGCAACCCCGGCAGGCCGGCCCGCTCGGGCGCCAGCGCCACGGCGGCCGCGCCGTCGCTGACCGGGGAGGAATTACCGGCGGTCACTGTACCGCCCGGCACGAACGCCGCGGGCAACCGGGCCAGCGAGGCCGCCCGCAGCGCCCTGGGACGCTGGTCCTCCGCCCGGCCGCCGACCGGCACGACCTCCTGGTCGAAGGCGCCCGCCGCGCGGGCGGCCAGCGCCTTGGCGTGGCTGAGGCGGGCGTAGTCGTCC
Organism: Actinomadura sp. ATCC 39365; assembly: GCF_054392275.1. Taxonomy (NCBI): domain Bacteria; kingdom Bacillati; phylum Actinomycetota; class Actinomycetes; order Streptosporangiales; family Thermomonosporaceae; genus Actinomadura; species Actinomadura sp. ATCC 39365. The sequence continues at coordinate 6,606,205 of NZ_CP184335.1, read as the reverse complement.
TGGCGGTCGCGGCTGATGCCGTACGCGCCGGCCAGGGCCTCGGCGGCCGGGCCCATGTCGGGGTCGGGATGGCCCTCGGGGGCGAAGGGCGCCCGGTCGTAGGGGCGGTCCGCGCCCCGCGGCGTGCGCAGCGGCGCGGTCGAGGCGCTCTCGGCTCCCCCGGCGATCACCAGGTCCATCTCCCCCGACGCCACCGCCTGCCCGGCCACCAGGATCGCGGCCAGCCCGCTGCCGCACTGCCGGTCGACGGTCAGGCCGGGCACGCCGTGGCCGAGCCCGGCGGCCAGCGCCGCGACCCGGGCCACGTTGCCGCCGGGGCCCATGCAGTTGCCGAGCACCACGTCGTCCACCGGCCGGCCGGCCTCGGCGGCCACCGCCTCGATCACGGGGGCGGCCAGCCGGTCGACGGTCACGTCCTTGAAGGCGTGCCCGGCCGTGCCGATGGGCGTACGGCGGGCCGCCACGATGACGGGTCGCCCGCCCACGTCAGACCAGCCGCCGCAGCTCGGGGTCGCCGCCGGCCAGCCGGTCGGCCACCAGGCCGCGCGCCGGCTTGCCCGACCCGGTACGCGGCAGGGCGGGGACGGCGTACCAGCGGCGGGGCCGCTGCGCCACGTCCAGCCCGCTGCGCGCGACGGCCTCCAGCAGCGCGCGCGGCGGCGGCGAGGCGCCCTCGACCACCGCGGTCACCACCGAGCCGAGCGACGGGTGCGGCGAGCCGATCACCACGATGTCCCCCACACCCGGCACGTTCCGCAGCACCGCCTCGACGTCCTCGGGCACGACGGTCGCGCCGCCGGTCTGGATCGCGCCGTCGCCGCGCCCGCGCACCCGCAGCACCTGCCCGGCCCGGTACGGCTCGGCCAGGTCGCCGACCGTCATCCAGCCCGCGCCGTCGCGGCGCAGCGGACCCCTCGCCCCGCCCAGATAGCCTTCGGCCAGCCACGGCGAGCGCGCCCACACCTCGCCCAGTGTGCGCCCCGGCTCGGCCCTGACCTCGATCTCGACCTCCGGGAAGGCGCGCAGCCCGCCCCCGTCGGCGTCGAAGGCCACGAACGACAGCTCGGTCGCGCCGTAGTAGGACATCACCCGCACCCCCGCCCGCCCGGCCAGCTCCCGCGCCCGCCCGCTCAGTGCCGCGCCGCCGACGACGGCCGTACGCAGGCCGGGAGCCTGCTCCAGCACCTCGGGCAGCCGGTGGGGCACCAGGTGGATCGCGGTCGCCGCGCGCAGCGACGCCGCCGTGGGCCGCCCGCCCGGCACCACCGTGGTCGCGCCGACGGCCAGCGTGTGCACGGCGGCGAAGGCGTACAGGGAGGAGACCAGCGGGCCGGGCACCAGGACGACGTCGGCCGGGCCGATGCCGGTCAGCTCGGTCAGGTGCGGGAAGGAACGCGTCCAGGACGCGCGGGTGCGCGCGACCGCGCGCGGCCGGCCCGTGCTGCCCGAGGTGAAGCACGCCCACGCCCGGTCGCCGGGACGGGGCTCGGGCACGAGCGGGGCGCCCGGCGCGGACCGCAGCGGCTCGTCGACCCGCAGGTCGGCGCCGGCCGCCCCGGCCACCCGCGCCCACCGCTCCGGGCTCCAGGCCGGGTCGCCCACCAGCGGCGTCACGTCCGCCAGATCGGCCGCCAGCACGGCGGTCAGCAGCTCGACCGGGTCATGCAGGGCGATGGCGGCCAGCTCGCCGCGCCCGCGAAGATGCCGCGCGCCGCCCTGAACGCGTCCGGCCAGCTCACCGTAGGTCAGCGAGCCGCCCGGACCGCGCAGCGCGACCCGGGACGGGCTGTCGGCGGCGTGCCGCAGGACGTGCTCGGCGACCGGCATCAGCGCACCCGTTCGCGGTGGACGGCCGGAACGGCGTCGGGATAGGCGCGCTGCGTGCCCCTGGCCACCAGCGCGGCCACCACCGCCTTGAGCGCGTCGCCCGGCAGGAACACGGCGCTGAGGGCCAGTGCCTTGGTCAGCGGCAGCCCGGTGACCAGCGCCTGCACCGGCACGCCGACCAGGTAGACCACCCCGATCCCGCCCACCGCGCACGCCACCAGCAGCCGCAGGACGCTCGGCGTCCGGCCCGCCCGCTCCACCAGCAGCCCGGTGACCGCGGCGCCGGGAACCCAGCCGAGCAGGAACCCGGCGGAGGCTGCGGTGAACACGCCGAGCCCGCCGCGCCCGCCCGCCAGCAGCGGCAGCCCGGCCGCGACCAGCACCAGCAGCACGACCACCGCCAGCGCCCCCCGCCGGCTGCCGAGAATGGCCCCGGCCAGCATGACGCCGAGCGTCTGGAGAGTGATCGGCACCGCGTTGCCGAAAACGTTGACCGCGCCCGGCGCGCCCAGCACCGCGATCAGCGCGGCGAACACCGCGATCCTGGCCAGGTCGCCGGTGGGGAACCGCCGCTGTCTTCCTGCGTTCGTCATGAGGACGATCCCACACCAGAACGGGCCCGTCCCGCATGCAGGGTTCCCACAACGCCGGTGGCTACGCCTTGTCAGAGGCGCTCATGCAGTGCGCCGTCCGGAACGCGTTGGCGATCTTCGTGTGCCAGGAGTCCAGCTCGCGGGCCGACAGGGTGGTGTTCGGGAAGGTCACCGTGACCCGCCGGGACACCCCGGAGATCGTCGCCGCCATGGAGACGTGGATGCGGTCGGGGATCACCGTCGTGCCGTCGGGGTAGTGCACCTGGACGCGGTAGTCGGCCACCGCGCCGCCCTTGGCCTCCAGGCAGGCGCGGGCGCCGTTCTCGACGCGGAGCATCAGGCCCTGGTTGATCTGCCTGCCGCGCATCGGGACGAGGTTGTAGCGCAGGCTGGCGCCGGAGAAGGAGGAGGCGATGAGATGGCCGCCCTGCCAATCGCCGCTGCCGCCCCAGTTGCCGACCGTGGCCTCGCACCCGCTGCGCGCGGCCGCCTTCCTGGCCAGCCGGGGGGCCAGGGCCTGGGCGGGCCGTCCGGCGCCGTCGGTGGTGTAGGTGCGGGAGCCGTCCTTGTAGGTGTGGTTCTTGGCCAGGTTGCGGATGCAGGCGGCGGCGTCCGTGCTGGGGCCGGCCGCCAGCGCGGGGGCCGTCAGGGTGGCGGCCGCCAGCGCGGCGGCGCACAGGACAGGGGGGAGCCGGGTCATGGGCATGAGAAGGCATTCCTCTCGCGGGGGACGCACGACGGGGCCCGCTTCGGCAGGCTGCTTCGCCCTATGGGCGACCGCGTCGGCTTTGTCGCGATATTGATGCCCGAAGAAGTCGTAGCGGAACGTTGCCAGAACGCTACTGTTCGTAGTGATTACAGGTAGGTCGCCCTGTTCAGGGTTCGACCACGGCCCAGCCGTGCGGGGGCAGGGTCAGCAGCGAGCCGTCCAGGACGCTGTCGCCGGCGGCCAGGCTCCCGGAGAAGGGCAGCGTGACCTGCGACGGCTCGTCGGAGGTACTCAGCGCGACGGCCAGCGCGTCGCCGCCGGAGCGGCTCTCGTAGGCGTAGAGCTGGTTGGACAGGACCAGGTCGGTGGTGTGGGCGCGGGGCAGCCACCGGTGGCGGCGGCGCACTGCGACGAGCCGCCGGTGCAGGTCGAGGACCGGCAGGCCGGCCGGCGGCATCTCCAGCGGGGAGGCGGGGAAGGCCGGGCGCACGGCGTCGTCGCCGCCCTCGCGCTCCTCCTTGACGCCGCGCAGGGCGTACTCGTCGCCGGCGTACAGCGAGGGCGTGCCGGCGACCGTCATCAGCACGGCCAGGGCGTGCGGCAGGTGGCGCTCGTCGGCAAGACGGCTGGCCAGGCGGGTGACGTCGTGGTTGCCGACGAACGTCATCGGCACGAAGGACTCGGCGAAGGCGGTGTGGCGCTTGAGCGCCCAGGCCAGCTCGAAGGCGTTGCGGTCGTTGAGCGAGCTCCAGATCGCCTTCCACAGCTCGTACTGGGTGACCGCGTCCACGCCGGTCTCGGCCACGAACGCGGCGTAGTCGCCGTGGATGACCTCCCCCACCACGTAGGCCTCGGGCCGCCCGCGGCGCACCTCGGGCAGCACCCGCGCCCAGAACTCCGGCGGCACGGCGTAGGCGGCGTCCAGCCGCCAGCCGTCGGCGCCGCGGTCGAGCCAGTGGGCCATCACCGCCGCGACGTGCTCGGCGACGGCCGGTTCGGCGTGATCGAGCGCGACGAGCGACTGGTGCCCCTCGAAGTCGTCGTGCGCGGGCGCGCCGCCGCCGGCGGGCCAGCGCAGCCGGAACCAGCGCGCGGCCGCCGAGCCCGGCCCCTCGCGCAGCGCCTGCTGGAAGCGCGGGAAACCCTGGCCCACGTGGTTGAAGACGCCGTCGAGGAGCACCCGCAGCCCGCGCTCGTGGGCGGCCGACACCAGCGCGTCGAAGTCGCCGTCGTCGCCCAGGCGCGGATCGACGCGGAAGTGGTCGAGGGTGTCGTAGCCGTGGGTCTCGGCGGCGAAGATCGGGCCGAGCTGCAGCCCGTCGGCGCCCAGCGCGGCGGCGTGGTCGAGCCACGGCGTCAGGCCCGCGAGCCGGTGGGTGACCCGCGGCACGGCGGCGCGCTCGGCGCCCAGGAAGCCCAGCGGGTAGACGTGCCAGAAGATCGCCTGCTCTGCCCAGGACGGCACGTCAACCCCCCGATGAAGATCCGAAGCCCATTCTAGGCGGGCCCCCGCCGCGAGCCGCCCGCCGGGGGCTCGACCGTGAGGCGCTTGTAGAAGAAGCTGCAGTCGAGCAGCGTTCCGTCGGGGGCGCCGGCGTAGCCGGGCACGACGCCGTAGCGGGTCCAGCCGCCGGTGAGGTAGACGTGCTCGGCGGCGCTGCCGGTCTCGGTGTCCAGCACCAGCAGGCCGGCCCCGGCCGCGACGGCGCCGTCCTCGGCGGCGGCCAGCAGGAGGCGGGACAGGCCGCGCCCGCGCGCCTGACGGTGCACCAGGAGCTTGACCAGCTCGGCCCGGTGCCACGAATTCGGCTTGCGGGCCGGCACCAGGCTGACCGTGCCGGCCAGGAAGCCGTCGGCGTCACGGCAGCCCCACACCACCATGCCGCCCTCGGCCACCGCCGCCGCCTGCTCCCGCCACCAGGCCGCCGCCTCGGCCGGGCCGAACGGCTTGAGGAAGCCGACCGAGGCGCCGCCGTCGACGGCGTCGGCCAGCAGCACGGCCAGCTCCTCGACGCTGCCCGCGAACTCCTGCGCGGACATGCGGGTGACGGTGTGCACCAGAGGGCTCCTTCTGTCCGGGCTGCGCTCAGGGCAGGACGACGAGCAGGGCGTAACGGGCGGGCGAGGGCCCCGGGCAGCGGAACCGCGACCGCCCCCACAGGCGGAACCGCAGGCAGTCGCCCGCCTCAAGCCGGTGGGCGCGGCCGTCCGTGGTGATCTCCACGACGCCCTCCAGCACCCAGACGTGCTGTTCGAGCCCGGGGACCGGCGGCTCGTCGTAGGCGATGTCCGCGCCCGGCCGCAGCCGCCCCTCGACGACCTCGCCGCGCAGCCCGGGATGCGGCGGCGAGACCGAACGTCGCTCGAAGCCCGAGCTCTCGTCCCGCCACACCGCCTGGGACGCCGCCCGCACCACCTGCGCCGGCTCCGGCTCCACCTCGGCCAGCAGGCGCGACATCGTGCGCCCGTAGACCGCGCAGAGCTTGTTGAGCAGGGCGGCGGTGGGGCTGATCTCACCGCGCTCCAGCCGGGACAACGTCGAACGGCTGATCCCGGCCCGCCGCGCCAGCTCGTCGAGCGACCAGTCGCGCTCGACCCGCAACTCGGCGAGCCGACCGGCCAGCCGCTCGTCCAGGTCGTGTCCCATATCCGGGACCATATCCCAGATATGGGATCAGCGACGACCCTTCCTGCGGATCCTGATGTCCCGCATGTCGGTCACCGCGACCTGCAGCACCTGGTACGGCACCCCGTACGCCTCCAGCGCCGCGACCGCCCGCCCGGTGGCGTCGTGCTCCCCGTCGTCCGGCCCGGCGGGCACCTGGCAGCGGAAGGTGAACGCCGACACGGTCCCGTCGTGGGTGAACGTGCCCGCCTCGGTGAATGCCGTGTCGTGCGCCGCCAGCACCGCGGCCCGTCCCTCCTCGTCGATGCCGTCGAACTTCCCGCGGATGGTCACCCGGAACAACGCTCAGCCCTCCCGTACGGCATAGATCAGCAACGGCTCGCCGAGCAGCCCCTCGGTCACGTCCAGCAGCTCCAGCACGGCCTCGGCGATGGCGTCGGGCCCCTCCCCGGCGGCCACCCGCCTGCCGACCTCGGCGTAGACCAGCGAGTGCAGGCAGCCGATCTGCCAGGCGACGGCCCGCGGCAGCGGATCGCCCGGCTCGGCCCCCGTCTCCGCGGCCAGCGCGTCGGCGAGCGCGTCGGTCATCTGCCGGCCCAGCTCCTCCAGGCGCGCCCGCAGCGTGGGAGCGGCCAGCATCATCTCCAGCACCTGGCCGAACCCGGCCGTCAGCCCCAGGCTGCGCTCGCGTCCGCGCACCTCCTCGCGCAGGCGGGTCAGCACCGCCCGCACCGCCGACACGCCCGGCGCGCGCTCACGCACGATGTCGGCGAGCCGCTGCGGCGAGGCCTCCTCGGGCGGCAGCACGAGATCTTCCTTGGCGGTGAAGTAGTTGTAGAGCGTGTTCACCGACACCTCCGCCGCCGCGGCGATCTCGGCGATCGTGACCTGGTCGAAGCCGCGGTCGACGAACAGCCCGATCGCCACGTCGGAGAGGTGCCGGCGGGTCTTGCGCTTCTTGCGCTCGCGAAGCCCTTCGGTCATGCCAGGACTCTACTGCAAAATTGAAGTAGATTGCAGTTTTGGGGCCGTCATCGGGATTCGGCGTCGGCGGCGAACCGGTCCCACGCCGCCTGGCGGGTGATGCCGAGGGCCTCGCCGATCCTGGCCCACGTCACGTTGCGGGCGCGCAGGATGGCCACCCAGGCGCGCAGGTCGCGTTCGGCCTGCTCAAGGGTGAGCGCCTGGCGGGGCAGGGAGGCCAGCACGTCGTCGTCGGACATGCCGGTCACGTACTTGTCGTCCGGGGCGGGGCCCCAGTGGACGCGCCCGGCGTCGCTGGCCGGCGGCTTGCGGAGCTCGGCGTGGACGATCTGTTGGCTCAGGTCGACGCAGGCGTCGCAGATGTAGACGCCGGGCCCGGCGACGACCTTCCTGGCCTCCTCGTGTGGCGTGCCGCAGAACGAACACCTCGTCGCCAGCTGCTCGACGGGTGTCATCTCCCGGGGTCTCCTGCTGCGTGTCGTCATGCTGTCAGCCTCCCCTTGACGGACCGCCGTGTCAAGGGGAGGCTGACGGCCATCGGGACCGCCGGCGAACGCGCGGCGGGCGTGCGGCAGCAGCGCCCGCACCGCCGGGCCGCCGCCCTCCCGCCAGACCAGGGCGAGCAGCGCGGGTGTCCGCACGTCGTCGATGGGCAGCGCGGTGAGCCGGTCGCGGTGGAGCGCGGCCATCGACTCGCTGAGGATCGCCACCCCGAGGCCGCGGACGGCCAGGCCGGCGATGGCGTCGGCGGCGCCGGCCTGCAGCGCGATCGGCGGCCGCAGCCCCTGGGCCGCGCACGCCTCGTCGAACACGGCCCGCAGCCCCGTGCCGCGCGGCATGCACACGATCGGGTGCTCGCGCAGGTCACGCAGGGCGATCCGCCCCCGCCCGGCCAGCGGGTGCTCCGGCGGGACGGCCGCGACCAGCCGCTCGTTGACGATCGTCAACGCCTCCAAGCCCTCGGGGACGGCGTTCGCGACGCCGATGAGCGCCAGGTCGAGCGCGCCGCCGCGGACGCCCTCGACCAGCTTGTCGGAGTTGTCCTCCAGCAGGGACAGCTCCACGCCCGGATGCGCCCGGCGGAAGGCGGCCAGCGCGTCGAACAGGGGTGTGACCGTGCAGCCGAGCACCATGCCGACCGTCAGCGTGCCGCGGATGAGGTCGGTCACCTCGCCCACCGCCTGGCCCACCGCGCCGGCGGCGGCCAGCGCGGCGCGGGCGTGCTCGAGCGCCGCCTTGCCCGCGACGGTGAGCGTGGCCACCCGGGCCGAGCGGTCGAACAGCTCGGCCCCGAGCTCGCGTTCGAGCTGCCGGATCTGGGCGCTGACGCCCGACTGGCTGATGTGCACCCGCTCGGCCGCACGGGTGAAGCTGCGCTCCTCGGCCACCGCGACGAAGTACTCCAGCTGCCTCAGTTCCATAACCGTAGATTCTAATAGCTATAGCAAGCATCTGTTGGACTTCTGCCCCGACAGTCGGCAGGCTGGCACCATGACCGCATACGAGAAGGCCATGCAGCCCGAGGACATCACCCGCCTGTTCGTCGAGCGTTCCAACGCCGGCGACGCGGCCGGCGTCGCCGCGCTCTACGAGGAGGACGCCGTACTGGCCTACCCGCCCGGCAGCCGCACCGTCGGACGGGCCGCCATCCAGGAGTTGTGGGAGAAGGTGCTGGCCGGCCGCCCGCACTTCGAGCCGGAGCAGCCGCTCCCGACGCTGGTCAGCGGCGACCTCGCCCTCACCTCGACCCCGCCCAAGGACGGCACGGGCGCCCGCGCCCAGGTCGTGCGGCGCCAGCCCGACGGGAGCTGGCTGCGCGTGCTCGACCAGCCCGAGTTCGTCAGCCCCGGCGAGCGGGCCTAGGCCGGGACGGTGCCGCTGACGGTCGTGCCCTCACCGGGCACGCCGCGCACCGACAGGCGCCCGCCCAGCGCGGCGAACGCCTCGCGCATCCGGCCGACGCCGCCGCCCGGGGCCGTGGCGGCGAAGCCGCGGCCGTTGTCGCTGATCGTCAGGCGCAGGCCCTGGGCCCCGGCGGTGACGGCGAGCGAGGCGGTGCTCGCGCCGCTGTGGGCCTCGACGTTGCCCAGCGCCTCTTCCGCGACCGCCAGCACGGCCCGCCGCAACGGCGCCGCCACCGGACCGGCGGGCAGCGCCCAGATCTCCACGGTGATCCCCGTGCGCTCGGACCACCGGCCGCACAGGCTCTCCAGCTCTCCGGCCAGAGCCGGTCTGGCCTTGTCCATGATGCCCGTCATCGCATCTCCTCCGGCCGCCCTTGCCCTTGAACGGGTGGGACTGCCCTGAGCATGGCGATCGGGGCGTTGAGCCTGTGTTGAGCCGTCGTTGAGCCCTTGTCCGGGCACGATCGTCGAAGCGTAGCACCACGGCCCGCCGGTCACCCGGAAGGCGTGCGGCCGGGCGCGAAGGGGTCGAGCCCGGTCAGGGCGGTGCTCACGGCCCACAGGCGGGCCGCGAGCTCGGGGTCGGCCATGTGCCCGCGTACCGGTTCGCGGGCCGGCAGGCCGCGCATCCCCAGCACCTTGGGCCCCCACAGCTCACCCCCGCGTACGGACGGATCCAGCACGGCCCGCACCGCCGGCCACGCCGCGGCCTCCTTGCCCTGCAGCAGCAGCCCGGCGGGCAGGCCGCGCAGCCGCTCGCCGGCGGTGCGCGGGCTGACCGGCCGCGAGGGCGTCAGGGAGTCGAGCGCGCCGCCGGGGTGGGTGACCACGCTCGCCGTGGTGGCCCCCGCGGCGCGCAGGCGGCGGTCCAGCTCGAAGCCGAAGAGCATCTGCGCCAGCTTCGAGCGCGCGTACACCCGCTTGGGGCGGATGTCGCCGAGGCTCTGCAGGTCGTCCAGGTCCAGGGTCTCGGACCTGGCGGTGAGGCTGCCGGTGGTCACGACTCGGGCGGCGGGTGCGGCGGCCAGCAGCGGCGCCAGGTGCGCGACCAGCGCGAAGTGGCCGAGATGGTTGGTGGCGAACATCAGCTCGTGGCCGTCCTTCGTCTCGCGCCGCGGCGGGTGGTCGAGCAGCACGCCGGCGTTGCACACGACGGCGTCCAGGCTCGGCAGCCGCAGCGCCGCGACGACGGCCTCGACCGAGGCGAGATCGGCCAGGTCGAGCGGCACGTGCCGGACGCAAGCACCGGGGACCCGGCTGCGGATGGAGAGCGCGGCGGTCTCCGCCCTGGCGGGGTCGCGGCTGCCCAGGATCACGGTGGCGCCGGTGCCGGCGAGCTGCTCGGCCACGAAGTAGCCGATGCCGGCGTTGCCGCCGGTGACCAGGAAGTGCCTGCCCCGGGCGGACGGCAGGCGCCTGACGTCCCAGGGCGCGGTGTGGGAGGACACGGCAGCTCGTTTCTGTAGTCGCTATGAATTCAGAATCATTCTAGTTTTTGCTACGATGCGAGCATGACGACAGGACGCCGCGAACGCAAGAAGGCGCAGACCCGCAAGGCCCTGGCCGAGGCCGCGGTGCGGCTGTTCGCCGAGCACGGCTACGACGGCGTCACCGTCGCCCGGGTCGCCGACGAGGCCGACGTCTCCATCGCCACCTTGTTCGCGCACGTGCCCGACGGCAAAGACGCGCTGATCTTCGACGACGGCGACGAGCGGCACGTCTGGCTGGCCGCTGCGGTCCGCGAGCGGCCTGCCGGGCAGAGCGTGCTGGCGGCCCTGCGGCGCTGCCTGGCCGAGCGGGGGCCGTTCGCCGGCGACCTGCCGCCCGAGCAGCGGCGCAAGCGCGACCTGATCGTGGGCACGCCCGCCCTGCGGGAGTACTCGCGCCGGCTCTGGATCGCCGCCGAGGGTCCGCTGGCCGAGGCGATCGCGGCCGAGACCGGGCGCGATCCCGCCGACATGACCGTGCGCGCGCTGGCCCGCTACGTGCTGGAGATCCCCGAGCTGGCCGGCGCCGAGCCCGACCCGCGCGCCGCCCTCGACGCCGTCTTCGACCTCCTGGAGTCCGGCTGGCCCGAGCGCGGCTGACGCCGGCGGGGCGTTGACGCGGCGGACCCGGCTCTGGTCCGCTGTACGTCACTGATCATCTACTTCGGGGAGCGAGCCCGTGTGGTTTCCCAGGCGCCTGGCCGCCGTGATCGTCTCGTCGGTTCTGGCCGTCTCGGCCGTGCCCGGCGCGGCCCGAGCCGCCACGCCCGTCACCGTCTGGCACTGGAACGCGGCCGGCAACACGCTGAACCACGGCTCGACCGGCAACGGCATGGTCCGGGCCGCCGTGGGCTCGATCGTGGCGCGGGGCGCGACCCTCGTCTCGTTCAACGAGCTGTGCGCGAGCCAGTACCAGGCGCTGGTCACCGGCCTGCGGGAGGCCGGCTGGCCCGCTGACCAGGGCAACTTCGCCCGGTTCGTCGCCACCTACCCCGCCCGGACGGGCGAGCCGTGCGGCGGCGGCGAGTACGGCAACGCCCTGTTCAGCAAGCAGCCACTGGGGGCCGCCGAGCGGATCACCCTGCCCGACGACGGCAAGACCGAGCAGCGGAAGATGATCTGCGCCCCCCTGCAGTCCCGCCCCGCCCTGCGGATCTGCGTCACGCACACCACGTACGTGGACGCCTACCGCGCCGCCCAGCTCGACGCCGTGCTGACCAGGCTGGAGGCGTACCACGCGGCCGGTGACACCGTGGTCGTCGCGGGCGACTTCAACCTCCCGCCCGACGCCGCCCGCCTGAACGGCTACTACTCCCCCACCGTGAACACCCCCAACAACCGCGGCAACACCGGCCGCTACCACGAGCTCGACGACGCCGACACGGGCAACTGCCCCGGCTACGGCGAGCTGACCGTCAGCACGCCGGACGGCAAGGGCCCCTGCGGCTCGGGGACGAAGCTCGACATGATCTTCGCCAGGGCCGACCGGATCAGCGGCGCCTACTCGGCCGACTCGCTCGCCCCCGCGACCACGTGCACCGGCAACCCGGGCGGCCTGTGCTCCGACCACCGGGTGCTGGTCGGGACCGTCACCCTGTCGTGAGAACGGCCGTGGCCCACCCCGGGGAGTACGGGGCGGGCCACGGCCTGTCCGGCCGGCGGACGCTCACCGACCCGGCCGGACCAGCAGCACGTTGCCCAGTGCGCGCTGCCCGGTGGCGTCGGAGGGACGGTTGACGATGCCGCTCCGCGCCGTCGCCATCACGCTGGAGCCGCCGCCGTCGAGGTTCATGGCCTCCACCGCGCCCAGGCCCCGCATCAGCTCGGCGGCCCGGGCGATGCCGAGGCCCTCGCTGTAGCCGTCCTGGCGGCCGTCGACGACCACCAGCAGCAGGCGGCCACGGTCGTCCAGCCCGACCATCGAGCGCGGGTTGGCGCGGACGGTCCAGTTGTAGGTGAACGTCTGGTCGGCGCCGTCGCGGATGACGCCGTCGGCGGCGGCGTCGACCGACACCCGCCCGTCCCGGACGAGCGTCGGGCCGACCTGCAGGATGGTGGTGTCCGGGGTGAGCGGGACGCGGCGGCCCCGGCTGTCCTCGACCCGCTCGGTGACGGTCAGCCTGGCCCCCACGGCGGCGTGCGCGAGCAGCCAGTCGGCGCTGTCGCCGATCGCCTGGACGGTCGAGCCGCCCGCCGGCACGGCCGCGCCGCGCGTGCCGTTCACCGCCAGCACCCTGCCGCGGGCGTCCAGAACGACCTCGGCGCCCGCGCCGGACGGCGGGGTGCCCCACTCGGGGGTGAACCGCACCAGTTCGCTGGGGTCGGTGCACTTGAAGTCGTGCTGAGGCTTCTCGGTGGGCAGGTCGCCGCCGACGCCGCCGCAGTTCCAGATCTCGCCGGGCAGGCGGTTCACGCCGTCGATCTCGATGGTGTCGCGGCCCGCGCGCAGCGTCACGTGGGCGGTGTAGGCGTCGGCCTCCAGCCGGCGGCCGCCCTGCGTGATCCTGATGCCGCCGCGTCCCTGGGTGGCGCTGCCGATCAGCCTGCCGTCCTTGACGTACAGGCCGGTGGGCGAGCTGTTGAGGAACCACTGGGCGTTGACGCCCGCCACGGCGCCGGTCGAGGCCATGAGGTCGGTCAGCGTCTCCATGCCGCTCAGCGTGGGGCCGAAGTCGGTGTCCACCGTGCCGCGGAAGCGGCGGAAGTCCACGCGCAGCACGTGGACGCGCTGCGGCGCCCCGGCGTCGGTACCGTCCTGGGCGGTGTAGCGGGTGCCGCCGGTCAGGCCGGCCGCCTTGATGCGGGCCAGGCCGGCGGCGGCGTCGGCGGCGGTCGCGTACCGGCCGACGCGCACGACCCAGCCGAGCACGCCCGCCGGCCGGTCGGCGAAGGCGGGCAGGTCCACCTGCTCGACGCGGGGCTCGAGACCCTTCTCGCGCAGCGTCGCGGCGACCCGGTCGGCGATCTCCCGTGGGCCCAGCGCCGTGGCCGCCCGGTTCAGCGGGCCGTCGATCGTGGCGGGCAGGTAGACGTGCACGGTCCAGAAGTCGTCGTCGTTCTTCGCGCCGAGCGTGAGCTGCGTCAGCGTCACGCCGGGGGCCACGTCCACGGTGTCCGGGGACGCCGTGGTCCCGGTGGCCGCCGTGGCCGGGGACGTGACCAGCAGCGACGCGACCGCCATGAGAGCGGGGAGAGCTTTGCGGTACATGCGCGCCACTCCACCGCAGCCGGGTGACGCGCACCCGCCCTGGACGGGACGCCCCCGGAGCCGCCACCCGAAGATCACATGAACGCCGCGGGGCCTGCTGACAGGCGCCTGTCAAACAGCGGCCACCCACCTTGTCGGCCAGGTCGCGGGGGCGCACAGTCAAGGCACATCACCGCCCAGGAGGATGGATGAACGGAAGACCCGCCCCCCACCGTCACGCCATGACCGCGGTAAGACGTCTCTTATCCGCTGGTCTGGCCGTGTTCGCCGCCGCCTTCCTCGTCGCGACCCCCGCCGGGGCCATGGCGCTGCCGACGGCCAAGGAGTTCGTGTCGAACCTCGACCTCGACTGCTTCAAGACCACGACGTACCAGCCGCCGGCCGTCGCGCTGTCGCTGCGGCACATCAACCCGGTGCTCGCCAACCAGCCGCCCGTGCAGGTCACGCTCGGCCCGCGTGAGCAGCTCTGCGTGCCGGTGGCCAAGAACAACGTCATCCCGCCGGCGACCGTGCTCAACTTCATCAGGTACGTCGACCTGTCCTGCTACCGGGTGACCGGCCCGCAGATCAGCCTGCCCCTGTCGCTGCGCCACCTCAACCCCGTCCTGCAGGGCCTGCCGGGCCTCAGCGTCACGCTGGTCTCGCCCCAGCAGCTGTGCGTGCCGGTCAGCAAGAACGGCGTCGTCCCGCCGCCGGACGTCCTCAACGTCGTCTCGCACATCGACCTGCTGTGCTACGCGCACACGCCGAACCCGTCGATGAACAAGGCGCTGAACCTCACCCAGCTCAACCCCGTCCTGGTCAACCAGATCCCGCCCAGGACCGTGCAGGTGGCCGCCGCCCGTCAGCTCTGCGTCCCGGTGCAGAAGAGCGGCGACCAGATCCCCGCGGACGTGTTCGCCCTCGTCCGCTGGGTCGACCTGGAGAAGTTCGACGTCGTCAGCCCGGCGACCCCCATCGTGTCGCTGACGCTGAAGCACCTGAACCCGGTGCTGGCGAACCTGCCCGCCGAGGAGCTGCGGCTCACCGGCGCCTCGCAGCTCGCCGTGCCCGTCTCCAAGAACGGCGCGGTGCCGCCCGGCTGACGCACCCGGCCGGGCCGGAACCACCGGCCCGGCCGCCTTCCGCGCCGATCCCGCAGGACAAAGGATTCCCCAGCTTCGGGTCGTCCGGGAGTGGCGTCCTCCTGGCGGCGGTATGACCTGTTTCCGATGGGTCGTGGAGCATTCGGGGGAACGGTGGGGATGTCCTGGCGGGCGGCCGTGACGCTGCTCGCCGCCGTGGCGCTGACCGGCGGTTGCGGCGACGGCGGTCCGGACGGCTCCGGGGCGGGCGAGGCCGGGCCCGGCGCGCCCAGGCAGGCCCGGCCCGTCATCACGCCGGACGCCCCGATCGTCCCCGACGACGCCGGCGACCTCCCCGACCCCACCGCGCAGGTGGGCCTGGACTGCCAGAAGATCCTCCAGGACCGGGACTTCGCCGGACCGGCGGCGCAGAAGATCGACGAGGTGGCCGCCGACCCCGGCAGCTCCGACAGCCAGAAGGCGGTGGCCAACGCCTGCGGCGCGGTGATCAACGCGAACAGCGGGAAATGGGACGAGTCGATCAAGCGGGCCGACGCCGCGAACCGTCACCGGAAGGACATTCCCCCGCAGATGCGCGCGCCGTTGTTCGCCATGATCGACCAGGCGGAACTGGAGAGCGCCGCCGCGCTGGGCGATCGCGACAGGGTCCGGCAGGTCATCGCCCGCATCAAGCGGGAGGGCGGCCAGGTCCCGGACGGCTACCTCAGGAACGCGTGCGCGGTGGTGTCCGGCACCGAGACCCTGCCGGAGTGCGCGACGCTCACCGCCTCGCCCGGCTCCACGCAGCCGTCGTCCGAGCCGTCGTCCGAGCTCACGTCCGGGCCCTCGCAGCCGTCGGAGCCGGGCGAGCCGTCCTCCGGAGAGCCCGGCACCGAGCCGCCCGGCGAGCCCCCGGACACCGGCGGCGGGACCGAGCCGCCCGGCGACCACTCCGAGCCGCCGCCGGAGGAGACCGGCCCGGCGCCGGGCCCCTCGTGACCGCCCCACCGCCCGCCGCCGACCCCCCGGACGACGACGGCGGCACCGGCCAGGACGTGTCCCGCCTGTGGCGGATCCTCGCCCACGTGGTGACGCCGACCACCTTCATCGCCGCCATCATGGTGTACTTCGGGGCGGTCCGTACCAACACCATGTACGCCCGCCTCGGCGTGGACCAGAGCATGCTGGGCCTGTCCCTGCAGGACTACGCGCTGCGCAGCGTCACGCTGGCGGCCGAGCCGCTGATCCTCGTGCTGGTGACGGCCCTGGTCGCGCAGCCGGCGCACGCGTGGCTGACCCGGTCCGCCCAGCGGCATCGTGCCTTCGCCAGGTGGGCGGTCAGGGGCATGGCCGTCCTCGGGGTGGCAGGGGCCGCGGCGGGCATCGCGAGCCTGGCCGGATGGCGGCCGCTGCCGCCCTACGCCATGCCCCTCTGCCTGGGCCTGGGCGTCTTCCTGCTGGTCTACGGCTCCTCCCTGCGGCAGCGGCTCGATCCGGGTCTCACGCCCTCCGCCGCCGACCAGCTCGTCCGGCGCACGCTCTGCACGGCGCTCCTGCTGTTCCTGCTGCTGTGGGGGATCACCCTCTTCGCGCAGTCACGCGGGGAGCGGGAGGCCGACCGGACGCTGGCCGACATGCGCAGGCTGCCGAGCACGGTGGTCTACGCGGCCCGGCGCCTGAACCTGCAGGGGCCGGGCATCACCGAGACCGCCCTGCCCGACCCCGGCGCGATGTACCGCTTCCGCTACACGGGCCTGCGCCTGCTGATCAACTCCAACCAGCGGTACTTCCTCCTGCCCGCCTGCTGGATGTCCGACCTGTCGGCACGGGCCATCGCCCTGCCCGCCGACGACTCGCTGCGCCTGGAGTTCGGCGTGTTCCGGATGCCCCCCGACTGCCCGCCCTGACCGCCCCCTGGCCGACCGCCGGTCGCGGTCACACGCCGATATGCACGTACGGCGCCCAGAACATCGGGCTGCCGAAGCGGGCGGTTCCGCGCAGCCGGGTGACGGCCCGGTGCAGCGCCACCGCGGGGTCGGCGGCGCCCGCGGCGAGGACGGCGTACACGTCCGCGGCCACCTCGGCGGCCGAGGCGTCGTACATCGACCACAGGGTGCCGATCACGTTGCGGTAGCCCGCGAGCTGGAACGCCGCGGCCAGATGGATGGCCTCGTCGGTGAGCGCGGCGTCGCCCTGCGCGGTCTCGCAGGCCGACAGGAAGGCCAGATCGCCCCCGTCCACGCCGACCGTGGTCAGGTCGAGCACGGTCAGGTCGGCGTCGTGCAGCGCCAGGCGGCTGGCGGAGGGGGCGGCGTCGTCCTGGTCGCCGTGGCAGGCGAAGTGGACCCGCCGGTAGGCGGGGATGGCGTCGAGCACGGCGCGCCGGGTGGCGGCCGAGTCCTCGATCACGACCGCCCGCGGGCCCAGGGCGGCGCGGATGGCCCGTACCTCGGCGGGGACCTGGGGCAGGTTCGCGTACTGCCGGTCAGGACGCGAGGTGGCGGCCAGCGCGGCCACCAGGACCGGCGCGGACGGCGGCGCCGACGGCATGGCCCTGGCGCGGAGCAGAGCCTGAAGGGTCGGCGTGTAGGAGGACACGACGTGGTCGCCCGCCCACGGGCCGCCGTCACGGTGCCGTCCGGCGGCGTGCAACGGCAGGCCCGCCAGCGGCCCGGTGGGGCACCACCAGAGCCTGGGCGGGTCTCCGTCCGAGGCCGCGGGCAGGTCGAGCTCGTGCAGCACGGGGCCGGTGACGGCGTCCCACAACCATTCCAGGGTGGCCAGCACGGTCTGGGCGGCGGAGATGCGCGCCGCCATGCCGCCGTGCGCCGCTCCGAGCGTGCGGCGGAACTCCCGGGCCCGCCCGGCGGCCTCCTCGCGGCTCAGCCGCGGCAGCGGCAGCACGCGCAGCCCACCGGAGGTGAGGAGCAACGCGTCGCAGCGCCGCCGGTCCACGTTGACCAGGACGACGGGACCGCGGTCGGCGGCCGCGCGCAGGGCCGTGAAGTCAGGTGGCCGGAGGAACGACCCGAAGCCCGGCAGCTCCCTGATCCGGTCGCACAGCTCGGTGAAGCGGGCCGTCGCCCGGCGCCGCAGATCGGCTTCGAGCCGCCGGTCGGGACGTCCGATCAAGCCGAGTTCGTCGGGTCGCAGTGACTCGCCGGCCGACGGCCTGTCCAGGACGGCGCTCACCTCGTCGAACTCGGCGGCGAGCCCGGGATGACGGGCACGCAGCTCGCTCCGGTCGCTCCTGGTCTGGAGCAGCTGGGCCCACAACACGCTGCGTCCCTGTTCGAGCAGCTGGACGGCGGCCCTCGGCGCTCCCGCGACCAGTGCCGCGGCGGCCGCCTCCGTGGCCAGCCCCGCCGCCTGCCTGAGCTGGTACTCCTGCGAGCCTCGGTCGAGCCCGCGCCAGGCCGCGAGCGGCAGCAGCTCCTGCACGCACACCCGGTACTGCTCCAGGGCCTCGACCGGTTGGCCGTGGTGCAGGTTGTAGCCGGCGTACATGCGGGTGTTCTCCAGCCGGGCCAGGGAGTCCTGCGAGGTGACGCCGGCGGAGAGTCGGAAGGCGGCCATGGCGCGGTCGCGGTCGCGGCTGCGGCGGCGGCGTGCGTACCTCTCGTTCAGGGCCAGGCCGAGCTGGGAGGCGCGGGCGGCCAGCAGGGGGTCGTCGGGCGGGGTCGCGTCCACCGACGCCTCCAGGTGCCGGATGGCGGCGCGCAGGTCGCGCATCCGGTCCGTACGCCAGAAGCGCAGCAGCCGGCCGTGGCCCACCACGTGCTGCTGACCAGCCCACGACGGGTCGTCCCTGGACGTGGCGGCCAGCCCTTCCCGGCCCAGGCGGACGATCTCCTCCAGGTCGCCGGGGTGGTCGTCGTAGCGGCTGACGTACAGCAGCGACAGGCCCTTGGTGAGGACGGGCCGGAAGGCGTGGCCGGGTGGGAGCATCGCCAGGGCCTCGCGGCCGGCCGCGATCGCCTCGTCGAGGTCGCCGGGCCGGCCGCGCACGTCGGCGCGGCGGCGCAGCACGCCCGCCTTGTGGTACAACATCGGCGCCCGTTGCGTCAGGTCGGCGGTGGGAGTGGCCAGGGCCCGTTCGATCGTCTCGGCCGCCTCGTCGAGGTCCCCCCTGTCGCCGCGGTGGTCGGCCCGCTTCCACAGGCCGCCGCTGAGCGCATGGAGCGCGGGGCCCGTGAGCGGAGAGCGCGACGGCAGCGCGGCCAGCGCGGAGCGGGCGAGGTCGACGGACCTGTCGAGGTCGGCGACCTCGCCGAGCATCGTGTACCGCTGCGACAGCACGATGGCCAGCTGGGTCTGGCAGGGCGGCCGTTGCGGGTGGCCCTCGGGCAGCTCGTCGAGCGCCTGCGTGAGGGTCCGCGCGGCCGACTCGACGTCGGCGCGGTCGCCGGTGCGCTGGGCGCGGATGCGCCACGCCTCGGCCAGGTTGAGCATGGCGTTCGCCCGGACGGATCCGCGCACCGGCAGGCGCAGCGCCTCCTCGCCCGCCGCGATCGCCGCGTCCAGGGCGGCCGGGGACCCGGTCGACTCGGCCCGCGCGGTGAGGGCCTGCGACAGCACGTTCAGGGCGAAGGCCCTGTTGGGGTGCCCGTCCGGCAACTCGGGCAGGGCTCGGCGCAGGGCGGAGATCGCCTCGTCGAGCGTGCCGGGGTCGGCGGCGAGCCGGGAGTTCTGGGCCAGCGCCCGGCCCAGCGCCAGTTGCGCGTTGAAGCGCCGCTCGCCGGGCGGCGCCGAGCGTGCGGCCCGGCGGGCCAGGTCGAGGGCGGCGTCGGCGCCGGCGCCGGCGGAGTGGGCGGCGCCGTCCTGCAGCACGATGCTGAGCTCCGACTCGAGCACGCTGCGGTTGAGATGGTTCGCGGGCGTCGCGTCGAGCGCCGCCCGGTACGCGTCCACGGCCGCCTTCAGGTGGGCCGGATCGCCGTCCTGGCGGTGCAGGCGCGACATCGTCATGCCCCGGACGTGCTCGACGAGCCTGCGGTCGTCGTGGCCGGACGGGATGAGCGCGTCCGCCTCCGCGACGAGGCCGAGCGCGTCGTCGAGGACGGCCCGCTCGCCGGTCAGGTCGTGGACGGCGCACCGGACGAGAGCCAGCTGCACCTTCAGGTGGCCGGTGACCGGAAGGTCGGTCCGGGTCAGGTCGGCGAGCATGTCCGCGGAGCGGTCGAGGTCCCGGCGGTCGCCGCGCGCCGCGTAGCGGGCGTACAGGGCTCCGGTGAGGGTGAAGCGCAGCAGGTGGAGCCGGTCCTCGTCGTGACCGGGCGTGGTCAGGGCCCGGTCGGCCTGGGCGATGGCCGCCTCCAGCTCGTCCGGATCGGCGGTGATCGCCCTCATGACCCTGGCCGTGGCCCGGCTCACCTCGTCCTGCAGGTCCTCGCCCGAGCCCAGGTCGGCCTGGTCGCCGGTGACGGAGAAACGGGCGGTGCTCGTCGCCTGCAACTCCTCGCGCAGTTCCTGGTCGTCGGGCCGGTCCCGCAGGAGGGCGCGGACGCGGGCGGCGAGCTCGTCGACGTCCTCCAGACGCGCCCCCTGGGAGATGCGGCTCCACAGCAGGTTGCGCAGCACCTGGTCCGCGAACCGGTCGAGCGCGGGCAACCCCGGGCGCGGGTCGCCGAGGGCCCGGCGCAGGAGGGTGATCGCGGCGTCCCGGTCGGCGGGCAGCCGGGTGGTGCCGAACCGGGCATACAGCGCCAAACCGTGCTGGAGCACGGCGAAGCGGCGGGCGGGCAGGTCCGCGGGCAGGTCGTCCGCCAGGGCGGCCCAGCCGGTGAGCAGGTCGTCGAGGTCCTCGGGGCGTTCCAGCATGGCGTAGTGGTTGCCGACGATCGTCAACCGGCCGATCTCGTACCGCCGGCGGTGCAGCCCTGTGTGGGGCAGGAGCGCGATCGCCTCGTCCATGGTCGCGATCGCCGTCCGGGCGAGCTCCGGCTCCCCGGCCTCCGTCGCCCGCACGCTCAGCACCACCGACAGCCTGTTCAGATCCGCCGCCCGGTCCAGGTCGGAGTCTCCGTCGGGACGGCCCAGGGCGACCGCCCGGCGGCACAGCTCCAGCGCGTCGGCGAGGTCGCCGGGCTCTCCCCCGCCCATCATGCGGCGTCTGGCGACGGTCAGCCCCAGCTTCGACAGCGCCGCGGCGGAGCCGGGGGCGAGGTCGGCCGCCTGCCGGTACCGGACGATCGCGGCGTCGATGTCGGCCGGGGCGGCGGTGAGGTCCCACTTCGCGACCAGCGCGTCAGCCGCGGCGATCAGGCCCGTGAGTCGTTCCCGCGCGTCCGCGGGAGGATTCTCCAGCGCGGTCAGGCAGGCGGCGACGGCCTGGTCCAGGTCGTCCCGGGCGCCGGTGCGGCCGTGGCGCATCAGCAAGGCCCTGCCGTACGGCGTGCCGCCCTCCCGGGCGTACAGGTCCACCGCCTGGTCGAGGGCTTCGAGGTCGTCCTCGCGTTCGAAGCGGGCCAGCAGCTCGTCCGGGTCGGGTTCCATGTCCGCTCAGAGCGGCCGGAGGAATCTCGGGATACCGGAGAGGGCCGTCCATCGTGGACGATGTGGCCATGACCGAGGACGAGGCGCGGGCGTACCTCTGCGCCGAACTTCCCTCCCTGCGGCGGGACGCCGCCGCCGGCGGCTGGTTGGCGGCCCTGGCCGACGCGCTGACCGTGCTCGACGAGGGCGGCACGGCCCGCGACGTGCTGACGCTGCTCGACCCCGCCACGGCCGACGAGGCCGAGGAGGCCGACGAGTGGCGCGGAGATCCGCAGCCGTATCTGCTGTTCGGCGCCGCCGGGCCCGAGCTGCGCGGCGTGTACGTCTGCCCCGACGGCTGGTGCCCCCGCCGGTCGGGTCGCGACGCCGCGAACCGGCCCCCGTCTGCGACCTGCGCCGGCGGCCCATGCGTTTCACGGAGTCGTGACCGCCGTGCTCGACGGGCTGCTCACCGAGGTCGGCAAGAAGGCCACCGAACGCTGGCTGTCCCCGGCCTGGCCGCTCGGTCTCTGCTTCGCGGCGGCGGCCTGGTGCGCGGTCACCCTCGGCCATGCCCACGCCCTCGATCTGGGCCTGCTCGTCCGGCGCACCCGTGCCGACCTGACCCGGATCGGCCTCGACCCGGTGGCGCTGGTGACGGTGGGGGTCGTCGTGGTGCTGGCCGCCGCCGTGGCGGCGGGCCTGGCCCGGCTGGCGGTGGGCGCGGTCGAGCGGTTGTGGCTGCTGGAACGGCGCGGGCGCAGGCTCACCTGGCCCGGGCGTCGGCTCGCGCTGCTGGAGGAGCGGGTGCGGGCCGAGTACCACGGACTGCGGGTCTCCCTGGTGTGGCCCCGGTTGTGGTCGCTGCTGGAGGATCACCAGCGCGTGCCCGTACGCGAGGCCCGCGCGGCGCTCGACACCGCCGCGCTCACCGTGAGCTGGGGCCTGCTGTACGCGCTCCTCGGCTGCGCCTGGTGGCCCGGCGCCGTGGTCGCGGCGGGCCTGGTGACCGGCGGCTGGGCGGCCGGCCGGCGCCATGCCCACGCGTACGCGACCCTGGTGGAGAGCCTGGTGGACGTCCGCCAGCGCGACCTGGCCACGGCGCTGGGCGTGGAGCTGCCGCACGGTGTGATCACGGCGGAGGAGGCCGGCCAGATCAACGCCCGGCTGCACAAGGGCGGCCCCGACCTCCCGCCCCGCCGCCGCCGCGAGTGAGGGCCCGACTCCGGGCGGCCGGGTGCGGCCCGTGCAGTTACGGCGAGCTCGGCGAACTGATGCGCGCTCCCTGGCTCTCGGCTTTGGCCCGCTTGGAGCCGGCCTTCTTCGGCTTGGCCACCCGCGCTCCCCTCGCTCGACTACAGCGAGAGATCGAAGCACAACAGAGATCAGCTCTAAGCCCCAGAAGACCATCGCAAGGTCCACAGGTCGGTGCAGCTGGCGAAACCGTGCGGGGGCCCGCGGGAGCTTGAGACCCGCTGCGGAAGAGGTCGTACCGTCAACTTGCCCGGTTGTCATGGGAGAACCGTTCCGGGCGGAACTCGGCGAGCGTCTCGTCCCTGCTCCCGCTGACGATCTCCGACGCCAGCAGCCGGCCGATCACCGGCCCGAGCGTGATGCCGCTGTGGGAGACGGCCTCGTAGTAGCCCGGCACGGACGGCACCGCTCCCACCGAGGGGTATCCGTCGCCCGGGATGGGGCGGTCGACCACCCGTGTCCCGACGACGCGGGAGTCCTCGAACCCGGGAACGACGTGCCGCGCCGACTCGTGGAGCAGCCGTTCGAGCGCCGCCGGATCTTCGCCGGTGTCGATGAGCGCGTCGACCTCGCGGCTGTGGAGGACCACCGAAGCGTCTCCGTCAGGACGGATCGCGACGCGGGGCGCGTGCATGGCCCGGCGGATCGGCACCTGAGCACACTCGATCCGGGTGACGAGGCCGGGCTCCCGGCGCATCGGCAAGTGCCGCGCGACGAGCCCGGCGACGTGGGCGGCGCCGGGTCCCGCGGCGTTCACGACCACGTCGACGTCGAGACGGCTGCCGTCGGACAGGGCGACGGTCCGTACGCTCCCGTCGGCGGCGGTGCCGATGTCATGGACCGTGGCGCCGAACCGGTGCTCGGCGCCGGCCGCGACGGCCTGGCCGACCAGGCGGCCGACGAGCTGGCGTCCGTGCACCCAGGCTTCGTCGGGAAAGAACACGACCGGAACCTCGTCGGACACCGTGAGCGCGGGTTCGAGGCGGCGTACCTCGGCTCCCGTGCGTACCTCGGCCCGGTAGCCCCAGCCGGCCAGCAGCCCGGCCGTTTCCAGGAGGCTCGCCTCCGTCGCGGGGTCGTCCGCCCAGCGCAGGTGGCCGTCGGGGTGCCACCATGGGGCCGGCCCGATGATCTCGGCAAGCTCGCGGTACGCCGCCATGCTCGCGACGTTCAGGTCGAAGTAGGACCTGCTCGCGGTCTTGGCACTGGCGTTGACCCACGAGAACGACCAGTCGGTGACCCCTTCACCCGGTCGGCCCGCGTCGACGAAGACCACCTTGACGCCGTGCCGTGCCAAATTCCAGCCCACACAGGCTCCGAGAACGCCCGCCCCGATGACAGCAACACACCCAGGCCGCTCCACGACCCGATTTTCTCACGAACATTCGTCTCCGGCCCCATGGCAAGCGTCATGGCTTTCTCTTTCTGCGGTGCGGATGTGGTGACCGGTGAAGCGCGGCATCGAGGCTGTCCGATTGATGGACGGTTCGTTATCGGCCGCCCCTTCTCCTTGGGCACTCAGATCGGCGGTTCCCTCAATTCCGGCGGCTGCGACCATTACCGCGCGACCTCGCCGGGTGACCACGCGGCTCTCCCGGCGACATCCGCAGCTGATGGACGGGCCCGGCGAACACACCGACGACACCGGTGAGCTCGCCGCCGTCGTACGCAGTTGGAACACCGGTTCGGCGCGGTGGTCGTCGGCGTCGGCTTCGCCGACCTGTACGTGAGCGTCGCCTCCCCGCCTGCGACGCTTCAGGAGGCCCTTCACGTCGCGGCTGAGCACTTCGCCTTCTGCCCGGACAACATCACGGTCGCCGCCTACGTGGAACGCCTCGTGGGACTCGACTCCCGGGATGGAGGGTGTGGGGGTGGGCCAGTTCGGCGTCCCATGTCTGCACAAGATCGGACACCGCGTCCCGATGGCGTGGACAAGACAACAACCGAGAACAAGTGGACGACAGGCAGGGGCGCTGAGCTGCGTGTTCCTGCCGAGGCCGGAACCAGGCGACAGCCCTGGGCCCGAGGAGATGAACTGGCTCCGCCCCACCAGTACCGCGATCAAGTTTGTGTGGCGTGGCGAATCGGGGTTCCAGTCAATCCGTCAGCCACCAAGACTGGGCCTCTGCCTGCCGCCACCTGCTCGACGGGCAGGCGTTTCACGGCCTTCGGGCTTGCTCGGACCACTGACGAGGAGATCTCATGCTGAGAAGATTCATCCCGGCTGCTGTCGCTGCCATCTCCCTTGCCGGGCTGGCGTTCGCGTCACCCGCGAGCGCGGCAAGCCTTCCCGATCGCATGTATGGCTGCGGGCGGGGAGATTTCTGCATGTATTCGACAGAGGTCATCTCGGAAGCAACGAAGATCAGCATCGGCCGGGGCGAAGACTGGTCGGCCATCGGGGTGCTCTTCAGCCCGTACAAGAACGTCCGGTCCTTCTTCAACTACGGCTGGCCCGACACCGAGGACCACGTCGTGGTCTCGTACGTCAATTCGGTCGGCCAGAGCGGGTCGATGTGCGTTCACCGCGCCGAGGACGGTGACGTCGGGGCGGGACACGAGACCTACCCTCTGCCGGTGACCGTCACCAAGATCGACTGGGTCAACAGCGCCCAGGGTCCGTGCTGGGGGTAGTCCGCATCCGCCGGGAATCCGGCGGACCCGGTCCGGTCTGACGCCACGGGGCCGTCGGACCGGACCGCCCGGGGTTGTGCGTCCAGGACCGGTCGGGTCGGTCCTGCACGCCGCCGACATCCAAGCGGAACCGTAGCGCTCCCGCCCCGGCCGAGGGCTGGCTCGGATGGATTCACCAGCAGCCGGCGAACCCGTCCGCGAAGCTGGTGTTGATCCGGAAGGCGCCGGGCCGAGGTTGCCGTCCATGTCGGCGCCGTAGGAAACGATCCGGGTGTTCGGCGCGGACCCGGACACCACGTCGCGGACGAGGCTCGGGGGCTCTTCCGTTGGCGTTGCGCGCCGCTCGGGGTGGGATGGCCAAGACGAAAGAGCGGTCCCGAGGACTGCCTGCGCCCTTGCCGAAATGGGGGCGACCATGGCCGCCAAGACGGCGGGGTCCAGCTCGTCCTGCACCTCGGACGGGCTGTCGCAAGCACCGACCGCGCCGCCCTCAATCCTCGGCTTTCTCGCCGAACACCTCACGGACACCCCTCTGGACCAGCTCGCCCACGTGGTGCCGCCTTCAGGGGCTGGGGGCCGGCGACCGTCACCGCGAAGCGTCCGATGGAGGGGTGACGACCAGACCTTCCTGGGCCCCTCGGGCAGCGTCAGCGCCGGCCGGGCTCATCGCCTGCGGTGGGCGCGGCCCTTGCCGCCACCCGAACCAAGACGCCCAGCGTTCAATGCAGGTTGGTGTTGACCGCGACGAGACGGCCCAGCCGCTGTCGGGCGTGGCGTAGGCGTGTTCAGGCGGCACCCCGTACGGCGTCGCCTCCATCGGTCCTGCACGTGGCGGTCAGGGCGGCGTCCGAGTTGTCGTACGCGGGACTGCCGAAGGCGGCGCGGCGCCGGTGCTGTCCGCTACGAAGCCGCCATCCCCATCGCTGCCGTCATCGACTGGCTCGTCATTCCTTGGCCGTGGGATACGTGGTGGTAACGCCGCTGTCGGCGTCGTAGGAGTCGGAAAGTTCGATCGTCGATGGTTTCAGGTCGCGGACCGCGTGTCTGCACTCGATCTCGAAGGCGATCTCGGTAGGGGTGCTTCCGACTTCCTTGAGGTAGAGCTCCAGTCGCTGGTTCAACTGATCTGTCTCATCGATGTCGTACAAGGTGACGAGGCCGCCTGCGACGAGGGCGTCGAGCGAATCCGTTACTGGCGTGAATCCGCGGAGCATTTCGCAGTCGATCATCGCCAGGTCCGTGGAGGGCTGCGACGAGTTGAGAAGGCGGGCAGTGATGTACAGGGTCACTCTCTCCCCCTTCTCTGCTGTGTCGTCCGGTCCGGGCAGCTGCCACGGCTTGCCGTCCTGGGCGAGACACTTGGCCTGGACGCTGAATCCCTGAACTGTCTGAGTCATTGACGCCTCGTCACTTCCTGTGGTTGCTGACATTCCCGCGTTCAGTGCTCGGCGTCATGGGCGATCGACAGTCTCGGATCGACCATGCGCTCGTTGCGCGGATGGTGAACGTGGAAGTCCGGCATCGGCACCGCGGGCCCCTGGCCGAACACGCCGGCCATGTAATCCACCAGGTCTTTGCATTTGTCGGGATCGAACACCTCGTGGTCGTTCTCCTCGACGGTGCCCCCGATGACGACGCGGTCATGGCGCGGGAACATGTACCCGCTCTGCCCGTACAGGTATTCCAGGTTCACCTGCGGCCGCAACATCGCGAGCTGCCCTCGGTACGAGATCATGTTGTTGTCGTTCCACAATTCCTTCGCGCCGAGGCCGGTGCAGTTGATGATGACTTTTTGCGTCAGGGACGTGAGCACGTCCGTGCTGTTGATGAATCTCCGGCTCACGAACATGACGCCGCGCGCCCTCAGGTCGCGTTCCAGCCTGGGAATGAGGATCGGCGGTTCGACGAGCAACGTCCGGTACCTGTATCCGGAGGTGGTGTGTCCTTGGAATGGCAGGCGCGGGAGATATTCGCGCGGCGGCAGCAGTCCCGGCACGAGTTCATGCACGACGTCGATGCCCGAGGTGGGGCGAACGCTGTAGTTGTCGACCTCGGACACGCCGAAGCCCTTGCCGATGCTGGCCTTGAACATCGTGTAGGCGGTCGCGAGGATGTACTGGAACTCCTGCACCTTGGCGAAGTCCTTGGAATACTCCAGGATCGACGCGGCCCATTGGCCGCCGGCCTTGTACGACGTGGTCTCGACCGGCTTGCGGTCGGAATAGATCGTGACGTTCAGCCCGAGGTCGAGCAGCAGGGTCGCGGCGGTCATTCCCATGACGCCTGCGCCGATCACCGCGATCTCCCTTTCGATGACCTTGGTGTCGACCTGACGTTTGAGGACCATGTCCCGCACCGCGGCGGCGCAGCCCCAGCTCAGCGTGATGCCTCCACCGCCGTGGCCGTAGTTGTGGATGACGAACTTGTCGCCGAGCTCCTCGCCGCCGAGCCGATAGGAGTTCTTGCGGTAGGGCCTCAGACCCGCGACGCACGCGCCCGGCTGATGGGGGTCGAAGGTGAAGTCCGGAGTGGGCAGGTTGGAAGGTGTGCTCACTCCACGCTCGTCCAGCAGCATGTCGGGCTCCGGTGATCAGATGCTTGGCCATCGGTACGCATACCCGTGCAGGCGTCCGGCCCTTCCCCGGACTCCAACGCTTGACCGGTTTCTGGACGACTGTTTCCGAGGCGGCGACGACGTCCGGCCGTGCCGCACATGGACGTCTTGACCTGCGGAAACACCCGTCCTGAGTAAGGTCAAGGCACGGCTCCCGCGCGTTCGCCCGGCCGGCCGCGCGGGTAGGCGTCCCAAGCGGCCGGACGATCCGCGCCTGTCCCTTCCGACTGATCTGCCGTACGGCGGGCATGCCCAGGAGCGTCATCGTGCCCTTCACCGTTGCCGACTACATACTCAAGCGGCTGAGCCAGCAACAGGTCGACACCCTGTTCGGTGTGCCCGCCGCATATGGTGCCCCGCTGTTCGACGCGGTGGGCGCGCACCACATCACGCCGGTCGTGACGGCCACCGACCTCGAAGCGGGATACGCGGCCGACGGTTACGCGCGTACGAAGGGCCTCGGCGCCGCCGCGGTGGCCAACGGCGTCGGCATGCTCAGCATGATCAACGCCATCGCCGGCGCGTTCGTCGAGCGCAGCCCGGTCGTCGTCGTGAACGGCGGCCCGAGCGCCGCGAACCGGGCCAACCTGAAGAACCTGGACGTCCTGTTCTCGCACTCGACCGGCCAGCCCGACGGAGACCTCAACGCCTACCGGCTGGTCACCGCGAGCGCCGCCCGCGCCGAGCAGGCCGCCGACGTGCCCGCCCTGGTCGACAGCGCGATCTCGACGGCGATCAGGAAGAAACGGCCGGTCTACATCGAGATCGATCGGACCATCTGGACGGCGGCCTGTACGCCCCCGGCCGGCGCGCTGCCCGTCACAAATCCGGCGGCGGGCACGGAGCAGCAGCTCGCCACCACGATCGTGGGCCTCGTGCGCGCCGCCACGAAACCCGTGCTCCTGCTGGGCGTCGAGGTCCAGCGTTACGGACTGGCCGACAAGGTCGCCGCCCTGATCGCCAAGCTCGGTGTCCGCTGGTCGACCCAGGTGCTGGCCAAATCGGTGCTGTCCGAACAGGACGACGGCTGGGTCGGGGTCTTCGCCCCGCCGAGCAGCCAGCCCCCGAGGTCCGGGACGCGGACCTGATCGTGATGCTCGGCTGCGTCTTCCCGGGCAGCTACGCCACGTTCATCCGGGACAACACCGACCACATCGTCACCGCCTACGACGGCAAGGTGAAGATCAAGAACGGGAGCAAGCAGAACGCGGACATCACCGCCCTGGTGACCGCACTCGTGGCCGAGGCGGCGAAGGAGGCGCCGGTTCCCATCTCCGCGGCCGTCGACCCGGCCCCGCCCGTCGCCACCGGCCCGCTGACCTACGCCCAGGTGTTCGACCGCGTCGGTGTCGCCCTGGAAGCCTCATGGCTGGCGATGCCGGACACCTTCCTCGGCGGCGCCTCGGCGGCGAACCTGCCGGTCAAAGGCCGCGACGGGTTCCTGAGCAGCGCCGTGTGGGCCTCCATCGGCCATTCCGTGGCCGCTGCCGTCGGCGCGTCCTTCGGGTCGAGCAGGCGTCCCCTGGTCATCTGCGGCGACGGCGGCTTCCACATGACCGCCCAGGCACTGTCCACGTTCGTACGCTATGACCGCAACCCCGTCGTCGTGGTCATCGACAACGGCATCTACGGCCTGGAGCAGTACCTCATCGACTCGGACTACTTCACCAACCCCGGCGTGACGCCGAAGCCCTACGTCCTGCTCAACCAATGGGACTTCGTCAAGTTCGCCAACGCTCTGGGCGTGCGGTCCACGTACTCCGTGGACACCGCGGCGGAGCTCGACCAGGCGCTCGCCACCGTGAAGACCTCGCCCAGCGCCCCGGCGCTGATCGTCGCGAAGGTCGACTCGCGCGGCCTGCCTGCAGTGCTGCCCTGAACCACCGTCCGAACCCACCTCCTGACGCAATGAGGGACGCGTCGCCGCAAAGCGCCGCGAGGACGCTCCGGGCGCCCTGCGGCGGCCGCCTCACCCTGGACCGTCTGGCGTGCTGTGAAGGAACCGTTCGGGATCGAGGCGAGGGACGGCCTTGGGATGACCTGGAAGGTCACCGTCCGAGGTTGATCAGCATTGGGTTAGGTTGGTCGAGATGATGACATATGTGGATTTTCCGGCGGAGCTGGTGACCGAGCGGCTGCGGTTGCGGCGGTGGGTGCCGTCGGACGCAGAGGAGTTCCGCGGGCTGTGGTTTGAGCGGGACCCGCGAGTGCCGGCGGCCCGGCGGATCGACGCCGAGGGACGACCGACGGTCGAGGACGTCCGCAGCTGGCTCATTGACAATCCGCTGACGGCGGCTCCTGGGCTCGGGTTGCTGGCCATAGAGCTGCGCGACACCGGTGAGTTCATCGGGTATTGCGGATTGACCGTCGGCCAGGGATCGTTCGACGAACCTGAGATCGCGTACGAGCTGGCACAACGAGCTCACGGCCATGGTTATGCGACAGAAGCCGCCCGAGCGGTCCTGGAAGCCGCGATTCGAACAGGGCGTCGCCGCCTCTGGGCCACTGTGCGGGAGTGGAACACGCCCTCGTTCCGCGTCCTTGAGAAACTCGGCTTCCACCGAAGCGACCGCATCGACGAGGACGTCGAACACGGTAACTCGATCTGGATGACGCGCGTACTCGACCCGCGCTAGAGACGCGAGCATCGGCCACCAGATCACGCAGGTGGCCACCGCCGAAGGCCTCGACGGGACGCAAAGGGTGGGAGTTCCCGGGTCGGCCACCCTACACATCACGCGTCAGGTGAGGGGCTTAAACTGCACGCCGTGTTCCCTCCAGTGAAGATCATCGCCGATGGATTGGTGATTCGTGAGTTCGGGCCGCAGGATGCCGTACCTGTGGCGGCATTCGTGGCCTCCGAGGATCGAACGGCGCTGCCCCCCGGCTCCCCGGAGATGGTCGCCGACGTGCACGGGTGGCTGACCGACACCGTGCACCGGCGACGGCTGGACGGCGAGGGCGTACACCTGGCGATCGTGGAGCAGGCCACCGGCGAGATCGTCGGCAGTATCGGGTTGCGCGACACCGACTGGGAGGTCGGCCGCACCGAGATCGGTTACGGAATTCACACAGGTCAGCGAGGTCGCGGCTATGCGACCGAGGCCGCGCGCGCGGTCGGACGGTGGGCGCTTGTCAACGGTGGGATACGGCGTGTTCAGTTGCGCTCCCGCATCGACAACGCCGCTTCCCTACGGGTGGCCGAGAAGGCCGGATACCAGCGGGAGGGCACCGTGCGGATCGCTGAGCGGGACGGGGGCGAGGCTTATGACCTGGCAGTCTTCTCGATGATTGCCACATGAGCAGCCGCAGAGGCTGACGAAGCCGCCGCTCGTGATCCGGGCGGAGCTTCATCGACCAGCGCGCGTCCCGTACAAGGCGGGCCGCGGGCTGGGTGGCGGGCGAATCGCTGGTGGTCAACCCGGTGTGGGTGGTCCTTCTCGAGATCGCCGCACCATGGGGCGAGAAGTGAATCCCTAGGCCAGGCAGGTGCTGCTCTGGTTGCCCGGCCTGGCGTCGCGGATGACGACGTGACCGGGTCCGTCTGCTGCGGTGCAGTCCGTGCCGTGGGCGTCGATGGTGCCGAGGTTCGCGGGAAAGGCAGCGCTGGGCGGGAGGTTGCGGGCGTCGATGGTGAAGGTGATGCGAGTCCCGCTTCCGGCCCGCGGGTCGACTCTCTGCACGGGGCTGAGAGGGCGCAGGCCGGCGAGTTCTTGGCGGAAACCTCGGCCGTCGTTCCACATTTCGACCGTTGTCGATGTGCAGAGGGTCGCGATGGCTGCCAAGAGCCACCACTCGGGGCCGAGTAGGGAGTCGAAGTAGCCGAGGGGCGGGGAGGCTGACCACGAGTGCTGCTGGTCGATGGCCACGGTGAAGCAGAGGTCTCCGAGGACAACGATCTCCGAGGTCAGCCAGTGATTTCCGGCGACTCGCGGTGCTGGGTGCAGTGCGTGCCGCGTCACAGCCGACAGCAACAAGGCCGGCAGCCTGGGGTCGTCCAGTTCTACCCCGAAGTACATGCCCGGCCGTTCGAGGACGGCGGCGTCGAACTCGAGCACGGTGATATCGGCCGCGCTGTACCTCCGCGCTTGTGAGGCGCCGGGCTGGTGATCAAAGCTCACGGTTCTCCCTGCGGGCGCGCTGCCAGGCCGTCTCGAAGTCTTCGCTGCTGATCTCCTGGTCCTTCAGTTCTGGGCCGAAGAGGTCCACGACGGGCGGGTTGAACGGCCAGTCTTCTGGATCGTTCTTGAAGACGTCCCGGTAGACGATGGTTCGATCGGCAAGCGCTCCGAAGCCGGGCAGGTGAACGTCTCCAGGACCTCACGAGCCGAACGGGCCGGCGAGGGCCACTGCGATGCCCGCGGTGTGGGCGACCCCGATGGCTTCGGAGCTTCGAGGACGACGGACACGAAACCGGCCGTCACGTAGCGGTTCGATCGACGGCGCCTGGACCGACCACGGGTAACTCGTGCAGCTGCTGAACAGCATCGTGAAATGGCTGGTGAAGGGATAGAGCTGCCGGAGTTTCGGTTCCGCGCCGGCAGCCTCGATCAGAGCCACGATGCCCGGGTAGGCGTTGCCGGGGTGCAGGGCTTCATGCCGCTCGTGATGCCAGCGCCAGACGAGCAGCAACTGCTGCCAGCGCGCCTCGACGGTCTCCGCGGGGCCGAGCCTGCGGGCAGCGGCGAGATCGGGAAGCTCTGGCCTCGGCGGAATCCGAGGTATCCGACCGGAGGTGCCGGAGTTCATCGTCATGGTGTGTCGCCGGCTTTCAGCTGTGGATCGGGAAGGATGCCTGGAACGCCAGTCGTTCGTCGGCTCGCTCGCCGATGTGAGAGAGGATCTCGTCGAGCGCGATGAACTCCTCCCACGTTGCTCGGCCGGTGGCCTCGGACAGGCGGGCCACGATGAGGTCCTCCAGGTCCGGGACGCGTTTGTTCTTCCAGACCTTGTCGGCGAGGCTGACAAGAAGGTCTTCCAGGCCGACATCCTGCCGCGTCCAGGATGCGTGCGTCGCGGCGAAGCGGGCGTGCTCCGGGTTGACGCCGCGGCCGAGCAGAAGGGCTTGCCCCGCTTCCTCATGCGCCGCCCCAGGGCCGGAGAGCTCGCCGAGATGGACGGCCTTTCCTATGTCGTGCGTCGCGGCCCCGAACAGCACCGCCTCACGGTCGAAGATCAAGGTGGGACGGTGCTTCTCCAACCAGGCGACCAGTTGGTACGCGACATCGTGCACGGCCCGCAGGTGGGCCACCAGTCGCAGCGGGCTTCCCACGTCGGACAGCAGCTCCGCGATGTGTTCTGGCAGAGGGATCAGCGGAGGGTCGACTGCGCCACTCGTGGCCCTCGACATGGCGGCGTCCATCGTCACCTCGCCAGGGTACTGATCGCGCCTCCTCCGGGGACGTCATGAGAGTGGAGGTCCTTGGCCTGGTGGCCAGTAGAGCAGCTGGGGCCCGTGTTGCCATCGGGATCGGGGCCGAATTCCGTCGAGAAAGATCTGGGCGATGGGTGCGGAGCGTTAGCCGCTGGTGTCCGCGTTGGTGTGTCGGCTCGCTGACGACCGGCGTACCGGAAATTCTGCAAAGAAATCCGGGAGGCGGTGTCGGATCGGGGCGGTGGCGTTCGTAGCAGGGGTGAGGCCGCCCGCAGGGGGACGGCGCCAAGGCGAAGGAACCACGATATGAAGCTGACGACCATGACTCAGGTCACCATCGACGGAGTGATGCAGGGAAACGGCGCCGCGTCGGATGACCGCGGGAACGGATTCGAGCGCGGCGGATGGGCCCGGGGGAAGGGTGACGACGAGACTAGGTCGTTCATCACGCAGGCATTTCAGCGCGCCGAGGCGTTCCTGTTCGGCCGG
Organism: Actinomadura sp. ATCC 39365; assembly: GCF_054392275.1. Classification (NCBI taxonomy): domain Bacteria; kingdom Bacillati; phylum Actinomycetota; class Actinomycetes; order Streptosporangiales; family Thermomonosporaceae; genus Actinomadura; species Actinomadura sp. ATCC 39365. The sequence goes on along the minus strand of NZ_CP184335.1, from coordinate 6,572,964 downwards.
CGCACGTATGAGCTGTTCACCGGCTCCTGGGGGGCAATCGACCAGATGCGTGCACATCCCATCGGCGTGGCCTTGAACGAGGCGCCCAAGTACGTTGCCTCGACCACGCTCACCGCCCCGCGTTGGCGGGACACGACCGTTCTCCGCGGTGACCTCGCGGCGGCCATCAGTGAGCTGAAGGCCAGGCCCGGGGGTGAGCTGCAGGTGCACGGCAGTGGCATCCTGATCCAGTGGCTGCTGGAGAACGACCTGGTCGACGAAATGACTCTGATCACCGTCCCGGTGGTCGTCGGCCAGGGCGCGCGGTTGTTCCCCGACGCGGGCCCGGATCTTGCGCTCGACCTGGTCGAATCGCGGGTCGACACCAAGGGTGTGTCGATCCAGGTCTACCGGCCGGCTGGGCGCCCGCGGTATGCGACGGTCTGAAGTCCCTGGCCACCGGACCACGCTGTCTTGACGTCACAGGAGTTGATCTTCAAATGCGGTACCTGGTTTCCGTGATCGATGACAAGAGCGATCCTGGCAGCACGGACAGACGGCCCGCCATCAGCGCGTTCAACGAACGGCTGATCGCCGAGGGCTACTGGGTCTTCTCGGGCGGACTCGCCGACACCGACGCGGCCACGGTCATCGACAACCGGGGCGAGCAGGCGGTGTTCAGCGATGGGCCTTTCGTGGAGTCGAAGGAGTATCTCGCCGGCATCTGGGTGTGGGAGGCCCCCGATCTGGATGTGGCGCTCAAGCTCGCCGCCGAGGCGTCGAAGGTCTGCGATCGGAAGATCGAGGTGCGGCCGTTCCTGTGAGCAGCGGTGGCCGGCCGACGGTATACCCCCAACCCCGGCGCCTGGCTGACCACCGCCGCCAACCGCAAGGCCATCGACCGGCTCCGGCTGATCTTCACCTGCTGCCACCCGGCGCCGGCGATGCAGACCCGCGTCGCTGACCCTGCGCGTGGTCGGCGGCCTGACCCTGCCCGAGCTCGCCCGCGCCTACGTGGTGGCCGAGACCGCCATGGAGCGGCGCATCACCCGCGCGGAAGCCTTGTCGCTGCCGGAGGTGGTGCCGGCGCTGCCGAGGAACAGGCCGGTGTTGGCGGAGTTCCAGTTCTCCACCACCTGCGGCCCTCGTGGATCTCGCGGCGCAGCTCGCCCTGTAGGTGGGGTGCTCGGGCCGCCGCGGGTGATAACGGTCAGCTGCTTGAAGGACTGCCAGGCATGTTCGGCAAGTAAGGGGAAGGCCCGGAGGTGCCGGGGCATGCTGGAGGCATGAGGGATGATCAGATAGCCGCTGCTGTCCGTGTGCTGATCAATCAGTACGACCCCGAAGGTCTGTTGGGCATGGGGGCTCCCAAGGACGAGTACGGCCCTGAAGTGCATGATCTGACCGCTCTGGTGTGCGGCGAGGAAGAGATCACAGCCGAGGCTGTGGGCGCGGTCTGGAACCGATGGTTCAACGAGGTCTCCGAGTGGAGCACCCGGAAGCCTGAGCAGGTCAATGAGGTTGCGGCCGCACTGGAGAGACTTCGTGGCCGGCGACAGCGCTCGAACCTGCCCTGATTGCCGGGCTCAGGATCGCCGGCTCGGCGAACGGGTCGTCAACTGCCGCCCGGGGTGGGTCCCCTGATGCGCGAACTGGTTGGTCAGGTCGCCGAGGTGTTGGGTTGGCCCTGAGGAGTCTGGGTGCAGAGATCGGCGATAGCGATGATCATGGGCTGTCATCGCAGCTGCCGTCCGCGGTCGGCCGTTGACGCCCGTTCCGTCAGTTGCCTGTGCAGGACACTCGCCGTCCGGCGTGCGTAGGGTCCCGCATGGCACGGCGGTGTCTACGCCTTTGGTGTCGCAGGGCGCGGTCGTGGTGGAGGTCTCCCAGAGCGGTCAGGACGAAGACCGCGGGGCCGAATCCGCCGTCGGATCGCTGGTGGGTGAGCAGGTAGCCGATCGCGCGGCCGGGACAGGTAGCCGCGCCCAGCTGCGGAGCCGAGGCCGGCCGCGACCGCAAGTTCTGAGCACGGCACCCGGCCGTTACCACTGCGCAGGTTCCGTGGCGGCAGTGCGCCTCCACGGAACCTGCTTCGGCTCATGAAGAGCTACAGAAAGGAGCTGACAAGTTCGGCGAGCTCCTCCGGCGTCACGATGCGCACTCCCAGGCTCTCGGCCTTGGCCCGCTTGGAGCCGGCCTTCTCGCCGGCCACCAGCAGCGACGTCTTGGCCGAGACGCTGGAGGACGCCTTGCCGCCGGCGCGCTCGATCAGCTCGTTCATCTCGTTGCGGCTCAACGCCTCCAGCGTGCCGCTCATCGCGCCGGTCACCACGACCGACATCCCGGCCAGCGGCAGCCCGGACCCGCCGCCGGTCTCCGGGGAGCCGGGCTCGGCGGGGGGCGTCCAGCCCGGCTCGGCCATGTTCACGCCCGCCTGGACCAGCTTGTCGATCAGCGGCCCGACCTCGACCAGCTCGGCCACCACGACCGGCGCCTTCTCCGGGCCGATGCCCTCGACCGCCTGGATCGCCGCGGCGTCGGCGGCCCGGATGGCCTCCATCGAACCGAAGTGGCGGGCGATGCGGCGGCTCATCGACCGGCCGGTGCCGCGGACGCCGAGCGCCGCGAACACCCGGCTCAGCGGCCGCCCCTTGACCTGCTCGAAGGCGGCCAGCAGGTTGTCGGTGCTGGTCTCGCCCATGCGGTCCAGGCTGAGCAGCTGCTCGCGGGTCAGGAAGAACAGGTCGGCGAAGTCGGCGATCAGACCGGCGTCCAGCAGCTGCTTGATGCGGTTCTCGGCCAGGCCCTCGATGTCGAGCTGGTCGCGTCCGGCGGCGTAGACGATGGAGGCGATCGCCCGGCAGGCCCGCCCGCGCACGCACCGCCACCGTTCCTGCGAGCTGTCGATGGCGTCACCGCAGGACGGGCAGACCTGCGGGATCGGGATCGGCCGCTCCTCGCCGGTGCGCAGGTGCACCACCGGCGACTCCACGCGCGGGATCACGTCGCCCGCCTTGTAGACGACCACGCTGTCGCCCAGCATCAGGCCGCGCCGGGTGATGTCGGCGACGTTGTGCAGCGTGGCGTAGGTGACGACGCTGCCGTCGAGCTCGACCGGCTCCAGCACGGCGCGCGGGGCGATGATCCCGGTGCGGCCGGTGTTCCACTCCACGCCGACCAGCTTGGTGATCTTCTCGGTGGCGGGCAGCTTGTAGGCGGTCGCCCAGCGCGGCGCGCGCGAGCTGAACCCGGCCTCGGCCTGGTCGGAGGCCAGGTCACACTTGATCACGATGCCGTCGATGCCGAACGGCAGCCCGGCGCGGGCCGCGGCGATCTCGCCGACGCGCTCCTGCACCCGCTCCAGAGTGTCGGTGACGATCCCGGCGACCGCGGTGGCGGCCGTGGTCTGCACGCCCTGCCCGGCCACCCACTCCATGACCTGGCTGTGCGGCAGCTCGCGCAGCTGTACCGCCAGGTCGGAGTCGTCGCCCGGCGCGGGCAGCGCGCCGTAGCCGAAGAACGTCAGCTCGCACACGTACGGCCGGTCCTGGGCGCGCAGCGTGCCGGCGGCGGCGCTGCGCGGGTTGGCGAACGTGGTGCCGTCGTGCGCCGAGCGCTTGGCGCATGCCTCCTCGAACTGCGACGTCGTCATCATGACCTCGCCGCGCAGCTCCACCGTGACCGGCTCGGCCAGCCGCTCGGGCAGGCCGACGATGGTGCCGATGGCGTGCGAGACGTCCTCGCCCGCGGTGCCGTCGCCCCGGGTGACGAGCTGGGCCAGCCGGCCGCCGCGGTAGCGGGCCGAGATGGCCAGGCCGTCGAGCTTGGGCTCGACGCTCCACGCGGTGACCGGACGGCCGAGCCTGCGCTCGACCGAGGCGGCCCAGTCGGCGAGCTGCTCGGCGCCGAACACGTTGTCCAGGCTGAGCATCGGCACGGTGTGCGGCACGTCCCCCACGACCGCGCCGCCCGCGACCTTGCCCGTCGGCGAGGTCGGCAGCACCTGCTCGGGATGGGCCTCCTCGTACGCCTGGATGCCGCGCACCAGCCGGTCGTAGGCGTCGTCGTCGAGGGTGGAGGTGCCGTCGGCGTAGTAGGCGGCGGCGGAGTCCACGGCGAGCTGCACGGCCTCGGCGTAGGCCGTGTCATCAGCGAGGACGGTAAAAGGGGGCGTCTCGGTCATAGCACTACAATGCCGGTAGCCACCGACAATCCGGACCCCCTGCCACTTCCAGTCGGCGGCGGTCCGACGAGTCACTCGCCGACGATGTCACCGCGATGCTTGCCTGGCTGTCGTCGTGATGTGAACGCGCTCAGCCGGAAGGTCTCAAGGAGGAACGTGCGCAGGTCCTCGCTGCCTGTAGGCGCCTCGACGAACGCGGTCAGCGCTGCAAGCATCACCTCCGCCTTGGTCGGGAGACCGGTGGCACGGGTTTCGTCGTGGATGCCAGGGATGAGCAGGCCACACGCGGCTTCCTCGACCGGATCGGTACGGTTGACAACGTGGTGCTCAGCATCAGCGGGCGCGGCCAGGCTGCCGGGCCGCTCTCCGCGATCACCGCGGACGCGCTGCGCCAGGCCGTTGCAGACAAGCTGATCCCGCACTTCCTGACCGCGAAGGCAGCGGTGACGGCACTGTCGGAGCATGGCTCGATCACTTTCGTCGCCGCTGCCTCGGCCGCGTGGTGGACACCGAGTGGTGTTCGTCATCGGCAACACCTTCACCACGGGCACGGTCCTCATCGACGACGGCGGAGGCAAGCTGAAGGCGTGAGGATGATCCCGGTCACCGGTCCCGGGTGAGCCGGCCAACCGGCTCCCCCGGGCCGGACCCTGCGACGACCTCAGCCGCCAAGTAGCTTTGCGGTAGGTCGCGGTAGCGGTTCATGATTGGTACGAGTCGGGCCTACCGCCCGTCGTGCCGGCTCGAAGTCCGACCGTTTTCCCCGGAAGCGCGTCCGAGTCCGACCGGACACAGCAAACGGCATGAACGGGAAGCCATGGCAGTGGAGTTCGCGATCGGTGAGTACATCCTGGTGCAGGACGGGAGGACCTTCGAAATCTTCCATTGCCTGACTGAGTCCAGGCGATACCACGTGGCGTTCCTCGGCGTGGACGCGAAACCACACGGTGACGGCTTCAAGGTCACGATCGGTACCCGGTACAAGGACCGGATCGTCAACGGGGTGCCGCTGAAGATGGATCAGCAACAGTTCGCGCGTTTCCAGGACTTCATGGCCGCGGCCATCGCAGCGCGCGACGGCACGAACGCCCCATAGCCGGCTACCGGGGCGTCTGGCGCTGCCGGGCTCGCCCAGCTGCGGAGCTGATCGACCCCGGATTGTCGGTCAAGAGGACGAACTCCCGATACGCGCGGACGAGTTACAAGGTTCTCCTGCCCGTACTCGTGATCAGTGCGTCGAGAGCGGCTCGGCCCTCTTCGGCGCGATGCGGGATCAGCAGGAGGGTATGGGCTCGTTCCAGCCGAGCGTCGATGCCCTCCCACTGGGCGACCGAGGCCGCCAGCGCGTCCGGGTCCGCGTGGAGCCTGCCGCCGGCGCGAGCCAGGCATGCCGAGGCCCAGTGGTTCTCGCCGGCTGTCCGCAGCGCGACCGCGAGCCGGTCCGGGGCGTCGGGCAGCCCGGCGACGACCGCGAGCTCGGCTCCCGCCGCCTGCGCGTACGCCGCGTAACGTCCCATCGAGAACGTGCCGAACGCCCGCTCCACCAGGGCGGCGGCGTCGCTCAGGTCCCCGGATTGCAGCGCGGCCCGGGCATCGACGAACGCGCCGAAGGAAGTCAGCCCGGCCTGCGCGTGGTCGACCACCACGCCGGCCCTGTGACGCCAGAGCCGGAAACGGCCCTGGTCGTCGAGAAGTCCATGGGCGAGCGCCATGGCCGACACGGAAGGCAGCAGCCATCCGGCCGGCGGCCGGCCGGCTCGTTCCCAGCCCTCCCACATCCGTTCGCCGTAGCGCAGGGCCGCGCCGAGATCTCCGGTGAGGACGAGCGCGGGGATCAGTCTGCTGGCCGAGATGTAGGGGTGGTCTCCGACGAGGTCGTCGGCCATCATGAGCCGACCGGCGCTGATCGCCGCGGGCAGATCTCCCGCGACGATCGCGTCGGTGCAGGCCACGTGCAGGGTGTCCACGATCTCGATGGCCGAACGCGGGTCGTCGCGGTCCATCTCCGACAGCAGTGCCAGCCGCTCCTCGGCGTACCGCCGGGCTTCGCGATGCCGGCCGGCCCGTACGGCGGCGGTCGTCACCGCGTCGAGCCCCGCGCTGATGAGCACGGCGTCGCCCGTCGTCCGCGCGACGGCGAGCGCGCGGGCGGCCAGGACCGGGTCCGGGTCGAAGGCGCCCGGCCGCTCGGTCCAGGCCGCCGCCGCGGCGAGGGCCGCCGCCACGGTCGGGTCGCCGGGGTCTCCGGCCTCGACCGCCTCGGTGAGATGACGGCGAAGCCGCTCGCCGGGAATGCCCTCGGGGAAGGAGGCGAGAAACCTCGCCGCTGTCTCCACCGCACGGGCCAGCGCGACCGCGCGGCCGTTCTCGTCGCCCGCGGCGTGGGCCTGCGCCGCCGAGGCGAGCAGCAGGTCGAACGCGTATTGCCCGGAGATGTTGTCCAGGGAGCAGTCGGCCGCGTGCCGCAGGTCTTCGGCCGCTTCGGCGGGACCGGGCGCTCGTTCGGCTGCCTGCCGGTAGTGGCCTTGGGCCTCGGCCAGGAATCGGCGGGCGAAGGCGAGGTGCCCCAGCGAGCGGGCCAGCCGGTGCGCCGCACCACCCGGTCCGGGCGGTGCGGCGGCCAGCGCCGCACGCAGATCGTCTGAGACCTCGTCGAACTCCCGCCGCCAGACCTCGGCGCCGTCCTTCTGGCTGTCTTCGAACGGCGCCGCCGCCCCGGCGCCGTTCTGTCCGGCGGCGATCAGCCGCTCGCACATCGCCGTCGCGGTACCGGCGGCCCACAGCAGATGGAGTTCCCGAGCCGCGTCGTACTCGCCGGAGTCTCGTAACAGGTCCTCGGCGAAGGCTCTGACGGTCTGCAGGAGCCGCCATCGGCTCGCCGTTCCCGGGGCGCGTACGACGAGACTCTTGTCGACGAGTCGCCCCAGCACATGGCTCACGGCGCCGGATGGGCGGCCGGCGGCGAGCGCCGTCACGGCGGCCAGGTCGAACCCGCCGCAGAACACCGACAGTCGTCGGAACAGCGCCTGCTCCTCCTCGTCGAGCAGGTCATGACTCCATTCGAGCACCGCGCGCAGGGACCGGTGCCGCCGGTCGGCTGCCCGTCCTCCGGTGAGCAGCCTCAGCGCGTCGTCGAGCGCGACGAACAGCCCGGCAAGCCCCAAAGAGGCGCTGCGGGCCGCGGCGAGTTCGATGGCCAGAGGAATCCCGTCGAGCCGGGCGCAGATCTCCGTCAGCTGGGCCAGGTCGGCGTCGAACTCCGGATCGGCCGCGGTGGCCCGGTCGAGGAAGAGCGCCTCCGCGTCGGAGGCCAGAGGCAGCGGGCCGATCGGCACGGTTCGTTCGCCGGGCACGCCGAGGCGCTCGCGGCTCGTCACGAGGATCCGGGTGCCCGGACAGGCTGCCAGCATTCGCTCCGCGAAGCCGGCGGCGGTGTCCAGCACATGCTCGCAGTTGTCGAGGACGAGCAGCGCCCGATCGCGGCGAAGCCGTTCGACGACGGCATCCTCCAACGGCTGCTGGGCGCGCTCACCGACCCCGAGCACCTTGGCCGTCGCCTGCGCGACGAACCCGTCCCGTACGGGAACCAGATCCACGAACGCCCCGCCGGCCGGGTACGTGGAGCAGATCTCTGCCGCGAGGCGGCTCTTGCCCGCGCCGCCGGGACCCAGCAGGGTGACCAGCCGGGAGGCGCCGAATGCCGCCAGGACCGCCTCGTGTTCCCGTTCGCGCCCGACGAACGAGGTCATCGGGGTGGGAACCCCGAGGTGCGGCCCATCCGGGATGTCGCGGTCCACACCGGCCTGCACCGCCTGCTGCGCCAGCTCCTGCCGGTCGGCCACGCCGTACTTGCGCAGCAGCGAGGCGACGTGGCTTTCGACCGTGCGGACGGAGATGTGCAACCTGTTCGCGATCTGCGCGTTCGACAGCCGCGCCGCCACCGCCGCCAGCACCTCGGCCTCGCGCTGGGACACCTTTGCGATCATCCGGACATCATCACGTACGTGCGGACGTCACGGAGGTCTCAGTAGCGAATCGGTGGAGACCACGGATGTGGAACGGCCGCCACGTGCAGCATTCTGATCATGCAACCGACGAACAGCGACACGAGGGAAACGCCATGGACAAGGTCATCTCGCAGGACGGCACCGCGATCGCCTACGACCGGATCGGGCAGGGCCCGGCGGTGATCCTCATCGGCGCCGGCCCCAACGACCGATCCGCGACCGCGCCCCTGGCCGAGCTGCTGGCCAAGGACCTGACCGTCTACAACTACGACCGGCGCGGCCGTGGCGACAGCGGTGACACCGCCCCCTACGCGGTGGACCGCGAGTTCGAGGACATCGAGGCCGTCATCGCCGCGGCGGGCGGGTCGGCGCACCTGTACGGCACCTCCGGCGGTGGCATCATCGCCCTGGAGGCCGCCGCCCGCGGGCTCGCCGTCGACAGGCTGGCGGTGTGGGAGGTTCCCTACATCCTGCCCGGCACCCGTACGCCGGTGCCGGCCGACTACCGCGAGCAGCTCGTGGCGCTGCTGGCCGAGGGCCGCCGGGGCGACATGTGCGAGCTGTTCCTCACCGCCGCGGTCGGCATCCCGGCCGAGTTCGTGGCCCCGATGCGCGACTTCCCGGGCTGGCCGGCGATGGAGGCCGTGGCCCACACGCTCATCTACGACGCCACCATCACCGGCGACTTCTCCCTGCCCGCCGATCGGCTGACCGGCGTCACGGCGCCCACTTTGGTGATCGACGGCGAGACCATCCCGTGGATCAGCAGCACGGCGCAGGCCGTGGCCGACCTGCTGCCGGACGTCCGCCGGGCCACCCTCACCGGTCAGCCGCACAACGTGGCCCCCGAGGCCATCGCCCCCGCGCTCGCCGCGTTCTTCACCGACGCCACAGCATGAGCACCATCGTCTCGCAGCTGTTCGTGTCGCTGGACGGTGTCGTGGAAACCCCCGAGCAGTGGCACTTCCCTTACTACGACGAGGAGATGGCCAACTCGCCGCCCTCAGGCAGGGGACGGACCGGCACGTCACCATCAGCGGCAGCTTGACGGGCGGGCGCGGCGGGTCGGCGGATCGATTGTGGGCGCGTGGGACGTTCAGCGGGCGAGGGTGAGTTCGGCCAGTTCCCGGAAGTCGCGGCGGCGGCCGTCGAGGTCCGCCTCGGCGAACGCGGTCTCGCCGAGGCGCTCGCGCGCCTGCCCGGCGATGCGGGCGGCGTCCGGCAGCGAGCGGTCCGGCGTGCCGCGCACGGCCTCGCTGGCCGCGATCAGCCGCGCGGCCTGCTCGTCCTGGCCTTCGCGCAACGCGACGTCGGCGATCCCGACCAGCGCCTCGGCGATGGTCGGCGGGAACATGTTCTGCACGGCCGCGTCGAACGCCTTGCGCCGGTACGCGCGGGCCTGCTCGACGTCGTCGGCGAGGTAGCCGTACAGGTCCATGATCGTGGAACGGACCGAGGCGACCATCTCCTCGTCCGCCAGCACCGCCCGAACGGTGGCCAGGTGCTCGCGCACCTGGTCCGCCTCGCCGCGCCAGCGCGCCAGCTTCGCCTGCCCGAGCGCCAGCTCGGCGAGGGAGTCCGGCCAGACGATGCCGTCGGCGTGCCGCTGGGCCTCGGCCATGGCCGAGGCACTGGCCCGCTCGTCGCCGAGCAGCCAGTGGAGCTGGGCCTGGCGGGCCCACACGCCCACGACGTCCTCGGTCGCGCCCACCTCGGTCAGCGCCACGGCGCCCTCTTCGTAGTACTCGCAGGCACGGGCGAACTCGCCGCGCATGGCGAGCCGATCGGCCAGGAAGGTCAGCGACAGGGAGATGCCCATGCGGTCGCCCAGCGCGCGGAACTCGGCGAGCGCGGTCTCGGCGTCGAGGTCGACGTCGGTCTCGTCGGCGCCGAGCGTGAGCCGGAACCGGCCGCGGGCCAGCCTGCCCTGCGCCCGCACCCAGGGATCGGCGCCGGCGATCAGCGGCTCGAACGCCGGCAGGAACGCCCCCGGGCCCTGCAGCGTGCGCTCCAGCAGCGCGGCGAACCCGAGCAGCGGCTTCTGCGACCCGCTGCTCAGGGCCAGCCGGTGGGCCTCCTGGATCCACTCCCGCGCCTGGAACTGGTCGCCGCCCACGCCGGACGTCACGAACATGGTCACCATGAGGTACGCCATCGCCCGCACCTCGTCGGGCACCTCACCCTTCAGCCCGGACGCGGCGATGCTCAGCTCGGCGCCCTCGGCCCGGTGGCCGCTGAGGAACCAGTAGTAGCCGGCGCCCCCGACCAGCCGCATCGCCTCGTACGCCCACCCCTCGGCAATCGCCCCGCGCAGGGCCGTGATGATGTTGTCGTGCTCGGCGTCGAGCACGGCCAGCCACTCCAGCTGCTCGGCTCGGCGCAGGTGCGGGTCGGCGGTCTCGGCCAGCTCGGTGAAGTGGGCCAGGTGCGCCCGCCGCGCCGCCTCGGACTCCCCGGCCTCCTCCAGCCGCTGGGCCGCGTACTCCTTGATGGTGTTGAGCATCCGGTAGCGCGGGGCGCCGTCGTCGTCGGCCAGCAGCAGCGACTTCTCGGTCAGCGCGGTCAGCACGTCGAAGACCAGCTCACCGTCCGCCTCGTCGCCGCACACGCGTTCAGCCGCCTCCAGGCTCGCACCGCCGGAGAACACCGAGAACCGGCGCAGCACGCCGCGCTCGGCCTCGCTCAGCAGGTCCCAGCTCCAGTCGACGACCGCGCGCAACGTCCGGTGCCGGGCGAGCGCCGTACGGCTGCCGCTGTTCAGCAGGCGGAACCGGTCGTCGAGACGGCGGGCGAGCTGGTCGACCGACATGGTGCGCAGCCTGGCCGCGGCCAGTTCGATCGCCAGCGGGTTGCCGTCGAGCGCCCGGCAGATCCGCGTCATGGCCGCGAGGGTGGCGGCGTCGGAGCCGATGTCCTTGCGCACCAGGTCCGCGCGGTCGCGCAGCAGCCGCACCGCGGGCGAGGACCCGCTCTCGGCGGGCGAGGAGCCATCGGCGGGCAGCGTGAGCGGCTCGACCTGCCACAACACCTCACCGGTGATGCCGAGCGGCTCGCGGCTCGTGGCCAGGACGCGCAGGCCGCGGCACTCGCCCAGCAGCCGGTCCGCGAACGCCGCGGCGGCCTCGATGACATGCTCGCAGTTGTCCAGGATGAGCAGGATCGAGCGGTCCCGGATGGCGGTGATGAGCCGCTCCATCGGGTCGCCGCCGCGCCCGCCGCCGAGCATGCCCTGGTCACGCAGGCCGATCGTGGTCAGGGCGGCCTGCGCCAGCTCGCCGCCGGCCCGGACCGGGGCCAGCTCGACCAGCCAGGCGCCGTCGGGCAGCTCGGGGAGCATCGTACGGGCGGTCTCGGTGGCCAGCCGCGTCTTGCCGGAGCCGCCCGCCCCCGTCAGGGTGACCAGGCGGTATCTGGCGGCCAGATCGGCGACCGCGGAGACGTCGTCGTGCCGGCCGACGAAGCTCGTCAGCTCGGCGCGCAGGTTGGTCCTGCGGTTGTCCGTCCGCTCCCCCACCTCGCCGCGGAGTAGCGCGGTGTGCAGCTCCGACAGCTCGGCCGACGGGTCGGCGCCCAGCTCGTCGGCCAGCCGCTCGCGGGTGCGCTGGTAGAGGGTCAGCGCCTCGTTGCCGCGGCCCGCCTCGGCCAGCGCCCGCATCAACGCCGCCACGAACCCCTCGCGCAGCGGGTACGCGGCCACCAGCCCGGTCAGCTCGTTGACCAGCTCCGCGCCCCGGCCGAGCCGCAGGTCGGCGTCGATGCGGTCGCCGAGCGCGGCGACGTGGAGGTCGTCGAGCCTGGTGACCACGGCGTCGAACGTGTCGCTGTCCTGCATCACGATGTCGGCCATGGGGGCGCCGCGCCACAGCTCCAGGGCACTGCGCAGCAGGTCGGCGCGGGCGGCGGGCACGGCGGCGCGGGCCTGGGCGATCAGCTGCTCGAAGCGGCACACGTCCACCGCCTCGCGCGGCACGGCCAGCCGGTAGCCGCCGGAATCGGCCTCGATCACGCCGTCCGGCAGCACCCTGCGCAGCCTGGACACCAGCGCCTGCAGGGCGTTGACCTCGTCGGCGGGCGGCCGCTCCCCCCAGATCCAGTCGATCAGCCGCGCGCGCGTGACCATCCGGCCCGCCTCCAGGGCGAGGGCGGCGAGCAGCGCACGCAGCCGGACCCCGGGAACCTCGACCACGGCCCCTTGGGCGTTCCGGACCTCGAAGGGCCCCAGCAATCCGACTCGCACACCGCAATTGTGCCGGAACCAGGACAACACCTGACCCATCCCCGCCCGGCCGCCCCTTGGAGCCGCAGGTCGGACGGGGTGGGCGGGGTCAGCCGTCGGCCTTGCGGCTGAGGTGTTCCCAGGCGCGGTACTCCGCGGTGCGGGCCTTGTCCATCTGCTGGACGAGGTCGTACGAGAGGCTGCCGACGATCAGCCGGCGCGGCGGCTCGGGCAGGTCCACGAGCTCCATGACGACGGGCGCGGCGTTGCTCGGCGGCGGGCCGGCGTCCTCGCCCCACATGGCGGCCAGCTCGGCCCGCAGCCCGTCGTAGACCGGGTCGGGCTCGGTGGCCGTGGTGCCCAGCGTGAACAGGCCGGTGTCGTAGCCGCCCATCTGCAGGTTGGTGACCTTGACGCCGAACGGCGCGAGCTCCATGGCCAGCGCCTGGGTGATCGAGTCGAGCGCCGACTTGCCGGCCGCGTACAGGCCGACCGAGGCGACGCCGCCGCCCGCGCCCATCGAGGTGACCTGGAGGATGTGCCCCGACCCCTGGGCCCGCAGGTACGGCACCACCGCCTGGGTGACCCAGATCGCGCCGAACAGGTTGACGTCGAAGTGCGCCCTGATCTGCTCCTCCGTGGCCTCCTCCAGCATGCCGATCAGCATGCCGCCGGCGTTGTTGACCACGACGTCGAGCCTGCCGAACGCGGCCGCCGCCTTGTCCACGCCCTCCCGCACCGCCGCGCGGTCGGAGACGTCGAGCGGCAGCCGGACGAGCGAGCCCGGGTGCCGGGCCTCCAGCTCGGCCAGCGGGCCGACGTCGCGGGCGGCGGCCACGACCCGGTCGCCCCTGTCCAGGGCCGCTTCGGTGAACGCCCGGCCCAGCCCGCGGGACGCACCCGTGACGAACCACACGCGCATGCGCTCTCGCCTCCTTCTCAATCCGAGACGAGACGGTCCGTCTCGCCACATGTCCATTAGTGTGCCACCAAGACGGGGCGACTTGTCAAGACGAACCGTATCGTCTCGTTTATGGGCTATGATGGCCGGCGTGAAGAAACCCGATCCCGCGCGCCGCAGCGAGCGCTCCCGGCAGGCGATCCTCCAGGCCGCCAGGGAGCTGGTGTCCGAGGTGGGGTACGCCAAGGTCTCCGTCGAGGCGATCGCCGCGCGGGCCGGCGTCGGCAAGCAGACGATCTACCGGTGGTGGCGGTCCAAGGGGGCCGTGGTCTTCGACTCCTTCCTCGCGCTGAGCGAGGGCGACCAGGGCGTGGTGCTGCCCGACACGGGCGACATCGAGGCCGACCTGAAGACCGTCATGCGGGCCACCGTGGCGGAGTTCGCCGACCCCGGCTTCGAGGCGCCGGTCCGGGCGCTCAACCTGGAGATCGTCGGCGACCCCGAGCTGGCCGCCCAGTACCGCGAGAAGCTGGCCGGCCCGGTCGACGAGGGCAAGAAGGCCCGCCTGCGCAGCGCCCAGCGGGCCGGCCAGATCGCCCCCGACGCCGACCTCGACCTCGCGCTCGAACTGCTCTACGCCCCCCTCTATCAGCGCTGGCTGCTGCGCTCCGGCCCGCTCACCCCGCAGTACGCCGACGCGCTGGTCGACCTGGCGCTCAAGGCCCTGCGTCCCTGAGTCACGGCCGGGTCCCCGGGTTTCACAGGGCCCGCAGCAGGTCGGCCAGCGCCTGGAGCACGGCGTCGCGCCGTTCCTCGTGCAGCCAGCCGTGCCCGGCGTCGTCCAGCACCCGGTGCTCGCCGCGCGGGAAGGAGGCGGCCAGCTCGGCGTGCAGGGCGAGCTTGCCGGCGTTGATCTCCCGCAGCACGTCCTCCGGCCAGAGCTGGGACTGGGTGGCGTCCGCCCCCATGGCCGACAGCACGATCACCGGCACGTCGGGCGCCGGCGGCGCGGCCCTGAACTCCTCGGAGACCTCGTCGTAGAGGTTGCGGCCCTCCAGCCAACCGGTGCGCCAGGCGGTGAGGTGGTGGTCGACGAGGGCCTCGCGCACGCCGTCCGGCCAGGCGGCCAGCAGCTGCTCGACGGCCGGACGCGCGGCGTCGAGCTGCTCCGGCGTCGGCTCCGGGAGCGCCTGTTCCTGCATCCGGTCGAGAATCTCGCGTGCCTGGCGGGGCGCGCGGGCGGCCATGTCCTCGTGGAAGGGGTCGAGCAGCAGCAGCGCCGCGACGTCGCCGGGGAAGCGGCGGGCGTAGTGGCGCGCGTACGCGCCGCCCAGGGAGTGCCCGGCCAGTACGTACGGGCCGCGCACCCCCGCCGCCCGCAGCGCCTCGCGCAGCTCGTCGGTCACCTCGGCCGCGGTGCGGGGCAGCTCGACCGGCTCGCTCCAGCCGGTGCCCGCGCGGTCGTAGAGCACGCTGGTCGTCAGCTCGGCGGCACGGTCGTGCACGTTGAGGTAGTCCAGGCCGACGACTCCGGCGCCGGGCAGGAACACCACGGGCGGGCCGCCGGTGCCCGAGCGGTGCAACATGATCCGGCGGCCGGCGACGTCGTGCAGCCGGCCCAGCGGAGGGGCGTCCAGGGCGTGGTCGGTCATCATTCGTCCTTTCTCAGGTTTGAGAAAGGTAGCAGGTGTGAGATCGTACGTCCATGGACACGGTGGACCTGCTTCTGCACCCCGTACGGCTGCGCATCGTGCACGCCATGGCGGGCGGCCGCACGCTCACCACCTCCGGCCTGTGCGACCTGCTGCCCGATGTCTCCAAGGCGACCGTCTACCGGCACGTCGGCCTGCTGGCCGAGGGCGGCCTGCTCGACGTGGAGGGCGAGCAGCGGGTACGCGGGGCCGTCGAGCGCCGCTACCGGCTACGCCCGGCGCGGGCGGCCATCGACGCCGAGACCGCCGCGTCGGCCTCGCGGGACGACCACCGCCGCGCGTTCGCCGTGGCCATGGCGGCCCTGCTCGCCGAGTTCGGCGCCTACCTCGACCGCGACCAGGCCGACCCGGCCGCCGACCTGGTCGGCTACCGCCAGCACGCGATCTGGCTCAGCCCGGACGAGCGCGCCGCGCTGATCGCCGACCTGCGCGCCGCGCTCCTGCCCAGGATCGCCAACCCGCCCACGCCCGAGCGCACCCGCCACCTGATCAGCCCGATCCTGTTCCCGGCAGAGGAGCCGTCCACCTGAGCCCCCCGGATGACTTCACCGGTAGCCGGTCAGGCCGTCCGCCAGCTGTTCCTCGTCGCCGTCTCGATGCGCGGACAGGGCCTGCTGCAGGGCGAAGGACGCGCGGATGACGGCGATGCGGGCGGCCATCGTGCTGTCCGTCCAGCCTCCCAGCGTGAGCACCCGATTCAGGAAGGCCGGGCCGTGGCCGGCCCCGACGGCCGCGAGGTCCTCGGCGGGATCACCGATCGTGACCTCGTCCCAATCGATCACCCCGCTGAGCACCGGCAGTCCGTCGCCGTGCTCCCACAGGACGTTCTCCGCGCCGAGGTCGCCATGGACCACGGCGTCGGTGAGGTGGGGAAGGCTGTCGAGCGCCGCGAGCTCTCGCTCGGCTCGCTGACGCCCGCGATCGGACATGAGGCCGAACAGCTCGGCGCGGACGCCCGCCGTGAACTGCCGCCATCGATCCTGTGGTGCCGGCAGGGCGGCTCGCACGTCGTCCTCGGCGCCGATCCTGGCCAGCTCGGTGAGCAGCGTGACGTACTGCGCCGCCACGGCCTCGGCCACCCGGGGGTCTTCGAGCACTTCGGCCTCCAGCGGGGCACCGGGAACGCGGCTGAGGACCAGGAACCGCGGCTGGTCCGCGCCGGGAGTGCCGGCCTGCGGCAATGGCCGAGGCGTGCGGAAGCCGAGCTCGAATCCGGCGAGCAGGCGCAGGACGGCGGCCCGCTGCGGCAGCCGGGCGGCCGCGGCCTCGGTGCGCGGCAGGCACACGACACGATCCGGGCCGATCACCACCTGATGGAACTGCCCTTGACAAACGGTGAGTTCCTCCGGCGCGACGCCCGGCAGCAGCCGGCTCAGCAGAGCGCGATTCGTCTGCAGGATCTGCATGAGAGGCGAACTGTCCTTTCCTCGGGCAGGCGATACGCGTGAGGCTGCGTCACCCTGCCTCGCGAGCGCTGGTCGAACCTGATCAACCCCATCAAAGCGGCACGGGCACCGTAGGCGCCAATCGTTTCCGTCACCGCACTAGCGGGGCGGCGCGAGGGCCGTGAACCGTTCGTGGGCGGCCTCGTCGCCCAGCCGGTCGAGGGCGGCCAGCCAGCACGCCCCGGCCGTGGCGTCGCGGGCGGTCCTCACCTGCCGCCCGGCCAGGCGGGCCAGGACGGCGGCGCGCACCGGGCCGTCCGTGGTCAGCACGCCGCCCGCCAGCACCAGCGGCCCGTCGCCGGACAGCCGGGCCGCCGTCGCGGTCAGCCGCCGGGCGGCCTCGGCGACGATGCCTGCCGCGCGCTCGTCCCCCGCGGCGGCCGCCCGCGACACCAGCGGCGCGGCGGCGGCCACGAGCATCCGGTCGGCCTGGGCCAGCCGGACGATGCGGTCCGCCCGCCGCCGCGGCTCACCCGCCACCCCGAAGTGCGCACTCACCAGATCCACCAGCGGCCCGTACGCCAGGCCCGCGCCCGGAGCACGGCCCATGCGGCCCTCGGGGCGGTCCCGGGTGTGGTGCGGGTGGTCCGGAAGGCGGGCTTCGGGGTGGTCGCCGGGGCGGTCCAGGGCGCGGACGGTCGCGCGCACGCCCGCCCGGCCGATCCAGAACCCGCCGCCCTCGTCGCCCAGCAGCCAGCCGAGCCCGTCGGCCACCGCGGTCACCGTCCGGCCGGAGAAGCGGGCCGCCGCGGCGCCCGTCCCGGCGAGCAGCAGCATGCCGGACGGCGCGGCGGTCCCGGCCGCGTAGGCGATCTCCACGTCGCCGACCATGCGCGGCGGCACGGCGATGCCGCACTCGGCCCACGTCCGGCCCAGCGTCGCGGCGAAGGCGTCGTCGCCGCCCGCGACGCCGGCCACCGAGGCGGCCACCAGCGCCGGGTCCAGGCCGTCGAGCGCACGGCGCAGGGCCTGCCCGATCGCCAGGCGGGCCGCCGCGGGCCCGTGCGCGGCCGGGTTGCCGGGGCCGGCGGTGCCGTGCCCGAGCCTGGTGCCGTCCGCCGCGTGGACGGCGGCGCGGGTGGTGGTGCCGCCGGCGTCCACCCCGGCGAAGAGCATCACCGGACCAGCCGCGCCGCGCCGGGCGCGAGCGTGAGGGTGGCGCCGCACGCCTGGTAGGAGCCGGTCGCCGGGTCGAACGCCTGCGTGATCCCGTCGAGCGTGACCTCCACCGGCCGGTCGAAGCGGGCGTTGCAGACCAGCCGCCGCTCGCCGTAGTGGCCGACCAGGACATCGCCGGCGTGCTCGACCGACGTCCACCCGGTCAGCTCGGCCGCCACCGGGCGCAGCCAGCGGGTGTTGAGGTCGCGCACGACGCCGTAGCGCTCGGTCGGCACGCCGTCACCGCCGATGAGCGCCGGCTGGAAGCCCTCGCCGCGCGCCGGGTCGGGCGTCCAGTAGGTGAAGTACTGGATGCCGGTGTACCCGTAGGCCAGGGCGGTGTTGACCTGCCAGGCCAGCTCGGCGGCCGACGGCTCGCGGTGGCCGTCGTAGGCCAGCGTCTGGACGTACATCCAGGCCGGCAGCCCGGCCCGGCGGGCGTGCTCGCGCACGGTGGCCAGGTCGGCGAAGTAGCCCTCGTCGAACCCGCCGGCCAGGAACGGGTACCGGTCGAAGGAGAGCACGTCCGGGCGGACGACCCGGGCGAACTCCCCCACGTACGCGTCGTAGGGGCCGGTGGCGTGGCTCGGCAGCAGGTTGGCGTAGGCGAACGCGCCGGCCGCCCGCGCGGCGGCGACCCCGGCCGCCAGCCGCGGGAACTGCTCGGCCACCGGCTCGTCCATGAGGCTGAGCCCGCGGAAGGAGCAGAACGGGCGGTAGTCCTCGACGACCTGGGCGATCAGCGGCGCCGGGTCCACGTCCAGGTCGCGCATGAGCACGTCCACCCGCGGGTCCGAGGCGACCAGCATGCCGAGCCCGGCCTCCTCGGCGCGGGCCAGGGCGTGCCGCAGGATGACCCGGTCGCTCAGGTAGTTGCCGGTGATGACCAGGTCGATCCCGGCCTCGGCGATCTCCCGGTAGCGGGCGGCCGTCGTCTCGTGCGGCGGGGGCGGCCAGAAGGCGGCGATCGTCAGGCTCACAGCGCGCCCGTCCTGATCCGGCCGGCGTAGCGGGCCACGAGGGCGTCGTTGTGCGCGTCGGAGCCGGGGATGTTGGCCGACAGGTAGACCGGCGGGACCGTGCCGTCCGCCTGGAGCCGGCCGATCGCCTCGGCCACCATGAGCTGCACGATCAGTGCCGAGGTGATCGAGGAGATGCCGCAGACCGGGCCGTGCTCGGTGGGCAGGACGGCGTCGCCGTACGGGGCCAGGTTGTCGATCACGATGTCGGCCAGCTCGAACAGCCGCTCCCCCGACGGATGCCGCGAGGTGATGGCGGTCGAGTGGGCCAGCGAGGTGATCGCGACGAGCGGCAGGCCGCGCTCCTTGACCAGCCGGGCCATCTCCACGGTCGAGCCGTTGCCGCCGGAGTTGGAGGCGATCACGAACGCGTCGGAGTCCTCCACCGTGTGCAGGGCCAGCACCTGGTGGGCGGTGCGCGGGTCGCGCTCGGCCAGCGGGTCGAACTCGCCGGGATCGGCCGAGCCCAGCACCACCGGGTCGCGCAGGGTGAGCCGGTTGGTCGGGATGAGCCCGCCCGCGCGCCCCGCGACCTCCAGCGCCACCGCCTCCGAATGTCCCGTGCCGTAGGCGTGCAGGACGCCTCCGGCGCGCACGGTCGCCGCGACCAGCGAGCCCGCGCGCCTGATGGCGGGCAACTGCTCGGCCGTCAACCGGTCCAGCCGCGAGCGCGTCTCGTCGGCGAAGGCCATCACAAGATCCATCAAACTGTCCTCAACGGTTCATGCCGGCGGTGAGCCCGGCGACGATCTGGCGCGTGGCCAGGACGAAGAGCACGACCAGGGGGATCGTCGTCATCACCAGGCCGGCGAAGAGCGTGCCCCAGTCGTTCTGGAACTGGCCGAAGAAGTGGGTGAGGCCGACCGGCAGGGTCAGCTTGCTCTCGTCCCGCATCAGGACCAGGGGGTAGAAGAAGTCATTCCAGATCGGCACGAACTGGAAGACCACCACGGTCGCCAGCGCGGGCCGTACCAGCGGCAGCATCACGTGCCAGAAGGTGGCGAACGGTCCCGCGCCGTCCAGGGCGGCGGCCTCGTCCAGCTCGTGCGGGAGCTGGCGGAAGAACGCGGTCAGCACGAACACGTTGAACGGCACCGACCCGGCCGCGTAGACCAGCACCAGCCCGGCCAGCGAGTCCACCAGCCCCATGCTCTCCAGCAGGTAGAACAGCGGCAGCACGCCCAGGTGGGCGGGCAGCGTCATGCCCGAGACGAAGTAGGCGGCGAACAGCCCGCGCCCCCGGAACTCCCGGCGCCCCAGCGGGTACGCCGCCAGCAACGACACCGCCGCCCCCAGCAGCACCGAGCAGACCACGACGATCGCCGAGTTCACCACGTACGTGGAGAAGGAGGCGTCGGTCCAGGCCTTGGCGTAGTTGCCGAGCCCGCTGGGCCAGCCGAGCGGCTGGTCGAAGATCTCGCTGGTCGGCCGGAGCGAGCTGAGCAGCATGACGAGCAGCGGCGACATGGAGAAGACGGCGTAGCCCCACAGCAGGACCCGGATCGCCACGGCCTTCACGACTTCCTCCTCAGGACCCGTTCGAGCAGCAGCGTCGAGCCGAAGATGAAGGTGAACATGAAGACCGCCAGTGCCGAGGAGGTGCCCAGCGCGTTGACGTCGCCCGAGGCGAAGGCCGTCCGGTAGAACAGCAGGCCGAGCACGTCGGTCGCGCCCGCGGGGGCGCCGTTGGAGCCGCCCAGGGCGTAGACCAGGGCGAAGGTGCCCATGCTGCCGATGAAGCTGAGGATGGTCACGGTGGCCATGGCCGGCTTGAGCAGCGGCAGCGTGACGCGCCAGAACACCTGCCAGGAGCCGGCGCCGTCGGTCCTGGCGGCCTCGGCGTACTCCTGCGGGATGCCGCCGAGCGCGGCGCTGAACAGCAACATGGGGAAGCCCACCCACTGCCAGCTGGTGATCAGGATGACGGTCGGCAGCGCGGTGTCGGGGTCGCCCAGCCACGGCATCGCCAGGCCCATCGGCTTGAGCAGCGCGTTGACCGGGCCGAAGGCCGGGCTGAGCAGCAGGGTCCACAGGTAGCCGATGACCAGCGGGTTGACCAGGTACGGCAGCGCGAACATGGTCTGCAGGACGCGCTTGCCGCGCCGTACGCGGAACAGCGCCAGCGCGAAGGCCAGGCCGAGCGTGTTCTGCACCAGCATGGTGCCGGCGAAGAGCAGGAAGTTGTGCCCCAGCGCCGGCAGCAGCTGGTCCAGGAAGGCGCCCGACAGCAGGTTCGCGTAGTTGTCCAGCCCGGCCGGCTGGTCGCGCAGGGTGCCCTTCCAGGAGAAGAAGCTGTAGGTCAGCCCGGTGAACAGCGGATAGACCACGAACGCCGAGTACAGGAGGAAGGCGGGGATCAGGAACAGGTACGACGATCCCCGCCGCGCGGCTAGAGCCATGTGGCCACGCTCTTGTCGAGCTGCTCGGCGGCCTCCTTGGCGCTGATGCGGCCCAGCAGCATCTCCTGCAACGCCTTGGAGAACACGGTGGCCGAGGTCGGGTTGCCGTAGGCGAACTCGTTCATGAAGTAGGTGCCGCCGCGCTGGGCGAAGGTGGCGGAGACCTCGTTGAGCAGCGGGTCCTTGGAGGTGACGCCGGGCACGGCGGAGAAGATGCGCAAGGTGTCGGTGAAGAGCCGGCCGTAGTCCTTGGAGGCCAGCCAGGCGGCGAACTCCAGCGCCTCGGCCTTGTGCCTGGTCTTGACGTTGACGCCGTACGAGCCGTCGGTGAAGCCGGGCATGACGCCCTCCCCCTCGGGCGTGGGCGGCGTGAAGACGCCCAGGTCGACGCCCTTGGCGTGCTCGCCGAAGAAGTTCAGCTCCCACAGGCCGCCGGGGAACATGGCCGCCTTGCCGGAGGAGAACAGGATCTGCGCGTCGGTGTAGGAGACGCCGGCCACGTCGTCGGGGAAGTACGGCTTGAGCTTGTTGAGCTGGTCGATGCCCTCGACGAAGCGCGGATCGGCGAACTTCTTGCGCTTGGCCTTGACGTCGGCGATGAACGTGTCGCCGCCCCAGTGGGCGGTGCCGAAGATGCCGGCCACGATCGGCAACATCCAGTCGTCCTTGCCGCCGAAGGCGAACGGCACGATGCCCTTGGCCTTGAGCTTGTCGGCCGCGGAGATCATGTCGGCGTACGTCTTCGGCGGGGTGAGGCCGTTGTCGGCGAAGATCTTCTTGTTGTAGATCACCTGGAGGGTCTGGACGGCGAACGGCACGCCGTAGACCTTGCCGTCCTTGTCGCCCTTGGCGTAGCGCAGGACCTTCTCGTCGTAGGCGGCCAGGCCGGGCACGTCCTTGGTGTCGAGCGGGAGCAGCCGTCCGGCCTCGACCAGCGGCTGGAGGTTGGCGCCGGCGCGCAGCCAGGCCAGGTCGGGGCCGCTGTCGCCGGCCAGGCCGGTGGACAGGATGGTGTCGTACTCGGTGGCCGTGGTGAAGGAGCGGGCGTCGACGTCGATGCCGGGGTGGAGCTTCTCGTACTCGGCGAACATCTTGTCGTAGTTCGCCTCGGGGCCCCAGCCCCAGACCGAGAGGGTGATCTTACCGGAATCGGCACTCGTCGTGGCGGAGGGGGCACAGGCGGTGACCGCCATCGCCAAGGCGACAGCGGCGGCGGCAAGGCGCATGGGGGCTCCTAGCGTGGGGGCAGGCGGTGCTTGCTGACCGCGTCGGTGGCCGCGGTGAGCAACTGGTTGCTGGTCTCGTGGGTGCGCTGGACGACGCCGATGTAGAGGCAGTCCAGGACGAGCATCTGGGTGTGGCGGGCGGCCACGCCGCCGGCGCGGAAGGGGGTGTCCTGCGCGGCGGTGGTCAGCACGATGTCGGCCACCTCGGCCAGCGGGCTGCGGGGGAAGTTGGTGACCGCGACGGTGGTGGCGCCGCGTTGCTTGGCGATGGCCAGCGGCTCGACCACTTCGGCCGTGGTGCCCGAGTGGGAGATCCCGAGCGCCACGTCGTCGCGGTCGCGGGCGTTGGCGCTGCAGACGGCGCTGTGCACGTCGGTCCACAAGGCGCCGGGGCGGCCGATGGCGTGCAGGCGCAGGTGCAGGTCCATGGCCACGCCCGCGCTGCCGGCGACCGCGAAGAAGTCGATGAACCGGGCCCGCACCAGGGCGTCGACCGCCCGGTCCACGGCTTCCAGGTCGAGCTGGGCCGCCGTCTCCTCCATGGCGCGCATGTCGCTGGCCAGCAGGCTGCGCAGCACCAGGCTCGCGGGGTCGTCCGGGGAGAAGGCGATCAGGCCCTGCTCGCGCGGGGCGGCGTCGTTGCGGCCCAGTTCGGCGGCGAGCGCCAGCCTGAGCTCGGGGTAGCCGGCCAGGCCGAGCTGCCGGCAGAAGCGGGTGATGGTGGTGAGCGAGGTGCCGCACCGCTCCGCCAGCTCGCCGATGGTCGAGGCGGCCACGGTGGCGGGCTCGGCGAGGATCGTCTCGGCGATGCGCCGGTGGGTGGCCGTGAGGGTGGGCTCGATCCCTCGGATTCTGGCCAGGATCGGTGACATGGGAGGAACCCTCCCGCTTCCCGCAAGGTATGTCAATAGTTCACATTCAACGTCCAATGTTAGAAAATCTCCCTCTTGTGTGACTCGATGGGACTATGTCACTTTCGTGGCCATGCGCAACCTCCTCATGGCGCTGGTGCTCGGGAGCACCAGCCTGCTGCCCGCCCGCGCCGACGCCGTGGACATCCAGTTACTGGCCTTCAACGACTTCCACTCCGGCTTCCCGACCAGCTTCGCCATGACGCCGTCCGGGCCGGTCGAGGCGGGCGGGGCCGAGTACCTGGCCGCCCACATGGACCGGCTCCAGCGCGACAACCCCGACGGCACGCTGCGGCTCTCGGCCGGCGACAACTTCTCCTCCAGCACCATGAACGCCACCGCCCTGCACGACGAGCCGGGCATCCAGGCGCTCAACATGATGCGCCTGGACGCCTCCAGCGTCGGCAACCACGAGTTCGACGAGGGCATCGCCGAGTTCCGCCGGATGGAGAACGGCGGCTGCCACCCGATCGACGGCTGCGCGCTGCCGGGCTTCAAGGGCGCCGCGTTCCCCTACCTGGGCGCCAACATCGTCGACACCACCACCGGCAAGCCCGCGCTGACGCCCTACATCGTCAAGGAGGTCAAGGGCGTCAAGGTCGGCATCATCGGCGTCGACTACAAGAACGCGCTCAACGAGGCCCCCGGCCCCACCAAGCCGCTGGAGGGCCGCGACGAGGCCGAGGCGGTCAACACCTACACGGCCGAGCTCAAGGCCAAGGGCGTGCGGACGATCGTCGTCCTGATCCACCAGGGCGGCGGGCAGACCGGCGGCGGCCTGCCCAACGAGTGCAACAGCCTGGCGGGGCCGATCAAGGACATCGTGCAGCGGTTCGACCCCGAGGTCGACGCCGTGATCTCCGGGCACACGCACAACCCGTACAACTGCCTGGTCAACGGCATCCCGGTCACGCAGACCTCCGCTCACACGCGCGAGCTCACCAAGGTCGTCCTGACCGTCGACCGGACGACCGGCAACCCGACCTCCGCCAAGGCCGAGAACATCACCGTCACCCACGACATCAAGCCCGACGCCCGGATCGCCGCCCTGCGCCGCAGGACCGACGAGCAGGCGCAGAAGCTGCTCGACCGGCCGGTCGGCCTGCTCGCCCGGGACCTGACCGCCCAGCGCAACGCCGCCGGCGAGTCCACCGTCGGCCACGCCCTGGCCGACGCCCGCCTGTTCGCCACCTCCGCCGCCGAGAACGGCGGCGCCCAGATCGCCGTCCAGCCGCCCTACGGCGGCGGCATCGGCGGCGACCTGATCGTCAACCCCACCGGCAACGAGATGTCGAACCTGGTGACGCACGGCAAGGCGCTGCGCGTGCAGCCGTTCGCCAACATGCTCGTCACCATGACGCTCACCGGCGCCCAGCTCGAACGGCTGCTGGAGCAGCAGTGGTGCGGCCAGGGCACCGCGCGTGTGCTCGGCGTCTCGCAGGGACTCACCTACACCTACGACAACGCCAAGCCGGCCTGCGACCGCGTCGACCCGGCGAGCATCAAGCTCAACGGGGCCGTCGTCGACCCCGCCGCGAAGTACCGCCTGACCGCCAACTCCTTCGTCGCGACCGGCGGCGACGGCTTCTCGGTGCTGACAGAGGGCACCGAGCGGGTGGAGAAGGTCCGCGACATCGAGGCGTTCGAGTCCTACATCCGGGCCAAGAGCCCGCTGCCCGCCCCGGCCCTGAACCGGGTCACCCGGGTGAACTAGCCGTCCCCGTCCCGTCCGCCGTGCTCCCGGCGGGCGGGGTCGGCGGCCGTCAGCCGAACCCGGCGGACAGCAGCACGATCTCCGACATCGGCCGCTGCCTGCCGGTGAGCAGGACCCTCGGATGGAACGGGATGGAACGCCGCGGAACGCCCATGGTCTGAGGCGCCGTCGTCGACGGCGCCCGGATCATGAGGAGGTCAGATGCAGCTCTCCATACCGAGGAGGCTCGGCAGACGATCGCGAGCCGTCCTGGTGGCGGCCGTGGCGGCCGCCGCGCTGACGGTAGCCGTACCGGCCCAGGCGGCGGCGCCGCCCACCACGCACGCCATCGCCTGGGGGAAGGGCGGTTTCGGGCAGCTCGGCGACGGCGGCTACGCCGACCAGCAGCTCCCCGTCAAGGTACGCGCCGAGGAGCAGGGCTTCACCGAGGTCGCCGGCAGCCTCACCCACTCCCTGGCCATCGCGGCCGACGGCTCGGTCTGGGCCTGGGGGCAGAACAACAACGGCCAGCTCGGCGACGGCGGTCACACCGACAGCAACGTCCCGGTCAAGGTCCAGGGCCTGACCGGGGTCGCGGAGGTCGCGGCGGGCTGGGGGTTCAGCCTGGCGCGCACCGGCGACGGCCACGTCTGGGCCTGGGGGGTCAACAACTCCGGGCAGCTCGGCCTGGGCGCGTTCGGCGGCTCGTACGCCACCCCGCAGCCGCTCGGCGAGTTGCGCGGCATCACCCACATCGAGGCCGGCTGGTTCCACAGCATGGCGTTGCGGAACGACTTCAGCGTGCTGGTCTGGGGGGACAACTCGCGCGGGCAGCTCGGCGACGGCACGGGCGTGGCCAAGGCGAGCCCCACCGTGCTGCCCGGCCTGGGCGGCGAGAGCGGGCCGGTCTACGACATCGCCGCCGGGTTCTCCCACTCGCTGGCCGTCCGCTCCGACGGCACGCTGCTGGCCTGGGGCGCCAACAACTCCGGCCAGCTCGGCAACGGCACCACCTCCGTCACCGCGTCCTACAGCCCGGTGCACGTCGTCGGCAGGTACGGCCAGGTGCGCGCGGTGGCCGCGGGCTGCCGGCACAGCTACCTGGTGGACGGCTCGGGCAACGTGTGGGGCTGGGGCGACAACACCGAGGCCCAGGTGGCCTTCACCGGCGCGCTCGTCAAGCAGCCGCAGCTCGTCCCGGGCCTGTCGGACGTCAAGGACGTCGCGGCCGGCTGCGCCTTCGGCCTGGCCCTGACCGGCGGCGGCGAGGCGTACGGCTGGGGGCAGTACAACTCCGGCCAGACGGGCACCGGCGTCCCGGTGCCGATGCCGCCGCGGCCCAACGCGTGGGGGCCGGGGCTCACGTTCATCGCCGCCGGCGGCGACCACGGCCTGGCCATCCGCAAGACCGGCTGAACGCGGACGAGCCCGCGAATCTCACGGGCCGTCCGATGACATCTGCATCTGTTCGCCGCCGTCCTCCGGGGTGCAGGCTGAGGCCCTCGACATCCCCCGAGGAAGGCGGCGACGACCTCTCATGGCCCTGCCGCTCACCCTGACCCGGCCCCGGCGGCCGGACGGCGCCGTCCAGCCGGGCGGCCTACCCTGGTCAGCCGGGGAACGTCGACGGGCGGTGGGCAGAGTGGCGGGCAGGGCGGAGTTCTGGCGGTCCGACCGGGTCGTCCGGCTGGCGCCGGTCGTCGCCGTCGTGTGCAGCTCCCTGCTGCCGCTGCTGCAGGTGACGCTGTCGTTCGGCTACGAGGGCAACGACAGCCGCACCGGGCTGTGGAGCCTGGCCGCGACCGCGGCCTACCTCCCCCTGCACCTGCGCCACGTCTGGTACGCCGCCCACGCCCGCCGTCCGCCGGCCGGTCGCTGGACGTTCGCGGTCATGGCCGTCGTCGTGCTCGGCGTGACGCCCCTGGCCGGGAACATGTGGCCGCGGGCGTACGCGGGGCTCGTGGTGTCGGCCGTGCTGGTGCTGCCGGCGCCGTGGTCGTACCTGGTCTGCGTGACCCTGGTGGCGGCGGCCGCGCCGGTGGCGCTGCTGCTGGGCCTGCCGTGGCAGGTGGCGTCGTGGCCGATGTTCTCGGTGTTGTGCGGCGGCGGGGCGCTGCTGCTGCTCGTCTGGCTCGCCGCGGCCCTGACCCGGCTGCAGGCGGCCAGGGAGGCGCTGGCCCAGCAGGCGGTCGCGCAGGAGCGGCGGCGCATCGACGACGACCTGCGCCGTACGCTCGGCGGCGCGCTGGAGTCGATCGCCGCCCGCGGCGAGCGCGCGGCGGCGGCCCTGACCACCGGAAACACCTCTGGCAGCGCCCCAGGCCCCTCCCCCGGGCTGGCGGCGGAGCTCGGGCGGCTCGCCGACGACTCGCGCCGCACGCTGGCCGAGGCCAGACGGCGGGTGCGCGGCTACCGGCAGCCGTCGCTGCGGGCCGAGCTGGAGACGGCCGCCACGCTGCTGTCGGCGGCGGGCGTGCCGACCCGCCTGGAGCTGCCCAGGCAGGGTGTCCCCGAGACGATCCCGCTCCGGCCGCGCGCGGCCCTGCGCGCCGCCGTCACCCGCCTGCTGCGCGCCGACGGCGTGCGCGCCTGCACGATCGCCGCCACCGTCGCGGGCGGCCGGGTACTGCTGGAGGTCCGCGCCGACGACGTGACCGAGACGATCGAGGTGCCGGCATGACCGCGCAGATCCCGCCGGCCTGGGTGCTGCGGCATCCGCACCGGCCTTTCGTCGCGCTGCACGTGCCGCTGGCCGCGCAGGTGCCGGTCTACATCGGCATGGGCATGGAGGGGCCGCCCGGGGACCCCGTCCTGGCGGGCCTGGGCGTCCTGGTGGCCCTCGCGCTCCAGCTCCGCCACAGCCTGGCCGCCTCCCGCGGCGCGCGCCCGGCGGGCTGGCCCTGGACCCTGGCGGCGCTCCTGCTGCTGGCGAACCTGCCCCTGTGGTGGCTCGCCACGCAGTGGGAGGCCGTGACCGTCTTCGCCCTGGCCTCGATCGTCATGCTGCTGCGCGGCCCCGCGCGGGCGGTGGCCGCCGTCGCGCAGGTCCTGCACCCCGCCGCGCTGGAGGTCGCGCAGATGTTGCGGGACGGCGACACGGTGCCGCACGCCCTGCTGCTGGCCGTCTACCCCGTGCTCGGCCTGGTCGTGTTCGGCGGGGCGCTGGTCGCCGGGGCCCGCCTGGTGCTGCTGCTGGAGGAGCTGGAGGCCACCCGGGCCGAGCTGGCCGCCGCCGCGGTCGGCGAGGAACGCGTCCGGGTCTCGCGCGACCTGCACGACCTGCTCGGCCAGAGCCTGTCGGCCATCTCCCTCAAGGGCGACCTGGCCCTGCGGCTGCTCGTCAAGGACGCCGGCGCGGCCCGTGCCGAGATCGAGAGCCTCACCGGAGTCGCCCGCGACGCCCTCAGGGACGTACGCGCGATCACCCGCGACGAGCTGGCCGTGTCGCTGGGCACCGAGATCGACGGCGCGGCGGCCCTACTCGGCGCGGCCGGGGTCGACACCCGGCTCGACGTGGCCGCGCTGCCGCCGCTGTCCGGCCCGGCCCACGACGCGCTGGCGTGGGCCATCCGCGAGGGCACCACCAACCTGCTGCGGCACAGCGAGGCCACGACCTGCGCCATCACCGTGGCCCGCGGTGGCGGCACGGTACGGTTGGAGATCGTCAACGACGGCGTGCGCGGCGTCGGCGGGCCGGGGTCGGGGCTCGCCGGGGTGACCGAACGCGCCCGCGCGGCGTCCGGCTCGTCGTCCACCGCCGTCCACGACGGCCGTTTCCGGTTGTCGGTCGAGGTCCCCGAGGAAGGCCCGTGATCCGCGTACTGATCGCCGAGGACATGCACATGATCCGCTCGGCCCTGGTCGCCCTGCTCTCGCTGGAGGACGACATGGAGGTCGTGGCCGAGATCGAGCGCGGCGACGAGGTGCTGGCCGCCGCCCTCCGGGTACGCCCGGACGTCGCGGTGCTGGACATCGACATGCCCGGCCTGGACGGCCTGTCGGCCGCCGAGCAGCTGTCGCAACGGCTGCCGGACTGCCGCACGCTGGTGCTCACCGGGCTCAGCCAGCCGGGAAACCTGCTGCGCGCGCTGAAGGTGCACGCGCGGGGGTTCATCGTCAAGGACGCCCCCGCCCAGACCCTGACCGACGGCATCCGGCGCATCGCCCGCGGCGAACGGGTGATCGACCCCGAGCTGGTCGCCGCCGCCCTGGAGACCGGCAGCAGCCCGCTCACCGCCCGGGAGACCGAGGTGCTGCGCGCCGCCGCGTCCGGCATCCGCACCGCGCAGATCGCGACCCAGCTCTCGTTGTCGCAGGCCACCGTGCGCAACTACCTGTCGAACGCGATCAGCAAGGTCGGCGGGCGCAACCGCATCGACGCCATCCGCATCTCCCGCGACGCCGGCTGGCTCTGAGTCGGCGGGGTCTTCGGCCACGACCTCAGACCGCGTACTCCTTGAGCGGGAACGCGTCGTCGACGTCGTCCGGCATGGGCTCGTCCGGCGCCCCGAAGAACCAGCGGGCCGCGGCCCGGCCGTGCCGCTGGTTGCGCTCGACGTAGTCGCGCATCCGGTGCTCGTAGGCGGCCAGGCCCGTGGCGTGGTCGGGGGCCTCGGCCAGCTCCCCGGCCAGCACGTACGCGCCGATCAGGGCCTGTGAGGTGCCGCGGCCGGAGGTCGGCGCCGCGCA
This sequence comes from Actinomadura sp. ATCC 39365, assembly GCF_054392275.1. Classification (NCBI taxonomy): domain Bacteria; kingdom Bacillati; phylum Actinomycetota; class Actinomycetes; order Streptosporangiales; family Thermomonosporaceae; genus Actinomadura; species Actinomadura sp. ATCC 39365. The sequence continues at coordinate 6,543,426 of NZ_CP184335.1, read as the reverse complement.
GTAGGCCGCGTCGCCCAGCAGGGTGACCCGGCCGTTCGTCCAGGTGTCCATCACGACCTGGCCGGAGGAGTCGAAGAAGAACTCCTCCGCCTCCCGCATGGCCGCCAGCAGCCGGGGCACCTCCCAGCCCGCTCCCGCGTAGTTCTCGGCCACCAGGCGTTCCTGCTGGGCTCGGTCGCGCCGGTCGTAGACGAGGTCGTCGGCGGCGAACGACAGGCCGACCCGCAGTTCGGTGTTGCCGTGGGCGGTGAAGGCGAGGGCGCTGCGGCCGGGGGTGTTGTGCATCAGGCCCGTGTCCCGCAGGTCCAGGATGTTGCCGGTGGTGAACAGCGCGCCGTAGATGCCGAGGTTGCGCACGTAGCGCGACTCGGGGCCGAAGGCGAGCGCGCGCACCCTGGAGTGCATCCCGTCAGCGCCGACCACCAGGTCGAACGTGCGCGGCGCGGCCTTCTCGAACCGCACCCGCACCTCCGCCGCGTCCTGGTCGATCGCGGTGACGGTGTCGTCGAACAGGTACTCGGCGGTGTCGCGGGTGGCCTCGTACAGGACCTTCGTGACGTCGGACTTGAGCACCTCCAGCTCGCCGGAGATCGCGGTGGCGGGCAGCACGGCGAGCGTGTCGCCGGCCTCGTCGACCAGCGTCATGGAGGTCATGGTGGTCGCGTGCCGGCGCATCTCGGCCAGCATGCCCATGCGCTCCAGCACGTCCAGGGCCGAGCCGCGGAAGTCGATGGCCGCGCCGCCGCCGCGCGGGGCCGGGGCGCGCTCGACGACGGTGACCTGGTGGCCGTGACGGTGCAGCCAGTAGGCAAGGGCGGGGCCGGCGACGCTGCCGCCGGAGATCAGGATCCGCATTGGAATGTCCTCTTTCGTCGGTGAACGCTCCACACCGTACGCAGATTTGGGCAAATGCGCAAGACGTGTGTCTAAGGCGCCCGTGCTAGGCTTCCGGCCATGGGAAATCGCGAAGACCTGCTGGCCGGGGCGCGGCGCTGCCTGGAGGAGAAGGGCTGGGGGCGCACCACCGTCCGCGACATCGCCACGGCGTCGGGCGTGAGCATGGCCGCCATCGGCTACCACTTCGGCTCACGCGAGGCGCTGCTCAACGCGGCCCTGGTCGAGGCCATGGGCGAATGGGGGGAGAAGGTCGGCGCGGCGCTGGCCGCCCTCGACGACCCAGGCAGGTCGCCCGCCGAGAGCTTCGAGGCGCTGTGGGAGCAGCTGATCGGCTCGATCAACGAGCACCGCACGCTGTGGCTGGCCAACCTGGAGGCGCTGGTCCAGGCCGAGCACTCGCCGGAGCTGCGCGAGCAGCTCGTGGCCGGTCAGCGCGAGGGGCGGCGGGGCATGGCCGCGCAGCTCACCGGGGTGCCGGAGGAGGAGATCGGCGACGGCGAGGTGCGCGCCGTCGGCTCGGTGCAGCTCGCGCTGCTGCTGGGGGTGATGGCCCAGTGGCTCAACGACCCGCAGGCCGCGCCCTCGGCCGCCGACGTGGTCGCGGGGCTGCGAGCCGTCACCACCCGGTTCGGGCTGGTCAGGTGAGGGAGGCGACGATCACCCGGGTGGCCTCGGCGATCAGCGCCTCCCTGGGCGGCGTGCCGTAGCCGGGGCGGTCGGTCATGACGGCCACCACCAGCGGCGCCGCGCCCGGCGGCCACACCACGGCGATGTCGTTGGCCCTGCCGTAGTTGCCGGTCCCGGTCTTGTGCGCCGGCTTCCAGCCCTTGGGCAGGCCCGCCTTGACGCGCGCCGCGCCGGTGCTCGTCCGCAGGAGCCAGTCTTCGAGCAGCGCGCGCTTGGCCGGGGACAGCACGTCGCCGAGCAGGATCTCCCGGTAGTCGGCGGCGATCGCGCGGGGGGTGGTGGTGTCGCGCGGGCTCTTCGGGCCCATCCTGTTGAGCTCGGGCTCGTAGTGGTCGACGCGGCTGACCCGGTCGCCCAGCCCGCGCAGGAAGGCGGTGAGCCGGGCCGGGCCGCCGACGTCGCGCATCAGCAGGTTGCCCGCGGTGCCGTCGCTGTGGCGGATGGCGGCGTCGCAGAGCTGCCGGACGGTCATGCCGGTGGCGACGTGCTGCCGGGTGATCGGTGAGGTGGAGTCGATGTCTGCCCAGGTGTAGGTGACGCGGTCGTCCAGGTGGCCGAGCGGGTTGTGGTGCAGGACCGCGGCCGCGGCCAGGGCCTTGAAGGTGGAGCAGAACGCGAAGCGCTCGTCGGCGCGGTGGGCCAGCGTGGCGCCGGTGCCGGTGGCCAGCGCGTACACGCCGAGGCGGGCGCCGTGCCGGCGTTCGAGCGCGGCCAGGCGCGCCACCGCCGACGGCCTCGCGCCGGGCGTCGCCGGGGACGGTGACGTGGGTGGCGTTCCCCGCGCGGGCGGCTCGGTCGTCCGGCGGACGTCGGCGCCGCAGGCCGCCAGCGGCAGCAGGGCGGCAGCCGTCAGCAGGGCACGCCGGGACTGCTCGTAGGACATTCGGTGCTACCTGCTCCCCCGCCGGTCGATCTACCCGGCACCACCCTAGGCGTGCTGCCAGGTCAAGGCCGCCATTGCCAGCCTTTGAATGGCCGTTTAATATCCTGAACGTGCCATCAGGAGAGCGGACGTTCGTCGAGGAGAACCGGCGGGCCCAGATCATCGACTGCGCCGTCGAGGCTCTGGCGACGCTCGGATACCAGCAGGCGTCGATGGCGAAGATCGCCAAGCTCGCCGGCATCACGCCGGGCCTGATCGCCTACTACTTCGGCAGCAAGGACGAGCTGATCGAGGCGGTCGTCAGGCACGCGGTCAAGCTCGCCACCGACCTGATGGTGCCGCGCATCCTGGCGCAGACCACCGCCACCGACGGGCTGCGCGTCTACTTCGAGACCAACCTCGAATTCATGCGGGTGCACCGCAAACCCCTGCTGGCGCTGGTCGAGATCATCACCCACGATCACGACGGGCCCTACGCGGGCCAGCAGGGCACCGCCATCGACGACATCGAGAAGCTGCTGGCGTGGGGCCAGCAGACCGGCGAGTTCCGGCAGTTCGAGCTGCGTCCGATGGCGATCGCGATCCGCGGCGCCATCGACGCCGTGCCGAGCTACGTGCTGAAGGACCCCGACTACGACCTCAGCGCCCTCGCCGCCGAACTGGCCACCATCTTCACCCTCGCCACCAGGAGGACCTCATGACGCCGGCGCTCGAGATCAGCGGGCTGACCAAGAGATTCGGTGACAAGGTCGCCGTCGACGCGATCCACCTCACCGTCCCCCAGGGGTCGTTCTTCGGGCTCGTCGGCCAGAACGGCGCCGGCAAGACCACCACCCTGTCCATGGCCGTCGGCCTGCTGCGCCCCGACGCGGGCGGCGCCACGATCTTCGGCCAGGACGTCTGGTCGGCCCCCGAGCGGGCCAAGGCCCTGGTCGGGGTGCTGCCCGACGGCATGGCCATGCCCGAGCGGCTGACCGGCCGCGAAGTGCTCACCTACCTCGGCCTGCTGCGCGGCCTGCCCAAGGACGAGGTCGCCCGGCGCGCCGACGAGCTGCTGGCCGTGCTGGAACTGGACGGCGCCGGCACGACGCTGGTCATCGAGTACTCCACCGGCATGCGCAAGAAGATCGGGCTGGCCACCGCGCTGCTGCACGCGCCCCGGCTGCTCGTGCTGGACGAGCCGTTCGAGGCGGTCGACCCGGTCTCGGCCGCCACGATCAAGCGGATCCTGCGCGGGTTCGTCGCCAACGGCGGCTCGATCGTGCTCTCCAGCCACGTCATGGCGCTGGTGGAGCAGCTCTGCGACCGGGTCGCGGTGATCGACAAGGGCACGGTCGCCGCGGCCGGCACCCTCGACGAGGTGCGCGGCGGCCGCTCGCTGGAGGACACCTTCGTCGCCCTCGTCGGCAACGACGACGCCGGCGTGAAGGAGCTGTCATGGCTGTCGCAGTGACCCCGCCGACCAGCTTGAACACCTTGGCCACCGTGACCACCATGGCCCGGATGAAGGTCGCGCTCCTGCGCCACGCCTTCCGGGGCACGCGGGCCCAGACCGCGGGCACGGGCGCCGCGCTGGGCGCGCTGCTCGCCGCCGGGACGATCTACCTGGCCTTCGCCGCCCCCGAGCTGCTGGCCGCCGCCTACGCGGTGTGGCTGCTGGGCTGGATGCTCGGCCCCGTCTTCATGGGCGGCGGCGACGAGACGCTGCGGCCGGAGTACTTCACGATGCTCGGCCTGCCGCCGCGCCGACTGGCGTCCGGGCTGCTGGTGGCGGCCTTCGTCGGCGTCGCGCCGCTGGTCAGCCTGACCGCGCTGCTCGGCCTGCCGATCGCGGGCGCGCGGCTCGGGCCGGCCAACGCCCTGGTGGCCGTGCCCGCGATGGCGTTGCAGCTCGCCGTGTTCGTGCTGCTGTCGAAGCTGGCGGTGGCGCTGGTCGGGCAGGCGCTGCGGTCCCGGGCGGGCGCGATCGCCTCCGGCGTGCTCAACGGCGCGATCCTGGCGGCGCTCGGCCAGATCTGGATCTTCTTCGTGGCGTTCGGCCAGACCGGCATGCCGTCGTTCGTCCGGTATCTGCCTTCCGGGTGGGGGCTGCTGGCCGTCCAGGGCGACTGGTGGGCGCTGGCCGCCCTGGCGCTCCTGGCCGTGCTGCTGCTCGGCGCGTGGGCGGTGCTGCTGGGCCGGCGCGCGGGGGCGACGCAGCGGTCCGGGCGTACCCGGCGCCCGATGACGGCCGCCACCGCCAACGGCGCGATCGTCGCCAAGGAGCTGCGCACCTGGTCACGTGACCTGGTCCGCAACCACCAGCTCACGTTCGCGCTGTCGTACGCCGTCTGCTTCGCCGCCGTCCCGCTGGTCGTCGGCTGGAACGGCATGCTGCCCTACGCGGGCCCGATCTTCGTCGTGATGGCCGCGGCCATGGCCGCCAACCAGTACGGCGCCGACGGCACCGCGCTCTGGCTGACCGTGATGACCCCCGGCGCGAGCGACGTGCGCGGCCGGCAACTGGCGTGGCTCACGGCGCAGACGCCGGTGGCGGCCGTGCTGACCGTGGCGTTCACCGCGATCACCGGCGGTCCGTGGCCGCTGGTCCTGGCGCTGCTGGCGGCCCTGCTGGGCGGCGCGGCCGGGCTGGTGCCGCTGATCTCGGTGTACGGGCTCGTGCCCGGCACCGACCCCCACCGCCGCGCCGGCAACCCGCTGCGCACCAGCGAGGACGACAGCGGCCTGACCGGGCTGGCCTACCTGACCCTCGCCCTGGTGGCCCTCACGGGACTGCCCGCGGCGCTGGTCGCCCTCCGGTACGGCTGGGCCGGGGTCGCCGTCGGCGTCCTGACGGGAGCGCTGTGCGTCTGGGGTCTCGGCCTGCTCGCCGAACGCCGCCTGCGTGCGCAGGGCCCCGAGCTGCTGGACCTGATGCGCACCGGCCGCAGGCAGCAGCCCGCCGTGGCCTCCCGCTTCGACCGGCTGTCCACGACGCAGCGCATGGTCACCTGGTGGTGCTTCGGCCTCGGCGCGATCCCGCTGGTGCCGCAGGGCATCCTCGCGGCCGTCTTCGTCTCCAACGACATGCTGCGCCACTCCTGGTTCCTGGCCACGTACATGCCCTCCGGGCTGCGCTATCCGGTCGCCGCCGGGTTCGTCCTGCTCGGCCTGGCGATGTACGGCCTGGGCCTGTGGATGATCAGGCCGCGACCCTCGCAGTAGGTTTTGACACCTCCTACGGCTAACCGCTATCTATTGGCTAACCGTTAGGGGGTGAGGCCGTGCAGGACGCGGTGCTGGCGATGCTCGCCAAGGAGCCGTCGCACGGCTACGACCTGCGTGCCCGCCTGCGGCACAGCCTCGGCCCGCTGGGCGGGTCGATGAACCCCGGCCAGATCTACGTGACCCTGGCCAGGCTGGAGAAGGCCGGGCTCGTCGCCTGCGAACGGGCCGACGGCCTTCCCGAGCGGCCCGACCGCAAGGTCTACGCGCTGACCCCCGACGGCCAGCGCCGGGTGGCCGCCTGGCTCGCCGAGGTCGGCTGGCCGAAACCCGACCTGGCCGAGTTCCATCTCAAGCTCGCCGCCGCCGCCGCGGCCCGGCTGGCCGACCCGGTCGAGCTGGTGGCGGCGCAGCGCCGCGAGCTGCTGCGCCGCCTGCGCGAGGTCCAGCAGGCGGCGCTGGACGAACCGCTCGGATCACCCGCCGGCCTGCTGCTGGAAGGGGTCGTGCTGCGGTTGCGGGCCGACCTGCGCTGGCTGGACGCCTGCGAGCGCACCTGGTCCCGGGCCGAAGACGAATACGAGGGCGCATGAACGTGTTACGGGCCCACGGCCTGGTGAAGACGCACGGCCAGGGGCAGAGCCGGGTCCACGCGGTGGACGAGGTCGACCTGGAGGTCCCCCAGGGCCAGACGCTGGCGGTGACCGGCCCGAGCGGCTGCGGGAAGTCCACCCTGCTGCACCTGCTGGGCGGCCTGGAACGGCCCACCGGCGGTGAGGTGTGGCTGGCCGGCCGGCGCGTCGACACGCTGAGCGAGCGGGCCCTGGCCCGCCTGCGACGCCGCTCGGTCGGGTTCGTCTTCCAGGCGTTCCACCTGGTGGAGGAGCTGTCGGCGGCCGAGAACGTCGAGCTGCCCGCGCTGCTGGCCGGCCGCTCGCGCCGCCAGGCCAGGCGGCGCGCCGACGCGCTGCTGGACCGGGTCGGGCTCGCCGCCCGCGCCCGGCACCTGCCCTCGCAACTGTCGGGCGGCCAGCGCCAGCGCATCGCCGTCGCCCGCGCGCTGGTCAACGACCCGCTGGTGGTGCTGGCCGACGAGCCCACCGGCAACCTCGACACCGCCGCCACCCTCGACGTGCTGCGGATCTTCGGCGAGCTGCGTTCCGCCGGGCAGACCCTCGTGATCGTCACGCACGACGAGCGGGTGGCGGCCACCGCCGACCGGCTGGTCTCGATGCGCGACGGCATGTTCGTCGACGACACCCACCTGGCCGCCGCCCACCCGCGAGGGCTGGGCGGCCTGATCGGGCTGGAGGACTGAACGTCATGGGCGCCGTCGTGCTCGTCACCCGGCTGGTGCTGGCCGACGTGCGGCGGCACCGCGTCCAGGCCGCGATGCTGCTGCTCGCGGTGACCGTGGCCACCGCGACGATGGCCCTGGGCCTGTCCCTGGGCGACGCCAGCCGCTCGCTGTACGAGCAGACCCGCGCGGCCACCGCCGGGCCGGACGTGGTGGCGCTGTCCGGCGGCTCGGGCCGCGCGGCGACCTCCGCCCTGGCCGCGCTGGCGGACGACCCCGACGTGGTCGCCCACCACGGCCCCTACCGCATCGCCTACGCCGACCTCACCGCCCGCGGCTCGACGTCGTCCCAGGTGGTGGTGCACGGCTTCGCCGAGCGGCCCGGCCCGGTCAACCGGCCGCTGGTGACCTCGGGCCGGTGGGTGCGCCCCGGCGGCGCCGTCCTCGAACGCGGCTTCGCCACCGCCCTGGGCGTCGGCGTCGGCGACCGCGTCACCATCGCCGGCCGGCCGTACCCCGTCGTCGGGATCGCCGTCACCGCGGCCACCTCCGTCTACCCCTGGGCCGCGCAGATCGGGCCGGGCGGCGGCCCCAGCGACTACGGCGGCCTGGCCTGGCTGACCAGCTCGGACGCCCGGACGCTGGCCTCCTCCCGGCACCTGCCGGTCACCACGGCCATCGACCTCAAGCTGCGCGACCCCGCCGCCACCGAGGCGTTCCGCGACGCGCACCGCGACCCGGACCTGCGGGTCAACTTCCACTCCTGGCAGTTCACGGCCGCGCAGGACACCGTCATACTCAAGGACAGCCAGCCGATCCTGGTGGTCGGGAGCTGGCTGCTCAGCTTCCTGGCCGTCACCGGCGTCGCGGCGCTGGCCGCCGGCCGCGCCGCCGCGCAGACGCGCCGGGCCGGGCTGCTCAAGGCCGTCGGCGCCACCCCCGGGCTGATCGCCACCGTCCTGCTCACCGAGTACCTGGCGCTCGCGCTGGCCGGCGACGCGCTGGGGCTGGCGATCGCCCGCCTGACCGCGCCCGCCCTGGCCGGCCCCACGGCCAGCAGGATCGGCGACGCGGCCGAGCTCGGCGGCTCCGTCGTCGTCACCGCGACCGTCCTGGCCGTGGCGGTCGCGGTGCTGTCCACGCTGCGTCCCACGCTGCGCGCCATGCGCACGGCCACCGTCACGGCGCTGTCGGCGACCGCGCGCCCGCCCCGTCACCGGCCCTGGATCACCGCCCTGTCGGCGCTGCTGCCCACGCCGCTCCTGCTCGGGCTGCGGCTGACCGCCCGCCGCCCCGGCCGGGCGGTGCTCCAGGCGTGCTCCACCGCCACCACGGTGATCGCGATGGTCGCCCTGCTGACCCTCCACGTCCAGCCGGAGCGGGGCTACGGCCTGGACGGCTCCTCCGTCCTGCCCAACCTGCGCGGCATACAGGACCGGCGGCTGATGCTCGCCGTCACCGTGCTGCTGATCGTCCTGGCCGTCGTGAACACCGTCACGCTCACCTGGACCACCGCCATGGAGGCGCGCGCCACCATGGCCGTCGCCCGCACGCTCGGCGCCACCCCCGGGCAGGTCGCCGCAGGCCTGTCCAGCGCCCAGCTGCTGCCCAGCCTGCCCGGCGCCGTCGTCGGCGTCCCCCTGGGCCTCGGCCTGCTCTCGCTCTTCGCGGCCGGGAACTCGGTGCAGGCGCCCTTGTCCTGGCTGGCCGCGGCCGCGGCGGCCCCCTCCTGACGACCGCGGCGTTCGTCGCCCTGCCCGCCCGGCTGGCCGCCCGCCGGCCCGTGGCCCAGGCACTCAGCGCCGAGACCGCGTGACCGGCCGCGCGCGAACCCGGTGGACGGCTTCCGTGATCTCCGGCTAGGGTGTGGCGCGTGTCCGGTCCCGAGGCGTCAAGACGCTAGCCACCGATCGTCGGTGGCTTCTCGTGATGTCATGCGGCCGCGCCGTCCCTGAGACGGCGCGCCCTTCCGTCATCCGATCACCTTCGTACGGACCGGTTCCTCCCGGCTGTTCCGCCACCGTCGTGGCGTCGAACCCGGGCCTTTCTCCCTCGCGGTAGCGCCCGCGCCCTCGCTGTGCCGCCGGCGCGCCGCGTTCCTTCGTGCTGCCTTTTGGAGTACCGCTCGTGCCTTTCGCCATCTACGTTCTCGGGCTGGCCGTGTTCGCCCAGGGAACGTCGGAGTTCATGCTGTCCGGGCTGGTCCCGGCCATCGCCGCCGACCTGGGCGTGTCCGTCCCGGCCGCCGGCGCGCTGACGTCCGCGTTCGCCGCGGGCATGGTCGTCGGGGCGCCGCTCATGGCGCTGCTCAGCCTGCGCTGGCCACGCCGGCAGGCGCTGCTCGTCTTCCTCGTCGCGTTCGTGCTCGTGCACGTGGCGGGCGCGCTCACCACCGACTTCGCCGTGCTGCTGGCCACCCGCGTCCTCGGGGCGCTGGCCAACGCCGGTTTCCTCGCCGTGGGCCTGGCGACGGCGGCCGGCATGGTCGCCCCCGACGCCAAGGGACGGGCCACGTCCGTCCTGCTCGGCGGCATCACGCTGGCGTGCGTCGCCGGGGTGCCCGCGGGCGCCGTGCTCGGCCAGGCGTTCGGCTGGCGGTCGGCGTTCTGGGCGGTGGCGCTGGTCTCGCTGCCGGCCGTTCTCGCCGTCGTGCGGTCGGTGCCGGCCGGCGGGCAGGAGAGCGCCCGTCCGCGCGCCCGGCACGAGCTGCGGGCGCTGCGCGAGCCGCGCCTGCTGGTCGCGCTGGCGCTGGGCGCGCTGGTCAACGCCGCCACCTTCTGCACCTTCACCTACCTGTCGCCGCTGGTCACCGAGGTGAGCGGCGTTTCCGACGGGTGGGTGCCGGTGCTGCTCGCGCTGTTCGGGCTGGGGTCGTTCGCCGGGGTGACCGCCGCGGGCCGGCTGTCCGACGCGCGGCCGGCGCTGGTCCTGGTCGCGGGTGGGCTCGCGCTGCCGGCCGGGTGGGCGCTGTTCGCGTCCGCGGCGGGCGTTCCGGCCGCGGCGTTCGTGCTGGTCTTCGTGCAGGGCGCACTGTCCTTCGCGGTCGGCTCGACCCTGATCGCCCGCGTCCTGTACGCGGCCGCCGCGGCGCCCTCGCTCGGCGGCTCCTTCGCCACGGCGGCGCTCAACGTGGGGGCCACCGCGGGCCCGGCGCTCGGCGGCGCGGCCATCGCCGCCGGGCTCGGCTACCGGTCGGCGCCGTGGGTCAGCGCCCTGCTGGTGGTCGTGGCGCTCGCCGTGGCGGCCCTCGTCCACAGGTCGTCGGCGAGCGTCACGGCGCGCTGACCGGGGGCGGGAAGATGGTCCGGCGGCAGTGACCAGGCGCGGTCGCCGGGCATGCTCTCGTGGATGCGATGGCATGCCCGGTGATCGTGTCGCTGTTGCGCAGCCAGACCGGGCTTCAGGGTGGCATATGCGGAAGGTAGGGTGTGGGCTTGTGACGACGTTCCGGATCAGCGAGGCCGCGGCGCTGCTCGGGGTCAGCTCCGACACCGTCCGGCGGTGGGTCGACGCGGGCCGGCTGGCGGCCGAGCGCGACGAGCACGGCCACCGGCGGGTCGACGGCGCCGATCTGGCGGCCTTCGCCCGTTCGCAGATCGAGAGCGACGGCGAGGGCGGCCGTTCCTCGGCGCGCAACCGCTTCCGCGGGATCGTGACCGAGGTGATCCGCGACGCGGTGATGGCCCAGGTGGAGATCGCCGCCGGGCCGTTCCGCGTGGTGTCGCTGATGAGCCGGCAGGCGGCCGACGAGCTGGGCCTGCAGGTGGGGGTGGTGGCGGTCGCCGTGATCAAGTCCACCAACGTCGTCGTGGAGATCCCCGGCCACGAGCGCGTGGCCAGTCAGGTGTGAGGAGCCCCCTTGGTGTTCAGGCGTCTTTCCCGATGGACGATCGCCCTGCCCGTCGCGTTCGCGCTGGCCGGCCTGGCCGGCTGTGGCTCGGGCGGGCCGGCCACGTCCGCCTCGTCCGCTTCCGCCGCGTCCGCCGGTGGGGGCGCCGGGGAGGTGACGGTGTTCGCGGCGGCCTCGCTGACCGGCACGTTCACCGAGCTGGGCAAGAGCTTCGAGAGCGCCCATCCGGGCACGACGGTGAGGTTCAACTTCGGCTCCAGCGCCACCCTGGCCCAGCAGATCGTCCAGGGCGCCCCGGCCGACGTGTTCGCCGCCGCCAGCCCGGCCACCATGAAGACGGTCACCGACGCCTCCCTCGCGGGCGCCCCGGCCACGTTCGTCCGCAACAAGCTGCAGATCGCGGTGCCCGCCGCCAACCCGGCCAAGGTCGACGAGCTGAAGGACCTGGCCGACCCCGCGGTGAAGGTGGCGCTCTGCGCCGAGCAGGTGCCGTGCGGGGCCGCCGCGGTCAAGGCGCTCGGCGCGGCCGGCCTCAAGGTCCAGCCGGTGACCCTGGAGCAGGACGTCAAGGCCACGCTCACCAAGGTGCAGCTGGGCGAGGTGGACGCCGCGCTGGTCTACCGGACCGACGTGATCGCCTCCGGCGGCAAGGTGACCGGCATCGACTTCCCCGAGGCCGCCCAGGCGATCAACGACTACCCGATCGCGGCCCTGACCAAGGCCCCGGCCGGTGACCTGGCCAAGCAGTTCGTCGACCTGGTGCTGTCCCAGCAGGGCAAGGACGTCCTGGCCAAGGCCGGTTTCGAGGCCCCGTGACCGTTCGCTCCCGACGTCCCGGCCCGGTGGAGCCGCCCGGCGGGCGTCCGGTCGCGGGCCGTGAGATCTCGGGGCGGGCGCCGTGGATGCTGGTCGTGCCCGCGCTGGCGGGGCTGGCGTTCCTGGTGCTGCCGCTGGCCGGGCTGCTGATCCGGGCCCCCTGGTCCACGCTGCTCCGGCGGCTGGCCGAGCCGCACGTGCTGGAGGCGCTGCGGTTGTCGCTGCTCTGCGCCACCGTCGCCACGGCCTTCTGCCTGCTGCTCGGCGTGCCGCTGGCCTGGCTGCTGGCCCGGGTGTCGTTCCCGGGGCGGCGGCTGGTGCGCGCGCTGGTCACCGTGCCGCTGGTGCTGCCGCCGGTGGTCGGCGGCGTGGCGCTGCTGCTGGTGCTGGGGCGGCGCGGCCTGGCCGGGCAGTGGCTGGAGTCCGCCTTCGGCATCACGCTGCCGTTCACGACGGCCGGTGTGATCGTCGCCGAGGCGTTCGTCGCGATGCCCTTCCTGGTGATCAGCGTGGAGGGCGCGCTGCGCGGCGCCGACCAGCGCTTCGAGGAGGCCGCCGCGACGCTCGGCGCCTCCCGCTGGACGGTCTTCCGCCGGGTGACGTTGCCCATGGTGATGCCGGGCGTGGTGGCCGGGGCCGTGTTGTGCTGGGCGCGGGCGCTGGGCGAGTTCGGGGCGACGATCACGTTCGCCGGCAACTTCCCCGGCACCACCCGCACGATGCCGCTGGCGGTCTACCTGGCGCTGGAGACCGAGCCGGAGGCGGCGATCGTGCTCAGCCTGGTGCTGCTGGCCGTCTCGGTGGTCATCCTGGCCAGCCTGCGCGACCGGTGGGTGAGCGCGCCGTGACCCTCGACGCCCGTCTGGTGGTCACCCGGCCGGCCTTCACCCTCGACGTCTCCCTGCGGGTCGCCGCCGGCGAGGTGGTGGCGCTGCTCGGCCCCAACGGCGCCGGCAAGACCACCGCCCTGCGCGCCCTGGCCGGACTCACCCCGATGACCGGCGGGCGGATCAGCCTGCGCGGCGCGCCGCTGCACACGCTGCCCGCCGAGGGCCGCCCGATCGGCATGGTCTTCCAGGACTACCTGCTCTTCCCGCACCTGTCGGCGCTCGACAACGTCGCCTTCGGGCCGCGCTGCCAGGGCGTGCCCAAGGCCGAGGCCCGCCGGACGGCCGCCGCCCTGCTGGAGCGGGTGGGCCTCGCCGCCCACGTCGCGGCCAGGCCGCGGCGGCTGTCCGGCGGGCAGGCGCAGCGGGTCGCGCTCGCCCGCGCGCTGGCCGTACGGCCCGAGCTGCTGCTGCTGGACGAGCCGCTGGCCGCGCTCGACGCCCACACCCGGCTGGAGATCCGCTCCCAGCTCCGCCGCCACCTGGCCGACTTCGCGGGCGCCACCGTGCTGGTCACCCACGACCCGCTCGACGCGATGGTGCTGGCCGACCGGCTGATCGTCATCGAGCACGGCACGGTCGTGCAGGAGGGCCCGCCGGCCGAGGTCGCCCGCCATCCGCGCACCGACTACGTGGCCCGTCTGGTCGGGCTCAACCTCTATCGCGGCGTGGCCGAGGGCGTGCGGGTCAAGGTCGGCGAGGTGTTGCTGCACACGTCGGAGGAGCTCGACGGGCCGGCGTTCGTGGCCTTCCCGCCCGCCGCCGTGGCGTTGTACCGCAGCCGCCCCGACGGCAGCCCGCGCAACCTGTGGCAGGCCCGGATCGAGGGCATCGAACGGCACGGCGACAACGTGCGCGTGCACCTCGACGGCCCCCTGACGGCCTTCGCCGACATCACCCCCGCCGCCGTCGCCGACCTCGACCTGACCCCCGGCCAGCGGATCTGGGCCTCCGTCAAGGCCACCGAGACGCACGCCTACCCGGCCTGAACGCCCTGATCCCACAACCGGTCGTCCACGCCGACCCGGATGCCGGTGACGCCGCTGACGTGCCGGCCGCCGCACCGGTCACCCGGCAGCACCAGGTGCGGCCCCTGCTCGTCGAGGGCCCGGCAGTCCATGCCGACGGCCAGCATCGCGGGTGTGTTGCCGAACTCCGGGTCGAGCTCACCCCACGACAACACCGCGCGGTGACCGTCGCGGCCGAGCACCGAGATCAGGAAACGCAGCCGGCTCTTGCGCTCGGCGGGGTCGAACAGCGGCCCGGCCGCGTGCAGCACGTCGATGAGCAGCGGCCCGGCGAAGTAGTGACGTCGCGGCCCGGAGCTGCGGCACTCGAAGCTGACGGTGGTCTCGCGCTGCGGCATCGACCGGAGCGCGGCCATGCTCAGCTCGACCGGCACGCGTACCTCGCCGGTCAGCAGGACCGAAGTTCGCGCCGCCACAAGCCGCCTCCTCACCTGCGAGGCTTTTCAGCGTATATCCCCGGCAGATGCGATGCCAGACGGCCGAAAGCCCTTGCTGCTTCAGGAGGACGGGTCGACGTACGTGATCTCCTGGATGGCGGCGACGTCGGCGAAGCCGGCGATCGTCAGGACGGGTTCGAGCAGCGGGTTGGCGATGAGCCGGATCCGCTCGGCGTGCGTGAACAGCACGGTCAGGCCCGCGCTGTCCAGGTACTCCACCTCGCTCAGGTCGACGAGCACCATGCTCTCGCCGGTTCGGGCCAGCGCCTCCTCCAGGGCCCCGGCGTTGCTCATGTCGATCTCGCCGGCGGCGGCCACGACCTGGGTGCCGTCCGGCCGCGTCGAGGCCGCAAGGGTCAGAGGGGTGGTCATGAGCTGATCCTCGCATGCATGTCGACGGTGGTACCGGCCGCGCCGGGTTCGATGGTGACCTCGTTCATCAGGGCGCGCATGAGCGCCACGCCGCGGCCCCGGTGCGGGTTCGCCTCGGGCTCCGGAGGCTTCCAGCGGCCGGTGTCGGCGACGGTGAGCCGCAGGTCGCCGGGGGTCGCGACGGCCCGCAGGCGGATCGTCCGGCCGGGGGCGTTGCGGTGGCCGTGCTCGATCGCGTTGGCGCACGCCTCCCCCGCCGCCACGAGCACGTTCTGCACCAGCGAAGGGGTGAGCTGGCAGCGGGCCAGCCACTCCCGAAGTGCCGAGCGCACGGGGGCGAGCTGGCTCGACTCGGCCGGGAAGTCCACCTCCAGCGGGGCGGGCTGGCGGTAGAGCAGCAGCGCGACGTCGTCGTTGAAGCCGCCGTCCGGGGTGAGGGAGGCCATGACGTCGCCGGCCAGCTCCTCGATCGGGGTGGACCGCCCGACCTGGACGGCGGCGCTGGCCTCGCCGATGCCCGCGGTCAGCGGACGCCGCCGCCGCTCCACCAGCCCGTCGGTGTAGAGCAGCAGGGTGGACCTGGCCGGCATGGTGCACCGGGCCTCGGTGCGCCCGCGGGCCGACCGTACGGCCAGCGGGGTCGAGCGGCCGCCCTCCAGCAGCTCGGTGGTGCCGTCGGCGTGAGCCAGGATGCCGGGGGGATGCCCGGCGCTGGAGTAGACGAGGTCGCCGGTGGCGGTGTCCAGGACGCCGCAGAAGACGGTGGTGCACTTGGCGCCCGGGATGAGGGCGGCGAACCGGTCGAGCGCGGTGAACACCTGGGCCGGCCCGGCGTCCTGGAGCAGCAGGGCCCGGCAGGCGCTGCGCAGCTGCCCCATGACGGCCGCGGCCTGCAGCCCGCGCCCCACGCAGTCGCCGACGACGATCCCGATGCGCTCGTCGGCCAGCGGCACGATGTCGTACCAGTCGCCGCCGACCTCCAGCGGGCTGGTGGCCGGCTCGTAGCGCACGGCGAAGCCGCTGGGCAGCCGGGACGGGCCGAGGATGGCGCGCTGGAGCGCCACGGCCGCCTCACGCTGCTGGTCGAGCTGGTGCACCCGGTGCAGGGCCTGGCCCAGGTGGCCGGCCAGCAGCGCCAGCAGGGTCTGGTCCTCGTGGGTGAACGGCCGGTTCTGGCCCAGGTCGATCCAGACGGCGAGCAGGCCCTCGGGATGCTCCAGGGTGATGCCGGCCCCGTCCCCCTCGGAGGCGACGGCCCGCAGGGGCGGCTGCCCGCGCAGGCCCGTGAGCTTGGCCCGAACCTGTTCCGGCAGGTCCTGCCAGGTCGGGCCGGACGGGGTGGTGACCAGGCCGGGGGAACCGTCCTCGTCCCAGACGACGGCCGTGACCTGCCGGGCGCGCCAGACCTCCTGCAGCGCGTCCAGCCCGCCGGCCAGGGCGTCGTTCAGGTTGCCGGCCTGCGAGACGCGCAGGCCGAGCGCGGCGAGCGCGCTCTCGCGCTGCACGAGGTAGTGCTCGGCGGTCACGTCGCGCAGGGTGCCGACGACGCGGCGCCGCCGGGTGCCGGGGTCGGTGACCGAGTTGAACGTGACCGCGACCCACACCTGGTGCCCGTCACGGTGGGTGACGGGGATGACCGCGCTGCCCCTGCCCTCGCCGACGAGCCGCCCGAACGTCTCGGCGACCAGGCCGTGGGCCTGCGGGTCGCGCTCCTCGTCCGGCCACCAGGGGTGCCGGGGCCGGTAGGGCAGGCCGTCGGGGCCGTAGCCGAGGATGTCGGTGAACGCCGAGTTGATCTCGATCACCACGCCGTCCTCGTCGGTGACGAAGAACGCCTCCTGCAAGGAGTCGATCATGGCGTTGCGCCAGCGGGTGTGGTGGTTGCGCATCCGCGCCAGCTCCACGTTGGCCCGCGCCCGCGCCAGCAGCTCGGCGGCGGAGAACGGCTTGACCAGGTAATCGTCGGCGCCCGCCGCCAGGCCCTCGATCGAGGCCTCCTGCCCCGCGCGCGCCGACAGCAGCAGCACCGGCACCCCGGCGGTACGCGGATCGGCCCGCAGGGCGGCGACCAGGGCCAGGCCGTCCAGACGCGGCATCATCACGTCGCTGACCACGAGGTCGGGCTCCTCGGCGTGCACGGCGTCGAGCGCCTGGAGGCCGTCGCCGACGGCGGTGACGTGGTAGCCGGCGCCCTTGAGCAGCCGGACGAGGTACTCGCGCATGTCCCGGTTGTCGTCGGCGATCAGCACCCGGGCCGGCGGGCCGCCGCTCGGGCCCGGCGAGCCGCCGCCGTCCGCCGAGACGTCCGAGGACGTCCCCGCACCGGTGACGTCGTCCTCGGGCAGCCAGCGCAGCGCCTCCTGAACGAACGGCTCGGCGCCGGACGAGACCGCCTCCGCCGGGCGGGCCGGCACCAGGCTCCCGGCCGGAAGGTGGTCGGCGCCGAAGGGCAGCCAGATGGTGAACGTCGTGCCCTTGTCCTCGGCGCTCTCGGCCGTGATCGTGCCGCCGTGCAGGCCGACGAGCTCCTGGACGAGAGCCAGCCCGATGCCGCTGCCCTCGTTGGAGCGCGAGCGGGCGCTCTCGATCCGGTGGAACCGTTCGAACAGGCGCGGCAGCTCCTCGGCCGGGACGCCGATGCCCGTGTCGGAGACGGTCACCACGGCCTGCCCGTCCCGCACGCCCACCTGGACGGCGATCGAGCCGTCGAAGGTGAACTTCAGCGCGTTGCTCAGCAGGTTGAGCACGACCTTCTCCCACATGGTCCGGTCGATGTAGACCGGCTCGTCCAGCGGCGGGCAGTCCACCTGGAAGGACAGGCCGGCCTTGTCGACCGCCGAGCGGAAGACGCTGGCCAGGTCGGCGGTCACCGCCGCCAGGTCGACCGGCTCGTAGCGGGCCTGCATGCGGCCGGCCTCGATCCGGGAGAAGTCGAGCAGCGTGTTGACGAGCCTGCCCAGGCGCAGGGCGTTGCGGTGGACGACCTCCAGGTCCTGGCGCACCTCGGGGGCGGCCCCGGCCAGCGTGTTCCGCAGCTCCTGCACCGGGCCCATGATCAGGGTGAGCGGCGTGCGGAACTCGTGGCTGATGTTGGAGAAGAAGACGGTCTTCGCCCGGTCGAGCTCGGCCAGCTCCTCGGCCCGCCGCTGCTGGGCCTGGTAGCTGCGGGCCGAGGAGATGCCGGTGGCGACGTGCCCGGCGGCCAGCTCGACGAACCCGCGGTAGCCGTCGTCCAGGGCGCGGTAGCGGTTGAGCGCGGCCACCAGGAACCCGTACGGCCTGCCTCCCTGCTGCGGCAGCGGCGCCACCAGCGCGTGCGTGGGCGGCTCCGGCCAGTTTCCGGGCGGCAGCCCGGCGTACGGGGCGGTGTCGAGCGCCACGAGCGCCGGCTCGCCGCGGGCCGGGGCCTGGACCGGCCACACCGCGTCCGGGTCGCCGGGCGAGATGACGGCCGGGGCCGCCGGATGCCCGGCGGGCAGGCCGGTCGACCCGGCCAGCCGCGCCCGGCCGTCGCCGTCGAACAGGTACGTCAGGGTGAAGGGCAGGTCCTGGAGGTTACGGCCGAGCTGGCGGCAGGCGAAGGCGAGCATCTCCTGTTCGGTGCGGACCACGCTGGGGTCGGAGCCGAGATCGCGCAGGGTGGCCATGCGGCGTTCGCCGATGACCCGCTCGGTCTCCTCGCTGACCACGCAGAGCATGCCGATCACCGAGCCGTGGTCGTCGCGCAGCGGGCTGTAGGAGAAGGTGTGGTACGTCTCCTCCGGGTAGCCGGCCCGCTCCAGGAACAGCAGCAGCGCCTCGTCCCAGGTCGCCTTCCCGGTGGCCAGGACGGTGTCGATCCGCGGGCCGATGTCGCCCCAGATCTCCGCCCACACCTCGCGGGCCGGCCGGCCCAGCGCCCACGGGTACTTCTGGCCCAGCGTGTCGCGGCGGTAGGCGGCGTTGCAGAAGAACGTCAGCTCCGGCCCCCAGGCCATCCACATGGAGAAGCGGGACGACAGCAGGATGCTGACCGCCGTCTGGAGGCTCTGCGGCCAGTGCTCCGGACGGCCGAGCGGGGTCGCCTCCCAGTCGACCTCGGCCAGGTCGCGGCCGACCTCGTCGTCCACGGTGAAGATCCCGGCACCGGCCGCCGCCGCGGGCCGCCGCTCACCGTGGTCGTCGTGTGTCATCCGGCTCCCCCTAGTTCGCTGCGGGCGCGTCTACCCCGCGTCGCGCCGGTGATGCCGTCGCGGCTGTGGACCGGCAGGTCAGGTACCACCTCGACCGTAGGTAGAATAGGGCAAATCACTCCGGGGGTCGGGCCTCCGCCCCTGCTCGGCGCGTGTGCCGGCGGAGCGAGCGGAAGGAGCCGGACGTCAGCACCGCCGATGAGACACACCGCGCGGCGGCCCGCCGACGGCACGAACTCCCCGCCGTGCCGTGCCAGGCGACGCTGGACCGGGTGGCCTCGCTGGCGGCGCGCATGTTCCACGCTCCCATCGCGACCGTGACGTTCGCCGGTGACGACGGGGTGCGCCGGGTGGCCGCCCACGGCACGCCGGCCGGCCCGTTCCCCGGCGGCTCGGAGGAGAGCCTGTACGCCGCCGTGCTCGCGCGCGGCGAGGTGTGCGTGATCCCGGACGTCACGGCCGACCCGGCGGTGGCCGCCGATCCGCCCGGCGGGACCGGCGTGCGCTTCTTCGCGGCGGCCCCGATCACCGTCCCCGACGGCCGCTGTGTGGGCAGCGTCAACGTCATGGACGTCCGTCCCCGGCAGGCCGCGGACGAGGACGTGAGCGCCCTGCGGGACCTGGCCGCCCTGGTCATGGACGAGCTGGAGCTGCGCCAGGCCGCCTCGCGCACCCTGGCCACCGAGCGGGGGCTGCGCGCCGACGCCGAGCGCCTGGCGCGCACCCTGCAGCAGACGCTCGTCCCGCACACCCTGCCGGAGGTGCCGGGCCTGCGCGCGGCCGCCGCCTACCACCCCGTCTCGGTGGACGAGGTGGGCGGCGACTTCTACGACCTGTTCCCGCTCGACGGCAACCGCTGGGCGTTCTTCCTCGGGGACGTCTGCGGCAAGGGCGCCGACGCGGCCGTGCTGACCTCGCTCGTCCGCTACACCCTGCGCGCCGCCGCCGTCTACGACCCCGACCCGTGCGCGGTGCTGGCCAACCTGGACGCGGTCCTGCAGCAGGAGCACGCCGGTCAGGTCATGCCGCCGCCGTACTGCACGGCGGTCTTCGGGGTGCTCGACCCCGTGGACGGCGGCTTCGAGCTCACCCTGGCGGGCGGTGGGCATCCGCCCTCGCTGGTGGTGCGCGCAGGGGGCGCCGTCGAGGCCGTCCATCCCGAGGGCGGCCAGCTCATCGGCATCCTGCGCGACCCGTACTTCGCCCAGGTGAGCACCCGTCTGGGGCCCGGCGACGCCCTCCTGCTCTACACCGACGGCCTGACCGAGGCGCGCACCGGCACCGGGGCCAGGCTCGACGAGGAGGGCCTGGCCGCCTACCTGGCCGCCGCCGCCCCCACCAGCGCCGACGGCCTGCTGGCCGCGGTGCACAAACTGATCACGACCCTCGGCGACGGCGTGTCGGACGACACCGCGGTGCTCGCCCTGTCCGTCCCCGCCCGCTCGACGGGCGTCTCTTCTGAGGAGCCCCAGTGCAGCACGACCACGGTCTGACCATCGCCTCCCGGCCCCATTCGGCGCGCATCCGCATTCTCGCGGTGGCCGGCGACCTCGACCACCACACCTCCCCCCGCCTGCACGAGGCCCTGGACGAGCTCGGCCTCGCGCCGGGCGACGGCCTGGTGATCGAGATGTCGGGGCTGCGGTTCTGCGACTCCACCGGCATCTCCGTGCTGGTCAGCGCCCATCAGCGGGCCCAGGACGCGGGCGCCGGCCTGGCGCTGGCCGGGCTCAGCCCGGACATCGAGCACGCGTTCAAGATCATGGGGCTGACCCGCCTGCTGTCCTTCCACGACGACGTCGACAAGGCCGTCGCCGCCCTGCAGTGAGGCGCTAGCTGGTGGCCCGCCAGGCGAGCGAGAGGCCGGTGGCCGCCCGTTCGGTGCGGATCTCCATCATGGTGCCCAGGATGGTGGCATGGTCGGACACGACGGGGACGCCGTCGGGCGTGTACGTGATCCGGGTGCTGACCAGCACGGCGCTGCCCTCGGGCTCGTGCAGGCGGCGCGCGGCGGCGGCGTCGAGCAGGCCGGGCCCGACCACCTCCGAGGCGCGGGCGACCGCCACCCCCGCGTCGGCGAGCGCCGCGTAGAGGGAGACGGCGGTGAAGTCGCGGTCGCGGATCTGGTCGGCCACCGGCCTGCGCACCCAGGACACCTGATGGACGGCGGGCCGCCCGGCGAACTCCCGCACCCGCTCCAGCCGCAGGGCCGTGTCGCCGGGACGCAGCCGCAGCTCCGCGGCGATGCGGTCGGGCGCCCGGCGCATCGCCCGCCCGGCCACCACGGTCCGCACGTCATGGCCCTGTTCCCGCAGGTCGTCGGCCAGGCTGCGGAGCGAGCCGAGCTGGTAGGCCAGGTGGGGCGGGGCCACGTACGTGCCCTTGCCGGGCCGCTGCACGATCAGGTGCTCGTCACTGAGCTCACGCAACGCCTGGCGCAGCGTCATGAGGGTGACCCCGTAGGAGGCGCTCAGCTCCCGTTGCGGAGGAAGCGCCTCGCCGGGGGCGTAGTGGCCCGACCGGATCTTCGCGGCGAGGTCGGCGGCGATGGCGCGGTATCTCGCCTCGTGCCCGGCGTCGGGGGTCATCGTGGTGCGTCACTCCTGGTCGAGGGCCTTCCGCAGGGTCGCGGCGAAGGCCCGCAGGTCGTCCGGCCCGGCTCCGTCGAGCACCCGCCGCATGACCGCGGCGCCGACCACCACTCCGTCGGCGTGCCGGCCGGCCTCCCGCGCCTGGTCAGGCGTGGAAATGCCAAATCCTAGCAAGATCGGCCGGTCGGTGCTGCGCCTGAGCCGCGCGGTGAGCTCCGCCGCCGAGGCGGCCAGGGTGGTCCGCTCGCCGGTGGTGCCCATCAGCGACACCGCGTAGACGAATCCGCGGCTGCGGCGCGCGATCTCGGCCAGCCTCGGCTCCGGCGTCGCCGGTGAGGCCAGCAGGACCAGGTCGATCCCGGCGGCGGCGGCCACGTCCGCCAGCTCGTCCGCCTCGTGCACCGGCAGGTCGGGCACGATCAGGCCGTCGACGCCGGCCCGCCGGAGCGCCGCGCAGAACGCCTCGGGACCGTCGTGCAGCACGAGGTTGTAGTAGGTGCTGGCGACCAGCGGCACGCCCACGTCCCCGGCCTCGGCGAGGTCTGCCAGGATCCGGCGGGTGCTCGCCCCCGGGCCAGCGCCGCCTGGCTGGCCTGCTGGACGGTGACGCCGTCCAGCGTGGGGTCGGAGAAGGGCAGGCCGACCTCGACGGCGTCCGCGCCGGCCGCGGCGAACGCCCGTAGGTAGCGCGTCCAGCCGGGCGTGACGCCGCCGGTGATGTACGGCATGAGCAGGGCGCGGCCGGTGTCCCGGCGGGCGCGCAGGTGGCGCTCGACCGCGCCGGGGGTCAGGATGTCGGTCACAGCAGCTCCTTCAGGGTGGAGACGTCCTTGTCGCCCCGGCCCGACAGCGTCATCAGGACGGTCGATCCGGCGGGCAGCTCGCCGCCGGCCGCGCGGATCACCCAGGCCAGGGCGTGCGCCGATTCGAGCGCCGGGACGATGCCCTCGGTGCGCGCCAGCCGCAGCGCCGCGGCCACGGCCTCCTCGTCGGTCACCGTGACGTACCGGGCCCGGCCCAGTTCGCGCAGGTGGGCGTGCTCGGGGCCGACGCCCGGGTAGTCGAGCCCGGCGGCGACGGAGTGGGCCTCGACGATCTGGCCGTCGTCGTCCTGGAGGAACAACGAGCGGCAGCCGTGCAGGACGCCGAGCCGGCCGCGGGCCGCCCCGGCGCCGCCCTCGGCCTCGACGCCGACGAAGCGCGCCGTGGTGTCGGCGAAGCCGGCGAACGTGCCGGCCGCGTTGGAGCCGCCGCCGACGCACGCGACGACGTGGTCCGGCACGCCGGTCGGCTGGCCGGCCGCGAACTGGGCGCGGGCCTCGTCGCCGATGACCCGCTGGAACTCCCTGACCATCCACGGGTAGGGGTCCGGCCCGATGACCGAGCCGACGCAGTAGTGGGTGTCGCCGGTGACGCCGACCCAGTGCCGCATGGCCTCGCTGGTGGCGTCCTTGAGCGTGCGGCTGCCCGTGGTGACCGGGACCACCTCGGCGCCCAGCATGCGCATGCGGAAGACGTTCAGGCCCTGCCGTTCGATGTCGCGCTCGCCCATGAAGACGGTGGCCTCCAGCCCGAGCAGCGCGGCGGCGGTCGCGGTGGCCACGCCGTGCTGGCCCGCTCCCGTCTCGGCGATCAGCCTGCGCCGTCCCATCCGCCTGGCGAGCAGCGCCTGGCCCAGCACGTTGTTGATCTTGTGGGAGCCGGTGTGGGTGAGGTCCTCGCGCTTGAGGAGGAGGTGCACGCCCAGCTCCCGCGACAGGCGGCGGGCCGGGGTCAGGGGGTCGGCCGTCCGGCGTGCAGGGCGAGCAGTTCGGCCAGCTCGCCGCGGAAGCCCGGGTCGGCCCACGCCTGCCGGAACGCCTCGTCCACCTCGCGGCACGCCTCCACCAGGGACTCCGGCGCGTACCGGCCGCCGTACTCGCCGAACCGGCCGCGGGCTCCCGGCTCGCCCATCAGCCCGGCCGCCGGGACGGGCTCGCGCAGTGGCGTCGCTTCTCGCATCCTGCTCACCTCGTTCTATAACTCTATCGAGAGTTCTATAACAGTGAGTGTGGCACGGCGACGCCGGCCGCGCCACCCCGGCCCCGACTACGTCGCGTGGAAAAGGGAATCTGGCACTGTCGAGCCGAGGAGATCGGGATGACCGGTGAGCAGGAGAGCGAGGACGTGCGTCACGCGTGGGTGGACGACGTTCCCGTGGCATGGATCGAGCCGGCCACCGGCTCCGGCGGCGCCACCGTGGCGTTGTGGCTCCCGCACCTGGGCGGCAGCACGCAAGCCTGCCTGCCCGCCATGCGCGAGCTGGCCGGACAGGGCATGATCGCCGTCAGCCTCGACCCGTGGCGGCACGGCCGGCGCGGCGGCGAGAGCCCGCCGCAGCTGACCGAGCGCGTCCTGGGCGACTTCCGGCAGGAGATGTGGCCGCTGCTGGGGCGTACGACGGTGGAGTGCGCCCGGGTCCTGGACTGGGCGGCCGCGGAGCTCGGCGCGGGGCCCGGCGCGGTCGCGGGCGGGGTGTCGATGGGCGGCGACTGCGCGGTGGCGCTGGCCGGCATGGACCACCGGGTACGCAGAGTGGCGGCCGTGGCGGCCACCGCCGACTGGACCCGTCCGGGCATGTGCGCGCTGGACGATCCGGCCCGCCTCCTGCCGCAGGGGCACGCGGGCCGCCATGCCCAGTGGTGGTTCGACCGGCTGAACCCGCTCACCAACATCGGCGCCTACGCCCACGGACCGGCCATCGCCTTCGAGTGCGGCGCCGACGACAGCCATGTGCCGCCCCAGGGCGCGCTGCGCTTCCGCGAGACGATCGAGCACGTCTACCCGCGGCACGCCGGCCGGATCAGGGTGACCGTGCACCCCGGAACGGGCCACCTGGACGCCGCCCGCAACCCGGAACTGACGCGCCGGTGCCTGGCCTGGCTCGCTCAGCCCGACAGGCGGCCGTAGCCGACCCGGTGCCGGTGTCTCACGCCGGATCGGCGTCGGGGGCGGCGCCGAGGAGGCGGGCGGCGGCGCGGACGTGCCGGACGAGCTCGGGCGGCTCGTGCACCTCGAACGGCACGCCGAGCTGCGCGACCCACATCGCCAGCTCGTCCAGCGAGTTCGACCCGGCGGACAGGACGCAGGAGCCGTCGCCGGCCGGCTCGACCACCGCCATGGTCGGCGGCATCCGGGCGGCGACGACGTCGGCCGGAGCCTGCAGCGTGAACCGCCCCTGGTAGCGGTAGGGATCGACCGAGATCCGCTCGGAGACGTAACGCACGAGGTCGGCCGCGGGCGGCTCCCGGGGCGTGAATCGCGGGCCGTTGGGGGTGTGCAGCCGCAGCCGGTCGACGCGGAACGTGCGCCAGTCCGCCCGGCCGGTGTCCCAGGCCAGCAGGTACCAGCGGCGACCCGAGTTGACCAGCCGGTACGGCTCCGCGGTACGGCGATCCCCGACGCCGTCGTGGGAGCGGTAGTCGAACCGCAGGCTCTCCCGCCGGCGGACCGCCGCGGCGATCGCCGTGAGCGCGGCCGGGTCCACCGCCTCCGCCGCCCCCGCCAGCGGGACCGTCACCGAACGCAGGTCGCCGACGCGGTGCCGGAGCCGGGCCGGCAGCACCTGTTCGAGCTTGGCCAGCGCCCGGACCGAGGTCTCCTGGATGCCGGTCACGCCGGAGACCGCCGCCGTGCCGAGCCCGATGGCGACCGCGACCGCCTCCTCGTCGTCGAGCAGCAGCGGCGGCAGCCCGGCCCCGGCGCCGAGCCGGTATCCGGCCGTGCCAGGGGTGGCGTCCACGACGTAGCCGAGCTCGCGCAGCCGGTCGACGTCGCGGCGGACCGTGCGGGGCGAGACGCCGAGCCGTTCGGCCAGCTCGCCGCCCGACCACTCCCTGGGGGTCTGCAACAACGACAACAGGCGCAACAACCGCGCGGACGTCTCCAGCACGCCGTCCATCCTAGGACCGGAACTGACCTAACCCCTGCCTACAGTCATGACCATGAACGACGACCCGCGCATCCACCCGTTCCGCATCGACATCCCGCAGACCCAGCTGGACGACCTGCGCGCCCGGCTGGCGGCGACCCGCTGGCCGGACGAACTGCCCGGTGTCGGCTGGTCCTACGGCGTCCCGGTGGGCTATGCGAAGAAGCTGGCCGAGTACTGGCGCACCTCGTTCGACTGGCGGGCCGCCGAACGGCGGCTGAACGCCTTCGAGCAGTTCACCACCCCCATCGACGGGCAGAACGTGCACTTCCTGCACGTCCGCTCCCCCGAGCCCGGCGCGCTGCCGCTGATCGTCACGCACGGCTGGCCGGGCTCGGTCGCCGAGTTCATGAACGTCATCGGCCCGCTCACCGACCCGGCGGCGCACGGCGGCGACCCGGCCGACGCCTTCCACGTCGTCGCCCCCTCGATCCCCGGCTTCGGCTTCTCCGGCCCCACCACCGAGCCCGGCTGGGACCTGGAGCGGGTCGCGCGGGCCTGGGCCGAGCTGATGGACCGCCTCGGCTACCACCGGTACGGCGCGCAGGGCGGCGACAGCGGCTCGGTGATCTCGCCGATGCTCGGCCGCGCCGCGCCCCGGAACGTCGTCGGCGTGCACGTCAACGGCGCGCTCGGGTTCCCCAGCGGCGACCCGGCCGAGCTCCGGGGGCTCACCCCGGCCGAGCTCGCCCGCCTCGGCCAGTACCAGGACCAGGACCGGGCCGGTTACGCGATCATCCAGGCGACCCGGCCGCAGACCCTCGCGTTCGGGCTGCACGACTCCCCCGCCGCGCAACTGGCGTGGATCGTGGAGAAGTTCAAGGAATGGACCGACCCCGCCCGCGAGCTGCCCGAGGACGCGGTGGACCTCGACCAGTTGCTCACCGACGTGAGCGTCTACTGGTTCACCGGGACCGCCGCCTCCTCCGCCCGCCTCTACAAGGAGGGCCAGAAGGGCTGGGGCGCGGTGGCCGAGTACTCCGGGGTGCCGCACGGCGTCGCCGTCTTCCCCGGGGACGCCGGGGTGCGCCGGATCGCCGAGCGCGAGCACCACGTCGTGCACTGGTCGCAGTTCGACCGCGGCGGCCACTTCGCCGCCATGGAGGCCCCCGACCTGCTCGTCGAGGACGTCAGGACCTTCTTCCGCCCCCTCCGCTGACTTCCCGGGCCGCGCGCGGCCCGCGCGCGGGCCGCCGCCGGTCGTCAGCCCAGGTCGGCGTCGTGCACGACGATGGCCGCCTGCACCCGGTTGGCCAGGCCCAGCTTGGCAAGCACCCGGCTGACGTGCGCCTTCACCGTGGCCTCCGTCAGCCTGAGCTCCCGCCCGATCTCGGCGTTCGACAGGCCGCGGGCCACGGCTCTGATCACGTCCTCCTCCCTGGCCGTCAGCGCCGCGAGCCGCCTGCGCGCCGACTCGGCACGGGAGGGCGCCTTGTCGACGAACGAGCCGATCAGCCGTTTGGTGACGGTGGGGGACAACATGGCCTGGCCCGCCGCGACCGTCCGGACGGCGGCGGCCAGGTCACGCGGTGGGGTGTCCTTGAGCAGGAAACCCACCGCGCCGAGCCGGAGCGCCTCGTGCACGTACTCGTCCAGGTCGAACGTGGTGAGCATGATCAACTTGGGCGCGTCGGGGGCGGCCAGGACGCGGGCGGCGGCGGTCAGGCCGTCGGTGCCGGGCATGCGCACGTCCATCAGGACCACCTCGGGCCGCAGCCGGGCCACCGCGGCCACGGCCCCGTCGCCGTCGGCCGCCTCGCCGACCACCACGATCTCGCCCGCCGCCTCCAGGATCATCCGCAACCCCGACCTGACCAGCGCCTCGTCATCGACGACCAGGACGCGGATCATGCGGCGGGGATCCCGGCCAGCACCTGGAAGCCGCCCTCGTCCCGGGGGCCCGCCGCCAGCCTGCCGCCGGCCAGCTCGACGCGTTCGCGCAGCCCGACCAGCCCCCAGCCCGAGCCGGGCAGGTCGCCGTCCGCCACCGCGGAGCACCGGTTCCGGACCAGCACCTCCAGCTCGGCGGGCCGGTACCGGACGAAGACGTCGGTCTCGGCGTCGCCCGCGTGTTTGTGCACGTTGGTCAGCGCCTCCTGGACCACCCGGTAGGCGGTGCGCTCCGCGGTGGGCGGCAGCGGGCGGGGGCGCCCCTCGTCGTGCCGGTTGACCACGATGCCCAGGGCACGGGACTGGTCGAGCAGGCGGTCGAGGTCGGCCAGCGTGGGCTGCGGGCCGCGTACCGGATCGGGCGAGCGCAGCACGCCCAGCACCTCCCGCAGGTTCGTCAGCGCCTCCCTGCCCACGCCGCCGATCAGCGCGGCGGCCTCGGCCGTACGGGCGTCGGGGGCGTTGACCTCCAGCGCGCCGGCGTGCAGGACCATCAAGGACACCCGGTGGGCGACCACGTCGTGCATCTCCCGCGCGATGTGCGCCCGCTCCTGGTCGCGTGCCTGGTCGGCGCGGAGAACCTGCTCGCGCAGCAACTGCTCGGCCTGCTCGCGCATCGCGTCGAGCACCTGCCGCCGGGCCCGCACCCACAGGCCGGCGACCAGCGGCAGCCCGAGCATCGCGCCGCCCATCAGCAGCACGTTGACGGCGGTGCCCGCGACCAGCGCGCGATACCCCTCGTTACAGGACGACACCAGCCCCGCGAGCGCGAACAGCCCGACCGCGCCGCCGACGTAGAGCCACAGCTCGCGACGGCGCAGCCGCGTGCCCGCGTAGTAGGAGGCCACCACCGCGGCGGGCCACATCACCAGCCAGACGTGGGCCACGGCGCCCACCACGACGAGCGGCCACAACCACCGCCGCCCGAGTGACGCGGCCACCCCGCAGCACGCCGCGACCGCCACGAGCACCGGCGGGGGCAGTGCCGACCGCACGCCCACCGAACCGGTCACCGATGCCATGGACAGCAGGAGAACCGTCGTGCCGAGCGCCCACGGCGTGATCCGTTCGGCGATCCTCGAGGTCCGGTCGGTCATGGCCAGAGGCTACAAGGCCCGGCGGGACACCCATCCCCTACGAAAGTCGCGGATGGCCTGTGACTTTCGCCGGGGACGCTTCCGCGTGGGGCCACGGCACGGTGGAGCGCGTGAACAAGATCCTGGTCGCGAGTGCCCTCACGCTCGCCGTCTCCCTGACCACTCCGTACCCCGCCCAAGCCGCGGCCGCCGCGCCCGTGACCGCGCTGCCCGCGCCGACCGGCCCGTACCCGATCGGCAAGGTGGACCTGCACCTGGTCGACCGCAGCCGCCCCGACCCCTGGGTGGCCGGCCGCGACGTACGCGAGCTGATGGTCTCCATCTGGTACCCGGCCCGCAGGGGAACGAGCAGGCCCGCGCCGTACCTCACGCCGAAGGAGTCGGAACTGGTCCTCAAGGGCGTGCCGCAGCTCAGGGACATCCCCTCCGACACGCTCGCCAGGACCAGGACGCACGCCCGCGCCGAGGCCCCCGCCGTCGGACGGAAGGGCGGATGGCCCCTGGTGGTCCTGTCACCGGGCATGACGCTGCCCCGCGCGACGATGACCTCGCTGGCCGAGGAGTTCGCCACCCGCGGCTACCTGGTGGCGGCGATCGAGCACACCTACGAGTCGGTCGCCACGACCTTCCCCGACGGCCGGACCGTCACCTTCGAGGCCGGCAAGGCCGGTCAGACCCCCGAGACGGGCGCGAAGGTGGCCCGGGTCAGGGCCGCCGACACCGAGTTCGTCCTCGACGAGCTGGGCAGGAGCAGGCGCTGGAACGCGCTGATCGACGAGAGCCGCATCGCGATGGTCGGGCACTCGGTCGGCGGCCAGAGCGCCGCGCAGCTGCTGCCCGCCTCCCGGCGGATCAAGGCGGCGGTCAACCTCGACGGCACCTACCACCCGAAGGCCCCCGCCCAGCCGCTGGACAAGCCCTTCATGATGATCGGCAACCCCCGTCACCAGCCGGAATTCGGCGGCCCCGACGGCTCGTGGGACACGTTCTGGCCGCACGTGACCGGCGACTGGAAGCGGTGGCTGACCGTGACGGGGGCCGAGCACATGAGCTTCATCGACTACGCGGTGCTCCAGCCGCAGCTCGGCCTGCCCAAGACCCCGATCGACGGCGAACGCGCCATCGCGATCACCCGCAGGTACGTCACCGCCTTCTTGGACCTGCACCTCAGGAACAAGCCCGCCCCCGCACTGGACAGGCCGTCCCCGGACTGGCCCGAGGTGCGCTTCTGGTGACCACGGCCTGAGCTCCGCTCCCGGTGAAGTGCACGGGTCAGACATCCCTGGACGTTTGTTGTCAAGCAGCGAGGTCGTTTGATCGGTGCGACCAGGCGGTTGCCTGGTCGTAGGGGCTGTGGGTTTTGAGGCAGCCGTGGAGGATGCCCACCAAGCGGTTGGCGACCTGGCGGAGGGCGGCATTGTGGCTGATCTCGCGGGCTTTGATCTGGTCGTAGTAGGCGCGGACGGCAGAGTCGTGCAAGAGGGCGCAGGACGCCTGGAGGTGGAGGGCGTCCACGAGCCGGTCGTTGTGGACGAACCGTGCCTGGACCACTCGTGTCTTGCCCGATTGCCGGGTGATGGGTGAGGTTCCGGCATAGTTCTTGCGTGCCTTGGCGGAGGCGTAGCGGTCCTTGGCATCTCCGAACTCGGCGAGCACCCGGGCGCCGAGAACGACGCCGATGCCGGGCTGGCTGAGGATGACCTCAGCGTCCGGGTGCCGGCCAAAATGGGCCTCGACCTGCCCTTCGAGGGTCTTGATCTCCTGGTTGAGGACAGCGATGATCGCGACCAGCGACTTCACGGTAGAGGCGTAGGCGGTCGTGACGAGCGGCGCCTGGCCCAGGTGCTCGCTGCGTAGGACGTCCTGGATCGCCTGTGCCTTGGCGGGGATGTCGCGGCGGCCCTTCAGCGTTCCCGAGATCTGACTGAGCGTCAGCTTCACCGCAGCCTCGGGGGAAGGGGCCTTGGCCAGCAGTTTCAAGACCGCGTCCGAGGTGAGGCCGAGGGGCCTGTAGGCCTCCAGCGCGGCAGGGAAGTAATCCCGCAGCGCCACCCGCAGGCGCAGCATGTGGCGGGTCCGTTCCCACAGCAGCGCCTGATGAGCACGGGTGACGACCTTGACCGCCTCGGCGATCTCGGAGTCCCCGGCCACCTGGCGGAGCTGATGCCGTCGGGTGCGGATCATGTCCGCGAGCGCGTGGGCGTCACCCTTGTCGCTCTTGGCGCCCGAGGAGCCAAGGATCTCGCGATGCCGAGCAGCCTGCTTGGGATCGACCCCGAACACCCGGTATCCGGCTGCGACCAGCGCTCGCACCCACGGGCCCCGGTCGACCTCGATACACACCAGCACCTGGGACGGGTCGGCGTCCTCGGCGACGAACCGGCCGACGAGGTCGTGGAACCGGGTGATCCCAGCCATGCCCTCGGGCAGCCGCAACCGCTTCAGCACCTTGCCGGTCTCGTCCTGGACCTCGACGTCGTGGTGGTCCTCGGCCCAGTCATCTCCAACGAACAACACCACGACCTCCACTATCGACAACAGGACACGGAAGCCCGCAGGAGCCGGTCGGCGGACTAATGGACCAGTGCTCACGCCAGACGATCGGCGGGCACGACATCCCATCAGCGATCAAAGACTCCTGACCACCGGTGAGGGCACGATCTGACCCCAGGACTCGAAGTCCGGTCGACGAGAGTGCTCACTCACCAGCGGCTACCAGGCACCGAGTCTGCCAGCGAGGCCGACCCGGTAGGTCCCATTAGTCGGCCGGCGTCGCACTCGGTTCGGGTTCGAGGGCTCGTTGTGCGAGTTCGGCGGCGACCGCTCGTTCCCGTAGCAGGGCGGCCTCGGCTCGGGCCGCGTCCAGTTCGGCCCGTACGTCGGCCAGCCGCATGCGCTCCAGCCGCAACTCCCCCAGCAGCTCGTCACGTTCCTTGACCGCCGCCGCGGCCCGTACCTTCTCACGGGCGTGTTGTCTGCGCTCCTTGGCCAGCGCCGCGGCAGCGTCCTCCTCGGCCGCCGCCAGCTTCCGGGCCAGGTCGCCCGCCTCGGTCGCGGCCTGGGCGGCCTCCCGTTGCGCGACGGCCCGGTCCCGTTCGGCCTCGGCGGCCGCGCGTTCGGCGCGTTCGGCCCGCTCAACGGCTCGTTCCCGCTCCTGCGCGGCCGCCTCCTCCCTGGCCGTGGCCGCGATCAGCGCCCGCTCGGCCAGCTCGCGCGCCCGCCCGGCCGCCGCCGCCTCGTCCCGGGCGCGCTCTCTCCTCCCGCGCCCGGTCCGCCTCCAGCCCGGCCTGTACGGCCTGCGCCCGCGCCTCCTCGGCCCGCTCCTCGGCCGCCTCCGCCTGCTCGGCCAGCTCCTGGACGACCTGATCCCGGGTCTGCTCGGTCAGCTCCGCCTGGCGCGAGGCCTCCTTCACCCGCCGTTCGGCCTGCTCGGCCCGCCGGACCGCCTTCTCGGCGGTCTGCAACGCCTGCCGTTCGGTGCTGGACGCCTCGCGCAACGCGGCCAGGGCCTGCTCGCGGGCGCGTTCGGCGTCCTGCAGCGCGGTCTCGCGCTCGTTCTCGGCCTCCTCCAGCCGGGCTCGCATCTCGGCGGTCTGCCGGCGCGCGTGCTCGGTGGCCTCACGGGCCAGGCGTACCTGCTCGAAGGCCTGCTCACGTTCGGTGCGGGCGATCGCCACACGCGTGTGCGCCTCGGCCTGGACGGCGCTCAGCTTGGCCTCGACCCCGGCCGGGCTCAGCTCGTCGGACAGGGCCTTGGCCAGCGGCTCGATGGCCGCCAGGAGCCCGGTCTCCATCCGGTCGTACAACTGCTCGGCTCTGGCCAGCGCGCCTTCCAGCCCGGGGGTGGCCCGGCGCAGCTCGCGTTCCCGCTTGGCCGCCGCCTGGCACCCCTTCTCCGGACAGTACGACTTCGGCCGCCCTCGCCCCGGCCGCTGCTCGACGGGAGCTCCACAATGCTTGCAAGGCGTCACCACGCCGACCTCCGCAGTCACGGCGACACCCTAGCATTTTCTAATTTCTGGAAATTCAAATCCAGAAATTGACCATGCGCATGGGACATCGGGACGGAGTCCCCCTGCACCGACACACGCGAGCGGCAGAACCTCGTCACCGCAGGTCAGCGCGCTGCCCGCATGATCGGACGGGCAGGGCGCTGACCCCGCGGCGCCGCATCCGGCCCACCAGACGGGCGTGCAGCGCCTCCGGCGTGTCGGCGACGACGCCCCCGGGCACAGTCGCAACGGGGTGGACGACCGTCCTCTTCGCGTCTCTGCCGCTCGCCAGAATGCCGTGCAGCACCGACAGTTCGTTCGTGTCCCCCGCCGTGCCGGGCCGAGCACCTGCTCCACGTTCCCGCGCTCACCCGCAGGACGATGACCTGCTCGTACGACGCGCGCACCGCCCTGATCAGGCCCGGCACCACCCGGTGCGCACGGACGGGCAGCGGGTCACGGTGTACGGCGCCGTGCAGTGCCTTGACGGCGAGCAGTTCGGCGGCCGGCCCCACCGGCACGACACGAACGAACGACCGCCGCCGGCGCAGACAACGCACGGTCACCGCGTGTGGGTCATGGCCGCGTTTCCGTGCCGTCGCCCGGGACGATCAAGGAGACGGGGCTGAGCTTCGGGGCGAGCCCGCCCGACGATCAAGTCCCGGCTCGGTCGGATCGCCGAGCGCCTCAACCTCGTCGACACCGACCCCTCGCCCCCGGGGGCCGACGTTGTGCAGCGGCCGCCACGGGAACCGACGCGTGGAGCGGCTGAAACGGGGTCCGACGGCGTGGAGCGGCTGGGGCGGGGGCGTCCGGGAGGCGTCGGCCGAGCTGGACACGCCCCGCCGAACGCCTGGCGGTTGACGCCGAGCTGAGCCGCCCACGGCGACCTCGAACCGCCCCTCGATCACGATGCCGTCCACCAGGCATATCCCGAGCTTCGGGCCAGCCTGCTGTGACGTCGCTCACAAGCTGTCACAGCCATGGAGGGGGTTCCGTCTTAGAGCGCATGACGAACACGGAACGCACCTCAGCGCTGATCACCGGAGCCAACAAGGGCCTCGGCCTCGAAGCCGCCCGCCGCCTCGGCGCACTCGGCTGGACGATCTTCCTCGGCTCCCGCGACGAGGGCCGCGGACAGGCCGCCGCCGCCCGGCTGGCCGAGGACGGCATCGACGTGACCATGATCCCCCTGGACGTGACCTCCGACGCGTCGGTGAGCGAGGCCGTGCGGCTCGTCCGCGAGCACACCGACCACCTGGACGTGCTGATCAACAACGCCGGCGCGCCGGGGAACGTCGTCCCGCCCGCGGACGCCACCGCCGGCGAGATCCACGCCGTCTACGACACCAACGTCTACGGCCCGGTCAGGGTCACCCATGCCTTCCTGCCCCTCCTTCAGGCCGCCGAGCACCCGCGGGTGGTGATGGTGTCCAGCGGCGGCGGCTCCTTCGCCGTCGTCACCGATCCGGACCAGCCCATCTCGAAGATGCACGAGCTCGCCTACAGCTCCTCCAAGGCGGCCCTGAACATGATCACCGTCCGGTACGCCCAGGCGCTGCCGCACATCAAGTTCAACGTCGCCACCCCCGGCGAGACCGCCAACCGCAAGTTCGCCGCGACCGACATGAACCACCACACCGGCCTGCTGACGGTCACCGAGGGCACCGACTCGATCGTCGAGCTCGCGACCCTGGGCCCCGACGGCCCGACCGGCGTCTTCGTCGACCGCCTCGGCCCGATCGCGTGGTGACCTCCGTGCGCCCCCAGGCCCGCCCACCTGGTCACGAGGACGTCCAGCCGCATGACTACCCTGCTGGGCGTCGTACGCAAGCAGACGGGAAGGCCGAGCAGATGAGCCGCGGTACGGGAGCCGACGGGACCGACCCCCTGCCCCTGGCGGAGGTGCCCGGTTACCGGCCGCTGCTGTTCTCCATCGCCTACGGGATGACCGGTTCCGTGGGCGACGCCGAGGACATCGTGCAGGACGCGTTCCTCGGCCTGACCCGGGCGCGCAACGCGGGCACCGTGATCACCGATCCGAAGGCGTACCTGACGACCGCGGTGACGCGGCTGGGCATCGACCACCTGCGCTCGGCGCGGGTGCGACGGGAGACGTACGTGGGCGAATGGTTGCCCGAGCCGGTCGTGGCGCACTCCGGCGAGCCGGGGCCGGCCGAGCACGCCGAGCTGGCCGACTCGTTGTCGATGGCGTTCCTCGTGCTGCTGGAGTCGCTGTCGCCGGTGGAACGGGCGGTGCTCATGCTGCGCGAGGTGTTCGGGTACGGCTACCAGGACGTCGCGCGGATCACCGGCAAGACCGAGGTGAACTGCCGGCAGATCCTCACCCGCGCCAGGCAGCGCGTCGCCGCCGGCCGGCAGTCCCGCGACGGCGTGCCGACCCAGGCGCGGCGGGCCGAGGGCGAGGAGCTGGCCCGCAGGTTCTTCGACGCGGCCGGCGGCGGCGACCTGGACGCGCTGCTCGGCATGCTCGCACCCGACGTGGTCCTGCACGGGGACGGCGGCGGCAAGGCGCAGGCGATGGCCGGACCGGCGGCCGGGGCGCCCCGCGTCGTCAAGATGCTGGTCGCGGGGCTGCGCCGGGTCCGCGCACTCGGCGTCACGGTACGGACGGCCTGGGTCAACGGCCGCCCCGGCGCGATCATGTACGACGCCGAGGGACGCGTGGCGGCCGTGGTCGAGCTGGACGTCGCCGACGGCGTGATCCAGGCGATCCACTCGGTGGTCAACCCGGACAAGCTCGCCCATCTCGGCCCGGTTTCCGACGTCGGCCGCCTCCCGAAGAAGTGAGCCGGGTCAGGAGGCGGCGGCGCTGTAGCGGCGGGCCAGCTGGGCGAAGGCGTCCTTGAGCTCGGCAGGGCCGACGACCTCGATGTCGGCGTCGAACCTGCCGAGCGCGGCCGCCAGTCCCAGCCATGACCACGACCCCATGACGAGCCGGCAGCGGTCCGGCCCCGCCTCCTCGACGAGCCCGTCCCGGACGTAACGGGACACGACCGCCGCGGGCAGCGCGAGGATCACCTCGCCGCGGCAGGGCCGGCCGCCCGCCTCGTCCGAGCCCCGGAACCGCGCGGTCACGAAGGCGGCCACCCCGCCGCCGGGCAGCTCGCGCGGGATGAAGCGGGGCCCGGTGGGGGTGCGCGGCGCGATGCGGTCGGCGCGGAAGGTGCGCCAGTCCGCGCGGTCGAGGTCCCACGCGACGAGATACCAGCGCCCGCCCCAGGTGACGAGGTGGTGGGGCTCCACCCGCCGGGGCGGCGGCGGGAGCGCGCCGCCGTCGTCCGCCTCCGAGGGGTAGTCGAAGCGCAACACCTCACGGGCATGGACGGCGGCGCTGAGCGCGACGAGCACCCCGCCGGCGACCTGCGGCTCGGGCCGTGCGCCCGCCCGCTCGACGGCGGTCACCTGGAGGGTGTCGATCCGGTGGCGCAGCCGTGCGGGCATGACCTGCCGGACGGTGGCGAGCGCCCGCGCCGCGGCCTCCTCGATGCCCGCCCCGGCGGTGGCGGCGATCTGGAGCGCGATGGCCAGGGCGACGGCCTGCTCGTCGTCGAACAGCAACGGCGGCAGCTCGCTGCCCGCGTCGAGCCGGTAGCCGCCGTCGGGGCCCTTGACCGCCGTGATGGGGTAGCCGAGGTCGCGCAGCCGGTCGACGTCGCGGCGCACGGTGCGCGGGCTGACCTCCAGCCGCTCGGCGAGCAGCGCCCCCGGCCAGTCGCGGCGCATCTGGAGCAGCGAGAGCAGGGCCAGCAGGCGCGCCGAGGTCTTCCGCATGTTTCCATGGTGCCGTAAGAAGAGGCCACAACCTGACCGCTTCCTCCGCCAGCATGGGCACCGCAACCGGGAGCCGGACGGCTCCCGGCGACCATGAGCCGAACCGGCGAGGAGCCTTCCATGTCTGTCAATGTCGTGATTCATCTGAACTTCCGGGGCGAGGCCGCCGCGGCGCGCGTGGCCGCGCCCGGCGGCTTCCGCGTGATGGCCTACGACGTGCCCGCCCACCTGCCCTGGGACCAGGGCGAGAACGCGTTCTTCGTCTCGCTCGGCGCGGGCACGGCCGTCGAGCACGGCGCGTCCTGAACGCGGGAAGAGAAGATGACCGTTCTGAGCAGCAGGGCGCTCAACCGCGCCACGCTCGCCCGTCAGTTGCTGCTCGACCGCGCCGACCTGCCGGTCCTCGACGCCGTCGCGCACCTGTGCGGCCTGCAGGCGCAGGAGCCGCAGGAGCCCTTCACCGGGCTCTGGTCACGGCTGCGCGCCTTCGACCCGGCCGCGCTGTCGGACCTGCTGACCGGCCGGGACGTGGTGCGGACCCATCTGATGCGGCGCACCGTCCACCTGGTCACCGCCGCCGACGTCCTGGCCTGGCGGGCCCGGCACGACGCGATGCTGCGCCAGCGGGTGCTCGGCGTCTACCGCCGCGAGCTGGCCGGGGTGGACCTCGACGAGCTCGCGGCGGCCGGACGGGCGGTGCTGGCCGACGGCGAGCCGCGCTCGATGTCGCAGCTGGCGCGGGCGGTGGCCGGTCGCTGGCCCGAGCCGGGGCCGCGGGCGCTGGGCGAGATGCTGGTCGCCGCGCTGATCCCGATGGCGCAGCTCCCGCCGCGCGGGTTGTGGCGGACGCGGGCGGGCGTGCGCAACCTGCCGTTGTCGTCCTGGCTCGGGCGGGAGGTGGACCCGCCGTCCGCCGACGGCTCCGACCCCGTGGGGCAGGCCCTCGTACGGCGTTACCTGGCGGCGTACGGCCCCGCCGCCACGGCCGACCTGCGTGCCTGGTCCGGTCTGGCGGGCCTGCCCAAGGCCGTGGCGGCGGTACGCGAGGAGCTGGTCGCCTTCCGGGACGAGCGCGGCCGCGAGCTGCTGGACCTGCCCGGCGCGCCACGCCCCGACCCCGGCACGCCCGCCCCCGTACGGTTCCTGCCGGCGTTCGACAACGCGATCCTCGGCTACGACGACCGCGGCCGGATCATCGACGGCGAACACCGTGGCCTGTCGGTCGCCGGCGCCCGGACGGTCCTGGTGGACGGCCGGGTCTCGGCCACCTGGACCGTCGAGGACGAGACCGTGCTCGTCACGCCGCTGCGCGGCCTCTCCCCGGCCGAGCGCGCCGCCGTCGGCGAGGAAGGCGGGGACCTGGCCTCGTTCCTCTCCGACGGGGTCAGCGACCGCACCCGGATTCTCGGGTACTGAATAGATCCGCATAAGGTCGGCCATACTGTCAAGACCGCGGGCGTCCCTGGTGACGGACGGGCCGACGGGTAGGAGGTGGGCACGAGAGGAGCCGACACCATGAACGTGCCGGAGCACGACGCCGGGCCGCACCGGCCGCAGGGCGGCCGCGGGCTGTCCGACCTGACCCACGCCGGCGGGTACGTCGTGGACGACCGGGGCCGGATCGTCGAGGTCGCACCACGCACCGAGGTCCTGCTCCGCCGTACCGCCGCCGAACTGCTCGGCGGCGACGCCCACGACCTGCTCCACCGCGGCCCGCGCGGCGAGACGCTGCCGCGCAGCCGGTGCGCGATGCGACGCCCGCTCATCACCGGCGGCACCTCCCAGGGCGAACGGGAATGGCTGGCGCGCGGCGACGGCTCCCTGCTGCCGGCCGCCTGGCTGGTCACGCCCTGCCTGCTGGCCGACGGCAGGACCGGGGCCCTGGTGCTCTTCCACGACGCAGACGAGCCCGGCGCGCAGGTGCCGGAGCCGGTGCACGAGACGTCGATGTCCGAGCTCGACCGGCTGGCCCTGCTGGCGGAGACCACCACGACGCTCACCTCCAGCCTCGACGTGGACGAGACGCTGCGCCAGCTCGTCCGCCTGGTGGTGCCGCTGCTCGCGGACTGGGTGGTGGTGGACCTGCTCACCGAGCACGGCGGCGTGACCCGCGCCGCCGTCGTCCATCACGAGGACGGCGCCCTGGTGCACCACGAGGACCTGGAGGGGCCGATGCCCGCGGTCCCCGAGGAGTCGTCGATGCCGCTGTCGCGGGCGTTGCGCGGGGTGACGGCGACGCTGGCCGGGCCGCAGACCTACCAGGGCGCGCCCGACTCCGGCATCGCGGTCTTCCAGCAGGAGCTGTTCCGCAGGACCGGCATGCACTCGGCGGGCATCGCGCCCATCCGCGGCGTGCGCGAGGTGGTCGGGGCGCTGACGCTCGGCCGCGCCGAGCGGTCCGGCGCGTTCACCACCGCCGACCTGCTGCTGGTGGAGGACATCGCCCGCCGCGCCGGCCTCGCCCTGGACAACGCCCGCCTGTACGAGCGGCAGCGCCGGGTCGCCGAGACCATGCAGCGCCACCTGCTGCCGCGCCTGCCGTCGGTGCCCGGCCTGGAGATGAGCGCCCTCTACGTGCCCGCCCCCGCGCCTCGCAGGTCGGCGGCGACTGGTACGACGCCTTCACCATGCCCGACGGCGCCACCGCCCTGGTGATCGGCGACGTGGTCGGCCACGACCTGGAGGCCGCCGCCGGGATGGCCCAGGTCTGCAACATGCTGCGCGCCTACGCCGGCGCCGAGCAGGACCTGCCCAGCGCCATCCTCGACCGGCTCGACCGCGCGGTGGTGCGGATGGCGCAGGCGACCATGGCCACCGTCGTCCTGGCCCGGCTGGAGCACACCGACGACGGCCGCTGGCTGCTGTGCTGGAGCAACGCGGGCCATCCGCCGCCGCTGCTGGTCGAGCGCGACGGCCGCACCCGCTTCCTGGAGGAGGGCCAGGGCCTGCTGCTGGGCACCGGCATCCGCGGGGAGCGTGCCGACGCCGTCGTGGAGCTGCCGCCCGAGTCCACCCTCGTGCTCTACACCGACGGGCTGATCGAGTCCCCGAAGCATTCCCTGGACGAGGGGCTGGCCCGCCTGAGCCGGTACGCCGCCTCCCACACCCACCGGCCGCTGAACGCGCTCGGCGACATGCTGCTGGAGCGCGTCCGGCCCGGCGACAACGACGACGACGTGGCCATGCTGACGTTGCGCGTGCCGCCGCGCGTCACGGCCCCGGACGACCTGAGCGGCGGCGTGCTGGACGGCGAGCGGGGCCTGCCCGCGATCTGACGACCGGCGCGCGTCACGACCGTCCGCGCCGCGCGCCCGGGCAGACGTCCCGGTAGGGCACGTCCTTCAGGTAGCGCCGCCACTCCTCCGTGCCCATCGTGCGGCCCGCGCGCTCGCACACCAGGCGGGACACGGACTCGGCGCCGACCGGGATCCGGATGATCGTCCCGGAGGAGTTGCCCGAGACGTACAGGGTCTGGTCGTCGGCGCTGAAGGCCAGCCGGTCGAGGATGCCGATGGGGAAGGAGCCGATCCGCTCCCGCGAGCCGACGTCCCAGACCTGGACGGTGTACACGTCGTCGAACGTCTCCCCGATGGACCTGCCGATCAGCGCGAGCAGCGAGCCGTCGTGGCTGAACAGCACCGTCTCGACCTGCGCCCGGGCGGCCACGCGCAACGCGGGCGGCAGTTCGCGGCCCTTGGCGACGTCCCACAGCTCGACCGTGGCCGAGCCGAGAGCGAGCACCTGCGCGGTGGGGCTGAGCGCGATCGCCAGGCCCGACCGGTTGAAGCCGGGGCCGACGGCCTTGCCGGTGCGCAGGTCGTAGACCTTGCCGGTGCCGGTCACCACCGCCGTGCCGTCGCGGGTGGGCACGATGGTCTCGGTGGTCGTGGTCAGGGGGTGGCGGGCGAGCGTCCGGCCGGTGCCGGCGTCGAGGACGACCAGCTCGTTGCGGGCGTCCCGCTCGCTCTGCTCCTTGAGCGACAGCACCAGCCGGCGGCCGTCGGGGGTGAACGCCTTCGACAGCACGAACTGCGTGCGCGGCACCGCGTGGCGCCACAACCGGCGGCCGGTGGCCACGTCCCAGAGGCCGGCCGAGGAGTCATCGCCCTCGGCGGCCAGCCGGGCGCCCGCCGGGTCGAACAGCTGTCCGGTGACGCCCGCGCTGCCGGCCATCTGGACGCCGAGCCGGCCGCCGTCCCACACGCGGACCGGCCCGGCGTCCTTGGTGACGGCGGCCAGGCGGCCGTCCGGGCTGAAGGCGTCCATCTCGTAGCCCTGCGGCAGCCGGGTGTAGGGCAGGTGGGAGGTCAGGTCGGCGGTGACGGTCGAGCTGTCGAGCACGTAGCGGACGGTGTGGCCGTCGGCCTCCAGCCAGACGTCCTCGGGCTCGCCCTCGGCCCGGTACAGGGCCACCTCGTCGCCGTCGTCCGCGTCGAGCAGGTGCAGGGTACGGCCCTCGACGGCCAGCATCCGGCGACCGTCGGGGCTCAACCGCAGCCGTCCGGCCAGCGTGTCGTCCAGGGCCGACTCCTGCCAGAACGGCCGGTCGGAGTCGGGCACCTTCCTGGCGGTGGCCAGGTCGAAGGCGGCGACGTCGCCGTTCGCGCACAGCAGCCGCCTGCTGTCCGGCGTGAACGCCACCACCGGCCCGCACGCCTTCGGCAGGCGGGTGTCCACGGTGAGACCGGGCAGGCGGATCACCTTCAGCCCGCCCTGGTTGGGGCCGACGCCCGCGATGTAGGCGCCGGAGGGCGCGATCGCCGGAGCGACGCCCGCCTCCAGCTCCGGGGTGTAGGACGCGCCGGTCCTGGTGTCCCACAGGAACTCCAGGGTGCTCTCGCGCATCACCGCGGCCAGGTTCTCGTTGCCGTCGAAGGTGACGTGCAGGCCGGGGCTGCCCTCGCCGACGCGGTGTTCGCGCAGCTTGGCGCCCGTCCTGGCGTCCCAGGCGTAGGCCCTGTCCCTGCTGATCACCACCAGCGTGCGCCCGCTCGGGCTGAGCGCCGCCGCCGACGGCAGCGCGTCCAGGCCCCGCGGCCACCGCCAGAACGCGGTCTGTCGCCCGGAGGGCACGTCGTAGACCCGCACGCCGTCCTCGCCGGCGATGGCCCGGACGCGCCCGCCGGCCGCCGACGCCGACGCGGACACGCCCTTGGCACCTGGGTCGCGGAAGACCGCGCTCTCCGGCATCGTCAGCGAGGTCGTCAGGCTCCGCCGGGTGCCGGGGCCGGGGGCCAGCCGCCAGCCCGCCACGCTGAGCAGCATCGCCGTGGCCGGGTCGGTCGTCCGCAGCCGGTCGGCCTCGGCGGCGGCCTGCCGCCCGATCGCCTGGTCGCGTTGCAGGCCGGCCAGGCGGCTCTGCTCGGTCACCTGCCGGCCGCGCAGCACGGCGAGGCCGCCCGCCGCCAGCGCCACCACCAGCAGGCCGGCCAGCGCCGCCGTGGTCAGCCGCCTGCGGCGCACACGCCGCCTGGTCAGGCCGGTGCCCGCGGCCAGGAAGTCACGTTCGAGCGGGGTCAGCGTGATGTGCCTGCGGCCGGTGGCGGCCCAGGTCAGCGCCTGGTCGAGGCGGCTGCCCTGGAGCAGGTCGCCGTCCTTGCGGCCGTTGTGGGCCCACTGGCGGGCGGCGTCGCTCAGCTGGCCGAGCACGGCGAGCCCGTCGCGGTCGCCGTCCACCCAGACGCGCAGCCGCGGCCAGGCACGCAGCAGCGCGGGACGCGACAGCGCCACCGCCTCGTCCTTCTGCGTCACCAGGTAGGAGAACACCTGGAGGATGTGCTCGATCGCCCGGGTCTCCCGCTCGGAGCGTCCGGCGAGCAGGTCCTCCTTCAACGCCCAGCGCACGGCCTCGTGCCCGTCCTCGGTGACCGTCACCAGACGCAGGAACACCTCGGCGGCCAGCTCGCGCTCCTCGGGCGCGAGCGCGCCGTAGGCGTCCTCGGCGATCGTGCCGAGCGCCGGGTCGGCCTGCTCGGGCACGTGCACGCCCCTGGCGGCGCGGCTGCCCGCCGTCAGCAGCCCGCGGGTGTCGGCGCTGTTGCCGCTGACCAGGGCGAGCAGCAGGTCGCGGGCGGTGGGACGGGCCGCCGGGTCCTTCTCCAGCGCGGCCGACACCAGCGAGGCCAGCCGGGGCGGCAGCCCGCTCAGGTCGGGCTGGAGCGACAACACCCGGTGCATGACCCCGCCGAGGTTGTCGGCGCGGAACGGGTCCTCGCCCGTGGCGGCGAACACGATGATCGCGCCCCACGCGAACACGTCGGCGGGCGCGCCCGCCCGCTGCCCGGTGAACACCTCGGGCGCCATGTACGTCGGCGTGCCGGCCACCTCGCCGGTCCTGGTCAGCGACATGTCCACGGTGCGCGCGATGCCGAAGTCGATCACACGGGGGCCGTCGGTGCCGAGCAGCACGTTGTCCGGCTTCAGGTCCCGGTGGATCACGCCCGCGTCGTGCACGGCGGTCAGGGCGGTGGCGATCGCCGTGGCCAGCCGGTGCAGGTCGTCGCCGGCGAACCGGCGCCCCTGCTCGACCGCCCGGCGCAGGCTCGGACCCGGCACGTACTCGCTGACGATGTACGGCCTGCTGCCCGACAGGTCGCAGTCGAGCACCCGCGCCGTGCAGAACGACGCCACCCGCCCGGCCGCGGCCGCCTCCTTGGCGAACCGCTCGCGGCTCCCCGGGCTGTCGGCCATGTGCAGGACCTTGAGGGCGACCCGGCGGCCTTCGGGGTCGTAGGCGTCGTACACCACCCCCTGGCCGCCGGACCCGAGCCGTCCGGCCAGCCAGTATTGCCCTATGCGCTGCGGTTCTCCGGCGTTCGACGCTTCCACGGCGTGTTAGATGCCCTCTCCGGTCGCAAAGTTCCCCTCGCTCAGGTAGGCGTCCAGCGCGGCGGCGGCGGCGAGCATCGCCAGGCCCCTGGCCGTGAGCCGGTCGTGCCAGTCGCGCAACGTCGCCTGCAGGGGTTCCATGCCGCCCGCCGCGCGCACCTGGTCCAGCACCTGCCGGATCTGCTCCAGCCCGTAGCCGCCGCGCCGCAGCTGGTGGGCCAGCAGCACGTCGCGGACGTCGGCGGCGGTGTAGACGCGGTAGCCGGTACGCGGGTCGCGCCGGGGCACG
Source organism: Actinomadura sp. ATCC 39365 (assembly GCF_054392275.1). NCBI lineage: Bacteria > Bacillati > Actinomycetota > Actinomycetes > Streptosporangiales > Thermomonosporaceae > Actinomadura > Actinomadura sp. ATCC 39365. The sequence continues at coordinate 6,500,444 of NZ_CP184335.1, read as the reverse complement.
GTCAGCCCGGCCCGCTCCCACTTGCGCAACGTCGCCGGCTTGATGCGCAGCCGGCGGGCCAGCGGGCCGATGAACGTCACGCCCGGCTCCGGCTCGCGCGGCGGCGCCAGGTCGCGCAGCGCGCTTTCGACGGCCTCCAGCGTGCTGCGGTCCTGCGCGAGCTGGGCGTGGCCGTCGTCGATCAGGCGCAGCGCCGCCGGGACGCCGCCGCCGTTCACGGCCCGCATGATCGCGGTCGCGGTCGCATGCCCGTGGGCGGGGACCAGCGCCAGGAACGTGCGCAGCGCCGCCGCGTGGCGCGGGGTGTAGACGCGGTAGCCGTGCGCGGAACGTGCGGACGGCGGCAGGACCTCCGCGTCCTCGTAGTTGCGCACCGCCTGCGTGGACAGGCCGTGCGCGCGCGCCAGATCGATGGGCCGCATGTTGAAGGTATGCCCTCCTGCCCGCTGGGGGATCGGCCAGAAGTTTACACGAGAAGTTCAACGATACGGTTGAAGGCATGACGACCTCGATCCGGGACGCCGCTCAGACGTTCACCGGCGGCGCCCTCACCGCGCTGTTGCCCCCCGGCGTCCGCGTGCTCGGCCTCGGCGAGCCCACGCATGGCGTCGAAGCCTTCCTGGAACTGCGCAACGAGCTCTTCCGTCACCTCGTCGAGCACGAGGGCTACCGATCGATCGCCATCGAGAGCGACTGCCTGGCCGGCCTGGCCGCCGACGCGTACGTCAGCGGCGGCGCCGTCACCCTCGACGAGGCGATGAGCCGCGGCTTCAGCCACGGGTTCGGCGCCTCGCCCGCCAACCGCAAGCTCCTGCGCTGGATGCGGGCCCGCAACGAGCGGTCCGCGCCGCGCGACCGGCTGCGCTTCGACGGCTTCGACGCCCCCGTGGAGATCACCGGCCCGGCCGCCCCGCGCCCGGCCCTGACCGCCCTGTACGACTACCTGGCCCCCCACCTCGACCTGCCCCTGACCCGCGAAGAGCTCGACGCGCTGCTCGGCCCCGACGAGCGCTGGACCGACCCGGCCGCCCTCACGGACCCGGCCCGGTCGATCGGCGGCACGCCGGAGGTCACGAAGCTGCGCCTGATCGCCGACGACCTCGGCGTGCTGCTCACCGCGCACGCCCCGCACCTGGCGGCCGTCACGTCCGGCGACGACCGGTGGCGCGCCGGCCTGCACGCCCGCGCCGCCGCCGGGCTGCTGCGCTACCACGCCGGCATGGCCGACCGCTCGCCCCGCCGGCTCGGCGCGCTGATGAGCCTGCGCGACACGATCATGGCCGGCAACCTCGACGCGATCGTCCGGCGCGAGGACCGCCGGGGCCCCACCCTCGTCTTCGCCCACAACCGCCACCTGCAGCGCGACGAGAGCCGGTGGTGGTTCGCGGGCGAGCCGCTGCGGTGGTGGAGCGCGGGGGCCGTCCTCGCCGCGGGCCTCGGCGACCGGTACGCCTTCGCCGCCTCGACCTTCGGCTCCCGTGGCGCCGACGTCCCGGCCCCCGACACCCTCGAAGGCCTGTTGTCCGGCCTGCCCTGCGCCCGCGCCGTCGTCGATCCCCGCGGCCTGGCCGGGGCGCTCGACGGCAGGCCGGCGCCCCGCGTCCCGGTGGACCACACGTACCTGGCCCTCGACCCCGCCACCGTCGACCAGGCGGACGCGATCGTCTTCCTCAAGGAGATCTGAGGCCAGCCGCCGTCCCGGTGATTCTCGCGGTTGTTTATCGCGTTTGGCGAATAATGTCCTCGGGGCGAATTCTTTTCGCGTGGCGGCGCCGGACGCGCGCTCGTTAAAGTCGGGGTGACGCCAGGCTCCACGGAAGCCCCGACCAGAGGACTGAGCTGATGAACTGCGGCCACTGCGACAGCCCCAACCTGCCCGATTCCCTGGTATGTGCTAATTGTGGCCGCCATTTCCAGGGCGATCGCCCGGCCGCCACGGAAGTCACGCGATATCTCTGCATCGCCATGATGCTCGACGCGAAAGTGCGTAATTCCACTATTCGCTCAATTCTTCACGACCGCTTCCGGGCCGTCGCCCACTCCCCCGGCGTCGACCTGGCCACGATGCTCAAGTACGGCCTGATGGCCCGAAGACGCCAGCATGTGCGCGACGCCCTGCTGGCCGTGCTCGCCGTGGCCACCCTGGCCCTGCTGTCCAGCCCGCTCGTCCTGCTCCCGCTCTTCCTGGCCTGGCTCGTCGTCTTCGCGGAGCTCTACGACGCCCACGAGTCGGTCATCCTGACCAAGCTGACCCGCGCCTCCTTCGACCCGGCCGAGGCGCCGCTGCCCAGCTCGCCCGCGCTGCGCGACCATCTGGTCGACATCGCCGACCGCGGCGCCGGGAACGTCACGGTGTTCGCCGACTACTCCCCCTTCGTCGGCTACGGCAGCAGGATCAACAGCTGGTCGTTCACCATGAACGTCGCCAAGGCCCGGCCCGGCGAGACGGTCGTGCCCTTCGCGGTCGGCGAGCTCTACGACCGGGTGGCCACCGAGATCGCCGCCCTCGGCCTGCCCGGTCTCACCGTCGGCGACAAACTCTTCGTCAACGGCCTCGACCTGCGCTACGAGACCGACCCCGAGCTCCAGGCGGCCGTGCTGCCCGACGCCCTCCTGCCGCCCGTGCCGACGGTGAGCGAGCGGTTCATCCACCGGCTGCGCGACAACCCGCGCACGCGGGCCCGCCCCTACCTCACGGTGAGCGTGACCGGCTGGGAGGGCGAGGTGGTCATCTCGATCTTCCTGCGGTTCGTGCTGCTCGCCGAGAAGGGCATGATGTTCACCGAGGCCGGCTACTCGCTGCTGCCGCCGCTGAGGGAGGCCTACCGCGACGTCGACCGGCTGGTCAACTGCGCGCCCTCCGAACGGATGGCCCGCATCGCCCTGTCCGCCCTGCGGCGCACCGCCGGGGGGCTGGTGCTGGCCCTGCCCAACACCCTCGCCGCGCTCTCGGAGCCGAGAAGGCGCAGGCGGCAGCAGAAGGCGAGCATCAAGGCCATCCGCGGCCACACCTTCAACTACGGCGCGGCCTACACCCCCCGCGAGCACGCCACCGACCACCTCTACCACCGCTACTTCCAGCAGCTCGACAAGGAGATGTACGTCAAGGCCGCCGAACAGCGCATCATGGACGCCGTCGCCGACTTCCTGGAGGAGCACAACGTCGACGTGAGCGACCTGCGCGACCGCCAGACGACCATCCTGAACAACGGCATCTTCGTCACCGGCCAGGCCCAGGTCACCGGGGGCAGCATGGCGGCCGGCCCCGGCGCGGTCGCGCGGGTGGAGAACCGCATCAGGCAGGGGGTGGGCCAGGCCGCCGCGGCGGCGCGCCCCGACCTCGCCGGCCGCCGGCAGGTCTAGGAAGCAGCTTTCGACCAGGCCGTCGTGCTGCGGCGGCCGTAGGTCAAGCGCCGTAGGAGGACCTCCATCGGGCCTCGGCGGCCTGTGCGGTGCAGCCAGTTCGCGAGGACGATCGAGACGGCGCCGACCGCGAGGGCGATGCCGAAGGCGGCGGCGAAGCCCACATCGTCGGACAGGCCCAGCGTGAACGGGTAGAACAGCACGAGGAACACCGCTGACTGGAACAGGTAGAAGGTCAGCGAGCGCCGGCCGAGGGCGGCGAGGGCGGCGCTGAGGGGGCCGAGGCGGGACCGTGTCGCGATGAGCCCCATGAGGGCGGCCAGGCCGATGCCGCCGGCCTGGCCGGTGAGGGTGTGCGCGAGGACGGCGGCCCAAGGCACGGGGGGTGTCCACACGCCGGACAGCAGCAGGGCCCCCGGAAGCCGGCCGACGAGCGCGACGCCGAGACAGATCGCGGTGACGCGGCGCAGCAGGATCAGGTGCCGCTCGGGCTCGTCCAGGATGCGGCGGCGAGCCGCCCAGATGCCCAGCATCATGCCCGGCACGATGTCGATCGTGCCCAGAATGGTCTTCACCGGCCACATCTGGAGGCCGGACAGCAGGTGGGAGCCGAGGTCGGCCGGCATGATCCCGGCCCCCGCGACGTCCACCGCGCCGGTGAAGGCCAGCAGGGTCGGTCCGGAGGTCACGAGCACCGCCGGGAGGAGGGTCAGGGCGGCTGTCCAGCACAACACCGAGTCCCGGGCCCGCACGAGCGGGACGAGCATCAGCAGCGTCAGGCCGTACACCGCGATGATGTCCAGGGGCACGAGCAGTCCGTGCACGAAGCCGATGACGATCAGCCATCGGCCCCGGCGCCGCAAGAGCCTCCGGAGCGAGCCCCAGTCACAGTCCTTCACCTGATGCCGGAAGGCGAACTGGCCCAGCGCGTAGCCGAACATCAACACGAACATCGGCCGGGCCTGGTTGTGGGCGAGCAGATGATCGAGGAACGCGGCCACGCCGTCGAGCACCCCGAAGGCCGTGCCGGTGGCGAACACCGGCGCGTGCGCCACCGCGATCGCCAGCAACATCACGCCCCGGGCCAGGTCCGGCGCCAGTGACCGGCCGGTCGCCGTCGTGACGGTCACGGCCCTCATCCGACCCGCCGCAGGGCACGCTCACGGCGGGCCGCCACCGTCGAGCCGGACTCCCCGCGTGCCATCCGCCGCAGCACGACCGGCGCCACGAGCAGGCCGAGCACCGCCCAGGCGCCCAGCACGCCGGCGGTCTCCAGGTGCCGCCACGACTCGCCGATCTCGACGGCGACCGCCGAGTCCGGCAGCAGGGCCGACCGCATGCCGAGCCCCATCCAGTAGATGGGGAAGATCTGGGCGATCCACTGCAGCCACTCGGGCAGTGCGATGATCGGGTAGAAGATGCCGGAAATGCCGATCAGCGCGAGGAACGGCAGCTGGACCAGCCCCTGAGCGCGGGCGCTGGTGAACACCGAACCCAACACCGCGCCGATCGGCAGGGTCGCGACCAGGCCGAGCACCAGCACCCAGGCCAGGCCGGGCCAGGAGTCCGGGCCGATCCGCAGGCCCTCGACGAGGAGCGCGGCGGGCACGAGGAAGATCACCAGGTCGGCCAGCAGACCGCCGGACACCGAGATCACCTTGCCGATCAGGTAGGCGGGCATCCCGTGCGGGGTCGCCTTGGCACGCAGCAGCGTGCCGTCCTCGCGGTCGGCGGTGAGCTGCTGGCTCATGCCGATCACGCCGGTCGCGGCGTTCATGCCGAGGATGCCGGGCAAGGCCAGGGCGCCGAGCAGGAGGGCGCCGACCGACAGGTCCCGGATGAAGAACAGCGTGGCCACCATCAGGGCGGGCCACAGGAAGTGGGAGAACAGCTCGGCGCCGTTGGTGAACGACTGCCGCAGCTCGATCAGGCCCCGGGACCAGCCCGCCCGCAGGACGGTCGCGTTCACCGGGCCACCTCCTCGGCCTCGCGCACCAGTGCCAGGTACGTCTGCTCCAGTGAGGCCCGGTGGACCTCCAGCTCCTGGATGTCGTCGCCGTGGCGGGCGAACAGCTCGCGGGCGAACGCGGTCGAGTCGGGCGTCCCCTCGGCGTACCGCTGTCCGTCGCGTACCCAGCGCACCTCGTCCTCGCCGGCGATCCGCCGGGCCAGTTCGGCGGTGGTGCCGTCGGCGACGATCCGGCCGCCGTTCAGCACGAGGATGCGGTCGGCCAGCTTCTCGGCCTCATCCAGGTCGTGGGTGGTGAGCAGGACGGTGGTCTCGCGGGCGTCGGCCAGGTCGCGTACGAGATCGTGGAAGTCGGACCTGGCCTGCGGGTCGAAGCCGGTGGTCGGCTCGTCGAGGAACAGCATCTCGGGACGCCCCACGAGGCCGATCGCCACGTCGAGCCTGCGCCGCTGGCCACCCGACAGTGTCTTGAGCTTCTTTCCGGCGTGCTCGGTCAGGCCGACCCTCTCGATCAGCTCGTCGGGATCCCAGGGCCGTGCGATCCCGGGGACGGCGTAAGGGGCGTAGTAGGCGCCGAGGTGGGCGAGGAACTCGCGTACCCGCCATTTGCCGTGGTCGCGCCAGGACTGCAGCACGATCCCGAGCCTGGCCCGCCACTGCTCGTCGCCATGGGCGGGGTCGGCGCCGAGCACCGAGACCCGGCCCTGCGACCGGATGCGGAAGCCCTCCAGGATCTCGATCGTGGTGGTCTTGCCCGCGCCGTTCGGCCCCAGTAAGGCCAGCACCTCGCCGTGGCGGGCCTGGAACGTGACGTCGTGCAGGACGTCGAGCGAGCCGTAACGCATGCGCAGCCCGTCGACGTCGAGCACGATGCCGTTGCTCTTCGTCATGAGATGACCTCTTCTCGTGATCGGATGACCTCGTGCCGGAGCACATGCCGGTGGAAGTCCGGCGCGAGGGCATGGCGCATCGCGGCCCGAACCGGGCCGGAGCGTGGGGAGCAGGGGGGCTGATTACCAGCTTTCGCGCGTGAGCGTCTCCTCGACGCGATCGATCAGGCCGGCCCGGTCGACGCCGGCCAGGGCGAGCGCGCGTGGCACGGTGCCGACGCCGGTGCTCAGCACGCCGCGCAGCAGATGCGCGGGACGCAGGTCCTTCTTGCCCTTGGCGGCGGCGAAGCCGCGTTCGAGCGCGAGCCGGGCGGTGGCGCCGAGCCCGGGATGATCCCTGGGGTCGCGGAAGGGCTTCGGGAGGTCATGAGAGACGAGGGACACTCCGGTCGCGCTGAGGCTGTGCTCGAACTCCCGATCCAGCGCATCCCTGATCGCCTGTCGCCCGAGCCCCGCCGCCGTCAGCACGCGGTGCGCGGCGGTGGCCTCGACCGTGGCGATGGCCAGCAGGAGGTGGTGGGCCTCGGTGGCGGCAGAGCCTTCCTCCCGCGCCTCGGCCGCTCCCCGCACGATGAGGTCGTTGATGTAGTGGTCGATCGCGCTCACTGTCGTCTCCTCAGCATCACGTCGGCGGCGATGAGCCGCTTGGCGTGCTTCTTGTGGACCGCCTGGCGGGTGACGCCGAGCGCCTCGGCGACTTCCGGCCAGCCCCACCCGGCGCGCATGGCCTGCTCCACGGCTGCGTCCTCCAGTTGGTCGGCCCGGCGCCGTAGCGCCGCGACCGCCGCGAGCGCGTCCGCGGGCCCCTGGGGCACGGGTACGTCGTCCATCGGCATATAAGCAACCGTAGTTGACTAATTCATGTTGGTCAACTGTGGTTGCTTAAACGTCGATGGTTCGTCGCCCTGGGGCAGAGGCTCATCGTGTGTCGCGGAGGCCCAGGATGTAGGTCGCGGTGAGCGCGACGGCGCGGTCGTCGTCCTGCGACAGGTCGGCGAGGGCACGTGACGCGGTGGCTCCCGGGATGTCGGCGAGCGCCTGCGTCAGCCGCCGGCGCGCGGACGGCTCGGCGCCACGCCGGGCGAGGCGGTCCACGAGCCCGGCGGCGATCGGGTCCGCCGCCCCGGGGCGGCCCGCCAGCGCGCTGAGGGCGTCGGCCGCGTCCACGTCGTTCGCCCCCTCGACGACCATGTCGATGAGCGTCGGGACGGCGTCGTCCACGCCGCGTGCCCCGAGCGCCAGGGCCGCGCGGCGGCGGACCACGACGTCGGGGCCCGTGAGGGCGTCGCGCAGCAGGGCGGTCGCCTCGGCGTCCGGGAGTTCGGCGATCGACTGGACCGCGCGCTCGCGCACCTCGGCCGCCGGTGCGTGCAGGCCCCGGGCCAGCAGCGCGGCGGCGCCCTCGCCCGACTGCGCCAGAGCCCAGCGCAGGGCTCCGGCGACGTGCGGGTCGCTCTCGCTCAGCGCCGCCTCGACCAGCGCCTCCACCGGGACCTCGGCGACCGAGGACAGGGCCGCGCTCTGGCGCCGGCCGGCGTTCTTCGACCCGAGCGCCTGCAGGAGGGAGACGACCTGGAGCACGTCCTCCCAGCCTGCGGGCCCGGCGGCGTCGATCCGGCGCAGTCGCGTGAGCAGCTCCGTCTCGGCCGCGATGCGTTCCCGGGTCCGCCGGATGAGGTCCTCGACGAGCCCGGAGGGTGTGAAGCCGGGATCGTCGAGCGCCCGGCCGACGTCACGCAGCGACAGGCCCAGTGACCGCAGGCTCTCGATGTGGAAGATCCGCCGGATGTCCTCGTCGGAGTACTCGCGATAGCCGGCGTCGCTCCGGCCCGTCGGGCGCACCAGGCCGAGCGCGTCGTAGTGGCGGAGCATGCGGGCGCTCACCCCGGACCGTCGCGCGACGTCGCCGATCAGCACAGCCCATCATCCCTCCTGGCCGCCGGCGCCGAGGGCCACGACGCGCTTCGCCTCCTCGATGGCGAACTCGAAACCGGCCTCCGGGTCACGCAGCAGCCGTACCGTGGCCCCGGCGTGCGTGCGCACGCCGGGATCCGGGTCGGCCATCGCGGCCCGCAGCACCGGCTCGATCACCTCGCCGAGCGCGACCAGCGCCCGGCTGAGGCTCAGCTGGGTCTCCCGTCGGCCGCGCCCGAGCTGTGTCGACAATACTTCGGCCAGTCCGGGCTTCTCATCGTCGGGTGCCAGCAGCACCGCGGTCCGCCAGGCACTGCGCGCCACCTCGTCGTCGGCGTCGGTCAGCAGCTCCCGGCTGATCGCCGGCCACGCCCGCCGGTCGCCGATCTTGGACAGCGTGTGCAACGCCTGGCTGCGTGCCTGCGCGCGCTCCGAACGCAGCTCGCCGAGCAGCCTCGGGACCGTCAGCTCCGCCGGGTGGCGGGTGAGCGCCCAGGTGAGCATGTCGCGCACGTGGAACTCCGGCTCCACCGCGCATCGCTCGACGAGCGTGCCGACGAGGCGCGGGTCGGGCGTCGTGCCCACCGCCAGGGCCGCCCGCAGCCGTACCGACGGGTCGCCGGCCGCCAGCCCTCCGACGGCGTCGGCCGTGTCCGGGTCCTGTTCCTGCCTGGTCATGGAGACCACCTCCTCGGCGACCAGTGAAGACCTTGTCACAGTGTCAAGGTCAAGCGGCCCGGCCCGCGCGGTCAGTCGCGCGGCCCGGTGACCGCGTGCCGGCGCTCGGGCTCCACGTGCATCGGACGTTCGTGGAAGCCGCCCTGCGCGCTCCGGACGATCACGCCGCTCTCCGGCCCGTGCGCCAGGTCGTGCCGGTCCTGCAGACGCAGGCCGAGGCAGAGCCGGTGGGTCAGCCAGAAGGCGACGACCGGGCCCAGGAGGACGGCGTACCTGAAGAAGACCGTCACGGCCTCCACCGAGAGGTGGAACTGGTGGGCGAGCTGATCGTTGGCCGCGGCGGCCCACAGCAGCCCGTAGAAGGCGACCCCGGCGGCGGCGACGGCGGTTCGCACAGGCGCCTCGCGTGGCCGGTCCAGCACGGCCGGCCCGGTCGCCTCGGCGGCCAGGCGGCTCCTGCTCTTGGGCCGGCCGAGCGCGTCCCGCCGGCCGAGACACCGCTGGACGAGGCGCTCGCCCAGCGGATAACCGGCCAGGACGGTGAAGAACATCCCGGGCACCACCAGCGTGGGCACCAGGACCGCGAGGCTGAGCGTGTACCCCCCGACCGTCAGCTCCCAGCCAGGCATGATCCGCAGAGCACCGTCGAGGAAGCCCATGTACCAGTCGGGCACCGAGCCGGCCGAGATCTGGCCGGGCCCGGCCGGGCCGTACAACCAGATGGGGGCGATCTGGAAGGCCATGCCGAGGATGACCAGGACCCCGATCGTCGCGCCCGCCATCAACGGGCGCACGCCCACGCGAGCCGGGACCCGCGCGGCGAACCGCGAGTGCCCGTGCCGCCGCACCAGCCATTCGCGGGCGGCGAGCAGCGCGACCATGGCCGCCGGGATCAGCAGCACGTGCGTCCAGTACATGGTGGGGATGATGCTGTCGCCGGGGAAGCCGGCGCCGAAGAGCAGCTGCGCGGCGTACGACCCCACGACGGGAATCGACAGCAGCACCGACTGGATCAGCCACAGGCTGCCGCCGGAGAGCATGTCGTCGGGCAGGATGTTGCCGGTCTCCCCCGCGGCCATCCCGAGCGGCAGCAGCGTCACCCAGATCAGCCACTGCGGCACGCGCGGCCGCCGGAACGCGCCGGTCACGAACATGCGCAGCAGCTGCAGCGCGACCGCCGCCACGAACACCAGCGCCGACCAGTGGTGCACCTGCCGGACGAAGAGCCCGCCGCGCACCTCCAGGCTCAGCCGCATGGCCGAGTCGAACGCCCTGCTGACCGGGACGCCGCTCAGCGGCGTGTACACGCCCTGGTAGAGCACCGGGGACATGTCCGGGTCGAAGAACACCATGAGGAACAGCCCGGTCACCACCAGGACGACGAACGACCAGATCGCCACCTCGGCGAACATGAACGACCAATGACCGAGCCCCGACGACTGACGTTTCCGCACCGATGAGCGCATCGGACCCTCCTCGTTTCGCCTTCGCCTTCAAGACGGGATCGGCGGGCGAGATGTGACGTCGAGGAGGGTGAGTTACGTCATAACGGGGGTCAGCCGGGTGTTCACCTGTCGAGCCCCGCAGCGTCTCGGTGGTCGCGATGGACGCAGGCCAGGCGGTGGATCACCCGAGAGCCGACCGAAGCCGACGCCCTGTCCGGCTCCTCAGCGTAGGTCGCGGCTCTCCCAGCCCAGTGCGGCGAGCACGGGCGGCAGCACGGCCACCCACCCGTAGTGCACGATCTCCCAGTTCTCCTCTTCCGGATAGAGCCACGGCCAGTAAGGTCCCCGCAGAACCAGGCTCACCGAGAGGATCACCACGAGACCGCCCATTCCCGCGAGGGCGGCCGCCTTCCCCTGGTGCATGCGCCCGGCCACCGACGCCGACAGCAGGCCGATCGCGATGCACACCGCCGCCTCCACCGCCATCCCCGCCACCCTGAGTTCTCCCCCCGCGGGCAGCCGAGCTACGGCGACGGCACAGGCGATCCCCCAGAACAGCCCCGCGGAAAGGCCTCCGAAGCCGCAGCGCAACCACTGGCGGAGCCAGCGGGGCACCGGGGCCGCGCCCGTGCTCGCGGTCATCTCGTCGATCACTGCGAATCCAGCGGCGGCGCCCAGCACCACCCCCATCATTCTGAGCAGGGTGAAAGCGGTCCCGACGCCCAATGCGGCACCGGCCTCGATCACCAAGGCCATGACCACGGCGAGCGTCCCGGTGACCGCGAGAGGAATCCAGTCGATCGCCCGTGCGATCGGCCTGATCAGCTGGATCACGAGCATGGCTGCCCCTTCACCGGATCGGCGGGGAACTCGGGGCGCAGGCCCAGCAGCGGAAGCGCCTGCTCGACCGTCGTGCCGGGCTTCACCAGTGTGCGCCAGTGCGTCCAGATTCGTTGCCGGGCATCGGGCGTGGTGAGCAGTCTGCGGGCGTAGCCCAGTTCGGCCGCGCCGTACCGGATCATGCCCAGGGGGGACTGCACCGTGATGAAGAGGGAGGAGCCGGTCTGGATCTCCCGGTCCTCGGGCGGAGCCGGCGCAACGGCTTGGCCGAGCAGCCAGAGGCCCACGAGTGCTCTGCTCTGGCCGTGTAGGTCGCAACCCGTCCTCGGCGGTCGCAGTCCCAGCACCGAGCGGATGAGCTGGGAGGCGAGCACGGCGCGGTAGGTGTCCTGGGCTCCGGCGCGTCCCCACCTCATGAATGTGGTGATGGACTCCTCCTCATCGCCGTCCGCGCCCATCCAGCTGTCGGTGAACTGCCGGACGGCCGGCAGCCGGTCACGCTCCGCCGGGGGCAGCGCCCGCGCCACAGGGTCCACCGCCGACACCCACGACGGAATCCAGGCGACGTAGTCGTGGAAGGCGCAGTAGGTGATGGCTCCGTGCTTCTCGCACTGCCGCGCGTCTCGCGCGAAATACCGTTTGCGCACCCCGGCGTCCATTTCGTCGAGCAACGCGGCCGGATTCCGCTGCATGGTCTCGAACCGGCGGTTGATTTCCGCCCCCGGGGCGGCGGCGGTCACGGCGGCCCCCGTGGATACCGCCACCGCCGCGGCGGCCAGGGCCGCGACCAGGCGCACCGGCCTGGCCCCGTGCCGCAGCAGGGCCAGAGCCGCGAAAAGAGCGACGGAAGCGAGGAGATAGACGGCGTGCAACGCCGATGGGCGCTGCGGCCAGTCGGGCCCGTGGAAGAGCACGACGGGCAGGAACCAGCCCCGTAACCGCTCTGGCCAGCGCGGCGCCCAGGTCGCCGTGCTCCGCGCCGACCAGGACCGCGTCCTCGGCCGACTCGGTGACCAGGTGTGCGGAGATCAGGTGTGCAGCTGACCGGTGGCCGCCCGTTGCGTGCGAGCCGTCGAGTGCGGCGACGGGCGGGGCGGCGCCGCTCCGGCGCAGCGCGGAGATCAGCCTGCGGATCGCGATGGTCCAGATCCATGCCGCCGCCTCACCTTCCGGCGCACGGTAGCGGTGCGCGTCGCGCCAGACGGCGACGAAGGTGTCCTGGATCGCGTCGTCCACGAGATCGAAGTCGGCGCACCGGCGGGCCAGCCGTACTCGCAGCCAGGGGGCGTGCCGCTGGTGCAGGAGCTTCAGTGCCTCCACCTGGTCGGCCGCAACGGCCGCGAGAAGCTCGGCATCGCTGCTGTGGGGACCGACCGGGGGTGGTTCGCGGCGGCGTGTGAAGAATGGGCGCACATTCTGATCTATCGCAAGATCTGGCGGGTCCGGTTCCGTGATGGCAGGACCGTTCTGGGCCCATGTGGGCTGACCCCCATGACGGGTCGTTCCACGGGCCTGCCGGAGTCCTGGCGCTCCGGCAGGCCGTCGTCAGTGGCGGGGCCGCCTCACCCCTTCACCGCTCCGCCGAGCAGCCCGGAGACGAACTGCTTCTGGAAGACGAAGAAGATGAGCATGAGCGGCAGCGTGGCCAGCAGCGCGCCCAGCATCAGGCCCGAGTAGTCGACGCGGGTCAGCCCGGTGAGGTGGCTGAGCGCGACCGGCAGCACGTACTTCTCCTCGCTGGTGAGCATGAGCAGGGGCCAGATGAAGGAGTTCCACTGGCTCATGAACGTGAAGATGACCAGCGCGCCCAGCTGCGGCCGGACCACGGGGAGCACGATCCGGTAGAAGATCCGCAGGTCTCCGGCCCCGTCCAGGCGTCCGCTCTCGATGAGCTGGTCGGGGAAGTCGAGGAAGGCCTGCCGCATGAGGAAGATGCCGAACGAGTTGGCCAGGAACGGGATGACGATCGACTCGTAGGAGTCCACCCAGCCGATGCTGGCCATCATCTGGAACAGCGGCACCAGCAGCACCTGGAACGGGATCATCATCGTCGCCAGGATCACCGCGAGCAGCAGGCCGCGCCCGCGGAAGCGGTACTTGGCCAGGCCGTACCCGCCCATGGCGCTGACCAGCACGGACAGCGCGGTGTAGACGAGGGCCGTGCCGAGGCTGTTGAGCACCACGCGGGAGAAGCCGATCGTCTCCTCCAGCGACCGCAGGTTGTCCAGCAGGTCGTCGCCGGGCAGGAACGGGGGCGGGCTGCGGAACAGCTCCGACGTGTCGTGCGTGGAGGCGACGAACATCCAGTAGAACGGCGCGACGCTGACCACCGCGCCGGCCGCCATGAGCAGCCAGAGCAGCAGGCGTTTCATGACTTCTCCTTCCCGAACCACTTGAACTGGGCGTAGGAGAGCACCCCGATGAGCAGCACCACCACCCAGGCCATCGCCGCGGCGTAACCGAAGTCGAACTGCTTGAAGCCGACCTGGTAGAGCAGCAGGATCGGCGAGGTGGTCGCGTCGTCGGGGCCGCCGTCGGTGAGCAGCTTGTTCTCGTCGAACAGCTGGAGCGTGCCGATCGTGGAGGTGATCGAGCAGAACAGGATCACCGGCTTGAGCTGCGGCACGATCACGCTGACGAAGGACCGCAGCGGCCCGGCGCCGTCGATCGAGGCGGCCTCGTACTGCTCCTTGCCGATCGCCTGCAGCCCCGCCAGCAGGATGATCATGTTGTAGCCCGTCCACCGCCAGGTGATGGACGCGATCAGCGCCACCCGCGCCCAGGCCGGGTCGTCCAGCCAGGCGATCTCGGCGCCGAGCAGCTGGTTGACCATGCCGCCGTCGGTGCGCAGCAGCACCCGGAAGACCACCGCGTAGGCGACCAGCGTCGTCACGGCGGGCAGGAAGTACGCGATCCGCAGCGTGGCGCGGAACCGCAGCCACGACTGGTTGAGCACGTACGCCAGCGCCAGCGCCAGCCCGATCATGATCGGGACCTGCACGACCAGGATCAGCCCGACGTTGACCAGGGACTGCAGGAACCTGTCGTCGTGCAGGAGGCGCTGGTAGTTCTCCAGGCCGGCCCATTCGGTCAGGCCGTCCTCGGTCCGCTGGAGGCTCTGCCAGAGGCTGGCCCCCAGGGGGTAGGCGAAGAAGAGCGCCAGCAGCGCGGCGGCGGGCCCCGCGAAGATCCAGGGGACCAGGCGGCGCCGAACGGTCATCCGATCTCCCGCTTCGTGGCGGACGCGATCTGCTCGGCCGCCTCGTCCAGCACGGCCTTCGGGTCCTTGCCACCCACCACCGCACGCTGCAGCAGCTTCTTCAGCAGCTCACTGGCCTCGGCGTCGTCGTCGGTGGACTGCACGGCCGGGATGGCGCGCACCTGGTCGGCGAAGATCTTGTTGACCGGCTGCCCGTCGAAGTACTCGACCGGCTCGGAGAAGTACGGGTCGGCCAGCGCGGGCAGGTAGGCCGGGAAGAGCGACTCCTGCTTCATCATCGACAGCTGGCTGTCCTTGTTCGCCGTGACGAACTCGACGAACGCCCACGCCGCCTGCTGGTTCTTCGTCTGGCCCGTGACCGCCAGCATGGAGCCGCCGTTGGCCGAGGTACGCACCCCGCCCGGCTCGAACGCGGGCAGCGGGATCACGCCGAACTTGCCCTTGAGCTCCGGCATCTCCGACACCAGGGTGCCCGTCCACCAGACGGCGGTGGGCGCGACGGCGGCCTTGCCCTCCTTGGTCGCGGTGACCCGGCCGTCCCAGCCCTGCTCGTTCTGGAGCAGGCCCTTGTCGTTCATCGTCTTGATCAGCGTCAGCGCCTTGACGGCGGCCGGCGTGTTGACCGCGACCTTGCCGTCCACGAACCTGCCCTGCTTCTGCTGCTGCAGCAAGGTGGTGAACAACGGCTCGCTGTTGCCCAGGTCGGAGACCATGAGCTTCTTGCCGGTCTTGGCCTTCAGCGTCTCGCCGGCCTTGATCAGGTCGTCCCAGGTCTGGATGTCCTCGGCCTTGATGCCGGCCTGCTCGAAGTAGTCGCGCCGGTAGAACAGGCCGACGGGCGCGGAGTCCCAGGGCAGCGCGAACAGCTTGCCGCCCTCGCCGGAGGCCGTCTGCCACTTGGCCGGGTCGAAGTCGGCCTTCAGCTTGCCGGCGACCGGGCCGAGGTCGGCCAGCCCGTTGGGGAAGTTCTTGGCGTAGCCGGGGACCCGCTCGTCCTCAAGGTGCACGACGTCGGGCAGGCCGGTGCCCGACTGCATGCCGACCGTGACCTTCTCGTAGATGTTGTCGTAGCCGACGTCCGTCACGTCGATCTTCACCTTGGGGTGCAGCTTGGTGAACTCGGGCGCCAGACGCTTCAGGGCGGTCGCACCCACGTCGAACGACCACACCTTGACCTCGCCGGACAACTCCGCGGAGGTGGACGCGGCGATCGAGGGAGCGGGTCCCTTGGCCGTGCCGGTTCCGCCGGTGGCGCATCCTGCGGCGAGAAGTCCGGTGGCCAGCAGCCCGGCGGCGATTGTGTGGATCTTCACGGTGACCTCTTGGATCTGTAACATGTCACACTCTGAATACTGAGTGCTGAGTAACGTACGCTGAATACGCGTGGTGCACCAGAGGTGAAATCGAACCGTTCCCGATGGATGTGAGCGGACGGGCGCAAAGGCCGTTGCGTCCCACCCGTCCTGCCGGGATGATCGGCCGGCATGGGGAACGTGCTGCTGACCGGGGCCACCGGAGGCATCGGAAGGGCGCTGGCCGCCGCGCTCGGCGAGGCCGGGCACCAGGTGATCGCCGTCGGCCGGGACGTCGGGCGGCTGGACGTCCGCGGGATCGAGGCCGACCTGGCCGACCCCGCGTCGCTGGCCCCCGCCATGGAGGCGCTGACGGAGGAGCTGGCGGAGATACGCGCGGTGGTGCACTGCGCCGGGATCTCCCCCGTCGAGGCCGTCGCCGAGGCCGGCCCCGACACGTGGCGGCGCACGATGGCGGTGAACGTGGCCTCCGCCGCCGAGCTCGTCCGGCTCACGCTGCCCGCGTTGCGGCGCGCCAAGGGCCATGTGATCTTCGTGAACGCCTCCCCCGGGCTGACCGGCGTACCGCGCTGGTCGGCGTTCGTGGCCAGCAAGGCGGCGCTGCGCGAGCTGGCCGACTCGCTGCGCGAGGAGGAGGCCGTCCACGGGGTCCGGGTGACCACGGTCTATCCCGCGGCGACGGCGACCGACCTGCTGGGCGAGGTCAGGGCCGCCTTCGGCCGCCCGTACGACCCGCAGGCGTGCATCCGGCCGCGGTCGCTGGCCGAGATGGTCGTGTGGGCGCTGAACGCGCCGGCCGACTCCTACGCCTGCGAACTGTCGGTGCTGCCGGGCTGAACCCCGCCCGGACCGTCAGGTCGACCTCGTCGGTCGCCCCGCTCGTGTGCCCCTCGGGCCGCCCAGGACCTCCTGGCTGACCGCGCGCACCTCAGCGCTGCGCGGCGGGGTCGAGCTCGACCTCGATGTGCGGCGACAGCGCCCGCAGGAAGTCCGGCGCGTCGAAGATGCGCCCCGCCGAGGCCACCCCGGCGGCCCTGGTCCGGCCGGTGAGGATGCGCTCGACGGCCTCCACCGCGAGCGGCGCGCTGACGGCGTAGATGTCCCGGCCGCGGGCCACCGCCCGGAGTTCCCCGGCGCCCGAACGCACGACCACGTCCACGACGAACGGCTGCGCCGACCGTCCGTGCTCGTCGGCCGCGACCGGGGCCGGGGTGTCGGGGCTCACCACGTCCGTGGCCGCCTCGACCGTCATGTAGTTGCGCACCTCCGGGACGTCCAGGTGGCTCGGGACGGTCACGATGTCGGCCATCGAGAACTCCGCGATGACGTCGCGCGTCCCGATCGGCTCGGGGAAGGACCACTTCTCGGCCGGCGCCCGGTCGTCGCGGTACTCCAGCCGGCCGCCGGCGTGGCGGACGCGCCGGCCGTCGCGCCGCTCCCTGGAGACCTTGCCCGCGGCCCGGGTGCCGGTCGTGGGGTGCCAGCTGTCCAGCCCGTAGGCCACGTGCGCCTGGTCGGCGCCGGTCCAGTCGCCCATCGCCGCCGTGACCAGCAGGTCGCCGAGCCCGCCGAAGAAGGCCATCGCGGGGACGATCAACGCCCCCGCCTCCCGGGCGCGCTCCGCGAACAACTCGAAGGTGTCGACGTTGGCCTCGATCTCGGCCGCGACGTCCACGTACGGGACGCCGGCGCGCAGGGCCGCCTCGATCACGGGGGCGGCCGTGGCGGCGAAGGGCCCGGCGCAGTTGATCACCGCGGCCACGCCGTCCAGGGCGCGGTCCAGCGCCGCCGGATCGTCCACCGACGCCTGCCGGACCTCCAGCCCGGGGTACGCCTCGGCCAGCGCCCCGAGCGCGTCGCCGTCGCGGCCCGTCAGGACGGGGACCAGCCCGCGCCGCAGCAACTCCGCCACCACGAAACGGCCCGTGTGCCCATAAGCGCCGTAGACCGCCACCGCGGAACCCGCCGCCTTGTTCTGTGTCATGTCCGAATCAGCCATGCGGACATCCTGGCGGCCCACCACGTCTCCCCACGAGCGTCCGGAACGACATGATGCGTACAATTCCGGACGTGACCACAGTCGCGGTAGCCGTCGCCGACGGGATCCTGCACTTCGAGCTGGCCCTGGCCTACGAACTGTTCAGCTCGCCCCCGCCCGTTCCCGTCGAGCGCTGGTACGAGCCGGTCATCTGCGGCACCGGCCCCGTACGGGCCGACGGGCGGTTCCTGCTCGAACCGGACGCCGGGCTCGACCGGCTCGTCCTGGCCGACACGGTGATCGTCCCCGGCTGGGCCGAGGTGGACGAGGAGCCGCCGGCCGACCTCGTCGCGGCCGTGCGCGCGGCGCACGAGGCGGGCGCCCGGGTCGCCTCGCTGTGCACGGGCGCGTTCGTCCTGGCCGCGGCCGGCCTGCTGGACGGACGGCGGGCCACCACCCACTGGTCACACACCGAGACGCTGGCCGCCCGCCACCCCCGCATCCAGGTCGATCCCGACGTGCTCTACGTGGACGAGGGCAGCGTGCTCACCGCCGCGGGCAAGGCCGCCGCCCTGGACCTGTGCCTGCACCTGGTCCGCCGCGACCACGGCTCGGCGGTCGCCAACGCGATCGCGCGCCGCCTGGTCGTGGCGCCGCACCGGCCCGGCGGCCAGGCCCAGTTCGTCGCCACCCCCGTCCCGGAGCCGCACGGGCATCCCCTCAGCGACCTGCTCGCCTGGGCGGGCCGGCACCTGGACCAGCCCCTGACGGTGGAGGACCTGGCCCGCCGGGCGAACATGAGCTCGCGCCACCTCGGCCGCCACTTCAGGTCCATGACCGGCACCACCCCGTTGCAGTGGCTGCTGGCCCAGCGCATCCGCCGCGCCCAGGAGCTCCTGGAGACCACCGACGACGGCGTGGACGCTATCGCCGAGGCCACCGGCATGGGCACCGCGGCCACGCTGCGCCGGCACTTCAACCGCACGGTCGGCGTGCCTCCGGACGCCTACCGCCGCACCTTCCGCGCCCGCGGGGCGACGCCCGCTCAGCGGCCGGCGGGGTGGAAGTCGTAGGGCTTGGAGTCGTACACGTAGTAGACGCAGTCGGCGCCCGCGGCGCACTTGCCCCAGTGCTCGGCCTTCGACGGGTAGTACAGGTAGTCACCCGCGCCGATCCGGTACGTCTTGTGGCCCTTGACGTTCCAGAGCATCACGCCCGAGACGCCGACGACGTGCTCGGGGCTGGTGTGCCAGTGCGGCGAGAAGGGCGTGCCGGCCTTGAGCGTGAACATGGCCTCCGAGGGGCCGGTCTTCGGGTCGCCCTTCAGCTGCACGAACGTGCAGCCCTTCAGCCCCTCGCAGGGCGAGCCCGTCTCCTTGTGCGAGTGGTGGACGACCTTGCCGGGGCCTGAGTCGGCGTACGCGCTGGGGGCGCCGAGCGCCATGAGGGCCAGCGAGCCGGCCGTGATCACTTTTCTGAGCATCTCGATCTCCAAGTGGACTGTGGTCCGAATATCTCCGACAACGTATCGGACTGCGGTCCGCTTCGTCAAGGCGTCACGGCTCCCCGCCGCGTGCCAGACTCCTGGCCATGGCGGATTCGACCAGGCCGGACGGCGACGGCCGACAGCTGCGCGTGGGTGTCCTCGGCCCCCTGTCGCTGGTGACCGCCGGCGGTCCGGCGCGGATCGGCGGCGCGCGGCTGCGGGTGCTGCTGGCCAGGCTGGCCCTGGACGCCGGGCGTGCCGTCCGGCCGGAGACCCTGGCCGAGGCGTTGTGGGACGACGCGCCGCCGGAGGCCCCCATGCACGCGCTGCAGTCGCTGGTGTCCCGGCTCCGGCGCGTACTCGGGCATCCCGGGCTGCTCACCTCCGGCCCCGCCGGGTACCGGCTGGCCGTCGAGCCGGACGCCGTCGACGCCGTGCGGTTCGAGCGGCTGGTCAGGCAGGGACGGGCGGCCGCGCGGGACCGGCCCGGCGAGGCGGCCGCCGTCCTGCGGGAGGCCCTGGGCCTGTGGCGCGGGCCGGCCCTGGCCGACGTGCGGGCGGCGCCGTTCGCCGCCGCCGAGGCCGACCGGCTCGAACGCGCCCGGCTGGCCGCCTTGGAGGACCGCGTCGAGGCCGACCTGACATCGGGCGCCGACCCCGGCCTGGTCGCCGAGCTGGAGTCACTGGCCGCCGCCCATCCGCTGCGCGAGCGTCTGCACGCCCAGCTCATCCGGGCACTCGCCCGCGACGGCCGCGGCGCCGAGGCGCTGGCCGCCTACCAGCGCATCCGCGGCCGGCTCGCCGACGACTTCGGCGGCGACCCGGGACCGCACCTCCAGCAAGCCCACCTGGCGGTCCTGCGCGGCGAACTTCCAGGCCCCCGCCGGGCGTCCGGGCCGTCGCCGTCGAGCCGGTCGCACGGCAACCTCGACGTCCCGCTCACCAGCTTCGTGGGCCGCGACGAGGACGTGCGCCGGGTGACCGGCCTGCTCGGCCGGGCCCGGCTGGTCACTCTGGTCGGCCCCGGCGGGGCGGGCAAGACCCGGCTGGCCGGCGCGGTCGGCCGGCGGCTCACGCCGTCCGGCGGGGTGTGGTTCGTGCCGCTGGCCGCGGTCGGGCCCGACGACGTCCCCCGCGTGCTGCTCGACCTGATCCGGACGCGCAAGGAGGGCGCGCCCGCGCGGGCTGAGATGGACGACCTGGCCGAGCTGCTCGCGGACGACGACCTGGTCCTGGTGCTGGACAACTGCGAGCACGTGATCGAGGCCGCCGCCACGCTGTGCGGGACGCTGCTCGGCCGCTGCCCGCGGCTGCGGGTGCTGGCCACCAGCCGCGAACCCCTGCGGATCGACGGCGAGACCCTGCACCCGGTGCTGCCGCTGGACCTGCCCGAACCGGGCGCGACGCCGGAGGCGGCCCGGTCCGCCGCGGCGGTCCGGCTCTTCGGCGACCGCGCCGCCGCCGTACGGCCCGGCTTCGTCCTGGAGGGCGGCGCGCTGGCGGCGACCGTCGAGATCTGCCGCCGCCTCGACGGCCTGCCGCTGGCGATCGAGCTGGCCGCCGCCCGGCTGCGCGCCCTGCCGGTCGAGGCGGTCGCGGCCCGGCTGGACGACCGGTTCCGGCTGCTCACCGCCGGCAGCCGGACGGCGCTGCCGCGCCACCGCACCCTGGCCGCCGCCGTCGCCTGGAGCTGGGACCTGCTCGACCCCGGCGAACGGGCCCTGCTGGAACGGCTGTCGGTCGTGCGCGGCAGCTTCGCCGAGGACGCCGCGGCGGCGATCGGCGGCTCCGACGACGTGCCGGAGCTGCTGGCGGCGCTGGTCGACAAGTCCCTGCTGCACCCGGCGGACTCCGCCGACCCGGCCGAGCCGCGCTACCGCCTGCTGGAGACCGTCCGCGAGTACGGCCTGGCGCGCCTGGCCGAACGCGCCGAGGTCGCCGCCACGCGCGACCGGCATGCCCGGTTCTTCCTGCGGCTGGCCGAGGCCGCCGATCCGCACCTGCGCACGTCGGACCAGCTGCGCCCGCTGGCCCGCCTGGCGGCGGAACGGGACGACCTGTCGGCCGCGATCCGCTGGACGGTCGAGTCCGGCGACGCCGGGCGGGCCGTCCGGTTCGGCGTCGCGCTGAGCTGGTACTGGTTCCTGCGGGACTTCCCGCCGGAGTCGCTCGACCTGCTCGGCAAGGTGCTCCAGGCCGGCGGTCCGGCCGATCCGCGATCCCGCGCGCTGGTCGCCGCCGCCCACGCGATCGCCACCGTCGAGGCCGCCGGGCCGGAGGAGACCGACGCCGCCTTCGACCGGATCAGGACGGCTCTGGCCCAGCTCGTCCCAGGCACGCATCCCATCGCGGAGATGGCCCGGCTGGCGGTCGGCATAGCCGCGAAGGGCGACCACGCCGTGCCGGAGGAGGGGGCGGACCCGTGGAGCCGGTCGCTGGCGCTGCTGGTCAGCGGCGTGCTGGCGATGAACACCGGCCACTTCGCCGCGGCGAAGGACGCGCTGGCCCGCGCGCTGGCCGGCTTCGAGCAGCTCGGCGAGCGGTGGGGCCAGGGCATGACGCTGAGCGCCCTCGGCTCGGCGCTGGTCCGGTCCGGCGCACCCGCCACCGCCCCCGCTCTGGCCGAGCACGCGACCCGGTGCTTCCGCGAGCTCGGCATGCCCGAGCACACCATGGAGAACGAGGTGGCCGCCGCACTGCACCGGGCCGAGTCCGGTGACGTGGACGGCGGGCGGCGGGAGCTGACCGGCCTGCTCGGCCGGGCCGGGCGGAGCGGGTCGGCCGAGTCGAGCACCCAGGTGCGCCTGGGCCTGGCCCGGCTGGAGCTGGCCGCCGGGCAGGCGGCGGCGGCGCGCGAGCACGCCCTGGCCGGCCTCGCCTGCGCCCCTCCCGACCGGTCCACCACGCCGCCGCTGACCGCGCTGCTGCTGGGCGTACTGGCTCGGGCGGACCTCGCCGAGGGGTTCCCCGACCGCGCGGCCCGCCGGCTCGACCATCCGGCGGTGCGCCTGACGCTGACCTGGCACACACCGGTCGCGGCGGCGACCGCGGTCGTGGCCGCCGCCATCGAGCTGGGCCGTGACCGGCCGGAACGGGCCGGCCGGCTGCTCGGGGCCGCCACCGTGCTGGGCGGCTGGACCGGCTCCGGCGACGCCGACGTGCGGCGGCTCACCCGGCGGGCCGAGGCCGCCCTGGGCGCCGCGGGGTTCGCCGCCGCGCACGCGGGCGGCACGGCGATGTCACGGGCGGAGGCCGAGCGCCTGGTGACGACGGTCGTCACCGCACCGCCCAGCTAGCGCCGCTCAGCCGGTGCCGGGGACCGGCTTGCCGAACATCGTGCAGGTCACCGCCGTCTGCAGCGCCTGGACGGCCTTGGCGAGCTTCGGGTCGGCCTCGAACTCGGCCCAGTACTCCGCCGCGACGAGCACGGTGGCCGTGCGGCGGCCGGTCCGGTCGGTGAGGTTGGTGGTCAGGTAGCCCGGCATGCCGCCGTCGTGGCCCCAGAACGTGCCGCACGGATGGGCGGCGGTCTGGATGCCCAGCCCGTAGCCGGGCCCGTCCGGTTGCCGCGCATCCATCGGGACGGTGGTGCGCAGCTGGGCGAGCTGGGCGGCGGGCAGCAGCCTGCCGGACATGAGCGCGGCGTGGAAGCGGGCCCAGTCGCGGGTGGTGGACACCACCGCCCCGGCCGGGCCTCCCCAGCCGGGATCGTGGCCGGAGACGTCCACGTGGCCGTCGTGGCGTGGCCCGGCGAGCCGCCGGAACGCGGGCGGCACCGCGGGCTGCTGGTGGCCGGCGTCCGGCTCGTAGCCGCGGGCGTACGAGCCGCGCCAGGCGGGCCCGGTGGCGTAGTAGGTGTGGCCGAGGCCGAGCGGCCGGGCGATCCGGTCCCTGACCAGGTCGGCCAGGCTCGCCCCGGTGGCCCGCTCCAGGACGGCGCCGATCGCGGCGTAGCCGGTGTTGCTGTAGGACCATCTGGCGCCGGGCGCGAACAGCGGAGCGTGCTTGACCCCCAGGGCCAGCAGTTTCGCCGGGGTCCAGCGCCGCCGGTCCTTGCCGAGCAGCGCGGGCCGGATCGCGGGGTCGTCAGTGTAGTCGTACAGGCCGCTGGTGTGGTTCAGCAGCATGCGCAGCGTGATCGCGCCGCCGCCGGGCACCTTGCCGGGCAGCCACTTGTCCACCGGGTCGGTCAGGGCGAGCCTGCCCTCGGCGACGAGTTGCAGCACCAGCACGGCGACCATGGTCTTGGTGTTGGACCCCATGCGGAACTCGTCGCCCGCTTTGAGCACGTGGTCGCGTCTGGTCCAGGCGGCCTGCTCGACGATCTCGACGGGCCGGCCGCGGCCGTCGTCGACCCGGACGAGCACGCCGGGCGCCCCGGCCGCCACCGCCTCCCGCGCCAGGCGTTGCAGCAGGGCGGGCGTCCCGTCCCCGGCCGGACGGGCCGTGGCGGCGGCCGGGAGCGCCGCGACCACGGCCAGGCCCACGGCCGGCACGGCGGCCGTGAGCGCGCGCAGCCACCGCGGCCGCGCCGCCCGCCGGGACGGGACATCACAGGGGTACATGAACCGGTTCCTCCTCCATCGGGTGACACCAACGCCCTCACCCTCCGGCCCCCCGCTCACAAACCGCACACATCCCGCTGTCAGCCCGCCGCCACGGCGATGAGTTCGCCCCACCGGCGGAGTCTTCATGGCGACAGGAAGGAGTGGTCCGAGTGGATCTGTACAGCGTGGTGTGCGTACGCGACCGGGCGGCGGCGCAGAAGTGGTACGAGGTGTTCTTCGGCCGTCCGGCGGACGAGGTCGTCGGCGAGGAGCACCTGTGGCGGGTCGGCGAGAACGCGTGGGTCGTCATCGACGACCGGCACATGCGGGCCGCGCGGGTCGGCGGCACCATGATCACGTTCGGCGTGTCCGGCCTCGACGACATCCTGGCCAGGCTGGCCGGGCACGGCATCGAGCACGGGCCCGTGGAGACGTACGGCAACGGCGTGCGCCACGTGGACATCCTCGACCCGGACGGCAACAGCCTCTCGCTCGCCGAGGCCCCGCCACGATGATCCGGTTAGGCTCGGGACGTGTTCGACTCGCCCGACTTCGACCTGGCGCCCTACGCCGGCCTCGACACCTCGGCGTACGTGCGGCACACCTACAACAGCTGGGACGACGCCGGCTGGCGGTCACTGCTGGTGCAGGGCTTCCGGCACGCGCCCGAGGCCGAGCACTTCGCCCTGCCCGCCGTGGCCGACCTGCATCTCGTGCTCTGCGTGGCGGGGAACGCCGACCTGCGGATGCACGCGGGCGGCGGACCGGCCCGACGGCGCTGGGTCCCGGGCCACCTGGAGCTCATGGTCCCCGGCCGCGCCGGGTCGATCAGCTACCGGGCGGCGGCCGGGCTGAGCACCGTCCAGGTGCACGTCCCCGCGGCGGCCGTACGGCGGGCCGCCGACGCGCTGGGCGGTCGCGAGCCCGACTTCGAGGCGATCGCCGCCGCCCTGGCGGCCGGTGACCCGGTCGTCGAGCAGCTCCTGCGCGCGCTGCCGGGCCGCGCGGCGGCCGGCGACCTGTACGCCGAGTCCGCCGCCGCCTTCCTCGTGACCCACCTGCTGACCCAGGGCGGGGCCGGCCGCCTGCCCGGCCCCGAGCACGCGGCCGTCCGGGCGGGTGTCGCCATCATGACCGAACGCCTGGCCGAGCCGCTGACGCTGGCCGCCATCGCGGCCGAGGTGCATCTGAGCGTGTACCACTTCGTCCGGGTGTTCCGGGAGGGCACCGGCCAGACGCCCCATCGGTACCTCACCCGGTTGCGCATCGAGGAGGCGCGGCGGCTGCTGTCGTCCACCTCGCTCAGCGTCGAGCAGATCGCCGGGCGCTGCGGGTTCGCCGGTGCGGGCTCGTTGTCGTCGGCCTTCCTGCGCCACACCGGCGTGCGGCCGTCGGCGTACCGCAAGAACTGACCGATCGACGGCAATCGTGCGCATGGCCCACGGGTGGGGCCGGTGCCTACGTTGGGGCTCATGCCGTACTCCTTCGCCGTGACCGCTCGCTCGCAGGCCGCCCCCGAGGCCGTCTTCGCGGCGCTCACGCATGCCGCCACCTGGCCGTCGTGGTCGCCGATCGACTCCGCCGACGTCGAGGGCGGCGATCCGGCGGCCCGGCAGCGGGCCGGCGACACCAGGGTCTTCCGCACCGGGCGCAACGTCTCGCGCGAGCGCGTCGTCGAGCTCGTGCCCGACCGGCGGTTCGTCTACGACAACCTGGGCGGCCCGTTCCGCTCCTACCGCGGGACGGTCGAGCTCGCGCCGGCCGCCGACGGCGGCACCGACATCACGTGGTCGGCCGCCTTCGAGCCGAGGATGCCGCTGTCGGGTGGTTTCTGGCGGTGGTACCTGACCCGTTTCGTGCAGGGCATGGCCGACGGCCTCGCCGCGTACGCCGCCCGCGCGGCGGAGTGACCGCGGTCCGATGTTTGGCGCGGCTGAACCGGGAAGAGTGGGTGGGCAACGTTCTCTAGATCATCAGGAGGAAACGCCTTGTCTCAGGACATGTGGAGCTACGGTTCCGACGTCTACGGCGACAAGACTCTCGACGTGGTCGGCTTCGACGTCGAGGCCACCGACGGCTCGATCGGCTCGGTGGACGAGGCGAGCCACACCGTCGGCGACAGCTACCTGGTGGTCGACACCGGTCCGTGGATCTTCGGCAAGAAGGTCGTGCTGCCGGCCGGCACCGTCACGCGGATCGACCCGCAGGAGCGCAAGGTCCACCTCGCGCGGACCAAGCAGGAGATCAAGGACTCGCCGAAGTTCGACGAGGACGCCGTGTACAACGACGACGCCCACCGCGACGAGGTGGGCGCGTACTACAACCGCTTCAACGGCACCGTCTGACCCCGCGTAACCCGGGTACCCGTCGGGGTGCCCGCCGGGCGCGACGCGCGCCGCAGCAGCTGCCAAGGCCCCACAGCTCTGCGACCGGCGGGCCCCCGAGGGCCGGACGTCTCAGGACGTCCGGCCGGTCTGGTGGGTCAGGATGCGCAGGGCGTCGGCGGAGGACGGGTCGGCCGGGGTGTAGATCTCGACCCGGTGGTCAGGGCTGTCGGGCTGGAGCCAGACCTGGTAGTCGACGCTGACCGCGCCGACCGTGGGATGCCGCAGGTGCATCGTGCCCACCGTGCAGTCGGCGACCTCGCCCACCGCCCACAGCGCCGCGAACTCCGCGCTGTGCATGGTCAGCTCCCCGATCAGCTCCGCCAGGCGGGCGTCCGAGGGGAACCGGCCCGCGGTGAGCCGGAGGTAGGCGACATGGATACGGGCTAGTTCGTCCCAGTTGCGGTGCAGGTCGCGGAAGAGCGGATCCAGAAAGAACATCCTCGGGACGGACGGGCGGTTCGCCGGATCCCACGGCGCCTCGAACGGCAGATGTTCCCCCATCAGCGCGTGACCCGTACGGTTCCACGCGAGCACGTCCCCACGCCGGCCGAGCACGACCGCCGGCGTCGTGTCCTTCAGCGACTCCAGGAGCGCGAGCACCCGCGGACGAGGCTCCTCCCCGGGCGGCCGGGACAACCGGGAACGGGTCGGTTGCCGGGCGAGGTTGTGCAGGTGGACGGTCTCGATCCGGTCGAGCCGCAGCACCCGCGCCAGAGCGTCGAGCACCTGCTCCGAGGCGGTCTCCGCCTGCCCCTGCTCCAGACGCGTGTAGTACCCGGCGCTCACCCCCGCGAGCTGCGCCAGCTCCTCGCGCCGCAGCCCCGGGACCCGGCGGGCCGTCCCGAACGTACGCAGCCCGATCGCGGCGGGCGTGACCCGATCACGACGGCTCTTCAGAAACGCTCCGAGGCTCTCCACACCACCGAGCCTAGGCCGATCGGGGGGCCGCGTGGGTACACCTGCTGGGTGCACCCACGCCAGGGGGATGGTTGCCCGGCGCGTCCTGCCCGAGTGTCGGCCCCATGTATCGACAGCACACGCCCACTCCCCCGGGCCTGCGGGCCTGGCTCGGTCTCCTGGTGATCCTCGGGCCCGTCCTGCTGGTCTCCATGGACGGCTCGATCCTGTTCCTGGCGATGCCCCGGATCAGCCAGGCCCTCACACCCACCGCAGGCCAGGCCCTGTGGATCCTCGACGTCTACGGCTTCGCCGTCGGCTCCCTGCTGATCGCGTTCGGCAACCTCGGCGACCGGTACGGGCGGCTGCGGCTGCTCATGGTCGGCGCCGCGGTCTTCGGCGCCGGCTCCATGGCGGCGGCGTTCGCGCCCAGCACGGAGCTGCTGATCGCGGCCCGCGCGCTGATGGGCGTGGCGGGCGCGACCCTGCTGCCGTCGGCGCTGGCCGTGTTGAGCGAGCTGTTCACCGACCCGCGGCGCCGGGCGCAGGCCATCGGCGTGTTCGCCGCGGCGTTCGCGGCCGGGTTCGCCGCCGGGCCGATCGTGGGCGGCGTGCTGCTGGAGCGGTTCTGGTGGGGGTCGGTCTTCCTGGTCAACCTGCCCGTCCTCGCCCTGTTCCTGGTCTTTGCGCCGGTCCTGCTCCGCGAGGTGCGGGCGACCCGCGCCGGGCGGGTGGACGTGCCCAGCGTCGTGACGTCCGCGGCCGGGCTGCTGCTCACGATCTACGCGCTCAAGCACGCCGCCGCCGAAGGGTTGTCGGCCGTGCCGGTCGTCGCGGGGGCGGCCGGGCTGGGGCTGCTGGCGTGGTTCGTCCGCAGGCAACGCGGCCTCGCGCAGCCGCTGATCGAGTTCTCGCTGTTCCGGGACCGGGTGTTCACCGTGGCGATCGTCACCGGGCTGCTGCCGCTGGCGGCGTGGTCGGCGACGGCGTACCTGGCGGGCGTCTACCTCCAGTCCGTCCTCGGCCTGCCGGTGCTGCACGCGGCGCTGCTCGCGCTGCCCGGCGCGGTGGTGCTCACCGTCACCTGCGTCGTCACGCCGTTCGTGGTCGACCGCGTCGGCAGGCGGGCCGCGCTCGCCGTCTGCCACTTCTCCGTCGCGGCGGGGCTGCTGCTCCTGCTCCCGACGGCCGTCACGGGCGGGGTCGGCTGGTACGTGGCGTCCACGGTCGTCGCGGGCGTCGGGTACGGCATCTCGTTCAGCGTCGTCGCCGACACCGCGGTCGGGGCCGTCCCGCCGGAACGGGCCGGAGCGGCGGGGGCGCTGGCCGAGACCAGCAACGAGATCGGCAACGCCCTCGGGATCGCGCTCCTCGGCTCGCTCGCCGCCCTGGTCTTCCGGCTCCAGGGACCGGACCTGGCCCCCACCCTGGACGAGACCCTCCAGCTGCCCGCCCTCGTGCCGGCGGCGGCCGCGCAGGCCGAGACCGCGTTCGTCGCGGGGCTGCACGTGGCCGCGGCGGTGGCCGGGGCCCTGCACGTGGTGCTCGGCGTCGTCGGCCTGGTGCGAACGCCGGTACGGCACGCCCCGCGGCCGGTCGGCCACTGAGGGGCGCGCCCTCAGCCGTCCGTCAGGAAGGCGAGGGCGTCGGGGGCGAACCGTTCGTCGGTGAAGGTGCCGCTGTGGCTGCGGCCGGGGTAGACGACGAGCTGCGCGTCGGGGATGCCATCGACCGTCTGCCGGGCCAGGTCCAGCGGGTAGACCAGGTCGTCGCCGCCCTGGATCAGCAGGGTGGCCGCCTTGATCTCGTGCAGCCGGCCGCGCAGGTCGAAGCCGTCCTCGGCGTTGAGCACGGTGACGGCGTCGGCGTGGTCGGCGCGCCCGCCGTCCGACAGCCACAGCAGGCCCCTGAGCAGGAAGCGGCCGGGAGCCGACTCGGTGACGATCTCGGCCAGCGCGGGGCTCGGCCGCCTGCCCTGGCGGGCCCGTTCCATGTAGCCGCGCTGGGCCCGCCGGCCGGCCGGGCCGAGGGTGCAGGCCGTGCCCGCCAGGACGAGCCGGTCGACCAGGCCGGGATGGTCGGCGGCCAGCTGCAGGGCGATGGATCCGCCGGTGGACAGGGCCAGCACGTTGACCGGCCCGTCGAACGTGGCCCTGATCGCCTGGGCGAAGATCGCGGCGAGGTCGGCCATCGTCGTGGTGGACGGCAGCCCTGGCGGGCGGTTGACGACGTACACGGTGAAGTCCCGGGTGAACGGTCGCACCATCCGCATCGTGGACCAGCGCGTCATGCCCGTCGGGTTGGCCGCCTGCGGGGTGTAGATCAGGACGATCAGGGGCGGCCCTTCGCCGGCCGACAGGTACGGCAGGTCGTTCAGCATGGGGGATCCCTTCCGTGGCCGCGCCGGCCGACTGTATCCGTATGAACAGTTTGGATTTTTGTTCACAGCATAAACGCGAGAACCGGCGGCCCGTCGTGGGGGACGCGCGGCGGCGACGGCTCGGTGACACCCGGGCCGATGGGCTACAGTCGTCCGCCATGGCCGACTCCTCCCCCTACCTCACGGCGACCGCGCGCGCCTACGACGCCGTCGCCGACCTGTACGCCGACCTCGCCCGGAACTCGCTCGACCGCCTGCCGCTGGACCGCGCGACGGTCGCCGTGTTCGCCGAACTCGTTCGGGCCGCCGGACCCCGGCCCGTGGTCGAGGCCGGGTGCGGCCCCGGGTACATGACGGCCCACCTGCGTGACCTCGGGCTGGACGCGTTCGGCGTCGACCTGTCCCCCGCGCTGCTCGACATCGCCCGCAGGGACTTTCCCGGCCTGCGTTTCGAGCTCGGTTCGATGGACGCCCTCGACGTGGCCGACGGCGAGCTGGGCGGTCTGATCTCCTGGTATTCCATGATCCACGTCCCGCCGGCGGAACTGCCGCCGTACTTCGCCGAGTTCCGCCGGGTGCTGGCCCCCGGCGGTCACCTGCTGGTCGGCTTCTTCGAGTCCGAGGGCGAGCCGGTCACGGAGTTCGACCACAAGGTCACGCCGGCCTACCGCTGGCCGATCGACGAACTGGCCGCCCTGGCCCGCAAGGAGGGGTTCGTCGAGGTGGGCCGGATACTGCGCGAGCCGTTGGAGGACGAACGGTTCCGCCGCGGCCACCTGCTGATGCGCGCCGCGACCCCCGACGACGCACACTAGACGAACGAGCACGCGGGCGTCCCGCCACGAACCGGCACGCCCGCCGCGCTAACACGCCCGGGAGGTGCGGACCTCGGTCACTCCTGTCGGCGACTGCTCGGGCTGACCCCGGCCGGTCATCCGCGGCCGGGCTTTCGGGCGCGTTCGGTCAGTTCGGCGTACTCCTTGCCGGTCGTGGCGAAGCTCAAAGTGCCGCGCTTCGGATCGGTGAGCACGAAATACAGCCAGGAGCCCGCGGCCGGGTCGAGGGCGGCCCTGAGCGCGGCCTCGCCGGGGTTGGCGACGGGGCCCGGAGGCAGGCCCTTGTGACGGTAGGTGTTGTACGGCGAACGCACCTTCACGTCCTCGACCGTGACGGGCCCGCGGCGCCTGCCGAGCGCGTAGCGGACGGAGCTGTCGACCTGCAGCATCATGCCGCGGGCCAGCCGGTTGAGCAGGACGCGGGCCACCTTCGGCATGTCGGCCTCCGTGGGCGACTCGGCCTGGACGAGGCTGGCCACGATGACGACGTCCAGGGCGTCGGGCCGAGCGGCCAGGCCGAGTTCGTCCGCCGTCTCCCGGAAGCGGGCCACCATCCCGCCCAGGATCTCGGCCGGGGCGGCGGAGCCGGCGAACCGGTACGTGCCGGGGAAGGCGAAGCCCTCCAGCCCGCCCTTCGCGTACGGAGGCAGGCCCAGCGCCGGGCCGTCCCCGGCGGCCTTCGCGAACGACTCCGCGGGCCTGCCGGTCACGCGGGCGAGCTCGTCGAACAGGCCGGAGACCCGCTCGCCGTCGTTGACGACCTCCACCTGAGCCCGTCCCGGACCGGGCCGCGCGGCCGCGGACGGTGCCGGGCGGCCCGCCTCGGGCGCGAGCGTCCGGACGGCGACCGTGCCCCCGGCGGCCAGGACGACCACGGCGGCCGCCGCCGCCAGCGCGGCACCCCTCCGGCGGGCAGGACGATGCGGCAGGAACCGGGCGGGATGTTGCGGGAGGAACCGGGTGGGAGGCGGTGGCGGCTGCTCGTCCGCCATGTCGGCGAGGGTCTCACGCAGCAGGTTCTCGATGTTCAACGGAACTCCCTCACGGCGCTCAGCTCGGGGGCGGTCTTCTTCAGCCGCTCCAGCGATCGGTAGATCTGGCTGCGGACCGAGCCCACGCGCACGCCCAGCAGGTCCGCGATCTCGGTCTCCGACTTGTCCTCGAAGTAGCGCAGGACGAGCATGGTCCGCTGCCGGGGCGTCAGCCGGGACAGCGCCGCCCGCATCGTCAGGCGCAGGTCGGCCGCGTCGGCGTGCCCGTCGCCGGGCCGGTCGAGCCGCTCGTCCGTGGTCACCTCCACGACCCGCGACCGGCGGCGCCACCGGCTCACCTGCTCGTGGTACATCGTGCGGCGGACGTACCCCTCGACGGCCTCGGGGTCGCGCAGGCCGCGCCACCGCGCGGCCGTCTTCGCCAGGGCCGACTGGACGAGGTCCTCGGCGGCGTGCCGGTCGCCGGTCAGCAGGTACGCCGTGCGGAACAGCGCCCCCGACCGGTCGATGACGAACTGCCGCAGAACCGCCTCGAAGCCTGGATCCACCCGTCCTCCTCGTCATGTCACCCACCAAGGACGAGCGGGCGTCCCGGAACTATGCCGGACGCCGGAAAGAGCGCCCGTCAGGAGTCCGACGTGGGACGGGCGTAGAGGTTGCCGTTGGAACTGCAGAGGTAGACGAAGCCGTCCCGCACGACGGGCTCGGTCCCGGCGAGGCCGCCGGTCCGGAACCGCGACCGCACGGCGCCGGTGGCGGGGTCGAGGGCGTACAGCGTGCGGTCGCGGCCGGCGGTGTAGACCACGCCGTGCGCGACCGCGGCGCTCCACCGGTACATGGGCTGGTCGCCCGCGGCCCGGAAGCTCCACAGGTGCTCGCCGGTGGCGGCGTCCAGGGCGTGCGTGGCGCCCTGGTCGTCGCCCAGGCAGACCGTGCCGCCGGCCACCAGCGGGCGGGCGGCGACCGTCCCGGAGATCCGCGACCTCCATCGGACCTCACCAGAGACGGCGTCCAGGGCGTTCACCCGGCCGCCGTCGCTCGCCGCATAGACGGTCGCGCCGGACCGCCGCACGAAGACGCGGTCGTGCCCGGAGCCGAGCCGCAGGCGGTGCCGCACGGTGCCGGTGGCGGGGTCCAGGGCGTACAGCATGCCGTGGTCGCTGCCGGTGAGGACGACGTCCCCGGCCGCCGTGAACTCGGGGGTCAGCACGTCGCCGGGCGGTTCGAAGGTCCACAGCCGCCTGCCGGAACGGGCGTCGAGCGCCACGAGCCGGGCCTTCGTGGACCAGGCGGGGTGCCTGCTCCACAGGTAGAGGCGGCCCGCGGCGACGGCGATGCTCCCGGATGCGCCGATCCTGCGCGTCCAGGTCGGGTGGCCGGTCGCCGCGTCGAGTGCCACCACCCTGTCGGTGAGGGCCGCGTACACGACGCCGTCCGCCACCACGTGGTCGTCCTCCAGCAGGCCGTCCGTCCGGTGGCGCCAGCGCACCGCGCCGGTGGCGGCGTCCAGCGCGGTCAGCGTGCCGTCGGCGGTGGACGCGTGGACGACGCCGCCGGCGACCACCGGTTCGGTGCGCACCGCTGCGTCGGCCGGGAAGCTCCACCCGCGCTCCCGGGCCGGGACGGGAGCGCGCCCGCCCGGCCGGTACCGGGCCGGCAGCCGGTCGCGCAGCAGCGGCGAGAGCAGCCGCACCGCCTGCCGGGACGACGAGGTCAGCCGGACGACGACCGGACCCACGTTGACGAGGGTCGCGCCGTAGAAGCCGTTCGTCGCCTCCACCGTGGAGGTCAGGAAGCCTGGGGCCTCGGTGGTGGGGTCGACGGCCTCGGCCGCCCTGACGGCGGCGGCCTCGGCGGCGTACAGCCTGCGCGCCCCTTCCTCCGACGGCGACACCCATTCCACCGACACCGAGACGACGGCGCCGTCGTCGGCCGGCGGGATCCAGTCGCACCTGGCTGTGCCGTCCGCCGCCGGGGCCGGGGCGTAGCCGTCCGCGAAGGCCGCCAGGTCGCGGGCGGTCAGCAGGCCGCAGGCGTCCGGCCAGGCGGTCTTCGGGCGGGGCGGCCCATGGACCAGCCGGTACGCCGTCAGCCGCCCGCCGCCGGGGACGTCGCCGAGGACGAAGGCCAGGTCCCGGCTCGCCCCCGCGAGGGAGGCCAGGTGGGCGGGCAGGTCGATAGGCAGGCCGCGGAGCCGTCCGGTGCCGGGGTCCACCGCGACCAGGTAGGCGGGCAGCGGCCAGGGGCGCAGGCCCGGCCGGACGGTGGCGGGCCCGGCGTACAGGGGCGGAAGCCATCGGTCCGGATCGGTGACCTCGACGGCCTGCGAGACGGTGGACAGCAGGCGGCCGTCGGGGCCGAGGAAGAAGTCGTCCTTGCCCACCCTGGCCTGCGCGTACCCTTCGGCGTTGGCCGTGAGCCCGATCGGCGGGCCCGCGCCCTCCGTGGCGGACGTCCTCGTCAGTGGGCGCGTCCAGCCCGGCCGCAGGGTGCGCGGATCCGTCGAGGACAGCCGCACCTCGCCCTGGCAGTAGCTGAGCAGCCGCACCGATCCGGCCGTCGCCGCCCCGGTCAGCCGGCAGCGTCCCGGATAGGCCGACCGGGCCGTGGTCGTGCCGGTCCGCGCGTCGAGCGCCAGGATGCGGACGGGTTCGTCGGGTTGCTCGACCACCACGACGCCGCGCCCGGCCGCCATGATCCGCGGGCCGTGGTAGGAGCCGGTGTCGCCCAGCGTGGGCCGGCGCGGGGCGACGGTGACCGGGCGCCGCCACAGCGGCGCGCCCGTGGCCAGGTCGTGGCCGTACAGGGTCTGCCCGGCGTCGTCCGGTCCGCCCCTGGCGACGACGAGCGTGCCGCCCGCGATCCAGACGCCGGTGACGGACGACGACCGGTCCGGCCCGGCGAGGACGGTGTGCCGGAGCCGGCCCGTGCGCGGGTCGAGGATCCGTACGGCGCCCTGCCGGGTCGCCACGGCCACCGCCCGGTCGGACACGGCGTGACTGCGGGCCTCCTCGCCCATGACACCGCTCCCGGCCTCGACGGGCACCGACCACGATGCCCGCCATTCCACGGGCACGTGGGCGAGCCCCCGACGCCGGCCGCGGCCGAACAGGTGGCCAGGACGACCACCAGCACGACCGCGCCCGACCGGCAGCCGCGCGTGGTCAGCACCTCCCGGCCCTGGCGAGCTTCTGTTCGATCGCGCACGCGTCGCCCCTGGAGATCGGGCGCCAGCCGCCGAGCGGGGAGGGCGTGTAGTAGGCGCGGTAGGTGCCCGAGGCGCCGGTCACCCGGAACGGCGTGCTGTCCGGCCCCTGGATCGTCAGTTGCTCGGTCCGGTCACCCGCGAGCACGGTGACGACGAGCTCGAAGGCGTAGTAGGCGGCCGTGCCCGTGACCGACATGGAGAGCGTGACCCGTTCGTCCTGCTTGAGGTCGATCTGCTTCTTCCTGAAGTACGAGGTGTCCGGGTCGTCGGGCGTGGTGAAGCGCGGCGCGGGCTGTCGTGCCGCGCCATGACCTCGTCGCGCCGGGGGCCGGACGCGGCGCCCAGCAGGAGCGCCCGCTCCGCGGGCGCGGTCACCGCCTCCCTCAGCGTGGTGTCCTGGGCGGCGTACTCGACGGCCACGTGGCCGACCTTGATCGGGGGCTCGCCGCTGATGCTGCCGACGGTGTCGGAGCCGCGCGCGTTGAACCAGGCGGTGAACACCACCCCGGCGGCCGCGACGATCACCGCGCCGGCGATGCCGGCCAGCCACGTCCGCACGGCCTTCCATCCTCCGGCCTCCGCCGGAGGGACGGGGGCGGCACGCCTTCTCCGGCGCGCTCTGGCCATGCGGATGCCCTTCGTCGGCGGCCTGCGGTAGCTGATGTATAGCTGATGGGACGCTGCGTAACCGCCGTGTTGACGAATTCGGTCCGGGAGGGGGCACGGCCCTGGATCCGGCGACTTGAGTTCGCCCATAGGCGAACTCCTAGCGTCTCTGCCATGACGGAAGACAACGCCGACAGCCGCCTCCGGATCGCCGTGGTGATCGGAAGTGTGCGCAGGCCCAGAATGGCCGATCCGCTCGCCGCCTGGCTGGAGCGCGAGCTCACCGCGATCGACTGGCTCGACCTCGACATGATCGACCTGGCCGCGGTCTCGCTGCCGATGCACGAGCTGCAGCCCGGCGGAGGAGTCGCGTCCCCGATCGGCGACGCGCTCGCCTCCGCCGACGGGTTCGTGTTCCTCGTCCCGGAGTACAACCACAGTTTTCCCGCCGCGGTGAAGAACGCGATCGACTGGCACTTCACCGAGTGGGCGTACAAGCCGGTCGCGTTCGTCGGGTACGGCGCCTCCGGCGGCATCAGGGCCGTGGCGCAGTTGCGCATGGTCTTCCCCGAACTGCGGGCCGCCACGGTCCGCGAGTCGGTGCTGATCCCGATGGCGTGGGAGCACCTGGACGCCGACGGCCGCTTCGTTCCCCCGCCGGGCACGACGCAGGCGCTGCACACGACGATGGGCGAGCTGCGCACGTGGGCGCGGGCACTGCGTACCGTCCGCGTCACGGACCTGGCCGGTCGACGGTGAGCAGACTGACCGGGCCGGAGCTGCGCGCCGCGGTCGTCCTGATGGCCGGCGGGTTGCTGGCGGTGCTGGACGCCACGATCGTCGTGGTGGCGCTGCCCGCGCTGATGGCGACGTTCGGCGCGTCGCTGAGCTCCGTGCAATGGGTCATCACCGCGTACACGCTCGGGATGGTGGCGACGAAGCCGCTCGCCGCCGGGCTGGCCGCGCGCTGGGGCGCCCGGCGGGTGTACCTGGCGGCGCTGGTCGGTTTCGCGGTCGCCTCCGCCGCCGCCGGCGCGGCCGGCGGCCTGGACGGGCTGATCGCCGCTCGCGCGGCGCAGGGCCTCAGCGGGGGCCTGATGGCGCCGCTGGGGATGGCGATCGGGTTCGGCGCGGTCGCGCCCGAACGCCGCAGCCGGATGACGGCGGTCGCCGGGCTGCCGATGTTGATCGGGCCGATCCTGGGCCCGCTGCTCGGCGCGGCGCTCCTGGGCGCCGGCTCCTGGCGCGCGCTGTTCTACGTCACCGTGCCGCTGGCGCTGCTGACCGCCGCGGTCGCGCCGGCCTGGTTGCCGGCCGCCCCCGCGCGCGGCCGGCGGGTCCGGCTGGACCTGGTGGGGGCGATGTCGCTGGTGCCCGGCATCGTCGCGGTGGCGTACGGCATCAGTGCCCAGGACGGCCCGGCCTGGACGCGGATCGCCGCGGTGGCGACCGGCGCGGTGCTGGTCGTGGCCTTCTGCGCGCGGGCCCTGAGACGTCCGGAACCGCTGCTGCGGATCCGGCTGCTCGGCGATCCGACGTTCGGCCGGGGCGCCGCGGTGCTCGCCCTGTACGCCGCCCCCTACTTCGGCTCGGCTCTGCTGATGCCCACCTACGTTCAGACGCTGCGTCTCGACAGCGCCTCGGTCACGGCCGCGCTGATGATCCCCGGCGCGGTAGGCATGGGCCTCAGCCTGCAGGTCGCCGCCCGGCTGCTGGAACGGCTCGGCCCCCGGCGGGTCGTCGGCACCGGGCTCGGACTCGTGATCGCCTCCGGCGTGGTCCAGGTGATCATCCTCGCGCCGGACACCCCCTACCCGGTGCTCGGCCTGTTCGCGTTCCTCCAGGGAGCGGGCACCGGCGCGATCATGATGCCGACGATGTCCGGTTCCAGCCGGAACCTCCACGGCCCCGACCTGGCCTCGGGTTCCGCGCTGTTGTCGCTGGTGAGCACGGTCGCCAACGGCATGGGCACCGTGGCGGTCGGCGCGCTGTTCACGGCGCTGACCGGCGCGCTGACCGGCGGCGCTTCGCTCGCGGCCCTGGCCGCCATGGGCGCGGCGGACAGGGCCGCGCAGGCTCTCGTCATCACCGACGCCCTGCGGCTGACCCAGGCGGCGGCCCTTGTCGTGATGTCGCTGGCCCTCGTCGTACGATTGCGCTCTCCGGCCCCGCCTTCGGCGATCGCGGGCCGGCGGGAGCCGGCTGAGAGGACGGTGGGCGCGCCATGACCGTCACCGGCCGTCCCGGCTCCGAGGCGATCCAGGCCTCGCTCACGGTCGGGCAGGTGGCCAGGGCCGCCGGGGTGACGCCCAACGCCGTCCGCTTCTACGAGCGCTACGGCGTGATCACCGGCCACCGCAACAGCGGCAACGCCCGCCGCTTCACCGTCGACGCGGTCTGCCGGATCAAGCTCGCCCTCGCCGCGCAGCGGGTCGGCATCACCCTCAAGGAGAGCGCCGACATCCTCTCCGGCATCCCGCCCCTGTCCCCCGACCTCGGCCAGTGGGTCGCCGCGGGCGAGGAGCTCGTCCGGATCGGCCGCGCCCGCATCGACCAGCTGCAGACGACCGTGAACGAGCTGGCCACCCTGGACTTCCTCCAGTCCCCTTGATCGCCCTGCGGGCATCGAGCGGCACGTCTGCCGCCTGCCTGCGGCCTTCGGGTGACTCACCCCGATCGACAGGAACACATCATGAGCAACCTCCATGGCAAGACCGCGCTCGTCACCGGCGCGAGCAGAGGGATCGGCCGGGCCATCGCCCGGCGCCTGGCCGGTGACGGCGCGCGCGTCGCCGTCCACTACGGCGGCAACGACCAGGCCGCCGCGGAGACCGTCGCCGCGGTCGAGGCGGCGGGCGGGCAGGCGTTCGCCCTGCGGGCCGAGCTGGGCACGCCCGGCGACGCCGAACGCCTGTGGGCCGCCTTCGACGCACACGCCGACGGGCTGGACATCCTGGTCAACAACGCCGGCATCCTGAACGACGAGCCCGGCATCGAGCACGTCACCAGGCGGCAGTTCGAACGGCTCTTCGCGGTCAATGCCACCGCCCCGTTCTTCGTCACCCAGCTCGCACTTCCCCGGCTGCGTGACGGCGGCCGGATCGTCAACGTCTCCACGATGCTGACCCGCGGCTCGGCGATGCCGACGGCGATCAGCTACGCCATGTCCAAGGGTGCGCTCGACGTGCTCACCTCGACGCTGGCCAAGCAGCTCGGGCCGCGCGGGATCACCGTCAACACTGTGGCGCCCGGCGTCATCGACACCGACATGCACCAGGGCAGACTCGTCGGGGAGGCGCTGACCTGGTTGTCGTCGCTGTCCCCCATGGGCCGCGTGGGCACCCCCGCGGACGTGGCCGACGCGGTGGCCTTCCTGGCCGGCGACGACAGCCGCTGGGTCACCGGCCACTGGCTGGACGCCTCGGGCGGCACCCTGCTCTGACGGCCTAACGGAGCAACCACAGGACCCGCGCGGCCTGGACCGCCAGGGCACCCGGCGGGTTGTGCGGCGTCGCCGGACCACCGGGACCGAGCTGGAGGAACCAGCCCAGTGCGATCAGACGACGGAAGTCCCGCACCCGCCGGGCCTCGGGGCACGCGTCGGTGGAGTGGAGCCCCGACAATGGGAACATTATGGACAATCACCTCACCGCAGCCACGAGGGGACGCGCGCGGGCGCGCGAACTGGGCGTCGTCGTCGGCGCCCTGCCGACCGGGCCGTTGAACGCGATCACCGACGTCGAAGGCGTCCTGGTCGGCCACACTACCCTCGACGACGGCGCCGACCTGCACACCGGGGTCACCGCCATCGTTCCCCGCCAGCTCATCGCCGAGCGGCGGGCGCTGCCCGCGGCCGTGTACGCCGGCAACGGATACGGCAAACTGGTCGGCTCCACCCAGATCGACGAACTCGGCGTGCTGGAGTCGCCCGTCGTCCTGACCGCCACGCTGTCAGCGTTCCGGGCCGCGGACGCGCTGCTCACGTACCTGATGGAGCGCAGCCCGGAGGGGATCTCCTTCAACCCGGTCGTGGGCGAGACCAACGACGGCTTCCTGTCCGACATCCGGCGCCGCCCGATCACCGAACAGCACGTGCTCGACGCGCTGGAGGGTGCGTCCGGCGGGCTGCCCGCCGAAGGATGCGTGGGAGCGGGCACCGGGACGACGGCGCTGGGCTTCAAGGCGGGCATCGGCACCTCGTCCCGGCGGCCGGTGGCCGAGGGGGCCGCGGTGACGGTCGGGGCGCTCGTCCAGGCGAACTTCGGCGGCGTGCTGACCGTGGGGGGCGTCCCGATGCCGGTCGAAGAGCTCGTCCCGGGGGCGGCGAACGAGGAGCCGATCGGCAACTCCTGCATGATCGTGGTGGCCACCGACGCGCCGCTCGACGCGCGTCAGCTCGCCCGGCTGGCCCGCCGGGCGATCTTCGCGATGGGCCGCGTCGGAGCGTCGTACTCCAACGGGAGCGGCGACTACGCCATCGCCTTCACCACCGCGCCGCCGGAGCTCCCGCGCCTGCCCGACGCCGGCCTGAACCCGCTGTTCGCCGGGGTCATGGACGCGGTGGAGGAGGCGCTGCTCAACTCCCTGTTCACCGCGACGACCACCACCGGCGTCCGCGGCCGGACCCGGCACGCCGTTCCGTACGACCGGCTTCCGCGGACCGGCTTGGGAGAGCCGGTCGGCTAGTCACCGGTCAGGACGGCTGGACCTCGTCGAAGACGGCGAGGGCCGTGGCGGGATCCGGGCCGACGAGACGTTCCAGGCCGTCCGCCGTCATCTTCGCCCACTTCCCGGCCCGTTCCCACATCCGCTCCTCGAAGGCGCGGACGGCCTCGTCCGGATCGCCGGGGGCGGCGGCGAGGGCCTCGGCGAGTTCGGCGCCCTCCAGCATCGCCAGGTTCGCGCCCACTCCCAGGGGCGGCATGAGGTGGGCGGCGTCCCCCAGGAGCGTCACCCCGGGGACGTGGGCCCAGGTGTGGGAGACGGGCAGGACGTAGAGGGGGCGGTCGGCGAACGCGGTGCCGTGGCGCAGGAGGTCGAGCACGGGGTCGGCCCAGCCCTCGAACAGCGCAAGCAGGCGGGACCGCACGGCCTCGACGCCGTCCGGGCCCGCGTCCGTGCCCGCGCGCCGGTCCAGCGGCGCGCGGAACTGGGCGTACACCTTGACGTGGCCGCCGCTGTTGCGCTGGGCGACGATGGCGCGGTTCACGCCGTAGACGGCCATGGAACCGTCGCCGATCAGCCGGGCGAGGTCCGGGTGGCGGGTGTCGACGTCGTCGAGCGAGGTCTCGACCGCGGTGACGCCGGTGTAGTGCGGCGTCGAGGCGGAGACCGCCGGGCGGACCCGGGACCAGGCCCCGTCCGCGCCGACCACGAGGTCGAACGTCTCCTGCCGTCCGTCGGCGAAACGGACCGCCACGCCGTCCCGGGTGCCGGGCGCCACCTCCGTCACGCCGTGCCCCCAACGGACGTCCAAGGGGCCGAGCAGCAGGTCACGCAGCTGCCCGCGGTCGATCTCCGGATTGGCCTGGTCGTCCGGACCGGGCCGCCAGTCGCGGAGCACGGTCCCGTCCGGGGCCAGGATGCGCATGGCCTGCCCCTCGGGACGGGACAGCGCCCGGAACTCCGCCAGCAGCCCCGCCTTGTCCAGCGCGCGCTGGCCCATCCCTTCGTGCAGGTCGATCGTGCCTCCCGGCGGACGGGCGTCGGGCGCGGCATCGCGTTCGAAGACGGTTACAGGGTGGCCGTGGCGGTGCAGGACGCGGGCGAAGGTGAGGCCCGCGGGGCCGCCTCCCACTACGGCGATACGATGTCTCATGTCAATACACTGTATTTTGCCGAGACGCTGTATCGCAACAGTACGATGTATCCATGACTGTGTGGGACCGTCCGGAGCCGCCGACCCGCCCGGCGCCGCTCGACCGGCAGCGGATCGTCGACGCGGCCGTCGCGCTGGCCGACGAGGGCGGGCTGGAGGCGGTGTCGTTGCGCAAGGTCGCCGCCCGGCTCGACGTCGGCCCGATGCGGCTGTACGGATTCATCTCCACCAAGGAGGAGCTGTTCGACCTCATGATGGACGAGGTCCACGCCGAGATCCTCCCCGACGGGCAGCCCGGCGACTGGCGGGAGGCGCTGCGCGGCCACGCGGTCCGCACCAGGCAGGCCGCCCTCCGCCACGAATGGCTGGCCGACCTGCTCGGCGGCCGTCCGAGCCTGGGCCCGAACGCCCTCGCCGTGACCGAACGCACGCTGGCCGCCCTCGACGGCCACGCCGACCTCGACACCGTCATGCACGCCGTGCGGACCGTCGGCGCGTACATGACCGGCGCGATCAGGCGCGAGGTCGCCCACCTGCGGGCCGAGCGCGCCACGGGCCTGTCCGAGCTCGACTGGCAGCGTGCCTACGGCCCGCACGTGAGCAGGATGCTGGCCACGGGCCGCTACCCCACGCTGGCCAAGTTCGTGCACGACGGCACGGAGGTGGACGCCGAGGAGTCCTTCACGACCGGCCTGGAGTGGGTCCTCGACGCCGTGGCCGCCAGACTCGACCGGCCACCGGCGTGACGCCCCCCGTGCCTCCTACCGGGCCGCCTTCAGTGCCTCCTTCAGGGCCGCCCGCCACGCCGCCCCCTGTGCCGCCTTCCGTGCCCTCCGCGGCGTCGCCCGCGGCGGCGCGCCGGCGGATGTGGCCGCTGTACGCGGCCGGGTTCACCACCGCGTTCGGCGCGCACGGCATCGCCGCCAACCTCGGCGGGTTCTCCGCGGACGCGGTCACCTCGCTGCTCGTCCTCGGCGCGCTGCTGGCCCTGTACGACGGCGCCGAGGTGCTGCTCAAGCCGCTCTTCGGCAGCCTCGCCGACCGCGTCGGCGCCCGTCCGGTGCTGGTGGGCGGGCTGGTGGCGTTCGCGGTCGCCTCCGGCCTGTACGTCGTCGCCGACAGCCCCGGCTGGTTGTGGGCCGCCCGCCTGGGCCAGGGAGCGGCGGCCTCGGCGTTCTCTCCGTCGGCCTCGGCGCTGGTGGCCAGGCTCAATCCGGCCGCCAAGCTCGGCCGGGCCTTCGGCGGCTACGGCTTCTGGAAGTCGATCGGCTACACCCTGGGCCCGCTGCTGGGCGGCGTGCTGGTGTGGGCCGGCGGCCTGCGGCTGCTGTTCGCGGTCCTGACCGT
This sequence comes from Actinomadura sp. ATCC 39365, assembly GCF_054392275.1. Classification (NCBI taxonomy): domain Bacteria; kingdom Bacillati; phylum Actinomycetota; class Actinomycetes; order Streptosporangiales; family Thermomonosporaceae; genus Actinomadura; species Actinomadura sp. ATCC 39365. The sequence continues at coordinate 6,458,330 of NZ_CP184335.1, read as the reverse complement.
GCTGGGCGCGGGGGTCGCCGTATGGGCCGCGCTGGCCGTGCCCGCGGTGCCGCCGCTGCCCAAGGTCCGCCAGACGGTGCTGGACCTGGCACGGCGCCTGGCCGATCCGGCCTTCCTCGCGCCGACCGCCGCCCTGGCCGGAGCCACCGCCGCGCTGTCGGTCGGCGTGGGCTTCCTGCCCGTGTCCGGCCGGGCCGCCGAGCTCGGCACGGTCGCGACCGGCGCGGCGGTGTCCGTCCTGGCGGCGTGCGCGGCGGTGGTCCAGCCCAGGGCCGGGCGGGCCCTCGACGAAGAGCGTCTGTCGGCCCGTACCGGCCTGCTGGGCGGGCTGCTGGTCACCGCGGCGGGGCTGGCCTGCGCCATGCTGCCCGGTCTGGCCGGCATCCTGTCGGCCGCCGTGCTGATCGGGGCCGGGACGGGGCTCATCACCCCGCTCGGGTTCGCCGCCCTCGCCGCCCGCACCCCGGCCGAACGTATGGGCCAGACCATGGGCGCCGCCGAACTCGGCCGGGAGCTGGGCGACGCCGGCGGCCCGCTGCTCGTGGCGGGTGTCGCCACCGTGGCCTCGCTCACCTACGGTTACGCGGCCCTAGCGCTCCTGCTCGCCGCCGGCCCGCTCGTCGCCCTCGCCCTTCACCGCTCCCGCACACCCTGAAGCCTTCGCCGTCCTCCCGAAAGACCGCCGCCCCGGCCGTCGCGGTCCTCGCCGTCATCGGGCTGGGCGTGTGGTTGCGCCGGGTGGCGATCCTCGTCGCGCTGCCGTACGGCCTGACGGTGTTCCCGTTGCTGCCCGACGCCGTAGACGCGGGTGGAGTATCCGCAGGTGGCCGCCCATTACGCGCCCTCGGCGGGGTACTTCACGCTGCCCGGGCGGGTCGGGCTCGCCGTCCTGGGCGCGTACGGCGGCGTTCGCGACCTGGCGGGCCCTGCGTCGCCGGGCCGCGCCGGGACCGTTCGCGCCGCCGGGCTCTGGCATCATCGCCGGATGATCCCCATGACGACCGACCGGCTGCTCCTGCGTCTACCGGACGACGACGACCTCGCTTCCTACACCGCCATGAACGCCGATCCCGAGGTCATGCGGTACATCGGCGACGGTTCCGTCCTGCCGCAGGACCAGGACCGCACGGCGGCGTGGATCGCGCGCGCCCGCCGGGAATGGCGGGAACGCGGCCACGGCCCGCTCTCCGTCGTCGTGCGCGAGACCGGGCTGACGGCCGGCTGGGTCGCCCTGGCGGTGCCCGCGTTCCTCCCCGAGATCCTGCCCGCCGTGGAGATCGGCTGGCGGCTCGGACGAGCGCACTGGGGCAACGGCTACGCCACCGAGGCGGCCGGAAGCTTGCTGCGGTTCGGGTTCGCCGAGTGCGGTCTCGACCGGATCGTCAGCATCCGTCACGTGGACAACCAGCGGTCCCGCCGGGTGATGGACAAGCTCGGCCTGCGATTCGCGTTCGAGACGGTGGTGCCCGGCCACGGGCGGCCGGTCGCCGTGCACGAGATCACCAGAGCCGCCCACGAGGAGCCGCCACCGCACCCGCGCCTGCCGTAGGAGAAGATCACGAGCGGCCCGCACCGCGATGACGGCGGCCCTGTGCCTGGGCAGGGCGCTGCGCCTGGTCGGCGGCGGCCGGGCGTGAGCCGCTAGGCGAGGTCGCGAGGAGGCCCGGACGGCCAGGCGACGTCGTCCACCGCGAGGAACGGCGAGAGCGCGACCGCGGCCGGCGTCACCCCCGCGAAGGTCATGACGTCCCTGTGCAGGTGCGACTGGTCGGTGTAACCGCTCTCGGCCGCCACCAGGGCGGCCCGCTCACCGGCGGCGAGACGGTGGGCCGCGTGGTCGAAGCGGATGAGCCGGGCGACCCGCTTGGGCGTGAGGCCGACCTGGGCACGGAACCGGGCCCACAGGCGCTTGCGGCTCCAGCCGGCCTCGGCGGCGAGCCGCTCGACGGGCACCCGCCCGCCGCTGGCCGCCATCCGCCGCCACGAGAAGGCGACCTCCGGGTCGGGGGCTCTGCCCTCGTCGGCCCGCCTGGCCAGCGCGTCCCGCGCGATCGCGAACCGGTCCTCCCACGACCCGGCGGCCCGCAGCCGCTCCTGGACGCGTTCGGCCTCGCGCCCCCAGAGGTCGTCGAGCGTGACCACCGTGCCGCTCAGCTCCGCGGACGCGCCCAGGACGGCGTGCGCCGCCATCGGCGACAACCGGATCTGCAGGCACTCCATCCGGCGGGTCAGCCCGCTCCCCCGCACCTGCCGGGGCGCGAGGCCGGCGACGACACGTCCGAGCCGGCGCGAGCCGCGGTCGTCCTCGATGACGAACGGCTCGTCGCCGAGGTCGAAGAGCAGGGTGACCGAGGGGTGCGGGACCAGGGCGAGGTCGCGGAACTCGTTGGCCCGGTCGCTGAACCCCGCCATGACGACCCCGGGCAGGCCGCCGGGCCGCGACGGGACGGTGATCTCCCATCCGGGCATATGACCGCGAACCGGCGCAACTGACCGCACCCCGACATCGTACGAGCCCCGCGCGCGAGGCGGTGGACGGTCACCGGAAGGCCCGGCGCAGTGCCGAGACGCGGTTCGCGACGGCCCGCCGGGTGATCTCGGCGTCCGGGACCAGCTTCTCCGAGCCGTGGAAGACGCCGGGGTAGACCTGGAGCTCGGTGGGCACGCCGGCCTGGGCCAGGCGCATGGCGTACAGGATGGCCTCGTCGCGGAAGACCTCCAGCTCGCCGACGTCCACCAGGGCCGGTGGCAGGCCGGACAGGTCCTGCGCGCGGGCGGGGGCGGCGTGGCCGCCGACGGAGCCGGTGGCGCGGCGGTCGCCGAGCAGGGCCGTCCACGACTCGACGATGTAGGCCCGGTCGATCACGAGGACGTCCTCGTACTGGGTCATGGACGGGGTGCCGGCCCGGTCGTCCAGCATGGGCGAGCTCAGCGCCTGGAACACCGGGGAGGGGCCGCGTCTGTCCCTGGACAGCAGGGTCACCCCGGCCGCCAGGCACGCGCCCGCGCTCGCGCCGCCGACCGCGATCCTGGCGGGATCGACGCCAGGCCCGGCGGCGGCGACCCACGTCAGCCCGGCGTAGCAGTCCTCGACGGGGCGGGGTCGGGGTGTTCCGGGGCGAGGCGGTAGTCCGGCGAGACGACCACGCACCGCAGCTCCCGGACGAACCGGGCGGCCACGCGGTCGTCCTGCTCCGGCTGGCCCAACGTCATGCCGCCGCCGTGGATCCAGTAGACGCAGGGCAGCGGCCCGTCCGGCTCCCCGGCGGGGCGGTGCACCCGTAACCGCAGTTCAGGGCCGCCCGGCGGGCCCGGCACCCACACGTCCTCGATCGTGACCGCCGGGTCGGGCACGAGGGCGGCCCGCCGCGCCGCGGCCATGCGCGCCCGCACCCGCGCCAGCTCTTCGAGGCTGTAACCGCGGGCGCCGGTCTCGGGCAGGTCGAGGTGGGCGAGCGCGGCGGCGAGCTCGGGGTCGAGGTTCTGGAACATCTTCATGGACGGTCTCCTCTCCCCTGCTCCGAGCCGGGACCGCGCCCGGCGGATACCATCCGGCTTCGTTGCTAGGGTCGCGCGCATGAGATCGACTTATCTCGCCTGGGACGACGCGGTTGACCTGTTCGAGCGGCGCGGCCTGCCGAAGGAGACGTACGGGAACCTGTACCAGGAGGAGTACATCCTCGTGCCCGGTCCCGCCACGGTGACCGGCGAACTCCCCCTCGACGAGCACGAACGCACGCCGTGGCGGGAGGGCGCCCCCGACGCCGCGACCGGCTACATCGTGGACGGCGACCTGGTCGTCGACGGCAACGTCACCGACGTGGACGACGGCTCCGCCGCGCTGATCATCCTGGGCGACCTGCGGGCGCGGAACGTCTACCTGGCCGGTGACGCCAAGCTGGTCGTACGCGGCCACGTGACGGCCGAGACGTTCGTCGGCGACATGACCGACAAGCTGGTGATGATCCATGGCGACCTGCGCACCACCGTCTCGATCTTCTGGAACGAGTTCTGCCCCGACCTGGTCGCGGGCACCCTGCACGGCAGGGCCCTCGCGCCGGCCTACCTCGACCTGTCCGGCGCCGCCGTCGGCGCCCTGGCCGACCCGTCGCCCGAGGTCCCGCTCAGTCACCTCCTCGTGCCCGAACTGCTGGTCAGCGGCGCCCCCGGCCCCGACGACCTGCCCGAGATCGGCGTCCGCGGCGACGTCCTGCGCGACCGCCTGCTGTCCGGCCTGCCCCTCACGATCGCAGGATGGGCCCCGGACGCCGATCGCGCATGACAGGTGTTTCCGCCACACCGGCCATGTCCCCCAAACCACCCACGACCACTGATCACGGTCAGACATTTTGACGACGTGCCTTCGACGGGGGCCGCGGTTCACGCTTTGGGAACGAATCCGCGATCTACCGAAGGACGGTCATGTCACTCCAGCTCAGGAAATGCCGGAAATCACTCCTGGCGGCGGCCGCCGTCACCGCGCTGACCGCGGTGACGGCGCTGACCGGCGCCGCCACCGCGCACGCCGCCGCCACCGACCAGAACGTCAGCACCTTACGGACCGGTGACGGGTTCGACGTGCTGATCGGCGGCCAGGCCCGCGTCCACCTCGCGCAACCGGAGAAGTCGGACGGCGTCGTGACCGCCGCCGGCCCCGGCCACGTCGCCGTCATCCCCGACCACGACGGCTCCCGCGGCAGCCGCCTGATGACCTACGACACCCGTACCGGGCGCACCCGCACCCTCGTCCGGGGCAAGGTCTTCTCCGCCGCCTTCTCCCCGGACGGCACCCGGCTCGCCTACACGGTCGCCGGGCGGGCCGGCGCCGACCTGTACGCGGGCTCCGCCGAGGCGCCCGGACGCCGGATCGCCGCGATCCCGGGCGCCCGCGTCGAGGTGGTGGGCCTGTCGGGTGACGCGAGCGCGGCGTTCGTGGCCGCCTACCCCGACGCCCGTGACGACCGGCGGTACGCGGCGAGCCTGCTGCGCGTCGCGCTCGCCGACGGCTCGGTGACGCCGCTCATCGCGAGCGACCCCGCCCACGGCCAGGTCTACGCCGACTTCCGCCTGGTGAACGGCGATCGTCAGCTCGTCAGCTTCATCCGGCGGTCCGGGCCGTACCTGTGCTCGGGACGCTCCGAACTCGGGCTCGCCGACCTCGACGGCCGGACCGTGGCCACGTACGGCGCGAGCTCCGGTACGGCCTACCGCGAGGCGGTGTGGAGCGGGGACGGCGACCGCCTCGCCTACGCCGCCCAGCCGTGCGCGTCCCAGTCGAAGGCCGCGGCCGACCCGGCGGCGACGGCCGCCCGTACGCGCGAGGAGTCGGGCACCTTCGTGGCCCGGGTGTCGGGCGGCGCGCCCGTACGCGTGGTCAGCGGGGTGACGTCGGAGTTCGGGATCGACGGGTTCGACGGCGACCAGGTGCGGCTGGCCTCGGCCCGGCTCGGGGAGCGCACCGTCGGGGCGGACGCGGTGGCCCGCGGCGTGGCGCAGCCCCTCGCGGCGGCGAGCCTGGACGGCGTGTCCCGCTCGCTGGCCGGCGGCCGGACGAACCGCGCCGTGCACATCAACCAGATCTACGACACACGGGACGAGTTCGACGGGCGCGGCTCGTGCGGCCCGACCACCGCCGTCATGACGTTGGCCGGCTACCAGCTCGGCGAACGGGGCCTGTGGGTGAACTACGGCGGACGCCACTACTCGCCCTACGGCCTCTACATAACCGACCAGTACGACTACAACGGCTCGACGTTCTCCTGGACCGCGCCCGACTACTCCGGCAACGGCTCGTGGAAGGGGGCGCACGGCGCGATCTACGACCCACAGTACGGCGCGGTCTGGGCGGACATGTTCGGATACATGAACCGGCACACCGGCTGGACCAAGCAGAGCGGCTGGAACCCGGACTTCGTCCGGAACCAGATCGACATCGGCAACCTCGTCGCCGTGTCCGGCCAGATGACCTCCGCCGGGCACATCGTCCTGATCAAGGGTTACACCGATGACGGCAGGTGGGTCGTCAACGACCCGTACGGGCCGCACACGAACGGCGGGCCCGGCGGCGCCGACCAGGTGTACGACACCGCCTACCTGCGCCCCGTCCAGGTCTGGGGCAACTGACCCGGGCGCCCCGCGCGCCGGGGCCGAGGACGCCGCCCCGGCCCCGGCGCGCTCACAGCCGCCCGCGCAGCAGGCACATCGCACCCGCCAGGACGACGAGGAACACGCCGATGACGCCGACGCCGAACGCCCCGACCAGCGCGCCCGCGACCGCGCCGGGCAGCACCGCCCCCGCCGCCGCGGACGTCGCCATCTGCAGCCCGATCACGCGCTCGGTCGCCGCCTCGCCCACGCGTTCGGACGTCGTCAGCGTGAGCAGCGGGAACATCGGCGCCGCCGCGAGGCCGATCAGGACCACGCCCGCCGAAGCCAGCCAGCCGGGCCCGGGAACGGCGAGGAGCAGCGCACCGAGGAACATCCCCCACGCGCCGAGCGAGAGGAAGCGCCGCGTGCCACCCCGTCGCGTGCCATGCCCGACGACGATCCGCCCGGCGAACATCGCTCCCCAGAACGCCGAGACGGTCAGCCCGGCCGGCCCGTCCGGCATGCCGCGCCCGGCCGTGAGGTGGACGTAGGCCCAGATCGCCGTCCCGGCCTCGACGCCGGACTGCAGCGTGAACGCCGCCAGGCTCGGCCACAACGCCCGTGCGCCGGGCCTCGGCCGTGTCCGGTGGGTCCAGGCGGGCGTCGCGGGCGGGATCCACCGTTTCGCGCTCACCGCGAACGTGACCGCGAGCGCCACCTGCAAGGCCGCGAGCCCGGCATAGACCCACCGCCACGACCGGCCGTCGGCCAGCAGCCAGGTGGCCGCGCCGGGCCCGGCGGCGGCGCCGAGGCAGAAGCCGGCGTGCATCCAGCTGATCCGGCGGGCGCCGAAATGCCGTACGGCGTAGGCGTTGAGCGCGGTGTCGATCGCGCCGGAGGCCAGGCCGCCGAGGAACACCGCGAGCAGCACGACCCAGAACGCCCGCGCGGCCCCGTACGCGGCCAGCGCCGCCCCCGACAGCGCGGCGCTCAGGGCCAGCAGCCCCCCGACCCCCGTCCGGGCCAGCAGGAACGCGGTGGCGGAACTGGACGCGACGTACCCCGCGACGCCGAACGGCACGACGAGGCCCAGCGCCTCGACCGGCTGTCCGAGGTCGAGCCGTACCGACGGCCAGGTGATGCCGCCCACGTTGTCGGGCAGGGCGATGGAGACATAGGCCACGTAGGCCAGGAAGAACAACGGCACGCGAAGGCCACCCTTCCGGGCTGCGCATCACGCGCGGAGCGGGCGCAGCACGCGTCAGACGAGATCAGGGATCCGAGTCAGCGCGTGCCGGGACGACCGGGTGGGGCCGCACCGGCCGTCCCGGTGCCGGACAGTTCCTCCATGGCAGGTGACGTTAGCACCTCGATCCGGCACAATTCCGGCGCGCCGGCCGACGGCCGGTCCCGCGTCCCGGTTGCTGATATCTCAACTCTTGCCTACTGTGATCCCAGTTTGGCCGGAGGAGGCGCGGGCCCTCGCGCTCGCCGGAGACACTGGACGGAGCATGTCGTGACCACTGCACTCATCATCGGCGACCTCCAGCGGGGCATCACGGGCGGTTACCCGTTCGCCCGGCAGGTCGTGCCGCCGCTCACCGAACTGCTGCCCCGTGCCCGGGCGGCCGGCGTCCTGGTGGTGTTCGTGCACTTCGCCTTCCGGGCCAACGGGGCCGACGTGCCGCCCGGCAGCGCGCTGATGAAGTCGTTCTTCGAGGCCGGAGACGCCTTCCACGAAGGGTCGGCCGGCACCGAGCTCGCCCTGCCGGTCGCCGATGAGGACGTCGTCGTGCTGAAGCGCCGCGCCAGCGCGTTCGCCGGCACCGACCTCGACCTGGTGCTCCGCGCGCGAGGTGTCACCACTGTGGCGGTCGCCGGGGTCGCCACCAGCGCGATGGTGGCCGCGACCTGCTACGACGCGGCCGACCGCGGCTACCGGGTGACGGTGCTGAGCGACGGCTGCGGCGACGGCGATCCGGCGCTGCACGACTTCTTCGTCGACGCCGTCTTCCCCAGCCGGGGGTTCGAAGTGGTGTCGTGCGAGGAGTGGCAGGTTTGATCGCGGACGGGCGGGAGGCGTCCCGGCCGCTCCACCCCGTGACCGGCGCGATGGCGCACCTTCCCGCGTTGCTGCTGGTCGGCCAGGAGGACACCGGTCTCGACCGCACCGGTCAGGCGTACCGGGCGATCAGGCGTCAGATCATCGACCTGACGCTGCCGCCGGGCAGCAGCTTCAGCGAGGCTTCGCTCGCGCGGCAGTGGCAGATGAGCAAGACGCCGGTGCGCGAGGCCCTGGCCCGCCTGCGGCGCGACGGGCTCGTGGACGCGCTGCCGCGCGCGGGCTACGTCGTCAGCCCGATCACGCTCCAGGACACCGACGACCTGTGCGCGCTGCGTACGCTGCTGGCCGGCGAGAGCGCCGCCGCCGCCGCGCGCCGCGGCGTCGCGGGCCCGGCGCTGGAGCGGCTCGAAGAGCTGGCCGAGGTGCCCCGCGCGCTCGCGGCGGGCGAGGCCGACCTGGAGCAGTCGCTGCGTGCCGGGATCGAGTTCGAGGCCGTCATCGCCGACTCCAGCGGCAACAACCGCTACGCCAAGGCGATCGTCGGCGTGCTCGACGAGCTGGAGCGGGTGCTGCGGATGGCCGCGTTGATCGCTCCGGAGGTGGCGAGCCCGCCCGGGGAGCTGGCGGGCGTCCACGAGCGCCTGCGCGCCGGGGACGCGGGCGGCGCCCGCGAGGCCATGCGCGGCCGGTGCGAACGCGTGCGCCGCGACGTGCTCCGGGTCCTGACGAAGAGCGCCTCCGTCAGCCGGGCCGGCATCGAGCTGCCACCACCGGCGTAGGGCCCGCACGATCTCCGCGGCCTGATTGCAAACAGTTCTTCGCGAACAAGTCTTTGCGAAGAACTGTTTGCGGTCTAGGCTGCGAGGCATGACCGAACCCTCCGAGAGCGTGGTCGTCCTCGACGCCAAGGGCCTGCGAGCACTGGCCCACCCGGTCCGGGTGCAACTCGTGGACCTGCTGCGCAAACACGGCCCGTCCACCGCCACCCGCCTGGCCGAACGCCTGGGGGTGAACTCGGGCACCGCCAGCTACCACCTGCGCAGGCTCGGCGCCGCCGGATTCGTGGCGGAGGACACCGAACGCGGCAACGCCCGCGAGCGCTGGTGGCGCTCGGTCCACCACGTCACCCGGCTCAGCGACGAGGAGCTGTCGGAGCGGGAGCCCGAGGCGGTGCTGGCCTACATGCGGTCCATCGCCGCCCTGTACAGCCTGCGCACCCAGCGGACGCTGAACGAGCTGTCGACCATGCCCGCGGAGTGGCGGCGGGTGCTCGACCTCAGCTCCGTCGCGCTGCGGATCACCCCGGAGGAGGGGCGGCGGCTGAGCGAGGAGCTGGCGGAGGTCATCGACCGCTACCGCCGCGACACGCCCGGCCAGCCGGCGCCCGAAGGGGCCGCGCGGGTCTCGCTGATCACCCAGCTCCTGCCCGAGCTGCCCGAGTCGCCCGAGGACGCGTGATGGCGTCGCGCGAGTCGTTACGCCCGATGGCCGGCCTGCTCGCGGCCATGACGGTGTCGCTGACCGCGACGCGGGTGTCGGCCATCGCGTTGCCCTGGTTCGTCCTGACGACGACCGGGAGCCCGGCGCGGACCGGGATGGTGGCGTTCGCCGAGATGGCCCCGTACGTGCTGGTCAAGGCGCTGGCCGGGCCGCTGGCCGACCGGGCCGGGCCGCGCCGGATCTCCTGGATCGGGGACGTGGTGAGCGCCGCGGCGGCCGGGGCGGTCGTCCTCCTGCACGCCCTGGACCTGCTGCCGCTGGGAGCGCTGATCGCCCTCGTCGCGGTGGTCGGCGCGGCCCGCGGTCCGGGCGACCTGGCCAAGGAGATCATGATTCCCGAGGCGGCCGAGCGCGGGCGGGTGCCGCTGGAGCGCGCCACGGGGCTGATGGGCGTGACCGAGCGGCTGGCCCAGACGGTGGGGCCCGCGGCGGGCGGCGCGGTGGTGGCGCTGCTCGGACCGCTGGCCAGCCTCGGCATCAGCGTCACCTGCTTCGCGCTCGGCTCGGTGATCGTGGCGTGGGCGCTGCCGCGCGGCATGGGGCACCGCGCGCCGGCGCAGGAGGCGGAGGAGGGGTACTGGCGGCGGTTCGGTCAGGGCTTCACGTTCCTGCGCGGCGAACCGCTGCTGCTGTCCGTGGTCGTCATGGTCGGCATCACGAACCTGCTCGACGCGGCCTTCGGCCAGGTGCTGGTGTTCGTGTGGGCCAGGGAGTCCGGTCACGGCGCCGCCGTGGTCGGCCTGAACAGCAGCGTGATGGGGTTGACGGCGGTCGGCGGCAGCCTGGTCGCGGCCGCCGTGGCGCACCGGATGCGGCGCAGGCCCGTCTTCTTCGTGGCGTTCCTGCTCGCCGGGCCGACCCGGTTCCTCGTCCTGGCGGTGGACGCGCCGGTGTGGGCCATGGTGGCGGTGTTCGCGGTGGGCGGGTTCGCCGGCGGGTTCCTCAACCCGATCCTGGGGGCGATCTCCTACGAGCGGGTGCCCCGGAGCCTGCTGGGCCGGGTGAACGCGCTGAAGGACTCGCTCGCCTGGGCCGGCATCCCGCTCGGCGGGCTGGTGGGCGGGGCGCTGGTGGCGGCGGTGGGGCTGACGCCGGTGCTGCTCGCCGGTGGGGCGGTCTACGCCCTCACCACGAGCCTGACGGGACTGCGGCCCGAGTGGCGGCAGATGGACCGGCTCCGCGGCCAGGGCCCGCCCGTCCCGCCGGCGCCACCCGGGCCGCCCGCGCCGCCGGTCAGACGCCTGCGGCGATCTTGAGGAGCACCACGCCGCCGATGATCGCGGCGAACGAGGCGAGCTTGGCCGGCGTGATCTTCTCCTTGTAGATCAGCGCGCCGAGGACGACCGTGCCGATCGAGCCGATGCCGGTCCAGATGGTGTAGCCGACGCCGACGTCCAGGGTCTTCAGCGCCAGGCTCAGGGTGAAGATGCCGCCGGCGGCCGACAGCAGGGTGAAGACGGAGGGCCACAGCCGGGTGAAGCCCTGGGTGGCGTTGGTGCCGAGCGCGAAGCCGATCTCGAAGACGATCGCGATGGAGAGGTAGATCCAGGCCATGATGACGTTCCTTGTGCAGTGGTGGGCGGAGGGTCAGACTGCGGCGGGCTTGGCGGTGGCGGGCTCGGTGGTGGCGGGCTTGGCGGCGGACAGGCGGTCGGCGAGCTTGAGCCCCAGCACACCGCCGATGATCAGGACGAACGCCAGCCCCTTCCAGATGGTCAGCTCCTCCCCGAAGATCACCGAACCGAGCAGCACGGTGCCGACCGAGCCGATGCCCGTCCAGACGGTGTAGCCGACGCCGACGTCCAGGGTCTTCAGCGCCAGGCTCAGGAAGAAGATCCCGCCGGCCGCGGCGGCGGCGGTCAGCAGGGACGGCCACAACTGGGTGAAGCCCTCGGTGGCGTTGGTGGCCAGGGCGAAGACGACTTCGAAGACGGCGGCGATGAGCAGGTAGATCCAGGCCATCTCAGGACCCTTCTTTATTTGCATGTACGTGCAAGTGATTGAGCGACAGAGAGAAGCTTGCATGTGCATGTATGCTTTTGTCAATCCCGCGTCCGAGGGACCCGGGTCCTCAGAGAAGGAGGAGGCTTCCATGGCTCCGACGGCACCCAGTCCACGCCCGGCCCCGGCGCCCTCGGCGGTGTCCAGCTCCTGGAACGACGTCCTGCTGCTGCACGCCCGCGTGGAGAACGCCCTGGCCATCGCCCTCCAGCGGCGGCACGGCATCGGCCTGTCGGAGTACCGGGCGCTCGGCCATCTCGCCACCTCGGACGCCGGCGAGCTGCGCATGCAGGAGCTGGCCGACAGGATCGGGCTCAACCAGAGCTCGGTGACCCGGCTGGTGACCCGGCTGAACACGGCGGACCTCACGTACCGGGACCTGTGCCCGGACGACAAGCGCGGGGTCTACACCGTCATCACCGACGCGGGCCGGGCCCGCTACGCCGAGGCGAACGTCACCTACGAGGCGACGCTCAGGACCGCCCTGGAGGAAGCCGCACAGGCCGACCCGCGGCTGGCCGCGGCACTGCCGGCCCTGGGGCTGCTCGACCGGTAACCGGCAATCCCGTTTGTCCCGAATATTGAGGAGTTGAACATGCGTGCTGTGCGGATCACCCGCTTCGGCGGCCCGGACGTCCTGACGGTCGCCGAGGCGCCGCCGCCCCGGGCCCAGGAGGGCGAGGTGCTGGTGAGGGTCGTCGCCTCGGCCCTGAACCCGGTTGACGACAAGACCCGTGAGGGGGCCATCGGAGAGGGCGCCCCGCCGCTGCCGATGACCTTGGGATGGGAGCTGTCCGGCATCGTCGTGGACAGCCGGGACGATGCGTTGCCCGTGGGTGAACGGGTCTTCGGCATGTCCCATCAGCTCGGCACCGGCCGGGGGACGTGGGCCGACCTCGTGGCCATGCCGGTCGGTTCGCTGGCCGTCGCGCCGTCGGCGGTCAGCCTGGTGGAGGCGGCGACGCTGCCGTTGCCGGGGCTCACCGCGCTGCACACGCTCGACTGGCTGGCCGTCCGGGCGGGCGAGCGGCTGCTGGTGGCCGGCGCGGCCGGCGCGGTGGGCGGGCTGGCCGTCCAGCTGGCGCGGGCGCGCGGCGTCCGGGTGGACGCGCTGGTCTCCAGGCCGGCCCAGGCCGAGGTGGCCACGGAGCTGGGGGCCGACCGGGTCACGACCGACCCCGACGCCCTTCCGGCAGGGGCCTACGACGCCGTCTTCGACACCTTCGGCGCCTTCGCCGTCGAGGCCGTGGCCGACGGAGGCCGCTACGCCTCCATCGCCACCCAGGCCGGGCCGGTGCCCGACCTGTCTCATCGATCGGTCCGCACCACCGTCAACCAGGTGCGCGAGGACGGCCCCGGCCTCGCCGAGCTGGCCAAGGCCGTCGACGCGGGCCAGGTCAGGAGCCGGGTCGAGGCCCAGTACGGCCTGCAGGACGTACGGGCGGCCCACGAGCACTTCCGGCGCGGCCGGCTGAGCGGCAAGATCGCCCTGGTGCTCTGAGGCCGGCGGCGCTCAGATCATGCGTCGCAGCGCGGTCTCCACGGCGTCGATCAGCGGATCGCCCTCTGTCTGCGGATGCCGGGCCAGGCCGAGCTCGACGTCGGGCAGGGCGGGCAGGGCGTCCGGGTCGTGACAGGCCATGTCCGGTTCGAGGTTGCCGGGCATGAGCGCGGCGACCCCGAGCCCGGCCCGCAGCGCCGCGAGCACGCCGGCCAGGCTGTTGCTCTCGAACACCGGCCGCCACCGCCGGCCGGTGCGGTCGAGCGTGTCCACCACCGACGTACGCCACGCGCACGTCCCGGTGAACAGCACCACCGGCAGCGGATCGGCGGCCGGGTCGACGCCGTGGCCGACCGCCCACACCAGCGGCCGCCGCACGGTCCAGCGCGGCGGCCCGGGAAGGTCACTCGCCTCGTCGAGCACGAGCTGCACGCGGCCCGCGTGGTAGGCCTCCCGGATCGTGACACCGGAGAGGCTCAGCACCTCCAGCGTCGCACCCGGGTGCAGCCGGGCCAGGTCGGCGAGTGCCTGCGGCAGCTGCGCCGCGGCCAGATCCTCCAGCAGGCCGACGCCGCAGCGGCCGGTGAGCGCGCGCCCGGTCGCGGTGAGCGCCTGCGCGGAGAGCGACAGGATGCGCTCGGCGTAGGGCAGCAGCTCCTCCCCCGCCCGGGTCGGCGAGACGCCGGACGGCGACCGGTGGAGCAGCGGGCGGCCGACCGCGCTCTCCAGCTTGCGCAACTGCTGGCTGAGCGCGGGCTGTGTCTGCCCGAGCGCGGTCGCGGCGCGGCTGATGCTGCCCGCCCGCACAGCCGTGACGAACGACCGCAGCAAGCCCGTCTCCAGGTCTCTGGCCATAAGAATCCATTATGCCGCTTCCAACGAAACAACGTCTTCCTATGGGTTTCGGGATGACCTAGCGTCGCCCGGGTGACCGGATACCGACAGGTTCTCGCCGTGCCGGGGATGGCGGCGCTGCTGGGCGTCTCGCTGCTCGCCCGTGCCGCGATCACCGCCGACGTGACCGCGCTGACCATGTACGTCGTGCTGGGCCTGGACCTGGGCTACGTGGCGGCGGGTGGCGTCGCGGCCGCCCTGACCGCCGGGGTGGCGCTGGGCGGGCCGCTGCTGGGCCGCATGACGGACCGGCGGGGGCTGCGCGCCGTGCTCACGATCACCGTCGCCTCGCAGGCGGTGATCTGGGCGGGCGTGCCCGTCCTGCCGTACGCGGTGCTGCTGGGCGCCTCCTTCGTGGCGGGGCTGCTGATGGTGCCGGTCCAGGCGGTGACCCGGCAGGCGATCGCCGCGATGACGACGCCGGGGCAGCGGTGGGCCGCGTTCGCGCTGGAGTCGGTGCAGGGCGAGCTGGCGTACATGGTGGGGCCGCCGGTGGTGATCCTCTGCGCGGCGGAGCTGTCCCCGCAGGCCGTGGCGTGGGGGCTCGGGGCGCTGATCGCGGCCGGCGGGATCGGGATCTTCCTGCTCGATCCGCCGCTGCGAGCCGAGGGCGAGGTGGAAACCGGTTCGCCAGAACGTCCGGCGCGCCGCGAGTGGCTGGACCGCCGCATGGTCGCCATGCTGGCGATGGGGTTCGGCGTCACGACGCTGCTCAGCGGCGTCGACCTCGCCATCGTGGCCACGCTCAAGGAGGCGGGCCAGGTGTCCTGGGCCGCCGCGGTCGTGGCCGTCTTCGGCGTGACCTCCGTCGCCGGCGGGCTGGTCTACGGCACGCTGCACCGTCCGATGCCGACGTGGCTGCTGCTCGGCCTGCTCGGGCTGCTGACGATCCCCGCCGGGCTGGCCCACGACTGGCGCTGGTTGTGCCTGGCCGTCGTCGGCGCCGGGCTGCTCACCGCGCCGACCCTGTCCACGGTGGCCGACGCGGTGAGCCGGCTGGCGCCGGCCGGCGTACGGGGCGAGGCCACGGGCCTGCAGGCGTCGGCGACGAGCGCGGGCTTCGCGCTCGGCTCGCCGATCGCCGGGCTGGCGATCGACGCCGCGCTGCCGGGTGGCGGCTTCGCGGCCGCCGGGCTGGCCGGCCTCGCCGCGGCCCTCGTCGGACACCTGCTGTCCCGCGCCCGGCGGGCGGACGCCCGCCCGCCGGGCCGACAGCTTCGACCTACATCAGAAGAAAGGAAAAGTCCTGTTTCGTCCTCCGATTCGGCGGGATGTCGATCTTGATGCGGCGGGCGACCTCGTCCCGGCCGACGCCCAGCCCGAGGCCGATCAGCCGGTCGGGACGCAGCGGGACGGGATCGTCGAAGGCGACCGTGATCCGGACGGGCCACGGACTCTCCGGAACGGGCGGCGCGTCGAGCTCCCAGCACCCGTCCCAGTCGAACGCGTACCGGTTCCGGCGCGCGGTCGACGGGTCGAGCAGGGCCCGCGCGACGAGGGACGGCGAGTCGCCCGCGTACCCGGCCAGCAGGCCGGGGTCCAGTGAGCGGACCGGAATTCGGTCGTGGACGGTGAGCTTGCCGGTCCGGTCACAGCCCACGCAGTTGACCAGGAGCCAGACGTCGAGCAGCTTGCCGTTGGCGTTGACGCGGAACCGGCCGTCACCGACGGCGGCGCGGCCGGACGGGCAGGCCACGCAGCGCAGGACGAGCATGGGCAGGCGGGTGCGCCGCACCACCCAGGGCAGCACGATATGAGGATGTGAAGACATGATCTCTCTGAAGACCTGACGAAGAGCACGGAGAACAGAGCCGACGGCGTCCGTCGGCGACCGATGCGCAGGAAGGTGTCAGGTCTAAAGAGCAGGCGGCGTCATGCGCGCGAAGTCCTCACGAAGGGGTGGTCAGGCGGGCGGCGCTCAGCTCAGGCGAGCGCGCAGCAGGCAGAACTCGTTGCCCTCGGGATCGGCCAGGACGTGCCACTGCTCCTCGCCGGTCTGGCCGACGTCGGCCGGGCGCGCCCCGATCTTGAGCAGGCGGTCGAGCTCGGCGGCCTGGTCGCGGTCGGTGGCGTTGACGTCGAAGTGCAGCCGCAGCGGGCCCGTCTTGGGCTCGGCGGTGGGGTCGAAGACCAGGGTGGGCTGCAACCCGCCGAACCCTTCCCGCGGGCCGATCTCCACCGAGCCGTCGTCCGGGGTGTCGAGCACGACGAAGTCGAGCACCTCGCACCAGAAGGCGGCCAGGCCGTGGGCGTCTTGGCAGGGGACGATCAGTTCGGAGATGCGGCAAGCCATGATCGGCACCCTACCGGTCGCCGGTTGCCCCCTTCCAATGCTTAACGGCCCCTCGGCGACGTGCGGCCCCGGCATCCGCGGCGATCACTTTGCAGTGGCTTGATCGCCATTGTTCTCTCTCCGGGTACGTGAGCTGATACACCCTGTAAGGGAGGGGGCGGGCGATGACCGTGAGAATGGCATGGGTCTGCGCGCTGCTGGCCGTGATCGCCGCGGTGATCCCGCCGGCGCTGAGCGTGAAGCGCGCCAAGGAGCCGTCCGCCGCCCGCGCAGACCTGTCCGCCGTCCCGTTCGGGGTGTTCCTCGCCTCCGACTGGCGCGGGCCGTACCTGCTGGGCGCGTTCGAGTGGTGGCTGGGGGCGGAGGTCCGGGTGGGGCGGACGTACGTGCCGGGCGAGGCGTGGAACGCCCTGGGCGGGCCGGACTTCGTCCTGCAGCCGTGGATGCGGTGGCGGGCGGCCAAGCCGGGGCGCATGCTCGTGCTCAACGTGCCGATGGTCATGCCGAACGAGGGCGACCTGCCGGACGAGGCGGTGTCGGTGCTGCTGAACGCCGGCGCGGACGGCGCGTTCGACCCGTACTTCGACCGGCTGGCCCGGACGCTGGTGGCCGGGCGCGCGTCGGACACGGTGATCGTCCCGGGCTGGGAGATGAACGGCCTGACCTACTCCAGCCGCTGCTCGGCCGATCCGCAGGCGTGGCAGGCGTACTGGAGGCGGATCGTCACCGTGATGCGGGCGGTGCCGGGGCAGCGTTTCCGCTTCGACTTCAGCCCCAACCGAGGCCCGGACGCGATCGGCTGGACCGAGTGCTACCCCGGTGACGACGTGGTCGACATCATCGGCATGGACAGCTACGACCAGGGCCCCGGCCACCGGTTCGCCGACTACGTCGACCAGCCGTACGGGCTGGCGGCGCAGGCCGACTTCGCCGCCTCGCACCGCAAGCCGATCTCCTTCCCCGAGTGGGGGCTGTTCCGGTACGGGGACCGGCCGGAGTTCGTGCGCGACATGCTCGACTGGATCGCCCGGCACGACGTGGCCTACCACTCGATCGTGGACTACTGCCCGCACGGCGTCTGGCAGTGCCCGGCCAACCCGCGGTCGTCGCGGGTCTTCCGGCAGCTCATGCGCGACCCCGGCTACCGGCGCGGTCCGTCGGCGCCGCCGACCTCCCCGCCCGCCACGTCCCCCGCCCCCTCCTCTGAGCCGAGCGGGAGCGGGTCGCCGGAGTCTCAGCCCCGCCCGGCCGTCACCTCCCCGCCCACGGAGCCACCGGCCGCGGGCTGACCCGGCCGGGCCAGGCGCAGCGTGTGCGCCGCCAGCCGGTCGAGGGTGACGCCGAGGTCGAACTCGGCCGCCCGCGGCGGCGCCGCCCGTTCCTCCGCGCGCCGCACGGCCGGGTCGGTCAGCCGGGCCATGATCGCCGCGGCCAGCGCCGGCGCGTCCTGCGGCTCGACGAGCGCTCCGGTGGCCGGGGTGACCACCTCCGTGAGGCCGGGGACGGCGGCCGCCACCACGGACCGCCCGCTGGCCATGGCCTCCAGCACGGTCAGCGGCAGCCCTTCCCAGCGGGAGGGCAGCACGACCAGGTCGGCGGCGGCGTACCAGGGCCGTGGATCGGCGCTCGCCCCCGGCATGAGGACGCCGGGCGGCGCGTCGCGGCGCAGGCGGGCGAAGTCGTCCCCGTCGCCGACGAGTGCCAGGCAGGCGTCCGGCACCCGGGCCGCGACCTGCCGCCAGGAATCCACCAGCAGGTCCTGGCCCTTCTGCCGGGTGATCCGGCCGACGCAGACGACCAGCGGCCCGTCCGGGGACAGGCCGAGGCCCCGGCGGGCGGCGACGCGCTCGTCCGGCGAGGCGGGACGGAAGCGGGCCAGGTCGACGCCGTTGCGGACGACGGCCAGCGGGCCGCGCACGCCCGCGTCCCCGGCCTGCCGGTGCTCCCCTTGGCCGACGCAGAGCACCAGCCGCGTCCACCGGGTGGCGGCACGCTCCCAGGAGGCGGCCGCGGCGGCGAGCGTGCCCCGGCCGGCCAGCCAGGACCAGCCGTGCGGCTGGAACAGCGTCGGCACGCGGCCACGCAACACCGCCCGGCCGACCAGCCCGGCCTTGGAGGAGTGCAGATGCACCACGTCGGGACGGAACCGGCGCACGATGCGGCCGAGGACCGCGGCGGCGGCCAGATCGGCCGGATGCGGCGCCCGTACGGCGGGCCAGGGCAGATGCGGCAGCCCGAGCGCGGCCAGCCGCTCGCCGAGCGGTCCGCGCGGCGGCGCGGCGACGGCGACCGTCCAGCCACGCCGGCGCTGGTCGGCGCAGGCGCTCTCGACGTAGGCCGCGACGCCGCCCTCGGTCGGCTGGGTGACGTGCAGCACGCGCGGGGTGAAGGTCGTCATCGCGGCCTGCGCAGGGCCCGGTCGAGCGCCGCCCAACGGCCGCGGAGCGCCCGGCCGCCGACCCGGGCGCGGGCGGCGAGGGCGTAGAGCGTCGCGGCCGGCGTCCTGGCCAGCAGGAGCCGGTTGCTGACCGCCTGCCGGCCGCCCCACTTGGTCTTGTGGGACTCGGCTCCGCGCAGCAGCGACATCGTCGGCCGGCCCAGCCGGTGGGCGAGCCCGAGGTCGGTGCGCAGCAGCATGGTCACGACGTCGACCTGGGATCGCAGGTCGGGATGGGTGCCGTAGAGGTAGCCGCCGACGAAGTCCTTGCCCACGACCAGCAGGTCCACCGCGACGACCCGGCCGTCCAGGTGGTATTCGGTCAGCCGGGCCTGGCGGTCGGCCAGCAGCCGCCGGGTGGCGCGGGCCAGGTGGGCGTGGAAGCGCGGTTTGGTGTGCTCGACGTTGACGCCGCGGCCCTGCCATTGGAGGGCGTGCAGGTCGAGCAGGCGCGTGACGGCGTGCTCCGCCTCGTCGGCCGGCACGTCCCGGACCTGGATCGGGGCCTCGTCCACGCGTCTGAGCTCGCGGCGCAGCTTGGTCCCGTGCCTGCCGGGCAGCCCGGCGAGCAGCTCGTGAAGGGGGACGCCGGGCAGTTCGACGCAGGTCGAGGCGGGCAGCCGCCAGGAGCGGCCCGGCCAGGCCGCCGCGAGCCGTTCGGCGTCGGCCCCCTGGCGCACCTCCGGCAGGTCGAGCACGTCCCATCCGGGCAGCTCGGTCAGGGCCCGGCCGAGCGCCGCCGGCAGGTCGGGGTCCCCGTCCTCGATCAGCACGTCCGTGTAGTCGGACTGGTCGCCGCCGAGCGGCCGCAGGACGCGCAGCCCCGCGCGGCGGACGGTCATGACGGGGGCCGCGGCGACCAGCCGTCCCCGCCGGCGCAGCAGGACCACGTTCAGGCACGCGCCGTCGCCGTAGGTCTCCCACCAGGACGACAGCCAGGCGTGCGACTGGAACGGCGTCCCGGCCGGGGA
Organism: Actinomadura sp. ATCC 39365; assembly: GCF_054392275.1. NCBI lineage: Bacteria > Bacillati > Actinomycetota > Actinomycetes > Streptosporangiales > Thermomonosporaceae > Actinomadura > Actinomadura sp. ATCC 39365. The sequence goes on along the minus strand of NZ_CP184335.1, from coordinate 6,438,581 downwards.
GCGGTCGTGCAGGTCGGCCCACTCCCCCGCCAGGGTGCGCAGGCGTTCTGCGCCGGTCACGACCTCGGTGACCAGGTCCGAGGCCTGGCGGATCGCGGTGGTCATGCCGACGCCGTCTCGGCCGGCCGGCGCGCGGGCGGGACCTCCCGGTCGTCCTGCCGGTCGTCCCGCTGTCGCCCGGCGGGGGCCGCCAGCCAGATCAGGGCGGCCAGCAGCAGGCCGCCGGCCGTGCTGACGGCGGTGGCGAGCAGGGGCCGGGGCGAGCTGGGCGTGGCGGGCGGCGCGGCGGGGGCGAAGCTGGACAGCCGGACGCCGGTGTCGGCGCTGTGCCGGTTGGCGTAGGCGGTGAGCGCGGCCGTCGCGCTGTTGGCCCGCCGGGCGGCCTCCTCAGGGGTGCCGGCGAGGGCGGCCAGCCGGATCAGCGGCGCGTCGGGCGAGGCCGACGCCTGCAGGGTGGTCCGCAGCAGCTCGCCGTCGGCCAGGTAGGCGTCGCCGTTCCCGGCGAGCAGGCCGGGATGGACGGCCACCCTGGCGTAGGCCTGCGCGAAGTCGGCTTCCTGGATGGGGACGTCCTGCCGTACCGAGCTGACGACCGCATAGGCGTCGGCGGTGTAGACGGGCTCCTGGGTCAGCGAGTACGCCAGCCCCGCCCCCATGCCGATCAGCGGGAGCGCGAGCAGGGACCAGGTGCGGAGCGCGCCGGCGGCGCGCTGGACCGGGTGAGTCATGACAGCCTTTCCTGGTGGCGCCTGATGAGCAGGCGGTCGTAGAGGTCGTGCAGGCGCCGGGCTTGCCGGCGCACGTCGTAGCGGTCGAGGGCCGGGGGCGGCGGCAGGCGGGTGCGGGGCCCGGCGAGGGATGCGGCGAGGAGCGCGGCCAGCTCGGCGGCCAGCCGGTGGGGCGGCACCCGGCGGGCGCCGGGCACCGTCCCGGGGGCAGGTCGTCGATCGCCGGGCACGCGCCGTACAGGACGGGCAGCCCGGCGGCGAGCGCCTCGACGACGGCCAGGCCGAACGTCTCCTCCTGCGAGGGGGCGGCCAGCACGTCCATGGCCGACAGCAGGGCGGGCACGTGCACGCTCTCCCCGGCGAGGACGACGCGCCGCCCGACGCCGAGCCGCTCGGCCAGCGAGCGCAGCCGGGGTTGTTCCGGGCCGTCGCCGACGAGCAGCAGCACCGCGCCGTCCAGCCGCGGCAGCGCCTCGACGAGCAGGTGGAAGTTCTTGCCCGCCACCAGGCGGCCGACCCCGCCGATCACGAACGACTCCGGCGGGATGCCCAGGCTCAGCCGGGCCTGGGCGGCGGCCCGCGGATCGTGGCGGAAGGCGGCCAGGTCCACGCCGTTGGGGATGGTGACGACGCGCGAGGGCGGCAGGCCCCAGCCGTGCAGCCGGTCGGCCACGGTGGGCGAGACGGCGACGACGGCGTGCGTCAGCCGGGCGGTCGCCCGGTACAGCGCGCGGACGGGCGCCGTGACCGGCCGTCCCTCGATGTGCCTGGCCCCCGCCGAGTGCTCGGTGGTGACGACGACCGGCACGGCGGCCAGCCGGGCGGCGAGTGGCGCGTAGACGCAGGCGCGGTACAGGTGCGCGTGCACGACCTGGTAGCGGCCGGCGCGCATGAGGCCGGTGAGCCGGGGCAGCGCCCGCAGGTCCCGGTTGCCGCCCATGCCGACGGCGTGTACGGGCGTCCCGGCGGCGCGGATGGCGTCGGCCAGGGCGCCGGGCCGGGTCAGGACGGCGACCTCGCCGGTGCAGTCCATGTGCGGCAGGAGCGTGCGCAGCTGCTGCTCGGCCCCGCCGGCGGCCAGCCCGGTGATGACGTGCAGGACCTTCATCGGGGTCGCCCCCAGCGCAGCCGGTGGCAGGCGGTCTTGGCGAGCAGCCGGGCGGCGGTGTCGCGGTCGCCGACGTAGCGGCGGGGCAGGGCGTGCCTCCCGGCGAGCCGGCCGGGGCGCACGGCGCAGGCGTGCTCGTAGCCGGCCTGCCGTACGGCGGCGACCTCGCGGGCGGTCAACTCGCCGTAGGGGTAGGCGAAGCCGGTGACGGGGGCGCCGAGCACGTCCTGGAGCATGAGTCTGCTCGTGGTCAGCTCGTCGGCGAGCTCGTCGGGGGCGGCGGCCGGCAGGTGAAGGTGGCTGCGGGTGTGGGAGCCGACCTCCATGCCGGCGGCGGCCACCCGGCGCAGCGTGCCGGCGTCCATCAGGGGGCGGGGAGCGACGTCGCGGTCCCAGGCGTTGTGGCCGCCGATCCGGCCGGCGACGACGTACACGGTCGCGGTGAAGCCGTATCCGGCCAGCACCGGGACGACGTCGGTGGCGAAGTCGGCGTAGCCGTCGTCGAAGGTGAGCCCGACGAGCCCGCGCCGGTCGCCGGGATGGTTCAGCAGTTCGCGCACCGACACGCCGCGCAGCCCGCGCCGGGCGAGCCAGCGTATGTGCGCGGCGAAGCGCTCGGGGGTGACGACGATGTCGAAGGGGTCCTCGCCGCGCTCGGCGACGGAGTGGTACATCCAGATGAGCGGCAGCGCGCCGATGCGCGTGCTCATACGCGCTCTCCTTCCCTGACGGTCGTGACGGCCCTCCGGAGCGGCGACAGGCCGAGGCGTTGGAGACCGGCCAGCAGGAGCGCGGCGGTCACGGTGATCCCGGCGGCGTTGGCCAGGGCGATGCCGCCCTGCGCCATGCCGGGGACGAGCGCCGCGGCCAGCACCGCGGTCAGGGCCAGGCCGGCGGCCATCGCCAGGGCCGGGTACCACAACCCGCGCCACCCTCCGGCGCAGAAGTAGGCCCGGCAGACCACGCCCACGACGGTGTGGCCCAGCAGGCCGATCGTGTAGAGCCGCAGGACGTGCTCGGTGGCGGTGGCGGCGGCGTCGTCGAAGGCGCCGCGGTGCAGCAGCACGTCCACGATCGCGGGCGCGAAGGCGGCCAGCAGCGCGGCGGCGGTGACCGTGACGGCCGCCGCCGTCGTCAGGTCGCGGGCCAGCAGCCGCCAGGCCCGGCGGGTGTCGCCCGCGGCGATGCTGCGGGCCAGGTGCGGATAGGTGACGGTGGCCAGCATCAGCGAGACCACCATCGGCACCTGGGCGATCTTCTGGGCGTAGTTGAGATGGGAGATCGCGCCCGCGGGCAGGTCGGCGGCGAGCACGCGTTCGACCAGCACCTGGCCCTGCCGCAGCAGCGTGAAGGCGATGATGGGCAGCAGCGCGGCGACCGGCAGCACCAGGCGCCGGGGCAGCCGCCGGGGCAGGCCGACCCGCCGCAGGTACGCCGGCGCCTGCATGGCCACCATGAGGACGGCGCCGGCGGCGACGCCCCACGCGGCGGCCCGCACGCCGAGGGAGTCGTGCCAGATCGTCAGGCAGCCGACGAGGGCCACGTTGTAGGCGAGACCGGTGGCCGCGGGCGGGCCGAAGACGTGGCGGGCCCGCAGGGCCGCGCTGGCGTACCCGGCCAGCGCGAACGGCAGGATGCAGCCGCAGCAGATCCGCCAGCACTGGACGGCCAGCCCGGCCTGGGGCAGACCGGGGGCCAGCGCCGTCACCAGCCAGGGCGCGCCGGCCGCGGCGCAGACGGCGACGGCGGCGAGCGCGGCGGCCAGGGCGGGCAACGTCCGCTCCACCAGCGCCGCCCGCTGCCGCGCCCCGGACGCCGTGCTGAACAGCGGGACCAGCCACAGGGCCATCGCCCCTTCGATGAGCAGCGGCGCCGCGGTCTCGGGCACGGTCCAGGCGACCAGGAAGGCGTCGGTGTCGGCGTTGGCGCCGAACAGCGCGGCCATCAGCAGGTCGCGCACGTAGCCGAGCGCCGAGCCGGCGCCGACGAGCATCGTGGTGAGGGCCGCGGCGCGCAGGTCGGCCGCGCCCCGGCTCAGCACGCGGGCCGCCGCGACGGGAGCGCGGCGGTGCCGGTCCATCCCGTCGCCAGGCCCAGCATGACCGACATGACCAGGCTCGTCGCGCCGCCGATGTCGGCGTAGGCGAAGTCCACCGCCAGCCACGTCACGAAGCCAGCGGCGGCCAGCCCGGCCGGGCCCGAGCGGCCGGGCCGGGTGAGGGTGCGCACGAGCGCACCGCCCACGAGCAGCGCGAACGCCGCCAGGCCGAGGAGCCCCTGCTCGCTGAGCACCAGCAGGTACATGTTGTGCGGGGACAGCAGCGGCTGGCGGCGGTATCCGCCGGCCGGGTCCTCGACGTCGCTGCCCGAGGACAGGGCCAGCGGCGCGTAGGTGTCCCGCCAGGCGGCGAACCCCTTGGGGCCGACGCCGGTGACCGGGTGGTCCTGCCACATGCCGGCCGCCGCCTGCCAGAGCTGGTACCGGTCGGCCACCGACCGGTCGGGCTGGTCCACCGAGGAGGAGATGGAGGTGACGCGCTCGGCGATGACCCCGCCGCCTGGCCCGACCAGGAGTGTCAGGAGCACGGCGGCGGCCGCGGCCGCCACGGCGGCCCGCGCGGCCACCCGGGCGCCGCGCAGCACGAGCATCACCGCGACGGCGCAGGCCACCGCGACCCAGGTGCCGCGGCTGAGCGACAGGACGAGCGGCGGGCACAGCGCCGCCGCCGCGACCAGGGCGGCGGCGCGCCGGGCCGGGCCGCCGGTGAGCGCGACCGCCAGGGCGATGATCAGCCCGAAGCTGACCACGCTGGCCAGCGCCATGACCTCGCCGGCGCCGAACGTGCCGACCGCGCGGATCGGCAGCCCCGCGTAGGAGGCGCCGCTGCCCGTGAGCGCCTGCCAGCAGCCGAGCCCGGCCTGGACGACCGACACGGCGGCGACGGCTCCGCCCACCAGCAGCAGGTCGGACCGCTGCCGCACCGCCACCGTCACGGCGACGGGGACCAGGACGAACACCTGGAGGAACCGGGCCAGGCCGGGCAGCGCCAGCATGATGTCGGGCGCCGCGAGCGCGGACGCCGTCGCCGCGAGCGCCGCGGGCGCGGCGAGCAGGGCCCACCGGCCGGGACGCGCGCCGCCACGCGCCAGGCTCACCGCGACGGACACCAGCAACGCCAGCGACATCAGGTCGGCGACCCGCGGCTGGACGACGTCGGCGGCGTGCGGTCCGGCGGGCACGCACACCGCGATCACGGTCAGCGCGGCCCACAGGCTGGGACGGGCCGGCAGGCGGCACAGGGACGGCAGGAACGCCCTGATCACGATCGTCCCGGCCACAGCAGGCAACCGACCGTCCGGATCATGATCTTGATGTCGCGGCGCAGGGACCAGGTGTCGATGTAGTGGTTGTCCAGCCGCGCCCGGTCCTCGATCGAGGTGTCGCCCCGCAGGCCGTGGGTCTGGGCCCAGCCGGTGAGGCCGACGGGCAACCGGTGGCGGCGCCCGTAGTGGTGGTCGCCGCGCGAGAACAGCTCCACGAAGTGCGGCCGCTCGGGCCGGGGGCCGACCAGGCTCATGTCGCCGCGCAGCACGTTCCACAGCTGCGGCAACTCGTCCACGGAGCAGGAGCGCAGCAGCCGGGCCACGCGGGTCAGGCGGGGGTCGTCGTCGATGCTCCAGCGGGTGTCGGACTCGCCGGCGCGCAAGGGGGGCGAACGTGCGGAGCTTGATGATCTCGATGGGCGTCCCGGCCACCCCCACCCGGACCTGGCGGAACAGCACCCCGGGCCCTCCTTGCCCGCGCAGCAGCAGCATGCAGGCGGCCAGCACCGGAGCGCTGACGACCAGCCCGGCCGCCGCCAGCACGACGTCCAGGGCGCGCTTGAGCGGCCAGGACGCGCGCCGCTGCGGCAACGGCCGCATGCGCAGCACCGGGAACCCCCGGACGTGCTCGCCGGCGGGCACGAAGTCGACCAGCACGCCGCCGGGTTGCGGCGCCAGGTACACCGGGTACCCCGCCAGCCGGGCCTGTTGCGCGAGCCGGTGGGTCTGCTCCTCGCCGCCCGGCGGCGGGGCCAGGACCACCACGCGGGCCAGGTGCCGGCGGGCCATGGTGAGCAGGGTCTCCGGATCGTCCACGATCGGCGCGTACGGGGCCTGGCCCAGCACGTCGCAGGCGCCGCCGACGGGCAGCAGGCCGTACTCGGTGTGCCGTACCAGGGTCAGCGCGAGGTTCCTGGCGTGCGCGCCGGACCCCACGACCAGCGTGGGCACCAGTGCGCCGCGGCGGCGGGCCTGGCGCAGCACCGCGCAGACCAGCCCCCGCCCCACCAGCGTCAGCCCGAGGTAGACGGCGACGATCCGGGCCGACTCGCCCGTCCAGGCGGCCAGCGTCGTCTGATGGTCGAGGGCGGCGACGGTCAGCGCGCCGGCGATGGCGGTGGCGCATCCGCCGCGCCACATCCACCCGTCCATCACGGACGGCGACAGCCGGATCCGGTACGCGCCGCCCGCCAGGTTCAGCAGGACGAGCAGCGCCGCCGCCAGGCAGGCGAGCAGCGCGCCGTATCCGGCGTCGAGCACGGGCGCGGCCAGCGCGGCGGCGTCGACGCTCGCGTCGGCCAGGGAGCAGATGGTCCAGCATGTCACCGGACGCCGCCGGCCGGGGGCGTGGCGGGGGGCGCCTCGCTGCGACAGCAGCATGCCCTTGGACGGGGAGTGCGGGAAGGGTTCCTCTTCCCGAAGGGGTGTGACCATATCTGCTCCACTGCGGAAAACAACGGCGATCATTTCAGAGCGTGATATCCACGAACAGGGGGTGGATATGGCTGTCTTACTTATCGCGAAAATTCGCTCATCTTTGGCCTCCATTCCGATAATCGCCCCGATTCGCGGGCAGCGACCAACTTACTTGGAGTGTTCACGGGTACGACCGTGTGGACGGGATGGCGTCCCACAAAGATTGCGAATTTTCGGGTGTCGCGAAGCCCCGCTATTTGTCCCGGTTCGCCGCTCAGATAGTGATGAAGATCTTTGCCCGGCCATGGCGGCGGTATGACGCCGCAGGCCAGCTCAGAGGGTCAGCGGGGGGCCGGTGGCCGCTGATCGGCACCGGCGGCTGAGCCGAGAACTGAGGGTGTAGCCCGAATCGGCATTATCGCCACATTCGGGGAACCGGGCGATGGAGACATTCTGTCCGTATATTTCAGGACGTTTTTCCCCGCCGGTACGGCTGACGTCGCCCGAACAGCCGTCCGAGCTGGTGGTCGACGATCGCCTCGGCGTCCGCGGCGGTGTAGTGGCCGATGAGGACGGGGTTCACCAGGCCCTGGGCGAGGGCGAACAACATGTCGGCCTCCTTGGCCGCGTCGACGTCGGCGGCCACCTGCCCGGCCGCCTGGGCCGCCCTGAGCTGACCGGCGTAGAAGTCGAGGACGATCGGCAGGCCCGCGCGCAGCAGCGCGGCCAGCGGCTCGCTCACCACGGAACGGGCGAGGAAGGCCAGCCCGACGCGCGCCTCGAAGCGGCGCTCCTCGTCCAGGGGCAGGAGTTCCAGGAGCGCCACGCGCAGCAGGCCGAAGGGGGTGCCGTCGTGCGCGGCGGCGGCGACGCGGGCGGTGATCCGGGTGTTGAGGTGCTGCAGGGCCAGCGTGAGCATCTCGTCCTTGGTGGCGAAGTAGTGCTGCACCGCGCCCATGGACATGCCCGCCTCGGCCGCGACCTCGCGCAGGCTGACGCTGTGCATGCCCTTGGCGTCGATGACGCGGTGCACGGCGTCGGCGATGTGCCGCCGGCGGGTCTCGTGGTCGACGATCTTCGGCATCGGTTCCCAGGTTTTTGTCATGCGGTCGCATTGTGAAACGCGTTGCCCGCCGTTTACCATGCGAGTGCATGATAAACGGCGGGCGAGGAGGGCGTCATGCGCGTACTGATCGTCGGCGTGGGCACGCGGGGCGACGTGGCCCCGTACACGGGGCTGGGCGTGCGGCTGCGGGACGCCGGGCACGAGGTGGCGATCGCCTGCCACCAGCCGCACGCCGCCCTGGTGACCGGCGCGGGCCTGGAACATCGCGACATCCCGGGCGACCCGCTGCCCCTGCTGCCCGCGGGCAAGGGCGGCGCGCGGGTCTCCCTGTCCGCGAAGCTCGCCATGTTCGCCGAGTACGCCGGGCAGATCTCCGACGGCATCGTGCGGGCCGCGGCGGCGGGTGCCGACGTCCTGCTGCTGAACGTGGCCGCCTCCGCCGGGGAGCACGTGGCCGAGGCGATGGGCGTGCCGAGCATGGGCGTGCACCTGCAGCCGGTGGCGCCGACGGGGGACTTCCCGCCGGTCATGAGCGTCCTGCGCCGCTCGCTCGGCCGGTGGGGCAACCGGACGGCGGCCCGGCTGGCCTTCGCCGTGCCCTCGCCCGCGAACTCCGGGTCGGCCAAGGAGTTGCGGGCCCGGCTCGGGCTGCCGCCGATCAGCTCGCGGGAGGCGTACCGGCGGCGGGAGGCCGCGCACTGGCCGGTTCTGCACGGGTTCAGCCCGGCGGTGCTGCCCCGGCCGGCCGACTGGCGGGACGGGCTGGAGGTGACGGGCTACTGGTGGCCGGTGCGTCCGGCCGGATGGCGGCCCGACCCCCGGCTGAGCGACTTCCTCGCCGCGGGCCCGGCACCGGTGTTCGTCGGCCTCGGCAGCCAGGCGGGCCCGCGCGCCGAGCACTACACCGACCTGGCCCTTCGCGCCCTGCGCCGGGCCGGACTGCGCGGCGTGCTGCAGACGGGCGTGCCCGGTGAGCTGGACGACGACGTGCTCGGCGTCGGGGACGTGCCGCACGACTGGCTGTTCCCGCGCATGGCCGCCGTCGCCCACCACTGCGGCAGCGGGACCACGGGGGCCGGGCTGCGCGCGGGCGTGCCCGCCGTCGGCCTGCCCGCGCTGAACGACCAGCCGTTGTGGGCGTCCCGGCTCGCCGCGCTCGGGGTGGGCCCGGCCGCCGTCCCGTTCCGCCGGTTGACCCCGGAACGGCTCGCGGACGCGCTGGGTGCCGCCGTGAACGAGCCCTCGTACCGGCGGCGGGCCGTGGAGCTGTCGGAGCGGATCGGGGCCGAGGACGGGAGCGCGGCCGTGGTGGCGGCCGTGGGCAGACTGGCGTGACCGCCCGCTCCTCCGGGCCGCCGTCCAGGGGCACGTGGGTCGGCATGACCATGCGCTGAGCTCACCTTTAAGGCAACTGAAAGATCACTTTCTAACGTTGCCCGCATGAGATTCAGCCCGTTCCTGGCGGCCATCGCCGCCGCCATGCTCCTCGCCCCCTCACCCGCCATGGCCACGGCCAAGGCCGCGGCCCCTGCCGCCGCCGAGGAGTCCGACCGCGAGATCGTCCTGGCGCAACTCGACTACACGACCGGGCTGTCGGTGACCTTCACCGACAGCGTCCCGTCCGACGAGGTCGGGATGGTCCAGACCGGCCCGATCGGACGCGCCCCCCTCATCGTCCTTGACGACGAGGACACCCTCCTGGAGACCTATCTGGAGGTCACCCCGCCCGACGTCGCGGTCCCCCGGCGTCTCGTCGAGGACCACGGCGCCGACCTGCCCGCCGAGCTGCAGCGACGCAGGATCACCAGCGAGCCGGTCACGGCGGGTGGCCTGACCGCCCCGGCGAGCGCGGTCCGCTCCGGCGCGGCGACCTGCACCTGGTCGATCTTCGGTTGGACAGGCTGGCACGACGACGGCATGCCCGGCCTGCCGTTCAAGTCGTACAGCACGTTCGACTTCGGCGGCTTCAAGCAGAAGATCGCCGAGAGCTACATCGCCAACTGCACCCCGCCGAGCTCGACGAGCAACCTCTGGGCCCGGCACCGGGTCTACTACAGGAACGCCCTCGGCAACTTCGTGAAGCACTTCGAGGGCATCGTGCCGCCGGGACACCACCAGGCCGTGGTGAAGAAGGGCGTGATCAAGCGCCACCGCGCCGTCTCCTACGACGACAACTGGAACGCCGACCCGGCCTGCTTCGACTGCATCTACGCCCGTGAGGGCCGTTTCCGCAGCTAGAAGCTCCACGGCCGCTTCTCGCGCAACGCGCGAGAAGCGGCCTTCTGCATGTCAGGCCCAGAGAGCCACCGCTCCCGAGCGCGGCCCGACGGGACAGCCGTCGGCGGTACGGGCGCGCACGAGCACGTAGGACCCTGGTGTGCACAGGCCCTCTGAACGTCCCGTACAGCGGAACCTCTGATCATCGTCACCTTCTGCACTCAGACTCCTCGAAGGCCTGTGCCGCTCCCCGGCACGTCGCATGAGGGGCCGTGCTCGTCGCGCCACCGCTCGGTGGCGATGCCCGCCATGACCACCGACACGACGTCCTCGGCCAGTTCCGGCGTGATGGGCAGGTGCCCGAAGAGCACGCGGTAGTACGTGGTCGACGCGAGCATGTCCAGCAGAAGATCGATGTCCGCATCGGGTCGGACGTCACCCCGGTCGATGGCGCGACGCAGCGCTTCGGCAGTGGTGGCGCGGCGCGGACGGAAGAAGGTGTCCATGAACTCCTTCTCCAGCCGCGGGTCGTCGGCGAGGTCCGCAACGAGCCCTGGCAGCGCTCTTCGACCCACGGTGGTGGTGAACGCCTCGCTGAGGGTGCCGATGCCGGCGATGAGGTCGCAGTGGGTGCAGCCGGTGTCGGGGGGCGGCGTGGTGCCGATGGTCCGGGCCAGAGCCGACACGACCAGGTGCTGGCGGGAGCGCCAGCGGCGACGCAGCGCGGGTTTGCTCGTACCGGCGCGGGCGGCCACCGCCTCCAGCGTGAGGCTGCCGTAACCGACCTCGTTGAGGATCTCCATCACCGCTTCGGGCACGGCCTCGTCGATGCGGGTGTCCCGCGGCCTGCCGGAGGCTTGGCGGGCCCCGGCCCTTCCTCCGTCGCTCCTGGTGTTGCCCATGCGACAAGTATAGGTAGCATGCAATTACGTTCCGATCCGGAACGGAACGGAACTGCCAAGGAGCCCACTCCATGTCCCAGACCCCGCCGACGCGACGGACAGCGACCCCGCGCACGCCCCCGAACACGCCCCGCTCTCTCCCTCCGCAGATGCCAGCGCCGGTAAGGCGGGCGTGTTCTCGGGTGCGTACCGCGCGCTCACCCTCGGCGTCCTGCTGTCGGTCGGCATGGTCGCGTTCGAGTCTCTCGGGGTGGCGACCGTGCTGCCCGGCATCGCGGAGGACCTCGACGGCCTGGGCGCCTACGGGTGGGGCCTGTCGGCACTGATGCTCGCCAACATCATCGGCACCGTGCTCGCCGGGCGCGCCGCCGACCGCCGGGGCCCCTGGCGTCCGATGGCCCTGGGCATGCTCGTCTTCGCGGCGGGCTGCGCGGTGGCCGGTGCCGCACCCTCCTGGTCCTGTTCCTGGTGGGCCGCTTCGGACAGGGCCTGGGCGTTGGAGCGGTCGTGTCCATGGCCTACACCATGATCGGACTTGCCTACCCCGAGCGCCTGCGGGCCCGGATGTACGCCCTGCTGTCCTCGGCCTGGACGATCCCTTCCCTCGTCGGCCCCGCCGTCGCAGGCGTCCTCGCCGATCACATCACGTGGCGCTCGGTCTTCCTGCTCATGCTGCCGATCGCCGCGGTGGCCGCGCTGCTCACCCTGCCCGGCCTGCGCCGCCTGCACCGCGCAGAAGCAGCAGCCACCGCCCCGGCCGCGGCCGTTCCGTGGTGGAGGCGTCCGCTGGCCGGCGCGATCCTGCTCACCGTGGGCACCGGCGTGCTGCTCCAGGCGCTGCTGCTGAAGAACCTCGTCCTCATGATCGTGCTGGCCTTGGCCGGTGTCGCCGTTGCCGTGCCCGCGCTGCGCCGGGTCACCCCGGAAGGCACTCTCAGCGCCCGGGCCGGCCTCGGTGCGGGTGTCGTCGTCCGTGGCCTGCTGTGCGGTGTCTATTTCGGCAGCGAAGCCTTCCTGCCCCTCGGGCTGCAGCAGCTGCGGGGCATGGGCGCCACACCGGCCGGTCTGGGGCTGTCCGCCGGAGCCATCACGTGGGTTGTCGGCGCAGGTCTGTAGGCCAGGCGGGACAACGGGAAGAACAGCACGCGCACGGCTGCCACCGTGCTGGGCTTCGCCGTCCTGCTGGCGGACGTCGCCCTGATCGCGCTGACGATCCTGACCAGCGCACTCCCCTCCTGGCTCGCCCTGGTCGGATGGGCCGTCGGCGGCCTCGGCATGGGCATCGGCTTCAACGCCTCCACCACCGCCACCCTGGAGCAGGCCCCGCCGGAGCGGCAGGGTGAGGCCAGCGGCGCACTGCAGCTCGCCCAGACCCTGTCGACCGGGGTGATCGCCGGGCTCGGCGGCGCGGCCATCGCGTTCGCCCAGAACTACGGCGGCTCCACCCGCACCGCACTGCTGGGCGTCTTCGTCCTCACCGGCCTGCTGGCCATCGCGGGCATGCTGATCGCCCGCAGGCTGCGCCCCGAGGCGGCACGGCAGGGCTGACCTCCGTAGCGCCCGGTGTTCCGCCGGAGGGGCTCGGCCGAGGCCGCCGTCCCCCGCTCGCTGTCGTGCCGCGCGCGGTCGAGATGCGCGTCCCGCCGTTGCTCCTGCCGGCCGCCGACGGCGGGCGGCGCAGCCCTAGACGCGCCAGAGGGCGGCGAGCTGGCGGGTGGCCAGCCGGGACGGCACCGCGCGCAGCAGGGCGTCGCGCAGCGCCGCGGCGAGGCCGGTCCGGGTGGTCAGCCACGACTGCCGGGACGCCGCCCGCATCATGCGGTTGGCGCTTGGCCTGCGTTCGGCGTCGTAGCGCAGGAGCCGCCGGGCGGCGTCCGCCGGCTCGGCGCCGGTCAGGTGGCGGGTCAGTGCGGCGGCGTCCTCGAAGGCCTGGCTGGAACCCTGGCCGAGGTCGGGTGGCATGGCGTGCGCGGCGTCGCCGAGGAGCGCGATCCTGCCGACCGCGTACGAGGGCAGGGGCGCGGCCAGGTGGGTGATCGGGTCGACGTAGATGTCGGCCGGCGGGGTGGCCTCGATCAGTGTCGCGACGAGGGGATGCCAGTCGGCCATCAGGGATGACATCTGCCGGCGCGCCTCCTCCGCGTCCGGCGGCTCGCCGTGCAGGGCGGAGTCGGTGAACCAGTACAGCAGGTCCGCGCCGACGGGATACAGGCCGAACATCGCCCCGTTGCGGCGGTCGACCAGCTGGCTGGTGAGCAGGTCCGCCGGCAGTCCGGCGGACGGGGCAGCATGCCGCGCAGATCCAGCCGGCCGGTCCGGCGCACCCCGGGGTGGCCGGGGAAGAGTTGTGCCCGCAGCCGGCTGCCGATGCCGTCGGCGGCGATCACGGCGTCCGCTCTGGCGACGGGCTCCCCGCCGGCGATCACGGTCACCCCGGTGGAGTCGGGTTCCAGGCGCTCGACCGGGGTGGAGGTGCGCACCAGCTCGGCGGGAAGCGGGGCGCGCAGCGCCCGGTGCAGCCGCGCCCGGTCGATGATGACGGGTATCCCGATCTGCTCCCGCACCCGGTCCATGTCGGTGATCAGCAGCGGCCGTCCGCGCCGGTCGCGCAGCCCCCCGCGGCCTTCGTGCACGACGTGCGCGCGAACCTCCTCGCCCAGCCCCAGCGCGTCCAGCGCCCGGAGCCCGTTCGGCATGACCACGATCCCGGTTCCCGCCTCCCTGAGCTCGGCGCCGCGCTCGACGAGCGTCACCTCGTGACCCCGGCGATGCAGACCCACCGCGGCCGCCACTCCTCCGAGCCCGGCGCCGACCACCACGATCCTCACAGGACCTCCATATTCACTACGCTCGTACTAGTACGGCTATTGGTTTAGCATGGCCGTATGCCGCCCATGAATCCGGCCCGTCGCCGCGCCCTGACCGATGCCGCCATCGCGCTGCTGGCGTCGTCGGGCGTGCACGGGCTGACCCACCGCGCGGTGGAGAAGGAGGCGGACCTTCCGCCCGGGACCGCCTCCAACTACTTCCGCAATCGGGAGGCGCTGCTGGTGGCCGCCGCGGAGCGCATCGTCGAGCTGCACCTCGCCGACACCGGCCGGGCCACCGACCTGGCCGCCGAGCAGCCCGCGACACTGGCCGACCTGCTGACCGAATCGCTGCTCACGGCGGCGACCACACTGCGCGACCGCTACCTGGCGATCTTCGAGCTCCAGCTGGAGGCCGTGCGCCGTCCGGTGCTCGCCGCGGCCCTCGCGGGCCTGTCGGGCGCGGCGGCCAGGATCACCGCCGGGCAGCACGACAAACTCGGCCTCCCCGTCCCCCGCGAGCGGATCCCCATCCTGATCGCGCTCTACGAAGGGGCGCTGTTCACCCTGGTCACCGCACCGCCGCAGAACGTCCGCAGGGACGCCGTCCAGGCCCTGGTCCGCGCCATCATGGACGGCTGCGGACCGACTGATCCGGCGGATCGCGCTACTGTTCCGTAAACGGAACGCCTGACGAAGAGGAGCCACATGACGTCCCAGGAAGACAGGGCGATCCCCGGCCGCCCCGTGCACGCGGGGCCCGCCGGTCCGGAGGCGCCCCTGGCCGGGCAGGTGGCGATCGTCACGGGCGGCTCGGCGGGGCTCGGCCGGGCCATCGCGCAGGGGCTGGCGTCCGCCGGATGCACGGTGGTGCCGGCCGGCCGGCGGTTGTCGGCGTGCCAGGAGGCGGCGGCCGAGATCACCGCCGCGACCGGCATCGCCGCCACGGGCATGGCCTGCGACGTCACCGACGAGGACGCGGTCCACGGTCTGGTGCGGGACGTCGTCGCCGCGCACGGCCGCCTGGACGTGCTCGTGACCAGCGCCGGAATCCAGGCCCGCGGCGAACTGGACGCCCTCGACGCCGCCACGCTGCGCCGCTGCCTGGACGTCAACGTCGTCGGCACCTTCCTCGCCTGCCAGGCCGCCGTACCGGTGATGCGCGCGGCCGGGTACGGCCGCATCGTCACCCTGGCCAGCGCTCTCGGGCTCGTCGGCGCCGCGGGCCGGGCGGGCTACGCGGCCAGCAAGGGCGCGGTCGTCCAGCTCACCCGCAGCCTCGCCGTCGAGCTCGCGGGCACCGGAATCTGCGTCAACGCCCTGGCCCCCGGCCCCTTCCGCACCCCGCTGAACGAGGGCGTCGAGGACGACCCGCACGTGCGGGAGTTCCTCGACCACCAGGTCCCCATGAGGCGCTGGGCCGACCCCGGCGAGCTCGTCGGCGCGGCGGTCCTGCTGGCCGGCCCGGCGGCCTCCTACCTCACCGGCGCCGTGCTGCCGGTCGACGGAGGCTGGACCGCCCACTGAAGGCGTCCGACCGCTGTCTGATCCCACGAAGCCCCGGGTGCTCTTTGGTGTCCCGCACGATTCGGTCCCGCCGCACGGTGCCGTAGCGTCACCGTGACACTTGAGCATTCGGAGGGCCGGCACGTTGATCGCGATCAGGGAACTCCATGGGATCGCGGAGTTCGAGCAGGTCAGTGAGCTGTTCGACGGGATCTGGCACTTCGACCCGGACAGCCGGCCGATCACGGTCGAGCTGATGCGGGCGATGTCGCACGCGGGCAACTACGTGGCCGGCGCGTACGACGACGCGGGCCGCCTGGTGGGCGCCTCCGTCGGCTTCTTCGGCGCGGCCAACACGTTGCACTCCCACATCACCGGCGCGGCGAGCGGCCACGGCGTCGGCTTCGAGCTGAAGCTGCACCAGCGCCGCTGGGCACTGGAGCGCGGCATCGACCGCATCACCTGGACCTACGATCCGCTGGTGCGCAGGAACGCCCACTTCAACCTGGCCAAGCTGGGCGCACGTCCCGAGGAGTACCTGCCGAGCTTCTACGGCGTCATGACCGACGCCATCAACCAGGGCAGCGACTCCGACCGGGTGCTGGCCTCCTGGTCGTTGTCGGCGCCGCACGTGGCGGCCCTCGTACGGGGCGAGCCCTGTCGGCGGCCCCTCCCGGCGGACGCCGCGGTCGTGCTGGCCGACGAGGACGGACGGCCGGTGACGCGCGACAGCGACGCCTCCACCCTGCTCGTGGCGTTGCCGGAGGACATCGAGGCGCTGCGCGTCTCGGACCCCGGAGCCGCCAAGGCATGGCGGCTGGCCGTCCGGGAGGTCCTGGGCGGCCTGCTCATGGAAGGCGGCGTGGTGACCGCCTTCCACGACAAGGCGTTCTACGTGGTGGAGCGGCCCAGCCTGGGCACGGCCTCCAGCAGCGACCGGGTGTAGCCGTGGGTGGGGGCGCCGACCACTTCCTCGGTCGGCCCCAGCTCCACAATGCGCCCCTGGTGCAGCACCGCGACCACGTCGGAGACGTAGCGCACCACTGCCAGGTTGTGCGAGATGAACAACATCGACAGGCCCAGCTCGTCGCGTAGCCTGCGCACGAGGTTCAGCACCGAGCCCTGGACGGACACGTCCAGGGCGCTGGTGATCTCGTCGGCGACCAGCAGGTCGGGCTCGGCGCCCAGCGCCCTGGCGATGGCCACGCGCTGCCGCATGCCGCCTGACAGCTCGCGCGGGTAGCGCCGGGCCACCTCGGGCGGCAGGGAGACGAGCGACAGCAGCCGCTCGACCGATTCCTTGCCGCAGCCCTCGGCGACGGACGCCCCGACCCTCATCCGGGGGTCGAGCGAGGCGTAGGGGTCCTGGAAGACCATCTGGACGCGGCTGGCGCCGGTGATGGTGCCGGTGTGCGGCACCAGGCCGCTCACCGCCCTGGCCACCGACGACTTGCCCGACCCCGACTCGCCGACCAGCCCGACGATGGACCCGCTCGGCACCTCCAGGGTGATGTCGTCGACGGCGGTGAACGAGCCGAACCGCACGGTCAGGTTCTCGATGATCATCAGACCTCCCAGCAGGCGACCTGGTGCGCCTTGCCGTACGTCGTCAAGGGGGACGCTCGCCGGCGCAGCGGGCCGTGGCGAGCTCGCAGCGGGCGGCGAAGGCACAGCCGTCGCCCACGTCGGAGGGGGCGGGCTGTCGGCCGGGGATGCTGGCCAGCGGCAGTGACCTGTCGGTGTCCATGTCGGGCAGCGAGTCGATGAGCGCCCGCGTGTAGGGGTGCGCGGCGCCGCCGGCCAGCAGCTCGACCGGCAGTTGCTCGACGACGCGGCCGGCGTACATGACGACGACCACGTCGCACAGCTCGCCGACGACGGCGATGTCGTGGGAGATGAACAGGGCCGCCGCGCCGGTCTCGTCGGTGACCTCGCGCAGCAGCTTGAGTATCTGCCGCTGCACCGTCACGTCGAGCGCGGTGGTGGGCTCGTCGGCGATGAGCAGCCTGGGGGTGCCCATGAGGCCCATGGCGATGACCGCGCGCTGCCGCATGCCGCCGGACAGCTCGTGCGGGTGCCGGCGCGCCACCCGTTCGGGCGCGGGCAGGTGCACGTGGCCGAGCCGGTCGACGGCGCGCTGGTGGGCCTCCGCCTTGCCGGCGCCCTGGTGCACGATCGCGACCTCGGCCAGCTGGCCGCCGACCTTCAGCGCGGGATTGAGCGAGGCCATCGGGTCCTGGAAGACCATGGCGAGCGCGGTTCCGAGCTCCTTGGGCGACATCTCGGAGATCTCCTGGCCGGCCAGCGCCAGCCTGCCCGCCGTCACCACGCCCGGGTACGGCACCAGCCCGCCGATCGCGGCCGCGGTGAGGCTCTTGCCGCTGCCCGACTCCCCCACCAGCCCGGCGATCTGCCCGGGCGCGACGGTCAGCGACACCTCGCGCACCGGCGTGACGCCGCCGGGGAAGGTCACCGTCAGGTCCTTGACCTCCAGCACCGCCTCGGGGTCCGGCTCGCCGGGGACGGGCGGCGCGGCGGGCCTGGCCTCGCGCGTGTGCACGGCGGTGCGGGAGGCGGCCTTGGCCAGCGCGTCCCCCAGCAGGTTGAAGCCGATGCCGGCCAGCGCGACCGCCAGGGCGGGCCCCAGCGCCACCTCGGGCGTGACGTAGATGCGGCCGAACCCGTCGAACAGCAGCCGCCCCCAGTCGAAGGCGGGCGGCTGCACGCCGAGCCCCAGGAACGACATCCCGGCCAGGCCCAGCAGCGCGCCGCCGAGCGCCTGGGTGAGGTTGAGGATGAGCGGCTCGGCGATGTTGGGCAGCACGTGCCTGGTCAGGATGCGCATGCGTGGCACGCCGAGCATCCGGGCGGCCGCCACGTAGTCGGCGCCCGCGACGGTCGCGGCCAGCGTCTGGGTGAGCCGGGCGAAGCCCGGGGCGATGGCCACGCCGATGCCGAGCACCGCGCCCTTGGCCCCGAGCCCGGCGACCACCGCGGTGAACATGGCCAGCAGCAGGCCGGGGAAGGCGACGAGCGCGTTGACGGCGCCGGTGACGAAGCGGGCGCCGCGTGCCGGCAACACCGAGGGCAGCGCGCCGAGCACGGTGCCGACGGCCGCGCCGAACAGCGTGGCCGCCAGCGCGAGCAGGAGCGAGAAGCGGCCCGCGACCAGGACCCTGGCCAGCAGGTCGCGTCCCAGGTTGTCGGTGCCGAGCGGATGGGCGGCCGAGGCGCCCTGCAGGATGGCGCCCGCGTCGATCTTCTCCGCCGCCGCGCCCCAGATCGGCGGGCCGACGACGGCCAGGACCACCATGAGCGTGACCAGCACGGCTCCGGCGACGGCGGCCGGGGTGCGCAAACGCATCAGTTTTCCTTGATCTTGGAGGTGGGGTCGAGCGCGCCCAGGATCAGGTCGACGGCGAGGTTCACGACGAGCACGATCGCGCCGTAGACGAGGATGACGCCCTGGGCGACGGGATAGTCCTTCTGCGTGATCGACTCGACGATCTTCAGGCCGAGCCCGGGCCAGGCGAAGACGTACTCCACGAGCACGCTGCCGGCGATCAGCGAGGTGAGCAGCAGCCCGCCCACGGTGAGCGTCGCGGTCAGCGTGTTGGGCAGCACGTGCCGCAGGTGCAGGCGGGCGGCGGGCAGCCGTTTCGACCGGGCCAGCCGCACGTAGTCGGTGGCGAGCTCGCGCAGGGTCTCCACCCGGGAGATGCGGGCGATCATCGCGACCGGGCCGATCGCCAGCGAGGCCACCGGCAGGATGTACGACATCGCCCCCTCCTTGCCGGCCGGCGGGAACAGGCCGAGCCCGATCGAGAAGACCGCCACCAGCGCGATGGAGTAGAGGAACTCCGGGACGGCGACGGCGGTGCCGGTGACCGAGCTGAAGGTGATCTCGGTGCCCCGGTTCCTGCCGTTCTCCGTGCGGACGGCCGCCCACATGCCGAGCGGCACGGCCAGCAGCAGTGCCACCACGGTGGCCAGCAGCGCCAGGCCCAGCGTGTTGGGCAGCCGGGCGGCGATGATGTCGCCGACCGGCTCGCCCGTCAGGAACGAGGTGCCGAAGTCGCCGGTGAGGATGTGCCCGACGTAGGCGGCGAACTGCTCGGGCAGCGACTTGTCCAGCCCGAGCAGCTGCTCGCGGGCTTTGACCAGCTCGACCGGCGCGGCCGGGCCGAGCGAGGCCCGCACCGGGTCGCCGGGGATGAGGTGGATCATCGCGAACGACGCCACGAGCAGCACCGCCAGCGACACGACGAAGCGCACGAGGCGCCGTACGGTCACTCAGCCTCCCTGGGTGAGGCGGATCGTCGAGGGCAGGAACAGGCCGGCCATCGTCCGGAAGGTGGCGCCCTTGGTGGCGGTCAGCGTGTTCATCTCCACCACGGGCACCAGGTCGGCGTTGTCGAACAGGGCCGACTCCGACGCCAGCCACTTGGCGCAGCCCTCGGGGCCGGTCAGCTTGGCGGCCTCGGCGACCAGCCGCTCGTACTCGGCGTTCTTCAGGTGGGCGAAGTTGGCGCCCTTGGGGGCGGCGGGGCCGGACAGGAAGCCGACCAGTTGCGAGGGCAGCGTGACGCCGATGGGCAGCCAGACGACGTCCCAGTCCTGGGTGGCGTTGAGCGACTCCGACAGCTTGGTGTCGATGACGCCGTCGAGCTTCACGTCCACCCCGATCTTCTTCCACACCGCCGCCATGTACTCGGCGGCGGCCACCATGCTGGGGCCCTTGGTGGTGGCGTACAAGAGGCGCAGGGAGAGCTTCTTGCCGTCCTTCTCCCTGACGCCGTCGGCCCCGGTCTTCCAGCCGGCCGCGTCCAGCGCCGCGGTGGCGGCCGCCGTGTCGAAGGCGGGAACGTGACCGGTGACGGTGTCGCCCTGGCACGGGCGGGGCGGCGGCACGAGTGCGGTGGCCGGCTTGCCGGTGCCGCCCGTGGCGATGCCGCCCAGCTCCTTCATGTCGAGCGCCTGGGTCAGCGCCTTGCGCACGGCGGGATCGTGGCCGGGCCTGTCCTCGCCCTGGTGGTAGAAGAACTGGCCGTTGCCCTGCGGCTCGATCATCTTGCCGAGGGCGGGGTTGGCCTCCAGGCGGGTCCGGTCGGGGCCGAAGAAGGTGGCCGAGTTGAGCGAGCCGGCGAGGAGCAGGTTGGCCGCGGTCTGCTCGTTCGGCACCACCTTGAGCACGAGCGTCTCGGGGAGGTCCTTGGCGGTCGCGCCCTCCGGGCCCCAGGCGTACTCCCGGCGCACCTTGAAGGTGTAGTGGTCGCCGGGGACGGCCTCGGTGAGCTTGTACGGGCCCGTCCCTGAGGTGGTCCGCGCGATGAGCGAGCGGTCCTTGACGGCCTTGCCGCAGACGATGAACAGCAGCCGCGAGCTCTCCAGGATGAAGCTGAACGGCTCGGGCGTCGACAGGGTCACGGTGCCGGCGGTCTCGTCGGACTCGGCCTTCATGCCGACCGGTACGAGCACGCCGTAGATGGGCGACTTGGTGGCGGGGTCGGCGATGTGGTTGATGTTCTCGGCGACGTCGGACGGGGTGAGCTTGGAGCCGTCGGAGCAGGTGACGTTCTTGCGCAGGGTGAAGGTCACCCTGTCGGGCTTGACGTCCCACTTCTCGGCCAGGGCGGGCACGGTCTTGCCGTCCGCCGAGACGGACACCAGGGTGTCGTAGGCCACCGACAGGACCTCGTTGGTGACCGAGAGCACGCCCGTGGCGGGGTCGAGCACCCCGGGGTCCGCGCTGATGGCGGCGGTGAACGTGCCGCCCGTGACAGGCCTGCCCGTGCTGCCCGCCGTACCTCCGCCGCTGCCGCACGCGGCCGCTAGCAGGGCCAACGCGGTGAGCACCGCTGTCTTCTTCATGGCGACTCCAGGAGAGCGTGGGGTGGTGACCCACCTTCGTCCCTCGCGGCCCGACCTTCTTCGTCGCCCTTCACAAAAAGCGCGGACGGCCTCGTGCTAGCGTCCGAAGATCCGCATCTGCAGCATCACCGTGAGTCGCGCGTCGGGGTCGGACAGGTCGAGCCCGCTGATCTCGGTGAGCCGCTTGAGCCGGTAGCGGAAGGTGTTGGCGTGCACGTGGACCTTCGCGCAGGCGGCGTTGACGTCGCCGAACGCGTCGAGATAGGCCCGCAGGGTGGCCACCAGCTCGCTGCCGTGCTCGGCGTCGTGCGCGAGCAGCCGCTCGTACGGGCCGGTGGGCACCTGCTCCTCGGCGGCGACCACGTCGGAGACCTGGAGCAGCAGCGACTCGAAGTGCACGGCCGTGTAGCCGGCGACCTGGCCGGCCAGGCCGCGGGCGCGCAGCACGCGCAGCGCCCGGTCGGCGTCGGCGCGGGCCCGCGCGACCTGGGAGAGGTTGGCGGCCAGCCGGCCGACCCCGATGTTGGCCGCGTGCCGCGGCCCGACCCTGGACAGGAAGGACTCGGCGACGCGCACGGCACGCGTCTCCTCGTCGCCGCCCGAGCTCAGCGGGAGGACGGCGTAGGCGACCGAGCCGATCATCGCGGCGGCCGCCTTGGGATGGATGGCGCCGACGTGCAGCGCCAGGGCGTCGCAGAAACGTTGCCGGTCGCTCTCGGCGCGCGCCGGGTCGGCCGCGTCGCCGTCGGCGAGCTGGGCGGCGAGCACGCACAGGCGCTCGGTGGCGATGCCGAGCCGGCCCGCGGCGTCGGCCGCGTCGGAACCGCCGGCCAGGACCGTGGACAGCAGGTCGGCGCGCAGCCGCCGCTGGGTGTCGGCGCCGGCGCGCTCGCGCAGCAGCTGCAGCGCGACGATCTTGGCCGCGTCGGCCAGGGCGCGCTCGCGCTGCGGGGTGAGCGGCTCGCGCACGGCGACCCAGATGGAGCCGAGGATCTCGTCGCCGATCCGCACGGCCACGGCCGCCCGGTTGATGCTGTCGCCGTCGAGCTCGATGTAGATCGGGTCGCGGCTCTGGTAGAGCTTCTTGAAGAAGCCGCGCTCGTCGAGCATGCGCTGGAAACGCTCGGGCACCTGGCGGCCGAGCACGGTCTCGACCCGGCCGGGGTCGGCTTCGTCCTGCCGGCCGGAGAAGGCCAGGACGCGGGTCGACCGGTCCTCGATGGTGACGGGCGCGTCGAGCAGCGCGCAGACGGCGTTGGCCAGCGCGAACAGGTCGCCCTGCGGCCCCTTCTCCGGCATGGCCAGGTCGCCCTCGGCCAGCAGGGAGCGCAGCAGCGCGGCGACCTGCGACCAGGACGCGGCCCTGGTCAGCCCGAGCACGGCGACGCCGGTCTCCAGGACCTTGCTGCGCACCTGCTCGTCGACGTCGACCGGCAGCTTGACGACGATGCCGCTGGCCTCGCGGGCGGCGTCGAGCAGGCCGCAGATGGCGGTGGCGCCCTGCACGCCGACGGCCAGCAGCAGCCCGCCCGGCGGCACGTACAGCTCGTCGAGCGGGTCGTAGATGTGCACCCCGGTGACCTCGGTGTCGAGGTCACCGGGTGAGGCGGCCACGTCGAGGACCGTGCTGCCGAGATCGAACAGGATCCGCTCAAGGCTGGCGCGCGGACGGCTGTTCATCCGCTCACGATAGTCGACGTAGACCGTCATCAGCCGCGCAGGTGCTCGACGGCGAGACGGGCGGCCTGGCCGATGGCGGCGTCCGCGGCCGGAATGCGGAAGGCCAGGTTGTCGCCGTGCAGGAACACCGCGACGGCGTACCGACCGCCGTCGGGGTACTCCACGACGCCCGCCTCGTTGCGCACGCCCCACAGGGTGCCGGTCTTGGCCGACACCCGCACCTCGTCCGGGAAGCCCGAGGAGAGGCGGTGCGGCCAGATCTGCCTGCTCATGATGTCGCGCACCTCCGCGCACGCCTCGGCGGGGCCCGCCTCGTCGCGCCAGAGGAGACCGAGCAGGGTGGTGATCTCGCGGGGCGTGCCCGCGGTGGTCCGTTCCGGATCGCGTACGGCCAGCGCCCTGATCCGCTCCTCGGGGACGCCGGCCACGTCGATGGTGCCCAGCTCCTCGATCACGGACTCGAACAGCGTCGCGCAGCCGCCGATCAGGCGGGTGCGCCTGAGCCCGAGCTCCTCCAGCGTGGCGTTGACGCGATCCAGCCCCACCCGGCGCAGCAGCACGTCGGTGGCCGCGTTGTCGCTCATCGACATCATGAAGTGGGCCAGGTCGCGCAGCGTCAGCGACACGTCGTCGGCGCAGCCCGAGGTGCCGATGCCGCCGTCCTTGTCCGCCGCGGTGACGGTGAGCCGTTCGGTGCGGTCCACCTCGCCCGCCGCGGCCTGCCTGGCGTACTCCAGCAGGATCGGCAGCTTGAACACCGAGGCCAGGACGACCGGGGCGTCCGGGTCGAGCCCGGTCTCGGCCTCGCCGTCCACGTCGCGGGCGTGCACGAAGCCGCGCACGCCCGCCGCCGCGAAGACCTTCCGCGCGTCCCGCTCAAACACGGGGGACCGCGCGGCCGTTGTGCAGGTGCGTGGCGACACCGTCCCGCAGGACGAACGTGACGGTGTCGTGCCTGCCCTCCTCGGGCTGCTCGGCGATGAAGGTGTCCTCGGCGAGGTGGACGTACCTGGCGGTGGTGCCCTGCTGGCCCATGCTGGCCATGAACGCGCCGGGGATCAGGGTGACCTCGACGCCGCCGTCCGCGGGCGAGACCTCGTAGGCCAGCTGGGGGCCCTCGTACCGGCCGGTGTACGGCGCGGCGTCCACGGCGCGCGGCTGCTCCGGCGGGGCGGGCAGGTCGGGGGCTGCCAGCCCGCCCTCCCTGAGCAGCGGCAGGAGCAGGTCGTTCATGACGCCGAAGAAGTTGCCGCCGTTCAGGCTCATCGCGATCGCGTACGAGCCGTCGTCGGCCACCCGCCAGAACGTGCTCTGGCCCGGGGTCCCGCCGTCGTGGCCGTAGGCGCCCCAGGTGAACAGCTCGAAGCCGAGCCCCCAGTTGGCGGCCATCAGGCCGGGCACGCCCGGCACCGCGGCCTGCGGGGTGCGCATCGCGGCGACGCTCTCCGCCGACAGCACCCGGGTGCCGTCCTCGGCCAGGCCGCCCGCGGCGAACATGCGGCCGAACCGCACCAGCTCGCGCGGGGCCAGGCACATGGTGGACCCGGCGGGCGCGTTGGAGCGGGGCATCTGCCACTGGGGGCAGACGTCGTTGCCCGGCCCGATGTGCCCGGCCGCCGCGCGGAACAGCACGGCCTCCTCGGCCAGCAGCGCCGCGTGGGTGGCGCCGAGCGGCTTCAGCAGGTGCTCCCACATGGCCTGCTCCCAGGTCATGCCGCGCAGCCTGGCCACGATGGCGCCGAGCACGCAGTAGCCGGCGTTGCAGTACGAGAACAGCTCGCCCGGCTCGTGCACCTTGCCCGCGCCGTGCAGGTAGGTCACGAACTTGTCGAGGCTGTCGTCGCCGCGCCCGGTGTCCTCGAACAGGTCGCCGTCGAAGCCGCCGGTGTGCGTCAGCAGCTGCCGGACGCTGATCACAGCGTCGTAGGACAGGGCGAACTCGGGCAGGTACGCTCCGATCTCCTCGTCCAGGTCGAGCAGGCCCTCCTCGGCCAGCTGCATGATCAGCGCGGCCGTCCACACCTTGGTGGTGGAGCCGACCTGGAAGACGCTGTCGGGGGTGGTCTCGACGCCGGTGTTGCGGTTGACCACGCCCGTGGCCGCCTCATGCAACTGGCCGCCGGTCCACACGGCGATGGCCGCGCCCGGCACGTCGTGGGCCGCGGCCGCTTCGTCGAGGCGTTTCTGCAGATCCATGTGGTCTCCTCAGGCGATCTTGGGGGTGGCGCGGACGCCGAGGTGGAAGTAGGGCGAGCCGTCGTCGAGCTGGTAGAACACGCCCGAGACCCAGTCGGGGTCGCCCTCGCGACGGCCGACGAAGGTGACGTCGTCGACCGCGACGAGGTCGAGGTCGAACGGCTCCTGAAGGGCGGCGAGCGCGCCGGTCGACTCGACGCGCAGCCTGAGCGCGCCGTCGTGCACGCTCGCGGTCATGCGCGCGCCGACCCGCTCGTAGACGCCGGCGTAACGCTCGACGTCCACCTGCACGGGGGTCTCCGGCGGGCCCAGCACCGGCGGCACGGCCAGGCCGTCGAGCTCGGCGAACAGCTCGGTGGCCACGGCGTGGGTGAGGGCGCCGCTGTGGCCGCCGTTGGTGGTCACGCACACGACGGTGCCGGTGCCGGGCACGACCCAGAGCATGGCGTGCTGGCCGATGGTGTTGCCGCCGTGCGAGATGACGCGGTGGCCCGACCACTCGTCCAGGATCCAGCCGATGCCCCACTGCCTGCCCAGGGTGTGCGGGTTGGGGATGTCGACCTGCGGCTCCCACATCGCCTGCGGGTCGTCCAGCAGGCCGCCCTCCAGGTGGGCGCGGCCGAAGGCGACCACGTCCCGCGGACGGGCGCAGATGAGGCCGGCCGGGCCGCACGAGCGCATGAGGCCCCACACCGGGGCCGCCTTGCCGTCCTCGACGTGGCCGTGCGCGGCGCGGAAACGCAGCACGTCCTCCGGCAGCGTCCAGGTGTGGGTCAGGCCGAGCGGCTCGCAGATGTTCTCGCGCAGCACCTCGTCCCAGGTCTTGCCCTCCAGCACCTCCAGGATGCGCCCGGCGATGACGAAGCCGGAGTTGCAGTAGGACTGGGTGGCGCCGAGCGGGTGGTTCTGCGCCAGGTCGGCACAGGCCTCGACGTACTTCTCGATGCAGTCGTCGCCGCGGCCGGTGTCGAGGAACAGGTCCCCGTCGATGCCGCTGGTGTGCGACAGCAGGTGCCGGACCGTGACGGTCTTGGTCACCTCGGCGTCGGCGACCCGGAAGCCGGGCAGCAGCTCGGCGACCGGGGTGTCCAGGGTCAGCCGGCCGCGCTCGACCTGCTGCATGAGCAGGGTCGCCGTCCAGACCTTGGAGACCGAGCCGATCTGGAACAGGGAGTCGGGGGTCGCCTCCACGCCGGTGTCGACGTTGAGCACGCCCGCGGCGAACTCGTGCAGCTCCCCGTTGTGCAGGTAGGCGAGCGCCGCGCCCGGGACCTCGTACTTCTCGATCAGTTCGGCGAGACGCTGACCCATTGTTCCAGCCACGCGAGGATCCTTTCGTTGTAGTCGAAGCGGTGTGAAGGCCGTCCGTTGAGGATAAAAAGGTGTGAACCACCGGGATACCGGACCAGACGGACCGGCACCCGGCGCTCGCGCAGCGCCTCGAACCACTGCTCGGCCTGGCCGATCGGGCAGCGGTCGTCCGACCCGCCGTGCAGGATCAGCGTCGGGGTGACGACGTCGCCGGCGTAGGTGATCGGCGACTGATCGACGAACTCGTCCCTGACCTCGTGCTTGGCCAGGAAGTAGCCGAGGTCGGCGGTGCCGGCCATGCTGCGCAGGTCGACCACGACCCCGCCGGGGACGGCCGCGGCGAAGCGCCCGGTCCTGCCGGTGAGCCAGCAGGTCATGTAGCCGCCGTAGCTGTAGCCGGTGACCGCCAGCCGGGCGGGGTCGGCGACGCCCTCCTCGACCAGGACGTCGAGCGGGGTGAGGAAGTCGTCCTCGTCCGAGAGGCCCCAGGCGCCGGCCGTGGCGGTGTAGAACGCCTCGCCGTACCCGTCGCTGGCCCGGGGGTTCACCAGCAGCACGGTCCACCCCTGGGCGGCGAGCGCCTGGTGGTAGAGGTGCACGCCGTCGAACACGGGCGCCCAGGCGTTGTGCGGGCCGCCGTGGATGTCCAGCAGCAGCGGGCCCGGCTCGGTGAGCGTCTCGTCGCGCAGCACGAACGCCTCGACCGGCGTGCCGTCGGGTGCGGTGAAGGTGCGGCTGCGCGCCTGGAACAGCTCGACGCCCTCCGGGGCGTGGTCGGTGAGGGCGTCGCCGTCGAGGTAGACGTCACCGGCGCTGCGCGGCGTGGCGGCGACGTAGGCCACCCGGCCGGCGGCGACGCTGACGCCGGCCACGTTCCGGTCGGCGTCGACGATGCGCTCGGCGACGCCGCCGGGCGCCAGCCGGTACAGATGGGTGAATCCGCGGTCGCGGACGCAGAACAGCAGGTCGTCGCCGCTGAGCGTGGGCGTCGCCCCCGGGTAGCCGGGCGCGCCGATCATCACGTTGCGGTCGAGGCCGGTCTCGATCTCGGCGAAGTCATCCCCTTCCAGGGCGAACAGCCGGGTGTGGCCCTCGGGAACGCCGCGGTAACCGGCCACGATCCAGCGGCCGCCCAGCCACCAGACGCCCATGCAGATCACGCCGTCGCCGCCCACGCGTTCGAGGGCGCCGTCCTGCTTTGGCTCGACCAGGTAGAGGCCGCCGCAGATGTCCAGGTCGCGGTCGGGGTCCAGGCCGGCGGTGAAGGCCAGCAGGTCGCCGTCCGGGGCCCAGGCGGGCGCGCCGGCGTGGAAGTCGCCCGAGGTCACCTGTGCCGAGGCGCCGTCCTCGACGTCGACGACGAACAGGTGCGTGGTCAGGCCGCACAGCAGCCCGGCGCCGTCTGCCTTGTATTCCAGCGTGTCGATGACGATGGGCGCGTTCGGGTCCACCTCGCCGGACGGCCCGGCGTAGGCGATGCGGGTGCCGTCGGGCGACCAGACGGGCACGCCGGCGCCGAGCGGCGCCGAGGTGAGGACGCGCGGCTCGCCGCCGTCCATGGGCAGCAGGTGGATCTGCGGCGGCCCGCCGGCCGGGCGCAGGAAGGCGAGGGTGCGGCCGTCGGGCGACCAGCGGGGGCCGCGCCGGTGGCCAGCCTGCGCGGGGCGGCGCCCGGGGTGGCCAGCCAGATCTCGGTCACGTTGGCGTCGGACTCGCGGTCCGCGGTCGTCAGGGTGTAGGCGACGGCGGAGCCGTCCGGACGCAGTTGCGGATCACCGGGTACGGCCAAACCGTACAGGTCGTCGAGGGAGAGGCGGCGCATGACCGAACGCTAGGCCAGGCCGCCGCAGTCCTCTTCATCGTGGACGACGAATAGCGTCTGAGACCTTGTGCCCGGGGCCAAAGCGCCCCCGGGCCGCCCTTCTACCGCGTCGTGGCGCTCTCGCGCTCTGCCCGCTCCCTGATCAGCTCCTCGACCGCGCTCGGCAGGGTCGTCTCGAAGTCGATGAGCTTCACCCACGTCGGGGTGACGACGATGCGGACCATGCCGTCGTAGAGCGAGCGGACCTCGGCCTCCCACTCGACCCGCTGCTCGGGCGTCATCTCGTACGAGCCGTTCATCTGCAGGAACTCCTCCGGGATGCCGTCCACGACGTCCAGTTCTGCCCGGCCGCGGATCAGCAGGATCTTGGGCGGGTGCACCTCGGTGTCGATCGTCAGGGCGACCATCGGGTTCGCGCGCAGGGCCGGGAGCTTGGGGGCGTTCTTCGTGGTGCACATGACGATCCGGGAACCGTCGTAGGTGAACGAGATCGGGACGTTGCGCGGCGTGCCGTCCTTGGCCACGTACGCCAGCCGGGTCAGGTCGCGGGCCAGCAGCTCCCGGCTGATCGGCCGGTCCAGGATCTCGGTGATCTCGTTCGTTCGCATGGTCGTCCCTCCAGGGTTGTCGTGTTCCGCCCCTGGGACGGAGCCGCCGGAGCGTTCTCGACATCCGCCGGCGGAGATTCTTTCGAGCCTGCCGGTGGCTACCCCCGCCGGTCCGGACGGAATACCCGGCGCACGGCGTCCCGCAACCACCGGTGGGCCCCGTCGGCGGTGTGGCGCGGGTGCCAGGCCATGCCGATGGTCAGCGGCGGCAGCGGCAGCGGGATCTCCAGCAGGCGCAGCCCGAGCGCGCGCGCCGCGTCGCCGAGCGGCGAAGGCGGCTCCCCCGGCAGCTCGGCCGGCACCAGGCAGACCGCGTCACCGGCCGCGGCCAGCGCCATGGCCGCCAGATGTCCGGGCAGGACGGCGCTGACCCGCCGGCTGAGCCCCCGCTCGGCGAGGGCCACGTCCAGCGGGCCGGTGAAGCGTCCCCGGCGGCTGACCGTCACGTGCTCGGCGGCGGCCAGCCCGGCGGGCGTCAGGGGTCGCCCGGCGAGCGGGTGCCCGTTCCTCACCCCGGCGGCCATCCGCAGCGTGACCAGCTCCTCGACCCGGGTCTCCGGGTCAACGTGGTCGATGGCCCCGATCTCCAGGTCGACGCGCCCCTCGCGGAGCGCGGGGCCCGCCTCCCACTCCTCGGCCAGCACCCGCAGCGAGACGCCCGGCGCCCCGCGCCGGGCCAGGTCGAGCAGGCCCGGCGCGAGCGCCGCGCCGACCAGGTCCGACGCCTGGACGGTGAAGGTGCGCCGCATCGCGGCCGGATCGACCCCGCCGCTCGGGGTGAGCAACGCCTCCAGCCGGCGCACCACCGCGGCGGCCTCGTCCCGCAGCGCCTCGGCGCGGGGCGTGGGCACCATCGCCTGCCCCGCCCGCACGAGCAGCGGGTCCTGCAGCACCCGGCGCAGCCGGGCCAGGGTGCGGCTCATCGCCGCGGGTGACGTTCCCAGCCGGGCGGCGGCACGGGTGACGCTCTGCTCGGTGAGCAGGGCGTCGAGGGCGACGGCGAGGTTGGCGTCGAGGTTCGCGGCTGTGCTGGTCAACGGCGTCATTCCAGTTCCGGCAAGGATTGCATGCTGAAGTTCCCATTGTGGCAATACGGGCCGGATCTGCACGATGAAAGCGCTGTACCGATCCGACACGAACCGCGAGGTTTTTCATGATTGTCATCACCGCCCCCACCGGGAACATCGGCCGGCGGCTGCTGTCCCTGCTGGTCGAGGCCGCGCCCGCCCGCGGAGAGGAGGTGCGCGTCGTGGTCCGCGACCCCGCCCGGCTCCCCGCGGCCGTCCGCGGCCGGGTCGAGGTGGTCACCGGCTCGCACGGCGACGCCGCGACCGTCGAGCGCGCCTTCGCCGGGGCCGACGCCGTCTTCTGGCTGGTGCCGCCGGACGCCTCGGTCACGCCCGAGGAGGGGTTCAGCGGCTTCACCCGACCGGCCGCGCGGGCGTTCGCCGCCTCCGGCGTCGGCCACGTCGTCGGCGTCTCGGCGCTCGGCCGCGGCACCCCGCAGGCCGTCCGGGCCGGGCTGGTCACCGCCTCCCTGGCCATGGACGACCTGATCGCCGCCTCCGGCGTCGCCTACCGTGCCCTGGCCTGCCCGTCCTTCTACGAGAACCTGCTGGAGGAGGCCGGCTCGATCCGCGCGGACGGCGTCTTCACCGACACCGCCGCCGCGGACCGCCCGGCCCCGATGGTGGCCGTCGCCGACATCGCCGCGACGGCGGCCGGGCTGCTGCTGGACCGCTCCTGGACCGGCGTCGGCAGTGTTCCGGTGCTCGGCCCGCAGGACCTGTCGCCCGACGACCTGGCCCGCATCATGACCGAGGAGCTGGGCCGTCCGGTCCGCTACCGGCGTCAGCCGCTCGGCGAACTGCGCTCGGCCCTGCTCGGCCACGGCCTCGACGAGGCGTTCGTCGAGGCCGTCGTCGACATGAAGCGCGCCAAGGACGAGGGCCTGGACGCGGGCGTCCACCGCGCGCCGCAGGCCGCACAGGCCACCGGATTCGCGCAGTGGTGCGCGCGCACGCTCAGGCCCGCCGTCCTCGGCACGCCGGAGGCAGCCGATGCCCGCTGACCGGACCGAACCGCCCGTCACCGCGTTCATGCTGGTCAAGACCACGCCCGAATGGCTGGCGATGACCGTGGCCGAGCGCGTGCACGCCTTCACCACCCAGGTCGTCCCGGTGATCGAGGCCCGCACCCGCGGCGTGCGCTCCCGCTTCTACGACACGGAGTTCTACTCGGCCCGGGTCACCGACATCTGGGTCTGGGAGGCCGACGACCACGACGCCTACCGGCTGCTGATCGACGCGCTGCGCGAGACCCCCTTCTGGGACCGTTACTTCGACGTCGTGGACCTGCTCGTGGGCACCGAGAACGGCTACGCCCGCACCTACGGCGTGGCGCCGGTGGCCACCCTCGCCACCTGACCCCGCTCAGGGGGACATCAGCCGGCGGGCCTGCCGAACCAGCGGGACAGGTGGCCGTCCAGGTCGCGCTGGTCGTCGCCGATCCAGGCGACGTGGCCGTCCGGACGCAGCAGGACGCACGGAACGTCCAGGGCCGCGGTGGGATCCGCGAGGTGGTCGACCCGGTCCGACCAGCCGCCGGGAGTCAGGCGTTCCGTGCGGTCCAGCAGCAGGCCGCGGCCGCGGCGCAGCAGATCGTAGAGGCGGCCCTGTTTCACGTCGATGTCGCGCAGGCGGCGGCCGAGCAGGTCGGGCCCCTCGCCGAAGTCGTAGCGGACGCCGATCGCGGTGATCTTCTCGATCAGGTGCCGGTTCACCTCGTCGAAGTCCATCAGCTCGGTGAGCAGCCTGCGCACGGCCCGCGGCCCCGGTTCGGCGGACAGCAACTCCGCCTGGGCGCGGGTGTTGTCCAGCACGTCCGCCGCGACCGGCCGGCGTTCGGCCTGGTAGGTGTCCAGGAGCGGGTCCGGCGCCCAGCCGTGGATCTGCGCGGCCAGTTTCCAGCCGAGGTTGACGGCGTCCTGAACGCCCAGGTTCAGGCCCTGTCCGCCGATGGGCGGGTGGATGTGCGCCGCGTCGCCGGCCAGCAGCACCCGCCCGACCCGGTAATGCTCGGCCAGCCGGGTGGCGTCCCCGAATCGCGACAGCCAGCGCGGGGAGTGCACGCCGAAGTCGGTTCCGGCGACGGCGCGCAGTTGTCGCCGGAACTCGTCGAGGGTGGGCGGCTCCGCGCGGTCGCCGACCTCGGCGGCGGGCACGACGACGCTGTAGACGCCCTGGCCGAAGGGCCGGAGCCAGAACGGCTGAGGTTTGTCGCGCATCCCGGCCACCGTGGCGGCGATCTCCTCCTGCGGTACGCCCACCTCCATCTCGCCCATCAGCGTCCCGGTCCGCGAGGGCTCGCCCGGGAAGCCGACGCCGAGCAGTTTGCGCACTGTGCTGCGCGCGCCGTCGCAGCCGACGAGAAAGCGGGCACGCACCCGTTCCCCGTCGGCCAGTTCGACGGTCACGCCCTCGTCGTCCTGGTCGAGACCGGCCACCGCGCGACCGCGCCGGACGTGCGCGCCCAGTTCGAGCGCGTGTTCTTCGAGCAGCCGCTCGATGACCGGCTGCGGGATGCCCACCATGTAGGCGTGCGCGGAATCCAGGCTCTTGGGCGCGGGCTTGTCGATGGCGGCGAAGAAACCGGCGGCCGGACGCTGTCGTCCCTGCTGGAGCACGCGCTCCAGCAGGCCGCGCATCGCCATCAGTTCGAGGCTGCGGATGTGCAGACCGACGATGCGGACGAACGACTTGGGCTCGGTCTCCTTCTCCAGGACGAGGACCCGTACGTCGTGCAGCCGCAGTTCGGCGGCGAGCATCGCGCCGGTCGGCCCGCACCCGGCGATGACCACGTCGTAGGCGAAAGGTTCTGCGGTGGACTGCGGAGAATGCATGGTTGTTGCCTTTCGGGAGTGCCTGCTGACGCGGCGCTCCCGGCGACACCTGCCTCAGTCGCCGACCGTGACCCCCAAGGGGAGCACCCATGTCGTTGCTGTGTCCACGGGTACCACCTCCTCGATCTCCTGCACGGCCACCGGCAAACTAACAGGGGCCGCCGCGGTCCGCCAACGGGTTTTCACGCAGGCTCCTGGCGACAGGCGGACGGCGCCTGGTAGCGGTCGGCGAGCGCGGTCGCGCGGGCGTGCAGGGAGTCGCGCAACCACTGCGGGGACAGGGCCTCGGCGTCCGCGCCGAGCTGCCACAACGCCCAGACGGCGTGCCTGTCGTCCTGGAAGGTCACCTCCAGCCGCAGCCGGCCGTCGGCGTCGGCCTCCTCGGCGAGGACGGCCAGCGCGGTGCCCAGCAGCTCCTCCCGCCGCCTCGGGGCCATCCGTACCAGCACGGTGACCTGGTCGCCGCCGGTGCGGAACCGGGTGCCGCGTTCCTGCCAGGCACGGTCCAGGTCGACCCGGTCGGGCCGCTGCGCGGGTTCGGGGAGCGCCCTGGCGGCCTGGACGCGCGACAGCCGGTAGGTGCGGTCGGCCCCGGACCTCGTGGCCAGCAGGTAGCCCCGGTCGCGGATGGTGACCAGGCCGATGGGGTCGACCGTCCGCCACTCCGGTGCTCCGCCGAAGGGCGCGTAGTGGATCTCCAGCTTGCGTCCGGCGAACACCGCGCGCAGGACCTCGGCCGCCACGGCGTCGGGAACCTCCTCGGCGGCCAGCCGGCGGGACAGCAGGTCGGTCTCCGGGTCGATGAGCAGCCGCTCGGCCGCGCCGGCCGCGGTGTCCCGGTAGCTCTCGGGGAGCGCGTCGACCACCTTGAGCATCGCCGAGGCGAGCGCCGAGCCGAGGCCGAACGCCTGAGCGCCGCGCCGCGATCCGGCGACCAGCAGGGCGAGCGCCTCGTCGGGGTTGAGGCCGGTGAGCTCGGTCCGGAAGCCGGGCAACAACGCGAAACCGCCGTGCCGGCCGCGTTCGGCATAGACCGGGACGCCCGCCGCGGACAGCGCCTCGATGTCGCGCAGCACCGTGCGGGTGGACACCTCCAGCTCGCGGGCGAGGGTGGTCGCGGACAGCCGTCCATGCTGCCGCAGCAGCAGCACCAGGGAGACCAGCCGGTCGGCACGCATGCGAAAACCCTATCGAGATACACGACACAGGATGTCGTGATTCGTTGGGAGGCTGATCACCATGACGTCGAAGAACGTGACATCGAACGGAGCTGACGTGACATTGGAACGAACGGCGATCAACCCGGTCACCTGGTCGGTCGAGATGGGATTCAACCAGGGCGAGCTGGTCTCCGGGCAGACCCGCACCCTGTACTGCTCCGGGCAGACCGCGATGGGCGACGACGGCACGCCCCGGCACGACGGTGACATGGCGGCGCAACTGGCGTCGAGCCTCGACAACCTGGAGGCCGTCCTCGGGAAGGCCGGCATGTCCTTGGCGAGCCTCGTCCGGCTCAACGTGTACACCACGGACGTGGATCTGCTCTTCCAGCACTACGGCGTGCTGGCGGCGCGGCTGGGGGCCGCCGGGGCGGCGCCGGCCACCACGATGCTCGGCGTGACCCGGCTGGCGATCCCCACCTTGATGGTCGAGCTGGAGGGGACCGCGGTCGCCTGACGACCGCACCGCCGGCGGCCGGTGTCGGTCGAGCGACCCGAGGTCGGTGCCGACCAGGGTGACGGTGCCGCCGCCGGCCTGGTCGAGCCCGGCCAGGCAGCGTCACAGCGTGGTGGCGGTCGGCGCGGCCCTGGTCGCCAGGCGGCGTGCTGGACATCATCGGCCGCACCCAGGCCCCGGGGAACGAACCCGGCCTGCGGTGACGGGCGCGGTGTCACCTCAGGCGATCAGTCCGCCATCCCGGCGAACATGCCGGGCTCGTAGGAACCGCCGGGCTTCCGGACGATCACGTTGAGCCGGTTGTTCGCGTTGATCATGGCGACCAGGGAGACCAGCGCGACGGTCTGGTCGTCGTCGTAGTGCCTGCGCACCTCGGCCCAGGTCTCGTCCGACACGCCGTGGTGGCCGTCGGCGATCCGGGTGCCCTCCTCGGCCAGCGCCAACGCGGCCCGCTCGGCCTCGGTGAACACGGTCGACTCACGCCAGGCGGCGACCAGGTGGATGCGGGTCGCGCTCTCACCGGCGGCCGCGGCGTCCTTGGTGTGGTAGTCGACGCAGAAGCCGCAGCCGTTGATCTGGCTGGCCCGCAGCATCACCAGGTCCTGGACGGTTTTGGGCAGCGGTGACTTCTCGATCAGCACGGCGACGTTGTAGATGCGCTTCGCGATCTTGGCGCCGAGTTCGTTGGTCAGCAGGTCGAGACGTTCCATGACGGGGGTCCTCACTTCGCGGGGCTGTGTGTCGTCGGGGTCGTTCACCGGGCGGCGGGCTGGTAGGCGCCGCCGCGCTGCCGGTTGATGACGGCGAAGCGGTTGGTGGCGTTGATGAGCGCGATGAACGCCACCAGGGCGGCGAGCTGGTCGTCGTCGTAGTGCTCGGCGGCGTTCGCCCAGGCCTCGTCGGTGACGCCGCCGGCGCCGTCGGCGATGCGGGTGCCCTGCTCGGCCAGCTCCAGGGCGGCGCGCTCGGCGTCGGTGAACACCGTCGACTCACGCCACGTGGCGACCAGGTTCAGGCGGGTGATGCTCTCGCCGGCGTGCGCGGCGTTCTTGCCGTGGACGTCGGTGGCGTAGCCGTCGCCGTTGATCTGGCTCGCGCGCAGCATCACCAGGTTCTGGGTCGCGGCCGGCAACGCCGACTCCTGGATGAGCACCGGGGCCACTGCGCCGTAGTGCCCCATGGCCTTGGCGACGACCGGGCTGCCGAAGAGGTTCAGGCGGGTTTCCATGATGTGCTCCTTGCTTCTCAGTGGTTCGACCAAGAGATGCCGGAGACCCGCGTCCTGTGACAGAAGAGAACGTGACGTGCGTCACACCAGTGCGGGACGGTCAGCCAGGAGCCGGCTGGGTGCGCCGGGCGTAGGCGCGGGCGGCGCGGGCGCGGTCGCCGCATCGCGTGGAGCACCAGTGGCGGCGGCCGTGCCGCAGCAGGTAGCGGTTGCACGGCGGAGATCCGCAGCTGGTGAGGCGTTCGGCGTCGGGGCCGGTGAGCAGGTCGGCCGTGTCGGCGGCCAGGGTCGCGAGAGCGCGGTCGAGGATCTCGTTGGTGGGGCACGGCGTCGCGCGGTAGGGGCCGTTCTTCTCGTCCCAGTACAGCAGGGCGGCGGTGGGGGCCTTGCTCAGCGCGTCGTTGACGGCGGACAGGGCCGTGGGCAGGGCGGGCAGCCCCGCGACCCGCGCGCTGAACAGCGCCCTGACGTGCTCGCGCAGCGAGCGCAGCTGCGTCGCGCACATCTCCTGCACCCCGGCGTCGGCCGGCGCGAGGCCGCGTTCGGTGAGCCAGCGGTTCGTCGCCGCGGGGGTGCCGAGGAGGTCGATGAACTGCCCTCCGGGCAGCGCGATGGCGCTGTTGACGAAGTCGAGGGCGAGGTGGTCCTCCGCCCCCGGCGCGGGCGGCAGCACGGACTCGGCGGTCGGCGTCTCGCTCATGTGTCTCATGGTACGGCTTGCGCTCGTCCGTGAGACACCGTTACCTTCATCACGGATAAACCACTTCTCATCCGTGAGGTATTGCGCATGGCCAGTTTCGGCGCGCCCATCGAGCAGATCCCCGTCCGCGTCCTGGGCGGTCCCACCGCCCTCTTCGAGTACGGTGGCCTGCGATTCCTGACCGACCCGACCTTCGACGCCCCCGGCGACTACCACGTCCCGGGCGGCCGGCTGACCAAGACGGCTCCCCCTCCGCCACGCCTGCCGACCTCGGCCGCATCGACGTGGTCCTGCTCTCCCACGACGAGCACCCCGACAACCTGGACCATGCGGGCCGCGCACTGCTGGCCGACGTCCCGCTCACGCTCACCACGCCCGGGGGCGGGCAGCGCCTGGGCGGCGGGGCCAAGGGCCTGGCCGACTGGGAGTCGGTCGAGCTGGACCGCCGCGACGGCGGCACGATCACCGTCACCGGTGTGCCCGCCGTGCACGGCCCCGGCCCGCGCGAGGAGGTCGAACCGATCACCGGCCAGGTCGTCGGGTTCGTCCTGACCGGGGAGGGCCTGCCCACGGTCTACGTCAGCGGCGACAACGCCTCGCTGGACGCGGTCCGGCAGATCGCCGACCGGTTCGGCCCGGTGGACACCGCCGTGCTCTTCGCCGGTGGGCCCCGGTTCTCCGTCCTGTTCGACGGGCGGCTGATCGTTCTCGACAGCGCGCAGGCCGTGGAGGCGGCCGGGATCCTCGGCGCCCGCCGGGTGGTGCCCGTGCACTACGACAGCTGGGCCCACTTCACCGAGGGCCGCGACGAACTGGTGGCCGCCTTCACCGCCGCCGGCCTGCTCGACCGCCTGGACCTGGGCGACCGAGCCTGACCCCGCCTGCGGCCCGGGCAGCCGTCCGGGCCGGAGCCCACGCCGTCGACGGCGACCACCTCTCGAAAGAACTCTCGTGACCACCAATGTGCCCGTCCGGACATACGACGTCCCGCGCGTCGAGGCGCAGCGCCACTCCCTGATCGTCCTGGTCATCGCCCAGGTTCTCAGCGGCGTCGGGCTGGCGGCCGGCGTGACCGTCGGCGCCCTGCTCGCCCAGGACATGCTCGGCTCCACCGGCCTCGCCGGGCTGCCCAGTGCCGTGGGCACCGCCGGCTCCGCCCTGGCGGCCGTCGCCGTCGGGCGCGTCTCCCAGGCCCGCGGCCGCCGCCCCGGCCTCGCCCTGGGGTATCTCGTCGGCGCCGTCGGCAGCGGCGGCGTCATCGTCGCCGCCGTCGCCGGCGCCCCCGTCCTGCTGTTCCTCTCACTCTTCCTGTACGGCGCCGGCACCGCCACGAACCTCCAGGCCCGCTACGCCGGAGCCGACCTGGCCGCCCCCGCACGCCGGGCGGGCGCCGTGTCCACCGTGCTGGTCGCCACCACCCTGGGCGGCGTGGCGGGGCCCAACCTCGCCGCGCCCACCGGCAGCCTCGCGGCCGTCCTCGGCGTCCCGTACCTGGCCGGGCCGTTCCTGCTCGCCGGGGTCGCCTACGCGCTGGCCGCCCTGGTCCTGGCTGTCTGGCTGCGCCCCGACCCGCTCCTGCTGGCCCGCGTCCTGGAGGCCGGCCCCGCGGCCACCCCGCACGCACAGCCGGACGACGCCGGCAGCCGGACCCGGCCGCCCGTCGCCAGGCGCCGCCCCGGCGTGCCGGTCGGGGCGCTGGTCATGGTGCTCACCCAGGTCGTCATGGTCGCGATCATGACCATGACGCCCGTCCACATGCACGACAGCGGGTCCGGCGCCGCCGCGTCGGGCCTGGTCATCGCGATCCACATCGGCGCGATGTACCTGCCCTCGCCCCTGACCGGCCGGCTCGTCGACCGTCACGGCCCGCTCGCGGTCGCCGCCGCCTCCGGGCTGGTCTTGCTGGCCGCCGGTACGCTCGCCGCCGTCGCCCCCGACGACTCCGTCGCCGCGTACGCGGTGGCCCTGGCGCTGCTGGGGCTGGGCTGGAACCTCGGCCTCGTCACCGGCACCGCGATCATCACCGACGCCGTCCCCCTGGCCACCCGTGCCAGGACACAGGGCTGGGTCGACGTGTCCATCGCGATCGCCGGCGCGGTCGGCGGCATGGCCTCGGGCCTGGTCGTCGCCGTCGCCGGTTTCCCTCTCCTCGCCGTCGGCGGCGGCGTTCTGGCGCTGGCCATCGTGCCGGTGGTCGTCATCGCACGCAGACGGTGAGCGTCACCCCATGCGGGCGGGCGCGCCCGCCCACCGCGTCAGGGCGTCGGTGAGGCCGGAGACGTCGGTGACGGAACCGGCCCAGCAGACATGACCGTCGGGCCGTACCAGGACGGCGTCCGCCCCGAGCTCCGCCTGCCCGTGCACTCGGCCGATCCTGGCCGACCACGGCTCGGCGGCCCTGGCGAACGCGGCCTCGTCGGCGGTCGTCAGCAGCAGGCCGCGGCCGTCGCGCAGCAGCCGGGCCACCCGGCCGGGCCCGGACGCCGTCACCAGGTCGAGGTCGGGGACGTGGCGTCCCAGCAGGTGGTGGCGCCGGCCGGGCAGGTCGTAGCGGATGTCCAGCCCTGAGATCATCCCGGCGACGATCCGGTTGGCCTCGGGCACCCGTACGAGCTGCTCGACGATGTCGCGCAGGGCCAGGTTCTCCTCCTCGGGCACGATCAGGAGGGCCTGCGCCCGGGTGTTGGCCAGGACGCGCGCGGCGACCGGATGCCGTTCGGAGTGATAGGTGTCGAGCAGCCCCTCGTGCGCCCACCCGCCGATCTCCGCCGCCAGCTTCCACCCCAGGTTGACCGCGTCCTGCAGCCCGAGGTTGAGTCCCTGCCCGCCCATGGGCGAGTGGATGTGCGCGGCGTCCCCGGCGAGCAGGATCCGGCCGTGGCGGTACCGTTCGACCTGCCGTGAGGCGTCGGTGAACCGGGACGCCCATCGGACGCCCGTCAGCCGGACTCCCGGGCCGAACTCGTTGTGCAGCGCCCGCTGCACCTCCTCGTCGGTGATCGGGGTGTCGCGGGACAGCGCCTGCTGCTCGGCCCCGTAGAACAGGAACCGGTGGACGCCGTCGCCGATGGGCGCGATGTAGCCCTTGCCGGTCTTGTCGGGCGTCATGACGGGCAGGGTCCAGGTCTCCGGCACCGCGCCGTCCGGGTCGGAGATCGTGATGTCGGCGACCACCGAGAGCAGCCTGCCGTCCAGGCCGGGAAAACCGACGCCCAGCAGCTCGCGGACGGTGCTGCGGCCGCCGTCGCAGCCCACCAGGTAACGCGCCGTGAGCCGCGACCCGCCGCCCGCGGGCCCGAGCAGGGTCGCCTCGACCCCGTCGGCGTCCTGCGACAGCGCGGTCACCTCGTGCCCGCGCAGGACCCGGACGCCCAGCTCGCCGAGCCGCTCCTCCAGCAGGGCCTCGACGCGCCCCTGAGGGATGCCGATCGAGTACGGATGCCGGGTGTCCCAGGCCATGTAATCCAGTCGAAGCCCCGCGAAATGCCCGCCGGGCACCCGCTGGATCGCCCGGTCCATGAGAGGTTCGAGCAGACCTCGTAACTCGAGCGCCTCCGCGGAGCGGGGCTGGATGCCGAGCGCCTTGGACTGCCCGCTGCGCCGGGGAAGCCGTTCGACGACCACGGCCGCCACCCCTGCGAGGCCCAGCTCTGCGGCGAGCATGAGCCCGGTCGGCCCGGCTCCGACGACGATCACATCGACGTTCATCACGGATGCTCCGTTCGACAGGGATCGGCGATGAGGTCGCCGACCGCTGCGCAGACGGTAACGGCGGGGGTGCCGGTTCCCGCAACGATAGTCACCAGTGCCGGAACGCCGATGTGCGAGAGATCCGCACCTTCTGCGGCGATCTATAATTTCGACTGGTATCGAATCAAGGAGTCGTGTCATGGCCGCCCCCGGCAGTGTCGTATGACCGAGAACCCGCACCTGGCCGACGTCGTGGTCATCGGTGCCGGCCAGGCCGGACTGGGGGTCGGATACCACCTGCGCCGGGCCGGCGCCGACTTCGTCATCCTGGACGCCCAGGAGGACCCCGGCGGCGCATGGCGGCACGTCTGGCCGTCACTGCGCCTGTTCACCCTCGCCCGGCACAGCTCCCTGCCCGGCCGCATGATGCCGGCTCCCCCAGGCGACGGCTACCCGGACGCCCCGCACGTCGTCTCCTACTTCACCGACTACGAGCGGCGTTACCGGCTGCCGATCGTCCGCCCCGCCGCCGTGCGGGCGGTGCGGCGCGCCAACGACCGCCTCGCCGTGGAGAGCGCCGCCGGGCTCTGGCACGCCCGCATCGTCGTCAGCGCCACGGGCACCTGGTGGCGGCCGTACGTGCCGTACTATCCGGGCATCCGCGACTTCCGCGGCGAGCAGTTGCACACCGCCGGCTACCGCGGCCCCGAGCCCTTCCGGGGGCCAGACCAAGTACAAGAGAAAGGGGCAGTGCCCCCTCCCACCTCGGAGAAGTTGCCGATCAGTGAGTACGGCGACGCGGTGCCAGGGCCTCGGTGACCTTGGCGATGGCTTCAGCGCCGGGTTTGACGTAGCGCATGGCGGTGCGGGGGTTCTTGTGCCGGGTCTTGCCCATGATGAGCTGCAGCGGGATCTCGGCGTCGCCGAGGTGGGTGGCCGCGGAGTGGCGCAGTTGGTGCAGGTCGAGGCCGGCGTACTTCTCTAGCAGGACGCGGGCGCGGTCGTAGCCGAGGCGGGCGCGGCCGGTGTGCGGGCAGATGTCGGCGGCTGCAGGGCGGCGGGCCGGGACGGGGCGACGTTCGGACAGGAACAGCGGGCCGTGGGTGCGAGTGCTGCCGTCCGGGAGCCGGAGCAGGCGGGGCAGCAGGTGGGCGGTGCCGCGCTCCCAGTACACCCACTCGATCGCGCCGCCCTTGGACCGGACCGGCGCCCGCCGATGCTCCAGGTCGAGGTCCTCGACGTTCAGCGCCAGGATCTCCGCCGCTCTGGCAGCTGTTTCGTAGAGCATGCGCCACAGCGTTCGCTCCCGAAGCGGGATGTCC
The DNA here is from genome assembly GCF_054392275.1 of Actinomadura sp. ATCC 39365. Taxonomy (NCBI): domain Bacteria; kingdom Bacillati; phylum Actinomycetota; class Actinomycetes; order Streptosporangiales; family Thermomonosporaceae; genus Actinomadura; species Actinomadura sp. ATCC 39365. The sequence continues at coordinate 6,397,501 of NZ_CP184335.1, read as the reverse complement.
CGGCGGGACAGCAGCCGGTGGATGGTGGTCTTGGCGACGGCGCGGGTCTCATCCGCGGTTTCCTTGCGGCGTTCGGCGTCGGCCGGCACTGACGGGGCGGCCCAGTGCTTCTTGGCCTGACACCAGGTCAGCCAGGAGGTGACGGCGGCGCGGTTGCGGTTCCAGGTCGCCGGCGCGCGTCCGCCCCACAGCTCGACGAGCGCCTGGCCGACTTCGGCGTCGGTGACGTCGGCGAGCGGCCGGTCGCGGCCGAGCAGGGCGATGGTGCGGTCGATGGCCGAGGCGTAGGCGCGGTGGGTGTTGGGGTTGGCGGTACGCGCCGTGGCGAGGAAGGCGTCGGCGGCCGCGGCGAGGCTGACGCCCTCACCGCGCAGGGCGGTGACCTTCGTCGCCGCGCTCATGCCGACCGCCGTACAACCGCTGCGGCGATGTACCGGATAACGTGCCGGAGTCGCGCACCGCCCCGGCGGAGGGTTGTCCTGGTCGCCGCGCCGCTGTGATCGCTCATGTACGTGATAATAGACAATTATCACGTACATGAGCGATCTGGACTGGATAGCGACGTTCGGTGTGCCCGTGCTGCTGGCTACGTTCCTGCTCTGGCTGTGCCGGCTCGTTTGCTGTCTCGGATGACCGGGGCGCTTTCGATGTGCCGAACTCCCGGCAGGCTGCCGATGCCGCCCTCGAGGTAGCCGTAGAGCGCATCGGCGTCGCGGCAGGCGACGAACATCAGCAGGTTGGTCGGGCCGGTGGTGGCGGCGGCAAAAGCGACCTCAGGATGCGTGGCCACCGCCTGGGCCGTGCGGCGCAGGGCGGAGGGCTCGACGGTCAGCCAGAGGATGGCGACCATCTCGAAGCCCAGGAGCAGAGGGTCGATGTCCACGTCGAAGAACAGCACGCTGCAGTCGCGCAGGTGGCCCAGCCTGCGCTGGGCTGTTGCCGGAGACCATCCGGTGGCACGGGCGAGCTCCGGATATCCGGCGCGACCGTCCCGAGCCAGGACCCCCAGCAGATGCTCATCGCCTTCGTCCAAGACGACCCGCTCCTGCTGAGCCCCTGGTGCGTGCTGCGGGGCGAGCGTGGCGATCTGCTCGCACGTGAGCGAGTCGGCTCTGCCGTGCCAGCCGGTGGGGCCGCCAGCGAAGACCCGCAGCAGGCAGTGCGCCGTCACCCCGACCACCCGCGGTGTGCGGGGCAACTGGCCCAGCAGCAGCGCATCGCGCTCACGGAAGCTGCGTGCCCGCACCACGCAGACGATCTGGGTGCCGCCGGAGGTGAGGCTGACCCAGGAGGTGTCCGTTCGGCGGGCCAGCGCCTCGGCGATGGGGACGGCCGCGTCGGGTACGACCTGGATTCGGACGAACCACTCCGCCCAGCCCAGCCGTCGCGCCTGGACCTGACCGATCACCTTCAGCAGCCCTGCGGAGCGGAGCCGGTGGTAGCGGCGTGCCACTGTCTGGTCGGACACCTTCAGCACCGACGCGATACGGCTGAAGGGGGCGCGGCCGTCCACGTGCAGGGCGTGGACGATGGCGCGATCGAGCTTGTCCAGGACAGGGGCGATCACCGTGGTCAGGTTAGCGTGATGTGCTCGACGTGAGGGAAGGCGGGCCAGCCGGGCGAGCCGTCGTGGACGAAAGCCGTCCAGGCGTCTTGCACGTGCGCCACGAGCTGCTCAAGCTGCGCAGGTTCGGCGCCGGCCAGGATCGGGGAGGCATGCCAGGCGGGCAGATTGCCGAAGACGAACGGCAGTTCGATGCAGTGGCAGGCACCGAACGGGCTGCCTGGCGGTGACCAGTCGAACTGGTAGAGGTGGGCCGAGCGGGCTCGCCCGGCCAGGCGCAGGCTGCCGTCGCGGAACAGCCGCGCGGTGAGCTCGGCCTCAGCTTGAGGGAAGAAGGCCCGAGCCTCGTCCTGGGTGGTGCCGATCAGCATGGGCACCCCTCCTGGGGACCGGCGAGCAGGTCGGCCGGCACGCCGTCGGCGGCGATCAGTTGGAAGGGCGGCGTCACCCCCGTGGGCTGCGCGATGCGGCGGGCGATCTGCTCCTGGCCGGCGAGCAGGTCGGCGAGCGGTAGGGTGCGCAGCCGTTCGGCGTCACCCGGGCGCAGATTGAGGACGTCCAGGAAAATCTGCCCGATCTTGGCGGCCTCGCCGATGCTGTACGGCCGTACGCCGGCCGGTGTGCTTTGCAGGATGACTTGCCGGAACAGGTCACGGCCCGCGGAATGACCGGGCAGGGCCAGCGCGGACAGCGCTCCGGCGGACTGGCCGGCCAGCGTGATGCGAGCCGGGTCACCGCCGAACGCCGAAATGTTCTCCCTCACCCAGCGCAGGGCGGCGATCTGGTCGAGCAGCCCGAGGTTGGCCGGGGCGAACTGCGGCGTCAGGTACAGGTAGCCCAGGACTCCCAGCCGGTAGTTGACGGTGACGACCACCATCCGGCCGCGTTCGGCCAGCAGCGCGCCGTCGTACCAGGCTTGGGCGCCGGAACCGGTCAGGAAGCCGCCACCGTGCAGCCACACCAGGACCGGCAACCCTCTGCCGCCCGGTGCCCACGCATTGAGTGACAGGCAGTCCTCACCCTGGCGAAGATCGCTGCCGGGGCCGAGGGCGCCTTCGAGTCGGGACGTGCGCGGCTGCGGGGCCGCCAGGCCCGGTTGGACGGCATCCAGCACGCCGTTCCACCGCGTCGGCCGCGGCGCGGCGAACCGCTCGGCGCGAGCATAGGGAATGCCGAGGAAAGCGGTGACCGCGCCGCCCGCGGGGACGCCGCGCAGCGTCCCGGCGGGTGCGTGGATCAGGTCACTCACCGGTCACATCTCCAGGAAGGCAAGCGCGGCGCCGCGGGCCTGGGCGGCACCGACGAAGAACCCGCCGGGCATGTCCCTTGTGGTGAACCCGTTGCCCTCCACCAGGTCGCGGGCCGCCCGCACGTCACGTACCGACACGGCTTGCCCGGCCATGTACGGCAATGCGGGCACCGGCTCGCCGGGCATCATCGCGCGGAAGGCGGACACCGCGACGACCTCCACCCGGCCCAGCGGCAGCGGCAGCACGTGCACTGGTCCCTCGGTCACCGGTTCGGTGTCCAGGATGAGGGCGTAGCGGGCGACGGTGGACTCCAGGTCGGCCTCGTCCACCACGAGCAGCACGCTGTACAGGCCGGTGGCGCCGTTAGCGTGCTCCAGGTAGCGCGGCTGGTGGATCAGTTCAGGGGTAAGGTGGTACGCGGCGTGGATCAGCCCTTCGGGTGTGAGCGCCCGGTCGAGGTGGACCGCCTGAAAGCGGGCGCTCTCCACACCGTCAGGGGTGTCCACATCCCGCTGCAGCGCCAGCACACCGGAGGAGGACAAGCCGACCGCTCGCAGGCGCTTTTCGGCGGTTTCGATGTCCGTGCAGCCGAAGGAGTACCCGTGCAGGCCCTCGTACTGGGCGATGAGCGGGCGGATGTTCCAGGGGTCGACCGAGCCGTCCCCGTACAGGCCGAGCAATTCCAGGTAGGTCCGGCCGAACACGGCGCACCGGTTGCCGGCACCCATCGGCCTTCGCTCGCCGCCGGGGCGGTCGGAGCCCATGTGCATGGACAGCGGGCTGAGCGTGAAGCCCAGCGCCTCGTAGGCCGCCGCGGTGGCGTCCATGTCGGTGGTGTAAAGGACGGAGTGGTCGATCCGGTCGATGTCACGAGCAATCATGGGCGACAGGCTGCCGCCCCGGCGGCCACCGACTCCAGCCAACGGGGTGGGATCGACGTCTTTCGACATTCAAGGTCCTATCGTGATGGAATCCCACGCGCCAGCGCCAACCGCCGCTTCACGGGAGCAGCCTCGGATTCAGCGACATCACTGCGGACGATCAGCAATCCGCCCAGTGGCATTTGAGTGTGGCCGACTCGGCCGGCACCTGTGGGACCGGTGAGCTGGCCGGGCGATCAGGCGGCCAGGTCGACGTTTGTGAAGTCGACCTCCTTCAGCAGTGGGTCGAACGGGTCGGGTCGGCGGTGCAGGTCATCGGTGGCGTAGGCGCCGAAGCGGCTGATGTGGGAGCGCAGGTAAGGCGCGATCTGGCCGAGCTGGTCGGCGGTGATCTGCCGGCCTTCGGCGACCAGCTGCCGGACGATGTCGGAGATGTCCAGGGCGTTGTGGAAGACGACCAGGTTGGCCAGCAGGGTGTTGAATTTGATCAGTTTCTCCTGCTCTTCGGGGTCGTTGTCGGCCAGCACCCCGCCGAAGCCGAGCCACTTGGAGAAGCCGTTGTAGGACTCGACCTTGTTGGTCGCCGCGGTGACCCGCGCCCGTAGCGCCGGGTCGGCCAGATACCGCAGCAGGGCGACGGTGCGTACGCTGCGGCCGACCTCGCGGAACGCCTTGTAGATGCGGTTCTTGCGGGAGTTGGACCGCAGCCGCCGCATCAGCGTGGCCGAGCTGAGGCGGCCCTCGCTGATGGAGATCGCCACCTGCATCAGGTCGATCCAGTGCTTGTCGATCAGCTTCCAGTCGATGACGTTGCGGCCGCTCTCGCCGAACAGCTGGTCGATGTGCGGGTAGGCGATCTTCTCCGAGGCGCGGAAGAAGATCAGGTCCTTGAAGTTGCGGATGCGCGGCATCAGGTCGAACCCGAACAACGTCGCCAGGGCGAAGACCGGGAAGTTCTGGCCCTGGGTGTCGGCGTGCACCGTGGAGGGCTGGATGTCGGAGGTGTTGGCCAGCAGCCCTTCAATCAGGTGCACCGCCTCCCACGCCCCGCACGGGATGAAGCGGGAGAACAGCGCCACGTAGGTGTCCACCTGGGTGCCGTCGGCGGCTACCGTGCTGCCGTCCCCCAGGCCTTGACCACGTCCAGTTCGGCGAAGGCGTTGACCACATCGGCGATCGCGGCGTTCAGCTTCTTCAGGGTGATGTGCCGGTTGCGGACCATGGACAGCTCGCGGGCGGTGACGCCGGCGATGTGCTTGGCCGCCTCGTAGGGGCCGATGTTGATGCCGCCGGTGAACACCGCCAGCGAGTACCGCCCCAGCTTGTCCTTGATCTTGGGGTCGGAGCCGGAGGCCGGGCCGAAGTGGCGATACCAGGTGAGCCAGTGGGCGGTGCGCGCGACGATCGACAGTAGTGAGCGTTCGGGCATGCGCCGCTCGATCTCGGCCGCCAGCCGTTCGGCCTCGGCATCGCTGCCCTTGCCGCGGCGGCGCTTGAGGGTGGGCACCCCGCCTTCGTCGATGACCAGGTCGGCGTTGTCGAGGTAGCCGGCGTCCAGCTGCGCGGCCGCGCTCAGGTGGGCGTCCTTGAGGCGGGCGACGAAGCCGGCGGGGGTGTCGGGCAGCCCGACCTTCTCGCAGAACGCCGCCAGCTTCGGCTGGCACTCCTCCCAGGGCAGCAGATGGGCGCCCCAGTCGGCGTACTCGTTCGAGCCGAGCACGGCCACGTCCCCGGTGCGCAGTTCCTCGGCCAGGTAGCAGAACACCATCGCCTCGAAGTGCCGCCGCGCCACCATGCCGGGCCGCCTGCGGTCGGTCACTGCGCGCCGCCAGTTACCCGAGGCGAACGCGATACCCGACTCCGGCTCATCCTCCTGCACCGGTGGCGGCAGCGAGATGAAGTCGCGCTGCTTGGGTGAATACTCGCGGGCGTGCGCCAGCGCAGCCAGCACCGAATCGTCGCTGGAGGTGGCCTTCAGCCGCAGCTTGCCCGCCAGCTCGAACAGCGCCGGCCGGTCCTTCTTGAAGAACCGGTACACCAGCAGCTCGTGCGCGTCGCCGTGGAAGGCGGCGACCTCCTCGATGTCCGCCAACTGGGCGGCGAACCCACCAGCCTGCTCCACTGCCGTCCGCGCTGCCTGCACGCTGTGGGTCTGGACCACGAGAGCCGACAGCATCTCGCCGAGCGCCTGGACCTGCCCAGCGTTACCGGCGCACGAGGTCACCGCCTCGACGGCCCGCGCCATCGCCTCGCGTCCGGCGGCCGAGGTCTCGCTGCCGGGGTCGAGACGTTCCAGCACCTGACGGTAGGTGCCAATCAGCCGCTCGCTGGTCGCGCGCTGCCGGGCGCGGATCTCCTCCAGCTCCGCCTTGGCCCGTTTGACATGGGAGGCCATCCGCTTGTACAAGGTCTCGGCCAGGTCGTCGCGGGCCCGCATCCGAGCGGTGTGCGTCAGGCACGCCAGCAACGCCACCTGCTTGACCGGGTCGTAGCGCGACAAGGTGTCGGCGTCCTGCGCGTCGGCCTCACCCGCGAAGTCGGCGATCTTCGACGGCGCGATGCCCTCCAGCCAGGCGTCGGTGTCGCCGAGCGCGTCCACCTGATCCAACCATCTCACCTGGTCACGAAATCGTGACCAGGTGGCCCGCTGGGCGGGCTTCTTGAGCCGGTTGAACGTCGATTTGCCGTCCGGTCCGACGACGAGCAGACCCTCCATCCGGGCCCGGCCGGCCTCGCCTATCCGCTGCAGGATCGTGGCGAAGATGGTGGCGTTCACCTCGGCGCGGATGCTGGTGGCCAGGTCCTCCAGCGTCGTGTACCCAAGCAGCTCCAGCCGGAGCCGGAGCAACTCCTCGATCGCCACGTTGATCAGGTCCGCCGGGTTGTTCTTGGCCTGGGCCGCCTTCCGGATCGCCATCGCGGCGATCGCCCGGGCCCGGCCCGCGTCGTACTTCACGCCCTGACGCTGGCGCACCAGCTTGCGATGCGCCTTCGCACTACGAGAGGAGCCGTGATCCGGCCAGACGTCCTCGGCCAACTCCAGACAGCGCCGAACGTGGTCGATCACCACCTCGGGGATCTCGTCCGTGGACGGGAAACGCGCCATCTTCTGGAAGCACTTCAACGCCAGCACCAGCGCGAAGCACGACTCCGGGCTGCCGGTGCGTTTTTCGGCCCAGTCCATCTCTTCCGGCGAAGGCGTGAAGAACACGTGCAGCACCCGCGCCGACGTCAGCCGCTTGAACTGCGGATAGGCGGTCCGCTCGATCCACGTCATCCCAAGGCCGTCCCTCGCCTCGATCCCGGCGTCCAGACGCCGAAACCGTAGCGGCGATCAACCATGCCGAACGGTCTTGTTCACCAAACCGCAACCAAACCCACGCGGAGGGTCACATCAGCGGACGATTAAACCTTCTGGCCAGCGGCTCAGCGACTCACTGCCCCTTTCACTCGTACTTGGTCTGCCCCCCTTCCGCGGTCGCCGGGTGCTGGTCGTCGGCGGCGGCAACTCCGCCGCGCAGATCCTCGCCGACCTCTCGTGGGTCACCGAGGTCGCCTGGGCGACCTCGCGCCCGCCCCGGCTGATGCCCGACGAGCTGGACGGCCGCGCCGTGTTCGCCCTGACCGCCCGCCGCTACCGGGCCGTCCTGGCCGGGCAGGATCCCGGGGACGTTCCCGACCTGGGTGACATCATCGCCGTCCCGCCGGTGCGCGAGGCCCGTGACCGGGGTGTGCTCAAGGCCGAGCCCATGTTCTCCCGGATCACTCCCGACGGGGTGACGTGGTCCGACGGCAGCGCGGCGGCCTTCGACGCCATCGTGTGGGGCACCGGTTTCCGTCCCGCCCTCAGCCACCTGGCACCGCTGCGGCTGCGCGGCTCCGGCGGCGTGATCGCCACCGAGGGCACCCGCGTCCTGGCCGAACCCCGCCTGAACCTGCACGGCTACGGCGACTGGACCGGCCCCGCCTCCGACACCCTCATCGGCGCCGGCCACAATGCCCGCCACCTCGCGGCCGAGATCGTCACCCAGTTGCGACTCGAGCCGCCGCGCCGGCGCCCCGCGTAGTCTCATCGGCCGAGCGGGCCGGCGCCGACTCCACCGCACGCAGCAGGCAGCCGATCTACGTGCGGTTCAGGCCGGCTTCCAGGTGTGCCAGTGCTGTGTCGATTTCGGCGGGGCCGTCCAGGCCGGGATCGTGGGCCCACTGCATCCAGACCATGGCCACGATCCCGAAGACCGCGCCGACCGCGTCACGTACGCGCGGGTCGTCAGGAGCACAGCCGGCCTTGTCGGCCACGAGCCGGCAGACCTCTGCGATCAAGCCGGGACTCCTGCGCACGTTGGCGGCCAGTAGTTCGGGCACGGTGACCGCGAACACCTCCCGGGCGTGCCCGGCCGCGATCTCCTCCGGCGACAGGGCGGCGAAGGCGGCCCGGAACGCACCCCGCAGCAGGGGGACGGGGGCGCTTGGCGGCTGAGCGGCCAACGCCTCGGTGAGAGGCGGGAAGCCGTCGAGGACGACCAGATGCTCCTTGGTCGGGAAGTAGCGGAAGAAGGTGGCCGGAGAGACTTCAGCGGCCTCGGCGATCATTTCGGTGGTGGTGGCGTGGTAGCCCCGCTCACGAAAGAGCCTGAACGCCTCACGAAGGATCGTCTCCCGTGTCCTGGCCTTCTTGCGTTCGCGCAACCCGCCCTCTCCCATGCGGGACACTCTATCGAAGCAATAATGAGAGAGCACTATCTAAAGATAGTGTACTCTCAGAATTCCTCGAAGTCCGATCGGGGCGACCACACCCCAGGACCGCACGCATGGAGGCTCTTCACCATGGGCGACGACATCACCGGCCTGCACCACGTGGGCCACATCGTGCACGACATGACCCAGGCCATGGACACCTACCGCCGACTCGGTTTCACCGTTGCCGCGCCCACCTACCCCATGCTGCCGCGGGTCGCCGGAGGAGCCGCCGAGCCGTTCGGCGTGGCCAACGCGCACGTGCAGTTCCCGCGCAACTTCATCGAGCTGGTGGCCGTGATCGACGACGTCGGCCACCTGCCCGGCGAGGCCCGGCCGATCCCGCTGCGGGTGCCCGACGACAGGCTGCCTGGACTGCTGGCCGCCATCGGCGCCACCACCGCGAACATCGCGTCGTTCCTGCAGCGGTTCCAGGGCCTGCACATCATGATCGCCGACACGCCGGACATCGACGTCATCGCCGCGGGGCTGACCGCGGCCGGCGTCGACCATGCCGGCGTGCACGCCGTGCAGCGCCCCGTCGAGACCCGCACCGGCACCACGATGGAACCGGTCCGATACCTGGAGATCTCCGCACCCGGCCTGCCCGCCGGGCGCGTGCCGGAAGGCAGGATCGGGTTCGCCGAGAACGCGCCGGCCCGACCGGGCGGCCCCCAGCCGCACACCGTCCACCCCAACGGCGCCACCGGGCTGGCCGAATGCGTGCTGTGCGTCGCCGACGAGGCGCTCCCCGCGCTGACGCGGCGTTATGCCACCTACTTCGGGCAGGCGCGCGACGGTCGGCCGCACACCTTCGACCGGGCGGACGTCACCGTCGTCTCTGCCTCGACGCTCGGCGACCTGCTGCCCGGTGAGCGGCCCGCGGCCCTGCCCGCGTTCGTCGCCTGCACGGTGTCGGTGCGCGACATCACCGCCACGCGACAGCACCTGCGCGACAACGACGTCCAAGTACGCGTGACCGGCCGCCAGGAGATCTTCGTGCCCGCCGAGGCCGCGTCGGGCACCGCGATCATCTTCCGCCAGGAAGAGTGAGCCCCACTGCCCGGCCGAGATGCTAGGCTGCCGTTCGTTCGGTACTGGATCTGTGTGGATGGGAGGTGAGGTTCGATGACCGCGGTGAAGACCGCTGCCCCGTGCAGCGCCCGGACCAACCTCACGTCCCGGGCCCCGGTCTGACCCACTTCCTCTCCCTGCCATGAATCAGGCGGGGTGACGTCCACGTCTCGTCGGGGCCCCTTCTCCGCAAGGGTCTCACGTTGTCACACACGTACACCGATCCATCCGGCCTGTCCCGGTACGGGTGGACCGGCGCACTCGACCGAACCTTCACCGAACACTACGAAGCGGGCCTCGTCCCGGCCCGGATCTCCCGGGTCGACCGCGGCCTGTGCACGGCGGTCACCGCATCGGGCCCGGCGCGGGCCACGTTCGCCGCGCCGCACCCGTCCGACCCGCTCCTGACGCCCTGCACCGGCGACTGGGCCGCGCTGCGTCCCGGAGCCGAGCCGCACCTGGTGACGCTGTTGCCGCGGCACAGCGCGATCGTGCGCTCGTCGGCGTCCAGGTCCTCCCACGGACAGGTGCTCGCCGCCAACGTCGACACGGTGCTCATCGCGCTGTCCCTGGCCACGCCCCTGGACGCGGCCAAGCTGGAACGGCTGCTCGCCCTGTCCTGGGAGAGCGGGGCGCAGCCGGTGATCGTCCTGACCAAGGCGGACCTGGCCCACGACGCCGAGGCCGTCCTCGCCGAGGCCGAGGCGCTGGCACCCGGCGTGGACGTCCTGGTCACCAGCGTCGCCACCGGTCACAACATGGACGTGCTGGCCGGGCTGGTGCGCGGCACCACCGTGCTGCTCGGCCCCTCGGGCGCGGGCAAGTCCAGCCTCGGCAACACGCTGCTCGGCGCGGAGCTGCTGGCCACCGGCACGGTGCGCGCGCAGGACGGCAAGGGCCGCCACACCACCGTCCGCCGCGAGCTGCTTCCCCTGCCGGGCGGCGGGATCCTCATCGACACGCCCGGCCTGCGCGGGATCAGCCTGCACGACGCCGCCGACGGCCTGGAGCAGGTCTTCGCCGAGATCGAAGAGCTCGCCGCCGCCTGCCGTTTCGCCGACTGCACCCACGACACCGAACCGGGATGCGCGGTCCAGGCCGCCATCCGGTCCGGCGAGCTGTCCGGACGCCGCCTGCGCAGCTACCGGAAGCTGCAACGGGAGAACGCCTGGGCGGCCTCGCGTACCGATGCCCGGCTGCGCGACGAGCGCGTCAACCACAAGAAGGCCATCACCAGTCACCTGCGCGCCACCTACAGGTTCCGGGACCGGCAGTCGTGACCGGCCACGTCCCCCGACCGTCCGTTCGGTCCACCACAAGCACCGGCCAGGTCCCGCATCCGCAGAAGGACAAGGAGACGAACCCGATCATGACCACTTCCTGGATCACCCGTCCCGAGAACGCCGCCGACGCCGCCGCCGTCCGCGAGATCAACCTCTCGGCCTTCCCCGGCCCGCATGAGGCCGACCTCGTCGAGGCGCTGCGGGCCGACCCGCAGGCGTGGCTGCCCGGCCTGGCCTGGCTGGCCGAGGCACCCGGCGGCGAGCTCGCCGGATACGCGCTGCTCACCCGCTGCCACGTCGGCGACTCCCCCGCCCTCGCCTTGGGCCCGTGCGCCGTCCGGCCCGGACACCAGCGACAGGGCGCGGGTTCCGCCGCCATCCGCGCCGCCCTGCAGGCGGCCCGCGAGCAGGGCGAGAACCTGGTGGTCGTGCTCGGTCACGCCGAGTACTACCCGCGCTTCGGCTTCTCCCCGGCCTCCGGGTTCGGCATCCGGCCGTCGTTCGAGGTCGAGGACAAGTACATGATGGCGCTCGCCCTCGACCCCGAGCGCCCGGTCCCGAGCGGCGTCATCCGCTACGCGGCGGCGTTCGGCGTCTGACCTCCCGCTCCTCGCCCGCGCCGGACGGCCCCCAGCACGGCTGGGGGCCGTCCGGCCGAGCATGTCGTGATTTTCTTCGGCACGGACGTCGAGACCGGCACCCCCGCTCCGACTCCCCAGTAAGTCGCTCCGAACAGCGGAGCGGCCGACGGCAAGGGAGCCGACATGGGGACGCTGGAGAACAAGAACGCACTGGTGACCGGCGGGTCGCGGGGAATCGGGCGGGCGATCGTGGTGCGGCTGGCCCGTGAGGGCGCGGCGGTGCTGTTCACCTACCACCGCGACCAGGCGGCGGCCGAGGCGGTGGTGGCCGAGGTGGCGGCCTTCGGCGGGCGGGCGATCGCCGTACGGGCGGACCAGGGGCGCACGGAAGACCTCAAGCACCTCTTCGGCGAGGTCGACCGCTGCCTGGACGGCCTGGACGTGGTGGTCAACAACGCGGCGATCAATCCGATGGGAGACATCCGCGACGCCGTCGAGAGCGACTTCGACGAGGTGATGGCGGTCAACACCAAGGGGCCGTTCTTCGTCATGCAGGCCGCCGCGGAAAGGCTCGGCGAGGGCGGACGGATCGTCAACATCTCCTCCACGGGCGCGGCGCCGGGCCTGGCCCTGTACTTCGCCAGCAAGGCGGCGCTGGAGTCGATCACCGCGGTCGCCGCCCGCGAGTTCGGCCCCAGGGGCATCACGGTCAACAGCGTCTCCCCCGGCGCCACCGACACGGACATGATGCGCGCCGCCGCCGGTGAGCATCTGGAGCAGGCCATCGCCCACACCGTGGCCCTGACGCCGCTGCAACGGCTCGGACGCCCCGAGGACATCGCCAACGTCGTCGCCTTCCTGGCCGGGCCCGACGCCCAATGGATCACGGGCCAGAACCTGCGGGTCTCCGGCGGCCTGGTGATCTGACCGGCGGCAGCGGGCCGTCCCGCCCCGGTCAGGAGCCGTTGAACGGTTCCAGAGGGCGGGCGCCGAGCACGCAAGGGGCCGGCACGTGCGGCAGGCAGGCCTGCACACCGGCGACCTCCTCCTCGCCGATCGTCCAGTCCATGGCGGCCGGGCCGCTGCCCAGGAGGACCGCCTCCATGAAGTCGTTCCAGCGTCCGTACGAGCTGAGCAGGACCAGGTCGTCCGGCACGTCCAGGTCCAGGACGACGTAGCGGGCGTACTCCTCCTCGGTCTGCGGGCACAGGAGGGCCTCGGCCGTCACGGCCACCGTGTCGTCGCGGGTGTCCGGGCCGGGCCACGCCCACACCGGCGGACGGCCCCGGCAGTCGAGGCCACGCCTGGCCATCTCCCCCACCATCTCCTCGTAGACCGGCCGGTACGACGGGATCGACAGCCGGGCCCAGTCGCCGGCCAGTTCGCCGTCGGTCTCCAGCGTGACCAGGACCGCCCGGTGCTGCACCGTCCACAAACGCATCGAACGATTGTGGCAAGAACGGCTGCCGGCGATCTCGTGTATCGCGGGTGTATCGAAAAACGCATACATCACGGCAACGGCCGTCCCCCTTCACTGGAGGCATGGAAAGGGAGAAGGCTTCGGCCGATGACGGGAGATGGGACCGGCGTTCGCTGTTCCGGGGGCCGCCGTGCTGGCCGGCGCCGCCGCGACGGCGCCGCTGCTGGACGGGACGGCCACGGCGCTGGCCGACGGCGGCGACGCCGACGCGCTGTTCAAGGCCGGGAAGTTCGAGCAGGCCGGCCGCGCGTACGAGGAGATCCTGAAGAAGGACCCCAGGAACCTGCACGCGGCCCGCCGGCGCGGCCATGTCGGGCTGCTGTCCAACCGGTTCCCCGAAGCCGAGAAATACCTCAAGATGGCCGTCCGCCTGGCGCCCGCGGACAAGGAGGCCAACGAGCTCCTGGGCGACTGCTACATCCGGCAGGACAAGTTCGCCCTCTCCGTTCCGTGCTGGAAGGCGGCCGGCGCGGAGGACTACGCCAAGTGGTTCGCGGCGATCAGCGGGGAGCCGTACCAGATCAAGGGCGACGTCGGCCGGGCGCGGTTCCTGCAGATGGACCCGCGGCCGCTGGTGGAGGCCTCGGTCAACGGCGGACCGGCGAAGCGCTTCACGTTCTACACCGGCGCCCCGAACCTGAGCCTGACCGCGTCGGCGGCCAAGGAGGCCGGGCTGAAGGCCGTCGTCAGTCAGAAGACCGACTTCGAGGGCACGCCCATCTGGGTGCACTACGGGGTGCTGGACTCCTTCAGGCTGGGCGGCATCGAGATACGCAACGTCCCCGTGGGCTGGTCGTCGACGGAGTCGGGCGCCGACGTCGGCACCGACGGCGACGGCCTGATCGGCACGTGGCTCTTCTACCACCTGTTGACCACGTTCGACTACGCGGGCCGGCACCTGATCCTGCGCCGCCGCACCCCCGAGACGGCCAGGGAGGCACGCGCCGCCGCCGCGCGGGCGGGCGCCGAGCCGCTGCCGATGTGGCTGGCCCGTGACCACAACGTGCACAGCCTGGGCAGCATCGCGGGGTCCGGCCCGCGGGTGGTGGGCGTGAACCTCGGCGGGGTCGGCGAGGTCGCCGCGGGCATGCCCGGAGAGGTGGCCGAACGTCTGGGGGTCCGGACCGACCACGAGCGCCCGATCGAGACGTTCGCCCACAGCCACCCGACCATCACCCACCCCTGCTATCCGGAGGAGATCCGGCTCGGCGGCGCCGTCGCCGAGCGGGTCTACTGCGAGGCGGACCCGAACATGCCGGTCAACGTGCCCTGGCCCTACGGGACGGGCTTCGACGGGATCGCCCACTTCGCCCACTGCTTCTTCAAGCCCTACAACCTCACCCTCGACTTCACCGACATGAAGCTCTACATCGCCCGCGGCAAGGCCACCTGATCATCTCGACCGCAGCCGGTCGCGGCGGCGGGTCAAAGAGGCGGTCTCGGCGGTGTTGCCGGCCAGCTCGATGGCCTTGTCGTAGGCGGCGCGCGCCTCCTGATCGCGGTCCAGCCGGCGCAGCAGGTCGGCGCGGGTGGCGTGGTAGGCGTGGTAACCGGCCAGCCTGTGCCCGAGACGGTCGACGGCCGCCAGCGCGACCTCCGGCCCGTCGAGCTCGGCGACCGCGACGGCCCGGTTGAGCGCGACGACCGGCGAGGGGTCGAGGCGGACGAGCTGGTCGTAGAGGGCCAGGACCTGCGACCAGTCGGTGTCGCGCATGTCGCGGGCGGAGGTGTGCACGGCGTTGATCGCCGCGAGGATCTGGTAGCGGCCCGGCGCCACCCCGGCGGCGGCCGCGGCCAGGCGCTCGCGCACCAGCCGGTGGCCCTCGGCGATCAGCGCCGCGTCCCAGGCCCCACGGTCCTGCTCGTCGAGCGCGACCAGTTCGCCGCCGGCCGAGACCCGGGCGGGGCGGCGGGCCTCGATCAGCAGCATCAGCGCCAGCAGCCCGGTCACCTCGCCGTCGTCCGGCAGGAGGGCGCGGATCAGGCGGGTGAGCCGGATCGCCTCGGCGGTCAGCTCGTGCCGTACGGGATCGGTGCCGGGGCCGGTGGCCAGGTAGCCCTCGTTGAAGACCAGGAACAGGACGGCGAGCACGCCGGAGACACGCGCCGGGAGATCTTCGGCGGACGGCACCCGATAAGGGATGCGCGCCGCCTTGATCTTGGCCTTCGCGCGGGTGATCCGCTGCCCCACGGCGCTCTCCTGCGCCAGGAAGGCGCGCGCGATCTCGGGCATCGTCAGGCCGGCGACCAGGCGCAGCGTCAGCGCTGTGCGGGCCTCCATCGCCAGCGCCGGATGACAGCAGGTGAAGATCAGCCGGAGCCGGTCGTCGTCGATGGCGCCGGCAGGCTCGGGTGGGTCGTCGTGGGACATCTGAGCCTTCCTGTGCTTGTCGTCGCGCTTGTTCTCGCGCCGGATCCGGTCGATGGCCTTGCGGTTGGCGGTGGTGGTCAGCCAGGCGCCCGGATTGGGCGGCACGCCGTCGGCCGGCCACCGTTCGACGGCGGTCGCGAACGCCTCGGCGGCCGCCTCCTCGGCGATGTCGAGGTCACCGAAACGCCTGGTCAGGGCGGCGACCACCCGGGCCCACTCCTCGCGGTGGGCCCGGGTGACCGCCTCGCGGGCGTCGTTCACAGGAACGGTCGCACCTCGACCCTGCGGTTGCAGTGCTTCGACCCGTCGGCGGCGAGCCGGAGGGCCACGTCGAGGTCGGGGGCCTCGATGATCCAGAAGCCGGCGAGGTATTCCTTGGACTCCAGGAAGGGCCCGTCGGTGACCATCACCTCCGCGCCCCGGTTGTCGATGACGGTGGCCGTGCCGGGCGCGGCGAGGCCGCCGGCGAAGACCCAGTGGCCCCCGGTCCTGAGGCCCTCGCTGAACACGTCGATCGCCGCGCGCTCCTCCGGGGTGGCCGAGTTGGTCCTGTGGTCGATCACTGAGATCAGGTATCGCATGTGCAGATCGTCTCCTGTGGGGCCAGGGCAGCGGGCATGACTCAGGTCGTGGCGTACTGCGGGCGCCCGGCCGGCCGGTAGACCTGGATCGTCACGCCCTTGGAGTCGGCCCGCGACTCGATCAGGTCGAGCGCGAGATCGGGGCCGGCGTCCGGGAACAACCGCGCGCCCTGGCCGAGCACCACCGGAACGACGATCAGGGTCAGCTCGTCGACCAGGTCGTTCTCCAGCAGCCACCGGACCAGCGTGCCACTGCCGTGCACCTGCACCTCACCCCCCGGCTCCGCCTTCAGTGCCCTGACGGCGGTCCTGAGGTCGCCGGGCAGGACGGTGGTGCCCGCCCACGCCGGATCGGCGAGCGTGGCCGACGCCACGTACTTGGGCCGCGTGTTCAGCGCGCCCAGGACGGTCTCCCAGCCGGGGACGTCCCGGGCCGTCAACGACCCCCACGAGCCGGCGAACAGCTCGTAGGTGCGCCGCCCGAACAGGAACGCGTCGGCGCGCCCGTAGGTCTGGTTGATGAACGTCGTGGTCTCGTCGTCACCCCTGCCCAGGGCCCACCCGCCGCGCTCGAAGCCGTTCCTGCGGTCCTCCTCCGACGCGCCGCCGTTGCCCTGCATCACTCCGTCGACGGTGACCTGGGTCATGGTCGTCAGCTTCATGGTCGCGCTTCCTTAGCCTGTGGCGCCGCCCCTTGCGGGCGGTCTCACCCCTGCTACGAACGCCGCCACCGCGATCCGACACCGCCGCCGGATCTTTTGTGCGTACTTTTACATGGAACGCCGAGGGCGGGACGCCCGATCATCTGGTGTGCTCCTCAGCAACCGTGCCGTCTTCGCCAGCTCCGACCTCGACGAGGTCCGCGGCGAGGTCGCCAAGGTGTTCTGCCCGCACCGGCTGGACCTGGCCGGGGACGCGAACCTGCTGTCGGCCCGGTTCAACTCCGTGCAGCTCGGCTCGGTCCGTGTGAGCTACCTCGACTACGGGGCCGACGTGCACATCGAGCCGGGCGACCTCGACACGTTCTTCCTGGTCATGATCCCGCTCGCCGGACGCAGCCTGATCCGCGCCGGCGACGAGGAGATCGTCTCCACCCCGTTGCTGGCCTCGCTGCCCTCGCCGACCCGCCACCTCGACATGCGCTGGGCCGCCGGCTGCCCGCAGTTGCTGGTCAAGTTCGAGCGCTCGGCGATCGAACGCTCGCTGGAGCAGATGCTCGGCGAGCCGCTCGACGGCCCGGTCGTCTTCGACCTCGGCATGGACCTGACGACGGGCTGGACCCGTTCCTGGCGCGACATGGCCGACCTGCTGGTCAGGGAGGCCGAGCGGGACGACGGGCTGGCCGGCCACCCGCTGGCCATCGCCCATCTGGAGAACGCCCTGATCACCCTGCTGCTGACCATGCAGCCCTCCAACTACCTGGAACGACTGACCGCTCCCAGGCCGCCCGCGCTGCCGAAGGTCGTGCGCCGGGCGATGGAGTTCATCGAAGGGCACGCCCACCTCCCGCTGAGCACGACGGACATCGCCGGCGCCGTCGCGGTCAGCAGCCGCTCACTCCAGGAGGGCTTCCGCGCGCATCTCGGGCTGTCCCCGATGGCCCACCTCAGGCAGGTCCGGCTGACGCGCGTGCACGACGAGCTCAGGACGGCCGACCCGGCCAGGGCCACGGTGACCACGGTGGCCGCCCGATGGGGATTCCTGCACCAGGGACGATTCGCCGCCCAGTACCGCGAGAGGTTCGGGCAGCCGCCGTCGGAGACGTTGCGCAGAGGTCCCGCGTCAGGCGGATGAGATCCGCGCTCAGTGGATGGCACGGGCGCACGCGCCGCCCGTACCGTTCTTGTCAGGCGCCGATCAGATCCTCCACACCACACCACCAGAAGGACACCACCATGCGCGACATCCTCATCGTCGGCGCCGGCCAGGCCGGTCTCCACCTGGCCATCGGCCTGCTCCAGCACGGCTA
Organism: Actinomadura sp. ATCC 39365; assembly: GCF_054392275.1. Taxonomy (NCBI): domain Bacteria; kingdom Bacillati; phylum Actinomycetota; class Actinomycetes; order Streptosporangiales; family Thermomonosporaceae; genus Actinomadura; species Actinomadura sp. ATCC 39365. The sequence goes on along the minus strand of NZ_CP184335.1, from coordinate 6,379,730 downwards.
CGACGTGACCGTGGTCTCCAACCGCACCCCCGAGTCCATCCGCGACGGCCGGGTGATGTCCGGCCAGGCCATGTTCGGCACCGCGCAGGCCCACGAGCGCGAGCTCGGCCTCGACTGGTGGGCCGACGTCTGCCCGCCCATCGAGGGCATCGCGCTCACGGTCCCGAGCCCGGAGGGCGGCAAGGCCCTCGACTGGGCGGCGCGGCTGGACGTCCCCGCCCGCTCGGTCGACCAGCGGCTGAAGATGCCGGCCTGGCTGGGCGAGTTCGAGCGGCTCGGCGGCAAGCTCGTCCTGCACGACGCCACCCCCGATGACCTGGAGAGCTACGCGGCCCGGTACGACCTGGTCCTGGTCGCCGCGGGCAAGGGCCAGATCGCCTCGCTCTTCGAACGGGACCCCGCCCGCTCCCCCTACACCACCCCGCAGCGCGCGCTGGCCGTCACCTACGTCAACGGCCTCGCCCCCCGTCCTGGTCATTCGGCGGTCTGCTTCAACCTGCTGCCCGGCGTGGGCGAGTACTTCGTCTTCCCCGCGCTCACGCACACCGGCCCCTGCGAGATCATGGTGTTCGAGGGCGTGCCGGACGGCCCCATGGACTGCTGGGGCGACGTCCGCGGCCCCGCCGAGCACCTGGCCCGCAGCCGCCGGATCCTGGAGACGTTCTTCCCGTGGGAGGCCGAGCGCTGCGCCGGGATCGAGCTCACCGACGCCAACGCGGTGCTGACCGGCCGCTTCGCCCCCACCGTCCGGCGCCCGGTTGCCGTGCTGCCCTCCGGCGCGCCGGTGCTCGGCGTCGCCGACGTGGTGGTGCTCAACGACCCGATCACCGGGCAGGGCAGCAACAACGCCGCCAAGTGCGCCGCCACCTACCTGCGGGCCATCGTGGAACGCGGCGGGCAGCCGTTCGACGCCGACTGGATGCGGCAGACCTTCGACCTGTTCTGGGCGCAGGCCCAGCACGTCACGAACTGGACCAACGCCCTGCTCGCGCCGGCCGAGCCCCACCACCTGGCGCTGCTGGGCGCCGCCGGTCAGCGCCCGGAGATCGCCTCCCGGTTCGTCAACGGCTTCGACGACCCGGCCGACTACGCCGAGTGGTTCATGGACGCCGGCCGTGCCGAGACCTATCTGGGCAGGGTGACGGCATGAGAGTCGCTGCGCGAGGCCTTCGGGCAGTTCGCGACCGGGGTGGCGGTGATCACGACGGTGACCGCCGACGGGGAGCGGGCCGGCGTGACCGTCAACTCCCTCACCTCGGTCTCGCTCGATCCGGCGCTGCTGCTGTGGTGCCTGTCGAACCGGGCGCCCAGCGCGCCGCTCTTTCTGCGGGCCGGGCGGTTCGCCGTCAACGTCCTGGCCGCCGACCAGGGCCACCTGTCCAGGCGCTTCGCCACCCCCGCGGCCGACAAGTTCGCCGGGGTGGAGCTGCTCGGCACGCCGCTGCCGATACTCGCCGGGGCGCTGGCCAGCTTCGTCTGCCGCACCGAGCGCGTCCACGACGGCGGCGACCACCACATCCTCGTCGGGGCGGTGGAACGTTACCAGCGGGCCGGGGGCGAGCCGCTCGTCTTCCACTCCGGCCGGTACCGGGAGTTCTGGCCCGAGATGAGCGCCGGCGAGGGCCGCGTGGCCAGCCACGCGTGACGGCCGCCGGGGGTGTCACTTCTGCCCCGGCGCCGCGGTCACGGTCGGGCGCCGGCAGACGTACGTACGCGCGGGCGGCAGGTTGCGCCAGACGGTTCGGGTCGTCAGCACCTCGTCGAAGGCGGCGTCCAGCCGGCCGCGGAACCGCCTGCCCGGGCCGGACCGCGTGCCGGTCAGGTAGGCGATCGTGGTGAAGCTGCCGCCGGGCGCCAGGACGCGCGAGACCGCATCGAGGATGCGCTCCTGGGCCCGTTCCGGGATGAGGGTCCACGGCAGCGCGCTCACCACGGCGTCCACCTCGCCCGCACCGATGCGTGACCCCAGATCGGCGGCGTCCATGTGCAGCACCTCCAGCCACGGACGGGTCTGCGCCAAATGGTCGACCATCGCGCGGTCGGTCTCCACCGCCACGAACCGTGCCCGGGACGGCAGCCGGGACCGGATCAGCCCGCTGATCGCGCCCGTCCCGGGCCCCAGCTCCAGCACGGTCGGCGCGCCGCGCTTCGGCACCACCTCGACGAGCTGCGCGGCCAGCAGCTCCGACGTGGGGGCGAAAGCGCCGATCACCAGGGGCCTGTTCGCGGCCGCCCTCAGGAAGACGCCAAGATCAGATCGCATGCCTCGACGCTAGTGACGCGCCGGTCCGGACGACTCCTGCCTGGTGGCGATTCCCCGCCTCCGACCATGAGCCGGGCTCGGCGGCCGGCCGGCCGGACCGGTCCTCCGCCCGGAGGACCCGTCCCGCCCGGCAGGCCACCCGCTAAGGGCGTGAGCCGTGCCAGGAGTTCCACAACTCCTGATAGACGCCGCCGGCCGCAAGCAGTTCGTCGTGCGCGCCGACCTCCACGATGCGTCCGCCCTCCATCACCACCACCCGATCCGCGTCCCGCGCCGTGTGCAGCCGGTGCGCGATCGCGATCACCGTGCGTCCGTCCAGCACCGCCGCCAGCGACCGTTCGGCGCGCCGGGCCGTACGCGGGTCGAGCATGGCGGTGGCCTCGTCGAGGATGACGGTGTGCGGGTCGGCCAGGATGACCCGGGCCAGGGCGAGCTGCTGCACCCGGTCGGGGCCGGGTTCGGCGCCGGAGGCGTGCGGGCCGAGCTCGTCGTCCAGCGAGGTGACCCAGTCGGCGCCGACCGCCGCCAGGGCCTTCTCCATCCGGTTGTCGTCGGCCGTGGGGTCGGCCAGCTGGAGGTTGTCGCGGACGGTGCCGAGGAACAGGTGCTGCTCCTGGGTGACCAGCACGACGTGCTTGCGGAGCTGGGCGGGCGACAGGTCGGCGACCGGGACCGAGCCGACGGTGACCGTGCCGAGGCGGGGCCGGTCGATGCCGGCCAGCAGCTTGCCGAGCGTGGACTTGCCTGCTCCAGAAGGGCCGACGACGGCCAGGCGCTCGCCGGGCCGCACGGTCAGTTCCACGCCGGTGACGACGTCGCCGGTGGATTCGTAGGCGAAGTGCACGCCGGCCGCCACGATGTGGTCGTCCTGGGGGTCGGGGGCGGCCACGCCGGTCCGCGCCGCCGGGGTCCCGAGCCCTTCGATCCGGGCGAAGGAGGCGCCGCTGCTCTGCAGCTGTTCCATCCACATGAGGATGGTCTCGATGGGCTGCTGGAGCTGGCGCAGGTAGAGCACGCACGAGACGACCGCGCCGAGGGTGACCTGGCCGCTGTCCAGCAGTGCGCCGCCGAGCAGCAGGACCAGCACCGGCGGCAGGAGGGCGGAGACCTCGACCGACGGCCAGAGGACACCGCGCAGGAAGAGGGTTCGCAGCTGGGCGACCCGGCTGCGCTCGATCACCCGCTCGGCGGCGCGGGTGCGCCGGTCCCGCAGGCCGAGGGCCTCGATGGTCCGGGCGCCGGCGGCGTTGGCGGCCAGGTGCTCGGCCAGTTCCGAGCGGGCGGCGCCCTCCTCCAGGTAGGCGTCGCGGGCGCGGCGCAGGTACCAGCGGGAGGCGGCGGAGACGCCGGCGAGCGCGACCAGACCGCAGGCTCCCAGCAGCGGGTCGACCACGAAGACGGCCGTGATGAGGAAGATCGCCTGCAGGGCGGAGATCAGCACGGCCGGGGCGGCGTCGCGCAGGGTGCGCCCGACCACGCCGACGTCCGTGGTGCCGCGGGCGGTCAGGTCTCCGGTGCGGATGTGCTCGACGGTGGCGGCGGGCAGGGCCAGCACGCGGTCGAGGAACTCCTGCCGGATGTGTTCCTGGACGCGCTCGCTGAAGCGGGTGCCGGTCCGCTCGGCGTATCGGGACAGGACGAGCTGCAGCAGCGCCCCGCCCACGGCGACCGCGGCGAGGAGGTCGATCGCCCCGCCGGCGGAGATGGTGTCGATGATGCGGCCCAGCAGCCACGGGCTGACCAGGGCCGCGGCCGCCGCCAGGCCGTTGAGGAGCAGGGTGGCGGTGAACCCGGGGACGTCGCGGCGGATCAGGCGCAGGGCCGCCTGCCGTACGCGCCTGCGGTCGGCGACGGGGAGGTCGCGGGTCACGACACCACCGCCCGGTACTCGTCGCTGGATTCCAGCAGGTCGCGGTGGGTGCCGGTCGCGGCCACCCGGCCGTCCTCGATCAGCACGACTTCGTCGGCCTGGGCGAGCAGCAGCGGCGACGTGGTGGCGACGACCGTCGTACGGCCGGCGCGCGCCGTACGAAGGCGCTGCGCGAGCAGGGATTCGGTGTGCGCGTCCAGCGCGGAGGTGGGGTCCACCGCCAGCAGCAGCTCGGGATCGGCCACCAGCGCCCTGGCCAGGCGCACCCGCTGGCGCTGGCCGCCCGAAAGGTTGCGGCCGCCGGGCTCGATCACGGAGTCCAGGCCGTGGCGCAGCCCGGCGACCACGTCCTGGGCGGCGGCGACGGTGACGGCGCGGCGGATGGTCTCGTCGTCGGCCTCGCCCCGGCCCTGCAGCACCTCGCGGAGCGTGCCGGCGAACAGGGCGGCGTCGTGGTCGGCGATCAACGACGTGCCGTCGAATCCGCCGAGGCCCTCCAGCAGCGCCACGCTCTCCTCGGGGCGGGCGCTGACCAGCCCCACGAAGCTGCCCGGCGTGATCTCCAGCCCGGTGGAGCGGGGCCGGTCGCCGGGCCGCAGCGCGAGGAAGCGGGTGACCTGCCGGGCGGAGACCAGGCCGTGGCTGATCTGGAAGCTGCCCTCGATGAAGAAGGACACCGGAACCACCAGCATGGCGATGTATCCGTACACGCCGACCAGCTCGCCCACCGTGATCCTGCCGTCCGCGGCCAGCCTGGCGCCCAGCCAGGTCACCGCGGCCAGGAACAGCGCCGGCAGCCCGACGCCCAGCGCGCCGATCCAGCTCGTCAGCGACGCCACCCGGTACCCCTGCTCGCGCAGGCGTGCCGAGTCGGCGAGGTGACGCTCGGCGTAGGCGGCCTTGCCGCCGAACGCGTTGAGCACCCGCAGCCCCTCGATCAGGTCCACCAGGCGGGCGGTCAGCCTGCCCTGGCTCTCGCGGTAGCCGTTCTGCACCTTCATCAACCGCCCGAGCAGCGGCCCGAGCACGATCCCCAGCACCGGCACGCCGAGCAGCACCACCACGGCCAGCACCACGGAGACCTGCAGCAGCAGCGCCGCCACCACCCCGTAGCTGATCACCGCGCCCACCCCGGGGCCGGTCACCGTCAGCGCGGCGGCGATGGTGATGACGTCGCCGATGCCGATCGTCACGACCTCGCCCGCCGAGGTGCGCCTGTTCAGGTCCGCGCCGAGCGTGTTGATCCCCTCCACCAGGGCGCGCACCGTGCGGAAGTTGGCGTCCATCCGGATCTTGGTCATCGTGCGGTGCCGCATCATCGCCAGCCAGGCGTTGACGAGGCCGGCGCCGAGCAGCGCCAGCACCCAGCCGGGCGCCAGGTCGTCGTCGATCGCCCGGGACAGCAGGTACGGCGGGAGCGTGAGGCCCACCGTCCACAGGGTGCCCAGTGTCGCGCCCAAGGCGACCCGGCCCTTCTGCGCCCACGCCAACCAGCACAAATACCGAGCAGCCGCCTTCATGGCGATCACGCTAGACCATGGCTTCACCGACCCGCCGACGGGGGTTTCCCTCTTCTCCCGGGCCGCGTTCAGGACGGGTACGGCGGGCCGAGCGACCAGACGTCGGCCCCGTACGCCTCTCCGGCGAGCAGCACCATGCGATCGCCGACGCGGCCGATCGCCATGGATTCCGGCCCGTAGACCGGTTCCATGGGCGGCGCGAGCGGGCGGCCGGTGTCCTCGTCGTCCTTCAGGCTCACCGTGCTCACGGCGACGGGGACGTCACCGAGCTCACCGATGGCCACGGAGCCGGCGGCGAACGGCTCGGCCTCACGGTTCTGGACGTGCTCTCATCCGGCGTCGAAGGGCGGCAGGTCGGCCAGGTCCAGAACGGCCGCGGGCGGGAAGTCCGGCCACGAGCTCGGCGGATCCTGGTCCAGGTTGCGCAGGTGCCGGTCGATGAAGCGCTGGGTGTCGCGCAGAACCCTGACCGTGGTGGCGGCGTCGATGGCGCCGTTCTGCAGCGCGTCGGCGAGCTCGTCGAGGTCCAGGATCTCGTAGCGCCGGCCGGCCGGGAGCACGACGATGTCCACGTAGAGGTCGCGGACCGTCAGCCGCTTCGGCCCCGCTTCCTCCACTTCGACCAGGTCGACGTACCAAGCGCCTTCGAGTGCGTCCACGAAGGTGACCGGCCTCCGGATCTGTACCCCCTCGTCGGCGAGCACGAAGCAGCGGTCGGTCGTGGGACGGCCGGGAACCCGCCACGGGGGAAGGATCTCGACGTCGTAGGCCACGATGTCGTCGCCGGTCCGGACGCCGGAGCACCATTGCCCGGTGCGGTGGTGGACACGTACCTCTTCAAGAGTCACGAACCGCAGTATGGCCGCGCCGGGACACGGCTGCTCCGACTGCCGTGCATGGTCATCGGTCCGGAGCGCAGGCGTTCACGTCAGCGGTGCAGCGCCCCCTTCACCACCAGCCGGCGTTTCCACCCGGTCAGGCGTTCCCAGTCGCGTTTCCAGGTGCCGTCGTTCGAGGGGCGCCCATCAGCATGAACGGTCGCGCCAGTCCGCTGTCGGGGATCGGGAGGAACAGGCTGCCGTCCAGGTTGATCCCCGCGCGTACCCGGGCATCCTGCACCATGGTCTCCGGGACGGCGGCCCCGCCGATGGACTGGCCCGCCATCGCGATCCGCGCCGGATCGCTCAGGGCGCTGCCCTTCCACACGGGCCGCGGCCCGGTCAACTGGTCGAGCACGAAGCGCATGTCGATCGCCCGGCTCCTGATCACCCTCTGGCCGAAGTCGGCGTCGTTGACGTTCGCGCAAGCGGCGCAGGTGGCGACCCGCCCGTCAGGGAAGGTGGTGGCGAAGTTCTCGTAGGTGTGGTCGACGCCGGCCACCACGTACCCCCTGCTCGCCAGGTCCTCGGGTGACGCCGGGCGACAGCAGTACGAGCGGCAGGCCGCCCCGGCGTCCGGAGGGCTCGGCGCCTTCGAGGGCGTTCGTACGGGTGCGGCTCAGCCCGTCCGGCGGGAGGTTCTCCAGTTCCTTGATCCCCGAGCCCTTCAGGAGCAGCTCCGACTCCTTGGGGGAGCTCTCTGGTCCTGACCGCGGGGACCCACGGGTCGGGGCGGGAGGTGTCGGTCAGGTGCAGGGACGTCGTGCCGACCCGGTGCGGGCCGGTCGGCGTCGGGAGATGCGGCGTACCGGGCTAGTCAGGCTGCGCGCCGCGGCCCAGCCGGTGCCGCACCCATTCTCGATGGGCGTCGCCGACCTCGATGCTGTTCTCGTCGAGAGCGTTGGCGATGTGGAAGCGTCCCGTATCGAAGGCGAACTCCACCGCGAGGGTGCCGTCCGCCACGTCGGGACGTGATGGCCGCCACTCCAGCAGGGCAACCTCGCGCAGTTCCTGGCCGACGAACGACTCCAGCCGTTCATCGGCGCCGGACCACGCCGGGGTGAGTTCTTCGTACTCCTCCCAGCCGGTGATCGAGGCCGTCGTGTCGATGGCGTTCCAGCTGATCGACAGCTCATCGAACTTCGAGTGGCAGATCTCCACCTGGACGCCGTCGAAGTCCAGGACGACGGGGCAATCGGCATACCAGTCCCCGTCCTCGACGAAACGTACGAGCGCGAAGCCGCTCAGACGCCGACCGGCAAGCGCGGCCAGGCCCGGCCCGTGTTGCCCGCGGATGGCTTCGAGTCCGACGAGAAAGGTCGGCTCGAAGCCGGAGACACCCATCACGACAGGCGATTGTCCAGGTTCACCGCGAAATCGGCCAGTCGATGTCCACCGCGGCGCCGTTTCGGCGTGGCACCAGGGGCAGGCCGGGGAAGGCGTCGCCCGCTTGTCACCGTTGATCGGCGTGGTCTTGCGGGGTGGCCGCGGTGCGGGCGGCGTCGAGGCGTTCGAAGGGGCCTGGGCCGTCGTGCGGCTTCGGCGGGGCGTCGAGGTGGCGGACGCGCAGCTCGTCCATGAGCTCCTCGATGAACGCCGGACCCTCGTCCCGCATGGCCTGCTGCCGGCTCCGGAGCTCGTCGCTGCCCGGACGCCAGTCGAGGCCCCAGTTGCCGAGGGCGTAGATGATCGGCAGGGTCTGGATGCCGGCTTCGGTGAGGCTGTAGCGAGCGCGCTGCCCCCGCGCGGCGGTGCCGCGGGCGAGGATCCCCGCCTCGACGAGCCGCACGAGGCGGTCGGCCAGGATGTTCGAGGCGATGCCCTCGATCGACCCGGTGAGCAGCGCCCGGAAGTGGCGGCGGTCGCCGAAGATGACGTCGCGCAGCACGAGCAGCGTCCAGCGATCTCCGAGCACCTCGACGGCGGCGTTGATCGGGCATCCGGACCGTGGTTCCACGATTCCTCTCCTCCTTGACAGGGTTTTCGCTCCCCCTATAGTAGTTGCAAATTGCAAGCACTTTTTCCGAGGAGGAGCTGATGGGTCGCTTCGTCTACTCGATGCAGGTGTCCCTCGACCTGCGGATCGAGCAGGTTCCGGGGGACGCCGGCGCCGGCGAATGGCTGCGTGTCGACGAGGAACTGCACCGCGAGGCCAACGCGCGGATGCGGGCGCTCGCGCTCATGGTCCACGGCCGGGTCTACTACGAGGTCATGGAGGAGCACTGGCCACGGTCGAGCGAGGACACGTCGCTGCCGGACTTCATGCGTGAGTACGGCGAGATCTGGACCGCCAAGCCCAAGGTGCTCGTCTCCCGCACGCGCCGCAGCGCCGATCACAACACCCGGATCATCGGCGGGGACGACGCGATCGAGCAGCTCGCCGCCCTGCGTGCCGAGACCGACGGCAGCATCAGCGTGGGCGGCGCGGCGCTCGCGACGCAGCTGCTCCGGGCCGGGCTTCTGGACGAGTTGCTGCTCTTCACCCACCCCGCGATCCTCGGATTCGGCAGGCCGCTGTTCGACGACTACGACCTGCCGATCGACCTCGACCTGATGGAGCAGCGAACGTTCGAACAGGGCGTCACGATGCATCGCTACGCCATCCGGGACGCGAAGGAGGCGAGCTCGTGCTGAGGCAGGTCGCGGAGGGCGTGTGGGTCCACGAGAGCGCGTTCGTGCAGAGCAACGCCATTGCGGTGCGGGGCCGGGCCGGTGTGCTGCTCATCGACCCCGGGGTGACCGGCGCCGAGATCGACTGCCTCGCGAACGATCTCCGCGAACTGGGCCAGCCCGTTGTGGCGGGGTTCTCCACGCATCCGGACTGGGATCACCTGCTCTGGCACGATCGGCTCGGCGAGGTGCCCCGTCACGGCACGGCGCGCTGCGCGGCCACCGTCCGCGAGCAGCTGCCGGACGAAGACGCGAAGACCCGCGTCGCCGACCACCTGCTGGAGACGGAGATCGCCGGCCAGGTACCGATGGACCTGCTCGGCCGCATCACCGGCCTGCCCGCCGGAACCACGCAGGTCCCCTGGGACGGCCCCGAGGTCCGGATCGTCGAGCATCAAGCACATGCCCCTGGCCATGCGGCGCTGTTGATCGGGGAACGCGGGGTTCTCGTCGCCGGCGACATGCTCTCCGACGTCCTGGTTCCGATGCTCGACCTGGACGGCACCGTCGACCCGATCGAGGACTACCTCGCCGCCCTGCGGCTGCTGGAGGACGTGGCGGGCGGTGTCGACGTCGTCGTCCCCGGCCATGGCTCCGTCGGCGGATCCGACCAGGTGAAGGCGCGGATCGAACAGGACCGGGCGTACGTGCTCGCGTTGCGGAGCGGTCACGTCGCAGCCGATCCGCGGATCGGCCCGTCGGCCGAGCCGGGCTGGGAGTGGGTGGGCAGCGTGCACGAAGGGCAACTCCAGAGCCTCGCCCGGAGAAGCGAGCGCGACGGGACGTCCCACTAGCGGGTGCACACAAGCCACCAGGCACGCCGACGCTCAGGCCCGGGAGTGATCACGGCCCGCAGAAGCCCGCGGGCGCTCGTCAGCAGCAGGCGGGGGTCGGTCGGCCGCGGGCGGCGGATGTCTCCTCGTCCTGGGCGATGCGGCCGCGCATCATGACCTCCATGACCTTCATGAAGCGCTGCGTCCTGGCCCGGCCGATGACGAACGGGTTGGCCGCACCCGTCGTTCCGGCGCGCAGCTGCTCGATGCGGGTCAGGCCGTCGTCGACGCCGCCGTGGTTGGTCAGCTCCACCTCCACCCCCGCCCGCCGCATCGTGGCGGCGAAGCCGAGCGCGGAGGCCAGGGTGGTGCGTTTGTCGGCGGTCGCGGCGGGCGGGTTGGTGCCGCCCCAGAACATCGCGGTGTGCCGCCGTCCCTTCCAGTGCACGGGGAAGATCGACGAGACGGTGCCGGGCGTGTGCCCGGGAGTGTGGTGGAAGACGATGGTGGTGCCGCCGACGGTGAGCTTCTGGCCGTCGGCGATCTCCAGGTCGCGTTCGGGCGCGTTCGCGGGACGTTCGGCGGCGATGAGGTTCCAGTCGCGCCGGCTCATCATGACGCGGGCGCCGTAGCGGTCGGCGAGGAACTGGGCGCCGCCGAAGTGATCGGAGTGGCCGTGGGCGACCACCACGTACTTGATCTGTGCGGGGTCGGCGCCCACGGCGCGCAGCCCCGGGACGATGATCTTCTCGGCGTCCTCCGGGGATCCCATCGCGTCGACGAGCACGATGCCCCCGGCGGTGAACAGCGCCGTGGCCTGTACGAAGGTGGTGCCCAGCACCGCCACGTCGTCGAAGACGCGCAACGGGCCGAGGGGCTTCGGCTCCGGCATCGTGAGGTCGGGCGCGAGCGCCTTGACCAGGGCCCGCAGGACGGGGTCGTCACCGGCCAGCGCGGCCGCGCGGTCGTAGTGGTGCTGAGCACGCTTGGGAGCGGTGGCGGCGGCGGCTTCGACCGGGCGGCCGGCCAGCGGCAGGAGAGCCGCGGCGGCCAGCAACGCACGGCGGGACGGGACGGACTGCCCGAGGGACATGGTCGAACACCTGCTCTTTCCCGGGCACAGATCTTGATCTGATCGGCCCGGAGGGACGTCGATGCCCGTCCAGCAGATCAGAACAGATCTTGTGACGTCCAATACTGGTATGGGACGCCAGCCGATAGGAAAGTGGATATCGATGCTGTTCCGCCAGGCGGACGATTGCCGCCACCTCACCCAGGGCCGGAAGGCGTGCCCCGTCAGCTGCCGAACTCCTCGGCGATTCGCTGCGTGATGGCCTCCACCTTGGGGGTGTAGGCCCGATAGAAGTCCTTGCCGCACTCCAGGTCGTCCAGGGCGGCCTTGATCTCCTTGGCCAGGTACGGCTGGGCCTGGGCGGGGGTGAGCATGGCAGCCGCGACGACGGCGCAGGCGTTCACGGCCTTCCAGTAGCTCTTGCGCTGAGCCGGGGAGAGCTTCGTCCAGATACCCCCGTTGGGGTCGGCTTTTGAGAGGTCGGGCATGCTGTCGGGGCTGTCCGGGCCCTTCGGGTGGACGTACACCGAGAAGACCTCGAAGCCGTACTTCGTCCGCTGGGCCTTCAACGCCTCGTAGTCGCCGGCTCTGCGTTTCAGCTCATCGTCGGTCAGGGGATCTTCCTGCGGCACGTGGGCGACCTACCGGAAGCCCTCCTTCTTCATGCAGTCCGCCTTGACGGATTCGAACTGGCGCCGCTTCTCCTGTGCCGTCGCGGCCGACTTGGCGGGAGGCGAAGCAGCCGTCCCGGTCGGCTCGGCGTCGCCGCCGCAGCCGCTGAGCACGGCTGTCGCAACCAGCGCCAAAGCGGTCTTTCGGATGGTGTTCATGGTCGGTCCCCCGGCATCTCATACGTCACGCGCGCATGCGACCGCCCGGGCATCTGTACGGCCCGTGGTGGCGTCCGGCGCGTGATCTGCTTCAGCGACCCACGCGGCTAGCGCCCAGCGCTGCCGCGGTTCAATGGAGTGTGGTCAATCGCGACCCGAGTGGACGGCGCGAGGCCGGCCCGGACGCCTTCGAGACACGCTTCAGGCGGAAGTCGTGAGGCGCTGCGCCTGAGCGCGACCCACCGAGGCGGCCCGCTCGAGATAGTCGGCGATCAGGGCGAGCGCGTCGTCGTCGTAGTGGTCGAGCATCTCGACGAACGCCCTGCCCGGAACGTCCCAGGCCGAGCCGATCCGGGCGCGGGCCTCCGGGGTCAGCGTGACCAGGGCACGCCTGCGGTCGGCCGGGTCGGCGTGCCGTACGACGAGACCCGCCTTGTCCAGGCGGTCGACCAGGCGGGTGGCCGATCCGGGGGTCAGGCCGGCCAGGCGGGCGATCTCGCCGGTGCTGATCGGCCCCTGCTCCAGGTCGAGCAGGGCCACACACTGCAGGTCGGTGGGGTGCAGGCCGAGCCGGTCGGCCATGGCCTGGTTGAACAGCGTGTAGGCCGCGTAGTGGCGCTGACTCTCGTCACTGATGCGCTTGAGCATCTCGGCTCGATTTGACACGTGCGGCTCCATCGTCCTCATAATGTTCGTCACGCAATACTTGTGTGACGCAACTTCTGTGTCGCGCTTTCATTCTATCGACAGGCGTCGCGCTCAGGTCGCGAAGAGCCTGCGAAGGGATCTGTACCGATATGACCATTCTTGTCACGGGCGCTCGCGGCTCCGTCGCGACCGCCCTCATCGGCCTCCTGCGCGAGCAGGGCTTGTCTGTACGACCGGCCTCCAAGGCCCCCACCGACCCGTCCGTCGTCCGGTGCGACCTGCGCGATCCGTCCACCTTCGGCGCTGCGCTCGCAGGCGTGACCTCGGTGTTCCTCTACGCCGAGCCGTCCCACGCGCAGGAGTTCGCCGCGGCGGCCGAGGCGGCCGGGGTCGAGCACGTCGTGCTGCTGTCCTCCGCCGCCGTGCTCGTGCCCGACCCCGACAGCAGCCCCTTGGCCGCCTCACATCTCGTCTCCGAACGCGCCCTGGCCGCCTCGCCCGTGCCGAGCACCGTGCTGCGGCCCGGCACCTTCTGCGGCAACGCGATGGCGTGGTCGTGGGCGATCAAGTCGGGGACGCCGATCACCCTGCCCTACCCGCACGCGCACGTCGACGCCATCCACGAAGCGGACATCGCGGCGGTGGCGGCCGCCGTTCTGGCCGACCCCGCCCTCGGCGGCAGGACGTACACACTGACCGGGCCCCAGTCGCTCACGTTCACCGACCAGATCGGGATCCTCTCCCGCGTCACCGGGCGGGACATCGCGATCACGCCCGTCACCCGGCAGGAGTGGACGGCCGAAATGGCGCAGTACATGAACGCGGCCTTCGCGGCCGCCCTGCTGGACTACTGGCAGAGCTGCGACGGCCGTCCGATCGAACTCACCTCGGTCGTGGAGGAACTGACCGGGACACCCGCGCGGACGTTCGCCTCCTGGGCCGAGGAGAACCGGGCGGCGTTCCTCGGCTAGCAGATCGAGCGCGCCGCTCCATGGACACCACCGGCCGCGCGGCCCTTGCGACTCCGGTCGCAGGCGGATCGCGGAGGTCATACCGGGGTCGCAGGCAACTCTCGGCCTCGGGCCCGATGTCCGGCCGAGCTCATTGCGCCACGGTGATCACATGAATGTGACCGTGTTCGGCCTGTCCCTCGTGGAGCTCCTGGTCTTGGCGTCCGCCGTCGTGCTGGTGCTGGCCCGCTGGCTGCCCCCGGAGCGCGCCGGCCGTCGACCCTGGCCGGTGCGGCGGCCCTCGTGGTGTCCGCGACCGTGCTGGCCGTGCTCGGGATCCGCTGGCAACTCCTTCCCATCCTGGCGGGAGGGGTCATCGCGCTGGCGTTCGCCGCGCCCTCACTGCTGGGGTGGCGTGCGGGGCGGCGGGCGCGATGGTGGCTGGCGCTGCCGGGGTCGGTGGCATGCCTGGCCCCGGTCCTCGCGGGCGCGACGGCGGCGTGGGCGCTGCCCCTGCCCGTGTTCCCCGAGCCGTCGGGGGCGTACGCCGTCGGCACCACCGTCGTGCAGTGGACCGACCCTGATCGCCCGGAAGTCGCCACGTCGCGTACCGACGACAAGCGGACGATCGTCGTCCAGCTCTGGTATCCCGCGCAGGACGCTCCGCCGGCCGCCCAGCGCGCGCGGTACCTCGGCCGCACGGCACGAGAAGCACAGCTCGTCGCCCGCGGTGAGGCCGACTACCTGGGCCTTCCGGCCTTCGTCCTCGACGAGCCGACACGCGCCCGCACGCGTTCGGTGCCCGATGCGCCGGTGGCCGGCGGCGGTGACCGGTTCCCCGTGGTGCTGTTCTCACCCGGACTCGGAGGTGTGCGCACCCAGAACACCGCCTGGGCCGAGGAACTGGCCAGCCGCGGGTACGTCGTGGCGGCCGTCGACCACCCGTACGACTCGGCCGTCGTCACCCTCGCCGACGGCCGAGCGGTACGCACCAAGGTCGCGGCCACCGGCGACCAGGCGGAGGACGACAGGCGCGCGGCCGGATGGACGGCGGTCAGGGCCGCCGACCTCAGCTTCGTCCTCACCCAGTTCGGCCGCCTGGACCGTGGAGAGATCCCGGGCCTGCTGAGCGGGCGGCTCGACACCCGCCGCGCCGCGGCGACCGGTCACTCCCTCGGGGGCGCCGCCGCCCTGCAGGCCGCCCGCCAGGACCCCCGGTTCGCAGCCGTCATCGACCTGGACGGCTTCCCCCGCGACCCCGCGACGCGACCGTTCCACCAGCCCGTGCTCGCGCTCACCCACGACGTCGAACCGGGCGAGGAGCCCGACTACATCCCGCGCCTCACACAGGTGCTCCAGCTCAGCACGGCGACCGGCTACCGGCTCACCGTCCCCGGCACGGCGCACCTCACCTTCACCGACGCCCCGCTCTTCATGCCGCCCCTGCCCGCGCTCATCGGCTCTGTCGGCCGGACCACCGGGCCGCGCATCACCGCGGCGGCCACCGTCGCCTTCCTGGACGCCACACTCCGCGGCAGCCCCGGCGACCTGGCCGCCACCCTGTCCAGGTACGGCCGGCTGACCGTGCTGTGACGGCCTCCACCGGTGATCAGGGCCAGGAGCCCGAGCAGCACTTCCGACGCGGAGGACGCACGCGTTACATGCAGATCGGGTGGCAGACCCACTTGCCGTGCCAGAAGACGCAACGCTCGCACACCCCGCGTTCGCCCGCCTCGTCCGCGATCGAGGCCTGTTCGAAACCCAGAGGCGCCAGCAGCCCGGCGAGCTCGCGCTCGTCGCCCGCCTCGACGGCGGCGCTGAACCTGCGCTCGAAGTCCTTGTCGAACTTCAGCAGGACGGCCAGCTCATGGAGCTTACGGGCGTAGCTCAGCAGGTCATCGGCGTTGGGACGCTCATCGGTGGTCATGCCGCGACTCTCCCCTGGAGGATGCCCCCGAAGCCTGGCCTCGCAGACAATTGACCCGAGGTCAACGAAGGTATGAAGGATGCCGTCTTCTCCCGGCCGGCTCTGACCTCGTGCCGGCCGAAGGCACTGATCGTCATGTTCAGCGGCGTGACAGGAACGGCAGCAGTCGGCTGATCTCGTGGTCGACCGCCTGCTGTTCGTCCCGCGAAAAGCTGCCGAACGGCGCCAGTCGTACTTCGCCCGCGGTGAAGGACCAGGTACCGCGGACGTAGCCGTCGATGAGCACGGTGGGCAGGACTCTGGCCTGTCCGGGGGCGACGTGCCTGCGGTCGGCGTCGGCGATGATGCGGCTGCGGTCGGCGTGGCCCAGGAGGGCGTTGTCGTAGGCGGGCAGCAGCCGTACCGGTGCGGGGGTGTCGGGGTCAGGGAGCGGGATGTCGGGCAGGTCGAGCAGGCGCCGTCCGTCGGGCCCGGTGTAGTGGCGCAGCTCCGCGCCCATCTCCGCGACGATCTCGTCCAGCCGGGTCAGCCCGGACCACGCCTGGACGTCCGCGACGGTGGCGGGCCCGAAGGCGGCCAGGTAGCGGCGGACCAGGTCGCGGAGCGCGGCCGGCTGCGGGGCGTCGACCGGGGCGGCGCTGACGGTGATCGATGAGCGGGTCCCCCAGCCGCCCCAGGACGCGGTGGCCGGATCGTGGACGAGCGGGGTGCGCAGCTCGATCTCACCAGCCAGGATGCGGCTGTCGCGGCCCGGATGCAGGGTCGCGAGGTGGCCGGCGAGCTCCTTCCTGGGCAGCGGACCGGGCCGCAGCAGGGCGCGTCCCTCGGCCACCAGCGTTTCGGGGTCGAGTCCGGCGTTGTTGCGCCGGAAGTGCGCCGAGCCGGCGGTGCGGTTCAGGACGGGCTGCAGCACCGGCCGCAGCCGACGGAAGTCGTCGGCTGCGGCGAGGTGCATCGTGCTGCGCAGGAAGCCGGACCGCACGACCCGTCCCTGGGCGATCAGGGTGGTGAGGTCGGCGTGGGTGAAGTGGCGGATGCGGGCCCACAGTCCGACGTAGGGCCAGTTCGGCTCCTGCGCCTGCATGGCGACCAGGCGGCCGATCACCTCCAGGGCGGTCAGGTCGGCCCGCTCCAGCAGGAACTGCCGCTGGAGCAGGGCCCGGTTGAGCGCCCGGCGGGACAGGACGGTCATACCAGCCGCACCGAGACGTTGCCGCGGTACTCGCCGCGCAGCAGGGCCAGGAACGCGCCGGGCACGCCGTCGATGCCGGTCTCGACGACGGTCCGCGGATAGACGAAGCGGCCCTGGTCGAGCGCCGTGCGGAAGTGGCGGTGCCAGGCGGCGATCTGGTCGGGGGTGTGGTGGCAGGAGAACGGCAGCAGCTCGACGCCCCTGGCCAGGGCGGCGTCGCGGTCGGGTGCCGGGAAGCGGTCGGAGGCGGCGCCGAGCTGGGTGGACAACGATCCGCACAGGGCGAACCTGGCACCTGGCGCGGCGGCTTCGAGCGCGGCGTCGTACAACGCGCCGCCGACGGTGTCGAAGAAGACGGTGATGCCTTCCCGGGCCAGCTCCTTGAGCGCGGCGACCGGGTCGTGGTGGTAGTCGAAGGCGGCGTCGAAGCCGAGTTCGTCCACGAGGTAGTCGGCCTTGGCCTGGCTGCCCGCGCTGCCGATCACCTTCCTGGCGCCGAGGTTGCGGGCGATCTGCCCGGCCAGCGAGCCGACGCCGCCGGCCGCGCCGGAGACGAAGACGACGTCACCCTCGCCGACCTTGGCCACGTCCGCGACGCCGTGGTAGGCGGTCGGGCCCTGGGCAAGGTGGTAGCTCGGGTCGGGATAGGCGTCCGGGTCGAGCTTGACGTAGGAGGCCGCCGGTCCCGCCGAGTGCGTGCTCCAGCCGCTCATCGACTGGACCAGGTCGCCCTCCCGCAGGTCAGGGCTAGCCGAGCTGAGCACGGTGCCGATCGCCATGACGCCCACCCGCCGGCCAGGCTGCCAGGCGGGGATCGGGAGGTGGCAGTCGGCGCGCATGAGTTCGAGGTAGGTGGCGGCCAGCCCCAGGTAGTCGGTACGGACCACGACCTCCCCCTCGATCTCGGCCGGCGCGACGGTGAAGTGCTCGGGGCCGGGGACGGCGGCGATCTGGGCGGTCAACTGAACCTCGTGAGTCATCATGGTGACCACCGTAGGGATGCTTCCGGCCAGTTTCTGACCGGAAGTATCCGGATAATGGGGATGTGGCCAACACCAGTTCCCGCACGCTCACCCTGCTGTCGTTGCTGCAGACGCACCGCCACTGGCCAGGTGCGGATCTGGCCGAGCGGCTCGGCGTGTCGGAACGCACACTTCGCCGGGATGTCGATCGCCTGCGCGAGCTGGGCTATCCCGTGCACGCCTCCCGAGGCACCGACGGCGGCTACCAGCTGGCGCCCGGGGCCGTGCTGCCGCCGTTGCTGCTCGACGACGAAGAGGGCGTCGCGCTGGCGGTCGGCATGGGAGACGCGGCGCAGAGCGGCATCGCGGGGCTGGAGGAGGCGGCGGTGCGCGCGTTGACCAAGGTGGTGCAGGTCCTGCCGCCCCGTCTGCGGACCAGGGTGAACGCACTGCGCGCGATGACCGTCTCGGCGGCCTCCGCCGGGCCGGTGATCCCGGCGGAGGTGCTGACGTTGATCGCCCAGTCGTGCCGGGACCAGGAACGGCTGCGCTTCCACTACGTCACACGCGCCGGCGCGCGAACCGAACGTGAAGTGGAGCCCCATCGCCTCGTCGCGCTCGGCGGCCGCTGGTATCTGGTGGCCTACGACCTGACCAGGCACGACTGGCGCAGCTTCCGCCTCGACCGGCTGGCCCAGCCACGCAACACCGGCGCCTCCTTCCTGCCGCGGCCGCTGCCCGGCGGGGACGCCGCCGCGTTCGTACGCACCGCGGCTCAGGTCCCCACCGCCAAGACCGTGGTCGCGCTGGTTCACGCACCGGCGGAACAGGTGCGCCGGATGGTCGGCCAATGGGGTGAGATCGAACCGGTCGCCCCCGATCGATGCCGCCTCACGATGATCTCCACCAGCCTGGACTGGCCCACGCAGGCGCTGGGCAACATCGGCGCCGAGTTCGAGGTGCTCGAACCGCCGGAGTTCGTCGATCACCTGAGGAACTGGGGCACCCGTTTTCTCGACGCCGTCGACAGATCGGCCCCGGGGTTGCGGTGACAGTCGTGGCCGAGATGGGAACTCAAGTTCGATATTCACTTGACTCGGCTGTGACAGATGTGTCTAGATCTCAGTTTATGATCATCAACTTACCCCGGAGCCGGCGCACGCGTTCGGCGCGGTGGTCAGCCGCCCTGGTCGTGACGGCCGGCCTCCTCGCCACCCTGGCGCCCGCCGCCTCGGCGGCCGACTCCACCACGTACCTCGAAGGCGTCACCGGTGTCGGTGACGTGGCCGCGGGCGGCGGCAAGGTCTTCTTCGCCGCCCGCGACAGGATCGTCGTCGCGGACACCGGCGGCGCCGTGACCGGCGCCGTCACCGGCCTGTCCGGCGCCGACGGCCTCGCCCTGACACCGGACGGCAGCCGGCTGTTCGCCGCCCTGAGCGGCTCGAACCAGGTGGCCGAGATCAACGTCGCCGACCTCACCGTCACCAGGCGAATCGATCTGGCCGCCTACCCGTGCCCGACGCACCTGTCACTGTCGGGCGACCGGCTGTGGGTCGGATACGGGTGCACGTTCGGCGGCGTTCTCAGCCTGGACGTGTCGGCGGCGACGCCGCAGCCGACCAGGATCGTGAGCGACATGCACGGGGCTCCGCTGGTCGCCGCCGCCGGGGACACGGTGGTGCTCGGCGAGTCGGGCATCAGCCAGAGCGACCTGCTGGTGTTCGACGTGAGCACCACGCCCCCCACTCGGCGCGGCATCATCGAGGACGACCCGTACTCGGCCAACCTGGAGGATCTGACCATCACGCCGGACGGATCGACGGCCATCTCGGCGTTCGGCGCCGCGCGCTGGTACACCGCCTGGGACACCACGAGCCTGGCCAAGGTCCGCACCTACGGCGTCGAGACGGGCCCGGAGTTCTCCGGCTACCCGATCGCCCTCGCCATCAGCCCCGACGGCTCCCAGGTCGCGGGTGGACGGGTGTCCGGCCCCGACGTCGCCCTGTACGACGCCGCGACGACGACGAAGACCTACACCGACGACCACCCCGTCGGCGAACTCGTCCCCCGGACCCTGGCCTTCTCGGGCGCCGACGTCTTCGGCGTGCTGAAGGAGCAGAGCACCGGCAGGTTCAGCCTGTGGCGGCTGGCGGGCGCCACCCTCCCCGCGTCGGCCGTGAGCCTGACGGCCCCGCCTTCGGCGACCGCGCTCGAACCGCTCACCGTGACGGGCGCGCTCACCCTGTCAGGCGGTACGGCTCCCGGTGCGCAGCCGCTCGTGGTGACCCGCAAGCTGCCCAACGGCACCAGCACCACGCTCCCCACCGTGACGACGGCGGCGGACGGCACCTTCACCCTCACCGACACCCCGCCGACCGGCGGCGCGATCACTTATGCCGCGCTCTGGGACGGCAGCCCCGGCTTCCGGTGGAGCAGCACGTCGGTGACCCTCACGGTGGCCAGGCACGCGACATCGCTCACCCTGTCAGGCCCGCAGAACGGGAAGATCGGCAAACAACTCGTGCTCGACGGCACCCTGGACATCGGCGGCCATCCGCCGGCCCCGCTCTCCTACGTGAAACTGGTGCGCACCATCACCGACGACAGCGGCACCACGACCGTGTCGCGGTCGGTGCCGCTCGCCACGGACGGCTCGTTCAGCACGGCCGACTCACCCCGCGTCAACGGCCAGTACGCCTACACCGTCGAGTGGGCCGGTGACGGCGCGACGCTGCCGTCGCAGGCGAACCGCACCGTCACGGTGAAGGACTGAGAGATCGGCACCGCCCGCGCCGGGGGCGGTGCCGTCACCGGACGAGAGGTCCTTGTATCGCCGGAGAGAGTCACTGAAAGTAGTCATTAAAATACATACTGTGATGGAACTGGTCGCCTTCGAAAGGACCTCCCATGCGACCCATTCCCGCCATCTCAGCCGCAACAGCCGCCGTCGTCCTGGCGCTCGCCTGCGCCACGCCCGCGGCCGCCGCTCCCGGCATCGTGCGCCTGTTCTCACCCGACGGTCAGAGCAGGCTCGTCACGGACCCCCTGCCCAACCAGTGCCACCCCGGTTTCGGCCCCGACAGTGGCCTGTTGAACCGCACCTCAGGCACCATCCTGGTCTTCCCGGACTCGAACTGCCGGATCAGGGTCTTCGACCCCGTGGAGCCCGGGGCCGCCAAACAGGGCAACATCGGAAGCTTCCTCGCCATGAACTGATCCAGTACGGATCGGCCGCTCGACCGGTCAGGGCAGGCCGAGGGGGAGACGGATGCGCCGCCCCGCCCGGCGGCAGCTCTCGGCCGACACCCTCGGCTCGCGCCGCGCCACCGCCAGATCGACGCACGAGCCCGCAGCGTCCGGGGCGCCGGCCACGTCGAAGGGCCCGTCCTGGAAGGCGTCGCGATGGTCATGTCGAGGAAGGCCCGCGCTGGGCGCCCAGCGCGGCCTTGGCGCGGTCATCGACTGGAGCTGGCAGCTGCTGAGCGACGACGAGCGCACGGTCGCCGAACGCGTCTCGATCCTGCCCGGCGGCGTCACGCCGGCCTCGGCCGCCGCGGTCTGCGCGGGCACCGCGGTGCGGGCCGACGAGATTCCCGAGCTGCTGGCGGCCCTGGTCGACCGGTCGCTGCTGCAGCTCGCGCCCGATCCGGGCCGATACCGCATGCTGGAGACGCTGCGCGAGTACGGCGCCGACCGCCTGGCCGGGACGGGCGACCTCGGCACCGTCCGCGACCTGGCCGCCCTGCGCCGGCGGTGCGACAGCGGCGACGCTCGCGGCGCGGTCGCGCTCGCCCTGAGTCTGACCTGGTACTGGCAGATGTTCGGCCGGCACCGCGACGCGGCCTACTGGCTGGGCGAGGCGCTGGCGGTGCCCTCCGGGGGAGCCGACGCCCGAACGCGACTGCGCTCAGGCGATCTACCTGGCCAACCGGGTCGACACCCGGCCGGGGATGACCGCCGGGGAGGCCGCCGACGACCGGGCGCGGATACATGAGCTGACCAACCGGCTGCTCGCGTACCCGGAGCTGCCCGGCCCGTACGGCGTGTACGCGCTCACGCTCGCGTTCCTGCAGGAGGACAGGACTGCGCTGGCGATCGTCGAGCAGCTGGCCGACGGCGACGACGTGTGGCTGTCCGGGCTGGCCCGCATGTTCCGGGCCCGGCTCGCCGAGAACGCGGGCGACCTCGACAGGACGCGCGCCGACGTGACCACGGCCCTGGCCCGCTTCCGGCAGGTCGGCGACCGCTGGGGCCAGGCCACCGCGCTGCCGATGCGCGCCCAGCTGCGGCAGTACGACGGCGACCTGGACGGCGCGCTGGCCGACCTGCGCGAGGCCCGGTCGCTGGCTGCCGAGTTCGGCTCGCTCAGCCTCGGCGACCAGGTGTTCAGCGACCTGCGCTGGATCGACCTGCACCTGCGGCGCGGCAACACCGTCCTGGCGATCACGATGATCGAGTCGGCCCGTGAGCGGGTGCGGCGGGCGACGTCGAGGGAACTGCTGGCCCTGTTCGACGCGTGGGAGTCCGGCTTCCGGATACGCCTCGGCGACCTGGACCGGGCGCGCGCACTACTGGACGAAACCGAACGGGACCTCGACGCCGGACGGGACCTCGACGGCGACACCACGTTCGCCGGTGACCACGTGCGGACGCTGGTCGGCAGCGCACGGGCCTGGCTCTGCCTGGAGACGGGCGACCTGGCCGGCGCGGAGAAGGCGCTGGAGAAGGCGTACGCGGCGGCGGTGCAGACCTGGGACCTGCCGATCCTGTCGCTGGTGGCGGTGGACGCCGCCGCGTACGCCGAGGCGCACGGACGGCATCACGACTCGGCCGTCCTGCTCGGCGCCGCGTCCCGGCCGCCCGGGGCTCATGACCACACCGATCGGCAGGTCGGCGAGCTCAGCCGTCGAGGGCAGGCCGCCCTGGGCGAGGAAGCCTTCGCCGCGGCGTACGAGAAGGGCTGGCGACTGGACGGCAGGACGGCCGCGACCGAGGTCGACCCGGCCCGGCTGCGCGGAGAACGCGGGACGGCCCACCCGGCCCCGGAGTGATCCGGCGAGGCAGGCCGCTCGGATGCCTCGCGGACCGGGATCCGTACGTCAACCGCCACCCGTCTCCGCCGCCTGCTCCGTCCAGTAGGCGAGTTGATCCCGAGTGGTCAAGGTATCGGGGTGTCCGGTGCCCTGAACGCGTTCGCGCACCTGGAGCAGGGCGGCGAACTGGTCGCGGGCGGCGGCCAGGTCACCCACCTCCCCCGTCCAGGCAGCCAGGTTGTGCCGGGCGGCCAGGGTGGCGGGGTGCTCTGCGCCCAGGATGCGCTCGAGGACGGGCAGCAGGGCCGTGTACTGGTCGAGTGCGGTGACCGCGTCCCCCGCCTCCCCCGTCCACCGGGCGAGGTTGTTGCGGGTGGCCAGGGTCGTGAGGTGTTCGGCGCCCAGGACGCGTTCCAGTACGGGGAGCAGGGCCGTGTGCTGGTCGAGTGCGGTGACCGCGTCCCCCGCCTCCCCCGTCCACCAGGCGAGGTTGTGCCGGGTGAGCAGGGTGGCGGGGTGCTCGGCACCCAGGACGCGTTCGCGCACCTCAAGCAGGGCGGCGAACTGGTCGCGGGCGGTGGCCGCGTCGCCCGTCTCGGCCGTCGACCGGGCGAGGTTGTGCCGCAGGGACACGGTGTCGGGGTGCTCGGCGCCAAGGACGCGTTCGAAGACGGGCAGCAGGGCCGTGTACTGGTCGAGTGCGGTGGTCGCGTCCCCCGCCTCACCTGTTCCCCGGACGAGGTTGTTCCGGGCGAGCAGGGTGTTGGGGTGCTCGGCGCCCAGGACACGTTCCAGGATGGGCAGCAGGGCGGCGAACTGGTCCCGGGCGGTGATCACATCCCCCGCCTCCCTTGTCCAGACAGCCAGGTTGTGGCGGGCGGTCAGGGTGTTGGGGTGCTCGGCGCCCAGGACGCGTTCGAGGACGGGGAGCAGGGCCGTGTACTGGTTGCGGGCGGTGGCCGCCTCCCCTGCCCCGCCCGTGAAGACGGCGAGGTTGTTCCGGGCGGCCAGGGTCTCGGGGTGCTCGGCGCCCAGGACGCGTTCGAGGACGGGCAGCAGGGCCGTGTACTGGTCGCGGGCGGTGACCGCGTCCCCCGCCTCCCCCGTCCACCAGGCGAGATTGTGCCGGGCGATCAGGGTGTCGGGATGTTCGGCGCCCAGCGTCGCCAGAGCGTGGGTGTGGATGGCCTCCTGCAGCTGGGCGGCGGTCGCGTAGTCGCCGCTGGCATCGAGGAAGTCGACCAGGCGGTGCAGGCCGGGGGCGCCGGCCGGCAACACGGCGCGAGCGTGTGGCAGGAGTGCTCGACAGGCGGGCCAGGTGCCGATCGTCCGCGGCTTGTCGGGGAGCGCGGCCTGGACCAGCTCCGCCGCACCGGCGCGGACCTGCTCACGTCGGTCGGGCGTGAGCCGGTGCAAGGTGACGGCCTGGACGAGCCGGTGGACGCTGACCAGGTCCTCCGGACGGCCGGGCACGAGTTCGACAGGGCTGGAGGTGAGGGTGATCAGGCTGTAGGACTCCAGCAGCGCCAGCGCCTCGCCGACCTGCAACGGGTCGGCCTCGGGCAGGCCGTCCAGGACGGAGCAGGGCAGGTTGTCGGGGGCGAAACAGGCCAGCAGGGTCAGCACGTCGATCGCGAACGGGTCGACGGCGGCGATGCGGGCGTGGCTGAGCGTCAGCACCTTGGCCACCACGCGCTCGGCGTCGACTCCGGCTGTCGCGGCGCCGTACATCCGGGCGGGGACGGTCGTCAGCAGCTCCAGGTAGGCGGCCAGGGTCATGCGGGGAGTGCGGGCGATGTAGGCGCCTGCCTGGGTCAGGGCGAGCGGCAGGTCCCCCAGCTGTGCGGCCAGCTCCTCCAGCCGGCCGGTGTCGGCGGAGTCCGGCGGGCCGACCAGGCCGGCCAGCAGGGCGATCGCGGCCGGGCGCGGCAACAGCTCCAGCCGGAACGGGGTGACGTTCAGGCGCTGCCAGCCGATGTCGCGGCGGGTGGTGATCAGCACATGGCCATGGGCCAGGCGGGCCAGGTACGGCTCGACGTCGGCGACGTCCTCGACGTTGTCGAGGACGACCAGCCAGCCGGGGTGGGCGGCCAGCCAGCTCAGCGCCCAGGCGGCGGCCTCCTCCACGGTGGCCTGCTCGGCGGCCACCGAATCGATGCCACAGGTCAGCGCCCGGGCCAGGGCGGCCAGTCCGGCGCGGATCCGGCCGGGGCCGTCGGCGTCGATCCACCACACCAGGTCGTGGTCTCGGCGATGGTGGTGGGCGTACTGCAGGGCCAGCTCGCTCTTGCCGACGCCGCCCAGACCGAGCACGGCCTGGGTGATCACGCCGGGTCCCTTGGCGTCCTGCAGCGTCCTGCGCAGGTCGGCCAGGGCTGCGTCCCGGCCGACGAAGGCGCCCGCGGGGCGGCGCGGCAGGCCCGACAGCCCGGCCGGGGCCGGCACCGTGCCGGCCCGGGGCAGGGGCCGCCGTGGGGCCTGCTGGGTGATCTGGGTGATGGTCTGGTCGCGAGCCGCCTGGTAGACCCGGCCCTGCTCCCGGGCGACGCCCTTCGTCCGGATGTCCAGCCGCTCTTCGGGGCCGTCTGGCAGGAGGGTCATCGTTCGTCGCTGGTCTGGTCGCCGCCTGCCTGGTACACCCGGCCCTGGCCCGAGGCGCGCGCCCGCATCCGCACGTTCCGCGCGCCGTCACCGGTCGAGACGACGCCGGAGCGGTCGCCGCGTCCGGCGACCACCAGGGCGGCCGCGCCCAGCGCCATGCCGGCGAACCTGCCGACCACGCCGGCCCGCTGGTCCAGCACCTGAAGCACCTGGGCAGGCACGTGCGGCGGATCGGCGAAGAACCACAGCACGCCGGCCGCCGGACAGTCCAGCCCGACGGCCGCGGTGATCGCCACGGCCCGCCGAAGCGGCGCACGTCCCACCCCCGACGACGACTTCGACATGCCTCCAGGGTGCCCCCGAACCGCCGTGAGCGGACCGGAAGTGGCGAAGGCGTTACCGGTCGGGTTGCATCGCGCTGGCATGGAGTGTTAGCGTCGCCGGCGTCCGGTTGATCACCTCCCGGGCTTTCTGCGTCCTGGCGATCCATCGGGAGCCTCGAGAACAGACGAACACCATGAAGGACCTTGATCGATAGTCCCGCACGCGGGTGGATCAGGGTTGAGAGGGCCGAAAAGGCCGGTTCGCGTCAGGTTCATGCCTGGCCAAGCCCATCTCCATCGCCCGTTCAGGGTCGATGTTCTTCCGTTCGTTCGCGGGCTCCGCTGGAGCCTGCTTCCTGATCGCTAGGATCTTCGTGACCTCCCGTTCTTCCGTACCTGTCGTGACCGTGTCGGCCGGCGCCACCACAGTCGTCGTCCTCCTGATGGCAGCGGTCTTCCTGTCCCTGCTCGACTCCCAGATCGTCGCCACGGCGTTGCCCCGCATCGTCGCCGACCTCGGTGGCCTGGACCGGTTCGCCTGGGTCACCACCGGTTACCTCATCGCCGGCAGCGTCGCCGTGCCCGTCTACGGCAAGCTCGGTGACCTGTACGGCCGCAAACGCGTCTTCCTCGTCTCGATCCTGGTCTTCCTGGCCGGATCGGTCGCCTGCGGCCTGGCCCGGACCATGACCCAGCTGATCGTTTTCCGCGTCGTCCAGGGCATCGGCAGCGGCGGCCTGTTCATCTCGGTGCTGTCCATCCTCGGCGAGATGTTCACTCCTCGGCAGGGCGCCCGCTACTACGGCTGGTTCTCCCTGACCTTCGGCGCCGCGTCCCTGACCGGCCCCACCATCGGCGGTCTGCTCACCGGCCTGGCCGGCTGGCGCTCGATCTTCCTGGTCAACCTGCCCCTCGGGGCACTCGTCGTCGCCGTCGTCGCGATCCGGCTGCACCTGCCCGCCCGGCGCCGGCAGGCCCGCGTCGACTGTCTCGGCGTCATCCTCCTGGCCGCCGCGATCGTCGCGGTGAACCTGCTCACCACCTGGGCCGGCACCGCCTACGCCTGGACCTCCCCGGTCACGCTCGGCCTGGCCGCCGCCTGCGTGCTGTCGCCGGTGCTGTTCGTGCTCGCCCAGCGTCGCGCGGCGGACCCGGTCATCCCCTTGCGCCTGTTCCGCGATCGCACGTTCTCCGTCGCCGTGGCGGTCGGCTTCATCGCCGGGTTCCTCGGCCTCGGCATCGTCAACTACCTGGTGCTCTGGCTGCAGGCCGTCCTGTCCATCAGCGTCCAGACCTCCGGGTACCTGCTCACCGCGATGATGCTCGGGGTCGTCCTCACGTCCTACGCCTCCACCAAGCTGATCGCCCGCACGGGCTCCTACCGTCGCCATCCCGTCGCGAGCATGGTCCTGTTCGCGCTGGCCGGGCTGCTGTGCGCGGTCGTCGACGCGGGCCCGGTCCTCGCCACCGTCCTCCTGCTGCTGTTCGGCATCGCCGGCGGGCTCAACTCCCAGGCCCTGAGCCTGGCCGCCCGCAATGCCGCCCGTCGTGACGACATCGGCGCCGTCCAGGGCACCGCCGCCATGGCCCGGCAGACGGGTACCGCGCTCGGCGCCTCCTTCTTCGCCGCGCTCGTGACCGGCAACCTTCCGGCCCAGCCCGGCCCGGCCGCCTACGCCGACGCGCTGCACCTGGTCTTCCTCGCCGTCATCCCGATCGCGCTGATCGGGCTGGCCCTGTCCCTGCTCCTCCCCGACGTCGAGCTCTCCCGTTCCTGAACCACGCGGAAAGGACCTCTCATGTTGCTCATCACCGGTGCCACCGGCACTGTCGGCTCCGAACTCCTCGCCCTGCTCGCCGGCCGGAACGTCCCTGTCCGGGCCATGACCCGCGATCCCGCCAAGGCCGCGTTCCCCGCCGGCGTCGAGGTCGCCACCGGCGACCTCGACCGGCCGGACACTCTCGACGCCGCCCTCGACGGCGTCGAGAAGGTCTTCGTCCTGCCGCCCGGCTACGGCCCCGACGGCCCCGTCCAGGAACGCAACCTGGTCGCCGCGGCGGCCCGGGCCGGGGTCTCCCATCTGGTCAAACTGTCCACCAGCGGCGTAACCTTCGGCGCCACCGACCCCATCACCACCGGACATCGGCTCGGCGAACAGGTCGTCACGGACTCCGGCCTGGCGTGGACGCTGTTGCGCCCCGGCACCTTCATGGCCTACCTGTACGGCTACGCCCCCACCATCGCCGCCGAGCACACCATGTACGTCACCGAAGGCGATCCCGTCTCCGCGATGATCCATCCCCGGGACCTCGCCGCCGTCGCCGCGCACGTCCTCACCACGCCGGGCCACGACGGCCGGGCCTACACCCTCACCGGCGGCCAGGCCCTCTCACCCCGGGATCAGGCCGACGTCATCGGCCAGATCCTCGACCGGCCGATCAAGCTCGTCGAACGCAGTCCAGCAGAAGCCAAGGCGGAGTTCGACCGCCTCGGCTGGTCGGGGCCTCGTCTGGAGGCGCTGCTGGAGCTCAAACGCCAATCGGCCGCCTGGGACCGGCAGATCTTCGACACCGTCGAAAGGCTCACCGGCCGGCCGCCGCTGACCCTCCACGACTGGGTCCGCGAGAACGTCCACATCTTCCGGTGACGGGATCACCCCTGCGCGGGCCCGTCAAACGCCCTTCAGCACACGATCAAGTGCCGCCCGGCCCGCGGGTCCCCAGTTCGGCTTGCCGCCGGGAAGGCCCCGATCTCCGTTCTGCCCCATGAGCATCAGGAAGAGGCTCTTCATGGCGGCCAGCCCGCGGGCGCGCCGGATCGCCGCCTCGTCCGCATGCCCGTACGCGTCGAAGAACCGGGCGGCCGTGCCCGCGGGGAGCAGCACCCATGCGGCGGCGAGGTCCCACGCCGGATCGCCGGCGAACAGGGAACCGAAGTCGACGACGCCCGCGAGCGTTCCGTCCGAGACGACGACGTTCGCGGGATGGAGGTCGCCGTGCACCCACACCGGCGGGCCCTCCCATTCGGGGGCGGCGACCGCATCGGCCCACACGGCACGGACGGCGCCGACATCGCCGACGGCGTCGGGGTCGACGGCCTGCAGGAACTGCTCGAATCCGCTCGTGCACCTCTTGGGGTGAGCGCCGAGGTCCGCACTGGCCGGGGCCTCGGCGGGCGCCTCCGCATGAAGCGCCCTGAGGAAACCCGCCAGCGTGTCGGCCGCGTGGGCGCCCCTGCTGATCGAGCCGTGGTCCAGCGGCTCACCGGGGACCCACGTCATCACGGTCCAGTGCTTGGGAAAGCGCCCGGACGGTTCGCCGGACCGCACAGGGACCGGCACCGGCAGCGGCAGGCGCGGGGCCAGCACGGGTAGCCACCGCCGCTCCTTGAGCTGGAACTCCGGTGTGGGGTCCATACGCTGCATGCGCACGGCCAACTCGTCCCCGAGGCGCCACATCTGGTTGCCCCAGCCACCCGCCACCTCTCGGACGGCCAGCCCGGCAAGGTCGGGATGTTGCTCCCGCAGCAAGTCACGGACCAGGTCGGCGGTGATCTCGATCTCAGTGTCGGTCATGCGAAGCCACAGTACCGAGGCGGCAGGCGGAGCGGCTCTCGCTCTGACAGAGCAACCTGGCGGACCTCCCCTGGCGGGAAGGCTGCCCGCTCAGTCGATGCGCTGGCAGATCGTCACCGGGAGACGCGGCGACCAGGTGCGGGTGGCCTCGTCGTAGGCCTGCGCGTAGCCGTTCTTGCTTCCGGAGCAGGGGGCGGCGACGGTCGTCTCCACGTAGATGGCGCCGCCGGGCGTGACGGGGTGCGTGCGGGCGATCACCCACCTGGAGAACTTCGTGACGCCGTTGTTGAACTTGACGGTCAGGAAGACGCGGCGGTCGACGGTGAAATTGCCGCCGGCGACCTTGAGGTGGTCGTTGAAGGTGTAGGTGAACAGGAAGGAGCGCGCCCGCGCGAGATCCTGGACATGGCTGGTGTTGTCGAGGTCGGAAGGCGAGGTCGGTGACGCGTTCGCCGCGTTGCTCATGGCCGGGACGGTCAGGGCGATGGTCGCGGCGGTGGCGGTCAGGCCGAACAGGGTGCGCAGGCTGCGGTTCATCGGAACCTCCTGTTGTATGGGGACTTGACCACCATTGAGCGGCAGGCCGCCTGCAACGCGCTTTCAATCCTCCGGACACGGCGAAGGCCCCCTCGCGCGCCGCTCCGCTGTCCACCGCCACCAGCAGGCGAAGGTCGGCCACGGGATGCATGAAGAACCTTCATGCATCCCGCCTCATCCACAAATCCCACCCGCTACCTGCGCGACCGTGCGGCTCCTAGCGTTCACGGCATGAGAGCGATGATTGCTGAACGCCTTGGCGAACCCGATGTCCTGACCCCCGCCGACCTTCCCGACCCGGCGCCGGGCCCCGGCCAGATCCTCCTTGACGTCGAGGCCGCCGGTCTCAACTTCGCCGACGCCGAACGCCTGCGCGGCACCTACTTGCCGCCACAACTGCCGTTCATCCCCGGCGGCGAGGTCGTCGGCCGCGCCCCGGACGGTCGCCGCATGCTCGCCTTCGCCGGCGCCGCCTTCGCCACCAAGGCGCTGGTGAAGGATCCGGTCGAGATCCCCGAGGACCTCCACGCGGGCGCCGCGCTCGCGCTCCTGGTCCAGGGCTTGACCGCCTGGCACCTGCTGCGTACGGCCGCGCGGGTCCGCCCCGGCGAAACCGTCGTCGTGAACGCCGCCGCCGGAGGCGTCGGCCACCTGGCGATCCAACTGGCCAAGGAGTTCGGCGCCGGACGGGTCATCGGCACCGCCTCCACCCCTGACAAACGTGCCCTGGTCCGCCGGCTCGGCGCCGACGCCGCCATCCCCGGCGAGGCCGCCGGCTACGCCGAGCGCGTCCGCGAAGCCGGCGGCGGCGCCCTCGCCGACGTGATCCTCGACGCCGTCGGCGGCCCCGTCTTCGAGGCGGCCCCTCATGCGCTGGCCCCCTTCGGCCGCCTGATCGCCTACGGCACCTCCGGCGGGATCGACGCCGCCCCCATCGACCCCGGGATCCTGAGCGAGCGCAACATCGCCGTCGGCGGCTACTGGCTGGGCGCCCACCTGCGCCTGCCCGGCAGTCGCGCCGCCGCGCCACTCCACGACCTGCTCGCCCTGGCCGCCGCGGGACGCGTCCATCCCCTGGTGGGCGCCGAATACCCGCTCGACCAGGCCGCCGCCGCCCTCACCGCGCTGACCACCCGCCGCACCACCGGCAAGGTGATCCTCCGCATGACGTGAAGCCCTTCTGCAACGGTTGCCGCTCAGCCGCCAAGCGGCTCGGCGGGCTCGCCTGAGCGCGACACGAAGGAGTCGAACACCAATGAACAAGCCCGCATTCACCGCCGGTCTGAACATCGCCATGGAGATCCCCAAGGCGCAGTACGAGGCCACCGTCGCCTTCTACCGCGACACCCTGGGTTTCGAGGTCAAGGAGGATGACGTCTCCTACACTCCGACCGTCTCAAGAACTCATTCGGTGCGGTTCGGCCCCAATACGCTGTGGCTCGACTGTGTAGACGACTACAGCCGGAGGCACCCCCTCGGCCACCGGCTCAGTTGCGGACGGCTCGTTGCAGGACGGCTTGGATGTGATCCGGGTCGGCGGGCACGTTGTCGAGGAGGATCGCGGTGCACAGCCCGTCGGAGGCCGCGACCAGGGCGGCGATGGCCGCGGGGTCGTCGGTCAGCGTGGTGGCGAGTTCGGCGATGTTCTGCCGCCAGCGTCGTGCCACGGGTCGCAGTGCGGGGCGGCGGGCGGCCAGGGTCGCCAGCTCGCGTTCGGCCAGGGCGCGTTCACGTCCGGAGCCGGCGGACTCGGCGATGAGGTGGGCCAGGCCGCTGAGCTTGTCGCCGGGTTTGTCGATGATGTCGCGGATGCGGGCGGTGTAGGCGTCGGCGACCGTCGTGAGGGCGGCGACGAGCAGGTCGTCGAGGGTGGCGAAGTAGTAGGTGCTCAGGGACGTCGTGGTGCCGGCCTGCTTGGCGACCGTGCGATGGGTGACGCCGGCCGCGCCGTCGCGGGTGACCACGGCAAGGGTGGCCTCGATGATTTCCGCGCGCCGCCTCTCGCCACGCGCGCGGCGTCCGTCGACGTGCTCGTTGTCGTCGGCGGTGTCGTCCTTGCTGCTCCTCGGCACGACGCCCAGGATAGTCGGACCATCGTTCAAACGCCGGTGTCGCGGTTCCGCGTCTCCCCGAGCGCGGGCACGTGACGCAGCATGCCGAGACACAGCGCCGTGGCGACGGCGATGGCGACCCCCGCGACCAGGGAAGCGACGTTGAGTCCGCTGGTGAAGGCCTGCCGGGCCGCCTCGACGGTCCCGGCCGGAAGGCTGTCGGTGATCGCCACGGTCGCGTTCAGGCTGTCGGTGAGGGCGCCGGAGCTCTCCGGCGTCATACCTTCGGGCACCGTCACCCGAGTGCGGTAGACGGCGGTGGTGAGGCTGCCGAGCAGGGCGACGCCGATGGCGATGCCGAGTTCCTGGACCGTCTCGGAGATCGACGCCGCCGACCCGGACCGCGCTGCCGGCACCGCGCCCACCACCATGTCGGTGCCCAGGGCGGCGAGGGCGCCCAGCCCCAGATAGACGAACGTGAAGCCGACCGCCACGGGCACCTCGTCGTCGAGCCCCGCGGTGGCGAGCAGCGCGTAGCCGGCGAGGGACGCCCCGAGAGCGGCGCCCATGACCGAGCCGGGGCGGAAGCGCCGGGCGACCAGCGGAGCACCGATGGCGGCGGCGAACATCGCCAGAGCCGGCGGTCCCATCCAGAGCCCCGCTTCGAAGGGCGTGAGCCCCTCGACGAGCTGGAGGTACTGCGTGACCAGGTACATCGAGCCCCCGACTCCGACCAGGCCGATGAGCAGCACGCCCAGGGCCACGACGAAGGCCCGGTTGCCGAACAGCGCCACGTCCAGCAGCGGATCAGGGAGGCGGCGTTGGCGGCGTACGAACACGATCGCGGCCAGAACGCCCGCCACGGCACAGACGAGGGCCGGGCCGCCGGGCCCGTCGGAGGCGATGTGCTTGACGGCGTAGATGACCGGCAGGATCGCCGCCAGGGACAGGCCCACGCTGACCAGGTCGATCCGGCCGCTGGACGGCGCCGCGTACTCGGGGAGCAGGGCGCGCGCCCCGGCCAGGACGACGAGGGCGACGGGCACCGCCGCCAGGAACGGCGCTCCCCACCAGAAGGAGTCCACCAGGGCTCCGCCCACGATCGGCCCGGCGGCCATGCCGAGCGCGAACATCGTGGCCCAGACCCCGATTGCGACCGCGCGCTGACGCGCGTCGGGGAACATGTTCGAGATCAGCGACAGCGTGGAGGGCATGAGCGTCGCCCCGGCCACCCCCAGCAGGGCTCGCGCGAGGATCAGCAGCTCGGCCGTGGGGGCGAACGCGGCGAACACCGAGACCGCGGCGAAGGCGATCATCCCGGCCTTCAGCAACCGGCGCCGCCCGATCCGGTCGCCCAGCGTGCCCATGGTGATGAGGAACCCGGCGACGAGGAACCCGTAGGCGTCCATGATCCACAGCAGTTGGGTGGCCGACGGTGACAGGTCGGCCGCCATGCTCGGCGCCACCAGGTACAGGACGGTCACGTCCAGCCCCAGCAGCACCGTCGGCAGGGCCAGCAGTCCCAGGCCCGCCCACTGGCGCGTCCCTGCCCGCGTGAACTGTTGCTGCGTCATGACGTCCCCTTCGCTCTCATCATGTTGAACGTTAGTACAACTTGTACGAACGTTCAACATAATGGAGGTGGCAGGTCAGTGATCGCCGTGCGTGCCGGTGAAGGACGCGCCGATCTCCGCCATCCGCTCGGCCGCGTAGCCGGGGTCGAGCAACGCCTCGGGGGTGTGCAGGCCGGGCGGCACGGGGCCGCCGCGCAGGCCGAGCAGGCGCTCGACGCCGAGGGCGACGCCGAGCGCCGTCAGGGGGCGCTGCCCCTCCGGATGGAAGAGGTAGCGGCTCGTCCTGAGTGGCGCGCCCGCGCGGTCCACGCCTTCGAGGTCGATCCTGACCGCCGCGGACGCCGGACCGCCGCGCCGCCTGCCCGCCGATTCACCGACCGCGAACGCGAAGCGCACGTTGGGCGCGCCCGTCGCGAGGGCCAGGCTCGGCACGTCGAGGATGGGGACGATCCGGCCGGGCAACACGGTGCCGTCGATGTCGGTGACCTCCACCTCCATGTCGGGGCCGCCGATCCAGCGGAAGACGCCGTCGCGGCGGACGTGCCCCGCCGAGGCGGCGGCCAGCAGGCGTTCCATGTCCGCGATGGCCGCGGGGCCGCCGCTGTCCTGTTCGTCCAGCACGCCGCTGACCTCGATGGTGTCGAGCCGGTCGAACTCCCTGGCCAGGCCGAGCACCGCGAGAACGACGAGCCCCGCGTACCAGTGGCCGGCCAGCAGGATCGGCGCCGCGCCGGCCCGCAGTCCGGCTGCGACGGCCTCGGGGCCGACGTCGACCAGGCCGCTGGAGATGGCGACGTACGGCAGGCCGCGGTCCTGCGCGTAACGCAGTCCGTTCAGGTGGCTGTCCCACACCGCTGCCACGACCGCCGAGTGACCGCCGGTCCCCGGGAGGCCGAGGTCGCCTCGGCGCAGGTCGATGGTCGCGGCTGTCGCGCCGCCGAGCTCGTCGGCGACCCGCCGGGCGCGGCCGAGATCGCGGCCCGCGATCGTCAGCGGCAACTCCGGGTACCACCGGCGCAGCAGGGCCGCGGTGCCCGCGCCCGCCTGGCCGGATCCACCCATGATCAGTACGGAGTGTTCCACGGTGATTCCCTCTCCCGCTAACCTACATTCTGTAACTTACATTTTGTAGCTTAAGCTGGGAGGCGACGCAAGGGAGGACGATGTCCACGGGATCGACTCGCCTGTCCAAGCCGGCCAGGCGGGAGCAGCTGCTCGACACCGCCATGACGATCGTGCGCGCCCACGGCACCGACAGCCTCACGCTGCTCAGCCTGGCGGAGGCCGCCGGGGTCAGCAGGCCGGTCGTCTACGACCACTTCGGCACCCGTCCCGGCCTGCTGATCGCGCTCTACCGGCGGCTCGACGAACGACACCGGGCCGCCTCCGAGAAGGCTCTGCGCGACGCCCCGGCCGTCCCCCGCGAGATCGCGCGCGTCCTGAGCGCCGCCTACTTCGCCTGCGCCACCGACATGCCGGAGTGGACCGCCGTCTCGGCTGCGCTCAAGGGGAGCCAGGAGATGGAGGCGATCGAGCGCGAGCTGCTCGACGGCTACACGGACCTGATGGCCACCGCCCTGCGGCCGTACTCCGGGCTCACGCGGGAAGCCCTCCGGCTGCGCTGCGTCGGCGTGCTGGGCGCGGCCGAGGCGATCGCCGCGGAGCTGAACCGGGGGCGTGCCACCGTCGCCACGGCCATCGCGGCGCTGACGGACCTGACCGTCGGCAGCATCGACGCCGCCACTCAGGACTGACGCTGTCTCAGGGGCAGCTTGACCGTGAGCGTGGGGCCGGTCAGCGCGGTGGTGCACGAGCCGCGCGCCGGGAGATGGTGATCCCGGCGCGCTTCAGGGGCTGCCCGCGTCAGGTCACGGGTTGGCCTTCGGGGTGATCAGGTGCAGCAGACCCGGCGTCATGGCGTTGCGCATGGCGTAGACCATCTGGTCGATCGTCATGTAGTGGTGCCTGGCCTCCTGCGGGTCCCACACCCGGAACCGGTACGTCTGGCCGCCGCCGCTCGTCGGCAGGGTGGAGAAGCCGTGGATGACCACGTAGTGCCGCAGCAGGCCGTTGTTGACGTTGACCCAGGGCAGGTAGTCGGACTTGGCGAGCAGGATGGAGGGCTGGCTCTTGGTCGTCAGCGACCACCACACCGCGCTGAAGGTGTTGGCGATGGCCACAGCGTTGTCCTCGTCGGTGTTGCGCAGGTAGTTCTGGTTGTAGGTGTAGCCGACGATCGTGTTGCCGTAGTGGGCCATGTTGGTGGGCAGGGTGCCGAGCTGGCTGGTGCCGACCTCGTCGGCGATCTCCCGCTGGGAGGGCACGGGATCGGCGCCGGTGGTGGACAGCACCGCCTGCATCGCCGCCGGCCCGCAGAAGGTGTTGTTCTCCTGGGCCGCGCCGCGGAAGCGCAGGTCACCGACGTTGCGGTTCTGGGTGTCGCCGTTGAAGGCGTAGGCGACGCTCAACTCCACCGCTCCGATGAACTGGGGACGCCAGGCCGTGGCGCACGACCGTACCGAGTCCAGCAGGGCCGATTCGCAGCGCACCTCCACGCTGGAGCCCGATCCCGGCAGGTCGGACAGTCGCAGGTTCAGGTGCGCGCGGGTGACGGTCGGCCTGGCCGGGAAGACGTAGGCCACGCCGCGCACCTCCTCCCAGCCACGCTCCTTGCGGAACTCCAGGCAGGTCATGTTCCAGCCGCCGCCGGGCACGGTGTCGAGCCTGGTGGTGCAGTTCTCCTTGTCCGGCTCTTCGTCGCCGGGGCCGCCGGACCGCTCCCAGACCGTGGAGGAGTCGGCCAGCGGCGAGACCACCGCGTAGATCGGCGAGCCGTGCCCGCCGGGGTGGGCGCCGTACGGGGAGAAGGAGGTGACCTTCGTGACCGCGTTGCCGTAGTTGCCCTCGATGGTGGTGATCAGTCCGTTGCCGTCCACCTCCACCACCACGCCGACGTGGGTGCTGTTGCCCGCACTCGTGCCGTACAGCACCAGGTCGCCCGGCCGGATGTCGCTGAGCGAGCGCAACGTGCCGCGGCTCTTGCCCCACCAGTAGAAGTCGCCGCTGTAGGGCAGGAACACGTCGATGCCGGCGTGCCGCCACGTCCAGCTCGCGAACATGCTGCACCAGGCCCAGCCGCACTTGACCGAGCCGCCCGAGCCGTAGGGGTTGCAGTTGTCGCCCCACTCGGCGACGCCGAGCTGGCTGTAGGCGGCCCGCACGATCTGGTCGCGCACGTTGCCGCGGTCGACGGTGCCGCTGCCCGGAGGCATCGGCGTGCCGGGGTTGCCCGTGCCGCCACCGCCGCCCGCGGGCTTGGGGTCGTTGTCGCAGCGCGGCAGGACGATGTCGGACGAGCCGGTCTTGACGTAGTAGTCGGCCACCCACAGCCCGTCGGAGGTCTTGTCCCAGACGGCCGAGCCGCCGTAGTTGAACTCACCGTAGGCCTGGCAGACGATCGCGATGTAGCTGTTGCCGGCGTACCTGTCCTCCTCGCGGGCCGAGCTCAGGCTCTTGCCGTGGTAGCCGTTGAGCGTGGTGCGCACCAGGTAGCGGTTGCCGCCGCCGCCCGAGGGGCCGTCGTTGTCGCAGCGGTTCATGACGATGTCGGTGGAGCCGGTGCGCACGTAGTAGTCGGCCACCCACAGCCCGTCGACGGTCTTGTCCCAGACGGTGGAGCCGCCGTAGTTCGTCTCGCCGTAGGCCTGGCAGACGATGGTGATGTAGCTCTCCTCGGAGTACTTGTCCTCCTCGCGGGCCGAGCCCAGGCTCTTGCCGTGGTAGCCGTTGAGCGTGGTCCGGATCGGGAACTGGCGGCCGCCGCCCGGCTGCGTGCCGCCGCCGCCCGGGATGCCGAGCGAGGAGCAGGAGGGCATGCCGGGGATCCAGCCGGTGGTGCCGGTGCTGATGTGGACGTCGGGCACCCACAGACCCTGGGAGGTGTAGTCCCACAGCGTGCTGCCGTTGACGGCGCCGCCGTAGTCCTGGCACTTGATGAGGATCTGGCTGTCCCGCATGTAGGCGTCGATCCGTACCCGGTCGTCGGGGTTGGCGCTGCCCCTGCCGTCCAGGTCGACCTTGACCCGGTACGGTCCGTGCAGCGAGCCCTTGTTCGCGTAGCCGTCGATCCCGATGGACAAGCAGCGGGGGACGTCGGGCAGGAAGCCGTCGATCCCGGTGCGCACGTAGGTGTCGGGCACCCACACCTTCTTGGTGGTGTAGTCCCAGACGGCGCTCCCGCCGACCGCCGGACCGGTGTCCTGGCAGACGATGGTGACGTCGGCGTCGGCGAGGTAGGCGTCGGTGCTGACGCGGTCGTCCGGGTCCATGCTGCCCCGGCCGTCGATGTCGACCTTCGCCTTGAACGGCCCCGCGTCCGCCACCGCAGTGGTGGCGCTGACCAGTGACAACGGCCAGATGACCGACAAGGCGAGCATGATCGTCACTAACTTGCGAAGAACGTGTCCCATACGCGCGAAACTCCCTGGGTGGCGAGGAACGATGCACGATCACGGGGCATGCTGATCATCGTCGCCGTGGCGGCCGACCTCGCTCATCGCCCACGCCCCCGACAGCTTGCTACGGCGGCGCGCCGCGGTCGTTAGCGTGAGACGCAGACTTTCTACGCACCAGGCGCACCCTGCGGCTCCCGCAGCGCCGTCACGCTGTGGCGGTAGTGCCTGGGCGAC
Source organism: Actinomadura sp. ATCC 39365 (assembly GCF_054392275.1). Taxonomy (NCBI): domain Bacteria; kingdom Bacillati; phylum Actinomycetota; class Actinomycetes; order Streptosporangiales; family Thermomonosporaceae; genus Actinomadura; species Actinomadura sp. ATCC 39365. The sequence goes on along the minus strand of NZ_CP184335.1, from coordinate 6,341,793 downwards.
ATCCCGTACGCCGCGCGGAAGGACCGGCTGAAGTCGGCGGCACGCGGGAACCCCCAGCGGGCCGCGACGGCCTGGATCGACAGCGTGCGCAGCCGCGGGTCGGCCAGGTCGGCGCGGCAGTGTTCGAGGCGCCGCCGTCTGATCCAGTCGGTCAGGGTGGTGCCCTGACGTTGGAAGAGCACCTGCAGGTGACGCACGGAGATGTGGTGACGGGCCGCGACGACCCCGGGCCCCAGTCGGGCGTCGCCCAGATTGTGCTCGACGAACGCGCAGATCTGCGCCATGAGGCTCTGGTCCCGGGTCTCGGGCGCCAGCCGGTGCTGGGCGTTCAGCCGGTGGGCCAGGAAGGCCAGGGCCAGGTCCAGGGTGGTCGCGCCCAGCCGCGTGGCGTCCTGGGGGGACATGGCGGGAACCTCGCGCACCAGGGTCCTGAGGTAGGTGGCGAGCACAGCGCTCAGCCCGCCGGTGGCGGGCATCCTGCGCGACAGGAGGCCGTCGACCTGCCGTTCGGGCAGCGGCAGCCCGGCGCGCGGCAGGTGCATGATGATGGCCTGCGCCTGGTGCGGCCCGTCGAAGGCGCCACCGTCGTAGGGGCGCGAGGTCTGCCACATCACCAGGTCGCCGGCGGTCATCCGGGTGTCGTCCCGGTTCTGGCAGATCCACATCTCGCCGCCCACGATCAGCGTCAGCTCGTACGCCTCGGGGTCGGAACGGCGGATCAGCGCCGGGGTCCGCGCCGACGTGAGCGCCGGGAAGGAGGTGGTGGTGAGCTGGACGACGCCCAGGTCGATGACTCCGGCGGTGGCACGGAAGTCGGCCATGTGCTCGCTCGTGATGCGGGTGGGCCCCACATCCCGGCTGATCATGTCGCACCACCAGCCGAATCGTTCCTCGGCCGGCAGGTCCGTGCTCTTCAGGACGACGAAGCTCATCCGCGCACCCCCATCACTGGACGACCACAGGCTCCCATGATCGACCAACGACGAAGAGCCGGCGGCTCCGGGTCAGACGGCGGTACCGGGCGGGGACTTGAGCAGCGGCGCGGCCTCGTCGAGGTAGCCGCCACGGCGTTGCCGCAACGCGCCGGCCGCCATGCGGATGAGGTCGATGTTGACCCCGGCGGCGCCACTGGGGTCGTGCACCTTCAACTTCACGTCCAGGGACACCGTGGTCTCGCCCCAGGCCTGGGCCTCGATGTTGATGTGCGCCACCTTGTGCGACTTCAGGTGCGGAAGGTATCCCAGCGGAGCGGCCTGCACCCGGCCGGGCGCTTCGCTCTCCGAGGCGAGGGCGTTGAGCTTGGAGCGCATCTTGCTGTCGCCGTTCTCGGCCAGGTTACGGAAGTCCTCGGTGCCGCCCAGATTGACCTGGTAGGAGCTGGTGAGGGCGAGCCCGCGCTCCTTCAGCAGCCGCAGCAGGGCGTGATGCACGATCGAGGTGCCGAACTGGCTGGTCAGGTCGTCGCCCAACAGCGGCAGTCCAGCCGTGACGAAGCGGTCCAGCAGCCGGGGGTCGCGGGCCACCGGATCAGAGGTGGTGTTGACGAACGCCGCTCCCGCCCGCAAAGCCGCCTCCGCGTACGCGCGCGCCGTCTCCTGCCGGCCGCTGGGAGCGGCGTACAGCACGACCTCCGCTCCGGCGAGCTCCCCGGCCACCCGGTCCGCCTCGGCGTCGTCGGCGGTGTCGGTGATCCCCCGGCACACCGTGACGCCGGAGGGCGGCAGCTCACCGGTGATCTGCGGATAGTTGTTGGGCGGCAGGAAGATCGCCTCGGACAGGTCCCGCCCGATCTTCTCCGCCGAGGTGGCGAAGGCCGCCACGAAGTCGACATCGCCCACGCCCAGCCCCTCCAGCACCGGCCGGCGGAGCCCGGCCACGCTCCCCGAGGCGCGGTACAGCGCTATCCCCTGCACCAGCGCGGACACGTTGTTACCGACGCCGACCACGGCGACCTGCACTCTTTCGATCATGAACGCAAGGCTACGACCGCCCGCCCGACGACGCCGGGGCGGGCCCGCGCGACGGCCTTCGCCTGAGCGCCGCCGGCTAACAGTAGTAGATGCCGACCCCCGGCCTGCTCCAGCGCTTGTTGCCGTAGTCCCAGTCGGTCGTGTGGTTGCCCAGGAGGGTCTGGGGGCCGGCGTCGAACCAGTAGGGGATGTCCACGCAGACGTTCTTGACCTCGGTGCAGTAGTTGTTCAGCCGCACCCAGTAGTCGCCGTTCGAGTCGGTCCACCACCTCTCGTGTTCGACGTTGCAGGCGCTCTGGGCCGCGTTCGCGGAGGCGGAGCCGCCCGGGACCACGGCGAAGGCGGCCAGCGCCCCCATGGCGACGACGAGTTTGATCTTGCTGATCACGGTGTGCTTCCTCCCGTGGAATCGAGTGGGATGTCTGCCCTGAGGCGATCGAGGCCGGTCGCGCTTCTCTGTCGATTCGAGCGGTGGAGCCCGGCGACGTCGCAGGTCATCAGGGCGACGACTCTCAGCTTGGGTGGCTGCTGAATTGTCTGGAACCCCGCTTCGCCACGCCAGGCAAACCCGATCGCGGCGCCGTCGTCGGCCGTGCGGGTGACGAGGATGCCCCGTTCCCGGAGGTCCTTGGCGTACTGCACGGTCAAGGAGTTGAGCGCGGTCTTCGAGCGCGGGTACGCCGCGTGCCCCGCCAGCCGGGACATGTAATGATCCGGATCGGTCATGTAGGCGAGCGACCCGACACCGCTGGACACGTTGACGACGCGGGCCGCCGCCGATCGCGACAGCAGCGGCAGCATGGCGTCGGTCACCGCGATCACACCGAAGAAGTTGGTCTCGAACACCCGCCTGACCAGGTCGAGGTCGGCGACGACCTGGTCTGCGTACCCGTCACCGACGCCGAGCCCACCACCCTCATCCTCGCCTGGCCACAGGGACACCGAACGTCCGCACTCGCGGCCTTCGTCAGCACCGCAACCACCGTCGCGGCCCACCGGCAGCTCAAGCAGCCACGCCGCGGGTGAATGTCATGGCGGGTCAAGGCCGGCGCCCCGCTCACCGAGCAGGCCCAGAGCCATCTGATCCACCTCCAGCCGGCCGCGCTCGAACTCGCCTCCCTCCCGGCGTGACGAGTGCCGCCACCTCGAACGCTGCGACAACGAGCAGGTCAGCCGGGCTCGGCCAGGGCGAGGAAGGCTCGTACGGCGGGCCCGCAGTCGCTCGGCGACAGGACGGCCAGGGCGAGCGTCCGGGTGAGGCGCGGTTCGAGCGGCCTGGTCGTGACCGGCCCGAGCTCGGACGGCAGGCCGAGCGTGGGCACGATGCTGACGCCCAGGCCCGCGGCCACCATTTCGAGGATGGCCGATTGGCCGCCGGCCTCGTAGGCGACGTCGAGCTGGGCGCCGGCCTGGCGTGCCGCCTCGGTGATGAGCGGACGGCAACCCGCCGTGGTGAGGATGAACGGCTGCCCGGCCAGGTCGGTGATGTGGACGGTCTCCTGCCCGGCCAGGCGGTGGCCGGCCGGCACCACGGCGACCATCTCGTGCGTGCTGAGCGGGATCGTGTGCAGGCCGGGAGCCGGGAGCGTGACCACGCCGACCTCGGCCGCGCCCCCTTGCAGCCAGCCGCGGACGTCGTCGTCGGCCCCCTCGAACAGACGTACCTGGACCTGGGGGTGACGATCGGTGAAGATCCGCAACCGGCGGGCGATGAGGGTGCCGGTCGCGCTGGGCAGGCTGGCCAGCCGGAGCGGCCCGGTGACCTCACCGGCGGCGGCTGCCACCTCCCCGCGGATCAGGTCGAAGTGGCGCAGAGCCTCGCGAGCACGGAGGTGGGCGCGCCGTCCGGCCTCGGTGAGGGCGATGCCGTCGGTGTGCCGGACGAACAGGGGGGCGCCGAGCTCGCGTTCGAGACTGGCGACGGCGCGGCTGACAGCGGGCTGTGACATGCCGAGCAGGTCCGCCGCCGCGGTGAATCCGCCCTGCTCGGCCACCGCGATCAGCGCTCGGAGCTGCGTCAACGTCATGGGGCCATACCCTAAGTGGTATTTGACCGGCATTGGTGCATTCCCCGATGGTTATGGCCATGTCCACACGCATGACGATCGACGTCGACGGCCGCGCGGCCAGTTATCTGACGGCGGGCGAGCACGGCCCGCAGGTCCTGTTGCTCCACGGCACGTACTGGAGCCGTGTCTGGCTGCCGGTGCTCGACGACCTGGCCGCGGCCGGGTTGCGGCCGGTCGCCGTCGACCTCCCCGGCCTGGGCCGCTCGGAAGGGGAGCTGACGCTGGAGACGGCCACCGTGCCCGCACTGGCCGCCTGGGTGGCGCGCTTCGCGGCGGCGCTCGGCATGGACGCGCCCGCGGGCGTGGCCGGGCACGACATCGGCGGCGCGGTCGCTCAGCACCTGCTGACCGGCGGCGAGCTGACGGTTCCCCGGCTGGCGCTGGTCAACTCGGTGACCTACGACTCCTGGCCGGTGCCCGGCGTGGCGCGCTACCGAGACCCGGCCGTGGTCGCCGCCACCACCGTGGAGGACCTGCTCGCCGCCCGGCGCGTGGCCGTCACCACCGCCTTGGCCCGGCCTGTCGCCGAGGGAGAGATGGACGACTACCTCGACCCGTGGCGCGAAGCACGCGTGGGGCGGTCCTGGATGGCGCTGGCCGGCGCCGCCGACAGCCGCTACACCCTCGACCTCATGCCTGCCCTGCTCGCCTGCGACGTGCCGAAGCTGCTGGTGTGGGGCGAGGACGACACCTTCCAGCGGGTCGGCTACGCGCAGCGGTTCGCCGACGAGGTGCCGAACACCACGCTGGTGCGGGTCGCGAAGGCCGGTCACATCCCCATGGAGAACGACCCCGCGCCGGTCGCCCGCACGCTGGCCACGTTCTTCCTGGCTTGACGGGCCCCCGTCCGGCGCGGTCATGGCGCTTCCGGGGCGGTCAGGCGCCGGACCACAGGGCGGCGAGCAGCGCGTTCAGCCGCTCCGGCGCCTCGACGTGCGGGTAGTGGGCGCTGCCCGGCACCTGCTCGTGCCGGGCGCCGATCCGCTCGGCCGTGACCCGTGCGCAGGCCATGAGAGGGACGCCGCCGCGCTCCCGGTACGGCCCGGGTGCGTCCTTCCAGGTGCCCGAGACGACCAGCTTGGGGAAGGACGCCGCCCGCAGCGCCGGCAGCGGGAGGCCCGCCTCCCAGCAGACGCGTTCACGCAGTGCCGTGGCGGCCGCACGCAACCGCCGATCGCCCGTGCCGGGCTCCGGCATGCCGGTCGAGCCGGCGGCGGCCCGCAGCCACTCCTCGGGCGTCAGGTCGGGAAGGTCGGCGTAGGCGGCACGGTTGGCGCGCAGCGCCTCGGCCACCTCGGGATGGTCGGCGGCCGCCTGGTAGCAGCCTGGCTCGACCAAGGTGAGCGAGCGCACCGCCTCCGGCCTGCGCGCCGCCGCGATCATGGCGCCGATGGCGCCGTAGGAGTGGCCGACCAGGTGGGCGCCCGCGCCGAGGAGTTCGGCGACGTCGTCGGCGTCGGCCAGGTAGTCGCCGGGGAACCTGTCCCCGGCGTCCGGGCTGCCGCCGTAGCCCCGGCGGTCCATCAGGAGCAGACGGAACCGGCCGGCCAGCGGGCGTTGCGCCGCGAACCCGTACACGGGGTCGTCGCCCCAGCTCGTGGAGCCGTGCACGAAGACCGCCGGCGGCCCGGACTCGGGGCCGAGCGCGGTCACGTGCACGTCGCCCGGCAGCGGGCCGTTCGCGCGGAACATCAGAGCGGGCATCCGGCGTCTCCTTATACAACGTTTAACAGTCTTGAACGTTGTATAAGGGAGTCGAAGGCGAGGTCAAGGCGGGTAGGGTGATCGCGTGCCGTCGTCAGAGTCCTCCGGCGGGTCGGTGTGGCTGCGTCCCGAGCGGCCGCCACGCGACCGCCAGCTCACCCGCGAGCGGATCGTCGACGTGGCGGTCGCCGTCCTCGACGCCGAGGGTCACCGGGGGCTGTCGATGCGCCGCGTCGCCACCGAGCTGGGGGTGACCGCCGGGTCGCTGTACTGGTACGTCCACACCAAAGACGACCTGCTGGAGCTGGCCCTCGACCGCGTGCTGGCCGAGGTGCGCGCCGGCTCCGGCACGTCCGGCTGGCGGGACGCCCTGGCGGCGCTGGCCCGCAGCAACCGCGCCATGCTGCTGCGCCACCGGTGGGCCCTGTCCGAGCTGACCGTCAGGCCCAACCTCGGCCCCAACGCGCTCGCCCTGGCCGAGACCGGGTTGCGCCTGCTGGAGCGCGCCGGGTTCGCCGGCTCCGACCTCGACGCCGCCATGGCCGCCGTCAACGACCACGTGGTCGGCGCGGTCATCGCGGAGGTCGCCTGGCGCGACACGCTGGCCCGCATGAGCGGGACCGGGTCCGGCTGGGACGAGCAGGCGGCCGAGTACCTGCGCCAGGTCGCCGAACGCCACCCGACGCTGGCCGGCCGGATGGCCGCCACGGGCGAGATCGACGTCGAACGCGAGAGCGAGCGGCGCTTCGCGTTCGGCCTCGACTGCCTCCTGGACGGCCTCGCCACCCGCTGCGCGACCGCCTCCCCCTCATAGCGCGGGAGCGCGGTCCCGCCGCCGACCGTACGTCACCAGTTGCGCACCTCGTGCGCCCACGCGATCAGCCCCGCCACGAACCCCTGCCGGTCCGACGGCGAGAGGTTGTCCAGGACGCGCAGCAGCGGCGCGGCACGCAGGGCGACGAACCCCTCGACCATGGCCCGCTGGTCAGGGGCCAGCGACACCAGGGTGCGGCGGCGGTCGGCCGGATCCTCCCGGCGTTCGACCAGGCCGGCCCGGCTGAGGTCGCCGACCAGCTCGCTCGCGGTCGGCAGCGACATGCCCATCCTGTCGGCCAGCTCGCTCACGCTGAGCGCCGACTCGACGGTCAGCTGCGGGATGACCGCGCCGTGCCTCCCGGTGAGCCCGTGGCTGCGGAAGATCTCCCGCAGCCGGTCCGGCATCTCGGCCTGGGCTCGCCGGAAGTACGCCTCCACCAGGGGTACGAAGCCGAGGGCTTCCCTGACCTCCTCGTGCCGCGGCAGTCGCGGGGGCGAAATGGGGTCCGTCACGGTCACAGGTTACAGTCCCCATATCCAAATAGTTCGGATATCCGAAGTGAGGTAGACGTGATTCTGGTGACAGGCGCCACGGGGAACGTCGGGCGTCATCTGGTGGAGCTGCTGCTCGGGGCGGGCGAGCAGGTCCGGGCGATCAGCCGCAACCCTGAACGGGCCGGCCTGCCCGACGGCGTGGAGGTGGTCAGAGCCGACATGTCGCGGGCGGACGACCTGCGGGCCGCGTTGCAGGGGGCGGACCGCGCGTTCCTGCTCCCGGCCGGCGGCCAGGTGGACGGCTTCCTGCGCGAGGCCGCGAGGGCCGGCCTCGGGCACGTGGTGCTGCTGTCCGCGCTGGCGGTGACCATGAAGCAGGCCGGCGTGCTGGGCAGCGCCCACGCCGAGTACGAGCGGGCCGTGGCCGGGTCGGGGCTGCCGTGGACGTTCCTGCGTCCTGGCGCGTTCATGGCGAACGACCTGCGGTGGGCGCCCGGCGTCCAGAACGGCGGCGTGGTACGCGCTCCGTTCGCCGAGGCCGCCACCGCGCCGATCGACGAACGGGACATCGCGGCGGTGGCCGCGCGGACGCTGCTCGACGACGGGCACCCGGGCAGGGCCTACGAGCTGAGCGGTCCCGCCTCGCTGACGACGGCCGAGCGGGTACGGATCCTCGGCGAGGTCCTGGGCCGCGACCTGCGCCTGGAGGAACTGTCTCCCGAGCAGGCCCGCGAGCAGATGATCGCGCACACCCCCGCGGCGGTCGTGGACTCGATGCTCACGCTGTTCGCCTCGTTCGTCGGCAGGGCTGCGGACGTGTCACCGGTCGTGCGGGAGCTGACCGGCGCCGCGCCGCACACCTACGCCGACTGGGCGGCCCGCAACGCCGCGGCGTTCGGCTGACGAAGCACCCCGGCCTGTCCAGGTTCGGCAAAACAATGCTGACGCATGCACCCGAATGAACCCGGGAAAAATCCCGGCGTCTGAGAAAAATGTGGACGCGGCGCCGGGACCGGCGAAAATGCGCGGTCCCGGTGAACCGAGAGTGGCGTTGTGCGATGAGCCCGATGACGACGGGGACTTCTCCCATGAAGACGCTCAGAGAGTACGTCGAGGCGCGAATTCTCTCGCCGGATGACCTCAAAGGCGCTCTGCAACTCGCGATGCGGCTGGAGTTCGCCACGATCCCGCCGTATCTGTGCGCCGAGTGGTCGGTCAGGCACGATCCGGACCACACCCGGAACGTCGTCCACCAGGTGGTGATCCAGGAGATGCACCATTTCGCGCTGGCGGGGAACCTGCTGACCGCGGTAGGGGGCACGCCGTCCATCGCCCACGCGGACTTCCTGCCCGTCTACCCGGCGAACGAGCTGCCCGGCGGCATCGCGCAGGAGCTACCGGTCGATCTCAAGCCGCTGAACAAGGACCAGCTTGCGGTGTTCATGCAGATCGAGCATCCGGACTTTCCTCCGGTCGCCCTCCTGGACACGACGCCGCCGCCGACGATCGGCGCCTTCTACGACACGATCATCGAGACGTTCCAGGAGACCGAGCCGCCGATCGACCAGGACGCGCTCGCGGTGGAGGTCCCCCTCGCGCCGCCGATCCGGACCGTCGAGGACGCGATCGCGGCGATCGACCGGATCAAGCGCGAAGGGGAAGGCGTTCCCGGCTCGCCCGACGTCCCCACCAGCGAGGGGACGAACCACGCGCACTACTACCTGTTCAAGGAGCTGTTCGTCCAGAAGCGGCTGGTCAAGGTCGACGGGGTGTGGAGTTTCAGTGGCGCGCCGATCACCCTGCCGGACGTGCACGACTTCATGCCCTCGACGGCGGCGCCGGACCTGTCGCTGGAGTTCCGGCGCACTCTGAGCGGCCTGCTGACCAGCCTGGAGTCCTGCTGGACGACGCCGGGCACCGAACCGGACCTGTCGGCGATGTTCGACCTGCGATCAACCGGCCAGGACCTCATCGAACAGGGCATCCGCCCGGACTTCACCTGGCTGGACCCGTCGCAATAGCGCTCGCCCGGAGGCGGTGGCATCCACCTCCGATGACGGAGAGCGTTCCAGGACCGTCGACCGGACAAACCGCTCACCCCGGCGTCGAGCCCGCCGAAGGGCGGCGGCGCCACCCGCGGTCTGGGGAGAAATTCGGGGCGAACGCCCAGTGGTGAGGTCAGCGGTTGAAGTCGCGGGCCGTCACGCTCCCAAGTCCGTTACTCCCGTTCTTTGACAGGTAGACGGTCATCCCTTCGTCGTGGAGGTTGATCCAGCCGCCACCCTGACCGTAGGGGGCGTCCTTCGCGCGTACGGAGTCGGCGTACACGACACCGCTGGTGGTGGCCGTCCCGCCCTGGTACACCTGCAGCCCGAACCTGGGGAAGGCGATCCGTCCGTCGTCGGCGCTTCTGCCCTGCACCCATGCGGTGTGGACGCCGTTGACGTCGGCCTTGTCGGCGAACACGGTGCCCGGGTCGTTGGAACTGCCTGTGCTCCAGACTTTCACCCCGCCGGGGAGGAAGGTGATGCTTCCCTCGCCCTTGGACGATCCCTCCAACCGCGGGGTGCTGACGCCATCGATGGCGGTGAGGGTTCGCAGGATGGGATTGCGCACCTGAACGGTGGTGGTGAACGTGTGCCGCTGGGTGCCGAAGCTGGCGATGAGGGTGTAGGTGGTGTCGCGCTCCGGGGCGTCGTCCAGCACCAAGGAGTACGGGCCATGCGACCCGGCATGCTTGACCTTGGGAACAGGCTTCCGGCCACCCGGGTGAAGGATCTCGTATGTGAAGTCGTCGGATCCCTCCCAGTTCAGGGTGACCTTCGTTCCGGCGTCCACCACGACGTTGTCCGCGAGGAAGCCGTACGGCGCCGGTATCTCCTTCGGCGCGGTCTTCACCACCGCCACCGCCGTGTCACTGTTGCGCCGGCCCCCACTCTTGCTTCTGCCGGCGGCCTCGGTCACCCGCAGCACGGCCAGCCCGGGTTCGGGGGCGACAGTGACGTTCTCCAGCGTCACCACCATGTGGTCACCGGGACCGAAACTGATGGCGCTGCCCTGATCGCTGACCTGGAATGCGAAGCTCTGCGCCTGGACGGTCACCGAACGGGTGCGGCCGCTCTTGATGTCGGTGTGCTCGCCCTTGGCGGTGATCGTGGTGAAGTCGTCGGTGAGGTGGCCGGCGCCGGTGCCGACGGGAACCGTCACCTTGATCGTGGAGTACGCCGTCTGCCCGGTGTTCGTGACGAGCAGGTACACCGTCCCGGTGGACTTGGACTGCCGCCCGGCCTCTGACGCAGCCAAGGGTGCCGGGTCCGTGATGATGGTGTAGGTCAGCAGCATGGTCAAGGTCGCGACTCCTTCTCTTGTCTCCTAGGTGATCCAAACGTCAAGGTGAAGGGCGCGACAAGAGTGCTCAAGGTGGCTATAACGGGACGCTTCGGCAATACCCTCAGCACCTTGACATGCGGTAGGTGCATGATCCGGAACTGTCCGTAACCCGCACCGCGTCACTCGGGTCGAACAGGGCCTCATGTACGTTCAGAGGGCGGTCGGACCACAGCACTTCGCCCCGACCAGGCCGGGCCGGAAACCTGTGGCGGGACGAAGGATCCTTTGACATGGTGGCCACTGCACCCGCCGGATCTCGCCTGATCTTCCTTGCCGGGGCCTGCCCGCTGAACAAGGATGGATCCACGGCGGCGGTCGGAGACTACGCAGGTCAGGCAGCGAAGGCGCTCGAAAACATGCAGACCGCCCTGACGGACTCCGGTGCATCCCTGCATGACATCATCAGCACCAGGGTTCTCGTGGCGTCCAGCAGGCAGCAGGACCTGGGGGCCGCCTGGGGGGTGGTCCGGGCCTTCTTCGGAGATCACGACGCTCCCAGCACGTTGATGGGCGTCACAGTGCTGGGCTATGAAGATCAACTCGTGGAGATCGAAGCCATCGCCGCTGTGCTCGACTCCTGAGGCGGCGACCAACCGAACCCTGCGGGCACCGCATCCACTACCACCCCGCCGAGGTCGCCGACCCGTCCGGCCGACCGCGTGATCTCGGTACAGCGGCGCTTCCCGTCCTCGCCCTTCATCTCGTACAGGGCACGGATCGTCAGCCGGGGCCTGCACAGCGGCGCCACTGTCGAGGACGCCTACCGCGTCCGCGCCACAGGACAACCCGACGACACCTGACTCATGGCCGCGATCCGTGTCCATCACCCCCAGTTCGGCGGCCCCGGCGAGCTGCTTGGCGAACCGCTCGGAGCGGCCCCGGCGGTCAGGTGAGAGATCCCCGAAGCGTGTCCGATCCGTACAAGACCGACGCTGATCTCGCTGAATATCGTCACGGCTGTGCGCCTCGGTGGGCGCATGAGGACGTTGTGCCCGTAGTGAGATCTTGGTTGAGACGGAGTGCTTGTGAATATTGGAATTGGTCTGCCGATCGCCGTTCCCGGACGTCCTGCGCGGGAGGTCAAGCAGTGGGCGGAGGACAGCGAGCGCCTCGGCTTCCGCTCCCTGGGATCCATCGACCGCCTGGTCTACGACATCCTGGACCCGCTGGTCTCCCTCGGCGTCGCCGCGGCGGTGACCGAGCGCGTCCAGCTGTTCACCAGCGTGCTGAACGTCGGATGGCGCGGCAACCCGATCCTGTTCGCCAAGCAGCTCGCCACCATCGACCTGATCTCGGAGGGCCGGCTCACGGCGGGCCTGGGCATCGGGGGCTGGCCGGACGACTTCGCCCTCAGCGGTGCCCCCGAAAAGGGCCACGGCAAGATCTTCGACGACACCCTGAGCGAAATGCGCCGTGTCTGGGACGGTGAGGTCACCAGCGTCTCCGGCCCCACCCCGCTGCCCGGCAAGGGCCGTCCCAAGCTGCTCATCGGTGGCCTGATCCCCGCGGGCTATGCCCGCGCCGCCCGCTTCGGCGACGGCTGGGTGGCGCCGATGCTGAGTCTGGACCTGCTGGTGAACGGCGTGCAGGGCGCCACCGACGCATGGGCCACGGCTGGGCGGCCCGGCAAGCCGCACATCCTCACCGGCCGCTACTTCTGCTGCGGTTCCGAGGCCGTCCAGCTCACCGACGAGTACGTGGCTCACTACTACGGCTCCAAGGAGTCGCCGTACTACGAGCCGGTCCGCGCCGACTCGCTCGACTCCGACGAGCGCCTGCTCAAGGAGCTGATCGCTTTGTCGGACGCGGGCGTCGACGACCTGGTGCTCTACCCGGTCAGCAGTTCCCTGGACCAGGTCCACCTGCTGGCCGAGGCGCTGGAGCGGGTGGGAGCCCGGCGGAACCCGACCTTCGAGTTCACCACGAACTGACCTGGACCGGCCGACGCACCACCTGAACGACGACACGTGAGGACATATCAGTGACCGAGCACATCCAGCCGACGGGTTGCCACACCCTGACCGCCGGGGCGGTGACGGGACTCGCCGACAGCGTCAAGGGCCCGGTCTTCCTCCCCGGCGACCCGGGGTACGCCGAGGAGGCGGAGGGCTTCGACCGTTCCGTCGTACACCACCCGGCCGTCATCGTCGGCGCGGCGGGCGCCGACGACGTGGTGGCCGCGGTGCGCTTCGCCCGCGACCACGGCCTGGGCGTCGCCGTACAGGCCACCGGCCACGGTGTGGGGCTACCCGCCGACGGGGCCCTGCTCATCTCCACGCGGCGCATGGACGGCCACCGGGTCGACCCCGAGCGCCGCACCGTACGGCTGGAGGCGGGCGTGCTGTGGCGGGAGGTCATCCGGTCCGCCGCCCGACACGGCCTGGCCCCGCTGAACGGCTCGGCGCCGTTCGTCGGCGCCGTCTCCTACACGTTGGGCGGCGGCATCGGCGTCCTGTCCCGCCGCTACGGTTTCGCCGCCGACCACGTCCGCTCCATCGAGGTCGTCACCGCCGACGGCGAGCTGCGCACCGTCTCGGCGGAGGAGAACACCGACCTGTTCTGGGCGCTGCGCGGCGGCAAGGGCAACTTCGGCGTGGTCACCTCACTCGAGGTGGAACTGGTGGAGGTGTCGCGGATCTACGGCGGCGGCCTGTTCTTCCCGGCCGAGTCGATCCGTGACGTGCTGCACTTCTACCGCACATGGGTCACCGAGGTGCCCGACGAGCTCAGCTCCTCCTTCTTCATGATGCCCTGGCCCGATGTGCCGGAAGTCCCCGAGGAGTTGCGCGGGCGGTTCGCCATGCACCTGCGCCTGAGCTACCTCGGCTCGCCGCAGGACGGTGCCCGGCTCGTCGAGCCGCTGCGCGCGATCGCCACGCCGCTGCTCGACACGGTCACCGACATCCCGTACGCCGAGGTCGGCACCATCCACAACGATCCGCCGACGCCCGGTTCGTACCACATCAACAACTTCCAGCTCACCCACCTCGACCATGACGCCGTCGAGGCGATCCTGGCGCTGGTGGGCCCCGGATCGGACAGCGCGGTCGGCATCGAGATCCGCCATCTCGGCGGCGCCCTCGCCCGGCCGCCGCGCCTGCCGAACGCGGTCGCGCACACCACCGCCCAGTTCCAGCTGTACTCCGCGGGCGTCCTCGGCATCGGCGAGGACGAGGCCGTCTACGCCGGGCACGACCGGGTCATCCAGACCCTGGCCCCATGGAACAGCGGGATGCGCACGCTCAACTTCATGGCGGGCGTCGCCCACACCGACCCGGAGGACGTGCGCCAGGCGTTCACACCCGAGGCGTACGAACGACTGGTCGCCGTCAAGACGGCCCACGACCCCGGCAACATGTTCCGCTTCAACCACAACATTCCACCGGCGGCCGGAGGGAGCCGATGATGAAGGCCGTCAACACGCCCACCGACGAGCCGCCCCTGCTCATCGAACACCCGGACCCCAAGCAGTACGGGCACTGACGCAACGCGCCCCAAGGCCCGGTCTTGATCCAGCTCACCTCTAGGAAGTCGGGGGCGGCTGCGAGGACCTTGACGCCGACGCCTTGCTGGAACAGGTCGTTGAGGACGTTCAGCCCTGCCAGGAGGTTGCGGCCGAGCCGGTCGACTTCCCGGACGGTGCGCAGCCCTCGCGGATGCAGGACAGCCCGGCGAGCAGTCGGGCGGGTCCTCAGCGCGACCTAGGTCGCGGCTTCGACGGTCTTCCGCTCCTCCTGGAGTTGCCGCCGGGATATCCCGTGGTACCGCACCAGCCCTTGGTGGATCCGGCGCGTCAGGCGCAGCAGTCCCTCGTAGGTCGCTGCGGCCGAGTCCGGTGTCTCCTTCGTGGCTCCCCCGTTGCCACACTCTGTTCCGCCAGCTGGTCAGATCTCGTCGTCCTCGGCGGCATTCAGGTCGAGCAGGTCGCGGATCCGGCGCGACGTCGGGCCTGACGAAGGTGTAGGCGCCGAGCTGGTCTGCGCTCCCTGAGTGCCGGTCAGGGTCTGAGCACGATCTTGCCGTGAGTGTGTCGCCGTTCGAGTTCGGTGTAGGCCTGGCGGACCTGCGTCAGCGGGTAGACGTTGGCGATCGGGACTTCGAGGTGTCCGTCGGCGATCAGGGCGGCCAGTTCGGCAAGTACCTCGGCGCCCGGCCTGGCGTTGGTTCCTGGTTCGGTCCTGACTCCGTACCTCGCGGCTGCCGCGAAATCGGCGATGGTGTCGATCCGCTCGACCGCGACGCCGAGGGACAGGGCCATCTCGACGTACCCGCCGCCGTAGGTGTCGATGAAGGCATCGATGCCGCCCGGCGCGGCAGCCTTGATCCGGTCCGTGACGCCGTCACCGTATTGGACCGGGATCACGCCGTGGCTCTGCAGCCACTCATGGTTGTGCTCGCTCGCCAGGCCGATGACCGTGGCTCCGGCGCGGCGGGCGAGCTGAACGGCGAACGAGCCGACTCCTCCGGCTGCCGCGGAGATGACGACGGTCTCCCCGATGTCGAGTTGTACGGAATGCACCGCCCTCCAAGCAGTCACTCCGGCGACGTACAGGCCGCCCGCCACCTCCCATGAGACGCCGTCCGGCTTGGGTGTGAGGTTGTCGGCGTCGACCAGGACCAGCTCGGCCTGTGCTGCCCGCCGCTCGGAGAACCCGATCACCTCGTCACCGACCACGAGTCGGTCGACTCCGGCGCCGACCTCGGCGACGATCACCGGGGTTGACGCCCGCGGCCTTGACCCGCACGAGGACCTGCCCGCTCTCGGGCACCGGCCGGGCGACCTCGTCGACCCGCAACACGTCGATTCCCCCGAACTCGTCGTATCTGACTGCCTTTGTCATTGCCTTGCTTCTCCTGTGGCCCGCGATGCGCTGCTGACGTCGAGAACGGGAACGATTCGTGCCGGCGTGGCCGTCACCACGGCACCGTTCCGGCGTCGTCGAAGAATTCGCCGGTCGGCCCGTCGTCGGGCAGGGTTGCGAGGTGGATCGCGATGGCCGCGCCCTGTTGTGGTGTGCGGACGCCTTGGAAGCCGTTGAGGTCGGTGGCGGTGAAGCCGGGGCAGCCGGAGTTGATCAGGATGTTGGTGTCGCGCAGTTCCTTGACGTATTGGATGGTGAGGGCGTTGAGGAAGGTCTTCGAGGCCAAGTAGGCGACGGGAACCGGGCCCATGTCGATGCCCGGCGTGGTTTGCAGGGCGAACGAGCCGACGCTGCTGGACATGTTGACGATCCGCGGGGATGCCGAGTCGCGCAGCATCGGCAGCATCGCGTTGGTGACCCGGATGACGCCGATCACGTTGGTCTCCACGACGGCTCGTACGGTCGCGGGCTCGACCGTGGTCGGTGTCTGTGGCATACCGCCGGTGATCGCGGCATTGTTGACCAGGACGTCGAGCCCCCCGGCATGGCCAGCGATCAGCTCGGCCGCGGCGGCGACACTGTCGTCGTCGGTGACGTCGAGCGGCACGCCGAACGCATCGGTCCCGGCCGCGCGCAGCTTCTCGACCGCGGTGTCACGGCGTTGTTGATCCCTCGCGCCCACACCGATTCGCCAGCCAAGGGCGCCCAGACCGGCGGCGATCTCGTATCCGATTCCCTTGTTCGCGCCGGTCACCAGCGCGATCGTCCGTTCACTCATGCCGTCGATCATGTTGCCGACTCGGGTCGGGCGTCCAAGACCGGTCAGGTGAGCGGCGATACCGCACGGGTATTGGTCGTGGTCAGCGCTGGATACGATGAGCCGGTGGAGACGCGGGAGTTGCGATACTTCGTCGCCGTAGCCGAGGAGTTGCACTTCGGGCGGGCGGCACAACGGCTCGCGATGGCGCAACCACCACTGTCGCGGGCGATCCAGCAGCTGGAACGCCGGCTCGGAGTCGTTCTGCTGCACCGCACCGCCCGCTCCGTCGCCTTGACCGAGGCCGGATCGGTGCTGCTGCGGGAGGCCCGGCTCGCGCTCGACGCGGTCGAAGCCGCCGAGCGCCGCACCCGCCGCGCCGCGGCTGACCAGCCCGGTGTGGTGCTGGCTACCAAGGCAGGAGCGTCCAGGGAACTGTTGTCGAAGCTTCTGCACGCCTACGCCGCCGAACCGGGCGCCGTGGCCGTCGAGGTGATGCTGTGCGGGCCGGGCGAGCCGGAAAGTCTGCTGCGCACCGGACGTGCCGACGTTGCTCTGCTCCACCGGCCTTACGACACGACAGCCGGGCTCGACACCGAGGATCTGCACACCGAACAGCAGGTCGTGGTCCTGCCCAAGGGGCATCCCCTCGCCAACCGGGCGCATGTGATGTTGGCCGAGGTCAACGCCCAGACGAACCTGCCCCTGCCGCGCTGGCCTGGACGGGATGGCAGCTATCCGGACGGCCCCGGCCCGCAGGTGCGCGACCATACCCAACTGTTCCAACTGATCGCGCTCGGACTGGCCTGCGCCGTCGTACCCGAGTCGCTCCGGGACCAGCTACGCGACGACCACACCATCGTGCCCGTGCCGGACGCGCCGGCCGTCACGACCGTCATCGCCTGGCCGCCGCACAGCAGATCCAAAGCCGTCGCCGACCTCGTCCGCACCGCGACACGCCTCTAGCCGATACCCGCTGCAGCACATAGACCAAGAGGCCCACGACCAAGCCGACGCAACAACCGGACAGGCCGGCGACGACGGCGCCGACCGCTCACGCCAGAGCGGCGTCTAGGTTCGCTCCGGTGACTTGGCCTTCGCCTCCTCACGCAAGCGTTCGAGCCCGAGACTGCATGGAGCGAATGACGGCGACGTCGATGCCGATCTGCTCGGCGAACGCCCCGGTGTCCCAATATGAGCGCACCCGCGTGATCAGACCTTCCCGGCTGAAGGAGAAGAACGCGGCCATATCCAACCTGTACGGTCGGCCACGCGTTGGGCCGGCATCAGGCCCGTCGGCCAACGCCGGCGGGACGGTGAGCATCCACATCGTGGCCGTTGTACGCCTCCCAGTAGTGATTGATGACGTCTTCGAGGCTCATGGCCGTCTTCCTTCCGCTTGGTCGTGTGCCGGCGATCGCCGCATGCGGACACTAGTGACAGATATGCCACTATGGCAACCCTGTCATTTGGCAGATCTGTCAGACCGTGCTACGGTCTCGACCGTGACAGCCCGTGATGCCGAGTCCAACCTGCGAGAGCGCCGAAAGAGGCGTACTCAGAACGCGATCATCGACGCGGCCCTGCAGCTGTTCGAGGAGAAGGGGTACGACGCCGTACCGGTGGAGGAGATCGCGGCGGCGGCCGACGTGTCGCCGCGGACCTTCTACCGCTACTTTCCCGCCAAAGAAGACGTTCTCGTGGTCGATCCTGAGGTGGAGACCGCGATGAGGGCGGCGCTCGCCGAGCGCCGCCCTCACGAAACAGACGTGGACCTCGTGGCGCGATCGATGATCACTGCACTGGCCGCCCGCCGCCCCGAACGCGCGCGCGGCGCATATCACCTGCTCGACGCCACACCGGCACTTCAAGCTCGCATCCACCAGTTGGTGTGGCGCGACCAGGAGCAGGTTGTCGAAGCCCTGCTGGCCGGAGCGCCTCGGACACCCGAGGCCGAGCTCCGCGCGCGTGTCATCACCCACGCCGTCACCGGGACGATCCGCGTGGCGGTTGTCGCCTGGATTCAGTCCGGCCAGCGCGGCACCGTCGTCGCACATTGCGAACAAGCTCTGACGTTCTTGCGCGAAGAGCTCGCTTACTGACGGGTATCCAGCTAGCACCACCAGTCGGTCAGGTAGGAGCTGGTGGCCCCCTTCGGCCGGCCTCCGGCGCGCATGCAGACCGTGAAGCTGGAGCTGGTCAGCAGGCCGTCGCCGTAGTTCCTGCCGCCGCTGATCGTACGCAGGTCGCACTGCCGCCAGTTGGTGCCGCTGTCGATCGAGCAGTCGACCCAGATGGCGTCGCCGTCGTTGGAGTTCAGGATGCGCGCCCATGCGTACTGCTTGCCGTTGACGTTGCCGGAGCGCAGCTCCAGGGTCTGGCCGTTCGGCATGGTGCGCTGCTTCCTGGTCACGGTGTTGGTGGCATCCTTCGGGTTGGTCACGGCCGGGCACGCGGAGGGCGGCGCGGCGGTCGCGGCCTGGGCGGCGCCGAGGCCGGCGGCGGAGGTGAGCACGACCATGGCCGCTGACAGCACGGCCGTCCTGAGAGCGGTCCCTGAAACGTTCATCGAGGCATGTCCTTCCGGTGGGAGGTTGTTGCGGCGGATATCGCCGGACGGCGATGCCGGAGGCGCCCGGAAGCGCTGCGACTTCGACCGGAAATGCGTTGCCGGGAATCGTGAGAATTCTTCTCGACATGACGTTCCGGCAGCATTTCCGCTCATCAGCTGTTTCCTCTGGACGCGCTGGCTGCGTTCCCTTTTTTGGGGGTTGTCTGTCGCCGGGCCGGCGGTTCTGTTCCAGGTTCGCGGGGGCCTGTAGAGGAAACCCATATTCGCCCTACAGACGGGCGTATAGATTCTCTTGATGGCGTATGGTGGTGCTGGCATCATGGCTGCCGAGTCCGTACCCGGGGGTCGCGATGAGGTTCGGGGTGCTGGGACCTGTCTCGGCGCACGCCGACGACGAGGCCGTTCGGCTGGGTCCGCCCAAGCAGCGGCTTCTGCTGGCGGTGCTGTTGTGCAGTCCGGGGCGAGCGGTCCAGGCGGGCACCCTGGTGGAGGCGCTGTGGGGCGAGGCGGCCCCGTCTTCGGCCCTCCACAACGTCTATCAGTACGTCTCGCAACTGCGCCGGGCCTTGGGGCCGGAAACGATCACCGGGCGGGCGCAGCAGGGATACGCCTTGGCCGTCGAACCGTCGGACGTCGACGCCCACCGGTTCGCCGAGCTGCCCTGAACGGCCTGGCCACGCTGGCCACGCACAACGGCGATCCCATGCTGGCCGTCGCCCTCCACCAGGAGGCGCTGAACATCGCCGATGGCATCGGAGCTCCCTACCTGACCTGCGAGAGCTCCATGGGACTGGCTGCCGCGCATCACGCCGGCGATCACCTCACCGAGGCGACGGCGCTCGCCCAGGAGGCGCTGACGCTGGCCCGGCACAACCGGTTCCGTGTGCTCCAGGGGCAGGCGAACCTCCTGCTGGCCCGCTGCATGGCCTCGCAGGAACTCGGGAAGCAGGCCCGCGACTACGCGCTCCGCGCCCTGGACGATCATCTGATGACCGGCCATCGCCTCGGTGCCGCGCACGCTCATGTCGTCCTCGGTGAGCTCCTCGGCGACGCCGACCCGGTGGCGGGGAAGGAGCACGCCGAGGCGGCGCAGGCTCTCCACACGGAAATACTGGGCGATCGCTGACGTACGCGCTGGGCCGACGCCGTGGCCTGTGGGCGACGGTCCCAAGGACGGGACCCCCGATGGGCGGTCACCCTGACCGTCGTGCACGGCAAGGTGAAGCTGGCCTCCGGCCGCATCGACGCGCTGACCTTCAACGGCCGCGCCCCCGGCCCGCAGATCCGGGTCAAGAAGGGCGAACAGCTTGAGGCCGTACCGGCACTGCTCTCCCCCGTACGGTCACCACGGCCAGCCGGCGCCTGGCTAAGAATTGTCGCCTTTGCCGGTGAACGGTGGACACGGGCGGCATACTCGTAGATGCACGGTCAAGTCCACCCGCTTGACAGTCATCGGAAGATGGTCATGGCCAGAGCGCGTAGGGGCAGGAAGGTCAGAAGCCGGGACAGGGGCATCGAACCGCCGGAGCCGGAGCCAGGGCCGAAGCCCGGGCCCGGGGGATGGAAGGCCGCGCGCACATGGGTGGCCGGAGTCACCAGCGCCGTGCTCATCGCGGCGATCGGCGTGGTGTTCACCGCCTGGTACACCGCGAGCGGGTCCGACGCCGTCCAGGAGATCGGCGGCAAGCCCCCGTTGTCGGTCGGGCACGTGGAGGTCCAGTTCGACGAGCGCGCGCTCGCGCTCAGGGAGCCGGTGACCGAGCCCCGCGACCGGGCGATCCTGCGGGGCAAGGCGACGAACAGCAGCGAAAGGGCCGCCATGCTGGCCCGCCATCACGTCGCCACGATCGAGGACATGACGGCCACCGTGGTGCTGAAGGCCAACCGCAGCAGCCTGCGCATCATCGACGTCAAACCGCGGGTGCTCACCCGCGCTGCCCCCTCCGACGGCGCCCTCCTGGTGCCGGGCACCGCCGGGCAGCCCGGCACGGTGGAACTCGTCGCCGACCTCGACCGGCGGCCAGTGCGTTTCGCTCTGAAGAAGGACCCGGGCACGGCGTATTTCTCGAAGAAGCAGATCGACCTGAAGCGCGATGAGATGGTCACGCTCGTCCTGTCGATCGCCGGCGTGAAGGCGTACTACGAGTTCGACCTGGTGGCCACGGTGCTGGCCGGTGACCGCTCCGAAGAAATCGTGATCAACGGGCCGGGCGGTACGCCGTTCCGGCTGACGGGCCGTGCCGACACCTACCGCACCGTCTATCAGCAGTCGGGAGGCGACTTCTGGGTGCCGGAGCCCTCCGGGCCGGCCTGTACGGCACCGGGAAAGTGTTGATCGCGCGGGCCGCCGCCGCCCTCCTGACGATGACGGCGCTCCTGCTCGGCGTGGCCGCGGACGCCGCAGGCGGCAGGCCGGTCCCCGTCCAGTGGCGGATGGCGTGGTCGGTGCCCGCCCCCACCGATCAACCCGCGGACCCGTACTGGGACTTCGACGTTCCGGTCAGCGGCGCCTCCACGGACGTGCTGGCCATCGTGGACGGCGAGAACGCGGTACGCGTCCACGACGCCCGCACCGGCAGGCTCGTGCGCACCCAGCGTCTGTCCGGCGCCGAGATCGCCGGGGTGTGGGTGACTTCCGGCACCGTCGTCGTGCTCACCGGTGAGTTGTTCGACGGCGAGAAGGGACTGCAGGCCTTCGACGCGGCCACAGGCGCGACCTTGTGGCGGCGTGACCTTGCCTTCGACCAGGAGTCCGACGACAGTCCCCGACACTACTTCGGGCCGCGGATCATGGTGACGGACCGCGGCGTCGTGATCGCCGAACGACGTTCCGAGCCCCTGACCCTGCTGTCCCTGGACCCTCGCTCGGGCGCCGTCGCGGCCAGGACGGTTCACCAGCGGAACTGCGACCTGACCGCCGCCGCCGGAGCACGGTCGCTGCTGCTGCTCGACCACTGCGGGGGCAACCGGGTGCGGCTGTCGTCCGTGGTTCCGTCCACGCTGCGGGTCAGGTGGAGCAGTACGATGCCGTCGCCCATCAGGGACTTTCCGGTTCCTGAAGGGGGGCGCGGCGCAGACCTCGCCGTCACCGTCAGCCGGGACGGATACGCCGAGGTCGACGGCACGTTCTACGCGCCGGACGGGCGCCGGCTGCCCACCCCGCGCGAGGCGCCGCGTGCCGTCGGCTCCGCGGGGAGCGGTCGGTGGAGCGAGCCGCTACGTCTGGATGACGCTCGGACGATGACGGACGACGACGGGGACCCCGAGCTCAGCTACGGGCGGTCCACGCGACCGCTGCCCGTGTTCCTCACCTCCCTCGACCTGCGCACGGGACGCCTGCACTCACTGCCACTCGACATGCCCTTCGCCCGGCTCGTGGGAACCGCGCCCGGCACGGCCTTCGTAGAGGCCGCGGGTCGCGTCGCCGCCTACACCCTGGTCCGGGGAATCCCGACGGGGCGCGAGCTCTTCGACGGTGTCCCGCCGGAGGCCTGGCCGGACGCGTGCGGCCTGCTGAACGCCGCCGACCTGCGCCCCATCGCCGACGGCTACACCCCGAGCCCCGCCAAGCCGCGCCTTTTTGGCACGCGCCTGCCGCATCCCCCCTCGTGCGACTGGATCCCGCCCACCGACGACGCCCCCGTCATCTCCTTGGACGTGGTGTGGGTCTCCTCCTCCAGCGCCAAGGCGCGGCGGATCTACGCGATCGAGACAGCCGGCCTCAAGGAGCACTGGGCCTACGACGTGACCACGCATGATCCGTACCTGCTCGACTACCTCTACCCCACCGCCATCGGGAGCAACGACGCGCCCGAGGCGCTCGTCAGCGCCGGCCCGGTCATCATCCGCCTCACCTCCACATCACGTTCGGCCCTGCGGCTGCTGGCCTCGCTGGTCAGGGACGAATTGCTGGCCCGCTACCGGCTTGCCCGCCCCGTCTCCGCTCCCCTCCCGCAACTGCGCTGGAGCTTCCCCGCCGACGGCCGTCTGCAGGGCGCGCCGACGGTACGCGGCGACACCGTCTACGCCGCCGGCGGCGGCCGGGTCTACGCCGTGGACGCCTTCTCGGGCCACCCTCGGTGGAGCCGGGCGATCAGCGACCACGTGTCCGGGCCGCTGCGGTTCGCCGGAGATCTGGTGTACGCCCAGGACCCATTCGCTCTGTACGCCCTGGACACCCGCACCGGCCGCCCGCGGTGGCGGTACCAGTCGCAGGAGCTGGGGAATCACTTCCGGGCGACGCGGGGGCGCATCATCGTCTGTGCCGGAGACGAGACCGTCGCCCTGGACGCCGCCACCAGCCGGCGACTGTGGCGGTTCCGCACCGCGGACAGCTGCGACCGGTCCCGTTTCGAACGCTCCGGCGACATCGTCTACGTGACCGGCTCGGCCACCGTGTACGCGCTGGACGTCTTCACCGGACACCTGCGGTGGAGCGTGCGGCCGGGAGCCGACGACCGGGCCGACATCCAGGTGGCCTCGGCCGGGAAGGTGGTCTACGTCGCGGGCGCCGACGGCCGGATCCGCGCCCTGGACGCCGCCACCGGCGCGCAACGCTGGAGCGCCCGCTTCGGCGGAGCTCTTGTCTCCGCCCTGCTGCCTTCCGGCGCCGCCGTCTACGTCAGTACCGCCGACCACGAAGTGCACGCGCTGGACGCCCGTACCGGCAGGAAACGATGGACCGCCCCGATCGGTGACGCCGACCCGGACCTCGGCCTGACGGTCGGCCAGGGCCGCCTCTACGTGGTCACCTCCGTCGGCATCGTCAGCGCCCTTGACGCCGCCACCGGCGCGGAACGGTGGTACACGCCGGTGGGCGGCGTCATCGTCGTGGGCCCCGCCGTACACGACGGCGTCGTGTACGTCTCAACGGCCGGTGGCATCGTCCACGCTCTGGACGGTGCCACCGGCGCGCGCAGATGGCACATGAACACCGGCGACGCGCCGGATGAGGGCGCCATCGTCGGGAACGCCCTCATCCACGCCAACGGTCTCCTTTACACCGGCGGCGGCGGCAACGTGTACGCCCTGCGCCCCTGAGACCGTCCGAACCCCTGACTCCGGTGAGCTCGTCCAGCCTCGCGTGCCCGGAGCGCTCCTCCCGCTGCGGAACGTGCTCTTGGACGGTGAGGGACTCCATTGCACGCAACTCCTCTACACCGCGCGGCTCAGTCCAGGCCGTACAGGGCCAGCGAGTTGTTCCAGCGCGGCGTCGGCGTCAAGGTGGTGGAGGGCGTCGCCGCCGGCGAGCACACCGAGCGCTCCCTGCTCCTGGCTCCGGCCCTGGCACAGGATCGACGCCGCAACCATGCCCGCAACACCAAGGACGGCCTGCAGGCGGCGCGCCGCCGCGGTCGGGTCGGTGGCCGCCGGCCCGTGGTCGACGCCGACAAGCGCGCTGCCATCTTGGCCCGCCGCGAACGCGGTGAATCCATCCCCACCATCGCCGCCGCAGTCAACGTCTCCGTCGGCGTCGTCCACAAGACCCTGACCGAAGCCAAGCAGGCACCCGCACTCGAGACACCGAACGCAGATGCCGCCCCGGGGGCCGCCGGGGCAGCCCGGGTTATGGCTACCCCCGCCGATCTCGCCGAGCCGGAGAAGTTCACCTCTGACGAGGAAGAGGGCGGCGTGAAGACGCTGTCCGGCCTCCTGGCCGATCTGGCGGACTAGCGCGGCGACGGAACCTGAGCGAGGCGTCTCGGGCGGCCTGGCCGGTGCTGGAGGCGCTGGCCAACGACCGGCATACACCCCCCAGGGTGCCGACCCCCACAGCTGTGGCCGATCGCTTGGCCGACCGTCTCCCCCGCATGCCTGAACGTGAAGGCCAGTCCCCCGCCGCCACCGCCGGCACCGGCCAGGCGGCAGGTCGGGGCGGGCCTGGCGAGCTGTTGCGTGTCCTGCTGGCAGGTGAACGGCCTGGCGCGGCGGTGACGTTGGAGCGGCTGCACCGTGACACGCATCTGATCATCGTGGACGGGCAGCGGGCCGGGTGGGCCGACCACGACGGCGCGACCTGGCGCGTCCACGGCGACGCGGGGGCTACCCACCTGGTCGAGGGCGACCTGGCGCAGGCCCTCGCCGACGGGCTGCGCACAACGGTGAGCACCGAGGGCGTGCGCGACCACCTGGGCCGGCTGCTGGAGCTGAATCCAGACTCGCTGGCGTCCTGGTCGCTGCTGCGAGGCCGCGTCCTCGGTCGGGAGGACGTCATCGTGCGGGGCCGCTGCGTCGGCTGGCTGCAGAAGAACCGGGCCGGCCGCTATGTCGCCTGCACCCATCGGGGCCCGATCGAGGGGCCGGCCGGCACCAGCAAGGTGCAGACCATCATGGCGCTGTTCGCGGCGCTGTACGCGCCGGCGCCGCTGCCCGCGCTGCCCGCGGCCGCCCGCGCTGTCCGCCGCGCCAAGGCGCGCTCGGAGAATGAGCGGCCGATCTGTCCCTTCACCCAGGCACAGCCGGCCGCGGCCGCACTCAACCCGCCTCGTCATGACGGCGGCTACCAGGTCGTGGTCGACGACTACGGCGACCAGGCCGTCCTGGGCAGGGTCCGCCGGACCACCATCGGCCGCGCCGGCACGCGCTGGCAGGCATTCACCCCCGACGGCCGGGCCGTGGCCCACGCCGGGACCCGCACCGCCGCCATAGACGCGATGCTGGCCACCCCCGGCCCGCTGTTCGGCGACCCCGCCGGCACCGTCCTGCATGACCTCACCCACCTCACGGCAGGCGTCATCGGAGGCACGCGATGACCGGCACGAACCCCTCATCCCGGCCCACGGCCGCGGCCAAAGCGCTGGCCGCCTGGACCGAACTCAACGACCGGCACCAAGGCACCCTGGCCGTGATCTACAGCTTGGACCAGGCAGCGGAGCACGAGCACCAGCAGCGTGGAGCGCGTGGTGACTTCGATCCGCGCCCGGCCTCGCAGTGGCGGGCGCTGGAGTTCGCACATGACCCGGCCGACCGCAACGGCTTGTCGGGGCGGGCCCGGTTCGCCTTCATCGAACGCTTCGGGCCCTCTTGCAGCACAGTGGCGGCGCAGATGCTTCGCCTGAAGGCGTCAGGCTCGTCACGAACGCGACCAACCTGACGGATGAGCAGATCACGATCCTGAGAGGGCAGGCTGACGTGGCCGGTATGGCCCTCGTTCTCGTCGACGACGGCACGACGCCACGTGTGGCAACGGTCCGCTCCCGCGACCTGGCGCCCCACGAGCTCGCGGCGATGGACCAGAGCGCCGCCGCCCGCGCTGGTGGAGACGCACGAGCCTCGCGGAACCAGCCGTGATGTGACTAAGCCTCGGCGATGCCTCATATGTCGGTTGGTCCCGCGCGCGGTCGAACTGCTCGGCAATCTCGGTTTGTGCGGGTGGCGGAGCTGCTCCAGGTGGAGAAGCGGATGCGGCGGCGCCGGTGTAACCATGGAGGCCGCGCGCCTGCTGTTGGCGATTCCGTGCCTCTTGAAGACGCACTGATTATGTTCGCCACAACGGACCGCGTTTGCTTGCCAGTTTCGACCGCGATCTTGGGCCTGGAGTCGGGTCCGTTGTTCGTGAGAGCTGACCGCACTCACCGGCCCGAGGTCATTCGCACCGAGGAGGGGCGGGGCGGCGGCGCAGTGTCGGCGGCGATCCGGATCCGGCCGCTGGCGGCAAGGAGGAAGGCGCTACGACCATCACACAGGGTGACCAGATTCGCTAGCCGACGCGCTGCCACGCTGCCCCCGATCGCCGAATCCGGCGTTGGTAGAGGCGCAGACCCCTGATGTTGGTCCCGAGCGCGGATCGGCGGTTATGGGCGGCGGGCGGCGCTGACGATCAGCTTTGGGTAGTGCGGGGATGCCGCGGGACGGGGATCTCAGTCGATCGCCTCGCGATGCACCCACTCGATGAGATCGTCGGACGCGAGCGCCCGCACGCGCGCGGCATACCGGGCGAGGTCGGCGTCGTCGAGAAGGTCGCGCCACTGGCCGCTCGTACCGCGACTGAAGAACGCGGCGGGATCGATCCAGTGCTCCGGACCGCCGGCGGGGACGGTCGTGTCGGCCCTGCTACGCATCGACTCGAACGTCGCCGCCTGGACCAGGCGGGGCCATCGGTGCTCATCGACGTCGATGCCGAGGCGCGCAGCCATCTGCCGCATCTGCCCCTCCAGGTCGGCCTTGAGGTCGTCGTAGTGCAAGTACACGATGTCGAGATCGTCGCCGGCGTCCCGGAACGTCTGCAGGTGCTCTACAGTGCGCCGCAGTGACGACCCGACCTGCGTCGATGGCGTCTCGTCGTCGACCCACTGCCAGAAGCGGTCCCGCTCGCCGTCGGGGCGCGGCCGCGGTGGCCGCAATGGTCCGAGCTCGATACCGTCGATCGCGGCCGCCCGTTCGCGTTGGCCGAGGAACGCGCCGATGTCGGTGTTGTCGATATGGCGGTCGATCGACAGCCCCACGTCGCGCGGGTCGCGACCGACGCAGATGTACGTGACCGTCGGATCGCTGGGTATCCCGTCGAGCGGCGTGTGGGTCTTGATGAACCGGCGGTGCGTCTGGGCTTCCAGGTCCGCGAACACGTCTGTGCGGGCGCGAGTCACCATGTCGATCCACGGCGAGAGTGTGTCCAACGGGAGCGGGAGCTCCGGTTCCTGCAGTATGAGCAGGGCGCAGATCATCTGCGTCCACGTCGTCCCGCACTTTGGCGGGGTGCTGATGATGATGTCGCCGGGGCGGAGTTCGAAGCCGTCCCAGCGGTTGCTGTCGTACATACTCGTCTCGTAGCGGCGCACGGCCGTCATCCTTGCAGCGGATCCGATCCCGTGAGGCCCAGATGATTCACCGCACGACATCCCGCCGAGGGCCCAAGACTGAGGTTCCGAAGAGCGTCGCGCAACAGTACATAGCGCAGCACCCGCCCATGATGTCCGATCTCGAACACTCCGTACCTCCCGGCTTCTCCAACGCGGGACATGTTCGCCTACTTGGAATCGGCCACGCTCGCGTTCAGCGGCTCCATCAGATCCAGCGCCTGGCCGTCGCCGATGGCCACCTGGTGAATTACCCGCACAATTAGCTAGGTTGCCCTCACCTCGTCCGCTTCTCACAGGGAAAGTGGCAGCCATGCGGCAACAGCACAAGACCTTCCAGGCGATCGAGGTCGGCGACGGCGGCGACGAGCGGTGGGCCGCCCACGTCCGGGCCCTGTGGCAGGACATGAAGGGCCTGCTGACCGCGGAGGGCCGGACTCCGGAGGGCGCGGATCGTGTTGGGGCGCTGTTCCGTGCGCACCTGCCGGAACTGGTCCCGGTTCTGGACCGCCTGGCCGGCCAACTCGACCGGCCCGAGGCGGAAGTCTTCCTCACCCACGCGGCACTGCGGCCGTTCTCCCACTCCTGCACCCAGATCGGCCAGAACGGCACTCTGCTGCGCAACTATGACCTGCGGCCCGATCAGTGCGAGGGGACCATCGTCTCCTCCTGCTTCCTGCGCCCCGTCATCGGGATGCAGGACATGCTGTGGGGCTTGCTGGACGGGATGAACGACGCCGGTCTCGCGATCTCGCTCACCTGGGGCGGACGTTCTGTCTACGGACGTGGCTTCGCCATTCTCATCCTCGTGCGCTACCTGCTGGAGACGTGCGACACCGTCGATGAGGCGGTCGACAGGCTGCGGTCCCTGCCGGTCGCCGTCCCCCAGAACCTCACCCTTGTCGATCCGAAGAAGGCGATGACGGTGTTCGTGGGACCGGACATGCCGCCGACGGTGGCACCGGACGCCTGCGCCTCCAATCACCAGCACCTGCCGGTGACCGACGAGCAGGAGCGGGCCATGCGGACGCAGGAGCGGCTGCGAGCCGTCCGCGCCGCGGGCGCGGACGTGGCGGCGATGCTCAAGCCGCCGCTGTACCGATCCGTCGACGAGCAGGGGACGGTAACGCTCTACACCGCCCACTACCGGCCCGCCGAGGGCCTTGTGACGTACTACTGGCCCGGTGAGTCCTGGCAACAGTCCTTCGGCGACTTCACACCCGGAACCCGCACCGTGACCTTGGGCCGGGCCAGCTGAAAAGCTTTCCTGACTCCTGCTCACCCCTGCACGAAGATCTTGCAAGAACGTGATTTCACCCACCGCAGACAAGCCCTCCCTCGGCCGGCCCTGCCACGTGGAAATCCCCCTGAACGGTCAGCGCCGGGGCCCGGACAAGGTCGCCCACCGCCGAAATCAGACGCCTTCGCGCAGGTACAGGTCGCGCAGCAAGCCGATCTCGCCGCCGTGATGTGTGACCTCTTTCAGAGCGTGCAGCGCGAGCTTCAGATACGTCTCATCGGCCCAACCACCGGGGCCCATGCCTATCGGCGCCAACAGGCGCTCGTCGCCGAGGGCTGCGATACGGGAGATGAAGTGCTCCCAGTCCTCGGCGAGCGCCTGGACGCCATCCTTCGCGGTGCCCGGCCACTCGTGGCGGTCGCCGAGCTCGGGGACGTCCTCGAAGCAGTAGATCACGTAGCCTCGCAGGCAGAGGTTGCCGATGTGCCAGATGCGCCAGGCGATCGTCGTGACGGGGTCCGGCGCGTCCGGACTCGATTCCGGAAAGAGCGTGGCGACGCGGAAGAGGCCGTCGTCGCCGGGGCGGATGCCGATGCAGTCGCCGACCGGCTCCCAGTGATACTCGGCGTCGGTCAAGCCCTCCAAGCGCCGGAACAGCCGGGATCGCACGCCTTCAAAGGTCGCGAGAACGTCGCGGGTGACGGGGTCGGTCACGATCATGTCAGCCATGTCAACTCCAGGGCTCGGTGGTTTCGGGACGGTCGAGATGATCAGGATCGACGGGTCGGCCGGCTCGGTTACGTGCCGCCGCCTCGGCGTGTGTCGCCGGGTGCGAGCAGGCCGGTGCCGGCGTCCCAGTACACCGGCTTCAGCACGAAATCCTCGCGGGCCTGGCCGCGCCGGCGGGCCTTGGACTGCGCGCCTTTGGCCTTCACCAGCGCGCGGCGGCCGGCGAAGTCCAGGTCCTCGATATTCAGCGGCAGGATCTCCTCCGCCCGCGCCACGGTCTCGTACAGCATCCGGTAAAAGCGCTTCTCCCGCAGGTGCACCTCGCGGCGGGCGATCAGTCGGTCGATCGCCATCTTCGAGCGCGCCGGCGTCTCGGAGTCCGGCGGGGTCAAGCGCTTGGCCCAGGCCGGCACCTCCGGGCCGTCGAAGCCACGCTCGGCACACCAGGCGAGCCAGGACAGCACCGCCGCTCGGCGGGCGCTCCAGGTGTTCACCGCCGTCGAGCCCCACAGCGCTTCGAGGGCCTCGCCGATCTCGTCGTCCGCGACCTGCCCGAGCGGCCGGCCCTCGCCGACCCGTTCGGCGGTCTTGCCGACCCCGATCGTGTAGTTCCGCACCGTGTTCGGGTTGCCGAGCGCGTCGGGGAAGGCGTCCGCGGCGCCGCGGACGGTGAGCGCCTTCCCGATGGGCAGCCGCGCGACGGTGGCCACCGCTTCCCCCTTGCCACAGATGACAGGGCCGCTTCGCATAGCGGCCCGGAACCGTCGCCGTAGGTCGCGATCAACGATGCCCCAGATAATAGGGCATTATCCGTGGCAGCATTCGATCTCAACCAGCGTGAACGTTTGCCGATCTCCGCTTCAAGATCATCCCAATGTGGGCTTTGGGCTTATGTGGGCTGCCCCCTTCTGGCGGAATCAACGCCGCCTCGAGGTCCTTTGCCGGGCAGGGCGCATGGTTGCCTCTGGGTGAACGGCGGCGGTAGCACGCCAGGCGCGGTGCGCGTTGAGCAGCGTCGCTCTCTGGTCGGGGCCGGCATCGCGCAGCACCATGCGCAGGCTGACGAGATCGAGCAGGACGCGAGCGATGTCCGTCATGCCGCCGCGAGGCCGGCGCAGCAGCCGCGCCAGCACACCCACTACGGCCGGAGCCGCGAGGAGGGCGAACAGGTGGAGGTGGGCAGGGTCGAGCATGACGAACGCTCCTTCGCTGTCGGTCGCCTCGGCCGGAGGATCCGGCGGTACTTCACCTTCAGATGCACGCTCGGACAGTGTTCAAGGGAGTGATCTGAACCACGATGAACCGCGAGGCCGAGAGGGGCTCGGTGGGCGTGGGCAAGCAGATAGGGCCATCTGGCGCTCGCGCCGAGCTCACCGCCCGGCTGCGGGGGGCCATGACAGGGCGGGGCATGCGGCAGGCCGACCTGGCCAAGGCCGCGGGTTTGTCGACGGGAGCGATCAGGCTTGCTGCCCTACCTTCCCTGCCGGCTGACACAGCTCCCGGCTGGTCGGCACGCATGGCCAAGCCTCCGCCCGCGGCCGGTCATCTTGTCGCCAAGCCGCCCGGCCCGCCGGGGGGCAGGGGCAGACCGGGCGGAACTCCGCCTCTGGGACGTACTGCTGCCATTCGGCCCGCGCCAGCGAGGGGCCGGGAAGCGCGCACACGGCGGCGACCGGATCCTGCGGCGCGGCCGTCCGCCAGAGGCGTACCGTGTCGCCGCCGGCGGCGAGCATGTCCCCGGCCGGGCTGAACGCGACCGAGGACACCCAGCCGTCCGCGAACGGGAGGTAGGCGATCTGCTGGCGGGTGGCCACGTGCCATTGCCGTACGGAGCCGGTGTTTGCGCTGCCGGCGGCCAGGAGGTCGCCATCGGGGCTGAACGCGACCGAGGTGACCGGGGCGATGCCGTCGGCCAAGGGCGTGCCCACCTGTTTTCCCGTGGCGACGTCCCACAGCCGTACGGAGCCGGTGGCGCCGTCGCCGCGGCTGCCGGTGGCCAGCGTACGGCCGTCGGGGCTGCAGGCGAGCGAGGTGACCGAGCCGGACGGGTTGGAGAAGGACGCCAGGCTCTTGCCGGAGCGCACGTCCCAGACGCGTACTGTGCCGCCGCTGTCGGACACGTTGCCGCTGCCGCCGGCCATGAGCCTGCAGTCCGGGCTGAACGCGACCGCCTTGACCGGGCCGGTCGGCTCGTTGAAGGACAGGATCTCCTTACGGGAGCCCAGGTCCCAGACGCGTAAAGTGCCCCGGGAGGCGGACTCGCCGCCGCTGCCGGCCGCCAGCAGGGTGCCGTCGGGGCTGAAGGCGACCGCGTTCACCGCGCCCCTCGGGTCGGTGAAGGTCGCCTCCTCCTTCCAAGGGTTCGCGCGCCACACCCGCACGGTGCCGCCGTCCTCGACGGTGGCGTCGACGCCCGAGCTCAGCCGGGTGTCGGCGTTCCAGCGGTTGACGTTCGCGGAGCCGGTGGCGAAGAGCCGGCCGTCCGGGCTCACCGCCAGGGAACGCGGCCAGCCCGGGATGCCGGCCAGTCGCTCGCCGATCCTGCGGCGGCGGGCCGTGTCCCATACCGTGATCTCGCCGTCGACGGTGGAATCCCTGGTCACCGCCAGGGTACGGCCGTCCGCCCCGAACGCCGGCGAGACCACGGCACCGAAACCCGGGTACGTCCTGATCCTGCGCTGGAGGCCGATGTCCCACAGGCGGACGGTGCCGCCGATGTTCTGGCCGATCATGCCGTCCTGCTCGCTGCCCGCGCCGACGGCCAAGGTGCGGCCGTCAGGGGCGAAGGCGAGCGAGGTCTGCGCGTCCGGCGAATCGGCGGTCAGGGTGCCGAGTTGTTCGCCGGTCGCCGCGTTCCAAAGGTTCACCGTGCCGCGAGTGGCGCCGCTCGCGGCCAGGACGTGGCCGTCCGGGCTCAGCGTCATGTCCGCCAGCGACACCGGACCGGTCCTGAGCAGCGGGTCGCCGATGCGATCGTGGGAGGCGGCGTCCCAGCTCCACACCGCGCCCGAGGAGGTATCGCCGTCGCCCTGGACCCCGCCGGCCAGCAGCAGGCGTCCGTCGGGGCTGTACGCCACCGCGTGCACGGCGCGCCCAGGCGGACTGAGCGGGTGACCGGTCCGCGACCGGCCTCTCAGATCCCAGAACCAGATCCTGGCGTCCTTGCCCCGAGAGCCGCCGCCGGCCAGCGTCCGCCCGTCCGGGCTGAACACCACCTTCTCCATGAGGGCGTGCTCATGCGGGCGGAGCACGCCGGCAGGGCGGCGCGTGGCCACGTCCCACAGCCGGATCGTGCCCCGGCCGTACAGGGCGGCGCCCTAGCGATCAGGCAGGAACACAGATCACTTGATCATTGGCCCCTGCCAGTGCCGCACCCGCCGTGCGCACACCGAAATGCCGCCCCGGTCGGCCGGCGCCCTCGCCGGCTAAACAGCCAGTTCATGCAGGACGAAACCCGCCTCCGAACTGCAAACGGCAGCCTGGGAAAACGCCCGAAACCCTGGGCGTCGTCTCCTGATAGCCGTCAAGGTAGGAGGAACCCCCATGAACCTCTGACGGTCATGAAGCATCGCTCGGTCGCACTCATCTTTGCCGCCGTCCTGCTCGCCTTCGCGATCACCTGGACGCTCGGCGCCGGAGCGTCCTGGTGGCTGCAACACGTCGACGGCGCCGTGGCCTGCACCGGACACACCGCCCCAAAGGCCATGGGAGTGACCTGCCTGTCAAGCAGAGACTGGGTGACGGCCGCCGACAGCCTGGGCCGCCTCAAAATAGGCGATCAGCAGCTGCCCGTCTTGGCCGGCCACCCGGTCCTTTACGTCAGCAGCGCCAACCGCACCGGCCATCCGCCCGCCGCCCCGGCGGCCGGGGTTGCGCCTTCGCGTTCGAGCCCCATTCCATTTTCCGATTTTGCGGTTTTGGGCGCCCGATTTAAACGCTCAAGCCTTTTCCCACGGGTTCTCAGGCAGTTCTCCTGGCGCTCACTATTACATCATGTCATGTGTGACATGCTACTGCTCGTGTGTGGCGCGAGGCCGCACGCCCGATCATCAAAGGGGAAATCGTTGAAGCAGATCGTCAAGCGTGGAGCCGCGGTACTCGCCGTAGGGGCGGCGGCCGCGGGGGCGCTCGCGCTGAGCAGCCCGGCATCCGCCGCCACGACTACGACCACCTGCAGTGACAGCGTCCTGATCTCGGGTCTCTCCACTAAGGCCTGCGTGGATCTCACGGGCACTCAGGCGCGGTTCTACGGCACAGTCGGCGCGCCCGGCATCGCGGAGCCTGGCCCCGGCGGAGTCATCACCCCACAGCGCGCAGAGGTGGAGGTGTCCGGCCAAGTCGTCGGTGGCCTGTTCCTCGGCTCCCGGCGGCAGTCGGTGAGCATCTGGAACAACACCGTGACCGTTGAGGGCACCACCGCGACCGCCCCTTGCGGATCGACGATTCGCGCCGAGGTCAAGCTGTCCCAGGGGCCCGTGGGTCCCGGCGGGCCCAGCTTCTACGGCCCTGCCTCCGTCACGGTGGATGCGCCGATCGGCTGCTGAAACAGATGGATCGACGGTGGGCGCGGAACAGCCGTTCCGCGCCCACGTGCGCATGCCAGTGGCTCGCGCCGCATCAGAGCGATGAGGGCCTGGCCGCCGCCATGCTGGACCGGCCCGCCGGGCGATCGGCTACCTGCTGGCCCACCAGCAAGCCGACGGCGGCTTCGAGTCCCGGCCCGAACAGGTCGCTCCCCGTCCCGTCCCCCACCACCACCCCGCCCACCCCTCGGTCTGAATCCTGACCGCCCTGGGAGACCTCCGCCACGACCACGCCCTGAGACAACAAGGGCTGTCAGGGGGAGACGCCGAACGGCAGCGGTGAGCGATCCATGATCGTCGCCGTCGGCGGCTTCTCTGCCAGCGGGTATACGAATTCGAATATCGGCCGTCCAGTGATATCGATATTGGACAGTTCAGATGTCCCGTGATCTCCTCTGCGCATGAAGAAGGCAATCCCCCAGGCCCTCCGTTCCGGGCTGGGCGTCATCGTTTTCACCTCACTCCCCCTCCTCGGCACTCCCTCGTACGCGGCCACCGCCTCGGCCGGCGCCGCCACTGTGACTGCCGAGGTGCGGCCGGGAACGACCGTGCGCGACGACCTGCGTACGGTGTTCGACACGGCCGGGGTGCGGGGCACGTTCGCGCTGCTGGACGTGTCGTCCAAGACGACGACCGTGGTGGACCGGCGGCGCGCGGAGACGCCGATGGTGCCCGCGTCCAGTTTCAAGGTCCCGCACGCGCTCGTCGCGTTGGAGACGGGCGTGGTCAAGAGCCCCGACGAGGTGATCCCCTGGGACGGCACGCCGCAGCCGTATCCCGAGTGGGAGAAGGACATGACCATGCGGGAGGCCGTACGCATCTCCAACGCGGCGGCGTTCCAGGTGATCGCCCGCCGCATCGGCCTCACGCGCGAACGTCAGTGGCTGCACCGGCTTGGCTACGGCAACCAGCAGACCGGGCCCGTGGTCGACCGGTTCTGGCTGGACGGCCCGCTGAAGATCTCGGCGGTGGAGCAGACTCGGTTCATGGAACGGCTGGCAGCCCTGCGCCTGCCCGCCTCCCGCGCGAACCAGCGTACCGTCCAGGACCTGATCCTGATGGAGAAGAAGAACGGGTACACCCTGTACGCCAAGTCAGGCTGGCAGAACGCCCCCAACCCCGGCACCGGCTGGTGGACGGGCTGGGTCGAGCGCGGCGGACGCCTGTACACCTTCGCCCTGAACATGGACATCGCCAAGGACGCCGACGCCGCCAAGCGCGCCACGCTCGCCCGTCAACTGCTGTACCGGCTGAACGTCCTGCCCGCGGCGTGATCGTCTCCCCCGCAGACCACGGTGACCGTCGCACGGTCACCGTGGTCGTCACCGTTCAGGCGGCCATCTCGCTGGGCTACTTCGCGGCCATGGCGCACGTCGTCCTGCACCTGCGAGCCGACCTCGGACTGGCCGCCGGAGGGATCGGCCTGGTGCTGGCGCTGCGCAATCTCGTGCAGCACGCGCTCTCCTTGCCGGTCGGCGTGCTGGTGGACGTACTCGGCCCGGTACGGATGGGCATTCTGGCGTGCCTGCTGCGCGCGGCCGGGTTCGCCCTGCTGGGCATTGTGTCCAGCCTGCCCTGGCTGATCGTCGCCATGGTGCTGCTGGGCACGGGCGGGGCGCTGTTCCATCCGGCGGCGCAGTCGCTGCTGGCCGGGCTCGCCGAACGGCGAAGGGCGCGCGGATACGCGGCGTACGCGATGACGTTGCAGGTCGCGGCGGTGGCCGGCCCGGTGCTCGGGCTGGCGCTGCTGAACGTCGGCTACTGGCTGGTGGCGCTGACGGCGACAGCGCTGTGGGGCGTGGCGGCGTTCCTGTTCTCACTCCTGCGGCACGTCCCGCGCGTACGGGTGCCGCACGGGGTCGTCTCCGGGGTGCGAACGGTACTGCGGGACCGGGTCTTCATCGGGTTCGCGGCCGTGTCGGCACCCGCCATGCTGCTGACCGACCAGTCGTCGGTGGTCGTACCGCTCGGCGGCGCGGACGCGGCGGCGGTCACCGTGTTCTCCTGCGTGCTCGCCATGGTCTCGGCCGCGGTCCAGCCGTGGTGCGCGGTACCCGGCCGCGCCGACCGACCGCACGTGCTGCGCGCGGGACTGCTGCTCACCGCAGGCGGCCATCTGCTGCTGGCAACCGGCGCGGGCACCGGGCTGCCAGGCCTGGTGCTGGTGGCCGTGCTGCACGGGCTCGCCGACGGACTCCTACAGCCGGCGGTGTTCCAGACGATCGCCCGGCTCGCCCCGCCGACGCGTTTCGGGGCGTACCTGGGCGTGCAGACGTTCCTGTCGGGCCTGGTCGCGTTCGCCGGTGGCATCGCGGTGGGCGGGTTGTTCGACCAGGGACCAGGCGGCGCGACGGCGGCACTGGTCATCCTGACGTTGACCGCCTGCGCCGCGGCGGCCCGCGTCCGTCCCCTGCCTGAGCAGGCGATCGACGCCCGAGACGCGATGCTGCCGGTCACGCCCGATGCCGGTTCATCCCCGTGGAGCGCCGGATGGCAGCCGAACTCCGGCGATGACAGGACCGACGATTTCCCCAGCCGCGCCGAAGAGCTCAGGGACGGTGGCCGCGACGCGCGGAGGTCATGACCGGCGGGACCCGTCGCCATCGCGCCCATGGCCCGGTCAGCGAACCTCTGACTGGCAGACCTCTCATGATCGGCCGGTCGCTCTCTGGCTCGCCGCCGGGCCCAGTGCTCGGTCGCCGGCACCGATTCCGTGGTCATCGCGTCGCCGGCGAGCTGATCGTGCTCGTTCATCACCCGTTCCACTTCGAGCCGAAACAGACGCCGATCCAGACCATGAGCTGATCCGGCAGCGCGTCGGTGCTGTTGATGATCTCGGGCAGCGAGCACCGTTCCCGCAGGTCCTTCAGCGCCTCCCAGTGCGCCAGAGGTGGCTTCTCCCCCGGTGTGATCGTGGTGGCCACATCGCGCACGCGGACGATCAACGAGTGAGTGAGCGCCAGCGTGTGCGTGTAGCTGCCCGCATAGGGCAACGCCACCGCTCCCGCCTCGGTAACCACGGCGATCCGCTGCTCGACCAGCCAGCATGCGAGCGGAGAGTCTGCGGGCCGGATCATCACATTGCCATAGCCCCCGCCGGGCCCGAGCAGAGCAGCGGTGGGGTCGACAGCCTGGGCCGCCTCAGAATAGGCGATCAGCAGCGCCTTCCCGAACCGCGCGAAAGTCATGATCAAAAGCCTGCCCGCGTGACGGTCAAGTCCCGGCAGCCGCCGCCCCCGACTGCCGGGGACATGGACGCAGCTGAGATGCTGGCCGAGCTGGTGGCAAGGCTGCTGGCCGAGCAGGGCCAGGTGGGCGAGCTGTGGGCGTGTGCCGATGCCGGAGACGCAAACGCTGTGGAACGGCTGGCCGATCATGTGCGGGTCCACAAGAACGACTACCGGGCCCGGGGTGGCCAGGTGCCGACGTGCTCAACGGCTACCGCGGCCGCGTGGTGGCCATCGACGGCGTGCTCCGCGTGCTGGTCGAATGGCGTGCTCCGCGTGCTGATGGGCCGCGCCTGGAACGGCAGTGGCTCGACCGGGGGTTCATTGCGGCCGGCGGGCTCGGGTACGGCACCGCCATGACGGTGGCCGCCACGCAGGGCGCCACTGTGGATCGGGCCCTGGTCTACGGGTATGGGCTGGACCCGCACAGCCTGTATGCGGCCATGAGCCGCGATCGCGATGCCGCCTACCTGTATCTGCCGCGTGAGCTGCTGGAGAGCGATGCCGACCGGGCCCGCCTGGGCGAGCCGGAGGGGCATGAGGTCGAGTTGCAGCGCGTCGTCGCCGCCTACGCCGCCACCCTGCGCGGCGACCGCGCCAACCGTCTGGTCACCACCGAACCCGAGCCGATCGCCGGTCAGCACGCAGGACAAGTGCGAGATGGCGAAGGCCTGCGTCGGGCCCGACAGGAGTTGGTCGACGCCGAGCGTGAGGCAACGGCGGCCGTCCGCCGGGCCAGCGTTCTGCTGGCGCTGACCCGGAGCCCGTACGGGGTCGGCCTGCTCACCGACGGCCAGCTGGCCGCCTGCCAGCACACGCTGAGCGAGCGCGTCACTGCGGCGGCCGCCACCGTGCAGGCCGCCGAGCAGGACATGCGCCACTACGCCCGTGATGGCGGCGGTCCTGCCGAGCAGGCGTTGCAGCAGAAACGAGCCCACCTGGCCGAGCAGGCGCGCCAGGTCGAGGCCGCCGAGCAGGCCGCCCGCCGGCTGCAGCAGGCCCGCCAGGAGGTGGCCGGCGGCCGCGAGCAGATCCGCCGGCTGGTCCAGCGCGAGAGCCGCCTGCAGCGCGAGCTGGACGGGCTGGGCCGCCTGCGTCCCTCGCATCGGGCTCGGCGCCGCGAGCTGGAGGCCGCGCTGCCCCGGTTGCGCGAGGACCTGGCCGCCGCGCGTGAGCGCCTGGCCGTGGTGCTGCGGCAGAGCCCGGTGTTGGAGGCAGCCGCCGAGCAGACCGCCGCCATGGCCCCGCCGGTCACCGCCTGGCCGCTGGTTCGGCGCCGGCACCACGATCTCGAACGTGACTGGGAATCGGCCCGGCGCGGGGCACGGGCACGTGACGTCGACGCCGCCGCCCATCGCGTCGGCCGCGGCCGCCAGGTGCACCAGGCGGGCCAGGCCGAACTGGCCGCTGCGCATGACGAACGCCGGCGTCGCGCCTACCTGCCGCCTGACCGGCGCGAGATCGAACATGCCGCTCGCGCCGAGAACGCTCAGCGCCAGCGCGATACGGCTGCTGCCCGCGGCGACGGCCCGGATCGTCCGGCGCTGGGGCGGCAGAGCGAGCGTGTGCGCCCGCAGCCCCATCGGCCGCCACCGAGCCAGGGCGTCGACCGCGGGCCCGGCCTGAGCCGCTGACCGGTGACACCAATTGGTGTCACCGGCAGAAGAACCGCAGGCCGGGCGGCGTTCAGCTCATGCTGTCGGCCCACCTCGCACTCCTCGCCCGCCGCCAGCCGCTCGACGGCGGCCAAGGTGCCCCTGCGGCCCCGGCTCAGCGCAAGACCCGCCGCGAGAACGAGAACCGGGTCAGCGCACTCGCGTCCTGACCATGATCGTTCTCACCGATAACCGCTGTGCCGATGTTCCCCGAGGCCGGAGTGCCTCCAGGCAGGACGCCCGCGCCCCCAACCTGGAGTGACATACCTCCAGAACCTACTCAGATAGCTGTTCCATCTGGAGGAACGGAGTGGAACGCCATTGGGGTGACACGTTCACACAATCAGGAGGAAATCGTGCGCCGCTCATTCCTGGCCCTTCCCTTCGCGCTCGCGCTGGCCTTCGGCCTGTCGTCGGCCGCGCAGGCCGACACGCCGACCGCCATCCGGTCCGCCGCCTCCTTCAGCGCCAAGTGCATCGGCCTGGCCAACAACGGCAGCACCGCCAACGGCACCAAGCTGGTGTTGTGGGACTGCCACGGCGGCGTCGACCAGTCCTGGTTCGGCCGCTCCGACGTCTCCATCCGCAGCTTCGCCGGCACCAACAAGTGTGTGGGCCTGGCCAACAACGGCAGCACCGCCAACGGCACCTCCCTGGTGTTGTGGGACTGCCACGGCCACAACGACCAGCGGTGGGTCCTCACCCCCACCTTCGACGGCAACCACCACTACCTGATCCGCAACTCCAAGTCCGGCAAGTGCGCGGGTCTGGCCAACAACGGCAGCACCGCCAACGGCACGTCGCTGGTGTTGTGGGACTGCCACCAGGGCGCCGACCAGAGGTGGGTGCTGCCCGAGCCGTACAACTCCGGCAACTCGCAGTTCGTCTACGGTTTCAGCCGCTGACGATCTTTCCCGCTATGCTTGCGGTGTAATTATCATTACACCGCAAGACAGTGAGTTGCCCGGGGTGAAGATTCCCGCCCGGGCGGCCCGGCTGGCCGGGAGTTCCAGGAACAGGAAGAACGTCCTGATCGCCTGGGCGCGCGATGGCCGCGTGCCCCTGGCCGTGTTGGGGGTCGAGGAGGAACTCCTCAGGAATTAGCGGTAGCGACGCCTTGATCCTTATCGATGACGGTATGTGACGGTTGAGTTCCTGTCCGATGATCAAGCAGCGGCCTACGGGCGCTTCTCCGGTGAGCCGACCCGAGCGGAGCTGGAGCGACCTCCGTTGGCTCTCGGAGGCTTCCAGCTCGCGGCCACGCCCCATCGACCGATGGCACGCGTGTCGGATCTCGTCCGTCACCGAGCTCCGTCGCCGCGCTCGTATCGCCCCCGACAAGCGGGGCAAGAGCGAGCATCGCGGACGCCCCCCGCGGAAGACCACCATTGGGAGTCAGGAGATGGATCAGGCATCGGGCCTGAGTGCTTGGCGCGGCCCTACCCGTTCCCCCCGACAATTTCGGGGCAGGTGCCCGGGCCCGGCGTGAGGACACCCTGTACGGTGACTGGCTCATCGCCATCTTCGACCGCCGGTACCACGCACCGGAGCACGAGCCCAGCTCCGCCTGTTCTACGAGAGCATCCGTCGCGTGCTCGGACGCCTCTCCCGTAGCAAGGTCGTTGGGCTCTCCGCGATCCCCGTCGTCGAGACCCGGCTTGCTCACGGTGCCGCCTTTCAGACACCAGGGGATGCTGAGCTTCCTCATTCATGGTCGCGCTGCCGACAGCCTTGTCAGCCGCGCGAAGTGGTCTCCACGCCCGCAACATGCAGACCACCTCGCGCATTCGTGCCGCGACATTGTGGAGGAGATCATCTCCACCCGTCGCAAGGACTGCCCCAAGCTCCAGGCCGTCATCGCTGGGAGGAAGGCCGGGGACACGCTGGTCATCACCAAGCCCGACCGCGTCGCGCGCAGCGTCAAGGAGCTGCTGGTCTTCCTGGAGGACGAGCTCGCGCCGCGCGGCATCAACCTGCACATCCTGACCGGCATCTGCGCCGGCATCCACCGCCCTGCCGGGCAGTCCATGGCTGACAAGATGCTGTGTAGGTCACGGCTCGCGTCCCGCGTGGGACTGTCTAGATAACGGTGTATCTCGATCTTGAGTGATTATCGGGTGGTCGAGGTCAAGCGGCCTTCGAAGGTGATGGCGAAGGCGTTCAGAGCGGCCTTCCAGCGGGTGATCCAGCGTTTGCGGCCCTTGCCGGTCGGGTCCAGGCTCATGATGGCCATGTAGACGCACTTGAGCGCGGCTTGCTCGTTGGGGAAGTGGCCGCGGGCCTTGACCGCCCGCCGGATGCGGGCGTTGACCGACTCGATGGCGTTGGTCGAGCAGATCACCCGGCGGATCTCGGTGTCGAAGTTGAGGAAGGGGACGAACTCGGCCCAGGCGTCCTCCCACAGCTTCACGATCGCCGGATACCTGCCGCCCCACGTCTCGGCGAACTCCAGGAAACGCTCCAGCGCGGCGGCCTCGGTCGGCGCGGTGTAGACCGGCTTGAGCGCCTTGGCGATGGCATCCCAGTGCTGGCGAGCGGCATACCGGAACGAGGCGCGCAGCAAATGAACGACGCACGTCTGCACGACGGCCTGCGGCCAGACCTGTTCGATGGCCTGCGGCAGGCCCTTGAGGCCGTCGCAGACCACCATCAGCGCATCGCCGACGCCGCGGTTCTTGATCTCGGTCAGCACATGCAGCCAGAACTTGGCCCCTTCGCCGCCGTCGCCGGCCCACAATCCGAGGATGTCGCGCTCACCGTCCACGGTGACGGCCATGGCCACGTAGATGGGCCGGTTGGCGACCTGGCCGTCGCGCAGCTTCACGTGGATGGCGTCGATGAAGATCACCGGGTAGACGGGGTCGAGCGGCCGGTTCTGCCATTCGGCCATCCCGTCCAGCACCTTGTCGGTGATGGTGGAGATGGTCTGCTTGGACACCTCGGCGCCGTAGACCTCGGCCAGGTGGGCGGAGATCTCCCCGGTGGTCAAGCCCTTGGCGGCCAGCGAGATGACCATCTCATCGACCCCGGACAGGCGCCGCTGCCGCTTGCGTACGATCTTCGGCTCGAAACTACCGTCCCGGTCCCGCGGCACGGTGATCTCCACGGGCCCGACGTCGGTGATGACGGTCTTGGATCGGCTGCCGTTGCGGGTGTTACCGGTCTCGTTGCCAGAGCGTTCGTGCTTGTCGTGGCCGAGATGGTCGGTGATCTCACCTTCTAGAGCAGACTCCAGCACCAGCTTGGTCAGCCTGCCCAGCAGCCCGTTCTCACCGACCAGCTCCACGCCCTCGGCACGGGCCTGGTCGACCAGCCGGGCCACCAGCTCTCGATCCGACTCTTTGGCCTTGACGTCCTTCGGCTGCTTGCGCGCCACGGCGCCGTCCTCCAGGTCGATCTCCGTCGATGCCTGGATCACAGTACTCATCAGGGGTGTCCTCCGTGATCAGGAGTTACACCGTTGTTTTTACAGTCCCTCCCGCGTCAGGGGGTCAGTTCCTCGAGCCTTTGGAGCAGGCGGGCTTGTGCCTGTCGGCGTCGCAGTCCCATCAGCGGGCTACGGACCAGTGTGCTGGTCATCAACCGGCTGCGATATAGCGATCGGATGCCGTAGAACACGGTGAGTGTGGTCTCGATGAAGTCGGCTCGTTCGGCCGGCGGAAGCCAACGCGCCGACAGCCGGACTGTCAGGCGGATTACTCGCCGCACGAAACCGTACCGGGCGGTGAGCAAGCCGAACAGTAGATAGGCAAGCCATGCCACGGCGAGCGGGACACTGACGAAGGTGGGAAGTTCCGAACCTTCAGGGGTGACGTAATCCCACAGGAACGTGAGTGCCCCCAGGACGAGTGCCGCGCTGGAGGTGAGCAAGAAACCCTTCTTGCCGTTCACCGACTGCGTGTAGTTGTTGCTGAACGCCCCGACCGCCCACATCCCGGCGCTCAACACGCCGCCCACCAGGAGGAACCCGAACATCATGGAAAGGAGCAGCACGGTCAGGTCCCTTCTGTGAGGGAGCGGTGGAGCAGGCCACCAGTGAGAAACGCACCGGCTTTCTGCTGTTCGAGGTAGGCGGTCATCTCGCCGATGCCCCGAGGACCTTCAGCGGTCAGACGGTAGAGCTTGCGGCGCGGCTGGCCCTCTGGGACACCGCTCTCCCATCGCTCTTCCACCCAGCCCGCTTCGACGAACTGACGGATCACTGGGTAGATGGTGCTGGGCGGCAACCCCAGATCCTTGCAGATCGTGAGATCGTCGAGGGTCTCCTCAGCGTTCTGGCGAAAGTAGCGGCCGATCGAGATCGTTGCGGGACCCAACGATATCCAGATCGCTGCCTTGGCCGGGACGTTCAAGGCGGCGCGGATCTCGGCGGAGCGGGCCTGGACGCTCGCCAGGATCGCGTCCAGATCCAGTTCCTGCGACAGCTCCGCCGCCAGCTCACGCTGGCTCTTCCGAAGCCGGGCATCCATGTCACGCTCGTGGTCGTTCCTCACCTGCCCTCCTCCCTATCCCGGAGCACAGCTTTCAGTTTGCGCCGTGCATGGCGCAGGTTCGAATTCACCGTGCCTCGCTTCATGCCGAGAATTCCGGCGATCTCATCGGGATTAAGCCCGTCGTAGTAACAGGCCATGACAGCCCGCTGCCTGTCCGGCAGGCACGCCAGCAGCGCCACGACTTCCGACTTTTCCTCGATGACCGAGGTGCTGGCCTCATCCTCATGGGAAGACCCCGCCCATCCGCCCTCGATTGCCAGCGTCAGGCCCCGCCGGTCATGTTTAGCCGCCTTCGCCGCCTGCCTCAAGGCCACCTTGCACACCCAGGCGTAGGGAGACCGAATGGCCTCCCAGCCCACCCCGGCACGAGCCATCGCCTCAACCGTGGCCTCGAGTGCTTCCTCCCAGCTGTAGTTATGGCTCAATAACAGCGCCATGACGCGCGAGAACTGCTGCTTGAAGAACGTTTCGAAGCTCTCATACTCCGGAGGATCAGAATCCTCATTCGTGATCACCTGGCCTCGTCACCACCCGCTACGATCAGCGCCATCCCGGCTACCAGTACCGGCGAAGAGTCATCACCGACGAAATCGCGGTACCACAAGGCAGAGCACGATGACCAGGCCGACGGCCAGCCCGGTCACCGCAATTGAACGGGTACTCACATACAGGCCGCCGATCCCGGCCGCTACCGCGTTGAACAGCACCACCATGTCTCCGACCGGCTGGCTGGGGCGGTTATTTCCCTCATCCACGCTCATACCGGTTTAGAGCGTCGGCCCCTCCAGCGAGTGCAAAGCCCTCGGCAGAAACTCCTACTTTTCGGGGTGTCGGTTCCCCGCTCCTTCGTAACCGGACAGCGCCTCGCTTCTGTCCGGTCCAGAGCTTCGGCGCGGCCCAATCAAGGCGAACCGCGCTGAACAAGGCGGTGGCATGTTTCGCTCGTATTCCGGCCCCACCTGTTGGACACCCGGGGCCAGCCGATCCAATCGGGACGCGACCGTTACCTGCGCAAACCGTATGCCGATCCATCGCCATCGACCAGGACAAGGCCGCCACCATCGTGGAGGCCTACCGTCAGGGCCCTGGCACCCGAGCACCAGGTCGCCCCAAGACCATACGCCGCGTCCTGGGCGCTGCCGGTGCCCGCACTCTGCCCGACCACCTCGACATCGCTCCGACCGGCCCCGGCGAGCGGCCCAACGAGAATGCGCCGGACCTGGTCTGGGCGGCACCCTTGAGTACGTGCACTGGGCCACCGCCACCGCCCGGCTGCTGCCCCGCCTGCTCCAAGGCCGCCAGGCCGGCCCCGTCTTTCTGGCCGACCGGCGCGCCCCCGCCTCCGGCCGCCGCGCGCCCGCGGCCGCCGACATCTGCCCGATCACCGGCCGCGGCCGACTGTCCTACCCGCGCGCGGAGTACCTGTTCAAGACGGCCTCCGCCGAACTCGACCCGCACGGCGAGGGCTGGACGCTGCACCAGC
This sequence comes from Actinomadura sp. ATCC 39365, assembly GCF_054392275.1. Classification (NCBI taxonomy): domain Bacteria; kingdom Bacillati; phylum Actinomycetota; class Actinomycetes; order Streptosporangiales; family Thermomonosporaceae; genus Actinomadura; species Actinomadura sp. ATCC 39365. The sequence continues at coordinate 6,296,953 of NZ_CP184335.1, read as the reverse complement.
TCCGGCACAGCGCCTTGCAACATCTAGCCGAAGCAGGCCGAACCGCGCCCGAACTGCAGGCCAAGTCCCGTCATCAGCACCTGGCGAGCCTCGGCCGCTACGTACGCCTCGGCGAGGAGACCTCCGCCCGCATCACCGCCGAACACGACCCCGCAGCCCGTCGGCGCGAGCGCTGAACCCGGACGCCGCAAGCACGCGGTGTGTTTCTGGCGTACTCCGGCCGTACCCTGAACCGCGCCGGGTTTGTTGGAGACCGGGTTATGTGGCTGGGGTGAGAGTAGCTGAGTTGATCTCTGCGCGGTAGAGGGCTTCGTATTCGGCGGGTGGAAGGTCCTGGCAGGCGCTGTGGAGTCGGCGGTTGTTGTACCAGTCGACCCATTCCATGGTGGCGAGTTCGACGTCGTCCAGGCCCTTCCACGGGCCGCGGCGGTGGATCAGTTCGGTCTTGTACAGTCCGATGGTGCTCTCGGCCAGGGCGTTGTCGTAGCTGTCCCCGCGCGAGCCGACCGAGCTGACCGCGCCGGCGTCGGCGAGCCGGTCGGTGTAGCGGATGGATAGATATTGGCAGCCGCGGTCGGAGTGGTGCACCAGCCCGTTCAGCGTGTCGGTCTGGCCGCCGCGGCGCCACAGGGCCATCTCCAGCGCGTCCAGTGGCAGGTCGGTACGCAGGTGGTCGGTCAGCCGCCAGCCGACGATCATCCGCGAGTAGACGTCGATGACGAACGCGGCGTAGACGAACCCGGCCCAGGTGTGGATGTAGGTCAGGTCGGCCACCCACAGCCGGTTCGGCGCCGGCGCGGCGAAGTCCCGCTCGACCAGGTCGGCCGGCCGCGGACACAGCGGCTCAGCGATGGTGGTGCGGCGCTTGTGATCGCCCCGGACCGCGCCGGACAGCCCTAACCTGCGCATCAACCGGGCGACCGTGCAGCGGGCCACGGCCACGCCCTGGCGGTTGAGCGCCTTCCACATCTTGCGCACCCCGTACACCTCGAAGTTGTCGTTCCACAGCCGGATGATCTCGGCCGACAGCTGCTCGTCGCGTCGCTGCCGGGCCGAGGGCGGCCGGTTGCGGGCCGCGTAGTACGTCGCCGGCGCGAGATCGAGCACCTGGCAGATCGGTTCGACACCGAATTCGTCGCGGTGGGCGTCGATGAAGGCGACTATCTGGGCGGTCGGGGGTCGAGTTCCCGGGCGAAAAAAGCGGCCGCCGACTTCAGGATCTCATTGGCCCGGCGCAGTTCACGGATCTCCCGTTCGAGCTCGGCGATCCTCTGCGCATCGGCTGTCGAGGTGCCCGGCCGCTGTCCTCCGTCGACCTCGGCCTGCCGGACCCAGCTGCGCAACGCTTCGCGGTGGACGCCGAGCTGCTGGGCGACCCGGGCGATGGCGCCTGGCGCGTTGCCGGTCTGCTCGCGGACCTCGAACACCATCCGCACCGCGCGCTCACGTACTTCCTGCGGGTACTTCCTGGGGGCTGGCATCGCGTGTGATTCTCCCTTCCGCCAGCACGATCATGCTGGCTTCAGGGCCTCCAAGAAAGTCGGTGCGGTTCACCCGAACTACCTGAAGCTCTACTGCTGACCGCCCCGCATGCGGCGGCGAGCTCACCCGGCCGGCACGGGCAGGTCGTGGAAGGGGCGCAGCCCGGAGCCGACGTCAGCGCGGGTGAAGGCGTAGCGGCCCAGGAAGTTGATGTGCTCGTACTGGATCGGTGACAGCCGGGCGCACATCTCGTCGGTTACCGGGAAACCTTGGGCACGCAGCCGCTGCACGGCAGCATCCAGGTACAGGCTGTTCCACCAGATGACCGCGTTCAGCGCCAGGCCAAGGCTGCCGAGCTGGTCTTCCATGCCCTCGCGGTAAGGCTGGCGCAACTGCCCGCGGTTGCCGAACGCGATCTTCCGGGCGAGCCGGTGCCGGGCCTCCTGCACGTTCAACTGCGTGCCGATCATCCGCCGGTAGCCCTCATCATGCAGGAACTGCAGCAGATGCAGGGTTTTGAAGATGCGGCCGTAGGGCACGAACGCCTCTCCCAAGCCGGTGGGGCGGCCGTCGGCCGACAGCATCCGGATCAGGTCGTAGGCACGCACCGTGCACATCGTGAGCGAGCCGGCCACGCGCAGCATGTCGCCCCAGTGGGCGCGGATCCGATCCAGGCGGACCACATGGCGGGACATGTGCTCCAGCGGCCCATACGTGGCGCGGGTGTTGGTCCGCCACAGCCGCATGTCGGCCAGGTCGGCGATACGCGGGGAGAACTGGTAGCCGCAGATCGCGAACAGGCCGAACACCAGGCCGGAGTAGCTGGCGGCGTCGGTGACCACCGTCTCGGGACGGGGGCCGCCGTCGAGATTGTGGATGGCGTCCAGGGTGGACAGCGAGTCGCGCAGCGTGCCCGGCACCACCAGCCCACCGATCCCCATCACCTGATCATTGACCACGTTCAGCCAGGTCGCGCCGCGCTGCCGGCCGAAATAGATCGGGTTGTGCCCGGCGTGCAGACTCTGCACCGGGACCACGAAGCGCAGCCCGTCGGCCGATGCGATGTGCCCGCTGCCCCAATGCCGGACGATGCCGATACCGGCCTGGGCGCCGATCAGCCGGGCATTGGCCGCCGCGATCGTCTCCGCGCGCACGTAGCCCTGGTCGACCTGCTGCAGCCGGGCCCGCGTCAGGGCGGGCACGTTCGGCTTCTCGATCGGAACCAGCCCGACATTGCACGCCTCGGCCACGATCAGCGCGGCCAAGCTCATCGGGAAGTCGTCCATCGCCGCATCGACGCCGGAGACGTGGGTGAAGTCCGCGGGCAGGCCGGTGCGGTCGAACACCTCCAGCAGCAGCTCGGGGAAGTCCAGCCGGGGCAACATGCCGTCGACCAGGTTACGCAGCTCCTTCATCAGCGGTGGTTCGGCCAGCGGGCCGAGCTTCTCCAGCTGCAGCCGGCCGCCGACGAACTGCACCGCGGTGTTGCCGCCGAGCCCGTCCAGCACGCGCACGTAGGCGCCCTCCAGCGCACTGGCGAGCTCGGCCAGGTGCCCGGCTGGCTCCAGCTCGAGTTCCAACGAGGTCAGCAGGCGTGGCCGCGCCTGATCCCACGCCTGGCCGTCCGGTAGCCGGGCTCGCGGATCGCTCCACCGCTCCGAGCCGTCGGCGAACACGTCGCGCCGGCGCAGCGCGGTGTGCAGGTGCATGAGCGCGCACAGCACGAACGCGGCCTTGTCGACCTGCCCGTCGGGAAGATCGGGGTTGCGGTACACCAGCGGCCGCCACGACCCGGTGATCAGCTCGTCATGCGCGGCGATGTCACCGGGCGCGTAGCGGCGGCGGCTCTTGGCCATCACCGCGGCGGCGCGCACCATAGCCAGCACCGGGGTACCCGCCTCGACCGCGCGGAACCGGATCGTGGACAGCAGCGGATCGATGAAGCCCTGCACGGTGCGGTAGCGCTTGACCAGCTCGGCCCGCCACTGCGCGGCCGTGTCGTCATCGCTGACCGGCACTAACGCCGCCACCGTCTCCACCGCCGAGGCCAGCTTCTCGCGCGGCACCACCTCCTCGATCGCCTTCCACACCTCCACCAGTGACACCAGGCGTTCCTCGGTCGCTTCCGGCACCGCCATGAGCACCTCCATCGCCGAGGCCATCGTCCGCGCCGCCCTACGTAAACCGCGGGAAGGTACGCAGCTGCTCGGCCTTGCCCGCCCGCTCCGCGCGGGCCGGCAGGTTGGAGGAGATCAGCAGATCGAGCACGTCCAAGGTGTCATCGACCGAGGCGGTCTCCGGGTGCCGCACCGTGGCCAGCAGCGTCGCGCCCTGCCGATCGGCTGCCAGATCCCGCAGGGTGGGCGCCTTGGCCGCCAGCCCGTATCGGGCCAGCGCTCCCAGCTTGACCGCCGGCACCGGATCGGTGGCCACTTCTCCGGCGCCGAGCTGGGCGATCTCGGCCACTCGGCGCAGTTCGTCGGCCAGCACCCGGCCCGAGCCTTGGTCGGTACCGTGCGTAACCGCTCCAGCTCTGAGTGGCGCTTGCCGTCCGGCACCGCCAGCAGCCCCGCCTGCGCGGCGCGCATCTCGGCCGGCAACCGGCCTGACAGCAGCGCGTGCAGCCGCTCGTTCTCCGCCCGCCGCACCTCGCCGATCAACCGCACCAGCACGGTCATGCCCGGTAGCAGGATGCGCTCCTTGAGCATGTGCACCCGGGCTCGGTCGAACAGCGCCCGAGGCCCCTCTGCCGAGGCCCACACCCGCGCCGCCACGTACTGGCGCACCTCGCTCTCGCACGACCCGAAGTCCCGATAGTCCAGTAACTCCCGGATCTCCCAGGCGTGCTCGTACACCGTCTGCTGCCGCTGCCCGTAGTCGGCCAAATGCGCCGGATCCAGGGCGAGCTGCTCGGCGACGAACGTCACCGCCTCCGGCGGCACGGCCAGCGGGTCGTCGGTCAGGAACACCCCCAGCATGCGTACCGTGCCCCACTGCACGGCCCAGCCGAGCTTCGTGGCCGGACGCCGTTTCGAGGCCAGCGCGTCCAAGGCACTGCGATCCAGCCGGAAGAACTGCTCCAGCTCCGCAGACGAGGGCTCCTCGGGGAAGCGGCCATAGTGGGCGATCTGCTCATCAGAGAGAAATTCGAAGGGCATGGCCCCGGACATAGGCCCCGCGACCTGCCCAAACGAAGGCCGTCATCGAACCGGTACGAAGATCAACTCTCTACCGCTAATTTCTGCACTCAGCCTCCTCGAAGGCCAGTCCCGGTGCTCACGTCCCGGTCGTAGAGGTGTGCGCCTGTGGATGCAGTGGTGCCGAAGCTGACTGGCGACGCTGCTGTCGCAGGAGAGCGCGGATGCGGGCGGTGGTGACCATGATCCCGGTTGCGGCGGTCAGGCCGACCGCGGCGAGGAAGGTCGGCCAGATGTGAGACAGCAGGACAAAGGTGACGCCGCGGCCGCCGGTGATCAGTTCCAGGATGCGCGGCAGGAAGGCGAGCACCGGCAACGGCAGCAGATAGGGGACCAGCCGGAGCATCGTCCTCCAGGAGGCGGCGGTGGCGCGGCGCTGCGCCCAACGTCGCGCTCGGCGAGCTTTGACGGCTCCGCCTGTCGCGATCGAGATCGCGGCGGCGAGTGCGGTCAGGTCGGGGATGAAGGCGAGCGGGAGCGGGGTGCCCGTACCGGGCGTGCCCTGGGTCAGGGCGATGAGGTCTTCCATGATGGCCTCGACGTCGGCCTCCAGCGGCATGCGGCTGTTGGACATCAGCGCGATGCCGTACCCGCTGTCGGGCAGGAGCACCATGGTTCATCCCGGGCTGGCCGTATCGTTCGTCGACGTCATCGAGGCGGATCTTCACCAGTTCGGCGACGCGGACGCCGGTGTAGAGCAGGGTCTTGATCAGCACGATGTCGCCGGTCCGGCGGCCTCGTACGCCGGCTTACCGATCAACGGTGCCTCACGACGTAGGCCGAAACCGTGGCCGCCGGGCCTTGGACTCACCGCGTTCCCCGCACCGCCGAGCCCAGCGGCCAGCCGCCGAGCCGGTGGTGTGATGGCGGCTGGTCAGGGCGAGGCCAGCGCCTCTGTCGGGGCCAGGTGGCTGGCACGGATGGCGGGGTAGAGCCCAGCCAGGCCGCCGATCATCAGGGTTGCGGCCAGACCGCCTACCAGTGCCCAGATGGGGATCACCATCGGCAGGGCCTGGATGGCCGCGTACACACCGGTCACCGCGGTGCCCAGGAACAGGCCGCCGATCCCGCCGAGACCGGACAGCAGCAGCGCCTCGGCCAGGAACTGGACGCGGATCTGCCCCTGCGTGGCGCCCAGTGACCGGCGCAGCCCGATCTCGGCCTTGCGTTCCAGGACCGCGATGACCATGGTGTTGGCCACGCCCACACCCCCGACGACCAGGGCGACCGCGCCGAGGCCGAGCAGCAGGCCGGTCAGGGCCCGGTCCGTCGCCTGGCGGGCGGCGAGCGCGTCGGATGGCCTGGACACGTTCACCTCGCCGGGCACCTGAGGTTTGGCGGTGGCGGCCAGCACGGCGCGCACCGCTTCCACGGCCGAGTCCTCGGTGCGGGTGTAGATCGTGGTCGGATGCCCATCGAATGACAGGTACCGTGCGGCAGCGGGCCAGCCGATCATCGCGGAGGAGTCCAACTCCGGCGCGAGCGGTACGGCGTCCAGCATCCCGATGACGGTGAACCAGTGTCCACTCAGGTACACCTGCCGTCCCAGCTCTGTGACGCCCAGCCGTTCAGCCGCTGTCGAGCCCAGCACGACGGCTGGGTACCGGGCCGTCGCGCCGTTGAGCCAGGTGCCTCGCGCCACAGCCGCCCCGACGAGATCGGGGACGGTCAGCTCTGTGGCGACGACGGCGATGCCGCCGCTCTCGGCCGCAGGAATCCGGTCGTTGCGGTAAACGTGCGCATCGGGCAGCAGCGCGGTAGCGGCGGCACCCGTCACCGGGCGGATTCTGCGGATCATGGCCGCCGCCTCCCGCGGCAGCTGTGCCTGCTTGCCGAACACGGTCTGGCCCGGCGCCACCGTGAGCAGGTTGGTGCCGAGCCTGGCCAGGGTCCTGTCCAGCTGGGCTCGGCTGGAAGCGGAGATCCCGACGACCGACACCATCGCGGCGATCCCTATGGCGACGCCGAGGGCCGACAGGAGGGCGCGCAGCGGCCGGGTGCGCAGCCCGGCCCCGCCCACCCTGATCACGTCCCTGGCCGACAGCGCCGTCATGGCAGCACCCGCCCGTCCCGCATGCGCACCTGCCTGGGCAGGGCGTGCGCGATCTCCAAGTCGTGTGTGATCACCACGATCGTGGTCCCTGACGCGTTCAGCTCTCGTAGCAGCGCCAGAACGCCCGCGCCCGCCGCCGAGTCGAGGTTGCCCGTCGGCTCGTCGGCCAGCAGCAAGACAGGCCTGCGCACAGCCGCCCGTGCGATGGCCACGCGCTGCCGCTCACCGCCGGACAGCTCGTGCGGCCGGTGCCGTACGCGACGGCCGAGCCCCACCTGGTCGAGCGCCTCCAGCGCCCGGGCGCGCCGCCGCCCGAGCGGCACCCCTGCATACAGCAGTCCGTCGGCCACGTTGTCCAGCGCCGACGCGCCTGTGGTCAGGTGGAACTGCTGGAACACGAACCCGATCCTGGTGGCCCGCAACTCCGACAGGGCGCGGTCCGGCAGCGTGCCCACGTCCTGGCCGTCGAGGCGCACCCGGCCGCTGGTGGGCCGGTCCAAGGTGCCGAGGATGTGCAACATGGTGGACTTTCCCGACCCGGACGGCCCGACGATGGCCAGCAGCTCGCCCTTCTCGACCTCCAGCGAGACGTCATCCAGCGCGATGACACCACCGGGGTAGGCCTTGGTGACGCCCTCGAGCCGCGCGATCATGTCGGCATCCCCACCTTCAGGCCGGCGGTGAGCCCCTGGCCCGACACCTCGACACGCCCACCGGCGAAGAGCCCCGTCCGGACCGGAAGGACCCGGCCGTCCGCGAGTTCGACGCCGTACCCGCCCTCGGACAGCGCCAGGAGCGCCGCGACCGGCACCGTGAGAACGTCCTTGCGCACCTCGGAGACGAGCGTCACATCGACCGCCGCCCGGTCGTAGCCGACGGCCCCGATCGCCACGGTCAGCTCCACCTTCGTGGTCGTGCCTCGCTGATCGGAATTGACCACGAACTGTGCCGTGGCGACCTTCCCCTGAACCTGCTCGCCGTCCGGTGTCCTGACCGTCGCCGCAGCGCCGATCTTGGCCAGCCGGTACTCCGTCTCGTCCAGCCGTACGGTGACCAAGTGCGCGGTCCCAGTGACAGTGAGAAGTGGAGCGCCTGGACGGACGAGCGTCCCAGGCGCTGCCGTCTGGTCGTTGACGCGGACGGCGTCCGGCTGGAAGACGGCCCGGCCGAGCTCGACCACGCCGGTCTGTTTGACGCCGAGGTCCTTCTGCCACTTGCGTACGGCCCGCGCGCTCTCCCCGCTGAATACGTCATCGATGGTGAAACCGCGATAGCCGAGTTCGCGCAGGTTCTCTTCCAGCTGCCGGACATCGGCCCCTCGCATGCCGGACCGCAGTGTCCGGTAGGCCGGCAGCTTGCCGTACAAGAGCACGGTGGGGACCTGGTCGACCTTGAACAGCACGCCACCGCGCCGGACCGTCGAACCGATGGCGGCGAGCGCGGTGACCGTGCCGGGAGCGGCCGCGGCCAGCGGGCGCTCCCGGCCGTAGCCCACGATCCCCGTGGCTGTCGTGGTGTCGGCCAGGTCCTGCTTGGTGACCTCGGCGAGAGCGGCGGGCACGGCGTCGCGGGCGACCGGTTCGTCTCCGCGCCCGCCGAACACGATGACCGCGGTGGTGGCGCAGACCGCCGCGAGGATCAGCGACCCGGCCGCGAGCCGGCCGGTCATGCCGCGCGGCACTTTTCCATGGCGGCCTTGAACTTCGGGTCGTCAGGGCCGGCTCCGAGGGCGCCGACGTCCAGCTTGAACCTTCCGCTGGAGTCGGGGTCGGGGAACGTGGGGTACCCGTTCTCGCGCATGCACCTGGCCTGCTTGCGCGCGCTGTCGAGATCTTGCGGATTCGGCTTGCCTCCCTGACCGCCGGGCAGGAGGTGACCGCACTTGGCCATCGCGGCGTCCATCTTCTTCTTCTCGGCGATGTCGCTGCTGACCTGGAAGCGGCCGTTGGTCGGGTCCTTGATGTCGACGCCCTCACCTCGCATGCACCGCGCGAAGGCCAGCTCGCCGTCGCCGGCGGCCGAAGGGCTCGCGGCCGCGCTCGCCGTGGCGCCGCTCGCGGTGGCGACCCTGGTCTCAGGTCGGGCGCCGCAGGCGGTAAGGACGAGGCTCATGGCGAGGAGCCTGATCAGTGTCTTCGTCTTCATGGCCCGGAGTTCATCGCAGAGCCGCTTACCGTGGCGTTAGCGCGAACGTTAACGGTGGCGATACACCCAACCGGATAGAACTCCTGAGCGTGCGTGTTCTGATCGTCGAGGACGAACCGGTGCTGGCCGACGGCATCGCCGAGTGGCTGCGTCGCGACGCGCTGGCCGTTGACGTGGTCAACGACGGCGGCTCGGCGCTCGAGCGGCTCGGAGTGAACGACTACGACGTGGTCATCCTTGACCGTGATCTGCCCGCCGTCCATGGCGACGACGTGTGCCGATCGATCGTGGAATCGGCCACACGAACCCGCGTTCTCATGCTGACCGCTGCTGCGGCCGTACGGGATCGGGTGGCGGGCCTCCAACTCGGCGCCGACGACTACCTGCCCAAGCCGTTTGCGCTGGCCGAGTTGTCGGCCAGAGTGCAGGCGCTGCTGCGGCGCACCGGGCCCGCCACGCCTCCGGTCCTCAGCCGCCGTGGCATCCGGATGGATCTGGCCAGGCGGGAGGTTTACCGCGATGGGCGTTACGTCGCGCTGTCGCGCAAGGAGTTCGCCGTTCTCGCCGAGTTGCTGCGCGCCGACGGGGCGGTGGTGTCGGCCGAGGACCTGCTGGAGCGGGCCTGGGATGAACACATCGACCCGTTCACCGGCGTCGTGCGGGTGACCATTCTGAAGCTGCGCCGCAAGCTGGAGGTCCCCGTGATCGACACCGTTCCCGGAGCCGGGTACCGGATCGCATGAACAAGCTCACGATCAGGGCCAGGCTGACCCTGGTGTACGCGGCGTTCTTCCTGGTGGGCGGAGTGGTGCTGCTCGGCGTGACGACCCTGCTGGTGTCCCAGCAGGTGCCGTCGGCCGTCAGTGGCAAGCACATCCTGTCGTCCACGCCGTCTGGACCGCCGATGGACCAGGGACGGCAGATGCTGAGCGAACGGATCCGTACGGCGACCACCACCTCGCTGATATCGCAGGGCGCGATCGGGTTGCTGCTGGTCGGCGCAGCCTCGGTGGGGTTCGGCTGGCTGGTGGCGGGCCGCGCGCTGCAGCCCCTGCACCGCGTCACCGAGACCGCGCGGCGGCTGGCCGGGGGCGCGGGGCGGGGACTGCACGAACGGATCGTCATGAACGGCCCGCAGGACGAGGTACGCGACCTGGCCGACGCCTTCAACCTGATGGTGGAGCAACTGGACGCGGCCTTCGACGGACAGCGCAGGCTGGTCGCCAACGCCTCTCACGAATTGCGCACCCCGCTGGCCATGAACAGGACGCTGGTGGAGCTCGCGGTCAGCAGGCAGGGGGCCTCGCAGGACTGCATCCAGCTCGGCACGTCGTTGCAGACCGTCAACGAACGGCACGAACGGCTGATCGACGGCCTGCTCACGCTGGCCGACTCCGAGCACGGCATCACCGAGCGCACCCCCGTCGACCTGGCCGACATCGCCGGCCACGTGTGCGACCAGCGCGGCGTGCCCTGCGACGGCGCGGCCACCGCGGTCACCAGAGGCGATCCGATCCTGCTCGAACGGCTGGTACAGAACCTGATCGAGAACGCCGTCGAGCACAACGTGCCCTCCGGGCTCGTCTCCGTGACCACGAAGACCATCGGCGAGGACGCAGTGCTGACTGTGGCCAACTCGGGGCCTGTTGTGCCGCACTACGAGATCGAGTCGCTGTTCCAGCCGTTCCGGCGGCTCAACCGCGAGCGTACCGGAGGTGGGAGAGGGTTCGGCCTCGGCCTGTCCATCGTGCGCTCCATCGCCCGCGGTCACGGCGGCTCGGTAACGGCCGTCCCTCGACACGGCGGCGGCCTGGTGGTAACCGTACGGTTGCCCGGCCCAGGCACCGCCTCGCCGCGAGAGGCCGTGTGACGCACCCGGCCGACCATCTGCTGGCGGAGCTACCCAATTGCCTGACCTGCGGGAACACCGCAATGGCGGCTGGTGAGGTCAACCCTGACGGCCCCCTGTTCCAGCCGCCCTCCGCCACTGCGCGTTGGCTGGGCCACCTCTCCATCGATTTCATCCATCGCCGGTGGCTTCCTTGTCGCGTGTGCCTCGGTACAGCACGTGCCCGCTCAGGCGCTTGTTGCGCCCCTTGTAGCGGAAGGTGGTGGAGATGGACTTGTGCTGCACGGCCTGCTGGACCTCCTCCGGTGGCGCGCCGCCGTCCAGGAGTTCGGTGATGACGGTGGCGCGGATGCGGTGCGGATGCGCCTTCTCCCCCTCCTCGGTGGGCATCTGACCGGCCGCGGCTGCGGCCTTCAACGCCGCGGTGACCCACCAGCGGTCGATCGGCCAGCCGTCTTCACGGGTGAACAGCAGATCGTCGGCAGGCTTGCCTTGCCGCAGCTGCTGCAGCATGGCGATCGTGTCGGCGTCCGGGATGGGGAGCTGGGCGTATTTGCCGCCCTTGTTGCGGAAGCGCAGCACGGTGTGCCTGCTGCCGTCGGATTCGGTGACGGTGCGGATGTCGCCGACCGTGAGCCCGGCCAGCAAGCCCACGCGGCCGCCGACGTCGTCCAGCAGAGCGATGGCGGCGGCCTGGGCCAGCTGCCCTGTCGCGGCGAGCTTGGCCACCCCGGCTCGCATATGCCGGTGCTGCACGGGTGTGAAGGGGCGGGTGCTGCCCTCGGTGGAGACCGGTGGCGCGTCGACGTCGGCGGCGGGGTTGTAGGCGATCACTTTGCGGCGGCGGGCGTAGCCGTAGAAGCTGGACAGGTTGTGCCGTTGCTTGGCCACCGTGGCCGGGCCGAGCGCCTTGCCGGGCTTACGCACGCCGACGGTCAGCGCGCCGGTCGCGGCGGCGTCGCGGTAGGCGATCAGGTGATCCTCGGTGACCTCGAGCAGCGCCACCGGCGGGGTCAGGGTGCGCAGCCAGCGCAGGAAGGCCGCCAGCACCTGCAGCCGGGTCTGCCGGGTCGAGACAGAGGTGCTGTGCTGCAGCCAGCCGGCCACCACGTTCCAGGTGGGCCGGTCCAGGCCGTCGATCAGGTCGACGTCGGCGCCGGGCACCTCTCCCCTGTCGCCTCGCTCGCGGCGCGGGCTCAGCCCGGCGATCGCGCCGATGCTGAACACCAGCGGCTCGGGCGGCGGCGCTGGAGCAGGCGCCTGGCGTGCTTCGGCGAGCGGCCCGGGCACCGGGCCGGTGTCGCTGGAGGGGTTGTGGCCGGGCCGATGCACGGCGGTGGGTTCCAGGATGTCCTGTGCTTCTGCGGGACCAGAGCCGGCCGGAAGGATGGGCGTACCGCTCATGCCCCCTCCCCCAGGTGTACCGATGCGGGCAGCGGTCGGCCGACGGATACCCAGGCGTCGCCGGGCAGCCCGTCACGCAGCACCTCGGTGTTGTCGGCGAGGTTGATGCCGACGCCGGTGATGACGGCATCCACGCCGCGGCGGGCCTGCTGAGCGCAGCGGTAGCCGTCGGTCAGGGCCACTCCGAGGTAGGCCACGCCCATCCCGTCGGGCAGCGTGGGATCGATCACCTGGTCATCGGCTTCAGCGCGGACGCACCACGCATGGTCAAAGGCGACAGGCACCCTCTGGGCCACCACCATGCCTTCGACATACAGCAGGCCCTCGTGCTCGTCGGCCCACCGGCTGGCGGTGGCGAAGCACGTCCCCGGCGGGCCGGCCACGAACGCGGGAGGCCGGGACGCCGGGGTGAACCGGCGGCCATGGCTGAGCAGGAGCTCGGCCAGGCTGGCGAACCGCCAGCCGTCGCGCTGCGGTGAGCAGGCGCTCCGCCACATTGCGACCCACGCTTCGCCCTGCTCCAGCAGCAGCGCGACCGCCCGGCGCTCGGCGTCGCTCATGCGGTCGTTCATGAGGGAAGAGCCTCCTGGACACGCGCGGGGAGGCTGCGTTCCCGCTGCTCGTCCGCCTGTTCCCACCTGGGGTCGGGGGTGAGCGACGGCATGCGCGTGCAGGCCACCCGGCCGGTTCTGCCGGTGAGCACGGCCTCGGGCGTCGCGTAGCCGAGCGTTGCGTCGTCGGTGAGCACGAGCACGGTGCGGTCGGGCTCCCCTGCCGGTGCCGGGAGCAGCAGCGCGGTGGCGTGGGTGCGGGTCAGCCAGGGTGTACGCCTGGGCATGGCATGCGCTCCTTGGGGCGGTAGTGAGTGCCGGGTCGCCGGAGTTCCGGGGAGGGGGTGGCTCCCTGCATCCCGCATCTGAGAGTTCTCATTCTTCTGTCAGTACTGATTCTCATCAGGTTGTCAGTAAGCACAGCTGGAGCTTCATGGGAGTCGATTCTGGCATCGGGATGGAGGAACGGACGGCCAAGGCGAGCGACCCCAGTGCGCGGAGTTCCCATCCGGGTGTTGGCCACCACGCCGCCTTGGCCACGTCCTTCAGCCAATCGAACTCGCTGCGCCGACTGACCGGAGCAACCACCAGCAGCCGGGCCAGCCTCGCCCGCGCGGCGGCGTCAAGCCGCCCCGTCACCGCCTGGAAGAACCCGGCGTTCACCTCGGCGTGGACCGCTGCGGCCATCGCGTCTAGCGTGGTGTAGCTCGGCAGCTCACACGGAGCGCGGAGCATTTCCTCCAACGCCACATTGATCAGACCCGCCGGGTTGTTGTTCGACTGCATGGCCTTACGGATCGCCTCCTCAGCGACCCGCCGCACCCGAGCCGCCTCATACGACACCCCATGCCCCTGCCGGACGAAGGCCCGATGCCGACCGAGTTGGCGCAGTGCTGCTGGTCGTGCGGTGCCGGTGAGGAATCCAGCGAGGCGTAGATGTTCGCGGAGCGTGCCGGGGTTGGTGGGTTGGTCAGCTCGGCGGCCGGGGAAGAGCCAGCGGGCGCGGGGGTTGGTGGCGGTGTTCAGATGCGGCCGTTCGTCGGCCAGTTGGAGCAGAAGGCCTGCGAAGGGCTCGGGGACCGGTGTGGGCGGGTCTCCGAGTCGAATGTGGAGTTCGCCGTCGAGCGAGATGAGGTCGTCGAGGGTGAGGCGAACGATCCGTGTGATCGGCTGAGCGAGGAGGAGCATAAGGCAGGCCGAGACCCGGGTGGGGAGGGCCAGTCTCTCGTCGCTGAGCGCGCGTCGGAGAAGTTCCAGGCGGCGGCGCTGAGACAGGGGCGGAGCCTTAGCGGTGGCCGGAGTCGGGATCCGGAGCTTGGGCATGCGACCATCGCTGATGGCCCAGCGTAGGAAGACCCGCAAGGTGTTGTGTTGGTGCTGGGGGTGCGTGGCGTGCCAGGCGTCGAGGAGGCCCTGCGTGCAGGACCCGAGATGGTGAGCGGAGTCATCGAGCCAGGCCAGAAAGCCGTGGGCGGCCTTGAACTGTTCGCCGGCGGAACTACGGGAGCCTGGGGTCAGAGGACTGGCCGCAGCGCGGGCGCGCATGCGCGGCAGTTGATGCCAGGTGGCGAAGGCGCGCAGGATCCGCAGGTGGGGGTCGTCGGCGAGTTCGGCGTAGCAGTGGGTGAGCCAGGTCTCGTGGTGAAGGATCTGCTTATCGACCAAGGGCAGGGCCCCGCTGGCCATGAGCAGGTCGCGCAGGTGGGCGACGGTTCTCCAGTTCGGAAGCGGGTGGAGGGCTTCGTGCGTGAGGGAAAGGGTGCCGTCCGCGAGATCGCTGAGGAGGTCCCGGATGTAGGGGCGCCGCAACCACATCCAGGTGGACTTGGGGTTGGGTGAGGCGATCAGCCGATCGGCGAGTGGGCGCAAGGCTGGGCTGATGGAGCCCGTGCCGTCGTCGAAGACGGTGTGGACCAGGTCGGTCAGGGTGCATCTGGTGCAGAGACGACCTGTATAGAGCTGGCCTTCATGTCCGCAGCGGGAGCAGGAGAACGAGCGGGTGATGCCGGCGCAATCCCGGCAGATCGCCTCGCCGTTATCGCTGCGGCCGGGCAGGAGACGGTCGGTCCCGCAGGCGGGGCAGGTGCCGTGAGTGTTCTCGGCCTTGTGCAGGCAGGTCCGGCAAATCGGCCCGTCGGACCAGTTCGCGGCCTTGGCGGCGCGGCGGCCGCAGCGGGCGCAGTCGCGCAGATGCCAGCGTTCGTAGTGCTCTGGGGAGAGGGGGCTCATTGGTCGGGGCGGATCCGGGCGCGCTTGGGCCTGATCGGCGCGATCTGGGCTGCCGGGCCGGTGTCGCCGGTGGCGGTGCGGCGGGGTGCGGCGTTTTCGGCTCTGGTGGCGATGAGGTCGGCGGGGGTGCAGTCGAAGATGTCGCAGAGCGCGGCGAGAACCGACATGGAGAGCCGTTCGGGGATGTGGGTGACCAGCCGCCAGATCTGGACCGCGGACAGGGTGATGCCGCGGTCGGCGAGAGGCTGGGCGAGGTCGGTGGCGTTGAACATGCCATGCGCGGCCATGGTCTCGCGGAGCCGCCACTGGTAGCTGACCTGGCGTTTCATCGGTTCTTCCTTCCGGTGCCCAGAGCGGCGTTCAGGGTTGATTCCATCGCCTGACGCAGGGTGCGGGTGCGGAAGTCGGAGGAGACGCAGGTATAGATCGAGGTG
This sequence comes from Actinomadura sp. ATCC 39365, assembly GCF_054392275.1. NCBI lineage: Bacteria > Bacillati > Actinomycetota > Actinomycetes > Streptosporangiales > Thermomonosporaceae > Actinomadura > Actinomadura sp. ATCC 39365. The sequence goes on along the minus strand of NZ_CP184335.1, from coordinate 6,281,609 downwards.
GTGGAGGCGTGCTCGTGACCCACTTGCTCCTGGACGAACCGGGGATCCCAGCCGTCCTCGATGAGGTGAGTGACGTAGGAGCGGCGGAAGGAGTGGAAGTCCATGCCTGGGTCGAGGCCGAGCGCGTCGCGGTAGGTGGCCAAGCGGGTGTTGATCTGGGAGAAACCGATCCGCGGGCTGCGCTCTGAAGGCCAGAACGCCGGCGAGACGGCCGCCTGGGCGAACCCAGGCCGGACTTCGGTGACCCACTGGTCGAGGATGTCGACGATCCAGTCCATCCCGCCGACACCGTCGCGCGGGCCAACCGTCAGGACACTGCGACGCTTGGGCGGTGAACCCTTCATCGCCTTGCCCCAGCGGACGTAGCAGACGCCGAAATCTCCGAACATCGGCGCGTGCGGGTTGGGGCCGAAGTCGACCAGGTCCAGCATCCGATCCTCACGGCGGCGCAGCCCGTAGGCATAGGCGGTCTTGAACAAGGTCGCGTCGCGGAATGCCGGCAGCCAGCCCTTGCGACCCGCGCCACTGACCCGGTGGACCTGGTCGTCGGCGTAGTCGAAGAACGCCTGCAGCTCATCGCGGGTGAACGCCCGCTTGGCCGGATCGGCCTCGTTGTCCTGGAGGTGAACCGCGGTGTTCCACTCGTGGCAGACCTGGATCGGATGCGACCCGAAGCGCCGCTCGCACTCCGCCGCCCACCCATGGGCCGGATCGGTGAGGAACGCGCAGAACGACCGGACCGCCTCGGCGTAGTTCCGCAGCGTCGACTGCCTTAGATGCCGGATCGCCCGCAGGTCGCCCAGCCACTCGTCCACCATCTGTGGCATCCACTGCCACGGGAACGCATCAGCGTGGCGGGAGAACGCCTTCACCGCCTTTTCGCGGCCCTCGATCGTGGAGAACGCCAGATTCCGGGCCATCTGCTGATTCCGCCAGCCCGCCAGCATCGCCTCGGCCACCTGCTCCTCCGGTCGAAGCAACACCGTTCCACCGACCAGATGCAGGCCCGCAGCACCCGGCGCCATCACGTCCCGGCTCATTCTCCGCCACCCTCCAACCGATTACATCAAACGAAGGGATCTTTGAATCGCCCCGACTTTGATGGAGACCTCAACGGTTGATTCCGGCGGGTTCGCTGGGTTGGTGTTGAGCGTAGTAGAGAGCCTCGTACTCCTCTGGTGGCAGGTGTCCGATCGCTGAGTGCAGGCGGGTGGCGTTGAACCAGTCGACCCATTCGGCGGTGGCCAGCTCGACGTCGGCCAGGCTTCGCCAGGGCCCTCGGGGCTTGATCAGCTCGGTCTTGTAGAGGCCGATCTGTGATTCCATCAGGGCATTGTCGAGCGCGTCGCCGACGGTGCCGATGGAGGCGTCGATCCCGGCTGCCAGCAGATGCGTGGTGAACCGGAAAGACGTGTATTGACTACCGGCATCGCTGTGGTGGATCAGCCCCGGCTCGACCGGCCGACCGATGCGCTCGCGCCGCCACAGGGCCATGTCCAGGGCGTCGAGTACGAGCGTGGTGTGCTTGGTCAGCGAGGCGGCCCACCCGACGACGGCCCGGGAGTAGACGTCGACGACGAAGGCGACGTAGACGACGCCGCACCAGGCGGCCACGTGCGTGAAGTCGGCCACCCAGGCGGCGTTCGGCCGAGTCGCGGTGAAGTCGCGCTGGAGCCGGTCGGCCGCTCGCTCGTGGCCGGGGTCGGCGATGGTGGTGCGCACCTTTTTGCCGCGCCGGGCGCCATGCAGGCCGAGGGCGCGCATGCGCCGTTCGACGGTGCAGCGGGCCACCTGGTGCCCTTCGCGCTGGAGTTGATGCCAGATCTTGCGGGCGCCGTAGACGCCGTAGTTGGCGGCGTGGATGCGCTGAATGTGGGCGTCCAGTTCGGCGTCGCGCAGGGCGCGGGCCGAGGGTGGGCGGTTCTTGGCGGCGTAGTAGGTGCTGGTGGAGATGGGGCAGCCGTGTTCGGTCAGGACACGGCAGATCGGCTCGACACCGAACACATCGGCGTGCTGGTCGATGAAGGTCACGAGTGCGTGTGTGGCCGGTCGAGCTCGGCCGCGAAGAAAGCCGACGCGGCCTTCAGGATCTCGTTGGCGCGGCGGAGTTCGGCGTTCTCGCGGCGAAGCCGCTTCAGCTCGGCCGTCTCGTCGGTGGTGCGGCCGGGCCGGCTGCCCTCGTCGATCTGGGCCTGGCGGACCCAGGTGCGCAGTGTCTCCGCGGTGCCGATGCCGAGCTTGGTCGCCACCGCGTTGATCGTGGCCCACTCGGTCGGGTAATCCGGTCGCAACTCGGCGACCATCCGAACCGCTCGACGGCGCAGCTCGGCGGGGTAGGGAGACTTACCTGGCATGGACTCGATCCTCTCAAGAGATCAAGTCTCCACCGAAACCGGGGCGATTCAAAGAGCCTGGCCGATATGAGTGAGCGTGAGTACTTCGCGAACGTCAGACGCCGGCTACCGATGTATGTGATCGGTGGCCGACTTGATCGACTGGAAGCGTTCCTCGACGGCTACGACCAGCACGCCCTGCGCCATGGCGGCCCAGGCCTGCGCGACTGGACGGACTGGCTCATCGCCAAGCGCGGCCAAACCTGCAATCACGGCTGGTCAGGACATGTTCGCCACATCGCCCTTCCTGACGGTTGGGATCACTGGGACCTACCCCAAGAACAAGAACGACTCGTCATCGACGTACTCTTCGACCTGCTCGACGAATACCTCGCCGAACGTGAGGCGGGCTTGGCTCGCTGACCGACCCTCCGGCTCTGCCGCGCACCTCGCGTGTCGAACGATCTGAGAACTCATCAGATGCAATAGCGATCAGTTTGAATCGCCCCGACTTTGAGATTCGGGCATCTGGCGCGATCGTCGCTTTGACGGTGATCGGTGACATCTCTACCGTTGTCCCCCATGTCTGTGGGGTTTTTGTCTGATGACCAGGTCAGGGCGTACACGGCGTTCGAGGAGCTGCCGTCGCTGTCGGACCTGGAGAAGTTCTTCTTCCTGGACGCGTTCGATCGGGATGTGATCGCGAAGTCACGCCAGGACCCGCATCGCCTGGGCGTGGCCGTCCAGATCGGGACGGTCCGGTACAAGGGGCTGTTCCTGGAGGATCCGCTGGCGGTGCCGTGGCCGGTGGTGGACTATCTGGCCGAGCAGCTGGGGCTCGGCGATCCCTCGCAGGTCAAGAAGTACGGCGAGCGGCTGAAGACGGCGTATGAGCACGCGTGGATGATCCGGGACGCCTACGGCTACCACGACTTTGATGATCATGTGGGAGGGGCGGGTGCTGGCGAGGCGGTTCCGGACGTTCCTGCACGGCCGGGCGTGGACGCATGCCGAGGGGCCGACGGCGTTGTTCGCCCGCGTGGAATCCGCCGCCGCTACGCGCCGCGCCCTGCTGGACGCGGCGACCGGACTGCTGAACGCCGGCGGCCCTGACGCGGTGACGTTGCGTGAGGTCGGGGCCCGCGCAGGCGTCACCCGCGGGGCGCCGTACCGGCACTTTTCCGACAAGGACAGCCTGCTGACCACCATCGCCGCCGAAGCCCTGGACCGGCTCGCGGATCAGACATGGTGCAGCCTGCCGTCCAGCGGCATCCCCACATCGGCGCGCACGGCCCGCACTCTCTTTCCGCCCTGATGTCGATCGGCCGCCGTCAGCCGCACCTGTACCGGCTGATGTTCGCCGCCCCGGCGGGTGACCCGGCCGCGATCCACGCGGCTGGCCAGGCGGCCGACCGCGCCATGGACGAGTTCCTCGCCGTCGTCGGTGACCTGGTCGGTGAGCAGGATGTGCGCCGGTTCGCGGCGCTGCTGCTGACCAGTGTGCACGGGATCACCGACATGGAGGCCAGCGGACACCTGTCCCCCGACAAGTGGCACGTCACGGCCGATGAGCTCGTCTCTACCCTGATCTCCATGATCGCGCCCGCCGATCGCTGACCGGCGTCCGTCACCCAGTCGCTTGTTCTCGCGACCGGGAGAGCAGAATCATGACGGAGCCGAGGAGCGTGAACGCGGCAGAGGTCAGGAAGGCGCCGCGCACGCCCGGCACGAAAGCGCCGGGCACGGACCCGGCCGCGTACGCCGACACGATGACGGCCAGGCCGATCGAGCCTCCTCCGGACCTCCGCGGCCCAGGAGATTCTCATCGAGGCCGCCTACCACAACGAGCTCGCCAAGCTATGCGACGCCGCGCCCGAACTGCTGGCAGCCATGCCGCCCCGTGAGGCCCTACGCGCCTGGATGGGCCACTTCATTGACTACGCCACCGCCAAGCTAGGCATGACTGATGCCATACTCGCTCGTCGAGGCCGGGGTGAAGGTTGGCAGTATCAGGTCCGATATCACCGCCACCGACATGTTCGCCGCGCTGACTGGCATCGCCCTCGCCTCGGGCACACCCGAGCAGCGCGAGCAGGCCGAGCGTCCGCTCGACCTCACCCCGGACGGACTCAGCCGCTGAGCGACCGGAAGCTGCGGCTTCATGGGCACCGGACGATGAAGGCCGGTTGGCGATGTGTACGAGCAGTCGTCCCTCTCTCTCGTGGGTGATTCATGGTTGCCGGAGAGATGCCGAACTCTTGATGCTGACGTGAGTGCTCTCATGTCTTCTGATCTTCGTTCGGGAGAACAGATCGGTATGACTACGGAACGTGAACACCCGCCGGCCCGGCCAGGACGCCTGGGCGGCGTCATGGACAGGGTCAGAAACAACGTCCCGATGGACACACCGCTCGAACGGCAGGGTCTGTTCCTGGCTTTCTACCGTTTCGTGACGGGTCTGCTGTTCGCCTGTCACGGCGTGGCCACCCTCTTCGGCGTCCTGGGCGGCCCCCAGGGGCCCGCACCGAGCTTCGGGCAGTGGCCCGGGTGGTGGGCCGCGGTCATCCAACTGGTCGCCGGCGTCCTGGTCGTCCTGGGAGTGGCCACCCGCGCCGCCGCCGTCATCTGCTCGGGCACCATGGCCTACGCCTACTTCGTCGTGCACCAGCCCCAAGGACTGTTCCCGATCGAGAACGGCGGCGAGAAAGCCGCTCTCTTCTGCTGGGGGTTCCTGCTCATTGCCGCCTTCGGCCCCGGCCGCTGGTCCTTGTCCGCACGGCCGGCATCCCCACGGGCGGTCGCGCACGAAGAAGCCTGACGGTGAGTCGTCCAGTGCCGCCTGCCAGGCGATTACCAGACGCATCCCTGATTGTCCGATTCCCTTTGCCGCTGCTCTGGACAGGAACAAGGGTGAGGTGACGGAGGGAATGGTGGGATGCGGATCGTCGTGGACCTCACCCGCTGCCAGGGCTACGCGCAGTGCGTGTTCCTCGCGCCAGAGGTGTTCCGACTGCACGGGGAGGAGGCGCTGCTGTACACGCCGGCCGTCCCCGACGACCAGCTGGAGCGCGTGCGCCAGGCCGCGGTGGCGTGCCCGGTCCAGGCCATCCTCATCGGCGAGGCGGTGAGCGTCGATGGCCGATGACCTGCGGGAGGGCAGGATCGTCATCGTCGGCGCGTCGCTGGCGGGGCTGCGGGCCGCTGAGACACTGCGCGGGGAGGGCTTCACCGGCTCTCTGACCGTGGTGGGAGACGAGCTCCGCCCGCCCTACGACAGGCCGCCGCTGTCCAAGCAGGTGCTGCTCGGCCAGGCGGCGGCGGACGCCACCGAGCTGCCGATGCGCCGCGCCCCGGACGCCCACTGGCGGCTCGGAGTGCCTGCCACGGGCCTGGATCCGCTCGGTAAGCGGGTGATGCTGGCCGACGGTGATTCGCTGCCCTTCGACCGGCTGCTGATCGCCACCGGAACCCGGGCGCGGCCCTGGCCCAACGCGGAGGAGGCCGCCCTGGACGGGGTGTTCACTCTACGCACCTGGGATGACGCCGGACGGCTGGCCGAGCGGCTGGCCGCCGGGCCGCAGCGGGTGCTGGTGATCGGTGGCGGCTTCACCGGCTCGGAGATCGCCTCGGCCTGCCGGGAACGGGGCCTGGAGGTCACGGTCACCGAACGCGGCCCCGCACCCTTGGTGGGCGCGCTCGGCGGCACGCTGTCGAAGCTCGCCGCCGGAATGCAGCGGGCCCACGGGGTGGACCTGCGCTGCGGGGTGACGGTCACCGCCCTGCGCGGGGACGGGAACGGCCATTTCACCGGCGCGGACCTGTCCGACGGCAGCCACGTCGCCGCGGACCTCTGCGTCGTGGCACTGGGCGCGGTCCGCAACGTCGAATGGCTGAAGGACAGCGGGCTGGCGGCGGGCCCGCGCGGGATCGCCTGCGACGGCGGGTGCCGGGCCTTCGACATGTACGGGATCGTCACCGACGACGTCTTCGTCGCCGGCGACGTCTCCCGCTTCCCCCATCCGCTGTTCGAGTACCAGCTGCTCTCCTTGGAGCACTGGGGCAACGCGGTCGCGCAGGCCGAGGTGGCGGCGCACAACATGGTCAATCCCGGGCCGCTGCGGCGTCCGCATCTCGCGCTGCCGACGTTCTGGTCGAGCCAGTTCGGGCTCAACATCAAGGCGGTGGGCGTCCCCACCTTCTCCGACCAGATCGTCCTCGCGCAGGGCTCGCTGGAGGCGCGCCGGCTGGCGGTGGTGTACGGCTACCGGGGCCGGGTCACCGCCGCGGTCACCGTCAACATGGCCAAGTCGCTCGAGTACTACCAGCACCTGATCGAGACCGCTGCGCCGTTCCCGCCCGCGCCCGGCGCGGCGGACCGTACGCTCGCCGCCGAGCTGCCGCTTCCCTCCGACGTGCCGGACCCGAAGGGGCTCTCCCACGGTCCCCTTGTCGCGCTCACCGGTCACCTGCCGGACCGCCGGCTGACCATGGTGCGTCCTGGCTGACCCTTCCGACCGTCCACGAGGAGCCCAGACCATGAGCACCGACACCCTGCTGAGACGCATCACCGATTACGCCAGCCGCCCCGACCCCTACCCCCTGTACGCGGAACTCCGCGAGGCCGGTCCCGTGGTGCGGCAGGCCGACGGCACCTACCTGGTGGGCACCTACCACGAGATCAACGCCCTGCTCCACGACCCGCGGATCAGTGTCGATCCCCACAGCCGCCGTACTCCGGACCACGACCTGTCCACCGACCAGCAGCTCCCGTTCCTGCGGCTCGACGACCCCGAGCACCACAGGCTGCGCACCCTGGCCATGCGACCCTTCGGCCCCCCGCACAGCCCTGGCCGCATCGACGCCATGCGCGGACAGATCACCGAGGTCACCGAGGACCTGATCGAGACGCTGGGCGACCGCACCCGGATCGACATCGTCGACGACTTCGCCTACCCGCTGCCCGTCGCAGTCATCTGCCGGCTGCTCGGCGTCCCGCGCGAGGACGAGCCGCGGTTCCGGGAGTGGTCCGACGCGATCGTCGCCTCCGCCGACGTCGGCACCGGGGACGACACCACCGAGCGGGATCGAGCCGGCCGGCAGGCCAGGGCCGACATGGGCCGGTACCTGGTGGACCTCGCCGAGCAGCGACGCGGCAACCCGGGTGACGACATGCTGTCCGCCTTCGTCAACGAGCCGGATCCAGCCATGCGGCTCACCCGCGAGGAACTGGCGGAGACCGCCGTCCTGCTGCTCATCGCCGGGCACGAGACCACGGTCAATCTGATCACCAACGGGGTCCTCACCCTGCTGCGTCACCCCGACCAGCTCGACCGGTTGCGCGACGACCCCAGACTGCTGCCCGGGGCGGTGGAGGAGTTGCTGCGCTACGAGCCCCCGGTGCACATGCGCGAGCGCGTCCCGCTCGCCGACATCGACCTCGCCGGGTTCACCCTGCCCGAAGGCACGCCACTGGTGCTCGTACTCGCCTCCGGCAACCGCGACCCGAAACGGTTCCACGAGCCCGACCGGTTCGATCCCACCCGCCCAGACAACCAGCACCTCGGCTTCGGCGGCGGCATCCACCTGTGTTACGGCGGTCCGCTGGCCCGGCTCGAAGCCCAGATCGCCCTCGGCACGCTGATCCCCAGCCTCGGCACCGCGACCCTGATCCAGGACCCGCCGCCCTACCGGCACAACGCCATGCTCCGCGGCCCCCGCCACCTCCCGATCGAGCTGCAAGAACCCGCCTGACATCGATGCGAGAGCCATGCGGCTGAGGCGCGAAGCAATGGCTGGGCGTTTGCAGGGCCGCTTGCTACCTGCCGCTGTTGTCGTGCACGTCTTCGAAGACGAGGCAAGGCTTGGCGCCATGTGCCAGCGCTTCGGCGAGTGAGACGGGTTCAGGGAAGCGTTCGAGCGAAACGGCCGGCCTTGGAGGACGGTCAGCACGCCATCGGCGACGAGACGGCGAACCAGCGCCGTTACCCGCCTCGGCGAGGCCGAGGTCCGCCTGCAACTCCGGCCTCGGGGAACAATGGAACAGCCATTAGCGCTAAGGGCTGATCTCGCAGGTCAACGTCTAACTTTTCGCCGAGGAGCGCCTTGTCTGGCGCGCCTGAGGGCTGAGACTGAGTGAGTTACAGACCGACGTTGCGCATGGCGTTGTCGCGCCAGCGGTCGACGGCGCGGATGTACCGGAGCACGACGGGTGAGGTTGGGGACCAGCAGACGACGACATTCACCGCGTCGGCGCCCAGGGCAGGGCCGATACCGCAGTGCCGCTTGACGCGACGCAGCAGCCGGCCGGTGGTGTGTCCGGCCTGGTCGAGGACGTGCAGCCACTCGCGCCAGGCGGCGACGGGGTCGGTGAGCGGGTGGCTGCCGCGCGGGATGGCGATGGTCTCGCCGCGGGAGTCCTTGTCGGTCTTGTAGGTGCGGATGGCGACCTCCAGGCCGTCGGCGACCTCGCGTACGTCGTACCTGGTCAGGGCGACGAGTTCGCTGCGGCGGCCCATGATGAGGGCGAGGCCGAGCACCAGTAGCAGCCGGTCGCGTAGCCCGATGGCGGTGCTCAGGTCGCACGCCGAGACCATGGCGCGCAGCGCGTCGATGGTGATGGGCGGGGCTTCGCGCTGGCCGCGGCCGCCGTCCTCGGCGCGCTGGCGTTTGTAGGCACGCAGCGCCAGCCGGGCGGCCTCGGTGGGCGGCTGGCCGGTGTGTCCGGACCGGGCCATGACAGCCTCCCAGGCTGTCCATGTTGCGTGTTATGTGATCGGCGTGCAGTTTGCTTATTTTGTGGCGTTCGTCATCGAACGGATGATGACGGAGCGTTGCGCATCGGGAAGGTTTGTTTCCCATTTTGTAACCAGATCTGATCTTGTGCGTCATGATGTCGGGATCTAGCGTGAGCAGCTTGTAAGAGCACCACCTCCGAGCCCTGCACAAGACCCCGGCACAAGACCTCGGGTGTCCCTTGCGGCGCAGAGCGATGGCGGCACTTTCGCATCCCGTTGTTACGTGTTCGGAGAGTGATAAGCGCATGCGCTTAGTTCAGTCATGGCGTCATACGGTGGGCAGCGTGTCAGCGGCTGCTGGCCTGACCGCCGCCATATTGGCGCCGCAAGTTCAGCCTGCCGCGGCAGCTGCTACTGCCCTGGCCACAGTGGCGCACGATGGCGTCGCGGTGTCGGATGCTCCAGTTCAGCTGGCCGGCTCGCCCCAGGGATTGCCGTCCTTGCTACCGGCCACACAGCTGCCATCGGTAGCAGAGCCGTCGGACGGCTGGCATGCCGAGGTGAAGGCGCCCGAGGGCGCGGTTCCCCTCGAGGATCGCAGCGTGGACTCGGCTACGTCGGACTCGACCGAAGGATTGCCCGTCGGGACGTTGCGGGCTGAGGCGGCCGAGCGGTCGGTGCTGGCCGTGCCCGCCCTCCTGGACGTCTACCCCAAGCAGGGGTACCTGGTCGATTCATTGACGCCGTCGCTGCGTGCGTGGGGACAGAGCACCAACGCCGCCGGGTCGGCGTTGTCGTACTCCTTCAAGGTGTGCGATGTCGAGTCGATGTCCGGCGCCGGCTGCACGAGCTCGGGTTATGTGGCGGGCAACGCCAACAAGTGGACCGTTCCGGCAGGCAAGCTGGCCTGGGGCAAGCAGTACTGGTGGACGGTCACGGTCAAGGACTCCTACGACTCCTCCACCACCACCTCGCCGCTGCTGACTTTCGTCACCGGCGTGCGGCAGCCCGCGGTCACCTCATGGCTGGCCAGCGCGGGCGTGGACGGACGGGAGTTCAACCAGCAGACCGGTAACTACACCACCACCGTCACCGACCTGCAGGTGGCGACGGTCGGGCCGCCGCTGTCAGTGGTGCGGACCTACAACAGCATGGATTCCCGCACCGAGGCCCTGTTCGGCGCAGGCTGGTCTACTCGCTGGGACATGCGTATCGCTTCAGAAACGCACGGCACTTCGATTTCAGCAGTCGTTACATACCCGGATGGGCGCCGTATCCGTTTCCTTTCGGACGGCACCGGAGGCTTCCAGCCGCCGCCTGGCATGTTCGCCACGCTCGCCCTTCAGCGCGACGGATGGCGGCTGATGGACAAGGCCGGCACGAGCTATCTGTTCGGCGCAGACGGCCGGTTGACGAAGATCAGCGACAACCGCAACCGCGTCCAGGAACTGGTCTACGGCAGTGACGGCAAACTGGCCAAGGTGGCAACGGTTGGCGGGCGCTCGCTGACCTTCACCTGGAACGGCGCCCATATCGCCTCCGTATTCAGTGACCCCGTCGACGGCATAACGTTGACCTGGACCTACGAGTACGACGGCGATCGGCTCACGAAGGTGTGCGCGCCCGTGGCCGCCCCCAATTGCACCACTTATGAGTATGGGAGCGGATCGCTGTATCGCAGCGGCGTGCTCGATGCCGATCCGTTGGGCTACTGGCGCATGGGCGAAGCCTCGGGCACAACCGCCAAAGATCTGGGCACCGGCGCTGGAGACGCCACCTATCAGTCGGTGACCCTCGGCCAGCAAGGCGCCTTGGCGGGGACCACGGACACAGCTGCCTCTTTTGGCGCAGGCTCCAGAATGAACCTGCCCTCGCACACGATCCCTCACGTGGGTGATCAGATGGCGGTGGAGACATGGTTCAAGACCAGTCAATCCGGAGTGCTGCTGGCAGCGGGTTCACAGCAGACCAGCGGGGTGGCCCAAGGACCGATGCTGTATGTCGGCACGGACGGCAAGCTGCGCGGCTCACTCACCGTGACGACTTCTCCGATCACTTCCGGCCAGGCGGTCAACGACGGGCAATGGCACCACGTCGTGCTGTCGGTGGAGGGCCAGGAACAGAGGTTGTTCCTGGACGGCCAGCAGGCTGGCACGCTCACCACCACCCGGCCTGCTGGATGGCGTCAGTACGCCACCGTCGGCAATGGCATCACGGACGCAGCGACCTCTCCAGCAGTGCCTGCCGGCACTGCGGCCTTCGCCTTCCAGGGCGTGATCGATGAGGTCGCCGTGTATGGTGCGCCTCTTCTGCTGGAACAAGTCAAGGCGCACTACCAGGCGAGGAACGCGGCCCCGCACCGGCTGTCGAAGATCACGCTGCCATCGGGACGGGTAGCGGCGGTCAATACCTACAACGACAGGACCGACCGCATCGCCACCCACACCGACAGCAACGGCGGCACCTGGAAGATCGGCGACCTCGGCGTCGAGCAGCAGTCCGGCGAGGCTCAAGTGACGGTCACCGACCCGGCCAACAACACGCTCAAGTACCTGTATGACGCCTGGCGCGGCTACAACATCCGCGGCGAGACCGACCAACTCGGCTACACCACCTGGTACGAGTACGACCAGGCGGGTTTCCTGGCCAAGGTGATCGACCGCAACGACATCGCCAACGAGATCTACCAGGACAAGCGCGGCAACACCCTGGGCCGCCAGTACTGCCGGGCGCCGGGCGAGTGCGCCATCGAATTCTGGTCCTACTACCTCAACACCAGCGACCCGTTCGACCTGCGCAACGACAAGGTCACCGCCTACCGCGACGGTCGCTCCTCCCGCGACACCGACAACACCTACGCCACCACGACGGAGTACAACACCTACGGCGAGCTGATCAGGCAAAGCTCGCCCATCACCGCCGATTTCCCCCTGGGCCGGTCGACCACGACCGGCTACACCGACGGCAGCGAAGCAGCGGTCGGCGGCGGCACCACCCCCGCCGGTTTGGTGAAAACCAAGACCGACGCGCGCGGCAACAGCTGGAGCTACCGCTACACTGCCGCCGGTGATCTAGCTGAGCAGACCAGCCCGGAGGGGTTGGTGACCAAGCTGGAGTACGACTCGATCGGCAGGCTGACCGCCAGCACCCAGATCTCTCAGGCGGTGCCTGGTGGGGCGAAGACCACGTTCACCTACGACGGCCGGGGCCGCGTGCTCACCGCCACCTCCCCGGCGGTCAAGAACGAGCTCAGCGATGTCACGCACACCGCGCAGGTTCGTAGCACCTACGACGCCGACGGCAACCCGCTGACGCAGACGATCGCCGATCTGACCGGCGGTGACCCCAAGCGGACCACCACCTACACCTACGACACCTTCGGCCGCCAGGACTCCATCACGGATCCCGAAGGCGGGGTCGCCCGCCAGGTATGGAACCAGCTAGGCCAGACCATCCGCGCCACCGACGCGCGTGGCACGATCATCGAACAGGGCTACAGCAAGCGCGGCGAGCTCGTTTTCAGCACGTTGAAGGGCTGGACCGGTAGCCCGGTCAACCCGCAGCCGGCCACGGACGTGGTCTTGGAGACACGTGGCTATGACGCAGCTGGGCGGCTGAAGTCCACCGTGGACGCGATGGGCCGCAAGACCACCAACGAGTATTGGATGGACAACCGGCTCAAGCAGCAGATCGCCGACGATGCCAAGCTCAACGGCTCCACGACGCCACGCGACGTGGTGGTCAGGGCCGAGGAGTACGATCCGGCCGGCAACCTGATTGAGCAGGTCACCGGTGGCGGCATCACCACGGCTGTGCTCGACTACGACGAGGCTAGCCGCTTGGTGCGCGAGGTCGTGGATCCGGCCAAGCTGGCCCGCGCCACCACGTTCACCTACGATGCCAACGACAACATCATCAAGAGCACCCGCACCGCCGCGGGTACCAGTCGTACGGAGACCGCGAGCTACGCCTACAACAAGCTGAACCAGGTCACAAAGCACACCATCGAAAACGGTGCTCAGGACCAGGTCTTGACTCTCGGCTATGACGAGCGCGGCCTGGTCACGTCCATGACTGATCCGCGTGGCAACGGCGACGGTGTCAACGCGGCCGACTACACCACGACCCAGCGCTACGACGTTCTGGGACGTCTGGTGGAGACGATCGCGCCGCAGGTGCAGGTGGAAAAGGACGGCACCGCCACCCAGGCTCAGCCGACCGTCCGGGTGGGCTACGACAGCGCGGGCAACACCACGCACCGGCGCGATGCCGAGGGCAGGACGATGGTCTCGGCCTACGACAAGGCAGGACGAGTAACCAGCACGACCGCTCCCGGATATACGCCTCCGGGCTCAGGCACCGCCATCACTTCGGCCACCCACTACACCTACGACCCGGCCGGGCAGCTGAAGACCAGCACCGACCCGCGTGGGAATATCACTTCCCATGACTACGACCAGCTCGGCCGTCAGGTCCGCACTACCGATCCCGCCCCGGACGGTCAGAGCGCGGGCCCCTGGGTGACTGAATACGACCTGGCAGGGGAGAAACTCGCCGGCATCGACCCGACTGGCGCCCGCGTCCAGGCCACCTATGACGATCTCGGCCGCCAGATCACGGTCACCCAGATCGAGCGCAAGCCCACCGCGGCCAGTTACACCACCACGATGGAGTACGACGACGCGGGCCGGCTGACCAAGCAGACCGCTCCAGGCAACAGGGTGACCAGCTTCACGGTCAACGCGGCCGGGGAGATCACCTCGACCACCGACCCGCTGCTGAAGAAGACCACCCTGGATCACGACCTGTCCGGCCGCTTGGTCAAGACGATAGACCCGAACGGCAACGCGACTACCGCTGATTACGACTTGGCCGGCCGCAAGACCATCGTCAAGGACCTGGTGGAGAGCACTGGTGCAGTACTGCGGACCTATGGTCTGGGCTACGACCTGGCCGGTAACCAGACCAGCGCCACCTCACCCGAAGGACATGTCACCAAGCAGACCTTCGACGCGCTCGGCCGGCTCACCTCCCTCATCGAACCGGTGTCCGACACCGAATCCATCACCACCACCTTCGGCTACGACGCGGCCGGCGCCCGTACCCGGATCACTGACGGTCGCGGTAACGCCACCTGGACCAGCTACAACAGCCTCGGCCTGCCCGAAACGCTGACCGAGCCGGCCACCACCGCGCACCCGGACGTGGCCGACCGCACCTGGACCCACCTCTACGACGCCGCGGGCAACCAGACCGCGACCATCCAACCAGGCGGTGTGCGCACCGACCGCGTCTTCGACCAGCTGAACCGGCTCACCAAGGAGACCGGTGCGGGCGGCGGCGCCACCAGCGCCGAGCGGACCCTGGGCTACGACTTGGCCGGTCACCTCATCAGTGCTGGCGACATTACCGTCGACCTCAACGACCGTGGCCTCCCGCTGAAGGTCACCCGCGGCACAGTCCAGGAGACCGCCTACACCTACGACGCGCTCGGCAACCCCACCCAGCGCGTTGATGCCGCCGGGACGGCGACATTCACCTGGGACAACGGGAACCGGCTGGCCACCGCCACCGACCCGGTCACCGCCCGCACGCTCACCTACGACTACGACAACGCCAGCCGGTTGAAGACCATCACCGCCACCAGCGGCACGGCCGGCACTCAGACCATCGACTACGACAACATGAACCGCGTCACCGGCCAGACCGTCAAGAACGGCTCCGGCACCCAGCTCGCCAAGATCACCTACGGGTGGGACAAGGACGACAACCTCACCACCAAGACCACCGCTGGTACCATCGGCGCCGGCACCAACACCTATGGTTACGATCATGCCGGGCGCCTCACCTCCTGGACCGCCCCCGGCGGCGCCGTTACCAGCTACGAATGGGACGCCTCCGGCAACCGCACCAAGGCCGGATCGGCGACCTTCACCTACGACGAACGCAACCGGCTGACCAGCGGGGATGGCACCGACTACACCTACACGCCACGCGGCACCCTTGCCACCAGTACCAAGGCCGGGGCCACCACCAACTACACCTTCGACGCCTTCGACCGGATGATCGCCGACGGTGACAGCCTGTACGCCTACGACGCCCTCGACCGCGCTGTCAGCCGCATCCGCGGCACCACCAAGCAGACCTTCGCCTACACCGGCCTCGACAACGACCTGGCCGCCGTTACCGACAGCGGTGGCGCCGTCCAGGCCAAGTACGCCCGCGACCCGGGCGGCGGCCTGCTCGGCCTCAAGGAGGGCACTGGCGTTGCGGTCGCGGCGCTGTCGGACCTGCATGGCGACCTGGTAGCCACCTACACCGCCAGCGTACAGGCGTCTGCCGCCTACGATCCGTTCGGCACCGTTACTGCCCTTACTGGCACCAAGGCGCAGCTCGGCTACCAGGGCGAATACACTGACCCAGACACTGGCAAGGTCAACATGCACGCCCGCTGGTACCAGCCCGGCACCGGTACCTTCGCCAGCCGCGACACCGCCACCCTTGACCCCAATCCGTCCGTCCAGGCCAACCGCTACAGCTACGCCAACGCCTCGCCTCTCACCGGCGCCGACCCCACCGGTCACTACTCCAGCGGTCTTGGCTTCGACACCGGCAGCAGCGGCTACAGCGGAACGGTGATCGGGAGCGGTATCACCCTAGGCTCAGGAAGTAGCTCATCGGGCAGCGGCTATTACTCCGGCGGCAGTGGTAGCGGCGACATCAGCGCCTACGCCGGCACGCAATCGCGCTCCGGCGGCGGCTACATCTGCACCGGCAACATTTGCGCGGAAACCTTCACCAACCAACAATGGTGGTCCGACTTCATCACCTCACCCGGCTACGACTACTACAACGCTCCGCTCATGTCTGACAAGGAGGCCAAGAAGCAAGGACTAATGCCTAACGGAAGACCAGCGCCGAAAGACTTCTGGAAGGGGAGTGCCCTCGCGCGGGATATCTTTATGCGCACATATACGCCAGTCTATTCGAGTGCCGAACTCCAGAATCAGTGGAATTTTGTGAGAGAAGTACTTGATGGAACGCCGAGGTCTGGTTCCTCTGGGGCGAGCGCTGGAGGCAAAACGACGCCAAGTCCAGACTTCGGGTCTGATGAGGGTGAATGGTGCAAAAAGAACCCCGCCGACTGCGCCATGGCCTTCAGTATAACCAATGAGGCATATAGATACGTAGACAAAAAGTTCGGCGAGAAGGAAACCGACAAAAAGAACGCCGTGCGCCACTTTTTGTGGCAGGTTACATTGGCGTATGTTATCGGGCAAGATGCGGCGGTGTCGCTGGCTGAGGCGCACGAGAAAGGCGAAGCGTGCAGACCGAAGCGTGCCAGGTGCGATACCGCTGCGGATCAATACAACAATGCATTCTCGCGCAGTTGGGCGAAGAGTCATGAAAAAGAGCTCGATCGCATGTATCGCAGCTCGTACTTCCCGACCTATAACAATGCGACCTTCAGCTACACTCATTGGTTCGATCAGCTCTATGCGATCGCCGACAAGCTTTACAGTAAGGGGCAGTTGCACGACAAGTACAAACGTACTGAGTGCCGGGGAAGTACAGGGCACGTACCCAATTGCGCCTAGTCTCTTATCGCATTATGTCCCGTCGGGAGGCATTTCCCGTTGGGTATGAAAGCGAGGATGCTTGTGGTCTTCTCTAAACGAAGTATCTCAATAGTGGTGGCGTCTCTCGCGGTAGTATATTCTGTCGCGGCATGTGGACATGCGTCGCTGGACAAGAAGTCCTGCCGCCAAGAGGCGCTTCGACAAATCGGCGAGCTCAAGCAGGCGGTGCATGGCCTCTTGCCGGCGTCTGTCGCTTCCACGCAGGAAGAGGAGGACGCCTGCGATTCGGCCGAAGGTGGCAGTCTCCACTACATGGCTGATCAGGCAATGAGTAGAGAAGAGATCTTGAAGGGGTTCATTGCCAAGGGCTGGAAGCGGATCGATACTCGAGACAAGAACGCCTGTCCGGACTGCATCGATGGTATGACCACTCGCTGGAAGGGAAAAGTGGTCGATGTTACCTTCGTGGAACGTCAGGACCGCTCGGGGCTGAGCATCAGCGTGGATTTCCGAAGCGACTAGTCGCTAGTTCACCCTAAGGGCAGTATTCGTAGCTTGTCGAAATTGTCCACCTGATGGTTCGGCGGATGCAGAATTCGCCGATGGGTGCTCCAACTTTCCTCGTGGACCGCCAAGCACGTCACCACAGGACCGTCGAACAACCTCGCCGTACGTAAGGAAGCCCCGCCCGATCCGCGTGGATCGAGCGGGGCTTATCGTTGTAGTGAATCGGACAGGTCTGGTCGCTGGCCTCAGGCAGATGCGGGTCGATGCACGCCTCTCCGCCCAACCGTGTGCGAGGCCCCAGGCAGCGGCTGGGGCAGTCGCTTCAGCGTGGCGGTGATGGCCGTGATCTGTTCGCCGGTGGCGTTAATGCCGCGGATGATGACCTGGCCGGGAAGCCGGCTCATCACGATCACCGGCGGGCCGGACTCGAGTGCGGCTTCGACCGGTGCGGGGGCCAGGCCGGTACGACCGGTACTTCCAGGAGGAGAGCCGGGGCCGGGGCCAGCCGAGCAGGTCGAGCCGCCGACCGTGTGGGTGTCGTCGTCACCTGTGACTCGGAGGTCGAGCAGGTCGAACTCCTTGAACAGCTCACGGCCGAGGGGCACACTGTTCGAGCACTCATGTAGGCATGCTGCGCAGGGCGATGAGGTAGCCATGTCTCACCAGGCAGACATCGCCACCTTGAGGGGCTGCGTCGTTCCAAAGGCAGACTGCGGCCACTGCAATGGATGGACGACGTGGAACTGGTAATCCAAGTCATTGGGGCTCTCGGAGTGATCGGCTCTTTTGTCTTCTTGGCGCGACAGACCAGGGAACTCGCCCGGCAAACGCGGATCAGCAATGAGACGAGCCTCGCTGCCCTTGCAGTTAGCGGGATAGAGCGCCTTCACGAGATCGAGCAACTCATCATCGACCGGCCATGGCTGCACGCCCACTTCTACGAGAACAAGCCCTGTCCGAGGCGGGGACGTAAACGAGTGAAGGTCCTCACCGTCGCTCGAATGCTGGCTGACACTCTCGACTACAGCCTCATGGCGGCACAGAAGCTACACGGCCGAAACGCCTGGTACGGCTGGCAGTCCTTCGCCACATACATGCACATGTGTCCCGCGCTCAGAGAACTCGTTGCGGATTGTCCCGAATGGTGGCCAACGCTGGCAGATCACTGGGCAGACACTGCTCCTCAACCACATGGAAAGTAGGACCCTCGCATGAGGGCGGACATCACGCTCGCCACCCCCGTGCGCCGCACCGCCCGCGTCCTCCAGCTCCAGGGCACGTTCGACGTGCCGCTGGAGGAGAAGCTGACCAACTCCTGGTCGGCGCACCTGCCCGTCGAGGAGCGGCGGCGGAACGTCGGCCTGCTCGTCGGCCCGTCCGGCGCCGGGAAGACCACGCTCGCGAAGGCGTTGTGGCCGGGCCGGCTGGTCGAGGCGCATGTCTGGGGCGACCGGGCGCTCGTGGACGACTTCCCCAAGGGGATGGGCATCAAGGACATCGGCGGACTGCTCACCGCGGTCGGCCTGTCCTCGCCCCCGGCATGGCTCCGGCCGTACCGGACGCTGTCGAACGGGGAGGCGTTCCGCGCGGGCACGGCCCGCGCGCTCGCCGAGCAGAAGGGCCTCGTCGCCGTGGGGCCTTATCGCTATTGGCTGCTCCGTTGTTCCCCGAGGTCGGATGACGACCACTCCCAGGCCGAGTGGGCCCTTGCGCTCTGGGCGATCGCAGCAGGCGACACCATCGAGGAGCTCTTCATCGAACTTGAGCAGTGTCTCGACCGGCTCCCGAGCAGGCGGCGGCGTGCCCTCCGCATCGCGGCTCTTCGCCTCGGCGAAGCCGGGCTCCTGGCAGAGCGATCAGTGACAGCCACCACCGCCACCGGCTTGCTCGCGGAGATGCTGGTTGCCCGAGCTGGCCGCGCAGTCACACAGAGCAGTTCAGAATGGGTGGCTCCGGCAGCCGTTCAAGAGCGAGAACCACTGGCAAGTGTTGCCCGCACAGCGAGGTGGCTCAAGGTCGATCAGGCGTCACGGTACCGATAGGCCGACAGCGGCCACCGATCTCATAGTCCGATGCCGTGCAGCGGGTTGTCGTTCCACTTGTCGGCCTGGCGGATGTAGCCGGCAACGACGGGGGAGC
The DNA here is from genome assembly GCF_054392275.1 of Actinomadura sp. ATCC 39365. Lineage (NCBI taxonomy): Bacteria > Bacillati > Actinomycetota > Actinomycetes > Streptosporangiales > Thermomonosporaceae > Actinomadura > Actinomadura sp. ATCC 39365. The sequence continues at coordinate 6,262,316 of NZ_CP184335.1, read as the reverse complement.
CGTCGGCCCAGCGTCCATGGCGGGTGATCGCGGACATGGGAGCGCCGGCCTTGGCGGCGGAGGTGGCGCCACCGGCGCGCAGTCCATGGGCGGTGTAGGCCTCGGCGTGGTCGAGGCCGGCGGCTGCGGCGGCACGTTTGACGATCAGGTTGATCGACTGCGGGGTCAGCCGTTCACGGCGGCCGCGCCCGGCGACGGGATGAGCGCGGGCGGCGATGCGACCGTGCCGGTCGATCGGGCGGAACAGCGGCCCGGTCGTCACGCCGGCGTCCGCCAGGTCGGCGAGCCATGCGCGGGTCACCCGGACGGGGCAGGTCTGCGGGTGCTGGCCGTAGGGGATGGCGACGATCTCGCCTTGGGCGTCCTGGTCGGTCTTGCTGAACGGGACGTACAGCTCCAGGCCGTCGGCGGTGAAGGTGAGGTCGTCGATGTCGATGTCGGTGATCTCCGAGCGGCGGCCCATCAGGGCGAAGCCGAGCACCAGGACGGCGCGGTCACGCCGTCCTGCGGGGGTGTCGTGCGGCAGGGCGTCGACCATCGCGCGCAGCCGGTCGACGGTGATCGGCGGGGATTTGCGGGGGCGGTGGCCCTGCTGGGCGCGTTCGCGGCGGTAGGCGCGCAGGGCCAGCCGGGCCGCGGTGGTGGCGGGTTTGGCGAGCTGGGCGTGGTCGTGGGCGGCCAGCACGCAGGCCAGCGCGCGGTCGATGGTGGAGGGGGCGTAGTGCTGGGCGGCCAGGTGGGCGACGTAGTTGGCCAGGGTCGCGGGGGTGGCGGGCAGCAGGGTGCGGCCGGTGGACTGGCACCAGGTGGCGTAGGCGCCGAAGTCGCGGGCGTAGGCGAGGCGGGTGTTGGCGGCCAGGCCCTCTTCGACCAGCCGGGCCGTGCGGCCGTCCAGGAGGTGCTCATCCGGGGCGGGCGGCGCGGAGGTGCGCTCTGGTAGCCGCTCGGGAGCGTCCATATGGTTTTCCATGATCAACTTTCTGGTTAGCGATAAGTGAGCTTATCGCTAACCATCCCTGAAGGTGCTGATCTCCGGGGAGGCGGGAGGAGTGGCGGGCATCGGCTGCGGATCACGCCACTGACAGCAGGCGGGAATCCCGCTGACAGCAGGTGAGAAAACCCCAGGTCAGAAAGATGAGAACTCTCACGCAGCATCGCCCCCGTCAGCTCTCCCGACACAGTCTTTCACAGAAGTGTTCTTCTGTGAAAGACATCCATGCTCACAGATTATTAGATTCCAGTTTTCTTTTTCTGATTCTGAATTCTGCTATCTCTGATACTGCTACGATCGCAGGGTGAACGAGCCCACTCCACCCGGCGGTGAGCAGCCTGCCGAGACGCCGCGCGCCCTGCCGCTCGCCGCGACCGGCACCGCGCCGCAGGCCGACCCGGACGCTCCCTACGGCCGCTGCGGCAACCCGAACTGCGCCGCGCGCTGGCGCACCGTCGACGGCCGGCCGCGGCCGCTGGAGAAGCCGAAGACCAAGCCGCGCACCTACTGCAGCGGCGACTGCGGACAAGAAGCCCGATCCCGGCCGCTGCCTGAGGTCCCCGGCGCCCCGGTCGACGGCGCCTCCTGGGTGCGCCGGCTGAACGAGAACGCCACCACGCGCATCCAGCTCGCCGAGCGCATGCTCGCCGAGGCCGCCGCCGACCGGGAACTGTACGGCCGGTTGCGCGACGAACTGCTGGCCCGCATCACGCAGCTGGAGAGCACCACCGCCGCGGCGCTGGAGCGCACCGAGCAAGCCGAGCGGCGCGCGGCCAACGCCGAGCTGGCCCGCGACGTCGCCCGTCAGCAGGCCTCAGACGCCCACGACCTGCAGCAGGCCGCCGAGCGGCGCACCGACAACGCCGTGACCGAAATGGAAACGATCCGCCGCCACGCGGCCGAGGAGGTAGGCCGCGCCGAAGGGCGGGCCAATCAGGCCGAGGGCCGGGCGGAGGCGGCCGAGACATCCCGCAAGCGCGCCGAGGACGCGCTGCACAAGCTACGCGAGCAGGTCCAGGCCGAGCGTGAGCAGGTCGCCATCGAACGGCAGCAGACGGCCGACGCTCTTGATCAGCTGCGCCAGCGCCTGGAGCTGAGCGAGCAAGAGCTCGCCGCCGAGCGAGATGCCGCCGCAGGTCTGCGCTCCGAACTGACCGCCGCCGCCGCGCACGTCCAAGCCGTCGACGCGCGCCTGGAGGAACTGCGCGCTGAGCTGGTACGGCGCCAGGCCGACCACGAACGGGAACGGAACCGCCTGACCGACGAGCGCGACCAGGCCGGCCAGGAGCTGGCGGCCCAGCGCGCGACCTGCGACGCACTACGCGCCCAGCTGGCCGAGACCACCACCACCGCACGCGTCGCCGAAGCGCGAGCAGACGGCCTGCACGAACGGCTGGCCGACCTGCAGGCCCGGCTCGCGGCGGCCGACGTCACACTCCCGGAGATCACCGAGCTGGACGACGGCGTGCTCGGCGTGGCGCTGCCCAACGGCGACGGCGTCGTGCTGCGCGGGGAGCACATCTCCCTCAATCTCGGCACAGGCCACCAAGACCTCGACGCCGACACCGTGTCTGCCGTGGTCGGCGCGCTGGTGGCCGTAGCCGCCCATCGTGCCCGCCACCGATGACCGACCGCCCGGTGCAGGCCCGGTCGCCTCGGCTGCGAGAACGCCGGGCCAGGCCAGCAGTTGAGCGGTGGCCTCGGTGCGGTCGCCGCCCCAGGCCACGCCGCGCCGGCCGTCGGCGGCGCCTACGCCAGGCTCTACTCGGCGCAGTTCGCCCAGGCCGTCACCGAGGCGGAGTGACGGCGCAGATCCCTGAAGCCGCCCTGCACTTCCTCCAGTCCGATCGCAGGCAGCCCTGCCGGACGAAAGGTCGCCGCTCCCTCGGCCTGGCGCAGCGCTGCTCCCGTCGCGTCGATCTCCCAGGCCCGCCGGGTCGTTGACGAGGTGCTGATCCCCTGGTGTCTCAGGCTGCGAGGGATGGGGCTTCAGGGCGCGGCTGACGTCCGAGCCGGTGGTGACGCCAGTGCGCGGCGCCGAATACGTCGGGGCGCCTCACATTTCGGTGGACTGCGTCGTCGTACTGCTGAAACCACAGGGACCGTCGCCGGCCGAGCCGGCGGCGGTCCTCATTCTTGTACGGCGAAACGGCGAAACGGAGAAACGATGACTTCGAGCGATTCTGAGTTCAGAGCGTTCCTGGCGAGTCGCGTCGATGCGGCCCAGGTGAAGGACATCGATCTGCTCATGACGCATTATTCGGAGGACATTGTCTATTACGATGTCGTTCCCCCTCTGCAGTTCGCGGGCAGCGACGAGGTCCGCCGCAACTTCGTGCGGTGGTTCGACGGCTACGACGGCCCCATCAGCCTGGAGACGCACGAGCTGAAGGTCTCGGTGAGTGGCGACGTGGCGTTCGCGCACATGCTGCACCTGGATTCCGGCAAGCGCACGAACGGGCTGGAAACTTCGATCTGGGTGCGTTCGACCGTCGGTTGCCGGCGGTCGAACGGTAAATGGCTGATCACGCACGAGCACATCTCACTGCCGATCAACATGGAATCCCTGCAGGCCTGGTTCCCGCCGGAGGCATAAGCCGTCCTGCTGTCCATCTGAGTCAAGCCGGACGAGGACGCCCGCGTCCTCGTCCGGCTTTTCGACATGCCTGTTCTCTTCTTTGGGGGGCCTCATGGAAATGACGAAAAACCGTGGCCGCCGGGCTCTGGTGGTCGGGCTGGGGATCAGCGGGATCGCCACCGCGCTGCGGCTGCGGCAGATCGGCTGGACGCCGGTCATCATCGAACGAGATCCCGGCCGGCGGTCCGGCGGATACTTCATCGCCCTGTTCGGTGCCGGCCGCGCCGCCGCCCGGCGCCTGGGCATTCTGGAGAATCTGACCGATCGAGGCCCTGAAGGCGCCGCCTACGACATCGACCGGGCCGGCCGGCGCAGGCCCGGGCTGGGTTTCAAGGACTTTCCCGGCCGGCCGTGGATGATGATGCGGGGAGACGTGGAGGAGGCCGGTTTCGCGGCGCTGCCGTCCGATGTCGAGATCCGCTACTCCACGGTGCCGACCCGGATCGAGCAGGACGCCGACGGGGTGGACGTGACGCTGGCCGACAGCGCCGACGGGACCTCGGTCACCGAGCGCTTCGATCTGGTCGTCGGCGCGGACGGGCTGCGCTCCATGGTGCGGCGGCTGGTGTTCGGGCCGCACGAGAGGTATCTGCGCCGGATGAACTACATGGCGGTCGCCTTCCAGCTGGCCGGCGCGCTCCCCGGTCACGACCAGACCGACTCCGTCATCCTGGCGGAGCATCAGCGGTCGATGTGGGTCTTCCCGTTCAAGGACCGTCCGCCGACCGTGCTGCTGAGCTACCACACCGACGACGTGAACGCCGAGTTCAACCGGCCGATGGCCGAGCGGGTGCGCGAGGCGTTCGGCCCCGAGCCGGCCGGCCCGGCGCTCGGGGCGGCGCTTGATGCGCTGGAGTCGGCCGGGCAGGTGCTGTTCGACTCGGTCGAGCAGGTGCGCATGGACCGCTGGCATCGCGGCCGGGTGGTGCTGGTCGGTGACGCGGCCTGGTGCGTGACGCTGTACGCGGGAATGGGCGCCTCCAGCGGAATGGCCGGGGCGGACCTGCTGGGCACCATGCTGGACCGCCACCCCCGCGGCGTGACCGAGGCGCTGACCCGATGGGAGCGGCAGCTGCGCCCCACCATCAGCTATCTGCAGGACAACGGGATGCAGATGCGCAGCTTGTTCGTCCCGGCCACCCGCTTCGAGCTCACCTGGCGCAAGGTGATGGTGCGCATGAGCAAGATGCCGCTCACCGCTCCCCTGTTCCTCCGGTGGCAGCTGAAGGGCAAGGCGGCCCGGATTAAGGACACGGACTTCTCCCACCCCCAGCTGCTCACGCCGCGGCCCCGCTGAACCCGGCAGCTGAAAGGGGCGGCGGACATGGCCTCCGCCGTCCCTTGCAGCGTTCTGATCATGCCGTGTGGCGTCCCTATTTCGAGTGGTGCCGCGTCACGGTCGCGTGCGCCGGAGGCGGCCACCGCCGGGCAGCAGCACCTCGCCGTGCTGGTGGTGCCACGCCGCAGCAGGGCCGCGGCCAGCAGGGTGAACGCGAGGCAGGCGGCGGCCTGCTGCCGCGCGCGTCGCTGCCCAGGACCGCCTGGTGGTACTGAGGCATCGTGAACAGGACGCCGAACATGGTGAAGTTGATCAGCGTGCCGAGTGCCCTGCCGGCGGTGAGCCGGGCGCTGCTGAACAGCGACAGGTCCACCAAGGGATGGGCGGCCCGCCGTTCCCGGATCACGAACGCCACCAGCGCGACCGCCCGGCGCCGACAGCGCCCGCCCGCCGTAGTCGATCCTCCTGGCGTGCTCGGCCCGTGACTCGGGCAGCCACGTGAGGACCGCGGCGACCACGATGAGCACCGGCAGGAGCGCGATCACCGTGGGCATGATGAGCGCGGCCCCCACGCCGAGCACCGCGCGGGCGGCGATGAACATGCCGACGGAGGTGGCGTAGGCGGCGACCAGCGAGCTGAGGCCGAAGCATGATCAGCCCGGCGCGCCGACCTGGTCAGGAGAGCGGGACCAGGACGACGTCGAACTCCAGCTTCACCTTCCCGCCGACCATGACGCCGATCGCGGCGTTCCAGTCCACGCCCCAGTCCCTGCGGCTGATCACCGTGCCGCCTCGCAGGGTGACCCGGCGGTCGCCCGAACGGTCGTTCTCGGCGCCGGTCAGCTCGAAATCCAAGGTGACCGGCCTGGTCACCCCGCGGATGGTCAGATCACCGGCGACCTTGAAGGTGACCGGGCCGGTCTGGCTCACCGCGGCCGAGGTGAAGGTGATGGCCGGGTGATCGTCCGCGCGCAGAAATCTGCCGCTCAGTTGCCCGTCGCGCTGCGCGTTGCGGGTCTGGATGCTCTTCGCCTGGATCGTGAGCCGGGCGCTGGACTTCGACGGCTCATCGCCGTCCAGGTACGCGCCACCCTCGAACTCGTCGAACTGGCCGTGCACCCTGCTGCCCATCGTGTGCCGGGCGACGAACCCGATCCGGGTGTGAGCGGGGTCGAGGACGTAGTCGCCGGTCAGTTCGCTGAGCGTGGTCCTGGTGGTCGTCATGCTGAGTTCACTCCTGGAAGGGGCTTCCGTATGCGTTGCAGCCGTACGACGAGGCACCCCCGCCAAATGTCAGGCGACGTGCCGACCTCACATTTCGGGACAGTCTCTCGTCGTACCGCTGTTGACTGACGCACCAGAGGAAAGCGGGACACCATGACCACCCCTGCAGGGCCGGCGGACGACGGGATCGATCCGAGCCTGAGCGCGATCATGAGCGAGCGGCGGCAGCTCATCAATCTCGCCTACCGGCTCCTCGGCTCCCTGGCCGACGCCGAGGATGTCGTGCAGGAGACCTATGCCCGCTGGTATGCCATGTCCCGGCAGGAGCAGGAGGCCATCGAGTCGCCCGGCGGCTGGCTGACGACGGTGGCCAGTCGCGTCTGTCTCGACATCCTCGGCTCGGCGCGAGCCCGGCGGGAGCGCTACGTGGGCGAATGGATCCCCGAGCCGGTGCCCGACCGCACGGAGTGGAGCGCCGGCCGGCCCGGCGGCGACCCGGCCGACCGGGTCACCCTCGACGAGTCGATCAACATGGCCTTCCTCGTCGTGCTGGAGACGATGACTCCGGCCGAGCGCGTCGCGCTCATCCTGCACGACGTCTTCGGCTACTCCTTCGCCGAGGTGGCCGAGATCGTCGGCCGGACCACCGCGGCGTGCCGCCAGCTCGCCTCCTCCGCCCGCCGCCGCCTCCGCGCCTCGCAGGCGCCGACGGCTTCGGCCGCGCGGCTCGGCAGCATCGTCCGGGACTTCAAGCTGGCCTGGGAGGCCAAGGACATCGACGCCCTCATCGGCCTCCTGGACCCCGACGTCCTGGCGATCGGCGACGGCGGCGGCCTCGTCAGCGCCGTGCTCCACCCGGTCGAAGGCCGCGAGGAGGTGGCGCGTTACCTGACCGAGCTCGCCGGCAAAGCGCCCGGGCTGGCGATCCTGGAGCGCACGGTCAACGGCCTGCCCGGCCTGGTGCTCCAGGTGGACGGCGCCACCATGGCGGTGCTGGCGTTCGGAGTCACGGCTGACCGCATCACGCACATCTGGGGAGTACGCAACCCCGACAAGCTCCGGCTCTGGACGGCGGGCTGAGGCTCGCCGCTCATCCGGCAAACCCATGAAGAAGTAGAAAGGGCACGTCAATCATGATTCTGGTTACCGGTGGCACCGGAAACGTCGGCGGCAACGTGGTCCGCCAGCTCCTTGACGCAGGTGAGAAGGTCCGCGTCATCACCCGTGATCCCGGCAAGGTCTCGTTCCCGGACGACGTCGAGGTCGTGTCCGGCGACCTCGCCCAGCCGGAGACCCTGGCGGCGGCGCTGTCCGGGGCCGAGCGGGCATTCCTCTTCCCTGTCTTCGGCGCGGTGGAAGGTTTCCTCGAAGCGTCCAAGGAGGCCGGCTTGCAGCATGTCGTGCTGCTGTCCTCGGCGGCCGTCACGTACTCCACGCCGGGGTGGGTCGGCCAGCAGCACCTGCGTCTTGAGCAGGCCGTCGAGGCGTCCGGGTTGCCGTGGACCTTCGTGCGTCCCGACGCGTTCATGACCAACGACCTGGCTTGGATCCCCCAGATCGCCCACGGCGGGGTCGTGCACGGCGTGTACGGCAACGCCGCGCTGGCCCCCGTCGACCCGCGCGACATCGCCGCGGTGGCCGTCCGCGCCCTGATCGACCAGCGGGCCGGCCAGTCCTACGAGCTCACCGGACCGCAGTCGCTGACCCAGATCGACCGCGTCGGGATCATCGCTGAGACGATCGGCAGGCCGCTGCGGTTCGAGGAGCTGCCCCGGGAGCGGTTCGAGGAGCAGCTGCGGCGCCACGGGATGCCCGCCCCCGCGATCACTGACCTGGTCGAGGGGCTGGCCGCCAGGGACGGCCGGAGCGCCCGCGTCCTGCCTGTCGTCGAGGACGTCACCGGACGCCCCGCCTTCACCTACGCGCAGTGGGCCGCCCAGCGCGCGGCGGACTTCGCGATCTGACGGCGACCGCCCGGCCATCATCCACCCCGAGGGCACGACGTTTGCCGGGCTCACGCCCACGGCCCTTGCCGTCGTGCCGTGGCTCGCGGTCGACGTTGCACGGCCGGCCTCATCGCCGACCCAGCTGCGATCATCTGGGCACGTGTGCGGGTGCGGGGATGGCGTCCGGGCCGTCGAAGACGGGCAGGACGCGGCCGCCTTCGGCCGGCGCGGCGGCGGAACCGGTGCCAAGCTCCGGCGCGCCCAGGGCCGGGGGGCCTGGGCTGGACGGACGCGGCCCTTCGCTCGAGAACCGCTCACCCAGGCCGCCCCCGACATGCCGGAGCTCACCGCCGGCGTTGCATGGAGAGGGCCTGCCGCCAGTGCTCGGCCGCCTGGCCCATGTCGCGGCCGAGGAGTTCGAAGAACTGGCTGGTGGTGCGGAGCCGGTCACCGGTGGGTGTGTCGGTGCCGAAGATCCCGACGCCGTGCCGCGTGGTGTCCGCCCAGATCGCTATCGACCTGGCGCTGGCCGCCCACGTGTGGTACCAGACGTCCACCTCGACGAAGTACCGCACCCGACGCGCCTCCCGCTCCCGGGCGACCATCTGTCGCTGCTCCAGCCACTTGATGGCATTGGAGATCGTCGCCGGACTGACATGGAGTTGCCGGACGAGTTCCGTGGCGGTCAGGCTGCCGCCCTCGCTGAGGAAGAGCGCGGCGAACACCCTGGCCGTCATGGGCGCCATCCCGCCCTCGATCATCATGGCGACGAACTGTTCCTCGAACTCCAGGGCTGTGCGGACGTCACGGTTGTCGCTGGTGTGGGGAACGCCGGCGTGGGGAGCGCGCCTGCGCCGGCGAGCGCGCCAGTTCGTCGCATGCTGGGCGCGCGCCGCCCGGTAGCCGTGCGGGCCGCCGTTCCTGGCGATCTCACGGGTGACGGTGGACGTGGACCGTCCCAGCCGGCGGGCGATCTCCGCGTACGTCAGACCGGACGCCAGCCCTTCGGCGATGCGGCGACGATCCTCGGCGGTCAGCCGGCCTCCTGGCATGTCATCCTCTCCCCGGTTGAGCACCCGCCGGCCGCGGCGACTGCAGCACTGAAAGACAGTTGCACTCAGCTGCAAACTCATTGCACCAACAAACAGGGCTCTACCTGCGCATATTTGTTTTGCGAGTTGCCTCATATCCGGACACAACCCTAGCGTTCCCCCTGACCGAAGAGGAGGTTCCACCATGGAAAAGGTCATTCTCGTCACCGGCGCCTCCGCCGGCATCGGCAAAGCCACCGCACTCGAACTCATCCACGCCGGCCACATCGTCTACGGCGCCGCGCGGCGCGTGCACAAGATGGACGACATCCGCGACGCCGGCGGACACGTCCTGGCGCTGGACGCACGCCGGCCGGAGGACCTGGAACGCGTGATCGGCGCCGTCATCGCCGAACAGGGACGCATCGACGTCCTGATCAACAATGCCGGCACCGTCCTGCACGGCGCGGCCGAGGACATCCCCATCGACCTGGCGCGCGACCAGTTCGAGGTCAACGTCTTCGCGCCGGCCCGGCTGACCCAGCTCGCCCTGCCGTACATGCGCGAGCAGGGTTCCGGCACGATCGTCAACGTCTCCTCCATCGGCGGCGAGATCGCACTACCGCTCGGCTGCTGGTACTACGCGACCAAGCACGCGCTGGAGGCCTACTCCGACAGCCTGCGCATGGAGGTCGAGCCGTTCGGCATCGACGTCGTGATCATCCAGCCCGGCATCATCAAAACCGCGTTCGAAGACCACACGGCACAAGACCTCCGCGAGATCTCCGGCACGACCGCGTACCGGGACATGGCCGAAGCCATGGCCGAACGCGCCGAGACACAGCTCGGCGAGAACACCCCGGCCAGCGACCCCGGCGTCGTCGCCACCACCATCCGGCAGGCCGTCGAAGCCGGCAAGCCCGAGACGCGCTACGCGGTCGGCTACATGGCCGACAAGCTCCTGGAGCTCAACAGGACGCTGCCGGACCGCGAATTCGACAAACTCCTCACGAACGCCGCGAAGTAGGCCGCCACGATGTCGCGCCAACCCCACTCACACAGATGGTGGGCGCTCACCGCTCTCGTGCTCACGTCGCTGGCCGTGGGCTTCGACGTGACCATCCTGAACCTGGCCCTGCCCAGCATGGCCGACGACCTGCACGCCGACAACGCCCAACTGCAGTGGTTCGTCACCATCTACACGCTGGTGCTCGCCGCCGGCATGATCCCGGCGGGAATGACGGGCGACCGCCTCGGCCGTAAGAAGACGCTCCTGGTCGCGCTGGTCATCTTCGGCATCAGCTCGCTGGCCGCCGCCTACGCGCCCTCGACCGGGATCTTCATCGCAGCGCGTGCCGTGCTGGGCCTGGGAGCGGCGCTCATCATGCCCACGATGCTGGCGCTGATCCCGACGATGTTCACCGAGAAGGAGCGGCCGAAGGCGATCGGAACGCTGGCGATGGCCTCGATGCTGGCCTTCCCCATCGGCCCGCTCCTGGGCGGCTGGCTGTTGACCCACTTCTGGTGGGGCTCGGTCTTCCTGATCAACGTCCCCGTGGTCGTCCTGGCGTTCCTCGCGGTCGCCGCCTGGCTGCCCGAATCGCCGCGCGAGCGCGGCAAGCGGATCGACGCGGGCGGCGCGCTGCTGTCGAGCGCGGCGCTGACGGCCTTGACCTACGGCCTCATCGAAATCGGTGAGCGGGGCTGGACCGACGCAGCCGTGTTCGGACCGATCCTTGGCGGGACGGCCGCGCTGGCGCTGTTCGTGCTCTGGGAGCGACGGGCCGGCGCGCCGCTGGTGGACCTGTCGCTGTTCGCCGACGCGCGCTTCACCGTCGGCACCGCGCTGGCCACGCTCGTCAACTTCACCATGTTCGGCGTCCTGTTCGCGCTACCGCAGTACTTCCAGGCGAACCTCGGCACGGACGCGATGGGCAGCAGCCTGCGGCTGTTGCCGCTCATCGCCGGGATGCTCATCGGGATGTCGGCGGCAGCCAGGCTGAACAGGACGATCGGCCCCAAGCTCGCAGCCGGCCTGGGGTTCGTCCTGCTCACCGCGGGCCTGTTCTGGGGAGCCACCACCGATACGAGCAGCGGCACCGCGTCGGCGGCCGCGTGGACGGCCCTGTACGGCCTCGGCCTCGGCTGCGTCCTGCCCACGGTCATGGACGCGGCGCTCGGCACCCTGTCGCCCGGCAACGCCGGAGTCGGCGCCGGGGTGACCCAGTCCATCCGCACCCTCGGCGGCAGCTTCGGCGCGGCGGTCCTCGGCTCGATCCTGGCCTCCACCTATCGCGCCGCGGTGCCGCAGCAAGCAGGCGAGAGCGTCTTCGCAGGTCTGGCCGCCGCACGATCCGCCGGCTCCGCGCCCCTGGCGGACACGGTCCGCTCTGCCTTCGTCCATGGCCTGGACATCGTCCTGGCCGCCAGCGGCGGCCTCGGCCTCCTCGGCGTTCTCATCGCCCTGGCCTGGCTGCCCGGTACACGCGAGCGTCCCCGGCCGAGCACACCCCGGCACGCACAGCAGGCCCACGTACCCAATCCTTGAGCGAGCGCTCGATCAGAACCACATCGGCGGCGCGGATGCACTGGTCGGCGGTCTGCCAGGGCCCGTACCGCCACGGAGCAGTCGCACCACGACCACCATTCAACCGTGTGCGGCCTCTGCCGCTGGTCCTGCACCTGACCGGCGACCCGCAGATCCACACGGCGCCGGGGGGGGCGAGGGAGGCGCCGGCGGGCTGGTTGATCGGTTCTTGCATCACTTCGGTGCCCGCGGCCTCGATTGCGCTTGAAGGACGATCCCCCCGTCCGGCTGGGCCGGCGGGCGGACGCTCACCCGCCGCGTTCCCTCGGATCCCAGGTCATCGCATACCTCGGATCCGAGTACGTCGCGGTGGAAGGCGAGCGCCTCGTCGAGTCGTGGACGGCGACGGCGCAGGAGGAGAGTCTGAGATCCGTGCCGGTCAACGCCGCTCCTTGTCACCGGCGGAGAGGTAGACGACGTCAAGGTCGTGGAGCCGGTCCAGGTCGGTGTCGATGGCGATTCGGGTGATCTTCTCGTCGTGGATGGTGAAGGTGATGACGGCGTTCGGCTGGCCACGGTGTGACCAGACGGCCGCCGGGACGCCATCGACCAGGGCGAGCCGGGCGGCCTGAGCCCGTCCGGCGAAGAAGGCCGCCACCGCTTCGGCGCCGCGGATCTCTACGGCCACGGCTTCCGGATCGAGCAGCTCGACCAGGGCGGTGAAGTTTCCGCCTCGGGCCGCGGCGAGGAACGCCTCGACGATTTCCCGCTTCGCCGAACGCGCGGCATCGGACGCGTCGGCCGTTCCTTGCAGCCGGCGCCGGGCCCGGCTGGCGAGTTGCCGGGCCGCCGCCGGGGAGCGGTCGATGATGGCGCCGATCTCGGCGAACGACACGGCGAAGACGTCGTGCAGGACGAACGCGAGCCGTTCGGCGGGAGCCAGCGTGTCCAGCACCACCATCAGCGCGACACCGACCGAATCGGCCAGCAGCGTCTCGTCCTCAGGGGTGGCCTGGCCGGCCAGGTGAGTGCTGGGGCGCGGTGCGGTCGGCTCGGGCGGCAGCGTCCCGGCTGAGTCCTCACGCTGAGCCCGGCGTGCCTCGAGCATGTTCAGGCAGACCCTGGCGACGATGGTGGTCAGCCACCCGGCCGGGTTCTCCACCTGGCCGGTGTCGGCACGGCTGACCCGCAGCCAGGCCTCCTGCACCGCGTCCTCGGCCTCGCTGGGTGAGCCGAGCATCCGGTAGGCCACCGCGTGCAAGCGGTCGTGGTGCTCGGCGAACCGTTCGCTCAGCCAATCCTGCTCAACCATCGGTCACATTCCTCCATCCGGTCCTGTCATACCAATTGACCGGCGAACACGCGCCGATGTGACAGCCGGGCCGTGGCCCAGATGTCCGGCACGTATACATCTGAAGTGCAAGGAGCAAGGCATGAGAGCGGGGGCCTCGGCCGGCAGATCAAGAACGACTACGGCGTCTCGGTGTTCTTCGCATCGGACGGTCCTCGCCGGTCGGCTTCCACGGTCGCGCGGGTCTCGCCGACCAGGTGGGCACGGACCCGGAAGGCAGCGGCTTCAGCGGCTGCATCTGGAGTCTCGGCCACAGCGCCCGGTGAACCGACCAGTCCTACGCGGAGCAGCCGGTGAGCCGGCAGAACAACAGGAGAAGGATCATGAAGTTCTGGGCCCACGTCGAGCCACCCGAGCCCATGCGGGGCCTGGAGGTTCCGCCCGAGGTGGTAGCAGCGCTCGGCGGTGGGCCGCGGCCGCCCGTGACGATCACGGTCAACGGGCATAGCTGGAAGAGCCGGGTCGCCCTCATGCGCGGCCGCCGTCTGCTCGGCCTCAGCAACGCCAACCGGCAGGCCGCGGGTGTCACGATCGGCGACGAGGTTGAGGTCGAGGTGGAGCTCGACAGCCGGCCGCGCGTCGTCGTCGAGCCCTCCGACCTGGCCCGGGCCCTGGACGACGACCCGGCCGCCCGCACCGCTTTCGACTGTCTCACCGACAGCCGCAAACGTGAGCACGTGCGCGCCGTGGAGAGCGCGAAGAAACCCGAGACGCGCCGGCGGCGTATCGAGAAAGTCATCGCCGCGCTGCGGGGCTGAAACCCGAAACAAGACTCCGTTGGCAATGCAGTCGCCGGCGGAGGTCCACCCCTGCCAACTCTCCGGGAGAGATGAGAAATGTCGAAACACCTGAAGACCGGCCTGTATTGGTTCCTGGCCCTTCAGTTCGCGCTGGGCGCCGTGACCAAGTACTGGCCGGGTGACACGATATTCAGCACTGCGTACTCCGTGAAGTTCGTCGATTGGGGTTACCCGTCCTGGATGCGCTTCGTGGTTGGCGCGCTGGAAGGTGTCGCCGCCGTCCTGCTCGTGATCCCCGACCGTCGAGCACGCTTCCTAGGTGCCACGACGCTGATGTTCGTGCTCACCGGCGCGGTCACCACCCACATCGTCAACCACGACCCGGCGGTGGAGAGCTGGGCCGCGCCGACTCAACTCCTCATCATGGGCATCCTCGCCCTGGCCAACTGGCCCGCCGACTGGCGAGACCTCCTGCGGGCACCGATCGCGCCGACAGCCCGAACGCCACGTCCATCCAACGAAATGACAGGAGTGCAGCACCTTTAAGGGAAAGCCCTGACTGCACCGACCCGCGGCTGCCTCATCGCCCCGCCGCTGGTCCCTGGCGCCGATCAGGACGGTCATGCCCGCTCGGCGAGCTGTCCGGCGGCGGACCGGCCGATGAGGCAGCTCATCACCCTTCCCACCGACGACCCGGGCCGGCGCTTACCAGAACGCACTCGGCGCAAGAGTTCCGCCGGCCTTCGGCGCGGCTCTGCGCCTGTTGGCCCGTTCCTCTGTCCAGCCAGGTCAGTGCCGCGCCCGCGTGAATAGTGTGCCCACGAGGTTCCGTCACCATCGTCTTCCGGGTGGGGCGCGTGCGTGTTGAGGTGATCGCATGACCCCCATGAGCGCCATCAACCGGGCAGCCGCCGCGGGAATGATCGTGCTGACGCCGGCACTGGCCTGGACCAGCATCGCGCTACAACGCGTCGCGGCAGACGGGGCCGCACCATGGACTCGCGAGTGGATCCCAGGCTGGCCCTACGTCCCTGCGGTCGTCACCGTTGTGCCGACGCTGCCCACCAAGCAGCAGGCGGGCGGTGGATACAGCGGAAGCGGCGCCGCCTGACGTACGGGCATTGCGCTCGTGGGGGCGTTCCAGGGCCGCCTTCATGGCCCGGATCGCGCCCGCTCAGCGACGCGGCAGATGCCGGGTGACATCGATCACGAGACCGCTCGTCTTCGGGATCTGCCCGCCGCCCTCCACCGTGAGCCTGCGACCGCCTCACCCGGCAAGGCCCTCCAGCAGCCAGGACAACGGGGTGCCCGCGTCGCCACCCGGGCGAGAGGGGGACGCCGACGGCGAGCGGAAGAACCACTCCCCGAGAGAACGGAGCCTCCTCCGTGACGGTAAGGTCCGAATCTGATCCTCCCCCTGCCGACCACACCGGGCAGCAGGCCGCCGTGCAGGAACCCGCCACGGATCCGATCTTCGGAGGCGGCTTCCAGTACAGCATGGGCTGGGCGCGGCACGAAGCCGACCTGGCGGTCGGCTTCGGCGTGATCATGCGTAAGCTGCCCTCGCTGATCGGCATCTGCCTGCGGCTGTCCTGGCGAGCCGACCCGGCCGCGCTCGTGATCGTCGTGGCCTGCCAGCTCATCGTCGGCGCCGCGACCGCGTTCGGCCTGCTGGCCACCAACCGTGTCCTGCAGCAGATCCTCGCCGAGGGTCCCACCCCCGACCGCGTCAAGGCCGCCGTACCGGCGCTGGTCCTGGTCGCGGCCGCCGGCATCAGCGTCGCGGTGTTGACCGCCTGGTCCGGTGCCGCCTCCGGCCGGCTCCAGCCGAAGGTCGAGCACCTGGCCTACGACGAACTCCTCAGCCGCGCCGCCAACGTCGAACTCCTGCACTTCCAGGGCGCCCAATTTCATGATCTCCTGGAGGCCGCGCAGTACGGGGCCGGGTGGATCGACATCGTCATCGACCAGGTCATCCGCATGCTGAAAGCGCTGATGGGCATGACTGCCGCCGCCGGCGTCCTGGGTGTCCTGCACCCCCTGCTGCTTCCGCTGCTGCCGCTCATCATCCTGCCGCGCGACGGCGCTGGTGCGCTCCACTCTGCGCCGCAAAGCCTCCCGCCTGCGGTGGCTGACTCCCGTACGGCAGCAGCGCAGCCTTGCCCAGCTCCTGATCGGAGCCGACCCCGCCGAGGAGATCCGCGCACACGCCGCCGGGGACTTCCTGCTCCGCCACCACGACCGGATGGCCCTGCGCTCGGCGCGGGAGCAAGCCCGCCTCGCCCGCGCCGACGCCGGAGGCGAGCTGCTGGCCGGGGCGCTGAGCGGCCTGACGACGGGCGCCACCTACGTTGTGCTCGGCTGGCTCCTGATCACCGGACGCATGCACCTGGCCGCCGCCGGTACTGCCGTCCTGGCCATCCAGACCGGCACCAGCCAGCTGAGCACCCTGATCTATTCGATCAACAACGTGTTCGAACACGGCCTTTACACCGAGGACTGGGCCGCTGCCTGCCGTCAGGCCGAACGACTGGCCATCCCTCGCGACGGCGCCGGCCTGCGGCGGGCCGATGGTCCCGACCTGATCGAAGCACGCGGCCTGCGCTTCAGCTACCCCAGCGCCGACGAGCCCGCCCTCGACGGCGTCGACCTGGCCATCGGCCGCGGCCAGATCGTGGCCCTGGTCGGGCACAACGGCTCCGGGAAGACCACCCTGGCGAAACTTCTCACCGGCCTCTACCTGCCCGAATCCGGATCGGTCACCTGGGACGACACACCGACCACCGACCTCGACCGAACCCAGCTCTTCGACCAGGTGGCCCTGCTGTCCCAGGGCTACGAACGATGGCCCTTCACCGTGTCCGCCAACGTCGCCATCGGCCGCCACACCACCGGCCCCACCCCCGAAGCGCTCGCCTGCGCTGCCGCGGCCTCCGGCGCCACCGATCTCATCGCCTCCCTGCGGGACGGCTGGGACACACTGCTCGCCCCCGAGTACCAGGGCGGGGTCGACCTGTCGGGCGGGCAGTGGCAGCGCATCGCGGTCACCCGCGCGTACTTCCGGGACGCGCCCGTGCTGGTCCTGGACGAGCCGACCGCCGCCCTCGATCCCCGCGCCGAGGCCGAGACGTTCGCCGGGGTACGCGCCCTGGCCGGTGGACGCACGGTCATCCTCATCACCCATCGCCTGCACTCCGTGCAGCACGCCGACCGCATCTTCGTCCTGCAGAACGGCCGGATCACCGAAAGCGGCACCCACCAGGAGCTGCTGAAGCTCGGTGGCGAGTACGCGGAGCTGTGGTCGTTGCAGGCGGCTCAGTACGGCATGGGCACCACCCCGTGAGCGCGGCCCCCGGCCAGGCCGAAGGGGCGGAGGATGTCGCCACCCCGGCAGACGGTCGCTGACGAGGGCATCCTGCGACCCGTGAACTGATACGGCAGACCACGACCAAGGCATCGAACCGGACGTGAACAGCCCGCACGCCGATTACCTGGAGCCGGTCGTCCGCCGGTGCATCGATTGCAGCTGATCGGAAGCGCGTGCCGTTGGCATGAGGAGAGGCGAGATTCATCTGTGTCGAGGTTGCCGCTTCGAGCTATCCATCGATCGCGGACACGTCGAGATAGACAAGAGAATTTTCGTCAACAGACGATCCACGTAGCCGCTGCAGCACGTCGGGAAAATCCTCGAAGTACGCAGGATGAAAGGGGCGCACAGCCACCGAAGTGTTTTTGTGCACCGTTGAGTTCAGAAGAACGATGGCGGGCCTGTTCTCTGTCGCGATCGCCCATTTCCGGGCGATCAAAAATTCGACGGCTTTGTCGAGCGCTTGTGAACCACTCGTTGCCCCAACGTCAATCACCAGCAAGTTTGAAACCTGCTTTATGTGATCACTTTCGCTGACACCTTCCACTGCCGCAAGCACCTTGCCGATGGTGCGCACATCACCGAGAAGAACCGAATCGACTCTCATCGTCGCGGACGGGAGCCCACATCCCCCGATCAGGAGGATCGTAGTGAGAAGAACGCGGGCGATTGAAGAACGTCCTGCTGCCATTGTGTTCTCCGCTAGGGATGGTATGGATCGCGCGCTGGATCAAGGGCGCACTTCCAGTATTGTGCGGCCGCGCCTCCATCGACCAGCTCGTGCAGTTCATGGCGACGACCTATGCCATTGGAGGGCGTTCGCCAGCGCGCCGGCCAGGCCCAGGTCGTCCAGGGCTTGGCTTTGGCGGGGGCGGTCTGGAGCGCGAGCGCGGCCAGGGCAGGCCGCGCAGACCAGCCAGCACGCCCGCGTACCTGTCGAGGAACAGGCCGGGCACGTTCTCGTACAGCACCGGCCGCAGCATCCAGCCGAGCGTATTGACCCCGATCGCGACGAGCGCCGCCAGCCACAACGTCCCACTTGGTGTGCGGGGAGTTCGTCAGCTCCTGTCGCGGGAGGGGATGAAAGTTTCATGGCGACGCTTTCGCCGGTCCGCATCGATAAGTCAAGGTGAGCGAGCACGGCGGCCGCCTTCTCCGGCCGCCGCGCGCCAAGGCGCTCTTGACAGTGCCTTTCCGGCTCGTATTTGCTCCCTCCGTCCCTTCCATCGGCCCGGAAGAGCTCGACCGGTCAGCGATTTGTTAGCGCTAACAAACGAGAGATGGATGCATGAAACCAGGCGAATCGCCCAGAAAAAGACGCGCGGGCCTCGGAGCCGCTCTGGCGGCTGTGATCACGGCGGCGGCCACCGCTTTGGCCATGTTCCTCACCACTGCTCCGGGAGCCTCGGCGGCGGCCTTGACCGAAGTGACGAACTTCGGCACCAATCCCGGCGGACTACGGATGTACCTCTACGTCCCCGACAGGGTGGCGGCCAGGCCGGGCGTCCTGGTGGCGATGCACGGCTGCAACGGCTGGGCTCCGGGCTTCCACCAGGGCACCGAGTTCGCCTCGCTGGCCGACCGGTACGGCTTCATCGTCATCTATCCGCAGGCGAACAAGACCGCCAACGGCCTGTCCAACTGCTTCGACGTGTGGTCGAACGAGGCCCTGCGGCACGGCGGCGGCAGCGACCCGGTGTCGATCGTCTCCATGACCAACTACGTGCTGCAACGCTACGGCGGCGACCCGCAGCGGGTGTTCGCCACCGGCTTCTCCTCCGGGGCGATGGAGACCGGCAACCTGCTCGCCACCTACCCCGACGTGTTCAGGGCGGGAGCGCCGTTCTCCGGTGTCCCCTACGGCTGCCTCGGGCCGGCCGGATGCGGCGACAAGACGCCGCAGCAGTGGGGGGACCTGGTCAGGAACGCCTACCCCGGCTACGCGGGGCCCCGGCCTCGCGTGATGGCCTGGCACGGCACCGCCGACTCCGTGCTGCCGTACACGATGTTGCAGGAGGAGGTCGACCAGTGGACCAACGTCCACGGAGTGGGCCAGACCCCCGCCTCCACCGACAGCCCGCAGTCCGGCTGGACGCGGCGGGTGTTCGGTTCCGGGCAGGTCGAGGCGTACACCATCACCGGCGCCGGTCACGACCTGCCCCACCCGGGGATGGCGGCGTACGCCATTCGCTTCTTCGGCCTGGACGGCGGGTCGTCCACCACCACGCCGACCCCACCACCCGCAGGTCAGATCAAGGGCGTGGCCTCCGGCCGCTGCGTGGACGTGCCCAACGCCGGCACCGCCGACGGCACCGCCGTGCAGCTGTGGGACTGCAACGGCCGCACCAACCAGCAGTGGACGCAGACCTCAGCCGGAGAGCTGAGGGTGTACGGCAGCAAATGCCTGGACGCCGCCGGCACCGGAAACGGCGCCAAGATCCAGATCTACTCCTGCTGGGGCGGCGGCAACCAGAAGTGGCGCGTCAACTCCGACGGCACCATCACCGGCCTCCAGTCCGGGCTGTGCCTCGACGCCGTCGGCGCAGGCAACGGCAACGGCACCGGGCTCCAGCTGTACAGCTGCTCGGGCGGCACCAACCAGAAGTGGACCTTGACGTGATGCCCCTGGCCCCGGCCGGGCCTCGGACGCCGGACGCCGGCGCGATGTCAGCGACAGCGAACATGATCACAGGAGGTCCCGATGTCCCAGCCGACAGCGGAGTCGATGCCCGGCCCGCCTGCCTCAAGGGCGCGCGACGCGTCAGCCGGGCGTCATCGGCCGACTCGCAGCCGATCGTGAGAGGGTGAGCATGCGTACCTGGAGGCGATGGCGGGTCGCCGTGCTGACGGTGGCGGTGTTGCTGGCGACCGGCACGGCGATGGGGACGGGGGTCGCCGGAGCCGAGTCCAACGGCGGGATACGGGTCATGCCCCTCGGCGACTCGATCACCGAGGGCACGCAGGTGCCGGGCGGCTACCGGATCGGCCTGTGGCAGCGCCTGACCGGCGGCCGCTACACGGTCGACCTCGTCGGTTCACAGTTCAACGGGCCCGCCAGCCTGGGCGATCACGATCACGAGGGCCACCCAGGCTGGCGGATCGACCAGATCGACGCGAACCTCACCGGCTGGCTGCGTACCTACACGCCGCGCACGCTGCTGCTCCACCTGGGCACCAACGACATCCTGCAGAACTACAACGTGGCCGGCGCTCCGCAACGGCTGTCCACGCTGATCGACCACATCACCGCGGCAGTACCGGACGCCGACGTCTTCGTCGCCACCATCATCCCGCTGTCCAACGCCGGACAGGAGTCCGCCGCCCGCACCTTCAACGCGGCGATCCCCGGCATCATCCAGAGCAAGGCGAACAGTGGCAAGCACGTCCACCTGGTCGACCTGCACAGCAAGTTGACCACCTCGGACCTGATCGACGGCATCCACCCGACCGCCGGCGGCTACGACAAGATGGCCGCCGCCTGGTACACGGCGCTGCAATCGGTCCCCGGCAGCATCGGCCGGCCACAGGGCGAACCCTCCGGCGGGACGGAGATCAAAGGCGTGGGCTCGGGTCGTTGCCTGGACGTCACCGGCGTCTCACAGGCGAACGGCGCACAGGCCCAGATCTGGGACTGCAACGGCCAGACCAACCAGCGCTGGACGCCGACCAGCGCCGGCGAGCTGCGCGTGTACGGCGGCAAGTGCCTGGACGTGGCCAACCGGAGCACCGCCGACGGCGCCGGCGTGATCATCTGGGACTGCAGCGGCCAGAGCAACCAGCAGTGGCGCTTCAACGCCGACGGCTCCATCACCGCCGTCGGTGCGAACAAGTGCCTGGACGTGCCGAGCAACAGCACCGCCAACGGCGTCAAGCTCCAGATCTGGTCCTGCAGCGGCGCCGCCAACCAGCGCTGGGCCCGCGCCGGCTCATGACGACACCCAGGAGGTGGAGAAGCGAAATGCGCAGAATTCTCGGCCTGACGACGGCCGTGTTACTGGCGGCCGGCTCCCTCGTCGCGGTCGGCGGCGCCACGTCCCCGGCCGTCGCGCTGGAGAACGGCCTCGCCCGTACCCCGCAAATGGGCTGGAACGACTGGAACAGCTTCGGCTGCAACGTCAACGACGGCCTCATCCGCCAGACGGCCGACGCCATGGTCTCCAGTGGCATGGCGGCAGCGGGCTACACCTACGTCAACATCGACGACTGCTGGTCCACCAAGAACCGGAACGCGAGCGGCGACCTGGTACCGGATCCGCAGAAGTTCCCCAACGGCATCAAGGCCCTGGCCGACTACGTGCACTCCAAAGGGCTCAAGCTCGGCATCTACTCCTCGGCCGGCACCACGACGTGCGCAGGCTACCCCGCCAGCCTCGGCTACGAGCGGCGGGACGCGGCCCTGTGGGCGTCATGGGGGATCGACTATCTCAAATACGACAACTGCGGCGACCACCGCGGCATGAACGGGCAGCAACGGTACACGGCCATGCGGGACGCGCTGGCCGCCACCGGCCGCCCGATCGTGTACAGCCTGTGCAACTGGGGTCAGGAGAACGTGTGGACCTGGGGGGCGCCGGTGGGCAACTCCTGGCGTGACACCGGCGACATCGCGGCCAACTGGAATTCCATCATGGGCATCCTGGACCAACAGGTCGGACTGGAGTCCTACTCGGGCCCGGGAGGCTGGAACGACCCGGACATGCTGGAGGTCGGCGTCGGCTCGGTGACGGGCACCGAAGGGCGCGCGCACTTCAGCCTGTGGTCGCTGCTGAACGCCCCCCTCATCGCCGGCAACGACCTCCGTACGATGAGCGCCGACACGCGCACCATCCTCACCAACACCGAGGTCATCGCGGTCAACCAGGACTGGGGCGGCCGGCAGGGCCACAAGATCAGCGACAACGGCAACCTCGAGGTCTGGCGCAAGCCGATGAAGAACGGCTCGGTCGCGGTCGTCCTGCTCAACCGGGGCACCTCGACCGCGACCGTCTCCACCACCGCCGCGGCCCTGGGCCTGGGCTCGGCCTCCTCCTACTCCGTGCGTGACCTGTGGGCGCACGCGACGTCCTCCTCATCGGGGACGATCAGCGCGCCGGTCCCCGGGCACGGCGCGGCCATGTACGTCGTGACGGGAGGCGGCATCGTCCCGCCCACCGCGGTCGCGATCAAGGGAGTGGGTTCGGGAAGGTGCCTCGACGTCGCCGGCGCCTCGCAGGCCAACGGCGCACAGGCCCAGATCTGGGACTGCCACGGCCAGACCAACCAGCAATGGACGCCCACCGCGAGCGGCGAACTGCGCGTCTACGGCGGCAAGTGCCTTGACGTGTACGACGGTGGAACCACCGACGGCACCAACGTCATCATCTGGGACTGCAACGGCCAGAGCAATCAGCAGTGGCGCTTCAACGCCGACGGCTCCATCACCGCCGTCGGTGCGAACAAGTGCCTGGACGTGCCGAACAACGCCACCGCCAACGGCACCAAACTGACCATCTGGTCGTGCAACGGCGGCGCCAACCAGCGCTGGACCCGTACCTGACCCGTCATCCCGGGAGCGATCGTGAGAACGGCATTACGGTTGCCGGCCACCACAAGAGCCGGACGCGGAATCGTAGGGCTGCTGGTCCTGCTCGGCCTCGTGGCCTTCCTGCCCGCCCACCCCGCCAGCGCGGACAATCCGATCATCCAGACCGTCTACACCGCCGACCCGGCGCCGCTGGTGCACAACGGACGGGTGTACCTCTACACCGGCCACGACGAGGACGGCTCGACCTGGTTCACCATGAAGGAGTGGCGCGTCTGGTCCTCCACCGACATGGTGAACTGGACCGACCACGGATCCCCGCTGAGCCTGACCACCTTCAGCTGGGCCAAGTCCGACGCCTGGGCGGGACAGACCATCTACCGGAACGGCCTGTTCTACTGGTACGTGCCCACGACCAACCGGGCGACCGGCCGGATGGCCATCGGGGTGGCCGTCTCCGACAGTCCGACCGGGCCGTTCAGGGACGCGCTCGGACGGCCGCTGATCGAGAACGGCGAGATCGACCCGACGGTCTTCATCGACGACGACGGGCAGGCCTACCTCTACTGGGGCAATCCGCACCTCTGGTACGTGAAGCTGAACGCCGACATGACCTCGTACTCGGGAAGCGCGACGCAGATCCCGCTCACCACGTCGGGATTCGGCACCAGGACGGGCGACGCCAACCGCCCGACGCTGTTCGAGGAAGGGCCCTGGGTCTACAAACGCAACGGTCTGTACTACCTCGTGTTCGCGGCCAAGTGCTGCTCGGAGTTCATCGCCTACTCCACGGCCCCCGGCCCCACCGGGCCCTGGACCTACCGGGGGACGATCATGCCCACGCAGGGCGGCAGCTTCACCAACCACGCGGGCATCGTCGACTACCAGGGCGGCTCGTACTTCTTCTACCACAACGGCGCACTGCCGGGCGGCGGCGGCTTCACCCGTTCGGTGGCCGTGGAGAAGTTCGCCTACGGCTCCGGCGGCACGATCCCGACGATCAACATGACCGCGTCCGGGGCGCCCCAGGTGGGCACCCTCAACCCGTACGTCCGCCAGGAGGCCGAGACGATCGCCTGGGAGTCCGGGATCGAGACCGAGCCCTCCAGCGAAGGCGGAATGAACGTCGGCTGGATCGACAACGGCGACCACATCAAGGTCAAGGGCGTCGCGTTCGGCGCCGGCGCCAGGACCTTCACCGCGCGGGTCGCCTCCGCCTCCAGCGGCGGCAGACTCGAACTCCGCCTCGACGGCCTCAACGGCCCGTCGGCCGGGACGTGCACCGTGCCGGGCACAGGCGGCTGGCAGACCTGGACCACCGTGTCCTGCCCGGTCAGCGGCGCGACCGGCACCCGCGACCTGTACCTGAAGTTCACCGGCGGAAGCGGCTACCTGTTCAACATGAACTGGTGGCAGTTCAGCTGACGTCACATCCCCCGCCCGTCACCGCCGCCCGCCTCCGGCCCTGCCCGGGGTTACGGGGCCTCGGCGGCGCCGGTGGTCGTGATGTCGCGCGGCGTCGGCCTTGAACTCGGACGGGTAGACGTCCCACCTTCTCCACAAGGAGATATTCGGAGAGTGAGGGTGCGGCCGACGGGGTTCTCCACGCCGGCCACGGACCGGCACGACGGCCCAACAGAGCCTCTATTTGACGTAGGGCTTGGGCAGGCGCATGCCGCGCTCGGCCATGATCTGCCGGACCCGGTCCGGATAGTCGGTGATGATGCCGTCGATCCCCATGTCGATGAGGGCCGCGATGGTGGCCGGGGCGTCGCACGTCCACGGGATGACCTGCAAGGCGCCGGCCGGCTCCCCCTCGCCCGCGCCGCAGCCGGGGACGCCGCCGGCAACACAGGTGGGGCCGCTGCCGCCCGATCATCATCCGATCAGCGCGTTGAACGAGCGCGCGCAGATCGAGCTGATCATCGACCTGACACTCAAGGTGTCGCACGGGTTCAGCGGCACGCAGCCGCTGTACACCTGCCAGGCAACCTGCCGGACCAGGGGCCGGGACCTTCAGACGGCGGGAGAGGGCTGAGCAAGAGCGCGGCCCGCGAGCAGGCGGCCCGCGCGTTGCTGGCCCTGATCGTCACCGAAGACCAGCCACGGCCGGCCGCCCCTGTCCGGGCGGTGCCCGCGATCAAGCCGCTGCCCGCGGGCATGGATCCCCTCGGCGCGTTGAACTCCTTCAGCAAGCGCGGCTCGTTCCCGGACGCCGCGCGGGCGCTGCTGGCCCGTCTGGCGCTGGTACCTGCCGTCCCGGTACCGGCTGACGCGGTCACGCACGAGGACGCGGCGCCAGAACCGGTTGAGCCTGCGCCTGTGCCACGCCGGCCCCCCGCGCCCGTTCCCGCGCTGGGAGTGTCCGCTCCGCCGGGACCTGGCTGGCGGCCGCGCGGCTGCTGGAGTCCGTCCTTCGGGCGGGCGCCGCGGTGAGCGCGGACTTGAGCGGCGGCGCCGCCCGGTTGGTGGTCTACCACCCTGACGGCAGCCCTCTGCCGGCCACCGGCCCGGGCGGCGACCCTGGGCTCGCGCCGCCGCGGGCCGAAAGCGCCGAACTGGTGCTGCCTGGGATGGGCGTCGGCGTGCGCGCCCAAGCGGTCCCGGTGTGGCCGGTGCCGCTGAGGCTGCTGGCCGCGGCGATGCCCCCGTACGCGCACCGTGTCCCGGCCGCCCGCACCCCCTACCGGCTGTGGGCGCCGCGGATCGTGGTGCCCCGCGTCCCGGATGCGCTCGCCTACGCAGTCGTGCGTGGACCCGGAACCGGCTACGCGCTCGGCTCGGCCCCCTACACGGCGCGCCGGAGGGGTGGCCGGGGAGGTCAGTGCCGGGAAACGCCGGCGCATCATCGGGTGAAAGGTGGCGAGCAGGTGGTGCACGCCTTCCTCGCGCAGGGCTTGACGGCGCCGGGCGGTGTCGCTGTCGACGCGTGCGCGGATGGCCGGCCAGTACGGCTCGAGCGCGAACCGGTGGTAGGCGCGCAGGGTGTCGCCGAGCTCGCTCAACGCCCGTGGCCGGGCGGTGCGCAGGTCCTCCAGCCAGGCAACGTTGCCGGGCGCGCCTGCCCCGCCGCGGCTCTGAGGATCAGGCATCGGGGATCGATGACTTGCCCGTCGCTGCGACGCGGGCTGGGTTACCGTCCACGTCGACGGGGTTCAGGGTGAGCTTGATCTTGTGCGAGCTGGACCGGCCCTTGGCCTTCTTGGCTCCGACCGAGATGACACTGATCTTGACGCCGCCCTCGCCGCTGACCTCGTTCTTGACGTCCACGAGGAACTCCAGCTCCACGGGGCCCAGCCCGAACAGCAGTTCCTGACCCTCGCCCTCGTGCATGGCTCGGGTGAGCTCCCGCCTGATCTGCCTGATGGTGGCGCTGAGGTCGGCGAACTGGTCGTCGGTCATGGGGCTCCAATCGTGGTCAGCGGCCGACATGGACATGTGCGGCCCACAGCGAGGGGATGTGCGGGTAACGTTCACGCAGCCGGCGGGCGGCGGCGTTCAGGGCTCGCGCCGAGCGGTCCACGTCAAGGGTTCCGTTCGCGTCCGCGAGTTCCTCGTAGAAGGCTTGTGCGAGGTCGGCGTAGGCGCGGTCGTCGACCTCCCATAGCGTGGCGATCGCCTGCTGGGAGCCGCTGAGCTGCGCCGCCACCGCCAGGTTGATGGGCTCGCCGGCGGCACCTGGCGCCGCCGTGGTGCAGGCGGACAGATACGTCAGGCGGCTGGGCGCGGCCATGTCCCGCAGGCGCAGCCGCCCGTCCGACAGCAGGAGCGAGCCGGCTGTGGCGTCGTCGGCGTCCGTGCTGCTGTGGCCGGCGAAGTGCAGGACGTCGGTGCCCGGCAGCTCTTGCAGGAGGTGTTGCCTGGTGGCCTGCTCTCCCTCGAGGACGACGGCGGGGCTGAGGAGGCGGGCGACGGTGAGCGCCTCCCGCTCGGCCCCCGGCATCCGCATCGGGCTCTCCGCAGCCTGCGGCAGTACGACCAGGGCCGAACGCGGTCGGTCCGCGGGCGTGGCCGAACGGGAACGCGTCAGCGCGCCGATCGTCGCCGTGTACGAGGAGACGACCGAGTCGATGGCGGAAGTCTCCGGGAGCCACCCGGCCGCGTGCAACGGCAGCACGCTCAACGGCCCCGTCGGCACCCACCACACGCGCGGCATGCCCTCGGCTGCGCGCAGGTGCGGCCGCAACGCCTCCAGCACCGGGCCGACCACGACCTCCGCCAACCAGCCCAGCGTCTCGGCCAGCGACTGCTCCCGGCCCAGCCGGTCACGCAGCGGTCGGTAGGCGGTGGTGAGCTCGGTCAGGAAACGGCGCGCACGCTCGGTGGCCGCCGCACGATCGAGGCCAGGCAGGCGGATGACGAGCAACCCGTCCGTCGTCACCGCGATCGCGTCGCAGCGGTGCCCGCTCACGTTCAGAACCACGACGGGCCCCTCGGCCGCGGCCTGGAGGAGATCGCCGACCGCCGGCGGGCGCAGGAAACCCGCCATGCCGGGCAGGGCGCGTGCCTCCTCCACCAGCCGCTCGAACTCCTCCGCCGCCCGGCCTCCGGGTTCGCGTGACGATGGCTCGTCCACTGCGATCCGCAGCGCCGACAGCCGCTCCGCCAGCTCAGGTGCGCGCGCACGCAGCGTGCGAAGATCCTCCTGTACGTCCAGCGCCTGCGACAGCAGCAGCCCGCGTCCCTGCTCCAGCAGCGTGAGCGCCTCCTGCGGCCGTCCCGTCTCCAGCGCGCACGCGGCGGCGTCGCCGGCCAGTTCGGTCAGGCTGTCCTCGCGCCTCCCCCGTGCATGCCAGAGCCGGTCCGACATGGCCAGCGGCACCAGCTCGATCGCGGCGCGGAACGCGCCGAGCGCGCGCTCGTAGGCACCGCCCGCCACGGCGAGCCGCCCGTACTCCTGCCAGGCCAGCACGCGCTCCGCGATCGGCTCGTCGAGCCGTCCGGCGATCGCGGCGAACGTCTCCAGCGCGCCTTCGAAGGCAGCCGGGTCTCCCGAGCGCTCCCAGCGCCCGCGGTGCTGCGCGCCGAGGTCGGCGAGGTCACGGGTGAGCCGGAACCGGGCTTCGCGCAGCGTGTCGATGAACGCCTCGTGCTGCCGGCGCGCCTGCTGAGGGGCGATGGCCGCCGCCAGCCGGATCAGCGCCTCGGCCTCGTCCAGGTCGTCCGCGATCCCGGCGGACCACGAGCGTCGCAGCAGGACCTTCGCGAGCAGGGCGAAGGCCCAGTGCCGGTCCGGGTCGCCCTCCGGCATCGCGCCGACCGCCCTGCGGGCCACGTCCACGGCCTCTTCGAGATCGCCGGGGTTGTCGAAACGCTCGAAGCGTTCCTCCAGGGCGTGGCCGAGCTGCACGAGGGCGAGGGCTCCGTGGGTGCCGGGCGTGTCGAGGGCGACGAGCCGGCGCGTCAGGTCGAGCAGGTGGTCCAGGACGGCGGGTTCCCCGGTCGCCTCGTACGTCCACGACACGGCGTGACGGAGCCGATCGAGCGCCACGGGATGTTCGGGCGCGTCGGCGGGGGTGCCGGACAGGACCTCCGTGGCAGCCGCCAGGTAGGCGCGCAGGTCATCGGGCTCGCCCGACCGCTCGAAACGGGCTCCCAGCATGTCGGCCAGACGGCCGGCGATCAGTGGGGCGTCCGCGGAGTCCTCCGGCATCGCCGCGGCCACCCCCGCATGAGCTCGATCGCGGCATCGAGGTCGGCCTGCTCGCCGACCGCCAGGAACCGGTGGAAGAGCAGCAGGCCGAGTTCGGCGGGGGCGGTCACGCCGGCGGACAGTTCCAGGCTCGCTCTGACCAGGCTGATGGACTCGTCCAGGTCGGCGAGCGACCCCGATCGCTCGTACCTGAGCCGCAGCGCCCCGCTCAGGCTGATCCACAGGACGTCGCGCTCCGGCTCGGCCTCGGGCACGACCGCGAGCCCTTCGCGCAGCACCCCGATGGCCGTCTCGAGGTCTGCGTCCATGCCGACACGCTGGAACCGGTCGACGAGGAGATCGCCGAGCGTCGCGTAGACGAACAGCGAGTGGGCCGCGAGGCCGTCCTGTTCGTGCATGAGCCGGGTCAGGACGGAGATCGCGGCGTCCGGCGACTGCTCGACGGCCGCCGCCACCATGAACCTGGCGCGGTCCTCGTGGTCGCTCGGCAGCAGCTCGGCGGCCTCGAGCAGAAGAGCGGCGACCCGGTCGAGCCCGGCCCTGTCCTCGTCCGGGACGACCCCCGCTCGATCTCCGCCTGCGCCGCCAGAGCGTAGGCGAGATGGATCTGGTAAGGGTCCGGTTCGGTTGCGGCGAGCCGCCGATGGACGTCCACGATCTCGCGGGCCGTCGCGAGAGCGCCCTCGTCATCGCCCTGGCTCCGCTGCCTGCCGCGGCGTTCGGTGAGCGCCGCCGCGAGCGCCGGCAGGGCCGACTCCGGGGTGTGCTCGGCGAGGCCACGATAGAAGGCGACCGCCTCATCGGGGTATTCGTACGAGAAGGCGGCCTCATGGCGAGAATGGCGGGAGTCGTCCAGTTCCTCGATGACCTCCGCTGCCTCGCCGTCGCGCCCGAGCAGGCGCAGCGCCTGCGCCTTCAGCGCGGAGAACTTCGCCTCGCCGGCCCTCCTGCGGCTCCTGGACCCCGCGAGCAGCTCGATGCCGCCTTCGGCCGTAGCCAGTGCCTCCGCGGCCAGGCCCGCGCGGAGCTGGACGTCGGTCAACAGGAGGAGCACGCGCAGCTGGGCGTCGCGCAGAACGGGCGTGCTGCCCGTCTCGGCGACCGCGTCCCACAGGACGAGCAGGGCGGACGGTGCGTCGGCCATGGCGTCACCGAACCGTCCGAGCGCGGCGGCCGACTCCGCCCGCACGGTCAGCGCGCGAGCGAGCCCGAGCGGTTCGCCGCGCAGCCGTTCGTAGACCTCGACGGCCTCCCGCGCCGCGGCGGACGCGCCCGCGTGATCCTCGACCTCCATGAGCTGCTCGGCGTAGCTCACGAGGTTGGCGGCGTAGTCGGGGAGGTAGCCGTGGTCAGGACGCATGAGAGGCTCCTCCCGTCGCGGCGCTGCCCAGGCCGGTCAGCTTGCGGTACAGCTCCAGCGCCACGGCCCTGGCGGCGAGCGCCTCATCGTGGCGCCGGGCCTCCCGCATGTGATCGCTCAGGTTCTGCCACGCCCTGGCCAGTTCCGGGCGGTAGTCCGTCCTGCCCTCGCTCACCAGCCTGCCGTACACCGATATGGCCAGCCGGGTCAGTGGCTCGACCAGCAGGTTGAGCGCGGGCGCGCCGGCGGGGAAGGAACCCGCCAGCGCGACCAGCGCGGCCTCGTCAGAGGCGGAGACCCCGGCCACGCCGTCCTCCAGCGCCGAGATCAGGTAGCCGGGCTGCTCGGTCTCGATGACGACCTGCAGGGCGACGGGGCCGTATCTGGCCAGTTGCCCGACCACCTGCTCCTTGAGCAGCCGTCCGACGTGGGGGTGATCGCCGCTCGCCCGGGCCAGCACGTGGAAGGCCTGGTGAAGCTGGGTGGGGGCGGCGGCGGCCAGCGGTTCGTCGATCAGGTCGGGCCACTCGCGCAGGTGGGTTCCCACGAGATACTCACCCAGGCGGTCCGGCTCCAAGGGCCCCCACTCCCCCTCCTGGGACGGATAGAGCGTGCTCAGCCACTGGTGGACGACGAGGAGTTCGTTCTCCCCGAGGTCTCGCAGACCGAGGACGTGGCTGAGCAGTGCCACGGCTTGGGACTTGCTCGACGCCCCGAACAAGGTGGCGATCGTCACCGTGTTGCGCAGCGTGTCGTCCGACAGAAAGGCGAGGCCCACCGCGTCCGCCGTACGCCGCCAGTAGCGGTTCTCGTGGACCATGAGGACCTTCTCGTGCGGCGTACGGCTGCGCGCGGCGGCCGGTGCGGGCCCCGCCTGCAGCAACCCCACCAGGGCACTCAGATGAAGGCGCATCAGCGATCCGTAGCCGGAGCCGCCCAGATCGGGCGGCGCCACCTGGGCGGCCAGGTCGGTCCAGCACGTCTCCTGCAGGCCCGACACCCGATGGAGCTGGGCGGCGATGTCGACCACCGCCTCCCTGAACGCCGTCTCGCGTGCTCCCGTCCACGTCGGCAGGCCGGTGAGCGGGTGGAGCTCGGCGAGTTCGAGGGCGTACTCCATCAGATCGGACTTCACGGTCAGCCGCTGCCACCACTGCCCGGCCGAGCGCGCCAGCATCAACACGCGCACCGCGCTGCCGTCGTCGATCCCGACGTTCTCGATCAACCGGCGGACGACGTCGGGCCGCGTCTCGGCGTAGTCGACCACGAGCAGCAGGGGCAGGTCACACGAGCGTAACCGGCTCAGAGGCTCCTCCGGCAGCGCCGCCGCGTTCTCGGCCACCACCTGCCCGGTCACCCAGCCCTCGCGGCGCAGATGGGCGACGAGTTGGCGCGCGAGCCGCGTCTTGCCCAGCCCCCGGCGCCGAAGACGAGCCGGGCGTCGAAGATCTCGTCCGTGGAGCACCAGCCGACGAGCCTGGCCAGCTCGTCGTCCCTCGGGGTGAACCACCGCACCGCCTCGGCGTCGGCGCGCAGGAGCGCCGCGGGAGAGCGCGGGCGGCGCCGGTCGGCCGGAGGGGAGAACAACCTGGCCAGCTCGGCTGGTTCGAGGACCGCCGGCACCGCGATCGCGTCGAGGAAACCGGGCTCGGCGAACAGGGCCTCGGCCCGCGTGGCGAGCAGCCTGGCTCCGCCGTACCCCTGGTGGTCGGCGACCACCACGCCGATCAGCAAGTCATCGGCGAACAGCGCGGCACCGGACATCCCTGCCCACGGCGACCCGGCACCTGTGCGCTTGGGCGGGTTGAGCACCTGGAGGTGATAGCGGCGCTGCTTGGCGCCCGCCTCCGGGTTCACCCGGCCGCCGGCCTGATCGCGCTCGCGCACGCCGTCCGGCTGGGCCAGCACCTCGGGGAAGCCCGAGGCCTGGCAGACCACCTCGGCCCGGCGGCTGACCAGGCGTCCCCAGCGCACGGGCGCGACGGGAGGATCGGCCCAGTCGTCGTCGGTGATCTCCAGGAGGGCGACGTCCACCTGTGGGTCGGCCGCCGACCAGGTGCACGCGGCGGACCACAGGCGCGTCCTGTCGGCGGTCCTGACCTTGATCTCAGCCCCGGGTCCGGGGCGGCCCGTCGCGGACAGCACGTGCGTGGAGGTGATGAGCAGGCGCGGGGCGATCAGGTAGCCGGAGCCGGACGACCAGGACGCGTCGGCCTGCCGGGACCATACCTCGGCGACGCGTTCGACCGTGGTCGGCATCTGTTCTCCGGCTGCGGGGGGAAGCTGACAGCAGAATACGGGCTACCGCGTCAGGGCCGGTAGGTTCCGGAGGAACCAGGAGTCGCACTGGAGTCCTTGCAGCCGTACTCCACGCCCGTACGGCTGCTCCACAGCTCCATCGTGGCCTCAGCAGCAGCTCTCCGGAGCGGACGCGGTTGGCGTCCGCGTCCTGAACGGGGGCGTAGGTACCCGGCCCGCTGACGCGCTCGCGTTCACCAAGACACAGGACGCCGGCCACAGCCGGCGCGCCGAGCACGAACATGATCGCGGTCGCCGCGTCGTCCGCCAGTCTGGCCTGCACACGATCCCCTCGCCGAGCAGCGAGCCGATTTCACGGCCGCGGAAGCCGTACGCGACCATCAGCGGCCAGGTGGTCGCTCCGGCGCGCGCGGGAGACGGCCACAGTTGTAGCCGTTGAGCGCCTCACCGAACTGCTGGTCGAGCAAGGCCGTATCGACGAGGTGCGCGAGCTCGGCATGTCTGGCTCTGTAGGTGAATTTGAGAGCCGGATGTCGGTCAGTGGCTCTGTGGCGCTCGGTGGGGATGGAGCCGTGTCAGCGAATTCCAGAGCCATCTGAGGGTTAGCGGTGCGAGTATCGAAGCGTTACTCCCTGTGAGGAGACGCTGGCGACACACCCCCAGTCCAAGGTGGAGGTATTCGCGGCGATTCGCCGGGGTTCTCGTGCAGGGCTGTCGGGTCGGCAGATCGCGATCAAGTATCGGGTCAGCCGGAACACGGTGGCTGAGGCGTTGCGTCAGCCGTGGCCGGAGCCGAGGAAGAAGATGGCGCCGCGGGCGAGTCGGCTGGATCAGTTCAACCATTGATCGACGAGATGCTGCGGACCGATTTGGATGCGCCGCGCAAGCAGCGGCACACGGCGAAGCGGATCTTCGCGCGGCTGGTGGATGAGCTTCAGGCGATGGAAATCTCGTATCAGATCGTCCGCGCCCATGTCGCTCACCGGCGGGGTGAGATCCGGGTCGAGGCAGGCCGGGGGCCGCCGGAGGCGTTCATCCCGCAGTCGCATCTTCCGGGAGTCGAGGCCGAGGTCGACTTCGGGGACGTGACGGTGCGGATCGCGGGCGAGCAGGTGAAGTGCTTCCTGTTCTCGTTCCGATTGACGTATTCGGGCAAGCGGTCCACCGGGTGCTGGCCACCGGAGGGCAGGAAGCGTTCTTCGAGGGACACGTCCACGCTTTCAGGGTGCTGGGCGGAGTTCCGACGGGCAAGGTCCGCTACGACAACCTCAAGGCCGCGGTCTCCGCGGTGCTGGGGTTCACTCGGGCCCGGATGGAGTCCGCCCGCTGGACGGCGTTTCGCGAGCACTACGGGGTCGAGGCGTTCTACTGTCAGCCGGGGATCAAGGGCGCCCACGAGAAGGGCGGGGTCGAGGGCGACATCGGCTGGTTCCGCCGCAATCACCTGGTCCCGATTCCAGAGGTGGGCTCGCTGGATGAGCTGAACGAGATGATCGACCGTTGGGACGAGGCCGACGAGGGCCGGCGGATTGGGGCGCGGGCCAGGACCGTCGGCGAGTACTTCGTGATCGAGCGGCCGCTGCTGCGGACGGTCTCGCAGGAGCCGTTCGAGACGGGGCTGCTGCTCCCGGTCCGGGTCGATCGCTACAGCCAGATCACCGTCCGGACGAACCGTTACTCGGCCCCGGCCCGGTTCATCGGCCGCCAGCTGCGGGTGATGCTGCACGCCTCCCACTTGATCGTCTATGACGGGCAGCAGGTCGTGGCCGAGCACGATCGGTTGTTCGCCAAGGGCGGCCGGCGCCTGGAGCTGGACCACTATCTGGAGGCCCTGATCCGCAAGCCCGGCGCGCTGCCGGGCGCGACCGCTCGAAGTGATCAACTTGCTGATCAGCAAGGGCGCTCCAGCGCGTCAGCACCGAGCATCACGGCCGCCGGGCGGTCTTCGAGATCCCGCACCTGGCGCCCACCACCCACACCACGCGACACCACGGCCGAACCCCAGGCCGATGTCGGCATCGCGAAGGGTCCAGGAAAGGCGGACCCTTCGCCACCGGCCAAGGGTCCGGAAAACCAGGACGAAGGGTCCGGAGAAAGCGACCGAAGTGTCCGGAAGAGCCGGCCCCCATCCCCCTCAGTGCCCTCAAACTCCTCATCATCAGGACCGGCACGGCCGGGACGGTCTGTGCGGCCCGTCCAGGTGGCGATGGACGAGCTCGGCGTCGAGGAGGACGAAGCCAGGCAGATCGTGGTCACCGTCCAGCGCCAGCACGCCCCGCGCAACCTCGCCGGCTATCTGACTGCCATGGCCCGCAGCGGAGACCTGGCCGACCTGGCCAGGTCCGCGAGGACGCCGTCCGCCAGCAGACCCGCACCACCGCCGGCGACCGGCGCACGCGGCCCTGCTGTCCGCACGGCGAGGCGGCGGCGCCGACCTGAACCCCCGATCGGGGCGGCCCTGGTGCCCGATGTGCCGGGCGGGATCCCTCATGACTTGGGCGGGACACTCCCGCAGAGCGCCTCGCCGAGCTCTTGGCACACCAGGGGCTGACCTAGGAACGGTGGCGGGGATGAGAGCGCGAAACGCTCACAGAAAGGGGTGAGAGGGCACTGGGGCAAGGGTGTAGGCGCCGGTGTCAGGAGTTCCCGGCAAGTGACGTGACGATATGGATCCATCAGTAGGGGGCTATACCCACCCGTGATCTTCATGCATGCCGTAGGGACACAGCCACGCTCAGATGATCAACTGGTTGCCCTCCACAGAGGAAGGGAAACCGGGAGATGGAGCAACGTGATCGGCGGGCCGCGATCGGAACGGCGGCCGCGCTGTTGGCGAGTGGCGTGACCGTGATGGCGGGCAGCGGACCCGCCCGAGCGGAGTCCTCCAGCCAGCAGGCCCGAGAGTCGTTCCGGGTGGTAGACCGCCGCGGCCGACAGCGTTTTCTGGCGAGCTCGAGCTAGCCACCGATAATCATCGGAGGCAAGACGTACCCCGCCGACCAACGCCAGGGGCCACAGGGCACCTATCTGATCTTCAATGATGGGGACGGCAACGAGAAAGGAGGAATCACTGCCTCCTCTGTCGGGGCCAGCCTCTCACTCGACTACACCAACGCGCAGGCGATCACGATGGTCACTCGGTGGGAGGGCGTCCACGGCGCAGCGCTGCTAGAGATGAAGCACATGCCTGATCCAGCGCTCCCGATAGACCAAGTGCCCGCCATGCCGCCTCGTGTCCAGCTCGGCTGCAGCACTGCAGAAGGAGCGTTTCTAGTGCTCAGCGACTCGCGAGGACGTCCAAGGATTGTGCTGGAGATCGATGGTGACGACAAACCGGTGATCAAGGTGCTGGACTCCGAGGGCAAAGTAGTCGGCCGGCTTCCTGAAACGCCGGCCGGGCGGCGTTCGTAGCGCCATCCGGGGTTGCCGGCCCAGGCGCGATGTCTCGCGGCTACCGAAGCGCGCACAGACACTCGGCTGGAACCCCCAGCCGAGCGTCTCGCTCTGCTGCTTGCAGTCAGTAACCGATCACTGCGTTGCGACAACCCCTCGGATCCGCCCTACCGGGGTTCGGCCCTTCCGCATGCCGTACGGGCTACCAGCCGCCCATGTCGCTGTGTCTCGTCATGATGGGCGAGCCTGCCAGCGCCCCTTGGCCGAAGGCCCGCGTGCAGGACCACGAGCAGAGGCGTAGCCACACCCTGTACCGGGTGCGCGCGGTCATCGAGGCGCTGAACGAGATTCGCCGGGGTTCCGGGGTCGCGGCCGAATTGGAGGAGGACCGCCGCAGAAGATCCTCAAGCCAGAGGCCCGGTTCGGCTGGCCGGGGCGAGCCCCGACCGGGCGGTGGCGGACACCACGGCCTTGGAAGCGGAGGCGATGAAGTCGCCTCCGCTTCCCGAGCAGCTCACGCCAACCGGCGGTTCTTTGCGATCATCTCCAGGGAGGGCGAGCGGATGGCATCAGGTCGGCTCCCGGTCGCGGGGCTGGTGGGCTCTGTACTCCTGGGCACGGACGGCGAGTTCCCGGAAGAACACCGGTGGTGGTGTGACCTGGCCTTCGTGCCCGATCGGGGAGGGTGCCAGCGGGATGAGCAGGTCGGTGTTGGGTGAGTGCAACCACAGGGCGGTCTGGTAGAGCTCGGGGATTTGCAGGAGCCGGAGATCGAACCCGGCCTTTTCGAGCTGCGGCAGGGCTCGTGCGGCTCTGACCGCGGTCGCGGTGGCTCCGACGGACGAGCTTCTGTAGAACGTTGGCGGGAAGGTTCGGTCCGGCGTTTCGGCGACTTCGGCACCGGCGAGCACATTGCCGCCGGACTCCAGCAGGAATCGCCAGCCCACCGGCTGCGCCACTTCCAGGCGGCCGCCGGCCTCGATGTCTTTGACGAGCAGGGCGAACACCCGGTGGGGGGTGGACACCTCCACGTCATCCGGGGAGACCTCGCCCAGCAGTTTCGGGCCCTCTCCGCCGGCTCTGGCGATCAGGCCGAGCTGGGAGCGTGTTTCCTCCCGAATCCGTCCCGGCGGTTCAGGCATGTTCAACGGCATCGCATGCTCCCTGAGGCTAGTTTCGCCGAGTCTTGAAGGTCCTGTTCCAGGTGCCGTTCGGGCCGCCCGGGTAGCCGCCGAAGAGCGTCTCCCACGCGACCCACATGATGGGATCGTTCTCCTGGCCCGCGTATGTCCCATGAGTGCCCTGCCACGGGTCATGCACCCACACGTGCACCAGTTCACCGGTCTCCGGGCGGTAGCTGTACCCCCAGATGTTGACGATGTGGCCGGAGAGGCCGCCGCCCCAGCCGATGTTCATCATGATCGGGCGTCCGGCGTCTATCTCCGCCTTGACCTCGTTCTTCGTCAACGCCGGGAACCTTCTGACCTGCACCCACCCGGGTGCCTCCACCCAGTCGAGGTAATTCCTGGCATCTTCGGGGGCCGGGACGTAAACCCCGGCTTGCTGCAGCGGCCCGGCATCCGGCCACCAGCCCTGGTTGCAGTCCCCGCGTAACGCGCCATCCGGGCAGCACTGGAACGGTTGCTGGGCGGCGAGCCGGGAGTCTTTCCTGTTGAGGACCGCGGTGGCGAACCCGCACTGGGTCCATGTTCGCGCGTTGGCGTAGAAGTTCGCGATGCTGACCGTTGTCGCGTTCCAACACCAGTATGTCTTTTCCTGGTATTGACGCCAGCTCCAGTATGTGGAGCCGAGACTCTTGATCATTACGCTCTCGTCTGGTTGTGACATGCGATGCCATCCCTTCGCTACGCGGGGGTTACGTCGTCACCGTCTTGCGCCTCCTGGCCGGCCCGGGAGGGCCATGCCGCTGACGTTAAGAGAGCCGCAACTGCGCTCACAATGATCACAATCTGTCAGGTTGGACCGAAACAAACAGAGTGGGGCTCACATTTCATTTGCGGCTGCCTCTTACGCCTCGGCCTTCCGCTCAGCCGCGACCAACAGCGCCCCGCACGGACTCGCCTCCTCGCCGCAAACCGCGAGGTCCGGGTCGAAAGCCCCCAAAGCCTCGTCCTGGTCGCATGGGACAGATCGCTTCGGCTCTGCCACTCCCGTCCCATCAGCCTCCGAGTGGACTGCCGTAATCGTCACCCCCTCGTGGCCTCATCCGGCCACGTTCGGCTGCCTGCACGGCCGCCGCGAGGCCGACCGCGTCGAAGACGTCCGCCGGCGTCTGCGCGCCCCGGCCGCCGCCCGCAACGGCGGCATCCTCGACCTCGACGGCCGCGACGAACGCGTCCAGCGGATCGTGCTCGGCACGCCCGCGCCGCCGGGCTGGTCGACAACCTGCTGGCGTACGCGATGCTGCCAGCGACCCGACGTGCCTGTCGGTGCCGGAGGCACGGATGAGCGGGTGGATCTCGTCCTGCGTTCTGGTCTCAACATCGCCGTAGACCCGCGGGCCGCGTGGCGTCCCCTGGCTGAGCAGCACGCTGATCGGCTGGCGGAGGCATTGAGTCACTCGCCACTGCCCGCCGTCCTGTCCGCTCTGGTGTCCTCGGGCGTGGATTGCCGGCCGTTCGAACGGCGGGGGCATAACCGCTCGCGCGTCATCCGGCTCCACCGGCAGGCGAACTGGGACGCGCTGCAGGAAGCGGAATGGCAACCGGTGAGCGGACGGACCGAGCCGCCCGCAGAGCAGTGGTTGTTGAGCATCGAGGCACTCGAGTCGGTGATGGACGCGATGATCTCGGCCCTGGTCGACGAGCGGGTCGTTGGGGCGCTCGCCGGGCTGGCGTTCGTCGACGCGCTGACGATCGCCCAGCCCCGCGTCCTGCACATGGTCACCTCCCGGCCGATCCCGCAGGTCCTGGACACCCGCGGGCTCACCCGGATCC
Organism: Actinomadura sp. ATCC 39365; assembly: GCF_054392275.1. Taxonomy (NCBI): domain Bacteria; kingdom Bacillati; phylum Actinomycetota; class Actinomycetes; order Streptosporangiales; family Thermomonosporaceae; genus Actinomadura; species Actinomadura sp. ATCC 39365. The sequence goes on along the minus strand of NZ_CP184335.1, from coordinate 6,224,079 downwards.
CCGGCGCCGGGAACTCGACCGGTGTGCACGTGCTGGCCGACCCCGGCCTGGACCTGGCCGCCCCCGAGCAACGCCACGGGCAGGTGAGGAGCTGGCTGATCCAGACCGCTCTGGACGCCGGGCTGCTGGGCATGGAGCAGCGTTTACGCGATCGTCCTCGCCCACCCACCTGCTGGGTGACCTCCGTTCCGCACGCTCGCGAGGCCGCACGGGACATGCGTGCGGCGGCCTGCGCGGACCGCCTCAGCCGAACGTCCAGGGTGGGCGAGCCGCCCAGACAACTGCCTACCACCCGCCGCTATCCGCGCGATTCCTCCTGTGATCAGCGTCGATCGATTGCGCGGAATGCGGCACGCCGGCCAGCGAACTCGAGGCCCGCTGCGGGTCTTGGTGCGGTTCACCAGCGTCGACGGGCGCTCGGTCGACGGTGACCAGACGCCGCCGGAAGAGACCTGTCCCTCCTGTGGCCGCGCCGGCCCGCTCCAGGTGGGCGAGCTGCTGCCGAACGACACGCTCACCCGCCTTGCCGGTATCGCTGGAAGGTCCCGGGCAGCGCCACGGCGGTGATCTGTCCATGCCGCTCCACCGCCCAGCCCGGCCCAGCCGCATAGCCCTGTGGTGATCAGCTCGGCGGGGCCTCGTGCACGGTCATACTGTCGCTGACGTTGTAGACGCGAGCGCCAGGGCCGCTTCGGCGTCGTCGTGGTCGTGGGGGCCTGGGCAGGGCTGGCAGCGGGCCGGAGGTGTGTGGCGGGTCGGGGGCGGGTGGGGTGAGGCGGGCGATGTCGGTGTGTGGAGGCCGGCTGAGGGCGGGGTCGTTGTTGAGGATCCCGCGCTACTCGCCCTGCCATGACCGCCACTCCCCCACCTGCCGCCGAGCCTGCCTGGTCAACGACAGGACCACCCCCAGATCCCTCGGAGGACGGTCCGTCGGGACGGCCTCGGCCGCTGGATCGGGGACGACTGGCCGAGTAGGCCCTCCTCGCCGACGCCATGCCCGCGACGCGGGGCCGCGGTCACCATGGTGCACGGTGCGCCCGAGTCCGACGTGGACATGCGGCTGATCGGCGAGGTTGTGCCCGCGCCGGCCGAGCAAGCCGGTCCCTGGGGCGGCGGCCGAGGCGGCAACGACTACATCACCTACATGATTCGCTCCGTCCGACGCTGCCGCGGCGGCCAGCTTGGAGCCGAGGTCCGCGCCATCGCCCCGCCGTGATGGTGGGGGCGTCGCGTCGCTGTACGCGCGCTTAGGGCGCTCCTTCGGCGCGGACTCGAACCAGTGACAGAGGCTGCACCTTGCCGGTCGCCCCTTGGCATGACCGTGCGCCATTCAACTGACGCCCCCACCCGCCCACACAAGACGAGCGGGCCGGGATCGATGCCGTGCTTGCGGGCATTCAGGGCTACCTGTTCAGGACTCCTGATCCGGCGGTTCCGGACAGTCCGGCCGGGAGCTGCGCGAGGATGACGACGCCTTCCTCGCCGACCGGCCGCAGCAGGCAGAACGTGAACCCGCCGACCGTGACAGGGGCGAACTCCCGCACTGTCCGGCAGGTCCACCAGTGCCCTGCGTCGGGCCGTTCGCGCTTCAGGAGATCGACGACGGCCGCGGCGCGTGGGTCGTCCGGGATGTGCCCGATGTTGGCCCGGAACTGCTCGTACAGGCCGCGCAGCAGCGGCTCCGCGTCGGTCAGGCGGTGGCCCCCGGGGGTGGCGAGCATGATGAGGAGGTTGCGCCGCTCGATCGGCACGCTGTCCGGATCGCCCCAGAAGCGCCGGTAGGCGGCGTTGCCGGCGAGCACGTCGAAGCGCACGTCCACGGCCGCGGCCGGTGTGGACGTCCAACTGTCCAGCAGTGTCCGGGTCGGCTCCCCGAGCACGGCCGCGCCCGCGGCCGTGGCCGGGGAGGCGGGCAGGAACCCGGCCAGTGCCAGCGTGTGGCGGTGCGCCGCCGTGTCCATGCCGAGCACCCGGCAGATCGCGTCCAGCACCTGGCGGGTGGTGCTCGCCCTGCCCTGCTCCAGCCAGGTGTACCAGGCCACGCTGACCCCGGCCAGCGTCGCGACCTCCTCACGGCGCAGTCCGGGGGTACGCCGCCGCCCTCCGCCGGCCAGACCCACGTCCGCCGGGTCGACGACCTCGCGGGCCGCGCGCAGGTGGGCGCCGAGCTCGCGGCGAAGGGTCTCGTTCATGACCGCCAGCCTATGAGTGCCACTCATCCCATGAACTCTCCCCTGCCTGTCGGCGGCGCCCGGCGCCACTCTGGATGCCATGAGCAATGACATGTGGCGACTGCACGACGACTCCTCCGACCTGGCCGAACCCCGCGTGCTGATCCGGGTGTTCGTGCCGTCCGAGGAACTGGACCAGAGCATCGACTTCTACGAGCGGTTGCAGAGGACGGCGGTCGACGCGCGGTTCGCCTTCGCGGCGGTGGGGCTGGAGTTGGCCACCGTGGGAGCGTTCCTGATCATCGCCGGTGACGAGGCGGCCTTGCGCCCGTTCCGGGACACTGTGGGCACCCTGCTGGTGGACGACGTGCGGCCGTACTACGAGCGGCTGGTGGCTGAGGGCGCGGAGATCGTGTTCCCACTCCAGGACGTGCCGACCGGAGCCGGTTTCAACGCCCGGCACCCCGACGGGACAGTGGTGGAGTACGTCCATCACCGTCCCATCTAGAACGGGCGAGCAGCGCGCTTCGGCTCCCGGCCCTGGACGAGGTGGCCTTTCCTGCGGAGAGTGCGGGGCCCGGCTGGGCGCTCCCAGACGCGATCACGACCGCACCCGCGCGGTTCATGTCGTATCTCGGGGAGGACTCGGCCGCCATCAACAGCCGGCTCAAACGAATGCGCAAATCCGCCTGCGGTGTCAGATCGCCTACCTGTCAGGTAATCGCCCCGCCTACGAAGGGCGTGCCAGGATCGGCGGCGCACCGCACACGACTCCACCAGGAGGACACCATGACGGCCTACGTCATCGCCCACCTGCAGAAGGCAGCCCCTCACCCGGAAATCGCCGAGTACATCGAACGGCTCCCCGCCACCTTCGAACCGTACGGCGGACGCTACCTCGTCCACGCCACCCAGCACGAGGTGAAGGAGGGCAGCTGGCCAGGACATGTCGTGATGCTCGGCTTCCCAGGGATCGCCGAGGCGCGGGCGTGGTGGGATTCTCCCGCGTACCGGGAGATCACACCGCTGCGCTCACGGCACATCGAGACCGACCTCATCCTGGTCGACGGCGTGCCCGAGAACTACGTCCCAACGGCGGCCGTCAACGCCCTACGGAAGGCGACGACCTCGCCTGCGTAAGTCGTCGGCGAACATGGCCGCAAATGAGATGGCGGCGAAGGTCGCGGCGCGAGCCGACGAGGCTGCCGAACCCCTGTCCCTCGCGATCCGGCGGCCCGGCGTCACCGGACGCGAGGACGAGGTGTCGACGCTGTTCGCAGACTGGTGCCGGGCGCGGGGCTGGAGCGTCACTGGCGAGGTACTTTGCTCCTCGCCGTAGCTTCGGGAGCACTGGGCCTACCGGTGGTCGTGGACAGGCACGTCAGGCGGCGGCGCGGTCGGCCGTGCGGCGGCGGCGCAGGTCGGCTTGCTCGAGTGCGGGTGGTACGTAGGCGATGTCGAGCGTGCCCGGGTTCACCCCGGGCGGGACCACCTTGTCGATCTGGTCGAGCGTGTCGTCGTCGAGGGTGGTGCCGGCGCCGGCGAGCAGGTCGCCGAGCTGCGCCATGGTGCGGGGGCCGATGATCGCCGAGGTGACCGCGGGATGGCTGATGACGAAGGCCAGGGCCAGATGGGTGAGCGACAGACCGGCCTGCTCGGCGATCGGGACGAGTTCTTCGACGGCATCGTGGTTGCGCTTGTCGGTCATGTGCTTCGGCACCCAGTGCATGCGGGCGCTCGAGACTTGTTCGTTGCCGCCCTCGCGGTAGCGGCCGGTGAGCAGACCCGAGGCCAGCGGGCTCCAGACCAGCGTGCCCAGCCCGTAACGCTCGCAGACCGGAAGGACGTCGCGCTCGATACCGCGGTTCAGGATCGAGTACGGCGGCTGTTCGGTGCGGAAGCGCGCCAGCCCGCGCCGTTCGGAAGCCCATTGGGCCTCGACGATCTCCGCGGCCGGCAGGCTGGAATGGCCGATCGCGCGTACCTTACCCGCCTGTATCAGGTCGGTCAGGGCGGCGAGGGTTTCCTCGACATCGGTGCCGGGCTCGGGGTGGTGGACCTGGTAGAGATCGATGTGGTCGACGCCGAGACGCCGCAGCGAGTTCTCGACCGCGGTGACGATCCAGCGGCGGGAGCTGCCGCGATGGTTGGGGTCAGGGCCCATGGGGCCGTTGAACTTGGTGGCGAGCACCACGTCGTCGCGTCGGCCGCGCAGCGCCTTGCCCACGATCCGTTCGGTTTCGCCGTCACCGCCGTAGACGTCGGCGGTGTCGATGAAGTTGATGCCGGCGTCGAGGGCCCGATGGATGATGGCGACGCAGTCGTCGGGGTCGGGGTTGCCGAACGGGCCGAACATCATGGTGCCGAGGCAGTAGGGACTGACCTTGATGCCGGTACGGCCCAGGGGGCGGGTGCGCATGATCTGTTCCTTCGAAAGGCGGAGGGCCGGGTGGTCCGAGACGGCCTGGGCGGGCCGCCTCGGACCGGATGAGTGCGTCGGTGGTCAGCCGGCGTACGGGGCGGCGACGTCGAGGATCCAGGTGACGCCGAAGCGGTCGGTCAGCATCCCGAAGCCCGGGGCCCACTGCGACGGGCCGTACCTCTCGATGATGTCGGCGCCGTCGGCGAGCTTGTCCCACAGCTCGCTGACTTCCTCGGTGGTTTCGCCGCGGACGGACACGAAGAACCGCTCGCCGGTCAGCGTCATGCCGTGCTCGCGAGTGGTGGCGGCGGGCGCGGCGGCGGCCGGTGCCTGGCTGGGCACGTCGTAGGCCATGATGCTGAAGCCGTTGTCGGCCGTGACCTGGCCGAAGACGATCTTGTCGGCGTCCGGCAGTTCCTTCGGCATGCCGAAGTCGCCGTAGGCGATGGTGGTGAGGTGGCCGCCGAACACGGTCTGGTAGAACTCCAGCGCTGCGCGAGCATCGCCGCGGAAGTTCAGGTGGGTGGTGGTGGAGATGGCCATGCTGGTGACTCCTTATTGATTTTCCGGGCGCGCTACGCCCGGTATGGGCTGGTAAGTCGCGGACGGCCGAATCGGCGGGTCCCCACGGTGCTGCCGGTCTCAGATGGCCAGCAGAACGGCGCTGACGATCAGGCCGCCGACGAGTAGGTGTCGATCTTCAACGCAGCCATCAGGATCGCGCTCGTGAGGGTGCTGGCCAGGCTGGCCAGTGGCGGCCCGGCGAGAAACAGCGCCCAGCTCGGCGCCTTGGCGCCGACCTCGCGGCCGAGGGAGCGGTTGTACGCCTTGGGGAACAGGCCGGCGAACCAGACGCCGCCGAGCAGGGTCAAGGCGATGAAGCCGAGCAGGATCCCGAACCAGTTCAGATCGCCCAGAACATCAAACATGGTGCTGACTCCGTCAGTTTCAAGGGGGGCCGTCCGGGGCGCGTGGCTGACCGGCTCGATACGAAGGCTCGCAGGGGTAGGTGACAGGATGTGGCACCTACTTCGGGCAGAATGAGGTTCATGCAGAAAACCTCTGCCCGACTGCTGGCTCTGCTGTCGCTGCTGCAGACCCGCCGGGACTGGCCCGGCACGATGCTGGCCGATCGCCTGGACATCAGCCTGCGCACCGTGCGCCGCGATGTCGACCGGCTCCGCGAGCTCGGCTACCCCATCGCCGCCGTCAAAGGCCCTGACGGCGGCTACCGGCTCAGCGCCGGCACCGAACTGCCCCCGCTGCTGTTCGACGACGAACAGGCCGTCGCCCTCACCATCGCCTTGCAGATCGTCGCCACCAACCCCGGCAACGGCCTCGCCGAACCCGCCGAGCGGGCACTGAACACCATCCGGCAGATCATGCCCTCCCGACTCCGGCACCGCATCGACGCGCTGCGCGTCACCGCCGTTGAACGACCCACTACCCGGCCGGCCACCCCGGTCGACGGCGACGTGCTCCTGACCATCAGCGCCGCCGTCCACGCCCGCGAGATCTTGCGCTTCGACTACGGTGCCGAGGTCACGGACAAACCCCCGCGCCGCGTCGAACCCCACCACGTCATCACCTGGGACGGACGCTGGTACCTCATCGCCTGGGACCTTGACCGCGACGACTGGCGCACCTTCCGCGCCGACCGGATCACCCCGCGCACCCCCAACGGGCCCCGGTTCACTCCACGCGTACTGCCCGGAGGAGACGTCGCCACCTTCGTCACCAGCACGTTCCGCGGCTCTGGCGACGCCTCGGGCAACTGGCCCTGCCAAGGCACAGTGATCCTCGACCTGCCCGCCGCGACCGTGGCCCTCTACACCCGCGAGGGACTCGTCGAGGAGATCAGCCCCCACCGCTGCCGGCTCACCCTCGGATCCTGGTCCTGGCCCAGCCTCGCCGCCGCCATCGCCCGCTACGACGCCGACATCGAAGTCATCGGCCCCGACGAACTCACCGACGCCTTCGAACACCTCGCCCGCCGATTCACCAGAACCGCAACCGGCCAAGGGATCGCATCACCGACATCGTGAGGTGCCATGCCTACGAAGGGCGCCTCAACGGGGCAGCGCCGGCGCGCAGCGCTGGTCCTCACAGGGCCATGCAGCCAGCGCCCGAAACGGTGCGTATGGCCGGCTCCGCCCTGCGGCCGGGCCATGTCCTCGGTTGATCGGAAAGGTCATGGCGTGCAGGTGCGGGTGCCGGTTGAGCCGTCGACCCGATGCATCTTGACCCGGACGGAGCCCAGGGCGGTGCGAGTCGTCGTGCTGACCGTGTCGGCCACCGTGCACACCAGTTGCCGTTCGGCGGTACGGTCGATGCCCCAGCCGAAGGACAGCCGGACGTCCACCGGCCCGCGCGGGTCGATGCGGACGAGCGGGAGCGGGGCGCCCGGTGGGACGAAGCTGACCAGGCCACGCGCGCGTTCGGCGGCGTCCGGGCCCTGCACCAGCGCTTCGAGCGCCGCGTGCAGCGTGTCGGTGCCCCGGTGGAGGCGCGACACCCGTTCCAGCCCGAGCGCGGAGGAGAAGTACACGTGCACGGTGGCAGACCGGCTGGTCGCGCCCTCCAGCGCGGTGGCCGCGGGACCGGCGGGCGTCGGACCGGTGTCGGTGATCGCGCAGGCCGCCGTCAGTGTCACCGCCAGCAGAACCGGTGCCAGGCGGCAGCTCACGGCCGGTTCCAGGGCAGGGTGAGGGTGAAGACCGCACCGCCATCCGGGGCGTTGGCGGCGCTCAGTGTGCCGCCGTGCAGGCGGGCGTTCTCGTAGGCGATGGCCAGGCCGAGACCGCTGCCCTCGCTGCGGGTACGGGCCGCGTCGCCCTTGGTGAACCGGTCGAAGACGTAGGGCAGCAGGCCGGCGGCGATGCCCGGTCCGTCGTCGGTCACGGTGAGGGCGACGCCGCCGGGGACCGTCCGGGCCCGCAGCCGTACCGTGGCCGCGGGGCCGCCGTGGCGCAGCGCGTTGCCGACGAGGTTGGCCAGGATCACGTCCATGCGGCGGGGGTCGAGCCGGACGCGCAGCCCCTCCGGGACGTCCACGGGGACGCGGTCCTGCCAGTGCCGGAGCGCAAGCGTCTTGCGCACGAGTTGCGCAAGGTCGACCTCGTCGAGGGTGAGGACGGCGGCCCCGGCGTCGAACCGCGACACCTCCATCAGGTCGTCCACGAGCCGGGCGAGCCTGCGCGTCTCGTCGGCGACCAGGCCCACGGCCTCGGCGGTCTCGGGCGGCATCCGGCCCGCCGCGACGTCCTCGTCCAGCAGGCCGGTCACGGCGGTCATCGCGGCCAGCGGCGTGCGCAGCTCGTGGGAGACGTCGGCGGCGAACCGGCGGGCACGGGACTCCATGTCGCGCAGGACGGCGGTGTCGCGTTGCAGGGTCGCGGCCATGGTGTTGAAGGTGCGGCCGAGGTCGGCCAGTTCGTCGTCGCCGGTGACGGTGATCCGGGTGTCCAGTTCGCCCGCCGCCATACGCTCGGTGGCCGAGCGCAGCCGCCGTACGGGACGCAGCACGCTGCCCGCCGCCAGCAGCGCGGGCAGGATCGCGGCCAGGACGACCGGCAGCGCTCCGGCGCGCGCGGCGGTGACCAGCGAGTCCACGTCACGTTGCTGGGCGGCCAGCGAGAAGGAGGCGAACACCACCAGCGGAGGCCGGGCCGCGGGCCGCGTGGCGTCCTTTACCGGGACGGCGATCGCCAGCCAGGGGCGGCCGTCCCGTTGGAAGCGCTGGACCAGGGACGTCGACGCTGCGGCCGCCGCGCTCTTCAGCTGAGAGGGCAGCGCTGGAGCGGTCGAGGCGGCGACGACCAGCGGCCCGTCCTGGAGCGACGCGGCGGTGCGCCAGTCGCGGGAGCCGCCCGCGCGGTCCAGTTGGAGGGTCAGGGCGCGCAGGTCGGCAGGTGCCGGATCGGAGGGCAGGTCCGGTGCCAGTGAGTCGATCTGGGTGCGCAGGTCGTGCACCGCGCTGCTCTGGACGCGTTCCAGGATCGCCGAGCGGGCCTGGTGGAAGGTCAGCGCGGCGGTGGTGAGCGCGCCGAGCGCGGTGACCAGCACGAACCCCACCACCAGGCGGGTACGCAGCCCGCGCGGCACCCTCACCCGCGGCACTCTCCCCCGTGGCGCTCTCACCCGTGGCACTCTCACAGCGGTCCGAACCGGTAGCCGAAGCCGCGGACGGTCTGGACGTAGCGGGGACGGCGCGGATCGTCCTCGATCTTGGCCCGCAGCCGCATCACCCCGGCGTCGACCAGCCGGTAGTCACCGTGGAAGGTGTGCTCCCACACCTGCTCCAGGAGCTGCTGACGGCTGTAGGTGCGTTCGGGGGAGGCCGACAGGAACAGCAGCAGCTTGCGTTCCGAGGGTGCGAGGGCGACCTCCGTGCCGTGCTTGAGCACGCGTAGCGCCGTCCGGTCGATCTCCAGGTCGCCGAAGAAGGCGCGGTCGTCGGCGGCCTCCGGCTGCGCGAGCGCGACGCGGCGCAGCACCGCGCGCATCCGAGCCTCGATGACCTCGGCGCTGGCCGGTTTGACGACGTAGTCGTCGGCGCCCGACTCCAGGCCCACCACGACGTCCACGTCGTCGCCGCGTGCCGACAGGATCACGATCGGGAGGACCTGACTGAACGCGCGGATCCGGCGGCAGACCTCCAGCCCGCTCATGCCCGGCAACATCAGGTCCAGCAGCACCAGGTCGGGAAGCGACGCCGAGACCTCCGCCAGCCCCTGCTCACCGGTGCCGACCGCCACGGTCTCGTGCCCGCGCCTGCGCAGCCCCAGCGAGACACCCCGGCGAACGGCCTCGTCGTCCTCGATCAACAGAACCCGCGTCATGATCCCTCCATCGACCGTCCCCGTCACCGGGACGGGGTGGCAACGTCGAGCGGAACGGCCGAACCGGTCTCGTCGCAGGTGACCGGCCAGGCCGGGCCCGCGATCCCCGACTCGAAGACCCGCACGACCACGTCGGCCTGCGCGCGTCCGCCCGGCACGCCCGGCGCCGCGGCGGCGGTGCACACCAGCTGGCTCACCGCCGTGTGGTCGAGCTCGGACACCACCCACGGCAGGTACAGGTCCACCGCGCCGCGCACGGCCCGCGCCCGGACCTGCCGCGACCCGCCCGGAAGGGCGGTGGTCAGGCCGCGCGCCCGTTCGGCGGCGGTGGGCCCGGCCAGCAGCGCGTCCAGCGCCTGCTGCGGCCCGGCGCCGGGCCTGGCCGGACGGGCGGCCGGCCAGGAGCCGTACGGCGTGCGGAAGTACACCCGCAGCTGATGTGACCGGTCGGTGGTCAGGCCGCCGGTGGCGGGCGCACCGGCCGCCATCGGCCCGGTCGTCCTCACCTCGGTCCCGCAGGCCGCGACCGCCAGGACGGCGGCCAGCAGCGCGACCAGCCGGATCAGCTGCGTGCCTCCCACTCTCCTCCTGCCCGCGCGTGTCGTCATGGTGAGCCCAGCCGGCTCACATCGACGGTGCCCGCTCCCGGATTCGGCTGAGGAATCGCCGCCCATGTGCCCACAGCCACGGTGATCGCGACGGCCAGCGCGGCCAGCCCCGGGCGGCCGGTCGCCCATCGGGCCCGCGACCGTACCGGGTCCTCCACCAGCAGCTTCGACAGTATCGCAGCCAGCAGCGACAGCCCGATCGCCAGAGCGTCGCGCCCCCGACCCCCGCTCCGAGCACCTCCTGGGGCAGCAGCAGAAATATCGGCCAATGCCACAGGTACAGGCTGTAGGAAACCTCGCCCAGCCGGCGCGGCAGGACGCCGCCGACGGCCCGCCCCGCGAACCCGCCGGGCACGGCGGCCAGCAGCGCGATCAGCACGGCAGAGGCCAGCGAGTGCGCGAACATCCCGCCCTGGAACAGGCCGGGGGCCTTCTCGCCCGCGGTCAGCGTCCAGGAGAGCACCAGGACACCCAGCAGGACCGCGCACAGCGCGTCCGCGGCCGCCCTGGGCACGCGTCCGGCCAGGTCCCGTGCGGGTGCGGTCGCCGCGACCGCACCCAGCAGCAGCGAGAACGCACGCGTGTCGGTGCCCTCGTAGGCGCGGGTGGTGTCCACGGCGTCGCCGTACCTGACCATGAGGAAGAGCGAGATCAGCGCCCCGACCGCTGCGACGGCGGCGACCCGCCGATGCCCGCCGGCGCCCCCGCGCCCCACGGCCCGTACGACCAGCGGCCAGAGCAGGTAGAACTGCCACTCGACGCCGATGCTCCACAGGTGCGCGAACAGGCGGGTACTGGAGGCGTTCCAGTAGCCGATCTGCTCGGCGATGTAGTGCCAGTTGGCGGCCTGGGCCGCCGCCCACGGCGCGTCCTGCAACACCGCCCGCAGCATCGATGGCGTGGCGAACGCCCAGGCCAGCAGCAGCGTCGCCACGCCCATGAAGGCCAGCGCGGGCAGCAACCGCCGCGCCCGCCGCGCCCAGAAACCGGCCAGGTCCATGCGGCCGCTCCGGTCGAGCTCGGCCAGCAGCAGCCCGGTGATCAGGAAGCCGGACAGCACGAAGAACAGGTCCACACCGAGGAACCCGCCGGACAGGTACCCGGCGTGGAACAGTAGAACCGCCGCGACGGCCAGGCCACGCAGCCCGTTCAGCGGCCCGATGTGCGCACGCGCCGCGCTCTGCCCCCGATGGGCCCCGGCGAAGGAAAGCATGTCAACGACTCCCGTCCGGATGGGGATCAGGCGCAGCCCAGCTTGGAGAAGCGCTCGTCGCCGACCCACGAGCCGTTGGCCCACGCCTCGGGCGGGGCCGGGGTGAAGCCGAGCTGCTCGCCCAGCTTGCCGGTGAACCATTTGGCGAACGCGGCCGAGCCCTGCTGGCAGGAGTGGATGCCGTCCTTGGAGCGCTGCGCCTTGGACGCCGACGCGTCGGTGCCCCACAGCTCGGAGGCGTCCAGGAACTGCGCTTTGCCGTCCTGGGCGGCCTGCCGTGCGGTCTCGGGGGCGCTCCTGATCGCCGAGGCGTACTGCTTGTAGAAGTCGTCCAGCTTGAACGGCGGCGCCGAGACGATCACCAGCTCCCCGCCCGCCTTCTGGACGGTGGCCGCGAGTTTCCGGTAGGCGGCGAGTTGCTGCTGCCGGGTTCCCCAGTCGTAGGTGGTGATCTGGTAGGCGACGACGTCGGGCTTGAACTCGGCAAGGTTCTTGCCCAGTTGCTGCCAGGTGTCCTTGGCGCCCATCTTCGTCACCGGGTGCTCACCGGCGACGACGTTGCCGCCACCGCTGGAGGTGGCATTCTTGAACTCCACGCCGCCGGCCTCCAACGCCGCGCCCAGCGCCGGGGCTTCGGCTCCGGCGATGGAGTCACCGAGCCACAGAACCTTCTTCCCGGTCGATTCGGACTTGCCGGAGGTCGCCGCCGTGGTCTTGGCATCGTTGCCGCCGCCGGAACCCTCGCCGCAGGCGGCGAGGGTAGCGCTCAGGCTTACCGCGGTCAGGGCCAGCGCGGCCCTCTTGATCGGACGGCGTCGGGCAGGAAGGTTGTTGTTGTGCATGACTTCACCCAACCAGCGGAAAACTCCTGGCCAGGGCGGTCGTCATCAAACCATCACACAACGGTGGAACTCCGGTCATCAACCGGTCGGCGTCACCCCCGAAGATCTCCAGCGACGATGCAGACGGCCATCGAGCGCCAGCGGGCACGTCGCCCTGTACGAGGAGCACAGCGTCCGCCTGGCCGAGGACTACGAGATCGTCGGCGTCGGCACGGCCGGCGCGCCAGGCCAGTGCCGAGATCGGCGACATCTTCCGCTGCAGGGGTTCGGCGTCAAGCGCGCTGGCCTGCGCAGCTGCGGTCGCTACCTCGTCACAGCCGACAGCAAGGCGTGGTCGTACGCCGGCCGCCGCCCAGCCCGACCAGCTCGACCTGTTCCCGCCTCGGCCCGGCCCGCACGCCGGCTTCAACGCCGCAGCGCCGGTACGGGTGGCGTTCCCCTTCACCGGCGTCGCGGGTGTTGCTGTCCGCCGGCCGCCCTGCAGGCCGATGGTTCGCCTTGCTCGAGATCCCTTACCTGGCCGAAGCTGCCGAGCCTGCTGGGAGACGGATCCGTCGGGTCATGGTCAGCCCGGCGGCCGAGGCGCAGATCAGGGCGATCGGGATCCACACGAGGTCGGCAGCCTCCATCGGCATGACGTTCATGAGCACGAGTTGGCCCAGTGCCGCGACGTACACGAGCGGCGGGATCAGCAGTAGCCGGCGAGTCGCCCTGTCGGCGGTGCGCCAGCGGGCGCCGAGTGAGGCCAGCACGAGCAGAACGGCTGCGGCCGAAAGGATGATGGCCGCGGGCTGCATCCATACCGCGGCCTCCCACGGCAGGCTCATCGGGTTGCCGCCCGCGCCGCCGTCACTGCGCGGCCAGTTGTCTCCCGCCATCACCGTGGAGGTCACTCCGGTCGCCAGCGCCGACACCCACACGACGCTTCGCCGGCGCACCACGCCGTCCGGGTACAGGGCCACGGCGATCAGGAGTATCAGCCACACCTGCGGCACCCACAGCCAGTACGTCAGCCAGTAGTCGAACCCGACACCGTCGCCGATCTCGACAATCGGCATCCCGAGCTCTTTCCACAGCTCCAAGACCGGCCTGACCGTGCCCAGCGCCCCACTGACCAGGAAGACCGAACCGACCTTCCTGGTCGCCGGGTGACCGGCCAGCCAGCCGCCCGCCACCAGCGCGCTCACGACCAGGAGTGTCACGCCGATACCGGGCGGATCGTCCCTGGCTGCGTCGATCACGTAGTGCGTCACCGTCGCGGCGAGGGCGAGCCCCACGCCCGACCAGATCGCGGCACGCATGTCATGCTCCTTATGCCGTACGGGCTACCAGCCGCCCATGTGCCGCATGCCGCCCGTGGAACGGACGCCGCCACCCACGCTCGCCGCCCAATCACCCGTGTCGCTGTGTCTCGTCATCATGGCGAGCCTGCCAGCGCCCCCTGACCGACCACAAGCCTCGCAGCCTCAGAGCTCGTTCTGCATCCGGTACTCGATGGTGTGCTCGCGTCCCTTGCGGTCGAGGATGACCATGTAGTTCGCGCCCTTCTTGGCTTTGATCTTCAGGTAGTGCTTCCGGCCGTTGCCGCAGGGGCAGGGGCCCGCGCCCTTTACTCGCCAGCCCACGTCCGAGGTGGTGATCCGGTCCAACCCGACCGAAATCTTGGTTCCGTCACCGCTTGACCGACCACACCTTGGTAGGGGTGTGGGAGTCGTGGCCAATGGCGATCCAGCGGCCCAGGGCCTGGGCCGGCGCCAGCAGACCGACCGCAGCGGCCGCGTCCACGGAATGGCGCCCAAATCAGACGGGCGAAACGCCTGCCTCACAGTGACCGAAGTGCCTGCATGGCATCCGAAGCGTTCTATACGACGGCCGCCCAAGTCCTGCCGACGTTGCTCATCGCCCTCTCCATCGAAATCGGGGTGATCTCGCGCCCCTACGCGGAAGCTGCCAAGGCAGCACAAGCCTTGGCCGAGCAGGTCCGACAGCAGGGGATCCCCTCCGTTTGGACCCCTGAGCAATTGCGCACGCTTCAGGCTGGGGCGGATGGTCGCGCATATGGTCGATCAGCCCTGTGGGTCCGGTGGGCTTTCCTGTTCGGCCTCGTCTTCCTTGCCGGCGAGACAGCCGCCCGACTCGCGGTCGGCTACCACTGGTTCAACCCCTGGACCTTCTACACCACGGGCGCATCCGCCGTGCTCTTGATGCTCGCCACCGCCATCATTCCCTGGCTACGCCTGTCATCGGACCTGTTCCCGGAGTAGGAGATCAGTGCACGACTCACGGACGATCCCCCTTCCAAGGTGTAGTTGTCCCGCGGACACCCGCCCGCCGGGGCGCGGCGGCGGCCGAGAGCGGAGCCCGCTCCACCACCACCGGGATCTGCCGGATCACCTCATCGGTCGTGGCATCCCCCGTCGATACCGCGGTGTCGTCACTCACGCGTCGTCCTACCGAACTGCCCCGCCCCAGTCGTCCACAGCCATGACCGCTCGTGCGGCCACCCGCAGCCCAGGCCCCTCCGACCAGCGCGGACGCTCTACTTTGCGTCTGGTGACACCGACCCGAGCGCCGGGCCGTAACCGATGCGGATGTCAGCCGCCGGTCGGTCGGGGGCGACAGGGGCGGGCGGCGGGGTTCCGGGCAGCCACGGCTGGCCGGGTCTGCGGTCGGCGGAGGTCTGGACGCGCAGTCGCTTGGCCGGCCGGGGCACCTTGGTAAGGCGGCCGGCGTGGTTGGTACCGGCGACGGCGCCGGACCGGGTGGCCGATTGCCATCGATATGACGGTCATTCGGCAGGGCAGGTGGTACCCGGCGCGGGCAGCCTGAGGTCGGTCAGGTACGTGGTGGCGTACCGGATGGGGCACTTCTTGCCCGACATGTACAGGACATGGCCAGGCCCGTCGTAGCCGACGGTCACCGACCCCGGGATCGTCCTGGTGAAGCTCTCGGTCCATGCGTAGTCGCCCCACGTGCTGCCGACTCCCAGGAACGGCGGCAGGCCGCGGGTCGGCAGCGGGCGCGACGGGTTGGCGACCGGCAGCGGCCAACCGATGCATCCGAGCGCGTCGAAGGAGGCTCCCCCGAAGTTCGGCGAGACCTTCCGCGCCTGGCGGAGGAACTTCCGCAGCTGCGCGTAGCTGCGGTAACCACGGCCATCTGCGCACGTCATCGCCAGTGCTCCGGGCGCGGCCCAGATCCGCGCATTGCCGAGAGCGAAATCGGCGAAACCGGACCCGTCCCCGGCCCGGGCCTTGTCCACCGCCTCGGCGAAGGCCAGCCACCGCGAGTTGTCCGGTCCTGGATCGCTCATGAAGCCGAAACTCCTCAGGTGCCATCCGCTCAGCTCGCCCTTGCCGAACTGGGACGACGTGACCGGGATCGGCCTGCGATCGGCGTCTCGAACCAGCTTGCGCCAGACCGCTCCGGCGTCCTGTCCGTGCAACGCGCAGGCGGGGGTGTCCGCACACCAGGTGCTGAATCTGGTGAAGAGCTGTTCCCGGACGGGCAGCGCCCGCAATGCCTGGTCCGGCCAGCCGTCGACCTGATTGATCGTCCCGTCGAGGTACATGGCTCGAATGCGCTGCGGGAACAGCCGGGCGTAGGCGGCGGCGGGCACCCCTCCGTAGGAGTTGGCCATGAAGCTCAGCCGTTCCTCGCCCAGAGCCTCGCGAACCGCGTCCATGTCTCTGGCCACCGACAGAGAGTCCATATGAGCGAACAGGTCGCTCTTGTCCGCGTTCCGGCAGGCCTTGAGGGCCTTGGTCATCGCCGCGGCCAATGCCTCGTACTGCTTCCGTCCCTGCGGCTCGAACAGTGTCGTTCCAGGCTCCATGCAGGACGGCGGAGTCCGATCACGCCACACGTTGTTGCGCGGCTTGTAGGCGACGAGGTCGAACCTGCGCCGCAGTTCGGTGAGGTCGGACGCGACGCGCTTCAGGTCGTCGATCCCGTTGGCCCCGGGACCGCCGGGAACCCCCAGCACGCTGCCGATCCGGCGCACAGGCTCGGTGGCGGGCAGCCGGGCCAGGTCCAGTTCGATCTTCGCCCCCTCCGGCCGGCCCCAGTCCACCGGCACCTCCATCGCGGCGCACTGCATGCCCGCCGGCATGTCCTGGCCGGCGCAGTCCCGCCAGGTCGGCTGCGCATCTCTGGCGGCGGCTGCCGGGGTCGTTCCCGCCAGCGCCGCCACCGTCACTCCGATGACCAGCCCACTGGTCCTGCCGCGCCTGCGCCGCTGCTTGGTTGTCGTCATGGTGACCACTCTGGCGAGACCGACCGGACGGCCACCACCGGGACGTCCTCCGTGTTGGTTTCGGGATGTCCCCCACGGGTTGTCCGGCTGTTCTCGCGCGCGCCGGTTTGCCAGGCTGGACGGCGGACGGCGGCGGGCGAGGAGGAGCATGGACAGGCGGGCAGAGAGGTGGCAGGTGCTGATCACCGCTCCGGCGCGGGAGCGGTCGCCGCGTGAACTCGCCTACGCGCTGGTGTCGCCGTTCATGGCGGCAGCCGGCCTGGTGCATCTCGTTCTCGTGCTGCTGAGCGTCATCCTGACGGCGAATCTCGTCGGAGTGCCCATGCTGGCCCTGAGCGTGATGGCGGCCAGAGGGCTCGGCACGGCCAATCGACGACTGGCACGCGCGTGGGCCGGGGTGCGGATGCCCGATCCCGGCCCGTTCCGTGCCGGGCCGGGCCTGCTGAACCGGCTCGGCGCGGCGATCGGTGACGTGACGGGATGGCGCGCCGTCATCCACGGCCTGCTCCGGCTGCCGGCGGCCGTGATCGCCTGTGCGGCCGCCGCCGGGTTGTGGGGAGGCGGCCTGCTCCTGCTCGTCTGCCCCCTTTGGGGACACTTCTCCGCCTTGGCGCACCTCAGTCCCCCGGGCTGGGCGGTCGCGGCGCTGGTGAGCGCCGCCGGACTGGCGCTGCTGCTCCTCGCCCCGCGGGGCGTCCACCTCGCCCTGGCGCCCGAGCGCATGCTCGCCCGTACGCTGCTCGGGCCCGCGCCGGGCGAAACCCGGATCCGCCGGCTGGAGCAGGCACGTGCGCTGGCCGCAGAGGACGCGACCGCCAGGCTCCGCCGGATCGAGCGGGACCTGCACGACGGGACGGCGGCACGCCTGGTGACGCTGGCCATGAGCCTGGGCATGGCCCAGGGCGAGCTCGACCAGGCCGACCAGCCCGGACGGCTCCAGCGCGCCCGCGTCCTCGTCGACAGCGCCCACCGCAGCGCCAAGGAGACCGTGGCCGAACTGCGTGACCTGATCCGCGGCATCCACCCGCCGGCACTCGACCAAGGGCTGGAGGTCGCCCTGGCCACGCTCACCGCACGCAGCCCGATCCCCACCCGGTTCGAAGCCGACCTGCCCGAACGCCCCGCGCCGGCCATCGAGGCCATCGCCTACTTCTGCACGACGGAACTGCTCGCCAACGTGGTCAAGCACAGCGGCGCCAGGCACGCCGTCATCGAGGTACGGGTGCGTGACGGACTGCTGACCCTGCGGGTGCGCGACGACGGCACCGGCGGCGCGGCGATCGGCACCGGATCCGGCTACGCGGCCTGACCGCCCGCGTCCAGACGCTCGACGGCGTGATCGGCATTAACAGCCCGGCCGGAGGACCTACGGTGATCACAGTCGAACTCCCCTCGCACCTTTGAACGGAGCAGCGCATGCGCATCGTGATCGCCGTGATGCTCCGGGAGGGTTTGTGCATGCTGCTCACCTCCCGCGACCACGAGGTGGCGGCCGCCGTGGGCGATGGCGACGCGCTGCTGGCCGCCGTGGCGGAACACGGTCCCGACATCGCCGTGGTCGACGTACGCATGCCGCCCTCCCACACCGACGAGGGCCTGCGGGCCGCGATCCGGATCCGCCGTGATCATCCGAGTGTGGGGGTGCTGGTGTTCTCCCAGTACATCGAGAAGACCGTCCTCGACCCCGAGGTCGTCACCCAGATCATGGGCGCCAGCCGCCGTACGGAAACCCTCGGCACGCTCACCCCGAGGGAGCGCGAGGTGCTGGCCATGATGGCGGAGGGGCGTTCCAACAACGCGATCGCCGCCGCGCTGTTCCTGTCGTACGGCTCGGTGGAGAAACACGTGACGCAGATCTTCACCAAGCTCGGCCTGTCCCCCTCGGACAACGACCACCGCCGGGTACTCGCCGTCCTGCACTACCTGCAGGCCTGACCATCCGAGGTCGCGGCCGGCAAGGACGCGGTTCGGGCGGGGTGACAGCCTGATCGTTCGCTGAGCAGCGGGGTCACGGGTTGAGCAAAAAGGGCAGGCCCGCGTCGTGGAGGCAAGCCCCCCTTCACCAGGTGATCGGCTTCCAGCGGTTACCGCCGCCAGTCATATCAGCTGACTTCATAAAAATGACAACTAGGCATTGCTGATATCTTAACTCGCTCGTACTGTGATCCCAGTCGCTCGTCGAACGAAGGAGATCCAGTGCCCCCCAGTCACGACCCTCGACCGGCCGGCTGGCGAGTCGGCGCCGACATCGGCGGCACCTTCACCGACGTCATCGCACTGGGGCCGGACGGCCAGGTCGTCCCCATGAAGGTTCTGTCCACCCCGCCCGACTACGGCGCCGGCGTGGTCGCGGCGACCACCGGCGTGCTCTCCCTGGCCGGGGCCCGGCCCGAGGCCGTGGTCGCGATGCTGCACGGCACGACCGTCGCCACCAACGCGATCCTGTCGATGAACGGCGTCCGCACCGCGGTGGTCACCACCCGCGGCTTCCGCGACGTGCTGGAGATCGGGCGTCTGCGCCGACCGGTGCTCTACGACCTGTCATGGTCCAAGCCCGAACCCCTCGCCCGGCGGCGCGACCGGCACGAACTCGACCAGCGGATCACGGCCGACGGCCGGCTCGGCCCACCGGCGAGCGAGGACGAGATCCGCGCGCTGGCCGGGCGCCTGCGCGCCGACGGCATCGAAGCGGTGGCCGTGTGCCTGATCAACTCCTACGTCCGCCCCGACGAGGAACGGCGGGTCGCCGCACTGCTGCGAGCCGAACTGCCCGGCGTGTACGTCACGGCGTCGGTCGACGTCTCCCCGCAGCCTCACGAGTTCGAGCGCATGAGCACCGCCACGGTCAACGCCTACGTCGGCCCCACCGTGCACGGATACCTCACCCGGCTGGAAGCCGGGCTGCGCGCGGAGAAGGTGCGCGCGCCCCTGCTGGTCATGCAGTCCAGCGGCGGGCTGCTCGACGCGGCCTCCGTCGCGCGGCGGCCGGTGCAGATCATCGAGTCCGGTCCGGCGGCCGGTGTGACCGCCGTGCAGAAGCTCGCCCAGCTGATCGGCCTGTCCACGGTGGTCGCGTTCGACATGGGCGGGACCACGGCGAAGGCGTCCCTGATCGAGCACGGTGAACCGTTCGTCTCGGCTGACTACGAGGTCGGCGGCGGCATGAACGGGGCCCGCGGGCTCAGCTCCGGCGCCGGGTATCCGGTGCGGGCGCCGTCGATCGACATCGCCGAGGTCGGTTCCGGCGGCGGCAGCATCATCTCCGTCGACGCGGCGGGCGCCCTGCACGTGGGACCCGTCAGCGCCGGCTCGCGTCCCGGTCCTGCCTGCTACGGCCAGGGCGGCGAGCTGCCGACCCTGACCGACGCCAACGTGACGCTCGGCTACCTCAGCCCCGACGCGCTGGCCGGCGGCCGGGTGGCGATTCACCCGGAGCTGGCCGTGAAGGCGCTGTCACCGGTGGCCGAGCAGCTCGGAAACGACGTGGCGGGTGCCGCACGCGGCGCGTACCAGGTGGCGGTGTCGAGCATGACCACCGCGGTCAAGGCGGTGACCAGCGAACGAGGGCGTGACCCGCGGGAGGCGACCATGGTCTCCTTCGGCGGCGCGGGCCCTCTCTATGCCGCCGCGCTGGCCCGCGAGCTGGGGATCTCGACCGTGATCGTGCCCGTGCATCCGGGACTGTTCAGCAGCCTGGGCCTGCTCGTGGCCGACACCGAACGCCAGGAGCTCACCCCGTACCGGGCCGGCCTCGCCGACGTGGGCGCGCTCGCCGCGGAGTTCGCGCGGCTGTCCGCCCACGTACGCGACCAGCTGGGAGCCGGCGCCGTCGTGGACCGGCTCCTGGACATGCGCTACCGCGGCCAGCGATTCGAACTGCGGATCCGGGTGCCCGACGGCGACCTCACCGAGGACCTGCTCGCCGAGACGCGGTCCCGCTTCCACGCCGAGCACAGGCGCACCTACGGCCGGGCCGGTACGGACGAGCTGGTGGAGCTGGTCAACCTCCGGGTACGCGGCCGGCTCCCCACCCCGGTGTCCATCGCGGACGTGCTGAGCCTGCCCCTCGCCCCCGGCGGCGAGCCCGCCGTCCGCGAATGCCGGTTCGCCGAGACCGTGCCCACGCCCGTCGTCGGACGGTCGGATCTCGGCCCGGAACCGGTCGAGGGACCGATGGTCATCGAGGACATGGACGCCACCACCCTCGTCCCGCCCGGCGCCCGGGTGCACCGCGACCGGCTCAACAACATCGTCATCACCTGGAGCGCCTCATGATCCGCGACGCCGTGACCTTCGAGGTCTTCCGCAACGCCGTCACCGGGATCGCCGACGAGATGGCGATCACGATCCTGCGCACGGCCCACTCGCAGCTGGTGGCGTCCAGCATGGACTTCTCCGCCGCCCTGTGCGACGCGCACGGACGGGTGATCGCCCAGGCCAACACCCTGCCGGTGCACCTGGGGTCCATTCCGGACGCCATGGAGGCGATCCTCGACGAGTTCGGCGACCGGATCCGTCCAGGAGACGTCTACCTGCTCAACGACCCGTCCCTGGGCGGCATGCACCTGCCCGACATCTTCGCGGTCGCCCCGGTGTTCGCCGGGGAGGACCTCCTGGGCTTCGCGGTCACGGTCGTCAACCACACCGACGTCGGCGGGTGGGCCGCCGGTTCGATGGCCGTGCAGTCGACCAGCATCTTCGCCGAAGGAGTGCAGATCCCGCCGTCGTGCCTCGTCGAGGCCGGCACGGTGAACGAGACGTTCCTGCGGCTGATCCTGCGCAACGTCCGCGAGCCCGAGCTGCTGCGCGGCGACCTCGAGTCCCAGCTGGCGGCCTGCCACACCGGAGCCGAGGGGCTGCGCGCCCTCGCGGCGCGGCACGGCGTCCACGGACTCGCCGCCCTCATCGACGAGCTGCTCGACTACTCCGAGACCCTGCTGCGCGCCGCGCTCGCCGAGGCCGTCCCGGGCGCCTACGAGTTCCTCGACCACATCGACGACGACGGTCTGGGATCCGGTCCGATCCCGATCCGCGTCAAGGTCACGCTGAACGGGTCGGGGATCGAGCTCGACTTCACCGGCTCCTCGCCGCAGGTCGACTCCGCGCTCAACGCGACGGCCTCCTTCACCCGCTCGGCCGCCTACGCCGCCCTGCAGGGCGTCCTCGCCTCCGACATCCCGGCCAACAGCGGCTTCTACCGGCCGTTCAGTTTCGTCATCCCGGAGGCCTCCATCCTCAACGGCCGGCGGCCGGCCGCGCGCGGCGCCCGCGGGCTCGTCGGCTTCCGGATCATCGACGCCGTGCTCGGGGCGCTCGCCCCGGTGTTCCCCGCCCGGGTGCCGGCCGCCGGGGAAGGCGGGCCCGACGGGATCGCGATCGGCCTCGTCGGGCCGGACGGGGAGTCCATGGTGTTGTGGGACCCTCTGGCGGGAGCGTGGGGCGCGCGTCCCGACCGCGACGGCGTGGACGGCATCAGCTCTCTGGGCGCGAACCTGACCAACACGCCGGTCGAGGAGCTGGAACGCTCCGGTCACCTCCGCATCGACGGTTACGGCTACCTCCCCGACAGCGGCGGAGCGGGCCGCTGGCGTGGTGGCCTGGCGACCTTCCGGGACATGACGCTTCTGGCGGCCGAGGCCACGGTGCAGATCAGGTCCGACCGGCGCAGGTTCCTGCCGTACGGACTGGCCGGCGGCGCACCGGGAACCCCCTCGCTCAACATGCTCGACCCCGGCGGTCCCGGTGAACGGGTGCTGGAGTCCAAACCGCACTTCGCGATGACCGCGGGAACCCGCCACCGGCACGTGACCGCCGGCGGCGGCGGGCACGGCGCCCCCTTCGAACGCCTCCCCGAACTCGTCCTCGAAGACGTCCTCGACGGCAAGGTCACCCACGAGGGAGCCGAACGGGACTACGGCGTCGTGATCACCGCGGACGGCGTGATCGACCAAGACGCCACCGCCAGGCTGCGAGGCCAGGCGCGCTGAAGCCGCTTCCCACCCCCCAGACCGATTGGAACCCCCCATGAGTTCACCCGTCGCGACACCCCCGAGCACCGTCTCACCGCGCACCTGGCGCAAGGTGGGCGTCCGGATCATGCCGCTGGTCGGCCTCGCCTACGTGGCGAGTTACATCGACCGCGCCAACGTCGGTTACATCGCCGCGCCCATGTCCCGGGACCTGGGCCTCGGCAGCGGCCAGATCGGCCTGGCCGCCGGACTGTTCTTCGTCGGCTACGTCCTGTTCGAAGTGCCGAGCAACATGATGCTGAGCCGGTTCGGCGCGCGGAAGTGGATCGCCCGCATCATGATCACGTGGGGGCTGGTCACGGCGGCGACCGCGGCCGTGAACTCCCCGGCCACGCTGTTCGCCGCGCGGCTCCTGCTCGGGTTCGCCGAAGCCGGTCTGGCCGCCGGGATCCTGCTCTACCTGACGTTCTGGTTCCCGCGCCGCCAGCGGTCCTGGGCGCTGTCCACCTTCATCGTGATGATCCCGCTGTCCTCGATCATCGGCTCGCCGCTGGCCGCCGCGCTGCTGGAGTGGGGCCAGAGCCTGTTCGGCATCGCGGGCTGGCGGGCGCTGTTCCTCGTCGAGGGCATCCTGACGGTCGTCGTCAGCGTCCTGATCTTCGTCTTCCTGCCGAACCGCCCGGCCGACGCGCGCTGGCTCGACGACGAGGAGAAGGCCGCCATCGAGAACGTGCTCGCCGCCGAAGCCGCCGAACAGCGCGCCCGCGGGGCACTCACCGGGCTGCGCCAGGCGCTGACCAGCGGCCGGGTGTGGGCGATGGCCGTGACGTGGTTCGCCATCGCGTTCGGGCTCTATCCGCTGCAGTTCTTCCTGCCCACGATGATCAGGTCCATCACGCAGAGCGTCGGTGACTCCGCCGACGTCAGCAGCGTGCTGCTGTCCGCGATTCCCTACGTGGTGGCCGCGGTCGCCCTCCTGACCTGGGCTCGCCTCGCCGCACGCTGGACGGCGGTCACGGCCACGGCCGTACCGATGGCCCTCGGCGCTGTGGGGCTGCTCCTGGCGACCTTCACCAGCAGCGGCACCCTGTTCGTGCTGGCCGTCTGCCTGAGCGTCGCCGGGATCATCACCGCGATGCCGCAGTTCTGGCGGATCCCGGCCATCGGCCTGACCGAGGCGGCCGCCGCCTCCGGCATCGCTCTGATCAACTCCGTCAGCAACGTCAGCGGATTCGTCGGCCCCTACTTCACCGGGACGATCGCGTCCGCTACCGGCAGCTTCACGTACGCGCTGCTGGCCATCGCGATCATCATGGTCGCCGGGCTGGCCGTCCTGCTCACCGCGGGACGCCGGATGGAGCAGCTGGACGGGAGCCTGTCATGACCGCGGCCGACCGGCGGGGAGGCAGGGCGTGAACGCCGCGCTGCTGGACCGGCTCCGGTCCGAGCTCGACGAACGCCGGGCGACCACCGGGCTGCGCCGCGACCTCGTGGTCTCGGGCCCCCAGGGGCCGACGCTCGGCGTGGACGGCGAGTGGCTGGTGAACTTCGCCTCCAACGACTACCTCGGGCTCGCCGGCGACCCGGAGGTCCTCGACGCGGCCCGGCGGGCGCTGCGCGAGACGGGGCTCGGGGTGGCGGCGGGCCGGGTGCTCTGCGGCACCCGGGCCGTCCACGGCGAGCTGGAGGCAGGCATCGCCGAGCTGGTCGGCGCCGAGGACGCCGTGCTCTACAACTCCTGCTTCGACGCGAACCTCGGCCTCTTCGACGCACTGCTCGGCCCGCAGGACGTCGTCCTCAGCGACGCGCTCAACCACGCCAGCCTGATCGACGGCATCCGCCTCACCCGCGCCCGGCGGCGCGTCTTCGCCCATGCCGACCTCGACGAGCTCGAACGCCGGCTCACGGAGTGCGCCGGCGCGCGCCACCGCCTCATCGTCACCGACGGCGTCTTCAGCATGGACGGCGACGTCGCCGCGCTGCCCCGGCTCTGCGAGCTGGCCGAACGCCACGACGCGGTGCTCGTGGTCGACGACTCGCACGCCACGGGGGTGCTGGGCCCGACCGGCGGAGGCACCGCCGAGCACTTCGGACTGAAGGGACGCGTCGACGTGCTGACGGGGACGCTCGGCAAGGCACTGGGCGGCGCAGCCGGCGGCTTCGTCGCGGGCGACCGCGCGGTGGTCGAGACGCTGCGCCAGGTCTCGCGGCCCTACATCTTCACCAACGCCATGGCCCCCGCGCTGGCCGAGGCGGCGCTGGCGGCGATCCGCATCGCACGACGGCGTCCCGATCTGCGGGAACGCCTGGCCGCCAACACCGCCTGGTTCCGCCGGGCGTTGCACGACCTCGGCTACGAGGTGCCGCCCGGGGAGCATCCGATCATCCCCGTGATGCTGCGCGGCGGCACGCAGGCCCTCGACGTGGCGGCGGCGCTGCGCCGCGAGGGCGTCCTCGCCTTCGCGCTCTCCCACCCGGTCGTCCCGGCCGGCGAGGAGCGGATCAGGGTGCAGGTCTCGGCCGCGCACACCGCCGGCCAGCTCGAACGGGCGGCGGCCGCCTTCGGCCGCGCGCGTGCCGTCCTGGCCGGCTCATGAGCACCGCCGAGGGGCTGCGGGCGCCGACCAGCGCCGACGGCCGCGAGCTGGAGGGCCGGGTCGCGATCGTGACCGGCGGGGCCCGTGGCATGGGCCTGGCCGCGGTACACGCGCTGGCCCGCCGCGGTGCGACCGTCGCGGTGTTCGACCTGGCCGCGCCCGGCCCCGGAGAGCTGGCGTCGACGCCGGCCGTGCCGGCGGACCGCGTCCGGTCGTTCACGGTGGACGTCACGGACGGCGACCAGGTCCAGCGGGCGTTCGCCGCGCTGCTGACGGAACGGTCGCGGCTCGACATCCTGGTCAACGCCGCGGGCGTCGCACCGCCGACCCCGTTCGAGGACATCACCCTGGCCGAGTGGAACCAGGTGCTGGCGGTCAACGTGCTCGGGACGGTCCTGTGCTGCCAGCAGGCGCTTCCCGCGATGCGCGCCCGGAGCTGGGGCCGCATCGTCAACTTCTCCTCCACCGCCGGCAAGACCATCAGCACCGCCGGCGGCGCCCATTACACGACGGCGAAGCACGGCGTCCTCGGGCTCACCCGGCACCTGGCGAAGGACTGCGGACCCGACGGGATCACGGTGAACGCCGTCTGCCCGGGACTCATCGACACCCCGATGGCCCGCGCGCTGCTGCCCGGAGACGCACTCGAACGCGCCACCCGGTCGTTCCCGGTGCCCCGCGTCGGGCAGCCCTGGGAGGTCGCCGAGCTCGTCGCCTTCCTCGCCTCGGACCGCGCGGCGTACATCACCGGGGCGGCCATCGACATCAACGGCGGCGACCTGATCGTCTGACGCGGCGCCGCCGACCACCCGCAACCAGCACCCCACGAGAAGGTGAGTTTTTCTGTGAGCACAGGGACAGTCAGGATGATCCGGCACCGGATCGACGGCCGCGAGACCGCCGGCCGGTCGAGCCGCACCGCCCCGGTTTGGGACCCCGCGACCGGCGCGCATCAGGCCGACGTGCTGCTGGCCGAGCCCGCCGACGTCGACGCCGCGGTGCGGGCGGCGCGGGCCGCCCTGCCGGGCTGGGCCGACACCTCGGTCATGCGGCGGTCGCGCTTGATGTTCGCCTTCCGCGAGCTGGTCGGCAAGCACCTCGACGACCTCGCGCGGCTGGTCTCCGCCGAGCACGGCAAGGTCCTCGACGACGCCAGAGGCGAGCTCGTCCGCGGCCTGGAGGTGATCGACTTCGCCTGCGGGATCCCGCACCTGCTCAAGGGCGAGTACTCCGACCAGGTCTCGACCGACGTCGACCTCTTCTCGTTCCGGCAGCCGCTCGGCGTCTGCGCCGGGATCACGCCGTTCAACTTTCCCGCCATGGTCCCGCTGTGGATGCATCCGATCGCGATCGCGACCGGCAACACGTTCGTGCTCAAGCCTTCCGAACGCGACCCGTCGACGGCCAACCTCATCGCCGATCTCTACGCCGAAGCCGGTCTGCCCGACGGCGTCTTCAACGTCGTCCACGGCGACAAGGTCGCGGTCGACGCGATCCTCGACCACCCGGACATCGCCGCCGTGTCGTTCGTCGGCTCGACGCCGGTCGCGCGGTACGTGCACGAGCGCGCGAGCGCGGAAGGCAAGCGCGTCCAGGCGCTCGGCGGCGCCAAGAACCACGCCGTCGTGCTGCCGGACGCCGACCTCGACCACGCCGCCGATCATCTGGTCGCGGCCGGGTACGGCTCGGCGGGCCAGCGCTGCATGGCGATCTCGGTCGCCGTCGCGGTCGGCGACGTGGCCGAGCCGCTGGTCAAGCTGATGCGCGAGAAGGCGCAGGCGATCAAGGTCGGACCGGGGCTGGAGGCCGGGTCCGAGATGGGGCCGGTCGTGTCGGCGCAGGCGCTCGAACGGATCAGGGGCTCCATAGACTCCGGCGTCGCCGCGGGCGCCGACCTCGTCCTCGACGGGCGCACGCTCGACATCGAGGGCGACGGCTTCTTCGTCGGGCCGACGCTGTTCGACCACGTCACGCCCGAGATGGACGTCTACCGCGACGAGATCTTCGGCCCCGTGCTCGTCGTCGTGCGGGTCGGCTCGCTGGAGGAAGCGATCGACCTGATCAACGGCAACAACCTGGCCAACGGCACGGCGATCTTCACCAGGGGCGGCCACGCGGCGCGCCTCTTCCAGCGCTCCGTGCAGGTCGGGATGATCGGCGTCAACGTGCCGGTCCCGGTGCCCATGGCGTTCCACTCGTTCGGCGGCTGGAAGCAGTCGCTGTTCGGCGCCCACCACATGCACGGTCCGGAGGGCGTCGCGTTCTACACGCGCGCGAAGGCCGTCACCAGCCGGTGGCCGCAGGAACGGGAGGACGGCCCGCGCCACCCCGGCGACCTCTCCTTCCCGACGGCGGTCTGACCGGACGGCCCGGCCTCCGACCGGCCTCGCGCCGTACCCCGGAGGCCCGGCCCCCGCCCGGCACCGGCTAGGCCGGCGGGCGCGACGCGGGCAGCTCGATGTGCGCCCTGCTCACCGACGTGCTCTTCGCCAGGACCTGCAGCAGGTCGCGGCGCACGCGCTCGCACCGCGCGCGCATCGCGTCCCGGGCGGCGTCCGCGTCGCGCGCGCGCAGCCCCTCGTAGACGGCTCCCAGCTCTCCGGGCGGGCTCGCGATGCCGGGATCGATCAACGCGGCCATGCGCAGAACCCGTTCCAGCTCGTCGAGCACGTCGACGATCGACTTGCCGAGGCGGGGGTTGCCGCTGAAGTTGGCGATGATGCCCTCGAACTCGATGCCGGCCCGGAGCGACTCCTCCTGTTCCACTTCGCCCGCCGCGAGCGCGATGGGCACCTTGGACAGCGCTTCGAGCCGTTCGAGCGCCGGCGCCGTGACACCGAGGCGCGCGGCGGCGGCGGCCGCCTCGCCGGACAGCAGCGTCCGCAGGGCGCACAGAGCGTCGGTGTCGTGCAGCGTGATCGGGCTGACGACGTAGCCCGCGCGCGGAAGCGCGGTCACGAGCCCGTCGCGCCGCAACCGGGCCAGCGCCTCGCGCACCGGCGTCTTGCTGATATGCCATTGTTCCGCGAGCGACGTCTCGGTGAAACTGCTGCCGGGAGGGAGCGTCAGGTCGATGATCTGGCGCCTGATCGCCCGATATGCCTGGCTCGTGCGGTCGAGGCCGGTCTCGTCCGTGCCGACCAGCAGCAGCGCGGGGATGTGCGGCGTTCCGCTGATCACGCCATGGATGTCGGACATCGCGCCAGGATACCAATTCCCAGCGTTGGTACAGCAGCTCCAGCCGTTCTGCTCCATTAGAGATATTTATTCTTGTTGTTGATATCTCAGTGTGCCATGCTTCGTCCATGCACCGACGCGCCTCGAACTCCTGGGCCCTTCCCGCCGCGAGCGACTTCCCGGCGCTGGGGGCGATGAGCACACGTGCCCGCGCGGAGCGCAGCGCACGCGACGGTGTGCGGATGCTCCCGCTCGCGGGCGCCCCGATCCTGCCCATGCCCGAGCACGTACGGCGGGCCGTGGCGGGCGCGATGGACCGGCCGGACCCGCGCGACACCCGCGGCCTGCCGGAACTGCGCGCCGCGATAGCCGCCGAACTGGAGCGTGAGCACGGCCTGCGCGTCGATCCCGAGCGCCGCCTGCTGATCACCCACGGAGCGATGCAGGGGCTCTCCCTCGTGCTGCGCACGGTGCTCGCGCCGGGCGACGAGGTGATCGTGCCGACGCCCACCTACTTCTTCGACGGCGCCGTCCGCGAGTCCGGCGCGACGCCCGTCGGCGTCCCGTCCCGCGAGAGCGACGGCTGGGCGCTCGACCTGGCCGGCCTGGAGGCCGCCGTCACGAGCCGCAGCCGGGCCGTGCTGCTGTGCAATCCGACCAACCCGACGGGCTATCTCCCCGACGCCGCCACCCTCGCGGCCGTGGTCGATCTCGCCGCCCGCCACGGGCTCCTCGTCATCTCCGACGACTCATGGCAGCACTTCACGTACGACGGCCACAGCTACCACCCGGTGGAGGCGTTCGCCGATCGCTGGCCGCACCTGGTCACCGTCACCAGCCTCAGCAAGTACTACGCGCTGGCGAGCTGGCGGCTCGGCTACGTCCTGGCGCCGCCGCCGATCGTCGACGCGCTCCACCGCCGCTTCGAGTGGGAGGCGGTGTGCTGCGGAGTGGTTCCGCAGCAGGCCGCCGTCGCCGCCCTCACCGGCCCGCGCGACTGGCTCGACCTGGCGCTCTCCACCTACCAGGCCAAACGCGACCTCGTCTGCGACGGCATCGCCGCGAGCGGCTTCCCGCCGCCCGTGCGGCCCACGGGCGGCGCCTTCCTGCTCGCCGACTGCTCACGCCTCGGTGAGACCCCGGCCGCCATCGACCGGGCACTCCTGCGGAACGGCATCGCGACCGTACGCGGCGCCGACATGCACGCTCCTGACACCCACGTCCGCATCACGTTCGGCTCGGACGAGCGAACGCTCGCCGAGCTGATCCACGGCCTCGAACGGGCCCACCAGGAGTCCTGAGGTGCGTGGGGAAGCACGATGAGGCATAAAGCGGGAGCATCGGGCGTCGGAACACAGTCGAGCGCTCCTGCCCGCTCGGCCGAGCGCCAGGTGCCTCTAAGTCGCGGGGATGGCCATCCCGGTCAGCAGCGCGGCCGCCGGCGCCGTGACCGCCACGCGCCGGAAGACCTTGCCGCGGCCGGCCGGGCGCTGGTGCACGCCGAAGGCGCGCGGCTGCGGACCCGTCAGCCGACCGGCCACCGTGTGGTGGTCGGTTCACCGCGTCGGGACTGTGGACGGTGAGCCGCGTCTATTGGTGGGGGATGTCCATGCCGGCGGAGCGCAGCTTCGCCTCGACCAGCGTGGTCAGCCGGGCCATGGCCGACGCCTGGTCCTTGGCGGCCCAGCAGTCCTTGTTCAAGGCGACGAACCGAGTGTCGTCGAGGACGTGCTCGGCCTTGGTGAGATAGTCGTCGAAGCCGTCGGGGACCAGGGCCCTGGCCAGCACCATGCCCTCGCGGTAGGCCGCCACCTCATCCGGGGTGAAGCCGAGGTCGGCGGCCCGGTCCAGCAGCGCGCAGGCCCGGTCGGGCAACAGGGCCCGGTCACTGTTGGCGAGCCGGTCCAGCGAGTCGCCGCGCGCGATCAGCTCCTCGATCCGCTCGGTCAGCCGCCGTTCGACCTCGGCCAGGCGGCCGGCGAACCGCTCCGGATCGGCATCGAGCAGGGCAGCGATGCCGGTGGTAGTGGCGGACGGTCTTGATCGTGACGCCGGCGAAGGCCGCCGCCTGGCCGATCGTGACGCCGCTGGTCATGGTCGTCAGCGACTTTCGCGGGTGAGGGCGGCGAGCTCGCGGGTGGCCTCGGCGATGGCACGGAAATCCTTGCGCACGATCGTGCCGTGGTTGCCGGCGACCTTCGCGCCTATCGTGAGGTTCGGGTTGCGGGCGAGCACAGGGTTGAGAGTAGTGCGCATCTGCTCCTGCTCGTCGTTCTTGCTTCCCAGGGCCTCCCCCGAGCCGACCACGTACCGGACCGGGACCGTCAGGCTGTCGAGGACCGGTTCGAGGGCGGCGTGCAGGATGTGGGCCTCGATGTTGATCTCGGCATGCTGTGCGGCACTCATCCGCGCGGCGTTGCCGATGAGGCGCGCCATCGGCAACGCCCATCGGGCCCTGTGGAACAGCCTCCGGATGCGTTCGTGGCCGGCCTCGTCGGTCCACCCGGACGGAAAGGGGTCGTCACCCCCGACCACGCCGGCGACGCGGCCCGGATGCCGGGCGGCCCAGTGGACCCCGAGCAAGGCGCCGTAGGACCAGCCCACCAGGAGCGGCCGTTCCACCCGCCTGGCTTTCAGGACGGCGTCGAGATCCCGGACGCAGGCCTCGAAGGAGTAGTCCGCCGACTTCTTCGATCTGCCGCGAGCCCGCTCGTCGTAGGTGATGTGCCGCCACCCCGGCCCCAGGGCGTTGATGACGGGCCGCCAGTGCCGCTGGCTCGCGTAGGAACCGTTCAGGTAGACCACGGGGATGCCTGACCCGCCGGTGTCGGTCACGGCCAGTGCGGTGTCCTCCACCGGCAACAGGCCTTCCAGCCCAGGTGGGCAGCGTTCGAGTTCGTCATGCCACCAGCGTCACCCTTGACCCTAGGGTCAAGGTCAAGTCGCGTCTCGCGCGGCCTCCGAGACTGGAGGACTCCATCGCGGTTCCCGATCCCGTCCCCGAAGGCGAGCAAGGGGGGTGGTGACGGCGGCGCGGCGATGCGCGGCTTCTTACAGGAGCTGCAGGAAGATCAGGGGCCGTTGCAGCTGGAAACGCCGCCGACCAGCCCATCTGCCGCTCCACCTGCCAGGGCGTCCTCATCGCCCAGCAGCCCGACGACTACACAGCCGCCCGTGGACGCCTCGTGGTCACCAACGGCTACTGCCAGGGCCGCTGCCCAACCCCCGCACGGCGACGGCTGGACGCTGCATCAGCTGCGCCACTCGGCGCTGCCGCAAGGCATATACGCCACACGGTGTGTCCCTGGCGTACTCCGGCCAGGACCCGTGGTGCAGCCGTCATGGTGACGGCCGCGCGGGTTTCGACTCCGCGGGAACATTTGTCCAAGACTGGCGGTCGGCCGCCCGTGCACAGTCGCCCTATGAGTGAATACGACATTGAGCACCCGCATGGCATGCACGTGGTCCATGACGGCCCGCGGCAGGCGCCGCCGTTGCTGCTCATCCACGGGTCGGGGGCCTCGGGCGGTTTCTGGGGTCCGGTGGTCCCGGCGCTGGCCGGCCGCCATCACGTCATCCGGGTCGACCTGCCGGGTTGCGGCCAGTCCCCGCCCGCGCCGTCGTATGACGTGCCCGCGCAGGCGGGTCAGGTGGCGGCGCTGCTGGACGACCATGGGCTTCGTCATGTCGCCGTGGCCGGGCACTCCAGCGGCGGCTACGTCGCCACCGCGCTCGCCGAGCAACGTCCCGACCTCGTCGGTTCGCTTTCGTTGATCAGTAGCGGCCCGAGTCCGGATGCGCTCCTCCGGCAGCCGTTCATTCTCCGGGTGCTGCTGGCCCCGCCGTTGGGCCCGCTCATTTGGCCGAGGCGTTCGGACGCGATGATCCGCAAGGGGATCAGCTCGATGGCCGTCCGCCCGGTGGACCTCCCGGACGACGTGGTCGCCGACGTACGGGGCATCACCTACCGCGTGATGCGGACGGTGCTGCGCCAGAACACCGCCTACATCGCCGAACGGAGCGTGCCCGAGCGTCTGGCCGCCCTCGGGGTGCCCGTACAGGTGATCTTCGGCGCTGCCGACCCCCGCTGGGAGCCGTCGTCGGCGCACCGGTACGACGCGGTGCCGGACGCCCGGGTCGAGCTGCTGCCCGGCATCGGGCACCTGCCCATGCTGGAAGCGCCCGAGACGATCGGCGAACTGCTGCTGAGCTTCACGGCAACGGGGCCGCCGACCACCCGTAACGCCTGATGCCCAGACTGGCCATGTGTTGCCGACCGGGACGTCACCCGACCGGGCCTGAGGGAGACGTCGCGATCCCGCGCCCATTTGCCGGAAAGTCTCGCGGCCCCGCGGCGCGCCCGGCAGCTGCCGATGTGGACGGTCGGCGGTGACGAACGTCATCGCCGGGGCCGTGACCTCCCGGGACACGCCGGACGCGGAGAAGGAGCCGCCGGTCAGCGGGCGGCGGCCGTGGCCGACAAGGCCAGGGTGGCGGCGCCTCGGGCGTGGCCGCTGTCGTCCCAGGGGCGGACCATGATCTCCACTCCCGACAGCACGCCGCTCTCCACCGCCGGCCGGAACCCGGGCTCCAGATACGGCCACAGCACGTGGCTCTCGCCGATCACCGCCAGCGCCCGTACGGCCAGGACGTTCACCACGCCCGCGGCCGCCCTCCCGAGCGCCGCCCCCGCCTCGGCCATCAGGTCGCGCACGCCCGGCACGTCCGCGGCGGCCAGCCGGGGCAGCTCGGCCACCGGCACCGGCGCCGGCGTCAGCCCGCGCTCGTACGCGCGGGCGGCCAGGGCGTAGTCGGCCGCGTAGGACTCCAGGCAGCCGCGCCGCCCGCACACGCAGGGCGGCCCCTGCGGGTCGATCGGCACGTGCCCGAACTCGCCCGCGACGCCGTCGGGCCCGCGATGGATGCGCCGCCCGAGCACGATGCCCATGCCGATGCCGCCGCCGACGGCCAGCACCAGGAAGTCGTCGTGGTCGCACCCGGCGCCGAACAGCAGCTCGGCGCTGGTGCTGGCGCGGGTGTCGTTGTCGATGAGGACGGGGACCGGCAGGCGTTCGGCCAGCAGGGGCCGCAGCGGCAGGTCCGACCAGCCCAGGTGCGGCGAGATGCGCACGATCCCCCTGGCCTGGTCGATCACGCCGGGGACGGCCAGGCCGATGCCGCGCACCCGGCCGCCGGCGGCGGGGTCGGCCAGCTCGCGGGCGCACACGGCGGCGAGCTGCCCGACGGGGTCGGCGCGGGGGTCGAAGGGCACCGTGAAGCGGCGGGCCTCGCTGCCGTTGAGCCGCATGAGCACGCCGACCACGTGCGTGTGGTGCACCCGCAGGCCGAGCGTGTACGCGGCGTCCGGCACCAGCTCAAGGGGCACTTTCGGGCGACCGCGCCCGGCCGCCTGCGGCGCCAGCTCGCGTACGTAGCCGAGCTCGATCAGGCGCCGGGTGTGCTCGGTCACGGTCGCCGCGCCGAGCCCCAGCCTGAGGGCGAGCTGCGTGCGGTTGAGCGGCCCGGACCCGAGCGTCGTCAGGATCTCCGTCCTGGCCAGGTCCTCGCGCATCCGCGGTCCTCCCTCTTGACGTCTGTTCCGGAGCAAGCCTAGGGTTCCGCATCATAATAAATTCGACCCCGAAAAATATACCTTGACGGAGGTCCCCCCATGAAGGCACTCCTGGCCGCGGGGCTCGTACTCCTCGCCGGCGTCACCGCGTGCGGCGGCGGCGGCGGCGCGGGCACGGCGGGCGGCGCCAAACAGGACGACGGTACGGTCACCCTCGACTGGGAGATGTGGGCGGGCAGCGAGGAGGAGAAAGCCCAGCTCGACCACCTGGCCAAGCTGGTCACCCAGCAGGACCCGAAGATCAGGATCAACCTGCGGACCGCGCCCTTCAACGCCTACTTCACCAAGCTGCAGACCGAGTTCGCCGCGGGCGAGCAGCCGTGCCTGGTCTCCATGCAGAGCCTGCGCCTGGGCGCCTACGCCGATCTCCTCGAACCCCTCACCGCTCCCGAAGGCTTCGCCCCGGCGGCGCTGGACGCGCTGAAGATGAACGGCCGGCAACTGGCCCTCCCCTACGACCTGGGCCCGATGCTCCTCTACTACAACAAGGACGCCTTCGCCAAGGCCGGCCTGGCCGAGCCCAAGCCCGGCTGGACCACCGCCGACTTCGAGCAGGCCGCCAAGAAGCTGACCGCCGGCGGCAAGTACGGGTTCGGCATGTCCTTCTCCGACCTGCACCTGCTGTCGATGCTGCTGTCCTACAACGGCGCCAAGCCGGTCACCGACGACGTGAAGCTGCAGCTCGACAGCGAGCCCATGGTCGCGGCCACCACCTGGTACGCGGGCCTGGCCGGGAACAAGGCGGCCAGCGTGC
This sequence comes from Actinomadura sp. ATCC 39365, assembly GCF_054392275.1. NCBI lineage: Bacteria > Bacillati > Actinomycetota > Actinomycetes > Streptosporangiales > Thermomonosporaceae > Actinomadura > Actinomadura sp. ATCC 39365. Next base: position 6,189,598 of record NZ_CP184335.1, on the reverse strand, counting down.
CGGCCGGGTCGGCGGAGCTGGGCTGGGGCGAGACGCAGTTCGTCAACGGCAACGCCATGATGGCGGTCGACGGCTCCTGGAACATCGGATCCACGATCAAGGACGCCAAGTTCCGGGTAGGCATCGCGCAGCTTCCCGCCGGGTCAGGGGGCGCGAAGACGTACGTGGCCAACTCCGGGTTCGGGGTGGCCAAGGGCTGCCCGTACAAGGAGCAGGCGGTCAAGGCGGTCTCCGTGCTCAGCGGCAAGCAGGCGCAGGCGTACCTGGCGGGCGAGGGGCGCGGTTTCCCCGCGATGACCTCCGAGCAGCCGGCGTACGAGAACTTCCTGGTCGGCAAGAACCAGGACAAGGCCGACGACGTGCGGGCGGCGGTGTCGGCGGTCAAGGAGGCGGTGTCCGGCGGCGTGCCGCTGTTCACCACCAAGAACTGGGACGACGTCACCAAGCTCATGGCCCAGCACCTGCTCCAGGTCTACACCGGCGCGAGCGGCGCCAAGGAGGCGCTCGCCACCATCCAGCAGCAGGGGGCGCGCGGGCAGTGAGGTCACGAGAGCAGTGGAGCGCGCTGGGGTTCGCCACGCCCAGCGTGCTCGGGCTCGGGTTGTTCACCCTGTTCCCGGTCGGCATGGCCGTGGTGATGAGCTTCTTCGACTGGCCGATGCTGGGCGGGAGCAGCTTCATCGGCCTGGAGAACTTCCGCTACCTGTTCGGCGAGGACCCCGCCTTCCTGTCCGCGCTGCGCAACACGTTCGTCTTCACCGGCCTGTACGTGCCGCTCAACATCGTCCTGGCGCTGGCGCTGGCGTTCTGGATCAGCAGGTCGCGGTGGCAGAACCTGTGGCGGGTGCTGTTCTTCATCCCGGCGATCACGCCGATGGTGGCCAACGCGGTCATCTGGAAGCTGCTGTTCCAGATGGTCGGCACCGAGCCGAACCTGCTGGCCGACGGGCGCACCGCGCTGGTGTCGGTGGTGGCCATGAGCGTCTGGCAGGGGTTCGGGTACAACCTGATCGTCTTCTCCGCGGCGATCAACGAGATGTCGCCGTCGGTCCTGGAGGCGGCCTCGCTCGACGGGGCCACGGGGCTGCGCAAGCTGGTCAGCGTGCAGCTCCCGCTGATCTCGCCGGCGCTGTTCTTCGCCACGACGATGACGGTGATCAACTCGTTGCAGGTGTTCACGCAGCCGTACATCCTCACGGCCGGCGGGCCGGGCAACGCCACGGAGACGCTCGTCATGACCGTCTACCAGGCCGGGTTCCAGTCGCGCGAGCTTGGGCTGGCGGCGGCGGGCGCGTGGGTGCTGTTCGCGATCATCCTGCTCGTGACCGCCGCGCAGTTCCTCGGGCAGAGGCGGTGGGTGCACTATGAGAGTTAGATCCGTCGTCTCCCACGTGCTGCTGGCGGCGGTGACGCTGGCCTTCCTCTATCCGCTGATCTTCGCGGTGGCCACCGCGCTGAAGCCGGCAGGCGAGACGTTCAGCGATCCCGGGTCGCTGGTCGGCTCGCGGATCCGGTGGCAGAACTTCGGCGACGTGTTCACGTACGTGCCGTTCCAGCGCTACATCCTCAACGGTGTGCTGGTGGCGGGCGTGGGCACGCTGGTCGTGCTGGCCGCCTCCGCCCTGTCCGCCTACGCCTTCGCCTCGCTGCGCTGGCGCGGCCGGGACGGCGTCTTCCTACTGTTCCTGGCCACGTTGATGGTGCCGCAGGAGGTGCTGGTCGTGCCCATGTTCATCCTCATGCAGAAGTTCGGCTGGGTGGACAGCTACCAGTCGCTGATCTTCCCGTGGGCCTTCACCGCGTTCGGGACGTTCCTGCTGCGGCAGTTCTTCCGCTCGGTGCCGCGCGAGATGCAGGAGGCGGCGCGCATCGACAGCGCGAGCGAGGCACGGATCTTCCTGTCCATCATGCTCCCGCTGGCCAGGCCCGCGCTCGGGGTGCTGGCCGTGTTCACCTTCATCAACTACTGGAACAGCTTCCTGTGGCCGCTCATCATGGTCAACGACGTGACCGAGCGCGGCACCGTGCCGCTCGGCCTGCAGTTGTTCTTCGGCCAGAACGGCAACCAGTGGCATCTGGTGATGGCCGCCTCCATCGTGTCCATCCTGCCGACGCTGTTGCTCCTCCTCGCCCTTCAGAAGCATCTGGTCAAGGGCATCGCCACCGCCGGTCTCGCCGGCCGCTGAAAGGACCATAGTGCTGTTTTTCGACCGCCGTGTAGGCCCCGACCTGGGCGCCGACTACCCGGCGAGGGACGTGCCCGACTGGTACAGGGACGCCAAGTTCGGCGTCTTCGTCCACTGGGGGCTGTACTCGGTGCCCGCGTGGGCGACCGCCCGGCTGCCCGGCGAGCACGTGCCCGTGGAGCTGGAATTCAGCTACCACCAGTACGCCGAATGGCACGCCAACACCGTCCGCATCCCCGGCTCGCCCGCCCGCGCCTTCCACGAGCGGGAGTACGGGGTCGGCACCCCGTACGAGGACCTGGCCGACTCCTGGCGGGCGGAGGCGTTCGACCCGGCGGCCTGGATGCGGCTGATCGCAGGGTCCGGCGCGCGCTACGTCGTGCCCACGGCCAAGCACCACGACGGGTTCTGCCTGTGGGACACCGCCACCACGGCCTTCAGCAGCGCGCGCCGCGGCCCCCGCCGCGACCTGATCGCCGAGCTGGACCGCGCCGCCCGGGCGGCGGGCCTGCGGTTCGGCCTGTACTACTCCGGGGCGCTGGACTGGCACGTGTCCGACTTCCCGCCGATCCAGTCGATGACGGACCTGTTCACGCTGCGCCGCAACGACGAGGCGTTCGCGCGCTACTGCTTCGAGCAGGCCATGGAGCTGATCGACCGGCACTCCCCCGACGTGCTGTGGAACGACATCGACTGGCCCGACTCGGGCAAGGCGGCCGGGCCGCACAGCCTGCAGGCGCTGTTCGAGCACTACTACGAGCGGGTGCCCGAGGGGATCGTGAACGACCGCTGGGGCGTGCCGCACCTGGGCTCGCGCACCCGCGAGTACGTCTCCGAGCAGCAGACCTCCCCGTGGGTGTGGGAGGCCACGCGCGGGCTCGGCCAGTCGTTCGGCTTCAACCGGGCCGAGGACGAGCGCCACCTCGTCCGGCCGGACGAGCTCGTCCACCTGCTGGTCGACACCGTCGCCAAGAACGGCAACCTGCTGCTCAACATCGGGCCGCGGGCCGACGGCTCGCTGCCGGAGTCCCAGGTCGAACGGCTGCGCCACCTGGGCGCCTGGCTGGCGGCCCATGGCGAGGCGATCTACGGCACCCGGCCGTGGGTCCGGCACGCCGAGCCCGTCGGCGACCCGGTCCGCTACACCGCCGGCCCCGACGGCGCCCTCCACGTGATCGCCCTGGACCCGGCCGCGGGACGGCTGACGCTCGCCGGCGACCTGGTCGAACGGGCGCGGGCCGGGGCCACCTGGGGTGACGGCCCGGCCGCGGTGGACCGTTCCGGCGGGGTCGTCGTCCCGGAGGCGTTGCGCGGGCTGCCGGCCGCCGTCCTCAGGCTGGCGCCCGGCGCCTGAACGGGGGACGCGAACTCGCGGGCCGGGGCCCGAATAACTGCCGGCCTCCGCTCAGTTCTTCCGCTCACCCAGGACGCAGAACTCGTTGCCCTCCGGGTCGAGGAGGGTCACCCAGTGCTGCTCGTCCTGCACGGTGTCGACGCGCCGGGCACCGAGGGAGAGCAGCCGGGCGACCTCGGCCTCCTGGTCGTCGGGGCGGAAGTCGGGGTGGAGCCGGTTCTTCGACGTCTTGCCCTCGGGGACAGGCACGAAGAGCAGCCCCGGCATCCGGTCCGGCTCAGGCCGGATCTCGATGATCTCCTCAGTCTCGTCGACCACAACCCAGCCGAGAGCTTCGGCCCACCAGCGCCCGAGAGCGACGGGGTCGGCGGAGTCGACGATGATCTGTTCCCATTCCAGTGCCATGGGCTTGAGCATAGACAGGACCGGCGGCCCGGCCCCGAAGGGGTCGATATCCCGGCTCGACCCGCACCGGACGGCCACGGGGCACGATCCGAGCAGCAAACCATGGAAGGATCATCCGGCGAACGAGGGGGCCGGATAGGTGCTGGCGCACCAGTGTGACAGGAGAAGCCATGGTAAGTCCGCAACACCCCGGCGCCGCGCGGCCCGCTCATCCGGATGCCTACTTCGCCGGCGGCATCCGGTTCGGCATTCCGAGCGGCCAGCAGTTCGTCACCGAGATCCACGACAAGGGGGATCTGGTGCTGCCGACCGGCGACCTCATCGCCGGCGATCCCACAGGGCTGGAATTTCCGGAAGACTTCGCGGCTTTCACGCAGCCGGTTGCCGCCGGGCGGTATCCGTTGCGGCTGTCGGTCGTGCGGTTCACCGATGATCCCGAGCACGTACGGGTCTGCGCAGCCGTACTGGTCGTGCAGGAGGCGGCCGTCACTCGCTGGGAGCCGGCGCTGATTCCTGGACAGGATCCCGCCGACCTCGGCGAGGGCGAGTTCTTCGGTTTCGGGGTCGACGGCGGGATGGGGTGCCTCTTCGACGCGTCGCTACTGGACCACTTCGCCGCCGTCCTGGACGACAGCGACTACAACAAGACCGGCTGGGTCGAACTGCTGTGCGGCGACGGCCCCGACCCCCTCGTCTCCGGAACACGGACCGTGACGCTGTCCGGCCCCACCGGCGAGCCGTCCCTGACCGCGTTCGAGTCCGGTTTCGGCGATGGCGCCTACCCGGTGTGGTTCGGCCGCGACGGCAACGGCGGGATCACCGCGGTGGTTGTCGACTTCCTCGTCCTCAACGAGGCCGAACGCCTCGATCCCATCGGGCCTTGACCGGTTGTCTTGGAACTCAACGGATCACAGACAGTCGTTCAGGAGTGAGCTGTTCTCCCGCTTCCTGCCAGGTCGTGACGGAGGTTTCCCGGGAGGCGCGGCCGCTCCACTCCGGGAGAAGAGCGAATCCTCAGGCCCATGCTCAAGGAGCTTGAACGCCTTCCCGACGGGGTTCCACACCCTGCCGTCACCGGATGGGACGCCGAACCCGAACACGGTCTCGCCGACCTGCCCCGCGGACAGTCCCTCCTCGTGGAAGCGCCGACGATCTCGTCGACTACGCCGACGCTGCCGGGAGAGTAGTCCAGGTCCACGCAGTCGACGTCGCGGGCGGCCCGGACGATGTCGGCGGCGAAGCGAGAGGCGTCATCGAACGATTCACCAGGTCCCGCGGTCGTCGGGCACGGGCGTGAACGCGGGCGAGGCGGCGAGCGTTTGATCAAGCCGGACAACTGGGTCATCACTGCTCGCGCGGGTCACCTCCGCCCTCAGATCGATGAGCACACCGCCGTCCAGGGAAGTGATCGTCCCCTCGTCCAGGGCCGGGGCCTCGGCCCAGCGGCGGGCCGACAGGTAGGTCGCGTATCCGGCTCGCAGGTCGGACGGCCGCAGCGACCGATGTTCCTTGAGGCGGGCCCACAGTTGTGCGTTGCCCGCGTCCCCCCAGTCGATGTCCCAGTGCTCGGCGACGATGGCGAGGAGGCTGGCGGCGACCTCCCAGCCGTGCGCCGCCACTGCTTCGCCCTGCATCGTCACCGTGATGCTGTTGCGGACCTCTGAGCCTTCGGCGTGCGAGCCCACGGTTCCGCGGAACACGACGCTTCCCTCGTGCGGCGCGGTGCTCCAAGCGGAAAGGGTGAACCCCAGCTCCGCCTTCGTGGCACCGAGTTCCACCTCCAGGTACTCGTTGAGGCGCGCCATTTCGGCGAGCAGGCCTTCTGCGTCGGGCCTGAGCGCAGGAGGAGCCTTCTCATCCTCGTCCAGCGGCGAGTGCCATGTGGTGAACAGCTCGGGAGCGGCGCGCTGAAGCCTCGCCAAGCAGGCGGCCCAGCGTTCGGCGCAGTCCTGCGCCGACTGCCGGCGAGGACCCCAGAATCCCCGCACCAGAATCTTGCGCACGATTATCTGATCTTCCAGTTCATCGGCTGATGGACGACCTCGATGTTGATGCCTTCTTCTTCGAAGAACTCCCTGACGGCATTGGCCACCCGTTCGTTGGAGAACCTCCATTCGATGGACTTGCCGGTCCCCTTGGCGGCCTCGATCTGTCGATTGGCCTGAGCCTTGAGCTTGTCCGCCCGCTTCTTGATGAGGTTTCCATGCTCGTCAAGAGCCTTACTGTAGCCAAGCTTGGAATCCAGGAGGACTCCCCGAGGGCCGTCGTACCCGTCGAACTTGACGCCGTTGACCTTGTACTCGCGGCTGATCCGAACGCCCGTGACCTGCTCCTGGTAACGCATCCAGTGCTTGCGCTCGGCGTAGTTGATCTTGATCCATCTGCCCGGGCCGCCGCCGGTCGTGCCCACCCGCGGCGTCTTCAGAACGCGGGCGTCGGTCACGATGTCGTTCGTGTCAGAGCCGGCAGGGGGGATTGCCTGCTGTTCCGCCTCCAGCGCCTTGATGGTGGCCGGGATCTCGGCTTTGACGAGGGCCCGGGCGAATCCGGTGGACTGCGCGCGGACGCTGTGGTTGCGGTTGGTGGCGGCGTAGTAGGAGACGCTGCAGGTGACGTCCGCTTCGCCGTTCGGAGGGATGGAGACCTGCCGCCGACATGAGCCGACCGGCCTCCCGTCCAGCTGGAAGTCGATGATGATGTCGGCGGTGATCGCGCCGACCTTGAGATAGGGGCTGTCGAGCTTTACCCAGTTGCTGATCGTGATGGTGGCGGTGCAGCCGCTGTTGTTACAGGGGGACAGCCTTCCGGAGCTCGCCGCCGAGAAGGCCACGCTGGAGTCGATGGCGCCCTTGAGTGCCTTGGCTTCCTGCTTGAGCTGGTCGATGAACGTCCGTGCCTGCGCACCCGTCATCGCGGAGACGGTGATGTTCAACCGGAAATCGTCACGCCATCGCGCCGGCCGCACGACGAGGGCGCCGCCGGAGAGACCGGTGCCGGTGATACGAGGGGTGGGAGGCGCCGGACCGCCGCCGGATGCCCCGGAATCGATGCGGACGATCTGGTACGGAGCAGTCGTCGTCACATAGATGGCGCCGATCGGCGCAGTCACCTTGCGTGCCTGGACGCCGTTGACCTTGGTGACCGGGCCGCTCGACAAGTCGATCTGTCCGGACAGGCCCAGCAGCCGGGCAAGACTGGGCGGGGCGAGCAGCTTCGACAGCGCGAAACCGGCGGGTCCGGTGCTCATCTTGACCCAGCGCTTGGCGTACTCCTTGCTCAGGCGCGCGGTGGCGCCGTTCTTGCGCCAGTAGCCCGGTCCGGCCTTCACATAGGTGCTGCCGCCGGCGGTGAAGATCCTGATCTTCTGACCGCTCACGGTCACCGTGCCCGCCGTCGACCCCCTTGAGGTGATCTTGACGTCGAGGCCCAGCTGCTGGCCGTGGTCGGCCAGCGTTCCCTTGTAGTGGGCCGCCGGCAGCCCGGCCAGATGGCTGATCGCGCTGTTGACCTCCGTGGTCGCAGCGGGGCCTGCCGTGTTCGCCGGGCGGGTCAAGCCGGGCGGGCGACCGAGGCCGCTGATCAGAACGGTGAGCGCGACGGCCACCGCGGCCACCGCGGCCACCGCCGCCACCGCTCCTCCGGCGACGAGGAACCACGTCCGGCGACGATTCGGCGTCCGTCGGCCGACCGGCGGGCCACCCGGGACCGGCGGTCCCGGGAAAGGAACGCCGGGAAAGGAAGGGCCGGGAGGTGGCAAGCCGGACACGGGAGGACCGGTAGGCGGTGCCGGCCCGGACGTGGGAGGACCCGTAGGCGGTGGCAGTTCTTCGCCCGGGCGATTCTCAGGCATGTCGCTCATCCCCCGCGACGTCGCTTCGTCAGCCCGTGGAGGTGCAACGTGATCGTCCGCGTGATCGCCCCCCGTCAAGCCCCGAGATGCCGGACGGGTCCGCTACTCCTTCGAAGAGCGGGGCATCGGCGGGTGGAGAAGCTCGGCCGCGCCGGTACGGGGAGCCGGGACTCTACTGGCAAGCATTGGCGCTGAGCCGCGGCAGCACGTGCGCCACTCCTTCAGCAGCGACCGCTCCCGAGCCCAAGCTGACCATCGGAGCCGGCGTCCCAGCGCGCGGACGGCGTCGTCGCCTGACCTCGACTCTTCGGGAAGGCACTCGACCTCCGGGCGGGCTCGCGCGTTGGGGAGGGCGAAAGGGGACCTTCACTGATGACAGATGCCGACGAGGCTGCCTTCGACGACTTCCTCGCCACGAGAAGCACCTCGTTGCTGCGTACCGCGATCCTGGTGTGCGGGGCGACGCGGCACGACGCCGAGGACCTGGTCCAGCACGCGCTGGAGAAGGTCTACCGGAACTGGCCGCGGATCAGGCACGACAACCCCGAGGCGTACGCGAGGAAGGTCGTCGTGAACGCGGCGGTCAGCAGGGCGCGGCGGCGCAGGGTCGTCCAGGAGATCATGTTCGCCCGGCCGCCCGAGACCGCCGCCGACTCTCCCGACCTCGACCTGCGCGACACGCTCATCGGTGAGCTGCGCAGGCTGCCGCCCAGGATGCGCGCCGTGCTCGTCCTGCGCTACTGGGAGGACCAGTCCGAGCAGGCCACCGCGGCGCTGCTCGGCTGCTCGGTCGGGACGGTCAAGAGCCAGGCCGCGCGCGGGCTTGCCAGGATCCGCCAGAACATGGATGTCGCAAGGGAAGTGACGAGATGACGATCGAGGACGACCTCGCCGAGGCCATGGCGGCGCACGTCGCCGAGGTTCAGGCCGGGCCCGGACTGGGCAGTGCCGTACGCCGGGGGCATCGCGCCCGCGTGACGAGGCTCCGCGTGGCGGGGGCGGTGATCGTCACGGCGGCCGTGGCCGTGACCGTGCCGGTGATGCTGAATCCCGGTGAACCCGTCGGCCCCGGCCAGAACCAGGTCGTGATGCGCGACGACGTGACCGTGCCCGACGTGACGGGCCGGCGCGCCACCGAGGCGGCCAAGGCGCTCCGCGACGCCGGGCTGAAGGTCGCGCTCGCCGGGATGCGGAGCGACAACGGCCTGGTGGGCACGCAGGAACCGGCTGCCGGCAAGGTCGTCGCGCGGGGCAGTACGGTCACGCTCCACGTCCAGTTGCCGCCCGCGCCGACGCCGCAGGCCCTGGGGGACCTCGGCGACGGGCGGAAGTTCGGCGGCATCCAGCTCACCTACCTGCCGGACGGGCTCGAATGGGGCAAATGGTCCAAGGACGACGTGGTCGGCCCCGGCAAGAGCTACACCACCAGCTTCCGGAAGCCGGGCCTTCAGCAGGCCGGCTACGCCGTCCAGGTGATCGTGGCCCATGGCGCGTCCGCGGACGCCCTGTACGACTTCCGGCCGGAACGGCAGGCCGAGACGGTGGACCTCGGCGGCAGGCCGGCGCGGCTGTCCAGGGACGGCGACTCGGGGGCCGCCGGCGGCCCGGTCACGCCCTCGGTCACCTGGAAGCTCCGCAAGGATCTGGCCGTCAAGGTGCTCCTCGGCCCCGAGTACGCCAAGGAGATCGACGCCATGAGTGAGTTGAGGAAGATCGCGAAAGGCGTCCGCCCGATGCAGTGACGCGCGGCGTCCTTCTCCCGAAGCTGTCCCAGCCGTCAGGTACCGCTGACCGGACAGAACAGCGGTTCTTCTGTCCGGTCCTGGGAACGGCACAGCCGCAAGTCAACGCCACTTCGGGGCTGAGACAGCTTCGGTTCGGAGAGTGAGGGTGGGGCCGGCGGGTTTTCCTCACCGGCCGCGGACCGGCACGGTGGCCCGACAAAGCCTCGGGCGAGCCACCTGCTTCGCGAGACCGCCGAAGGACGGCCGACGGTTACTTGGCGTAGGACTTGGGCAGGCGCATGCCGCGCTCGGCCATGATCTGCCGGACCCGGTCCGGGTAGTCGGTGATGATGCCGTCGATGCCCATGTCGATGAGGGCCGCGATGGTGGCCGGGTCGTCGCACGTCCACGGGATGACCTTCAGACCGCGCTCGTGCGCGTCCGACACCATCTTCTCGGTGACGTAGAAGCGGAAGGCGGGATCGCTGATCGTGCCGTTCTGGGGAAAGCCGTACACCGGGGACAGGGCGGTGACACCCGGGATGCTGCCGGCGGCGCTGACGAAGTCGCCGCCGAAGTCGTCGGCGTCGATCCCGCCGAGCCAGGGGGAAGCGCCCGGCTTGCCGACCTGGAGGAAGTCGTGGTTGGTCAGGGCCACCAGCGGCCATTCCGTCGCGAGCCGGTGCATCTCCATCAACGCGCCCCAGTCGAAGGACTGGATGGTGACCTGGTCCTCGATGCCCGAGGCGCGGATCTCCTCGAACACGCGGCGGACGAACAGCTCGCGCGGCGCGGTCTGCTGCGGTGCGCCGGCTTCGACCTTGGTCTCGATGTTCAGCTTGACCTGCTTGGCCCGGCGAGCCCTGACGAGGTTCAGCACGTCCTTGAGTTCGACCATCCGGAAGCCGTCGACCACCTCCTGTTCGGGGAAGCCGGGCAGCTGCCGGTACCCGCAGTTCATGGTCTTGATCTGGGCCAGGGTCAGGTCCTTGATGAACTTGCCGACGTAGGGGAACATCGGGTCCCCGGGGGTGAGGGGCCCGGTGTCCTGGCACTTCTGGGCGCTGATCTGCCGGTCGTGGTTGACCACCACCTTCAGGTCCTTGGTCACATGGGTGTCCAGCTCAAGGGTGCTGACCCCGAGGCGCAGGGCCTTGGTGAACCCCTCAAGTGACTCCTCGGTCGTCATGCCGAGGCCGCCGCGGTGGGCTTGCAAGTCGAAGTGGGTCTTCTGGGGCAGCACGCCGGGGCCGTCGGCCGTCGAGGCGTGGGCGGCCGCCGGAGCGGCGAGCACGGAAACGAAGGCCAGACCTGCCAGGGCACGGCGACAATGCACGGGATGTTCCGCTCTGTAAAGGTGTGAAATGACCTTGGCGAGGTTAGAGGCCCGTCCGTCCTTCGCTGCGGCGACGGCGTGATGAGGTCATGAACGTTCACAGAACGGCCAGGAACGCCGGTTTCCTCTCAAAGGCCGCGAGTACGGTGCCGAGGGCGGCCGCCTTTCTGACCCTCGCCCCCGCTGCCGTCGTGCTGCACGACGGCGGCACATATCGCTTCTCCAACTGGGTGAATCGCGCGCGGACGGACCCCGGCGTGCGCGATCTCGACGTGCGGGACTGTGCCGCCGACGTCGACGGCTCGTTGGTCGAGGTCCCCTGCGACTCCGCTGACGCCGACTACCGCGTCATCCTCCAACAGGACTGGGGGCAGGACTCGACACCCCCCAGCGATCCGAGCAAGACCTGCGAGGGCCTGGAGAACTGGGACCGTGCGGTAGAGACCCCGTCTTTCAACATCTGCTTGCTGCGCATCTCTGGCGATTGAAGGCGGGCCACCGATCCAGACACGGCAGGGTCGCGGCCGGAGCCGAGCCAGGTGGCCGCGCCCTTGCCTTGCGCAGCACCGACGCGACGCCCTGTTGGAGGCCGTGTCTGCATGCCTCCACGTGCGCTGACCTCGGACGGGTGGACGGGCGATGACTCAAGCTCCAGGCCATGCCCGGCCGGGGACACGCTGGGCGTCACCAGGCTCATCCACCGCCCCAACGGCCAGACCATCGCGGACAAGCTGCGCCGCGATGGAACGCGACCTCATCTCCCAGCGGCCACCAACGAGGGCCTGGACGCCGCCGCGAGGGCCCGCCCGGCGGACTGCGCTCGCCCATCGGTCTCGACCTCGGCGCACGCACGTCGGAGGATACGGCCGTGGCCATCCGCGCCGAGCTGATCCCACTCCGCCGGAGCGGCTCCGGCCGAACGGTGACCACGACCGAAGGACGCATCCACTCATGTCGCCATCGATCACATAGGAGCCTAGGAGTCCCTTCATGACCACCGTGATGCTGGTCCACGGCGCCTGGCACCGGCCGAGCACCTGGACGAGGCTCGAGCCCGAACTGCACACGCTCGGCTACGCCACGCGCACGCCCGCGCTTCCGAGCGCCGGCGAACGTCCCACCGCGGGCATGCACGACGACGCCGCCGTGCTGGCCGGGGAACTGGCCGCGGTCGAAGGCCCGATCGTGCTGCTCGCCCACTCCTACGGGGGCATCCCGGCGACCGAGGCCGCCACCGGGGCGGGCAACGTCGAGCGGCTGATCTACCTGGCCGCGTACATGCCGGACCGGGGACAGTCGTTGTACACCCTCCACGGCCTGCCGGACACCGGCGACACGAGCGGCCTGTTCCCCCTCATCGACCAGCCACGCACCTCGCTCTACGGCGACCTGCCGGACGCCGAGGCCGAGCAGGAGATGAGCCGCCTGGTCAACCAGACGAGGCGGTCATTCACGGAGAAGGCCGACACGGCCGCCTGGCACGACCTCCCCTCCACCTACATCATCACCGAGCAGGACCAGGCTCTGCCGCCCGCCTCGCAAGAGCGGATGGCAGCCCGAGCCGCCGAGATTTGCAGGCTGACCAGCGGCCACTGTCCGTTCCTGTCCCAGCCGCACCGTCTGGCCGCTCTCGTCGACGACATCGTGCGGTCCGCGGCCGGCTGAACCGGGGCGGCCTGCACGCCGGCTGCGAGCAGTGCTGCACGATCCGCCACGCGCGCCCGCGGCCGAGCGCGCCGGGCAGCTTGCCGGCGTCGTGTCATGCCTCGACCACCATCAGCTCAGGGCCCTCAGCGATACGACGAGGACATGCATCTGTTCTGAAGCGGGTGTCACTCATGGCGGCCATCGCCGCCACGCCTTTCCTCCTGCTGTACGCCGCCACGATGGCACCCCAGTGGATCACCGATCACCGTTTGGCGAGCCTCGAGGATCGAGCCCTCAAGCATCCGTTGCCACCGGGCGCGACGTTCGGCGGGTCAGCACCTCAGCGGCCCGTGACCGGAGACTCCGGCGACTGCTGGGCCGGCTTCGCCTTCAGCCTCCGCACCGAACGCCCACCCGAGGAGATCAAGCGGTACTACGAGGCGGCCCCCTTCATGCGGACCGATGCGAACTTCACCGAGCTGAGCGTCAGCGCCTTGCAGGAGTCCGTCCACCATGTATCGGTCGCGGTCGACACGATTTCCTCGGGTACCGGGGACCTTCGCTGCTGGTGAACGCCACACTGGGCAGCTGATTCGCGACCAGCCACCAACCGTCAGCAGTCCGTCCGGTCACCCAGGCCGTCACCTCGCCGTCGCGTTCGGTCAGGTCTTCGACGCCTGGATGCGATCACCGGGCGGTGGATCAGCGCGAGCCCGGCGGAGCCGTCGGTGGCCTCGCCCACCAAGTCGGTGTCGGGCTCGGAGCAACGTCCGGACGCCGACGCGGATCAGTTCATGTCTCGGCCGCGGTGCTCCCGGTTCCGCCCGACGCGCTGCCGGCCTTCAGCTCCTCGGACAGGAGCTGAAGCAGGCCGGGCAGATGACGCTCGATGTCCTGCCTGGGCAGTGAGACGGCGCTGCCGTTGCCGTGGTCACGCTGGATGATCAACCCCGCCTCGCGCAGCACCCGGAAGTGGTGCGTGCGCGCGGCCTTCTTCACCGGCAGGTCGAACGAGCCGCAGGCGCGCTCCCGGTCTTCGGGATCGGCCGCGAGTTCGGCCACGACCTGGCGGCGGGAGTCGTCGGCCAGCGCGCGGAACACCTTGCCCAGATCCATGTCTCACCCCTAGGTACGATTTGCATCATACCTAACCTGATGGCTAACGTCGGCAGGTATGAAGATTGTCGTACCTGAAGGAGGCGGGGCGGTCGGCATCTACGGCTTCGCCCGGCCGAAGCCCGAGCGCGCCGATGAGCTGGAGCGACTGCTGCTGTCGTTCGTGGAGCCGACCAGGGCCGAGCCTGGCTCGATGCAGTACCAGGTCCACCGCGACGCGGCTGATCCCAGCACGTTCGTGTTCTACGAACTGTGGCGGTCGGCCGACGACCTGCGCGCGCATCTCGCGCGTCCCGAACTCGCGCACTTCCAGCGGCACCGCATGGAGTACCTACGAGAAGACCTGGAGATCCACTGGCTGACACCCCTCAGCGCGACTCCCTGACGCCATGGCCAGTCAGGCATCAGATGGCCCCCCAGGGCGCAGCCGATGAGCTCGCCGCGCCAGCGGGCGCCGTGACAGAAGAGATCAACGTGCTCCGACCTGGGGAAGAGGTCAACAACCCAAGATGACGATGGCGTGACACTTGGGCAGCTGGAGATTCAGGTCACTTCCGGTTCCGGTGGACGATCTCCCTGTCCCCCTTGCCGGGATACGCCATGATCAGCAGCCGCTGCCCGCTCTGCGCCTCGCCCTTCCAGGGGAACCAGGCGTGGTGCACGCGGATGCGGTAGTGCCCCTTGCGTCCGTCGAGGGCGAGGTTGGGCAGCTCGGTGCCGCTGAGGCTGTCGTAGAGCACGATCTGGCCGCCCGGGCTGTAGTAGCCGACCTCGACCACCTTGTCCCACCCCTTGGTCTCGACGGGCGGCCGGCGGGTGTAGGTCTCCAGGGTGACGCAGAGGTCGAAGTCGGGGTGGGTCATGACGGCCAGGATGCCGCGCGCGGAGGAGACCAGCCCGTTGCCGGGGTCCATGTCCGGCTCGGTCTCCTCCTCTCCTTCCCCCTCGTACGTCTGCAGCACCCCGTAGTCGGTCCACTGCGGCTCCTTCATCCGGATCGCCCGGGCCGGCTTGGTGCGCGGGCGGTGGCGCGGCGTGGCGTCGCACATGGCTTGGGAGTCGGCCTGCATCGCCGCGAGCTCCTGGTCCTGCTCGGCCTTCGCCGCCTGGACGATGGTGGTGGCGCTGGGACAGATGCCGGCCAGAGGAGAGGTCAGGGACGCGCGGTCGATCTTCAGCCGGGCCAGCTCCCGTGGGTCGTTGCGGGTGTGGACGCCGCACAGGTGGCGCCCGTAGGCGAGCACGACCTGGTCGGGCGTGGTGTCGGGGAACACGTGCAGGCTCTGCGCGCGGTGGTCGTCGCGCAGGGAGCACACGAACTGCTGCTCGGCCGTCAGCTCGCGCGGCTCCGCCTCGCCCGTGTCGATCTCCCACGCCTGGGGCATGTCGCAGTCCGTGACGGGGCCGCGGGCCAGGTCCGCTGCGGGCAGCAGGCACAGGGCCACGGCCGAGGCGAGCCCCGCCAGCAGGACGTGGTGGCGGACGCGTTGAGCGGGCGGGGCGGCGTACACAAGGAGCAGGATGAGGCCGGCGGCGGTGAGCGCGAGGGCGTACCAGAGCGGGGAGATGCCGGGAGACAGCAGCTGGGCGCCCTCGTAGGGGACGACGGCGCCGCGCTCGACGTAGAGGCTTTCCGGGTAGAGCCACAGCTCCCCGAAGAAGGTGGAGTGCTCCGAGGTGAACGCGCTCACGGCGCCGGCCGCGCCCAGCAGGAACAGGCTCAGCGTCGTGGCGCGCAGTAACGTGCGCGTCCGCCGCCGGACGGCGACCAGGATCAGCACCGCCGGCGCGCCGACGCCGACGAGGAGGTCGAGCGCGAACCAGTACGCGGTGGCCGCCGACCCGGTGTACTCGCGTACCGCGTCGCCCAGCACGTTCTTCGGTCCGAGCCAGAACGGCACCCCTTGTGCGAGGTTGACGGCCGGGGGGACCAGCGGGAGCACGATCGCCACGGTCGGCAGCGGCCACCACCTGGCCCGCGCCTGCACGGGCCTGGTCCGGGGCGCGGAAGGCTGGAGCGTGCCCAGGTCGTGTGCGGACCTCGCCCACCAGACCAGTGAGAAGACCGAGACGGCGCCCAGGAGCGGCGGCATCAGCAGCTTCCACGCCACCGCGTCCGAGCCGCCGAACGCCACGATCGAGACCGAGTCGGACGAGAGGAGGGAGAAGAAGACCGCGATCACGCCGGCCTGTACCGTCGCGCCGCTCCAGCGCGGATCCCGCGCCTGCGACGCCAGCAGCGACACCAGCCACACCGACCCCGCGGCGTCCAGCGCCCAGGTCCAGTTCTGCCCGGCGAAGAAGTAGTCGCCCGCCTGGTACGCGATGGTGGTGACGACGTCGTGCATCACGCTGAGCATGCCGGTCACGAGCATGAGCACCTGTGGCCATCGGCGGCCGCTCGTCCACAGCACGCGGAAGAACAGCCATATCGCCACGAGCTCGATCACATCGCCGGCCAGCGACATCCACCACAGGTAGGGGATCGGCAGTCGCCAGGTCAGGACGGACACGACCATGGCGTAGAGAGCGACCCGCAGCAGTCGCACCTCCCGGCCGTGCCGCGCCGGTTCCCCGCGCAGCCGCCCGCGCAACACCTCCCGGTACGCCCACGCCTGCACCGTCGCGATCGGCACCAGCAGGGCGGGCAGCCAGGGCCAGGCCCGGATCTCGTCGGCCATGTATCCGTCCGGGTCCGCGACGACTCTCCACAAAGGGACGAGGTCGCCGGCGACCAGCCCGACCACGGCGAGGACGATCACGACGGCCAGGTAGAGGGCCGCGAAACCGGCGGCGAGCCGGCCGAAACGATGGCGGCGCATGAGGCACTCCGGGACGGGGGGCGAGGAGGAAA
The DNA here is from genome assembly GCF_054392275.1 of Actinomadura sp. ATCC 39365. Taxonomy (NCBI): domain Bacteria; kingdom Bacillati; phylum Actinomycetota; class Actinomycetes; order Streptosporangiales; family Thermomonosporaceae; genus Actinomadura; species Actinomadura sp. ATCC 39365. Next base: position 6,173,126 of record NZ_CP184335.1, on the reverse strand, counting down.
GCGCCCAACCCTACTGATCCCCGACCAAGTGGATCAAGCAGCTCGATGATCGCCCGGTCGGGCACGACGACGTCGCCGCCCCTTCGCCGAGCGGGAGCCGTCGGACCGGCTGCCGCCGCACCGGCCACCGCGGTGCTGAAGTGTGCCGAGCGTGTTCATCGGCTCGCCCTTCGCAGGCCGAGAACGCGGAGGGCGTTCTCCTTGTAGATGAGGGGCTTGGCCTCGTCCTTGACGTCGAGGGCGGCGAAGTCGGCCATCCAGCGGTCGGGGGTGAGGACGGGGTAGTCGGAGCCGAACAGGACCTTGTGCCGCAGGGGCCCGGCGGCCTGGCGGACGAGCTGCGGCGGGAAGTACTTCGGTGACCAGCCGGACAGGTCGAGGTAGACGTTGGACTTGTGGCCGGCGATGGACAGGGAGGCGTCGACCCAGGGGACGGACGGGTGCGCGAGGATCATGGTGAGCCCGGGGAAATCGGCGGCGACGTCGTCGAGCAGCATCGGATCGGAGTGGCGGAGCTTGATGCCGCGCCCGCCGGGCAGGCCGGCGCCGATACCGGTCTGGCCGGTGTGGAACAGCGCGACGCTCCCCAGGTCCTCCAGCGCCCGCCAGAGCGGATAGTGGGCGGGGTCGTTGGGGGTGAAGCCCTGCAGGCTCGGGTGGAACTTGAAGCCGAGCACGCCGAAATCCTGTACGAGCCGCCGGGCCTGGGCGATGGCGGCCGGGCCGCGGCGCGGATCCACGGACCCGAAGGGGATGAGGACGTCGGCGTGCTCGGCCGCCTGCCGGGCGATCTCCTCGCTGGACAGGGCCGGGTGGCCGAGTTCGGTGGAGGCGTCGACGGTGAAGACCACCGCGGCCATGTTCCGCTGCCGGTAGTAGGCGGCGACGCGGTCGATCGTCGGGGTGCGGTCCTGGCCGGCTTTGAAGTATCTGGCCGAGGCCTCCATCAGCTCGGCGTCGAGGGAGAGGTGGCCGTGGTGGTCGGCCTCGATGTGGACGTGGACGTCCAGGGCCACGATGGCGTCCGGGTCGATGCGCGGGATGTAGGTCATCTTTCCTTCTCGGTCAGGGAAGGGCGTGGTGGCGGCGCTTGGCCTGCAGCAGGCCGACGAGCAGCGCGTCGCGGTCGGCCGCCATGGCTTCCTGGTCGATGCCGTCGAGCTCGGCGCTCACGCCGTCGACGAGCAGGCCGACGAGTTCGGGGGTGAGCCGCGGCGTGCCGAGGTCGTCCATCCAGGTCTGGGCGGGCGGGCCGAGGTGGTGCAGGGTGTGCGCCATCCCGCCGGGTCCCCCCGAAAGGTGCTGGTTGACCAGCGGGCCGAGCAGGGCCCACCGCAGGCCGGGGCCGTGCGCGATGGCGGCGTCGATGTCGGCGACGCTCGCGACTCCCCGCTCCACCAGCGAGTACGCCTCCCGCCACAGGGCGGCCTGGAGCCGGTTGGCGAGGTGCCCGGGAACCTCACGCCGCACGAGCACCGGCCGCTTGCCGACGGCCCGGTAGAAGTCCATCGTCTGCCGGGTGATGTCGGGGCCGGTGCGCCGGCCGGGCACGACTTCCACCAGCGGGATCAGGTGGGCGGGGTTGAAGGGATGTCCGACGAGCACCCTTTCGGGATGTGCGGGGCACATCTCCTGCAGGCGGCTGGGCACCAGGCCAGAAGAGCTGCTGGCGATCGGGGCGCTCGCCGGCGCCGCCTCGTCCAGCGTGGCCAGCAGCGCCTGCTTGAGGTCGGCGCGCTCCGGCCCGCTCTCCTGGACGAACCGCGCTCCGGCGACGGCGTCACCGGCGGTCGCGGTGAAGGTGAGCCGGTCGCGGGAGGCGCCGTCGGCGAGGCCGAGCCGGGTGAGCGCGGGCCAGGCCAGGTCGAGCGCGGCCCGCAGCCGTTCCTCGGCGTCCGGGGCGGGGTCGAAGGCGGTGACGTCGAGGCCGCGGGCGAGGAGCAGCGCGGCCCATCCGGCGCCGATGACGCCCGTGCCGATGACGGCGACCGGCCGGTCCGCCGGGCTCCTCACGCCCGCCTCGCGCGGTCGCGGGCGATGGCGGTGAAGGCGTCGAGCGCCGCCGGGTCCGTGAGGGAGCCGGCCGAGGCGACCTCGTCAGGGGCGGCGCCCAGCAGGATCTTCTTGACGGGGACCTCGAGCTTCTTGCCGGTTCGTCCGTAGGGCACCGCGGGGACGGCCATGACGGCGTCGGGCACGTGCCGCGGGGACAGGGTGGTGCGGATGTGCGCGATCAGGCGGGCGCGCAACGCATCGTCCAGGGCGAGTCCGTCGGCGAGGATGACGAACAGGATCAGCTCCCCCATGCCGCCGTCGTCGCTCTCCAGGTGGACGACGAGGCTGTCGGTGACCTCGGCGACGTCCTGCAGGGCCCGGTAGAACTCGGCGGTGCCCAGCCGGACGCCGCCGCGGTTGAGCGTGGCATCCGACCGGCCGGTGATGACGCACGAGCCGTGGGAGGAGAAACGGCACCAGTCGCCGAAGCGGAAGGCGCCGGGATAGCGGCTGAAGTAGGTGTCGCGCATCCGGCGGCCGTCGTCGTCGCCCCACAGGCGTACCGGCATCGAGGGCATCGGCGCGGTGATGACGAGCTCGCCGACGTCGCCGACCACCACGTTGCCGCGCTCGTCGAACGCCTTGGCGTCCACCCCGAGGCTCGGCCCCGACATCTCCCCCGCCCACACGGGCTGCAGAGGCGATCCCTGGACGAGACCGGTGCACACGTCGGTGCCGCCGCTGCCGACGTTCACCAGGACAGCGGGGCCGAACTGCTCGGCCGCCCACCGGAAGCCCTCGGCGGGGAAGGGGCTGCCGGCCACGCCGAGCTGCCGCAGCCGGGACAGGCCGAACTCCTCGCGCGGCCGCACCCCTTCCTTGCGGCAGGCCATCAGATAGCCGGGGCTGGCGCCCATGAGGGTGGCGCCGGTCTCCTGCGCGAGCCGCCACTGCGCGCGCAGGTCGGGGTGGAGCGGGTTGCCGTCGATCATCACGATCGAGGAGCGCACGAGCAGCGCCGAGGCCAGCGTGTTCCACATCATCCACGCCGTCGTGGTGAACCACAGCAGCCGGTCGCCGGGGCCCAGGTCCCAGTGGAAGGCGTGGTTCTTCAGGTGTTCCAGCAGGATGCCGCCGTGGCCGTGCACGATGGCCTTCGGCCTGCCGGTGGTGCCGGAGGAGAACAGCACGTACAGCGGGTGGTCGAACGGCACGGCCTCGAAGCGCAGCGCCTCGTCCGTGGGCGCGGCGAGCTCCGCCCAGCGCAGGGCGTCGCGAAGGTCGAGCCCGCCGTAGGGGACGTGCACGACGTGCTCCAGCGAGGGGATGCCGTCCCGGATCGCCTGGACCTGCTCGCTCCGGTCGATCTTCTTGTCCCCGTAGGTGTAGCCCGCCACCGCCAGCAGGACGGTCGGCTCGATCTGGCCGAACCGGTCCACCACGGCGCGGGCGGCGAACTCCGGAGCGCAGCTCGCCCAGATGCCGCCGAGGCTCGCCGTGGCCAGGAACGCGATCAGTGTCTCCGGGCAGTTGGGCAGGTAGGCGACCACGCGGGTGCCGCGCCGCACCCCGAGCCGCCGCAGGCCGGCCCGGACGCGCCGGACCTGCTCGGCGAGCTCGGCGAAGGTGAGTTCGACGCGCGGCCTGGTCTGGGAATGGCCGACGACCGCGACCTGGCCGGCGTCCTGGGGCGTGCCGAGGCAGTGCTCGGCGTAGTTCAGGGTCGCTCCGGGGAACCAGCGGGCGCCGGGCATGCCCGGTTCGGCCAGCACGCTGTCGTAGGGCGTGTGGGCCTTGACCTCGAAGTAGTCCCACACCGCCGCCCAGAAGTCCTCGATGCTGGTGACCGACCACTGCCGCAGCTCGTCCCAGGTCGGTACGGCCACGCCGCGCTCGCGGGCGAGCCAGCCGATGAAGCCGGTGACGCGCGCCCTGGCGATCTGCTCGGGGCCGGGGACGTACAGCGGCTCGGCCGGGGGAGGGTGGCGCTCATCGGGCGGCTCCGGGATGGCCGACCTTGGCGGCCCGGCCGTCGAGGAAGTCCTGTATCCGGGCCTTGGCCTCCGTGCTGCTCTGTGCCACGGCCGACATGAGGGATTCCAGCAGCAGCCCCGTCTCGGCGTCGGCGTCGGCGATGCGCGGCAGGGCGTGCAGGACGGCGTAGTTGGCGATCGGCGAGTTCCCGATGACCTGCTGGGCCAGGGCAAGGGCCTTGGTGAGCCCGTCGCCTTCGGCCACCCGGTAGTCGACCAGGCCGCGGGCCTCGCCTTCCGCGGCCGTCAGGACCCTTCCGGTGAGCATCATGTCGATCATCGGCTGGGCTCCGATCAGCCGGGAGACCCGGACCGAGGCGCCGCCGCCCACGAAGAGCCCCCGGCTGCCCTCGGGGAAGGCGAAGAACGCCGACTCCTCGGCGACGCGCAGGTGCGCGGCCGCCGCCAGTTCCAGGCCGCCGCCGATGACGGCGCCCTTCAGGACGGCGATCACCGGCAGGACGCCGTGGTCGATCCGGCCCATCGCCTCGTGCCATCCGCGCGAGTGGTGCAGGCCTCCGACGGCGTCTCGTACGGTGAGCTCGCCGAGGTCGAGCCCGGCGGAGAAGTGCCCGCCCTCGGCGGCGAGCACCGCGGCCTTGGCCCATGCGGGCGGGGCGGCGAAGAAGGCGCCGAGTCCGGCGATCGTGGCCTGGTCCAGGGCGTTGCGTTTGGCCGGCCGGTTCAACGACAGCACCGCGACGTCCCCGTGGCGCTCCAGCGCCAGCGATGGGGGCAGGTCAGGGCAGGGAGGGATCACAGGCTCTCCAATTGACAGGAATCCTGATGAAGAAGGCTGAAGTATCATCAGGTTTCCTGTCAATGCCTGGCTGGGATACTGTTCGTCATGTCCAGCGCCCCGCCCCGCCCGACCCCGTCGCTGCTGTACGCCGTCAAACGGCTCGAACTGGCGATCAAGTCGCGCCTGGACGAGATGCTGCGCGACTCGGGCGTGACCACGCCGCAGTACACGGCGCTCACCGTCCTGCAGCACAAGGACGGGATGACCGCCGCCCAGCTCGCCCGCGACTCCTTCGTCACCCCGCAGGCCATGGCCGACCTGATCGGCGCCCTCGACCGGCGCCATCTCATCCGCCGCTCGCCCAATCCGGGCAACAGGCGCGAACTGCTGCTCTACCTCACCGACGAGGGCCGGGCGCTCCTCGACACCTACGCCGAGGACGCCGCCGGCCTGGAGGACCACATGGTCTCGGGTCTGTCGCCCGACCAGGCCGACGCCTTCCGCGCCGCCCTCACCCTGGCGTGGACGACTCTGCGCCCGGCTCGAAAGTGATCAGCCTCCCGGCACGGCGCGGGGATCGGAGGAGGCGCGGACGTCGAACCTCGCCTGGAGCAGCCGGCCGCCCGCCACATCGCGGCCCTCGATGAGGTCGACGAGCATCCCGACCGCGATGTCGGCCGTCTCGACCGGCAGGAAGCTGAGCGTGCTGACGGGCGGATCCGTGAACGGCGCCGTGGGGTCCTCCGTCGCGCAGACCAGCAGCAGGTCGCCGGGCACCGACCTGCCGAGCTTGCGGATCCTGTCCAGGAGCAGGGACGGGCTGACCTCGACGAGCACGACCAGCGCGTCCGGCGGCTCGGGATCGCCCAGCAACCTCTCCACCGCGGCCAGCGTCGGCTCGAACCCGGGCCCGCCGAGCTGGGCCAGCAGCGGCACGCGGCCCCGCTCCGCACTCCAGTCGAGGTAGGCCTGGACGGAGTCGCGGTGGTAGCAGGCCGTGGTCGGGGCGCCGACCGCGGCGATCCGCCGGGCGCCGGCCGCCGCCAGGTGGTCGAGCACGCCGCGCAGGGCCGCGCCGTAGTCGAAGTCGACCCACGGCCACGGTGTCCCCGCCACGGCTCTGCGGTCGGAGACCACGGCCACCCCCGCGGCGAGAAAGTCGCCGACCAGGGGGTCTCCCTCGACCGGATCCACCACGAACACGCCGTCGAGAGGCAGGTCCGTCCAGTAGTCGTCGGGGCCGGTGGTGGGCAGCAGCACCACGCCGTACCCGTGGGTCATGCCCGCGCGGGTCGTGGCGGCGGTCAGCCGGGCGAAGTAGGCGAGCTCGGTGTAGAACCACGGATGCTCGACGAACTCGCGAGCGGCGAGGCCGAGCAGGCGTGAGCGCCCGGCGCGCAGCCGCCGCGCCGTGGCGTTCGGCCGGTATCCGAGTCGGCGCGCCACCTGCCGGACGTGCTCGCGGGTGGCGTCGGGGAGGCGGCCCGCGCCGTTGAGCGCGTCCGAGACGGTGGTCTTGGACACCCCCGCCGCGCGGGCGACGTCGACCAGGCGCACGCGCGCGCCGACCTTACGCTCTGGCTCTTCCATGGGTCCGATCTTTGCAGGATGTCAGGCTTTTCGCCACCTCGCTGACCGTTGCTGAATCGTTCCTTCAGCGTCTTGTGCAGGAACGTTCCTTCACCAATACTCGTGGCACTTTCCCGCACGAGGAAGAGGTGGTCCGATGCGTACCGCTCGTCTCGCCGCCGCGGCGCTGGCCGTACTGGCGGCCGCTGCCTGTGGAGGGGCGCGGCCGCCCCGAAGGCCGCCGGAGCCGGAGCCTTCACCGTCACGGCGGAGCTCCCGCCGGCCAAGGGCCCGGTGGACGCCGTGACCTGGGCGCTCTACGCGGAGCCGCAGTCGCTCGACTACGCCTACGCCTTCGATTACCCGCCCAACACCGTGCTCGCCAACGTGTGCGAGCAGCTGATGCGGATCACGCCCGACTTCCGGGTCGAGCCGGGGCTCGCGAGCAAGGCCGAATCCCCCGACCCCGGGCGCTGGGTGTACACGATCCGCGAGGGCGTGCGCTTCCACGACGGCTCGCCGCTCACCGCCGACGACGTGGTCGCCAGCATGCGCCGCCACATGGATCCGAAGGTGGGGTCTTACTGGGTCTCGTCCTACCAGAACGTCAAATCGGTGGACAAGACGGGCCCCATGGAGGTCACCGTCCACATGAAGAAGCCCGACCATCTGTTCAACGAGCAGATGGGCACCTCGGCCGGGACCATCGAGAGCGCCGCGTTCCTGGCCCGCGAGGGCACCGGGTACGGCACCCCGGACAAGGGCGTGAACTGCACCGGGCCCTACTCGCTCGACACGTGGGACAAGGGCCAGGCGATCAACCTCAAGCGCTTCGACGGCTACTGGGACGCCGCGCTCAAGGCCAGGGCCGCGACCGTGCGCAACGTCTTCATCTCCGACCCGGCGGCCCGCGTCAACGCCCTGCTCTCGGGCGAGGCGGACGGCAGCTACCTGGTCCCCACCACCGGCTTCACCCGCCTGAGCGCCGCCTCCAGCGGCAAGCTGTACTTCGGCCCCAACACCGCCGCCGTCAGCCTCATCCCCCTCGACCTCAAGGGCACGCTCGGCGACCTGAGACTGCGCAAGGCGCTGTCCATGGCGCTCGACCGCAAGGCCATCCTCAAGGCCAGCGTGGCCGGGGTCGCCACACCGGCCAAGGCGCCGGCGGCGATCGGCGCGTGGGGCATCGCCCCCGAGGCCGCCAAGCAGTACCACGCCAAGCTCCCCGAGCTGAACACCGATCTCGAAGCGGCCAGGAAGCTGGTCAAGGAGGCCGGCGGCACCGGCAAGAAGATCGTGATCGCCACGAGCACGATGGCCCCCGACATCGGCGTCATCGCCAACGCCGTCCAGGCCGCGGGCCAGGCCATCGGACTCCAGGTCGAGCAGAAGGCGGTGGCCCCCGACGCCTACTCCGCGCTGTTCTCCGACCCCAAGGCCCGCCAGGGCATCGACCTGGTCATGACCATCTGGTACGACTCGACCCCCGACCCGCTGGAGTTCTACGGGATCCTGCAGACCGGCAACTTCGCCAACTACGGCGGCTACTCCAACCCCGACTACGACAAGCTCGTCGACCGGGCGAGCGCCGAGGCCGACCCCGCCGCCCGCGCCGCCGTGGTCGCCGAGCTGCAGGAGATCGCCGTCCGGGACATGGTGTGGATCCCGCTGTACGAGGTGCCGCACAGCATGTTCCTCAACAAGCGGCTCACCGGCGCGCCCACCGGCATCACCCAGCTCGTCTATCCCTGGGCCGCGGTGCTCGGGTCGGCCGACTGATGGCCGCCTTCCTCGCCCGCCGGCTCGCCGGACTGGTCGCGACCCTGCTGGGGGCCTCGTTCGCGGTGTTCTCGGCCGTGTACCTGGCTCCCGGCGACCCGGCCTCGTTCCTCACCCAAGGGCGTTCGGCGTCCCCGGAGGCGATCGCGGCGATCAGGGCGCAGTACCACCTGGACGATCCGTTCCTCACGCAGTACCTCAAATGGGTCGGCGGCGCGGTGACCGGGGACTTCGGCCGCTCGGTGCAGTTCCGGCAGGACGTGACCGGCCTGCTCCTGGCCAGGCTGCCCACGACGCTCTTCCTGGTCGGCTACGCCGGGCTGCTCATCGTGGTCGCGGGGCTGATCCTCGGCGCCCTGGCCGCGCTGCGGCCGGGCCCGCTCGACAGGGTCGTCCTCATCGGCACCGGGGTGGCCACCGCGACCCCCTCGTTCGTCGCGGCGATCGGCCTGATCTCGCTGTTCTCCGTCCAGCTCGGCTGGTTCCCCGCCTTCGGCAACGGCGAGGGGCTGGTCGACCGGCTCTGGCATCTGACCCTGCCCGCCGCCGCGCTGGCCCTGACGTTCGCCGGACTGCTGGCCCGGGTCACCCGCGCGTCCATGCTGGAGGAGCTGGCCCGCGAACACGTCGAGGTGGCGCGCTCGCGCGGCGTCCAGGAGAACGCGGTGATCCGGCGCCACGTCCTGCGCAACTCGCTCGGCCCGATCAGCACGGTCACCGGCACGGTGATCGCCGGGCTGCTCGTCGCCACCTCGATCGTGGAGACCGCCTTCGGCCTGTCCGGGATCGGGCAGCTGCTGGTCAGCTCGGTCACCGTCAAGGACTTCCCGGTCGTGCAGGCCGTCACCACCTTGATCGTCGTCGTCTTCGTGGGCGCCAACCTGCTGGTCGACCTGGTCCAACCGGCCATTGATCCGCGCCTGCGCAGGGCGTAGCGAAGGAGTCCCCTTGACAGCCGTGACCCTCCACCGCCGATACCGGCTCCCGGCCGACGGGACGACCGTCGCCGGCGTCGCCGTCCTGGCCGTCCTGGTGGCGGTGGCGATCCTCGCCCCGGTCGTGGCGCCGCACGACCCGCTCGCCATCGACTTCTCGGCCGCGCTGAGCGGCCCGAGCGCCGATCACCTGCTCGGGGCCGACCAGTCCGGCCGCGACGTCCTGTCCCGCCTGATCTTCGGCGCGCGGGCGGGACTGCTCGGCCCTCTCCTGGTGGTGACCCTGTCGACGGTGGCCGGCACCCTGCTCGGCGTCCTGGCCGCCTGGACCGGCGGGGTCGCCGACGCGGTCCTGTCGCGCGCGATGGACTTCGTCTTCGCCTTCCCCGCGCTGCTGCTGGCGATCAGCCTGGTGGCCATGTTCGGGCCCGGTCTGACCGCGCCCGTCGTGGCGATGAGCATCGCGTACACCCCCTATGTCGGACGGCTGGCGCGCGGCGTCGCCCTGCGGGAGATGTCCCGCCCCTACATCCACGCCTACCGGGTGCAGGGCTGGTCCGGCTGGGTCATCTGCCTCAGGCACCTGGTCCCGAACGTCGTGCCGCTGATCCTCGCGCAGTCGGCGATCAACTTCGGCTACGCGCTCATGGACCTCGCGGCGCTGTCCTTCCTCGGGTTCGGCACGCAGCCGCCCGTCCCGGACTGGGGCGCCATGATCAACGAGGGCGCGTCCGCGCTGCTCCAGGGCGCCATGCTGCCCGCGCTGGTCCCCGGCGCCGCCGTCGTGGTCACGGTGGTGGCCTTCAGCATCGTCGGCGAGGGCATCGCCGACCGCGTCTCCGGGAGGGAGCGCTGATGCTCCAGATCAACGACCTGACCGTACGGCTGGCGCCCGGCCAGGCCGCACGGCCCATCCTGGACGCGGTGTCGCTGCGCGTCGCCCAGGGCGAGGCCGTCGGGCTCGTCGGCGAGTCCGGGTCGGGCAAGTCCGTCACCTGCCGGGCCGTGCTCGGCCTGCTGCCCCGGCAGACCGCCGTGAGCGGGCGCGTCCTGGTCGACGGCCAGGATGTGCTGTCGCAGGCCGCCGCGGGGCTGCGTGACCTGCGCCGCCGCCGAGTGGCGATGATCTTCCAGGATCCGCGGGCGTCGATCAATCCCGTCCGGCGGATCGGCGACTTCGTCACCGAGGGGCTGCGGGCCGGCGGCCTGCCGTACCGGCAGGCCCTCGACCGTGCGCAGCGGCTGCTGGAGGCGGTGGGCATCGAGGACCCGCGGGCCGCGCTGCGCCGCCACCCGCACGAGTTCTCCGGCGGGATGCTGCAACGGGTGATGATCGCCGGGGCGCTGGCCGCCGAACCCGACCTGCTGCTCGCCGACGAACCGACGACCGCCCTGGACGTCACCACGCAGGCCGAGGTCATCGCGATCCTGTCGCACCTGAGAACCGCGCGCGGGATGGGCATGTTGTTCGTCACCCACGACCTGGAGCTGGCCGCGGCCATCTGCGACCGCATCTACGTGATGTACGCGGGCCGGATCGTCGAGGAGCAGGCCACCGGCGAGCTCTTCGCCCGGCCCCGCCACCCGTACACGGCCGGACTGCTGGCGGCCACGCCCCGGCTGGACTCGCACGAGCCCCCGCACGGCGTGCCGGGCAGGCCCCTGTCGCTCGCGGAGTCGCCGGACGGGTGCGCGTTCGCGGCCCGCTGCCACCTGGCCGTCGATCGGTGCCGGCAGCAGCGGCCCGCGCTGGAGACCCTGGAGCACGCCCAGGTGGCGTGCCTGAGAGCGGGAGAGCCGGTCCATGACTGAGAACGTGCTGGAGGTCGAAGGGCTGCGCAAGGCGTTCGGCGGCAAGACCGCCGTGGACGGCGTCTCCTTCTCGCTGCGGGCGGGCGGCTCGCTCGCCGTGGTGGGCGAGTCGGGATCGGGCAAGACGACGACCGCGCGCATGCTCGTCGGCCTGGAGATCCCGGACGCGGGACGGATCGGCGTCCAGGGCCGCGACCGCTCGCGCGTCCCGCGCGGCCGCCGGGCCAGGCTGGCGCGGGCCCGGGAGATCCAGATGGTCTTCCAGGACCCCTACCTCTCCCTGGATCCGCGCATCACCGTGAGCGAATGCGTGGAGGAGTCGCTGCGGCTGCATTTCGCCATGGACCCGCAGGCCCGTCGGGCCCGGCGCGATGAGCTGCTGGAACGCGTCGGGCTCGGCGAACGCGAGGCGGCCGCGCTGCCCAGGCGGCTGTCCGGCGGGCAGCGCCAGCGCGTCGCCATCGCCCGCGCGCTCGCCACCGAACCGAAGCTGCTCATCCTGGACGAGGCCACCTCGGCGCTCGACGTGTCCATCCAGGCGCAGATCCTCGACCTGCTGGCGCGGATCCGCCGCGACCTCGACATCGCCTACCTGTTCATCACCCACGACCTGGCCCTGGTACGGCACGCGGCCGACGACATCGTCGTGCTGTACCGCGGCAAGGTCGTCGAGGCCGGGCCGACCGAGCAGGTCCTGGCCGCCCCCCAGCACCCCTACACCCGCCTGCTGCTGCACTCGGTGCCGCGGCCCGGCTGGGACCCCGTACAGATCGCCGCCGACCGGCGCGCCCTTCAGGAGATCATGTGAGTGACCTCGCACACCTGCCCGCCACGCAAGCCCTGGAGCTGTTCAGGACGCGGGCCCTGTCGCCCGTCGAGCTCATGACCGCGGTCATCGAGCGGGCCGAGGCCGTCGAGCCCCGCGTCAACGCGCTCAGCGAGACGATGTTCGAGCAGGCGCTCGACCAGGCCAGGACGGCCGAGCACGCCTACCTCCACGGGTCGCCGCGCCCCCTCGAAGGGCTCCCGGTCGCCACCAAGGACGAGCAGCCGATCGCGGGAAGGCGGGCCAGCGACGGCTCCCTGGCCTACGCCGGCCACCTCGCCGACACCACCCACCCCGTCGTGGAGCGCGTCATCGCCGCCGGCGGGATCGTCCACGCCCGCACCACCACGCCGGAGTTCTGCTGCGCCGCCTACACGCACTCCCGGCTGTGGGGCATCACCCGCAACCCCTGGAACCTGGACTACTCGCCCGGCGGCTCCTCCGGCGGCGCGGGCGCGGCCCTGGCCTCGGGGACGGCGACGCTCGCCACGGGGTCCGACATCGGCGGCTCCATCCGCCTGCCCGCCGCGGCCACCGGCACGGTCGGGTACAAACCCCCGTACGGGCGGGTGCCCGCGATGCCCCCGTACAACCTGGACCACTACTGCCATGACGGGCCGATGGCCCGCACCGTCGCCGACTGCGCGCTCCTGCAGAACGTCATCGTCGGGCCGCACCCGGCCGACGTCGTCTCCCTCCGCCCGGCCGCGTACGTCCCCGAGCGCCTCGGCGACGTCGCGGGGCTGCGCATCGCGTACTCCCCCGACCTGGGGAACTGGGAGATCGAACCGGACGTCGCGGCCAACACCCGCGCGGTCGCCGACGCGCTGGCCGCCGCCGGGGCCGTCGTGGAGCAGGTGGAGGTGCCGCTGCGCCGCGCCGACGTCATGCGCGCGGCCTTCATCCACTTCGGCGCCATCTTCGGCCCCATGGTCGCCGGCGTGGCCGACGCGCACCGCGACGAGCTCACGCCCTACGCCCTGGCCTTCGCCGAGGACTCGCGCGCCGCGCTGGCCCGGGACGGCTTCCTGGCCGGGCTGGAGCTGGAGGGCCGGATCTACGCCGTGATCGGCGACCTGCTCGACCGGTACGACGCGCTGATCTGCCCCACCGCCGGCACCGCCGCGCTGCCCGCGGGCGAGGACTACGTCGACACCAAGCTGACGGTCAACGGCGTCCAGCTCGACCACTACCTGGAGTACTCGCTGACGCCCGTGTTCAACATCGCCAGCCGCTGCCCCGTCCTCAACGTCCCGTCCGGCCTGTCGTCGTACGGCGTGCCGACCGGGGTGCAGATCGTCGGCCGCAGCTACGACGACGCGACCGTCTTCCACATCGGCGCCGCCGTCGAACGCGTCCTGCCGTGGCCCACCCGCCCGCAGCTCTGAGGAGAGTTTCATGACTTCTGCCGACATCCTGTTCGTCAACGGCCGAGTACGCCCCATGGCCGGCACTCCGAGCCGTGCGATGGCCGTACGCGAGGGGCGGATCCTGGCGCTCGGCGACGACGAGGAGATGCGCGACCTCGCGGGCCCGCGGACCGAGATCGTCGACCTGGCCGGACGGACCCTGCTCCCCGGGTTCCAGGACGCCCACGTGCACCCGGTGCTGGCCGGGCTCACCATGACCCGATGCGACCTGCACGAGGCGCGCGACGCCGCCGACGCCCTGGCCGCGGTCCGCGCGTACGCCGCGGCCCATCCCGAGGCGCACTGGATCTCCGGCGGCGGATGGTCCATGGAATGGTTCCCCGGCGGCACACCGAGCCGGATCGCCCTCGACGAGGTCGTCCCCGACCGGCCGGTCTACCTCACCAACAGGGACGGGCACGGCGCCTGGGTCAACACCGAGGCCCTGCGGCTGTGCGGCGTCGACGACGGCACCCCCGACCCGGCCGACGGCCGCATCGAACGCGAACCGGACGGAACCCCGCAAGGAACCCTGCACGAGGGCGCCGCCTCGCTCGTGGGCCGGCACGTGCCCGAACCCACGGACGAGGACCTGCTCCGCGGCCTCCAGGCGGGCCAGCGACGCCTGCACCAGGCCGGAGTGACGGCCTGGCAGGACGCGCTGGTCAGCCCGGAGGTCCAGCGCGTCTACCAGGCCGCCGCCGACGCCTCGACACTCACCGGGCGCGTGGTCGGCGCCCTGTGGTGGGATCGAGACCGCGGCGAGGAGCAGATCCCCGAACTGCTCGCCCGCCGCACCACCACCGGACGGTTCAGGGCCACCAGCGTGAAGATCATGCAGGACGGCGTGGCGGAGAACTACACCGCCGCCATGACCTCCCCCTACCTGGACGGCTGCGGATGCCGGACCGGCAACAGCGGCATCAGCTTCGTCGGGCCCGAGGACCTGCGCGCCTACGTCACCCGACTGGACGCCGTCGGGGTCCAGATCCACGTGCACGCGGTCGGCGACCGAGCCGCCCGGGAGGCACTGGACGCGTTCGAGGCGGCGCTCAAGGTCAACGGGCGCAAGGGCAACCGGCATCACATCGCCCACCTCCAGGTCGTCCATCCCGACGACGTGCCGCGCTTCGCGGCCCTGGAGGTCACCGCCAACATCCAGCCGTTGTGGGCGGCGCACGAGCCGCAGATGGACCAGCTGACCATTCCCTTCCTCGGCGACCGGCGCGCCGCCTGGCAGTACCCGTTCGGCGACCTCCTGCGCTCGGGCGCCGCCCTGGCCGCGGGCAGCGACTGGCCGGTCAGCAGCCCGGACCCGTTCCTCGGCATCCACGTCGCCGTCAACCGGATGCTCCCCGAGGGATCGGGACGGCCGTTCCTGCCCGCGCAGCGCCTCCCGGTGGCGGCCGCCCTGGCCGCGTACACGATCGGCACCGCCCGGATCAACCACCTCGACACCCGGACGGGGACCCTCGAGCCCGGCAAGCTCGCCGACTTCATCGTCACCGATGCCGACCCGTTCGCCGTCTCCCCCGGGGACCTGGGCGGCATCACCGTCCTGGCCACCTACGTGGAGGGACGGCGGGTGCACACGCATCCGTCCTTCTGACCACTGGCCGCCGAGCGGAACCGGCCCCCGACCTCTCCGCCCGTCACAGCGGAAGAGGCGGGGGCGGCGTTCGTCCGGTACGGCGCCGGCGAACCCCCGGGCCGCCCTCCAAGGCCGCACCACGTACCGCTCCGGGCCCGTTCACCCACACCTCGTGGTGGACGGCGCTCCGCCGCGTGGTCAACGCCTCACGATGGACCCGCGGACGCGCTGTGCCCGGCTCGGCGCATCAGCCACACGGCAGCGGCGAGCGTGAGCACCCAGCCGATCACTTCGATGAGCAGGTGATCCGTGGCGTTGGGGACGGACTGCAGCAGGTACACCCGGACGCTGTTGATCGCTCCGTGCGTCAGGACCGCGGGCCAGACACTCCCCGACCGCAGGCGAAGCGCGAGCAACAGCGGCGCCCAGGGCAGCATGCCCGCGAAGTAGATGACGATGTCCCAGAGGGGCCGATCACCGATGACGGCCAGGACCGGCAGGTGCCAGACGATCCAGACCAACCCGCTGACAAGCGCCAGCCGCCAGAATCCCCATGACGCGGCCCGCGTCGCCAGCCAGCCCCGCCAGCCGAACTCTTCACCGATGGCGAGGACCGACTGCATGAGGAAGACCGGGACGACCCACATGGTCGCCGTGAAGATCTGGTCGAGCGGGTTGAGCTGCCAGATGCCCCAGGCCAGTGCGATGGCGGTCTGGATCGCGGCGATCGCGGCGATGAGGCCGATGCCGATGCCGGCCCACTGGGGTGCGCCGCGCCACCTGGTGGCGAACGTCTCCCGGAACGTCCCGGGTCGCCGGGCAAGCCACATGATGACCGCCGCGAGCAGCGGGGACTGCTGCATGATCGGAGTGATCAGGTTGTAGAAGTCCGTCGGGACCAGCCGGAAGACCATCGGAACGGACAGCGCGAAACACAACAGGACGGCGATCGCGAAGAACCACGTCACATCGACGGCAGTCGATCCGGCAGAACGGGAGCGCGTGGAGGACGCAGTCATGATGACCTCCTTTCGTGCGGGCGCGAGGATCCAGCTCGCTGAATGATCTTGGTGTGGCGCGGACCGGCCATCCTGAACTCGGGGAGAACCTCGACGGCCGGGTCGTCCTCGCCCCGGACGCGGGCGATCGTCTTGACGGACGACCGGTCGATCACGGCAGCTGCGACGCCCGGCATGCCGTAGACGGGGTGGTAGTCGTCGATCAGCTCCTGGCCACCGGCACATGCCGGGGCTGTCCGGCCGACGAGAGATATGAGAGAGAGGAAACGCACAATCTCGAAGCTTGGCCGGGCGCGATCGGCCGGGCCTCACCCGAAGGGGTGAACCGGATACCGCCCGTCAGGATGGAATCGGTGACGAGCGACGAGCCCGTTCCCGTAGACATAGATCACCACGTGCACGCGGTCACCTCTGCAGATCTCGTTGTCGGACCTGCCGAGGCCGATCACCGCCGAGGGCGTCGTCATCGACGGCGGCTCGTCGTGTGCCCGCGGTTTCCGCTCCCGGGGGGAGCTGAGCGTCCAGGACGCCCGAATGGGGCGCCGATACCTCTGCAGCGGAGCCCACCTGTCCAACCCGGACGGCATCCCCCACGCGGCCAGAAGCGGCCTCCCAGCAGCCACTGACGGATGATCCACCCAGGAGCTGGGGCCACGGTCAGCACAGCACCCCCGTCTCCGTCGTCACCCAGGGTCACTTCGCCCCAGGGTGACGCGGACCCGAGCGGGAGGCCCTTGAAGGCAACGTCTCGATGCCGGTCACGATGGTGCCCGGCAGGCACGCGTGGTCGAACCTTGGTCACGAACGCCCTGCCAGGCTTCTCAAGGCTGAGTCAGGGTCGTCGGCGTAGAAGCGGATCGTCGTGATGTGCTCGCGGCGGCCCAGGGGCCTGGTGACGGCGATCGGCCCGGTCAGGTTGACGATCAAGTTGGTCTGCGCGTCCACCCCCAGCGTGAGCCGGCCGTCCGCCACTGCGATCACACCGCGCGCGTTGTAGTTACGGCTCACCTTGACCGAGGCGATGAGCTCGCGCGGGACGCGCAGGTCGAAGTACGCGCCGTAGCGGATGCGCAACTCGTCCGCGGTCACGACATGCGGCCGGGTGGCGGACGCCGCCCCGAGCCCCAGCACGAACAGCAGCTGGTAGACATCGGCCACCATGACGACGGCACGCAGGCCCGCCGCAGCGTTCGAGGCCGCCAGCATCCACTCCAGCGTGACAGCCTGCACGACCACGGCGAACAGCAGCATCAGCAGCAGCGGCCGCAGACTCTTCGCATACGCCAGGGCGGTACCGCCCGGCGGCACCCCGTCCTGACGCCGCCTGACCCACAGAGCGAAGCCGGCCAGGTTCCTGCGCTCCGCTCTCATGAGCATGCGAACCTGCAGCGGCACCAGAGCGTCGGCGACCGTCCTCAGCGCGTCCCATGGTGCGGCGCCGACCTCACGAGCGGCCCTGAACAGCCGGTACGCGTGCATGTATCCCATGACGGACAGCGGCGCGACCAACGCGGCGACCACCAGTGCCGCAGGTGTGGGCGTCAATCGTCCCGCAACCAGCAACAAGGCGCCGAGCAGGTCCAGGGCCGCCACTGCCAGCAGGCCGTTGTGAGGGAGGCTGAGCCGCATCTTGCGTCCTTCCACATCATCGGAAGAGGGCCATGAAGATCATAGAATGTGGATCACCGCTCGCCATGCAGGGCGAAGAGATCGGATACGACGGCCAGGAGCCGGCAGCGGTGGATCCCGGGTGATCAGCGAGCCTGCCCGGCCGGTCACGGAGGCAGCTGGACCATCTCGTCCTCGCCGCGCAGCACGCCGATGAGGCATCGCCGCCGGGCCTGGCGCGCCCCATCCCTTGGCCGGTACGGGACCGGGCTGTCGCGATAAATCAGGATGTTGTTGTTCCAGGTGGGATTCGCCAGATCCCGACCCCTGAATCCCGCTAACGTGGGGCACATGGCAGTTGATCAACATGGAGGTGCGGAGGTGGCCGGCGACAGGCAGACGGGGGTCGACCTCAAGACGAACGTGCCGCACTCGGCACGCGTCTACGACTACCTCCTCGGAGGCAAGGACAACTTCGCGGCCGACCGCACAGCGGCCGAGGAAGTCATCAAGATCGCCCCCTACATGCCGACGTCCGTACGCGCCAACCGCGACTTCATGGTCAGGGTGACCCGCCACCTGGCGGCCGAGCGCGGCGTCAACCAGTTCATCGACATCGGCACCGGACTGCCCACCTCACCCAACCTGCACGAGGTGGCCCAACAGGCCGACCCCGCCGCCCGGATCATCTACGTGGACAACGACCCACTCGTCCTCGTCCACGCCCGCGCCCTGCTCACCAGCACCCCGGAAGGCAGAACCCGCTACATCCAGGCCGACCTGAACGACCCGGACGCCATCATCAGCTCGGCCGAGGTCCGCGACACCTTCGACTTCACCCGCCCCGTCGCGCTGTGCCTGATCGCCGTGGTGCACTTCATCCGCGACGACGCCGACGTCCACTCGATCATCGAACACCTGATGAAGCCGCTCCCACCGGGCAGCTTCCTGGCCCTGTCCACCATCACGATCGACAGCGCGCCCAGCAGGCTGGTGAGCGAAGCCGTCGCCCAGTACAACCGCCGCGGCATCATGTCCAAGGCCCGCACCAGAGCACAGATCGAGGAGTTCTTCACCGGATTCAAGCTCATCGAGCCAGGTGTGGTGCCGGTGCACCGGTGGCGACCCGACGACCAGGCGCTGCTCGTGGAGGACTCCATGGTCTCGATGTACGGCGGGCTCGCCGTCAAAACCTGACCGGCCCCCGGGACAGGGCTCACCTCCCTGACGCTGGCCCAAGATGCCCGGCCACGCCCCGCAGGACCTCGCGCAGTGTCTCGGTGCCTGCGGCCGCGCCGGGCTGGGCCGGTCGACCTGCCCGGTGCGGTCGAAACTGTGACGACCGGCCCCCTTGACCACCTCCCGCTACCGCTGGAAAGAGAGCAACGGCACCGTCCGGCCAGGGCGACGATGCGCCGGACGCCGATGCCACGCGGGTCAGCACGCAGCCGGAATCCGGTTCGACGGCTGACCACCGCGAGAACGATCATCTGGGCGGCGACCCCCGCACTGGTGCCGATCGACAGCAGCAGCACCTGAACACCAGTCAGCGACTCCAGCTTGCCGGTACCACCGATCAGCAGGAAGACCGAGGCGGTGGCGACGACGACAAGATTGTTGGCCACCGGCGCCCACATGGGCGAGACGAAACGGCCCCGCGCGTTGAGAATCGCGGCCAAGGTCGCACTCACGCCGTAGAACAGGATCTGAGGCATGAAATACCAGGTGAAAACGACCGCCAGATGCCGCTGGCCAGGACTGAACCCCGGAACATAGAGGCCCACGATGAACGGCGCGGCGACGATCGTCACGATCACCACCGCTCCAAGGCCATAGACCACCAGCGACAGCAACCGCTGGGCGAACACGTCGTCGACGTCGCGGCCAGCGGCCGTGGGAACCAGCAGCGGAACGAGCACGCCGGCCAGCGCGCCCCCGAAGACGAGCTCATAGATGGTATTGGGAGTGACGTTCGCCGCGGTATAGGCATCCAGCAGCCGAGTACCCAGCCCGAGCGCGGCCACCAACGCCAGCGCCCGGACGAAACCGGTGACTCTCGAGACGATGGTGGCCAACACCATCGCCCGCCCCGTCCGCACAAGCCTGGGCCGATCAGACACGGACGATCTCTCCTTCAACTGGCAAACCGCCTCTTCCCGAACGTCAAGGGCCCGGCTCCCGAAGCCCAGAACCGGACCCCTGACCTGCTACGACCACTTACGGGGGCCGCAGAGCGGGTGCTTCACGCACCCTTCCGGGACAAGGCCCCCAGCAGAGGAGCCTCCGCGTCCTTCTACGCTTCCGCACCACGCATCGCCACGTCATCGATCCGGAACGCAGACCCGGCCGGGGCGCTCCAGACGAACGTCCAATCGACGCGGGTCGCGCCCGCCGGCGCGATGAACGTACCGGCCGCCTCGGTCCAAGCAGTCTTCTGAACCAGAGGGACGGCGTCGGTACGCAGCACCACACCGCCCTCGTCGCGCCAGCGCACGTTCCACGAGACAGTAGGCATGGTGGCCACCGCCTCCCGATACCACAGCGACACCCGATAGCTCTTACCAGCGATCACACCGCTGTACCCGGGGTACCTGTCGAGCGCCACCGCGCTGCCCGACCCCTCCGTGCTGGCCAGCTGCAGCGAACCCGTACCGCCGTGCGCGTCGCCGGTCTGGTGCGCCACGCTGGACCCGTACCACGCCGAGTAAGGCGCCGTCGAGACGTCCTCGAAATCCTGCTCGGTGATCGGCGGAGTCTCCGGCGACCTGCCGTCGAACGTGCTGCCGGCGTCCTGCCCGTACTGGGGACCGACCCACTCTGCAGCCGTGACCCGCCTGCCCATGTCGTAGATCCGGAACTGCCACGGACCCGTGTAGAGGTTGTCGTGCCAGGAATTGTTCGACTCGTAGACGATCGACTTCTCGATCTTCTCCCCCAGATACGGGGACCACTCCGGATGCGCCGTACCCCAATTGGACAACAGACTCATCTGCCCGCAGTACTGCGTCGAACAACCACCGCCGACGACACCGGGGTCGAAGGAGAACGTGTTGTGATGGATGTCGAGATTCTTCGTCCACCAGCGGCAGTCGGTGTAAAGCGGCTCGTCCTTGATGGCGGGCGCCGAACACTTCGAAGTGTTGGCCGGCCCGACGATCAACGTGCAGTCGCTGGTGGTCGAGGCCGTGCTGCCGCAGAACCGATCGGCGTTCGCCCACGCGGTGATCCCGCCCCAGTTGTTCTCGAGCAGGTTACCGGTGACCTCGATCTTGCCGGTCCGCGCCGGGATGCGCGGCTCACCGTCCGCCTCCGACAGGTAGATCGCCCCATCAGGGAACGAGTCCCCCTTCGCCGCCCGCTCGGCACCGGCCTTCCAAGTGTTGCGACGGAGAATGTTGTCACGGATCACCGCGTTGTAACTGATCTCGTAGAAGATCCCGATCGACTCGTTGTCCTCGATGAGGTTGTTCTCGATGAGAAAGTCGTTGTTGTTGGTGTCCGCCCAGATCCCCGGCCCGTGATTGTGATGCACCCAGTTGCCGGTCACGTCGGCACCGTTCACCGCCCAGAACTTCAGGCCACCGGTACATCCGCACCCCTGCCCCTGGTGTTCCCAGTCATCGGTGTTGTTGCCGGTCACCTCATTGTCCGCCACCACCAGACCGGTGATGTGATCGCCGTGCTGGGACGCGTTCAGACCGAGCTGGCCGTTGTCCTTGATACAGTTGCCACGAATCTGGTTCCTCGCCCCGGCCATCAGCGCCGCACCGGAATTGTCACGGAACGTGTTGTGCTCCAGAACCCAGTCGTCGGCAGCACTGTGGTTGACCACAGCCTCCTCCTGCGGCGCGACGAACCCGGTGACGGTCAGATACCGGATGGTGACCCCGGTCGCCGAATCGCCGAACGCGTACTGGTTCACCCCCTTCCCGTCCAGCACCGCACCGGGCGCACCGATGAACGTCGCGTTCTCACCGGGCAGGATCTGGGCGTATTGGGCAGGCTCCAGCGTGTGCGTGCCGCTCTCGAAGTAGTACGTGGTGTTCGCCTTGCGTAAGTCCACGCCGCTGTTGTCGCCCGCGGGCACGACCACCGCGCCGGCGGGCGGCGTGGTGGGGCCGTCCAGCGACGAGCTTCCACAGACCGCAGCTTTTGCCACCGTTGCCGTCGTTGCCTTTGTTGCCGGATCAACGGCGTCACCACTCGCCGGCGTCGCGCCGCCCATGACGACAGCGGCGAGTGCCACCAACGCCATTGGCCACGTTCTTCGCATTCGTCTTCTCCTCAGGTTTCGGCCAGCCCTTACTGCCATTGACTGCTGGCCGTCGACACTGTAGTCCGCACCCGTTCACAAGATCCAAGCTTGGACAAATTGGACAGAGCAGCGGCCAATCAGGCCCGCCGCCAGAGCCGGGCTGCCGCTCCCGCTTTCGGGTGAACCGATTTTCTTAGCCCGACTGGACGAGGCATGCTCAGCGGCCTTCAGGCGACGCCATTTTTTGGTTTTGGTGAGTGAGTACGGGCGAAGCCCGTGCCGAATTGCTTACAGGGTGTGATTTTTCCAGGCCGACGCCCTTTACTTTGTAGATTAACTCTGGGCATCAGGCGCGGCCTCCCGTGACGCGGAGAAGGTCGAGCTTTCCGTCCTCGATGCTTCCGGTCGCCGCCGTGTAGGTGACCATGCGCAGGTCGGCGCCGGGGACGATGAGGACGTCGCAGTCGAGCAGGATGTCGCCGACCTGCGGGGGCCGGATGGTCTTCGCGTCGGTCGCATGCGGGGCGCCAGTCGTCTGCGCGGCCCAGTGATGAGCGAAGGCGCCGGGCGTCGGTGGGATAGCGGGAGACCGCGTCCTTGAGGTCGGCGACGATCGAGGCCGCGAAGGCGTCCGGTCCACGTTCCGACCGGACGGGAAGCATCGAGGCGCTCGCGGCGCCGTTGCCGAAGAGCGCACGGGCGAGGTTGCGTTCGGCGGCCGGGAGGGCGGCGGGGTCGCCGTGCAGGGCGCTCCACATGGTGTTCCACCACACCAGGGTCCAGTCCGCGGCGAACACGCCGATCGGGACATCGCCGAGGCGCGAGACGAGCCGTTGGATGCCCGGGGGCACGTGGGTGTCGACGGTCCCGTCCTGCGGCGGCAGAAGCCCGGCGCTGCGGTAGAGCTGGTCGCGCTCGGCGCGGGCGAGCTGAAGGGCGCGCGAGAGAGCGCCGACGACCTGGGCCGAGGGGTTCCTGGCGCGGGCCTGTTCCAGCCGCAGAACGTAGTCGACGGACAGCCCCGCCAGCTGGGCCAGCTCCTCGCGGCGCAGTCCCGGCGCGCGACGGCCGCCCGTCGCCGTGAAGCCGGCGTCGGCCGGGGAGAGGCGGTCACGCCAGGCGCGCAAGAGCGCGGCGAAGTCAGAGCGGGAGGCAGCCATGGACCCATTCTCGCCGCACGGCGACGAACGAGCCTGGGTACTGCCGGTCCTGGTGACGGACGGTGCACTGGCCGGTGGCGGCGCTTGAGACGAACGTGGACCTGCGCCCGAGGCGGGCGCCACCGGTGCGACAGCGAAGGAACTGGTATGAAACACACCATGGTGATGACGGGCGCGAGCCGCGGCATCGGCCGCGTCGCCGCCCGGCACATCCTGCGCCGGTCACCGGAGGCGCATCTCCTCGTCGTCGCCCGCCCGTCCTCCGGCGCGCGGCTCGCCGCGGAGCTCTCCTCGGGCGGGCACCCGGTCTCGCACGTCCAGGCGGACCTCGGCTCGCTGGACAGCGTCCGCGCGGCCGCCATCGAGATCCGCGACCGGCTCGACCGCGGTGACCTGCCGCCACTGCGCGGCTTCGTGGGGAACGCCGGCATTCAGTACACCAATGCGCTGACCGAGGGGCCGGAGGGGCTGGAGTCCACCTTCACGGTCAACGTGCTCGCCAACCATCTGTTCGTACGCCTGCTCCAGGACCGTTTCGCCGCCCCCGCCCGGATCGTGATCACTTCAAGTGACACCCACTTCGGCGACCTCAGGCACAACCTGGGCATGGTGCCGGGGCCGATCTGGAAGTCCCCGGACGCTCTCGCCCGTACGGGCGCCTTCGCCAAGCCGCACACCGCGGCCGGCGGGCGCACCGCGTACTCGACGAGCAAGTTGGCCGTGATCTACCTGGTTCACGAGTACGCGCGCCGCCTGCCGTCCGGGATCGACGTCGTGGCCTACAACCCGGGGTTCGTGCCCGGCACCGGCCTGGCCCGCGACGCCGATCCTCTCTCCCGGTTCGCGATGCGGCGCATCATGCCCCTGATGATCCTCACCCCCTTCGCCACGAGCCCCGACACCGCCGGCCGCCACCTCGCCGACGTCGTCTTCGGCACGCTCCGGGCGCCGACCGGTTCCTACGTCGACCGCAACCGCGTGAGCCGCTCGTCGGAGGAGTCCTACGACCCCCGGCGCGAAGCCGACCTCTGGAAGACCGTCGAACGGCTGACGGCGGGCGCGCCCGAGTCGTAGCCGGAGCGTTCGACCAAGAGAAGATCGGGCCGGACGGTGGAAATGAATCCTCGGTTGCCTTGAAGTCCAGCCCGGCAGATACTTCTCGCTGTGACGGCGACCGAGCCTCTGCTGCCACGGGCGCGACTCACCGCCCTGTTCGATCAGATCCCGCGGCACCGGCTCACCGTGGTGACCGCCGGCCCGGGCGGCGGTAAGACCTCGTCCGTACGCGGCTGGACGCGGGCCCGGCCTGATCATCCGGTGGTGTGGCTGACCTGGGCTGACGACGCCACCCTGATCGAAGAGATCTGCGAGGCCCTGGGCGCGCCGGCCGGGTGGGTCCGCTCCGCCGGACTCGCCACCGAGCTGGCCGCCGCCGTCTCCAGGCCGACCATCCTCGTCATCGACGAGGTGGAGCGGATCGAGCCGGGCACCCCTGGGGCGCGCCTGCTCGAAGAGTTCTGTCACCACGGCGGCGACGACCTTCACCTGGTGTTGATCTCACGCTCCGCCGTGCCCTTCCCGATCCAGCGCCTGCGTGGCCTGGGCCATGTCTTCCAGGTGTCGGCGGAACAGCTGGCCTTCACTCCTGCCGAGACCCGCTCACTCTCCTCGATCGTTCTGGGGTCGGATGACCTGGCGGAGGAGGTTCACGAGCTCACCAAGGGGTGGCCGGTCGCCGTACGGCTCACGCTGAGCTGGCTGAGCGGCCTGCCCTTGTCGGACCGTGCCAAGCAGATCGCTGCCACGCCGCTGTTCGACTATCTGGTCGAGGAGGTGGTGAAGGACGAGCATGAGGAATTCCTCCGCGCGACCGCTCGGCTGCCGTGGTTCACTGTCGAGCTGTGCCAGGCGCTGGGGGTCGCCGTCTCCCGCGAGGAGCTCCGCGCCCTGGCCGCTCAGCACATCCTGATCACGCCCTGCGATCAGGGTTATGTGGTGTCGACCTTGGTCCGGGAGTTCATGGGTGATGTCTGCCGCATGCCGGCGGCGGCCCATTGGTATGAGTCGCATGGGTACGTCCGGGAGGCGCTGGCGGTTTGCGACGAGCCCGGCCATCGGGTGGCCATGATCGAAAGGTGGGGTGCATCGCTGCTTGCCAAGGGGCACGCGGCTGAGCTCGTTCGGGCTTGCGGCGCCGTGCCGGAGAAGTCGCGGACGTGTGCCGTGGATCTGGCCGAGGGCCAGGCACGCCAGGTTCAGGGGGACTGGGCCGGCGCGCTGGAGTGCCTTCACCATGTCGACGCCACTGACCCCGCGGTGGCTTGGCGGATGGGGATGATCTATTACCAGCGGGGGGACTACAAGGCGGCGTTGTCGACGTTCGAGCTGGCCGGCGGCTTCGACGGCTCGGCGTTTCCGCTGTCCTCCTCGAGCTCCTCCGACCGGGCGATGTTGCTGGCCTGGTCCGCCAGCGCCCGCTGGTTGGTCGGCGAGAGCGCGGAGGCGACCCAGCTGGCCGAACAAGCCCTGGCGATGGCCACCCTCTGCCAGGACGAACGCGCCGCCGCCTGCGCCCACACCGCGCTGGCCATGGTCACCCACGACGCCGGCGACGGGGCCGGAAGCGAACGGCACAGCGCCCTCGCCCTCGCCCTCGCGGAGAGCGCAGGAGACCTGTTGTTGTCCGCCCGCGTCCTGGCCAACCGCGCCGCGAGCCGCACGGAGGAGGCCCGCTACGAAGAGGCCATCGCCGACTGCGACCTGTCGGCACGGCGAGCGGACCTGGTCGGCGACCCCGTCCAGACCGCGATCGCCCTGCACAACCGCGCCGATGCACTCATGGGCCTGGGCAGACTCGACGAAGCCCTGGCCGACTACCAACGGGCACGCGACATCTTCAGCCGGGTGGGCAGCGACAAGCTCGGCCACCCACTGACGGGGCTCGGCAAGGTCTATCTGGAGCGCGGAGAGCTGATGCATGCCCGAATCAGCTTCGAGAACTCCCTGAAGCATGCCGAACAACTCCAGAACGCCCATCTGACCCAGACCGCCCTGGCCGGACTGGCCTGTGTCCACGCGGTCGACGATCCGGCGCTGGCCGTACAGCTAGCCGAACGCGCGGTCGCGGCAGGCGGCGGCTCCAGCCGGGTGGACGCGCTCCTGGCCGCCGGCTGGGTCTGGGCGGAGACCGGCGACCGCACCAAAGCCGCCGCCTACGCCCGATCCGCCCACGAGGCGGCCGTCAGCCGCCGTGACCGGGCCAAGATCGCGGCGGCCCTGGAATTGTCGGCCTTCACTGTGGCCGACTCCCCCGGTGAGCGAGCAGACCTGCTGGCGTCCGCAGCGGAGATCTGGGTACAGATCGGCAGTCCTGTGGACATCGCGCGTAACGCTTTCGCCCGGGCGCGGCTCAACGGCTCCGGCCTCGACGAGGCGGAGCAGGAGCTCCGCCGCGTCGGCATCCGCGGGCCGCACAGCTCCGGCGCCGGCCTGCTCCGCGGGATCACGCTCCTCGACCATGACGCTGTACGGTTCTGCATGCTGGGTGGAGTACGGCTCAGCCGCCGCGGCAGCGCTGTCGAATGGCAGTCCCGCAAGGCGCGCGACCTGCTGACCTGGCTGGCGTGCCAACGCGGCCGCACTGTCGCCCGGGAAGCGGCGATGGAGATCCTTTGGCCGGGCGAGGAGCCCGCGTCCTGCTCCAACCGGCTTTCGGTCGCTCTGTCCACCGTGCGCTCGGTCCTGGATCCGCAACGGAAGTTCGGCCCCGGGGAGTTCGTTCGCGCCGACAAGTACAGCATCCAGCTGGTCGGGCTCCGTACCGATGTCGAGGAGTTCCTCTCCGCTGCCGCCGAGGCGCTCGCCTCCGAAGATGAGGATCTCCTTGTCGCGGCTGAAGCTCGCTACACCGGGGACGTCTGCGAGGACTCTCCTTACGCCGAGTGGCTGGAGCCTCTTCGTGAGGAGGCTCGCGCCGTACACCAGGCCCTGCTTCGCGAACTGGCGTCACTCGCGGAGGAGGCCGACGACCCCGACAGAGCGGTTCGCTACCTGCTTCGGCTGCTCGAGCGGGACGCCTACGACGAGGCGGCCCACCTGGACCTGGTTCGAACGTTGACCAAAGCTCGCCGCCACGGCGAGGCCCGCAGACGCTACCGGCTCTACGCCGAGGCGATGCGGGAACTCGACGTGGAACCGGCCCCGCTCAGCCTCACATGAGCGCAGAAGCGGGAAGCGGGCTCCCTCGTCGGGCGGTGGCCGCCGGCGTGTGCGCGTGCACGCGTCAGCACCCGTCGATCCGCGCTCCGGGGACGGCGGTGGCAGCGGCCGCGGGTAGGCCGGGCTGGGCCCAGAGCAGGTAGGAGACGGCACTGACATCCGCGGCGTCGCCGATCCAGAAGACGCCTGTCTGCTTCGGGACGGCGAGGCCGTAGTGCCCGGCGTTGGTCCTGACGCACCAGGAGCTGTCCGCGGTTCCTGGCTGCCAGTCCTGGAACTCGCCCGTCCAGGCCGTGGCGGGCATGGACATGCAGGCGTGCAGCGTCGGCCGGCCGGTCCCGGCGAACCGCGCGGCCGTTGCCCCGTTGACCAGTTTCGGCCCTACGTTGAAGCCGAACGTCTCGATGTGGACGTCCCCCGCGCGGGCTCCGGGCGAGTCGTCCGGCAAGGTGTGGCCGGTGTCGAGGTCGAGGGAGCCGTCCAGGTCGCCGGGAACGGTGCCGCGCAGCGCGACCTCGTCGCCGTTCCCGGCGTCGGTGACGGAGACCTCCGCCGCGGTGCCGCGCGGAATGATCACCTTGATCTGCCGCTCCTTGACGTAGAGGTCCACGTGCTTGAGCTGCGCGCCGTTCACGCTGACCTTGAGCTCGTGATCGGTGCCGAGCTCGAACACGCTCGTCCGCTGCTTCCCGTGGAGCGTCTGCTCGATCAGCAGCCACGTCCTGTCCTTCGGGACCGCGTGCTCGATGAGGTATCGGGCCAGCGCGTCCGCCGCGAACAGGCCGAGACTGACCGCGATCCCCGGGATGGTCTTCGGCACCACCTCAGGCAGGACGGCGAGGACGATGGGCGAATAGGACTCGTAGACGCCGGCGATCGCCTTCGGGGCGCAGTCGCTCTGGTCGCAGCCCGAGATCAGGCCGCCGATCAGGACGCAGGTGACGGCTACGGATGCTGTGTGTCGAGACATGATTCGTCCCCC
The DNA here is from genome assembly GCF_054392275.1 of Actinomadura sp. ATCC 39365. Classification (NCBI taxonomy): domain Bacteria; kingdom Bacillati; phylum Actinomycetota; class Actinomycetes; order Streptosporangiales; family Thermomonosporaceae; genus Actinomadura; species Actinomadura sp. ATCC 39365. Next base: position 6,145,193 of record NZ_CP184335.1, on the reverse strand, counting down.
GCCGGTCGCGTCGCCCCGCTCCAGGATCGGCCTGCGGCCACGCCCTGGCAAGAGCAGGGCGGCTCCCCCACCAAGAAGGCATTAACGCGCCGCTCGCGGGCGCCGAATGGGTGGTGAGCGCACTCATCCGGTGGGGCCACAGCCTGTCCCCCGCCGCAGGGTGTCGGCGACCCTGGAAAGCGCCGCGCCGAGGTGGCGGCGTTGCACGGCGGTCAGAGGATCGAACACGAGCCGGCGCACCTCCGCGACATGCCCCGGCGCGCTGTCGGCCAGTTGCCGCCGACCACCGTCGGTCAGCGTGGCCAGGGTGTAGCGACCGTCGCTCGGGTCGACTCGACGAACGATCCACTCCCGCGCCTCGAAGCGGTCCATCAGCTTCGACAGCCGAGGGAGGGTGCTGTCGCAGGCGCGGGCCAACTCGCTGAGCCGCATGGTGTCCTCCTGCGCCATCGACAGCCGGGCGAGCACGCCGTACTCGAAGTTCGACATGCCCGCGTCGCGCTGCAGCTGACGATCCAGGGCCGCAGGCAGCGCGATCACGACGGTGAGAAGGTCCTGCCAGAGGTCTTGCTGCTCGGTGTCGAGCCACGTCGACGGTTCGTCCATGTGATCCATCTTACTTGCCCAGGCAACTGCGATCACTTGCCTGGGCAAGTCACTGCGGCATAGGTTGTGAGTTGCCCAGGCAAGTGAATTCCGACCCCAAGGAGACCTCGTGATCAAGATCAGCGTGTTCCTGACCCGCCGGGCCGACCTCACCCACGAGCAGTTCGTGGACTACTGGACACAGAAGCACACCCCGCTGGTTCTGAGCCTGCCCGGCGGGGAGGTCCCGGTCCGGCGCTACGTCCAGCTACTGCCCATCGAGGACGGGATCCCCGGCATCAGCACCGCCGCCTACGACGGCGTGGCCGAGGTGTGGGTCGACGACATCGCCGACGCGGCCCGCTGGTTCACCTCCGACACCTACACCACCACCGTCGCCGAGGACGAGGAGAAGTTCCTCGACCGCTCCCGGACCCGCTTCCTCTACACCACCGAGACTCCCATCTTCGGTTGAGCACCGCCGGGCCACCTCATGTCCAGGGGCGAAGCGCCCCGTCCCCGGGGACAGGGCGCCGCCGAGCCCGTTCGTCAGCCATGGAGCGCCACCCACCCTCGACCACCTGTTCCCCTGGGCGCAGTCGTCGCCCAAGCCGAGAGCAGGACGGGCTCCGGCGCGGCGCCGGGAACCCCGCCCTGCCACGACTTCAACGGCTTCCACCCCCGCTCCAGGCCCCTTGCCGTACGCGCCTCCGGACGCGACCGATCTTCCCCCACAGGTCAGCATTGAGCCGAGGCTTCGTACGCCGCAGAGCGGCCGATCTTGAGCGTCCGGGCGGCCTCAGCGACCGACTCGCCGTCGGCGGCTTCCACGGGGCTGGGGAGCCTGCGGGCGGCGGTTGTCGTCGGGATGGAGAGGCTCGCGCGAGGACAGCGCAGACCGCGAGCCTAACGCCGCTTCTTCGAGCGCTTTGGATGATTGCGGGTGTAGCCTTTCGCGCGTTTCTGTTCAAACGCTTGATCGAGGGTCCAGATGTAGTACCACCTGCCATCGCGAACTGTCCGGACACTGTTCTGGCTGATCGCTTGGACAATGCTCCAGATTCCACCGGTGGCGCCCAGGACTCCAAGCGCGGCGGTCAAGGCTGGACCGTACACCGCAGTGAGGGTCGCTCCCGTCGTCCCGAGTACGGCGCCGGTCGCGGCAAGGGCTCTGGTCCTTTGGATCTTGGCCATTTCGGCCTGGCATTCTTGAATCTGCTCCCGGATCTCCACGCCGATCCGCGTCAGGGCCAGTTCGGCCTGAACGGCGTCTTGGGCCTCGTCGAGCTGGAGAAACTTCCCGCGCAGGTAAGTGCGGAAACGGTCGTAGGACCCGAACTCCTCGACAGTGATTTTACTGAAGTCCCGAAGACCTACGCCGTCGATGTAGGGCAGCTTGATGTCTAAGATCGGTCGGACGAGTCGGCTTTTGACGGGCTCTTCGCCCGAGGCCTCGATACCACGCCGCCCTTTGAGCAGAAAGTCAACCGCCCGAGCTTCACGGATCGACCTGGTCCTTTGTACAGGGCGTCCCTTCTTCACCTGCTGCGTGCGAAGGCAGTAGTTGGGCAGGTACCAGGTCAGCCCGGCTTGCAGAAGAGGTTGGGCCTCGAGGATCCAAGTTCCGAGCTGCGCCAGATCGAGCGTTCTGATGCCGAAGTTGTCCTCCCTCCAGTCTTCACGAGGCTCACGGACGGCCGCCATATGCATCATCGATGCCGGTAAGTCGGCCGGCGTCCCGGGCGGGAGCTGCGGTTTGCTGCCTGAGCGTCTCCCCGGGTCGTCCCAGTGGATTCCGGTCTGTCCGATCTCGTGATACGTCCCACCCATGCCATCCGCAAGAAGGAGGGTGTCGGAAATGAGCGAGACACGCTTCGTGACGGCAGCGAGGTCGGCTTGTTTGAAGCCTAGGCTCACGTCGAACTCATGTTTGGCGAGTGATCCCATGTCTCGCAACGTGTCCGCGTCCCGGTCCCAGAAGTAGGCTGCGTACTTTTTCGCCACTTGTTCCGGTTGGTCGCCTTGGTGCACGCTGCGAAAGAACTTCTGCATATGTTCAGCAATGACGTGATTCTGGGTTGGGTGCCGCCTCCAGAGCCGCATTTATCCATCATATGTCTTTGATCTCCCCACCACCCGCCTGCTCCTGTGGTCTGATCGATGACCGCGAGCATGGCGGCTTGCCAGTCGTCTGCAGCTCAGGCCGTTGCCGATGCCGGCACGGTCTTACGGTCTGCAGGCCCGGGCCCCCTGGCTGAGCCGCCGGAGCACTACGGGGGACGATCCGAGGTGGTCGCCCTCCACGAGCATGGCGGCGGACCCGCACCAATCGGCGGACACCGGACGTCTCCGCCGAGCCGGGCGGCGAGCTGGTTCAAAGGGAGCGCCTGTCCGTCGTCCGGGACCACGACGGTCCAGCACATGCTCACGTCGAGCCATGGGTGGGTGGAACGGAGTTGCCGGTAGTGCTCGTGCAGGTCGGCAGTCGGGGGGTGCACGAGGTTCACGCATTGCTCCTGGCTCGCCGTTCCACGGCGCGACGGACCGGATCAGGCGAGCAACCGGTCGACCAACCCGTCGAGGTATTCAGGGGTGAGCGGGCCCGCGCCGAACAGGACGCGCATGTAGATCGGCGCCAGGAGATGGTCCAGCACCTCCAGCACGTCAGGCGGGTCCTCGCCGCGGTCGCGGGCGCGGTCGAGCACCGCCTGCAACTGGCTGGTGCGGTCGGCCAGAAGCTCGTCGCGCGCCTGAAGACCCTGCTGGCCTTCGCCTGACAGCGCGAGGGTCAGCCGCACCAGCGCCAGGCCGTCGGGCCCGGTGACCTCGCGGGCCACGTTGGCGGCGTGGGTCCGCAGGTCGCCGGCCAGGCTGCCGGTGTCGGGCATCGGCGACTGCGCGTTGAGCCGGGCCAGCAGGACATCGCTGAGCAGGGCCTGAAGGTTGCCCCAGCGGCGATAGAGGCTGGTGTCGGCCACGCCCGCGCGGGCCGCGATGTCGCCGACCGTGAAGTTTCCGTAGCCGCGCTCCCTGACCAGCTCGGTAACGGCCTGATGCACCGCCGCGCGGACCCGGGCGCTGCGCCCGCCGGGCCGCTTGGCCCGCCCCTGCTCATCCATGCTCTCACCTTAACGCAGTCGGGACTTGCGTTAGAGCCTGCGAGGGTCTACGTTAACGCAGTCACTAACTGCTTTTAGGAGAGATGTACGTGAAAGCGTTGCTCACCCTGACCTGCGCGGGTCAGTTCATGGTCCTGCTCGACAACACGATCGTCGGCGCCGCGCTGCCCGACATGCAGGAGCGGCTGCACACCGGGCTGACCGGCCTGCAGTGGATCGTCGACGCCTACGTGCTGCTGGTGGCCATGCTGCTGCTGTCGGGCGGCGTCTTCGCCGACCGCTTCGGCCGCAGGCGGGTGTTCCTGGCCGGGGTGGTGGTGTTCACGGCCGCATCGGTGGTGTGTGCGCTCGCGCCCTCGATCGGCTGGCTGATCGCCGGACGGGTGCTGCAGGGCGTCGGGGCCGCGGCGCTGAGCCCCGCCTCGCTGGCACTGCTGGTCGCCGCGTACCCCGCCCCGAAAGAGCGCGTCAGGGCGATCGGGTTGTGGGCCGGGTTCAGCGGCATCGGCCTGGCCGCCGGACCGCTGGCGGGCGGGATCCTGGCGGAATCCTTCGGCTGGCCCGCCATCTTCCTGGTCAACGTGCCCATCGGGGCGGTCCTGCTGCTGACCGGGCTGCGCATGCTGGGAGAGTCCCGCAACCCGAGCGCGCCGCCGATCGACGTCCCCGGCACGGTCCTGTCCGCCGCGGGCGTGGGCGCCGTGACCTACGGCCTGATCGAGGGCGGTTCCCGAGGCTGGACCTCGCCGGTGATCCTGGGCAGCTTCGCCGCCGGACTGCTGCTCCTGGCCGCGTTCGTCGTGGTCGAGGGCCGTGTGTCGATGCCGATGCTGCCGCTGCGGCTGTTTCGTCAGCGGCTGTTCACGGTGTCCAACACGGCGATGGTCGTGGTCGGGTTCGCGCTGATGGGGTCGTCGTTCTTCTTCTCCCAGTTCTTCGTCTACGTCCAGGGGACTTCGATCCTGGTCGCCGGGCTGCAGACCCTGCCCGTCTCGCTGGCCATGGTGATCGTCAGCCCGTACGCGGGCCGGCTCGCGGCCAGGTACGGCTTCCGTGTCGTCGCCGGCATCGGCCTGGCGCTGGCCGGGCTGGGGCTGCTGGCGCTGGGCTTCGTCCACGCCGACACCGGCTACGGGAACGTGTGGTGGCGGCTGGCGGTCGTCGGCATCGGGTTCGCTCTCACCATGTCGCCGCTGACCGGGGCCGCCATCCAGGCGGTCAGCCCGCAGGAGGGCGGCCTCGCCTCGGGCGTCAGCAGCACCACCCGGCAGATCGGCGCGGTGCTCGGCGTGGCGGTGCTCGGGGCGATCGTTCACACGCGGGAGTCCGGCGGAGCCTCCTTCGAGTCCGGCCTCAACAGCGCCTTCCTCGTGGCGGGTGCCGTGACGCTGGCCTGCGCCGTGTTCACCGGCCTGTGGCTGACCGCGGCCCGGACGCCGAGAGGCGTCCGGGCGAACAGCCAGGAGGCCGTGCAGCCAGCGAGCGGCCGCTGACTGCACGGCCCAGTCGGCCCACGTCTTGAGAAGAGGACTTGGGACTCGTCCCGGCCGTCGGCTCTATCCGGCCGCAGCTTGGCATTGGCGCCACGCCAAGATCATGACCGGAAGCCTCAGCCTCGACCGGATCGACGGGATCGTCGAGGGGCAGGCGTTTCGGTGGCTGCTACCTGAACGGGATGTGCCCGAGCGGGTGAGCCGGGAAGCTTGTGACCCGCACGGATTGGTCCTCCATCCAGGACGGCAAGCGGCGGGTGATCCGCGGCTGGAAAGAGGTCACCCGCCGTGTCGCGGATGGCAGCCTGCCGTAACCCAACGCCTGGGTGGGGTGTGGCGCTGAGTCGAGGCGGGAGCCAAGCCAGGTTGTCGGTGGCGTCTGCAACCGTGTGCCGCATGGGCGAGCTGGTCGAGCGGGTGGATGAACAGGACCGCGTGCTGGGAGTCGTGGAGCGCGCGGAGGCGGTGCGCCGGCGGTGGATGCATCGCATCGCGACGACGATCTGCCGCGATCCGACGGGGCGGATCCTCGTGCTGCGCCGAGCCGAGGGGCATGTTCGCTTTCCCGGCCACTATGACGTGATGGTCGGCGGCGCCGTGGGCGTGGGCGAATCGTATGAGGACGCGGCGGCCCGCGAACTGGTCGAGGAACTGAGTGTCGGCGTCCCGGTCCGCTTTCTGTTCAAGTTCCTGTGCCAGGACGGGATCAGCCCTGTCTGGTTCGGGGTGCACGAGGCTTTGGTCGCCGAGCCGTTGGTTCCGGATCCGTCCGAGATCGCTTGGTATTCTTGGCTCGCGGAGCCCGACCTGCGGAAGCTGGTCGATCGAGGGCCCTTCGTTCCAGGCGGGCGAGAAGCCCTGCGCCGATATCTCGACCGCTCGGCCCAGTGACGAACAGCTGCTTACCTGCCGATGCGTGGCGTGTCAGGACATCGCGGGCGCTGCCTGACCCCAGGCCGACCAGATCGGCGGACAGGGGCGAGAGCTGGTTCCGTCTCACCCGACGGCTTGCTGCCAGGGGAATGGAGTGAGGTCCGGCTCGACCCAGCCGGTCCTGGCCGGGTCGCTTGCCAGCGTCGATGACCGATAGAAGCGGGTGAGCAGCTTCTTCTCGAGCAACGCGGGGTTCTGACCGGCGAACGCGTCGAAGTCGGCGGTGTCCGACTGTCCGGCGTGGTGGCCCACCAGTTCGACCCAGGCCCGGCTGACGGTGGCGTTGTACTTCTGCGGCGCGCCCGCGTAGCGGGCGGTGCGCTGGATGCCGTCGCTGACCAGGTCGACCGCCGCTGTGGTGCCGTAGCGGCGGACGGCCAGCCAGGTCAGCTGGACGTGCTGGCGGTGCCCGAACCGCTCGGCGGTCGCCATCACCTCCCCCATCAACTCGGTGAACGGCGAGGAGTCGTCGTGGTCGTGTGTGGTCATGACCCTTCCTTGATCAGTGCGTTCAGAACGGCATGGAAGCCGGCGACCGCTTCGGCGGGCAGTCCCTCCAGCGCGCGGTTCTCGACGTCGGTCAGGGTCCGGGTGATGACGGCGGACGCCGCGCGCCCGGAGTCGGTCAGTTCGATGAGCACCGAGCGGCGGTCGCCGGCGCGCGTGCCGCGGGTGATGTGACCGCGGCGTTCCAGCCGGTCGAGCACGCTGGTCAGCGTCGTGGGGCGGGCCCCGACCGCGGCCCCCAGCTGGGAGACGGTGCGGGCATGACCGTCGGCGAGGTTGGCCAGCGCGTTGATCTCGGAGGCGGTCAGGTCGAGGTCGACGAGTTCAGTGGAGATCAGGTGCAGGGTGGCGTGCGTGGCGCGCTGCAGGGCCAGCAGCGCCGACCGGTTCGGTGGTACGGATTCGTACTTCACGATTTCGGATATTACGATATCGAGGTATTCATTGCAAGACGCCGGCCCGGCACTCCCCCGCAGCGCCGCGAACCATGCGCCGGGCTCGATCGTTGTCCGGGTGTTGCCGATTCCAAGGGGGCCGCCGTGGAGCAAGTCTTCGAGTACCTGCCCTTGCTGTTCGTGGCGTTCGGCGCTGTGATCGCGCTGGTGTCGGTCAGGGGGATCGTGCACGGCAGGCGGTTCGTCCGCGGGGCGCGGCGGGTGCCGGGCGTGGTCACCGACGTGGCCACCACGTTCACCGGACGCGGCGAGCATCTGCGGGCGAGCCGGCGTCCGGTGCTGGCCTTCACGACCGTGGAAGGGCGGGAGGTGACCGTCGAGTCCTGGGCCGAGTCGCAGCTGGGCATCGGCAGGGAGACCGACGTCCTGTACGACCCGCAGGACCCGACGAAGGCCGCGCCCGCCGGTGACGTCGGCGTCGGCGGCGGTTACGGCGGCATCGTCATCGGGCTCATCGCCGCCGCCGTCGGCCTGGCCCTCTTCGCCGCATTCTCCGGACATTTCAGCCCGTTCGGCGGCACGGAGACCGGCTGCCAGGTCGAGCACGCCGACGGCACCTCCGAGCCCGTCGACTGCCCTCCGGGCCTGGACGTCGGCTGACACATCCCACCGCTCCCGACGACAGGAACAGCGAAGGCCCCTACCGCGGTGGAGCGGTTACGCGGGGGAAGCTGGAGCGCAAGGAGCTGGAGGGGTTCCTGCCGGCACGGGCGATGGAGCATGACTCGCCCAGCTTGTCGTTCCGGCCGGCGTGTGAGCACCTGATTTCCTCGGGGGTGATCCGGACGGGCGTAGTGACGTTGCTGGACGATTCGACCAGGCGGTCTCGGCCCGCGAGGGTCAGGCCCGGCACAAGCTGAAGGACGCCGTGGCCGATTGGGTGATCTCGTTGGAGGCGCGCCAGGCGCTGCTGGATGAGATCCCGCCGGTGCTGGTGGACGTCGCCGTCCCGGATGCGGAGGTCGGCGTGCTGTCCATGCCGCCCGCTGCTTGTCAGGCCGAGGCCCATCGGTGGCGCATCGCCAGGCAGCTGAACCAGGGCGAGAGCCTGCGCGCCTGCGCCGCGCCCTTCGAACGCGCCGTCACCCCTCCCCCGCGACTGCGGTGACGTCGAGCGTTCGCAGGAAGTCCTGGATCGCGCCGATGAAACCCGCCGGGTCCTGGACGTGGACGAAGTGGTCGCCCTGGAGGGTGACCAGCCGGGTGTGCGGCCGCCGCTCGGCCATCTCCTGCGCCTGCCCGCTGGTGATCGGGCTGTCCCTGCCCACCAGCAGCAGCGCGGGGACGTCGGTCGCCAGCCAGTCGGCCCAGTGGTCTCCCCAGTTGGAGCGTTCCGACTCGACCGTGTCGTGGGGGTGGAACGGCAGGCGCCAGGTGCCGTCGGGGAGTTGCCGAAGGAGGTCCGCGAACATCGGACCCGCTGCGCCGAGCCCGGCGACCAGCTCGTCACGGGTGGCGGCCTCGTACGGACTGGACAGCACGAAGTCCAGACGACTCGGACCTGAGACGACAGCGCCGATCTCCTCGATGACCAGGGCGCGGACCAAAGCCGGGTGACGGGCGGCGAGCTGGTAGGCGTTCAGGCCGCCGAGGGAGTGGCCCAGGGCCACGACCGGACCGACGTCCAGATGGTCCAGCAAGGCCGCGAGGTCGGCGACGTACCCCTCGCGGGAGTAGTCCGCAGCTCGGTCCGACTCGCCGTGCCCTCGCTGGTCGGGCGCGATGACCCGCCAGCGCGGGCCCAGCTCGGCCGCCAGGCCGCTCCACGTCATGCCCTGGTCGAGATGCCCGTGCAGGGCCAGCAGCGGCCTGCCGTGGCCACCGAAGTCGAGGTAGGACAGGTGGCGTCCGTCCAGTTCCAGTGCTGCGCGTACCGGGGTGGGGGGCGCGCTCGGCATCTCGGTGCTCCGATCGTGTCAGTCTCCGAGCAGGCGGGTCCCGGCTCGATGTGTGCACCGTAGACTGAGGTGGCACCGACGACCAAGCGCGCACTAGTACAGCTCAATACAGGTGGAGCAACGGCCGACTTGCGGTTCGGTGCACTAGTGCGGCCCGTTGGAGGGAGTCCTGTGATGAGCCCTGCCGAGCCCTCCGCTGATCCGCCCTTCCTGCGCATCGCCACCGAACTGCGCCGACGCGTTGACAGCGGCGAGCTCCGCCCCGGTGACCTGCTGCCCTCCACGCGGCAGATCGTCCGGGAATTCGGCGTCGCCATGGCCACCGCCACCAAGGTGCTGACCGCCCTGCGGCAGGCCGGCCTGGCCCGGCCGGTTCCCGGAGTCGGCACGGTCGTCGACACCACAGGCCTCCCCACGCGGGCTCCGCACGATCGCAGACGTCGGACGGCGTCCTTGGACCGGGGCCGGATCGTCGGTGCGGGGTTGGCCATCGCCGACGCCGAAGGGCTGGCCGCGCTGTCCATGCGCCGCCTCGCCGCCGAATTGGACGTCACCACCATGGCCCTCTACCGCCACGTATCCAGCAGAGAGCAGCTGATCCTGCTCATGGCCGACGCCGCCTTCGGCGAGTTCCCGCTCCCGGAGCCCTTGCCGCCCGGATGGCGCCACCGCCTGGAGACGGCAGCCAGGCAGCAGTGGGCCATGTACCAGCGTCACCCGTGGCTGGCTCAGGCCATTTCCTTCACCCGCCCCCTGCTCGCTCCCCGCGCGATGGTCCACAGCGAGTGGATGATGCGCGCCCTGGACGGACTCGGCCTGGACCCGGCCACAAGCCTGCACATCCATGTCTCCGTGGCCGCGTTCGTCCGAGGGGTGGCCGCGAACCTGGAATCCGAGGCCGCGGCCGCGGCTCACTCGGGGATCACCGACGAGCAGTGGATGGACGCCCGCGGCACACCGGCGCTGGTGGGGCCTTCAGGCGAAACGGCGTTCCCGAATCTCGCGCTCGTCCCACTCCACTCGCTCGACCTGGACACGCTGTTCGAGTTCGGGCTCCACCGCCTCCTGGAGGGCATCGTGACGCTGATCGACGAGCCCGTCAGGAAGGCCGGTCGCGAGCCCCGGCTCAGATCCCGGCCAGCAACAGGATCGCCGCGACGAGCATCCCAGCCTCGATGACCAGCACGAACGCGCGGGCGTTCATCCGAGCGACGGTCGCCTTGCCCAGCCACGCTCCGGCGACAATGGCCGGGGTCAGGGCCAAGCCAAGCTGGAGCACATGGACGGACAGCAGGCTGCCCGCGCCATAAGCGACGATCTTGGTCAGATGAACGATTAGGGAGGCAGCAGCTTCGGTGCCGATGTACGCGCTGCCGATGATGCCCTTGGCGAGGAAGAACGGAGCCGCGAGCGGTCCTGCCGCCCCGAACAGGGCTGAGGCGAGTCCGCAACCGGCGCCGATGGCGGCGAACGTCTTGTCGGCCGCTACCGCGCGCGCCGGCCGGAATCGCCGCCAGAAGACGGTGACGATGAGAAACGCGCCGAGAACGCGCTTGAGCGGTTCGACCGGCACATAGGGCAGCAGGAGACCTCCGGCCAGGGCGAAGGGGATGGCGCCCAGGGCGTACCACTTGACGAGCCGCCACTGGACCGCGCGCCGGTTGAACCAGACGCGACCGCCGTTGCCGGCCAGTTGAGTCAGTGTGAGGGTGGGCAGAGCCACCTGAAGACCGAACAGGGCGGTGAACGCGATCAGCGTCAGCACGCCGCCACCCACGCCGCCCACCGACGACAGCCAGGCCAGAGCGAAGGCCAGCACTGAAGCGGTCACCAGCGTGGGGATGAGGCCGGTAGGCAGCTCGAGAGTCGAGGCGCTCTGCCGCGAGATCTCACTGGGCAGATGCTGGATGCACAGCACAACGGTCGGACACACCGGGAGGCCCTTCCGGCTCCCGCGCGCGCGGGAACCACGACCTCCAGGCTTTTTGTCCCTTCAGTTGACCGGTGGCCATCGGAGCCGCCGGCGGTATCGCTCGGACCAGGCCCGCCGGGCCCGCATGAACCGGGCCGGGCGGCGGAACCCTAGACACTCACCCGACACCGTACTCTCCGGCGAGCGTTCTCGCCGAGTGCCGGTCAGGAGATGCGGGCAGGGCCGCCGTCATGACTGCGCTTCTTCCAGGTGGCCGGCCGCCACGTCCGCGTCGCTCGACTGGACGGGACAGCCGCTCCGATCACCCTGAACCGCGAAGAATCTCCTATCGGAAGTCCTCGACATGATCCCGCGCCCACTGCGCGAACGTCCGTGGCGGGCTGCCCGTCACGGACTGCGCTGTGGGCAACGGGCCCAAGGTGCTCGGATCGAAGTCCACGCTGTCGGCCGGATCGGCCGGATTGCCGTCGTAGTCGGTGAAGCCCAGCAGGAAATCCGCAGCCTCGGCAGCGAATCCTCCGATCTTCAGGTAGATCTCGCGCGCCTGCGCCGGACTGACCTCCTCGAACCTGACCTCTTCGCCGAGCGCGTCGGCGATGGCTTCGACCTGGGCGCGCAAGCTGATCAGCTCTGGACCGTTGATGTCGTACGCCTTGCCGTGATGTCCCTCCTCCAACAGGGCCTTCAGCGCCACATCGGCGACATCCCGCTCGTGCACGGGAAACCAGGCCGCGTCCGGGTTCGCGTCCCGCACCAGCCGCTCGGCCCGGATCGACGGCCCCCACAGCGAAAGCTTGTTGGCGGCGAACTCGCCCGGCCGGAGATGCGTCCACTCCAGACCGGACTCCTGAACGGCCTGCTCGACCGGCGGATGGAAGGTCGTGTCGAAACCGCCGCTCACCGCCCCCGACGAGAGCACGACGATCCGCTGCACGCCGGCCTGCTTGGCGCGTTCGACGATCTCCTTCGCCGTCGACGGCTCCGGGAAGAGGAACATCCGGTCCACGCCGTCGAACGGCACGCTGTCCGGCCTGGTGAGATCTCCCTGGACGACCTCGGCTGCGGGCAGTCGCGCCCTGGCCGGGTCCCTGGTCAGGGCCGATACCTGAATGTGGGCCTCGACCAGGCCGGCTGTCACGTGCCGCCCGACGTTCCCCGTTGCCCCGGTCACCAGTACTCGCACGCCCGTCCTCCATTTCCGTACGTCCTACGGATAAACATTACCGTACGATCTACGGAAAGGGGAGGCTTGATGGAACGCAGCGGTGGTGGAGACCCTCGGGAGACCTTGCGCCTGCTCTGGCGCGCCCCGCAGGCTCGATCGGGCCGCGGCCGGCCGCCCAAGGTGTCCCTCGACAAGATCGTGGGTGCGGCCATGGCGCTGGCGGACCGGGAAGGGCTGGCCGCCATGACCATGGACCGGCTCGCCGCCTCCCTCGGCGTCGGCACGATGACGCTCTACACCCACGTGCCCGGCAAGGCCGAACTGGTCGACCTGATGGTGGATTCCGCCTGGCAGGAACTCGACCTGACTCGATCGGGCCCCTGGCGGGACCAGATCGAGCACTACGCGCAGCAGAACACGGCCCTGCACGAACGCCACCCGTGGCTGCGCTTGGTGTCGACCGTCCGACCACCCCTCGGTCCCGGTTTGCTGGCCAGGGCCGACTTCCTCCTGGCCGCTCTCTCCAAGACCGGGTTGTCCGCCGCCGAGGTGTCCGCGGCGAGCGACTCCATCGTCACCTTCGTCGACGCCGCGACCGCCACCCTTGCCGAACACGCCCATGCCGAGCGGCTCAGCGGCCTGTCCGACGACGACTGGTGGGCCGCCCGTCAGGAGTTCTGGGAGACCTTCTTCGACTCGGCGCGATACCCGGCGATCGAACGGACCTGGCGGAACGGCGGCCTTGACCGCAGCGCGGCCGAGGCCGCGGTGCGCGCGTTCGAGCTCGGCCTGCGTGCCCTGCTCGACGGAATCGCCGCGATGGCCCAGCGGAACCGATGAACGACTAGCGCTGTCCGGCGAGGGTCGCGCGCAGGGTCTCGATCCACCAGTCGAGCAGACGATCCCGGGCGTTGTCGTCCAGTCCGACGCTCCGGCGGAACTCGTCGCCGAACAGCGGCTCCGTCGCGACCGCTTGGTGCAGTGCACACACGATCAGCTGGATCGCCTCGCGTGACGGCGGCGTTCGCCCGCCGGCCGCGCACTGCCGCCGCGCCTGGGCGTGCAGCCGGTCCACCACCTCGTCCAGCATTCCGCTGCCGGCGTCCCGCCAGCCGGAACGGTGCAGCGCCAGCGCCAGTTCGGCATAACCACCCGCGTACAGCGCGGACAACGTGCGCACCAGCTCGGCGGGATCGATCGGGGCATCGGCCCACGTGTCGAGCACGGTGTGCAGTTCGGCCTTCAGTTTGGCCCCGCCGAATCGCAGCAGCGACTCCAGCAGCCGTTCACGCGTGCCGAAGTGGTGGTTGACCGCGGCGTCGGACACGCCGACCTCCGCGGCGACGGCGCGCACCTGCACGGCGGCAGGGCCGCCCGCGGCGAGCAGCTTGCTCGCCGCCTCGAGGATCAGCCGCTTGGCATCCTCGGGCTGACGTCGTACTCGGGTGGGCACGCGTCCACCTTACCTTGACTGGTCAAGGCAGTGACCCTTACCTTGGAGCCTCAAGGTAAGGGAGGTGGCGCGTGCAGGGACACTTCGCGATTCCGGCGATGACCGAGCTGGCGGCGGCACTGGGCGTCAAGATCGACGATCCGGCTCCGCCCCGCGAGATCCACTTCTCCCGTGCGGGCTGCCGGCTGCACGGATTCGACTGGGGCGGAACGGGACCTCCGGTGCTGCTGTTGCACGGTGGCGCGTTGACCGCGCACACGTGGGACTTCGTCTGCCTCGGCCTGCGCGGCGCCGCCCGGCTGATCGCGCTGGACCTGCGAGGTCACGGCGAGAGCGGCTGGTCCGGCGACTACCGCGTCGGCACCCTTGCGGCCGACGTCGTCGCCGCGGCCGATCACCTCGGCTTCGACCGGGTCCGGCTGGTCGGCATGTCTCTGGGCGGCGTCGTCGCGGCCCACGTCGCCGATGAGCGTCCCGGTCGGGTGGAGCGGCTGGCGCTCATCGATGTCGCGCCCGGCGTGGACTTCGACAGCACCTGGCGGGTGCGGTCGTTCATCAGCGGGCTCGGCCCGGTGCGGGAGCTGGAGACCGTGGTCGAGGCCGCGATGCGGGTCAATCCACGCGCCAACCGGGCCAGCGTCGCCTACCGCATGAGCACGCTGTTCCGCCCTGCACCCGGCGGCGGCTGGGTGCCGAAGGGAGATCCGCGGCCTCCGGACTTCCCCGCCATCCTGGCGGCCATCGATCGGCTGCCCGCCCAGCTGAGCAGGACGCCGGTACTGCTCGTGCGCGGCGGACGCAGCAGAGTGCTCTCCCAGGCCACCGCCGAACGCCTGGTCGCGCGCGTTCCGGACGGCGAGCTCGTGGTCGTGCCGGACGCCGGGCACAACGTCCAGGAGGACAATCCGGCCGCACTGATCACCGCGTTACATGCCTTCCTGACACGTTGACCGTGTACCGCCGGACCGCGATAGGAGACCCAGCACATGTCCGCACGAACGCTCGAGCTCACCACGATCCCCTCGGTGAAGGTCGGCATGCTCATCCGCCGCCCCGCCCGCGAGGTGTTCCAGGCCATCGTGGACCCCGCCATCACGAGCAAGATCTGGTACACCAAGAGCAGCGGGAAGGTGACCCCCGGCGCCGAGCTGACCTGGGAATGGGAGATGTACGGGGCGTCGACTCAAGCCTCGGTCGAAGAGGTGGACGAAAACCGTCGGATCCGCTTCACCTGGGGCAACTACACTCCCGACGCCCCCACCACAGTCGAGTTCCGTTTCGTCCCCATGCCCGACGACACCACCTACGTCCAAGTCACCGAAACAGGGTTCACCGGCACCGGCGACGAGCTCGTCCACCACGTAACCGACTCCACCGGCGGCTTCACGTTCCTGATCAGCGCCCTCAAGGCGCTGCTGGAGCACGACATCGTTCTCGGCCTCGTCGCCGACGCCAACCCGAGCGGCCTGCCGGCCTGAGAACAGGCATCATCGCAGCACCTTTCGTCCTGTCCGTTCATGTGTTCCAGGGGGCCGAGTGGACCAGCTGGTGGAGGAAGATCCGCGCACGCTGGGTCCGTACGACCTCGTCGCCCGGCTCGGCGAGGGCGGCCAGGGCGTCGTCTACCTGGGACGCGCGCCCTCCGGCCGGCAGGTGGCCGTCAAGCTGCTCCACCATGGCCTGCTGACCGATCCCGGCGCGCGCGCCAGGTTCCTGCGCGAGGTGGAGATCGCCAGGCGGGTGGCCAGGTTCTCCACCGCGCCCGTGCTCCACGCCGACCTGGCGGGCCGGCGGCCCTACATCGTCAGCGAGTACGTGCCCGGCCCCTCGCTGCGCGACCTGGTCGCCACCGAGGGACCACGACAGGGGGCCGCCCTGGAGCGGCTGGCGATCAGCACCGCCGCCGCGCTGGCCGCCATCCACCGGGCCGGGGTGCTGCACCGTGACTTCAAGCCGGCCAACATCCTCATGGGGCCTGAGGGCCCGGTCGTGATCGACTTCGGCATCGCCCGGGCCCTGGACGCGCCGGGCAACACCTCGACGGGTCCGCTGATGGGCACGCCGTCCTATCTGGCGCCCGAGCAGATCGGCGGCGGGCAGGTGACGGCCGCGGCCGACGTCTTCGCCTGGGCCGTCACCATGGTGTTCGCCGCTTCGGGGCGGCCCGCGTTCGGCGCCGACTCCACCCCGGCCGTGATCAACCGCATCCTGAACGAGCAGCCGGCCGTCCGCGGGCTGGACGGCGTCCTGCTCCGGCTCGTCACCGCCGGCCTGTCGAAGGACCCGTCCGCGCGGCCGAGCGCCGACGACCTGGTCGCCGGGCTGACCTCGCGCGAGTTCGTACCGGAACCGGCCGCCGGGTCTCCCCCGCCGCCGGAGCGTCAGGCCGGTCCGGGGCGGCGGCGCGCACTGCTTGCGGCGGCCGCCGCCGCGACCGTGGCGCTGCTCGTCACGGGCGGCGTGCTGATCACCGTGGACGACCGGCCCCCGCCGCCCCCGGCCACGATCGGGTCGGTCGCTTCCTCGTCGTCGGGCACCACCATCGCCCCGGCCCCTGCCTCGGCCTCGGCCTCGACCACCGCCTCGCCGCAGGAGGTCAAGAGCACCCCGCGGCGGACGTCGTCCCCGCCGGCCACGCCGCGGGCCCGGCCCAGGAGCTCGGCCCCCGTGACCCGGCCGACCAGGACGGGCGACGCGGTGAGCAGCCCCGTCGACGACGGCTCAGTACCCCAGCCGACGCCGGCCCGGAACACGGAGAACCCGCCGGAGCCCACGCGCGAGCCGCCGCGGCAGACCACCCAGCCACAGCTGCCGACCCCGATGGACAACCCGTTCACCTGCATCCCGTCGATGTGCTGAGGCGCGGCCCGCGTCAGTCGTGCCGGAGGATCTTCGGGACCTCGTGGTCAGCGTGGCAGAGCGCAGGCGCGGCGACGATCATGGGACGGCCGGCCCAGAGCTCGTCCATGCGGGCGTCCCCTCGCATCACGCGAACCAGGTGATCGCCTGGCCGTGCGTGCGGGTCCAGGCGAGCGGCTGCCCGTCCAGCGCGAGCACGTTGTGGAGCGTCTCGCCCGGCGGCGTCGGGAGCGTGTCGTAGGGCAGCACGTCGGGGGCCTCGTTCGCGATCCAGTGTCCGGGTAGCCCGCGTACCGCCTCGGCGAACGCCACCCGTCGTGGCATCGGCACGTGGTACAGCACCGAGCTGTGGAACACCACCAGCGTCGCATCGGGTGGGGACTGCGCAGCCAGGGCCGGCAGGTCGTCCACCAGGTCGCCCCGTACGAGCAGCGGCGGGTCGGCTGCGACGACGGCCGCGGCCGCCCGGAGTCTGGCGCGGCGGTGCGTGTGTTCGGGCCAGATGAGGGCGTCAAGCCAGGCCAGATCCGTGGGGTCGGTCACGTCGAGCGGGTTCAGGTCCAGGCCGGCCCGCCACACCACCTGGGGCAGGCTGGTCGGCGGCGTCAGATTGGCCGGCGTGCAGGCGACGACCGGGTCACCGGAGCCGACCGTGTGATCGCCGTAGCGGTAGGCGTACCGGTCGGGATAGAGGCACAGCCCGGCGGACGCGCCGACCTCCAGCAGCGCGAGCGGCTGCGGGAGCGCGCTGAGCACCGGCAGCAGGACGGCACACCGTCCGGCCTCGTTCGTCTGTGTGGTCCGGGTGCGCATCTCCGCCTCGATCACGGGCCAGTTCGCCACCGTGTACTCGTGGAACGCGGCCGGATCGTCCACCGGCCCCCCGAGCAACCGGACCACGCCGAACAGCAGGTTCGGCTGCCACTTGGCCGGCGGAAGCCCGGCGAGCAGAGCCAGGAGATCGAGATCCCGCGTCACCGCAGCTGCCAGGCGTTCGTACGTGGGCGACACACCGTGCGCCTCGCGCGCGGCGAAATCAGCGTAGATCGCAGCGATCGTCATACTCCGATGATGGCAGCGAACTTCTTCCTCACTCAGCGGGGTGCGGTCCCGGACAGTGGATGAGGACAAGCAGGTCTTCTGGCCGGCGGGTGAGCTGTGTCCGAGCAGGACTTCACCATCCGCTGGCGTTGCCGCCTGGTGGAAGCGTTCACGCCCGCTGGTGGCTGATCTGGTCGATGCGGCTTCTCTACCGGCCTGGGTTTCTGGTCGGGAGGAACGCGGCGAACACCGCTGACAGCAGGACCAGTGCCGCCACACTGACGTTGGTGACCGTGGCGGCGGCCGCCGCCGATCGGGACGGGACGGGGAGGGCCAGGAAGACAGCCCCGAGGCCGGCGATGCCGGCGACCTGGCCGAGCTGGGTCACGGTCGACATCAAACCGCTGGCGTTCGCCGCGTCCGTCGGCGCGACACGGGTCAACGCCGCGTTGAGGGCGGGGCTGAAGGCCAGCCCCATGCCGATGCCGGACACGGTGACGGCCACCTGGTAGCCGATGCCGGGGAGCCCCGAGTCCGCGGTGACCACGGCCACGCCCAGGTATCCCATGGCCGAGAGCAGCAGGCCGGCAGGGATCATGCGGCGGTGGAAGCGGGCGGGAACGCGCCGCCAGTTCAGGCTTGCGGCGCCGAAGCCGACTGATGACAGTACGAAGGCCAGGCTCGCCCGCAGTGGGGACAGGCCGAGGCCATCTTGCAGGTAGATCGCCATGGTGAACAGGAAGCCCGCATGGCCCGCCATCATCGAGAAGATCGCAGCGGCGGCGACCGCCAGCCCGGGAGCTCGCAACACCGGCGCCGGAGCCAGCGGTGCGGTAGCACGCCGCTGAGCTGTGACGAACAGGCCGAAGAAGACGGCGCTGCCGGCGAGCATCGCCCATCCCCAGACGGGCCAGCCCAGTTGGTGCCCGAGCACCAGCGGAGTCACCAGCAGCAGCACGGCGGGTGAGAGCGTCAGCTGACCACCCACGTCGAGGCCGGTGGCCGCCTCGGGACGGTTGGAAGGCAGCAGCCATGCCCCTGCCACCAGCAGCGCCAGGCCGAGCGGCACGTTGAGCAGGAAGATCGGACGCCAGCCGGTACCCGCGATGTTCGTGCTGGTGACGACACCGCCCACGATCTGGCCGGCGACCGACGCGCCCGACAGGACGGTGGAGTACACGCTGAAAGCCCGGGCACGGGCGGTGCCGTCGACGGTGAGCTGGATGAGGCTGAGCACCTGCGGTACCAGCATCGCCGCCCCGGCGCCCTGCACCAGGCGGAAGGCGATGAGTTGCAGTGCGGCACCGGAGGCCCCCAGGTCAACCTGCATGGTGGGAGCGGCGACGGTCACGATGGTGGCGTCCAGAACCGCCATGAACTGGCCGATCAGCAGCGCGGCGAGCAGCCGGCCGGCTGCTCGCCGTCTGGTCGGAGCCGGTGTGGTGAGAGTAGTCATGGGAACCGAGCGTGCTGGTCGGCCCCGTCCAGCGGCAGGGTCCCTTCATGCGGGTAGTGGGACTACCTGGCAGAACATGGCCTTTGCCGGTAGGAAGGGGAGGTGTCGTCTCACGGCCTCCAGTCACAGCTGCGCAGCGAGCTGGCGACGTTCCTGCGCAGCAGACGCGAACGCATCACTCCTCAGGATGTGGGGCTGCCGCCGGGGATCCGGCGGCGCACCCCCGGTCTGCGTCGGGAGGAGGTCGCGCTGCTGGCGGGGGTCGGCGTGACCTGGTACACGTGGCTGGAGCAGGGGCGGCCGATCAACCCCAGCGTGCAGGTGCTGAACGCAATCGCACGCACCCTTCGACTCGACCACGCCGAACGCGAACACCTCTACCGGTTGGCGGGCGTGCCTTCACTGCCGACCCTCGAGGAACGCGAGTCGCTGGAACCGCAGATACAGCTCGTTCTGGACACACTGAATCCGCTCGCGGCAGCGGTGTATTCCAGCCGGTTCGATCTGCTCGCCTGGAACAGCACCTTCAACGGACTGTTTCCCTCCTTCAGCGCCGCCTCGTGCCGAAACGCCGTCTGGGAGCACTTCACGAGCCCGCCGTGCTGCAACCCCTTCGTCGACCCCATGGCGGAGGTCAGGCCCATGGTGGCCATGCTGCGTGCGGCGTTCGGACGTCACCTGTCCGACCCTGCCTGGACCGGTTTCGTCCACCGCCTGTCGGAACGCAGTTCCGACTTCGCCCGGATCTGGAGCGCTCACGACGTGGCCTCTCCCGGGCCTCACATCAAGGTCCTCCGCTACGCCGAAGTCGGCGATCTGCATCTGACCACCACCACTCTTACTGTTACCGGTGCACCAGAGGCCCGCATGGTCATCTACGCACCTGCGGACGAGGCGTCGAAGGCGCGACTGGCCCATCTGGCCGCACACCCCTCCCGGCACTGCTCCCTTCCCGACCACCTCCATGAGCCCGGCGACGCGGGAGACGACCTTCGATGAGGCCCCGCATCCCCGCTCCCGAAGGGCGGGCTGTCCAGGCACCGGACGATTACGCGAGCTCACCGGCATCAGGCTGCTCATGGCGCTGATCGGCCTCGGCCAACGCGCGGCACAGCGAGCCACCGACGGTGGCTTCCCCTCGTTCTTCCCCGAGGACATCCTGAGCTTGTACGGCCCGGTCGGCAGCGCCAACTGAATCCCGGTCGCCGGCAACCGGCCGGCCGACGTCATCAGCTCGGCGGCGTTGCGCGCGGGCCGCTTCAGCTCGGGCACGCAGAACACCACCGCCCGCCCCGGCGCGGCCGACCGGATGTCCCGGCACAACGCCGGCGCTGCCTCCAGGGCGTACCTTCATCCGCATGGAGGGCTTCTCCGAGAAGACTCGCGTGCATCCGGCCGCGACATGCCACCGCGGTCCGCCGCCCGGCCGGGACCGCTACCTGAAGCAGCTCGGGCACCAGGATGATCTGCGAAACGCGACCTTCGGGCACACCTTCGCCCACCGCGTGATCACCCGCCTCGCATTTCTGCGCGCACACCGTCACCACGGTTGCACGCAGTTACTTTGGGGCTCATCGCAGCTTCCCGAGCCCCGGGCCCGGATTTCACGCGAACTGAAGGTTCTTCGGTGTCAATCGGTCGTGCCGGCGTGCACGGCGATGATTCGCCAGCCGTGCGTCTCGTCGTACAGCCAAGTACGGGTGTAGCGCATTCTGGCCGCGAACGGCGTGCCGGAGACGGTGCCTTCGACGGTGCCGAGAAACCACGTCACCCCGGTGCGCCCATCGGCGAGCACGGTCAGCTCCTCCTCGGCCACCCTCGTCATCACCTGCGTCCGAGTGCGGTGCAGCTCCAGGTCGTCCGCCTTGGTCGCAACGTTCGCACCGAAGGTGAAGATCAGCCGATCATCCAGCAGCCGATCCAGCGCCTCGACATCTCCAGCAAGCTGCGCGGCCTGGAGTCGGCGCTCGGCGTCCCGCAAGTCTTCCATCATGAGGTCCACCCTCCCAGCCGGCGCCGTGTCCACGCCAGGACGTTCACGCTCGGCTGATCTTTGCAGTCCGATCATCGTCGGTGAGTGGGTGTCGAGCGCGTCCGGCAGAGCAGTGTCGGTGATGACCAGTTCGTCGGCCAGGTTGAGGATGCGCACCTCGCCGTGATCGAGTTCGAGCCGCAGGCCGATCTCGATCTCGATCTGGTGGTCGATGATGCGGTGAACGGCTCGGATCGACTGGCCGATGAATCGGCTCATCAGAAAGTGCTCTGCGGCGGGACCGACGGTGACCTGGCCGTACTCGTCCATGTCATAGGAGTTGGGTGGTGGATCGAGCGTCAGCTCGAGCGAGTCGTCGGGGGCGGTGTGAAAGCGAACCGGACCGAGATCGCTCATGTGCAACCACATGTGCAGCAGCGAGGCTTGGTCATCGCTGGGATGGGTGTGCCAGGACACCGTCACCTGGAGCAGCTTTCGGCTGACAAGCTCATCCGCGGAGATCACGATGCCCATGGTGTCACGGTGGTCCGGCCAAGCGAGGAGCGCTCGTCGGAAGGGCGAGGGCTTCGTCAGCTTCGGAGACTCCAGGCGGCGGCCGTGTTCTAAGGGCCGCTGCGGGCGTGGTCGTCCTGGGCGTGCGGGAGCCGGCGTACGGCGGCGGAAAGCAGCGGGAGGACGGCCGCCGCGGCGTAGACGATGCCGGCGGTCGCGGCCACCTGGTAGCCGTCGAACCTGTCGGCGAGCAGTCCCACGCCCAGCTGGCCGACGGGGATCGCGATGTAGGACAGCAGGTCGTCGTAGGACGAGACGCGCGAGAGCATGTGTGCGGGAACGTGCTCCTGCAGTGAGGTCTCCCAGCTGACGGTCGCGACCGAGGAGCCCAGTCCGGCGACGAAGGCGACCGCGATCAGCCAGGGGGCGTCCAGGTACGCACCGAGCGCTAGCAGGGGGATCGCGCCGAGCGCGCTCATCAGCTGGCCCAGCCGCAGCAGGTGCCTGACCATCAGCCGGTGGACCAGCGCGCTCATGACCAGCATGCCGACGCCGCGGGCGCTGAGCACGAACCCCCAGGTCTCCTCGCCGCTGAGCTGCCTGGTCAGTACGGGCCCCAGGATCTGCCAGGTGCCGACCTGCACCAGGTTGACCACGCAGAAGCACACGGACACCGTCCACACCCAGCGGATGCGGCGGAACTCGGTCCAGCCGTCGCGGATGTCGGCCGAAATCCCGGAGGAGGGCCGCGGCGAGGTCGGCGCCGCGGCGAGGGACAGGCGGGCCAGGCATCCCGCGGCGAGGAGATAGGTCAGTGCGTCGAAGGCGATGGCGGGGCCGCCGCCGACGACGGCGACCGCGATCCCGGACAGGCTCGGCCCGAGGATCTTCGTGGCGTTTCGCACCGACCCCAGCAGGGCGTTCGCCTGCAGTAGCCGGTCCCTGGGGACAAGCTGGGGCACGATGCCGCGCAGGGCCGGCGTGGTGAACGCGGCGAGAGCCCCGTTGAGTAACCCCAGCGCGGCCACCGGTAGCAGCGCGTACCTCCCGGTGAGCAGCAGAGCGGCGACGCCGCCCTGGGTGAGGGCTGAGCCCAGGTGGGCGGCCAGCAGAACCGTCCGGCGCGGGAGGCGATCGGCGACGGCCCCGCCCACCAGGAGAAAGGCGAGCAGCGGCACCATGTAGGCGGTCAGGACGACGCCGAGGTCGCCGGTGTTGCCCGAGGCGTCCAGAACCCCGAACGCCAGCGCCACCGGCGCCATCGAACTGCCCAGCAGCGACACCGCCTGCGCGGAGAGGAACCAGCGGAAATCTGTCTGTCGCAGGAGGGCTGAGAGCATGGCAGGAGTCTGCAGGCGTCCCGGATCGCACACTAACGTTTCGGCAGGAGGCGAAAGATGACGCTGTTGCGGTTGAGCACTCTGGCCCTTTCGCGGTCCCGGTTCGCCCTGTCCCCGCTCGCCGAGACGCTGGGATCGCTGATGGTGCTCGGCAAGCCCTGCACCGATCCGTGGCTGGCCTCCTGGCATCGCCTCCACCGCGGCGCGTTCCGCGCCGTCCTGGAGGCGGACCCCTTCGCCGAGGGCCTGGTCAGATTGCTGAGCTCGACCAAGTGGCTGCCGAGCCACGTGGTGATCCCGCCGGCAGGCGGCATGCGCACCACTCTGGAGAGCGAGCTCGCGTCGGTCGTCCAGGTGTCCGACGCGGAGGTGCGAGCCGAGCTGGAGGAGTCGGTGGCGCACAGCTGGAAGCAGCACGACCTGGGCTGGCTGACCGGACGCGGCTGGGCGGCCCGTACCGCCGACCTGCTCACGTACGTGTGGGAGGCTCACGTGGCCCCCGACTGGCCGCGCCGGCGGGCACTGCTGGAACGCGACGTCACCTACCGGGCGGGGTTGCTGGCCGCCTACGGGTGGCCGCGCGCGCTGCAGCACATGAGCCGCCGCAGCGCCTGGGTCGGCGATGACGCCATCCGCTTCAGCGACCAGGCCTCCCCCGACCGGGTCGTCGGCGACGAGGGCATGCTGTTCGTCCCGGTCAGTGTGCTGAGCAGCGGCACGTGGCTGTGCGAGGCGCCGCCGACGTCGTACGCACTGGTCTACCCGGCCCGCGGGTCCGCCGACGGCGCGGCGCGTTCCCCGCGCGCGCGGTCACTGGAGCGGCTCATCGGTGCCGGTCGAGCGGCCATCCTCCTCGAACTCGAACACCCCGCGACGAGCAGCGAACTCGCCGCACACCTCGGCCTGTCACTTGGCACCGTGGGCGGCCACCTGGCCGTCCTGCGCGATGCGGACCTCGTCGTCGGCACGCGGGCCGGTCGGCGCGTGGTCTATCGGCGCACCGAGGCCGGTCACCTGCTCGCCGGTTCAGGAGAGAGCTGAGCAGAACGACGTACCGCTCAGGGGCTGCGCCACGGAGATGAGTGCCCCTTGCGTTTTCATTCCATGCGACGGATCATTTCGATCACCGGCTGGGCTGCCCATGAAGCCGAGGAACCTTTGTGCTGCTTCGCGCTCAGGAGGGGCGTGCACACCGTACATCCGGACTGGTCCGACACCCTGTAGCTGATTCCCCCCGTTTCCCTGCGAATCAGGAAGGACGATCCATGATCCGTCGCGTACTGGCCGTCGCGGTCCTGGCCGCCGCCACGCTCGCCACCATCCCGGCCGCCGCGCAGGCCGTCCCTGCCTGCCCGGCCGGCTACCTGTGCAACACCCAGTACTTCTCCGACGCCGCGCGCACCAACCTGGTGGGCGTCAGGACGCAGTTCTGCGATGGTTCGGTCTCGACCTGGGGCAGGCTCAGCGGCTACATCACCTGGTCCTCCAGCCCCTGCAACTGACGGAACGCATCCGGCAGGGCCCGTGCCGGCGGCCCTGCCGGATGCACAGGATCAGGGAGTCTCAGCCACGTGTCCTCGTGCCGGAGCTTCGGGAAGGTCGCGGGTGGCGGCGCGGGCTCGGTTCGCGGCCGGGTGGCTGGTGGATCTGCTGCTCCGGCGCCGGTCGCGACGGGTTGGGCCGGGTGACCTCCGTCCCGTCCAGGAGGATCTGCTCGCCGTGGTGGGTCACCGTGAGCGACGGCCCCTGCAGCAGCCGGTAGACCGTCGCCTCCGGGGCGACGCCGACGCTCAGCAGGCTGCCGCGGTAGCGCAGCCGGAAGGCGAGCCGGGTGATGCCGGGAGGGAGCGACGGGGCGAAACAGATCCGTCCCTGGCCCGCGCGCATCCCGCCGAAACCGGCGACGAGGGCGATCCACGCCCCGGCCAGCGAGGCCATGTGCACGCCGTCCATGGTGTTCTTCTCCAGGTCCGCCAGGTCCATCAGCGCCGCCTCGCCGAGATAGCGATAGGCGAGCTCCAGATGGCCCACCTCCGCGGCGATCACCGCCTGGGTGCAGGCCGACAGGGACGAGTCCCGTACGGTCAGCGCCTCGTAGTAGGCGAAGTTGCGGCACTTCTGCTCCGGCGTGAAGGCGTCCCCGCGCAGATGCATGGCGAGCACCAGGTCCGCCTGCTTGACCACCTGCTTGCGGTAGAGGTCGAAGTACGGGAAGTGCAGCAGCAACGGATACTGGTCGGACCTGGTGGCCGCGAAGTCCCAAAGCGCGTGCTGGGTGAAGCCCTCGCACTGCGGGTGGACGCCGAGCCGCTCGTCGTAGGGCACCGACATCGCCTCCGCCGCGTCCCGCCAGCGGCGGATCTCCTCGGCGGTGACCTGGAGCCGCTCGGCCGGGCCCGGATGGCGGTCCGCGGCCTCGGCCGCCGCGCGAAGGTTCTGCTGGGCCATCAGGTTCGTGTACACGTTGTCGTCGACCACGGCGGTGTACTCGTCGGGGCCGGTCACACCGTCGATGCGGTAGTGCCCGGCCGGGTCGTGGTGGCCGAGGGCGCACCACAGCCGGGCCGTCTCGACCAGCAGCGGCAGGCCGGTCCGCTGTTCGAACGCCACGTCCTGGCCGGCGTCCACGTACTGGGTCGCCGCGTGCGCGATGTCGGCGTTGACGTGGAAGGCCGCGGCTCCGGCGGGCCAGTAGCCGGAGCACTCCTCGCCGTGGATCGTCCGCCAGGGGAAGGCGGCGCCGTGCAGGCCGAGCTGCTTCGCGCGCTCGCGGGCCAGCGGGATCGTGGTCCGCCGCCACGACAGCGCGTCCGCGACGGCTGCGGGATAGGTGTAGGTGAGCACCGGCAGCACGAAGATCTCGGTGTCCCAGAAGGCGTGCCCGTCGTAGCCGGAGCCGGTCAGGCCCTTGGCCGGGATGGCGCGCTCCTCCAGGCGCGCGGCCGCCTGCAGCAGATGGAACAGCCCGAAGCGCACCGCCTGCTGCACCTCGGCGTCGCCCTCCACCTCGACGTCCGCGCCTTCCCAGAAGTCGTCGAGGAAGCGTCGCTGGTCCGCGTGCAGGCCGTCCCAGCCGTCCAGGCGGGCCGAGGCCAGCGCGGCGGCCACCTGGTCGTGCAGCGCGGCCCGCGAGCGCTGCGCCGACCATCCGTAGGAGAAGAACTTGACCAGCCGCAGCGTCTGGCCGGGCGACAGGCGGGTGGCCACGGTCATCCGGCTGACGTCTTTGCTGACCTGTGCCTCGCTCCGGGTGCCGTCCGGCCCGTCGATCTCGTGGCACATCCCGGCGGCCACGCGCAGGCCGCTGGCCCGGGTGCGGTGAACCATGATCGCCGTTCCGTCGCTGCAGGGGACGTTCTCCTCCGCGACCAGCGGCGCGTGCAGCGGGGCGGCGGCACGCGGGTCGCCGCCCTCGTAGGTCTGGGTCTCGTTGGCGATGAGCTCCGACTGGACGACGACCCGCAACGGCCGGTCCACGGCCTCGACCTCGTACAGGATCGCGGCGACCGCGCGGTGGGTGAAGGACACCAGCCGGGTGGACCTGATCCGGACCGGGGTCCCGGTCGGTGAGCTCCAGTGCGCTGTGCGCGTCAGGGTGCCGGCGCGCAGATCGAGGACGCGCTCGTGCTGGTGCAGCGTCCCGTACCGCAGGTCGAACGGCTCGTCGCCGACCAGCAGCCGGATCACCTTGCCGTTGGTGACGTTCACCACCGTCTGTCCCGATTCCGGGTACCCGTAGCCCGCCTCCGCGTACGGCAGCGGCCGCACCTCGTAGAACCCGTTGAGGTACGTGCCCGGCGCCCCGTGCGGCTCCCCCTCGTCCAGGTTGCCGCGCAGCCCGATATGGCCGTTGGACAGCGCGAACACCGACTCGGTCTGCGCCAGCACCCGCAGGTCGAGATGCCGCTCGCGGACCGCCCACGGCTCGACGGTGAACGCCGGATGCCGGATCATCCGGCATCCCGGGACGGCGCGTCCCGTTCCAGCAGGTCGGCCAGGTCGGTGACCACGACGTCGGCGCCGTGCTCGCGCAACGCGTCCGCCTGCCCCACCCGGTCGACGCCGACGACGAAGCCGAACCGTCCCGCCCGGCCGGCCGCGACTCCGGCCAGGGCGTCCTCGAACACCGCCGCCTCGGACGCCCCCAGCCCCAGCGCCTCGGCGCCCGCCAGGTACATGTCCGGAGCCGGCTTGCCGGCGAGCCGGCGGTCCCGGGCCACGACGCCGTCGATCCGGGCCTCGAACTGCGCGGAGAGCCCGGCGGCGGCGAGGACCTGCTCGGTGTTGGCGCTGGAGGACACCACCGCGCGGCGCAGCCCCGCGTCCCGGACCGCGGCCAGGTAGCGGACGGAGCCGGGGAACACGTCCACGCCGTCCCGGTCGATGATGGCCTGCACCAGGGCGTTCTTGCGGTTGCTCAGGCCGTACACGGTCATCGTGCCGGGCGGGTCGTCCGGTGTCCCCTCGGGCAGGCTGATGCCTCGGGCGTCCAGGAAGCCGCGGGCACCGTCCGCCCGCTTCCTGCCGTCGACGTAGCGGTCGTAGTCGGCGCCCGCGTCGAACGGGACGAACGCGACCCCGGTCTTCTCGCTCCAGGCCCGCAGGAAGTCGTCGAACATCGACTTCCACGCCCTGGCGTGCACGGTGGCGGTACGTGTCAGCACACCGTCCATGTCGAACAGGCACCCCCGAATCCCCTCAGGCAGCCCCAGCATGGATCCCCCGTTCCCCCTCACACCAGCTCCCACCTGCGCATACCCCTCCACCTCCGCTCCTCACCCGCGCCGCTCCCGGGCGGAGTTTGCCCCCTTCGCCCAGGGGCAGGTCGGCCTCACGGCGTGAGGTGCCATCGGTGCACCGCATCGGCGGAAAGGGGAACCCATGCCACTCGTCAACGTGAAGGTGATCGAGGGGGTGTTCAGCGCCACCCAGAAGGCCGAGATGGTGAAGAAGCTGACCGACGCGATCGTCGCCATCGAGGGTGAGCACATGCGTCCCCTGACCGTGGTCGTGGTCGAGGAGATCAAGAGCGGCGACTGGGGTGTGGGGGGACAGCCGGTGACGGCTGCGGACGTCAAGGCGCTGGCCTCGGGCGGATGACGTCCTCCGGGCGGTACGCGTAGCCGCGATCGCAGCTAGGCGCCCAGCGCGGCCAGGGTTTCCCGCAGCCAGCCGATCTCGGTCCTGCTGGTCGCGGTGGCGATCGTGAACAGCCCCTTGCGGAACGGGTCGTCGAAGTCGGCGGCCCGCAGGGGCCGGTCGCCGTCCCAGAAGAAGCTGGCCGGTTCGGTGAGGAAGGTCAGTCTGCGTCGCAGCACACCCGCCTGGAGCGCGGGCTCGTCGAGGTGGCGCAGGAACGCCAGCATCGTGAACCAGCGGTTCTCGTCGGTGATGAACGGCTCGTCCGGTTCGGCGAGCCGGCGCCGGAGCTCGGCGCGCCCGGCGCCGGTGAGGCTGAGCACGTGCCTGGGCGCGGCCTGGGCGCCGGGCTGCAGGTCGCGCTCGAGCAGGCCGTCGCGCTCCAGGCGTTTGATCGCCGGGTAGAGGGTGCCGTCGGCGATGGGCCGGACGTGGCCGGTCAGGGCGGCGACGCGTTTGCGCAGCTCGTACCCGTGGAGCGGTTCGTCGTAGAGGAAGCCCAGGATCGACAGCTCAATCATGCCGCTATGCTATCTCGATGTCTTGGTATATCGACATCTAGGTATCTCGGAGGCGATGATTGTGAGAGACGCGCAGGTGCTGCCGGACGGGAGCCGCATCCGCTGGGCCGAGGTGGCCGGGCGGCAGCCGGTCCGCGTTTACGTGCACGGGCTGGGCGCGGCGGCGGCGCCGTACTTCCTGCAGGTCGCGAGCCGGCCGGAGCTGGCCGGGCACCGGAGCCTGTTCGTGGACCTGCTGGGGTTCGGGACCAGCGACCGGCCCACCGCGTTCGGCTACACCTTGGAGGAGCACGCGGACGCGCTGGCGACCGCGTTGCGGGCGGCGGACGTGCGCGCGGCGCAGGTGGTCGCGCACAGCATGGGCGGGACGATCGCGGTGCACCTGGCCGAGCGGCATCCGGAGCTGGTGGCCGAACTGGTGCTGGTGGACGCCAATCTGGACCCGACCGAACCGGCACTGCGGCCGGGCAGTTCAGGCATCGCCACCTACACCGAGGAAGAGTTCGTACGGCACGGCTGGGACGAGACGCTGACCCGGGTCGGGCCGCACTGGGCGGCCACGATGAGGCTCGCCGGACGGGAGGCGCTGCACCGCAGCGCGGTCCACCTCGCGTGCGCGGACGTGCGGGAACGACTGCGGAGGCTGCCGATCCCGCGCGCCTACCTCTACCCGGAGGCGGACGGCGAGCTCGGCGGGGCGGCCGGGCTGGCAGCCTCCGGAGTACGGCTGATCGCCGTCCCGGACGCCGGCCACAACATCATGATCGACAACGTGGACGGGTTCGCCAGGGAGGTTGGCGGCCTTCTCGCCGGCCGGTGAGCAGCTGCATCGCCGGGGTCCGCGACGACCGGCGAGGACGTGTCAGCGTCTTGCGAGCTGCACCACGCCGTCGACGTCAGAGATCCCGATGGTTCCGCCGCCGGGATCGGTGACATGCGCGCGAGAGTCCAGGGCGATGTGTCGATTGTCGCTCATCACCCACAGCTGGTGCTACCGACCCAGCCCTGAGGGGCTCGATAGACGACGACGTCACCAAGGCGCGGGGAGTGGTCTCCATCGGTTCGGTGCACCGGCAGGCGCGCGCCCTGCATGATCGTCGCTTCCATCGACTTGCTCGGCACGCTGATCCCCAACGTGCCGACAACCGAGTCGACCACCCCACAGCCCGCAGTGGACGCCAACAGGAACAAGACGAACGGCGCGGCGCACGCCCGGTCATGGCGGCGCGATCTGTGTAGACCGTGCCAGGCTCCTGCCCTAACATCCCGCTTCATGATGATCCGCGTGCTGGCTGCCACGGCGGCCGGACTGATGGCGTTCTCCGGGACGGCGGCCGCCTACCCGGTCAAGGGCGTTCCCGAGCTGACCCACAACGCCCTGTACAAGAAGGGCAAGCTGCCCAAGATCAGCTGCAAGCTGAACAAGGGCACGACGAAGTCCTCCACCACCAAGTATCTGAACACCCTCGTCGACTGCCTGAACGACGCCTGGGGGCCGTTCATCCCCGACTTCCGGCCGGTCACGACCGACATCAAGACCACCCACGACAAGGGCGTCTGCCACAACGGCATAGAGATCACCGGTTCCTTCGTCAGCACCTGCTACACCTACCTCCAGATCCAGCTCGGCACCGACTGGATCAGCGCCAAGGACGACCTGCCGATCCGCACCCAGGTCGCCCAGGCCTGGAGCGGCGTGGTCATGGGCCTGACCGGCATCGGCAGGGCCTACTGGGCCATGCCGAACGACGCCGACGAGAAGCAGCTCGACGAGCAGGGGCGTCGCTTCGACATGCAGCGGCTGTGCCTGTCCGGCGTGACGCTCAAGGCCCTGGGCGCGAAGTCGAAGAACTGGAAGGCCACCCTGAAGGCCGAGGAGCCCACGCCGAAGGACAAGCGCTGGCGCGACCGCTTCAGCAAGGACAAGCTCAGCGCCAACGATCTCTACTGGTTCACGCAGGGCTACACCAAGGGCACTCCTGGCGCGTGCAACACCTGGAAGGCGCCGGAGTCCAAGGTCGCGTGACCGACTCCGCCCCCGCCTTCTCGTAGGCGGCGGGATTCCCTCCCGGCGCGGCCACGTGCTGCCGTGGATCTTGGCTCTTCATTTGTGAGCGATGCTCATGTATGGTCGCCGTCACTATGAGGAACCGCTGGTTGTCGCCGATCGCCGTCGTGGTACTGGCCGCCGTCATCGCGCTGGGAGCGGTGTTCGACCCGTCGGGGCTGGCCGCGCCGTACACCTGGACCGGCGCCGATCTGCTGCCCGTCGCCGGGCTCTGGCAGGTGGCGGCGCCGGCCGTCTACGTGCCGCTGCTGCTGGCGGGGGTGGGAGTGCTGGCGTGGGCGGTCGCCCGTGGACGCACCCCGCTGCGTACGGCATTGCTGGTGTGGGGCGCGGTGGTGTGGTCGGCGATGGCGGCGAAGCTGCTGATGTCGCTGGCGATGACCTCCGATGACGTGGTCTACCTGATGTGGTCGACCGGCTTCACCGGCGTCAAGGCGGCGGTGTTCGGCCTGCCGGTGGCGGCGGCCGCCTGGCTCACCCAGCTCCTGCACCGGCGCCTCGTCCCACCTCCCCCGGCGTCGGCCTCCACGGCGTCCGAGGCAGGGCCCGCCGCGGCCCCGGGGACGGTTCTCCCACGGTCGTCGACTGCGGGATGGGCGGCGGCGGGAGTGTCCGTGGTCCTGGCCGCGTCGGTCGGCGGGGTGTGGTGGGGCGGCTCGCCCGTCGGCTATGCCATCGGCGACTCCCCGCTGGCTCCCGCGCCCGAGGCGGGACCGCTGGGCTGCCTGGCCGCCGTCACTCTGCTGGGTGTGCTGACCTGGGCGTCGAACCGCCGGCTCAGTGCCACCACCTCGCCCCCGGCCGTCGTGGCCGGGCTCTCCGCACTGGCCGCGGCCGCGATGCTGGGCCTGGTCGAGGTGGCCGTCGGGATCCCCGGCGACCTGGCGGGCGGCGACCTGTTCTGGGCACCGGCGATCATGCTGCGCCTCGCCCCCGCGCTCTCCTTCGGCGCCCTCCTCGCCCTGGCGACGGCGGTGCTCGTCGCCCTCCTGCCCGCCGCCCGGCCGGCGCGCAGGGGCGTCGCCCTTGCCGCACCGATCCCGATGGCGGTCGTCGTGGCCGCGGCGGCGCTCGCCTTACCGCTCCTGCCGTCCGGCACCACCACCGCGCAACCCCCGCGCACCAAGGGGCTGACCCTCTCGGCCGACCGCAGGATCATCGACGCCGACGGCAACGAGGTGCTGCTGCGCGGCGTGAACGTCAACCAGCTCGAAGACTATTTCCAGAAGCGTCCGGACAAGGCGGTGACGCGACCGCTCACCGAGGCCGACTTCGCCGGCATGGAGCAGATGGGCTTCAATGTCATCCGTCTCGCACTGTCCTGGTCAGCGCTGGAACCCCGGCCCGGCCACTACGACCCGGCCTACCTCGCCAAGATCTCCTGGGCCGTCGGGACCGCGGCCCGGCACGGCCTGCGCACGGTCATCGACATGCACCAGGACGCGTGGGGAAAGGGCGTCGACGCCGCCCCCGGAACCACCTGCCCGAACGGTTCCCCGATGCACGGCTGGGACGGCGCCCCCACCTGGGCCGACCGCTTCGACGGCGCTCCGAGGTGCGAGTTCACCGGACGCGACATCTCACCGGCCGTCGCCCGCGCCTTCACCAACTTCTACCAGGACCGGGACGGCATCCAGACCCGCCTGGTCGCCGCCTGGGGCATGCTGGCGGAGCGGTTCGCGAACGAGCCGATGGTCGCCGGATACGACCTGCTGAACGAGCCGGGCTTCGGCGAGGCGCCGCCGATCACCTCCGGCGTCCTGCTCGGCCGCTACTACGACCGCGCGATCAAGGCCATCAGGGCGGGTGAGCGGCGCGGCTTCCCCCACCTGGTCTTCTTCGAGCCGTCCGTGCTCTGGTCGGGTCTCGGCTTCGAGGTCCCGGTGCCCAAGGACTTCACCGACGACCGGCTGCTCGTCTTCGCTCCCCACCTCTACAACGAGTCGATCACCATCGACCAGGGCACCGGCCTCACCGTCACGAGCATCGAGCGCGGCTTCGAGCTGGCGAGCCGGGCGGCGGAGTACTACGGCGCCGGGCTCTGGTCGGGTGAGTGGGGCTGGTTCGGCGACCCCGCCGCCGCCCCGATCGCGAGATACACCGACCAGGAGGATCGGCACCGCATCGGAGGCGCGTTCTGGGTCTGGAAGCAGTCCTGCGGCGACGCCCACGCCGATGCCGAGTCGAAGACCGGCGGCAACCTCATGATCGAGGACTGTGTCACCGGGAAGGACCTGCCCCCGCCCGCCGAGTACGTCACCGAGCTCTCACGCCCCTTCCCGCGCTCCGCCCCCGGCCGGCTGACCGGCCTGACGTCGGACCGCGCGAGCCTGACGGCCCGGGGTGAGGGCAGCGGATGCGGCCTCGACGTCTGGTTCCCGGGCGACGCCCGGCCGGTCGTCCGCGGCACCGGACTCAGCGGCGTCGCCGTCCGGCGGGCGCCGGGTGGCTGGCGTGTCACCGGCTGCACCTCGGGCGTCTACAGCCTGACCGCGGACGTATGACGCTCCCCGATGGAAGCGCCTGATCGGCCGCTGCTGGACCGGTCACGTCACCGGTGTTCGCCGGCGTAGAAGGCACGGGCGGCGAAGCCGATCCACTCGGGGCGTTCCCAGGTGGTCCAGCGGGCGCGCGCCTGTTGGTCGATCTTCGCGGCCGTCTCGTCGGCGGAGGCTCCGGCCGCGCGCAGCCGTACGACCTCGCCGTGCACGTGGTCGAGGTAGTCGCGGACGTCGCGGATCAAGGAGACGCCGCCCACCTCCCCGTGGCCGGGCACGACGATCTCGGGGTCGCGGGCGATCAGGTCATCGAGCGCGGCTATCCATCCGGCGCCGTCCACGTCCACGTCGTACGGCGGGAAGTACGGCGCGATCGGGAAGATGCGGGTCTCGATCAGGTCGCCGCCGAACAGCACCCGGTCGTCGATGACGACGACCTGGTCGGAGCCCGTGTGCGCCGGCCCGACCGCCCGCAGCGCCGCCTTGCGCCCACCCAGGTCGATCTCGGCCCGGCCCTCGTAGACCAGGTCGGGATCGACGAGCTCGACGCCTTCGAGCTCGGCCGCCGCGGCGGCGCTCAGCCCCTTGAACATCTCGACGTAGGCGGCGCCCTTACGGTGCAGCTCCGCGCGCTGGGAGGCGTTGTAGACGATCGTCGCGGCCCCCTTGAACGCCTGCGCCCCGAACCCGTGCTCGGGGTGGAAGTGCGTGATGGTCAGGTACAGCCGTCGGTCGCCGGCCAGGCGCCGGGCCTGCTCCAGGACGTAGTCGCCGTTGCGGGGGCCCATGCCGGTGTCGACGACCAGCGCGGCGTCCTCGCCCACGACGATGCCGACGTTCGGGACGAGCTCGACACGGTTGTCGGGGATGACGTACACGCCGTCGGACACCTCGACGGGCTCGCCGCGCACGACCGGCGGCGGGCTCGTCCGCACGTCGGGAAGATCCCCCAGGTCAGGGGACGGGTTCGGCGTCACATCGGCGGGGCACATGATCCGGCTCCAATCTGAACACTGTTGAGATGCTTGCGAGCGTAGCAGAGATCTGATCAGTGTTAAGATCGGGCGATGGCGAAAGGGCGATACCACCACGGTGACCTGCGCAGCGCGCTGCTCGACGCCGCCGAGGCTCTCGTACGCGAGCGCGGCGCCGACGGCTGGTCCCTGCGCGAGGCCTCGGCGCGCGTCGGCGTCAGCCCCAGCGCCGCCTACCACCACTTCGCCTCCCGCGACACGCTGGTGCGCGCCCTGTCCGAGCGGACGCTCGCCTGGCTCGGCGAGCGCCTGCGACAGGACTGCGAACGCGCGCCCGGCCAGGAGGACGACCCGCAGCGGCGGCTGATCGCCCTGGGGTGCGGCTATGTGCGCTGGTCGCTCGGCGACCCGGCCGTCGCCCGGCTCGTGCTGCGCGGCGGCGCCACCGCCCCCGACTCCGCCATCTCCCCCCACCCGCACGACGTCCTCACCGCGGAGCTCGACCGGCTCGCCGAGGCCGGCGGCCTGCCGGGGCCCGCCCGCGAGGGGGCGGAGTTCGTGGTGTGGGCCGCGCTGCACGGGCTGGCCGTGCTGCTGGCCGACGGCCTGGTGCACTTCGACGACCCGCGCGCGGTCGACCTCCAGACCACGCGCGTGGTCCGCACCACGCTCAACGGCCTGGCCCAGGAGGCGTCGCACGCGGCGGGCCGCCCCGCGGGCCGCTCGGCGCACACCGAGCGCCTGGCCCGCCGCTCCGGCGGCTGACCCCCCCAAGGGATGCGTGCGCGTACACCGATCGGTGTACGCGCAGGTGTCTGCGCATGGACGACGCCGGGCACCACAGGCCGCTCATAACGTCTGGGCCATGAAGAAAACAGTTCTTGCCGGTGTCGGCATCGGCGTCGCGGCATTCGCCATCTCGGACGTGGTCAACAGGGAAATGAGCCCGATCGGCGAGACGATCAGCAGGTTCGTCAACACGGGGGCCGGCTGGCTGGTGCCCCTCGGGCTGGTCGCCCTCGCGCTCGGCGCGGCGGCGCTGACGGTGGCGGTGGCTCGTACCCGCACCAGCCGCGCGGGCACCTGGCTGCTGGGCGTCTGGTCGCTGGGGCTGCTGGTGGCCGCGATCTTCCCCGCCGACCCGCCGGGGCAGTGGGACAACCCGTCGGTCTCGGAGAGCGTGCACGGCTTCTCCGCCTGGGCGGCCTTCGCCGCCTTCACGGCCGCCGCCGTGGTGCTGACCAGGGCGTGGCCGCGGGACGACCTGCTCACCGGTGCGACTGTGGCCCTGGTGTCTGGAATGATCCTGTTTGTGGTGACTCTCGTCGATGTCATGGTCTCCCGGTCGCTGCCTCCAATGGTGGGACTGACCGAGCGCATCGCCATCGCCGCCAGCCTCGGCTGGATGGCGCTGGCCGCCGTCCGTCTGCCCGGCGCCCGCCGATGACCTCCGCTGTCCCGGCCGTCGTGCTGCCGGGGGCGCTCACGACCGTCGCCGTCCTGACCGGGACGGCGGCGGTCGGGGCCCCGATCGGCTGGCCGGTGGTCACGATGGCGCTGCTGCTCGGCGGGTTGCTGGTGGTGCGGCGGCGCCGGCCGGTCGGCGTCCTGCTGGCCTCGGCGCTGGTGCTGGTCGCCTTCCAGGGAGCGGGGCTGTTCGAAGGCGGCTGGGTGTGGCCGCTGACCGCGGCCGCCTACACCGTGGCCGCGGCCGGCCGGACCCGCTGGGCCGCCGGTGTGGGACTGTTCCTGCTGCTGTACGCGCTGACCTGGGACTGGGCCGTTGCGGGCGGCTCGCCTGCCCGCGCGCTGGCCTCCGGCGGCGCCGAGGTGCTCTGGCTGGCGCTGGTGCTGGCGATCGGCAACGCCCGCCACCTCCAGGCGCGCTGGCGGGCGCAACTGGAGCAGGCACGCGAGGCGGACGCCCGCCGCCGCCTCGCCGAACAGCGGCTGGAGATCTCCCGCGAGCTGCACGACATCATCGCCCACACCTTGGCCGTGGTCGGCGTGCATCTCAACGTGGCCGCCGACGCGCTGGACGACTCCCCCGAGGAGACGCGCGCGGCCCTGCGCACCGCGATGGACGTGCGCGGCAAGGCCATGGCCGACCTGCGCTCGCTCATCGGCGTGCTGCGGATCGACGATGACCCCGCCCCGCAGCCGGACCTGGGCGCCATCGCCGATCTCGTCGCCGCCGCCCGGGCCGCCGGACTGCAGGTGGAGCTGCACGAGGAGGGCGATGCCGCCATGGTCACCGGCCCGCAGGCCGTCGCGGCCCACCGGCTCGTCCAGGAGGCGCTGACCAACACCATCAAACACGCCGACGCCACCCGGGTGTCGGTGCGGCTGCGCTATGCGAGCGACGCGGTGACGGTCGAGGTGGCCGACGACGGCCGCGGCGCGACCACCCCGGCCGACGGCGTCCTGACCGGGGGCCACGGGCTGACCGGCATGCGCGAACGTGTCACCACCCTGGGCGGCACGCTGAGCATCGAAGGGAGCGAGGGGTTCGCCGTGCGCGCGATCATCCCCATGGCGACATGACGATCAAGGTGCTGCTCGCCGACGACCAGGCCCTCGTCCGGGCGGGTTTCCGCAGCCTGCTCAACCGCTCCAAGGACCTGACCGTGGTCGGCGAGGCCGCCACGGGCGACGAGGCCGTCCGGCAGGCCCGCGCCACCGAGCCCGACGTGATCCTCATGGACATCCGCATGCCGGGGATGGACGGCATCGAGGCCACCCACCGGGTGCTGGCCGAACGCCCGGACACCAAGGTCATCATCCTGACCACGTTCGACACCGACGACCACGTCTTCGCCGCGCTGCGCGCCGGCGCCAGCGGGTTCCTCACCAAGGAGGTCGGACCCGCCGAGCTGCGCCACGCCGTGGCCGTGGTGGCCGCGGGCGAGGCGCTGCTGTCGCCGAGCGTCACCCGGCGGGTCGTCCAGCAGTTCGCTCACCGGCCCGCCCCGCTGAGCGGCGACCGGCTCACCGCGCTCTCCGTGCTCACCGATCGCGAACGCGAGGTCGTCCGTCTGGTGGCCGAGGGGCTGTCCAACGACCAGATCGCCGCCAGGCTCGTGATCAGCCCGCTGACCGCCAAGACGCACATCACCCGCGCCCTGATGAAACTCGGCGTCCGCGACCGGGTGCAGCTGGTCATCCTCGCCTACGAGACCGGCCTGGTGCAGCCGGGCTCCTGATGCGCGGCCCCCGTCAACTGCTGGGCGGACGAGCACTACGGATCCAGCGGCGAATACGCCCACGCCGGGTGCTGTTCGGGCACCGGCCACGTGCGGGCCGTCGCCTCCTGCACGGACAACCCGAGCACAACTGGTGAGGTGTTCCGAGAGCGTCGTGCAACAGTAGGGCCTCCGTCCTGATCCTTGGGTTTGTGGAAGATTTCGACGAGTTCGTCCGAGCACGGGGGGACGCGCTCCTTAGGTACGGCTATGTGCTGACCGGCAACTCCGAGGACGCGGCCGATCTCGTGCAGGAGTCGGCGCGATCGCGAGCAGCTGGTCGCCGCCGTCCCCGACCACGGCAGCCTCGACCAGTACGGCGACGCCGCCCTGTGGGCGGGGCTGCAGGAGCTGCCCCGCCGGCAGCGGGCCGTGCTCGTGCTGCGCTACTACGAGGACCTGCCGGATCAGGAGATCGCCGAGATCCTCGGCGTCGCCCGCGGGACCGTACGGAGCCAGGCAGCCCGCGCGTTCGCGCGGCCCGCCGTCGAGTTGTGGCCCGAGGCCGTCGTCAAGGTGCCGGCGAAGGACTCCGACGGCCGGACCGTGCGCGTGGTGACCGGCCTGAGCGCGACGGAGGTGCTGCTGGTCTCGGAGTCGGCGTTCGAGAAGGCCGGACGGCTGGAGGTGCACGACTCCGCCTCGGGGACGACCCGGGTGCTCGGCGACATCCCCAGCCCGCGGAAGAAGTACTACCCGCAGCTCTTCACCGCCGGCCGCGGGTACATCGCCTGGTTCGGCGCGACCCCGCAGGACAGCGTCCCCTGGACGGACTTCTGGGTCATGCCCGCACAGGGCGGCAAGGCCAGGCGCGTGGGCGAGGTCGACGCCGACGTGGACAGGATCGCCCTCACCGGCGACTCGCTCGTGTGGTCGGTGAAGGAGGGCGGCGTCTATCGCATGCCGCTGACCGGCGGCGCTCCCGAGCGGCTGCCCGCCACCGACGGGCTGCACCTGACGGCCTGGCCGTGGGCCGCCGGGCTGAGCGACGACCAGCCGTTCGCGAACCACACTCGTGCAGCGCATCGACGGGTCCGAACGCAGGACCCTGCCCGAAGGGCTGAGGCCACAGCCCGGACGGACGCTGCTGGGCGGCTCGTACGCGCTGTTCAGGGTGTACGACCCGGACCGCGACAAGAGCGGCGTGCCGATCGCCCTGCTGTACGACCTGACGACGGGCGCGATGGCCCGGATCGGGGAACGTTCCGTGGGCGTCCTGTCCGGGAACGTGGGCTCGGGGGCGTCCTCCTCCGCACCGTCCACCACCGTCTTCTGGGACGCCGACGAGAAGTCCTACGAGCAGTGTGCGAACGGGGGTGCCAGGTCAAGACGCGCGGCGGCGGCAAGGAGTACACCGTGCTGAACCTGGCGGCCGTCCCCCGGTGAGCACGGCCGCGTGAGGGCGGCCTGGGTAGGGCTGGCCCTACCTGTTCCGGGCAGTGCGTACGCCTAAAAATGCGCAGGTCAGCGTCATCGTCTGGGGGGCCGGGCGCGTCATACGGTTCTTGGCGTCAAGCAGGAGCGACACCAAGGAGCAAGTGACATGACCGTTGGCCGGCAGCTTGCCGCCCTCGCGGCGGGCCTGACCCTCGTGCCCGTCCTGGCCCAGGCGGCCTTCGCGGCCGAGCCCGCCGCGCCCGCCGAGCCCGTGCGGGCTCTGGAGGCGGCGGCGCACGAACTGCGCTCGACCGAGCCGGGCGCGGAGTCCGGCGACCTGAGGGCCTTCGGCCAGATGGTCGGCGACGCCCAGGTCGTCGGCATGGGGGAGGCGACCCACGGTTCGCATGAGTTCTTCACGGTGAAGGAGCGGGTCTTCCGTTATCTCGTGGAGAAGAAGGGTTTCACCACGTTCGCCCTGGAGGCCAGCTGGTCGGGTGGGGTGCGGCTCGACGAGTATCTGCGCACGGGCAAGGGCGACCTTCGAGCCATCGCCAAGGAGGTGCTGCGGTCTTCTCCGTGGGAGCGCGAGGAACTCGTCGGGATGCTGGAGTGGATGCGCGAGCACAACCGCCGCGACCCCGGCCGCCCGCTGCACGTCATGGGCGACGACATCGGCGCGCCGAAGGTCGGCGAGGAGGTCTTCGCCCGCGTCGCGCAGTACGTGCGGGGCGCCCACCCCGACTCCGCCGCTCCCCTGGCCGCGCTGTACGAGGGGTTGCGCCCGCTCGACGACGTCTTCGCCTACCTGAACCGGCCGCTGGAGGAACGGCGGCAGCTCGCCGGCAAGGCCCAGCAGGCGCTCGACCTGCTTCTCAGCCTGGGAGGGCCGAAGGCGTCCGCCGCGTACGACAGCGCCGTCCAGGACGCCCGGTTCATCGCCCAGACCGCCAAGTTCGCCGGCTACGACCTGGCCGACAAGTCATGGCTGAGCGTCGTCCAGCGCTACCGCGACCAGGTCATGGCCGACAACACCGTCTGGTGGCTGCGACACCACGGCGGCAGGATTCTCATGTCCGCGCAGAACACCCACGCCGGTTACGTCGCCGGCGACCCGGCGCTCTACCCGAAGACGCAGGGCTCCTACCTGCGCGACACCCTGGGCAAGAAGTACGTCGCCGTCGGCTTCACCTTCGACCGCGGATCCTTCCTGTCGAAGGACGCCGCGCTGGGCGGCGACTGGAAGCAGTTCACCGCCGGCCCCGCCGAGCCCGGCAGCAACGAGCACACCCTGGACCGGGTCCGCCACGACGACTTCTACCTCGACATGCGCACCGCGCCCGCCGCCGCGCGCGACTGGCTGGCGGTGGCCCGGCCGACCCGCAACATCGGCACGCAGTACCCGTACCCGCTGCTCGACACCGCCCTGTCCCGCGCCTTCGACGTGCTGGTCCACCTGCACGAGGTGCGTTCGGCGAAGGTCCTCAAGTAACGCGCGGGGCCTGCCGGTGTGCGGTGCGGCCCGGGGCAGGCGCCCCGGGCCGCACCTCATTCAGCTGTCCGTCCGGTCATCACCCGGAACGCCGTGGGCGTCCGGCGCCCCTTGTCACGGCCGGTCCCGGAGCGGATCCGTACCGGCCGAGCCGGTGAGCTACGCGCCTGGTCCGGCGCGCAGGAAGTCGACGACGCGGTCCAGGGCCACGGTGTCGCGGACGTCGTGCTGCAGGTCGTGGCCGCCGCCGGGGACCTCCAGATAGGCCGGTGCGGCGCCCTCGGGCCACCGGGCCGCGCGCAGGCGCGCGTACAGACGGCGGGAGTGCTCGACGGGGATGATCGGGTCGTCCCCGCCGTGCACGATGAGCAGCGGCAGCCGCATGCGGCCGGCGAGCCGCAGCAGGGCGCGCACCGGGGGCGGACCGTCCTGGTACAGCTGCCGTCCGGACAGGAAGGGCGCGACGACCGCGGCGCGGGACCAGAGGTCCGCCTGGGCGGCGCGGCCCAGGCCGAGGACGTCGGCGAGGTCGGGGCCGCCCCACGCGTCGCGGATGGCGTCACGGTGGGCGGCTCCGTAGCCGGTGCTGCCGCGCTGGTTGGGCGCGACGACGGCGATGCCCGCCCCGGACAGGACAGCACCCGGGCCGGGGACGGCCGGATCCCGCCGGCCACGATCGCCGCCGCCGGACGCGACACGGAGCAGCCGGCGAGGCCGACCAGGCCGGCAGGGCGGTCGGGCGCGCTGTGGACGAGGTGCAGGCCACCGGTGTTCCAGCGGGCGGCCGGATGGATCACCCCTGCGGGCAGGCCGGCCTCGGCGCCGGCGTCCTCGGCCAGGTCGTGCAGGACGAGGTGGGAGCGGGTGCGGCGGTTCACCGCGCGACGGCGCCGGGCGGCTGCTGGTCAGGCTGCTCGCGCCACGGGCCCGCCCGCTCGTCGTGGCGTCCCGGCGGTGCCTGCCCCAGTCGGGGACCGGTGTCCCGGCCGGGACGGGACTTCGGCGGGACGCTGCTCACATGCGGGCGGGACGCGGCATATGGCACGCTTGGCGGCGTGTCCGACCCCTCTGCCACCGGCCGTGACCAGACCCGACAAGATCGCGTCAGTGTTCCCGCGGGCGCCTTCACGGCCGGTGCCCCCGGCGGACGACCCGCCGCCGCGGCTGCGGACGAGGTCTGTACCGATGGGATCGACGGGGCCGGCTCTGAGGGGGCGGCGGCTGGACTGGGCGGTCCGGCTGCCTCGGTGAGGGACCGGTGGCCGGCGGGAGCGGCGGTGACGCTGGCCGCCGCGTCCGTCTTCGCCGCCGTGACCGCCACCTGGATCGACGTGGCGACCGGACCGGTGACCCGGCCCGAGCCGCTCGATTGGGAGGTCTGGGCGTCGACGGTCCCGGGCGCCGCCCTGGCGATCGCCGGAGGGGTGCTGGCGGTACGGCGGCCGCGCCACCTGATGACCTGGATCCTGATCACCGGCGGGCTCGTGACCTGCGTGAACGGCTTGGCCGGCGCGTACGCGGTGTTGTCGTCGGCCCATCACGGCGGCGCGCTCCCGCTAACCGCGGCCGCGGTCTACGCAGGGGCGCGCCTCGGGCCCTTCCTGAATCTGGTGCCGCTGCTCGTCCTGCTGTACTTCCCCGACGGCCGTCTGGTCTCCCCCCGTTGGCGGTGGGCGGCCGTGGTCTCGCTCGCCGCCACCGGCCTGACCGTGCTGATCTTCCTGTTCGTGCCCTGGCGCGTCGTGTCGCCGCAGGACTATCTGCCGGGGCTGGACGTGCCGATCCCGGTGATCCCCGACGCCTTCTGGCAGGCGGCGTACGCGGTGTCGCCGGCCCTGCTGGTGGCGAGTCTCCCCGTACCGGTGGCGGCCTTCGCCTGGCGGTTCCGGGGATCGTCGGGCGAGCGGCGGGCGCAGCTGCGCTGGATGCTGCTGGCCGCGCTGCTGAACGCGGCCCTGATGCTGGCCTCCGCCGTGCTGGACGGGATGCCGCGCGATCTGGGGTTCGTGTTGTGCCTGGTGGCGCTCGCCGCGGCGGTCCTGGTGGCGGTGAGCCGCTACCGGCTCTACGACATCGATCCCGTGCTCGGCTGGGCCCTGCTGTACGGCGGGCTCGCGCTCGCCGTCGTCGCGATCGACGTCCCGCTTTTTGCCGGCCTCGGCGCGGTCATCGGGGAACCGGTCGCGGCCGTGCTCGCGGCCGTCACGGTGGGCGTGGTCTACGCGCCGCTCCGCGAACGGGTGCGGCGATGGGTGAACCGGGTGCTGGCCGGGCGGGCGGAGCCGTACGAGGTGGTCTCGGCCCTCGCCCGCCGGCTGGAGGAGTCGACGCGGCCGGAAGACCTGCTGCTGGAGGTCGCCAAGGCGGTGTCGGCAGGGTACCGGTCACCGTACGTGCGGGTCGAGCTGGATCGCGCCGACGGC
Source organism: Actinomadura sp. ATCC 39365 (assembly GCF_054392275.1). Taxonomy (NCBI): domain Bacteria; kingdom Bacillati; phylum Actinomycetota; class Actinomycetes; order Streptosporangiales; family Thermomonosporaceae; genus Actinomadura; species Actinomadura sp. ATCC 39365. Next base: position 6,102,737 of record NZ_CP184335.1, on the reverse strand, counting down.
CGGACTGTCGTGGTGGAACACGGCACACCCCGTCCGGACGTCGTCGTGCTGCCGTTCGCCTACCGGGAGGCGCCGATCGGCCGGCTCGCCTTGGTCCCGCGCCCCGGCGCCTGGCCGGCCGAGTCCGCGCAGCGGCTGCTCGCCGACGTGGTACGCCAGGCCGCCGCCGCCGTACGCGCCACCGCGCTGACCGAGGAGCTCCAGAACAGCCGCGAACGCATGGTCAACGGCGTGGCCGAGGAACGCCGCCGGCTCCGCCGCGACCTGCACGACGGGCTGGGCCCCACTCTGGCCGCCGCCGCGTTGAAGGTGCAGGCGGCGCACAACCTGATGGCCCGGGACGCCGACTCCGCCCGCGCGGCGCTGGACCAGGTCCGCTCCGACCTCAGCGGCATGCTCGGCGACGTGCGAAGACTGGTGCACGACCTGCGGCCGCCGGCCTTGGACCAGTTCGGCCTGGCCGGCGCGCTGCGGCACGAGGCGTCCCGGTTCCGCGACGGCAGCCTGGCCGTCCGGGTCGAGATCGAAGGGGATCTGACGGCGCTGCCGGCCGCGACCGAGGTGGCGGCGTACCGCATCGTCTGCGAGGCTCTGACGAACATCGCCCGGCACGCGGGCGCGACCGGCTGCCACGTGCGCGTCGCCGTGGCCGACGACGAACTGGAGGTCGAGGTGACCGACGACGGGCGCGGCCTGCGCCCCGGCGCCGTGGTGGGCGTGGGGCTGCTCGGCATGCGGGAACGTGCCGAGGAACTGGGCGGCCGGTGCGTCGTCGAGCCCGCCTACGGGGGCGGCACCCGAGTGCACGGCGTCCTGCCTGCGCGGGTGGTGACGGCCCCGTGACGCCCCGCGTGCTGCTCGCCGACGACCACCCCGTCTACCGCGACGGGCTGCGCATGATGCTGCACTCCACCGGCGAGGCCGAGGTGGTGGGCACCGCCGCCGACGGGGAGGAGGCGGTGGCCGAGGCCGCCCGGCTACGGCCCCAGGTCGTCGTGATGGACCTGCGGATGCCCCGCCTGGACGGCGTGCAGGCGACCGAGCGCATCGTCGCCGCCTGCCCCGGCACCCACGTCCTGGTGCTCACGATGCACGAGGACGACGAGAGCGTCTTCGCCGCCATGCTCGCCGGGGCCCGCGGCTACCTGCTCAAGGGGGCCGACCAGACCGAGATCCTGCGCGCCATCACCGCGGTGGCCAGCGGCGAGGTCATCTTCGGCCCCGCGCTGGCCGAACGTGTGACCCGCTACTTCGCCCGGCTCGCCACCGCCCGGCCGCCCCGCGAGGAGCCCTTCCAGCAACTCACCGCCCGCGAACGGGAGACCCTCGACCTCATCGCGGCCGGCCTGACCAACCGGCAGATCGCCGAGCGGCTGTCACTGTCCCCCAAGACCGTGCGCAACAACGTCTCCAACGTCTTCGCCAAGCTCCAGGTCGCCGACCGCGCCCAGGCGATCATCCAGGCCCGCGACGCCGGCCTCGGCCAATGAAGGGGTGACGGCTGGTCGGCCCGCGATGATGTGCGACCGACGACGACACCCTGCTCAGATCGTGGCGGGTAGGTCGATCGAGGCGAGTTGGCTGGGTCGACAACGATGTGGATGCCGGTGATCCGACCGTCGGCGATGGTGAAGGCGATGACCGACAGAGGAACCGCCCGTCGCGGCCCGCATAGTCGGCCCGCTTCTCCAAGCCGAGTCCCTCGGTATAGAGCCGAGTGCGCGATCCTGATCCGAAGTGACAGGACCCCGATCCCCCTTCCTCTGCGCCGGGCCGCGATGTCCTCGCCCGACCGGGACAGCGGTCCCTGATCGGGCCGGGCCGATCCAGGACCGTAGGCGTGGCCGTACTCCCTGGGCGCCCGGGGCGCTCCGGCGGGAGAGTGCTGCCACCGACCCGCACCCCGAGGAGCGTCATGTCCAGCCGCATCGTGCCCAGCAACGTCGACCCGCACGAGCCCGTCGTGGCTCATCCCCGCTCGAACCCGGCCGGGGTCAGGATCTCCGGTCTCCTGCTGGCCGCGGGAGCCGTCGCCTGGAGCGCCGGCACCGTGATCGTCGGCGACCGGGTCCAGGAGGGCGTCCAGACACTCGACACCGTCACCGGCATGATGTTCGTCGCCGGGCTGTCCGCGTTCGTGTGGACCGTGCGCGTCACGCGCGCGGCCGGCGACGGGTGGACCCGCGTGATCCCGGCCGGTCTGCTGGTGCTGCTGCTCGGCGCGTTCGTGACCAACGCGCTCTCCTTCGGCTACGCCACCTACGACGAGTTCCCGCTGCCGCTGCTGATCCTGGACGCCTGCTGGCCGCTCAGCCAGCTCGGCATGCTCGCCCTCGGGCTCGCCATCGCGATCCGGGGCCGCCTGCGAGGAGCGGTCCGCTGGCTGCCCCTGCTCGCCGGCCTGTGGTTCCCGGTGACCATCCTGGCGCAGACCCTCGGCGGTTCCACCGTCTCGGTGTACGCCAGCGCCGCGCTGCTGCTCGGCGCGCACGCCCACCTGGGCCTGCGCCTCGCCGTCCGCCCCACGCTCTGAGCCGACGGGATCGTCTGGAAGCAGAGGAAACGGAGAGTCATGTTCTACTCTGGTGCCCGCCGGCTGGCAGTGACACTGCTGGCCGCCCTGACCACCGCCGCGCTGGTGCCGTCCGCGCCGGCCGCGGCCAGGCCGGTGCAGGGCAAGTGGCCGATCGCGGTTCTGCTGTGCAAGTTCCTCGACCGGCCCGAGGAGCCGAAGCCCCCGCAGTTCTTCAAGGAGCTGCTCACCGCCGAAGGTCTCGGCAAGGGCGGCCTGGCCGACTTCGTCGCCGAGCAGTCGCGCGGCCGGGTCGCCCTGGAAGGCAGCGAGGTCCACGGCTGGTACACCATCCCCAAGACCTACTCGCAGTGGCGCGAGGAGGGCTGGTACCCCTGGGACAGGCCGAAGGACTGCGTGCGGAGCGCGCAGAGCCAAGGGTGGACCCGGCCGCCCGGCAGCGCGATGTTCGTCATCATCAACACCGCCGAAGGCGGATTCGCGCGCGCCTCGTACAGCGGAGGGGGGGACACCATCGTCCTGGACTCCACGGCCTGGACGCTGAACCGCGCCGCCTACGAGTTCGGGCGGCTCAACGGGCTGACCCTAAGGCTGTCGCAGTTCCTGAACCAGCAACCCACGGAGTTGGGCAACCCGTACGACACGATGTCGGCGTCGACCACCCACTTCCCGCCCTCCGAGCGGTTCGGCGAGGGCGCGATCTCGCTGGCCGCACCGAGCCTCGACGAGCTCGGCTGGATGCCCGGCTGGCGGGTGACGACGCTCGGCAAGGACGGAGTCGGCACCCGGACCGTACGGCTGGCGCCCGTCGAGCAGCCGGACCGGCCCGGCGCGCTGATGGTTCGCGTGCCGTACGACCCGCAGAGATCCGACAGGTACCTCACCGTCGAGTTCCGTAAGAAGACCGGCCGCAGCGGCGCGATCCCCAAGGACACCATCCTCATCCACCGCTACCAGGGACGGAACCGGGTCAACCTCCTGATGGAGAACGAGACGAACCCGACGCCGATCCAGAGCTACCGCAGCGACGGCGTCGAGATCAAGCTCGACTCGATGACCGCCGACTCGGCGACCGTCACCGTCTCGACCGATGTGACCGGCAAGTGCGGCTTCCAGTGGGTCCCGCGGGCCGCCGTGGCCGGGGACAACGCCTGCGTGACGCCTGCCGTACGCGACAGCACCGCCGCCGACAACGCCGACCAGCCGAACCGTCTGGACGCCTATGGCGCCTGCCGGTGGGGCTACGTCCACCGCGAGATCACGCTGGCCGACGTGGCCTGCGTCTCCCCCACCGTGAAGTACCAGTCCGAGCAGGACACGGCCGCCGCGCCCGCTCGGATCAACGTCGCCCAGCACGTGTGGGGGCCGAACGCCTGCCAGGACGGCTACGTGTGGCGGATGGCCGACGACTCCGACTACGTCTGCGTGTCCCTGGAGACCCGCTACCAGACCCTGGACGACAACGCAGCCGCCGCCAGCCGCTGGACCGACGGGCCGGCCGGCCCCAAGAGCTGCGTCCAGGGGCATGTCTGGCGGGAGGCCTACGTCGGTGACCAGGTCTGCGTCACACCCGCGCGCCGCGACCAGGCTCGTGCCGACAACGCCGCCGCGTGGGAGAGGGTCAAGGAGAGCTGACCCTCGCCACTGGCAAGGCTTCGAGGGGGCCTCCGGTCGCGTGCAACGGGAGCCCCCTCCTCCATCTTCCGTACCTGCGCATACAAGGACTCCGATGAACCCTCTGACCCAGCATCTGTCCCGTTCCGTCGCCACGTCCTTGGCCCGCCAGTTCGCGTTGATGGACCTGCTCGGCAACCGCCCCTGGTCCGTCGACACCCACGCGGGTCTCATCTCCTTCGGCGACGACCTCCACTTTCCCCTCCAATTCCTGGGAACGGAGAGCCACACCGACCAGACCTGGCTGTGGGCGTGGGCCAACGCACAGAGCAACCTGCCACCGCACCTGCTGCGCGCCGCGGACTGGCTGCGCGACCACGGACGGCAGCAGGGCATACCGGAACTGACCGAGCCGTCGCTGCCGCTCGACCGCGCCGACGGGCACCTGCTCGCCCTGTTGTCGGCGGGCTTGACGAACCGCTGCTACTACCGCGGCCCCTACCCGGGCGGCGCCGTCTTCGTCCTGCTGGAGAACGTGCCGGACGAGGTCTTCGCGCCCGTGCGCCCCGAGCGCGCGCTGTCCGTCCTGGGGCAGGCACTGTCCACCTACGAGCTCGACCACCGAACCCTGGTGGAAAGCTTCCTGACCCAGCAGGGCTGGCAGGTGGAGAGCGGACCGGGATTCGTCGGCGGCCGTCACCCCGGCGGCTCCGGCCTCCGCGCCGAGCTCGACTCCCAGGGCCGGATCGGGGAACTGGAGAGCACGCTCCTCCCCCGCTGAAATCGGCGGCTGTCCACGCGGGTGCCATGGCCGCCGACACAACATGGCCGCATCGGCCGTGGTGCCGCATGAGGTGTCGCCGCCGCTCCATGCGGCACATTGCGGTGGCGTGTGGCCACGCTTTCCTCTGGGCTCGTTGCACGGCCCCGCTGCGACGCGCTCTTACAGCCGGGCGGCGGTGGCGGCCTCGCCCTGGGCGGCAGCCAGAGCCAGGCGTGCCTCCGTCGCCGCCTGCCGGGCGGTCTCGGCCCGGGCCCAGACCTGGCGACTGTCGTGCTCGGGGCGCTTGCGGCCGGCGACGGCGTCAGCGGCCGCGGCCCGCAGGGTCTCGGCCTGCCGGACATGCTGTCGGTGACGGCGGCCGTGGCAGCCGTGCGGGCACCGTCGGGGCCGGCTGCACCTCCGGTTTCGCGGTCTATGACAAGAACGGCAACCCGGGCTTCCTCACCGCCGCGCACTGCGGCGACTTCTGGGACCACTTCTACGACGACGGCGGCACCGGCAGTTCCGCGAACCACATGGGCGACCTGCAGTGGCGGCTGCCCAAGCGGGACGCCGCCATCGTGCTCGCCAACGCCACGGCCGACGTCTTCGACGGCGGTCCCGCGGCCCCCACCAGCAACCGGGTGGTCGCGTTGTGGAAGGCGTACGTCGGCAACTTCGTGTGCAACTCGGGGGCGTCGCTGGGCGCGTACTGCCTGATCAAGGTGACCGAGACCGGGTGGAGCGGCACGTACACGAACGGGCAGTACGTCAAGCACATGGTCAGGGCCAAGAGCGTCGTCGGCGGCTGCGCCATGGCCCACGGCGACAGCGGCGGGCCGGTCTACTCCTGCACCAACTGGTACGACGACGTCGCGGCGCAGGGCATCACCTCCGCCATCAGCAAGCCGGTCTACTGCGACGGCCTGGACGGCGGCCGGGTGATCGTCTTCTCCCGGGTGTGGGACGTGGCGCTGGCCTTCGGCGATCTCGTCGCGGCGGGGCCGCGCGCTGGAACGGGCAGGTGATCTCCTTGATGATCGGATCTGCCGCTTTCGACGACCCATCGAGAGCTCGGACAAAAGCCACGAATTTACGAAAGGCTAGGCATCTCCGCGGCCTGATCGTCGGCCGGTACGGTGACCTTCGCCGCGCCCCAGCCCGAGAACACCATCTCCGTCTTCACCGCCGCCCCCTCCAGCGGCACGTTCATGACCAGCTTGGCCGGCAGCCCGTCGGCGCCCACCCAGACGTCGTAGGAGCAGGTGACCCCCTGCGCCACCTGCTCCAGTGCGGCCCCAAGCCGGGTCTGGTACTGCTCCCCCAGGCCGGTGACGCCCTTCATCACCTTCTGCAGCCCCGCCTTGCCGAGCTTGGCCTTGACGGCGGCCAGCGACTGGTCGAAGTTGGCCGCCACGTACGGCTTGGACCCGGTCTGCTTCAGCGCCTGCCCCAGGTCGTAGGTGACGGTGTAGTGGGTGCCGAGCGGATCCGGCGCGGAGGTGAGCTTGCCGGTGGCGTACAGGTTCACGTCACGGGCCCGCGCGAGGTCCTCGACGGTGCTGTCGGCGCCCCCGGGCGCGATCAGCCCGACCATCCCCTTCTGCTCCTCGCCGAACTTCAGCCACGGCTTGCCCTTCGCCCAGTCGGCGTACTCACCCGTGGCCGCCACGTACGTGGCCTCCTCGGTCTGGATGACGTGCGTCTTCTTTGCCGGAGACAGGGGGTCCTCGGAGGTCATGTCCACCCGGGTCGCCGTGCCCTCCAGGTGAATGAGCACGTCGGACTTGACGGCCGCCTCGTCGCCGGTCACCGACACGGCCATCTTGAGACTCTTGTGCTTGGTGAGCTGGGTGTCCAGGACACGCACCACGGCCGCGACCTCGGTCAGGGCGGCCGGAGCACTGGGGGTGGCGGAGGCCGCCGGCACGGGCTTCTCGCCGCCGCCACATGCGGTCAGGGTGGCGAGCATGAGAACGGCGGGCGCGACTGCACGGCGCATGAAGAACTCCAAGAGGGGATTCGGCAATTCGTGCAGAAAGATCGCGCATGAGAAATCGACGGTTCTGCCCGCCCAGATAGGGCGATTTATGCTGGCCGGCATCGTAGCAGCCGGCCTACCAGGGCAAATAATGGATCAAGAGGGCACAGCGCAGAGCAGACAAATGTCCCCCCGCTGCCACACCATGCCGACCTCCCGAATCCCGCGCCGGGCCGGGCCGAATTGAGCCTGCCATTCCTCGGCGATGTGCTGGGCCCACTCCCAGGCCACCAGTGGCGCGGGCGGCACGGGCCTCGGCGAGCGTGTCGGCGACGGCTTGCTCCAGGTCGGCGTGCAGCGCGGCCGCCGCCGCGGCGATCTGTGCGGCCAGTGGCCCGAGCACGGCCTGGGCCTGTTCCAGGCGCACCTGCCCGCTGTCGCGGCGGCGGTCTCGGCCGCGACGCGCTCGCGGTGGTAACGGGTGGGGTGGTCGGCGCTGCAGTCCAGCGCGTCGGCGCGCTTGCCCGGCGGCAGGGCGCCGCCACAGGCCCTCCGCTCCCGAAGATGTCCCCAGCCGCCAGGTAGGTCTAGATCGGGTCGGGTGTGGACAGGAGTAAAGAGTCGAACGCCCAGCTGCCACCAGGCGTCGGTGGTTCCGCCCGCGAAATTGCGGTGATCATCTGCCTCCGGAAATGTCCAGTAGCCGGGTGTGGGAAAGAGAGCGCCCCGGCCCTGGAGTCCCGGGGCCGGGGCAGACTACTGTCCAGCGGGTACGGGGTCAGCAGCTGCTGGTGGTGTCGCCCGCGTCGGTGGTGCAGGTGTCGGTGCCGAGGCCGTCGTTGGCCAGCACCCGGTAGACACTGGCCAACGACGGGTGACGTCCCTTGTTCTTGCCCGTGGAGATGACCAGCTCGGACGCGATCTCCGGCACCGGGACCCCGCGCTCACGCAGGCTGCGCGCATAAGCGACCATGTCGTCGTCGAACACCCTCGGTCGGCCGCAATGGCGGCCGCGCTCGCGGGCTGAAGCCTGGCCCTCGGGAGACTTCTCCCGGATGTACTCGCGTTCGGATTCGGCCATGCCGGCGAAGAACGCGAACAACGCCGCGCCGTGCCCGGACGGGTCGTACACCCCCTGCAACGGGCCCGTCAGCAACTCCAGCTGGATATCAGCCCGGCGCAGCTCTTCGGCGATGGTCAGCAACTCGGCCGCGCCGCGCCCCAGGCGCTTCGTCTCATGCACCGTGAAGATCACCCGCTGGTGCGGGACGGCGGACTTGATCGTGCGGACGTACTCCATGGCCTTGGCGAACTCCGGCCGCACCTTCACGCGCGTGCTGATCTTCTCGGAGGAGATCGGCTCACATCCTGCCGCCGCCAGGGCGGGTCTCCAACGGGTGATCTAGCTGTTCTGTCCTGTGAGGTTGGGTACGCGGCTGGCGGGTGGCAAGCCGTTCAGGGCGGTGTGTCCGCGGTGGTGATTGTAGGTGTGTAGCCAGGACGGCAGGGCTTGGCGGCGTTCGGTCTCTGAGGCATATGGCTGGGCGTAGGCCCATTCGTCGAGCAGGGTGCGGTTGAGGCGTTCGGCCTTGCCGTTGGTCTGTGGCCGGTAGGGGCGTGTGCGCTTGTGGGTGATGCCGGCTTTGGCGAGGGTGTCGCGCCACAGGTGTGAGCGGTAGCAGGAGCCGTTGTCGGTGAGCACCCGGCGGACGGTGATGCCGGCTGTGGTGAAGAAGGCATGGGCGCGTTGCCAGAACGCGGCGGCGCTCTCCTTGGTCTCATCGGCCAGGATTTCGGTGTAGGCAGGCGGGAGTGGTCATCGATGGCGTTGTGCAGGTAGCCGTAGCCGAGGTTGGGGCGGCCGTGGTGGGTGCGGGGCCGGTCGGGGTCACGGTGGGCGGAGCTGTTGCGACTGCCTGCCGCGCGGCCGTGCATCTTGTGGCCGCCGCCGTCGGGGATGTTGCCCAGTTTCTTGATGTCGACGTGGATCAGCTCGCCGGGGGCGGCGTGTTCGTAGCGGCGGATCGGACGGCCGGTGGCGCGATCCAGGTGGGTCAGGCGGGCGAGCCGGTAGCGGGTCAGGACGCGATGCACGGTGGAGGGGTGCAGGCCCAGGTGGTAGCCGATGCGGGCGGGCCCCCAACGGCGCAGCAGCCGTACTTTGATGATCCGTCGCTCGGTCCGGGTCGGGGTGCGGCGGGGGCTGTGATGCGGGCGGGAGGAACGGTCACACATGCCGGCCTCACCGAGCAGTCGGTAGCGGTTGGCCCAGCGGCGGGCGGTGGTGACGGCGACCTGGAAGCGTTCAGCGGCTCGGCGCAGCGGCCATCCGTCCTCGACGACACAGCGGGCCAGGCGTAGGCGTCCCAGTTCGGTCAGCGGCGCGTTACGGTGGGGCATGAGGGCCTTTCTGGTCGGCGTGTAGATGTCGCAATCCACACCGGACCGAAGGCCCTCACCCATTCACAAGGTCATCGACATCGTGTCGTCGTCTCCGTATCCAACCTCTGTGGTCAGTACATCTAGCCATTGCTTGGTGATCGTCGGGACGCCGGATCTGTTGGGAGCCCCTAACCAGGCAGGGCTGTGCCGGCCCTCATGGCCGGGCGGCGGAGACCACGGGCATGCGCAGTGTCGCCGCTGTCGCGACCAGCAAGGCCACGAGCAGGACGATCGCCATGAAGACCTGCCCGTGCAGCCCGAGGACGAAGACAGTGCGGTCGGCGAACTCCGGGTCGTAGGTGGCGGTGGCGGGGAACAGGAGCGCACCGATCATGCCGAGCCACGGGGTGGCCAGGATGGCGGCGGCGTGCAGCAGCGTGGTGCGGCCTGGCCGTAGCGCAAGGGTCAGGCCGGTGAGGCCGAGGAGCACGGTCATCACCATGTACTGGGCGTCGTGGAATTTGGCGTGGGGCGGCCAGGCCGGGTTGAAGGCGTGCTGCGCCGCGAGCCCGGGGATGGCCAGATCGGCGAGCACGGCGCTGACCGTCGTGATCGCTGCGACGGCGATGATCAGGATTCGTGGGAGGGGCATCAGATCGTCCAGGTGTAGGCGGGGGTGAGCGAGCGGGCGAAGAGGCCGTTCGGGAGGAGCGGGAGGACCGCGTCCCGCAGGGTGGTCAGCGATGTGGAGGTCCAGTGCGCGGCGGCGCCGGCCTGACGGGACCTGCGGACGATCAGCTGGGTACGCGGCCTGCGGATGCGGTCGTAGGCCGCCAGCCCTGCGCGTACGCCGAGGGTGTCCACCGCGTGCGCGAGCGTGACTGCGTCCTCGAGCGCCTGGCAGGCGCCCTGCCCCAGGTTGGGGGTCATGGCGTGGGCCGCGTCGCCGAGCACGGCCACGTTGCCACAGACGTAGGTGGGCAGCATCGGCAGTTCGTGGGTGTCGTGTTGCAGCACCGCCTCCTCGTGCGTGGAGCCGAGCAGCGCTGGGATGGGATGGTGCCAGCGGGCGAAGCGTTCGCGCAGCTCGTCCAGGCCGGCGTGGGAGCCGGCCTGGGCGTTGGCCATCACGTAGCAGTAGATGCGGCCGTCGGGCATCGGCACCTGTCCGAACCGTTCGCCCCTGCCCCACGTTTCCACGCTTGCCTCGATGGGCTGAGGTGGGGCGATGAGACGCCAGGTGGTGTAGCCGACGTAGCGCGGCCTGGGGAGATGGGGCCAGAGGGAGCGCCGGGTCACGCTGTGCACGCCGTCGGCGCCCACCACGAGATCGGCGGTGCAGATGCCGCCGCTGTGGCGGACCGTACCGTCGGGCCGCACGTGCTGGACGTCGATGCCGGGCCGCAGAGCCTCGGCCGGCACGGCCGCTCTCAGCAGGTCGACCAGGTCGGCCCGATGCACGGTCACCCAAGGGCCGAAACGGCGCTTCAAGCCCTCGACGTCGTTGCGGACCAGCCAGTTCCCGCGCCTGCTGCGGATCCCCGCGAGCGGGCCGGCCAGCCCACCGGCGCGCAGTCGTTCGCCCAGGCCGATGGCGTCCAGCGCGCGCAGGCCGTTGGGCTGGATCGTCAGTCCCGCACCCACCTCGGTGAACTCAGCGGCGCGTTCGAGGACTTCCACCTGCCAGCCACGCTGATGAAAGGCGACGGCCGTGGCGAGTCCGCCGATGCCGCCTCCCGCGATGATCACTTTCATGCTCAGTTCTCCTTGACGGTCAGTGCAGGCCCCGCTTGCCCGAGGCCCAGAACGGCTTGGTCTTGATCGAGGTCCGTGGCCAGTTGCGTTCGCGTACGAGGAAGTCGCGCACCAGCTGGCAGGTTCTGGCCTCGCCTGCCACGTAGGCGGCTCCGGCGTTGCCCGGCAGGTTGAGTTCGGCCACGGCGGCGAGCAGCACCGGGGAGGCGATGGCGGGGGCGCCGTGGCGGTGGACGCGGCGCAGCGGCGGCGTCCCGGGCATGGCCAGGTCGTGCTCGGGGGTCTCGCTCTCCAGGACGCCGTACATCCGGGCCGACGTTCCCAGCGCTCTGATCATCGGGCCGAAGGCGGCGCTGGCGGTCTCCTCCCCGATGAACACGTGATAGGCCGCCTCGCGGGTGAAGAAGTCGCCTTGCGGCCACCAGAAGGTCACCCGTTCTCCGGGCCGGGCCGCCCGCGCCCACCTCAGGCCGATGCCGTCGCCCGCATGCAGGTGGACGCGCAGTTCGATCGCCTTCCTGCCGGGGGCGAGGTCCCAGATCGTGTACGTACGCAGCGTCTCGGCCGGGCGCAGGATGCCCGACACGGACAGCGGGTCCCGCAGCTGGATCCTGATGTGCTGGCCGGGGGTGTAGGGGAAGGCGACAGGCTGGCCGGTTTCCAGCCGGATCCGGCGCATGGCCGGGGTGACCTGCTCGGCGACGGTGACGGTCGCCTCCATGGCGTACTTGCCGAACAAGCGGTCGCGCATCGTGCGGGCCATGTCAGGAGTCCTTGCGCCGCCGGACGTGGGCGGACCGGGACATCCGCCACCACACGGCCGCGACCAGCACCATCACCGCGAGTAGGATCCACCACATATCGCTCCTTACAAGCTCTAGATTATTTAGAGCCATTAAGGAAACATAGATGCCCTAAGATGTCAACGGAATGACAAGAGAGGTGATGATGTCCGCAGACACCAGCAGGCGGGAACGGCTGCGCCAGGCGACCCTGGAGGAGATTCACGCGGCCGCGCGCAGGCTGCTGGTCGAGCAGGGGTCGGCCGCGGTGACCATCAACGCGGTCGCCCGGCAGGTCGGCATGAGCGGCCCGGCTCTCTACCACTACTACGCCGGCCACGACGAGCTGGTCGGCGCGGTTACCGCGGACTTCTTCCGTGAACTGGCCGCCGCCATGGCGCAGGCCCGCGACACCTGCGCCGGCGCGCCGACCGGCGACCGCCTGCTGGCCGTCTGCCGGGCCATGCGCGCCTGGGCCATCGCCCACCCCGCCGAGTTCGGCTGGATCTTCGCCAGCCCCATCGCCCCGCCCAACCGGCGGCCGGACTCGGTGCGCCACCAGGCCGCCCTGCGTTTCGAACAGGTCCTGCTCGACCTGACCATCGAGCTGTGGCAGACGCAGCCGTTCCCGGTGCCCGACCTGGCCGACCTGCCCGCCTCCTTGCGCGAGCAGCTGACCGCCTACGCGGACAGCATCGACGGACGACTGCCGCCCGAGGCCGCCCACGTCTTCCTTTCGTGCTGGATCAGGCTGTACGGGCTGCTGTGCATGGAAGTCCTGCACCAACTGGACTTCGCCTACACCGACATGGAGCCCGTCTTCGAAGAGTGCCTGCACGACCTGGCGGTCACCCTCGGCATCGACGACGCGGCGGCATAACTACGACCGGTCGTCGGGAACGCGCCAGGAGCCCGTCACCTGGACGTGGTGTGCAGGGTGCTCTCGTCGGCGGGTGCTGGTCGGCTTGGGGGCGGGCGTTGCGCAGTGCGGTCTCGACGCCGCGGTTGGTGGTCATGGACGCGGTGACGACGGTCATGGGGAGCAGGAGGCCGGCGGCGGCGTAGAGCGGAGTGTGCAGGTCATACGAGGTGGCCAGCCAGCTGCCGAGGAAGGCACCGCACGGGGCGGCGCACATGGCGAGCATGCGGGAAGTGCAGGCCACGCGGCCCATCAGATGGGCCGGGGCGAGGCCTGCATTTCCTACGGCGACGGCCCCTACGCCGGGTCGGTGTGCATCTCGGCACCCGGCCAGTGCCTCGATGTCGAGGGGATCTCGCCGTCATGGACGAGCGTCAAGCTCAACATCGTGCACTGCGGCTGAACCACACCCACACCTGACTCCGCACACGACAACGCCCCGGTCCGCCTCAGGCGGGCTGGGGCGCTGGGTGTTGGCCGGCGGTTCCGCCAACCGCTACACGGGGAAAGGGCGGGGGCGTTCCGGCAGGAGTCTGCGCGGGCCTGTTCGACGGCTTCCGGATACGCCTCCCGCTTGGCGTGCTCGGCCAGCGCCCGGTAAATCCTGGCGACGGATGGGTTCTGGCCTTTGCGTTTGCCGGTGGGGATGATCGCGCACATACCGGTCGGCGGCGTCGGGGGCAATGTCATGGCCGGTGGCCCACGAGGTGAGCGTGGCGAGGTAGGTGTAGTGGGCGTGAGCGTCCCGGTCAGTGCGGAGAAGACGTTGAAGACGCCCTTGTCCGTGACAGGGAGCGCTCCGCCCAGCTGTTCAAAGAGAGAGTCCACCATCGGGTGCGAGGGGCAGGTCACGGTGACGGAGCGGCGCTCGCGCACGGCGGGCAGCGGATCGCCCCGCCCGCGAGACCGATGACGACTCGCGTGGGCGTCCGCGGTCGGCTCGCCCGGAGGGCGCGGTCAGCCCACGGCCTCGCGCATACGGCCCAGGATGTCCCGCAGGAGGTTCGGTGACGTACCGAAGTTGAGCCTGACGAAGCCCTCGCCGCCGGTACCGAAGGTCCGGCCGTCATTCAGCAGGACACGGGCCTTCTCCAGAAAGAATGTGTGCGGGTCGGTGGGGAGATCGAGGGCGCGGCAATCCAGCCAGGCGAGAAAGCCGGCCTCCGGGACGCGGTATCCGATGCCGCGCGGCAGCCCCTCATGCACCAGCACGGCGTTCCGGTCCAGGACCGGCCGCAGCTGTGACAACCAGGAGTCACCGTCCCGCCAGGCTGCCAAGGTGGCGGCTACGCCGAAGGTGTTGGGCTCGCCGTACAGGTGGGTCGGGCCCGAAAGGGCCGCGCGCACGTCGGCCGCGCCGATGTGCGCGACGGCGCAGCGTACCCCCGGCACGTTGAACGCCTTGGTCGCGGAGGTCAGAGTCACTGTCCGGGCGGCCGCTTCGGACGACAGGGAGGCAAAGGGGATGTGCCGGTGCGGGCTGTGCACGAGGTCGGAATGGATCTCGTCGGATATGACCAGCAGGTCGTGGCGCCGGACCAGTTCGGCGACCATCTCCAGCTCCTGGCGGCGTAGCACGCGCCCGGTCGGGTTGTGCGGGTTCACCAGCAGCAGCACCCGGCAGCCGCCATCGGCCAGCTCCTGGTCGAGCCGCTCGGCGTCGAAGACCCAGCCTTCGTCCTGAAGGACGTACGGGATGGGGTGCAGGCGCCGCTCCATGCCCGTCACCGTTTCCAGGAAGGGCGGATACGCCGGAGTGTGCAGGGCGACGCCGTCGCCGGGGCGCGTGGCAACGCGCAGGACGGCCTGGAGCCCCTGGTTGATGTCGGTGAACTCCCGGACGTGGCCGGGGTCGAGCACCCAGCCGTGGCGTTCGCGCATGCGCTCGGCGAAGGCGGCCCGCAGGGGGATCTGCTCGGGGCGCCCGTCCCACGAGGGGTATCCCAGGTCCTCCTGCACACACCGCATGAGGGCCTCCTGCACGACGGGGGCCGGCGGGAAATCCATCTCCGCGATCCATGCCGGCAGCACACCCGGCTCGGCCCGGCTCCACTTCACTCCGGGGCGACGGGCCAACGATGAAAGGTCAAGGTCGTCAAACATGGCTTCCTGTCCCTCAGGGGCCGACAGAAGATGTGATCGGCCAGCGGGTGGGTGGCGTCGCGGTCGACGTACGTGGCGATCGTCGCGAGGACAGTGAGCGCAAGGCCTGCGACATCGTTCTGAGCGGTGATCGTGCATGGGTGGGTTCGTCGGCGCTTCTCTCTTCACTGGTCGATCAGGGCGATGCCGTGGTCGCTGTATCGGGCGCCCTGGGCCCCGGTGTCGGGGACGGCGACGTCGATGGCGGCGAGGTCGGCGGCGGTCAGGTGCAGGTCGAGCGCGGCCAGGTTGTCGCGCAGGTGAGGGCGGCGGGAGCTGCCGGGGATGGGGATGACGTCGCTGCCGCGGGTGAGGACCCAGGCGAGGGCGATCTGGGCGGGGGTGACGCTCTTGGCGGCGGCGAGGTGGGCGATGGCGTCGACGATGGTCAGGTTGGCCTCGAGGTCGTCGCCGTTGTAGCGGGGAGCGGTGGCACGGAAGTCGCCGGGTTCATAGCGCGTGGTGGCGCGGACGGCCCCGGTGAGCAGGCCGCGGCCAAGAGGGCTGTAGGCGATCAGGGTGGCGCCGAGGCTGCGGATCGTGGACAGGATGTCGTGTTCGACATGGCGTTCCCACAGCGAGTACTCGGTCTGGACGGCGCTGATCGGATGGATGGCATGGGCGCGGCGGAGGGTGTCGGCCGAGACTTCGGACAGGCCGATGTGGCCCACCTTGCCCTGGGCGACCAGCCCGGCCAGGGCACCGACGGACTCCTCGACGGGGATGGCGGGGTCGATGCGGGCGAGGTAGTACAGGTCGATGTGATCGGTGCGCAGCCGGCGCAATGACGCTTCGCAGGCACGCCGCAGATCGCCTGGTGAGCCGGCGGGGACCAGGCCCTCGGCGGTGCGGCGGACTCCGGTCTTGGTGGCCAGCACGACGCGGTCGCGGTGCGGTGCGAGGGTCTGGCCGAGGAGTTCCTCGTTCGCTCCGTCACCGTAGAAGTCGCCGGTGTCGAACATGGTGACGCCCGAATCGAGGGCCTCCAGCAGGGTGGCTGAGGCCTCGTGCGGGTCGGCGGGGCCATAGGTTCCGGTCATGCTCATGCAGCCGAGGCCGAGTCGGGAGACCGCCGGGCCGTCAGGTCCAAGAGTGAAGAGCATTGTTCCTCCGTCACTTTGCCAGGGCCGCGCGGAGGAACGCGAGGATCTCCGCCTGGGCGGCTTCAGCCTGTGGTTCCACGCCGGGCAAGGCGAGGAACGCGTGCTTTGCTCCCGGGTATTCGGTGAGCCGCACGGGGGTCCCCGCCTCGCGCAGTTGCTCGGCGTAGCGGCGGCCGTGGTCGGCGACAGCGTCCCGGGTGGGCACGACCACGAGCGCCGGGGCGAGCCCGCTCAGGTCGCCCGCGTACAGCGGCGAGACCGCGTCGGTGTCGGCTCCTGGCGGGACGGCGAGCCGCTGTATGAGCTGCAGTTGCGGTAGGGCCCGGGCCGGGCTGTATGCGTACTCGGCGATCGAGGGGTAGTCGGCCATCGTCTCGGTCACGTCGACCACGGGGTTGACCAGCACCTGCGCCTTTAGCTCCAGGCCGGCCTCCCTGGCCCGGATGGCCGCCAGCGCGCTGATCAGCGCGCCGCAGCTCTCACCGAAGACGGCCGCGCGCGCAGGGGCGACGCCCCACTGCGCGGCGTGCCGCACCACGTGCTGGAGCACGTCCCAGCCGTCGTCGGCGGCGTTTGCGAGCGGGCTGCCGGGGGCGAGCAGGCGGTGCTCGACCGAGACGACGAGGGCGGGCAGTCCCGCGGCGAGGTGGCTGTTGGTCCAGTCGCACTGCGCCGCCGTGCCCACGAAGCCGCCTCCGTGCACATGGACCACGAGTGGCAGGTCGGTCGGGGTGCCGGCTTCGCCGTCTCCCGTCGACACCGGCCGGTACACCCGGACCGGGAGGTCGCGGCCGGGCAGTGCCACTTGCTGCCAGACGATCGCGGCGCCGGGATTCGGTTCCCCGAGGATTGCCCGAGCCGTGCCGGACGCCCGCCAGCGGTTCTCTGCGTCGCGGTAGGCGCGCAGTTCCTCGGTCGTGATTGCCGAGAAGTCCGGCTCCGGCGGCCGTGTCGCAAGGGTGGTCTCACTCATGTGTCCTTCTCCCCCTCCCGGCCGGATGCCGGGTGTGCCGTTGTGGCTGGACAGTGCGTTGCCCCCATTATGCACGCGGTGCGTGCATCACCAAGTGCATAAGTTAGGCTGAGTTCGGACGAGAGGGGCGAGATGACTGGCCGACGGCGATGGTCGACCGAGGAGATCCTGGACACGGCGGCGGAACTGCTGCGCACGGGTGACGCCGAGTCGTTCAGCGTGCGCAAGCTCGCAGCGGTGCTCGGGACTGACTCCTCCAGCCTCTACCGGCATTTCCGCAACAAGACCGAACTGCTGCGCGCGGTTGCCGACCGGATCCTGCTGGCCGCCATGGACGGCTACCGCCCCGAGGGCGACTGGAAGCAGCGCATCACCGCCCTGGCCCTGCGCCTGCGCGAGGCCTTCGGCGAGCAACTCCAACTCGCCACGGTGTGGGGACGCTATGGGGCCGGCGGCGCCGGATCCCGATTGGTCATGGAGGAACTGCTGCAGGCCCTGCGCACGTCCGGCCTGCCCGACGAGGAGATCCCGGTGCGATACCACCGCATCGTGATCCTCCTCTCCGCGCTGATCGCCTCCGAGGCCGGCATCAGCACCATCACCCCCAAGGAGTACGAACAGGCCATGGAGCAGTTCCGCGTCGCGGTGCTCGGCGCCGACCCCGAACGCTTCCCCGCCCTGGCCCACTTCGCCCGCGACATCCGCCCCCTCGGAGCAGACCGCCGCGCCGCATTCGAAGAGACCCTCGCCGCCCAACTCGCCCACATCGAGGCCCAGATCCCCTGACGTGCTGGACCATGCGTGCCATGCGGTCGGGTCGCGCCACCGCCGTAGGCCCGGTGCTGGAGGGCGAGGAGAGCCGGGCGGTCGTTCAGACCGAACCGGCCCGGCCGCCCGCTGACCGGGCAGTGGACACCCCGGGGGCGGAGCGGGGGGGCCGGGGCACCCTGGCCGCCGCCGCGGCGGCGGCCAATTCGAGGTGGGAGTTCATGTCCAGCTCGAACCGGCCGTAGGGGGTTTACATGGGTCCAAAACAGCGGGGACAGGGCCTGCCGGTCCGCGTCGGTGAGCCGCTTGTGCCACTTCTCCGCGCTCAGGATGTCTGGAGGAGCACGGTGTTGACGTGCACCAATGCCGACTGGAGCAGGTGCAGGGCGAGCATCGAGACCTCCTGGCTCTCCTTGTCGGAGCCGGTCAGGTCGGCGTCGGCAAGGTAGTCGCAGATGAACGCCGTACGCACCGCCCGGCCCAGTTCTTCGATCGCCCGGTACGTGAGGTGCTTGGGCCTGCCACGGGTGAAGCGGCGCAGGACCTGCTCGGCCTCGGCGGTGCCCACCCGCAGGGCGGTGGTGTACTTCACGATCTGGTCGTACTGCTGGCGGATCAGGTCCCAGTCGATCGTCTTGGTCGACAGCACCGGCGCCAGCTGCGGCCATTTCTCGTCCTCCCTGGCCGTCGGCCGGTACAGCCTCGCGGACCCGACGTTCTTCAACCGGGGCAGCAGGTTGAAGCCGAGCACCGCTCCGGCTCGATCGCGGCCATCGGCTTCACCGCGTGGCGTTCACAAGTGGGTCCAGCCTGGGAGGAATCAGCCGACTTGGAAATCGCTTCCCGTAGGTCGGACGCCGGTAGCACCGTCGATGTGCTTGCGTATCGGGTCGGACAGCAGGCAAGCTGCACCTCTTTCTGCTCAAGAACTTCGCCGGGGGATCTTCTGGCGAAGATCTTGGCGCGAGTTGACGCCGAGCTTGGGGTAGGCGCGGTAGAGGTGGTATTCAACCGTGCGGGTGCTGAGGAAGAGCTGCGCAGCGATGTCGCGGTTGCTGACACCTGCTGCGGCCAGCCGGACGATCCGACGCTCCTGCGGGGTCAGCCCACCGAGCGGGTCCTCGTCCGGCGAGGCGGCGGTCATGGCCGGCGCTCCTGCCGCGCGTAGTTCACCGCGGGCACGCTCGGCCCACGGCGTGGCGGCGAGGCGAGCGAACTGTTCCGCGGCCAACTGCAGGGGGTGCCTCGACTCGGCCTTGCGTCCCGCTCGTCGCAACCACTGACCGAGCAGCAGCGCCGTCCGTGCCCGCTCGAACGGGCGGCCTGCGCCTTCGTGCAGGTGGACGGCTCTCGCCAGGAGCTCCCCCGCCTCCTCCGCGGAGGACACCAGAGCGCGGGCACGAAGCGCGACAGCCTGGGCCCAGGGCCGGCCTCCAGCCCGGGCCCAGGCAGTGAGCCGGTCCAGCGGTTCGGCGGCGAGTTCCGGCCGGCCCGCCCGGACCGCGGCCTCCACCAGGTCGGCGGCGACCGTCATGGCCTCGGGCCGTGCCCGCCAGGCCGCCTGCAGGTGTGGGAGCGCCTCCTCGTAGCGGCCCTGCCCCAGCGCCAGTAGCCCCGGCTGGCCCGAAGCGTCTCCCTGGATGGCGGCGATCTCCGCCAGCAGCTCGGCGGACGGCCCGCTCCCACCGGTGGCGCCGGCGATCTCGGCCGCCTCGTCGAGGGCGGTCCGGGCCTCGCCGTACTGGCCGGCCGCGATCCGGGCCTGCGCGAGCAGGCGCAGGATGCCGGGCAACTCGCCCAGCGTGCCGCGCTCGCGCAGCTCGTCGATCTGGTTGGTCGCCAGGGCCAGGGCGGCCTGCTCGTCTCCGGCGAGGAGGGCGTCGCGGACACTGGAGTGCCCGGCCAAGCGCGGTAATGCGCGCTCGTAGTCGTCGGAGCGCAGCAAGTTCCTCGCCGCCTCGCTGCTGCGCCGGGTCCGGTCCGCCGGAACCGGGCTGATCTGCGCCGCGTGGTCGAGCATGCAGGCCGCGAGCGCCGGATCGGCGCGCCGTGCAAGATCTTCCAGCTCGGCCGCGACCTGCTCGTCGGGAGTGAGTGTGGCGGCGGTGAGGTGTCCGAGGCGGCGGACCGGATCCGCGCTCGTTTCCGCCAGAACGCGATGAACCCCCAGCCGGTCGGTCAGCGGGACCAGGTAGTAGGCCGCGCTGCGCTCCAAGGGATGGCGGAAGGCGAGCCGTATCCCGCTCACCCTCAGCGCCCCTTCGGCTCCGGCCAGGTCGCGTTCCGACAAGCCGAGCGCCGCCGCGGCGGACATGACGGTCGCCAGGTCGCCGTCCCGCTCGGCGGCGGCCAGGGAGGACCTCGCTCCGCCCACCCAGCAGACCGGCTGGAAACCTGGGCCCATCGCCGGCTACACCGCCACCGCTCTGCCCCTGTTCGCCCACGCCCGCGCCGTCCTGGCCGCTGCCGTCACCGCCGACCGAGCGGCCGGTGCCACCCGGGACGAAATCGCCGCAGTTCTGGATGTCAGCCCGGACACCGCCGCCCGCCGCTACCGCACCTGATGGCGAGCTGGCCCCGCGGCTCTTACCCGCCACCTTGTTGAAGAACGGCTTCGCGCACCCCGCCGCCGACAATGTCGCCTGCTGCCGGGGACGGCGACTGCGCCTCCTGATCAGGCGAGTGCGGCCCGGACCCGGTTGAGGGCCTCCACCCTCCAGTAGGAGCGGTCAGGAAACTGGTCGTCCCGTCGCCAGCGCCAGGTCGAGATCAGCGCCCACATGAGGACGCGGCACCGGCGAACCAGGTCGTGGTCAGCCTCCGGATAGTGTTCCGCGACCTCTTCGGGGGCATGGGCGAGGTCGAACTCGATCGGGCCGCGGCAGCACGTCGCGAGGTCCACGAAGAGCGGCCCTCTCCTCGTGTTGAGCAGGTTGCCCGGATGCGGCTCGCCGTGCAGCAGCTGTTTCCCGCCACCGATGACGGTGCTCTGGTCGCTGAGCGTGCTGCTGAGTAACTCCCGGTCGGGATCGGATAGCTCCGGTGTCTGCTTCCTGTCGCTCACCTCACTCAGCGCGCCCGCGACCCGATCGGTGAGGTCCGGTACCTCCAGATCGATCTGGCGCAGAGCGGCGTGGTACTGCTCGAGCGCATCAGCGTAGAGGGCCGGCGCGATCTCCGATCCCACGGGTTCGTAGTAAGTCCAGAGGGAGACGGCGAAGTCGTCACGCTCATAGACGCGGGGTTCGACCCGAGGGTCCAACTCGGCCACCGGGCCACCGACCTCGGCCAGACGCCGGGCGACCTCCACTTCGAACTCCACGCCGGCCAGATGCTCCGAGAGCGAGACTCGGACGAAAACATCACAGGGGGCCAGGCGCAACGTGATGCGGTCGGAGTCGGTGATAAGGGCCGCTTCGTCGACCTGAAGGCCCAGCGCGGCAACTGTCGCCCGTCCGGCCTCAACGGCCCGGTGGAGTTTCGATGCCTCCAAGCCGTCCTCCTTGATCATGCGTACACAATGGGGACAACGACTCCACTGTAGACGCGAAGATCATTCACCTCGACCGGGTTTTGTGCAGCGAGCGTGCCACCCGCCGCCTCCGACCGGTGCGGCGCAGGCGGCGGTGGTGGTGGTCGAGCACCGCTTAGAGGGGGGACTGTAAAACTAACGGCGGATCTGATGATCAAGGAAGAGACGCTTGATGTCCAAGACCGCCGTGGAGTCGCTGTCCATGAACGAACTGCCTGTCGAGCCGGACCGCTCGATGACGGACGAGCAGCTGATCTCGATGCTCGTGACCCGGGCCCGTAGTGAGGGGCTGCAGCTGACCGGTGAGGGTGGCCTGCTGCAGCAGCTGACCAAGCGGGTGCTGGAGTCGGCCCTGGAAGGCGAGATCACCGATCACCTGGGCTATGACCGGCACGATCCGGCCGGGAAGAACAGCGGCAACAGCCGCAACGGCAGTCGCACCAAGACCGTGGTGACCGATGTCGGCCCCGTGGAGGTGCGGGTGCCGCGCGATGTGGCGGGCACCTTCGAGCCCCAGCTGGTGCGCAAGCGGCAGCGCCGGCTGTCCGGCGTGGAGGAGATGGTCCTATCCCTGTCGGCCAAGGGGCTGACCCATGGGGAGATCTCCGCCCACCTGGCCGAGGTCTACGGGGCGAGCGTGTCCAAGCAGACCATCTCCACCATCGCCGACAAGGTCATGGACGGCATGGCCGAATGGCGGAACCGGCCGCTCGATCGGGTGTACCCGGTTCCTGTTCGTGGACGCGATCAACGTCAAGATCCGGGACGGTCACGTCGCCAACCGGCCCATCTACCTGGTCATGGCCGTCACCGTCGAGGGGCACCGCGACATCCTGGGTATCTGGGCCGGCGACGGCGGTGAGGGCGCCAAGCACTGGCTGGCGGTGCTGACCGAGCTGAAGAACCGCGGCGTCGACGACGTGCTCATGCTGGTCTGCGACGGACTCGAGGGACTGCCGCAGGCGGTGGAGACGGTCTGGCCCCGCACCATCGTCCAGACCTGTGTGATCCACCTGCTGCGCAACTCGTTCCGTTACGCATCCCGGCAGGACTGGGACAAGATCGCACGTGCGCTCAAGCCCGTCTACACCGCCGCGACCGAGGACGCGGCGCTGGAGCGGTTCTATGAGTTCTGCGAGACCTGGGGGAAGAAGTACCCGGCGATTGTGCGCCTGTGGGAGACCAGCTGGGCCGAGTTCGTGCCCTTCCTGGCCTTCGACGTCGAGATCCGCAAGGTGATCTGCTCCACCAACGCCATCGAGAGCGTCAACGCCCGCATCCGCAAGGCCGTCCGGGCCCGCGGCCGCTTCCCGAACGAGACCGCCGCCCTGAAGTGTGTGTTCATGGCCCTGATGAGCCTCGATCCCACCGGGCGGGGCCGCAAGAGATGGACCATGCGCTGGAAGGCACCGTTGAACGCCTTCCAGATCGCCTTCGAAGGCCGCCTTACCCCTGCCAACCTCTGAACAATTCAACAACCAAGATCAGCCGTTAAGTTGACACTCCCGCCCGACGCTGCTGGCGGGTTCCCCGGCCAGGAGGGCCTTTGAGGCTGCGCACAGAATTGAGCGGTAGAGGGGCCTTTGTCCGGCCAATGCGCCACCATGCGGCTGGACAAAGGGCCCCCAGGCGGCGGGCCGCGCGCTCGGCGAGGCTGCGGCGGTGATGGTTACAGCAGGCCGCCGCCGCGGTGGACGACGTGGAGTTTGCCGTCGTATGCCGCGACGGCAGGGCGTTCGACGGAGGTGGCAGCGGGGCTGAAGGCGGTATCGGTGCTCCAGCTGGTGCCGTCGAAGCTGGACCAGTACAGCTTGGTGTTGCGATTGGTGTAGCTGCCGCGGTGGACGACATACAGCTTGGCGCCGGTGCCGTCGTTGAAGACCGTCAGGGACGGTGAGACGGCACTGTTGTGGGTGCCCAAGGGGGCGGGGCTGCTCCAGCTGCCGCCGCCCATGATGTTCCGGCGCGCCCAGTAGAGTCTTTCGTCGGAGTCTGGGCCGCGGAAGACGCAGTACAGCTTGTTCTGGAACACGGCGAGTGCCGGACCGTCCGCGCTTCTCTGGTCCCAGGCGTTGCCGTGGTACCAGCCGTTACCGTTGTAGTACACCGTATGCAGATGGCCGTTGCCCTGGCCACGGTAGACGCAGTACAGGGTGTTCCCGAGAACCGCCAGCGCCGGCGCGGAGGGGCTGGCGTGGCCGCCGATTGGCGTGTCGGCGCTCCAGCCGGTGCCGTCGAAGGTTGACCAGTACAGCCGCTCGTTGTCGTTACTGCCACGGTGGACGCAGTACAGCTTGTTGTCGTAGGCGGCCAGTGCGGGTGCGGCGTTGCTGAGGGGGCCGGGGAAGAGGGTGTCGGGGCCCCAGTTGGTGCCGTCGTAGTGGCACCACCACATTTGCTGGAAGTCGCCGCTGGTGTGCGCGCAGTACAGCTTGTCGTCGAAGACAGCCAGCGCGGCGCCCGTGCGAGCGGTAGCGGTGGGCAGCAGCGCGCCCTGGCTCCAGGTGCCGGCGTTGGAGGAAGTGGTCAGGCGCAGCCGTTCCTCGTCAGGCAGGGTGAGGCGGAGGTGGAGATCGAAACGGCCGATGCCGTTGAAGCCCCAGTGGTCGGTGGCGCCCGGGCGGTTGGCCAGCGCGGCGAGCGCGGGCCGGCTGAAGACGATGGTGCGACTCTGCACCAGGTCGTCGTCGTTGCGGAACCACTCGATCAGCGCTTGGACGAGCGCGGTGATGACAGTGAGGTAATCCCCGATGTCCGATCCGCCGCCCTCCCAGTACCAGGCGGGATTGTCCTTGAACTGGTAGGCGATCTGCTGCAGCTTGTCGCCGATCTTCTTCAGGTCTTCGACGAGCTTGTTGTGCCAGGAGGAGGGGCTGTCGTCGGCTTCCCAGCACTGGATGTGGATGGGCAGGCTGTTGCCGACCCGGCCGTTGAACAGGGTGGTGCCCGCGTCGAACACGCGCACCGAACCGGTCTGGATGTCGCCGTACTCCCGTGTCTTGTTCCACTTGTTCCTGGCGGTCTCGTTGGCTGAGGCGTAGGCCCAGTAGATCTCGTCTTGAGGGCCGAACACTGTGTCCCCGGTACTGCGCCGGCATTCGAACCGTTGCAGGTCCAGTCTCAGGTCTATCGGCGGGGGTGAGACCGGAGTCGCGGTGTCGGAGCGGGAGCTGCCGACGACGGTGACGCCGTAGCCGTAGTCGGCCATGGCCTGGAGGAAGTCCTCGCTGTCGAGGGGCTCGTCGTCGGCGAGGGCGTCGATGTTCACGAAGTTCACGTTGGGCAGGGCGCGGAGTTCCTCGCCCAGGGCGGCGATGTCCTTGGCCAGGTCGTCTTGTGTGTAGCCCTCGGTGAGGGGGCGATCGGCCACGGTGGCGGAGAGTATCTGGCGGGTGCCGGCCGTGTTCTCCTCGGCGAAGGTGCGGCCGAACGCGCGGACCTCCTCGTCGTCGTCCGCCAGTGTCCGGAGCATGTCGACGAGTTCTTGTTCGAGCTCGGTCAGCTCCAGCCCGGCCTCCAGGCGCGCGGCGCCACGCAGCATCACCCCGACCAGCAAGAAGACGGCCGGGGGCGGCGTTGCCCGGTAGGCGCGGCGTTCGGTGGCCGGGCGGCCCTGCAGGGTGGCCCGTACGCGGTCCAGTCGCTCCGCGCGCGTTGGATATGGCATGCGCTACCTCCCTCACGGCCGGTCCCGGACAGACCGGACCGACATTGACGTTACGTACCGCAAGGGGTTGATTACACCCCTCGAGTAGGCGTAGCCGAGAGTTGTCCACAACCGGCCAACGGGGTGCGGTCACCCCCGCGGTTCGATGTCCCAACGGTGGGCCTGCCCTTCTACCTCTCACGGCACGCTGCGCAGACGGCAAACCCTCCTCTCCCGCCTGGGAGTGCGGCGACAGGCGTACCACCGATCTCTGCACTCAGCCTCCTCGATGACCGGAGAGCGCGGCCGTGCGCGGCAGCGTGCCGGCCGTCGCTCAGCCGGATCTGCCGGTCCTGGTGGTGCAGCACCACGGCGCCGTCCGGCTGCCGGGCGACGGCGATGCCAGCCTCGGGCAGCAACACGCCGCGCGCCCCGTCGCCGAGGTCGCCGCTGAGGTCGGCCGGCTCGGGCAGCACCAGCCCGGCGGCGGCCTGCGCGGCGGCCAGCCTGTCACGCAGGTCCCGGACCTGTTCGGCGTCGCGCTCGCGTTCGGCCTGGGCGGCGCGGGCTTGTTGTTCGGCGGTCACGGCGCGCTCGCGCTGGGTGTCGCGTTCGGTGCGGGTCTGGCGCAGTTCGTCCTCGGCGCGCTCTTGCAGCCGGGCGGCGGTGGCGGCCTCGCCTTGCGCGGCGGCCAGGGCCAGGCGCGCGTCGGCCGCCTCCTGCCGGGCGGTCTCGGCGCGGCTCTCGGCGGTTTCGGCACGGGCCTGGGCGTGGCGGCTGTCGTGCTCTGCGCGTTCGCGGGCGAGGTCGGCGTCGGCAGCCGCGGCCCGCAAGGTCGCGGCCTGGCGGGCATACTGGTCTGCTGCGGCGCGTAGCCGGTTGAGCTCGCGGCGGGCCTCCTCCAGCGCGGCGGCCACCTGCTGCTGCTCGGCCTGGGCCTGCTCCCGCTCGCGCAGGGCGTCGTCGCGGGCCTGCTCGGCCGCGCCGCGGGCGCGTTCATGCTCGGCCACCTGGGCCCAGGCGTCGCGGGCGTCTCCTTGGCGGCCTCGACCCGGCGGTCGGCATCCTGCCGGACTCGGCGCTGCTTCCGCTCGGCGGCCTCCTGCTCGTCCCGGGCTGCCTGGACGCCGCGCTCGGCCAGCTCGGCGCGGATGTCGGCCTCGCTCTTGTGGCGGCGGGCGGCGGGCGGCGGCTGCGTCGGCGTGTACTGAGGACATCAGCGGCTCGCGAGGCGAAGGTGGGAGCCGGTCCGGAGCTGATCTGCGCGGTACGCCGCCCCGGGAGGTCATGCTTCAAGCGCACCCGAAGGTCGACCACGACAACATCGCAAGGTTCATCCATCACGACATCGGCCGAAGCGTCCGCTGCTCTCATGCCCGGTCACCCGCTGAACAGCGGCGCGACGCCCGTCCTAGCCGTCCGAGGCCTGGGCTCCCCGTGACTACGGTGGGCCGCCACCTGGTGATTGCGGGACGTACCGTCGGCGGCTGTATGAGCTCGACGCAGCCCTGGCGGGGACCGAACGCCAGCGGTCCCGACGCCGCTGACCACTTTCAGGTCACGACACGGACACCGGTGCGGCCTCCTTCAGCCCTTGGGCCAGCGCGAGGCACAGCTCGTCGAGGAATCCCGTCACGTCGGCGCGTTGCGCTGGAAGGTGTGCTACTTCCTGCGATGGGCCCACCTCCGTGGCCTGACCGCCAGGCTGGAGGTCCCCACGCCGGTCAGCGCCGCGTCCCACACATACGTGGACGTGGAGCAGCGATGGACGCTCCTGCAGCATTGCATGAGCGATGAGGACCTTCCGCTGGATGTGCGCGCCGCCGGCGCGCTCATGCTGCTCTACGGGCTGCCGGTCAGCCGAATCGTCGAACTGCCCACCAGCAGTCTCATCGACGGTCCACCACCAGCCCTGCGTTGTGGCGAGCACACCGTCGCACTGCCGCCAACAGTCCATGAGCTGCTGACACGTCAGTATGCCAGCGCGCGCCCGTGGTCGGCCATCCAGCAAGAGGCCCCATCAGTATGGCTCTTTCCGGGTTACGCGGTCGGAACCCCTCGCTCCACGCAGACCTTGTCGCGCAAACTCCATGCCGCCGGGCTGCCAGCCCAACCAGTCCGCAATACCGCGCTGCTCAGCCTCGCCGCTGACCTGCCCGCCTCCGTGCTCAGCACGCTGCTGGGCATCAGCATCACCTCAGCGCTGCAATGGACGCGGCGCGCCGCACGCGATTGGAACGCCTATCTGGTCACACGCACGAACGAGAAAGATCGCTGAGAAGGTCGCCGAACGGCGATTCACCGGCGGGCGGTGGCACGCGGCCAGGAGGGTGAGGCCCGAGGCGGCGACGGTGAGGCGACCGTAGCGGTCGACCAACCATCCGCTCATGGGTGAGGGCAGTTACATGGCCGCGACGTGAATGGCGATGACGAGGCCGGAGGCGGCGGTGCCGTGGCCATGGTCGTGCATGTGCACGGGCGTCATCGCCCTGATCGCGACCATGACGAGCTGGGTGAGGATCACGACCAGGGCGCCCAGCAGTATCCCGGGCGACCGCCGTTCGGCCTCGTCGAGCTGCCCCTCGGGCATGCCAGAAGCGCCGGGTGTGGTGGTGGTCGTCGTGGACCCGGGGGCCTTGATTATCAGGGTCAACGTTGTTTGGGGCGAGTGGCGAAGCCCGGCGAGCAGGCCGGGCCGGTCTGTTCAGGCGAGGACAGGTTCACCGCTCAGCGCGACACCGGCCTGACGCATTTCGTCGAGTGCGGTGCGGGTGGTGTCGGCGGCGACTCCGGCGGTGTAGTCGAGCAGGACCCGCACCGAGAAGCCCGCGCGTGCTCCGTCCAGAGCGGTGGCCTTCACGCAGTGATCGGTCGCGATGCCGACGACATCGAGGTCGGTGATGTCACGGGCCTTCAGCCAGTCCGACAGTTTCGTGCCGTCCTGGGTCGAGCCCTCGAAACCGCTCTTGGAGGCCGAGTGCGCGCCCTTGAAGAAGACCTCGTCGACGTACCCGGAGTCGACAGCGGGCGCGAAATCCGGATGGAACTCGCCTCCCTCGGTGCCGGCGACGCAGTGCACAGGGAACGAGTCGTGGAAGTCGGGGTTGTCGGAGAAGTGGGCGCCAGGGTCGATGTGGTGGTCGCGGGTGGCGACGACGAAGGTGTACTGCCCGTCGGCGCGCCGGATCAGCTCGGCGATGGCGGCGGCTCGGTCCGCGCCGCCCTTCACCGGAACGCTGCCGCCCTCGCAGAAGTCCTTCTGCACATCCACGATGATCAGTGCACGACTCACAGAAATCCCCTTTCTCTGGGCGAACCTCTCCGGTGATCGCCCTTCCGCCGAGAGGCGGGCACGCCCCTCGCTGGACGTTTGGCCGGCTCGGTAGGGCGTGCAGGGCGGTTCGCCCCTCCGAATGCAGGCCACCATTCCAACCGATTGTAACTTTAAGTGGAGGTGTATTCACCGTATGTACTCGCATTGTTGGCCCAGAAAGGGCTGGAACCGCACGCCTGCGTCAACCGGCGCCGGCGCCCGCTCGGGGATGGAAGTGGGCCCGGAGACGTCCAGGGAAGCCGATCTACCCATAGCTCAGTATGCGTAGGGTAATAGAGTCGCAACGCTGAGTTGCCGATCTGTGGAGGAGAGTCATGCGGGTGGCGGTGCTGGATGTGGACGGCACGTTGGTGCCGGACACCTTGGCCGGGCCGCTGCCCGCCATGCTGGCCGAGCGCGGATGGTGTCCGTCTGACCGGCTGGCCAGGCTGCGCCAGGCCATGGCCGGAAGCGACCCGGAATCGACCGCAGCCGCAATGCGCGCCAACGAACTGTTCGCCGCTTCGCTGACCGACGTGCCCTGCCGGGTGGTGGCTCAGGTGGTCGCTGAGCTGTGGCAGGTCAGACGCGGCCGCGTGTTCCCCTTCGTCCTGCCGATGGTGACCGCGCTGCGCCGGGCGGGCTTCACCGTGATGCTCATCTCCGGCGGCCCGCACGACATGGTCGCGCATCTGGCCGCCGAGCTGGGGATCGAGCTGTTTTGCGGCACCCGGTTCGCCGAGGAAGACGGCCTGTACAGCGGCGAGGTCGCCGGCACGGCCCTGCCGGCCAAGCACGACGTGGTGGCCGACCTGGCCGGCGAGCGGAAGGTGAGCTGGTCATCATCGATGGCGCTGGGCAACTCCCTCGGCGACGCCGACGTGCTGCGCCGGGCCGGGCACCCCATCGCCTTCGAAGCCTCCCCGGCCCTGCGCCTGCTGGCCGCCGAGCACGGCTGGCCGCTCGCTGACCGCCACAGCCTGCCTGCGGTTCTGCGCAACAGGCTCGGCCTGGACCAGCCGCCTGAACCCGGCCCCGAACCGCAGCCCTGCCCGACGCCTGGGCCGGTGCCGTCCTTGATGCCTGGAGCGGTGCCGGTCGGACGACCAGGCCGGCCGCCAGGTGCCGCTCCGCGCCCAGGCCCTGGCCCTGCGCCCGTCCCTGTACCCGTCCCTGTGTCAGCTGCTATGTCTGTCGCTGGGCCTGCCGGCGGGCCACGAGTGAGCGGGGAGACGGTGAGGCGAGCGGCACAGCGGCTGAGCGAACGCATCCTGGCCGAGGTCTCCGACCGCGGCGCCATCAAAGGCGCCACCGGCAGCCGGGCGATCGAGTCCGCGTTGCTGCTGACCCTGCTGCGCCGCGAAGGGCGGCTGCCGCACCGGCAAGCCCGCCTGCACGCCTACCTGGCCCGATGCGCGCCGGCGGCCGAGCCGTTCGAGGCCGCCGTCATCAACGCCACCCTGCACGGCATCACCATCGGCGAACGCGAGCGTGAACGGCTCATCGACGCCACCTTCCACCGCGCCGACCAGCATTCCTCGGCCCGCAAGAAGCTCGCCCTGGCCGCGATCCTCGCCGCGGTCGGGCCGGAGCCGTTCCAGGTCCACGCCCCCTCCGAGGCGTTCGAACAC
The DNA here is from genome assembly GCF_054392275.1 of Actinomadura sp. ATCC 39365. Lineage (NCBI taxonomy): Bacteria > Bacillati > Actinomycetota > Actinomycetes > Streptosporangiales > Thermomonosporaceae > Actinomadura > Actinomadura sp. ATCC 39365. The sequence goes on along the minus strand of NZ_CP184335.1, from coordinate 6,072,900 downwards.
CGCGGCCAGACCACCTGGACCCGGCTGCGACTGATGGCCATCCACCTGCTCAACACCGCCGACCCGGTGGCGCCCGAACTCACCGCCCGCCTGCTGGCCACCACCGAGCACGGCCAGCGCCGCGGCGTGATCGAGCACATGACCTTCTCCCACCTGTTCGCCCTGCTGGCGCTGCACCGCGTGCTGCCCGGCCACCCGGTGATCAGCGACGGCATCGGCCACCTGGTCGCCGCCCTCAACCCCGACGACGGGCTGCCGTTCATCACCAGCGAAGAGATCTTCACCACCGCCACCGCCGGACTGGCCCTGACCCGAGCCGGCGCCTGCCCGCCCACCATCACCGCGATGGCCGACTATCTGGCCGACCAGCAGGCCGGCGACGGCGGCTGGCCGTATGCCGAAGGCGTGCGGCAGACCGACACCGACAGCACCGCCCACGTCCTGGCCTTCCTGCACGCCGTCGACGCCGACCGCTACCGCCGGCCGATCGAAGCCGGCCGCGCCAACCTGTGCCGCTTCATCGGCCCCGGCGGCGGCGTGGCCACCTACCACCCCAGCCACCCGCCGGAAGCGGCGATGACCGCCAACACCGCCCTGGTGCTCACCCCCTACCGGCACGCCCACGCCGCCCCGCTGCACCGCGCGATCAGCTTCCTGCTCGACGCCCAGCAGCCCGACGGCACCTTCGAACGCAGCTGGAGCCTCAGCGAGGCCAACGCCATGTTCCGCGCCATTCACGCACTCCGCGCCGCCTACCACCACCACCCCCTGGCTCACCACGGCCGCCTGCAACCCGCCATCACCGCCGCCGAAAGCCGCCTGCTGGCCACCGCCCACACCGACGGCGGCTGGGGACAAACCCCCGCCGAGCCCAGCGACCCGATCAGCACCGCCTACACCCTCACCGCCCTGGCGCCCGCCCACCAGCACACCGCCACCATCGAGCGCGGCCTGGCCTACCTGCTGCGGCACCAGGACGCCGACGGCGGCTACACCACCTCCGTTTCCGACCAGGCCGCACCCCGCCCGCTGCGCTACAGCGTGCCCGTACTGACCAACAACTTCGTGTTGCTGGCCCTGACCTACCTGCATCCCGGCCTGCACCTGAGCAGCCCGCACTGCGGCGGGCGCGGCCCCGCGCGCCAGAATCGTGCTCGGCGATGATCCCCCCGGGCCCGGGCCCGGTGATAATCGCGGATCCGGCACAACGGGCCGCCGCCTGGCATCGGCCCTGGCCAGGGGACGGCCGGATGTCGACGCCGGTCGGCGATATCCGCCCGATTTCGGCAATTACTATCGAGCCCCCGAGACGCTAGACAAGCAAGCCGCAGCGGCGAGCCGGCGACCGCGACCGGTGCCGAGTGTCCAGTTGACGTCAGCGGTTGATGTCAGCGGCGGGTCACGGGCGGGTCACGGAGGTCTTCTCCCGGACGTGGCCGCAGCCGCCGTCCCGTAACGCTAGGTAGCCATGCTGTGAGGACGGTCTGACATCTAAGTCGTCGGCAAGGGGCGTGACCTGCGCATGTCGAACCGCCAGTTGCGTGTTCTCGCATGAGAGGCTCGAGGCGATTCGTCCGGCGAGCCAGGGGGGCTCCATGACCACCGAGACCACTATCGAGGCGCGGGTAAAGCAGATCGTCGCCGAACAGCTCGACCTCACAGGGGAGGTGAATCGCGTGGCCTTGCTCATTGATGACCTCGGAGCCGACGACATGGCCATGGCTGAGATCATCGCGGCCCTGGAGCAGGAGTACAACCTGGAGATCCCCGAGGGGGACGCCCAAAATATCCGCACTCTCAACGATGCGATCACATACATCCAAAGGCGAGCACCGCGCTAGTACTACAGCGAGCTTTCGAAATGTTTCAGCCGATGTCTCCTGTAGTGGCTGGCCCTGGCGCGGGTCTGATGGAGGCGTCGGTAGTGGGACCAGGCCAGAACCTGGGCGAGCGGGCGGATGAGAGTGCTGGTCAGGTGTGCCAGCAGACGGCGGATCTCGACTGGTGTGAGGCGGACCAGCTCGCTTGGGTTTTTGGGAAATGCGCGGCGGTGACGGCCAGGAAGGCGTGGGCGAGCATCGCCAGCGTGATGTGACGGTGCCAGGCGTCGAAGCGGCGAACCTGGTAATGGTCCAGGCCGGTCTCGTTCTTGGCGCTCTGGAAGCATTCCTCGATAACCACCTGCTGCCGGCGACGGCGATGAGGTCCTCCAGGCTGGTGCCGGCCGGGGCGTAGCACAGGTAGTAGGCCAGTTCCCGTTCGCCCTTGGCGTTGGGGGGCAGGCTGCGCCGGGCCAGCAGCCGACGCTGATAGCCGGGCTCGACCTCGAAACGCACCGATCCCAGTGCCCAGTCATACAGTCGTTCGCCCTTGGCGCCGCGGCCGAAGGAGCGGCGCTTCCACGCCTCGGCGGGGGCCTGGGCGGTGGCGGTGTCGGCACGATCCCCGCCCCAGTCGGTGCCGACCCATTGGCTCTTGGGCACCGCCACCACGTAGCTGAGGCGGTGTTCTTCCAGGAAACGCCGAAACTTGAAGTCCAGGCCGTAAGCCTCATCTGCGGTGACCCACGACACCGGCACGCCGGCCTGAAGCACGCGGGTCAGCATCGTGCGTGCCAGTGCCGGCTTGGTGGCGAAGGGCACGTCGGCCGGGATACCGGCCCGGGCGCAGCGGTCACGATCGTCGGTCCAGGACCTGGGCAGATACAGCTCAGCGTCGATCAGCGCCCGCCCGAGCGGGGAAGCGTAGGCCAGGAAAACGCCCACCTGGCAGTTCTCCACCCGGCCAGCGGTTCCGGAGTACTGGCGCTGTACCCCAGCCGACTTGTCGCCCTTCTTCAGGAAGCCCGTCTCGTCCACGATCAGCACACCGTCATGGTGGCCGAGATGGTTCATCACGTACTCACGCAGGTCGACGCGTACTTGGCGCGGGTCCCAGCGGGCGCTGTTGAGCAGGCGTTGCATGCGATCCGGCGCTGCGTCTCCGGCCGCTTCGGCCAGCTGCCAGCTGTTCTTCCGGTCTATGGGGGCCAGTAATCCCAGCAGGTAGGCCCGCGCCTGCCGACGCGGTTCCACTCGCCCGAACCGGCCCGCAACCCGGCCGAACAGCACATCCAGCCCTGTGACCCACTCCTGCAGTTCAGCAGTGGTTAAGTCATCTGGCATGCCTCCACGTTACAGATCACAAAACCTCGCTGCAGTACTAGGAGTCGCTCACCCTTTGACGAAGACTGTGCAAGCCAGTCTGACGGATTTCGAGTAATCGCTGCTCGGGTGTGATCTTCCTAAGCTCGTGATCTCGGCGTCCGAGGAGGCTGAGTGCAGAAATTGGCGGTAGCGACCTGGGGCTTCTTCGCCTGTTAGTGATCCGTGATGGCCAGGAATTCCTGCAGCTCCGGCCAGTCGCCGCTGGGGGTGATCAGTGGGTGCGGCGGCGGGGCGCCAGAACCTCGGTGGCCTTGGCGATGGCTTCGGGGCCGGGTTTGACGTAGCGCATGGGCTCTGTTCCGTTGCCAGCAAGTAGCCGGAGCGGCAGGTCGGTGGGCAGATGGCGTCAAGGGGCACCCTCAGCGGACGACGTACCGGCTCGCGTTGGCGATCTACCTGCGCAGAGACTTCTCCAGGCGTCCCAGTGTTCGGCTGGGGCAGTTGGGGCTCGATCAGTTCCTATTGCGCGTTGGTCAGGTCCGAGGGGTAGCGATCAAGGAGTGTCAGGCTACCTTGGCGGTCTGTATGTCGATCGGCACGCCGCAACACTCTGATATTCGAGGCCTGTACCTACCTGGCTCCCATAGAAATTCTTCGTCCGAGTAGATGTTGAAGAAGAATTCCCCTTCCTGACCACCAAACTATCTCCCTACTACGACCGCTAGCACGGCCGGGAGGTGAGACGTCATGAAGGTACCGACCGCTACAGCGGAGAGTTCGCTGTACCAGACCAGCAGGCGATACCACACAGCCGCGCGAGGCGCTGGTATCGAGGGCGGCGTCCTGCTTGCGGGCTGCGTGAGCCAATGCATGACAGAATGCGCACCTGAGGAAACTTCCTATGAATGTAAGCAGCGGTGTCAGCATGTCTGCAGCTCACCGCCGCCTCCGCCGTGCGATTCATTCTGGGTTGACGGAAAGGAATACTGCTGCCTTCATGGCACCGAGCCGTGTATCGGTGCGGCGCGTGCCGACGGTAGTCGTGACGTGGCCTGCCTCCAGCATGGGATGGAGTGCTGCAATGGTATTGAACCGCACCGACTTTCTTGGAGGCCCTGAAGCCAGCATGATCGTGCTGGCGGAAGGGAGAATCACACGCGATGCCAGCCCCCAGGAAGTACCCGCAGGAAGTACGTGAGCGCGCGGTGCGGATGGTGTTCGAGGTCCGCGAGCAGACCGGCAACGCGCCAGGCGCCATCGCCCGGGTCGCCCAGCAGCTCGGCGTCCACCGCGAAGCGTTGCGCAGCTGGGTCCGGCAGGCCGAGGTCGACGGAGGACAGCGGCCGGGCACCTCGACAGCCGATGCGCAGAGGATCGCCGAGCTCGAACGGGAGATCCGTGAACTGCGCCGGGCCAATGAGATCCTGAAGTCGGCGGCCGCTTTTTTCGCCCGGGAACTCGACCCCCGACCGCCCAGATAGTCGCCTTCATCGACGCCCACCGCGACGAATTCGGTGTCGAACCGATCTGCCAGGTGCTCGATCTCGCGCCGGCGACGTACTACGCGGCCCGCAACCGGCCGCCCTCGGCCCGGCAGCGACGCGACGAGCAGCTGTCGGCCGAGATCATCCGGCTGTGGAACGACAACTTCGAGGTGTACGGGGTGCGCAAGATGTGGAAGGCGCTCAACCGCCAGGGCGTGGCCGTGGCCCGCTGCACGGTCGCCCGGTTGATGCGCAGGTTAGGGCTGTCCGGCGCGGTCCGGGGCGATCACAAGCGCCGCACCACCATCGCTGAGCCGCTGTGTCCGCGGCCGGCCGACCTGGTCGAGCGGGACTTCGCCGCGCCGGCGCCGAACCGGCTGTGGGTGGCCGACCTGACCTACATCCACACCTGGGCCGGGTTCGTCTACGCCGCGTTCGTCATCGACGTCTACTCGCGGATGATCGTCGGCTGGCGGCTGACCGACCACCTGCGTACCGACCTGCCACTGGACGCGCTGGAGATGGCCCTGTGGCGCCGCGGCGGCCAGACCGACACGCTGAACGGGCTGGTGCACCACTCCGACCGCGGCTGCCAATATCTATCCATCCGCTACACCGACCGGCTCGCCGACGCCGGCGCGGTCAGCTCGGTCGGCTCGCGCGGGGACAGCTACGACAACGCCCTGGCCGAGAGCACCATCGGACTGTACAAGACCGAACTGATCCACCGCCGCGGCCCGTGGAAGGGCCTGGACGACGTCGAACTCGCCACCATGGAATGGGTCGACTGGTACAACAACCGCCGACTCCACAGCGCCTGCCAGGACCTTCCACCCGCCGAATACGAAGCCCTCTACCGCGCAGAGATCAACTCAGCTACTCTCACCCCAGCCACATAACCCGGTCTCCAACAAACCCGGCGCGGTTCATATCGCGTTCTGGCCCGAAAACACGATCTGCCTCAATGGTGAAGTCAAGCACTGTGGCCCAGGGACATCCTGCATGCCATTCGGATGCTGCAAGCCTGACGAGGCATGCACCGATGAAGGATGCATTCCGCAAAGCGAGATCTGTCCAGCGTCCGCTCGGCGTTGCAAGCCCGACGAGGTATGCACCTCTCAGGGCTGCATACCGAAAAGCGAGTTCTGCCCAGCCGCTGGCGGGCCCTGCCCATCAGGCCAGGTGTGCACGCAGACTGGCTGCTGCGAAAAAGACCATGCCACCCCGTTGCGCACGCGCTGCTGCGGGAGCCAGATTGCCTGTCCCAACAGTGGGGAGGCATGCTGCGACGAATGTTGCGGAGGGCAACTCTGCTGCCCACGCGGAAAGTGCGGTACACGCGTGCTTGTCCGGGGAGGGCCCGGCGTACCTTACTGCACAGGTTAAGGATCTGCGGGGAAACCTCGCCGGCTGGACAAGCAAGCGAAGAAGGAAGCGTAGGGCGTACGAAATTGAGATCCTGTACGCCCTACTTCTCCTCTGCTTGTTCGTCCAGTAGGCCCGGAACTCCTATGGCTCCGGCCAGCCGCCAGTCAGTTGATCAGTGGGTGCGGCGGCGGGGTGCCAGGACCTCGGTGACCTTGGCGATGGCCTCAGGTCCGGGTTTGACGTAGCGCATGGCGGTACGGGGTTCTTCTGCCGGCTCTTGTCCATGATGAGCTGCAGCGCGACCTCTTCCTCGCCGAGGTGGGTGGCAGCGCTGTGGCGCAGCTGGTGCAGATCGAGGCCGACGTACTTCTCCAACAGGACGTGGGCGCGGTCGTATCCCAGGCGGGCGCGGCCGGTGTGCGGACAGATATCACCGGCCGCCATACGGCGGGCGGGGACGGGGCGGCGTTCGGACAGGAACAGCGGGCCGCGCGTGCGCGGGCTGCCGTCCGGGAGCCGGAGCAGGCGGGGCAGCAGGTGAGCGGTGCCGCTGTCCCAGTACACGCACTCGATCTGGTGATTGGTTCCTGGAGTACCACGGCAGCCTCTCGTCCCAGGAGATGGAAGCCGCACGGGCCTACCACCGCATCGCCGAAGGTGTGTGATCCACATCACTCACCCTTCCTCTTCTCGACCTAGTCTCTAAGTCGTGGGGCCGCTGACCCCTGGCGCGGCCCCGAGAGGAGCGTTCCCCAGTGACCAAGAAGACCAAAATGAGTGCTGCGGAGGAGCGGCGCGCGAAGATCGCCTACGCGGCAACCGGTGAGCTCGCGGGCCACGCCATTGGGGCCCTCACCGGCCCCCTCCACCCGGTGGTACAGCCCGTCGTGGCCGCAGGTGTCCGCGAGTTTGGGGATGCGGTCATCGAGGCCGTCAAGAAGGGCGAGTATGAGCCCATCGACATGACTGGCATTCAGGGCCTTTAGCCCATCGAGAGCCTGAGAGGTCCAGGAGCGGCCATGCCACTCCTGGACCTCTGCCCACCCCATCCGGGCTGACCGGATCATCGCGGTGTTTCTGGGCGCGGTCAGGCCGGCCTCCGGGGAGGATCGGGCCGGATTTTGGCGCTACAAAAGCGATCTTGACGACGATTCGATGACGAGGGCAGGCATGGACCGGTAGACGGAGCGGCGTGCCAGGGTGGCCGCACATCTCACATACGTACTCAGCGTTCGTGGACGGCATGGGGGCACCTGGTCGCCGACCTGCGCGGGCCAGAGTTCGGCGGGATGCGGCACAGTCTTTGGCGGGCGGCCTGTGCGGCTCGGGTTCTGCTCTGGCCGCCGTGTCCGCGACGGCGAACATACTTGCGCGCGACCAGCGGGTGATCTGATGCCGCAGTGCGTCGATCGCGGCCTGCAGAGCGTCGGCCCGCTCAGCAAGCTCGGGCTCGGTGTTGACGACCGGCTGCATGCCTTCCGCGAGCTGGTCCGTGGTGAGCGGCTGGATCATCCAGTAACGGCGGGTAAGGACAAGCCGGTCGAGGTCAGATGCGCCGATGCTGCTCCGCAGGGGCATAGACGGCGTTGTCCGCCCATTTCGCGTAGGCCCAGGTGGTTTCGATCAAGTTACCGGACGTCCCCCGGGCGTTGACCACCTCGGCATGGACGTGGAGGAGCGCCTGCGGAAGGTTGTCCCGGTCCGTGCCGAGGCGAGGCGTCATCAGCACCTGCTGATCGTCTCAGAACCTAGCTAGGAGCGGTAGCGGTCCGCGTGCTCCGGAAGTCGGGATCCGGTCCCGCTTCGCAAGGGGCCACTGGCCCCTTGCTGGCGTCCTCGGCGGGCGGGGGCATGTTCGGGAGCAGACCGCCTTCTGCGGCGCCCTCACATCTGGGCAGGTCAGGGCAGGCCAGGACATATCCGTTGGATTTCCGCGATCACTGCCGAGACCGATGTAGCGGCCCGGCTGGTCAGGCCGGCCATGCCGTCGCGCGACCGGCAGCGCGGCCGCGTTCCGGGTCCGCCGGCACCGCTCAGCGCTGCTGCGGCCCGGCTTGTCGCCGACCGGCTCGGCCGGGACCAGGTGGTGCCGCTTCATCGGGTCGCCGGCGGTCGCCTCCCACGCCTGGTCGCGCCGACCGGCGAGGTCACCGTACCGGCGACCTCGCCGGTGGGAGCAACGACGTTCCAGCGGTGGCGGTCGTGGTCGGCCTGGGTTTGGGCCAGCCGCGAGCCGGGCGCGCCGTCCTCCGCCACGTCGGCTTACGTCGCGGTCGCCCGGCGGCGGTCCTTGAAGTCGGCGGCCACGGCGGTCAGCATCTTGATGGAGGGGTAGGCGCCACGCTTGCCCGCGCCTGTGGTGATCGGGTGTCGGTTTCCGAAGTCGTCTGCGCGGATGCGCGAAGTGGTCTGCACACTGCGGCACACCGTGGACGCGGTCAGGGCCCGCGTGGTGCGGGCGCCGGGGTGAGCGGTGGTGAGGAATCACTGTCCATCACACATAGTAGTGGCATTACTACATATTGTGACGCCATAGGGGTGTTCGATCCTGCGACACCCGATCGAGAGGATCGCCGACGGTGGGATGGTGAGCGGAGGAACGTCGGTGATCTGCTCGCAGGCGCGGTCTTGGCCGGTCAAGGCGTGGTGGAAGCTGAGCGGGCTGGTCTGGGCCCACATGCGGGCTTGTGGTCGGTCTCCTACCACGTCCGCCCCTCGATCAGCGTGCCCACGACCGCGCAACTGTGGGTCACCACAGCCCTGTTCAAGAACGGACAACTCCTCGCCGGCACCGAGGCCCTGAGCGGCATCGAGAACTCCGACGCAGTGGTCCAGGACACGATCGGGCAGACCTTCCTGCACAACTTCGCCGTCGGGGATGTCCCGACCCTCCACGCCTACCGCATCGGGCAGGCCGGCTCGGCCGCCATCATCAGCAACGGAGACGGACGCACCACAATCGCGGCGCACTGGGTGAGGTGACCTGAGCAGAACCGCAGCCCCCTGAACGTGCGGCCGCCGTCTCGAGGGGCAGCATTCTCCATCACGAGCCAGGGCGTCGTTGACATCACGCTACGCCGCCTGGAGCCTTCACAAGGTTACGGTCGATGGCGTTCCGGGGCGTTGATCTTCCGACGCCCCGGGCCGCCTTGCGGGTCATCAATTCAGCGGGTGCCGTCATTGAGCCGATCGGTGTTGACTGCGGCGTCGACGGCTCGGATCTGGCTCAGCTTCGATGAACACAAAGCGTGACAGACAAATCGCTATAGGTGATATCCGAAAGGTGAAGCAAACATGCACAAAACCACCGGACTTTACGCTCTGATCGTGGGAGCCAGCGCAGCAGCCGCCCTGCTGGCGCCCAGCACGACCGCCACCACCCAGACGGCGTCAGCAACGGCGACCAGTGTCGACTGCGGCGTACACCCCCAGGGCTGGTCCGGATGGAGCAGCCGCTGGAAAGAGGGCCAGTTCGGCACCGTCGACGGCCAGATCTACGTGTGTCGGGACGGCCAGCTCGTGAAGTGGTGAGCCATTGGTGCCGGCTTCCTTTCGCTCGCATCGCTGATGGAAGTCGACACCCACGGTTCTCTGATGAACGGCGCCCACCACGATGGGGATCGAGGAGGAGTCCGCAGGAATCAGCGGTAGTGCACCACGCCTGCTGCCTGGTGCCCAGGTGGACCGTCTCAGTGGAGTAAACGGCAGCCCATCGATGGGATCCGCTGGCGGTTGCGGGTGGGTACGCCGTGGCGGGACGTGCCGGAGTGCTTCGGTTCCTGGCGGGCGGTGTACGGGTTGTTCGTCCAGGATCGCCACGGCCGGGTGGCGGCCGGTTTGCGCGGAGTGTTGGTTCAGGGGATGTTGACGGTGACGTTCAGGGTCTTCATCGAGATGCGAGAGCTGTCGACGTGGCCCTCGTTGCGCCAGTAGCCGCCTTCCTTGGTGACGCCGGCGGTGACCTTGTAGCGGCCGCTGGTCAGGCCTTCGAAGGTGTGGGTGGCGGTGGCATGGCGGCCTTTGAGCGTGGCGCTGATCTCGCCGGGAACGGGGGCGCCGGTGGGCTTGTTCAGCCAGAAGTGACCCGTCAAGTGGCAGCCGAAGACGCACTTGTTCTCTTCGTACCAGGCGAGGCCCCAGTAGTAGAAGAAGTCGCCGCTGAAGGTGGCCTGGATGGCGTGGGTGCCGTTGGCGCGCTTGAGCACGCTGGCGCACATGTGCACGTTGCCCTTGGACGACTTGTCGGAGGAGTAGAAGGTCTGTGAGCCGCTGCCGGGGTCGCAGGTGGCGGCCAGGACGCGGTGGAGGGCATCTGGGCGGTCGGCGGCCGCAGCCGCCGCAGGGGCAGCGGCGGGGATGGCTGCTGCGGGGATGGCTGCTGCGGCTGCGAACGCCAGGGCCGCCAGACCATGGGCGGTCTTGCGGTCGTCGTTGCGGGGCCCGCGGCCGGCGGGTCGGTGCCGCGGATCCCCCTTACCCACATTGTTGCTTGATGAAGTCACTCCGTGACTCTAGGTGATATCACTGGTGGTGGCCAGTCCCGCACCGGCCGGCTGCTTTTCCGCCCGCCGTGCGGCACCTGCTGATGGCCGCTCTCGGCGCCCGCGGCTGTATCGGTGGTCGGCAACGGTTCCGCCTCGGCCAGGGCGCGGTAGACGCTGGCCACCATAGGGTGCCGACCCTTGTACTTACCGGCAGGGGTGATCGGGAGAGTACATCGCGCTTCAAATACAGCACTGTTACCAGCGAAACGGGCGTCGATTAACGGCAAAATACCTGCTCAGAAGTAGCTCGCCGGGGCAAGGAGCAGCATTCGGATACGGTGAAGCACAAGCGTAGGGTTACCAGCCTCGATACGAGAACCGCCGGCGCCCCAGGTCACCGACCACAGCCGGCACGTCGAACACGGCTGAGCCCTCACTCCCGAACGTTCACCGGAGACCGCGCCGGTCGACCTGGTTCAGCGCAGCTTGGCGAAGAAGGCGAGCATGTCGGCGACCAGCAACTCGGGGGCTTCCATCGTGAGGAAGTGGCCGCCCTCGTCCAGCTCGGTCCAGTGGACGATGTTGTGGTCGCGTTCGGCCCATTTGCGGATGGTCACGTCGTGAGCGGAGACCAGCACGCCGGTGGGGGTGGTCCCGCGCAGGGCCGCCGCCCAGTCGCCCGCGCCCTCGCTCCAGGCACTTGTGCCTTCGGCCCAGTCCCCCGTGTCCTCCCCCGTGTCCTGCCCCGTGTTCTCGCCCGAGTCCGCGGCTTGGTTCCAGGCGTTCGCGGTGATCTCCTCGTAGTAGATCTGCGCCGCCGATCCGGCCGTGCCAGTGAACCAGTAGATCGAGACGTCGGTGAGCATGCGATCCCGGTCGACGCTGTCCTCAGGGAGCCCGTCCACGGGGTGGGTGAGCTCCTTGAACTTCTCCACGATCCAGGCGAGCTGGCCGACCGGCGAGTCGTTGAGCGCGTACGCCACGGTCTGAGGGCGCTTGGAGTTGCACTGCAGGTAGCCGTCGTTGAAGCTCTGCATCGCCTGCCAGCGGCGCTGCTCGATCTCGGTGAGACCGTCCATCTCGCCTTCGGCGCCCACCGGGAAGGTGATCATGGCGTTGAGATGGATGCCGATGACGTGGTCGGGGTCCTGCCTGCCGATCTCGGGGGCGACCCAGGATCCGGTGTCGTAGCCCTGCACACCGTACCTGTCGTACCCGAGGCGGGCCATCAGCTCGATGAGCAGCCCGGCCATGCGTGCGGCGCTCATGCCCGGCCCGGCCAGCGGGGTGGAGAAGCCGAAGCCGGGCAGCGACGGGATCACCAGGTGGAAGCCGGCCTTGGTGAGCGGGCCGATCACGTCGAGGAAGTCCACGATCCCGCCCGGCCAGCCGTGCAGCAGCAACAGCGGCACGGCGTCGGGCTCGGGCGAGCGCAGGTGCATGAAGTGCACGTTCTGCCCGTCATGGTGACTGACGAATTGGGGGTGCTCGTTGAGCGCAGCCTCGTGGGCCCGCCAGTCGTAGGCGGTGCGCCAGTATTCGGCGAGCCCACGCAGGTAGCCCACCGGAACGCCGCGGCTCCAGCCGACGCCGGGCAGTTCGTCCGGCCAGCGAGTGCCGGCCAGCCGCGCGCGCAGGTCGTCGAGCTGGGCCTGCGGGATGTCGATTCGGTAGGGGTGAATGCCCTGTGGGATTGTCATGTCCATGACGTTAGAACGCTCTTAGGACAGATTCGGTCCTAAGAGCGTGGCAATCTGGAAGGCATGGCGGACACCTCCGCGCGGCTGCTACGGCTGCTGTCGCTCCTGCAGACCCATCGCCACTGGTCCGGCGCCGACCTCGCCGAACGGCTAGGAGTCGCCACGCGCACGGTTCGCCGCGACGTGGAGCGGCTGCGCGAGTTGGGCTACCCGGTGCACGCCACACAGGGCGCCGCCGGGTACCAGTTGGGGGCCGGTGCGTCGCTGCCGCCGCTGCTGCTGGACGACGACGAGGCGGTCGCCGTGGCCGTCGGGCTGCGTACGGCGGCGGGCGGCTCGGTCGCAGGGATCGAGGAGACCTCGCTGCGGGCGCTGTCCAAGCTGGAGCAGGTGCTGCCGTCGCGGTTGCGGCACCGGGTGAACGCACTCAACGTGGCGACCGTGCGGGTCGGCGGCACCGGGCCCACGGTGAGCCCGGACACGCTGATGGCCATCGCCGAGACCTGCCGTCGCCGTGAACGCCTGCGCTTCGACTACACCAGCCCTCGCGGTGGTGAGAGCATCCGGCAGGTCGAGCCGCACAGCCTGGTCAGCTTCGGCCGCCACTGGTACCTGGTCGCGTGGGACCTCGACCGCGACGACTGGCGGACCTTCCGGGTGGACCGGCTGACGCCCCGCACCCCCACCGGCCGGCGTTTCCCGCCCAGAGAGCCGCCGGAGGGCGACGTCGCGACCTACCTGGCGCACCAGTTGTCGTCGCGGACCTGGCCGTGCCAGGCCACCGTTCTCCTGCACGAGTCCGCGGCGGCCGTGGCGGAGCGGATCTGGCCGGGCATGGGAGTCGTCGAGGCGGTGGACGATCTGAGCTGCCTGCTGCGCGTCGGCGCGGAGACCCCGTCCGACCTGGTGTGGATGATCACCTCGCTGGACACCGGGTTCACGCTGGTCGACGGCCCGCCCGCCCTCGCCGATGCCCTCCGCGTCCAGGCGGAGCGCTGTCTGCGCGCCGTGTTCATGTGAGCTCTCCCATCAGTGGGTGAGCGCGGTTTCCTGGTCGGTGGCGTCCTGCTGCGGCGTCTTGCCGTTCCGGATGACGATCAGGGCCAGGACGGCGGCGGCCACCACGCCGGCGCCTGACCGTCTCCCTGCGCCCGCCGGTTCGGCCCAAATCCCGGTCGAACCGGGCCCGCGCCGGCCGGTGGCCGCGCCACTGATAACACCCCGTGGTGGGCGCCGCCGGCTACTACGCGATCGCCGGCGTCATCGCGGTCGAGGTCGGGGCGATGGTCAGGCACACCGCCGCCGCCCTGACGCTGCTGCTGGGGTACGCCATGGTCGCCGAGTCGCTCGTGCAGGCGGTCCCCGGCGTGGGGGGCGGGGATCTACCGGTGGCTGCCCTTCAACGTCGCCAAGCAGTTCCTCATCGGCGCCCCCGAGCCCGGCACAGGCCAGCCGGGCCCGCCCGCCCTCGACCTCGGGGATGCGGGCGACGCCGTTGCGGTCGCCCCGATACAGTACTTCCTTGCCGTCGCGGCGGGAGGTGACGGTGCCGCCGCGGCGCAGCAGGGCGGGTTGCTGGGACCCGGCGGGCTGGCTGGTATCGGTGGGCTCAGCGACTTGGTTGACCGACGGCTGGCGCATCCGAACAGACCGCCCCCAGGTGGTCGATGTGCGCGTGCGTCAGCAGGATCGCTCGTACGTCTTCGGGCCTGCGGCCGATCGAGCGGATGAAATCCTCCACCGCGGCGACATCGCCCGGCCATCCGCCGTCGATGAGTGTCAGATCGTCTCCCTCCCGCAGGAGGACCCAGTTGACATCAGTTCCGCCGAGCAGAAAACGTTTCCGGTCACCTCGGTCATGGCTACTGCCTCCCCACCGGTGCACGAGTGAAACGGGGGGTTGACCAGCATCGGAACGAGAATCCGCGCTAGTGAGCAGGCCACCGCCCCCAGCGGCGGGCTCTGGACGCTGCGCTACTGGCCGTCTCCTCCGAACGCCCCTGACCGGCCGCCCTGGCACAACCGCCGCTCTCCCCTACTGGCTACCCGGCCCACGTCACATCGAAGACCCGCAGAACTCACCTCTGACTACATGTTCGGCTCGAAGGCGTGAAGGAGTGGCGCTTCGCCTGGTTTCAGGTCGGCGATGAGCAGGAGGACGTCGTCGGGGTCGTCGGGTTGACGCAGCGCGCGCAGAAGGTCCTCGCAGGTGTCCTCCCTCGAGCGCCGGGGACCGTCCAGCAGCTGGCACAGGGCCTGTAGGCGCTCGTCGATGGGGTCGTCGCGGGTCTCGACCAGGCCGTCGGTGTACAGAACCAGCCGGCTGCCCTGGGCGGCCGGGAAGGTGATGGTGGTGAAGGCGGCACCGCCGACCCCCAGCGGCGCGCCTGGGGGAGACCTCGATGAGCGTGGGCGGGCCACCGGTCGCGATGAGCACCGGTGGCAGGTGCCCGGCCGTGGAGATGGTGCACTGGTCACGTTCGGGGTCGTAGACGACGTAGACGCAGGTGGCGAAGGGCAGCTCCAGGTCGGTGGCGATGGCGTCGAGGTAGTCGAGCACCTTGGAAGGGTCCAGCGCGGCCAGGGTGCGGGTGGCTATCCGCAGCTGGCCCATGGCAGCGGCGGCGGCGATGCCGCTGGCCAGCTCGCCTGCCAGAAGCAGGTCGTCATGGTCAAACGGCACCTGATTGCGGGTTCGAGCCATGTCCAAGGCGCCGATCACCTCACCATGGGCGATGAGCGGGACCGTGAGGTAGGAGTGGACGCCGGCGTGGGCCATCAGCGCGGCGGCGCTGCCCGTATCTGCGCATGCCTTACACGCCACCGCGGGAGGACCGCGGCGAGAAGATCCGCGCCGCGCAGCGCGCCGCCCGCCACCGCGAGCCAGCTCTCTCGGGCAGCGGCGGCGGCCGTGACCCGCAGGAGGAACGCCAGGTCCGGCTGACCGCTCAGCGCATCCTGACCGCCCGCCTGCGCTACGACGACTCCCCTGCCCCACGCCGCCGGTGGCCCTCCCACCGCCCCGACCCCAACTGACCGCCAACCTCGTCGTCCGGGCGGCGGACGGCGCTGACCACCCTCCTGCGCTATGACCGGCGCCTCGGGCGCGTCGTGTGGCCGCCCCTGTCGGCGATCCATCGCCGGCTGGCTCCCCGGGTGCTCCGCGACGCCGCCGCGAGGATGACCCGCGACGGCGTCCGGTAGCGCCCGGTCAGGTGCGCCCTGACCGGGGACGACAGGGTCAGCCGCGCCTGGCGGACGGCCAGCCGTGCCCCCAGCCGCCCTGGACCATGGTCTGGAACGCCCACCCGTCCTCGGTGCGCACCAGCAGGTCGGCGTAGTGCATGCGGTGCTCCTCGCCCTCGATCGTCATCGTCGCCTCGGTCTCCACGACCACCAGGTTCCGGCTGACGAAGCGCGGCGTGCGCGTCGAGCGCAGGTCGAGCCCGGCGGTGCCGCCGCCCATGGCCTGCTTCATGCCCTCGACGTACTCGGCCCGCGTCCACTGGGCGACGCTCGCGTGGCCGTCGGGCACGTCGGTGGCCACGTTCATCGGGAAGACCGCCAGGTCGGCGAGCCGCTCGATCGCGCCCTCCTCGGCCAGCGCGTCGTAGGCGGCGAACCAGTCGTCGATGTTCTTCAGTTCCTGGGTGCTCGGCTGGTACATGCTGCTCCTCCTCAAGTCGTACAACGTACCGTACAGCATACGGAGAGCAGTCGCGCACCGATGGTCAAGCCTCGCCCCGACCGGTTCGGACAGGATGAGACGTGACCTGCCGGCCAGGAAAGGACGACGATGACGCGACAGCCGCACGAGCCCACCAGTTCTGCGCACTCGTAGTCGGTGTCCGGGGCGGCGGCGGGCGAGGCGGCAAGGCATGCGAGGCTGAACGCGAGGGCGGTGGCTGCGAGGGGCGTGGTGGGACAGGGATGCCCTGGTCGAGCCTCATCTTCGAGCGATGCGCCCAGCGGCGGGCAGAATACGTGCGTACCCGGCGAAAGCGGTTGCGCAGGTCGTCATGATGGTGACATGACGTGGACAGCACCCGACGTAGAGCGGGGACCTCGGACGGACATGGCCTGTGGCGAACGCGAGATGCTGGATGACTGGTTGAAGCTCCGCCGGCTGTTCCTGCTGCGCAAATGCTCCGGCCTCACCTCCGAGCAATTGAAGACCGCCGCCGCGGAGCCGTCCAACCTGACGCTGCTCGGTCTCCTGCGGCACATGACGGAAGTCGAGCGCTGGTGGTTCCGGGAGAAGTTCCTGCACGAGAACCTGCCCGAGCTGTACATCACGGAGGAGTACGAAGACGGCGACTTCGACCTGGTGGCCGACGCCGACGCCGAGGCCGACTACGCCGCCTTCCTCGCGGAGACGGCTGCCTGCGATGCCGCGGTTGCGGACATCGACCTGGAGGAGCTGGCCGACGACCCCCGGGCGCCGACCGGCAAGGTCAGCCTCCGCTGGATCTACATCCACCTCCTGGAGGAGTACGCGCAGCACACCGGGCACGCCGACCTGATCCGAGAGCGCATCGATGGGGCCACGGGGGCATAGCGGCTCTCCCGGCATCACCCGTATCCAGCTCCAGCCGCCTCACCGACGTACCCGCTGATCAGCTGAGCGGTGGTCAGCCGTAGCCCCAGGACGCCGAGCGGGCCGACGAAGGTTTACGTGCTCGTGGGCATGGGGCCGTACAGGGCTGAGCCGTAGAGGGCTGGTCCGATCTCGTTGATGGACCACTGGGACAGCTGGACATGGAAGTTGTCGACGTTGCCGATGCCAAGGATGGCAGCCAAGCAGTTTGCGGATCTGCCGCTCTTCTTCGGCGTCCGCTGCGGACGCGCGTACAGCGGTTTCGGCGTGACAACATCCCTGAGATCATCGTCTCCCAGGTCGGCAGGCAGGGATGTTCGGCCGCTTTCGGGAACTTCGCAGTAAGTCCGACCAACCGCCTTCGCTACTGTGTGCCCAAGATCAGAAGGGGGTGGCTGGGAGCCCGACCCCATGGCAAGCAACAGGAGGATCTATGGGGAACGGTGGACGCATACGTCTGGTCCGGTGGGCGCGAGGCGGTTTTGCCCTGGTCTGCAGTGGTCTTCTGGCCGCGTGCGGAGGGTGGGTGCAACCGGACCGGTCTGCCCCGGACCTGGCGGTCACGCCCAGGACGTCTGCCCCGGTGAGTCCGTCGCCCTCTCCGTCGGGCGCCTCGTTCGAGGGACGCGGTCCGGTGTTGTCTGTGAAGAAGGGGCCCTATCCGCACTCGGTTCAGATCGTGGACGCCCAGCTCAGTCCCGACGCTCCGCAGTCCCCGGCGCCGCGGGGCCTGACATACATCCAGCTCGTGTTGAAGGTCACCAGCACTCCGGGACGCCCCCTGAAGGCCCCGCACCCACAGGCGTACTGGGTGGTCCGGTACGACGGATGCAAGGCCGCCCAGGACGCCAACAGCCAGGTCAGCTGTGGCGGCATGGACAACGGGACCAACTACTTCACCGAAGAGGAAATGCACTCCCCCGAGTACGGCACCGGCGTTTCGAAGCAGTTCGGCGATCTGGCGGCGGACACTCCGTACTGGACTCGTGCCTGGCAACTGGTACCGGAGAAGGCCGATCTGTCGCGGGCTCAGCTGTGCGAGGGGGTACGTACCGGCACCCCGGACAACTGCATCCCTCTCGGGACGGTTCGCCAGGACGGCGAGCAGAGCCCGGCGGCAGGCTGACCGGCCTTGGCCGGGCGCTGTACGGGGTGGGGTGGTCTGCGTGCCCTACGGTTTGTGAGAACTGACCCCCTCCTCGTCCACCTGGCTCGGCTACGGCTCCCTGCTGCCCTGCTCCTTGCTCCTCGCTCGCGGGGGTGCTGGTCGGTCCACCACCGCGCACGCCGCGACTTGCTACGGCGGCGGGTCCTACCTCAGCAGCAGTAACTCCCCACCTCCCCACCACGGCCCGCTGCATGGCCGGTCTTGCTGGGCGTGATCAGGCGTCCGAGGACGTCGAGATCATGGTCCTCCGGCACGAGGTGGCAGTGCTGAAGCGTCAGGTCACCCGGCCGAAGCCGGACTGGGCCGATCGGGCCCTCACGTCGCCCGGTCGACGGCACTGGCCGCGGTGCGGAAGGACTGGCGGTAGGCCGAGGGTGGGACGCCGATGGTGGTGGCGAGGTGCTGGCGCAGGGAGGCGGCGGTGCCGAAGCCGGCGAGGGCGGCGACCCGGTCGACCGGCAGGTCGGTGGCCTCCAGGAGGCGGCGCGCTTGCTCGACCCGCTGGCGGGTGAGCCACTGGCCGGGTGGCAGGCCGGTCTCCTCGCGAAAGCGTCGGCAGAAGGTGCGGACGCTCATTCCGGCGTTGGCCGCCAGCTCGGCCAGGGTGAGCGGCCGGTGCAGTTCCTGCAGGGCCCAGGCGCGGGTGGCGGAGGTGGTGGCGGCGGCGGGCTCGGGCACGGGGCGCTCGATGTACTGGGCCTGGCCGCCCTCCCGCCACGGGGGCACCACGCAGAGGCGGGCCACCCGGTTGGCGACGTCGCTACCGTGGTCGCGGCGTACCAGGTGCAGGCAGAGGTCGATGCCGGCGGCGACGCCCGCTGCGGTGAGGATCCGCCCCTCGTCGACGAACAGGACGTTCGCGTCCACCTGGACCCGGGGGAAGGCACGCTGGAAGTGCTCGGCTTCGTTCCAGTGCGTGGTGGCGGGCCGGTCGTCGAGCAGGCCGGCGGCGGCGAGCACGTAGGAGGCCGTGCAGATCGAGACGATGCGCGCACTGGCCGGCACCAGAGCCAGGGCGTGGCGCAGCGCGTCGGGCAGCCAGTCGCGCTCCGCCTCGGGGCCGCAGGCGAACGGCGGGATGACCAGGGTGTCGGCCGTCCGGAGCGCCTCGCTGCCGTGCGCCACCGTGATGGCGAAGTCGGCGCTCGTGGCAACCGGCCCGCCGTCCAAGCTGCAGGTGGTGACGTCGTAGAGCGGCTCGCCCGCGCGACCGGCGGCAGTGCCGAAGACCCGCACCGGGATGCTGAGCTCGAAGGGATAGACCCCGTCAAGGGCCAGGACGCGGACGCGATGCATGGCAAGATTCTTTCACATGATGGCATTCTTGCCACTCGCTCCGCCGTGGCCTGGTGCGCGAGTCTTGTCCTTGCCGGGCCATCAGGGCGCGGCAGGCGAAAGACAGCAGGAGATGACGATGCGCGCGATCGGCCAGGACGGTTTCGGCGGCCCTGAGGTGTTGAAGGTGATCGAGGCGGAGCGGCCGGAGCCCGGCCCGGCCGAGGTGCTGGTGCGGGTGCACGCGGCGGGTGTCAACCCGACCGACTCCTGGCACCGGGGTTCCGGCGGGCTGGCCGGCGCGGTGGTGCCGCTCGGCTGGGACCTGTCCGGCGTGGTCGAGGCGGTCGGTCCGGGGGTCGCCACGCTCGCCCCCGGCGACGAGGTGTTCGGCATGCCGCGCCACCCGATTCCGGCGGGCACGTATGCCGAGTATGTGACCTCCCCGGCCCGGCACCTGGTCCGCAAGCCCGGGACGTTGACCCACGTGCAGGCTGCAGCGCTGCCGCTGGCCGCGCTCACCGCCTGGCAGGCCCTGGTGGACGTCGCCGAGGTGGGCCCGGGGCAGCGGGTACTGGTGCACGCGGCGGCGGGCGGGGTCGGGCACCTGGCCGTCCAGATCGCCAAGGCGCGCGGCGCCCATGTGATCGGAACCGCCCGTACGGCCAAGCACGAGTTCCTGCGTGGGCTCGGCGCGGACGAGCTGATCGACTACACCGAGACCGACTTCGAGGCGGTCGTGGAGCCGGTGGACGTCGTGATCGACACGATCGGCGGCGCCTACGGGCCGCGGTCGCTGAAGATCCTGCGTCCGGGCGGCATCCTGGTCTCGCTCGCCTCACCGGCCGAGGCGTACCTGGCCGAGGAGGCCGCCGCCGTGGGCCGGCGGGCCGTCTTCATGATCGTGGAGGCCGACCAGGCGGGGTTGCGGCAGGTCGCCGAGCTGGTGGAGGCGGGGCTGCTGCGTCCCGAGATCGACCGGGTGTTCCCGCTGGAGCGGGCG
The DNA here is from genome assembly GCF_054392275.1 of Actinomadura sp. ATCC 39365. Classification (NCBI taxonomy): domain Bacteria; kingdom Bacillati; phylum Actinomycetota; class Actinomycetes; order Streptosporangiales; family Thermomonosporaceae; genus Actinomadura; species Actinomadura sp. ATCC 39365. Next base: position 6,052,675 of record NZ_CP184335.1, on the reverse strand, counting down.
GCCGAGGCTCACGAGCTCAGCGATGCCGGCCGTACCACGGGAAAGATCGTGCTGTCGCTCAAGGCATGATCGCCGGTGCGCATGGCCAGGGCCGGCGCGGCCTGGTTCCCGCCCTTCGCCTCCTCGGGGATGCCGGGGCTGGGCTCGCCTGGCGGGCGGCCCTCCGCCTGCTCATCGCCTCCGCCGCCCTTCATCAGGGGTCACGGCTACGCGTCAGGCACCGAGTTCGTCGCACAGGTCGGCAAAGTCGCCGAGGTAGCTGGGGATGGTCGTCGAACCCGATAACGCCCGCTACCTCGAACTCGTCCATGCCGGCGGCCGCCCGCATGCCGAGCGTTTGGCTGATGGCCAGGACCCTCGGGCCAGACGCCCTCTCGCCGTCGAACGCTACCGCCCGCTGACCGCCCCAGTGCTCGGTCCGGATCATCGAGAGCCGGGTTGGCCTGTGCGTGCAGCCGAGGAAAGGTTCAGGGGGTGAGGTGGTAGTTGGTAATCCAGAGGCCGGGGATGACCTCGATGTCGTTCAGCCAGGCGAAGCCGTATCCCTCGTAGAGGCGGCGGGCGGGGGTGTTGTCGCGGCCGGTGGAGACCAGGACGGTACGGCCGGCGGCACGGTCGAGGGCGGTGGCGACGAGCAGCCGTCCGATGCCGCGGCGGAAGGCCGAGGGCGAGACCACGAGCCGGTTGATATCCAGCATGGTCGCGGCGGCCTCCCAGGCGATGGCCCCCAGCAGGACGTCCCCGTCGAAGGCGCCGACCCAGGTGAGGGGCGCTGCGAGTAGGTCGGAAAGGGGCTCGTGCAGCGGCGGGATACGGTCGTCGCCGATGAGCGCGGCCTCGACGGCGTAGGCGGCGCGCTGCAGATCGAGCAGGCGCTGGTCGGGCGAGATGTCGATGACGTGCACAAGGTCACCCTAGGCGGACGGGCAACTCCTTATTCCGTTGCTGAAGTTCGAGCACAGCCGCCGGGCCTCGCCGATCTGGCGGAGGCGGGAGAAGCGGCGGGCGAGTAGTTCGAACAGGACGCGCAGTTGCAGCTTGGCGAGATGGTTGCCGAGGCAGAAGTGCGCACCGCCGCCGAAGCTGGTGTGCGGGTTGGGTTCGCGGCCGATGTCGGAGACGTCGGGGTCGGCGAAGACGGCGGCGTCGCGGTTGGTGCAGGAGTAGAAGACGACGACCTTCTCGTCCTCCTTGATCGACACGCTGCCGAGTTGCTGAACGCAGGTCGAACAACAGCAACGCGAATCCCGCCGCGAACCTCTTCATCACCATGACACGCGACCCCGGCCAAGAATCACAGCACCACTGTGCATCGTGGAGCTTGTCCCGGTCGAACACCTACCCCGCTGCGCCTCACAACCGGTGTCGAGCGCGTCGGTGAAACCGTACGCATGCGGCTGGCCGAACAACTGGGCGCGACCCCGGCCGAGACGCTTGCCAGGTTCCGCCGCATCATCACCAGCACGACCAAGCCACCCTTGCCGGTCATGGCGATGCTGGGCGAGACGATCGTGCACGGAGAGGACATCCGGCGACCTTTGGACATCCGACGCGACTATCGATCGACCTGCTCACGCGGATGGCCCACTACTACCGGCGCACGGACATGGTGGTCCTGGTGGTCGTGGCCGTGCTCTGGGCGTTCGTCTACAACGCCGACTTCGGCCTGGTCAACGCGCTGCTGGGGCTCGTCGGCGTGCCGGGCGAGGTCTGGCTGGGCGACGAGAGCACGGCGCTCCTGGCCGTCTGCGTCGTCTCCGGGTGGGTGTACGCCGGGTTCTACATGGCGATCTTCTACGCCGCCTTCGCCCAGATCCCGTCGGACGTGGTCGAGGCCGCCCGCCTCGACGGCGCCGGTGAGCCGGCCATCTTCCGCCGGATCAAGGTGCCGATGATCAGGGACGCGGTCGAGGTCTGCCTGCTGCTCTGCGTCACGGGCGGCTTCCAGACGTTCGACCTGTTCTACGTCATGACGGGCGGCGGGCCGTACAACGCGACGGAGATCCCCACCACCTACCTGACCCGGGTGGTCTTCCGCGACGGCGAGGTCGGCTACGGCTCGGCCATGGCGGTGCTGATGACCGCGGCCGTCGTGCTCATCGGGCTGGCCTTCATGCGCCTGCGCAGGAGGTCGGCCCGATGAGAAGGCTCTCGACCGTGCTGCTGGCCGTGGTGTCGGCGGCGTTCTTCCTGCCGCTGCTGTGGATGGTGGCCTCCAGCTTCAAGTCCAACGCGCAGATCTTCGCCGACCCGTTCGCCCTGCCCGCGGCGCTGGACTTCGGCCGCTGGGCCGAGGCGTGGGTGGTCGGCGGCATCGGCGGGTACGCGCTCAACAGCGTGATCGTGACCTCGGTGTCGGTGTTGCTGATCCTGGCGCTGTCGTCGGCGGCGTTCGCGTTCAGCCGCTTCGACTTCCGCGGGCGCGGGCTGCTCATGGGCCTGCTGGCGCTCGGGCTGCTGCTGCCGCTGCAGTCGTACTTCATCGCCCAGAGCACGATGTTCACCGAGCTGGCGCTGAGCGACACCCGGTGGGCGCTGATCATCCCGTACACGGCCATGGGGCTGCCACTGGCCACGTACCTGATCAAGGTCTACCTGGACGCGCTGCCACGGGAGCTGTTCGAGGCCGCGCACATCGACGGCGCCTCCGACCTGCGGGTCTACCTGCTGATCGCGCTGCCGCTGCTGCGGCCGGGGCTGGCGACCGTGGCCGTGTTCTCGGCGCTGTCCTGCTGGAACGAGTTCCTGCTGGCCCTGCTCTACATCCAGGACGACTCGCTCAAGACGATCCCGACCGGCCTGCTGGCCTTCTCCAGCCGCTACGTGACCGACTACGGCCTGCTGTTCTCGGCCCTGTCGATCATCACCCTGCCGATGATCGCGGTCTACGTGGTGTTCAACCGTCAGGTGGTGAGCGGCATCACGGCGGGCAGCCTCAAGTAGGCCCGGCGCCGTTCGCCGTCAGGAGCTCTCCCCGGTGATGCGCAACGCGAAGTCCGCGTAGGTGTCCGCAACTTCGTCCGGTTCGTACGGCAGGGCGGAGTCGTACCAGTTCGCCACGCGCATTCCCATCCCGCTGATCGCGGTCACCGCGAGAAAGGCGTCGGGCACGGCGAAGACGCCCGCGGCGATGCCCTCGTCGATGATGTCGATGAGCAGTTGCCGGCCGGCCGCGCGCAGCATGAGCGCGGGGCCGGCCAGCTCGGGAGACAGGGCGTGCAGCTCGTTGTCGGCCACGACGGCCAGCATGGGGAACTCCGCGTGCGCCAGGACGTGGGCGCGCACCACCCGGCGCAGGCGCGACGCGGGATCCGCCGGGCCCGCCGCGGCCGCCTCGGTCAGCCGCCGGTGGTGCTCCTCGTGACCGATGCGCACCAGCTCCGCCAGGACGTTCTCCTTGGTCGGGTAGTGCGAGTAGAGCGTCGCCGAGCGGATCTCGCAGGCCACCGCGAGGTCGCGGATGGAGGTGCCGTAGAAGCCCCGCTCGGCGAAGAGCTGCAGCGCCTCGCGCAGGATCCGGCCGGAGGTGCCCCGGAGCAGGATGTGCTCGGGCAGCCGGATGTCGGAGGCGGCGATCCGGCGCTGGGTCGCCAGAGCCGCCGATCGGTCGTCAGTCACGCGCTCATTCTGCCAAGACGCCGCTCCGGCTGGTCTCCTCGCACGTCGGGGCGCCGACGTGACCACGGCCGGAGGGCTCTTCGGTCACCGCGGCACGAGCGCGTTGCGGCGCACGTCCGACCAGGTGTCGCGGTCCAGGCAGATGCCGCAGTCCGGGCCGTGGAACAGGGCCCGCGCCTCGGGGTCGTCCATGAGCTGGAAGCGCCACCAGGCGGTGGTGGGCGCGGCGAACGGCCCGGGGTCGCCGACGACGGTGAAGTGGTCGGCGCCGCGCACCTCGCCGTAGATCGCCGGGATGTGGTCCGCGTCGTCGTAGAAGGACCTGACCAGCCAGGGCCAGACGATGGAGTCGTTCTGGCCGGCCATGAGGAAGGCGGGCCCGTGCACGCCGTCGATGTCGGCCAGCGGGCCGGGCTGGATGGGCAGGACGGTGTCCACCCGGGCGTCGGCGCCGACGACGATGGCCGCCGCGCCGCCCTGTGAGTGCCCGGAGGCGCCGATGCGGGTCAGGTCGACCTTGCCGTGGAAGGGGCTCGACGGGTCGGCGTCGCGGCGGGCGAGCGCGTCGATCCCGGCACGCATCGAGACGCCGAGGTTCGACATCGGGGTGTTGGCGGCGGAGACGATGAACCCGTGGCCGGCCCACTGCAGCAGCAGGTCGCGGTAGACGAGCGGGGCGCCGCCCGTGCCGTTGCCCCACACGATCACCGGGTGGCGGCGGTCGCTGCTCGCGATGTCGCGCGGGTAGTAGAGGGTGTTGACCACGCCGACCTCCACGGCGGTCGCGTAGGGGCCGGGCGCGCCCCAGTCCGTGGTCGCGGCGTGGGCGGGAGCGGTGCCGAGTGCGTGCACGACGAGCAGGGCGATGAGCAGGCGTCGGAACAAGGCGGCCTCCTGACTGGGGGGTTTGCACGAATCCTGTACACGACGGAGGTCGCCGTCTCTCCGCATTCGGGCCAAGAATTGACGCGCCGGTTTGGGCAATGTGACGATCACGGGATGTCCGACCTGCACAGCCGGATGCAGCCGAGGGTGCGCGGGCTGACCGCCGCGGTGATCGCCCGGTGCGCCGCCGAAGTGCCGTTCTACCGGGAGTTGCCGCCCGAGACCCTGCACGGCGAGGTGGCCCACTCGGTCTCGGCCGTCCTGACGATCCTGCTGCGGACGCTCAGCCGCCCCGACGCCATGGGCCCGGCCGACCTCACCCGCGTCATCGAGTGGTCCGCGCGCCGCGCCGAGGACCGGCTGCCGCTGGACGCGGCGGTGACCGCCTACCTGATCGGCGCCGAGGTCTGGTGGCAGGCGCTGACCGAGGTGGCCGCGCCGGAGGAACTGGCCTCGGCCGGCCGGCGGATGCTCGGCTGTCTGCGCACGGCGATGCCCGCCGTGGCCCTGGCGCACCAGCAGGCCCAGGAGGACATCAGGAGCGAGGACAAACGGGTGCGACGCGCGCTGATCGGCGCGTTGCTGGGCGGCCACCCGTACGAGAGCCTGGCCGGGGCGACGGGGGTGGAAGTGGGCCAGGAGCACGAGGTCCTGCTCCTCGACCTGGGGCAGCCCGCGCCGCCGGCCCGGCTCGTGCAGTCGGCCCTGGACGCGCACACCGGGACGCTGGTCCTGATGGACCACGTCGAGGGAATCGCGCTGCTGCCCGGCGGACACGCCCTGGACGCCGTCCCGGGCAGGCTGGCCAGGGCCGTGGGACGGCCCGTGCTGGCCGCCGCGGCCCGCGCCGCGGCGCCCGCGGCGATCCCCGACGCGGCGCGGGAGGCCCGCGAGGTGCTGGACCTGGTGCGCAGGCTCGACCGGCCGCCCGGCCTCTACCGCCTGGACGACGTGCTGCTCGAACACCAGCTCGCCCGTCCGGGCGCGGGGCTGGCCCGGCTGGCCGCCAAGCTCGCGCCGCTCGACGGCCATCCCCACCTGCTGGAGACGCTGCGGGCCTTCGTCGAGCGCGGCCACAACCGCCGCCGGACCGCGCTCGACCTGCACATCCACCGCAACACGCTGGACTACCGGCTGCGCCGGGTGAGCGTGCTGACCGGCCTCGACCTCGCCGAACCGGCGCAGGCGCGGCTGCTGGCGGCGGCGATCACCGCGCGCGAGCTGACCAGACCCTGAGCTCCTCGTCGCGCGGCGCGTGCACGACGCCAGAGCCCGGCGAGTCGAAGACCATGACGGGCCGGGAGGAGTCCCACGACTGCCAGCCCGGATCGCCGGTCGCGGCGAAGGCGACCCAGGCTCGGTGCATGGTGTCGGCCAGTTCCTGCGGAGGCTCGTCGCCGGCCAGCTCGCGGGAGTGCCGCAGGTTGTCGAAGACGAAGCCGATCTCCAGGGCGTGACAGGCGCGCAGGTCCATGACCTTCGACCGCCAGGCGAACTCGTAGACGTGGGCCCGCTCCACGCTGTCGGCCAGGCGGTTGACCGGGGCGCGCAGGAGCAGGTCGGTGGCCATCTCGCCGAGCAGCTCACCGGGCGTGGCGCCGGGGCGGGCGGACCGGTAGAGCCGCAGGGCCCGTCCCGGGACGCGCAGCTTCAGCAGGGCCAGGCGGAGCATGAGCCGGCCGACCCGGTCCACGGCTCCGCTGGGCACGAACCAGAGCCGGTACTCCTCCCGGTTGGCGCCGATGAGCAGGGCGGCCTCGACCGGACAGGCGTCCGGCTCGGTCACGATGTGGAAGCCGGGCCCGCCGCTGATCGGGTCCGCCTTGCCGACCACCTCGCTCTGGACGTCGAGCAGCCGCTCCCGGTCGATCGCGGCGAACGCCTCGGCCGTGGCCGGCACCTTCAGCCGGGCCGCCATCAGCTGCGCCGTCCGCGCGGCCTCGGCCCGCGTGACGGTGTGCGGCGGGCCGCTCTGCATGATCGCCCGGCGGAACAGGCCCCTGGCGCGCGGGCTGGTGAGCAGCGCGCCGATGCTGATCGCGCCCGCCGACTCGCCGAAGACGGTGACGTTGCCTGGATCGCCGCCGAAGGCCGCGATGTTGTCGCGCACCCATTCCAGCGCGGCGATCTGGTCGAGCAGGCCGCGGTTGTCCGGCGCGTCGGGGAAGACGCCGAAGCCCTCGACGCCGAGCCGGTAGTTGATCGAGACCAGGACGACGCCGTCCCTGGCGAAGGCGTGGCCGTCGTACAGGGGCAGGCTGGACGAGCCGTTGCGCAGGGAGCCGCCGTGGATCCACACCATCACGGGACGCGCGCGGCCGTCCGCGCCAGGCGTCCAGACGTTCAGGTTGAGGCACTCGTCGCCGGGGATCTGCTCCTCGGGGATGAGCCGGTCGAGCGGCGGCCGGTAGGGCCGTTTGGGGGCGGTCGGGCCGAACTCCGCCGCGTCACGGACGCCGTCCCAGCACTCGACGGGCGCGGGGGCGCGGAAGCGGTGGGTGCCGAACGGCGGCGCCGCATAGGGGATGCCCCGGAAGACCTGGATCCCGTCCTGAAGCCGGCCGCGCACCTTGCCGTGCCGGGTGGCCGCGATGATGTCCATGCGCCGGATCCTACCGATCGATCGGTCGGGACGTCAGACGACTGATCCGGAGAGCGCAGAGAGCAGGTCGACGACGGGACCGGCAGGGAGGACGGACAACGCGGCGTGGGCCAGGCCGGCGTGTTCGGCGGCCAGTGCGCGGAGCTCGGCCGGGTCCGCGTCCCCGGGGCCGTCGCGCAGGTCGTCGATGAGGGCGAAGCTGACGCCCAGGTGCCGTCCGTAGGCGGCGAGGGCGGTGACGGTGGCCGGGGGCGCCCCCGACAGGCGGGCCCCCAGGCGGCAGGGCAGTTCGAAGGCGATCGCCAGCTTCCCCTCCAGCATCTCGGCGTACTCGGGCAGGCCGAGCTCTCCGGCACGCAGTTCGCGGGCCCGGGCCTGGCAAGCGGCCGCCAGCGCCCGCGAGAAGTCGGCGGTGACGGCGCCGCCGGCCTTGGCCGCGAAGTCGAAGGCGCGGGCGAGGAAGAAGTCGGCCACCAGCACCGAGAACCTGTTGCCCCACGGAAGGCCGGACGAGGAGCGCTCCTCCCGAGTGCCGTCCGTGGCCAACGCCGCCAGCAGGCCGAGGTCGGCCGCGGCGGCCAGGGCGTGGATGAGCGGATGGCGTTCCCCGCCGCCCAGGTAGGAGGCAAGGAGCAGGAGCACGGACGGCCGGACCGTCTGGGCCGACAGGTCGTCGGTGACGCCGCTGAGCCGTACGAACATCGGCCAGTCCGCGCGCACGCAGTCGGCGAGCAGCTCCGCGACGGCCAGGAGGTCGCGGCGGAGCATGCGGCTCAGCTCGGGGTCCGGGGGTGGGAGCGGGGGAAGGACGAGCTCGGTCCGGGCGCCGTCGGGAAAGAGCGCCAGACGGCGGCAGAGCGTGAACAGCGGGCGATCGTCGTCGAAGGTGGCGTCCAGGACCCGCCAGGCGAGCTGGTAGCGGCGTACCGAGTGGCGTCCGGCCTCGAAGTAGCCGCCGTAGCGGGCGGCCAGCCGCCGGGCGTAGGGGCCGGGGAGGATCGGGCCGGGCAGGGTGGCGTCGATGTGGGCGGCCGCCAGCGCGCCGGATTCGAGGGCGTAGCTGATGCCTTCTCCGGTGAACGGGCTGATGAGCCCGGCGGCGTCGCCGGCCAGCAGCAGTCCGGGAACGCCGCAGCGCTCCGGCTCGAAGTCGAGGCGGAGGGGGCGCCGCTCATCGGGCCTTCCCTGGTCGCGGTCGCGAACCCCGGGTCCAGCTCGGCGAGGTCGGCGACGAAACGGTCGAACATGCCGCGCAGTCCCTCGGGGTTCATGGGACCGAACAGGCCGACGCCCACGTTCGCACGCCCCTGGCCGAGCGGGAAGATCCAGCCGTAGGACGGCAGCAGGTGCTTGTCCGTGACGTCGGTGAGGGGAAGGACGATCTGCAGCAGGTCGTCCGTCCCCTTGATCCCGGCGTAGTAGGCACGGGCCGCGAATCCGGTCCACTCCCGTCCGGGTGGGCGAAGGCCGGTCTGCCTGGCCAGCCGGGAGGCGGCGCCGTCGGCGGCCACCACTACCGGTGCCTCCACGCGCGTCCGCCGGCCGTCCCGGATCATCTCGATGCCGCGCACCCCGGAGGGCCCGCCGATCGGCCCGCTCACCTGCGCGGTCCAGAGCGTGGCGCCCGCCTCCACGGCGCGGGCGCACAGCCGGGCGTCGAGGTCGAACCGGGGCAGCACCAGACCGAAACCGGAATAGGGGAAGTCGCGGGCGCCCTTGCCGCGCATGTGCACGCGCACACCGCCCACCCGCTGCGCGTCGGCGAGGTCAGGCAGCACGCCCATCTCCGCCAGCTGCCGCACCGCACCACGCGTCAGACCGTCGCCGCAGCACTTGTCCCGGGGAAAGGCGCGCCGCTCGACCAGCAACACGCTCCTTCCCCGCCGAGCCAGGTGGTAGGCGGCGGCCGACCCTGCCGGCCCCGCTCCCACGACCACCGCGTCAAAGCTCATGCCGCCCTCGCCACCGCGTAGGAGGCCAGCAGGGCGAGGGAGTCGCGGGCGGCGTTGCCGGGCAGCGCGCCGAGCCGGTCGCGGGCGTCCCGGGCCAGCGTGCCCGCCTCCTCCAGGACCTCTTCCACCACTCCCGACGCCAGCACGCGCCCGGCCACCTGCGCCGGATCGGGCTCGATCTCCGCCAGGAGCGTACGCAACCGTTCGTCCCGTCCCAGCAAGCGGAGCACCGGCAAGGTGTAGACCCCCTCCCTGAGGTCGTTCAAGGGCTGTTTTCCCATCGACGCCGCGCTGCCGCGCAGGTCGAGGGCGTCGTCCGCGAGCTGGAAGGCCAGCCCGAGCTCTGCGCCGTAGCCGGCCAGCGCCTCGGCCTGCTCCTCGGGCACCTCGGCCAGAAGGGCGCCCAGGCGGCAGGGCAGCTCGAACAACGTGGCCGTCTTCCGGCGCAGGATGTCCAGATGGGCGCCCTCGGTGAGCCCGGTGTCGAACGCGCTCTCCGTCTCCAGAAGCTGCCCCGAGCACAGCCGTACCATCGCCCCGGCCGCCGCGCGGCCGCACGCGTCGGGCAGGCCGGCCAGCAACCGGGTGGCCTGGGAGACCAGGAACGTGCCGGCCACGACGGCGGCGGGCTCGCCCCACAAGGCGTTGACGCTCGGGCCGTGGCGCCGGGTCGGAGCCCGGTCCATGACGTCGTCGTGGTACAGCGAGGCCAGATGGAACATCTCCAGCGCCGCCGCCGCGTCGAGCAACGGTTCGGCGCGGAACGCGCCGAACTCGGCGGACAGCAGCAGCAGGGCCGGACGCAGGCGTTTGCCGCCCCTGCGCGCCAGGGTGACGGCCATGGTACGCAGGCCCACGTCGGCGGAGGCGACGGCGGCCTCGATCCGCCGGTCCAGGCCGGCGAGCGTCCGTTCGGTACGGGCGCTCACCAGCCACTGGCCGTCGGTCACCGGCCGTTGTCCGGCTGTGTCAGGAACTCCACCCGGTCCACCATCGACCGGACGCGGCGTAGCAGCTCGGTCTCGTCCAGGGCGCGCAGGATCTCGGCGGCGGTGCGGCCCACGAAGTCCCGCGCGATGCCCAGGGCCTCCTCGGCCACCTCGGCTTCGTCGGCCCTGAGGTGCTCGCGCATGCGGGCCAGCACTTCCCGCGCCTCCTCCAGGTGCTCGTCGGTCACCGTCGCCTCCGAGCGCAGCGGCTGTAGCGCCACCGCTCGGGCGGTTTCGGCGTACTTGTCGTACAAGCCCTGCAGTGTGCGCACGGTCGCCTCGTCGAGCTCGGTGCGGCGGTTGCGCTCCAGGATGCGCGACTCGTTGGCGAAATAGGTGTCCACGAGGTAGCGGCCGACCCGGGTCTGCTGCAGGTGCCGCTGGCGGAACTCGCGCTCCACCGACTGGTCCAGCTTGAGGTCGCGTTGCAGCACCCGGCTCGCGGCGGCGGCCGACCCGCAGCCGCAGGCGTCCTCGTTGCCGCCCTCGCCGCCCCGATAGACCACCGAGCCCGAGTCCCCGCCCTCGGACATGTAGGCGGTGGCGATCTGCCCGTCGAAGCTCCGGATCACGTTCGAGGCGTACTGGACGAGCGCGGTGACGTCGATCTCGGTCACAGTCGAGGTGGTGTACTCCGTGGTCCGGCCCACCTTCTCCACGTTCGTCCCGATGTCCACTCCGGCGGTCACCGCGGCGCCGCCCAGGAACTCGACGTTGAGCTGGGTCAGCACCTGGTCGATGGGGTTGATCAGGGTACGATTACACGTCCCGGCGAACAGCAGCCCGATCGCCGGATGGTCCGGGGTGGCGACCGGGATGAGGTCGTTCTTGACCCGGTCCTCCACGTCGTTCGGATCGCGCGGCTGGGCGATGGCCGCGTCCGCGGTGTTGCCGTTGGCGTTCAGTGTCACGAAGCGCTTGAGCGTGGCGATGGTGTCGCCGGCGGTGGTGCCGCCGTCGAAGACGCCGGGCTGCACGATCGCGTCGCCGATCATGGCGTTGTTGCCGTCGGCCAGCACGTGGTTGTTGCTGAGGATGTTGACCGTGCGATCGGTGTTGTCGATGACCAGCGAGCCGAGCGTCCCGGCGGTGACGTTGAAGTGGCCGATGCTGACTCCGTTGGGCGCCGGCCGTTCCCTGGCGGTGAACGACTGCGCGTAGAACGGTCCGGTCTCGACCACGTCCACCTCGATGGCGTCGCGGCCGAAGTACAACCTCCTGGGTAACAGGCGCGAGGTGGGCAGGAACTGCTCGGGCACCTTGCGCAGCACGTAGACGACGACGGCGGGCTCGTCGGTACGGCCGCCGTCGACGATCCGCCTGCCGTAGGCGAAGCCCGCGATGTTCTGATCGGCCAGCAGGCCGGCCAGCGGGCCCTCCCGAGCCGCGCGGGCCAAGGCCCGCCCCCTGAGGTATCGGTCATCACCTGGCATGGTCACGGCTGGCCTCCTCATCTGTGAGCGTCGAATGGTCCTGCCGGTTGAAGGCGCACGGGGACGCCCTCGACGGCGGCGGGCCGCGCGGGCACGGGCTCGCTGACGTAGACCGTGATGACGTACGGCCCTTCCGGGTCGGGCCGGCCGATGCCGATGCCGTGGCCGGAGAAGCGGGCCAGCAGTTCCTGGCGATGCTCGGCGAGCACGGTCCGGACCTCGGCCAGCGAGTACGGATCAGCCATCGCGTCCCTCCGCTGGGATCAGCGCGCACACCCGGATCAGCACGCCCTCGGCCGCCTCGCCCTCGATCTCCACGACGGCGATCCCGGGCCCGGTGAGCGTGACGGTGACCGGGGCGGCGGGGTGAGCGGCCGTCACCTGGGCGCTGTCCAGGACGGCGCCGCCGGGTCCGCGGGCGGTCAGCGTGATGTCCCGTCCGCCCTGGTGGGCGAGCGTGACGGTCACTCGTATGGCCGGTACGGCGGGCCAGGCGGCCAGCCCGGGGCCGAGGAAGAGCGCGGTGCCGGCCGCGAACCCGGTGATGTGCCGGCCGGCGCCGTCGGGGGCCGACAGCCGGAACCCGGACTCCGTCCAGGTGGCCGGGAAGCTCTCGTCGCGCCCGCGGTGGCTGAAGTCCAGGCAGACCTCGCGCGGCTCGGGCGGCTCGGCCGCTTCGGGACAGAACGGCTGGACGGCCAGCAGCTCGACGTCGTCGAACCAGGCGATGCCGTCGCGGGTCTCCAGGAAGACCGTGATCGCTCGGGCGGCGGCGGTGACCCGGACGGTCAGCGGCGTCCAGCGGTCGGCCACGACGCCTTCGGACCAACTGACGGCCGGGTGGTCGGGGTCGGTGCCGCCGGTCGGGTCGACGCCGAGACGCGCTGCGGCGGGGCGCGACTCCTCCAGGTCGTACCAGGCGGTGAGCTGGTAGGCCCAGCCCGGGTTGGCGCCCACCCGCTGGTGGATCCCGGCCCGTCCGCGCTCGGCGCGGATGCCCTGAGCGCGGCGTCCGGAGTGGACGACGAAGCCGGTGGCCAGGTGCGTGCCGGTGCGGTACGGCTCCCACCCGTTGGCCACCTCGCCGCTCCTGCGGCGGGCGAAGCCGCCCTCGAAGTGGCCGTTGACCACGTCGGTGACCTGCACCACGAGCGTGTCCTCGGCGACGCCGCCGTCGTCGTCGGTCACCACGCAGCGCGCCAGGTAGGTGCCGCAGCGCCGGTAGACGTGCGAAGCGACGGCGGTGCCCCGGCCGGCGGGCGGCTCGTGGGTCTCGGTGACCGTGGCCGGGATCGCAGCGGTGCAGTCACCGAACTCCCAGGTCGCGGCATGTGTGTCGCACCAGCCCTGATCGGTGAAGGCGGCCGAGAGCGTGATGACGCTGCACGGGTAGGCGAACAGGGCCGGACCGGCGACCACGACCGGCGGCACGTTGCGGACGGTGACCGTGCGCGTGTCGGTGTCCATGCCGCCGTTCTGGTCGCGCACCTGGAGCGTGACGGTGTAGACGCCGTTGTCGCACCAGGCGTGGGTGACGGTCGTGGAGGTCCCGGAGATCGTGCCGGTCTCGGTTGGCTGGTCGTCGCCGAAGTTCCAGAGGGTGGTGTGGGTGTCGGCCGGTTCGACGTCGGAGAAGTGGCCGACCAGCGTGACCTGCCGGCCCTCGTCGAGGGTGATGTCCGGCCCGGCGTCGGCCACCGGGGGCACGTTCGCCACATGGACCAGCGTGTAGTGGGCGCTGGCCGCGCCGCCCGGTTCGGTGATGGCCAGTGTGTGCGCGGCGAGGTAGACGCCGCTGGCCGGGTAGACGTGGGACAGGTCGCGGGTCGCGGCTGGTGGGGTGCCGTCGCCCGGGTTCCAGGTGTAGGCGGCGACAGGGGTGGTGCTGGCCGCCGCCAGGGTCAGGGCGGACTGTGCCGTGCCGAAGTAGGGGCCCCCGCTGCGCGCGGCCAGCACCTGCGTCTGCTCGCAGGAGGAGAGCACGTCCATGGTGCCGGCGATGACCAGGCCGTCGGCGGCGATGACGATCGGATCATGGAAGATCGCCCGCACCCGGCCGATCCGGGCCAGCTCCGGCGGCCAGCCGGTGATCCCCGTGACCGCTCCGGTGATCGGGTCGATCGCCATCGAGCTGCCGATGCCGGAGGCGATGGCGGTGATGATCGCGGCGGCCACGATGATGACGATCGCGATGAGGATGCTGCCCGCGCCCCAGGTGATGATCGCCAGGATGACCGCGATGATCCAGAAGGCCACCGACTCCTCCGGATCGACGTCGGGGTCGCCGATCAGGTGGTTGTCCATCTGCTGCACGCCGTCGGGGTTGAGCGCGCCGTCCGGATTCCAGTGGAGGCCGACGTCGGCGCGGAAGTCGGCGTCCACGTCGATGCTGCCCAGGATGGCGTCGATGACGGTCAGCTCGCCGGTCATCCGGATCGCGCCGTCGACCAGGTCGATGTCCAGGCTTCTGACGTCGGCCGCGGTGCCGTCCTGGTCGACCCGGCGCGGCAGGTCGGAGTCGGCCCAGCCGTTGTCCCGGCGGGCCTTGTCGATGTTCTGCCGGACGAGCGAGCCGGTCAGCGCGACGGCGAACTCCATGCCGTCGGGGATGAAGGCGGGCATCGCGGCGATGTCCGCGCCGGGGGCGGAGTTGATCGCGATCACCAGGTAGTCGGCCGGCACCCTGGTGGCCACGTCGCGGGCATCGAACACCTCACCGCTCGCTTCGGGGGTCCAGAGGCCGACGAAGCGGCGGGCGGCCAGGTCGGCGTGGATCAGGTCGCCGAGCGTGCGCTCCAGGTCGGCCACCGTGGGCGCGGCGATCGACCGCGCGCCGAACGCCCGCACCAGCGCGGTGCCCCGCTGGCCGAGCTGGGTGCGCAGCGCGCCTTCCAGCAGGTTGAACAGCGTCGCGTTGTTGGCCGTGTAGTTGGCGCCCTCGATGCCGAACCTGGGCGTCGGGATGATGACGCCGGCCGTGCACGTGGCGGTGTCGAAGCGGAGGGTGCAGGAGCCGGGCGGGCGCTCCAGCGGGACCCGGATCTCCAGGCGGGTCTCGACGCCCATCGGGGTGGCCAGCGGCGGGGCCGCGCCGCTGCGCCTGATGTTGAAGACGCGCAGGTAGACCGGGAGGCTGAACAGCACGGTCGCCGGGTCGGGGCGGCTGACCGTGATGGCGCGCGCCGCGTCCTTCTGGTCGTCGTAGATCTCCAGATGCGTGTCGACGGTGTAGCCGCCGATGCCGAACGAGAGCGCCTGATCGGTTTCATCCTGCGTCCACGGAAGGGCGGGAATGCCCGGATGGACCGTTCCGTCGGGTCCGCCGTTCTCGTAGGCGAAGTGCACGTACTCCTGCAGTACGGTCAGCAGCTTGCCCTCGATCGGGTCGCCGCCGGTCACCGTGGCGCTCACGCGTTCCCGGGCTAGCGCGTCGAATCTGATCCCCACGTTCTTCGAGCCCGGGAGCACCCCGATCGGCGCCTCGACCCGGGCGGCCGCGGTCAGGTCGAGCAGCCCCGCGGACGGCACCGGCGGATCGGCCACGAGCACCTGGATGATCAGTCCCAGCGTGAGTCGCGCCCCGTCCACGGCCGGTTCCGTCGTCGCGTCAAGCTGGTCGCGTGGGAGCTCGACCTGTCCGCCCGCGGTCACGTACGTCCCGATCGCGACTCCCGGCGGGATCGGCAGGTACTGCGGGATCCGGCCGTCGCCGGTCGCGGTGCCGCCGCACTCGGCCGACTTCCACGCCCCGATCAGAGCCTTGCGCAGTACGGCGGCGCCGGCCTCCACAACAACCTCAAAGCCGTGCGTGTCGGCCATCACCCCTCCTGCAAACGCCCCTTGACCGCGGTCACCGCAGGAACCCGCTCGCCCGACAGCACCGCCTCGAAGACGGCCTCGGGCGCCAGTGCCGGTCGCCTGCCCGACAACCGGCGGTACTCCAGCAGGGGCCGCATCACCTCGTGGCGGTCCCGCAGGGCCTCCAGGCGATCCGCGCCGGCCCCTCCGGGACGCCAGCGTGGCGGCTCGGTGCCGATCTTCTCGTTCTCCCCCGTCACGCCGAGTTCCAGCAACGCCCGGCGCACGTCGGCGCCGTCGTCCGGATCGACCGGCCTGCGAGCCAGGCGCTCGACCTCGCGCCGCAACCTGGCCAGGAGCTCGGCCGCCTCGGGGCCGAGGCGCAGACGGTCCGTGATGCCGGGGCGGGCATGCGGGGTGATGGTGTAGCCGAGGCGCTCGATGGCGAGCACCGGGTTGGCCGCCGCCGCCCGCGCGAGGGTCGGATGATCATTCATCCGGCGCAGGATCGCGGCCGCCGCACGCTGCAGGTCTGCCCACGAATCGATCGTCTTCGACATCTGATCTCCCTGCTTGGCCGCAGGCCGGACCTTGTTATTTCACGCAGCGAAGGGGCTGTCAACGAGGCGGAACGTCCGTTTCAGGACGTCGTGAGCGGCCGGAGGGGCAGGAGATGATCTCTGGAGACGGAGCTGTGGCAGGAGCGAGCCTCTGGCGAGCATCGCTACGGAGAGGCCATGCATGACCACGTTCCTCGACGGAGCGGTCGCCGATCCCGAGCGATTCTCCGCCCTCTTCGATGCCCACTACGACGAGATCCGCAGCTACATCGGCCGCCGCCTCGACCTCGACGTCGCCAAAGGCGGCGTCAGACCTTGGCTGTACGGCATCGCCACCAAGCTCATCGGTCGGCACCGGCGCGCCGAGTTCCGGCGATACCGGGCAGAGGCCGGCGGGTCCTCGGCGTACGTGATCGAACGGCTGGGCTGGACCGACGACCCGGCGCCCAAGGGAGTCGACCTTCTCCTGACGCGCAAGGGGGGCCAGAACAGGTTCGGTGCCGGTCGCAGGTAGGGGCCCAGCAGCAGTTGGGCGGCTCGCTCACCCATCCGCAGATGCGCCGCCGGGTCGGGGTGCAGGACGTAGGGCTGTTTCCCCGGCCTTTGGCGCACGAGCAGGACGCCGGTCGTGGCGACGACCGTGCAGGATCAGCTTCCCCGCGGAGAACAACTGTTGCCGCATAATCGGTGTCATGGATCCCGCGTGGATAGCTGTGGTCGGAACCGCGATTGGAGCCACAGGTGCTACAAGCGCAGCACTGATTGCGGGATGGGCCGCCCGACGGCAGGCCAACGTGCAAAGCGTCAGCCAACGAGCACAGTGGCGCCGTCAAACGAGACGAGACGCCTACAGCGCCTTCCTCGACGCCGGAGTACAGGCGCGCGATGAGCTGATGGTCGTGTGGCGCCTGCTCCGGGAGGCCAGTCCCGATGTGGTCAGGCTTGATGCACAGATAGCGGGTGTCGAGCCGCACATCAACGCGGTGAAGCGAGCGAGCGCAACAGTCTTCGTGGAGGGGCCTCAAGCCATTCTGGAGCCGACTCGCCGTACGGAAGAGAACATCACGCTGTTTCGCACCCTTCTTCGCAGGACGCTGACGGACCTGCGTGCGGGGCGGGACGTCAAGGAGTACCTCTCCTTGTGCGACCGGCAGGATCACCAGGTCCGCGACCTGCTCGACCGCTTCGCCGCGTTCGCCCGCGCGGTGCTCGACGAGGTCGAGCCCGACTGGAATCTGCTGAGTATCGTCGAGGTGTCCGACGTCGACGAGGAGTTGCAATGGCTGAAGAAGGCCATGAGCGAGCAACTCGAAATAGATGAGAGTGAAATTGACGTCAAGGGAAGGCTGACGGGCCAGGGCTACGATTCGCTCGCCGTCTTCGTCCTGTTCAGTCAAATCCAGGCGCAATGGGGAGTGGCTCCGGACGGCGGTTGGCCGATCTCCTCGCTTTTCGACAAGTCCGTCGAAGAAATCGCCGGCTATATAGCGACTCAACGCAACCATGCCAGCTCGAGGAGTTTGCCAAGGAGTTGACAGCGCGCTTCGGCGTGGGCTCCGTGCCGTCCTGGTGCTCACGGGCGGAGAGGTTGGCGCCGGGCAGATCGGGAACGTGTCTGTCACCTTTCAACCACCTCGACGGCACCCGGCCGGCCGTTAGGATACGACTGTATCCATACGGGAGATGGGGGTACGATGCGCATCCCTGACCGGCCGTCCGCCTTCACCAACGACTCTGCCCGTGACAAGTACTACGCCGTCTATGACCGGTTGCTCGGCGAGTTGTGGCCGGTGCCGGTGGACGCCGTCGACGTGCAGACCCGCGCCGGCAGTGTGCGGGTCCACCGGGCCGGGCCCACCGCGGGGGATCCCGTGGTCCTCGTGGCCGGCGCGGGCGGGAACGCGCTGGCCTGGTACCGCTACATCGAGCCGCTGGCGCGCACGCGTCCGGTCCTGGCCGTCGACCCGCTCGGCGAGCCGGGCCGCTCGGTTCAGAGGCGGACGCTGGCGACCGGTGCCGAGGTCGGCGGCTGGCTCACCGACGTCCTGGCCGCTTTCGGAGCCGAGCGTGCACACGTGGCGGGCTTCTCCGCCGGCGGCTGGACCGCGGTGTGGGCCGCGGCGCAACAGCGACCCGGCGAGGGCGGCAGAGTCGCCGCGCTGACGCTGCTGGATCCGGGGGCTTCGCGCCGATCACCGGGCGGTTCGTCCGGTGGGCCGCCGCCGGCGCCGTCGCCTCCATGCTTCCGCGTCCCTTGCGGCACCGCATGGCCGATGTCGTGAACAACGGGCTGCTGCGCGATGACGGGCTGGTCAGGCTGGGGCGGGCGGGCGGATGGTCCTTTCGCCGGCACGTACTCATCCCCTCCCCCTACACCGACGAGCAGATCCGCGAGGTGGCCGTGCCCGTGCAGGTGCTGCTGGGCGCCCGCAGCGCGCTGCACGACGCGCGGGCGGTCGCCGCGCGGCTGGCCGGCGTCGCGCCGTCCTGGCGCGTGGAGATCGTGCCCGGCACCGGCCATTCGCTGCCCGTCGAAGCTCCGGAGCTGGCCGCCGAGCGGATCCTCAGCTTTCCCGCCCAGGAGCGTCCCGGGACCGCGGCACCGAACCACAACAGCAACAGAAGGTAGGAAACGGGCATGCCTCGGCAGGTCGATCACGACGAGCGGCGGCGCCAGTTGACCGAGGCGCTGCTGCGCATCGCCAGCACCCGCGGCCTGCAGGCGGTGTCGATGCGCGAGATCGCCGCCGAGGCCGGGGTCTCCCTGCGTGTCGTCCAGTACTACTTCACGAACAAGCAGGCCCTGATCGAGTCCGGCCTCACCGAACTGGGCGCCCGCATGGACCGCCGGGTCCGGCAGCGGGCCGCCGCCGTCGCGGGCGAGCTGACAGCACGGGACGTCTTCGCCGCCGTCCTCGACGCGGCCCTGCCCTGCGACGAGCAGAGCCGCCTGGACTCCATGGCCTGGACCGCCTACTACACCGCCGCCCTCACCGACCCGGTGCTCGCCGCGGTCGGGGTCACCCTGCCCAACGCGTTGGAGAACTTCCTCACCGTACGGCTGACCGCCGCACAGCAGGCCGGGGACATCGCCCCCGATCGCGACCCGCGTACCGAGGTCGCCGGCCTGCTGGCCCTCGCCACCGGTCTGACCCAAAGTGTCCTGAGCGGGCAGCGCAGCCACGAGTCCGCCGTCAAGATCATCGAATACCACCTGGACCGGCTGTTCAGGCCCGCCTCGGATTGACCCAGCAGGGCCTCTGCCCTGGTCGAGCACCTGTTCAAAACCGCCTCGGCCGAACGCGGCGCACATATGTCCCGCTTTGTCGGCGTGCCGACCAAGTTCACGTTCAAGAGCGCGGAGGAAGGCTCAGCCCTCTGCCGACGCTTCGGCGCCGCGGGTGCGGAGGAGTGGCACCGGGTCGGTGGCGAACCGGGCGGCGCGAGGCTCACGTTCGTCTCCGAACCGGTGGGTGAGGATGCCGTAGAGTTCCGGGCGTCGTCCCTGGATCCATCGGCGGCCGGTCGAGAGTGGCAGCAAGGTGAGGTCGAGGTCGGCGGTCACCATGTCGTCGCCGGCCTTCCAGGTTTCGCCGAGGATGCGACCGTAGGGGTCGATGATCATCGCGTTGCCGGTGCGGATCTCGTCGTCGTCCTCACCGATGCCGTTGCTGAACAGGACGAACAGCCCGTTGTCATGAGCCCGGGCGGGCAGCCAGCGCATCAGCCACTGACGTCCGCTGGGGCCGCGCAGCTCGGCTTCGATCGCCTTCGGAGCGCTGTGCCGGTTCCGCCATAGCTCCACGGGGATCGGGCGCATCCCGTGCGGGCTGCGCGAGGCGGTGCCGCCGGTCTGGTGCGGCGCCACCAGGATCGAGGCGCCCATCAGCGCGGTGGCGCGGACGTTCTCGACCAGGTTGTTGTCCCAGCAGATGAGGATGCCCACACGGACGCCCCAGGGGGTGTCGAAGACGGTGTAGGCGTCGCCGCTGCTGATCGCCGGGTGCTCGAAGGCGTGCAGCTTGCGATGACGATGGACCCGTCCGTCCGGGAGGCAGAGGGCATAGCTGTTGAACAGCCGCCCTTCCGCGTCGCTCTCCAGGAAGCCGACCCCCACCGCGACGCCGTGCTCGGCCGCCAGCGCGCGGACGGCGGTGACGGACGGACCGCCCAACGGCTCGGCGAGTTCGCGCAGCCGCTCGGGGGTATGGCGGCGGAGATGCCAGTACCCCAGCAGGCACATTTCCGGGAAGGCGACGACCTGCACGCCATCCGCGCTCGCCACGCGCACGTAGTGCTCGACCTGGGCCAGGTTGTACGCCTTGTCATCGGGCCGATGCTCGAACTGCACGGTCGCGCACCGCAATGTCGGCGTAGGGGTCTCGGCCGCTTCATCGTTCCGTGCCATCGCGAACCTCCGGATACTCGGGTGGTTCACCAGGAGACCGTATACGCATCCCATTCGTCCAATGAATCTTTTTCGCTGTTCGATAGAGTTCCGGAATGGATCTGGTTCTGCTTCGCGCCTTCCTCACGGTCGCCGAATACGGTCATTACGGCCGCGCCGCGCGCACGCTGAGCGTCACCCAGCCGACGCTCACGAAACAGATCCAGTCGTTGGAAGCGCAGGTGGGAGGCCGGCTGTTCGATCGTGGCCGGCACGGCGCCGTACTGACCGATCTGGGCACTGCCCTGCTCCCGGACGCGCAGGCCCTCCTGCGGCAAGCAGGCGCGCTCACCCGGCGGATGGCGAGAATGGCCGCCGGCGAGATCGGGAGGCTGGCGGTCGGCTTCGGGCTGTCGAGCATCGACCTGGCCCCTCGGATCGTCGCCGCGTTCCGGCGGCGCCATCCCGACGCGCACGTCACCTTGGATGACATGTCGTCACAGGCCCAGCTCGACCGGATCAACGCGGGCGACCTCGACGTCGGTTTCGTCCGCCTGCCCCTCGAACGCGGATGGGGACGACTGCCACTGGCCGGCGACCGCCTCGCCCTCGCCTGTGCCGACCATGACGACCAGCCTCCGCACGACATCGGGGATCTCGCCGAATGGGTGGCCCGCCACGACTTTCTCCAGTTGGCGCAGGAGAGAGGGCCTGGACTGGTACGGCAGATCAACCGCCTGTGCACGGCCGTCACGGTCCGCCCTGCCGTCGTCCAGGAGGCGCAGGATCTGCAGACCGTGCTCGCGCTGGTGGCGGCCGGCGCGGGAGTCGCCTTCGTGCCGGCCAGCGCCCGCCGCATCGCGCCGCCCTCGGTCACCATCACGCCGATTCGCCATCCGGCGGCCGAATGGCAGATCGCCGTGGTGTGGAAGGACGGGCAGCCGCGCCCGTTGACGACCGGTTTCCTCGACCTCGTACGAGAACACGGTCATCTGGAAGCCGGCGGCTCCTGAGCCGGCTGCCCCGCGACGCGTCCGGCTCCAGACAGCCGGACGCGACGCTGAGGAGACGTCAGGAGATGGTGAGCGTGCCGTTCGGGTTGCGGGCGCACGTGACGGTCGTGCGGGGCGCCGCGGCGAGGGCGCCGGCCAGGCACTGGCCGAGCACCGTGTGGCCGGCGGCGTTGGGGTGCCACGACTCCTGACAGGTCTGGAAGTAGGTGACGCAGGTGTTCGCCGCCCGCTGGATGCCGATCTTGTCCCAGCCGGACAGGCTTGTGATGAACGTGCCGGACGGCCCGTCCTGTACCCGGACGGGCGTCGCGAGCGCACCGGCCGGGCTGCCGGGGTTCTCGCAGAGCCTGGCGCCGTCGAAGGCCCGCTGCACGTCCAGTACGCGCAGGTCGGCCGCCGGGCGTTCGGCTGCCAGCGTGGCATAGGCGTTCTTGACCAGTGAGCCGAGGTTCTGGGAGAACACGTGCCCAGGGGCGAGGCTCGCACGGTGGATCGGGCACCCGGCGGCGTAGCGCTCGGCGCCGAGGGCGCGGAACTTGTCGCGGGTGTCGGTGCGGCCGTCCTCGTCGTAGTACTGCGGGGCGACGTCGGGCGGCAGCGGGTTGGTGTAGGTCTGCAGAATCACCTGGTGGGTGCCGTCGGCGTCGATCTGGTCGAGGGTGTCGAGGATCTGGCGCAGGGCCGCGGTGGTCTCGGTGGTGGCGGCGGCGACCTCGGTGTCGGTGGCCAGGTCCGAGGCGGTGCAGGGCCGCTGCGGCACCTCGCCCTTCAGATAGGCCCAGAACTCCCACCAGCCCGTCCAGGCGTCGGCGATGAAGCGGTTGGCGCACAGCGTGGCCACGTCGCCGAAGGTGAACTGGGTGTTGTTGGAGCCGAGGCCGACGAGGACGACGTCGATGTCGTGCGTCCGTGCGACGGCGCGCAGCTGATCGAGTTGCGAGGCGACGGCGCGGCCCTCGTCCCGCGCGCTTGCGGGGGCGGCGATGTCGGCGGGCTGGGCGCCGGAGCAGGCGAGGTTGAAGCGTTGTTGTATGCCCGGGAGCGGCGCCGTGAACACCGAGGCGTTCGCCGACCGGTGACAGAAGTAGGCGTTGCTGTTGGCCGCCGACCAGCCGGGGAAGGCCTGTGCCGTGCCGGAGGCGTCGACGACGGGTTGGTAGTCCCCCGCGCCCTCCCCGCTGATGAAGCTGTCGCCGAGCGCGACGGCGGCGGTGGGCAGAGCCGCCTGCGCCGGTCCACTCTGCACAGCCTGGATGCCCGCAGCACTCGCCAGGAGCATGACGACCGCGGCGGCACTCTGGAGGAGCCTCATGACCACCTCATTTCATACTAAATAAGTACGAAATACGCATGTGTGGATCACAACATGCCGCACCAGCAGCGTCAACATCTGCGCGGGCCACGCGTTTCCGTGGTGGTGCGCGCGCGGTGGTTACTCGATCACCCGTCCCGTTGACTTCTGTCCGTCCATGCGTACGGCCAGGCAGTACACGGTCCTGTTTCGAGGCCATTCCTCCGGCAGCGGCGCAAGCCCCGCGGTGTCGATCTCATCCCTTTTCGAGTTTTTGATGCGCATCCTGGGAAGACACCCGTTCTCCATGAGCCGCGTCATGTCCGCACCCGGATACGGCCCCTCCGGGAGCACATATGTGGTGGCGAACTCAGCCGAGTGCGGCACGTGGCAGGGGACGACGGTCACCATGTACGTCTGGGGCAAGGGCTCGATGCAGTCGCCGGGTCGCAGGACGGTGGCGGGAAACCGTTGCGTGCCGGGAATGGTGCTCTGCTGCAGTGGAGTCTGCGGGACGGCGGCGGCTTCCGGCTGAGCGGACTCGGACGACTCCACCGGCACCGGGTCACCTGCGCAGCCGGCGAGCGAGATGGCTAAGCAGCATGCGATCAGTGATCTACGAACCATGGCACAAGGGTGGCAGCTTCAGAGCACCTCCTGGTGTGCCTACCAACACCCTCCGCCAGCACGGAGGGCCTACGTGGATCCCTCCTGGCGGGCGGCCGTTGCCACGTGCGGCGGCCGCATGCCGGCGATGGCGTCGCTGTCACGCACGCGCAGGGAGATGAGGAATCCGAGCACTGCGAGGGCGGCGGTGCTGAGGAAGATGTCATGGTAGGCGGCGACGAGCGCCTCCTGCCTGCCCGCGAGCTCGGCGGCACGGGAGCCGAGATCGCCCAGCCTGGACTCGGTTCGCGTGGTGAGCAACGTGGCGGCCACCGCGACGCCGGCAGCGCTGGCGACCTGACGCGTGGTGGAGAACACCGATGACGCCCGCGCCGTCGCCTCCGGGGAGATCGTGGCGAAGGTGGCGGCCTGCAGCGAGATGATGGTGAGCGCCATACCCGCGCCCATGGCCAGCAGCGGCAGCCGCACGGCCCAGAGGCTCGTACCGGGGCCGACCACGACCAGTGATGCCAGGGCGACGGCGATGACGGCGAATCCGGTCGCGAGCAGGCGGCGAGGGCCGAGCCGCGGGTACAGCCGTCCGGCCAGCGGGAGAGCCGCCATCATGCCCAGCGCCTGGAACATCGTGACCAGGCCGGAGCCGGTCGCGTCGACGCCCATCTGGTACTGCAGAAGCAACGGCACGAGGAACAACGCGCCCATCAGCGCCCCCGAGGCCGGGAGCATCAGCAGGTTGCCGGTCCGGAACAGGCGGTCCTTCAGCAGGCGTAGATCGATCATCGGTTCGGCGCGGGTCAGCTCGATCGCGGTGAACGCGGCGGCCAGCGCGAGGCCGGCTCCCAGCGGCACCAGTACGGCGGCGCCGGTCCACCCCTCTCGGGCGCCACCGTCGGGCCCGAGCAGCAGCAGCGCGAGCGCGCCGCCACCGGTCAGGAATCCGGCGACGTCGAAGCGACCGGGGTGGTCGGCGCGTTCCTCGCGAAGAGCCGCCATCGCGAAGAGGAGACCGAGCACGCCGATCGGGACCTTGATGAAGAAGATCCACCGCCAGCTGATGTTGTCGACCATCCACCCGCCGAGCACCGGGGCGAGGGCCGGGGCGAGGGTGGTCGGTATGGACAGCACCGCTGAGGCTTTGGCGCGCTCGGACGGCGGGAAGGCTCGAAACAGCATCGCGGTGCCGACCGGGGTGAGCAGCCCACCGCCGACGCCCTGGACGACCCTGGCCACGATCAGTTCCCCGAGGGAGCCGGCGAGGCCGCTCCAGACCGAGGCGGCGGTGAAGACCGCGAGCGCGAACAGGAACGTGCGCTTGGTGCCGAACCGGTCGGCGACCCACCCCGAGGCAGGGATGAACACCGCCATGCTGACCAGGTAACCGGTGACCAGCCACTGCAGTGTCTCGGTCCCGGCGCCGAAGTGGCGGCCGAGCGCGGGCAGCGCGGTGTTCAGCACCGTCATGTCGAGGATCTCCATGAACAGGCCGAACACGAACGCGGTGGCGACCAGCCACTTGTAGGTCACCCGTCGCAACATGGGTGTCTCTCCTGTCTGCCCACCGGCCGAGGTCTGCCGTCACCCGGCCAGGCCGGGTGCACGCAGGTGGTGAGCACGCCGTTTTTGGGCGAAGCCGGTCACACGGTCATCACCCGGGTGGAGGATGGTCAGAACCCGATGGGCTCGCGGATGAGGACCACGGTGCCGCGGCAGGGGAACATCTCCTTGTCGATGATGAGGATCTTGGAGAGCAGGGCGGGGGCGCCGTATGCCACTCGGGCGCGGGAGTCCTCACGCGGGTAGGCGTAGGTCTCGATACGGCGCAGCGCCGTGTCGAGGTCGGGGGCTGCGCCGACGACGCGCATCTCGTCGATCCGTCCTTCTTCGCGCAGGCGCATGAGCGCGGGACGCAGGGTGTCGAAACTGCCGGACGCGTTGATGTCGTCGTCCAGCCCCGACAGGCGCAGTGTCTCGCTGGCGGCGGTGAGGATGCTCTTGCCGGTGGGCAGCAGCCGGTTGACGAGGGCGCGAGCCTCGGCCGCGGTGTCGACGACCTCGACGGTGTGGCCCTTCTCCCGCAGGGCCGCCGCGCGGCGGAGGCAGGAAGGGTGAGGCCCATGGCGAGGGCGTCGATGGTCAGGACGTGAATACCGGGATGGCGATCAGAGCGGAAGAGGCCGCCGGCTCGGACGGCAGGTCCGCGACGGGAAGGCCGCCACTGCTTGAGCGGCCCTCGCTTGGTCGTGATCGCCCGTCAGCGGCGGCGCGGCCTTGTCTAGTCCCCAGGCCTATGAAGGAACCGGCGGGCAGGAGCCGTCACGGCCCGCAGCCGGGAACCGGCGCAAGGCCCGGTGGCCGTCGCCCGATTGGGCCGTCCGGAGCATCGCGAGCAGACCGGCCCGCTGCTCGGCGTCAAGCACCGAGATGATCGGCGCCCCCTCGAACAGCAGCTTCAGCAGGCGTCCCCTGAGCTCCTACCCGGCCTCCGTGAGGACGAGCCGCTTGGCCCTGCGGTCGGCCGGATCCGGCTCCCTGCGCAGGAGGCCGCCGGCTTCGAGCGAGTCGGCGATCGCGGTGACATGGGAAGGCTCACAGTGCCGGTGACCGGCCATCGTCCCCATGCGCTGAGGCTCCTGCAGCTGAATCACCGTGTGAGCCTGCGGCACGGTGAGCCCGACCGCAGCGGTGACCTGCTCGAAATGCGCCCGCAGAGCCGCATCCGCGGCGAACAGCCGCTCCACGATCTCCTGGCCCTCCGGATCCGGCCACTCGATCCGTATGTCCGCCATGGTCCTCACACCCCGGGCATTACTTCGGTGAATGAACTATTCTACGGCGACACGTGGCGTTCAGCCACGCACGGTGGTCAGCTGGTGAGTCTGGCCGCCTGCATGGCGTCGAGCCGCCGCACGAGCAGAGCGGTGACGATCGCCGTCGGCACGGCCAGCGCGTGCAGGGCCAGGGAGGCCCAGGCGCTCGGGGTGAACTCGTACATCTGGCTGACGGTGTCGTCCGGCTGGGGTTCGTGGTGGGTGGTGAGGAGTGTCGTCCACTCGATCCAGAACAGGGGCCAGGTCAGGAAGGTGACCAGCCACAGGGCCCACCAGGTGTGCAGGAGACCGGCCGGGGCTGTCGTGCCGCTGCGTCCAGGGGGGCTGGAGGCGTGCCAGATGTCGTCGGTGATCTGCTTGGGCAGCCACAGGTTGCCGATCGGGATGAACCAGCCGTACACGGCCATGGAGGGGCGGTAGCGCAGCCGGCCGGGCGCGAGCCGTTCGGCGACGGCTCGTACCTGGGAGAACCAGAGCAGCCAGCACGCCGTCAATCCCAGCCCGGCGACGATCTGGGCCACCAGCATGATCTGGCCGACCATCTCGTTGAAATCGCGGATGCCGTCGTAGGTCTCCGCGTCGTACCACCGTCCCGCATCGTCGGCTACATCGAACTGGTTGATCACTATGCTCACGGAGACCAGGGCGAAGAGGGCCAGCAGCACATGGGCGGCGATCCGGTAGCCGGTGGCAGGGAGCAGGGGGTCGCGGCCGCGCATCTGGCGGCGTTCGTCGACCAACAAGGGCTGGGGATCCGCATGGGTGGGCGAGGGTGGCGCCGTCGTTCGGGGGCCGCCGCCGGTCGCGGCGGCCGGGTCGTGCAGGGCGGTCAGCGCCAGGGTCCGGCGCTCGGCGATGACCTGGGTGAGCGCCTCAGGCAGCCACCGCCCATGATCGGGCGAAGCGAGCGCGGTGAGCTGCGTCAGCACCTGCTCCAGGCGGGGCCGGACGGCGGGATCCTTGGCCAGGCAGGCCGTCACCAGGGCGGCCAGCGGGGCGGGCACTCCGTGCAGGTCGGGCTCGGCGTGCACCACGCGGAAGACGACCGCGTGGACGGGCCCCGTTCCGAAGGGGCTGCGGCCGGTCACGGCGAAGGCGAGCACGCAGCCGAGCGAGAACACGTCCGAGGGCGGCCCGACCTGCTGGGCCATGGCCTGTTCGGGGGACATGAACGCGGCGGTGCCCAGCACGGTGGAGGTCTGGGTGTGGCTGGTGGCGTCCAGGGCACGGGCGATGCCGAAGTCGATCAGGCGGGGCCCGTCCTCAGCGAGGATGACGTTGGCGGGTTTGAGGTCGCGGTGCACCATCTCGCAGGCGTGCACCGCGGCGAGTCCTTCGGCCAGCCCGGCTCCCAGCACCGCGGCCGACTCCAGAGGGAGCGGCCCGTGCTCTTCGATGGCCTGTTGCAGGGAGGGGCCGGGGATGTAGGCCGTGGCCAGCCACGGCTGGGCGGCGTCGGTGTCGGCGTCCACGACTTGGGCGGTGTAGAACCCGCCGACCTTACGGGCGGCCTCCACCTCGGAGGCGAAGCGGCGACGGAAGTCCGCGTTGTCGGCCAGTTCGGGACGTACCACCTTGACGGCCACCAGGCGCCCGCCAGGGGAACGGCCCAGGAACACCTGCCCCATCCCGCCCCCGCCGAGACGTGCGTGCAGCCGATAGGGGCCCATGTGGGGCGAGTCGCCGTCGCGCAGGGGGTTGGCCATGGCACCGCTTCCGTGTCGAGTTCCTTGCCGGCTGGTGTTGATCATCCCAAAAGGTGCGCTTGTTGGAGGAGTTCTGGCACCTGTAACCGCCCGCCACGGCCATGACCAGGCCCTGCTGGGCCAGCACGCGCAGGCCATCGCGGAGCACCGACACGAAGAAGCGGCACTCCGCCTTCGCCAGGAGGGCAGTGCGGCAGGCGTACGACAACATCCACCGGCGGCCCGAGTCGACCAACGAGGACTCGCGAGAGATCAACGCGGGTTGGGCTCTTTGCCGTGCCTCTTCCCCCGTAGCGCCAGAGTTCGGTCCGCTCCTCCCCGAAGGCCGAGGCGAGGACTCTCTCGCGTTAGAACATCGGTTCAGCCCAGATGTACTCCCAGGAATCGACATGGACGTCGCGCACCCAAACCGCCTTCGAAGAGCTGTTGCGCAGAATCTCTTCGGCCTGCTCGGCGGTCACCGGCTCGGCGTCGGTGGCCGGCAGGTCCCCGTCGGTCACGGTGTACTCGCGCCGGCCGCCCGGGATCCTGTCCTGCGCCTCCCGCAGCTGCTCGATCATCTGCGGCACACCTGCCGCCACGATCCGGGCGGCCGGGCTGAGCTCGGGGTCGCCGAACACAGGCGGGTGCAGGGACAGAGGGGAACGAGCTCGGCGAGGTAGCCCATACCTCGGCGACGCACCTCCGGCAGCCGCCTTCCGACAGATCCCGGACGAACGCCGACTGGCGGCCGGCCGAAGTTGGTGAAGACGGCGATCAGCGGGCGGCGTCCTGCCCGTCGTCGAGCGCGATCGGGCCCGCCGGCCGCCCCACGTACGGCGCGAGTACGGCCAGCAGCTCCTGCATGGCCGGCGCGTCGCCACGCCGGGCGCTGAGCACCGGCGTGGCGACGTCCTGTCCCGTTGACACGTGGTCCATCAGAGATCGCGCAGGAACGGGACCAGCGTCCGGGTCAGCTCGTTGCGGTCGGGCGCGGCGAACAGCGGGTCCAGGTGGTTCATCCTCTTGTCGCCCGCGTAGGTGGCGCGGGGGATCCTGGAGTGCTCGACCACCCAGCGGGCCGCGGTCAGCTGGGTGCCCTTGTCGAGCCCGGTCTCGAAGGCGTACAGCGGCACGTTCACCTCGCGGGTGTGCCACAGCCGCAGGCCGAGCAGCTTGGCCGACTCGGTGTCGGCGTAGGGGTCGACGGCGTCCAGGTCGATGCTGAGCCGCTTGGGCCAGTACCACTCGAACGTGGACGGCTTCGGCCCTGCCATCGCCTCGGCGACCCGGTTGAGCGGGGTCATCCCGTCGTCGATCCAGTCGCCGTCCTCGCCCAGCCTCCCGGACACCACCGCCAGCGCGGGAGACGTGCCCGGGGCCGCCTGGACCAGCCAGCCGAGCAGTCCCGCGTTCGTCACCGGGCGGGGCGGGCGCAGCTTCTCGGGGAGCCTGCCGGCCAGCGCCGACGGCTCGTGCGGGGCGCGGTGGGCGTACCAGGCGACGAGCTGGTACCAGATGGCCGCCGACTCCGGCTTGGCGCCCAGCCCGGTGCCCAGTGACAGGCCGCTCTCGAACGGCTCGCTCTTGTCCAGCTCGGCCAGGCGGGCCTTGATCTCCTCCGGCGAGTTGTGTATTTCGCCGCCCTCTCCCGCGAACGCACCGTGCACGCCGCCGTCGATCAGCACCAGCCCGTCCAGGTCCTTGTAGCCGGGCCTGCCGTGGAAGTCCCACGCGGCGTAGGCCAGGGCGGTCGTCGCGCCCCACGAGTGCCCACCGAGCACGACCTGCCGTCTGCCGTGATCGGAGGCCTTCAGCACCACGTCGCGCAGATCGTCCAGCGTCTGGCGGAGCCCTATCTGCTTGGTCTCACTCGGGCGCTTGTAGCCCCGGTCAAGGTAGTACGTGGCGGGGTCCTCGGTACGGAAACCGGTGAGGTCGGCCAGCGCTGCCTCCCTGCGGTCGACCGCCCACACCTGTGTGCCGGGCGTACCGGCCGCCAGGTCCCTGGCCAGTTCGCGGAACCCGTTGGCCGCGCCGTACCAGCCCGAGACCAGCACCACCACCTTCTTGGCGTTGGGGTCACCGACCTTCAGCACGTGCGTGTCATCGATGGAGATGTACGGCTCGGCTGTGCTTGCGGCGTGGGCCTCCGATGCGCCGCCGAACACCAGCAGCCCGGCTACGGCGGCGGCAAGCAGTTTCTTGTTCATCCAGAAACCTCCCTTTTGTCGCCAGGAAGGAGCGCCCGCGACTCTCGGAGGTTCCTGTGATTCAGCCCACAGACCTTCTGGTCGATGCGGCATGCCCGCCTGTCCGTCCAGCCGTTGGGAAATCTGGAGCGCCCATGACCGGCGATTCATCACTCCGCTCCTGGGCAGACCGCATGCTCTGATCAGATGGAGAGGAGAAACGTCGTGAACGGCGAGATGCATCAGGATCGGATGACTCGGCGGTTGTGGCCCGGTGGCCCGGAGGTGGGCGCGGTCGGGCTCGGCTGCATGGGGATGACGTGGGCATACGGTGACTCCCCCGACGCCGAGGACCCCCGTACCGTCATCGGGCGGGCGCTGGACCTGGGCGTGAACTTCCTCGACACCGCCGACGTGTACGGACCCTTCACCAACGAGGAGACCGTCGGCAGGGCCATCGCCGGACGGCGGGAGGAGGTCGTGCTCGCCACCAAGGGCGGCAACGTCGCGCGGACCACCGAGAACGGCGCGCCCGCCCTGCCCGTGCCGGACGGAAGGCCCGAGCATCTGCGCGCGGCCGTCGACGCCTCGCTCCGGCGGCTGGGCGTGGACCATGTCGACCTGTACTACCTGCACCGCCCTGACCCCGAGGTGCCGGTCGAGGAGAGTGTCGGCGCCCTGGCCGAGATGGTGGCCGCGGGCAAGGCGCTGGCCGTGGGGGTCTCGGAGTTCAGCCTGGAACAGCTCGACCGGGCGCAGGCCGTCCACCCGATCAAGGCCGTGCAGTCGGAGCTGTCCCTGTGGACGAGAGACCACCTGTCCACGTCGCTGGAGTGGTGCGCCCGCCACGACGCCGCCTTTGTCGCCTACTCCCCGCTCGGCCGCGGTTTCCTGACCGGCCGCTTCCGTGAGGCCGGCTTCTCCCCGGACGACTACCGCTCCCGCAACCCCCGCTTCCAGGAGGAGAACCTGAAGGCCAACCTGGTCATCGTGGACGCGGTCGAGCGGATCGCCGCACGGCACCAGGCCACCGCGGCCCAGGTCGCCCTCGCCTGGACGCTCGCCCAGGGAGAGCGCGTCGTCCCGATTCCGGGGAGCCGGCGTCGCTCACGCGTGGAGGAGAACGCCGCCGCGGCACACCTCAGACTCACCCCGGAAGACCTCGCGGATCTGGACGCGTTGCCCGCACCGGCCGGCAGCCGGTACTGACACGCCGACTCCAGGAGGGGCGGGCCAGAAGTCCCGACAATCGCCCGCAATACAGAGTAGTCGGGCGTTGTGGGGCAGGGCATCTCGTACCGGAGCGGTGGGTGACGTGGATGTGGGTTGGGATGCCGCCGTATGGCACGGACATGTACGTCTACAAGTCGCCCTCGGTTCTCAGGGGGCTTCGCAGACGCTCGCCGGTGGCCGGAGCGCTGTGGAGGCGCCGGAAATCCACATCACGCCCGAGTGTCTGCGAGACTCCGGAAACCATGAAGATCTTGTGGATCGTCTGCGTCCTGGTCCTGGCGGGCTGCACGGCAGCTCCAGCGCGCACCGTGCCGAGGACTCCGGCGGCGAGCACGCCCCCCGTCGCGTCGCCCGAAGAGAGCGACCTGGACGACGAGGAGGGGACCTCTGACGACAGCGCCACCACGGTGCTCGACGTGGCGGTGGCGGGCCCGGAGGCGGCCTGGGCGGTCGGCTATGCCGTAAGCGCGGAGGACGAGCCGTCCGTCGGCGTGCTCCTGCGGATGGACCGCGACGGGTGGCGTGTCGACCAGCGTCTGCACGAGCGATTCCCCGACGCGATCGACTCCATCGTGTCGGGTGTGGACGCCGACGGACCGAACCAGGTCTGGGCAGTCGGTGACACCGGCGACCTCGACGAGGATTCCGAGGAGGTGCGGCTCCCCTACGCCCTGCGCTGGGACGGCCGGCGTTGGAGGACGTTCGGACCTGCCCAGCTCCCGAAGGTCGGCGCGCTGGCCGACGTCGCCGTGGACGGTTCGCGGGCGTTCCTGATCGGCAGGCGCGGGAAGGGCAAGAGGTCCGTCCCCCTCCTTGTGACCTGGAACGGCAGGCGTTTCGGCAAGCAGGAAGCCCCGCGCGGAGGCACATTCCACGCCGTGGACGCGGGAGCCGGGCAGGTCTGGATCGCGGGCAGCTCCTCCAGCGGGCGATGCGCTGATTCGCGCCCGGCGATCTGGCACAGTGCGACTCCCGGCAGTGCGCCGGTGGAGATGCGGCTGCCCGCGCTGGGCCAGGGCATGCTCCGGCACATCTGGCAGAACCGGCCGTCCGACGTGTGGGCCGTGGGTGAGCGCGGCACCTCGGGGGACTGTGACGAGTACGGCACAGGCGAACCACTGATCCTGCACTGGAACGGAAGCTCCTGGACGCAGGTCGAACCGCCCAGGTGGAAGGGCTCGCTGTACGGCGTCGCCGCCGTCGGCGAGGACGACGTGTGGGTGATGGGTTACGAGGAGGACGTGACGTCCGAAGTCACGTTGCTGCACTACGACGGGCGGCGGTGGAAGCGCAAGGCCGGGTACACCGAAGGCGGCTCGAACGTCTCCGGCCTCGCCCGGGTCGACGCCAACCTGCTGCTGGCCACCGGGGACCGCTGAGCCGACCGTTCTCTCCGAGTGAGACGGCTTCCCGATCGGCCCCATCGACGGATGTTCACGAGGGGCGTTGGCCCGGGGGGTACGAGGGGGTTGGGATGATCGCTTCCCAACGCCCCTGGCTACCGGACTGCCTCATGATCTCGGCTCTTGGGCCGGTCGTCGTTGTCCTTTCAGGGGCCTTCGAACTTGGTTCGTCCTGGTTGGGGCGCGTGGAGTGGGTGCTTGGGAAGGCTCGGGTGGTGTCAGGCCGCTGGCGGAGCGCGGTGAACACGCTGTCAGGCATGGCGAAGCCGGCGGTTGGGCCGCATTGACGGCTTCGGGCGGTGGATGTGGCGCCCTTGGTCGAGGAAGTGGTCGTTGGCGACGGTGACGAGCAGCGCGACCAGGATGGCCTGGGCGGCGCGTCCGTGGGCGAGCCGGTTCATGGGGTCGCGGAGGCCAAGATCGTGTCCCTTGATCCTGCCGTTGAGGCCCTCGGTGTTGGCCCGGACTTGTAGGTTCCGATCCAGGCAGGACTGAGGCAGGCCAGGTCCTGGCGGAGTTTGTCGAGGTGGCCGAGGTCGTCCTTGCGGACGGTGATGGTGTGTTGGTGGCAGATTCTCGGCAGTTCGCCAGTCTTCGGGTCGGGCTGCGAGGAAGGACGCGGGGTTTGGCCGTCGGGTGAGCGCCTCGTTGCCGGGTGTGGGTGAGGTCGACCGCCGTGGGCCGGCTGGGTCCGCGCTGGCGGAAGCGGTCGAAGCGGGGCAGGTGACCGACCGGGGAAATGCCTGCTCTGCGGCCCAGGGCGATCCGCGAACGGGCGGGAGGCGGGGTCATCCCTTGGGCGTTGGGCCTTCGAGCGATACGGGTGTCCAATCAGCGGTGCGGACCAGTTCCCTCAGCCCGACGCTTGCCGGCAGGAGCCGCATCGTGGCGTTGCGCGCCATGATGACCAGCCTGTTCTCCAGCTGTGCTCCCATCCGCCCGACCCGGCGGGCGTTCCGCGCGACGGCCTGGGTCCGCGGTCGCCGCGCGTGATCGTAGCGGGCGAGCGCGGAGGCCGGATCGGGTCCGGCTCTCAGCTCGGCGGCAAGGACGACGGCGTCCTCGAGCGCCATGCCGGCCCCCTGCCCGAGGTGTGGCTGCATCGCGTGGGCCGCGTCCCCGATCAGGACCGTCCTGCCGCGGACATAGCTCGGCAGCGGGGCGACCAGGTCGAAGATGTCGTGGCGCAGCACGGCCTCGGGCGGCGTGGCCGCGAGCACGGCCGGTATGGGATCATGCCAGGAGCCGAATCGCGCCCGTACTTCTCCGCGTTCATCGGCGTACCGCGTGCCCCGTGACGCATTGGCCAGGGCGTGCCACTCTATCCGTCCGCCGCTCAGCGATGAGAAGCCGAACTCCATGCCACGGCCCCAGGTCTGATCGATGCCCTGCGGGGCTTGGACAGATTCGCTCGTCACGCCCCGCCAGACGGTCGCACCGCTGTAGGCCGTGCCGGAATGCTCCGGCCACACCTGTGACCGCACCCAGCTGTTCAGCCCGTCGGCTCCGATGACGATGTCCGCGTCGAGTACGGCGTCGCCGTCCGAGGTGGTGAAGTGGACGCGGGCTCCCGTACCGTCCCGCTCCAGCGCTCTGATCAGCGCGCCCGGCACCAGGGCGTCGGACGGCAGGGCCTGGGCCAGCACGTTGTGCAGCTCGGGACGGAGAAACGAGTAGACCGCCGTCCCCAGTCGGTCCTCGATGGCGGCGCCATCCATGGGTGTCAGCAGCCGGCCTGATGGGGCGGAGATCCTGCCGCCGGACTGACGGTGCCCGACGTCGCGTACGGCAGCGCCCATTCCCAGCGTGTCGAGCGCACGCAATCCGTTGGCCAGCAGCGAGATGCCCGCCCCGATCGCCCCGAACACGGGAGCCCTCTCCAGTACCGTGACCCGCCATCCGATGCGCCGCAGCCCGACGGCGGCGGCCAGCCCCGCGATGCCGCCACCGACGACGATCGCCGATCTCTCGTCCATGACACTCCCTTCTACATTTGTAGAAGAGGATACTACGCATGTAGAAGGGAGAGGGAGAGCAAGAGATGACGGAGCACCGGGATCGCCGCGCCGTACTGGCCGACGCGGCCATCGAGCTGGTGGCCGCGCGCGGGATACGCGGGCTCACCCATCGCGCGGTCGACGCCCAGGCAGAGATGCCCCCCGGCACCACCTCGGCCTACTACCGGACGTGGAAAGCCCTGCTCACCGGGCTGGTCCGGCGACTCGCCGACCTGGACAGGGCCGACCTGGAACGCCGCGCCCTGGCAGCGGAAGGACCACTCCTGGGGGAGCCGCAGAACATTCCCGTGACCGCGGACGGGGTGAACCGTCTGGCCGAGGCCACGGCCGCGGTCATCGACCATTGGCTCAGCGCGGGCCGCACCCGCACACTCGCTCGCCACGTCTGTGCTCTTGAGTCCGCCCATGACCCCGAATTGCGTGAACTGCTGGCCCCGCACAACGACGCCGCGCGAGCATCGGCGAGCGCGTTCCTGGCTCGTGCCGGAGTTCGGGACGCCGACCGCCGTGGTCGCGACTACGTCGCATGCATCAACGGACTGATCCTCGACCGCCTCGTCGGCGTGGGAGCGTCCATCGCGCCAATCCCCGGCACCCAGGAGAGCAGAGACGAACTCCACCAGAGCATCCGCTCGCTGCTGGAGGCCATGATCCGGCCTGAGGGCAGCCGATAGGCGGGAGCCGTCCCCGACCTGATCGAGGACGTGCAAGCCCAGGTCTACGAGGTGCGCCGCGTCCACCTGCGGCTCGATCGGCCGGACCCGGAGCTCGGCCGGTGCCGCTCGATCGTGCGGCCGCTCCACTCGTACTGTACGACCCAGCGAGCGCGGAGATTCCGTGCTGTCCGCCGCCACGCTGCTGTTCGCCGGGCCTGACGATGCGCCTGAGACCGGGGTGGGCGAAGTCGAGGAAACGCCCGGCGGCATTCCTCGTGATCCTCCGCACGGAACACGCCGACCTCAGCGCCGCAGCCTTCAACCACACCTACGCCCGGGGGCGCTCCAGCGGGCCGCGAGCTGGTGCCGGCAATGGGAACACGCGAGGGGTGCATGTAGCAGGTCACCGAGCAAGAGAGCTTCGTCATGTACGTCGTGGACAGCCTCTCAAGACCTGCAGGTAATGGTCATTTCTGCGAGAGCTCCCCACTCGGGTGCACGACGCGACGGCTCGGCGGACGCGACACCTCAGGCTCGCCGGATGCGGGGCACCGGCCTGTCGCAGGAGGGCGGGCGGCCAGTTGGCGGAGAAGCGGGCTCGTCCCTCAGCAGGAGGCAGGCCACGTGAGGGCTGCTCATAGTTGACGGCATGACGCGCAGATCCTTACGGCGGCCCCTGCCCCGCGCCCTCACCGCGGGGGCCCTCGCCATCGCCCTGGTCGCGACCTCCGGATTCACGCCCGCGAGCGCCACCCCGATCATCGACGTCCCGCTGCTCGACGACTATGACGCCGAATCGCTGGCGAACCTTCCCGCCGTCGGCGGTCTGGAGTACCTGGAGCAGCGATACGCGCCGACCGACACCTGCTCACCGGTCGGCACCGGGCCCGGCGGACCGCTGTTCTGGGGGGACGACAAACCCAACCAGTTCCGTCAGGGCATCCCACGACCGGGGCAGAGAGTCGTGAAGATCGTCATCATGGGCGACTCGTACATGTCCGGAGAGGGGGCGGGAGACTACTTCAACAGGCGCGGCTTCCTGCCCGAGCCCATGCGCTTCCTGCCAGGGCCCAACGGTGGACGCGTCCCGGCCGAAGGGCACACCACGGCCGACTACGAGACCGACTTCCGTCACCGTTCGGCCAACGCCGCGGTCCTGCAGGCCATCGACCAGCTGCGCCGCGCCAACCCCGAGGTGTTCTTCGACGTCCGATTCAACGCCTCTTCCGGCGCCGCCTCCGAGCACTTCTTCGTCGGACAGAACGACCACGGCCGCGTCAATCCGCCGCAGAACGAGGGACTGGACGAGGCCACCGACCTGGTGATCTCCGGCTTCGGCGGCAACGACGCCGACTTCGGGCCCAGGCTGGCGGCCGTACTCGAGAAGGGGGACGCCTTCAGCGGCATCGAGGCGCGGAACGCGCCCCTGTTGAACACCACCCGAACCTCGGCACAGGAATGGGCCGACTCGGAACCGCCACGTCCACCGTTCGTCCGCCCGCTGACGCAACCGTCTACCCTGTCGGCTCGGCTGGTGCAGCTTGTGCGAGCGATGCGCGCCGCCACCAGCGGCAAGGCCAGGATCATGATGGTCAACTATCCCCAGGGGGCCGCAGACGGCCTCCTGCCGTTGGGACTCATGGGATGGCTGGTACGGAAGTATGACCACAAGTCGTACTGGGAGAAACTCCGCGCTCTGTCACCGCAGGTGACCGCTTCCATCAAAAAGGCGCAGCAGGTCCTGGCCGACCACGGAATCGCCGCCGACATGCTGGACATCGAGAACGCCTTCACCGGCCACGAGCTGGGGACCAAGGCGCCCTACATCCGCAATGTCAACTTCACCCTCGGCGCGGGAGGTGACACCTTCAACAGCAGACAGCAGACAGGGCATCCCAACAAGCAAGGGCAGAAGGTACTGGCGGGCCACTACGCCCTGATGATCGCGGGTGAGCTCGGGCTGCGCCTCAAGGCATCCGACGGGGCGCCTCCACCGGCCAGGGCGGCGCAGCCGTGCGACCCCGACCGCAGTGACCGTCACTACCTGCCCGCCACGGCCACCCAGGGCGGCGGGTCGACCGGCGGCACCGGCGGCGGGGGAGGCGGCACCAGCACCCCCAACGTGGGCCCGCGTTCGACCATGACCTACGTCAACATCGACCCGCCGCTGTCCCAGCCCACGAATCCCGGCCCCCGTCCCACCCCCGCCAACCCGCAACCCTCCCCCGGGACGCCGGACCCGGCGACCCCTCGATGGACCATCTATCCGGTCGACACCGTCCAGCCCACCACACCGGCCATCTCCTTCGACCTGACCCAGCCGCTGCCCTACCTGTGGCCTGTTGGCGGTGGGTCGAGCCCTTACCGCGACGTCTTCGAGGTGAAGATCAACGCCGCCCAGCTCATGCAGTGAGGATCACCACCGACCGGATCCGCACCTGCTGAAGACCCACCCGCCCTGACCAAGGGCACCCCCTGTTGAGTGCCCTCGGAGACAATCGCCGCGCTGCGCTCGGCCGACGCCGCCGCGGTGGCGTCGCTGGTCACCGGATGCGCGCCGGCGAACTGAAGAGTCTCAAGGACGGGCGGGTGGAACGCACAGCCGGCCAGTGGGTGATCTGCTTCCGGCTCAAGGGCGGCGCCGTCATCGTGGTGCCACTACCTGAGGTGGCCATGGCGTTGCTGCGGCCGCTGGTGACCAGCCACAAAGCTGGGCGACCTGCTGCTGCAGCGCGCCGACGGCCGCAGCTTCGACCGCTGGCGGCAGCAGACCGCGCCGCGCCGCCCGTACCGCTGACTTGGATGTGGCGAAGCCGACTCCGCACATCCTCCGCGCCCCCGCCGCCATCCTCCCGCTCGCCATGGGCGTCCCGGTGGAGAAGGTCCAGGCACTGCTGGGACACACCTCCCCCGTCACCGCGCAGCGCTACGACCGGCCGCGGTCGTAGCCGGACGAGCACGCCGTGCACCGGCTCACCGAGCTGCTCACCCGGCAAACGTGGCCCCCTCGGTCAGGTGATCCCCGCACCGCGGCGACCATCCGCGCCGCTCGACGGCGCAGCTCGAGCTGTCTACGAGTGGGCGCGACCTGGCCGGACCGGGGACCTCGGAAGATCGCTTCCCGCGTCAGGAGCGATCGTTTCCGAACCGGACCGGGGCGATGGCGGCGGGCGGCCTCGAGGAGGCCATCAGGGCCCGGCCCTTGCTTTCGACGTTCCAGCGGTCGGCGAAGTGCAGGCCGGTACGAGGCGCTTCGTGCGACCATGATCCCTGTGATTTGGGGGACGGCGTACCGCTTGATGCTGATAGCGGCTGCCATGGTTGGCCTGTTCTATACCTGGATAGGGCTGGGCAGCCCGCTGAACCCGCTCGTGCTCTTCACCGTGCAGAGCAATCTGCTGCTCATCGGGTTCTACTTCTGGAAAGTGGTCGGCAGATGGCGCCCCTCTGCTGAGCTCAAGGGAGCTGTGACGCTCTACATCGTGATCACTGGGCTGGTCTGGCACTTTCTACGCATGCGTGGAGCGAGTCCCTTTGAACACGTCTCCCTGCACGGCTACGGTCTGGGCAACTTCCTCCTCCACTATGTGACGCCCGTCATGGCTGTGATCGACTGGCTGTTCCTCGACCGGAGCGCTCCTCGGCCAAGATGGGCGGCCGCTGTCCGATGGCTGGTCTACCCGATGGCATATCTAGCCTTCGCCCTGGTCAGAGGCGCCCTACTGCCCCCAGACGCGTGGAAGCGGTATCCCTATCCCTTTCTGGATGTGGACAAGTTCGGGTACGACGGGGTGGCGCTCATGGCGCTGGCGCTGGCCGTGTGCTTCGTACTGCTCGGAGACGGGTTGATCGCCCTGCGCAGCCTGGCCGATCACGTCAGTCGTAGGCTCGCGGCCTTCACCCCTTCGGCTCCCGCCGACACCGCGGACCCTGCTGCTCCAGCGAGGCGCTGAGACCATGGGATTCGCACTTCACCCGCGTCACGCGCAGGCGTGAGCCGGCCCGTGCCCTCGATGAGTGATTTGCGGAGTCGGCTACTATAAGTCACGTTGTTCCACCTCAGGCTGAGGGGCCCGCGACGTCACCACCAGTGACGGAGCCAGTGGAGCGGCCCGGCGAGTTCCTCCACGCCGGGCGAGCGGGCCCCGTGGATCTTTCCCTTTCAGGACACCTCCTCTGGGCTCGTGTGCTCATCCGATCAGAGATGTCAAAGGAAAGAACCTTGGCCCGCTTCGACACCATCGTCGCTCTTCGCCTGGCGAAGGCGCTGCTCACCTTCACCGTCGGCGGCTTCGCGCTGCTCGTCGTGTTCGGCAACCTCACCGACTACGGCACGAACTTCGAGTTCGTCCGGCACGTGCTGGCCATGGACGCGCAGAAGCCCGAGCTCGCCGCGGTCAGCCAGATCAACTACCGCGCCATCCCGTGGACGTGGGCGCACCACGTCGCCTACCTCGGCGTCATCCTCACCGAGGCGGTCATCATGGTGACCTGCCTGGTGTCGGCCTGGCAGCAGGTCAGGGCCGTCGGCCGCGACGACGCCGCCTTCCAGCGGTCCAAGCGATGGGGCGTCGTCGGCTGCACGGTCGCCCTGCTGCTGTGGTTCTTCGGCTTCCAGGCCATCGGCGGCGAATGGTTCGGCATGTGGATGAACGGCACCTGGAACGGCATCCCCGACGCGGTACGGCTGTGCACGTACATCGGGATCGTGCTGATCTTCCTCAGCCTCCGCAACGACACCCGCGAGAGCGCCTGAGCGGACCGGCGGCCTCCATAACCACGTGGACAACGCGTCAAACGCGTCCTCGGCCGTCAGCAGCCGGTGGCCGAGGTCGACCAGTCCGGCCATCTGCTCGGCGAGCACCGCCTCGATGAGATCCAGCCGGGTGGGGAAATGCCGATGGAGCGTCCCGCTGGCCACCCCCGCCCGCCGGGCGATCTCGTCGAGGGAGGCGTCGACGCCGGACTCGGCGAACGCGATTCGCGCCTGCTCGACCAACTGCGCGTAGTTGCGCCGGGCGTCCGCGCGCATCGGACGCCCCTCGCGGGATCGTGGCCTGTCGGCACCGTCACCCGTCTTTGCTGACCGGGGACACTACGACGACGTCCTCACCCGCCGACCCGACGGCTGGAGGATCAGCCACCGCAGGGTGACCGCCAGGCGGACGGCGCTCGCCGAGCAGGACGCCGGCCCGCGTGCGGTGCTGGAGCGCTGGCGCCGAGCCGCCGTCACACAGTCCGCCGACGACCTGCGGGACGTCTACGCACTCGACGCGGTCCACGAGTTCCCGTTCACCGGCCCGGGTCTGCCGTCCCGGCTCGCGGGCCGGGACGAGATCGTGAACTGGATCACCGCGGGCTGGCAGCGCCACCCGCTGAAGTACGAGCGCTACCGCACCCTGGCCATCCATGACACCGACGATCCGGGAACGATCGTCGTCGAGCAGGAAGCCGTCGGGACCAGCGCGACCACCGGGGAGTTCGCGCTGCCCAACCTCCTCGTGCTCACCGTTCACCATGGGCGGATCACCCGTCTGCGCGACTACGTCAACCTCCCGGCAGCCGCAGCCGCGATGGGCGGGGAGAGCTGAACGCGGCTTGTCCGGATGAACCCGGAGCTCAGCGCATCCGGGACGATGTGAAGGAGCCCCGGCCGGAGGTCCGGCCGGGGCTCGCTGTCCCTGGTTCCGACGGCTAGTCCGACGGCTAGAGCGTGATGCTCCAGGTGTCCAGGAAGCCGGTGTCACCGGCGTAGACGTCCCTGATGTCGAGCGTCCAGGTGCCGGCGGCCTGCTGGCTGACCGGGACCGAGAAGGTCCTGGTGCCGTACTGCGTGCAGCTGGTGCCACCGTAGGCGTCGACCAGGTAGTAGGTGCCGTTCGGGCCGCGGAGCCGGATGTTCAGGTCCTCGGCGCAGGTGTGGCTGATCGTGATGGACAACTTGACCGGGGAGATCGCGGTGCCCGTCGCGGTGGACGTGATCGGGCTCCGGGCGGTGGAGTAGTCCCTGATCTGGTAGTCGGTGTTGTTGGTGAACGTGCGGCCGGGGTTGCCGGTGCCGACCGTGAGCGTGTAGGTCGCGGTGTGCGTGGTGGAGCCGGTGCCGGTCACGGTGATCGGGTAGGTGCCCTGGGCCGTGGAGGCGCCGACGGACAGGGTCAGCGTGGAGGAGTTGCCGGAGGTCACCGAGGCCGGGTTGAAGCTGGCGGTGGTGCCGCTCGGCAGGCCGGAGGCGGTCAGGTTGACGGTCTGGGCGCTGCCCGAGGTCGTCTGGGTGTTGACCGTGGTCGTCGTGGTGGCGCCGGGCTGGACACTGCCGGAGGCCGGGTTGAGCGTGAGGGAGAAGTCCGGGCCGGAAGTGCCGCAGGCCGGCTCGCCGGAGGCGGCGGCGACGCTGACGGCGCTCCAGGCGGCCTTGGTGCTGTTGCACTCGGCGCTGTTGGCGCCGTACAGCTCGATGGCCGCGGCCACGGAGGCGGCGCGGATGTTGGCGTAGCGCCAGGAGGACGTCTTGCGGTTGAGGGCGCCCATGTAGATCTTGCCGGCCTTCTGGACGCTGACGCCGGTCACCGACGACGGTCCGCCGGAGCAGATCGGGCTGGAGGGCTTGCCGCCGCCGGGGTTGTTGCCCTCGGCCAGCAGGTAGAACCAGTGGTTGAGCGGCCCGGCCGCCGAGTGCACCTCGGTGTTGGGGATGGAGGAGGAGTAGCAGTTGGGGTCACCCAGGGCGCTGGGGTTGTACATGTTGCGGATCGGGCCCTGGCCGACCAGGTCGACCTCCTCGCCCACCAGGTAGTCCGGCGGGTCGTTGGGGTTGTTGG
The DNA here is from genome assembly GCF_054392275.1 of Actinomadura sp. ATCC 39365. Classification (NCBI taxonomy): domain Bacteria; kingdom Bacillati; phylum Actinomycetota; class Actinomycetes; order Streptosporangiales; family Thermomonosporaceae; genus Actinomadura; species Actinomadura sp. ATCC 39365. The sequence continues at coordinate 6,010,684 of NZ_CP184335.1, read as the reverse complement.
CGTAGGCCTCGGTCAGCGCGCCGAAGATGTCGCCGGTGCCCTCGTTGATGCCGCCGTTCTCGTTGCCGGAGCCGGCGCCGCCGGGGGTGGTCTGGAAGATGGCGTGGCCGAACTCGTGGGCCACGACGTCGATGGGGGTGGCCTGCTGGGTGTTGGCCTGGTTGTGGCCGAAGTTGGTGTAGCTGCCGTTCCAGTAGGCGTTGACGTCGCTGAGGCCGACGCGGGCGGGGAAGCCTCTGCCGCTGCCGTCGATGCCGCTGCGGTTCAGCCAGTCGCGCAGCATGTCCCATTCGCGCTGGACGCTGTAGAGGGCGTCCACGCAGGCGGTCTCCAGGTTGGTGCCCGAGCCGTTGCCCCAGGCGTCGTCGGTGCCGGTGTAGGCCGAGCCGCCCTGGCCGCCGCACTGGATGCCGGGCCGGGTGGTGTCGGTCATGGAGTAGGAGCTGCCGGAACCGCTGGTGTTGATGGTGACCTGGCCGTAGTAGAAGCCGTTGCCGCTGCCCTCGCGGACCAGGTCCACCGCGTCGGCGACGGCGCCGGTGCGGGCGTCGACGTAGACGTTCTGCACGCTGGGCTTGCCGTCGGCCAGGCCGGAGACCTTGACCTCCCAGGCCAGCCTGGGCGTCTCGCCGCGGGCGAGCACGACCAGGCGGGGGGCGGTGCTGTCGTCGGTGCGGGACAGGCGGGCCTTGGCGGCGGCGGTGGCCTTGGCGGCGCTGACGGTGGCCTTGGTGGCGATGTCGGCGGAGGTGGGGCCGGTGGCCGAGACGGTGTCGCGGACGTGTCCCGCGGCGTCGGTCACCACGACGGCGTCGCCGCCGACCATGGGCAGGCCCTTGTAGGTGCGCTCGTAGGCGACGTAGAACATGTCGCCGGCGCCGGGGGTGACCGCTCGGCGGTTGTAGGCCTCGTCGGGGCCTCTGCTGAGGTTGTCGAGCTGGCTGGAGACCGCCTTGTCGGCGACCGCCGCGGCGAGCGAGGCGGGGTCTGCCGCGGCTCGCGTGGAGCTGCCGGGGTCTTGTGCGGGGGTGGCTCCGGGCGGGGCGGCGCTGGCGGGGAGCGTCAGGGTCGCGGCCGTGGCCAGGCCGGCGACCGCCGCGAGTAAGGCTTTGGGTTTCACGCTGTGGTGCTCCTTTCGGCGGGCTCCCTTCGGGCCGTTGCCGCCTTTGGGCGTGCGCGGGTCACCACGCGGTCAGGGGTGTCCTGGATCGCGCGGAGGTGAAGGGGGTCGGGGGGTGATAAAGGGTGACGGATACAGCAAGTGGACCGTTTCGCCTTGTTGCCGCCAGACGCTAAGCGTTGGTTGACTGCTCGAAAATACGTATGTTCATCGGTAGGCATACCGACATTTCTGTTACCGCTGGTCACACCCCTCCACATGCGGAAAACGGCCGTAATGCCCGACAATCGGGCAGGGAAAGTCCGGCATTCCGGGCCCGTGGAAGGTGGTATCGGTCGGCGGCGACCGGCTCAGCGACGCCCGTTAGAGGCGGCGACGTCACCGCTATTCGGCGGGACCGGAACCTGCCTCAGCGCGTCCCCCTACGTCCCCGCAACCTTCGTCTAACCGGCACCGGACGGAAACCTCACGCCCAGGATGCATTCGGCACGGCTGCGGTGTTCACGACGGTTCCGGGTCGAGACAGCTTCCGCTCTCATGGACCTGGTCCTTCGGCGGGGGCTCGACGGACACGTCGTTCCCCCAGTCGGTGAAGTCGATCTCGGTCACGGCGCTCCTGGGCACACCCTCCTCGGCCGAGGGGGTGGCCGTGACGAGACGGACCCGGCGGGGAAGCCGGTCCGGCCCGACCCACAACTGCCACGAGACCCGTATCGAACGGGACTGCTCCCGCAGTTGTGCCGCCATGACGGGGTCGTCGCCGCTCTGGTCCGGGATGCTGAACTCGGTCTGCGCGGCGCTGCCGGAATGGACGACGGTGGTGACCGCGTCGATGACCCCGGCGGAGGAGGGCGCGGGCGCCGCGAGCTGCTCCAGCACCTTGGGTGACAGGACCGCGCGTGCGTCGAGCGCTCCGGCGGCGCGCGCCGCCATCCCGCACTCGGGGCTGCTGTGGTGCAGCCAGGTCTTGCCGGCGGGAACGTCCCTCCGGTCGGCTCGCTGCTCGTAGGTGCCGGAGTCGCCGATCGAGATCGCCCTGGTCGTCATGGAGGACAGATCATCCGGGATGACGTTCTTCAGGTCCTCGGGGATGTTGGTCCGGTGGAAGGTCGTGGTCAGATCGGAGGCGGCCGCACCGAGGCGCAGGATCCCGGTGGTCCGGCTCTCGCTGTATTCGCCGATGTTGACCGGCACGATGTCGTCGTCCTCCGCCGGAGGGGTGGGTATCGCCTCGCCGTAGTCCAGCCGGACGACCTTGGTGACCTTGACTCCGGCTCCGTCCTTCGCCTGCTGGGCCACCGCCTCGGCGGGCGTCCGGGCCGCCGCCGCGTCCTGTCCGCCGCATCCGGCCGTCAGGGTGAGCACGAGCAGGGTCGGCGCGATCCTCGGTAAGGGCACCCGGTGATCATAATGGCGACGGGCGCGAACCCGCCCTTCAGGATCGTGTGCGGCCAGGCAACCTGATCGCGCCGGCACCGCGTCAGTAGGTGTGTGCCAGACAGGAAGCTCTTTCACAACTTCGTGGCCTCGCGGTCCGACCGGTTACTGCGGATGGCGTACCTGCTGACCCGCGACTGGGGAACGGCCGAGGACCTGCTCCAGGAATGCCTGGCCAAGGCGTGGTTCGCCTGGCCGCGCATCGAGGAGCCCGAGGCGTACGTGCGGCGGGTGCTCGTGACGACCTACACCTCGTGGTGGCGGCGCCGATGGCGGGGCGAGGTGCCGAGCGGCGCGCTGCCCGACAAGGGGGTGGCCGATGCCGAGCGGACCGGGCGGGAGGAGCTGTGGGACGCGGTGGGAAGGCTGCCCGCCAAGCAGCGCGCGGTGATCGTGCTGCGGTTCTACGAGGACCTGTCGGTGCAGGAGGTGGCCAGGATCCTCGGCTGCCATGACGGCACGGTCAAGAGCCAGACCGCCAAGGCGCTGGCCAAGCTGCGCGTGGACGAGTCGATCGTGAAGGAGTACCGATGAGCGTGCAGGACCTGCGTGAGATGTTGCGGGAGCGAGCCGAGGGGCCCGCGCCCGCGACCCCGGACCGCCACGAGCTCATCCGCCGCCGCGTGCGCCGCACCTGGCGGCGCAGGGGCCTGGCGTCCGCCGCCGCGACGGTGGCCGCGGGCGCGGTCGTGCTCTCCCTGCTCCTCCCTGGGGGTGCCGTGACGCGGCACGAGCCGGCGACCTCGGCCGACGCCGTCGCCCCGGCCCGCGAGCTGCCGGAACGGTTCACCGCCGACGACGGCACCGCCTACCGGCGGCTGGCGACGGCGACGGTCAGGACGGAGGGCACACGGAAGGCGTCGGTCACCATCCCGGTCACCGGCAGGCCGCTGGACGTGGCCGCGCGGTGCGACGGCTCGTTCGGCGCCACGGCGCCGAGGATCTCCGTGGCGGGTGGCGCCTCCGGGGCCTCCCCGTCCTTCTCCCCCTGTCTGAAGGGCATGGAGCTGGTCCCGTTGCTGGTGCCCGCCGGGGCCGGCCCGGTCACGGTGACGTTCGACACGACCACCAGGGGCGGAGGGTGTACGCGGCAGGAGAAGGGGGCGCCGTGCGTGACCCCGAAGCCCGTCAAGGCGGTCTGGAGCCTGGCCGTCTACGAATGGACCCCTCCCGCGCGGCCGGTCGATCCCGAACCGCTCAAGGCCTTCCCCGGACGGCTGACGAGCTGGGAGCTGGCCGGCGCGACGCAGGACCGGATCTGGCCACGGGACAGGACGGACACGGTCACGGTCCGGGGCGACGGCGGCAAGATCGGCATCGAGGCGCTCTGCACCGGTGACCTGGCCAGGCGGATGTGGTTCACGTACCGGGTCGAGGGCGGCGACGAGATGACGGCCACCTGCGGCCAGTGGAAGAGCGGCCCGTACCCGATGGCGATGACCGAACTCGCCGTGCCGAAGGGCAAGCGGGTCACCGTCACCGTCCGGGCGGGCATCTGGGGCCAGGACACCAATCGCCCGGTCCGCTGGGCCATGGCCGTCTACCGCAAGCGCACCTGATCGCCGCCAGGTCCGCACCGCACCGCAGCCGCCCAGGACGGCCGGCAGCAAGACGGCGACGAAGGCCGTCGAGATCTTCACCATGTGCCCCTCCTCGGTCGGGCGGGCCCGCCTTCGGCCTCGCTCGGCCGGCCGTGGTGCGGGGCGGGCGCGTCGCCGAAGAGGTCCTCGTGCATCAGGTACGACGCAGACGAACTCTCTGCCCCCAGGTCAACCCGGCGACTGCGACGGGCCGAGATTGTTGAAGAAGCACGCGTCGGAGATCTCGGTCAGATGCCCGAGTTTGTCCTTCGTCACCGCCTGCCGATACGTGTCGACATCGTCGGCGCGAAGCGCCTTGAGTGCCTTCTTGGCGGTGTCGACGTCGTTCTGGAGCGCGGCCTTGAGCGCCGGGCGGACCGCCTTGGCCAGATTGGCCTGCTGCAGGTCGACGATCTCGTTGAGGAGGTTCTCGGTCGGCGGAAGCGGCACCGTGCCGCTGACCGGGACCAGGGTCCACTTCTCCATGACGTCGGTCTGGTTCTCGCACCCCGGCGGCATCCCCTCGCCCTTCTCGCCGGACTGCTCGGCGGCGGACGCCGTCCGCTCCGCCGCGCCGGACGAGCCTGCCTGCGGGGTCTGACCGCCACCTCTCGAGGTGGCCACGACGACGACGACCGCGGCGATCGCCACGACGAGCCCGGCGCCGCCCGCGATGAGCAGCTTGCGGTTCCGCGGCCCGCCGGGGCCGAGCCGTGACGGGTCTTGGAAGACGGGCGTCTGCTCCAGCAACGTGGGCCGCGGCGGAGGCGGGACGTTCTCGGTGCGGGCCGACGCGCCGGCCGGGGCGAACGGCGACGCCGGCACACGAGGCTGCCCGAGGGCGTCGATCATGGCCAGGGCCTGGGCGGCGGTGGGACGGTTGGCCGGGGCCTTGTCCAGCAGCCGGGTGATCAGCGTCCCGAGCCCGCCGGCGTCGCGGGGCACGGGCGCCTCCCCCAGCAGCACAGCGGTGAGCGTCTCCGTCGGGGTGTCCCGGTGGAACGGGGACACCCCCTCCAACGCCTGGTACAGCGTCACGCCGAGCGAGTACAGGTCGCCCGCGCCGCCGCTGTCCACGCCGTTGAACCGTTCCGGCGCGATGTACTCCAGCGAGCCCATCAGCCCGCCGCTCTTGGTGAGGGCGGTGTCGCCCTGTTGCACGGCGATGCCGAAGTCGGTGAGGAGCACGCGGCCGTCCCGGGCGATCAGCACGTTCGCCGGTTTCACGTCCCGGTGCACGATGCCGGACGCGTGTGCCGTGCTCAGCGCCTCCAGCAGCCCCTTGGCGGCCGACGTGACGGCGGCGGGGGCCATGGGGCCGTCACGGGCGATCAGATCGGCGAGGGTGCCGCCGTCGACGAGTTCCATGACGATCCACGGCGCCTGATCCTCGATCACCACGTCGTGGACGGTGACGATGTGCGGATGCGAGCGCAGCCGGGCGGCGTTGCGCGCCTCACGCTCGGCGCGGCGCAGCCGCTGCGCGTGCTCCTCGTCGGAGGTGGCCGACGGGAGCCAGACCTCCTTCACCGCCACGGACACGTCGAGGGACTCGTCGTGAGCCTTCCAGACGCGTCCGAAGCCCCCGCCTCCCAGAACGGACTCCAGCCGGTACCGTCCGCCGATCACACGTCCTGGTTGCGTCTGCGCGGCCACCATGCTCCCTCGTCGATGATCAAGTTGTGGCAGCCTATCCATGCGTGCTCGCGCGTATCTGCCGAATGTCCAGACTCGTGATCCATATGCGCGCTCCCGGAGCGGCAGGGTGCCCGCGGGGACGGGTGCCCGCGGGCGCTGGCTATCCTGTGGCAGGTCGAGCCGGGCACGGCTCCCCCACCACGAGCCCACCGGAAGGCGACGACCCACCGTGACAGCCCCCCAGCGCCGGAGCGCCTGGCCAGCCACGACGGTGGCGGCGCACGCGGTCCCGGCCCTCCTGACGGTGATCATCCTGGCGGGCGCCCGGCACCTGGGCGCGGCCTGGTGGCAGGTCCTCGCCGCGGCGGGCGCCGCCGTCCTGCTCCATGCGGGAGCGGTGGTGGCCACTCGACGGCCGTGGACGGGGTACGCGATCGGCGCGCTGGCCATGCTCGTCCTGGTGCTGACGCCCTTCCCGGGATGGTCGCTGACCTTGCTGCCCTCGGCGGTGTGCTTCCCCCTGGCGTTGTGGCGGCTGACCGGCCTGGTCCCGGTCAGGTCCTCGGTGCCGGCGCTGGCGGTCGCCGCGCTCGGGATCGTCCTGACCGAGCTGGTGGGGTGGGCCCGGCTGCCCGCCGACCCCGTGTGGAGCCGCCTGGTCGAGGGCGGGCTGCTGATGCTCGTGGTCGGCGGTGTGTGGCTCGCGGCCCTGCTGGTACGGCGCAGGCGGGAGGCCGCCCGACGGGCCGAGGGCGAACGGCTGGCCGCGGCGATCGCCGACGAACGGGCCGGCATCCGCCGCGACCTGCACGACGTGATCGCCCACACGGTCACCGTCATGGTCGCGCGGATCGAGGCCGCGGCGGTGACGACGTCGGATGCGGCGACCCGGCGCGAACTCGGCGACATCGCCGAGACCGGCCGGGACGCCCACCAGGGTCTGCGCGCGATGCTGGCCACCCTGGGCCCGGCCAGCGGGCGCGCGACCACGGTGGCGCCGGGCACCGGTTCCCGGTCCGGTCAGGTCCCGATCTCGCTCGACGTCCTGCCCGACCTCGTCGCCTCGGCGGCGAGCCCGCTGCACGCGGTGACCTTCGCCGAGGCGGGCGAGCGACGGCCGCTGAGCCTCAGTGCCGAGGTCGCGGCGGTCCGGACCGTGCAGGAGGGCATCACCAACGCGCTGCGCCACCTCGAACCGCCGGTCGCGGTGAGCGTCGACCTGCGCTGGAGCCCGGCCGAGATGGTGGTGGAGGTCCGCGACGACGGCGGCAGCGCGCTTCGCGGCACCGGCGGCCAGGGGACCGGCTTGATGGGGATCGAGGAACGGGTGCGTACCGCGGGCGGCACACTGTCGATCGACGACGGGGACGACGGATGGGTGCTGCGGGCGCGGCTGCCCACGAAGGAGGGGGCATGAGCGCGATCCGGGTCATGCTCGTCGACGACCAGGAGCTGCTGCGCGCCTCGCTGCGCACGGTGCTGTCGGCCGACGAACGTATCGAGGTCACCCACGACGTCGCCGACGGCGGCGCGGCGGTCGAGGTCGTCCGGCGGCACCGCCTCGACGTGGTGCTGATGGACATCCGCATGCCGCGCATGGACGGCGTCGCCGCCACGGCGGAGATCGTGCGGATCGCTCCGGCGACCCGGGTGCTCATGCTAACGACGTTCGACGACGACGAACTGGTCGTGGCGGCCGTCCGGGCCGGCGCCAGCGGCTATCTGACCAAGGACGTCCGGCCCGCCGCCCTGGCCCAGGCGGTGTGCGACGTCGCGTCCGGCACGTCGGCGCTGGCCCCGGGGGTGGCCGCGACGATCCTCGATCTCGTCCGGCAGACGCCGGTGCGCAGGACGGCGGCCCTGGACGGCCTCACCCCACGCGAGGTCGAGATCTTCGGCCTGCTCGCCCGCGGCAGGTCCAACGCCGAGATCCGCGCGGAGCTGGTGCTGAGCGAGAACACGGTGAAGTCGCACGTCCGGGCCGTCCTGCAGAAGCTGGGCCTGCGCGACCGCGTGCACGCGGTGATCCACGCCTACGAGAACGGGCTCGTGGGCCGCGACGATCTGCCCGCCTGAGATCCCGTCCCCAGGGGTGCTGGAGGCGGTCGCGTTCGGTCGCCGACTCCGGTGCTTCCGCCGTGCCGGGAGGAAGCGCGTCCAGCCCACCGGCGCGGCCCTGACGGAACGTACCGGCGGGTAGGGGCGGGACGGCGGCCGCGCGGTGTCAGGGCCGGTATCCGATGTGGCGCAACAGATTCCGCAGCCGTTGCTCGATCTGTACGGCGGTCACATCGTCGGCATGCTGGAGCAGGACGGATCCGATCGAGCTGGCCAGGACGTCCTGGATGACGCCCGGGTCGGTGCCCGCCGGAAGATGACCGGCCTCGACGGCCTGCTGCGCGACGTGGGCCACGGCGTTGAGCCGTGGCCGCAGGTAGCGCTCGGTGTAGGCGGCCACCAGCTTCGGGTGGTCGACCGAGGCGCCGATGACGCGGGCCATCAGCGCGCGGAAGCGGGGACGGCTGAGAAGCTCGGCGACGGACGAGATCAGCTCGTCGATCGACTGCCCGGCGGGGGCGGCGTCCATGTCAGGGGCACGGGCGTGCTCCAGGGCGGCCATCAGGAGGTCCTCCTTGACTCGCCAGCGCCGGTAGACGGTCAGTTTCGCCACCCCGGCGCGTTGGGCGACCGCTTCCATGCTGGTACCCGCCGCGCCGCGTTCGATCAGCAGGTCCAGCGCCGCGTCGAGGATGGCGGCGTCATTCTCCGGATCGCGTGGACGGCCGTGGCGTTCTACGCCGGCCACAGCACCTGGTTCAGCCATGCGGTCAGTCTGTCGGGTGCCGGATGGTCACGCCAACCGATGTGCCCGTCGGGGCGGATCAGCGTCACGTCGGGCGAGCCGGGCTCGACCGGCGTGAGCGCGACGATCAGGTCGGCGCCCAGTTGCGCCGCGGCGGCCTCGGCGTGGCGGGCGGCGACGTGCTGATCAGCGGCGAGCACGACCCAGCGTCCGCCGACGGCGGCGTGCAGGGTGGTGCTGCCGCCGTCGGGACGCCGGCAGGTGAGGTCGGGCATCCGGTCGCCGGGACGCAGTCCGGGCATCCACCGGTGGACGGCCGAGGCCAGCGGTCCGCCTCGGTAGCTGATGCCGAGCTGGGAGGCGGCCAGCCACAGCCGGCGCTGCACCGCGGGCAGCCGGACGACCGGCAGGACGACGTTGTCGCGCAGCAGGCGTTTCCAGGGGGCGTGCGGCAACATGATGTCCACGGCGGTGCTGGTGGCGCGCAGGACCTTGCGGGCCAGCGGCCGTCGTTCGCCTTCGTAGGTGTCGAGCAGCCGCTGGTCGGCGCGGCCGCGGGCGACCAGCACCAGCTTCCAGGCCAGGTTCTCCGCGTCGCCCAGCCCGGTGTTCTGTCCCTGGCCGCCGGTGGGGCTCTGGATGTGCGCCGCGTCGCCGGCCAGGAGGATCCGGCCGCGCCGGTAGGCGTCGGCCAGCCGGCGGTGGATGCGGAACTCCGAGGCCCAGCGGACGTCCGTGACCGTGTCGAGGCCGATCCCGCTGCGGCGGGAGAACTCGCCCAGCACCCGGTCGCCGATCTCGCGTTCGGACAGCTGGTCGGGCAGCTGCGGCGGTGGTTCGGTGAACACCCGCCAGGTGTCGTCGGGCAGCGCGGTGACCGACAACATGTGACCGGCCTCCATCCAGGTCGTGCTGCCGTTCCTGTCCAGCGGCCACTGGGCCCGCACGTCGACCATCAGCAGGCGTTCGAGGAGCTTGCGGCCGGGGAAGCCGATGCCGGCGAGCTTGCGTACGGTGCTGTGCGCGCCGTCACAGCCGATCAGCCAGTCGCTCTCGATGCGGCGCTCGGCGCCGTCGGCCGTCTGGACGGTGGCGGTGACGCCGGTGTCGTCCTGCCGGGCCGCGGCCAGCCGGGTGTCCCACTCCACATGGCCGCCCAGTTCGGCCAGACGTTGCCGCAGCGCGCCCTCGACCTCGGCCTGCGAGATCAGCAGGGTCTGTTTCGGCTGGTCGGCGACGGCTTGGCCGACGTGAAGGCGCAGCACGGTGCGCGTGCCCTCGTTGTAGGACATGTTGAGCGAGGACCGGGAGCGCTGGGGCAGGTCGCCGAGCGCGCCGATACGTTCCAGGACCTCGATGCCGCGTGGTTGCAGGCCGAGGGCGCGGGAGGTGGTGGCGGGGGCGGAGGCGGCGTCGATGACGCGGACGGGGATGTCGTGTAACGCCAGGTGGACGGCCAGGGCCAGCCCGGTCGGGCCGGCGCCCGCGATGAGTACGGTGTCAGTCACTTAGTAAACGATACGGTACCGATTACTAAGTCCGGAAGGGGGCCACGGGTAGGAAACTGTGGTGGGGAACCACGGGGGCGACCACTGCGGGGAGCTCCCCTTACGCTCGCCGGCCGGTACCCGGCCCTCGTCACGGGCACCGGCCAAGGGCTCGATTACGGAAGGTCCCCCGCATCGTCGACGATGCCGACGGACACCCGGGCCCTGGAGGTGATCACTTCGCCCTCGGGCAACCCGCTGTAGTACGGGTCGGGCGACTTGGCGCCGCCGACGTAGATTCGGCGTGCCCCGAGCAGGTCGAAGGTGTTCGGGTCGATGATGACTTCCTGGCGGACCCCGTCGTCGTCGCGCGTGTAGATCGCCACGCCCTGTCGGCCCAGCAGGTCGCGCACCGTCTCCACGCCGACGTCGTCCAGCCGGGAGAGGACGGTGTAGAGGGCGGCCCGCAGGCGAGCCGCCGGTGCGCCTTCCTCCAGGATGCTCAGGATCTGATGGGACACCGCCCGCGCCTGCGGCAGATCGATCTCACTCGTGTCCTTCCTCAGGCGTTCGGCCAGGGCGGACGGCTCCAGCGGGAGCGAGCGCAGATAGGCGGGGTCGAACCGCAGACGGGGATCCGCGCCGCCTCGGCGGCGCTTGATCGTGTCGCTGTTCTCGTCCCGCATGGCCCTTTCCTCGCCGTCCCCCCGCGTCCATCTCTCGACGGTCTCCCGCGAGCGGGTCCGGCCTGCGCCGGCCGGTGGCGCGGTGGCTTTGGCCATCAGCCTGGGCGAGGTGTAGCTGTCCCATTTGACGTAGACCCACTGGTCGGCTCGCGGGTAGACGTCCGGCCGGCCGGCCGCCGCCGCCGTCGCGTGCCTGGCCAGGGTCTCCGCGTTCGCCACCGGCAGCCATGCCGGGGCGCCGGTGGCCTCCGTCCCCCGGCCATCCGTGCCGAGGCTCTGCACCACCGTGACGCCTGCCGCGATCGTGGCGCCGAACGCGCCCACGGCCGCCACGCGCAGCACCATGCGCCGGACCCGGCGGGCCGGCGGCTCCGGAGCCAGCGCGGCCATCATCCGCCGCCGGGCGTGACGCAGATCGCCCGCTTCGCTCTGCCGCACCTCGGACCGCAGGTCGCGGACCATGTCCAGATCGTTCATCAGACCTCCTCGATCACGTCGGTGGGGTTGCTGCCGCCCAGTGCGTGGGCGATCTTGCGGCGGGCGCGGGACAGCCGGGACCGCACGGTGCCGACGGGCACGTTCAGTGCCTGCGCCGTCTCCTCGTAGCTGAGGTCGCCCCAGGAGACCAGCAGCAGGACGTCGCGCTCGCCCTTGCCCAGCCCGGCCAGCGCGGCCGCCAGCGGTCTGCGGGTCTCCGAGGCGGAGACGCGGGCGACCACCCGCTCGTCGAAGGCGACCGCCACGGGGTCCTCCCCGGTTCGGGCCAGCGCGCGATATCCGCGGATCTCCGCCCTTCGATGGGTGCCGATGATGTTCGTGGCGATGCCGTACAGCCACGGCAGGGCGTCCTGGCGATCCAGGGCGTACTTGTGCCGCTTCTCGAACGCCCTGGTGAACGTCTCGGCCACCACGTCCTCGGCCTGATCGGGACCGAGACGCCGGACGACGTAGCGATGCAGGACGGCGGCGTGCCGCTCGAACAACTCGGCGAAACGCTCCGGCTCGATCAGCGACGCTTCGATGACCGCCGAGTCCTGCGCGGGCGCTTCGAGGGCTGTCGAGACCGTGGGCTGGACCGGTGCTGACACGTCCGCCCGAAGCGGCGCTCGCGCGTCCGCCGGAGGACCTGCCAGGACGGGTTCATCGTGTGGAAGGGATGTCACGACGGTACTTATCCGCATGCGGGAGAAAGGTTCCATCCAGGATCTCGTCGGGACCGCCGGCCCGGATGACGGGGTGCGGTCACTGCTGCCGGTGGATCAGGTCGCCACCCAGCCGGGTGAGCTGGTGGATGACCATGTTGGCGTGCCGGGTGCTGGTGATGAGCCCGGCCCGCTGCAGCACCTGGGCGTGCGCGCTGGCCGACGACAGCGAGGCGCCGGTCCTGCGGGCGAGTTCGCTGGTGGTGCAGCCGGTGGTGGCGGCGATGCAGCGCAGGACGCGGGCCCGGGTGGCGCCGAGCAGGTCGGGCAGCGCGTCGTCGGGTTCGGGTTCGGGGGCGGGCGTCTCGTGGCCGAAGGCGACCTGGCAGTACCGCTCGCTCAGCCGGGCCAGGCCGCGGACGGAGCGCCGGTTGCCGCGGGCCAGGTCGTCCAGCGTCGCGGGCACGGGCACGTGCGGGCGCAACCGGTCGACCTCGTGCCGCACCCGCGCCGACGGGGTGTCGGCCAGGACGTCCAGGCCCGCCGGAACCCGCTCATCGACTCGTACGGGGTCAGGAAGTCGGGGAAGTACGCCTTGATCGGCACCAGCGGCACCAGCCGCTCCCGCACCGGCTTGAGCAACCCCGCGTCGGCCAGGTCCGTGCGGGCCTGCCGCCGCCAGCCGGACAGCGCCCTCGCCCCGCCTGGACGTTGCAGGATGTGCAGGCTGAGCGCCATTTCCCACATCATGTCCACCCGGCCGGCGATACGCACGCGGGCCAGGTCCTCGCCGGTGAAGATGATCCGCAAGGTCCCCTTGATCATGATCGCATCCTCGGCCGCCAAGCTCACAGACAGATCAAAACCTGATCGACGGTGGCCGTTGACCCGCCGGGCGGCGACGGGGCCGGACGGCCGTACGCTCGGCCCGCTGCGGCAGGACTCCGCCGGGCCTCTGCCGCTCGGGAGAAACACGCATCGGACTGACGAGAGGTGACGGCATGACCAGGACAACGCTCGAACTGGCCACGATCGGGCTGCTGACCGCAACCGGACTCGCCCTGGCCGCCGGCCCGGCAGCCGCCAAGGAGGACTACTGGCCGGGCACCGGCGGCTGAACGCCGAGCCGGGTTCCCGGCCTGGAGCTTCGAGCAGGGCCAGGCGCCGCCTGACGGCCCGCCGATTTGTGCGAACTATCACATTGATCATGAGTCGCGTGTAGCAGAAGTGAGCCAGTGGTACTCAAGATCACAACACTGGGCAACCGAAGGGATCTTCGTGCGAGCACGCAAGCTGGCGACCCTCCTGGCGGGCGCGGCCCTGACCGCCGCGACCACGCTGGCGGCGACCGCCGCCCCGGCCGGCGCGGCCGGCCCCTGCGGCAGCGGCTACACCCGGGTCGGCGTCTACAACATCGGCATCGAGAAGTACGGGTACCGTACCGGCATCCTGGAGGTGTACTACAGCTCCGGCACCGGCAAGAACTGCGCACTCACCTATGGCGACGGCCCCTACGCCAACACCACGAGCTGGAAGGGCGTCGTGATCTCCAGGGGCGACGGCAGCGGCAAGGACAGCGACGCCGGAAACTACCAGTACTACGCCGGCCCCGTGTACGTCTCCGCGGCCGGGCAGTGCATCGACGTCGAGGGCATCTCACCGTCGTGGACGAGCGTCAAGCTCGACAACGTGCACTGCGGCTGAGACCGTCCCGACCGGCTGAGCCCGTACCCCAGGGTCGAGGGCACTGGCGTACATCACGGGCTCCGACGGCTCAGTGCGTCATCACTGACGTCCGCGTCGATGACGCACTGAGCGTCGAACCGCACGACCGGGAGCCCGCCCCTGCGGCGGGCCTCCTCGTCGCGCCGGCTGCACGGCGAGTCAGTCCAGCGACGTCTCACCGACCGCCGCGAGCAGCAGAACGGGGAACTCCGGATCGGCCTGACCGACGGCGAGCGCGACCCATCGGTCGGCGTCCGGGCGCCGCCAGACCAGCATCGTGTCGGTGAGCTGGCCGAGCTCGTCCAGCGGCGCGGGTGCCGGGTCCTCGGTCTCCGCACGGCGCCAGAGATCGACCACCCGGGGAGCGCCCCAGCGCCTGGTCAGGGCGGTCACCAGTTCCTGGAGGGCGGCGTCGATCTCCGCCTGGGCCGCCTCGACGACCTCCTCGCCGCGGTCGTCCCAGAAGTCCCGGCTGGCCACCAGATAGCACACGTGGTGGTCCGGCCCGCTGGAACGATATCCCTCCCACACGTCCGGCGACGCACTCTCCCGTTCCTCCGTCTGCGGGAAAGGGCGGGCCAGAAGGGCGTCCAGGGCGGCGAGTCGATCTTGCAGAGCCATCCCACGAGGATAGAAGCCGGCGCCCGTCCCCGCCGGACGAGCATCGAGCCATGGATGATTACCGCACCCAGTACTCGACCGTGTGCTTCTTGCTGAGGGAGAAGGCCGCCCAGTACAGGGAGTGCCCGGCGTTGCCGATGCGGACGATGCCGTACTTGCCGTTGCAGGGCCACGTGCGGGACTTGGCGATCTTCTCGCCGCCGCCCCAGCGGCGCAGGAACCACAGGTCGACGTTGATGCGCGTGTCGTTGCCCCGGCAGCTGGGACGTGACCTGGGTGTGCGCGGCCGGAGCGGCGACGGCGGGAGCGGCCGTCAGCAAGCGTCCGGGGAGCCGTTCAGGAGGGCTTCTCCGAGTGGCGTCAGGGTGTGCAGGACCGAGCTGCCCGTGCGGACGGTCGAGATGAGTCCGGCGTTGCGCAGGACCGTGGTGTGCTGGCTGGCGGAGCCGAGGGAGACACCGACGCGTTCGGCCACGAACGTGGTGGTGGCCGGGCTGCGCAACGTGCCCAGCACCGCCGCACGGGTACGGCCCAGCAGGGGCACGAGCACGTCGTCCGCGCCGGCGGACCGGCCCGTGGCGCAGATCGGATACACCAGCACCGTGGCCGCGTCCGGCCGGTACATCACCATCGGCCGGGGCGCGAAGTAGGACGGGATCAGCAGCAGCCCCCGCCCGCACAGCGCGACGTCGTGCTCGCCGTCGATCGGGATGTGCAGGGTCGGCGGCCGCCAGCGGCACCCGGGATGCAGCGTGGCCAGCAGGGCGTCCACCCCGCCGCGCAGCAGGGTCTCGGCGCGCAGGGCACGGTCGGCGCCGGCCTCGGCCTGGATCTGCGACCACAGAGGCTCCACCGACGAGCCGAAGTAGCCGCGCAGGTCGTCAGCGAGGGTCTGGCGCGCCCCGCGGCTGCCCTCGGCCAGGTCCCGCGCCCAGCGCCCGGCCCGCTGGGCGGGCGACAACGCGCCCAGATCGACCGCCAGATAGGAGCTCGGCGTCCGACTGGCCAGCTCGACACCGGCGGCGAAGTCACCGGCGTCCGGCTGGAGCAGGAACGCCGGCACCGAACTCCTCGGCGGAACCAAGGGAGCCAGCACCCCCGCCCGCTCGGCCAGGCTCCCTCCCATCTGCCGGAACAACCGGCGCGCTCCGGGCCGCGTCCAGCTCCTGCTCGTCGGCGCGCCGAGCAGGAGGCGCACACTCAGCACCGTCTCCCACAGAGCATTGGGAGCCGGCGCGAACGTGATCTTGCGCAGGTCGGCGTCGGAGAAGTGCACACGGATCATGACGATGGATTCTCACCGAGCCGGCTCCCTCCAGCCAAGGAGAACGCCTCCCCGGCGGGCGCGTAGACGTCAGACCGGCTCGCCGTCCGGCGGGAACCACGCCTGCAGGGTCGCCGGGTCGATCGGCACCGAGACGTGCTCATGCGTGATCAGCCAGCCCTGTTCCGTCCGCCGGAAACCGAGGGACGACCTGACCCAGATCGAGGTCCGCAGGCCGTTCCCGCGCCTCCCGCTGTCCAGATGGAGCATGTGCGCGAACGCGGCCTCCCCGCCCGCAGCGACCACCAGCTCGCGCGTCTCCAACGCGATCGGGCCGTCGTACTCGTCGAACCAGCGGACGAAGTTGCCGCGAACCTCATCCAGCCCGGCGAATCTCATCGGCGGAACGACGTCGTAGTAGACGACGTCGGGAGCGTAGAGCCGCAGCAACCGATCGACGTCCTTCACCTGGCAGGCTTCGGCCCGGACTTCCAGCAGCGCCCTGATCTCGGACTCGCTCGACATCATCGCCGCCCGGCCTTGAGCGTGGCCGCCGTCTCGGCGACGCGGCGGGCCTGGTGGCCGGCCGCCTGCAGGGTCACCTCGGCGGGCGGACCGTCGCCGGCCACGTGCGAGGCGCCGTAGGGGTTGCCGGACCTGAACTGGACGGGGTCGGTGTAACCCGGCGGCACGATGATGCCGACGCAGGACCAGGACGCCGCTCTGACCCGCCCGCGCCCGATCGAGCAGCCGCGCGACCTCGGCCAGCTCCTCATCCCGCCCCCCAGACCCGAGGTGCCACCGGCCAAGCGACGGAGAGCAGTGCTCTTGACGTGGAGCACCTGTCCGCGAGAGCATTGCTCTCATAACGGAGCGACGCCCGCAACGTCCTCCGGCCGGAACTCTCGACCACGTCACCCCTGGGGAAGCTCATGAAGCTCGCACCTCACCTCCACCGCCTCGGTAACGATGTCGTGGCCTGCTACCTCGTCGACACCGACGAAGGCATCACCCTGATCGACGCGGGACTGCCCGGCCACTGGCAGGACCTGCAGGCCGAACTCCGCACGCTGGGCAAGACGGTCGACGACATCCGCGGACTCGTGCTGACCCACGGCGACTCCGACCACATCGGCTTCGCCGAACGCCTGCGCAGCGAACACGGCGTCCCCGTGTTCGTGCACGCCGGCGACGCCGTCCGCACCTGCACCGGGGAGAAGCCCAAAACCGCGCCGGGCCCCATGCGCCTCGGCCCGACCCTCGGCTTCTTCGCCTACTCCATCCGCAAGAACGGCCTGCGCACCCGCTACGTCAGCGAAGTCACCGAGATCGCCGACGGCGACGTCCTCGGACCTGCCCGGAAAGCCGGTCATCGTGGGCATGCCGGGACACTCACCGGGCAGCGTCGCGGTGCACGTGCCCGTCGCCGACGCGATCTTCGTCGGCGACGCCCTGACCACCCGGCACGTCCTCACCGGACGCTCAGGCCCGCAGCCCGCACCCTTCACCGACGACCCAGCCACCGCCCTGTCCTCCCTGGACCGCCTCGCCGGCCTGTCCGCCTCCTGGGTGCTCCCCGGCCACGGCGCCCCCTGGCGCACCTCCCCTGCCCAGGTGAGCGAGGCCGTCAGAAACGGCTGAACACGCGACAGTGACGCACGTCACCCTGGTCAGTCCGCGCCCGGAATCCGTCGGCCGCATCCGGCTGCACCAGTGCGCCGCCCGTACCGGCGATGGCGGGCACGCGGAAATGGCCGTCCTCGTCATGGGACTGTTCCGCGCGGGGCGCCTGCCGGATGCCCGGATCGAGATGGTCACCTGCAACAACGCCCCCGCGATGGCCGCCTACGACGGCGTTCGCGAGCGGGCCTCGGCGGCCCAGTGGGGTGCGTTCCACCGGTCGGCGACGGCGGCGGCCTGGGCGAAGTGGGCGGCAGCCTCGTCGTCGTGGCCGAGGAAGACGGCCAGCTCACCGAGGGTGTGGGCGACCGGGCGCAGCGCCATCGCCAGGCTCTCGGCCCCCGCCGGAGGACCGTCACGGTACGGAAGCAGCGTCTCGTAGATCTCCTCGGCGGCGTCCCGGTCGTTCAGGGCGATGACGGCCATCGCACGCAACGTGGTGAGGAAGGTGAAGAAGAAGTCTCGACGAATCGGACCGGGTGGCGTACGGACCTCTCGGGCTTCGTCATCCAGGCCGTTGGCGTGAAGGGCGAGCGCCAGCAGGTCGGACGTCATGGAGCCGAGCACCGCGTGAAGGGCACGCACCTCCTCCAGATGCCCGCCGAGCGTGCCATCGTTCAGCCGGATCGTGGCCAGGGCGAGCTGGAGAAAACCCGCGGCGTGCACCGACCCGATGCGCCGCATGCCCTCGCCGGCCTCGACGTAGAGGGCTTCGGCGTCGGCGAACCGGCCCTCGATGAGCGCCAGACCCGCCAGCGTGATCTCCGCGACCGCGATCGCCTCGCGCATCCGGTAGGCACGCGCGAGTTCCAGCGCCTCGCTGATCACCCGGCGCGTGGTCACCGGATCGTTGGCGGCAGCGGCGACGCCGGCATGGTTGAGCAGCCCGGAGACACGATAGACCGGCAGGTCGTACTCGACGCCGATCTCCACCAGCTCCCGGCACAACCCGGCGTCCCCCTGGGCCTCGGCCAGGATCTCGAGCGCCGCCGCCCGCAACCGGGGCCCGGTGGCGAGATCGAGCGCCTCCCGCGCCGCCTCCACAACGGTCGGATCGTCCTCGCCGATCAGCTCGTGCGCGTACGCCGACAGGAGCCGGGATCGCACAGAAGGGGGCAGATCACGCTTCAGCAGCCGACTCAGGCGATCGACGACGGGCCGATCCACCGTGCCGTACGTACGGGCCTGCCACGGGGTCGGCTCCGTCCACGCGGTGAAAGCGGCGATCATCAGGTCGTCACGCCCCAAGGACTCCGCGTACTCCACGGCCTCACGGCGCGTCTCGCGGGCGGCCGCGACGGCCCCCGACCGGATCTGTGCGCGCAGCAGCCTGCCGAGCAACTCGACGCGTTCGTCCGGCCCCGTCGAGTTGGCGACCGCGTCGGCCAGGAGGTCGGCCGCCACGTCGTGGGCGTAGCGGGCCTCGGCAAGCTCGGCGGCCTGCACGCAGTAACCGACGGCCTTCGGCGAGCCGGCGCGCGCGAAATGATGGGCCAGCGCCGCGATGTCGTCGGTCCCCTCGAGAGCGGCGGCGATCCGGGCATGCATCCGGGTGGCGCGCAACCTGCTCAGGTCCGCGATGAGCGTGTCCCTGACCAGGGCGTGCACGAAGCGGACCAGGCCGGGACCGGGCTCGTCGAGCAGCCCGGCGATGACACCCGCGTCCAGCGCGTCCAGCACCCCGTCCTCGTCGGTGTCGGCGGCCTTGACCAGGACGTCCACCGAGCTCTCCCGGCCCGCCACCGCGGCCAGCCGCAGGACCGACACGCCTCCCTCCGGCAGGCGCGCGAGCCGGCGACGCAGGACGTCCCGTACGCCTTCGGGAACCTCGGAGAGGGCGACCAGCGCACCTTCGCCGTTCAGCAACCGGGCGCTCTCACGCACGTAGAACGGGTTGCCGCCGGTACGCTCGGCGATCCCCGCGACGGTCTCGTCATCGGCCGCACATTCGGCCCGCACGAGCCGCGCGACGGCCTCGCCGTCCAACCCCGGCAGCGCCAGACGGAGAGGCGCGGCGCGCGCGAGGGAGGCCAGCGTCTCACTGAGCCGCCCGCCCTCGTCCGCGCGGTACGCGGCGACGACCAGGATCGGGGCCCGCAGGCCGAGACAGCCGCCGAGCAGCTCCAGCGTGGTGGCGTCCGCCCAGTGCAGGTCATCCAGCACGACGGCGACCGGACGCCCCGAGGCGACCGCCGCGAGCCACCTCCACACGGCCCGGCGCAGGCGGAACCGTCCAGCCGTGGCGTCGGCCTTCACCGGCTCGGCATCGGCGAGCAGCGGCGCAAGATCGTGCCCGAACTCGCCCGGAGACGCTGAAGCGGCGACGGCTCCCAGCACCTCGGTCCAGGCCCACGCGGGCGGCGCGCCGTGGACCTCCGGGCAGCGGCCCACCGCCACCAGCCACCCCTCACGTTCGAGCCGCCGGCCGAGGTGGTCCAGCAACGTCGACTTGCCGAGCCCGGCCTCGCCGGTGACCAGAGCGACGCGGACTCCGTCGGCGACGGCCTCGTCGGCGGCCGTGACCAGCGCCGACAGCTGTGCCTCGCGTCCGACGAACGGCGCCTCGACGACCGGATCCGTCCCCCCGACGGGGGCCACCTGCGGCAGCGGGGCGCTCAGCGCCGGCACGGTCGCACGCAGGACCTCCGTGCGCTGGGTGAGGATCGCCTCCTCCAGCGCCGCCAGCTCAGGACCGGGATCGAGCCCGAGCTCCTCGGCGAGAACGCCGCGGGCACGGCGGAGCGTCGCCAGCGCGTCCGCCTGGCGACCACTGCTCCACAACGCCAAGGCGTGCAACCGCCAGCCCTCCTCCCGAAGCGGCTCGTCGCGGGTGAGCCGCTCGGCCTCGGGAACCACCGCAGCCGGATCGCCGATGCGCAGACCCGCCGCCACATGCAGCTCCGCGGCCACCGACCGCAGCTCGTTCAACCGGGCCGTCTCGGCGGCGGCCCACGGCTCGTCGGCGACCTCGGCGAACGCCGGTCCCTGCCACAACCCCAGCGCTTCGGCGAGCCGAGCCTGCGCGGTGCGTGGGTCGGTGTCCGTACGCGCCCGGCCCAGCAGACCCTCGAACCGCCACGCGTCCACCGCCTCCGGCGGCAGCCGCAACGCATAACCCGGCGCCGCGCTCACCAGCAGCCGGGCCGGCGAACGTGGCGGACGTCCCGGCTCCAGCAACCGGCGCAGGTTGGACACGTACGCCTGCAGGGACAGCAACGCCCGAGCCGGCGGCTCCCCACGCCACAGATCCTCGATCATCCGGTCGACCGGCACGACCTGCCCACGCGCCGCCACCAGCAACGCCAGCACACCCCGCTGCCGCGGCCCGCCCAGCGGAACCGGCTCGCCGCCGACCTCGGCCTCGAGAGCGCCCAGAACCCGGATGAAGACCATGATCTGCACATCGTATGCGGACGTTCCAAATGACCTCCAAAGGCCCTCCAAATCCCTTCCAAACACCCAGGAGCAGCCTGAACACATCGCAACCGACCAAGGGCGGGAACAGATGAGCGTCCCACCCGGTGCACCACCCACCCGAACCCGCCCTGCGCACGCTCTTCGGCACCGCCCTGGAAGACGCCGAACGCGCCACCACCCCCAACGACCTCGCAACACCCAAGGAGAACGACCATGGCGCCGAAGAAGCTCAACACCGCCCTGGCCACCGCCGTCGTCCTGTTCACCCTCTACCTCGGGGCGTCCTTCGCCCTGCCCCTCGCCACGACCTTCCCCGGCCTGCCGCACTGGCCCGCCGACGACAGCGGCTTCTCCATCGTGAAAGGCAGCCGCGAGATCGCCATGGGCCTGGCCATGGGCGTCCTGCTGGTGACAGGCCACCGCCGCCCGTTGGGCTGGGTCCTGCTCATGGTGGCCGTGGCCCCCTTCGGCGACATGGTCAACGTCCTGGCCCACCACGGATCCACCGCCGCCGCCCTCGGCATCCACGGCCTGACCTCGGCACTGATCGCGGCCACCGGACTGCTGATCCTCCGCGAGACCCGAAAGACCGCCTGACCTCCCCCGACGTCGAGAACTCGAAAAAGGAGACCATCATGACGATCAACGACCTGCGCGGCGTCCTCAAGGGCCGCGTGCTCCTGCCCGACGACGACGGCTTCGCACAGGCGTCCACCGCCTGGAACCTGACCGTCAGGCAACCCGTGGCCGCCGTCGCCGAGGCCGCGGACGCCGACGACGTGGCCGCACTCGTACGCTACGCGCGGCGAGCAGGCATGACGGTGACCGCCCAGCCGAGCGGACATGGCGCCTCCGGCGATGTGGACGGCCTCATCCTGCTGCGCACCGGCCTGCTGAACAAGGTGGAGGTACGCGCACAAGAGCGCACCGTCCGGGTGGGCGCCGGCGCCAAGTGGGGACAGCTGCTCGCGGCAGCCGGCCCGCTGGGCCTGACCGGCCTGTCCGGCAGCGCGCCAGGAGTCAGCGTGACCGGCTACACCCTGGGCGGCGGAGTCGGCTGGTTCAGCCGCAAGCACGGCTTGGCCTCCGACAGCGTGCGCGCCATCGACATCGTGGACGCCGACGGCCAGCCGAACCGGGTGACCGCCGAGTCCGACCCCGACCTGTTCTGGGCACTGCGCGGCGGCGGCGGGGACTACGCGATGGTGACCGCCCTCGAACTCGACCTGTACCCCGCCCCCGCCCTCTACGGCGGACGCGTGATCTGGCCGGAGCACCGGACCAGGGAGGTGTACGACGCCTTCCTGGAGATCACCGCCGAGGCGCCACGCGAACTCAGCGTCTGGATCAACCGCCTCCAGCCCCCCGGCGCGCCGCCCATGGTGACACTCGACCTGGCCTACCTGGGCGAAGCTGCTCAGGCACAGGACCTGCTGACCCGCCTCGACAAGATCGACGGCGCGATCTCCGACACCCGCGGCCTCGTCCCGGTCGCCGACCTGGGCACCATCGCCGCCGAACCCACCGACCCCGCCCCGTCCATCACCCGCGCGGAGCTGCTCACCGGCCTGGACACCGACGCGGTGGAGCTCCTCCTCGACAAGCCGGTCGCACCGCTCATCAACGTGCAGATCAGGCACCTGGGCGGCGCACTCGCCGAGCCCGGGGGCGGCGCCGGTGCGAGCGCGGTGACCGAGCCGTACCTGCTCGGCATGGTGGGGCTCGGCCTGCCGCACGCGGCCGACGCGACACGCGCCAAGCAGGCCGAGCTCGTGGCCGACCTCGGCGCCTACGTCAGCGGACGCAAGCCGTACACCCTCCTGTCCCCTGGCGAGACGGCCGCGATGTCCTTCTCCGGCGACACGCTCGCGCGCCTGCGGGAGATCAAGCGGGCCCGGGACCCGCACAACGTGTTCCGGGCGAACTACCCGGTGCTCGGATAGCCCGATGCGGCCCCTCCGCCCATCGAGACGGCGGGGCCGCACGGCTTTGGTCGATGAGTACGGGCGAAGCCCGTTCCTTAGACAGGAACGGGGATTTTGGTCCAACCCACTGCCTTTACAATGTAGATCACATCATTCGTACGGCAACAACACCGTCGGCATCCTCGTGGACAACCCGTGGGGGCCCAACCGGGCCGGCCCGGACCCCATCTCCGACAACGTGTTCGTCAGCAACGGCCGGCACCCCAGCGGCCGGGTCGACGGCCAGGGGCACGCGGTTCAGGGCGGCATCCACCTGAGCTCCCGCGCGGCTCTCACCACGCCGGTCACCCTGCGGAACAACGTCGGCACCGGCAACGCCGGCCATCTCATCTGGGCGCCCCCGGGCACGGTCACCGACGGCGGCGGCAACCAGGGCCCCTGCGGCCCCACCCCCAACCCCGATCTGACCTGCTGGTGAAAGCACCGGCCCTGATGGTCGTTCCCCGGGCGCGGACCTGCCGAGGTCTGCGGGCGCGCCCGGGTCAGATCCGGTGCCGGTTCTCCCCCGCGTGGCCCACGCCGGGGTGGGGCCGTCGTCGCGGTGGCGTGCCTCCGTACTCCGGGTGGTGCTCGAAGTGCCACCACTCGTTGTCGAACATGCGGTAGAGGTCGTAGCGGGCGCCGTGTTCCTCCAGCCAGCGCGCGCCTTCGTGCGGGCGCACGTCCAGGGCGATGCCCTTGACGTGGTTCGACTCCGTCGGCGGCAGGACGAGCATGCGCGCCAGGGCCGGGGAGCCGGTGCGGCGCACCTCCTCGTCGAACATCCGGAGCTGCACGACTGGATCGCGGTATCCCGAGGTGAGGCCGAGGAGCTGGCCGTGACGCCAGAGCGCCTCGGTACGCGCGGCGGTGAACGCCGCCAGGGCGCCGTCGGTGAGCCCGGTGAGGTCCTCGGCGGGGAACCGCATCCGTAACGCCCACTGGCAGGCCAGCTCGCGGGCCCGGCCGGGGCGGCGGACGAGCGCCGCCGGCAGCAGGAGCACGGCGAGCACCAGCGTCACCACGGCGAACAGCCGATCTCGGGGCCGAGCTGGGATGGTGCGTGGTTCGTTCATGACGAACTACGATTGGCGCCGAATGTGTGTGGGTCGTCTGCCGAATGTCACCGTTTGTCGACGGCCACCACGTCGGCCGCACCGTGACACAACGATGACATGGCGCTGACAAGGCGGGGACATGACCGGCCCACAGTGGACGGAGTTGACCGGCGAGCGAGGTTACGGAGCGTGCTGTGGTACTCGGCGGCGTGTCGCGAGTGTTGTTGATCGAGGATGACCCGGCCGTGCGGGAGGGCCTTGAGCTGGCCCTGACCCGGCACGGGCATCGGGTGGGCGCCGTGGAGTCCGGCGAGGAGGGGCTGGAGCGGCTGCGCGCCGACCGTCCCGACGTCGTCGTGCTCGATCTGATGTTGCCCGGCATGAACGGGTTCGAGGTCTGCCGCCGCATCCGGGCCATCGGCGAGGTGCCGATCATCATGCTGACCGCGCGCGGCGACGACATCGACGTGGTGGCGGGGCTGGAGGCGGGCGCCGACGACTACGTCGTCAAACCGGTGCAGCCCAGGGTGCTCGAGGCGCGCATTCGCGCCGTGCTCCGGCGGATCGGCCGCGACCAGGCGGAGCTGGAGCGGCACGGCGAGCTGACCATCGATCGGGCCGGGCTGGTGGTCACCAAGCGCGGCACGCCGGTCGGCCTCACCCCGGCCGAGCTGCGCCTGCTGCTGGAGCTCTCCGGCACGCCGGGCCGGGTGCACAGCCGCCAGCAACTGCTGGACTCGGTGTGGGAGCACGGGTACTTCGGCGACTCGCGGCTGGTGGACGCGTGCGTGCAGCGGCTGCGCGCGAAGATCGAGGACGACTCGGCCTCCCCCGTCTACGTGCAGACGGTGCGGGGGTTCGGTTACCGGTTCGGGCCGGTGTGAGCCGGCGGTGACGCCTGGGCCGAGCCTGGGGCTGCGCGCCCGGCTGCTGTTCGCGTTCGCGCTGCTGTGTGTGGTCACCACGGCGGCGGTGGCCGGCGGGCTCTACG
Organism: Actinomadura sp. ATCC 39365; assembly: GCF_054392275.1. NCBI lineage: Bacteria > Bacillati > Actinomycetota > Actinomycetes > Streptosporangiales > Thermomonosporaceae > Actinomadura > Actinomadura sp. ATCC 39365. Next base: position 5,986,071 of record NZ_CP184335.1, on the reverse strand, counting down.
TGCAGGCCCGCACCGACATCCTGCAACGGGCCCAGGATGCCGCGCTGCAGGCGACGAGAGGTCGCATGGAGACGCTCTTCCCGTTGCGGACCCCGGCGCCGGATCGGACGGAGCTCGGCAGGATCGCCGCCACCATGGCCGAACGGGACAGCTACGCGATCGCCGTCTACCGCGAGCGGTACGAGCAGGCAGGGCCGCCGTCCGGTCCGCCGCCGGGCCTGGCGGGGAATCCGGCACCGGGGAGCGGGGGGCGCGACGGGAACGGGCCGGCCCTGAAGCCCGAGGACCTGAGGCCCCAGGCCCTTTCCGTGAGCCTGCGGCGGAAAGTGGCCGAAGGCGAGATCGCCTGGCAACGGGTGGTGCGGGAGGGCAGGCCGTTCCTGATCATCGGCGCGCCGTTGCTGATCGCCGAGGGTGACCGGTGGCGGGTGTCCGGCATCGAGGTCTACACCGCGCGCAGCCTGCTTCCCGAGCAGCGCAGCATCGACTGGCTCGCCACGCGCGCCTGGCTCATCGGCGGGGCGGCCATGGCGTTCGCGGTCGTCGTGGCGTTGCTGGCCACCCGCAGCGTGCTGCGCCCGGTGCGCGAGCTCGGCCGGGCGGCCCGCCTGCTGGGCGAGGGCGAGCTGCGGGCCAGGGTCGAGGTCCGCGGCTCCGACGAGCTGGCCGACGTGGCGCGTACCTTCAACGACACCGCCGCGGAGCTGGAGCGGCACGTCATGCAGCTGCGTGAGATGGAGGCCGACGCCCGCCGGTTCGTGGCCGACGTCTCGCACGAGCTGCGCACTCCCCCTGGCCGCGCTCGCCGCCGTCGCCGAGGTCCTCGACGACGAGGCGGCCCAGCTGCCCGAGCCCGCCGGCCGGGCGGCCAAGCTGGTCAGCCAGGAGACGCTCAACCTCACCGCGCTGGTGAACGACCTCATCGAGATCAGCAGGTTCGACTCCGGCGTCGCGGCCCTGTCGCTGAACGAGGTGGACGTGGCCGAGCTGGTGCCCGCGACGCTGCGCGTCCGGGGCTGGTCGGACTCGGTGCGCACCGAGCTTCCCCGTCGGTGACGGCGAGGCTGGACCCGCGGCGCGTGGACGTCATCCTCGCCAACCTGGTCGGCAACGCCCTGCGGCACGGCGAGCCGCCGGTGTCGGTGCGGTTGTCGGCCGACCCGCAATGGATCACTCTCGAGGTCCGCGACCACGGGCCGGGGCTGGCCGAGGCGGTGCTGCCGCACGCGTTCGACCGGTTCTTCAAGGCCAGCGCGGCCAGGGCCAGATCCGAGGGCAGCGGCCTGGGCCTGGCCATCGCGATGGAGAACGCGCGCCTGCACCGGGGCGACCTCACCGTCGCCAACGCCCCTGACGGCGGCGCCCTCTTCACGCTGCGCCTGCCGCGCAGGGCCCCCGAGCAGGACGGAGCAGCCGAGTGAGAGCCGGGCTCCCCCGCCGCGCGCTCGCCGCGAACCTCGTGGCGGCCCTTGTGGCACTCGTCGCCGTGACGGGCTGCGGTGTGCGTCCCAGCGACGTCATCTCCGTCGGCGAGCCGCCGAAGGGATCCGTCGCGGTGACCACGACGATCGTCCTCTACCTGGTGCAGGACGGGCGGCTCAGCGCCGTGCGGCGGCCGAGCGCCCGCCCGCTGTTCCTGACCGAGAGGCTCGCGCTGCTGGCGGCCGGACCCACCGCGGAGGAGCGGGCGTCCGGGTTCGGCACCGAGGTGCCGCCGGAAGCCGACCCGTTCCTGGTGACCGCCAAGGCACACGGCCGCATGGTGCTGACTCCGTCCGCTCCGGGCGGTGACCTGTCCGCCCTGGCCGTGCAGCAGATCGTGTGCACGGCCGCCGCGTTGACGGACAGCCCCGCCCGCATCACCGTCGCCGGGGCACGGACGAACGTCGACCCCCGCGACTGCCCGGCGTGACGCGGCGCTGCTCACCGCCGAACCGTCGGCTGACGGCGAGGACGGCCATCGGCGGCTGACGCGGGCGGCTTCAGGGGTGCAGGCGGGCCTGGTCAGAGGCTCTCGCGGACGTAGTTCGCCGCCTCGGTCCTGTTGCGGACACCGATCTTGGCGAAGGCGTTGTTGATGTGCGTCTTCACCGTCGTCTCCGCGATGACGAGGGTGGCCGCGATCTCGCCGTTGTGCAGCCCCCTGGCGATCAGCCGCAGCACCTCCACCTCCCTGGTCGTGAGCCCGTCCGGCAGGTGCGTGACCGGCTCGGGCCTCTGCCGCGACAGCGCCTGGACCAGCCGCCTGGAGACCGGCTCGGCGAACGTGGACTGGCCCGAGGCGGCCGAGCGCAGCGCCGCGGCGATCTCGGCCCGGCCCGCGTCCTTGGTGAGGTAGCCGCGGGCCCCCGCCAGCAGCGCCGAGGTGATCGATTCGTCGTCGTCGTAGGTGGTGAGCACCAGCACGGCGATGTCCGGATGGTCCCTGGTGATGCGCCGGGTCGCCGCCACGCCGTCCATGACCGGCATCCGCAGGTCCATCAGCACGACGTCCGGGCGTTCCGCCGCGACCAGCGGCAGCGCCTCCTCGCCGTTGGCGGCGTCGCCCACCACCTCGGCGCCGTCCATCAGCGAGATGAGCGCCACCAGGCCCTCGCGCATGATCTGCTGGTCCTCGACCACCACCACCCTCATCCGGGCACCTCCGCTCTCACCAGCCAGTCGTCGCCGTCCGGGCCCGCATCAAGGATCCCGCCGATCAGGGCCAGCCGTTCCCGCATGCCCGCCAGGCCGTGGCCGGGCGGGCCGGCCTGCGGTGCGCCGAGCGGGTTGCGGACGGTCAGGGTGACCATGGTGGCGGTGTAGGCGAGGGTCAGCGAGACCGGGGCGCCCGGGGCGTGCCTGGCGGCGTTGGTGAGCGCTTCGCGTGCCGTACGCAGCAAGCCCACCTCGACCGCGGGGGCGACCTGGCGGGAGACGCCGGCGGTGCGCATCGCGAGTTCGGCGGAGTGGTCGCGGCGGTGCGCGTCGGCCAGCGTGGACAGGGCCTCGGGCAGCGGCGGGACGTCCTCGCGGAGCGCGGCCACGGCCGCGCGGGCCTCGATCATGCCGTCGGTGGCCAGTCGCAGCGAGCGCTTGACCCGCTGAGCGGCGCCCTGCACGTCGCCCTTCTCGGTGAGCAGCACCTCAGCCACCTCCAACTGGACGCGGAGCGCGCCGAGGGAGTGGGCCAGCACGTCGTGCAGTTCGCGGGCGATCCTGGCCCGCTCGTCGAGCGCTACCGCCCTGGCCCGGTCGAGGCTGCCCTGCCGGTACTGGCGCCGGTGCAGCGCGAACATCAGCGCGATCACCAGCACGGCCGCAAGCGCCGCCATCGAGGCGAGGGGCCGCCCTGACAGCGCCATGCCGCCGACCATGAGCGCCATGTCCATCGCCGCGACACCGAGAATCACCCAGACGGGCGGCGTCAGGTGCGCCGCGAAGAGCATCAGCTCGGCGAAGAGGAAGATCACCCCATCGGTGTCGCCGGGCCCGACGGTCACCGCCGCCAGGACCGTCCCCGCGGCCAGCAGCGTGAGGGCAACCCGGTGGGCACGCCGGTCGAGCACGACGAACCCCAGCCAGCAGGCGAGCGACCCGCCCAGCGCCGTCCACACCAGGACGGGCTTGGCGGCGGGCGTCGCCGTGGCCAGGGTCAGCACGAGGAGCAGCGTGATCACATGGCGGATCAGCTGCCCCGTCTCAGGATCGTCCGCCGACAGCAGCCGGCGGACGTTTCCCCACACCTAGTGCGACCCCCTGCTCAGATTGACCACCATCTCCATCATCAGCAGCCGGAAGGCGATGAACCCCACGACCACCACGACGGCGGCGACTGCCAGACTGATGATGACCTTGCCGTTCATTTTTCCCCCATTCGAGTCCAGGATTCGCCGGAAGACCCAGAGCAGCTTCTCCATGGCTCGACGGTAGGAAGAGAGCGGGGTGGAGTCGCACCTACGAACGGTGGAGATCCGGGTGGAGATCCGGCCGGCATCGCCGGCCCCCTGCTGCAGAGGCGCGTCGGTGCCGCTCGCCCCGCAGGTCGGCGGGCTTGCGGCTCTCAGCCCCGGCGGCCGGCGGTTTGTCTGCCGGCCCGCTCCGCCATCGTGGGCAACCCTGATCACCCGCCGGTCAGGGCGTCTCGTCAGCCTCTCCCGCCGGCCTCCCGCCTGCGGCGGGGGTGGTGTTCGGCACCATGCATCCCTCGTCGTGGACGTGCTGTGGGCCGGCCGCGCTCTCGGCCAGGCGCTGGTAGTCGGGGCAGCGGGTGAAGTCGTCCGCCCTGCACTGCATGAGGTGCTCGATGAGCGCCTTGGAGGCCGATATCTCGTGCAGCCGGCGTTCCAGCTCCTCATGGTGCTGCTGGAGGATCGCCCGGCGCTCGGCCCGGCCCGAGACGGTGAGGACGTCGCGGATCTGCTCAAGGCTCATGCCCGCCGCCTTGGCGCGAATGATCGTCAGGACCCGGATGACGTGGTCGCGCGTGTAGCGGCGGCGGCCGTTGACCCTGGTCGCCGGGGTCAGCAGGCCCATGGCCTCCCAATGGCGCAGGACGTGCGGCGCCAGGCCGAACTGCTCGGCGAGCTCCCCGATCCGCATCGAGCCACTTGACTTCATGTTGACATTAACTTGCAGACTTGCCTCCACGTCAAGTCATGACCGTTCATGGGAGGCAGGAGATGTTCGACGTCGTCATCGTGGGCGGGGGCCCGGCCGGCATGGCCGCCGCGCTGGCCCTCGGCCGGGTCCACCGGCCGGTGCTGCTGATCGACGGTGAGGAGGGCCGCAACGCCGCCGCCGCGAACGTGCACAACTTCCTCACCCGGGACGGCACGCCACCCGCCGAGCTGCGCCGCATCGGCCGCGCGGAGCTGGCCGCATACCTGGCGGTGCAGACCAGGACGGGGGCCGTCACCCAGGCCCGCCCGCTGGACGGGGACGGCTTCCACCTGGAGCTGTCCGACGGCGGCACCGTGTCCGCGCGGCGCCTGCTGCTGGCCACCGGGCTGGCCGACGACCTTCCCGGCCCGCGCGGGGTCGAGGCGCTGTGGGGCCGTACCGCGTTCCACTGCCCCTACTGCCACGGCTACGAATGCACCGGCAAGCGGGTCGCGGTGCTCGGCGCGGACCCGTCCCGGGTGCGGCTGGCGCTGCAGTTGAGCCGCTTCGCCGCCGACGTCGCCTTCTGCACCGGCGGCCTGCCGCTCGACCCGGCGGCGCGGGCCACCCTGGAGGAACACGGCGTCTCCGTGCGCTGCGAGCCCGTCGCCCGCCTGGAGGGGACGGACGGCCGCCTGGAACAGATCGTGTTCGAGAACGGCACACCCCTGGCCCGGGAGGCGGTGTTCGTCGTCAACGTGCCGCGCCAGCGCTCCGACCTGGCCGACCGGCTGGGCTGCGCGGCCTTCGCCGACGGCTGCGTGGAGGTGGACGAGTTCGCCAGGACCAGCGTGCCCGGCGTGTACGCGGCCGGTGACATGGCGCGGCGGGCGAGCGTACCGGCGCCGCTGGCCGCGGTCGTCGCCGCGGCGGCCGGCGGCACGGTCGCCGCGGCGGTCATCGACCAGGACCTGCTGTGCGTCGACTTCGCCCTGCCCAACCCGTTCGCGCGGGCAAGGGGCTGATCGTGTCCGCAGACCTCGTACGGCCGGCCGCCGTTCCGCTGACGGGCGGCAAGGTGCCGCTGGCCACGGCCGGCCTGCTGATCGGCATGCTGCTGTCGGTCCTGGACCAGACCGTGGTGGCCATCGCCCTGCCCGACATCGCCGCCGACCTGGGCGGCATGGACGCGATCGGCTGGATCGTCACCTCCTACATACTGGCCTCGACCGCGACCGGCGCGCTCTACGGCCGGATCAGCGACCGGTTCGGGCGGCGTCCGGTGTTCGTCACGGCGGTCGCCGTCTTCGTCGTGGGCTCCGCGCTGTGCGGCCTGGCCCAGACGACACCCCAGCTGATCGCCGCCAGGACCCTGCAGGGCGTCGGCGCCGGGGCGCTGTTCGTGCTGCCGACGATCGCGCTGTCGGAGCTGTACCCGCAACGTCTGCGCGGCAGGGTCCAGGGCTTCACCGGCGGCGTCTTCGCGCTGGCCAGCGTGGGCGGCCCGCTCGCCGGTGGCGCGATCACCGACGCCTGGGGGTGGCGCTGGATCTTCTACGTCAACCTGCCCCTCGGCCTGCTCGCCATGGCGCTCACCGCCTTCGCGCTGCGGCTGCCCAGGCAGGGCGGGGACGGGAAGGTCGACCTGGCCGGGGCCGCGCTGATCGCGGGCGCGACGGTGAGCCTGCTGCTGGTGGCCGAATGGGGAGGCCGCGCCTTCGCCTGGACGTCCGGCGCGATCCTGGCGCTGGCCGGCGCGGTGGTGGTGCTGGCGGCCCTGTTCGTGTGGCGGGAACGGCGGGCGGCCAACCCGCTGCTGCCGCCGCGGCTGTTCACCGACCCCGTCCTGCGCGTCGTGCTGCCCGCCACCGCGCTGCTCGGCGCGCTGCTCGGCGGCTCGATCGTGTATCTGCCGACCTACCTGCAGGCCGCGTACGGCATGGGGGCCACTCAGGCGGGGCTGGCGCTCAACCCGTACGTGCTGACGTTCATGGCGGTCTCCTCGCTCGCCGGCGCCCGCATCAGCGCGAGGGGCCGGTTCAGGCCCTACCTGATCGCCGGTGCGGCGGTCGCGGTGCTGGGGTTCGCGCTGCTGAGCCGGCTCACCCCGGGCACGCCCTACGCGGTGCTGGCCGTGGAGATCGCGGTGCTGGGGGGTGGGGTTCGGGCTGTTGATGCAGAATCTGGTGGTCGTCGCGCAGAACGCGGCCTCCCTCGCGGACCTGGCCGCCGCCACCTCGGCCGTGGTGTCCGTCCGGGGCCTGGGGCTCTCCCTCGGCGTGGCCGTCTTCGGCACCCTGCTCAGCCGGGAACTGCAGGGCCGGGCCCCGGGCCCGGCGGCGACGGTCGCCGCCGTCCCGGACGTCCTGTTCTGGGGCGCCCCGGCCGCCGCTGTCCTGGTGGCGCTGATGGTGCTGCTGCCCCGCAAGGGCCGGCGCGCCGCACCGGAGGAGGCGACGGCCTGAGCTCCGGCAGGCGAACGGCCGCCGGGACGTGACTGCGGTCAGGTCCTGGCGGGGATGCGCTTGCCGAGGTTGACGAGGAACAGGATCAACCCGACCGTCAGCACGATGTGCCCCAGCCCCGCGATCCCGGGGATCGCCGGACGGGCTCTCAGCCCTGCCAGGCGCGGCGGAAGCTCGCCCGGGCCCGGTGCAGCCGGGACTTGACCGTGCCCGACGGCACCCGCAACATCCGCGCCGCGACGTCCTCCGGCACCCCTTCCAGGTCGCGCAGCACCAGCACCGCCCGATGCTCCGGCGACAGGCGCTCCAGCACGTCCCGGATGTCCACGGCACGCTCGACGTCGTGCGGCGAGGGCACGCCGACCAGTTCCGCCGGGCTGGAGCGGCCGTCGCGCCGGGCGATCCGGACGGCCTCGCGCACGGCTATCGCCCGCGCCCAGCCGAGCAGGGCCTCGGGTTCACGCAGGTCACGCAGATGCCGGAAGATCGCGATCAGCGCCTCCTGCACGGCGTCGGGCCCGCTGTCCAACGCGATGGGCCCGCAGATCCGGCCCAGGTACGGCGTCAGCTCGGCGAGCAGGTCGTTCATGGCCATCGTGTCCCCCCGCTGGGCGGCGAGCACCCGGGCCGCCGTCATGACGCGCCCCCGGCGTCCCTGACCACGGGCCCGCCGGCGTCCCGGGCCGCGACCCGGGACGCGAGCCTGGCCAGCGCCCTCTCCCCCGCCACCCGCACGCCCCAGGGCACCAGCGCCGCGCGGCCCGGGACGCGCACCCCGCCCGTCTGCGCGACCAGCGTCCCCTCCGGCACGGCCGTCGCGGCCAGGCCGACGAGCAGGAACCGGCTCTGCATCCAGCACCAGCCCGGCCGCAGGTCGACGTCGAACCGGGCGCGCATGCCGTACCGGCTGCGGGCCCTGGCCACGAGGCGGCCGTCGTCCGGGCCCGTGGACTCGACGGTGAGATGCCGCATGTCGGGTTCGAACGTGCCGAACTCCTTCTCCAGATCGCTCACCACGGCCCAGACGGCCGCGAAGGGTGCGGGAATGACGCGCTCGGCGACGGACGCCCCGGGAATGGCCGCGGCCAGCGCGCGCAGGCGGCGTACGGGGTCCAGATCGGCAACAGGCCAGCTCATGTCCATCCAGAGGCGGGAGAGGCGCGAAAGGTTCCATGGAACCATCGCGAACTTCGCCGCCTCCTGCCGGGCATGAACATCTCACGCCTCGGCGCCCTGACCGCCTCCATCCTGCTCACCGACGCCGCCGCGCACCTGTACTGGCTGACCGGCCGCACGTGGCCCGCCCACGACGTCGGATCCCTGTCCCTGGCGGTGCTGAACTTCGAGGTGCCGTTCACCCCGCGCGTGCTGGTGCCGCTCGTCGTCGTGCTCGGCACCGGGGCGGCGGCGGTCCTCGCGTGCTCGCGCGGCCGCGGCGGCCTGCCCGCCCGTCTGATCACGGCCGCCGTCACCGCCGGGACCCTGGTGCGCGCGGCTGCCGGGCTGGTGTGGATCGCCGGCGTCGGCGCGGACACCGCGACGCCGTTCTACTGGCTCAACCTGTTCCTCTACACGCCCCTCTGCGTGGTAATGGCCGCGGCGGCGGCCGTCGTCGCGGCCCGCCGCGGCTCCCGGCGGCTCTAGTCCGAGCAGAGCTGGGCGTGCAGGGTGCGGAAGGCCCATTGCTCCCAGCGCTCGCGCGGCCAGCCGCGGGCGTGCACGAACAGCAGGTACAGCTCGGGGCTGAGCAGGCCGTACAGCAGGTCGGCGGCCTCCTGCGCGGACACCTCGGCCCGCGCCCCGGGCTTGCCCACCAGAGCCTCGGCCGCGTCCCGCTGGACGACGTAGCGGGGATCGACGTCGTCCGGCCACAGCGCGGCCACCTCGGGGTCGCTGGCGACGGCCGCCTCCAGGACCTTGCCGATCGGCGCGACGCGCTCCAGGACGGAGCTGGTGCCGGCGACGTGGGCGCGCAGCAGGTCCTGGGCGGTGCCGGCGGCCAGCGCCGCCGCGTACCAGGGCCGGTCCATGGTGGCCACCGGCTCGTCGTCGCCCGCGATCGTGACGTCGACCAGCTCCTTGAGCAGGGCGCGCTTGTTGCCGAAGACGAAGTAGATCGTCTGCACCGCGACCCCGGCCTTCTCGGCGACGTCCTGCAGGTTCGTGGCGCCGTATCCGTCGCGCACGAACAGCTCCAGCGCCGCGTCGAGAATGCGCCTTCGCGTCTCCTTCGCCTTCTGGGCCCGCTTGTTCGTCCGCTTGACATCACTCATGGCTAGAGTCTATCTCTAGATTCAGTCACTAGAAGTCAACTCTAGAGAGCAGGTCTAGCCATGACGGTCATCAGCGTCACCCGTTTCCAGGCCGATCCCGCGGACGCCGAGGAGGTCCAGGCCCGGCACGCCGCCCTGGTCACCGCCATCAGAGCCACCGGGCCCGGCCTCACCGAGGCCCGCCTCGGCCGCCTGGACGACGACACGTGGGTCGGCGTCTGGCGCTGGAACTCGGCCGCCGCCCTGCAGGCGGCCCGTCAGGCCGCGCCCGGCACCCCCGCGGCCGTCGCCGCGTTCGCGGTCGTCCGCGACGTCACGGCGCAGGACATCGAGGTCCTGGCCGAGCTCTGACGGCCTGCCCCGGCTCCCGGCCCGACGCCGCGAGCCGGGGTTCCCCCCGAATCGAGGAGAGAACATGATCGAAATCGACGCGTTGACCAAGGTGTACGGATCGGCGCAGGTCCGGGCGGTCGACGAGGTGTCCCTGCACGTCCCCGCCGGGTCGGTCTTCGGCTTCCTGGGTCCTAACGGCGCGGGCAAGACCACGACCATCAAGATGCTGGCCGGGCTGCTGACCCCCACCTCCGGCCGGGTCCGGCTGGCCGGGTTCGACGTGGCCCGGCAGCGCCGGTCCGCGATGGCACGGTTCGGCGCGGTGCTGGAGGGCTCCCGCAACGTCTACTGGACCCTGTCGGCCTGGCAGAACCTGATGTACTTCGGCCGGCTGAAGGGCCTGCGCAAGGCCCGGGTCGCCGAGCGGGCCCAGGATCTGCTGACCGATCTGGGCCTGTGGGAGCGCCGCCACGAGAAGGTGGGCGGCTTCTCCCGGGGCATGCAGCAGAAGGTCGCGATCGCCGTCGCCCTGATCGCCGACCCGCCCGTCGTGCTGCTGGACGAGCCGACCCTCGGCCTGGACGTCGAGGCCACCCGTACCGTCAAGAACTGGATCGCCGAGCAGGCCCGCGAGCTCGGCACCACCGTGTTGCTCACCACCCACCAGCTCGACATCGCCCAGGAACTGTGCGACCGGGTGGCCGTCATGCGCCAGGGGCGGCTCGTGGCCGACCTGCCCACACGCGAGCTGCTGGCCCGCTTCCGCGAACGCGACCGGTACGAGATCCGCGTCGAGGGAGCCGCGCCGCCCGGCTTCGACGCCGAGACCCGCGACGGCGTCACCACCATCGGCGTGCGGGTGAGCGATCCGGCCGAGGTGTACGACGTGGTCGGGCGGCTGCGCGCGCACGGAGCGGTCCTGGAGTCGCTGACGCAGGTCCAGCCCGGCCTGGAGGACGTGTTCCTCGCCCTGGTGAACGAGCCGTCCCATGCTGCCTGACATCCTGCGCGCCGAGATCGGCAAGGGCCTGCGGGTGCAGCTCGCCCACCCGGCCGGGCACGTCGTCACGCTGCTGATCAGCACCATGATGTACCTCGGCCTGCAGTTCGTGCTGGGCCAGGGCGAGCTGCGCCAGGACCTGCTGCCGACCACCCTGGTCGCGATCGGCGGCTACTGGTTCCTGCAGTACGCCGGCCTGGTGATGGTGGCCGACCTCGTCGAGGAGATACGTGCCGGCACCTTCGCCCAGTCCCAGATGAGCACGGCGCCCCCGTGGTTGCCGATGCTCGGCCGCCTGCTCACCGCGTCGGTGTTCGGGCTGGCCGTGGCCGCCGTCGCCGCTCTCGTGCCGATGCTCCTGGCCCAGATCGCCGTCCCGTTGCGCTGGGCCGCGCTCCTGCCCGCCGCGCTGCTCGGGGTCAACGCGCTGGCCTTCACCTTCCTGCTGGCCGCCCTCGCCCTGGTCTCCCCTGCGGTCGGCGCGCTGCAGTCGCTGTTCACCTCGCTGGTGCTGCTGCTCAACGGTTCGTTCCTGCCGCTGCACCTGTATCCGGACTGGCTGGCCTCGGTGGCCCGGCTCCTGCCCACCACGCTGGGCGTCGAGGCGCTCAACCGGACGCTGTTCGAGGGCGGCACCCTGGCCGGGCTGTGGACCGGCGGCGCGCTGCCCTGGCTGCTGGTCCACACCCTCGTCCTCGCCGCCGTCGCCGGTCTGCTGTTCGTCCGCAACCACCGACGAGCCCTGGAGGCGTCATGACCTTCGTCCGCGGATTCGCCGCCGAGGTCCGCAAGGGGCTGATCGGCCTGCTCGCCGGATGGCGCGAGGTCGTCCTGGAGATGCTCACGTTCCCGCTGTTCTACCTGCTCATCGTGCTGTTCATGGGACGCGGGCAGCTGCGCGCCGACCTGCTGGCGCCGGTGTTGCTCGGCATGGTGGCGCTGACCTTCGTGCACGAGCAGGTCAACCGCGTGTTCTGGAGCTACCTGGGCGACATCCGGTCCGGCGTGCTGGAGCAGACCTACCTGACCCCGCTGCCCTCGGCCGCGAGCATCCTCGGCCGCCAGGTGGCCGCCGTGATCGCGGCCGTGCCCGCCGCGCTCGCCGTGCTGGTCACCGGCGTCACCGCCGTCGCCCTCCAGGGCGGGCGGCTGCCCGTCGACGCGCAGATGGTCGTGCCGCTGGCCGCGATCGTGCTGGGCACCTGCGGGCTCGCGCTCATCCTGTGCGGCCTGTGCCTGGTGTTCAGGCGCATCGAGATCGTCACCCAGCTGTCCGTGGCCGTCTACGCCATCGCGGGCGGCACCCTGGTCCCGCTGGCCGCCATGCCCGAACCGGTCGCCTTCCTCAGCCGGCTGGTCGTCCCCATCGCGCCCGGCATCGAGGCGATGCGCGACATCCTGCTCGGCGGGCATTCCCTGGCCGCCCTCCCGACCGGCTGGGGCCTCGGCTGGCTGCTGGCCCAGCCGCTGCTGATCACGGCGGCCGGGGTGGTCCTGTTCCACCGGCTGGAGAACGTCGCCCGGCACCGCGGCACCCTCGGCCGTTCCTAGGGGGGCGGGTGACCCGTCAGGGCCCGACGCGCCGCACGGTGATCTCGTACTGGTCCACGGCGCCCTCCCACCGGGCCACCAGCGCGCCGCCCTCTTCCCTGGCCCTGCGCATGTCCTGACGGCACAGGGCCAGCTCGTCGGAGCGGGGGTCGCAGAACGCGCGCAGGTGCGCCCGGAGCCCGTCGTGCTCCACGGCCGCGAGGGCCGCCTCCGTCTCCGGGTCGCCCCCTTCGTACGGCACGAGGCTGTCGAAGCCGTCGCCCATGCCGGTGGCGACCCGGAGGGCGTCGAGGAGCGTGCCGTCCGAGGCGATCGTGGCGCTCGTCACGCACCAGGCACTCGCCGGCAGGTCGACCCCGTGGCGTGCCGTCAGGCGCGCCAGCTCGGCGCCGCCGACCTGGGGCCAGCGGTCGGAACCGGTGACCTTGACGGCCACCAGCTCCTCCCCGAAGCCGACCGGGAACCGCGCCGCGGCGTCGATCTCGAACAGCGACCGGCTCGGGTCGAACCGCAGCTCGGGGTAGCCGACCTCGTCGAGCAGCAGCAGGTTCTCGCTGGACACGGTCGCGCGGCCGGCGAGGGCGGCCGGCGCCGGCCACGCCGGATCCCTGTCGAATCCCGTCTCGTGGAGCCAGTTGCCGCTGTAGCAGGCCGCGTATTCCGCCTCGGGGTCGAAGCCGGAGACGGGGTGGTCCAGCAGGACGCCGAAGGCCTGCCTCAGCGACGACTCCCAGTCGTCACCGGTGGTGGGGGCGGACATCACGTTCGCGCCTTTCCTCAGTGGGGGGATCGTGACGCGCGGCGCGCCCGCCGTCTGGCGTCACTTCTCATGATCGATTGTAGAGTGAGGGATTCGTCCCCCTCTGCAGTCCAGGAAGCGTCCCGTGTTACGTCACCGTTCGGCCGTGCCCGCCCTGCTCCTCACCGGTCTGTACGGTGCCGCGCTGACGGTCGCCGCCGTCGTCGCCCTGGTCTCCGGTGAGCTGGGCCCGTTGTGGGGGCTGACGCTGTTCTCGGCCGTGACCGAAGGCGTCGCGGCCACCGGGCAGAACCTGTTCCTCCTGGTCCTGGCCGGGTTGTGCTGGTCCTGGGGCATCTGGCAGATCCTGCGCGGGCCGTCGGCGGGGCCGCCGCCCCCGCAGGACCCCGACACCCTGCGGTTGCGCCTGGCGCTGTACGCCTCGGCGGCCACGACGTTCCTGCTCCACCTCACCACGTCGATCTGGGCGGACACGACGGTGATCGACTCCGCGGTGACGTGCGTGGTCGTGGTGCTGTTCACGCGGGTGCTGGGCCGCGGCCGGCCGTACATGCGGGGCGCCGGGCTGCTGGGGTACGGCGGATTCACCGTCATCGGCGCGCTCGACCTCCTCGGCCTGTCCGTCCCGGAGGGGGTGGAGCTGGTCTGCGGCCTGGCCGGCCTGGCCTGGACGATGCTGGTCCTGCGGGCCCAGGGCTCCGACGACCGCTGGGGGACGGCGACCGTCGCGTACGGCATCGCCGCCCTGGTGACGCCGCTGGTCCTGGTGCTGGCGGCGTTGCCGTTCACCGGCGAGGAGGGCGCGGTGGAGGCTCTCGGCGTGGTCTCGAGCGTCCTGACGATGATCTGGCTGGCCCGCTCTGCCCACGACCTCGCCGCCCCGCGCCGCCGACCGGCCCCCGAGGCCATGCTGGAGGCATGAGCTCGGGGCGGGCCGGCGACCGGGGCGAATGACCGCGGCTCAGCGTCTGCGCGGCCTAGCCCTCTCGGTCGAGGTGGACTCTCGCGGCAACGACGGTCTGGCCAGGGGCGCCAGCGCCGGCCCCTGCCACTGCCGAGGCCGCGGCCTGGCCGCCCCCGACCCCGCCCCCTTGTCGCCGTCAGGATCCCCGCCGTCGATGGACAGGATGCGGCCCTTGAACATGGGGTGCCTGGTCTCCCAGTACCGCCAGCCCTCCACCCTGGCCGGCACGTTGGCTATCCCCGAGCCGATCTCGACCTGCTTGCAGGTGCCGAGTACCGACCAGGCCGACCACCCGATGCGGTAACCGAAAACGCGGTACCACATATTGCCGTACATCCCTTTGGTGATTGTCCGGCTGTATTCATGGCCGGTGAAGACCATATGCCGCTCTTCGAGATGTGGCACGCCCATCTTGCGCAGGTTGCGCACCAGATCTCCGGTCGTGATCACGAGTTGCTGCTCGTTCTCCGTCTCCCGGAACGCCCTCACCTCGTATTCCCGGGTCACCGTCACCGTGATGGTGCCGCCGGGGCCGTCAATGTAGCGGGTACGGGGAATGAAGAAGTTTCTCGGCGAGAGCGAACGGATTTTGAAGAAGGTGTGCGGGTCGCACCGCCCGTCGCCGTCCGCGTACGCGGCCAGGGTCGCGCCGGGGGTCATGGCGAGGACGAGGGCCGTCGAGAGCGAGCCGCGCACGGCCACTCGTGTCATGGTCCGCCCAAGACGAGGCGCCGTCGGCCGGGTGGGGTTGCTGAAGGCTTTTGCTCGTATATGGGGTGAGAACATGTACCGTTCCTTCCGGAAATGCAGCCCGTAGTCGCTATCCGAAGCCGTAGACCGGGATGCGGCCTTTCCGCACGCCGAGCAGGGCATCTAGACCGGTACGATGTTTACACTTGCCACGAAACACTCATCGACGCCACACCGAAACCGCATTCCCGGTGACCGGCAAGATTCCGTTGTCTGAGTGCCAATGGCTCAGGGGTGCCGCTCGGCGGGATCGTTCTCCTGAACCCGCGACCGTGTGAAGGCCCGGATGCGTTCCGCGATGACCTCGGGGGCGTTCAGGTCGGGGGCGTTGTGGTCGAGCCCGGCGATGATCTCGTGCCGGGCGTCGGGCATGAGGCGGGCCAGCCGAGCCGGCACGCCGGTGAGGTAGCCGGGGGACCTGTCGCCGCCGAGCAGCAGCGTCGGGGAGCCGACGCCGGCGTACCTGCTGCCGTCGGAGTCAAGGCGGACGATCTCGCCGATCTCGGCGGGGGTGGTCGCCATCATCGCCCGCGTGTCGCGCCCCTCCGCCCCGCGCAGCATCAGGAACGCCAACGCGCGGAACACCGGCGCCGGCGCGTCGCCGACCGGAACCAGGCGGGTGGCCTTGAGGAAGCCCGCCATCGCCGCGGTGTGCCTGCCCTCCGCCAGCCGGCGCTCGAACGCCGGCAGCCACCGGGCGGGGAAGGAGCCGTCGATGCTCACGCCCGGTTCGTAGACCATGAGCGCGGCCACCTCGCGCCGCAACCCGAGGTGCAGGGCGACGAGACCGCCGTAGCTGTGCCCGAAGACCAGCCGCGCGCCCGTGCGCTCCATGACCGCCAGCGCGTCGTCGACCTCGGTGTGCACGCCGTACGCCGGGCCATGCGGGCCGCTGGCGCCGCGTCCGCGCCGTTCGATCACGTGCACGCTGTGCGTGCCGGACAGTTCTCGCGCCAGCGCCTCGTAGTGGTGGGCGCGCCGGTTGTTCCCGGGTATCACCAGCAGCCCCGGCCCCCGCCCGGCGCTGAGCACGGCGATCGTCGTGCCGTCCTTCGAGGTCACGTCCGTGCTCTGCCATCGCATCGACTTCTTGCCGCCCATCACGCCCTGCCTTCACGTCGGTGGAGACAGCAGCCTGGCCGCCGAGGCTGTCACCCGGCTGGCAGAACGCTGGCATCGACCCCCCGCACGAAGGGGCCGGGACCGCTCGCGGGCGGCACGGCCCGGCCGCCGGATCAGGCCCAGTGGTCGCCGTCGGGCAGCCGCAGGTACGTGGCCGGTTCCGTGAGCGAGCGGGCGTCGGCCGGGCGCAGCCCCGCGCCGGCGAAGCAGTACGCCTCGGCGCATCCGTCGTACAGGTACTTGCGCAGGACCTCCTCCGGCGAGTCATCCGGGGACGCGTCGCCGCCGCCCGGATGGGTGTCCCATTCCTCGACCTCGCCGTCGCGGAAGACGCTGCCCTGGTTGCCGCTCTTGGGATTGGCGTACATGCCGTAGGCGACCGTGCCCGCCGACAGCGCCTTCATGACGCCGGGCGCGGCGGCCGTGTACCCCCACTCCTGGAAGACGACGCAGCCGCCGGGCACGTCGGTGACGCCGACGAACCGCATCGCGTCGTCGTCGAAGGGATCTTCCTCGACCTCTTCGAGCTCCTCCTCAGTGGCTGGTTCGGCGGCCAGGAGCCGCGCCGCCTCGGCCGCGCTGACACCGCGCACGCACGTCAGGCTGAAACCGTCGCCGTCGAGGCCCTCCAGCACCTCGACCAGGCGCGCGGCCTCGGCCACGGCCGCCGTCTCGGCCTCGGTCAGCCGGGCGTGGCCGGGCGGGAACGGGAAGAACAGGCCGGGCGTCGGCCCGGCCATGCTGAGCCGGCCGGGCGACCAGCCGCCCATCATCGGCCGCCACGGGTCGGCTCCGGCGGAGACCAGCGCACGGGCGTTGTCCGGCTGGTCGTGGAAGACCGCCTCCCAGAGCGCGGTGCGGCCCTCGTACTCGGCGTCGACGTCGGCGACCCGGCCGGCCAGCTCGGCGACCACCTCCGGCGAACCGCGCTCCGCCGCGATGTGCAGGGGACGCTCGAAGAAGTTCGTGCCTTCGTCCGGATCGGCGCCCGCGGCCAGCTTGGCGCGGACCAGGGCGAGGTTCTTCCAGGAGTCCCATCCCAGATCGGACCAGCCGGGGGTTTCCTGTACGGTCATGACAGCTCCTTCAAGATCCGTTATGCGGAGGCGAGCGGTGCCATCATGGCGCAGGGCACGGACAATTTTCGAAGATCGTCGAGACGCCCGCGCAGCCGTCACCTTCCGGGGACGCCCACACAGGGAAACCCTTGTCCCCGGCGCCCCACCGAGGACAAGGGCGGGGCCGGATCAGGGCTGGGCGTCGAGCCATTCCTGGAAGGTCGGGCCGGCCAGCGTGGCGTGCGGGCCGGGCAGGAACGCGCCGGCGGCGGCCAGCTCGGCATCGGGCATGCCGGCGCCGTCGACGCCGACGACCTTGACACCCCGGCGGGCGCCCAGGAGCCGGGCCGCCTCCGCCAGCGTCTCCCTGCGCGGGCCGGCGATCTCGGGGATCGGCGTGCCGGGCACGGCGGGGGCGGTGGCCAGGTCGGCCAGTTCCTCGGCCACGGTGCGGCAGGCCACGAGCTGGGTGGGCAGCGCCGGTACGTGGGCGACGTCACCGGGCTGCCAGTCCAGCAGCCGGCCCACGAACTCGTGGAACTGCGCCGCCCGCAGGACGCGGACCGGAAGCGGCCCGGCCAGCAGCAGCTCCTCGTGCACCTTCTTGGCCGCGAGGAAACCGGCGGTGGCCTTGTCGGCCCCGATGATGGACGCCACGGCGATCCGCGCGACCCCGGCCTCGCGGCCGTACTCGTGCAGGTTGCGGGCCGAGGCGCGGAAGAACTCCGTCGCCGCCTCCTGGTCGGAGGAGTGCCACGAGGCGACGTCGATGACGACCTGCGCCCCGGTCAGCGCCTCGGCGAGGCCCTGACCGGTGACGACGTCCACGCCGGTGGCGCGGGACATCGGCACGACCCGGTGCCCCCTCTCGGTCAGGACGTCGACGACGTGGCGGCCCAGCCGGCCGGTCGCCCCGGCCACGGCGAACGTGGTGATGCTCATGTGATGTGCCTTTCTCACTCGCTGTAGTTCCGGCCGGGGGGCATGCCGGGGATGGGCTTGGCGATGAGGGCCGCCGGGGTGAAGAAGCCGATGTGGGCGATCGCCATGACGAGCGACCACATCTCCCTGTCGTCGTGCAGCGCCGACGCCCTGGCGTACAGCTCGTCCGGGACGCGCTCCCCCGACGGGTTCGGGGTGAGGACCGCCTCCACCAGCTCCAGCGCGACGCGTTCCGCCTCGGTGAAACAGGTGGCGTCCCGCCAGGTGGCCACGGCGGTGATGCGCTCCTCCGGCTCCCCCAGCCCGCGCAGGTTGGCGGTCTCCCTGACGGTGAAGTACGTGCTGCCGAGCAGCTGCCCGGCGCGCAGTTGCAGCAGGCCGATGGTCACCGGGGGGATCACCCCGTTCTGGAGCGCCTTGTGCAGGCCCTCGCCGACCACCGCCATCTCGGGGAGGAAGGGGAGAGGATTGGGCATGCGCGACCGCCGGCCGGTCGTCGTGGAGGTGGACATGAGGAAGACTTCCCTTCTCGTTCTCGACTCGTCGTCGTGCCGTGCGGATGGTCCGCGCGGCGTCACGACCACGAGACGCCGCCGCCCCGGCCCGCGTAACAGCGATGCCCCTGTGACGTAGGCCACTGGCCGGCGGTGTTACGCGGCGGTGCGGGGCGGCGTCTTGTGCGTGTGGCAGTGCGGAGAACGGACAGGCAGGAGCGGGACATGACCGATCGGAACGAACCCGGCGGGCCGCCCGGCCGCGCCACCCAGGTGTTCGTCGCGCACCGCAACCTGCTGTTCACCGTCGCCTACGAGATGCTCGGCTCCGCCGCCGACGCCGAGGACGTCCTGCAGGAGACCTGGCTGCGCTGGGCGGACGTCGATCACGGCAGCGTGCGGGAGGAGCGCGCCTACCTGGTCCGGATCGTCACCCGGCAGGCGCTCGACCGGCTGCGCGCGCTCGGCCGGCGCAAGGAGTCCTACGTCGGGCCGTGGCTGCCCGAGCCGCTGCTGACCGCGCCCGACGTGGCCGAGGACGTCGAGCTCGCCGAGAGCGTCTCCATGGCGATGCTGCTGGTGCTGGAGACGCTGCAGCCGACCGAGCGGGCGGTGTTCGTGCTGCGCGAGGTGTTCGAGCTGGACTATGACGAGATCGCCGAAGCCGTCGGCAGGAGCCCGTCAGCGGTCCGCCAGATCGCCTACCGGGCGCGGGCGCACGTCGCCGCCCGCCGGCCGCGCGGCAACGCCTCCCCGGCCGAGACGCGAGCCGCGCTCCGGGCCTTCCAGCGGGCGGTCGAGACCGGCGAGCTGCAGAGCCTGCTCGACGTGCTCGCGCCGGACGTCGTCGCCCTGAGCGACGGCGGCGGCCTCAGGCATGCCCTGCTGCGGCCCGTCGTGGGCATCGACAACGTGGCCCGCCTGCTGGCCACCGGCTGGTGGAAGCACGACGCGGACAGATCGGTCGAGCTGGTGCAGATCAACGGCGGGCCCGGGCTGCTCGTGCGGATCGACGGGGAGATCGACGGAGTGGTGGCGGTACGCGTGGAGAACGGCTACGTCACCGGCGCCTACCACGTACGCAATCCCGACAAGCTTTCGCGGATGGGGCGGGAGACCGCCGTGACCCGCTGAGCGCGGCAGGTCGGCACGGGTCAGCACGGGTCAGCGCGGGTCAGCGCGGGGCGCCGAGGACGCAGAACTCGTTGCCCTCGGGGTCGGCCATGACGACCCACGGGACGTCGCCCTGGCCCACGTCGGCGGGCGTCGCGCCCAGCTTCGCCAGACGGGCCACCTCCACCGCCTGATCGGCGCCGCGGTGCGGCAGCAGGTCGATGTGCACGCGGTTCCACACGGTCTTCGGGCCGGGCGTCGTGCGAAGGAACTCCAGGTAGGGCCCGACACCCTCGGCCGCGCGCAGGCGCGCGTGATCGTCGCCGGCCTCGTGCACGGTCCAGCCCGCCGCCTCGCCCCAGAACCGGGCCATGGCCCGCGGGTCGGCACAGTCGACCACCACCGCGGCGATCGGCCCGGTGTCCCGGTAGATCTCCCGGGGCTCCAGCACGCAGAACACGTTGCCCTCCGGGTCGGCCATGACCGTCCACGGGACGTCGCCCCGGCCCACGTCGGCGGGCGTCGCGCCGAGCTCCTCCAGGCGGGCGACCAGCTCCGCCTGATGGGCCTCGGAGGTGGTGGCGAGATCGAGGTGCACGCGGTACCTCACCGTCTCGGGGTCGGGGACGGCGACGACGTCGACGCAGACGGCGCTGGGATCGGGCCAGGCGAAGCCCACAGGCTCGACGTTGGTCACGCCGGGGCCCTCGCTGGAGACGCCCCAGCCGAGCGCGTCCGCCCAGAACCGGCCGAGCGCCGCGTCGTCCCGAGCCTTGAAGTTCACCTGAACCAGCCGCAATGCCATGCGATTCACCCTATGCCCGGCGGCCGGGCCGCCGCCTCCGCGCCGGTCAGTCGGCGAGGACGACGTCCAGGAGCCGTTCCGGAGCGCGCAACGGCAGGTAGTGGTCGGCCGCGGCCACGATCTCCAGGCGGGCGCCGGGGATGCCCTCGGCGAGCCGGCGGGCGATCACGCCGATCTCCGGGTGGTCGTGGTCGCCGACCACCACGGTCGTGGGCACCGTGACCCGGTCGAGGAGCTCGACGGCGCCCACGTCCCCGAAGCGGGCATGGCCCTTCTCGGCGGCCGCCCGCACCTTGGCGTTCTCGGTGACCATGTCGCAGATCGTGGCGTATCCCGGCGCCCGGTCGCCCAGCGACGCCCACAACGTGAGCTCCATCTCGGCCAGGCGGGCGGCGTCACCCTCGCGGTCGGCCGCCGCGTAGGCGTCCAGCTCGGGAGAGCGCGGCCAGTCGTGGCCACCGGCCGACGCCCCGACCAGGGTCAAGGAGCGCACCCGTGCCGGGTGCTCCAAGGCGAAGTCGAGCGCGACCTCTCCGCCCATGCTCAGCCCCACCAGCGCGGCACGCTCGACGCCGAAGTGGTCGAGGACCGCGAGCAGGTCGTCCTCGAAGCGGAACGGGGCGGTCGGCGGCGTCGAACGGCCCAGGCCCCGCGCGTCGTACCGGATCACGGTGCGGTGGCGTGCGAGTTCGGGGAAGACGCCGTCCCAGAGGCGGCTGTCGTGCACGGAGCCGTGCAGCAGGACCATAGGGGCACCGTCGCCGGCCTTCTCGGCCCACAGGCGGCCGTCACCGGAGACGGGGATGTACTCGATCGTCATGGGAGCGATTCGACCACACTCCAGGAGAAGGACGTCCTGGCTGCGGAAATCATCCCCGAGGGGGACGGGGAATCAAGGACCGCTTTGACGACCGCGGAAAGGGACGACTTCTACCGTTCGACCCATGGTTATCAACACGAACACATTCCGCCGCGCCGCGGCCGGTGTCGGACTTGTCCTGGCCACCCTCGCCTTCCCCGCCGCGGCCCAGGCGGCCACGGCGCAGACCTCCACCACCCCCGTCCTGGTCGGCGTCTACCCGACGTCGGACGCCTGCGCTCGGGCGGCCGCCCCGTACACCGCCGCCGGGAAGACCGCCTCCTGCCGCCTGAACAGCATCTACGCCAAGCCCCCCTACTGGCTGCTGTACGTCTCGTAGGCCGCCCCTCGAACGGCGGGATTCTCGGCCCGGCGCCCTGCGATCATGGAGGGATGCCCGAGCCGAGAATCCGCGTCGCCGCCTACGTCGTCCGCCACCGGACCACCCCCGAACTCCTCGTCTTCGATCATGTCGACGCGCCCGAAGCGGGCACCCAGGTTCCGGCGGGCGGAGTGCTGCCGGACGAGAGCCTGGAACAGGCCGTCCTGCGGGAGGTCGCGGAGGAGACCGGCCTGACCGAGGTAGCCGTCGTCGGGCCCATCGCGGTCGACCACGAACCTCGTGAGGACAACGGCCAGCCCCGGCGCACGACGTTCTTCCACCTCACCGCCACCCCTGACAGCGCCGACGCCTGGCGCCACCGTGTCCATGGCGACGGCTCGGACGCCGGCCTGGAGTTCGCGTGCCGCTTCGTCCCCCTGCCGCTTGCAGAGGGGCTGGCCGACGCCCAGGACGCGTGGTTGGGTCGCCTCCAGGGATGAGCCCCGTCCCGGACCTCGCGCTCTGGCGGGGGCGGGGCCGGGCATGGACACCGGCCGGGGCATCTGACACGATCGCCGTCCGGCTCCGTCCCCGCGGTGAGGGGGAACCCGTGCTCCGACCCGTCGCCGTCGTGGCCGCGCTCGCACTCGGCCTGGCGATCGTGCTCACCTCCGCCTCCAAGGCGGCTCCCCGGTGGGAGGTGTGGGCAGCACTCGCCCTGGCGCTGACCGCCGCCTCGGGCGCCGTCCTCGCCTACGGCGTCCAGCGCTGGAGGGAGCTGGCGGCCCTGCGTCCCGCACGCGTCCGCGAGGTGCTCCGGCCGCTCGGCGCCCTGTTCCTGGTGGCCCTGCTGCTGGTCGTGCTCGCCCTGGTCCTGTCCCCCGATCCGCTCGCCGGCTGGCGGGGCTGGGCGCTGTCGGCGATCGCGTGCCTGGGCGCCCTTCCGGCCGTGGCCACGATGTCGGGCATCCGCCGGTCGGCCGGGGCGCTGGAGGGCGGGCCGGGCACGCGGGCGGCCACGCTGATCAGCTTCCGGCGGCTGCTGCGGCGGCTGCTGGGCGCCGTCGGCCTGCTGGTCGCGCTGGCGACGCTCGCGCTCGGCGCCTCTCCCGCTTCGTCACCCCAAGGAATCGTGCTGATCTTTGGCGGCAACGGGTCACTGCTGGTGGCCCTGGCCTACGTCCCGGCCCGCGCCGCGCTGCGGGAGGCCGCCACCCGACTCTGCGACGACCTGCTGCCCCTCGGGGACGTGGACGACGCCGCGACGGTGGTCGCCCGGGCCGAGGAACGCGCGAAACTGGAGCAGGTCCTGGAGGTCGACCACAACCTCATGACCGACCTGCAGACGGGCCTGGTGATCCTCGGGCCGCTGCTGTCCAGCGCCGCCGCCGCGTTCCTCCCCGGAGCCACCGGGTCGGGCTGACAGGGGCAGGCCCGATCCCAGCTGTCCCGGCGCGGAAGGCATGGTACGTCCCAGCCGTGACCGGATGAGGACATGGGAGAGTGATCCTTAAGGGGATCTCGCTCCGGGCGGATGAGGCGGGGGGCGGGCCGGTGAGGACCGGCCGCCGGTGACCCGGTCATGACCGGGCTGGTTGCGGCGCCGGACGGCACGATCTGGGCTCTCGGCCGACTCCAGGGCCAGCCCCCGCGCCAGGTCCTGTTCACGTTCGAGAGGGGTGTGCGGCGGGAGGCGCGGGCCGGCAGGCGCCTCCCGCCCTGCATCCCGGATCAGCGAGCCCCGGTCAGGACGGCTGAGGCGCGGCGGACGGTCGTCAGGTGGTGGAGCAGCGCCACGGTCGTGACGCCGGCGGCCGGCAGCCCCAACGCCGCGGGCACGACGGCGAACCACTCCTGGACCAGCCCGCCCAGCCCGCCGCCAAGAGCCATCCCGATGTAGACGGCCGAGGAGTTGAGACCGAGCAGGACCGGCGCCGCGGCCGGGCCGAGGGCGATGAGCCGATGCTGCTGGGGCACGACGACGACGCCCACGGCCGCCCCCCAGACCGCGGCCCATACCAGGGTCGACACGAACGTGCTGGTCACCACCGGCGTGAGCGCCAGCGCGACGGCGGCGACGACGAGGGGCCAGGTCAGCACGCGCGCGGGGTCGTACCGGTCGACCAGTCGTCCGGCGACGATGTTTCCGGCCAGGACGCCCACCCCCCAGACCAGCAGGATGGCGGCGAACAGCGGTTCGGAGCCGCCCGTCGCCTCCCGCAGGGCCGGGCCGATGTAGGTGTAGAGGGTGTAGGCGCCGAGGAAGACCAGCGTGGTGACGGCCAGCAGCGCCACGACCCGGCCCTCCTTCAGCGGACGCAGCCGGTCACCCAGCGAGGCCGCGGGAAGCCGCACCTTGGGCAGCCCGGCGGCGATCCCCAGGGCCGCGACCAGGCCGACCCCGGCGACCGCCCACAGGGTGACGTGCCAGTCGGTACGGCCGATCAGCGTGCCGAGCGGAAGACCCAGCGCCGTCGCCGCCGTGAGCCCGCCCAGCACGAACGCCAGAGCCCTGCCCCGGCGTTCCGGAGGCGCTATGGCCCCCGCGGTGCTGGAGGCAGCTGAGTTGATCATTCCGGCCCCCGCCGCGGTGACGACGCGGGCGATCATCACCACCTCGTAACAGGTGCCCAGGGCGGTGACGGCGTTGCCGGCCACGAACACGCCCAACGCGATCAGCAGCGCGGTCCGCCTGTCCAGCCCACCGGTGAGCGCGCCCATGATCGGCGCCGACAGGGCCATCACCAGGGCGAACACCGTCACCAACTGCCCGGCGACGGGAGTCGAGACCCCCAGGTCGGCGGCGATGGCCGGGAGCAGGCCCGCGATGACGTAGCTGTCGGTGCCCACGGCGAAGGTCGCCAGGGCCAGAGGGAGAAGTCGTCGCAACACCGGACGGTGCCACCTTTCCATAGGGACCTCGGACGTATCGAGGGGGAACCCTACGGAATACATGGATGCTTGTCCATATATCCATCTATTGATAGCGTGACGGGTGTGCGGAACACAGGGGGCGACCATGCGTGAGGTGTCACAACCGGCCACCGAGGCCATCCGGCTGGTGGAGGTCCTGCACGCCCTGGCCGACCCCGTGCGCCTCGACCTCGTCCTGCGGCTCGACCGGATGGGCGAGGACTACTGCAACGCCATCGGCGCCGACATCGACGTGCACCAGACGACGCTGTCGCACCACTACCGGGTGCTGCGCGAGGCCGGCGTGACGTGGACGAAGGTGCAGGGCCGATCCCGGCTGGTCCGGCTGCGCCGCGAGGACCTCGACACCCTCTTCCCCGGCCTGCTCGACTCCGTGCTCGGCGCGCAACGCCGCACCCGCGACACCGACGGGTGACCCCGAGGTCTCCGGCATTCAGGATCACCCTCATGCCGGAGACCTCGCCCCTCGGCGATCTACGACACGAACACCGCGGCGACCGCTAACACCACCAGTCGGTCAGGTAGGAGACGGTGGACCCCTTGGGGCGCCCGCCGGCCCGCATGCAGACGACTTGACTGGAGCTGGTCCGCAACCCGTTGCCGTAGTTCCTGCCGCCGCTGATCGTCCGCAGGTCGCACTGCCGCCAGTTGCGCCCGCTGTCGATCGAGTAGTCGACCCAGATGGCGTCGCCGTCGTTGGAGTTGACGATGCGCGCCCACGCGTACTGATAGCCGCCGACGTTCCCGGAGCGCAGTTCCAGCGTCTGGCCGTTCGGCATGGCCTTCTGCGCCCTGGTCGCGGCGCTCGTGGCATTCGACGGGCTGGTCATGGACGGGCACGAGGGCGGCACATCCGCCGTCGCGGCCTGCGCGGCGCCGACCGCGGCCGCGGACGTCAGCACCACCATGGCCGCCGACAGCACGACCGTCTTCAGAGCGGTTCCCGTTACGTTCATCGCGAGCGTGTCCCTTTCGGTGGGGGATTCCTGCCACGACGATGTTCGAACGGCGGCCCCGGCCGCAGGTAGGGCCTTCGAGCGTGGTCGAAAGCCCCAGGCGACAGCCCGCCGGGCCGTCCGGCTCAGTTCGCCGCGGGCAGAGCCCCGTTCAGCAGGGACAGGCCGAGCGGCGTCAGCAGGTGCAACACCGAGCCGCCCTGCCGGCGCGAGACGACCAGGCCGCTGTCCCGCAGGACCGACACATGATGGCTGGCGGTCGCGGCGGAGATCGACAACCTCCTGGCCAGGTGCGTCGTCGTGCAACCGCGGCCGACCTCCTCCAGCACGGCCGCCCGGGTCGGGCCCAGGAGGGCGGCCAGCGTGCCCGCCCGCCGCGACGAGCCCGCGGCGCCGTGCCCCCACAGGGCGAAGGCGTCGGCGGGATCCCGTAGAGCCGGGTAGAACAACACCGGCGCGTCGTCCGGACGGAAGCCGTCGCAGCTGAACAGCGGCAACCGGCAGAACACCGACGGGATCAGCACGAGCCCTCGCCCGTTCAGGTGCACGTCGATCGTCTGCGCCGTGAACCGGGTGGGCACGTCCAGCGTCATGTCCCGCCAGACCAGGTCGGGGTGGAGCGTGGACAGCAGGCGTTCGGCGCCTCCCCGCGCCATGACGCCCGCACGGGTGGCGACCTCCGCCTCCAGGTGCGCGCGCAGCGGATCACGGTACGGGCCGAGCAGCGCGGTGCACGCCTCCCGCACGGCCGCCACGAAGTGCCCGCGCGCCTCGGCGTCGTCGGGCAACCGCCGCGACCAGGAAGGCAGGTCTCCGTACTGCCCCCACGAGTCCAGCTCGGCCCGCACCGAACCGGCCCGCACCCCCAGGATCCGCTCCACCCCCTCCTCCACATGCGCCCCCGCCCCCGCCAAGGTGTACACGTCGAACGGATGAACGCCCTGCGCCAGACCGGCCAGCAACCGAAGCGAGTCACGGGGCGTCACCCCCCGCCGCCACGGCTCGAACAGCGCCCCAGGCCGCCGCCTGGCCATGACGTTCAGCGCGAACCAGGACTCCATGACCGGGCCGGGCGACGCCTCGAACCGTAACCGGGCCAGATCCTCACCCGTGAAATGAAAGCGCCACATACTCCATCCATCGTCCGAAGCGAACGTTCACCGGCACGGCCAGGAGGCGAGCAGGCCCGCGGCGCCGTCGAGCGTCGACCCGAGCAGCGACCCCAGATACCAGGGCACGTCGGTCAGCCCCATGACGAACGCGACGGCCCCCCGTAGCGAAACCGGCCACGGCAGGCCGAGCAGATCGTTCCCGAGCGTGGAACTGCCGTGCAGCCACAACCCCCACGCGTCGAAGTAGCCGATGTCCGTCACGAACGGAGCATAGAAGCGGGCCACGGCGACGCCTAGGTCTGTCGGCGCCTGGTTCTCGCCGGATGGATCTTGTGAGTGAACCTCGGACGGCGCCTTTACGTTGTAGATTCATTGGGGACGCCGGCGCTCAGCCGGGCGCAGAGGTCCCACACCGCGTGCTGGTTTCCGTCAGCGCGAGATCAGTTCCTGCGTGAGCTCATGGAGGCGTAGTGCGTCTTCCCGGTCGAAGGCGCGGCCGTCCAGCGGCAGCCGGCGCCTGCCCCAGTGGGCGGTGAAGGGCTCGGCCGGCGGGTCGTCCAGGAGGGCGGTCATGGGCACCGTCGCCTTCGGCACCGATGCGGCGAACAGGGTGAACAACGCCCGCGTCCCCGCACGCAGCGGTTGCGGCAGGCTCGCGGGCATGCCGGTGGAGACCACGCCGGGGTTGTAGCCGACGTAGGAGACCCCGCTGGCGGCGTGCAGGACGCCGAAGGCGACGCCGAGGAGGTCGTTGGCCCGGAAGGACTGCAGGGTGGCCTTGGTGCCGCTGTAGGCGCGGGTCAGCTGCAGGTCGTCCCAGTGGATGCGGCCCAGCGGCACGCCGGGTGTGCCCACGTTCATGACGACCGGGCGCCGCGCGGCCCGCAGCACGTCGTGCAGGCCGTGGCTCAGCACGAAACGGCTGAGGTAGGCCAACGCGAAGCTGTGCTCGAAGCCCTCGCCGGTGGTCGCGCGGCCGCCGAGGAGCCGGTAGCGCTGGGCGCAGAGGATCAGCTTGTCGACGACCGGATGGTCCGCGGCGAGGCGTTCGACGACGCCCCGGCAGGCGGCCAGCGAGGTGAGATCGGCGCGTACGAACGTGGCCCGCCCGGCCGCCAGGGCCCTGGCCTCCGTGAGCAGGGCCTCCCCTTTTCCGGCGGTGCTGCCCAGGGCCACCACGTGAGCGCCCTGCCGGAGGTAGTGAAGGGCCAGCCCCTTGCCGAGCCCGTCGGTGCCGCCAGTGATGATCACGGTCTGCATGTTCACCTGCTCTCGTCGGCACATCCACCGAAGTGGATATGTCATATCCGCTTACGTCAAGGAGCCTAACACGAAGCGGATATGATGTATCCAGTTAGTCGACGGACGGGATGCCATGAGCGAAGAGACACCGGCGCTGCGCCGCGACGCCGAGCACAACCGGCAGCGCACCCTGGCGGCGGCGCGGGAGGTGTTCGCCGCGCGCGGGCTGCAGGCCACGCTCAACGACGTCGCCCACCACGCGGGGCTCGGCGTCGGCACCGTCTACCGCCGGTTCCCCAACAAGGAGGCCCTGGCCGAGGCCGTCTACGCCGGCAAGCTCGACGACATCCGCGCCGCGGCGCAGGCCGCGCAGGCGGCGCAGGACGCCTACCAAGCCCTGCGGGCCTTCATCGAGCACGCCCTGGAACAGGCCGCGACCGACCGCGGGCTGCGCGAGCTGATGCGGCGGGGCGCGGGCGAGAGCGAGCTGATCGAGCGCGCCCGGGAGGGCATCGCCGAGTCCTGCGGCCGCCTCATCACCCGCGCCCAGGACCAGGGCACGCTGCGCGACGACATCACGGTGGGCGACATCGCCCCCATCGTCTCGATGATCGACTCGGTGATGGACCTGCCGTCCTCCGGCGCCGCGCAGCCGTGGCGCCGCTACCTCGCGCTCATCCTCGACGGCCTGCGGACCGGACGGAGCACGCCCTGAAGGCCGGGTTAAGGAGGCCGCCGCACCCTTAAGGACGGCCCACAAGTGTTTCCCAAGTCTCCTGGCACATCTTGACGGCAGAACGCCGTTCCCTGAGGAGAAGAGGAAACATGAGCATTCGACGTCTGACCGCGGCGGCCCTCGTCGCCGGCGGGCTCGCTTTCGGCGCCGTCACCGGCTCCGCCATGCCTGCGTCCGCCGTGTCCGCATCCGCCAGCTCCGGGTCGTGGCACTTCGCCGGGTACTACCAGTACCGCGACCAGTGCGTGCGGGCCGGTTTCACCGCCATCACCAGCGGGGGCATCGTCCAGGATTTCCGGTGCGAGGTGTCCGGTTCGCGCTTCGCGCTCAGCCTTTTCTACTGATCGACCTGACGGCGGCGGCCCGTTCCGCCGCCGCCGTGCAGGTACCGGGTGATGATCTCCATCACCTGCTCCCGCCGGGACACGAGGTAGAAGTGATCGCCCGCCAAGGTGTCGACGGTGAACCCGGCGCGGGTCAGCTCGCCCCACAGCGGCACCCGCTCCGGCACGACATCGTGGTCCGCGTCCCCGTGGAGGGCGTGGATCGGGCAGTCCAGCGGCGCTCCCTCCCGGTGCTCGTACGCCGCGACCGCACGCAGGTCGCTGCGCACGTAGGACAGGACGATCTCCAGCAGTTCGGGGTCGGCCAGCAGCCCTGGGTCGGTCCCGTTGAGCGTTCCCATCAGGCCGGCGAGCGTCTCGTCGTCCGTCTCGGCGAGGGAGCCGAGCACGCCGGCCATCGTCTGGGGCGGGTTCGCGCCGGAGACGAAGAGCCGGGCCGGCACGACGCCCCTTCCGGCCAGCTCGCGGGCCACCTCGTAGGCGACGAGGGCGCCCATGCTGTGCCCGAAGAGCGCGACCGGCCGGTCCAGCAGCGGCGTCATGGCGTCCGCGATCCGGTGTGCCATGTCGCGGAGGTCGCCGATCAGGGGATCGGCCCATCGGTCGCCCCGGCCCGGATACTGCACGGCGTGAATCTCGACGCCCGCGTTCTCGGCCCAGGACCGGTAGAAGGCCGCCGAGCCGCCCGCGTGCGGAAAACAGAACAGCCGGGCCGCGGAAAGCGGACGCTTTTCCGGGCAACGCAACCAGTCAGCCATTCCAAATCCCCTCATCAGCATGTCCGGGCGAGCGAATTATTCAACACGCCCGGCCCCGGGAACAAGCGGAAGGGAATACCTGATGGACGATTTCTGGAACCACTGCCGGGTGCTCGTGAATGACGAGGGAGCGCATTCACTGTGGCCCGCGTCCGCCGCCGTTCCCGATGGCTGGAGGGTCGTGTACAGGAACGACGTCCGGCGGAGATGCCTGGAATACATCACCGGACATTGGACCGACATAACGCCGGACAGCCTGGTCGACGCGATCGTCCCGGCGGAGTGACGCACATGGACGACGCCGGCCGGTACGAATTGCCATTGTCCGCCGCCCAGCTCGGTCTCTGGTACGCCCGCCAGCTCGCCCCGGACGGCCGGAACGACATCGTCGCCGAATACCTGGACCTCCGCGGAAACGTCGATCGGGAAATGCTGGAAACGGCTTTCCGGCAGGCCGTCGCCGAGACCGGCAGTATGCGCCTGTGGATCCGCGACGGGGACGAGGGGCCGGCCCAGGTCATCGAGGAGCACATCGAGTTCGACCTCCCGTTCGTGGACCTGCGGGACGAGGAGGCGGCCGAGGAGCAGGCCCGCAAGTGGATGCGCGCGGAGTGCGGCCGGCCGATCGAGCTCGACCGTCCCCCGCTGTTCTCCGCGGCGCTCATCAGACTGGCCGAGGACCGCTTCTTCTGGTACCAGCGCGTCCACCACCTGGCGATGGACGGCTACGCGGCGGCGCTGTTCGTCTCGCGCATGGGAGAGATCTACACCGCCCTCCTGGCCGGCGACGTGGCCGCGGAGTGCGATTTCGAGCCCCCTCGGACCATCCTGGAGGAGGACCTGGCCTACCGGGGATCGAGCCAGTCGGCGGCGGACCGCGAACACTGGCTGTCGCTGTTCCCCGACGGCCCCGTCCCGTCGAGCCTGGCGACGCGACCGCCCGCGCCGCCCTCGTGGGACTTCCTCCGCGAGACGACCACGCTCCCGCCCGCGGCCACGGAGGGCATGCGCGCGGCCGCCCGGCGGCTGGGCACGAGCTGGCTGACGCTGGCGGTCTCCGCGGTCGTGCTGTACGTCCACCGCATGACGGGCGCGACCGCCGTCGTCGTGGGCCTGCCGGCCGCCAACCGGCGGTCCGCCCGCCTGCGCAGGACGCCGGGCAACGTGGTCAACGTGCTCCCCGTCAGATGCGCCGTGGACCCGGACGCGCCCCTGCCGGAGCTCTTCCGCGGCGTCTCGCTCGCCATGCGCCAGGCCCTGCGGCACCAGCGCCACAGGTACGAGGACATGCTGCGCGACCTGGGCGTCGTCGGCGGCGAGGCGAGGCTGTTCGGCCCCACGGTCAACATCATGGCGTTCGACCAGCCCCTGAGGTTCGCCGACCACGACGTCACCGTCGAGAACGTGTCCAACGGGTCGATCGACGACCTGTCCATCATGATCTACGACCGGCCGCACCGGGGCGATCTCCGGGTCGACGTCAACGCGAACCCCGCCGTGTACGACCCCGGCGACGTGGTCCGCCACGCCCGGCGCCTGACGGACCTGCTCGCCGGGATCCCGGCGCTCGATCCCGGTACGCGGATCGGGGACGTGGACGTCATGCCGGCCGAGGAACGGCGGCAGGTCCTCCTCGACTGGAACGACACGGCGGCCGCCGTCCCCGAGGCGACCCTGCCGGAGCTGTTCGAGGCCCAGGCGGCGCGGAGCCCGGACGCCACGGCCGTGGAGTGCGAAGGGCGCACGCTGACCTACGCGGAGCTGGACGCGCGCGCGAACCGGCTGGCCCGCCGCCTGGCCGGCCTGGGGGTGCGGCCGGAGAGCACGGTCGCGCTGCTGCTCGGCCGCTCGGCCGCGCTGGTGGTGGCGACGCTGGCCGTGGTGAAGGCCGGCGGCGCGTACGTGCCCCTGCATCCGGGGCAGCCACCGGCCCGGCTCGCCCGGACGATCGCCGACTGCGGCGCCTCGGTGCTCCTCACGGACCGGCCCGGGACCGGACCCGAGCTCGGCGGGGAAGTCCACGTCATCGTCGTGGACGCCGGCCCGGCCGCGGAGCCCGGCACGCCGCCGCGGCCGGCCCGGCACCCCGACGGGCTCGCCTGCGTCATGTACACCTCCGGCTCGACGGGCACGCCCAAGGGCATCGCGGTCACGCATCGCAACGTGGTGGCGCTGGCGTACGACCGGTGCTGGACGGGCGGCGCGCACCGGCGCGTGCTGATGCACTCCCCGCCCGCCTTCGACGCCTCGACCTACGAGTTGTGGGTGCCGCTGCTCAACGGCGGCCAGGTCGTGGTCGCGCCGGAGGGCGGGGCGGACCACCAGTCGCTGGCACGGGTGATCAGGGACAGCGGCGTGACGGGGCTGTTCCTCGCCGCGGGCCTGTTCCACCTGCTGGCCGAGGAGTCCCCCGGATGCTTCGGGAACGTGCGCGAGGTGTGGGCGGGCGGTGACGTGGTCTCCCCCGCCGCGGTGGGCCGGGTCACCGGCGCGTGCCCCGGCACGGTCGTGGTCAACGGGTACGGCCCGACGGAGACCACGACGTTCGCCACCCGGCATCGCGCACCGGCGACCGGCGGGACGTTCCCCATCGGCCGCCCCATGGACAACACCCGGGTGTACGTCCTGGACGGCGACCTGCGGCCGGTGCCGCCCGGCGTCGTGGGCGAGCTGCACATCGCCGGCGCGGGCGTGGCCCGCGGCTATCTGGGGCGTCCGGGGCCGACCGCCGAGCGGTTCGTCGCCTGCCCCTTCGGCCCGGCGGGCGAGCGGATGTACCGGACGGGCGACCTCGTCCGGTGGCGGGCCGACGGCGCTCTGGACTTCGTCGGCAGGACCGATGACCAGACCAAGCTCAGGGGCTTTCGCGTCGAGCCGGCAGAGGTCGAGGCGGCCGCGGCGCGGCACCCCGAGGTCGCGCGGGCGGCGGCGGTCGTGCGACCGACGGGCTCCGGGGACCGGCGGCTGGTGCTGTACGCCGTGCCGGCCGCCGGCGCGAGCCTGGACGCCGCCGCGCTGCGCGCGTTCGTGGCCGCGTCGCTGCCCGGCTACATGGTGCCCGCGGCCGTGGTGATCCTGGACGACCTGCCGCTGAACGCGAACG
Organism: Actinomadura sp. ATCC 39365; assembly: GCF_054392275.1. Classification (NCBI taxonomy): domain Bacteria; kingdom Bacillati; phylum Actinomycetota; class Actinomycetes; order Streptosporangiales; family Thermomonosporaceae; genus Actinomadura; species Actinomadura sp. ATCC 39365. The sequence continues at coordinate 5,953,494 of NZ_CP184335.1, read as the reverse complement.
GCAAGGTCGATCGGCGGGCCCTGCCGGAGCCGGAGCCGTCCCCGCGGGCCGAGCCGCGCGCGGCGCGCACCCCGCTGGAGAGGCTGCTGTGCGACGTCTTCGCCGACGTGCTGGAGCTGGAGCGGGTCGGCGTCGACGATTCCTTCTTCGACCTGGGCGGCCACTCGCTGACGGCCTCGCGGCTGGTGGGCCGGATCCGTTCGTCGTTGCGGGTCGAGCTGCCGATCCGGGCGTTGTTCGAGACGCCGACCGCGGCCGGGCTGGCCGAGACGCTTTCGAGGAGAGGAGACCTCGGTGGACGACAAGATCTTTCAGGCTGACGTCCGTGACGGGACGCAGGCGGCGGCCGAGGAGTACCTGGACCGCATCTCCCGGCACGAGGTGGTGCGCGCGGTGCGCGCCTCGGCGCTGGACCTGCTGGCCGTCTCCCTCGGCGAACGCGTGCTGGACGCCGGGTGCGGGCTCGGCGAGATGTCCAGGAAGTTCGCCCGGCTGGTGGGACCGGGCGGGACGGTCACCGCCGTGGACCTGAATCCCGTGATGCTGGCCGCCGCCGAGCGCAGGCACGCCGCCGCCGAGCCGGGCGCCGGAACGGTCTCCTACCGGCTCGGCAACCTCGCCGCCCTCGGCTACGCGGACGCGTTCGACGTGGTGTGGTGCGAGCGGGTGCTGCAGCACGTGCCCGATCCCGACGCCGCCGTCCGCGCGCTGGCCGGGGCGCTGGCCCCCGGCGGGCGCGTGTGCGTCGTGGACGTCGACTGGAGCGGGCTCGTCATCGACGGGGTGGAGGAGTCGCTGACCCGGCGGGTGCTGGACGCCTTCAGGGAGAAGATCTCCCATCCGGCCGTCGGGCGCACCCTGCGCCGCAGGCTCGTACGGGCGGGGCTGGCCGAGCCCGAGCTGCGGGCGGTCCAGGCGGTGTCCGCCTCCCTGGCGGAGGCGGCGTCCGTGGTGCCCGTGCTGGGCAGGCAGGAGTCCGGCCTGGTGCCGGAGATCGACAGGAGCGCGTGGTTCCACTCGCTGGAGCTGGCCGACGCGAGGGGCGAGCTGACCATCGCCATGCCCGTCTACCTGGCCGTCGCGGTGAAGCCGTCTTATGACCGGACCTGAGCCGTCTTATGACCGGACCTGAGCCGTCTTATGACCGGACCTGAAAGGCGCCCGCGGGGCGCGTTAAGCGGCCATCAGTGATCCATAAGACCGCTCCGGTTCGCTGTTCACCGGCGGGCCCCGGCGGCCACCGGGAACGTCCCGAACCCGATCAGGCATGAGGTTGTGGCGTGAGCATGAGCACGACAGGCACGGACGAGCAGGTGAGCGCGGATCTCCACGTGCTGGAGGACCTCGTGCGGGCCGCCCTGCGCCGGTCCGCCGGGGACGGGTGGGACGTCCGCCACCGCGCGCCGTGGACGTACGTGGCTCCCCGGGAGGCCGGGACGCGGGACCAGGGCTGGAAGCTGCATGTGTCGGCGACGCCGCTGTCGGCTCCCGTCGTGCTGGCGCGGGCGGCCGAGGTGCTGGTGCGGCATCGGTGCCCGTTCAAGTTCGCGGCCACGTTCGCCGACCTGACCGGGCTGCTGTCCAGGAACGTCCATCGGGGATCGGCCGGCAAGTTCATCACCGTCTACCCCCGGACGACGAGGCGGCGACGGCGATCGCCGAGGACCTGCACCGGGCCACGTACGGCCTGCCGGGCCCGCCCGTCCTGTCCGACCGGGCCTACCGGCCGGGCAGCCTGGTCCACTACCGCTACGGCGTGTTCTCCGCGCGCAGCGTGCTCGACAACGACGGCGTCCACAGCTCGCCGCTGACCGCCCCCGACGGCACCTGCCAGGTGGACCGGCGCAACGCCTGGTACTCGCCGCCGGAGTGGGCCGCCTGCCCGTTCGAGTCCGGTCGGGCCCCGGTGCGGACCGCCGCGCCGGAGGCCGTCGAGCTGGCCGGCCGGTTCGTGGTGCGGCAGGCGATCCGCCACGGCGCCAAGGGCGGGGTGTTCCTGGCGGCGGACCGGCTCTCCGGCGCCCAGGTCGTGATCAAGCAGGCCCGCCCGCACATCAGCGCCACCCTGCAGGGCCGGGACGAACGCGACCGGCTCCGCCACGAGGCCGACATGCTGGAGCTGTTCGGGCCGCTCGGCGTGACGAGCCGCAAGGTCGCCCTGTTCACGCAGGGGGACAATCTGTTCCTCGCGCAGGAACACCTCGACGGCGCCGTGCTGACCGCCTGGGCGGGGCAGGCGAAGGCCGCCGATCCGGACGGCTGGCCGGGCGTGGCGCTGACCGCGGTGCGCGCGCTGGCCGGCCTGGTCGCCGCCGTGCACGGGCGGGGCTTCGTGCTGCGGGACCTGACGCCGAACAACGTCATCGTCGGCCCGGACGGCTCCTGCCGGCTGGTCGACCTGGAGATGGCCGCCGTCCCCGGCACGCCCGTCACCAAGGCCTACACCGCCGGTTACGCGCCGCCCGAGCAGGTGCGCGGGCCGATGTACGGGCCGGCCGCGCGGGCCGAGGCGGACCTGTACGCCCTGGGCGCGACGGTGCTGCACCTGGCCACGGCCTGCCGGCCGCTGCTCGGCTCCGACGAGCCGCCCGCGGGCCGCTCGTGGGACACCCGGGTGCGCGGGCTGGTCGAGGTGGCGACCGAGGGTGACGCCGTGGGCCGGGCGCTGCGGCCGATGATCCTCGGCCTGATGCGTGAGGACCCGGCCCGGCGCTGGGATCTGCGGCGCGTCGGCGCCTTCCTCGACGGCCTGGAGCCGCTGCCCGGCTCCGACCTGGCCGCCGCGCCCAGGCCGGCGACGGCCGCGGGCGCGGGCCGCCGCCTGCCCGTCGCCGGTCAGGACCGCCTGCTCCGCGACGGGATCGCGCACACGCTCCGGCGGATGAACCGCGATCCCGGCGGCCGGCGCCTGTGGCCGGTCTCCGGGTTCGGCGAGACCGCCGACCCCTGCGCCGTGCAGTACGGCTCGGCCGGGGTGCTCGCGCTGCTCGCGTCGGTCCTGGACACGTCGGCACTGCACACCTCCGTCCTGGACACCGGCGAGGTCGGGCGGGACGACGTCGCCGCCGCGCTGCGCCACGCCGCGGCCTGGACGCTCCGGCGGCTGGGCAGCGAGGCCAGGCCATCGCCCGGACTGCACTTCGGCCGGGCCGGCATCGCGTGGGCACTGCACGCGGCCGGGCGTGCCCTCGGCGACGACGCGCTGCGCGCGGCGGGCACCGACCTGGCGCTGACCCTGCCGATGTCGTGGCCGAACCCCGACGTCTGCCACGGCCTGGCCGGTACGGGGCTGACCCTGCTGCACCTCTGGCGGGCCACCGGCGACGAGCGCTTCAGGGAGCGGGCGGCACGGTGCGCGGACGCCCTGGTGGCGAGCGCCGAGCGCACCCCCGGCAGCGTGCTGTGGCCCATCCCGGAACGTTTCCCGTCCGCGCTGGCCGGCGCCGTGCACTACGGCTTCGCCCACGGCGTCGCGGGGATCGGGACCTTCCTGCTCTCCGCCGCCGCCCCGGGAGGCGGCGACCACCTGGAGACGGCCCTGCTCGCCGGGCGTACGCTGCTGGCCGCCGCCCAGCGCACCGGCGCGGCGGCCTGGTGGCCGGAGTTCCCCGGCGGCGCCGTCCGGATGACGCACTGGTGCAGCGGCTCCTCCGGGGTCGGCACCTTCCTCGTCCGGCTCCACGCCGTCACCGGCGAGCCGGACTTCCTGGACGCCGCGAAGGCCGCCGCCGTCGCCGTCCGCGCCTCCCGGCTGTCCTCGGGGACCGCGGCCTGCCACGGGCTGGCCGGTGACGGGCAGTTCCTGCTGGACATGGCCGGCCTGCTCGGCGACGAGGACTACCGCGCCCAGGCCGCGGAGCTGGCCGCCTGCCTGGAGGCGCGGGCGGTGCTGCGGGGCGGGCTGCTGGTGGTGCCGGACGAGAACGGCGACACGGTGAGCTTCGGCTGGAACACCGGTCTGGCGGGCGTCCTGGACTTCCTGCTGCGGCTGCGTCACGGTGGCCCGCGTCCGTGGACGGCCGACGTCCCGGCCCGCGTCCCGGCACCCGCGCCCGCACCCGCGCCCGCACCGGCGGGATCGTGAGCGGGACGATGCTCCGGCTGGGCTTCCGGTTCTCCGGCCTGGGGCGGTACGCCGTGTGCCTGACCGCCGAGGGCCGCCGTCCTCTCGCGCCGGAGCTCTGGGACCTGACCGGCGCGCGCCCCCGGTCCCGCGTCCTGCGTTCCTGCGACGGCGAGAGTCCCGTGAGCACCGCGGTCCCGACGGACGACGGCGCCGTCCTGCTGAGCCGCGCCGGAGGCGGGGGACGCACCGGCTGCTCCTCGTCGTCCCGGACCGGGACGGCGCGGGCGCGTCCGTGCACGACCTGGCCGCCGTCACGGGTGGCGGGCTCAGGCTGGTGGCGGGCCGCAGCGCGGGAACCGCCGCCCTGGCCTTCCGTACGACCCCGGCGGGCGGCACGGCCGTGTGGCGGCTGTCCGGCCGGGCCGAGCCGCCCGAGGTCGTGGCAGGCGTGCCGGGCCCGCTGGCCGGGGGCGTCTGGCTCGACACTTCCGGCAGGCGGCTGGCGCTGGCGGTGCCCGCCGGCCCCCGGACGCGCACGGTGGTGCTCGACCTGTCCGACGGCACCGTGGCTGCGCTCCCCGGCCTGGAGCGGCGCGAGCACCTGCTGCTCGCCGCCCCCGAAGCCGGCGTGCTGCTGACCGCCCGCGAGACCCGGGTCGGCCACCGCCTGGGCATCCGCCCGCGCGACGCGGACACGCCCACCGTCTACCCCGAGCGGCTGAACGCCGTCGAGGGCGCCGTCACCCCGCTCGCCCTCGACCCGGACGGCCGGCGGCTGGCACTGGCGGTCACCGCGGGGGTGCGTTCCCGCGCCCTGGTGTACGACCTGGCTGCGGGCGGTGTCCGGGAGGCGGGGCCGGCGACCGGCACGATCCTGCCGATGGCCGCCTGGAACGCGGGCACGCTGCGGCTGGTCCATTCCGCTCCCGGCCTGCCGCCGCACGTGGTGGCGGTCCCCGGACCGGACGGCGGCGGGACCGGGCGGCCGCACGCCGCCGCGCGCCGCTTCGACGGCCCGGCCGGACCCGTCGAAGCCGTCGTCTACGGCGACCCCGTCGCCGCCGGGCGCGTGGTGCTGGCCCTGCACGGAGGCCCCGAGTCGGCCTGGCGGCTCGGCTACGACCCGCTGTTCCAGCGGCTGGCCGACGAAGGCGTCGCCGTGGTCGCGCCCAACCAGCGCGGCAGCACCGGGTACGGGCCCGCCCACCGCGACGCGATCCGCGGCGCCTGGGGCGGGCCGGATCTGGCCGACGTCCTCCACCTCGGCCGCACCCTGACGGCCTCCCGCGGGCCCGGCGCCACCCCGCCCGTGTTGTACGGCGTGAGCTACGGCGCCCACCTCGCCCTGCTCGCCGCCGCCGCGGAACCGGGCCTGTGGTCCGGCGCCGCCGTCGTCGCGCCGTTCCTGTCCGGGCGGGAGCTCCACGCCGACGGGCCGCCGCTGGTGCGCAACATGCTCGACCGGCTCGGCGGCTGCGCGCAGATCGAGGACGACGACCTCGGGCCGCGCGACCTGATCCGGCTGGCCGACCGGCTGCGCGGCCCGTTGCTGGTCGTCCACGGCGAGCGGGACGCGACCGTCCCCGTCGGCCACTCCCGGCGGCTGCGGGACCGGCTGGCGCGGGCCGGTCCCGGCGGGCCCGAGCTCACCTACGTCGAGCTGCCCGGCGCGGGGCACGACCCGCTGACCGGACCGGACGGCCACCTCGTGCTCGACCACCTGGTCGCCTTCCTCAGCCGCCGCTCCGCGCGGCGCCCCTGATCCCCCCGGCCCGGCGCCCCCACCCGGCGCCGGGCCGGTGGCAAGGCCCGCACTCGCGGGCTCCACCCCGAGAAGAAGGAGAAACCGATGGAACTCGACATCACCGCGCTGGACATGCTCCCCGCCCGCGAGGAGTCCGGCCTGGCCGCCTGCCAGGTCTCCAGCTTCACCTGCGAGAACGAGGGCAACAGCTGCTACGTCACCAGGTGACCTGCCGGTTCCTGACCTTCTGTTAGGACCCGTCCCGGCGGTGCCGGCCCCCGGGGCCGGCACCGCGCCGATGGAGTGAAGGGACATCTCATGAACGTCGGGCACAGGCACGGCGACCGGCTCATCGCCTGGACGGCCCGCGCGACGTGGGCGCCGCTGGCGGGGACGGCCGTCGCCGCGGCGGCCTCGATCGCCGTCTCCCTCGCCCTGCCCTCGGCGGTGGGCGCGGCGGTGAACGCGGTGCTCGCCGGGACCGGCTCCACGGCCGCCTACACCCAGCTCGCGCTCCTCCTCCTGGCCGCCGCGCTCGCCGACATCGCCTCGGGCATCGCGGGGATCACGTCGGTGGCCTCCGCCACCAGGCTGCTGCGCCTGCGCGCGATCGACCGGGTGCTGCGGACCGACGCGGCGGGTGCGGGCGCCTTTCCCGCAGGGGAGCTCGTCAACCGCCTCGTGGGCAACACGGCGACCACCGGTTACGTGCCCGCGACGCTGGTGCAGATCGTGTCCGGGCTCGTCCTGTCGGCCGGCGGGGTCGTCGCGCTCTTCACGATCGACTGGCGGGTGGGCGTCGCCTTCCTGAGCGGCGTGCCCGTCGCGCTCGTCGTCATGCGGGTGTTCGTCGCCCGGGTCTCCGGCCTGTACGGCGACTACCAGCGGGCCCAGGGCCGGCTGGCCGCGCGCCTCACCGAGACCCTCGCCGGCATCCGGACGGTCCGGGCCGCGGGCACCGCCGACCGGGAGATCGCCCGCGTGCTGCGGCCGCTGCCCGAGCTGAGCGCCGCCGGGCACGCCCTGTGGCGGGCGCAGGCGCACAGCGTGTGGCGGATCACCCTGATCCTGCCGCTCGTCGAGGTCCTCGTGCTGGCCGTGGCGGGGCTCGGCGTCGCGCAGGGCCGGCTGCCGCCGGGCGCGCTCCTGGCGACGGCCGGCTACACCGCCCTGGGCCTGGTGTTCGTCGAGCAGATCGACCCGCTGCTCGGCATGGCCTTCGGCCGCTCGGCGGCGGTCCGCGTGCACGACGTGCTCGCCCTGCCCGTCCTGGCCGCCGGCACGCGGCCGCTGCCCCCTGGCCCGGGGACGCTCTCGTTCCGGGGCGTGACGGTGCGGCGCGGGCAGACGCCGCTGCTCGACGACGTCGACCTGGAGATACCGGCGGGAGCGATGACCGCCGTCGTCGGCGGCTCGGGCGCGGGCAAGACGACCCTCGCGCTGCTGGCCGGCCGGTTGGCGGACCCGGACGGCGGCCAGGTCCTCCTCGACGGCGTGCCCCTGCCCGACGTCGACCCCGGGCTGCTGCGCGACGCCGTGGCGTACGCGTTCGAACGCCCGATGCTGCTCGGCGGCGACATCGCCGGGGTGATCTCCTACGGCGCTCCGGCCCGCTCCCCCGAGGCGGTGCGCGCCGCCGCGCAGGCCGCGGCCGTGCACGACGTGATCCGCCGCCTCCCCTTCGGCTACGCCACCCCCGCGGCGGACGCGCCGCTGTCCGGCGGTGAGGTGCAGCGGCTGGGGCTGGCGCGGGCGTTCCTGCGGCAGGCCCGGGTGACCGTCCTCGACGACGCCACCTCCAGCCTGGACACGGCGACCGAGGCCCGGGTGAGCCGCGCCCTGGCCGAGGGCATGCGCGGGCGCACCCGTCTGGTCATCGCGCACCGCCCGGCCACGGCCGCCCTGGCCGACCTGGTCGTCTGGCTCGACGCCGGCCGGGTGCGCGGGCGCGGCACCCATCAGGAGCTGTGGCGGGACCCGGCGTACCGCGCCCTGTTCGCCGCCGGGCACGCCGGCACCCCCGAGCGGGACGAGGAGGACACGTGGACGTCCGCATGACCGGGGCCGCCGCGGACCGGCGGCAGGCCGTCCGGCCCTGGCGGTTCCTGGCGGGCCTGCTGCGCGCCCGGCGGCGCCCGCTGCTGACGGCCCTGGCGTGGTCGCTCGTCGAGGCGGCGCCCGCGCTGCTGGCCGGGCTGCTCGTCGCCACGGCGGTGGACCGCGGATTCCTGGCCGACCGTCCGGGCGTCGGCATGGCCTGGCTGGGCCTGCTGGGCGTGACGATGGTCGTCAGGTCGCTGGCGACCCGGCTGATGTTCCCGCATCTCGCCGCGGTGGTCGAGCCCATGCGCGACGAGCTGGTCCGTGCCGTGGCCGGGGCGGCCGTCCGCCGCGCGGCCGACGGCGGTGAGGCGCCGGACGCCGCCGCCCTCAGCCGCCTCACCGGGCAGGTCGAGACCATGCGCAAGCTGGTGTCCATGATGCTGCGCACCAGCCGTGAGCTGGGGATGTCGGTGATCGCCGCGCTGGTGGGGCTGCTCGTCCTGTCGCCGGTGGCCGCCGCCGTCGCCGCCGGGCCGCTCGTGCTGGCGCTGGCCGCGTTCGCCAGGCTGATGCCGGCGCTGACGGCCCGGCAGCGTGCGCTCATGCTCGCCGAGGAGCGGCTGACCGCGCAGGCCACGCCCATCGTGGCGGGGCTGCGCGACGTCGCCGCCTGCGGGGCGCGGGACCAGGCCACGGACACGTTGCGGGCCCTGGTGTCCGCGCAGGCCGCGGCGGCCCGAGCGCTCGCCCGGGCGGGCGCGGGCCGGCGGGTCGCCGTCCTGCTCGGCGCGCACGCGCCGCTGGTCGGCCTGCTCGTGCTGGCCCGTCCCCTGATCGAGGGCGGCCGGCTGAGCGCGGGAGAGGTGGTGGGGGCGGTGACGTACCTGTTCACCGGTCTGGAGCCGGCGCTGCGCACGATCCTCGACACCCTCGGCGGGTGGGGGGTCGGGCTCGCGGCGACCACCCGGCGGATCGCCGAGACGATCTCCGTCCCCGGCCCGGTGGCCCCGGACACCCCGGACACCCCGGACGCCGTCCCGACCGGCCACGAGCTGCGGGCCGAACGCCTGACGTTCGCCTATGCCGCACGGGCCACGCCGGTCGTGCGGGACCTGGACCTGACGATCGGCGAAGGCGGGCATCTCGCGGTGGTCGGCCCGAGCGGCGTCGGCAAGTCCACGCTGGCCCTGCTGATGACCGGGCTGCTCCGGCCCACCGGCGGCCGGGTGCGGCTCGGCGGACGCCCCCTGGCCTCGATCCCCGGCACGTTGGTGCGGAGCCGGATCGCGCTGGTGCCGCAGGAGGCGTACGTCTTCGCCGGGACGGTCCGGGAGAACCTGGCGTACCTGTGGCCGCCCGGCGACAGCCCGGACGACGAACGCCTGCGCGCGTCCGTGGCCGCCGTCGGCGCCGGGCCGCTCGTCGAGCGGCTGGGCGGCATCGGCGGGGAGATCGAGGAGCCGTCCGCGCTGTCGGCCGGGGAGCGGCAGCTCGTCGCGTTGGCGCGCGTGCACGCCTCCCCCGCCGACGTCCTGATCCTGGACGAGGCGGGCTGCCACCTCGATCCGGCCGCCGAGCTGCGCGCGGAGCTGGCGCTGGCGGCCCGCCCCGGCACCCTGGTCGTGATCGCGCACCGCATCAGCTCGGCCGCCAGAGCGCGCCAGGTCCTGCTGATGGACGGGACCACCGTGCTCACCGGCACCCACCCGGAACTGATCGACCGGTCCCCCCTGTACGCCGACCTGGTCGGCCGCTGGCACGACGACGGGACACGGTGACGGCGCGACCGGCGACCCGTCAGGCCCCGGCGGCGCCGGTGCCGGCGTCCAGCACGGACTCCAGCACGGCCAGGAAGTGGTCGACCGGCCCGATGCAGGCCACCGCCGACCCCCGGAGATGCGCCCGGCGTAGGGCAGCAACTTCTCGTACGTCGTCCAGCAGGCCGCGACGTCGCCGGCGGCGGCCTGGGCCGCGCCCTGGAGGCAGGTCATGGTCAGCCACGACCAGTCCATCGGCGGAGCGGGCCACCCCTGCCCGGCCAGGGCCACGGCCTGGCTCCGGCGGCCCTGGGCGCACAGCTCCAGCACCCGGGCGTCGTGTTCCACGGTGGGGTGGATGCCGCTGATCAGGTCGATGAGCGGGCCGGCCTCGGCCATGGCGCCGCGCTGGTAGTACAGCATGAGGCGGCCGTTCACCGCGACGGCGCCCGCGTACCACATGCCGATCCGCTTGGCCTGCCGTTCGGCCTCGCCGTACAGCGCGTCGGCCTCGGCGAACCGGCCGGCCAGGGTGAGCCGGTTGGCCCGCCACATGGTGTGCTGGAAGCGCGGCCACGGGAGTTGCAGGTCGTCGAGCAGCGCCTCGCAGCGGGCGGCCGCCAGGTCCGCCCCGGCCAGGTCGTGCGTCTCCAGCCGGTAGTGGGTGTCCATCATGTGGGCGAGCAGCTCGAAGCCCGGCGTCCTGGTCCGCGCGGCCAGGCCGTGCAGCTCCTCGGCGATCTCCATGAGCTCGGCGATGTGGGTCGCCTGCGGCACGGACAGCGCGCGCGCGTTCAGTGCCCGCATGAGCAGGTGCGGGTCCCCGATCCGGCGGGCCATCGCGACGGCCTCGGCCGACAGCGACAGGCATCGCAGGTCGTCGTCGCTGCCGTTGTACAGTTCCTGCGCCAGGCCGCCGAGCAGCAACGTCCGCTCGACGCCGTCGGTCTCGGGCAGCGCGCTCAGCGTGGCCTCGAACTGCTCGACCAGCCGCAGTTCGACCGGTTCGTACGGGTTGCGCAGCGTCCAGATGGCCGGCGCGTCCAGTGCGGTGAGCGCGCGGGTGGTCAGGGCGGGGTCCGCCTCGGCCCGCTGGGCGACGCGCAGGGCCTGGGCCCGCAGGTCGCGCGCGCCCATGGCGTCCCCGGCGTCCAGCAGGGCGCGCACCTGGTGCAGCAGGAGTTCCACGTGCTGGGCGGGGTCGCCGTCGCAGGCGCCGTGAGCGGCGACGGCCCGCCCCCACCAGGCGGCGGCCTCCTCGTGCGCCATGCGCCGGCTCGCCTGCCCGGCCGCCGCGCGGGCCCAGTGCGCCGTCTCCCGGTACGCCAGCGGCCCGGCCTCCACGGCGTGGTGGGCGATGACGGTCACGTCGGTGCTCGGCCTGGCGGACAGGGCCCTCATCACCTCCCGGTGGATCACGCCCCTGCGCAGCGGCGGGACGCCGGCGATCAGCGTCTCCCTGACCAGGTCGTGGACGAACCTCATCACCCCGTCGCCGCTGGTGACCAGCCCGGCCTGGGCGGCCCAGTCGAGCAGCTCGTAGGTCTGCTCCGGCCACGACGCGCAGGCCCGGAACACCTCGACGACCAGGCCGGGATCGAAGCTGCGGCCGATCAGGGCGGCCAGCTGGAGTATCTCCGTCGCCCGCGGCCCGAGCATGGCCAGCCGCCGGCGGATCAGGTCGGACACCGCGTCGGGCACGACCTCCGGGCCCTGCCCCTGCGCCATCAGCCGGACGCTCTCGCGGACGAAGAACGGGTTGCCGCCGGTACGCCTGGTCAGCAGCTCGGCCGTGGAGCCGTCCACCGGGACGCCCATCTCCCGGGCGAGCGTCCCGACGTCGGCGGCGTCGAGGCCGCTCAGCCGGATGCGCACGAGGTCGTAGCGGGCGAGCTGGTACAGCACCTCGTCCACCGAGAGGTTGAAGGCGTCGCCGGGAGAGGCGCCGGGAGTGACCGTCCGGTCGTCGTGCGCCGCGTCGCGAAAGGCGGTGACCAGCAGCAGCGGGCGCTCGCCCGGGTACGCCTCGGACAGCACGGCGACGTCCCTGAGCAGTTCGAGCGTGGCGGAGTCCGCCCAGTGCAGGTCGTCCAGGACGATCACCAGGGGACGGGTGCGCGCGGCCTCGACGAGCCACCGGGCGACGGCCCGGTTGCGGTGCGGCGTCGCCGGCGCGCCGGTGGGCCAGTCGTCGTCCAGCAGCCCGCTCAGCGCCTGCCGCTCCTCGGGCGGCACGGTCCCGGCCAGCGCGCGCAGCACCTGGAGCCACGGCCACAGCGGCGGCACGCCCTCCCCTCCGCGGCAGCGGCCCCACAGCACCAGATAGCCCAGATCCCCGCAGTCGTCGCGGAACGCCTGCAGCAGCCGGGTCTTGCCGATGCCGGGCTCGCCGCTGACCGCGGCGACCACGACGCCGTTGTGGTGCGTCGCGCCGGGCAGCGCCGCCAGCTCGGCCAGCCCCCGCTCGCGGCCGATCAGCCGTCCCCGCACCGCGCGCCGGGCCTGATCGGCCCGCGCGGACGCGGCCTCACCGGCGTGCGCGGCGGCCTCGGCGGCCTCGGCGGTGTCGCCGGCCGCCGCGCCGCCGCGCGGCACCGGCGCGACGGCCTCGGGACGGACCAGGGACAGCCGCACGGGGCCCGGCTCGGGCGGCGGGGTGATCGACTGCGCCTGCCGGAGGATGTCCTTCTCCAGTTCCCGCAGTTCGGGCCCGGGATCGAGGCCGAGCTGGTCGGCGATGACCTTCCGGGCTCTGCGTAAGGTGGCCAGCGCGTCGGCCTGCCGCCCGGACCGGTAGAGAGCCAGGGCGCGCAACCACCACAGCCGTTCCCGCAGCGGGTGCTCCGCCGTCTCGGACTCCAGCTCGTGGATCACCGGCTGCGGGCGGCCGACGTCCAGCAGCGCCTGGGCGCGGGACTCGATCGCGTTCATGCGCAGCTCGCCCAGGCGGTTCACCTCGGCGGCGGCCCACAGCTCGTCGGCGAACTCGCCGTAGGGGACGCCGTGCCAGAGCCCGAGTGCCTCCTCCAGCAGGGGCAGCGCCTCCGCGGGCGGGCGCAGCTCGGCGTCCGTGACCAGCTTGCCGAAGCGCAGCGCGTCGACGTCCGTGGTGGCCAGGAGATAGCCGGGCCTGCGGGCCACCAGCAGCCGGGGCGGCGTGCGCGGCGCGCGTGCCGGCTCCAGCACCCGGCGCAGGTTCGACACGTAGACGTGGACGGAGCCCACCGCGGTCGCCGGCGGCCTGCCCTGGTACAGGTCCTCGATCAGTGTGTCGGTGGAGACCACCGTCCCGGCGGCGGCCACCAGCCGGGCGAGCAGGGCACGCTGCCGCGGCCCCCCGAGGCTGATCGGGCCGCGGGCGCCGAGGATCTCGAACGGCCCGAGCACCCGGAACCGCACGTCCTCCGCCCGGCCGCCCGCCTCCCCGGCCCCGCCGTCCGAGCCCTGCTGTCCGAGCCCTCCGCACCGTTCCCCATCGGCTGTCTCCTCGTGACGAGAGGTTCGCGACATCGCTCCATCGTGGCCGCTGCCCGGCCCGGTCTCGTCACTCGTGAGGGTGATGCGGAAATCAGCCCGGGGCGGGACGCGCAGCACGTCCCCGGCGCCGGGCGGGGGCGCGGGGCTCGTACCGCCAAAGTTGACGATCTTCTCAACCCCCGGGCTGACGCCGCCGGCATGCCGCGGGTCCTACCGTCTTGGCAGCTCTCGGCATCGCCCGTGTCCCGGAACGTGCCGGGATCCCGTCACGCCTGCCACCAGGGCCGCAGCCGAGGAGCAACCGTGAGAAGACGTTGGAGCGCGGCAATCGCGAGCGTGCTCGCGCGTCCTTGCCGACCGAGCACGCCGGGCCGACCGCGGGGGCCTGCCCGGCGTGCCGGACGCTGAACCAGGTCATCCGCGGCACGGCGAAGAAACGCAGCTCGCGCGGGTACCAGGCCCGGCACCAGGAGCGGGGTCTGCAACTTCCGCGGCAGTCGATGTCCACCCCCGGTTTGATGCGCCGGGGGTGGCGCCGGGGTTAGCGTGACGGGTGCCCTTCACCGCCCCGTCCCTTCTCCGGCGGGTGTTCGCGGTCCACCCGCTGCTGCTCGACGGCGCCGTGGCCCTGACGCTCGTCGTCGGCACCTGGCTGTGGGAGATGTTCGAGCCGGGCCGGGGCCGGCCCGGCGACGCCCTGTCGGTGGCCTTGACCGTGCTGGTCAACGCGCCGCTGGCGCTGCGCAGGGTGACGCCGGTGGCGGTGCTGCTGGTGTCGGTGGGCGCCTCGCTGGTCTACCACGTGCTGGGCTACCACCTCGGGCTCAACAGCATCGGGCCGCTGGTGGCGCTCTACTCCGTGGCCGCCCACCGGTCGTGGGCGTGGTGCGCGGCCGGCTCGGTGCTGATCGTCGTCGAGTGGACCTACGCCTCGGCGCAGCAGCCCGGCGTCGCGCTGTGGTCGGCCGCCGCGCAGTCGTGCATCGTGGCGGCCTGCGGGGTGGGCGCGGGCACCAGCGTGCGGCTGCTGTCGGAGCGCACCGGGCAGCTCGCCGACCTGGCCGCGCAGCTGCGCGCGGAGCAGGGCGCCGCCGCCCGGCGGGCGGTCACCCGCGAACGGGTGCGCATCGCCCGCGAGCTGCACGACGTCGTCGCCCACCACATGTCGGTCATCTCCGTACAGGCCGGGCTGGGGCGCTACGTGGCGCTGAGCGACCCGGCCACCGCCCACGCCACGCTGGGCGTCATCGCCGACACCAGCCACGAGGCGCTGACCGAGATGCGCCGGCTGCTGTCGATCCTGCGCATCGAGGCCCACGACGACGACGAGGGCCTCTACGCCACCGCGCCGGGGCTGCTGGCCCTCGATCCGCTGGTCGAGCGCATGCGCGGGGCGGGCGTCGGCACCGAGCTCGTCGTCGAGGGCCGGGCCCGGCCGCTGCCGTCCGGCCTCGACCTGTGCGCCTACCGCATCGTCCAGGAGTCGCTGACGAACGTGCTCAAGCACGCCGACCCCGGCCGGGTGGAGATCCACATCGGCTACGGCCCGGCCACGTTGACGTTACGCGTCAGCAACGACGGCGCCGCCGTCCAGGCGGCGGACGGGCCTTCCGGCGGCCACGGGTTGATCGGCATGACTGAACGTGTCAGGCTCTACCAGGGGTCGATCACCGCCGGGCCGCTGCCCGGGGGCGGGTTCGAGGTGCTGGCGACCTTCCCGCTCCCCGCACCCGGTGCCGACGATCGGCCGCCGTGACGACCGTGAAGCAGGTGCGAGATCAAAGTCCTCGTGGTCGACGACCAGGTGCTCATCCGCGCGGGTCTGGCCGCGCTGCTGCGCGCCGCGGGCCTGGAGGTCGTGGGCGAGGCCGCCGACGGGGAGGAGGCCGTGCGCCCGGCCGCCACGCTGCGGCCCGACGTGATCCTCATGGACATCAGGATGCCCGGCATCAACGGCCTGACGGCGACCGAGCGCATCCTGGCCGCCGCGCACGACCCGCCGCCCAAGGTGCTCATCCTGACCACGTTCGACCTCGACGAGTACGTCTACAACGCGCTGCGCCTGGGCGCCGGCGGATTCCTGCTCAAGGACACCCCGCCCGAGCGCCTGATCGCCGCCATCCACACGGTCGCGGCGGGCGACATCCTGCTGGCCCCGGCCGCCACCAGGCGGCTGATCGAGGCGTTCACCGAGCCGCCCGCCCCGCTGCCCTCCCCCTCCCTCGACCGGCTCACCGGGCGCGAGACGGAGGTGCTGCGGCTGGTCGGGCACGCGCTGTCGAACAGGGAGATCGCCGAGCGGCTGTCGGTGAGCGAGGGCACGGTCAAGACGCATCTCAACCGGCTGATGGCCAAGCTGGGGCTGAGCAGCCGGGCGCAGGTGGTGGTGGTGTCGTACGACGCCGGCCTCGTCCGCCCCGGCCACCCCCTGTCCCGCCGGACGACCGCCGGCGACCAGGGCCCGGCGGATCCCCCGGACGGCTGGTAGGGCGGCGCCCGAGGTCAGCGGTCGGGCGTGAGCAGGGGCTTGACGTCGAGGATCGGGGTCGCGTCGAGCGCCTCCAGGTTGCGGACGTGCACCCGCCGGCCCTCGACGGCCAGGATGTGCACGGTGTGCAGGCCGATCGGGTGCGGGGGCGTACCGGTCGTCGAAGACCAGCCAGGCGTCGGGGGCTCCCTCGTCGGGCTGCCGAGGCTCAATCGTCGAGCGTGAGGCCGGCGAGCTGGCCGCGGGCGGTGACGCCCAGCTTGGGGAAGGCCTTGTACAGGTGCTGGCCCACCGTGCGCGGGCTCAGGAACAGGTGCGCGGCGATGTCCCGGTTGGACAGCCCCGTGGCGGCCAGCTGCACGATCTGCCGTTCCTGCGGGGTGAGCCGCGCGAAGCGGTCAGCGCCGGTGCGGCGTGGCGCGCTCCAGCCCGTGGCGCCGAGTTCCGTACGCGCCCGCTCGGCCCAGGGTTCGGCGCCGAGCCGTTCGAACACCTCCAGCGCGGCCCGCAACCGTTCCTGGGCCTCGCCGGTGTGGCGGGCCCTGCGCAGCCACTCCCCGTACAGGAGCTCGGTGCGCGCCCGGTCGAAGGGCCGCTCGTGCACGGCCAGCGCGGCGCGGAAGTGCGCGCCGGGGTCGCCGGTGGTGTCCAGCAGGGCACGGCATCGCAGGACCAGGGCGTCGGCCCAGCGCTGGCCCAGCGTCGCCGCCCACGACTCCAGCCGGGCGAACGGCTCCGCCGCACGGGCGATCCTGCCGCTGCGCAGCGCGGCCTCGACCAGGTCGGGCACGTGGTGCATGGCCTGGATGCGGTTGCGGGAGCGCCCGTAGACGAGCGACTCCAGGCTGAGCAGGGCCTGCTCGGAACGTCCTTGACCGAGGTCGAGCAGGGCGAGCGCGCCCGGGTGCGCGGTGGCCGGGTCGAGCGCCTCGCCCCGGACCGCCGCGAACCGGTCCAGCAGCCCGGCGGCCTGGCGCGCCCACGCGGGCTGGCCGGTGTCGCCGGAGATGGCCACGGCCTCGGTGGCCAGGCTGCGCGCCTCGGCGTGGCGGCCGCGCGCGTACTCGACCCTGGAGAGGAACGTCAGCGCCTGCGGCAGCAGGCCGACCATGCCCTCGGCCCGGATCGTGGCGGTGGCCGCGGAGGCCAGCATGTGGGTACGGGCGTCGTACTCGGCCAGGCCCAGCCCGCCGATCAGCAGCAGCCCGCGACGGTCGGCCTTCGCCAGCGCGCGGGCCGACTCCACCACCTCGGCCAGGGGCGGCAGCCCGTCGGCCGGCCGGCCGAGCGCCATGGCGATGAACCAGCGCGACAACCGGTGCACCGGGACGACCTCGTCGTCTGGCGGCACCTGGAGCGCGTCGAGCTGCTCGGCGGTGCGCCAGGCCATGTCGCGGTCGCCGTCGAACCAGATCATGGACGCGGCGTCGAGCAGCAGCCAGGCGGCCGAGCGCGGATCGGTGATCGCCAGGTGGTCGACGCCCGCCGACAACATCGCGTGCGCTCCGGCGAGGTGCCCTTCTCCGTAGTCGGAGCACGCGCGCACCCGGATCAGCCGGGAGGTCAGCTCGGTGCCGGGATCGCCGGCGTCCTCGGCCAGGGTCCTGGCCCGGTCGAAGCGGCCGCTGAACTCGGTCGCCTCGGCGGCGAGCGTGAGCCTGCGCGAGCGGTCCCCGAGCTCCGGGCTCAGCGCGGCGGCGCGCTCGTAGGCCGCCGCGGCGGCGGCGTACCCGCCGCGGGAGCGCGCGCGGTCGGCGGCCGACTCCAGCCGGGCCGCCACCCACTCGTCGGCGGCCAGCGTGGCGGCGGCCAGGTGCCAGGCGCTGCGGTCGGCGTCCGCGTCCGGTCCAGTGCCTGGCTGAGCGCGTGGTGCACGGTCAGCTGCCGGACGGCCGCGCGCACGAGGGGGTGGCGGAACTCCAGCCGCTTGCCCTCGCCCCAGACGACCAGTCCGGCGGCGAGCACCTGCTCCAGGTCCTCCGGCGTGCTGCCCAGCGTCCCGGCGGCGGCCAGCACGACGCCCGGCTCGCCCGTGCCGTCGACGGCGGCGACCTGGAGCAGGACCTTGGCACTGGCCGGCAGGCCGTCGGCCCGGGCGGCGAAGGCCTCCTCCAGGCGGGCGGTGAGCGAAGGCTCGTCGGCGGGGCCGTGCGACTTGGGCAGCTCGAGGAGCGCCAGCGGGTTGCCGGCCGCCTCGGTGAGGATCCGCCGGCGGGCCGCGGCGGCCAGGGCCGGGCCGGCGGAGTCGAGCAGCTCGGCGGCCGCCGTCTCGTCCAGGCCGGACAGCTCCAGCACGGGCAGCCCCTTGGCCTCGAACCCCGGCCGCGCGGCGAACACCATGACCACGCCCTCGGCCGCCAGCCTGCGCGCCGCGATCAGCAGCGCTTCGGCCGAGGCGTGGTCCAGCCACTGGGCGTCGTCGACCAGGCAGACCACCGGCCCGTTCTCGGCCAGCTCCGACAGCAGCGACAGCACCGCCAGCCCGATGAGGAACCGGTCGCCCGCGCCGCCGAGCAGTGCGGTCTTGCCGATGCCGGGCTCCCCCAGGACGACCAGGGCGCCGCTGACCCCTTCCCGGGCGCCGTCCAGCAGTCCGTCGATGATCGTCAACTCGTGGTCCCGCCCCCGCAACATGGGTCAGACATTACCTATGCGATGACTCATGCTGATCTTTCGGGCGCTCTCTACCGTTGGTCGACATGAAGCCGTACAGCGTGAACATTCCTCAGGCCGACCTCGATGACCTGCACGAACGCCTGCGCCGCACCCGGTGGACCCGGGAGATCGCCGGGCAGGGCTGGAGCCGCGGCGTGCCCCTGGACTATCTCAAGGGGCTGGCCGACTACTGGCTCAACGACTTCGACTGGCGTGCGGCGGAGGCCGAGTACAACAAGCATCCGCAGTTCGTCACCGAGATCGACGGGCAGGACGTCCACTTCTTCCACATCAGGTCGAGCTCCGGCACCGCCCTGCCGCTGCTGCTCCTGCCCGACAACCCGGGCGGCACGATCGGCTTCCTCGACGTGCTCGACGAGTTGTCGCGCGACTTCCATCTCGTGGTGCCGTCCTGCCCGGGGGTCGGCCTGTCCGGCTACGTCACCGAGCCCGGCTGGACGGTCCCGCGTACGGCGGCGGCCTTCGCCGAGCTGATGTCCCGCCTCGGCTACGACCGGTACGGCGCGCAGGGCGGCGGCGGAGGCGCCAACCTCGCCCTGGAGCTGGCCCGCCAGGAGCCCGATCGGGTGGTCGGCGTGCACGTCAACGCCTGGGTCGCCTTCCCCTCTCCGGACGAGGGCGAGTTCACCGCCGACGAGCAGCGCCGCCTGGGCATCATGCAGACCTTCATGCAGGAGGGCCTGGGGTTCAACCAGATCATGTCGACCCGCCCGCAGACCCTCGCCTACGGGCTGCCGACTCGCCCGTGGGCCAGCTCGCCTGGATCGTGGAGAAGTTCAAGGAGTGGACCGACTCCCGCGCCGAGCTGCCCGAGGACGCCTTCTCCCGCGACCGGGTCCTGACCGACGTGAGCCTCATGTGGTTCACCGCGACCGCCGGGTCGGTCGCCAACCTCTATTACGAGCTCGGCCACGACCCGGGCGCCTACGCCCCCAAGCCGCGGGTGACCGTCCCCACGGCCGTGCTGCTGGCCAAGGACGACGTGACGATCCGCCGCTTCGCCGAGCGGGACGCCGACGTCCGGCGCTGGACCGAGCTCGACCGCGGCGGCGCGTACCTGGCGCTGGAGGTGCCGGACCTGCTGGTGGCGGACGTGCGGGCGTTCTTCGGCCCGCCGGCGAGCGCCTGACCGGCGGGCCGGAGGAATTCACGGGCCGCCCGATGACATCCGCATCTGGTGGGCGGCCCGCCCGGCGGGCCAAGGTGGGACCGGCATTCCGCCGGCGGCGTGTCGAGAACGCGGCGCCGGCTCCGTCCTGGGAACATCGGCGGCCGGCAGGCGGCCGCACTGACGAAGGAGGCCCGGCGTGGCGATCCAGCGGATGGACAACGTGCTCATCGTCGTCGAAGACCTTGACGCGGTGATCGCGTTCTTCCTTGAGCTCGGCATGGAGCTGGAGGGCAGGGGGCCGATCGAGGGGCGCTGGGCGGAGCGGGTCATCGGGCTCGACGGCGTCCGGCAGGAGGTCGCGATGTTGCGGATCCCGGGCGGCGCGGGCGGGATCGAGCTGGCCATGTTCCACACGCCGAAGCCGATCCGCCCCGAGCCGAAGGACCCGCCGGCGAACACGCTGGGCATCCGCCGCGTCATGTTCGCCGTCGACGACGTCGAGGACGTCATCGCCCGCCTGCGCACGCACGGCGCCGAGCTCGTCGGCACGCTGGAGCGGTTCGAGGACAGCTACCTGCTCTGCTACGTCCGCGGCCCCGAAGGGATCATCGTCGGCCTGGCCCAGCAACTCGGCCGGTGACGCGGGCTCCCGGTCCGCTAGGGCCGCCGGACCGCGGCGAGGTCGAGCTCCAGCGCCACCTTCCTGGCGACCAGTCCGGCGGCGGCGTTCCACTTCACGCCCCAGTCCGTGCGGTCGATCGTGACGCCGCCCCTGAGCCGCAGCGGGCGGTCGTCCCCGTCGCCGGTCAGCTCCAGCTCCACGGTGATCGGGTTGTTCACGCCGCGGATGCTCAGGTCCCCGGTGACCTGGAAGGCCGTCTCGCCGGTCCGCTCCACCCGGCTCGAGGTGAAGGTGATGACCGGGTGGTCGGCGTCCTTGAGGTACTTGCCGCGCAGGTACCGGTCGCGCTGCGGGTTGCGGGTCTGGACGCTGCCCGCCTGGACGGTGAGCTCGACGCTCGACCCGGAGGGGTCGTCACCGTCCAGGTGGCCGGATCCCGCGAACCGGTCGAACCACCCGCGTACGGCGGGGCCGACGGTGTGCCGGGCGACGAAGCCGATCCGGGTACGGGCCGGGTCGAGGACGTAGTCGCCGGTCAGGTCGCGAAGGCTGCTCGTCACGCCGGTCGCTCCTGGTCGCCGGCGGGGGCCGAGCCCGGCAGCGGGCTGTCGTCGAGGTACCTGACCTCGTAGACGCGTTCGGCGAACCTCCAGCCGTCGCCGGTGCGCTGGTAGCGGTCGTGGTAGAGGGCGTAATTCGCGTGGGAGCCGCCGTCGCGCATCCGCCCGAACTCGTGGATGTAGGCCCGGCCGGTCGCGGTGTCGCCGTCGATCCGGATGACGCCCGGATGGACGTTCTGCACGAAGAACTCCCAGAGGCCCTGCCCCCACTCGATCCCGGCGCGGATCGCCTCCCGGCCGACGAACTCCTTGCCGATGTGCGGCCACCGCATGACGCCGCCGGGCGTGAACAGGGATTCGACGCGGTCGTAGTCGCGGGTCATCACCGCGTCGGTGAGTTCGCCGCGCAGCGCCTCGATCTCGACGCGGTCGGCTATGGCTTGCATGTCGCTCATGTGGATCTCCCCCTCGCTCAGGTGGTGCGTCCAGCATCGAGGCCGGTCGGAGGCCGAACAAGGTAGGGTTCGTGGGGCGATCCATAACATGGGGGTTATCCGTGGAGCTGAGGGACATCGAGATCTTCCTGACGCTCGCCGAGGAACTGCACTTCGGCCGGACCGCCGAGCGGCTGCGCGTCTCGCAGGCGCGTGTCAGCCAGGCCATCAGCAGGCAGGAACGGCGGATCGGTGTGGTGCTGTTCGACCGCACCAGCCGGCGCGTGGCGCTGACCCCGGTCGGCCGCCGCCTGCGCGAGGATCTGCGGCAGGCCTACGACCTGCTCCAGGAGGGGCTCGCCCGGGCCGAGGCCGCGGGGGTGGGCGCGGGCCGCACCCTGCGCCTGGGCGTGTTCGGCCATGCCGGCTACGAGCTGCGCCCGCTCGTCGACGCCTTCCGCGCCCGTCACCCCGGCGCCGACGTCCGGTTCAGCGAGGTCACCGGCGGCGACCCGTTCGCCGCCCTGCGCGCCGGGGACGCCGACGCGCACGTGTTGTGGTTGCCGGTGGCCGAACCCGACCTGACCGTCGGCCCCACCGTGCTCGTCACCGGGCGGGTGCTGGCGGTGTCGGCCGGGCATCCGCTCGCCGGGCGTGGCGGCGCGTCGCTGGAGGACCTGGCCGACGAGCATGTCGTCGACCTGGGCCCCGCCGCCCCGGAGTACTGGGTCGCGTCCATGGTCCCCACCCGCACGCCGCTGGGCCGCCGCATCCCCCGCGGGCCCGTCGCGCGTACGTTCCACGAGATCCTCGCCCTGGTCGCCGCCGGGCAGTGCGTCCATCCGCTGGGCGAGATCGCCGCCCGCTACAACCGGCCGCCCGGCGTCGTCTTCGTGCCGCTCCACGACGCCCCGGCTCTGCGGTTCGCCCTGGTGTGGTCGTCCACCGCCGACGGTCCCGCCGTCCGCGCGCTGGCCAGGACCGCCGCCGACCTCGGCCCGCTCTCGCTCGACGGGAGCGGCGAGCCGGGCTGAGGCCCCGCCGGCCGCCTGAGGTCTGCTCCGGCGCCCTACGCGGTGGTGGGCGCGCCCGCGACGCGGCGCTCGCCGCCGTTGCGCTCCTGCCAGAACCGGTACACCTCGACGGCGTCCGCGCGCGGCTCGTGGCGCATCGGCAGCCGGCGCTGCTGCCAGGGCTTGGCGAACTCGTCGTAGAAGGTGTTCAGCTCGAAGTACTTGCGGTCGTCCACGTAGTGGGGCTCGTAGGCGGCGCGGGTGGTGAGGAAGACGACCTCGGCCGGGGAGCAGTAGTACAGCGCGCCCAGGCACATCGGGCAGGGGTGGGCGAGCACGTGGATGGTGGCGTCGGTCAGGTGCTCGGTGCCGAGCCTGGTGCAGGCCTCGCGGATGGCGAGGATCTCCGCGTGGGCGGTCGGGTCGCCGGTCTGGGCGACCTTGTTGGCGCTCTCGGCCAGCAGCTCGCCGTCCCTGACGATGACGGTCGCGAACGGGCGGCCGCCCTCGGCGACGTTCTGGCGGGCGAGGTCGATGGTGCGCTGGACGAAGTCCATGAAGGTCCTCCGGAAGTGGTCGGGCGGGCCGCCGGCGGGGCGGCGCCGCGGGGACGGGAAGGGGCCCGGTCAGAAGGGCTTGGTCGGCAGGTACTTGCCGTCCAGGGTGATGACGGCGCGCTCGCCGCCCTCGGGGTCGGCGACCTTCTTCACGTCGAGCCGGAAGTTGATCGCGGAGATGATGCCGTCGCCGAACTGCTCGTGGATCAGGGCCTTGAGGGTCGTGCCGTAGACCTGGAGCATCTCGTAGAAGCGGTACATGGTCGGGTCGGTCGGGATCCGGTCCGGCATGGAGCCGCGGACCGGGATGGTCTGCAGCAGCCTCGCCGCGTCCTCGTCGAGGTCCAGCAGCTCGGCCACGGCCCGGGCGGAGCTCTCCGGCAGCGGGTGCTGGCCGAGGACGGCGGCGGTGGTGAAGGCCACCGACAGGCCGGCGGCGTCGGCGATCTGCTGCCAGGACAGGTCCTTCCGGATCTTGGCCTCGACGGCGGCGGCGGCCAGGGCCTGGCGGGCGGCGGGGTCGAACTGTGCGTGCACCATGTGTCGGTACGTCCTTCTCTTCAGGGTGATGTCGGGATGGATGCGGGTTCCCGCGAGCGGGAAGCCGGGGGCCGGGTCAGGCCGTGAGCGCGGTGCCCGCGGCGGCGGTCAGGTCCTCGACGCGGCCGGTCGGGATGTCGTAGACCCAGCCGTGCAGGGCGACCTTCCCCGCCGCCAGCGCGCGGGCGACCGAGGGGTGGGTGGCCAGGTTCGCCAGCTGGGCGAGCACGTTCTGGCGCACCAGGGCCGGCACGTCACCGTGGGCGGCGGTGCGGGCGCGGGAGGCGTCCGCGTGCCGCAGCCAGGCGGCGACCGTCGGGGCGCCGCTGAGGTCGTGCCCCTCGGCGAGCGCGGTCATCGCGCCGCACGCCGAGTGGCCGCAGACGACGACGTCCCGCACGCCCAGGGCGGCGACCGCGTACTCGATGCTCGCGGCCACCCCGTCGGCTTCGGGACGGTAGGCGGGCACCAGGTTGCCGGCGGTGCGAATGACGAACAGGTCACCCGGCTCGGTGCCGGTGATCAGCTCGGGGACGACGCGGGCGTCGGAGCAGCCGATGAACAGCGTGTGCGGTGTGTGATGCGTGGCCAGACGGGCGAAGAGCTCCGCCTTGGCCGGGAAGACGTCCCGCTGGAAACGGGCGACGCCCTCGGCGAGGTCCTGCATGTTCACTCCCTTCGGCGGTGGCCGGCCCTTGCGGGCTACTGACATCCAGCATGCATGACCTGGCCCTATAGTGTCGAAGAGGCGTTCCGCCTGGAATCCATTGGCTCCATCTATAGTTTCTCCATGGCCGCTCTCGAACTGCGTCACCTGCGCTACCTGCTCGCCGTGGCCGAACACGGCAACTTCACCCGCGCCGCCGAGGAGCTGCACATCTCGCAGCCCACGCTCTCCCAGCAGATCAGGCAGCTGGAGCGGACCCTGGGCGTGCAACTGCTGGACCGCACCGGCCGCACGGTACGGCTCACCGACGCCGGGGCCGTCTACACCGACCACGCCCGGCGCGCGCTTCGCGACCTGGCCGCCGCCGAACGCGCCGTCCACGACGTCCAGGACCTGTCCCGCGGCCACCTGCGGCTGGGCGTCACCCCCACCTTCACCGCCTACCTGATCGGCCCGCTCACCGCCGAGCTGCACGTGCGCCACCCGGCCGTCGACCTCACCCTGACCGAGACGACCCAGGACCGCGTCGAAGCGGCCCTGCTCGCCGACGACCTCGACCTCGGCATCGCCTTCGCCGGCCCCCACCTGCCCGGCGTCACCCCCACCGCGCTGTTCACCGAGACGCTCAGCCTCGTCACCGGCACCCCGCGCGCCCGGACGCTGCCCGCCCCCTACCGGTGCGCGCGCTCAGGGACGAGCGGCTCGCCCTGCTCAGCGGCGACTTCGCCACCCGAGGCCACATCGACGCCTACTTCGCCCGCCACCGGGCCGCACCCCGCATCGCGGTCGAGGCCAACTCCATCCAGGCCCTCACCGAGATCGTCCGCCGCACGCCGCTGGCCACCGTCCTGCCCGACGCCATCGCCCACGGTCACCCGCACCTCACCCCCGTCCCCCTCGACCCGCCGCTGCCCAGCCGCACCGTCACCCTCCTGCACCGCGAGGGCGCCTACCGCAGCGCGGCCGCCCGCGCCTTCACCGAGCTCACCCTGGACTTCGTCCGCTCCCGCGGCTACACCCCGCCCGCGTGAACCCCGGCGCGCAGCGTGCCGGCGTCGTTCAGAACCCCGCCACACGCCCGGCCGCCGACTCGGAGCCGCCGTCGCCCTGCGGCGCCGATTCGCCGGTCGCCGGGACGCCCCCGCCGGGGCCCGGCTGGACGGCGGCGGCCTGCGTCCGGTCCAGGTTGACCACGCTCTGCGCGCCCGCGATCGCGTGGCCGTCCGGACCGATGAGATGCCCGCTGCCCTCCGGTCCGCGCCATCCCGCTCCCGCGGTGCCGGGCGGGTCGCTCGCCGACCTCCTCGGCTTCGCCATGCACAGGGCGGGCACGCCGGCGCTGATCACGTACGTGTGGCTCGCGCCGTACGTCTGGGCCGCCACCGCGGCACTGGCGGCCGCCGTCATCATCGCCCGTTTCGTCCACCTCGTCCGCGGCCCGCGCGCACGCCGCCGGTCTTTCGAGCCCTCCTCAGCAGTTGAGGGCGGTGGTGGTCCGGGGGCCGCCGGAGGCGGGGTTCAGGGCTACGGGGAACGTCCGGCCGTCGGCCACCTGGATCTCAAGTGACGTCGGGCCCGTCCAGGTGACCGAGTCGAAGGCGTCGTCGGGGTCGTCGTCGTTGAAGCAGCCGAGGTCCCACTCCTTGCTGAACAGGCCGGCGTCCCTGCGGAGGCTGAGCCACATCACCGAGTCAGGGCCGAGCCCCGCCATCGACCGCTGCAGCCGGACCCGGTACGGATCCGGCCCGTCCACGAAGCCGGCCTCCTCGGTCGAGGAGAACATGAGGAGGACCGCTCCCAGCAGCAGCGCGGCTCGGAGTCGTGGAAGTACGCCAGGGCCGCGAGGGCGCCCGTGCAGAGCGCGGCTGCCGGGAGCATGAGTGAGCGTGGGGACATCGCGGGATCCTGTCGCTGAGGTGACCGCTGAGATCATGACAGTGCCGCGGTGCCGTGATCGCGGAGTGCGCGGAATTCGTACGAAACCTGCACAGCTTCTGGTGATCAACGTTGTGCCGGTATCCACGTCAAGGACCCGTGCGGGCCTGCGCGGGCCAGGTGGCGGCCGTTCAGGGCGAGGACGAAGGAAGCCGGCGCCGGATCGGGCAGATGGCGGTCCACGGACGGAAGATCACCGGGGTCGTGCCCGGAGGAGCTTGGGTGAGGAGGTCCCCGACCAGGTGGGTGAGGCCGCCGGTGGCCAGATGGGCGGGTTCGGGCCGGGCGACGCGGACGGCGCCTGGCAGGCGGCGCAGGCGGTCGTCCTGCTCCGGTCAGACCAGGCATTCCAGCCAGCGCACGTCCTCGTCGTCGGTCACGTCGAGGGGGTTGAGGTCGATGCCGGCGCGCCGTGCCATCGTCGGCGGCCGCTCGGGCAGGGGGGACGGGGCCGGCCGTCCGGCATTCGAGGACGACCTCGCCGCCTGCGGGACCGATCAGCGGGCCACCGTCGTAGCGGTAGCGGTTCACCGGATGTGTCGGCCGCGATGTCCCTTGATCAGGGCCATGTCGAAGATCTTTTCCATCGGCCCGGGTGGACGAACCGTCGTAACGGCCGCACTTCGCCGCTTCTGACTCGCTCAGGAAGTCGACAGGCATGCACGACGGAATCCGGCGCCAGCCGCTTCCGGAGGCAAGGAAGCCTCGGCTCGCTGACCAGTGGGAACCCGTTAACGCCGGATTCCGCTCCAAATCTCTCTGCCCCCGAGCCCAGCACAGCACATCTGAACCGCCCTCCCGCTTTTTCAAGTCTTCACAACCGGTCCACAAGATCGTCCTGTGAATCTCGGCGGACGAGGTCGCGAAGGGATCGAGAAGGCCGTGAAGGACGAACGGGGGTTACGGGTGAGCGAGCGTGTGAATGCGGACCTGCACCTGTTGGAGGACATCGTCAGTGCCGTCCTGCGGCGCTGCGCCGCGGATTCTTCCGCATGGGAGATCGGCCACGGCAGGACGTGGACGTACGTCACCCCGGCCGGGGCCGCCCACCGCGCGCAGGGCTGGAAGCTGCACGTGTCGGCGACGCAGCTGGCCGCCCCCCTCGTGCTGGCCCGGACGGCGGAGGTGCTGGCCCACCACCGTTGCGCGTTCAAGTTCGCCTCCACCTTCGACGACCTGGCCGGGCTGCTGTCCAGAGGCGCGGACCGGGGATCCCTCGGCAAGTTCATCACCGTATATCCGCCGGACGACGACACGGCAGTGGCGATCGCCGAGGACCTGCACACGGCCACCTACGGCCTGCCGGGCCCGCCCATCCTCTCCGACCGCGCCTATCGCCCCGGCAGCCTGGTCCACTACCGGTACGGAGTGTTCTCCGCCCCGAGCGTGCTGGACAACGACGGCTCCTACACCTCGCAGCTGACCGCACCCGATGGGTCCGGCGTCACGGACCGGCGCAACGCCTGGTACTCCCCGCCGGAATGGGCCCCCTGCCCCTTCGACTCCGGCCAGGCCCCGGTACGCGCCACCGCGCCTTCGGCCGTCCTGCTGGCCGACCGGTTCGTGGTGCGCCGGGCGCTGCGTCACAGTGCCAAGGGCGGCGTGTTCCTGGCCGAGGACCGGCTCTCCGGCGAGCAGGTGGTGATCAAACAGGCGCGCCCGCACTTCGGCTTCACGTTCCAGGGGCAGGACGATCGCGACCGGCTCCGCCACGAGGCCCGCATGCTGGAGATCTTCGGGCCGCTCGGCGTCACGAGCCGCAAGGTGGACCTGTTCGAGCAGGGGGACAACCTCTTCCTGGCGCAGGAGTACGTCGAGGGCAAGGCGCTCGGCTCGTGGGCCGTCGATGAGCGGCGCGCCGCCCCGGGCCGCTGGCAGGACCACGCGCTGAAGGTGGTGCGCGGCCTGGTCGCCCTGGTCGGCGCCGTTCATGACCAGGGTCATGTGTTGCGGGATCTCACGCCGAACAACGTGATCGTCGGCAGCGACCACCGTTGCCGGCTGATCGATCTGGAGACGGCGGCCGTGCCGGGCACCCCGGTGGCCAAGGCCCACACTCCCGGCTTCGCACCGCCGGAACAGGTGCTCGCGCCCTGGCACGCGCCGGCGCCGGGCATCGAGGTGGACCTGTACGCCCTGGGGGCGACCGTGTTCTTCCTGGCCACCGCCTGCGTGCCGGTGCTCGGCCACGACGAACCGCACGACGCCCGGTCGTGGGACTCCCGGGTGGAGACGCTGGTACGCGTGACGTCATCGGGCGACGCCGTGTCCGAGGCGCTGACGACGATGATCCTGGGCCTGATGCGCGAGGATCCGGCCCGGCGCTGGGACCTCGCCCAGGTCCAGAAGTTTCTTGATGAACTGGACACCGAGCCCCGGCCCTTCGCCGCCCGTACCGGCAACTCCCGCCTCGGCGTCGAGGAGCAGGACCGGCTGCTGCACGACGGGATCGCCTACACCCTGCGCCGGATGGACCGTACCGCCGTCGACCACCCGGACGGCGGCGGCCGGGTGTGGCCCGCGCCGGGGTTCGGGGAGACGGCCGATCCGTGCGCCGTCCAGCACGGCTCGGCCGGGGTGCTCACGATGCTGTCCGCGCTGCTGGATCCCTCCTGCGAGGCCCTGCCGGGGCGGGCCGAGGTCACGGCCGGCCTCAAGGAGGCGGCGCACTGGACGCTGCGGCGCGTGCGGAGCGAGCGGCACCGGCCCTCACCCGGGCTGTACTTCGGCCGGGCCGGCATCGCCTGGGGCCTGCACGAGGCCGGGCGGGCACTCGACGACGACACCCTGCGCACGGCCGGCCTCGACCTGGCGCTGGACCTGCCGGTGACCTGGCCGAACCCCGACGTGTGCCACGGCCTGGCCGGGACCGGGTTCGCCCTGCTGCACTTCTGGCACGCGACCGGCGACGAACGCTTCCGTGACCTGGCGGGCCGCTGCGCCGACACCCTCCTCGCCGCCGCCGAGCGCACCCCCGCCACCGTCCTGTGGCCCGTCCCCCAGGACTTCCCCTCGACGCTGGCCGGGCTGGTGCACTACGGCTTCGCCCACGGCGTCGCCGGAATCGGGGCGTTCCTGCTCGCCGCCGGTACCGGTCTGAGCCGCGACGACTGCCTGGAGACCGCCGTGCTCGGCGGGCGCACGCTGTTGGAGGCCGCCGACCACATCGACGGCGACACCTGGTGGGCGGCCTCTCCCGGCGACGACGGCAGGCTGCCGCATTGGTGCAGCGGCTCCTCGGGCATCGGCACCTTCCTGATCCGGCTGTACCTCGCCACGGGGGAGGCCCCCTTGCTGGAGGCCGCCAGGGGCGCTGCGGCCGCCGTCCGCGCCTCCCGCCTTTCCGCGGGAAGCGTGGCCTGCCACGGACTGGCCGGCGACGGGCAGTTCCTGCTCGACATGGCGGACCTGCTCGGCGAACCGGCCTACCGCCAGCAGGCCGAGGAACTGGCCGCGTGCCTGCGGGCCCGCGCGGTGCTGCGCGACGGGCTGCTCGTGGTTCCGGACGGGGAGGGCATGGGGATCGCCTTCGGCTGGAACACCGGCCTGGCGGGAATCCTGGACTTCCTGCGGCGGCTGCGCCGGGGCGGCGCCCGGCCGTGGATGGCCGACCATCTCCCACCCGTCGGTGCGACGGCATGAGCACGCTCCTCGACAGGACGGCCGCCGGCGTACTGCGGCGGATCGGCTTCCGCTTCTCCGGCACCGGGCGCCATGTTGCGTGCCTGGCCGCGCGGGGTCGCGGTGGTTTCGCTTCTGAGCTCTGGGATCTCGCCGGGCCGCGCCCTCGTGCTCGCCTCTTGCGTCCATGGGAGGACGAGAACGCCTGGAGCAGCGCGGTCCCGACCGACGACGGGAACCTCCTGCTGGCCCGTGCGGGGATCCTCCTCGTCGTCCCCGAGGCTGACGGCGCCGTCGCGGCGGTCCACGAACTGGCCGCCACCCCTGGCGAGAACGTCAGGCTGGTGGCGGGCGGGACGAACGGCACCGCCGCCCTGGCCTTCCGTACGACCTCCGCCGGGCGTACGACGGTGTGGCGCTTGTCGGGACGGGCCGAGGCTCCCGAACGCGTCGCCGACGTGCCGGGCCGGTTCACCGGAGGCGTGTGGCTCGACGGCGACCTGCTCGCCCTCGCGAGTTCCGACGGGGCGCGCACCGTGGTGCTGAACCTGTCCGACGGCACCGTGTGCCCTCTTCCTGGCCTGGCGCAGGGGGAGCATCTCCTCCTCGCCGCGCCGCAGACCGGAACCCTGATCACGGCACAGAAGCGGGAGGGCGTCCTGCGGCTGGGGATCCGCCGGCGCGACCACGACGCGCTCACCGTCTTCCCCGACCGGTTGAACGCCGTCGAGGGGACGGTCGTGCCGCTCGCCCTCGACCCGTCCGGCAGGCACCTCGCGCTGTCGGTCACCCGTGGGGTGCGCTCCACAGCGCTGCTGTACGACCTGGTGGAAGGCGGCAACCGGGAGATCGAGCCGGCCGGGGTCCTGCTGCCCGTCGCGCACTGGAACGAGGCCGGGCTGCACCTGGTCCGTTCGGCCCCCGACCTGCCGCCGCGACCCGTGACCGTTCCCGATCCCCTCACGGCGACGGCCCTGACCGGCCACGGCCGCACCGGGTGGTCGCCCGCCCGCTCGCGCCGCTTCGCCGGTCCGGGCGGCCCAGTCGAGGCGGTCGTCTACGGCGACCTCGCCCACGCCGGGCACGTGGTGCTCGCCCTGCACGGCGGGCCCGAGGCGGCCTGGCGGCTCACGTTCGACCCGCTGTTCCAGCGCCTGGCCGCCGGCGGCATCGCCGTGGTCGCCCCCAATCAGCGCGGCAGCACCGGATACGGAGCCGCGCACCGCGACGCGATCCGTGGCGCGTGGGGCGGAGCCGACCTCGCCGACATCGTTCACCTGGGCCGTACGCTGGCCGCCGAACGCGCCCCCGGATCCTGCCCGCCCATGCTGTACGGCGCCAGCTACGGCGCCTACCTCGCGCTGCTGGCCGCCGCCGCCGAGCCGGGCTTGTGGTCCCGTGCCGCCGTCGTCGCGCCGTTCCTGTCAGGACGGGCGCTTCATGAGAACGGGCCCGAATCGGTCAGGAGAATGCTTGACCGTCTCGGCGGCCGGGAGGAGATCGTCGACGACCATCTCGGCTCGCGCGACCTGCTCCGGCTGGCCGACCGCCTCCGGCTGCCGCTCCTGCTCGTCCACGGCGATCAGGATCCGATCATCCCCGTCAGCCACTCCCGCCGGCTGTGCGAACGGCTGGCGCTGATCGGCCACCCTGACACCGCACTCACGTACCTGGAGGTTCCGGGCGCGGGGCACGATCCGCTGACCGATCAGGAGGGCCATGCCGTGCTCGAACGGCTTGTCGCGTTCCTGCGCGCCGGGCCGAGGCCGTAGCGGGCCTGTCTCCGCGCCGCTCCAGGCGGCACCCAAGACCCCGTCTCCCGCATCACCGGGGGCGGTGGCATCAGAAGTCGTCGGGCGGACGCGCGACGGCTCCGTACAAC
Organism: Actinomadura sp. ATCC 39365; assembly: GCF_054392275.1. Taxonomy (NCBI): domain Bacteria; kingdom Bacillati; phylum Actinomycetota; class Actinomycetes; order Streptosporangiales; family Thermomonosporaceae; genus Actinomadura; species Actinomadura sp. ATCC 39365. The sequence continues at coordinate 5,922,301 of NZ_CP184335.1, read as the reverse complement.
CGCGAAAGAAATGAGGAAACCATGGAAATCGACGTTTCCGCCCTGGAAATGCTCCCCTCCGGCATGGAGAGCGGCCTTTACCCGTGCGAGTTCTCCACCTGCGGGGCCTACTCCTGCATGGGCGCGACGCAGACCTACTGCACCACCTTCACCAACGCCACCTGCGAGAACAATACGCGCGAGTAGCGGCCCGCCCTCTTCCAGAAGGGCATGACGTAGGCCCGTAGCCGAGGTGACAGGCCAGGCGGCCGCTGCTTCGGCCGCCTGGCCGCGCCTTCGCCGGCCGTCCCCGCCGTGGATCCGCCTGGCCGCGCTTCGCCGCAAGGAGAGATGTGATGCACCCACCAGCACCAGCCGAGGAGCAGGTGACGACCCGCGCGTACGGCGACCGGCTGATCGCCTCCGTGGCCGCGTGCGCGTGGGCGCCGCTCGCCTTGACCGCGCTCGCCGCCGCAGCGGGGTGCGTCGTCGCGCTTGCGCTGCCCGCGTCGCTGGCCGCCGCAGTGGACGCGGCGGTCACCGGCAGGGACGCACTGCCCGCGACCGTACGCCTGGCGTTCCTGCTGGGCGGTACGGCTCTGATCGACATCGTCTCCGCGATCGCCGGTGCCGCCTACTCCGCCTCGGCCGCCGGTTCGCTGCGTATGCGCCTCGCCGCCCGGCTCCTCGCAGTGAGCATCGTCGAAGCCGGGCGTCTCCCCACGGGCGAGCTCGTCAACCGCCTGGTGAGCAACGCCGCGACCACGGCGTCCGTCCCGATGACGCTGATCGGCGCGGTGTCCGGGCTGGTCACCTCCGTGGGCGGCGTCGTCGCGCTGTTCACCGTCGACTGGCGGGTGGGGGCCGCCTTCCTGACCGGCGTACCCCTCGCCCTGGTCGTGATGCGGGTGTTCGTCTCCGGCGTGTCCGGCCTGTACGACCGCTACCAGGCGGCGCAGGGCCGGCTCGCCGCCCGGCTGACCGAGACCCTTGCGGGCATCCGTACCGTACGCGCCGCCGGCACCGCCTCCCGCGAGACCAGCCGGGTGCTCACGCCGTTGCCGGACCTGTCCGCCGCCGGGCACGCGCTGTGGCGGGCCCAGTCGCGTGGCGGATGGCAGCTCATGCTCACGCTGTCCCTGATCGAGATCCTTGTGCTTGCCACGGCCGGGTTCGGCGTGGCGGAAGGCCGGCTGGAGCCGGGGGCGTTCCTGGCCGCGGCCGGGTACACAGCCCTGGGCCTGGCCTTCGCCGGGCTGACCGAGACGCTGATGGGCGTGGCTCACGGCCGCTCCGCCGCCCGGCGCCTGTGCCAGGTGTTCGCGCTGCCCGTCCTGCCCCCGGGCACCGTCCCGCTGGCGGCCGGTCCGGGAGTGCTCTCCTTCCGTGGCGTCACGGTGACCCGCGAGGGCGGCCCGCTCCTCGACGACATCTGCCTGGACATCCCCGCCGGGGCCATGACAGCCGTCGTCGGCCCCTCCGGCGCGGGCAAGACGACCCTCGCCCTGCTGGCCGGGCGGCTGACGGACCCCGACCGGGGACAGGTGCTGCTCGACGGCCAATGCCTGGCCGACCTCGACCCCGCCACCCTGCGAGGTGCCGTGGCCTACGCGTTCGAGCGCCCGGCGCTGCTCGGGGGCGACCTCGCCGCGGCGATCGCGTACGGCGGCACGGTGAGCGACCTCGAGGAGATCCGCGCGGCCGCGAAGGCCGCGCACATCGATGACGTGATCCGGCGGCTTCCGGCGGGGTACCGTACCCCAGCCGCCGGCGTGCGGCTGTCCGGCGGTGAGATCCAGCGGCTCGGACTGGCCCGCGCGCTCCTTCGCCGGGCCCGGCTGACCGTACTCGACGACGCCACCTCCAGCCTGGACACCGTGACCGAGGCTCAGGTGACCTCCGCGCTGCGGGACGGGTCGCGTGGACGCACCCGCCTGGTCATCGCCCATCGCCCCGCCACCGCCGCCCGTGCCGATCTGGTCGTCTGGCTGGACGCCGGACGGATACGCGCCCAGGGCACCCACCGTGAGCTCTGGCGGGACCCCGCCTATCGCGCGCTGTTCGCCGCCGCCTCGAACGGGGAGAAACCATGCCCGGCGACCCCATGATGGACCCACGACCCGCGCCCGCGACTGGCTCACCCGCCGTGCGGGCGGCCTCCTCCACCGACGGCGGTGCGTCGCAGGCCGCCCCGGGTGGCGAGGGCGGTGCGCCGTCCCCCTCGGCGGACGCTGACGGCGTTGCTGCGTCCCCGGCGGCGTCCGCTCACCGTCGCCGCGTTGTGGTCGCTCGTCGAGGGTGCTCCGGCGCTGTCGTCCGGGTTGCTCGTCGCGGCGGCGGTCGATCGCGGCTTCCTGGCCGGCCGGTTCGCGGCCGGTCTCGGCTGGCTCGCCCTCCTCGGCGGCACGCTGCTGGTGAGGGCCGTCGCGATGCGACGGATGTTTCCCGCGCTCGCCGCAGTGGTCGAGCCGTTGCGGGACGACCTCGTACGCGCGGTCGTCACCACCACCGTCGACCGCGCCGCCACCGGCGGGCGAGCACCCGACGGCGCCGCGGTCGCCCGTCTCACCCAGCAGGTGGAGACGCTGCGCAGCCTGATGTCGGCGATGCTGAGAAGCGGTCGCGAGCTGGGGGTGTCCCTGGTGGCCGCCCTGGCGGGGCTCCTGCTCCTGTCCCCACCGGCCGCCGCCATCGTCGCCGGTCCGGTGATCGTGGCGTTGGTCGTGTTCGCCCGGCTCCTGCGGCTGATCGCCGTACGGCAACGAGACCTGCTGCTGGCGGGGGAGACCCTGACCGCGGAGGCGACGCCGATCCTCGCCGGGCTGCGCGACGTCGCCGCCGGCGGCGCGCAGGCCCAGGCGGAGCAGGACCTGCGGGCGCTCGTCGCCGCGCAGGCCGCCGCCACCCGCGCCCTCGCCCGGGCGGGCACCGGCAATCGTCTGGTGCTGACGCTCGGGGCGCACGTGCCGCTCATCGGCCTGCTGCTCGCCGCCCCGCCCCTGATCGAGCGCGGGCAGCTGACCGCGGGCGAGGTCGTGGGCGCGGTGACCTACCTGTCCACCGGCCTTGGACCGGCGCTGCGCAGCCTCATGGGCACCGTCGGTTCGTGGGGCGTGTCCCTCGCGGTCACACTGCGGCGGATCTCCGAATCCATCGCGCCCGCCCCGGAACCACCGGCGCGGCCCGGGCCCATGGCCGTGCCCGCAGTTCATGACCTGCAGATGGACGGCCTCACGTTCGCCTACTCGCCGCGGGCCGCACCGGTCGTCCGTGAGCTGAGCCTCACGATCGGCGAAGGCACGCATCTGGCCGTGGTCGGCCCGAGCGGCATCGGCAAGTCCACCCTCGCCATGCTGCTGACCGGGCTGCAGGCGCCGACAGCCGGCGAGGTGCGGCTCGGCGGTCTCCCCCTGGCCACGATCCCGGAGTCCCACCTGCGAACCGTCATGGCCCTGGTGCCGCAGGAGGCGTACGTCTTCGCGGGAACGGTACGCGAGAACCTCGCCTACCTGTGCCCCGAGGACGCCTCAGGGAGCGACGCCGGAGACGAATGGCTGTGGGCGGCCGTCGCCGCCGTCGGGGCGGACGCCCTCGTCGAGCGGCTCGGCGGGCTGGACGGCACGATCGAGGAGCCGTCCACGTTGTCCGCCGGTGAACGCCAGCTCATCACCCTCGCCCGTACCTACGCCTCACCCGCACGGATCGTGATCCTCGACGAGGCCACCTGCCACCTCGACCCGGCCGCCGAAGAGCGGGCCGAGCGGGCGTTCGCGACCAGGGGGACGACACTCATCGTGATCGCCCACCGCATCAGCTCCGCCGCCCGCGCGGACAGCGTCCTGCTGATCGACGGCACCTCCGCCGTCGTGGGCGCACACCTGGAACTGATCACCCGATCGCCCCTGTACGCCGACCTGGTCGGCCATTGGCAGGACGACGCCACGTACGAACACCAGGCCGCGATCTGAGCTGCCATGCCCGCCAATGCCGACCTGCCTCACCACCCAACGAGAGGACACCATGCCGCATCCCGGACCGAGTGACATCATTTGGGACATCACCTACGCATGCCCGCTCCGTTGCGTCCACTGCTACTCGGAGTCGGGAAGACGGCCGACGCGGCAGCTCAGCCACGAGGACATGCTCGAAGTGGCCGACGGGATCATCGCCCTGCACCCGCGAACGGTCGAGTTCGCAGGCGGTGAACCGCTGCTCGTCAAGGGAATCCACGAGATCGCGGAGCACATCTCACAGGCCGGGATCGAAGTGAACCTCTACACCAGCGGCTGGACGTTGACGGCGGAGGCGGCGCAAGCGGCGGCGCGCGTCTTCTCCAGGATCACGGTCAGCATCGACGGGGCCGACGCCGCGACACACGACCGGATCCGAGGGCGTTCCGGCTCCTTCGACCGCGCGATGAACGCGCTGACCCTCCTCGACGACATCTCCCGGCGCGCGAGCGAACACGGCTACGACCCCCTGCTGTTCGGACTCGACTGCGTGGTGATGCGCGGCAACTTCCACCAGCTGGGCGAACTCTGCCGGGTGGCCACCTCACGCGCCCCGCACCTGCGCTTCCTCAGCTTCGGCGCGGCGGTGCCGTCCGGACTTGCCAGCAGGCCCACGTTCGCCGACCGGGAGCTTCTCACGATGGAACAGCTCACCACCCTCATGAGCTCTGGCCACGGGCAGCACCTGCGGTCCCTCGTTCCCTCCTCGGTCATGGTGACGGTCAGTGACAATTTCATCCTGCAAATGAACCCGAAACTCGTGGAACGATTCGGCTTCTCCCTGATGCAGATCGAGCCCGACGGGCAGGTACGCGCGATGCCCATCTACGAGGGCACCGTCGGTTCCCTGCTGACGGAAGATCCGCAGGTGCTGTGGGAACGGACGGTCGCGCGCTGGAGCGACCCCTTCGTCGTCGATGCGCTCTCCGGCGTACGCGACTGGGCCGACTGGGCGGCGGCAACCCGCCGCATCGACTACCATTTCGGATCCGCCGAGGTCAGGCAGCGTATCGACCGCCGACCCGAGTACTCCGTCGCCGCCCCCTGACGCCGCCTGCCGACCGAACCCTGTGGGGCTCATCAGTGGGATACGGGTGTCTGGCCTGCCAGTTCTCGGGTGGTGTCCTGCACCGTGGCGGCCGTCGAGCGGCCGCGCGAATCACTGCGCCGCCACGAAGCGTTCGTGCCCGGCCTGCGGGCGCCCCCACTGCCGGGCTGCTGAGGCCGCCGGCCTGTCCGGTGAAGCGGAGGGGGAACGACTGGGTGTGCCTGGCCACTGACGACGGCGGCAAGGACCACCTGGTGCTCACCGGCCTGGACGAGCCCGCCTCCCTGATCGCACTGCACGCCGACATCGACGCCCGCATGCCCGTACCGCCGAAGGGTTCGAGGGCGACTTCGCGCTGTTCATTCTCAGCCGCCTGCTGCGCCCTACGGGAGGGCACGGTCGGCGTCGGGGATCCAGTGTCGCCCGTCCGACGGGTCCGGCGGGCGCACGCGTGGGAGCTGACCGAGCAGCGTACGGAGCAGCGGGTGCGGGTTGCGGCGGTGCCAGACCACCCACCACGGCAGGAGGGGGATCGGGTCCACGATGGGGATGCGGCGCAGCCCGCTCCCCGCCGCGTCGATGCTCCACTCCCCCAGGCCGACGGCGCTCTTCTCGCGCAGGAACTGCTGGACCAGGTGCCCCTGGCCGATGGCGGGCTCGGTGAAGCGCAAGGGGACGCCGAGGCGGTCGGCGAGGCGTCTCAGGTAGGCGCGCCATTCGGCGGCGCCCGCCGGGTCGGGCATCGCGATGCCGCCCGCCCGCAGGTCGGCAGGCCGCAGCTCCCTCAGGTGCGCGAGCGCGTGATCCTCCGGGACGAACGCGGCCAGGGGCTCCAGGTGGACCAGCCGCTGGGACAGCTCTTCCGGCCACGGCAGGTCGCGCGCCCGTCCGAAGGCCGCGTCGATCTCCTGGCGGCGCAGCGCCGGCAGCGCCACCGCGAGCCCAGGAACCGCCTTCCGGCGGCGGTCAGCTCGATGGACCGGGTGGTCCGTTCGAACAGCGGCGTGCCGAGGGCGTCCTCCAGCCTGCGGACGCGTTTCGACAACGCCTGCTGGGTGATGAACATGCGCGCGGCGGCCCTGCCGAAGTGCAGTTCTTCGGCGGTCGCGATGAAGGCGCGTACGCCGGGAACGTCTGCTTCCACGACCAGACCCTGCATCGACAACCATCGGTTGTCAATCCGCGGTCCCATGGGTGTTGGACAGTGCCGCCGGTGGACCGGTTACCTGTTCCTCGACATCCGTGCTGATGAGAAGGGGTCCCGCGATGGAGGTCGTGGAGGTCGACCGGCGCCTGCACCTGCTGCGGCTGACGTTCGGGCAGGCGTACCTGTGGAATGACGACGGTGCGCTCACCCTGGTGGACACGGGCATCGCCACCTCGGCCGGGGAGATCGCCGAGGCGATCGGCCGGCTCGGGCTGCGCGCCGACGCCGTACGGCGGGTCGTCCTCACCCACTACCACGAGGACCACTGCGGCGGCGCGGCGGACGTGACGGCGTGGGGCGAGGTGACGGTGATGGCCCATCGCCTGGAGGCCCCGGTGATCCGAGGGGACGTGCCCGCCCCGCCGCCGAACTTCACCGGCGAGGAGCGGGCCCTGCATCGCAGTCTGGGCGCCGACCTGCTGCCGCCCGCGCCGCCGTGCCGGGTGGACCGCGAGCTTGAGGACGGCGACGTGATCGCCTTCGGGGGCGGGGCCCGCGTGATCGCCACCCCCGGGCACACCGACGGCAGCATCGCCCTCCACCTGCCGGAGCACGGAGTCCTCTTCACGGGCGACACTGTGGCGCACGTGTCCGGGCTGGTCATGCCCGGAGTGTTCAACATGGACCGTGACGAGATGCTCCGCTCGTTCCGGCGGCTGGCCGAACTGAACGTCCGGACGGCCTGCGTGGGCCACGGCGACCCCGTCACGAACGCCGGCGACGCCCTCCGGAAGGCAGCCGCCGACATCCCCGCCTGACTCCGCTGCTCAGGCGTTCTCAGCCCCCGCGCTCGGCCTCCTCCCACCTGAACCGGGGCCGGTGATGCACCGCGACAGCCGGTCTGCGCACGGTTCCTGACACGTGACCAGACCCACTTTCGGCTCGATTCATGTGCCTGGAGGGACAAACATCCCTGACCTCGACACTTTGGGTGGTGGATCGAATACTGAGCGTGACAAGCTCCTCGGACGGAAGGATTCCCCCATGCCCACCGCCCGCATCGCCGCCGGTCAGACCTCCCCCGGACAGGGCTGGCAGGCTTACGGCTCCAACGGCATCTACATCGACGTCGACACCACCTCCGCGCGCTTCTCCGGGCGTCCCGTCTACGTCACCTCCGTCGGCAGCACCGGCGGCAACCAGTGGAACCTGGTCGGCCCCAGCGCCGTCTACGACGCCACCGCCACCAAGTTCCGCGTCTACGTGCAGTGGCGTGACGCGTCGGCGCTGTCCCCGGGCACCGCCCAGCAGTTCGGCTGGTACATCCAGTGGATCGGTTACGACAACCCCTGACCGCGGCTCGCACGGCCGGCCGGCGCCCGCACGGGCCCGGCCGGCCTCGCCGTGAGGCCAGGGCGTCGCCTGAGGGCCGCCGAACGCTCCTCGTCCGGCGGGTCCACGGGAATCGGTGCAGTGGCGCTCCCCGGAACCTTCGTGTCCGCCTCACACGTTGATCAACAACACGGGAGGTGGGCATGGATGTGATCCTCGCCTGGTTGGCGGTGCTCCTCGGGGCGGTCACCGTCGGCACGGTTCTCGCCGCCGAGGTGGCGCACGTCCGCGCCCGCCTGAGGCTGGGCGGGCTGCGCGACGTCGATCTCGGCCACTACGAGCTCGCCTATCTGGCGGGCGGTCCGGTACGGGTGGCGGACACCGCGCTCGGGCTGCTGGCCAGGGAAGGGGAGATCCGCGTCTCCCGTGGCGGGAAGATCCATCGCGTCTCCACGGCCGTGACGGCGGGATATCCCGTGGAGGAACGGCTTGTCGCGATCCTCGCCGAGCGCAGGAGCCCGCCGGTCGTCCTGGTCAAGCGCCGCCTGGCGGAGAGCGCGGAGGTCGCCGGGATCAGGGGCCGGCTCGCCGACCTGGGCCTGCTGGTCGACTCTCGGAGCGTGCCCGGCTTCCGCGTCTGCCGCGACGTCCTGAAGCTGATCCCCACGGTCGCGGTCGTCGCCGCCGGGGCCGACGTGGTCTACATGATCGTCGCGCAGTCGCCGCCGCTGAGCGTGGCTGCCCTGTTCGGGTTCGGCGGCAGCTGGCTGGCGGCCAGGAAGATCCGGTCCCTGTACGTCAGGAACCGGCCGGTCCGGCTCGGCCGCGCGGGCCGCCACCAGCTGGAGAAGGCACGCCGGGCACACCCGTACGGGGCCGGGACCGACGCCGTGCCGCTCGCGCTGTACGGACTGAGCCACCTCGGCGATCCGCACCTGTCGGCCGAGCTCAGCAAGCGTTCGATCCCGGACGGTCACCTCTACCCGGCCGAACCCAGCAGCCCGAGCGCCCAGTGCGGCTCCGTCGGCTGGACCCCGGACGACAGCGGAAGCGGCACCTGGGACGGAGGGGGCGGCGGCTGGGACGGCGGCGGCTCGGGTGACGCCGGAGGCGGCGGCGGTTCCTGACGACCGGCACGGCACTCCCGCGACCACTCCGGCCACGACCCGCCCGCACGAAGCGAGCCACGGCCGCTCAGAGGGCGCGCCGCAGCCCGCCCCGATCCGTCCCTGGGACGCCCCCGGGCAACAGCGGGATGAACAGGCTAAGGCTGCGGTGTCCGCTGCTTCGATCTCACTCGGGCGGTGAAGGCTTCGATGGCGTCGACGAGCGCCTCGAAGCGGACCGAGTGGTACAGGTCGAAGGCGTGGTTGCCGCCGCGCAACTCGGCGTAGACGACGGGGGAGGCCGACGTACGGCGAAGCTGGTCGGCGAAGTGCCTGGCCTCGGCCACGGGCACCAGCGGGTCCAGATCGCCGTGGGCCACGAAGAACGGCGGTGCGTCCGCGGTGATGTGGGCCAGCGGCGAGGACTCGGGCCCCTGCCCGAAGTAGGTGCCGTACCAGCCGTTCAGGTAGATGGCGCCGGTCACGGAGGTGTCGGCGTGCTCGAAGCCCGGCTGGTAGGCGGGGTCGTTGGGGGTGAGTGCGGCCAGCGCCGCCATGTGCCCGCCCGCCGAACTGCCCGCGACGAACAGCGTCGAGGGGGCCGCGCCGTACTCGTGGCCGTGCTCACGTACCCAGGCGATGATCTTTTTGAGATCGATCACGTGGTCCGGGTGCTGGGCCTGGGGCCGTAGCCGATAGTTGGCGCTGATGGTCACCCAGCCCTGGCCGGCGAGCCGGTAGAGCAGCGGCAGCGACTGGCTGTTCTTGTGGCCGCCGGTGTAGCCGCCTCCATGCAGGTGGATCAGCACGGGCGCGCCTTGCGGGCGCGAGCGGTGGTGGTAGAGGTCGAGCAGGTTGCGGCGGCCTGCTTCGCCGTAGGAGAGATCGGCCACCCGGCGGACGTCCATGCGGCGCTTGAGGACGGGCAGGAACAGGATGCGGGCCCACGGTGGAGAACGACGCAGTCCGGCGCCGAGGTCGGCGTCGATGGCGGCGCGCCAGCCCGCGCCCAGGCCGGCGTCCATCGCGCGCCAGATCCTGGCCCGCTCCCCCAGGCCACGGTAGGCGATGACCGTGAGCCCGATCGTGGTCACGGCGGCCAGGGCGACGACCGCCCAGCCGCCCGCCGTGTGGATGTCACCCTCGGCGAACGCCAGCACCGTCGGGGCCAGCAGCAGCCAGAAGAAGGCCGCGAACGGCAGTTCGTTGGCGGCCAGCCCGAAGAAGTAGCTCACCCGGCCGACCGTGCTCCAGCCCGGCAGCGGCCGCAGCGCGAACAGCGTCCCGATCGCGACGAGCGCCACGGGGACCAGATATCCGACGGGCACCGAACCTCCAAAGCCGCACTGCCTGCGAACCCGCCAAGCCTCCCCCAATCGCCCGCCGCGCATCTACGACGGATCCGATATCGTCCTTTAACCCTGGAATGAAGAATGCGGAGGGCCGCCCGTGGAGATGCGAGAGATCGAGATCTTCCTGACGCTGGCCGAGGAGCTGCACTTCAGCCGTACGGCCGAGCGGCTGGGCATCAGCCCCGCCCGCGTCAGCCAATCGATCAAGAAGCAAGAGCGGCGCATCGGCGCCCCCCTGTTCGACCGCACCACCCGAGTGGTCTGCCTCTCCCCGCTCGGTGAGCAGCTGTACCAGGCGCTCAAGAGCGGCCACCGGCAGATCATGCAAGGGATCGCGACCGCTCAGGCCACCGTCGACGGCACCGCGGGCACACTGACCCTCGGCACACTCGGCCCGTGTTGCCGATCCGCGAGCCCGATCTGACCATCGAACCGACCTCGTACGCCTCCGACGTGGTGTTGATGGTCTCCGCCGACCACCCCTACTCGGGACGAGACTCCATCTGCCTGGAGGACCTCGGCGACTGCACCGTGGTCGAGGGCCGTTCGATCCCCACCTGCATGGAGGAGATCTTCAACCCCTGGCACACCCCCTCCGGCCGCCCCGTCCGCCGCGGGCACAAGGTCACCACCTGGCAGGAGACCCTCAGCGCCGTCGCCTCGGGCCAAGCGACCGCCGGGGTCACCGCCGAGGCCGCGACCTTCTACCCCTGGCCCAGCCTCGCCTTCGTCCCGATCCGCGACGCCCCGCCGTGCGAGTGGACCTTCGCCTGGCGTACGGCGAGCGAGACGCCACTCATCCGCGCCTTCGCCCGAGCAGCAGCCGGCACGAGGCGTGGGCTCAGGACAGGGGCACCTGCAGGGCGCGCCAGGTGGCCACCTTGACGGTCAGCGCGTCGGCCTGGGCGGGCAGGGCGTACAGCGACCAGAACTCCTTCGTCTCCGCCGGCTCGAAGCTCATCGCCGACAATGCCACCCCGGAGGTGTTCGTGCATGCGCAGTACGTGCCCGGCTCCTCCCCCTTGGCCACGATCACGCGGGCCGGGCGGTACAGGCGGCGCGCGGCGGGGTCGGTCACCTGGATGTTCGTCGCTGCGTGGTACTTGAAGGCGTTCCAGTCATCGGCCCAGTTGAGGTCGTGGTACCACGCCTCGCCGTCACCCCGGTTGGTGATCGTGTAGCGGAGCAGGCCCAGGTCACCAGGCATCCGGCGGAAGGCCGTCACCTCCAGGTCGAAGGGCACCCCCTTCGCGCGCACCGTCGCCTTCGTCCCTTCGCCCTCGGGCAGCGGGGACGCGGTGGTGCCGGCAGCCGGCACTTGTGCCGGTGCGGGCTTGGCGAACGTGATCGTCACCCGGCGGTTGCGGCGACGTCCCTCGTCGGAGCTGTTGCTGTACAGCGGGCGGCGGGAGCCGTATCCGCGGGCCCTGAACGTCACCTGGTCGCGCGTGATCAGCTGCGTGAGAGCCTGGCGCACCGCCTGCGCGCGACGGCGGGACAGCGGTTCGTTGATGGCGTCGGTGCCGGAGGAGTCGGCGTGGCCGTCGACCTCGATCGTCGTGTCCGCGGACGTGTCGACGAGCTTGGCCGCCTTGGCCAGCACCGTGCGGGCGCGCGACGTGAGCGTCGCCTTGTTCAGCGCGAACAGCACGTCGGAGGAGAGGCTGACCTTGAGGTCGGCCCCGTCGTCGGTCGTCTCCTCGGTGCGGTCGAGCGACTGCGACGGCGTCTCGATGAGGTGACTGACGGTCTCCACCTGGGACGCGTCAGCGTCGGGCAGTTGCTGACCGGGTGGCGGCACGGGCGGGTCGTCGCTGATCGGGACGTCAACCATCGGCGGGCCGATCGGTGTGACGATCGTCGTGGTCGCCGGGTTGCCGGACGGCGCGGGCAGCACGGCGTAGACCGTCAGCGACTTGCCGGGGTCGATGATCGACTTGAGGTCGTCGCGGTCGGTGTCGCTGCACAGGCATTCGCCGTCGGCGGGCTTGTACGGCATGAGCCACCGGTGGGCCGGGGCGTCGAGCACCGCGATGCCGGAGGGCCAGCGCCACTTGAGCGGCCGCATCGGGTCGGCGAGCGGCGCCTGCCAGTGCAGCGGCTTGTCGGTGCTGGTGGACAGGCGCAACTGCACGATCAGGTGCTTGCCGCCGATGCGGTTGAGCCCGACGAGTTCGGCCTTGTAGTTCGACTCGACGGTGCCCTGGACGGCGGCCAGCGCGGGTCGGGTGTCCCCGCCGCCGAACGTCGCGTTCCCACTCGCGGAGGGCGCAGGATCGCTGGTCGAAGGCGCGGGAGGCGGTGCGGTGGTCTCGCTCGCCGAGGGCGCGAGGGGTAGCTGACCACATCCGGCGGCCGCTAAGGCGACGGCGGTCAGGGCCATGATCCGGATACGCATGCCGGGCATTGTGCCATGACCGAATCAAAGACGGTCAGTCAAGGACATCGTGACCAGGCACGCGCCGGGCGGGGTCCCCAGCTAGTGCGGGCCGCTCGGCTCGGCGCAGCGCCTGACCACGCTTGGGGTGAGGGCGCCGGTCACTCAGGCAGCTCATGTCAGCGAGGCCGTCGCCCGGCTGGGGGCTGTTCGACGCCGGGTCCTCCTGTGTGCGGCGTCTGCACGTAGCCTTCGGCGGGCTCGGGAAGCGCCTCGACGCATGTCGTCGAGCAGGCGTTGACCAGCAAGGGCAGAACGTCGGCGCCCGACGTCCGCAGGGAGACCCAGACCTGGCGGAGGTTCCCGGCGTCGATGTGCCGGTCGCAGACACTGCACGTACGGATCGTGGCGGCACCCCACACGCCGGGGTCCAGGTCTTCGAGACCAATGCCCTGAGCACCGGCCGCCGCGGCCGGCAACAGCGGGAAGGGCGGCCGCAGCTTGTAATTGCCGTAGAGGGCGCGGGTGCTCACCGTGCTGCGCCGCAGGCCGGGGCACCGGGTGATCTCGTACGGGAACCAGTGCAGGCGGTAGGAGGTGTAGGGGGTGAACTCCTCAAGGCTTCGCATGGCGCCGATCTCAGGCGGGATGCGCACCAGATTGCTGCCGTAGAGCACGAGGTGTTTCACCGAGGTGAGTTCGGCGATGGTCGGCGGGAGCGTGACGACCTGGCGCCGCTGGTCCGCGGCGAGTTCGGCCAGCGGCTTGAAGACCTCCCGTTCGTCGGCTGCCGCCTCTTCGACCAGTTCGAGCAGGCGGATCCATCCGGGTGCCGTGGTGTCCTGGCGTTCTCCGTGGAAGCGGGTCGTTCGCTGCGGCTTGGTGCTGGTCTGCTCGATGCACCCGCAGAGATCACGAGGGGAGCCTCGGCCGCCGGAACCAACGGCGTCAGCCCAGCGATTCGAGAAGACCTGCGGCGTCGACTCCTCACTCATCCGCTCACAGTAGTGTCGCTCAAGCTTCGGGTGGGGCCACGGCGGCGGGCGGCAGGCGGCGCGCCAGGCGGAGCAGCGCGAGTGCGGCCGGCCCCACGAGGGCCGCCAGCGTCAGCCACAGCAGCGGTGGCGCCGTGCCGAGCAGGGCCGAGAAGCCGGCGGGCGCGAGGACCGCCGCGAGCGCCCAGGTCTGCTGGTAGATCGCCAGGTAGCGGCCCCGCAGGGCCGGCGGTGCGGTGGCGGCCGCGAGGGCCCAGCTGGGCACGGTGTGCATCAGCTCGCCGAAGGTGAGGACGAGCGTGGCGACGAGCAGCCCGCCGACGCGCGCGAGCCCGGCGGGGAGCAGCGCGGTCGCGGCGTAGGCGGCGCACGCCGCCATCAGGATCAGGCCGCTCAGAGCCATGGCGTGCGTACGGCGGGCGTGCCGCTGCCACCTCCGGACCGGGAGCTGTCCCGCCGCCACGAGGACCGTGTTGATCGCGTAGAGAACGCCCAGCAGGGCCGGCGGGACGCCGAGCACCGTGACCGCGTACACCGGCAGGGCGACGGGGAGGACGAGGTGGATCAGGGTGTATGCCTGCTCGGCCGCCACCAGGGTGACGAACGGCCTGTCGGCGAACAGCTGCCGGTAACCGCCCGGATTCCGGGGCGGCGGTGCGGGCGCGCGCCGTCCCGAGAGCGTCAGGCATGCGGCCGCCAGGGCGAAGCTCGCCGCGTTCATCAGGGCGACGACCGCGAACCCGGTGGTGCCGGCGAGGGAGACCACTCCCGCCGACAGCAGGCCGCCCAGGCCGAAGGCGACGTTCCTCGCCGTGGCGAGCAGGGTGTACAGCCGCTCTCTGAGCGCGCCCTCCGCCAGTGCGGAGACGTAGCTTCCGGAGGCGGGGTAGTAGGCGCGATCGCCGGCCGCGATCAGGGCGGCGACGATGAGCAGGGCCACGAACCCGTCCACGAGGGGATAGGCGGCGAAGGCCACCGCACGCAGCACGTACGTGGCCATCAGCACGCGGCGCGCGTCGAACCTGTCGATGAGGGTCCCGGCCACCGGGTTGGCCGCCAGCCCCACGACCGCCGCCATGGTGACGCCGAGCCCGACGGTCGTCATGGGCAGGCCGGTCACCTCGTGGATGAACAACAGGGTCAGGGGCACGTACAGCCCGTTGCCGAGCGCGTCGACGAACATGCCGACCAGGAACGGGCGTACGCCGACGACACTCGTGAGGGAGGGGGAAGCCATGTGATCAGTGTTGTCAGGCACCCACGTGGACGGCATCGGCCGGTGGCCCCATGAAGGCGGCCCACGGTCCGTCCATGGTCCTAGGTCTCCGGTCTGTGGCGCCCGGAGGAGGACGACCGGTCAGAATTTGCCGGGCTCGAACCTTCGGACGAAGACATAGGTGTGGGACCGGCTGACCAGCTCGACCACCCTCCTGCGCCGGTTCTCCAGCATGGTGACCTTCACGCATTTCAGCGTGACCTTGCGCCGGCCGAGGAGCGCGTCGTAGGAGAGGTACATCTTGTCGAAGCCCCGGTTGTCCCTCATTCCGACGCCCAGCTGTGTGCGGAACTGCCTCGAACCTGGTGGGTTGAAGGGCTTGGCGGCCACGATGGCGTCGGTGGCCTTGGCGGGGCAGCGTACGAGCACGCGAACGTAGCTGTCCTGACGCGGGCGACGCGGCCTGATCTTGACCCCCGTCCAATCACCGATCCCCTCCGGCGCCGCGGGCCGGTCCGCCGCTCCCTCCGGGTTGGTCTGGTCATCGGCGCTGTCGCCCTCCTCCACCGGAGGGTCGGGC
The DNA here is from genome assembly GCF_054392275.1 of Actinomadura sp. ATCC 39365. NCBI lineage: Bacteria > Bacillati > Actinomycetota > Actinomycetes > Streptosporangiales > Thermomonosporaceae > Actinomadura > Actinomadura sp. ATCC 39365. Next base: position 5,907,159 of record NZ_CP184335.1, on the reverse strand, counting down.
ATCGGCAGGACGGGCACGGCCGCCGCGATCGTGCAGGGACTTGCGACAAGGGCCGCGAGCAGGCCGAATGTCGCTACAACCCTCATGATCTCCCTCTCGGCGGGCAACTGAAGCGATTGACGACGGGAGGAGAGTAGCCCCCAGTATGCGGGCGAGCCTGAGCTGTTGAGGGGATGCCACGCCGTTCGCTGGTGTTCGACGGTTTCGGCCGAGTCCGCGCCAGTTCTTCTCGGGAAGCCGGCCTCCACGCGCTCGCCTCGGCCATGGCGCTGAGGCGCACCGGTCCGTCTCACCGTCGAGGCCCTCGGCGAAGCGGGTCGGGACCAGCAGGTCCCTGCGGTCCCGACCAGCCCCGCCGGCCGGTGGCCGGTCGTGCCTGATGAGCCGCCCACAGCCCCGCCCCCGGACGCGCCGCCCCTTGGTCAGCGGTACGGCGGTCCGCCATGAGGGAGCCCTCCGAGATCGGATGAGCAGCGTGCGACCCACCTGTCTGCTGTTTCTGGAGGCCACCTACCGGCGCACCCGCCGGTAGGTGGCCGCCCTGCGCAGGCTGGGCTCCGGCGCCCGGGTCACCTGGCGCGACCGCGCCACCGGACAGGTGAGCGCGTGGGAGGCCGACCACGTGATCGTGACCGTGCCCCTGCCGGTCGTCAGCTCCATCGACCACGACCTCTCGCCCAAGGTGAAGGCGGCCGTGGAGGCGGGCGCCCGCGCCTACCTGCCCGCCGTCAAGACCGCCTTCCAGGCGCAGCGGCGCTGGTGGGAGCAGGATCACGGGATCTACGGCGGCATCTCCTGGACCACCCGGGGACATCACCCAGGTGTGGTACCCGAGCGCGGCCATCCACGGCCGCAAGGGCATCCTGGTCGGCGCCTACATCTGGTCGCACGACCTCGGCCGCGCCTATGCGGCGATGACACCGGCCCAGCGGGCCGCCGCGACGCCTACCCCGCGCTCCTGCCGCCGGACGGGCCGTACTGGTTCGCGGGCGAGCACGTGAGCCACCTCGCCGGCTGGCAGGAAGGCTCGATCCGGGCCACGCACCACGTGCTCGAACGCATCCAGGCCCGCGTCGCCGCCGGGCGCACAGAGGGCCGCCCCGGCTGAACCGGCGCCGGTTCAGCCGGCCGCGGTCGACGGCCGTACACAACCGGCTCATCAGCTGCCCGGCCGGGGCGAGGATGCTGGAGGGCGGTCGCGCCCAGCGCACGCTCTTCCTCGCCGGCCGGTCAGTCGATGCCCTCGATGATGCGGAAGTCGCGCTCGACGCCGTCGGGGAAGGCCACCAGCGCCTTCTGGTACGCCTCGCTCTCGTACGCCGCGACGGCCTGTTCAAAGGTGTCGAACTCGATCAGAACGACGCGCTGCGTGATTCCGGCCTCGTGGGCGACGACTCGACCGCCACGGGACGGGAGGAGGGCCAGGTTGCGCCCGCCGCCAGCCTGGACAGCCGGACCGGCCAGTTTGTCGTAGGCACTCAGCCGCTCAGTGTCGGAAATGGCGGGGTAGACACTGACCCAGTAGCCCTTAGCCACGGAAACCTCCAGTGTTCGGCCGGACACGGCCGACGTCGAATTGACACTCGGATCGATCGATCCCGGCGACGGGTGCTGCGGTCAGTTGGATCGTCATATGCGCAGGTTAGGGCTTGATGCGCGGTCGAGGGAAAGATCGGTACGGGATAGACTCAGAACGGATCGTTATCAATCGGCAGGGAGGGCACGTGGCGCCGGACACGGTGAGCCTGCGGTACTTCCTGGTGCTGGCGCAGGAGCTGAACTTCACCCGCGCGGCCGCACGGATCGGCATCGCACAGCCCGCACTCAGCGCCCGGATGCGCCGACTGGAGGCGGAACTCGGTACGGCCCTGCTGGTCCGCAACACGCGTAGCGTCGTGTTGACCACGGCCGGTGCGGCCTTGGCGGAGTCCGCGCCGCCCGCGCTGGCGGCGCTGGACCGGGCATGGGACACCGCCCGGAGCGCGGCGGCCGGCGAGCTGGGCACCCTGCGCATCGGATACAGCCTCAGCACCGGCGCCGAGACGGCACCGGCCCTGGTGGACAGGCTGATTCGCGACAACAGCGGACTCCAGGTCGGCGCGGTCCCGATGGCGACACCGGAGATCTCCCCCGCCGTCGCCGACGGCCGCATCGATGCCGGGATCACCCGCGGCGAACAGCCGGGCCGTGGCGTGCGCCGGTTCCTGCTACGGCGTCAGCGCGTCGGAGTCCAGCTGGCGCAGCATCATCCGCTGGCCGAACACCCGGAGATCGAGATCGCCGACGCCGCCGCCTATCCGCTGCGACTCCCGGACCGTACGGCCAACCCCGTGGTCCACGACCAGCTTTCCGCACTGTTCCGCGACACCCGGCCACACCCCCGATTCCACACTCCCGCAGTCTCTTTCGACATGTCTCAGCACGACCTGCGCGACGGGGTCACCCTCGCCCCCGCCGGAGAGGCCGCGGTCACGGCACAACCGGCCGGTCTCACCTGGCGACCGCTGCGGGGCGCGCCCAGCCTGACGATCCACCTGGTCCTCCCACGCGAGCCGTCGCCACTGCACCGCCGCATCCGTGCCGTCGCCAAAACCCTGGCGCACGAGCTGCACTGGCTGCCGGACTGACGCACAAGAGGCCAAGCGAGACGGACGCCTGCGGTGGCGAGGCCGGCGGATGTGGGCCACCGCTGCCTCCGGGAAGTCCTGGGGAAACCGCCCATTCGGTTGAAGCACTTCAGCTGCACCAACAGTGCCAGCAGGTGGCACATCGCCGCAGGTCGTGAACAACTTCGTCGAATTCACTCGGAAACCTGCGCGCCGCGGCGAGGTAGAGCGCCGGCTGGTGCAGCGCGGTGACGGTCCCAGCGCCCGGCCCCGCCATGGTGATCACCAGGATGGTCCAGCCGGACCTCGACGAGATCGACGTGTCCACCGTGCTCCAGGCGCCGGCCGACCCGATGCGGCTGCGCATCGTACGGCTGCTCGACCAGGTGGAGGAGTCCACCTGCACCGCGCTCGTACCTGCCGGTGAAGGTCTCGACGGTGTCCCATCACGTCAACGTCCTGCGGCACAGCGGCGTCGTCTCCACCCGCCTGACGAACGGCCCGGTGTGAGCGGCTGCACCGCTCAGAAATCCTCCGCCCCGTCGTCAGTTGTCATGGCCCCTTGCCACCCGCGGAAGGATTGACGACCATGACCGACGCCAGACTGCCAGGCGACGACGGGGCCGCGTTCATCGCGGCGGCCCGCTCGAACGACGCAGCACAGCTCGCGCTCATCACGGAGCGCTACCGGCATGAGCTCCAGGTGCACTGCTACCGGATGCTCGCGAACTACGAGGACGCCCAGGACCTGACGCAGGAGACGTTCCTGCGGGCGTGGAACAAGCGGGAGTCGTTCAGGGGCCACGCCGCGCTGCGGACCTGGCTGTACCGGATCGCGACGAACGCCTGCCTCGACTTCCTGGACAAGCGCAACGACCGCATACCCGTGCCTGCCGAGCTGCCGGGCGCGGGCTCGGAAGTGCACTACCTGCAGCCCTACCCGGACCGGATGCTCCCGGAGGATCCGCAGGAATCGGCGGTGGCGCGGGAGACGATCGAGCTGGCGTTCATCGTCGCCGTCCAGCACCTGCCGCCGCGACAGCGCGCGGTGTTCATCCTGCGCGACGTCCTCGGCTGGCCGGCGTCGAAGGCCGCCGACGCCCTCGAGCTGACCGTCGCCTCGGTGACCAGCGCGCTGCAGCGGGCGCGCGTGACGATGCGCGAGCAGCTGCCCGGCCGCCGCCTCGACTGGCGGAGCCCTGCCACGCACGAGCTGTCGCATGACGAGCGCGGCGTGGTGAAGTCGTACATGGACGCCCATGAACGCAACGACCTCGACGGGCTGACGGCCCTGCTCCGCGACGACCTGCGCTTCGCGATGCTGCCCGATCCGGGCACCTTGGTCGTCACGGCCAAGGACGCGGTGGACGGCTGGGTCTCCGGCGGGCTCTTCCAGCGCGGCTACGACGACTGGCGCTGCATCCCCACGACGGTCAACCTCATGCCTGCCGCCGTGCTGTACCGCCGCACCCCCGACGACCCGGAACATCGCCTGTTCAACATCGCGGTCCTGCACATCGTCGACGGGAAGATCGCCGAGCTCACCGGATTCGACGCCACCGACAAACCATGGCTGAGCCTGCCCGCGACGCTGTGATCGCACCCATCGTCGACGAGTCCGGCGCACGGGCAGGCGAGGCGGGCCACAGCTCACTCGGACGTCCGCCGAGGGTCACGGTGAGCACGCCACGAAGGATTGCGGCCTGACCTTACGGGCCGAGCATGCGGCCCGTGGTCATCGCCTCCTCTCGTATCGGGTCAGCAGCACGCCGCCGGGAAATGTCCGCGTCTCGACCAGGTTCAGGTTCACCCAGCTGTCCAGCGCGGTGAAGAACAGCGTGCCGCCGCCCACCAGGACCGGATGGGTGACGATCGCGTACTCGTCGATCAGCCCGGCCCGCATGGCCGTCCCGGCGAGGGTCGCGCCGCCGATGTCCATCGGGCCGCCGTCCTCGGCCCTGAGCCGGGCGATCTCGGCGACCGCGTCGCCGGTGACCAGGCGGGTGTTCCAGTCGACCTTGTCGATCGTCGACGAGAACACCACCTTCGGCATGTCCCGCCAGCGGCGCGCGTACTCGCTCTCCGCCGGTGTGGCACCCGGCTGCTTGTCGGCGGTCGGCCAGTGGGAGCTCATCGCCTCCCACAGCCTGCGCCCGTACAGGGCCAGGCCCGTCGCGTCCACCCGGTCGGACCACCACTGGAACAGCTCGCCGCTCGGGGACGAGTCCGGTCCCTTCCCGCCGCTCCAGCCGAGGTCGTCGCCGGGCGCGGCGATGTAGCCGTCCAGGGTCGCGTTCATGGCGAAGATCAGTTTCCGCATTGTGCCTGCCTCCTGTGAGTCGATCTCACACGTACAGACGGGCGCGGCGCGGAAACCTGATCGGTGCGCGATCACACCTGGGCCGGTCGGCTTCCCGAATGGCGTCGCACCCCTGTCACATCGGCTCGTCGTCCGGGCTCATTGGTACGAGTGCAACCACATGAGGAGGACACCATGCAGTGCATGGAAGCCGTCGAGGCCGCCGGCGCCACCGCCTTGCATCATGCGGCGGCAGCAGGCGAGCCGTCGATCGCGCGCCTGCTGGTCGAGCACGGCGCCGATCACACCGCCCGCGAACCCGGGTTCAACGCGCAGCCGGCGGGTTGGGCGCAGCGGCCCACGACGCCGGCGATCTCCTCGAAGGGCATGTCGAACATGTCGTGCAGCACGAACGCCAACCGCTCGGCCGGTGTGAGCTGGTCGAGCACGAGGAGCAGGGCCAGGCCCACCGAGTCGGCCGGCAACGCCTCCTGTTCCGGATCGGGATCCCCGGCCGGGACGACTGTCAGGTCGGGCAGGTGCGTGGCGAACGATTCCTCGCGGCGGCGTCGGCGGGAACGCAGCATGGGCAGGCACTCCCGGGGCGACGACGGTGGTCAGCCATCCGCCGAGGTTGTCGATCTGTTCCGCGTCGGACCGGCTCAGCCGCAGCCAGGCATCCTGAACGCGACGACCGGGAAGTGGCCTTCCGTGCGCTGTTCGCCTGACCGGAAGAATCCTGGCATTTGTCCCGGCTCAGCGAGGGCGCAGGGCGTACAGGTTGCCGCCGGCACCCGTGTAGATCAGGCCGTTCGCGGCGACGGAAGCGGTCGCGTACGTTCCGCCGCCGCTGACCAGCGCCCGGTCCGCGCCGGTGGCGGCGTCCAGGGCATGCACGGTGCCGTCGACGGTGCCCGCGTACACGGTGCCCGCGTGCAGGACGAGGCCGGACCTGAGTGGCGCGCCCGTCGGGGTGCGCCACAACACCGTTCCCGAGGCGGCGTCCAGGGCGTGGACCGCGCCGTCGGGGGCCTCCACGTAGACGCGGCGCCGGTCGGCGGCCGGGGTCGTGCCCGCGAGGCCGACGCCGGTCGGGAAGATCCAGCGCCGCCTGCCGGTACGGGCGTCGAGCGCGTGCAGGACGCCGTCCGTGCCGCGCACGTAGACGGCGTCGCCGTCGGGCAGCGGGGCGGTGAGCGGGGCGGCGCCGAGCGGGACGTTCCATCGTTCCTCGCCGGTGGCGGCGTCCAGGGCGTGGAGGCGTTCGCCGGCGCCACCCAGGTAGACGACCTTTCCGGCCGGGGCGACCACCGTGTTCTCCCCCGTCTCCACGTGCCATCGCGGGCGTCCGGTGGCGGCGTCCAGCGCGTGGCCGGCGACGTAGACCAGGCCGTCCGCCGCGACGGGAGCGTCGGCTCCGCCGGCGTAGGGTGAGCGCCACAGTTCCCGGCCGGAGGCCGCGTCGAGGGCGACGGTACGGGACCAGTCGCGGTAGAAGACTCGGCCCTCCGCCACGGTGAAGTCCAGCAGGTGCCTCAACCGCCGGTGCCAGCGCGGCCGGCCCGTACTAGCGTCCAAGGCGTAGAGGTTGGCCCCGTCCGCGACGTGCACCAGGCCGCCGGCGACCACGAGCGCACGGCCCAAGGACCCGCCGGGCGCCCGGCTCCACCGCAGGCGGCCGGAGGCGGCGTCCACGGCGTAGACCTGGCTGCCGTCGGCGGTGTACACGATGCCGCCGCGGACCACGGGGTCGGTCACCACGAGTGCGTCGGCGGGGAAGCTCCAGCGCACCTGCGGCAGCGCGGCGGGCGCGCGCCGGGGCAGCCGGTAGCGGGCCAGCAGCTTGTCGCGTACCTGCGGGGCGACGGCGTGGAGCGTCTGCTGCGAGGAGGAGGTGAGGCGGACGATGACCGGGCCCACGTTCACGACGGCCTCGGGCGCGCTGCCGGTGCCGGTGGCGGTGGACCGGAGGAAGACGAGCAGGTACGGATCCTCCGTCACCGGATCGTGGAACCATTCCCGCTTGATGAAGGCGGTCTCGACGCCGTACAGGCGGTGCGCGTCGGCGGAGACCCAGTCCACCGACAAGGAGACGACGGGCTCGTCGTCCGTCGGCGGTACCCGGTCGCACTGGACGGGCTTCGGCAGTGCCCGCCCGAACAGGGCCTGGGTGGCCGGCCTGGTGATGTAGCCGCCCCCGGGAGGGCGGGGCAGCAGGTCGCATGCGTCCGGCCAGGCGTCCGCCGCGACCCCGCCGAGCAGCTCGCGCCCGTCCGGCACCCCGTAGCCGAGGGTGTAGGCGGCGACGGTGCCGGCGGCGGGCCGCACGAAGGCCAGGCCGGGGGCCGTCCCCACGAGGACGGTGCCGGTGGCGGGCACGGAGATCGGCAGCGCGCGCAGGCGCCCGGTGACGGTGTCGAGCGAGGTCAGGAAGGCCGGCAGCGGCCACTTGGCCGGGCCCGCCCACAGCACGCCGCCGTGGTCGATCCTGGGGACGCCGCCGGCGAACAGCGGCTCGCTCCACCGGCCGCCCCGCCCGGGACGCAGCGCCTCCTCCGCGCTGGACAGGCGGCGGCCGTCGGGCGCGTAGAAGGCCGTGGTGTCGCCGCTCGTGACCTGGGCGTATCCGTCGCCGCTCATCGTGATGCCGAACGAGGGCGGCCGCGCGTCCGAGAGCCGGAGCGCAGGCGAGGGCAGCGTACGCGTCCAGCCGGTACGCAGCGTGGCGGGGTCTGCGGCGGCGAGGCGTACCCGGTCGCCCGCGCAGTGGTCGAGCAGCAAGATCGAGCGGGCGCCGGCGGCGGCCGTCAGGTGGCAGTGCCGTTCGTGCACGGTTCTGGCCGCGACGGTGCCCTTGCGCAGGTCCAGGGAGAGGAGGGCGAGGGGTTCCGACTCCCGTTCGGCGAGCACGAGACCGCGCTCGGTCACCATGATCCGCGGCCCCTGGTAACGCCCGGCGCCCGCCTCGACGTCCTGCCGGGACAGGGTGATCCGGCGCCGCCACAACAGCGCGCCCGTGCCCGCGTCGTACGCCTGGAGCCGCTGGTCGCCGCCTCGCGGATCCGCGGTGAGCACGACGACCGTGCCGGCCGCGACCCACGTCCCGGCGATGGGGGCGGCGAAGCCGGACAGGGTGTGGACGAGCCTGCCGGTGCGGGCCTCGTGCACGCGTACCGTGTTGCCGGCCGTCGCCATGGCCAGGGCCTGCGCGGACGCACCGTGCAGCGGGACGTTGAGTTCCCAGTTCCAGTACTCGCCGTCGGCGGGCGCCGTCCACGCCAGACGCCACCGGACCGGCGCGAGTGTGTCGCCGGCCGCGCCGGCGGCCGTGCCCATCAGCAACAGCGCCGCCAGCACGGCGGCGGCGGCCCTCAGCACTTGTCCGCCGTGGTGCAGGCATGGCCGGGAGGCATCGGCGTCCAGCCACCGTTGCTCGCCTTGCGGTACGCCTTGCGGTAGGAGCCGGCCCGGCCCGTCAGCCGGAACGGCCCGCCGCCGGGCCCCTTGATGACGATCTGCTCCGACTGCTCCCCTGCCAGCACCGTTGCCACGAGGTCGAACTCGTAGTACGCGTCCTCGCCGACGACCGACAGGCTGAGCGTGACCCGTTCGCCCCGTTGGAGGTCGATCTGCTTCTTCCGGAAATACGGGACGTCCGGCTCCTTCTTCATGGCGAAGCGAAGGGGACGCCGATCGAGGTCGGCGACCAGCTCGACCGTGCCGGTCTCGCCCGCGGTCTCCTCGACCAGGTAGACGGCGTCCGAACGCGGCGCACGCAGGAGGATCCGCGGCTCGATGTCGATGACGCGCACGCTGCTGCGGTTGCCGACCAGGACGACGGTGGCGGTCAGGTCGTCGATCGTGGCGATGTGGTGGCGGGACAACATGGCGGCCAGGTCGGCGTCGTTCACGGCCTTGCCCAGCAGGGTCGCCCGGTCCTGGGGGTCGGTCAGCGGCTCCCTGAGGGCGAGGTCACGCTCGCCGTACTCGACCTCCACGTGACCGACCGTGAGCGGGGGCTCGCCGCCGATGCGGTCGAGGGTGTCGGAACCGCGCGCGGTGTACCAGGCGGTGAACACCACGCCGATCGCCGCGATGAGCACGGCGCTGACGATCCCGGCGATCCAGGTGCGGGCGGCCTTCCAGCCGTTGCCCTCACCCTTGCCGTCGGAGCCGCCGTCGAGGCCGCCGTCGGGATTGTCATCGCGTTTCCGGCTCCGGCGCGCTTTGGCCATGAATGTCCCCCGGGAGGTGCGGACAGTGACCGTGCGCTACCGAGTATGCCCCGCCCGTCGATGGCTCGCCGGGGTTTGACGGATACGTCGAGGAGCAGGGTCAGAGGCGGATGCCCTTGATGATCCCCGCCAACCCCGGCACGAGAGGCGGGCTGGCCATCACGGTGACGACGACTCCCGCGCGCTCGACCCAGCCCGTGTACACACCGGCCCCCAAAGCGCCGTCACCCTCCTGGCGGAGCACCTGGCGATCGCCGATCTTCGTGGTGGTCGTGTCGCCGGAGAAGGTCCCGACGTCGAACGGTGCGTTCTTGAGCTGCGCCAGCGAGGTCGCCTTCGGCCAGCACACCACCCTGACCCACAGCGCCCGGTGCCGGCGGCTCACGTCGTCGCGGTCGTCCGACCACTGGTAGCCGTACTCGACGATGCCGTCGTGCTTGTTGACGACGACCTGCCCGTACGTGAAGCCCTTCGGGATCCGGCCGACGCGGACCCCCTTGATCGCCGCCGCGCCTCTCGCGGGCTTGTCGACCTTGCCGGCTGACGAGCGCCGCACCTCTGCCTTGGAGGGGACGGGACAACTCGGACGCTCCGCCGCCTGTGCGGGGACGGCCACGAGAGCTGCGGCAACGGGGAGCACAGCCAGGACGGCAAGCTTCTGAATCTTGTTCATGTCAGGGTTGGATGCGTCCGGATCAAGAAGGGTTCGACATTTTTCATGATGCGTAAATCGGCATTTCGGCCGGAACTTCATCCGTGATGGACGCATCAAACCCACCGTGTTGATCGAAGGAGACCCTCAGCGGCTCGGTCGTTACTGGCTGGCCGGACGGCTCGGCGCCGGCGGCCAGGGCGTGGTGTACGAGGCCTACGCCGAGGACGGCCGCCGGGTGGCGATCAAGGTGCTGCACGGCGATCAGGTGGCCCAGCTCGGCCGGGAGGCGGCGGCCGCCCAGCGGGTGGCCTCGTTCTGCACCGCGCCGATCATCGAGGCCAGGCTGGAGGGCCCGCGCCCCTACATCGTCAGCGAGTACGTGGAGGGCCCGAGCCTGCGCACGGCGGGCAGGACCTTCGCGGGCGACGACCTGCACCGCCTGGCCACCGGCATCGCGACGGCGCTGACCGCCATCCACGACGCCGGGGTGATCCACCGCGACCTCAAGCCCGACAACGTGCTGCTGGGCCCGGACGGTCCCCGCGTGATCGACTTCGGCATCGCCAGGACCGCCGAGATGTCGCTCACCGCGACCGGCGTGGTGAGCGGCACGCCCACCTACATGGCCCCCGAGGTGTTCATCGGCCAGCGGGCGGACGCCTCGGCGGACGTGTTCGCCTGGGGAGCCGTCATCGTCTTCGCCGCCACCGGCCGTGATCCGTTCCACGCCGAGAACCTGGGCAGCGTCATGCACCAGGTCTTGTCCGCCACCCCCGACCTGTCCGCGCTGCCCGGGACGCTGCGCCGGCTGGTCTCCTCGGCACTGGCCAAGGAGCCGGCCCAGCGGCCGACCGCCCGCGAGCTGCTGCTGGCGCTGGTCAGCGGCGACGGCGACCTCGACACCGCCCGCCTGCTCGCCCAGGGCGGCCACCGGGCCGCCGGGATCGGCGCGCAGGGGCACGATCCCGCGCTCGGCACGCTGGCCGAGCAGGCGTACACGATGCTCGATCCGGCCGAGCGCGAGCTGGTCCCCGAGGTGTTCCTGCGCCTGGTGACGGTGGACGAGGCGGGCGAGCTGTCGGCCCGGCACGCCGAGCTGGCCGAGTTCGTCGAGGGGCGGGCGCCGCACGAGGTGGCCGCCGTGCGGCGGATTCTCGCCGTGTTCGGCTACCTCCTGGCCAGGCAGGACAGCGGCGTACGGCTGGCCAGGCCGGCGCTGCCCCAGGCCTGGCCGCGGTACCGCCGGTGGATCGAGACCAACCGCGACGGCCTGGCCGTACACCGGCAGATCCTCGCCGCCGCGCGACGCTGGGAGGTGGCGGGACGCCGGGACGGCGACCTGTTCCAGGGCAGCAGCCTGGAGAACGCGTTGGAGTGGGCGGCCACCGCCCGCCGCGACATCACCCTGTCGCCCGTCGAACGCGATTTCCTGTCCGCGGCGGCCGGTCTGGCCAGGCACAGGGCCAAGCGGGCCCGGCTGACCTCGCTGAGCCTGGGCGGGCTGCTGGTGATCGCGCTGGTGGCCGGCGGGCTGGCCGTTCAGCAGAGCGCGGTGGCCGACGACCGGGCCGAGCAGATCGCCGGGCAGCTGACCAGGTCGGAGGCGGCCAGGCTGGCGGGGATGGCGACCGCGACGCGCGGGAGCGACCCGCGTCGGGCGATGCTGGCGAGCCTGGCGGCCTGGCGGCTGGACCGCACGCCAGCCACCAGGGCGGCCCTGGTGGCCTCGCTGGCACAACGCGAGACGGCGATGTTCCGCGACCCGTCGACCGCGGGCGACACGGTGCGGACGCTCGGCGCCGACGGCCGCACCCTGATCAGCGCCGATTCCACCGCGACGCGCGTGTGGGACGTGCGGAACGGCCGGCTTCTGCGGACGCGCGGCACCCGGCCGGCCGAGCCGCTGGACAGCGTGACGCTGAGCCCGTCGGGCAAGGTGCTGGTGACCGTGACGGCCAGGCACGCCACCGCGGTGGACCTCGTCAGCGGCAGGCCGATCAGCGACCACGCCTTCCCCACCGCCAAGGACTTCACGAACGAGTGGGTCGACGTCGTGTTCGAACGGGACGACTCCGTCCTGCTCGAGGAGGCTGACCGGCGTACCCGCTGGGACCTGCGGACCGGCGCCGCCAAGGCGCTCGGGCCCGCCCCCGCGGGCACGTTCAGCCGCGACGGGGTCTGGCGGGCCGCACGGCGCGGTCGCCTGCTGGAGCTGACCAACCTGAGGAGCGGGGCGAAGGACTTCATCGGCGACAAGGACGGCGCCGGCACCCAGGGCGCCTGGAACGGCGGCGCGGCCGTGTTCGGCGCCCGCCTCATCGCGACGGTGACCTCGCGGTCCATCCAGTTCTGGCGCAGGTCGGACACACAACTGCTCACCACGGTCCAGGTGCGCGGGGACGATGAGGCGACGCAGGGGGCCTTCGACGGAAGCACGTTCCGCTACCTGCTGGGCGACCAGGTCTTCTCGGTGGACGTGGCCGACCTGAGCACCGAGAACGACGATCACGTTGTGAGCACGGCGGCGCTGAGCGGCGACGGACGGCTCGTGGTCCGCGACGGCGAGCTGTCGGCCGTCGGCGGGAGAAACGTCGGCGGGAGGAACGTCGGCGCGTTGAAGGCGGCGGAGTACGCGGTGTTCAGCCCGGACTCCCGTTTCGTCGCCACGTTCGGGCCCGGGGTGCGGATCGTGGACACCGCCTCGGCCGCCGTCCAGGGCACGCTGCGCACGTCGGCCGTGCAGGCGGCCTTCTCTCCCGACGGCGCCAGGCTGGCCGTGGTCACCGAGAAGGGCGGGGTCGAGCTGTGGGACCGGCAGACCAGGCGGCGCGTGTGGTCGGCTGAGGCGGGCGCGGCGACGTACGCGGCCTTCTCCTCCGACGGGCGGACGCTGGTGGTGGCGGGCGACCGCCTGCACCTGCTGGAGACGGCCGGCGGCAAGGCGTTGGGGCCGGCGTTCGGCGGCGGCGGCAGGAACGCCGAGGGGGTGCGCGCGTATTTCACCCGTTCCGGCAAGGCGGTCGTGGTGCTCGACGCGCGGCGCCGGATGACGGTCTGGGACGTGGCCACGCGCCGCAGGCTCGCCACCGCCCGCGGGTTCGGCGACCCCGCCGCCTACTCGCCGCGCGAGGACCTGATCGCCACCCTCCAGCTGGGCGGCCGGGTGCGGCTCGTCGACGTGATGTCGGGCACGGATCTGGGCGCGCTGCTCGACCAGGGCGGCGGGCAGGACCCGGAGATCGGGCAGCCGCTCGACGTGGCGTTCACCGGCGACGGGTCGGCGGTGCTGACCGTGGACGGCAACGGCGTCGTCAGGCGGCACGCCGTGGGCGGGGAGGCGCTGGCGGCGGCGGTGTGCGCGAAGGCGGGCGGGCTGAGCGCGGCCCAGTGGCGGGTGATCGTACCCACACTGCCGTACAGAAAGGCGTGTCCCTAGCGGCTTCCGGCCGGTCGGCGTCGAGTCCGCCTGCCCCGGCAGGCGGCTCCGCCGTCCCTGGTCAGCTGCACCTCCAGCCGGACGCCACGCCCGCGAAGGCTGACGGCGGCTACCGCCGAAGTTGCAGTCGGACGAGCCGCCGTACGGCGGTTGATAGACGAAAAATCTCTATTTTTCGCCGTATTTCACGAGCTCAGGGCCCTTGGTAGCGTCAGCCGCGCAACGCGGAGTGATCCATAGCCAGGAGGCCGGTGTGGTCATGCGATGGTTGTCAGCACTCATCCTGGTCTTCTCCGGGATCCTCGTGGTGACGGGGGCGGCCCCGGCCGCCGCCGCGTCGGTTCAGCCGGGACCGGGCCAGTTCTACGGCGTCCGGGTCCGGGTGCTGAGCAACGTGTCGATCGCGGCGGGGGCCACCACGACGGTCAAGGTCGCGGGGGTGGGCGCGGTGCCCGCGAGCGGGGTCGCGAGCGTCGCGGTGAACTTCGCGGCCAAGGGCGCGAGCGCGGCGGGCGGCCTCGTCGTCTTCCCCTCCGACCTGGCCGCGGCGCCCGCGGTGACGGGCACCCGCTACCGGTCCGGCGTGTGGGACGACCAGCTCGTGACGGTCAAGCTCGGCCCGGACGGCGCGCTCAAGGTCAAGAACACCGGCACGGCCGCCGTCAACGTCTACGCCGACGTGCACGGGTACTTCACCGCCACGGCCGCCGCGACGGCGGGAGCCCGGTACGTGCCGCTGAACACCGGCCGGGTCATCGGCAACCAGAGCGTCGCGGCCAACTCGACCGCCACGTTCGCGGTGGCGGGGGTGGGCGGCGTGCCGGCCTCCGGGGTGGCGTACGTGGCGCTGACGTTCGCGGTGAAGAGCACGGGGTCCGGCAAGATGATCGCCTACCCGTCCGGCGGCACGCTGCCCGTCGGGTCGAACATCGACTACCGGCCCTCCTACTTCCAGTCGAACCTGGTCATCGCCGCCCTCGGGGCGGACGGCAAGATCGCCGTCAACAACAACGGGGCCGCCGCGCTGACGGTGTACGCCGACGTGGCGGGCTACTTCGCGACGCCCGCCGCCGCGGTCGCCTCCTCGATCTTGGCGCCCGTCGCCCCGTCACGGACCCTCACCTCCGTGACGGTGGCGGCGGGCGCCTCGTACACGGTCGCCCCGCTGGGCAAGGGCGGTGTGCCGGCCTCCGGGGTGAGCGCGGTCGGCGTGAACATCACCGCCAAGGGCACGGTGAACGGCCTGCTGCGCGTCCACCCCACGGGCCAGGCGAGCATCCCGGGCGGCGGCTCGATCGCGTACCAGCCGAACGACTTCTGGTCGAGCCTGGTGCCGGTCAAGGTAGGCACCGGCGGCACGTTCGTGATCCTGAACACCGGCACCGCGAGCGTCAGCGTGACCGTCGACACCTTCGACTACTACGGATCTGCGTCCGTGCCGGCCGCCCCGGCCGGTGTGAGCGCGACGGCGGGCGACACGTCGGCGACCGTCTCCTGGCAGCGTCCCGCCGACGGCGGCGCGCCGATCACCGGGTACACGGTCACCTCCAGCCCCGGTGGCAGGACCGCGACGGTCTCCGGCGACCTGTTGAAGGCCACGGTCACCGGACTGACCAACGGCACGGCGTACACGTTCACCGTGACCGCCGCCAACGCGGTGGGCAGTTCGGCGAGGTCGGCCGCGTCCGCGCCGGTGACGCCGGCCGGGGCGGTCACCCGTCCCTCGCCGCCGCTCGGGGTGTCCGCGACGCCGGGCGACCGTACGGCGAAGGTCACCTGGCGCGCGCCCGCCTCCGACGGCGGCTCGGCGATCACCGGGTACGTCGTGACGGCCGCCCCCGGCGGCGCGACCGCGTCCGTCGCCGGCGACCAGTTACAGGCCACGGTCACCGGACTGACCAACGGCACCGCGTACACCTTCACCGTCACGGCGGCCAACGCGAGCGGGGTCTCCGACGCCTCCGCGCCCGGCGACCCGGTCACGCCCGGCGTCGCGGGCAGGCCCGGCCGCCCGTTCGTCACCGGCGTGTACGGCAGGGACGGCGCGGTACGCGTCACCTGGGCCCCGCCCGAGACCGGCGCCGCAAGCGTGACCGGCTACGTCGTCACGGCCTCCCCCGGCGGCGCCACCGTGAACACGACGGCCACGGAGGCCACGGTCACCGGCCTGACCAACGGCACCGACTACTCCTTCACCGTCACCGCGGTCGGCGCGGCGGGCGCGGGAGACCCGTCGCCGCCGTCGGACGCGGCGCGCCCGGCGCCCGCCGAGGTGCCCATGTCCCCGCCCGCGCTGCTGGTGACCCCCCTCGACCAGCGCGTGGACGTGCAGTGGGCGCCCGCGGTGGACGGCGGCTCGGCGATCATCGGGTACACGGTGACCGTCCAGCCCGGCGGCCGGAGCGTCGACACGCCGCCCGACACGACGGTCACCTCGGTGACCGGGCTGGCCAACGGCACCGCGTACACGGTCTCGGTCGTCGCCAGGAACGCGGTGGGCGCGAGCGCCCCGAGCACCGCGGCGGCGGTCACCCCGGCGGCGAGCCGGCCGCCCGACGCGCCGACGCACCTGCGGGCCGGGCTTCCGGCCTCCGGCAGCGTCCAGGTCACCTGGGACGCGCCCGCCGACGTCGGCACCGGCCCCGTCACCGGCTACACGGTGACGGCCAGCCCCGGCGGCAGGACCGCGACGGTCACCGCCACCACCGCCACGATCTCGGGGCTCGACCCGGCCACGGCCTACACCTTCACCGTGCGCGCCACCAACGCCGCGGGCACCGGCACGGCCAGTGCCCCGACCGAGGCGATCACGCCGAAGCTCACGGTCAAGAGCGAGCCGCGGGTGTTGTCCCCGCAGGCGGCGGCCACGCTGCGGGCCGTACGGGGGCGGGCCCTGGAGTTCGAGAACCCGCCGGCGGAGGTCACCGGGCTCACCGCGGGCACGCTGCTGGTCATCGGCCAGACCGAACGCACCCCGGAGGGGTTCTTCGGCAAGGTGTCCGGCACCGCGCTGCAGAACGGGCGGTTCGTCGTCTCGACCACGGCCGCCTCGCTGAGCGACGCCTTCACCGACGCCAACTTCGCCACCGACGGCCGCGTGGACACCGGCGACCAGGTGGAGTTCGTGCCGTCGGTGCCGGGGGCGCGGCTGGTCAAACCCGTCGAGAACACCCGTGACCGGGCGGCCGGGCCGCGGATCGGCCTGCGGGACGGGAACCTGGTCATCGAGTTCGAGGAGTCGTTCGAGCAGAAGGGCCGCTCGATCACGAAGGTCGAGGGCTGGGCGGTGATCGACCAGGACACCAAGATGGGCGCCAGCACCGACTCCGCCGGCCGGGGCGTGGACATCAGCAACACCACGAAGATCAGCTCCGAGGTGCGGGTGAAGCAGGGCCTCGGGTTCGCCTTCGACAAGCGGGTGCACCTCGGGCACGTCAACGGGCCGTGCTTCTCGTTCATGGTGGGCAAGGTGCCGGTCGTGGTGTGCGTGCGCTTCTCGGTCGCGCTGTCGGTCGAGGCGTCCGCGTCGGTCGGGCTGAGCTTCGCCGTCCACTGGGACAAGCAGTTCGGCACGCGCTGCCACACCGGCAAGAGCGGCACGTCCTGCACCCCGAACGACGGCGGCCCGGGTTTCTACAGCGACGGCGGCGTCGGGGCCTACGGCGACGGCACGGTCACCGCCGCCATCTCCACCGACATCGAGCTCCTGCTGTACGGCCTGGCCGGCCCCGCCCTGGTGGTGGACGTGCCGGGCGTGCAGCTCAAGGCCGACACCACGCAGAACCCCTGGTGGGAACTGCGGGTGCTGGCCCGGCTCGGGGCCGCCATCGACCTGGGCGCGATCGGCAAGGACTACTCGGTCTGGCGCAAGGACGACATCATCAGCACGTTCTGGACGGTCACCCACGCCGCGGGCGCGTTCCAGGGCATCAAGGTCACCCCCCAGCTCGGCGGGGTGGGACCGGGCCAGAACTACCAGTTCAAGGTCACCGTCTCCGGCTATCCCGACGACGTCGTCACCCGGTGGAAGCTGATCAGCGGCCCCGGCACGCTCACCGCGGACGGCCTGTACAACTCCGCGCAGGAGGGCATGGCCGAGGTCGAGGTGACCAGCCCCGCGACCGGCGGGCACCCGCAGTTGCAGGCGCGCGGCGGAGTCGAGGTCGGCACGAAGTACGGCACACCCGGCCCGCCCAAGCTCGACACCTACACCGCGCCGACGCTGCGCGGGGCCACCGTGAGCTGGTCGCCGCCGGCCGACACCGGCATGAGCGACATCTCCGGCTACGTGGTGACCGCGACGGCCGAGGACGGCAGCCAGACCGCGCGTGCGTACGCCTATGGCGGCGACGCGACGCACCAGCTCGTCCAGGGGCTCACGCCCGGGGTGACGTACAGCGTCACCGTGATCGCGCAGAACGCCCAGGGCAGCGGCGAGCCGTCCGCGCCGCTGAAGCTGACGCCGACGGACGTGATCTTCTTCGGCCCGCCCTCCACGCTCGGCGCGGACCTCGCGGGCAGCACCGAGACGCAGGGCCGGCCCGACTCCTCCGGCACGGCCGGCGGCGCCACCGGCGCCGCGGCCTCCGGCGACGGCCGCTACATCTTCTTCATGACCAAGGCCCGCAGCAACCTCATGCCGGACGACCGGCGCGCGCCCTCCAGCACCGCGCCGTTCATCCTGCGCAAGGACACGCAGGGCGGCACGCAGGTCGTGTCGATGGGCGCCGACGGCGTCACCCCGGTCACCGGATTCGTCGGCGGCCCGCTGGCCAGCCGGGACGGCAACGTGGTCGCCTTCACCTCGCTGGAGTGGACCGGCGTGCTGACCCCGAGGTCGGTCGTGCACGACGTCTCCGCCAGGACCTCCTGGACGCTGGAGGAGTACGGCTACGTCTCCGCCGTCAGCGACGACGGGCACGCGGTCGTCTACTGGAAGAAGCTCGACGTGCACTCGGGCTCCTCCCGGTGGAACCTCTACCGGCAGGTCAAGGGCGGCGCGGCGCGGAAGCTGACCTCGTGCGACTCCCAGACCGACGGCGACTGCCCGACCTCGACGGGCGAGGGCATCCTGTCCGGCGACGGCAACCGGGTGACCTGGTCCACCTACGACGCCACCGTCCAGAAATACCGCACCTGGCTGTACGACGCCGCCGCCGGCGGCACGACGGAGATCTTCCCGGGCACCGACGTCGGCGACCCGATCATCTCCGGCGACGGGCAGGTGGTGGCCCTGCGGTTCACCGCGCATCCGTCCCAGACCTCGTGCCTGATGGTCGCCAGGATCGGCGGCGCCACGCCGGGCGCGGGCAACTGCCTGGTCCCCGAGGACGTCAACGGTCACGGCAAGGCGCTGTTCCTCAGCCAGAAGGGCACCGCGCTGGCCTACGAGTACACCGACGACGACTCGGTGCGCAGCCTGCGCAGCTACCGGGGCGGCGCCACCCACCTGGCGGGCGGCGCGCCGGGGCAGTCGTGGCCGGTGACGGCGTTCATCACCGACGACGACCAGCGCCTGATCTACACCCTCGGCTACGACGGCGGCACGGCCACGGCCGGCACCCTCGTCGCCCACGAGGTGCCGGGCGTTTGGTGGGACTTCACCACGGGCGCGATGCCCGGTGGCGCCCCGGCGCCCGCCCGGCGCGCGCCGGACCGCGATCTGCGGGTACGCATGCCGGACAAGCCGGTCACGCTCGCCTCGACGCGGCCACATCCGAACGCTTCCTCCTCCCGCGAACAGGGCGACTGAGTGGGTGACCGGGCCTTGGCTTCGAGGCCCGGTCAGCGCCACGGCTCCGCGGAGGCCGACTGATCTTCTGTCCGCGCCTGGACGCGTCCGGCCCAGGTCGTCCGCAGCCCTGTTGGACACCAGCACCACGTGGCTTTGCTGATTCTCAAGGCGGTGCCGGCCACACACCTCGGCGGCTCCCCGACACGACTGACGGTCATCCGGACCTGAGGTCCTCCACAGAACAGGAAGCAACATGCGTGCTCAGACGAAGACTGCCGCCCTCGGTTTCGCGCTCGCCCTCGGCCTCGGCCTCGACCTCGCCGTCCTCGCCTCGCCGGCCGTCGCGCAGGACGACACGTGCGGCCACTACACCAAGGGCTCGACGGAGTACTACCGCAACTGCAAGGAGACCAGCGAAAAGATCTGGGTCACCTACCGGAGGTCCTCCGACAACCAGCATTTCTGTGTCCCGGCGGGGAAGCAGGTGGAACTCGGCTACTACCTGAACGTCTACGGCGTCTATCACGACAGCTGGGGCTGCTGACGTTCGGGCCGCGCGGGCCGGCGGGCGGGCGCTCCGCCACATCGCGGCCCGCGCTTCGGCCTGTTCCAGCGGCAGCGCGACCGCCCGGGGCCGGGATGATCGGCGGGATCAGTCCATGCGGAAGTCGTACGCGGGCGGGAGGGGGTGATCGGGGCCGTGGTGGGCGAACCACAGGTCGTGCAGGGCGTCCTCGCCTTCGCGCAGGTCCGGGACGGTCAGGCCGGCCGCCAGGATGCGTCCGGCGCGTACGCGGTCGCCGGCGGCCACGGCGGCCTGGGCCTCCAGCAGGCGGACGCGGCCGTGCGCGCGGTCGCCGGGCAGGAGGCGGTCGACGAGGTCGAGGGCCCGCGCCGGGCGGCCGGCGGCGACCAGGGCGGCGAGCGTCTCGACGGTGAGCGGGCGCACGTCGGGCGCCAGGGCGTGCGCCTCCAGCAGGAGGACGGCCGCGGCGGCGTCGTCGCCGTCGATCCGGTGGGCCTCGGCCAGCGCCCGCAGCAGCAGGGGGTGACGCCGTCCGGCCAGGGCCTGGCGCCAGGCGTCGAGCGCTCCCGTCCGGTCGCCGGCGGCCCACAGGTTCAGGCCCAGGTGATAGCGGCCGGGCCAGTCGCGGGCCGGGCGGAGCAGCTTCAGCCAGCGGGGGCCGACGACGCACACCGCCTCCTCGCCCGGCAGCTCCCCCTTCTCCAGGAGGGTCAGCCACGGCTTCTGTTCCGGCCCGAGGGTGTCGTCGGCGAACGGGGTGGCCGTCGACTCCGGCAGGCCGCCCGCCCTGCGTTCCAGCGCGCCCCATCCTGAGCCCCGGTGGATCACCTCGGTGACGGGGTGGTCGGTCCACGGCCCGAGCTGCGCCGATTCCCGCGGGAGCGTCCTGGCGATCACGTCGACCGCCGCGCGCGCGTCGTCGTAGGGGGCGTGCGGGCGGCGCAGGGTGAGGGGGCTGTAGGTCTCGGTCCAGGTCCAGGCGGTCCCGCCGGGGAGCGGGAGGTGCTCCAGCTGGGTACGGGCCAGGCCGGCCTGGATCTCCAGGTACGGCGCCCCGCCGCCCGAGAGCCAGCTCTGCCAGTGGGTCCCGCCGGGGGAAACGCCCCAGCCGAACAGCTTGCGCCCCTTCAGCCGGGACGTCGAGGTGTGCAGCAGGCCGTAACCGTCGTCGTCGACGGCGGCGATCCAGGGGACGTCCGACGTGATGTGGAAGAAGTAGTCGGCGACCGAACGCCAGCGTCCCGGGTAGCCGGCGTCGGGTTCGCCCGGGTACGGCACGGTGGTCAGCCGCTGGGCGTAGCCGAAGTGCTCGGCCCGGTCGGCGGGGGCCAGGACGCGGGTGCGCGGCGTCTGCGGGACGGCGATGTTGGACCACCAGTAGACCGGCACGCTCTCCGGGCGCGGATTGCGGATGGTGACGGACACGACCAGCGCCGGCGAGCCGGGCGGCAGGCTCGCGTCGATCTGGACCACCAGGCCGCGCATCCGTTCGTATTCGTACAGCCGCAGGACGGGGTACGGCGCCGCCACCCACGCCGCGTGCAGCGGATCGCAGGTCAACGGCCAGTGCCCGGTGGTGCCGAGGTTCCACTCCACGCCGCCGGCGAACCACGCGTCCCGCAGTGCGAGGTTGGCCGGCTGGATCACCGGGTTGCGGTGCAGCAGCTCCCGGCCGGTGGCGAGGTCGACCAGCGACCACAGCCGCCCGCCGAGGCCGGGCAGGAACACCGCCCGCAGGTGCTCGTTCTCCAGCGTGACGGAGGGCACCTCCCGCTCGGCGGGGTCCCGGCCGTAGGAGTCGCGCTTGCCGTACGGGAGCAGCGAGGGCGGGTGCCCGAAGTCGGTGATCGCCACGGCGGGAGGCCGCAGGATGGGCAGCGGGCTGACGGGCCCGGCATCGGCGATGGTGAGCTTCATCCGGACATGGCCCCTTCGCGCAGAACGTTTTAAGGCGATCTGCGGCGAACGGTAGGGATCGCAGGGTTCCTTGTCAATGCCCTGAAATTTGCGTGCAACAGATCGAATACGAGGCATTGACGACATCTATGCGCACATCTATCGTCCAGTCAGCGGATTTTGAAACGTTTTACCGCCAGGTTTCGGGGACCTCAGTGAGGAGCCGTCCAATGGCCGTCAAACCCGTCCCGCTCGTCGCGTTATCCGTCCTCTTCGCTTCCTTGTTCGTGGCCGTGCCCGCCCGGGCGGCCGCTCTGTCGGTCTGGGTGCAGAGCGCCGCCGACCGCGCGTTCTCCTCGACCACCCGTCCGTCCGGCGCCCCGGCCTCGATCGCGCTGCGGGCGGCCCGCGGCGAGAGCGAGGCCGCCCAGATCCTGGTCAGGCCGTCCGCCTCCGCCACCGGCGTGCAGGTCACGGCCGGCGCGCTGAACGGTCCGGGCGGCGCGGTGATCCCGGCCTCCGCCGTCACCGTCAGGCGCGAGTACAACCACCCGCACGTCTCCAAGATCGGCGTCTACCAGAACCCGCCGGACGGCGGCACCGCCTACTACGACGCGCTGGTGGAGAACACCCCGCAGTCGGTGGCGGCGAACGTCACGCTGCCCTACCACTACAGCGTGCGGGTGCCCGCCGCACAGCCGCCCGGCACGTACGCGGGCACCGCCACCGTCAGGAGCGACGGCGGCGACGTCACACTCGACGTCACCGTCACGGTCTACGACATCACGATCCCGCCCGCCGACCGGTCGACGTTCAAGATGAACAACTGGTTCACCTCGGCGGGCTGGGACTACAACGGCACGATCAGGGCCATTCCCGCCCAGTACGGCGTGCAGATGTACGACGCCGGCTGGTGGCGGGTCATCCAGAACATCGCGGCCAACCACGCCAGGCACCGCAACAACGTGATCTTCGCCGATTTCCAGGCCCTGCTCATCCCCGACACGACCGTGGACGCCGCGGGCACGTACACCTTCGGCTGGACGACGTTCGACAGGTTCGTGCAGACCTTCGCCGACGCGGGGGCGATGCAGTACATCTACACCCCCCACCTGCTGGAGGGCCTGCCGGGCGACGTCGTCAAGCTGGACATGATCAAGAAGGTGGGCGGTGTCGTCCAGCGGGTCCTGGCCGACCCCGACACGGCCGAGACCAACGCCTACCTCACCCAGCTCCTCCCCGCCCTCAAGGCCCACCTGGACGCCAAGGGCTGGACGGACCTGTTCTACATGAGCGCGCTGGACGAGCCGTCCACCGCCAACCAGGTCAGGGCGGCCAAGTGGCTCTACGCCAGGTACCGCCAGTACTTCCCCCGCCCGCTGACCAACGAGGCCCATCTGGCCGTGCTGCCCGCGATGGAGGAGGACCTCACGACCGCGACGCCGTACACCGGCCTGTACGACGGGAACGTCGCCTACTACCAGCGCCGTCGCCTGAGCGGCGCGGACCTGTGGCTCTACAACTGCATCGTCCCGCAGGACAGGCGGATGAACCGCTTCATCTCCTACCGCCTGGCCTCCACCCGGCTCACCCCCTGGCTCACCTGGAAGATCGGCGGGACCGGCTACCTGCACTGGGGCTGGAACTTCTGGTGGGACTTCAGCGACCTCAACCGGCCCTCCGACACCTTCGACGACTGGCAGACCGGCGACAACTGGCTGGTCAGGCCCAACAAGGCGGCCTACGACATCTACGACAGCGTGCGCAGCGAGGCACAGCTCGACGGCCTGGAGGACGTGGAGCTGCTGAACCTGCTGGCCAGGACCAAGCCGGTCACCGCGCGGGCCATCGCCAACACCCTGGTCACCAACTCGATCTCCTACGAGCAGAGCGGCGCCGAGGTCGACAACCGGCACCGGCAGATCCTCGACGCGCTCGTCGCGCCGGGCCCCGACCTGCGCTTCCCCTACGCCGACGACTTCAGCACGGGCGAGACGAGCTGGCGGCACAGCGCGGGCGCCTGGTCGGTGACGGGTGGGGAGTACGTCCAGTCCGACGCCTCCGCCAACTGGGGCGTCACCGCCGCCCTGGAGGGCCGCGCCTACCGTGACGTGGTGGCCGGCGCGGACGTGCGGATCACGGGGGTGAACCCGAGCGGCGGCAGCACCAACTGGGCCGGCCTCATGGTCCGCAACCTCAACGCCACCGACATGGACACCGGCTACCTGGTCGCGCTGCGCGACAACGGCCAGGTGTTCGTCTACCGCAGCGGCGTCCAGCTCGGCTCCGCCGCCGTGCCGGGGTACGTCCCCGGCCAGTGGACCAGGCTGCGGGTGGCCGCCCGCGGCGGGACCCTCACCGTGTTCGCCGGGGCAAGGAAGGTCCTCACCGTCGCCGACGACGCCTACCCGGTGGGCGGGCTGGCCCTGGTGACCGGCGGCGCGAGCGCCCGCTTCGACAACGTACGGGTCAACCCGGAGACCGACCCGGCCGAGGGCCGCACCGTCACGGCGTCCAGCTCCTACGAGGGCGACGGCTGGACCACCGCCGCCGCCGTGGACGGCACCCGTACCGGCGTCGGCTGGAGCAGCTCGGCCGCGAACATGGGGACGAACCATACCGAATGGCTGCAACTCGATCTCGGCGGCGTCAGGCCGCTGAGCAGGGTGGACCTCTATCCCCGCTCCGACGGCGCGAACACCGGCCTCGGCTTCCCGGTGGACTTCACGGTCCAGGTCTCGGCCGACGGGTCGTCCTGGACGACGGTCGCCACCAGGACCGGCTTCCCCAGGCCCGGCGCGGGGGCGCAGTCGTTCCCCTTCGCGACCGCCGACGTCCGCCACGTCAGGGTGACCGGCACGAACCTCGGCACCGACCAGCTCGGCCACTACCACATGCAACTGGCCGAGATCGAGGTCGCCGGCGGCAACCTCGCGGCGGGCCGCCCGGTGACCGCGTCCAGCTCGGTCGAGTACCTCGACGAGGGGTGGCTGCGGGCCGACCTCACCGACGGCTCCCGCTCGGCGCTCTGGTACTCGATGGGCTGGAGCAGCCAGCCGGGCGTGGCCGGCCGTACCGAATGGGCGGCCGTCGACCTCGGCGGCCCGAGCAGGATCTCCCGGGTGGACCTCTACGCCAGGTCGGACGGCGAGAACACCGGCGACGGCTTCCCCGTGGACTTCACGATCCAGGTCTCGGCCGACGGCTCCACCTGGACGACGGTCGCCGCCAGGACCGGCCACCCGCGGCCGGACGCGTCGGCGCAGACCTTCCCCTTCGCGCCCGTCACGGCCCGGCACGTCAGGGTCGTGGGGACCGCCCAGCGCACCGCCCCCTACCACATGCAGCTCGCCGAGCTGGAAGTCTTCCAGGAGCACAGATGAGAAGGACGTCCATCGCGCTCCTCGCGCTGGCGTTGACCGCCTGCGGCGGCCCGGCCGCCCCCGCCGGGGAGGAGTTCTCGCTGCCCACCGCGGCCGCGTACTTCAGCACCGCCTGCCCGGAGCCCGGCACCAGGCCGGTCACGGACAAGGAGCTGACCTACTGGTCGATGTGGACCAAGGACGAGCCGCAGGGCAAGGTCCTGCGGTTCGCCGCCGACTGCTTCACCAGGAAGACCGGCGTCAAGGTCACCGTCCAGTGGCTGGGCCGCGCCTACCTGCGGCAGAACCTGCTGCCCGCGCTCAACACCGAGACCGTTCCGGACCTGTTCGACCAGGACCTCACCAACATCAGGACGGCGATCACCGCGGCCGGCGGCACCCGTCCCCTCGACGACGTGCTGGCGATGCGGACCGGCGACGGCGTGGTCCGCGACGTGCTGCCCGCCGTCTACCGGGACAGCCCGGCGATCAGGGACGCGGCGGGCAGGCCGTTCGCGGTGCCGTACATCGTCATGGGCAACGCCTGGTGGTACGACCGCAAGAAGCTCCCGGACCTCAGGCCGCCCAGGAGCATGGACGACCTGTACGCGCTGTTCGGCGGCCGGTCCGTCGCGCTCGACGGCGACATCGGCTACTACGCCGCCTGGTACTTCGACCAGCTCGCCGCCCGGTACGTCGGCCCCGGCGGGCTGGCCGAAGCCGCCCAGGACCGCACCGGGCAGCTCTGGAAGAGCGATCCGGGCTTCCTGCGGGCCGCCGAGCACACCGCCAGGATCGCCGGCCACCTGGTCGACGGCTGGGACGCCGGCAAGTTCCCGCAGATCCAGCAGCGCTGGGCCGACGGCGACGCCTCCTACCTGTTCATGGGCAGCTGGGGGCCGACCGAGACCCGCGAGTACCTGGCCAAGCAGGGCGGCGGCCGGGACATCGACTACGGCTCCTTCCAGTTCCCGATGCCGGACGGCGCCACCCACGATGTCATCGAGGTGCAGCAGGTGGCGTTCGGCGTCACCGCCAAGGCCAGGCATCCCGAGGCGGCCAAGGCGTTCATCGCCTACTTCCTCACCCGCGACCTGCTCGCCGGGCTGCCCGCGGTCGCCGACAGCCTCACCCCGCGGACCGACCTGCCGGTCCCGTCCGACCTCGCCGACCTCAAGGCCGCCCTGGAGGACCCGGCGAAGAAGCACACCCTGTTCATGGACGGGCTGGACGGCGTCGCCGGCGGCAAGTTCGCCGAGCAGGTGTTCTACCCGGCCGACGACGCCCTGCTCAAGGGCAGGCTGACGCCCGCCGCGTTCGTGGACGAGCTGGCCACGGCGACCGCCGCGTTCTGGAGGACACAGGGCTGATGGCACAGACCCTGGCCGCGGGCAGGCGCGCCCTGCCCGCCGCCGTCACCCCCCATCTGCGCCACCGGCGGCGGCTGTTCTGGCCGTTCACGCTGCCCGCCATCGCGCTCTACGTCGTCTTCCTCGTCGGCCCGGCCGTGGTGACCGTCGTGCTCGGCTTCACCCGCTGGTCGGGTGCGGGCCCGGTCACCTTCGTCGGCCTGGAGCAGTACGGCAGGCTGCTGGGCAGCGAGTCGTTCCGCGACGCCTTCGTCAACACGCTCGGTTACATCGTGGCCGGCGGGGCCGGCACGTTCGTGTTCGCGTTCCTGTTCACGATGGTGCTGCGCGGCATGCGGGCCTCGAAGACGATCCGGGCGATCCTGTTCTTCCCCAACATCGTCGCGCCGGTCGCGCTGGGCATGTTCTTCGGGTTCGTGTTCACGTACCACCCGGGGCGGCAGGGGCTGGCCAACTTCCTGCTGGAGTCGTTCGGCCTGCCCGCGGCCCGGTTCCTGCGGCCGGAGAACGTCACCTGGGTGGTGATGGGGGCGCTGGTGTGGGCGAGCGCGGGCTTCTACATCACCATCATGATGGCCGCCGTGGACCGCATCCCGCCCTACCTGTACGAGGACGCCGAACTGTGCGGGGCCTCCCCCTGGCAGCAGTTCCGCGCCGTCACCCTGCCGCTGACCTGGGACGTGGTGGGCATCGCCGGCGTGCTCTGGACGATCGGCGCGGTGAAGATCTTCGAGATGGTGTTCGTGCTCGCCGGCCCCGGCACCTACTCGCCGCCCAGCAGGACCTGGACGCTGGCCGTCTACGTCTACGACCGCTCCTTCGGCACCCGGGGCACGCCGGAGTACGGCGCCGCCTGCGCCTGCGCGGTCGTGATGATCGTCCTGGTGACGGTGCTGGTGACCGCGCTGCGCAGGGTGATGCGCAGGGAAAGGCTCGAGTTCTGATGCTCAGGACCGTCGGCAGGACGGCCGTCTGGCTGTTCACCGGGCTCAACGTGCTGCTGCTGTACTGGCTGGTCGCGGCGTCGTTCAAGACCCCGCTGGAGATCTTCCGCGACCCGTTCGGCCTGCCGCGTACCTGGTTCGCGCGGGGGAACCCGTTCCGCAACTACCTCTACGCCTGGAACCAGGCCGAGTTCGGGCACGCCTTCCTGGTCACGGTCGTGCTGGTGGCGGCGGCCTCGATGTCGATCGTGGTGGTCTCCGCGCCCGCCGCCTACGCGCTCAGCCGGTTCGGCGTGCGCGGCTCGGGGCCGCTGACCGGGTTCCTCGCGCTCGGCATGGGCGTCCCGGTGCAGACCGTGATCATCCCGCTCTTCGTCGGCCTGGCCGACCTCGGGCTGACCGACAGCCTGTTCGGCCTGTACCTGCTCTACGTGGCCCTGTCGGTGCCGTTCACGGTGTTCCTGCTGACCGGCTTCTTCCGCACCCTGCCCGAGGAGAAGGAGGAGGCGGCGGCCCTCGACGGCGCGTCGCCGCTGCGCACGTTCGTCTCGATCACGCTGCCGCTGGCCCGCGGCGGCCTGGTCACCGCGCTGATACTCAACGCCATCGGCCTGTGGAACGAGACCCTGCTGGCCATCGTGTTCATCCAGCAGAACGACGGCTTCACCCTGGCCCGCGCCCTGTTCACCTTCTACGGCGCGGCCACCTACCAGTCGGAGTACGGCGGGCTGATCGCGGGCGTCGCGATCGTCGTGCTGCCCATGCTGGCGCTCTACCTCGTGCTGGCCCGCCGCATCATCGCCGGCCTCACCCTGGGCGCGGGCAAGTAGCGGCCCGCGCCCCGGGGGTCAGTTGTTCGCGATGAAGTCGGCGACCAGCCGGTTGAACTCGTCGGCGTGCTCGATCATCGCCCAGTGCCCGCAGCGGTTGAGCAGCACCAGCCGGCTGTCCGGGATGTTGGCCAGCAGGTACAGGGAGGTCTCGAACGACACGACACGGTCGTCGCGGCCGTGGATCAGCAGGGTCGGCACCTGGATCCCCGGCAGCGACTCCGGCTTCACCCACTTGGGCAGCGGGGCGCCCTTCGGCAGGCCGTCCACGTAGTTGCGCAGGTGGTCGGGGCGGGCGAGCGCGGCGTCCGAACGGGCCTGGCACAGCTCGGGGGTGGCGAACCGCGCCTTGTCGTAGACCATGATCTCGACGAGTCGGCGCATGTTCTCCGGGCTCGCGTCCCGGTAGGCCTCGATCAGCACCTTCAGCCCCTCGGACGGCCCGTCGCCGGCGCCGAACAGCGTGGGGATCCGGCCGACCGGCGGCCCCATGGTGATCAGGTGCGAGATCCGGCCGGGGTGCTCGGTGGCCAGCCGCAGCGAGGTCTGCCCGCCCATCGAGTTGCCGACGAACGCGGCCTGCTCGATGCCGAGGGCGTCCAGGAACTGGATCGCCGCCTCCACGTGGTCGAGCCGGTCGACGGTCGCCGGGTCCGACTCGCCCCAGCCGGGCATGTCGACGGCGTAGACGTGGAAGTGCTCGGCCAGCGCCTCGATGTTGCCGGCGAAGTTGCTCCATCCCGTGGCGCCCGGCCCGCTGCCGTGCAGCAGCACGACCGGATGGCCGGAGCCCGCCTCGTAGTAGCGCAGCTTCCAGTCCTTGGTCTGAACGGTGCGCGCGATGTCCTTGGCGTCGAGTGCCATCAGTGGTCCTCCCCGTTCGGCTCGGGCGCGGCGGCCAGCAGTCCGGCGACGACGCCCGGGGGGCGGTGGCCCCAGCTGTGCAGCTTGTCGAGCGTCTTCACCTCCCACGTCGCGTCGTCGATGATCAGTCCGCCCCAGCCGTACTCGACGCTGAAGCCCGAGGGGGTGTGGACGTAGAAGCTGAACATGTGGTCGTTCGGATGCATGCCGAGCGTCATCTCGAACGGCTGCCTGGCGTCCATGCACCGGTCGTAGGCCAGGCCCACGTCGCGGATGTCGGTCACCTCGACCATGAAGTGATGGGTCTTCTTGGGCGAGGGCAGGTCGCCGAAGGCCACGGTGTGGTGGCGGCCGTTGCAGTGCAGGAAGATCAGGTCGGCGACCACGCCGGGGGCCAGCTCCTCGACGATGACGTCGCTGACCTTGAAGCCGAGCAGGTCGATGTAGAAGTGCAGGTACTCCTCCCGCGAGACGCCGTGCGCCAGCAGCACCTGGTGGCCCGCGCCCCCGGCGCCCGTCACGAACCCGCCGAGCAGCTTCGGCGACTCGAACGGCGTGGCGGCGTCGGCCAGGCCGGTGACCAGCTCGACCCGGTTGCCCATGGGATCGGCGGTGACGAAGACCCGCTCCACCTTGCGGGCGGCGGCGAGGGCGTCGTCGCCCTGGGTGACCTCGACGCCGGCCGCGCGGACCTTGTCCACCAGGGCGTCCAGGGCGGCGGCGTCCGAGACCTCGTAGCCGGTGGCCACCAGGTCGTCGGCGGGGCCGCCGGTGACGATCCAGCGGTGTGCCTTCTCGTCGGTGCGCAGGGTGAAGCCGCCGTCGGTCTTCTCGCCGAAGCGCATCCCCAGCAGCTCGACGGCGAAGTGCTCCCAGTCGGCGAGGTCGCTGACCTCGTAGACGACGTAACCGAGCTCCTTGACTCCGGACATCTCTCTTCTCCTCTCAGGTAACCGATTCAGGCGGGCACGGCCAGGCCGCTGACGTCGGCCGCGGCGACGAACTTGTCGGGACGGACCGCCACGGCGCGGGCGCCGTACCTGCGCAGCCAGGGCAGCAGGATCTCGTCGAGGTCGACCAGCTCCTCCGGCCCCTGCGTGTAGGCCGTCTTCGGCCGGACGGCGAGGTAGCGGGCGCCGAGCGCGTCCCAGCCGGCCCTCTCCTCCGCCGTCAGCAGGGTCGCCGGGTCGACGTCGTCGCCGAGCAGCACGAAGCCGTCGCCGAGCAGGTCGTCCAGGCGGGCCATCCGGCCCGTGGCGTCGCCGGTGACCGGCTGCGGGACCATCCGGCCGACGATGCTGGCATCGCCCAGCGGCCCCCTGATCCAGCCGCCTTCGAGCACGGGCGGGGCGGTGAGCGGCGGCTCGTACGGGGTGACCGTGTCCTGGGGGACGGCGTTCATCGCGGCCTGCTCCTCCTCGGACAGTTCCTGCTTGATGACCCGTCCGAGCTGGACGGCGAGCCCGGTGTAGAAGGCGGTGTTCGGACGCCGCTCGGCTTCGTAGGTGTCCAGCCAGCTCTCGGGCAGCTCGCCCTTGAGCACGCGGGCGAGCTTCCAGCCCAGGTTGTGGGCGTCGCGCATGCCGGACTGCATCCCGGCGCCGGCCCACGGCGGCATGAGGTGGGCCGCGTCCCCGGCCAGGAACACCCGGCCCTGGCGCCAGGTGTCGCACATCCGGACGTGGTGCTTGTAGAAGGCGTGCCGGTGGATCTCGACGTCCTGCTCGGTGACGCCCAGCGCCTTCAGCAGCGGCCAGACCTCGGCGCTGGTCGGGTAGTCCGCGGGGGACTCCTCCGGCTTGAGCGGGATCTCCCACCGGTGGTTGCCGGCGGACAGCGCGATGTCGACGACCGGCCGCTCCTTGTCCGACCAGAACGTCAGGAAGTCCCGGTCGGGCCACCAGCGCTTGACGCGGCAGTCGATGACCACCCAGGTGACGTCGTTGGTGTCGCCCAGCAGGCGGCAGCCCACCTCGCCGCGGATCGTGCTGGTCCCGCCGTCGGCGGCGATCGCGTACCGGGCGCGGGTCGTGCGCGCCTGGCCGGTGGCGGTGTCCGTGGAGATGACGGTGACGCCGTCGGCGTCCTGGGCGATCCCCGTGACGTCGGCGCCGTAGTGGACGGTGATGCGGTCGCCGTGCTCCTGCGCGGCCGCGCGCAGCTCGGCCTCCATCGTCGGCTGGTAGATGTTGTAGAAGCGCGCCTTGCGGCCCAGCGTCGAGGGCGGATGCTCGATCCGCATGATCTCCTGGCCACCGTAGGTGACCCAGCGCAGGGCCCGCTGGGGGTCGATCTTCTTCTCGATCCGCTCGTCGATGCCCAGGTCCTGGAAGATCCGCATCGTCCAGTCGTTGACGGTCACGGCCCGTGCCCGGGGGTAGATGTCCGTGTCCCGTTCCAGGGCGACGGCGGACACGCCGTACCTGGCGAGGGTGAGCGCGGCGATCACGCCGGTCGGGCCGTACCCGACGATCGCGACGTCCGCGTCGTAGCTGTCGGTCATGCGCTGACTCCGTTCTCGGCCGCAGGGGATCCGATGCGGCACTTTTGGACCAAACGTTCGGTCCAATTGTGGGGAGACTAACAACGACCTGCGGCGACGTGTCAAGACCTGTTCACGAACCGGTTATCCGGACCGCCGGACGGGCCGCTGTTCCGGGGTCCCTAGAATTCGGCTGGTGGAGAAGTCGGCGCGGGAGGCGCACACCGGAAACAGCCGCGGCCGCCGGTCCCGGCAGGAGATCCTCGACGCGGCCGCCCGGGTGATGTCCGTGCGCGGCTACGCCGGGACGTCGATCTCGACGCTCGTGAAGGAGACGGGCCTGCCCAAGAGCGCCTTCTACCACCACTTCGAGTCCAAGGCGGGGCTGCTGTCGGCCGTCATGGCCCAGGGGGCGCGGGGCTTCTTCGAGGCCATGCGCGAGGCCCACCGCGACCCGCCGGCGGGCGGCACCCCCGCGAACGCCTGGGCTGGTACCTGCGCCGCACCGGCGAGGTCTTCGTGCACCGCGAGGAGTTCCTCCGCCTGCTGCTGGTGCTGGTGATGAGCAACGAGGCCGCCGAGGCCCCGGAGGCGATGCGGACCGTCATCGACGTCCGCGGCGAGGGCCGCGACCTCATGCGGCACATGATCCGCTCGTCGTTCGCCGGCGCGGGCGAGGAGGCCGCGGAGGCGGTCGCGGACGCCCTCGCCCACTTCGGCATGGCCGGATTCGACGGCGCCTTCGTCTCGCTCCAGTCCGGGGACGGCAAACCGATCCAGGAGTTCATGGAGCAGCTCGCCGACGCCCTGACGGGGATCGGCGAGTCGCTCATCGCCGGCCGCCGGGGGGTGCCCGGCGGCTGACGGTCAGGCGGGCTGCTGCTCGCGCCCGGCGGCGAGCGTGAGGGCGATGTCGACGATCATGTCCTCCTGACCGCCGACCAGCCGGCGGCGGCCGCACTCCATCAGGATGCCGCGCACGTCGACGCCGTACCGCGCGGCGGCGGCCTCCGCGTGCCGCAGGAACGACGAGTAGACGCCGGCGTACCCCAGGGTGAGCGTCTCCCGGTCGACCCGCACCGGACGGTCCTGCAGCGGGCGGACGATGTCGTCCGCGGCGTCCTGGAGCTGGAACAGGTCGCACCGGTGCTCGAAGCCCGACAGGTCGGCGACCGCGACGAACGCCTCCAGGGGGCAGTTGCCCGCGCCCGCGCCGTGACCGGCCAGCGACGCGTCGACCCGGTAGACGCCGTTCTCGACCGCGACGACGGAGTTGGCGACCGACAGCGAGAGGTTCTCGTGGGCGTGGATGCCGATCTCGGTCCCGGCGTCGAGCACGTCGCGGTACGCGCGGACCCGCGCGGCCACGTCGTTCATGGTGAGCCGGCCGCCGGAGTCGGTGACGTAGACGCAGTGCGCGCCGTAGGACTCCATGAGCTTGGCCTGCCGGGCCAGCTCCTCGGGCGGGGCCATGTGGGAGAGCATCAGGAACCCGGACACGTCCATGCCGATCTCACGGGCCGCGGCGATGTGCTGGGCGGAGATGTCGGCCTCGGTGCAGTGCGTGGCGACCCGGACGGACCGCACGCCGAGCTCGTAGGCGCGCCTCAGCTCGTGGACGGTGCCGACGCCCGGCAGCAGCAGCGTGGTCAGGCGGGCGTTCTGCAGCACCGACGCCGCCGCCTCGATCCACGCCCAGTCCGTGTGCGAGCCGGGGCCGTAGTTGAGCGAGCCGCCGGCCGGGCCGTCGCCGTGCGCGACCTCGATCGCGTCGACGCCGGCCCGGTCCAGCGCCGTGACGATGCGCTTGACGTCCTCCAGGCCGATGCGGTGGCGGACGGCGTGCATGCCGTCGCGCAGGGTGACGTCCTGGACGAAGATCGGGGTGCTCATCGAAGGCCCGCCTTCCGTGCGGCGATGCGTTCCGCGACCCGCAGGCCGGCGGAGGTCATGATGTCGAGGTTGCCGGCGTAGGCCGGGAGATAGTGCGCGGCGCCCTCGACCTCGAGGAACACCGACACCTGGTGGGTGGGCCGCGTCGCGCCGGCGGCCAGGAGCGTCTCCACCGGCTGGTCGGCGGGCACCTCGGTGATCTGCACCTGCTGCTTGAGCCGGTAGCCGGGGACGTAGGCGGCGACGTCGGCGACCATCTTCTCGACCGACTGGCGGATCTCCTCATGCGTGGCCGGATCGGGCGCCGCGACGAGGCACAGGACGGTGTCCCGCATGATCAGCGGCGGGTCGGCGGGGTTGAGGATGATGATCGCCTTGCCGCGGCGCGCCCCGCCGATCTGCTCGATGGCGGCCGAGGTGGTCTCGGTGAACTCGTCGATGTTGGCCCGGGTGCCCGGCCCGGCCGACTTCGAGGCGATGGAGGCGACGATCTCGGCGTACTCGACGGGCGCCACCCGGCTGACGGCGGCGACGATCGGGATCGTGGCCTGGCCGCCGCAGGTGACCATGTTCACGTCGGGCGCGTCGAGGTGCTCGTCGAGGTTGACGGCGGGGACGACGTAGGGGCCGATCGCCGCCGGGGTCAGGTCGATCAGCCGCTTGCCGAGCGGGAGCAGCTTGGCGGCGTTCACCTCGTGCGCCTTGGCCGAGGTGGCGTCGAAGACGATCCCGATCTCGTCGAAGCCCGGCAGCGCGATCAGCCCGTCGACGCCCTCGGCCGTCGTCGGGACGCCCATCCGGGCGGCGCGGGCCAGACCGTCGGAGGCGGGGTCGATGCCGACCATGGCGCCCATCTCCAGATGACCCGCCCCGCGCAACACCTTGATCATCAGGTCGGTGCCGATGTTGCCCGAGCCGATGATCGCGACCTTCGTCCTGCTCATGCTGCTGCTCCTTCGGTGAAGCGGACCGTCACCGTGCCGAGGCCGGACAGGGTGGCGGTGACGATGTCGCCGGCGGCGACCGGCCGCATCGGGCCGAGCGCGCCGGACAGGACGACCTGGCCCGCGCGCAGCGGCTCGCCGAGGTCGCGAGCCATGCGGGCCAGCCACACGACCGCCTCGATCGGGTCGCCCAGGCAGGCCGCGCCGGTGCCGGTGGAGACCTCCGCGCCGCCGATGCTCATCGACATCACGACGTCCACCGGGTCGAACTCGCCGAGGGTGCGGCGTTCCGTCCCGAGGACGTAGGCGCCCGCGGAGGCGTTGTCGGCGACCGTGTCGCCGAAGGAGATGTCCCACCCGGCGATCCGGCTGCCGCAGATCTCCAGCGCGGCGACGGCGTACTCGATCGCGGCGCGGACCTGGGGGGCGTCGAGCGGGCCTTCGTCCAGGTCGGCGCCGAGCACGAACGCGATCTCCGCCTCGGCCCGCGGCTGGAGGATCCGGCCGACCGGGATCGCGTCGCCGTCGGCGTAGGCCATGTCCTCGAACAGCACGCCCAGGTCGGGCTGGTCGACGCCGAGCTGGCGTTGCACCGCCTCCGACGTCAGGCCGATCTTGCGCCCGGTGACCCGCGCGCCGCCGGCCAGGCGGGCGGCGGCCAGCGCGGCCTGGACGGCGTACGCGGCGGCCAGGTCGTCGCGGCCGATCAGATCCCGCACGGGGGCGCACGGCACGCCGGACGCGGCGGCGCCGGCCAGCCGCTCGACCGCGGCGGCGATGTCGGACGGGCTCGCGGCGGCGGGCCCGTTGGTTTCGTTCATCCCCCCACTGTGCAGGCAGGATGCCGCTCCAACCAGCACATCGTCTCGTTCAGCGATACGCTGTGCGGGTGACCGACCGGGCCGACCTCGACACCGTGCTGGGCAAGGCGGTGACGATCCTGCGCGCCTTCCGGCCCGACGACCGGGTCGTCAGCCTCGCCGAGCTGGTGCGGCGTACCGGCCTGCACAAGGCGACCGTCCACCGGCTGTCGGGCGATCTGGTCGCCAACCGCCTGCTCGACCGCGCCGACGGCGGCTATCGGCTCAGCCGCGGCCTGTTCGAGCTCGGCATGCTCGCCTCGCTCGAACGCAGCCTGCTCGAACTGGCGATGCCGTTCCTCCAGGACCTCTACGAGCGCACCCACGAGACCGTGCACCTCGGCGTGCGCGAGGGGCACGACGTCGTCTACGTCGCCAAGATCGGCGGCCACCGCCAGGCCAGGGCGCCCTCGCGCACCGGCGGCCGGATGCCGCTCCACTGCACCGCGATCGGCAAGGCGTTGCTCGCCTACGCCGGGCCCGACCTGCGGCGCGAGGTGCTGACCGGGCCGCTGGAACGGCGTACGCCGCACACCGTCGTCGCGCCGAGCATCCTGCGCGGCCAGTTGCGGCGCGTCACCGAGACCGGGGTCGCGTTCGAGGCGGAGGAGTCGGCCGTCGGGCTGGTGTGCGTCGCCGCGCCGGTGCTGGGGCGCGCCGACGAGCCGCTCGCCGCGATCAGCGTGGCCGGCCCCACCGGCCGGTTCCGGCCCGAGGGGCACGTGGCCGCGGTGCGCGCGGCGGCGGCCGCGCTCGGCAGCACGCTCACCCGGCGCGACCTCCTCCGGTGAACGGGCCGCGCAGCGGGACACGCCGTGCGGGCGGGCGGTTCAGAGGGCGCGGCTGATCGCGTCGGCCGCGGCCGTGAGCGCGGTGACGAGGGGTTTGATCTCCTTCGGGGAGTAGCGGACGCTGGGCATCGAGATCGACAGCGCCGCGCCGGTCGCGCCGTCGCGGCCCTTCACCGGGCATCCCACCGCGACCACACCCCGCTCGGTGCGCTCCAGGTTGAGCGCGACCCCGCTGTGCCGTACGGACCGCAGGTCCCGCCGCAGCCGCACCAGGTCGGGCAGCTCCTCGGCCGGGTCACCCCGGTCGTCGGCGGCGTAGAGCTGCGCCAGCTCCTCGTCCGAGAGGGCCGCCAGCGCCACCAGGCCGCCGGTGGCCTGGTGGGCCGGGAAGACCATCCCTTCCCGGCTGCCCACCCGCAGGGCCTGCCCGCACTCGACCGAGGCGATGAAGCGCACGTTGCGGCCGGTGCGGATGCTGAGGTTCACCGTCTCGTCGATCCGGTCCACCAGCGCCCGCATCTCGCCGAGCGCCGCCGCCCGCAGCGCACCGACGTCGGACTGCGCGCGCTCGGCCAGCGCGAGGACCGGGCCCACCCGGTAGCTGCGGTCGTCGTTCTGCACCGCGAAATCGCGGTACACCAGCGCGGTCAGCAGCCGGTGGGCCGTGGAGCGGGCCACGCCGAGCCGTTCGGCGGCGGCCGAGACGGTGATCACCCCGTCGAGCTGGAGGATCTGCGCGAGCCGCAGGGCATGGTCGACGCTGGTGGGCGCGTAGGCCGGCGGGGTCTTCATGGGCTTCGCCATGGAACCGATCCTGGCACATGAATTCCGCTGTGCAGAATCCTCTTTTCCAGCCCGGCTGCCTGCGCGGATAGTCGGGGCCATGCCCCACGTGAACGCCGGCGGCTCGCCGGTCAAGATCGCCGCCGTGGACCGGCCGGACCAGCCCTCGCTCAGCCCCGAGCTGGAGGACCTCTACCGAGGCTTCGAGAAGGCGCTGCTCGTCCCGTTGTGGACGGAGATCGGCGACCTGATGCCGCCGCACCCGCGCTCCAGCGCGCAGCCGCACCGGTGGGAGTGGGGCACGCTGCTCGACCTCGCCGGCCGCGCCGGTGAACTGGTCCCGGTCGGCCGCGGCGGCGAGCGCCGGGCGATCGCGCTGGCCAACCCCAGCCTGGGCGGCAAGCCGTACGCGACGCCGACCCTGTGGGCCGCGATCCAGTACCTGATGCCGGGCGAGAACGCGCCCGAGCACCGGCACAGCCAGAACGCCTTCCGCTTCGTCGTCGAGGGCGAGGGGGTGTGGACCGTGGTCGAGCGCGACCCGGTGCCGATGCGCCGCGGCGACTTCCTCCCCCAGCCGGGCCTGCACTGGCACGCCCACCACAACGCGGCCGACACGCCCATGGCCTGGATCGACGGGCTCGACATCCCGTTCCAGTACGGCGTCGAGGCGCAGTTCTTCGACTTCGGCCGGGACACCCTCACCGAGGAGGAGCACGCCACCCCCGACCGTTCGCGCGCCGAACGGCTCTGGGGGCACCCCGGCCTGGCGCCGGTCTCCCAGCTCCGCCGGCACGAGGGCACGCCGTTGCTCTGCTACCGCTGGACCGACACCGACGCCGCGCTGGCCGACCAGCTCGCGCTGGAGCGGGAGGGGCACGCGGGCACGGTCGAGCCCGGCCACGCCCTGGTCCGCTACGTCGACCCGACGACCGCCGGCGACGTGCTCCCGACGATCCGGGCGCAGTTCCACCGGATCACGACGGGCGTGGAGACCGCGCCGCACCGGGAGACCGGCTCGTCGGTCTACCAGGTCTTCGACGGGGCCGGCCGGGTCACCGTCGGCGACCGGTCGTGGCGGGTGAGCCGCGGCGACCTGTTCGTGGTGCCGTCCTGGCAACCGCTGTCGATCCGCTCGGAGGCGTCGGCCTCCGACTCCGACTCCGGCGCGCTCGACCTGTTCCAGTTCAGCGACGCCCCGATCTTCACCAGGCTCGGCCTGTACCGCAGCCACACCGAGGAGAACAGCCGATGAAGCTCGCCACCGTCCGTCTGGACGACCACCGCACCGCCGCCGTCCGTGTCGAGGGCGACGAGCTCGTCGAGGTGGGCCCGGCCGACGTCGGCGCGGTGCTGGCCGCGCCCGGCGGCCTGGAGGGCGCCGCGGCGGCCGACGGCCCGCGTCGCCCGCTCGCCGGAGCCGACCTCGCCCCGGTCGTGCCGCGGCCGAGCAAGGTCGTCTGCGTGGGGCTGAACTACCAGAACCACATCAAGGAGATGGGCCGCGACCTGCCCGAGTACCCGACGCTGTTCGCCAAGTTCGCCGACACCCTGATCGGCGCCTCGGACGACATCCGGCGTCCGGCGGAGACCGACCAGTTCGACTGGGAGGCCGAGCTCGCCGTGGTCATCGGCCGGCCGGTGCGGCGGGCCGACGAGGAGCAGGCGATCGCCGCGATCGCGGGGTTCACCGTGCTCAACGACGTCACCTGCCGGGACTGGCAGTTCCGCACCCGGGAGTGGCTGCAGGGCAAGAACTGGGACTCCACCACCCCGATCGGCCCGTTCCTGGTCACCGCGGACGAGACCGGCCCGCGACCGGCGCTCGACGTCCGATGCGAGGTCGACGGCCGGGTGATGCAGTCGGACAACACCGGCGACCTGCTCTTCGACCCGGTCCACCTGGTCCGCTACGTCTCGACGATGGTCCGGCTCAACCCGGGCGACGTGATCGCGACCGGCACGCCGGGCGGCGTCGGCCACGCCCGCAAGCCGCCGGTCTTCCTGCGCGGCGGCGAGCTCGTCGTGACCGAGATCGAGGGGCTGGGCAGGCTGGAGAACCGCGTGGTCGGCGAGGGCGAGTGATGGCGCGCGACCTCGCCACCACGCTCGCGTGGGTCGAGACGGGCACCGACCTGTGCGCGTCGGCGATCGCCGGTCTGTCCGAGCGGGAGTACGACGCCGCGTCGGCCCTGCCCGGCTGGACGCGCAAGCACGTCGTGGCGCACCTGGCGGCGAACGCCGAGGCGATCGGCAACCTGGTCCGCTGGGCGCGCACCGGCGAGCCGACCCCGATGTACGCCTCGCCGCAGGCCCGCGCCGCCGGGATCGAGCGGGGCTCCCTGCTGAAGGCCGTCGAGCTGGCCCGGTGGTTCACCGAGTCGGCCGCGACCCTGGCCACCGCCATGGCGGCACTGCCCGAGGAGGCGTGGCGGGCCGAGGTGGTGACCGCGCAGGGCCGGACCGTGCCGGCGAGCGAGATCCCCTGGATGCGCAGCCGGGAGGTCATGGTGCACGCGGTGGACCTGGCGACCGGGCTCACCTTCGCCGACCTTCCCGACGGCTTCCTGCGGGAGCTGCGGGAGGACATCCGCGCCAAGCGCGGCCCCGGCGCGGTGCCCGACGTCGAGGGGTCGCTGCCCGACGTGACCGCCTACCTGGCCGGACGCCCGGCGGGCGGAGTGACCGCCGCCGGCGGCGGACGCCCACCGACCCTGCCCCCGTGGCTGTGACGAGAAGGAAGATCTGATGGGCACCCTCCCCTCCACCCGTGCCGACGTGATCCTCGTCGGGGGCGGCATCGGCGGCCTGTCCGCCGCCCTCGCCCTGGTCCGCCAGGGCCTGCGGGTCCGGGTGTACGAGCAGGCCTCGTCGTTCGGCGAGGTCGGCGCGGGCCTGCAGCTCGCCCCGAACTGCACCCGCATCCTGGACCGTTACGGCCTGCTTGCCGAGGCGTCCGCGCTCGGCGTGCTGCCCGAGACCATGGTCATGAAGGACGCCCTGGACGCCGCCGAGCTGACCCGGCTCGACCTGCGCGACGTCGAACGCCGCTACGGCTACCCCTACCTGGTGATCCACCGCAGCGACCTGCACGGCATCCTGCTCCGCGCCTGCGAGCGGGCGGGCGTCGAGCTGCTCACCGACGCCCGCTGCACGTGGTACGGGAACGTCGACGGCGGCGCCCGCGTGCGTTTCGCCGACGGCGTCGTGGACGAGGCGGACGTGGTGATCGCCGCCGACGGCCTGCACTCGATCGCCCGCGAGCTGCTGGTCCAGGACGAGCCGGTGAACTCCGGATATGTCGCCTACCGCTGCGCGGTGCCGTTCGAGCAGGTCGCCGGCAACGACGTGCACGACAAGGACGTCGTCGTGTACGTCGGGCCGCGTTGCCACTTCGTGCAGTACCCGCTGCGGGGGGCGGAGACGTTCAACCAGGTCGCCGTCTTCGAGTCGCCGAAGGCGCTGGCCGGCCAGGACGACTGGGGCACCCCCGACGAGCTGGACGCGGCGTTCGAGGGCACCTGCGACCAGGTCCAGCAGGGCCTGCCGCTGATGTGGCGCGACCGGTGGTGGCGGATGTTCGACCGCGACCCGATCATGACCTGGGTCACCGGGCGGATCGCGCTGCTCGGCGACGCCGCGCACCCGCCGCTGCAGTACATGGCGCAGGGCGCGATCATGGCGATCGAGGACGGCTGGGTGCTCGGCGAGCACGTCGCCGCCCAGCGTGCCGAGGGCCGCACGGACGTGGACTGGGACCGGGCGCTGGCCGCCTACGAGGCGGTACGGCCCGAGCACTGCCGCCGGGTGGTCGGCACGGCAAGGGCGTGGGGCGCGTTGTGGCATCTGGAGGGCGTCCGGAGACTGCAGCGCAACGCCCTGCTGCGGGAGCGCGACGTCCATGACTACGCGTTCGTCGACTGGATCTTCGGGCCGACGGCCCTGACCCCCGAGGACGAGCCGGAGATGTTCCGCCCGATCCCCCTCGACTCCGCGCCGTTGTGAGGCGTCAGGTCGCCAGGCCCCGGCGGTAGGCGTAGACCACCGCCTGCACGCGGTCCCGCAGGCCGAGTTTGGCCAGGATGCGTGACACGTACGTCTTGACGGTCTCCTGGCTGATCACCAGCGTGGCGGCGATCTCGCTGTTGGACCGGCCGTCGGCGATGAGACGCAGCACCTCCAGCTCGCGCGGGGTCAGCGCGGTCTCCCCGGACGGCGGCCGGGCGGGACGGATGCGGGCCGCGTACCGGCCGACCAGCCGGCGCGTCACCTCGGGGGCCAGCAGCGCGGCGCCCGAGGCGACGGTGCGGATGCCGTGCAGGAGCTGCGCCGGCGGGGCGTCCTTGAGCAGGAACCCGCTGGCCCCCGCGCGCAGCGCCTCGTAGACGTACTCGTCGAGGTTGAACGTGGTCACCACGAGCACCTTGACCGGGTCGTCGACCCCCGCGCCGGCCAGCAGCCGGGTGGCCTCGATGCCGCCGAGCACCGGCATGCGCACGTCCATGACGACGAGGTCGGGGCGCAGCCGGCGGGCGAGGTCCACGGCGGCGCGGCCGTCGCCGCACTCCCCCACGACCTCCAGGTCGGGCTGGGCGTCGATGATCGTCGCGAAGCCGGTGCGGATCAGCGCCTGGTCGTCGCAGACCAGGACCCGGATCGGCGCGCTCACGCCGGGCCGCCCGCGGGGACGCGGGCCCGCACCACGAAGGCGCCGCCCGCCTGCCGGCCGGCGCTGAACTCGCCGCCGAGGGCGTCCACCCGCTCGCGGAGCCCGGCCAGGCCCCGCCCGCTCCCGCCGGGAGCGGCGGCCCGGGAGCCGGTGCCGTGGGTGCTGACCACCACGCTGATCTCCTTCTCGCCGTAGCGCACCTGGACCGCGGTCGGGCTGCCGTGAGCGTGTTTCAGGGCGTTCGTCAGGGCCTCCTGGACGACCCTATAGGTGACGAACTCGGCGCTGCCCGCCGATTCCGCCCGGCTGCCCTCCTCGGCGAACTCCACCGGCTGCCCCGCCCGGCGGGTCCGCTCCACGAGGGTGTGCAGGTCGGCGGCGGACGGCAGGCCGTCGGGGTCGTGGTCGGCCTTGAGCAGGTCGAGCATGTGCCGCAGGTCGGCGATGGCCCGCCGGCCGGTGTCGGTGACGGCGTTCAGCGTCGCGTCGAGACGTTCGGGGACGGCGGTCAGGTAGCGGGCGGCCTCGGCCTGCACCACCATCGCCGTCACGTGATGCGTCACGACGTCGTGCAGCTCGCGGGCGATCCGGGTGCGTTCGGCGGCGCGGGTGGCCTCGGCGACGTGGCGGCGGCGTTCCGCCTCGGCGGCGCGGGCGGAACGCAGCCGGGCCCCGATGCCCCAGGTGAGGGCCAGCGCCAGGTAGAACACCACGTACCCCTCCACCCGCTCGTCCGCGCCGAGCCGGTCGAGCGCGAGGGCCAGCGGCACGTACGCCAGGGAGAGGAGGACCACGGCGGCGCGCCGGAACCGCTCCAGATGGGCGCCCGCGCTGATGAGCGCGACGGGCAGCACGTTGCTCGCGAACAGGTGGTAGCCCCGCAGCTGGTCGAGCACGAAGCCGGCCGACACCAGCGCGAGGCACACCGCCGGCCACCGCCGCCGGACGGCGAGCGGCAGGCACTCCAGGGCGATCGCCACCAGAGCGACCGCGTCCAAGGGCCGGGCGGGCAGGTCGCCCACCTGCGTGCCCTTGTCGTGCAGGCCCGGCAGGAGCGACGCGACGGCCACCAGCAGCCCGAACGGCGAGTCCCGGACCACGACGTCGCACCGCCGCCACACCTCCGCGGCCCGCCCCAGATCGATCACCGGGCGAGCGTAGCGGGACCACGGTCGTGCGGGTGCCGAGAAGCCCCCTTTGTCCCCCGTGCGAGCTACCGGGGAATGTCCACCCTGCGGTGACGATCCCGGCGCCGTCCGGTCCGTAGCGTTGCCGGGCGGCCGCGGCGTTCCGTCGGCCTTTCCCGTTCACACCCCCGCCGTGCGCGTCGCCCTCGCGGCGGCGGCCGGCTCACTGGAGGACCTCATGCTCGCCAAGATCAGGACACCCGTCGCGGCCGCGCTGTGCTGCATCGGTCTCGGCGCGGGGGTGGCCGGCTGCGACGGCGACGCGATGGAGAAGTGGGACCCCTTCGCCGCCTCCACTCCGACGTCCGGGGCCGCGCCGATCTCCGGCACCGAGAAGATCACCGTGGCCGGCCGGTCGGTGAACGTGTCCTGCTCGGGCGAGCCGGTCGAGGGCGGGCCGGTCGTCGTCCTGATGCACGGCGGCGGCGACGGGCTGGACAAGATGGCGTCCCTGCAGAAGACGTTGAGCGGCAGGCACCGGGTCTGCTCCTACGACCGGCTCGGCGCGGGCGCGAGCGACCAGCCGGAGGGCCCGCAGGACCTGGCCGGCAGCGGCAGGATCCTGACCGGCGTGCTCGACCGCGTCGCCGGGAAGGCCCCGGTCGTCCTGGCCGGTCACTCGCTGGGCGGGCTGATCGCCGCCCGGTACGCCCCCGACCACCAGGACAGGGTCAAGGGGCTGGTCCTGCTGGACGCCACCCCGCCCACCATGATGAACGACATCGAGAAGGCGATCCCCGAGTCCGCCAAGGGGCCGGCGGCCGAGCTGCGCGCGCAGAACCTGGCGATCTTCCAGGGGCAGAACCCGGAGAAGCTGGTCATCGCCGACGGCGCGGTCCGCTCCGCCGGTGACATCCCGGTCGAGGTCGTCAGGCACGGCAAGCCGTACCTGGAGGCCCTGCCCGAGTACGGGCCGCGCCTGGAGCGGGCGTGGGCGGCGGGCCAGCGCAAGTGGCTCGCGCTGTCCGGCCGCAGCAGGCTGAGCACGGCCGCCGACAGCGGCCACTACATCTACGTCGACCAGCCCGGCGTCGCCGTCCAGGCCGTCGAGCGTGTCACCGGGCAGGCGCAGGGCCGGTGATCCGGCCGATCGCGGGGATCTGATGGAAGGCTGCATCATGACAGCAGCGTTCATCCGGTTCGTCCCTGACGATGTCGACGACCTGGCCGCCTTCCTGACCGGCGAGGAGTGGCCCTTCCATGTCGGCGGCCGGAGGCCGAGGCCGTCCGGCGGCGGGTCGCCGACGGGCACCACGACGACGCGGACGAACGGACCTTCTGGGTGGTCTCCGAGGGCGAGCGGGCCGGGGATCACCCGGATCGAGGGCACCACCCGGACGGTCGCCTACGGCATCCTGCGCTCGGACCGGGAGAGCGGCGAGGTCACGCCGGTGGCGTGGGCGGACGAACCCCGCCCCTGACGGGGGACGGTCGCGAGGAGACGTCGCCGTCGTGATCGCCGAACGAGCGGCGGTAGGCGGCGGGCGTGGTGTGCACCAGGGAGTGGAAACGTCTGCGGAGGTTGGCGGCCGAGGACAGGCCGACCCTGACCGCGATCGTCTCCACGGGGAGGTCGGTCTCCTCCAGCAGGGCCCGCGCCGCCGTGACGCGCTGCTGGAGCAGCCACCGGCCGGGGCTGACGCCGAGCTGCCCGGCGAACCTGCGGGCGAGGGTCCGCAGGGAGATTCCGGCCCGCGCGGCGAGGTCGTCGAGGGTGAGGGGCTCGTCCAGCCGTTCGGCGGCCCAGTCGAGGAGCGGCGCCAACGTCTCCGGCCGGCGGTCGCCGGTGGGCGCGGTGCTGTACTGCAGCTGGCCGCCCTCGCGGTGCGGGGGCATGACCATGTGGCGGGCGATGTGCGCGGCGTAGGCCGCGCCGTGGTCGGCGCGGGCCAGGTGCAGGCACAGGTCGATGCCGGCGGCGGTGCCGGCGCTGGTGGCGAGGTCGCCCAGGTCGATGTACAGCGTGTCCGGTTCGACCTGTACGTCGGGAAAACGGTCCGCGAGCTCGGCGGCGAGCCGCCAGTGCGTGGTCGCCCTGCGCCGATCGAGCAGTCCGGTCTCGGCGAGCAGGAAGGTGCCCGAGCAGATCGTGACGATCCGGGCGCCTCGCCGGTGGGCCCGCCGGATCGCGTCGATCACGGCGGGCGGCGCCGGGTCGTCGCGGCGGTGCCATCCGGGGATCACCACCGTGTCGGCGGCCTCCAGCGCCGACAGGCCCGCGCCGACCGCCATGTCGTACCCGGCCAGGGTCGGCACGGCGCCCGGACGTTCGGCGCACACCTGGAACGAGTAGCGGGCGGGCAGACCCGGCCGGCGCA
This sequence comes from Actinomadura sp. ATCC 39365, assembly GCF_054392275.1. Lineage (NCBI taxonomy): Bacteria > Bacillati > Actinomycetota > Actinomycetes > Streptosporangiales > Thermomonosporaceae > Actinomadura > Actinomadura sp. ATCC 39365. The sequence continues at coordinate 5,862,475 of NZ_CP184335.1, read as the reverse complement.
CGCCGAAGACCTCCGCCGCGCACGCCAGCTCGAACGTGGACTGCGGCGGCAGGACCAGCGCCACCACTCGCTGAACAGTCATGGCAGAAAAATACCCGTAGACGTCAATCCAGACACTGGGCGGGGGCGACGTCCGCCGCGACGATGGGGTCATGACGCAAGATGCGAACGACGTCCAGATCCTGCACGTTGACGAGGTCGAACCCGTCGAGGTCGTCCCCGGGATCGTCCGGCGGCGGCTGCCCGCCACCGACCGGGCCCGCGGCTGGATGTACGACTTCGCCCCGGGCACCGAATGGCCCGAGGTGGACGTGCACGACGGCGAGGAACGCTACTACGTGATCTCGGGCGAGTTCATCGACCGGGGACAGCGGCTCGGACCGGGCAGCTACGTCGTGTTCGCGCCGGGCAGCACGCATCGCCCGCGCACCGAGACGGGCGCGCGCATGCTGGGCATCAGCATCCTCACCCCGTAGGGGCGCCGCGCCGGCCGGGGACCGGCGGGCGGCGTCAGTCGCGCGGGCGGCGGACGCGGGGCACGGGCTGGCCGCGGCGGGCGGCCTCGGCCTCCAGGCGCTTCCTCAGCATCCTGCCCTGGCCGAGGAACGAGCGGCTGCGCTCGCGGCGGCTGCCGGCGAGGCTCCAGTCGTTGAGCGCCCGCTCGACCCGCACGCTCAGCCGGTCGCCCGCGCCGGTGGCCCGCCCGACCAGCACGACGTTCTCCTGCCACTCCATGGCCTGGCCGTGCCGGTGGAAGGTCAGGCACACCGGCCCGTCGGCCGCCTGGACGCCCGCGGGCAGCAGCAGGTCGAAGCCCGCCTCGGTCCGTACGGCCGAGCGGGTGCGCACGGCCAGCGGCATGCCGTCGGCCACCATGGTGACGACGGGCTCGCCCAGGTGGGCGGCGCGGCCGGCGAACGGCCGCCAGTCCGCCGGCGGGACCGACCGGCTCGGCAGCCGGGGGCCGGTGGGGGCGGGATCGGAGGCGGGCACGGCGACGTCCGCAGGGCCCGTCCAGATCTCGGGCGTCCTGGACAGGTCGCCCTCGGGCCACCAGACGATCCGCTCGGGGGTGACCTCCACCCAGATGCGGGCGAAGTACCAGCCCAGCCGCTTCACCAGGAACCACGGCATCCCGGCGAACCCGGCGCCGGTCTTGGCCGGCGACTCGCGGACGTACCGGTCGGTGCCGGCCTGCAGGTCCGCGTCGAGCACGGTCGCCCGGCCCTGCACCAGGACGACGGGCGCCCGCTCCGGCCCGCCGCCCTCCGCGCCGGAGCACAGCAGCGCGACGCGCGGGTCCCGGCGGGCGCGCTCGGCCTTGTCCGGGTAGGTGAGCCCGGTGCTGACGTCGATCGTGCCGCCCGCGCCGGCGTACGGCGTGACGGGCCAGGTGACGGGGCGGCCGTCGCGGGTGAGCGAGGCGTACTCGCAGACCAGGGCGCGGCCGAAGACCTCGGCCGCCCGGCGCGGCGAGAAGGTCGGTGCGGATGCGGTCATCACGGCTCCAGGATCATGTCGGCGGGGGTGGTGCCGTACAGGCGGGTGAAACGCCGCCGGTAGGCCGGCCACCAGAACAGGCGGAACATCAGCCGGGCCACGACCGGCAGGTCCGCGTACGACGCCGCGAGCAGGCGGGCGTCGGCGCTGGAGGCGAGCCAGCCGAGGATGACGGGGACCCGGCGGCGGCCGAAGTCGTCCATCGCCCGGCGCCGGTCGGCCTCGACGTCGGCGGGGGTGAGGTGGGCGAGCATGAGCGGCACGGCGACCCGCTCCTCGTGGTCGAGGTGCTCGTTGACGAGGTCGTGCAGCCGCCGCAGCGTCGCCGCGCGCCCGGCCAGGGGCGTCCCGCGGTCGGCGGCGGCCTCGATCAGCGGGTCCAGCAGGCAGTGCTCGGACTCCAGCCCGGCCAGCGCGTCGGCCGCCTGCGGGGCGCGGCCGGTGAGCTTGGGCCACAGGGTGGCGTCCTCGTGCGAGTGGTGGGCGTGCAGCATGTCCAGCACGAGCGCGAGCTGCTCCTCGATCAGTTCCTCGTGCGCGTCGTCACGCGGGTCGCCGCACGCCTCGGCCAGGCGGCCGAACTCGGCGCGGAAACCGGCGTGCATCATCAGGAAGCCGGTCAGGTGTTCTGGTGTGATCATCAGTCTGTTCCCTCACGTGTCGGGAACAGCGTGCGCGCCGCGCCTCTACGTGCACTTGGCGAGGGCTTGGCGGGCCCTTGTCAGCCAGTAGGCGGCGCCGGCCCGCTCCAGCTGGCGCACCGCCTCGGTCAGGTGGGCGCGGGCCCCCTCGCGGTCACCGAGCGCCAGCAGCGCCTCGCCCAGGTGGCCGTCGTACGCGCCGTCGACGGTGGTGCACGCGCCGTTCACGTGCAGCAGCCCGGCGAACGGACGGAACGCGTCGTAGACCTCCCGGACGACGTCCGCCTCGCCGAGCCGGATCGCCGCCTGCAGCCGGCACATGGCGGCCATCGCCCAGTGGTAGTCGCGCGGCGGCATGGGCGTCTCGCGCAGGATCCGCCGGGCGCGCTCGGGCTCGCCCAGCTCCGCCAGCGCGTATGCCAGGGCGTAGGCGGGCCCCGCCAGGCCGGTGTGCCGGGCCATCTCCCCGAGCCAGGCCGCCTCCTCGCCCAGGCGGTCCTCCTGGAGGATCGTCTCGGCCCGTCCGGCGAGCATGCTGAGCTCGAAGTAGGCCAGGTCGGCGAACGACAACATCGCCCTGACGGGCTCGAAGTGCCGGGCCGGGTCGGCGACGCCCTGGAACAGGTCGAGCCCCACGTGCGCCACCGCCGCCTGCAGCGCCAGCGTGGGACTGTGCAGGTCGCGCAGCAGCGCGCCGATCTCGGCCAGCAGGTCGCGGGCCTGCCGCACCCTGCCGTGCTCCACGTGGTGGGAGACGAGGTGGAGCTGTGCGATCACCCTGAGCTGGGGCGACAGGTCCGGCTCGGCCAGCAGGCGGCGGGCGGTCCCGGCGCGCTGCTCGACGAAGTCCTGTCCCTGCAGTGCGATGAGCCGCAGGTGCAGGACGCGCCGCAGCAGGGCGGGGTCGTCCAGGCGCTCGGCCGCCGCGACGGCCCGCGAGGAGACCGCGGCGACCTCGTCCTCGCGGCCGGTCTGGGCGAGCACGACGGACCGGACGGCCTGCGCCGTCGCCCAGGCCGGCGTGGACGGCGGCAGCTCGCGCGCGGCCCGGTCCGCCGCGTCGCGTACGGCGGCCACGTCGACGCCGTACCGGAAGGGCACCCAGATGCCGTGTCCCATCGCGATGTCGGCGGCTCTGACGGCCTTGTCCAGGTCGTCGCCGGCCATGGCGAGCGCCTGCTCGACCGCCTCGTAGCCCTCGTCGAACCGGCCGGCGGCGTAACGGCTCTCCGCCAGCCCGACGGCCAGCTCGAACCGCTCGGCCGCGCTCGCGCCGGCCGGCTCGGCGGCCGCCAGCGCCTCCTGCCAGGACACGGCCGCGTCGTCGGGCGCGTGCCGCCGCAGGGCCGCCCGCGCGGCGCGGGCCGCGTAGTCCATCGCCATGCGGGCGGGCTCCGCGCCCAGCTCCGCCGCCGCCAGCCAGTGCCGCGCGATCACCGCCGCGCGGTCGTCGCGGTCGTCCCGGTCGCCGTGCACGGCGGTGAGGGCGGCCGCCACCTGCTCGTGCACCCGCGCCCGCCACAGCCGCGACCGGCGCGACAACAACGCGTCGGTCACCAGGGCGTGCGCGAACTCGTAGCCGCCCAGCCGGTACGACGACTCCCGGACCAGCCCCGCGCCGAGCGCCGCGTCGAGCGGCGGCAGCAGGTCGCCGACCGTCCCGCCGGCGACCCGGGCCAGGACGACCGCCTCGAACTCGTCGCCCATCACGGCGGCCAGCTCCAGCACGCGGGCCGCCTCCTCCCCCAGGCCCGCCACCCGGTGCAGCACGACGTCCAGGACGCCCTGCGGCAGCCCGTCGCCCGCCCGGGCCAGCTCGGCGAGGAAGAACGGGTTCCCGGCGGTGCGCCGGCGCAGCTCCTCGGCCCCGTCCCCGCCCGGATCGCGGCCGGACATCTCCTTGACCAGCGCGCGCACCTCCTGGGTGGCGAGCCCGTCCAGCCCGAGCCGGCGCGCGCCGAGCCGGGACAGCGCCGAGAGCGTGGCGGTGAGCGCCGACGCCTCGTGCCGCCGGAAGGTCGCCACCAGCAGCAGGCCCGGCCGGGCGGTGGCGGCCACGTGGACCAGCAGCCGCAGCGTGGCGTCGTCGGCCGCGTGCAGGTCCTCCAGCACGACGACCGCCGGGCCGACCGCGGCCAGGAACGCGCCGACGGCCTCGAAGAAGCGCAGCCGCGCCCCCTGCGCGTCGGACGCCGGGACCGCCTCAGGACCGCCCGACAGAAGCGTGCCGACCTCGCCGGGCAGGGCGGCCTGCGGGGCCGCGGCGGCGAGGTCGCGCAGGACGCGTTCCCAGGGCCACAGGGCGGGCGCGGTCTCGTGGTCGGGGCTCGCCCCCCAGCCGACCGGCACGCCCGCGGTCGCGCGGAACCGTCTCAGCAGGCTCGTCTTGCCGACGCCCGGCTCGCCGTCCACCAGCACGACCTGCCCGGCGGCGGACGCCGCCCCGGCCGCCTCGGTCAGGAACTCCAGCGCGCTCTCCCGGCCGACGAACAGCGGCTGGTCCGGCGCGGGATCGTCGGCCCTGGGCGCCGCCGTCCGCACCGGCATCCGCGGCGGGGACGGCGGGGATGCCGGCGTGGTGGCGGGGCGGTTCGCCGGTAACAGGGCGGCGTCCTGGCGCAGCACGGCGGTTTCGAGCTCCCGCAGCCGCGGCCCCGGGTCGATGCCCAGTTCCCCGGCGAGCACGTCCCGCACCCCGCGCAGGCATGCGAGGGCCGCCGCCTGCCGGCCCGCGCGGTAATGGGCCAGCACCAGCAGTTCCCAGGCGCGCTCCCGCAGCGGGTGCTCGCGGACGAACGGGTCCAGCCGCGCCACCACGTCCGTGTGGCGGCCCAGTTCCAGCAGGGCCGCGGCCAGCGCCTCCACCGCGTCCAGCCGGACCTGTTCCAGGCGGCCGATCTCCGGTTGCGCCCAGTCCTGCGCGCGCACGTCCGCATAGGGGTCGCCGCGCCACAGGCCGAGCGCCTCGGCGAGGGCGGCCGCCGCCTGCTCGTGCCGTCCCGCGGCCAGGTGGGCGGAGCCGGCCGACACCAGCGTCCCGAAGTCCGCCGTGTCGAGGCCGAGCCCGCCGGTCATCAGGCCGTAGCCGTCGGCGGCGCTGACCAGGACGGCCGGGGTCGCGCCCGGCCGCCGGCCGGGCTCCAGCCGCCGGCGCAGGTTGGAGACGTACACCTGCAGGCTTCCCTGGACGCTCGGCGGCGGGTCACCGGCCCACAGCCGGTCGGCCAGCAGGTCGGTGGGCAGCACGCGGCCGGCGTGCATCGCGAGGAGGGCGAGCAGGGCCCGCTGCTTGGGCGGCCCGACCGGTACGGCCTGCCCGGCCACGACGAGTTCCATGGGCCCGAGGACGTTCAGCCGCACGCGCCCATGGTAGGGGCCGCCTGTGAACCGGTCCAGACGCGACATTCACCGCACCGCTCGACCGGCCCGGCACGACTTGCCGAGCCCGGTCCGGCCACGAACGGACCCGCTCAGGCCGGCCCGGAGGCCGCCGTGACGACCACCGGCTCAGGCCGGGGCGGGCCCGTCGAGCGCGGCGAGCTTGGCCGGATCGACGACGATGTGGATGCCGGTGATCCGGCCCCCGGCGACGGTGAAGGCGATGGCGGACAGCGGGGTGCCGTCGGCCCGCCAGGACAGGTGGCCGGGAAGCCCGTCCACCAGCACGGGCCGCTGCCGGGCGACCTCTCCGGAGAACATGCGGGCGCCGGCGGCGACCGCGGTGGCGCCCAGGGTGACGACCACGCCGCCGGGGGTGTCGACGGTCAGCTTCACGTCCGGGTCGAGGACCCGCAGCAGCGCCTCGAAGTCGCCGCCGAGCGCGGCGGCGCGGAAGGCGTCGACGGCCTCCCGGTGCTCACGGCCGGGGTCCGCCGCCCGGTCCGTGGCCCGGACCTTGCGGCGGGCGCGGCTGGCGATCATCTTGGCGGCGTCGGCGGACCTGCCCAGGATGTGGCCGATCTCCTGGAACGGGACCCCGAACAGGTCGTGCAGGACGAACGCCAGCCGCTCGCTCGGGGTGAGCGAGTCGAGCACCACGAGGAGGGCGAGGCCGACCGAGTCGGCCAGCGCCGCCCGCTCGTCCGGCGTGGGCTCGTCGGCGGGCGTCACCAGCAGGTCCGCGAACTCCTGCCCGTACGCCGTCTCGGGGTGGGCCTGGCGGGATCTCAGCAGGTCCAGGCTGATGCGGCCGACCACGGTGGTCAGCCAGCCCGCCAGGTTGCCGATCGTCCGCACGTCCTGGCGGACCAGCCGCATCCAGGCCTCCTGGACCACGTCCTCGGCGTCGGCGTGCGAGCCCAGCACCCGGTAGGCGACGGCGCGCAGCCGATCGCGCTGGGCCTCGAACGCCTCGGCCACCGGGCCGGCCGGGTGCGCGGTCACGGCCTGCGCTGCTGGCGGAGCGAGATCCGGTTGCCGTCCGGATCCACCGCCTCGGCGCGGACGCCGAACGGATAGTCCACGGGCTCGGGCTCCTCGAAGGTGACACCCCGCCGGCGCATGACCTCGAAGTCCTTCCGCAGGTCGTCGGATTCCAGGATCAGCGGGCCCGGCGCGCCTTCCCCGCCCGCGTCGCCCGGCTGTCCGGCGGCCCGCGCATGCGACCACAGCAGGATCTGCACCGGGCTGCCGGGCACGCCGACGGTGAGGAAACGGCCGTCGGGCCCCGGGACGTCGACGCGCTCCTCCAGGCCGAGCCCCGCGGTGTAGAACTCCAGGGCGCGGTCCTGGTCGGTGACGTAGACCGTCGTGTACATGATGGTGGTCAGCATTCTGCTCTCGATTCACTCGTGGGCCTGACGACCGTTCGTTCTCGGTCGTCATCCCCATGACGAGTGGCGGCGGGAAAAAGGTAACACGGCCGGTCCGGCCCGGCGGATTCCCGGCTTTACGGAACATGAAAACTCGTTCACGATCACTGCGAGGGGGTGCAGGCTCGATCAGAAGGAGGCCCTATGCGGCCTGGCAGACGATCCTTGGGAGCGGTTGGCCTCACCCTCGGATTCCTCACACTGGCGTTGTTCCTCGCCGCGCTGGCGATCGGCCCGACCGGGAGGACGGCTCTGGCCTCCGTCCCGGCGGCGCACGACGTGGCGGACGCGGCCGTCCCCGCGGCTTACGACGCGGCCGACGACATGGCGGCCGACGCGGCGGCCGACGACGCGCCGCCGACCCGACCCGGCGGGCTGCGGCCGTGCCCGGTGCCGTTCGCCGCCAACCCGACCGGCTACGCGTCCATCTGCTGGTCAGCCTCCTCCGACGACACGGGCGTCGCCGGGTACGACCTGTACCGCCTGGACCCGGACGGCTTCGTCCTCGCCAGTAGCACGACCGGCACGGTCGGCGGCTTCTCCGGCGAGCTGAACCGCCTGTACACGATGTACGTCGTGGCCAGGGACCTGGCGGGGCAGCTCAGCCCGCCGTCCGCCCTGATCACGGTGCCGGCGACGCTCGGGATGACCCCGACCAGCTCGCCCACCCCGCTGCCGGGCGACCACGTGCCCCCGTCCAAGCCCACCGGGCTGCGCGACGCCTGCCTGCAGGACTACCCGGGCGTCACGTTCTGCTGGCAGCCGTCGAGCGACAACGTGGCGGTGACGGCGTACGACGTGTACCGGGAGACGGCGACGGCGTACCGCAGGGTCGGCACGGTCCTGCCGCCGAGCCTGAACTTCGCCGAACCCGGCCTGGTCGTCGGGCAGCGCTACACCTACGTCGTGGTCGCCAAGGACGCGGCCGGCAATCTCAGCGTGCCGTCGGACCCGTTGTCCGCGCTGGCCAGGGAGGGGCTGCCGTCGCCCACCCCGTCGTCGGGCGCGCCGTGCACGGTGACGTACCGGGCCACGACGGGAGGGCCGCGGCTGGACGCCGAGCTCGTCGTGCGCAACACCGGGACGGCCCCGGTCGACGGGTGGACGCTGACGGTCGACTACCCGGCGGCGGCCGCCGTGCGCCTCGTCTCGGGCTGGTCCGCGAACTGGACCCAGGCCGGTGCGGGGGTGGCCGGCGTGAACAAGCAGTGGAACAAGGTCATCGGGGTCGGCTCGCAGACCCAGGTCGGGTTCACCGCCACGTACGGCGGCGGCGCGCCGCCCTCGCCGGTGAGCTTCGCGCTCAACGGGAAGACCTGCGCCACCGGCTGACGCCCCGGCTCGTAGCTGCTCGGCGGGGATGACCACGGCGGTCGCCAGGCCGCCCCGCCGAGCCCGACCAGCCCGACCGGCCCGACCGGCCGCCGTGGCGAGCGTGACCGGCCCGGCCGGCCGGCCCGTCGCGAGCGCGAGCTGTCGGTGGCCGGTGGCCGGGGGCCGCCGCTTCAGGCGCGCAGGGCGTCGAGGAGGCGGGACAGCGCCGCCTGGGTGTCGGCCAGCTCGTCCGGGGCGGACTGCGCCAGCCACAGCGCGGCCTCGTTCATCGCCCCGGACAGCAGGCGGGCCAGGGGCGCGACCGGCTGGGCGGGGATGGCGCCGGCCGCGACGAGCGCGGCCAGCGCCTCGGTCAGGTGCCGGACGCTGGTGGCCTCGTCGATCGCCCGCCACTCGTTCCAGCCGAGCACGGCGGGGCCGTCGATCAGCATGATCCGCTGCACGTCGGGATCGGCGCCGGCCGCGACGAACGCCGCGCAGCCCGCCTTGAGCTGCGCCCACGGGTCGTGCTCGGCGTCGGCCGCCGCGGCCACCCGGTCGGCCACCTCACGCTGCACCTGTTCCAGCACGGCCCGGAAGAGGTCGGGCTTGCCGTCGAAGTGGTGGTAGAGGGCGCCTTTGGTGACGCCGGACTCGCCGACGATCTCCGCCAGCCCCACCCCGGCATAGCCCCGGGTCGCGAACAGACGCCTCGCCGTGGCGAGCAACGTGCGGCGGGTGCGCTCCTTCTGCTCCGTCCTGGTCACTGCGTCCCCTTTGACATACCGACGGTATCCCAAATAGTGTACGCCCACATACCGTTGGTACGTGAAACTGATGAGGAGGAGCGCATGGAGCTGAGCAGCGTGTATCCGGTGGTGTGCACGGCAGATCTCGACGCGTCGAAGGACTTCTACGTCCGGCTGTTCGGGTACGAGGTGACCTTCGAGGCCGACTGGTACGTGAGCCTGCGCCGCGGGCCGTACGAGCTGGCCCTGCTCGACCACCGCCACCCGACGCTGCCCGCCGCCTACCGCCGGCCGGTCGCGGGGCTGCTGATCAACTTCGAGGTCGCCGACGTAGACGCCGAGTGGGAGCGCCTGGTGGGGCGCGAGGGGCTGACCCCGGAGCTGGCGCTGCGCGACGAGGACTTCGGCCAGCGGCACTTCATCGTCGCCGACCCCAACGGCGTCCTGGTGGACGTGATCACGCCGATCCCGCCCTCGCAGGAGTACGCGTCCCAGTACGCGCCCGAGTGAGACCGGCGTTGGACCCGTCGTACGCGTACGTGAATCATGGAAGGGTGCGTACGGGTTTCGCCCATGAGGCGACGATCGTCATGGACGCGGACAGCGATGTGCGCGCCCCCGGCGCGGCGATCACCGTGGCGCTGTGCGGCCACTGGGAGCACGAGCCGCCCTGCCCGATCGCGGCGCACCACACGGCCGCCGACCGCCGGGGCGACGTCGTCCGGGTGCGGGTCCTGTTCGCGGCCGAGGCGGCGGCCGAGGCCGACGTACGGGCCCGCATCGACGCCGCGCTGGCGCGGGGCACGCTCGACGGCCCCGACGGGATCACCACCCGATGGCGGCTCGTGGACACCCGGCCCGGCCGCCCGCGCGCGGCGGAACTGCCGCACCTCGAACGTCTCCGGCACGGATGAAGCCCGCCGAATTACGGCGGTCACGGCTCGGCAGGCATCCGGATCGGTCCGGACAAGTACGCTGACCGCTGTTTCCCGCGACAGTGAAGGAGCGCCGATGACCGCCGATCCGACGATGGCCAGGATCGGCCAAGGGGTGGACTTACATCACCACCAAGGCCGGCCCGAAGCCGCTCGCGATTTGTTCGCGCAGATCTGGGACGACATCGGCGGCGAGCAGGGCGAACCGCTGCACGTCTGCGTTCTCGCCCACTCGATGGCCGACGTGCAGGACGACGTGCGCCAGGAGCTGATGTGGGACCTGCGCGCGCTCGCCGCCGCCGACCGGGTCACCGACGAACAGGTGGCACAGGCCGGGGTGGCGATCCCGGTGGTGGCCCTGTACCCGTCGCTGCACCTGAACCTGGGCGAGTGCTACCGCAAGCTGGGCGATCTCGACCGCGCCCGTGACCACCTCGACCAGGCCCGAGCCGGGATCGGCGCTTTGGGCGACGACGGGTACGGGCGACTCGTCAGGGGCGGCCTGGACCGACTGGCCGGCCTGCTGAATTCCAACAATTCCCCTGTCCCCCCGACCACGAAACCCTGAACCGGTTTTCCCACCGCCATTTCGCCCCCGACCAATTCCCAACGAATATCAGCCCCCCTTCACCACCCCCTCGACAACACAAATTCAACAATTTCTGCTTCCGAACGACAACGCCCCCCAATTATTTGAGCCCACGCCACACCTGAGCGTCCAGCAGCCCCGGGGTCCGGGGGGCCGAGGGATCCGGAGGGCAGGAGACCCGGACGCAGGGGGCACAAGGGGGCCGAGGGGCCCACGGGACCCGGGAGGGGAGGGGGGCACGAGGGCCGAGAGTCCGAGGGGGCAGGGACCGAGGGGGCAGGGGGATCTGAGGCCTCCCGACCCGGGAGTCCGCGACCCGGGAGTCCGGAGCCCGAGAGTCCGGGGCCCGGCTTCCATGCCTCCAGACCGCCGGGCGGGCCGGAGTATGCGCGGCCTGGGCAGTCACCTCACCTCACCGCACCTCACCCAGCGCGCCACCCGACCGCGCCGTACCGCAACGTTCGCGCCGCCAGACCGAGTCGCCGGACCGAGCCACCTCGTCACCCCACCCGCCACCCCACCCAGCGCGCCGCCCGATCGCGCCGCCCCACCCCGCCGTACCGCCGGACCACACTGCCGCCAGACCACCCAGAGCAGGAGCAGCAGGCCCGGCTCGCGGAGGCCAATCGCGCCGCGGACCACGCCACCGGACCGCACCGCCGCCGCGCCGCCCAACCGCACGCCCCGCCGCCTCCCTCTGCCGCGCCGTCCTTTCCTGCCACCTAACCGCGGGCCCGGCCGCCTCACCGCACCGCGCCGCCCGGCCACGCCGCCCGGCCACGCCACCCGACCGCGCCGTCCGGCCACGCCACCCCTTCCTGCCGTGCCACCGACACGCCGCCGCCCGGTCGCGCCGCTCGGCCGCAGGAGTCATCCGCCAGAGGGCCGACCTCGTCCGCTCCGGCCATCGGGCCGGTAGCGTCCGAGTTGCCATGGACCCCTCGGACGCCCGCCGTCCTCATGACCTTGCCTCAGGAGGGTCGGCGCACGATGCCCTCATCGACGCCACACCCGCCACAAACCCCCCGCGCGCGTACCGACGCAGGACGAAGACCGTCGGCGGCCCCGGAGAGCAGCCCCACGCCCACGGAACGGGGGTTCTTCCGCCAGCCGGGATCACGAATTCGCCCACCGAAGATCAGCCACTACTGACAGTCACAGAAACCCTCGGAGTTTGACCGGAAAACCTTACGCGACGTCATTCACGCTGACGGCCAACTCCGCCCCCAGAAAGCCCTCGACAAAGCGATCATGCGGATTATGCTTCATCGCGCAATTTGTACATATTTGCCGCCAATCGCGGTGGGTTTTACGGGGAGACACCATGACCGACGACGTGAAAGGCCCGGGGGCCGGCACACGCGTTCACGAGGCCATATCCATCCAGACCAGGAAAAGTCCTGACAGCATCGCCGTCATAGCCGGCACCACCCGCCTCACCTACGCCGAGCTGGACCGCCGGGCCAACGGCGTCGCCCACACGCTGCTGAACCGCGGCGTCGGATGCGGCCACCACGTCGGCGTCTGCCTGGAACAGGGCGAATGGCTGCTGCCGGCGCTGCTGGGCGTGTGGAAGGCGGGCGCGGCCTACGTCCCGCTCGACCCCGCCTACCCCGCGGAGCGCTTACGGTTCATGGCCGCGAACGCCGAGGTCGCCGCCGTGCTCTCCACGACGGCACTCGCCGCGACGGCCACCCTCACCGGCGCGCAGGTCGTCCACGTCGACGAGGTCGCGCCGCGCGAGGACGCGCCCGGCGTCGCGGGAGACGCCGCCGACGCCGCGTACGTGATCTACACCTCCGGCTCCACCGGGACCCCCAAGGGCGTGGTCGTGGAGCACCGCAACACCATGAACTTCCTGGCCTGGGGCGCGTCGGCGTACACCGCCGAGGAGCTGGGCGGCATGCTGGCCAGCGCGTCGATCTGCTTCGACGCCTCGATCATGCTGCTGTTCGTCCCGCTCGTCGCCGGCGGCACGGTCATCATGGCGGAGAACCTGCTGGCGCTGCCGTCCCTGCCCGCCCGCGACGAGGTGACGACGATCTTCGGCGTCCCCTCCGCGCTGTCGGTGCTGCTGCGCGACCCGCTGCCGGCCGGGGTGCGGACGGTGGTGTCGGGCGGCGAGCCGCTGACCGCCGCGCTGATCCGCCAGATCTACGCCAACCCGAACGTACGGCGCGTCCTCAACATGTACGGTCCGACGGAGTGCAGCACCGCCTGCACCTCCTTCGAGGCGGGACGCGACTTCGACGGCGAGCCGCCCCTCGGCGAGCCGCTGGCCGGCGCCGTGCTGTCGGTGCGCGACGCGCAGGGCCTGCCCGTCCAGGACGGCGAGCTGGGCGAGTTGTGGATCGGCGGCCCCGTGGTGGCCCGCGGATACCTGGGGCTGGACTCCCCTGCGTTCGGCTCCGGCCCGGACGGCGGCCGCGTCTACCGCAGCGGCGACCTGGTCCGCCGGGTGGACGGCGAGCTGCGCTACGCGGGCCGGGCCGACGACCAGGTCAAGATCCGCGGCATCCGGGTCGAGCTCGGCGAGGTGGAGGCCGTGCTGGGCGGCCACCCCGCGGTGCGGCGGGCCGTGGTGCTGGCGCAGACCGGCGACGACGGGGCCGCCCACCTGGTCGGCCACGTCGCCGCGACCGGGGTGAGCGAGCCCGAGCTGCGCGAGTGGCTGCGCGACCGGCTGCCCGGCCACCTGGTCCCGGCCCGGATCGGGATCAGCGAGAGCCTGCCGCTGGCCCCCACCGGCAAGGTCGACCGCGCGGCCCTGCCCATGCTCGGCTTCACGCGGCTGGTCGCCGCGCCGCCGGTCGCGCCGAGGACCGACGACGAGCGCCTGGTGGCCGACGTCATCGCCGGCGTGCTCGGCCTCGACGAAGTCGGCGTGCTGGACCGCTTCGCCGACCTGGGCGGCCACTCCCTGGCCGCGGTCAAGGTGGTGAACGAGCTGTCGCGCCGGCTGGGGCACACCGTGCCGCCGGCGGCGTTCCTGAGCGAGCCCACGGCGGCCGGGCTGGCGTCCTGGCTGCGCGCGACCGTCCAGGAGCCGGTGCGGCGGGACGGCGGCCGGAGCACGTACCCGCTGACCGGCATGCAGCGCGAGTTCTGGACCCTGCGGCAGCTCCATCCGGGCCGGCCGGTCACCACCGTGTCGGTCCGGCTGCGGGTGAGCGGCCTGCGGGACGCGGCGGCGCTGCGGGCGGCGCTCGACGCCGTCGTGGCCCGGCACGAGGTGCTGCGCAGCACCGTCGCCGTGGGCGAGGACGGCGTGCCGTACGCCGTGGCGCATCCGCCGGTCCCGGTGCCGCTCGTCGAGCACGGCCCCGGGGCAGACCCGGAGCGGGTGGCCAGGCGCGCGGGCGCGTACGTGTTCGACGTGGCGGACGAGGTGCCGCTGGTCCGGGCCGAGCTGTGCTGGACCGGCGAGGCGGCGGCCGAGCTCGTGGTCGTGACCGATCACCTCGCCTTCGACGGCGGCTCGGTCGGCATCCTGATGGACGAGCTGGCCGCCGGGCTGGCCGGGCGCCCGGTCACCGGGCCCGCCGTCCAGGTCGGCGACGTGGCCGTGCGCGAGCAGGAGGGGCATCCGGAGCTGCCGCGGCTGCGCGAGTTCTGGCGGCGGGAGCTGTCGGGCGCGCCGGTGACGCCTCCGGCGCCCGCCGACCTGACGGCGGCGCGGGTGACCAGGCCGCTGCCGGCGGAGTTCATGGCCAGCGTGTCCGCCCTGGCCAGGCGGTGCGGCGCCACCCCGTTCGCGGTCTACCTGGCCGGGCTCGCCCTGACCGGCGCCGAACCGGACACGCTGATCGGCGCGGTCGCGGCGCGGCGCGCCGGCGCCGAGCTCGCCGGGGTCGTCGGCCCGCTGGTCGACACTGTGCCGGTACGGCTGCGGACCAGCGACGTCTCGACCTTCCGCGACCTGGTGCGCCAGGCCGCGGACGCCACCACGCGGGCGCTGATCCACCAGGAGATCCCGCCCGCCGAGCTGCCCCGCACCGCTGTGCTGCTGGCCATGCAGCACAGCGAGGTCCCCGTACGCGTGGAAGGTCTGGAACTGCTCACCGAACTCGGTTCGGGAGCCGTCGGCCACGAGCTCAGCGTGCTGGTCAACCGCACCGCGTCCGGCGGCGAGCTGCACCTGGAGTACGCCACCGCCCTGCTCGGCCGGGACCGCGCCGAGGCGTACGTGGACCGCCTGATCGCCCTGCTCCGGCACGCCATGACGGACCCCGGCCGCGAACTGGAGCTCGTCACCCCGGACGAGCGGGCCGCGCTGCTGGCGCTGGCCGCCGGGCCGGACCTGCCGCGACCGCTGCCGACCGTGCCGCGGTCGATCGCGGCCCACACCACCGGAACGGCCGTGGTCGGCCCCGACGGCACGTCACTGAGCTTCGCCGACCTCAACGACTGGGCCGACCGGGCGGCGGCGACGCTGCTGGAGCACGGCGTGGCGCCCGGGGACGTCGTCGGCGTCTGCCTGCCGCGCGACCACCTGATGCCCGCCGTCCTGCTGGCGGTGTGGCGGGCGGGCGCGGCCTACCTGCCGATGGATCCCGAGCACCCTGCCGAGCGGCTGCGGCTGCTGGCCGAGGACGCCGGGGCCCGCGTCGTGCTGGCCAGGGGCGGCCTGCCGGGACTCGCCGTCCTGGACCTCGACCGGCTGGCGCTCGACGGCCGCGCCGAGCTGCCCGAGGTCCGGCCCGGCGACCTGGCGTACGTCATGTACACCTCCGGCTCGACCGGCACGCCCAAGGGCGTCGAGGTCACCCACGCGAACCTGGCCGCCCTGGTGGCGGGCACGACGGCCGCACTGCGCCTGGGCCCGGACGACGTGCAGCCGGCCGTGGCGCCGCTGACGTTCGACGCCGCGGCCTCCGAGCTGTGGACGGTCCTGACCTGCGGCGGGACCAGCGTGGTGGTGGACCGGGCCACCGCCAGGGACGGTCACGCGCTGGCCGAGGCGGCCGCCAAGGCCACGGTGCTCGACCTGGTGCCCACGGCGTACCGGATGCTGATCGAGGCCGGCTGGACCGGCGACGCCGAGCTGCGCGCGGTCACCGGCGGCGAGGCGCTGGACCCGGGCCTGGCCGCGGAGATCCTGGCGCGGGCCGGCGAGCTGTGGAACGCCTACGGCCCCACCGAGGCCACCGTCACCTCGACCATGCACCGCGTGTCCGCCGCCGAGCCGGGCCCGGTGCCGATCGGCTCGCCGATGCCCGGCGAGCGGGCCTACGTCGTCGCCCCGCGGCTGCGGCTGCTGCCGCCGGGCGCGGTGGGCGAGCTGCTGCTGGGCGGCGCGGGCGTGGCCCGGGGATACCGGAACCGTCCGGGCCTGTCCGGATTCGTGGAGGATCCTTTCGTCCCCGGCGGCAGGTGTTACCGGACCGGGGACCTCGCGCGCTGGCGGCCCGACGGGACGCTGGAGTTCCACGGCCGCCGCGACCACCAGGTGAAGGTCCGCGGCTACCGCATCGAGCTGGGCGAGGTCGAGGCCGTGCTGCACGAGGTGGCCCAGGGCGCGGTGACCGTGTCCGGCACCGGCGCCCAGGCCCACCTGGTCGGCTACGTCACGCCCGAGACGGCCGATCCGGCGGCGGTGGAGCGACATCTGCGCTCACGGCTGCCCGACCACATGGTGCCGCGGCGGTGGGTGGCGCTGGCCGCCCTGCCCGTCCTGACCAGCGGCAAGGTGGACCGGGACGCCCTGCCCGAGCCTGGCGACGGCCCGCGGGCCGAACGGGTCGCGCCCGGCACCGACGCCGAGATCATGGTCGCCTCGATCTGGTCGGCGGTGCTCGGCCGTCCGGCCGTCTGGGCCGACGACGACTTCTTCGCCCTGGGCGGCAGCTCCTTCGCCGCCGCCCGCGTGGCCGGACGGCTCCGCGAGGTCCTGCAGCTCGCCGTGCCGGTGCGGCTGCTCTTCGACCGTCCGGTGCTCGGCGACTTCGCCGCCGGCCTGGAAGAGCTGCTGCTCGCCGACCTGACGGACGGGGTGGAGGCATGACCGAGGTGCAGCGGGACCGGGTCGCCGACCTGCTCCGTTCCCGGCTCGCGGCGGCGCGGGCCGCGGCCGAGACCCTTGCGGAAGCCGCTCCGGCGGGCATTCCGGCTCTGTCGGCCGCGGACATGCCGCTGTCGCCGCTCCAGGAGCGGCTGTGGTTCCTGGCCCAGCTGGAGCCGGACTCCCCCGCCTACAACGTGCCGCAGGCGCTGCGGCTGCGCGGGCCGGTGGACCTCGACGCCCTCACCGGCGCGCTGTCCGACGTGGGCGAGCGGCACTGGGTGCTGCGCGGCGTCATCGAGGGCCGGCGGGTACGGCCGGCCGCCGGCGTGCCCGTCAGCGTGGTGGAGGTGACCCCCGAGTCGCTGGAGCGGGAGCTGCGGGCCGAGGCCTGGCGGCCCTTCCGGCTGGACGCCGAGCCGCCCATGCGGGCCACGGTGTTCCGGCTCGGCGCCGACGACCACGTGCTCGTGCTGGTCCTGCACCACATCGTGACCGACGCCTGGTCGGAGCAGGTGCTGCTGCGCGACCTGTCGGCACTGTACGCGGCCCGGCTCGGCGCCGGCCCCCGGCCGGAGCCCCCGGCCCTGCAGTACGCCGACGTCGCCACCTGGGAGACCGGCCAGAACGCGCACGACACGGCCGGCGAGACCGATCTGGACTGGTGGACGCGGGAGCTGACCGGGCTGCCCCCGGTGCTCGACCTGCCCACCGACCGGCCCCGTCCCGCCGTGCCGGCCTGGAGTGGGCGCACGGTCGGCTTCGAGGTGCACGGGGAGCTGGCGGCCAGGGTGCGGGCCACCGCCGGGACGACGCCGTTCATGGTCTTCCTGGCCGGATGGCAGGCGCTGCTGGGCCGGTTGGCCGGCAGCGACGACATCGCGGTGGGCGTCCCGCACGCCGGGCGTAACCATCCCGACACCGAGGGCGTGGTGGGCTGCTTCCTCAACACCCTGGTGCTGCGTACCGACGTCGGCGGCGACCCCACCGGACGCGAGCTGCTGGCCCGGGCCCGCACGACCGCGCTGGACGCCTTCGCCCACAGCCGCACGCCGTTCGAGCGGATCGTGGAGCGGTTGCAGCCGGAGCGGAATCTGTCGGTCACCCCGCTGTTCCAGGTGATGCTGAACGTCTACGACAGCCTCACGCCGATGAGCCTGCCCGGGGTCGAGGTCGTGGCCGAGCGGCTGACGTCGCCGACGGCCAAGTTCGACCTCAACCTGACGCTGGAGGATCGCGGGGACGGGTTCGACGGCGTGCTCGAATTCCGCACCGACCTGTTCGACGAGGCGACCGTCCGCAGGCTGGTGGACTGGTACCTCGCCCTGCTCGGCGGGATGTTGTCCGACCTGGACGCGCCGGTCGGGGCGGTGCCGCTGGAGCCGGTGACCGGGCCCGCCCTGACCGGTCCCGCGCCCATGGACGCGCCGGGCCAGGCCGTGCACCACCTGATCGAACGGTGGGTGGACACCACCCCCGACGCTCCCGCCGTGGTCGGCGCGGATCTCAGCCTGTCCTATGCCGAGCTGGAGTCCTCCGCCAACCGCATCGCGCACTGGCTGATCGAGGCCGGGGTGCGCGCCGACGAGCCGGTCGGGGTGCTGCTGGAGTCCGGCGCCGCACTGGCATGCGCGCTGTTCGGCATCCAGAAGTCCGGCGGTGGATATCTGCCGATGGATCCGACCTATCCGGCGGCACGGATCGCGACCATGCTCGACGCCGCCGGAGTCCGGGCCGTGGTCACGGTGTCGGAGTTCACCGACCGCCTCGGCCCGGACGTGCGGGTCCTGGAACTGGACCGACTGCCCGACCTCCCGGAAACCAGGCCGGAAAGCGCGGTCCGGCCCGAGCACCTGCACCACGTCATCTTCACCTCCGGCTCCACCGGCACCCCCAAGGCCGTCGCCGCCGAGCACCGCAACGTCCTGAACTACCTCACCGGCATGCTCCCCCGCATCGACGCCCCCGGCGGCTCGTTCGCCGTGGTGTCCACCCCCGCGGCCGACTTCGGCCTCACCTGCGTCTTCGGCGCGCTCACCACCGGCGGAACCGTCCACCTGCTGCCACGCGAGATCGCGATGGACCCCACCGCCTTCGCCGACTACCTGACCCACCACCACGTCGACGTCGTCAAATGCGTCCCCAGCCACCTCGAACTCCTGGCCTCCGGCGGCGACCTGACCGCCGTCCTCCCAGGCAAACTCCTGATCCTCGCCGGCGAAGCCTGCCCCTGGGACCTCGTCGAACGAGCCCAGAACGCCAAACCCGGCCTGCGCATCCAGAGCCACTACGGCCACACCGAATCCACCATGATCTGCCTGGTCTGCGAAACCGACCAGATCCCCGCGGAACGCCGGACCGGGATCGTCCCGCTGGGCCGTCCCCTGCCGGGCGTCCACGGCCATCTGGTGGACTCGCGGCTGCGCCCGGTCCCGCCGGGAGTACCTGGCGAGCTGGTCGTCGGCGGCCCCGGCATCACGCGCGGCTACATCGGGCTGCCCGAACTGACCGCCGAACGGTTCGTCCCCGACCCGCTCACCGGCCACGACCGCTGCTACCGCAGCGGCGACCTGCTCCGCCTCACCACCGACGGACAGATCGAATTCCGCGGCCGAGTCGACGACCAGGTCAAGGTCCGCGGCTACCGCGTCGAACTCGGCGAAGTCGTCACCGCCCTGCGCGCCCTCCCCCAGATCACCGAAGCCGTCGTCCTCCCCATCGGCGAAGGCAAGGCCAGACAGCTCGCCGCCTGGGTCACCCCGGCAGCACTGGACATACCGGCGGTCCGCTCGGCGCTGCGCGAACGCCTGCCCGACTACATGGTCCCCACCCACATCGTCACCCTCGACCACCTGCCCCTCAACCCCAACGGCAAGATCGACCGCGCCGCCCTCCCCGAACCGCATCAGGAGGCGGTGGCCTTCGTGCCGCCGAGCACGGCCGGCGAGAAGCTGGTGGCCCAGGCGTGGGCCGAAGTGCTCGACGTGGACCAGGTGGGGGCGAACGACGACTTCTTCGCCCTGGGCGGGCACTCCTTCGCCGCCACCCGGGTGGCGGGCCGCCTGCGCGAACAGCTCGGCGTCGCCGTACCGGTGCGGCTGCTCTTCGAGCACTCCGTGCTCGCCGACCTGGCCGCCGCGCTCCCACGCCCGGCCTCGGCGGCGGTGGCGCGCCGAGAGCGCGTGGAGGGCCCGGCGCCGCTGTCCGGCGCCCAGGCCAGGCTCTGGTTCCTGGCCCAGCTGGAGCCGGACGGCACGGCCTACAACGTCCCGATGACCCTGCGGCTGCGCGGGCCGCTTCAGGCCGACGCGCTGCTGGGCGCGGTCAGGGACCTGGCCGAGCGGCACGAGGTGCTGCGCAGCGTGATCGTCGCCACCGGCGCCGAACCGGTCCTGGAGGTACGGCCGGCCGCGGAGGTGCCGGTGACCACCGTGACCATCGACCGTTCCCAGGTCGACCGGGCGGTGGCCGAGCAGCTGGCCACGCCGTTCGCGCTGGACCGGGAGCCGCCGATGCGGGCGGTCCTGTTCGCGGTCGACGACGCGGAGCACGTGCTCTCCCTCACCTTCCACCACATCGCCACGGACGCCTGGACGCGCGGCCTCCTGCAGTCGGAGCTGTCGGCGCTGTACGCCGCCCGGCTGGGTCTGCGCCCGCCGCCGGGCCCGCCGCCCGCCCAGTACGCGGAGGTGGCGCCCATCCCGGCCCTGGCCGACCTGGACTGGTGGGCGGAACGGCTGCAGGGGCTGCCGCCCGTGCTCGACCTGCCGACCGATCGTCCCCGGCCCGCGGTGGCCGACCCGGCGGGGGCCTCGCTGGAGGTCGAGCTGCCGGCGGAGCTGGCGGCCAAGGTGCGGTCGGCGCCGGGCGTGACGCCGTTCATGGTGCTGCTGGCCGGGTTGCAGGCGCTGCTCGCGCGGCTGTCGGCCGTCCACGACATCGCGGTCGGCGTGCCGGTCAGCGGACGGGACCATCCCGACACCGAGGGCGTGGTGGGCTGCTTCATCAACACCGTCGTGGTCCGCTCAGACCTGGGCGGCGACCCGACCGGCCGGGAGCTGCTGGACCGGGTCAAGGAGGCCGCACTGGGGGCGCTCGCCCACGCCGGAGCGCCGTTCGACCGGGTGGTGGACCGGCTGCGGCCCGAACGCAACCTGGCCGCCACCCCGCTGTTCCAGGTGATGCTCAACTACATCCCCGACCAGGGACGTCCCGAGCTGCCCGGCCTGGAGGCGACCTCCATCGAGCTTCCCGAGCGGACGGCGAAGTTCGACCTGGACCTGTACGTGCTCGACAGCGGTCCCGGATCGCCGCTGCGCGGCGGCTTCGGCTACCGCACGGACCTGTTCGACGAGGCGACCGTCCGCAGGCTGGTGGACTGGTACCTCGCCCTGCTGGACGGGATGTTGTCCGATCTGGACGCGCCGGTCGGGGCGGTGCCGCTGGAGCCCGTGACCGGGCCCGCCCTCGCCGGTCCCGCGCCCATGGACACGCCCGGCGAGGCCGTGCACCACCTGATCGAACGGTGGGTGGACACCACCCCGGACGCCCCCGCCGTGGTCGGCGCGGATCTCAGCCTGTCCTATGCCGAGCTGGAGTCCTCCGCCAACCGCATCGCGCACTGGCTGATCGAGGCCGGGGTGCACGCGGACGAACCGGTCGGCGTGCTCCTGGAGCCCGGCGCCTCCTTGGCGAGCACGCTGTTCGGCATCCAGAAATCGGGCGGCGGATATCTGCCGATGGATCCCACCTACCCGGCGGCACGGATCGCGACCATGCTCGGCGCCGCCGGAGTCCGGGCCGTGGTCACGGTGTCGGAGTTCACCGACCGCCTCGGCCCGGACGTGCGGGTGCTGGAACTGGACCGACTGCCTGACCTGGGCGCCGATCGGCCCTGTGTGGAGGTCCGGCCCGAGCACCTGCACCACGTCATCTTCACCTCCGGCTCCACCGGCACCCCCAAGGCGGTCGCGGCCGAGCACCGCAACGTGCTGAGCTACCTCACCGGGATGCTGCCCCGGATCGACGTCCCCGGCGGCTCGTTCGCCGTGGTGTCCACCCCGGCGGCCGACTTCGGCCTCACCTGCGTCTTCGGCGCGCTCACCACCGGCGGAACCGTCCACCTGCTGCCACGCGAGATCGCGATGGACCCCACCGCCTTCGCCGACTACCTGACCCACCACCACGTCGACGTCGTCAAATGCGTCCCCAGCCACCTCGAACTCCTGGCCTCCGGCGGCGACCTGACCGCCGTCCTCCCAGACAAACTCCTGATCCTCGCCGGCGAAGCCTGCCCCTGGGACCTCGTCGAACGAGCCCAGAACGCCAAACCCGGCCTGCGCATCCAGAGCCACTACGGCCACACCGAATCCACCATGATCTGCCTCGTCTGCGAAACCGACCAGGTGCCGGCCGGGCAGCGAAAGGGGATCGTCCCCCTGGGCACGCCGCTCCCCGGGGTCTACGGGCACCTGGTCGACGCCCAGCTCCGGCCGGTCCCGCCCGGCGTGCCAGGTGAGCTGGTCGTCGGGAGTCCCGGCATCACGCGCGGCTACATCGGGCTGCCCGAACTGACCGCCGAACGGTTCGTCCCCGACCCGCTCACCGGCCACGACCGCTGCTACCGCAGCGGCGACCTGCTCCGCCTCACCACCGACGGACACATCGAATTCCGCGGCCGAGTCGACGACCAGGTCAAGGTCCGCGGCTACCGCGTCGAACTCGGCGAAGTCGTCACCGCCCTGCGCGCCCTCCCCCAGATCACCGAAGCCGTCGTCCTCCCCATCGGCGAAGGCAAGGCCAGACAACTGGCCGCCTGGGTCACCCCCGCCACGGCGAACGTGCCGGCGGTCCGCTCGGCGCTGCGCGAACGACTGCCCGACTACATGGTCCCCACCCACATCGTCACCCTCGACCACCTGCCCCTCAACCCCAACGGCAAGATCGACCGCGCCGCCCTCCCCGAGCCCAAGCCCGAGGCCACCGCCTTCGTGCCGCCCGGCACTGCGGCCGAGCGACTGGTGGCCGAGGCGTGGGCGAAGGTGCTCGACGTGGCCGAGATCGGCGCCCACGACGACTTCTTCGCGCTGGGCGGTGACTCCTTCGCCGCCGTCCGCGCGGTCAAGGAGATCGGCCGCGGCCTGCGTGTGATCGACCTGTTCACCCGGCCGACCGTCGCCCAGCTGGCCGCCTTCCTCGGCCAGGAGGGCGGCGCGGGGCTGCTGCACCGGCTGGGCGGGGGCCCGGCCAGCGAGTTCACCCTGCTCTGCGTGCCGTACGGCGGCGGTTCCGCGGCGGTGTACCAGCCGCTGGCGGCCGCACTCGGAGACCGGGTGGAGGTGTTGTCGGTCGAGCTGCCCGGCCACGACCCCGCCCGGCCCGAGGAGCTGCCGCTGCCTCTGGAGGACCTCGTCGAGGCGTTGTCCGCCGAGGTGGCGAAGTCCTCGATCAGCCGTCCGGTGGCCGTGTACGGCCACTGCGTCGGCTCCGCGCCGGCCGTGGCGCTGGCCCGCAGGCTGGAGGCCGACGGCGTGCCGGTGCTGGGCGTGATCGCGGCGGGCAGTTTCCCGTCCGCCCGGCTGCCCGGCCTGGCCAGGAAGCTGTTCCGCGGCGACCGCCTGGTCTCCGACCGGCTGTTCCGCGACGCGCTGCGGGCGTCGGGCGGCCTGCTCGACGACATGGACGAGGCCGCCAAGGAGACCGCGGTGCGCGCCATGCGCCACGACTCCACGCAGGCGCAGGAGTGGTTCACCCGGGAGCTGGCCGCCGACGGCCCGCGGCTGGGCGCGCCGATCCTGTGCCTGGTGGGCGAGCGGGACCGGGCCACCCAGCTGCACGAGGAGCGCTACGCCGAATGGGGGGCCTTCGCGTCGAGGGTGGCGCACGCCGTGCTGCCCAGGGCCGGGCACTACTTCCTGCGCCATCAGGCCGAGCCGCTCGCCGCCCTGCTGTTCGACCAGCTCCGGCGCTGGTCGGACGGTGAGCTGCCGGATCCGGTGCGCGCCCCTGACCGGACCGGCCTGCGCTCCTTCTACACCGTCGCCGGCGGACAGTTCGCGTCGGCGGTGGGCAACGCGCTCAGCGCCTTCGCGCTGGGCATCTGGGCCTACCAGCGCAGCGGCGAGATCCTGGACCTCGCGCTGGTCACGATGCTGGCGCAGATCCCGGCCGTGCTGCTCACCCCGCTGGGCGGCGCGCTGGCCGACCGGGTGGACCGGCGGCGCATCATGCTCGCCTGCGACGCCCTGTCCGGGCTGGCGATGGGGGCGCTGGTGCTGCTGATGGCGACCGACCGGCTGGAGTTGTGGAACGTCTGTCTCGTCGTCGCCGTCACCTCGATGGTCACGGCGTTCCACCAGCCCGCCTACCTGGCCGCGATCGCGCAGCTGGTGCCCAAGCCGTACCTGCCGCAGGCCAACGCCATGGCCAACCTGGGGTTCGGCGCGGGCAACGTGGTGGCCCCGCTCGCGGGCGGGGCGCTGATCGGCCTGTTCGGGCTGTCGGCGGTGATCTCCGTCGACGTGGCCACCTTCGCGATCGGCGTGGGGACGCTGCTCGCGGTCAGGTTTCCGAACCGGCTGTTCCACCGGCGGGAGGAGAGCTTCCGGGCGGCGCTGAGCGGCGGGTGGCGCTTCATCCGCCGGCGGCGGCCGCTGCTGGTGATGGCGGTCTTCTTCGCGGTGGTCAACTTCTGCACCGCGCTGATGTGGGTGCTCATCACCCCGATCGTGTTGTCCATCGGCAGCTCGGCCGACCTGGGCGTGGTGACGGCCGCCGGAGGTCTCGGCGTGGCGGTGGGCACGGGCGTGATCCTGGTGTGGGGCGGCAGCCGCCGCCGGGCGACCGGCATGATCGCCTTCGTGATCGGCTCCGGGGTCGGTGTCGTCCTGATGGGCGCGTGGCCCGTCGTGGGGCTGGTCGCGGGCGGCCTGTTCGTCCGGCTGGCCTGCATGAGCATCGGCAACGCGCACTGGTTGTCCGTCATCCAGACCAAGGTGGGGCCGGACCTGCAGGGCCGGGTGCTGGCGGTGAACGTCATGCTGGCCACGGCCATGCAGCCGCTGGGCTTCCTGTCGGCCGGGCCGCTGGCCGAATGGGCGGAGCCGCTGTCCTCCCGGCCGGGCGGCGGCGCCGCGTCGGTGCTGCTGGCCAGCGGCGTCCTGCTGGTGGTCTGGGGCCTGCTCGGGCTGCGTCACCGGCCGCTGCACCATATCGAGGACCTCATCCCCGACGCGGCGCCGCCCTCGGAGGCCGCCGCCGACCTGAACGCGATCCAGGAGAAGGTGCTGAACGGATGACCTTGGTATCCGCCTCCGACGTGCGGGCCGCCGCGGCGCGCATCGCCCCGTTCGTCCGGCGCACGCCGCTGCTGCGGCTGCCCGGCGAGCGCCTGTGGCTCAAGCCCGAGAACCGGCAGCCCACCGCCTCGTTCAAGGTGCGCGGCGCCGCCAACGCGGTGGCCCGGCTGGCCGGGCGGGGCATCACGCACCTCGTGGCCCAGTCCTCGGGCAACCACGCCCAGGCCATCGCCTACGCCGCCGCCCGGCACGGCCTGCGGGCCACCGTCGTCCTGCCCGACACCGCGCCGGAGCTGAAGGTGGAGGCCGCTCGCGGGCTCGGCGCCGAGGTGGTCATCGTGCCGCCGGCCCTGCGCGAGGTCACCTGCCTGGCGCTGGCCGACCATCTCGGGGCGACCGTCGTGCGGTCCGACGACTTCGACGTGATCGCCGGGCACGGCAGCGCCGGGGCGGAGATCGCCCTCGACCTTCCGGAGGCGGGCACGATCCTGGTGCCCGTCTGCAACGGCGGTCTGCTGGCCGGCGTCGCGGTGGCGGCCAAGGCCGCCGACCCCGCGATCACCGTGATCGGCGTCGAGCCCGAGCTCGCCGCCGACGGCGCGGCCAGCTTCCGCAGCGGCAGCCGTACGGCCTGGCCGGTGGAGCTGACCTACCGCACCCGGGCCGACGGGTTACGCGGCCCCGTCCTGGGCGAGCTGGCCTGGGAACACATCCGGCGGCACGTCGACGACATGCTGACCGTTCGCGAGGACGACATCGACGCCGCCGCCGAGCTGCTGTGGCAGCGGCTCGGCGAGCGCGCCGAGCCCAGCGGGGCCGTGACCACCGCCGCCTACCTGGCCCACCAGGCGCTTCTGCCCGACGGCCTGGTGGTGGCGATCATCTCCGGCGGCAACGTGGCGCCCGCCCTCCAGCCGGCGGCCCGGCAGGCGGAGTGACCCCGCCCTCGCGTCCCATGGTCGCGGGACCACCATGGGACGCAAGGCCGGGGACGGGTGCTACGACTCCTCGGAGACCCCCAGGTACATCACGCTCGGGTGCGCGGGGTTGAAGGCGATGGAGGTGACCCGGTCGTAGGCGTTGTGGTTGATCGTGACGCGGTCCTTGCGGGACTCGTACTTGTAGATGTCCGTGCCGATACCCGCCCATCCGGTCCCGAAGTCGAAGTAGAGGACGTCCGCGTCCTTCGGGTGCGGGGCGAGCAGCGGCCCGTTGGGGATCGTCACCGCCGCGTCCTGGTCCACGGCGGGGGTGAAGTTCCGGCCTCCGTCGTCCGAGCGGTAGATGTGCCGGCCGCCGGACGGCGCGCCGGCGTCCAGCTCCGCCAGGTTGAGCCCCATCGCCCACACGACGTTCCCGGCGGCCGGGGAGATCGCGGCGCTGAACACGTTGACCCGGTCGCCGTCCTCGGCCAGCCCCGCGGCCGCGGCCCAGGTGCGGCCGCCGTCGAAGGTGACGCGGGCGCCGGTGTCGGAGGCGCTGATGTCGGAGGCGCCGAGCACCACGTGGTCCAGGTCGTGCGGGTCGAACACCGCCGTGTAGGACATGCGGGTGTTGCTGGGTGACCAGGCCGGCACCCCGACGGGCTGCCAGGTGCGCCCGCCGTCCCGCGACTCGCGCAGCTGGCCCTGAAGGTCGGAGGTCCGCAGGCGGTCGCCGTCGCCCCGGTCCACGCCGATCCCGATCAGGTCGCCGCCCGGCCCGGTGAGGGGCGTGACGCCCTCGGGCGTGGCGAGCGCCAGGTTGCCGTCGCGGTCCCAGGCGTAGGCCCGGCCGCCCGGGGCGGCGACCAGCTCGATGGAGGAGCCCTTGACCTCGCCGGCCACGTTCCAGGTGCAGCCCGCGTCCTTGGAGGCCAGCAACTGCCTGTTGGACATGGCCAGCAACTGGTTCGGGCGGTCGAGCGCGGCCAGGCCGGTGGTGTAGACGATCGGGCCGAGCACCTCGCTGGTGGACGCGATCTTCTTGCCGTCGTTCCACGCGTACGTCACAGAGCCGTCACCGGCGACCGTCTGACAGACCGGCCGGCTCCAGCCCGAGCCGTCGAAACCGTCGCCGACGCTCCGCGCCATGGCGGGCGTGGCGGCCGACAGGACCGTCAGCGCGGTCGCGAGTCCGATGGTGAACGCCTTCTTCAACACTGCCTCCCCGACAGGAAAGTGGTACGCGTCCGTTCCTATCGGTGAATTCGATGCTCAGGCTAGGTCTGCCGGCGGCCGGTTCACGCCATGGCAGGTATCTGACACACTGTTCGATCATGAACGCGGACGACAACGCCCTCGCCGCCGTCGGCGTGGACGCAGAGGACGAGCAGATCTACCGGGCGCTGCTGCGCCGGCCGCGCACCACGCTGCCCGAGCTGGCCGCGCACACCGGCCGTACCACCGTGGCCCTGCGCCGGGCGTGCTCCCGGCTGGAGGCGCTCGGCCTGGTCAGCCGCATGGCCGGCCGCCCGGTCCGGTACGTGCCGACCAGGCCCGACGTGGCGGTGGCCGCCCTCATCTCGCGCCGCGAGGAGGGGCTGGCCCAGGCCAGGCTGGCCGCGCTCGCGCTGCTGGCCGAGACACCGCGGACGGAGAACCTGGCCCCCGAGGAACTGGTCGAGGTCGTCCAGGGGCAGGCGGCGGTGGTGCAGCGGTTCACCCAGTTGCAGCAGACGGCGACCGAGGAGCTTTTGGTGCTCGACCGCCCCCCGTACGCCCAGGACCCCTCCCAGCAGAACGCCCCCGAGATGGAACGCCTCGCGCACGGCCTCGTCGTGCGCGGCATCTACGACGCCTCCGCCCTGGAGATCCCCGGCAAGCTCCGCCTCGCCCAGGAGTCGGCGGCGGCCGGGGAGCAGGCCAGGGTGAGCCCCGAGGTGCCCATGAAGCTGGCCATCGCCGACCGGCGGACCGCCATCCTGCCGCTGAACGCCGACGCCTCGGCCCACTCCGGCAGCGCGGTCATCGTGCACTCCTCGTCGCTGCTCGACGCGCTGGTCGCCCTGTTCGAGGTCCTGTGGCGGGCCGCGCTGCCGCTCCCGCTCTACGACGCGCGCTCCCGCCCGGCGGACATGCCCGACCCCGAGCTGTTCACGCTGCTCGCGGCCGGGCTCAAGGACGAGGCGGTCGCCCGGCAGCTCGGGGTGAGCCTGCGCACGGTGCACCGCAGGGTCAGCGAGCTGATGGACCGGCTCGGCGCCCGCACCCGCTTCCAGGCCGGCCTGCTCGCGGCGCGCCGCGGCTGGTGCGACCTGGACGCCTGACCGCCGTCCCGCCCGTACGGCTTCGTCCCGCGCGGCCTGCGTCGGCTGCAGATCGAGACGCCGGCGGGCGACGTCGCGCTGTCGCGCCCGGCCGAGCGCACGGCCTCGCAGAGCTGGGCGGGGCCGCTGGCCCCGCCCGCCAGGCCCGCGGCCCCCGCGGCGTCGCGAGCCTGGCCTCGCTCAAGGCCCAGCCCGGAAGGCCGGCCCAGCACTCACCCCCCTGAACTGGGGTAGAGGTTCTCGCTCATGGGGGCGATGCCGCCGTGGCCGGGGTAGAAGTCCTCCGCGGCTGCCGGGCCGGCGGCCAGGGCGAGTCCGGTCGCGGTCAGCAGGCCGATCGCGGCCAGTCTGAGCGTCGTCTTGGTCATGCCGTCACCTCTCGTCGGTCCGATACGTGCTCCCCGGGCGGGATCCAGTGCACAACCCGGGGCCGCCGCCCGTCACCCTGTTCCGGCCTGAGCGGGAACAGGCAGCTCACGCCGTCGGCGGGGTCCCAGTCTCGGTGACCGGCCGATTGTCCGGCAGCCCCCCGCACCGGTCCGGACAATCGGCACGACCGCGCCGGACGCCGCCTTGTAGCATCGGGCCATGATCTTCACAGCGAGCGCGGCCGACGTCGCCGTCGTCCTGGGGCCGGGCGGTCCCGTGGGTACCGCCTGGCTGCTCGGCCTGGCGGCGGGCCTGCGCGCGGCGGGCGTGGAGCTGTCGGACGCCGATCTGCTCGTCGGCACCTCGGCGGGCGCGATCGCCGCCGCCGCCCTGGCCGCCGGACGAGACCTGGACGAACTCGCCGACCTGCCGCCCGCGTCCGCCGACCGGCGGATCGGGGACCCGACCGTGATGCCGCGCGTCCTGCGGATACTCAACGCGCCCGGCGCCGACCCGCGGGAGGCGCTGCGCCAGGCCGGCGCGCTCGCCCTGGAGGCGGACGCGCTGCCGGAGGAGCAGCATCTGACCGCCATGCGCCGGCTCGTCGGCACCGGCCCCTGGCCCGGCCGCCCGCTGCTGGTCACCGCCGTGGACGCGGTCAGCGGCGAGCCGGTGGTCTGGAGCGGCGACAGCGGCGTCCCGCTGCACGTCGCCGTCGCCGCCAGCAGCGCCGCCCCCGGCCACGCCGTCCCGATCACCGTCGGCGTCCGCCGGTACATGGACGGTGCTCTCGGCGGCGGGTCCAACCTGCACCTCGCCGCGGGCGCGGGCACGATCGTCCTCGTCGAGCCGCTCGGGCACCTGTTCCCGGGCCCGGAGGTCGAGCGGGGCGTGCGGATCCTGCCGGACCAGGCGGCGCTGGAGGCGTTCGGGCCGGACCTCGGCGACCGGAGCCGGTGGGGGCGGGTGTACCTGGAGGGGCGCCGCCAGTCCGCCGGGCTCGCCGACCTGGTCGGGCCGTACCTGCCGGGCCGCTCCGCCCCGGCCTGAACCGGGGCGTGCCCGGCACGCAGCGGATCGGGGCGGGTGCGCGTTCCTTATGCATGAATGTTGAGATCGTCGCCCGCGCGTCCCCGCCGCCGGCCGACGCCGCCGGCGCGGTGGTGGCCGGCCTGTACCGCGAGCACCGGCTCGCCCTCGTCCGCCTGGCCCTGCTGCTCGTGGGCGATCGAGAGAGCGCGGAGGACGTCGTCCAGGACGTCTTCTCCAGGTTGCACGGCAAGAGCCCCGAGACCCTCACCCTGTCGTACGTGCGGGTCTGCGTGCTGAACGCCTCGCGCTCGCTGCTGCGCAGGCGGAGTGTCGCCGCCAGGGCGATCCTGCGGCGGCGCGACGACCCGGTGGACTCGGCCGAGACGATCGCGCTCCTGGGCGAGTCGCGGCAGGAGATGCTGGCGGCGCTCAGCCGGTTGCCCGGGCGGCAGCGCGAGGTTCTCGTCCTGCGTTACTACCTCGACCTGTCCGACGCCGACATCGCCGAGGCGACGCGCCTGCGGCAGAGCACGGTACGGTCCACCGCCTCCAGAGCTCTGGAGCGGCTTGAGCGCGAGCTGGGAGGCCGAGCATGACCACGATCGAGGACCGGCTCAGGGACGCGATGGCGGCCAGGGCCGAGACGGTTCAGGACGACGGGCGGCCGAGGGTCGCGCCGTCGCCGCGCCGGGGGCCGGCGGCGGCCCGATGGTGGTGGGCGCCGGTGGCGGTGGCGACCGCGACCGCCGCCGTGGTGGGCGTCACCGTCCTGGGGACCCGGACGATCGGCTCCGCGCCGCCGTCCGCCGCGGCCCCGAAGGCGGCGGCCGCCGGCCGCCTGTCGCCGCCGGTCGCTCAGGTGTGGCCGGGCGCGGTGCACGAGATCCCGGCGACGGGCCCCGGCGGCCGGGTCTTCAAGCCCGACGTGTTCGTCGCCGACCGGGTGGTGGCCGGCCGCGGGCTCTCCGGGAACCGGCTCGACGGCATCTGGGCGTACGACCTCGACAAGCGCGTGTTCACCCAGGTCGCGCAGTTGCAGGACGTCCAGGTCATGAACGAGCCGCTGGTCTTCGGCGACGGCTACCTGGCGTGGTCGGCGGTCCGGGACGACCGGTCGGAGATCTGGGCGGTGCCCGTCACCGGGGGCGTCCCGCAGCGGCTCGCGGCGCTGCGGGCCGTGCTCTCCAGCGACAACGCCTACAGCGGGCTCAAGAAGCTGGCCATCGCCGACGGCATGGCCGTGTGGTCGCCTCCCGACGGCGGCGTCTACCGGGCCCCGCTCAAGGGCGGGAACGTGTCCCTGATCAGCGGGACGAGGGGCTTCTACCTGGTCGAGTGGCCCTGGGCCGGCTGGCCGGCGCAGGACCGGACGGTCGACCATCCCGTCGCCCGGCCTCTGGAGCACCTGAAGAACGTGCTCACCGGCCGGTCCAGTAACGCCGTCGCGGCCAAGAAGCGCTCGTCGTGGACCGACTGCGGCCAGGTGTGGTGCCTCAACGGGACGACGGCCTGGCGACGCGACGGGACGGACCGCCGCGACCTGCCCGGGACCGCCGTGGGCACGCTCATCTCCGGCCGCTTCGTCCTGCTCAACCAGAAGGACGCCAGCGGCGGCCAGGTTCTGGCCCTGCACGACGTCGCCACGAAGCGCACCGGCCGGCTGTTCCCCGTGCCGACGCGCAGGGGCGACAAGGCCCCGCCCACGCTGAACACCCAGGAGGGCGTGGTCTGGTTCCGGACGGCACAGGGCACCCAGGTGGTGATCGACCTGAAGGCGGCCGGCCGCTGAGCGAGGGCCGCCGCTCAAGAAACGTCCGGCCGGACAGGCATAGCGGGAGTGCCCCGCGCGCGTCTCAGGGATGTCATTCACACGTTTGGAGGTGGTCGTGGACCCTGCGGACGAGCAAGGCTTCCGCGAGTTCGTCTCTGCGCGCTCGCCTGCCCTGATGCGGCTCGGGTTCATGCTCAGCGGCGGCGACCAGCACGCGGCCGAGGATCTCGTGCAGGCCGCGCTGGCCAAGCTGGCGGCCCGGTGGCGGCAGGTGGACGCCCCCGAGGCGTACGTCCGGCAGATCATGTACCGGCAGCAGGTGAACTGGTGGCGGACGATCGGGCGGCGCGGCGAGGTGGTCCAGGCGGAGCCGCCCGACCGGCCGGGCGCCGACGGCACGCACCAGAGCGACCTGCGCATGGTGCTGCGCGCCGCCCTGGCCCGGCTCACCCCGAGGCAGCGTGCCGTGCTGGTGCTGCGCTACTTCGAGGACCTGCCGGAGGACCGGATCGCCGCCATGCTGGCCTGCTCGGTCGGCACGGTGCGGAGCACCACGTTCCGGTCGCTCGCCCGGCTGCGGCAGATCGCCCCGGAACTGGCTGCGGAACTGGAGGTCACCACATGAACCGGCTGCTTCGCGACACCATGGAGGAGTGGGCCGACGAGGTGCGGGTGCCGCACGACCTGGCCGACCGGGCGCTACGGCGGCGTGCCCGGCCGCCGGTCATGGCGATGGTGCTGGCCGCCGGGGTGGCCGTCGTCGTGGCGGTGCTGGCCGTCGGGCTGCACGGCCGGAGCACGACCGTGCGCCCGGCGAACGGGGTCACCGTGCCCGTTCGTCCCTCGGTGACGTCCACGGACGTGCGCGCGGACGTCGGGAACGCGCCGCCGAAGAAGTTCGTGGCGGCGGGGGACGTGGCCGTCTCCGCCTACTTCACCACCTGGCTGGAGAAGGCGTCCGACGGCGGCGAGCGCGTGCGGCGCACCTGGTACCTGTACGACCCCCGCTCCGACGGCTACGAGAAGACCGCGTGGGCCTGGCTGGACGTGGCGCCGGGGCTCCAGCTCGCGGCGGTGCTGCAGGGCGAGCGGATCGGCAGGCGGGTGGGGATCGTCGACATGAACACCCGGCAGGCCCTGGCCTGGATCGACCTGGAGCACGACGTCGGCTCGCTGGTCTGGTCGCCGGACGGCACCAAGGTGCTGGCCACGGCGTACTCGCAGTATCCGGAGCAGAGCCGGAAGCAGGTGGGCAAGGACTCCTACACCGTCGAGGAGTTCGTCCGGCCCCGGATCGGCTACTACGTCATCGACGTCGCCACCGGCCAGGCGGCCTACCACGCGCTGCCGCCGCTGGACCGCGACGGCAACCCCGGGAACATGAACGCGCGCCAGGACCTCGGCTGGAGCCTGGACGGGTCCATGCTCTGGGAGCCCACCGACACCATGCCCGACAGGTTGTGGCTCGGCCTCGACGGCGCCCGCCGGGACGGCCCGGCCGGCGACCGGTACATCGACTACTCGGGCTGGTCGAAGGTCTCGCCCGACGGCCGGCTGGTGCTGGACCGCGACCTGCCGCCGTCGGTGCCGGGCAGGCAGCTGGTGCTGCAGCACCTGGCCTGGGCCGACAACGACAACGTGGTGGTGCTGGGCTGCGCGGGCGCGTGCGAGAGTGAGTTCGACAACGGCCTGGCGCTGGCCAGTGCCGACGGTGAGCGGATGATCCAGCTCACCGGCAGCCGCGACCGCGGCGGCGACGAGACCTGGCAGTGGGTGCTCACCCGCCGGAACTAGGTCCGGCGCACACCCCGAGCCCCGTGCCCCCTCCGGCACGGGGCTCTTCCCTGCCACTTGCCGGCCGCTGAACAAGTGTTTAGTCTACTGAACATGTGTTCAGACATGACCGCTCAGGCCAAGATCCGCAACGCGGCCATCGCGCACTTCGCCCGTGACGGCTTCGACAGGACCAACCTGCGCGCCGTCGCGGCCACCGCCGGAGTGAGCCCCGCCCTGGTCATCCACCACTTCGGCAGCAAGGAGAAGCTCCGGAGCGCCTGCGACGAGCACGTCCTGGGCATCCTGGTCCGGCGGGCCGGCCGCGCCCGCCCGAGCGGCATGCAGGACCTCTTCCGCGAATACCTGTCCAACCCGGAGGAGTACCGCCTCCAGGTGCGGTACATGCTGCGCGCGATCGAGGAGGACACACCCGCAGCGGCCACGTTCGTCGACACGCTGGTGGCGGAGTCCGAGCAGGTCCTGCGGGCCGGGATCGCCGACGGCTCGATGCGGCCGTCCCGCGACGTGCGGGCGCTGGCGGTGCTGACCGTGCTCAACAGCGTGGCCACGCTGACCATGCCGCCGTCCCTGGCGCGCGCTGGGCCACGAGCGGTTCGGCCCCGACGTGCTGCGCCGCCTCGCGCTGCCCACGCTGGAGCTCTACACCCACGGGCTGTTCACCGACGACGCCGCCCTCAAGGCGTCCAGGGCCGCCCTGGACGACTCACCACGAGAAGAGGACTGACACCATGGCCATCCCCCTCCCCGACCTCACCCCGCTGGAGAACACGCTCTGGCTCACCCTGGCCGGCAAGGCGCTCGACTACCAGGCCGAGCACCCGATCCTGCGCGACCGTACGGCCTACGACCTGGTCAGGAAGCTCGGCCACGACACCGCGCAGTTCAAGCTCTCCGCCAGCCCCGTCGTGGGCATCGCCCACCGCTCCCTGGTCATGGACGACATCGTGCGCCGGTTCCTCGCCGCGAATCCCGACGCGGTCGGGCTCGACCTCGGCGCCGGGCTCGACACCCGCGTCCACCGCGTCGACCCGCCGCCGACCGTCGACTGGTACGACGTCGACCTGCCCGGCGTGGCCGAGGCCAGGCGCCTGCTGCTCCCGGAGCGCCCCCACGCCCACGTGATCGGCCGCGACCTCAACGACCCCCGCTGGCTGGACGAGGTGCCCGGCGACCGTCCGGCCGTGATCGTCGCCGACGGCCTGATCGGGTTCCTGTCGAAGGAGGAGCTGGCCACCCTCCTCGACCGCCTCGTCCGGCACTTCCCCACGGGCGAGATCTGCTTCAACGGCTACACGCGGTTCCACGTGTGGGCGGCCAGGAAGTACGCCGGCACCCGGTCCGTCGCCCCTTTCCTGAAGTCGCCCGGATTCGACACGCCGCAGGACATCGTGCGCCTGGAGCCCCGGCTGAAACTGGTGCGCGAGATCTTCCTGACCCGCGAGCCCGAGGTCGCCGGCTATCCGTGGACGACCCGGCTGGCGAGCCGCCTGACCTCCTGGAGCACCTCACTGTCCCGCAAGGGCACCGCCGTCCAGCACTACCGCTTCTGAGGGGCGGGCTCGGCCCGCCGGATCAGGCGTCTGCCCAGCCGCTGCGCCGGCGCCTCCACCCACCGCCACGTCAGCGCGCACAGACCGAGCAGCGCCGCGCACACCGCGACCAGGACCGCCAGGCGCGCCGCCGGCGGCACGTCCGACGGCTCCGGCAGGAAGAACTCGACGCTCTCCAGCAGCAACGGGTGCAGCAGGTAGATCGAGTACGACACCAGCCCCAGCCAGGTCAGCCACGACGGCATCGCGCGGCGGCGCAGCGCCATCGCGGCGGCGAAGGTGAGCCAGGCCGCCACGGTCGCCACCTGCGTCCCGAGCTCGGCACGCGCCGGCCACAACCCCGCCAACGGGATCAGCGCCACCCAGACGAGGTGCCGGTGACCGAGCAGGCCGGCCTCGACGCGGTAGAGCACGGTGCCGGCGAACATGGTCGCCAGGATGAACAGCCCCTGCCACGGCCCGGGGTAGCTCTGGTTGACCGCCAGCAGCAGCAGGATCGTGCCCGCGACGGCCACGGCCCCCGCCTGCTGGACGCGCCTGCCGCCGCGCAACATCGCGGCAAGCCCGGCGGCCAGGACGGCGGTCACCACGACCACGACCGTGAGCATCCGGGCCGCGCCGCCCGCCGACAGCAGCGTCACCGGCAGCAGCCCGCCGCCGAGCACGGCGGCCGCCGCGAACCCGAGCGCGGCGGCCGTGCTGCGCCGGTGCACGCCGAGGGTGAACATCGCGGTCAGCAGGAGGTAGAAGGCCATCTCGTAGGACAGCGTCCACAGCACGTTGGCCACGTTCGGCGCGTACAGCAGGTTCTGCAGCATGCCGGCGTGCGCCAGGGCCATGGCCAAGGGCCGGGTGTCCCACCAGATGTGCAGGTCGTCCCAGCCGAGCGCCGCGAGCAGCAGCATGCCGGCCACGCACACGGTGAACAGCGGCCACAACCGGAAGAACCGCGAGATCCAGAAGGCCCGCACGCTGCCCCGGCGTTCCAGCGACGCGGGCACGATGTAGCCGCTGACCAGGAAGAACACCAGCACGCCGTACCAGCCGGGATCGAAGACGGCCTTGATCGGCGGCCGTGCCTCCGGCCACAGCGGTTCGAGCGCGTGCTCGAAGACCACCACCATCGCGGCGAGCCCGCGCAGCGCGTCGAGCCAGGCGAGCCGCCCGGCATGCGGCGAGGTCGTGCCTTCGACTGCGAGGGGAGCACGAAGCATCCGGACATCGTAGTGAGAAATGCCTTTTACAGCCTTAAGATCGTCCAGACCGCGGCGGCCGTGTCGCGCGCCTGGCCGCGCCCGTCGGGGGTCACAACCCCGACATGGACGCGGCCAGGTACTGCCCGAGCTGCGGGATCCGCGCGTCGGACAGGCGGCTGGACGGGCCGGAGATGCCGGCCGCGCCGATCAGGGATCCGCGGATCCGCACCGGCACCGCGACGCACCGGACGCCGTCGAAGGTCTCGTCCCTGTCGACCGCGTAGCGGGCCTCGCGCGACTCCTCCACCCGGCGCCGCAACTCGATGGGTCCCCTGGCGGCGTTCTCCGTGCCGCCCGCGTAGGACAGGCGGGCCAGGTGGGTGTCGAGGGCCTCGGGATCGAGGGCCGACAGGTAGGCCTTCCCCAGCGCCGAGCAGTGCATCGGCCGGATCGTCCCTAACTGTTCGGAGACGGCCACCACGTGCCGGGTGGGGAAGAACGCGAGGTAGACCATCGTGTCCTTGGCCGGCACCGCCAGGATCGTCGCGTCGCCGCACTCGTCGCGGATAGAGGCCAGCACCGGGTCGATGATCTGGCTCCAGTCGGTCTCCGGCGCCTGGATGAGCCCGTAGAACTTGGCCGGGACGATCGTGTAGCGCTTGGTCGCCTCGTTGCGGGCCACGTACCCCGTGGCGACCAGCTCGGCGAGCAGCCGCAGGGCGGTGCTGCGGTTGACGTCGAGCTCGCGGGCGAGCTCGGCGGCGGTGAGCGGATCTGCGGAGAGGAGCTCCAGCGCCCGCAGCGCGCGCTGTATGGGAGAGGCGGTACGGCCGTCGGAGAGGTCGTTCGTACCGGGGCTCTGGTTCGTCGTCATGACAAGGATTGTCCGCCGTTCAGGCCGAAGAGGTGATCAACTGCTTCGCGGTTGGCCCTGAAGGATCTCTCGGCCTGGTCCTCCCAGCCGAAGACCTGCACGGTGAGGATGCCGTCGAACTCGACCGACTCCAGCGCCCCGCGCACCTCGGCCCAGTCGATCTCGCCGCGGCCGAGCCGACGTACTGGATGGCGGGCGGGACGGCGACGAGGTTGCCCTCGCCCAGCGCCTTGCCGTCGGCGGTGAACTTGTTGACCGTCAGCGCCGATTCGGGGAACTTCTCGGCCCACCCGAACGCCTGGTGATAGACCTCACGATGCAGCAGCCCGGCGGTCGCCATCTCTCGTCGCCGTCCCGCCCGCCATCCAGTACGTCGGCGTCTTCTACAACAAGGCCGTCCTGGGCAAGCTGGGCATCGACCCGGCCACCCTCGACGACAAGGCGGCCTTCCTCCAGGCGCTGGACAAGGCCAAGGCGGCCGGTGTCACCCCCGTCCTGCTCGGCGACTCGGAGAAGTGGCCGGCACTGCACAACCTGTCGCTGTTCAACGGCTGGTACGTCGCCCCGGACACGATCAACAACTGGGTCTACAACAAGCCCGGCAGCACCTACGACGACGACGGCCACCTGAAGGGCTCGACCGACTTCCGCACCTGGATGGAGAAGGGCTACTTCAACTCCGACGCGCTGGCGACCAGCTTCACCGACGCCACCAACCGCTTCGGCAAGGGACAGTCCGCCTTCTTCGTCACCGGCTCCTGGGCCCTCGGCGACGTCGGCAAGGCCCTGGGCGACGACGCCGGCTTCATGCTCTTCCCCGCCGGCGACAGCGGCAAGCACGCGGCCGTCGGCGGCTACAGCCTGCCCTTCAGCATCTCGGCCAAGACCAAGTACCCCGACTGCGCGGCGGCGTTCATCGACTACGTGACCGCCGGCGAGGAGGCCGTCGCGGCCCAGATCGCGGCCGGCCGTCCCTCGGCGACCAAGGCGGGCGTCAACGCCAAGATCGACGACCCGCTGCTCAAGCAGATGGTCGACGCCTACGAGCGGCTGTCCTCCGAGAACGGCCTGTTCACCTGGGAGGACTGGCCCACCCCGACGATGCTGACCTTCCAGGGCGCCGAGGCCCAGCGCCTGCTGTCGGGCGAGGTCACGCCCAAGCAGTACAACGAGTCGGTCCAGAAGAACTGGGCCGACTACATGAAGACCCGTTCCTGACCTGGCGGGCGGCGCACGAGGCGCCCGTCCCGTCCCCCCTGTGAGAAAGGCCATTCGTGGACAAGGTAGTCATCACCGTAACCGTCGACTGTTCCATGTCGTATCCCGGCTTCAAGGGCATGCCGAGGATCGACGACGTGCCCGCCGTCGCCGGTGAGTACGTACGGGCGATCGACTCCGGCGCGTCGCTCGTCCACCACCACGGCGTGCACTACCTGGAGGACTCGATCCAGGAGGACGGCCGCCAGCTCTCCCGCACCGACTACGACGGCTGGGCCGACCTGACCGACCGCATCCGCGCCGAGCGCGACTCGATCATCCAGTTCGGCATCGCCAGCGCCCGGCTGGAGGAGAAGGTCGCGCTCATGAAGCTGCGCCCGGACATGATGTCCTACGCCTTCAACGTGCACGACGAGTACTTCCGGCCCGACCCGGCCTACCCCGCCAACGAGCAGTACGCCATCCACACCCGCCCCGAGCTGGAGGCGTTCTGCAAGGCGGCCAAGGAGCACGGCGTCAAGCCCGAGGTCGAGTCCTTCTACACCGGCGCGTTCTGGAACCTGGAGTTCATCCGCGACCAGGGCCTGCTCGACGACCCGGTCTGGACGACCCTGTTCCTGGGCTGGCCCGGCGGCGCGTGGACGCCCCCCACCGAGGACTCGCTGCTTTACCTGGTCCGGCACCTGCCGCCGCGGGTCAACTGGAACGTCAGCGTGATGAACCCGAAGATGCAGTGGCGCCTGCTGGCCATGGCCATGAGCCTGGGCGGCCACGTACGGGTCGGCTGGGAGGACAACCCGTACCTGCCGGACGGATCGCCGTCGCGCTCCAACGCCGAGCTCGTCGACGAGATCGTCAAGATCGCGCACCTCATGGGCCGCGAGGTGGCGACCCCCGACGAGGCCCGCGAGATCATCGGCCTGCCCGCGCGGCAGGGCGGCGCCCAGCCGGCGGCCGCGGCCGCGGGCCAGAGCGCCTAGGAATCCGTCAGGACACGCCGGCGCCCCGGTGCGGCGCGGGAGACCGCGCCGCACCGGGCGCGCCACGTAGGGAAGTGGATCGCACCATGGCCGTCACGGTCACCACAGACGCCGGCCCGGCGACGCCCGCCGGCAGGCGACCTCGCCGGGGAGTCCGGCGGGGCGAGGTCCGCGGGATGCCGTACCTGCTCATCCTGCCCGGATTCATCTTCTACGCGCTGTTCGTCCTCGTGCCCATCGCCGACACGGTCCGCCTGTCGTTCCTCGAATGGGACGGGCTCTCCCCGCAGACGTGGGTCGGGTTCGACAACTACCTCCAGGTGCTGACCGATCCGAACACCTGGACCTCGTTGCGGGTCTCGCTCGTCTTCGTCGTCTTCGGCTGCGTGCTGCCGGTGACGCTCGCCCTGCTGCTCGTCGGTATCATCGCGCGGACCAGGATCCGGGGGCTGAGCTTCTTCCGGTTCGTGTTCTTCCTGCCGTACACGATCGCCCTGGCGGTGGTCGCGATCGCCTGGCGCTGGCTCTACTCGCTGGACGGCTCGCTCAACGCGATCATCGAGGCCGTCTTCGGCCCCGACCTGGTGCGGCCGTTCCTCGGCGACGCCGGCCTGGCGCTGCCCGCCCTGGGCGTCGTCGCGTTGTGGGCGACGTTCGGCTTCGTCGTGGTCATGCTGCTGTCCGGCACGCAGCACATCCCGAAGGAGCTGTACGAGGCCGCGCGCATCGACGGCGCGGGGCCGGTGCGCGAGTTCTTCACCGTGACCCTGCCCGGGATCCGCCACGAGCTGCGCGTGTCGCTGGTGATGACCCTCACCCTGTCGCTGCGCATCTTCGACCTGCCCCTGATGGCGACGCAGGGCGGCCCCGGCTACGCCACCACCACGCCGTCGCTGATGATGTACCGCGACGTCTTCGTCAACGGGCAGATCGGTCCGGGAGCGGCCATCGCCGTGCTCCTCACCCTGGTCATCTTCATCGGCGTCGGCCTGGTCAACCGGCTCGTCAGATCGGAATAACACGATGGTCTCCCGCCGCAGCAACACCATGTCCTACGTGGTCCTGCTCCTGTTCGCGGCCTTCGCGATCTACCCCTTCATCTCCACGACGCTCGTCGCCTTCAACCCGCCGGACGCGTCCGTGAGCGGGCTGGCCTGGCCGAGCCGGTGGTCTCTGGACAGCTTCGTCAGCGCCTGGGACAACCCGGACGCCGGCATCGGGCGCTCGCTGCTCAACAGCGTCCTGCTGTCCGGGGTGGTGGTGAGCGTGTCGGTCTTCTTCTCGATCCTGACCGGCTACGCGTTCGGGACGATGCGGTTCCGCGGCTCGTCGCTGCTGTTCCCGCTGTTCGTCCTCGGGCTGATCGTGCCGTACGAGGCGACCGTCATCCCGCTCTACTACCAGTTCAGGGCCTTCGACCTCATTGACACCTACTGGTCGATGATGCTGCCGTGCATCGGCGGCTCGATGGCCTTCGGCACGTACTGGATGACGTCGTTCTTCAAGTCCTTCCCCCGCGAGCTGCTGGAGGCGGCGCGGACGGACGGGTCGAACCGGTGGCAGACGCTGTGGCGGGTGGTCGTGCCCACGGCCAGCTCGCCGATCTTCGCCCTGGCCACCATCCTGTTCATCTGGACCTGGAACAACCTGCTGCTCGCGGTCGTGATGATCTCCCAGCCGGAGCTGCGCATGGTGCCCGCCGCGCTCAACTTCTTCGTCGGCCTGCAGTACGGCAGCAACTACCAGATCACCTGCGCCGCCGCGATCATGGTCGCGCTGCCGGTGATGATCGTCTACTACCTCCTCCAGCGCCGGTACGGCGCCGACGTGCTCGCCGGCTCCCTCAAGGGCTGAGCCCGCGGCGCCGGCCGCCACCAACCATTCATTCGTCACATCCTGTACAGGAGAATCACATGTCAGTGTCGAAGCCGGGTGTCGGCATCGCGGGTCTCGGGCTGATCTCGAAGACGCACGCGGCGGCCTACCAGCGCATGTCCGACGTGGTCGACCTGGTGGCCGGCTGCGACGTCGACCCCAGGGCGGCGTCGGCCTTCACCGCCGAGTTCGGCGCCAAGACCTACACCGACCTCCAGGACCTGATCGACGACCCGCGGGTCGACGTGGTGGACCTGATCCTCCCCCACCACCTGCACCACGACGCCGCGATGGCGGTGCTGGACGCCGGCAAGCACCTGATCCTGGAGAAGCCCGTCGCGCCGACGTACGAGCAGTCGGTGGCCATCCAGCGCCGGGCGGCCGAGGCCGGCGTGCACTTCATGGTCGCGGAGAACAGCCGGTACATCGCGGCCTACCAGGCCGTGCACCGGCTCCTGAGCGAGGGCGCCATCGGCGAGGTCATCCACGCCAGGACGTACCTGCGCTCCAACGAGAAGGCCCACCTGTCGATGCCCGGCTACTGGCGGACCCAGTACAAGCTGGGCGGCGGCCTGGTCATGGACACCGGCGCCCACTCGTTCTACCTGCTCAAGTGGCTGCTCGGCGAGTTCGAGGAGCTGACCGGCGTCTCCAGGAAGGTGTTCCCGCTCGACAACGAGATCGAGGACACCGCCGAGGTGTACGGCCGCATGCGCAGCGGCGCCCACTTCTCGTGCGGCTTCACCTCCGTGTCGGAGGTCCCCCACAGCGAGCGCCTGGAGCTCTACGGCACCGAAGGGGGCATCCTGGTGGACCAGATGTCCGACCCGGTGGTCAAGATCTTCCGCGGCCAGCACGACTACCAGGGCGAGGCGGTCACCGGCGTGCCCTTCGGCCCCGACGCCTGGCACCCCGGGGGCTGGCACTACGAGTCGGTGATCACCGAGGTCACCGACTACGTGCGCGCCCTGGTGGAGGGACGCCCGCCGCTGATCGACTCCGGCGACACCGTGTACGCCATGCGCGTCGTCGAGGCCGCCTACGAATCCATCCAGTCCGGGAAGACCGTCACCGTCCCGGCCGGCGCGCAGCTCTGATCCGCCCCGACAGCAGAATCTGGACCTCCCCATGAGACTCATGCGCATCGGCGCCGCCGGCGCCGAACGTCCGGTCGTCGCGATCGACGACGAGACCTACATCGACGTGTCCGACGTGGTCGCCGACTTCGACGAATCCTTCTTCGCCGCCGGCCTGGACACGCTCGCCGCGACCGTCGCCGACCGGGTGGCCGCCGGCGCGGCCCGCCGCTTCGCCGGTGAACGCGTCGGCGCGCCGATCGCCCGTCCGCACCAGATCCTGTGCGTCGGCCTCAACTACGCCGACCACGCCGCCGAGTCGGGCCAGGAACCGCCGGCCGAGCCGATCGTGTTCACCAAGGCCCCGAACACGCTGGTCGGACCCGACGACGACGTGCACATCCCGCGCGGCTCCTCGGCCACCGACTGGGAGGTGGAGCTCGGCGTCGTGATCGGCACCCGGGCCCACTACCTGCAGAGCGACGACGAGGCACGCGCCGCGATCGCCGGATATGTGCTGGTCAACGACGTCAGCGAGCGCGACTTCCAGCTGCGCCACGGCGGGCAGTGGGTCAAGGGCAAGTCGGCCCCGACGTTCAACCCGTGCGGTCCCTGGCTGGTCACGCCGGACGAGCTGGGCGAGGTGACCGACCTGGGCATGTGGCTCGACGTCAACGGGCAGCGCCGCCAGACCGGCTCGACGGCCCAGATGTTGTTCGACCCCGTCTTCGTCGTGCGCTACCTGAGCCGGTTCATGGCACTCGAACCCGGCGACCTGATCAACACCGGCACCCCCGCGGGCGTCGGCATGGGCTTCGACCCGCCGGTCTACCTGCGGCCGGGCGACCGAATGGAGCTCGGCGTCGACGGCCTGGGCCGCCAGAGGCAGTCGGTCGTGGCCGCCCCCTGACCGACCGGCGCGGCCCGCCCCGCACCGTGCGGGGCGGGGCGGGGCGGGGCGGCGCTCAAGAACGCCAGCCGGGCAACCGGTCGGTCTCGCAACCCGCGTCCTCGATCGCCGCCACGATGAAACTCTCCTCGACCGGCCCCTCGGTGAGCACGCTCACCCGGCCGGCTGCCAGGTTCACGTCCACGCCCACCACCCCCGGGATCAGGGCCAGCTCCCGCTTCACCGCCTCCACACACGTGGCGCAGCTCCCGGTGTTCAGGTCGGGGATGCCATAGGTGACGAGGCTGTGAACAAGGGTGATCATAAAGTCCTCCGAAGTGCCGTACAGGGGTTGGGTATGGGGTCCGTTTCACCACGCCGTACCCTTTTCTGAGCTTGCCGCATGACGAGCGGCGATGACAGGGATGACGACTTCCCCTTCCCGCCATGGCGGGAAGCGGACAGGAGAGGTACGTGAGCGACGAGGCCACCGCCAGGCGGGTGTACACACGCATGCGCCGGCACCGGGAGTCGTTCGGCGCGGCCGCCGCCGGGCTGGGGCTGCGCGGCGCCGAGGTCGAGCGGGCACGCGACCGGCTGACCAGGCTCGGCCTGCTCAACCCCGGCGCCGAGATCGCCGTCGACGCGATGGCGGCGCTGAGCCGCATGCTGCTCGGCGGCGAGGAGCTGCTCGGGATGCTCGCCGAGCAGCGGGCGGCCTCCAGGGAGCTCACCGAGCACTACCTGCGGCTGGACGGCGACCCCCAGGACGCCCACGTCGAGTTCTTCCCCCGCGCCAACGTGGAGGCCCTGCGCGTGAAGCTGCGGGCGGCGACGGACCGGGCCCGCGAGGAGGTCATGGGCATGCACATGCCGCACGCCTGGGAGCCGGAACGGCTGCGGGACTCCCGCGCCGAGGACGTGCGCGCGGTGGCCCGCGGCGTGCGGGTGCGCATCATGCACGCCCAGAGCCAGCTGGCCCAGCCGGCGATGCGCGAGCACGTCCAGGGCATGCTGGAGGGCGGGGTCGAGGTGCGCACCATGCCGTTCGTCCCGGTACGGCTGATCATGCTGGACCGCGAGCTGGCCGTGGTCGAGGTGATGCCCGGCGACCTCATGGCGGGTGCGATGCTCATCGAGGGCCGCGGACTGGTCGCCTCCTACGCCGCCCTGTTCGACTACTGCTGGATGACCGCCTCCGAACCCGGCGACGTCCCCAGGGCGGCCGACGGCGAAGAGCTCAACGAGCAGCAGCGCGCGGTGCTGCGCCTGCTGGCCACGGGAGCCAAGGACGACGCCATCGCCCGCGCCCTGGGCGTCTCGAACCGCACGGTGACC
This sequence comes from Actinomadura sp. ATCC 39365, assembly GCF_054392275.1. NCBI lineage: Bacteria > Bacillati > Actinomycetota > Actinomycetes > Streptosporangiales > Thermomonosporaceae > Actinomadura > Actinomadura sp. ATCC 39365. The sequence goes on along the minus strand of NZ_CP184335.1, from coordinate 5,818,426 downwards.
AGGGTCGTGGCCGAGCTGACCGCCCAGCTCGGCGCCGACAGCCGCTTCCAGGCAGGCGTCCGCGCCGCCAAGCTCGGCTGGATCTGAGCCGGGAAGGCCGCCGACGCCGTCGGCAGCGTGCGCGCCTGAGCGCCCGGGGCCGGCACGCGGGTGACATTGGTCAATGTGATCACGCTGATCCCATTGATCACTTGGCCACCGGCGTGCCGGAGCACGGCCTATACACTGCCGCTGTTCCTGGTTTTCGTGGCGCCCGGCCGGTGCGGCCGTGCGACACCGTTCTCCTGGGGGGCGCACCTGCGCCGCCTGCGTGTACACCCGATTCACGGATGGCATGGGGCAGGTGGGATGACGACGGTCGGAAAACCGGATCGGGTCGTGCCCGAGCAGGGGCGGCCGTGGCCGCGCGGCGCGGCGCGGCACTACCGTCGTGATCCACTGGAGTTCGTGGAGCGGGCGGCGCGCGAGCGCGGGCCGGTGTTCCGCCTGCCCGACGACGGGTCGCTGTGCGTGGCCGACCCCGAGCAGGCCCTGCGGATCCTGCACGACGAAGCGGGCGACTACGACGACGTGTCCGGTTTCTTCCACGTCGGCGGCGGGCTGCTCGGGCCGCGGGCGACGCAGGTGGCGATCGGCCGGGCGGCCCGTGCGACGCTGCGCGCCCACGTGGCCGCCCGTCGCGAGCGGCTGCCCGCCGTCGTGGCGGAGCTGGGCGAGGTCAGCGAGTGGCCGTCGGCCGGGCGGGCCGCCGTGCACCGGTTCCTGGCCGACGCCCTGCTGCGGCCCGACAGCCCGCCCGCCCTGCGGGAGCTGATGGCGTACGTCGTGCGGCGCGAGGTGCTGATCCGTCCCGCCGGCCGGCTCGCCCGGTTGTCGCGGAGCGCGCTGTGGGCCCGCGTGGTACGGACGATCGCCGCCGAGGCGCGCGCCCGGCGGGACGCGCCGGCGGACGAGGCGCGGCCCGGCGACCTGCTGGACGCCGTGCTGGGCGCGACCCCGCCCGAGACGCCCGCCGAGCACGTGGCGCAGGTGTACCTGCTGCTCTTCCGCACCTCGGTCGCGCCGGTGGGCCATGCGGTGGCCTGGGCGCTGCTGTCGGCGGCGGCCGACGGCGTCGACCTGGCCGCCGTGCCGCCCGAGTCGGCCGTACGCGAGTCGCTGCGGCTGTGGCCGGTGGCCTGGCTGCTCGGCCGCCCGGTACGCCAGGCCCACCAGGTCGGCGGCGTGCCGCTGGAGCCGGGCGACAGCGTGTCCGTCTGCCCCTACCTGCTTCACCGCGACGAGCGGCACTGGCCGCGGGCCACCACGTTCCGGCCCGATCGCTGGGACGGCCCCGAGCCGCGCGGCCCCTACCTGCCCTTCGGCGGCGGCCCGTTCACCTGCGCGGGAGCGGGCGTCGCCCAGGCGCTGGCCGGCGACCTGCTCGCCGCCCTGACCGACGCCGCCCGCCTGGAGGTGCGCGGCGGCACCGGGCGGCCCCACGTCGAGGGCATCATCACGCCGCCGCCCTTCCAGCTGCGCCGTACGGCGCGCCAGACCTGACCACCAGCGGTTCGTCGAGGAAGGAGGTGATCCCTTATGAGGAAGCTGCTGCGCCGCGTCACCGGCCGCCGGGTCAACCGGCAGGCCTGGTACATCTGGTAATCGAGTTCGAGCGGCCGCGCCGGGCCGAGGGTCCGGCGCGGTCACCAGAGCCCGCCGGCCGTTCAGGAGGCACGCATGTCGCATGTCGAGGAGACCCTGGCGGCCTACGAAGGCGTCGCCGCCCGCTACGACGAGCTGAACGCGCAGATGGACACCGAGGCGCTGGTGGACCGCTTCACCGAGGCGGTGGAGCGGCACGGCGACGGGGGGCGGCGGCTGCTGGACGCCGGTTGCGGCACCGGCCGCAGCAGCGCGGCCTTCAAGAAACTCGGCTTCGACGTGACCGGCTACGACCTGTCCCCGGCGATGGTGGCGACCGCGCGGCGGCGACCGGGCGCCGCCGACATCCCGTTCCGGGTCGGCTCACTCCTGCGGCCGCCGCCGGAGCTGTCCGGCTTCGACGTGGTCGCCTGCGTGGACGTGCCCCTGACGTACCTGACGAGCGCCGGCCAGCTGCGGCAGGCGCTGGCGGCGGCGCGCGACCGGCTGGCCGCGGGCGGGCTGGTGGTCTTCGACCTGAACACCATCGGCTACTACCGGCGGACGTTCGGCGTCCCGGTGGTCGCCGACCGCGGTGACCGGTACGTGGCCTGGTTCGCGCACTCGCCGCGGATCGAGGCCGACGAGGTGGTGATCACCCAGTTCGACCTGTTCGAACGGGCCGGCGCGGGCTGGGAGCGGCTGTCGATGCGGCACGTGCAGCGTCACCACTCCGACCGTACGGTGCGCCGGGCCGCCGAGCTGGCCGGGCTGCGCGTGGTGGCCGCCCATGGGCTGGTGGGCACCTCGGTGCGCGACCCGGCCGACGAGGAGGCCCACGACCGGATCCTGTACGTCGCCCGTCCCGCCTGAGGTTCGCTATATTCAGAATATGGTGAATCTACCGTCCGTCCTTTCCCTGCGGGGTTGCGACCTGCGTTACGCCGACAGCGGGGGCGGCGGCGTGCCGGTGGTGTTCTCGCACGGCGCCGGGGCCGACCACGTGATGTTCGACGCCCAGGCCCGGCACCTGCGGGCCCGGGGGTACCGCGTCGTCACCTGGGACCTGCGCGGCCACGGCCTCTCCCGCCCGGCCGGCGTGCGCTTCACCGCCGAGCAGGCGATCGCCGACCTGGGCGCGCTGGTCGAGCACCTGGCGCTGGACCGGCCGGTGCTCGTGGGGCAGTCCCTCGGCGGCAACCTCAGCCAGGCCGTCGTACGGCGGCATCCCGGCCTCGCCCGCGCCCTGGTCGTCATCGACGCCACGCCGAACACGGCGCCGTTGTCCTGGTGGGACCGCCTGCTGCTGCGGGCGGCCGCGCCGATGCTGACGATGATCCCCGCCGGCAGGCTTCCGCGGCTGATGGCCGACGCCTCCGCGACCACCCCGGCCGCCAGGGACGACGCCCGGCGGGCCTTCGGCCGGCTGCCGAAGAAGGAGTTCGTGCAGGTGTGGCGGGCCACCGTCGACTTCCTCTCCCCCGACCCTGGCTACCGCACGCCGGTGCCCCTGTGCCTGATCCGCGGCGAGCGGGACACCACCGGAAACATCGCCTCGGCCATGCCCGCCTGGGCCCGCGCAGAAGGCGTCGAGGAGGTCGTCGTCCCCGGCGCGGGTCACATCGCCAACCAGGACGACCCGCAGGCGGTCAACGAGGCGATCGACGCGTTCCTGTGCACGCTCCCGGCGCCGGGGCAGGCACGGCGATGAGCGCGCGGCACACGTTCGTCACCTCGGTGGGCGACCTGCTGGCCTCGTGGAACCTGCCGCACGCGACCGGTCGCGTCTACGGGCTGCTGCTCCTCACCGAGGAGCCGATCTCGCTCGACACCATCGCCGCCGAACTGGAGCTGAGCAAGGGGGCGGTGAGCACCGCGGTACGGCAGCTCGACTCCTGGGGGCTGGCCAGGGTGATCCCGCAGCCCGGCAGCCGGCGGCTCCTGGTGGAGGCCACCGGGGGGATCGAGTCGCTGCTGGAGGCCAGCCAGGCGCGGGCCAGGACCCTGATCGCCGCCCTGCGCGAGGGCGAGGCCCTGGTGCACCCCGGGCCCGCGCAGGAGCGACTGCAGGACGTGATCGGGTTGTTCGCCGGTTATGTCGACGTCGGCGGCCAGATGCTGGCCAGACACCGGGAGCGACGCCCCGGCCCCGACACCCCGCGCTCCTCCTCCGGCGGGTAGCGTCCGCCCCGTGCAGTCGATCAAGGGGCCCGGGGTCAGTGGTGACGACCCGGCCGCCGGTGTCATACCGTCACATCATGGACGAGCACCGCCAGAGCATCCCCGACGTTCTCCGCCCCGTACGGGAGGCCGCCGCGGCCCTGGGCGAAGACCTCACCGACCTGGGCGACGCGCTGCGGGCGTTGCGGCGGGTCGAGGTGGAGGTGGAACTGGCGACCGACCTGCTGATGCGGCAGTCCAACGCGAAGGCGAACCAGGCCCGGCAAGAGACGTCCTGACCGTCCCGGCAGCGGCCATCGACGCGCCCCTTGCCGTGCCTCCTGCCGGAACACCGGCGACGGCGCCGCCGCCTTCGCCCTTCGGCCGGCCAGGTGGCCCCGCAGCGCGCCCCGGCCCGCCCGACATCGGGCCCAGCCGACCAGCCGACGCCGGCGGATCCAATTACCGGCACCTTCAGCCACATATGCCGCATACCCCTACAATCTGGAGTCCTTACTACTAAGGAGCATCGTTGGAGCGCAGCGGTAACCGCCATCCAGCTCCTGGGCCCGTGCCCAGGTACCCGCACTCCGGCCCACCGGGCGCCCAGCGAACTCCGCACCGTCGAGCGAGCGACACCGGCAGCGAAGAGGGCATCTACCATCAGGCTTAGTAGTGGGGCATGCCACGTCCCCGCGCCGAGTGCCTGCCCACCCGCGCCCCCGGCCTCGTCGAAGACGGAGAGAAGGGAGCGGCCGCGTGCCGTACGAGGATGACGACCAGGTCAGCAGGGCAATCTACGCGCGCATGCTGGAGCGTGCCGAGTCGCTCACCGACGCGGCGGCGGCGATGGGCGTCACCACAGCGCAGATCGCCCGCGCCCGGGAGCATCTCACCCGGCTGCGCCTGCTCGACCCGGAGGCCAGGGCTCCGGTGGACGCCGCGGCGACGCTCAGGCTGAGCCTCGAGGAGAGCCACCGCCTCCTGGACCGCCTGGTGGAGCAGCACGTCAGGGCCGCCGCGGTCGCCCGGAGCTACCTGAACCTGCCCGCCCGCGCCGAGCGCGACATGGACGTCGAGTTCTTCGCACGGGACGAGATGGCGACCCGGCTGGCCCGGCGCATCACGGAACTGAGCGAACAGGCCGGGCACGAGATCCTCAGCATGCATCCGGTCACCGACTGGACGCCCGCGTCGCTGACCGAGGGCCTGGAGAGATCCGAGCGCGCGCTCGCCAGAGGGGTACGGGTGCGCGCCCTGCACGCGCAGAGCTCCTTCTCCCAGCCGGTGATGCGCGGGTTCGTGGATCGGTGGACGCGGCAGGGCCGCGAGGTGCGGGCCGCGCCCGTCGTGCCGACCCGGATGCTCATCTACGACCGGCACACCGCCGTCGTCCAGGCCGACCCCGCCGACCTGGACGACGGCGCGCTGGTGATCCGCGGCGGCGGCGTGGTGAGGTCCCTGGCATCGCTGTACGACAACTGCTGGATGACGGCGTCGGAGCCCAAGGACGTCCCGGGCTCCTCGGACGCCGGGGCGCTCACCGAGCAGCAGCGCGCCGTCCTGCGCCTGCTGGCCGTCGGCGCCAAGGACTCGGCGATCGCCCGCACGCTGGGCGTCTCCACCCGGACGGTCACGCGGGTGGTGGGTGAGGTGAGCGCGCTGCTCGGCGCCACCAGCCGTTTTCAGGCAGGTGTCCGCGCGACCCGGCTGGGCTGGCTCGACTAGCACAGCCAGGTCAGCCGGCCGATGACAGCGGTATCGACGGTGGGCGGGAGTGTAGGGCCGGGCGGTGATGAGGCCCGCCGATCGATCCGCGCCGGTTCACCCCACCTGGTCCCACACAATGGCCTCGATGCGCTCGATGTGCTCCTCGCCCCACTCCCCGAGCGGCGCCATCGCGGCGTTCAGCGAATGGCCGAACTCGGTGAGCGAGTACTCCACCTTCGGCGGGACCTGGTGATAGACCTCACGATGCAGCAGCCCGGCGGTCGCCATCTCCCGCAACTGCAGGATCAGCACCCGCTCGCTGATGCCGGGCACCGCGCGCCGCAACTCCCCGAAGCGCAGGGGGCCGTCGTGGAGCGCGAACAGGATCAGCCCCTTCCACTTGCCTCCCATGAGGGCGATGGCAGCGTCGAGACCGCAGGTGAACGTGCGCTTCTTCGTCTCCTTCATCGGCCCATACTCACACTTATGTCAGTACCCGGCAAAAATGTAGGTACTTGTGAGAACGCAAGTGCTCCAGCCAGCATGAACCAGGCCCGCACCGGACCACAACGGTCTCCAAGACAGCGCGCCTTCTCCCTATCTCTGTGGCTGGAGCATGCACATGACTGCCGAGAACATGACCCCCGTGACCGTCATCGGACTGGGCTCGATGGGCACGGCACTGGCCGAGGCCTTCGTCAAGGCCGGACACCCGACCACCGTCTGGAACAGGACGGCCGCCAAGGCCGCGCCCCTCATCGCCATGGGAGCCAGGCATGCGGAGGCCATCGAGGACGCGGTGACGGCGAGTCCCCTGGTCATCACCTGCCTGACCACCTTCGAGGACACCCGGCTGGCACTGCGGCCCGCCGGCGCGTCGCTGCATGGACGGGCCCTGGTCACCCTCAACAGCGGCTCCCCGGCCGGCGCCCGCGAGACGGCCGCCTGGGCCACCGGCTACGGCGCCCGGTTCCTGGCCGGCGCGGTCAAGAACGTGCCCTCGGCCGTGGGAGCCCCGGACACCCTGCTGTACTACAGCGGCGACAAGGCGATCTTCGAGGAGTTCCGGACGACCCTGAAGGTGCTGGGCGGCGACACCGTCCTCCTCGGCGACGAGGTCGACCTGGCTGCCCTGTACGAGATGGCGGTGGGCGCCATGCTGCTGCCGGCTCTCGCCGGTTTCTTCCAGGGGGCCGCCGCGGTCCAGGCGCGCGGGCTGGAAGTGAACACGATCGTGCGCTTCGCCGGCAAGTGGTTGGACATGGTCAAGTCCCTGCTGCCGATCTACGCCAGGGAGATCGACAGCGGCGACTACACCGACGCCGCCTCCTCCGTGAACCTCTTCCTCGCGGGAGCGGCCCACGACGAGGACCTGGCCGAGGAGACGAACGTCGACACGGCCTGGCTCGTCCCGCTGCATGCCCTGGTGAGGCAGGCGGCTGAGGCGGGTTACGGCGATCAGAGCATCTCGGCCCTCACCGAGGTGCTCAGAAAGCCGGCGCGACAGCCGTGAGCGGGCTCAACTCATCGGTAGGAGTCGACAAGCCGTGCGAGATGCCTGCCGGCGATCTCCAGCGGCGCCTCGCTCTGGGACACCTGCGCCGACAGCTCCGCGCCTTCCAGCATGTTGATCACGCTGTGGGCGAGGTCGTGCGCCACGTCGTCGGCGAGGCCGGAGCGGCTGAGCTTGTCGCGGACCAGCGTGCGCCAGTTCTCGTAGGCGTCCTCTGCGGCCTGCTGGATCTCGGGCTCCCGGCCCGCGCTCTCCAGCGCCGTGGTGGTGACGGGGCAACCGTCCAGCCAGCCGGACTCCCGTAGCCCCTTGGCCAGCTCGCGGGTGCAGGCGACGATCGCCGCGGCCGGATCATCTTCCCGGTCGAACGCCGCGCGCAGGAATTCCGCGAACTCTCTGTCCCCATGGCGGACCGCCTCGACCGCCAGTTCCCGCTTGCCCCCCGGGAAGAAGTGGTAGACCGACCCCAGCGTGGCCTGGGCCTCCTGGGAGATCTGCTTGAGGCCCGTCGCCTCGTACCCCTGCCGCTGCATCAGTCGAGAGGTCGTCCGGACGATTCGCTCCCAGTCGACGGCTTGGTCTCGCGCAATCAATCAATTGAATGAGCCGTTCCGCCTCAGCTGCTTGGCGGCGTACGCCTGCCGCCACTCCTCGGCCGCCTGCAGCATGGCCTGGCCGACGTGGTCGAAGAAGTCGCCGATGTCCTGCAGCCGCATCCCGGCGGGCGAGGTGGCTCCGAGCGTCGCAGCTCCGTGGCGGGCGACGTCGGCCAGCACCGTGTTCTGGCGGGCGCTGGCCGTCCAGCCCCGGAACCAGGCGTCGGCGTCGATGACGTAGCGGTCGCGCCGCCGGCGCGGGTCGCGTTCGCGCCGGATCAGCTCCTGCCGTTCGAGCTCGCCGATCGCCTTGGAGACCGAGGCGGGGCTGACCTGCAGCCTGCGGGTGAGCTCGGCCGCGGTGGCACTGCCGCTGTCGGTGAGGTAGAGGCTGGCCAGGACGCGGGCGGTCATCCGCGACAACCCGGTGTCGATCATGACCGCGGTGAACTCCTCCTCCAGACCGGTGACCGCCTTGCGGTCACGTGACCCAGGGTCCGCCGGACGCCTGCGGGCGCGGTCGCGGGTGGCCTGGTGCGCCTGGTCGGCCTGGTAGCCGTCGGGGCCGCCGTTGCGGGCCACCTCTCGCGTGACGGTGGACAGCGGCCGGTTCAGGCGGGCGGCGATCTCGGTCTGGGTCAGCCCTTCGGCCAGCCCCTCGGCGATCTGCCGGCGGTCCTGCTGGGTCAGCCTGCCTCCGGGCATCGGCGGCACCTTCCTGGTCGTACGCAGTCGGACGGGTGCAGTCTTGCATTCGCCTCCATCTCATTGCAACTTCGGCGACTTGCATTCATCGGCATCCCATTGCAAGTAGCGCTAAATACCTGATGAACAGGCAGTTTTCGATTGACAGTTTTGCGAATGCAAGTTAGCTTTTCCGTTGTCGCGAACATCAAGTATCGCGACGGCCCACCCCTCGGAAGGAACCGACATGACCGCGTCCCAGTCCGCGAAAGCGGCGCTGCTCACCGCCGCCACCCTGGCCGCCACGGCCCTGCCCGCCACCGCCTCCCCCGCTCCCGGGCATCCCGCGGTGCAGGAGGTGCTCGACCGGACGGTGGCCGCCAAGCTCGCGCCCGGCATGGTCGCCGACGTCCGCGACGGCCGCCGCTCCTGGTTCGGCTCGGCGGGCGTGTCCGACACCGGGACCGGGCGCGAGCGCCGGCAGAACGAGCGGTTCCGCATCGGCAGCGCCTCCAAGGCGTTCACCGCCACCGTGGTGCTCAAGCTCGCGGCCGAAGGGAAGCTGAGCCTCGACGACACCCTCGACAGGCACCTGCCCGGCCTGTTCGACGGCAGCGCCTACGAACCCGGCAAGATCACCATCAGGCAGCTGCTCAACCAGACCAGCGGCATCTTCGCCTACACCGACGACGAGAAGTTCTTCAACACGGGCGGCGGCGCGGAGTGGTTCAAGCACCGCTTCGACACCTACACCCCCCAGCAGCTGGTGAAGATCGCCCTGGCCCACCCGCCCACCGGCGAGCCGGGCGGGCGCTTCAAGTACTCCAACACCAACTACATCCTGGCCGCGATGATCGTCGAGAAGGCGACGGGCCGGACGTTCGACCAGGAACTCAACCGGACCGTCATCCGCCCCCTGCGGCTGAACGGCACCTCCCTGCCCGGCGCCGACCCCGGGATCCGGGGCCCGCACCCCGTGCACTACTCCATCCTGTTCTCCCGCGACCCCCAGCCCACCGTCCACGACGCCACCCGGATGAACCAGTCCTTCGCCTGGGCCGCCGGTGGCCTCATCTCCACCACCACCGACCTCAACCGGTTCTTCGCCGCCCTGTTCGGCGGGCGCGTCCTGCCGGGCGCGCAGTTGCGCGAGATGCTCACGACCGTCTCCACCGAAGGAGCGGGCTGGATCCCCGGCACCCGGTACGGCCTGGGCATTTTCGAACAGAAGCTGCCCTGCGGCACCAGCGTGTGGGGCAACGCCGGCGCCACGTACGGATCGTGGAGCTACAGCATGGGCACCCGCGACGGCAAGCACCGCCTGACCACCCAGGTCAACGGCGACTGGGCGCCCCTGAGCGTCTTCAACGACGCCCTGGCCGCGGAGTTCTGCTCCTCCCCCGCCGCTTATGGATCTTGAGACATTCGAACATATGGTAAAAAGGGAGTTAGATCATGACCGAAATGCCAGCAGATTGAAGGATGCCTGTGCTCAGGAAGACCCTCACGGCCGCCGCGTTCACCCTCGTCGCCGCCACCTCCCTCATGGCGATCCCGACGGCCGCGAACGCGGACGTCTACTGCGGCTCCGGATACAAGGTCGTTCACCAGAGCGAGATGCACAACTACACCAAGGTCTGGGGGACGGTGTACCTGACCTACAACAGCAGCACCGGCAAGAACTGCGTGACGGTCGTCAAGAGCAACTACGTCGGCACCAGCACCTGGACCAACGTCACGCTCACCGTCCAGGGCGGTAGCAGCTACGGCGTGAGCGAGACCGTCAAGTACTACGGCGGCCCGGTCTACGCCGGCGCCAAGGGCGCCTGCGTGAAGTACTCGGCAGTCATCGAGGCGCCCAGCGGCGCCCGCGCCATCGGCGGACGCTCCACGTGGGGCAACTGCGGCTGACCCTAACGGAACCGATCCGTTCACGCGGAGCACGGCCGTCCGGAGCCCGAACACCGGACGGCCGTGCCGCCACAACACCAGGACCGGGAACCCCCGCAGCCGCCGCCACCAGGACCCGGAACCCCCGCGGCCACCACGACGCAAGCGCCGGGAACCCCCGGCAAGACACAACGACCCCGCCCCATAAGGCCATTCAGCTCCCCTCGCAGCGCCCCGCGCACGCACGGCGACACCTCTTCGAGCCCGCGCCACCTGCGGCCCACCCGCCCCGACATCGGGGCCACCGCGCCGCGACACCTGGCCCTTCAAGCCGGCTCCAGCCCGCCCGCATCGCCGCCCCGACCAGCGGCCCCTCGCCCCCAGGCGCGTCCCTCCCCCTCCGCGACAACCGCGAGATCAACACACCCAAGCCGAATGCCAGCGTTTGCCTTTATAGCGCGTGTGCAACTATTGTCGAAGCTTGCAAGAAGCAGTAGCAATAGTAAGAAGGGTCGCGCGATGCCTCTCGCACTCCTCGCCCTGGCCATCGGGGCCTTCGGGATCGGCACCACCGAGTTCGTGATCATGGGCCTGCTCCCCGAGATCGCCGGCGACTACGGTGTCTCCATCCCCACCGCCGGCCTGCTGGTCACCGGCTACGCGATCGGCGTGGTCATCGGCGCGCCGTTGATGACGGTGCTCGGCACCAGGATCAGCCGCAAGACGATGCTGCTCGTGCTGATGGGCCTGTTCGTGGTCGGCAACCTGCTGTCCGCGCTGGCGCCCGGCTTCGGTGTGATGCTCGGCGGCCGGATCGTGGCCTCGATGGCCCACGGCGCGTTCTTCGGCATCGGCTCGGTGGCCGCCGCCGACCTGGTCGCCCCGCACAAGAAGGCCGGCGCCATCGCCACCATGTTCACCGGCCTGACCGTCGCGAACGTCGTGGGCGTGCCGCTGGGCACCTTCATCGGGCAGGCGGTGGGCTGGCGCACCACCTTCGCGATCGTCGCCGTGCTGGGCCTGGTCGGCCTGCTCGGCATCGCCGTGCTCGTGCCCGCCATGCCCCGGCCGGAAGGCACCCGCCTGCGCCCGGAGCTGACGGCGTTCCGCAACCCGCAGGTGCTGCTGGCGATGGCGATGACCGTGCTCGGCTTCGGCGGCGTCTTCGCCGCGATCACCTACGTCGCGCCGATGATGACGCAGGTGGCCGGCTACTCCGCCGACGCGGTCACCTGGCTGCTCGTGCTGTTCGGCGCCGGCATGTTCCTCGGCAACCTGCTCGGCGGTCGCTTCGCCGACCGCGCCCTGATGCCCCTGCTCTACACCACCCTCGGCGGCCTCGCGGTCGTGCTGGCGCTGTTCACCCTGACCGCGCACGACAAGGTCGCCGCCGCGGCGAGCATCTTCCTGGTCGGGGCGCTGGGCTTCGCCACCGTGCCGCCGCTGCAGAAGCGCGTCCTCGACCAGGCGCACGGCGCGCCGACGCTGGCCTCCGCGGTCAACATCGGCGCGTTCAACCTCGGCAACGCGCTCGCGGCCTGGCTGGGCGGCCTCGTCATCGCCGCGGGCCTGGGCTACACCGCTCCCAACTGGGTCGGCGCCATCCTCGCCGCCGCGGCACTCGCGCTCGCCTTCTGGTCCGCCGCCCTGGAGCGCCGCGCGCCCGCGCGTGAACCGGCCGGCGCCGCGGTCCCGGTTCCCGCGCTCGTCCACGACTGACCGTCCTGGCTTCGCATCCGTCTCACCGTAGGAGAATCATCATGAACGCCACCACCCTCACCCCGCTGACCACCGCCGACGCCGAGGCCCTGGTCTCGGCCGCCCGCACCGCCGCCGAGACGGCCGGGGTCGCGGTCAGCGTCACCGTCCTCGACGCCGGCGGTCACCTGCTGGCCTTCCGCCGCGACGACCGCGCCGTGCTGATCTCCGGCGAGACCAGCACCCGCAAGGCCTACACCGCCCTCCAGCTGAACGCCCCGACCGCCGCACTGGACGAACTCCCCCGCTGACCCGCGGTTCGCGGGCGAGGTCATCGCGCGCCCTGCACGCTCCCTGCCGCGACGGCCATCTCCGTCAGGACGTCGTCGATCGGGGTCGCCGCGACGCCGAGGATCTCGACCGTCGAGGACGCGTCGAGCACGTTGGGCCGGTCGTACAGGTACAACATCTCGGGGAACTCGGCCATGATCGAGTCGGTGCGCCCGATCTCCTCCAGCTCGCCCAGGGACATGCGCGCCAGCCGCGGCTCGGGCGCCTGAGCGGCTTCGGCCAGGCGCCGGGCGAGCCCGCGCACCGGAAGTTCGCTGGTGGAGGGCACGTGCCAGGCCCGTCCCCAGGACGCCTCGTGCCCCGCGGCGGCGACGAGCGTGCGGGCCGTGTCGCCGGTGTAGGACCAGCTGTGGGGCGCGTCCAGGTCACCGGGATAGGAGACGGGCGCGCCGGCCAGCACCTGCGCCCCGACCATGAGCGTGAACGGCGAGTACGCGCCGGCGCCGAGGAAGTCGGCGGCCCTGACCTCGGTCACCCGGACCCGGCCCGCCTCGTGAGCGGCGAGGGCGTCCTGCCACATCCGCGCCCGGACCTGGCCCTTCCGGCTGGTCGGCGCCATCGGCGCCCCGTCGGCGACGGGGCCCTCGACCGGCCCGTACCCGTAGGTGTTGCCGAGCATGACGTAGTCGGCCCCGCTGCGCCCGGCGGCGGCCAGCAACGCGGCGGCCAGCGGCGGCCACTCGGCCGGCCAGCGATCGTAGGGCGGCATCGCGCAGTTGAACAGGACGGCCGCCCCTTCGGCCAGCTCCGCCAGCCGGGCGACGTCGCCGGCGTCGGCGGACACGCGTTCGATCCGGGGATGGACCGGGCCACTGCCGCTCCGGGTGACCAATCGGACCTGCTGCCCGGACTCGGCCAGCAGCCGGGCGGCGGCCGATCCGGTGGCTCCGGCACCGACGACGACATGAAAAGACACGATCTTCTCCAGACACAGGGGACAGTGACACCGGTTGTCCACCCTGCACCGCCGGCGATCAGTACAATAGTGGCCCGAATGCCAAGTATCCGGAGGTTCGGGCCATGCACCGTGTGGCCGTCATCGCCGTCCCGCCGGCCACGACGTTCGACCTGTCCATCCCGGAGCTGGTGCTCGGCGAGATGACCGTGGACGGCCGACCCGGGTACGACGTCCGGATCTGCACCGCCGTACCCGGTCCCGTCGTCACCAGCGGCAGCCTCCACGTCACCGTCACGCACGGGCTGGAGATCGTCGAGGACGCCGACACCGTCATCGTCACCGGGACGGGCGCCCGCGACGACGTCGACCCCCGGGTCCTGCGGGCCCTGCGCCGGGCGGCGGAGGCCGGCCGGCGCGTCGCCTCGATCTGCACCGGCGCCTTCGTCCTGGCGCGGGCGGGGTTGCTGGAGGGCCGCCGCGCCACCACGTACTGGGCCAGGTCGGAGGAGTTCCGCCACCGCTTCCCGACCGTCGACCTACGCCCTGACGTGCTCTACGTCGAGGACGGCAACATCTGGACCTCCGCCGGCCTGTCCGCCGGCATCGACCTGTGCCTGCACATGGTGCGCGGCGACTACGGCGCCGCCGCGGCCAACGCCGTGGCCCGGCTGGTCGTGGCCGCGCCGGTGCGTCCCGGCGGGCAGGCCCAGTTCATCGCCTCCCCGCTGCCGCCCGAGACCGGCCTCTCGCTCGCCGCCACCCGGGCATGGGCGCTGGAGCGGCTGCACGAGCCCCTCACCCGCGCCGACCTCGCCGCCCACGCCCGCACCAGCGTGCGCACGCTGACCCGCCGCTTCCACGCCGAGACCGGCCACAGCCCGCTGCAGTGGCTGCTCCACCAGCGGGTGGAACAGGCCAGGGAACTGCTGGAGAGCACGGACCTGCCCATGGGCCAGGTGGCCCAGCTCAGCGGCCTGGTCACCACGGACTCGCTGCGCCAGCACATCTCCCACCGCACCGGCCTGTCGCCCACCGCCTACCGTGCGGCCTTCACCCGCGGAGCCGCGTCCGGCGCGCCCGGCGTATTGCACCAATCGATGCAAAACCGGTAGCGTGCTCGCATGGCGAGGCCGAGATCGTTCGACGAGGACCGTGCCCTGGACACCGCGATGCGCACGTTCTGGGCGAACGGCTACGAGTCCACCTCCACCAGAGACCTGTGCGAGGTGCTCGGCCTCGACCGCAGCAGCGTGTACAACGCCTTCACCAACAAGCGCGAGCTGTTCAAGCGCGCACTGACCCGCTACATGGACGCCACCACCGCCGACCAGCTGCGCATCCTCGACGATCACGAGCTGCCGGCGATCGAGCGCATCCGCGCGCTGTTCGCCAGGATCCTGCGGACCGAGGCGGAGAACCGGCGCGACGGCCACGGCCTCGGCTGCCTGACCGTCAACACCACGATGGAGCTCGCCGGCCGCGACCCGGAGATCGCCCTGATGCTCGCCCGCGACGCCGAGCGCCGGGCCGCCGGGTTGAGCGCGGTCATCAGGAGCGGGCAGCGCGACGGCGACATCGGCTCCACCCGCGACCCCGCCGAGCTCGCCCGGTTCGTCAACGCCGTGATCGCCGGGATCCGGGTGGCCGCCCAGGGCGGCGCCGACGACGCCACCATCGAGGCCATCGCCGCCACGGCCATGGACGCCCTGGCCTGACCGCTGTTTTTTCGTTCCCGAGTTCTACACCGATCGATGCAAAAAGGAGCTCCCATGCCCAGAGCCGTCTATGTCCTGGCCATCGGCATCTTCGCCATGGTGACCAGCGAGTTCGCCGTCGGTGGCCTGATGCCCCAGATGGCGGGCGGGCTCGGCGTGACCATCTCCCAGATCGGCTACCTGATCACCGCCTTCGCGGTGGCCATGTCGGCGGGCGGCCCGCTGATGACCGTCGCCCTGGTACGGATCCGCCCCAAACCCGCACTCATGCTGCTGTTCGCCGTCTTCCTGGCAGGCAACGTGCTCGCCGCCGTCGCGCCCTCCTACGCGGTCATGATGGTCGCGCGCGTCATCACCGGCGTCGCCTCCCAGGCGTTCTTCGGCGTCGCCATCTCGGTGGCCGTCCAGCTGAGCCGCCCGGAGGTGCGCGGCCGCGCCCTCGCCGTCGTCCTGAACGGCCTGATGCTCGGCACCCTGCTCGGGCTGCCGCTGTCCACCCTGATCGGCGGGCAGTTCGGCTGGCGCGCCGCCTTCTGGGCCGTCGGCGCCCTGACCGTGCTCGCCGCGCTCGCCACGACAGCGGGCGTTCCCGGCCTCGGACGCGCCGGCGGCGACGGCGGCTTCAGGCAGGAGACGGCGGTCTTCAGGAACGGCCGGCTGTGGCTGGCGCTGTCGACCAGCACCCTCATCATCGGCGCGACGTTCGCCGCCTTCAGCTACCTCAGCCCGATCCTCACCCAGGTCACCGGGTTCACCTCCGGAGCCGTCCCGCTCCTGCTCGTCGCGTACGGCGCGGCCACCGTGGTCGGCAACCACGTCGTCGGACGCCTGGCCGACCGGCACACCATCCGCGTCCTGCTGTCCGGGCTGATCCTCAACACGGTCTTCCTGGCCGGGTTCGCGCTGTTCGCCCACCTCAGCGTCCCGGCGGTGATCGCGATGCTGGGCGTCGGGCTGGTCGGCGTGACCATGAACCCGGCGATGGCCGTACGCGTCCAGCGCGTCGGCAACCCGGGGCCGCTGGTCAACACCGTCCACGCCTCCTTCATCACCCTCGGGGTGATCATCGGCTCGTCGGCCGGCGGGCTGGTCATCGACGGCTTCGGGCTGCGTGCTCCCCTCTGGCTGGGCGCCGGGCTGGCCGTGCTCGGCGTGGTGTCCCTGCTGCCCGAGCTCGGCCGCCGTACCGCGGCACGGGCGTCGGCGCCGGGCCGCGTCGCCCCTGCCCGGCCTCGCCCGCGGGGCAGGAGCGTCCCTAGGAGAACCAGCTGCCGCCGAGCTCCTGGACGGCCTTGCTGCCCTTGGGCACCAGCACCGCCTCGCTCAGCACGTTGTTGACGCTCTTGGCGTCGTTGAGCAGGGCGAACAGGAAGAACATGCCGCCACTCGCCGTACGGAAGCCGAACACCGAGCCGCGGCCGGCGAACCCGACGTACATCCCCTTGTTGACCGCGGGGAACGCCTTGCGGCTGTAGCTGTCCTTGGCCAGGCGGTAGCCGGAGTCGCCCTCCTTCTTCCTGTCCCCGTTCCAGAAGTTGCGGTACTCCTCGGCCACGGCGGCCGCCATCGCGTCGTCCATGTCCGTGATGTAGCCGTCGGCGTCGAGCAGCGGCTTGGGCATCGTCTGGCCCCAGTGCATCGGGGTCACGACGGCCAGCCGGAAGGACTGCCCGGCAGAGCACAGGAACGCGAGCAGGTGCGGACGGCTGTGGCCCTTGGTGTCCCGGTAGGTCGCCTTCGCGATGAACCAGTCCCCGGCCGGCGGCTGCCGCTCCGGCCTGGGCACATAGATCGTCGGGGTGCCGGTCGGGTTGATCGGTTTGTGCCCCGGCTTCCAGCCGAAGCCCTCCCGGCTGCGTTCCAGGACGCCCTCGTACAGGGCCCCTTCGACGAACAGCGCGTCGAGCCGGGCGTTCGACCGCCACCACTTGCGTTTCTTGAGCGCCGCGTTGTACTGGGCCACCCACGTGCGCATGGCCGTCCGGGCCCGGGGAACGGTCAGGGCCTCCGCGGTCGCCGAGGGAGCAGGAGTGGCACTCGCGGACGGTGTGGCGTCCGACGACGGAGACTGAGCCGGAGACAGGGACGGCGAGGTGACGGGCGAGGCGGCGCGGCTCGGCGTCGGCGGGTCGGCGGGTCGATAGGGCAGTCCCGGGATCGCGCCGCAACCGGCCAGGCTCAGCACGAGAGCCACGATCAGCGGTATCGCGCGCACCGACAATCCCCCCAAGAAAGCGCAAAGACCTGACAAACAAGAACATATCGGATGCGATCTGCCGCGCCGGCATCCACGCAGCTCAACCGGCACGCGCGGACCGGCGCACGAGGACCGGCCCCCGTGGACCGGCGGACAATACACTGCCGGTCATGCCACCCAGACGCAGGCGCAGCCCTGCGGAATCACGTGCCGAGCTGCTGGCCGCCGCGGCCGAGCTGATCAGGGAACGCGGCCCGGACAACGTCAGCCTGCGGCAGATCGCCGAGGCCGCCGGGGTCGCCCATGGGCTCGTGTCCCACTATTTCGGCACCTACGCCGCCCTGGTCCGGGAGGTGCTGCGGGCCGAGAACGACCGGATCGAAGCCCGCGTACGCGAGCGCATCCAGGCCGAGGACGGCGTGCCCACCGCGGCGGGAATGATGGGCGTGCTCTTCGACACCCTGGCCGACGAACGTTATCTGCGCCTGTTCGTCTGGACCGAGATGCACGCCGACTACCGGGGAGCCGCGCGGCCGGAGCTGGTGGAGCTGATCGACACGATGGAGGCCGGGATCCGGGCCGCGCTCGCCGGACGGCCGGTGCCCAGCCGGTCGCGCATCGAGGCCGTGGTCCTGGTGGGCCTGTCGGCCGCGTACGGGTTCGCGATCGGCGGCCGGTCGTGGCTGGCGGGCCTGGGTCACGATCCCGACGACCCGGCCCGCGAGGCGGAGTTCCGCGTCCAGCTCGCGCGGATGATGGGCGCCCACATGGTGGAGGAGTCAGGGCTGGAGCCGGCCGGCTGACTTGTTCTCCACTTGGAGAATAGGATGGTCCCGTCACTTCGACCACACGGACAGGACCGCGCATGCCCGAGCACCCCGACCTCATCCCCGCCCGGCCGGTACGCCCCTCCGACGAGGAGCGCGAGCGGGCGGCCCGGCGACTCCAGGACGCCGCCGCCGCGGGCCGGATCGAGCTGGCCGAGCTGGACCAGCGGCTCGGCGAGATCTACTCGGCCCGCACCCAGGGCGAGCTCGCGCACGCGGGCCGCGACCTCCCCGAACCCGCCAGGACGGACTCACTGGTGGTCCGGGACGAGCCCCACTCGCGCTTCGCCTTCAGCGTGTTCGGCTGGTTCAGCCGCAAGGGCCGCTGGATCGCCCCGCGCGTGTTCACCTCCCTGTCGGTCTTCGGCGGCGGCGAGATCGACCTGCGCGACGCCCGCTTCGCCGGCCAGGAGATCCGGGTGCGCGCCTTCGCCCTGTGGGGGTACACCGAGGTCGTCGTCCCCGACGACGTCGAGGTGGAGGTCAAGGGCTTCGGGCTGTTCGGCGCGTTCGACCGGCGCGCCGTCAACAGGAGGCAGGGGGCGCCGCGGGTCGTCGTCAGCGGCCTGGCCCTGTTCGGCGGCGTCGGAACGAAGACCAAGAAGCCCGCCACCAGGTGAACCCGTCCCCCATGTACGGGGGATCTCCACCTCGCGCACGGCCGACAGCGCGGCCGGCGGAAAGTCCGGCCACTCCGGCCCGTGGTGCCCCTCACCCTGGAGGTACTTGTCGGCGAACGCCTGCGCGGCGGCCAGGACCTCCGCGACCTGCCGCGCGGTGAGCTGTCGCCGCTCTCCCGGATCCCGATGTCGAACTCGTACGCCGCCACCCGGCCCACCCGGACCCCCGGGCACGGCAGCCCGCCGCGCAGCACGGTGACCCGCTCCTGCAGAGTTCGCCCCACGCTCACACGGCCGGATCGTACCGGCGGAGGGTGTCTCCTGGGGACGGCCGGCCGCCAGGCCGGCCAGGGCTTGGGCCGCTCCTCGGACGTGCCGCCGGGGGTCTCCGGGCTCGGCGCCACCGCCGCACCGGATCTCCCCGGCCTGGTGTATGCCCAGGTCAGGAGGGGAGGAGCCAGGAAGCCGGGACGCTCGGGCCCGCTCGCGAACGCCACCGCCCAAGAACGAAATCGGAGAACCTTCGATGCGCGCAACCCTGATGTACGGCGCCGGCGACGTCCGCGTCGAGCAGGTGCCCGATCCGGCCGTCAAGCTGCCCACCGACGCGCTGGTCCGCGTCACCGCGTCCTGCATCTGCGGCAGCGACCTGTGGCCCTACGGCTCGATGAACCCGGAGGACGGCCCCGCCCGGATGGGGCACGAGTTCATCGGCGTCATCGAGGACATCGGCTCGCAGGTGACCACCCTCAAGCGGGGCGACCTGGTCGTGGCGCCGTTCGCCATCTCCGACAACACCTGCCGGTTCTGCCGCGAGGGCCTGCACACCTCCTGCGCCGACCCGCAGGCCGGCTTCTGGGACGCCGAACCGGACGAGGGCGGCCAGGCCGAGGCGGTACGCGTCCCGCTCGCCGACGGCACCCTGGTCAAGCTGCCGGTCGAGGCCGACTCGGCCCTCATGCCGTCCCTGCTGACGCTCGCGGACGTGCTCGGCACCGGCCACCACGCCGCCGTGGCCGGCGGCGTCGACCGGCGCACCCGCGTCACCGTCATCGGCGACGGCGCCGTCGGCCTGCTGGCCGTGCTGTCGGCCAGGCGCCTGGGCGCCGAGCAGATCATCCTCATGGGACGCCACCAGGCCCGCACCGACCTCGGCCGCGAGTTCGGCGCCACCGACGTCGTGGCCGCCCGCGGCGAGGAGGGCGTCGAGCAGGTACGCGACCTCACCGGCGGCGACGGCACCCACGTCGTCCTGGAAGCCGTCGGCAACATGCCCGCCTACCAGCAGGCGCTCGGGGTCGTCCGGCCCGGCGGCGTCATCAGCCGCGTCGGCGTCCCGCAGTACGACGACGCGCCGATCGGCATGGGCAGCCTGTTCCGCCACAACCTGCGCCTGGCCGGCGGCCCGGCCCCGGTCCGGGCCTACATCGAGGAACTGATGCCCGACATCCTGAACGGCGCCATCGAACCCGGCAAGGTCTTCGACGCCACCACCGGCCTCGACGGCGTCCCGGCCGGCTATCGGGACATGGCCGACCGCAAAAGCCTCAAAGTCCTCATCAAGCTCTGACCCTGCGAAGCTCACCCGAGGCGCCGGCCGGAACAGCAGAGCCGTGATCGACCGCGGAACCCCACCTGCGGGCGAAGCCGCTGCCAAGCGGGAGGAAGGAAACAACCCCGCGAGGGATGATCCTCAGCCCGCCGCCCCACCCCGCCCGCCCCTCCCCCGCGCACGGTCGCCATACTGCAGAAGGCGCACGGTGAAGAGCCCCCTGGTGGCCTGAGCACAGACCACCACGGCACCTCCCGCCGACCCGGTGCTCCGGAGCCGCCGTCGGCCCGGAGCACCCGCGCCCACCACATCCACGACGTCGGAAGGCCCTGATGACAGCCGACCAGCCCATCTGCTGCCCTACCTGCAAGGGAGTCCTCCCCGGCCGGCAGCGCAGCGACTACACGGCCGCCCGCGGACGCCTCGTCGTCGTCAACGGCTACTGCCAGGGCCACTGCCCGGCCCCCGAACAGCCGCCCCGCCTCCAGGCCCCCGCCGACCACGGCAGCCGGCAGCCGCTGAACGTGCCGGCACCGGCGCTCTGACCCCGGCACACGGGACAGGTCCGCCGCGGCTCAGTCGAGGATCTCGACGTACCCGTCGGTCCCGTGCACGCGGATCCGCTGCCCGTCCCGGATCAGCCGGGTGGCCCCCTCCACGCCCACCACCGCCGGCAGCCCGTACTCCCGGGCGATCACCGCCCCGTGCGTCATCAGACCGCCCACCTCCGTCACCAGGCCGGCGATGCCCACGAACAGCGGGGTCCAGCTCGGGTCCGTGAACGCCGTGACCAGGATGTCACCCGCCGCCAGATCGGCCCGCGCCATGTCCAGCACCACCCGGGCACGGCCCTCGACGGTCCCTCCCGACACCGCCAGACCGGCCAGCGCCCCTGGCGGCACGTCCTCGCGCTGGTACCGGCCGGCGAGCACCTCGCCGTCCGACGTGAGCACCCGCGGCGGGCGCAGGGTCTCGTGCCACCGGAAGTCCTCCCGCCGCCGCAGGACGAGCTCGCCGTCCGCCTCGCCCGTGCGCACGACCTCCTGCAGCTCCTGGAACCGCAGGAAGAAGACGTCCTCCCGCTCCCGCAACACACCCGCCCGGACGAGACGATCGGCCTCCCGCCACAACGCCTGCTTGTAGGCCAGATAGCGGCAGACCATGCCGTACTTGGGAAACTCCCGATATCCCGCGAACGTGCGCACCCGGGCGATCATCCGCTCGGCCTCCTCCGCCTTCCGCTCCCCGTCGGGCAGGGCACGCAGGCTCGCCAGCACCTCCCGCTCCTTCCGCAGGGCCTCCTGACGCCCCTGCTCGTAACGCCGCGCACCGGCACCCGCCTCGAAATTCCGGACATTGCCGAGAATCACCGGAACGAGCATGGCGGGCCGCTCACTCCAGCGCGTCCGGGTGATGTCGATCTCCCCCGCACAACGCATGCCGTACTGATCCAGGAAGGCCCGGACGGCCTCGCCCGCCTCCTGGCCGCCGGGCAGCTCGCCCAGCTCCTCCAGGAAACCGTCGCCATCCCGCTCCTCCGCCGCCACCCGCTGCAGGAACGCCACCACCTCCGCGTGCGGACGGATCACGTCGGCCACGTCCAGCAGCGCCAGCCCCATCTCCGACGTGACGTTGTGCGGAACGGACTGCGTCAGCACATCGGCCGCGTTCCTCTCCCCCAGCCACTCCTCCAGGTGATCGTTCAGCCACCAGGCGGCCTCCATCCCCGCCATGATCGCCTGGAAGCTGCGCGGGCCGAACAGCAGACGCCTCAGCTCCGCGATGTCAGCCAGGATGAACTCGAACAGCTCCGGCCCGGACAGCCCCTCGATACGGCGCCGCAACGCGGCCACGGACTCCCGGCCGTCCCGGACGAGCTCGGCGACCAGCTCCGGGTCGGTCTCGATCGGCGCGGGCGGAGCAGCGGCAGGCGCGACACCCGACTCCTCCTCCGGCACCGCGCGGATGAAGTCGCCACGATCCACCACCGTCTGCAACGCGTCCCGGATGAGCGGATCGGACTTCCCCAACGTCCCGATGAGATTCGCCCGGCCCGCTGCCGTCGCCAGGACCGGGGCCACGTCCACGAACAGCCGCCCGCCCGCCTCCGCCATCGGCCGCGACGTCGTCAGCTGCCAGAAGGACAATCCCAGCGGCTTCATCGCGTCGGTCATCATCTGCTGATGGCCCACGGAGACATAGACATGGTTGTCCTGGTCGTCGGCGACCGGAACCGGGAACAGCGTCGTGATCGGCCGGCTCTGGACGATGTGGAAGTCCTCACCGGCCAGGCACCACTCGATGTCCTGCGGCCGGCCGAACCGCGCCTCGATCTGCCGTCCCAACCGCACCAGACGAACCGCCTGCTCATCGGTCAGAGCCCGCCGGACCGACCGCTCGGCCTCGACCGGCCCCTCCTCGGTACCGCCCGTCGGCGACGCCCGCACCACCCGCGCCTTGGCCCCGACCGACACGTCCACGACCCGGTCGTCACGCACCGTGTAGACGTCCGCCGCGACCACGCCCGAGACCAGCGCCTCACCCAGCCCCCACACCGCCTCCACGACGGCGGCCTTCCGGTTCGACGTCAACGGATCCGCCGTGAACAGCACCCCCGCCGCGTCCGGGAACACCATCCGCTGCACGACCACCGCCATCCGCACCCCACGGTGATCGAACCCGTTACGACGCCGATAGACCACCGCCCGCTCCGTGAACAGCGAGGCCCAGCACCGCCGCACGTGCCGAAGCACCTCCGCCGGCCCCACGACGTTCAGGTACGAATCCTGCTGACCGGCGAAGGACGCCGTCGGCAGGTCCTCGGCCGTCGCGCTCGAACGCACCGCGCAGGCGGCCTGCTCCCCGAGCCGGGCCAGCGACTCCCCGATCGCCGCCACCAGATCGTCGGGCACCGGCGCGCCCTCGATGGCGGCGCGGATCTCCGCGCTCAGCGCGCGGACCGCCGCACGGTCGTCCGGATCCACCTTCGACAGCAGGTCGAGCTGGGCGTCGAACGACGGCACCGCGGACACGACCCGCTGGAAGGCGTCGGTCGTGACGCAGAAGCCGTCCGGCACGCGGATGCCGTCGATCCGCGAGAGCTCGCCCAGGGCGACGCCCTTCCCGCCGACGTCCGCGAGATTCGCCGCGTTGATCTGCCCGAACTCCAGCACGTAACCCAATTCCGTCGCTCCATCCTTCGTCGGGGTTGGTTCGCAACGGGCAGTATGAACGACTTTTCGAGGTCTCATGAGGGGCGGGGATCCGCTATAAAGTGAAAGTGAGGGGACGTTCCCCCGGCATCGAGCCCGACCACCGCCGCCGTGGCCCTTACTTTGTAGATTATTAGTAGCGGCCACCAGTCGCAGCGGCGAATACCGTGGCACGCCTTCGAGTCCCGCCTAGGAGAGCATTCCGGCGGACCCAAGCGACCATTCCACACCGTCTGCACGCCCGAAACATGTCGGGCCCAGGTGCCGCCTCGGGACGCGGCGACGAGGACGACGCGCCGGCACGCGCAATCACCAGAAAGGCGCCAAGGGTACCCCCATCCGGGACGCTCCTCCCCCCACCCTCACCCCGGGACATGAAAAACTAGCGCCCGGGATACGGAAACACGGTGCCCCCGAAGCGCGAGTCGCAAATCCCCATATAACACGAAATATCCCCAACTTCCCGGCGCTCCCCGCGCGCCGCGGGTGCGGAAATCGCATGAGTTCTCCGCCTTTGTCACCCAGCGAGGCTTTCTGGCGAATTATTCCAAATGCTGGATTTTAGGTTTCCCTCGCCGCCAAAGACCTGGTCACCCGCGCGCCAGGTTCCGTTATAGAGTCTGCACCCGGACCCCGCCGAAGAAAGGTGACAGGCATGCAAGACGCGGCCATCGACCGAGTAAAGCTCATCTTCACCCTGTTCGACGCCGACGGCACCGGTTACCTTGAGGCCGAAGACTTCGACCGCATGGCCAACCGCGTATTGGCGGCTTCCCCTCGTTCCACCGAAGCCGCCAAGAGCGCGATCAGTGACGCTTTCCGTCGTTACTGGACAACTCTTGCCGAGGAACTCGATTTGGACAAAGACGGCCGCATCAGCTTCGAGGAGTACAGCGCGTGCGTCCTTTCCCCCGAGCGCTTCGACGACGCGCTGACCGACTTCGCCGAGGCGCTGGCAGAGCTGGGTGACCCCGACGGCGACGGCCTCATCCACCGCACCGATTTCATGGCGCTCATGACCGCCATCGGCTTCAAGCGGCGCAATGTCAACACCCTCTTCGACGCGTTCGGCCCCTCCCAGGACGACCAGGTCAAGGTCCCGGTCTGGGCCGAGGGCATCAAGGAGTACTACAGCCCCGAGAAGGCGGACATCGCGGGCGACCTCCTGCTCGGAGAGTCCAGCTGACGGCCGCCACGAGCCGGTGCGTCCGGCCTTCGACGACGAAAAGGGAGCAGTAGTGGAACCAGTCATCGGACTTGCCATCGGCCAGGGAACGGGCCCCGAGCTCGCGGCCGTCTTCGAGCGGGTGCTGGCCGGGATCGCCGACGCCTGCGGCACGAAGGTGGCCCTCACCCGCTCTGAGCGGATCTATCACTCCTACGTGTCCTTGAAGGCCGGCGCGGAGGCCGAGGAGATCCGCGAGAGCACGCGGCAGGACGCCGACCACTACACGCGCTTCTGCCGTTCGCTGGCGGCCGCCGGGGTCCCCGCCGTCTTCCGTACGGCGATCAACGCCCAGTCGCTCTACCTGGTCCGCCAGCGCCTGCAGGCGGTGAAGATCGACGCCATCACCACGGCCGGGGCGTCGCTGCTGCTGGTCAGGGACCAGGCCCAGGGCTTCTACACCGGCGAGAACGTGCATCTTCCCGGCGCGCTCGTCCGCACGATGACCTTCACCAGGGAGATCACCGAGAAGGTCATCGCGCTGGCCGTGCGCCGGGCCCGGCAGGAGTGGCCCGACGGCCGCATCGACGAGATCGTCATGGCCTACAAATTCCACCTGCTCGACGGCGCGCTCGACGAGTGGGTGGCCGAGAGCGCCGCGCGCCACGGCGTGCAGATCGGCCTGTTCCAGCCCGACACCGTCAACCGCAACCTCATCGAACGCGGCCCCCGCCCCCGCACGGTGATCATCGCGGGCAACGAGTGGGCCGACATCATGCACGTGGTGCTGCTCGACCGCTTCGGCTCCGAGCGGCAGGAGAACCGCTGCACCGAGAACGTCTACCTGCATCCCGACGCGTGCGGTCTGGTCGAGTACCAGACCGTGCACGGCTCCGCCGACGACCTGGCGGACACCGGGAGGGTCAATCCGGTGGCCACGGTCCGGGCCGCGGCGGCCATCGCCGAGCGGCACGCGGGGTGCGCCGGAGCGGTGCGGATGGTCGAGCGCGCCCTGATGGCGCTCGACCGCCACGGCGTCGCCACCCCTGACGCCGGCGGACGACACTCCACCACCGGCGTGGTCGACGCCCTCCTCGACGCCCTGGAGCCCACGGCCCGCCCGGTCCTGATGGCGGACTCATGACCGCCGAGCAGCCCGAGCCCCTCGAGGAACGTGCCAACAGGGACACCGGAGAACACCAGGAACGTGCCGGCCTGGCCGCCGAGGAGCGCCAGTCCTCCAGCGAACGTGCGGCCCTGGTCGTCGTCGACCTGCAGAACGACTTCTGTACCGGCCTCACCGCCCGTGCCCGTTACGCCGGTGACCCTGCGGCTCTGGAGGCGGCCGCGGCCAACACGGCCAAGGCCCTCGCATCGGCGCGAGCCCGCGGCATGGACGTGGTCTTCGTCCGCTTCGTCGGTGACGCCGAGCATCAGGGGCCGAGCTGGCGGCGGCGCGACCTCGCCCAGGGCAAACCGCTCAAATGCCTTGAAGGCACCTGGGGCGCGCAGTTCCACAAGGTCGAGCCCGCGCCTGGGGAGCCGGTCTTCACCAAGTGGGCCTGCTTCGACGCCTTCCTCAGCGAGGGCTTCGAGCGGCACCTGCGCGGGCGCGGCATCGTCCGCCTGGTCTTCGCCGGCCTGTACACCGACGTCTGCGTGGACACCACCGCCCGCACGGCGTTCCAGAAGGGTTTCCACATCACGGTGCTGACCGACTGCACCGCCAGCCGCCACCTGCCCGACTCGGAGATCCTGCGCTTCATGGCCGCCCTCTACGGCGCCCATCTCACCTCCCACGACGTCCCAGGCTCGTGGATCCCGGAACAGGAGACCGCCGCGGTGTCAGCGGCCGGTCGACCGGCCCGAGAGGAGAGCACGTGCCGGACAACCGACAGCTCGAGATCGACACCGGCGTCGGCCTGACCGCGCTCATGGTCGCCGCCGCGCGGGCGATCGAGACCCACCGCCCCGACTCGCTGGCCGCCGACCCCTACGCCGAACACTTCGTACGCGCCTCCGCCGCGTCGGCCGCCTGGCCGACCCGTCCGCAGCACGTGCCCGGCGGCGACGCCAACCCTCTCTGGGGCAGGCTCGGGCGCTACTTCGGTCTGCGCACCCGGGTCCTCGACGACTTCCTGCTGCGCGCGGCCAAGGCGGGCGTCCGGCAGGTCGTCCTGCTCGGCGCGGGGCTCGACACGCGGGCTCTGCGGCTCGGCTGGCCTCGGGGACAGGTCGTGTACGAGATCGACCGGCCGGGGGTGCTGGCGTTCAAGGAGCACGTGCTCGCCTCGCTCGCCGTCGAGCCGTCTCCCCCGGTTCCGGTCGTCCCGGCGGCACGGCGTCGGGTGGTCGCGGCCGACGTGGGCGACGACTGGGCCGGCGCGCTGCTGGCCGCGGGCTTCGACGCGAACGCGCCGACTGCCTGGCTGGCCGAGGGGCTCCTGCTCTACCTGGATCCGGAGGTCGAACGGCGGCTCCAGCGGACCATCGACGTCCTGAGCGCCGAAGGCAGCGTCCTGGCATTCGAGGCCAAGCTCGGGCTGGGGTCGCCGGCGGTCCGCGCCAACCCGGTCTACGCGGCGACCAAGGCACAGATCGGCGTGGATCTGCTCGCGTTGTTCGACAGGAAGCCGCGTCCCGACTCCATCGGGCTGCTGAGGGGGCGGGGCTGGTCCGCCACCGTCCGCACGCCCTTCGACTTCACCCGTCAGCATGGTCGAGGCCCCCTGCCCGAACCCGACGACGCCTTGGCCACCAACCGCTGGGTGTTCGCCGACAAACCACGACAGAGCCACGTGCTGGGGGTTTCCGTGCCGACGTACCGCGACTGCTGACAGCCGGCTCCCGAACCAGCCACAACCAGACGCCGATGCCCCCGCCCACGAGGCGCTCCCGTCCGACGGCAACCCCGACCGGCGGCGCGGCGGCGGCCCCGGACGGCGGCAACCCCGGACGGTGGCGCCCCCGGACGGTGGGACTCCGGACGGTGGCGATCGTGAACGGTCGGGGAGCGCGGTGGCCCAGGTGGCGCGGCCGAGGACTTGTGCCGGGCTGTGGCCGTCGGGGTGTGGGTTGGTTCGGGGCGGGGCTTCGTGCTTGGTGTCCGCCGGGTGGCTTGGTGGTTGGGGTGGTTCTCAGGTGGTGGGTGTGTGTTCTCGGGCCGAGATCAGGATGTCCAGGATTGCGATGGTTTCGGCCCACGGCACCGGGCTCGGGCCGCCGCGCACCATGCTGAGGAACGCCTCCATCGTCCGGACGTATCCCAGGCTGTGGACCGGGTCGGGGCCGCTTTCGATCACGACGGACTCGCTGCCGTGCCGGCCGTGGAGGGTCACCGTGTAGGCGTTGTCGTCCGAGACGCCCAGGATCTCGACCGTTCCGACTGTCCCGTTCGCCCACTGCAGTGCCAGGACGCCGGTGTCCTCCGACCTGAGTGTGCGGTAGTGCCGTCTGGCTCCGGCGGCCCCGACCAGGCGCACGTCCGGGCCCAGCAGGGCGACCAGCGGCTCGACGCCGTGGATGCCCATGGTCACCATCGTCCCGCCGCCCTCGCCGGGCGTGTCCTGCCAGGCGTTGTAGCCGTCGGCCCACTGGCCCACGTCGTGCCGGACCGTCGCCCGTACCGACAGCACGTCCTGTGCGTCGGCGCGGACCTCGGCGAAGGCGGGCGCGAAACGCAGCACCGAGCCCGACATCACCCGATCGTGCACCGGCAGCCGGCGCAGGGCGTCGAGCTGCTCCCTGGTCGCGGCGGCGGGCTTGTTCACGAAACACGGCACGCCGGTCTCCAGCACCTGCTCGAGCGCGGCGGGCACGCGGGGGTTGGGCAGCGTCAGCACGACGCCGTCCGGATCCCCTGCCAGCAGCTCGTCGAGGTCGCCCGCCACCTTCGCCTCGGGATGCTCC
Organism: Actinomadura sp. ATCC 39365; assembly: GCF_054392275.1. Taxonomy (NCBI): domain Bacteria; kingdom Bacillati; phylum Actinomycetota; class Actinomycetes; order Streptosporangiales; family Thermomonosporaceae; genus Actinomadura; species Actinomadura sp. ATCC 39365. The sequence goes on along the minus strand of NZ_CP184335.1, from coordinate 5,790,106 downwards.
TCGGTGAAGCGCCGCAGCCGCTCGGCGTCGGGCTCCCAGACGGCCAGCTCGGCGTGGCGGGCGAGGGTGCGGGCGTCGGTGTACGGATGGCTGGTGGCGAGCCCGGCGAGCGCGATGCGCACAGCTTTCCTCCAAATGGGCGATATATCAGGAAATGATCCACATCATGTCAGGGCCGCGGGAACCGCCCCGGGCCCCTCAGGGGTGAACCCATTCCTGGACCTCGGGGACAAACGCCCTCCTGGCACGCCAGGGCAACCCCACGACTGGCCCCCAGAAGCGAACCCAGTTCTGAAAGCACGCGGGCAACCCCGCCCCTGGTGTTCAGAGGCGAAGCCATCCCTGAGACACCGGGGCAACCCACGCCTGGCCGCCAGAAGCAAAGCCATTCCTGGGGCACGAGGGCAACCCCGCTCCTGGTCCCCATGACCGAAGCCGCTCCTCGGCCTCCGGTTCCGGAGCGGTCGGCCGGGAGCGTACAGCCGGGCCGGCCCGTAGTTTGTGGTTTCCGGTCGCAGTCCGTGGGGGTGCGCCAGTCCTGCTCGGCGTGGACGGGCAGTTGCAGCCGGGCGTCCTGCTCTCCGGTCCGAGCATCATCGGTCTGAGCGAGGTGTTCGTGCCGCCATGAGGAACCCGGTCGCCTGACCCTGGCGGAAAACTCGGTGGACCTGAGGGCCGGTCGCTGCGAGCATGGCCGGTGATGTACCGAGCGTAGGAACACGTCGATCACCGGCAGGGGGACGGCCCAGGAGCCGTCACCCCCTTGTCGGCAACCCTCTGACTCTTCCCTCAGACGATCGACGTGCGGGCGCCCGAGCGCGCCCGGAGAAGGGCTTTCCATGGACATCCATGAGTACGCCAGGTACGACGCCACCGGCCTCCGCGACCTGATCAGGACGGGCGAGGCCGGCGCCGGCGAGGTCGAGACGGCGGCCCGCCAGGCGCTGGCGCAGGTTGACGAACACGTGAACGGGCTGGCGCTGCCGGTGTTCTCGCCGGCGCTCGACCACGCCGCCGACGGCCCCTTCGCGGGGGTGCCGTTCCTCATCAAGGATCACGGGCCGGTGGCCGAAGGGGTGCCGTTCACGCTGGGCAGCCGGGCCTATCCCGGCGTCCTCGCCCGGCGCGACACCGACCTGATGACGCGGTTCCGCGCCGCCGGCCTTGTCACGCTGGGCCTGACCACGGTGCCTGAGCTGTGCGTCAGCTTCACCACCGAGCCTGTGCGCTACGGGCCCGTACGCAACCCCTGGGACCTCGGCCGCACCGCGGGCGGGTCGAGCGGCGGCGCCGCGGCGCTGGTGGCGGCCGGGGCCGTGCCGGTCGCGCACGCCAGCGACGGCGCCGGCTCGACCAGGATCCCGGCCGCCTGCTGCGGGCTGGTCGGGCTCAAGCTGAGCCGTGGGCGCGGCCCCTGCGGCCCGGAGGCCGGTGAGCTGGTCCTCGGCATGGCGGACGAGTTCGTGCTCACACGCACGGTCCGCGACGCCGCCCGCCTGCTGGACGCGGTCCACGGGCCTGGGACCGGCGACAAGTACACCGCGCCACCGCCGCGCGGGTCGTACGCGCGGGAGCTCGTGACGGATCCGGGCCGGTTGCGGGTCGCGCTGACCACCACCTCCTGGATGGGCACGGACGTGGACCCGGAGGTCGCCGCGGCGGCGGTCGCGACGGCCCGCGTGCTGGAGCAGGCGGGGCACGTCGTGGAGGAGGCGAGCCCGGCGGTCGACCGGGAGGACGCCATGAGGGCGTGGATCATCGAGGCCGTCGGAGTCGCCTCCCCGTGCCTGCTCGCGCCACGGCAGCCCGACGAGGCCAGGATGGAGGCGGTCTCGCGGGAGTTCCTGAAGGCGGCCAGGCAGGCCACCGCGCTGGACATGCTGGCCGCCTTCGACGCCCAGAACCGGGTCACCCGGTCGGCGGCGGCCTTCTTCACCGGGTACGACCTGCTCGTCACGCCCACCCTGGGCCGTCTGCCGGTGCCGCACGGCACGTTGCGGTACGACGATCCCGATCAGACGCTGCGGGGATGGCTGGAGACGTTGTCCGGGTTCGGGCCGTTCACGCAGTTGTTCAACACCACCGGGCAGCCGGCGATCAGCCTGCCGCTGGGGCAGAGCGCGGGCGGGCTGCCCATAGGCGTGCAGCTCGCCGCCGCGTACGGGCGCGAGGACCTGCTGTTCCAGGTCGCCGCGCACCTGGAACGGGCGATGCCGTGGCGGGACCGGGTTCCGCCGATCTTCGCGGGCGGTCTGTCCGGGTGATGGGCAGGCGGTCTCTCTGAGGCCGTGGGCGAGGGCGGCTCGGCGTCGAGCGGGGGCAGGTCACACCCGCTTGAGGTCGTAGTCGCCCTCGCGTCCGGTGCCGGGGGCCGTTGCTCCGGCATGGCGGATGACGGTGAGCCCCATCGCGAGCACCTGTGAACGGCCGCGCCGCGTGAACGCGATTCCTGGCTCGGGGGAAAGACGGGCGACACCACTGCCTTGCAAAGGCTCAACCACATGCCGCTCAGTACGACCCTGTCTGACGCGAGATACACCGCTACAAGGCGTACTCGAAGGTGGGCGTGCTGCCCGACGCGGACGACTGGGCGGACAGGAGCTCGTGCCGGGGGCGTGAGCTCTCGCCCGGCACCCGCCCGCAGCACACCGACGCCGTCCCTGCCTGGTCGAAGTCCTTGACGCGGAGATCCTGCGCCTGAGCCCGCGTTCGGCGGACGACAGATGGACCGCGCCGGCTCCCCCTCTGCCCTGATCCGGTTACCGGCGCCGCCCCCGGCCACCGACTCGAACGGCTCGTCCGAGATCGGCGACGGGTTCGGCTTCCGCAGGAGCCGGGGCAGCCTCGCGGCCGTTCCCGCCTTCACGCCGGTGGACGGGCAGACGATCTTGCGGCACCCGTCGATCACTCAGGTCGTCGTCAGAGGCCGAGGCCCCGACACACTCCGCAGGGACAGGTCGCCGGGATGACGTGGGACGTCAGTGTGCGCGGGTGGGGCCGATGCCGGTGAAGAGGGCGTCGAGGATCCGGTCGACGTACTCGTGAGTCAGTGGTTCCTGTGTGATCAGGAGCTGGAAGTACAGCGGGCCGGACAGGATCGCCATCGCCAGGGCGAGGTCGAAGGCGGGCGACAGTTGACCCTGGTCGCGGGCCGTCTTCAAGCGGGCGACGGTCTTGTCCGCCTGTGGGGCGATGAAGCGTTCGTTGAGCGCGGCGGCGATCTGGGGATCGTGCTGGGCCTCACCTATCAGGGCCTTGAACAACGGGCCGACGGGCGGCCCGGCCAGCAGATCAACGGCCGAGTGGATCTGGGCGCGCAAGTCGGCCACGATGTCGCCGCTGTCAGGGTAGTCCAGGGCAGGCCCGTTCACCGACAACAGCGAGTCGAACAACAGAGCCGCCTTGGACGGCCATCGGCGGTAGATGGTCTGCTTGCTGGCGCCCGCTCGGGCGGCGACCGCCTCCATGCTCAGTTTGGCGTAGCCGATCTCCTGGCCGAGCTCCAGCGTGGCCCGCATGATGGCCTCGGTCCGGTCGGCACCGCGACGGTGGGGCGTGTCGGTCATGCCGACACCTTATCGGTACGGCGCGTTCCGTACGGGCGGCGGACTGCAGGGCACGGGCTCCGGCGCGGGTACGGCTGGGCGCGTACCCGCCCTGTCCGGCGCCGGGCGGCCGATCAGGTATGGGACGGGGGTGGGGACAGGACCAGGCGGACGGCGAAATTGCGGTAGCCGGCGCGTTCGAAGGCGCGGGCCATCGGGACATTGCCCGCGTCGGTGTCGGCGACGATCCGCTGCACGCCGCGTTCCGCGTGGTTGCGGGTGATCTCGCCGAGCAGGTCGTTCACGTAGCCCCGGCCGCGGTGCTCGGGCACCACGCCGAGGTAGCCGACCACCGGGCCGCCGCCGTTCGCCGACGGCAGCGCGACCCCGGCCAGTTCGCCGTCCCCGGTGTAGGCCAGGCGCCACCAGGAGCGCTCACCAGGCATGGAGCGGTACCCGGCGACGTCCTGGCGGGCCTGCGCGTCCGGGTCCATGGTGACCAGGGCTTCGCGGGTGTGGTGGTCGAGCGTGCCGACGGCCACCCGGCGGAACGCCTCGACGAACACCTCGTCGTCGTCCTCGCCGCGGAACTCCAGCCGGCCCGACGGCTTGGGCACCTCGGCTTTGGCGGTCCACTCGTAGCGTAGCCGTTCCAGCTCCTCGGTCAGCCCCGCGCGGCCCGCGGCCGTCCAGCGCCAGGCGATCGCGGCCGCGGACGTGGGGTCGTCGCGCCAGCCGTTCGAGACGAACACATGGTACGCGGGCTTGTCCTCGTAGCCGGCGTGGGCGTGACCGAGCAGGTCGGCGGCCAGGCCGATGGGGTCATCGACCGACGGGTGGACGTAGAGGCAGTCCAGCGCGAGAGGCTTGCCGGCGTCGGGCGACCCCCACCACACGGCGCGGGCCAAGATCTCGCCGTTCTGCTCGGCGACCCAGATCCACGCGTGGCGGTAGTCGCCGGATTCGAGGAAGGACAGCAGCCGTTCAGGATGGGCCCAGCTGATGCCCTCATCGACGACGCAGCCGAGCAGGCGGTCGAGATCAGCCTCGACCGTGGGACGGAAAATCACAGATCCTCCAGAAAGTGGAAGCGGGTCCGGTGACCGCCCGTTCGGTGTGGGACATCCCGGTCGTCCCGCTCCGGGCGTGCCGGTTCCGCCGACACCTTATCGGTACGGAACGTTCCGTACTTGACAGCGGTAGCCCGCCCTGGACATCATCCTATCGGTACGGAACGTTCCGTACTCATAAGAAGTGCAAGACCACCTCGTCGCCACCTCACGAGAAGAAGACGATCGCGTGAAGCCCGTCCCCCCTGACCCGACCGTGCTGCATCCCATGCCCGAGCAGCCCCGAGTCGTGCCGCTCAAGCCCCTGATCACCGCACCGCTGATCGACGTCGGCGAGTTCTCCTACTACGACGACCCCCGATGATCCGACCGCCTTCGAGACCCGCAATGTGCTGTACCACTACGGCCCGGAGAAACTGATCATCGGCAAGTTCTGCGCGCTCGGTGAGGGCGTGCGGTTCATCATGAACGGCGCCAACCACCGCATGGACGGCCCCTCGACCTTCCCTTTCCCGATCATGGGTGGTTCCTGGGCCGAGCACTTCGGCCTCGTCACCGGCCTGCCCGGACGGGGTGACACCGTGGTCGGCAACGACGTCTGGCTCGGTTACCGGTCGACGGTGATGCCCGGCGTCCGCATCGGCCACGGAGCGATCATCGCCTCCGGCGCCGTGGTCGTGGACGACGTGCCCGACTACGGCGTCGTCGGCGGCAACCCGGCCAGGCTCATCCGACGTCGCCACAGTGACGCCGACATCACCCGTCTCCTCGCGCTGGCCTGGTGGGACTGGCCGCTGCAGCACCTCACCCGGCACGTCGCCACGATCATGTCCGGCAGCGTCGCGGAGCTGGAGGAGGCGGCGCCCCGCAGGCGGTAGGACGCGCCGCCGGGCTCCGGTGACGCCTGCGCCTACGGTGTCACGCGCCTCCATCTGTCGTTCCTTCACCTTCCACGATCAGAATCGAGCTGTCCCCATGCCCGCTTCATCCCGCCGCGACCCGTTCGCCGACTGGCTTCGCGGCCACGCCGTCCCGCTCACCCACCTCGACCCTGAGGCTCCGCTCGACGACCTGGAGCCGTTGCGCGACGTCGTCGGCGACGCGCGCGTCGTCGCGGTCGGCGAGAATTCCCACTTCATCACCGAGTTCTCGGTCATGCGCCGGCGCATCCTGCGGTTCCTGGCCGAGCGCTGCGGCTTCACCGTCCTGGCCTTCGAGTACGGCTTCAGCGAGGGCGTCCCCCTGGACGCCTGGGCGCAGGGCGAAGGCACGGACGACGAGCTGGCGGCCCGGCTCGCCACGGCGATCCCCGTGGGGGTCGCCGAGCCGCTGCGCTGGATGCGCCGGCACAACGCCGCAGCGGCCGAGCCGGTGCGTTTCGCCGGGATCGACGTCCCGGCGGCCGGCGGGTCCCTGCTTCCCGCCCTGGCCCCGGTCGCCGACTACCTGCGCCAGGTCGATCCCGAGACCCTCCCGATGATCGAGGAGGCGATGCGGATCGCCGGGTCGTTCGCCGGCGCCTCCGCGGCCTCGGCCGCACCGGCCTGGACCCGCCTGGCGACCGCCGAGCAGGACGCTCTCAGCGCGATCCTGATGCGGCTGCACATGCGCTTTCGTGCCGTGGAGGCGTTGTACCTCGCCCGTGCCGACCGGCCCGGCTACGACCTCGCCCTGCGCCGCCTTGAGGCCGCCTGCAGCGCCGACTACGGTTTTCGCGCCATGGCCGGTCTGTACGCCGGCACCGGCCTGACCGCCGACACCTCGGCCAGGGACGTCTACATGGCCGGGTCGGTCCAGTGGCATCTGGAACGTTCCGGCCCCGAGGCCCGCATCGTGCTGGCCGCCCACAACGCCCACATCCAGAAGACGCCGGTCTCCTTCGACGGCCGGCTCACGGGGCTGCCCATGGGGCTGCACCTGCACGACCGCCTGGGCGACGACTACGTCGCCCTCGCCCTGACCAGCCCCGCCGGACACACCGCCGACATGCGCCCCGACGAGAACGCGCGCTTCGGCTTCGCCGTCGACGACACCCCGCTGCAGCCGCCCGAGCCGGGCAGCGTCGAGGCCGCCTTCGCCGAGGCCGGACTCGGGCTCAGCATCGCCGACCTGCGCCAGGCGCACGGGATCGCCGGCCCCGACCGCATCCGGATCCAGAGCGCCTACGTGCACACGCCCGTCCTGGAGGCGTTCGACGGCATCCTCAACACCCCGACCTCCACCGTCGCCGACCTCTGAAACCCGACACCCGACAGATCGCAAGGAAAGTGACCGATGAAGAACGCCGACGTGATCATTGTGGGAGCCGGACCGACCGGCCTCATGCTGGCGATCGAACTGAGCTTGGCCGGGGTGCGGCCGCTGGTGCTGGAGCGGCATCCGAACCGCCGCGACACCCCCAAGGCCGGCGGCCTCGGCGGCCAGATCCTGGAGCTGCTGCGCTACCGGGGCCTGCTGGAACGCTTCCAGGCCGCCTGCCCCGGCCCCGCCCCGGCACCCCGGTTCCCGTTCGGCGGGGTGCACCTGGACCTCACCCGGCTGGCGGACCCGCCGCTGCACGCGCTGCCGCTGCCGCAGCAGCACCTGGAGCGGCTGCTCGACGAACGCGCCGGCGAGCTCGGCGTGGACGTGCACCGCGGGCACGAGGTGACCGGCGTGAACCAGGACGACGCCGGGGTGAGGGTGGACGTGCGGGGCCCGGACGGACCGTACCAGGTCAGCGCCCGCTACCTGGTCGGCTGTGACGGCGCGCGCAGCCGCGTCCGCGACTGGGCCGGCATCGGCTTCCCCGGCACCGTCTACCCCGAGGTCAACCGGCTGGCCCAGGTCACCCTGCCCGACGAGGTCACCGTGCTGGACACCGGCGATCTGGACGTCCCCGGATTCGGCACGGTCCGCGCGGGCTTCACCCGCACGGACCAGGGCCTGCTCGGCGTCGGCTCCTCACCCGGCGCCCCGAGCGTCTCCCTCTACACCATCGAGGACGAGACCACCGAGTACGACGACGACGTCCCGATGCCCCTGACCGAACTGCAGGACAGCCTGCGTCGCGTGCTCGGCGTGCACCTGCCACTGGCGGGATCGACCCGGCTGTCGCGCTTCACCTTCAAGGCCCGCCAGGCCGAGCGCTACCGCGCCGGGCGCATCCTGCTGGCCGGGGACGCGGCGCATCTGTTCCCCGCCACCGGCGTGGCGCTCAACGCCGGCCTGCTGGACGCGGTCAACCTGGCCTGGAAACTGGCCGCCGACCTGCACGGCCGGGCGCCGGACGGCCTGCTGGACACCTACCACGCCGAACGCCACCTCGCCGGCGCCCGCACCATGCTGCACACCCGCGCCCAGGTCGCGCTGCGACGCGGGCACGACGCGGCCGCCGAAGCGCTCCGGGAGATGTTCCAGGAGCTGCTCACCGACGAGCAGCCGTTGCGCCGTATGGGATCCATGGTCGCGGGCGCCGACATCCGCTACCCGATGCCCGGCACGAACCCCCACCCCCTGGCCGGGACATTCGCGCCCGACCTCACCCTGAACACCGGCCAGGGAACCACCCGCGTCGCCGAACTCCTGCATCCCGCCCGGCCCGTCCTCCTCGACCTCGCCGACCGCCCCGGCCTTCGCGAGGCCGCCCGTCCCTGGGGACAGCGTGTCGACGTCCACACCGCCAGGACCGACCGGCGACCGTCCGACGCCCTGCTGATCCGGCCGGACGCCCACATCGCCTGGGCCGCATCCGTCGACGAACCCGCCGACACCGCCGTACCGGCGCTGCGCGAAGCGCTCTCCGTCTGGTTCGGCACCCCCTGACGTGGACCGGAAGCCGACCGGGTGCGGGCAGGTTCGTACCCGGTCGGGTAGGCGCCACTGGGACCAGAGGATCAGGAATCCTGTGACCCGCTCGCGGACGCCGGCCGCTCCCGCCCCGCCGCGCCGACGAGCGGGAGGACGACGTCGTCCACGATGGAGGCGATCACGTCGTCGGCGAGCGGCAGGCCGCCCAGGACCACCTCGTTGCGTGCCAGGTCGAAGGGCAGCCGGAGCACCCGCGCGGGAAGGTCGGCGGTGGGGATCTCCCCCGCCCGGCCGCGCGCGCCAGGATGGCGGCCATCGCGGGCCCGGTCGTGGAGCGTGCGATCCACGCGCGCACCGCGGCGGCGGCGTCCGGGTCACGGGCCGTTTCCGCGAGCAACCCGGCCAGCACCTCGCCGCGGACGGCGCCGAACCCGTTGACGGCCTCCCGCAGCAGATCGATCAGGTCCGGGCGCAGGCCGCCGGTGTCCGGCACCGCGGCGACGGGCGGCGCGGCGCGTTCCATGGCCGCGAGCGCGAGCTCGGCCCGGGTGGGCCAGCGCCTGCTGAGCACCGGGCGGCTGGTGCCGGCCACCGCCGCGACCGCTTCGAACGTCAGCCTGGCGTATCCGGCCTCGTGCAGGATCTGCCAGGTCGCGTCGAGGATGGCGTCGTCCAGCCGCTGTCCCCGTCGGCGCGTGGGCGTCATCGAACCAACTCCTTAAGATGCGCTTCGAATCTTATCTGTGCTAGCGTGCGAAGTGGGATTAGATACGTTGTGCATCTTATGGAGGGTGAGAAGATCATGACGGAACCCGCCACCGGCGGCCTGCCCGGCCTGCCGACCGTCAAGTCCTGCCCGTACCTCCCGGCCGACGGCCACGGCCCCGGCACTGTCACGAAGGTCCGGCTGCCCGACGGGCGCCAAGCCTGGGCGGTGACCGGATACGCCGAGGGCCGCGCCCTGCTGGCCGACCCCCGGCTGACCGCCGACCGCGCGCACCCCGGCTCCCCTCTGCCGCTTCCGTTCACACCCGGCCCGCGCACCCGGCCGATGTTGCTCGGCGCCGAAGGGCAGGAGCACCAGCGACAGCGCAGGGCGCTGATCTCCGCGTTCACCGTCAGGCGCGTCACGGCGCTGCGTCCCCGGCTCGAACACCTCGTGCACGAGCGGCTCGACGCCCTGCTGGCCGCCGGGCCGCCCGCCGACCTGGTGGCCGGCTTCGCCCTGCCGGTGCCCTCGCTGGCGATCTGCGAGCTCCTCGGCGTCCCGTACGAGGACCATGCCTTCTTCGAGCGGCAGGCCAGGCTCCGGCACGACGCCGAGCAGGCCCCGGCGGCCATGGCTGAACTCGGCCGCTACCTCGAGGACCTGGTGCGGGCCAAGCAGTCGGCCCCCGGCGACGGCCTGATCGACGCCCTGCTCGCCCATCAGGCCGAGCAGGGCGCGACCGACCTGGACGAGGTCACCGGGCTGGCGCTCGTCCTGCTGATCGCCGGCCACGTCACCACCTCCAGCATGATCTCGCTGGGCACACTCGCGCTGCTCGAACACCCCGAACAGCTCGCCGCCGTACGCGACGGCACGCCCGCGTGGCCCGGCGTCGTGGAGGAGCTCCTGCGGTACGTCGCCGGCGAGGGCACACTCCCCCGGGTCGCGATCGAGGACGTCGAGATCGGCGGGCAGCTCATCCGCGAGGGCGACGGCGTACTGATCGTCACCTCCGTCGCCAACCGCGACGAGGCGCTGCTCGACCGCCCCCTGGAGCTGGACGTGCGGCGGCCAGCCGGACGACACCTCACCTTCGGCCACGGCATCCACCAGTGCCTCGGACAGAACCTGGCCCGCGCCGAACTGGAGACGGCCTTCCGCGCCCTGTTCACCCGCATCCCCACGCTCACCCTGGCCGCACCGGCCGGCGAACTGACCACCACCCGCGGATCGGGCCTGGAGAGGCTGCCGGTCACCTGGTGACGGACTCCGCGGACCGGCTCGGACTACTCCCGGCGTCGTAGCCGGCCGTCCACTGATCCCCCGGCGGTAGCGACAGGTCACTCCGCCGGCAGGACGCCACCGGACGGCGGCGCGGCCATCATGACGGGCATGAGATCAGCAGTGAACGACCGGAAGCGGTCGGAGGTTCTCGATTCCGCGCTGGACGGCGTGCGCCGCGCGGGAGTGCCGGGCGTGTACGCCGAAGTGCGCGACGCCGGCCGGGTGTGGCGGGGTGCCGCCGGGGTCGCCGACGTGGAGACCGGCCGTCCCGTCGAGCCGGGGATGGTGCAGCGTGTGGGCAGCATCACCAAGACCTTCGTCGCGGCCGCCGTCCTGCAGCGGGCCGAGCGGGGCGACATCCAGCTCGACGCCCCGATCGGCCGCTACCTGCCCCGGCTGGTGCCGGGCGGGCGCGGGCAGCGGATCACCGTCCGGATGCTGCTCAACCACACCAGCGGCATCGCCGAGTATCTTCCCGCCGCGTTCCCGTCACTGGGCGGATTCCCCTCCCTGCCGGACATCTCGCCGGCGAGCCTGGACGGCAACCGGTTCACGTACTTCCCCCCGGCCGAGCTGATCAGGATGGGGCTCGCGGCGCCCCCGACCGGCGAGCCCGGCGGCTCGCCCGGCGTCTACTCCAACACCAACTACATGATCCTCGGCCGGCTTCTGGAGCACGTGACCGGTGCCACGGCCGAGGGGTACGTCACCCGGCACGTCATCGAACATGCCGGGCTGCGCAACACCGCCTTCCCCGGCGGGCCGCGGATCGAGGAACCGCACCCGCGGATCTACGAGTCGTTCTTCGGCATGATCGACCCGCCCCGCGACTACAGCGTGTACGACATGTCCTGGGTGCGGACGGCGGCCTCCCTGGTGTCCACCATGGAGGACCTCAACACCTTCTACGGCCTGCTGCTCTGCGGCGAGATCGTGGGCCTGTCCCTCCTCGCGGAGATGCACCGCACGGTCCCGGTCCGCGCCCACACCGGGGAGATGATCGACTATGGCCTCGGCCTGCAGAGGGTCGAGATCCCGGGAGGCGGCACCTGCTGGGGCCACGGCGGCACGGTCTGGGGAGCCACGACGATGTCGCTGACCCGCGACGACGGCAGGCGGCAGATGTCCATCACGACGAACCTCGCGAGATGGAACAGGCCGGACTCGTCGGGCAGGCCCCGGCCCCACCCGATCGATGCCGCCCTGGCCGCCTTCAGCCGGCAGGTCATGGGTCCTCGCACCCGAGGTGGCAGCCGTGCGTGAACGTGCCCGCGCCGTCACCGCCGTGGCCGGACGTGGAGCCGGGCTCAGTCCGCGCGCCGGTACTGGAAGTCGTCGAAGTAGGCACGAAGCCGCTGGTTGTGCCTCTCCACGGCCCCGGGATCGACGATCCAGAACGCGTACGTCTCCGCGAACAGCTCCCCCGCCGAGGTCCGCGCGTACGGGGTGAGGTCCTGGCCCACGTTCTCCTTGCTCACGAACGTGACGAAGTTCCGCAGGCACGGGGTGATGTCGCGACCCTGCGGCGTCCTGTACTTCGCCCGCCAGCGAGCCTCGAGGATCTGCGCGTCGCACCACCGGACGACCTCGTCGCGGTAGGTCTGCCAGGTCGCCTGGGTCACCTTGGCCGTCACGTCGTTCTTGAGCTGCACGAACGCGTTCTCCGGCTGGTAGACGCCCTGCTCGCCCGCCTCGATCCACTCCTGGACCTTCTCGATCGCGTCGAGCAGGGCGTCGTACTCGGCCTTGGCGGTGGCGCCCGAGAGCTTGGCGCCGAGCTTGTTCAGCGCGGTGTTGTCCGTGTTGAGCTGGAGGGCCTCGGTCACCACGTCATCCGGGACGCGCGCGAACGGGCGGTACCGCTGCCCACCGGCGCCCTGGACGACCCGGGCCGCGTTGTTCCAGGAGTCGACCCGGCACGCGGCGCTCTCCACGGCATGGCCGACCTCGTGCAGGATGTCGCGCACGCTCGGCAGGCAGCCACGCGAGGTGACGCCGCCGTAGAAGCCGATCCCGTCCTCCCGGAAGATCGCGTCCGCCAATTTGAGCGTGCCGGGCGATCCGGCCCAGGGGCCTCTTTCGTAGCTGAACTTGCCCTTGTCGTGACCGTCCGCGCCGGCGAGTCCACCCACCCGCTGGATCTCGACGCCCTGCAGCGCGGGACGGTCGGCGACGGGGACGAGCCGCAGCGCTTCGTGCAGCTTGACCAGCTCCTCGACCGTCCACGGGCCGGTGATCCCGGCGAGGCCGTAGGTGTTCGTGAGCGATTGCGCCAGCTGGTTCAGGTCGCGGCTGACAGGCTCGACACCGGCCGGCAGGCCGCGCCCGACCAGGGTCGCGGTCGCGTGGCGGCCCTCGCCGTAGGCGAGGATCACCTGGCCGACGGTGGTGGCCGTGAGGGGCAGGATCTGGTGGTTGGTCTGGGTGCGGTACGGCCGCGGGACGTACGAGGCGAGCAGCCACGTCAGGGCGTGGCGTTCCGGGTCGGTCAGCCGTCCGTCCGGGAAGGCGACGTCCGCCGTGGCGAGGCCGCTCTCCTTGACCATCAGCGCGGCGACGTCGGCGTTCAGCGGCTGCGGCAGCCGCAGATCCTCAAGTCTCACGAACGTGTAGTCGATCGGCATGGGGCTTCTCCTCCTGATCCCCGCACCCGGCGTCGGGTGCCCTGCCCTGTCCCGGAGCGGCCCTGGGCCGGTCCTGATACGACCGGACGCCTTTACAATGTAGATTCCTTCCGTCAGGGCAGATCGCGGACGACCCGGGTGCCGGCCAGGCGGTCACGCAGGGTGCGGGCCGCCGGGTCCGGCACCGCCCACAGGCCGTCCACCAGCAGCACGATCAGCCCGAACTCCGGCAGGCAGACGAGCACGGGGAACACGAGCGCCCGGACGGCCGCCCGGCGCCCGCCCGGCCAGTGTCCCGTGGTGTCGGAGACGACGCGGATGCGCATGAGCTGCTTGCCGAACGTCCGTCCGCTCAGGACGTACAGGAACATGGCGGCCACGGCGATCAGGGGCGTCGGCTCGTCGAGCCGCACCCAGTTCCGCAGCCCGAAGTCCAGACGACTCCACCTCGGTTCGAGGGCGGCCAGGAAGGTCACGAAGAACAGGTAGTCGAACGCGAAGGCCACCGCCCGGCGACCGGTGAGCCCGTCCGGGACGGGCCGCCCACCGGTCCCGGTGGCCGCCAGAACCAGCAGGGCGGAGAGCAGGAGGGCCGACTCGTATGGCCCGTACGCGTTCGCCACGGCCGCGAACCAGTCGTTGGTCAGCACGGGGATGGTCGAGCAGCCGTCGTCGGCGGTGTAGGACGGGCTGAGCGGCCCGGCGACCGCGAGCAGGGTGAGCAGGCCGGCCACGCGGCGGCCGATCATGCCACCGTCGCGCGTGCCGGCCGACATGAGCCATCCCGCCAGGACGGCGAGCGCGGGCACTCCCCACTGAAGGGCCGAGCAGGCCAGGCCGTAGGCGTCCGCCAGCGGCGGCGAGACCAGGTGCGCGAGTTCGCGGCCGTGGCCGGAGAAGGCGCCCACACAGCCGTGAATGGTGTACTCGCCGCCGTCCTCGGGCTGGTGCAGGTCCCACGTGGGGTAAGCGGCGGCGGCCAGGGAGAGCAGCCAGGCGAGCGGAGTGGATCGCGACACGAATGATCTCCGTTTTTCGCGACACCCTAGCGCTGACGGGCCGGAGGACACCCGCGCGGCGGCCGGACGGGTAGGGGCGGGGTGGGGGCGCCGGGCGTGGCGGCCTCGGGGGTGTCGCGGGAGGCGCACGGGCCGTCGGGGAATGTTCGCGGGGTGGTCGCGGATGGCTCGCGATCAGGTCACGGGAACGGCTCCGGGGGGCGTTCGTTGGCTAGCGTCACCGGCATGCCCCTCGCCTCGATTCCCAGCCCTGCCCAAGGGGTCTGGTATCTCGGATTCGTCCCGATCCGGGCCTACGCGTTGTGCTTCATCGTCGCCATCGGGTTCGGCATCTGGCTGAGCGAGCGCCGCTGGCGCGCCCGGGGCGGCGAGCGGGGCACGATCGGCGACATCGCGATGCCCGCGGTGATCTTCGGGCTGGTCGGCGGCCGTCTGTACCACGTCCTCGTCGACTGGCAGACCTACTTCGGCCCGCGCGCGATCAAGGAGCCGTACCAGGCGCTGTTCGTCTGGGAGGGCGGGCTCGGCATCTGGGGCGCGGTCGCCCTGGGCGGCGTGGGCGTGTGGCTGGCCTGCCGCCGCCGGGGGCTGCCCCTCGGGCCGGTGGCCGACACGATCGCGCCCGGCATCGCGTTCGGGCAGGCCATCGCCCGCTGGGGCAACTGGTTCAACCAGGAGCTGTACGGCAGCCCGACCACCCTGCCGTGGGGCCTGGAGATCGACCAGGCGCACGGCGGCCTGCCGGGCACGCTCTACCACCCGACGTTCCTGTACGAGTCCTTGTGGGACGTGGCCCTCGGCTTCGTGCTGATCCTGGCCGGCCGGCGGCTGAGGCCGGACCGCGGCCGGCTGTTCGCCCTCTACGTCGCCGGTTACACCGCCGGACGCTTCTGGATCGAGGGGCTGCGGATCGACCCGGTCGGCGGCGTGGACCACGCGGTGACGCTCCTGGGCCTGCGGATCAACCAGTGGACCTCGATCGTGCTGTTCGCCGGCGCGCTGATCTTCCTCTGGGCGACCCGCCACAAGGAGAACGAACCGGCCCTGGAACACAGCCGCTGACGGCCGGGACGGCGTCAGCCGGCCGGGGCCGGGTCGAGCAGCCGTCGAAGGTCGGCGACCGGCTGGACCCCGGAGACCGGCGGACGGCCGTCGATCACCAGGCTGGGCACGCCGGTGACGCCGTGCTCGGCCGCGCGGCGCCGGTCGGCGCGCACCTGCTCGGCGTGCTCGTCGCCGGCCAGGACGGCGCGCACCTCCGCGTCGTCCAGCCCGGCCTGGCCGGCCAGGCGCCGCAGGACCTCCGCGTCGGCCACGTTGAGCCCTTCGGTGTGGTACGCGTACAGCAGAGCCTCCATCATCTCCTCGGCCCGTCCGCGGCCGGCGGCCAGCTTGACCAGCCGGTGGGCGTCGAAGGTGTTCACCGGCCGGGCCAGGTGCAGGTTCAGCTCCAGGCCCTCGGCCGCGCCCAGCTCCCGGATGTGGGCGACGCGGGCGGGAGCCTGCTCCCCCACCAGCCCGCCATGGCCTCGGCGGCGGTCGGGCCGGGGGTCCGGCCCTCCTCGGGCGCGAGTTCGAGGCTGCGCCAGAGGATCTCGACGCCGTAGCGGGCCGGGTGCCCGGCCAGCGCGCGGGACAGGCGTCTCTTGCCGATGTAGCACCAGGGGCACAGCACGTCGGCATAGATCTCAAGCTTCATGAACGTCCTGTCCGTCGGGAAAGCGGTCGGAAGACGGGGGGTGTCCGGGACATCGTGCAATCTCAACCGCGGTTGAGGTCAACCCGGCGGCGGGGAGGTCGCGCCGGGAGCCCCGGCGCGACCTCGGTGAGGGACGGGCTCAGCGGGTCGTGATCTCGCTGACGGACAGATTGCCCCAGGTGTGGTTGGCGGCCTTGACGACCAGGCGCACCTGGGTGGTCGTGACCGGCGCGGGCAGCGGCACCGACCGGCGTTCCACCGTGGCGGTGCTGCTCGCCCAGCTGATCGCCGCGCCGGCCGTCTGGGTCACCCACGCCGAGCCGTTCCAGGTCTGGACGTCGAGGGAGGTGATGCCCTGGCCCTGGCCGAAGTGGGTGGCCAGCACGACCTCGCCGACCGTCCTGGGGTTGGGGAAGGTGAGCGTGACGGTGCCCGGATAGGTGACGCCGGAGGACGGGCTGGCCCAGGTCGTGTAGTCCCAGCCGTCGGTGAGGGCGGCGGGGGTGGTGCTCTGGCCGTTGCCGAAGGAGGTGGTCACGGTCGCGGCCGGCTCGGACAGGCCGGCGCCCGCCGTCCGCTGGGCGGCGCCGAGGTCGGGCATGCCCGAAGGCAGGGCCGTGCCGGAGACGTCGCGGCCGCCGTCGGAGGCGATCTCCAGGCCCTGCCGCAGGACCGGGGACGACGCCGCCGGGAGGTAGCCGGACAGGTCGGCGAGCGTGGTGGCGGTGCCGGGCGCGGTCAGCAGCGGGTTGCCGGACAGGGCCGCCCTGTCACCGCCGGGGACCGGCCCGGAGTAGTAGAGGTTGCGGTCGTACTGCACGGCGCCGCCGTCGTTGTAGGGCAGGTTGGCGCCGTTGTGGATGACGTTGTTGCGCAGCCGGATGTTGCTCACCGAGCTGCTCCACACCTTCACCAGGCTGAACGAGGCCCGGTCCGGATGGTTCTGGATGAACGGCGTCAGCGGCACCCAGACGGTGTTGTTGTAGGCGTCGATGTTCCTGGTGTTGGTGGAGAAGGCGAAGACCTGGTTGGCGTCGTTCTGGCTGACGTTGTAGCGGATGGTCGCCTCGGCCGGCCCGGTGCCGGTCGAGACGGCGATGAAGAAGCCGCCCTCGTTGTCGTGGCTGAAGTTGTACTGGACCAGGCTGCGGTGGACGGAGGCGTCGGCGTCGAAGGCGTTGCCGTCGCTGGCCAGGCCCCAGTACTTCGTCCCGGACACCTCGTTGAACTGGACGACGGTGTCGTCGGCCCCGGCCCACCAGATGCCGACGTTGCCGTGGTTCTGGGCGGTCCTGGCGACCCGGTTGCGTTCGATGAGCGCGCCCTGGGCCTGCATGACGGTGATGCCGCCCGCCGAGATGTCGTGCACGTCGTTGCCGCGGACGACGACGCCCGCGCTCGGCGTCCAGGGCCGGTAGTCGGCGGCGGGGATGCCCATGAGGTCGCTCCACAGCGACGTCCAGCCTTCGCGCTGCATCCACTGCGACCAGGTGACGATCCCGTACGAGCGGGAGTCGGCCACCTCGTTGCCCTCGATGAGCAGGTCCTGGTAGTAGGTGGCGGTGTTCTTGCCCAGCGCGCTGACGATGATCCCGCCCGCCGACGGGTTGGAGGACTGCGATCCGGAGGTGGCGCCCTGGATGGCGTGCACGTAGTTGCCGCGCACGGTGATCCGGGGGACGGCGCCGAGGTCGGTCGCGGTGACCGCGATGCCGATGCGCGGCGTGCTCCCCGAACCGGTGTTGGTCACCTCGAACCCGTCCAGGACGACGTCGTGCAGGTCAGCGAGCTTGACGGCCGCGTCCACGACGCCGCCGCCGGCGATGGACGGCCGGGCGCCGGTGCCGTAGGAGGTGAAGGTGACCGGGCTGCCGGCCGAGCCCGAGCCGCGCGGCGCGAGCCGGCCGGTCCACTGCCCGCCGGCCTTGAAGCGGACGGTGTCGCCGGGCTGGAAGGTCTGGGCGTTGACCTTGTCCAGGGTCCGCCAGGCGGTGGACGGGGAGTGCCCGTCGGCCGTGTCGTTCCCGGCGGGGTCGACGTAGTAGGAGGTGGCGGCGTAGGCGGGGGCGGGCGCGGCCACGAAGGTCAGGACCAGCGCAGCGCACGGTAAGAGAACTCGGAACACGGCAACTCCTTGGGAGGTGACGGTCGGGCGCCCGAGTTACTAATTAATCAAGGTTTAATATCTTGCCTGAAGAGGGTCAGGTCAAGAGGGAGATCCACGTCGTAGAGAAGCTCGTCCACGTGGTTGAGCGCGTGCCGTACGGCGCCGAGGACGACGGCCTGGTCGGCGAGGGTGGAGATCTCCAGGGCGGGCGGTTCGAGGCAGAGCGGGTCCAGGTGCCGGCGCAGCGGCTCCATGAGCACGTCGCCCGAGCGCGAGACGCCGCCGCCCACCACCACGAGGTCGGGGTCCACGGTCAGCACGATGGCGGCGATGCCCTCGGCCAGGTCGTGCGCGTACTGCTCGACCGCCCACCGGGCGGCGGGGTCGCCGTCCCTGGCCGCGGCGAAGACCAGCCCGGCCAC
This sequence comes from Actinomadura sp. ATCC 39365, assembly GCF_054392275.1. Lineage (NCBI taxonomy): Bacteria > Bacillati > Actinomycetota > Actinomycetes > Streptosporangiales > Thermomonosporaceae > Actinomadura > Actinomadura sp. ATCC 39365. The sequence continues at coordinate 5,771,838 of NZ_CP184335.1, read as the reverse complement.
CTCCTCCGGCGCGGCGCCGGGGGCGAAGCGCGCCAGGTGGTCGGGGGCGCGGTGCCAGCCGACCAGGTGCAGCGCGCCGATCTCCCCTGCCATGCCGCGCCCGCCGCGGTGCAGCTCGCCGCGCACCAGGATGCCGGCGCCGGTGCGCACGCCCGACAGCACGAACACCACGTCGTCCACCTCGCGGGCCACCCCGGCCCACCGTTCGGCCAGGGCGGCGAGGTTGCAGTCGTTCTCCACCAGGATCCGGCAGGGGTAGTCGCGGCCCACCTCGGCCGCCAGGTCCAGGCCCGTCCACTCGGGCAGCCCCACGCACAGGCGGACCGTCCCGGACGGGCTCACCACGCCGGTGGTGCCCACGGCCACCGACAACACCTGGTCGGCGGTGACGCCGCCGTCCCGCAGCGCGGCCGCCATCGTCGCGCGGACGGCCGCCAGCCGCTCGGCCCTGCCGTAGTCGGCCTGGACGCGGGTGAAGCCGAGGCCGACGGGGTCGCCCTCCAGGTCGGTCACCTGGGCCCGGACGCTGGAGGAGCCGATGTCGACGCCGACGACATAGCCGGTCGTGGCCCGGAACCGGTAGAGGCGGGCCGGCCTGCCCATCTGGCCGGCCTCGGGGGCGACCTCCTCCAGCCATCCGTGTCCGTGCAGCTCCTCGACCAGGCCCTCAACGGTCGGCCTGGACAGCCCGGCGCGGCGGGCCAGGTCGGTGAGCGGGACGACGCCCGCAGCGCGGATCGCCCGCAGCGTCGCGATCATGTTGATCCGCCGCAAGCGATGTGCGTCGCTTCCTTGGAGCGCGACCTTCCGCATGGACCCCCCTTGACAGTGCTGCCTGGCGACCAATACAAACAGGGACTAATAAAAACAGCTTTAATTACTAAGTGGCAAACCGGAAGGACATCGATGTCGGAACCCGTCGTCACGCTCGCCGTCGCGGGCGCGGGGCTGCGGAGCACGCTGTACGCCCGCCGGGCCCTGACGACCGGCCGCGCGAGGATCGTGGCCGTCGCCGAGCCTGATCCGCGACGCCGCGCCGCCTTCGCCGCCGAGCACGGCATCGCGCCCGGCAACGTCTTCGCCGACTGGGCCGACCTCGTCGCGGCGGGCCGGCTGGCCGACGCCATGATCATCGGCACCCAGGACCGGATGCACGCCGAGCCCGCGGTCGCCGCGGCCGACCTCGGCTACCACATCCTGCTGGAGAAGCCGATGGCCCCGACCGAGGAGGAGGCCGGGCGCATCACCGAGGCCGCCGAGCGCAACGGGGTCATCCTGGCCGTCTGCCACGTCATGCGGTACACCGACTACACGCGGGCCCTCAAGTCGCTCGTCGACCAGGGCGCCGTCGGCCAGATCATGAACATCCAGCATCTGGAGCAGGTCGGCTGGTGGCACCAGGCGCACTCCTTCGTCCGCGGGAACTGGCGCAACGAGGCGGAGTCGGCTCCGCTGCTGCTGGCCAAGGCCTGCCACGACCTCGACTGGATGGCCTACATCAAGGGCAGTCTGCCGCACCGGGTGTCCTCCTTCGGCGATCTCCTCTATTTCCGCGAGGAGCAGGCCCCGGCCGGCGCCACGGCCAACTGCCTCGACTGCCCGGTGGAGGCCAGCTGCCCGTACTCGGCCAAGCGGCTCTACCTGGGCTGCCTGGGCGACCCGGACAAGGAGTGGTGGCCGCTGTCGGCGGTCACCGCCGACCACACGGCGCAGGGCGTGCTGACCGCGCTGCGCGAGGGCCCGTACGGCAGGTGCGTGTTCGCCTGCGACAACGACGTGGTCGACAGCCAGGTGGTGAACCTGGAGTTCGCCGACGGCGCCACCGCCTCGTTCACCGTCACCGCCTTCGCCGCCCTGGAGCACCGCAAGACCCGGATCTTCGGCACGCACGGCTCCATCGAGGGCGACGGCGTGCGCCTGCGCCTGCACGACTTCCTCACCGACCGGATCACCGAGATCGACACCCGGACCGGCGCGGAAGCCTCGATGGCCGGCGGCCACGGAGGCGGCGACGACGGCCTGATGGACGCCTTCCTCGACGCCGTGGCCAGCGGCGACCCGACGATGATCCGTTCCAGCGGTCACGAGAGTTTGGCCACGCACCGCGTGGTCTGGGCGGCCGAGCGCGCCCGCCTGTCCGGCACGGTGATCACTCTCGCCGAGCCCTCCCCCTTGAAAGGTGACAACCATGACCAACGTCCTCTCCCGGACGGCCGCGCTGGTGGCGGTCGGCGCGCTCGCGTTCGGTGTGACCGCGTGCGGCAACAAGAACAGCGGCGGCCCGGCCGGGCAGGCCGAGCAGAAGTCCCTCGTCTACCGCTCCTCCTGGGGCGAGCAGGAGCCGCAGGCCAAGATCTTCAAGGCGATTCTGGACGACTTCGCCAAGCAGAACAACGTCAAGGTGGACGCCAAGTTCGTCGGCCGCAAGGGCACCGAGAACCTGCCCACCGAGATGGCCGCCGGCCAGGGCCCCGACCTGTTCGACGTCGCGACCGACAACCTGCCCGGCTGGCGGGCCCAGAACCTGGCCGCCCCGCTGGACGACCTGCTCACCAAGCAGGTGCCCGGCGAGGGCAAGACCGTCGGCGACGTGCTGCCCGAGTCGGTCAGGCAGGCCGCCTCCGACGACAAGGGGATGGGCTTCCTCCCGCACACCGTGATCTCCACCGCCGTCTGGTACGACGCCGCCAAGCGCCCCGAGCTGGCCGACAACCCGCCGCGCAGCTGGGCGGACCTGATCGCCTTCCTCGACAAGGAGAAGGCCGCGGGCCGGACCGCCATCGGCCAGGACGGCACCATCCCGTTCTACAACGTCTACTGGTTCTACTCGGCCCTGGTCCGCGCCAACGGCGCCGGCAGCCTGCTGGCGCTGTCGAAGGACGCCGCCGCCTGGGACAAGCCCGAGGTGCTCGCCGCCGCCAAGCAGGTCGAGCAGCTCACCAAGGGCGGCTACTTCCAGAAGGACCACATGGCCACGAAGTACCCGGCCGCGCAGGACGACTGGGCGCAGGGCAACTCGGCCCTGAACATCAACGGCACCTGGCTGGCCAGCGAGGTCAAGACGAAGACCCCGGCCGGCGCCAAGATCCGTTCCTTCCAGCTCCCGGCCGGCGGCAAGGACTCCGTCGAGGTCGGCGCGCTCGGCTGGGGCGTCAACGTCAAGGGCAAGAACGTCGGGACGGCCAAGGAGTTCCTGGCCTTCGCGCTGCAGAGCAAGCACCTGAGCCGCATCTCCACCGAGGCGCTCAACATCCCCTCGCGGCCCGACATCCCCGCCCCCGACTTCCTCGCCGACGTGCAGAAGGCGATCGCCGAGGCGCCCGCCGTGCACAAGACCTACGACACCCTGGCCGCCGACAAGGCCTACTGGGTCGACCTCCTGCTGCCCCTGGACGACCAGCTCCTGGCGGGCAAGATCGACGCCGCCGAGTTCGTCGCGCAGGGCAAGAAGAAGACCGCCGACTACCTCGCGAACAAGGGCTGACATGGCATACGGCTCCCTCGTTGCGGAGACGGCGCTCCCGTCGCGGGATCCGTACCGCGGCAAGATCCTGCGGCCGGCGCGGGAACGGGCCTTCTGGCCCTTCCTGCTGCCCGCGCTCGCGCTCTACACGCTGCTGTTCGTGCTGCCCTCCTTCTACGGCGTGTGGGTCAGCCTGTACCGCTGGGCCGGTCCGGGCGCCGAGATGGAGTGGCGCGGCCTGCGCAACTACCAGGCGCTGCTGCGCAACGACGCGTTCCTGCAGTCGTTCGCCAACACGTTCCTCCTGGCGGTCGCCGGCGGCGCGCTGGTCTTCGGGATCACGTTCCTGTCGATGATGGCGCTGCGCCACCTGAAGGGACGGGCCTTCATCCGGTCCGTCGTCTTCCTGCCGATGATCATCTCGGCGATCGCGGTCGGCGCCGCGGTCGGCTTCCTGCTCAACCCCGGCGGCGTCGTCAACCAGGTGCTGGGCTGGGCGGGCATCGACGGGCTCCCCTGGCTCGGCCCCGACCTGGTCTTCCGGTGCGTCATCGGCGGGCTGGTCTGGTCCTCCACCGGCTTCTACATCGCGCTGATGATGTCGGCCGTGGACGGCATCCCGCCCCACCTGTACGAGGACGCGGTGCTCGGCGGCGCGACCAAGTGGGAGCAGTTCCGCCACATCACGCTGCCGCTCACCTGGGACGTGTTCGCGGTCGCCGCCGTGTTGTGGGTGGTCAACAGCCTCAAGGTGTTCGAGATCGTGATCGCCTTCACCACCGGCGGCACGCCCGGCGCCCCGCCGCTGCAGGCCAGGACCGTGGCCGTGCAGCAGTACACGGTGATCACCGGGGGCGGCGTGCCCGATCTGGGGTCCGGCGCCGCGATGGGGGTGGTGGTGACCCTGATCACCATCGTGCTGATCGTCCTGGTTCGCCGCATCACCCGCCGAGAGAGCGTGGAGCTGTCATGACGACCGTCCCGGTGAGGCGTCCCCTGGCCCGGCTGGTGGGCGACCTGCTGCTGCCCCGGCTGACCGCCCTCGCCCTGTGGGCGTGGGTGGCCTTCAACCTGGCCCTGGTCGCCTGGGTCGGCCTGCAGTCGCTGAAGTCCTCCGGCGAGGTGTGGCTGCACCCGTTCGCGCTGCCCGACTCCCCCGCCTGGGAGAACTACGACTCGGCCTGGCAGGCCGGCCAGTTCTCGATCGCCGCGCTCAACAGCGTCGTCCTGACCGCGCTCGGCTCGTTCCTCATCGTCGCGATCGCGGCGCCCGCCGCCTACGCGCTGTCGCGTTCGTCGCGGCGGATCGCCGGGCCGATCACCGGGTTCTTCGCCGTCGGGCTGAGCATCCCGCTGCAGACCATGGCGATCCCGATCGTGGTGGCCAAGCTGTCGGTCTACACGTTCATGGAGGACTGGGTCACCGGCTGGTGGGACAACCGCATCACGCTGCTGGTGTTCGAGGTCGTCCTGTCGCTGCCGTTCGCGGTGTTCGTCCTGACCGGCTACTTCCGGTCGCTGCCCAGGGAGGTCGAGGAGGCCGCCGAGCTCGACGGCGCCGGGCCACTGACGGCCTTCGTCCGCGTGATCGCGCCGCTGGCCCGGCCGGGCCTGACCACCGTGCTCGTGCTCAACGTGATCGGCCTGTGGAACTCCACGCTGCTGGTCCTGCTCATCACCCCGCTGCCCGAGGAACGCACGCTCCCGGCGGCCCTGCTCAACCTGTACTCGACCATGCAGTACAGCTCCGACTGGGGCGGCCTGTTCGCCGGGATCGTGATCCTCATCTATCCGATGGTCATCCTCTACATCTGGCTCGGCCGGCGGGTCGTCGAAGGCATGACGGCCGGTATCGGCAAATGACCTGGAAAGGACGCCCGCTCTTGCGCGTCATCGTCACCGCTTTAACGCTGTTCGCCGGACTCCTGGCCGCCACCCCCGCGCAGGCCGCGACCGGCACCACCTACTACGTCGACGCCTCGGCCGGCGACGACGCCGCCGACGGATCGAGCCCGGACACCGCCTGGCGGAGCCTGGACAAGGCGAGCGAGCTGACGCTCGGCCCCGGCGACCGGCTGCTGTTCCGGGCCGGGCAGCGCTGGACCGGCCGGCTCACCCTGAAGGGCGCAGGCAGGCCCGGCGACCCGGCGACGGTCGGCGCCTACGGCCAGGGCGCCAAGCCGCTGATCGAGGGCGGCGGGCTCGACACCGCCGCCGTCACGATCGCCGACGTGCACGACTTCGTCGTGGACGGCCTCCAGGTGACCAACAGCGACGGCCGGGCCGTCTACCGCACCGGCGTCAACCTGTACGCCAAGGACTCCGGCAAGCTGGCCAACGTCACCCTGCGCAACCTCGACATCCACGACGTGGACGGCGCCGGCGGCCACAGCGTCGCCACGGCCGGGCTGCTGATCTCGATCAGGGGCAACCGGACGCCGACCTGGTTCGACCGGCTGGTCATCGAGGACAACGAGATCTCGAAGATCGGCTCCTACGGGATCATCATGTGGTCCACCTGGTCCCGCCGCAACGGCATGACCAGCCTCTACCCGGTCGAGACCGGCATCCCCGACAGCGAGGTGGTCACCTGGACGCCGAGCACGGGCGTCGTCATCCGCGGCAACCGCGTCCATGACGTGACCGGCGGCGGCATCACCCCGATGCACACCAAGGGCGCGCTCGTCGAGGGCAACAAGGTCGAGCGGGCGGTGACCGGCCGCACCAAGCCGACCGGCGGCAACGTCGGCATCTGGTGGCAGGGCAACGACGACCTCGTCGTCCAGCGCAACGAGGTCAGCGGCACCGGGTTCAACGGTCCGGGCTCGGACGGGCACGGCTTCGACTCCGACGCCGACAACAACCGCAGCATCGTGCAGTACAACTACAGCCACCACAACGACGGCGGGTTCTTCATCGCGGTGTCCTTCGCCGGCGCGCCCACCCGCGACACCGTGGTCCGCTACAACGTCAGCGAGAGCGACGGCTACGAGGTCTTCGGGCTGTCCACCGCCACCCACGGCACCGTCATCCACAACAACACCGTCTACGCCGACGGCCGGGTGGTCGAGGTCAAGCCGCCGCTGGCCGGGGCCGGCAAGTATCCCCTGGGCAAGGTGGTGCGCATCTACAACGACGCCGCGGGCGTCACGGTGCGCGACAACGTGTTCCTCAACGCGGCCGGCGCCGGGTTCGACGGCAAGAACGGCGCGATCTACGACCACAACCTCTACTGGGGCACCCCGCAGCCGCCGACCGGGCCCGACCACAAGGCGATCGTGGCCGACCCCCGGCTGGCCTCGCCCGGCTCCGGCGGCCTGGCCGGTTACCGTCCGCTCGACGGCTCGCCGGTGTTCGACGCGGGCGTGACCCTGCCCGCCGTCTCCGACCTGGCCGGCACGCCCGTCCCGGACGCGGCGCCCGACCTCGGGGCCTACCAGCGGGCCGTCCCGCTGCCCGAGGTGAGCAGCACGTTCACGCCCAGGGGCCACCTGGAGCGGCTGGCCGACCGTGACCCGGCCACCTTCTGGCAGAGCGTGCCCAGGCCGCGCTTCCCCGGCACCGTCGACCTGACCTACGCCCTGTCCCGCACCTTCAGCCGCGTCGAGGTGAGCGGCTCGCCGGACATCGTGTTCGACGTCCAGACCTCCGAGGACGGCCGCACCTGGCAGACCAGGGCGAGCGGCGCGAAGCAGGCGGTGACGCTCGCCGCGGAGGTCACCACGCGCCGGGTGCGGCTGGTCGTCACGGGCGAGGGCCGCCTCCGGATCGGTGAGGTGCGCCTGAGCGTGCCCGCCGCCACCGAGCCGTACCTGCCGCCCGGCGGCGTGCCGGTGGCCACCTCGTCGTTCGTGTCGGCGTCCGCGCTGGAGAACCTGATCGACGGCGACCCCGGCACGCCGTGGGCCTCGGCCTCGACCGGGGTGACCTTCCCCGGCGACATCACCGTCGACTACCGCACGCCGCGGACCGTCTCGGAGGTGACCCTGCACACCGCCTGGGCCAAGGGCCAGGGCATCACGGACGTGTCGCTGCAGACCTGGGACGGCGACTCCTGGGTCACCCGGGTGGACCACCACCTCATCGACTGGCCGTCCAGCAGCGCCACCGTCGAGACCAGCACGATGCGGCTGCCCGCGCCGGTCTCCACCCAGAAGATCCGGCTGATCGTCCACAAGGCGAACCTCGAATGGGGCAACCTCGCCCTCTACGAGATCGTCACCCGCTGACCAGATCAGGAGAATGAAGGCATGACTCAGGTGCTGTCGGGAGCGATGCATTACTTCCGGGTCCTTCCGGAGCAGTGGCGGCAGCGCCTGGCCATGCTGCGGGCCATGGGCCTGGACACCGTCGAGACGTACGTGGCCTGGAACCTGCACGAACCACGGCCCGGCCACTTCGACTTCACCGGCCGGGCCGACCTGGGCCGCTTCCTGGACCTGGCGGCCGAGGAGGGGCTGCGGGCGATCGTGCGGCCGGGGCCCTACATCTGCGCCGAATGGGACAACGGCGGCCTGCCCTGGTGGCTGCTCGCCGACCGGGACGCCCCGCTGCGCTGCCACGACGAGACCTTCCTCGGCCACGTCGGGCGCTTCTTCGACGAGGTGATCCCGGTCGTCGCCGCCCGGCAGGTCACCCGGGGCGGCAACGTGAGCATGGTCCAGGTCGAGAACGAGTACGGCTCCTACGGCTCCGACCGGCGCTACCTGGCCTGGCTGGCCGACGGGCTGCGGGAGCGCGGCCTGGACGTCCCGCTGTTCACCTCCGACGGCGCGATCGACCACATGCTCTCCGGCGGCACCCTGCCGGGCGTGCGGGCGACGGTGAACTTCGGCTCCGACCCCGAAGGCTCCTTCGCCGAGCTGGCCCGCTTCCGGCCCGAGGACCCGCCGGCGTGCATGGAGTTCTGGAACGGCTGGTTCGACCACTGGGGCGACACCCACACCACCCGGGACGCCGCCGAGGTGGCCGGCATCCTGGAACGCATGCTCGCCGCGGGCGCGTCGGTCAACCTCTACATGGCCCACGGCGGCACCAACTTCGGCACCTGGGCCGGCGCCAACCTGGGCGGCGACCTGCAGGACGGGGAGTACCAGCCGACCGTCACCTCCTACGACTACGACGCCCCGATCGACGAGCGGGGCGCGCCGACCGAGAAGTTCTGGGCCTTCAGGAAGGTGCTGGCCGCCCACCGGCAAGGCCCGGTGCCCGAGCCGGAGCCGCTGCCGCCGACGCTGCCGCCCGGCGCCGTCGAGCTGACGCAGTCGTTGCGGCTGTTCGACGCGCTCCCGCCGGTCGCGGGCCGCTCGGCGCGGCCGCCGACGTTCGAGGAGCTCGGGCTGGCCCACGGGCTGGTGCTCTACCGGGCCACCGTGCATGGGCCGCGGGGGCCGTACGAGCTGCACGTCGACGGCCTGGCAGACCGGGCCCACCTGTTCGTGGACGGCGAGCCGGTGGCGGTGCTCGAACGGGACCGGCTGACCGGCGTGCCCGTCGCGGTGCCCGGCCCGTCGGCGGTGGTGGAGCTGCTGGTCGAGTCGATGGGCCGGGTCAACTACGGCCCCCGGCTGGGCGACCGCAAGGGCATCGTCGGCGGCGTGCGGCACGAGCGGCAGTACGTGCACGACTGGGAGGCCGTGCCCATCCCGCTGGACGACGTGTCCGGGCTGCCGTGGGGCCGTACGGGCGCGACGACCGGGCCGGTCTTCCACCGCGGCACGCTCACCGTGGCCGAGCCGCGCGACGCCTACCTCGCCCTGCCGGGCTGGACCAAGGGGTACGTCTGGGTCAACGGGTTCTGCCTGGGCCGCTACTGGGACCGGGGCCCTCAGCGCACCCTCTACCTGCCCTGGCCGCTGCTGCGCGCGGGCGGCAACGAGCTCGTCGTCCTCGAGCTGGACGGCTGCCAGGAGCCGGTCGTGGAGATCCGGGAGGAGGCCGGCCTTGGGTAACGCGTGCCCGGTCGTCGTCCCCCGCCTGCAGCGGTGGGACGGCGGCGCCGGCGTACTCCCCCGGGCCGCGCTGGCCAGGGTCGTGAGCGACGAGGCCGGCCTGCGTGACCGGCTCGTCCAGGAGATCGGGCAGGTCACCGGCCTGACCCTGGCCGCGGCCGGCGGGCCGGCGGGCGCCGGTGACGTCGTGCTGACCCTCGACCCGGCGCTGACGTGCGAGGCGGGCGGCGCCCGCTTCGCCGAGGAGGGTTACCTGCTCGCCGTCACCGGCGAGCAGGTCCGGATCTCCGCGCCCACGGCCACCGGCCTGTTCTACGGCACGCGCAGCCTGCTGCAGATCCTGCGCACCACCGCCGAGCTGCCGGTGGGCGCCGCCGCCGACTGGCCCGACTACCCGGTGCGCGGCTTCATGCTGGACGTGGGCCGCCGCTTCTTCACGCCGGGCTTCGTCCGCGAGCAGCTGGCCGTCATGGGCTGGTTCAAGCTCAACGAGCTGCAGCTCCACCTCAACGACAACGGCTTCCTGGCCCCTGACGGCACGTGGTCGGAGGTGCAGGCGGGCTTCCGGCTGGTGCCCGAGGACCCCGCGCTGGCCGGGCTGGCCTCGGCCGACGGCGCCTACGACCGGGCGGACTGGGACTCCTTCGAGGAGGCGGCGGCGGCCGAAGGCGTCACCCTCGTCCCCGAGATCGACGCGCCCGCCCACGCGCTGGCGTTCGTCCGGTTCCGTCCCTCGCTCGGGCTGGGCGACGATCATCTGGACCTGTCGAAGCCGGAGTCCACGCAGTTCGTCAAGGACCTGTTCACCGAGTTCGTCCCCTGGTTCCGCGGCCCGCATGCGCACTTCGGCGCCGACGAGTACCTGGCCGACGAACCGCGCTACAAGGAGTTCTTCAACGCGATGGCGGCCCACCTGCGGGCGCTGGGCAAACGTCCGCGCGCGTGGGGCAGCCTGACCAGGATGGCGGGCGGCGTCCCCGAGGGCTACGACCCGGACGTGGTGATCAACTGCTGGGCCACCGTCTGGTACGGCCCGCACGAGGCCAGGCGGGACGGCTACTCCTTCGTCAACACCAGCGACTCCCTGCTCTACATCGTCCCGGCCGCCACCTACTACCACCCCGACGGCCTGGACGGTGAGTACCTGTACGACCACTGGGCGCCGCACGTCTTCCCCGACGGCCAGAGCGTCGCCCCCGGCGATCCGCGGCTGCTGGGCGCCATGTCGGCGGTGTGGAACGACATCACCGCGGCGCCCTACACCGAGGACGACGTGCGTGACCTGGTCGAGCCGACCTTCGCCGTCCTGGCCCAGAAGATGTGGAGCGGCGCGGGCGGCATGCCGTACCACGCCTTCATGGACGCCGTACGGGAGGCCGGCGGGCCGGTGGGCCCGTAGTTCCGTCAAGGATGGACGGCCGGCACGATGCGCCAGTCGCGCTGGAAGACGAGGTTGTGCAGGTCGGCGGCGGCGATGGCGCGCAGGACGGGGACGAGCTCCGCCGCCTGCTCCGCGTCCGCGACGTTGAGCGGCCACTCCCCGACGGTGGCGCCCCGCAGGTGCGGATGGTGGAATCCGGCGCCGTAGTGGGCGGTCAGGGTGATCGGCGCGAGGCCCGCCGCCCGCTGCGCCGGCCACGACAGCGACCAGACGGCGAAGCTGCCGCCGGTGGCGTCGGCCCGCGTGCCGGTGGCCTCGACGGCGCCGGTGCCGAGCAGCAGGTGGCGGTCGAACTCGGCCAGCACCTGCCGTGCGGGCGCGTCGAGGAGTTCGACGGCCCGCCGGAAGGCGTCCTGCTTGCCCTGGCGGGTGACGTGCCCGGCGTGGGTGCCGTCGCGCAGGTCGGCGAAGTGGCGGACGAGCGCCTCAAGGGGGGCGGGGGGAACGTTCATCGGTGGTCCTTTCGCTGGTCGGAGGGGGCCTGCTCGCGCAGGGCGCGGGCCAGCAGGCGGAGAAGGGGACGGTCCGGGCGCAGCACGTCGCCGTGGACGGCGCCCGGCGGGCGCAGCAGCCGCACCGGGACGCCGTCCGCGCGCAGCCGTCGCGCGTAGGACTCGACGTCGTCGTGCACGGGGTCGTCGCGGCCGACGGCGAGGACGGCGGGGGCGACCCCGGCCAGGGTGGGCGCCTCCCAGTGCGTCGTGTACAGGCGGGTGCCGTCGGCGTCGCGGACGGCGGCCGGCCGGTCGCCGCGCCAGGCGCGCCAGGCCCGGCGCAGCGGCTCCGCCTGCGGGAACGCCGACGGCGAGCGGCGGTAGGACGCCCCGGCGCAGGCGGGGTCGAACGGCGGATAGGCCAGCACCTGCGCGGCCAGCGGCAGGCCGCGGTCCCGGGCGGCCAGCGCGGCGCCGGCGGCGAGCGTGCCGCCCGCGCTGTCGCCGCCCACCGCGAGCGGGATCCCGGCCGCCTGGCCGTGGGCCCAGGCGAGGGCGGCGAGGACGTCCCGCACGGCGCCGGGGTGGCGGTGGCGCGGCGCGAGCCGGTAGTCGACGCTGATCACCGTCCAGCCGGACCAGGCGGCCAGGGCCGCGGTGGCGTCGTGCCATTCGGCGGCCGAGCCGCGCTGCCAGCTGCCGCCGTGCGCCCACACCAGCAGCCCGGCGGGCGGCAGGCCCTGTGGCCGATGGAGCCGGACCGGCACGGGAGGCGAGCCGGGAAGGACGAGACGTGACCACGACGGTTCCGGGCGTACGCCGGTCTCGGGAATCACCGCGCCGCTGGGCTGAGGATCCATGATGTGCTCCGCGAACGAGAGAGGGATGGCGGGTCAGGCGTGCGCGCGATCGCGCCGGCCGCGCAGGAAGAGCGCCGCGACCAGCACGCCGAGCAGGACGAGGGCGGTGTTGGCGGCGATCGCGACGGTGACGCCGTGCAGGACGGCCGCGCCGGTCACGGCCCCGGCCGTCGCGGCGGTGACGATCGCGGACATGATCGGGGTGCCCATGGTGATGCCGATCTGCTGGGACATCGAGGCCAGGCCGGTGGCCAGGCCCTGCTCCCGGTCGGGCAGGCCGGTGGTGGCGGTGACCATGAAGCCGACGATGACCAGCATGTTCCCCACGCCGCCCAGGAAGGTGGCGGGCAGCAGCAACCCCATCGAGCCCGAGGTGCCGCCGAGGAGCAGCAGGGCGCCGGTGCTGACGGCCTGCAGCAGCCCGCCGCCGACCAGCACGGCCACGGTCGAGGTGCGGGCGATCGCCTTCGGGGCGAGCAGGCCGCCGGCCACGGTGCCGAGACCGAGCACGCCGAACGACAGCCCGGCGGCCAGGGCGGTGAAGCCGAGGGTCTTCTGCAGGTAGAGGGTGAGCAGGTACACCAGGGACGTCTCGGTGACGAAGGCGAGCAGGCCGAGCAGGTTGCCCCAGGCCACGGTCGGCTTGCGCAGGACGTGCAGCGGCACGAGCGGCGCGGCGGCGCGGCGTTCGACCAGGTGGAACAGGCCGAGCAGGACGGCCCCGCCCAGCAGCCCGGTCAGGGCGAGCGGGTGGGTCCAGCCGTGCTCGCCGGCCTGCGTCAGGCCGTAGACGACGCCGAGCAGCCCGAGGGTCACGCTGAGCGCGCCGGGCAGGTCGAGCCGGGGACGGTCGGCGGGCCGGGACTCGGCGATGACGGCGGGCGCGACCAGGAGCACGGCGAGGGCGACGGGCACGTTGACGAAGAACGCCCAGCGCCAGGAGAGCAGGTCGGTCAGGACGCCGCCGAGCACGGCTCCGGCGGTGAACCCGGCGGACATGAGCGCTCCGTTGAGGCCCAGCGCCTTCTGCCGCAGCGGCCCTTCGGGGAAGGACGTGGTGAGCAGGGCGAGCCCGGCCGGGGTGGCGGCGGCGGTGGCCAGGCCCTGGGCGATGCGGGCCACGATGAGGATCTCGGGGGTGGGGGCGAGCCCGCCGGCGAGCGAGGCCACGCCGAGCAGCGCCAGGCTGCCGAGGAAGATGCGCTTGCGGCCGACCAGGTCGCCGATGCGGCCGAAGAAGAGGGTGAAGCCGGCCGCGCACAGGGCGAAGGCGGTGGCGATCCACTGGAGGCCGGACAGGGAGAAGCCGAGGTCGTCGCCGATGGCCGGCAGGGCCACGTTCAGGATCGAGAAGTCGACGGCCAGCATGAACTGGGCGACCAGGAGCACCGCGAGGACGAGACGCAGGCGGCCGGTCAGGTGCCGCGGCGGGGCCTGGGCGGCGGACGTGGGCAGGGGTGTGGTGGTGGTCATGGCAGGGCTTTCTCTCGGGCGTGCCGGTCGGCATGCCGCCATAAACGGTTCTCTAGTTCCGTTAAGATGAGAGAACAGTAGCACCAGAACTGCCACTAAGGGAACTACGGTTCCGATAAGGGTTCGAACGAGGAGGAGTCCGTATGGCCGCCGTCCCACCGCCGGGTGCCGTCCGTCCTGGTGGGCGCACCGCCCGCGTCCGCGAGGCCGTCCTGCGGGCTGCCGGCGACACCCTGGTCGAGAAGGGCTTCGCCGGGCTCGACCTCGCCGACATCGCCCGCCTCGCGGAGGTCGGCAAGACCACCGTCTACCGCCGCTGGGGCACGCCCGGCGCGCTCGCCGCCGACCTGCTCAAGGACATGGCGGAGACCTCGCTGCCCCGCGCCCGCAACGGCGACGTGCACGCGGACCTGCGCGACAACGCCCGCCTGGTCGTGCGGACCCTCACCGACCCCCGCCAGGGCCGCCTGTTCAAGGCGCTGATCGCCGCCTCGCTCTGCGACGGGGAGGCCGCCCGGGCGCTGCACCGTTTCTACGCCGTGCGCATAGAGGAGTGGGCCGGCTGCGTCACCGACGCGATCGGGCGCGGCGAACTGCCGCCGGGCACCGACCCGCGCCGGGTGATCGCCGCCGTGTCCGCGCCCCTGTACTACGCCCTGCTCAACACCGGGGAGGCCCTGGACGAGGCGGCCGCCGACCGGGCCGCCGCGGCGGCGCTGGCGGCGGCCCGCGCCGGGGCCCTCTGAGGCCGGGCTCCGGCCTGATGCCGCCGTCCCGCGAGCCCGTCAGATCTTGAGCTCGGCGTAGACGGTGTCGAGGTAGCCGGCGAAGTCCGCGGTGTACTCCCGGTACCGCCTGCGCCAGCGCTCCAGGTCGGCGGCCGACACCGAGGAGCCGAGGACCTCCGTCAGGTGGGCGATGAGGAAGGTGTCGTCCTGGCCCGCCTCGAACCGCACCCGGCTCTCGACGATCTCGAACCTGCGCATGAGGTCGAGGCGGAGCAGCTGGTAGAGGAAGGACTCGGCGGCGAACCTGAGGGACTCCGGCATCTCCTTCGAGATCGACTGCGGGCCGTGGTACCAGGAGAGGTAGATGGCGTCGTCGAAGATCTCGAACCGGTAGGTCGCGGTGTCCTCGATGTAGGCCAGGTCCACCGGGCAGATGTGCCGGTAGTCGAACAGCGCGACCGTGCTCATGATGAGCTCCTCGCGCAGCTCCTCCGACAGGGTGGAGTTGTCCTTGCCCGCCAGCCTGGCCCAGCTGGTCCGGTCGGTGGCGCGGCGCGAGATGGCCAGCTTGTCGCCGGGGTTGAGCATCGCGACCCGGACCTGGTGGGGGAAGTGGCGGGACCTGGTCAGCCGGGCCGACACGTAGCGGGCGCTCGGGCCGCAGAAGGCGTAGAACCCGGTGGCCTCCAGGCTCGCGGTCACGTCCTTGTTGAAGGCGTCCCCGTACGTGCCGTCCACCGGGTCGAAGGACGGGTAGACGGCCGTCGGCATGAAGCCCTTGTGCATCGAGGCCACCTCGGTGCGCAGCCCCGTGGCCAGGTCGTCCAGGTGCTGGGCGATGTTCTCCTCCATGCTGCGCTGCTGCACCTGGGAGCTCAGGACGGAGAACACGACGGCGAAGGCCACGGACGCGATCAGGTTGAGGCCGATCGAGGAGAGCACCGCCGCCCTGGTGAGGGCCGGGTCGAAGAACAGCATGAGCACCGCGGCGAGCAGCGTCACCGCGCAGGAGAGGCCGAACGCGTACCAGCTGAGGGTGTTGCGCAGCTTGCGAGGAGTCGTACGCATGCAGAGATCTCGCTTCGTCGCCGAGTGTCGCCACGATCCCCGATCCCGTTCCATGCTAACCGCGGCGGCGGCGTGGCGCGGGGCACCGGGGCGGCGCGACGGCCCAATATGATCATTCGCATCGCCGCCTTACTCCGGGCCGTCGCCCGCCACCGCTTCGGGCGTCCGGCCGTCGCCGCCGTCGCGCTCTACCTGACCGCTGCCGCCGTCGCCGCCTGGTACGACGGCGGGCGGTGGTTCGTCGCCGTCGCGGCGGCCGGCGTCCGGCCGGGGGCCGACGGGGCGCGGCTCCTGACCGCCGCGGTCTGCGTGCTCAACGCGTGGGCGTTGTGGCAGATCCTGCGCGGGCCCGTCCGGGCGGGCGCCGGGGCGTTGCCGCGTGACGTGGTGTGGCTGCGGCGCCTGCTCTACGCGGACGTGGCCGGCGACCTGCTGCTCTGGGACCTCCTCGACGACCTCTCCAGCCTCGCGGAGTACGTCGCCCGCTGGGCCGTGTGGGCCGCCACCATGCTGCTGCTGGTGCGGACACTCGCCGGGGTCACGGCCCGGTTCCGGATGATCACGCTCGGGCTCGGCCTGGCCGGGGTCCTGGGCGCGGCGTCGCGGCCGTTCGCCGAGATCCCGCTGCTGGCGCTGTCGTTCCCGCTCGCGCTGGCCACCCTCGCGTGCAAAGCGTTGATCATCACCGGGCAGGGACGCGACAGCCGGTTCGGCGCCGTCACGGTCGCCGTCGGCTGGACGGCCCTGCTGGTCCCGCAGGCCTACTCGCTCCTTCAGGCCGGACGGCTGACGTTCGACGGCCTGTCGCTCGTCGTGCACGCGCTCGACGGGCTGCTCGTCGTCTGGGCGGCGCGCACCGCGCACGAGCTCGCCGTGCCCGTCCCGGACGGCGCGGCGTCCGGGACCGGGCGGGCGCCACGGCTGCTCGCCGCCGCCGCGATCCTGCTCGTGCTGCCGATGGCGGTCGTCGGCGCGGAGCGGGACGCCCGGCTCACCTACACGGCCGCGGACGAGGGCTGCCGAGGCCGGCTCCGGCCCGCGGCCGGCCTCGGCCCGCAGGAGCAGCGGCGGTCGTTCCTCTGCCTGGCCAGGAGCGAGACCTTCGCCGCGGGCACGATGTTCCCCGGACGGCTGGCCGACCAGCGCGTCCTGGCCTACGGCGGGCAGCTGTGCGCGCTGCGCGGCGACCAGGAACGGCTCGCGCTGCACGAGCGGGCCGGCGGCATGGGGGACTCCATCGAGCTGGCCGCGGCCCTGGAGTACCTGTGCCCCGGCATCGTCGCCCGGCAGACCGCCGACGCCGACCGCCGCCAGGCCGAGCGCGACCTTCAGGAGGCCAGGTGGAAGGCCGAGGCGAACGCCCGGTGCGCCGACCCGTGGCCCCGGGTGCGGGCCAGGCGGCAGGGCACCGCCGCGTACATGTTGTTCGAGGGGGGCGGCTACGCCGTCTTCGACGACCGCGACGACAGCGCGGGCGACCCCGGCAACATCTATGACGCCGGCGAGGAGGCCGCCGACATCTTCGACGCCGTCGAGGACGGGTTCATCGACGCCGCGGGCAGCGGCGCCGCCATCGTGACCGCCGAGGAGAACGCGCCGATGTGCCTGACGGTCAAGGCGTTCGACCGCGCCCCGCCGCTGCGGCTCGCCGGCTGGGACCGGGTGGTCGAGGTGGGCATCGCCAGCCGCAGCGGCCGCCTGGTGGTGCCGGCCTACCCCAGGGGCGGCGACAGCGGGGCGGCCGGGCCGCTGCCCAGCCTGGCCGTCGCCGGTCCGGGCCGCTACCGCCTGCGCGTGCACGCCCGCACGATGCCCTGGGACGAGGACGACCCCGACGCGCCGCTGGAGGAGCACCTGATCGTGGTCTATCCCGGCCGCTCGACGGAGAAGGTCGTCCACCGCCCGCGCGGCTGACCTCGCGAGGTCCGGGCGTCCCGGGTGGGCGTCGGCGCCGTGTCGCAATCACGACATGGCAGACAAACGGCACGGGTGACACCTGGCGCGCCGCGCCTCTGATCACTCACTCTCATGTGCACTGGTTGTTGCTACGAGAGGTTTCACCCCCATGCACTGGTCCGCCCATGTGACGGTGGCAGGAGTCACCACCGCCGCCCTGTTGAGCTCCCCGTTATCGGCAGCCTCGGCCGCGGCCGAGCCCGCCGGTGGGAGCGTCCACCGCGTCACGCTGATCACCGGGGACGTGGTGACCGTCAGGCAGGCCGAGCCGGGCAGGCACGCGGTGGAGGTGAAACCGGGGCCGGGCCGTGAGCGGATGGCGTTCACCACCACCGAGGAGAACGGCGAGCTACGGGTCCTGCCCAAGGACGTCGTGCCCTTCCTGGCGGCCAAGCGGCTGGACCCGGCCCTGTTCTCGGTCACCCGGCTGATCGCCCAGGGATACGACGACGCGAAGGCGGACAAGCTGCCGCTGCTGTTCCTCTACGACGGCGCCGCGCCGAAGAGCGCGTCCGCGCCCGAGCTGGAGAGCGTCAACGGCCGGGTGGTCGCCGCCGACAAACGCACGATCGGCGGGTTGTGGAAGTCGCTCGACGGGCAGCGGGCCACGCTGTCGCAGGGCGTGTCGAAGATCTGGCTGGACGCCAAGGTCAAGGCCACCCTCGACCACAGCGTGCCGCAGGTGGGCGCGCCGGAGGCGTGGCAGGCCGGGTTCGACGGCAAGGGCGTCAAGGTCGCCGTCCTGGACACCGGCGTCGACGCCACCCATCCCGACCTGGCCGGACGCGTCAAGCAGAGCAAGGTGTTCACCGGCGAGCCGAGCGTCCAGGACGGCAACGGGCACGGCACCCACGTGGCCGCCACCATCGCCGGCGGCGACGGCAGGAAGGGCGTCGCCCCCGGCGCCGAACTGATGGTCGGCAAGGTGCTCGGCGACGACGGCTCGGGCACCCTGTCCGGCGTCATCGAGGGCATGGAGTGGGCCGCCGCCGAAGGCGCGTCGGTGATCAACATGAGCCTCGGCGGCAGCGCGACCGACGGCACCGACCCGCTCAGCGAGGCCGTGAACACCCTCACCGAGCGCACCGGCGCCCTGTTCGTGGTCGCGGCGGGCAACGACGGCGCGGCCTACTCGATCGGCACGCCCGGCGCGGCGACCTCGGCACTGACCGTCGGCGCGGTCGACGGCAAGGACGTGCTGGCGGACTTCTCCAGCCGCGGCCCGCGCCTGGACGACGCGCCCAAGCCCGACCTCACCGCCCCCGGCGTGGCCATCGTCGCGGCCCGCGCGGCGGGCACCAGCATGGGCGAGCCGGTGGACGAGCGTTACACGGCCGCGTCCGGCACCTCGATGGCCACGCCGCACGTGGCGGGGGCCGCCGCGATCGTCAAGCAGCGCCACCCCGGCTGGACGGCCGGGCAGATCAAGGACGCGCTGGTCGGCTCCGCCAAGCCCATCGCCGGTCAGCAGATCGACGACGCCGGCGCCGGCCGCCTGGACGTGGCCCGCGCGGTGCGCCAGGGCGTGACCGCGACGGGTGTGGTCGACCTCGGCAAGCACCAGCAGGACCAGGGTCCGGCCACGGCCGGGGGCACCATCACCTACGCCAACGGCACGGCCGCCCCCGTCACGCTGGAGCTGGCCACCACCCTCGACAAGGCCGAGCTCAGCGCCAGGACCGTGACGGTCCCGGCGGGCGGCACCGCCGACGTCAAGGTCACGGTGGACCTGCCCGGTCTCACCTTCGGCCGGTACGGCGGGCTGGTCACCGCCACGGCGGGCGCGGAGCAGGTGCACACCACGCTGGCGCTGACCTGGAAGGGGCCGCAGCACAAGGTCCGCTTCACCGCCATCGACGCCGCCGGCAAGCAGACCGGCGCCGACACGCTGTCGATGTTCGGCGCGTCGCAGCAGGACGACCTGTTCACCTGGCTGCCCCAGGAAGGGCTGACCGTGGAGGTGTCCGAGGGCACCTACATGACGCAGTCGCTCAACCTGGGCAGCGGCTGGGGCCGGACGCACCCGCGTGACGGCATGGTCGTCATCCCCGAGCTCAAGGTCGACCGCGACCTGGACGTGGTGCTCGACTTCCGCAAGACCACCCCGGTGACCATCAGAACCAAGGAGCCCGCCGAGCAGGTGGGCATCTACACCTACTTCACCTATCGTGCGTTCGGCTCGCGCAAGATCTCCCAGGGCGTCATGAACTTCGACGTCATCGAGGGGCTCAACGTCTCACCGACCCAGCCCGTGCGGGACGGCTCGTTCGAGTTCGCCTCGCGCTGGCAGCTCGTCGCGCCCAAGCTCACCGCCCGCGTGCCCGGCTCGGGCGAGCCGTACCCGATGGGGTTCCTGGGCCGGTCGCCGGGCGTGGACGGGCGGCACATGTGGCGGCTCGCCGACGGGGCGGCCGGGTCCAAGGGCAAGGCCGCGGTCGTCCGCAGCGAGGACATTGACTGGTCCGACCCGTCCGGGGCCGCGATCAAGGCGGGCGCGGTCGCGGTGATCCTGGTGCTGTCCCCCGACGACGCGTTCGGGCACGGCTGGAAGCCGGTCGGCGCGGACCTGCCGATCCCGGCGCTGGTGGTCGCCAATGACGACGGGCAGCGGATGCTGGAGCGGATGAAGAAGGGCAACGCCAGGCTGGAGGTCACGGGGCAGATGGACTCGCCCTACCTCTACGACGTCATGCAGGTCTCCGACGGCCGGGTGCCGGACAAGATCGTGCACGAGGTGAACGACGGCAACACCGCCCGGGTCGCCACGACCTACGCCGACAACGGGGGCTTCGGCTGGGCCAAGGAGCAGCGCTTCGGCTGGCGTCCCTGGCAGTCGTACTCGCTGGGCCAGCAGATGGAGACCCAGCGGATCGTGAAGACCCCGCTGCGCCGCACCGAGTACGTCAGCGCCAACGGCTCCTACTGGCAGCACCTCGTCAACCACCAGTACGTCTGGGACGAGATGGGCCGGCTGCTCGACGGCATGACCGAGCAGCCGCGCACCTACCAGCCCGGCACGCGGATCAGCGAGAGCTGGCACGCCCCGGTGGTCCGCCCGGCGATCCCCGGCTGGCTCAAGCCGTCCACCCGGGAGGGCGACACGATGGAGATCCGCGTCCCCGAGTTCGTGGACTCCTCCGGGCACGTCTCCCGCGCGGGCGTCGACAACGACACCGCCTCGGCCCGGTTCTTCCGCGACGGCACGCTGGTGGCCGAGCGCGAGGCCGCCTGGGGCGCGTTCCCCGCGGCGCCGCAGGAGGCCGCCTACCGGCTGGAGCTGTCCACCAAGCGCACCTCGGAGGAGTGGACCACGGCCACCGCGACCGAGACGGCCTGGACATTCCGCTCCAAGCCGGGCGACCGGGTGCTGCCGCTGCTGCAGGTCGACTATGACGTACGCCCGGAGCGCCCCGGTCTGGTGGGCTTCGCCGTACGGCATCAGGAGGGCGTGACCGGCGCGCGCCCGAAGGACCTGAAGCTGGAGCTGTCCTACGACGACGGCGCGACGTGGCGCCGGCAGCCGGTGATCCCGCTCGGCGGCGGCCGCTACGACGCGATCGTCCTGCGCCCGCACCCGTCGCTGCGGGTCACCGCCACCGACTCGGCCGGCAACACGGTCCGGCAGACGGTGATCAGGGCCTACTGATCGGTCAGAGCCAGTTCTCGCGGGCGGCGTGCCAGGCCAGTTGCATCCGGGTCTGCGCACCCGCCCGCTCCATCAGGTAGGCGATCCTGCGCTGCACCGTCCGCTGGGAGATCTTGAGCTGGGTGGCGATCGACTTGTCCGGAACGCCGGCGACCAGCAGCGACAGCAGGTAGAGATGGTCGGCGTCGAGCGGGCTGCCGGGGTTGGTGAGGCTGACCGGGGTGGCCCGCTCCCACAGGCTCTCGAACAGGGCCTTGAGGGCGTCGAGCAGGCTGCTGGGCCGGATCAGCGCGGCGGTGAGCTGGGTCAGGCCGTCGGTGTGCTGGATGAGCGGGAGCACCCCGAGCTCGCCGTCCGCGATGATCATCCGTACCGGCAGGACGGGCAGCGCGCGGGCCTGCTCCCCCAGCGTGATGCCGTCGGCGAGGTTGACCAGCATGCCGGGTTCCTCCAGCAACGCCCCTTCGTAGATGACGCGGTAGCCGACGCCGCGCCGCAGGGCCGCGAGCTCCTCGCTGTTCTCCTGCGAGCTCATCGCCACGTGCCCGGCCCGGCAGAGGCTGAGCACCTCGTGGCGGGCGCCGTCCTGCAGCAGCCGGAGCTGCTCGCGCAGCGCCGCCCGGCTGGTGATCACCTCGATGAGCTGCGCGGCCTCGCGCCGCCGGGCGTGCGCCAGGTACTCCCCCGTGAGCTGCTCCATGGCATGCCGCGCGCGGTCGACCTCGGCCTGCCGCCGGTGCAGCCGGGCCGCGAGCGCGACGTCGGGGGCGACCGCCGTGAACCGGCCGGGCTCGCCCGGCACGGCGCGCGCCAGGCCCTTGGCCAGCAGCGAGCCGAGCGCCTGCCGCGCCACCTCGGCCGCCACGCCCAGCTCCTCGGCCAGGGCGTCGGACTCCACCTCGGTGGTCCTGACCAGCAGCCGGTAGGCGGCCTCCTCCTCCGCGCCCAGCCCCGCAGCGCTCAGCACGTGCCGCACACGGCCCGATCCAGATTCACCCGGCCATTGTAGAGAGCGGCCGCCGGGCCGGCGGCCGGGCCGGTGACGGCGCCTGTCAGGTCACCCGTTCGGTGCGCAGTTCGTGGCTGCCGTCGGGGAGCCGGGCCTCGTAGAAGAGCCGGTGGGTGCCGTCGGGGAGCGGGAGCACGTCGAGGTAGCGGACGTCGGCCACCGGCGGCCCGTCCACCGGCGTCAGCAGCGGCGCTTCGCCTGCCCCGGTCGCGCCGGCCGGTGTGGCCAGGCCGGTGCGTTCGCGCCAGTTCTCCGCCGCCGAGGCCCGCCCGTCGTAGCAGGCCCGGCCGTCGGGCAGGACGCTGGTCAGCCGGGCTCCGCGGGCGTCCCACGAGCCGGGCCGGCCGGTGAGGACGGTCCCGTGCCGGCGCCAGCTCAGCCCGTCGCGGCTGGTGGCGTACGCGGTGCTCATCCGGTCCTCCGCGCCGGGCGTCTCCAGCGGGTGGCAGCAGATCCAGGCCCGCCATCCGGTGCCGTCGTACCGGATCACCGGGTCCTTGACGCCGGTCCGGGCGTCGCCGGTGAGCACCGGCCGCACGTCCGCCCCGGCCAGGCCCTCCGGGGACGCGGCCTCGACGACGCCGATCCACCAGTGCCTGGTTCCCGGCGTGGCGCAGCTGACGTACAACCGCCACCGGCCGGAGGGCAGGCGTACCAGGGCGGGGCGCTCCACCATCGCGGCGCCGAAGCGGCCGCGCGGCAGCACGGCGACCGTGGTGAAACGCTCGCCGTCCGTGGAGCGGGCCACCGCGTTGTGGTCCTCGCCGCCGTCGCGTACGCGGTAGGCCAGGACGTACGTGCCGTCGGCGTCGAGCGTGGCGCTCGGCGCGCCGGCCCAGTGCCGCGGCCCGCGGCCGGGCGCCGGAACGGCGACGGCGTGGCGCCCGGTCCCGGAGCCGGGCAGCGGGAAGGACGGCACGAGCGGAGGACGGGGGTACGTGCTTGCGGTCATGGTCCGAGTCTGCGCGGGGGCGGGATCGTGCGGCAGTGGCAGCACTGCTCACATACGGGAATTTCCTGCCATACTCGGTGACCGGGATCCGGCATCCATCACGAAAGGGCGACATGACGCCACGATCGGCACGACAGCCCGCTCCCGTCCGCGCGGGCAGAGCGGCGGAGAGGCCGGTCCCTCCCGGCCGCCACATCCCCGCGGCGGGCGCGTCCGCCGGGCGTGGACGGTCGTCGTGACCGCGGGCGTCGACGTTCCCGACGGGCGTGGCCGTACCGGCCTGGACCAGGCGGGACGCGACCTGACCGGCAACCCCCGGGTGCGGGTGCGCGACGTGCGGCTCCTGGCCTGCAACTGGTACGTGCTGCGCACCACCACCTTCGACTACCAGCACGCCGACGGCCGCTGGAGCACCCAGCAGCGGGAGACCTACGACCGCGGCAACGGCGCCACCGTGCTGCTGTACGACCCCGACCGCCGCACCGTCCTGCTGACCCGGCAGTTCCGCTACCCGGCCTACGTCAACGGCCACCCCGACGGGATGCTCCTGGAGACCGCGGCCGGGCTGCTGGACGACGAGGCGCCGGAGGAGGCGATCCGGCGCGAGGCCGCCGAGGAGACCGGCCACACCGTCGGCGAGGTCGAGCGGGTCTTCTCCGTCTACATGAGCCCGGGGTCGGTGACCGAACGCCTGCACTTCTACGCCGCGCCCTACAGCGCCGCGACCCGCACCTCCGCGGGCGGCGGGGTCGCCGCGGAAGGCGAGGACATCGAGGTCATGGAGCTCGGCTTCGACCACGCCCTCGATCTGGTCGGGCGCGGTGAGATCGCCGACGCCAAGACCATCATGCTGCTGCAGTGGGCGGCGCTGAGCGGCCCCTTCTCCCCCGCCCGTACGCCGGACCGGCCCGTGACGCGGCCGTAGGGGCCGTCGCCGAGCTGTCGCGGCCCGGCGTCACGGAAGGCGGCGGAAGGCCCGGCGGTAGGCGGCGGGGGCGACGCCGCGGCGGGCGGCGAAGTGGTGGCGCAGGGTGTCGGCGCCGCCGAACCCGGCCCGGACGGCCACGGCGTCCACGCCCAGATCGGTGGTCTCCAGCAGCTCCTCGGCGAACTGAAGGCGGCGTTCGAGCAGCCAGCGGTGCGGGGTGGTGCCCGTCAGGGTCTTGAACCGCCGGGCGAACGTGCGCGGCGACATGGCCGCGCGCGCCGCGAGCGCCTCCACCGTCAGCGGCCGGTCGAGGTGCGCCAGGATCCAGTCGAGCAGCTCCGCCAGTTCGTACGGGGTGCGCTGCGGCGGCATGGGCGCCTCGACGTACTGGGCCTGCCCGCCGGCGCGATGGGCCGGTACGACCAGGCGCCGGGCCAGGGCGTTGGCCGTGGCGGCGCCGTACTCCAGCCTGATGAGGTGCAGGCAGGCGTCGATCCCGGCCGCGGCTCCTGCGCTGCTGAGCACGGGGCCGTCCTCGACGTACAGGATGCCGGGCTCGACGGTGATCTCGGGATGACGGCGGGCGAGCAGGTCGGCGAACTGCCAGTGGGTGGTGGCGCGCCTGCCGTCGAGCAGCCCGGCGGCGGCCGGCAGGAACGCGCCCGTGCAGACGGTCAGCACCCTGGCGCCGCGCCCGACCGCGTCCCGCAGCGCCGCCAGCAGCGGGGCGGGGACGGGCGCGTCGAGCCGCGGCCAGGCCGGTACGGCCACCAGATCCGCGTCGGCGAGCCGGTCGAGCCCGTGCTCGACGTGGACGGCGAACCCCGAGGTCGTGGGGATGGCGCCGGGCTCCGCCGCGCAGACCGCGAAGTCGTGGACGGGCAGCCCGTCGTCGGTGCGGTCCAGCCCGAACACCTGGCAGACGATCCCGAGCTCGAACGCGGCGACCATGTCTCCGACCACGGCCGCGACCCTGCGTATCACGCCCGCCAGTATGGCAGGAACTTCCCGAACCATGGCATTTCCGCCACGGTCAGTCGATGGCCCGCACCGGCGGAAGAGCCCGCCGGACCACCGGCGTCTTCGCGTTTGCGGCGCGCTTCTGCGGGCATGGCGTGCTGACCCAGGAGAACGTGAGTTCTAGGAGAGTCGGCATGAGTCACGGACCGGTGGAGAAGGACCCCGACGACTGGACGACCGGGGACGAGTCCATGACCGGCCCGCAGGAGTCCTACCTGCACACCCTGGCCAGGGAGGTGGGCAGGGAGGTGCCCGGCGGGCTGAGCAAGGCCGAGGCGTCCCGGTTGATCGACGAGCTGCAGGAGAACAGCGAGCGCCTGCGCGCGTCCGGCACTCCGCCGGAGGGCACCGGCTGATCCGGCGCGTCCCGGCTCTGCCCCGCGCAGGGGAGGCGTTTCCCTCTCGGGAGGGAGATCGCGGGCGGGCCGCGCGGCCTACCGTGGGCGGCCATGAGATCACTCACACGGCCCGCGCTGCTGGCCGCGGGCTGGGCGGCGGCGGCCGCCCTCGTGCTGGTGGCGCCCGGGAACCTGGTCATGCGGCTGGCGTTCGGCAAGCTCGACGACCCCGCGCTGGCCCGGCAGTCGCTGCTCGCCGCGCTGGGGGTGCTGCTGGCGCTGGCGGCCGTCCGCTTCGGGACGCGTACCGCCGCGCGGCCGCACCGGCGGCGGGCCGACGGGACGGTCCGGCCCGCCCTCTGGGCCAGGACGGCGACCTGGACGGCGGCCGTCCTGCCGGTGCTGGGCTTCTCGGTGCCGCACCTGCTGTGGGGGCTGGGCCTGCCGCTGGGCGTGGCGGAGGGCTCCCGCGCGGGCCTGGCCGAGCTGGGCGGCTCGGCGGTGTTCTGGGTGCTGCTCGTCGCCGGGCCGGTGGCCGGGGGGCTGCTCACCCTGGGGCTGATCGCCCGATGGGGACAGGTCGTCCCGCGCTGGGTGCCCCTGGCGGGGGGACGGCGAGTGCCGCGCGCGCTCGCGGTGGTCCCGGCGGCCGTGGTCGGCATGCTGGTCGGCCAGTACGGCGCGATGATGACGAACTGCCTCGCGTTCGGCGTCACCCGCACGTGCGCGCCCGGCGGCGGCACCGAGGTCCTCGACGGGAGCTGGGGCTTCGCCGGGACCTACCCCGTCTTCCTGCTCTGGGGGGCGTCACTGCTCGCCGCCGTGGCCGGTTACCTGCACACGACCGCGCGGACGCCGGTCAGTGGCTCATGACGTGCCGCCGCTTCGGGGGCTTGCCGTAGCCGAGCAGGCCCATCATGCCCTGCTCCTGGTGGTAGAGGTTGTGGCAGTGGAACATCCACTCGCCGGGGTTGTCGGCGTGCACGTCGATGCTGATCCGCTTGTACGGCATGACGTTCACGGTGTCCTTCCGCGGCCCGCCGCGCTCGGTCGTCCGGACCTGGAAGGTGTGGCCGTGCAGGTGCATCGGGTGCCACATGTGCGTGTCGTTGTGCATGACGATCCGGATCGTCTCGCCCCGGTCGACCCGCAGGCGCAGCGGGTCGTCGGAGAGGTGCCCGTTGAGCGGCCACTCGCTGCCGGCGGTGCCCTGGCGCCAGCCGAGCGTGACGGTGACGGTCCTGGACGGCGGGCGCAGCTGGTCGCGGCGGCGCGCCTGGAGGTCCTGGTAGGCGAGCTGCCGCCGCTGGAGCTCCGGCACGGCGCCGTCCGGTGACGGGGTGCGGGCGCCCGGCGTGGTGCGCACCACCGCGAACGCCCGCCCGGCCTTGCCCTCCGCCATCGCCATCAGCGGGAACGCCCCCGCCTCGAGCGTGACGACGAAGTCGTAGCGCTCCCCCATGCCGATCACGACCGTGTCCACGGTGACCGGCTTGACCGGGAAACCGTCGGTGTGGGTGATGGTCAGGCGGTGGCCGCCGAGCGCCACCCGGAAGGCGGTGTCGGCGGCCGCGTTGATCACCCGGAACCTGGCGCGCACGCGGGGACGGCTCACGAAGGTGGTGGGCTCGTCGGCGGTGCGGCCGTTGACCAGGTAGTACGGGTAGCGCACGTGACCGGACGTGCCGCCGAGGACGTGGCTGCTCAGGGTGTCGTCGTGCGGGGTGGTGTTCAGCGTGCGCAGCGTGTCGTCGGGCGTGCCGTTGACGCCGTCCTGCCAGTCGTCGAGCACGACCGTGAACTCCTGGTCGTACTCGAGCGGCTCCGCCGGGTCCTCCACGATCAGCGGGCCGTACAGGCCGCGGTCGCTCTGCATGCCCACGTGGGAGTGGTAGAAGTAGGTGCCGGGGTCGGGGACGGTGAACACGTAGTCGAACGTCCCGCCGGGCTGGGTCGGCCGCTGCGAGAGGCCGGGCGCGCCGTCCATGTCGGCGGCGATCCTGATGCCGTGCCAGTGCACGGTGGTCGGCGCGGGCAGGTCGTTGACGAGCCTGGTCCGCACGGTGCCGCCGGCCGTGGCCCGGATGGTCGGGCCGGGCAGCAGGCCGTCGTAGGCCCAGGTGGACACGGTCCGCCCGCCGAGGGACACGGTGGCGGGCGCGGCCCGCAACACCCTCCTGCCGGACTCCCAGGCGGCCCCTCCCCCCGGCGGCCGGGCGGACGGCCCGGCGGACGCTCCGGCGGCGGCCGCCGGAACGGTGCCCAGGGCGGCGAACATGCCGCTGACGAACAACCTGCGGGACACGGTCCCACGCGAATCAGTCACTACGGATCCCCCTCATCCATCTCGCAAAATAACGGAGAGTCACCGCGAAACGACGACGCCACGCGCGTCGGGGCGGTTCAAGATCGCCGTACTCGGGCCCGGGGACGATCCGCACCCGGACCCGGCGCCGACGCGACGCCGCGATCCCGGCATACTGGGCCGACAGATCATCACCTGAGGGAGATCATGCGCATGAGCACGCCGTCATCGCAGCCGGGAGCCGAGCGGGCCGGCGGGCCGTCCGTCCGGATCGGCGCGCTCGTCCCGCTCACCCCGCCCGGCTGGGTCGAGGCGGGCCGCCACCTGCTCGCCGGGCTGGAACTGGCGGTGCGGGACGTCAACGACGCCGGCGGCATCGGCGGACGGCCGCTGGAGCTGGTGGTCCGTGACACCGCGGCCGACCCGCGGAAGGCGGAGGCGGCCGTGGACGAGCTGGCCGGGCTCGGGGTGGCCGCGCTGGCCGGCGAGTACCACAGCGTGGTCGCCCGTGCCGCCGCCGCCCGCGCCGACGCCGTCGGCCTGCCGTTCCTCTGCTCCTCGGCGGTCCTCGACGCGCTCACCGACGAGCCCGCGAAGTGGGTCGCGCGCCTGGCCCCGGCGCAGTCGCGCGGCTGGCGGATCTACGCGGACTTCCTCCTCGGCGCGGGCCACGAGCGCGTCGCGGTGGCGACGCAGCCGAGCGTCTACTGGGCGTCGGGGCTCGGCATCCTGCGCGACCACCTCGCCGCCCGCGGCGGCACGGTCACCGAACTCGACATGACCGCCCGCACCCCCGAGGCCGTGTGCGACGAGCTCGCCCGCGACGGCGCGACGGCCCTGCTTCTCCTGGTCGGCCACCCGGAGCCGGCGGTGCCGATCGTCAGGGCCGTGCGCCGCGACCCGCGGCTGGCCGGGACCCTGATCGGCGCGCCGGCCGGGCAGCCGGAGTTCCCGGGGTGGGCCGAGTCGCTGGGCGACGACGGCGCCGCGATCCCGTTCCTGCGCTACCTGCCCGAAAGCCTGAGCCCCCTCGGCGTGCGGGCCGGGACGGCCCTTCGCGAGCGGCTGGCCGGAACGCCGTCGTTCGTCGCCTTCGAGGGCTACGACACGGTCACCGTCCTGGCCGAGGCGCTGCGTTCGCACGGGGTGGACCGGGCGGCCGTCGCCGGATCCTGGCCGCAGGTCGCGGTCGAGGGCACCCGGGGGCCGATCCGGTTCTCCCGCGCGCCGGGCATCAGCGTCTGGCAGTGGGCCTGGCCCCCGATCCAGGTGGCCGACCGCGACCCGGCGAACCCGGAACACTTCCGCACCCTGCACACCGCCTGACCCCCACCCGGCGCCTCAGGAGGGGTGGCGGGACACGTCGAGTCTCTCCGCCAGCCGCTCGAGGCCGGCCGACCGGTAGGTGGCGACGGCACCGGCGTTGGAGCTCGGGCAGCACACCAGCACGCTGGACGAACCCGCCTCCCGCAGCGCGCGCGCCGCGGCGACCGTGATCGCCCGGCCGTGCCCGCGCCCCCGGTGGGCCGGGTGCACCCCCATCGGCTCGATCAGCCCCGGCCTGCCCTCACCGGCCGACCACACCGCCACGGCCGCCACGGCCTCGCCCTGGTCGTCGCGGGCGAGCAGGCACCGCGCGCCGGTGTACGGGACGCCCGCCGCCATCGCGTGCCAGCGCTCCTCGGTGAAGGTCGAGCCGTCGAACGACGCCCGCAGGACCGCGGCCCACTCGTGCGCCTGCCCCGGCCCGACCGCCTCGACGTGCACGCCGGGATCCGGGACGGGTGCGCCGAGGTCGCGCCCGAGCACCGTCCACGGGTCGTCGGCCACCCAGCCGTCCTTCAGCAACAGCTCCCGGACCAGCGCGCCCGGCGGCGACTCGACGTACACCCGCCCCTCGGGCAGCACCCCGCGGCCGGGGACCGACACGTCGCCGGCCACCCGCCGGGCCAGCTCCTCGTCCTGCGACGCCCCCGGCGCGAACGCCAGCCGCAGCAGGTCGGCGCCGTCCAGCAGCCCGGCGGCGACGATCTGCCCGGCCCGGCTCCAGGTCACGGTGGCCTCCGCCGTGCGCCGCGCGCCGAACCGCCAGAACCATCCCACGTCACCCGGATGCAGTTGCACGGGCTCTCCGTCGTGCTGCCACTCCCCCAGCAGCCGCACCACGTCGCCGAGCCCGTCGATCCCCGGCCTGCCCGTCTCGATCGTCATCCCCCGATCACACACCATCCCGCCCGCGCACCGCACCTGGATTTCCCGCGGGTGAGGAGGACGGCTAGGGAACCCGCGGGGCCGCGAGCCGGTCGTCGGTCCAGGCCGCCGTGATCGTCGTGACGCCGGACTTGCCGAGTCCGGCAGCGCCAGCTTCCGGCCGGAGCGCCCGAGCGGGTCCTTGGCGGCGCCGAGGTCGTCCACGCCCTTGGTGGTCCTGAGCACCTGGTAGGCGGCGGCCCTGAGCTTGTCCGGCGCCGGGACCGCGTACAGCAGGGTGACGGCCTCCTCGGCGACGTACCGGTCGCGCTGGTCCAGCCAGTCCTGCTTGCGCGCCTTCGGGTCCGTGGTCGTGGCCTCCTGCGACGCCTTGTCGATCCAGGCGTCGACGTCGGCGGCCAGGCGCGTCCGCAGCCCCTCGGCGTCCGCGGGCAGGGACTGCAGCTGCTGGAGGCTCACGTACTTCCCGTCGCCGAGCCGGAAGCCGGGCGGGCGCTTCTCGGCCACGAGGGTGCCCTTGCCGGGGCCGGTGGACAGGCGGATCTTCATGCCCTCCGTCCGGTACGCCCAGCTCGACGGCGAGCCGTCGGCGCGCCAGGCCGCCTCGTCCTTCGCGGTCGCGGGCCTGGCGCCCAGGTCGCGGTACCCGTTCCAGCTCCTGCCCTCGGGCGACGACCAGTGGGTGCTGACGCTGCGCTGGGTCACGTGATAGCCGCTGCCGACCGTGCGGGGATGGACGCTGGTGCGGATCGACTCGACCCGCCAGTACGCCCCCTTGGGCGCGTCGGCCGAGGCGGGGGTCGCGGTGGCTGCGAGGCCGGCGGCCAGCACCAGAGCGGCGGCGGCGAGGGCATGGGTGTGTCTCATCGGTTCTCCTTCAAGGGGTTGACGTCCGCCCAGCGGCTGTCCTTGATCGCGACGTACGTCAGGAGCAGGCCGTCGGCGACGGAACGGGTTTCGACGGAAAGCGGGCTGCCGGAGACCGGGTCGATCACCAGCCGGGTCCTGGCCGCGCCTGGAAGGGCGGACGGGGCGAACTCGCCGGCGTCGTACTCGACCGCCTGACCGGCGCGGCCCAGCACGTCGGTCACCGGCCCGGCGGCGGTGACCCCGGGCAGGGAGGCGAGCAGCCGGTACGCGGCCGCCCTGGTCCGGCTCGTCACCGGCGCGAACAGCAGCAGCCGCGCCGCCGCGTCGACGGTCGCGCGGTCGTCGGAGCCGAGGTACGCCTTCAGCCCTTCCGGCGTGTCGGGCACCTCGCCGGCCTTGGTCAGCGGCTTGCCCGCGGTCAGCACGCGGAAGTCCCGGTCCTCGGTGGACCAGGTCCGCGGCGGGCCGGGCCGGGCCCGCACGACCCCGGTCCGGCCGTCCGCCGCCGGCTGGTCGAAGGTCCAGGACGTGGGCGAGCCGTCGGCGGCCCAGGCGGCCTCGTCCTGCGGTGTCGCCGGCACGATCCCCTGCGGGACCTTCCGGTACCAGGTCAGGCCCTCGGGGTCGGCCGGGATCCAGGTCTCGACCGACTCGCTCTCCCGAAGGACGTACCGGCCGCCGGGTTCGCGGAACTGCCGGCCGCGCACCTCCGTGCCGCCCCACCAGGCGCCCGCGTCCGGCTGCGCGGCCACCGAGTCCGCCGCGACCAGCAGGAAGCGTTTGCCGTCCGCCTGGGTGGGCGCGGCCGGGCGGGCGGGCCCGTCCGGCGGGGGCGTGAGCCGCGGGACGGCGATCGCGGCGGCGGCGGCCGCGGCCAGCAGCACCGACCACGCGCGCCGCCTCGCGGTCCGGCCCGCCGGTCGGCGGCGTTCGCGGGCGACGGCGGCGTCCAGCCGTTCCCGGCCGGCCCGCTCGATCTCCGGTCGCAGCGGCGGTGCGGGCAGCAGATCCCGGACCGCCCGGTAGTCATCCATCCGAGCCTCCATGCAAGGGGTTGACGCCGCCGAGGGCGGCCCGAAGTTTCCTGCGCACCCGCGACAGGCGTGAGCCGACGGTGCCGTACGGGATGTCGAGGGCCTGCGCGACCTCTTCATGGCTCAGCTCGCCCAGCGCGCTGAGCAGCAGCACGTCCCGGTCGCCGTCGGGCAGCGCGCGCAGCTCGGCGGCGAGCCGGCCCTGCTCGCTCTGGGCGTCCACGCGGATGACGACGCGCTCCTCGTGGCCGTGCTCGGGCTCCTCGTGCGCGCCGGCGCTGCGCTGCAACGCCGCCAGCCGCCGGGCCTCGGTGCGCCGGTGCAGGGCGATCAGGTTGCCGGCGAAGCCGTACAGCCAGGAAGACCTCGGCGGTCAGGTCGTCGGCGGCCTGCTGGTCGAGCCGGCGGCCCAGGTAGGCGTGGATCTCGCCGACGTACCGGTCGTAGAGCTCGCCGAACCGCTCGGGGCGGCGGCGCGAGAGTTCCAGCAGGGCCTCGTCGCTGATCGCCGCCGGCGGGCCGGTGCGGTTCCGAACCGTCGGATGAGCCGTCGAATGGGCAGTCACACCCCTTACTCCACCGGTGGGGCGATCTTCTTTCACGGCCGGGGTGGAGGCATCGCGCTCAGGGGCGGCCGGAACACGCGTCGCGCGCCGCGACATGGCGTCGCGGCGCGCGAATGGAGAGGTGGCGGAGGGCCGTTCTGCCGGCTCAGGCCACGTCGGGGTGGACGCGGAAGCGGTCCCAGACCCGGTGCAGGGGCAGCAGGGCCAGCACGTCGCGGAGCACGCCCTCGCCGTCCTGCCCGGTGACGACGCCCGGCGCCTGCGCCGGGATCCCCGCGGCCTGCAGCGCCTGCGCGGCCGCGCCCCAGCCGCCCACCGCCTTGGCGTGCCGGTACGCCTCGCCGACCAGGAGCAGCACGCGCGGGTCGACCGGGGTGCCGCCGTCGCCGGCCTTGGCGTCGCGGGCGCCGTACGCGTCGTCGCCCGGGGCCGGCGCCCCGGCCAGCAGCACGGCGTCGAACTCGACCGAGCGGGCCGTGGCGAAGGTGCGCTGGACGGCCAGCGTGCCGCCCAGTTTGCCGCCCTTGGGCGCGATGACGAGCGGCGTCATCCCGCCGTCGAGCACGGCCTGGCGGACGGCGCCCACGACGCCGAGGTCGCTGGTCTCGTCCGCGACGATGCCGATGATCCGGCCGTCCAGCGGCCACTGCCGGCCGACCTGCGACAGCGCCGGGCTCGGCGCCGGGTCGGCGAGCGGCACGGTGGGCTCGGGCACGGGCAGCCCGAGGCCGTCGGCGACCTGCCGGCACAGGACCGGGTCGATGTTGGCCAGCACCCGGAGCTGGCGCTCCTTGACCGCCTGCTCGTAACACTTGCCCAGCTCGAAGGTGTAGGCGCTGATGAGGTGCTCGCGCTCGACCGGGGACAGGCTCAGCCAGAACAGCCGCGGCTGGCTGTAGTGGTCGGAGAAGGTCGCGGGCGCCTCGCGCACCTTGCGTCCGGCGACCTCCAGCGGCACCTCGACGTAGGCGCCCTGCCCGGCCCCGGCCTGGAAGGGGCAGCCGCCGTCCAGGGAGTTCGGCCGGTACGGCGCCACCCCGCGATGGACGGCCGTCTGGTGGAAGCCGTCACGCAGCATGTCGTTGACCGGCGCGTGCGGCCGGTTGATGGGGATCTGCGCGAAGTTCGGGCCGCCCAGGCGGGTGATCTGCGTGTCGAGGTAGGAGAACAGCCGCGCCGCCAGCAGCGGGTCGTCGGTGATGTCGATGCCCGGCACGAGGTGCCCGACGTGGAAGGCGACCTGCTCGGTCTCGGCGAAGAAGTTCGACGGGTTGGCGTTGAGCGTCATCAGGCCGACCGGATGGACGGGGGCCAGTTCCTCGGGCACGATCTTCGTCGGGTCCAGCAGGTCGATGCCCTCGAACATCTGCTCGGGCGTGTCCGGGAAGACCTGGATGCCCAGCTCCCACTGCGGGTGCGCGCCGGCCTCGATGGCGTCGGCGAGGTCGCGCCGGTGGAAGTCGGGGTCGACGCCGCCGGCGATCTGGGCCTCCTCCCAGGTCAGGGAGTGCACGCCGAGCTTGGGCTTCCAGTGCCACTTGGCCAGCGTCGTCTCCCCCGCCGCGCTGACCAGGCGGAAGGTGTGCACGCCGAAGCCTTCCATCATGCGGAACGAGCGCGGGATGCCGCGGTCGGACATGTTCCACATCGTGTGGAAGGTGGCCTCGGTGTGCAGGGAGACGAAGTCCCAGAACGTGTCGTGCGCGCTCTGTGCCTGCGGGATCTCCCGGTCGGGATGCGGCTTGCCGGCGTGGATGACGTCGGGGAACTTGATGCCGTCCTGGATGAAGAAGACCGGGATGTTGTTGCCGACCAGGTCGAACACGCCCTCGGCGGTGTAGAACTTGGTGGCGAAGCCGCGGGTGTCGCGGACGGTGTCGGCCGAGCCGCGCGAGCCGAGCACGGTGGAGAAGCGGACGAAGACGTCGGTCTTGACGCCCTCGGCGAGGAAGGCCGCCTTGGTGATGTTCGAGGCGGTGCCGTACGCCTGGAAGACGCCGTGGGCGGCGGCGCCGCGGGCGTGCACCACCCGCTCGGGGATGCGCTCGTGGTCGAAGTGCATGACCTTCTCGCGCAGGTGGTGGTCCTGCAGCAGCACCGGGCCGCGCGGCCCGGCCTTCAGCGAGTGGTCGGTGTCGCGCAGCCGCACCCCCTGGGCGGTGGTCAGGTACTCGCCGGCCTGTGCCATCTGGTCCTGCGAGGCGCCGGTGGGCTGCCCGGTGGGCGAGACGGTCTCGGGCCCGGTCTGGTCCGGCTTGGGCGGCAGCGGTTCCCGCGGCTCGGTCGGCTCCTCAAGCTCGGGCGGCAGGCTGTTCGGCACGCCGGGGATCTCGGCCGGCTGCACGGCGTCACGGTCGGTGACGGCGCCGACGACCTTGTCCACGGCGGACTTGAGCGGGTGCGACTCGTTCATGCTCGGTTCCTTAGGAAGGGCCACAACGGATTGACCAGGTGTGGCGCCTCCCTACCCATGCCCAGCCTCATCACGCGAATAATCGCACTTCAGGGCGGTTCGTGACCGGGACGAGCATGGTTGGAGCGCTTCTGGAGCAGCGCAGGACACCGATCCCCTTTAGGCGCTCTTTGCCCTGCGTTGGGGTGTTTTTGGTTTGGCCGGGGCCGTCCGGGTAGCCGCAGGCGGCATCAATCCCACGAGGAGGGCACCCATGAGTGAATACCCGACGGGGACCGGACGGCCGGCGCCCGGCCAGGAGGGAACGCTCCATCAAGGCAAGGCCGCCGCGCAGGAGGTCGCCGGGACCGCCAGGGACGCCACCGTCCAGGTGGCCGGCGAGGCCAGGGCGCAGACCCGCCGCGCCGTCGACGAGCTGCGCGACCGGGTGCGCGCCCAGTCCGACCAGCAGAGCCGGCGTGCCGCGCAGAGCCTGCGCGAGTGGTCGGAGGACCTGGCGGCCATGCACGAGCAGGCCAAGCCCGACTCGCCGGTGACCAACGTCGTACGCCAGGCCGCCGACCAGGGCCGGCGCGCGGCCGACTACCTCGACAGGAACGGCCTGACCGGGGTGGTCAGCGAGGTGCAGAGCTTCGCCCGCCGCCGCCCGGCCGCGTTCCTGGCCGGCGCCCTGGCCGCCGGTTTCCTGGTGGGCCGCATCATCAAGGCCTCCGGCGACAGCTCCGGGACGGCGTCCCAGCCCGCGACCCCGGCGCCGCCCGCCGACCCCACCCTGCCGAGCGCCGCCCAGCCCGGCACGGCGCCGCCGCAACCGCTCCACCGGCCGCTCGGCGACCCACTCGGGCAGGACGACACCCGCCCGGTGCCGCCGCTCACCACGCCACCGGCCGCTCCCGCCGCCCCCGCGGCGCCCGCCTACGGCACCGGGAGTGACCTGCCATGACCGCGCAACCCGAGGAACCGACGCTCGGCCAGCTGGTCGGCGAGATCGGCGAGGACATCTCCAAACTGTTCCGCCAGGAGGTGGAGCTGGCCAAGATCGAGCTCCGCCAGGAGGCCACCAAGGCGGGCAAGGCGGCCGGGATGCTCGGCGGCGCCGGCTTCGCCGGCTACATGATCGCGCTGCTGGTGACCCTGGCCGTCATGTTCGGCCTGGGCGAGGTCATGGGCCTGGGCTGGGCCGCGCTCGTTCTCGCGGTCGTCTGGGCGGCCATCGGCGGCGTCCTGTACGTCAACGGCCGCAACCGGCTGCGCGAGATCAACCCGAGACCCGAGCAGACCATCGAGACGCTCAAGGAGGACGCGCAATGGGCACGCGACCTGAGGAAGTGAGAAACGAGATCGCCGTCACGAGGGCCGAACTCGCGGCCGACGTGGACCGGCTGGCCGACCGGACGAGCCCGGCGCGGATCGCGCGCCGCCGTACCGAACGGGTGCGGGAGGCGGCACGATCGTGGCGGGAGCGGGTGATGGGGACCCCCTCCCATGGCGTGTCCCACACGGCGTCCCATGCCGCCGACCGGGCGCGGCACGGCGCCCACGTGGCGGCCGAGACCGTCCGGGCCGCGCCGGAGCAGGCCAGGCGGGGCACCCAGGGCAACCCCCTGGCGGCCGGCCTGATCGCCTTCGGCGCCGGTCTGCTGGCCGCCACGCTCATCCCCGCCACCGAGGCGGAGGAGCAGGCCGTCGGCCAGCTCCGCGAGCAGGTCGGCGACGTGCTGGAACCGGTCGTGGAAGCCGGCCGCGAGTCGGCGCAGCAGCTCGGCCAGGACGCCAAGGAGCTGGCGGGGCAGGCCGTCCAGCAGGTCAAGGACAGCGCGTCGGAGGCGGCCGCCGCCACCGCCGACCAGGCCCGCGAGCAGGCCCGCCAGGTGGGCGGTCACCACTCCGGCTGACGCGCGACCGCACGCGCCCGGGCCCTCACAGCCGCGTCAGGCCGTGAGGGCCTGCGCCGTTGTCGGGCGAGTCACCCCGGGTCCGCGGTGTCCCCGGCCTCCCCGGTGTCCGGGGGCTCGAAGGACAGCGGCAGGCACAGGCCGATCTGCGCGTAGATCTCCAGCTGGTCGTAGTAGAGGCGCTGGCTGGCGACGAGCCCGTCGCGCAGGTCCCAGAACCAGCAGGCCCGCACGGTGATCTGGCGGCCGGTCGCGGCCAGCACCTCGCCCCCGACCGTCAGGTAGGGGCCGGCGTGCGTCCCGGTCGCCGTCAGCTCGGTGGCGATCGTGTCCCCCAGGGCGACGGTGTCCCACAGCGTGAAGTGCAGGTCGGGAAAGCCATCCCAGATCTGGGTGAAATAGGAGGCGATCTCCTCAGGGTCGCCCGCCTCCATCTCGGGGCTCACCACGACCGCGTCCGGCGCGTAACACCGCGACACCGCCTCGACGTCGTGCGCGTTGGCCGCGCCGAGCAGCCGGTGCACGATGTCGTCCGTCGGCGGCGGCACCTCTTCCATGCCAGGGACCGTACCCAGAGCAGGGCAGCGCACGGCCAAACGGTCGTCAGCAGCGGCTCATGGATGGGTGGCCGCCATCGGGCCCGCGGGCGGGCGGAGGGTGCGCAGCTCGCCGAGGAGGTCGCGGATCAGCGCGGAGCCGGCCAGCTCGCGGGTGGTCACGTAGCCCACCCGGCGGCGGGGGGCGCCCTCGCCGAGTTCGGCCATGGCGACCTTGGCCGGGGCGTCCACCGTGGACAGGCGGGGCACGATCGCCGCGCCGAGCCCGTGCCCGACCATCGACATGACGACGCCGTCGTCCTCGACCGTGATGTCGCCGGGCGGGATCCACTCCTGCGCGGCCAGCCAGCGGCGGGTCTCGCCCGAGCAGTTCTCGTGCCAGTCGATCATGGGGAGCGACCGCGGGTCCGGATGCCCCAGCGGATGGGCCAGCACGTACGGCTCCTCGTACAGCTCCTTGCAGACCAGGCCGTCCACGTACATCGGCAGGGTGAGGACGCCCACGTCGGCCCGGCCGTCGGCCACCTCGCCGGCGATGCCCCTGCCCAGGTCCGGCACGATGCGCACGTCCACGGTGACCTTGGGGTGCCGCTGCCCGAACCGGACCAGCACGCGCGGCAGCAGGTGGAAGGCGGCGCTGCGGAAGGCGGCCAGCCGGATGGTCCCGATGGCCTCGCCGCGGGCGGCGGTGCGCGTGTCGGCCCGCATGACGTCCATGAGCCGCAGGATGTGCCGGGCGTGCCCGACCGCGGCCTGCCCCGCCGCGGTGGCCCGCGCGCCGGCGCGGCCCCGCTGGAACAGCACGGCTCCCATCTTCCGCTCGGCGGCGCGCAGGGCGTGCGAGACGGCCGACTGGGTCAG
Organism: Actinomadura sp. ATCC 39365; assembly: GCF_054392275.1. Classification (NCBI taxonomy): domain Bacteria; kingdom Bacillati; phylum Actinomycetota; class Actinomycetes; order Streptosporangiales; family Thermomonosporaceae; genus Actinomadura; species Actinomadura sp. ATCC 39365. The sequence goes on along the minus strand of NZ_CP184335.1, from coordinate 5,733,859 downwards.
CCCCAGCCGTACGCCGGCCGCCGTGACGCTGCCCTCGCCGTCGACGGCGACCAGGACGCGGAGTTCCGCGGGGGTGAGATCGTCCACGGCGACGACAACGCATGAAGACCCTTCATGCGTTCCGCGTCGGCCGGATCCGGGCTACGCGATCAGCAGGCGGAGGCCCAGCTCCGCCTCGTCGAGATCGAGCAGGTCCCCGTTGCGTCCGGCCCACCGGCCGGAGGCGAGGTCGTCACGCAGGTCGCGCACCGCGCGCCGCTCGACGTCCGGCCCGAGCCTGGCCCAGACCGACATCCCGCGACGGACGTCTTCCTCCAGGTACGCCTCCGGCCGGCGCCAGAAGGCCTCGAAGAGGCCGTCGGCGCAGTCCCACGGGACGGGCACCGGTTCCAGCCGGGCCCCGATCGCCGCCGCCAGCTCGGTCACCGAGGGCCGGCCCGCCACGAGGCCGGCCACCTCGGGCAGGTAGTCGCGGGAGAGCCAGAACCGGTCGCGCCAGCCGGCGTCGCTGGTGTCGTGGGTGAACACCACCACGCGCCGGGCGACCCGCCGCATCTCGCGCAGGCCGGCGAGCACGTCCGGCCAGTGGTGGACGGAGGAGACGGCCATCGCGGCGTCGAAGGACCCGTCGTCGAACGGCAGGCGCTCGGCGGACCCCGGCAGGCACGGCGCCGCCCCCGCGGGGCGCTGCGAGCGCATGAGCGCCGACGGCTCCACCGCCAGGACGTAACGGTCGGGCGGCTCGTAGGACCCGGTGCCCGCGCCGACGTTCAGCACGGTCCCGGCGTCGCCGAGCGCGGCCGAGATCCGCGCGGCGATGCGCGGGTCGGTGCGCCGCGTCGTGGTGTAGGCCGCTCCGATGGTGTCGTACAACGGCGCTCCGGACATGCGGCACCGCCTTCCCGGCCGTCACCCGTCCGAGGGGAGGCCGCTTGATCGTTGTCTTCGGATCGATCGGCAGGTGAAACCTCTTCACGGCCGCGGTATGACCGGTCGTGCCCCTCACAAGCGCCGGACGCGCAACACGGCGGTCAGCATCGGCAGGGTGAACTCGCCCTCGGCGGTCTCGGGCCGGCCGGCGAGGTAGGCGCGGATCCGGCCGAGCCGGTCCGCGCGTTCCCGTTCGGGCATGACCAGCATGCCCGCCCTGGTCGCGAGCGTCTCGGCGAGGGAGTCCGCGGTGCGGCGCTGGCCGTGCGGGAACTGCGCCTGCTCCGGCGTCCCGAACCGGGCGGGCGCACCCGACCTGGGCAGGTGCATCCCGGCCGTCGCGGCGCGCCAGGCGGCGGGCGTGTCACGCGGGCCGACCGCCTCGCCGCCGCCGGCCCGCGCGAGCCCGGCCACCCAGTCGACGCCGTCGTCGAGCACGTTCCACAGGCCGGCCAGCACGCCGCCGGGCGCCAGGACCCTGGCGATCTCGGGCCCCGCGACGGCCATGTCGAACCAGTGCATGGCGTTGCCGGCCAGCACCGCGTCGACGGACGCGGCCGGCAGCGGGATCGCCTCGGCGCTGCCCGGCAGGGCGCGGACGTCCGGCAGCGAGCGGCGCAGCTCGGCCAGCATCGCCGGGTCGGGCTCGACCGCGACGACCTCGACGCCCAGCTCGACCAGCGTCGCGGTCAGCTTGCCGGTGCCGGCGCCGAGGTCGAGCACCCGCCGCCCCGGCGCCGCCTCCAGCGCCCAGCGCGCCGCGGCGTGCGCGTAGTCCGGCCGGTGCTCGGCGTACGCGGCCGCCGCGGCTCCGAATGACGAGCTGTGACGCAGCCGTTCGTCCCGCTCCATGCGATCTTCCCTCCCGCCCCGCCGCCCGGCGGGGCCCTGAGTCACCCGCATCCTAAGATCACGGATCCCGGGACGCGCGGCGGCCGGCAGCCTCACGACGGCGCTGGACTTTCCCGTAGGGCCGTCACAGCGCGGACCTATGCTCGTCGCCATGTCGATATCCGCCACCCCCGCATCCCTGTCCCATGCCGACGCCGACGCCCGTCTGAGCGGCGCGTTGTCCGCCGCGTTCGAGAGTGACGCAGAGTCGTCCGACTATGACAGCGTGCTGTTCTTCGACGGCGATCTCGCGGTCGACGGGGACTTCCTGGACGCCGTCAGTGCCCTGCGAAGCGGGGACGACGAGGACGACGTCGAGCTGATCGTGATCACCGGCGATCTGACGGTCAACGGCCCGATCGCGCTCTATGAGGACCAGCCCGGACTCTACGTCGGCGGTCGCACCGAGGCCGAGACCCTGGAGGCCGGCGACTGCGAGATCTACATCCACGACGGCGCCTTCACGCACCTCGTCTACGGCTGTTACAACCACGGCCGGCTACGGACCGGGACCGTCGAGACCCCTTGGGTGATCGACTTCGGACACGCCATGGACGTGCACGCCGTCGGCGGGCGCTGGGTGGACAACTTCGGCGACGCCAAGAACGCCGACTACACCAGGCCGGGCATCGTCGAGGCGTTCGTGCCCGAGGTCGTCGACGCGGAGGACCGCTGTCTGGACATCGATGCGTTCCTGGACCGGCTGCGGGCCGGGCTGCCGGTCCTGCGGCCCGGAGCCCGGACGGCGGCCGAGTCGGCCGAAGCCGACGTGTCCCGGTCCCGGGCCGACCGGGTGGAGCACCTCGACCTGACCGGTCGCAACCTCAAGGAGTTTCCCGCCGAGGTGCTCCGGATGCCGTGGCTTCGTACCCTGATCCTGGACGGCAACCCGATCGGCGAGCTGCCCGAGGCGCTCGGGACGCTCACCCGGCTGGAGCACCTGTCGGTGCGCAATTGCGAGCTGACCGCCCTGCCGGAATCGATCGGCGACCTGGCCGCGCTCCGGGTACTGTGCGTCGCCGGCAACCGGGACACGGACCTGGACACGGTCGAGTTCACGCTGCCGGCCGCCATCGGCCGGCTCACCGCTCTGGAGGAACTCGACATCTCCTACCTGTCCGCCTCCGTCGACACGGAGTCGGGGTCGGATTGGGACCTGCCGGAGGTGACGCGGTTCGTCCTGCCGGACGCCTTCGGCGACCTGGTCGCGCTGCGCAAGCTGGTCGCCGAAGGGACCGACGTCGTGTTCCCCGACTCCGCGCACGGGCTGGCCGCCGTCGAGGAGGTGTCCATGACCGGCGGGAGCCATTACTTCCTGCGGACCTTCCCCGAGGCCGTCACCACCTTCCCGAACCTGCGCCGGCTCGACCTGAGCGGCAACTTCTTCGACACCGTCCCCGACAGCCTGCTGCGGTTGACCCGCCTCGAAGAGCTCGACCTCGGCGACAGCCTCGGTCTGCTGCGCGACCCGCTGCCCGACCTCGGCCGCCTGCCCGCGCTGCGGGTCCTCGGCTTCGGCGGAGACAGCCGCCGCGCCAGCACACCCCTGCCGTCGCACGATTTCCTGCGGGAGCTGTTCGCCATGGAGCTGCCCGGGCTGGAGGAGCTCCGGATCAGCCGGTGGCAGCGGAACACCAAGCGCCTCAAGCTCAAGCCCGAGCACTTCGCCGGGATCGGGACGTTTCGTCGGCTGCGGATCGTCGACCTGAGGTTCAATCAGCTCAACGACCTGCCGGCGGATTTCGACACGCTCCCCGATCTGGCGGTGGCCAACTTGTACGGCAACCTGTTCCCAAGGGCGGTCCGCGACCGGATCACCGCCGCACACCCGACCGCCCAGATCGACTTCGAGTAGGCGTTCGAGGTCGGCGTGGCCGCCGTGACAGCGGAGCCGGTCGCCGGGGATCACAGCCACTCACCGATCGCCGCGATCTGCAAGGGGACCTAACAAAGTACTACTAGGACCGGGCGGGATCGGTGGTGCCGGTGTAGGCGGCGACGGGGAGCGGGCGGTCGAGGAGGAAGGCGCGGATCAGGCCGCGGTAGAGGTCGGGACGGCCGTTGGCGATCGAGTGCCCGGCGCCGGGGACGTACACCAGGGTCGAGTCCGGCAGGGTGCGCCGGTAGTCGTAGGTGACCTCCCACTTCAGGTAGTCGCACTGCCCGCGCATGATGAGCACCGGCACCCGTACCCCGCGCAACCTGGGCCGCGGGTCGGCGACGGCGGCGGCGTCCTCGGCGGTGACCTGGTTGCTGTAGAAGCCGGGCAGGTTCCCGTGCACGGGGGCGGGTTTCGCGTCCGCGCAGCCCGTGGCGTCCTTGGCCACCAGCAGCAGCGCGCGCATCCGGGCGTCGGCCTCGGCGTCGGGCACCAGCGCCCGCGCCGCGGCCGGGTTCACCCCCAGGAGCAGCGACTGGACCAGCATGCGAGGGGAGCTCGTCAGCGCGTCGGCGCGGGCCTGGAGGGGGCGGGCAGGCCGTCCCACGGGCTGCCGACGCCGCCGGGGAAGGCGGGCTCCCAGATCGCGCCCGGCGAGGTGAGCACGGCCTTGGCCACCCGGTCGGGGTGGGCGGCGAGGTAGGCGGCCGACAGGGTGCCGCCCCACGACCTGCCGACCAGGACGATCTTCGGGGCGCCGATGGCCTGCCGGACGGCCTCCAGGTCGGCGACGTGGCGGGCGACCGTGTACCCGGCCGGGTCGGCCAGCCGGGTCGAGCGGCCGGCGCCGACCTGGTCGTAGGCGTAGACGTCGAACCCGGCGGCGGCCAGTTCCTCGCTGCCCTCCGGCAGCCCCTCCCCGGGCGTGCCCGGCCCGCCGTGCAGGAAGATCACGGGTGGGCGGCCGGCCGTGCCGGATCCGGCGAGCTTGACGTAGGCGAGCCGCGAGCCCGTCGGGAGCTGCCAGTACGCGACCCCGGCGGGCGTCGCGGCCGGCGGCGGGACCGGAAAGGGCCGGAAGGCCGCCAGTCCGGCGAGGGCGGTGACCGCCACGGTGTTCACCACCACGTAGGCGAGGACCAGCCGGGGCAGCCCCAGCAGCCGGAGCACGGGACGTCCGAGCAACCAGGTGACGCCCGCGACGGCGAGCACCCCCGCCCCCGCGAACAGCGGCACGGCGGCCGTCACGGCCGCCACGAGCAGGAAGACCAGAGCCCCGGCGGCGACCGCGGCGATCTCCGCGCCCACCAGCAGGATCGCGCCTGACACACGTTTCATGTGCCACAACGTTAGGAAGGCGCGGGCCGCGTCTCCTCCTGCCGGCGATCGAACCGTGCCCCCGCCGCGCGGCGGGGGTCATCCGGCCCCGGGGCGGATCAGGCCGGACTCGTAGGCGTGGATGGTCGCGTGCAGCCGGTCGCGCACGCCCAGCTTGGCCAGGATCGCCGCCACGTGGTCCTTGACCGTGGCGGGGCTGAGCGCCAGGACGGCGGCGATCTCGGCGTTGGACAGCCCGCGCGCGACGTGCCCGAGCACCTCGCGCTCGCGGGCGGTGAGCCCGTCGGGCCGCGCGGGCGGGCCGGGGTCGGCCGCCGCGGCGAAGCGTTCGAGCAGCCGCCGGGTGATCACCGGGTCGAGCAGCGCGTCGCCGCGCGCGATCACCCGCACCGCGTCGACGACCCGCGCGGGCTCGGCGTCCTTGAGCAGGAACCCGGACGCGCCCGCGCGCAGCGCGCCGAACACGTACTCCTCCAGGCCGAACGTGGTCAGCACGACGATCCGCGTGCCCGGCGTGCCGGCGGTGATCCGGGCGGTGGCGGCGAGCCCGTCGACGCCGGGCATCCTGACGTCCATGAGCGCCACGTCGGGGCGCAGCTCGGCGGCGAGCGCCACGGCGGACTCACCGTCGGCGGCCTGCCCGACCACGTCGAGGTCGGGTTCGGCGGCCAGCACCGCGGCGATCCCGACCCGGACCACCGCCTGGTCGTCGACGACGATCACCCTGATCATCCGGGCAACCATACCCGCACGTCGTCCGGGCCGCCGGTGGCGAGCGTCCCGCCGTACCCGTCGGCCAGGGTGTGCAGCCTCCGGTGGGCGCGCCGGGCCGCCGTCCCCTCGACGAGCACGCCGTCGGGCAGGTAGGACACGGTGATCCGGTCCCCGGCCAGTTCCTCGACGGCCCTGAACACGCCCACCTCCAGCTCGGGGGCCAGGCCGTCCGGGTCGCCGACGTGGCGCACGCCCGCCTGCCGCCGGGCGGCCAGCACCTCCATCCCGGCGAGGGTCGGCGGCGGGCCGTCGGCTCCGGCGGGGCGGCGCAGCTCGTCCAGCAGCCGCCGGAGCGTGTCGATCCCGGCGCGGGCGGCGTCGCGCACCGCCGCCAGATCGCCCTTGCCGGCCGCCGTGACCACCGCGTCCGCGTGCCGGGCCGCCGTGCGGCGCAGCCCCTCGACGATCCGTTCGCGTTCGCCGCGCGCCACGTCCGCCAGCCGGCCGGCCAGCAGGTCGCGTTCGGCCGTCGCGGCCGCCCGTCGGCGCGCCCGCGCCCGCGCGACCAGGACGCCCGCCGCCCACGCCGGAGCCGACAGGAGCGCCACGGCCGTCGCGAGCACCGCCCACGCGGCCGTCCGGTCGCCGGTGATGCCCGGTCCGAGGGCCAGCGCGAGGCCGCCCACCAGGCCGACGGCGAGGACTGCGAGCACACCCCGGCGTCTGGGGTGATGGGCGCCGAAGGCGTAGAGCTGGGCCAGCTCCACCCACCACGCCCAGAGGAACAGGTCGCCCGCGGGGGTCGGGGTCAGGCCCGCCATCGCCACCGGATGAATCGACAGCATCGCGGCGAGGCTCCACGCGGGCCGCCGCACCCGCCACCACAGGGGCAGGGCGTGCAGGACGAAGAGGGGGCCGAGCACGAGGAACTCCCGCGGCGCCGGCGTGCCCCCCGGCAGTAGGCCGGCCCCCATTGTCAACGCGATGGCGAGCCCGGCCAGCGCCGCGTCCCACGCCCGCCGCCCGCGCCACCACGCCCGCCGGAACGGGGGCGGCCCGGCGGGGGCGGGGAAGGCGGCCCGGACGGTCCAGCCGCCGGCGTCCGGGCCCGTCGTGAGCGTGCCGCCGCACGCCGCCACGGTCGTGGCCAGCCCGGACAGGCCGTGGCCGGTGCCCAGGTCGTCGTGCTCGCGCGTGCCTCCGGTGTCGCGCACCTCGACGGTCAGCCGGCCAGGTTCGGCGAGGACGGCGACGTCCAGCCGGGCTCCGCCCGCGTACCGTGCGGCGTTGGTGAGGCCCTCCCGGACCACCCGGTAGGCGGCCGCCGCGACCTCGGGCGGCGCGGCGGCGGCCGTCCTGCGGTAGCCGACCCGGCCGGGGTCTGCGCCGGGCACGGGCCAGCCGGCGACCAGGGCGTCGATCGCCGGCAGGTCGCAGACGGCGTCCCGCGCGCCCGCCAGTTCCGCGCGGGCCAGCCGGGCGGCGTCACCGGCGTGGCGCAGGGCGGACTCCCGCATCGCCGGATCGGCCACGTGCAGCGCGGACGCCGCGGCCACCGCGATGCCGGTGAGGCGGTGGGCGGCGGTGTCGTGCAGCTCGGCGGCCATCCTCAGGCGCACGGCGTCCGCCACGGCCGCGGCCGCCTGCGAGCGCGCCGCCCGGTGCGCGGCCAGGGCGGCCCGCCGCGTCCGGCCCCGCCGGTGCGCCCGCCCGAACGCCCAGACGACCGCGCCCACGCCGCCCGCCAGCAGCGCCACGCCCGCCAGCGCCCGCGGCGGCCATCCGCGGGCGGCCGCGACGACCGTCGCCGCCGTCACCAGGACCGCGGCGACCGTGATCGTGATCCCGGCGGTGCTCCGGACGGCCGCGCCGTACAGGAGGGCGACGCCGACGAGCACGCACCACGGCAGAACGGAGCTCACGGCGTCAGGCTAGCTTCCGTGCACCGGCCGCGCCCACGCCCGCCTTCGTTGGCTACCGTCGGGACATGACCCTCTACTGCCTGGCCTGCCTGCAGCAGAAACGCTCCACCGAGGCGTACACGATCATGCGTGGCTACGCCCTCTGCTTCGACCACGTCGAGCAGATCCTGGCCGACCGGCGGATGAGCCACCCGTCGCTGGACGGGTCGGCGTTCCGCCGGGACCTCGCGCGGATCATCGGCCGCGATTAGCGGCTCACCTTGTAACGCAGGTGCAGCACCCCTTCCCCCTGGACGACCATGTGGGGGTCCGCCAGGAGGTGCTGCCCGGCGACGCGGCCGAAGTAGGGCTTGCCCGAGCCGAACACCACCGGCACGACGTCCATCGCCACCTCGTCCACCAGACCCGCCGCGAGCAGCTGGCCGCCGACGTCGCCGGCGTTCACGCTGACGACCCGGTCCCCGGCGAGCTCCTCGGGCCCGGGCGACCGCGGCCGTCACGTCGGCGGCGAAATGGTAGGACGCCTCGGGGTGCCAGCCCTCGGGCTTGGGCCGGTGGGACACCACGACCACATGGTCACCCGCGGGCGGCCGCCCTTCCCAGCCGTTCACCAGGTCGAACAGGGTGCGGCCCATGATGATCACGCCGACCGACTCCCAGATCGGCCGGACGTACTCCGCCGACGCCTTGGAGACCCTGAAGCGGCCGCCGGCGCCGGAATGGTCGTAGTCCTGGTCGTCGCCCGGCGTGATCGGGGTGTCGCCGTTCCAGTACCAGTCGTGCAGGGGACCGACGTCGTCGTTGCCGTCGGCGATGAAGCCGTCCACCGACACCGCGCTGTTCATGATCACTGCGCCCACAGGGTCTCCTCGGTCCTCGTCAGAAGCTCGCCTGTGATCCTGCCGCCCCGGAGGGCTGCCGGGCTTGTAGAAAATCAATCGGCGGGCATCGGGCCGTCGTCCGGCGGGAAGCCCGGCTCGGCCGGGAACCGGCGCCGCAGGGCCAGGTACTCGGTCGGGGTGTGGCCGGTGAAGTCCTTGAACTCCCTGCTGAAGTGGGCCTGGTCGAAGTAGCCCGCCGTGTGGGCGAGCGCCGGCCAGTCGACCGGGCGCAGCGCGTCCACGGACAGGATCAGCCGGGCGAAGCGGTAGATCCGGGCCACCCGCTTGGGGGTGACGCCGACATGGGACTTGAACTGGGCGGCCAGGTGGTTGCCGCTCACCCCGGCGTCGTCGGCCAGCGCGCCGACCGGGACCGCGCCGTACGTGGCCGCCAGGCGCCCGCCCGCGTGCCGGACCAGGTCGAGGTTGCGCGAGCCCGTCCCCGCGAACCGCGCCCGCAGCTCCTCCTCCACCACCCGCAGGACGCCGGCGGCCGAGGTGAGCTCGCCGGCCCGGTCGCGGATCCGGTCCAGGGACCGCTGCCAGAGGGCGTCGGCCGGCACCCATCGGTCGCGCAGCTCGCCCGCCGGCACGCCGACGAACGGCGACATCCCCCACGGCTTGAAGTGCACCCCGACCAGCCGCACCCGCTCGGGGTACTCGTAGCGGAACCGCCTGGTCCACATCCCCATGAACCAGCCGTCGGCGAACACCGCCGGCGGCACGGAAGGGTCGGAGTCCCACAGGCGGGCGGGGTCGCCCAGGTTGACGAACAGGTGCCCCGACGGCATCGGCGGGACGTTCATCAGCCGGTGCCGCGGCACCCCGGTCAGGCAGTAGATGTCGTCGATGAACCGGTCGAGCGGCGGCGCGGGCACCCGTCCGACGTACTCCATGGGACCAGTGTGGCCGAGGTGATCGTGTCCCTGCACCGGATCTTCACCTCGGGTGCGCATCGGCCGCACACCGGTCTGCTTCGATGTCGGCGTGACCGATCGGAGCAGGCCCACGACCGGGCCCGGGGACGTCCGCTGGGCCGGGTCGGCGCTGCTCTCCTTGCCCGTCCAGTTGCTCGCGCGGTTGCCGTGGGTGGCCGGGCGGCTGTGGCCGCAGCTGCTCCTGACGGTGCTCGCCCTCGCCGTCACGGTCGCCGGGCCGGTCGCGCTGACCCTGTACGACCTGGCCACCCAGGGCACCCCTGACGACTGCGTCCTGCCCTGGTGGCCTGCGTGGCTGCCCTCGTAGGGACGGCCGCCGGGGCTCGCCGGGCCGGGCCGCGCGCCTACAGTAGGGGCTTGTGCTCTACGGCAGATCTGCGGAAATCAGCGTTCTCGACGAGGTGATCGCGCGCGCCCGCGACGGCGCCGGCGGCGCGGTGGTGTTGCGCGGCGAGGCGGGGGCGGGCAAGACGGCCCTGCTCGACGCGGCGGCCGCGCGCGGCGGCGCGATGCGGGTGTTGCGGCTCACCGGCGTCGAGTCGGAGTCCGATCTGGCGTTCGCGGCGCTGCACCAGCTTCTGTGGCCGGTGACCGGCTCGCCCGACACGCTCGACGCGCTGCCCGAGCCGCAGCGCCTCGCCGTCCGCGCGGCCCTGGGGCTGGCGGCCGGGGGCGCCGGTGACCGGTTCCTGCTGGCGGCCGGCGTGCTCTCGCTGCTGGTCGAGGCCGCCGCGCCGGACGGGCTGGTCTGCGTGGTGGACGACTTCCAGTGGGTCGACCGGGCCTCGGCCGACGCGCTGCTGTTCGCCGCCAGGCGGCTCTCCACGGAACGCATCGCGATGCTGCTCGCTGTGCGCGGGGACGCCGCGGTCAAGGGCGTGCCGCTGACGGTGGAGGTGCGCGGCCTGGCCGAGACCGCCGCCGACGAGCTGCTGGAGTCCCGCCACGGCGCGCTGCCCGTCCGGGTGCGGCGCGAGCTCGTCACGCTGACCGGCGCGAACCCGCTCGCCCTGCGCGAGATCGCCGCCCGCCTGACGCCCGCCCAGCTCGCCGGACGCGAACCGCTGCCCGACCCGCTGCCCGGGGGCGCCCGGCTGTTCGGCGACCGGGTGGCCGCGTTGTCCGCCGCCGCCCGGCTGGCCGCCCTGGTCGCCGCCGTGGAGGGCGACCTCGACGTGGCCCTGCGCGCCACCGCCCGGCTGCTCGCCGAACGCGCGGCGCCGGCCTCCGCGGAGGCGGGGGCTTCCGCGGAGGCGGGGGCCGAGGTGACGGCGGAGGCCGGGCGGGTGGCGCTGGCCGAGCTGGAGGAGGGTGGGCTGGTGGAGGTGTCGGGCACCGGCGTGCGCTTCCGCCATCCGCTGATCCGTTCGGCGGTGCACGAGGCGGCCGCTGCGGCCGAGGTGCGCCGGGTGCACGCCGTCCTGGCGGAGCTGACCGCCGACGACCGCCGCGCCTGGCACCTGGCCGGGGCCGCCCTGGGCCAGGACGAGGAGGTCGCCGCCGCCCTGGTGGCCGCCGCCGGACGGGCCCGCGACCGCGGCGGGTACGGCGCCGCCGCCACCGCCCTGGCCAGAGCCGCCGAGCTGACCCCCGAGCCACGCGCACGGGCCGTCCGGCTGAAGGACGCCGCCGTAGCGGCCTGGCTCGGCGGCCGTCCGGGGCTGGCGGAGTCGCTGCTGGCCGAGGCGCGCGAACGGGCCGGCGGCGACGTCGCCGTGACCATGGAGATCGCCCAGCTCCGCGGCCGGTTCGAGCTGAACTCGGGCAACGCCGCCGAGGCCGTGCGGATCCTGGCGGCGGGCGAGAGCCTGGACATGCTGGCCGACGCCTCCGAGGCGGCCGCGTACGTCGGCGACACCGCGATGATCGTCGAGCTCGGCCGGCGGGCCGCCGCGCATCCGGAGGGTTTCCTGCGGGACACGGTGGCCGGCATCGGCCTGACCCTGGGCGGCGACGCCGCCGGGCCCGGCCTGCTGCGCCGGGCGCTGGCGCGGGCCGGTGAGCTGGAGGACCCGGCGGGCCACCTGTGGGCGGCGGCCGCGGCCAGCCAGCTCGGCGAGACGGACCTGGCCGCCGAGCTGAGCGACCGGGCCGGGCAGGTGGCCAGGGTGTCGGGGATGGCGGGCCAGCTGCCGGTCGTGCTGGAGTTCGTGGCGACCGCCGAACGCCTGGCCGGGCGGCTGGCGCGCAGCCAGGCCCTCTCGGAGGAGGGCCTGGAGCTGGCCCGCGAGGCCGGCTACGAGAACACGGTGGCCGCGCACCTGGCCAACCTGGCCGTGGTGGCGGCGCTGCGCGGCGAGGAGGAGGACTGCGAGCGGCAGGCCCGCGCGGCGCTGGCCATCGCCGTCCCCCACCGGGTGGGGCTGCGCGCGGGGGTGGCGGCGTACGCGCGGGCGATGCTCGACCTGTGCCTGGGCCGGTACGCGGCGGCACGCGACCGGTTCGCGGCCATCGCCGCGGCCGGACCGGGCACCGGGCATCCGGCGGTCGTCTGGCGGACGACCCCCGACCGCGTCGAGGCCGCCGTCGGAGCGGGCGACGAGGCGGGCGCGCGGGCGGCGCTGGAGACGTACGAACGCTGGTCGCGGCACGCGGCGACGCCGGAGTCACGCGCGTTGCTGGCACGCTGCCGGGGCCTGGCCGAATCGCGCGAGGACGCCTTCGACGAGGCGCTGCGGCTGCACACCAACCCCTTCGAGGCGGCCAGGACGGCCCTGCTGCTGGGCGAGCGGTTGCGCCGCGGGCAACGTCCTGGCGAGGCTCGGGCGCATCTGCGGATGGCGTGGGAGACGTTCGAACGGGCGGGCGCGCGGCCGTGGGCGCGGCGCGCGCAGGAGGAGCTGCGGGCGGCGGGCGAGAGCGGGCAGGCGCCGGCCGAGGCCGTGCTCGACGCGCTGACCCCGCAGGAGTTGCGCATCGCGGGCCTGGTCGCCGACGGGTTGTCGAGCAAGCAGATCGCCGCCCAGCTCTTCCTGAGCCCGCGGACGGTCGAGTACCACCTGTACAAGATCTATCCGAAGCTGGGTATCGGCTCCCGTACGGATCTGGCGCGGCTAGTAGTTCTACAGAAGGCGCCCGTGGCCGGGCCGGGCAAGCTGTGAGGCATGCAAAACGTGAACATCTGGAGTGAAGAGTTCGGCGCCGCCACCGACGAGCCGATCCTGTTGATCATGGGTTCGATGTCGCAGGGCGTCCTGTGGCCGGACGAGTTCGTCGGGCTGCTGACCGCGGGCGGCCGCCGGGTGGTCCGGTACGACCACCGTGACACCGGCATGTCGGACACGGTCGACTTCGCGGCGCACCCGTACACGTGGGACGACATCAAGGACGACGTCTACCGGGTGATGGACGCGCACGGCCTGGACAGCGCGCATCTGGTCTGTCACTCGGCGGGCGGGCTGCTGGGGCAGTTCGTCGCGGTGGAGCGGCCGGAGCGGGTGCGCTCCCTGACGGTCATCGGCTCCTCGCCGCTGGGCGGGGGCGAGGGGCAGGTCATCATGCGGGCGCTGCTGGGGCAGCCGCAGCCGGAGGGCAGCCTGCCGGTGCCCGCGCCGGAGTTCGTGGCCTTCTACCAGGCCCTGATCGCGGCGCCGGCGCCGCGGGACCGGCGGGAGGCGATCGAGGGCATGATCGCCGAGCAGCGCCTGCTGCACGGGACCGGGCTGCCGTTCGACGAGGACGCGGCGCGCCGGTTGCAGGAGCGCATCTACGACCGGGCGCGCGACCTGTCGGCGACGGTCAACCACCGGCTGGCGGCGGGCGCCAAGCCGGATTTCGAGCCGATGGGCGTGCTGCACCAGGTCAAGGCGCCGACGCTGGTGATCGAGGGCACGCACGAGGTGGCCAAGCCGGGTCATGGCGTGCTCATCGCCGAGGAGGTGCCGGGGGCCCGGTTGATGATCGTGGAGGGCATGGGGCACACGCTGCCGCCGGAGGTGCACGAGGAGCTGGCCGCCGCCGTCCTCGCGCACACGGCCCCTCGCGATCGCTGACTGGCGGGCTCGTCGATCATGCCCGATGCTGGGCCGGTGATCAGCATCCCGCCGCGTACGGCCACCGACGTGGTGGCCCGCGGGCTGGAGCTGTCGGGGGCCGGCGGGGTGCTGCACTACGAGTTCGTCCCGGGGGTGCGGGATGAGGAGACGGACGGCAAGGGGCCGTTCTGGTACTGGCGGCTGTCCGCCGAGGACGACCTCGGCACCGAGTACTCCGGCGACAACATCGGCGGCTTCGACCGCAAGGGCGGCAGGGCCGCGCACGGGAGCCGCTACCTCGGCGGGGTGGTCCCGCGCTCGGCCCGCCGGTTGAGCATCGGCTTGGAACCGGCCTGGGGGTGGACGCCGCCGGGGCCGTGGTGCCGGCGGCTGGATGTCGCGCTGCCGGACGGTCCCGTCACGGAGGTGTGGACCGGCCCGTACGAGGGCGATTGACGACCGTTCCGCGGCCCGCCGGCCCGTCGGCGGACGGGTTTCGGATGCCCTGAACTGCTCGTTTTCCGTCCGTAAAGAGATTTAGTACGGTAGGCCTCCACCTTACAGCTGTGGCAGGAATCGGCCGCCGGTACGAGAGGTACGCCGTTTGAGCGACGAGTTCGGGCTGACCGTCGAAGCGTTGGCCAAGGAGTACAACCGGCAGGCCCGCGAGCTGCGCACGGCGTACGGCAAGTTGTCGGAGCTGGTGGCGACCGCGGAGAGCCGCGACGGCCTGGTCAGCGTGACGGTGGGGCCGCGCGGTCAGGTGCAGGACATCGCGCTGGACCCCCGGGTGTACCGCAAGCTCGCGCCGTCGCAGCTGGCCCGCTCGATCATGGAGCAGATCGGCGCCGCCACCGAGCAGGTGGCCGACCGGACGAAGGAGCTCATGACGCCGTTCATGCCGAAGGGGCTGCCTCTGGAGGAGGTGCTGGGCGAGGGGGCGGGCATCGAGTCGTTCCTGCCGAAGCCCGTGCGGCTTGCGCCGGAGGACGGCGCGGCGCATGAGTGACGCCCGCGGCCAGGGATACAAGGCGGTCTTCAGCGGTCTGCGGCAGCGTTCGGCGCAGGCCGACTCCAGCGCCGACGCCCTGTGGGACCTGCGCACCGCGTTGGGCACCGTCTTCTACCGCGAGGGCAACCCGCTGGGCGACGACCAGTACGGCATCGAGCTGGAGAAGAACCGGTACAGGATCGAGGACGGCATCTTCACCGCCTTCGACGCCTACATCCAGGCGGTGGAGGACGTGCGGGACGGCCTCCGGGACAACGCGAGGAACTACGAGGACGCCGAAGGCTACGGCGACCCCGGCGGCGAGGACTACCGGTATCCGGACCCGGACGGCGGGAACGCTGGGTATCCGCCGCTCGACGGCCAGGTCCCGCCTCCCGCGGACGCTCCGCCCGGGGGGTCCCCCCGCAGACCGACGTCCCGCCTCCCGCGGACGCGCCGCGCGGGGACATGCCGCCGCCGGGCGACGACCCGTCCCAGCCGATGCCGCCGGGGGTGTGAGCTTCCTTGGGGTTCGACGGTTTCCTCGTCCCTGACTGGGCGAAGCCCTTCATCGGCTACGCCGTCGGCATGGACTGGCCCGAAGGCGACGAGGACGGCTGTTTCCGGCTCGCCGACGCGTGCGTGGCCACCGCGAAGGGCGTGCTGGAGGCGCGGGGCGTGGCGGTCTACACCGGGCTGGGCGACGACTGGGACGGCGACGCGCTGCGCGAGTTCCTCAAGCACGTCCAGGAGGGGCCCGATCAGCTGCTGGCCGAGCTCATCAAGGAGCTCGTCACGGCCGCCCTCCACTACAACGATCTCGGCGTCCAGGTCCAGTACACCAAACGGATGATCGAGGTCTCGGTCTGGTTCCTGATCCTGCAGCTCATCTGGCTGCTGGCGGCGGCGGCCGGCCCCTGGGGACCGGCCGCCATGGCCGTGGCCGGCTCCCGCATCCAGCTGACCCGGCTGGTCATCGGCCAGCTCGGCAAGCGGCTGCTGATCAACATCGGGCTGTTCGGCGGCCTGATGGGCGGCATGGACTTCGGGGTGCAGGCCACGCAGTCCCGGCGCGACGACATCGACTGGGAGCAGGTCTGGACGTCCGCCGGCACGGGCGCCCTCCTGGGCGCCTTCCTGACGGGCTTCACCGGGATCCTGCCCGCCCGGTCGATGCTCGGGCTGATGGGCCGTTCGGGCCTGGCCAGCATGGCCACGGACGGGATCGCGCAGTACGCCGGCGGGCAGCCGTTCGACCTGGAGAGGCTGCTCAAGAGCTTCACCTCCGGCGTGGTGGGCGGCGCGGACGCGCACTGGGCGAGCTGGAGCCCGGGAGCGCACGTCAAGCCCGACGCCGGCCCGCCGGTGAACTCCGGTGTGAAGTCCGGCGTGGACTCCGGGGTGAAGCCCGGCGCGCACTCCGGTTCGGCCGCCACGCCTCCTCCCGAGTGGATGGGCGGCCTGTACCAGTCCTACGAGTACCAGTCCCACTCGTCGTCGCACTCGTCCTCTTCGTACAACTCCTCGCACGCCTCCTCCCTGGACGACATCTCCTCGTCGTCGTACACCTCCTCGTACTACGGGGACGGTTCGGCGGGGCTTCCTTCCGGGCACTTCCCGGAGAACACCACGCTGGCCGGCGCGGGCGCCAAGCAGGACCCGTCCTTCGGTAGCGGGCACAACTTCGACGCCCTCCTCAACGACGCGCGGACCGGGGATGGGCCAGCCGCCTCCCACGCGGGCGAGGGCGTCCCACCCGCCGGCGCCAAGCCGCAGGGACCGTTCCGGATCCTGGAGAACCCCGGCAAGTCGGGTGACGGTCACGCGAGCGGGGGTCAGTGGGGCAAGTACGGCGCGGCAGGCGTGCTGATCCGGGGCATCGACCAGCACGGCGAGCCGCGCTACCTGCTCACGCGGCAGAGCGAGTTCGGCTCCAGCCCCGGCAAGTGGCAGTTGCCCGGCGGCGCGCTGGGCAGCCTGGAGAGCCCCGCGCACGGAGCCGCCCGGCAGATCAGCGAGGGCCTGGGCGTCAACCAGGTCTACCTGGACAGGCTGCAGCTCAAGGGCGAGCACGCCGTGCACGCAGGGGACAGCGGCTGGGCGTACACCAACCTGGCCGCCGACGGGCCGATGTTCGCGCCGAAGCTCAGCACGTTCGAGACCGGCGGCGCCAAGTGGTTCACGTTGAACGAGCTCACCTCGATGGCGAACGGCGACCAGCTGCACCCCGCCCTGGCCAGGGCCCTGCCGGACGTCCTCGGCCTCTACCACCAGGACGCCGGCCCGGCCGCCGGCCCGCCGAAGGACCACTACACCGCGCCGGACACGGCCGGCCGGATCAAGCCCCCGGTGGACTTCGGCGCGCACTCCGGCGACCTGCCCTCCTCCGCTCTGGCCCACGGCAAGGGCAGCGCGCCGCCCGCGTACTCGGGGCTGGTCGGCGACGGGCCGAACCCGTCGCTGGGGCAGACGATCCGGCGTACCGAATCGGGCCTGTACTACACCGCGCCCGCGCCGCACGTCCCCTTGGACGCGCCCTTCGGCTCCCGCTTGGTCTCGCCCACGTTCGGCCAGGCCGTCTGGTCGGACGTCTCGGCCGGGCTGTCCGAAGCCGAGCGCGCGGCGGGGCAGTCCTACTCCGGCATCGGCTACATCGGGATGAACGATTACCTGCGGAACGGCGACTCGTCCGTCGAGGGCGTGACGGCCGAGGACATCGCCGCGAACAAGGCACGTCTCATCGAACAGATCGAGACGCTCCAGGCGGTGACGAAACGCCGGACGGTCCCCGAGGCGATCGACGTGTTCCGGACGCTGCGGCTGACCCCGAATCTGTTCACCGTGCCCGTCCACGAGCTGCCGGGAACCGTGCAACGCGACCCCGCCTTCTTCTCGACGAACCTCGGCGACAGCAATATCTTCTCCGGGGACGTGCTGCTGCACCTGCGCGTCGCCGAGGGCACCCCCGCCTTCTACCTGGACCTGATCAGCCATCACCGCGAGAACGAGCTGCTCCTCGGCCCCGGCACGTCCTGGTTCGCCGAGGACGTGCAGCGGAAGGACGGCCGATGGCTCGTCTACGGCTGGGTGCTGCCGCCGGAGGCCGACGGATGACGGGACGGATGACGGGACGGATGACGGGACGGATGACGGGAAGGACGAAGAAGTGTCGCTGAAGGACCAGCCCGAGTTCCGGACCCTCCACGCCCCGGACGCCTACCCCCGCACGACGACGTCCGCGGTCCGCTACGTCCCGGTGCTCAAGGACGACACCGTGATCGGCTACCTGTGGGCCGCCGCCACGGACGACGCGGCCCAGTACGTGCCGCGCGAGCAGGCCGGCGACGCCGCCTTCGACGCCGCCGTGGTCTGGACCCGGCGTCTGCGCTGGGCCAAGGCCAACGACGTCACCCCGCTGCGGGCGCTGCGGCACTGGGCGGGCGAGGCCGAGGACGCGCGCGCCGGCCAGGTTCCGGTGCGTCAGCCGTTCGAGCTGCCTTCCCTGCGCGCGCTGGAGGAGTTGGCCGCGGCCGCGTGACGCCCGGCGTCCCGCCGTGCCGCCGCCCGTGGGCTGGGGTCACCGGGTGGGCGCCTCCGCGGGAGCGCCGACGGCCAGGACGCGGCGCGCCAGCGTCACGTAGAAGTCCGTCCCCGTCCGCAGGACGGCGTCGTTGAAGTCGTACTCCCTGCTGTGCAGCGGGTCGCCGCCCCGGCCGGGTTCGGTGCCGTTGCCGAGGAAGGCGAAGCAGGCCGGTACGGCCGCGGCGAGGACGCCGAAGTCCTCGCTCGGCATGACGGGCGCGCAGTCGGGGTCGACGCCGTCCTCGCCGGCGACCGCGACGGCCGCCTCGACCGCCGCGGCGACGCACGCGGGGTCGTTGACGGTGGGGGCGAACTCGTGGGTGTAGGTGACGGCGCACGTCGCGCCGTGGGCGGCGCCGATGCCCTCGCAGAGCCGCCGCACGCGGTCCTCGATCAGCTCGGCGACGGCGGGGTCGAAGCTGCGTGTGTCCCCTCTGATGACGACCTCGCCGGGGATGGCGTTGCGCGCGCCGTCGGTGCTGATGTCGGTGCAGGACACCACGGCGGGCAGCGCGGGGTCGACGTTGCGGGCGACGACCGTCTGCAGGGCCAGGACGATCTCCGCGCCCACCACGATCGGGTCGACCACCATGTGCGGGCGGGCGGCGTGCCCGCCGCGGCCCCGGATGCGGATCTCGAAGTTGTCCTCGCCGGCCATGATGCTCCCGGCTCGGGTCAGGAAGTGGCCGGCGGGGGCGCCGGGCCAGTTGTGCAGGCCGTACATGGCCTGGACCGGGAAGCGGACGAGCAGGTCGTCGTCGAGCATGGCCCGCGCGCCGCGGCCGGGCTCCTCGGCCGGCTGGAAGACGAACCGGACGGTCCCCTCGAAGCCGCCCTCGGCGGCCAGGACGGCGGCGGCGCCGAGCAGCATCGCCATGTGCCCGTCGTGGCCACAGGCGTGCATGAAGCCGGGGTTGCGGGAGACGTGGGCGTGCGTGCCCGGCTCGTCGAGCGGCAGGCAGTCCATGTCGGCCCGCAGCCCGATGGCCCGGCCGGTGCCGCCCCTGGTCAGGGAGGCGACGACGCCGGTGCCGCCGACGCCGGTGACGACGTCGAGGCCGGCCGCCGCCAGCGCCTCGGCCAGGTAGGCGCTCGTCGCGTGCTCGGCGAAGGCCGGCTCGGGCCGCCGGTGCAGGTCGTGCCGCCAGGCGCGCAGCCGGGTGTCGAGGTCGGTCACGAGCGGGTCCTTCCGTGCCGGTGGAGGCACCATGATGGACGCGTCCGGCCGCCCGATCAATGCGGGAAGGGCCGCAGGTGCTCGTCGAGCCAGTGCAGCACCTTGGAGACGAGGCTGACGCGGTTGGCGCGGTTGCGGATCTCGTGGCCTTCGTCCTCGAAGAGCAGCAGGTCGCAGGGCACCCCGCGGGCGCGGGCCGCCCCGAACGCCTGCCGGGCCTCGTGCACCGGCACGTTGGTGTCCTGCGTCCCGTGCACGACCAGCAGCGGCGCGGCCAGCCGGTCGAAGGCGCGCAGCGGGGACAGGGCGTGCAGCAGGTCGCGGTCGGCCTCCGGGTGCCCGTACTCCGACACCGCCGCGGCGGCGATCCACGGTTCGGTACGGGCGTAGAAGGTCGCGAAATCGGCGATGCCGCTCATGTTCACGCCCGCGCGGAACAGGCGGGGATGGGTGACGAGGGCGGCCAGGGTCAGGTAGCCGCCGTACGACCAGCCCATGCAGGCGAGCCTGGACGGGTCCGCCGCGCCCGTCCGCACCAGCTCGGCGGCGCAGTCGGCGACGTCCTCGACGGCCCGGAAGCGCAGCGCCAGGTCGTCGGCCTGGCGGAAGGCCCGCCCGTACCCGCCCGAACCGCGCACGTTGGGCGCGAGCACCCCGATCCCGGCGGCCAGGAGGTTCTGGTAGAGCGGGTTGAAGGTGGGGCGTTCCTGGTCCTCCGGCCCTCCGTGCAGCGACACCACGAACGGCGCGGGCCCATGGACGTGCGCGGGCCGGTAGAGCCACGCGGCCAGCTCCAGCCCGTCGCGGGCCGGGAAGCGCAGCAGCTCGGCGCCGGTCGCGGCCGGCAGCCGCCCGGCCCCGGCGGCGTACCGGTACGTCCCTGTGGTCAGGTCGCACAGCAGCACGTGCGAGGGCTCCTCGGGGCTCTCGGCGGCGAGCACCGCCGTGCCGCCGTCCCAGGCGACGCGGACCGAGGTGACCACGTCGGCGGGTGGCGGCGGAAGCGACCGGACGTGCGCGGCGGGGAGCTCCACGACGTCCAGCGCCGAGCGGCCGTGCTCGTTCCACAGCAGGACGCCGCGGCGGCCGTCGGCGCTGAGCGCGAACCGGTCCAGCTCGGCGTCCGGCCGCTCGGCCAGCACGACGGGATAGGCGTTGCGCCGCACCGCCAGCAGCGCGGCCCGGTCGCGGCCCGCGTCCGACACCAGGTACGCGACCTCGCCGTCGGGCGACAGGGCCCCCTGGTCGGTCGAGCCGGGCAGGCCGGGCAGCAGGTCGCGCTCGCCGCCCGGCGGATGACCGGGGACGGCGTCGGCCGCGTACATCCGGCGCAGGCCGCGCGGCCCGCGCCGGAGCAGCATGCGCGCGTGGTCGCGGCTGACCGCGGCCGGCCACAGCAGCTCGCCCGCGGCGATGACCTGGCGCGCGCCGGTGACGGCGTCGGCCAGCTCGGCCCGGGTCAGGCCGGCGGCGGAGGTCTCGGCCACCAGGACCGACTCGCCCCGGCCGGTCCAGCGCACGAGCGCGGCCGACCCGTGCGGCGGGACGGCGAGCGGCCGCAGCTCGCCGCCGTGCGGGCGCACGGTCCACACCTGCGTGTGCTCGCCGCCGCCCGGCGCCACCAGGACCGCCAGGTGCTCCCCCGTGGGCGCCCAGCTCACGTCCACGACCGGGTGATGGCCGGTGTCGACCGGCCACGCGTCGAGGTCCGCGCCGAGCGGCTGGACCCACACCCGGGGCACGCCGTCCTGGTCGCTGACGAAGGCCACGGCGCTGTTGTCGGGCGCCAGCGCGGGCCGGCGGCAGCTCCAGGCGCGCAGTGCGGCGCCCGACGGCAGGTGCGACAGGTCGCCGAGGATGTCCGGCATCACATCTGGTGGGCCTGGAGCCACAGTTCGAGCAGGCCGATCTGCCAGAGGGTGTTGACGCCGGTCGTCGCCCTGTCGGACTCGGGGTCGGCCAGCAGCCGCCGCACGAACTCCGGCCGGAACAGGCCCCGCGCGCGGGCGGCCCGGCTGGTGAGGGCGTCCCGGACGAGGTCGAGCAGGGCCCCTTCGACGTGCCGGACGGCGGGCACCGGGAAGTAGCCCTTGGGCCGGTCGATGATCTGCGCGGGCAGCAACCGGCGGGCGGCGTCCTTGAGCACGCCCTTGCCGCCGTGGGCCAGCTTGAGCCCGTCGGGGCAGGCGGCGGCCAGCTCGACCAGGTCGTGGTCGAGGAACGGCGTGCGGGCCTCCAGCCCGTGGGCCATGGTCATGTTGTCGACGCGTTTGACCGGGTCGTCGATGAGCATGGCCGTGGTCTCCAGGCGCAGCACGGCGTCGAGCGCGGTGTCGGCGCCGGGACGCGCCACGTGCTCCCGGACGAAGTCGCCGCTGACGTCCCGCTCCAGCAGGTAGCCGGGCGCCAGGACGCCGGACAGCTCGTGGTGCGGGCGGTCGGCGAACTCCCTGAGGTAGACCTCGGCCGCCCGCTCGCGCGGCACGCCCGCCAGCGGCGGGAACCAGCTGTAACCGGCGAACACCTCGTCGGCGCCCTGGCCCGACTGCACGACCTTCACGTGCCGGGCGACCTCCTGCGACAGCAGGTAGAAGGCGACGCAGTCGTGGCTGGCCATCGGCTCGCTCATGGCGCCCACCGCCCGTTCCAGCCCGTCGAGCAGGCGCTCGTCGGGGATCCGGATGCGGTGGTGGTCGGTGCCGAACCGGCCGGCGACCAGGTCGGAGTAGGCGAACTCGTCCCCCTTCTCGCCGCCGGCCGGCTCGAAGCCGATGCTGAACGTGGTCAGGCCGCTCTGCCCCTCCTCGGCCAGCAGCGCCACGATGAGGCTGGAGTCGAGACCGCCGGAGAGCAGCACGCCGACCGGCACGTCGGAGACCATCCGGCGGCGCACCGCCGTGCGCAGGGCGTCCAGGGTGGCCCGGCGCCACTCCTGCTCGCTCAGCCCCGCGTGCTCGGGCAGGGCGGAGCGGGTGTAGGGCGGCTCCCAGTAGCGGTGGTCGGTGCTCGTGCCGTCCGCCTCGACGACCCGGACGGTGGCCGCCGGCAGCTTGCGCGCGCCGGCGAGGATCGTGCGCTCGCCGGGCACGAGCGAGTGGAAGGTCATGTAGTGGTGCAGCGCCACCCGGTCGATGCCGGTGTCCAGGCCCCCGCCCGCGGCCAGCGCGGGCAGGGTCGAGGCGAAGCGCAGGCGGCGGGCGTCGTGGCTGACGTACATGGGCTTGATGCCGAGCCGGTCGCGGCCGAGCACCAGGCGGCCGCTGTCACGCTCGTGGATCGCGAAGGCGAACATGCCCTTGAAGTGGCCGACGCAGTCGGCGCCCCACCGGTGGTACGCCTTGAGCAGCACCTCGGTGTCGGAGGTGGAGTAGAACCGGTAGCCCGCGCCGCGCAACTCCTCGCGCAGCTCGCGATAGTTGTACAGGCAGCCGTTGAACACCACCGCCAGGCCGAGCCCGGCGTCCACCATCGGCTGGGCCGCCTTCTCCGACAGGTCGATGATCTTGAGCCGCCGGTGGCCCATCGCGACGGCCCCCTGCGCCCACAGGCCGGAGCCGTCCGGCCCGCGGTCGTGCATCGCGTCGGTCATCCGGCCCACCGCGCCGATGTCGGCTTCCTCGCCGTCGAACCTGAACTCGCCGCTCAGCCCGCACATGTCGCCACCCCCGCCTCGCGACCGCCGGCCATCAGGCCGCCGGCCGGTACGAAGGGAGGTCGTGGTCCCCCGTCGGCCGGTCCCACTCGCACGTGCGGGTCTCGCTGAGCACCAGGTCGACCACGTCCGCCAGACTGCCCCGCTCGGCGTACGCCGCCCGCTGGCGGGCCGCCGACGTGCCCGTCTGCAGGACCTGCCGGGTCAGCCTCGTCACCAGTTCCCAGTCACCGGCCGCCTCCAGTTGCGGGCGCAGGCTCGTCACCAGGTTCTCGACCACCTCCTTGGCCGGGCGCGGCACGCCCTCCACCGGATCGACCAGGTCACCCTCCAGCCCCCACCGGGCCGCCTGCCAGGTCGCCGCGCGCGCCGCCTCCACCTGCACCTCCGGCCCAGGACCGCGACGCGCCGCGGCCACCTCCCTGGCCACCAGCGCCCGGAACAGCCCGGCGATCAGCACGACGTCCTCCACCCGAGGGCAGGCGTCACAGATCCGCAGCTCCACCGTCGGCACGTGTTGCGAGGGCCGGACGTCGAAATAGAGCATCCCCGCGTCGCTGATCACCCCGGACCGGATCAGGCCCCGCACCATTTCCTGGTACTCGGCCGCCGAGTCGAACTTGCCGATCGGCCCCGTCGTCGGCCACCGCTGCCAGACCAGCGTGCGATAGCTGGCATAACCGGTGTCGGCGCCGTCCCAGAACGGCGAGCTGGCGCTGAGTGCCAGCAACGGCGCCAGCCAGGGCGTCAGCCGGTGCGCCACCGCGACCGCCAGGTCCGGGTCGGGCACCTCCGCGTGCACGTGCGTGCCGCAGATGAGCTGCTCACGGGTCAGCACCTGGAAGTCGCTGAGCATCTTCTCGTAACGCTGGTCGGGGAACACCTTCACCTCGTCGAGGTCGGCGAGCTGCGGCGTGCCGACCGCCGCGATCCCCAGCCCCAGCTCGTCGGCGGTGGAGATCAGCTTGCGCCGCAGGCGGCACACGTCGCGGGCCAGGTCGTCCAGGGCCAGGAACGGCGCGCTGTTGGCCTCGACCATCGACCGCTGCAGCTCGTGCGTGAAGCTCTCCTCGGGCAGCGCGCTCAGCAGCGCCCCCGCCCGCGCGGTCACCCGGCGTGTGGTCGCGTCGACGATGTGGTACTCCTCCTCCACACCGACCCGGATCGCTCCCCCGGACCCCTCCACGGTCACCACTCCCATCACTAGGCACTCGAAGCCACCCCCTTCTCCCCCGAAAACGGGCTTCAGCACCTGTTGACCTCCACAAATGAAGGTCAGGCCGCGAATGCGGCCCGTCGGATGCTCAGTGGGCGGGCCGGTGCGGGTCGGCGTGGATGTGGGTGCGCATGCCCTGGGGGTCGAACAGGATGAGCAGCTCGACGGTGCCGCCGTCGGCGCTGCCCAGCCAGTGGGGCATGGACGTGTCGAACTCGGCCGCCTCGCCGACCGGCAGCGTGAGGTCGCGGTCGCCGAGGACGAGCCGCAGGCGCCCGGTGAGGACGTAGAGCCATTCGAAGCCGTCGTGGGTCTGCGGGGTCGGTTCGAGCGGTCCTGGCCGCGCGGGGATGATCATCTTGAACGCGTGGACCCCGCCCGGCCGCCGGGACAGCGGCACGAAGGTCATCCCGAACCGGGTGATCGGCTTGAGGTGGATCCGGGGGTCGCCGGTGCGCGGGGCGCCGACCAGGTCGTCGAGCGGGACGTCGTAGACGCGGGCCAGCGGGAGCAGCAGCTCCAGCGTCGCCCGGCGCTGACCGCTCTCCAGCCGGGACAGCGTGCTCTCCGAGACGCCGGTCGTGGTCGCGAGCTCGGCGAGGGTGATGCCGCGGTGACGGCGCAGGGCCCGAAGGCGCGGGCCCACCGCGCCCAGCACCTCGTCCATGTCGTCGTGCACGACGGCCATCTTGCCATAACCGCAAGTTTTCGTGCCAGATCGGCGGGCGGCTGGTCGGATTGCTCCCACACCCACGGAAGGAGCACCTATGAGCACGTTCTGGGACGACGTGTACGCCGCCCGTCCCCCGGCGGCCGATCCGCGGCCGAACGTCCGCCTCACCGAGGTGGTCGCGGACCTCCCGCCGGGCGACGCGCTGGACCTGGGATGCGGCGCGGGCGGCGACGCCCTGTGGCTGGCCCGGCGGGGCTGGCGGGTCACCGCCGCCGACGTCTCGGCCGTGGCGGTCGAGCGGCTGGCCGCCCTGGCCCGCGGGCACGGGCTGGCCGACCGGCTCACCCCCGTACGGCATGACCTGGGCACGTCCTTCCCCGCCGGGGAGTTCGACCTGATCTGCGCCCACTACCTGCACACCCCGGGCGACCTGGACCGGGCGAGCGTCCTGCGCGCGGCCGCCCGCGCCGTGCGCCCCGGCGGCCGGTTGCTGGTGGTCGACCACGGCTCGACCGCGCCCTGGTCGTGGAACCAGGACCCCGGCGTACGGCACCCGGGCCCGCGCGAGGTGGCCGCGGACCTCGCGCTGGACGCGGCGGCCTGGACGACCGAGCGCGCCGACGCACCCCGCCGGACCGCCACCGGGCCGGACGGGCGCACCGCCGAGGTCACCGACCACGTCCTCGTGCTCCGCCGCACCGCCTGACCACCACGACACGACCACGAAAGGAGACGACCGTGCGCCGCCGCGACACCCCGCCGCCCCGCACCGGAGGCAGCGAGATCGAGACCCTGCGCGGCTTCCTCGACCACCTGCGCTCCTCGATCGCCGCGAAGGTCGAGGACGCCCCCGAACCGCAGGTGAGGACCGCCGCCGTGCCCTCGGGCACGAACCTGCTCGGCCTGCTCAACCACGTCACCCACGTCGAACGAGCGATCTTCCTCGGCGCGGAGGTCACCGCCTGGCCCGCGACCTTCCACGCCGACCCGGCGGACGGCGTGGCCGAGGTCGTCGCCCGCTACCGGGAGGCGGTCGAGCAGGCGAACGCCGTGCTCGACACCTGCTCCGACCTCGGTGCGCCGGTCCCCCGCCCACGGCCGGGCCGGCCCGCCCCAGCGTGCGCTGGGCGCTCACCCACATGATCGAGGAGACCGGCCGGCACGCGGGCCACGCCGACATCCTCCGCGAACTCATCGACGGCAGCACCGGCCGTTGACGCCGCCACTCTTCTCAGGACGGGACCACATGACCACCGCTCCACGGCCGTCGCCGGGCCGCCTCGCCCGATCCGCGCGCACGGCGGCGACCGTCGCGCTCGCCCTCCTGCTCCCGCTGGCCGCCGCCTGCTCGACGTCGGCCGCCGCTCCC
Source organism: Actinomadura sp. ATCC 39365 (assembly GCF_054392275.1). NCBI lineage: Bacteria > Bacillati > Actinomycetota > Actinomycetes > Streptosporangiales > Thermomonosporaceae > Actinomadura > Actinomadura sp. ATCC 39365. Next base: position 5,707,732 of record NZ_CP184335.1, on the reverse strand, counting down.
CCGCCCGCCGCCGCCTCCCACACCACGGCCACCCAGGACGACCCGCGGTTCAGCAAGACGTTCCGGCACGAGTTCGCCGAGGTGGACGGCGTGCGCATGCACTACGTGAAGGGCGGGACCGGCACGCCGGTGGTGCTGATCCACGGCTGGCCCCAGACCTGGTACGGCTGGTGGCCGATCATGCCGGACCTGGCCCGGCACCACACCGTCTACGCCGTGGACCTGCCGGGGCTGGGCGACAGCGAAGGCTCGCCCACCGGCTACGACAAGGCCACGCTGGCGCGGTACGTGCACCAGCTGATCGCCGGGCGGCTCGGGATCCGGGACGCCGCCGTCGTCGGCCACGACTTCGGCGCCGCGGTGGCGTTCCAGTACGCGAGCCGGTTCCCCGCCGACACCGCCCGCCTCGGCTACCTGGACCTGCCGCTGCCCGGCCCGGCCGTCGACGCGGCCACCTACCGGTCGCTGAGCTGGCACATCGCCTTCCACTCCCAGCGCCGGGTGCCCGAGGCGGTGGTGGGCGACGACGTCCGCGAGTACCTGGCGCTGTTCTACCCCCAGGTCTCCTACGGCGGAACGGCGTTCGGCGGCACCTCGGAGCGCTCCCCGTTCACCGACGCCGAGATCACCGAGTACGCCCGGACCTACAGCCGGCCGCAGGCCCTGTCGGGCGGCTTCGAGCTCTACCGCACCCTGGACCAGGACGTGCGCGACACGACGGCGGCGCCGCCGGTACGCGTCCCGGCGCTGCTCATGACCGCCCAGGGGCAGCTCGACGCGATCCGGGCCACGGTGTCACCGCGCCTGACCAGGATCGTCCGCGCGGTGGACGTCCCGCGCGCCGGGCACTGGCTCGTCGAGGAGAATCCCGGTTTCGTCACCGCGGAGCTGGAGCGGTTCCTCGACGGCTGACCCGGCCGACGACCAGGACGGCGGGTCCACCCGCGCCAGCTTGGACCAGCCGGACCAGCCTTGCCGGCGCAGCAGCTCGATCAGCCGGCGGGCGGGCGGGACGGCGTCGAACGCCAGGGCGTCCATCAGGCGGACGAACTGCGGCTCCACGTCGAGGTCGTCGACGTACCCCTCACCCTGCTCGCCGGTCAGCCGGGTGAGGCAGGCGGCCAGCTCGCCGGCCAGCTCGGCCAGCCGCGGGTCGTCGGCGGACAGCGTGAGCGCCTTGCCCAGGATGCGGAAGAAGCCGACGAAGTCGGGGTCGGCGAGCTGCTCCCGTTTGCGGGCCATCCATTCCGGCACGCGTCCGGGCGAGTGCGCGGCCAGCAGGATCCAGCCGTCGCGTTCGGCCTGGACGATGTGGTCGTCCACGCCGAGGGCCCGCAGCCGGTCGAGGTAGCCGACCACCTCCGGCGGCAGCGCCAGGCCGTCCCCGGCGGCCAGCCGGGCGATGCGCTCCCGGTGGCGCTGCTGCCGCCGGATCTCGGCGCGCAGCTGCCGGTCGATGTCGGCGAGCGCGGCGGCGAACTCCTCCTCGCCGGCGCGCAGCAGCTCCCGCACCCGCGCGAGCGGCACCCCGGCCTCGGCGAGGGTCCGGATCCTGATCAGCTCGACCACGGCGGCGGCGTCGTACCTGCGGTAGCCGTGGCGGTCGCGCCCGGGCTCCGGCAGCAGCCCCTTGGCGTGGTAGTGCCGCACCGCCCGCACGGTCACCCCCGCGTACGAGGCCAGTTCGCCGATCGTCAGCATGGGTCCAGCCTTCCAGGGGTCGTCAAGAAGCCGCCGTCCGGATGATCCGGGCGATCTCGGGGGCGTGCGTGAAGACCAGCCCGTGGTCGGCGTCGAGCCAGGTCGTGGCGATGCGCGGCTGCCGCCGGACGAGCCGCTCGATCCCGGCCCGCCAGTTCCGGTTGAACCGCGCGGCCGGCTCGCCGCCCTCGCCCGCCATCGAGGTGGACATGATCATGCTGATCGGCCGGTCGATCATGCCGTACCGGGACAGGATCCCGGACCGGACCACGTCGATCTCGACGTTCAGGTCGAGGATCTGCCGCGCGGTGAGCAGCACCTGGCGCGGGGTGCCGCGCCGGCTCAGCTGCTGCGCCGCCAGCTGCTCCCACATCGCGCGGAACTCCGGCAGGACGTCCTCGGTGAGGAACGGCTCGGGCACCGGGTTCGCCCCGTCGATCAGCACGAGCCCGGCGACGCTCCCGGGATGCCCGGCGGCGTGGTGCACGGCCAGGTCGGCCCCCAGCGAGTACCCCACGAGCACGGGGGCCTCGTCGAGGCCGAGCCGGCCCACCCGGGCCATCACGGCGTCCAGGTCGCCGAGGAACGCCTCGAAGGAGTACCGGTCCGCGGCCGGGGTGCGGCCGTGGCCGCGCAGGTCGAAGGTCACCACGTCGTGGTCGCGCCGCAACAGCCCGATCAGCTCGCGCAGGTCGGCCTGGGTCGAGTTCAGCCCGGGGCACAACACCAGCGGGCGTCCCCGTCCGCCGCGGGACAGCGGGATCGCGAGGCCGTCGTGGTGGGCCGTCAGCTCGCCGGACGGCGGGCGGTTCGTACTGGTGGGAGAGGTCATGCCCCCATGCTGGGACATTGACCCTGCGTCAGGGGAAGAGCGCCGGACGCGGCCCGGGGGCGCGAGTTCTCCCGGTTCGGCATGATCCTGCTAACCTGATCGCCGTTTCTGCCGGAGTGCGGGAGCCGAGCCGCTCGGCCTGCGCCGCCATGGAGTCTGGGGCCGACTGACGATGAGCGCGGAAGAGGATTTCCTTCAGGTCGGCGCCGAGCTGGCCGACCTGGGGGTGCAGGTCTCCAGGATGATGGGGAGGCCGGCGCTCAAGGATCAGGCGGGCAAGGTGTTCGCCAGCCTGCAGCGTGACGGCGCGATGGTGTTCCGGCTGGTCAGGGACACCTCTGAGCACGCGGCCGCGCTGGAGCTGGCCGGGGCGTGCCTGTTCGATCCCTCGGGAAAGGGCAGGGTGGTCAAGGACTGGGTGGTCGTGCCGCACTCCTCGGCCGAGAAGTGGACGGATCTGGCCGAGGCCGCCCTCAGCCGGCCCCGCTGACCGGCGGGCGCCCCTACGACGGGTGCGTCCGGCGCCTCGACTCCCAGGCCCAACCGGCCGTGAGCACCAGGACGGACGTGATCACGATCAACGGGATCACCCAGATCCGGTCGCCACGCTCGACGCCGGCCATGGCCAGGAACACGGCGATGCCGTCGAAGGCGAGCGCCACGGCTGCGGCCCCGGCGAGGAACCCCGCGGCTCCTCCGGCGACCGCGACGGTCGTACCGGTGACCGGCGCCAGGAACCGGGCGACCCGGGCGCACAGCAGGCCGGCCAGGCCGGCGTCGACGACGAGGACGGCGGCGAGGGCGGCGCCCCAACGGTGTCCCGTCGCCAGCGAGCTCATGTAATGCCAGGGGTCGCCGGCTTCGACGAGGCCGAGCACCTTCGTGAGACCGAGCACCGCCAGTACGGCGACGGCCGCCGTCATCACCGTGACAGCCCTGCGCTGCCACCCCCGCCGGGGGACCTCGGCGGGCGGCAGGACCTTGGTGCGGTCCCCGGCGTCGACCCGGCCCGGCTGCTGCCCGCCGAGCAGGGCCGGCGCCTCCTCGGCGGTCGGCCGGCCGTGCGGCTCCTTGTCGAGCAGCCGGGTGATGAGCGGCGTGAGCCGGCCGGCCCGACGTGGCGGCGGGGGCTCCTCCAGCAGGACGGCGGTCAGCGTCGCCGGCTGGGTGTCGCGGCGGAACGGCGAGACGCCCTCGACGGCCTGGTAGAGGGTCACGCCGAGGGAGAACAGGTCACCGGCCGGGAGCCCGTCGGCGCCGCGCAGCCGTTCGGGGGCCGTGTACTCGGGTGAGCCGACGAGCATCCCGGCGGTCGTCAGGGCGGTGTCGGCGGTGTGGACGGCGATGCCGAAGTCGGTGAGCAGCACCTTGCCGTCCGTGGCGAGCATGACGTTGGCCGGTTTGACGTCGCGGTGCACGATCCCGGCCCGGTGCGCCGCGCCGAGCGCCGCCAGCAGCCCGGCGGCCAGCTGTGCGACGCGGTCCACCGGCAACGGCCCGTGCGTGTCGAGGTGCTCCTGCAGTGACCGGCCCTCGACCAGCTCCATCACGATCCAGGGCAGCCCGTCCTGGACGACGTCGTGGACGGCGACGACGTTCTCGTGCGCCCGCAGCCGGACGGCGTTGCGCGCCTCGCGCGCGGTGCGCTCCAGCCGCCTGTCCTGCTCCGCCTGCGGCAGGCCGGGCGGCAGCCGCAGTTCCTTGATCGCCACCGCGACGTCCAGGACCTGGTCGTGGGCGCGCCAGACCTGCCCGAACCCGCCGGCGCCAAGAAGGGCGACCAGCCGGTAACGTCCGCCGACCAGGTGACCAGGCTGCGCCGATGTCATGACCATCCGCCCTCTTGCCCTGTATGACGGTGATCACAATAGCCACTGGACGGGGTGGCCGGCGGGTCACCTGACGATCAGAGTTCGCCGGGGTCGAGGCGGGCGCGCAGGGCGCTGGGCGTCTCGGCGAGATGCTTGCGGACCGTCCGGGTCAGGTGCGCGTGGTCGGCGAAGCCGTACATGGTGGCCAGCTCGGCGAGCTGGGCGCCGCCGTCGGCCAGGTGCTCCAGCACGGCCCGCACCCTCAGCTCGTTGCGGTACTCGCTGATCGTGCGCCCGGTGACGTGGCGGAAGATCCGGCCGACATGCTTGGGCGAGGCGCCGACCAGCCGCGCCAGGTCCTCGACTCCGTCGTTGAGATGACCGCAGGAGAGCGCTTCCTGCACGGCGACGGTCATGCGGCGGTGGATCACCCGCGTCGTGGGCGGCATGCCGGGGCCGGGCCGCTCGGTCCGGGGCGGGAGGGCCGCCAGCAGGCTCTGCACCCGTTCACCCACCTCCAGGCGGTCGGCGCCCTTCCTGCAGGCGGACAGCAGCTCGCGATGGCGCAGGTCGAGCAGGGCGGTGATCGCCAGCATCCAGCCCGGGGCGCCCTGGACGCCCGCGACGTGCTCGTCGTAGGCGTCGGGGGTCAACGCGATCCAGGTGTAGCGGATCTCGCCCGCCGACGGATAGGCGAAGCGTTCCTCCAGCCCCTCGCTGGTCACGTAGCCGCCGGCCGCGTCGAGGAAGGAGTCCTGCCCCGACGCGTGCCGGCGGAAGCCGCCCATCCGCATCAGCACCACGGCGTGGCCGACGTCCGGAGCCCACGGCGACCAGCCCTTGACCTGCCCTCCACTGCGCATGTCATGGACGGACACGCCCAAGCCTGGATCCTTGCCGAGCTCCTGTCGCCACATGACATCCAGACTCGCCGCCCGATCGCCCTCACCGGCGTCGAGATCATCGCGATTCGGCAACACCTGGGCCGGTCGCGCGATCGCCTGCGGAGCGCGACGCCGGCGGTGGGGCTCCGGCGGCGGACGACCGGCGTCAGCGAATCGGCTGGATCAGCTGGGTGCGCCAGGTCTCGGGGGCCGGCCAGCTCGCCGGATCGGGCTGCGTGTCGAGGTCGAACCAGTGGTAGATCTCCCACGCCCCGCCGTCGGGCTCGCGGTCGTGCTCCTTCAGCCATGCGTCCAGCAGGGCGTAGGTCTCGCCCAGACTGTCGTGCGATCCGAGGTGCCAGGTGGCGACGGCCGTGCCGCCCGGCAGTTCGGCGGCGGCGACACGTCCCGCGCTGACCGGACGTCCGGCCACGGGCACGCCGACCTCCACGTCCGTCTCGCCGTCGGTGAAGGTGTGGTACCTGACGAAAGGCTGTCCATCCACTCTCACGCCGGACTCCTGGGTGTACTTCCACAGTTCCGCGAACCCCTCACCCTGAGCCTCCGCCAGGCGGGCGATCGCGACCGTCGTCCTGATGCTCACCGTGGTCCGGGGACCGCGGTGGAGGATCTCGAACGTGGGCCCGTGCGGCTGTTGCGTCATCGTCGTCCTTTCCTGGCCGGCTGGTCGCGTCTCATCCTGTCCGAACCGGTCGGGGCGAGGCTTGAACATCGGTGCGCGACTAGTTTCCGTATACTGTACGGTACGTTGTACGACTTGGGGAGGAGCAGCATGTACCAGCCGAGCGCCGAGGAATTGAAGAACATCGACGACTGGTTCGCCGCCTACGACGCGCTGGCCGAGGAGGGCGCGATCGAGCGGCTCGCCGACCTGGCGGTCTTCCCGATGAACGTGGCCACCGACGTGCCCGACGGCCACGCGAGCGTCCGCCAGTGGACGCGGGCCGAGTACGTCGAGGGCATGAAGCAGGCCATGGGCGGCGGCACCGCCGGGCTCGACCTGCGCTCGACGCGCACCCCGCGCTTCGTCAGCCGGAACCTGGTGGTCGTGGAGACCGAGGCGACGATGACGATCGAGGGCGAGGAGCACCGCATGCACTACGCCGACCTGCTGGTGCGCACCGAGGACGGGTGGGCGTTCCAGACCATGGTCCAGGGCGGCTGGGGGCACGGCTGGCCGTCCGCCAGGCGCGGCTGACCCCGCCGTCCCCGGTCAGGGTGCGGCTCCGGCGGCCTGACCGGGCGCTACCGGACGCCGCCGCGGGTCATCCTCGCGGCGGCGTCGCGGAGCACCCCGGGGGCCAGCCGGCGATGGATCGCCGACAGGGGCGGCCACACGACGCGCCCGAGGCGCCGGTCGTAGCGCAGGAGGGTGGTCAGCGACACCCGGCCGTCCGCCGCCCGTACGACGAGGTTGGCGGTCAGGAACCAGGACGCGGTCTCCAGCCGGATCCAGTCGTCACCACGTGCCGTGATCCGCCACCCGGCCACGGTGGCGGGCGATCGGCCGGGGACGAGCCGGAGCCCCAGGAGACCCCGCCAGATGAACTGTTCCGCCGCGCTGGGCACGTCGCCGAACATCGCCCGCGCCCACCGCTCCGCCGTCGCCCCGGCATCCGCGGCGTCCGTGGCGAGGGCGTCCGTGGCGAGGGCGAAGTGGTCGGCGTAGTCAATGACGGGCAAGGAGCTCAGCGCGCGGGCGGACGGCGGGAGGTCGCCCGTCCCGACGGCGGACTCCAGGACGCCCGTGCCGCGCTCCCGCCAGGCGCGCTCCAGCCGCCGGACGAAGGCCGGCAGGACGAGGGTCCGCCGGAACGGCGTGATGGCGGCCATGTAGCACCGTCCCAGCAGGCCGTTGGGGCGCACGAGGACCGCCATGCGGAGCTCGCGCCCGCCGCCGGCGGCCGGCGCCCACGCCAGGTGCATCACCGCGTGCACGGTGCGGTTCGCCAGCTCCAGCGCGCATTCGTCGTCCAGCGCGTAGACCGGGGAGAAGGGCGCCAGGCCGGCGTCGGAGCCGCGCGGGGCCCGGCGCAGGTCGGCGGGCAGGCGGTCGCACAACGACGGGACGCGCCTTCCGACGCCCGCCGACGGCCTGTCCCAGCCGAGCAGGGCGCCCAGCTTCCAGCGCGCCGCGAGCAGCAGCCGCAGCGGCAAGGGACCGCCGCTGGAGTCGCGCAGCGCGGCGAGCACGGCGGAGAAGTCCTCCCGTCCGGCGCCGGGGGTGCGGATCAGCCAGACGTCCTCCAGCTCGAAACCCGCGGCGATGTCGTGGATGCGCCAGGGCCGGCCGGTGTGGGCGGCGTTCGCCAGCCTCATGATCCCTCCAGATCTATACGCTGCCGTATATACTGAGGTTAACCACGGTTATACGGTGGCGTATATATGTATTCCGAGTGAGGTGGCACACACTGTGGGCGCGGTCCGTACGACACGTGAGGGGTGGATCGAGGAGGGGTTGCGGGCGCTGGCCGCCGGCGGCCCCGACGCGGTGCGCGTGGAGGCGCTGGCCAAGCGGCTCGGCGTCACCAAGGGCGGGTTCTATGGATACTTCGCCGACCGGGAGGCGCTGCTCAATGCGATGCTGGACACCTGGGAGCGGGAGAGCACCGACGAGGTGATCGAGCGCGTCGAACGCGAGGGCGGCGACCCGAAGACCAAGATCAGGCGCGCGGGCGTGCTCACCTTCTCCGACGACCGCCTGCTGCCCATCGACCTCGCCGTCCGCAACTGGGCCAGGCGCGACGAGGCGGTCGCCGAACGCCTGCGGCGGGTGGACAACCGGCGCATGGCGCTGCTGCGCGAGATGATCGGCAGCTTCTGCTCCGACCCCGAGGAGGTCGAGGCACGCAGCCTGCTCGCCTTCTGCGTGGCGATCGGCGAACACTTCCTGGCCGCCGACCACGGTGGCCGCACCCGGGCGCAGGTGCTCGCCCGGGCGGCCGGTCTGCTGCTCGACAAGGCGGGAGACTAGCCAGGCCCCGCGGACGTGCGCTCGGCCACGGCAAAGGGCCGAATCTCTGCGCACCTTGTGACAGGCGGGCCAAAATGGCCCATATGACGACCATGCCCGAGAACCGCGTCGCGGACTCACCCGAGAGCAACGCCTACGACGCGATCGCCGAAGGTTACACGGCCGAGAACGAGACCAGCCTCGTGAACGCGTACTACGAGCGGCCCGCGATGCTGGAGCTCGCCGGGGAGGTGACCGGCCGGCGCATCCTCGACGCCGGCTGCGGCTCGGGCCCCCTGTTCGCCGAGCTGCGCGATCGAGGCGCCGTCGTCACCGGCTTCGACGCGAGCGCCGGGATGCTGGAGATGGCCCGGCGGAGGCTGGGCGCCGACGCGGACCTGCGGGTCGCCGACCTGGCCGGCCCGCTGCCCTTCCCCGACGACACCTTCGACGACGTCATCGCGTCGCTGGTGCTGCACTACCTGAAGGACTGGGGGCCGGCGCTGGCCGAACTGCGCCGCGTGCTGCGGCCCGGCGGCCGGCTCCTCGTCTCGGTCGATCACCCCTTCGCCATCACCCTCACGCAGCACAAGGCCGGGGAGAGGCCCGGTTACTTCGGGATCCGCAACCGGGTCGAGGAATGGACCATGGGCGGGCAGACCGGCCGGCTCAGCTTCTGGGACCGGCCGCTGCACGCGATGACCGAGGCCTTCACCACGGCGGGCTTCCGCATCAGCGTCATCAGCGAACCGCCGTACGCGCCGGAGGCCCGCGAGCTGTTCCCCGAGGAGCTCCGCGAGATCACCGGCGCGCGGTTCCTGAGCTTCCTGTTCTTCGTGCTGGAAGCCGGCTGAAGCGGCCCGGCCGTCCGCCCGCTTCAGGACGTCACGCGGGCGCCTGGTGGACGGTGACCACGTGGGTGGTGCGCGCCGACTCCACGGTCGAGTTGCCCACCAGGTTGACGGTGTAGGTGTGTTCACCGGCCGTGGTCGGCGTGTCGGCGAAGCTGAACGACCCGTCGGCGGCGGGGACCGGCTTCGCCACGTTCCTCGAGGTGACGGTGCCGTCCGGGCCGACGACCCGCAGCGAGACGGTCATGATCGTCCGCGGGAAGGTGATGCCGTCGGCGCCGAAGGTGCCGCTGAACGCCAGGCGCGTGCCGACGTCGCCCGTCGCCGGTCCGGTCACGGTGAGCGTCGGCTCGTACAGGCCCGCCGTGACGGTCGCCGAGGAGCCGCTCCCCCGGAACCATGAGTTGCCCGGCCAGTACAGCTGGTACTTGAGCGCCCCGGTGGACGGCGGCGCGTCGGTGAACCGGTAGGTCCCGTCCGCCGCCGTGGTGACCTCCGTGAACGGCCTGGAGGTGCCGTCGGGGAGCCAGCGGTACAGCTCGAGCGTCTGCACGCCGGGCGGCAGCCCGCTGCTCAGCGTGAGCCGTCCGGTGAAGGCCGACTCCTTGAGCGCGGTCACCTTGGCGGGAGCGGTCAGGGTGAGCGTGGAGGAGTGGTAGGGCGAGGGCGGCAGCCGCCAGAGGTGCATGCGGCCGGTGCCGGGCTCCTTCAGGACCGCGAAGGTGACCGTGCCGTAGAACTCGACGCTGCCCGCCACCACGGCCTTCCCCTGGTGGGCGGCCGTGTAGATGACCTCCGCGGTGGTCGCGTCGTACACCACGAGCTCGGCCGCGTCGCCCGCCGGGGAGTTCCAGCCGCCCACGACGTAGGCGTCGTCCGGGCTGGCCCCGACGGTGGCGGGGATCCCCTGGTCGCCGAATCCGTTGCGGTCGTAGGCGCGGCCCCGCGTCAGGGCCGTCGTGTCCCAGGCGTCGAACCGGCGGGTGTCGTCCAGCGCCGACAGCGCCGTCGCCCCGTGCTCGGCGAGTGCGAGGTCCCGCAGGGCCGGCAGCCCGTTCGCGTCCCCGGTGATCTTCCCGCGCGACGTCGGGGGCGTGGTGCCGATGTCGTACACCTCGACCGTGGCGGGGCTGACCCCGGACTCCCCGGCCACCAGCGTGTTCCCGGCGACGGCGACGAGCGGAGCGCGGGTCGTGGCCGGTCCGACCCGGACGAGCACAGGCGTCGCCGCCGACGTGACGAGGCCGAGGACGCCTCCCCCGCCCGCTCCGCCGCACCCGAACCCGATCCACAGCCGGTCGTACTCCTGCGCCAGGCTCGACGGACACGGGTAGGCGGCGAGGTCGATGCGCCTGATGACGGCGAGCGTGGTGCTGTCGATCTCGATCACTTCGTTCGAGTCGCGCAGCGCCGCGTACACCCTCTTGCCGTCCTCCGGCGAGGCCAGGGCGACGGCGCCGGACAGGCCGGGGATCGTGCCGACGACCTTGCCGTCGGTGGAGGTGACCACGATCCGGTCGCCGGCGGCGACGAAGACCTTCCTGTTGCGCGCCACCACGTCGCCGCCCTCCCCGGCGACGCCGAGGTCGGAGACGGTCGCGGCGGTCGCGGCGGCGGGCGTCTGGGTGACGAGCAGGGCCGCCGCCACGATCTTCGCTAATCGAACACATATTCGCATAGCGGGGTGGTGCCGTCCAGCGCACCGGGCCATGGAGGCCGTCCAGGCAGTCGCTTGACTTACGGGAGCGCGCGTCGGTTACTGGACATGACCGAGGAGAGCGCTGGTGCGTCAGGCCGGAAGTCGATGAGCGCCGTCGTGCCCCGACGAGCGGAAGGAACACCGTCATGTCGGCCATCCCGGATCAGGACATGTCCGGCGCATTGCCCGAGTTCCCCGGTGTCAGGGCGGCGGCGTGCCCGTTCGACCCGCCGCCGGCCCTGCAGGCGCTCCGGCAGGACACGCCGCTGACCCGGGCACGGCTGCGCGACGGCGGCACCGTGTGGCTGGTCACCGGCTACGCCGAGCAGAAGGCGGTGCTCAGCCATCCGCAGGTCAGCTCCGACGTCACCCGGCCCGGCTACCCGCTGCCGATCACGGCGCCCGACCGGCCCGACAACACGATCAGCTTCGTCTTCATGGACGACCCCGAGCACCACCGGCTGCGCCGCATGGTGCAGGGGGCGTTCACCGTCAAACGGGTCGAGACCATGCGCCCGGCCGTGCAGCGCATCGTCGACCGCCTCATCGACGACCTGCTGGCCGGGCCGAGACCGGTGGACCTGGTGGAGGCGTTCGCGCTGCCGGTGCCGTCGCTGGTGATCTGCGAGCTGCTCGGCGTCCCGTACGCCGACCACGGCTTCTTCCAGGACAACAGCCAGATCATCGTCAGGCGGGACGTGTCGGTCGAGGACCGGACGGCCGCGGGCGGGCGTCTGAGGCAGTACCTGGACGGGCTGGTCGGCGACAAGCTCGTCCGCCCCGGCGACGACCTGCTGTCCCAGGTGGCCGCCCGGGTCACGGCGGGCGAGCTGACCAGGCAGGAGGCGGCCCAGATGGGCGTGCTGCTGCTGGTGGCCGGCCACGAGACCACCGCCAACATGATCGCCCTCGGCACCCTCGCGCTGCTCCGCCATCCCGGCCAGCTCGCCCTGCTGCGCGGGAGCGACGACCCGGCGCTGATCGCGGGCGCGGTGGAGGAGCTGCTGCGCTACCTGAACATCACCCACGGCGGACGCCGCCGGGTGGCCAAGGAGGACATCGAGGTCGGCGGCCAGATCATCCGCGCGGGCGAGGGCATCATCGTGGCCAACGACATCGGCAACCGCGACCCCGAGATCTTCCCCGCCCCGGACGAGCTGGACGTGCGCCGCGACGCCCGCCGGCACGTGGCCTTCGGCTTCGGCGTCCACCAGTGCCTGGGCCAGCCCCTGGCCCGGCTGGAGCTGCAGGTCGCCTACGGCACGCTCTACAGGCGCGTCCCCACCCTCGCCCTGGCCACCGAGTTCGAGAAGATCCCCTTCAAGCACGACGGCCAGGTGTACGGGGTGTACGAGCTCCCCGTGACCTGGTGAGGCCGGCGGTCATCCGGTGGCCTGGCAGGTGGTGCCGGGCGGCGGGAGCCGCAGGCTCGTCAGGTAGCGGTTGACGTGGGCGGTGACGCAGCCGGTCCTGCCGTAGAGGTAGAGCATGTGGCCGTGCCCCTCGTACCGGACGCTGGACGAGCCCGGCACGGGGCGGATGACCTCCGCCACCTCGTCGTGGTCCGTCCAGCTGCCGACCCCCAGGAACGGCGTCAGGCCGCGGACGGGCAGCGGCGCCGGCGGATTGGTGACCGGCGCCGGCCAGCCGGCACAGGCCAGCGGCCACCACGCCCGCTGCCCGGCGAAGTCCGGCGACAGCTCCTGCGCCCTGCGGAGCGCCTCGCGGTAGGCGGCGTAGCTGCCGTATCCCGCGCCGTCCAGGCACTGGGTCATGTTCTGCCCGGCGAGCGAGGGAACCTTCGGGCTGCCCGACGCCTGCCGCACGTAGTCGGCGAACCCCGAGGCGTCGCCGTCGGCGGCCTTGTCGATCGCGGCGGCGAGCTGCACCCAGCGCGGCACGTCGGGTTCCTGGCCCGGTGAGGTGAAGCTGGGGGCGGCGGCGACCTTCAGGTCGAACCCGGTGTAGGCGGCCCCGGACGGATCGTTCCGCACCGGCACCGGTGAGCGGTCCGCGCCGGTCACCAGGCCGCGCCACACCTCGCCCGCGTCCCGGCCGTGCAGGGCGCAGGCCGTGGCCGTGCGGCACCAGGCGGCGAAGCGCCGCAGCTGCCGCTCGGCCCGCGCGTACATGCGGGGCTCGCCGGCCGTGGTGTCCTCGGCGTGGCCGGCGGCGCCGTCCATGACCATGGCGCGGACGCGGGAGGGGAACAGGCGGGCGTAGGCCGCCGCGGGGCGTCCGCCGTAGGAGTTGGCGAGGAAGCTCAGCCGGTCCTCGCCCAGGGCGACGCGGACCGCCTCGATGTCCCGGGCGACGGAGGCCGAGTCCATGTGGTCGAAGAGCCCCGGGTCGGCGGCGCGGCACCGCTGCGCGTGTTCCCGGTTCGTCCGGGCGAGAGCGGCGTACTCGGCGCGGTCGCGCGGCAGGGTGATCCACGGGCCGGTGGCCAGGCACTCGTACGGCAGTGCGCCGCCGGGCTTGACCGTGTTGCGCGGGGCGAAGCTGACCACGTCGAAGCGGTCACGCAACGCCGCGAACTTCCCCTGGAACTGCTTCAGGTCGTCGATGCCCGACGCGCCGGGGCCACCGGGGACGGAGAAGACCGTGCCGATCCGGCGTCGGCTGCCGGAGGCGGGCAGGAGGCCGAGCGGGACGACGATCTTCCGTCCGCCCGGCCTGCTCCAGTCGACGGGCACCTGGACGGAGGCGCACCGCATGTCCCGGGGTGCGTCCTTGTCCGCGCACGGCCGCCAGACCGGCGCGGACGGTCCGGCGTGCGTCGAGTCGCCGGCGGCGGGCACCGCCACCAGGCCCGTCAGGAGCGTCGCGGCGGCGCCCACGGCCAGGACCCTGCCCTTGCCCCCCTTCGACGCGGTGACCGCCGCGCCCGCCGTCAGCGCGGCGGCGAGGTAGGCCAGGAGCAGCGCGGCCGCCGCCGCCGGGGGCAGCAGGCCGCCGCCCACCCCGGCGATCTGGGCGGGCAGGTTCTCGATCATGTACGACCCGGCCCGCGCCCGCAGCGGCGACGGCAGGGCCTGGGCGACGACCGGGAGCACCAGGAAGATCATGACAAGTGCGACCAGGCTCCCGGGGGTGGACCGCAGCGCCGCGCCCACCCCCAGCCCGATCAGCGCCGCGGCCGCCATGGACAGCCCGGCGGCCACCACCGAGGTGAGCACCCCGGGGTCGGAGAGCGGTGTGCCCAGGGTCTGCCCGTCGAGCAGCACCTGACCGGCGCGCTCGCCGAGCACGGCCTGGGCGGCCAGGTGCATGGCGAACGCCAGCAGCTGACCGGCGACCAGGGTGACGGCGGCCAGTCCGGGGACCTTGGCGAACAGGAACAGCTGCCGCCGCGGCACCGCCACCAGGCTCGTCCTGATCATCCCGGTGGCGTACTCGGAGGTGATGGTGAGGGCGCCCAGCGTGCCGAACACGAAGTAGGCGACCGGCAGTCCGGTGCCCAGGCCGTTGCCGGTGCCGGTGAAGCGCAGCCGCTCCTCGGCCGTCTGGTGGTCGAACCCCCGTGCCATCAGGTACGCCACCCCGGCGCAGGCCAGCACGGCGAGCAGGGAGACGGCCAGCAGGTAGGCGTTCGAGCGCAGGGAGCGCAGCTTGAGCCACTCGGCGGCGACGGCGTCCGTCGTCCGGGCCGTCATCGGGCCGCCTCCGCGGTGACGGGGCGGGCGCCGTACTCGACGCTGTCCTCGGTGAGCTCCAGGAACGCCTCCTCCAGCGACGCGCTGCGCGGGGTCAGCTCCCGCAGCGCGATCCCGGCCCGCAGCGCCAGGTCGCCGATCCCGGCAACGTCCAGCCCCCGTACGGACAGGCCGCCGGTCCCGGGCGGGTCGTCCGCGGGCGGGTCCGCGGGCTGGGCGGTGACGGTCGCGCCGTGCGCGCGCAGGATCTCCGTCAGCCGTTCCGGCTGTGTCGCGCGCACCAGGACGTCGCGCTGGAAACGGGCGGCGAGGGCGTCCGTGGTCGTGTCGGCGATCAGTCGGCCGCGTCCGACGACGACGACGTGGTCCGCGGTGAGCGCCAGCTCGTTCATCAGGTGGCTGGACAGCAGGACGGCGCGGTCCTGGGCGGCGAGCGAGCGCAGCAGGTCGCGGATCCAGCGGATGCCCTCGGGGTCCAGCCCGTTCAGCGGCTCGTCGAACATCAGCGCCTTGGGATCGCCCAGCAGCGCCGCCGCGATGCCCAGCCGCTGCTTCATGCCGAGGGAGAACCCGCCGATCCGCCGGTCCGCGACGTCCTCCAGCCCGACCTGGCCGAGGACCGCGGCCACCCGCCGCGGGCCGATGCCGTTGCTGCGTGCCAGGCAGCCGAGATGGGCGCGGGCCGTGCGGCCGCCGTGCACCGCTCCGGCGTCGAGCAGCGCCCCCAGCGTGTGCATGGGCCGGCGCAGCGACGCGTAGGGGCGCCCGTCCACCAGCGCCGCGCCGGCGGCGGGCACCTCCAGCCCGAGCACCGCCCGCATGGTCGTGGACTTCCCGGCGCCGTTCGGGCCCAGGAATCCGGTCACCAGGCCCGGTCTCACGGTGAAGCTCAGGTCGTCCACGGCGAGTGTGCGGCCGTAGCGCATGGTCAGTCCTCTTACCTCGATCACGTCTCCCCCTCGTCGGCTGGTCTCGTCGAGCCTCGCGGGCCGCGGCCTCGGCCTCCATGGGGGCGCGCCCACCGGCGGGGTGGGAGAACGCCACCCCGGGTGGTGGGGCCGGCCCCACCGCCTTCTCCTCGCCGACCGGGCAGACTGCATCTGTGATGGGGAGACGACCCCGGCCCGGCGGGCCGGCGTGGCGGGCGGTGACCGGCCTGGCGGCGTACGCGCTGAACGCGGTGACCGGCCTGGCGCTGAACGCCGTCACCGGCGTGGCCGCGCTGGCGCTGCTCGTCCTGGTGCCGGTCTGTGCCGTCCTGGTGCCGGTGGCCGGTCTCGGGCGGGCGCCGCTCGGCCGGCTGCTCGGGGCCGCCCGCCGCCTGGCCGGGTTCCAGCGCCGCTGGGCGGGCCGGACGCTCGGCCTGGACGGCGACGCGAACGGCGACAGGAACAGCGACGGGAACAGCGCCGTGGACGGCTCCGGCGATCCGGGCAGGTGGCGGGAGCTGGCCTGGCTGGCCGTGCACGGCGTCACCGGGCCCGCCCCCGTGGTGGCGGTGTGGGCGATGTTGTCCGCCCTGGACTACGTCTTCCTCCGGCTGCGGCCGGCCGAGACGAGCCTGCTCAACACGTTCGCCCTGAGCATGTCCACCGTGGCCATCGCCGTGGTGGTCCTCATGGCCGTCCCGCTGTTCCGTACCGGCCAGGCGCGGCTGGCGCGGCGGCTGCTGGACGCCCGGCCCACGCCGGACACGCGGATCCGGGAGCTGACCGTGTCCCGGGCCGCGCTGGTCGACGCGCGCGCGGCCGAGCTGCGCCGCATCGAACGCGACCTGCACGACGGCGCGCAGGCCAAGCTGATCGCCATCCGCATGCACCTGGGGCTGGCCCGCGGCTCCGGCGACCCGGACGAGACCCTGCGGATGATCGACGAGGCGCGGGAGATCGCCGGCCAGGCGCTGAGCGACCTGCGCGACCTGGTGCGCGGCATCCATCCCCCCGTGCTGACCGATCGCGGCCTGTCCGGCGCCATCGAGGCGTCCGCGCTGCTCTGCCCGATGCCGGTCGAGATCGACATCGACCTGCCCGGCCGCCCGCAGCCGCCGGTGGAGTCCGCCGTGTACTTCGCCGCGGCCGAGGCGCTGACCAACGTGGCCAAGCACAGCGGCGCCTCCCGTGCCTGGGTGCGGCTGCGGCACACGGCCGGCGTGCTCCGGCTGACCGTGGGCGACGACGGCCGGGGCCCGGTCCGGCGCGACCGGGGCACCGGCGTGCGCGGCATCGAGGAGCGGCTGTCGGCCTTCGACGGCTCGCTCACCGTCAGCAGCCTTCCCGGCGGCCCGACCGAACTGACCATGGAGGTCCCGTGCGCGTTGTCATAGCCGAAGATCTCGCGCTGCTGCGGGACGGGCTGGTCCGCCTGCTGTCGGCGCACGGCTGCACCGTCGTGGAGGCGGTGGACAACGGGCCCATGCTGCTGGCGGCGCTGGTCCGGCACCGTCCTGACGTGTCCGTGATCGACGTGCGGCTGCCGCCCGGCTTCACCGACGAGGGCCTGCGCGCCGCGCTGGAGGCACGCGCCCGGGTGCCGGGGCTGCCCGTGCTGATCCTGTCGCAGTACGTGGAGCAGCTGTACGCCAGGGAGTTGTTGTCCGACCGCTCCGGCGGGGTCGGTTACCTGCTGAAGGACCGGGTGGGCGACGTCGACCGGTTCGTCGACGCGGTGCGCCAGGTCGCCGCGGGCGGCACCGCGATGGACCCGGAGGTCGTCGCCCAGTTGCTGACCCGCCGCGACCGGGACGAACCGCTGGCCGCGCTGACGCCCCGCGAGCGTGAGGTGCTGACGCTCATGGCGGAGGGCCTGTCCAACCTGGCCATCGCCGCGCACTTCCAGGTCACCGACAAGGCGGTCGGCAAGCACACGAACAACATCTTCGCCAAGCTCGGCCTTCCTCCGTCCGACGACCACAACCGGCGCGTCATGGCGGTGCTGACCTACCTGCAGGCCGTGCCCGTCCCGCCGGGATCAACGCCGCGGACTGCCGGTGAGAGGATTTCCCCGCAAGACGGGTGAATTTGGGACGGAAAGGCAGTAATGTTCGCGATCTCCCTGGGCGATGACGGCGCGGAGCTGCGTCCGCTGGAGCCCTGGCGGGCCGAGGAGTTCCTGAGCCACATGGACCGCGGACGCGAGTTCATCGGCCGGTTCATCTCCCTGCCCGACCTCGTCACCGACGTGGGGTCCGCCAGGTCGGTGCTGCAGGCGTACGCGGACAAGGCCGCGGCCGACACCGGTCGGATCTACGGCATCTGGGCCGGCGGCAGGCTGGTCGGCGGCGTGCTGTTCCGGACGATGGACGTCCGGCACGGCACCGCCGAGGCGGGCTGCTGGCTGGAGCCGTCGGCGGCGGGCAGGGGCCTGGTGACCAGGGCCGTCCGCGTGATCATCGACTGGGCCGTCGAGGAACGCGGCATCCACCGCGTGGAGTGGCAGGCCGCGGCGGGCAACACCGCCAGCATCGCCGTGGCCCGGCGGCTCGGGATGAGCAAGGACGGCGTCCTGCGCGAGAGCTACCCCTCCGGGGCGTACGGCACGACGTCGAGGTCTGGTCCGTGCTCGCCCCGGAATGGCGGGCCGGCCGCCGGAAGGACTGAACCGCGTCCGGATCCGCGGCTACCCGGCTTCGTCCAGTTGCCTGGTGGTCTGGTCGATCCGGCGGATGCGGCCGTCCGGGGCCAGGCGCCCGAACATGAAGATCTCCGCCGCGAAGGTCCTGCCCTTGCGCAGCTTGGTGCGCAGGGTCCAGCGGGCGGCGATCCGGTCGCCCGAGACCAGCGTCTCGTGGATCTCGACACCGGCCCGGTCGCCGGCGGCCATCGCCTCTGTGTCGACGTTCCGCCGGACGGGGCGGACATGGTCGATCATGCGCTGCCGGTCGATCACCAGCCCGTCGTTGCAGTACTCGAAGTCCGGCACGAAGTAGCGGTCGATGATCGTGGCGGGCTCCTCGGCGGAGACGGCCATGTCCCGGGTGTAGGTGGTCAGGAAGTCGGCGAGGTCGCGCTCGCAGGTGATGCCCATGAAGCGTCCTTGAGTGAGTGGGGGTGGCTGCCGTCCCGATCCTCGCCGCCCGCGCCCGCCGCCGTCGTCGTACGGCCGGAGACGGTCGGCGCTACTCCCGCCGTCGTACGTCCCCGCGCGGCTACGGCGCCGGGACCACACGACCGCCCGTCAGGGCCGGGCCGTCACGTCGTTCACGGGGCTGCGGGGCGCCTGCCCGGTCAGCACCCGTACGGCCTCCTCCGCGGCGAACCGCCGCACCGTCTCGACCGCCTGCTCGGAGTAGTAGGCGGCGTGCGGGGTGACGATCACGCCGGGCAGCGTGAACAGCGGGTTGTCCGGACGCCAGTCACGCTGCTTGGCCGGCTCCTCCTCCAGGTCGTCCAGGGCCGCGCCGGCGATCCACCCCTCGGCGATCGCCTGGTAGAGCGCCTCGTCCTGCACGATCGGGCCGCGCGCGGTGTTGACGAGGACCGCGCCCGGCTTCATCCTGCGCAGCGTCGTGCGGTCGAAGGCGTGGTGCGTCCCCGAGGTGAGCGGCGCCTGGATCACCAGGTAGTCGGCGCCCGCCACGAGCTCGTCGAACGACACCGGCCGCACGTGGTGCGGCAGGAGCTCGGCGTCGTCCATGAAGGGGTCGTGCGCCCAGACCTCGACGCCGAAGGGCCGCGCGCGGGCGGCGATGAGCTGGGCGATGGCGCCGAAGGACAGCAGCCCGAACACCCGCCCCCGCAGCCGCCGGATCGGCTCGCCGGTCTGCCAGCGCCACACGCCGCGCCGGGTGGCGCGGTCGTACTCGCAGATCTTGCGGGCGGCGGCCAGCCAGAGCGCGACGGCGTGGTCGGCGACCTCCTCGGCGCACCACTCGTTCGGCGCGTTGGTGACCTGGATGCCGCGCCTGGTCGCGGCCTCGACGTCGACGATGTCCACGCCCGTGCCGTAGCGGGCGATCACCCGGCAGCGGGTGAGGGCGTCGACGGCTCGGGAGCCGATCCGGGCGTACTGGGTCAGGACGCCGTCGGCGTCCCGGCCCTTCTCGATCACCTCGTCCTCGCTCTTGCACTGCTCGGCGCGGAGCTCGAACCCGGCGCTCTCGACGATCGCGCGTTCGATGTCCACGTCGCCGAAGTCGGAGTCGGCGATCATGATGGTGCCTCTGGCGTCAGTGCGAGTCACGGGGAATCCCCTTGGTGTGTACGAGGTCCTGGTACGACAGGGCCAGCTCCAGGCATCCCCCGCCGTCGAGCTGCCCGACCGTGGCGCGGTAGATCTCCTGCCACGGCGTCTGGTTCTCCAGCGCCGGCGGCGTGTGGCGGGCCCACCGGTCGGCGATCTCCTCCTCCGTGAGCAGCACGTCGACGCGCGCGTTGTCCACGTCGACGCGCACGAGGTCGCCGGTGCGCAGGATGGCGAGGTTGCCCCCGGCGGCGGCCTCGGGGCTGGCGTTGAGGATGGACGGCGCGTCGGAGGTGCCGCTCTGGCGGCCGTCGCCGAGCGTGGGCACCGTGGTGACGCCCAGCCGCAACAGCGCGGACGGCACCTCCATGTTCACCACCTCGGCCGACCCCGGGTAGCCGATCGGCCCGGTGTAGCGGATGACGAGGATGCAGCTCTCGTCCACGCCGAGCTCCGGATCCTGGATGCGGGCGTGGTAGTCCTCGGGCCCCTCGAAGACGATCGCGCGGTAGTCGCGGGCCGTGCGGAACTCCTCGCCGAGTACCGAGGTCTTCATGACCGCGGAGTCGAACAGGTTGCCCGTCATGATGAGCAGCCCGCCACGCGCGGCGAGCGGGTCGTCGTAGGGGCGGATGACCTCAGGGTCGGCGGGCGGGGCGTCGGCCAGGTTCTCGGCCACGGTACGGCCGGAGACGGTCATGGCCTCGCCGTGCAGCCGCCCGGCCGCCAGCAGCGACCGCATGACGGCGGGCACGCCGCCCGCGCGGTAGAAGTCCTCCCCCAGGAACTCGCCGGCGGGGGCGACGTCGGCCAGCACCGGGACGTCGGCTCCGACGCGCTGCCAGTCGTGGATCGTCAGCGGCACCCCGGCGTGCCGGGCGATGGCGTTGACGTGGATGGGCACGTTGGTGGAGGCGGCGATGGCCGAGGCGACGACGATCGCGTTCTCGAAGGCCCGCATGGTCATGATCTTGCGCGGGGTGAGGTCCTCGTGTACCAGCTGCACCGCCCGCAGGCCCGTGTCGTAGGCCATCTGCGCCCGGCGGCGGTAGGGCGCCGGGATCGCCGCGCAGCACGGCAGCGACATGCCGAGCGCCTCGGCCAGGCTGTTCATCGACAGGGCGGTGCCCATGGTGTTGCAGTGGCCGATGCTGGGCGCGGAGGCGGCCACGCGCGCCATGAACTCGTCGTAGTCGATCTCGCCGGTGGCCAGCAGCCGCTTCGACTGCCAGATCACCAGCCCCGACCCCGACGCGGCCATGCGCCTGCCCTGGTGGTAGCCGTTGAGCATCGGCCCGCCGGACAGGACGATCGCCGGGAGGTTCACCGTCGCCGCCGCGGCCAGGCACGCGGGCGTGGTCTTGTCGCAGCCCGTCGTCAGGACGACACCGTCGAGCGGATATCCGTAGAGCACCTCGACCAGCCCGAGGTAGGCGAGGTTGCGGTCGAGGGCGGCGGTCGGGCGTTTGCCGGTCTCCTGCAGCGGATGGACGGGGAACTCCAGCGGGATGCCGCCGCCGTCGCGGATGCCGTCCCTGACCCGGTCGGCCAAGGCGAGGTGGTGGCGGTTGCAGGGCACGAGGTCGCTGCCCGTCTGGGCGATGCCGATGATCGGCCGGCCGGACTGGAGCTCCTTCGGGGTCAGCCCGAAGTTGAGGAAACGTTCGAGGTAGAGAGCCGTCATCTCCGGATTGCCGGCGTTGTCCCACCAGGCCTGGCTGCGCAGGCCGCCGCTCTCGGGATGCCCGGTCGGACGCATCAGCTCGCTCCTCACTCGCGCGGGCCGCCGGCCGGGTGTCGGTGCACCTCGGGCAGGCGATGACTGGCCTACCCTGCCGCCGCCACCGCCCAAACGCCTCAGATCATCGCCGCCATCACCTGCTCGACGCTGCTGACCTCGGGAAACTCGGTGAGCCACCAGGTCGCGCCCGCGTCCTCGTACGGGCCGGGATGCACCCCCGGCGGCACTCCGACCGCGACCTCGAAGCCCTCGAGCCCGCCCCGGTGCTCGGCGACGACGGCCAGCATCTCCCGCAGCCCGATCGGGGTGGTCTCGGGACAGAGACCGTCGAAGCGGGCGGCGCGGCGGAGCGGGCCCTGCTTGACCGACTGGGCGGCGACCCAGACGGGGATCCGCGGCCGCTGCACGGGCTGCGGCTGGAACGCCAGGTCGTCGATGCGGTAGTGGCGGCCCCGGTGGCGGACGGGCAGGCCGGTCCAGAGCCGGCAGATGACGTCGAGGCCCTCGTCGAGCATCTCCGCCCGGACGCGCGGGCCGCCGGTCTCCCCGAGCCTGCTCAGCTCCCCGCCGTTGTCCGAACCCAGCCCGACGCCGAGCACCATCCGCCCGCCGCTGAGGTGGTCGAGGGCGGCGGCCTGCCTGGCCACCTCGTACGGCCTGCGCCGCGACAGCGGCGTGACCCTGGTGCCGATCCGGATGCGCTCGGTGGCGGCGGCGATCGCGGCCAGGGCGATCCAGGCGTCGCAGACGGCCAGCCCGGGGCTCAGCGGGCGCACGACGTGGTCCCACAGGAAGACGCCGTCGAACCCGGCGTCCTCGGCGCGGGCGGCCAGGTCGGCGAGCACCCGCGGATCGGCCAGCTCCCCGAACGGCGGCAGGTACAACGCGCGGCGCATCACAGCAGGCCCTTCAGGTGCGGCGCGGTACGGCTGCGCGGGCTGGCGGCGACCTGGGCCGGCGTGCCCGCGGCCACCACCGTGCCGCCGGCCGAGCCGCCGCCCGGCCCGAGGTCGATGACGTGGTCGGCGGTCGCCACCACCCGCATGTCGTGCTCGGCGACCACGACCGTGCCGCCGCCGCCGACCAGGTCGTGCAGCCGGTCCATGAGCACGTCGGTGTCGTGCGGGTGCAGGCCGGTGGACGGCTCGTCGAGCAGGTAGATCGTGGACTCGGCGCGGCGGCCCTGCAACTCGGCGGCGAGCTTGATGCGCTGGGCCTCGCCGCCCGACAGCGCGGTGGCGGGCTGCCCGAGCCGCAGGTAGCCGAGCCCGACCTCGTGCAGCGTCTCCAGCGGGCGGCGTACGGCGGGGACGTCGCTGAAGAAGCCGGTGGCCTCGTCGACCGTCGTCTCCAGGATCTGGGCGATCGTGCGGTCGCGGTAGGTCACCCGCAGCGTGTCGGGGTTGTAGCGGGCGCCGCCGCAGTCGGGGCAGGGCGCGTACGTCGTGGGCAGGAACAGCAGCTCGACCGCGACGTAGCCCTCGCCCTGGCAGGTCTCGCAGCGTCCGCCGGGCACGTTGAAGGAGAACCGGGCCGGGCCGTAGCCGTGGGAACGCGCGCCGTCGGTGGCGGCGAACAGCTTGCGCACCGTGTCGAACAGGCCGGTGTAGGTGGCCAGGTTGGAGCGCGGGGTACGGCCGATGGGCTGCTGGTTCACCCAGACCACCCGCCGCTCCCCGGCGGCGGCCTCGGCGACGGCCGCCAGCAGGCTGCTCTTGCCCGCCCCCGACACCCCGGTGACGGCGGTGAACACGCCCAGCGCCACGTCGACGTCCACGTCCCGCAGGTTGTTGCGGGTGAGCCCGCGCAGCTCCAGCCGGCCCGCCGGCCGGTGCGCCGGTCGTTCCGGCACGACGGTGTGGAACAGGTAGCGGCGGGTCACCGACCCGGCGACCTCGCGCAGCCCGGGAACCGGCCCGCTGTACAGGACGCGCCCGCCGTCGCCGCCCGCGCCGGGGCCGACGTCCACCACCCAGTCGGCCTGGCGCACGACGTCCATGTCGTGCTCGACCAGGCAGACGGTGTTGCCGGTGTCGCGCAGGCGGCGCAGGAGGTCCGACAGCGCGGCGGAGTCGGCGGGGTGCAGGCCGGCCGAGGGCTCGTCCAGCACGTACACGACGCCGAACAGCCCGGCGCGCAGCTGGGTGGCCAGCCGGATGCGCTGCAGCTCGCCGCTGGACAGGGTCGGCGCGGGCCGGGCGACGCTCAGGTAGCCCAGCCCCAGCTCGTCCAGCACGTCGATGCGGTCGAGGATGTCGCGGGTGAGCGCCCCCGCCGGTCCTGGTTCGTCCCGGTGCGGGCCGAGCACGCCGGCCAGTTCGCCCATCGGCATCGCGGCCAGCTCGACGACGGTGCGGCCCGCGTACGTGACCGCCAGCGCCTCGGGACGCAGCCGCCGCCCGCCGCAGAGCGGGCAGGTGCGGGCGGTCATGAACCGTTCGGCGCGCAGGCGGCTCTTCTCGCTGGCCGAGGACGCGTACGCCTTGAGCACCAGCCGCCGGGCGCTGGCGTACTTGCCCTGGTAGGGGCGGTGGATCCGGCCCGCCTCGCGTACGGGATGGACGGTGACCACCGGCTCCTCGTCGGTGAACAGGATCCAGTCGCGCTGCTCCCGCGGCAGGCTGCGCCAGGGCGCGTGGATGTCGTAGCCGAGCGTCGCCAGGATGTCGCGCTGGTTCTTGCCCTGCCAGGCGCCCGGCCACGAGGCGATCGCGCCCTCCGCGATGCTCAGCGACGGGTCGGGCACCAGCGACTCCTCGGTGACCTCGTGCAACACCCCCTGCCCCTGGCACTGCGGGCAGGCGCCGGCGACGGTGTTGGGCGAGAACGCGTCCGAGTCCAGGCGCGGCGCGCCCGCCGGGTAGGCGCCAGCGCGGGACATCAGCATGCGCAGCGAGTTGGAGACCCGGCTCAGCGTGCCGACCGTGGACCGCGCGGACGGCGTGGAACGCCGCTGGCCGAGCGCGACCGCGGGCGGCAGGCCGGTGATGTCGTCGACGTCGGGCATCGGCAGTTGCTGCAGCAGCCGCCGCGCGTAGGGCGCGACCGACTCCAGGTACCGGTGCTGCGACTCGGCGAAGATCGTGCCGAACGCCAGCGACGACTTGCCCGACCCGGAGACCCCCGTGAACGCCACGAGCGCGTCGCGCGGGATCGCCACGTCGACGTCCCGCAGGTTGTGCACGCGCGCGCCGCGCACCCGGATGCCGCTGACCGCCTCATCTTCCACTCTGCGCAATCTACCCATCGCCCGCCGTGCGACCGCCGGACGGCTGCCGTAGGCCGGTCAGGCCGCCCGCAGCGGGCGCAGTGCCGAGCCCCAGGCGAGGACCTGGTCGAGGACGGCGTTCAGCCGGTCCTCGTGGGCGGCGGCGGGACGGAAGCCCTCGGCGAAGTCGGTGTGGATCGACAGCCCGACCTGGTTGGCCACGGTGGCCACCCTGAGCAGGCCCAGCACGTGCCGCAGGTGGGCGATGGCCCGGGGCGCGCCGTCCACACCGTAACCGACGAACCCCGCCGCCTTGTCGGCCCACTCCGCGTACAGGAAGTCGAGGGCGTTCTTGAGCGCGCCCGGGTAGGAGTTGTTGTACTCCGGGGTCACGATCACGAACGCGTCCAGCGCCGACACCGTGGCCGACCAGCGCCTGGTGTGCTCGTGCCGGTAGTTGCCCATGGCGGGGTGCTCGGGTTCGTCCAGGTTGCCCAGGTCGTAGTCCTTCAGGTCGATGAGCTGGTACTCGGCGTCGCCCCGCTTGGCCGCCAGATCGCGGACCCAGTGGGCCACCGCCTCGCCGTTGCGGCCAGGACGGGTGCTGCCGAGGATGATGCCTACCTTGAGCATGTCCCTCTCCCTCAGTTCGGTTACGGAAACCAACCGTAGGGAGAGCGGCTGAGATACTGAATGCGCTGCTATCCACCATTTATACGCGAGCGTCTCAGCCTTTAGACTCAGCTCCCATGGACGTGCTGAGCGACGTGATGGCCTTCATGCGGTGCGGGCGCCCCACCTCCTCCCGCATCTCCTGGCGGGCGCCCTGGGGGGTGGCGTTCCGCTCGGTGCCGGGGTCGGCGGGTTTCCAGGTGGTGCTGCGCGGCTCGTGCTGGCTGATCCCGCCGGACGGCGAGCCCGTTCCGCTCAGCGTGGGCGACGTGGTGTTCCTGCCGCACGGCGACGACTTCGGGCTGGCCGACGATCCCGCCCGCCCGCTGGCCGAGGCCGACTGCGAGCCGCACTCGGAGCTGTTCGCGTCGGCCGGCTTCGGCGGCACGGGGGCCGAGACGGTGGTCCTGTCCTGCGGCTACCGGCTCGACCTCGACCGGACCCACCCGATCCTGGGCTCGCTGCCCGGCGTGATCCACCTGCCCGCGACGCTCGGCAGCCGTCCGGAGCTGCGGGCCGCCGTCGAGCTGCTGGCCGCCGAGATCGACGGCCCGCGGCCCGGCACCGACACCGTCGTGTCGTCCCTGCTCGACATGTTGCAGCTGTACGTCCTGCGGGCCTACTTCGAGACCCAGGACGAGCCCTGCACGGTCTCCGGCTGGGCCGCCGCGCTGGCCGACCCCGTCGTCGGCCGCGCGCTCGACGCGATCCACCGCGACCCGGCCCGCCGCTGGACCGTCGAGTCGCTCGGCGCGCACGCGGGCATGTCCAGGGCCGGCTTCGCCCGCCGCTTCACGGGGCTGGTGGGGCAGCCGCCGCTGGCGTACCTGACGTGGTGGCGGCTGATGAGCGCCGCCCGCCTGCTGCGCGAGTCCGACGCGCCGGTGGCGCGGGTGGCCGAGCAGGTGGGGTACGGGTCGGAGTTCGCCTTCGGCAACGCCTTCAAGCGCGAGTTCGGCGTCGCCCCCGGCCGCTACCGCCGGTCGGCGGCCTGATCCCCGGCCCCCGCGAGCCGGCCGGTCAGGGCCCCCACCGTTCCTGGGCGTACTGCCGGCGGACGCCGGCCGACTCCCCGATCCGGGTCCAGGAACGGCCGTCCTTGCGGGCCGCGCGCACGGCGGCGTCCAGGTGGCCCTGGGCCCGGCGCACGGCCTCGGCGGCCTGGCGGACGGCGACCAGGCTCGGCGGGTCGAGGTGGGTCTCCCACTCCGCGCGGATCGCGACGGCCACGTCGTCGGGGGCGGCGCCGGACAGCAGGCACTCGCTCAGCGCGTAGATGCGCCGGGCCGCGAAGTCGTGGCGCATCTGGGCCACGCGTTCCCACAGCGGCCCCTGCCATCCGCAGGCGCAGTGGCCGCGCCAGCCGATCGCGGTGCGGCCGTCCACGACGTCGCCGCGGCCGTAGCCGATGCGGCCGTCGGAGCCGATCGGGTGCACCCTCGCCCCGCCGTCGGCCGGGCCGGTGGAGACCCGGCCGTCCGGGAAGACGGCGGCATCCCAGCCTTCATGGCGTCCGTCGTCGCCCTCCCACCACCTCATGGCACGCCCCCTCCAGAGATCGTCCGGATCAGTCGGCGCCTCCATGGTGGCAGGCGGCACCGGCCCTTGCGAGGGCCCGCGGATTACGGTGTCACGCTGGGGGAATATCGGCCCGGCACGGGAGCGCCGACTGGATCGGTCCACACGCTGACCAGGTCGTGCCTTCCGCCGGGGGCCCTCGTCCGGCCAGCCTGAATGGCATGATCAGCGCCCTCGTCGTCATCGACGTCCAGAACTCCTTCCTGCAGCTTCCCGACTGGCGGCACACCTCCAGGCCGGACATCGTCCCGCAGGTCAACCGCCTGGCCGCGGCCGCCAGGCAGGCCGGGGACGCGGTCGTGTGGGTGCTCGGGTCGCGGCCCGGCTCGGGCTCGGTCTTCGATCCGGCCCGCGGGTTCGTCCAGCTGATGGACGGCCTGGAGCCCCTTCCGGACGAGCCCGTCCTCACCAAGTCGGCGCACAACGCCTTCACCACCACCAACCTCCACCAGTTCCTCACCCGGCGCGGCGTCAGGCGGCTGACCGTCTGCGGCATCCGGACCGAGCAGTGCTGCGAGACCACTGCGCGCCTGGCCTCCGACCTGGGCTTCGAGGTCGACTTCGCCATCGACGCCACCGCCACCACGCCGCTCCCCCACCGCGACGCGCCCGAGGACGTCCCCTTCGACGAGCTCGTGCGGGACCCGCGCACGCTCGGCGTGGACGAGATCCTCGCCCGTACCGAATACGCTCTGTCGGGCCGTTTCGCCACGATCAGGACCGTGGACGAGCTCACCGGGAGCTGAAGAGGAGCTGGTCATGTCCCGAGTCGTCTTCCTGCTCATCCCGCGGGTGCACCTCCTCGACGTGGCCGGGCCGGCCCAGGTGTTCTCCACCGCCGCCGACCTCGGCCGGCCGTACACCATCGACTACGTCGCCGAGGAGCGCGAGGTGGCCAGCGTGCAGGGGCTGACGCTGCACGCGCGGACCTCGTGGCCGTCCCTGACGCCCGACGACCTGATCGTCGTGCCGGGCTGGCGGGGGCCGGCCCGGCCGGCGAGCGGCGAGACGTTGCGCCGGCTGCGCGAACACCACGCGGCGGGCGGCACGGTGGCCAGCGTGTGCGCGGGGGCCGACGCGCTGGGCCGGGCCGGGCTGCTCGACGGCCGCCGGTGCACGACCCACCACACCGTCCAGGACGAGCTGGCCCGCCTCTACCCGCGGGCGAGCGTCGCCAGGGACGCGCTGTACGTCGAGGACGACCGGATCGTCACCTCGGCGGGCGTGGCCAGCGGCATCGACGTGGCGCTGCACCTGGTGACCACCCGGCACGGGCCGTACGCCGCGGGGCAGGTGGCCCGCGCGATGCTCGTGCACGCCCACCGCGACGGCACGGCGGAGCAGGTCAGCCCGCTGCTGCGGCGGCGGTCGCACGTGGACGAGACGGTCCACCGCCTCCAGGACCTGATCGAGACCAGGTTCACCGAACGGCTGCCGCTGAGCCTGCTGGCCGAAGCCGTGGGATGCAGCGAGCGCACGGTGACCCGGCTGTTCCGGCGGGCGACCGGGCTCACCCCGCTGGCCTACCAGACCGCGCTGCGGCTGGAGCGGGCCGGACACCTGCTCGGCCGCGGCGCGACGGCCGAGGTCGCCGCGCGCGAGGTGGGCTTCGCCGACGCCCGGATGCTGCGCCGGCTGCGCACCCGCGTGACGGCGTCCTGACCGTCGGCGCGGCAGGTCAGGCGGCGGGTCAGAGCGAGGTGGTGCGGTAGCGGGAGCGGAACTCCGCCAGCAGCTCGTCGGTGATCCGCGCGCCCGCGGCGACGGCCGCGTGCACCTCGCGGAAGTACCCCTCGTAGCCCGAGGGCGTGTAGAGGCAGAGCGCGCGCACGGTGTCGTCACCGGCGTTCCTGAAGCCGTGCGGGGTGCCGCGCGTCGCCGCCAGCAGGTGGCCGGGGCCGACGGTCACCTCGCCCGCGCCGTCGTGCAGGGTCAGCTCGCCGTCGAGGACGTAGAAGTACTCGTCGTGGCCGTGGTGGACGTGCGGGCGCGCCCCGACGACGCCCGGGTCCAGCGTGAACTCCTCGAACGCGAACCGGTCCCCCGTGTGCTCCCCGGTCAGCCGGAAGAAGTGCCGGACGCCGGCGACGTCGATGAGCTCGCCCTCGGCGGGACGCCGGAGCAGAGGACGCGGTTCGGAGCTCTCGTTCGCGATCATGCCGGGCATTCTGCCATCCGAGGCAACGACGGCCCCCGCCCCTACGCGAAACGGCGAAAGGGGATAATCCGGATCATGGGAAAGACCTACGACCGGATCGACGGCCGGTTGCGCACGTTCATCGAGTCACAGCCCATCTTCTTCACGGCGACCGCCCCCTGGCCGGCGACGGCACGGTCAACCTCTCGCCCAAGGGCCTGAAGGGCTCGTTCGCCGTCCTGGACGACCACACCGTGGCCTACCTCGACTTCGCCGGCAGCAACGCCGAGACCATCGCCCACCTGCGCGAGAACGGCCGCGTCACGCTGATGTGGTGCGCCTTCGACGGCCCGCCGAACATCGTGCGCGTGCACGGCCACGGCGAGCCGGTCTTCCGCGACGACCCTCGCTGGGCCGGGCTGCTGCGGCACTTCCCGGACATCGACCCGGCCCCGCACGGCCTGCGCGCGATCATCGTCGTGACCGCCCGGCTGATCCGCGACACCTGCGGGTACGCCGTCCCGTTCATGACCTACGACGCCGACCGCCCGCTGCACGGCTCCCGCTTCGCCCGCGAGGACGACGAGTCGCTCGACGCGTACTTCCACAAGAAGGAGCACGTGGCGACCAGCATCGACGGCCTTCCCGGGCTGCCGCTCCCGCTGCCCCCGCTCCCCCTCGACGACTGACCGGACGGACCGGCGTCACAGGACGGCGAGGGCCTTGGCGATGTTCCACTCGGCCAGGTCCAGCATCCAGCGCCGGTCGGGGAAGTCGGTCTCGGCGATGCGCAGCGGACCCTCGATCAGCGAGAGCACCTGCGCGTACCGGTAGAGCTCCAGCCGGTGGGGGTCGAGGGCGACCGGTCGCAGCGCCGGGTAGGCGTCCTCGAAGCGCATGTGCAGCCAGGCGTGCTCCCACTCGACGTCGAAGTAGGTCAGGCCCTCGAAGTCGATCATGACGGGTTCGCCCGCGGGCGTGACGAGCACGTGGTCCGGCCCGAGTTCGCCGTGCACGAGCCCGTACCGTTCGCGGGGGGCGACCGCGTCGCGCAGACGGCGTACGTGGGCGGCGATCCGGTCGTGCGCCCGGCCCATCCGGGCGTCGCGGGTGGCGACGGCGGCGAGATGGGCGAGCGCGCGGTCCATGATGACGTCCTCGGCGGGCCGGGACGGCCGGGCCTGACCGTCGGCCAGGTGGGCGAGCTTGCCGTAGGACGGGCCGAGGGTGGCGTGCATGCGGCGCAGGGCGTCGCCGAGCGCGGCCAGCGGCCCGGCGGCGGCGGCGGCCGGGTCGCGTTCCATCAGGGCCTCCAGCGTCGTGGCGCCCGCGTCCTCGACCGCCGGGGACGGCGGCCAGTAGTTCTCGCCGGCCGCCCAGACGTAGAGGATCACGCTGGTCGCGTCGTCCAGCCGGAGCCGGTAGACGCCCTTCTTGCTGCCGCCGGTCAGCCGGTCGAGCGCGGCCGGCCGCCGGTCGGCGCCGAACTGCTCGGCGACCAGATCGCGTACGTCGTCGGGCCGCAGGAACGTTCTGGTCATGATCGTTTTTCTATCACTCCCCGGGTTCGCCCGTTGAAAACAAAACTCCAAATTGGTTTTATAGATCCAGACCGCCGGGGAGGTCCCGACGGTTCCCCCTCAAGGAGCGACGATGAAGCTCACCCAGGCCGCGGCGGCCACGTTCGGACTCGACGACGAGGCATGGAAGCGGCACGCCAACCCGTGGAGCGTGTGGACCCGGATGGCCGGGCTGGCGCCCATCCTGCTGCCGATCTACTTCCGCGAGGCGCTCGGCTGGTGGGCCCTGGCCCCGATCGCGGCGGGCGTGATCTGGATGTGGCTCAACCCCCACGCGTTCCGGCCGGTCCACGAGCCGCGCAGCTGGGCCTCGAAGGGCATCTACGGCGAGAAGCTGTACGCCGCCGACCACTCGCCGGCCGCCGCGGCGCACCGCCAGATGATCCGCCGGCTGCTCGCCATGGCCGCCGTCGGCCTGGGCGTCATGGCGTACGGGCTCGTCCGCGTCGAGCCGTGGCCGTCCGTCTTCGGCCTGACGCTCATCATCGTCTCCCAGCTGTGGCAGATCGACCGTTTCGTGGCCATCTACGAGGAGGGCCTGCGCCGCGCCGCCGTCGCGGGTTCGTGAAAACATCTGATCGGCATAACTGGTCGTGCAGGAAGGTTGTCCCCGATGCCGCCCGCGTTCACCGCAGAGGAGAAGGCCCGCATCACCGCCCTGTTGCTGGCGAACGGCGAGAAGCTGTTCACCGGCCAGGGGCTGCGCAAGACCTCCCTGGAGGAGCTGATGGCCCCCACGGGGGTGGCCAAGAGCAGCTTCTACGTCTTCTTCGACTCCAAGGAGGCGCTGTACCTGGAGCTGATGCTGCGCCAGACCGGTGAGGTGCGGCGCCGGGTCATCGACGGCGCGCTGATGAGCGCCGACGACCCGCGCGAGGCGCTGCGCCGGTTCCTGCACGCCACCGTCGAGGAGTTGTCGGTCAACCCCCTGTGGCGCCGGCTGATGACCCATCCGGAGGAGATGCAGGCGGTGGCCCGCAAGCTCGACCCCGAACGGGTCGCCGCGATGTCCGGCAGCCCGGCCGCCGCCCTCACCGAGTACGTCACCGCCCGCCGGGCCGCGGGCGAGCTGGTCGACGCGGAGCCCGCCGTCATCATCGGCGTGCTGCAGTGCGTGCTGCTGGTGCCGATGTTCGCCGAGCGGCTCGGCGACCCGGCCCTGCACTCCGGGATCATCGACCTGCTCATCGACATCGTCGCCGCGGGGCTGGCCCGTCCCGGCAGCTGACCTCCCGGCGGACGGCCTCCCGGGGGTGGAGATATCTACAGGGAGAGTCGAGAGTCAGCCGCAATGGCGGCCGCCGCGCGATCGGCGAGGCTCCTGGGCATGGCAAACACCGCAACCACGGCAATCCCCCACCTGGCCGGCGGCCGTCGAAGATACGCCTGGCCGGCGGCGGGGATCGTGCTCGGACTGTTCGGCACGAACAGCGAGTGGTCGATCCCGCCGGCCGGGTGGCTGTTCTCCATCGGGCTCAAGCGCTTCACCCGGAGCTCGGGCGGGCCGGCCGGGCTGGCCGTGCTGCGGCGGGCCGCGTACCGGGGCTGACCATGGGATATCCGGAGGAAGGTGCGATGATGCCACGGGCTCGGAACGGGAAGACGCGGACGACAGGGAGACGAGGAGTGAAGGCGAGACTCGCGACGCCGGTGCTGGCGCTGGCCATGATCGGGCTGTCGGTGGCCGGCGTCGTCGCGGCCGTCCTGGTCGTCATCAGCGCGCTGCCGGCGGTGGCCGGCCTGGGCCGGTGGGTGTTCCCGCCGGCGGTGTCGCTGCTGTGCGCGGTCGCCGGCGCGGCCCGGCGGCTGGCGGGCCGGCTCGGCGTGCGCGTCGAGCGTCCCTACGGCCCGGGGACGGACGCGTCCGCGCTGCTGAAGGATCCGGCGACCTGGCGGGACGTGCTGTGGGGCGTCCTCGACCCGCTCATGGGCACGTGGGCGTCCGCGCTGGCGCTCGGCATGCCGCTCTACGGCCTGTACGGCGTGGCGGTGCAGCCGTTCGTGTGGCGGGCCAACCTGCGGGCCGGCGGTGCGAACGCCTACGGCGTCATCCACGTCACCTCGACGGCCGCCGCGCTGGCGGCGATCCCGGTCGGGCTCGCGCTCATCGCGCTCGGCCTGTACATCGGCCCCGCGCTGCTGCGCCTGCGCGCCCGGTGGGCCGGCGCGCTGCTCGGGCCGTCGCGCACGGCCGCGCTGGAGCAGCGGGTCGAGACGCTGGTGGAGACGCGCGCCGGCAGCGTGGACGCCCAGGCCGCCGAGCTGCGCAGGATCGAGCGCGACCTGCACGACGGCGCGCAGGCCCGGCTGGTCGCCCTGGGCATGGGCCTGGGCCACGCCGAGCGGCTGTTCGACGAGGACCCGGAGACGGCCCGCGCCCTGCTGGCCACGGCCCGAGAGTCCTCCTCCAAGGCCCTGGACGAGCTGCGCGACCTGGTACGCGGCGTCCATCCGCCGGTCCTGGCCGACCGCGGCCTCGCCGACGCGATCCGGGCCCTGGCGCTGGACTGCCTGCTCGACGTCGAGGTCACCACCGACCTGGCCGGACGGCCCGCGCCGCCGGTGGAGTCGGCCGTCTACTTCGCCGTCAACGAGCTGCTCGCCAACACCAGCAAGCACGCCGGCGCCGCGACGGTCCAGATCACGCTGGGCTACCGGCACGGGATACTGAGCTGCGACGTCGTGGACGACGGCGGCGGCGGCGTCGATCCGGCCGACGGCACCGGGCTGCGCGGCATCCAGAGCCGGCTGGCCGTCTTCGACGGGACGATCGCCGTCGACAGCCCGCCCGGCGGGCCCACCCGGGTGCGTCTGGAGGTGCCGTGCGCGATCAGGTCCGAGTAGTCGTCGCCGAGGACCTGTTCCTCATCCGGGACGCGCTGGTCCGCATGCTGACCGAGCACGGCTTCACGGTCGTGGCCGCCGTCGACAACGGGCCGTCGCTGCGCAAGGCGCTGGCCGAGGAGCGGCCGGACGTGGCGGTCGTCGACGTGCGGCTGCCGCCGTCGTTCACCGACGAGGGGCTGCAGGCCGCGATCCAGGCGCGCCGCGACCGGCCCGGCTTCCCGGTGCTGGTGCTGTCGCAGTACGTGGAGCAGCTCTACGCCCGCGAGCTGCTGGCCGACGGCGCGGGGGCGGTCGGCTACCTGCTGAAGGACAGGGTGGCCAACACCGGGCAGTTCATCGACGCGGTCACCTCGGTGAGCCGGGGCGGCACGGCGATGGACGCGCAGGTCATCGCCAAGCTGCTGACCCGCGGCGACGCGCGTGGCCGCACCGGCGAGCTGAGCCCGCGCGAGCGGGAGGTGCTGAGCCTGATCGCCGCCGGGCGGTCCAACACGGCGATCGCGCACCAGCTCGTGATCTCCGCCAGCGCGGTCAACAAGCACATCTCCAGCATCTTCGGCAAGCTCCAGCTGCCCGAGTCCGAGGACGACAACCGCCGGGTCCTGGCCGTCCTCGCCTATCTCAACCGCTGACCGCGCCGCGGCGGGCGTAGTCGCCGATGGCGGGCCGCAGCAGGTCGTAGGCCTGCCGCGCGGTGCGGGCGAGGGCCGCGAAGATCTGCTCGGACTCCTCTCCCGCGAGGACCCGGCGCTGGGCCTCGTCGAACAGCAGCCGCTCCACCCCGGCGAGCGCGGCGGCCACCAGGCGGGGCGTGAGGCCGGGGTCGCCGGTCTCCTCGGCCAGGAGGGCGGCGAGCTTGGCCTCGGCCTGGTCGTGCAGCTGGCGCAGGCGGGCCCGCAGCACCGGCGTGTCGCGTACCATCCGCTGCCAGTCGGCGCCCGCGTCGGGGATCGCGCCGTCGCGGCGGCGCAGCCGTTCGTCGTAGTCGCGGTGGGCGGCCTCCAGGGCCGACTCGCCGGGCTCGCGCCGCGACACGGCCCCGGCCAGGCCGTCGACCACCTCCTCGTGCCGGTCGAGGATGAGGTCCTCCTTCAGCGGGAAGTGGTTGGTGACGGTCATCTTGGCCACGCCGGCGGCGGCCGCGACGTCGGCGATGGTGACGTCGTCGTAGCCGCGCTCCAGGAACAGGCCGGTCGCGACATCGGAGATGAGCTGCCGGGTCTGGTGTTTCTGGCGTTCCCGCAAGCCCTTGGATCGTTCGGTCACGAGCTGCCGCCCTTCCGCGCGTTCATTAGGTTTGACCTAGCGAATAGGTCGGACCTAGTGTTTGGAGTCGTCCTAGTCAATCGATCCTAAGGGTGTTCGATGACCACCACCTCTGCGGCCGGGGCCGCGCGCGACCGGCTCGATCCGCACCTGCTGCGCATGGGGATCGTCCTGATCGCGGCCCCGATCCTGGCCACCATCGACGCCACCGCCGTGGGCATCGCGGCCGACGCGATGGCGGCGCACTTCCGCACGTCGCTGACCGACGTGCAGTGGGTGGCGGCCGGCTACCTGCTCGCGATCGCGGTGGTCATGCCCCTGTCGGGCTGGCTGAGCCGGCGGTTCGGGGCCAAGCGCACGTGGATGGCCGCCGTGGCGGTCTTCACGGCCGGTTCGGCCCTGTGCGGCCTGGCCTGGTCACTGCCGGCCCTCATCGCCTTCCGGCTCGTGCAGGCCGTCGGCGGCGGGCTGATGAACCCCGTCGGCCAGGCGATCCTGGCCCAGGCGGCCGGGCCGTCCAGGATCGGCCGGGCCATGAGCGTGCTGACGATCCCCGTCATGTTCGCCCCGGTGCTCGGGCCGATCGTGGGCGGCCTGGTCGTCCAGCAGCTCGACTGGCGCTGGATCTTCTACCTCAACCTGCCCGTCTGCCTGCTCGTCCTGCCGGTGGCGGCCCGCGTCCTGAACCGGGACGAGGCCGGGCCCGACAACGCGCCCGGGCTCGACCTCCTCGGCCTGGCGCTGCTCTCACCCGGCCTGGCGGCGGTGGTCTACGGGCTGACCACGGCGGGCGGGCGCGAGGGGGCGTGGACGCCGGCCGTGCTGATCGGCGTGGGGCTGGCGCTGGTCGCGGGCTACCTCGTGCACGCGCTGCGCACCCGCCATCAGCCGCTGATCGACGTACGGCTGTTCGCCAGGGGCGGCTTCACCGCGGCCTGCGTGGCGTTGTTCCTGCTCGGGGCCTCGCTCTACAGCTCCATGATCCTGCTGCCGCTGTTCTTCCAGCACGACCGGCACGCCGACACGCTCTCCACGGGCCTGCTGCTCACCCCGCAGGCGCTCGGGGCCGCCGTCGGCTCGTTCGCCGCCGGACGGCTGGCCGACCGCCACGGCCCGCGCGCCGTCGTGACCGGCGGGCTCGTGCTCTCGCTGGCCGGGCTGCTCGCCTTCACCCAGGCCCCCGCCCGTCCGGACACCTGGCTGCTGACCCTCTGCCTGGTCCTGTACGGCCTGGGCATCGGCGGCGTCTCCGCGCCCACCATGGCCGCGGCCTACGCCTCGGTCGACAGGGAGCAGACGCCGGGCGCCGCCGGCGCGCTGAACGTCGTCAACCGGCTCGGCGGCTCGCTGGGCACCGCCATCCTCACGACCGTCCTGGACAGCGGGCTGCGCCAGGGCGCGGGCCCGGCGCACGCCTACGGCACCGCGTTCTGGTGGGCCTTCGGACTGTGCCTGGTCACTCTGCTCCCGGTGGCCTTCTTCCGCCCGGCGCACCGTGGTGGTCGGCCAGCCGGGTGAGCAGGTCGACCAGGCGCTCGCGGTCGGTGGGGGGCAGCGGGGCGAGGAACTCGTCCTGGGCGCGGGCCAGCAGGCGGTCGAGCTCGGCCAGCCGGCGGCGGCCCTCCGCCGTGATGGTGACGATGTTGCGGCGGCGGTCCCCCGGGTCGGGCGCACGTTCGACGAGGGCGCGCCCGGCCAGGTCGTTGACGGTCGCCACCATGTCGCTGCGGTCGATGCCGGTACGCCGGCCGAGCGCCGCCTGGCTCGCGGGGCCGTACTCCTCCAGCGCGGCGAGCAGCGCGTAGTGGTAGCGCCGGACCTCGGCCTGGGCGAACGCCTGGTCCACGATCCGGTTGGCGGTCAGCGCCGCGTGGTTGGTCAGCCTGCTCGGCAGCGCGCGCAGCCGCTCCGGCAGCTTCCCCTCTGGGGTGTTCACAGAGGCAATCTAACAAGTCATTGGCACCACCCACGATTGTCTGTATTGTTGGCCAAACCAACGTTGGCCCAACCAACTATCAGGTGAGGTGCAACATGTCTGAGACCGATGTCCGGACCGGCCTGCCGCACGACGTGGCGGCACTGGCCGCGCTGATCCGGGGCCGCACGCTCCAGCCGGGCGACGAGGGCTTCGCGGACGCCTGCTCCGGCTGGCTGCTGACGGTCGAGCACCGGCCCGCGGTGGTCGTGGTCGCCGCCGACGCCGGCGACGTGGTCACCGCCGTCACGTACGCGGCCCGGACGGGACGCGCGGTCTCGGTGCAGTCGACCGGGCACGGCAAGTCGCTGCCCGCCGACGGAGCCGTCCTCATCGCCACCGGCGAGCTGCGCGAGCTGTCGGTGGACCCGGACGCCGGCACCGCGCGGATCGGCGCGGGCCTGCGCTGGGGCGAGGTGGTCGCCGCGGCGGCCCCCCACGGGCTTGCGCCGCTGTGCGGGTCGTCCGCCGAGGTCGGGGTGATGGGCTTCCTGACCGGGGGCGGGCTCCCGCTGGCCGCCCGCACGTACGGGTTCGCCGCCGACCGCGTCCGCTCGCTCGACGTCGTCACCGCCGACGGCCGGCTGCGGACCGTCTCGCCCGGCGCGGAGCCCGACCTGTTCTGGGCGGTACGCGGCGGCAAGGGCAACTTCGGCGTCGTCGTCGCGGCCGAGATCGAGCTGCTGCCGCTGCGTACGGTCTACGGCGGCGAGCTGTACTACCCGGGCGAGGACCCCGGGCACACCGCCCACGTCCTGCGCTCCTATCTGGCCTGGGCGAAGGAGCAGCCGGAGGAGATGTCGTCCTCCGTGACGCTGGTGCGTTTCCCCGACGCGCCGCAGTTGCCGCGGGAGTTCCGCGGCCGCTCGATGGTGCAGGTCCGGACGGTGTACGTCGGGGACGAGGAGCGGGGCGCCCGGCTGGTGCAGCCGTTGCGCGAGCTCGGCCCGGAGAAGGACACCTGCGCGGCCATGCCGTACACCCGGATCACCGAGATCTACCAGGACCCCCGTCACCCGGTCTCGGCGCACCTGCGCAGCGCGCTGCTGCGCGAGCT
Organism: Actinomadura sp. ATCC 39365; assembly: GCF_054392275.1. Taxonomy (NCBI): domain Bacteria; kingdom Bacillati; phylum Actinomycetota; class Actinomycetes; order Streptosporangiales; family Thermomonosporaceae; genus Actinomadura; species Actinomadura sp. ATCC 39365. The sequence goes on along the minus strand of NZ_CP184335.1, from coordinate 5,670,085 downwards.
GGACGACGACGCCGCCGCGGAGCTGGCCTCGTTCATCTACCCCGCGCGGACGCGGGGCCCGTTCCCCGGCATCCAGCTGCGTCACCTGGGCGGGGCGCTGGACCGGCCGCCCGCCCGCCCGCACGCGGCCGGCACTCAGGGCGCGGCCTTCCTGCTGTGGATGCGGCTGCCGGCCCCGCCCGGCCAGGCCGAGACGGCGCGCGCGGCCGCCGACGAGGTGCTGGACCGGCTGCGGCGCTGGGACACCGGCGCCATGCTGCCGGGGTTCATGTTCGACCACGACGCGACCCCGGACCGGGTCAGGCGCGCCTACTCCGAGGCGGACCACCGGCGGCTGTCCGCGCTCAAGGCCCGGTACGACCCGGACCGGCTGTTCCGCGTCAACCACAACATCGCCCCGGCCGCGCGGTGAGGCGGCGCCGGCCCGGAGGGGGCCGGGCCGGCGCCGTCCGGCCGGGTCACACCGGCCGGAAGTACCACAACTGCTGGCCCGCGTACTCGTCGCAGGTCCACTGCTGGATGTTGGCGCCGTTGTGCGTCCAGCCGTGGTCGACGTCGAGGCACTTGCCGCTCTTCTGGTTCTCCAGGAAGTAGAAGGTGTTCCACCACGCGTCGGTGTAGGCGTACTTCCAGCGCCACATCTGCTGCGGGACGTTCACGCACTCCCACTGCTTCACGTTCGCGCCGTCGAAGGTGTAGCCGTTGTCGACGTCCAGGCACTTGCCGCTGTGCTGGGCGCGCAGGAAGAACCACTCGCTCCCGGGAGCCACCCGCTGGTACTGCCAGTGCTGCTGCGGGACGTTGACGCACTCCCACTGCTTCACGTTGGCGCCGTCGAAGGTGTAGCCGTTGTCGACGTCCACGCATTTCTCCGGCGCGGGGAAGCGCCGGCGGATCTCGAACAGGTAGGACCAGGGCTCGGCGAGCGTTCGCCCGCGGGCCGCCACGGCCCCGGAGGCCGGGGCCGCCGCCGACCACAGGGGCACGGCGACCGACACGACCATGATCACGGCCAGCAGCCCCCGGCGGCCGATCCGTCGAAGATGTACGCCCTTGCGCACCGCATGCTCCTTTCCGCCGTTCCGTCCCTTGCAGGGTGCGCCGCCGGCGGCCGGAGGGCATGAGTACCGCCCTACTCAGGTGAGCGGGAAGCGGCGGCGGGCTGGCCATCGAGGGGTGGGAGCGTCCATGATCGGCTCATGCTCAGCACCAGTGAGGGCGCGCCGATGAGCGCCTACGTGACCCGCCGGCCACTGCTCGCCGGCGCCAACCCGTACGTCACCCTCTACGACGGCGACGTCCCCACCGGGTACGCCTCCCTGTGGCAGGTCGACTGGTCCACGCACGGCGCCGGCGCGGTGATGGTGGTGTGGACGCCCGCCGGCCTGCGCGTCGTGAGCGACGACCCCGAGCTCGGGACGTGGATCGAGGAGCACTTCGTCCGGCACTTCGACGAGGCCGCCGCGCTGCCGTCCTGGCCCGTCGCGCGGGTGCAGCAGGCCGCCGTGGACCTGCGCGTGGACCCCGTCACGGGCGCCCACGCCAGCGCGGCCGGCCTGGCGGTCAGCATCACCGGGCCGCTGGACGCCAGGCCGTTCTCGATGGCCGACTTCCCGCTGCTGGGCGTCAGCCACGGGCTGTCGATGCAGATCATCCCGTGCGAGCACGCCTCGATCACCGTGGACGGCGTCCCCGTGCCGGGCCGGCCGGCCGTCACGCGGCCCGGCGGCCGGCCCGTCTCCTCGGCCATCACCACCGTCCACGAGGCGTGGAGCAGGTGAGACCGGACGCCACCTAGGGCAGGGGGATGCCCGCGGTGACCTTCTCCGCCCAGGCGAGCTGGCCGCGCAGCCGGGTGGAGGCGCCGCCCTCGTGCCCGTTGAACGGGTGCACGACGATCTCGGCGGGCCCGGCGTAGGCGTTGAACGCGGCGTAGACCGTCGAGGGCGGGCACGTCTGGTCCATCAGGCCGACGGAGAACAGCGCGGAGGCCGTGGCCCTGGCTGCCGCCGGCCACCAGGATCCGGGCCGGGACGATCGTCGGATGGGCCCGAACCACGCGCCGGGCGACGACGCGGCGGCGGCGGTCGCCCTGGTCGAGGCCGCCTACGAGTCAGCCGGGACGGGCCGCCCTGTCACCGTCCCCCGCGCCCCCGCTCCGGGTGAGCGGCGGGCCAGCAGGGCGAAGCGGTGGGCGTGGGCGGTCAGCGGCCGGCCGCCCGCCATCCGCTCGTGCAGGGCGCGCAGGCGGCGGTCGTACCGGACGGCGTCGAAATCGGGGACCTGCCACGGCACCATCCGCAGGAACAGCACGAGCGCCCCGACATCGTGGAACGTCGTCCGCACCCGCGCCTGCGCGCTCCACGTCACGGTGAGCCCCGCCCCGGCCAGCCCGGCGGCGGCACGTGCGAGGTCCCAGCCGCGGTACGCGAGCGGCGGCGCGCCCAGGGCCAGGTTGACCTCTTCGAGGTCGCGGCCGCCCACCTGCTGGGTGACGAAGACCCCGTCGTCGGCCAGCACGCGGCGCACCTCGCGCGGGTCGTACGATTCGTGCCGGTTCGCCACCACGGCGAACGCCTGGGCGGGGAACGGCAGCACGTCGTCCTCCCGGATCGCGGCCACCTCGACCCCGAGCGGCTCCAGGCGGCGGCGGGCGAGCGGCAGGTTGGGCGGGTGGCCCTCCGTGGCGGCGGTGCGCGGCGGCAGCGGCGCCAGGCCGGACAGGAACTCGCCGCCGCCGGTCCCCATGTCGAGCAGGGAGGCCGCGCCGGGCAGCCGGTCGCGCAGGAGGCGCTCGTAGCTCCAGGGCAGCGGCTCCTCGACGACCCGGCCGTGAAGGGCGGCGAAGTCCCAGCCCTCGATCGCCGCCGCCGACGCCCGCGTGACCAGTTCGCCGTACTCCATGGCCGTGATCGTCCCTGACGACGCCGCCGCCCGTCACGCGGTTTTCCGACGGAGGTCGGTGGCGATCAGGGACTTTCGGCCCTGACCGGCGCGTCGTCCCGGCGGAAAGGGTGGAGGCAAGGGGCGGCCCGGGGAGCGGTACGCGTGCCCCGGCCGCCGCCGTCGAGAAGCGACCCTGCTGCAAGGACGTGACCATGTGCAATTACTGCGGCTGCCGGGAGTTCCCACTGATCGGCCGCCTGTCCCAGGAGCATTGGGACATCCAGGAGTGCGCGGGGGCGCTGCGCCGCGCCGTCGGGGAGCTGCGCCACGGTGACGCCGTCACGCTGCTGGCGGACCTGATGGCCCGGCTCGTCCCGCACACCGACACCGAGGAGGGCGGGCTGTTCGCCGAGCTGCGCGCCGAGGGGTCGCTGGCCGAGGAGGTGGAACGGCTGTGCGCCGAGCACGCCGACATCCACGGCGTCCTCGGCGCGATCGACCCGGCCGCGCCCGACTGGCCCGCCGTGCTGGACGCCCTCGACCGCCTCCACCGGCACATCGACCACGAGGAGCACGGCCTGTTCCCCGCGGCCGTCATCATGCTGCCGCTGGCCGCCTGGGACCGCATCACGCCCGGCCAGTCCCCGGCGCCGACCGGCTGACCGGCCGGGCGGCGGGTCAGTCCTCCGGCGGGGCGCCGACCTTGAACAGGCCGTGCGCGCCCGCCTCCGCCTGCCGCATCGTGTGGTCCACGATCGGGTACGTGCCCGCCTCCGGGAAGACCAGTTCGGCGAAGCCGCCCTGCGCCGGGGCCAGGTCGAGCGCCTGCGCGCCGCCCGCGTCCGCGGTGCGCAGCCGATAGGCGCCCTCCTTGTAGACCGTGTCGAACGGCGCGCCCACCACGTGCAGGGACGTGCCCGAGCTGGGGCCGGCGGCCACCGCCCAGATGCGGACCCGCTCCCCCGCCGTGGCCGGCAGCGGGGCGTGGTCGTAGCCGGCGGCGGTGCCGTTGAACATCCAGCCGTCCGGGGCGCCCTGCCGGATCTTGGCGACCTGCGCCTCGCCGCCCGGCTCGCCGAGATACAGCTCGCCCTGGACCAGCAGGTACTCGCGGTCGACCTCGGGCAGGTCCGGCGGGTCGATGACGACGGCGCCGTACATGCCGTTGGCGATGTGCTGGCTCATCGGCATGGTCGAGCAGTGGTAGAGCCACGCCCCGGCGTAGTCGGCGCGGAAGCGGTAGGTCAGCCGCTCGCCCGGCTGGATCGTGCGCATCGGCCCGTCCGGTGCGGTGGCGCCGGCGTGGAAGTCGATGCCGTGGCCCATGGTGGCGGCGTTGACGAACGTCACGACGAACACGTCCCCGACCTTGCCGCGCAGCACCGGGCCCGGCATGGTGCCGTTGAACGTCCAGACGCGCTGCCGCACCCCGGGCGCGACCTCCTGGACGAGCCGGTCGTCGGCGCGGATCTCGACGTGGTGCTCGGTGCCGCCGGGCGCGGGCCGGAGCGTGGCGTCGTGGGGTCGCCAGCCGGACGACATGGGCGCCGCCAGGTCGAGCGCCCCTGGCACGGCGGGCGCGGCGGGGGCGGCTTCCGTCGTCGTGTGACCGGTGTGGCCGGTGGCGTCCCGGGGCCGGGATGCCGCCGCCGAGGAGCCGGTCGGCGCCAGGCGCATGGTCATGCCCGCGGCGCGGTGCCCGGCGACCGTGCACCAGCCGTCCACCGGCCCGCCCAGCGGCGCCAGGCGCAGCGTCGCGCTCTGGCCGGGGGCCAGCATCGGGGTGCGTTCGCCGGTCGCCAGGCGCAGGTCGTGCCGCTGGGCGTCGGCGTTGGTGACCCGCAACGTCAGCACGGTCCCCACGGGGGCCTCGATCACGGCGGGGCGGATCCGCATCCCGGACAGCGTCACCTCGACCGTCCGGGAGCCGGTAGCGGTCACCGCCGCCGGTCCCGACCCGCCGGACGTGGCGACGACGACCGCGGCGGCCGTCAGCAGGCAGCCGGCGACCACCCCGGCGAGGGCGGGCAGCGACCGCCGCCACCCCGCGCCGCCCCCGGCGGCCGGGAAGGCGGCGGGCGGGGAGGCGGCGGGCGGGCGGGTGCGGGTCAGGGCGGTCGCCGCCAGGGCGACGAAGGCCAGCGCGGCGGCCAGCACCGACGCCCATCCCAGCAGCACGACCGGCCGCGGCACCGGCAGGACCAGCAGCGGCACCCCCACGTTGAGCGCCACCAGCCGCGCCGGCCGGCCGCGCTCCAGCAGCGCCGCGTTCTGCTTGAACCGGGCCGGGCCGCCGCCCAGCACCGCGGGCAGCAGGTGCAGCAGCGACCCGAGCAGCACCTGCGCCACGAACCCGACCAGCACCAGCGGCAGCAGCGGGGCCAGCGCGGCGGCGACCTGGTGCGCCGGCCTGGTGGCCACCACCACCAGATCGGCGGCCAGCGCCACCTCGAACCAGACGATCGCCGCTCCCAGCATCCACGCCGCGCCGGTGTGCGGCCGCCTGCGCCGCAGCGCGTCGCCGAGGGGGACGAGCACCGCCAGCCCGCCGGCCGCGTACGCCGCCAGCCCGGCCAGGGCCACCCACCGCCAGCCCGCCAGCAGCCCGGCGACGGCCACCGCCAGTCCCGGCGCGGCCAGCCACAACCCCACGCGCGAGGCCCGGCGGGTCCGGTCCGACATGCGGGTGCGCAGGACCGTCGGCCACAGGGTGAACAGGGTGCCGAGCACGGTGAGCCCGATCCAGCCGAAGACGTTCACCTGGGAGTGGGCGGCGCTCATGCGCTCGTGGAGCGTGCCCTGGACGGTCCGGGCGGCCATCAGCCCGCCGAGGACGCCGCCGGCGGCGAGCGCGCAGGCGGCGGTGACGTACCAGCCGATGACGTGGCCGAACCGGCCGGGCAGCGCGCCGCGGACGAGCCGGACCAGGACGGCCGCGTGCCACAGCACCACGCCCGTCAGCAGCGCCGCGCCGGCCGCCGCCAGGTGCCACGGCCCGTACGCCACCCCGGCCAGCACCGCGACCGCGGCCGTGTTGAGCAGGGCCAGCCGGGTCAGGCTCCCCCGCTCGGACGGGCCGCGGACGCGCAGCAGCGCCACCGTGAAGTGCTCGCTCCAGATGAGCACGGCCGTGCTGACCGCGCCGAGCAGGAACACGTGGATCAGCAGCCACGACGGCGCCGGCAGCACGTCGCCCGCCAGGGCGGCCACGACGGTCAGCGCCAGCCAGGCGACGACGATCGCGTTCGCCCGCAGGTGCCAGGACGCGCGGGCCCGCCTCGGCGGCGGCGGCAGGTCGATCGGCCTGCCGCTCTCTATACGGATGTCGACCGGCATCCCGGGCACCTTCCTGTCCGTGGCCGGCGAGGCCGGGTGATTCGGGGGCCGCGCCGCTCAGGCACGCCGCGCCGCCGTCCGGTCGAGCACCTCGTACACCGGGCGCCGGGGGACGCGCGGGACCGGCGGGCCGTACCCGAGCCTGATCAGCATCTGCACGTGCCCGAACGGTCCGGGCCGGTCGCCGCGGTGCTGCGGTGGGCGCAGGTCGAGCGGCTGGCTGAACATCGAGGCAGCCACGCCGTGCGCGGTGGCGGTCAGCAGGACGCGTTGCAGGGCCTGCCCGGCGCGCAGCCAGTCGTGCGGGCCGTCACCCCGGGTGAACAGGGCGACGAGCTGCGGCTCCGCCTCGAAGTCGGCGACCTCGCCGCCGCCGAAGCCGCGCATGGGCAGCTCGCCGGAGCGCGGGCGCGGGCCGAAGGCGTGGGCGGGCACGCCGTCGGGGCCCGCCGCCCCGGGACGGGTCCAGCGGGCCAGCTCGGCCCGGTAGGCGGCGTCGGCCGTCAGCGTGTCGTCGGCCAGGGCCACCATGTCCAGCACCCGCCTGGCCGTCCCGCCCTTGACGAGGAGCAGCGTGGCGTCCTCGTCGTGGGCGGCGTTGACCAGGTCGAGCAGGACGTCCCTGGGCAGCGGGCGGCGCTCGAAGGGGAAGCGGTTGGTGCGCCGGTGCGGGATCATGTCGTGCAGCAGCCGCTCGTCCGGGGTGGGCGGCCCGCCGGGCGTGGCCCGTACGGTCGCCAGCAGGTCGGGCCGGCCGGTCGGGTCGGGCAGCGCCAGGACGCCGGGGTCGTGCCCGGTCATCCGGACCGCCAGCCGCAGGTTGAACAGCGCGGCCCCGCAGCTGATGCCGAGCCCGCGCCCCAGGGGGTCGGTGACGGCGAGCAGCCGGTCGAGGTCGGCGTACAGCTCCATGGTGGTGTCGTCGAGGCGGCGGAAGCGCCAGGGCTGGGTGTTGTGCACCGAGGGCGCCGCGACGGCGGAGGCGACGATCCGGCGCACGCCGGCATGTGAGGCGAAGGGTCCGTCCCAGGGGCGGGCGCCGGGGACGCCGGCGTCGGTCATCGCGGGGCTCCCGGCACGACGGTAACTGCGGGCATGTCTCCACGATGTCGCGGCCGGCGGTGCTCCCGTCAGGGACCAAAGTCCCTTTCCGCGCCTCCGATCGGCCATGCTCAGGTGGCGGGCAGCGCGGCGGCCAGCAGCACGACGCCGATCGACCCCACCAGGGCGCTGACGGCCATGGCGCGGGCCAGGCGGGGGCGGGCGCCGGCGGCGGCCCAGCCGTGCAGGGCGGCGGCGGCCATGACGGCGCAGAACAGCAGGAGTTTGGCGGCCAGGATGCGGCCGTAGCCGGGTTCGGCGAGCGAGGCCCAGGTGACGCCCTTGTGCCAGGCGATGGCCACGCCGGTGGCGAGCTGGAGCGGCAGGAACAGGGCGGCGGTGAGCAGCCCGAAGCGGCGGCCGACGGCGCCGAGCACCTGGGCGCGGCGCTCGTCGTCCAGCAGGCGCCGGGCCAGGGGCAGCAGGACGAGGGAGACGGCGAGCTGGCCGCCGACCCACAGCGCGGCCCCGAGCACGTGCAGGAAGCGCACCACCGACCACCAGGTCATCGCGCGCCCACCCGGTCGCCGGGCGCCGGCCGGCGGGGGATGCCGGTCGCGCCGAGGTGCAGCCGGGCGTAGAAGTCCTCCAGCGCGGCCAGGGTGCTGTTGATCGTGCTGGCGGCGTAGCGGCCGTCCAGCTCACCGTGGTAGGCGTGGGCGGTGCGGACGGCCACGGTCGTGTCGGCCAGCGGCTCGCCCGCCAGCAGGCCGCCGGCCGAGGCGGCGGCGACCCAGGTCAGGTAGCGGCCGACGCGGCGCAGGTAGCTGGCCTTGCTGGAGGCGGCCAGCGGCGAGCCGGCCAGCGCGGCGGCGTAGGCGGCCAGCATCGTGTCGTAGGGCGCGGCCAGCCCGCCGGCCCTTCTCCTGTCATGCACGGGCGGCTCATACATGGGCGGCCAGTTCCTTCTGGTAGGGGAAGCTGCCGGGCTCGTAGGAGCACCACGGCTCCTCGCCGAGGACGTCTCCTGAGCAAGCGTAGGCGCGGGAGCGGGAGCCGCCGCAGATCGTCCGGAACTCGCACGCGCCGCACCGGCCGGTCAGCCGGTCGGGGTCGCGCAGCGCGGTGAACAGCGGCGAGGAGCGGTAGATCTCGGTCAGGGGCCGGTCGCGCACGTTCCCGGCGTCCAGCGGGAGGAAGCCCGAGGGGTGCACGGTCCCGGTGTGGGAGACGAAGACGAACCCGCGTCCGGCGTTGACGTCGACGGGCGGGCGGCGGGTGCGCCGCTCCTCGATCAGCCCGGCCTGCTCGGCGCGTCGCCGCAGGGTGCGGTAGAGCGGGCCGAGCCGGAGCGCCTCGGCGTGGTCCACGCCCTGCCCGGCCAGGACGAGCCGTTGCACGGCGACCCGGCGGAAGTGGTGGGCCTCGGTGGTCTTGACCGGGATCGCGGTGCCGACGTCGTGCACGAAGTGCAGCACGTCCTCGGTCTCCTGCGGGGTCAGGGCCGACAGGTCGCGGCCCCGGCCGGTGGGCACGAGGAAGAACACGCTCCACAGCAGCGCGCCCTCCTGGCGTACCAGGGCGGCGATGTCCGGCAGGCTCGCCAGGTTGTGGCGGGTCACGGTGGTGTTGATCTGCACCTTGAGCCCGGCTTCGCGGGCCGCCCGCCAGGCGCGCAGGGTGCGGGTGAACACGCCGTCGTAGCCGCGGAAGGCGTCGTGGACGGGCGCGGTCGCGCCGTCGAGGCTGAGCGAGACGGCGGCGGCCCCGGCCTCGCGCAGCCGGGCGAGGTTGGCCGGGTCGAGGGCGGGGGTGGCCGACGGGGACACGGCCGGGGCCAGGCCGCGGGCGCGGGCGTGGCGGACCAGGTCGAGAAGGTCGGGCCGCTCGAACGGGTCGCCGCCGGTGATCACGAACAGCGGCGGTGGCGTGCCGAAGTCCGCCACCTGGCCGATGAGCCGGTACGCCTCCTCGGTGGCCAGCTCCTCCGGGTGCCGGTCGGGCACGGCTTCGGCGCGGCAGTGCAGGCAGGCCAGCGGGCAGGCGCGGGTGGCCTCCCAGATCACGATGAACGGGCTGGCGGCGACGTCGCGCCGGACGCGGCGCAGCGGCCGCCCGCCGGGTGGTGCGGTCATGCGGGTGCTCCTCGCAGGAGGTGGTCCACGACGTCGGCGGCCGAGTGGTCGTCGGGCAGGCCGTCCAGGAAGCCGAGGTCCTGGCCCAGGGTGAGCAGGGCGGGCTCCTGGTAGCCGTCGGCGCGGTGCTGGCCCAGGCCGATGGCGGCGGTCAGCCCGTTGCACAGGCACTGGCGGCCCTCGGCCTCCTCGGCGGGCCGGCCCTTGCGGACGTAGGCGTCCACGGGTTCGGCGGGGCAGCGGTAGCCGATCGCGCCGCCGGGCCTGACGTACGGGGTGCGCAGGTAGCCCAGGTCGCACAGCCGGGGACGCCGGTCGAACACCTCGGGCTCCGACAGGGTGCCGGGCAAGCTCGCGACCTTGAACGGGAAGCCGGTGGGCGAGGCGCGGGGGTCGTTGCGCACCTCCAGCGCGCCCCGGCGGGCCCGGCTCAGCATGCGCCGCCGCAGGCCGTCGTCTAGGCCCGACTCCCGGCACAGCGCGAAGGCCGTCCCGACCTGGATGCCGGCGGCGCCGGTGGCCCGCGCGCCGGCCGCCCCGCCGGGGGTGGCGTAGCCGCCGGCCAGCCAGAACGGCAGCCCGATCGCGGCGACCTTGGCGGTGTCGGCCTCGTCGCGCGGCCCGTAGACGGGTTCGCCGCGCTCGTCGAGCACCAGCCGGCCGCGCGGCGGCGCGCTGTGCCCGCCGGCCGCCGGCGTCTCCAGGACGAACCCGTCGGGCCTGGTCACCGGCGAGCGGGCCAGGTAGGCGGCCAGCACGTGGGAGGAGACGATCGCCAGCAGCTTGGGGCGCCGTAGCGGCTCGGCGGGCGCGGGCCACAGCGCCGCCGGGTCGAGGCCGACCGTGTGGCGGGCGTCGCCGGCCTCGGCCACGGCGACGGTGAGCTCGGCCGGGCGGTGGGCGGCGAAGGCGTCGAGCAGCGCCGGGATCTCCGCCGGGATGCCGGCGCCCATCAGCACGTAGTCGACGCCGGCCAGCATCGCGCCGTAGGCGGCGGCGGGCGTGGCGAGCTGGATCTTCTCCAGGTAGTTGACGCCGACCGGCCCGTCGTGGCCCTGCTTGGCCAGGAAGACCTCGGCGAAGTTGGCGACCACGGCCAGCTCGTCGCGGGCCCGGCTGGGCCGCAGCCCGAGCCGGGGCACCGGCCGGTACGGCGTGCCGGGCGCGATCCCGCCGGGCACGAAGTAGCGTCCGAGCACCCGTCCGGCGATCTCGGGGATCGGGAAGCAGGCCAGCGCCCGGCGCAGGTCGCCGCCGGGGTCGCCGCGCTGCAGGCGGCGGGCCAGGGCGACGTCGAGGGCGGTGCCCGACACCACGCCGAGCTGCCCGGTACGGGCGACCGCGCGCGCCAGCCGCCACCCGGACACCGCGACGCCCATGCCGCCCTGGATCAGGACGGGGAACCCGGCCTCAGACACGCCGCGCCCGCAGCGTGCCGGCCCAGGTGAGCACGTCGGCGTTGATCTCCCTGGCCACCTCGCGGGTGGCCAGGATGTGCACGACGTCGTCCTCGGGCAGCGTCTCGACCATGAGCGACAGGCCGTCGCAGTCGCTGACGTGCGGCAGGATCTCCCGTGCCAGGGCGATGCCCCAGGCCGCCTGGTTCTCGTCGATCTCGCCCAGGCCGTCGAGCGCGGCCAGGTCGGCCAGCTCGGCCAGCTCGCGGATGTTGCGGATCGTGTCGTCGTGGTCGCTGAGCAGCTTGTCCACGTAGTGCGCGCCGAGGACGGGCTTCAGGCCGGGGTACATGGCTTCCTCCTCGTAGCGGAAGTGCGGCCCGACGGCCGCCGACAGGGCAGCCACGAGTTTCCCGGCCCGCGCCGCGTCGCCGGTGCCGAAGGCGTCGATCAGCGCGAGCAGCAGGTCCCTGACCTCGCGGTGCTCGGCGTGGAAGGTCTCGGTGAAGTGATGGCCGATGGACAGCACACAGTCCTCCAGCTGGATGGTTCCGGACGTCGCCGGTCGCATGGTTCCCGTCCCCGTCACCGGTCGGCGGCGAGGGTGGCGCCGCAGGTCAGCAGGGCGGCGCCGGTGAGCGTCAGCAGCCCGCCCAGGCCGATGGCCAGGTTGCCGAGCTGCCAGGCCTGGTAGGCGTTGAGCAGGGAGGCGCGCAGCATCTGGCCGGTGAAGGCGGTCTGCCGCAGGCTCTCCAGCTCGGCGTCCGCGCCGCCCGCCTCGAACAGCTCGGCGCTGACCTGCGCGTACGTCCGGCCGCCGGTGGCGGTCAGCACGTTGCGGCCGATCACCTGGGCGTAGGCCCTGGCCTGCGGGCCGGTCAGGACGGCGCGGCCCTGGTGGGCGGCGAGCTCGGCGGGCAGCCCCTTGCCGGGGAAGCTGATGGCCTGCCGGCGCAGCTCGCCGCGGATCTCGCCGCGCGCCTGGACGCCCCGGGCGGCCATGACGGGACCGGCGGCCACCATCGCGGCGCCGGCGGCGCCCAGAAGCGCCCTCGCCGCGCCTCGGACAACGCTCATCTCATACTCCTGGTCACGTGGATCGCCGGTGGATCGGCAGGTGGGTCAGCGGGTGATCGGCATGCGGGCGGTCAGCCGGCGGCGAGCCACAGGTCGGGCCCGAAGACCTCGTAGTGCACGTCGCGCGCCGCGACGCCGGCCTTCAGCAGCGCGGCGCGCGCCTCGCGCATGAACGGCAGCGGCCCGCACAGGTAGGCGACCGCGCCCTGCGGGATCGGCACGCCGCCGAGGTCCATCAGGCCGTCGCGGTCGGGGGCCTGGGCGCCGTGCTCGTACCAGAAGACGTGCTCGGGGGCCAGGCGGGTCATGTCCTCGCGCAGCGCGTGCCGGTCGGGCGAGCGGTCGGCGTGCAGGGCCAGGACGCGGCGGCGGGCGCCGGTGGCGGCGAGGTGGTCGAGCATGGCCACCATGGGGGTTCCGCCGATGCCGGCGCTCACCAGCACCAGCGGCGCCTCGGAGTCGTCCAGGGTGACGTCGCCGAAGGGCGCCGACAGGGTGAGCTCGTCGCCCTGGCGGACGGTGGCGTGCAGCAGGGTGGACACCTCGCCGGCGGGGTCGTCGTCCACGCGCTTGACGGTGATCCTGCGCAGGCCGTCGCCGGCGTTGGACAGCGTGTACTGGCGGAGCTGGCGCACGCCGTCGGGCATCTCGACCTGGACGCTGACGTACTGGCCGGGGCGGGCGGGCGGCGGGGGCTCCTCGCCGAGCGGGGTGAGCAGGAAGGAGACGACGTCGGGCGTCTCCTCGCGGCGGCCCGCGACCCGCCAGCGCCGCCACGTGCGGCCCTCGACGGCGCCGGCCTCGGCGTAGAGGCGGGCCTCCATCGCGATCAGGGCGCCGGCCATCAGCCAGTACACCTCGTCCCAGGCGGCGGCGACCTGCGGGGTGACGGCCTCGCCCAGCACCTCGGCGATCGCGCCGAACAGGTACTTGTGCACGATCACGTACTGGTCGTCGGTGACGCCGACCGCGGTGTGCTTGTGCGCGATCCGCCCGAGCAGGTGGTCGGGCCGCTGGTCGGGGTGGTCCAGGAGCATGGTGGCGAAGGCGGCGACGGAGGCCGCCAGCGCCTTGCGCTGCTCGCCGCTGGCCTGGTTGCCGCGGTTGAACAGGCCGTCCAGCAGCTCGGGCCGGTCGGCGAACATCGTCGCGTAGAACCGCTCGGTGATCGCGTCGAGCGAGGCGCCCACGACGGGCAGCGTGGCGCGGACGACGGCGGCGGATTCCGCGGACAACATTGTGACCTCCACAGTCCCAGGGGTGAGACCCGCGACCGCGGGCCGGTTCTCAGGCTAGGGAGCGCGGCCTGCCTGCTGACCGGGGCGAACGTCCGCACTTGAAGGGCCGAAGGTCCCGGACGGGACATCCGGCCACCCGCGGGCCGGTCGCCGGGGAAGAGGGGACTTTCGTCCCTGCCGCGGGCGGCGGCGGACCGGGGATCCTGGAGACCATGCAGCTCGACTCGTCCGGACTTCAGGTGCTCTCCGAGGAGGAGTGCTTCCTGCTGCTGTCCTCGATGCCGATCGGGCGGATCGTGTTCACCGATCGCGCCCTGCCCGCCGTCCAGCCGGTGAACTTCTGTCTCGACGGGCGGTCCATCGTGATCCGCACCGCGGCCGGGTCGAAGCTGGCGGCGGCCACCCGGCGGACCGTGGTGGCCTTCGAGGCCGACGACTTCGACGCCGGGCCGCGTACCGGCTGGTCGGTCACGGCGGTGGGGCACGCCCGCGAGGTGACCGACGCCGCCGAGCTGGCCCGGCTGGCGGAGCTGCCGCTGACGACGTGGGCGCCGGGCGACCGGGACCACTACATCGTGGTCGAGGCCGAGCACATCTCCGGCCGCCGTATCGCCCCCGCCCGCGCGCCCGTCCTGTGACGGGTCTTCGAGAGGTCGGCGCCGCCCCCGTTCCGGGGGCGGCGCCGGTCCTCAGCCTTCGTGCCGGTCCTCGTGCGCGGTGGTCACCAGGCCGTAGTCCCCGTCGTCGCGGCGGTACAGGAGGCAGCCCGCTCCGGTGCCGGAGTCGGCGAAGAAGACGAACGGGAAACCGGTCAGCTCCAGCCGGTCGAGGGCCTGCCCGGCGGTGAGGCGGGGGCGGGCAGCGGGCTGACCGAGATCGCCGCGCAGGTCGGCGCCGGCAGGTCGGGACGGGGGGCGAGCTGGGCGAGGCGGTAGCCGTCGCCGGTGCGGTAGATCACGCTGTCCTGGCCGGTCGCGGTCTCGGTGAACAGCAGGAAGTCGTAGTCGAGTTCGTCCATGTCCACCGCCGCCTCGTCGGGCACGGCGCGGGCGGCCGTGCAGGTCCGGACGATCCGGCGTTCCCCGGCGGGCGGGGCGGGGTGAGGCGGCCGGGGGTGGCGGCCGCGCCGGTTCTCCCAGTCCCGGGTGCTCTCCAGCAGCCGCGCCCGCAGCCGGTCGCCGAGCAGGTGGATGGCCGCGCGGGTGGAGGCGGCGCCGGCCCGTGCCCTGATGAGCCGGCCCTGGACGTCCACCACGGCCTCGGCCGTCCGCTGCTCCCCCGCGACCTGCGGTGTGGCGGCGAGCTTGACCGTCGCGCCGAGCACCGGCTCGTGGGCGAGCCGGGTCAGGTCGGCCACGGTGTGGCGGGCGCGCCGCACGTCGGCCGCGCGCACGCCGCCGCCGCGGATCCTGACCTGCACGTCGTCGGCGTCAAGGGCGATGGGCCTGTGCCTCATTCGTGAACACCTTCTTCGCATCCGGTGGTGATGATCCAAGCCTCTGGCCTGGGCGGATGCGGCTGCCAGAGCCGTAGGTCCCACCGCGCGGTGACCTACGGCCCGCGGGGGCGGCGGGCGGCCTCAGGAGCGGCGGTAGCCGGGATGCACGCCCGGCGTCAGGCCCTGGTCGGCGGCGACCAGCTCCAGCAGGGCGAACAGCTGGCCGCGCTGGTCGGGGCTGAGGCACGAGGTCAGGTCGGCCTCGTGCGCCATCGCGGTGCGCTTGATGTCCTCCATCACCTTCGCGCCCTGCTCGGTCAGGTGCAGCTCGTGGTTGCGGCGGTCGCCGGCCGAGCGGCGCCGCTCCACGAGGCCGGCCCGGTCGAGCGGGTCGAGCAGCGCGGTGACCCGGCTGGGCACGACGCCGAGGTCGGCGGCGAGCGACTGCTGGCTGCGGCCGGGCTGGAAGGCGATCATCCGCAGCAGCCCGACGTCGGACGGCGACAAACCGAGCTCGGCGACCCGCGCGGCGAACCGGCCGGCGGCGTGCGCGCCGAGCTGCGCGAGCAGGAAGGCGACGCCCATCGGGCGGTTGCGGGACGCGGACACAGCGCATACTGTACTCCGCACAGAACCATTCACAAGAGTGAACCTTTCTCTAGAGAGAAGCAATATGTGATGACCACCGACCGGCCTGACTGGCCCAGACATCCAGGACTGGAGGGCAAGGTCGCCCTCGTCACCGGCGGTTCCCGCGGCATCGGCGCGGCCACCTGCCACGCGCTGGCCGCCAACGGCGTCCAGGTCGCGGTCACCGGCCGCGACACCGAGGCGGTGGACCGCGTCGTCGCCTCGATCACCGCCGAGGGCGGCCGGGCGCTGGCCGCGCCCGGCGACGTGACCGACGCCGGCGCCCTGGCCCGCATCCGCGCCGAGGTGGAGGCCGCGCTCGGGCCGGTGGAGATCCTGGCCCCGTTCGCCGGCGGGCAGGGCGCGCCCGCGCCGACCGCGGGGCTCGACCCCGGCCGCTGGCGCGCCGTGCTGGAGTCCGACCTGACCTCGGTGTTCCTCACCGTCCACGAGTTCCTGCCCGGCATGCTGGAGCGGCGCGCCGGGTCGATCATCCTGATGTCGTCCACCGCGGGCCGGCAGCCCGGAGGCGCCAACGCCGCCTACGCCGCCGCCAAGGCCGGCGTGGTCATGTTCGCCCGGCACCTGGCCGCGGAGGTGGGCGGCGACGGCGTGCGGGTCAACTGCCTGGCGCCCTCGGCCGTGCTCAACGACAAGCTCGCCGCCCTGCCCGCCGAGCGGCTCGCCCAGCTCGCCGCGGCGTTCCCGCTCGGGCGCGTCGGCCGTCCCGCCGACGTCGCCCGGGCCGTCCTCTATCTCGCCTCGCCCGCCGCCTCCTGGGTGACCGGGGCGACCCTCGACCTCACCGGCGGACGGGTCTCCGGATGAACGCCGTGCTCCGCCCGTCCCTCGCACCCACCGTCCCGACGGAGGCCATGTCATGACCGAACCGATGATCGACCCGATGACCGTGCGGCTCGTGCGGTCCCAGCGGCCCGGATCCCTGCCGTACCTGATCGGCGCGGACGAGGCCCGCGTCGCCGCCCTGTTCGGCCTCGACGCCGGCGCCTACCGCGCGCTGCTGGACGACTTCGACCGCCAGACCCGGCAGGCCGCCGAGACGCTGCTGGCCCGTCCCGGCCTCGCCGACGCCGTCGACCGGCTGCCCCTGCACCCCGAGGACGCCCGCGACGCCCGCGACGCCTTCCACGTCGTCGCCGTCGGGGAGAGCACCACCGCCGACCGCCTGTCCTGGTTCGAGATCCTGCGCCAGTTGGTCGCGCTGCGCCGTCCCGGCGACGCCGTCCGCTTCACCAACCTGGCGATCTCCGGCAGCACCACCACGCAGGCGCTCACCCAGCTGCCCGCCCTCGGCTTCCAGCGGCCCGACCTGGTGCTGTGCATGATCGGCGCCAACGACGCCCAGCACCTGGCCCCCGACGCGCCGACCCTGGTCAGCGCCGCCGAGACCGAGCGCAACCTGGCCATGCTGCACGACCTGGCCCAGCAGCGGGGGCCCGCGCGCTGGGTCTGGCTCACCCCCAGCCCCTTCGACGAGCCGCGCGCCGCCGCCTACCCGCACTTCCGGCGCGCCGGCATCACCTGGGCCAACAAGGACGTCGACGCCACCGCCGACCACCTGCTGAGCCGTCCCGAGCCGACCGTGGACACCAGGCTCGCCGTCCGCGAGGACCACCACTTCGTCGACGACGGCGTGCACCTGAGCATCGAGGGCCAGAGCGAGATCGCCGAGGCCGTCGTACGGACCCTGGCCGGTGCGGCATGAAGCTGATGGTCCTCGGCGCGACCGGCGGAACCGGACGCCAGGTGGTCGAGCAGGCGGTCGCCGCCGGGCACGACGTCACCGTCCTGGCCCGCGACCCCGCCCGCGTCCCGGCGGGCGAGCGGGTGAGCGTGATCGGCGGCGACGTGCTGACCCCCGGCCCCTGGCGGGACGCCGTCGCCGGGCACGAGGCCGTGCTGTCGTGCCTGGGCAGCACCGACCGCGGCCACCCCACCACCGTCTACTCCCAGGGCACTGCGAATGTCATCGCCGCCATGCGCGACAGCGGGGTGCGCCGCCTGCTGTGCTTGTCATCGGCTGGCCTGGACATCCCGCCGGGCACGCCGCTGGGCCGCCGCCTGGTCACCCGCTTCGTGATCCAGCGCCTCTACCGGCACGGCTACGCCGACATGAGACGCATGGAGACCGCCGTCACCGCCGCCCACGACATCGGCTGGACGATCGTGCGCCCGCCGATGCTGACCGACGGCCCGCTGACCGGCCGCTACCGCACCGCCGAGAACGCGCCCCTGGCCAAGGCGGGCTCGATCTCCCGCGCCGACCTGGCCCACTACCTGCTCGACCACCTCACCGACGAGCACAACCGCCACGCCGTCGTGGAGATCGCCGGCGGCTCCTGACCCCGGCCGTCGTCGAGAGCGCGGGCGATTCCTGACCCCGGCGGTCCTCGCGATCAAGGGCGGCTCCTGACCCGGCACGCGAACGCCGGCGAAGGACACACTCCGGCTGACTCGTGCGCGTCCGGCGTGTCAGACTGCGGCAGACGACGCAGCGGGAGGCGGGCATGTGGCCGTTCGTGGGCAGGCGGTCCGATCTGGGCCGCGTCACGGCCGCCCTGCGCGATCCCGCGGCCGGCGCGCTGGCGATCACCGGCCCGCCGGGCGTCGGCAAGAGCCGGCTGGTGTACGAGGCGCTCGCCACGCTCGACCCGTCCCGGTTCGTCGTGCACTCCGTGCCGGCCACCTCGGGCAACTCCGACGTGCCGCTCGGCCCGCTCGGCGTGCTCGTGCCCGACGGCGTCGTGGGCGTGGCCAGCCGCGGCGTGCTGGTGCGGGCCATGGTCGCGGCGCTGACGGCCGGGTCGCGGCGCGCGGTGGTCGTCGTGGACGACGCCCACCTGCTCGACGACGAGTCGGCGGCCGTGCTGCGCCACCTGGCGCGGACGCGGGCCGCGTTCGTGCTGGTGGTGCTGCGCGCCGGTGAGCCGTTCTCGGAGTGGCTGGCCGCGCTGTGGACCGAAGGGCTGGCCGAGCGGATCGAGCCGGCCGCGCTGTCGCCGTCGGAGGTCGGCCAGGTGCTGCACGAGGTGCTCGGCGGCCAGGCGGGCCCCTGGCTGGTCGCCCCCCGGCTGACCGAGCTGGTGGCCAGGCGGCTCGGCGCGCTCGCCGACCAGGAACGGAGGGCGCTCGAACTGCTCGCCCTGGCCGATCCGGTCTCCGTCGGCGTGGTGACCCGGGCCGTCCCCGAAGACCTGCTCACCCGCCTGGAGGCGCGCGGCCTGCTGTGGATCCAGCGCGACGGCCGCCGCTCCCTGCTCCGCCTGGCCCACCCCCTGTACGGCGAGGCGCTCCGCGACGGCTGCCCGGAGCTGCGCACCCGCCGGGCCAAACGCGTGCTGGCCGAGGCCATCGCCGCCACGGGAGCCCGCCGCCGCTCCGACGCGCTGCGCATCGTCCGCTGGAGCCTCGACGCCGGTGTCCAGCCGCCCCCCGGCATGCTGCTGACCGCCACCCGGCGCGCCTGGACGCTGCTCGACCTGCCGCTGGCCGAACAGCTCGCGCGTGCCGCCACCGAGTCGGCCCTGCGCGACGGCGACGTCGAGCAGGGCGTCGGCGCGGCGCAGGTCCTGTGGCGGGTGCTCATCTCGGGCGAGCGCACCGGCGAGCTCATGGCCATGCTCGACGTCATGGACGCCGTCGCCACCGCCGGCCACCACCACGACAAGATCGCGTTCGGCCGCGCCGAGACGCTGTTCTGGGGGCTCGGCGACCCCGCCGCCCACCGCGCGCTCCCCTCCCGCGGCGCGGCCCTGACCTCGGAGCACACCGAGGAGCTGGCGGCCCTGAGCTCGGTGTTCGCGGCGTTCTCCGGCGACCTGCGCCCGGCGCTGTCCGAGCTGCCGCCGCTGTTCCGGGCGGGGATGCGCAACAAGGAGGCCGAGGTCAAGGCCCGCCTGGCACACGAGCTGGCCGGCGCCTACGGCGGCCGCACGCCGGCCACGCCGCACGACGCGCGCGATCCCGTGCTGGCCGAGGCGGTGGAGAACATGCCGTGGCTGCCGCCGACCACCGCGCTGGTCCAGGTGCAGGGCGCGCTGCTGGCCTGCCGTACGGACCTGGCCGCGCGGCTGGCCGGACGCGAGCACGAGGCCGCCCTCGCCCACGGCTGGGAGTACGCGCTCATGGTGGCGGCGATCGCGATGGCCCAGGTCGCCCGCTTCACCGGCGACGTGGCAGAGGCCCGGCGCAGGCTGCGCGAGGCCGTCGTCCTCCACCGGCCCGACACCGTCACCGGCCGCCTGCTCCACCGTCTGCTCTACGGCGAGGTGGCCGACGCCGAGGCGCTGGCCGGCGAGGCCGACGCCGCGCGGGACGCGCTGCGCACCGCCGACCGCCTGGAGTGGCCGCCCGCGACGATGTTCGGGCTGTGGGCCGACCTGGCCCGGCCGTGGGTGGCCGCCGCCCGGGGCGACACCCGCGCCGCGGCCGGCCTGGCCCGCGCGACCGCCGTCCGGGCGGAGGCCATGGGCGCCGCGGCGGCGCACGCCCTCGCCCTGACCGACGCCGTACGACTCGGCGCGGACGTACCGACGCCTGCCCCCGCCACGGACGGCGGCGAGTCCCCCTACCTGCGATACGCCGCGGCGATCACCACCGGCGACCCCGCCGCGCTGGAGGCGGCGGCCGGCGACTTCGCCCGCCTCGGCCTGCACCCCCTGGCCGCCGAGGCGTTCGGCCGCGCCGCGCGCCGTCACCAGGAGCCTGACCCACCGGCAGATCGCCGAACGGCTGGGCATCTCCAAACGCACCGTCGACAACCACGTCGCCCGCGCCTACGCCAAGCTCGGCGTCACCAGCCGCGACGAACTGCGCGACGTCCTGCGCCCCTGACGGTCACGCCCGGACCGCCCGCCCCGGCCATCAGACGCGGTCGTCAGGCCCGGTCGGCGGCGCGGGCGGGTGGCGCGGTCGTCTCGCGGGTCCACGACGACGGCGCCGCTCCCTGCAACGGCGTGAAGTACCACAGGAAGGAGAGCGTGGGGGCGACGACGCCGGCGATCAGGTCGGCCCCCGACCCGCCGCTCCCGCCGAACCCCGCGCCGCTGACGCGGGCGTGCAGGTCGATCCAGGCCCGGTAGTCGTGGCGGGCGGCGCAGGCGAAGTCGCCGCTGACCGCCGCCGACCCGCCCGGCGCCGGGTTGCTGAACAGCAGCTTGTTCTCCCCCACGTTGAACCCCGAGTCCCGGGCGATGACGAACTCCGGCCCGGTGACGACGGTGCCCGCCGTGAGGTCCTCCAGGCTGATGGCGAGGGTCACCGACAGCTCGGAGGAGTTCCACGACCTCTCGACGTGGTAGCGGGAGTCGGGGTCCAGCCGGAACGTCGCCCCGACCTGGGCCACCGAGGGCCCGTCGATGCGCCCGTTCTCGTTGCGTGGGACGCCGATCGACGCGCCCAGCGAGGTGATCTGGTCCGCGGTGGAAGGCGCGCCGCGGTTGGTCGCCATCCGCAGCGCCAGGTGACCGGTGGTCAGGTCGTGCACGGCGGGGGCGAGTGTGGGGGCGCCCAGGACCGCGCCACCGGTCTCCCACGTCCAGCCGACCCTTGCGAAAAACGTCATGGTCCGTCCTCCTTTTGTCGGCTGTGGTCAGCGGGGTGGTCCGGCCGGGATGCGCAGGGCCGTCTGGCCGGCCAGGCTCTGCCTGGTCAGCTCGGCGCTGCGCTGGAGGCTGTCGCCGTTGGCGCGGAGCTGCTCGGCGCGCAACCGCCAGTCCCGGTCCCGCGCCTCGGAGCCGGCGGCCCCCTGGCCCTGTCCCGGCGCTGCCTGCCCTTCTCCGGCCGGCGTCGCCGCCGCGGCCCGCCCGGACGGCAGGACCATCGCCGCCGTCGTGACCACCGCGGCCGCCCCGGTCAGCCGCAGCAGCCCTCTCCTGCCGACGGACGGCTCCCGGCCGCCGTTCTGCTCGTCGTGCATCGCCCACCTCCATGCCGTGGTCTTCCTGCACCACGATGGTGGCCGCGCCGCGGGCCCCCTGTCGTGAGCACGCACGTGCTCAGCCGCGCGCCCCCGTACTCACCGGCGGCGGGCCGGCCGGGACGACCTCCCGGCCGGCGGCGGCCTCAGCCCAGCCGGTCGGCGAGGAAACGCAGGGCGCTGTCGATCTCGAAGTCCGGCACGTCGGCGTGCTTGCCGGGGTTGGCGTGCAGGGTCTTCTCGGCCGAGGCCAGGGCGTCGAACAGGGCCAGGGCCTCGGCCCGCGGCACCCGTTCGTCGTCCCACTGCAGCAGGAACCGCACCGGGACGGTGATCCCGGCGGCGGCCTGGGCCGAGTCCGGCGAGGTGCCGCTCAGCCCCAGCACCGCCGCGCCGATCCGCGGCTCGGCGGCCACCAGCGGGATCCCCAGGGCACAGCCCAGCGACACACCCCAGTAACCCACGGGCCCCTGGTCGCCGAGCGCGTCCAGGACCGACCGCCACTCCGGCACGGTCTGGGCGGCCAGCAGCGTGTGCAGCTCGGCCAGCAGCGGGGTGGGGTCACCCGCGCCGGCCATCCGCTCCCGCATCGCGGCGATGATCCGCTCGTGTTCGGCGCTGCGGGGCCGGTCGCCGTGGGCCGGCGCGTCGATGGCCGCCGCCGCGAAGCCGCGTTCGGCCGCCAGCCGGTGCGCGCGTCCCACGACGCCCGGGGCCTGCTTGTGCTGCCCGCCGCCGTGCCCGATCAGGACCAGGCCGCGGGGCTCGGCGTCCTGCGGGGTCCACAGGACGCCGGGGATCTCGCCGAGGGTGAAGGATCGTTCGATGACGCCGCCGGCCGACGTCCGGGAGATGAAACGCATGCGCGTCTTGTGCCTTTCGGGATGCCTTGTGCGGGCGCTCCCTAGGCGATGCGCGTGAGGGAGCCCCGACCTGCCACAACGTTGATCGGTCTCACCTCCTCAGTTCGATGCGTTGCAGAAACGTACCACACCATCAGATTTCGGCTGCGGTGAAGGAGATCCACACGTCCGGCGTGACGTCCGGGCGGTTCGGGACGGGAAGGCGCTCCTCCGTCCACGCGTCACCGGCGAACTCCGTGGCGACGCGCCGCCAGAAGGCCACGCCCGCCGTGTTGGCGTCCTGGAAGGCGATCCGCCACGGCCCGGGATGCCGGGAGATCACCTCCCGGACGACGCGCAGCCCGATCCCGGACCGGCGTGCCCCGCGTACGACGAAGAAGCTGTTCAGCACCCGGACCGGGCCCGACGCGGCGCGCACGAACGCGAACCCGGCCGGCCGGTCGCCGCTGGTGAACAGGTAGGCCGCCCAGTCGTCGTCCTCAAGAGCGGTACGCAGGCGGTCGCCGTGGTAGCTGCCGTCGGGGTCGGGCAGCCCGCCCTGGAAGTCCGCCATGTCGTGGCGGAACATGAGCCAGAGGCGTTCGACGGTGGGATGGTCCGCGGCCTCGACGGGCCGCACGCTTGCCTGAGAGATGGTCATACAAGCACTCTCGGCCGGATGCAACATCCGGCCGGAAGGTAGAAACTAGCACAAGACGATCACTGTTTGGGACCCGCGGGCGTCAGCCGTGCAGCAGGTCGAGGATGTGCGGCCAGGCGTCGGCTCCGAGCCTGGCGTCGGCGACCGGGTCGCCCCCGTAGAGGAAGTCCGGCGACTCGGGGGCGGGCCCCTCCCCCGGCAGGCGCGGACGATGACCGGCCTCGGCCCGGCTGACCACCCGGACCGTGCGGCCGGCGGTACGACGGCGGGCGGCCAGCCGCCCGGCGAACGGCACGGACGGCCACATGGCGTCGTCCCCGCCCGCCACCAGCAGCACGTCGGCCGCCGCCGCCTCGATGGGGATCTCCGCGGCCGGCAACAGGCCGGCGAACGTGCGCTCGCTGAGCTCGTACAGTTCGCGCAGTGCCAGCGGGCCGTGCTCGGGCTCGGCCTCGGCCCAGTCGTCGTCGTACGGGACGAACGGCAGCGGCCGCCCCTTCCACGTCCAGGACGACCGGTAGGGACGTTTCTCCCCGTCCGGCCCCGGCCCGACGTTGCCCCACACGACCGAGGTCGGCGACAGCGCCACCACCCCGCCGATCCGCCGATCCCGGACGGCGGTCAGCAGCGCGGCCTCGGCCCCCTTCGACATGCCCAGCACGCAGATCCGCCGGACGCCGGTGGACTCCAGCAGGTCGACGGCCGACACGAAGGTCTCCAGCGGGATCTCGCAGATGCCGGGCGACTGCCCAGGACCGCCGAACCACCGGATCGACAGCGCGGTCACCCCCTCCGCGGCCAGCAGGCGGGCCCTGTCCCGTTCGATCCGCCCGCTCGACCCCGCCAGCACGAGCACCCCCGTACGGACGGCCGGGCCCGGTGTGACCAGGACGCCTTCCCACGGGGAGGTCAGTTCGCGCTCGTCCATCACCGTCACCCCTCGGCACTCGGCGGAACGGCATTCTACTGAGACGGTGCGCCCATCGAAATGGTGCATCATGGCGGCAACACCCCATGAGAAGCGGAGAACACCATGTCCTTCCAGGCCTACCTGGACAACATCGAAGGCAAGACCGGGCTGACCCCCCGTGAGTTCATCGCCCTGGCCGAGGAACGCGGCTTCGACGCCCCGTCCACCAAGGCCGGGACGATCATCGACTGGCTCAAGCAGGACTACGACCTCGGACGCGGCCACGCCATGGCCCTCGTCCACGTGATCAAGAAAGGTGCGCAGATCGACGCCAAGCACGTCGGCACCACCGGTTCCCACCGCGACGAGTCCGACGTCCTCTGGCTGGACGGCAAGGACAACCGCCCCGAGCCCGCCTGACCGGGCCGGCGGGGGTTCGCCCCCGCCGGGCGGCTTTACATTGTAGATCTGTAAGGGTCAGAAGTCGGCGTCGAAGCTGACCGAGCCGGTCACCCCCACCTGGTACGCCGACACCCGCCGCTCGAAGAAGTTCGACAACTCCTGCACGTCCTGCAGCTCCATGAACGCGAACGGGTTCTTCGACCCGTACAGCGGCTCGATGCCGAGCTGGGCCAGCCGCCGGTCGGCCACGTGCTCCAGGTACGAGCGCATGTCCGTGGTCGACATGCCCGGCACGCCCTGCCCGAGCAGGTCCTCGGCGAACTGCGCCTCGCAGTCGACCGCCTCGGCCAGCATCTCCCTGACCTGGCGGGCCATCTCCTCGTCGAAGAGGTCCGGCTCCTCCTGCCGGACGACGTCCACCACGTCGAAGGCGAAGGCCATGTGCATGGACTCGTCGCGGAAGACCCAGTTGGTGCCCGAGGCCAGCCCGTTCAGCAGGCCGCGCGAGCGCAGGAAGTAGACGTAGGCGAACGCGCCGTAGAAGAACAGGCCCTCGATGCAGGCGGCGAAGCAGATGAGGTTGAGCAGGAACGCCCGCCGGTCGTCGCGGGTCTCCAGCCGCTGGAGGCTGCCGATGGAGTCGATCCAGCGGAAGCAGAACTCGGCCTTGCGCCGGATGGAGGGGATGTTCTCCACCGCCGCGAACGCCGCGAACCGCTCCTCCTCGTCCGGCACGTACGTGTCCAGCAGGTTCAGGTAGAACTGGACGTGCACCGCCTCCTCGAACAGCTGCCTGCTCAGGTACAGGCGCGCCTCGGGGGCGTTGACGTGCTGGTAGAGGTTGAGCACCAGGTTGTTGGCCACGATCGTGTCGCCGGTGGCGAAGAAGGCGACCAGGCGGCTGACCAGGTGGCGCTCGGCCGCCGACAGCCTGGACAGGTCCTTCAGGTCGGAGTGCAGGTCCACCTCCTCGACCGTCCAGGTGTTCTTGATCGCGTCACGGTAGCGGTCGAAGAACAGGGGGTAGCGCATGGGCCGCAGGGTCAGGCTCATGCCCGGGTCGAGCAACATCGGGTTCTCCTCGGGGGTCACTGGCAGGCTTCGCACGACTCGGGGTTCTCCAGGGAGCAGACCAGGGCTTCCTCGGACTTGTTCACCAGGGGCACGGTGGCCTGCTGGATGCGGGTGGCCGGTCGCGAGCGCAGGTAGTAGGTGGTCTTCAGGCCGGACTTCCAGGCGTACAGGTACATCGAGGAGAGCTTGTCGATCGTCGGCGCGCTCATGAACAGGTTGAGCGACTGGCTCTGGTCGATGAACGGCGACCGCGCGGCGGCCATGTCGATCAGGGCGCGCTGCGGCAGCTCCCACGCGGTGCGGAACAGCCGGCGCACGTCCTCCGGCAGCTCGGCGATGCCCTGCACCGAGCCCTCGGCCTGCTTGATGGCCGCCCGGACGCGCTCGTCCCACAGGCCGCGCGACTTCAGCTCGGCCACCAGCGCGTTGTTGATCTGCAGGAACTCCCCGCTCAGGGTCTCGCGCTTGAACAGGTTGGACACCTGCGGCTCGATGCACTCGTAGCAGCCGACGATCGAGGCGATGGTGGCGGTCGGCGCGATCGCGATCAGCAGCGAGTTGCGCAGGCCGTGGGCGGCGATGCGCTCGCGGACCGCGTCCCAGCGCTCGGCCTGGGTGCCGCTCTCGCCCCACAGGTCGTGCTGGAGCCGGCCGCGCGCCGCCCACGTCTGGTCGTAGGCGGGGTGGGCGCCGAAGCGCTCGGCCAGGCCGGCGGAGGTCTCCAGCGCCGACAGGTAGATCTCCTCGGCGATCCGGGTGGACAGCTCCTTGGCCTCGGCCGAGTCGAACGGCAGGCGCAGGGCGAAGAAGACGTCCTGCAGCCCCATCACGCCGAGGCCGACCGGGCGCCAGCGCGGGTTGCTGGCCGCGGCCTGCTCGCTCGGGTAGTAGTTGATGTCGATCACCCGGTCGAGGAAGGTGACCGCGGTGCGGACGGTGGCGCGCAGCCGCTCCCAGTCGATGCCGCCGTCGGGCCCGGCGCCCGTCAGATGGGCGGCGAGGTTGACCGAGCCCAGGTTGCAGACCGCGGTCTCGGCGTCGCTGGACACCTCGACGATCTCGGTGCACAGGTTGGACAGGTGCACCACGTTGCCGGGCTCGGCCGCCTGGTTGCACAGGCGGTTGGCGGCGTCCTTGAAGGTCATCCAGCCGTTGCCGGTCTGGGCGAGGGTGCGCATCATCTTGGCGTACAGGTCGCGGGCCTTGACCTGCCGGACGTACCGGCCGTCGCGCTCGGCGGCGCGGTAGGCCTCCTCGAACGCCTCGCCCCACAGGTCGGGCAGCTCCGGGACCTGGTCGGGGTCGAACAGCGACCAGGTGCCGTCGGCCTCGACGCGGCGCATGAACTCGTCGGGGATCCAGTTGGCCAGGTTGAGGTTGTGGGTGCGGCGGGCGTCCTCGCCGGTGTTGTCGCGCAGCTCCAGGAACTCCTCGACGTCCGGATGCCAGGGCTCCAGGTAGACGCAGGCGGCGCCCTTGCGCCGGCCGCCCTGGTTGACGGCGGCCACCGACGCGTCGAGCGTGCGCAGCCACGGGACGATGCCGTTGGAGTGCCCGTTCGTGCCGCGGATCAGCGCGCCCCGGGAGCGCACCCGTGACCAGGAGATGCCGATCCCGCCGGCGAACTTCGACAGCTGCGCCACCTGGGCGTAACGGTCGTAGATGGAGCCGATCTCGTCACGGGGCGAGTCGACCAGGTAGCAGGAGGACATCTGGGTGTGCCGGGTGCCGGAGTTGAACAGCGTCGGCGAGCTGGGCAGATAGGCCAGCGACGACATGAGCCGGTAGAAGCCGACGGCCTCGGCGGGCGTCTCGGCCAGCCCGCAGGCCACGCGCAGCAGCCAGTACTGCGGCGTCTCCACCACCAGCCGGGTGGACGGGTGGCGCAGCAGGTAACGGTCATAGACCGTGCGCAGCCCGAAGTACTCGAACCGCAGGTCGGCGGTGACGTCGACGGCGTCGTCGAGCTTGCGGGCGTTGGCGTTGACGAACTCGGCGGTCTCGTCGCCGACGAGCCCCTCGGCGTGGCCCAGCCGGATCGCCTGGCTGAAGGAGGCCACGCCCTGCCCGCGGACCTCCTTGTCGATGTAGCCCGACAGCAGCCGCGCGGCCAGGCGCGAGTACTGCGGCTCCTCGCCGATCATCTCGGCGGCCGTCTGGATGGACAGCCGGTCCAGCTCGGCGGTGGTGGCCCCGTCGTAGAGGCCGCTGATCGTCTTGGTGGCCACCCGCATCGGGTCGATGTCCGTCAGATCGGTCGCCCAGTGCTCCACCGCACGTACGATCTTGTTGACGTCGACCGGCTCGGCGGTGCCGTTGCGCTTGCGCACCTGCATCTGGACGCGTCGCGGCGCGGACCTGTCGGCGTCCGCCCGCGCCGTCTCGGCCAGGTCCGTCATCGGGTCCCCTGTGACCGTCACTGCGCTCTCCCCTCGTGAACTCGGTCAGTCGCCGAGAACGCGCGCAGGAGGCGGACGGCGAGGCGCCACAGCCCTCTCGCCAGTGCCGTCCACCGTCCCGCGCGGCCTCGGAGCAGCCGCGCACGCATGATCGCGCGCGGCGCGCCGGCAGGTCTTCGGACTCATGGGCATGCTGTCGCTGCCTACTGGCCGTCGCTTCCCGGGCCTTCGGCCCAGTGCGTCTGACGGCGGTCGTTCCCACTCACCGCTGCGGGGCAGTCCCGGATTTCCACCGGGTTCCCTCTTGCCTCGGCCGCCCTGGCGGGGCGACCGAACCGGCTGCGGGAGACACCATATATAGGGCGGATCAAAAAGTCACACCCAACATGTCGTGTTACGAAGAACCCACACTCCGACCCCCTCGCCCGCCGCGAGGCCGGCCAGGCCGTCCTGTTCGCATGCCCGCGGGCGGACGGATGTGATCGACGTCACAAGCCCGTGATGCCACGTTTTCGCTACCTTAGGTATCGAAACTTCAAGTAGCGAAAACCTGAGGGGACGACCATGAGCGAGACCTCCACCGGCCTGCGTCCGGTCACGCCGGACTGGGACAACGTCACCGCCGCCGAACTGGCCGCCTACGTCGAGGCGGAGAACCGGCTGCGCGCCTCCGTCGAGGCGCAGGCGATCACCGGCCGGCCGGACCCCGGCGCCACCATCGACTGGCGGACGGTGGCGCTGCCCGGCCGCGACGTCCCCGTCCGGGTCCACCGGCCGCGAGCCGTGGCCGAGCCGGGCGGCGGGGACGCGCTGCCGCTCGTGCTCCACGTGCACGGCGGCGGCTTCGTCGGCACGGCGCCGCAGAGCGACTGGGTCAACAGCCACCTCGCCGCCCACCTGCCCGCCGTCGTCGTCTCGGTGGACCACCGCCTCCTCGACTGGCGCACGCCGCTGGCCGCCGCCGCCGACGACGGCTGGGACGTGCTCCGGCACGTGCTGGACAACGCCGCGCAGTGGGGCGTCGACCCGGCGCGGGCCGTCCTGTTCGGCGAGAGCTGCGGCGGCCTGATCTGCGCCCTGGCGGCGATCAGGGCACGCGACGCCGGCCTGCCCCTGAAGGCCCAGGTGCTGGTCAACCCCGCCGTGGAGGTGGCCGGGACGATGTTCGACCATCCCTCGATGACCCAGTACGCCGACACCCCGACGCTCAGCGTGCCGGTGTTGCGGTTGTTCCACCGGCTCGCCGTGCCCGAGGGAACGGACGCCCGCGCGCTCTCCCCGCTGCACGCCGACGACCTGGGTGGGCTGGCCCCGGCGCTCGTGGCGGTGCCGACCCACGACCCGATCGCCGACCACGGCCGCCGCTACGCCGAGGCGCTGCGGGCCGCCGGCACCCCCGCCCGCCTGGCCGAGTACCCGGGGGCCGGGCACGCCTTCCTCAGCATGCCGGTCCTGGCCCCCAGGCCGAGGACGCGCGGGCGGACATCCGCCGCTTCCTCCACGACGCCCTCACCGCGTAACCCCGCGACCGGAGCGGGCCGGCGGGACGGGCCGGCCCCTCGCGTGCCGCCGGGTTCTGCTTCATGATTCGGGGTGTCACCCCGTGGCCCCTCGTGATGGGACGGTCAGTGAAGCGCATCCTCGCCTGGATCGGCGTCAACGTCGACATCCTCGTCGCCCTGTCGGTGGCGGTCGTCGTGAGCGTCCTGGACGTCGCGGGCATCGCCACCGCGGAGGCCGTCAGCAACGCCACCGTGGCCACGCTGGCGGTGCTCGCGTTCGTCATGTTGCGCAGCCGGACGCGGGCGCAGTCGGCGGAGAACGCCGTGGAGCGGGCCGTGCTCGCCGCCGATCGCAAGCTCGACCTGCTGCCGTCCCTGCTCCAGGAGCAGTCGGCGGTCCGGCTGGTGAGGGGCGAGGAGTTCAACCGAGTGCTGGCGGAGGCCCGCGGGGACACCGACCGGTGGATCTTCAAGGGCTCGACCGGCGCGTACGTGCGGGCGGTGACGCTGCCGGAATGCCTGGCCAAGGCCCGTCAGGGACGCCGGGCGCTGCTGGTCCGGCTGGAGATCCTGGACCCGGACGACCTCGCGCTGTGCGAGCGGTTCGTCCGCCTGCACCGGAGCCTGGCGCTGGACGACGACAGCCCGGAGCTGACCTGGACCGGCGACGGCACCCGCAGGGAGCTTTACGCGACCGTGCTGTCCGCCTGCTGGCATCACCAGCGTTACGAGCTCCTGGACATCGAGATCGGGTTCTCCTCGATCGCCTCGACGTTCCGCTACGAGCTGTCCTCCCGCCACATGTTCATCACACAGCGGGGGCCCGGCTTCCCCGCCACCGTCATCACCGGGAACGCGCTCGCCCTCGACTGCTGGGCCACCGAGCTGCACGCCAGCCTCCGCCAGGCGCGCCCGCTGAACCTCAGGGACGCCGAGGACGTGACGTTGTCGTTCTCGCCCACGGTCGAGGAGGTGCGGGCGCTGTTCGAACGCCTCGGCCTCGCCCTGCCCGGCGCCTACGGCGACGACGACGTCGAGGAGATCGTCGGGATGGCCTTCAGGAACGTCGACCCGTACGACAAGGCGGCGGCCTGGGGGTGAGCCGCCGCCGGTGCGGTCAGCGCCCGGCCTCCCGGTCGACGATGCCGTGCGCCAGCCGGGCCAGGGCGGCGGTGATCTGCTCGGGGGTGAGCCCGCGCCTGCGCTGCTCGGCGTAGACCTCGGGGCCCAGCGGGGCGAGCAGGATGTCGGCCAGCGCCTCGGCCTCGGAGACGCCCGCCTGCGCCAGCAGCACCCGCACGTGCGCCCGCCAGAACCCGTAGGCGCCGGTGGCGTACCGCAGCGCGCCCTGCTCGGCGCCCAGGACGAGTGAGATGTGCTCGTCCAGCAGGTCGACCATCGCGGCGTAGAAGGCGGCGAGCCGGTCGGCGGGGGGCGCGCCGGGGCCGAGCGGCGGGTCGCCGCGCAGCAGGCGTTCCTGCAGCACGCGCTCGTGCTCGTCCAGCAGGGCCTGCGCGATCGAGACGGTGTCGGGATAACGGCGGTAGAGCGTGCCGCGCCCGACGCCCGCGGCCTTGGCGATGTCGTCCATCGTCACGCCGCGCGGGTCGCGCGTGGCGAACAGCTCGGCCGCCGCGGCGAGCACCTTGGCACGGTTGCGGGCGGCGTCGGCGCGCTCGCGCGGGCGGCCCGCCTCCGCCACGGGACGTCCGGTCAGCAACTCGGTACGGGACTCCATGGCGGCGACTCTAACCCACCACGACATAAGTGGACAACGTGCCCGCTTAGTTGCTACGGTCACCTCGACCGCAAACCGGACGTGATGTCCACTTATTTCGAGGAGCCCCTCCATGGCCGTTCTGCTGCACCTGGACGCCAGCGCCCGACGCCGTTCGATCAGCCGCGAGCTCGGCGACACCTTCGCCGAGGCGTGGCGGTCCGCCCACCCCGAGGGCACCTACGTCCACCGCGACCTGGCCGCCGAGCCGGTGCCGCACATCGGGGAGGCGTGGACCGAGCTGTGCGACTACGTCATGGCCAACCAGATCACCGACATCTCTCGCTACCACGAGGCCGCCCGCACCCCGGAGCAGGCGGCCGCGTGGGCGATCGTCGAGCCGCTGCTGTCGCAGCTGGTGGCCGCGGACGTGGTGCTGATCGCCACCCCGATGTACAACTACTCGATCCCGTCGGCGCTCAAGGCCTGGCTCGACCAGGTGACCTTCCCCAAGATGTCGCTCGCCGGGCGGCGTTTCGTGGTCACCACCGCGCGCGGCGGGGCCTACTCCCCCGGCGCCCCCAAGGCCAGGTTCGACTACCAGGAGCGCTACCTGCGTGACTTCTTCGCCGGCCACTTCGCCGTCGAGGACACCACCGTCGTCGCCGCCGAGCTGGCCAACTCCCGCGTCGACCCCGGCCTCTTCCACCTGCGCGCCCAGCACGACGAGCTGTACGCCGCCGCGCTGCGCAACGCCCACGACCTGGGGAAGGAGTTCTGACGATGAACTGGCTCATCCTCGGGCTGGCCGGGCTGGTGGAGATCGCCTGGGCGCAGAGCATCAAGCCCACCCAGGGTTTCACCAAGCCGCTGCCCACCCTGCTCTGCTTCGTCCTCATGGTGGCCGCGGTCTGGCTGCTGTCGTACTCGATGAAGACCCTCCCGGTCGGCACCGCGTACGCGGTCTTCACCGGCATCGGGGCGGTCGGCGCGATCGCCCTGGGCGTCGTCGTGCACAAGGACCCGATGTCGATCGGCCGGATGGCGGCGCTGGCGCTGATCGTGGGCGGCATCGTGCTGGCCCGCGTCACCAGCCCGGAGTGACCCCTCCCGGTCAGGACGGGCGGCCGGGCTCAGCTCGGGCCGAACCAGCGGGCGAGCGCGGCCCGGAGGCCGTCGGGATCGGCGCCCGCCCAGGCGACGTAGCCGTCCGGCCGGACGAGCAGCGCCGGGGCGGGGGCGTCGGCGGCGGTCGCGGCCACGTGCCGCACCCGGTCGAGCCAGGGCGCGGCGGCGGCGGCCAGGGCGTCGCCGCCGGTCAG
Organism: Actinomadura sp. ATCC 39365; assembly: GCF_054392275.1. Classification (NCBI taxonomy): domain Bacteria; kingdom Bacillati; phylum Actinomycetota; class Actinomycetes; order Streptosporangiales; family Thermomonosporaceae; genus Actinomadura; species Actinomadura sp. ATCC 39365. The sequence continues at coordinate 5,638,140 of NZ_CP184335.1, read as the reverse complement.
GTCCAGGAGCAGGGGGCGGGCGTCGCGCATGAGCTCGGCCAGGCGCCATGGCCGCCCGTCGCCGGTGGTCAGCGCCAGGGACGGCGCGAACCAGCCGGTGGGCCCGGCGGGCCGCTCCTCCCCCATGTCGTGGCGGACGTCGCCGCCCGCCATCAGCTCGGCGATCACGCGCAGGTTCTCCGTACGGCCCAGGAGCTCGGCGAACAGCCGTCGTAGCGCGGTGACCTCGGCGCCGGGGGCCAGCAGGGCGGTCGCGGCCAGCGTCTGGGTGACCACGCGTCCGGCGCACGCGCGGCGCTCGGTCTCGTAGCTGTCCAGGAGCCCTTCCGGAGCCCGTCCGCGCAGCGTGGCGGCGAGTTTCCAGGCCAGGTTGGCGGCGTCATGAAGCGCCAGGTTCAGGGTGGGCCCGTGGCTCACCTGGGCGGCGTCGCCGGCGATGAAGACCCGTCCGGCGCGGTAGCGGTCGGCGAGCCGGGTGTTGCGCCCGCACAGCCGGCGCAGCATGACCGGCGCCCCCTCGGGCGGCGGGCTCAGCGGCAGTCGCACGCCGAGGACGCGTTCGACGCTCTTCTCCATCTCGGCCAGCGTCATCGGGACGCCCGGCCCGGGGAAGCCGCCCGCCGGGTGGTCCTCCCACTCGGCCGTGTTGATCAGCGGCCGCCGCGGGTCGTGGGCCAGGAGCGTGAAGACGCCGCGATCGGTGCGGTGGAAGTGGGCGGGGATCTCGCCGAGCCCCTCGATCAGGACGCGCCCGCCGGGCAGGATCCGGAAGTGCTCGCTCGGGCCGATGAGGGCCGAGCGGTCCACGACGTGGTCGTCGCTGACGCCGGGGAAGCCGATGCCCGCCGCCTTCCTGACCGTGCTGTGGCCGCCGTCGCAGCCGACCAGGTAGCGGGCGGTCAGGGTGGTCTCGGCGCCGCCGGGGCCACGGGTCACGACCTCGACCCGGTCGTCGTCCTGGCCGAAGGAGATCACCTCCTGGCCGCGCCGCACCTCCGCGCCGAGTTCGGCCGCGCGCGCGGCGAGCACCCGTTCGAGGTCGCGCTGGTCGCAGGGCAGGAGGTACATCGGGTTCGCCGCGCCGAGCGTGTGCAGCGGCAGCGGCAGCCCGCCGAAGAAGTGGCCCGGCGCGGGCGCCGGGACGCCCCGGCCGCCGCAGCGTTCGAACAGGCCGCGGTGGTCAAGGAGCCGGACGACCTGCCCGGCCAGGCCGTGGGCCTTGTCCGACAGGTCGGGCTCCGGACGTCGTTCCAGCACCAGCGGCCGGACGCCGGCGAGGCGCAGCTCACAGGCGAGGAAGAGGCCGGCGGGCCCGGCGCCGACGACGATGACGTCGAACATCATGGACGGTCCTTTGGGTACAGGGCTGTATCTAATTCCGGTCACCGTAGGGCGCCGCGATAAGATACGCAAGTGAATCTCAAGCACCGTGCCCCCGGCGGCGCGTCCCGCCGTCGCGGCCCCGCGCTGGAGGACGCCATCCTCGACGCCGCCTGGCACGTGCTGGTCGAGCACGGCTACCACGGCTTCACCTTCGAGGCCGTCGCCGCCCGCGCCGGCACCAGCCGCCCGGTGCTCTACCGGCGCTGGCCCCGGCGCGACGACCTGCTGCTGGCCACCCTCGCCAAGTTCTGGCGGCTGATCGACGTGCCCGACACCGGCAGCCTGCGCGACGACGCCGTCGGGTTCCTGCGCAACGCCGGCGACGACCGCGCGGGCATGCTGACGCTGATGAGCGTGCAGCTCGCCGACTACTTCCGGGAGACCGGCACCAGCCTCACCGAGCTGCGCGACACCCTGCTGCCGCCCGGCCAGGCGACCGCGTTCGAGACGATCGTGGGCCGGGCGGTCGAGCGCGGCGAGCTGCCCGACGTGCCGCGTTCGTCCAGGGTGGTGAACCTGCCGCTCGACCTGCTCCGGCACGACATGCTCGTCACGATGAGCCGGGTGCCGGAGGAGTCGATCGCCGAGATCGTGGACGAGGTGTGGCTGCCCCTGCTGGGCGCGCCCACCGGCTGACCGGCGGCTACCAGGGGACGGTCTCCCCGTGGCGGTCCACGAACCGCAGGCCGGGCACGCCCGCCTGCGCCTCCAGGACATCCACCACGGCCGGGACGCTCTCCTCCGGCACGAGCGGCGCGCCGGGCCCGCCCAGCCGGGTGCGGTTGTGGCCCGGGTCGAGGAGCAGCTTGGTGTGGCCGTCGTCCCCGTGGCGGGTGGCGTAGCTGCGCATGAGCTGGTTGAGCGCGGCCTTGCTGGCCTTGTAGAGCTCGTAGCCGGGCTCGTCGTTGCGCGAGACGCTGCCCTGCTCGGACGACATGACCGCGACCGTCCCGCCGGGCACCACGAGCCCGCGCAGCGACTCCAGGACGCGCATCGGGCTCAGCGCGTTGGTGATCATCACTTCGGTGAACATGCCGGTCGGGACCTCGCCGATCGGCAGGTCGCCGCGGTCGATCGCGGCGTTGACGAACAGCAGGTCGAACCGGCGTCCGGTCAGGCGCTCGCGCAGGGCGGCCAGTTGCCCGGGGTCGGTCATCTCCAGCCGCTCGATCTCCAGGCGCCCGTTCCAGGCGCCGGCGCGCGCCCGTAGCTCGCGGTCGTCCGCCCGGGTCGTGGCGACGACGCGCCGGCCGCGCCGGGCCAGCTCGCCGGCGAGGACGAGCCCGAGCCCGCGGGAGGCGCCGATGACGAGGACCTGCCGGTCGGCCGTGAGGGACATGGCCACTCCATTTGTCTAGACGCGACGTTGCGTCTAGACAGTAGCACGGCGTCCGGGGCCGGTATCGTGTCCCGCATGCCAGCCGTGAACCCCGAGCAGCGCCGCGCGCGCTCCGGCAACCGGCGTGACGAGGCCGCGCGCCTGGCCGTGCTGCACGCCGCCGACGACCTGCTCGTCGAGCACGGCTTCGCCGCCCTGACGATGGAGGCCATCGCGCGCCGCGCGGGCGTCGCCAAGCAGACGATCTACCGCTGGTGGCCGTCGAAGGTCGAGATCCTGCTCGACACGCTCATCGAGGACAGCGGCAAGCGGCTGCCCGTCCCCGTCGAGCGGCCCACGGCGGAGAACATCCGCGGCTACCTGCACGACTTCGCGCGGTTCGTCACCGGCGATCCGGCCGGCAAGGTCCTGCTCACCCTCATCGCCGAGGCCCAGCACCATCCCGCCACGGCCGCCACCTTCCACGAGCGCTACCTCGGCCCCCGTCGCGCGCGCGAACGCGACCTGCTCGCCCGCGCGACCGCGGCCGGCGAGGTCTCCCCCGCCCTCGCCCCCGGGCCGGCCCTCGACGCCCTGCTGGGCCCGGTCGTCTACTGCGCCCTGACCGGGTCGGGCATCCCCCGCGACCTGCTGGACACCCTCTTCGACACCCTGCTCAGGCCCCGCTCCCGGTGAGCGGCCCGGTGCCGGGCGCCGGATCTCGCCGTCCCCGGCGCCACCGGGGACGGCGCCCTGGTCAGCTCCCGTAGTAGTCGCGGATCTCCCAGAACCGGGACGGGTGCCCGTCACAGGTGTACTGGACGGCCTCCAGGTTGTTGGCGGTGCTCACCCCGCCGGCGATGGTCAGGCACTTGGCGGTCTGCACGTTGCGGAACTCGACGTACTGGCCGACGCGGTTGCCGAGCGCCCAGTAGCGCGAGGGGTGGGTGTCGCAGGTGTACTGGAGGGCGACGACGTTGTTCTCGGTGCTGACGCCTCCGGCGATGGTCAGGCACTTGCCGGTCTGGCGGTTCCTGACCTGCAGGGCCGCGCTGGAGTAGCCCCAGACGTCCCAGCGGCGGGAGGGGTGGCTGTCGCAGTCGTACTGGACGGCGTGCACGTTGTTCTCCGTGCTGACGCCTCCGGCGATGGTCAGGCACTTGCCGGTCTGCCGGTTGACGAGCTGGACGTTGGAGGCGGCCCAGACGGACGACGCCGAGGCCGACGCGGGCGCCGGGGCGGTGGTGAGCCCGAGGACGAGCAGCGGGGCGACGACGGCCGCCGGGCGAAGGATGTGTGTCTTCATGCGACCAAGCGTGCGACCGCGGGGCCCGTACGGCCTGAGTAGCGCGTACTCAATGTGCGCCGGCGGGGTTGCGCCCCGGGACGATCATGAATCAGGATCGGGCACATGACAACACAACGCATTCAAGGAAGGGTCTTCGGCGAAGTCGCTGACGAGTACGACAGGGTCCGGCCCGGCTACCCGGCGGAGCTGGCCGCGGACGTGCTGGCCTACGCCGGCGGGCCCGCGCTGGAGGTGGGCGCGGGCACGGGGAAGGCGACGGAGCTGTTCGCGGCGAGCGGCATCGACGTCGTGGCCACCGAGCCGGATCCGGCCATGGCCGCCGTGCTGGCCCGGCGGACCGCCGACCGGCCGAACGTGACGGTCACCGTCTCCACGTTCGAGGAGTACGTCCCGGAGCGGGCGTTCGGCCTGCTGTACTGCGCCCAGGCGTGGCACTGGGTCGACAAGGAGGTGCGCTGGCAGCGGGCCGCGGCGGCGCTGGCCCCGGGCGGCGGGCTCGCGCTGTTCTGGAACGTCGACTGGCCCGCCGACGAGGGGGTCACCGCGAGGCTGCTGGCCGCGCACGAGCGGTTCGCCCCGCACATCAGGCCCAACACCGGCCCGATCGGCAGGCCCATCGGCGAGGCGGCCGGGGCACGTGAGTGGGCCGGGGAGATGGGGCTGCCGCCCGAGTTCGGCGACCTCGGCACCCGGCTCTACCGGTCGGGACGCACGGTTTCGACCGCCGACTACGTCGCCCTGCTGTCCACCCAGTCGTCCTACCGCATCCTGGCCGACGACGTGCGCGAGAACCTGTTCGGCACGCTCCTCGACACGCTCGGCGAGCAGGTCGCCCTGAACGTCGAGACGGCCCTCTACCTGGCCCGCCACCTCCCCTGACCGGCGGCACGGCACGGACGGGCACACCCCGTCACGGCTGGGCCCTGCCGGTCGCCCACGCCCATCCCGCGATCATCACGCGGTTCCTCGCGCCGATCTTGCGCTGGACCGCGGCGACATGGTTCTTCACCGTCCCCGGGGACAGGAAGAGCTCGGCGGCGATCTCCGCGTTGGTCCATCCCTGAGCCACCAGGGCCACGATCTCGTCCTCCCGCTCCGTCAGCACCACGTCCGAGACCTCCCGTTCCGGGCCGCTCCCCCGCAGCAGCCGGACGGTGAGCTGGGGGCTGATGAGCATGTCGCCGCGCACGGCCGCCCGGACGGCCTCGACGAGCAGCGCGGGGCCCGAGCGTTTCAGCACGAACCCGGCCGCGCCGTGCCTGAGCGCCGCCCGGACGTACTCCTCCAGCCCGAACGTGGTGACGACCACCACGTGGATGCCGGTGCCGGACAGGGCGCGGGTCACCTCGATGCCGTCGGCGCCGGGCATGCGGATGTCGGCGAGCACCACGTCCGGCCGGACGGCGAGGGCGGTGTCGATCGCGGTGCGGCCGTCGGCCGCCTCGGCCACCACGGTCAGGTCGGGCTGGGCGTCGAGGATCAGGCGGAAGGCGTCGCGGATGCCCTCCTGGTCGTCGGCGACGAGGATGCGGATGCTCACCCGGGAGATTGTCGCAGCGGCAGCCGCGCCGCCAGCGACCACCCGTCCGGCACGGCCCCCGCGACCAGCTCGCCCCCTTGTTCCGCGACGAGCGCGGCCAGGCCGGGCAGGCCCGAGCCGCGGCGGCGGCCCGCCGCGCCGGCCGTCCCGTCGTTGGTCAGCGTGATCTCCAGGACGTCGCCCGGCGTCGTGACGGACAGCTCGACGCGGCCGGCCCGCGGCGCGTGCCGCCGGATGTTGGTCAGCCCTTCGATCACGATCCGGTAGGCCAGCGCCGCCGTCTCCGCCGGGACCGCCGCCGCGCGGTCGATCCGCACGCCGACGTGCGCCGGTCCGGCGGCGGAGAAGCGCGCGGCGGCCTCGGCGACGCCGTCCAGGTCGCCGGACGGGCCGAGGGGCCGGTCGTGGTGGAGCATGTCGAGCGTGCGGTCGAGCGTGGACAGGGCCCGCTGACCGGCCGCCTCGACGCGTTCCAGCGCCCGCAGCGGATCGCCCGCGACGGTGCCCGCCTGGGCGTGCGCGACCATCTCGCTGATGTCGTGGGCGAGGAAGTCGTGCAGGTCGCCGGCCAGCCGCAGCCGCAGGACGGTGCTGGTGTCGGCCACCGCCCGCCGCTGCCGTACGTCGAGCAGGCGCAGGTAGGCGCCCACGGCGGCGCCCGCCAGCACGCCCGCCCCCAGAACGCGCACGCCCCCAGCGCCTCCAGCGGCGAGGCGGGCGTGAAGACGCGCGGCAACCAGGTGGCCGCGGCGAGCCCCGCGAGCAGCGCGGCGGGCACGGCCCGGCGGACCGGCGCGTACCGGACGACCAGGCCGGCCGCGACCGTCAGCCCCGCGCTCTCGGCCATGCCCAGCGCGCCGACGCCCGGCGTGGACGGCCCCCCGGCGGCCAGCCACAGGGCCGTGACCGCCAGGGACCCGCCCGCGGCCGGCAGGGTCATCCGGGGAAGCCACCTGGCCCTGCTCCCGGACAGGAACAACCCGGTCGCCGCCACGGCGACGGCGACCGCCGCCGGCAGCGAGGCGGCGACCATCCACAACACGTTCACCCGGGACACGATAGGCGCACGCGCCGGCGCGCCCCCACGTGCCGAACGGCACTGCCGCGACCGGCAGGAGGTGCCGAACGGCATCTGCCCGCCGTGCGCCCGCGCTGGAAGGCTCGTCGGCATGACGATCTTCACTTCCGGCCGGTACGGGTACGCGGCGGCACTGTGGGCGGTCGCCTACGGCCTGCTCGGCGCGGCGTGGGCGCTCGGGGCGCCCGGTTATCCGTGGGGGGCCGACGATCCCGACCCCGACGGCGCGCTGTCGATCCTGGCCGGCACGGCGCCGCCGTTCGGCTGGTGGATCGCGGCGTTCGCGGCCCTGGTGGCCGCCACAGCACTGGCCCTGACCCGCCGCGACGGCCCCCGCCCGGCCCACGAACCCGGGCCGCTCCCCCGGGGCGGTGAGCGCCCGCCGAAGGGGGCATGGGGGCGGGTGCCGGTCCTTCTGGCCTGGCCGATCGCCGCGCTGCTGGTGCTGGTGGTGCCCGACTCGCGGCTGATGATGGGCGTCGCCTACACGCCGCTGCTCCTGGCCGCGCCCCTCTTCGGCTGGGGGCTGGGCGGCGCGACGTTCGCCGACGCCTGGCCGTGGCCGGTGCTGAACCAGCTCGTGTGCGTGCTGGGCGGCCTGCTGCTGGCCGCCGCCGCGCGGGACCACGGGCGCGGGCGCGGGAACTGGTTCACCCCGGCGCGCGGGCGGATCGCGGTGTACGTGGCGGTCGCGGTGCCGCTGGTCTACTGCGCCACCCGGTGGGCGTGGGCGCTGGGCATCCCGCTCGGCGTGAGCGCGCAGTTCCTGGCCGAGGGCGAGGACGGGCTGTGGCTGGCGGGGGCGTACCTGGCGACGTTCGGGGCGCTGGGCGGCGTGCTGACCCTCGGGCTGGTCCAGCGGTGGGGCGAGGTGTTCCCGCGCTGGATCCCGGGGCTGCGCGGCCGGCGGGTGCCGCCGCTGCTGGCGGTCGTCCCGGCCGGGTTCGTCTCGATCATCATCACGGTGGCCGGGCTCACCTACATCCGCTGGACCGTGGCCGGCCGGTTCGCCCTGGAGGAGTGGGGAGCCTGGCTGCCGGAGTGCTTCTGGCCGGTGTGGGGCGCCGCGCTGGCCACCGCCGCCGTCAGCTACCACCGGCGCCGCCGGGAGACCCCGCACCCGGCGGCGGGGGTCACCCCACGCTCTGCCGGTCGGGCTCGATGAGCACGACGACCCGTTCCTCCGCGCGCGAGTAGGGACCGCCGATGTACTTCGCGGCGATCCGGTCGACGATCTCCCAGCCCGCCTCGCCCTCGACCCACTCCACGACCCTGCCCCGGACGAGCACCGGCCGGAACGGGTCGCCGGGCGGCGTCAGGGAGAGCGCGACCCGCGGGTCGCGCCGCAGGTTGAGCGCCTTGCGGGAGCGCGGGCCGGTGAGGATGGCGACATGGTCGCCGTGCGTGCCGATCCAGACCGGGACGGAATGGGGAGCGCCGTCGGGCAGCATGGTGGCGAGGTGGGCGATCGGGGTGCCGTCGAGCACGCCGCGGACGTCGGGGTCGAGTTTCATGGGTTCTCTCCGGGCTTCTGGAGTTCCTTGAGGAGACTCTGTAACCGTAGCATCGAGAGTTCCTTCAGGGAACCCCGAAAGGTAGGGTGGGCCCATGCAGCGCACGAACTTCGCGGAGATGGCCTGCTCCATCGCCCGTACCCTCGACGTGATCGGCGAGCCGTGGTCGCCGCTGATCCTGCGGGACGTCTGGGCCGGGGTGCGGCGGTTCGACCAGCTCCAGGCCGATCTCGGCATCTCCCGCAAGGTGCTGACCGAACGCCTCACCCACCTCATCGACCACGGCGTCCTCGAACGCCGCCCCTACGACCGGCGGCCGCGCCACGAATACCACCTGACGGCCAAGGGCACCGAGCTCGTCGACCTGCTCATGGTCATGGCCGGATGGGGTGACAGGTGGCTCGCGGGCGAGGCCGGGCCGCCCGTGCTCTACCGCCACCACGCCTGCGGCGAGATCGGCGCCGTGGAGCTGCGCTGCGCCCACTGCGGCGCCCCGATGCACGCCGACGACGTCGACCTGCTACCCGGCCCGGGCGCGACCGCTCGGCCCGGCGGCGACCTGTCCGACTGAGCATCCGGCAGGCTTTCGTCACTTACCGTGTCTTTGCCATTCCTTGGAGTTACGATCAGGGAGTTCCCGTCCCTGATCGACCACGGAGTGCCGTATGGAGCGAACGGTTCTGGCCGCCGTCACCGAACACCCCGACGCCGACTCGGCGCTCGCCGAGCAGATCCGCCGGGTGTGCGCCGAGATGGGCGAGCTCGGCCTGCAGGTGCGCTGGACCCGCCGCACGGCCGACGCCCTGGCGGTGGTCGGGTCCGACGCCTCGCTCACGGCGATCCTGGCCGCCTGGGACGCGCCCGGCGCCGAAGACCTGCTGGCCGCCGTGGCCAAGCGCTTCCGCGGCCTGCCGGTCTTCCTGATCACCCAGGACCAGGAGCTCCCGCTGTGGGTGTACGAGGTCATCCAGGGCTACGTCTTCCCGCTGGAGGACACCCCGCAGTTCATCGCCGGGCGCATCGCGCACGCCGCCGACCAGTACGCCGACCAGATCCTCCCGCCGTTCTTCCGCGCGCTGCTGCACCTGGAGGACCACCACCCCTACTCCTGGCACACCCCGGCGCACGCGGGCGGCGTGGCGTTCCTGAAGTCGCCCGTGGGCCGGGCGTTCTTCGACTTCTACGGCGAGCGGCTGCTGCGCACCGACCTGTCGATCTCCGTCGGGGAGCTGGGCTCACCGCTCGACCACACCGGCCCGATCGGCGAGGCCGAGCACAACGCGGCCCGCGTCTTCGGCGCCGAGCGCACGTTCTTCGTGGTCAACGGCAACTCCACCGCCAACCGCATCGTCGGGCACCACGCGATCGCCCGCGGCGACACCGTCCTGGTCGACCGCAACTGCCACAAGTCGATCCAGCACGCGCTGGCGATCAGCGGCGCCCGGCCGGTCTACATGGTTCCCGAGCGCAACGGGCTGGGCCTGGCCGGGCCGATCCCGGCCGCCGCGCTGGAGGCGTCCGCCGTCCGGGCGCGGGTGGCCGCCCATCCGCTCGCGGCGGGCGACCCGGCGTACGCGGTCGTCACCAACTCCACCTACGACGGCGTCTGCTACGACGCGGTCCGGGTCGCCGAGCTGCTGGGGGCCTCCGTGCCGCGGCTGCACTTCGACGAGGCGTGGTTCGCCTACGGCCGGTTCAACCCGCTCTACTCCCGCCGGTACGCCATGTCGGTCGACGAGCGCACGCTGCCCGGCCCGGAGCGGCCCACCGTGTTCGCCACGCAGTCCACGCATAAGCTGCTGGCCGCGTTGTCGCAGGCGGCGATGTTGCACGTCCGGCCCTCGCCGCGGGCGCCGGTCGACTACGACGCGTTCAACGAGACGTACCTGATGCACGCCTCGACCTCGCCGCTGTACCCGATGATCGCCTCCCTCGACGTGGCCGCGGCGATGATGGACGGCCCCTCGGGCTCGTTCCTGACCGGCGAGGCGATCGTCGAGGCGGTCCGGTTCCGGCAGGCGATGACCCGGCTGGCCGCCCGCATCCGCGAGGACGGCCGCCGGCCCGGCTGGTTCTTCGGCCTCTGGCAGCCGCCCTCGGTGCTCGACCCGCACACCGGCCGGGCCGTGCCCTTCGCCGACGCCGACCCGGCGCTGCTGTGCTCGGAGCCGCGCTGCTGGGTGCTGGAGCCCGGCGCCGCCTGGCACGGCTTCGACGGCATGCGCGACGACTACGCCCTGCTCGACCCCGTCAAGGTGACGATCACCTGCCCCGGCGCGGACGCGGCCGGGGGCACGCTGGAGTGGGGCATCCCGGCCAAGGTCGTGGCCGCCTACCTGCAGCGGCGCGGCATCGTGGTGGAGAAGACCGGCGACCACACGCTGCTGGTGCTGTTCTCGATGGGCATCACCAAGGGCAAGTGGGGCACGCTGATCGACGCGCTCACCGACTTCAAGAACGCCTACGACGACGACAGGGCGCTGGCGGACGTGCTGCCCGGGTTCGGGCCGTCCGGGGCGTCGTTGCGGGCGTTCTGCGCCGAGGTGCACGCCGAGCTGCGCGACTCGGGCGTGGGCGGGCTGCTCGACCAGGTCTTCACCGCGCTGCCCGAGCCCGTTGCGACGCCCGCCGACGTCTACCAGGCCATGATCCGCTCCCGTACCGAGCGGGTCCCGCTGGCCCGGCTGGCCGGGCGGGTGGTGGCGGCGACCGTGGTGGTCACCCCGCCCGGGATCCCCATGCTGATGCCCGGCGAGGCGACCGGCGCGGCCGACGGCCCGCTGATGAGCTACCTGCGCGCCCTGGAGGACTTCGACCGGGCCTTCCCCGACCTGGCCACCGACATCCACGGCGCCCACCGCGACGGCGAGGGCCGCTACTGGGTGGAGGTCCTCCGCGACTGACGACCGCCCCCGCCGTGCCGTCAGCCGCGAGGCCGGCCCCTCAGGGCAGGGGCCGGACCGTCAGGGCAGGGCCGGTACGGCGGGCCGGGCGTCGGTCCAGCCGACCTCGGCCAGGGTCGTGACGGACGACTTCCCGGGCCCCTTCCCGCCACGACCGCCGGTGTACTCCTGTGACAGCAGCACCATCCTGCCGGTGTCGACGATCAGCCGGACACTCGTCCGCATGGCCGTCTCGCCCGTCCCGTTCACCGTGTCGATCACGACGACGGCGCCCGGCCTGCCCAGCTCGTCCTTGGCGTCGCCGTCCGCGCGCACGCCCGGCATGGTGAGCATCGCCTGGTAGGCGGCGTTGCGGACCTCCTTCGGCGCGGGCAGGACGTGCAGGAGCTGAGGCAGCGTCCCGGCCACCCAGCCGGGCAGGGCGCTCTCGGGGATGCGGCTGACCCGGCCGGCCCTGGTGAGCCAGTCCTTGAGCAGGGCGGGGTCGGCGGGCAGGCGCTGGACCTCGTCGTAGGTCAGCAACTGCCCGGCCAGCTCGAACTGCACGCGCTCCCGCACCGTCCCCAGGTGGCCCTTGGTCGGCTCGGCGGACAGCCGCACGGTCTTCCCGTCGACCGACTCGCTCCACTTGGCGGGTGAGCCGTCACGCTGCCAGGCCTTCTTGTCGGCCGGGGTCGGCGGCGTCGTCCCGAGTTCGCGGTAGGCGTACCAGGCCCTGCCGTCGGGGGTGGTCCACCGTTCCGTGATCTGCCTCTTGACCAGCGAGTACGGGTGCGCCCTGGTGCCGAACCGCTCCTGCTGCCGCATGCTGAGCAGCTCCTTGACGTGCCAGTAGGCGCCTTCCGGCGGGGCCGCCGCGGCGGGCGCCGGCGTGCCCAGGGCGGCGCCCACCGCCAGCCCGGCGCCCATGGCGATCAGGCGGCGGAAGGTCGCCGCCGCGGTCCATGAATACGAAGTCATGACCCTCCATACGCCTGAGCCCCCCGAAGGGTTGCCCGCCATCTTCGCTCGCGGCCGCGGGCAACCGCCGCCGACGCCCAGGCGTATAAGGAAGCGTGAAATCGGACAGACAGCCGTGAGCGCCACGGAACACGACTTCGGCGCATTCGTGGCCGCACGCGCCACGAGCCTGCTACGGGTCGCCTACCTCGCCTGCGGCGACGAGGCGGAGGCCGAGGACCTGCTGCAGACCGCGCTGGAGCGCACCTACCGGAACTGGGACCGGGTCCGCCACGACAGCCCCGAGCCGTACGTGCGCCGCGCCATCGTCAACGCCGCCATCAGCCGGGCCCGCCGCCGGGCGATCCTCAGGATCATCCCGATGCACAGCCCGCCGGACACACCGGACCGGGCGACGGACACCGACCTGCGCCAGGTGCTCATGGACGCGCTGCGCGCCCTGCCGCCCCGGCAGCGGGCGGTGATCGTCCTGCGGTACTGGGAGGACCTCAGCGAGGCGCAGACCGCCGAAGTGCTCGGTTGCTCGGTCGGCACGGTCAAGAGCCAGGCGTCGAAGGCGACGGCCAAACTCCGTTCGGCCCTCGGACGGGAGACAGTGGAAGGAGTGATCAGGAATGCCCACGCTTGAGGAGGAGCTCCTCCGGCTCATGACGGAGGAGACCGCCCGGCTGCACGCCGCGCCCGACCTGGTGGAACGGGTGGTGCGCGGGTCCCGGCGCAGGCGGGTGAGGGGGCGGATCGCGGCGTTGTCGGCGTCCGTGGCGGTCGTGGCCGCGCCCGTGGCGTACCTGGGCGCGAGCACGACGACCGCGACGGGCGGCCAGGTCACGATCTCCGTGACGCCGGAGCCGCCCGCCATCGACGACACCCCGCCCCAGCCGTCGGAACCGCCGAGCCTCGGCGACCTGGGCGACGGGAAGAAGTTCGGGCACGTCCAGGTGGGATACCTGCCCGAGCGGCTCAAGTGGTCAGGCTGGTCGCTGGACTTCGGCGACAAGTACACCACCGCCTACATCTACGAGGGCGACGGCCCGGGCTCCTACCGGGTGCAGATCTACATGTACGAGGAAGGGGCCGTCCAGGAGGTCGGCGACCGGATCGCGGCCTACCGCGACGAGGAGGACGGCGAGGAGGTGACCGTCGGCGACCGCGGCGGCTACCTGGTCGTCCAGAACGTCGGTGAGGACGGCATGAAGGGCACCCCCACCCTCTTCCTCCGCATGGGCGACCGGCAGTGGGCCGAGATCATGTTCAGCCCGGTGTACGCCAAGGAGTTCCGCGACGCCGCAGCCGTGTCCGCCGAGCTGAAGAAGATCGCCGAAGGGCTCACCCCCAACCCGTGACCGCCTCCGCCTCCATCGCGGCCGGACGCGCGCGACGTGCGCGGCACAATACCTCGGGGGGTATATTGGCGATGGAGGTGGAGCGAATGGACATGAACGCGGCCGTCCTGGCCGAGGCGCTCACCCGGCTCAAGCGGGCCCACGGCCAGCTCGGCGGGGTGATCGCCATGATCGAGAACGGCGACGACTGCGAGCGGGTGCTGACCCAGCTCGCGGCGGTGTCCAAGGCCCTGGACCGGGCCGGCTTCAAAATCATCTCCACCGGGCTGCAACAGTGCCAGGCGGCGCGCGAGCGCGGCGAGGAGCCCCCCATCACGCCGGAGCGGCTGGAGAAGTTGTTCCTGGCCCTGTCCTGAACTCCCCACGGGCATCCGAAGGCGACGACTGAACACGTACGCCGGAGTATGCCCGTCTTTTTGCCTCCGCTATACCCCCCTGGGTATCAGTGGGTAGGACCGTCCCCGACCGGAAACCGACCGCGAACGACACGAAGGCGGCGAAGAAGATGAGCACGATCCACATCGAGGTGGTGGAGACCTCTTCCCTGGGCGACCGCAGCTACCTCGCCCACGACGGGCAGGTCGCCCTGGTCGTCGACCCGCAGCGGGACATCGACCGGATCCTCGCCCTGGCCGGACGGCTCGGCGTGCGCATCACCCACGTGGCCGAGACCCACCTGCACAACGACTACGTCTCGGGCGGCCTGGCCCTGGCCCGGGTGACCGGCGCCGCCTACCTGGTCGCCGCCGACGAGAGCGTGCGGTTCGACCGCCGGCCGATCTCCGACGGCGACGAGGTCACGCTGTCCGGCGCCATGAGCGTCCAGGCGGTGGCCACGCCCGGCCACACCTTCCACCACCTGTCGTACATCCTGACCGGCCCGGACGGCCCCGAGGGCGTCTTCACCGGCGGCTCCCTGCTCTTCGGCACCACCGGCCGCACCGACCTGCTCGGCGCCGAGCACGCCCACGACCTGGCCCACCGCCAGCACACCTCGGCGCACCGCCTGGCCGACCTGCTGCCCGACGGCGCCCACGTGTGGCCCACCCACGGCTTCGGCAGCTTCTGCTCGGCGACGCAGGCCGACGCCCCGGCCTCCACGATCGGCCGCGAGCGGCAGGCCAACCCGGCGCTGCGCCTGGAGGCCGACGACTTCGTCGCCCAGACCCTCGCCGGTCTCGACGCCTACCCCGCCTACTACGCCCACATGGGCCCGCGCAACTCCGCGGGCGGCGGCCCGATCGACCTCACCCCCGTAAGGACCGCCGACCCCGAGGAGCTCAGGAAGCGGATCGCGGCCGGGGAATGGGTGGTGGACCTGCGCTCCCGCAAGGCGTTCGCCAGCCGCCACCTGACCGGCACCCTCAGCTTCGGCCTCGACGGCCCCATGTCCACCTGGCTCGCCTGGATGGCTCCCTGGGGCGCGCCGATCACCCTGCTGGGCGAGGACGCCGGGCAGGTCGCCGCCGCCCAGCGCGAGCTGGCCCGCATCGGCGTCGACCGCCCGGCCGCCGCCGCGACCGGCGACCCCGGCGGATGGGCCGGCGGCGACGACGACCGGCTGGGCGAGCTGGCGGTGGCCACGTTCGCCGACCTGGCCGCCGTCCGCGCCGGGCGCGCGCCCGCGCACCTGCCCGCCCCGGACGTCGTGCTGGACGTGCGCATGACCAACGAATGGCGGGCCGGCCACGTCGCGGGCGCCACCCATATCTCGCTGCCCGACCTGCCGCACCGCCTGGCCGACGTCCCGGCCGGCACGGTGTGGACGCACTGCGGCTCCGGCTACCGGGCAGCCGCCGCCACCAGCCTGCTCGCCCGCGCCGGACGCCGCGTGGTGCACATCGACGACGCCTATGCCGCGGCCGCCGAGGCGGGCCTGACCATCACCGACGACTAATGGGACCTACCGGGTCGGCCTCGCTGGCAGACTCGGTGCCTGGTAGCCGCTGGTGAGTGAGCACTCTCGTCGACCGGACTTCGAGTCCTGGGGTCAGATCGTGCCCTCACCGGTGGTCAGGAGTCTTTGATCGCTGATGGGATGTCGTGCCCGCCGATCGTCTGGCGTGAGCACTGGTCCATTAGTCCGCCGACCGGCTCCTGCGGGCTTCCGTGTCCTGTTGTCGATGGTGGAGGTCGTGGTGTTGTTCGTTGGAGATGACTGGGCCGAGGACCACCACGACGTCGAGGTCCAGGACGAGACCGGCAAGGTGCTGAAGCGGTTGCGGCTGCCCGAGGGCATGGCTGGGATCACCCGGTTCCACGACCTCGTCGGCCGGTTCGTCGCCGAGGACGCCGACCCGTCCCAGGTGCTGGTGTGTATCGAGGTCGACCGGGGCCCGTGGGTGCGAGCGCTGGTCGCAGCCGGATACCGGGTGTTCGGGGTCGATCCCAAGCAGGCTGCTCGGCATCGCGAGATCCTTGGCTCCTCGGGCGCCAAGAGCGACAAGGGTGACGCCCACGCGCTCGCGGACATGATCCGCACCCGACGGCATCAGCTCCGCCAGGTGGCCGGGGACTCCGAGATCGCCGAGGCGGTCAAGGTCGTCACCCGTGCTCATCAGGCGCTGCTGTGGGAACGGACCCGCCACATGCTGCGCCTGCGGGTGGCGCTGCGGGATTACTTCCCTGCCGCGCTGGAGGCCTACAGGCCCCTCGGCCTCACCTCGGACGCGGTCTTGAAACTGCTGGCCAAGGCCCCTTCCCCCGAGGCTGCGGTGAAGCTGACGCTCAGTCAGATCTCGGGAACGCTGAAGGGCCGCCGCGACATCCCCGCCAAGGCACAGGCGATCCAGGACGTCCTACGCAGCGAGCACCTGGGCCAGGCGCCGCTCGTCACGACCGCCTACGCCTCTACCGTGAAGTCGCTGGTCGCGATCATCGCTGTCCTCAACCAGGAGATCAAGACCCTCGAAGGGCAGGTCGAGGCCCATTTTGGCCGGCACCCGGACGCTGAGGTCATCCTCAGCCAGCCCGGCATCGGCGTCGTTCTCGGCGCCCGGGTGCTCGCCGAGTTCGGAGATGCCAAGGACCGCTACGCCTCCGCCAAGGCACGCAAGAACTATGCCGGAACCTCACCCATCACCCGGCAATCGGGCAAGACACGAGTGGTCCAGGCACGGTTCGTCCACAACGACCGGCTCGTGGACGCCCTCCACCTCCAGGCGTCCTGCGCCCTCTTGCACGACTCTGCCGTCCGCGCCTACTACGACCAGATCAAAGCCCGCGAGATCAGCCACAATGCCGCCCTCCGCCAGGTCGCCAACCGCTTGGTGGGCATCCTCCACGGCTGCCTCAAAACCCACAGCCCCTACGACCAGGCAACCGCCTGGTCGCACCGATCAAACGACCTCGCTGCTTGACAACAAACGTCCAGGGATGTCTGACCCGACCGATCCCGGACCTTCGACAAGGACATCGCATGACCACCGCCGACACCCCGCCGGCCCCCGCCACCGTCGACGCCGCCGCCCTGCGACGGCTGCTGGACGGCGCCGCCCCGCCCCAGATCATCGACGTGCGCACCCCCGGCGAGTTCGCCGCCGCGCACATCCCGGGCTCCCGCAACGTGCCGCTCGACCTGCTGCGCGCGCACCACACCACCCTGCGCCCCCTGCTGGACGAGCGCGCGGTGCTCGTCTGCCACGGCGGGCAGCGTGCCGGCCAGGCCGAACGCGTGCTGGCCGGGGCGGGCCTGCCCGGCCTGCGGGTGCTCACGGGCGGGATCAGCGGCTGGCATGCCGCCGGAGCCCCGGTCGTCACGGGGACGCCGCGCTGGTCGCTGGAACGCCAGGTGCGGCTGGTGGCGGGCTCGATCGTGCTCGGCTCGGTGCTGATCAGCATGCGTCTTCCGCGGGCCAGGTGGATCGCCGCCGGCATCGGGGCCGGGCTGACCTTCGCCGCCGTGTCGGACACCTGCGCCATGGGCATGCTGCTGTCCAGGCTGCCCTACAACCGGGGCCCGCGCACCGACCTGCCCACAGTCCTGGACTCCCTGGGCGGCGGCCGGGGCTGACCTGACGGGACGCGCGCCGCGGTCAGGGGTGGGCGTGGCGGTCGAGGCCGAGGGTGGAGATCAGGTCCTCGTGCAGCTCGAACCAGACGCGGTGGCAGGAGTCGACGTCGGTGCGGTCGACCCAGGCGCCCTCCCCGTTGCGGGCGCGGGCCAGGGCCGCGGCGAAGCGCGTGTCGTACCCGCCGAACCGGGCCAGGACGCCGGTCAGCCGGTCGGCGAGCGGCTGGAGGGCGCGGCCCACGACGGTGAGCTCGTGCAGGATCCGGGCGTCCCAGGCGGGGTCGGAGTGGTCGTTGACGGCGAGCCGGTCGCGGCCGTCCGGGCGCAGCTGCCAGTCGGTGCACGCCTTGAGCAGCAGGGCGTTCAGCGGGAGGAACTCGCGGTAGACGTCGTGCACCTCCTCGACGCCGCCGGCCCGGTCGAGCTCGGCGGCCAGGCGCCGCTCGTCCTCGGCCCGGCCCGCCTCGGTGAGCGACCAGCCGCCGGTGCCGGCGAACTCCGAGCGGCTCACCCAGCCGCGCGCCTCGGCGTCGAGCAGCTCCTCCTCCGTCTCGGCCAGGCCGAGCGCGTACCGGCGGGCGAGCACCGGGGTGTCGGCGAAGCCGGTGACGCGTACGGCGTGCAGCACCAGCAGGTCCGGCGCGGAGCTCCTGGTCATGAGCCGGCCTCCTGACGGGTGGTCAGGCGGGTGAAGTGCTGCTGGCACGCCTGCGGTGAGTTGAACCCCATCGCCTCCGCCATCTGCGCCCAGGTCAGCCCGGCACTGCGGGCGGTGAACAGCAGGGCGGACTCGATCGCCTCGACCTCGGCGCGCGCGGCGGGCAGCAGGGCCAGCGCGCCCAGGATGTCCTCCGGCTCCAGGCCGGCGTTGCGCCAGACGGCGAACCGTGTCAGGTCGACCGCCGACGGCGGGACGGGCGGGGGCTGCCACGGGCGCGGGTCGAGCAGGTCGGCGCCCAGGGCCAGGAGCCGCCGCCGGGCCTCCTTCTCGCGCTGGGCCTGGAGCTGGTCCGCGTTCGTGGCCCGGACGGGGTCGTGGTTGCGTTGCATGCGGCACATGATTCACAATCGGCGGGACATCGTCAACATTTTGTTGAAGGGCGGGCGGATGATCGTACCCCTCGAGGACGCCGCGGCCGACACCTGCGGGGGCAAGGGCGGCGCGCTCGGCGCGCTGCTGCGGGCGGGGCTGCCGGTCCCCGACGGCTTCGTGGTGCCGTTCGCCGCCTGCCTCGCCGCGGTCCGCGGCGAGGCAGGCGGCGAGGCAGGCGGCCTCGACCTCGGGCGGCGCACCGCGGAACCGGACGACCCGGCCGCGGCTCGGCGGGCGATCGAGGCCCTCACGATCGACGCCGGGCTGGCCGCGGCGCTGGCGCTGGGGCTCGGCGCGCTCGGCGACCCGCCCGTGGCCGTGCGGTCGTCGGCGGCCGACGAGGACACCGGCCTGAGCTCGGCGGCCGGCCGGTACGAGAGCTTCCTCGCCGTGCGCGGGGCGGACGAGGTGGCCGAGGCCGTGCGCGCCTGCTGGGCGTCGCTGTTCTCGCCGCGCGCCGCCGTCGGCCCCCGGTCCGGCGAGGGCCCGGCGATGGCCGTGGTCGTCCAGCGCCACCTGGACGCCGAGGTGTCCGGGGTCATGTTCACCCCCGGCGGGCCGGGCGAGCCCACCGGGATCGAGGCATCGTGGGGGCTCGGGCCCAGCGTCGTGGGCGGCACGGTCACCCCCGACTCCTACCGGGTCGCCGCGGACGGATCGGTCGTGCGCGCCGTGGCCGACAAACGCACCCGGCTCGACCGGGAGGGCGCGCGGCTCGTCGTGCGGAACGTGCCCGACGACGTCCGGGGGCGGCCGGCGATCGACGACGCGACCGCCGTGCGGCTCGCCGGGCTGGGCGCGCGGATCGCGGCCCTGCGCGGCGGCCCGCAGGACGTCGAGTGGGCCGTCGCGGGCGGCCGCGTCTGGATCCTGCAGGCCCGCCCGATCACCGCCGCTCCCCCGCCCGCCGGCGCGCCCGCCCCGGCCGCGGACGTGCCGGCCGGGGCGCTCGTCGGGACGCCGGGCAGCCGCGGAGCCGTGACCGGCACCGCGCGGATCGTGCGCGGGCCGGGCGACTTCGCCCGCGTGCTCCCGGGCGACGTGCTCGTCTGCCCCTTCACCGATCCGGCCTGGACGCCGCTGCTGCGCATCGCCGCCGGCGTCGTCACCGAGACCGGCGGCGTGCTCTCCCACGCCGCGATCGTGGCCCGCGAGCACGCCATCCCCGCCGTCCTCGGCGTCCCTGACGTGACCAGCAGGCTCCGGGACGGCGCGCTCGTCACCGTCGACGGCACCGCCGGTACCGTCACCACCACCTGACCGATGGAAAGGAGAGGGGAGCGGTCGCTGACCCGCCGCTCCCCGGCCACCCATGGCGATGCGACGCCTCTACCTGGCCCGCCACGGCGCGGCCGACGCGTTCGGACGACTCACCGACGCCGGGCGGCAGCAGGCGGCCCTGCTGGGCGAACGGCTGGCCGGGATGCCGATCGGCGCGGTGTGGCACTCCCCGCTGCCGCGTGCCGCCGAGAGCGCGCGCGAGCTCGCCCGGCATCTGCCCGGCGTGCCCGTGGCCGCGGCCGATGAGCTCGTCGACCACGTGCCGCACGTGCCCGCCCCCGCCGAGACGCCCGCGTCCTGGGCCGGCTACTTCGACGGCTTCGACCAGGCGGAGGCGGCGGCGGGCCACACGCTCGCCGAGGCCCTGGTCGCCCGGTTCGCCCAGGCCCCCGGCCGGCCGCCCTCCGGCGGTCCTCCGTCCGACGCGCACGAGGTGCTGGTGACGCACGCCGGTCAGATCGCGTGGCTGGTGCGGCACGCGCTGGACGCGCCGCCGCCCCGGTGGCTCGGCCTGAACAGCGCCAACACCGGCCTGACGATCATCGAGTACCGCACCGGCCTGCCGCCCACGATGGTGATGTTCAACGACCTGAGCCACCTCCCGTCCGGCCTGCGCTGGACCGGGTTCCCGCAGGACATGTGGCCGTGAGCGGCGGGCCGGGGCGTCAGGAGATGCTGCGTCCTTCCACCGCGTCGAGCACCAGCGGGCTGGGGCCGGGGTCGCCGCGTACGCCGAAGCCGTAGCGGTAGCCGGCCCTGACCTCCGGGTCCGACAACGCCGGGAGGTGTTCCAGCGTGGCCGCGGTCACCAGCTCCCAGCCGGAGCCGGTGTCGGCGTACATGGCGGCCCGCTCGCCCACCAGCGACAGCGCGAAGCGGCCGCCGTCGGGGACGGTGACGCCCTGCTTGACGCCGAAGACCGCGATCCCGCCCGGCACCTGCGGGCCGCGCACCTCGAACCCGGCGAACCCGTGGCTGTTGACGTAGAACGCCGCCACGTCCGTGCTGCCGTCCTTGACCAGGCCCGTGTAGACGGTGTCCATGTCGGTGGAGTCGCCCTGGAACTTCCTGATCGTGATCGCCGTGGCGAACGCCGGGTTGCGCGGCGAGACGCCCGACGACATCAGCCCGAACCAGGACGCCGACGGATGCCCGGCCGACAGCGCGCCGCCCGCGTACGTCACCTGCGGCAGCTCCTTGTCCTCCGGCTGGACCCGGTGGACCTGGTGGTCGCCGGCCTGGTCGAAGCCGTCGGCCAGCTCCTGGTTGGCGAAGGCGTCGGGGGCGGGCGGCACGTACGCGGCCTGCGGCGGCAGCCGGAACGTCACCCGCTCCGTGTGCCCCAGGTAGGACGCGCACACGACCGGATACTCCTGGTTCGCGGGCGCGTACGCCGTCAGCGTGGTCCCGTACGCGCGGCTCGCGCCCGTGCGCAGGCCGGTCACCGGCAGCGCGGGCGGATCGACGGCCACGCCGTCGCAGGCGGACAGGGTGACCCGGCCGGCCATCGGCAGCACGTCCCGGTTGGTGACGGTGAAGGTGACCTTCGAGCCGATCCGGCCGCGCTCGGCGGTGGACGCGCTCACCTCGACGTTGCGCCGGGCCAGGCCGGGCAGCGCCGCCGTGGCCAGGCTCAGCCGGTCGATGTCGTACGAGCCCGCCCAGTCGGAGCCGGCCGAGCCGCGGACCCACACCTTGACCCGGGAGATCGCGGCGCGCGCGGCCCAGCGGGACAGGTCCAGCGAGAGCCGGTTCCAGCCGAGCTCGGGGTCGATCGTGCCGACGCCCTCCGCGACCGCGCCGCCGCGCCCGTAGACGCGGACCTTGGCGGTGAAGACGTTGCCCGGCTTGAAACCGTCGTCGGCCTCGGCCGGCACCCGGATCGACACCGACAGCGACGGCGTGCGCGAGGCGTCGAGCGGCTTGCCGAACAGCACGTCGGCGCCCTTGTAGGACTTGGCGTACCGCGACCAGCCGGGCAGGTCGCGGTCGAAGCGCACGCGCAGCGCGTGCCCGCCGTCCACGGCCACCGGCTCCACGGCGGCGGCGTTGTCGGAGGGCCGCCAGCCGTCGGCGCCGGTCTCGAAGCCGGAGATCACCCGCTCGGCCACCGGCCTGGCGTCGAGCTGCGTGCCCACCACGGCGGGCGGCTTCCGGACGGCCAGCTTGCCCGGGTCGAAGCCGGGGATGACGTCCTTCCAGTCGGAGATGCCGATGATCTTCTTGGCGAACTCGGTCGCCTCCAGCGACCGGTCGGTGTCGATGGCGGCGAACACCTCGTGCAGGGGCTTGCGCTCCCCGGCGTTGGAGGGCGCGCTGTGCTCCTCGTCCCACGTCCACAGGCCGAGCCGCAGGCCGCCCTCCTGCTTGTGGTCGACGTGCCGGTGCAGGATGAAGGAGTCGATGCCGTCGGCGAAGGCGATCTTGTAGTACGCGTAGGCGTAGGCCGCGGCCTGCAGCTCCAGCTCCTTGGCGGAGTAGTCCTGGGAGTTCAGGCCCTGTTCGGAGAGGATCACCCGCCGCCGTTGACCGTTGTAGGTGAGGTCGTCCTGGGCGAGGTAGCGCGGCAGCAGCTCGATGTTCTTGAACGTGATCCGCAGGGTGTCGAAGCCGTCCGTGGCGGTCTTGTCGTTCCAGAACGCCGGGTTGAACAGGTTCTCCGGGTAGGGGTGGTAGGCGATGTTCCAGTCGAAGTCGCCCTGGCGCTTGGTGAGGGCGTTGAGCCCGTCCACCACGTCGCGGCCCTTGTAGGTGTACTTCGGGTCGTCGTTGGCCGAGCCCGTCCAGAAGTGCGTCAGCGAGGTGTAGACGCGGGCGGCGGCGTCGGCCTTGCGCACGGCCTGCCAGGTCAGCCGCATGGCGCGGGAGTACTGGTCGAGGAAGACGTCGCGGTCCTGGCGGCCCATGTTGTACCAGAACTGCTGGGCGTCGATCTCGTTGCCGACGATCCAGCCCCACGCCCGGCCGTACCGGCCGTCAGGCCGGCTGTAGCGCTGGGCGAAGAACTCCATCGCGGCGGTGAAGTGCGCCTCGCCCTCGGCCGTCTTGGTGTTGAACGCGTACACCGTGCCCTTGCCCAGCTCGGCGTCGGGGTGGATGAGCGTGCGCGCGGCGGAGTTGGCTGCGCCGCTGTTGTAGACCAGCACGATCATGTTGACCAGGACGCCGTTGTCCGACAGCGGCTTGACCTGGGCGTCGAGCCCGGCGACGGCGCCGCGGTCGAAGTAGTACGTTCTGCCCTGCGAGACGAACTCGATGGTGTTGCCCGGGGCGCCCGGCCCGGCCGTCATGACCGAGTCGAGTGCCAGGTTGATGCCGGCGTGCTGGACGCCGATCTCCTCGGCGTCGTCCGTCATCTGGACTTGTAACCCCTTTTTGCCCGACATTTCGGGATAAGGGGTTTGGTTGGCCGACGCGAAGCTCAGCTCGTCGGCGTAGTGCACCTCTCCCAGCGGGCCGTCCGCGCCCACCGCGAGGAACTTGTCGTAGAGCCGGTCCTGGTCACCGTCCATCCGGGGCACCTCGACGCGGAACGGGCCCGCCTCGACGGTCGCGACCGGCTGCTCCCCCGCGGGCGAGTCCTGCCAGGTGTCCAGCGCGTACAACTCGGCCCGGCCCGGGGCGACGCCGGTGACGGTGATCGTGTCCCCGCCGACCTCGACGCCGCTCACCCCGCCGGCCGCCGCCGCGCGTGCGGGCAGGGCCTGCGCCGGGACGGCCAGCATCGGGACGGCCAGCGCCAGAGCCATCAACAACCGCATGTCATTCCTCCTACTTGGCCCAGTCCTCGTCGCCCCAGGCGTTCTTCTTGATGCCGGCCTCGATGCCGCGCTTCCACCACTTGTCCAGGTCGGTCAGTTCCTCCTCCAGGGAGCGCCGGCCGAGCAGGTACCCGTCGAAGACGTCGCGGAAGGAGGTCCCCTCCGGGCCGCCCGGCAGGGCCACCACCCGGAACGGCTTGCCCCACTCGCCCTCCAGCAGCCCGGCGGTCTCGGCCGACGGCTCGACGCCCTCGACGGCGGGCAGGCCGCCGGTCGCGTCCAGCCAGGGCTTGATCGCCGGCGAGCTCATGTACTGCAGGAACTTGACCGCCGCCGCGTACTTCTCGCCCTTGACGGTGGAGGGGATCATGTAGCTGGTGCCGCCGATCGAGGCGCCGTAGCGGGCCGGGGCCTCCGACGACAGCGGCGTGCTGGCCTTGGTGATGGTCGGGAACGGCATCGTGCCGAGGGCGAACTTCGCGTCCGCCTTCAGCGCCTCGACGGCGAAGTCGGTGCCCCACGACATGGCGGCCTTGCCCGAGACGAAGTCGCGGTAGCCCACGGTCGCGCCGCCGTCGGCGACGCCCGTCCAGTTGGGGGTGCCGCAGTCGAAGAACTCCTTGTAGATCTTCAGGGACTCGGCGACCTCGGGCGTCCTGGTGGTGAGCGTGCCCTCCTTGATGACCCTGCTCATCGACTTCTCGGTCACGGTCGGCGCCTTGCCCGGCTTGCCGGTGGCGTCGAAGAGGTTCCAGTCGTCGTGGTACTTGTCGATGAGCTGGGTGCTGACCGCCTCCCACGTCCAGCCGGCGGCCAGGCCGCCCTTGTCGAGGGCGACGGGGTCGAAGCCGGCCGCCTTGAGCTTCCCGCAGGCGCTCCTGAAGTCCTCCCAGGTGGCGGGGGGCTGGTCGATGCCCGCCTTGGCGAAGGCGTCCTTGTTGTAGAACAGGCCGATGGCGACCAGGTTGAAGGGGATGTACTCCAGCTTGCCGCTCTCCTTGCTCAGCGCCTTGGAGACGGCGGGGCCGTAGTACTCCTTCCTGAACACGTCGATCCAGCGCTGGTTGCCCGGCACGTACGGGTTGGGCTTCTGCAGCTCGGCGTCGAGCGCGTGCACCTCGTGCGCCTTGTGCGGCGGCTGGTTGAAGACCAGTTCGGGCGCGGTGCCGGCGGCGAGCTGGGTGGTGATCGTCTGCATGAAGCCGTCGAGGGGCAGCACCTGCGTCCTGACCTCGATGCCGGGCTCGCGCTTCTCGAAGGCGCCGACCAGCGCCTCCCAGGCCGGTCCGAAGCTGCTGCCGCTGGCGTTCCACTGGTTGGGGCCGGCCAGCGTGATCGTCACCTTGCCGCCGCCGTCCTGGGCGGACGTGCCGCCGGTGCCGAGCAGGCCGCAGCCTGTCAGCGCGAGCAGCGCGGCCAGTGCGGCCGGGGCCGCGAGCCCGCTCTTGGGGGGTGTTCTCATCGGGGTACGGGTCCTTTCCTTATTGATACGTTTCAATCGCGGCGCCGGCTCACTTGCCGGACACGATGCCGCCCTGGATGCCCGCCAGGAACCACTTGGACAGGAACGTGAACAGCACCACCAGCGGCAGGCTGGCCAGGACGTAGCCGGCGAACAGCGGGCCCCACTGCTGCGCGTTCTGGTTGGCGAAGAAGGCCAGCCCCGCGGGGATGGTCCGGTAGGCATCGGTCTGCACGGTGAGCAGCGGCCAGAAGTAGTCGTTCCACACGCCCAGCACCGTCATCAGCGCCACCGTGCCGATGACCGGCCGGGCCAGCGGCAGCATGAAGGCCAGGAACAGCCGGACGCCGCCCGCCCCGTCCACCCGCGCCGCCTCGAAGATCTCCTCGGGGATCTGCGCCATGTACGTGCGCATGACGACGATCCCGAAGACCGTGTTCGCCGTGACGTGCGGGATGATCAGCACCAGCCGGCTGTCCAGGATGCCGAGGTCGCGCATCAGCACGAACAGCGGGATCAGGCTGGTGATCGAGGGCACCATGAGCAGCGCCGCGACCAGCCCGAACAGCGCGTTGCGCCCCGGGAAGCGGTAGCGGGCGAACACGAACGCCGCCGCCGGGGCCAGCAGCATCGTGCCGCCGATGGCCAGCGCCGCCACCACGAACGAGGTGAACAGGTACGGGCTGACCTGCTCCCAGGCCGCCGCGTAGTTGTCCAGGTGCACCGGCCAGGCCGGGGACCAGTAGCTGCCGAAGAACTGCTCGTTGTCCTTGACCGACGCGGCCAGCATGAACAGGTAAGGGAACAGCCCGGCGAAGGCCAGCACCGCCAGCACGCCGCCGGCCACCAGGTCGGTCCTGCGGGTCCGGCTCACGATGCCGACCTCCTGCCGAGCGCCAGCGCGACCAGGCTCACCCCGAGCGTCAGGGCGAACAGCACGGTGCCGAGCGCGGCCGCGTACCCCCAGCTCGTGTCCACGAAGGCGGCGTCGAGCATGCGCAGCACCGGCACCTGCGTGGCGTTGTCGGGGCCGCCCTTGGTCATGATGTGGGCCTGCATGCCGTACTGGAGCACCGAGATCACCGCCAGCACCAGCAGCAGCTTGACGTCGCGGAACATCATCGGCAGGTCGATGCTCCAGAAGCGGCGCAGCCGGCCGGCGCCGTCCACCTCGGCGGCCTGGTAGATCTCGGCCGGCACGTTCTGCAGCGCCGACAGGAAGACCAGGAACGGCAAACTGGCCACCCACGGGAAGCCGATCGTCATCAGCGCGGCGAGCGCCGTGGCGGGGTCGCCGATCCAGTTGCCCGCCAGCCCGTCCAGGCCGAGCGCGCGCAGCAGGCTGTTGACGACGCCGTCGCGCGGGTCGTACATGAACTGCCACAGCAGCACGTTGACCACGGCGGGGAAGGCCAGCGGCAGGATGAGCAGGGTGCGGAAGACGAACCGCAGCCGCTCGCTGGACAGCGACATCACCAGCTCGGCGGCCAGCAGCGGGAACACCCACATGAGCGTGACGGCCCAGACGAAGATGATCCCGGCGTTGCGGAAGGAGGCCCACCACAGGTCGTCGCCGAGCATCGTGAGGTAGTTGTCCAGGCCGACGAACGGCGAGCCGAAGCCGGGCCGCCACTCGTACAGCGAGTGCAGCATGCCGTTGAGCGCCGGGTAGTAGGCGAACGCCGCGAGCAGGGCGAAGGTGGGAAGGAGGACGAGGTAGACGCCCCACGGGATCCGGCGGCGCGCTTTTGTGCTGGTCACGATCGTCAATGCCTCTCAGCGGTGGTGCGGAACGCGTACGAGCCCGAGCCGACCCGGTAGACCGCGGCCCCGTCGTCGAGGCGGTCGAAGGTCACGCCCTCCGCCTCGGCCGCCGGCCGGCCGCCCTCGGTCACCCGCTCCGGCGGCGCGGGCACGTGCACCTCGGCGCGGGTGTTGGGCGGCACGACGACGTCCAGGGCGAGGCCGCCGTCCGTCAGCCGCCAGGAGATCTCCACCTGGCCGTGCCGGGTGCGGTGGGCGGTCCGCGCCCAGCCGATCCCGCCGCCGGGGCGGGGGCGAACGACGATGTCGGCGTAGCCGGGTGAGCCGGGGGCCAGGCCGCCGACCGTCCGGTACATCCAGTCGCCGACGGCGCCGTAGGCGTAGTGGTTGAAGGAGTTCATGCCGGGGTCCTGCAGCCCGCGGTGGTGGCTCCAGGAGTCCCAGCGCTCCCACATGGTCGTCGCGTCGCCGTGCACGACCGGGTAGAGCCAGGACGGGAAGGTGTCCTGCGTCAGCAGCCGGTAGGCCACGTCCAGCCGTCCGGTCGAGGTGAGCGCGTCCAGCAGGTACGGCGTGCCGAGGAACCCGGTCGACAGGTGGCCGCCGCGCGCCTCGACGTCGCCGGCCAGCCGGGCCGCGGCCCTGGGCAGCTCGTGCTCCTCCAGCAGCCCGGCGGTGACGGCCAGCACGTACGCGGTCTGCGTGCCGCTCGTCACCACGCCGGGGCCCTCGACGAAGGCCGCGCGGAAGGCCCGGCGCACCCGTTCGTACAGCTCCAGGCAGGAGCGCTCGTCGGCGTCGCGGCCGAGCGCGGCGGCGAGCCCGGCCAGCTGCCGGGCCGACAGCGCGAAGATCGCGGTGCCGACGAGCCGTTTGGGGGTCTCGGCGCCGATCGACAACCAGTCGCCGAACCCCTCGTCGGGGAAGATCCCGTTCTCCGAGCGCCGGTCCAGGTAGGCCAGCCAGCGCAGCATCGGCTCGAAGCAGGCGGCGACCACGCGGGCGTCGCCGCGCAGGCGGTGCAGCGCCCACGGCAGCATGACCAGCGCGTCGCCCCAGCCGGGCGAGCCGGCCTCCTTGGGGTTGGGCGACAGGCCGCGGCCCGACAGCACGTCGGGCACCACGTGCGTGACCGCGCCGTCGTCGCCCTGGGCGTCGACCACGTCGGTCAGCCAGCTCCGCAGGAACGCGGCGGCGTCGTAGTTGAACAGGGCGGTCGGGGCGAAGGCCCAGATGTCGCCGGTCCAGCCGAGCCGCTCGTCCCGCTGCGGGCAGTCGGTGGGGACGGCCAGGAAGTTGCCGCGCTGTCCCCACACGATGTTGCGCTGCAACCGGTCGAGCCGCTCGTCGGAGCAGGTGAACTCGCCGGCCGGCTCCATCGCGGCGTGGGCCACCCTGGCCGTGATCGACTCGGGGGCCGCGCGCAGGCCCGACACCTCGGCGTACCGGAAGCCGTGGAAGGTGAACCTCGGCTCGAACGTCTCGGCCTGCTCGCCGCGGGGCAGGAACTCGTCCGTGGCGCGGGCCGAGCGCAGGTTGGCCAGGTGCAGCCCGCCCTCGTGGTCGAGGACCTCGGCGTGCCGCAGCACCACCGGGCGGTCGCGGCCGGCGCGGCCGGTGAGTCGGACCCAGCCGACCAGGTTCTGGCCGAAGTCGGCGATCCACACGCCGGGCCGGTGCTCCCACACCCGCACCGGCTCCACCTCCTCGTGCACCCGGATCGGCGGCGCGACGGAGGCGGTCACCCGGCCCGCGGGCGGGCTCACCGGCACCACGGGCGCCCAGCCGGAGTCGTCGAACCCGGCGGCCGTCCAGCCGAGCGGCTCGGCCGCCAGGTCCTGCCGCTCGCCGTTCTGCAGGTCGGCGTAGCGGATCGCGCCGGAGCCGGCGCGCCAGTCGGCGTCGGTGCGCAGCCGGGTGCGGGCGCCGTCCTCGTGCAGGATCTCCAGCTCGGCGCGGAAGGCCAGGCGGCGGCCGTACTGGAAGGAGCCGAACCAGCTGATGTTGCCGGCGTACCAGCCGTCGGCCAGGACCGCGCCGATCGTGTTGCGCCCCTCCGACACCAGCGCCGTCACGTCGTAGGTCTGGTACGTGACGCGGTGGCGGTAGTCGGTCCAGCCGGGGGCCAGGTGGTCGGCGCCGACCCGGGCGCCGTTGAGGTGGATCTCGTAGACGCCGAGCGCGGTGGCGTACAGCCTGGCCCGGCGCACCGGCGACGGCACGCCGAACTCGCGCCGCAGGTACGGGCTGGGCCGGTCGCCGACCGGCTCGCGGCCCAGCGGCGGGTCGCCGTGCAGCCCGACCTCCTCGGCCAGCCGCCAGCCCGAGTCGTCGAAGCCGGGCTGCTCGAAGCCCTCGCCCGGCCGGTCCTCGGCCCGCCACCGGCCGCCGGAGGTGACGGTCACCGTGCTCTCGCCCGCGACCGGGACGAGCTGCGGCAGCGCGGGCCGCCCCTCGACCACGACCTCCAGCCGCACGCACAGCCCCGGCCCGGCGGCCCTGATCGCGAGCACGTTCTCGCCCGAGGCCACCAGGTCGCCCGCGTCGGCCACGAACGCGCCCTCCCGCCGCTCCCCCGCGACCCGCACCCCGTTGACGTACGCCTCGACCGCCTCGACCGCCTCGGTCTCGCCTCCGCCGCCGATCACCAGCCACGCCGACAGCGGCCTGGCCCCGCCCGGCACCGAGAACCGCGTCCGGAACGCCCCGGTCGGCGACCCGGACGGGCCGAGCGGGCCGGCGACCCAGATGCGCGGCACGTTCTCCAGCGACGGCAGCCGCTCGGAGCCGGGCACCATGGGGGTGCCGATCCAGCCCGCCATCCAGCCGCCGGCCTCGCCGAGCCCGGTCTCGAACCAGTGCGCGGGGCTCCAGCCGGACCATTCGCCGTGCTCGTCGGCCACCTGGACCCGCCACTGGTAGCGCGTCCTCGGCCGCAGCCCGGCGCCGCCGTACCGGACGTCGAAGGTCGCGGCCGAGGTCACCACGCCGCTGTCCCAGACGGTTTCGGCCCCCTCGTCGGCCGGATCGCCCTCCCGGGCCACGACCAGCCGGTACGCGCTCTGCGCCCGTCCACGCCCGGCCCCGGTGATCCGCCAGGAGAACTCCGGCGCGTCCACGTCGAGGCCCAGTGGTTCGGCCAGTCCTTCGACGCGCAGGTCGGTCACGGCGAGATGCGACAAGGGAGCTCCCGGCTAGTTGAAACATTTCAAACAATGCGCACCGTAGGCATCACGAGGTACTTCCGTCAATGCCCCGGATCCAGATGTACAGCGCGGGATCGTTTGGCTGAAACATTTCAACAAGTAGACTGGCCCTCTCTGCCAGGTGACCAGAAGGGCTGTCCACCGGTGACCGACATCCACAAGCCGGCCGAGCGCCGCCGACTCAGCATGGTCGACGTCGCGGCTCATGCCGGCGTGTCCGTGGGAACGGTCTCCAACGTGCTCAACCGGCCCGAGCTGGTGGCCGAGCGCACGTTGCGCCGGGTGCGCGCCTCCATCAAGGCGCTCGGCTTCGTGCCCAGCGCGCCGGCCCGGCAGCTTCGCAGCGGCTCCGGCCGCTCGGTGGGCGTCATGGTGCGCGACATCGGCAACCCGTTCTTCAGCGAGGTGCTGCCGGGCATCGAGACCCGGCTGTCGCAGGAGCAGCTGCTCCTGGTGCTGTGCAGCTCCGGCGACTCGGCCGAGAAGGAGGCCCACTACCTGCAGATCCTGGAGCAGCACCGGGTGCCGGGCATCCTCATCACGCCCGCCGGGCCCGACATCTCCCACCTGGTGGAGCTGCGCAGGCGCGGCGTCGGCATGGTGCTGCTCGACCGGCCGGGCGCCGACGCCCAGCTCTGCGCGGTGGCGGTCGACAACGTCAGGGGCGGCGAGCTGGCCGGCGCCCACCTGCTCGCGCTCGGCCACCGGCGCATCGCCTTC
Organism: Actinomadura sp. ATCC 39365; assembly: GCF_054392275.1. Classification (NCBI taxonomy): domain Bacteria; kingdom Bacillati; phylum Actinomycetota; class Actinomycetes; order Streptosporangiales; family Thermomonosporaceae; genus Actinomadura; species Actinomadura sp. ATCC 39365. The sequence continues at coordinate 5,607,493 of NZ_CP184335.1, read as the reverse complement.
CTCAACGGGCCGCCGATCGTGCGCCAGTGCGCCGACCGGCGCGAGGGGCTGGCCAGGGCGGTGCGGGCCGCCGGGCTCGATCCCGACGAGGTGATCAGCGAGGTCACGCTGCCCGCGCTGACGCCGCGCGAGGGCGAGGCGGCGCTGGAGCGGCTGCCCGCGCGCAAGGGACCGACGGCGCTGTTCTGCGTCAACGACACGGTGGCGCTGGGCGCGCTGCGCGGGCTGGAGCGGCGCGGCGTGCGCGTCCCGCACGACATGGCGGTCATGGGCTACGACGACGTCGAGTTCGCCGAGCTGCTGTCGCCGTCGCTGACCTCGGTCCGCCAGCCCAAGCACCAGCTCGGCCAGGCGGCCGCGGAGCTGCTGCTCACCGACGCCCGGGGCGATGCCAACCACTGGCACCAGGAGATCGTCTTCCAGCCGGAACTCATGGTCAGGGGGTCGACCGTTCCTCAGTGACGTTTCAAGTCGACCCGCCGCAGGAAATCGGGTCTTGCCTGGCCGCCTTCTGGGCCTCATTGTTGAGACGTTTAAATCCAGGAGGTCCCATGGGTTGGGTTGCCCGTATCGCCGCCATCCTCTTACTTCTCCTTCCCGCGGCGCCGGCCGTCGCGGCCGCCGCTCTGCCGTACCCGGTCAGGTCCGACTACCGCATCAAGGGCCTGCAACCGGACTTCTGGCCCGACAAGAACGAGATCGCCGGCAACAACGCCGGCGGCGTCGCCATGAACCTCATCTGGGCCGACTGGGAGCCCAGCGTGAAGACGCCGCCGTGCGCGGCGGGCGCGCAGGAGTTCGGCGGGCGCTGCTTCACCGTCGCCTCGGCCGTCGACGCCGCCGTCAAGGACTGGACCGCCCGCGGTCTCGTCGTCACCGCCGTCGTCTACGGCACCCCGGCCTGGGCCCGCGGGGCACGTCCCTGCACGCCCGCCGCCCCCGGCTTCGAGAAGTTCTGCGTCCCCGACGACCCCGCCGACTACGGCCGCTTCGCCGGCATGCTGGCCCAGCGCTACGACGGGCAGCACGGCAACGGCCGCATCGCGGACTTCGTCGTCATGAACGAGGTCAACAGCAACACCTGGTTCGACATCGGCTGCGGCCAGGGCACGGCCTGCGGCACGACCGCCTGGCTGGACGCGATCGCCGCGAACTACAACGCCGCCTACGACGCCGTCATGGCCCAGCAGCCCACCGCGAAGGTGCTCACCTCGCTCGACCACCACTTCGGCACCGCCTACGACCAGCCGGCCGCCTCCGACGCGCTGTTGTCGGGGATGACCGTGCTCAAGGGCCTGGCGGCGCGGGCCGGCAACCGGGCCTGGCGGGTCGCCTACCACCCCTACCCGCCGAATCTGCTGGCGCCGCAGTTCTCCGCCGACGACTTCCCGAAGGTCACCTACGGCAACATCGGCGTGCTGGTCGGCTGGCTGCGCCAGCAGTTCCCGAACACGCCGTCGGCCTGGCAGGTGCAGCTCACCGAGAGCGGCGTGAACTCGCTGTCGCCCTCGTCGGAGGCCGCGCAGGCGTCGCAGTTGTGCAACTCCTTCCGCAACGTCCTCGGCACGCCGGGCATCGAGAGCTACGTCTGGCACCGCATGAGCGACCATCCGGACGAGACGGCCGCCGGCCTGGGCGTAGGGCTGCGCCGTACCGACGGCTCGGCCAAGCCGGCCTGGGCCACGTGGGCGCTGGCCAACCGGAACGACCTGTCGCCCCCGCAGTTGTCGTGCGGCTTCGAGCTGCTGCCCCACACCCAGCTCCGCCGCGGCTACCAGTCGAGCAAGGGGCACGTGGCCAGCTCCCGGCTGCTGCCGCCCGGCTTCACCCAGGAACGCGTGTGGAAGCTGCTGCGCAACCAGGCGGCCGGCACCGTGCCCCTGTACGAGTGCAAGGTCGGCGCGCACACCATGCTCACCCGCGATCCCGGCTGCGAGGGGCAGTTCCCGATGGGCCCGGTCGGGCACGTCTACACCAGCCAGGTGCCCGGATCGGTCGCGCTGCACCGATGCCGGGCCGCGAGCGGCGACCACCTGGTCACGGACCAGGCGGGCTGCGAGGGCCTGATCCACGAGCAGGTCCTCGGCTACGCGCTGCCCTGACCCCGGCCGGGCCGGCGGCCGTCCGCGTGGCGGCCACCGGCCCGGCGGCTACCGGGCCCGCTTCGCCGGCGTCCTGGCCGCGCCGCGGACCAGGGTGAAGTCGTCGACGTCGAAGTTCGCGCCGGTGAACACCAGGTACAGCCGGGCCGGGCCGGAGGGCACGCCGGTCAGCGCCGTGGAGACGTCGGCGTAGGACTCCCAGCCGCCGGTGTTCGGCACGGTGACGGCGCCGAGCACCGGCCCGGCCGGCGAGCCGGTGCGGATCTCGAAGCCGCCCGACGGCCCCGGCGAGGCCACCCGCGCCCGGAACGCGGTGACCCCGGTGAGGTCCACGTCGTAGGCCGCCCAGTCACCCGGGTTGACGTAGCCGAGCACGGTGCCGCCGTGCGCGGGCGCGTGCGGGTAGGTGGCCACGCCGGACGCCTGCGCCCAGGTCTCGGCCTGGACGACGGAGTCCCCGGCGGGCGGCCCGAGCTCCTTGATCCGGATGTTGCGGAAGGACACCTCGTCACCGTCGCCGTGGTTCTGGATGCCGATGTGCCCGTTCTTCAGGGAGCGGGCCGGGTCGGTGTTGGTGAAGTCGTTGATCTTCACGCCGTTGAGCAGGACCTGGAGCCGTTCGCCCTCGACCCGGATCTCGTAGGTGTTCCACTCCCCCGGCGGGTTCAGCGCGGCGTCGCGGGCGGCGATGTCGGCGGCCTTGAAGCCGTAGACCGAGCCGGTGGTCCGGTCCGGGGAGTCGGTGGCGTCGATCTGGATCTCGTAGCCGTTGTTCACCGCCGAGGCCGGGTCGGTCGAGGGCGGGAAGCCGACGAAGACGCCGGAGTTGTCGTCACCGGCCGGCTTCCAGTCCAGCTTGAGCGAGTAGGAGGTGGTGTACTCCTTGGCCTTGTACCAGAGCAGGCCCATCCCGCCCTGCGAGGTCAGCGTGCCGCCGGCGTTGGCGAACCCGCCCGGCCCCGCCTGCTCCCAGCCGGTGGTCGAGCCGTTGTAGAGGGTGGTGTAGCCGGTCTCGGGTCGGCAGTCCGCCTTCGCCTGGCCGGTGGCGTAGGCCAGGCCGCCGCGCAGGTGCTGCCGGAAGGCGGGCTCGGCGAAGGACTCCGCGGTGTGCCCGCCGCCGGTGTAGAAGGAACGCCCCCCGTCGTACGGCTTGCACCAGGCGATCGGGTGGTCGGCGCCCATCGTGCCGCCCGAGTACGTCGACTCGTCCAGGGCGGCCAGCACGTGGGCGCCGGTCCTGGCGTTGGTCCGGTAGTCGTACCACTCGTCCGTCCGCGGCCAGGTGGCGTCGAGGTGGGCGGTCGCCGGGTGGGCGCGGTCCTCGACCTTGACCGTCGCCTTCTGCACCGCCGGGTGGGCGGCGAACCAGGCGCCGACGAGGCCGCCGTACCACGGCCAGTCGTACTCGGTGTCGGCCGCCGCGTGGACCCCGGCGTAGCCGCCGCCCGCCTTGACGTAGCCCTCGAACGCGGCCTGCTGCGCGGCGTCGAGCACGTCACCGGTGGTGTTGAGGAAGACGACCGCCTTGTACGCGGCCAGGTTCGCCGTGGTGAACGCGGCCGGGTCCTCGGTGGCGGTCACGCCGAAGCCGAGATCCCTGATCGCCTGGACGCCCGCCGCGATCGAGTCGTGCCGGAACCCCGCCGTACGGGAGAAGACCAGGACGGCGGGGCCGCCGGCGGAGGGGGTCGCCGTGGTGAACCTCTGGGCCGTGCCGCCGTTGCACGTCCTGATGACGAGCTGGGCCGGGTCGATGGCGTCGAGGCACTTGCCGAGCGCCTTGAGCGCGCCGCCCTCGGCGGTCCACTTCTGCGCGCCCGTGCCGTTGCAGGTCCAGATCTGCACCTTGGTGCCGTCGGCGCTGTTGGCCCCGGCCACGTCGAGGCACTTGCCGAGCGCCTTGACGGTCTGGCCGTCGATGGCCCAGTTCTGGGCGTTCGTGCCATTGCAGGAGTAGAGCTGCACCTTGGTGCCGTCGGCGCTGTTGGCGCCCGCGACGTCCACGCACCTGCCGTCGGCGGCGCGGATCGGGCCGACCGCCATCGCCTCCTTGGCCAGGGTGAAGTCGTCGAGGTCGAACAGCGCCCCGGCGCCCCCGGTGAAGACCAGGTAGAGCGTGGTGGACGCGGCGGTCGCGCCGGTCAGCGGGGCCTGCACGTCGGTGAAGGTCTCCCAGCCGCCCGTCACCGGGACGGCGGCCTTGCCGAGCAGCGGTCCGGTGGGCGAGCCCGTGCGCACCTCGATGGAGCCGCCGGCGCCGCCCGAGGAGACCCGCGCCCGGAACGTCCTGGCGTCGTCGAGCCGGTAGGGGGTGAAGGCGATCCAGTCGCCGTTGTGCACGTCGCCGACCGTCCTGCCGCCGTGCGCGGCCGCCTTGGAGATCTGCGAGACGCCGGACATCGTCGCGTAGTGCTCGGCCTGGCGGTGGCGTGGCTGCAGGACGTGCTGGGTGTGGGTGGTCAGCCCGCCCTTGTCGGTGTACTCGGCGTCGAAGACGGCGAAGATGTTGGCCGCGTCGTCGTGCTCGCCGTCGGCCGGGATCGTCAGCTCGCCCGCGCAGCCGTTCTTCGAGGTGATCTGGTGGCCGTGGCTGTCGTGGCCGAGCACGTACGTCATCCGCACCTTGGCGCAGTCGATCTGGGTGTCCTCGGGGTCGGTCACCCCGATGGTGAAGGGCACGGTGTCGCCCCAGGTGAACAGCGTCCCGGGGGCGGGCGTGCCGATGGTCACGGTGGGAGCGGTGTTGCCGGCCGTGATGACCACGCCGGCTGTTCCGGCGTTGCCCTGGGGGTCGCGCACGGTGAGCGTGGCGGTGAACTCGCCCTCCGTGGTGTAGGTCTTGGTGGGGTTCGGGGCGGTGGAGGTGGTGCCGTCGCCGAAGTTCCAGGCGTAGGTCAGCGTGCCGCCCTCGGGGTCGGCGGAGCCGGCGCTGGAGAAGGCCACGGTGAGCGGGAGTTTCCCGGACGTCCTGTCGGCCTTGGCGACCGCGACCGGCGAGCGGTTCCGGTCCTTGATGTACTCGACGCGGTAGAGGGCGGAGTTGGCGTCGCCGCCGAAGTAGCCCGAGCCGTAGTCGAGGACGTAGAGCGCGCCGTCGGGTCCGAAGGCCAGGTCCATCACCTGCGTGCCGGTCCAGGGGAAGGCGGCGATCTCGCCGCGCGTGCCGTCGGCGGCCACGTCGATCGCCTTGATCCACTTGCGGCCGAACTCGCCGGCGAAGAAGTGCCCGTCGAGGTCCTGGGGGAACTTGACGGCGGAGTCGAGTGCGGCGTCGTAGCGGTAGATCGGGCCGCCCATCGGCGACTCCGAGCCGCTGCCGAACTCGGGCGGCGAGCCGGCGTCGCCGCCGTACCTGATCCAGGCGGGCTTGGCGGGCGGGAGCTTGGCCAGGCCGGTGTTGCGCGGCGAGTCGTTGGCCGGGCCGCCCGTGGCGCAGTCGTACTTCTGGCCCGAGGGGCCCGAGGGGAAGGTGTAGTCGTTGTAGGTCTCGGCCAGGGTGTTGGTCCCGGTGCAGTACGGCCAGCCGTAGTTGCCGGGGCCGGTGACGCGGTCGAACTCGACCTGTCCGGCGGGCCCGCGGGCCGGGTCGGTGCTGCCGGCGTCGGGGCCGTAGTCGCCGACGTAGACCACGCCGGTGGCCTTGTCCACGGTCATCCTGAACGGGTTGCGGAAGCCCATGGCGTAGATCTCGGGCCTGGTCCGCGCGGTGCCCGGCGGGAAGAGGTTGCCCGCGGGGATCGTGTAGGTGCCGTCCGCGGGGTTCACCTTGATGCGCAGGATCTTGCCGCGCAGGTCGTTGGTGTTGCCGGCGCTGCGCTGGGCGTCGTAGACGGGGTTGCGGTCGGGGCGCTCGTCGATGGGGGCGTAGCCGGCCGAGTCGAAGGGGTTGGAGTCGTCGCCGGTGGACAGGTAGAGGTTGCCCTGGGCGTCGAAGTCCATGTCGCCGCCGACGTGGCAGCACATGCCGCGGTCGGCGGCCACGTCGAGCACCGTCCGCTGCGAGGCGGTGTCGAGCGTCCAGTCGGGCCTGAGGGTGAACCGGGCCAGGCGGTTGACGCCCTGCCAGGCCGACCAGTCGGCGCCGGTCGCGGGCGCGTCGCCGGACGGCGTGCTCAGGCGGGGGGCGTAGTAGAGGTAGATGGTCCGGTTGGCGGCGAAGCCGGGGTCCACGGCGACGCCCTGGAGGCCCTCCTCGTCGTGGGTGTAGACGGGCAGCGCCCCGACCACGGTGGTCAGCCCCTGGGCGTCGGTGCGGCGCAGCGTCCCGTCGCGCGCGGTGTGCAGCACCGACAGGTCGGGCAGCACGGCCATGGTCATCGGCTCGCCCATCTCGGCGACGCCCTTGGCCAGCTCGACGCGCTGGTAGTCGGCGGGGTCGATGGCGGCGTGGGCGCGGGCGGGCGGGGCGGCCACGGTGAGCACGACCGCGCTCGACATGGCCAGGAGGACGGCGCCGGCGCGCGCCGTCCATCGGGAGACACGGGTGGACCTGCTGGGGGGCATCGCGGAGGTTCCCTTTCCGTGGGGGGTGGACCGGGAAGGAGGGTTCCATTGGCGGGCGATCGAAGAACCTTCGTAGATCGCGACAGTAGATCTGACTTTTGATGATTGTCAACGAAAGTCTGTTAAGACCTAGACGAAACGGATTCGGTCCGTGGCCGGAACGCCCGCGATCGGCAAGAGGCGCAGCGCTGCACTCCGGCGGACGGTCGAGTCGGCGACCAGGCGATCATCGCGGACATGTCCGCCGTAGGGTGGGCGCAACATCACAGCGGAACCGGATGGGAGCACAACGGTGATGAAAGAAGCCGTCGCCACAACTTCCAAGCAGGTTGTGGAACGCTATTTCGACATGTGGAACACCGGCGATGTCTCCGCCGCCCCCGACATCCTCAGCGAAGGCTGGATCGACCACGCCCACCCCGAGGTGGTCGGCCCAGCAGGTGTGCAACGGGCGATTGAGCAGATCAAGGCGGCGCAGCCAGACCTTCACTTCCACATTGAACGCATCCTTGCTGACGCTGATCGGATCGCAGCCATTGGCAGCGTTCATCAAGGACAGGACCTCAATACGCCGGGGACGGATCTGATCTGGCTGGTTCGGGTGGCGAATGGACAGATGGCCGAAATGTGGACATATCGCAACACCACCTGACGATCTAACCGTCGCGAGTCCGGAAAGCGATCTTTGAATCGTCCCGATCCCGCAGGTCAGCATCACTCGTGGACACCTCAGCCACGACGGCGAGCAGCATGGCCGACCGCTCGGCTGGGGTGTCCCAGTCGAGCGTCCATCTCGTTGGAGCCGCGCTGCCACGGGCCGGCCGGGTCGCAGAAGTGGACGGGCATGTCGGCGGCGACGGAGAACTCGGAGCGGCGGCCCATCTCGCTGCCCTGATCCCAGGTCAGGCAGCGCCTGAGATGCACCGGCAGCCTCGCGACGGAGTCCAGCAGGGCATCGCGCATACTGAGCCCAGTGTGGTCGTGCGGCAGATGGACCTCGGCGGGCCGCTCACTGATCATGACCATCGGGGTGCTGTAGCGGCGCCGGCGCTGGTGGTCCTGGACGTAGGTCCGAACTCTGGGTTCTGCCCGATCTTGCTGGGATTGGGGCGGGGCCGGCGCGCGTCAGCTCGGGCCTGAGCCGCTGCGGCCGGTACTGGCCGGTGGTGGGGTGCCGGTTGTGGCGGATCTCCCGGCTGAGGGTGGAGGGCGCACGGCCCGGTTCCCGGGCAATCTCGCGGATCGAGACCTTCTCCCGCACCCGGTCGGCGATATGGACGCGTTCGTCTTCCCGCAGGTAGCGGGACACCTCCAGACGGAGGGCCCGCCGGTCGTCTGACCGGCGGGATCTTCCGGCACGCTTCCATGCTGCTGAAGCCTTGATCCATAAGGCGGGAGCATGCCTCCCGCTCACGGGTCGGCTTCCTGCGGCCCTGTGGCGTTCGGATCTTGCGGACCTCGAACTCCTCCGTCGCACTCCCCAGGCTGGGATGTTGCGCGCGCCGGCGGGGCGCTTCGCGGACGAGGTCAGCCGGCCAGGGCGCTGTCGACCGCCTCCGGGGCCAGGACGTGCTCCAGCACCATGACGGCCGCCCCGATGACGCCCGCCCGGTCGCCCAGCTCGCTGACCTGGATGCGCAGGTGCTGGGTGGCCAGCGGCAGCGAGCGCTTGTAGATGGCCTCGCGCACGCCCGCGAGCAGGTGTTCACCGGCGTCGGCCAGGTCGCCGCCGATCACGATCGCGGCCGGGTTGAAGAAGTTCACGATGGTGGCCAGCACGTCGCCGATCTCGCGCCCGGCCTGGCGGACGAGCTGGGCCGCGTCGCGGTTGCCGGCGCGCAGCAGCGCGACGACGTCCCGGCCGCCCGCGGCGGGCACGCCGGTCGCCGAGATGCGGGCCGCCAGCGCCGCCCCGCCCGCCAGGGCCTCCAGGCAGCCCACGTTGCCGCAGTGGCACAGCACGCCGTCGTCGGCGGTGGCGACGCGGATGTGGCCGATGTCGCCGGCCGCGCCCTGCGCGCCCCGGTGGAGGCGGCCGTCGGAGATCACGCCGCAGCCGATGCCGGTGCCGATCTTGACGAAGACGAGCTGGCCGGTCGCCTGCCGCCCGGCACGCTGCTCGCCGAGCGCCATGATGTTGACGTCGTTGTCCACGAAGACCGGCACGCCCAGCCGCTCCCCCAGCCACTCCGGCACCGGGAAGCGGTCCCAGCCCGGCATGAGGGGCGGGTTGACCGGGCGCCCCGTCGGGTACTCGACCGGGCCCGGCAGGCCGATGCCCGCCCCGCACACGTCGGCCAGGTCGCGCCCGCTCTCGTCGAGCAGGTCGGTGAACGTGTGCGCGAGCCGCCCGAGCGCCGCCTCGGGGCCCTGGCCGATCGGCGCGTCGGCGGTGCGTTCGGCCAGCACCGTGCCGCCGAGGTCGGTGATCGCGACCCGTTCGTGCGTGACGCCCAGGTCGGCGGCCAGGACGAGCCGGGCGGTGCGGTTGAAGGCGAACATGGCCGCGGGCCGCCCGCCCGAGGAGATGGCCTCGTCGGCGGGCAGCACCCAGCGGTGGCGGAGCAGCGCGTCGAGGCGCAGGGACACGGTGGACCGGGCCAGGCCGGTGAGCTGGACCAGCTCGGTCCGGGTGCGCGGAGGCCCTTCCCGCAGCAGGGAGAGCAGCGCGCCGGCCCCCGCCGTCGCGCCGTTGAGCGTGTCCAGAGTCAACACCAGCCTCTCCGCCGATGACGGCAGCCACTTCAGAGGAGCCCAAGTCTATCTTCGCCGACTGGCGCACGACTTATGGCTGAGCATCGACATAAGCCCGTCGATCCCGAGGACGATCACGTCGCCAGCGGGAGCCTCAGGACGAAGCGGGCGCCGCCCGGGTGGTCGGCCACGAAGAGGTCGCCCCCGTAGGCGTGGGCGATCTCGCGGGCGATCGGCAGGCCGAAGCCGGAGCCGCCCGCGTCCAGTGAACGTGCCTGCTCCTGCCGGTACAGCCGGTGGAAGATGCGCTCCCGCTCCTCGGCCGGGATGCCGGGCCCGTCGTCGATGACCTCCAGGACCGCGTACGGCGGCGCGGCGGCGACCACGAACTCGATCCTGCTGCTGGTGTGCCGCTCGGCGTTGGCCACCAGGTTGGACAGCAGCCGGGCCAGCCGCACCCGCGAGGCGCGGACCACCACGTCCTCCTCCAGCCGGGTGAGGACGGACGCGCTCGGCGGATGGGCGTCCAGCTCCTCCACCACCAGGCGGGCCAGATCGACGAGGTCGGCGCCCGGCGGCGGGGCCGTGTAGAGGCGGGCCAGGGCGAGCAGGTCGCCGACGATGTCGTTGAGCCGCTCGGCGTCCCGGTGCAGGCTGCGCAGGGTCCGGCGGAGGTCGGCGCCGGGGTCGGACAGGGCCTCCTCCAGCTCGGTCAGCAGGCCGGTGATGGGGTTGCGCAAGTCGTGGGCGGCGTCGAAGACGAACCGCTGCTGGTGCTCGATCGTCTCGTGCAGCATGGAGACCTTCTGCTGCTCCTGGCGGTAGGCCTGGTGGAGCAGCGCGTCCGGCTTCAGGGGTCCGGAGACGCGGCCGTCGGGACGGGTGGCGAGCCGGGGTTCGAGCGACCCGGTGACGTCCCCGAAGACGACGACGATCTCCTTCACCTCGCCCGACGGGTCGAGCACCGGGGCGTTCGCCAGACGCCAGTGGCGCCGGCCGGGCGGATCCCAGTCCTCCCGCAGCAGCGGCACGACGTCGCCGGTGGCGGTGGCGGCCACCCGCTCCAGCGAGGCGCGCACCTTCGCCGCCCCTGACCCGCTCAGATCGGCGAGCACCGGGGCCGCGCCGAGCAGGGCCCGGCCGACGACCTCCGCCCGGTCCTGGCCGGTCATCCGCAGGTAGGCGTCGTTGACGGCGAGCACGACCTGGCCCCGGGTGAGCAGCATGCAGGGACACGGCAGCGCCTCGAACGCCGCCTGATATCCGACCGCCGCTCCCATCACCGGGTCCCCCTCAGGCGCCACATACCCCCGCAAGGCCGCTGACATGCGGAAATGCCCCGTTCTTGTCATTCTCATTCTCAATAGTGATAACGTGTGACGTGTGACGACCTCGACAGAGCGCTGGGCCGAGCTGGCGCTGCATCCCGTGCGCATCCGCATCCTGCGCGCCGTCGCGGGGGGCCGCCGTACGCCCTCCGACCTGGCGGGCCTGCTGCCCGACGTGCCGCAGGCGACGCTCTACCGGCAGATCGCGACGCTGGCCAAGGCCGGGATGCTGGAGGTGGTCGAGGAGCACAAGGTCGGCGGCGCGACCGAACGGGTCTACGCGGTGCCCGAGGGCGGCCTGACGCCGTCCCCCGAGGCGTTGGCGGCGGCGTCGGCGGAGGACCACGCGCGGTACTTCACCGCGTTCGCCGGCAGCCTGCTGTCGGAGTTCGCGCGCTACCTCGACCGGGAGCGCGTCGATCTGGCCGCCGACGGCGCCGGATACCAGCAGGTGGTCCTGCACCTGGACGACGAGGAGTTCGTCGCCTTCGCCACGGGGTTCGCCGAGCTGGTGCGGCCCCTGCTGGCGAACGAGCCGGGAGGGGGGCGTACGCCGCGCTTGCTGGCGACGGTCCTGCTCCCCCTGAAGGAAGGCTGAACTGTGGCAACGGTAAGGGTCGACGAGGGCATGGTCACGATCGAGTTCGGCCGCTGGGAGCGGTTCCTCACCGGTCACGGCCGGTACACGTGCCCGCTCGCGTCCGTGCGGGAGGCGCGGGTCGCGGGCGACCCGTTGCGCGTCCCGCGCGGCGCGCGCAAGGGGCTGAGCGTGGCGGGGCACGTCAAGATCGGCGTGTGGGGCCTGTTCGGCGGACGGCGGCAGCTGGTGTCGGTGACCGGTGACACGCCGGCGGTGCACCTGCTGCTCGACCGCGCCGCGTCCGGCGGCGAGTTCGACGAGGTGGTGGTCTCGGTCCCCGACGCGGGCCGGGTCGCCGCCGCGGTACGGGCGGTGGTCGCGTGACCGGCGTCGAGGTCAGCGGCCTGACCAAGCGGTACGGCTCGCTGACCGCCGTCGACGACCTCAGCTTCACGGTCCGGCCCGGGGCGGTCACCGCGTTCCTCGGCCTCAACGGCGCCGGGAAGACCACGACGATGCGCATGATGGTCGGCCACGTCACCCCCACCCGCGGCGCCGTGACGATCGGCGGGCGCCACTACCGTGACCTGCCGCGCCCGACCACCGTGGTGGGCGCGACCTTCGACGCCGCCTCCTTCCATCCCCGCCATTCGGTCCGCGACCATCTGCGCGTCTACGCCGCGATGGGCGGCCATCCCGATCGCCGGGTCGGCGACCTGCTGGGCCTGGTGGGCCTGGCCGGAGCCGCCGGGCGGGCGACCGGGGCCCTGTCCACCGGGATGCGGCAGCGGCTCAACCTGGCCACCGCCCTGCTCGGCGACCCCCGGGTGCTGCTGCTGGACGAGCCGGGCAACGGCCTGGACCCCGAGGGGGCGGCGTGGCTGCGCTCGTTCCTGCGCGACATGGCCGCGCAGGGGCGTGCGGTGCTGGTCTCCAGCCACGTGCTGGCCGAGGTGGAGCAGGTCGCCGACGACGTGGTGGTCATCGGGCGGGGGCGGCTGCTGGCCGCCGGCCCCCTGCGCGAGCTGTGCGGCGCGGAGCCGGACGTGCTGGTGCGCACCCCCGACGCCGCCACCCTGCGCGCGGTGCTGGCCGCCGAGGCGGAGCTGGTGGACGTGGCCGAGCTGGTGGACGTGGCCGAGCTGGTGGACGTGGCCGAGCTGGTGGACGTGGCCGAGCTGGTGGACGTGGCCGGCCCGCACGACCTGCGGGTCCGCGGCCTCGATCCGGCGCGGGTCGCCGCCCTGGCCGCGGCGCATGGGCTGCCGGTCCACGGCCTGACCACCGAACGCCCGACCCTGGAACGGCTCTTCCTCGGGCTCACCGGCGAGGCGGCGGGCGCGCGGGAACGGCCGGGCACGGGCGCGCGGGAACGCGCCGGCACGGGCGGGGAGGCGGCGGCATGACCGGGTTCGTGCGCGCGGAGTTCCGGCGGCTGCTGGCCACCAGGATGTGGTGGGGCCTGCCGCTGACGGCCGTCCTGCTCGGGGGCGGTCTGATCGGGCTGCTGGCCCTGGTCGGGCCGGAGAACTTCGAGCCGCCCATGCCGGGGCTGGACACCGAGGCGGGGGTGCGGGCCGTCCTGGGGTTCCTCGGGTTCACCGCCTTCGTGCCGGCCGCCGTCGGGACGCTCGCCGTCACGTCGGAGTACCGGCACCGCACGGTGAACTTCACCTTCCTGTTCGCGCCGGACCGGTGGCGGGTGCTGGTGGCCAAACTGCTCGCCTACGCCGTGGCGGGCCTGGCGTACGGGCTGGTGCTGGCCGGCGCGGCCGGGGCGGCGCTGTTCGGCGTGGCCGCGGCCCGCGGCGCGGAGCTCGGCCTGCCCGCCGGGACGATCGTGGCGCTGCTGGCCCGCCAAGGGGTGGCGATGGCGGTCTACGTGGTGCTCGGCGTGGGCATGGGCGCGCTGATCCGCAACCAGGTCGCGGCGCTGTGCGTGGTGATCGGCTACCTGTACGGCGGCGAGCTGGCGCTGATCATGATCCCCGGCGTGCGGGAGCTGTACCCGTGGCTGCCCGGCGGCGCGACCTCGGCGCTGACCGACTTCACCGCCGTGGCCGACGCGCTGGCCGCCCAGCTGTCCAGCGAGCCGGTCCGGCTGCTGTCACCGGCCGCCGGGGCGCTGGTCCTGCTGGCGTACGCGGCGCTGGCGAGCGCGGCCGCCGTCCTGCGGCCGCTGCGCCGGGACGTGGCCTGAACCGGTGACTGCCTGACCGGGGGCAGCCGGGAACATTCGTACAAGCCGGCGGGGCGGGCGACCCGCGACAGTGTCGCCATGATGACTTCCCAACAGGTCCGGACCCCGGCCCGCCCGGCGGCTCGGTCGCCACCGCGCTCGCCGAGCAGCGAGGCGACCTGGTGACCACGCTCGCCCTCGTCGACTCCGGGCCCCGCCTGGACGCCTTCATCTCCCACGGGTTCGTCGGCGAGTTGCTGTTCGTTCCCGTCGCCGGGCAGTTGTTGTGGCGGTTCCGCACCGACGGCCTCCTCCTGCGGGGCCTGGCGACCGCGTTCAGCCGCCCCGGCTACCGGATCCCGCCCGAGCTCGTCGAGGACGTGCGCGGCCTCACCTACCACTCGCTCACCACGACCTCGAAGGCCGCCGACGCGTACCTGCGGCAGCGCACGCTGCCCGACCGGCTGGCCGTCCTCGGCAAGCCGCTGCTGGTGATCTTCGGCCAGGACGACCGGAGATGGCGCTCGGCCTCGGCCGCCGGCTACCGGACGGTCCCGGGCGCGACCGTCGAGCTGCTGCCCGGGGCCGGGCACTCCCCCATGCTGGAGGACCCGGCCCGGACGGCGGCGTCCCTGCTGGCCTTCGCCACGGCCCACGACGTGCCGCCGGACGCGGCGGCCGGGTGACCACCGCGTCCGGCGGGTGAGCCCCGGGCGCGGGAACCGGGTTCGGTCCGCGCCCGGGGCGGGGGATCAGAAGAAGCCGCCGAGGAAGTCGTCCAGGCCGCTCTGGTCGATCCATCGGGTGACGCGGGCGCCGGTCTCGGCGATCGTGCCCGTCCGGGTGTTCTCCGGCTCGATCTTCTCCGGTTTGAAGATCTGCTTCTCCGCCTGCCCGGAGCCCTGGGGCCTGGTCAGGCTGGGTGGCGGCGGGCCGTCCGGGTACATCTTGCCGTCGCGGTAGACGGTGTAGGACTGGGTCGGCTGCGTGGTGCCGTCGTTCCGGTAGACCTGGCTCGGTCTCGGCTGCGCCGGCTGCCTGGCGGCCTTCGGCGGCGACTGCCGTTGCACCGCCCGGTGACTGGTCGGACGCTGTGCCGGGCGCCGCGCCGCCTGGGCGCGCCGGGCCTGGGCCGCCCGGTAGCGGTTACGCGCCCTGGCCGCCTGCGTGGCCCGCCGCTTGGCGGCCGCCTCTGCGGCCTTCCTGCGTGCCTCCCTCTTGGCCGCCGCCGCGGCCCGTCTCTTGGCCGCCGCCGCGGCCGCCTTCCTGGCCTTCTCCGCCGCCTTCTTCCTGGCCGCGGCCAATGCTCTGCGCTTGGCCGCGGCAGCGGCCTTCTTCTTGGCCGCCTCCAGCGCCTTCTTCCTGGCCAGCGCCGCCGCCCGCCGCTTGGCCGCCGCGATGGCCGCGCGCCGCGCCGCCGCCCGGGCCGCCGCGAGCGCCGCCCGCCGGGCCGCCGCCTGCGCCAGCTTCCTGGCGATGATCCGCGCCGCGATGCGGGCCGCGATGCCGACGGCGATCCAGAACAGCTGGCCGTCGGGGTCGCTCATGCTGACGGGGCTGTTGTTGGCGTAGGCGTAGGCGTTGAGCTGCTGCGGGTCCTCCTCGTCGATGATGGGGTCGACCGACAGGAAGCGGCCGTTCTTCGGGTCGTACTCGCGGGCGCCCAGGTGGACGAGCCCGGTCGTCGGGTCCTTGGTGCCCCCGACGAAGGACCGCTGCCCCGGCCACCATGGCGGTGGCGACCCCCGGTCCTCGCCGAACGGCGTCGTCCGCCGGACGGCCAGCTCCCCGGTGCCGCCGTTCACCGCGGCCTGCGCGGTGCCCTGGTGGTCGGCGGCCAGGAAGTAGACCTGGTTGTCGGGCGTGCGGACCGCGATCGGCTCGCCGTTGACGGTGTAGTAGCGGGTCTGCTCGACGGCGTCCTTGGCGAAGTCGAAGCGCAGCTCCATGTCGTCCACGTACAGGGTGGCGTCCGTGGCGGTCTTGCGCAGCAGCCGGTCGCCGTCGGCGTCGTAGACGAACGACGTCGTCTTGCCCGCTTCCGTGACCGACTCCAGGTTGCCCTCGGCGTCCCAGACGAGGGCCTGGTCGGACGTGCCGACCTTGCGCCGGGTGGTGTTGCCGGCCTCGTCGTAGGTGAACAGGTCGGCGCCGATGCTCTGCACCGCGTGCGGCTGCTTGCCGCCGGCCGCCGGGTAGACCGAGGTGCGCACGGCCTCGGGCGCGCCGCCCCAGGCGTGCTTGGTCTCCTTGACCCGGTTGCCGGTGGAGTCGTAGGCGTAGCTGACCGCGTACGGCGCCACGCCGCCGATCTTGTCCGAGGCCGGCGTGCCGCTCGCGCAGTCGTCGGTGGCCGTCCACGCCGAGGTCATCCGGCGCAGGTGGTCGTAGGTGAAGCACTGCGTGTCCTGGCCGCCCGCCCGTTCGGCGATCTTGGTGATGTTGCCGGCGGCGTCGTAGGCGTAGTCGAGGTCGAGGTCGGTGGCGGCGGCGCCCTCCCGATCCAGCCGCATCCTGGTCAGCCTGCGGGTGGACTCGTCGTGGGTGTAGGTGAGCCAGGTCTTCTTGCCGCCGGAGCCCAGCTCGTACTGCAGGGTCTCGCCGAGCTTGGAGTAGCGGGTCGCGGTCACGTACGACGACAGCCCGCTGACCTTGGTCGGCTGGCTGAGCTCGTCGTAGGAGTAGACCACCGACTCGGCCTCCAGCCCGCCCCCGGCCGGGAAGCTGACCGACTGCACCTGGTCGTCGAGGGTGTAGCGGGTGTTGAGCACGTACGAGCCGGCCAGCTTGCCCTCCCGCTCGGGGACGGTCACCGTCTCGCGCAGCGTGCGGTAGTCGGCGTCGATGGCGTTGATCTCCGCCTTGTACGCCTGCCCGCCCGCGTACCGGATGCTGGCGTTCATGTGGCCCTTGGCCAGCGCGTCGTACTTCCACTCGGCCAGCAGCGTGCCGGTGGCCGAGCCGTCGCGCAGCTCCTTCTTGCGTCCGAGCTCGTCGTAGACGTACCAGAGGGTCCTGCCGCGGGCGTCGGTGGTGCTCACCAGCTCGTCGGCGTCGTTGTACGTCATCGTGGTGACGCCCTTGTCCGGGTCCTCCGTCCTGATCTCCCGGCCGCGCACGTCGTAGTGGTGGCGCCACACGTTGCCCGCGGCGTCGGTCACCGTGGACAGGCGGCCGGCGGGGTCGTAGGTGTACCTGGTGGACTCGTACGGGCCCGTCGGGGTGGCGCCCTTGTACTGGCGCAGCTCGACGAGCCGGTCGTCGGCGTCGCCGATGCGGGTCGTCGCGGTGCCGCCCGTCGGCGGCGTGATGTTGACGCGGTCGCCCTGCTGGGTGGCCGAGACGCGGTACTTCTCCACGCCCTTGGCCTTCAGGATCTGGGCGTTGACCTCGCCGGCGCCGTCGAAGACCGACACGACCTGCGTGGGCACGTCGGTGTCGGCGACCGCGAGCAGCTGGGTGGCGGGCGTGCCGGTGGCGAAGTAGCCGGTGTTGGACTTGCTCACCTCGCCTAGCGAGTTGTAGAAGGTGTCGGTGATCGTGCGCCCGTCGCGCAGCGCCGGGTCCTGCGTCTGGTCGTCGCGGGGGGCGGGTTCCTGGGTCTGGCGCTCGCGCATCAGGCCGTCGTACAGCTCGTGGCTGACGGTGTAGCCGCCGTCGGCGCGCAGCGTCTTGGTGGTGACGACGCTGGGGCCGTCGGTGCGCATGGTGTAGGCGTACTCGGTGCTGGGCGACTGGCCGGCGGCCTTGCTGCGGTCCGGCTGCCAGACCTTGACCAGGCGGCCGAGCGCGTCGTGCTCCATGTCGGTACGCCGGCCGTTGGCGTCGACCTCGGCGACCGGCTCGCCCCAGGCGGGCTCGACGAGGGTGCGCTCGACGTGTCCGAGCTGGTTGGTCTCGACGATCTCCGTGGCCGGGGCGCCGGTGGCCGGGCTGTAGGTGATGGTGGACTTCGTCCCGACCGGGCCGGTCTCGCTGGTCTCGCGGCCGTAGACGTCGTAGGTGTGAATGCTGTCGGTGACGGTCGACCCGTCGGCCGCGCCGAGCTGCTGGACGGTGGTCACGTCGCCCTTGGTGGGCGCCTGGCCGTAGGCCCTGTTGTCGTACTGGACCCGTTCGTCGGAGATCACCTCGCCGGCGGCCAGGGCCGAGACGGCGGTGCCGCAGCTCGCGGCGACCTTCTGGATCCTGCTGGCGTAGTCGAGCATCCAGGCGGTGTCGTTGCGGGCGTAGGTGTACCGGGTGCACTGGTCGTCGTCGGTCTTGGCCAGGTCGCCCTTCTCCTCCACCTGGGTGAGCAGGCCCTTGGCGTCGTACGAGCGCTCCTCGCCGGTACGCCGCCACGCCCCGCCCGCCAGCGCCGTGCGGGTCACCATCGACTTGGGCTCGACCACGTAGGCGGTCTTGGTGACGCCGCCCTGGGTGGACTCGGCGGTCTTGAGCGACCACGGCTCCTCGGCGGTCGCGGTGAGCACCGTCGCGCTGTCGCCGTCGAAGAGGATCTCCTCGCGTTCGAAGCCGGACAGCTGGTCGAGGTCGTCCAGCTTGCCGCCCTCGGTGTCGACGACCTGCGCGGTGCGCTTGGAGCCGTCGGCCTGCTTGTCGCCGTGCATGCCGCGGAAGTACCTGAACTCGGTGAGCGTGCGCCGGGTGTCCTGCCCGTCGCCCTCGCGCACCCGCACGCGGCCGAACCCGCGCCAGTCCGACCAGGTGCGCTGCTCGGGCTTGACGAGGATGTTGTCGGCGTAGTGCCAGGCCCCGCCGTCGAGGTACTCGTAGTCGGTGACCACGTTCGGCGAGCCGGCGACGCGGTCCACCTCGACGGTCTGGGTGACGACGTACTTGTGGAACCAGTCGGTCACCTCGCCCTCGTCGGGCGGCGCCCAGCGCTGCGGGAAGCACAGCCGGTTGTTCTTGTCGGCCGCGGCGGGCACGTCGCCGGGCTTGCAGTCGGCCGCGGCGTAGTTGACCCGCAGCTCACCGCCGGTCTCGTTGTTCACGGCCTGGACCCGCCACTTGACCAGCGGCGCGCGTCCCTCGTTGGCGTCCACCCGGTTGGGCAGTTGCACGCCGCTGAAGGTGATCTTCGGCATGGTGAGGGTGCCGCCCACGTGGCCGCTCTGCTGGACCGAGGCCAGCCACAACGACGGGCTGAGGCCGTCGCCCGTGGCGGGGAACTGGTGGGTCAGCGTCCAGGAGTCGACCGGGCTGTACTGGCCGGAGGCGTCGAGCACCTGCGTGGTGACCTTGGCCAGCCGCTTGCGCGAGAAGAACGTCGGCGACAGCCGGTCGGTGCACTTGACCCCGGCGTCGCAGATCTGGTCGAACGGCACGTCCGGCCAGGACGCCGCGGTCTCCTTCTTGAGCTGGTCGGCGGCGCAGGTGACGGTTCCGGAGGGCAGGCAGCGCTCGGCCACGTCGAAGACCACCCGGGCGGCCGGGGCCTTGGTGAACAGCTCGTTGCTCAGGTAGCCGTAGTCGACGCGGGTGAGGTACGCGCCGCGCACGTACACGGTGCCCAGCTCGGGCTTCATGTTGCGGCCGTAGTAGTTCTTCTCGCTCTCGTACCAGTACGTGGTGGCGTTGCCGTGCGTGTCGACCGCGTAGTCGAGGTTCCACCGGTAGGCCTGCTGGCACCAGGCGTTGGCGGGGGTGCTGGAGTAGCACGGCTCGCCGCTGTTGTTGCCGAACACCGGCACGGTCTGCACCGACTTGGTCTCCGGCTTGCCGGTGACCCAGCCGGGCAGGCGGTTCAGGCCGAAGCTGTACTGGGTGCCGTCGGCGGTGGTGACCCGCCAGTACTCGCCGTTGTTGTCGCCGTTGGTGGCGCCGGTGAGGTACTCGATGCGGGTGCCGTCGTCGCGCTTGGGCCGCCACTGCTTGGTGGTGGCGTCCTTGACCAGCTCGACGGCGGAGTTGCCGAGCGACAGGGTGGCGTTGTCCTGGTCCCAGCACAGGTCGCCGGTCTTCTTGCCGTCGATCATGCACGCCTTGTAGCGGCGTTCGACGTAGCCGCTGGGGTTCAGCTCGAAGCCCTCCCCCACCCAGGACGGCTGGTTGTTGGTGGAGACGGTGCGGCCGTCCACGCTTTGGGAGGAGTAGTCGAGCGACAGGTCGGGCTCGTCGCCGCCCAGGGCGGGCGGGGTGCGCAGGTCGTAGCTCCAGGAGAAGTCGCCGGACTGGTTGCCGACGCTCCAGCTCGCCGAGGCGGCCAGCGAGGTGGCGGCGTGGTCGCCCGACGGGCCGGAGGCGGCGGCGGTCACGGCGTACAGGCCGGTGGTCTCGACCTCGGCGGTCAGCTTGCCCGCCTTGGCGTCGTTGTCGCTCCTGACCGGCCGCGGCGCGGCGCAGGTGGCGGCGGCCTTGGCGTCGAGCGCGCACTCGTCGAGCTCGACCATGCGCAGCCGGGCGCCGTAGTCGCCGCCGAAGGCGTACCGGAAGCCGGAGTAGTCGATCTCCAGCCGGGTCTTCCCGGCCGCCTTGGCCGCCGTGACGCCCTGGCCGGGCGACACGCGCATCGCGACGCCGAGCAGGTCGGTCCTGAGCAGCTCCACCTTGACCGGGACGGCCTCGGCCGCGGCCACGCCCTTGGCGGCCGGGGCGAGCCGCACCGGGAACCCGGCGGCCAGTGTGGCGGCGCTACCGCCCAGCTCGGCGGTGCCGGCGGCGGGCCAGGCGACCTTGGGCGGGGCCTTCCACGCCTGCTTGGAGGCGGGATCGGCGAGCGGCGGCAGGACGGGCACCTTCCCGCCCTTGACCGGCGTCTCCTTCTGCACCGTCGGCGCCTTGCGGGGCGCGGCGGAGGCGGGCATCGCGTACGCCATGGGCGCCAGGAGCACGACCGTGAGCACGGTCGCCAGCCTGCGCGGCCAGGCGGTCTCGGGCTTGACGCCCTGGAAGCGGTTCCAGCGGGGGTCGGGGGCGTCGGGTTCGGCGGCGGGTTGCTGAAAACGATTCCAGTTGGGCTCTGGCAGCTCTAACTCACTGTCCACGGATTCTCCCAGGGAGGGGCTACTGGGCTGCTAGCTGGGCTATCTGCTCGGCGCTGAGCACGCCGTCGTACGTGCGGACGTCGTCGACGGTCCCCGGCCAGTAGCCGGTGAAGACGCCCGCTGTTCTGGTCCGGCCCAGTTGCAGGGGGCCGGTGGCGGTCCAGGTGCTCACGTGGGGGGTGACGGTGGTGGCCGACAGGCGGCCGTTGACGTAGACGCGCAGCTCGCCGGCGAGGGCGTCGTACACGCCGGCGACGTGCGTCCATTCCAGGGGGCGGGGACGGCGTCCGAGCGGGTGCGGACGAGGGCGGCGGTGTCGGTGTCGGCGGCGGCCATGCCGAGGGCCCACCGCCCCTGTTCCTTGTCGAAGCCGAGCTGGAACCCGGCCGCTCTGGTGCCCGGCTGGGCGACGGCGGCGGTGTCCTTGGCGGGCAGGTAGTCGAGCTGGGTCCAGACGGCGACGGTGAACCCGGAGCCGGTGGCGACGGCGGGCGCGGCGGTCTGGGCGTAGCCGGTCGCGCCGTCGAGCGCGAGGGCGCCGTCCAGCCAGCCGTCGGTCCAGGTGGCGGCGCCGGCCAGCGCGGCGGGCGTGGCCCGGCCGGAGGAGTCGGCGGCCGACAGGCCGCCGTCCTCGTCCAGCTTCCAGTGACCGACCAGCGTGGCGGCGCTGTTGACCAGGTCGGCGACCTCGTCGGCGAACATGGCGCGGCCGTAGAGCCGCACGTCGTCCACGTCGCCGGGCCAGAAGTCGGCCGCCGCGCCGGTCGCCTTGCCGCGGCCGATGGTCAGCGGGCCGGTGGCGTTCCACGGCGCGGGGACGGCGACCGAGGACTCCGGCCGGCCGTTGACGTAGAGGGAGATCTGACCGGCCGCCGAGTCGTAGACGCCGGTCAGGTGGGTCCACTCGTTCAGCCGGGGCGCGGCTGCCGACAGCGCGCGCACGGCCGTGGCGGCGTCGGCGTCGGCGCCCGTGACGGCCAGCGCCCAGCGGTTGTCGGCCTTGCTGTACTGCAGGGAGAACGCGCCGGTCCGGCCGCCCTCCTGGGTGACGGCGGTGGCGGAGGCGGCGGTGCCGGTCAGCCGGACCCAGGCGGTGACGGCGAAGTTGCGTCCGGTGTCGGCGACCGGGCCGCCGGTCTGGGCGTAGGCGTTGGCCAGCCGCACCGCGCCGCCGGTCCGGCCCGAGGTCCAGGTGGCGCCGTACAGGGTGGCCGGGTGAGTGCCGGCGGCGTCGGCGGCGGTGCCGCCCCGGCCCTCGTCCATGGGCCAGTGGCCGGCCGGTCCCCGTCCGGCGTTGACGTTGAAGACGTACGTGCGGATCGGGCCGAGTTGCCCGGCGCGGTCCTTGCTGCGCACCGACAGGACGTTCGGGCCGTCGTGGCGCGGGGTGAGGGTGATCGCGGCCGTGCCGTCCTGGGCGGGCGGGACCTCGGTCTTGGGGGCGGTGTCCAGGCCGTAGACGTAGGCGGCGACGTCGGTGACGCCGTTGGGGGCGAAGGTGAACCCGCCCGCCAGGCCGACGCCGTCGCTCCAGCCGTTCTCGGTGAACCGGTCGGAGGACACCTCGGGCTCCCGGCCGGGGGCGGTGGCGTCCACGGTGGCCTCGCACCAGGGGCTCCAGGCGCTGTTGGCCTTGCCGTCCTCGGCGCGGACCCGCCAGCGGACCAGCGCGCCGTCGGCGTACAGGCTCTGCGGGACGAGGGCGGAGAAGGCCGTGCCGGTCGAGCCCAAGGGGGTCAGGTACTCCCCGGCCTTGGTGCCGTCGGCCCGGTACCACTCGAAGCGGCCCCTGACGGAATTGTCGGCGTCCTTGAGCCGGGCCCAGAGCTTGGGCGTGGGCGTGCTGATGACCGGCCGGTCGTCGCCGGAGACGCACGGGCCGCCCGGGTCGGACCAGGCGTCGGCCGCCACCGGGTCGGTCGGCAGCGAGTTGTACTCGATGACCAGGCTCGGGTTGTTGCGGAACTTCTTCCAGGCGTACTGGTCGGTCTCGCTGGTGGCGCGGAGGCCGACGGTGATGTTGGGCCACTTGTTGGCGGCGGCGTCGGCGACCTGGGAGGTGACGTCGAACTCGACGCCGCCGGGCAGGCAGGCCGAGCCCCAGCCCTTGGCCACGTTCACCGTGGAGAGCTTCTTGACCCACTTGGGCTGGTTGCTCCAGGTGGTGCTCTTGCTGATCGTGTTGGTGGACCACGCCTCGACCGCGCGGGCGCTGCACGAGTACGACCATGTCTCGTACGTGCGCAGCGTTCCCTTGATGATCTGCTTGCCGTGGATCGTGGCGCCGGTGTTCATCTGGAAGAACGAGCGGTTGGTCTGCGAGTTGACGTGCCCGACGCGGGCGACGTCGCTGGAGTTGAGGTAGTTGGAGCTGGGCCAGTTGCTCCACACGGCGGTCCAGGCGCCGCGGGCGGCCGAGAAGTACGGGTCCAGGAACACCGGGTACCGCGTCTTCGGGTCGCTCATCATCGCGCGGTCCGGCCGCAGCCGCAGTTTCCTGCCTTCGAGCGAGACGCCCATGGTGGCCTGGCGGGCCTCGGGCGCGCGGCCCTCCTTGACCGCGGCCTGGCCGGCGCCCGTCGAGTCCCACATCGTGGGGGTGGGCGCGATGAAGATCGTGCCGCCGGTGCGGTCGACCGCCTCCAGGTTGCCCGCCTTGTCGGCGGTGAGCGACAGGCCGCTGACCGACAGCGGGAAGTCCAGGTCGGGCAGGGCTCGCGCGGCGGCCCGCGTCTTGACCACCAGGACGTGGGAGAACCCGTCCACGTCGGCGGTGACCCGCAGGTCCACGCCGGGCAGCACCTCGGGGTAGGTGGCGGTGTCGCCGTCCAGCGAGGGCCTGGGCAGCGTGCCCGGCCAGCTCAGCTCCAGGGCCTTGCCGCTGCGGTACAGGCGGGCGAGGGGGCCGCCGCCCCCGCCGGAGAAGGTCAGCCCGGCCGCCGTCGCCGCCGGCTCCACCGCGCCGTCGGGACGCAGGCGGAGCGTGGTGTCCACGGGCACCCAGCCGGTGGCCTGGCGGACGCGGACGGGGCGGGCGTGTTGTTCGAGGGTGAAGGTGCCGTCCGGGCGGGCGAAGACCTGACGGGTCTCGCTGCGCATCGACTCGATCTCGACCGGCCGGCCGGTACGCCTGGCCGCGGCGGTCGCGGCCGCCTCCGGCGCGAGGGACGCGAGGGGCGCGCTCGCCGCCGGAGGCGCGCCTGCCTCCGGCGGCTCCGCGCCGGCGGGCGGCACCGCCGGGATCGTGAACGCCAAGACGGCCGCGACCAGCCCACGCACAACCCGCATCGGTCCTCGCATGTCGACCAGAGGTCCGCGCGGGACCAGGCGATCTTCGATTGACGAACGGATTGTCACCCGCGTAATGCCGTACGTCTAGATCTTCTGGCGAAATTCGCCATAAGTTGGGACATGCGTGGAAGGAACCGCCGTCAGCCGCTCGCGGCACCCGTCACCGAGGCGTGGCGGCGAGCTCGGCGACCGCCGCGACGACCAGGTCCACCTCCTGCTCGGTGTTGTAGTAGTGCGGCGACAGGCGCAGGCACCAGTCGACGTCCTTGTCCCCGAAATCGAACTGGGCGAAGTGCCGGAAGCTGAGCGCCGAGTTGACGCCGCGCGCGTCCAGCGCCGCCTTGAACGGCTCCGCCCGCCAGCCCCCGACGGCGAAGGTGACCAGGGCGCCCAGCCGCCGTCCCCGGTCGAGCACGCGCACCCCGGGCAGCGCGGCGAGCCCGTCGCGCAGGCCGGCGGCCAGGGCCGGGGTGCGCCGGGCGACGGCGTCCACGCCCACCCGGCGGGCGTAGCGGGCGGCGGCCGCGCAGCCGAGCACGACGGAGTAGGGGAACTCCCAGTCCTCGAACCTGGCCGCCGTCGCGACCGGCTCGTAGCGGCCCGGCTCGGTCCAGCGCGCGCCGTGCATGTCGATGAACAGCGGCTCGTAGCCGGCGTCCAGGACGTGGTCGGCGACGTACAGGAAGCCGGAGCCGCGCGGGCCGCGCAGGAACTTGCGGCACGTGGCCGTGAGCAGGTCGCAGCCGATCTCCTCGACGTCGATCGGGTACTGGCCGACCGACTGGCAGGCGTCCACCAGGTAGAGCAGGTCCAGCTCGCGGCAGTGCCGGCCGATCTCGGCGACCGGCTGGACCAGGCCGGAGTTGGTGGGGATGTGGGTGGCGGCCACCAGGCGCGGGCGGTGCCGGCGCATCAGCGCGGCCATGGCGGGCACGTCCACGCCGCCCTCGGGCAGGTCGGGCGCGTGCACGACCCGTACCCCGAA
This sequence comes from Actinomadura sp. ATCC 39365, assembly GCF_054392275.1. Lineage (NCBI taxonomy): Bacteria > Bacillati > Actinomycetota > Actinomycetes > Streptosporangiales > Thermomonosporaceae > Actinomadura > Actinomadura sp. ATCC 39365. The sequence continues at coordinate 5,582,839 of NZ_CP184335.1, read as the reverse complement.
CCTCCTGGCCAGCGACAGGAAGGCGATCTGGTTGGAGATGAAGTCGTTGCGGGTGGTCAGGACGACGTCCCCGGCCGCGAACGGGATCGCCGACAGCGCGGTGGAGAAGGCGTGGGTGGCGCTGCCGGCGAAGGCGATGTTGCGCGGAGCGCAGTTGATCAGGGCGGCGGTCTCGGCGTAGAACTCGGCGACCTGCGCCGCGCGGGCGGCGGCCGCCTCGTAGCCGCCGAGGTGCGCCTCCAGCCGCAGGTGGTCGACCATCGCGGCCAGCACCGGAGCGGGCAGCAGGCCGCACCCGGCGTTGTTGAAGTGCACGACCTCGGCGGCTCCCGGGGTGTCGGCGCGCAGGGCCGCGACGTCCAGAAGCGATTCTGGCGAAGTGCTGGAAGCGCTATCATCGATTCTCATGTCCGACAGTAGCAGTTCGGCCGAGCTGGCGACCAGGATGCGCACGATGATCGACCGGCTCTCGCCGGGCGACCGGCTGCCGAGCAGCAGGGAGCTGATCCGGCGCTACAAGGTCGGCCCCGCCACCGTGTCGCAGGCGATCGCCGCGCTGGCCGCCGAGGGCGTGGTGGTCACCCGTCCCGGCAGCGGCACGTACGTCGCGGCCCCGTCCCGGCGGCGGGCCGGCGTCCCCGACACCGCGTGGCAGTCCGTCACCCTCGCCGACCGGGCCGTGGACACCCGCAGCCTGGCCGGCGCGGTCGGCGCGCTCCCCGAGGGCACGATCCTGCTGGACGGCGGCTACCTGCACCGCTCGCTCCAGCCCACCCGCGCCCTGACCGCCGCGCTGGCCCGCGCGGCCCGACGTCCCGACGCCTGAGACCGTGCCCCGGCCGCCGGTCTGGCCTCCCTGCGCGGCGTGTTCGCCACGATGGCGGGCGGCGGTGTGAACGCCGAGGACGTTCTGATCACGGCCGGCGGGCAGAGCGCCCTTTCCATGGCGTTCCGGGCCATCGCCGGGCCGGGCGATCCCGTCCTGATGGAGTCGCCCACCTACCCCGGGGCCATCGCCGCCGCCCGGGCGGCCGGCCTGCGCCCGGTGCCGGTGCCGACGGACGCCGACGGCCTCAAGCCCGACCTGCTGGCCGACGCCTTCGCCCTGACCCGCGCCCGCCTGCTCTACTGCCAGCCGACCTACCACAACCCGACCGGTGCGGTGCTGGCCCCGGGCCGCCGCCGGCAGGTCCTCGACACCGCCCGCGCGGCCGGCGCCTTCGTGATCGAGGACGACTTCGCGCGCCACCTCGGCCACGGCGCGCCGGTGCCGCCGCCGCTGCTGGCCGACGACCGCGACGGCACGGTCGTGCACCTGACCTCCCTCACCAAGCCGGCCGCGCCCAGCCTGCGCATCGGCGCCCTGACCGCCCGGGGCCCGGTCATGGAACGCCTGCGCGCCGTGCGGCTGGTCGACGACTTCTTCGTCAGCCGCCCGCTGCAGGAGGCGGCGCTCGAACTGCTCACCTCGCCCGCCTGGGAACGGCACGTCCGGTCGCTGGGCGCGGCGCTGCGGGAGCGGTGCGCGACGCTGGCCGCCGCCGTCCTGGCCGAGCTGCCCGGCTGGACCCTCGACCGCGTGCCCGCCGGCGGCCTCCACCTGTGGGTGCGCCTGCCCGGCGGCGCCGACGACGCCGTGGTCGCCGACGCGGCCCGCCGCGACGGTGTGGCCGTCAGCGCCGGAAACCGCTACTTCGCCACCGAGCTCCCGGCGGCCTGCCTGCGCCTCGGCTTCGCCGCGACCGCCGGGCACACCGAGCTGGCCGAGGCCGTGCGACGGCTCGCGCGGGTGGACCGCACGCTCGGAGTGTCCCGGTAGCGCTTCTGCTCCAGCCCTTGATCCAGGATCGGCCGTCAGCGGACGGTGATGGCCTCCTCGACGAGCGCCACGGCGGCGCGCGGGTCGGCGACCTCGATCACCAGCCGGGCGTAACGTTCGTCGGCCAGCTCGATGACCACGGCCTTGGCGGCGTCGTGCACGTCCCAGAAGACCTTCTCGCCGTTGAGATGGAACGTTCCGGCGGTGATGACGCCGGGCAGGTGGGCGCCGGGCGCGCGCACCCCCTTGGGGTCGCCGACGATCCCCGGGTCGGCGGTGGCGCCGCGGACGTTGGCCAGCGGGATGACCAGCCGGCTCTTCAACGCCCACAGCTTGTCCAGGCCCTCGATCTCCACGACCAGCGCCTGTCCGTCAATGCTGATCCTCGCCATGTCATGCTCCTTGGTGGTGGTGGTGGGTGAGCCGGCGGGCCAGAGCGGCGCCGGCCTGGTCTATATCGGTGTTCGCGGTCCCCGCCCTGGCCCGCATCCGCAGGCCGAGGACGGCCGCGGTGAGCGCGAAGGCCAGGTCGTCCTCCGTGCCCTCGCTCTCGGACGCCGCCCTGGCGGCCTGGTCGAACGCGGCCAGCACGGCGGCGAGCCGGTCGGCGACCTCGCGGTCCACCGGCGCGCGTTCGACCGCGGCCAGCAGCAGCAGGTTGAGGCCCACCTCGGCGGCCGGCTCGGCGGCGGCCACGCGCAACGCCTCGGCCAGGTCGCCGGCGGCGGCGATCCGGTCGATCAGGGGGTTGACGTCGTGCTCCAGGGACCAGCTCAGCGCGGCCTGGTAGAGACCGCGCTTGCTGCCGAAGGTCTTGTACAGGCTGTTGCGGTGTACGCCGAGGTGGGTCACCAGCTCGTCCATGGAGATGCCGTCGTATGACCGGGTCGAGAACAGCTCCGCCGCCGCCCGTACCACGGTGACCTCGTCGAATCCTCTTGGTCGTCCCATGCCTCGATCCTAGACAGTAAAGGAACGTTCAGTCAAGAACGCCCATTCCTAAACTCCGGGACGTGCGACCGGACCCCCACAACCGTCCTCTACGCCGCGTCGCTGTCGAAGCAGATGACCGCGGCGTGCGCGGCGCTGCTGGTCCGGGACGGGGCGCTGGACATGGAGTCGCCCCTGTCGCGCTGGTTGCCCGAGTTGCCGGGGTGGGCCGGCGCCGTACGGATCCGGCACCTCGTCCACCACACGGCCGCCCTTCCGGCGGATGCCGAGATCGACGCACTCCAGGGCGCCGCCGACCGCACCACGCCGGGCGTTCTCGCGGCCCTCACCCGCTTCCCGGCTCTGGACCGCCCGCCGGGCACCGCGCACGCCTACTCCAACGCCGGGTACGTCTGCCTGGCGGCGGTGCTGGAACGAGCGTCCGGCCTGCCCTTGCCCGACCTCGCCCACCGCCGGCTCTTCGCCCCCCTGGGGATGACCGGCACCCGCTGCTGGCCGGGGCCCGAACCCATGCCGGAGGGCGCCGCACCGCTCGTCCGCCCCCGCCCCGCACCCCTGTCACTCGGCGACGGGGGTGTGTGGACGCCCCTCGCCGACCTGCTGCGCTGGAGCCAGGCACTGAACGCGGACGAGCTCGGCGTCTCACCGCTCATGCAGACCCCGGGACGGCTCGACGACGGGACGCCGATCGACTACGCCTGGGGCATGGGCGTACGGTCATATGCCGGACATGTCGTCTATCGCCACGGCGGAGGCTGGACGGGGCTGCGCGCCCTGCAGGCCCGGATCCCCGCTCTCGACATCAGCATCGCGCTCACCGCGACCCGCGACGACACCGACCGCCGGATACCGCTCCTCGACGCCCTCCTCGACGCGGCGCTCAAAGCCCCCTGAACCGGGGACCATCGCCGGCTAGCCGGACGCGGAGGTCTTCCTGACGCGTGAGGTCTCGGCGGAGAGCGGTGTGCCGTCCTGGCCGAGCGGGTGGAGCCGGGGCAGCTCCCGACCCTGGCCGTCGACCAGGACGGAGTGCGGCTCGTCCGGGGTGAAGGCGTGGCGCTCGCCCCATTGGCGCAGGGCGACGACGGCCGTGAAGAGGTCCTGCCCGGCGTCGGTGAGCCGGTAGGCGTGCCGCCTGCCGTCGGCGGCGGCCCGCCTGTCCAGGATGCCGTGCTCGACCAGCTTGCGGAGCCGGTCGGTCAGGATGTTGCGGGCGATCCCCAGCCGCTGGTGGAACTCGGTGAAGGTGGTGGCGCCGTCCATCGCGTCACGGACGATCAGCAGGCTCCACCGGTCGCCGACCAGGTCGACGGCGCGCGCGACCGGGCAGGCCGGGTCGGTCCAGGCGCTTCCCGCGGCGAGTGTGACGTCCACTGGGCCCTCCGATCAGTTGCAATTCAAAACCATTATGCCCTAGCCTCCGATCGGTTGCATATTGAAACTGATTGAGGAGTGACATGTCGCCAGGACTGACCGGAAGGCAACGGATCGTGCTCGCACTGGTGTGCGCGGTGGCCGTGTCGCCCGTCTACGGCATCCAGCCGGTCCTCCAGGCCGCGGGCCGGGACCTCGGGCTGGCGGACGGATCACTGGGATGGCTGGTCGCCGCCGGCCAGATCGGCTATCTGGCGGGACTGGTGCTGCTCGTCCCGCTCGGCGACCTGTTCGACCGGCGCCGGCTCATCACGGCCCACCTGCTGCTGACGGCGGTGGGCGCCGCGGTGGCCGCCGTCGCACCCGGCGGCGGCCTGGCGATCGCGGGCCTGGCGCTGGCCGGGCTGTTCGCCGTGGTCGTCCAGGTCACGGTGGCCTACGTCGCCGCCGTCTCACCGCCCGGCGAGCGCGGCCGCAACATCGGCACGGTCACCTCGGGCGTGGTGGCCGGGATCCTCGGGGTCCGGATGGTCGCGGGCCTGCTGGGCGAGCTGGCCGACTGGCGGGCGGTCTACCTGGTCATCGCCGCGTTGTGCGTGCTGCTGGCGATCACCGCCCGCCTCGTCCTCGACGCCGACGTCCGGCGCCCCCGGGTCTCCTACGGCCGGTCGCTGTCGTCGCTGGGGCGGCTGGTCGCCGGCGACCGGCTCCTGCTCAGCCGGGGGCTGATCGCGTTCTTCCTGTTCGCCTCCTTCGGCACGTTGTGGAGCGGGCTGGCGCTGCCCCTCGGCGCCGCGCCGTGGCACCTCGGCACCACCGAGATCGGGCTGTTCGGGCTCGCCGGTCTCACCGGGGCGCTGGGCGCGGCCCGGGCCGGCCGTTGGGCCGACCGGGGTCTGGCGTCCTCGGTCACCGGGTGGTCGCTGGCGCTGCTCGCCGGCTCGTGGCTGCTGACCGCCCAGGCGGGCTGGTCGTTGTGGCTGCTGATCGCCGGCGTCATCGTGCTCGACTTCGCCGTGCAGGCCGTGCACGTCAGCAGCCAGCACCTGCTCACCACCGCGCGTCCCGACCGGAGCAGCGGGGTCATCGGCGCGTACATGGCCTGCTACTCCCTCGGCTCCGCGCTCGGCGCGATCACCACCACCTGGGCCTACAGCCTCGCGGGATGGGCGGCCGCCTGCCTGCTCGGCGCGGCCTACGCCGCGCTCGGGCTCGTCGTCGCCGTCTCGACCCGGCGGCTCAGCGCCGCGCCGCCGGCACCCGCGTCCGTCTCGGCCTGAACGGGCTCAGGCGAGGTCGAGGATCGGCACGAGGTGCTCCTCCTCGTACGTCAGATGCGCTTCGAGCTCGTCGGTCAGCCGCTCGATCTCCGCGCGCACCCGCACCGGGTCGTCACCGGACAGGGCCTCCTTCAGCTCCGCCACCAGCACGCTCACGCGCTCGTGCTCCACGGCCAGCCGCTCGATGACCGGGGCGAGCGAGGGGTGCCGCTCGGCCAGCGCCGGGAACATCATCGTGTCCTCGCCGGTGTGATGGTGATGCAGCCCCTGGCACATGGTCAGGCAGTTGATGCGCAGCTGCACGCCCAGGCCGGGGCGTCCGGTGTCGGCCAGCTCCTTGCGGATCAGCGCGAGCTCGCGGCGGAAGCCGTCGTGCACCAGCTTGAGGTACGCCCCGCCGGAGGGCGCGGTCGACCGGGGCGGCCCCGGCACCACCTTCAGCGCGACGACGGGGATGATCCGGGTCGTCTTGGCCTGGTAGTCGGCCCAGCCGGGGTCGCTCTCCACGGCGCGGGCGAAGGCGGCGTCCCGTTCGGCCCCTTGCAGGACCTCCGCCTCGACGTCGAAGACGAAGACGCCGCTCTCGACGGTGGCACGGGGGTTGGCGCGCAGGTTGTGGTACCAGGCGGGGTTCCTCGGCGCCCCGCCGGCGGAGGCGATGACCAGCATGCGCTCACCGCCGTCCGGCAGGTAGCCGAGCGGGGTGGTGTGCGGCTTGCCCGAACGGGCGCCGGTCGTGGTGAGCAGGAGCAGTCTCGCTCCCTCGAAATAGCCGCCGACCTGGCCGTTGTTGGCGCGGAACTCGTCGATGACCTGCTTGTTGAAATCCACTCTTCTCCATGGGTGATGGTCTCTGCTCTGACGTGCTGAGGAGGAGAAGAGGAAGCGGCGGGCCGCGCGCCCGCCGGGCGATCACGCCAGGGCCGGGCTGCTCTCTGGTGCGTGGCCCAAGGCCGACCCGGCAGTCACGGGGGTGACGCTACTTCATCAAGATATTTTTCGCAAAGCCGACAAGACATCCAGGTCCGTCCACGGTGGTCCGGCGTCGGCACGATCACGCGCCGGCGCCGGACCTCACCACCTCCCGTGGAGGCGCCCGCCGCGGCTACTCGGCGTACGGCTGGTCCTTGCCCTGGTCGCTGTAGCCCAGGCTCCAGACGTAGCCGTCAGGGTCGGCGAAGGTGCCGCCGTACCCGCCCCACGGCAGGGCGCCGGCGGGCTTGAGGATGGTGGCGCCGGCCTTCTCGGCCTCCTCCATGATCTCGTCCACCCGCGCCTCGCTGCGGACGACATAGGTGAGCACGACCCCGCTGAACCCGCTGCCTTCCGGGCTCAGCCCGATCTGGTCGGCCAGGCCCTCGCGGCCGTAGAAGCCGACGGGCGAGGCGCCGTCGGACTCGAAGAACACCGAGATGCCGTAGTCGTTCTGGATCTTCCAGCCGAGGCCCTCCGTGTAGAACCGCTTGGCCGCGTCCATGTCGCGGACGGCGAGGAGGATAGAGCTGACGTGCGCTTTCATGCCGTGTCTCCTTGGTGCTTCAGACGTTTCCGACGATGAGAGCAACGCTACGGAGGACGCCCACCCGGGCGCTTCTCGAATCCTGACCGGTTGGGCCGGCCTTGAGAAACGTACGGCGAGAGCCATGACTTCTGTCATCGCCCACCTGTGACTGCGGCGTCTACGCCGGATCCGCCGGCTCCGACAGGATCGGACCATGACGAACAACGCGCAGCGCACCACCCCCAACTGGACCATCGGCCTGGCCTCCGGCATCGCGATCGGCATGGGCCTCGGCGTCACCCTGCACAACATCCTGCTGGGGCTCGCGCTGTCGCTCTGCCTCGGCGCGGCCCTCGCCTACGCCCTCCCCGCGAAGAAGGCGCAGGACCAGCAGTAATCCCCCGCGCCGGTCGAATCCGCGCACGAAGAAACGGGCCCAGCGATCTCGCGAGGGCCCTTTCTCGTTCCCGCCTCTTCACCGGACGGTGATTTGACGAGCGTCCCCCAATTGTACGAGGATCCCGAACTGTACGTATTTCCCGGACATTCGTATGAAGGTGGACATGAGACGCCGACCCGGCCTGATCCTCGCCCTGCTGGCCCTTTCCCAGCTCATCACCTCCCTCGACTTCAACATCGTCTTCGTCGCCCTGCCCAGGATCGGCGCCGACCTGGACTTCTCCCCGCAGACCCTGCAGTGGGTGGCCAGCGCCTACGCCGTCGCGTACGGCGGCTTCCTGCTGCTCGGTGGCCGGGCGGCCGACCTGCTCGGCCACCGCCGGATGTTCGTCGGCGCGCTGGCGCTGTTCGCGCTCGCCTCCCTGGCCGGCGGCATGGCGCAGAGCCCCGGGGCGCTGGTCGCCGCGCGGGCCGCGCAGGGACTGGGCGGCGCGCTGCTGTTCCCTGCCACGTTGGCACTGGTCAACACCGGTTTCGCCGAGGGGACGGCGCGCAACAGGGCGCTGGCGGTGTGGAGCGGCGCCGGAGCCGGCGGGCTGGCGCTCGGGTCCCTGCTCGGCGGCCTGCTCACCGGCGCCTGGGGCTGGGAGGCGGTCTTCTACGTCAACGTGCCGCTGGCCGTCGTCGCGATCGCCGGAGCGTGGCTGCTGCTGCCCGCCGACCGGGCCCGCGCGCGGGGCCGCCGGTTCGACGTCCCGGGCGCGGTGCTGGCCACCGGCGGCGTCAGCCTGCTCGCCTACGCGCTCATCCAGGGGCCCGAGTCCGGGTGGAGCTCACCGCTCATCACCGGCGGGTTCGTGCTGGCCGCCGTGCTGCTGGGCGCCTTCGTCGCGGTCGAGAAGGCGGGCGCCGACCCGCTCATGCCGCTGCGGCTGTTCGGCAACCGCAGCCTCAGCTCGGCCGTCGCGCTCATCCTGGTCTTCGGCGCCACGTTCAACGCGCTGCCGTACTTCCTGACCATCTACTTCCAGACCGTGCTCGGGTACGGCGCCGTGGCGACCGGGCTGGCGTTCCTGGTGCCGTCCCTGCTGATCGCGCTGGGCACCCAGCTCGGCGGGCGGCTGGCCGGGCGGATCGGGATGCGGGTGACGCTGCTCGTCGGAACCGTCGGCGGGGCGGCGGGCACCGCGCTGCTGGCGATGGGGATCAGCGCCGACGGCTCGTACTGGGCTGTGCTGCCCGGCATCGTCGTGTCGGGCGTCAGCCAGGGCCTCACCTGGACCGGGATGTGGATCGCCTCGGCCACCGGCGTGGCGGCGGGCGAGCAGGGGATCGCGTCCGGCATGGCCTCCACCGCGCTCCAGGTCGGCGCGGCGCTCGGGCTGGCGGTGCTGGTCGCGGCCGGCGGGGTGGGCGAGGCCACCGGCCCCGCGCTCGCCTCGGGGATGCGCACGGCGGTGCTCGTCGCGGCCGCGGGCATGCTGCTCGGGACGGTCGTCGCGCTCACCTTCGCCCGGCACCGCGCCACCACGGCCCCGCTCCCCGCCTGACCTGCGGGTGTGGCCGCTCAGCCCTGGCGCAGGCGGTCGTAGAGCAGGCAGATCGCGCCCGAGTCGGTGGTCGTCAGGTCGGTCAGCGACCAGTGCGCGGCGGGCAGGCCGTCCTCGAACAGCCGGGCGCCGCCGCCGGCCACCTCCGGGCAGAGCGTGATGCTGAGCCGGTCCAGCGCGTCGGCCTCCAGCAGGGCCCTGATGACGCTGCCGCTGGCCAGGACGACGACGTCCCCGCCGGCCTGCTTCCTGAGCCGCTCGACCTCCTCGGCGGGGCCGGCCTCGGCCAGGCGGGAGTTCCGCCACGGCGCGTCCGTCAGGGTCGAGGAGAAGACGATCTTCTCGGTCTCGTCGAGCCATTGGGCGAAGGCCCGGTCGCGGGGGTCGGCGTCCTCGTCCCCGGCGACCGCCGGCCAGAAGGAGCCGAAGCCCTCGTAGTTCCTGCGGCCGAGCAGGACGGTGGTGGCCGCGCCGGTCACCCGGATCATGTGGTCGCGGGCGCCGTCGCTGAGGGCGTGCGGGACGATCCAGCTCATGTCGTACTCGCCGCCCGGCCCGCTGACCCGGCCGTCGAGGGACAGCGAGATGTTGCCGACGACCCTGCGGCCCTGGATGTTGTCGTGCTGCGTCATGTCCGGATCTCCTGGTGAGGTGCTTGTTCCGATGGGCACGATCCTTCCGTCCGGGCGGGCCGGGAACATCGGCCACCTGGCAGAGATGCCGCCGAATCCCTGGCTGATTTGCTGGCATACTTCGGGCGATGTCTGATGTCCGTCATGTTCCGGCAGAGTTGTCGTCGTTCGTGGGCCGGGCCGAGGAGCTGGCCGCGGCAGGCGCGGCGGTGGCGGCCGGGCGGGTCCTGACCCTGACCGGTCCCGGCGGGTGCGGCAAGACCCGGCTGGCGATGCGCCTGTGCCGGACGGCGTCCGGGGCGTGGCCGGACGGCGTGTTCTGGGTCGGCCTGGAGCAGGAGACCGACGGCGGCCAGGTCGGCCGCCGGATGGCCGCCGCGCTGGACGTCCCGCTGCCCGCCGACCGGGACCCGGTGCCGGTGCTGGCCGCCGCGCTGCGCGAGCGCGACCTCCTCCTCGTGGTGGACAACTGCGAGCACGTGCTGGACGACGCGGCCGGGGTCGTCGCGGCCGTCCTGGCCGAGTGCCCGCGGGTGGCGGTGGTCGCCACCAGCCGGTCCAGGCTCGGCGTGCCCGGCGAGCGGGTGTGGCCGGTGCCGCCGATGAGGCTGGCCGACGCGCTGGAGCTGTTCCTCGAACGCGTCCGCGCCGGCGCCCCGGACGCGGCCGGCCCCGCCGCGGCACGGGTGGCCGGGTCGCAGGCCAGGCGGATCTGCGACCGGCTCGACCGGCTGCCCCTCGCGCTGGAGCTGGCGGCCGGCTGGGCGGGCGCGCTGTCGCTGGCGCAGATCGCCGACTCCCTGAGCGCCCCCTACGCCCTCCTGGACGGCGGCGCGCGGACCACCCCCTTCCGCCAGCGCACCCTGCAGGCGTCGATGAGCTGGAGCCACGACCTGCTGGACGACGACGAGCGGGTGCTGTTCCGGCGCGCCGGGGTGTTCGAGCCCGGCTTCACCGCCGACGCCGTCACCCGCCTGGCCGAGCTCGGCGGGCCCGGCGCCGGACGCCTGCTCAGGGCGCTGCGGGGGCTGATCGACAAGTCGCTGGTCGTGGCCGACACGACCGGCCCGGTGGCCCGGTACCGGATGCTCGGGGTGGTGCGGGCGTACGCGCTGGACCGCCTGGCGGCGGCGCGGGAGGAGACCGCCGCGCGCGACCTGCACCTGGACGTCCACGCGTCGTTGCCGGCGGAGCTGGCGCCGCTGCTGGAGACCGACAAGGACGCCTGGCGGGCGCGGCTGGGCGCCGCCTACCCCAACGTGCGGGCCGCGATCGAGTGGGGGTTGTCGCGTCCGGACCCGGCGCGGGGGCGGCGCCTGGCCGCGGACTGCGCGTGGCTGTGGCACCTGGAGGGACGCGGCGCCGAGGGGGCCGCGCTGCTGCGCCGGGCCGCGGCGCTCGGCGCGGACGAGCCGAGCCCGCTCCAGGCCCGGGTCCTGGCGGCGCTGGCGCTCGTGCTCAACACCGCCGAGCCGGGGATCGAGGCGTTCGAGGTGGCGCGGGCGGCGCGGGAGCTGGCCGAGGCGACCGGCGCCCCGGAGTCCGCCCGGCCGGCCGGGCCGCTGATCGCGCTCGGCCTGCTGGCGACGGGCCTGCCCGAGGCGCTGGCCGAGGCCCGCGCGGTGCGGGAGGAGGCCGTCCGGGCCGGGGACGGGTTCGTCGCCGACAGCGCCGAGGCGATCGTCGGCCTGGTGCACGTGCTCGGCGACGACTACCGGCAGGCGACCGAGTGCTTCGAGCGGGCCGTGGAGCGGCTGGTCGCGCGCGGCGACCGCGGCGTGGCCTCCTTCGCGCTGGGCTGGTGGGCGCTGGCCGCCGCCCGGTCGGGCGCGCTGGAGCGGGCCGCCGAGCTGGCCGGGCGGGCCGTCGTGACCGCGGAACCGCTACGTGACCTGCACTGGACCGGCTCGGCCCGGGTCGTCCTGGCGGAGATCCGCATCCTGCAGGGCCGCCTGGACGAGGCCGCCGCCGCTCTGGAGCCCGTGGACCGGCTGATCGACGGGCTCGGACGGCTGCCGTTCATCACCGGGTGGGAGCGTTGCCAGGCGATGCTCGCGCTCGGGCACGACCGCCCGCGCGAGGCGGTGGAGTGGTGCTGGCGGGAGGGCCGCTGGCAGGAGGAGCCGGACGCGGCGTGGCTGGCGCCCGACACCCAGCTCGTGCTGGCGGCGGCGCTGCGCCGGTCGGGCGCGGAGGCGGCGGCGGCGCGGCTGCTGGAGGCCCTGTCGCGGTCGCCGGTCACCGGGCGCATGCCGCGCGTGCGCGCCGGGGTGCTGGACGAGCTGGCGCTGCTGTCCCACGAGAACGACCCCGAACGCGCGCTGCGGCTGCACCACGAGGCCCTGCGGATCAACGTCGACCACGACCTCGTGCTCGGCCTGGTGGCCGGCCTGGAGTCGCTGGCGCTGCTCGACCTGCGTCGCGGGGCCGTCAGGACGGCCGGGGTGCTGGCCGGCGCCGCCGAGCGGGCGCGCGCCGGCCTCGGGGCCGCGCCCTGCCCCCTCCCGGCCGCGGACGGCGAGGAGGGCCGCGAACTGCTCGCGGCCATCGAGCGGGGACGCGGCATGGACCTGGACACGGCGGTCGCCCACGCCACCCGCGCGCGGGGGCCGCGCCGCCGGCCCGAGTCCGGTTGGGAGAGCCTGACCCCGGCCGAGCGGTCGGTGGCCGGGCTCGCCGCCGAAGGGCTGTCCAACCCGGAGATCGCCGCCCGGCTGTTCGTCAGCCGGGGCACGGTCAAGACCCACCTGGCGCACGTCTACGCCAAGCTCCAGGTCGCCAACCGCACCGAGCTGGCCCGCGCGACCGCCGCCCGGCCCGTCCGCGAGGAGGACGGGGTCAGGCGTCCGGGTTGAGTTCGCGGCGGATGGCCTGGCTCGCCGCGCGGTGCTCGGCCGCGGCGGCCGGGTCGCTCTCGTCGAGCACGGCCGCGATGCCCTCGTGGGCCAGGGCCTCCTTGTGCCGCGCGCCCACCTTGGGTGCCAGTTCGAGGGCCTGGCGGTGCAGGCGCAGCGCCTCCTCCGGCAGGCCGGCCAGGCGGCAGGTCTCGGCGTAGCCGTAGAGGAAGTGCACCTTCCAGTGCTCCTCGAACAGCTCGTCCAGGAGGGCGAACGCCTGCCGGTGGCTCTCCAGCGCCTCCTCGTGGCGGCCCATCTGGCGCAGGGCGACGCCCAGGCAGTTGAGGCACCACGCCTCGTTGTGCTTGTGGCCGTCCTCGCGGGCCAGATCCAGGGCCTGGCTCAGGTGCTGGGCGGCCTCTGCGGGCTCCTCGTGGACGATTGCCATGCCGAGGGTGATCCGGGCGGTCAGCGTGGCCGGCCAGCCGGGCTCGCCGTGCGTCTGCTCCAGCGCGTCGCGGGCCAGCCGGGCCGCCTCCTCCCGGCGTCCCAGTTGCAGCATCGCCCACGCCTCGTCGGCGGCGGCGTGGGCCACGCCCGTCGGGCAGCCGGCGTCGGCGTACAGCCGGGCCGCCTGCCTGAACAGGTCGAGCGGCTCCTCGACGTGGCCCTCGTCCCAGCTCAGGTAGCCGCGGCGCATCATCAGGTCCGCCGCGGAGCGGGCGTCGCCGGCCTGGGACACCAGGGGGGCCGCCGCCTCGTACGCGGCCCCCGCCTCGGCCATGCGGCCCGCGTTGTAGCGGGCGAAGCCCAGGTCGCTGTGCGCCTCGGCGAGCTGCCACGGGTCGCCCAGGCGTTCGGCCGCCGCCAGCGACCGTTCGAAGAGCACGTTGAGGTGGGTGGTGCCGCAGCGCCGGGCGAAGAACGCGCGCATGAAGCGGGGCAGCTCGCACGCGTGCGCGTCGGCGCCGGTGGCGACCGCCACCTCGAAGGCGCCCATGAGGTTGGTGTACTCCGTGACGAACCAGCCCAGCGCCGCGTGCTTGCTGCCGAACGCCGGCAGAGCGGCCGGCGGGCTGCCCGCCGACGCGGCACGGCTGCCCGACTCGTACGGCATCGCGGCGTCGGCGGCGGCCGCCGCGTGCACGTAGTAGTCGAGCACCCGGCCCAGCGCCTGCTCCCGCTCGGCCGGCGAGTCCTGCTCCTCGGCGGCCCGGCGCGCGTGCTGGTGGACGAGGTCGTGCAGCGTGTACCGGCCGGGCGAGGGCTGCTGGACGAGGTGGGCGTCGAGCAGGTCCTCCAGCATCGTCCGCGCCTCGCGCAGCGGCACCCCGGCCAGCGCGGCGGCCACGTAGTCGTCGAAGGAGGACCCGGACAGCAGGCCCAGCAGCCGGAACAGGCGGCGCTGGGCGCGGTCGAGCTGCCGTACGGACATGGCGAAGGCGGTGTCGAACTCGCTCGGCCCCTCGGCCATGCGCTCGACCAGGATGCCGACGGTCCAGCCGGGCCGGTGGCGCAGCCGGGCCCCGGCCAGCCGCAGGGCCAGCGGCAGGTGGCCGCACAGCCGCAGCACCTCGGCCGCCGCATCCGGGTCCTGGGCCAGCCGCCCGTCGGGCCCGCTGGGGTCGCCGCTGGCGCGGGCCAGCAGCTGGGCGCTCTCCTGCGGGGTGAGCACGTCCAGCGAGACGGGCGGCACCTCCTCCAGGCCCAGCAGCCGGTTGCGGCTGGTGATCAGGGCGACGGACTCGCCCGCGCCGGGCAGCAGCATGCGGACCTGCTCGGCGCCGGCGGCGTTGTCGAGGACCACGACGGCCCGCCGCCCGGCCAGCTCGGCCCGCCAGCAGGCGGCCAGCGGCTCGATGCCGCCCTCCTGCGGGATCTTCTCCGAGGGCACGTCGAGCGCGGCGAGCAGCGAGCGCAGCGCGGGGTCGGGGTCGAGCGGTTCACGTCCGTCGGTGAACCCGTGCAGGTCCAGGTAGAGCTGGGCGTCGGGGTAGTCGGCAGCGAGCCGGTGCGCGGCGTGCACGGCCAGGCACGTCTTGCCGACGCCCGCCATGCCGTCGACGGCGACCACCCGGCTCTGCGCGACCGCGGCGAGCACGGCGTCGAGATGGGCCTCGCGCCCGGTGAAGTCCGGCACGTCACGCGGCAGGTCGTTGCGCGGCGGACGGGGAGCGCCGGCGGGCGGCGCGGGCGGCTGGACCTGGCGGCTGGCCTTGGGCGGCGCCGGAAGGGGGTTGGCCGCCCGGTCCCACAGCGGACGCAGCGGGCGCGGGTCGCGCTTGACCAGGCGGCACAGCTCGATCACCGCGGCCCACGGCGGCACCGACTGGCCGCTGAGGTAGCGCGACAACGACGACGAGCTGAGGCCCGTCTCGCGGGCGAGCGCCCGTACGCCGTGCCCGGAGAGCTCCTGGAGCAGGCGCAGCCGGGTGGCCAGCTCGTCCTGGGGGTCCGCCGTCTGCTGTCGTGTCACGCGTTCCTGCCTCTCTGTCCCGTCGGTGAAGAAACTTACCGGGACGAATCATCGCAGGCCAGAGGCATCCCGGCTGTCCCACGGTGTCCCACGGGCATCGTCGCGGCGGGCCCGCTGCGCTGAGATGGAGTCACGCCCCGGGGGACGGGGCGCCGACCAGGAAAAAGGGAGAAACCACCATGCAGTCCCGGATGAAGAACCCGGCCTTCGTTCTGCCCGGCGCGATGCAGTCGATCCAGGACCTGTTCAAGGCGGTGCACGCCGGCGGGGTGGACGCCACGACGCTGGAGCTGGTGCACCTGCGGGTCAGCCAGATCAACGGGTGCAGCGCGTGCGTGGACGCGGGCGTCAAGAGCGGCCGCAAGGCCGGGGTGAGCGAGGAGCGGCTGGCCACGGTGACCGCCTGGCGGGAGGCCCCGTACTTCACCGAGGAGGAGCGGGCGGCGCTGGAGCTGGCCGAGTCCGCCACGCGGCTGGCCGACCGGGCCGACGCGGTCAGCGACGAGGTCTGGGACCGGGCCGCCACCTACTACGACGAGAAGCAGCTCGCCGCGATCGTGCTGATGATCGGCGTGACGAACCTGTTCAACCGGCTCAACGCCACCACCCGGCAGATCGCCGGCGCGTGGGGCTGAGCGACACCACCCCACAAAACGGTCAGTACTAGCATTCACCCCACAGAGAAGGAGATTTCACCATGAGCACCACCAACAACACCGCCGCGGCCGGCAAGGGTTTCGAGGGCTTCAGCGAGGACGAGCGCGCCGCGATGAAGGCGCACGCCAGCGAGCTGAAGAAGGCCGCGCGGCGCGGCGGGAAGGCGTCGGCGGCCGACGGCGAGCGCGACGTGCTGGAGAAGATCGCCGAGATGGCCGAGGACGACCGGGTGCTGGCCGAGGCGGTGCACGCCCTCATCAGGGCCGTCGCACCGGACCTGACGCCGAGGACCTGGTACGGCATGCCGGCCTACGCCAAGGACGGCAACATCGTGTGCTCCTTCAAGCCCGCCGCGAAGTTCAAGTCCCGCTTCGCCATCCTCGACTTCAACGACGGGGCGGCCCTCGAGGACGGCGCCATGTGGCCGTGCGCCTTCGCGCTCAAGGAGCTGACCCCCGACGCCGAGGCGCGCATCGCCGCCCTCGTGCGGCAGGCCGCGGGCTGAGCCTCCGGGACCCCTCCGGTCCTGCTCCACCGCGGCGCGCCGGACCCTTCTCCGGCCCGGCGCGCCGCAGTGGAGCATGGGACCGTCAGACCTCTTCCACGCTGCTCGGCTCACGCCGGGACAGATCGATACCGAGTTCCTCCGCCGCGCGGAAGACGTCCTCGTCGGTGTCGCGCATCTCGATGGACATGCCGTCGCTGGAGAGCACCTCGACGTTGAGGCACAGCGACTGCATCTCCTTGATGAGGACCTTGAAGGACTCCGGAATGCCCGGCTCGGGGATGTTCTCGCCCTTGACGATCGCCTCGTAGACCTTCACCCGGCCCAGCACGTCGTCGGACTTGATGGTCAGCAGTTCCTGCAGGGCGTAGGCGGCGCCGTAGGCCTCCAGCGCCCACACCTCCATCTCACCGAAGCGCTGACCGCCGAACTGGGCCTTACCGCCCAGCGGCTGCTGCGTGATCATGGAGTACGGGCCGGTCGACCGGGCGTGGATCTTGTCATCGACCAGGTGCAGCAGCTTGAGGATGTAGATGTAGCCGACCGAGATCGGGTACGGGAACGGCTCACCGGAACGGCCGTCGAACAGCCGCGCCTTGCCGCTCTGCTGCACCATGCGGTCACCGTCACGGTTGGCGATGGTGTTGCCCAGCAGCCCGACGATCTCCTCCTCGTGCGCGCCGTCGAAGACCGGGGTGGCCATGTTGGTACGCGGGGCGACCTTCTCGAAGCCCTTGTCCTTCAGCCGCTCGGCCCACGCCTCGGCGATGCCCGAGATGTCCCAGCCACGCGCGGCGATCCACCCCAGGTGGGTCTCCAGCACCTGACCGACGTTCATCCGGCCGGGCACGCCCAGCGGGTTGAGGATGATGTCGACCGGGGTGCCGTCCTCCAGGAACGGCATGTCCTCGACCGGCAGGATCTTGGAGATGACGCCCTTGTTGCCGTGACGGCCGGCCAGCTTGTCACCGTCGGTGATCTTACGCTTCTGCGCGATGTACACCCTGACCAGCTCGTTCACTCCGGGCGGCAGCTCGTCACCGTGCTCCCTGGAGAAGGTGCGCACGTCGATGACCGTGCCGCGCTCCCCATGGGGCACCTTCAGCGACGTGTCGCGGACCTCGCGGGCCTTCTCCCCGAAGATGGCGCGCAGCAGCCGCTCCTCCGGGGTCAGCTCGGTCTCGCCCTTCGGGGTGACCTTGCCGACCAGGATGTCGCCGGGGACGACCTCGGCGCCGATCCGGATGATGCCGCGCTCGTCGAGGTCGGCCAGGATGTCCTCGGAGACGTTGGGGATGTCCCGGGTGATCTCCTCCGGGCCCAGCTTGGTGTCGCGGGCGTCGACCTCGTGCTCCTCGATGTGGATCGAGGACAGCACGTCGTCCTCGACCAGGCGCTGGGACAGGACGATCGCGTCCTCGTAGTTGTGGCCCTCCCACGGCATGAACGCCACCAGCAGGTTCTTGCCGAGCGCCATCTCACCGTCGTCGGTGCAGGGGCCGTCGGCGATGACCTGGCCGGCCTCGACCCGGTCGCCCTCGGCGACGATGGGCTTCTGGTTGAAGGAGGTGCCCTGGTTGGAGCGCCTGAACTTGGCGACCCGGTAGGTGGTGCGCGAGCCGTCGTCGTTCATGACGGTGACGTAGTCGGCGGAGACCTCCTCCACCACACCGGCCTTGTCGGCGCTGATGACGTCGCCGGCGTCGGTCGCGGCACGGTACTCCATGCCGGTGCCGACCAGCGGCGCCTCGCTGCGGATCAGCGGCACCGACTGGCGCTGCATGTTCGCGCCCATCAGGGCCCGGTTGGCGTCGTCGTGCTCCAGGAACGGGATCATCGCGGTGGCCACCGACACCATCTGGCGCGGCGACACGTCGATGTAGTCGACCTCGCGGGAGGCCACGTAATCGGTCTCGCCGCCCTTGGTGCGGACCAGGACGCGGGCGTCGGTCAGCTCGCCGTCCTCGCCGAGTGAGGAGTTCGCCTGGGCGACGACGAACCGGTCCTCCTCGTCGGCCGTCAGGTAGTCGATCCGGTCGGTGACCCTGCCGTCGACGACCTTGCGGTAGGGCGTCTCGATGAAGCCGAAGGCGTTGAGGCGGCCGTAGCAGGCGAGGTAGCCGATGAGGCCGATGTTCGGGCCCTCGGGGGTCTCGATCGGGCACATCCGGCCGTAGTGGGACGGGTGCACGTCACGGACCTCCATCCCGGCCCGCTCACGGGACAGGCCGCCGGGGCCCAGGGCGTTCAGCCGCCGTTTGTGGGTCAGGCCGGCCAGCGGGTTGATCTGGTCCATGAACTGCGACAGCTGCGAGGTGCCGAAGAACTCCTTCATCGACGCCACCACCGGCCGGATGTTGATCAGGGTCTGCGGCGTGATCGCCTCGACGTCCTGGGTGGTCATCCGCTCGCGGACGACACGCTCCATGCGGGCCAGCCCCAGCCGGACCTGGTTCTGGACGAGCTCGCCGACGCTGCGGATGCGCCGGTTGCCGAAATGGTCGATGTCGTCGAGCTCCACGACGGCCTCGCCCATGGACGTCTCCCCCGCGTGCAGCCGCACCAGGTACTCGATCATCGAGACGACGTCGTCCTCGGTCAGCGTGCCCCGCGTGATCTCGGAGTCGACCCCGAGCTTCTTGTTGACCTTGTAGCGGCCCACCTTGGCCAGGTCGTACCGCTTGGGGTTGAAGTACAGGTTCTCCAGCAGGGTCTGCGCCGACTCCTTGGTCGGCGGCTCACCCGGCCGCAGCTTGCGGTAGATGTCCAGCAGGGCGTCATCCTGGCCGGCCGTGTGGTCCTTCTCCAGCGTCGCCCGCATCGACTCGTACTGGCCGAACCGCTCGAGGATCTGGTCGTTGGTCCATCCCAGTGCCTTGAGAAGCACGGTGACGGCCTGCTTGCGCTTACGGTCGATGCGCACACCGACGCTGTCGCGCTTGTCGATCTCGAACTCCAGCCAGGCACCCCGCGACGGGATGACCTTGCAGCCGTACAGGTCCTTGTCCGAGGTCTTGTCGACGTTACGTTCGAAGTAGACACCGGGCGAACGGACCAGCTGCGAGACCACGACACGCTCGGTGCCGTTGATGATGAACGTGCCCTTCGGCGTCATGAGCGGGAAATCACCCATGAACACCGTCTGGCTCTTGATCTCACCGGTGGTGTTATTGATGAACTCCGCCGTCACGAACATCGGGGCGGAGAAGGTCATGTCCTTGTCTTTGCACTCATCGACTGAGTACTTGGGCGGCTCGAACCGGTGGTCGCGGAACGACAAGGACATGGTCCCCGAGAAGTCCTCGATGGGACTGATCTCTTCGAAGATCTCTTCGAGGCCCGACTGGGTCGGGACGTCCCTGCGCCCGGCCTGACGAGCCGCCTCTACCCGGCCCTTCCACTTCTCGTTGCCCAGCAACCAGTCGAACGACTCGGTCTGCAGAGCGAGAAGATCAGGAACTTCGAGGGGCTCCTGGATGCGCGCGAAAGAGACGCGACGGGGACCAGCGGGAACGGCGGAAATGCTGCGCGAGGCTGCCAACAGTTGTCCTTCCGGAGGGCACGGATGGAATCGAACTGCGCGCACGCCAAACGCCCGGACCGGAATCCGGGGCGTCGAAAGGCGGCGCGAGGCAGCAGCATAACTCAATCGAGAAACGAATGTCCACACTTACTATAAGTGTCAACCTCGGTGCCGCCTTCAGCTTTTCACAGCAGGGCGAACTCGTCAACTCCAGACGCCGTTGGACGTCCGATTGGCGCCAGCGGCCGGGCCGGGCGCGCGGGATGCTCCCCTCATGAACATGACGAGGACGTCCGACGCGTGGTCGGTCATGGAGCGGTTCTACGCGGCCGAGGCGGCGTACGTGGCCGCGGGCGGTTTCGGCAGGGCGGACTACGCGCCCGTCGCCGCCCTGCTGGACCCGGAGGTCGTGCTGCACCAGGCTCCTGGGCTGCCGTTCACCGGGACCGGGGAGTGGCGCGGGCACGCCGGGATGGAGCGGTTCCTGGCCGCCTTCAGCCGGACCTGGGAGTCGATGGAGTTCCTGGAGCAGCGGCACTGGGGGGACGAGGACACGGTCGTCGTCCGCAACCGCGTGCGTTTCCGTGCCCGCGCCACCGGGCGGGAGGTCGAGACCCTGATCGTGCAACTGATCACCGTACGGGACGGCCGCATGCTGGAGTGCCGCCCCTTCTACTGGGACCCCAGGGCCGTCGCCGCCGCCTGCGACACCTGACCGCCCGGCCGGAGGGGCCGGTGGCCGGAGGATCCGGGCCCGCGCGGTTGGCGCGGGCCCGGATCCGCGCGGTCAGCGTTCGCTGGAGGACGCGCGGTAGTGCAGGTCCTGCACGTACGGCGCCGCGGTGATCGAGTACGGCGAGACCACCTTGGCCGCCGTCGCCGACCCCCTGGTGACCGTCGCCGACGCGGTCCCCGCCTTCAGCGGGAACGTCCTGGCCGACACGCCGGCGGGCGCGTCGTAGCTCTGCGTCGTGCCGCCGACGGTCACCGACACCTTGGCCGGCGCCGTCAGCATGGTGAGCACCTCGACCGTGTCACGCGCGGCCGTGCTGCCGCCGCGCAGCTTCATCAGCTTGGTCTGCGCGAAGGAGGGCTGGGCCGCGACCGGCTGGACCCGGTGGGTCAGGTACGCCGCGTCGTTCGTGATCTTCGGGCAGCCGAGCTTGTGGCAGGTCAGGTAGTAGGCGTTGATGTCCAGGTACGTCCAGCCGGCGTTCCTGGACGGCGCGAACTGGGTGTTCTCGGAGTAGTCGTTCCAGGTGGTGAGCTGGACCCAGTCGGCCTTGCCGTCGATCGCGCCCTTCCACGTCGCCCGCAGGTTCTCGGTGTTGCCCGCCTCGTCGAAGATGCCCTGGTTGGGGCGTTCGTCCTGGATCGACACCGGCTGCATCCAGATCTTGCCCATGCCGTGCGCGCGGTCGATGTTGCCGCCCAGGGCGGCGTTGGCGGCGGGGTTGCGGTTGCCCCAGTTGGAGAAGCCGTAACTGATCGAGGCGAACGCGTCCCGGTACTTGTTGAAGTCGAGGAAGCAGGGCACCAGCGCCACCTTGACGCCGTGCTCGGTCTCCATCGTCTTCATCCAGGCCGCCCACCAGGCGGCGGTGCGCCCCTCGGCCTTGAACGGCGCCACCACCAGGCGGTCGTCGGCGAGCCGGTAGACCGACTTCGAGGCGGCCAGCTTCGCCATCGCGGTGGCGAACGCGGCGCTGTCCATCGAGGCCAGGCCGTTCGTGTCCGGCATCAGCACGATCTTGAACCCGGGGTCCACGGCCTCGGCGGCCTTGATCAGGTTCTGCACCCGCGTCCAGTGGGCGCTGGTGATCGACAGGATGTCGACGGTGAAACCGTCCAGGCCGGCCGCGATGGCCTGCTTGACTTCGGTCTTGAAGTCGGCCAGCGCGTAGTCGCCGCTGATGGGGTCGCGCCCGGTCGGCCGGTCGCGCAGCAGCCCGCCGTAGGCGGCGTGCTTGCCGCTCTCGCCGTCCGGCTTGAGATAGTTCCTGGCGTAGTAGTCGTTGGCCGGGGCCTGGTTGTCCAGCGACACCGGATACGGCGTGAAGTAGTGCGCGAACACCTTCTTGGCCGACCCGCGCAGAGCCGTCTTCCCCGGCAGCACGAACGGCAGCGGCCCGTCGGTCTGGCCGCTGCCCTCGGTGTAGGTGACCGTGAGCTTCGGGCCGCGGTTGCCGGTCTCGCGCGAGGACATCAGCACTGTGGCGGTGGCGTCGCCGCCGGTGAGGGCGAAGGCGTACGTGCCGTCGCCCTTGACGGCGGCGGACACGTCCAGCTTGACCGCCGTCCCGGCGGTGAAACCGGTGTGCGAGGCCACGGCCGCGGCGCCGAACTCGGGGCGGGTGTTCCAGGTCGTGGCCGCCTCGGTCCAGGAACCCGTCACGGGACGGACCGACACGGTGGTGTCCGTCGTCCTGGCCGGGACGACGTCCAGGGTGACCTTGACGTCCTCGGCGTCCTCCGGGATCCCGGCGACCTTGAAGCGGGTCAGGCCGACCCGCTGGCCCGCGGCGGCGCTGCCGCACGCGGCGCCGCAGACGCTCATCCAGGTCGCGGTCGCGAAGCTCTTCGCCGGCTCGGCCTGGCTGATGAACACGTCCTCCGTGGCGGCGAACGTCACGGTGAGGGGTGCGACGGCGGACGCCTGCGCGGGCGCGGCGACGGCCGCGCCCGCCAGCGCGGTGAGCATCGCCACCGCGACCGGCAGGGCCCGATATCGGTTGAGCATGGAACTCCCTTGGCTTTCGGTACGCCTCCGCAGCGGCGGAGCCGCGTTGCATCGCCAACGATGGAGCAAGATCGAGTCACCGGCCAGGACTTCCGGATAAATCCCCCATTTGGAACGATGCTATTTTTCGTCCCCTCGGTACGTCATTGCGGTCAGGCGGCCCGCCTCCGGAAGGTTCCCTGGTCGGGCATGGCGCCGAAGCCGCAACTCGGGCAAGATGGACCAGCCCTTTTCTGTCTCCGCTTGGCCTGCGCGCACGACCGAGTCAATGTCATCATGGGCACACGGTGTGTGATTTCGGGTAGGAGGGACCGATGTCCGAGCCTTCCCCCGGTGCGGCCGCAAGCTGGCCGATCAGCCGAGACCTCGCGGGGCTGCGGGAGCTCGTCCGCCGGCACGCGCTCCAGGCCGGGCTCGCCTCCCAGCGCGGTGACGACCTCGCGCTCGCCGCCAACGAGGCCGTCACGAACGTTCTCGACCACGCGGGCGGGGCCGGCTGGGTGCACATCTGGGCCGACGACCACTTCCTCACGGTCGACGTCGGCGACCACGCGGGCCGCCTGCGGCCCGACGCCTGCCCCGACGCCCGTCCCCAGGTCGGGCCGGGCGGTTACGGCCTGTGGGTGATGCGCCGCCTCTGCGACGAGTTCGTCATCACCCAGACCAGCGCCTCCTCCCAGGTCCGCCTCCGTATGGCCCGCACCCACCCCTCCAACCCCTGACCCACCCCCGGCAATCGGCCGACCGGGGACGCCCCCGCTCGTGTCCCCATCAGCCACAGGGACGGCCCTCTCCCCCGCTCGCGACCTCGCCGCCCGTGAACCCATGGCGGCGGCGGGGGCCGAGTGTCGGTCAGGCGGATTCGCCCACGCTGCGCCGGTGCCATTCGGCCAGCTCGACGAGCAGCCCGTCGGCCGCGCCGCCGAACATCGCGGCCAGCTCCTCCGCGTCGTCGACCACCACCACGTGGTCCAGCAGGTCCGCGCGCAGCCGGGCCGCCCTCGGGTCGCCGGCGCCGTCCGGGTCGAAGGCGGTGGCGGCCAGGAACAGGCCGCCGACGCCGGCCAGCGCCGCGGTCTGCCGGGCCTGCGTGCCGAGCACCGTCGCCGCGTCCGCCGGTACGGCGGGCAGCGCCGGCCGCCCGTCGCGGAGCAGCAACGTCAGCGGACGGGCGGGCACCTGCTCCCCCACCTCGCCCGCCGGCACGTGGGGGCTCCCGTCGGCGTGCCGCGCCGCGTGCCGGGGACGCCCCCAGGGCACGCCATCGGCCTCGTCCTGCGCACTCGCGCGCGTGAACAGGCCGCCGTCGGCGTCGACGACGAGGTCCCCAGGCTGCCACTGCTCGCCATCAAGCGGAATGTGCGCATTCGTCATGCCTGAACGCTACGCCCTGGTTGCGACAAATCTTCGTGGCGTGCGGAGGCGCGAGCTGGGCATCTGTCAGGACATGGCGCAGGCGCAGGATTGGGGCAGGCCGCGGGTGGCGGTGTCGAGCTGCCTGCTCGGCGAGCCGGTACGGCACAACGGCGGGCACAGCCGCGCCCGTTTCCTGACGCAGGAGCTGGCGCCGTTCGTCGACTGGGTGCCGATCTGCCCCGAGATGGAGATCGGCCTCGGCGCGCCCCGCGAGACGCTGCGCCTGGAGCGTTCGCCCGCCGGTCCCCGCCTGATGACCCGGCAGAGCCGCCGCGACCTCACCTCCGCCATGGACGAGCTGGCCGCCGAACGTTCCCCGAGCCTGGCGGCCGACGGTTACGTGTTCAAGGCCAAGAGCCCGAGCTGCGGCATCCACGGCATCCCGCTCTACGCCGGTGACCACGCGGTGACCCGCGACAACCGGGGCCTGTTCGCCGACGCGGTGATCGAGGGCCACCCGCTGCTGCCCGTCGAGGACGAGGGGCGGCTCAACGACGCCGTCCTGCGGGAGGCGTTCGTCGAGCGCATCTTCGCCCACGCGCGGCTGCGCGAGCTGCTGGAGGGCGACTGGCGGCCGCGCGACCTGGTCGCCTTCCAGGCCCGGCACAAGATGCAGCTGCTGGCCCACTCCACCGAGGGCTACCGCGAGACCGGCCGCCTGGTCGCCGCCGCGGGCATCCGGCCGCGCGAGGAGCTGGCCGCGGAGTACGGCACGGCGTTCCGGCGGGCGATGGCGGTCAAGGCGTCGATCGGGCGCAACGTCAACGTGCTGCAGCACTGCCTCGGCATGCTCGGCGACGAGCTCGACCCGGTGCGCCGCGCCGACCTGGTCGAGGTCATCGGCTCGTACGCGGCGCACCGGGTGGCGCTGAGCGTGCCGCTGACGTTGCTGCGCCACCACGCCCGGGGCGAGGCGGCCACCTACGTCCAGGACCAGACGTACTTCTCCCCCTACCCGGAGGAGCTGGGCCTGCGGAACCACGTGGTGTGACCCCGCCGCGCCGGGCGGACCGGCGCGGCGGGGAGGGGCGCCTAAGTGGGGCTGGGCTCGGTCGGCAGCGGGCCGTCCGGCTCGGGGGCGGCGGACGTGCGCGGCGGCACATGGTGCACCCGCGCCGAGCCGATCTCGAAGTACAGCCCGACCAGCGTCAGCTGCCCGGCCCTGACCTGCTCGTCGACCTTGCGGTAGGTCCGCAGGTTCTCCAGCTGCTGCTGGATGTTGAGCCGGCACAGCGCGTCGAGGGCGGTGTCCTCGGCGGAGGTGTCGTGGCCGTCCTCGCCGAGCCGGTCGAGGCTGGGACGGCCGTGCCGGAGCCAGCGGCTGAGCTGCGGCAGGCCCTCGGTGGTCGCCGGGCCCTTCAGCAGCGCCGCCATCGCGCCGCAGCCGGAGTGGCCGCAGACGGTGATGGTGTGCACGTTCAGCACGCCGGTGGCGTACTCGATGGCGGCGGCCACCGAGTCGTCGTGCGGCTCGGAGCCGGCGCACGGCACGAGGTTGCCGATGTTGCGGACCGTGAACAGGTCGCCGGGCCCGCTGGAGGTGATCAGGCTGGGCACGACCCGGGAGTCGGCGCAGGTGATGAACAGGTGCGAGGGACGCTGCTGGGTGGCGAGCTGGGTGAAGATGGGCCGCAACAGCGGGGCCGTGCGCTTGTGGAACTCGTCCGCGCCCTGGGCCAGGCGGCAGTCGATCGCCGCCGTGGCCGACAGCGGACGGCCGCGGTGGGTCCACGGCAGCCACCAGCGGCCGGGCGCCTTGGGCGGGCTCTTGGCCGGGAACATGCGTCCGCCGCTGGCCGCCATCGTGTACCACTCGTCGTGCAGCTCGTCGATGGTGACGGTGCCGCCCAGGCGCTCGTGGTCCAGCCGCCAGGAGTGGATCGCGTCGAAGGCGGCGTTGTCCATGAAGTCGATGTTCAGGTCGAGGTCGACGGCGACGCCGGGTGGGATGGCGCGCAGTTCCTGGGTCAGCCGGGGCACGCCCAGGAAGGTGAGCGAGCCGGAGACCGTGGCGTGCATGACCCCGCCGGGTTCCTGCCGCTTGTCCACGGTCACCCGGGTCAGCCGCCGCAGCGCCAGCAGCGCGGCCAGCGCCAGCCCGGCCAGGACGCCCTCGGCCAGCCCGACCAGGATCACGCCGGACATGGTCATGACGTAGACGGGCACCTCGTTGTGGCCGTGGACCTTCCTGAGGTGGCCGAGGCTGATGGTCTTGATGCCGATGAAGACGAGCAGCGCGGCCAGCGCCTCCATCGGGATCAGCTTGATCGTCCAGCCCAGGCAGAGGGCGAACAGCAGCACCCAGACGCCGTGCAGGATCGCCGACCAGCGGGTGCGGGCGCCCGCCTGGATGTTGGTGGTGCTGCGCACGATCACGCCGGCGACCGGGAGCCCGCCGAGCACGCCGCTCACCATGTTGGCCACGCCCTGGCCGGTCAGCTCGCGGTCGAGGTCGGAGCGGGGGCCGGTGTGCATGCTGTCGGTGGCCACGCAGCACAGCAGCGACTCCGCCCCGGCCACCAGCGCCACCAGCAGCACGCCCATGGCGATGTGCTGCCAGTCGCCGGCCGGCAGCACCGGAGGCGCCCACGCGGTGATCGCGCCGGACAGGTCGATGCGGGTGACGTTCCAGCCGAACACCGCGGCGGTGACGGCGGCGGCGAGCAGCGCGGCCAGCGGCGCGGGGATCGCCCGGACGTGCTTGGGCATCCGGCTCCAGGCCAGCAGGACCGTGATGGTGAGGATGCCGACCATGACCTTGTGGCCGTGCAGGTCCATGATCTGGCTGGGCAGCTCGGCCAGGTTGGCCCACGGCGACTGCTCTGGGCTGCCGCCGAGGACGACGTGCAGCTGGGCGAGCGCGATGATGATGCCGACGCCGGCCAGCATGCCGTGGACGACCGCGGGCGAGACCGCGAGGGCGGCCCGGGCCGCCTTGAACGCGCCGAGCAGCACCTGCAGGCCGCCGGCCATGATCGTGATCAGGCAGGTGGCGCGCCAGCCGTAGGTCTGCACCAGACCGGCGATCACCACCGTCAGGCTCGCGGTCGGGCCGCTGACCTGCACCACCGAGCCGCCCAGCCGCCCGGCGACGATGCCGCCCACCGCGGCGGCGACGAGCCCGGCGGCCAGCGGCGCCCCCGCGGCCAGGGCGACGCCGAGCGAGAGGGGCACCGCGACGAGGAACACCACCAGCGATGCCGGCACATCGTGTCTGAGAGTACGCATGATGCTACTCTCCGTAGTTATATTCATGCGGCACACCTTAGTGCCAGATCAACCCCACGTCGGACGACGGTAAAACGCGCCGGACATGTCCCCTCTGTCCGGCGCGTCGCCCTTCCGTGTCGCCCTGCCGCGCCCCTACTGGGCCGCGTCCTCGCAACTCACCGTGACCAGGGCGAAGAACACGTGGGTGCGGGCGTCCTGGGAGACCACCGACTCGAACACCTCGCACGCCGTGAACCCGTGACGCAGCGCGTCGCGGCGGGCGTCGGACTCGGCGTCGGCGAGCGCGACGTTCTCGGCGAGGTCACGGCCGAAGCCGTCGAACAGCGTGCCCGTCGCGGCGGTGGCGGGCGCCGCGACGCCCGCCACGACGCCCGCCACGACGGCGGCCCCGGAACCGGCCAGGACCGCCGCGCCCAGCGCCGCCGGCAGCTTTCTTCTCAGGTACGTCATGGTCTCCCCCTGGATCGGGATGGGTGGGCCTGCACCCGTTGGGGCGTTCCAAGCCGTTCCATCCCGCGCCGTGGCTAGGAGGAGGCGCTGGGGATCTTCAAGGGGTCACGCGGGGCCTCGGCCTTGGCCTTGGCCATCTGCTCACCCAGCTCCTGCAGCCGGTTGCGTCCCATGGACTCGCGCACCTGCGGGAACCACTCCTTCTCCTCCTCCTCGACGTGGTGGCGGACGTTCTCCATGAGCACCGTCATCTTGGCGTCGTAGCGCTCGTCGGCCGGGTCGAGGTCCTTCAGCTCCGACAACATCCAGACGACGACGTGGTGCTCCTCGACGCTCTCCAGGATGTGGTCGGTGGTGTCGGGGGTGCCCGAGCGGGCGGCCGGGTAGAAGATCTTCTCCTCGATGTAGGTGTGCGCGGTCAGCTCCTCGATGACCTGCGCGACGATCTTCTGCTTGGTCTTGTGGGCGTCCTGGCCCGCCTTCTCGAACTCCTTGAACAGCTTCTCCACGGTCTTGTGGTCCTCTTTGAGCAGCACGATCGCGTCCATGGACGGCCTCCTTGGGGTCGGGACGCCCGGCGGGATCGAGGGATGCCGGGCGTCGGGTCCGCCCCAGGTACCCCGAGGTCAGGCGCTCACACCCGGCGCCTTCAGTGACGTTCCTGACGCGGCAGCACCACGTGGTTGACGATCACCTGGATGGCGGCGGCGACCGGGATCGCCAGCAGGGCGCCGACCACGCCGAGCAGGGCGCCGCCGATGAGGGCGGCCACGATGGTGGCGGCGGCCGGCACGTCCACGGACGACTTCATCACCTTGGGCGCGATCAGGTAGTTCTCGATCTGCTGGTAGACGATGAAGAAGATCAGGGTGGCGATGGCCACCGGGAGCGAGGCGAACAGCGCGACCAGCGTGGCGATGCCCGCGCCGATGAACGCGCCGATGAGCGGGATGAGGTCGGTGAGGGCCACGATGATCGCCAGGGCCAGCGCGTACGGCACCCCCGCGATCGACAGGAAGACGAACGTGGTCACGCCCGCGATCAGGGAGATGATCAGGTTGCCGGCCACGTAGCCGCCGACCCGGTTGAGTATCTCGTCGCCGAGCAGCCGGGCCCGGTCCCTGCGGCTCCGCGGGATCAGCCGGTAGCCGGTGCGCGTGATGGAGCGCAGCGCGCCCAGGAAGTACAGGGTGAGGATGAGCACGGTCAGCGTGGAGAACACGGCGCTGACCACGATCGAGGCGATGCCGAGCAGCCCGCCGAACACCTGCCGGCCGAGGTCGCCGCTGGTCAGGTACGCCTGCAGCCGCTCCAGGAGCTGGTAGCGCTGGTCCAGGTCGCGGATCTGCGGGTTGTTCTGCAACTGCTGGATGTAGGTGGGCAACTGCTCGGCGAACTGTCCCGCCTGCTCCGACAGCGCCGGGACGATCGCCATGGCGAACCCGGCGAACAGCACGATCACCGCCGTGAACACCGCGGTGATCGCCGCCCAGCGCGGCAGGCCGTGCTCCTCCAGCCATCGCACGGCGGGATCCAGGCCGACGGCCAGGAACAGCGACACGACGATCAGCAGGAGCATCGAGGCGCTGGCGGTGAGCGCCTGGACCAGCAGCCAGGCGGTCAGCACGCCGAGCGCGGCGGTGAACCCGAAGACGAAGGGCGTGCTGCCGAACGGCCGTCCGGGCCTGCCGAAGGGCAGGGCCGTCGTCTCCGGCCGGGGGCCGGAGACGTGGCCGTCGCGGCCGGCCGCGGACGCCGCGCCGGGTTCGCCCGGCGGGGCGGAGGAAGTGAACTGATCACCAGACATGGGGGCTCCTGAACCTGAGAAACCCCCTTCTCTGCCCGGCCGCGGCGGGGTCTATCGTCGCCGCCGCCGCCGGTGACGCCCCTCGCGGCCCGGACGGGGCCGCCGGGCTGCGCCCGTCCGGCGATCAGGGCGCTGACCTGCGCCGTTTCGCCGTACCGGGCAGGGGGTAGGCCGCTCATCCCGGGGCCGGCGGCCTCACCGGCCGGCCGGTGCCCCCGTCGCGGGGGCCGGGCAGCACACGAGCCAAGGAAGAACGGCATGGGGGAACCGCAGCAGGTGCAGGTCGAGATCCTCGACCAGGTCGCCATCGAGGACCTGATCGGGAAGGTGGAGGACGTCGCCAGGCAACCGGGCGCGGCCGACCGGGTGGCCCGGTGGCGGGCCGAGCACGGCACCGAGCACGCCACGCCCAAGGCCCGCTCGTTCGTCGTCGTGGGTCCGACGTTGATGTTCCTGCACCCGTGCCCCGACGGCGTCGTCCTGCCGTTCGCCGCCTACCCGGACGGGACGGTGAAGGTCTACACCGATCCCGAGCACGCCGGGCTGAGCTTCTACCGCGACTCCGGCGGATAGGCGTGTCCGGCATGGGGCCCGGCCAAAGGGGTACATCGTGGTTGCGGTCAACCCCCCGCAGGCGGCGCTCGTGCGAGCGGGCCCGCGCTGTGGCCTCGTCACCGGCCTCACACCACACGAAGGCACGAACATGAGGACATCACCACGGGGCCCGCGAGCGCTGCTGCCCCTCCTGTCGGCCCTGTGCGTGCTGGCGCTGCTGCCGGCCTGCAACCCGGGGCAGCGGGAGTCGCCCCTTCCGCAGGGCACGGCGCGTGAGGGGCTGGTCGACGGGCAGGTGGGGGCGATGCGGCTGTTGCACGTCCACATCCTGGCCCCGTCCATGGAACAGCAGAAGGCGGGCGACGATCTCGGCCTCTACCTGACGTTGGTCAACGAGAGCGACCAGCCCCAGAAGCTCGACGGCGTCAGCACCGTGCACGCCAGGAAGGTCGTCTACCGCGCGGGGCCGGGCGCGGCGCAGGAGGAGGTCAACGTGACCGTCCCGGCTCGCTCGACCGTCTCGCTCCAGGAGGGGCAGAGCCGCCCGCACCTGGAGATCCTCGACATCGACCGCCCGCTCGGCGCCACGCCGATCGACGTCACCTTCCGCCTGACCACCGGCACGACCACCCTGCGCATCCCGGTGCTGCCGCTGGAGCGGGGCGCCGGCACACCCCTCCCTGGCCACAGCTGACCCGGACCGGGACGGACGCTACCGGTAGTGGGTCCTCGCGTACTCGTCCTTCCTGGCCTCGCCTTCGATGACCGACGACCTGCGCCTGCACGTCTACGGCAGGCGGCGTACACAGGAGCGGCGTCCTTGCAGTGCTTCCCCCTGAGGCCGGAGGACTCGCAGGACCGGTAGGGGGCCCGCGACACGCCCGGCACGCCGGCGGCCCTGCCGCTCTCGCTCCTTGCCGGCCCGTCCGCCACGGCCGCGGCGGAGCCGGCGTACCGGGCGTCGCGTAGAGGAAGGCGATGCCCAGCAGGGCCGTCAGCGCGACGCGGGCCAGCCCTGCCCGGATCGATGTCCGGCGTTCGATCCGCCTCAACGAGGGCCCCATCGCCCGCCTCCGCCTCCCGTTCCCCCGTGCCGGGACGGCGGTCAGGAATCGAGAAGCGTCGTCCGGGCCGGCGGAACTAGCGTGACCGGCATGGACATCACCATCCACTCCAGCTACCTCCCCCACGACGACCCGGACGCCTCCCTCGCCTTCTACCGCGACGCCCTCGGCTTCGAGGTGCGCAGCGACGTCGGCTACGACGGGAAACGCTGGATCACGGTCGGCCCCGCGGGCCAGCCCGGCACGTCGATCGTGCTGCAGCCACCCGTCCCCGACGGTTGCGGCATCACCGAGGACGAGCGCCGCACCATCGTCGAGATGATGGCCAAGGGCACCTTCGCCGGCATCAACCTGTCGACCGACGACCTCGACGCCGTCTTCGACCGGCTCGCGGCGAACGGCGCGGAGATCGTCCAGGAGCCGGCCGAGCAGCCGTACGGGGTGCGCGACTGCGCCGTGCGGGACCCGGCGGGCAACCTGATCCGCATCAACCAGCGGCTCTGAGGCGGCGAGGTCAGGGGCCGGCCGGGTCGAGGAACCGGCGCGCGCCGCGCAGCCTGGTCCGCAGCAGCCGCTGGGTGGCGGCGCAGTCGAGGCGCACGTCCAGCGGGCCGGGCACGCCCGACTCCGCGCGCCGGCCCGCCGGGAGCAGGGCCGGGTCGAGCCCGTCGCGGCGGGCGATGAGCAGGCCCAGCTCGTACCGGCTCACCGCGTCGGCCCCGGCGACGTGGCGGACGCCGGGCGGGCCGGCGGCGGCCAGTTCGAGCAGGGCCGCGGCGAGGTCGGCGACGTGCACCGGGCATCGCACGTCGTCGGTGAACAGCACGCCCTTCGTCGCGCCGGTGGCCAGGGCGTGCACCAGGGCCTCGTGCGACGAGCCGCCGCCGCCGACGATCAGCGACGTCCTGGCGATCACCGCGTCCGGCGCGACCGCGGCCACGACGGTCTCGGCGGCCGCCTTGGCCGCGCCGTACGGGGTGATCGGGTCGGGGAGGCACGTCTCGTCGTAGCGGACCGCCGCGCCGGAGAAGACCGTGTCGCTGGAGACGTGCACCAGGCGGCTGCCCGCCGCGGCGGCGGCCAGGGCGACGTTCGCGGCCCCGGTGGCCGTGGTCGCCCAGTCGTGCTGCCGGAAGGCGGCGTTGACGACCGCCTCCGGCCGGACCGCGGCGACCAGCGCCTCGACGTCGGCGCGGCGGCGCACGTCGAGCGGCGCCCAGGCGACGCCGGCCGTCTTCCCAGGACGGGTGTGGCAGGTCGCGGTCACCTCGTGCCCGGCCGCCGCGCCCCGCCGGACGAGTTCGGCGCCCAGGAAGCCGCTGCCGCCGACGACGAGCAGCCTCATGCGGACGTGGCGCCGACGTAGGCCGCCAGGTGCTCGCCCGTCAGGGTGGAGCGGGCGGCGACGAGGTCGGCGGGGGTGCCCTCGAAGACGACCCGGCCGCCGTCGTGACCGGCGCCGGGGCCGAGGTCGACGATCCAGTCGGCGTGCGCCATGACCGCCTGGTGGTGCTCGATGACGATCACCGACTTGCCGCCGTCGACGAGCCGGTCGAGCAGGCCGAGCAGCTGCTCGACGTCGGCGAGGTGCAGGCCGGTGGTGGGCTCGTCGAGCACGTAGACGTCGCCGCTCTTCTCGGCCATCTGGGTGGCCAGCTTGAGCCGCTGCCGCTCGCCGCCGGACAGCGTGGTGAGCGGCTGGCCGAGGCTGAGGTAGCCGAGCCCGACGTCGGCGAGCCGGCCGAGGATGGCGTGCGCTGGCGGGGTGCGCGCCTCGCCCGTGCCGAAGAACTCCTCGGCCTCGGTCACCGGCATCGCCAGCACCTCGCTGATGTTCCGGCCGCCGAAGCGGTACTCCAGCACCTCGGCCTGGAAGCGCCTGCCCTCGCACTCGTCGCACACGGTGGCGACGCCGGCCATCACGCCCAGGTCGGTGTAGAGGACGCCGGTGCCGTTGCAGTTGGGGCAGGCGCCCTCGGAGTTGGCGCTGAACAGGGCCGGCTTGACGCCGTTGGCCTTGGCGAACGCCTTGCGGATCGGGTCGAGCAGGCCGGTGTAGGTCGCCGGGTTGCTCCGCCGCGAGCCGCGGATCGGGCTCTGGTCGATCGACACCACGCCCGCGCCGGCCGGGACGGACCCGTGCACGAGCGAGCTCTTGCCGGAGCCGGCCACGCCGGTGACGACGACCAGCACCCCGAGCGGGATGTCGACGTCGACGTCGCGCAGGTTGTGCTTGTTCGCCCCGCGGATCTCCAGGGCGCCGGTGGGCTTGCGCACCTCCTCCTTCAGGGCGGCCCGGTCGTCGAGGTGCCGGCCGGTGACGGTGCCGCTGGCCCGCAGCCCCTCGACGGTGCCCTCGAAGCAGACGGTGCCGCCCTCGGTGCCGGCGCCGGGGCCGAGGTCGACGACGTGGTCGGCGATGGCGATGGCCTCCGGCTTGTGCTCGACGACGAGCACGGTGTTGCCCTTGTCGCGCAGCCTGGCCAGCAGGCCGTTCATCCGCTGGATGTCGTGGGGGTGCAGGCCGATGGTGGGCTCGTCGAAGACGTAGGTGGTGTCGGTGAGGGACGAGCCGAGGTGGCGGATCATCTTGACGCGCTGCGCCTCGCCGCCCGACAGCGTGCCGGCCGGCCGGTCGAGCGACAGGTAGCCCAGCCCGATCTCGACGAAGGAGTCGAGCGTACGGCCGAGCGTGGCCAGCAGCGGCGCCACGGACGGCTGGTCGAGGCCGCGGATCCACTCGGCCAGGTCGGTGATCTGCATCCGGCACGCGTCGGCGATGCTGACGCCGTCGATCTTCGAGGACCGGGCCTCCGGGCTGAGCCGGGTGCCGTCGCACTCGGGGCAGGTGGTGAAGGTGACCGCCCGTTCGACGAAGGCGCGGATGTGCGGCTGCATGCCCTCCTTGTCCTTCGACAGGAACGTCTTCTGGATCTTCGGGATCAGGCCCTCGTAGGTGAGGTTGACGCCCTCGACCTTGACCTTGGTCGGCTCCCGGTAGAGGAAGTCCCGCATCTCCTGCTCGGTGAAGTCGCGGATCGGCTTGTCGGGGTCGAGCAGCCCCGACTCGGCGTAGACGCGCACGGTCCAGAAGCTGTCGGACTTCCAGCCGGGGATGGTGAAGGCGCCGCCGGCCAGCGACTTGGAGTCGTCGTAGAGCTGGGTGAGGTCGATGTCGGAGACCGTGCCGCGGCCCTCGCAGCGGGGGCACATGCCGCCCAGGCGGGTGAAGCTCTGCCGGACCGTCTTGCTGGAGCCGCGCTCGACGGTGATCGCGCCGCTCGCGCGGACCGAGGGCACGTTGAAGGAGTAGGCGTTGGGCGAGCCGATGTGCGGCCGGCCGAGCCGGCTGAACAGGATGCGCAGCATGGCGTTGGCGTCGGTGGCGGTGCCGACCGTGGAGCGGGGGTCGGCGCCCATCCGCTGCTGGTCGACGATGATCGCGGTGGTCAGCCCCTCCAGGACGTCGACCTCGGGCCGGGCCAGCGTCGGCATGAACCCCTGGACGAACGTGCTGTAGGTCTCGTTGATCAGCCGCTGCGACTCGGCGGCGATCGTGGCGAACACCAGCGAGCTCTTGCCCGAGCCGGACACGCCGGTGAACACGGTCAGCCGGCGCTTGGGGATCTCGACGCTGATGTCCTTGAGGTTGTTCTCGCGCGCGCCGTGGACGCGGATCAGATCGTGGCTGTCGGCGATCTGCCGCTCGGGCGGCGTGTGCGTGCTCATCGTTTCTCCATCTCTCGCGCGAGCCCCCGTAGGCGTCGCCCGGCCGCATCCGGCCAGGTACGAGGGTATGGCCTCACGATATCGGCGGGCGCGGGGCGGGCGCTTCTCCGATCCTGACCGGTGGGCCCGTCCCGCCGCGGAGAGACGGTTCAGGAGCGGGCGCCGTCGATGAAGTCGAGCAGGTCCCGGTTGAGGCGGTCGGCGTGGGTGATGAAGACGCCGTGCCCGGCCCCGGCGTACTCGTGGTAGACGTTGCCCGGCACCAGCTTCGCCAGCCGCCGCCCGCACAACCAGACGGGGGCCGAGGCGTCGGCGTCGCCGTGGATGATCAGGGTCGGCACCCTGATGGCGGCGCTCTCCTCGCGCAGGTCGGTGCAGACGCCCGTCCTGACGACCTCGTGGGCGGCCTTGGCCGAGCAGTCGAGGCAGCGCTGCACGGTCCACTCGACGAGCTCGCTGGAGATCTGGTTGCCCAGGTGCGTGGCGAAGAACGCCTGCGCGTTCTGGGCCAGCCACCTCGGGCGGTCCTTGGCGCGGACGGCCGCCACTGCGTCGAAACGGTCCTGGTCGATGCCGTCGGGGTTGTCGGGCGTCCTGACGGCCAGCGGCGCGGTGGGCGAGATCAGCACGATCCGGCTCACCCGGTCGTCCCCGTGGCGGGTCAGGTAGCGGATCACCTCACCGCAGCCCATCGAGTGCGCCACCAGCGTCACCCCGCGCAGGTCGAGGTGGTCGAGCAGCGCCGCCAGGTCGTCGGCGAGGTTGTCGTAGTCGTATCCGTGGCCGGCCCAGTCGGAGCGGCCGTGCCCGCGCTTGTCGAAGGCGACGCAGCGCAGCCCCCGCTCCGACAGCGGCATCATCTGGAACTCCCACGAGCTGCTGCTGAGCCAGGCGCCGGCCACGAACACGACGGGCTCGCCCTGCCCCCAGTCGGTGTAGAACAGGCTCGTCCCGTCGTGGCTGTCGAAGTACGGCATGTGGTCCTCCCGGACGTCTCTCGCTTACGGGAGAACTCTCGCGCGGCGCGGGTCATGCCGTCGATTACGTGCCAGGTAATGCCACGGCCTACGCGGCGGGCGCCAGCCCCCGCGCCAGCACGTCGAACGCCTGGTCCACGGCCGCGACGTGATCGGCGAGCACGTCGGCGGCCCCCTCCCCGGCCAGCTGCCGGGCCGCGGTGGCCAGGAAGGCCGAGCGGAAGGCGCCGACGACCAGCGCCGCGGTCAACCGGCCGGGCAGCCCTTCGCCGCACTCGTCGACCAGGGCCGCGAGCACGGCCTCCAGCTCGTCGGCGATCTCCCTGGCGCGCGCCCGCAGCGCCGCGGAGCCGATCACCACCCGGAAGAAGTGCACGAACCGGTCGTCGACCCCGCCGAGCGGGTGGCCCGCGCGCGCGTGCCGGACGAGCATGTCCCGCAGCGCCGACAGCACCGGCTCGCCCGGCCGGCGGCCCCGGACGGTGTCGGTGACCAGGTCGACCAGCTCGGGGACGCGGTCGAAGAAGATGTCCTCCTTGCGGGGGAAGTAGTTGAACACCGTCACCTTGGAGACGTCCGCCGCCTCGGCGATCTCGCCGATGGTCACCTCATCGAAGCCGCGTTCGTAGAACAACATCGAGCCGTGGTCGGAGATGCGCCTGCGGGTCTCGGCCTTCTTGCGTTCGCGGAGCGATGGAGTCTCTTTCACGAGAAAAGTATATCGCACTCAAACTTTAGTCGGGTATAGTTTTCGCCATGGACTACGACGTGATCATTTCCGGTGGCGGTCCCGTTGGCCTGATGCTCGCCTGCGAGCTGCGGCTGCACGACGTGCGCGTGGCGGTGCTGGAGCGGCTGACCGACATCGACCAGACGGTCAAGGCCGGCTCGGTCAACACGCCCACCGCCGAAGCCTTCTACCGGCGCGGGCTGCTCCCGGTGCTGGAGGAGGCCCAGGCCGAGACGATGAAGGCATTCCAGGCGTTCATGGCCCAGCGGGGCGGCGCGGCGGCGGCCGGGCAGCCCAAGATCTCCGCCTTCGCCGGGCACTTCGCCGGCTTGTGGCTGCTGACCGACCTGGTGGACGAGAGCGACCCCGACTTCGCCGACCGCGGGCCGGCCGCCCGCCTCAGCGGCATCCGGCAGCAGGACATCGAGCGGGTGCTCGGCGAACGGGCCGCCGAGCTCGGCGCGGACGTGCTGCGCGGCGTTGAGCTGACCGGCTTCGAGCCCTCCGCCGACGGGGTCGTCGTGCGGGCGGGCGCGCGGGAGTTCCGCTGCGGGTGGCTGGTGGGCTGCGACGGCGGCCGCAGCACCGTGCGCCGCCTGGCCGGCTTCGACTTCCCCGGCACGCCCCCGCTG
Source organism: Actinomadura sp. ATCC 39365 (assembly GCF_054392275.1). Taxonomy (NCBI): domain Bacteria; kingdom Bacillati; phylum Actinomycetota; class Actinomycetes; order Streptosporangiales; family Thermomonosporaceae; genus Actinomadura; species Actinomadura sp. ATCC 39365. The sequence continues at coordinate 5,546,004 of NZ_CP184335.1, read as the reverse complement.
ATCACCGGCCACCAGGCCGTCGTGACCATGGAGGGCGGCGAGAGGCTCGGCACCGGCTGGACGCACACCGACACCGGCACCTACGCCAACGGGCCGACCCCCGGCCGCATCCTGACCGTGGAGTTCGACGGGCCGCCGGAAGACCGCACCACGCCGGTCACCGCCGAGGAGCTGCAGGCCAGTCTGCGGGCCGTCTCCGGCGTGGACGTCACCATCACCGGCGTCAGGACGGCCACCCGCTTCACCGACAACGCCCGCCAGGCCACCACCTACCGGCTCGGCCGGGTCCTGCTGGCCGGCGACGCGGCGCACGTCCACTCGCCCTTCGGTGGCCAGGGGCTCAACCTGGGCATCGGCGACGCCGTCAACCTCGGCTGGAAGCTCGCCGCCGTCGTCCGGGGCCGCTCGGCCGAGGCGCTGCTGGACACCTACACCGCCGAACGGCACCCCATCGGCGCGTGGGTGCTCGACTGGACCCGCGCCCAGGTGGAGCTCATGCGGCCCGAGGCCCGCTCCCGGGCGTTGCGGGCCGTCGTGTCCGACCTGATCGGCACCACCGAGGGCACCACGTACTTCGTCAAGCGGCTCTCCGGCGTCTGGCACCGCTACGAGCTGCCCGGCGACCACCCGCTGGTCGGCCGGAGCGTCCCCGACCTGGAGCTGGCCGACGGCACCCGGGTCGGCGACCACCTGCACGATGGGCGCGGGCTGCTGCTGGACCTCGGGGCCGGTCTGGCGGCCGACCCGCGGGTGCCGGTGCTGGCCGCCAAGCCGGTGGACGTCCGCGACTTCGGCGGCCTGCTGGTCCGGCCGGACGGAGTCGTCGCCTGGGCGGGCGACGCACCGGACGCCGCGCTGGAGGAGGCCCTGGCCGCCTGGTTCTGACGGCGCCCTACTCGCCGGCCGCCCACTCCTGGTACGTGGTCCGGCCCAGCGTGGCGTCGTCGTCGGGCACCAGCGAGCGCTCGGTCAGCTCGCTGCCGAAGTAGCGGGCGTGCTCGTCGGCGACCACCTCGCGCGGGTCGCCGAGGCCGGCCAGCGCGTCGCGGAAGAACTCGTCCATCCGGAACTGCTCGGGGCCGGCGACCTCGGTCCGGCCGTTCAGGGGCGCCCCGAGCGCGACCCGGGCGACCGCCGCCGCGACGTCGTCGCCCGCGATGGGCCGGAACAGCACGGGCGCGATGTGCACCTCGCCGTCGACGGCCGACTCGTCGGCGATGCCCCGCACGAACTCGAAGAACTGCGTCGCGTGTACCAGCGAGTACGGCAGGCCCGACTTCTCGATCAGCCGCTCCTGGGCGATCTTCGCGGCGAAGTAGCCGTTGTCGGGCATGCGCTCGGTGCCCACGACCGACAGCGCGACGTGGTGGCCGACGCCCGCCGCCGCCCCGGCGGCCAGCAGGTTGCGGGTGGAGGTCTCGAAGAACTCCAGCACCGCGGCCCGCTCGAACGACGGCGAGTTGGAGACGTCCACCACGACCTGCGCGCCCTCCAGGACCTCGGCCAGCCCCTCCCCCGTGAGGGTGTCGACGCCGGTACTCGGGGACGCGGCGACCGCCTCGTGCCCCTGTCCGGCCAGCCTGCGCACGAGCTTCGACCCGATCAGGCCGGTCCCGCCGATCACGACAACCTTCATGACGACCTCCCTCTCGCCCGGGGCACCTCGTGTGCCGTCCGGTCGCCGGCTGATGTCATGTCCAGCCGGCGGCCCGGCGGCACCCGTTGTGACGCCTCCATTACCCGGCGATGTCCTGTCATGCCCGTACGGCCGGGGCGGCGGCAGGGCGCGACCGTCAGTCGTGCGCGGGCGGCAGCACCGCGGCGACCAGGGCGCGCAGGGCGGCCAGGGCCTCGGCGGCGTCGACGCGCTCGGGGGCGACCAGCCACTGCTGGTGGATGCCGATGCCGGCGCCGATGAGCGCGACGGCCAGCGGCTCCACCGGCAGGCCCGGTGGCAGCGGCAGGCGTTCGAGCCAGCGCCTGCAGTGGTCGCGCAGCGTGTCGTGGATCTCGACGTAGCGGTCGCGGATGGGCGAGCCGGGCTCCAGCGCCTCGACCAGCAGGGTGACGAAGAGCTTGGTGGTGGGCAGGGCGAACATCGCGCCGACGCCCTGGTCGAACGGCCCGAAGTCCGGCTCGCCGGCCCCGGGGGCGTTGGCGAGGCCGTCGCGCACCCGGGCCACCGAACGTTCGAGCACGGCCAGCAGCAGGCCCTCCTTGCCGCCGAAGTGCCACGGGATGGACCCGCGGCTGATGCCCGAACGGGCGGCCACGTCGTGGAACGTGGTCTGCCGGTAGCCCTTCTCGGCGAACAACTCGGCCGCCGCGTTGAGGATGAGCTCGCGGCTCTCGTTGCTGGTCTGTTCCCGTCGCGTTGTCACGCCACCTCCTCTGTGCTATCAATCGTATTCTATGTTGACCAACACAGAGGAGAGTCCCGTGCACGTCGCCATGATCGCCACGCACTACCCGCACGCCGCCCACCGCGAGGAGTTCGTCGGACGGGTGCGCAAGGTGGCCGAAGCGTTCCGGAGCATGCCCGGCTGCCTGTCGGCGGAGTGCTGGCTGTCGGAGGAGGCGGTGGTCTCCATCGTGCGCTGGGAGTCGGACGAGGCGTTCGCCGCGTCGCTGGCCGCGCTCGGCGCCGCCGACGTCGACGTGGCCTTCGACGAGCGCGAGGCCCGGCCGCGCGAGATCGTCCGGCTGGCCGCCGCCTGAGGCTAGTAGCCCGAGGGGCGGACCAGCCCCGTCTCGTACGCGAAGACCGCCGCCTGGGTGCGGTCGCGCAGCCCGAGCTTGACCAGGATCCGGCTCACGTGGGTCTTGACCGTCTGCTCGGCGATCACCAGGCGCTCGGCGATCTCGGCGTTCGACAGGCCCTGCGCGATCAGCGCCAGCACCTCGGTCTCGCGCTCGGTCAGGTCGCCCACGCGCTCCTTCAGCGGCGCCCGCGGCGCGCGGCTCACCCGGGTGAACTCGGCGATCAGGCGCTTGGTGACGTTCGGGGCCAGCAGCGCGTCGCCGGTCGCCACCACCCGCACCGCGTGGGCCAGCTCGGCCGCCGAGGCGTCCTTGAGCAGGAAGCCGGACGCCCCGGCGCGCAGCGCCTCGTAGACGTAGTCGTCGAGGTCGAACGTGGTCAGGACGAGCACCTTCGCCGACGCGTCCGGACGGGCGGCGATCCTGCGGGTGGCCTCGATGCCGCCGAGCTCGGGCATGCGCACGTCCATGAGGACGACGTCGGGGTCCAGCTCGGCGACCTTGGCGACGGCGTCGAGCCCGTTGACGGCCTGGCCCACGACCTCGATGCCGGGCTCGGCGTTGAGCAGCACGGTGAAGCCCTGGCGGACCATGACCTGGTCGTCGGCGATGAGCACGCGGATGCTCGTCATGAGGTGGCCTGGACGCCTTTCTGCGAGTCGACCGGCAGGAACACGCTGACCTCGTAACCGCCGTCCGGTGTGGGCCCGGCGGCGAGGTCGCCGCCCAGCATGGCGGCGCGCTCGCGCATGCCGAGCAGCCCGTGCCCGGCGCCGGGCGAGGGCCGCGCCGGCCTGGCGGGCGGCTCGTTGACGACCCGGATCGCCAGGGCGCCGGGCCGGTACGTCAGCCGGACCGCCACCGCCGCGCCGGGAGCGTGCCGCATGGCGTTGCTGAGCGCCTCCTGCACGATCCGGTACGCCGACAGCTCCACGCCCGGCGACAGCGGGCGCGCCTGCCCGGCGATCTCGGCGGTGAGCGTGACGCCCGCGCCGCGCACGTTGGCCACCAGCTCCTCCAGCCGGTCGAGCGTGGGCTGCGGCGCGTCGCCCGGCTGGTCCTGCGCGCGCAGCACGCCCAGGACCCGGCGCAGCTCGGTCAGCGCCTCGACGGCGTTCTCCCGGATGCCGGCCAGGTTCTCCCGCAGCTCCTGCGGCGGGTCCTCCACCAGGTGCGGCGCGACCTGGGCCTGGATGGAGATCACCGACATGTGGTGGGCGACGACGTCGTGCAGCTCGCGGGCGATCCTGCTGCGCTCCTCCAGCAGCGTGCGGCGGGCCCGTTCCTCGGCCGTCAGCTCCTCCTGGGCCTCCAGCCGGGTACGGGTCGTCCTGAGCTGGCGCACCCCGGCCCCGACGGCGACCGCGACCGCGTCGGCCATCAGGGCAGTCGCGCCCAGCCCGCCCCCGTTGGCCTCCGGCATGAGCACCACGATCGCCACCGCGGTCAGCGCGGTGATCGCCAGCGCCTTGACGGCGATGCCGGGGCGTACCCGCAGCGCCAGCAGGAACAGCACGCCGGCCTGCAGGGCGACGCCCGAGCCCGTCCACGGGAAGGCGGTCGGGTCGGCGCGTGGGAACGGCCCCCTCTCGAACGTCTCGGGATGCACCGTCCAGGGGAAGCTCAGGTGCTGCGACACGTAGACCATGCCCGACCGCGCCCCGGCGACCATGAGGGCGATCGTCGCCCACCAGGCGGCCAGCGGGCGCCACATCGCCAGCACCATGGCCGCCGCCATGGCCATGGCCAGCAGCGGGACGGTCGGGTCGATGCCGATCCCGCCCGGGTACAGGCCCATGGCCAGCGCGTACAGGGCGACGGCGACGTGCGGGAGCCGGGACAGTGCGCGCGGCCCGCCCATGCGGGGCAGGGGGTCGGGGGCCATGGTCCACAGGTCCGCGCCCAGCGCGGCGAGGGCCTTCCGCAGCCTGCTCATCCGCCCTCGCCCACGTTCCTTCTGTCCCGGCTTGCACCCTTGGCCCAGCTTACGGGTGAGCCGGTCACCATCCGCGCGAGGAGGCGGCTGCCGCGATCGCCCATGGGAGCCCTTCCGGTGGGGGACGGTTCCTCCGACGCTACGCACCGCCCCGGCCGCGCGCCTCCCGCTGCGGAGCTCACTTCTCGCCTGGCTCCCAGGTACTACGGGACGTACCTCAGCCCGCCCCGGGCAGGTGCAGACGGCGTCCCTGCCAGCGGGCGCGCAGCCAGCGGTCATGGCTGGCCACCACGACCGCGCCGGGGCCGTGCTCGGCCATGGCGGCCTCCAGCTCGTCGGCGAGGCCCGGCGACAGGTGGTTGGTGGGCTCGTCGAGCAGCAGCACGTCGGGAGGATCGGCGATCAGCAGCGCCAGCGCGAGGCGGCGGCGCTGGCCGACGGACAGCTCCCCCACCCGCAGGTTCGTGTCCCGGGCGCGGATCAGGCCGAGCGAGCGCAGCGGCACGGCCTCGGCGCGCTCCGGCCCGAGAACCCGCTCGTAGGTCTCCCGCACCGTGCGGCCGGGGTGCTCGAACGTCGTGTCCTGGGGCAGCAGGCCGACGGTCAGCCCCGGTCGCCGCCGTACCGGCCCGGCCGGCTCCAGGTCGCCGGACAGGACGGCGAGGAGGGTGGACTTGCCCGCGCCGTTCGGGCCGGTGACCAGCAGCCGGTCCCCTTGGTGGAGGTCGAGCCGGTCGAGCGCGAGCCGCCCCGCCACCCGGACGTCCCGCGCCGCCACCAACAGCCCGCCGCCAGGGCTCTCCCCGCTCCCGGCACCACCACGATCCCCCTCGGGACCTTCGGAAGGAAGGAGGGCCGCGTCGCCACGGTCCCCCTCCGGACCTGCAGAAGAAGAGAGGGCCGCGTCGCGCCTCCCTCCTTCCGGACCTTCAGTTGGAGAGAGGGCCGCGTCGCGCCTCCCTCCTTCCGGACCTTCAGTTGGAGAGAGGGCCGCGTCGCGCCTCCCTCCTTTCCGAGCTTCAGTGGGCGGGAGGGGGGCGGTGAGGCGGGGGCGTAGGCGCAGTGGGGGTGGCGGGGCGGGGACCTGGTCGCGTTCCAGCTCGGCGAGCCGGCGGGCGGCGTCGCGCACCCGCCGGGAGATCTGCTGCTGCACCCGTCCGGCGCGGTGGCCGTAGCCCATCTTCTCGTTGTCGCGGCGCAACCCGTCCTGCGCCACCCGCCGCGCGGTCACCGCGACTGCGCGGCGCAGCTCGTCCAGTTCCTCCTGCTCGGCCGCGTGACGCCGCTCCCAGCGTTCGCGCTCGGCGCGTTTCCCGGTCAGGTACGCGCTGTAGCCGCCACCGTACCGGACGGGACCGTCCACGGCGGGGTCGAGGTCGAGCAGGTCCGTGCAGACCGCGTCGAGGAAGGCCCGGTCGTGGCTGGCCACGACCACCACGCCGGTCATGCCGCGCAGTTCCTCCTCGACGAAGACGGCGGCGTCGTCGTCGAGGTGGTTGGTGGGCTCGTCGAGCAGCAGCGCGGCGGGCCGCCTGATCAGCAGCGCCGCCAGGGCGAGCCGGCCGCGCTGCCCGCCGGACAACGACCCGAGCACGCGCGTGCCCGGCACACCGCCCAGGCCCAGCCGGTCGAGGACGATCTCCGCCCGCCGGTCGGCGTCCCAGGACTCGTGCTGCTGCGCCTGGTCGAGCCGGGCCCCGTACGCCTCGAGCAGCGCGGCGTCGTCCGGCGACCCGGCCAGCTCGCGGGTGAGCCGGTCGAGCTCGGCCAGGTCCGTCCGCGCCTCGCGCAGGGCGTCGTCGAGCACGTCAGCGAGCGTGTCGCCGGCCGCGAACGGCAGCTCCTGGCGCAGGAAGCCCAGGTCGGCGGGCCGGACGACGGTGCCGGAGTCGGGTTCGTCCACGCCGGCCAGCAGGCGCAGCAGCGTGGACTTTCCCGCGCCGTTCTCGCCGATGAGCCCGATCCGGCGGCCCGGGGCGGCGGTGAGCGAGAGGCCGTCGAGCACGCGCCGCGTGCCCAGCGTCCGGACGAGATCGTGGGCCAGCAGCGCGTCGCCGGCCGGCGGGCAGGGGTTGGAGACCATGTGAACCTCGGAGGAGGACGCGGGCGCGCCGAAGCCGCCCGGTGAAGGGGACAGGGGTTTCGGGGAACGACGAAAAGGCCCACGTCGGCGGCGCTCACGCGCTCACGCCGGGGCCGATCACCCTCCGGCGTCACCCGGAGATGTCGTCGTCACCTGCCATGTCCGGTCTCCTGACCGTAGATCACAAACGTTCCCACCGTAGCCTACGCGCTCCACCCCGCGGGCAGGCCCAGGGCGGCCCGGACGCCCGGGGTGACCGCCGCGCGGAAGGCGGCGTCGAGCTCGGCGGGCGACCAGGGCGCGCACCCGGCCGTAACCCGCCGCTACGGCCTGAGCACGATCTTGCCGTGGGTGTGCCGCCGTTCCAGCTCGCCGAACGCGTCCCTGACCTGCTCCAGCGGGTACACGCGGGCGATCGGCACCTCCAGCTCCCCCCGCGCGGCGAGCCGGGCCAGCTCCCCCACCACGACCGCGCACGCGGCCGAACCTTCCCCGTACGTCCGCGCGCCGACCCGGGCCGCGCCCGCCCAGTCGCAGATCGTGTCGATCCGCTCGGGCCGCACGCCCAGCTCGACCGCCAGATCGACGTAGCCGTCCCCATAGGTGTCGATGAACGCGTGCACCTTCCCGCCGGAGGCCGACCGGATCCGCTCGGCCGCGCCCTCCCCGTACGCGACCGGCACGACGCCGTGCCCGGTCAACCAGGCGTGGTTGGCCTCGCTCGCCAGCCCGATCACCGTCGCGCCCCGCCGCCGCGCGAGCTGCACGGCGAGGGACCCGACGCCGCCCGCCGCCCCGGACACCACCACGGTCTCCCCCGGCCCCGGATCGACCGCGAACACCGTGGCGTACGCCGTCGTGCCGGCCACGTACAACGACCCGGCCACCTCCCAGGGCAGCCCCGCGGGCCGCAGGGTCAGAGCCACGTCGTCGGCCACGACGAACTCCGCGTGGCTCGCCCGGCGATGGGTGAAGCCGAGCACCTCGTCGCCCACCGCGAACCCGCGCACCTCCGGACCGGCCGCCACCACCACACCGGCCAGATCGCTGCCCTGCCCGGACGGGAACGTCGCCGGCCAGCGCCCGTGCCGCGCCCCCTGGCGGATCATCGTCTCGCCGGGCTGGATCCCGGCCGCCCGCACCTCGACCAGCACCTGCCCGGGGCCGGGCGCCGGACGCTCGACCTCCTCCACCCGCAGGACGTCGATCCCGCCGTACTCGTGGAACCGCACAGCCTTCATCGCGTGATCACCCTCCTCGTCCGGACCGGCCCTCGCACGGCCGCAACCCACCCTGCCCCTCCCGCGTCGGCGGCGGAACGGACCGCTCTTCCCAGGACCGCCGATCCCAGGAAGCGGCTTGACTTCAAGTGCGCTTGAAGCCGCAGGATCCCGCACATGACCAAGAACCAGACGACAGGCCGTACCGGCCAGGAGACCGACGCGCTCATCGCCCTGCTCGACCTCGGGGACAACCTGCCCGGGGCGGCCGAGCTGCGAGCGCGTTCCTACGAGTTGCTCGGCCTCGCCCCGCGGGCGGCGGTGGCCGACGTCGGCTGCGGATCGGGCCGCGCGGTGGCGGAGATGGCCGGGCTCGGCGCGCGGGCGATCGGGGTCGACCCCGACGAGCGGATGATCGGCGTGGCGGCCGGGCGGTGGCCCGCCGGCGAGTTCCGGGTGGCGAAGGCGTACGCGTTGCCGTTCGACGACGGCGAGCTGCGCGGCTATCGGGCCGAGAAGGTGTACCACGTCCTGGACGACCCGGCCCGCGCCGTGGCCGAGGCGCGGCGCGTGCTCGCCCCCGGCGGGCGGATCGTGCTGCTCGGGCAGGACTGGGACACCTTCGTCATCGACTCCGGCGACGCCGCGCTCACCCGCCGGATCGTGCACGCCCGTGCCGACCTCGTCAGGTCGCCCCGCGTCGTCCGCCGCACCCGCGACCTGCTGCTGGACGCCGGTTTCTCCGACGTCACCGTCGAGGTGCACACCAGGGTCTTCACCGACGCGACGATGGTGCCCGTACTGGCCGACCTCGCGGGGAAGGCGTGTTCGGCCGGGGCGGTCGGCGCGGCCGAGGCCGAGGGCTGGCTCGCCGAGCAGCGTGCGCGGGGGCGGGCCGGGCGGCTGTTCCTCGCCCTGCCGCTGTTCGTGACCGCGGCCACGCGTTAGCCGGCCGGGGCCGGGTCGGCGGCGGGGCGGGGCGGGGCGAAGGCGGCCAGTTCGCCGCTCTCGTGCCGTTCGAGCAGGGCCTCGGCGCCGTGCTCCAGGGCGCGGGCCGTGTCCGCCGCGCGCGGGAGCATCGTGCTCTCGTACGCGGCCACGGCCTCGGCCACCGTGGCGGAGCCGGCCAGCGCGAGGGCGAGCTCGCAGGCGTCGAGCATGGCCAGGTTGGCGCCGACGCCGAGCGGCGGCATGAGGTGGGCCGCGTCGCCGAGCAGGGTCACGCTGGAGGACCGCGCCCACACGTGCGGGACGGGCAACGCGAACAGCGGACGGTCGACGTACGGCCCGTCGTTGCCGGTGATCATCCGGAGCAGGTCCGGCGACCAGTCGGAGAACGCGTCGAGCAGCCGGGCGCGGATCCCGGCGGTGTCGCCGGCGCTCAGGCCGCTCGCGGCGATCCACCCGGCGGGCAGGCGCTGGATGACGTAGACGCGGATGTGGTCGCCGCCGTTGCGCTGGGCGAACAGGGCGCGGTCGCCGTCGGCCGCGGTGGCGCCGCCCTGGCCGACCAGCGCGGCGAGGCCGGGGTGGGCGTTCTCGACGTCGTGGAACCACGCCTCCAGGAAGGTCACCCCGGTGTAGCGCGGCGCCGCGGGCGAGACCGCCGGCCGCACCCGGGAGAACGCGCCGTCGGCCCCGACGACCAGGTCCGCCTCGACGGACGTGCCGTCGCGGAAGTGCACCCGGCGCGGGCCGCCGGGCGGGCCGGTGACCTTCTCGACGGCCGCGCCCCACCGCACCGTCCCGGGCTCCAGCGAGCCGAGCAGCAGGTCGCGCAGCACGCCCCGGTCGATCTCCGGCTTGAAGAGCTCGCCCGCGGCCGGGACGTGGTGGTCGAGCAGCCGTCCGGACGGGTCGAGCAGCCGCATCTCCTGCCCTTCCGGGCGGGCCAGCCGGAGGAAGTCGTCGAGCAGGCCGGCCTCGCGCAGGGCGGCCTGCCCGTCGTCGGCGTGCAGGTCGAGGGTGCCGCCCTGGTCGCGGGCCCGCGGGTGGGCGTCGCGGTCGTGGACGGTCACGGGGATGCCGTGCCGTTGCAGGACGCGGGCGCAGGTGAGCCCGCCGGGGCCTGCTCCGACGATGTGGATCCGCGCGGCGGCGGGTGCGGGTGAGCGCATGACTGGACCTCTCGTTCGCGATCAGGGGTGGGTACGGCGAGCGCCGCCGTTCCAGAGAAGCAGAACGAGTACAAAAGTGCAACCGGTCAACTAATTCACTCGTGCCACCTTTTGGTAGGGTGGGCGGCATGGACACGCCACCCGTCGCCGGCCGCCGCGAACGCAAGAAGGCCGCCACCCGCAGAGCCATCGCCGACGCCGCCCTGCGCCTGTTCATCGAACACGGCTACGACCGGGTGAGCGTCAGGGACGTCGCCGAGGCGGCCGACGTGTCGACCACCACGCTGTTCAAGCACTTCCCGAGCAAGGAGGCGCTGGTCTTCGACGAGGAGGCCGACCGGGAGGCGGAGCTGGTCGCGGCGGTGCGCGGGCGTCCGGAGGGGCAGAGCGTCGTCGAGGCGCTGCGCGGGCACGTGCTGGCGTCCTGGCCGCAGGTCGCGGCCCATCCGCTGCGGGCGGAGTTCACCGAGCTGGTGGAGTCCACGCCGGCGCTGCTGGCGTACTCCGAACGGATGTGGACCCGGCACACCGCCGCTCTCGGCGCGGCCATCGCCGAGGACGCGGGTGTGGCCCCCGACGACGTCGCCTGCCACGCGCTCGCCCGGTTCGTCCTGGAGACGCCGGCGCTCACGCGGGGGCGGCCGGATCTTCGCGGGGCCGTCGAGCAGGTCTTCGACCTCCTCGCGCACGGCTGGCGCCCGCCGCGCTAGCGGCCGGCGCCGGCCCGCGCCCTCAGACGGTCCGGGACGACCGCCCGCCGTCGAGCCCCCACGAGACGATCCGGACGGGGGTGATCACGATGACCTCCCGCGAGAAGTACGGCACCGGCGGCTCGTGGTCGGCCAGGGCCACCGCCGTGCCCCGGATCTCGATGCCGCGCACCACCCACGGGTCGGTCGAGGCCAGGTCGTCCACGACGAAGGCGACCGTGCTGCCCCCCTGGACGTTCCTGAACTTCTTGGAGGCGCCCATCGCGTGCCCGCCGATGGTGATCGTGCCCGTGGCGGCGTCCACGAAGAAGCCCACGGGGTTGTTCTGCACGTCTCCGGAGGGGGAGACGGTGGCCAGCCGGCCGAGGTGCTGCCCGGCCAGGTAGTCGAGCTCTGCCTGCGTGAAAATCATGCGGGGAGTATGCAACCTTGACACCGGCGTCACCCCAAATCCACCCATTCCGCCAGTTCGACTCCAGGACGATGTGCCGGCATTCGGCCATGAGCGACGACGACCTGATCGAGTTACGGCGCGAGCTCCACCGCCACCCCGAACCGGCCAGGAGCGGCGCACCGCGGCCCTGGTGGCGGTCCTGGACGCTCTGCTGCTGCACGCGTCCTATCCGTTCAACGGGGAGGATTTCGGGCTGTTCCTGGAGCGGGCGCCGGGGCGATGTTCTTCTTCGGCGTGGGCGAGCGGGGCGTGCCGCACGCCCCGGACTTCGTGCCGGACGAGCGGGCGATCGCCCTCGGCGTCGAGGCGATGGCCGGGTTCCTGCGCGCCCGCGGCGCCGCGCTCTGACGTCCCCGGCCCGTCTCCCGGCCCGGCGGATCGGGCGTGGGACGGGCCGCGGACGGGCCGAGGACGGGCAGGTCAGCGGCGGGTCAGCCGCAGCGGGAAGGTGCCAGGGCCCACGCCGCCGAGCGTGGTGGTGTAGGCCGCGAGGTACCGGTCCAGGTACGGCGAGCGGTCACCCTGGGTGGGCACGTCGTGCCGCGTGGACAGCAGGTCCAGGCTCAGCCGCGCGCCGGAGACCTTGATCGTGTTGCCCGAGGGCACGTCCAGCCAGCCGTTGGACTCGATGGTGCCGATCTGGACGCCCAGGCGGTGGCCCGGCTCGAAGGTCCAGTCGGCCGACTTCAGGTCGAACGCGATCGGGCCGCCGCGCGCCAGCAGGGCGACGTTCTCGTCGAACATCGTCGCCCGGCCGTCGGGGGCGACGTCCCACAGGCGGACCATGACGTTGCCGTAGGTGCTCGCGTCGAGCCTGATCCGCGGCGTGCCGGTGAGCCTGAGCTTCTCGGCGGCGGGCGTGGACCAGGTCCAGTAGCTGCCCGCGGCGGCCGCGCTCTGTCTGGCCGAGCTCTTCTCGGCGGTGGAGAGCGGTTCGAGCGGCGGCGCGTGCTCCATGTCCCAGCGGCCGGAGGGGGCCGTGGTGGCCGTGGCCGCGGCGCCGCCGCCGTCGTCCAGGTACGCGCCGGCCGACAGCCGGGCCTCGTACGACGTCGTGACCACCGGCCAGGTCGGCTGCGCGCGCCACACGCCGAGGCTGTCCTCGATCGCGTACGCCGGGTCGCCCACCGAGGGGCGCACGCCGCGCAGGTACTGGTCGTAGAACCGCATCACCTCGTCGAACCAGCCGGCCCGTCCCTGCAGCAGCCGGCCCTGGGCGTCGGTGTCGTTGCCGCGCACGTGCTCCCACTGGCCGAGCCAGCCGCGTTCGCGCCCGCGGTGGTTGTCCAGGTAGACCTCCATGTCCTCGGGCTTGGTGTTGGGCTCGATGAAGCCCTGGGTGACCAGCAACGGCGTGCTGGTGCCGGCCGCCCGGTCGGCCAGGTTGCGCGCCCGCCAGTACGCCGAGCGCAGGTCGGGATTGTTGTTGTTGGTGATGTTGTCGGACAGGCAGGCGGGATGGGCGGTCTCGTACTGGGCGTTCGCCTTGTACCGGTCGCTGTCGCCGGCCATCGGCGCCATCGTCGCGATCGAGTTGTACGCCTCCGGCGTGCCCGTGACGTTGGGCCGCGGGACCTTGTTGCTGAACAGGTAGTTGTACATGTTCCAGACCGGCTCCTGGGCGACGACCGCCTTCAGGCTCGGCAGCCTGAGGTTGTTGCCGACCAGGCCGGTGACCGCGTCGTACGACTTGCCGTACATGCCGACCTTGCCGGTCGACCAGGGCTGGGCCGCCGACCACTCGACGGCGGCCCGCACGTCGGCCTGCTCGCCCGGCCCGACCCAGTCGAGGCAGCCGGTGCTGCCGCCGAAGCCGCGCAGGTCGACCATCACGAAGGTGTAGCCGCGGGCCATCAGCCCGGCGCCGTCGACGAAGTCCCGGAACCGCGCCGACGGCCCGACCTGGTCCCATCCCTCCGGGCCGGTCTGCCCGGCGTGGGCGAAGTAGGGGCCGACCGAGACGATGACCGGCGTGCGCGCGCCGGCCGGCAGGTGCGCCGGGCGCAGCACGTCGGCGTGGAGCTCGACGCCGCTGCCGTCGGCGGAGGGGAAGTACGCCTCCGCCCAGGCGGCGCCCGCGGGGACCCGGGGGTTCTCCTCGTGCGTCACCCCCGGCGCCGTGGTGCGGGCCGAGGCCGGCGGGCCGCCGGCGGCGAGAGTGGTGATCGTGACCAGGACGCCGGCCGCCACAGTGGCCGTCGCCTTCCCGCGGATGTTCATCGACTCTCCCCGTGCATAGGTGTGCCGGCGGCGTCCGAACGAGCGTGCATCACTCATATGCCAGCGGGCACGCCCAGGCAAGCCCCGCCACACCCGTCCGGGAAGTCAGCGGGGGACGCGGCGGGTCAGGCGCATGCGGATGTCGTGCTCGGCCCACAGCACGAAGCGTTCGACGGGCGTCACCGGATGGTCCTCGACCGGCTCGAAGGCGAACCTCCTGAGCAGCACGGCGAGCACCAGCTCGGCCTCCACCACGGCCAGGCTCGCGCCCTCGCAGCCGCGCGGCCCGAGGCCGAAGGGGAGGTAGGCGTAGCGGTGGCGGGCGGCCTGCTGCTCGGGGGTGAACCGGGCCGGCCGGAACGCGTGCGGGTCCGGCCAGTGGCGGGGGTCGAGGTGGACGGCCCAGAAGGGGTAGAAGATCGTGGTGCCCGCCGGGACGTGGTGGCCGCCGAGGGAGAGGTCCTCGGTGGTCTCGCGGGCGCCGTACGGGCCCGGCGGGTAGAGCCGCATCGACTCCTTGAGCGCCATCCCCAGGTACGGCAGGCGCCGCAGGTCGGCGTACTCGGGGGCGGCCCGGTCGCCCAGCACGTCGTCCAGCTCGGCGGTCACCCGCGCGGCCGGGCCGGGGTTGCGCGCGAGCAGGTGCAGGGTCCAGGAGACGGCCACGCCGGTGGTGTGGTGGGCGGCCAGCATGATCATGAGCACGGTGTCCCTGATCCGGGCGGGCGACATGTCCGCCTGCGCCAGGGCGGTCACCAGTTCGCTGCCGCCGCGGGCCAGCACCCCGTCCACGACCTCGCGCAGGTACGCCAGCGCCCGGTCGCCGCGCGCGAGGTCGTCGTCGCGCTCGTACAGGCGGCCCAGGTGGACGGTCAGCACGGTCTCGAACGCGCTCACCACCCGCGCCGGGTCGGCGAGGCCGCCGCCCAGGGCGTACTGGGCGATCATGCGCAGGGACAGCTCGCTCAGGTCCTGCTGGAGCGCCACCGGGCCGTCGGCGGCGCGGCGCTCCCAGCGGTCGGCCAGCTCGGTGGCCAGGGTGACGAAGCCGGCGAAGTGCGCCTCGTGCGAGCGGCGGCCGGCGAGCACCGAGAGCAGCACCCGGCGGAAGGGGCCGTGCTCGTCGGCGGGGAGCGTCTGCAGGTTGCCGGCCTCGCACAGGGGGGCCAGGAACTCGAAGAGCTTGTCGGGGCGTTTGTCGATCGCGGCCGTGGCCTCCAGCAGCACGGGGTCGGCCACCGAGATCGCGGCCGGCGCGCCGGGAAGCTGGAAGCGCACCAGCGGGCCGTACCGCTCGTGCAGTCGGAGCTGGTAGGTGTGCAGGCCGCCGGCGGCCGCGATGGCGCTCAGCCCGCCGTCCGCCGCGGGAGGAGGGCCGGGGATGTCACGCATCCGGCCACCGTCTCGCGTGCGCGCCCACCCGGCAAGTGCCCCCGGACCGGCGGCGGTCACCTTTCTCCGGTTCGATGCGTCAGCAGAGTGAGAACGCCACCTTGATAGGAAATATCGCCATGACTCACCATGACCTGCTGGCCGACCGGTTCGAGGGGCATCGTCCCCGTCTTAAGGCGGTCGCCTACCGCATGCTCGGCTCGCTGTCCGAGGCCGAGGACGCGGTCCAGGAGGCGTGGCTGCGGCTGGCGCGCTCGGACTCGGGCGACATCGCCGACCTGGGCGCCTGGCTGACCACCGTGGTGAGCCGGCTCTGCCTGGACATCCTGCGCGCCCGCAAGGCCCTGCGGGAGGAGCCGCTGGAGGCGCGGCTGCCGGACCCGGTGGTCGGACGGGCCGAGGCCGCCGACCCGGCCGCCGACCCCGAGCAGGAGGTGCTGCTGGCCGACTCGGTGGGCCTGGCGCTGCTGGTCGTGCTGGAGTCGTTGTCGCCGGCCGAGCGGCTGGCGTTCGTGCTGCACGACATGTTCGGCCTGCCGTTCGAGCAGATCGCGCCCATCGTGGAGCGCACGCCGGTGGCGGCCAAGAAGCTGGCCAGCCGGGCGCGTCAGCGGGTGCGCGGCGCGGCCCCGACCCCCGATCCCGACCTCGCCGCTCAGCGCCGGGTGGTGGAGGCGTTCCTGGCCGCGGCCCGCGAGGGCGACTTCGACACGCTGCTGGCCGTCCTCGATCCGGACGTGGTGCTGCGCGCCGACCGCGGCCTGCTCACCGGCGGCATGAAGGTCGTCCGCGGCGCCGCGGACGTGGCCGGGCAGGCCACCGCCTTCCGCCGCTCGCCCATCGGCGCGGTCGCCCACCCGGCGCTCGTCAACGGCCTGGCGGGCCTGGTCAACACCGTGGAAGGCAGGCTGTACTCGGTCATGAGCTTCACCGTCAGCGACGGCCGGATCGCCACGATCGACATCCTGGCCGACCCCGACCGGCTGGCCGCGCTCGACCTCACGCCCCTGGAGCACTGATCGCCGGGCGGTGATTGACGAAGGTCGTCGCGGTGCTGGACGATCGGTCGCGCGGAGTCGTCCACCGGCCGCCGCCTACGAAGGGTTCCCTGATGACGCTCGCCTCCCGGCTCGGCCACGCCCCCGACGACCGGCTGCTCATCGTCAACGCCGACGACTACGGCATGAGCCGGTCGGCCAACCTCGGCATCACCTCCCTCCTGCGGGCCGGGGCGATCAGCTCGGCCACGGTGATGACGCCCTGCCCGTGGGCGCCGCAGGCCGTCGCCGCGGCCGCGGGCTTCGACGTCGGGGTGCACCTGACGCTGACCAGCGAGTGGGAGGGCTACCGCTGGGGCCCGGTCACCCGCGACCGGCCGGTCCCCACGCTGGTGGACGAGACCGGCTACTTCTTCCGCGACTGCGCCTCCTTCGAACGGTCCGCCGACCCCGGCGAGGTCCGCGTCGAGATCGTCAACCAGATCCGCAGGGCCGTCGCGCTCGGCCTGGACCCCTCGCACGCCGACAACCACATGGGCAGCCTGTACGGCCTGGCCACCGGCCGCCACTTCCTGGACGTCGTCCTGCCGGTGTGCGCCGAGTTCGGCCTGCCCTTCCGCCTGCCGCGCTCGCTGGCCGGCACCGGCGCGCCGGAGGAGCTGGAGCCCGTGGCGCGGGCCCCGGCCGCGATGGCCGACGAGGCCGGGGTGGTCATCCTCGACCACCTGTGGTCGCTGCCCTTCCAGCAGTCCGACGGCGAGGACTACGACTCGCTCAAGAAGGACATGATCGGGCTGCTGCGCTCGCTGCGGCCGGGCGTGACGGAGATCTACATCCATCCCTTCGAGGACACCGACGAGCTGCGCGCCATCATGCCGGGCGCGGCCAAGCGCGGCTGGGAGCTCGCCCTGTTCACCGACCCCGACGTCCGGGAGATCCTGGACGCCGAGGACGTCAAGCTGATCGGCTGGCTGGACCTGCGGGCCGCGCAACGCGGGGAACGTCCGTGACCTCGGGCGGGTCCCGGTCCGCCGGGTAGCCGCTATTCGGGGCCGGTGGGCACCAGGTAGCGGCGTTTGCGCTCGGTGAGGTCGAGGAGCCGGCCGCCGCTGGCCTCGATGACCCGCCGGGAGGCGGTGTTCGTCCGGTCGCACATGACCAGGGCGGGGTCGACGCCCAGCCGCCGCGCGATCGGCAGCGCCGCGGCCAGCATCGCCGTCGCGTGGCCCAGGCGGCGGGCCCCCGGGCGCACGTCGTAGCCGATGTGGCCGCCGAACCGTTCCAGCTGCGGGGTGAGCCGGTGGCGGACGGCCAGCCTGCCGAGGAACCGGTCGCCGTCGGCCCACCACAGCGTGGTCATCGGCACGAACCCCGTGCGCACGCCCGCCTCGGTGCGCTCGCCCAGCACCCGCCGGACGTAGGCCGCGAAGGCCGCCGGATCGGTCAGCGCCCCGGGATCGACGTCCTGGACGAACCACGGGACCGGGAAGTCACGGTCGGCCCGGAACTCGGCCACCGCCGCCAGGAACGACGTCCGCAACCCGGGCGTGGGATCGACGAGAGCCGGCATGCCGACCATGATGCCCGACGGCCGGTCAGGACGGGCGAGGTGTCCTGGCGGTGGCGCGGTCGAAGAGGACGGCGAGCTCGGCGGCGCAGTGGTCGGGGTCGAGGCCGCCGGCGACCCGGTCGGCCACCGCGTCGATGCCGGCGCGCAGGGACGTGGCCATCAGGACGCTGTCGAACGGCCGGAACGCGCCGCTGCGCTGGCCGTCCTCGAACAGGGCGACCAGCCTGGCGATGGCGGCGTCCCGCTCGTCGCCGCCCACGGGCGCGCGGTTGAACGCGATCTGCTGGACCGCGCGCACGTGGGCCGGATGGGCCGCGATGAAGGCGATGTTCGCCCTGATGAACGCCTCCAGCTGGGCCCGGGCTCCGGTGGCGGCCTCGATCACCGGCCGCATGAAGGCGGCCGCGTCGGAGACGACCTGCCGGACGACGGCCTCGAAGAGCTGCTCCTTGGTGGAGAAGTGGTAGGAGATCAGCCTCTTGCTGCTGAGCCCGGCATGGTGACAGATGGCCTCGAACGTGGTCTCCGCGTAACCCCGCTCGGCGAGCACGGCGATCGCGGCCGAGGCGATCTGGGCCTTGCGTGCCTCGGTGGCCGCCTGACGGGTTCCGGAGCTCTCCATGTCAGCCCAGCTTGCCACGCTTCGGGAACGCCGCACGCACGGCACTGCGGTTGACGACGACCGCGACGGCGGCGACCAGGACGCCGACCACGGCCTGCTCGGCCTTCATCCACAGCGGGTAGCCGCTGTCCGGCGCGATGAGGATGAGCACGACGCCGATGGGCGCGGCGACGGAGACGAAGCGGATGCGCACGTAGGCGGCCCGTCTGCCCCGGGCGGCCTGCCCGGCGAGGGATACGAGCCAGGCGGAGGCGGCGGCGACGGCGGCGGCGCGCAGCCACACCACCCAGCTGCCGCCGACGACGGCGGCCACGCCGAGCGTGGCGATCGACAGGAGCAGCACGGCGGCGAAGAGGATCCGGACGAGCCGCCAGACCTGATTGTTATCCATGAGGATAAATTTACACGCCCGGATAACGAAGTGCGAGGGAAAATCCGTTGCCGCCGTCCCGGCGGAGCGGCCACGATCGATCATGACCGTGACCCGAGAGGTACTCGCCTACTACGCACAGGACCTGGAGCACGACCGGCTGCGCGAGGGGCGCGGCCGCCTGGAGTTCTGGCGCACCCAGGACGTGCTCCGCCGCACGCTGCCGCCGGCCCCCGCCCGGGTCCTCGACGTGGGCGGCGGCACCGGCGTACACGCCGAATGGCTGCTGGCCGACGGCTACGAGGTGGAGTTGCTGGACCCCGTGCCGCTGCACGTGGAGCGGGCGGCGAGGGTGCCGGGGCTGCGCGCCCGGGTCGGTGACGCGCGGCGGCTGCCCGTGCCGGACGGCGGCGCGGACGCCGTCCTGCTGCTGGGCCCGCTCTACCACCTCGCCGACCGCGCCGACCGGCTGCGGGTCCTGAGCGAGGCCCGGCGCGCCGTGCGGCCCGGCGGGCTGGTGGCCGCGGCCACCATCAACCGGTACGCGGCCGTGCTCGACACCGTCAACCTGGGCACCTACCTGGAGGAACGGCAGCGGGAGGCGGCCCATGCCGCCGCGGCGGACGGCGTCATGCTGTCCCCCAGGCGCGGCTTCTCCGCCTACTTCCACCACCCGGACGAGGTGGCCGCCGAGTTCGCCGACGCCGGGCTGCCCGGCACCGCCCGCTACGGCCTGGAGGGCACCTTCTGGCTGCACGGCGACGTCAACGACTGGCTCGACGACCCGGAACGCCGGGCCCTGCTCCTGGACGCACAGCGCTCGATGGAGTCGGAGCCCTCGCTCCTGGGCGCCAGCGGACACCTGCTGACCGTCGCCCACCGGCCCGGCTGAGGTGCGGTTCTGCGCGCCCGCCGGCGAATGACTGTCCCGGGAGCCCCGGTCAGGTGAGGCGGTCGAGCAGGTCGTCGAGCGTGTCGGCCAGGGCCTGCGAACTGGCCGGGGTGAACCAGGTGGTGCGGACGCGTTCGTTGCTGCCGTTCGGGGTCTCGTGGTCGGCCGCGAGCCGCGCCAGCGAACGGCTCTCGTCGCCCAGGGCCCGCCCGAGCCCCTGGAACAGGCCGCGGACGTAGCCCTCCGCCACCTCCGGCGGCACGCCGTGCCCGGCGGCCCACGTGCTGAGCGTGGCCAGGTAGGACAGGTGGGTGGTGAGCGTCGCGGTCAGCGCGGAGAAGACGTTGAAGGCCGCCTCGTCCTCGGCCACGAGCACGCCGCCCAGCCGTCCGAACAGGGCGTCGGTCACCGGGTGGGCGGGCCAGGTCACCGTGACCGAGTCGCGTTCGCGGACGGCGGGCAGGGGGATGGCGCGTACCAGGGTGGCGCCGGTGTCCAGGAGCTTGCGCAGCTCGTCGACGGCGACGCCGGCCATCACGTTGACCACGATCGTGTCGTCGGCCACGCGCAGGCCGGCCAGCGCGTCGTGCCGGTCCGGCGGGCGTACGGCGATGACGACCAGGTCGGCGCGGTCCACCACCTCCTGGTTGGAGGCGCACACGTGCACGTCCTCGTAGCGCTGCGACAACTCCGCCGCCGCACGCGCACCCCGCGGGGAGAGGAACACCTCGGGACGCTCGCCGGGGCCCTCGCACAGGCCCGTCACGATGGCCCGGCCGATCTCGCCCACCCCGATGACCCCGATCCGCTTCACCGTGTCTTCCTCCCGATCCGTGGTCGTACGTACTACAGCAGTCTGTACCGTCGCTTCGGTTGCTGGCGGGATTCAGCGCGGAGGCCGGTGTCCCTAGCGTTGTCCTCATGAGCGATCCGTACAGAATTGACACATATGAGCGGCCGGCGCACAGCCCGCGGACCCGGCCGCGGCGATCGGCCTCGCGTGCCCTGCTGTGGGTCCTGGCGGTGGGCGGAGCCTCGGTGAACGTGGCGGCCGGCATCGTCACGCAGGGAGATCCGAACCTCCTGGGGCTGTTGTCGGGCGTGGTGGGCGTGGCCGGCATCGCCGGCCTGCTGATCCTGCGCTTCGCCGGCGGCCGGTCGTGAGGCCCGTCATGGAGGCGGTCGTCACGCTGGAGCGGGTGAGCAAGACCTACGGGGACCTGGTCGCCCTCGACGACGTCTCGCTGGCCTTCCCGCGCGGCCGGTTCGTGGCCGTGATGGGGCCGTCGGGCTCGGGGAAGAGCACCCTCCTGCAGGCCGCCGCGGCCCTGGAGCCGCCGACCTCCGGCGCGATCACCATCTGCGGCGTCGAGGTCACCCGCATGTCGGAGACCCGGCGCACGGAGTGGCGCAGGAAGCACCTGGGCTACGTGTTCCAGTCCTACAACCTGCTGCCCACCGTGACCGTCGAGGACAACATCACCTTGCCGTTGCGGATGGCCGGGGTGCGCCCGGACCGGGCCTGGCTCGGCGAGCTGGTCGACCGGATGGGCCTGCGCGACCGCATGCGGCACCTGCCCACGGAGTTGTCGGGCGGCCAGCAGCAGCGGGCGGCGATCATCCGGGCCCTGTCCGCGCGCCCGGACGTGGTGTTCGCCGACGAGCCCACCGGGGCCCTCGACCTGCGCAGCGCCGCCCACGTGCTGGACCTGCTGCGCGAGCTGGTCGACGACCTGGGCCAGACCGTCGTCATGGTCACCCACGACCCGGCCGCCGCGGCCCGCGCGCACGACACCGTGGTCATGGCCGACGGGCGCGTCCTCGACGTCCTGCCCGCCCCGACCGCCGAGGACCTGGCCGTACGACTGGCACGGCTGAGCGAGGAGCGGGTCGCATGATCAGGCTCGCGCTGGCGCTCGCCAAGGCGGGCGGGCTGGTCGTGGTGTTCGCGGCGGTGCTGGGCGGAATGGCGCTGGTGACCGGGACCGGCGTGCTGGTGGACTCGGCCTTCCGCGCGCAGCCGCCCCTGCGGCTGTCGGGCGCGGACGTGGTCGTCTCGGCACGGCAGACGATCCCGATCAAGGAGGAGCCGGACATCGCGCTGCCAGAACGCGCCAGGATCCCCGGCTCGCTGGTCGCCGCGGCGTCCGGGGTGCCCGGCGTCGCGGCCGTGGCCGGTGACGTCGCCTTCCCCGCTGCCGTCGGGTCCGGGACGGCCGGGCGTACCGCCGACCCCGCCACCGCCGGGCACGGGTGGTCGTCCCTCGCGCTGAGCGGCCGGATCACCGCCGGGCGGGCGCCCCGCGCCGCCGACGAGATCGCGGTGAGCGGCGCACGGGTCGGCGACCGGCTGCGGCTGACGGCGGCCGGCACGCCGGGCACCTACCGGGTGAGCGCCGTGGTGGACGCCCCGGGCGTGTACTTCCCCGACGCCGTCGCCACCGCCCTGGCCGCCCGGACGGCGGGCCGGGCGCGGACGGTGGACCTCGTCGCGGTCCGCGCGGAGCCCGGCGTCTCCCCCGAGACGCTGGCCGCCCGGCTGAAGGACCGCCTGGGCGACGGCTACACGTACGCCACGGGCCTGGACAGGGCCGACGCGGAGTCGCCGGGCGCGGCGGCCGGTCGCGGGCTGCTGCTGGTCCTGCCCTCCTCGATCGGCGGGATCAGCCTGCTGGTGGTCGGGTTCGTGGTGGGCGGCGGCCTGGCGCTGTCGGTCAACCGGCAGCGCCGCGACCTCGCCCTGCTGCGCGCGGCCGGCGCGACCCCGCGCCAGGTGCGCAGGCTGGTGGCCGTCCAGGCCGCGGCGGCGGCGCTTCCGGCGGTGCCGTTCGGGGCCGCGCTCGGCTACTTCCTGGCCGCCCGCTTCGGCGAGCTGCTGGCCGGGATCGGGCTGGTGCGCGCGGACCAGCCGCTGGTGTACGGGCCGCTGCCGGCCGTGGCCGCGGCGCTGCTGCTGCTCGGCGTCACGCGGGTGGCCGCGTGGGCGGGGTCGTTGCGGGTCTCGCGCATGCCGGTGGTCTCCGGGCTGCCCGAGCCGCGCACGCCGTCGCCGGGGCGGACCCGGGCGGGGCTGCTGCTCATGCTCGCCGCGCTGGCGCTGTCGGTGACGCCGCTGTTCGTGCGGAGCGAGGCGGGCATGATCGGTCCGGGCATCGCGTCGATCGTCGCGGTGATCGGCCTGGCGCTGGCCGGTCCGCGGCTGGTGCAGGGGGTGGCCAGGGCGGTGGCCGGATCGCGGCTCATGACGCGGCTGCCCGGCCCGCTGTGGCTGGCGGTGCACAACTCCCACGGGTACGCGCTGCGGACCGCCGGAGCCGTGGCCGCCCTCGGCATGGTCGTCACGCTCGGCCTCAGCGTGGTGCTCACCCAGACCACGATGGCCAAGGCGCGCGCCGACGAGGTCGCCCCGGGCCTGCGCGGCCTCGTCACGATCACCGCTCCGGACCTCGGCGGCGTCCCGCGCGACCTGCTGGCCGACGTACGGTCGCGCACGAAGGCGGCGGGCATGTCGATGACGACCGTGGTGACCGAGCCGCTGCTGACCGGCGACAGCCCCGCCCTGATGGCCAGGCCCGCCATGGCGCTCGGCCCGGACGCCGAGGGCCTGGTCGACCTGGACCTCGCCGACGGCAGCCTGTCCGGGCTCAAGGGCGCGGCCGTCGCGGTGGAAGAGGGCGTGGGCCGGGTCGGCCGGAGCATGGACGTGATCATGGGTGACGGCGCGCGGGTGCGGGCGCGGGTGGCCGCCACCTACCGGCGCGGCCTCGGGTTCGGCCCGATCGTGGTCTCCCGCGACCTGGCCGCCGCGCACACGACGACCGGCCTGGACAGCGCGGTGCTGGCCCGTCCGGCCGACTTCGGCGACCTCGCGCGCCGCCCCGGGCTGCGCTTCGACAACCATGCCGCCGGACCGCAGGCCGCCATGGCCTCGGCCCAGACGCTGGTGAACGTGGCCGTGCTCGCCGTGCTGCTGGGCTACGTGCTGGTGGCGGTCGCCAACCGGCTGGTGGCGACGACGACCGCGCGCCGGGAGGAGTTCGCCGGGCTGCGCGCGATCGGCCTGACCCGGCGTCAGCTCAGGCGCGTGGTGCGGTGGGAGGCGCTGCTCGTGGGCGCCGGGGCGTCGGTGTCGGGGCTGGTGTTGTCGGCGGTGCCGCTGGTGCTGCTGAGCGTGGGCTTCCTGGCCCGCCCGCTGCCGGCCGGGCCGTTGTGGCTGGTGCCCGCCTCTATCCTGGCGGTGATGACGATTGTGTCCCTCGCCATGGAGCTACCCGCCCGGAAGATCATGACTTGACGTGAAAGCTCTGTGGCGGTTCGTTCGGTATCACCTGATCGTGTTCGCGTCGGCCCTGGCGGCGATGGTCTGGCTGGCGCTGCTCGTCGCGGGCGTCGTGCTCGTCCCCGTGGCCGGGGTGGGGCTCGTGCTGGTGCCGCGGATGATGGCGGTGCTCCACCGGTGGACCGAGTGGCAGCGCGTCCAGGCCGGCGCGGTGCTGGAGGTCGACGTGCCGGCGCGCCCGGCACCGCCCGCCCGGGCCGGGGTGCGCGACCAGTGGCGGCAGCTCCTCATGGGCACGCGGGCCAGGCGTGACCTGCGCTGGACGGCGCTGCACGTCGTCGTGGGCCTGCCCGCCGCGCTGGCCGCGCTCGGGGTGGCCGGGCTGCTGGTGAACCCCGTGCTGGAGGCCCCGCTGTGGTGGCTGTTCCCGGCGGACGACCCGCTGCGGCTGCTGGTGGCCATCCCGGTCACCGGGTGGGAGCAGGCGATCGGCATGGGCGTGGCGCAGATCGTCCTGGCCGCGCCGCTGGCCTGGTGGGCGCTGCCGAGGCTGGCCCGGCTGCACGCCCGCGCCTGCCTGGCCGCGCTCGCCCCCTCGGAGGCCGACCGGCTGGCCGAGCGGGTCGGCGAGCTGACCGAGAGCAGGTCGAACGTCCTCGACGCGCACGCCGCCGAGCTGCGCCGCATCGAGCGCGACCTGCACGACGGCACCCAGGCGCGGCTGGTCGCCATCGCGATGCGGCTGGCCATGGCCCGCGAGGCGCTCGACGACGACGGCGGGCCCGTCGGCCGGCTGCTGAAGGACGCGCACGAGGGCACCGAGGAGGCGATGACCGAGTTGCGGCAGGTGATCCGGACGATGTACCCGCCCGTCCTGGCCGACCGGGGGCTGGCCGGCGCGGTGGCCGCCGTGACGGCGAAGGCCGGCCTGCCCGTCGAGACGGACGTGAGCGGCCTCGGCGCCGTGCCCGCCGCGGTCGAGACGGCGGCCTACTTCATCGTGGCCGAGGCGGTCACGAACGCCACCAAGCACAGCGGCGCCGGCCACGTCACCGTACGGCTGGCGTCCGGAGGCGTGCTGCGCATCGAGGTCTGCGACGACGGCAAGGGCGGCGTGGACGAGAGCCGCGGCACCGGCGTCACCGGCATCCGCAGGAGGGCCGCCGCGCTCGACGGTACCTTGTCCATCGACAGCCCTCCCGGAGGGCCCACCCGTCTCGTCGTGGAGCTGCCGTGCGCGTCGTGATCGCCGAGGACAACGTTCTGCTGTCCACGGGGCTGGAACTGCTCCTGACCAGCAAGGACATCGAGGTGGCCGCGGTCGTGCCGGACGCCGGCGGCCTGCTGGACGCCGTCACCGAGCACCGGCCCGACCTGGTGATCGCCGACGTGCGGCTGCCGCCGTCGTTCCGCGACGAGGGCATCAGGGCCGCCGTCGCCCTCCGGCGCGCCGACCCCGCCCTGCCCATCCTGGTCCTGTCCCAGTACGTCGAGCGCATCTACGCCCGCGAGCTGCTGGCGCACGGCTCCGGCGGCGTCGGTTACCTGCTGAAGGACCGGGTCAGCCGGGTGAGCCAGTTCGTCGAGGACGTCCGCCGGGTCGCCGCGGGCGGCACGGTCATGGACCCCGAGGTCATCGCCCAGCTCATGGTCGGGCGGGGCCACGGCCTGGACAGCCTCACCGGCCGGGAGCGGGAGGTGTTGTCCTGGATGGCCCAGGGCCTGAGCAACACCGAGATCGGCGAGCGGCTGACGATCACCGACAACGCGGTGCACAAGCACATCGGCAGCATCTTCGCCAAGCTCGGCCTGGCCGTCTCGGACGGCGGCCACCGCCGGGTGATGGCCGTGCTCACCTTCCTCGACGACCAGTGACCCGCGTCCCCTACGCCGGGCCCAGGCGGGCGCGGACGGCCGCCTCCACGTCCGGCGGCAGGGGGCCCTTGCGGGCGGCGGCGACGTTGGCCCGCAGGTGTTCCGGCCGGGCCGAGCCGACGATCACCGAGTGCAGCTCCGGATGGCCCAGGATGAACCGGAGCAGCAGTTCGGTCACCGGCGCGCCGTCCGCCAGCTCCTCCAGGCGGGCGGCGGCGAGCCGGGCGTGGCGCTCGGCCAGCGGCCGGCGCACCGGCTCGGGCACGGCCTCGGGCGGCGGCACGAGGGAGCGTGCCACCGCCCCGCGGGCGACCGTGCCCGCCCCGCTCGCCGCGGCGGCCCCGACGAGCCGTTCGTGGGAGCGGTCGAGCGCCGAGTAGGGCAGCAGGAACACGTCGAACGCGCCCGTCGCGATGTGCTCCGGCAGGTGCGGCAGCTCCCCCGACATGCCGGTGAAGCGGATCAGGCCCTCGTCCCGCAGGGCCCGCATCCCGGCGATGGTGTCCTCGGCCTCCATCACCGAGACGCTCGGGCTGAGGTGCACCATCAGGACGTCGAGATGGCCGGTGCGCATCCGGCGCAGGCTCCGCTCGACGCCCGCGCGCACGTTCGCCCTCGTGTAGTCGTGCGCGGGGTCGCCGTCGGCGAGGGGGCAGCCGCACTTGCCGGCCAGGACGAACTCGTCGCGGCGGTGTGCGATCCAGCGGCCGATGTGCTCCTCGGCGTCGCCGTAGTCGGGTGCGGTGTCGATGAGGTTCACCCCGGCGTCGAGGGCCTCGTTCAGCACGGCGCGGGCCGCGTCGTCGGACACCGGCGGGCCCCAGGCGCGCGGGCCGCGCAGCTCCATGGCTCCGTAGCCGAGGCGGCTCACGCGCAGGCCGGTGCGGCCGAGAGTGGTGGTGGGGAGGGTCATGTCAGTGCTTCGCGTAGTGGCCGGCGACGGCGGCGAAGGCGGCCTTGGGGTCCCAGGGCAGGCCGGGGTAGGCGGTGCCGGAGCGGTCCTCGTGGACCTTGACGATGCCGTAGCTGGCCAGGTCCAGGTCGTCGCGGGGGTCGCCGTCGGGGCGGTACGGGTGGTCGCGCAGCGCGAAGGTGAACACGAAGGCGCCGTCCACGCCGGCCGAGTCGAAGATCTCCAGCAGCTCGCGCACGTACGCGGCCTGGCCCTCCTCGTCGCGGACGTGCTCGCCGGTCAGCCGGACGGGCTCGCGGGTGCCCGGGGCGTACTCGACGATCTCCAGGCCGAGCGCGCCCCGGTCGCCCGCGCCGCGGTAGGTCGCCGAGCCGAACTCGGTGATCGCGACCGGCCTGCCCTCCGCGACGAGGGCGCGCACGCCCTGCTCGAACACGCCCGCGATCTCGGCCGACCGGTAGAGGTCCACGGAGACCAGGTCGAACGGCGTCCAGTCGACGCCCTCGAGCGGCACGGAGGCGTAGGTCACCCGGCCGCCGAACCGCTCGCGCACGACGGCCACCGCCCGCCCGAGGAAGTCGTTGACCCGCGCGCGGACGCCGCCGACCAGCTCGCGCACCCGTTCCGGACGGCTCAGCAGGGCGACCCGCTCGTCGATGTCGTCCCCGGGCAGGAAGCCCTTGCTCATCAGGCACAGCTCGGCGCCGGTGACGAAGACCACCTCGGCGCCGCGCCGCCTGAGCCGTTCGGCGCGCTCGGCGCAGTCGGCGAACAGCGCCAGCATCTCCTCCTCGGTGAGCTCCAGCGGATAGGGCGAGAACCAGACCTCCAGCCCGAGGTCGGCGGCGAGACCGGCGGCGACCTCCAGGCGGTCGGGGTCGCCGCCCATGACGCGGACGGCCGTGCAGTGCAGGTCGTCCCGGATGACGCGCATCTCGCGCGCCACCACGTCGGGGTCGAACCCCGGGTGGCCGATCGTCCCGTTGACGACGAAACCGGTGTCGTAGCTGATGCCCTTGGCTCGCATGGGTGTTCCCTTCATCCTTACGGTACTGCCCGTACCTTAACCTATGTGAGGTACGGTCGGTACCCTCAGACCGAGGAGGGTGGCGATGGCCGAGGCAGGCGGGCGGACACGGCGGCGCGGGGCCGCACTGGAGGAGGCGATCCTGAGCGCGGCGGCCGACGAGCTCACCGCGTCCGGGTACGCCGGGCTGACCATGGACAAGGTCGCCGCCCGCGCCGGCACCAACAAGAACGCCATCTACCGCCGCTGGCCGGGCCGCCCGGCCCTCGGCGTCGCCGCCTACAAGCGGCTGGCCACGACGGTCTCGCCGCCCGACACCGGCGAGCTGCGCGGCGACGCCCTGGAGCTGCTGCGCCGGGCCAACCGCTACTGGAGCTCGCCGCTCGGCGCGATCCTGCGCGACCTGATGGCCGCCGCCGGCGGCGCAGCCGAGCTCCTGGACCAGCTCCAGGAGCAGTCGGACGACGCGGTGGCCGCCCCCTGGCTGGCCGTGCTCGAACGGGCGGTGGCCCGCGGCGAGGCCGCCCCCGAGTCGCTGCGCCCGAGGGTCGCCACGGTGGCCATCGTGCTGCTGCGCAACGAGTTCGTGGTCCGGGGGCGCCCAGCGCGCCGGACGACGTCCTGGTGGAGATCGTGGACGAGGTCTTCCTGCCGCTGGTCCGGCGGGGTCAGGACGCCTGAGGAGGGCTCACCAGAGCCGGTCGATCTCCCCAGGGTGGAGCTCGACGCGCGCGTGGTGGAACGACAGCCGGTGCGCCCGGCCGTGAGCCGAGGGGAAGTCGCCCATCGTGACCTTGTCGAACCCGGGCCGGTCGCTGGGGAAGGGCGCCTGCGGGGTGCCGCCGACCAGCACCGCGCCGGGGATCGCCGACCAGCCGGCGCTCTCGTAGAAGCCCTGGAGCGGCCGGTCGCAGGTGAACAGGGCGACGTCGAAGCCCGCGTCGGCGATGGCCGCGCGCGCGGCGCCCACCAGGTGGCGGCCGTGCCCCCGGCCGCGGGCCGCCTTCCTGGTCACCACGGTGCTCAGGCCCGCGGCGCGGAACCGGTGGCCGGCGTGGGTGAGGGTCTTGGACAGGATGTCCAGGGCGGCCACGACCGTGCCCTCGTCGAGGAGGAGCATGGAGCGGGGGGCGAGGGCGGGGTCGTGCGCGGGGCCGCCGCCGTCGGGCGCGGGGAAGCCGTGGCCGGGCCAGGCTTCGCGTTGCAGGTCGCGCACCTGGGCCAGCAGGTCCGTGGGCACGTCCGGCTCGGGGAACGACCTGATGAGCATGGCTCCCGAGTGTGCCGCGCGCCGGCTCCTCAGGCAAACAGAAGAGCCGGCCGGACGGGTCAGGGCCGGGTGGCCGGCGAGGAGGGGCGGTTGTCGTCGTCCTGGCCGCCGGGCGTGGCCGCCAGGATGTCGGTCAGGACCGTCAGGATGCGTTCGGCGTCGGTGAGCAGGCTGCCGCTCAGGGCCCAGCCGGCCGGGTGGGCGACCTCGCCCTTCTGGATCTCCGTCGTCATCTGGTCGTGGATGCGGCTCGCCTGCGCCTCCGCCCGGCCGAGCAGGGTGCGGGCCCTTCCGTGGTCGGGGTCGCGCCGTACGGTGGCGGTCAGGGCGTCGCCCAGCAGGTCCAGGAGGTCGGCGTAGTCGCGGGCGTAGTCGGGGCTGACGTCGGTCGAGGGCCCGTCGTGGTGTTCCAGGTGGGCCAGGGCGTGCACGATCGTGTGCACGTGCGCGGCCAGCGTGGTCAGCCGGCGCAGGACCTGCTCGTGGTCCTGCGCGGCCGTGACCGGGTGGAGGCTCTGCCGCAGGTTGTAGCGGCGGCTCTCGGCGCCGTCGGCCACGGCGGCGGCCGCGTCGGCCAGGTGCTCGTCCAGCCGGACGGCCTGGCGTTCCCAGTCGGGCAGCGCCGAGAGGTTCCACTCGTCCCGTAAGCCCTCGGCGACGGAGGTCAGCAGCGCGGCCGTCTCGCGGGCCAGGCGGCGGACGGCCGCGTCGGGCCGGTCGCGGTACAGCGGCGGCCACAGCACGCTGTTGACCACCGCCCCGCTCAGCGCGCCGATGGCCGTGGCCAGCACGTAAGCCAGCAGGTAACGCTCCTGGGAGCCGGCGGCGAAGGAGAGCAGCAGCACGGCGGTGGTGGCGACGTCGGAGCCGTGGTTGCCCATGCGGTGCCAGCGGGCGGCGACCAGCGCGGGCGGCACGACCAGCACCAGGCTGAGCACGCCCAGGCCGAGCAGGTGCCCGATGCTGCCGGCCAGGATGACCCCGGCGCCGACCGCGGCGACCCGGCGCAGGCCGTTGGTGAGCGTGCGGTACACGGTGGCGTGGACCATGATCACCGCGGTGGCGGGGGCGATCCAGGTGGCGCCGAGCGCCAGCAGCCGGCTGGCCGTCAGCCAGGCCAGCACCGCCGCCAGCGTCGCCTTGGCGATCTGCAGCGCCTGCAGCCGCTGGTACGACCCCGGCTTGGCCAGCCCGGCGGCCTGCCCGCGCACGTACGACAGCTCACGCTTGACGGCCGCGGTCAACCGGCCACTCCAGCCACGCCACATGACGTGACATTTACTCACATTTAGGGCAAGCCGCAAGCATCTCCCCGCCGAAGGCCCGGCCCGTGGCGGCGTGAGAGGATCACGGGCCATGGAGATCATCGACAGCGGCCGGTTCGAGCCCGCCCCCGACGGTTCCGCCAACTTCGCCGAGCACCTGAGCGTGCCCGCGCTCAGCTTCGGCACGTACTCCATCCCGGCCGGCGCCGTCGACGGCCAGTCGCCGCACGCCGAGGACGAGATCTACGTCGTGACCAGCGGGCGCGCCTCCTTCACCTCGGGCGGCGTCACCATCGAGGTCGGCCCCGGCACCACCCTGTTCGTCCCGGCCCGCGAGGAGCACCGCTTCCACGATGTCACCGAGGACCTGGTGACGCTGGTGTTCTTCGGGCCCGCCTACAGCGGCGTCCCCACGTCCTGACGCACCGCGGCCGACCTGCGCCAGGAGCGGGGGCGCGAACTCGTGGGCCGCGACCGCGCCACGAGCGCGCCGGGCTGACGAGACTGGAGGGCGGGAGCGGCCGGCCGGCCGTTCCCGCCGCGTGACCGTCGCACACCGTTGCCGCCCGGCCCTGACGAGATGAGAGCCCTCATGACTGTCACCCCCGCCCAGCTGCGCGACCTCGCGCGCCGTGCCCAGGACCTCGCCGCCGAGGTCCGCTCGCTGTGCGACACCGAGCCCGCCGGATCCCCCGAGGGCGACCAGCTCCGCGCCGCGCGGCACGCCGCCGACTGGCTGGACCGGGGCGGCGAGGACCTGCAACGGGCGGCCGGCGACCTGGCCAGGCTGCGGGCGCAGCGCGAGCAGGTCTGCGGCATGCCGTGGGGCGTCTGCCCCGAGCACGGCAACACCCTGTCCTACCGGGCGAACATCACCGAGTGCCGGGTCTGCCACCGCACCTGGCCGCAGGACCGGGCC
Organism: Actinomadura sp. ATCC 39365; assembly: GCF_054392275.1. Lineage (NCBI taxonomy): Bacteria > Bacillati > Actinomycetota > Actinomycetes > Streptosporangiales > Thermomonosporaceae > Actinomadura > Actinomadura sp. ATCC 39365. The sequence continues at coordinate 5,515,112 of NZ_CP184335.1, read as the reverse complement.
GGCCGGCCCTGCGCGGAGCTGGTCCGGTGGAAGGTGACCGACCAGGCCGGGACGGTGACCAGGATGTGCGACGGGCACGTGCTCGGCGCTCGCGCCGTGCTGCGCGGAGCCACCTTCACCCGTCTTGATGCCGAGGGCGCCCAGGCCTGAACCTGCCCGACAGGACGGTCGCGCTGTTGATCACCGAGACGTGGCTGTAGGCCTGCGGGAAGTTGCCGACCTGCCGGTGGTGCACGGTGTCGTACTCCTCCGACAGCAGGCCGACGTCGTTGCGCAGGCCGAGCAGCCGTTCGAACAGCTCGGTGGCCCGGCGCCGGCGGCCGGTCGCGGCCAGGGCGTCGGCCAGCCAGAAGGAGCAGGCCAGGAAGGTGCCCTCGCCGCCGGGCAGGCCGTCGATGTTCTCGGCCTCGGACCGGTAGCGCAGGACCAGACCGTCGTGGACGAGGTCGCGGGCGACCGCGTCCACGGTGCCGACGACGCGCGGGTCGCCGGGCGGCAGGAAGCCGAGGCGCGGGATGAGCAGCAGGGCCGCGTCCAGGCCGGTCGAGCCGTAGTACTGGGTGAAGGTGTTGCGTTCGGCGTCGTAGCCGTGGGCGCAGACGTCCTGGTGGACGCGTTCGCGCAGGGCGCGCCAGCGGTCGACGGGGCCGTCGCGGCCGAACGCCTCGACGGCCTGGATCATGCGGTCGGCCGCGACCCAGGCCAGCACCTTGGAGTGCACGAACTGGCGGCGCGGCCCCCTGGTCTCCCACAGCCCGTTGTCGGGCTGGTCCCAGATGCCTTCGAGGTAGTTCATCAGGGCGTTCTGAAGGTCCCATGCCTCGTCGTCGATGGCCAGGCCGGACCGGCGGGCCAGGTGCAGGCAGTCGAGGGTCTCGCCGTAGACGTCGAGCTGGAGCTGGCCGGAGGCGGCGTTGCCGACGCGCACCGGCTCGGACGCCTCGTAGCCCGACAACCAGTCGGCGGTCCACTCGGGGATGCGCCGGCTCCCCTCGACGGTGTACATGATCTGCAGGTCGGCGGGGTGCCCGGCGACGGCCCGCAGCAGCCATTCGCGCCAGGCGCGCGCCTCGGCCTCGTAGCCCGCGGTCATCATGGCCTGGAGGGTGAAGCTGGCGTCGCGCAGCCAGCAGTAGCGGTAGTCCCAGTTGCGCGCGCCGCCCAGCCGCTCGGGCAGCGAGGTGGTGGCGGCGGCGACGAGCCCGCCGGTGGGGGCGTAGGTGAGGGCCTTGAGGGTGAGCAGGCTCGTGCGGACGGCTTCGTCGTAGTCCCCCTGGTAGCCGCACCGGCGGGCCCACTCGCGCCACAGCCGTTCGGTGTCGGCCAGGGCCTCGGGCGGGTCGACCGGTTCTGGGCGCGGCAGCCACGACTGCTGCCAGGTCAGCGCGAACGGCACCCGCTGCCCCTCCCCCACCGTGAACGAGGCGGTGGTGCGGTGCCGGTCGGCGTCCGGGAACAGCTCGACGGGGGTGCGCAGCCAGGTGGCGTCGCCGCCGGCGACCGCGGCCAGCACGCCGGGCTCGTAGCGCAGCCAGGGGACGTCGCGGCCGTAGTCGAAGCGCAGCACCAGTTCCATGGTCATCTCGACCCGGCCGCGCACCCCTTCGACGATCCGCACGACGTCGGGGGCCTCGCCCCGGGGCGGCATGAAGTCCACCACCCGGACGCTGCCGCCGGGGCCGTCCCAGGTGGTCTCCAGGATGAGGGTGCCCTGGCGGTAGCCGCGGGAGGTGGCCCGGCCGCCGCCGGCGGGGGCCAGCAGCCAGCGTCCGGCGGACGGGCCGTCGAGCAGCGCGGCGAAGCAGGCGGGCGAGTCGAAGCGGGGCAGGCACAGCCAGTCGATCGAGCCGTCGCGGCCGACGAGCGCGGCGGTGTGCATGTCACCGATCAGGGCGTAGTCCTCGATCCGCATCGGCGCCCGCTCCTTCCGTCAGGACACGCGGTGGGGTTCGGCGGCGGCGGCGCGCAGCTCCAGCCCGTGGCCGGGGGCGTCGGGGCGGGGGCGGGCCAGGCCGCCGGAGGGGTCGGCGGCGCCGTCGAACAGCTCGGCCTCGATGCGCTGGTGGTCGTGGAACCATTCGACGTGGCGCAGGTTGGCGGTGCTCGCCGCGGCCGGGAGGTGCAGGTTGGGCGCGCAGTGGGCGGACACCTGCAGGTTGTGGCCCGCGGCGATCGCGGCGGCGGCGAACCAGCCGGTGTAGCCGCCGCAGCGGGTGGCGTCGACCTGGAGGCAGTCGACGGCCTGGGCCTGGCACATGCGGGTGAAGTAGGCGGGGTCGCAGCCGTACTCGCCGGCGGTGACGTCGGGCGCGGCCCGCTCGCGTACGAGTCGCAGGCCCGGCAGGTCGTCGGAGGAGACGGGCTCCTCGAACCAGGTCACGTCGTGCTCGCGCAGGCGTGCGGCCAGGCGGACGGCCTGTTTGGCGGTGTAGCCGCCGTTGGCGTCGACGTACAGCTCGGCCCGGTCGCCGATGACGCGGCGGGCCAGGGCCACGCGGTGCAGGTCACGGTCGGGGCGGGTGCCGGACGACTCGCCGATCTTGATCTTGACGCGGCCGATGCCCTGCTCGTGGACCCAGCGGGCGAGCTGGGCCGTGGTGGCCTCGTCGTCGTAGGTGGTGAAGCCGCCCGAGCCGTACAGGGGGACCTCGGGCCGGGCGGCGCCGAACAGACGGGTCAGCGGCAGGCCGAGCAGGCGCGCCTTGAGGTCCCACAGCGCCACGTCGGCGGCCGAGACGGCGTAGCCGGCGACGCCGGGACGGCCCGCGTTGCGCACCTGCCGGACCATCGCGGCGTGCGCGGCGGGGATGTCGGCGGCGTCCGCGCCGGTCAGGACGCCGGCCAGCAGCTCGGTGACGACCGAGGCGGCGGCGGCCGGGGCGTAGGTCCAGCCGGTGCCGGTGACGCCCGCGGCGGTCAGGGTGACCACGACCATGGTGGTGGACCGCCAGGCCAGCGTGCCGTCGCCTTCCGGCTGGTCGGTGGGAATGCGGTAGGCGGCGGCCCCGGCGTTCTCGATCGTGCTCATGACATCCCTGGCCCTACCCGGTGGCTCCCGGTATGACGCATCGGCCCCCGTTTAAGCAACCTGAATTGCCTGTTCCGGGGCGGACGCCTAGGGTGGCTGGAATGTCAGTCAAGGAGCCCGCGGACGCGCTCGCGTCCGTGGTCGCGCTGCGCCGCCTGGCCGACCAGCTGGAGGACGCCGCCGTGGAGCAGGCGATGCGGGCGGGCTGGAGCTGGCCGCAGGTGGCCGAGGCGCTCGGCGTCACCCGCCAGGCGGTCCACAAGAAGCACGCCAGGCGGCTCATCGCGGCCGGGGTCGAGCTGAGGAGGCGGGCATGAGCGGCGCGTTCGACCTCTACCTGCACGACGTGCTGCTCCGGGGCCAGGCCGAGGCGCGCGCGGAGAGCTCCCCCACGATCGAGGCCCACCACGTGCTGCTGGCCATGGCGGCGCCGGAGGACACCGCGGCGCGGGCGGTCCTGGCCGAGGCCGGGCTCGACCAGGCGGGGGTGCGGGCGGCGTTGCGGCGGGAGTTCGAGCACAGCCTCGCCGCGGCCGGGGTGTCGGCGGCCGCCTTCGACCTGCGTTCGACGCCCGACCCCGAGCGGCGCCCGCAGCTCGGGGCGTCGGTCAAGCTGGCGATCGAGCGGCTGGCCGCCACCCATCGCAAGAAGGACCTGCGGCCGGTCCACGTGCTGCTCGGCGTCCTCCAGGCCGAGGTGGGCACGGTCCCGCGGGCGCTGGCCCTGGCCGGGGTCGACCGCGCCGCGCTGGCCGAGCGCGCCCGCGCCGCCCTGTAGATCCGGCGCGGTTCTCTTCCCGGCGGTGTCGATGTGGGTCTCCGCCCTTCGTGTAGAGGGCAGAAGGAGGCATGACGACATGACCGAGACGAAGACATTGGTGACCGGACTGTGCGTGGGCGAGTCGCCGCGCTGGCACGAGGGCAGGCTGTGGTTCTCCCACTGGGGGGCGCAGGAGATCGTCGCCGTCACCCCGGACGGCGGGTGCGAGGTGGTCGCCCGCGGCCCGAAACCCGCCGGGTTCTGCCTCGGCTGGCTGCCCGACGGCCGCCTGCTGGTGACCGGCGAGCGCGAGCTGCTGCGCGTGGAGCCGGACGGGACGACGTCCGTCCACGCCGACCTGGGCAAGCTGCCCGCCGGGCCGAACGAGGTCGTCGTGGACGGCCGCGGCCGGGTCTACGTGAACTGCGTCGGCTTCGACTTCGGCCGGGCCGACTTCGCGCCCGGCGTGATCGCCCTGGTCGGCCCCGGCGGCGAGGCCCGGGTGGTCGCCGAGGACCTGCACTTCCCCAACGGGATGGCGGTGACCCCGGACGGCTCCACGCTGGTCGTCGCCGAGTCCTGGACACGGCGGCTGACGGCGTTCGACATCGGCGCGGACGGCGGGCTGTCCGGCCGGCGGGTGTGGGCGCCCATCGGCGGCGACGGCATCTGCATGGACGCCGAGGGCGCGATCTGGACCCAGGTGGACGACGAACAGGGCGCCGCCTGCGTACGGGTGCGCGAGGGCGGCGAGGTGACCGACCGGATCGAGCTCGACCGGGCCTGTTTCGCCGCCGCGCTCGGCGGCCCGGACGGCCGGACGTTGTTCATGACGGTCGCGGTGTTCCCGGGCGTCGAGCGGATGGCGGAGATGTTCGCCGGCCGGACGGGCGAGGTCAGGACGGCCGCGGTGGCCGTCCCCGGGCTCGGCTGAGCCGGTGGGGCCGGCGCCGTCAGCCGAAGTCGGCCCGGAACAGGTCGGCGCAGGTCGCCAGGAAGTCGCCCCAGTCGCCGTTCACGTTGGCGACCAGGGTGTGGCTGCCCTGCCGGTCGCCCATCGCGTACGTCATCGACCCCTGGATGTAGCCGCCCCCGCCCCAGAGTGTGACCCCGGACGGGAAACGCTGGGAGTAGACGCCGAGCCCGTACCGGGCGCCGGGCACCCAGCCGGCGCCTTCGGTGGACACGGTGGTGAACATCTCCTCCTGCTGCGCGGGCGGGAGCAGGCGCCCGCCCAGCAGGGCGGCCAGGAAACGGTGGAGATCGGCCGTGGTCGAGACCATGCCGCCGGCGGCCCAGGCCCATGACAGGTCGGCGTCGGTCACGTCGTGGCGGCCGGTGTCCTGGCCGGTCTCGTCCTGGCCGGAGTAGTGGCGGGCGTGCGGGTCACGCGGCCCTTCGCCGGCCGCGGGCAGGTACGTCCCGGTCAGCCCCAGCGGGCCCGCGACGCGGCGGTCGATCTGCTCGGCGAGCGTCGAGCCGGACACCGCCTCGACGATCATCCCGGCGAGGTTGTAGTTGACCTTGGAGTAGACGAACCGCCTCCCCGGCTCCCCGGCGGGCGGGGTCTCCTGGCCGGGGATCGCGTCCGGCAGGCCGCTGGTGTGGTTGAGCAGCAGCCGCGGGGTGATGCGGGCGGCGTCGGCGCCGGGGAAGTACTCCTCGACGACGCCGGGCAGCCAGGTGGTCACCGGGGCGTCCAGGGCCAGGGCGCCGTCGGCCGCCAGGCCCAGCACGACGGTCCCGACGAACGCCTTGGTGAAGCTGCCGATGCGGAAGTGCTCCCCGGGTCCGCGGGGGCGGCCGGTCTCCAGGTCGGCCACGCCCGCGGCGCCGAACCACGGCGGGTCGTCGCCGTCCCGGACCTCGGCCACGATGCCGGGCCCGCGGTCGTCGGCCACCAGCCGGTCGAGCGTCTGCCGCAACCTCGGACGACCGGCCTGAACCATGGACATGCTGCCTCCAGCGACACGAAGGGGACTCGCGAACGCAAGCAACCGTAGTTGACTATTTGCGACATAGTCAACCACAGTTGCTTATCGGCGGCCGGTGCCGAGCGGGATCAGGCGTCGCGGCGGGCCGAGGCGATCAGCCGCATCAGCGCGGCGTGCAGGTCCTGGAGCTCGTCGAGGTCCATGCCGAGCCGGGCGACGATGGCCGGCGGGATCTTCTCCGCCTCGGCCCTGAGCTGCCGGCCGGCCGGCGTCAGGGTGACGGCCAGGGCCCGCTCGTCCTTGCTGTTGCGCTCTCGGTGGACGTAGCCCAGCGCCTCCAGCCGCTTCAGCAGCGGGGACAACGTGCCGGGGTCGAGCTGGAGGAGCTCGCCCAGCTCCTTGACCGACAGCGGCTCGTGCTGCCAGAGGGCCAGCATCACCAGATATTGGGGGTGGGTCAGCCCGAAGGGTTGCAGGAGCGGCCGGTAGAGGCCGATCACGCTGCGCGAGGCGATGCTGAGGGCGAAGCACACCTGCCGGTCGAGCGCCAGCAGGTCTGTCGCCTCTGTCACAGGCTCCATGCGTGTACGCCTCCGATGCCGTCTGGTAACTTACTTTGTGTACAAACTAATAGCCTGCAAATCGATGCCACACAAATCGTACCCGTGGCCGGGCCGCCGAAAGAGGGACACCTCATGTTTCACCGCAAGCCGCTGGAGGAGCGCATCGCCGAGCGCCAGGCCAAGCTGCCTCCGCTGAAGGAGGGCAAGCACTTCGAGCACGGCCCGGCCAAGTTCGTGTTCGTCACGCTGCTGGTCGTGGTGGTGGTCACGCACATCGTCGGCCTGGCCATCGTCATGCACTTCGCCTGATCTGCCGGGAACATCCCGGAGGCGGCTGCCGTTACATCCCTCGTGGCCGGTGTGCCCAGTGTCCCCGGGCCTCACCTATCGCCTTCGCGGACTACCGTTCGGCTGGAGCCGCGTTGTGCACCTCGCCGAGAGGCGACACGCACACCGGTACGCACGCGTTGAGGGCCCCCGCCCGTCCCGGCGGGGGCCCTCGCGCGCGTCCAGGGCTGCTCGGCCCGGCTCAGGTACGCGGCCAGGGGCGGCCGGCCAGGCGTTCGATGTCGGTGTTGAAGCGCCTGAGGTAGGCGGCGAAGGCGGCGACGTCCTCCGGCGACCAGTCGGCCATCACCTTCTCCAGGCCGCGCACGTTCCTCTCGCGCTCCTCGGCGAGGTTGCGCTCGCCCTCCGGGGTGAGGCGGAACTTGCGGGCGATGCCGCCCTCGGGGTCGGGGATGCGTTCGACCAGGCCGGCGCGCAGCAGTGCCGAGGTGTGCCGGTTGAGGGTGGAGACGTCCAGGCCGAAGGCGTCGCTGAGCTGCCCGATGGACATCGGGCCCGAGCCGTGCAGCCGCCGCAGCAGGAGGTGGGCACTGCGGTCGTAGTGCCGGTGCCGGCCGAGCAGCATCGTCTCGAACTCGATGAGATGTGTGGGCTTTTCCATCCCAATCCACCCTTTCGCGAGATATGTGCACCTTACATGAATTGTGTACGTAACACATGATGTGTAGCGTGCACATCCTTCGACGACGGGAGAACAACGTGGGGGGCTCCACATCCACCGCCCGCCCCGGCGGCATCGTCAGCGTGATGGCGGTGGCCGGCATCGTCGCCTCGCTCATGCAGACCCTGGTCGTGCCGCTGATCGGCGAGCTGCCGCGACTGCTGCGCAGCACCGCCTCCGACGCCTCCTGGGTGATCACCGCCACCCTGCTGGCCGGCGCGGTCGCCACGCCGGTCACCGGACGCCTCGGCGACCTGTACGGCAAGCGCCGCATGATGCTCGTCTGCACCGTGCCGCTGATCGCGGGGTCGGTGATCTGCTCGCTGGCCGGGTCGCTCGCGCCCATGATCGTCGGGCGCGGGTTACAGGGCATGGGCATGGGCCTGATCCCGCTGGGCATCAGCGCCCTGCGCGACCTGCTGCCGCCCGACCGGCTCGGCCCCTCGATCGCGCTGATGAGCTCGTCCATGGGCATCGGCGGGGCCCTCGGCCTGCCGGTCTCGGCCGCGGTCGCCGAGTACGCGAGCTGGCGGGTGCTGTTCTGGGGCTCGGCCGTGCTGAGCGTGCTGATCGCGGTGCTGATCCGGGTGCTGGTGCCGCCCACTCCCCCGCTGCCCCGCGAGGGCGCGGCCGGGCGGCTGGACGTGCCGGGCGCGCTCGGCCTCGGCGCGGGGCTGGTGTGCCTGCTGCTGGGGGTCTCCAAGGGCGCCGACTGGGGCTGGGCGAGCGGCGCCACGCTCGGGCTGCTCGGCGCGGCCGCGCTGGTCCTGCCGGCATGGGCCTTGTGGGAGCTGCGGGCCGCGGAGCCGCTGGTGGACCTGCGGGTGACCGCCCGGCGGCAGGTGCTGCTGACCAACCTGGCCTCCATCATGGTCGGCTTCTCGATGTACGCCCAGGCGCTGATCGTCATGCAGGTCCTCCAGCTGCCCGCGGCCACCGGCTACGGGCTGGGCCAGTCGATGCTGGCCGCCGGCCTGTGGATGGCCCCCTCGGGCCTGATGATGATGGTGGTCTCGCCGCTCGGCGCCCGGCTGTCGGCCGCCCGCGGCCCGAAGGTCACCCTGATCGCCGGGAGCCTGGTCATGGCGCTCGGCTACGGCTCCTCGACGGGCCTGCTGGGCTCGGCCTGGGGCATGCTGGTCGTCACCTGCGTGTGCAGCCTCGGCGTCGGCCTGGCCTACGGGGCGATGCCCGCCCTCATCATGGGCGCGGTGCCCCGGTCGGAGACGGCCGCGGCCAACAGCTTCAACACGCTGATGCGCTCGATCGGGACGACGGTCTCGGCGGCGGTCGTCGGCGTGATCCTGTCGCAGCTGACGATCCGGCTGGGCGCGCACACGCTGCCGTCGGAGGCCGGCTTCCTTACCGGGATGCTGGTGGGCTGCGGGGCGGCGCTGGCCGCGGCGGCCGTCACCATGGCGCTGCCCGGCCGTCCCGGCGGCCGGACGGCCGGGGACGAGGCCGCCGCGTCCGTCTCGCCCGCCCGCCGGTGACGTCGCGGAAGCCTCTTGGCTTCCTACACTTTTGGTAGGAAAATCAGGCAATATCGATTCTCGTCACTGGGAGGACGACGGTGCCCTTGCCTGATTTCCTGATCGCGGGAGTGCCCAAAGCGGGGACGACGGCGCTGCACACCGCGCTGCACCCGCACCCCGACCTGTTCCTGTCGCCCATCAAGGAGCCGAAGTTCTTCCTCACCGACGGGCCACCGCCCGGACGAGGCGGACCGGGCGACGCCGAGACCTACCGGGAACACGTCTGGCGGCGCACGGACTACGAGGCGCTGTTCGCCGCCGCTCCCCCCGGCACCCTCGCCGGCGAGTCCACCCCCTTCTACCTGTACGACCTGGACGCCCAGCGCCGCATCCGGGAGGCGATCCCGCACGTCCGGATCATCGTGAGCCTGCGTGACCCGGTCGAGCGCGCCCACTCCAACTGGACCCACCTGTGGTCGGCCGGCCTGGAGCCGATCGGCGACCTCGTCCGCGCCTGCGAGGCCGAGCCGGAGCGCGTCGCGGCCGGATGGGCGCACTTCTGGCACTACACCGGTCTCGGCCGGTACGGCGGGCAGCTGGCCCACCTGTTCACCCTGTTCCCCCGCGACCAGGTGCTGATCTTCCGCTACCGGGACATCGTGGACCGCCCGGCCGAGACCCTGGACCGCATCTGCGGCTTCCTCGGCGTGCGGCAGGGCCTGCTCACCGGCGTCCCGAGGGAGAACGTGACCGCGCACCCGGACCCCGGCGCGCGGCACGCGTTGCTGTCCACCCTGCGCCGCACCCTTCCCGCATCCCTGTCCGGGCCGCTGGAGCAGCTGCTCCAGCGGCGCGGCCGGGCCCGCCGGCCGCTGGAGTGGGAGCAGCGGCAGCGGCTGATCCCCTACTTCGCGGCGGACGTCGAGCTGCTCCAGCAGGTCACCGGCGAGGACTTCAGCGACTGGCTGCGGCCGCGGGAACGTTCGGGCGGGCTGGTCGGCAGCCGGCCGCCCGGCCAGCGCCAGGCCAGGAACGGCCGCGCCCCCTGACCGGGACGGCGATCCGGCAGCGCCCCGGTCAGCGGGCGGGTCAGGGGGCCGGGCGGAGTTCCGTGCGCAGGTCGTGGGCGCCGTCGGCGCGCGTGTACTCGTAGTAGAGCCGCAGGCCGCCGTCCGGCAGGTCGACGAAGGTGAGGTAGCGCAGGCCGCCGCCGTGGTGCGGCGACATCGCGGCGGGCCGGTCGCCCAGGGCGGTCAGCGCGTCGGGGTCGGCGCCCACGGCCACGCCGGTGCGCTCCTCGTAGTTCTCCTCCGCGCTGCCGCGGCCGTCGTAGAAGGCCACGACCCGGTCACCGTCGAAGCGCACGGCGCTGATCCGGACGCCGCGGGCGTCCCACAGGCCGGGGCGGCCGGTCAGGGCGGTGCCGTGCCAGGTCCAGTCCAGGCCGTCGGCGCTGGTGGCGTAGTCGGTCACCATCCGGTCGGCCTCGTCGGGGTCGGTCAGCGGGTGGCAGGAGGCCCACAGGTGCCACACGTCGCCGCGCCGGACGATCACGGTGTCCTTGACCCCGGTCTTGGGGTCGCCGGGCAGCACAGTGGTACGGGTGCGCGGGTCGAACGCGGCGGGGTCGGCGGCCTCGACGACCTCCACCCGCCAGTGCTTGGTGCCGGGCGTGGCGCAGCTCAGGTACAGCCGCCAGCGTCCCTGCGGGGTGCGGACCAGGGCGGGCCGCTCCAGCGACTCGGCGTCCATCTCCTCGCGGGTGATCGTGGTCAGCGGCTCGAAACGCTCGCCGTCGGACGAGCGGGCGACCACGACCGCGTACCCGCGGCCCTCGCCGACCGGGCGGCGCAGGCGGTAGGCGAGATAGATCAGCCCGTCCGCGGCGACGACGCTCGGCGCCCCGGCCCAATGGCCGTGCGCCGGGACCGGCGGCTCGACCGCCACGACGGCGCGGCCGGGATCGGGGAGCAGGGCGTTCTCGTCGATCGACATGGAACCGAGGCTAGGCCAGGACGTGGAACCGGACATGGCTGCTTACCTCTCCTTGGGATTATCCTTATTACCTATAGACTTTATGGGGTTATGGCCGTCCGCCGCATGCCCGGCACGCCGGAAACGCGGGCGCGTCCCGCGGTCCCCGGCGCACAGCGGCCCTCCGACGGCCGGCGTCCGGTGCATATGCTGGGCGGATGCCAACCCCTGAGTTCGTCCTCGCGCTGCGCGAGAAGATCGGCACCGAGCCGCTGTGGTTGTCCGGGGTGACCGCGGTCGTGCTGCGCGAGGACCAGGTGCTGCTGGTCCGCCGGAGCGACACCGGCGCCTGGACGCCCGTGACCGGCATCATCGACCCGGGCGAGCAGCCCGCCGACGCCGCGTTGCGCGAGGTGGCCGAGGAGACCGGCGTACGCGCCGTCGCGGAACGGCTGGCCCTCGTGCACGTGACGCGTGAGGTCACCTACCCCAACGGCGACCGGGCCCGCTATCTCGACCTGGTGTTCCGCTGCCACTGGCGGTCCGGCGACCCCTACCCGGCCGACGGCGAGAACAGCGAGGCCCGCTGGTTCCCCCTGCGTGAGCTGCCGGACCTGAGCCCCGACATGCGCGCCCGCCTCGACGCCGCCCTCGGCGACGACCCGGCCGCCCGCTTCCTCACCACCGGCCCCTGACTGCGCGACCACGGGCCGCCCCCGGCGTGGCGGGTACGCCGCCCCGCGATCTATGGTGGTGGCTGGATGCGGAAGGATCGGGCCCATGGCGGGAAAGACCATCGTCCTGACCGGCGCCAGCGACGGCATCGGCCGCGCCGCGGCACGCGCCCTGCGGCAGCGGGGCGACGAGGTCGTCCTCGTCGGCCGGTCGGCCGGCAAGACCGCGGCGCTGGCCGAGGAGCTGGCGGCCGACCACCACGTGGCCGACTTCGCGCGCCTGTCGGAGGTACGCGACCTGGCCGCCACCCTGCTCGACCGCCACCCGGCCATCGACGTGCTGGCCAACAACGCCGGGGCCATCATGGGCTCGCGCACCACCACGCCCGACGGCCACGAGGCGACCTTCCAGGTCAACCATCTGGCGCCGTTCCTGCTGACCACGCTGCTGCTGCCCCGGCTGCTGGCCTGCGGCGGCACGGTCGTCACGACCTCCAGCCTGCTCAACACCCGTGCCCGGCTCGACCTCGACGACCTCGACGCGGTGCGCCGCTACTCGGGCAGCCGGGCGTACGCCAACTCCAAGCTGGCCAACATCCTGTTCACCCGCGAGCTCCAGCGCCGCCACGGCGCGGACGGCCTGGCCGCGGCCTCCTTCCATCCCGGCGTGGTGGCCACCAACTTCTCCGGCGGCGGCGACAGCGCGGCACGGCTGCTCTACCACACGCCGCTGAAGCGGTTCCTGCTCACGCCCGAGCAGGGCGCCGACACCCTGGTCTGGCTGGCCACCTCGCGGCCGGGCGCCGACTGGGCTCCCGGCGGCCACTTCGAGAAGCGCCGCCCCTCGGCCGTCCACCGCATGGCGGACGACCCCGTCCTGGCCCGCCGCCTGTGGGACCGCAGCCAGGCCCTGGTCGAACCCGCCTGACCCGTGGGACGCGGTCAGGCGTTCGCTGAGCCCGACTGACCGGTCCCGCGGTCCCCGGCGGGAGCGGCGGCGCGCTGACCCCGTCATGCCGGTGTTAGGTCGGTGGCGGCATCCTGGAGTTCCCGAAAGGAGACAGATGCCGTCACGTCCCAGGCTGCCCGCACGCACGGTCCGGCTGCGCTTCACCCTCCTGTACGGCGGGCTGTTCCTGGCCTCAGGGGCGGCCCTGCTGGTCCTGGTCAACCTCGCCGGCATGCCGCTGTCGCGGAGCGAGCCAGTGCCGGGACGGCCCGGCGGCCGGCCGGCCCTGGCCGCCGCCGAGGAGCACATCGCCCTGCTCCGGGCGCAGCTCGCCGACGTGCACGCCACGCAGTCGCGCCAGCTCCTGGCCGGGTCGGTGCTCGCGCTGGCCGTCATGGCCGTGGTGTCGATCGTGCTCGGCCGGGTGGTCGCGGGCCGGGTGCTGCGCCCGCTGCGCACGATCACCGCCGCCACCCGCCGCATCTCCGCCGACAACCTGCACGAACGCCTGGCCGTGCCAGGCCCGGCCGACGAGGTCAAGGACCTGGCCGACACCGTCGACGGCCTGCTCGCCCGCCTGGAGGGCGCCTTCGCCGCGCAACGCCGGTTCGTCGCCGACGCCTCGCACGAGTTGCGCACCCCGCTGGCCACCATGCGGGCCCGGCTGGACGTGGCCGTGGCCAAGCCGGAGCCCGTACCGGCGCAGACGCTGGCGCTGGCCGACCGAATGCGTACCGACCTCGACCAGGTCGACCGGCTCCTGGAGGGCCTGCTCGCGCTGGCCCGCGCCCAGCACGGCAGCCTGCCCGACGCCGCCGCGATCACGCTCGGCGACCTGGTGCGGCACACCCTGGACGCCCGCGCCGCCGACCTCGCGGCCCGGCGCCTCACCCTGGACGACGAGGGCGTCGCGGAGGGGGTGCGGACGCGGGGCAGCGTCGCGCTGGTCACCCGTATGGTGCACAACCTCGTCGACAACGCGATCGTCCACAACCAGGACGGCGGCTGGATCAAGGTCGAGGCCGCGGCCGACGGCCGGTGGGCGCTGCTGGTCGTGGAGTCCGGCGGGAACCGGCTCGACCCCGAACAGGTGGCGGGGCTGGGGCGGCCGTTCCAGCGGCTCGGCGCGGACCGCACCGGGTCGGGGGACGGCTCGGGGCTCGGCCTGTCGATCGTCGCGGCCGTCGCGCAGGCGCACGGCGGCGGCCTCGACCTCGCGGCCCGCCCCGAGGGCGGGCTGCGCGCCACCGTCCGGCTGCCGGCATGAGGGTGCTGGTGGTGGAGGACGCACGGCCGCTGGCCGCCGTGCTCGCCGAGGGCCTGCGCGACCAGGGCATGGCGGTGGACGTCGCCCACGACGGGCTGGAGGCGGCGGCCAAGCTCGACCTCACCCCCTACGACGTGGTGCTGCTCGACCGCGACCTGCCGGGCATCCACGGCGACACCCTCTGCCAGATGCTCACCGACCAGGACGAACGTCCCATGGTCCTGATGCTGACCGCGGCCGGCTCGCCCGGCGACCGGGTGAGCGGGCTGGCCCTGGGCGCCGACGACTACCTGGCCAAGCCCTTCCACTTCCCGGAGCTGGTGCTGCGGGTGAGGGCGCTGGCGCGCCGCCGTCCCGGCGCCCGGCCGCGTACGTTGCGCGGTGGCGGGATCGAGCTCGACCCGCTGCGGCACGCCGTCACCCGGGACGGCCGTCCGGTGGAGCTGTCGGTCAGGGAGTTCGCCGTGCTGGAGGCGCTGCTGCGCGCGTCGCCCGGCTTCCTGAGCGCCGAGGCCCTGCTCGAACAGGTCTGGGACGAGCACGCCGACCCGTTCACCAACACCGTGACCGTCACCGTCGGCCGCCTGCGCCGCAAGCTGGGCGAACCGCCGGTGATCAGCACCCGGCCGGGCGTCGGGTACCGGATCGGGTAGCGGGGTCGTCCGGCGCTCGCCGGAGTCGTTCACCGGCGGCGTTCCGATGGGGGGTGCGGCGGCTGCCCGATGAGGGGTGAGAGGTCAGACCAGGGGCTGATGCGCGGCGGGGTCTCGTCTGCGATCGTGAGGACGTGAGGCCGGCCGGGGGCGCGCCCCGGCCGGGATCGTCCGCGAGACGGGGCCGGCCCGCCCCTGGTGAGCAGGCAGGAGGAGACGCCGTGATCAGATTCGGCTATGCCGACACCCCGTTCGGCCAGATCCACCACGCCTCGTGCGGCACGGGCGAACCGGTGCTCCTGCTGCACCAGACCCCCCGCTCATGGGACGAATACCGCGAGGTGCTCCCCCTGCTCGGCCGCACCCGGCAGGCCATCGCCATGGACACGCTCGGCTTCGGCAACTCCGCTCCCCCACCCGAGCACTCGATCGAGACCTACGCCGCCGGCGTGCTGGCCCTGATGGACGCCCTCGGCCTGCCGCGAGCCGCCGTGGCCGGGCACCACACGGGCGGCGTCATCGCGGTCGAGACGGCGGCGCGCGCGCCCGAACGCGTCACCGCCCTGGTGCTGTCGTCCACGCCGATGGTCGACCCCGAAGGGCGGCGTCGTCGTGCGGGCCATCCCTCCATCGACGCCGTGCGCGAGCAGTCCGACGGCTCCCATCTGGGCGAGTTGTGGAGCCGGCGGGCCCCTTACTACCCGTGGGCGCTGCTGACCCGTTTCGTCCGCGACGCGCTGACGGTCCTGCCGGAGGTGGAGCGCGGGCACGAGGCGGTGGCCGCGTACCGGATGGAGGAGCGGGTCGGGCTGGTCCGCTGCCCGGTGCTGGTCGTCGGCGCCACCGACGACCCCTTCGCATTCCCCGAGCTGGAACGCCTGGCCGCCGCCCTTCCCCACAGCACCCGGGCCGTGGTCAAGGGCGGCGTGATCCCGCTGGAGCACCAGGCGGCGGAGTTCGCGGCGCTCGTGGCGGACTTCCTCGACGGCCAGGCCCGCGAGACCGGCTGAGACGGCCCCGGTCAGGCGGGAGCCACCCACTCGACGAACTGGATGACGACCCCGTTGGGGTCCGTCACCTGGAACAGGCGCTCGCCCCAGGGCTCCTCGCGCAGCGGCATGGTGATCTCGACGCCTGCGTCACGCAGCAGCTTCTCCTGCCCGTCCAGGCCGCCGTCCAGGGTGAAGGCCAGGATGAGGCCGGAGGCGTGCTGGTCGCGCTGCTCCGGCGGCAGGACCTCGATGCCGCGGGCGAGCAGCACGATGTCCATCGCGTCGGCGCGGGTGAGCGAGGCGAAGCCGTCCGCGGCGACCCGGACGGTGTAGCCCAGGTGTTCGGTGAGGAACGCCTGGGAGGCGGCGACGTCGGCAACAGTGAGCGAGACGGTGGACGTGGTGATCTGCAAGAAGGTCTCCGTAAGGGATGAAAAACGGCTGAGCGAAACACGAGCGGCCGGTTCGGACGGCCTGCCCGACGTCGACCACGAGGGCCGACGACCCCGGCGGACGTGGGCCGCTGTGGACGTGGGCCGCTGCGGATCTGGACCGCCGTGGAGGTGGGCGCAGCGGGCGTGGTCGGCAGCGGGCGTCGTCAGCGGTCGACGTGGTCGGTGGGGCGAGGGGCGATCGTCGCGGGGAGGGCGGGGATCAGTGGGCGCGGCGGCGGGGGAGGTTGCGGGCCACTTGGGGGTCCCGCCATCCCCGTGCGCCATGGTCGGCGGACGGTCTGCGGAGTCCGCCGCCCGGGAGGGAGGCGCCCGGCGACTTGCGGTCGCGGCCGTCCGACCCCCCGAGGTCGATCTTGAAAGCTACAGCCGGGAAGAGGTTGAGTTCCAAGCAGGTTCTCCTTTTCGTTCATCGGTCGCAAACTTACGACGGACGTAAATATAGCCCGAGGGTCTGCGGGGTGTCAACGTAAAAATACAACAAGGGTAAGATTTCCTCATGGCTCACGAGACCTCGCCCGCACCCGGCCTCCGCGAATCCAAGAAGCAGGAGACCCGGCAGCTCATCTCCGACCACGCCACCAGGCTGTTCATCGCCCAAGGGTTCGAGCAGACCACCATCGCCGAGATCGCCACCGCCGCCCGCATCGCCAAGAAGACGGTCACCAACTACTTCCCGCGCAAGGAGGACCTGGCCCTCGACCATCAGGAGGCGTTCACGTCCGCCCTGGCCGACGCCGTCGCCGCCCGCGGCCCCGGTGAGTCGGCCCTGTCCGCTCTACGACGTGCCTTCCTGGCCTCCGTCGCGGCCCAGGATCCGGTGGCCGGGTTCTCCGGACCGGAGTTCGCCCGCATGATCGCCGACAGCCCCACCCTGACGTCCTGCCTGCGCGGCCTGCACGACCAGCGCGAACAGCGTCTCGCCCAGGCCCTCGCCGACGCCACGGGCGCGACGGCCGGCGACATCACCGTCCAGACCGCCGCCGGGCTGCTGGGAACCGTGCACCGGGTGCTGTTCCAGCGCATCCAGGAGCTCACCCTGGCGGGCCTCCCCAACGACCGCATCGCCGACACGACCGCCACCGACGCCACCCGCGCCTTCGACCTCCTCGAACCCGCACTCTCCGACTACGCATCCGCATGAAGAGCCGCCCGAGTCCCAGGCCCCTGGCCTCAGAAGGCCGCCCCTAGTTTCAGAAGCCGTTAAGTCTCAGGAGCCCTCCAAGGCTCAAGAGCGGCCGAGGCTCAAGAGCCGCCTCCGTCTCAGGAACCGTCCGGGTTGGGGCCACCGGCGGGCCGGACGGAGGCTGCCAGATCGCCAGAATCCCAGGCACCTCCGCCCGAGTCCGGGGCACCCAAGCTCAGGGACAACGCCGGGCTCTGGGCCGCCTGAGTTCCAGAGGCCGCCGCCCGAGGCCAAGCTGGCCCAGCCCCAGGAACCGTCCGGGTCGAGGGCCGGGCGGGCCGCCCGGGGCTGCCAGGCCACCAGAATCCCAGGCCGCCCGATTCCCGGCCGCCCGAGCCTCAAGGACCGGCGCCGGCGTAAGGACGCCGAGCTTAGGGGGCACGAGCGACACCGGGTTCCGGGCCGCCCGAGTTCCGGAGGCCTCTGGAACTCGGGCAGCCCGGAGCCGTCCCGGTCTCAGGAGTCGAGTGGATCGGGGGCGGCGACAGGCCCGGCAGGGGGCGCCAGGTCGCTGAAGTCCCAGGCAGCATCGCCGGGTCGGAGCCCGACCACGCCTCAGGGGCCGTTGCTCGCTCAGGAGTCGGCTCAGTGTCGGGAGTCGGCTGGGTCCGGGGCCAGGGGTGGGGTGGGTGGGGGCTGCCAGGTTGACAGGAAGTCTTCGGCCAGGGTGCAGGCGCCGGCGTACGGGCCTTCGGCATGGTGCAGGGCGGCGGCGGTGATCTCCGCGACGCGGTTCTCGACCAGGTGGCCGACCTCGTCCGCGGTGGAGACCGTTCCCGCCCGTTCGGCGAGGTAGCCGATCGTGGCGCCCGCGCCGCAGACGAAGTCCGCCAGCGTCACCACGCCCCGCTCCCCCAGCGTCCGCAGCCCCTGGGGGGTGTAGGGCACGTTCGCGGCCGGCGCGACCAGGCCGGCCCGCACCGTCGCCGCCCGCCGCGCCGACAGGGTGCCGGTCCGCGCCCCGGGGACCAGCACGTCGGCGGCGACCTCGTACAGCGCCTCCGGCGGCAGCACGGGCAGGCCGAGCCGGGTCACGCACGCGTCACCATGCTCGGCGCGCAGTTCCTCCAGGGCCGCGACGTCCAGCCCGGCGGGGTCGCTGACGCACCCGTGCAGGGTGGACAGAGCGACCAGGCGCGCGCCGCGCCGGGCCGCCTCGCGCACGACGGCGCTGCCGACCTTGCCGAAGCCCTCCACCGCCAGCGTCCGCCCGGCCAGCCCGCCGAGCGCCGTCCCGGCGGCCACGACCACGCCCAGCCCGGTCACGACGGTGTCCACCAGCTCGCCGCCGGCCTCCCCGTGCATGATCGAGTCGGCCCGGTACCCGGGCAGCGGCGCGAAGTCCTGCGTCCGCGTGCCCAGGTCCGAGGAGGTGAGGAAGGTGCCCTTCTCGACCAGCGGCGCGACCTCCCGGCAGAAGCGCGCCACCGTGCCCGCCCGGTCGGCCGGCGAGGCCCGCAGCACCGCCTTGGCCCCGCCGATCCGCTCGCCGAGCACGGCCAGCTTGTACGTCATCGCCCGCGCCAGCAGCCCCGCCTCCGCGCGGGTGACGTCCGGCGCCAGCCGGGTGCCGCCCGCGCTGACCGGGCAGTCCAGGTCGAAGGCGATGCAGCCGTCCACCGAGACGAGTTCCATGATCCTCATCCGCGCTCCCCGCGTCCGTGCGAACCGTGCCTGCCGCCCAATCTCGGCGCCGCTCGGCCGCCTGTCCATGGGTCAGGGAGCGTTGTATCCCAAGGTGTACGAACCGGTCCCGGAGTAGGAGTGCACCCGGTAGCGGTAGTACCCGGCCGCGCCGGTGTAGTTGAGTGTCTCGTCGGCTCCCGACCCGGCGCTCTGGGCGACCGTCGCCCACGTGGACCCGTTCCAGCGCTGCAGGTACAGGTCGAAGTCGGCGCCGGACGGGCCGTCCAGGCACGCCTGGTGCGGGCCGGTGACGGTGGTCTGCAGATACCCGCCGTCGGGCTGGTACTGCTCCGCCCCAGAGGCCAGCGTCCCGGACTTGGTGGTCTCGTAGCCGGAGCAGCCGCCCGCGACGGCCACGGACAGGACGAAGGCGGCCGTGTGGGTGACGGCCGGGCCGGTGGCGGTGACCGTGATCGTGTACACGCCGCCGGGCGTCTGCGCGGAGGTGGAGACCGTCATGACGGACGTCCCGCCCGACTGGACGGTGGGCGGCGCGAACGTCGCGGTAGCCCCCGCCGGCAGCCCGGCGGCCGAGAACTGCATCTGCTGGGGCCCGCCGCGCGTGACGGAGGTGGAGATGGTGCTCGTGGCCGACCCGCCCGGCGTGACGCCGCCGCTCGTGGGCGAGAGCGACATCGCGAAGTCGTCGCCGCCGCCGTTCGGCGGGGTGTTGTCGATCATCCCGGAGATCTCGTTGTACACCTCGGTGATCCGGGTCCCCCAGTTGGGGCAGCCGCCGAGGTGGTGCAGCGCGATCACCTTGTGGCTGGAGGCGGCGATCACCGGGGAGCCGGAGTTCCCGCCGGAGGTGTCGCAGCGGTAGCCGGTGTTGACGCCCGACGACACCACGTCGATCTTGCAGGCCGCGCCGCCCTGCGTGTCCTCGTACAGGGACAGGCGCTTGGGCAAGGTGTCGCCGTGGCCGGGGATGTAGATGCGCTCGCCCGCCACCGGGGGGCGCGGATCGAGGTACAGGGTGCCGAACTGCTGGATCGCGGCGAAGTCGGCGACGCTGAAGAGCGTGTAGTCGAGCGCTTCGAGTGCGCTGGTCTTCAGGAACTGGCCGCCGCCGACCTTCGTCCCGGCGCCCGGGTTGTCGCCGCCGCAGGTGGCGCAGTCGTAGTCGAACTGGAACTCACTGGCGCTCAGGTCGGCGGCGCTCTCCATGCAGTGGTGGTTGGTCAGCATGCGGTTGGTGTTGCCGACCCGCCAGGCCGTGCAGTAGCCGAGGCCGTTGAGCAACTGGCGGGCCACGGCGCGGCTGCGGGCGTACTCGGTGGGGTTGCTGTCCTTGTAGCAGACCACGTCCCGCCGCGCGTCGGTGCCGCAGACGCTGAACGTCCTCGGCGTCAGGGCCGCGGCCTCCTGGGTGGTGTAGCCGCGGAAGTACCGGTCGATGCGCACGCCGAAGCCCTGACGGGCCAGCCGGACGGCGTTGCGCGGCCCGGACGCGTGCAGGGTGACCACCGCCGTGTCCCCGTCCACGGAGAGCGCGGCGAAGCCGGGGACGCCGTGCAGCGTGTACCCCGAGCCGGCCGGGTAGCGGCCGCGGGTGGGGTCGCCGTAGTAGGTGTGGATCTCGCGGCCGTCCGGCGAGGCGACGGTGACGTAGTCGCCGGGCACGAGGGTGAGCGCGGCGAAGTGCACCTTGACGTAGCGGGAGCCGGGTCGGGTGACGCGTGTGCTCCAGCTCCGTCCGGCCGCGCCGTAGGGCAGGGACAGGTCGGCGAGCACCTCCTCGCCGGCCGGGGAGACCCGGCTGTCGAGCTGCGCCCGCAGGGGTGCGGCGGCGGGGACCTGCGCGAGGGCGGGGGCCGGGGTCGCCGGCGCGACGACGGCCAGCGCGGCGATCAACGCCGTGGCCGCCGCTCTCCATCGGGAAGGATTCATGCGGGGGACACCTCCACGTGAGGGGTGACCGAAGCAGGCCGCCGGTCGCCGGGAGCCAGGGCCCGGTCCGGGCACGTAGGCCGCGCCGGCCAGAGGCCGGCGGAGCCGGCGAACAGGCGGCCCGCCGTGGTGGGGGGTGGGCAGAGGGTAACTCCGCCTCCCATCCGTACCGTTATCGGTAGCGATACCGATATTTCGGGTTATCGGGCCGAAAATCCCAGCGCGTCACTCCGGGCAGCCCTCCCAGGCAGGGCGATGTACAAAATCATTGACATGATGTCCGCCTTCTTTTACGTTCATCATGTCTACTTTCTTTGACATGGAGACCCGCCTTGAAGGCCATCACCCGGCACGTCTACGGCCCCCCGGCCCTCACCGACCTCGACCGCCCCGCCCCCGGCCCCGGCGAAGCGCTCCTGCGCGTGCACGCCGCCTGCCTCGACCACGGCGTCTGGCACCTCGGCGCCGGGCTGCCCTACCCCGTCCGCCTCGCCACCGGGCTGCGCCGCCCCCGCTCGCCCCTCCTCGGCCGCGACGTCGCCGGGACCGTGGCGGCCGTCGGACCGGGAGTCACCGGCCTCGCCCTCGGCGACGAGGTCTTCGGGGTCTGCGACGGCGCGCTCGCCGAGCACGCCGTCGCCCGCGCGGACCGTCTCGTCCCCACACCGGCCGGCCTGTCGTCCGAGGCCGCCGCCGCCGTCCCGACCAGCGGCCTGACCGCCCTCCAGGCGCTGCGCGACCACGCCCGCCTCCGCCCGGGGCAGCGCGTGCTGGTCATCGGCGCGGGCGGCGGGGTGGGGACGTTCGCCGTCCAGCTCGCCAAGGCACACGGCGCGCACGTCACCGCCGTCTGCGGCCCCGGCAAGGGCGACCTCGTCCGCTCACTCGGCGCGGACGAGGTCGTCGACCACACCCGCGAGGAGCCGGCCGCCGGCCGCCACGACGTCGTCCTCGACACCGCGGGCAACCGTCCCCTGCGGGACCTGCGGCGGATGCTCACCCGCCGGGGCACGCTCGTGATCGTCGGCGGCGAGAACGCCTCCGGCCGCTGGCTGCACGGCACCGGCCGCCAGCTCCGGGCGACGGCGCTGTCGCCGTTCGTCCGGCACACCCTGCGCGCCCCGATCACCCGGACCGATCCGGCGGACCTGCGCCACCTGGCCGGCCTCGCCGCGACCGGCGAGCTCACCCCCGTGGTCGGCAGGACCTTCCCGCTCGCCGGCTTCTCCGACGCGATGGATCACCTGCGGTCGGGCCACGTGACCGGCAAGGTCGTCATCGTCATGCCCGGCCCGAGGTAGGTCACCAGTCGCCCACGGCGACGCGGGTGTTGCGCAGCGGTTCGCCCGCGCCCTCGGCGGGCGCCGCCCACACCACCGCGTTGGCCAGGATCCGCCGCACGCCCGGCTGGTGGAAGACCGGGTAGTTCTGGTCGCCGGGGCTGAAGTAGAAGACGCGCCCCTTGCCGCGCCGGTAGCAGCAGCCGCTGCGGAACACCTCGCCCCCGGAGAAGGAGCTGACGAACACCAGCTCGTCGGGCGCCGGGACGCCGAACGGCTCGCCGTAGGTCTCCTGCTCGGGGATGACCAGCGGCTGGGGCACGCCCGCGGCGATCGGGTGGGCCGGCTCCACCGTCCAGACCAGCTCGCGGTCGGCGGTGTCGCGCCAGTTGACCGTGCAGGTGGTGCCCATGAGGGCGCGGAAGACCTTGGAGTAGTGGCCCGAGTGCAGCACCAGCAGGCCCATCCCGGCCCAGACGCGCTCGCACACCCGCGCCACGACCTCGTCGTCCACCTCCTCGTGCGCCGCGTGCCCCCACCAGGTGAGCACGTCGGTGCCGGCCAGCGTCGCGGCGTCGAGACCGTGCTCGGGGTCCTGCAACGTCGCGGTGCGCACGCGCACCCGCTCCCCAGGTGCTCGCGCAGGCCGCCGGCGACCGCGCCGTGCATGCCCTCGGGGTAGCGGCGGCGCACCTCCTCCTCCCGCTGCTCGTGTACGTTCTCGCCCCAGACGGTCACGTTGATGCTCACGCGCGCTGTTCTCCCTCCGGACCTGCCGCACCTACCGTCCGGTCCTTACCCGTCCGCCCGCCGGTTCCGCCTCCGGTGGGCGGGCGGAAAATGTCTCGCGGGAGGAAGGACGGTTTGGGTAGGTTCGCCAGTGACCATGGAAGTCATGCAGAGCCGCGCGCAGGCAGGCCTCCCGCCGGACGGCCACCCTGTCGAGATCGCCTGCGACGAGTCCGGCGCGGAGGGCGAGAAGCTCGTCGGCGGCAACACCGACGTGTTCGCCCACGCCGGCGTCTCCCTCGACGTGACCGCCGCGGCCGACTGCGTACGCGAGCTGCGCCTCAGGGCGCCCTCCCCGGTCACCGAGTACAAGGCCGGGCACGTGCTGCGCGAGAAGAACCGGGCCACCCTGGTCTGGCTGCTCGGCCCGTCTGGCCCCATCCTCGGCCGGGCCCGCGTGCACCTGACCGACAAGGCGTACTTCGCCGTGAGCAAGGTGACCGACCTGCTCACCGGCCACCACTCCAGCCTCGGCCTCGACCAGGACGAACGCTCGGCCGCCATGGCGGCCACCCTCTACCAGGAGGGCCGCCACGCCTTCGGCCCCGCACGCTGGACGGCCTTCCTCGACGCCTTCAACCACCTGCTGCGGGCCAGGAACGGCCGCGGCCCCGAGATCTCCGCCGAGTCGGCCTTCGAGCTGGTCGCCGACCTGCGCACCACCCCCGGCCCGGCCGGCGAGATCATGGACGAGCTGTGGGCCGCCCGGCCGCTCGTGGACGCCTTCACCGCGCGCCTGCTCGACGACCCGCACGTCTTCCCCGCGCTCGACCCGCTGATCCCGGCCATCGCGCACGCGGTCGCCCACTGGGGCGCGGGCGGCCGGCCCGTCTCCGTCGTGCACGACCGGCAGACGACGCTGACCGAGGAGCGCATCGAGCGGCTGCGGCTGCTGCTGGCCCGCCCGGACGGCCCCGCGGGCCCGCTGGTGCTGACCGGCCTGACGCTGGTCGCCTCGCACCTGGACCCCCGCGTCCAGGTGGCCGACATCGTCGCCGGAGTGGCGCGCAAGATCGCCTCCGAGGAGCTCAACGGCCGCGGCGACCCCGAGCTGACCGGCCTGCTCCGCCCGTACGTGGACCTCGCGTCGGTCTGGCCGGACGAGCGCAGCCGGGCCGCGCTGATCGCGGGTCAGCCGAGCCAGGCGCGCGCCTCGGCGGCGGCCTCCGGGCCGAGCACCGGGTGGGAGTAGACCTCGATCAGCGTGCGCATCAGCAGGCGCTCGCCCTCCGGCGTGGACAGGTCGGCGCCCATGCCGCGGCAGACGTGCGGGTACAGGACCGTGACCGACAGCGCCATCGCGGCCATCACCGCCGCCCGCGCCCGCGCCGGCACGTCCGGCGGATCTGACCGGTCCTGGTCGGCGGCGGCCAGCCAGCGCTCGCCGAGCCGGGTCATCTCGTCGAACAGCGGCGCGGCCCAGCCCTCGGTCAGCGCCCGCGCCAGGTAGGCGCGGTAGGGGCCGAGCGCGGCCACCGGGTTGAAGCCGGCCGGCGGGCTGCCGGCGGCCTCGGCGTTGAGCCGGCGCACCATCCTCATCAGGTGCTCGTCGCACGCCTCGCGCAGCGCCTGCTTGGCGCCGAAGTGGTGGCGGACCAGGCCGAGCGAGACCCCCGCCGACTCGGCGATGTCGCGGATCGTGGCCCGCTCGAACCCGTGCTCGCCGATGTGCCGGATCGCCGCGTCGCGGATGCGGGCCCGCGCGGTGAGGTCCTCCGGGTCCTGGACGGTTGTCATCGCACCACCGATTCGTACAGCGGACTGTTCACTGGGAAAGCATCCTATACCGGCGTGCAGCCCCGTCCGGCCCCGGCCGCACGGGAGGGGCCGCCGGCGACTAC
This sequence comes from Actinomadura sp. ATCC 39365, assembly GCF_054392275.1. Classification (NCBI taxonomy): domain Bacteria; kingdom Bacillati; phylum Actinomycetota; class Actinomycetes; order Streptosporangiales; family Thermomonosporaceae; genus Actinomadura; species Actinomadura sp. ATCC 39365. The sequence goes on along the minus strand of NZ_CP184335.1, from coordinate 5,490,710 downwards.
GCTCCTGCCCTGTGCCGACGTTCGAACTGCCCCTGCGCCTGGACACCACGATCCGGCCCTACGACTGGGGTTCCGTCACCGCCATGCCCGAGCTGTTCGGCACCGAGCCGACCGGCCGCCCGCAGGCCGAGCTCTGGATGGGCGCCCATCCCGCCGACCCGTCGATCGCCGGCGGCGTGCCCCTCGACCGGCTCATCGCCGGCGACCCCGTCGCCGCACTCGGCGCGCCGGCGGTCGCCAGGTTCGGGCCCGCGCTGCCGTACCTGCTGAAGGTGCTCGCGGTCGCCCGGCCGCTGTCGCTCCAGGTCCACCCCACGATCGCGCAGGCCGAGGCCGGGTTCGCCGCCGAGGAGGCGCGCGGCGTGCCGATCGGCGACCCGGCCCGCACCTACAAGGACCGCTCGCACAAGCCCGAGATGGTCTGCGCGATCACGCCCTTCCACGGGCTGTGCGGCTTCCGCTCCCCCGTCGTCACCGCCGGGCTGCTCGCCCGGCTCGGCGTGCCGGGCCTGCAGCCCTGGATCGATGCGCTCGCCGTCCGGCCCGCCGGTCAGGCCCTGCGCGCGGTCTTCGCGCAGATGCTGGACGACGCCTCCGCGCCGCTGCGCGCCCAGGTCGAGGACGCGCTCGCCGGCAGCTCCGACCCGGACCTGGCCCCGTACGCCGACATCGCCGCAGCCTGCCCCGGCGACCCCGGAGTCGTGGCCGCGCTGCTGCTCAACCACGTCGATCTGCGGCCCGGCCAGGCCCTCTACCTCGGCGCCGGCGTGCCGCACGCCTACCTGGGCGGCGTCGGCGTGGAGATCATGGCCAGCTCCGACAACGTCCTGCGCTGCGGGCTGACCACCAAGCACGTCGACGCGCCCGAGCTGATGCGGGTGGTCGACTTCACGCCCGCCGAGCCGCACCTGGTCGAGCCCGAGTGCCCGGCCGACGGGGAGCGGCGTTACGTCCCGCCGGCTCCCGAGTTCGCCCTCACGCGTTACGACCTGGCCGAGGCCGCCTCCTTCGAGCTGCCCGGCGGGCTGCCCCGGATCGTGTTGTGCCTGGAGGGCGAGGCCCGCCTCGTTCCGGATCGGGGCGAGCTGACGCTGCGGCCGGGCGAGTCGGCGTTCGTCCCGGCCGTCGCGGGCGCAGGCCTGTCCGGCAAGGGCGTGGCGTACGTGGCCCAGCCGGGCGCCTTTACGATGTAGATCAGCACGACGGGGACATTTCGGCCGGCGGTTGAACGTCGTGTTCCTAGGCTCCTGCCATGAACACGGCAACCCTCGGCCACCTCGCCATCGAGCCCAGCATCCTCTACTTCGGCACCCCGGTCGTGCTGCTGAGCACGGAGAACCCCGACGGGTCGGCCAACCTGGCCCCGATGTCGTCGGCCTGGGCGCTCGGCCGGACCGTCGTGCTCGGCCTCGGCGCCGACGGGCAGACCGCGCGCAACCTGGCCGACCGGCCCGAACTGGTCGTCAACCTGCCGGCCCCGCACCTGTGGCCGCAGGTGGAACGGCTCGCGCCGCTCACCGGCCGCGACCCGGTGCCCGACACCAAGGCGGCCGGCTGCCGCTTCGAGCCCGACAAGTTCGGCGCGGCGGGCCTGCGCCCCGAGCCCTCCGAGACCGTCCGGCCGCCACGCGTGGCCGAGTGCCCCCTCCAGCTGGAGGCGGCCGCCGCGCGGATCCTGCCGGACGTGTCCGAGGACTTCGTCATCGTCGAGGCCGTCGTGCGCAGGGTGCACGCCGACCCGCGGATCGTCGTCCCCGGCACCCACCACGTGGACCCGTCCGCGTGGAGCCCGCTGCTGTACAACTTCCGTCACTACTTCGGCCTCGGCCCGGAGCTCGGCCACTCCTACCGGTCGCAGACGCCGGGCCCGGCCTGAGCGCCGCGGCGGGTCAGCCGGCCCGCGAGGCGCACCCGGCGTACGACTCGGCCGGCGACGGGACAACGGGCTGACCCGACCCCAGCACCGACGCCGAGGCCAGCGCCGACGGCTCCTCCAGCCCGCGCGGCGGCGGCGTGGGACGGTCGGCCGCCACGGTCAGCACGAGCGGCCCGAACCGGCGCCACCACCCGTGCGCCACCCCGCGCCCGCCCGCGCGCACGGTCAGCCCGCTCCACCCGTCGGAGGGCCGGCCGCAGCCCAGCGACACCTCCAGCGCCCGGCTCTCGGCGCGGCGCAGCACCTGCGCCGCGCTCTCCTTGGCCGACCACAGCAGGCTGCCCAGCAGCGGGTCGTCGCCGGCGATGCGCTGCTCCTGGCGGGTGAACCGGTCGGCGACGAACCCCGGGCCGCGCGGCTCGACCAGTTGCAGGTCGCAGCCGACGGCCCCCGGCTCCAGGCCGAGCAGGCACACCGCCCATCCGGCGCGGCTGGTGATCGAGATGCCCACCGGCAGCGGGCGGCCGTCCCGCCACGCCTGCGCCGCGCCGTCGGGACGCCGCCGCACGTCGGGGTCACCGGCGGGGCCGGGACAGACCAGGTGCAGGGCCTGACCGACGGTCCAGCGGGCGAGCGGGTGCTCGGCGGGCCGCCCGTCGCCCGTCCGGTCCTCCCCCGCCGGGAGTTGCCCCTCCCCGCGAGCCAGCCACCTCATCGAGCCTCCATTCCGCGCTCCCGCGCTACGGATGACCTCCGGCCGCGGCACGGCGGCCGGGATCGCATGATCGACCGACCCGGCCGCCACGCCCGGACGGCCGTCTCGCGCAGCTTCTCCGCCCGCACCTCCTCGAACGCCTCGTGCGGCGGCGGACGCGCCGAGCGCCGCCCCGCGTGCGTGCATACCCGTACGTGCCCGCGCTCCGCCGCCGGACACCCGCGGAACCTCTCGACTAGTGTGATCTTGTGACCGGAATTTTCACAGTGTTCCCAGCCTCGCCGGGCGACGGTGAGACGCTGGGAGAGATCCACGCCGAATCCTGGAAGGCCGCCTACGCCGGCTTCTTCTCCCCCGCCTTCTTCGACCAGGCCGTGCGCCACCGGCGCGGCAAATGGCACGACGTGCTCGCCGAGACCCGGGTGGGCCTGGTGCTGGCCGCGCTCGACGGGCGCCGGCTGGCCTTCTCCTACTTCGGGCCCTCGCCGTCCAGGGCGGGCGCGGCGGAGATCTTCGGCTTCTACGGCCATCCCGACGGCTGGGGCACGGGCGTGGCCGCCGCGCTGATGACCGACACCCTGCGCCGCATCCGCGACGAGGGCTTCACCCGGGTGCACCTGTGGACGCTGCGCGACACGCCGCAGGCGCGCCGGTTCTACGCCAAGAGCGGCTTCACCGAGTCCGGCGCCGCCCGCACCCACGACTACGGCGACGGCAACCCCGTCGAGCAGGTCGAGTACGAGCTGTCCTTCCCCTGACCGCAGGTCCCTTCCCACGCGTGCCGACTTGACAGAGTTCCCCGGCGTATTTCGCGGTGAATACTCCGGCGCGGGCTCTCTCGTTGACCGTCTCCATGGCCCATGGCAACCATTCTTGAGTATGGCCAAGCGGGCACGAGAAACGGTCGAGTGATCGCGTGAGAGGAATGGCATGAGCGCGAATGCTTTGTACGCCGGTCGAGACTGGAAACTCGACCACGACAAGCGAGTCAAGGTCAGCAACGCGGAACTTCGTTACACGGTCGTGGGGCGTGGCGAGCCCGTCCTGTGCATCCACTGCACCTCCATTTCGGACGGTCTCATCACGCCGCTCCTGAAGTACAACCCGGAGCTGCTGGACAAGTACCAGTTCATCAGCTATTACCGCGCCGGTTACAACGGCAGCACGCTGGAGAAGGACAGCCTCAGCATCGAGGAGGGCGCCGAGCACGCCAAGCAGCTCCTCGACCACCTCGGCATCGACAAGGCGCACGTCATGTCGTACTCCTTCGGCGGGGTGATCGGCTTCCAGTTCATGCTCTCCTACCCCGAGCGCACGCACTCGGCGGTGCTGCTGGAGCCGTACCTGCCGCGTGAGGGCGCCGAGGCCGAGAAGGCCAACAACGACGCCGTGATGACGGCCATCGAGCTGGTGCAGAAGGGCGACAAGCTCACCGCCGCCTGCGACTTCATGGCCGCCGTCTGCGGCCCGAGCTACCTCGGCTCCGTGGACATGACCTGCCCCCTCGACGTGTGGGAGCGGGTCGAGGAGTGCGCGGACGTCACGTTCAAGGTCGACTTCCCGGCGCTGGGCGGCTGGGGCTTCCGCATGTCCAAGGCCGACCAGCTCGTGCCGGACAAGCCGCAGATGCCGGTGCTGGCCGTGATGGGCCTGGACAGCGAGGCGGCCATGCCCGGCTTCCGCGAGGCGCAGCACTTCCTCATGAACTGGCTGCCCCAGGCCGAGCGCTGCGGCATCGTCGGCGCCACCCACGGCCTGCAGATCATGAACCCGAGAGCGGTCGGCGAAGGCGTCTCGGCCTTCCTCGCCAAGCACCCGATGCAGTAGCACCCGATGCAGTGAGAGGAGAGCGATGTCGGATCTGACGGCTGAGCGACTGGCGGCGGCACACCAGGCGCTGCGGTCCGGCGACCGCGAGCGCGCGCTGGAGTACTGGCACCCCGACGTGCGGTTCCAGTCCCCCGGCAACCACCCGTACGCCGGATGGCACGACGGCCTGGACGCGTTCATGGGCTTCATCAAGACCTGGCAGCGGCTGGCCGGCGGCACCCTGCGCATGGAGCAGATCGCCTGCCTGGTCAACCCGGTGGACGGCTACACCATCGACGTCAACCGGTGCACCGCCGTGCGCAAGCGCACCGGCTCGGACGGTACCTCCTTCTACGAGCACCTGCAGATGGAGGGGGTGGACCTGATGCGGTGGGAGAACGGCCGCGTCGTGGAGGGCCGCGGCGGCATCTTCGGCGACGGGACCGCCAACTTCAGCTCGTTCTTCGGCCCGATCGGCCCCGACGGGCGCAGATCCGACGACTGAGCGGGCAATCCCGGGCGGGCCGGTCGGTACCGGCCCGCTTTCTCGTGCCCGCGGCCCGTCCCGGCCCTTCTTCGTGACCCTTTTTTCCGCAGGAACGCGCCCACAGGAGAAGACATGACCCGTTTGCGTGGCGTCCTCCGCGCCTCCGCCGCCGCCCTGGCCGTCACCGCCGCGCTGGCGGCGGCGACGCCGGCCCAGGCGCTCCTGGCCCCGTCCTTCCGGGCCGTGGACCCGCCCGGCGACCCCACCACCCTCTGGAACGTCGACGTGCTGGACGCCTCCCATGCCTACGCCGTCGGCTGGCGCGGCTACGACGGCTCGCCGGACACCTCCGTGCTGCGCTGGGACGGCTCGTCCTGGAGCAGGCTGCCGCTCACCGCCGGGTACGACGTGCCGAGCCCGTGCTGCGTCGCGGCCGTCGCGCCGGACCAGATCTACGTGACCGGCAGCAAGAGCATCGCCGACGTCTCCTGGCCGCGCTCGGCGTACTGGAACGGCTCGGCCTGGTCGGAGATCCCGCCACCGCCCGGCTGGACGCCCCCGCTGCCCGGCGACGAGTGGACCGGCCCGATCGCCGCCACCAAGGACGGCTCGCTCTGGTCGATCAGGTACAAGAACACCGGCGGCACCGACATCCTGCGCCTGCGCCAGGGCTCCTGGACCGTCTACCCGCGCACCGAGAACCTGGGCCTGCTGCGCGCCGTCGACGGCGGCGACCAGATCGTCTTCGCCGCCGAGAACGGCGTCGTCCTGTGGGACGGCACGGCCCTGCGCTCGCTGGGCAGGCCCGGCGTCAGCCCCCGTGGCGTGTACGTCGAGGGCCCCGGCAGGATCTGGGTCAGCGGCTACCAGCCCCGTCCCAACCGGCCCGCCACCCCGGCGATCGCCCGCTACGACGGCGCCCGCTGGACCGTCTCGGCGCTGCCCGGCGACCCGGGCAACGGCTCGGCCAGCATCAGCGGCGACGGCGCGGGCCACCTGGTCATCCCGACCGGCGGCGGCACCACCTCACCCGCCTACCTCTACTTCGACGGCACCTCGTGGACCCGGGTCAGCGGCCCGGCCCGCCCGTCGGCCGGGTACGCGGGCGCGTACGCGGTGGACCGCGTGCCCGGCACGTCCACGATCCTGTCGGTGGGCGGCGCCAACGTGACCAATCTGACCGGGTTCGCGATCAGTGAGCTGATCAGCCCCCGCTGAGCGGGCGGCGCGGACCCGTGAGCGGGGAGGGGCGGCAGGCCCCTCCCCGCTCACGCGCGCCCGCCGCCGGCGCGATCCGGGCGATCCGCGCGGGCCGCACCGCCCGCGCGGATCGCCGTGACGAGCGTGCCGGCCAGCAGCAGCGCCGAGGTGACCGTCAGGACCACGCCCAGCCGGTGCAGCCCCTCGTCGGTGGCGCGCTCGCCGTAGGTCACGCTGATGAGCACCGCCGAGCAGATGGCCCCGGCGTACTGCGAGGTGCGCAGCAGGCCGGCGGCCATGCCGATCTGGCCGGGCGGCGCCTGGGCGTACATGGCGGCCTGGTTGCCCACGATGTTCAGCCCGTTCTGCACTCCGAAGACCATGCTGAGCAGGCACAACGACAGGATGGACGCGCCGCCGTCGAGCGCCGGCAGCCAGGCGCAGCCCGCCAGCAGGGCCGCGGCGCCAGCCGGCAACATCCAGCGTGCCCTGCCCGACGTGCCGTCGGCCCGCGCGGCCAGCCCTGAGACCACCGCCCCTACGGCCGAGGTGGGCATCAGCAGCAGCCCGGCGATCGCCGCCGTCAGTCCTCTGCCCTGCTCCAGCCACTGCGTCCAGCCGTACAGGAAGCCGTAGGTGGCCATGAAGGTCACCGCGTTGCGCAGGTAGGTGACCAGCAGCGGCCGGTTGCCGGCCAGGTCGCGCAGGCTGCCGCCGCCGCCTGCGCCGGAGCGCTCGTACGGCTCGTCGCGCGGCAGCCACAGCAGCGCCGAGACCACCCCGGCCACGGCCATCGGCAGGTTGACCAGGAAGATCCAGCGCCAGCCGCCGAGCGCGTCGAGCAGCCCGCCGAGCGGCGGCCCGAGCACCATGCTGACCTGCCCGGCCATGGCCAGCGCGCCCATCACCGAGGCGGGCGCGGCGCCGCCGGACCGCTGCGACCTGCGGCGGACCATGCTCATGGCGGCCGGGTAGGCGGCCGAGGTGCCGAGGCCGATCACCACGCGGGCGGCCACGAGCAGGCCGAGGGTCGGCGCCCAGTAGCCGAGCAGCCCGCCGGCCGCGACCGTGACCAAGCCGGCCAGGTAGACGCGGCGCGGGCCGAGCCGGTCGGCCAGCCGGCCCAGCACCGGCTGGCCGATCGCGGTGGCCAGGTACAGGGCCGACACCAGCCAGGAGGTGGCGTCGGCGCCCACGCCGAAGTGGTGGGCGATGGGCACGAGCGCGATGGCGATGATCGAGGAGTTGATCGGGTTGAGCAGCGAGCCGACGGAGACCGCCGTGACGAAGCGGGGGCCGAAGGCGGCCTGGCCGGGCTCGCTGTCCGGCCGCGGCGGCGCGGTCACAGCTGGTACTTCTCCTCGAGCTTCTCGTAGATGTCGATCTTGTAGTCGATGGCGGCCAGGTCGTCCTTGAGCTGGTCGATGCGCTTGGCCACCTCCTCGCGGTGGGTGAGCAGGATCTGCTTGCGCTCGGCGGCCGTGCTCTCGCCGGCGCGGACCAGCTCGGCGTAGCGGCGGACGTCGGCGATGGACATCCCGGTGCCGCGCAGCCTGGTCAGGAAGCGGATCCAGGCCAGATCACGTTCGGTGTAGCGGCGGTGCCCGTTCCCCCCGCGCGGCGGCGTCTCCCGCATCAGGCCGGCTTTCTCGTAATAGCGCAGCGCGTGGGCGCTGAGGCCGGTCTCGGCTGCGACTTCCGCGATCGTCAGGCTCTGACTCATACCGATCATTGTCGCCCTTCGAGCGCGATCCAAGTCAAGTGCATTCGCCGGAATTCCGGTGAATGCGGGTTCGGACTTGACGGAATGGGACCGGCTACCTCCATACCGCCCGGTCACCGCCGGGCGGCGCGTTGACGCGTTTTCCGGCGGCTGAACATGATTCATCCGTAGCGCCGGACGAAATGGTGGTGCCAATGGCGAAGAGCGAATTCGTGAGATTCCTCGGCGACCTCCGGGAGAATCCGCAAAGACGCGCTGAGTATAGCGCGAGAAATCTCAGTCAATTGTTGTTCCACGCCTCCGACGAGGGCTTCCGGTTCACCGCCGAGGAGCTGGTGTCGGTGGTCGGTGCCCTGGAGATCGAGGTCATCGTCGCCAAGGACGGCGAGTCCGTCGACGGCGGCAGCACGCTCTGGCGGCACATGTGGGGCAGGCGTTACCTGGACTACCTGCTCGATCACGTGGTGGCCAGGTTCGGCGAGCAGGAGCTGCGCGGGTTCGCGGCCGACGAGAGGCGGCCGGTCGCATGAGCGGGACGAACCTGATCGCGTTCCTGCGCCTGGCGGGCTCGCGCGCCGACGTGCTGGAGTCGCTGAAGGCCAAGAGCAAGGCGGAGGTCATCGCCGCCGCGGCCGAGCACGGGCTGCCGTTCTCCGAGGCCGACTTCAACGGCGTGGTGTGGGAGCTGGAGGAGCGTCTGGCCGACCTGCGCGGCGACGCCTTCGACGCCACCTTCCCGCTCTGGCGGACGATGTGGGGCCAGCACTACCTGGAGTTCCTGGTCGGCGACCTGCTGCCCGCGCTGGAGCGGGCCCGGCTGCTGGAGCCGTCGTGAGCGCCTACGACTACATCGTGGTGGGCGCGGGCAGCGCCGGGTGCGTCCTGGCCAGGCGGCTGCTGGACGCGCTGGGCTGCCGGGTGCTGCTGCTGGAGGCCGGCGGCCCGGACGACGCCGAGTGCGTGCACCGGACCGACGTCCCGTCGATGACGTCGATGTGGGGCTCGCCGGAGTTCGTCTGGGACTACGCGAGCACCCCGCAGCGGGAGCTGGGCGGCCGGGTCGTGCCCATCCCGCAGGGCCGCCTGACGGGCGGCGGCAGCTCGGTCAACGCCATGATGTACGTGCGGGGCAACCGCCGCGACTTCGACGGCTGGGCCGCGCTGGGCAACGACGGCTGGTCCTACGACGAGGTGCTGCCCTACTTCAGGCGCTCGGAGGACTACCCGGGCGGCTCGCCGGAGTACCGGGGCGGCGGCGGCCCGCTGAAGGTCGTCGACTACGGCTCGCCGTCGGACGCCTCGCGCGCCTTCGTCCGGGCGGCGATCGCCCGCGGCCGCGCCGACGGCACGGGCGACTACAACGGCCCCCGGCAGGAGGGCCTGGCCTTCTTCTACCAGTCCACCCGCGACAAGGACGGCCGCCGCTCCAGCACGTCGGAGGCGTTCCTGACGCCGGTGCTCGGCGAGCCCGGCCTCACGCTGGAGACCGGCGCCGTGGCCACCCGCCTCACCGTCGAGGGCGGCCGGGCCACCGGCGTGGAGTACGTCAAGGACGGGCGCGCGAGCACGGCCACGGCGGCGCAGGAGGTCATCGTGGCCTGCGGCGCGCTGGGCTCGCCGGCGCTGCTGCTGCGCTCGGGCCTCGGCCCGGCCGCGCACCTGCGCGAGCACGGCGTCGAGGTGGTCGCCGACCTGCCGGGCGTGGGCCGCAACCTGCAGGACCACGTGCTGTTCGGCATCGGCTACGAGAGCCTGCGCGAGCTGCCCTTCCCCGAGCTGCTGGCCGAGGCGGGGCTGTTCACCAACGTCCTGGGCGGCGACGGGCCGGACCTGCAGTTCTTCTTCGGTCCGGTGCAGTTCATCGACGACCGGTACAAGACGGACGGCCCGGGGTTCACCTTCGCGCCGATCCTGCTGCAGCCGGAGAGCAGGGGCGAGGTGCGGCTGCGTCCCGGCGACCCGCTGCGTCCCGTCGTCGACCCGAACTACCTGGCGGCCGCCGCCGATCTGCGGCTGCTGACCGAGGCCGTCGTCCTGGCCAGGGAGCTGGTCTCGGACGCGGCCTTCGACTCCCTGCGCGGCCGGGAGCTGGCCCCCGGTCCCGGCGTGACCAGCCCGGCCGCCCTGGCCGAGTACGTGCGGGCCAGCGCCTCGACCGTCTGGCACCCGGCCGGCACCTGCCGGATGGGCCGCGACGGCGAGGCGGTCGTCGAGCCCGACCTGCGGGTGCGCGGTGTGGACGGGCTGCGCGTGGCCGACGCCTCGGTCATGCCGGTCATCACCCGGGGCAACACCAACGCGGCCACGATCATGATCGCCGAGAAGGCCGCCGACCTGGTCGCCGCATCGGCACGGAGGTGAGCTGAGATGACACAGAGCTTCGACTTCGTCGTCGTCGGCGGCGGCACGGCCGGGTCGGTCATCGCCGCCCGGCTGAGCGAGCTGCCCGGGGCCAGCGTGCTGGTCCTGGAGGCGGGCGACACGAAGATCACGGACGCGGTCGAGGACCCGAGCCGGTGGAACGAGGTGCTGCTGACCGAGCTGGACTGGGCGTACATGAGCGAGCCGCAGCCGGGGCTCGGCGGGCGCCAGGTCTACTCGGCGGCGGGCCGCGGCCTGGGCGGGACCTCGAACGTCTACCACATGATCCACACGCGCGGCCGTCCGGCGGACTTCGACGCCTGGGCCTACGACGGCTGCCCCGGCTGGTCCTTCGCCGACGTCCTGCCCTACTTCCAGCGACTGGAGGGCCAGCGGGACGCGACCAACCCCACGGCGGGCCACGACGGCCCCATCAAGATCGTCAACGCCCGGGACATGGGCAACCCGGTCTCCCAGACGTTCGTCGACGCCTGCGTGGAGCTGGGTTACCCGCAGGTCGAGGACTTCAACGCCGACAGCTTCGGCGTGAGCTGGCACCACGTCGACATCGACGTCGACAAGGGCACCCGCTGCGGGGTGCGCGCCTCCTACCTGGAGCCGGCGCTGGAGCGGCTGAGCGTCGAGGTGGGCGCGCTGGCCACCCGGCTGCTGTTCGAGGGCGAGCGCTGCGTGGGCGTGGAGTACCTCAAGGACGGCGAGCTGCGGACCGTCAGGGCCGCGCACGAGGTGATCGTCAGCGCGGGCGCGATCCAGTCGCCCAAGCTGCTGCAGCTGTCCGGCATCGGCGAGGCCGGGGCGCTGGCCGCGCTCGGCATCCCGGTGGTCGCCGACCTGCCCGGCGTGGGCGCCAACTTCCACGACCACCCGCTGGTCATCGGCCCGATCGGGTACATGGAGGAGGCCGCGCCCGACCCGCGCGGGCAGGTGACCGAGGTCGGCCTGTTCTGGGGGTCGGAGCCGGGGCTGCCGGTGCCCGACATGGAGATCTGCCTGGTGCACCGGGCGCCGTTCGGCGACCAGTTCTTCGCCAACGTCATCAAGCGGGTGGAGACCGGGCAGCCGCTCACGCCGGTGCGCGAGCTGGTCGACCCGAAGATCGTGCTCACCCTGCCGGGGCTGGTCCGCCCGCTGTCACGGGGCAGCGTACGGCTGGCCGGCACCGACCCGACGGCCTACCCGCGGGTCAGCGCGAACTACTTCGCCGAGCGCTCGGACCTGGAGCGCACGGTGACGATGGTGCAGATCGCCCGCGACATCTACGCCAGCTCGGCCTTCCGGCGCGACTGGGGGCTGACCGAGGTCGCCCCCGGCCCGGACGTGCGCACCCGGGAGCAGCTCAGCGCCTGGGTGATGGAGAACGTCGGCTCGTACTACCACTTCGCCGGCTCCTGCAAGATGGGCTCCGACAGCCTCGCCGTGGTGGACACCCGGCTGCGGGTGCGCGGCGTCGAGGGGCTGCGCGTCGCCGACGCCTCGATCATGCCGACGATCGTCTCGGCCAACCCCCACACCACCACCGTGATGATCGGCGAGCGCGCGGCCGAGTTCGTCGCGGCGGACTTCCTCCCGGCCCGACAGGAGGCCACGCGATGATCCACCAGTTCATCTTCGGCGCCCCCAAGCCCGGCTTCACCGCCCAGCAGTTCCAGGACTACTGGGTCAACGTGCACGCGGTGAAGTTCGCCAGCAAGATCAAGCAGATCAGGCAGTACCTGGTCGACACCCGCATCCCCTTCGACGGCGACGTGGGCCGGCCGGCGCTGCCGCACCAGGGCATCGCCGAGATCTGGCTGGCCAACGCCGAGGAGCAGCTCGCCTCGCTGCAGAGTGAGGAGTTCCTCCAGGGCGCCCGGCTGGACGAGCCCAACTGGGCGGCGTTCTGGTCGACGATCGTGGTCGACACCGTCGCCCACGAGCTGGTGCCCGGCCCCAAGCCGCGGCCGGAGAGCTGGGTGAAGGTCACCACGCTGATCAAGCGGCGGCCCGGCATGCCGCTGGACACCTACCGCAAGCAGTCCCTGGAGTCCTACGCCGCCGCGGTGGCCGGGCTGCCGGGCCTGCGCAGGCACCTGCACTGCCACACCGTGGACGGCGCGTACACCTTCGGCGAGGCCGGCTTCGACGCCGTGGACCAGCTCTGGTTCGACGACGTGGACGCGCTGCGCGCCGCGCTGGCCTCGGCCCACCACGCCCGCCGGGTCAAGCCGGAGCTGGAGGCGATCGCCGACCCGGCCCACGTGTTCTCCATGACCTGCAAGGAAAACTGGATCATCCCTGGGGAGTCGGCATGACCAAGCGTGTACTCGTGATCCTCTCGGAGTTCGGCTACTGGGGGGAGGAGCTCGTCGGCCCGCTGTCGGCCTTCGACGAGCGCGGCTACGACGTCGTGTTCGCCACGCCGACCGGCAAGCAGCCGCACGCCCTGCCGCCCAGCATGGACCCCGACTACGTCGACCCGCCGCTCGGCCGCTCGGTCACCACGCCCGAGGTGGCCAAGCTGACCCGCGACCTGGACGAGTCGGGCCGCCTGGCCAACCCGCTCAACCTGTCGGCCTGGGCCCCCGAGCGCCCCTACACCAGCAGCCCCGACTACCTGCGCCGGCTGGAGTCCTACCACCGGGCGGTGGCCAAGCTGGAGGCCGAGCTGGTGCCCTACGACGCGGTGCTGATCGTGGGCGGCAGCGGGCCGATCGTGGACCTGGCCAACAACGAGCGGGTGCACGAGATCGTGCTCGCGTTCGTGCGGGCGGGCAAGCCGGTGGCGGCCGAGTGCTACGGCGTGGCCTGCCTGGCCTTCGCCCGCGACTGGGAGGACCGCAAGAGCATCATCTGGGGCAAGCGCGTCACCGGCCACTGCAAGGAGTACGACTACAAGGACGGCACCGGGTTCCTCGGCGTGCCCGACTTCAACATGGGGCCGCCGCCGTACCCGCTGGAGTACATCCTGCGGGACGCCACCGGGCCGGAGGGTCGCTACATCGGCAACTTCGGCAGGGAGACCTCGGTCATCGTGGACTTCCCGTTCGTCACCGGACGGTCCACGCCCGACTCGTTCCTGACCGGGCAGAAGATCGTCGAAGTGCTCGAGGGCGGCCTGCGCCGCTTCGGCTGGTGATGGCGGGCCATGGCCAGGGACGGCAACACCGCGATCATCGAGCAGTTCCTCAGCGACGGCATCACGTACATGTTCGGCAACCCGGGGACGGTCGAGCAGGGCTTCCTCGACGCGCTGGAGGGCTTCGAGGACTTCCACTACATCCTCACCCTGCAGGAGACGGTGGCGGCCGGCATCGCCGACGGCTACGCCCGCGCCACGGGCGGTCCCGCGCTCCTGCAGCTCCACAGCGGTGTGGGGCTGGGCAACGCGATCGGCATGCTGTACCAGGCCAAGCGGGGGCACTCCCCGCTGGTGGTCGTCGCCGGTGAGGCCGGGGTCGGCTACGACGCGATGGACGCCCAGATGGCCGCCGATCTCGTGGCCATGGCCCGGCCCGTCACCAAGCACGCCATGCGCGTGATCGACCCGGGCTCGGTGCTGCGGGTGCTGCGCCGGGCGGTGAAGCTGGCGATGACGCCGCCGCGCGGCCCGGTGTTCGTGGCGCTCCCGCTCGACGTGCTGGACCAGCCCAACCACGAGCCGGTCCAGCCGTCGGTGGTGCCGCACTCGGCCGCGCTGCCCGCCCCCGAGCTGGTCCGCCGGGCCGCCGAGCTGCTGTCCGGCGCCCGGTCCCCGATCATCCTGGCCGGCGACGGCGTGTCGGTCTCCGGCGCGCAGGCGGAGCTGACCCGGGTGGCCGAGCAGCTCGGCGCGGACGTGTGGGGCGTGGAGTTCTCCGAGGCGAACATGGACGGCCGGCACCCGCTCTTCCGCGGCCAGCTCGGCCACATGTTCGGCCAGGTCAGCGCGGACGCCGTCAAGGACGCCGACGCCGTGCTGGTGGTGGGCACGTACCTGTTCCCCGAGGTGTTCCCCTCGCTGAGCAGCCCGTTCGGCAAGGACGCGCGGATCGTGCACATCGACCTGGACTCGTACGAGATCGCCAAGAACCACCCGGTCACGCTGGGCCTGGTGGCCGACCCCCGGCTCACGCTGGCGGCGCTGTCGGCGGAGCTGGAGGGCACGCTGAGCCGGGCCGACCAGCAGGCGGCGGCGGCGCGGCTGGCCCGGCGGACGGCCGCGCCGCGCCCGGCGCCGGCCGAGGACTCGATACTCAACACGTTCATGCGCGAGCTGGCGGCGCGGGCCCCCGAGGACGTGATCGTCTTCGACGAGGGGCTGACCGCCTCCGGCGTGATCGGCTCCTACTTCCCGCCGCGCGGGCCGGGGAGCTGGTTCCTGACCCGCGGCGGCTCGCTCGGCGTGGGCATCCCGGGAGCGATCGGCGCCAAGCTCGCCCATCCGGACCGCACGGTGATCGGCTTCACCGGCGACGGCGGCAGCATGTACACCTTCCAGGCGCTGGCCACCGCCGTCCGGTACGACATCGCCGCCAAGTTCGTGATCTGCAACAACCACAGCTACCGGCTGCTGGACAACAACATCGAGGAGTACTGGCGCGGCCGGGGCATCCCCGGTCACCGCTTTCCTCGCTCCTTCGACCTCTCCTATCCCGATCTCCAGTTCACCGACCTGGCCAGGGGCTGCGGCGTGGACGGGCTGCGGGTGGAGAAGGCCGACCAGATCGAGGAGGCCGTCGAGCGGCTGCTCGGCCACGACGGCCCCTTCCTCATCGACCTCGTCACCGAACCGGGGAGGCCATTGTGAGCGGCATCGAGCCACGGGCCGGCGCGGCGCTGAACGGCCGCAAGATCGCCGTCCTGATGGAGAGCGACTACGTCGAGCCGGAGATCTTCTACTACGAGCGGCGCTTCGCCGAGGCCGGCGCCGAGGTGCACTTCATGACCCGCCTGTGGGGGCAGTCGTCGATCACCTTCACCGGCCACGAGTGGCGGGTGCCGTTCACCGTGGACCGCGGGTTCGAGGGCATCAGCGACCGTGAGCTGCGCTCCTACGCCGCGGTGATCGTGCCCTCGGGGATCGTCTCGGACCGGCTGCGCTACACCGACGACGTCAACCGGCTGGCGCCGGCCACCGCGTTCGTGCGGCGCGCGCTGGAGGAGCCGTCGATCATCACGGGCGTGATCTGCCACGGCCTGTGGCTGATGGCCGCCGCCCCCGAGACGATGCGCGGGCGCAAGGTCGTCGCGCACAACAACCTCGTGGGCGACGTGCGCAACATGGGCGCCGAGTACGTGGACCAGGACGTGGTCATCGACGGCAACCTGATCACCGGGCGCAGCGTGTACCACTGCCATCTGTTCGCCCACACCATCATCGGCCAGCTCGCCGAGACGCTGTAGGAGCAACGATGAACTTCACCTTCATGGACACCGTGGCCGGGCGGGTCGAACGGTTCGACGCCGGCTCCGGCTCCTTCCGGCTGGCGACCATCGACGGCCGTACGGTCGAGGTGCGCCTGGACGGCGAGGTCTCGGCCGAGCTGCTGCGCAACCTGGGCGAGCCGTACGTGGACGCGGGCGACCACGTGCGCGACATGCTGACGCCGGGCCGCCACCTGTTCGTCTACGGGATCTTCTACCCCGAGGGCGAGGAGCCGGTCTTCTCGGCCAAGCGGCTGATCTTCCTGGGCCGCGGGGCCGGCGAGTACCGGTTCGAGCAGCCCGACTGGTGGATCAACCAGCTCGACGAGATCGCCGCGTTCTACCGCCGCGCCCAGTTCGGGCAGGGGCCGGTCGACTTCCGCGACTACCGGACGATCCTGCGCCTGGGCGGCGACAAGACCGCCAGCCACGTGCAGGAGACCGACACGATCTCGCGGCTGGTGTACGGCATGGCCTCGGCGTACATGCTGACCGGCGACGACGCCTACCTGGAGGTCGCCGAGCGCGGCACCCGCTACCTGCGCGAGCACATGCGCTTCGTGGACCCCGAGAACGACGTCGTGTACTGGTACCACGGCATCAAGGTGGACGGCGAGCACGAGAAGAAGCTGTTCACCTCGGAGTTCGGCGACGACTACGACGCCATCCCGATGTACGAGCAGATCTACGCCCTGGCCGGCCCGACGCAGACGTACCGGGTCACCGGCGACAAGCGCATCGCCTCCGACGTCGACGCCACGCTGCGGCTGTTCGAGAAGTTCTTCCGCGACCACCGGCGCGGCGGCTACTACTCGCACGTCGACCCGATCCTGCTCAGCCCGCACCACGAGTCGCTCGGGCCGAACCAGTCGCGCAAGAACTGGAACTCCATCGGCGACCACGCCCCGGCCTACCTGATCAACTACTACCTGGCCACCGGCGACGAGCGCCACCTGGAGATGCTGGAGCGCACCTTCGACACGATCGTCGAGCACTTCCCCGAGCCGTCGAGCCCGTTCGTCAACGAGCGTTTCCACGACGACTGGAGCCACGACCTGACGCACGGCTGGCAGCAGGACCGCGCGGTCGTCGGGCACAACCTGAAGATCGCCTGGAACCTCATGCGCATGCACGGCGCCCGCCCCAAGGACGCCTACCGGGACCTGGCCGAGCACCTGGCCCGCACCATGCCGGCGGTCGGCAGCGACCAGCAGCGCGGCGGCTGGTACGACGTCGTCGAGCGGCACCGGGCCGAGGGCCAGCAGTGGCACCGCTTCGCCTGGCACGACCGCAAGGCGTGGTGGCAGCAGGAGCAGGCGATCCTGGCGTACCTGATCGTCGCCGGCGAGCTGGGCGGTGACGACCACCTGGAGCAGGCGCGTCAGGCGGCGGGCTTCTACAACGCCTTCTTCCTCGACCACGACGAGGGCGCGGTCTACTTCAACGTGCTGGCCAACGGCCTGCCGTACCTGCTCGGGACCGAGCGGTTCAAGGGCAGCCACTCGATGAGCATGTACCACTCCTCCGAGCTGTGCTTCCTGGCGACCGTCTACACGCGGCTGCTGGTCACGCGGCAGCCGCTCACCCTGCACTTCAAGCCGGGCCCGGACGCCGAGCGCATCCTGCGCGTCGCGCCCGACCTGCTGCCGGCCGGGCGGGTGCTGCTCACCGAGGCCGAGGTGGACGGCAAGCCGTACGAGGTGCTGGACCCGGTGGCGATGACCGTGGAGCTGCCGGTCTCGGCCGAGGCGCTGCGCGTCAAGGTGACCCTGACCCCGGTGCAGGAGTGAGCGTGCCGGCCATGGAGATCACGACGGACACGATCGGCCCGGTCACCGTGATCGGGCTCACCGGCCAGCTCGACAGCAGGTCGGCCCCGGCCGCGCAGGAGCGCATCCTGTCGCTGCTGCCGGACAGCCGCCCGGTGCTGCTCGACCTGACCGGCGTCAGCTACCTGTCCAGCGCGGGCCTGCGCACGATGCTGCTGGTCTACCGGCAGGCGCGGACCGTGGACAGCTTCATCGCCCTGGTGGGCCTGTCGGCCGAGCTGCGCGGGGTGATGGCGGCGACCGGGTTCCTGCGCTTCTTCGTCGTCGCCGACTGCGTGGCGGACGCGCTGGAGATCGTCCGGGCCGCCGAGCCGCGGGAGGAGGCCACATGAGCGTCGAGACGCAGGGCGTGCCGGGCCGGATCGACTCCTTCCCGACGGCCGAGCTGGCCGGGTTCGGGGTGCGGGCGGGCCATCCGATGCCGTTCGGCGCCACGCTGGTGCCCGGCGGGGTGAACTTCTCGGTCTACTCCAGCGGCGCGAGCGCGGTGTCGCTGGTGCTGTTCCGGCGCGGCGAGCGGGAGCCGTTCGCCGAGCTGCCCTTCCCGGGCGAGTACCGGATCGGCGGCGTGTGGGCCATGACCGTGTTCGGCCTCGACCACGAGGGCGTCGAGTACGGCTACCGCGTCACCGGCCCGGAGACGCCGGCCCCCGGCGACCGGTTCGACCCGGCCAGGATCCTGGCCGACCCGTACGCCAGGGTCATGTCGGGCCGGGACGTGTGGGGCGCCGAGGTGGACTGGGACGACCCCTACCCCTACCGGTCGGTGCTGGTCTCCGACGACTTCGACTGGGAGGAGGACCGGCCGCTGCGCGTCGCGCCGGAGGACCTGGTCGTCTACGAGCTGCACGTGCGCGGCTTCACGGCGGACCCGTCCTCGGGGGTGTCGGCGCCGGGCACGTACGCGGGGCTGATCGAGAAGATCCCCTACCTGAAGGCGCTCGGCGTGAACTGCGTGGAGCTGATGCCGGTCTTCGAGTTCGACGAGTTCGACATGAGCCGGGTCAACCCGGTCACCGGCGAGCGCCTGTACAACTACTGGGGCTACTCGACGCTGGGCTTCTTCGCGCCCAAGGCCGGCTACGCGGCCACCGGCCGGTACGGCATGCAGTCCGACGAGTTCAAGAACCTGGTCAAGGAGCTGCACCGGGCCGGGATCGCGGTGGTGCTGGACGTGGTCTTCAACCACACGGCCGAGGGCAACGAGAACGGCCCGACGATCCACTTCCGCGGCCTGGACAACGGCACCTACTACATGCTCACGCCGGAGGGTTACTACTACAACTTCAGCGGCACCGGGAACACCTTCAACTGCAACCACCCGGTGGTGCGTGACTACGTGCTCGACTGCCTGCGCTACTGGGCCGGCGAGTACCACATCGACGGCTTCCGCTTCGACCTGGCCGCGATCCTGGACCGCGGCCAGGACGGCGCGCCGCTGGCGAACCCGCCGCTGATCGAGACGCTGGCCCACGACCCGCTGCTGCGCGACTGCCTGCTGATCGCCGAGGC
This sequence comes from Actinomadura sp. ATCC 39365, assembly GCF_054392275.1. NCBI lineage: Bacteria > Bacillati > Actinomycetota > Actinomycetes > Streptosporangiales > Thermomonosporaceae > Actinomadura > Actinomadura sp. ATCC 39365. The sequence goes on along the minus strand of NZ_CP184335.1, from coordinate 5,471,795 downwards.
GTGGGACGCGGGCGGCCTGTACCAGGTGGGCTCCTTCCCCGGGTACCAGCGCTGGTCGGAGTGGAACGGCCGCTACCGCGACGCGCTGCGCCGCTTCCTCAAGGCCGACCCCGGCTCGGCCGGCGAGCTGGCCACCCGGCTGGTCGGCTCGCCCGACCTGTACGCCTCCCGCGGCACGCTCGCCTCGGTCAACTTCGTCACCTGCCACGACGGGTTCACGCTGGCGGACCTGTTCGCCTACAACGGCAAGCACAACGAGGCCAACGGCGAGGACAACCGCGACGGCAACGACGACAACCAGAGCTGGAACTGCGGCGCCGAGGGCCCGACGCAGGACGCCGAGGTGCTGGCGCTGCGCGGGCGGCAGGCCAGGAACGCGATGCTGCTGCTCCTGATCAGCCAGGGCATCCCGATGATCCTGGCCGGCGACGAGGTCGGCCGCAGCCAGCAGGGCAACAACAACGCCTACTGCCACGACGGCCCGCTGTCGTGGTTCGACTGGGGCCTGACCGAGCGCAACGGCGACCTGCTGCGGTTCGTGCGCGAGTGCGTCGCCTTCCGCGCCGCGCACCCGATGGTGCGCGACCGCCGCCACCCGTGCGGCGACGAGGGCGCCGGCGGGCTGCCGCAGGTGTCCTGGCACGGCGAGCGGGCCGGCGAGCCCGACTGGTCGCCGGACAGCACGCTGGTGGCGATGCTGCGCAGCGGCCCGGCGGCCGGCGGTGGCGAGGAGCACCTGTACCTGGCCGCCAACACCCACTGGCAGGCGCGGGAGCTGGAGCTGCCCGCCCTGCCGGACGGCGCGGTGTGGCACCTGTTCGCCGACACCGCGGCCGCCGCCCCCGGCGACGTCCACCCGCCGGGCCAGGAGCCGCCGCTGGCCGACCAGCGGCGGATCGTCGTCGGCCCGCGGGCCGCGGTCGCGCTGGTCGGCCGCGCCCATCCCTGAAATTCCGTGAAGGAGATCCCATGTCGTTCAACGCGATCCTGACCCACGACGGCAGCACCGCCCTGATCACCCTGGAGGGCGAGCTGGACGCCCTGACCGCCGAGACCTTCAGGAGGGAGGTGGAGCGCGCGGCCGAGGCCGCGGCCGAGCTGCTGGTGCTGGAGATGTCGCAGCTCAGCTACATGTCCTCGGCGGGGCTGCGCGGGCTGGTGTTCGCCCGGCAGAAGCTGGCCGACGACGTGCGCATCGTGCTGGTCGGCGCCAACGACGCCATCGAGCAGACCATCCGGCTGGTCGGCTTCCACCACAGCGTGGACTTCAGCGATGCGATCCCCGAGTAGGCAGTCGATGGAGCGGCTCAGGCTCCCCGCCGAGCCCGAGTCGCTGGACGAGCTGATGGCCTACGTGCAGACGCTGAGCGCGCTCGGCGGGCTGACCCGCACGCGCGCCCACTGGCTGCGGCTGGCCGCCGAGGAGCTCATCGTCAACATCATCACCCACGGCCACCGCGACCGGCCGGGCGAGCTGGAGCTGACCGGCGGGGTGGAGCCGGGCCGGGTCTGGCTGCGCCTGACCGACTCGGCGCCGCCGTTCGACCCGACCGCCTACGAGGCCGTTCCCGACCTGGAACGGCCGCTGGGCGAGCGCCGGCCGGGCGGGCTGGGCGTCTACCTGGCCCGTACGGTCGCCGACCAGGTCCGCTACGAGTACAGCTCGGGTCGTAACCAGACGACCATCATCATGAACCGCGTCTAGGAGGTACCGATGGATGCGGAGGTGACCCTCGTCGTCAGTGGCCCATCACCAGCAGCGGAAGAGCTGTGCCTGCTGCTGGCCGCCGACGGCGCTCCCGTGGCCAGGCGCACCCCCGAGCAACTGCTGGCCGAGGCGCCTCCGCCCACCGGTCTGCTGCTGGTGAACGCGAGCCTCGACGTGGAGGTCGTGCGTGAGGTGACGCAGGTCGTCCAGGCCGGCGCGCGGCCGCCCGTCGTGGTCGCGTTCACCGACGGCGACCTGCGCCAGCTCGAACCGCACGTGCTGGCCGGGCTGGACTACATCGTCCCGCCCTTCGTGCCGGAGCTGCTGCACCGCAGGTTGCGGGCGGGCCAGGTGTTCGGCCGCTTCCCGGGCGCCGAGGAGGAGGCGCTGCTGAAGTACGAGCGCGAGCTGCAGATCGGGCGGGAGATCCAGGCGGGCTTCCTGCCCGACGCGCTGCCGGCCCGCGCGGGCTGGCAGCTCACCGTCCGGTTCCAGCCGGCCAGGGAGGTCGCGGGGGACTTCTACGACGCCCTGGAGCTGCTGGGCGGTTCGCGGATCGGGCTGGTGGTGGCCGACGTGTGCGACAAGGGCGTCGGCGCCGCCCTGTTCATGGCCCTGATCAGGACCCTGCTGCGGCACACGGCCGCGCACGTGGGGACCGGCGAGGCCGACCTCGACCAGGACGACACCACGCCGCTGCTGCGCGCGGTGATCGCGACCAACGACTACCTGACCGCCAACCACCTGCGCCAGGGCTACTTCGCCACGCTGTTCTTCGGCGTGCTCGACCCGGTCACCGGCGCGCTGGTCTACATCAACTGCGGGCACAACCCGCCCATCATCCGCCACGCGGGCGGCGGCCACACCCTGCTGCGTCCCACCGGGCCGGCGCTGGGGCTGGTGCCCGACTCCGTCTTCGAGGTCGGCAGGGCCCACCTGGACCAGGGGGACCTGCTGTTCGCCTACACCGACGGCGTGCCCGAGGCCAGGGACGAGTCCGGCCGCTTCTTCAGCGAGGAGCTCATGCTGACCCTCGTCTCGCAGCCCGCCACGGGGGCGGACGACCTGCTGGACAGGCTCGAACGGGAGATCAGCGCGCACATCGGGTCCGCCGAGCAGTTCGACGACATCACCATGATCGCTCTACGTAGGACACCCACGGGGAAGTACGGACAATGAATGAGATCGCCGGAATCGCATTGGCGGGCGGACAGGGTCTCAGGGCCCGGCCGCTCACCCTGGAGGCCCCCGGCCACCTGCGGAGCAAGGCCACGGTCTGCTTCGCCGGACGGCCGGTCATCGAATGGCAGATCATGGCCCTGCGCGACCAGGGGGTCAGCGACTTCTACCTGATCGCCAACGGCCGGGAGAACCGTTACCAGGCCAAGGACGTGCTCGGGCACGGCGAGGGGCTGGGCGTGCACGTGCGCTACTCGCGGCCACGGATGGACTGGACCAACACCGGTTCCGGCGAGGCGACGCTGAGCAGCCTGGACTACTGGGAGCTCGACGGGCTGGCGCTGGTCTTCCCGACCGACTCGCTGTTCGAGTTCGACCTGGAGGAGCTGGTCCGCCGCCACCGCGACAGCGACGCGGTGGTCACCGTGGCCGTGGTCGAGCGGCCGGCCGAGGAGGTGGCGGGCAAGTACGGCACGATGGTCACGGACGCCTCCGGGCAGATCCGGCGTTTCGTGGAGAAACCACCGCTGGCCGAGGTGCACGCCCTGGCCGCCGACCCGGCCCGGGTGCCCGTCAACGCCGGGCTCTACCTGGTCGACTGCGGGCGGCTGCGGAAGCTGGCCGGGGAGCCGGCGCTGGCCGAGCTGGCCCGCCACCGGCTCGACTGGGGGCACGACCTGCTCCCGTGGCTGGTGGAGGCCGGGCACCGGGTCGGCATCGCGCCCATCGCCAAGCTGGGCGACCTGGGCAACCTGCGCGACTATCTCGACACGCTGACCGACGCGCTGAGCGGCGGCTACCCGCACGTGCTCAAGGGCATGCTGCGGGCCTACCCCGGCAACGTGCGCATCCACGAGTCCTCGCTGCGCCAGCGGGACGCGACGTCGGGCATGACGCTGGCCGAGAAGATCAGCGCGGGCCTGGTCAGGATCGGGCCGAACGTGCACATCGGCCGGGACGTCGAGATCGGCCCCGGCGTGGTCGTCTCCGACTCCGCGATCGGCGACGGCGTCGACCTGCACACCGGGTGCCGGCTGCAGCGGGTGGCCTGCCTGGACGGCGCGATCATCGGGCCCTGGGCGCGGCTCACCGACACGCACGTGGGGACGATGGTCACGGTGGAGTCGTTCGTGGACTGCGTGACCGTGCTGAGCGGCTACAGCGCGCTGGGCAACGGAGTGACGGTTCAGGCCGGCGTGCGGCTGTCCGGGGTGACGGTGTACCCGGGGCTGACCGTGCCGGCGCACTGCGAGGCCGCCGCCGGCACCTCGTTCGAGACCATCGCCGACCTGCAGGACGCGTGACACATGACTGAGACGCTGGTGTTGACCGAGATCTCCGAGATCGCCGCGGGGCGCGTGCCCGTCGTCGGCGTCCGGCCCGTCGTGGCGGGCGGGTGCCGGCCCGCGCGCGCGGTGCCGGGCGAGCCGTTCGAGGTGTCGGCGACCCTGTTCAGGGAGGGGCACGGCGTGGTGGGCGCGAACGTCGTGCTCACCGACCCCGACGGCAAGCAGGCCGCCTGGATCCCGATGGCGGCCGTGTCCCAGGGCTCCGACCGGTACGCGGCCGAGGTGGCCGCCCACCGGGAGGGCGAGTGGACGTTCCGGGTGGAGGCGTGGAGCGATCCCGTGGCGACCTGGCTGCACGTGGCCGAGGTGAAGATCCCCGCCGCGATCGACGTGGCCGTGACGATGGAGGCGGGCGCCCGGCTGCTGACCAGGGCCGCCGCCCAGCCCGAGGTGCCGCCCGCCGACGCCCGGCTGCTGCGCGTGGCCGCCGCGACGCTGCGCGACGGCGAGCTGGACCCCGAGGCGCGGCTGGCGATCGCGCTGGCCGAGCCGGTGCTGCGGACGCTGGCCCGCCGGCCGCTGCGCGACCACGTGACGGCCGGGGAGGACCTGCCGCTGCTGGTGGAGCGCGAACGGGCGCTGTACGGGGCCTGGTACGAGTTCTTCCCCCGCTCCGAGGGCGCCGTGGTGGACCCCACGGGGTGTCACCCGCCGCGCTCGGGCACCTTCCGGACCGCGGCCGAGCGGCTGCCCGCCGTCGCGGCGATGGGCTTCGACGTGGTCTACCTGCCGCCGATCCACCCGATCGGCCGGACCAACCGCAAGGGGCCGGGCAACTCGCCGATCGCCGGGCCGCACGACCCCGGCTCGCCGTGGGCGATCGGCTCGGCCGCCGGCGGGCACGACGCCGTCCATCCCGACCTGGGGACGATCGACGACTTCGACTTCTTCGTGGCCAGGGCCGGCGAGCTGGGCCTGGAGGTGGCGCTGGACTTCGCGTTGCAGTGCTCGCCCGACCACCCGTGGGTACGGGAGCACCCGCGGTGGTTCGAGCACCGGCCCGACGGCAGCATCGCCTACGCCGAGAACCCGCCCAAGAAGTACCAGGACATCTACCCGATCTCCTTCGACGCCGATCCCGGCGGCATCCTGGCCGAGTCGCTGCGGGTGCTGCGCCACTGGATGGGCCACGGGGTGCGGATCTTCCGGGTGGACAACCCGCACACCAAGCCGGTGTTCTTCTGGGAACGCCTGATCGCCGAGATCAACCGCACCGACCCGGACGTCGTCTTCCTGGCCGAGGCGTTCACCCGCCCGGCGATCATGCACACGCTGGCCGCCGTCGGCTTCCAGCAGTCCTACACCTACTTCACCTGGCGCAACGCCAAGCCGGAGCTGGAGAGCTACCTGGGCGAGCTGGCCGGGGAGGCGGCGGCGTACATGCGGCCGAACCTGTTCGTCAACACGCCCGACATCCTGCACGCCTACCTCCAGGAGGGCGGCCCCGCCGCGTTCCGGGTGCGGGCCGCGCTGGCCGCGACGGCCTCTCCCACGTGGGGCGTGTACGCCGGGTTCGAGCTGTGCGAGCGCGAGCCGGCCGCGCCGGGCAGCGAGGAGTACAAGGACTCGGAGAAGTACCAGTACCGGCCGCGCGACTGGTCGGCGGGCGGCACGCTGGCGCCCTTCCTGGCCACGCTGAACCGGGTCCGCCGCCGCCATCCGGCCCTGCGCCTGCTGCGCAACCTGCGTTTCCAGCACGCCGACGACGACGCCGTGCTCTGCTTCGCCAAGCAGGCGGGCGAGGACACCGTGATCGTCGTGGTCAACCTCGATCCGCACCACGTGCGGCAGGCCACGGTGACGCTGGACCTGCCCGACCTCGGGCCGTCCTTCCGGGTGCGCGACGAGCTGACCGGCGAGGTCTACCAGTGGGGGGCGCGCAACTTCGTGCGGCTGGACCCGTCCAGGCAGCCGGCGCACATCCTGACGGTGGAGCGGTGATGGACGTCCTGACCGGCGGTGTCCCGTCCGTGCTGGGCGAGCTGGACCTGCACCTCATCGGCGAGGGCAGGCACGAGGAGCTGTGGCGGGCGCTGGGCGGGCGCACCCGGACGGTGGGCGGCGTGGCTGGCGTCTCGTTCGCGGTGTGGGCGCCGGGCGCGCGCGAGGTGCGGCTGGTGGGCGACCTTAACGGCTGGGACGGCGCCGGGCACGCGCTGCGCCGGGCGCCCGGCGGCGGCCTGTGGGAGCTGTTCGTGCCCGGGGCCGGCGACGGCTGCCGGTACATGTACGAGATCACCGGCGCGGACGGCCGTGCCCGGCGCAAGGCCGACCCGCTGGCCCTGGCGGCCGAGCACCCGCCGCGCACCGCGTCGGTGGTGTTCACCTCGCGGCACCGCTGGCGCGACGGCGCGTGGCTGGCGGCCCGCGGCGACGGCCCGGCCCGCGAGGCGCCCATGAGCGTGTACGAGCTGCACCTGGGCTCCTGGCGCCGCGGCCTGACCTACCGCGACCTGGCCGAGCAGCTGCCCGGGTACCTGCGCGGCATGGGCTTCACCCACGTGGAGCTCATGCCGGTGGCCGAGCATCCCTTCGGCGGCTCCTGGGGCTACCAGATCTCCTCCTACTACGCGCCGAGCTCCCGCTACGGCACCCCCGACGACTTCCGCGCCCTGGTCGAGGCGCTGCACCTGGCCGGGATCGGGGTGATACTCGACTGGGTGCCGGCGCACTTCCCGCGCGACGACTGGGCGCTGGCCCGCTTCGACGGCGGCCCCCTGTACGAGCACCCCGACCCGCTGCGCGGCGAGCATCCCGACTGGGGCACGCTCACCTTCGACCTGGGCCGCCCGGAGGTGCGCAACTTCCTCATCGCCAACGCCCTCTACTGGTGCGAGGAGTTCCACGTCGACGCCCTGCGCGTGGACGCCGTCGCCTCGATGTTGTACCTGGACTACTCCCGCCCGGACGGCGCCTGGCGGCCCAACGCGCACGGCGGCAGGGAGCACCTGGAGGCGATCGCGTTCCTGCGGGAGCTGAACGACACCGTCCACCGGCGTTGCCCCGGGGTGCTGACGATCGCCGAGGAGTCCACGGCGTGGGAGGGGGTGACCCGGCCGACGGCCGCCGGCGGGCTGGGGTTCGACTTCAAGTGGAACATGGGCTGGATGCACGACACGCTCGGCTACATGCGGCGCGACCCGGTGCACCGGCCGTACCACCATCACGCGCTGACGTTCGGGCTGACGTACGCGTACGCGGAGGACTTCGTGCTGCCGCTCAGCCACGACGAGCTGGTGCACGGCAAGGGCTCGCTGGCCGGGAAGATGCCGGGCGACGAGTGGCAGCGGCTGGCGAACCTGCGCGCGTACCTGGCCTTCATGTGGGCGCATCCGGGCAAGAAGCTGCTGTTCATGGGCCAGGAGTTCGCGCAGCGGAGCGAGTGGTCCCATGATCGCGAGCTGGACTGGGCGCTGCTGCGCGACCCGCGGCACAAGGGCGTGCGCGACCTGGTCAGGGACCTGAACCGGCGCTACGCCGCCACCCCGGCGCTGTGGCGGCTGGACTGCTCCCCCGGCGGCTTCAGCTGGATCGACGCCGACGACGCCGGTTCCAGCGTCTACTCCTTCGTGCGCTGGGACCGGTGGGGGGCGCCGCTGGTGTGCGTGAGCAACCTGTCGCCGGTGCCGCGTCACGGGCACCGGCTGGCGCTGCCCTCCGGCGGGCGCTGGCACGAGGTGCTCAACACCGACGCCGCCTGTTACGGCGGCGGGAACCTCGGCAACCTGGGCTCGGTCACGGGCACGAGCTCGGACGGGGGTGCGGTCGCCGAGGTGCTGCTGCCGCCGCTGGCGACGCTCTGGCTGGTCCCCGGGGAGGAGGCGTCAGAGCGTCAGCAGTGAGGCGGCCATGGCCTTGTTCACCGCGTCGAGGCGGGAGGTGGCGTCGAGCTTGGTGAAGATGTTGCGCAGGTGACGCTTGACCGTGCCTTCGGCGATCATCAGCCGGGTGGCGATCTGGGCGTTGCTGAGGCCCTGGGCGGCCAGGGACAGCACGCTCAGCTCCCGCTCGGACAGCTTGCCGGCGCGCGGCCGGCCGGCCATCATCAGGCTCTCGCGCGAGACCGACAGGACCACGCGCTCGGCGTCCGCGCAGACGCCGCGGATGGCCTGCACCAGCTCCTCCCGGCCGACGCTCTTGAGCAGGTAGCCGCGCACGCCGTGGGCGATGAGCTCCTGCACCAGCACCGGGTCGTCGTACATGCTCAGCACGATGACGCGGGACCGGGGCGAGACCCGGTGGATGTGGGTGGTGGTGCGCACGACGCCGTCGCCGGGCATCTCCACGTCGAGCACCACGACGTCCGGCCGCAGCGCCTCGGCCGACTTCACCGCCGCGCGCGCGTCCCCCGCGGTGGCGACGACACGAAGGTCGGGTTCGAGCTCCAGCGTCTGCTTGAGCGTCTCCCGCAGGATCGTGTGGTCGTCGGCGATGAGGACGTCAATGCTGCCTTCTCTTTGCATCCGATGTTTCCTTCGGCCGCTCGTCCCGGACAGCCCGGACAGGGGCACGGAAGACGACCTCGGTGCCCTTCCCGGGGGAGCTCTCTATGGTCACCAGGCCGCCCATGGCGACCCCGCGCTCGCGCATGGAGGTCAGGCCGTTCCCATGTTTCGCGCGCCAGCCCGAGAAACCCCGGCCGTTGTCCCGCACAATTGCTGTGATCCGGTCGTGCGCAATCTTGACGCACACTTCGAGCAGGTCGGCGCCCGCGTGGGAGATGCTGTTGGTAATGGCTTCGCGTAATATCAGGAATAACTCGTCCCGAATACGCGGAGGTAGGCCGTCGACATCGCCGATAAGGGTGATTCGATGCTCCAGCCGAGGGTCCACAATGGTGGTCATCAGCCGTACCAGCGCTTGCTCCATTCCCGGCCAATGGGCGTGAACGCGCAGGTCGGATATGACGTCGCGGATTTCCTGGTGGGCTCGGAGCAGCGCGGCCTTCGCCTCCTTCACATGCACCGGGAAACCGTCCGTACCGCGTGCGTGACCGATTTCGGCGAGCTCCAGCTGCCGGCTCGCCACGCTGATCTCGTGGCCCACCCGGTCGTGCAGGTCGCGGGAAATTCGCCGCCATTCCCGGGCGTCGCCGCGACCGCCGTCCATTGCCCCGGCCAGGGCTCCGGAAGAGCGGTCCGTACTGGCCTTGAGCCGGGCCACCATCAGGTCGAGGAGCTCTTCCGCCAACTCCGCGCACTCGCCCGGAGCGGCTCCGGAAGTTGATTCTTCAATTTCGCCGCACAGCTGTGCCAAGATCGCAGCCTTATGGGCCTCGATCCGTTCGGCTATCACAACCGTGGGCTGGATGTTGCACTGCACTGGTCATCCCCCGTAGTGTGTGTCGCCTTACTCAGTCACCGGCGCAGATCCCCGCATCATATGATCACATGATTCCGGTGGATGCAAGAGTGCACTCCAGACTCATCGGGCGGCAAGTCCATTACCCGCACACCTGACTGAGGGCACGTGTGATGTAATACCGGGTTATCGATGAGCACCCGGTAGATGCCTCCGGGAGTACTCCCTTTAATACTCCCGGACAGCCCCGCTGCCACCTTGGTGTTACTCTCTTGTGCGAACCAAAACTTAACTGCGATCCTGACCGCGTTCGCCATTACGGATCTTCTCTAATGCAGGTGAGGGGCGGTCATGAGAGAACTCGCGGTGAACGAGCGCGAAGAGTTCGCAGAATTCTTCGGTACGATATTCGGTTCGCTGCCGCGCTCCGACCAGCGTAGCGCGGCCGAGTCGTACGTGCTGGGGCTGCTGCACGCGGGCGGGCGCAAGTCCATCCAGCGCATCGCCGACGAGGTGGGCGGTCCGCACAACGGCCAGTCGCTGCAGCAGTTCGTCAACCAGAGCCGCTGGGACCCGCGCCCGGTCCGCCGCACCGTCGCCGACGTGCTGGCGGCCGGCGCGCCCCCGGCCGCGTGGCTGGTGGAGGAGGTGGCCTTCACCAAGCACGGCCGCTGGTCGGCGGGCGTCGAGCGCCAGTACGTGCGCGGCCTCGGCCGCACGGTCAACTGCCAGGTGGGCGCGGCCGTGCTGATGAGCTCGGGCGAGGCGGCCGTGCCGGTCAACTGGCGGCTGTGCCTGCCGCAGTCGTGGGAGGCCGACCACGACCGGCGGGCCCGGGCGCACGTGCCCGACCAGGAACGGCACCGGCCCTTCGGCGAGCACGTGATCGACCTGGTCGACGACCTGACGCTCGACTGGGGCACGCCCGTCGCGCCGCTGGTCGCCGACCTCACCCACGTCCGAGGCGTCGCCGACCTGCTGCGCGGCCTGGAGGACCGCGGCCTCGACTACGTCGTCGAGGTCGACGCCCGCCACCGGGTCAGGGCCTCGATGAGCGTGGTGCGCGGGGGCGGCCCGCGGGCCCGCGTCGCGCTGGCCGAGGCGGCGCAGGCCGCGGCCGGGCTGGAGCGGCGCACGGTGGCCTGGTGGGAGGGGCCGCGGGGGCGGTCGCTGCGTTCGCAGTTCGTCCTCCTGCCGGTCTCCGACGAGCAGGCGCGCTCGCGCAGGCTGCTGGTGGAGTGGCCGCTCGGCCGGCCGCGGCCGCGCGCGTTCTGGCTGACGAACATGTCCGTGCCGGCGCAGGAGCTGGTCGCGCTGGCCAAGTCCCGCTGGCGGGCCGCCCACGCCATCGGCGAGCTGGCCGGGGGCTTCGGGCTGTTCGACTACGAGGGCCGTTCCTTCCACGGCTGGCACCACCACGTCACGCTGGCCTCGGCCGCCTACGCCTACGACGTGCGCTGGCGGCTGGCCGCCGGCGACGAGCCGGCGCTGCTGCCCGCGTGAGCACCCGCACGACGCACGAGGAGTCACACCGCTCGATGAAACCGAAAGCAGACAAGCAAGTCACCTGGGTCGAGCTCTTCTTCGACCTGGTCTTCGTGTTCGCCGTCACCCAGCTGTCCGACCTGCTCCACCGCGGCCACGGCTGGGGCAGCGTGGGGCAGGCCGTCGTCGTGCTGGTGCCGACGTACTGGGCCTGGGTGGGCATGGCGGTGCACGCCAACACCCGCGACGTCAACAACACCCCCGACCGGCTGGGCATCCTGGCGCTCAGCCTGTGCGGCCTGTTCATGGCGCTGGCCACCCCCTCGCCTACGAGGAGCGCGGCCTGATGTTCGGCGCCGCCTACTTCGCCCAGCGCTCGCTGCTGGCCGCCCTGTACTTCCGCGGCCGGCCGTTCGAGCTGGTCAACCCCTTCACGCTCTCGGTGTGCGTGACCGGGCCGCTGCTGCTGGCCGGGGGCCTGCTGGACAGCGGCACCCGGGTGTGGGTCTGGGCCGCGGCCGCCGCCATCGACCTGGCCGCGCCGGTGCTGACCCGCAGCCACCTGGTGCGGGTCAACTTCCACCCCCATCACTTACCCGAGCGGTTCGGCCTGTTGCTGATCATCGCGATGGGCGAGCCGATCCTGGCCATCGGCGCGCAGGCGTCGGCGGCGCGCCCGCTCGCCGTGGGCTCGATCAGCGCGGTCGCCGCGACGTTCGTGCTGGCCTGCGCGCTGTGGTGGGTGTACTTCATCTTCGCCGCCGAGTCGCTGCCCAAGGCCCTGGACGAGGCCGTGATCCGCACCGACCTGATCCGGCGCGTCTTCTCCTACGGCCACCTGGCCTTCATCGGGTCGATCATGGCGATGGCGGTGGGCATGGCCGAGGTCGTCTCCCATCCGGGCCAGGTCTTCGCCGCCCCCGTGACCGCGCTGCTGTTCGGCGGCTGCGCCCTGTACTTCGCGACGTTCTGCTACGCCCGCTGGCACATCTTCGCCAAGTGGTCGGGGCCGCAGCTCGCCATGCCCGTGGCCATCCTGGCGATCATCCCGGTCTCGTTGCAGGCGCCGGCGCTGCTGTCCGTGGCCGCTCTGGTGCTGGTGGTGATGACGTTCAACTTCCTGGAACATTCGCGGGCCAGATCCGAGTCCGACGCCTTGACTTAGCGCGCGCTCTAACCGGCAAGGTGAAGGCGGCGGCGCCGGTCGTGCGGGCCGCCACCAGGACCTGAACCGGGTGGACAACTGAGGAGCGTCATGAAGAATCCCGCTGTTCGAGTCGCGGTCGCCTACCTGGTGTCCGCGGTCGTCGGCGTCGTGATCATCGGTTCGTTCGTCGGAGCGCTGCACCACCCGGTTCCGCACGGGGTGCCGCTCGCCGTGGTGGGCCCCGACGCCGCCCGGCTGGAGCAGGCCGCGGGCGGGGCCGTGGACGCGCGCCCGTACGCCGACGCGGCCGGCGCGCGGGCGGCGGTGCTCCGGCGCGAGGTCGAGGCCGCCTACCTGGCGGGCGAGGGCCGCCTGCTGGTGGCCAGCGCGGGCGGCGACACGGCGGCCCCGCACTTCACCGCCCTGATGCAGCGCGCCGCCGGACGGCAGCTCGCGGTCGAGGACGTGCGGCCGCTGGCCGAGGGCGACTCCTCCGGTGTGTCCGGCATGTTCTACGTGCTGGGCCTGCTGCTGACCGCGCTGGCGACGACCGTGCTCACCATGCGGATGCAGCCGATGATGCACCGGGGGCTGCGGCTGGCGGTGCTCGCGCTCGGCGCGGTGACCGGCGGCCTGGCGCTCACCTGGGTCGTCGACGGCCTGCTCGGCGCGCTCACCGGCGCCCCGCTCGGGCTCCTGGCCGCCTCCAGCGCGGTGATCTTCCTGGTCTCGGTGGCGGTGAACGGCCTGATGCGCCGCTTCGGGCCGCGCGGCGTGATCGCGGCGGCCGTGCTGTTCATCCCGATCGGCCTGCCGGCCAGCGGCGGGCCGTTCGGCGCCGCGTTCATCGAGCCCTGGTACGCGGCGCTCGGCTACGTGCTGCCCACCCGGTCGGCGCTCGAACTGGTGCGCAGCGTGGTCTACTTCGACGGTGCGGCCCTGGCCGTCCCGCTGACGGTGCTCGGCCTGTGGGCGGTGCTCGGCCTGGTGCTGATGGCGCTGCCGCCGCGCCCGATGCCCCGGCCGGCCGCGCCCGCCGCGCCGGCGGTCCCCGTCGCCGGGGCCGCCCCCGGCGCCCACTGAACACTGGACAGGCCACCGGCCCCCGGACCGGCGCGGCCGCGGGTGCGGGGGTCCGCGCCCGTGGTCGCGCCCTCATCTCCGGCGGCGGTCAGGTGGCCGGGGGCAGCGCGAGGACCAGCCGTACGCCGGGCCGCAGCGGCTCGGCGCGCACCGACCCGGCGTGCGCCTCGGCGATCTGGCGGACGATGGCCAGGCCGAGCCCAGAACCCGGCAGGGAACGGGCCGACTCGGCGCGGTAGAACCGGTCGAACACGAACGGCAGGTCGTGGGCCGCGATGCCGGGGCCCTGGTCGGCCACCGACAACGAGCCCGCCGCGTCCACCCGTACCAGCACCACGCCACCGGGCGGGCTCCACTTGATCGCGTTGTCCACCAGGTTGGCGACCGCCCGTTCGATCGCGTCGGCGTCGGCCGTCACCAGGCACTCGGCCAGCTCGCCGCGCAGCCGTACGTGCGGGGCGCGGGCCGTGGCCCTGGCCAGCACGCGCCCGGCCACCAGGTCGAGCCGCACGTCCTCCAGGTGCAGCTCGACGTCGCCGTGCCTGGCCAGCTCGACCAGGTCGTTGACCAGCGCCCGCAGCTCCTCGGCCTGGACGCGGGCCTCGTGCACCAGGGCCGGGGCCTGCGGGTCGGCCGTGCCGCGCCCCTCCTCCAGCAGCTCCAGGTTCGTGGTGAGGCTGGTCAGCGGCGTGCGCAGCTCGTGCGAGGCGTCGGCGACCAGGCGCCGCTGGGCCAGCACCGACTCGCGCAGCGCGTGCGTCATCGTGGTGAACGAGCCGGCCAGGCGGGCCACCTCGTCCCGTCCGGCGCCCATGCCGTCCAGCCCGTCGGCGGTGAGGGTGCCGGTGGCGGTGACCCGCTCCACCACGGCCGTCAGCCGGGCGACGGGCCGCAGCGCCCGGCCGGCGAGGAAACGCGCGCCGGCCGCCGCGACCAGCGCGCCGCCCAGGGTCAGCGCGGCCAGCAGCAGCTTCAGCGCGTTCAGGGTCTGCTCGTCGCGGTTCAGCGGGAACGCCGTGCGCACCAGGATGCCCTTGCCCAGGTTGAGCGGGGCGGTGTAGAGCCGGTAGCGCACGCCGTCGTAGGCGACGTCCCGGAAGTAGGGGGGCAGCTTGCCGTACGCGACCGCCTGGTCCTGCTCGGCCAGCGGCACGAACCCGTCGGTCGGGCCGGACAGCAGCGGGTCGGGGCAGAACTGCAGCAGCGTGTTGCCCACCGGGAGGGGCGTGGCCGGCAGCGGCGAGTCGGCGGTCTTCAGCGACTCCAGCAGCCGCGGCGCCTGCCCGGCGGCCAGCACCAGCTCCCCGTCGTGCTGGCCGGCCAGCCCCGCCGCGGCCGCCGGGTAGACCACCAGTGAGACCGCCAGCAGCGCGGCGGCCACCACGGCGGCGACCGTCAGCGCGACCCTGGTACGCAGCCTCACGGCTCCTCCCGCAGCACGTACCCCAGGCCGCGGACGGTCTGGATCAGCCGCGGCTCTCCCCCGGCCTCCAGCTTGGCCCGCAGGTAGCTGATGTAGACCCACAACGCGTTCGAGGACGGCCCGAAGTCGTACCCCCAGACCGAGTCGAAGATGACCTCGCGGCTGAGCACCCGGCCCGGGTTGCGCAGGAACACCTTCAGCAGGGTGTACTCCGTCCTGGTCAGGTCGAGCGGCCGGCCGCCCCGGGTGGCCCGGCAGGCGGCCGGGTCCAGCTCCAGGTCGGCGTGGCGGAGCAGCCCCTGCGCGGGCGCGCTGCGGCGCAGCAGCGCGCGCAGCCTGGCCCGCAGCTCCTCCAGCGCGAACGGCTTGACCAGGTAGTCGTCGGCGCCCGCGTCCAGGCCCGCGACCCGGTCGCCGACCAGGTCGCGGGCGGTGAGCATCAGGATCGGGGTGCGGTCGCCCGCGGCCCGCAGGCGACGGCACACCTCCAGGCCGTCCAGGCCGGGCATCATGATGTCCAGCACCACCGCGTCCTGACGTCCGCCGCCGGCCGCCTCCAGGGCGCGCAGGCCGTCGGCGGCGACGCTGACGTCGTAGCCCTCGCGGGTGAGCGCGTGGGTCAGGGAGCGGCGGACCGCCTCGTCGTCGTCGGCAACAAGGACGTGCATGGTGCCACTCTCCCCTCCGCACCCCCGGCTGAGGAAGATCGGTGCCGGTCCCTACGCGGGCTCGGCACCGGCCAGCGCGCGCTTGACGTTCCGCAGCGCCCGCTCCAGCCGGTCCGGCGTGACGCCCAGGTGCTCGGCCACCGTGCCGAACCCGGCCGAGCCCGGGTCCACGCGGCCCTTCTTCGTCAGCGCGTCCAGTTCCTTGACGGCTCGCAGGGCGCGGTCGTACCCGATGCCCAGCTCGGCCGCGAGCGCCTTGGCGAACGCCTCCTGGGAGACGCCGTGATCCTTGTCGCCGGGCTTGCCAGGCTTGTCGAACCTGTCAGGCCCGCAGCCGGGCCTGCCGTCGCGCGGCTTCCCGCCGCCGGGGTCCTTCCGCACGTCGGGCCGCACGCCGGACTGCACGTCGGCGCTCTTCTCGCCCGTGTGGTCCTTGGCCACGTCGGCGGGCGAGCAGGTCGACGAGACCCGGGCACACGGGCCGGCCGCCGTGGCCGGCACCGCCCCGGCGGCGGCCAGCGTCAGGGCCGCCGCCGTCCCGAGGGCCAGCGCGGTCTTTCGTGGGTACATGTCGGTGCCCTTCTGGCGGCCGGTCCCCAGTGGCCCGGCCCGCTGCGGCCACTCAACCGCGGCCACCTTCACCCCACCGTCGGGGAACCTTAGAAACGCCACAGAAGCGCGCCGCCGCATCCCGCGCGCCGGACCTCCGCCCTCCTGAAAGGGTCCCGGCGGCGGGGCATTGTGGCGGGCGCCCGGGGAAGAGACCCATCCGCCCAGCGGAAGGGAAGGCGAGGACCCGTGAGACTTCTGGTGATCTGCAACCGGCAGGCCGGCGGCGTCGGCGACGACAGCACGCGGGAGGTGCTGCGGCTGCTGCGGGCGGAGGCCGACGTGCGGGTCTGCGACGGCGGCGCGCGGGAGGCCGCGCGGTCGCACGACGACCGGGTCCCGGTGGTGCTGGGCGGCGACGGGAGCGTGCACGCGCTGGTCGCCGCGCTGCTGGAGCACGGCCGTCTGGACGCCGGCCCGGTCGGGCTGATCCCCATGGGCACCGGCAACGACCTGGCCCGCACGCTGGGCATTCCGCTCGACCCGGCCGAGGCGGCCCGCGTCGTGCTGGCGGGGCACGAGCGGCCCGTGGACCTGCTGATCGACGACGACGGCGGCATCGTGGTCAACGCCGCGCATCTCGGCGTGGGCGCGCACGCCGCCGAGCGGGCCGCGCCGCTGAAGCCGCTGCTCAGCCGGGCCGCGTACGCGGTGGGCGCGGTGCTGGCGGGCGCGGGGACGAGCGGATGGCGGCTGCGGATCAGGGTGGACGGCGCCCAGGTGTGCACCGGCCGCCGCCGGGTGCTCATGGCCGGCGTCGGGAACGGCGCCACGATCGGCGGCGGCACGCCGCTGGCCCCGGCGGCCCGGCCCGACGACGGGCTGGCCGAGGTGGTGGTGTCCTACGCCACGGGACCGCTGGCCCGGCTGGCCTTCGCCACCGGGCTGCGCCGCGGCCGGCACCCCGCCCGCCCCGACGTGCAGACCTTCCGGGGCAGGCGGATCACCGTCGCGGGCGGGCCCGTCCCGGCCAGCGTGGACGGCGAGCTGGAGCAGGTGGCGGAGCGGCGCACCTGGATCGTGCGGCCGGCCGCCTGGCGGGTCCTGGCGCCGCCCGCGTCCTGACCGGGTCAGTGCTCGGGGTGCAGGGACTGGCCGAGGTACATGGCGGTGAGCATGGTGAACAGGTACGCCTGCAGGAACATCACGAAGATCTCGAACGCGGTCAGCACGCACGTCATGAACACCCCCAGCACGCCCACCGCCACGCCGCCCACGGTCGGCCGCTCCACCAGGAACCAGTAGCCGACCGCGCTGAAGAAGGCCAGCAGCGTGTGCCCGGCGAACATGTTCGCGAACAGCCGCACGGCATGGGTGAACGGCGCGGTGACGAAGATGTAGAACAGCTCCAGCGGCGCGTACAGGGTGATCGCCAGGGCCTTCGGCAGGCCCTCCGGGAACATCGCGTTCCTGAGGTAGCCGGCCAGGCCCTGGTGCCTGAAGCCGAGGTAGAGCTTGAGCAGGTAGACCACCCCGGCCAGCACCCAGGGGAAGGCGACGTGGGCGGTGACCGGGAACTGGAGCAGCGGGATCACGCCCATCACGTTCCAGAGCAGGGTCAGCAGGAAGAGCGTGAGCAGCAGCGGCATCCAGCGGTCGGCGTCCGCGCCCAGCGACGGGCGGGCGATCTGGTCGCGGACGAACAGGTAGGCGTACTCGCCCGCGTTCTGCAGGCCGCGCGGCACCAGCCTGGGCCGGGAGAAGGCGCCCCAGGCCAGCGCGCACACCACGAGCACGCCGGCGACGGCCAGCAGCACCGGCTTGGTGAGCCAGAGCGGCGCGCCGTCCCACAGCGCGGGGTAGTCGAACAACTCCGGTCCGGGCGGGCGGAAGTCGTCGGAGGGCATGGCGAAGCTCCTCTTGAGAATTGAGGGGTTGAGGGGTCGAGGGGTGGCCGGGGGTTCAGAGCCAGCCGCGGGACTCGGCCACGCGGACGGCCTCGGCGCGGTTGCGCGCCCCGGTCTTGGTGATCGCCGAGGACAGGTAGTTGCGTACGGTGCCCTCGGTCAGGAACAGGGTGCGGGCGATGTCGGCCACGGTCGCGCCGCCGGAGGCGGTCCGCAGCACCTCGGCCTCGCGCTGGGTGAGCGGGCTCGGCCCGACGGTCAGGGCGGACACCGCCAGCTTGGGGTCGATCACCGTCTCGCCGGCCATCACCCGGCGCACGGCCGCGGTCAGCTCGGCCACCGGCGCGTCCTTGACCACGAACCCGGACACGCCCGCGTCGAGGGCACGGCTGAGGTAGCCGGGCCGGCCGAACGTGGTGACGATGACCACCCGGTGGCCGCGCAGGCGTTCGGCGACCTCCAGGCCGGACATGCCGGGCATCTCGATGTCGAGCAGGACCACGTCGGGGCGGTGCTCGGCCACCGCGGGCTCGACCAGGTCGCCCCGGCCGACCTCGGCCACCACCTCGATGCCGTCCTCCAGGGCGAGCAGCGCGGCCGTGCCGCCGCGGACGAGGTCCTGGTCGTCGGCGATGAGGACGCGGATCACGGCAGCTCCAGGGGCACTCGGGCGTGCAGCCGGTAGCCGCCGCCGGGCAGCGGACCGGCCTCCAGACGGCCGCCGGCGGCCGCGATCCGCTCAGCCAGCCCGGTCAGCCCATTGCCCCCGACGCCCGCAGCCACCGCTCCCCCGGCCCCTTCGGCTCCCGGGTCGGTGGCGTCGTCGGCGTCGGCCTTGCGCCCGTGTGCCTCGGTGCCGGGGCCGTCGTCGCGGATCTCGACGGTGGCGGTGTGGTCGTCGACGGCGAGGTCGATGCGGCAGTGGCGGGCGCGGCTGTGGCGCACGACGTTCGTGGCGGCCTCCCGTACGGTCCAGGCCAGCAGCGTCTCGGCGGCGGCCGGGACCGGCCCGCCGGCGGGCGAGACCGCCAGCCGGATCCCGGCCAGGTCCAGACTGTGGGCCGCCGTGCGCAGCTCGCCCGACAGGGAGGGCGCGCGGTAGCCGGCGACGGCGTGGCGCACCTCGTCGAGCGCCTGGCGGGCGGCGCGTTCCACGTCGGCCATCTCGCGGGCGGCCCGTTCAGGGTCGGTACGGGCCAGCCGGGCGGCGAGCTGGCTCCTGATGGTTATCGAGGTGAGCGTGTGGCCGAGCGTGTCGTGCAGGTCGCGGGCGAAGCGCAGGCGTTCGTTGTCCACGGCGAGCCGGGCGACGTGGGCGCGGGCGGCGTCGAGCCGGGCGACCATCTCGCCCAGGTGCTTCAGGCTCGCCACCGTCACCGCCTCGACCAGGATCGCCGGCGGCACCCACCAGACCTGCCCGAACGGCCGCCCGTACGCCACCAGCGCGGCCACCACCACGACCGTCGTCACCGCCACCGACCCCACGAAGGCGGCCCGCGGCAGGCAGGCCGACAGGGCGCTGACCACGAACACGAACGCGACGTACGCCCACGGCGCCCGCAGCACCGGCAGCAGCGCCAGCGCGGCGGCCACCAGCCCCACCGGCGTCCAGGTCAGCGCCGCCGCGCCCAGGGCGCTGAGCGCCCGCCACATGATCCGCAGCCAGCACGCCGCGAACACCGCGACCGCCGCGACCACCCCCACCACCGCGAGCACGCCGGGACGCGTGGAGAGGAACGACCACAGCGGCCACCCCACCAGCAGCAGCCACACGCACGCCCCGGCGCGCGCCGCCGTCCGGCCCCGGCTGAACTCCACCTCCCGCACCGCCGCGTCACCCGTCACAGGGCCCGACGGTAACGCCCGGCGGCCGGCGGGGGCCGCCGGGGGTCGCCGTCCTTGAGTTTCAGCATGGGACCAGCCTGCTGGGAGTGGTGGCGCCGGGTGTAGTGCCAGCCGTCAGAGACGCCTCCATGACAAACGTCATGGCCGGATCCGGTCGGAAGCGGCGCGTCGGGGGTGCGGGGTTTGTGCTTCTCGGGTGGGTGTGCGGTTCGTCAGCACGAGCACGCCCGCGGTGACGAGGCCCGCGGCGTGCAGGCACAACGCCGGGACGATGCCGACGACCTCCCCCAGCACCCCGGCCGTCGCCATGCCGAGCAGCGAGGTGACGGCCTGGGCGCTCGCGAGCAGGCCGATGACGCCGCCCCGGCGCTCGTCGGTGGTGGCCGTCTGGGCCAGCGTCGCGAACCCGGCCATCGCCGCCGCCGCGGGGAGCCTGGCCAGCGCGATCAGCACGAGGGCCGGCCACAACGCGTCGAGGGCGAGGGGGTAGGCGAACAACGCCAGGTCGAGCAGGCCGAACGCGACCGTGCCCCAGCCGAGCAGCGCCCGTGGCGCGGGGTCGCGCCGGTGCAGGGCCACGGCCAGCGCGCCGGCCAGCCCGCCGACCGCCTGCACCGACAGGAACAGCCCGTACGCGTCGCCCTGGCCGCCCAGCACGTCGGCCACGAAAGGGGCGGCGAGCGTGGCGAAGATGCCTTCGCCCAGCCCCGTGATCACCATGTACGCGGCCAGCAGCCGGATGCCGGGGTTCCCCATGGCCAGCCGCAGCCCGGAGGCCCACTGGGCGCGGACGGACGGCGCCCGCGCCACGACCGGCGACCTGGCCGGGACGCGCAGGGTCGCCTGCAGGACCGCGGAGATCATGAAGCTGGCCACGTCGAGCAGGACGATCGCGGGCAGCCCGCCCGCCGTGACGGCGACGCCGCCCAGCATCGCCCCCAGCAGCCGGGCGAGCTGGCCGCTCTGGCCGTGCAGGGCGTTGGCCCGGACCAGCCCGGACGCGGGCACGAGCTGCGGGACGAGCGCCCGCTGCGCCGGGGCGAGCAGGGTGCCGAGCACGCCGGTCCACAGGGCGACCGCGTAGACGATCCAGACCTGGGCGGGGCCGCGTACCGCCAGCAGGGGCAGCAACCCGAGCCCGAGCAGCACGTCGGTGACGACCAGCACCCGGCGGCGGTCCCAGCGGTCGGCCAGCACCCCGGCCACGGACCCGAGCAGGACGTCGGGCAGCCGGGAGACCAGCAGCATGATCGCGGTGGACAGGGTGGAGCCGGTCAGGCGGTAGACGTGGAAGGCCAGCCCGGTGCTGATCACCCAGTCGCCCGTCTGGGACACGACGGACGCGGCCAGCAACCGCCCGAACCCCCGCCCACCGCCGGGCGACACCCACCCGCCTCCGCCCCGCGCCGGCCACCGCCGCGCACCGGACCGCCGCGTCGGCCACCACCGCACCCCGGTCGCCCGGCGAGCCACACCCTCCCGGTCCGCCGGCTTCTCGGCCGTGCGCCCGCCGGCCCGGCCGGTCTCCCCGGCCGGGGTGCGTGGCTCAGTCACCGGAGGCCGTCGGGGCGAGCGGGATCACCATCTGCGTCACCAGCACGGGCCGGGCCCCCTCGGGACGGGCCGCCGCGTCGTCCACGCGGGCCATCAGCGGCCGCAGCAGGTCGGCGACGGCCTCGCCGAGCGCCGTGATCTCCTGCGGGGTGACGTAGAGGTAGGTGTTGCCGATGCCGCCGACGCCCCGCCAGGGCTCCTCCTCGCCCCGCCGCGCCTCCTGCCACTCCACCAACCGCGACAACGCCCGCTCGGCCAGCACCTGCTCCAGCAGGCTGCGGGCGGCCGACCGCTCGGACCCGGCCACGTCGTCATCCCACACCTGGACGCTCGCGGTCACCTTCCACGGCCGCTCCCGCTCGTCGCGCGCCTCGGCCTGCTCAACCAGGCCGTACTTGGCCAGCTGCCGCAGGTGGTAGGAGGCCAGCGCCTGGCTGATCCCGACCTCGCGGGCGGCGTCGGCGGCGGTGGTCGCCCCCGACCGCAACAGCAGCTCGTGCAACGCCAGCCGGACCGGATGGGCGAACGCCCGCATCGCGGCCGGATCGTCGAGCACCAGCCGCCGCCCCGAGGATTCCAAAGACATGCTTGGAATGTTCCGCCACCGGCACCGGCGATGTCAAGGATTCCTTTGGAATAGCGCCGGCGGTTACCTCCGAGGTAATCGACGGCGTTCGGGCGGGCCGGAAGACTGGGGGCATGGAGAGGGACACGCGGGGCATCGTGCAGGAGTTGTTGCGGCGGATCGGCGAGGGTGATCCCGAGCGGATAGCGGAGCTGTTCGCCGAGCCGATCGACTGGCAGCTCAGCTGGCCCGCCGAGGGGCATCCGGCGGTGCCGTGGATCCGGCCCCGGTCGGGGCGGGCCGAGGTGGCCGAGCACTACCGGTCGCTGGGGGCGCATCACGTGCCGGAGCTGAACGGCACCACGGTGCGGCAGATCCTGGTCGACGGGGCGGACGCCGTGGTGCTGGGGCAGATCGTGCAGACCGTGCGCGCGACCGGCGTCTCCTACGCCACGCCGTTCGCGCTGCACCTGACCGTCGAGGACGGGCTGATCACGCGCAGCCACATCTACGAGGACAGCCTGACGGTCGCGGAGGCCCTGAGCGCCAAGGGATGATCTCCCGGGGAAGCCGGTGGCGGGCGCGGCGTGCCCGTCGCCGCCCCGGGAAGACCGGTGGCGGGCATGGACGACGGCGGGACCCTCGCCGTCCCCGATGATCCGGATTCGGCAATGCCCGCCACCGTTTTGCCCCTCGGCCGGCGCACGGGCCACGGCGCCCGGCCCGGCGCGGGTTACGGTGATCGCCACAGTCCGTACGGCCGGAGGGATGGGATGGACGGCCGCGCCCCGCTCCCCCTGCGCGTCAACGGCCGGCCGCACGAGCCGCCGGCGGACCCGCGCGTGTCCCTGCTCGACTTCCTGCGCGACCACCTCCGGCTGACCGGCACGAAGAAGGGCTGCGACCAGGGGCCTGCGGCACCTGCACCGTCCTGGTCGACGGAATGCGGGTCTACGCGTGCCTGCTGCTGGCCGTCCAGTGCGAGGGGATGGAGATCGTCACCGTCGAGGGCCTGGCGAACGACGAGGTGGGCGCGCGGGTGCAGGAGGCGTTCGTCCGGCACGACGCCCTGCAGTGCGGATACTGCACGCCCGGCCAGGTCTGCTCGGTCGCCGGCCTGCTGGCCGAGCTGCGGGACGGCGTGCCCAGCGCCGCGACGCCCGACCTGGCCGCTCGCCCGCGCGAGCTGACCGACGCCGAGCTCGGCGAGCGCATGGCGGGCAACCTGTGCCGGTGCGGGACGTACCACCACATCGCCGCCGCCGTCCGGGAGGTCGCCGCGACGTGAGGGAGTTCGCCTACCTGCGGGCGGCCGGCGTGGCGGAGGCCGTCGCGATGATGGCCGCGATGATGGCCGCGACGCCGCCGGACGGCGGCCCGGCCCGCTACCTGGCCGGCGGGACGAACCTCGTCGACCTCATGCGGGAGGAGGTCGAGCGGCCGGGCCGGATCGTGGACATCTCGCGCCTGCCGCTGTCGGCCGTCGAGGACCTGCCCGGCGGCGGGCTGCGGCTCGGCGCGCTGGCCGGCAACACCAAGGTCGCGGCCGACCTCCGGGTGCGGCGGCGCTATCCGGTGCTCGCCCGCGCCATCCTGGCGGGCGCCTCGCCGCAGCTGCGCAACCGCGCGACCGTGGGCGGCAACCTGCTGCAGCGTACGCGCTGCCGCTACTTCTACGACACCGCCGCCGCCTGCAACAAGCGCGCGCCCGGCGCGGGGTGCGACGCGCTGGACGGCTTCAACCGCGCGCACGCCGTCCTGGGGGCGAGCCCGAGCTGCGTCGCCGTCCACCCCTCGGACATGTGCGTGGCCCTGGCCGCCCTCGACGCGACCGTCAACCTGACGGGGCCCAAGGGGACGCGGAGCGTGCCGTTCACCGGGTTCCACGTCCTGCCCGGCCTTACGCCGCAGGTGGAGACCGTGCTGCGGGACGGCGAACTGGTCACGAGCGTGGACCTGCCGCCCGCCCCGCCGGGACGCGGGGCGTACGCGAAGGTCAGGGACCGGGCCGGGTTCGCGTTCGCGCTGGTGAGCACGGCCGTGCTGCTGCACGTCGAGGACGGCAGGATCGTGTTCGCGCGGGTCGCGCTCGGCGGGGTGGCGCACAAGCCGTGGCGCGCCCACGCCGCCGAGGACCTGCTGACCGGCGCCGTCCCGGACGCGTCCGCCTTCGCGCGGGCCGCCGGCGTGGCGCTGGCCGAGGCCCGCCCGCTGCGGCACAACGCCTTCAAGCCGGTGCTGGCCGCACGACTGCTCCGCCACACACTCACCGAACTCGCGCACCCGTCGTAGAACCGGGCGCCCACCGAACCCGCGCACCCGTCGGGGAGCCGGGCGCCCACCGAACTCGCGCACCCGTCGGGGAGCCGGGCGCGCGCCGGGCGGCCGGGGCGAGTAGGTCTGGTAGCCATGACGCTGATGACGTTCTACCCGCCCGTCGAGCCCTACGAGACCGGCCTGCTCGACGTCGGCGACGGCCAGGAGATCTACTGGGAGACCTGCGGTGACCCCGGCGGCAAACCGGTCGTCCTCCTCCACGGCGGCCCCGGCGGCGGGCTGCTGCCCGTGCAGCGCCGGTTCTTCGACCCCGGCGCCTACCGGATCGTCCTGTTCGACCAGCGCAACTGCGGGCGCAGCCGCCCGCACGCCGCCGACCCCGGGGTGTCGCTGGCCGCCAACACCACCTGGCACCTGGTCGCCGACATGGAGCTGCTCAGGCGGCGG
Source organism: Actinomadura sp. ATCC 39365 (assembly GCF_054392275.1). NCBI lineage: Bacteria > Bacillati > Actinomycetota > Actinomycetes > Streptosporangiales > Thermomonosporaceae > Actinomadura > Actinomadura sp. ATCC 39365. The sequence continues at coordinate 5,447,308 of NZ_CP184335.1, read as the reverse complement.
CTCGGCATCGACCGCTGGCAGGTGTTCGGCGGTTCGTGGGGGGCGACCCTGGCCCTGGCGTACGCGCGCCGCCACCCGAGCCGGGTGACCGAGCTGGTGCTGCGCGGCGTCTACCTGGCGAGCGCGGCCGACGAGGCGTGGGCGTTCACCGCTTCAGGGGCGGCCCGGCTGTTCCCGGCGGAGTGGGCGGCCTTCCGCGACGCGATCCCGCAGGCCGAGCGGGACGACCTGCTCGGCGCCTACCACCGCCGCCTGTTCGACCCGGACCCGGAGGTGCACCTGCCGGCGGCGCGGGCGTGGGCGGCGTGGGAGCTGGCGGCCAACACGCTGCTGCCCGCGCCCGCCCCTCCGCTGACGGACCGGGAGGTGCTGGGCTTCGCCCGGATCGAGGCGCACTACTTCACCCGGCGCTGCTTCCTGCGGGAGGGCGAGCTGCTCGACGTGGCGGCGATCCGGGACGTCCCCTGCGTCATCGTCAACGGCCGCTACGACATGAAGACGCCGCCCGACGCCGCGTGGGAGCTGCACCGCGCCTGGCCGGAGGCCGAGCTGCGGATCGTCGAGGACGCCGGCCACGGCGGCGCCGAACCCGGCACGCTGCACGAGCTCGTCAGGGCCACCGACGGCTACCGTCCGAACGCCCGTGCACCACAGGATTCATGATCTACAATACGAACTTGTAGTGGTTTTGCAGGACTTGCTGGTCTTGCACACTTCTGCTCACCGTTGTTGACATGTCACCTCGTTCGCAGCCTGCCGCGGAGCAAGACGTGATCCGGATCGCCGTGATCGACGACCACGAGCTGATCCGCCATGGGCTGGAGTACCTCCTGCACCGGCACGAGGACCTGCAGGTGGTGCTGCGGGGCTCGTCCGTCGGGGACCTGCGCGGCTTCGACGCCGGTTACGACGTGCTGATCCTCGACCTCTACCTGGCCGAGGACCGGCCGTGCCTGGCCGCGGTCAAGGAGCTGTCGGCCGTCACGCGGGTCCTCATCGTGTCGGCGTCCGGACGGCCCGCCGACGTGCTGGCGGCGATCCGCTGCGGAGCCAACGGGTACGTCACCAAGGACGCCCCCTCCGAGCTCATCGTCGCCGCCGTGCGCACGGTGGCCGCGGGCGGCTTCTACCTGTCGGCGGGCCTGGCCGACATCCTGCAGAGCGAGCTGGACGACAACACCCGCCCGCCCGCCGGTGCCGACGGCTCCGAGGCGGGCGGGGACGGCGGCGGCGACGCCCGGCCCCGGCTGTCGGCCCGGGAGGAGGAGACCCTCTCCTACATCGCCCAGGGTTTCACCCACGCCCAGGTGGGCCGCCGGATGGGCGTCAGCAAGGCCACGGTCGACACCTACGTCGAGCGCATCAGGGCCAAGCTGCAGGTCGGCAACAAGGCCGAGCTCACCCGCGCGGCGCTCAACCGGCTCGAACGCCGCGACCGGCCGTGAGCCCCCCGCGTCCGCCGCGTCCGCCCGGGACGGCGGTCGCCGGCATGGAGCGCAGCCGGGCCCTCACCATGGTGGTCGTCCGGGTGGGCGCGCTGGTGTTGTGCGGGTCGCTGGAGGTGCTGGGCGACGGGCGGTGGCTGACGCTGGGGCCGCTGCCGTACCTGCTGGGGGCGATGGGTGCGGTCAGCCTGCTGGTGTGCGTGGTCACGGCGGCCCGCGCCGCGCTCGCGCCGCGCGCGCTGCTCTGCGTGGACCTCGCCCTGGTGACGGCGGCGGTGCTCGCCGCCGGTCACTACGCGGGCTCGCGGGTGACCGACGGCTGGCCCGGCACGATCCTGCCGTACGTGCTGCTCGTCGGCATCATGGCGGGCATCTCCTTCCGCACGTTCCCCGTCGTGCTGGCGTGGACGGCGGCGCTGGGCGGCGCGCTGGTCCTCGGCTACGTCCAGGCGGACCTGGCGTGGTGGGCCGGGCTGCCGCACGTCGCCGGGCTGACGACGAACGCCATGATGGCCGCGTACGTCATGCGCATCCTGTTCAGGACCGCCGGCGACCTGGACCGGGCCAGGGCCGAGGAGCTGCGCCGCTCGGCGCAGCTGTCGCAGGAGCGCGAGCGCGGCAGGACGGCCCGCGTGCTGCACGACCGGATCCTGCAGACCATGGAGGCGCTGACCCGCGACGGCTGGATCGCCGACGCCTCGGTCAGGGCGCGGGTGGCGGAGGAGTCGCAGTGGCTGCGCGCCTTCCTGCGCGGCGACGACGGCGATCCGGCCGAGGACGTCGTGGCCGCCCTGGAGGAGGTCGTGCGGCAGGCGGTCGGCAGCGGGCTGCGGGTGGAGTTCAACGCGGGCCGGCTGCGTTCGGCGCCAGAACGCGACGGCATGCCGGCCGAGGTCGTCGAGGCGCTGAGCGGCATCCTGCGCGAGGCGCTGACGAACGTGCGCAAGCACGCGGGCGTGCGGCACGCCGTGGTGCGGGCCGAATGCCGGTCCGGGACGCTGGCGCTGAGCGTGCTCGACCACGGCAGCGGCTTCGACCTGGACGCGCCCACGACCGGCCTCGGGATCGCCCGTTCCATCCGGGAGAGCGCCCGCGCGGTGGGCGGCAGCGCCGACGTCGAGGCCGCTCCCGGCGAGGGGACGCTGGTGTCGGTGCGCATCCCGCTCCCGTCGGGCGAATGACGTCCCGCCAACGCACCACAGTCCGCATGACAGATCCGGGCAGGCCGGCCGGTCCACAATCGTGCCGACGAACCTGATCTCTCCCCGGAGGTGGCGGCATGCGATCACACCGGACGGCGGTCGTGCTGGCGGTGGCGGCTCTGGCCCTGTTCCCGGTCACGGGGGCGCACGCGGACGACGGCCCCGCGACCGGCCGCCCGGCCGCCCGGACCTGCTCGGGCACCGCCTGCGACGGCAAGGACCCGGCGCTGACGGGCTGCACGACAGGGTCCTCCACCGTGGCCTCCAGGTGGGTCCGGGCGTTCGGCGGCTACCTCGAACTGCGGTACGGCCCCGGCAAGGGCGGCACCTGCCAGGTCAACTGGGCCAGGTTCACCAAGCAGGGGCAGGGCGCCGACTACAACGTGTGGGTGGAGCGCAGGCCGGGCGTGCGCGCGGCCGCGGGCGACGACAAGCGCCTGACCCAGTACTCCGGGGGCGACGAGGGCACCGGGGTCGTCTACTCCGGCCAGGTCTACGCGCCCGAGGTCCCGGCACGGGCCTGCGTCGAGCCGGCCCACGCCCGCCGCGCCGCGAGCTCCGCCGTCTGCACGGACGCCGTCTGACCCGGCCCGCGCGCCTCCCGCCGGTGGGGGGAAGCGTGCGGATCAGCCGAAACCGTTGGGGCACAGGAAGCTCTTGATCGAGTCGGGCGCGCTCGCCAGCAGCGCCGGCCGGTCCTCCTGGGAGCAGAAATTGCTGCCGATATCAGCGTCGAGGAACCGGGACGCGTTCCGCCGGGCGATCAGGTCGATGCCGCCGACACTCGGGGAGGAGAGCTCGGCGGCCACCCAGGAGCCGACGCATCGTTTGCGGGCCACCACGGCGTCCTGCGGCAGGCTGCCGCCGTTGAGCGCGGCGGCCTGGCGCAGGATCGAGCCCGCGGACGCGCACGGCAGCGTGCGGGGCCTGCTCGCGGTGGGCGTGTCCGCGGGCTTCTCCTCGGGCGTCTCCTCCGGCGTGCCGGTCTCGGACGGGGTGTCCTGCGGGGTGTGGGTCTCGCTCGGGGTCTCGCTCTCCTCGGAGGTGTCCGGCGGGTCCGGCTGCGCGGAGGTGGCGGGCGGGTCGGTGTAGGAGGAGGTCCGGTCGTCCGTGGCCGGCAGCGCCTCCGGCGTGCCGGCCGCGTTCAGCGCGAACGCCACGCCGGCCCCCACGACCGCCACGACCACGGCCACGGCGACCGCCACGGGCCACAACCGCGCCGCCCCACCCGGCGGCGGGACCGGCGCTTCGTACTCGCCCGCCGACGCCCCTCGCCCACCCGGCGAGGGCACCGGCCCGCCGGACGGATGCGGGCCACCGGGCGCGGGCGGCCCGCCGGACGAGGGCGGCGGGGTCAGGGGGAGCGTGCCCGGCGGCGGGGGCGGTGGCGTGAGGAGGAGTGTGCCGGACGGGGGCGGCGGCATGGGGATCGTGCCCGAGTGGAGCGCGGCGAGCAGTTCGCCCGCCCCGGGCCGCGCCGCCCTGGACTTGGCCAGCGCCCCGCGGACCAGCTCCCGCACCCCCTCGGGCACCTGCGACAGGTCGGGATCGACGCTCATGACCCGGTAGGCGAGCACGTCGGGCGCCCCCATGCCGAACGGCGGCCGCCCGGTCGCGGCGTAGACCATCAGCGCGCCCCAGGCGAAGACGTCGGCGGCGGCGTCGGCCTGGTCGCCCCGGTACTGCTCGGGACTGATCCAGCCGGGCGAGCCGATGAGCGCGCCGGTGCCGGTCAGCCCGCTCTCGTCGAGGGCGCGGGCGATCCCGAAGTCCAGCACCTTCGCCCCGGACGCGGCCAGGATCACGTTGCCGGGCTTGAGGTCGCGGTGGACGATCCCGGCCCGGTGGATGTCGGTGAGCGCCTCGGCGATGTCCACCCCGAACGCGACCAGCTCGTCCGGCGGCAGCGGCCCGTGGTCGCGTACGTGCTCGGTCAGCGTGGGGCCGGGCACGAACTCGGTGGCCAGCCACGGCGGCGAGACGTCGGTGTCGGCGGACAGGACCGCCACCGTGCACCGCCCGCGCACCCGCGACAACACCTCGACCTCGCGCACGAACCGGTCGTGGAAGTGCGGGTCGGCGGCCAGCCCCGGATGGATGACCTTGACCGCGACCCGCCCGCCCTCGGGCGCGACCCCGGCGTAGACCACGCCCATGCCGCCGGCGCCCATGCGGCCCACGATCCGGTAGGGACCGATGCGCTCGCGTTCGTCCATCTCCAGGGGGCCGAAGCCGCCGGGGTCGCTCATCGTGCTCCCGATCGCCGGATCTTCGCAACAGCGACGATCTTATTGACCATCGGTGTGAAGCGCGCCCCCTCTCAGGCGGTCACCTCGTCGAGGAGCTCCAGGAGATGCCGGTAGGTCCGGCCGGTGGCGCGGGTCAGTCCCAGCTCGCAGGTGCGGTTGACCGAGGCGTGCGCGGCGCAGCCCGCCTCGGCCACGGAGGCGGCCTCGGCGCGGGTGGCCGAGGCGGTCAGCTCGGGGTGCAGCAGGCCGCGGTCGCCGGCGAAGCCGCAGCACTGCCATCCGTCCGGGATCACGACCTGCTCGGCGACCGCCTCGGCCAGGCGGGTGACGGCGGCGTCCAGGCCGAGCCGGGTGGAGGAGCAGGTCGGGTGGAGCGCCAGCGACGGCAGGCGGCGCGGCTGCGGCAGGCGGGGCAGGACGTGCTCGGCGGTGAAGGCGACCGCGTCGACCACCTGGAGGCCGGGCACCAGGTGGGCGTAACCCTCGGTGCAGGAGGCGGCGTCGCTCACCACGGGCAGCCGGCCGCCGTCGGTGGCCCGCGCGAGCACGTCCCGGACGCGCTCGCCCATGGCCTCGTGACCGCCCGTGAAGCCCTTGGAGGACCACGGGGTGCCGCAGCACAGGCTCGCGATCCTCTCCGGGACGTGCAGCCTCAGCCCGGCGCGGGCGGCCAGGCGCTGGAAGGCGGTCATCACGCCGGGGCCGCCGTCGGCGGGGGCGAACAGCGTGTTCAGGCAGGACGGCAGGTAGACGGCGTCGGCGCCGTCCGCCGGGGACGGGCGGCGCCTGGTGCCGCCGCGCGGCAGGTCGCGGCTCCACCGCGGGACGTCGTCCGCCCCGGCCACGGCGCGGGCGGCGCGCGAGGCGGCCTCCGGGAGCGCGGGCGGGACGGCGGCGGCGGTGTCGAGGGCCAGGTTCATCGCGCGGGTGACGCCGTCCCAGTGGCGGGCGGCGCTCGTCCAGGCGCGCCGGGCGGCGCGGCCGTGGCGCTCGGCGCGCAGGCGTTTGGTCAGGTCGCCGGTGTTGATGAGGACGGGGCAGGCGGTGGCGCACATGCCGTCCACGGCGCAGGTGTCCACGGCGTCGTAGGCGTAGGCGTCCGCCAGCTCGCGGGCCAGGGCGTGGTCGCCGGCCGCCTGCGCCGCGGCCAGCTCGCGGCGCAGCACGATGCGCTGGCGCGGGGTGGTGGTCAGGTCGCGGCTGGGGCAGACGGGCTCGCAGTAGCCGCACTCGACGCAGCGGTCGACCTCGGGCTCGACGGTCACGACGGTCTTGAGGTCGCGCAGGTGGGCCTCGGGGTCGTCGGTGAGGACGACGCCGGGGTTGAGCGTGCCGGCCGGGTCGCACAGGCGCTTGACCTCGCGCATCACCTCGTACAGCTCGTCGCCGTACTGGCGGCGCACGAACGGGGCCATGACGCGGCCGGTGCCGTGCTCGGCCTTCAGCGTGCCGCCCCTGGCCAGGACGGCCGCCACCATGTCCTCGGTGAACTCGGCGTAGCGGTCGAGGTCGGTGGCGAACCGCTCGTTGAGCATGAAGTGCAGGTTGCCGTCCTTGGCGTGGCCGAAGACGACGCTGCGCTCGTAGCGGTGCTCGGCGAACAGGGCGGTCAGGTCGTCGCACAGGTCGGCCAGCGCGGGCACGGGGACGGCGACGTCCTCCAGCAGGGCGGTCGTGCCGCTGGGGCGGGCGCCGGCGACGGTGGCGTACAGGCCCTTGCGGATGTGCCACAGCGCGGCCCGGCCGCCGGCCTCCCTGCTCAGCCGGGCGGGGGCGGCCAGGTGCAGCCCGGCGAAGACCCGCTCGGCGGTCCGCTCCCGCTCGGTGAGCAGCCCGGCGTCGGACTCCTGCCATTCGACCAGCAGCGCGGCGTGCTCGGCGACGGCCATCGCGCGCAGCGTCTCGTCGGCCTTGGGGTCGGTCTGGGCCACGCGCAGGGACTCGGCGTCCAGCAGCTCGACGGCGGCGGGCCCGGCGGCGACCAGCTCCGGCACCGTGGCCATCGCCTCCCGCAGCGTCGGGAAGACGAGCAGCCCGGTGGCGGCCAGGCGGTGGGCGGGGACGGTGCGGAAGACGGCCTCGGCGACGAAGCCGAGGGTGCCCTCGCTGCCGATGACCAGGTGAGCGAGGATCTGCGCCGGGCTGTCGTGGTCGAGGAAGCTGTTCAGGCCGTAGCCCATGGTGTTCTTCAGCGAGAACTGGTCCCGGACGCGCCGCACCGAGCCGGGGTTGCCGCGGACGCGGTCGCGCAGCCGTTCCAGGCCGGCCGCGAGGTCGGGTTCCAGGGCGCGCAGCCGCTCGTCGGCGTCGGTGGCGCCGGTGTCGAGGACGGTGCCGCTCGGCAGCACCAGCGTCATCGACTCCAGCGTCTGGTAGGTGTTGGCGTGCGTGCCGCAGGTCATGCCGCTGGAGTTGTTGGCCACGACGCCGCCGATCGTGCAGGCCGACTCGCTGGCCGGGTCGGGGCCGAGCTTGCGCCCGTACGGGGCCAGGCGGGCGTTGACCTGCCGCAGCACCGCGCCGGGCTGGACCCGTACCCGGGCGCCGTCGTCGAGCACCTCGATCGAGCGGAAGTGCCGGCGGGTGTCCACGAGCAGGTGCTCGCTGACGCCCTGGCCGCTCAGGCTGGTGCCGCCGGAGCGGAAGGTCAGCGGCAGGCCGGTGCGCAGCAGCGCGGCGACCTGGCCGGCGCTCTCGGCCACCAGCACGGCCTGCGGGGTCAGCAGGTAGTGGGAGGCGTCGTGGGCCATGCCGAGCCGGTCGCTCGCGCGGGCGCGGGTGATCCCCGGGACGGCCGTCTCGACCGCCGCCAGGACGGCGGCGTCCGGCGCGTTGAGCCGTCGCGGTTCACGGTGGGTCATGCTCGTGCTCTCTTCCAGGTTCATTGCCGGGGATCGATGTGGATCTTGGGCCCCGGGCCGGCGCCGGGCGGTCGCCGTCCGGCCAGGACGCCGGCCGTCTCGGCCAGCCCGACCGTGGCGGCGACCAGCGGACGGGCGTCCACCGAGCCGCCGGCGTAGGCGTCGATGGCCCCGGCCAGCCCCGCCGAGCCGCCCAGGACGCCGACCGCGGTGACGTCCTTGAGCACCAGCTCGCGGGTGTCGAGCGTGGACGGCGTGCCGGCCAGGCCGATGTAGACGACGCGGCGGCCGGGTTCGGCCAGGCCGAGGGCGAGCGCGGGCATCGCGGCGGCGTTGGTGGCGTCGATGACGGCGTGCCAGGGCAGGCCGGGCAGCGTCGCGCGGGTCCAGGCGTGCCGGAACCCGAGGCCCGCGGCCAGCCGCAGGTCGGGCTCGGCGCGGCCCATGAGGTGCACCTCGGCGCCGCCTGCGCGCGCGAACAGCGCGGCCAGCAGGCCGATCGTGCCCGTGCCCAGAACCAGCAACCGCTCCCCCGCCTCCAGCCCCGCCGCGCGGACGGCGCGTAAGGCGTTGCCACCGGGCTCGACCAGCGCGCCCGAGGTAGCGTCCACCGTATCGGGCAGCCGATGGAGCGCCGCGACCGGGACGGCGAGCCGCTCGGCCAGGGCTCCCGCGGCGCCCCGGCTGATGCCGAGCTCGGCCAGGTCGGGGCACACGTGGTGGCGGCCCTGGCGGCAGCGGTCGCAGCGCCCGCAGCCGAGCATGGTGTCGCCGACGACCCGCCGCCCCACCCACGACGGGTCCACGCCCGCGCCCAGCTCCGCGACGCGCCCGCACCACTCGTGGCCGGGGCGCAGCGGGTAGCGGGAGCGGCCGGTGCGCAGGTAGCTCATCTCGCCGCTGAACAGCTCCATGTCGGTGCCGCACACGCCGGCGCGCTCGACGTCCACGACCACCTGGCCGGGCCCCGCCGCGGGGGGCTCGACCTCCCGGACCTCGGCCGCGCCCGGCCCGGTCAGGACGAGCGCCCGCACTACCGGGGCTCCACGACCCGCTGGCGCTGGCTGCCGAGCCCGTCGATGCCGAGCTCCATCACGTCGCCCGGCCGGAGCCAGATCTGCGGGTCGTGGCCCATGCCGACGCCGGGCGGGGTGCCGGTGTTGATCAGGTCGCCGGGCTCCAGCACCATGAACTGGCTCAGGTGGTGCACGATGACGTACGGGTCGAAGATCATCGTCTTGGTGCTGCCGGTCTGGCGGCGTACGCCGTTGACGTCCAGCCACATGCCCAGGTTCCGGACGTCGGCGAGCTCGTCGGGGGTGACCAGCCAGGGGCCGGCCGGGTTGAACGTCTCGGCCGACTTGCCCTTGCTCCACTGGCCGCCGCGTTCCATCTGGAAGGCGCGCTCGCTGACGTCGTTGACCACGCAGTAGCCGGCGATCGCGGCCGCGGCCTCCTCGGGCGAGTCCAGGTAGGAGGTGCGGCGGCCGATCACGATGCCGAGCTCCACCTCCCAGTCGGTCTTGGTGGCGCCGCGCGGGATGCGCACGTCGTCGTCCGGGCCGACCAGGGTGTTGGGCGACTTGGTGAACAGGATCGGCTCGGCGGGCACGGCCTGGCCGGTCTCGGCGGCGTGGTCGCTGTAGTTCAGGCCGATGCACAGGATCTGGTGCGGGCGGGCGATCGGCGCGCCGACGCGCTCGCCGGCGAACGCCTGCCGCGGGCCCGTGGCGACCCGCTCGGCGAGCAGGGCGGGGCCGCCCGCGGCGAAGAAGCGCTCGTCGAAGTCGGGGGTGAGGTCGGAGACGTCGACGTAGTGGTCGTCGTCCACGCGGACGACCGGCTTCTCGGCGCCGGGCGCGCCGATGCGCATGAGGTACAAGGGGATCTCTCCGGTTCTGGGCGGGTCAGGGAAGGTGGTGCCCGGCGACGACGGCGCGGATGGCCGGCACGTCCTCGACGAGCACGCTCAAGGGGGTGCGGTAGGCCAGGCCGCTGATGCTGACCGCGCCGCTCGGCACGGTGGGCGAGGTCAGGTACGCCGGGACCGCCACGCAGTTGACGCCCGGCTCGTTCTCCTGGTCGTCGGCCGCGTAGCCCTGCGCGCGGACGCGTACCAGCTCGGCGTGCAGCTCCTCGGCGGTGCCGACCGAGCGTTCGGTGGGCCGCTCCAGCCGTCGGTCGCCCACCCAGGCGCGCACCGCGGCCTCGTCCCGCAGCGTCCCGGCCAGCAGCATCTTGCCGACGGCGGTGCAGTGGGCCGGGTTGCGTCCGCCGACGACCGAGGTCAGCCGGACCGCGCCGGACGGCGGGTCGAGCTTGGACCGGTAGACCACGGACGTGCCCTCCAGCACCGCGTAGTGCACGGTCTCGCCGTAGCGGTCGCACAGCGCCTTGAGCATCGGGGTGACCCGGACGTGGTCGGGCCGGGCTTCATGGTGGGCGAAGGCCATGCGCAGGAACTCGTCGCCGAGCACGTACCGGCCGTGGCCGTTCTGGACGGCGAGCCCGGCGCGGCGCAGCGCGGCCAGGGCGCGGTGGGCGGTCGGCTTCGGGCTGGACACGGCGCGGGCCATCTCCTCCAGGCCGATCCCGTCGGGGTGCCGGGCGAGCTCGGCCAGCACGGCCAGCACGCGGTCGGCCCCCACCAGCTTGGCGTCACCGTCGGACATGTTCCGAAGGTTAGACCACCGTTCCGGGAAACGGAAGTTTGCCCAGCATTGACGCAACCCAGCGGTTGCCATAATGTGGCAACTACTGGGTTGCTACTACTTGGAGGCCGCAATGAGTGTTCCTGTCGCGACCGTTGAGGCCGCCCCGCCGCGCCTCGACGGCAGACAACGGCTGATCGCGTTCGTCCTGCTCGGCGCCGGTTTCATGCTGGCGGTCGACTTCTCGATCCTGAACGTCGCCCTTCCCCAGACCGGCGCGGGCGTCGGGCTGAACCCGGCCCAGTGGCCCTGGATCACCTCGGCGTACGCGCTGCCGGCGGCCGGGTTCACCCTGGTGTTCGGCCGGACGGCCGACCTGTTCGGCCGGCGGAGGCTGTTCCTCGCCGGCATGGTCGTGCTGGCCGGGGCCTCCCTCCTCGGCGGCTTCGCCGGCGGGCCCGCGACGCTCCTGACCGCCCGGGTGCTGCAGGGCCTGGCCACGGCGATGACGGTTCCCGCCGCGTTGTCGCTGCTCACCACCACCTTCAAGGAGGGCCCGCTGCGCGCCCGCGTCCTCGGGCTGAACGGCGCCCTGCTGTCCGGCGGCTTCACCGTCGGCGCGCTGCTCGGCGGCGCCCTGGTCAGCCTGCTGAGCTGGCGGGCGGCGTTCCTGTTCAACGTGCCGGTCGCGGTGGCGATCCTGGTGCTGGCGCCGCTCCTGATCCGGGAGAGCGTGCTGCCGGAGCGGGTGCGGCTCGACCTGCCCGGCGCGGTCACCGTGACCGGCGGCCTGCTGGCGGTGATCTACGCGGCCGTCGAGACGAACCTCCTGGCGGCCGTCGCGGGCGTGGTGCTGCTGGGCGCGTTCTGGATGATCGAGCTGCGCGCGCCCGCGCCGCTCGCGCCGGTGCGCATCCTGCGGCGGCCCACGGTGAAGTGGGGCAACTTCGCCGGGTTCGTGATCTTCACGATGGAGCCGGCCATGATCTTCCTGGTGACGGTCTACCTCCAGCGGGTGCTGGGCCTGTCGCCGCTGGTCACCGGCCTGGTGTTCGGCATCCCCGGGCTGGCCTCGGTGGTCGCCGGGGTGATCGCCGGGCGGTTCGTCGGGCGCTACGGCAGCCGCCGCGTCCTGGTCGCCGGCATGACGGTCCAGGCCCTCGCGACGCTACCCGCCGTCTTCCTCGGCACCGGCTGGACGGTGCCGGCGATCCTGGTCCCCGCGCTGTTCGTCGGCTTCTTCGGGCACGTCACCGCGATCGTCGCCTACACCGTCACCGGCACCTCCGGCCTGCCGGACGAGGAGCAAGGGCTGGCCACCGGGCTGACCTCGATGACGCAGCAGGTCGCCGTCACCGTCGGCATCCCGCTTCTCGGCGCGGTCGCCGCCACGCGCGCCGGGGAACCGGCCGGCATCCGCCTGGCCCTGCTCGTGGACGTCGCGGTGACGCTGGCCGCCGTCGTCCTCGTCTCCTACGGCCTGCGCCGCCACCCGCGGCCGGAGCGGTGACCGTCAACCTGTCGCCACAAGGTGTGGCAACCTTTTCCCTGCTGCATATGGAGGTCGTCATGGGATTTCCCGACCGGGTCGAGCGCACCGTCGAGCTCGCCCATCCGCCCGGCAAGGTGTGGGCGGCGCTCACCACCCCCGAGGGGCTGGCCGCCTGGTTCGGCCAGGAGGCGGCGATCGAGCTGCGTCCCGGCGGGCCGGCGCGGATGAGCTGGAGCGACGGGCACACCGTCGACCTGCGCGTGGAGCGCGTGGAGGAGCCGTCGGTGTTCGGCTTCACCTGGCCGGTCTTCGGCATGCCGGAGGGCGATCCGCGCCGCACGTACGTCGAGTTCACCCTCGAACCGGCCGGCACGGGCACCCGGCTGACCGTCGTCGAGACCGGCTTCGCCCAGTTGCCGGACGACCACCACCGCAAGGCCCACGACGCCCACACCGAGGGATGGGCGAGCGAGCTGGGCGAGCTGGCCGGGCACCTTGACGCCGCCTGACATCGAGGCGGTGGCCGAGCAGGTCTTCGTCGCCCTGGCCGACCCGAGCCGGCGTGCCATCCTGGCCGCGCTGGCCTCCCGGGGCCCGGCCACGGCGACCGACCTGGCCGCCCGCCTGCCGATCACCCGGCAGGCGATCGCCAAGCACCTGACGCTGCTGGCCGAGGCCGGTCTGGTGACGGCCGAGCCCGGTGAGCGCCGCCGCGTCCGCTACCGGCTGCGCTCGGCTCCGATGCGGGTGGCCCAGCAGTTCCTGGCCGCGCTGGCGAACGACTGGGACGGCCGCCTCGACGCCCTGCGCGACCACCTCGGCGGCTGACCGCCCGTCCCCGCCCCGCTCAGACGGCCCGGCGCGGACGGGTGAGCCAGGAGAACGACCCGGCCATCACGAGCGCGACCAGCCCGCCCGCGACCATCGCGGCCGAGACCGAGAAGGCGTCGACGATCGTGCCGCCCAGGAGCGCGCCCAGGGCGAAGGTCGCCTGGAACGACGAGGTGAACACGACGGTCGCCGCCTCCGGCGTGCCGGGCGCGGCCCGCAGGAACCACGCCTGGGAGCAGACCGGCACTCCCCCGTAGGCCAGCCCCCACAACACCAGCAGCACGACCGCGCCCGCCTGCGACGTGCCGGCCAGGGGCAGCAGCGCGGTGGCCGCCGCGATCAGGCCGCCGCAGACGGCGAAGGTCAGACGGGGGGCGGTGGCCACGGCCCGGCCGGCCAGGAAGTTGCCCGCGACGCCCGCCGCCCCGTAGGCCAGCAGGACGGCGCTGACGACGGCCGGGGGCAGGTGGGTGACGTGCTCCAGGAACGGCGTGACGTAGGTGTAGGTGCCGAAGTGCGCCAGCACGACGAGGAACGTGCCCAGCAGGGCGATCCCGGTGCCGCGCAGCCGCAGCAGGTCCAGCAGGACGCGCGCGCCGGTGACCTGGCGGGCGGGCAGCGGCGGCAGCACGCACAGCAGCGTGACCAGCACGAGCACCGAGAGCCCGGCCAGGACCAGGAACGCCGTCCGCCAGCCCGCCAGGTGACCGATGAAGGTCCCGGCCGGCACCCCGAGCACCGAGCCCAGCGGCACGGCCGAGAAGATCAGCGCCGTGGCGGTGCCCACGGCGGCCGGCGGCACCAGCCGGGACGCCAGCCCGGCCGCGATCGACCAGAAGCCGCCGATGGTGAGCCCGACGAGCACCCGCGAGACCAGCACCACCCAGTAGGCCCCGGCCACGGCCGCCAGGACGTCGGCGGCGGCCAGCACCGCCATCAGGACGCAGAGCATCACCCGGCGGTCCAGGCGGGCGGTGGCCACGGTCAGGACGGGCGCAGCGACGGCGGCCACGAAGCCGGGCAGCGTCATGGTCAGCCCCGCGGTGCCGTCGGTGACGCGGAAGTCGGCGCCTATGGTCGTCAGCAGGCCGATGGGCAGGATCTCGCTGGTGACGATGGCGAAGATGCCCAGGGTGATCGAGGTGACCGCGAGCCAGGAGATCAGCGGCGGGCGCGGCGGGGCGAGCGTGGTGGTTGACATGGTTCCGTTTCAGGACAGGGGTTGATCTACGGCGAACCAGCCAACCAGCCACGACGTCCCCGGTACCGGCCGATTTCGGACCACACCGTCAGTCGGCGTGGAGTGCGGTCCGCAGGCCGGCGAGCAGGTCGGGGGTCGCGGCGCCCGGCGTCCTGAGCCGGACCGAGAACAGCCGCCCGTTCCACCGGGCCGGGACGCGGTACCGGCCGGAGACGGGCAGCCCCATGTCATGGCCGAGCCGCAGCCCAGCCCCTCCGTGCTGGAGCGCGACCGGCAGCAGGCCGTCGAACGCCAGGGTGCCCACCACGACCCCGCCCTGCGACAGGTGGAACGCCGAACCCGCGGGGCCCGTCGTGTGGACGACGTCCACGGACTGGCGGCCGGCGGGCAGCGGGCGGTCGGCGGTGAGCTCCAGCGGCTCCCCTGCGCGGGAGAAGGTGAAGGCCAGGCGGCCTGCGGTGACGTACAGGGCGAAGCCGCCGTTCCAGTCGCCCAGCGCGAACAGCACGCCTTCGGGCTCGCGCGCCGCCTCGATCTCGGCCGTCCAGCGGAAGCCGCCGAACAGCAGCGGCAGCGACTCGTCGCACACGGGCGAGGCCCCGGGCCGGAACGTGCGGTCGTCGCCGGGGGCCAGGCCGGCCCGATGAGCGCGCCGAAGCGGGCCACGAGGTCGTCGTACAGCGGCAGGACGTTGTTGCGCCCGGCCTCCCGCGCCCACAACCGCCGCAGCTCGGCGACCACCTCCGGATGCCCGGCGGACACGTCGGCCGCCTCGGAGAAGTCGGCCGCCAGGTCGAACAGCGCCCAGTGGTCGGCGTCGAGGTCGCGGCTGCCGGTGAGCAGTTCCTCCTCGTCCAGGACGCCCGTGGACACGTGGTCGGTGGTGACCCTCCAGCGGCCGTGGATGAGCGAGCGCGAGCCCAGCATCTCGAAGTACTGGGTCGTGCGCGGCGCGGGCGCCGCGGGGTCGGCGAAGGTGGCCAGGAAGCTGGCCCCGTCGACCGGCTGCTGCTCGATCCCGTCCACGACGTCCGGCGCCCGGATGCCGATCGCGTCCAGGAGGGTCGGGAACAGGTCGTTGACGTGCACGATCTGGTCGCGCACCGCGCCGCCGCCGCCGATCCCGGCCGGCCAGTGCACGATGAGCGGCGTGCGGGTGCCGCCGAGCCAGGTGTAGCGCTTCCACAGCCGGAACGGCGTGTTCCCGGCCCACGCCCAGCCCCACGCGTAGTGGTTGTAGGTGCGCGGCCCGCCCCAGTCGTCGTGGTGGGCCAGGTTGTCCTGCGGGGACTCGCGGATGCCGGCGGAGAAGCGGTGCTCGTTGACGCTGCCGTCCACGCCGCCCTCGGCGCTGGCGCCGTTGTCGGAGAAGACCACGATGATGGTGTCGTCGAGCCGCCCGGTCTCCGCCAGGTGGGCGAGCAGGCGGCCGAGCTGGGCGTCGGCGTGGGTGAGGAAGCCCGCGAAGACCTCCTGCTGGCGGGCGTACAGGCGGCGCCGGTCGGCGGTGAGGCCGCCCCAGGCGGGCACCCAGTCCGGGCGCGGGGTGAGCACGGTGCCGGGCGGGACGACGCCCGTCTCCGTCTGGCGCCGGAAGATCTCCGCCCGCCAGGCGTCCCATCCCCGGTCGAAGCGGCCGCGGTAGGGCTCGCTCCACTCGGGCGCGACGTGGTGCGGGGAGTGCGTGGCGCCGAGGCCGAGGTAGAGGAAGAAGGGTTTGCCGGGGGCGGCGTGGCGCTGGTCGTCGAGGTGGCGGACGGCCTCCGTGACGAGGTCCTCGGTGAGGTGGTAGCCCTCCTCGGGGGTGGCGGGCGGGTCCACGTGATGGTTGTCCCGGACGAGGTTGGGCGCGTAGTGGTTGGTGTCGCCCTGCAGGAAGCCGTAGTAGCGCTCGAAGCCCTGGCCGAGCGGCCAGTGGCCGAACGGGCCGGCGGCCGAGCGCTCGTAGCGCGGCGTGAGGTGCCACTTGCCGATGGCGATGGTGGAGTAGCCGTGGTCGCGCAGGATCCGCGGCAGGGTCGCGGCCGAGCGCGGGATGCGGGCGGTGTAGCCGGGGTGGTCGAGCGGGATGTCGGCGAGGAAGCCCATGCCGACGGCGTGGTGGTTGCGCCCGGTGAGGAAGCAGGCGCGCGACGGCGAGCACAGGGCCGTCACGTGGAACCGGTTGTAGCGCAGGCCGCCGGCCGCGAGCCGGTCGATGTGCGGCGTGGCGATGCCGGAGCCGAAGCAGCCGAGCTGGGCGAAGCCGGTGTCGTCCAGGACGACGGCGAGCACGTTCGGAGCGTGTTCCGGCGGGCGGCCGGCCCGGCGGAAGATCGGTTCTGCGGTCACGGCGAGGCTCCTGCCAGGAGAGGCGTACGGTCTTGGACAGCAGACGGCACGAGAGTAAGACAGGTTGTCTTAATCCGCGACGATACCTCGGTGATCCGGAAAAGGTGGGAATGCAGGCCAAAGAAAAGATCCTCCTGGCGGCCGAACGGCTCTTCGCCGAGCGCGGCCTCGACGTCTCGCTCCGGGAGATCGCCGTCGCGGCCGGGCAGGGCAACCACTCGGCCGTCCAGTACCACTTCGACGGCAAGGCCGGCCTGATCGACGCCCTGTACGCCCACCGCATGACCCCCCTCAACGAGCGCCGCCGCGAGCTGATCGGCGACCTGCGCGCCCGCGGCCTGGAGGAGGACCTTCCCGCCCTGGTCGGGGCCTACCTGGCCCCGCTGGCCGAGCACGTGCTCGGCCACCCGGGCGCGAGCTGGTACCTGCGCTTCACCAGCCGTTACGTGCTGTCCGGCGGCTACCGGTCCTGGCCCTACTCCAGCGACCACCACCCCGGGGTCGCCGAGCTGGCCACCCTGCTGCGGCGGCGGCTGCCCGGCCTGACGCGGGAGCGCCTGCGGGTGCTCAACCTGCACGTCGTCGTGGTGCTGGCCGACCTGGAACAGCGCCTGGGCGACCCCGCCTTCGACGCCGCACGGGCCGCGGCGGCCGTCGCCGACCTGCACGTCACCGCCCGGGCCCTGCTCACCGCCTGACGTCCGGGGTCCATGCCCGCCGCGGCCATCCCCCACCACCGCGCAAGTCTCCGGGCACGCGGAACGCCCGGGGCGGCCGCCCCGGGCGTTCCGGTCACGCTCAGGCCAGGTCGAACCGGTCGAGGTTCATGACCTTGTCCCAGGCCGCGACGAAGTCACGGACGAACTTCTCCTTGGCGTCGTCGCTGGCGTAGACCTCGGCGACCGCGCGCAGCTCGGAGTTCGCCCCGAAGACGAGGTCGGCGCGGGTGCCGGTCCACCGCACCTCGCCGGTGGCGGTGTCGCGGCCCTCGAAGACGTTGGCGTCCTCGGTCGAGTGCCACGTCGTGCCCAGGTCGAGCAGGTTGGCGAAGAAGTCGTTGGTCAGCGTCCCCGGGGTCGTGGTGAGGACGCCGAGCGTCGACTGCCGGTGGTTGGCGCCCAGCACCCGCAGGCCGCCCACGAGGACGGTCATCTCCGGCGCGCTCAGCGTCAGCAGGTTGGCCCGGTCGAGCAGCAGGTACTCGGCCGGCAGGCGGTTGCCCTTGCCGAGGTAGTTGCGGAACCCGTCGGCGACCGGCTCCAGCGCGGCGAACGACTCCACGTCGGTCTGCTCCTGCGTGGCGTCCGCGCGTCCCGGCGTGAAGGGCACCTGGACGTCGAAGCCGGCCTCCTTGGCGGCCCGCTCGACACCCGCACACCCGGCCAGCACGATCAGGTCGGCCAGCGAGACCTGCTTGCCGCCGGTCTGGGCGCCGTTGAACGCCTTCTGGACGCCCTCCAGGGTGCCCAGCACGGTCGCCAGCCGGTCGGGGTCGTTGACCTCCCACGCGCTCTGCGGCTGCAGGCGGATGCGCGCGCCGTCGGCGCCGCCGCGCTTGTCGCTGCCGCGGAAGGAGGAGGCCGAGGCCCACGCGGTGGACACCAGCTCGGACACCGACAGCCCCGTGGCGAGGATCTGCTCCTTGAGCGCGGCGACGTCGGCCGCGTCGACGAGCTCGTGCGTCACCGCGGGCAGCGGGTCCTGCCACAGCAGCGTCTCGGCCGGGACCTCCGGGCCGAGGTAGCGCGCGAGCGGGCCCATGTCGCGGTGGGTCAGCTTGAACCAGGCGCGGGCGAAGGCGTCGGCGAGCTCGTCGGGGTGCTCCAGCCAGCGGCGGGTGATCTGCTCGTAGATCGGGTCCACGCGCAGCGACAGGTCGGTCGTCAGCATCGTCGGGGCGTGCCGCTTGGCCGGGTCGTGCGCGTCGGGCACGGTGCCGGCGCCGGCGCCGTCCTTCGGCCGCCACTGGTTGGCGCCCGCGGGGCTCTTGAACAGCTCCCACTCGTAGCCGTAGAGGATCTCCAGGAAGCTGTTGTCCCAGGTCGTGGGGGTGTTCGTCCAGATGCCCTCAAGGCCGCTGGTGATGGCGTCGCCGCCCTTGCCGGTACCGAAGCTGTTGCTCCAGCCGAGGCCCATCTGCTCGATCGGGGCGGCCTCGGGGTCGGGGCCGACGTGGTCGGCCGGGCCGGCGCCGTGGGTCTTGCCGAAGGTGTGACCGCCCACGATGAGGGCCGCGGTCTCCTCGTCGTTCATCGCCATGCGGCGGAAGGTCTCGCGGATGTCGCGGGCCGCCGCCAGCGGGTCGGGGTTGCCGTTGGGGCCCTCGGGGTTGACGTAGATGAGGCCCATCTGGACCGCGGCCAGCGGGTTCTCCAGCTCGCGGTCGCCGGTGTAGCGCTGGTCGCCGAGCCAGGTGGACTCGGGGCCCCAGTAGACGTCCTCGTCGGGCTCCCAGGCGTCCTCGCGGCCGCCGGCGTAGCCGAAGGTCTTGAAGCCCATCGACTCCAGGGCCACGTTGCCGGTGAGGATCAGCAGGTCGGCCCAGGAGATCTTGCGGCCGTACTTCTTCTTGACCGGCCACAGCAGGCGGCGGGCCTTGTCCAGGTTGCCGTTGTCCGGCCAGCTGTTGAGCGGCGCGAAGCGCTGCTGACCGGCCCCGGCGCCGCCGCGTCCGTCGCTGATGCGGTACGTGCCCGCGCTGTGCCAGGCCATCCGGATCATGAACGGGCCGTAGTGGCCGAAGTCGGCCGGCCACCAGTCCTGCGAGGTCGTCAGCACCTCGGCGATGTCCCGCTTGACGGCCGCGAGGTCCAGGGTCCTGAACTCCGCGGCGTAGTCGAAGCCCTCGCCGAACGGGTTCGCCACGGCCGGGTTCTTGGCCAGGATCTTGACGTTGAGCCGCTCCGGCCACCACTGGCGGTTGCCGCCGCCCTGGGTCGGGTGCGGGGCGCGCTCGTGCGCGACCGGACAGCCGCCCGAGTCCTCCGACTTGGCGTCTGTGACGATCGCATCATGGTTCTCAGACATGGGAATCCTTCCGGACGAGGCGGAATCTGGGTGCTCAGGAACTGCTGCCGGTGGAACAGGCGGGGCACAGGCCCCAATAGATGACCTCGGCCTCGTCGATGGCGAAGCCGCGGTCGTCGGAGGCGGTCAGGCAGGGCGCGTGGCCGACGGCGCAGTCGACGTCGGCCACGGCGCCGCACGACCGGCACACGAGATGGTGGTGGTTGTCCCCGACGCGGCCCTCGTACAGGGCCGAGCTGCCAGGGGGGTCGAGGCGGCGGACGAGCCCCGCGGCGGCGAGCGCGTGGAGGGCGTCGTACACGGCCTGCAACGAGATATGACCCACGCGCTCGCGCACCCCGGAGGCGATCGCCTCGACCCCGAGGTGGTCACCCTCCCGGACGGTCTCCAGCAGCGCGACCCGGGCGGCGGTCACCCGCAGCCCGGCGCCGCGCAGCTCCTCGGCGGTCGTCGGAGCCTTCGATGCGGTCATAGCCGCCAAACCTACCTATACAAACCTGAATGACACAAGAGAACGAACCATCCAAGTTTAGTAATATGTCCGGAAATAGCCGCCTAGAAGGGCGTCACCCCAGGTCAGGCCCCCCGCCCTCCAGCAGCCGCCCCTCGGACAGCTCCAGCCTGCGCTCCACCCGGATCTCCTCCAGGAACCGCTCGTCGTGGCTGACCACCACGAACGCCCCCTCGTACGCGCCGAGCGCGCTCTCCAGCTGGCCCACGCTGACCAGGTCGAGGTTGTTGGTCGGCTCGTCCAGCAGCAGCAGCTGGGGCGCCGGCTCCGCGCACAACACGCAGGCCAGCGTGGCGCGCAGCCGTTCGCCGCCCGACAGCACCCCTACCCGCAGATGGGCACGCGCGCCCCGGAACAGGAAGCGGGCCAGCAGGTTCATCCGCTCGGCGGCCGGCATCGCGGGGGCGAAGGCGGCCAGGTTCTCGGCGACGGTGAGCTCGTCGTCGAGCAGGTCGAGCCGCTGCGACAGGTAGGCCACCCGGCCGTCGGCCCGTCTGGCGGTGCCGCCGTCGGGCGTCAGCTCGCCGGTGATCAGGCGTAGCAGCGTGGACTTGCCGGCGCCGTTGGGGCCGGTGAGCGCGATGCGCTCGGGCCCGCGGACGACCAGGTCGATGCCGGGCTCGGCGAACAGGCCGCGGGCCATGAGGTGCTCGCCCTGGAAGACCGTGCGCCCGGCGGGCACGTTGGTGCCCGGCAGTTGCAGGGAGATGCGCTGGTCGTCGCGCAGGGCGCGGCCCGCCTCGTCGAGCCGGGCCTTGGCGTCGCTGACGCGGGCGGCGTGCGTCTGGCCCGCCCGGCCGGCCGACTCCTGGGCACCGCGCTTCATGTTCCCGGCGAAGATGCGCGGCAGGCCGGCGTTCTTGAGATTGCGGGCGGCGTTGCCGGCCCTGCGCTCGGCGCGCTCGCGGGCCTGCTGCATCTCCCGCTTCTCGCGCTTGAGCTCCTGCTCGGCCGTGCGCACGTTGCGCTCGGCGGCCTCCTGCTCGGTGCGTACGGCCTCCTCGTAGGCGGTGTAGTCGCCGCCGTAGAAGCGCACCTCGCCCCGTTCGAGCTCGGCGATGCGGTCCATGCGGTCGAGCAGCGCGCGGTCGTGGCTGACCACGAGCAGGCAGCCCTTCCAGTCGCCGAGCACGGCGTGCAGCCGGTGGCGGGCGTCGAGGTCGAGGTTGTTCGTGGGCTCGTCGAGCAGCAGCACGTCGGGCCGTCTGAGCAGCTGCGCGGCCAGGCCGAGCGAGACGATCTGCCCGCCGCTCAGCGTGCGCAGGGTGCGGGCGAAGTCGAGGTGGCCGAGCCCGAGCCGGTCGAGCTGGGCACGGGTGCGCTCCTCGATGTCCCAGTCGTTGCCGATGGTGGTGAAGTGCTCCTCGGCGGTGTCGCCCGCCTCGATGGCGTTGAGCGCGGCGATCACCGGGGCGATGCCCAGGACCTCGGCCACGGTCAGGTCGCCGGCCAGCGGCAGGCTCTGTGGCAGGTAACCGAGCACGCCGTTGACGGACACGCCGCCCGAGCGCGGCCGGTACTCCCCGGCGATCAGCTTGAGCAGCGTGCTCTTTCCGGCGCCGTTGGGGGCGACCAGGCCGGTACGGCCGCCGGGCACGCTGAAGGACAGGTCGCTGAAGACGGGGGTGTCGTCAGGCCAGGAGAAGGACAGGTTGGAGCAGACGATGAACGCGTCGGACATGTGAAGAAGACCTCAACGGAGAACGCGGGCACGCCGAAGCCGCCCGGTGAAGAAGGACAGGGATTCGGGAACGACGAACAGGGCCACACCGGCGGCGCTCAAGCGCTCACGCCGGGGCCGATCAACCTCCGGTATCACCCGGAGATGTCGTCGTCACCTGCCATGTCTGGTCTCCTAGCTGAGAATCACAAGCATTTCACACCATAGCAGCCGTCCACCGTTCTCCGGACGCCTGCCGGCCTCCTGCGCGCCACCGAGGCCGCCCGGCCAGCATGGACCGCCCGGTCCAGTCCGGAGGCTGATCGTGCGTACGCTGACCCGCATGGGAGCCTCCACTACTCCCCGGCGGCCGGGAGGAGCTGCTGCCGGCCGTGGCCCGCCTGGAGGCCGACCGGGTGCTGGCGGACCAGCGTCCCCAGCTCGACGCCCTCACCTCCTGGGACGCCTGGCAGGCCGAGATCGCCGCCGGCGTGCGACAGCGGCACCGGCAGTTCCTGAGCACGGCGGCCAGGCTCGCCGTCGTTCGGGGTCGGCTCGACGGTGCCGGCGCGGCCTTAGTCGCGTCAGTGGGCTCCGGCCGCGCGGAGCAGGGCGGCCACTTCCTTCTGGCCCTTGGACACGGCGTGGGCGAGCGGGGTGACGCCGTCGCGGTCGGCCAGGTCGACGTCGGCGCCCGCGGCGATGAGCAGCCGCACGACCTCCTGGTGGCGCTCGCCGCCGTCGCCCAGGATGACCGCCTCCAGCAGGCCCGTCCAGCCCAGGTCGTTGACGTGGTCGACGTCGATGCCGGTCTTCAGCACCTCACGCACGTACTCGACGTGCCCGCGCTCGCAGGCGGGGATGAGGGAGACGCCTCCGTACCGGTTGCGCCTGGTCAGGTCGGGCCCGGCGGGCAGCAGCGCCCTGAGCATCGCCACGCTGCCGGTGACGCCGGTGACCAGCCAGGGGGTGTCGTTCCTGGCGTCCTGGGCATCGGGGTCGGCGCCCGCCGCGACGAGCACCTTGGCCACCTCGACGTGGTCGGCCGCCGCCGCGAGCAGCAGGGCCGTACGGCGTTGCCCGTCGCGGGCCTCGACGTCGGCCCCGGCGCCGAGCGCGTCCCGGACGGCGGCGGCGTCCCCGCGCGCGGCTCCCGCCAGCAGTTCCTCGTCGGCCATTCCCGCTCCCTTCACCTCGCGCCCGCCGCAGGCCGCGAGCATCAGACCGAGTCCCCAGGTCAGGACGGCTCGGCGGTTCATCCCCTCATCCTTCCGTCCGCCCGCCCCCGGCGGCGCGCCGGGGGGCAGGTCCGGCCGGTCAGCGAAGCTGCCCGGCGACCGCCTTGAGGGCCGCCTGGGCGATGGACTCGTCGATGTCGCCGCTGGGCGCGCCGCCGACGCCGATGCCCGCGACGGGGGCGCCGCCCGAGGCGACCGGCACGCCGCCGCCGAGGAAGAGGGTGCCCGGGATGTCGGCGATGGACGGCCCGCCGCCGTTGATGCCCTTGCCCAGCTCGGACGTCGTCCGGCCGAAGGAGACCGCGGTGAACGCCTTGCGCCGGGCCGACTCCTCGGTCTGCGGGCCCGCGCCGTCGCCCTTCAGCACCAGCCGGGTCGCGCCGGACCGGTCGACGATCACGACGGTGACGCGCTGCTTCTGCTTGACGGCCTCCTTCAGCGCGGCGTCGGCGATCTTCAGCGCGGCGTCGGCGGAGAGCGTGCCGGTCTGCACGACGGGCTCGGCCGCGGCGACGCGGGCGGTGTGGGCGGCGTCGGCGACGGCGGCGGGCGAGGTGGCGGCGACGGCGCCGGCCAGCACGGCCAGCCCCGACAGCGAGCCGGCGACCAGGCGAGTACGGATGTTCATGGTTTCTCCAGTTCGTCAGGGCGAAGTCGGACATCTCTAGGTTTCCGGGCGGACCGCCGCGGGCCATCGGAAGCACGGGCGATCCCCGCGCGCCGAGCGGTCGAGGGCCGGGTCAACCGATCGGTTGATGCGCCGCCGCCCTGGTGGGGGCCACTCTCGGGCAGGGGATAGTGTCGAAGGGCGCGGCGACGGGGAGGGCCATGAGGGAGCGCACCTGGCTCAACTGGGCCATGCACGTCGGCTTCTACCTGCTGCTCGCCGCCTCGGCCCTGCGGCTGGTGTCCCGTCACGGCATGGGTGCCCAGACGGTGACGTCGCTGGCCGTCTGCGGCCTGCTCGCGCTGGCGTACGCGGCCGGGATCGTCTGGTGGAACCGGCTGGGCCGGCAGGGGCGGCTCGTCTGGCTGGGCGGCGTGGCGGCGGTGTGGCTGGCGCTGGTGGTGCTGGCGCCGTCGTTCAGCTGGTGCGCGGTCCCCCTGCTCTTCCTGTGCCTGCGGCTCCTCAACGCGCACGGTTTCGCGGTGGCCGCCGCGGCGCTGACCCTGGTGGTGATCGTGGCCCAGCTGGAGATCGCCCGTGAGCTCGACGTCAGCCTGATCCTCGCGCCGGTCGGCATCGCGGCCATGACGGCGCTGATCTTCGGGGAGCTGCAGCGCGAGAGCGCCGCCCGGCAGCTGCTCATCGACGACCTGATCAGCACCCGCGGCACGCTGGCCGACTCCCGCCACCGCACCGGCGTCCTGGAGGAGCGCGAGCGGCTGGCCAGGGAGATCCACGACACCCTCGCCCAGGGCCTGACCAGCATGGGCATCCTGCTCCAGGCCGCCGACCGCATGTGGGCCACCGACCCCGCCCAGGCCCGTGCCCACGTACGGCGGGCCGCCGCGGCCGCCGCCGACAACCTGGCCGAGGCGCGGCGGTTCGTCCGCGACCTCCAGCCGCCCGGCCTGGTGGACGTCACGCTGCCCGAGGCCCTGGCCCGGCTCTGCGCGGACGCCGGCGAGACCGGGCCGCGGGTGCGCTTCCGGCTGGCGGGCGAGGAGTACCCGCTGGCGCCGGAGGTGCAGGCGGCGCTGCTGCGGGTGGCGCAGGCGGCGCTGGCCAACGTACGCGACCACGCCGCCCCGGCGGCGGACCCGGCGGCCAGGGTGACGGTCACGGTGACGCTGTCCTACCTCGACGGCGAGGTGACGCTCGACGTGTTCGACGACGGCGTCGGCTTCGCCGAGCCGGCCCCCGCTCCCGGCCGCGGCTACGGGTTGCGGGCGATGCGCGACCGGCTGGCGGAGGTGCACGGCGTCCTGGTCGTCGAGAGCGCGCCCGGCGAGGGCACGGCGGTCGCGGCCCGGGTGCCCGCCGCGTGGCCGCCGCGGGTCCTGGACGGCGGTGCGGCATGAGGTTGTTCCTGGTCGACGACCACCCGGTGGTCCGGGCGGGGCTGGTGGCGCTGCTCGGCGGCGAGCCCGACATGGAGATCGTCGGCGAGGCGGCCGACGGGGCCGAGGCGCTGCGCGGCATCGCCGCTCGCTCCCCCGACGTCGTCCTCATGGATTTGCAGCTCGGCGAGGGCGTCGACGGCGTGGAGGTCACCCGGCGGGTGTGCGAGCTGCCCGCGCCGCCGCAGGTGCTGGTGCTGACGACGTACGAGAGCGACGCCGACATCATGCGGGCCGTCGACGCGGGGGCCATCGGCTACCTGCTCAAGGCGTGCCCGCCGGAGGAGCTGTTCCAGGGCATCCGGGCCGCGGCCAGGGGCGAGAGCGTGTTGTCGGCCAAGGTGGCGACCCGGATGATGCGGCGCATGCGCGAGCCTGGCCCGGCGCTGAGCGCCCGCGAGGTCGAGCTGCTGGAGCTGCTGGCCAGCGGGGCGAGCAACCGGGAGATCGCCCGCCGGCTCTACATCACCGAGGCCACCGTCAAGACCCACCTGGTGCACATCTACGACAAGCTCGGCGTGGACACGCGCACGGCCGCGGTCACGGCCGCGGTCGAGCGACGCCTCATCCGGCTCCCCTGACCACCCCGGGACAGGGGGCCGCGTGTCAGCGGACGGCGGCGGGGGAGCTCGCGCCGGGGATCAGCCGGCGGGGCGGGCCGCCGCCGACGTCGGCCGCCCACACGTCGCCGTCCTTGGCGTACATGACCGTGCGGTCGTCCAGCCAGGCGGCCTGGTCGTCGATGCTGGCCCGCTCCCCCAGCGGGCTCTCCCGCATCGTGGCAAGGTCCAGCAGGTGCAGCCGCCACGGGCCCGGCGAGACGCGCTTCTTGAACACCAGCCGGGTGCCGTCCGGCGACAGGGACGGGCACTCGGCGTTCTCCCGGAGCACGCGCGCCCGCCAGGCCCCGAAGTCGCCCTCCACCAGGTACGTCCTGCCCTTGGTCGAGACGGTCGCGTAGAAGCGGTTGTCGTCGGCGGCGAACGTGACCCCCCAGTAGTTGACGTCGGCCGAGTGGTAGCGGCGGCCGTCGAGGGAGAGCGGGATGTCCTCCATGTTGGTGATGAGGTAGCCGGTCCGGGTGTCGAGGATGCCGGTCCAGGTGGAGAAGCCGCCGGTGCTGTAGGAGTCGCCGGTGACGAACACCGTCCAGGAGGCCATCCGGCCGCTGGCCGACACGCGGGCCCGGCTCGGCACGCCGGCCAGGTTGATCCGGCGGGTCTCCTTCAGCGACCGGTCCAGGACGAGCGCCTCGGTCTTCGGCAGCGGGCCGGGCCGGGTGACCAGGCAGAGCGTGGTGCCGTTCGCCGTGTAGAAGCGGTCGCAGGCCCGGGAGCTGACGCGCGGCGGCGCGCCGGGGTCGGCGAGCGGCACGGAGGCGACGCGTCCGCCGCTGCGCACCAGCACCCGGCCCGGCTCGCCGGTGTCGAAGCCCGCGACGGCGGGCCCGGCCTGGCGCGAGGACGCCGCCCAGGTGGCGTACGCGGTCGCGCCGCCCGCCAGCAGGACCACCGCGGCGAGGAGTACGAGCACCCGTCTCATGACGACCTCCTTGTCATCGCAGCGCCCGCCAGGCGATCGCGGACGCCGTCACCAGCCCGGCGGCCATCACCGCCAGCGCCGGGCCCTCCCCCGTCCCCGCCCACAGCAGGCCGAACAGGATGGACGACACCATCCGGGCCGTGGCCTGCCCGGTCTGCAGCAGCGCCAGCCCGCCGGTCCGCGCGCTCTCGGGCAGCATCGGCCCGGTCAGGGCCATCAGCACCCCGTCGGTGGCGGCGTAGAACAGGCCGTGCAGCAGCAGCGCGGGCAGCAGCCAGGCCGGGCCCATCAGCACCAGGTAGACCGCGAGCAGCGCCACGTGCCCGGCGACGAACACCACCGCGCGCCCGAACCGGTCCGCCAGCCTGCCGAGCGGCACCGCGAGCAGCAGGTACGCGCCCGCCGTGCCGAGCGGCAGCAGCGGGAACAGCTCGGGCGCGATCGCCAGCCGCCGCTGCAGCACCAGGTAGACGAACGAGTCGCTGACCGTGACCAGGCCGAGCGCCACCGCCACCAGGCAGGCCCGGCGGAACCCGGGCTCCCGCGTGACCGCCGCCCGCAGCCGGACGCGGACGGTCAGCGGGCCGCGCCGGTCCCGGACGTACAGGGCCAGCAGCAGCACGGCCAGCGCGGCCACGCAGAAGCTGGTCACGAACACCGCGTCGTAGGCGCCGGCCGTCGCCGTCAGCACGGCGAAGGCGGCCAGCGGCCCGAGGAAGGCGCCCACTGTGTCCATCGCCCGGTGCACCCCGAACGCGCCGCCCAGTCGTTCGGGCGGGGCGCTCAGCGTGATGAGGGCGTCCCGGGGCGCGGTGCGCAGGCCCTTGCCGGTGCGGTCGGCGGCCAGCACCAGGCCGAGCGCGACGGCCGACCCGCCGGCCGCGAGCAGGCCCAGCTTGCACACGGCCGAGAGCCCGTACCCGAGCCCGGCGACCAGCTTGCGGCGGCTCCACCGGTCGGCGGCGTGCCCGCCGGCCAGCCTGACCAGCGCGGTGACGCCGAAGTACAGGCCGTCCAGCAGCCCGAACTGCACCAGGCTGAGCCCGAGCGTGCCCACCAGGTACAGCGGCAGCACCGCGGTGACCATCTCCGACGAGACGTCCGTGACCAGGCTGACCAGGCCGAGCGCCACCACGTTGGCGGGCACCGCCCTGGTCAGCCGGGTACCGAGAAGCGAGATGTACATCTAGTGGCAGGAGTAGGTCGGGCTGCTGTCCTTGACCGAGCCGTCGGTCCCGATCAGCTGCCAGCCGAACGTGCTGCCGGTGAAGGTCAGCTTCAGCACCCCGAACGTGCCGCTCAGCCGCTTCTGGCTGTTCGGCTGCACGTTCTCGATCTGGTACGGCGACGCGCCGCCCATCCCGCCGAGCACCTCGACGATGCCCTTCGCGGTGTCGGCCTGGGCGCTGGGGTTCTGCGGCCCGAACCGCTCGTAGTGGTGGTCGTGCCCGTTGAGCACGAATTCGGCGCCGGCCGCGTACAGGGCCTGCCACACGGGCTTGGAGACGGGGTCGTTGCCGTGCTCGCCGGAGCTGAACAGCGGGTGGTGCCAGTACGCGGCCACGCACGGCTTGGTGGTCGCGGCGAGGTCGTTCTTGAGCCAGGTGATCTGGGCGGACTGGTCGAAGTGGTTGGAGTCGAGCGCGACGAAGTGCCAGTTGCCCCGGTCGTAGCTGTAGTAGCTCTTGCCCTGCGGGAAGGCGATGGCGCCGAAGTACGACTTGTACCCGGCCTCCGACCCGGCCGGGTCGTAGGTCTCGTGGTTGCCGGGGACCGGGTGGGTCTTGGCCTTGAACCTGCCCCACGTCTTGTCGTAGTAGTTGCGGAAGTCCGACAGCAGGGCGTCGTCGTACTGGTTGTCGCCCATGGTGATGACGAACTCGGGGTTCATCGACTCGACCAGGGCGGCCGTCTTCGGGTGCACGCAGGAGGAGGAGCTGGCGGTGCACTGCTCGGCGATGTCACCGGCGGCGGCCACCACGAACGTGTCGCCCGGCGGGTCGGTGGGCTGGGTGCCGCCGCCGTAGACCTGCATCTCCCACAGCGAGTAGCCGTATTCGGTGCCGCGCACGGTCCCGTACATGCGGACGTAGCGGCCGGTGGCGGTCACGGTGAGGTCGTCCACGTCGCCGTCGCCGGTGGTGGTGGAGTAGACGTCGGTCCAGGTGCTCCCGTCGGCGGAGGTCTGGATCTTGTACGACTTGCCGTAGGCGTCCTCCCAGGTCAGCTTGACCCGGCTGATCTGCTGGGACGCGCCGAGGTCGACCCGCAGCCATTCGGGGTCGTGGCCTTCGGCCGAGGCCCACCGGGTGCCGGTGAGGTCGCCGTCGAAGGCCTTGGCGGCGGCGTAGGAGGTGGCTTCCTTGGAGGAGGAGGTGGCGGGTTTGCCCTGTGACAGCAGCGTCTCGGCGGTGACGGCCGAGGCGTTGGCGGCCACGAGCAGGCCGGCCAGCAGGCCGATCACGGCCATGACGGCCAGGCGGACTCTGGACATGGCGATTCTCCTGGGGGTGAGAGATCGGAGCACGGTCCCGTGGGCGGCCGGGGCAGGAGTCTTTCGCTGAGCGCGTCACATCCTGGGGAAGGAAGCCGCGCCGAGCCGCTTACCGGGATCGTGGCGTAGTGCGTTGAGGACTGTCAATGAAGTTAGGAAGGTTTCTTAACCCTGTTGCGCGGGGTTCACCCGGGCGGCGCGCGGCACGGCGAGGGCGCCGCCCGCAAGGCCGGGCGGCTGGTCCCGAGCGGGCCGTCAGCCCGGGGTCACCGGGACGTTCGTCAGCCCGCGGGTGGCGCCGGTGACGGTGTTGGAGGAGCGGACGACGTTGGGGTCGGCCGCGCACTTCGACGTCGAGGTGATCTTGATGGCGTACGCGCCGACGCCGCCGAGATCGGACCTGTTGCCGCGCCAGACGTTCCCGCAGCCGTTGAGGAAGGACGGCGTCGTGGTCGGATTGTGCGTCTCGTAGCCGTTGGCGAGGGTGCCGGGCGGGGCGAACGTGCCGGTGTTGTTCTCGATCGTGTAGCCGGAGCCCTTGACGTCCACCCAGGAGTCGGCGGAGTTCTGGCCGCTGACGCCGGTGCCGTCGAAGGTGTTGCCGCTGATCAGGCCGCCGCTGGTGCCCTCCTTGACGTCGATGTGCTCGGCGGCGACGTACGGGCCGATCGTGTTCCCGGTGACCTGGACGCGGTCCGAGCGGTCCGCGCCGCCGGTGTTTCCGTGGCAGCCCCAGTTGGAGCCGGCCGAGCCGAGGTAGACGCCCTCGCCGTAACCGGGCTGAACGAGGCCGGTGTGGGTGATGCGGGAGTCGCGCAGCACGCCGTCGGACGAGCTGCGCCGGAAATGCACGCCCTCGTCCTCGACGTGGTGCACGTACACGCCGTCGATCACCACGTGGGGGGAGGCGTCCAGGACGAGGCCCTTCTTGGCGTCCTTGACGGTGAACCCGGCGAGCCGCCAGTACGGCGCTCCGTACAGCCACAGCCCGTAGCCGGAGTCCCAGCCGCCACCGGGCACGGGGCAGGACGGCGCGGTGCCGGAGGGACCGTCGTTGACCAGGACGGCGTCCGCCGGCCCGGTCAGCGTGATCGGGGCGGCGGACGTTCCGGGGCGCCGGGCGACGAAGGCGCCATGGTACTCGCCGGGAGCGAGCCTGATGGTCTGCCCGGGAACCGCCGCGGCCAGCGCGCCGGTGAGCTGGGCCGCGGTGGACACCTCGACCACCTCGGCCCCTTCGACCACCTCGGCACCGGTCGCTGCGGCGGGCACGGCCGCCCCGGCGGACGGCATCTCCGTGGCCGACATCTCCGTGGCCGGCGTCGCGGCGGCCGGGGTGGCGAGCAGGAGTGGCAGCAGGCCGGTCAGCAGGGCCCGTCTCATGGGGTTCCTCCCTTCGGGGGCCGTGCCCGCGGACGCCGTCCGCGGGCACGGCTCTGATTCCGCCGCCGGTCAGGGCACCCAGTGGTTGCCGGTCACCGTGATCATGACCTGGAGCTGGATGCTGGACGAGTAGTAGCTGCTCGCGTCGATCGGGGTGCCGAGCATCTTGTTCCACAGCGCGTCGAGCCAGGCCTGGCTGCCGGAGTCCGTCATCGCCGCCACCGCGAACGGGGCGAAGAAGGCGGCCTCGCTGCCGCTGGAGATCTGCGTGCCGTTCAGCTTGTAACCGATGGCGATCTTGCCGGGGTCGCCGCCGGTCTTGCTCTTGATCCAGGAGTTGAGCTTCCTGGCCGAGGCGAGCGACTTGGCGTCGCCGCTGGTCACGGCGTCGTCGGCGATGCGCCACGGGGTGCGGCAGGCGTTCCACCAGTACTGGCCGTCGTTCGGGTCCTCCAGCACCTGGCCGGGGGCCGGCTTGGCGGTGGAGTTGGTGTTGACCACGAAGTCCGGCAGCAGGCCGGTGGCGGAGGCGTAGTTGGCCTGGAGGGTGGTGATCAGGTTCTGGTGGGCGGTCCTGATCGTGTCCCAGGCGCTGTTGCCGGTCGCCTTCCTGAAGGCCCTGAAGTGGTCGACCATCCAGTCGGAGGTGCGGGTGATGTAGTAGTACTGGTCGCCCGAGCTGCTCCAGTCGCCCAGCTTGAGCAGGTTCGTGGACGGGTTGATCTCGTCCTTCTTGATGGCGTTGATGTGCTTGATCGCCAGGTCGAGGTAGTTGTACGTGCCCGAGCTGCCCCACTGCCGGTGGGCCGGGAGCAGGCCGTAGGCGACGTCCATGTCGCCGTCGGTGGCGCCGTCGCTGCCGTCGACGCTCTTGCAGGCGGTGTCCTGCTCGGCGGCCAGCAGGTCGGGGTTGACCGACGACGGGTGGGCGATCATCCACTTGACCATGCCGTCGAAGATCTTCTTGGCGTCGGGGTCGGCCCCGGCCATGGTCGCGACGACCACCATGCCGTAGCCCTGGGCCTCGGCCACGTACGGGTGGTCGGCGTCCGGGGAGATGACCTCGTACCAGCCGTTCCCGCAGTTCTGCCGGACGAAGGCGGCCTTCCACCGCTTGTAGTAGTCGACCACCCGCGCGTCCAGCGTGGCCTGGTCGCCGGAGGGACGCAGCATGCCCGCCGCGTACGGGATGGTGTGGCTGCCGAAGGGCACCGCGGGACCGCCCCCGCCGCCCGGCTGGGTGGTCGCCGTGACGGCGCCGCCGGCCGCCGACTGGTTGCCCGCCGCGTCGCGCGCCTTGACCGTGTAGCTGTAGGCGGTGGCGGGGGTCAGGCCGGTGTCGGTGTACGTGGTGCCCGTCACGGTGGCCACCAGGGTCGAGCCCCGGTGGACGAGGTAGCCGGTGACGCCCACGTTGTCGGTGGCGGCGTCCCAGGCCAGGGAGACGCTGGTGGAGGTGGTGCCGGTCGCGCGCAGGTTGCCCGGGACGGAGGGCGGGGTGGTGTCGGTTCCGCCGCCGCCGCCGCTGCCGTAGACCTCCAGCTCGTAGAGCGAGTAGCCGTACGTGGTGCCGCGGGCGGTGCCGTACATGCGCACGTACCGGCCGCTGCCGCTGACCGTCAGGTCGTCGGTCGCGCCGTTGCCGGAGGTGGTGGAGTAGACGTCGGTCCAGGTGGCGCCGTCCGGAGAGGTCTGGATCTTGTACGACTTGCCGTAGGCCGCCTCCCAGGTCAGCTTCACCCTGGAGACGTTGTACGTGTCGCCGAGGTCGACCCTGATCCATTCGGGGTCGTGGCCCTCGACGCTGGCCCAGCGGGTGGAGGCGTTGCCGTCCACCGCCTTGGCCGCCTCGAAGCCACTGCCCTCGACCGACGACGAGGTGACCGGTTTGCCGCCTGACAGGAGCGTGTCGGCGCTGGAACCGGCCGCGGCGGTGGCGGGCGGCGCCAGGGTCGCGGCCGCCATCAGGGCCGCGACCAGGGCCGTGACGAGCAGCGACGACCGCCGGGGGCGCCGCTCAGAACGTCTGATCATGCGTTGATCCTTCGGATAGGGGGTGCCATAGGGCCATCCGCAGGTGGACCGTGATCGGTGAAGAGCGTTAGGAAACTTTCCTAACCCTCATAGCGGACGGTAAACAAGAACACCCCCATCCGCAACCCTTCCCCTCAAACCAACCCCACCGTTCACCTCCCCGACACGAACACACCACCCAAAAACCAGACAAACCCCACGCTGGACGGACCACCTCTTCAGGTGACGACGGAGACCGCCAGGCGTCCGGCCGGCCCGGCCGCCGTTGCGCGCACCCTCCGGGTGACGGCGGAGAAGGGCCGCCCCGTTGATATCGGTGTGGCTGCGCCCTTCCGCCGGCCTTCGGCGATGCTCCGCCGGGCCGCCCGCCTCCAGGCATCGCTTCCGTCACACGTCCACGACGCCGACCCCTGATGCCCGTCGCCGGCGTCGGCCTCTACGCCGGGCGGCCGGCGACCCGGCCGCACAAGGGGCGGCTGCGCGGTGGCGGTGGCTGGGCACGACCCGCCCGGTGCCGCCCGGACGGCGCATGCGTCCGGGCGGCGGGTCGGGTCAGAGGCGCTCGAGGAGCTTGCGGAGCTGGGCCACCTCGGCCTGCTGCGTGCTCTCGATGGCCTTGGCCAGCTCCTTGGCCTGCGGGTTCACCCCGCTCGCCTGCTCGGTGCGGGCCATCTCGATCGCTCCCTCGTGATGGGCGATCATCTGCTCGGCGAACAGCCGGTCGAAGGCGGCCCCCTTGGCCCCTTCGAGCTTCTTCATGTCCTCGGCGGACATGATCCCGGGCATGTCATGCCCCATGCCCCCGGACGGCACGGGCTTGCCCCACTCGGTCAGCCAGCCCTTCATGGTCTGGATCTCCGGGTCCTGGGCCGCCTTGATGTCGGCCGCGAGCTTCTTGATCTCGGAGTCCTTCGCCCGCTGCGGAGCGAGGTCGGCCATCTCGACCGCCTGCTGGTGGTGCGGGATCATCATCTGGGCGAACATGACGTCCGCGTCGTTGAACGACTGCTGCGACGACGGCGCACCGGCGGTGGCGCTTTCGGTGGCGCTTTCGGTGGCGCTTTCGGTGGCGCTTTCGGTGGCGCTTTCGGTGGCGCTTTCGGTGGCGCTTTCGGTGGCGCTTTCGGTGGCGCTTTCGGTGGCGCTTTCGGTGGCGCCGGCGGTCGTGGCCTCGGGCGCGGCCGTGGAGGCGGTGTCGTTCGCGCCGCACGCGGTGAGCAGGACGAGCGCGGCCGCTGCGGCCGCGAGGCCGATCTTACGGTTGATGGACATGCTGATGTGCTCTCTCGTTCGCTGGAACTGCGGGTAGGCCGATGCGCGCGGATCGCCGTCGAGGGCGTCCGCGCGAACAGGCCGGCCTATATGCGCAGGATCGAGAGACGAGCCAGCCGCAGGGACGTGGGCCGCGGCGGTGGCCGCGCGACGGGCCGGAAGGCCGGCCCCGGGTCGGCGCCGCCGACGGCCCGCCGCCGCACCCCGACCCAGAGGGCCAGCAGCACCACGACGAGCAGCGAGGTCAGGACGGCCAGGCACACCCCGGCCGGATCGAGCCCCGGCATCTCGTGGCCGGGAGCGAGCCCCGCCAGGGCGGCGGCGGGGGCGACGGGGAGCTCGTGGGCGACCGCCGGGCCGTGCCGGGCGTTCGCCATGTCGTGCCGGGCGTTCACATGGCCGAGCGTGTGCATCCCGCACACGCCGAGGGTGAGGACGACGAGCAGGAGTGCACGCGCACCCCGCCGCAGGTTCCCCACCGGCCCTCCCCCGTCGCTCCGGCTCTTACGAACGTGCAGGATACGGGAGCCGTCCACCTCCGGCAACCTGAACCCGGTACGGGTATGTGAGACCTGAGTCACCATAAGGGGATGCCGTTCCCTGCATTTCCGGCTTAACCAGAATCTCGCCCTCGGGGCAAGCAAACGCTCCGGGCAGCCGGGCTTCAGTGCGTCAAAAGAACTGGCCGAGGCGGAACGGACGTACCACGAGCGGGACCTCGGACCGGCTGATGACCTTGACCTTCCTGAGGCCGGTCAGCCAGTCGGCCGTCACCTTGACGCATTTCAGGAGCACCTCGTGCTCCCCCGGCGGCGCGTACCGGGAGATGACGACGCCCTTCTTGCCGAACCCCATCCCACCCAGCCCGATCCCCACCTCGCGGAACATCCGCCACGACCCCTTGACGGGGAACGCCGTGGACCCGACGACGGCGTGGTTGGCCTGGGTGGGGCAGTGGATGAGCAGCCGGATGGCGTCGTTCTGGTGCGGCGCCGCCGGCGAGACCCGGAAGGACGTGAGCTTCTTCCAGGACGTGTCCCCGCCCGGCGCGGAGTCCGCCGCGGCGAGGGTGGCGGGTCCCGCGGCGACGACCGCGACGGCGACCGCCGCCGCCCATGTGATCGACCGCATCTTTCCCCTCACGCTGAGTGACCAGATGCTTCCCATTCTGGCCACTTCGCCCCAGCAAGGGAGGACGCCACGCCGGGCAGGCCGACGACGTGATCCCGATGGCGTACAAAGGAGGCGTGAACCGGCCGGAGGCACGTCTGATCGCCACGTTCGTCGTCATGGGGCTCGCGTTGAGCGGGACGTTCACCGCCCTGCTGCTGGAGGGGGCCGGCGACCGGGCCGCCCCTCCCCCTCGGAAGCCGCTCCCGGCGACGGCGACGGCCGCGCCCTCCCCCACCTACATCGGCTCCATGCCCGAGCTGTGGGGCATGGAGCTGGACGCGGCGAACGGGCAGCTCGCCGCGCTGGGGATCACCGCGCGGGTGCAGCGGACCAACCCCGACGGCGGTCCCGAGACGGGGGAATGGGTGGTGACCGCCCGGGCGCCGGCGCCCGGCGCGCTGCTCATGATCACCATGCCCGTGTTCCTGATCGTCGAGCCGCGCGACTGAGGCCCGGCCCCCGCCCCCGAACCGGTGGCCCGGGGGCGGTGCGGGGTCAGGAGTCCTGGTGCAGGCGGGCGATGCCGCGTTCGATGGCCTCGATGATCCGCGGACGCAGCTCGGCGGCGCTGATGATCGCGTCGACCGAGCCGACCTCGACCGCGCGCTGGATGTTGTGCACCCGGTCGAACTCCGCGGCCACCTCGCCGAGCTTCTCCGCCCGTACGGCCGGCTGGACCTCGGCCAGGCGGGCGTTGAGCGCGGCCCGCTCGGCGCCGCTGGCCGCCGCGACCTGCCGCTGCAGCTCGCTCACGCGCGGGTCGGTGGCGGTGCGGTTGTTCACCTCGCCGGAGAAGACCACCGCCGCGGCCGGGGCGCCGCCGAGCACCGAGGCGAACGAGCCCTCCAGCGCCAGCACGGTCATGTTCGGGTTGAGCGCCTTGGAGAACACCACGAACGCGCCGCCGTGGTAGCGGGAGATGACGCAGAACACGATCGGCCCGTCGAAGTTGACGATCGCCCGGCCGATCTCCGCGCCGTACTCCAGCTGGAGCTTGCGCATCGACTCGGGCGAGCCGTCGAAGCCGGACAGGTTCGCCAGCACCACCAGCGGCCGGTTGCCGGAGGCCGCGTTGATCGCCCGCGCGGTCTTCTTCGACGAGCGCGGGAACAACGTGCCGGCCGTGTACGAGTCGGGCCCGTCGGCGGGCGGGAAGCCGCGCCGCGGCACCGGCCGTGACTCGATGCCGATCAGGCAGACCGGCCGGCCGCCGATGTGCACGTCCTGGACGGCCGAGGTGTCGGCGTCGGCCATGCCCGCCCAGCGTTCCAGCACCGGGTGGTCCTGGTCGGACAGGGCGCGCATCACGGTGCGGATGTCGAAGGGCTTCTTGCGGTCGGGGTTGTGCTCGGCGGAGAAGATCTGGCCGACGGTGGAGAAGTCGCTGCCCGCCACGGTGTGCGGGTAGTCGCGGACGTCCCGGTCGGCCGGGTCGGCGGTGGGGGCCCGCCGGGGGCCGCGCTCGCCGGGCACGACGTAGGTGTGGTCGTAGTGGGCCATCAGCACGTCGCGGGCGGCCGGCAGGTTGGGCGCCCAGTACTGGGCCTGGCCGTTGGGCCCCATGACGCGGTCGTAGCCGCCGATGCCGAAGTTGTCCTCGGCCGACACGCCGCCGGAGAAGTCGAGCGACTGCTTGCCGGTGAGCACCAT
The DNA here is from genome assembly GCF_054392275.1 of Actinomadura sp. ATCC 39365. Classification (NCBI taxonomy): domain Bacteria; kingdom Bacillati; phylum Actinomycetota; class Actinomycetes; order Streptosporangiales; family Thermomonosporaceae; genus Actinomadura; species Actinomadura sp. ATCC 39365. The sequence continues at coordinate 5,410,997 of NZ_CP184335.1, read as the reverse complement.
CGCCGAGTCGGGGGTCATCACCAGGATGCCCTTGGTGTGCATGAGCATCGTCGCCTCGGCGTTCCAGTACGGCTGCGCTCCCACGGTGATCCCCGCGACCACGATGTTGATCTCGCCGCCGGCCTGGGTGAAGGTGACGATGCGCTTGAGCGCCGCCGCCACCCAGTCCATGTTCTCGGTGCCGGAGGTCATCGAGATCCGGGCGCCGGCCGACAGCGCGAACCACTCCAGGGGCACGCGCATGCGCTCGGCCAGATCGAGCGCGGCGATCACCCGCGAGCACTCCGGCTCCGACAGCGCGCCCAGCGCCTTGGTCGGGTCGCCGAGCAGCACCACCCGGGTGACGCCTTCGGGGTGGCGCGCGGTCGGCGTGGTGACCACGCCCGCCACGATCGCCGCGGAGTTGTTGCCCTTGGGCCGGTCGACCGGGACGAGCACGCCGTCGGCGTCGAGGTCGTGCTCGACGAAGCGGCCCTGGGGGCCGGTGAGCAGGCCGGTCAGCTCGTAGGGGTAGGCGTTGCCGCGCCGGGCGGCGCGCAGCACCTTCTGGCGGTAGTCGTCCAGCGGCTGGACCGGCTCGTCGGACGGCTTGCCGACGTGCAGGCTGGCGCCGTGGCCGGGGCCGAGGGTGATGCGCACGGCGACCTCGCTCAGCTCGCCCGAGGGGGTGCGCTGGCGGGCCACGAACTGGACCTCCTCCAGCCCGGCGCCCGCCGTGGTCGGCAGGATGCGCTGGACCAGCATGTTGAGCTCGTCGGTGGTCAGCTCGGTCGAGGGCCAGACGTACATCATGATGCGGTTGGTGTCGAACCGCTTGTTCTGGGGGCGCTGGGCCTGGATGTTGCGGATCGCGTCGAGGCCGGCGTTGAGTGCGTCCTCGACGGCGGGCAGCGCGACCAGGCGGCCGTCGGCCTCGCGCAGCGGCGTCAGGTCGCGGACCTGGCCCATGGCGATGAGCCGCTCGTCGGCCGGGTTGCTCTTGGCGACGGCCTTGAACAGGTAGAGCTCCTCGTCGACCGACGGCAGCCGGGTGAGGTCGAACTCCTGGAGCCGGTGCAGTTGCAGGCGCTGGGCGATCTGCGGGTGCAGGCCGCGGATCAGGCGGTCTTCGGCGAAGCCCGCGCCGTCGGGGCGGAAGGTGAAGTGGTGGTGCATGACCGCGCCGCTGGTGCCCACGACGGTGGTGGTGATCCGCCGGATGCCCGCGGTCTGCGGGCGCTCGGCCAGGACCTGCCCGAGGCGTACGGCCATCTCCTCGGCGTCGGGCTGGTCGTCCCAGGTGAGGTAGAGGTCGGCGACGAGCCCGCGCCCGCCCACCCCGTCGGCCAGCGCGCCGACGGCGTCGATGGCATCGGGCAGGGCGGCGATGTCGACGGCGGTGGTGACCAGGCGGGTCACGCCGCGCGGGCCGGTGTGCTCGGCGGTGACGAACCGGCAGCCCGCGCTGTCGCGGGTGGCGACCTGCGACAGCCCGCGGTTGCCGTAGTAGCGGCGGGTCAGGACCTCCAGCAGCGGCGCGAGGTCGCGTTCCGGCCGGCCGATGCGCTGGCCGAGCAGCCGGACGAGCGGCTCGGAGCTGGCCACCATGGCCTGGATGCGCTCGGCGCGGTCGGGCGCGTTCGGGTCACGGTCGAGGTGGCGCAGCTCGTCGCGGACGGCGGCATAGACCTTGGCGCGGTTGCGGCGCAGCAGCGGCTGGGCGAACCAGCGGAACACGACGCCGCGGGCCAGGTCGGCGACCACGGGGAAGCGCACCTGCGTGGCCTCGACCAGGTGCTCCAGGGCGAGCCCGGCCCGCTCGCCGAGCGGCTCGCGCGGCGGCGCGCCGGCCAGCCAGGTGCGCAGCAGCTCCGACACGACGGCGAGGCCGGCGGTCATCCGCTGCTGGGCCAGGAAGATCCGGAAGACCGCGGCCTCCAGCTCCGGGGTGCGGTCGAGCTCCTCGACGCCGTAGTGCCTGAGCATGCGCCGCAGCTTGGCCTGGAACGCCTCGGGCAGGCCGGCGCGCTCGACGTCGAGGCTCTGCAGATAGCTGTGGAAGTACTCGCGCGGGCTGTGCACCGGGCTGCCCGGCTCGACGTCGAGCTCGCCGCCCGGCTTGTTGCGGCTCAGCTCGGACAGGTCGGCGAAGACGGTGAGCAGGTCGAGCTCGCCCTCGATCACGCGGTCGTCGAGCTCGGCCCGCGCGGCCAGGTAGCCCGACAACATGCGGGCGCGCTCGTGGCGGTCGGCGTCGAAGCCGAGCAGCAGCTCGCGCAGGTCCTGGAGGCCGCGCTCGGCCTGCTGGGCGGCGGAGGCCCGCGGCGGGGCGGCGGGCAGGTCGATCGCGGGGGCGCCCGTCGCGGCGGCGGCCTGCTCGGCCTCGGCGCCGGCGAGGGGCTCCAGGCGCATCAGCGGCGCGCCGGCCTCGACCTGGCTGCCGACCGAGACGCCGCACTCGCGGACGCGGGCGCGGAACGGCGCGCGCAGCACCGTCTCCATCTTCATGCTCTCCAGCACCAGGATCGGCGCGCCCGCCTCGACCTCGTCGCCGGCCGACAGGGGCGTCGCCACCACCAGCGCGGGCGCGGGCGAGCGGACGACGCCGCCCTCGTCGCGGCTGATGCGGTGGGTGACGCCGTCGACCTCGACCAGGTGGATCGGGCCGTGGGTGGCCGACATCAGGCGGAAGCGGCGGCCGTTGACGGTGATGCGGCCGCTGTGCTCGTCGAAGCGGTCGATCTCGACGTCGAGCGGGTGGGAGAGGTCGCCGTCGGAGATGCCGACGCGGAAGCGCCGCTGCCCGGCCCTGGCCACCGTGAGCCGGTAGCCGGCGCCGCGGAGCTTGAGGGTCAGCGGGCGGCCGGTCTCGTGCTGCACCTGCGGGCGCCCGCCGTGGGCGGTGGCCAGCAGCCGGTTGCGGCTGACCTCCTCCTCGTCCTGGTACGCCTCGATCGCGGCGGCGGCCGGGGCGACCGCGGAGTGGCGGTGGCTGACCAGGCGGCCCTCGGCGCGTACGCGGTCGATCCAGCCGGTGTCGGCGACGGCGTCGACGACCTCGGGCTGGTCGAGCAGGTCGAGCACGAAGCTCTTGTTGGTGGCGCCGCCCTCGATGATGACGGTGGTGGCGGCCATCGCGCGGCGCAGGCGGGCCAGGGCCTGCTCGCGGTCGCGGCCGTAGGCGATGATCTTGGCGATCATCGAGTCGAAGTCGGCGGGGATGGTGTCGCCCTCGCTGACGCCGGTGTCGACGCGGATGCCGGGCCCGGCGGGCAGCACCAGGCGGGCGATGCGGCCCGGCGCGGGGGCGAAGTCGCGGTCGGGGTCCTCGGCGTTGAGCCGGGCCTCCACGGCGTGGCCGCTCTCGCGCGGCTGGGGGCCGTCCAGGCGCCCGCCGGCCGCGACGTGCAGCTGCAGCCGGACCAGGTCGGTGCCGGTGGTCAGCTCGGTGATCGGGTGCTCGACCTGGAGCCGGGTGTTGACCTCCAGGAAGGCGAACATCTTGTCGCCCGGGTGGTAGAGGAACTCGACGGTGCAGGCGCCGCGGTAGCCGACGGCCACGGCGAGCCGCGCGGCCGACGCCTTCAGCTCGTCGGCCTGGTCGCCGGTCAGCACCGGGGAGGCGGACTCCTCGATGATCTTCTGGTTGCGCCGCTGCACCGAGCAGTCACGCACGCCCAGCGCCCACGCGGTGCCCTGGCCGTCGGCGATGACCTGCACCTCGACGTGGCGGGCGCCGGTGACCAGGCGCTCCAGGAAGACCACGCCCGAGCCGAACGCCCGCTCGGCCTCCTGGCTGGTGCGCTCGTAGGCGTCGGCCAGCTCGTCGGCCGAGGCGACCATGCGGATGCCGCGCCCGCCGCCGCCCGCGGTCGCCTTGAGCATCAGGGGATAGCCGATCTCGTCGCCGGCGCGCAGGGCGTCGGCGAGCGTGGCCACCTCGCCGCGGCTCCACGGCGCGACGGGGACGCCGACCTCCTCGGCGATGAGCTTGGCGCCGATCTTGTCGCCGAGCCGGCGCATCGCCTCCGCGCTCGGCCCGACGAAGGTGACGCCGATCTTCTCGCACAGCTCGGCGAAGGACGGGTCCTCGGCGACGAACCCCCAGCCGACCCACGCGGCGTCGGCCCCGGTCTCGGTCAGCGCCCGCTCCAGCACGGCGTGGTCGAGGTACGGGCGCGCGGAGGCGGGCCCCAGCGGGTAGGCGACGTCCGCCTCCCGGACGAAGGTCGCGTCGCGATCGGCGTCGGTGTAGAGCGCGATCGTCTCGATCCGCTTGCCGGTCTCCGCCGAAAGATCCCGGACGGCGTGGATGAGCCGCATCGCGGCCTCTCCGCGGTTGACGATGGCGACACGATTGAACACCGGTTGAGCCTCCCACGTACCCCGTACAAGTAGGCGAAGTCCGGGGTGGTCCCCGGAGCCTCGCCTGTCACTGTCTCTACCGTGCTCGATGACCACCGCGTGCACCAATGTCCGCATAGTGCACGCCGGGGCTCCTGCTTTGTGTGGATCCCACAAAAACAGGCCCCGCCACAGGGTTCGAGCGCCGGTTCCCGTGGCAGCCTGCCACAAGCCGTCACGGTACCGACGACTGTACCGGCGACCCGGGTCACGCCTGCGCAGCCCTCGCCCTCCGAGCCGCTCCCCCAGGACGGAACGTCCATGAATGTGGCAGAGTGCGGGCAACTACAAGATCGAAAGGTGTGTGCCTTGGCTGTCCCCCTCGCCGCCTCCCTCGCCGCCTTGACGCTGGCCTCCTCGCTCACCTCGCCGTTCGCGGCCCAGGCCGCCGCCCTGCATGCCACACTGCCCGCCTGCCCGCAGATCTTCGGGCACGGCGGCTACCCGACCGGCGCCAACGCCTGGGAGCGGGACCAGGTGCGCCAGCCCAACAACCCCACCGCCGTACGGCGTTACAAGGGCTGGGGCGCCTCCGGCGTCGAGGCCGACCTCCAGCTCACCAAGGACGGCACCAAGGCCGTCATGTGGCACAACACCTCGACCTGGGGCCTGTCGGGCACGAAGAAGAACATCACCGAGATCTGGTGGGCGGCGGGCGACACCGCGCTCAAGGGCCGGACCATCGTGCGCGGCCTGTTCAAGGGCGAGACGGTCTACACCTTCCGCGAGTGGCTGGCCGCGATGAGGTCGGCCGGCATGATCGGGCTGGTCGAGATCAAGCCCGAGGCCCGCCAGTCGCTGCTCAGCTCGAACGCCACCATCAAGGCGCAGGCGTGGAACGAGGTGCTCGGGCCGGTCAAGGAGAACCACCGGTCGCAGGAGATCATCCTGTACTCCCACGACAGCGCGATCGCCGCCGAGCTCAGGAGCCGCGTGACCGCCGCGGGCCTGAGCCAGGTGCTGACCGGCGGCCCGATCTGGCCGGAGGTGACCAAGTGGGAGGAGCCGCCGCCCTCCTGGACCCTGAACGAGAACGCGTGGAAGTCGGCGCTCGCCAGCGGGGCCAAGCGGGTGGCCACCGACTACACGCCGGAGTTCAGCGCGTGGCTGAAGGGCAAGTGCCAGTGACCGCGTCCTGAGGACGCGGCGAGGGCCGGGCGGTCCGTGGCGCCCGGCCCGTGAGGCGGGTCAGTCCGTGGTGAGGGCGTCGAGCAGGTCGCCCACCTTGGCGTCGGGCACGGACCTGGCCACCTCGGCGAGCGCGACGATCCCGACGAGCCGGTGCCCGTCGATGACCGGCAGGCGCCGCACGCGGTGGCCGGCCATCGTCCGCAGGATCTCGCGGGCGTCGTCGTCGGCGCCGATGGTGACGGCCTCGCCCTGGGCCAGCTCGCCCGCCCGGCACTGAGCCGGGTCCTTGCCCGCGGCCAGCACCTTCACCACGATGTCGCGGTCGGTGAGCATGCCCTTGAGCCGGTCGTCGGAGCCGCAGATGGGCAGCGACCCGACGTCCATGCGGGCCATCTTCTCGGCGGCCACCAGCACGGACTCCTCGGCGCTCACGCACTCCGCGTGCGGGGTCATGATCTCTCGTGCGGTCGGCACGATGGTCCTCCTCGTCTCGGGGTCCCGCCCGACTGCCCGCCGCCCGGCGCCTGAAACTGTGTTCTCGGCGGCGGTCCCTAGCGTGGCGGGGCGTCCGGCCCGGGGGCGGGCAGCGGGAGGCGCAGGACGAAGCAGGGGCCCTCCGGGGTGTCCTCGATCTCCAGGTCGCCCTGGTGGGCGCGGGCTATGGCGCGGGAGATGGCCAGGCCGAGCCCGCTGCCCTCGGGGTCGCGCCGGCGTCCCTCCGACAGGCGGACGAAGGGGTCGAACACCCGCTCGCGGTCGTCGGGCGCGACGCCCGCGCCGTCGTCGCGGACCGAGACCACCGCCTGGCCGTCGCGGCGCTCCAGCCGGACCTCGACCACCGTACGGGTGTGCCGCTGGGCGTTGACCAGCAGGTTCGTCAGCACCTCGCCGAGCTGGACGCGGTTGCCGAGCACCTGGAGCTCCTCCTCGACGTGCACGCGGATCAGCAGCCCCGCCCGCCGGCTCGCGACCTCCTCCCGGACCAGCTCGCCGAGCCGCACCGGCTCCCGGTCGTGCGGCGAGGCCGTGCGGACGCGGGCCAGCAGCAACATCTCCTCGATGATCGCCTGGAACCGGTCGGCGGTGGACAGCGCGTCGCTGAGGGCGGCGCGGGCGTCCACGTCGGGGTAGGTCAGCGCCTCCTCCAGCCGGGCGCGCAGGCCGGTCAGCGGGGTGCGCAGCTCGTGGGAGACCATGGAGGAGAAGTTGCGCTGCTGCTCGACCGCCTCCTCCAGGCGGGCCAGCGTCCTGTTGGCGGTGCGCGCGAGCTCGGCGACCGCGTCGCCGCCGGGCGGCTCGGGCACCCGCTTGCTCAGGTCGGTGACGGTGATCTCGGCCATCCTGGCCCGCATCGCCTCGACCGGCCGCAGCGTGCGCCCGATCAGGAACGCCGCGATCCAGGTCAGCAACGCGCTGACGGCCAGGCCCCCGGCGACGATGATCATCTCCAGGCGGTGGGTGGACAGCAGCCGCGGCTCCACCCGGGCGGCGTAGACGACGTGGGGCGCGCCACGCCACAGGAACTGCTCCTCCTGCGGCGAGGGCCGGGTGGCGGTGAACATCAGGCACTCGTCCTCCCGGCAGGCCACGCCGTGCCGGATGCGGTCGTCGGAGGGCGGCCAGAGCGTGCTGATGGGCGGCCTGCCCAGCGCGGCGCGGCTGGCGGCGACCACGCGGCCGCGGGCGTCCACGAGCTGGATGAGGTCGACGTAGGACGTGGTGACCGGGGGCGGGAAGGTGGTGCCCATCGAGCCGATCCACTCGGTGGTGGCCCGCTGGGTGTCGGCGAAGACGTCCTGCCGCACCCTGTCGCGGATCAGCAGGTCGAGGGCGACGCCGATCGCCGTGCAGACGATGAGCGACAACACGGCGGTCGCCAGGATGAGACGCGCCTGGACCGAGAGCCGAAGCGGCCGCAGGGCCCCCACCCCCTCACCGGTCTCGCCCGGGTCCTGCCGCCCACATGCTCTCAACCCGGCTCTCATGGCACGCCCAAGGAGCGGCAATGACCACGTCGGCGGCGATACGCAGTTCAGCAATTGATCCCGCAATGGCCAGGGATATACACGAATAACCGATTTACCGCGACTTATACCGACCGTTAGGGGCGTCAATACAAATGCCCGGTTTGTTTCATGGCGGTGGCCGCGACTCCTGCTGTACGATCGCCATTCGTGGCAGCGGGGCTTTCCGGTGACGCCGAACGGTCGGGGGGTTCGGGCGATTCGGGCCCGCGTCCGTCCGTGCGCGCGCCGCGATTCTCCCATTGCCCGGCCAGGAACCGCGCCGGCAGTCAGGAGAGAGCATCGTGAAGATCGCACACGCCGCCGCCGCGCTGGCCCTCGTCGCGGGCCTCGCGGCCTGCGGCGGCGGCGCGGCCCCCACCCCCACCAGCGGCTCCGGAAGTTCCGGCGGGCCGGAGAAGACACAGCTCCTCGTCGGCGTGGTGCCGGTGCCGTCGGCGGCGCCGCTGTTCATCGCCGAGAAACGCGGTTTCTTCAAGGCCGAGGGCCTGACGGTCAAGACCGAGATCATCCAGGCCCCTCAGGCGGTCATGCCGAAAATACTCAACGGCAGCATGGACGCGTTCCTGACCTCCTACGTCTCGCTGCTGTCCATCAACGATTCCGGCGCGGCCAAGCTCAAACTGTTCCAGCACAGCCAGGAGTCGGCGCCCGGAATCGCGGGCGTGGTCGTGCCCAAGGGGTCGCCGGTCCGCTCCGCCACCGACCTCAAGGGCAAGACGGTCGCGGTCAACGTGCTCAAGGCGCTGGGCCAGACGGTCACCAACGCCCACCTCCAGCAGGCCGGGCTCGCCCCCGACGACGTCAAGTACGTGGCGATGCCGTTCAACGAGCAGCTCGGCGCGCTGGCCTCGGGCAAGGTCGACGCCGCCTGGCTGGTCGAGCCGTTCCTGACCGCCGCCAGGAAGGCGGGCGGCACGCAGGTGATCGACACGATGTCGGGCCCGACCGCGGGCATCCCGATCGACGGCTGGGGCGTGTCCGAGTCCTGGCTGGCCGCCAACCCCCGCACCGCCGCCGCCTTCCACCGCGCGCTGGCCAAGGCCCAGGGCGTCGCCGCCGCCGACCGCAAGGCGATCGACGCGGTCATCCCGACGTACACGCAGATCGACGCGGCGAGCGCGGCGGCCATGAAGCTCGGCGTCTTCTCGATGGAGCCGCCCCGGGAGGGCTTCCAGAAACTGGCCGACCTGCTCGTCGGCTACGGCTACCTGAAGAGCAGGCCCGACGTCGGCACGCAGATCGCGACCGGCCTGGAATGATCACGCGGGGCGGGCGGCTGGTCCTCGGGGCGGCGGGGGTCGCCGGGGCGCTGGTCCTGACCGAGGCCGCGGGGCGGGCCGGGCTCATCGACCCCGGGGTGCTGCCGTACGCCTCCGACGTCCTGGCCGCCGCGGCCGGGCTGGCGACCGACGGCGCCTTCCACGCGCAGGTGCTGGCCACGCTCGGCGCGTGCGCGGCGGGCCTGCTGATCGCGCTCGCGGTGGCGGTGCCGGCCGGGCTGCTGCTCGGCACGGTGCCGGTGGTGGAGCGCTCGGCGCGGCCGCTGGTGGAGTTCCTGCGGCCGATCCCGTCGGTGTCGCTGATCCCGCTGGCCATGTTCCTGTTCCCCGACAGCGCCGACGCCAAGACCTCGCTGATCGTCTACACCTGCTGCTGGCCGCTGCTCGTCAACACCATGTACGGCCTGTCCGACGTCGACCCGCAGGCCAAGGAGACGCTGCGCAGCTTCGGCTTCGGCCCGCTGGCGGTCGTGCTGCGGGTCTCGCTGCCGAGCGCCGCGCCGTTCGTCGCCACCGGCGTGCGCATCTCTGTCGGGGTCACCCTCATCGTCGCCGTCAGCGTGGAGCTCATCGCGGGCGGCGACGGCATCGGCACGTTCCTGCTCCAGGCCGGCAGCGCCAACCACGTCGACCGGGTGCTGGCCGGCACGCTGTGGGCGGGCCTGCTCGGGCTGGCGGCCAACCTGCTGGTCACCTCGGCCGAGCGGTGGCTGTTCCGCTGGCACCACGCCCGCGCGCAGGCCGCCGCGTGACCCGGCCGGGGCCGGGCGGGCCCGGGGCGACCGTCCGGCGGTGGGCGCGCCGCCACTGGCTGCTGCCCGTGGTGGCGGTGTTGTGGGAGCTGGTCGCCCGGCGGGCGGCGGCCGTCTACTTCCCGCCGCCCAGCACGATCCTGGCGCGGCTGCGCGAGATGTGGTTCTCCGGCTCGCCGGGCCGGCTGTTCCTGACCGACGAGGCGGTCGCCGACCTGCTGCCCAGCCTCGGGCGGCTGGTGGCGGGCTGGGCGCTGGCCGCGCTGGCCGGGGTGGCGCTGGGCCTGGCCCTGGGCCGCCTGGAGTGGCTGGCGGCGCTGGCCGAGCCGCTGCTGCACCTCGGCCGCTCGGTGCCGCCCGCGGCGCTGCTGCCGGTGTTCCTGCTGCTGTTCAAGATCGGCACCCCGATGCAGCTCGCCTCGATCGTGTACGGGGTCGTGTGGCCCGTACTGATCAACTCGATGGACGGCGGCCGCCACGTCGACCGCGGCTACCTCGACACCGGCCGGGTCTTCCGCCTGTCGGCGGCCACCCGCCTGTTCCACGTCGTGCTGCCCGCGGCCGCGCCGAAGATCCTGGCCGGTCTGCGGCTCAGCGTGTCGCTGGCGCTGATCATGATGGTGATCTCCGAGCTGTACGGCAGCAGCGAGGGCATCGGCCACCGCCTGCTGGAGGCGCAGAGCCAGTTCGACATCCCGGCCATGTGGGCCGGCATCGTGCTGCTGGGCGTGCTCGGCGTGGCGCTCAACTCGATCTTCCTGGCGGCCGAGCGGAGGCTGCTGCGCCGCTACGCCCGCGCCTGACGCTCAGCCCCGGCCGTGCAGGCGCTCGATGACCTCGCGCTGCCGGGCGACGTGGAAGCCGCGGTCAGGGGCGGTGTCCAGGTCGGCGGGCCGCTCGACGTCGTGCGCGGCGTACTCCTGCGCCCACAGCGCCGTCTTGACCCGGCTGGGCAGGTTCGCCATGCCGGGCCTGCGCCGGACGCGGCGCAGCGCGGCCAGGTCCAGCTCGGCGGCGGCGACCAGCGTCTCCCCCGGCCCGGCCTGGGCCAGCGCGCGGCCCTCGTGGTCGATCACCTCCGAGCCGCCGTTGACCGAGTCGCCCGGGATCGCGATGCCGGACAGCCCGGCGGTGTTGGCCGAGACGACGAAGGCCAGGTTCTCCACCGCGCGGGCGCGGCGGGCGACGGCCTTGGGGGTCAGGGCGGGCGAGTACGCCTCGGAGGTCGGGTTGCAGAACACCTCCGCGCCGCGCAGCGCCAGCGCCCTGGCCAGCTCGGGCACCAGGATCTCCTCCGAGGCGAGCGCGGCCAGGTTGCCGATCTCGGTGCGCGCGACCGGCAGCACGCCGTCGAGCCCGTACCGGTCGAGGTACCGCTCCCACACGTCGTACGGCGTGGGCGTGAACAGCGAGTGCAGCCGCCGGTAGCGCAGCACCGCCTCCCCCGCCGGGGAGAGGATCACGCACGCCTGGAAGTACAGGCCGGGGAAGTGCTCGTCGCGCTCGTAGGCGTTGACGCACAGGAACACGTCGTTGTCGGCGGCGATCGCGGCCAGCGCCCGGTACTCGGGCCCGTCCACGTCGAGGGCGGCCTTCTCGCGCCACTCGGCCGGGCCCTGCCCGGCGGGGAAGCCGGTCAGGACGTACTCCGGCAGCACCACCAGCCGCAGGGCGGGGCCGAGCCACGCCTTGCTGCCGCCGACGCGCTCCGCGACGCGCCCGACGGCGGCGGCCAGGTCGGCGCGGTCGGTGACGGCCCTGGCCGCGACCTGGAGCGCCAGGGCGGTGTAGGCGGTCATGTCAGGCGGTCCTGTGCTCGTCGATCAGCGTGCGCCGGACGCACTCGCCGTTCCTGATCCACTGCCAGGTGCGGCTGCGGGAGGCGCCGTCCGGGCTCAGCACGATCAGCTCGAACAGCCGCAGGTCGTCGCCCTCGGCCTTGAAGCGCCAGGTCAGGTAGATGGTGCTGTCGTCGAGCTCCCAGAACTGGCCGGTCAGCCGGTCGGTGTCGAACGCGCACCGGCCGCCGCCCAGGTACGTGCCGGGGAACTCGTGCACCTCGGTGCGGCCGTCGTCCCAGCGGTAGCGGTTGGTCTGGTGGTAGCCGGCGTCGTCGACGATCGCGCAGGTCATCTCGACGTGGTGGCGGTCGATCACGGCGCCGTCCTTGTCGACGTGCACGTACTCGCCGGCCCACTCGCCCTCGTGGCGGGCCAGCAGCGGCATCTCGGCACGCAGTCCCATGCTCTATCCCTCCCTGGGGTGCCACCACGGGTCGGCGGCCCCGGACCGGTTGATCAGGTACGCCCTGCGGCGCAGGAACCGGCCGATCGAGGCGGCGCCCATGCGCGAGCCGCCGAGCCCCGACAGGCCGAAGGAGTTCTTCTCGCCCTCGTGGACGAGCGCGGTCAACGCGGCGTCGTTGACGCTGACCGCGCCGGCGTTCAGCCGGGCCGCGACGGCCAGCGCCTCCTCCTCGGTGGCGGCGAACACGGCGGCCGACAGCCCGTACGCGCTGTCGTTGGCCAGCGCCACCGCCTCCTCCGCCCCGGACACGGCCATGACCGGCAGCACCGGCCCGAACGTCTCCTCCGTCATGACCAGCATGTCGTGCCCCACCCGCGACAACACGGTGGGGCGGCACCACAGCCCGCCGCCGTGCCGCTCGATCGCGCCGCCCGTGTGGGTCAGCGCGCCCTTGGCGGCGGCGTCGGCCAGGTGGGCCGCGATCACGCCGGCCTGCGCGGGGTCGATGATCGGCCCGATGGGGCCGCCCTCGCAGGTCAGCCGGGTCCGCGCGGCCCGGTCGGCGAGCAGGCCGAGGAAGGCGTCGCAGGCGCCGCGCTCGACGTAGACGCGCTCCACCGACTGGCACGACTGCCCGGCGTTGGCCGTGCCGCCCCACAGGACGGCCTCGGCCGCCCGTTCCAGGTCGGCGCCGGCCAGCACGATCGCCGCGTCCTTGCCGCCCAGCTCCAGGTGGGCGGGGACGAACGCGCGCGCCGCGGCCTCGGCCACCCGGCGGCCCGTCGGCACGCTGCCGGTGAACACGACGGTGTCGACCAGTCCGACGAGCCGTTCGCCGGTCTCGGCGGCCCCCTCGACCAGCCGCAACGGCAGCTCGGCGGGGACCAGCCGCATCAGCGGCTCGATGAAGCGCGGCGTCACCTCGCTCGGCTTGACCAGCACCGCGCAACCGGCCGCCAGCGCGGGCACCGCGTCGATCAGGGCGAGCAGCAGCGGGAAGTTCCAGGGGCTGATCACCCCGGCCAGCTCGTACGGCACCGCGTCGCCGCCCACGACGATCCCCGGCAGCGCGGCCGGCCGTTCTGGCGGGGGCGCGAGCAGGGCTGGGGCCTGGCGCGCCCATCGTTCGGCGAGCCCGGCCGTGAGCTGCCGTTCCAGCCTGGACTCGGCCTCCCGGCCCGTGTCGGCCACCAGCGCGGCCAGCAGCTCGTCGTCGGCCGCCAGCGCCCGGCCGAACGCGGCCAGCACCTCGCCCCGGTCGGCGGCCCGGTCGGGGGCCCGCCAGGCGGGGGCCATCGCGCGCAGCCCGGCCGCGATCTCCGCCAGCCGGTCGGGGCCGACGGGCGCGAGCGGCCGCTCGGCCCGCCCGGTGAGCGGGTTCCTGACGACGTGCCCGGTCGAAGGCGTCACGAGGCCCATTCTGAGCACGTTGACCATCGCGGTGTCCAGCCGTACGCTACCCCGAATGATCTTCGACGCCGGAGAGCTGCTACGGGTGCGCGCGGCGCTGCGCGCGGCCGGCTGCCAGGTGTGGATCGCCGGCGGCTGGGGCGTCGACGCCCTCGTCGGCCGGGCCACCCGCGACCACCTCGACCTCGACCTGTTGCACCGGGCCGAGCAGGAGCCACGCGTCATCGGGGCGCTGGAGGCGCTCGGCTACACCGAGCGGGACGGCGTGGTGCCCGGCCGGCCGGCCCGTTTCGTCATGGCCGACGACCTCGGCCGCGAGCTGGACCTGCACCCGCTCCGCTTCGCCGCGGACGGCTCGGCCGTGCAGGACCTCGACGACCGGGGCGGCGCGCTCTTCTACCCGGCGGCCGCCTTCACCTCGGGCACGGTCGCCGGGCGGCGCGTGCCGTGCCTGTCGGCGGCCCAGCAGCTCGCCTTCCACCAGGGGTACGAGCCGAGGGAGCGCGACCTGCACGACCTGGCGCTGCTGGGCGAGCTGCCCGGGACCACCGGCGGCTGAAGCCGGTCAGCCGGGCCGGTCAGCCCTGGAGCAGCGCCGCGATCGTGGCCAGCAGCGCGATCGGCCCCATGACGGCCACCGTCACCACGGTCGCGCTGCGGCCGGGCAGGAGGCGGGCCAGCACGCGCGCGGCCCTGCGCCGCGCGGGCGCCGCGCCGGGCAGCACGAACAGCCCCAGCGTGAACCCGCCGGCGGCCAGGGCCTCGGCGTGGCTGGTGCTCGATCCGGCCGCCTCCAGCAGGCCGGCCACGCCCAGGCCGACGGCCAGCGACAGCAGCAGGTTGCCCATGGCCACGAGCGCGGCGCGGGCCGGCGTCGGCCGCTCCTCGGACAGGAAGTGGTCGGCGACGCGCAGCGCCAGCGAGAGCGCCACCGCCAGCAGACCGCCGACGACCGGCGTGACGACGGTGGTGGCCGACAGCGTCACCAGCGCCAGCACGCCGACGAACGCGCTGCTGGTCACGAACCGCCGCAGGTCGAAGGGCTCGGCGGGGGCGGCGGGCGCGGGAGCGGGACGCGGGCGTTCCCACTGCCGGTCCGCGTGGACGGTGGGGGCGGGCGGCGCCGGCTGCTCGTGGTGGCCGCGCGGCGCGTACTCGACCGGCGGGAGCAGGGCGGAGACGGCGTCCATGGTGAGCGTGCTGGCGCCGGGCCGTTCGGCCATGAGCGGGCGGCCGCCGGGGTCGAGCGCCCCGGCCTGCCGCAGCAGCTCCCGGGCGACGGGCCGGGCCGCCGGGTCGACGCGCAGCGCGCCGGCCAGCCAGCCGCGCAGCCACGCGGGCGCCTCGTCGAGCCGCGCCCGTCCCTCCATGGTGTTGAAGCAGACGGCCTCGAACGACCCGGTGCCGAACGGTGGCAGCCCCGTGGCGGCGAAGAACACCGTCGAGGCCAGCGCGTGCACGTCGGCCGCCGGGGTGACCTGCGAGGCCCGGATGATCTCCGGCGCCAGGTAGCCGGGCGTGCCGACGAACATGCCCGACTGCGTCAGCCGGGCCGCGTCGACCAGGTGGGCGATGCCGAAGTCGATGACCAGCGGCTCACCGCCGACCAGCATGACGTTGGCCGGTTTGAGGTCACGGTGGATCACGCCGGCCGCGTGGATGTCGACCAGCGCCTGGCACAACCCCTGCGCGAGCCTGACCACCGCGCCGGCCTCCAGCGGGCCGTCGGTCAGGACGGCCTGCTCCAGCGTGCGACCGTCGGCGAAGCGCGTCACGACGTAGGGCCGCTGGGCGTCGAACTCGGCGTCGACGACCTCGGCGACGTACCGGCTGCGCACCCGGCGCATGGTCTCCACCTCGCGCACCAGGCGGTCGCGCGCCTTGAGGTCGGCGGCGACGTGCGGATGCAGCACCTTGATCGCGACCTGGCGACCCGCGCCGTCGAGACCGAGGTGGGCGACCCCCATGCCGCCCTCGCCGATCTTCCTGATCACCCGGTAAGGGCCGAGATGCTCCTGCGTCTGAGCACTCATCCTCGACGTCATCCTCCGTGTTCCCCCGTTGTTCCCCGCTGGCCGTGCACCGGCGCGCGGCGAGGAACATTCTCCCGCAGCGCACCCCCGAGATGCACAGTAAGCGAAGATCGACCGAAGTGCGGCGATATGGAATCAGAGCCAGCCGCGGGCGGCCGCCTCCGCGCCCGCCTGGAAGCGGCTGGTCACGCCGAGGCTCTCCACCACGGCGGCGATCTTGCGGGTGGCCGTCCTGGGGCTGACGCCGAGGTGGCGGCCGATGGCCTCGTCCTTGAGCCCGGCGTTGAGCAGGCGCAGCACGAGCAGGTCCGCCTCCGCCGGGCGTTCCTGCGCCGCCGGCGGCAGCCCGGTCAGCGGCCGGCCGCGCTCCCAGTAGACGTCGAACAGCTCGACCAGCGCGTCCAGCAGCCGCGAGGGGTGCAGCAGGGCGATGTTGTCGTAGACGCCGTCCACCAGCGGGAACAGGCCGATCCTGCGGTCGGCGATGCGCAGCTTGAACGGCAGGTGCGCGACGAACCGGGACCGCTCGCCCTCCTCGGCCAGCCGGATCAGGGTCTCCAGGCGGCCGGGCCGGTCCAGGGACTCGGCGCAGTAGACCACCCGGATGTCCACGCCGCGTGCCAGCAGTTGCCGGGTGCCGTCCAGCTCCGACTCGTTGGTGTCGTGGGAGTCGTCGGGGCGTCCCACGTAGGGAGGGCGGTCGAAGCCGAGCAGTTCCACGCCGACCGTCCGCTGCAGCTCGGTGATCACCCGCTTGACGGCCTCCTCGCCGGCCAGGACCTCCACGACGCCGGCGGGCCCGGAGCCCATCCGGCCGGAGTGGTAGAGCTGGGCGAAGTCCGACACGACCGTCCGGACCGCCGCGAGCCGCGCCTCGGTCTCCAGGCGCCGGCGGTCCACCAGCCACTCGATCGCCGCCTCCGGCGGCACGGCCTCGTACCGGCCGGGTCCGGTGCGGCGCAGCAGCCCGGCGTCGGCCAGGCGGGCCAGCGCGGCGCGCACCCGGGCGGGGCCGGTCCCCAGCTCGGCCGCGGCCCGGGCCGTGGGCAGGCCGGGCCCGCGCAGCAGCAGCCGGTACAGCCGCTCGTCGAAGTCCGACAGGCCCACCGCGCCGAGCACAGAGCCGTCCGCCACAAAACACCTTCCGAAAATGTCGTTTTTGGTCACGTGGCCGAAAATGTCAGCACTATATCTCGACACTGATCTCCACTGGACGCTTGACTCCATGGCGGCCCTCCGGTGATCCTCCCCGGACGGGTGACCAGGCTCGTCCCCCCTTGAGGAGCAATGTCCCGCAACACCCGCGTTCATCGCGCACTGGCACTGGCCGCCGCGCTGGCGGTCACCGCCGCCGTCCCGGCCGTGGCCCGGCCCGCAGCGGCCTCCACAGCGGCCGCCGCCCCGCCCGCCGCCCCCTCCCCCTACGTCGTCACCCTGACCGAGTCGCCCCTGGCCACCTACGACGGCGGCGTCACCGGCATCGCGCCCACCAGGGGCGGCAAGGGCAGGAAGGTGGACACCACCAGCCCCCACGCCAGGCGTTACCGCGACCGCCTGACGACCCGGCAGGACGAGGTGGCCCGCAGCGTCGGCGCGTCCGCCACCGCCCACCACGTGGTGGCCTCCAACAGCTTCACCGCCGACCTCACCCCCGCCCAGGCCCTGCGGCTGCACGCCACCCGGGGCGTGCTCTCGGTCACCCCGGACGTCCTGCACAAGGCCCTGGACGACCGGAACTCCACCGACTTCCTGCGCCTGTCCGGCGACCGCGGCCTGTGGGCCGCACTCGGCGGCACGGGCAAGGCGGGCAAGGGCGTGGTCGTCGGCGTCGTCGACACCGGCATCTGGCCGGAGAACCCGTCCTTCGCCGGCCCGGCCCTCGGCACGGAGCCGCCCGCCGACGCCGACCCGTACCGTCCCTATCTCAAGGATGGCGCCACGGTCATGCGGAAGGCCGACGGCTCCACGTTCACCGGCCTCTGCCGGACCGGCGAGCGCTTCACCGCCGACCTGTGCAACGGCAAGCTGGTCAGCGCCCGCTACTTCGGCGAGCAGTGGCTCCGGCAGACCCCGCCGCAGCAGCGCGACGACTTCGCCTCACCGCGCGACGCCCAGGGCCACGGCTCGCACACCGCCGGGACCGCGGCGGGCAACCACGGCGTCCCGGCCGCCGCGAACGGCATCGACTTCGGCACGGTCTCCGGCGTCGCGCCGGGCGCGGCGATCGCCGTCTACAAGGCGCTGTGGCAGGGCAAGGACGGCGGCACGACGGGCGGCTTCAGCTCCGACCTCATCGCGGCCATCGACCAGGCGGTGGCCGACGGCGTGGACGTGATCAACTACTCGATCGGCAGCGCGATGTCGGAATCGGCCGCCGACGACCCGATCCAGCTCGCCTTCCTGGCCGCCGCCCAGGCCGGCGTCTTCGTCGCGACGGCCGGCGGCAACTCCGGCCCCGACGCCTCCACGCTGGACAACACCGCGCCCTGGACGACGACCGTCGCCGCCGGCACGATCGCGCCCCGCCGGGGCGAGGTCCGGCTCGGCGACGGCGCCGCCTACCGGGGCATCAGCACCTCGGTCGTCGCGCCGCTCGGCCCCGTCCCGCTGGTCACCGCCGTGTCGGTGAAGACCGGCCAGGCGGCCGACGCCGACGCCGAGGTGTGCGCGGCCGGCTCGCTCGACCCGGCCGAGGCGGCCGGGAAGATCGTCTACTGCGCGCGCGGGACGACACCCCGCGTGGACAAGTCGGCCGAGGTCAGGCGGGCCGGCGGCGTGGGCATGGTGCTGGGCAACCCGACCCCCCAGTCCACCGACGCCGACCTGCACGCCGTGCCGACCGTGCACGTGGACGCGCCCGACGCGGGGAGGATCGCGGCGTACGCGGCCACGCCGGGCGCGACGGCCACCCTGCTCCCGGCCCCCGCCGACGGCGTGGCCTATCCCGAGGTGACCAGCTTCTCCTCGCGCGGCCCCGCCCTGTCCGCCAAGGGCGACCTGCTCAAGCCGGACGTCACCGCCCCCGGCGCGGCGATCCTGGCCGCCGTGGCGCCGCCGGGCAACGACGGCAAGGACTTCGACTTCTACTCCGGCACCTCGATGGCCACCCCGCACATCGCCGGCCTGGCCGCCCTTTACCTCGGCCGGCATCCCCTGATGTCGCCGATGGCGATCAAGTCGGCCATGATGACCACCGCCTACGACACCAGGACCCCGGACGTCTTCGCCCAGGGCGCCGGGCACGTGGACCCGTCCCGCATGTTCACCCCCGGCCTGGTCTACGACGCCGGGCCGAAGGACTGGTACGGGTTCCTGGAGGGCCTCGGCGTGGCCACCGGCACCGGCGTCGCGCCGCTGGCCGCCTCCGACCTGAACTACCCGACGATCGCGGTGGCCGCGCTGTTCGGCTCGCGCACGGTCACCCGCCGGGTGACGGCGCTCATGCCGGGCGTCTACCACGCCTCGATCGAGGTGCCCGGGTTCAGGGCGAAGGTCAAGCCGTCCACGCTGGTGTTCAAGGAGGCCGGGCAGACCAGGGAGTTCACCGTCACGCTGGAGACCCTGCCCGAGGCCACCGGCGAGACCGCCACCGGCCGGCTCACCTGGAGCGGGGCGGGCACCACCGTGCGCAGCGCGATCGTGGCCACGCCGCTGAGCGCCAGGGCGCCCGCCGAGGTGCGCGGCGCGGGCGCGACCGGCTCGCTCTCCTTCGAGGTGACGCCGGGGCTGAAGAAGTTCCAGGTCACCCCGTACGGGCCGGTCTCGGGAGCCGAGACGCCCGGCACGGTCGGCCAGGACGAGGTGTGGGGTCGCGAGATCCCGGTCACGGTGCCCGAGGGCGCCAGGGCCGCCGCGTTCCGCATCAAGGCGGTGAACCCGGAGGCCCAGGTGGGCGGCCTGCTCGTCTACGAGGGCGCCGGCGGGCGCGAGTTCGAGACATGGGTGTCCAGCCCGGACGGCGACCACCGCGCCGTGCTGTCCCGCCCGCGGCCCGGCAGGCACACCCTGATCGTGCTCAGCCTCGGCGACCTGCCGGGGACGACGTCCACGGCGTTCACCACCCAGGCCGACATCGTGGCGGCGAGCCACGCGCGTGGCGCGCTCACGGTGACGCCGGCCCGCCCGAAGGTGACCGCCGGCACGCCGTTCACGCTGACCGCGTCCTGGACGGGCGCGACGCCGCGCGTCAACACCGGCTACGTCGAGTACCCCAACGGCGCCGGGACGATCGTCACGATCAACTAGCCGCCCGCCACTCCGGCCGCCACGGCAGAACCCGTCCGAACCGGACGAGTTCCCCGTAGTGGCCGGGGTCCACCGGGCCGAGGGCCAGGTCGAGCAGGGGGACGGCGGCCTGCTCCGATGAAGGGGCGCCGCTGACGTCCCACCACAGGCCGGACGTCGGCGTGTTGATCATCCCCGGGCAGACGGCGGCCAGCAGGATCCCGCGGCGGGCGTCGTCCTCCCGCCGCCGTCCGGCCAGCGCCCGTACCGCGGCGACCTGCCAGACCTTGGACGGGATGTTGACGAACCCCGGCCAGGACTGGGCGCGGGCGCTGCCGTCCTTGACCGCGTCGCGCCAGGCGGCCACCTGCGCGTCCACCTCCTCCAGGGTGGTCACCCCGTCGAAGCGGTCGTGCAGGACGGGGGCCAGGTGGTGCAGCGTGCCCAGCGAGCTGCCGACCACCAGGAACCTGCCGCCGTCCCGGACCAGCGGGGCGAAGGCGCGCAGGAGCCGGGTGGTGCCGAAGTTGTTCACCTCGGTGTAGGCGTCGATGAGGGCGCGCATGTCGTCGTCCGGGCCGACGCGCATGACGGCGTTGCCGGCGACGACGTCCACGCCGCCGTGCCGCTCACGCAACAGGCCGGCGAGCTCGGCGGCGGCCCGCGGGTCGGCCACGTCGAGCAGCTCGCCGCGGACGCGGGCGCCGGTCGCCGGCATCGCCGCCGCGGCCTCGGCCACGCGGGCGGCGTCGCGCCCGGTGAGGTAGACGGTGTCGTCCGGCGTCATCCGGCGGGCCAGCCCTTCGACGAGGGCCAGCCCGAGCCCCTGCGTCGCGCCGGTCACCAGGGCGACCTTCGGGGTGGTGCTCATTGTCGCTCCTTCGGGAAGTGCTTCTGCGGGCCGGTGCGCGCTCCCGGCACCGGTCAGGTTAGAAGCGGCCGGAGGTATTCGGGTAGCGAAAGTTCCTCGAGTCCGGTATGCGTGATCGGCATGGCCTTCACCGACGCGTCGCTCACCGCCCTGCGGGTCTTCCGCGAGGTCGCCGAGCGGGGCACGCTCACCGCGGCGGCCACCGCCCTCGGCTACACGCAGTCCGCCGTGTCCCGGCAGGTCGCCGCGCTCGAACGCGCCGCCGGGGCCCGCCTGCTGGAGCGGCGGCACGACGGCGTGCGCCTGACCGCCGCCGGACGGCTCGTGCTGCGCCGCGCCGCGGCCGTCGTGGACGAGGTCGACGCCGCGGCCAGGGAGCTGGCCGGGCTGCCCGGCGAGCCGGCGACCGTCCGGTTCGGCTGGTTCGCCGCGGCGGGGGCCGTGCTGGTGCCCCGCGCGCTGGCCGAGCTGCGCCGCACGCGTCCGTCCATCGCGGTCACCGGGCGGGAGGACGGCAGCTCGGCCCTGGTGCGCGCGTTGCGGGCCGGCACGCTGGACGTGGCCCTGCTCAGCTCGGCCCCGCCGTTCCGCGCCCCGGACACCGAGACGCCGCCGCTGGAGATCGAGATCCTCACCGAGCGCGGCCTGCGGGTGGCCGTCCCCGCCGAGCACCCGCTGGCCAGGGGCGAGTACGTGGACGTCGCCGACCTGCACGGCCGCCCCTGGATCGCCAGTCCGGCCGCCCCGGCGGGCGAGAGCCCCACCCTGGGCGTGTGGCCTGGCCTGGACGAGCGGCCGGAGACGGTGTTCGTCGTCCGCGACTGGCTGGCCAAGCTCGCCCTCGTGGCGGCCGGCTGCGGGCTGACCACGGTGCCGGCGTCGATGGGCCCGGCCGTGCCGGAGGGCGTACGGGTGCTGCCGGTGCGGGGCGGGCCGCGCGAGCAGCGGCGGCTGCTGCTGGCCCGCCTCCCCGGCCCCGTCCCCGGGCCGGTCGCGGACCTGGCGGGCGTGCTGCGCGCCGTCGCCGTCGGCTCCTGACCGGGCCACCGGTTATGGTGTGGCCTGTGATCCGTGCCGTGGTGGTTGATGTCGACGACACCCTGTGCCTCACCGAGGCCGCGTGCTTCGAGCTGGAGAACGAGGTCCTGGCGCGCCTCGGCCACGGGCCCATGTCCAGGGCGGTGCACGTGGCGACCTGGGGCCGGCCGCTGCACGAGGCCATGCCGCTCCGCTCGCCCGGCCTCGACCTGACCACCTATCTGCCGCTGCATCACGCCGTGCTGCGCGAGTACGTGGCGGCCGGGCTGGTCGACGTCGTCCCGGGGGCGAACCTGCGCGCGATCGACGAGCTCAACGCGGCCGGGCGCGAGGTCATGCTGCTGACCTCGCGCGACGAGGCCGAGATGGAGCACCTGATGGCGCCGGGCCACGCGCTGGACGGCCGGATCGCGGCGGTCTACCACGCCGGCAACACGCGCTTCGGCAAGCCCGACCCGCGCGCCTTCGACGAGCTGCTGGCCGCCACCGGCCTCGACCCCGCCGAGTGCCTCTACGTGGGCGACTCCCCCACCGACGCCGAGGCGGCCACCGGCGCGGGCCTGCGGTTCGTCGCCTGCATGCAGAGCGGGCTGCGCCGGCCCGCCGACTTCGCCCCGCACCCGGTCGACGCCTTCATCGACGCCTTCCCCGCCCTGGCCGGCACCGTCGCCCTGCTGGAGGAGGCCGCCCGCGGCCCGCTGACGACGGCCCTCGACTAGGAACGTCCTGGACCTGCTCGGCAGAGCCTCAAGCGGCAAAAACCCAAATAACCTACTTTTAGCTTTCTGTCCGATATGTGCTACGTGTAGTGATTATCAGCCCCGGGGATGACAAAGCAAGCAAATCGCGGCTCATTCACCATGAGTCCGATCGGGGGGATATTCAATGCAGGCAACCAGGGCCTACCGGGTCATCGGAGGCGCCGTTCTCTCGGCCGCCGCATTCACGGCCGGAACGCCGGCGGCCGGCGCGGCGGTCGCCAATGTACCGTGCTCAGGGGCCGCGCTGGTGAACGCGATCGACAACGCCGCACCGGGCGCCACGCTCAATCTTTCACCTGGCCGTACATACGTCCTGAACAACTCGACCGGGCCGCTCCCGTCGATTGACACGCCCCTCACCGTCCACGGGCAGAACAGCACGATCGTGCGGGACGCGGCAGCGAGCCCGTTCCGCCTGTTCACCGTCAACAGCAACTTCAACCTGGACCGGGTCAGGCTCACGGGCGGCGACGCGACGACCTCCCCGGGAGGATTCGGCGGGGCCGTCGCGGTCAACAGCGGAACCACGAACCTCGACAGGGTGCTCGTCCAGAACAACACCGGCACCTTCTCCGGCGGCCTCGGCGGCGTCGGCGGAACTGTCGTCAGCGTGTCGAACAGCAATATCCAGTACAACTCCGCGACCAGGAACGGCGGGGGCGCGACCAATAACGGGAGAATGTCCTTCACCAACAGCGTGCTCGACAACAACCGCGCCGGAGAAAGAGGCGGGGCGATTGCGAGCGACGGAATTCTCACCATCATTCGCAGCACCATCTACGACAATGCGGCCGGCATTGTCGGCGGGGGTGTGGCGAACATCGGTCCCGGCACCGCGGTGATCAGCCGTAGCGTGATCAACGACAACAGGGCCGGCACCGCCCCGGGAGGGATCGACAACGAGGGCGCCCCCGGCTCCGTGACGCTGACGGCCTCGGTCGTGCGGGGCAACGTCCCGACCAACTGCGCACCCACCCCCGTCCCCGGCTGCGTCAACTAGGCGGCGCCCTCGTCCTGGCGTCCCGGTGTCTGGACAAGGGGGCCGGAGGGGCGTAGAGCCGATGGTATGAGCGCCTCGGAACTGCCGAACGACGAGCTGCGCGCCGCCGTCGCCGCGCGCCGGGAGCTGGGTCCCGACTACGAGCAGGCCCTGGTCGACTCGTTCCTGGAGCGGGTCGGCCACGAGATCGACCGGAAGGTCGAGGAGCGGCTCGCCCAGCGCACGCCCCAGGACAGCGGCCACCGGGGGATGTCCGCGGGCCTGGCGTGCTTCTCGGTGATCTTCGGTGTGGGCGGGACGATCGCGCTGGTGGGCCAGCCGGACGGGCTGATCGCCGCGATCGTCATGCTGGTCGCCCTCACCGTGATCAACGTGGCCGTCGCCCTGCGCGAGCGCCGCCGCTGACCTCGCGGGTCAGCCGCGCCGCCGGATCCTCAGCACGTTGTCGACGCGGACGGCCGGCGTGCCGCCGGGGGCGGTCTGGGCACGTTCGAACTCCTCGGCCCGCAGCACCTCCCACTCCCCCTCGGCCAGCTCCAGCGCGTCGAGCACCTGGTCGGGGGTGGGCAGCGCGACGCGGGCGTCAGGCTCCCACGGCGGGGGGCCGGCGTGCCCGAGCACCAGGAGCTGGCCGCCGGGCGCGACGGCCGCGGCGGCGGCGCGCAGGACCTTCTCCCGCGACAGTTCGGCGGGCGAGTGCAGGTAGCTCGCGGTGACCAGGTCGTACTCGCCCTCGGGGAAGGACTCGGCCAGGTCGTGGCGCTGCCATTCGACGCGCTCGCCCACACCCGCGTCCGCGGCGTGGGCGGCGGCGCGGGCCAGGGCCACGCCGGAGATGTCGGCGGCGGTGACCCGCCAGCCGCGGCGGGCCAGCCACACGGCGTCGGCGCCCTCGCCGCAGCCCAGTTCCAGCGCGGTGCCGGGTTCCAGGTCCGCGACCTCCTCGACCAGGCGCGCGTTGGGGTTGCCGCTCCAGATCCGTTCGGACTGCCCGTAGCGGTCGTCCCAGAACCGTTCGCCGGAGACCGGCGCGCCGGCGGCCGCCACCGCGCGGCGGGTCTCCTCCTCGATCAGGTCGGCGTTGATCGCCGCCGCCGCCCTGACCCCCGCGGCGGCCGCGCCGATGACGTTCTCGCCCAGGTTGGCCACGTTCCCGGCCACCCACACGCCCGGGACGCCGGTCGCCCCGGCCGGGTCGGCGGGCACGTGGGCGCCCATGACGTGCCCGTTCATGAGCTGCTCGGCCGTCTCGACGCCGAGCCCGGCGAGCAGGGCCGAGCGGGCGGTGAAGCGCGGGGCGACCACGAAGGCCCGGCACGGGACGACGTCGCCGTTCTCCAGGGTGACGCCGGTGAGCGGGCCGGAGTCCGGCGACAGGCCGGCGACCCGCCCTTCGACGACGGTGACGCCGCGCGCGGCCAGCCTGGCCCGGTCCTCCGCGCCGAGCGGCGGGGCGGTGTGCATGAAGAGCGTCACGTCGTCGCTCCACTGCCGCCACAACAGCGCCTGGTGGGCGGCGATCGAGCCGGCGGCCAGCACGCCGATCGGCTGGTCGCGCACCTCCCACCCGTGGCAGTACGGGCAGTGCAGCACCTCCCGGCCCCAGCGCTCGGCCAGGCCGGGCAGCTCGGGCAGCTCGTCCACCAGGCCCGTGGTGACCAGCAGCCGGTCCGCCACGACCGCGGACCCGTCGGCCAGCCGCACGCGGAAACCGCCGGCGTCCAGGCGTTCGGCCGCCACGGCGGAGCCGATGACGAGCTCGCCGCCGTACCCGGCCACCTCCGCGCGGCCGGCGGCCAGCAGGTCGAGCGGCGAGGTGCCCTCCCGGCCCAGGTAGGTGTGCACGCCGTCGGCCGGGGCGTTGCGCGGCCGGCCCTCGTCGATCACCAGCACCCTGCGGCGGGCCCGGCCCAGGGTCAGGGCGCCGCTGAGCCCGGCGGCCCCGCCGCCGACGACCACCACGTCGTACTTGTCGTCCATCGCGTTCCTCCAGAGATGTGCCGATGGCACACTGTGCGTCCTGCGCGACGAGGTTGACAAATGTCGTTGCCGAAATGGCAAGCTGGGGCGCATGGACGAGACACCGGATCTCGACGAGGTCCTGCGGGCGGTGGGGCCGCGGCTGCGCGCGTTGCGGCAGCGGCGGGGCGTGACGCTGGCCCAGCTCGCCGAGGCGACGGGAATCTCGGTCAGCACGCTGTCGCGGCTGGAGTCGGGCGGGCGCAGGCCCACGCTGGAGCTGCTGCTGTCGCTGGCGCGCGCCCACCAGGTGCCGCTGGACGAGCTGATCGACGTGCCGCCGACCGGCGATCCGCGGGTGCACCTGCGGCCGGTGTCGCGGCACGGCATGACGTACATCCAGCTGAGCCGGCGTCCCGGCGGGATCCAGGCGTACAAGCAGATCTACCCGCCGGGCTGGCCCCACGGCGAGTACGAGCAGCGGGCCCACGAGGGCTACGAGTGGCTCTACGTCCTGTCCGGGCGGCTGCGCCTGCTGCTCGGCGAGCACGACGTGGTGCTGACGGCGGGCGAGGTGGCCGAGTTCGACACCCGCGTGCCGCACGCGTTCGCCAATCCCGGCCCCGATCCCACGGAGGTGCTGGCCCTGTTCGGCCGGCAGGGCGAGCGCCTGCACGTGCGCGCCCGCCCCACCGCCGGATGAGCCGCCGCCCGGGACGTGCCGGTCAGGAGGTGCCGAAGCCGTCCAGCTGCTCGCGCTCCTCGGGGGTGGCGAGCTCCTGGAAGACGGTGATGTGCAGGCCGCCGGGCGCGTCGAGGCGGGCGTTGAGCGACTGCCAGGGGGTGAGCGTGGGCGGGGCCACCTCGTCCGCGCCGGCCGACACCAGGCGGGCGGTGGTCTCGCGGGAGTCGGCCACCTCGAAGGCGACCCTGAGCTTGGGCGCCACCTGCCGCCCCACCTCGACGTCGTCGATCATCTTCTTCTGGGCCGGGTTCGCGATCTCCAGGGTGGCCCGGCCCGCGTCGAGGATGGCCACGCGGGCGCCGTCGCCGGAGGAGTAGGCGGCCTCCTCGGGCAGGCCGAGCACGTCGCGGTAGAAGGTCAGCGCCGCCTCGTAGTCCTCCGCCTCGACGACCAGCCGGAGCTGTCGGACGGCCGGGGCGTCGGGGTGGTCGTTCATGGGTTCTCCTCATCGGATGCGGACGATCACCCCCGCCAACCCGCGCCCCGGCCGGAAATTCCGTCACCTGGCCCTTCCGGGCTCGTTCAGGCCGCGCTGAGGGCCTTGACCAGGTCGTCGAGGACGACGCCGGCGGCCAGCGGGGCGCCGCGGGTGCTCCAGACCGAGCCGTTCACCGGCACCACGTGCCCCGCCTTGACCGCTTTCAGCTCCTTGAACGCGGGCGTCCGCCGCACCTCGTCGAGCGTCTTCTCGCCGTCGGCGGTCAGCGTGGAGACGAACAGCCATTCGCCGTCGATGTCGGACAGCGCCTCCAGGCTGAGCGGCATGGAGTGGGCGGTGCCGTCCTTGTCCTGGGCGGCGGGACGGGTCAGGCCGAGGTCGGTGGCGACGAAACCGGCGAACTGCCGCTTCTCCATCCAGCTCGGGCCCTGCGGGTTCCACCGCACGATGCTCACCTCGGCCGGCTTGATCCTGGCCTTGGCGGCGGCGACGCGGGCGTCGTAGTCGGCCATGACCTTCTTGGCCGCGTCCAGCTTGTTGAGCGCGTTGCCGACGCCCATGAACGACAGTTTCCAGTCGTCGGTGGGGGCCATCGTCACCACGGTGGCCGGGGTGACCTTGCGGAGCTGGTCGAGCACCTGCTGGTCCTGGAGGTCGCCGGCGAGGATCAGGTCCGGCCGCGCCTCGACGACCTTGTCGATGACCGGCTGCAGCAGGTTGCCCACGACCGGGACGCCCTTCACCTTGTCGGCCAGGTACGCCGGCGGCGTGGCGATGCCCTGGCCGTTGGTGATGCCCACGGGGGTCACGCCGAGGGCCAGGACGGCGTCCAGGTCCTCCTGGGTGAGGGTGACCACGCGCTTGGGCTCGGCCGGGACCTTGATCAGGGTGCCGGTGGCGTCCTTGACCTCCCGGACGGCCGGCGCGGCGGCGGCGGACGCGCCCGGCGAGGCGGGTGCGGAGGACGCGCCGCACGCCACGGCGGTCAGGACGGCGGCGGCGGCGACGAGCAGTCCGCCGACCCTGCGGAGAGGGGCCATACGAGCTCCCGAGCTAAGAAATTAGGAAAGGCTTACCTTTTTTAGGTTAGCCTTACCTTATGTTTACGCAAGTCCGCGCCTTCGGACTCGGCGCCGCCGCACTGCTGGCCCTGTGCGCGGCGTCCATGCTCACCGGCGCGGGCCGGGTCGCCCCCGGGCAGGTCCTCGACTACCTGCTCGGCGGCGGCGGGGACGGCCACCTGCGGATGGTGGTGGACACGCTGCGGCTGCCCCGCACGCTGGCCGCCCTCGTCGTCGGCGCCGCGCTCGGGGTCTCGGGCATGCTGCTGCAGTCGGTCACCCGCAACCCGCTGGCCGAGACCGGGCTGCTCGGCGTGAACGCGGGCGCCGCCCTCGGCGTCGTGACCGGGATCGTCACCGCGGGGGCGCAGACCGGGGGCGCGTACCTGGGATGGGCGCTCGGCGGCGCGCTCCTGGCCACCGGGGCCGTGCTCGCGATCGGGGCCCGGCTCTCGCCGCTGAAGCTGGTGCTGGCCGGGGCCGCCCTGTCGGCCACGCTCACCGGGATCACCACGGCCGTGCTGGTGGCCGACCCGGTGACGTTCGACCAGTACCGGTACTGGATCCTCGGCTCGCTGGCCGGGATCCCCATGGACCGGGTGCTGGCGATCGCGCCGGCGGTCGCGGCGGGGCTGGTCATGGCGGCGGTCGCGGCCCGGCCGCTGGCGGCGCTGGCGCTCGGCGACGACCTCGCCGTCGCGCTCGGGCACCGGCCGGGGCGCACCCGGCTGTGGGTGACGGTGGCGGTGACGCTGCTCAGCGCCGCGGCGGTCGCGGTGGCCGGGCCGATCGGCTTCCTCGGCCTGCTGGCCGGTTACCTGTCCAGGACACTGCTCGGAGGCCGGGTCGGGCCGCGGATCGTGCTGTCGGGGCTGGCCGGGGCGGTGGTGCTGCTGGGGGCCGACGTGCTGGCCCGGGTGGTCATGCGGCCCTACGAGGCGCCCGTGGCGCTGCTGGTCGCCGTGCTGGGGGCGCCGGTGCTGGTCGTGGTGGCCAGGTCGCGGGCGGTGGCCGCCGGGCCCGGCGACCTCGTCCCGTCCCGCGCGCCGCGGCGGCGGCTCGCCCGCAGGACCGCGCGGGCGGGTGGGATGTCGCCTTCCGACGCGCGGGTCGTGCGGGGGCGGGGCTGGTCGGTGCTGGTGCCCGTACGGTCGTCCGTGGCGGCGGCGGCGCTGCTGGCGGTCACCGCGGTGGCCGTCGTGGCGGCGGTCGCAGCCGGGCAGTCGGGCATGACGGCCGGGCAGGCGCTGGGCGCTCTGGCGGGGGCGGGCGAGGGCGGGCACGTGCTGCTCGTCCAGGAGATCAGGCTGCCGCGCGTGGTGGCGGGGCTGGTGGCCGGGGCGGCGCTCGGGCTGTCCGGCTGCCTGACCCAGGCGCTGGCGCGCAACCGGCTGGCCACCCCCGACATGCTCGGCATCAACCAGGGCGCGGTCATCGCCATCATGGTCGCCGGCATGGTGTCCGCCTCGGGCACGCTGTTCGCCCACTGGTGGATCGGCCCCGCGGGCGCGCTGGCCGCCGCCGTGGCGGTGTTCGCCGTCTCGGGCGGCGTCGGCCGGCAGGGCTACCGGTTCATCGTGACGGGGCTGGCGCTGACCACGCTGGCCGGCGCGCTCACCCAGTCGCTGCTGGCCTGGCAGGGGCTCGGCTCGGCCACGGCCGTGCACTCCTGGAGCGTGGGCAGCCTGGCCGGGCGCGGCTACTCCGTCGCCCTGCCCGTGGCCGCCGGGCTGGCGGTGCTGGTCCCGGCCGCGCTCGCGCTGGCCCGCCGGGTGGCCGTGCTGCGCTTCGACGAGGACGTCAGCGCCGGGCTCGGCGTCGCGCCCGGCCGTACCAGGATCGCCCTGCTGGCGCTGGCCGTCGTGCTGGCCGGGCTGGCGGCGGGCGTGGCCGGGCCCGTCGCGTTCGTGGCCCTGGCCGCGCCCGTCGTCGCCGCCCGGCTGGCAGGACCGGCCCGGCTCCCCCTGGTCGGCGCGCCGCTCACCGGCGCGGCGCTGGTCGTGATCGCCGACACGGCCGGGCGCGTGGCCGCCGACGGCGCCGAGATCCCCGTGGGCGTCGTGACCAGCATCCTGGGCGGCCCCTTCCTGCTGTGGACCCTGCTGTCGGACCGGAGGTCGTGACATGACACCCGCAACCACCCCGATCGTCGAGCCCGCCGGCACGCCCGGCCGGTGCAAGGTGACGTTCCTCTGGCGGCCCAGGTCGCGCGGCGAGCAGGCGGTCGTGCTGATCAACACGATGACCGACCGGGACCGGCACGCGGGCGACATCAGCAGGCATGTCATGACCCGCCGTCCGGGCAGCGACCTGCTCCACCTGACCTACGAGCTCGACGCCGACCTGCGTGCCGGCTACCAGATCCTGCCCTGCGACCGGCTGCCCGGCACCGACCGGGACTCCTGGCTCCAGGTCATGCGCACGGCCGTGCCGGATCCGGGCAACCCGCTCACCGTGCCCGGACCGCCGGACCGGCGTCCCTCCTCGTTGCTGGAGCTGCCGCAGGCGCCGCCGCAGCCGTACCGGGAGCACCGGCCGGGCGTGCCGCGCGGCCGGGTCGTCGAGGCGCGGTCGGGCGGGCGGCGGGTGTGGGTCTACACGCCGCCCGGCCCCGCCGCCGGCCCCCTTCCCGTGGTGGTGCTGCTGGACGGCGAGGTGTGGGCCGGGCGCGTCGCGGCCACCCTGGACAACCTGGTGAACGAGGGCCGCCTCCCGCCCCTCGTCGTGCTGATGCCCGACTCGGTGGACCGGCCGACCCGGCTGCGGGAGCTGGCCTGCCACGAGCCGTTCGTCCGCTACCTGGCCGACGACCTGCTGCCGTGGGCCGGGCGCACGTGGCGGGCGACGAGCGATCCGGGGCTGACCGTGATCGCGGGGCAGAGCCTCGGCGGGCT
The DNA here is from genome assembly GCF_054392275.1 of Actinomadura sp. ATCC 39365. Lineage (NCBI taxonomy): Bacteria > Bacillati > Actinomycetota > Actinomycetes > Streptosporangiales > Thermomonosporaceae > Actinomadura > Actinomadura sp. ATCC 39365. The sequence continues at coordinate 5,380,742 of NZ_CP184335.1, read as the reverse complement.
GACCGCCTCCTACGCCGCGCTCCTCGCGCCCGGACGGTTCGGCAACGTCCTGTCGCAGTCGGGGTCGTACTGGTGGCCCGACGAGGATCCGGAACGGCTGACCCGCCGGTACGCCGCCGTCCCAAGGCTGCCGGTGCGCTTCCACGTCGAGGCCGGCCGGCTGGAGTGGATGCTGCTGGAGGAGAACCGCCGCTTCGCCCGCACCCTCGCCGCCCAGGGGTACGAGGTGAGCTACACCGAGTACAACGGCGGCCACGACCCGGCCTGCTGGCTCGGCGGCCTGGCCGACGGCCTCACCGACCTCGCGGCGGGCTGGCTGTGAACGTCAGGGACGCGATCCGCCGCCGCGCCGAGGCCCACGCCCCCGAGCTGGTCGCGCTCAGCCACCGGATCCACGCCCATCCCGAGACCGCGTTCGAGGAGCACCGGGCGGCCGCCTGGACCGCGGGCCTGCTCCAGGAGGGCGGCTTCGCGGTGACGGCGGGCGCGGGCGGCCTGCTCCGCCTCCCGTGGCACCGGCCCGCTGACCGTGGCCTTCTGCGCCGAGTACGACGCGCTGCCCGGCCTCGGCCACGCCTGCGGCCACAACGTCATCGCCGCCGCCTCGACCGGCGCGGGCCTGGCGCTGGCCCCGTTCGCCGACGAGCTCGGGCTGACCGTGAAGGTCGTCGGCACCCCGGCGGAGGAACGCGGCGGCGGCAAGGCGCTGCTGCTGGAGGCGGGGGTGTTCGACGGCGTGGACGCCGCCATGATGGTGCATCCCGGGCCGTTCGAGACCGTCCGGTTCCGCTCGTTCGCGCTCGGCACCCTGGACGCCGAGTACACCGGACGGGCCGCCCACGCGACCCTCGCCCCGCACGAGGGCCGCAACGCGGCCGACGCGGTGACGCTGGCCCAGGTGGCGATCGGCCTGCTGCGCCAGCAGCTCCCGCGCGACCTGCGCGTGCACGGCGTGGTCACCTCGGCGGGCGAGGCGCCCAACGTCATCCCGGCCAGGTCCACGGCCTCCTACGAGATCAGGGCCGCCGCCTCGGGGGACCTGGCGGAGCTGCGGGCGCGGGTGGAGGCCTGCTTCCGCGGCGCGGCGACGGCGACCGGCTGCGAGCTGCGGCTGACCCGGCCGGAGCCCGACTACCTGGACTTCCGCGACGACGCCGCGCTGGCCGGTCTGTACGCGGCCAACGCCGCCGCGCTCGGCCGTCCGGCGCCGGTGGAGCGTGAGCCGTTCGCGATGACGGACATGGGGAACGTGTCGCACGTCGTGCCGGCCGTCCATCCCATGCTGGACATCGGGGCGGGCGGGGCCGCGCCGCACGAGCCGGGGTTCGCGGCCGCGGCGGCGGCGCCGGCGGCCGACCGCGCGCTGGTGCAGGCGGCCGTCCTGCTCGCGCTGACGGCCGCCGACCTGGCGCTCACCCGGTAGTCCCCGCCTCCCGCGCGACGGCGGCGGGCCGCAGCAGGACCGCGGCGCCGTACGCCGCCAGCAGGAACGCCGCCGCGGCCAGCAGCGCGGCTGGGTACCCGGCCAGGGCCGCCGCCGCCGCGCACACGCCCACGCCGAGCCCGCCGCCGAGCATGCGCAGCGACTGGAACAGGGTCATGGCCCGGCCCATCACCTGCGGCCCGACCGTCGTGAACGCCGACACCTGCACCGCCGTCACGGCCTGCCCGAGCACCAGTCCCACGGCGAACATGACGGCCCGCAGCGTCCAGGGCCCCGGCTCGGCCAGCGCGAGGAACGCGAACAGCGCCGCGCCGCCGAGCAGCCCGGCGGCCACCACCCGCCGCTCGCCCCAGCGGGCGCAGGCGCGGTCCACCAGGAACCCGGCGGCCATGAGCCCCAGCGCCTCGGGGAAGACCACGAGGCCGGCGTCGGTGGCCGTGGCGGCCAGCGCGTCCTGGTACATCACGGGGAAGGCGAACAGCATGCCGAGCAGGCCCGCGGCCGACAGCGTGGCAGTGGCCGCGCCGCGCAGGAAACCGCGGTCGGCCAGCAGCCCCAGGTCCAGCAGCGGCAGCTCGGTGCCGCGCGCCGACCTGGCCAGCGCCCACACCAGGGCGGCTCCGGCGGGCAGCGCCGCCCAGGCGAGCGGCGACATGCCGGCGGCGGCCTGGTTCAGCCCGTACATCAGCAGGCCGGAGCCGGCGCCGGCGAGCAGCAGGCCGCGCACGTCCAGCCGGCCGCCGCCGCCCGTCCCGGGGGCGGGCCGTGGCGCGGCGGCCCCGGCGAGCAGGGCCGCCGCGCCGAGCGGCAGGTTGACCAGGAACGCCCAGCGCCACGAGAGCGTGTCGGCCAGCAGGCCGCCGAGCACCGGGCCGAGCGCGGGCGCGAGCGCGGTCGGCACCACGATGTGCCGGGACAGCCGCATGCGCTCCTCGGGGGCGTAGGCGGCGAACAACATGGCCATCCCGGCGGGCGTCAGCACGCCGCCCGCCGCGCCCTGCAGCACCCGGAAGCACACCAGCGACCCCAGGTCCCAGGACAGCGCGCACAGCCCGGAGGCCGCCGTGAACGCGGCGAGCGCGGCCAGGAAGACGCGGGACGCGCCGTACCGGTCGCACAGCCGGCCGGCGATCGGCATGGCGATCGCGAGGCTGGCCAGGAACGCCGACTCCACGGCGTTCGCCGCGGCGGGCGGCACGCCGAGGTCGGCCGCGATGGCGAACAGCGCCGGGTTGACGATCGTCGCGTCCAGGCCGCTCACGCACATCGCCGTGACGTAGGCGGCCAGTACGCGGCCCCTCACCGGCGCAGGCTGCGGGGGCGCAGGTCGGTCCAGGACGCCTGGACGTAGGCCAGGCAGGCGGCCCGGCCGTCCGGCCCGAACCGCACCGACCAGCCGTCGGGGACGTCGGCGAAGAAGGGCCACAGGGAGTGCTGGTCCTCGTCGTTGGCCAGGACGAGGAACCGGCCGTCCGGGTCGTCGAAGGGGTTCACGGGGTGTGCTCCTGGGTCTTGGCGGCGGCGCCGAGGGGGTCGGGGCCGCCGGGCCGGTCGAGATGGTCGAGGCGGGCGGCGACGATCGCGGCGATCTCGGCGATCGGGCCCGGCTGTGTCATGTCCTTGTGGCTGCAGGCCACGTCGTGCGTCTCGATCGTGCCGCCGACGTGCGGGCGCCAGGCGTCCGCGGTCAGGGTGTCGTCCACCGTGTCGACGGTGGCGCGGAAGAACAGCACGTCGCCGTCGAAGCGGCGGGTGTCGAGGGCGCGTACGAGGCGGTTGGTGTTGAGATAGAGGTCCTTGAGCTCGGCCAGCGTCCCGGCCGACAACCCGGCCAGGGGGCTGGACTCGCGGCGCAGGATCTCCGCCACCCGCTCCAGCGTGAGGGCGGCGTCGGGGGCGAAGCCGCCCATCGTGAGCAGCGCCTCCAGCGCCTCCGACTCGTCGGAGGGCGGCAGGCCGCGCATGCCCTCGGCGGGGTAGGCGTCCAGGACGGCCAGCAGCGCGACCTCCTGCCCGGCCAGCCGGAGCTGCACGGCCATCTCCTGGGCGATGATCCCGCCGGTGGACCAGCCCAGCAGGTGGTACGGCCCGCGCGGGCGCACCAGCCTGAGCTGGGCCACGTAGTCGGCGGCCAGGCGGCGCAGCGAGGTGGGCAGGTGGTCGCGGCGGGCCTGCAGCCCGTAGATCGGGCGGTCCGGCACGTGCCGGATGAGGCCGCCGTAGCACCAGCTCAGCCCGCCCGCCGGGTGCACGCAGAACAGCGGCGGCCGGGATCCGGACTCGCGCAGCGGCAGCAGCATCCGCAGCGGGTCGGTGCGCGCGCCGCCCTCGGCCAGGGCGGTGAGCGCGGCGGCGGTCGGCGCCTCGAACAGCGCGCCGATGGACACCTCGGCGCCGAACACCTCCTTGACCCTGGCCACCAGCCGGACCGCGAGCAGCGAGTGGCCGCCGAGGTCGAAGAAGCCGTCGTCCACGCCGACCCGGGGCAGGCCGAGCACCTCGGCGAACAGCGCGCACATCGCCTCCTCGCGCGGCCCGTCCGGCAGCCGGCCGCCGCCGGTGGGCGCCTCGGGGGCGGGCAGGGCGGCGCGGTCGAGCTTGCCGTTCACGGTGAGCGGCAGCGCGGGCACCCGGACGACGGCGGCCGGCACCATGTAGCCGGGCAGCGCCCGCGCCACGAACGCCCGCATCTCCCCCGCGTCGGCGTCCCCTTCGGGGGCGGCCCCGGCGGGCGGGACGACGTAGGCGGTGAGGCGCTGATCGCCGGGCCGGTCCTCGCGGACGATCACGGCGGCCTGGGCGACCGACGGGTGCCGCAGCAGGGCCGCCTCGACCTCGCCCGGCTCGATGCGGAAGCCGCGCACCTTGACCTGCTGGTCGGCGCGGCCCGCGTAGTCGAGCGTGCCGTCGGCGCGCCATCTGGCCAGGTCCCCGGAGCGGTACATGCGGGTGCCGGGCCGGCCGAAGGGGTCGGCGACGAACCGTTCGGCGGTCAGGCCGGGCCGGCCGAGGTAGCCGCGGGCGGGGCCGTCCCCGGCGACGTACATCTCGCCGACCACGCCGGGAGGCACCGGCCGCAGGCGGTTGTCCAGGACGTAGACCCGCAGGTCGGGGATGCCGCGCCCGATGGGGCTGCCGTGCTGCTCGCCGGGCGGCAGCACGTGGTGGGTGACGTGCACGGTCGTCTCGGTGATGCCGTACATGTTGACCAGGCGCGGCAGGTCCGGGCGGCGGGCCCGCCAGGGGGCCAGCCGGGCCGGCTCCAGCGCCTCGCCGCCGAAGATGACGTACCGCAGGGCCAGGTCGCGGCCGTCGTCGGCGGCGATGAGCTGGTAGAACGCCGACGGCGTCTGGTTGAGCACGGTGACGCGCTCGCGTTCCAGCAGGGCAAGCAGGTCGCCCGGGGACCGGCTGGTCTCGTACGGCACCACGACCAGGCGGCCGCCGTGCAGCAGCGCGCCCCACAGCTCCCACACCGAGAAGTCGAAGGCGTAGGAGTGGAACAGCGTCCACACGTCGCCGGGGCCGAACCCGAACCACGCGTCGGTGGCCGACAGCAGCCGGACGACGTTGTGGTGGGTGACGACCACGCCCTTGGGCCGCCCGGTGGAGCCGGAGGTGTAGATGACGTACGCGGCGTCGCCCGGACGCAGGTCGCGCTCGGGGTCGTGGTCCAGCCAGTCGCCGAGGTCGCCCAGCCAGGACGCGTCCACGACGCACACCGGCCCGGCGTCGGCGATCATGTAGTCCGTCCTGGCGGCCGGGTGGGACGGGTCGAGCGGCAGGTAGGCCGCGCCCGTCTTGACCACCGCGAGCAGCGCCGCCACCAGGTCGGGCGAGCGGGGCAGCGACAGCGCGACGACGGCACCGGGCCGGGCGCCGTGGGCGATGAGCTTGTGCGCCAGCCGGTTGGCGCGCGCGTTCAGCTCGGCGTACGTCCACGTGTCCACGGCGACGGCGTCCGGGGTGCGGCGGGCCTGGGCCTCGAACAGGCCGGGCAGGGTGCCGCCGGGCTCGCTGACCAGGTCGCCGTTCCACTCCTCGACCAGGGTGCGGCGTTCGGCGGCGTCGAGCAGGTCGTGCGCGCCGAGTGGCCGGTCCGGGTCGGCCACGGCCTGTTCCAGCAGGCGGGTCAGCCGGCCGGCGAGGGATCGGGCGGTGGCCCGGTCGAACAGGTCGCGGTTGTACTCCAGGAAGCCGGCGCCGGACGGGCCGACGTTCAGGGTGAGGTCGAACTTCGCCGTCCCGGTGTGGACGACCTCGACGCCGGGCGGTTCGGCGGCGTCCTGGTAGACGAGCATGACCTGGAACAGCGGGTGCCGGTCGCGCGACCTGGGCGGGTTGAGCGCCTCGACGAGCCGGTCGAAGGGCAGCCCGGCGTGGTCGAACGCGGCCAGGTCGGCGGCCTTGACCCGGTCCAGCAGCTCGGCGAACGACGGGTCACCAGAGGTGTCGGCGCGCAGCACGAGGGTGTTGACGTAGAAGCCGACGCTGCCGTCCAGGGCGCTGTCGCCGCGGCCCGCGACGGGCGTGCCGATCGGGATGTCGGTGCCCGCGCCGAGCCGGGTGAGCAGGGCGGCCAGGGCGGCGTGCAGCACCATGAAGACGCTGGCGCGGGCGCGGCGGGCGAGCGCCTCGACCTCGGCCATGAGGGCGGGCGGGAACGCCACGGGGACCGTGCCGCCCTCGCCGCCCAGCACGGCGGGCCGTGGCCGGTCGAAGGGCAGTTCGAGCCGGTCCGGCAGGCCGGCGAGCGTGGCCCGCCAGTGTTCCAGCCCGGTCAGTGGCAGGTCGCGCTGCCACAGGGTGTAGTCGGCGTACTGGACGGGCGGCGGCCCGAACGCCGGCGCCAGTCCGCTCCGGCGGGCCTCGTAGGCCGCCCGCAGGTCACCGACCAGCGGCCCCGCCGACCAGCCGTCGCCCGCGATGTGGTGCAGGACGAGCATCAGCACGTGCTCGTCGGGGCCGAGCCGCAGCAGGTGGGCGCGGAAGGGCGGCTCGGCGGCCAGGTCGAAGCCGCGGCGGGCGATCCGCCGCATGGCCGCGGCGGGCTCGTCCGGCTGCCAGACGGGCATCGGGACGCTGTACCGGTCCAGGACCCGCTGGCAGGGGACGCCGTCGCGTTCGGGGAAGACCGTGCGCAGGATCTCGTGCCGGGCCACGACGTCGTCGAGCGCGGCCCGCAGCGCGGCGCGGTCCACGTCGCCGCCGAGCCGGAGCGCCAGCGGGATGTTGTACGTCGGGTTGGGGCCCTCGATCCGGTACAGGAACCAGAGCCTGGCCTGCGCGGACGACAGCGGCACGGGGTCGGGCCGCATCGCCGCCGGCCCGGTCCGCGGGGACGGGACCGGGGACGGCCGGGCGGCGGTGACGCCGAGCATGGCCGCGAGCCCGGCCGGGGTGGGAGCGTCGAACACGGCCCTGATCGGCACGGCGGCGCCGCAGGTCTCCCTGATCCGCACGGTGAGGCGGGCGGCCAGCAGCGAGTGGCCCCCCAGGTCGAAGAAGCCGTCCTCGGGGCCCGCCGCCGGAAGGTTCAGCACCTCGGCGAACAGGGCGCACATGGTCTCCTCGGCGGCGTTCGCGGGCCCGCGGCCGGTGGCGGCCCTGGCCTCGGGGGCGGGGAGCGCGGCCCGGTCGAGCTTGCCGTTGGGCGTGCGCGGCAGCGCCTCCAGGGTGACGACCTGGGCGGGCGTCATCCCGGCGGGCAGCCGCGCGGCGGCGAACCGCAGCAGCTCCACGCCCGTCGGGACGCCCTCGCCTGCAGGGGTGGGGACGACGTAGGCGATCAGGCGGCCGGCGTGGGCGGCGACCGCGGCCGCGGCCACCGACGGGTGCTCCTCCAGCACCGCCTCGACCTCGGCCGGCTCGATCCGCACGCCGCGCACCTTCACCTGGTCGTCGGCCCGGCCCAGCAGTTCCAGCCGTCCGGGGGCGGCCCAGCGGGCGCGGTCGCCCGTCCGGTACAGCCGCGACCCGCCGGGACCGGCGACGAACCGCTCGGCCGTCAGGTCGGGACGTCCCAGGTAACCGCGGGCCAGCCCCTCCCCCGCCAGGTACAGCTCGCCCGCGGCGCCCGGCGGCGCCGGTTGCAGCGCGTCGTCGAGCACGTGCGCCGACGAGCCCGCGGTGGGCCCTTCCGAGCCGTCGCCGAGCCAGGTGTAGGCGTCCACGGTGGCCTCGGTCGGGCCGTAGTGGTTGACGGCGAACGTGCGCTCGCGCAGCGTCCGCCACAGCGGGCCGGGCACGGCCTCGCCGCCGACCACGACGACGCGCGGCGGCTCGGCCAGCAGGCCGGGCAGCTCCTTCAGGTGGGAGGGGGTCAGGTCGAGGTGGTCGACGCCGTGCTCGCGGACGTAGGCGGTCAGGGCCTCGGGGTCGCGGTAGCGGTCGTCGCCGAGCAGGTGCAGCTCGTGGCCGCCGATCATCCACAGCAGCGGGTCCAGCGAGGCGTCGAACGAGAACGACGCGGTGTGCGCGACACGCAGCCTCCCGCCGTCCGGGAACAGGCGCTCGCGGTGGGAGTCCAGGAGGGCGGCGAGCCCTCCGTGGGTGCCCACGACGCCCTTGGGCCGGCCGGTGGAGCCGGAGGTGTAGATGACGTACGCGGCGTCGCCGAGCCCGGGGAGGGGCAGCGGGTCCGGCGTGCCGGGCGCGTCCTCGGCCCAGCCGGGGGTGAGCACGACGGACGGGCCGGCGTCGGCCAGCATGAGGGCGCGCCGCTCCGCCGGGTAGGAGGGGTCGACCGGCAGGAAGGCGGCGCCGCTCCGCAGCACCGCCAGCAGCGCCACCACCAGCTCGGCCGAGCGCGGCAGGACGACGGCCACGACCCGCTCCGGGCCCGCGCCGCCGGCGGCCAGCCGCCGGGCCAGCCGGTCCACCCGCGCGCCCAGCTCCTCGTAGGTGAGCCTGTCGCCGTCGCACACCAGGGCCGTCTCGGCGGGCGTCAGCCGGACCCGTTCCAGGAAGGCGTCCACCACGGTCCGCCCGGCGGTCCGCCCGGCGGTCCGCCCGGCGGTCCGCCCGGCGGTCCGCCCGGTGCGGCCGGTCCGCGGCGCGGACCCGGCGGGAAGGGCCGCGCGGTCCTCGCCGGTGAGGAGGGGGAGGCGGCCGAGCGGGGTGTCCGGGGAGGCGCCGGTCAGGGTGGTGAGGAAACCGGCCAGGCGCCGGGTGTGGGCGGCCAGGGCGTCGGTGTCGTAGCGGGCGGCGTTGCCGTCGAGTTCCAGGGTGAGGCGGTCGCCGTCGGGCAGGAGGGCCACGGCCAGGTCGTCCACCGGGCCCGCGGCCAGATTGGTGACGGTGCCGGTCGCGTTGCCGAACTTCGTCTCCGCCGGGAACGGCTTGATGTTGAGCAGCGGGCCGAACAGGGCCCGCGACGTGCCGCCGAGGCCCAGGTCGCGGCGCAGGTCCTCGATGCGGTAGCGGCCGTGGCGGCGGGCCTCGGCGATCCGGCGGGCGGCCTGGCCGACCAGGTCGCCGACCGTGCGGCCGGGCCGTACGTCGAGCCGGACCGGCAGCACGTTGACCGTCAGGCACGGCACGCGGACGGCGGCCCCCGCGCGGTTCATCAGCGGCAGCCCGAGCAGCACGTCGGTGCCGCCGGTGAGCCGTCCCACGTAGCAGGCCAGGCCAGCGGCGGCGACGTCGGCCCAGGTGGCGCGGGCGGCGCGGGCGAGGTCGTCCCACCGGGGCAGGGGCGGCAGGGGGGCGCGCCGCCGGACGACCTCGCGGGCCGACAAGGCGGGCGTCCCGGCCGGCCCGGCGGGTTCCGGGGCGCCGGCCAGCTGCTCCAGCCAGTACGCCCGGTCGCGGTCCCGCCGTTCCGAGGCCAGGTACGCCTGCTCCTCGGCCAGCACCGCCGCCATCGACCCGAACGGCCCCGCCCCGGGCGCCAGCCCGTCGGCCAGCGCCGTGTAGATGTCGGCGGTCCGGCCGACCAGCATCGACAGGGCGTAGGCGTCGATGAGGATGTGGTGGGCCCGCAGGTACCAGACGTGGTGGTCGCCGGCCAGGCGCAGCAGCGCGTGCCGCGACAGGGGGCCGGTGACGACGTCCACCGGCGTGGCCAGGTCGGCCCGCATCCAGGCGTCCGCCGCGGCCGCCGGGTCGGGCTCGCCGCGCAGGTCCAGCACGGTCAGGCAGCCGCGCAGCGAGTCGTAGTCGGGCAGGTACTGGGCGGGTTCGGCGGTGAAGCGCAGGCGCAGCGGCTCGGCCTCGGCCAGGCAGCGTTCCAGCGCCCGCGCGAAGAGGGCGGGGTCGAGCGGGCCGCGCAGGTCGATGCGGTCCGCGGCGTTGTAGATGGGGTTGGCGGGGTCCAGGCGCTGGGCGAGCCAGATCCCGGCCTGGGCGCCCGTGAGCGGCATGGTCTGCAGGGTCACGCGAGCAGCTCCGCCCAGGCCGCGATGGTGGGCCGGTCCACGAGGTCGGGGAAGCCGAGGTCGCGGCCCTCCCGCTTCCACGCCTCGATGAGCGTCATCACCCTGATGGAGTCCAGGCCGGCGTCCAGCAGGTCGTCGTGCAGGCCGAGCTCGGCGGGTTCGACGTACAGCAGGCCGGCGATCTGGGCGCGCAGGCGCTCCTCGGCCTCAGACACCGGCCACCGCCCCCGACAGGGCGCGGCTGACGCGCGTGGTCGTGGTGGTGACGGCGCACCGCTCGGCGGCGTAGGTGAGGGCCATCTCGTGGTGCTGCCGGGAGAAGTCGGCGACGGCGTCGGCGACCACGAACGCCTGCACGTCCCGCATGAACGCCTCGCAGGCGGTCATCAGCACGCCGATGTGGGCGTACACGCCGCAGATGACGAGCTGGTCGCGGCCCTGCGCGGCCATCAGCTCGGCGAGCCCGGTGCGCTGGTAGGCGCTGTAGCGCCACTTGGTGAGCAGCACGTCGGCGTCGCCGGGCGTCAGCTCGTCGGCGATCGCGGCCTCGCGCGGGTCGGCGCCGATGCCGGTGCCCCAGAAGTCCAGCAGCAGGCCGCGCTGCTCGGCGCTCTGGGCGCCGGGCTGGGCGGAGTAGACGACGGGCACGCCCAGCTCGGCGCACCGCTCGCGCAGCGCCAGCACGTTGGCCATCAGCTCGACCATCGGCGAGCGGCCGGGGGTGAAGGCGCGCAGGAAGTAGTTCTGCATGTCGTGCACGAGCAGCACGGCCCGGCGCGGGTCGGGCCGCCAGTCCACCCGGTTGGCCGGGAGCTCGGACGGCATGGCGTACGGTTCGATCCTGGGGATCGGCATGTCATGTCCTTTCGCGGAGGTGGCGCTTGCTGACCTTGCCGACCGCGGTCTGCGGGAAGGCGTCGACGAACTCGAACCGGTCAGGGATCTTGAAGGCGGCGATGCCGCGCCCGCGCAGGAACGCGCGCAGCTCGGCCCTGCTGGGCGGGTCGCCGTGGCAGATGAGGTAGGCGCAGGCCCGCTCCCCCAGGTAGGGGTCGGGCACGGCGACCACGCTGGCGTCGTGGACCGCCGGGTGGGCCAGCAGGTGGTTCTCGACCTCCTCGCCCGCGATCTTCTCGCCGCCCCGGTTGATCTGGTCCTTGGCGCGTCCCTCGACGACCAGGTGGCCGCTGGGGGTGCGCCGGACGATGTCGCCGGTGCGGTAGAAGCCGTCGTCGGTGAAGGCGGTCCTGTTGTGCTCCTCGGCCCGCCAGTAGCCGCGGATGGTGTACGGGCCGCGGGTCAGCAGGTGGCCGTGGTCGCTGTCGCGGCCGTCGTCGTCCAGGACGCGGATCTCGTCGTCGGGTGAGATGGGACGTCCCTGGGTGGCGACGATGGTCTCCTCGTCGTCGTCCAGCCGGGTGTAGTTGACCAGGCCCTCGGCCATGCCGAACACCTGCTGGAGCGTGCAGCCGAGCTCGGGCCGCACCCGTTTGGCCGCCTCCCGGCTGAACTTGGCGCCGCCGACCTGGAGCACCTCCAGGCTGGACAGGTCGTGGCCGGTGGTGGCGGCGGCGTCCAGCCAGACCAGGGCGAGCGGCGGGACGAGGGCCGCGATCGTGACGCGCTCGCGCTCGACGAGCGGGAAGCAGGTGCCGGGGCTGGGGTCGGGGGCCAGCACGGACGCGGCCCCGGCGCTCAGCGCCCCGAACACGCCGGGCGAGCTCATCGGGAAGTTGTGCGCGGCGGGCAGCGCGCACAGGTAGACGCTGTCCGGCCGCAGCGCGCAGATCTCCGCGCTGGCGCGGAAGCTGTAGATGTAGTCGTCGTGGGTGCGCGGGATGAGCTTGGGCAGGCCGGTGCTGCCGCCCGACAACTGCAGGAACGCGACGTCGCCGGGCGCGGGGCGGTGCCGGCCGCTCTCGCTCGGGCCGCCTTCGTCCGTGCCGTCCTCCGGGCCGTCCTCGTCCGGGTCGGCCTCGGGGAGCTCGCCGAGGACGTGGGCGGGCGTGCCGGGGGCGAAGGCCCGGTGCTCGTCGTCGGGGCAGATGTAGGCGGCGGCCTCGGTGAAGGAGCAGAAGTAGGAGATCTCGGCCGAGCGGTGGGCGGGCAGCGCGAACACCGGCCAGGCGCCGATCCGGAACAGCGCGAAGCACACCTGGTGGAACTCGGGCACGTTGGGGAGCTGGACCACGACGCGGTCGCCGCGGCCGATGCCGCTCGCGCGCAGCCCGGCGGCCAGGCGGTCGGCGCGCTCGTCCAGGTCGCGGAAGGTCCAGCGGGTCGTGGGCGAGATCAGGGCGGGGCGGGGGCCGTACGCGGCGGCCAGGTCGCGCAGCAGGCCGCCGAACGTCTCGCCCCGCCAGTAGCCCGCCGCCCGGTACCGCGCGGCCTCCTCCTCAGACCAGTGCACGCCGCACCTCCCCGGCCCGCGGCTGGTGGAACGGCGCGCGCGGCCGCCTTCCGCCCTGTCGGGGGTGGTCAGGCCAGCGCATCGGAGACCCCCAGGGCGCGCAGCATGGTGCGGAACTTGGCGGCGGTCTCGGCCAGCTCGGCCTCGGGGTCGGAGCCGGTGACGATGCCGGCGCCGGCGTACAGGCGCAGGGTGTGCTCGGCCACCTCGGCGCAGCGGATCGCCACGGCCCACTCGCCGTCGCCGGCGGCGTCGGTCCAGCCGGCCAGCCCGGCGTAGAAGCCGCGGTCGAACGGCTCCAGCTCCTCGATCATCCGCCGCGCCCCCGACTCGGGCGTGCCGCAGACGGCGGGCGTCGGGTGCAGGGCGGCGGCCAGCGCGAGCACGCGGGTGTCGGGGTCGCGCAGCGTGCCGGTGACGCGGGTGGACAGGTGCCACATGGTCTCGGTGGAGGTCAGCTCGGGCGTGACGGGCACCTGCAGCCCCGCGCAGTACGGCGCGAGCGCGTCGGCGACGGCCTCCACGACCAGCCGGTGCTCGCGCAGGTCCTTGACGGAGGCGGCCAGCGCGGCGGCCCTGCGCCGGTCCTCGGCGGGGTCGGCGCAGCGGGCCGCCGAGCCGGCCAGCGGGTTGCTGACCACCGCGCGCCCGTGGCGGGAGACCAGCAGCTCGGGGCTGGCGCCGGTGAGCGTGCGGCCGCCCGGCAGCGGCGCGGCGAAGGAGTAGCCGTGCCCGAGCAGCGGACGCAGCAGCCCCGGCAGGTCGATCGGCTCGTCCGAGCGCAGCTCCACGGTCCTGGCGAGCACCACCTTGGCCAGGCCGCCGCGCTCCAGCTCGGCCAGCGCCCTGCGCACCGCGGCGGCGTACGCGGCCGGCTCGGGCACCCGCCTGCTCCACCAGCCGCCGCTGACCAGGGGGCGGCGCCCGGCGGCAGCGGCGGCGACCAGGTCTCGGACTCGGGCATGATCAGGTGGGCCGCGCCGTCGAAGCCGATGGCCCCGGCTGCCGGGCCGTCCACCCTGCCGGCCAGCGTGGCCAGGTCGCCGGCGGCGACGCCGCGCACCCCGCGGGTGAGCAGCGTGCCGCGGGCGGAGGCGAACAGCACCGACTCCGCGCGGTCGTAGCCCGCGAGCGGATCCGCCGCGGTTGTCAGCAGATGCAATGGAGGTCCAATCTCGATCGGTCCGATCTGGTTCGCCCGATGCGGGGTCCGGGCTCGCAGGGGGTGGGCTCGGGGGCGGTCCGGGCCGGGTCAGGCGCGGAGGGTGGCGCCGCCGTCCACGAGGAGGTCGTGCATGGTGATGTGCCTGGCCCGTTCCGAGCAGAGGAACAGCACCGCGTCGGCCACGTCGGCCGGGTCGGCCACCCGGCCGAGCGGGATGCCGACGCGGAAGGCGGCCGGGTCGCCGTGCAGGGTGGCCGACAGCGCCTCGTCGGGGTCGGCGCCGTCCCACAGGGCGCGCAGCATGGCGGTGTCGGTCGAGCCGGGTGAGACGACGTTGCACCTGATGCCGTGCCTGGCGACCTCCAGGCCGAGGCAGCGGGTGAACATCCGGGCCGCCGCCTTGGAGGCCGCGTAGGCGGCCATGCCGACGCGCGGCACGCCGGCCGCGTTGGAGCCGACGGTGACGATCACGCCCCGCCGCCGGGGCGTCATGCGGCGGGCGACGGCGCGGGAGACGTGGAAGACGCCGTCGGCGTTGACGGCGAAGCTCTGCCTCCAGTGGTCGTCGCCGGTGTCGTCCACCTCGCCGGGAAGCAGCACGCCGGCGGTGTTGACGAGGATCGCGATCGGGCCGAGGTCCCGCTCGACCGCCGCGACGACGCGCTCGACGTCGTGGGGGTCGCGCACGTCCACGCGGTACGGCCGCCCGTCGCCGCCGGTCACCGGTCGCAGGTCGGCAGCGGCGACCACGGCGCCGGCCCCGGCCAGGGCGGCGCAGACGGCCGCCCCGATGCCGCGGGCCGCGCCGGTCACCAAGGCGATCCCGCCGTCGATCCCGTCCATTGCGGCACGTCCTCCCCGAGTGCTTTAGTTAGGTAAGCCTTGCCTAATTTGACCGTAAAGAGAGCGTCTGTCAAGACCGCCTTCCGGACCCGGCGACAGCCGTCCGCAAGGCCGCGTGAGGAGCGAGATCGGGGATGTCACCGCAGGTCGGAGACGCGAAAAAGGCGGCGTGGCCACGGCTGGGAGCCGCGGCGCACGCCGCCGGTACGAGAAGGTGGTTTCAGGCCAGCGCGGGCTGGCGCAGTGTCGGGTAGTCGGTATAGCCGGTGTGGTCGCCGCCGTACCAGTGCTCGATGCGGACGGGGTTGAGCGGGGCGCCCGCGGCGAGCCTGTCGGGCAGGTCGGGGTTGGCCAGGAAGGCCCGTCCCAGCGAGACCAGGTCGGCGCCCGCGTCGAGCAGCCGCTCCCCCTCGCCCCGGCCGCCGTCGGCGGGCAGCGGGCCCGGCCAGGGCTGGGCCGGGTTGGCGATCAGGGCGCCCGGCCAGGCGGCGCGCAGCCGCCGGTAGAGCGGCTGGTCCGGCTTGGCCCACACCAGGTGCAGGTAGGCCAGCCCGAGGCCGGACAGCTCCTCGACGAGCGCCGGGTAGAGCACGTCGGTGTCGCTCTCGCTCATCCCCTGTCCGGGGAACCCCGGGGACAGCCGCAGCCCCACCCGCTCCGGCCCGACGGCGGCGGCGACCGCGCGCACCACCTCGACGGCGAAGCGCATGCGCCGGGCCGTCGAGCCGCCGTAGGCGTCGGTGCGGTGGTTGGTGCCGTCGGCCAGGAACTGGTGGATGAGGTAGCCGTTGGCGCCGTGCACCTCCACCCCGGCGAAGCCGGCGTCCACGGCCCGGCGGGCGGCGGCGGCGAAGTCGGCCACGGTGGACTCGATCTCGTCCAGGCTCATCGTCCTCGGCACGACGGCCGGGCGGTTGCCGTCCGGGGTGGCGACCGGCTCGGGCAGGGCCACCGGGGACGGCGCGACGGGCCGCAGGCCGCTGGTGGCGGGGTGGCCGATCCGGCCGCCGTGCTGCAGCTGCACGAACATCCGGCCGCCGGCCTCGGCGACCGCCTCGGTGACCCGCCGCCAGCCGGCCACGTGCCTGGGCAGGTGCAGGGCGGGGATGTTCGGGTAGGTCTGGCCGACGGCGTTGGGCGTGGTGGCCTCGGCGATGATCAGCCCGGCGGCCGACCGCTGGGCGTAGTACTCGGCCATGAGGTCGGTCGGCGTGCCGTCGGCGGCGGCGCGGTTGCGCGTCATCGGCGCCATCACCAGGCGGTTGGGCAGGCTCAGCGAGCCGAGAGTCGTGGGCTGGAACAGGGGTGACGTGCCGGACATGTCAGTGCTTCCGATCTGTGCGAGGTGGATCGCCGTGATCCGTGACTGAACTCTGCACCCGGGCGCTGCGGGGATCCTGACGGTCTGCTGACGGTCCTCCTCCGGCGCGTGTGTACGGTTCTCACATGCGGTTCGCAGTACTCGGCCCGCTCGCCGTGTGGGACGACGAGGGGAGGCCCGTCAAGATCGTCGAGAGCAAGGTCCGGGCCCTGCTCGCCGACCTGCTCGTCCACGAGGGGCGGCCGGTGTCGGCCGACCGGCTCATCGACGACCTGTGGGGCGACGAGCCGCCGGGCCGGGCCGGCAACGCGTTGCAGGCCAAGGTGTCGCGGCTGCGCGCGGCTCTGGGGCGCGACCGGGTGCCCTACCAGGCGGCCGGCTACCGGCTGCGGCTGGAGGCGTCCGACGAGGTGGACGCGGCGCGGTTCCGGTCCCTGGTCACCCGGGCCCGCCCGGCCGGCGACCCGCGCGAGCGCGCCGCGCTGCTGACCGAGGCGCTCGGGCTGTGGCGCGGGCCCGCGTTCGCGGACGTCGCCGACGAGGAGTTCGCGCGGGTCGCGGCGCGGCGGCTGGCCGAGCAGCGGCTGTCCGTGCTGGAGGAGCAGGCGGAGGCGCGGCTGGCCGCGGGCGACCACCTGCTGCTGGCCGGCGAGCTGGCGGGGCTGGTGGCCCGCCATCCGCTGCGGGAGCGGCTGCGCGCCGTCCAGCTCCGCGCCCTGTACGTGGCGGGGCGCCAGAGCGAGGCCATCGCCTCCTACGGCGACCTGCGCGACCGGCTCGCCGACGAGCTCGGCGTCGACCCGTCCCCCGCCCTGACCGCCCTGTTCGAGGCCATCCTCCGCCAGGACCCCGCCCTCCTCCCCGCCGCCGCCGCGAGCGTCCCGGCCCCCGCCGCCGTGGAGCCCCGCCGCGCGGTCGCCGCCGCAGTGGAGCCCGGCCGGGAGGCGCGGACGAACCTGCCCGCGCCTCTGGGCGACCTCGTGGGACGGGACGCGGCGGTCGCCGAGGTGGGCCGGCTGCTCGGAGACGTCCGGCTGGTGACGCTGACCGGCCCCGGCGGGGTCGGCAAGACACGCCTGGCGCTCGAGGCCGCCCGCCGGGCCGTCCGCACGACCGGCGACGGGGTGTGGCTGGTGGAGCTGGCCGGGTGGCGCGGTGCCGCCGGTGACCTGGCTCAGCACGTCGCCGCCGTCCTCGACGTCCGCGACGACACCCCCGCGTTCGGCGCGGGCCCGGCGGCCGGGACGCCCGGGGCGCGGCTGGCCGCCGCCCTGCGGGAGCGCGAGATCCTGCTGGTGCTGGACAACTGCGAGCACGTCGTCGAGGCCGCCGCCGACCTGGCCGCCGGGCTGCTGGCCGCCGCGCCCCGGCTGCGGATCCTGGCCACCAGCCGCGAGCCGCTCGACCTGGCCGGTGAGCGGGTGTTCCTGGTCGAGCCGCTGCGGCAGGCCGACGCGGTCCGGCTGTTCGTCGAGCGCGCCGCCGCGTCCGCGCCCGGCTTCTCCCCCGACGACGAGACCCGCGAGCTGGTGGCCGACCTCTGCCGCCGCCTCGACGGCCTGCCGCTCGCGCTCGAACTGGCCGCGACCCGGATCCGCGGGCTCGGCGTGCGGGAGCTGGCGGTGCGGCTGGAGGACAGGTTCGCGCTGCTCACCCGCGGACGCCGCGGCGCGCCCGAGCGGCAGCGGACGCTGCGCGCGGTGATCGACTGGAGCTGGGAGCTGCTCAGCACGCCCGAACGCGTCGTGCTGCGCCGCCTGGCCGTCCACCGCGACGGCTGCACGCTGGAGGCCGCCGAGGCGGTGTGCCCGGGTGACGGCGTGGTCGCCGAGGAGGTCCTCGACCTGGTGACCAGGTTGGTCGACCGTTCGCTCGCGGTGATGACCGACGGCCCCGCGGGCCCCCGGTACGGGTTGCTGGAGTCGGTCGCCGCGTACGCCACCGAACGTCTGAGCGAGGCCGACGACCTCGCCGAGGCGCGCGGCCGGCACCTGCGCCACTACACGGACCTGGCCGAGCGCGCCGAGCCCGAGCTGCGCGGCCCCGGGCAGCGGGAGTGGCTGGCCCGGCTCGACGCCGAGGCCGCCAACCTGCGCGCGGCGCTGGAGGAGGCGGTCGGGACCGGCGACGCCGCCCTGGCCGGGCGCCTGGCCGCCGCCCTGTCGTGGTGGTGGCTGCTGCGCGGCCGGCTGCACGAGGGCCGCCGCAGCCTGGCGCGGGTGTGCGCCCTGGCCCCCGAGGCGGCCGGCGCGCGGCTGGCCCACGCCGCGTTCCGGCTGCTGACCGGGGAGCGCCCCGGCCCGGCGTCCTGCGACGTTCCCGCGCCGGGCGACGCGGCCGTGCCGGGACCGCCGGCCTGGCTGTACGCCTACGCCCTGTTCAGCGCCGGCGACCCCGGCACGGGAGCGCTCGACGTGGCCGCCGCGTCCGGCGACCGGTGGACCGCCGCCGCCACGCTCGCCCTGCGCGCCATGCACGCGATGCTCCGCGACGACCTGGCCGGGGCCGACCGGGACGCCCGGCGCGCCGCGCAGCTCTTCCGCGAGCTCGGCGACCGCTGGGGCGAGCTGCAGACCGTGCCGCCGCTGTCGTCCGTCGCCGAGATCAAGGGCGACTACGCCGAGGCCGCCCGGCTCCAGGAGGAGGGGCTGCGCATCGCCGAGGAGCTGGGCCTGGCGGGCGAGCTGTCGGTCCGCCACTCCGGGCTCGGCCGCCTGGCGCTGCTGGCCGGCGACTGGGACCGCGCCCGCGACCTGCACGAACGCGCGCGGGACCTGGCCGCGCGGCAGGGCCACCTCTACGGCGAGGTGCACGCGGTGATGGGCCTGGCCCTGGGCGCCCGGCGGTCGGGGGATCTCGACGCCGCCGAGTCCTTCCTGGCCCGCCTGCGCGACGTCTATCCCTCCTCACCCGCGGGCGAGCACCTGGTCCACGCCGAGCTGGGGTTCGTGGCCGAGCTGCGCGGCGATCACGAGTCGGCCGCGGCCCGCCACCGGCGCGGCCTGGAGATCGCCCGCTCGACCGGTGAGCCGCGGACCCTGGCGCTCTCCCTGGAAGGGCTGGCCGGAGCGGCGGCGCTGGCCGGGACGCCGGAACGGGCCGCGCTGCTGCTCGGCGCGGCCGACGGGTTGCGCGGCAGCGTGGGCGCCCCGCTGCCGGCCGCCGAACGCGGCGACGTGGAGCGGATCACCGCGGCCGCCGTCGCCGTGCTGGGCCGGGACGTCTTCGCCGCGACGTTCCTACTGGGCACAAACAACTTTCTTGACATCGCCGAAAATGCCGGGTCGAACTTTTCATGAGTCCTGCTCGGGCCGATGCGATCTCATTAACCGGGACGTAAGGCCAGGTCAGCGGCGCGCCTGAGGCGGCGGCACCCCTTCCTTGATCTATTACTGCGGGTCAAAAAATCAGTATGACAGCCTCTTGCTCTCCTTGGGGATTTTGTTCATATTTGCGGGCAAGTCACCCCACCCTCAGGAGGCTCCAGTGAGCATCCATGGCTTACGGATCCGGCGCGCCGCACTGATCGTCGCCACCGCCGGACTCCTCACCGGCGCGGTCACGGGCGTACCCGCCCAGGCGTCGCCCGCGCCGGCCCAGCCCGCCGCAGACCCGGCCGCCGCCGCGGCCCGGATGGAGGGGCAGCTCGGCGCCCGCACCGCCGGCTCCTACTTCGACCAGGCACAGGGCAAGATGGTGGTCACCACCACCGATCCGGCCGACGCCGAGGCCATCACCGCCTCGGGCGCCGTGCCGCGTGTCGTGTCCCGCAGCGGCCCCGCACTCGAGGCCATCATGTCCTTCCTCGACCGCACGGCCGCCGTCCCCGGCACCGCGTGGGCCGTCGACCCGGCCTCCAACCAGGTCGTCGTCTGGGTGGACAGCACCGTCGCGAGCAGCGCGCGCACCAAGGTCCAGATCGCGGTCCAGCAGGCCAACACCCAGGCGGCCGCCGCCCAGGGCCAGAGCGCCGAGGCGGCCACGCCCGCGGTGCGCGTCGAGAACGAGCCCGGCAGGTTCAGCCTCTTCATCCAGGGCGGCGACGCGATCTACGGCGGCCAGTACCGCTGCTCACTGGGCTTCAACGTGGTCAGCGGCTCGACCTACTACTTCCTGACCGCCGGCCACTGCGGCAACATCGCCTCCACGTGGTACGCCAACTCCGCCAAGACCACGACCCTGGGCACCAGGACCGGAACCAGCTTCCCGGGCAACGACTACGCGATCGTCCGCTACACCAACACCAGCATCGCCCACCCGGGCGGCGTCGACCTCTACAGCGGCTCGCGTGACATCACCAGCGCGGGCAACGCCTACGTCGGCCAGTCCGTGCAGCGCAGCGGCAGCACGACGCACGTGCACAGCGGCTCGGTGACGGCGCTCAACGCCACCGTGAACTACGCCGAGGGCACCGTACGCCAGATGATCAAGACCAACGTCTGCGCCGAGGGCGGCGACAGCGGCGGCGCGCTGTTCTCCGGCGGCGTCGCGCTCGGCCTGACCTCCGGCGGCAGCGGCAACTGCTCCAGCGGCGGGACGACGTTCTTCCAGCCGGTCACCGAGGCGCTGAGCGCCTACGGGGTGAACGTCTTCTGATCGTCCGCCGGCGGCGGGTGAGACGAACTCCCGTGCGGGCCGCGTCCAGGCGTGGCCCGCACGTTCGCGTAATAGAACCTATACAAAACAGACAAAACGCCCTAATGTGGGCATCGCCCCAGTCGGCAACGACTGGGGCGCCAAACTTCCTCCGCCGGCGTGCGCGACGACCGCCCACGGCGCCCTCTTCCCGGACAATTCCCCTTCCGGCCGAGGTGCGACCCCCTCAATTACGGTTCGTAACGGCTGTGTTACTGTCCGCGTTATGAACAAATCGGCCACCGAGCGGCAGATCGAAATTCTCTGGCCCACCATCGGCGTATCGGTCACAGCAGACCTTGACGGACGCAACCGCGACCTAGCCGACGCGTTGTGGCAGACCCTGCCCTACCGCAGCCTGCAAGGCCACGCCCTCGTGGCGGGTCACCACCTCTACCATCTGGCCCCGATGCCCGAGTTGCTGCACGTCCCGGGCGTCCACAAGATCGACCGGCGGATCGCACCCGACGGATCGGTGTTCTGCTCCCGTCTCCAGCACCTCGGCATCAAGTACGGCCCGCTGAGCGAGCCCATGCCCGCCACGCCCATCGGCACCGTCCGCGAGGAGGACCTCGACGCGCTCGCCGAGGCCGGGCAGGCGGTGTGGCAGTCGGTGTACTCCGGCGGCGAGCCGGTCATCGTCGAGGTGCGCAGGGCCGGCGACGGCGGCGGCCACCAGCTGCGGCGCCCGACGGCCCGGCACACCGAGGCCGACCAGCTCCTCGCCGAGCTGCACGACGAGATCGAGCGCATCTGGCTCGACCCGCCCCAAGAGCTGGTCGACCTGCACGAGGGCCGGATCGCCTCGGGCGCGGGCAGCTTCGGCACCACGCTGACCACGATGCTGTTCGTCAACGGCGAGACCCGCCCGCTCGGCTACTGCTGCTACTCCGGCCTGGTCAGGGCCGCCCAGCAGCAGCAGCTCCCGCTGGAGTTCCTGCAGCAGATGGCGCGCATCATGGCCGCCACCCCGGCCGAGTTCCTCGGCTACTGCGGGCTGAACAAGCTGCACCAGTTCACCGAGCGCGCGCTGGAGGTCGCCGACCAGCTCCAGGACCGCGAGGACTTCGTCGCGCTCATGGCCCACATGGCCCTGTACGTCAACTGCCTGGGCGCCTGGAACCTCCAGCTCTTCCCGTGGCAGGTCGACGAGCACCTGCGCGCGGACGGCTCGGTGGCCCCGGTCTCCGGCTCGATGCTGGCGCCCTTCACGAGCGGGACGGTGGCCCCGGCATGAGCCAGGCCGACCGGGCCGAGGTGGTGGTCATCGGCGGCGGGGTGATCGGCCTGTCGATCGCGGCCCACCTGGCCGAGGCGGGGGTCGAGACCGTCGTCCTGGAACGCGACGACCTGGCCTCCGGCGCCTCGCGGGCCACCGCGGACGTGCTGCGCGCCTACTTCTCCGGCGACCCGGTCAGCTCCGCGATGGCGGTCCGCAGCCTGTCGGCGTATCAGTCGTTCCCGCGCTGGCCCGGCGCCGAGCTGCCGATGCGGCAGGTCGGCTACCTCGTGCTGTTCACCGAACGGGAGCAGGTGAACAGGTTCGAGGCCGAGCTGCCGGCGCAGCGGGCCGCGGGCGTGGACGTGTCGCTGATCGGCGCGGAGGCGGCCCGGCGGCTCAACCCGCTGGTCGAGGAGCCGTCGCTGCTGGCGGCCGCGTGGTCGCCGCAGGCGTTCGTGAGCGACACGGCCGCCATCGTGGAGGCGTACGCCGAGGGCGCGGCGCGGGCGGGGGCCTCGCTGCGCACCGGCTGCCCGGTCACCGCCGTCGATCCGGCCACCGGACGGGTCGAGACCGCGGACGGCACGCTCACCGCGCAGGCGATCGTGTGCGCGGCCGGGGCCTGGTCGGGCTGGATCGCGTCGGCGGCGGGCGTGGACCTGCCGCTGACCGGGCCGGCGGTGCAGGAGTTGCTCACCACCGGCCCGCTGCCCGAGGTGCCGGACATGCCGGTCACCCTGCACGCCGCCAGCGGGCTGCTGATCCGCCGGCGCGGCGACCGGATCCTGATCGGCATGGGCAACCCCGGCACCGACCGGGACGCCTGGTTCGTCAAGGCCAGGGCGCAGCTCGCCACCACCTATCCCGGCCTGGACCTGTCCGGGCTGGAGACGGCGGTGCGCGGCCCCAGGGACGCCAGCCCCGACCGGTCGGCCTTCATCGGCCGGCTGCCCGGATCGCCGGCGTTCCTGTACGCCACCGGGTTCTCCGGCCACGGGCTGTGCAACGCCCCGGCGGCCGGCGAGCTGGTCCGTGACCTGTACCTGGGCCACGACCCGGCGGACGCGTTCGGCTTCGACCCGATCGAGCTGTCGGCCGGGTCGCGACGACGCTCGCGCTGAAACCGTGCCGGAAACCGTGCCGCCCGCGCCGGCGCCGCATCCTTTCCGTGATCGAGGTGTGGCGTTTGCCGCGGGTTGGCACGGCAGCGGGTACGACCGGCACCGGGGGAGACAACGATGACCACGAATCCGTACGCCACTGCGCCCTTCGGCTACGCGGCCGAGCCGACGGCCGCGCCGTACTCGATCGTCGAGCTCATGCCCGGCGCCCGCAACCTGGTCCACTACCTGCGGGTGGCGCCGGGCGAGCGGGTGCTGGTGCTGGCCGAGCACACCGTCGACCCGGTGGTCGTGCAGGCCATCGCGGCCGCGGCGGCCTACCGTGACGCCGACGTGCACATCCTGTCGGTCGCGCCGTTCAGCCCGGGCGGCTGGGACAGCGGGGCCGGGCACCACGTCGAGCGGGCCGCCGTCGGGGCGTCCGACGTCGTCATCGCCTGCACCTGGTGGGGCGAGGTGCACACCGCGCCGCTGTTCTTCGACGAGATCGCGGCCCTGCCGGTCAGGTTCGCGTCCCTGCACATGAGCGCCACGGCGGGCGCGCTGCTCACCGGCGCCCGCCTGCCCAACGAGGTCTTCTACGCCCTGGCGCACCGCACGCTGGAGAAGCTGGCCGCGACCACCAGGATCCGGGTCACCTCGACGGCCGGCACGGACCTGACGCTGTCCGGGCTGACCCTCATGCCGGACGCCGAGCCGCCGGGCCCCGGCCAGTGGCGGCCCTTCCCGTACGGGGGCGTCAACTTCTGGCCCGCCGACACCGAGGGCGTGCTCGTCGTCGAGGACTGCACGGTGACCGGCGTGCCCGAGGAGCCGCTGAGCGTGCACCTGGCCGGCAACGTCGTGCAGAAGATCGAGGGCGGGACGGCCGCCGACCGGCTGCGCCGCTTCTCCCCCGGCGGCTTCTACCTGCGGCACGCCCTGATCGGGCTGAACCCGAAGGTGCGGGTGGCCGGCGGCAGCCAGTTCGAGCGGGAGAAGCACGCCGGCGCGTTCTACTGCGGGCTCGACGCGCTCACCGACGGCGTGGCCGTCACCACCGCGCCCGGCTTCGCCCACTGCGACTGCCAGGTCGACCGGCCCACCCTGTACGCCGACGACGAGCCGCTCGTCCTCGACGGCCGGCTGCTGCTGCTCGACGACCCCGAGATCCGCCGGGTGGCCGAACGTTTCGGGCCGCCGGACGTGATCCTCGACGACAACCCGGTCATGGTCCTCCCCCGCCGCTACAGCGGGGCGACGTCGAGCCGATGACCGCCCGACCGCACCAGACAGACAGGATGACCATGGAACCCGAGTTCGTCCTCGACCCGGCCACCCTCGACCTGCACGACAGCGACGAGCGGCTGCGCCGGGCCGGCCCGCTCGTCCCGGTGCGGGTCGAGGGGGTGCTGGCCTGGGCCGCCACCAGCCACGCGACGCTGGAGGCGGTGCTGTCGCACCCGGCGATGACGCGCGACATCCGGTACTGGGACCCCGAGGCCCGCGCCGCGGCCCCCCAGGGCACCTCGCTGATGCGGCTCGTCACCGACGCGTCCATGCTCAACGCCGACGGCGAGGAGCACCGGCGGCTGCGCGGCCCGCTGGTCAAGCTGTTCAGCGCGCGCCAGGTGCAGCGGATGGAGCCGTGGATCACCTCCATCGTCGGCGACCTGCTGGAGGAGCTGGCGGCCCGGCCGCCGGGCGAGCCGGTCGATCTGCGCGCCGAGTACGCCTACCCGCTGCCGTTGCGCGTCATCGTCGAGATGCTGGGCGTGCCCGACTCCCACCGCGAGCGCCTGCGTGCGCTCACCGACGAGGTGGTGCAGCTCGACCAGAGCCCGCCGGACAGCCCGCAGGGCCGCAGGGCGCTGTTCGAGCTGGTCGGCGAGATCATCGAACTGCGGCGCGACACGCCCGGCGAGGACCTGACGAGCGAGCTGATCGCGCTGCACGCCCAGGGCCGGCTGGACGACGCCGAGCTGCGGGACACCGTGCAGGTGCTGCTGATCGCCGGTCACGTCACGACGATCAACCTCATCGCGCACGCCGTGCGCGCCCTGCTGGGCCGGCCCGAGCAGCTCGAACTGCTGCGCTCGGGGGCCGTGCCGTGGAGCGCGGCGGTGGAGGAGGCGCTGCGCTGGGAGTCGCCCAACGCCTACTTCCCGATGCGTTACGCCATGGAGGACCTGGAGATCGAGGGCGTCCGGCTGCGGGCGGGCGAGGCGGTGCTGGCCTGTTTCTCCGCCGCCGGGCGCGACCCCGAGCGGTTCGGCGAGAACGCCGCCGACTTCGACGTGACCAGGCCGGCCGTGCCGCATCTGGCGTTCGGGCACGGGCCGCACTTCTGCCTGGGCGCGCCGCTGGCCCGGCTGCAGGCCGAGGTCGCGCTGCCGGCCCTGTTCGCGACGTTCCCCGGCATGCGGGCCGCCGGGCCGCTCGACGACCTGCCCCGGCTCACCTCGCTGCTGGACAACGGCGTGCGCGCCCTGCCGGTGCTGCTCGGCCCGCGCGCCTCCGGCTGAGCTCCGTGGTGCGGGGGTGGCCGGTTTCTCCGTGATTGCGGATCTTCATGGGCTGCCTTCTCGGAGAGTGCCGCATACGAACGGGTCCGTTGCGGCGGCCGCGCCGGGCGTTCTTTGCTGAATATCCAGGTTCGGAAACCGGGATCGACCTCCAGGGGTATTCATGCAGACGCCCATCGCCCCCATCGGCGCGCACGGCATGCTCGTGTTCCTGTTGCAGATCGGAGTGCTGCTCGCCCTCGCCCTGGGGCTCGGGGCGCTGGCGGCCCGGTTCCGGCTGCCCGCCGTGGTGGGCGAGCTGTTCGCCGGAGTCGTGCTCGGGCCGTCGATCCTGGCGCACGTCGCGCCGGACCTCCACCGCTGGCTCTTCCCCGCCGACCCCGGCCAGTTCCACCTCCTGGACGCCGTCGGGCAGGTCGGCGTGCTGCTGCTGGTCGGGTTGACCGGCATCCACATGGACCTCGGCCTGGTGCGCCGGCGGGCGGCCACCGCGGCCGGGATCAGCGTGGGCGGTCTGGTCATCCCGCTCGGGCTCGGCATCGCCACAGGGTTCCTGCTGCCCCGGATGATCGTGCCCGACGGCACCGACGAGACGGTGTTCGCGCTGTTCATGGGCGTGGCGATGTGCGTGAGCGCGATCCCCGTGCTGGCCAAGACGTTGATGGACATGCGGCTGCTGCACCGCAACATCGGCCAGCTCACGCTCACCGCCGGGATGATCGACGACGCGTTCGGCTGGTTCATGCTCTCGATCGTCAGCGCCATGGCCGTCAACGCGGTCAGCACCGGCACCGTGCTCACCTCGCTGGCCTACCTCGTGGCCATCGTCGTGGTGGCCCTGACCGTCGGGCGTCCGCTGGTGCGCGGCGCGATGCGGCTGGCGGCCCGGTCGCCCGAGGCGGGCCCGACGGTCGGCGTGGCGATCGTCCTCCTCGTCCTGGCCTCGGCCGGGACGCACGCGCTCGGCCTGGAGTCGGTCTTCGGCGCGTTCGTGATGGGCATGCTCATCGGCGGCGCGGGACGGGTGGACCCGGCCCGGCTGGCGCCGCTGCGCACGGTGACGCTGTACGGCTTCGCCCCCGTCTTCTTCGCCACCGCCGGACTGCGGATGGACCTGACCGCGCTGACCCGCCCGCCGGTGCTGCTGGCCGGGCTCGCGGTGCTGGCCGTCGCGATCGTCGGCAAGTTCGTCGGCGCGTACGCCGGCGCCCGGCTGAGCCGGCTCAACCGCTGGGAGGCCCTGGCCCTGGGCGCCGGGCTCAACGCGCGCGGCGTGATCGAGGTCGTGGTCGCCATGGTCGGCCTGCGGCTGGGCATCCTCAGCGTCGAGGCGTACACGCTGGTGGTGCTGGTCGCGATCGTCACGTCGCTGATGACGCCGCCCATCCTCCGCGCGGCGATGGCCAGGGTGGAGCAGACCGCCGACGAGGAGATCCGCGAGACGGCCCACCGGGCCTGGACCACCACGGCGAGCTGACAGAGACGACGCCTCTCGCGACACGCCCTAAAGTTGCCCCATGTCCGAAATGCCGTCACGGGTGGAGCTGCACCCGCTCACCCTCTCCGACCAGGACGAGTTCTGCTCGCTCGTCCTGGCCAGCGCCGAACTGCACGGGCCGTGGATGCAACTGCCCTCGACCGCCGAGGAGTTCCGGACCTGGATGCGCCGCTTCGACGACGGCAGCAACCTGGGCTTCCTGATCCGCGTCCGGGAGAGCGGCGCCGCCGCGGGCATGGTCAACATCAACTCGATCATCCGGGGCCGCTACCAGGGCGCCTCCCTCGGCTACGCGGCCTTCGCCCCGTCGGCCGGGCGCGGCTACATGACCGACGGGCTCACCCTCGCCCTGCGGCACGCGTTCGGCGTTCTGCGGCTCCACCGCCTGGAGGCCAACATCCAGCCGGAGAACAAGGCGTCCCTGGCCCTGGCCCGGCGCCTGGGCTTCCGTCACGAGGGGCTGTCGCCCGACTACCTCTACATCGACGGCGCCTGGCGCGACCACGAACGCTGGTCCATCACCGCGCCGAGCCCCTGGCAGCCCGATCCGTCCCTGCCGGAGGTGTGATCGGCGGCCGGGGCGTCAGGGCGACGGCACCACCCGCGTGGCCGTCACGAGGTCGTGCAGGGCGGCCCGGTCGCGGCGGGTCAGCACCAGCACGACCGAGGCCCCGGCCAGGGCGTACGCCGCGACCAGAAGGGGCATGGCGACGGCCGAATCCGGGTCGCGGACCAGCCGGGAGACCGCCATGTGCGCGCACTGCCACGGAAGCAGCTTCACCAGGGCGCGCGCCACGATCCGCGCCGCGCCGGGCCGCCCTCCGCCGCCGAGTGCCACGACGAGCCCGGCCCGCCGCTTGCCCCACGTGGCCCGCCGCCGCCCCGCCTCCCCCACGACCAGGTACGCCCCGACGGGCAGCACGCTCAGCGCGGTGATCAGCAGGTCGGTGCCCAGGGTGCCGAGCCCGCCGAACCCCGCTCCCGCGCGACTCAGCGGGACGAACACCGCGGCCAGCAGGGCCAGCCAGGCGGCGATCACGAGATAGTCCCAGCCGGCCGCCACCAGCCTCGGACGTAACGCCGTCCGGCCACCTCGCGTCCGCTCCCGCTCGTTCAGCACGGCCTGATCCTCGCACGGCGGCGACCAGGCGGCGGACGAGGGGGCCACCCCTCGAGTCTATGCCGACCGACACAGGCTCTATCGTTCACCATCGACACCGCCGACGGGCACAGGCCCGCGGGAAGGAGATGGTCAGTGGTGACGACGACGACCGCCGGCAAGGTACGCGGGACCGACGAGGGCGGCATCGCCGTCTTCAGGGGCATTCCGTTCGCGAAGAGCCCCTTCGGGCCGCTCAGGATGGCCGCACCGGCGCCCGCCGACCCCTGGGACGGCACCCGTGACGCCACCGGCTTCGGTTCCCGGCCGCCCCAGCAGGCGGTGCTGCCCGGGATGCCGGCGTGGAGCTCCGCCGGCGGGCTCGACTGCCTGACCGTCAACGTGTGGTCGCCCGACCCCGGCGGTTCCGGCCTGCCGGTGATGGTGTGGATCTACGGCGGCGCGTACGTCACCGGCTCCTCCGACCTGCCGGAGTACGACGGGCGGCGGCTGGCGGGCGAGGGCGTGGTCGTGGTCTCGTTCAACTACCGGATCGGCATGGAGGGCTTCGGCCGGATCGACGGCGCCCCGCCGAACCGGGGGCTGCTCGACCAGGTCGCGGCGTTGCGCTGGGTCCAGGAGAACATCACCGCGTTCGGCGGCGACCCGGGAAACGTCACGATCTTCGGCGAGTCGGCCGGCGCGGGCTCGATCGCCTGCCTGCTGACGATGCCCTCGGCGGCCGGCCTGTTCCGGCGCGCGATCGCGCAGAGCGTGCCGGGCCTGTTCCTCACCCCCGAGCGGGCCGCCCGCGTCACCGCGGCCGTCGTCGAGCGGCTGGGCGGCGCGTCGCCGTCCGAGAGCGCGCCGGAGGAGCTGCTCGCGGCGGGGAGCGCGGTGGTCGCCGAGGACTTCACGGCCTTCCCCGGGCGATGGGGACGGCTGGCCTTCGCGTCGGTCCCGTTCATGCCGGTCGTGGACGGCGAGGTCCTGCCCTCGCTGCCGTGGCCGGCCCTGGCCGGGGGCGCCGCCCGGGACGTCGACCTGGTCGTGGGGTTCACCAGGGACGAGTTCGACCTCTTCCTCTCGATGGACCCGAGGCCGGACGACGACCTGGCCTCCCGGCTCGACGCGGCCCTCGCGGCGCTCGCCCCGCCCGGCGCGGACGCGGCCTACCGCGCCGCCCTCCCCGGGGCGTCCGCGCGGCGGCTGTACGGCACGCTCATGTCCGACTGGCTGTTCAGGATGCCGAGCGCGCTGCTGGCCGACGCGCATCGCGGGCGCACCTTCGCCTACGAGCTGGCCTGGTCGCCCACCCCGCTCGGCGCCTGTCACGGCCTGGACGTGCCGCTGACCTTCGGCACCCTGGACACGCCACTGGCCGCGATGCTGACCGGGGGCGCCCCCGAGGGCGAGGCGCTCTCGCGGCAGTTCCGCACCGCCTGGACCCGGTTCGCGGCCACGGGCGACCCCGGCTGGCCCGGCCACGAACCGGAGAAGGCCGTCACCCACGTCTTCGACGTGGGCAGCTCGGACGTGGCCGACCCCAAGGCGTCGTCCAGGGCGCTGTGGTCCGGCACCGGCGTCGGCGTCATCGACTGAACGACGCCCCGGCCCGGCGCCTCGGGGGTGCCCGCCGCGTCCCGGGTCAGCCGGAGACGTACGTGATGGAGCCGGTCCAGCGGTTGGCCGCGTCCCGGTAGACCTGGAACAGCCCGGTGTCGAAGTACGGGGAGATGCCGGTGTCGTACCGTCCGTCGGCGTCGGTGTCGGCGACGCTGATCGTCAGGCCGGTCAGGTAGCCGGCCCGGGTCTCGGCGTCGTACCCGGTCACCCACGCCGCCCCTGGCGAGACCGTGAACGGCGACTCCACGCCGACGGGCCGGTCCGCGCGCAGGATGGAGGGCTTCACCGCGAACGTCGGCCCGGTCGAGCGTTCGAGGCTCTGGCCGGCGTACGGGCCGGTGCCGTCGGGGTGGAGCCCGGAGGGGTGGCCGAAGACGTCGGCCGCCGGCGGGAGCGGCTGGTTGGCCGCGATCCCGAGGCCGCCGACGTTGTCGCCGAGGCGGCCGACGGTGGTCAGCGTGTCCGGGGCGGACAGGACGACGCCGCTGTGGACGGTGGCGAAGGCGTAGTCCCGGTCGAAGTCGTGCAGGTCCTCGAAGTCGTAGTGGGTGATGCCCTGCTTCCCGACGTACAGGCCGTAGGGGGTGGCGCCGTCGGAGTAGGCCGGGACGAAGACCCACTTGCCGAGCGCGCCCATCGGGGCCTCGATGTCGAACACGCAGTGGCCCGCGGTGGCGACCAGGTTGCGGTACTTCGACTGCACCGAGGTGCCGGTGCACCAGTGGGGCAGGCCGTCGCTGCCGATGAAGAACACCTTGCCGGACGTGACGACCTCGTCGCCGGGCGGCGGGTTCTCGGCCCCGATCGGCGGGGTGCTGACCGCGGGCCCGTCCGGGACGACGCCGGTGGACAGGCGTTCGCCCCCCGCCACGGCCAGCACGGTGTACGGCGTGGCGGCCCGCAGGTTGGCGGCGTCGCCGTCGAGCCAGAACCTGGCCACCTCCCGGGCCTTGTCCACGACGGTGGCCAGCGAGACCGTCGCGACGGTGGCCGCCCCGGCGGGCCCGGCCACGACGACGGGGGCCAGCAGGCTCAGCGCGGCGGCTGACGCGATCATTGCACGCCTCAAGGACATCTCTCCGTCCGGTAGAGCCGGCCGGACGACCCGGCCGGCGAACACCAAGATCGTAAGCACCACCGGCAGCAGATGCCCACACGTTTTAGATCACATGTTCGAAACGGTGCCGAGCCCGGAAACACGTACGGCCCATCACCTGGAGGTGATGGGCCGTGTCCGAGGGGAGCCGCGCGGGTCAGGACCGCTTGCGGCCCACCGCGCACAGGTGGTAGTCGCCGTCGATCGGGGACGGGTCGGTGTCGGGGTCGGGGCGCCACTCGCGGGTGTTGACGATGCCCGGCTCCAGGAGGTCGAAGCCGTCCAGCATGGAGGCGAACACCGACCGCCTGCGGGCCGTGAACGGCGAGGTCGCGTTGCGGTAGACGGCACTGACGTCGTCGGCCTTGCTCGGCATGGTGTCCGGGGCGACGTGCGTCAGCACGAGGTGGCTGCCCGCCGGTAGCAGGTCGCGGTAGCGGTGGACGACGCCGACCGGGTCCTCGTCGTCGGTGACGAAGTGCAGCAGCGAGACCACCAGCAGCGCGATCGGCCGGGAGAAGTCCAGCACCTCCGCGGCCCGCTCCATGACGGCCTCCGGCCGCCGCAGGTCGCCCTCCTGGACGGTGACGTCGGGCGAGTGGCCGAGCAGGGCGCGGGAGTGGGTGAGCACGACCGAGTCGTTGTCCACGTAGACGATCTTCGCGCCCTCGATCACCTCGTGGACGTGGCCCGCGGTCGGCAGCCCCGACCCGATGTCGAGGAACTGGTCGACGCCCGTCTGCCGCAGGTGGCGCACGGCGCGCTGCAGGAAGGCCCGGCTGTTGCGGGCGTCGCCCCTGATCTCGGGGATGATCGACAGCACCTTCTCCGCGGCGGCCCGGTCGGACGCGAAGTTGTCCTTCCCGCCGAGGTAGTAGTCGTACATCCGCGCCACGTTGGGCACCGCGGCGCTGACGCCCGGCGGGACTCGGTCACTCATCATGTGCCAAACCTAGACGATCTAGGGCTGACGTTGGGATGATCTCTGCCATGTTAGGTCTCGACGCCGCGACGGGCATCAGCAGGACCAACCTCTGGGCATGCATGGGGCTCGGGCTCCTCGGCACGGCGGTCATCACGTTCCTGCCGGCCGCCCAGCCGTACCTGCTCACCGACGCGCTGGGGCTGTCCGGCGACGATCTGGGCCGCACGACCGGCTACCTCCAGGTCGCCGCGGAGGCGGCGCTCATCCTGAGCCTGGCCTGGTACGGCGCGCTCGCCGACCGGATCGGCCGGCGGCCGGTCGCCGTGGCGGGGCTGCTGCTGTGCGCCCTCGGCGCGGCGCTCTACCCGTTCGCGGGCAACGTCGCCGTCCTGGTCGCCCTGCGGGTCGTGTTCGCCCTCGGGATCGCCGCCCTGAACGTCACCATGTCCGCGATCACCGCCGACTACGTGCGCGACCGCGCGCGCGGCAGGGCCTACGGCTGGCTCGGCCTGTTCAGCGGCATCGGCGCGGTGATCGCGGTGCTGGTGCTGGTACGCCTGCCGAACATGCTGGAGGACGGCGGCATGGCCCCGGCCACGGCGGCCAGGGTGGGCTTCCTGGTGGTCGCCGGGCTGGTGCTGCTGGGCGCGCTGGCCCTGCGCGGCACGCTGGCCCCCGGCCTGGCCACGTCCGTCGAGCCGCCCGCCGGGCAACCGGCCGGTGAGCGGGCCGGGCTGGCGCGGCTGGTCGTCGAGGGCGTGCGGCTGGCCCGCGACCCCGGCGTGGCGCTGTCGTACGCGGCGTCGTTCGTGGCCAGGGCCGACCTGGCGCTGGTGGCGAGCTTCCTGTCGTTGTGGATCGTGGACTACGCCAAGGCCGTGCGCGGCATGTCCGCCACCGAGGCCCTGGCCAAGAGCGGCGCGATCGTGGGCATCGCGTACATGGTGATCGTGGTGGGCGCGCCGCTGTTCGGCTGGCTCGGCGACCGGATGCGGCGGCAGGACGTGGTGATCCTGGCCCAGGCGCTGGCCGGGGCCGCGTACCTGTCGACGCTGCTGGTCAGCGACCCGCTCGGGCCGGGGATGATGCTGGTGGCGGCGGCCGTCGGGCTGGGCGAGATCGGTGTCATCACCACGGCGGGCCCGCTGCTGGCCCAGCAGGTGCCGGCCCGCTACCGGGGCTCCAGCTTCGGCGTCCAGACGCTCTGCGGCGCGATCGGCATCTTCGTCATCTCCGGCGTCGGCGGCTGGCTCTACGACCTGTGGCGGCCCGCGGCCCCCTTCGCGCTGGCGGGCGCGTGCGGCCTGCTGGTCGCCCTGTTCGGCCTGGCCGTACGCCGCCGGGTGACCCCGGTCCCCGAGGCCGTCCAGGGGACGGTGCCCGCGGCCTGACAGACGAGGGCGCCCCTTCAAGCAGGCGCCCTCGTCGCAGGTCAGGCGACCAGCCGACGGTCGGCCGCCCGCACGGTCTCCCGCACGACGCGGCAGATGCCGGCGATGTGCTCCGCGTCCACCGTGGGCCCGGTCGGCAGGGACAGGACGCGGGCGGCCAGCCCCTCGGCCCGGGGCAGGGGCAGCGGGAAGTGCCTGCCCGGGTCCGACCGGTACGGCTCGACCTGGTGGCAGATCGGGGAGAAGTAGCGGCGCGCGTGCACGTTCTCCACCAGCAGCGCCGCCAGCACCGCGTCCCGCGACACGCCGGCGACGGCCTCGTCCACCTCGATGACCAGGTACTGGAAGTTGGCCCGTTCGCCGGGCGCCTGGCCGCGCACCACGACGCCCGGCAGCCCTGCCAGCAGTTCCTCGTAGACCCGCTGGTTGCGCCGGTTGGCCTCGACGATGGTGTCGATGGCCTCCAGCGAGGTCAGCCCCATGGCCGCGTGGAACTCGCTCATCCGGGCCACCGTGCCGGCCCCGGAGATCTGCCCGGCCGCGTCGATGCCCTGGTTGCGCAGCTCCCTGACCCGCGCGGCCAGGTCGTCGTCGTCGGTGACGATCGCGCCGCCCTCGACGCTGTTGACGAACTTGGTGGCGTGGAAGCTGAAGATCTCGGCGTCCCCGGACGTCCCGATCGGCCTGCCCCGGTAGGTGCAGCCGAGCGCGTGCGCCGCGTCGAACAGCAGGACGAGCCCGTGCTCGCGGGCCAGGCGCTCCAGCGCGTCCACGTCGCACGGGTAGCCGAAGACGTGCACGCCGAGGATGCCGCGGGTGCGCGGGCCGATCAGGCGCTCGACGTGGTCGGGGTCGGCGTTGCCGGTGATCTCGTCGGAGTCGCAGAAGACCGGGACGATGCCGATCCACTCCAGCGCGTGGGCGGTGGCCACCCACGTGAAGGAGGGGACGATCACCTCGTCGCCCGGCCGCAGCCCGGCGGCCCTGGCCGCGATCTGGATGCCGGTGGTGGCGTTGCAGGTCGCCACGGCGTGCCGGGCGCCGGTCAGGTCGGCCAGGCGTGCCTCGAACTCGCGCACCAGCGGGCCGTTGTTGGTCAGCCAGAGCCGGTCGAGCACGCCGCCGAGCCGCTCCAGCAGGCGCGCGCGCTCCCCCGCGTTCGGCCGGCCGACGACGAGGGGCTCACCGAAGGCCATCGCCGGCCCCCTCCTCGCGCACGCCGACGAACAGCCCGGGGCTGTTGGGCCGGCCGTCGGCCAGCTTGAACGCGGGCCGGAACTCGGCCCGGCAGCCCGCCTTGGCGAACGCCTCCAGGTACTGGTCGCAGGTGAACAGGCTGGAGTACAGGACCTCGGCGAACTCCTTGAAGCCCGAGGCGTCGGCGACCCTGAACCGCACCTCCAGCCGGCTCTTGCCGCCCTCCCTGCGCGAGTGCGTCATGCGGGAGATGACGAGCCCGTCCTCCACCAGCGTGTGGCCGCCGACGTGCCCGTCGAGGAAGTTCTCCGGGAAGTACCAGGGCTCGACGACGAGGACGCCGCCGGGCGCCAGGTGGGCCGCCATCCGGCCGACGGCCTCCACCAGCTCGTCGTAGGAGCCCAGCTCGCCGACGGCGTTGCCCATGCAGGTCACGGCGTCGAAGGTGCGTCCGAGGTCGAAGGTGCGCATGTCGCCGGGGTGCAGCGGCACGCCGGGCAGCCGCCGTCCGGCGACCTCCCGCATGTCGGGCGACAGCTCGACCCCTTCGACGTGGTCGAAGAGCTTGGCGAAGGTCTCCAGGTGCGCGCCGGTGCCGCAGGCGACGTCGAGCAGCGAGGCCGCGTGCGGCGACCGTTCCCTGATGATCCTGTCGAGCTCCTGGGCCTCGCCCTCGAAGCTCTTGCCGCGGCTGCGGAAGACGCGGTCGTAGTACTCGGCGTGGTCGGATCCGTATTCCATGCAGATCTCCTTCAGGCCACCGCCGGGACGGGCTCGGCCGTCACGACCCTCGGCTGCGGGATGGGGATGATGAACTTGCCGCCGCGGCGCAGGAAGTCCCGCTCCTTGGAGATGATCTCGTCGGCGTAGTTCCAGGCGAGCAGCAGGTAGTAGTCGGGCTGCTGGTCGCGGGCCTGCTCGGGCGAGCGGCACGGGATGCGGGTGCCGGGCAGCAGCCTGCCGTGCTTGAGGCTGGTGGTGTCGCTGCAGAAGCGCACCTCGGCGGGGCCGAGCTCGCAGAACTGCAGCAGGGTGGTGCCCTTGGAGGGCGCGCCGTACCCGGCGACGGTCAGGCCGCGGCCGGCCAGGTCGCGCACGAGGTCGCCGATCTCCTTGATCACCTGGTGGGCGCGCTCGGCGAAGGCCAGGTAGGCGTCGTCGGAGTCGAGGCCGCTCTGCCGCTCCAGCGACAGCAGCCGGTCGACGGAGGGGCGGGTGGGGTGGGCCGAGCCCTCCCTGGCGGCGAAGACGACGATCGAGCCGCCGTGCACGGCCGCCCGCTCGACGTCCACGATGCGCAGGCCGTGCCGCCGGAACAGGTGGCCGAGGGTGGTGACCGAGTAGTACGACAGGTGCTCGTGGTAGATCGTGTCGAACTGGTTCTCCTCCAGCAGGTCCAGCAGGTACGGGACCTCGATCGCGACCAGCCCGTCGGGGGCCAGCACGGCGGTGGCGCCGTCCAGCACGTTGTGCACGTCGTCGATGTGGGCGAAGCACTGGCGGCCGAGCACCAGCTTGGCCTCGCCCTGCTCGGCGTGGATGCGGCGGCCCTGGTCGGCGCCGAAGAACTCGGGCAGCGTGCGCACGCCGCGGGCGTTGGCGATCTCGGCCAGGTTCTCGGCCGGGTCCACGCCGACGACGCGCTGCCCCTGCTCCTGGAAGAGCGCGAGCTGCAGGCCGATGTTGCTGCCCAGCTCGACGACCAGCTCGCCCGGCGCGAGCCCGGCCCGGCGGGTGCACCAGCCGGCGATGCGCCGCATGTGGCCGGTCATCTGGTCGGACTCGGAGGTGACGTACACATAGTGCCGGAACAGCACGTCGGGCCTGATCACGTGCCGGATGGCCATCAGCCGGCAGTTGCGGCACACGATGACGTCCACGGGGTAGGCGGGCTCCTCGGCCGGAAGGTCGGCGGGGTCGAGGAAGCCGTTGGCCAGCGGCACGGACCCGAAGGAGGTGACCTCCAGCCAGTCGTCGCGCCCGCAGACCCGGCACGTGTCAAGACGTCGGACAATGTCCTGCATGGCTTCTCCTCATGATCTTCAGTGGGCGGCCACGGCGAGCTCGCGGTGCTTGAGCGGTTCCCACCAGGACCGGTTGTCCCGGTACCACGCGACGGTCGCGGCCAGCCCGGTCTCGAAGTCGACCGACGGCGCGTAGCCCAGCTCCCGCTCGATCTTGGAGATGTCGAGGGAGTAGCGCAGGTCGTGCCCCGGCCGGTCGGGGACGTGCTCGACCATGTCCCAGCCCGCGCCGCACGCCTCCAGCAGGCGGGCGGTCAGCTCCAGGTTGCTCAGCTCGCTGCCGCCGCCGATGTGGTAGACCTCGCCGGCCCGGCCGCGGTCGAGGACCATGCGGATGGCCCGGCAGTGGTCGGAGACGTGCAGCCAGTCGCGCCGGTTGCCGCCGTCGCCGTACAGGGGCACCCGGCGGCCTTCGAGCAGGTTGGTGACGAACAGCGGGATGACCTTCTCGGGGAACTGGTAGTGGCCGTAGTTGTTGGTGCAGCGGGTGATCACGACGTCCAGGCCGAGCGTGCGGTGGAAGGCCAGCGCGAGCAGGTCGGAGCCGGCCTTGGAGGCCGCGTACGGCACGTTCGGCGCGAGCGGCGTCTCCTCGGTCCACGAGCCCTCGGCGATGGAGCCGTACACCTCGTCGGTGGAGACGTGCACGAAGCGGCCGACGCCGTGCCGCAGGGCCGCCTCCAGCAGGGTCTGGGTGCCCAGCACGTTGGAGCGCACGAAGCCGGTCGCGCTGACGATCGACCGGTCGACGTGCGTCTCGGCGGCGAAGTGCACGATCGCGTCCTGCCCGGCCACCACCTCGTCGGCCACGAGCGGGTCGGCGGTGTCGCCCTGCACGAAGCGCAGCCCCGGGTGGCCGGCCACCGGGTCGAGGTTCTCCAGGTTGCCGGAATAGGTGAGCTTGTCCAGGACGGTGACCCGCGTGCCCGGCGAGTCGCGCAACGTGGCTCTGACGAACTCCGAGCCGATGAAACCGGCGCCGCCGGTGACCAGGATCCGCAACTGTCCGCCTCCTGTCTGAGGGGTCGACGGCTACCGGGCGGCGGCGGTCAGCCGCTCCAGCTCCGCGACGATGTCGGTCGGGCTCGGCGTGGCCAGCCAGTCCTCGTGGATGGCGGCCGCGCCCTTGGTGAACGAGGGGTCCTTCAGCACGCGCAGCAGCTCGTCGCGGATCTCGGCCGCGGACTGCGTCTGGTGGTTGATCCGCACGCCGGCGCCGCGCGTGGTGACGTACCGGGAGGTTCGGGTCGAGGTGAGCTGCTTCTGGCACTGGAGCTGCCAGTCGATGCCGTTCTCGACGGGGGTGCCGACGAGCCGGTTGTGCTCGTCGGTGTCGCAGACGACCTGCGGGACGTTCATGGCCGAGGCGGCCGCGAAGGTGCCGATCGAGCCGTGGTGGATGATCGCCGAGCAGGTCGGCAGGAGCTGGTCGAGCGGCACGTAGTCGAACACGCGCACGTTGGCGGGCAGCGGGCGGTCCAGGTCGAGCAGCTGGTTGGCGTCCAGGGTGGCGACGACCTCGGCGTCCAGGCCGTCCACGGCCTCCATCAGCTTGGCGGTGCGGCCCCAGTCTCCCTTGAAGAACGTGCGCATCGACACGCCCAGCGAGATCGCCACCCGCGGCCGGTCCGGCGGTCGCCGCAGCCACTCGGGGACGACGCTCGCCCCGGTGTAGGGGACGTACCGGACGGGCAGGCGGCGCACGCCCGGGGTGGGCAGGCTCATCCCGGGCGGGAACGGGTCCACCGTCCAGTCGCCGAGCAGCAGGTTGTCGTCGACGGTCACGCCGTACCTGTCGGCCAGCGGGCCGATCACCCCGGTCATGGGGTTCCGCTCGCCGCTGCCGGCGAACTTGTCCGTGGCCCAGGCGGTGTAGTCGGGGGCCAGCAGCGTACGGGCGTGGGCGGCGCCGCAGACCCGGGCCGCCACCGCGCCGCACGGGAACCACGGGTCCCACAGGACGAGGTCGGGCCGCCACTCGCGGGCGAACTCGACGACGGCCTGCACGTCCTGGCGGGGCTCCGGCGGATGGTAGTTGCGCATGGTCAGCAGCGCGAAGTGGTAGAAGACATCCCAGGGCGGCCGTTCCGCCTCGGTGATGCCGAGCGCGGCGACCA
The DNA here is from genome assembly GCF_054392275.1 of Actinomadura sp. ATCC 39365. Lineage (NCBI taxonomy): Bacteria > Bacillati > Actinomycetota > Actinomycetes > Streptosporangiales > Thermomonosporaceae > Actinomadura > Actinomadura sp. ATCC 39365. Next base: position 5,342,726 of record NZ_CP184335.1, on the reverse strand, counting down.
GGCGCTCCGACTCCTCGATCGTCGGGATCAGGCCGGCGAACCCGGGGTAGCCGCGGTCGTGCACCGACAGCGGCTCCGGCGCGCCGCAGGAGACCGCGGTCAGCCCGGCCGCGTTCACCGACCGGTGGAAGTCGGGCACCGAGACCCCGGTGTCGACGCCCGGCGGGGCCGCCACCACCACCTGGTGCCCGGCCGCCTGCAACGCCCACGCGTAGGGCACGATCGGCAGGAAGTGCGCCGTCGCGGGGAAGACGGTGAACATCACGCGCATGGCGATCACTCCAGAGGCGAGTCGGGGGCGGCCAGGCCGGCGCGCAGGATCTCGCCGAAGTCGGCCACCATCGTCGCGATCGTGCTCTCGGTGAACAGGTTGCTGTTGTAGGCGAAGTTGCCGAAGATCTCGCCGGAGGGCGCGATGTCGAAGGTGAGCAGCGCGCCGTCGGGGATGTCGGTGCCGTTGGGCTGGTCCAGCAGGCGTTCGCGGACCTCGGCGATCTCCAGGTCGCCGACGCGCTCGCCGTCCATCCCGGTGGCGAACTGCCAGACCTGCAGCGCGCACAGCGCCTTGCTCTCCAGCGCGGCGTCGGCCATCAGCTCGGGCGCCTCGGCGACGATCTGCAGGAACGGGATCTCGTTGGCGTAGGAGTCCATGCAGGTCCGGCGGGAGCGCTCGACGACCTGCCGGAAGGTGGCGCAGCCGTCCAGGCCGGTGCGCAGCGGCAGGAAGTTGAAGAACGGCCCCACGGTCTCCTGGAACTCCGGCTGCCCGCGTCCGGAGCTGATCACCGGGACGACCAGGTCGGTGGCCCCGGTGATCCGGCTGAGCAGCACGTTGTAGGCCGCCAGCAGCACCATGAACGGCGAGCTGCGCATCGTCCTGGCGTAGCTGATCACCCGGGTGGAGACGTCCTTGGGCAGGGAGAACCGGTGGACCGGGCAGACCTTGGCCAGCCCGGCCGACCTGGCGTGGTCGGTGGGGACGGCCAGCATGCGCGCCCCGCGCAGCCGCTCGCCCCAGAAGTCGCGGGCGGCCTGGGTCTCGGCGCTGCCGGCCTGCTCCTGCTGCTGTCCGGCGTACTCGTGGTAGGGCCGGGGCTCCGGCAGCGGCGGCACGGCGTGACCGCGGCGCTCGGCGTAGCGGGTGACGATGTCGCGGATGAGCAGCTGCATGGACCAGCCGTCGCCCGCGGTGTGGTGCACGATCAGCGCGAGCACGGCGTCCTCGTCGTCGAACCGGCCGAGTATGCCGCGCAGGTGCGGCAGCTCCTGAAGGCTGTAGGAGCCGGCCTCGACCTCGGTGAGCAGCTCCTCGGCCCGCAGCGTGCGCTCCTCGGGGGCGGCGGCCGGCAGGTCGACCACGAGCAGCCGGGCCGGCGCGGACGGCTGCCGCACCTGGTACGCCTCCCCCTCCCCCCGGGTGATCGTCATGTTGAGCGCGTCGTGCCGGTCGGCGACGTCGTCCATGGCGAGCTGGAGGGTGTCGACGTCGATGCGGCCGCGCAGGCGCCAGCCGACCACGATGTTGTAGCGGGCGCTGAAGGGCCCCTGGGCGTCGCCCTGGTCGAACAGGCGCAGGAAGTGCTGGGTGTAGGACAGGGGGTACCGGATCGCCGGCGGGGAAATGGTCATGCTGCCGCCTCCGTGCGGGCATCGCGTCGGCCGCTGCGCTGGAGCTCCACGGCCCGGTAGAGGGCGCTGATGTTGCCGCTGCCGAAGCTGCGGGCGCCCAGTCGCTCGATGAGTTCGAAGAAGAAGGTGTCGCGGGGGTGGGTGGAGCGGGCGAAGATCTGGTAGAGCTGCCCGTCGTGGTCCTCGTCGACGAGGATGTCGAGCCGGGCCAGGTCCTCCAGCCGGTACTTCACCGGCCGGACCCGTTCGGCGAGCAGGCTGTAGTAGACGTCGGGGGCGGTCAGGAACTCCACCCCGCGGGCCGCGGTGCCCTCCACCGCGGCCACGATGTCGGCGGCGGCCAGCGCCAGGTGCTGCACGCCCGCGCCGCCGTGGTCGCGCAGGAACTCGTCGATGTGGCCGGGCGTCCTGGTCACGTCCGGCTCGATCAGCGTGAACGTCACCTCGCCGCCGCGGCTGCGGACGACCTTGGTGGTCATGGCCTGTGAGCCGACGGCGATGCGCTCGGCGAAGGTGAGGTCGAAGCCGAGCACCCGCCGGTACCACTCGACGGTGGCGTCGAGCTCCCCGGCCGGGACGCACACGGCCAGGTGGTCCACCTCCTGCAGCCCGAGTGCTGAGCCGGCCGGCCGCGGCCCGGTGTCGCGGAAGCCGGGCAGCGCGCGTTCCTCCGCCCCGGCCGGGCGCTGCACGAACGTGTGCAGCACGTCGCCGAAGCCGTGGATGGCGGCCGTGACGAAGCCGTCGCGCCCGGCGGGGGCCGAGACCGGACGGGCGCCGCGCCGCACCGCCTCGTGGTAGGCGGCCGCGGCGTCGGGCACGCCCAGCGCGATGTCGGACACGCCGTCGCCGTGCCGGTCGAGGTAGCCGGCGCCGGGGTGGTCGGCGGCCAGCGGCTGGGTGAGCACGAATCTGATCCGGTTCGCGCCCAGGGCGGCCGCGCGGGCCCCGCCGTCCTGGGCCGTGGCGTAGGCCGCCAGGCCCAGGGAGCCGGTCAGCCGGGCGGTCTCGCTCTCCAGGTCGCCGACGTAGAAGCCGATGTGGTCCAGGCGCAGGTCGTCGAAGATCGTCGTGGCGGCCATGGTCATCCGGCGTCCGTCCGGACGGCGAGCCCGCGCGGGCGCAGGTCCGTCCAGTGGGCGGTGACGTACTCGGTGCAGGCGTCGCGGACGGCGGGGCCGAAGGCGACCTCCCACCCCGCGGGCACGTCGGCGAAGGCGGGCCACAGGCAGTGCCGGCCCTCGTGGTTCACCAGCACGCGGAAGGCCGCGTCCCGGTCGTCGAATGGGTTGCTCATCTCGTCCCTCTCACTGGGTGCGTGCGCCGGCCTCTAGCCACTCGTCCAGGCCGGCCACGGTCGCCGCGTCGAACAGGTCGCCGATGGACAGGTTCACGCCCAGCGCCGCGCGGATCCGGCTGACCAGCCGCATCGCCAGCAGCGACTGGACGTCCAGGTCGAAGATGCTGTCGTCCACGCCGACCCGTTCGACGCCGAACACCTCGGCGAACACGGTGCACAGGACCTCCTGGCGGGGGTTCTGCGGCGCGCGGTAGGCCGAGCCGGGCTCGGTGTCGGGGTCGGGCAGGGCCGCGCGGTCCACCTTGCCGTTGGCGGTCAGGGGCAGCGCGTCCAGCACGACGAACGCCGTGGGCACCATGTAGTCCGGCAGCGACGTGCGCACGTGGGCGCGCAGCGCGGCGGGGTCGGGGGCCGCGGCGGCCGGCACGACGTAGGCGACCAGGCGTTTGTCGCCCTGCCGCGACTGCCCGGCCACGACGGCGACGTGCGCCAGCCCGGGATAGGCGGCCAGCACGGCCTCCACCTCGGCCAGCTCCACCCGGAAGCCCAGGATCTTGACCTGGTCGCCGGCCCGCCCGATGAACTCGATCTGCCCGTCGTCGTTCCGCCGGACCAGGTCGCCGGTGCGGTACATGCGCTCGCCCGGCCCGCCGAACGGGTCGGCGACGAAGCGCTCAGCGGTCAGGTCGGGACGGCCGTAGTAGCCCCGGGCCACTCCCCTGCCCGCGATGTACAGCTCGCCCTCCAGGTCGCCGGGGACCGGGCTGAGGCGGTCGTCGAGCACGTAGAGCCGCACGTCCCGCATCGGCCCGCCGACCGGCACGCTCGTGCCCAGCTCGGTCCCGGCGGTCAGGGGCGCGTGGGTGGAGAACAGGGTCACCTCGGTCGCGCCGTACATGGCCCGCACCGTCGTCCCCGGGCAGGCGGCCAGCACCCGGCGGACGGCGGCCGGGACGATCACGTCGCCGCCGGTGAGCACCTCGCGCACCCCGGCCAGGCAGTCCGCCCCCTCCTCGGCCACGACGCGGAACAGCCCGGCGGTCAGGTGCAGCCCGGTGATCCGCTCCTCGCGGATCAGCCGGCGCAGGGTGTCGAGGTCCGGCTCGCCGGGCGGCGCCACGACGATCGTGCCGCCGTGCAGCAGCGGCACCCACAGCTCGTAGGTCGAGACGTTGAACGCGTACGGCGCGACCATCAGGACGCGCTCGTGGGCGCCGGTGTCCCAGCAGGGGTCGAGGGCCGGGCCGAGCACGTCCCAGTGGGTGACCGCGACGCCCTTGGGGTGCCCGGTCGAGCCCGAGGTGTAGATGACGTAGGCCAGGTCGTCCGGGGCGGTGGCGACGCCGGGGTCCGTGGCCGGCTGCGCGGCGGTGGCGGGGTCGTCGTCGGCCAGCAGGGTCGCGGGGGCGGCCGGCAGGCCCGCGGCGGCCTTGGCGCGGTCGGCGACCAGGACGGGCGTCCCGGACGAGTCGACGATCCACTGCCGGCGGTCGGCCGGGTAGGCGCTGTGGACGGGCAGGTAGCAGCCGCCCGTCTTGAGGATCGCGAGGAGCGTGACGACCAGCTCGGCCGAGCGCTCCATCAGCACCGCGACCGGCGTCTCGGGGCCGGCGCCGAGCCCGCGCAGGCGGTGGGCGAGGCGGTTGGCCCGCTCGTCGAGCTCCCGGTAGGTCAGCCGCACCGGGCCCGCCGACACCGCGACCGCGTCGGGCGTGCGCCTGGCCTGCTCGGCGACGTGTCCGTGCACAGTTGTAGGCGACATCAGCGCGTTCCTCAGTCGTCGTGGAAGATGGCGTGGATGCCGGAGACGCCCGAGAGCATCGTGGCGAAGTCGATCTTGCGGGGGCGGAGCTTGCTGGGGTCGAGGGTCTTCTGCGCCCGGTCCCAGTACTCCTCCTTGTGCTTGGTGCGGTCGTAGAAGAAGCGCACGAAGTCCAGCAGGGAGTCCAGGAACTCGCGGTAGTCCTTCTCGTAGCGGGCCAGCACGGCCTCCTCCGAGGCCGGGTCGTTCAGGATCTCGTCCACCGCGCCGGCCAGCCCGTGGGCGCCGCGCAGCGCCAGGCCGACGCCGGTGGACAGCAGCGGGTCGATGAAGGCCGCCGCGTCGCCCACCAGGGCCCAGCCGGGGCCGTGGAAGCGGGTGCAGGTGTAGGACCAGTCGCGGATGCTGCGGAAGCCGCTGACCCGGGTGGCGCCCTCGGTCAGGGCCCGCACCTCCTCGGCGGCGGCCAGCTCCGAGGCGTACAGGTCCTCCAGGCTCTTGCCGGACTTCTTGTACTCGTCGATGGGGGTGACGTAGCCGACGCTCACCGTGCCGTCGTGCAGGGGGATGAACCAGAACCAGCCCGCCGGGCGGTTCTCGGTGACGGTGTCGCCGAAGCGCGTGCCGCCGTAGCGCTTGCAGCCCTGCCAGTACGACCAGACCGCGATGTTGCGCAGGTCGTCGTGGTACTCGATGAGGTCGAAGCGGCGGGCCAGCAGGTGCTGCTGCCCGGTGGCGTCGATCAGCAGGCGGCAGCGGGCGGTGCGCTGCTCGGCGTCACCCTTCACCGTGTACGTCACGCCGGTGACGCGGTCGCCGTCGAACACCAGGTCCTTGACCGTGGCCTCCTCGAACACCGTCGCGCCCAGCTCCCTGGCCCTGGCCAGCAGAAGGGAGTCGAAGTCGGCGCGGCGCACCTGGTAGGCGTACTCGTAGTTGGACGCCTCGGCGAAGCGGAAGTCCCAGGTGCCCTGGTTCCTGCCCCACAACAGGGTGCCGCCGTACTTCTTGACGAACCCCATCTGGTCGAGCCTGTCCTTCAGTCCCAGCTCCTCCAACGTGGGCATGGACCCCGTGATCAGCGACTCGCCGATGTGGTAACGCGGGAACTTCTCCCGCTCCAGCACCAGAACCCGGTGCCCGCGCTGGGCCAGCAGTCCCGCCGTACCCGAGCCGCCAGGGCCTCCGCCGATCACGACAACGTCGAACTCGTCATGAGTATTGATCACCGTGCTCCTCCGTTTCGCCGCTCTGCGACTCGCAGTCAGGGTCACATTCACGTCGCGGGGCCCACATCCTTTGAATTGCTGTCTGAGCTGACGAAACACCGCATTTCACAAGATGTACGGCGGGGTGGCCGCGTTCATCATGAGGCGAATGAGAACGGTCATCAGCGTCTGGATCGCCGAGCATCCCCTGCCGGACTACCTGGGCCCGATCAGGAGGATGGCCGCCGACTTCGAGGCCGCGCACCCGGACCTCCGGATCGAGATCACCGGGCACGGCTTCCGCGAGCTGCCCGCCGAGGTGGCCCGCGCGGCCGGCCGGGGCGAGCCGCCGGACCTGGCGGAGTACTACGCCACGGCCACCAGGCTCGCGCTGGACACCCGGTCGCGCTCCGGCGCGCCGCTGTTCACGCCGATCGAGCGCGCCGTCGGGGGGCGCGCGGAGATCCTCGGCGAGCCGGTCGTGCTCGCCGACCTCGAACCGGCCGTACGCGGCCACTACACCTACCGCGGCGAGCTCGTCGCCGCGCCCGCGACGGCGACCACGGCGGTGCTGCTCACCAACGCCACCCTGCTCCGCGCGGCCGGGATCGACGCGCCGCCGCGGACCTGGGAGGAGCTGGAGAACGCCTGCGCCGCCGTACGGGCGCTGCCCGGCGGCCCGCCGCACGGCGTCTCCTGGGCCAACCACGGCTGGCTGTTCCAGCAGGCCCTGGCCGGGCAGGGCGGCCTGCTGGCCGACCACGACAACGGCCGCGCCGGCCGCGCCGGACGGGTGGACCTGGCCTCCAAGGAGCTGCTGGCCTACGCCGCCTGGTGGCGGCGCCTGCACGCCGAGGGCCACTACCTGCGCGCGGGCGAGCCCGGTGACTGGGGCCCGGCGCTGGGGGCGTTCCTGGGGCAGCGGGTGGCGTTCACGATCGCGTCCTCGGTGGTGACCGGCATGATCGCCGAGCGCGGGCGGGAGTCCGGGTTCGAGGTGACGGCGAGCCCGCTGCCGCACAACGAGAGCCTGCCGCGCGCCGGGCACCTGGTCTCCGGCCAGGCGCTCTGGCTGACCGACGGGCTGCCGCCGGAGCGGCGGGACGGCGCGCTGGCGTTCGTCCAGCACCTGCTGAGCGCGGGCAACGCGGCGCGGTGGCACCGGGAGGCCGGTTTCCTGCCGGTCACCCGGGGCGCGGCCGGCCTGCTGGAGGAGGAGGGCTGGTTCGAGCGGCACCCGGTGCACCGGGCCGCGACCGCCCAGCTCCGCGCGGCCGACGGCTCCCCCGCCGCGCTGGGCGCGGTGCTCGGGGACTTCGCCGGGATCCAGGACGTGATGACGGAGGCCATGGCCCGGGTGCTGGACGGCGCCGACCCCGACGACTGCTTCGCCGAGGCGTCGGAGCGGGCTCAGCGCCTGCTCGACGCCTACAACGCCGACTGCCTGGACGGGCGCACCCCGCGGCGCCTGTCCGTGGGCTGAACCACCGCCGCCTTCCGGGCGGCGGCACCGCTCCCACGGCATCCGCCCGTGAAGTGAGCACTTCAGAAGAAGACCGTGCCGGCTGGCGATGCCACGCTCGGACATGGCGATGGGAGTTCCCGTATGTTAAGCCGACGGCGCTTGATCGTTCTCGGTGGCCTGGCAGGAGGCGCCGCGCTGACCCCGGTGTCCCGCGGGCTGTTCGGCGAGCCGGAACAGCAGGCGCAGCAGCAGCACATGATGCGCATGCACGACCACGGGGGCCGGGTCCCCGCGGTCCGTACCGGCGCCACCGCGGCGCCCTTCAGCGTCGCGATGCCGGTGCCCCCGGTGCTGGCCCCCGTGGCCACCCTGCCGGGCATCGACTTCTACCGGCTGTCCATCCAGCAGGCGGCCACCGAGATCCTGCCGGGCGTGAGCACGCCCGTGCTGACGTACGGCGGCCAGTTCACCGCCCCCACCATCCGCGCCCGGCAGGGCCGCAGGGCGCTGGTCACCTTCGACAACAGGCTCGGCCACGAGGCGAACGTGCACCTGCACGGCGGCCGCGTGCCGGCGGCCAGCGACGGGTACCCGATGGACCTGATCGCCGACGGCAAGTCGAAGACCTACGACTACCCGAACGCCCAGGCCGGCGCCACGCTGTGGTACCACGACCACACCCATCACATGGAGGCCGAGCACGTCTACCGCGGCATGCACGGCTTCTACCTGGTCGAGGGCGCCGACGAGCAGCAGCTCGGCCTGCCGTCCGGGGCCTACGACGTGCCCATCCTGCTGCGCGACGCGCTCTTCGACGACCAGGGCGGGCTGGTCTTCGACCCGGCCGACCCCTACAACCGGCCGACGCTGATCGCCAACGGCAAGGCCCAGCCGTACTTCAGGGTCGCGGCCCGCAAGTACCGGCTGCGCCTGCTCAACGGCTCCACGCACCGGATCTTCGAGCTGTCGCTGAGCAACGGCGCCCAGATGACGCAGATCGCCACCGACTGCGGCCTGCTGGCGGCGCCGGTGCCGACGTCCAAGCTGGTGCTCTCCTCGGGCGAGCGGGCCGAGGTCGTGATCGACTTCGGCGCGTTCCCGCTGGGCACGCAGGTGACGCTGGAGGACGTGAGCGGGTCCGTGCTCCGCTTCGACGTCGTACGGCGGGCCATCGACCGCAGCCGCGTGCCCAGCCAGTTGCGCGCGATGGTCCCGCTGGCCGCGGCCACGCAGACCCGGCAGCTCACCCTCAGCCTGGACCCGGTCAACATCCAGGCCCTGATCAACAATCAGGCGTTCGACGCCAATCGGGTGGACATGCAGGTCAAGCGGGGAACCAGCGAGGTCTGGGAGGTCACCAACTCCGACACCAACGTCGGGGGCTCGGGCTTCGGCGTCCCGCACAACTTCCACACCCACCTCGCCCAGTTCCGGATCCTGGACCGCGACGGCACGCCGCCGCAGCCGGGCGAGGCGGGGTGGAAGGACACGGTGCTCATCCAGCCGGGCGAGACCGTGCGCTTCCAGGCCAGCTTCGGCGACTACCTGGGGCGATACGTCTACCACTGTCACATGTTGGAGCACTCGGCCATCGGGATGATGGGCCAGATGGAGATCGTCAACTAGTTCCTCAAGGAGGACTGCATGAGCACCACGAACAGCACGACCGCCGTCGGCCGGTCCACCGGCCGCGGCGTCAACATCGCCCTCTGGGTCGCCCAGGTCCTTCTGGCGTTCCAGGTCGGCTTGGGCGGCGTGCTCAAGCTCGCCGGCGACCCGACCATGGTCGCCATGTTCGAGGACATCGGCGCCGGCCAGTGGTTCCGCTACGCGGTCGGCGTCCTGGAGATCGCCGGCGCGATCGGGCTGCTGATCCCGCGCCTGAGCGGCGTGGCCGCACTGGCGCTGATCGGCCTGATGATCGGCGCGGCCGGCACCAACGCGATCGTGCTGGGCGGCGTCCCCGTGATCGAGGCCGTCCTGCTGGTCGTCCTGGCACTGGTCGTCTGGGGCCGCTGGTCCCGGGTCAAGGCGTTCTTCGGCGCCAAGTGAGCTCACCCCCGCCCGGTACGCGATCGGCGTACCGGGCATCGACCTGTCCCGTGGAGGGAACATGACAGAGACAGCCAACCCGCAGAACCAGCTCCCCACCCCCGATCCCTCGCTGCAGACCCTGCAACCGCTGGTCGGTACGTGGGAGATGACGGGCAAGGACTTCGGCACCGGCGAGGCGACCGGCGGCCGGCTCGTCTTCGAGTGGATGGACGGCGGCTTCTTCCTCGTCCAGCGCGTCGAGATGAGCCACGGCGGCGGCACGATGACCGGCGTGGAGTACATCGGCCACGACCCCGAGAGCGGCGCGCTGCGCTCCCACTACTTCGACAGCACCGGCAACAACTTCGTTTACGTGTGGAAGCTCGACGGGCGCGACCTCAACATCTGGTTCGGCGCGGAGGGCTCGCCGGCCGGGTTCAGCGGCGCCTTCAGCGAGGACGGCCGGACCATCAGCGGCCGGTGGGAGTGGCCGGGCGGCGGCTACGAGGCCACCATGACCCGGGCCGGCTGACCGTACCGATCCCGTGACGGCCGGGGCCGGTCCTCGCCGGCTCGGCTACCTCGCCGACCTGCTCCGCTCCGCCTCGGGTCGCCTGCCGAAGGCCAGGCGGTAGTCGCGGGGCGGCAGGCCGACGTGGCGGGTGAAGTGGTGGCGCAGGGTCAGCGGGGTGCTGAACCCGCAGCGGCGGGCGAAGCTACGTTCCGACATGCGGGCCAGGTTCGCCAGCTCCGGGACGGTCCACGGGTGGGCCAGGTCGTCGAGCATGCGTTCGCGCAGGCCGGTCAGGCTGTCGGACGGCCCCCCGCCGGCGGGGACGGGGCGGGTGATGAACTGCGCCTGGCCGCCCGGCCGGAAGGGTGCGGTGACCATGGTGCGGGCGATCTCGGCCGCGGCGGCGGCGCCGTGGTCGCGGCGGACCAGGTGCAGGCACAGGTCGATGCCCGCGGCCACGCCCGCCGAGGTCCACACGGTGCCGTCCCCGACGAACAGGACGCCGGGGTCGACGCTCACGTCGGGGTGGCGCTGTGCGAGCTGGTCGACGTCGAGCCAGTGGGCGGTGGCCTTGCGGCCGTCCAGCAGGCCCGCGGCGGCCAGCACGAACGCCCCCGAGCACAGGGACGCGACGGTCGCGCCACGGTCGTGCGCGGCGCGAAGCGCGGTGACCACGTCCGGATGGGCGGCCCTGGCCGGGTTCTGAACGCCGGGCACGATGACCAGGTCGCACTCGTCCAGGCCGTCCAGGCCGTGATCGGGGACACAGGTCACGCCCGTGCTCATGGTCAGCGCGTGACCGCGCGGCCCGCAGGTGCGCAGGTCGAACGCCGGGACGCCGCGATCGGTGCGGTCCAGGCCCCAGACCTCGCTGGCCACGGCGTAGTCGAAGACGCGGACCTGCTCGGTGACCACGATCCCCACACAGCGCATGGCGGAAATCTATCCCACGTGTGCGTTTCTGCCACTCACGGCTCCACAGGCCCGGCGGCCAGGCTCGGAGGCGATCGTCCGCGTGAGATGAGGAGCGCAATGCCATGCCGCTGGCTCTGTTGGCCCTGGCCGTCGCAGGTTTCGCCGTCGGAACCTCCGAGTTCGCCGTCATGGGCCTGCTGCCGCAGGTCGCCGAGGGGGGCGGAGTGTCGATTCCGGCCGCCGGCGCGCTGATCAGCGGGTACGCCGTCGGCGTGATCGTGGGGGCGCCGTTGCTGACCGCGGTCTCGGCCCGCCTGCCGCGCCGCACGACTCTGCTGATCGTCGCGGCGCTGCTGACGGCGGGCAGCGTCCTGTCGGCGGTCGCGTCCGGCTACGGCCTGCTGATGGCGGCCAGGGTGGTCGCGGGGGTGCCGCAGGGGGCGCTGTTCGGGGTCGGGTCGGTGGTGGCGGCCGAGCTCGTCCCGCCGGAACGGCGCGGACGGGCGATGTCGATCATGTTCGGCGGGTTCACCCTGGCGAACGTGGCCGGGGTGCCGCTGGTGACCTGGCTGGGGCAGGCCGCCGGCCGGCGGGCCACGTTCTGGGCCGCCGCCGGGCTCGTCCTCGCCGTCCGCTCGGGAACGATCGACGCGCGTGCCGAGAAGGCGGTCCTGCGATGACCTCCGACGTCGAGCGCTACACGCCCGGCCATGACGCCTTCGCCGTCGGCTTCATGGCCGCCAGGCGAGCCGCGACGCACGCGGGCTTCTTCCTGCCGTACCTGGCGCCGGGGATGTCGGTGCTGGATCTGGGCTGCGGGCCCGGCACCATCACCACCGACCTCGCCGCCGTCGTCGCGCCGGGGCACGTGCTGGGCCTGGACCAGCACGCCGCCCAGCTCACGGCCGCCCGCGCGGCGGCCTGGCAGCGGGACCTGGCGAACGTCGAGTTCCGGCAGGGATCGTGCTACGCCATCCCGCTGGAGGACCGATCGGTGGACCGCGTCTTCTCCCACGCCCTGCTGGAACACCTGGCCCACCCGGCCCGCGCGCTGGCCGAGATCCGCCGGGTCCTGCGGCCCGGCGGGACGGTCGGCCTGTGCAGCCCCGACTGGGGCGGCTTCCTGCTGACCCCTCCCCTGGACGACGCCCTCGGCGCCTACACCCGCCTGCAGCAGGCCAACGGCGGCGACCCGTACGCCGGCCGCAAACTCGGCCGGTACCTGCGCGCGGCGGGCTTCACCGACATCCGTCTGGACGTGCGCCACGAGCGTCATGCCGACCCGTCCCGCATCGCCGGCTACCTCGCGATCCAGCTCGACCGGGCCGAACAGCCCGCCCACGCCGGCCGGCTGCGCGCCTGGGCCACCGACCCGGACGCGCTGTTCGACCAGGCGTGGGTCTCCGCCACCGCCACCCGCCCCGGCTGACGCCGGTCGCCTGCTCACTCCGGGTCGCCGTCAGGCCCGGCGGCGGGGCGGGTGAGGCGGACCATGGCCCGGTACAGGGCGGTGGGCGCGGGGGTCGACTCCAGCGGGGGCAGGTCGGCGCCGGGGGCGGCGTAGGCGCGCAGCATCTGGCCGACGAGGCGGCGCCAGGTGTCCGGAGCGGCGTCCCCGGTGGCGGCGATGACACCGGCGTTGGCCATCAGCAGGATGACCATGTCCTGGTCGGTGAAGTCCGCCCGGAGCCGGCCGGTGGCCTTGGCGCGGGCGATGAGGTCGAGGAAGCCGTGATAGGCCGCGGCGCGGCGCTTCTCCAGCGCCTTGGCCGCGGGGAAGGTCATGGCCAGCACGTCGGCGAAGCCGCGGTCGGCGGCCTGCATGGCGCAGACGGCCTGGACGTAGCCGACGAAGCCGTGCCAGGGGTCGGGGTCGGCCAGCGCCTCGGCGACGGCGGCCGCGTAGGCGTCCATGCGGTCGGCGAAGACGGCGTTGATGAGTTCTTCGCGGGTGGCGAAGCGGCGCGACAGGGTGGCCTTGCCGACGCCGGCGGCACGGGCGATGCAGGCCATGGAGACGCCGAGGCCGTGGCTGGCGTACAGGCGGCGGGCGGTGGCCACGATGCGTTCGCGGTTGCGCTCGGCGTCGGCGCGCAGGCCCGGCCCGGGCTGCTCGCCGGAAGGTTCGGAGGCGTCGGCGGGATGATCCATGCCTCCATCCTACCCAAGTGGAACGACCTACCCATTTTTCTTGTTACGCTGGGCAGCACGAAACGGGTAGCCCGTTCCACTTTTCTGAGAGGTGCAGCTCATGCGTGCTGTCATGCTGAACTCCGTCCCCGCCGACCCCGCTCCGGCCGACCTTCCCGTCCCGCGGCCGGCGGCCGGCGAGGTGCTGGTGAAGGTCACCGGCTCCTCGGTCAACGGCTTCGACCTGGCCGTGGCCGCCGGTTACCTGCAGCAGATGATGGAGCACCGTTTCCCGCTGGTGGTGGGCAAGGACTTCGCCGGCACCGTCGAGGCGCTCGGCGAGGGCGCCGAGAGCTTCACCGTCGGGCAGCCGGTCTTCGGCGTGGTGATGAAGCCGTTCCTCGGCCCCGGCTCGATGGCCGAGTACGTGACCGTGCCCGCCGGCTACGGCATCGCCCCCCTTCCCGAGGGGCTGTCCGCGGCGGAGGCGGGCGCGCTGGGTCTGGCCGGCACCGCGGCGCTGGACAGCCTCGACGCCGTGGCCCCGGCCGAGGGCGAGACGGTGCTGATCTCCGGCGCCACCGGCGGCGTGGGCGCGCTGGCCGTGCAGCTGGCCGCCGCCCGCGGCGCCCGGGTGATCGCCACCGCCCGTCCCGGCGCCGAGGCCGACTTCGTCACCGGGCTCACCGCCACCAAGGTCGAGCTCGTCGACCACGGCGGCGACCTGCCCGCCCAGGTCCGCGCGCTGGCCCCGGCGGGCGTGGACGCCGTGCTGCACCTGGCGGGTGACGGCGCCGAGCTGGCGGGGCTGCTGCGCGGCGGCGGCCGGCTCGCCTCGACCCTCGGGCTGACCCCGGACGCCGTCCAGAACTCCACGGTCACCGTGCACACCGTCATGGCCGACCCGGACCCGCGGACCCTGAGCGAGCTGGCCGCCCGGGTCGCCACCGGTGCGCTGCGCGTCCCGGTCACCGCCACCTATCCGCTGGAGCAGGCCCCCGAGGCGTTCGCCGCCTTCCGCGCGGGCACGCTCGGCAAGATCGCCGTCACCTGCTCCTGACGTCCTCGGCCGGAAGGCCCGGGACCGTCCTCATCCGTCGACCAGCCGGTGCCGAGGCCCCTCGCCCCGGCCACACCCCCAATCCGCGAAGGAATCCTGATGAACATCGCCCTGTGGATCGTGCAGGCCGCGCTGGCCCTCCTGTTCGGCCTCGCCGGACTGGCCAAGTCCACCCAGCCCAAGGAGAGGCTGGAGCCCAGATTGCCCTGGGCCGCGGACTTCTCCGCGGGCGCCGTCCGCCTCATCGGCCTCACCGAGCTGGCCGGCGCGCTGGGGCTGATCCTGCCGGCGGTCACCGGCGTCGCGCCCGCCCTGACCCCGCTGGCCGCGGCCGGCCTGGCCGTGGTGATGGTGCTGGCCGCGCTCGCCCACGTCCGCCGGAAGGAGCCCGGCGCGATCGCCTTCAACGCGATCCTGTTCCTGCTGGCGGCGTTCGTCGCCTGGGGCCGCTTCGGCCCTCATCCTCTCTGAGCACCCCTAGACCGGGACGCGCGGGCTCTCGGCCGGCCGGCGCGGCTCGGTCTCGGCCCGCCGGGCCACCAGGCGCTCGCGCAGCCGCATCGCGGGCAGCTCGACCAGGTAGTAGCTGACCGTCGCGACGGCGACCGTGCCCACGAGCACGACCGCCAGCAGCTCCCAGAAGCCGGACTTGCCCATCACCACCGGCATCGGCACCGGAGGCGCGCCGAAGACGCTGCCGTTCTGCAACCAGAGGTACTGCAGGATGAAGTGCCACAGGTAGACGCCGTAGGAGATGCGGCCGAAGAAGCGCATCGGACGGTTGGTGAGCACGGCGTCGATGACCTTCGAGTGCACGCCGGGCACCACCACCGGGGCGATGATCAGCAGCGCGAAGATCAGGAACAGCACCATCTCGGCCATCGCCTCGGGCACCGTGGCGTAGTCGGCCATGCCGGGCTTGCCGAACGGCCGGATGCAGTTGATCACGTAGACGACCGCCGCGCCCAGCCAGAACAGCAGCGGCCGGCGGGCCACCAGGCGGTAGAAGGCGGGCGTGGTGTCCTTGGCCTCCGCGTACGCCGACAGGATCGCCAGGCCCATGCCGATGGCCAGGAAGCCGGTGAAGCCGATCACCCAGAAGTACTCGTACGGGAAGGGGCCCATCGACTCCAGGTGCGTGTACGCGGTCCAGGCCAGGCCGACGAGCACGAAGACGCCCAGCGGGACCAGCAGGCGGCGGGCCTTGGCGCCGGGGTCGGCGGCCTTCCTGGCGTACCGGTCGAAGATCCAGGCCAGGATGGGCAGCGCCAGGTAGAAGGTGACCTCGGCGGGCACGGTCCAGGTGGGCTCCAGCCCGGCGTAGCCCGCCTCGGGGCCCGGCACGTAGTAGTGCATGAGCAGCAGGGGGCTGAGCACGTACCAGAGGCCGTCGACGCTCTTGAGGTTGAGCAGCAGCAGCGCCGCCACGGCCACCAGCCAGTACGCGGGCAGGATCCGCAGCATGCGCTTGATCAGGTAGCCCTTCAGCTCAGGACGCGGCGTGCCGACGATCGTCGCCCTGGCGAACGGCCGGTACAACAGCAGGCCGGACATCACGAAGAAGGGCGGCAGCAGCACGTTGAGGCCCTGGATCAGCACGGGCCAGATGCCGACGGACGGTTTGTCGTAGAAGCCGATGACGCCGGCGGCGAAGGCGACGTGCACCACGATCACGCCCAGTGCCAGATATCCGCGCAGCCCGTCGAGCCGAGGGGCACGTTTGCCGGGGCCGCCCCTCTTGATGATCTCCGGTGAGGTCATGGCATGTTTCCTCGCAGTTCGCTCGCTGATGGGGCTCGGCGCCCCCTCGGCGCCATCGTCACGCGGGGCCGCGGGCGGCCGCATCTCGTGTCGTGCTGAATTCCCCGTGCCGCCGGACGGCCATTTCCACATCTTCCGAAATGCGTTTCCGGCGAATTGCAGGAAGCGGTCCCGGCGGGGCAGGTAGCTGCCCGGGAACGGCCTGTTCCGCGTTCCCGGTGGCGCGCATCGTTGAGGCCATGAGAGAAGACACCGTCCTGACGTACTCGTCCTACCTGGCGCTGGAGGAGATCCTCACGGCGCAGCGACCGGTTTCGGAGAGCCATGACGAGACCCTGTTCATCATCGTCCACCAGGTGTACGAGCTGTGGTTCAAACAATTGCTGCACGAATTCGCCGAGCTGCAGCTCGAACTCGCCGGCGGATTCACCGCGCACGCCATGCGGACTTTGCACCGGTCCTTGAAGCTGATGCGGCTCGCGGTCTCCCAGATGGACGTCATGGAGACGATGACGCCGTTCCAGTTCGCCGCCTTCCGCGGCAAGCTGGGCACCAGCAGCGGCTTCCAGTCGGCGCAGTTCCGCGAGATCGAGGCGGTGCTGGGCCGGCGCGACGAGCGCATGCTGCTCGGCCAGGCCGAGGGCACCCCGGCCCGCGCCCGGATCGAGGCGGCGATGGCCAGGCCGACGCTGTACGACTCGCTGCTGACGTACCTGTACCTGCGCGGCTACGAGGTGCCGCAGGACCGGCTGCACCGCGACGTACGGCTGCCGCTGGAACCGTCGGAGTCGGTGCAGGACCTGCTGCTGCGGGTCTACCGGGACGACACCGGCGCGGCCCAGCTCTGCGAGCGGCTGGTGGACCTGGACGAATGCCTCCAGGAGTGGCGCTACCGGCACCTGAAGATGGTCGAGCGCACCATCGGCGCCCGTCCGGGCACCGGCGGCTCCAGCGGTGGGGCGTACCTGCGTGCCTCGCTGACGCCGGCGTTCCCCGACCTGTGGGCGGTCAGGAGCATGGCATGAACGACATCTCGGGACGCCTGGCGCCGCACTACTCGGCCTTCCGGGCCCCGGACCGGCTGCTGCTCACCGGCCACTCCCACCAGGCCTGGCCGGACGTGGCGCTGGCCGGGCAGATCGAGGCGTTCGACGACGCCGCCAGGGACGTGGACGACAAGTGGGCCGCCGCGTTCAAGAAGGCCGACCGGGTCAGGGAGGGGTTCCGCCTCTTCCTCGGCGACCCGTACGCCGAGCTGGCCCTCGGGGCCAGCACGCACGAGCTGGTGCTGCGCTTCCTGTCGGCGCTGGACCTGCGCGGCCGGCCCCGGCTGGTCACCTCCGGCGGCGAGTTCCACACGCTGCGGCGCCAGCTCGCCCGCCTGGCCGAGGAGGACGTGGAGGTGGTCGTCGTCCCGCCGGAGCCGGTGGGCACGCTGGCCGCGCGGCTGGCGGACGCGGCCGACGGGCGCACGGCCGCCGTCCTCGTCTCGGCGGTGCTGTTCGAGACGGCCAGGATCGTGCCGGAGCTGGACGCGCTCGCCGCCGTCTGCCGTTCTCGGGGGCCGAGCTGCTGGTGGACGCCTACCACGCGCTGGGCGTGGTGCCGTTCTCGACGGCGGGCCTGGACTCGGCCTGGGTGGTGGCGGGCGGCTACAAGTACCTGCAGCTCGGGGAGGGCAACTGCGTGCTGCGGCTGCCGGCGCACGCCGACCGGCTGCGGCCCGTGGTGACCGGGTGGTACTCGGAGTTCGCCGAGCTGGCCGAGGACCCGCGGGCGGGCGGCCGGGTCGGTTACCCGTCGGGGGCGGCCCGGTTCGCGGGGGCGACCTACGACCCGGTGAGCCACTACCGGGCGGCCCGGGTGTTCGACTTCTTCGCCGCGCAGGGGCTGACGCCGCAGGTGCTGCGGGCGGTGTCGCTGCGGCAGCGCGGGCTGCTGGCGGCGCGCTTCGACGAGATCGGCGCGCCCGCGCACGTGGTCAGCCGGGACCTGGACGCCGCGCCCGAGGAGTTCGGCGGGTTCCTGGCGCTGCGCTCGCCGTACGCGGGGCGGCTGCGGGCGGGGCTGGCGGCGCGGGGGGTACAGGCCGACAGCCGGGGCGAGTACCTGCGGCTCGGGCCGGCGCCGTACCTGTCGGACGCGCGGCTGCACGCGGCCATGGACCGGCTCGCCGCGGAGGTCCGCTCACTGACGTCCGGCGGAGCGGCCGGCGGGGCGGCCCGCGGGGTGACCGGCGGCACGACCGGCGGAGCGGCCGGGGCGAGGCGGGCGGCGTGAACCGGAGGGGGCGGCGCGCGGCCGGGCACCCGCCCCCGGACCCGAATCCGGCCTTGGACCCGACCTTCGACCCTGCCTTCGCCCCGACCTTCGACCCTGCCTTCGACCCTGTCTTAGACCCGGGCCTGGTCCCGGGCTCGTTCCCGGTCCCGGGCTCGGTCCCGGTCCCGGTCCCGGGACCGGCCGCGGTCGCCCCGTGTGCTGCCCAGGCCCCGTCAGGGGCGGAAGAGCGCCGGGTCCATGGGGACGAGCGACGGCGAGACGCGGACCGGGAAGCCGATCTGGTCGAGCACGTCGCGGCGCAGGTCCACGCCGGCCGCGAGCTCCACGAGCTCCAGGCCGGCGGCGGTGACGTCGAAGACGGCCCGCTCGGTGACCACGCGCGCCCACTGCCCGCGCCGCACGCCCTCGCCCAGCTGATACGTGACGTGTCCGGCCCGCGGCACCAGCTTGCGCACCCGCCCTTCGGCCTGGATCCGCAGCCCGCCGTCGGCGCAGCTCACCTGGAGGCCGTCGGTGGTCAGCGTGCCGGCGAAGACCAGCCGCGTGGCGTTGTGCGCGATGTCCACGAACCCGCCGGCGCCGGGGTTGGCCGCGCCGAACCGGCTGACGTTCACGTTGCCCTCGGCGTCGATCTGGGCGAAGGCGAGCGCGGCGAACGGGCAGCCGCCGCCGTCGATGAAGTCGAACTGCGAGGGCCCGTCGAGCAGCGCGCGCGGCGAGTAGTTCGCCGAGAACTGCCAGCCGCTCATCACGATGCCGCCGAAGGAGCCGTGCTCGGTGGTGAACAGGTGCTCGTCCAGGCGGCCGTCGTCCAGCATGCCGTCCTCGGCCATGGCCAGGACGGCGTCGGAGGAGGCGCCGAACCCGAAGATCGAGGTCTCCCCCGGCCTGACCTCCCTGGCGACCCGGCGGGCGATCACCTTGTCGGGGCCGGACGGCAGCCGCGGCACCCGCGCGACGGCGTCGGGGACGTACCCGAGATAGCCGGGATCGTGCCGTACGCCGGTGGTCATGGGCGCGTCCGGAACCACGACGACCCGGTCGACGAGCGCCCCTGGCACGCGCATCTCCCGCGCGGGCGACGAGCCGGCGGGCACGATCCGCGACACCTGCGCGATCACGGTGCCGCCGCACGCCTTCACCGCGAGGGCGATCGCCAGCGCGCTGGAGAACAGCGGCTGGTCCTCGAAGGACAGGTTGCCGTCGGGGTCGGCGGCGCTCGCCCGGACCAGTCCGGCGTGCAGCGGCCAGGACGGGTAGAACAGGTACTCCTCGCCGCCCAGCTCGACCAGCTGCACCAGGTCCTCCTGGGCCAGGCCGGTGAACCTGCCGCCGCCGTGCCGGGGGTCGGCGTACGTGCCGAGGCCGACGCGGGTCAGGTAGCCGGGGCCGCGCCGGGCCACCTCGCGCAGCCAGTGCATGGCGGCGCCCATCGGCCAGCTGTACGCCTCGACGAGGTCGTTCTGGATCAGCTCGGTCAGGGCGGGGCGGGCGCCGGTCACCGGGTGGCGGGGGTTGATGAACGAGGCGGACACGATGCGGCGCATCAGGCCCTTCCTGGCCACGTGGTCCATGCCGCCGATGCCGACGGCGTCCCCGGTGGCGCAGGGGAAGTAGAAGGTCAGCTCGCGCGGGGCGCCGGTGGCGGCGAAGCGCTCGCCGAGCGCGGCCAGCAGGGCGTCGGGGGTGAGCCAGCCGATGACGCCGGTGCTGGCGACGGCCTGGTGGTCCTCGATGAGCGCGACGGCCTCGGCCACCCCGCACACCTTGCCCGTCCGGCCGCCCGCGACCGCCCCCGGGACCTGGTCCGGGGCGGTCATGGGCGGGCTCCGAAGCGGGCCAGGCTCTCGCGGGCCGCGGCGGAGGCGCAGTCGGCGCCGAACATCCAGGCCGTACGCGCGTCGAGCGTCTCGGCGGGCCCGCTCACCGCGTCGGTCAGCGCCCGCTTGGCGGAGGCGACCGCGTGCGGGGGCAGCGCGGCGAGCCCCGCCGCCACCTCCAGCGCGCACGCCAGGGCCTGGCCCGGCGCGGTCAGCTCGTCGGCGCCGCCGATCCCGTGCAGCTCGCGCCCGGTCAGCGGGCGGTCGCCCCAGACCAGCCGCCGCGCGGCGACGGGCCCGACCCGGGCGGCCAGGCTCTGGATGCCCCAGGGCGGCACCCAGCCGAGCCGCACCTCCGGCAGGTGCCAGCGGGCGTCCTCGGCGGTGACCACCACGTCGCAGCCGGTGGCCAGCAGGAAGCCGCCGCCGAGCGCGAAGCCCTCGACGGCGGCCACCACGGGGATGCCGAGATGCTGTACGGCCCTGGCCACGCGCCCGGTGTCGGCCTCGTGCCGCACCATGCCCTCACGCGTCATCCCGGACAGCTCCTTCAGGTCCGAACCCGCGCAGAACCCCGGCGGCGCGCCCGTCAGCACGGCGGCGCGCACCCCGGGATCGTCGTCCAGCTCGGCCAGCGCGGAGCCGAGCGCCGCGACCAGCCCGGACCCGAGCGCGTTGCGCACGCGGGGCCGGTCGAGCCGCAGGACGGCCACCGCCCCGCGGCGCTCGCAGGCCAGGCCCCCGTCCGACGGCCGGTCCATCAGAACGGCGTGGGCCGGGGGCCAGCCAGGCGACGTCCACGACGCCGGGACGCAGGTGCGGCCAGGCGGCCACCTCCCGCCAGCCGTGCGCCGTCATGTGCTCGGCGATGCTGTCGAGGGTCGAGCCGCCGCTGTAGCGGGCCGTCACGCTGCCCTCGACGACGGCGAGCCGCAGCCGGCTCAGGTCGGTCCCGGCCAGCACCTCCAGCTCGGCGCCCTGGGCGTCCACCACCAGCACGTTGCAGCCGTGCTGCACCTCGCTGACGGGGATCACCGGGACGACGTCCTGCCGGACGACGGCCATGGGCAGCAGCGGCGGCAGCATGCTCGACTGCTTGTCGTAGGGGGTGACGTTGAGGGTGGCCTGGCCGCGTTCCCGGCCGGCGCACGCCGCCACGACCTCGCGGGCCGGGTGGCCGTGCTCGGGCTCGGGCAGCCCGGCGGCCAGGTGGTGCAGCCGGAGCTGCTCGCGCAGCGCGGGCAGGTGGTCGCCGTTGGGCTCCATCATGACCAGGCGGCGGAACCCGCACCTGGTGAGTGCCTCCACCTCCTGGCCCCGGTGCGCGCCCACCTGGATCGCCCCTTCGGCCGGCAATCCCAGCTTGTCCAGCAGGTCGGGCAGGTGATCCTCCCATCGGGTGCTCACCCGCTCCGGTGCGACAGTCTGGTTGCGCATCTGGTCGTCTCCTCCCGGTGAACCGCTCAGGGCAGCGTCATCGTGGTCATCGTCGGTCGCGGCCGCGCGCCACCGCATCTCGTGGATTGCGCGGTACGGCCACCCGCCGCCCCGCTTCGTCGCCCGCATCGCCGCCGGGCGAGCAATCCGCGAGGTGCGGGCCGGCCGCGTGGCGGACCACGATGGACGCGGCGACCGAAGGGAGGGCCCATGCGGCGAACTCGTGACCGTGACCTGAACGCCTACCTCGACCGGCTGGACGTCGGCGACCCCGGCGAGCCGTCGCTCCCGGCGCTGCGCGCGCTGCACCGCGCGCACGTGGAGCGGGTGCCGTACGAGACCTTGGAGGTCCAGCTGGGCCGGCGGATCACCGTGGACCCGCGCGAGTCGGTCGAGCGGGTGCTGCGTGGGCGCGGCGGCTACTGCGTGCAGCTCAACGGGGCGTTCGCCACGCTGCTGACCGCGCTCGGCTATGACGTCACCTGGCATCGGGCCGGGGTGCAGGCCGCCGTCCGGGCGCCCGCCTCGCCGGCGTCGTTCGCGCCGCATCTCGCGCTCACCGTCGCCCTCGACGGGCAGGACTGGCTGGTGGACATCGGGCTCGGCGACGGGCTGCACGAGCCGCTGCCGCTGCGGGCGGGGACGTACCGGCAGGGGCCGTTCGAGTTCCGGCTGTCGGCCTCGGACGTGGAGCCCGGCGGCTGGCGGTTCGACCACGACCCGCGCGGGTCCATCGCCGGGCTGGACGTCGAGCGGGCGCCCGCCGAGCCGGGGGACTTCGTGGAGTGGCATCCGTACCTGTGCACGTCCCCCGAGTCCCGCCTGGTGCGGGCCGCCGTCGTGCTGCGGCGCGACGCGACGGGGGCCGACTGCCTGGTGGGCTGCATGCTGCGCCGGATCGGCGCGGACGGCAGGACCGAGCGGGAGCTGTCCACCCGGCGGGAGTGGTTCGGGGCCCTGGAGGAGGTGTTCGGGCTGCGCCTCGACGACGTCAACGGCGCCGAACGCGAGGCCCTGTGGACCAAGGTGCACGACGCCCACCTGTCCTGGCAGTCCCGCCGCCGCACCCCCGCCGCCTGACCCCGCTGGTCAGCGGGCGGACCTGGCCGCTGCGGCCGGGGTGACCGGGGTGAAGAAGTTGACGAGATTGCCGTCGGGGTCGCGGAACAGCAGCGACCGGTTGCCCCAGGGCATCGTGGTGGGCTCGTTGACGAAGTCGGTGACGAGGCCGGTCAGGTTCTCGTACACGCGGTCCACGTCGTCCACCAGGAACTCGACGATCACGCTGTGGTTGTCGGCCGGGCGAGCGGATCCCGGGGCGAACAGCGGGACGGTGCGGGTGCTCGCGATCGCCAGGGTGGCGGTACCGGTCCTGATCTCGGCGAAGTCCTCGGTGGACCAGGCCGCCGGCGTCCCGGTGGCCTTCTCGTAGAACCCGGCGAGGCGGGCGACGTCACCGGTGATGATGCGGATCGATACGAAGTTCATGGCGTTCCTCCGGTGTTCGTGCAGCTCTTGGCACCCCGCACGTTACGACGAATACTGGACAGATTCGGTCCACTATTCGCCATAGGCTTGACCTCATGTCGCCACCCACCGGTCGTGTGCTCACGCTCCTGGAGTTGCTGCAGTCGGGCGGCGTCCGGACGATGGCCGAGCTGGCCGACCGGCTCGGCGTCGACGGCCGTACCGTGCGGCGGTACGTCGGTCAGCTCATCGATCTCGGCCTGCCGGTCGAGTCGGTGCGCGGCCGCTACGGCGGCTATCGCCTGGCCCGCGGCTACCGCCTGCCGCCGCTCATGCTCGACGACGACGAGGCGCTGGCCGTGCTGCTCGGCCTGGTCGCCAACCGGCGTACGGCCGGCGACGCGGGCGACACGGCGAGCGTGACGGCGGCCGCGAAGATCCGCCGGGTGCTGCCCGAACGGCTCGTCCGCAGGCTCGACGCGCTCCTGGAATCCCTCGCCTTCACCAGCCCGCCCGGCGGGCCCGCCGGCCCGGACGCCGCCACCCTGCTCACGATCGCCGACGCCGTACGCCACCGCCGGCCCGTCTCGATCCGGTACGCCGACCGCGCCGGCCGGCGCAGTGACCGCACGCTGCACCCGTACGGGATCGTCAGCCACGCGGGCCGCTGGTACGTCACCGGCGAGGACCCCGGCCTCGGCGAGAACCGGACCTTCCGCCTCGACCGCGTCGCGGACGCCCGGGCCCTGCCCGGCTCGTTCGAGGCGCCGGCCGGGCCGGATCCGGCGCAGCGCGTCCTGTCGGGGTTCGCCACCGCGCCCTACCGGCACGAGGTGACCCTGCGGATCCACGGGACGGCCGAGCAGATCCGCACCCGCCTGCCCGCCGCCGTCGCCACCGTGGAGGAGATCACCGACGAGCCCGCCGAGGAGCCCGCTGCCGACACCGCTGCCGAGCCCGCCGTCGAGCCCGCCGTCGAGCCCGCCGGGGAGGCGGGGCCGGCGGGCGAGCGCTGGTTCCGCGTCGAGCTGCGGGCCGAACGGCTCGACTGGCTGCCCGCCGTGCTCGCCGCGCTCGACCGGCCGTTCGTCATCGAGCGTCCCGACGAACTGCGTGACCTCGTCCTCGCCGTCGCCGACCGCCTCGCGTCCCGCGCCCGCCGAGCCTGACCGCCCGGCGTCACACCCCGACGAAGCTCACCGTCTCCGCCAGGTCCGCCCGCCCGGTACGCAGCCGCGGCACGCCCTCCCTCTCGAAGCCCACCGCGACACCACAGAACAGGACAAGCCCGTCATGGGCGCCGACGGTCCGGCTGACGGTCTCGCGGTACATCGTCCACATCACCTGGGGGCAGCTGTGCAGCCCTTCCGCCCTCAGCAACAACATGACCGTCTGCAGGTACATCCCCGCGTCCCCCCACTGCCCGGGGCCCATGGCCTGGTCGAGGTAGCAGAACAGGACGACCGGCGCCCCGAACGCCGCCGAGTTCAGGGCGGCGATCTTCCTGGGCCGGTCGGGGTCGTCACGCTCGATGCCCAGCGCCTGGTACCGCTGGGCGGCCGCGGCGGCGAAACGGTCCAGGTACGGCGAGGTCAGCTCGGCCGGGTACATCGGATACTCCCGCTCGTCACCCGGGTCCCCCGCCCGCGCCCTGGCGGTCGCCCGCCGTTTCAGCTCGGCCAGCGGCTCCCCTGCCACGACGTACAGCCGCCACGGCTGGAGGTTCCCGCTCGACGGAGCCCGCGTCGCGGCGGTCAGCACACGTTCGAGCACCTCTTTGGGGACCGGCTCGTCGCTGAACGTTCGCACCGCCCGGCGGCTGTCCACGGCTTCGTACACGTCCATGCCTTCTCGCCCTCCCACTCAGCGGCCCGTGCGGGCCGCGGCGTAGAGCCGTGCGGCCGTCACCGCCGCGCCCGCGACCGCGGCCGTCACCAAGCAGATCATGAACGTCGGATAGAGATAGACCACCTGGATCCACATGATGTCGCCACCCCGGAGGAGCACCCGCATGATCGGGACGATCGTGACGCACAGCGCGAGCGGGGCCAGATACGGCAGCAGCGGCCACCGCCGCCACCCCCGGCGCACGACGGCCCAGCGCCGGGAGCGGGCCACGCCCCGTACGGCCAGCCCGGCGGTCGCCAGGGTCAGCAGGACGAACAGGATGTCGGTGACGAGGTGGGGCGGCGCGGAGGGGATCTCGGGTGTGCCGCCCTCGATCAGGGCGACCAGGCCGTCCATGAGGGCGCCGGCGTCGCCGAAGGCCGTCCCGGTGTTCGCCATGACCGCGACGCCGTACCCCGACTCCGGCATCAGCAGCTGGGCGGCCGTGGAGGTGAACAGGTCGCCGTCGTGCCGGACGACGGGGGTGCCGCGGGCGGTTTCGCCGATCTCCCAGCCGAGGGCGTACTCCCCGTCCTGCTCGGACGGCGTGCGCATCTCCTTGACACTGCGAGGGGAGAGGACGCCGTTGTTCTGCGCGATCAGCCACCGGCCCATGTCGCCGGCGGTGCTGAGGATCCCGCCCGAGCCGTTGCCGAACCCGGACGGCTCCGGCACGGCCACGGCCCGGCCGAGGACGACCAGATGGCCGCGGGCACTGCCGGGCAGGTCGCGGTCGGTGTCGACCGTCCTGCTGTCGCGCATGCCGAGGGGCGTGAAGACGTGCGCGTGCAGGTACGCCGCGAACGGCTGCCCGCTCACCACCTCGACCAGCCGCGCGGCGACCTGGTAGTTGGTGTTGTGGTAGCTGAAGGCGGTGCCCGGTTCCGTGGCGAGCCTCGCCGTCCTCAGCCGTGCCACGGCGCCTTCGAGCGTGCGGGGCTGGGGCAGGCTCTTCTCGTGGAAGGCCGAGTCGGCCATGCCGGACGTCTGGTTGAGCAACTGCCGCACCGTGATCCGGGCGGCCCTGGGATCGGCCATGGTGAACTCGGGCAGGTAGCCGCGCACCGGCCTGTCCAGCTCGACCTGGCCCTTCTCCACCAGTTGCAGGACGGCGAGCGAGGTGAAGGACTTGCTGACCGATGCCACGGCCATGGGCGTGTCCGTCGTCACCGGCTCGCCGGAGGCGGTCCGGCCGTACCCGGCGGCGTGCACGACCCGCCCGCCCTTGGTGATCGCGACCGCGACCCCGGGGAGCCCGGTCGCCTCGCGGTAGCCGGTGACGAAGGCGTCCACCGACGAGGGGGTGAGGTCCTGGGGCGGCGCCGGGCCGGACGCGAGGGGCAGGGCGAGGCAGAGCACGGCGACGATGTTTCTGAGCACCCGCCCAACGCTATGGATCACCCGCGTTCCGCGACCATGGCGAAGTCCCTCCGCTTTTCCTACGGAAAACCGCTATTCCTTCGCGGAAGCCGTGCGGGCCCGTAGGGCCGTCGTCCCGTCGCGCGGCGGGATGACGGCCCGGGTGCGGCGGTCAGGAGTGGTCGGTGATCTGCTGGAACTTGGTCAGCACGGCGCGCGGGTCGCTGCCGGGCGCCAGCGCGCCGCCCAGCTCGGCGGCCAGCGTGCCGCGCAGCTCCGCCCAGACCGGCTCGGACGTCGGGTCGAAGCGGGCCTTGGCCACCATGTCCACGATGGGGCTCACCTTCGGGTCCTGCCGCATGAGCGCCGAGGCGGACGCGGTCGTCGGCAGCAGGCCCTCCACCTTGAGGTACTTGGTGTAGTTGTCGGCCTGGTAGAAGTAGTCGAGGAACTCGCGGACGAGCTGCTGGTTGCCGTCCTTCTTGAAGGCCATCAGGTAGTCCTGGATGCCGTGCGTGGCCGGTTCGGCGCCGTGGTTGGTGGGGAACGGCGCGGTGCCGTACTCGATGCCCGCCTTGTCCACCTGCTCCAGGAAGGCCCGGGTGCCGAAGGACGCGTACACCATGGCGGCCTTGCCCTGGGCGAACAGCGGCCAGGTGCCGTCGGGGCGGTTGGTCTGGCCCGGGTTCGGCTGGGTGTACCCGTCCGCGGCCAGCGACTTGAGGAACTGCAGCGTCTCGACGGCGCGCTCGCCGTTGACGGTCCACTTGCCGTCGGTACGCCAGTCGGCGCCGTCGGCCCGCAGCCAGGCGCCGAACTCGTAGCCGCCGGCCTCGGCGCCGAGTGCCAGCGCGTACGGCACGTACCCGCCGGGCAGCGCCTTGATCGCCTTGGCCGCCGCGCGCAGCTCGTCCCAGGTGGCCGGCGGCTTGTCGAGGCCGGCCTCCTTGAGGATCTTCTTGTTGTAGTACATGCCGTTGACGGTGGCGACGAACGGCAGCCCGTACTGGACGCGGTCGTAGGAGGCGTTCTCGGCGAAGGACGGCAGGAAGTCCGACAGCACCTCCTTCGACACCACCTCCTCGGCCCGGTACAGCAGGCCGGCCTCGGCGTAGTCGGCGAAGACGTTGCCGTTCAGGATGTCGGGGAACTGCTTGGTCTGGACCATGGTGTTGACCTGGCTCTGCAGGTTGCCCCAGTCGATGACCTGCAGCTCGACGTTCTTGCCGGGGTGCCCGGCCTCGAAGGAGGCGATCAGCTCGTCCCAGTAGGGCCGGGTGCCCTCGGTGTACTGGGCCACGACCAGCTTGATCGAGTTCTGGCCGGCACCGTCCGAGCCGCCGCCCGAGCCGCCGTCCGAGCCGCCGCCGCACGCGGTCAGCGCGAGCACGAGACCGGTGAACGCGGCCAGGCCGCCGAGCCGTCGTCGTCTTGTGGGGGTCATCTCACACCGATCTTTCTCGTGGTCACTTGGTGCTGCCCGCGGTGAGGCCGCTCACCAGGTGCTTCTCGATGAGCGCGAACAGGATCACCGCGGGCACGATCGCCATGAGCGCCGCGGCGAACAGGTACTGGTAGTTGGTCTCGTACAGGCCGACGAACTGCTGGACGCCGACCGTGAGCGGCACGCGGCCGCCCGCCGGGTCGTTGAAGAGCGTCAGCGCGATGACGAACTCGTTCCACACCTGGATGAAGGTGAAGATCATCACGGTGACGAGGCCGGGGGCGGCCAGCGGCAGGATCATGCGCAGCATGATCCGGAACCTGCCGAGACCGTCCATCATGGCGGCCTCGTCGATCTCCACCGGGATCGCGCCGAAGTGGGCGTGCAGGATCCAGACGGCGAAGGCGAGGTTGAAGGCGGAGTTGATGGCGATGATCACGAAGTAGCTGTTCACGCCGTCCACGAACACCGCCTGCCGGTACAGGCCGATGAGCAGCGCGACGGCGGGGAACATCTGGGTCACCAGGATCACGCTGAGGAACGCCGTACGCCCCCTGAACCTGGAGCGGGCCAGCACGTAGGCCGCGGGCGCGGCGACGAGCAGCACCAGCGCCGTCGAGGCGAGCGCGACGGTCAGGCTGACCCGGAAGTAGTCGGCCAGCGGGATGCGCCGCCACACGTCGGCGTAGTTGGACCACGCCCAGCTCCTGGGCAGGTAGTCGGCCGGGACGGCGAACAGCTCGGCGTCGGTCTTGAGCGATCCCAGCAACATCGCGGCGTACGGGGCGAGGAAGAACAGCGCCACCGCGAACCCGATGACCGGCAGCGCGACGGGACGGATCCGCGCCCACCCCCGGCCCGCCCGCGCCAGCACCGGCCTGCCGCGCCGGACGGGAACCGGACCGCGCGGCGCGGCCACGGGCGCCCCGGAGGCCCCGGGAGCCTCCTCGGCGGCACCTTCCGCCGCCGGCGCGGGAGTCTCCTCGCTCGCCGCCGGGTTGCGGTGCGGCCGCAGGACCAGCACGAAGGCCAGGATGAGCAGCAGCAGGAAGGCCACGTTGAGCACGCCGAGCGCGGCCGCCTCCCCGAGTCGAGCTGCGCGGTGAAGGCGATCTTGTACAGCCAGGTCACGGTCGTGTCGGCGTGGGTGCCCGCCGTCTTGCCCATGATCACCCAGATGACCGTGAACGCGTTGAAGACGTGCAACATGTTGAGCACGAACGCGATCATGAGCGACGGCCGCAGGATCGGCAGCGTCACCCGCCGCCAGGTCGCCCACGCGCTCGCGCCGTCCATCCGGGCGGCCTCCAGCACGTCGTGCGGCACCGTCTGCAGCCCGGACAGCAGCACGTAGGTGGTGAACGGCATCGAGGTGATGATCCCGACCGCCATGATCGAGTACAGCGCGGTGGCCGGGTCCTTGTACCAGTCGACCGGTGCGGAGATGATCGACAGGTCCATCAGCAGCCGGTTGAGCAGCCCGTTGCCGCCCTCGTAGATGAAGCGCCACACGGTGGCGGTCATCACCAGCGAGGTCGCCCACGGCACCACCAGCGCGAGCCGGACGAACTTGCGGCCGTAGAACGGCTTGGACAGGAACTGCGCCAGCGCCAGCGAGAGCAGCATGGTCAGGCCGACGACGATCACCAGCCACAGCAGCGTGTTGCCGACCACCGGGCCGAGCGCGTCCTCCTTGAGCAGCCGGGCGTAGTTGTCCAGCCCCGCCATGCCCCTGACCAGCCCGATCCTGCTGATGTCGAGGAAGGACATGTAGACCATGTACAGCGCGGGGAAGCCGACCACACCGGCGATGAGCAGCGTGCTCGGCGTCAGCCAGCGCCAGGGCACGGTGCGCTCCCACAGGTCGGCGAGCCGGCCTGTCATGGACGTCCTCACGGCGCGTCCCTGAGGTTGGCGGTCCAGGAGTCGAGCGTCGCCTGCCACTCGTCGCGCTCCTCCGGCATGCCGGGCACCCCCGGCCGTCTCTGCCAGGGCAGCGGGCCGGACTCGCGCCGGTACTCGACGCCGATCGCGTCCAGGCGCGGCAGGTGGGCGGCCAGGCGGCGGCGGAAGTCGGCCAGGTCCCGCTCGGGGCCCGACCAGACGGTCTCGGCGAAGGCCGCCAGCCGGGGGAAGGCCATGTAGTCGACGTGCCGGGTGGAGTCGATCAGCTCCGTCCAGACCCCGCACTGGGCGCCGAGCACCCGTTCGGCGGCCGGTTCGCCGCGCAGCTCCGGCGGGACGGGTTCGAAGGCGTAGACGTCCTCAAGGGTGAGCACGGTCCGGAACGGCATCGGCTCGTCGTCGCGCTCGCTCTGCCGGTAGTCCAGGTAGACGGCGGTGTTGGAGCAGTTGACGACGTCGTGCCCGGCGCGCGCGGCGGCCACGGCGCCCAGGTCGGCCCGCCAGGAGGCGACCACCGCGCCGGGGGCGAGGCCGCCCTCCAGGATCTCGTCCCAGCCGACCAGGCGCCGCCCCCGCTCGGTCAGGTAGTCGTCGAACTGGCGGATGAACCAGCTCTGCAGCTCCTCCTCGTCGCGCAGGCCCAGTTCCCTGATCCGGCGCTGGGCCGACGGGCTGCGCCGCCACTGCTCCTTGGGGCACTCGTCGCCGCCGACGCACACGTACGGGCCGGGGAACAGCTCCAGCACCTCGTCCAGCACGTTCTTGAAGAAGGCGATCGTGGCGTCCTCGACGTTGAGCACGTTGTGCCCGACGCCCCAGGTCGTGCCCACGCCGAGCGGGGTGTCGAGGTTGCCCAGCTCGGGGTGGGCGGCGATGGCCGACTGGGTGTGGCCGGGCAGGTCGATCTCCGGCACGACCGAGATGTGGCGGCGGGCGGCGTAGGCGACGATCTCGCGGAGGTCGTCCTGGGTGTAGAAGCCGCCGTGCGGCCGGCCGTCCATCTCCCCCAGCCAGCCGACCTGGCTCTCCTTGCGCCAGGAGCCGATCTCGGTCAGGCGCGGGTAACGCTTGATCTCGATGCGCCAGCCCTGGTCGTCGGTGAGGTGCAGGTGCAGGACGTTCAGCTTGTGCAGGGCCATCAGGTCGATGAAGCGCAGCACGTCCGCCTTGGTCATGAAGTGCCGGGCCACGTCGAGGATCGCGCCGCGCCAGGCGAAGCGGGGACGGTCCGCCACGTGGACGGCGGGCAGTTCCAGCGACCCGCGCGTGCCCGCCCGGCGGAAGGCGGCGGGCGGCAGCAGCTGACGCAGCGTCTGCGCGCCGTGGAAGGCGCCGGTCGCCGATCCGGCGTCGAGCGTGACCTCGCCGGGGGTGACGGTCAGCCGGTAGGCGTCGGGAGGCAGGTCGTCCAGGCCGAGCCTGATCGTCGCCGGTCCCGGGCTGCCGGGCAGCAGCTCGCCGCCGGTGACCTGGCTGAGCTCGCCGCGCAGCCACGCGGCGACCTCGCCGAGCGCGGGATCGGCGGTGAGCGCGGTGCTCCGGTCGATGACGAAGCGGCCCGGTCCGGCCTCGTAGGTCAGGGGCTTGGGGACGATCATTAAGCGGCCTCTCGGAGCTGACGGGGGAGACTCTTCGCCCTGGGCGCGTTCCCGGGCATGACCGACGGTGCCCGTCGGCGGGAGGTCCGTGCCGACCTCCTTTACGAAGGAGCGCTTCATTACTAGCACCGGCCCGAAGCAGGGGTCAATGCTCATTTCTGCGCGAATCCGCCTCCCTTGCTCACCTTTGAGCCTCCGCGGGCTGGCATACTGGAGCCCGAGTTATTGAGGAGACCTGCGTTAGGAGGACGATGGCCCGGACACTTCGCGGCGGCGACCTGTCACGACTCAGGCAGCTCAACACCCTGACCGCGATCGCGGCACTGCGCGCCGCCGGGCCTCTGACGCTGACGACCCTGGCCGAGCGGACCGGCCTGTCGCGCCCCTCGACCAAGGAGGTCGTGGACGAGCTGATGACGCTCGGCTGGGTGGAGGAGACCCCGCCCGCACAGGGCACGGTCGGCCGGCCGGCCCGCCGCTACCGGTTCCGCGCCGGGAGCGGCCATCTGGTCGGGCTGGACATAGGCGGCCACAACATCCGGGCCGCCCTGGCGGACCTCAACGGCGTGATCCTCTCCGAGACCCGCCAGCCCGTGGAGCCGGACACCCCCCTTCCCGAGCGGCTGGCCGCGATCGAACGGGCGGTCGCGGGCTGCCTGGCGCTGGGCGGCAAGACCATCGAGGACGTGTGGATCCTCGCTGCGGGCACGATCGGCGTGATCACCCCCGAGGGGCGCATCCTGTACTGCGCCGCCATTCCCGCCTGGACCGGCTTCGACCTGGCCGGGCACCTGCGCCGGTTGTTCCCCTGCGAGGTGCTCGTCGAGAACGACAGCCGTCTGGCCGCCCGGGCCGAGGCGGCGCGCGGGGCCGCGCGCGACGTCGATCACGCGGTGTTCCTGCACGTCGGCCGCCGGATGGGCGCGGCGCTCATCATCGACGGCAAGGTGCACCGCGGGTTCGGCGCGGCGTCCGGCGAGATCGCCATGCTGCCGCAGGCGCGCTGGTTCGACGCGTCCGAGCACCTGCAGCGCTGCGCGATCATCCCCGAGGGCGTCCCACCCGCGGACGCCGCCGGCTACACCCTGGCCGCCGCCCGCGCGGGCGACCCGGTGGCGCTGGCGGCGGTCGACCGGTACGTCGACGACCTGGCCGTCGGCACCAGCGCGATGGTGCTCCTGCTCGACCCGCAGGTCGTCGTGCTGGGCGGCGGGTTCTCGCGGTCGGCCGACGTGCTGCTGCCGCCTCTGCGCGACCGCCTGGCACGCGCCTGCATGCGCCTGCCCGACCTGCGCGCCTCTGCCCTGGGTGACGAGTGCGTGGTCACCGGCGCCATCGACCATGCCGTCGCACACCTCGACGACCAGCACTTCACCCCGGACGCCCCCTTGCCCGCCCCCGCTGACCCGGGACGTTTCCGCCCCGGCTGGCGATTGGTCTGTTTCGCCGGGAATGAAACCACTGATACCCGGGTGTCGCTGATGGCTACCGTGGCGGAGTGCACACAGTGATCACGCGAGACGGCCGCGCCCTTGCCGTGGAGCAGTGGGGCGTCCCCGACGGGACGCCCGTCTTCTACCTGCACGGCAGCCCCATGGGACGCCTGGCCCGCCACCCCGACGACTCCTTGTTCACCAGGCTCGGCATCCGATTGATCACCTTCGACCGCCCCGGTTTCGGGAGCTCGACGCCGCTGCCGGGACGGCGCGTGGTGGACGGCGCGGAAGACGTCGCCGCCGTGGCCGACGCGCTCGGCCTCGACGAGGTCGCCGTCTACGGGGTCTCCGGCGGCGGGCCGCACGCGCTGGCGTTCGCCGCCCGCCACCCCGGCCGGGCCGTCCGGGTCGCCTCGCTGGCGGCGCTGGCCCCGCGCGACGCCGAAGGGCTGGACTGGACGGCCGGGATGATGGAGGGCAACCGGCGCAGCGCCGCGGTCGCCCTCCAGGATCGCGAGGCCATGATCGCCCACCTGGGGGCGGACTCGTCCGGGCCGCCGCAGTTGCCGCCGTTCGAGGCCGCCGTCCTGACGCGTCCCGAGGTCAGCGCCATGTTGTCGGCCGCGTACGCCGAGGCGGTCCGTCCCGGCCTCGGCGGCTGGGCCGACGACGTCATCGCCCTCTTCGGCAGCCCCTGGGGGCTGGACCCCGCCGCCATCACCGTCCCGGTCCGGCTGTGGCACGGCGAGCTGGACGGGGTCGTGCCGGTCGCGCACGCCCGCTGGCTCGCCGCCCGCATCCCCACCGCCACCCTCACCGTCCAGCCCGACGCCGGGCACGCCGGGCACTTCGACGCCACCCCCGCCACGCTGGAGTGGCTGCTGCACGGCGACGAACCCCTCGGCGACAAGGAGGCGGCGGCGGCCGTCACGACCTAGGCGGCACGCCGGCCGGCCTGCCGTTCAGTGGGGGATGGTGTCGATCAGTTCGCGGGCGCCCTGGCGGAGCAGCGCGACCGCGACGGAGGTGCCGAGCGTCGCCGGGTCGAGCGGGCCGGCCCACTCGTGCGCGTCGAGCACCCGCTTGCCGTCGGGGGAGAAGACCCGGGCGCGCAACGACAACCGGCCGTCGCGCTCGGCGCGGGCGTGACCGGCGATGGGCGAGTTGCAGTGGCCCTGGAGCACGTGCAGCAGCATGCGCTCCGCCGTGATCTCCCGCCACGTGTCGGCATGTCCCAGACCGGCGACCGCGTCGACGGTCGCCGTGTCGTCCTCCCGGCACTGCAGGGCCAGCACGCCCGCGCCGATCGGCGGGCACATCGTCTCCAGCGACAGCGCCTCGGTGATGCGGTCCGGCCGGCCGATGCGCTCCAGCCCGGCCACCGCCAGCAGCAGCGCGTCGGCCTCGCCCGCGTCCAGCTTGTCCAGGCGCCGGTTGGCGTTGCCGCGCATCGGCACGCACCGCAGATGCGGGTGGGACGCGGCCAGCTGGGCCACGCGCCGGACCGACGACGTGCCGATCCGGGTGCCCTCGGGCAGCGCGTCCAGCTTCAGGCCGCCGGGGTGCACGAGCGCGTCGCGCAGGTCGTCACGCTTGAGGAAGGCCGCGAACACCGTGCCGGCCGGCAGCGGGCGGTCGGCGGGCACGTCCTTCATGCAGTGGACCGCCAGGTCGGCCTGACCGGCCAGGAGCGCCTCGTCGACCTCCTTGGTGAACGCGCCCTTGCCGCCCAGCGCCGACAGGGCCCCCTGCCACCGGTCGCCGGACGTGGTGACCGGGACGACCTCGGTGCGGATGCCGGGATGCCGGTCGGCCAGCTCCCGCCGGACGCGCTCGACCTGGGCGAGCGCCATCGGAGAGGAACGCGTCACGATGCGGATCAGCTCGGGGACGGCCATCCCCCGATCGTAGGGCGTCACCTCCGTGCCGCGCGGGCCAATCCCGGAGCTCGCCATGGATGGCCCGCCGAGGGGACGGCGGCTTAGGGTACGGATCATCAATCGCCACGGGGAAGAGGACGGGGACGTACATGATGGCCAATGATCCGGCGCGGCCGACGCTGATGACGCGGATGGTCGCGGCGTACAAGGGCGAGGTGCGCGCGGACGAGCTGGAGGCGTACCGGCGGGCCGGGGGGCTGGTCTACACCGAGCTGGAGCGCGCCGAGGAGCTGCGGTTACGCCTGGTCCAGGAAGGCGTCAACCTCTGGCACGACCCGCGGTCCGCCTCAGGGCAGCTGCTGTGCACCTGGAACGCGTTCGTCCTGCAGACCATCGGCGAGCAGCTGCTCGACTCCGACTACAGCGCCGACCCGCGCACCGCGGGCTACGTGCCGCCGGTCACCAGCCGGCAGGTGGCCGCCTGCTTCGCCCAGGTGGAAGGCTGGGTGTCGCGCGCGAGGCAGGCGGCCGGCAACACCCGCTATCTGGTCGAGACAGAGCTCCAGCTGCCCGCCGACCTGCCCGAATGGGCCGAGGCGGACCCGTGCCCGCTGCCGCATCTGCACGGCATGCTGGCCGCCACCCGCGCGATCCGCCGGCACGCCGAGGTGGCCTTCGGCGTGTTCGAGCAGACCGTCGCCGACGACCACGACCACCAGGCCGACCTGCAGCGGCTGCGCCAGCTCGTGGCCGAGGCCGCCACCGCCGCCGACTACGCCGAGGGGCTGCTCAAGGCCGATCCGCAGCCGAGCCTGCACGAGGCGATCGAGCAACGGCTCCAGCGGTCGCTGGAGCTCTACTACCACGTGGGCCAGCTCATCGCGATGCCCAGGCACATCGCCACCTACCAGAGCACCGCCACCAGGCCCGCGGCGACGTACCAGTCCCTCGACGCGAGCCTGCGCGACCTCGACCCCTGGTGCCTGACCGACCCGCAACGGCGGGACTACTGGCAGGCCGACCCCAAGGCCCGGCAGGCCGTCAAGGAGATGTGGGAGTACGACCCCGACCCGGCCGCCACCCTCCACATCCAGGCGCAGATCGACGCCGCCTTCCGGGACGGCGCCATCGCCTACGCCGTCGACGCGGCGGGCAAGCCGCTCGGGAGCTACTACTGCTGCCCGTTCCCCGCCATCTATTCGGTGCGCAGGCCGGTGGTCATCTCCGGCAGGCTGCTGCGCCCCATGCAGCGGTTCACCTTCGAGGCGTCGGCCGAGGAGATGGAGAGCGGCGGCCCGTTCCGGCGCGAGATCATCGTGACCGACTTCAAGCCGACGAACGAGATCGACTACTGCGACCCCGACGGGCTGCACGGCGACTAGGACGGCGTCCGGTCATCGGGCGGGTCACGGAAGGAAATGCGGCGCGAGACGGGCCGGACCGTGATTATCCACGGACATCCGGCCTCGGGGCTGCCTATATTTCAGGCAACGGAATCTCCCTGTTGGAGGGCCAGGTGTCCGATGTGTTCGCCAAGGATCTCAGCCGCCGGGTCGTGACGAGGATCGCTCCCGCCGAACTCCCGCTGTTCGACCAGACCTGGGACGCGCTCGGCGGCAGGACCAGGTCGAGGTCCCATCGGGATCCGCTCGGATTCGGGCTGCCGGGAGTGGACGAGCTGCTGGTGACGGCGATCGTCTCCGGCGTCGTGACCACGGTGCTCGCGGACGTGGGAAAGGACGTCGGCTCGTGGACCGGCCGGCTGATCGGCCGGTTGCGCCGTCGTCCGCGGGAGCTGCCCGAGGCGCAGCCGGCGGGCCCGCCGCCGTTGCCGCCGGCCCGGCTGACCGAGATCCGTAAGGTCGCCTACCAGAAGGCGCGCCGGATGGGCATGTCGCAGGCGCAGGCCGACGCGCTGGCCGACGCGGTGGTGAGCGAGCTGGCCCGCAACCCGTCATGACAGGCCGTCTGCCGTCGGCCACCACGTCCGCGTTCGTCCTGCTGATCAGCCTGGCGTTCGCGACGACCGCGATCTACCGGCCGGGGATCTTCGACCTGCTGTCGACGCAGGGGGCGGAGGTCCCGGCGAAGGTCAGGGAGGCGTGTCAGCTGGCGGCGCTGAAGGGCCTGGACGATCCCGCCTGCGACGTGATGAGCCGCGGGGCTCACCAGGATCTCCGGCTCGGCGTGTTGCTCTGTTTCGCGACGCTCATCCTGCTCACCGGGCTGCAGTACTGGTTCGGCCCGGCCTGGCGGATCCGCCGCCGGCGGCTGCGTCCGGTCACCGGCGAGGTCGGTGAGGAGTTGGGGCGGATGGCGGCGGAGGTGCTCGGCGGCCGCCGGGTCGTCTTCCTGCTCGACGTGCTCAACCCCGCGGTGGCCGGGCTGGCCTTCGGCCGGGCCGGGCGCAGGTACGTGGTGATCAGCCGGGGCACCTGGCTGTCGTTCGAGCGCGACCGGCCGCTGTTCCGGGCGGTGGTGCTGCACGAGCTGGCGCACGTGCGCAACAGGGACCTGAACATCACGGCGGTGACGCTGGCGATGTGGCGGTCCTACGCCGCGGTGATCCTGGTGCCGGGCCTGCTCGCCGCCGTGAACGGGGTGGTGTCGGGGCAGGCGCCGTTCCTGCGGTCCGAGCAGATGCCGTTCGGGGCGCGCGCGGCGCTGTCGTGGTTGTTCGCCGCCCAGATCGCCGGGCTGGCGGTGTTGTCGTGGCTGACCCGTTCGGTGGTGCTGCAGTCGCGTGAGCTGCTGGCCGACGCCCGCGTCCTGTCGTGGGAGCGGGACGCGACGCCGCTGCGCCGCGTGTTCGAGGAGGCGCCGGCGCCGCGCCGGTGGCCGGTGTCGCTGCGGGTGCGCACCCACCCGCATCTCGCCGTCCGCCGGGCCGCGCTGGAGGACCAGGAGCCGCTGGTACGCCAGGGTTTCGTCTTCCCGCTGGCCCTGGGCGGCTGCTTCTCCCTGACCATGGATCCGGCCACGTCGCTGACCGCGCAGGGACGCACCAACACCTTGCCGTGGCCGGCGGAGGTGTTCGCCCTGCTGCTGGCCGTCGCGCTGGGGCTGCGGGCGTTGCGTGCCGTGGAGGCGCGTAGCGACGCCGTGCACGTGCCGCTGGGCCTGGCCGTGGGGCTGGCGGGCGGCTGGGTCCTGGCCCCGAGCAGGATGACCGACCACGCGCTGGCGCCGTTCCCCGTGTCGGTGCAGCTCGCCGGGCTGGTGGTGCTGGCGGTGGCGGGCCTGCTGCTGGGGATGTGGGTGCGGTGGGTGGCGCGGGTGTGGGCGCCGCGGGTGCACGGGCTGCGGTCGGCGCTCGGGCCGCTGGTGCTGATCGCGGCGGTCGTGACGCTGGGCGCGCGGGCGTTCTACGACCTCCAGGCCGACATCATCATTGCCCACGTCCAGAAATATCCCGCTGTTTCCGATCCGCTGGCGCAGGTCCTGATCAGCGCGCAGATCATGCTGGACACCCGCCTGTCGGCGGGCATCCTCCTGCTGCTCGCCGTCGCCCTGCTCATGCTGACCCCGATGGCGGTACGTTTCGTCACCCTCGGCGAACGCCGCCCGCCCGCGCCCCGGCGCACCGGCCGCATCGCCCTGGCGGTGGGCTGCGCGGCCGCCGCGGCGCTGGTCACGGCGATGGTGTCGGGCACGGTCAACAGCTACGTCTTCCAGAGCTCCGGCACCGCGTTGTCGGGCGTCATCGCGACCGGAGCCGCCGCCGGCGCCGCCCTCGCGGCCTGCGTGGCCGGGTTGTCCGGGACGTCGCCGGTCGCGAAGGGCATGGTGACGGGGCTGGCCGCGGCGGTGCTCTACGCCCTCGCGCTGGAGCTGGTGTGGCTGCCCCTGCGGACGGCGCTGCCGTGGCTGATCCACATGATCATCCTGGAGCGCATGCTGGCGGCCGCGCTGATCGCCGCGCTGGCCACGGCCCTGCTGGCCCGCCTGCTGCCCGTCCGCCGGGAGCCGGCCCCGGTCGCCGGCGTGCCCGCGCAGGGGTGAGGCGGGGGCGCATCGGAAGCTACTGGGCTCTCATCAGGTCCCAGAAGGATCTGTGACGGTCGGCGCCCGGCAGCCAGGGCGCGAGGAACCAGGCCTCCCACTCGCCGTCGGCGGTCCTGACGTGGGGGTTGAGGAGGAACTCGCCGTCGTCCCCGTAGCCGACCAGCAGGGTGTCGCGCACGTACTCCTCCCTCAGGTTGATGCAGTCCTGCTCGGCCCCGTAGACGAAGTAGAGCGCGTCGGGGACGCTCCATGAGACCGGTTCGCCGGGCGACGGCCACAGCCCGGCGACCTCGGGCTCGAGGTCACGGAACCAGCCGACCCTCGCGGCCGGCAGCACGGTGTGGCCGAGCTCGTCGTCGCCCCAGCCGTCGGCGAACAGCAGGAACTGCCGGTAGCTCGGCGGCAGGGCCGTGCCCAGCCGGTCTTCGAGCCGGCCGACCTCCGCCTCACTGGCCGGGGGGTGCAGGCCGTTGCCCGGCGCGGGCGGCGGGCCGTCGGGGGCCTGAGGGGTCAGGCCCTTCACCGCGAAGAGGCCGGACCAGCCGTACTGGGTGCTCATGGCAGGTGACCGTATCCGTCGCGGCCGACATTCCGTCCGGCCCGGCGGTTGGGATGATGTACGCATGGACACCCCCACCCCGATCGACATCGATGCCTGGCCGCGCCGGCAGCACTTCGAGCACTACCGCCGGGCCGTCCCGTGCACGTACTCGATGACGGTGGAGATCGACGTCACCGCGTTCGCCGCGGCGCTCAGCCGGTCGCGGCGCAAGTCCTACCTGGCGCAGGTCTGGGCGATCGCCACGGTCGTCAACCGGCACGACGAGTTCAGGATGTGCCTCACCGCCTCGGGCGAGCCGGCCGTCTGGCCCGTCGTGCACCCGGCCTTCACGGTCTTCAACCCCGAACGCGAGACGTTCGCGTGCGTGTGGGCGCCCTACGACCCCGACTTCGGCGCCTTCCACGACGTCGCCGCTCCCCTGCTCGCCGAGCACGCCCGCGCCACCGAGTTCTTCCCGCAGGGGTCGCCGCCGTCCAACGCGTTCGACGTGTCGAGCCTGCCGTGGACGTCCTTCACCGGGTTCAACCTCAACATCGGCGGCGACTGGGACCACCTCGCCCCCATCTTCACCCTCGGCCGGTACACCGAGCGCGACGGCCGGGTGCTGCTCCCCCTCGCACTCCAGGTGCACCACGCCGCCGCGGACGGGTTCCACTCCGCCCGGCTCGTGAACGAGCTCCAGACCCTCGTCGCGGACCCGTCCTGGGTCGACCGGAGCCCGGCCTCCTGAACCCGCGCTGACCTCCGTCGCCGCCACCGGCGCCGTCTCGGTGGATGCGCTGCACGGTGCGCGGCCCGAGCACGTTCCGCCCCCGCTGGCCGCGTTCCCGCTCACCGAGCCGGCGTCCGTCGGCTCAGAGCGCGACGGGCGTCACCAGCCGACCTGGGCTCCCAGGCGGAGGCGCAGCCACAGCACCAGGCGTTCGTCCGGGTCGGCGAGGTCGAAGCCGAAGATCTCCTCCGCGCGCGCGAGCCGGTACCGGATCGTGTTCGGGTGCACGGACAGGCGATGGGAGGCGGCCGCGATGTCGCCGTTGGCGTCGAGGTAGGCGAGGATCGTGGAGGCGTACGTGGTGCCGTGGTCGAGGTCGTGGGCCCGCACCGCCGGCCCGAGCGCGCGCGGCAGCGCCTCGTGCGAGGCCAGGATGCGGGCCAGCGCCGACAGCGTCGCCCCCGCCCACACCTCGTCGATCGTGGCCACCTGGCACGGCCCCGGAGCACCCGGCCGGTCGGCGAGCGCGCGGAGCACGAGGTCGGCGTCGGCGCGCGAGCTCGCCACCGACCGCAACCCCTGGACGAGCGAGCCCACCCCGGCCTGGACGGGCACGCGCAGCGCGCCGTGGGCCCGGCGGGCGATGTCGGCGACCAGTTCGCGGTGGGCGTTCGGCGAAGGGCCGCTCGGGAGCAGGGCGTAGACCGTCCCGTCGATCAGCGCGCAGCCGTGCCGGCCGTAGTGGGTCTCGCAGTGCAGGCTCACCAGGTCGGCGAGCCGGGTGGCCGCGTGCGCGGCGAGCACCTCCTCGGCCTCGTCCGGGACGACGGCGAACGCGGCCACCGCGACGGGCAGGCCCGGATCGAGCCCGAGCTGGGGGGCCACCGCGGTGACGCTGCTCGGGTCGGCGAGCAGCCGCCGCAACAGGTCGGCCCGCCTGCGCCGCACGGCGTCGTCCGCGGTGCGGGCCGCGAGCAGGTGCAGCGAGACGATGTCGGCCACGTCGGAGAGCGCCTGCTCGGCGGCGGAGTCGAGGGAGTCGCCGGCGTCGACGACCCAGATCGAGCCCAGCTCCTCGCTCCCCGCGCGGACCGCGACGCCGAGCCGCGGCAGCCCGCCGGGGATGGCCGGGAACCGGCAGGTCCGCACCACCTGGGCGATCGTGCGGTACTGCGCGTCGTAGTCGGGGCCGTCCGGCACCTGGAGGCCGAGGATGCCCTGGCGGCGGCCCTCGTCGATGGCCTGGCCGGGCAGCGTCGAGTAGGCGAGGATGCGCCGGTTCCGGTCTTCGATCACGGTGGCGCCGCCCGCCATCGCGGCGATGGCGTTGGCCAGGGCGAACAGGTCGCCGAGCGCGGGGGCGCCGGTGGCGTGCGCGAACCGGGTGGTGGAGGCGAGGGCCGAGGAGATCATGGCGTCGAGGTGGTGCCAGGCGACGGCCTCGTCGGCGGCCAGCAGCACGACGCCCGACCGCTGGGCGGCCGCCGCCAGCTCGGCCACGGGCTCGCCGAAGCTCTTGACCACCAGGCAGGCGTACCCTGCCTCGGCCGCCGCGCCGACCAGCTCCCGCGCCCGCGGCTCGGACGTGCCCAGCCCGACGGCGAGCAGGACGGCGCCCCTGACGGGCGAGAGCGGGGCGCGCCGCTCGAAGACGAGCACCCCCGAGACCGGCACCGGCCGCTCCGGCAGCGGGGTCAGCGGCCGCAGCAGCGACGGCCCCAGGGCGTCGAGGACCTGTCCGAGCTCGGATACGCCGGTTTCGAGCATCCTCACCTCTTTGGCCAGACGCACAAGACATTCGCGAAATCCCTGGAGGGAGACCGCATGCACCCGCTCGGCACGGACGCGACGCTGTCTGCATGCGCACACCGGCAGGCGCGCCGCGGTCGGCCCCAGCGACTGTACCGGTCCCCGCCGGGGCGGGCGCAACCGCTGTTCACGTCCGGTCGGACCGTGGGCGAGACGAGTGTGAAGGGGAGATCATGCGAGCTGGGACGAGTGCCGTCGCGGCCCTGGCGGTCACCGCCGCCCTGGTGACCGCGCCCGCGGCGGCGGCCGCGCCGCAGTGTGACACCGGACCCATCCGGACGGCCCTGGAGTCGCTGAAGGACGTCGGCGCGCCGGGGATCGTCGTGACGGTCAAGAGCCCGGGCTGCGGCCTCTGGAGCGGAGGCGTCGGCGTGGCCGACCGCAGGACGGGCCGCAAGGTCACCGGCGACGAGCACAGCCGGATCGGCAGCGACACCAAGGCGTGGACCGCCACCGTCGTGCTCCAGCTCGTCGGCGAGGGCCGGATCCGGCTGGACGACACCGTCGACCGCTACCTGCCGGGCCTCGTCCGCACCAGACGCTACGACGGGCGCAGGATCACGATCAGACAGCTCCTGCAGCACACCAGCGGCCTGCCCGAGTACCTGGAGGCGCCGTTCTGGGCCGACGAGGAGGCGCACCGCTGGGACCACATCGAGCCCCTGCGCACGGTCCGGCAGGCGCTCGCCCTGCCACCGCCCGACAGGACCCCTGACGGCTTCGCCTACGCCAACACCAACTACAACCTGGCCGGGCTGATCGTCGCCAAGGTCACCGGCCGCGACATCGGCACCGAGATCGACCGGCGGATCATCAAACGCCTCGGGCTGCGCGGCACCTCCTGGCCCGGCGACCGCACCACGATCGCCGAGCCCGACCTGCGCAGCTACGTCAAGCGCGGCGGGTCCCTGGTGGACCGGACCGAATGGAACACCACCGAGGCCGACGCCTCCGGCGAGCTGATCTCCACCGGCGCCGACGCGACCGCCTTCTGGACCGCGCTGGTGACCGGCAGGCTGCTGGCCCCGGCCCAGCTCGCCGAGATGAAGCGGACCATTCCCGACGACGCCGGCCAGGGCTACGGCCTGGGCGTCGAGCGCTACCAGCTCATTCCGGGACAGGACGCCTGGGGGCACGCGGGCAGCATGGCGGGCGGCCACACGTTCAGGAACGCCGTCACCGACGACGGCGAGCGCGCCGTGACCCTCCTGATCGGCACGGACGACTTCGACTCCGACCGCGTCGACGCCGTCATCGGCACCCTCATCCGCGACCTCCGCTGACCTCTCCCGGACGGCCGGTCACGTTGACCGGATGACCGGTGCGGCGGACCGGTCTCCCCCAGGTGGGGGAGACCGCTCACCCGCCCAGGTGATCTTCCGGGAGCACGGCCCGGACACAGTGGAAGCATGCCGATCAAACTCCTGCGCACGGCTCCCGCCACGAGCGACACCGAGCGGCATGTCCCGCGCTGGGCGCTACGTGCGGCCTACGCGCTTCCGCTGCTGGTGCTGCCCTCCTGCCTGTGGCGGCTGCCGTTCGTGCTCGATTTCGAGATGGGCCAGATCCACGCCACGGACATGCCGGCGCTGTGGATCAGAATTCCGTACATCCTCGGGCTCAGTACGCTGTCGGAGCTGGCGGCGTTGCTGAGCATCGGCCTGGTACGCCGGTGGGGGGAGGTCGTCCCGGCCTGGGTCCCTCTTCTCGGGGGCCGGCTCATCCCGCCGCTGGCCGCGCTGGTTCCCGCGACGGCCGGGGGTGTGATCCTGTCGGTGCTGCCGGTGCAGACGGTGCTCCAGTGGATGGGGGCCGTTGACGAGATCGCCTACGAGAACGTCTGGTGGGAGATTCTGGCCAAGGTGTGCATCAGCCCGCTCAACCTGTGGGGGCCCACGGTGCTCGCCCTGACCTTCGCGTATTACCTGCGCCGGTGCCGTCCTGGCCTGAAGGTGGCCGCCTGACGGCGTGGCGGCGACTGCCTCACGACTCCCGCGGACGGACGGTGTCGTCCGCGGTGAGGGTTCTCCCGGGGACCTGTCGGGGGCATCCCTGATGCAGGGCGAGGGGATGGCCGGACAGGATTGACGGCATGAAGATCACTGCGATCACGGGCGGCCTGCTGGCCTCCGCGGTGCTCCTGACCGGGTGCGGCCTGGACGCCATCGGCAAACCGAAGAACGAGGAGACCAGCACGTACCAGGTCAAGGAGAAGGTGCAGCGGCTTCACCTCAGAAGCGGCAGCGGGAACGTGACCGTCACCGAGTCGGACGCGCCTTCCGTCCGCGTGACCGAGAGGCTCTACTGGAGCAGCGACAAGCCGCAGGCGGCACACAAGGTGGAGGGCGGCACGCTGTCCGTCTCCTACGACTGCGAGAAGTCGTGGGGCACCTGCGGGGTCGAGTACCAGGTGGAGATCCCCAAGGGGATGCCGGTCAACCTGGACACCGGCTCGGGCGATCTGACGCTGAGGTCGCTCACCGGCCCTCTGGACCTGGAGGCCGGCTCCGGCGACATCAAGGGTGAGGGCCTGGGCGGCAAGAAGCTCCTGGTCAAGGGGGGATCCGGCAAGGTCACCCTGAGGTACGCGGCCGCGCCGGAAAACGTCGAGCTGTCGGTCGGCTCGGGCGACGTCGTGCTCACCGTCCCCGACGAGACCTTCGACGTGAAGGCCCGCACGACCTCCGGTGACGCCAACGTCTCGGTCAAGAAGGACAGCTCCTCGCCGCGCAAGATGTCGCTGACCACGGGGTCCGGAGACGTCACCGTCTCCGCCGGGTGACCGGCGCCCCCCGCGCACGTCCCGGTCGCCCGCCGCGCGGGCGTTCCCGTGTTCCGGCCCGCAGGACGGGACGCGCCCGTCGCCGTCCCCGTCGGCCGGTGCCGGGGGGCGGACGCCGGGCGCGAAACGGCGGATCGCAGCGGCCGCCCAGGCTGCCAGATCTTCGACGTCCGGGAGTGTCCTGAACGCGGCCCGATGGCAGCGACGTAGCTACCAGGAGTGCTGATGGCGCTCCCACGGGCTGCACTCCCTTGGCGAACTCGGGCCCGCCTCCTGAGGCGGTCGCCGCAGAGCCGGGCTTGCAGCCGCGGACAACGAGCGTCCCGGGCGTTGACTTTGTCGCAAGATATGACGCACCATGTTGCTACAAAGCTTGCGACAAAAGGAGGAAGCATGACGAACGCTTCCATGTCCGACGCCGGACCGCCGTCGGCCGACATCCGGTGCGCCGAGACCTGGCTGCGGCGGCACGGCCTGAACGACGGCCCGCCGACGCCACTGCTGGCCACGCGCCTGGCGGTGCGGCGGCGAGTGCGGCTGCTGGGCAGCGTCCTTCTGGCCGTGCTGATCGTCGCGGCCTCCCTGGCGCAGGTCGCCGCCCTGCCAGGAGCCT
The DNA here is from genome assembly GCF_054392275.1 of Actinomadura sp. ATCC 39365. Classification (NCBI taxonomy): domain Bacteria; kingdom Bacillati; phylum Actinomycetota; class Actinomycetes; order Streptosporangiales; family Thermomonosporaceae; genus Actinomadura; species Actinomadura sp. ATCC 39365. The sequence continues at coordinate 5,297,949 of NZ_CP184335.1, read as the reverse complement.
CCGGCGGGTCCGGGCCGAACCGGCTGGTGCCGATGCTGGCGCTGAGCGGGTCGATCGCCGCGCTGCTGCTGACCCAGGTGCTGCTGGACGCCTGGGTGCGGCGCGTCGACCGGCGCGCCGGGGCGGCACTGCCGCGACGGGTGACCCATCCGGTGCAGCTCGGCTGGGCCGCCCTGCTCGGACGGCCCTACGCCGTCATGGCGGGCGCCGCCTTCGCCTGCGCGTTCGCGCTGGGGGCGAGCGCGCTGGTCGTCACCGAGGGCACCGCACGGCACGCCGCCGTCGTGCTGCTGGTCGCCGTGACCGGAGTCGCCCTCGGCGCCGTCCTGCAACTGCGGGAGATGCTGGCCCGGCCCGTCGTGGCCGAGGACGAGGTCTCGCTGACGGCCGATGTCGTCATGCGCATCGAGGACGCGCGCGAGAGCTCCGCGCCGGCTGTTCTGTGGTCGCTGCCGGTGGTGCTGCTGTCCGGGTTCGCGCCCGGGTGGTGGAGCGCCGCCTCGGTGGGTTTCCTGGTGCTGGGGATGCTCGCCCTGGTCGCCGTCCATGTCAGAGCGCCGTCGTACGCGGCCACGGCGCGGCGCGCGGTGGGCCTGCGATGATCGTCATCGATGCGGGCTCACCGGTCCCGCCGTTCGAGCAGTTGCGGGCCCAGCTCGCCCGGCAGATCCAGAACCGCACGCTGGCCGTGGGCGCCCGGCTGCCGACCATCCGCCACATGGCGGCCGACCTCGGCCTGGCCGTCAACACGGTCGGCCGGGCCTACCGGGAGCTGGAGGAGGCGGGGCTGATCGAGACGCGCGGGCGGGCGGGCTCGTTCGTGTCGGCCGCCGGCGAGGAAGGCCGGGAACGGGCCCGCCGGGCCGCCGCCGACTACGCCGCCGTGATCGCCAGCGTCGGCCTCGACGCCACCGAAGCGCTCCGCATCGTACAGGCGGCTCTGACCTCCGGCGCGGTGGCGCCGGCCTCGTCATGACCGCGATCCGCCGCCGCCCCGACGCCTCCTCGGCGGACCTAGCCGAAGTCGACCTCCTTGTAGTTGCCCGCCTTGCGCTTGGTGAACAGGTAGGTGCCGCCGGCGGGCACGTTGCGCTCCTCGACGACCCCGGCGTCGTTGAGCTCGGCCAGCGCCTGCAGCTGCTTGGCGGTGTCGCCGCTCTGGGTGCCGAACCCGACGGGCAGGAACGGATGGCGCCAGCCCTGCTGGGAGGCGGCGTCGGTCACGGTCTCGCCCTCGCGCTGCGCGGGCCGGAAGCTGTAGGGGATCTTGTGGTGGTCGAGGACCACCTTGCAGAAGTCGCAGACGGGCGCGCAGCACTTCAGGTACTTGATGGACGACAGGTTCTTCTCGCCCACCGCGGCCAGGATGCACATCTCGGCGTGGTTGCTGACGTTGTCGCAGAACGCGCCGGCGATGCACACCAGCCGGCCGCTGTTGAGACCCCGGGACTCGATCTCGCCGACGATGGCGGCCGGGCCCTCCCCCGTGACGCCGCCGAGGCCGTTGGACTTGGTGAACCACAGGTTGTCGTCGACGATGGCGAGCGTGTAGTTGGTGGCCTTGCCGAACTTCTTGCCGGCGATCCAGTCGACCAGGGAGTCGATGTCGGACTTCTGCAGCGTCATGAGGCCCCTCCTCGTCGTGGCTGTCCACCCGGGTCGGAGGACGTACGGGCGCGGAAAATACCCCCGGATCCGCGACGGTCTCCCCCAGTCAGAGCGTCAGGTTGATCGCGGCTCCCCGAGCGTGATTCACGACCCCGTCCTCGGACGAGATGGCGTGCCGGACGGAGCAGCCCGCGCTCATGCCGTCCACGACGTAGGGGCCGAGCACGTACGAGATCGGCCTGCGGATGACAGCCCCGGTCGAGGCGTCGTAGAAGTCCATCTCCAAGTCATCCGCCTGCACATGTTCCTGGACGATGTGCGTCCCGTCCGACATGACCCGTCTTACTGCGTCCGTCCACACGTCCGCGGGCGTGGCTCTGCCCACGAGCACCCCCTGACCCGCGCACGACGTCGCGGGCTTGACCACCAGATGGGCCTGGAAGCGGGTGAGGAGTTCCTCGGGTCCGGCCTTGGTGCCCATGAATTCGAGCGGAGTCCCGTCCAGCACCCGTGTCCACGGGATGTGCTCACGCACGAAGGCCCTGTCGTCCACGTCGAGCTGGTCGCAGTTGGCGCTCAGCCAGGCCAGCACCAGCTTGCTCGACAGCGAGAGCCCGGAGTCGGGGACGAGCCAGACCATGTTCCGGTGGGCCTCCCTGAGGTCCTTCCACGCGATGTCGAAGCCGAGGTCCAGCCATTCCTCGGGCAGGAAGTGCTTCAGGACGATGCCGCCGCTCCTGGCCACCTCGCGGCCGCGCGCCGCGCTGAAGAACTCGGGCTCCACGTACTCGCTCTCGAAACCGGCAGAAGCCATGAAATCCGCTTCGGACTGCAGGTACCTCACTGACCCCACGTCCGGCTCGCGTACCGTTCCGACGATGAGAATGCGCCTTTCGAGCCGCAGTTCGGCACACAGGCGCCCATACAGCCGCGCGCGAGCGGCGAACGGCTCGCGCAGCTCGGAGTCGCCGACCTTCGGCACGCACCCGTAGAGCTCCTCGTAGACGGGGAGAAGCGCGTTCGTGGTGATGGGGCTGCTGTTGGCGGCGCCGAAGTTGGCCTCCAGGAAGACGGGGGTGCCGTTGCGGAGCAGCGCGTCCGGCCGGGCGTTGCAGCTGGACAGGGCCCTCTCGAGTGCGGGGTCCAGCGCGCCGAGGAAGGGCTGCTGGCGTGGTTCCATCCCGCAGAGCTTCGCCAGTTCCCGCGGGTTCCCGGTCAGGGCCCAGCAGTAGCGGTGGATCACGTTCACCAGGCGGCGGGCCGCCCAGGCCAGCCGCTCGCGCACCTCGGGCGCCAACTCGACGGGCCGCAGGGCGGTCAGGCCGTCCGACGAGGCGAACCTGAGCCCGGCGAGCCTGGTGTTGATCAGGTCGGCGGCCGCTGCGGCCGCGGCCGGCGGCAGGGCCTGATGGGTTGCGTCCCAGACGTCGAGCATCGCTCAGCTCTCCTCTGCGGCCCAGACGGAGTTCATCAGACCCCCCGAGACCGCGTTGACGATTGATCTGTCCCTGTCCGGCACGATCCGGGCCAGCATGCCGCCCAGCCGCAGGCCGAAGAGCATCGGGCTGAACACCGCCGTCCCGTGGAGCATGGTCGGCGTGGCGTCGGCCTCGTACAGGACGGGCAGTTCCACCGGGTCGGGGCGGCAGAACTCCTGCGCCACATAGGTCTTCGACCGTTCGGCGTGTGACAGCGCACGTTCCCACTCCTCCGGAGTGACATCGCGGCCCATCACGACGCCGGCGGCCCCGTACCTGTTCGACGGCTTGAGCACGAACCGGTGCTGTTCCTGCCGCAACAGCGTCAGCAGGTCGTGCGAACGGCCTGCCCAGCGGACGGAGGAGTCGCGGACCTCACGGGTCCACGGCAGGTGGCGCGCCACGAACTCACCGTCCCGCGCGGACAGGCGCTGCTCGTCGGCGTCCGTGCTCAGCCAGGCCAGCGCGAGCTTGGACGCGAAGAGCGACCCTGCCTCGGGCGACAGGACGAGGACGCGGTCGGCGGCCAGGGCCTCGCGCACCGGCGACAGGTCCAGGCCCTCTTCCTCCGCGTCCGCGGTGACGAACATACGCAGCACCGTGCCGACGGGACCGCGGTGGGAGTGCAGCCGGCCGGCATGGGCCGCGAACTGTCCCGGGAGCGCGAAATACGCGTCCAGCCCTGCTCTGTTCAGGTCGTCGAGGACGTCGGCGAAGTACTCCTCCGCCCCGAACCCCTTCTCGGCCCAGCCCATGACCGCGACCGGCCCTGGATCGCCGTGGAAGGCCGCGGACGCCGCCGCCACCGCCCGGCTGCGCGGCGGCAACGGCTCCAGCACCTCGGCGCGCGGCAGGAGTCCGGCGGTCTCGGCGTTGCCGAGCAGGTGCCGCCGGTAGAGCCGGTTGAGCGCCGCCACCTGTTCCGGCCCCGCGATGGCGGAGTTGATGTTGAACTCCACGAATCTGGGTGTGCCCGAACTGATCACGATGTCGGGACGTACCGAGTCTGCCGCGAACCTGTTCTGCCACTCGCTCTCCGTGAGCAGGGACTCCGCGGGGCGCTCATAGCGCAGCAGCCTCTCCAGTTCGGCGACGCCGCCGGCTCTGGCCTCGCACGTCCTGATGAGCAGCCGTACGAACCGCGCGGTGATCTGCGCCAGGTGCGTGACCTCCGCCGCGGGCAGGTACAGGGGGCGAAGGGGGGATCGGCGCGGCAGGGTGCCGATACGGACCGATCTTCATGACCTCCTCGACGCGGTCGGCGAGCCACCGCCCCCAGGAGCCGCCGTCCCGGCTGTCCAGCAGGTACGCGTCCAGTTTCGCTGCGACCATCACACCTTCTCCGGCTGTTGGGCGTCGAGCATGGCCCGACGGGCGAGGACTGCGGGAAGCAGCACCAGAGCCACGGCGCTCAGCCCGCCCATGGACAACAGGCCGATCGCCGGACCCCCGGCCTGGCTGACCAGTCCGGCGACGGCCGGGCCCAGCGGCAGCAGCCCCCACGCCACGGTGCGGTAGGCGGCGTTGCTGCGTCCGAGGACCGAGGACGGCAGGCTGCGCTGCCGGTAGGAGACCGTCACCACGTTCCACACGATGACGGCGATGCTGTAACCGGTGATCGCCACGGAACAACCGAGAAACGTGCGGAAGAAGAAGGGCAGCACCAGGCTGACCGACGCGAGCACACGGGCGAAGACGATCAGCGCGGCGCGCGACATCCGCGACACGAGGGCCGGCATGCAGGCGGCGGCCAGCACGCCGCCGACGGAGCCGATCGAGTAGACGAGGCCGAACTCGAAGCTGGTGAGGTGCACCGGTCCTGGACCGAGCGCGAAGAGGCTGAGCATGGCCTGCCAGCCGGCGAAGGAGACCGCACCGAACCCCGTCATGACCAGGAAGACCCGCAACAGCGGCTCGGACCAGACCGTGCGCACGCCTTTGAGGAACTCTGCCCGCAGCCGGCCGTGCGATGTGGTGTCGGGACGGAGGGGTGGCAACCGCAGGCCGAGCAGGCTCGCGACGAGATAGCACGCGGCGGCTCCGGTCAGCGCGACAGCCGGGCCGACACCCGCGATCAGACCGCCGAGAGCCGGACCGGCCATGCCGTGCAGGGACTCCGCGAGCAGCGTCTGGCGCGAGTTCGCCTTCTCCAGCGCTTCGCGCTGCACCAGCCTCGGCAGGGCGGTCTGCGCGGCGATGTCGTAGTACACCTCGCAGACGCCGATCAGCCCGGCGGCGACGATGACCAAGGCGAGCGGCAGGTGATCCAGGACGAGCAGGCCGGCGAGCACAACCATGATCGCGCAGCGGACGGCGTTGGCGCTGATCATCAGCACCCGTAACGGACTCCGGTCGGCGTGCACGCCGACCGGGGTCGCGAGCAGGGACCATGGCAGGGTCCTGGCCAGCGCCACGGCGCCCAGGGCGATCGGCGAGTGCGTCAGCGAGACCGTGACGATGGGCAGCAGGACGAGGCTGACGCCGTCGGCGACATTCGCGAACCCGAACGCGACCAGCAGCCGGGACAGCCAGGAGCCGCCGGCCCGCGACGGCTCCACGGCCGTGTCACTCACCGGCCGCCACGACGCATCCGAATGACAACCCGTCCCGGCTCCTGACCAGCCGGCCCGCGTCGTTGACCCCGGGCTGCTTGGTGTAGCAGCCGCCGCTGCGCTCCATGACCTGGAAGGGGCCGAGGAGCACGGGCGCGAGAACGTCGCGGATCTCCTCGCGCTCCAGGTCCCAGTAGGTCAGCGGCCAAGGGTCGGGATCGACGGCCTCCTGCACGACGTAGTCGCCCGCCCGTACGGCCTCCTTCACCACGCGCTCCCATTCGCCTGCCGGAGTACGGTCTCCGAGGACCACTCCGCGCGAGCCGAAGGCGTTGCTCGGCTTGAGCACGGCCCGCTCCCGATGGTTGGCGGTCCATTCGGCGACGTCCACGACCTCTCCGCCGCGGCGGGCGGGCTCCTCCGCGAGCCTCGCCGTCCAGGGCACGAAGTCGAGGAGACGCTCCTGGTCCGGCGGCAGGTCGGTCCGCTGGAACAGGTCGGCGACGAGAACCTTGCTGGTGAACAGCGCGGCGGGCTGGCCTCCGAAGAGGGCCACGCCGCTGCGTTCGAGCGCGGCCAGCTTGTCGGCGTGCTCGAGGACCACCCGCTCGGAGGCCATGAAGTACTTGACGGCGGCAGGGTAGGTGGTGCCCCGCCAGTGCAGGGCGTCGTCGCCGACCTCTGCCTCGTCGAAGGGGACGAAGTCGCAGCTCAGCCCGTTCGCCGAGTGGTGGGCCGCCTCAAGCTCGAAGGCCCGCAGCGAGCCCTCGTCCCCGTCCCGCGCGAACCCCAGCAGGGCCAGCCTGGCCGTGCCGGGCGGCAGGTGGTCCTTGACCCAGGCCAGCCGCGCGGCGAACACCGACTGCGTCGTGATGCCGTGCGCGCGGCGCGTGTCGATCCCCGGAGCCGATTCCATCAGGGCGCGGGTCAGGACCGGCGTGGACGTGGCGCCGTTGAGGCACGCCCCGAAGTTGAACTCCAGAAACCGCGGACGGCCGTCCTCGACCAGCACGTCCGCGCGCGAGCAGCCGAGCACCCGGTTCAGCGGCTGGCGGCCGGGCAGGAACCAGCGCGCCTCCGGGGGCACCCCGACGTGATCGGCGAGCCGGTTCAGGTCTTCCCCCGCGACATGCGTGGCCTGCGCCACCACCAGCCGTTCCAACTGGCCCGTCAGCGTGTCCAGCAGCCGCCCGGCGGCGGCCTCGATCACGAACGGCTGCAGGGGGACCAGGCCGGTGTGCTGCCAGATGCCCAGCTCGCGGCAGGACTCCTCGATGTCCCGCGCGAGCTTGCGCAGGTCGTCGGCGGGCAGGGCGTGGATCCGCCGTCTCCAGTCGTCGTGCGCCTGGCAGGGGCGCAGCGGAGAGGGCGAGTGGTGAGGTGGTGAATGTTCCATCAAGGTCGCCGATCGGTGCTCGAGTGGTTGTTGTTTCCTTGTTCCACGCGCAGGCGGGCCGTGCGGGCCACGCGTTGCCGCACGCGAGTGTGATCGTAGGACGGCACGCCCTCGCGCTGCGCGTCGAAACCGGCAGCCAGGGCCCGCACCGTGCGTGTCTCGTAGACCAGGTGCGCCGGGAGCGGGGCCGCGAGCATCTGGGACGCCCGCGCCGAGACGGTCAGGATGGACAGGGAATGCGCCCCGAGTTCGAACAGGTCCGCCTCGACGTCCAGACTCTCCAGGGCCAGGACGTCCTGCCACAGTTCGAGCAGAACGTCCTCGGTACGCGTCGTCGGCCCGCCGCGCGCGCTGTGCATGGCGGCGGCCATGCTCCTGAGCGCCTCGAAGTCCGTCTTCCCCTGGGGCGTCGCCGGCACCGCGGCCACCGAGAGGATGCGTGCGGGCACCATGTAGTCGGGAACCCTGCCGGCCACGAACTGTCGCAGCGCGGCACCGTCGAGGCCGGCGGGTTCGACCGCCGCGCAGAGCAGCGGGCCGTTCGCGGTCCTGACGTCGAAGGCGACCGCCTGCCGTACGTCCGGATGCTGGCGGAGCACGCTCTCCACGTCGCTCGGTTCGAGCCTGAAGCCCCTGACCTTGAGCTGGCGGTCGAGCCTGCCCAGGTAGTCGAAGTCGCCCGACGGCAGCAGCCGGGCCCCGTCACCCGTGCGATATCCACGGCGGCCGTACTCCTGGGGCAGCGAGATGAAACGCGCAGAGGTCAGTGTCTCGTCCCCGACATACCCGTCGGCGAGCCCGCTCCCCGTGACGATGAGCTCGCCGGGCATCCCCGGCGCCACCGGGTGCAGCCCGTCGGCCAGGACCACCGCACCTGAGCCGTCACGAGGCGGGCCGATGGGCAGCTTCCGCTCGTACCCGTGGGCCGGGTCGTACCGGTAGCAGCACGAGTAGACCGTGTTCTCGGTCGGACCATAGCCGTTGACCAGGCTCTCCGGCGGCACGGACGCCGCCGCCCGCCTGAAGTGCTGAGCCGGCACGGCCTCACCGCCGACGACGAGATGCCGCATGAGCTTCAGCTTGGGCAGACCCGCGGAGAGCAACTGGGCGAACAACGTCGTGGCGATGAAGCCCACGGTGATCTCGTGGTCGAGCAGCGCGCGGCCCAGCGCCTCCGGGGTGGCGAGCTCCTGCTCGGTGGGAGCGACGAGGGTGGCGCCGTTCGCCAGCGCGCCCCACAGCTCCCACGCGGCGGGGTCGAAGGACGAGTTGGTCACCAGCATCAGACGGTCGTGCTCGTCGATGGGCAACGTACGTCGTCCCAGCACGAGAGCGCAGATGGCGGCCTGCGACACCTGCACGAGCTTGGCCGGACCGGTGCTGCCCGACGTCGGCATGATGTACGCCGGCGCGTCGTCGGAGCGTGCGCGGCCGGGATCGGCGGCTCCGGCGGGAGAACCCGGCGCGATGTCGTCGACGATGACGACCTCACAACCGTCGAGATCCAGGTCGCGCGCCAGCGCGGCGGACGTGACGCACATCCGGATCCCGTTGTTGCGGACCAGCGCGGGCAGCCGCGTCGTCGCGTGCTCCGGCGTCAACGGCAGGTACGCGTGCCTGGCCAGGAGACAGGCGAGAAACGTCGCGACCAGGTCCGGGCTCTTGGCGAGCACCACGGCGATCCCCGGAGTCGGCGGGACCGGCTGCAGCGTCACGGCGATGTCCTGCGCTCGCTGCCAGAGTTCGGCGTAGGTCGTCGCCCGGCCGTCATGTTCGACCGCCGTCTTCCCGGGCCGCCGGCCGACCCAGCCTGCGACCGCCTCGACCAGGCTCCGCGTGCCCGTCGGCTCGGCGCTCTGTGCCGATGCGAGCACCAGGGCGCGTTCCGCCGGGGTCAGGTAGGGCAGGGCGTCGATGGGCTCGTCGGGCTCTTCCAGGGCCGATCGCAGGAACGCGGACAAGGCGTCGGCGAAGGTCCTCACCGCACCGTCCAGGCAGGCACTGGAGTCGCCCACCACCGTGACCTCCCAGCCGGCCGCCGTACCGGGCGCACGGCGCACGAACACGGTCAGGTCGTACATCGTGTTCGTGGGATACCGCTCGGCACAAGGGAGGAATCGGATCTCGCCGGTGTCGACCGGCTCCGGCGTCACCTCTTCCACCAGGACGATCCCGGGCGATCCATTCTGGGTGCGGCCCGGCAGCGTATGCAGGATCTCCTCGTAGCCGAGCGTGGCGTGATCAAGCGCTTCGGCGGTCGTCGCCGCCACCTGCTCCACGTAGGACCTGAACGTCAGCTGTTTCAGGCCGGACAGGGGAAGCTCGTCGTTGATCGGCAGCAGGGTCACGTACAGTCCCATCCCGTCCACCGCGCCTGCTTCCTCGCGCCGTGACCGGGCCAGGCACACGGTGTTGGCCGGGGTGCCGGCCCGCAGCCGGGACAGGGCCTTGAGCCCCGACAGGAACACGGTCATCGGTGTCGCGCCCGTCGTGCGCGACAGCTCCCTGAGGCCGGTGAGCGCCTCGGCCGCGATGGTGAAGGAGAAGGACTCCTGGCGTACGGGCCGGCTCTGCGTGACGTCGGCGTCGAATCGGCCGGGAAGCGCGGAACGCGTCAGGTCGGCGGCCGACAGCCGCTCCCGCCAATACGCCTCCGTCTCGGCCCGCGCCTGCCCGCCGCCGTCCCGGCCGGGTCGCAGGACCGCCGGACCTGGCACCTCTTCGCGCGGCAGGCTGCCGTCGTAGGCGCGGGCCAGCTCTGACTGGAGAATGGCCGCCGACTCGCCGTCGAAGACGGTGTGATCGGCGGCGAACGCGAAGACGGCCGTGTCGGGGCCCTGGAGCAGTTCCGCCGCCCAGCACTCCGTCCTGAGGTCGAAGCGACGCTCGCCGAGCCGCGCGACCCGCAGGCTCGCCGACTCGCGGCTCTCGACCCGGCGAAGCGAGAGAGCGCCGCACGCCGCCTCGGCGACCCGCTGCCCGAGCCGACCGGTGTCGTCCATGAAGAACGTGGTGCGCAGCGACGCGTGACGTGCCACCACCACCGAGAGGGCCTCCGCGAAGCGAGCGCCGTCGACCGGGCCCTCGATCTCCATGGTGAAGAGCACGGTGGTCAGCGACGACGACGGATGCAGCTCACGCCAGGCCCACACACCCGCCTGCTCCATCGTGGCCGGGTGCTCGCCCGAGACGCGTTCGGACGGTGTGCCGGCCGAGGCCCGCACGGGCTCGGCCAGGAGTGCGCGGATAGTCCTGCGTCGCAGGATCGCCCCGCCGGTGACGGGAACGCCCATGCTCCGCAGCCGCGTGGCCAGCTGCACCGCGTCGGTGGACGTGCCGCCGAGCCGCTGGAACTCGTCGTCGACGCCGATCCGGTCCACGTCGAGCTGTTCGGCCCACACCGCGGCCACCTGCCTGGCCTCCGGTGTCTCCGGCGGCGTGTACGGCAGATCGGCGGGACGGGTTCCGACCAGCGAAGAGAGCGCCGCGACATCGACCTTGCCGTTCGCGGACAGCGGCCATGCGGAGACGACGAGCACCCGGCTGGGCGACAGATGCCGCGGCAGCCGCTCGCTGACGAATGCGAGCAGCGCGGCCTCGTCGACGGGTCCCGAGGCTTCCACGGCGCAGACGAGCCTGTGCTTGCCGCCGGCGGTCTCCGTCGTGAAGGCCACGGCACGCCGGACGAGCGGGTGCTCCGTCATCGCGAGTTCGGTCTCGGCAGGCTCGACGCGGAACCCGTCGATCTTGACCTGCTGATCACGGCGGCCCACGAACTCCAGCAGGCCCTGCTCGGCCAGCCTGCCGTAGTCGCCCGTCCGATACGTTCTCATCCCGTGCAGCACGGTGAAGCCGCCTTGGTCGGCTCCCAGGTAGCCCCGGGCGACCGCGGCTCCTGACACGACGATCTCGCCGATCTCCCCCGGGGCGACCTCCGCCCCGCTCTCGTCGAGCAGCCGGACGACGGTGCCGGCGACCGGCCGTCCGATGGGCACGCGCCGGTGGGAGCCGGACCGCTCGACCAGGTGGAGCGTCGCCGTGACGGTCGTCTCCGTGGGGCCGTAGCCGTTCACGATCCGCAGCCGGGGCTGGGTGTCGAGCAGGCGGCCCAGCAGCCGCCGGGGAATCGGCTCCACACCCACCAGCATTCTCTCCAGCGCCGCCGGCTGCCGCTCGGCCTCCGCGACCAGGCCGGTCAACAGGGCCGGTGGCACATAGGCGCTGTGCACGCGTTCGCGGACCAGGAATCTCCACAGTTCCCCCGCGTCGAGGACGGCCGTCTCGGGCGGCACCACGAGGGTGCCCCCGTAGGCAAGGGCCGAGAAGACCTCCCACATGGACACGTCGAAACTCAGCGGAGCCAGCAGTGAGCCTCTGAAGCCTTCGTCGCACGGAGCCAGGTCGTGGAAGGAGGCCAGCATGTTGAGCAGGCTGTCCTCGTCGACGAGTACGCCCTTGGGCCGGCCCGTGGATCCCGAGGTGAACATCGCGTACACGAGTGCGGCGCCGGAGTCGGCGTCCGGTGCGGCGGCGCGGGGCTTGGGGGCCACCTGAGGGCAGGGGATCAACCGACCCTGATCCGCGTCCAGGACCACTGGGCTGCCGAGTTCTTGCAGCATGAGATCGCGCCGGCGGGCGGACAGCGAAGGGTCGATCCTGCAGAAACCGGCGCCCGCCGCCAGAACCCCGATCATGGAGACGACCGTGGTGCCGTGCTGTCCGCCGAGGATGCCCAGCAGATCGCCGGGGCGGATCCCCGCGGTCGCGAGCCGGTCCGCCAGAGCGTGGGCATCGCGTTCGAGTTCGCGGTACGTCCAGGAGCGGGCCGGCGTGACCAGCGCCTGCGCGGCCGGCCGGGTTCGCGAGTGGTCGAGGATCGTTTCCAGCAGCCTCTGCCGCCTACGGGGAGTGTTCACAGGGGATCCCTCGCTGTCTGCTCGCCTTCGTCGCCGACGGGGAGGTCAGCCGTGCTGCGAGACGTTCACCGGTGGACGCGACGTTGCGGGGAACCGTTCCGCCGGGCCCCGCCGCCGCGAAAGTGTTGAGATATCGCGTCATGTCCTCCAGGACGGTCACGATGGTCGTCTCCCGATACGACCCGCGGTCGAAGAGGGCCCGGATCCGGAGTTCGCCGTCTGCCACCTGGAACTCCACGGCGAGGGGAAACTTCGCCGTGGCAGGCGGCCGGAGGTCGAGCGGCTCCAGCAGCGCGTCACCGTCCTGGCCGTCGAACATGGTCGCGATGACGCTGAAGGCCGCGGAACGCGCGTCCGGGTGGCGTTGCACGACCGGAAGTACGTCCAGGAACGGGATGTCGGCGTTGCCCATCGCGTCCACCAGCCGTTGCCGCGTCTCCGCCAGGTTCTCCCCGAACGAGATCCGCTGCCGCGACCTCAGCCGGAGCAGCACCGGGTCCACCAGCAGCCCGACGATGCTCTCATGCTGCGGAAGCGGGCGCTTGGAGACGTTGGTGGCGATCACCACCTCGTCGGTGCGGCACCAGCGGCACAGTGCGGCGGCGAGTGCGGACAGGGCGGCGGCGAACAGCGTCGCCCCTTCGATCGCGAGAATCTCCTGAAGGCCGACCAGGGCGGCCGGCCGCACGGAACGGGTGACCTGGCCGACGCCGTCCCGTGTGTCGTCGTCCCCCTCGTCGGCGGGCGGCAGGGTGGGGACGGCCGCACGAAGGGTCTCGCGCCAGAAGCCCAGCTGCCGCGCATGGTCACCGCTGCGGCGGAACGCCTGTTCCCAGGCGACGTAGTCACCGTAGTCGCCCGCGGCGGGGGTGCCGTGCCCGCCTGAGAGCCGCGCCGAGAGTGATCCGGCGATGAGATCGGTGGACCATGCGTCGACGGAGATGTGGTGGCAGACGAAGACGACTCGCCAGCGTTCGCCGTCGCCCCGGAGCAGGACCCGGGTCGAGGCCGCCGCCAGGTCGAACGGCCGGGAGACGAACTCCTGGACGAGATCGCCCGGCTCGCCGTCCGCCACGTGCACGGTGACGGGCACGGCGGACACCGGGATCGTGGTTCGCCGGGTGATGCCCGCCCGGTCGGTGCGGAAGGCCGCGCGAAGCGAGGCATGCTCGTCCAGGACGGCCTCCACGGCCGCCCGCAGGTCCTGCTCCGAGACCGTCCGGTGCACCGTCCAGCCGAACGGCACGTTGTAGGCGTCGGTGCCGCCGCCGAGCTGGTTCTCGTAGAACAGGCGCTCCTGCATCGTGGACAGAGCGCCGCGGTCGAGGTCGGCGCCCGACGGCCCGCCGGAGCCCGGCGTGGGCTGCGCGGCCGTCAGCAGGGCGCTGGCCTGCCGGGGCGTACGGCAGGCCACGAGCTGCGCCAGCGTGACCTCCTCCCGCAGACGCGGACGCAGCCGGGCCGCGAGCCGCATCATCTGCAAAGAGTCCATCCCGATGGCGAGGAAGGTCTCATCGGCCGTCACGCCGGCGTGCCCGGTGACAGCCCGGGTCGCGGCCAGCGTCGCCTCGAGCGCATCAGAGTGGTCCGGGCCGCCGTCGTGCTCGACGAGACTGCTCGCCACGGCGAGCAGGTCCCGGCGGATGGTCCGGAGACGGTCCTCGACCCGCTCGGTGGCCGGCGCGACCACGCTCGACCGCGTGCACAGGCTGGCCTGCAGCAGCCGCGCTCCTTCCTCCCTGCTCAGCCCGCGAGCGCTCGGCCGGCCGTCGTGCGACCAGCCATCCCACTGGATCGAGATCCACGGGCGGGCCGTCCGGGCGGTCTCCACCTGGGCCAGCGCGTCCAGGAAGGCGTTCGCGCTGACGTACGGGGCGAAGGCGCGAGCGCCGGTGACCACGGACAGGGACGAGTACATGGCCACGAAGTCGTGGTCGACGTGCACGAGTTCATCGGCGAGGTACCGGGCGCCGAGCACCTTCGCCTCGACGGTGGCCAGGGCGGCCTCGGCGGACACCGTGGCCAGGTCCTGGAAACTCTCCCTGTGCGTGTCCCCCGCCAGGTGGAAGATGCCGTCGATGCGGCCTTCGCCGTCGGCGACCTCCTTGAGCAGCCGCTTGAGGTCCTCTCGGTCCGTGCAGTCCGCCGTGACCCACTCGACGCGTGAGCCGGACTCCTGGATGCGCCGTTCGGCGGCCACCACGGCCGGCGCCTTGGGCGCGCGCGCACTCCGCCCCGCCAGCACGACACGCGCCCGGGTCTGCTCGCAGATCGCCTCGGCGAGGCCGATCCCGAGGTTTCCCGTGCCGCCGAGCACGAGATACGTGCCGCCACGGCGCAGCAGACTCGGATTCACGGCCTGCACGGACCGGAAGGTGCGTTGATACGCCGATCTCCCGCGCCAGGCCCGGTCCTCCTGGTGGCGAGCCGCCAGGTGCCGGAGGATCCGGTCGGCCTCGGCCTGGACGCTCGCCCCGCCGTGCGGGTCCAGGTCGAGAATCGACGACTGGAGGCCGAGGATCTCATGAGGGGCGCATCTGGCCACTCCGAGCAGGCCGCAGGCGTACGGATCGGGCAGTTCGCCGGGCAGCACCGCGAAGGCGCCCCGGGTGACCAGCACGAGGGCAGAGGTGTCGGCGCGTAGCGCTCGCGCGGGGTCGAGCAGCGTGTCCCGCAGCCACGAGGACAAGGCGAAGTCCTCCCGCTCCGCGGGATCCGCCTGCACCACGACCACCGCGTTTCCCGACGTGTCCCGTCCGGTGACGTCGATCGCGGCGACGTGGTCCCGCAGGGCCCGCGCGAGCGGGCCGTCGCCGACCACCCGCACCTCCGCCGGTATGAGGGGGCGGTCCGCTCGGGTCTCCGGTCTCGGCACCCAATGCGCCTCCTCCAGGACACAGCGGCCGAACCTGGCACGGGGCGCGTCGTCCTCGTCGAGGTCGTGCACCCAGTACGACTGCCGTTCGAAGGGGTAGGCGGGCAGGACGGCGATCGCCCCTTCCGCCGACCCGTTCACCGCGTCCCAGTCGACGTCGTGCCCGGCGACCCACAAGGTCGCGACGTCCGCGAGCAACCCCGGCAGGCAGCCGCCGGGATGCGACATGGTGGCCGTCAGCGTGAGTTCCCCGGTCGTCTCCGCACCGCTGCCGAGGTCGAGGACGTAGCCCTCGCCGTAGGGCTGATCCGCGACGCGGGCGGCGGCCGTGCCCGGCGTGCCGAGGACGGCGTCCACGCATCGATCGAGGTCGATGTCACCGCGAAGCAGCAGCGGCAGCGGGTCACCCGGCAGACCGCGGAAGGAGGTGACGTGGATGCCGAACGACTCCAGCAGCCTGGCGAAGGCGAGGCCGATCCCGAGGCGTGCGACGGCCCGCAGCCGGGGGGTGTCCGCGTCGCGTGTCATGGCGTCCGGGGCGACCCGCGCGGCCTCGGCGACCTTCTCCCAGGCCGCGCGGGCGACCGGGTAGCGGTCGAGGAGCTCGCCGAAGTCCCGTCGCAGAGGTTCTCCCATCGCCGGAAGGGCCACGGTGAGCTCTCCGCGCACCTGGTCAGGTGCGCCGGACACACGCAGGTTCACGCCGCCGTCCTGGACGATCACCGACCGCCAGGGGTGGTGACGCCTCCCCCGAGCGAGCGTGTGCAGCACGTCGAGGTCGGGACCGGCGGCGCCGATGTGATCGAGAACGCGTCTCTCCAGCGGCGGGAGTGCCGACGCCTTGGGTGCTGACAGGGGAAGAGCCGCCGGTGCACCGGCGGCCGGCCGCCGCACCGGCCTCGTGGCGGGCGCCTGCTCGACGACGACGTGGGCGTTCGTCCCGCCGACACCGAACGAGCTGACGCCCGCGCGGCGAACGGCGGCGGTCCACGGCCGGGCGTTGACCGGGAACGTGAAGGCGGACGTGTGCGCGGGAAAGTCGGGGGGCGGCGCGACGAAGTTCCGTAGCGGCGGCTGGACCCCTCGCTGCACGCACAACGCGGCCTTGATCAGGCCGACGATGCCTGCCGCCCGGTCGAGGTGACCGAAGTTGGCCTTCAGCGACCCGATCGCGCAGAACCCGGTCGCGCGGGTGAGCGCGCCGAAGGCGTCCTGAGCCGCGGCCAGCTCGATGGCGTCGCCCAGCCGGGTGCCGGTGCCATGGGTCTCCAGATAGCCGATGCTCTCGGCCGGCACCTGTGCTCGCGCCATGGCCGTGAGCAGGGCGTCGGCCTGTCCCCGGCGGCTGGGGGCGAGAAAGCTGGACTTGCCGGCTCCGTCGTTGTTGACCGCCGACGCGCGGATGACGGCGTGGATGATCCGGCGCTGCTCCCAGGCGTCCTGGAGCCGCTGCAGGACGACGACACCCGCGCCGTTGCCGGGAACCGCGCCGTTGGCGGCAACGTCGAAGGGCCGGCAGACGCCGTCGGGTGCGGAGATCATTCCTTCTTCGAAGACGTACCCGTTCTCCAGGTCCAGGTTGACCGTCACGCCGCCGGCGAGGGCGACGTCGACGTTGCCCGCCAGCAGGCTCTCGACGGCGAGGTGCACGGCGACGAGCGAAGAGGAACAGCCGGTCTGCACGTTGATCGCTTCGCCCTGCAGGTTCAGCAGGTAACTGACGCGAGTGGCCAGGAAGTCGGGCTCGTTGCTGGTCAGCACCTGGTAGCGGGCGGCCTCGGACCCGGCGGGCCGCACCCGGTAGCTGCTGGGCGCCGCGGCGGCGTACACGCCGGCCAGCAGGTCGGGGTCGGGTGCCACTCCGGCCTGGTCGAGCGCCTGCCAGCACAGTTCGAGGAAGACGCGGTGCTGGGGATCGAGGATCTCCGCCTCCGCGGGGCTCAGTCCGAACGCCGCGGCGTCGAAGAGGTCGACGTCGGGAAGCAGTCCGGCTGTGGTGACCCGCGACGGTTGCCCCGCCGCGGGCGCCCATGACGTCGTCGCCTCCCCACCGGCCTCACAGACGGCCCAGAAGGACTCGAGATCCGGCGCCGACGGGGCTCTCACCGCCATGCCGACGATGGCCACACTGTTCGGAGGAAAGCTGGAAAGAATGGGATCCATGATGTCGTCCTCGGGGCTCACTTCGGCCAATCCAGACGTTTCAGGCAGGTCATCAACACGCGTGCGAAGAAGGGGACGTTCTCCGCGCTGAGCAGGTTGTAGTGATCGCCCGGAGTCCCGGCGACGTGAACCGTGCCGTTCAGCGTCTCCGCCCACCCCAGGTCGCCCGGCAGGTTCCCCCAGCCGGTCTCGTCCTCCGCCCGTATCTGGACGACCGGGCACCCCAGCCGGGCAGGCGGCGACCAAGGAGCCCGGATCGCTGCCAGATGCCAGGAGTAGGCGGAAAGGAACGGCTGGAGATCGTCCATGGTCAGCGACGGGAGCCGATGCCGCTCGCGCAGGACGCGCAGCACCAGGTCCCACGACTCCTCAGGAGAGGAAGCCGACGCGATGGCCCGCTCGTCCTCCGCCGAGAGCTCGAAGAGCCCTGCCAGCTCCTTGCTCCGCGTCCGCTCCGTACGCGCCAGCACCTCGGGAGGAGCGGAGTCGATCAGGATGACCCCTGACACGGTGCGGCCCGCCGCCTCCAGTCGCACGGCCAGCTCCACCGCGACGGTGCCGCCGAAGGACCACCCGGCCAGGACGACGTCGCCGAACGGCTGCCGCAGCAACTGATCGGCGTACACCTCCGACAGGGCCGCCACCGAACAGGGCGTGTCGTCGTCCGGCTGGGCGTTCTCGAAGGCCAGCAGGGAAAAGCCGCCCGGCAGGTACGGCGGCAGCCGCCGGAACGCCGAGGCCATTCCGCTCGCGGGGTGGACGAACGCCAGCGCCGCAGGGCCGTCGCAGACCAGGGTGTGGAGGTTCCCCTCCTGCTCGCCGAAGGTCATGACCCGGGCGTGTCGAGGAGCCGGGCCATCGCCTTGATGGTGGGATCGCGCACGGCGGCCTTGAGCGTGAGCCGGTCATGACCCTCCGCGCGCAGAATGCTCACCACCCGCGCCAGCGCCAGCGAGTGACCCCCCACGGTGAAGAAGTCGGCCTCCGGGCTGGGCCAGTCCGTTCCCAGCAGTTCCAGCCAGACGCGTGCCACCACGCGCTCTGCCGGCGAATAGTCCCGCTCAGGGTCGACCTGGGCGGCGTGCTCCATCATGGTCAGCAGCCGCTGCTCGTCGAGCTTGCCCGTGGGCGTATGGGGGAAGGCCGCCACCCGCGTCACCGTCGGCATGAAGGCCGCCGGCAGTTCTCGCCGCAGATGGGCGGTCATCTCCTCGCTCGCGATCGCGCCGGTGTAGAACAGGTGCAGCGCCGCCTCACCGCGGTCGCTCACCAGCACCGTGGCACGGGTGCCGGTGAGCCTCTCGGCGACCATCTCGAGCTCCTGCGGGTCCACCCGCCACCCGCGGATCTTGACCTGCCGGTCCTTCCTGCCGCTGAGACGAAGGCGTCCACCGGAAAGCAATCCCAGGTCACCCGTACGATAGGCGGGAATCTCCCGGCCGCCCACGCTCATGGTCCCGAACGGGACGACGACGCCGTCCTCCAGGTAGCCCCGGGCGACACCGGGCCCTGCCAGCCACACTTCACCGGGAAACCCCTCGGGCAACGGGGACGCCCACCGATCCGCGACGACCACGTGGGCGCCCGCCACGCCCGCCCCGACGTCGATCGCGCGGTCCGGAGCCACCCGGCCCGCGGTGGCGGTGGCGGTGGCCTCCGTCGGCCCGTACAGGTTCCACACCTCGGTGTGGGGGAACCGCTCGGCGGTCCGCTCGAGGAGCCGCGGCGAGACCGGCTCGCCGCCGAGCAGCAGCCGGGCGAGGGGCGGCTCCGCCTCTGCCGCGAATTCGTCGAGCAGGGCGGACCAGTAGCTCGGCACGCAGTTGAGATCGAAGGCCGTCTCGTAGGCGGCGAGTTCCTCGGCGACGCCGCCCAGATCCGTACGCTGCACGTCCAGGAGCGTTGTCGTGCCGCCGGCGTACTGGGGGCCGAGGAACTGCTTGAGCCCGGCGTCGAAGATGGGGGCCGCCACCCAGGGCATGACCCGCTCGCCGATGTGCAGGTCCCGGGCGATCCCGTCAAGGTAGTTGTCGAGATTGCCGCGGGTGACCGCGACGATCTTCGGCGTGCCCGTCGAGCCCGACGTACGCATGAGGTACGCCAGGTCGTCCGGCCGGCAGCGCTCCGGCGGCCTCGCGGAACCGTCCGGCCCCTGCGAGAGGTCGATCGCACGGGGGTGGAGCGCCGCGGCGATCTCGGCGAGGCCACCCTGGTGCAGGAGGATTGCCGCCTTCGTGTTCTCCAGGGCGTCCTTGAGTCTCTTCCGCGGTTCCTCGGGCGACAACGGCAGGACCGTCGCGTTGAGCCACAACACCGACAACCAGCCCACGAGCAGGTCCAGGCTGTTGTCCGCGAGCACGCCGACGACCGATCCGGGCGGTGTGTCGCCCAGTGCCGTGACGGTGCGCGCGATGCGCTGCCGGAGCTCCCGCCGGGTGACGCGCCGGGTCCCGGCGGCGAACGCGACCTTCTCCGGCCCCTGCGCGGCGTGCTCGTGCACCAGTGCGCAGAGGTCGCCGGGCTTGCCGCTCACGGGAACGTCGAGCGTCTCTCGCAGCACGGCGGTCCGCGCGGGAGAGAGCAGGGTGGTCTGGCCGCACGTGCCGTCCGGGTCGGCGAGGATCGCCGTCAGAGCGTTGTGCCAGGCCTCGAGGAGTGCTTGGAGTCGCTCCCCCGTCCGGGCGTGCAGGGATCCGGCTTCCAGGACGGGGCGGCCGTCGCGGGATGCGAGCCGCAGCGTGACCGCCTGATGAACGCCCAGGCACCACTCCTCCGAGCGCCATCCCGGAGGGAGCCGCCAGCCGTCACCGGGCTCGAAGACGAGCGCCGGGCGCGGGCCCGCGGAGTGCAGGGCGGCGCCTCCGGCCATCGCCACGTGTCCGGCCAGCCGTTCGGACTGGCTGCGGATGGCATCCCGCAGCGGCTGCTCGGGGGCGAGCTCGGGCACGTCCGGCAGGATCTGGCTGAACGCGCCGATGTGACCTTCCAGGCCGAGGGTCGGCCGCGCGTCGCACACGCGGCCGAGCAGCGGTTCCGCGGAGAGCCGGCAGAGCACCGCCGACAGCGCGAGATAGGCGACGTCGTCCGCGGCGACCTCCCACTTCTGGGCGACCGAGGACAGACTCGACCCGATGTCCGAATCGAGTTCCAGGACGGCGATGCGCGGTCGGGACGCACCGTCCGCAGCCTCAGCCAGGTGGAGCGGGTCGTGTCCGGAACGGCTGGGCACCCGCCGCCAGTAGGCGTCCTCCTCCGTGAGTTCACCCTCCTTGGCCATCTGCGCGTAGGCGGTGACGATGGCGGCGAACCGCTCGGATTGATCGGCGTCCGGTGCCTGCCCACCGGCCGCCGCCGCGACGAGCGCCCGCAGGGAGATCGGGTCGACCATCCCCCAGTCTCCGGTCAGGCGCAGCCGGGAGCCGGAGCTCGACGGCTCCAGCCCGAGCGTGAGCGCGCCCGAGGCGATCTCGACGACGTCCTGGGGACCGTTGTGCATGCGGACCGTGTCCGGCGCCTGCCGCGGCGCGCGCATCCCTGGCACCTCGCGCAGCCTCATGCGCAGGGCGGGCACGTCCTCCAGAACACGTCGCAGCCGGTCCGCGATGGCCGATGGGCGCTCGGGGGCCTCCAGAGTGAGCAGGAACGGCCGCTCGGCGTAGTGCAGGAGGGATTGCTGCGTGGGCACGAGCGGCAGCAGCGTGGCTGTTCCGTCCCGGTCGTCCGCCTCTGGCCGGTCCTGGTCCTCACGCATCGGCCGTCCTCCCCTGCAGGAACGAGTCCGCCATCTTGAGCAGGATCCTGCGCTCACCGGAGTACGGGCGCCGCCCGTGGCCACAGATCATGTTGTCGACCACGAGGAGATCCCCCTCCTGCCAGTCGAACTGCACGGCCTGCTCCTCGACGATCTCGTTGACCGTGGCGATCACGTCTCCGTCGATCTCCTCGCCGTCGCCCCAGTAGACGTTGTTCGGCCACAGCGCCTCGTCCGAGTCGTCGTCCGAGGTGGACAGCGCGGCG
This sequence comes from Actinomadura sp. ATCC 39365, assembly GCF_054392275.1. Lineage (NCBI taxonomy): Bacteria > Bacillati > Actinomycetota > Actinomycetes > Streptosporangiales > Thermomonosporaceae > Actinomadura > Actinomadura sp. ATCC 39365. The sequence continues at coordinate 5,276,944 of NZ_CP184335.1, read as the reverse complement.
CGGATGTCGTCGTCCATGCGGGAGATGTGAAAGCCGTGCGCGAAGTTGAACCACACCTCCTCGCCCGTGCCGGGGTGTCGCGCGACGGCCTCCCGGCGCTCGAAGGTGCGCAGTTGGTCGTTCTCCCGCCACTCGCAGCGCCGGCCCTCGCGGGCACAGATCTCCTCCACCTCGGCCCTGCTGTCGGTCTCGTAGGAGCGCTGCCAGGTGCGGTTGTAGCCGTACCCGCGCATGTAGAGGAGCCCGCGCTCGCGGAACTGGCGGACGACGTCGTCCGGCAGCAGCCGCATGACCTTCCGGTTGTCGACGATGGGCGTCTGACCACGGTCGCGGGGAGCGATGTCGCAGAAGAAGAACAGCAACATCGGCCAGTCGTTGGAGTAGCAGAACTCGCTGTGCAGGCGAATGTCCAGGGATTCCGGATATTCGCTCGCCGTGTAGGTTCCCGAGTCGACCCGGCTCCGGATCGCGGCGCCACCGCGATAGTCCACCGCCTGATCCGCGAGCCCGGTGAAGACCTTCTCGAACGACGACCGCTTCAGGCCGCGGAACAGGAGCGCGCCGTACTCGGACAGTTGCCGCCTGAGACGCGGTTTGTGCTGGGTCACCCAGTGGCCCAGATCCAGGTCTGGATCCACTTCCACGACCAGTGGCAGCCTCGCGTCGTTCAGGAAGAACTCGCGGTGCTCGGCTGCCTGAACAACGGCCTGGGCCTGTGACAAGCGGTCGAATTTGCTCACGTGTGTTCACCTCCTGGTGGCCATGAATGCTGGTCTTCGCGCCGACGGCCTTACTCGGCCTCGCCGCCCGTGCCGCTCAGGGACGGTGTGTGCCGCTCGATGTAGGAGCAGATGGCGTCGATGGTGCGGAAATTGCCCAGATGGAGATCTGCGGCCTTGATCACGATGTCGAAGGTGTCCTCGATCCATGCCACGATCTGCAGTGCCGCCATCGAGCTCAGCCCGCCGACGTCGAACAGGTCGTCGTCGTCCCGTAGCTCGGGCGCCGCGCCGCGTTCGCGCAGGAAGCTCTTCACGGTGTCCCTCATGGCCGCCCCTTTCTAGGAGGTGTAGGAGTAGAAGCCTTCTCCGGACTTGCGTCCGAGCCGTCCGGACGCCACGTATTCGCGCAGCAGCCGGGCCGGCGCGAATTTGTCTTCGTCGCGATGGGCCGACAGCACCTCGAGGGAATACAGCACCGTGTCCAGGCCGATGAGATCCGCGGTTTCAAGAGGGCCCATCTGGTGGCCCAGGCAGCCCCGCATGAGCCTGTCGATGCTCGCGGGGTCGGCGACGCCCTCGGCCAGCAAGTGCACCGCTTCGTTCACCATCAGCATCGCGATGCGGTTCGTCACGAAGCCGGGCGAGTCGTTGACCGTCACGGTCGTCTTGCCCGCCCGGCCCAGGCACTCCCTCATGAGGGTGAGCGTCGCCGCCGAGGTGTGGACGCTCGGGATGACCTCCACGACGTTCTTGAGCGGCACCGGGTTCATCAGGTGCACCCCGATGACGCGCTCCGGGTGCTCGGTGTACGAGGCCAGCACGCCGATGGGGATCGCCGACGTGTTGGCGCCGATGGGCACCCCGGGCCTGCAGACGCCGTCGAGGAGACCCAGAACCTCCCTCTTGACATCGTGGTTCTCGGTGACGTTCTCGATCAGCCAGTCGCTGTCGCGTGCCTCGGCGAGATCGGTGCCGACCCTGACGCGGTCCAGCACCTCCGCGCCGGCGCTGAGCCGCGGGTCGATCAACCCGTACAGGCGCACGTTGGTGTTGATCTGGCGGAGCGCCGTGTCGAGTGCCTGCGTGCTCTTGTCCAGAAGAAGAACGTCCATCCCGGCGAGGGCGAAGGCGTGCGCGGCCCCTATTCCCATGGTCCCGGCACCGACGACAGCCACCCGATGACCGGTCGACGTGCTCGTCATACGTGTTCCCTTCCGGCGGCCCGGAGGGGGCCGGGCCACCTTCGCTCATCCGGTCCGTACTGGCTCAGCACGGCATAGACCAGCCGTTCCAGGCCGACGCCCACGCAGGCGGAGTGCACGGGCTCGTCGAGGCCGTGACCGCGGATCCCGAACGCGTCCGTGAAGTGGGTCTTGTGCACGTTGAAGGACGCGACGGCCAGCGAGTCCGTCGCGGTGACGTTGACCCTGAGCTCGTGCTTCAGGTCGAGCATGAGCTGCGTGTCAGCACGATTCGCGTCGGCCCCCGAGGCGAAGAAGGGGTCGTGGGCCTGCTCGCACCAGCCTGCGAGCCCGAGCTCTTCGGCCAGCGCCAGCAGGTCGGCACGCAGGACGGCCAGCGCCTGTTCGACCCGCTCCGGCGCGCCCAGGAAGACGGTCTCCCTGATGGTGAAGTCGCTCAGCCGCTCGGCCGTGCGGTGGTAGCGGGATTCGTGGCGGAAGGCCGAGCCCCGGCTGGTGACACACGTCAGCGTGCTCGGAACGCTGGAGTCGGCGAACCTGGCGAAGGTGTGGTAGCACATCGTGGGCGGCAGCACCTTCTCGACGGTGGCGGCGCTGCCGAGCAGCAACCGGCCGAGGTCGGGGCTTCCGCTCGCACGTGCCAGGCCCTCGTAGACAGGCAGCTCGCCCTTCAGCCGGGAGGCGAAGTAGACGTGCTGCGGAAACGACCCGAAGTACCCGCTGCGCTGCAGCACGGTGAGCGGCAAGGTCACCGGATACTGGTGCTCCACCGCCTCGAACGACGATGTGACCCGCGACACCACGGCCTCGTCCAGAGCGCGGTACAGGCGGATCGCGCCGTCGGCGAGGACGACCTGGCCGGGCTGCACCTCCGTGATCAGACCAGCGCGGGCGAGCGCGTCGAACCGGTGGTAGCGCAGGGTGGCCGGATCCCGGGGGAGACCCAGAGCCGGTTCTTCGGCAGTCCCCGGAGGGGCCGGATCTCCCGGTCCACGAATGCGTCGACGAGCCCCTGGAGCCGGACCGGGTCGCATTCCTCCGGCGTCTCGACGGTCAGTGCGACAGCGGCGTGTCCGTCCTCGTACCGGATGGTGAAATCGTGGATCTGCTCGGAGATGAAGAACGTCTGCCGCCGTAGTTCCTCGATCTGCGCCTGCTCGGTGAGCGGGGGTTCGAGGCGCAGCTCGTGCGCCGTCATGAGAGGGTCCCGTCCAGGACGAGCCCGGACATCGCGGCGATCGCCGATCGCTGGATCTCCGAGGTTCCCGCGTAGATGCTGGTCGCCAGGCTGTCGCGGACCTGCCGCTCCGCCGCCGACCCCGCGAGGAAACCGGCCGCTCCCTGAAACTGCAGCAGGTCGAGTGAGGCACTCTTCAGCGCCTCGCTCACCAGGAGTTTGAGCATGCACGCCTCTTTGATCGGCACGTGTTCCTCCTTGACGCGCCAGGCCAGCTTGTACAGCAGCAGACGGGCGAGTTCCGCGTGGAGCTGGGCATCGGCGATCCGGTGACTCACCGCCTGGTTGGCAGCGATCGGCCGGCCGAACTGGCGGCGCCGGTTGCAGTGCGACACTGTCTGATCGAGCAGCCGGCGCAGCGCGCCCACCTGGGTGGCGAACATGAATCCGCGCTCCCAGACAAGCCCGGTCTGGAAGATCTGGTACGCCTTGCCGAGAGGGCCGAGCAGCGCACTGCCGGGCAGGACACAGCCGGAGAAGGTCACTTCGCCCATCGGCGTACCACCGAGCCCCATTTTCGCCAGCGGGCGCACCGACAGCCCCGGCTGGTCTCCCGGGACCAGGAAGGCGCTGATGCCGTCCGAGGCGCCCGCCTCGCCGTCCGTGCGGGCGAAGACGACGAACAGATCGGCGATGGGGGCGTTGCTGATGTAGGTCTTGCGGCCGTCGAGGACGAAGTGGTCGTCCTCGCGGCGCGCTCGTGTGGTCAGCGCGAGAATGTCCGAGCCGGCCTCTGTCTCGGTGAGGGCGTGGGCTCCGATGGCCGTGCCCTTCGCCAGGCGCGGCAGCCACTCGGCCCGCTGCTGCGCCGAGCCGTGGTCGATGACGTACGTGGTGCAGGAGAACAGGTGGTTGTTGACCGCGAACAGCAGCCCGCTGTCCGAGCAGCCCAGCCCCAGAGCCTCCAGCATCAGGGCCACGGAGACCGGATCGTGCCCGGCGCCGCCGTGGTCGGTGGGGGTCAGCCAGCCCAGCACGCCGTGAGCCGCGCACGTCTCCCACGCCGCCTTGTTGAAGACTCCCTCATCGCGAGCGTCCGAGAGCTCCTCCAACCTGTCGGCGAAGGAGCGGGTCTCCCCTACCAGGCGTCGCTGTTCTGGAGTGACAGAGAAGTCCAAGACAACCTCATTGCTCGATGTCGGAACGGGGTTCAGACGCGCCAGAGGGAGACGGACCAGGCCGCCGAAGCGCTGTTGTTCAGCACGAGTACCCGGTCGCCCGTGCTGACGTCGGGCGACTTGAGCAGGGCATCCAGGTTGGCCACCACGTCCATCGCGCCCAGGTGGCCGTATCGCTCGAACATCGCCCGACATACCGGGTGAACGGGAACACCGAGCAGATCGCTGTAGAAGTCGAAGGCCCGCACGGAGACGTTCTGCATGAGGACCGCCTTGACGTCCTGAAGGGTGACGGACGCCGCCTGAAGCACCCTTTCCGTCAAGCCGGACAGGCGCCTTCTGCTCTCCAGCGCGAGTTCGAAGGTGTACCGGGCCGGATCCGCGCATTCCTCGACCCAGCCGTGCCAGGCCACTCGTTTGTAGTCCACCCTGAACAGATCGTGGTAGCTGCCGTCGGTCTCCAGGGCATGCGACTCGAGGTACGGCCGGCCACCCCGGACCAGAGTCATGGCGAAGGCACCGTCTCCCACCACGGTCACCGGCGGCCTCACCCGGAGCCGGCCCGTCGGCTTGCTGCCGTGCGTGACCAGGATGCGCTCGCGCCCCGGGTCCGCGAGCAGCAGGTCACGGGCGAGCCCCCAGGCCGCGCTCGATCCGACACAGCCGAGCCCGTCCACCGTCAGCGCCATCCGGGCCGGCATCTTGGCTTCATGCTGGATCTTCGTCGCGTCGCTGCCGAGCAGCGTGTCGGGTGCCCGGCCCGCGACATGGAGCAGCACGTCGATCGGCCGGTCGTCGGCTGACAGCAGTCGCCTGCAGCTTTCGGCAGCCAGGTCGCCCTGCGAGAGACCAGGGATGACGCCCACCGTCTGCGCACCGCACGCCCGGAGGAAATCCTCGTCCGCCTCCGGGTCGACCTCGCCGACCGGCAACAACCGCTCCGGGAACAGGCAGTGGAGCGCGCCCAGGCCGATGTGTCCGGCGGCCGGCCGGTGTTCGTCCAACGTTACGACCCCTTCCTCATTGCTCAGCGTCCGTTCAGGACGTATAGGGCGCTCCGCGTGCTGCTAGCTGGGCGGCGCGTAGAAATCGCGCACCTCGATCGCCGTTCCCGCGCGTACCGCGTGGTCGTACACGAACCCCGCGACGGCGAGGTCGAGCACGCCGAGCCCGAACGGCGAGAAGATGCGGGGGCGGTGTGGATCGGCCGGGACCTCGGCGCTGATGACCTGCGCCAGAGTGCCGGCGATGAGCTCAGCGCCGTACCGTTCGACCGCCAGGCCGAGCGACGTGCTCTCCCGGATGGCGTGTGCCGGGTCGTCGACGATGTTCTGGGCCCGGTGCAGGACGCCGACTCCCAGGTCACGCAGTGACAGATGGAGAATCGTGTGCCTCGGGTGAACCCCGTCGGCGTCCAGGAAATGCGGCTCGGCGGCGGTGGTGGCGAACAGCATGAGGTCAGCGGCGTCGAGCGCGTCCTGGACGCTCGGCACGATCCGAACGTCCTCCTCCAGGCCGGCGCGGAAGGCCTCCGCCCGGGCCGGCACGAGATCGACGAGCACGATCTCCCGGAAGGACCAGCCGTCCGCCCGGAGATGCTGGTGGACGGCCCTCGCGATGGGTCCGCAGCCCACGATCCCGAGCACCTGTCCCTCCGTGGTCGGGTGCAGCACCCGTGCCGCGAGGGCGGCGGAGGCCGCGGTGCGCGCCGCGGAAATGGCTGACGCCTCAAGGCACGCGATGGGGAATCCGGTCCCCATGTCGTTCAGGATGATGACGGCGGAGGCACGCGGGAGTCCTGCCTCGACATTCCCGGGAAAGCTCGATATCCATTTGATCCCGGCCCGGTCCGCGCGCTCGTTCCGATCTCTGGCGGGCAACGCGATGATGCGATCTCGCGGATGATCGGGAAATCTCAGGAAGTGACTGGCCGGATTGACCGAGAAGCCGGCGGCGTACCGCAGGTAGGCAGCACGCACCACTTGCTGAACATCAGCCAGATGCGCGTCGAATACTTCCTGGACGGAGGCGCTGTGCAACACCCGAAATACGGGTGGATGACCGTTCGTACTGACTTCGGGCAGCGGACTGAGCATTGGTGGCTCGAGATGCAAATGGTGCCTCCGAAATGGGACGCAAACGTCAAGGACGGTAACTCGGCTGCTGAGAGACCGTCAAGGCTGACGCGAAGTTCCTGTTGAGCGGTCCACGTCCGCACTTACCGGGCACCGTGCGATCACATACAGTAATCTTGACTCCTTGTAATGGAGAAGCGCCTTGCCGTACCCGGCAAGGCCGGTCATGAACACGACAGTGACCATTCAGAATTGGCCGTTGACTCGCGTGGCCGTCTCGGCGATCCTGGCTGAGGCTGTGCCGGGGCCGCGCCGCCATGACATGTGGTAACCCTTGAGGGGAGGGGTTCCATCGGTTCATCGAGTAATTGAGCCGCTCGGCCGGTACGACGAGAACCTGTTCACGGGAAACCGTCGGTGCTGCGCCGTCTCCATACCCCTTCGGCAAAGCAGCCATTGGCCAAAGGAGACCTGCGTTCCGTGCTGGACATTCTGAATGACAATGTGAATCGGCTGTCATCGCGCGCGGCGGCGCACGATGCGCGGGCCTGACTCCCCTGGCCCGCCCGGCGATCCCGACGACGACAAGGGTGAGGCGGTGCCGGCCCTCGAACGCCCTGCGTCCACCGCAACCGGCCTTGGGAAGGGTCAGCGTCAGGAGCAGCAATGACCATTGTGCGCCACCCATTCGAAATCACCTCTCCTGACCTTTTCCTCGACCTGAAGGGGCTGTTCGGACGCGCGCTCTACCTGAAGATGGAGGGGCACAACGCCGCCGGCTCGATCAAGCTGCGGACGGCGCTCGCCCTGGTACAGCACGCCGAACGATCAGGACGGCTCGTCCCGAGCTCCACGATCATCGAGTCGTCCTCGGGAAACCTCGGCGTCGCGCTGGGGGTCATCGCGGCCGGCAAGGGCTACCGCTTCGTCTGCGTCACCGACGTACGCTGCAACCGCTCCACGCTCAACCTCCTGCGGGCCCTCGGGGCCGAGGTGATCCTCATCAAGGACCCCGACCCCGTCCAGGGATACCTGCTCGCACGTCTTGACTACGTGCGCTCCCGATGCGCGGCCGATCCCCGGCTCGTCTGGCTCAACCAGTACGAGAACGCCGCGAACCGCCTGGCCCACTACGAGGGCACCGCTCCGGCGATCGCGAAGGCCGTACCCGACCTCGACGTGCTGTTCGTCGGCGTGGGCACCGGCGGCACCGCGATGGGCTGCGCCCAGTACTTCAGGGAGCACCAGCCCTGGGTGCGCGTCGTCGCCGTCGACGCGGAAGGCTCCGTGACGTTCGGCGGCCCTCCCGGCTCCCGGTTCATCCCCGGTCTGGGGGCCGGCCTCACACCGCCCCTGGTGGATCGCGCGATGTTCGACGACATCGTGCACGTCTCCGAACGCGACAGCGTCGGCTGCTGCCGCCGCCTGGCCGCCAGGGGACTGCTGACAGGCGGTTCCACGGGCACGGTGGTCAGCGGGGCGCTCTCCTGGCTGGAGAACGCGGACCCCGACCGTGAGCTCGTCTCCGTGACCATCTCCCCGGATCTGGCCGACCGCTACGCCGACACGGTGTACGACGACGCCTGGGTCGAGCAGCTGCCCGACCTGAAAGCACCCTTGTGAGACGTACGTGGCTTGGAGCGTAAGGAAAGGGGCGGTGTGCGGCATGACCGACTACGACAAGGTCGACGAGAACCGCCCGCGATTTCGACGAGAGGATCCACGGTGACACGGCCCCTGCTGACCGAGGCCACCCTTCATGCTTCGTTCCTCATCGACGCGTGGGACGCCGTTCCCGAGCGCGGGGCGCCCAACGCCGTCTACGTTCGGGAGCCGGCCGACGAGACCCTCCTGGACGAGCGGCTGCGCGTCCATGCCGACCTGCACGGGAGCCGCATCGACAACAGCCGCGACCGGGCCCGGCTGGAGAAGGTCTACGGGGAGCTGAGCCGTACGGACCTGGCCATGGTCCGCATGTACGGCCTTCCCGCGCTGTCGGCCCACCGCGAGACACCGTACAGGCAGGTCGGGGCCACGTTCAACGACCCCAAGGTGCGGCATCTGGTCCAGACCGAGTGGCCGGCCGGCGGCCAGATCCTCGTCTTCCTCGACGAACTGCTCGGCAAGGACTGGCTCGAGCCGCACGAGGCCGACATCATCAACGGGCACTCCGCCGTGCTGCCGCACGCGCGCGGCATGCACGCGCTCGAACAGGTGGCGGCGGCCGGCGACCGCGCGCGGTTCCTGCGCGCGGTCGGCGGCACGGTGCACTACATCGACGGTGGAGTCGACACCGGACCGGTCATCTATGCCGAGCGGCTGCCCCGGCCGCTCGCGTTCGAGTCGTTGTGGGCGTGCAAGGCGGCGTCGTTCAAGCTGACCTTCGACCTGCTGGTCCGCCTGTGCGAACGGCTCGGCGAGGCGGACGCAGGCACGCCGGCCGGAGCCGTACAGGCCCCGCCCGCCGAACCGGCGTTCCGGCGCAGGACGTTCGACGAGGAGACCGCACGCCGTGCCGCCGCGCAGTTCCTGGAGTGGCGTGCCGAGGAGAATCTGGACCAGGTGCCATGAGGCCAGCGCCCGCCCACGTACATCAGGACAGGCTGTGGTCCTCGCTGACCGAGCTCGCAGGCTTCGGGCGATTCCACGATTCCGCCTCAGATCTGTACGGGGTGTCCAGACCGGCGCTCACGCCGCCCGACGTCGAGGCGCGGCAATGGCTGCTGCGGCAGATGACCGACGTCGGTCTCGACGTGTGGACGGACGCCGTCGGCAACCTCTTCGGACGGTACGACGGCACGGACCCTGGGATTCCCCCGCTGATGATCGGGTCTCACGTGGACAGCGTTCCGCAGGGCGGCATGTTCGACGGAGCGCTGGGTGTTCTCGCGGCGATGGAGGTCATCAGGGCCCTGCGTGAGGCCGGGCACTCCCTTCGGCGGTCCGTCGTCGTCGCCGTCTTCACCGAAGAGGAGGGCTCACGCTTCGGCACGGACATGCTCGGCAGCGCGGTGGCGGCCGGACGCATACCGCTGGAGCAGGCGCTGGCCCTGCGCGACGCCGACGGAGTGACGCTGGGCGAAGCGCTGGAGAAGACGGGCTTCGCCGGACACGGCTCGGTTCTCGCACCGCCGTACGCCTATCTGGAGGTCCACATCGAGCAGGGCCCCATCCTGAGTTCGGCGGGCGTGGACATCGGCCTGCCCACAGGCGTCCAGGCCATCTCGTGGCACGAACTGACCGTCACCGGCAAGGCCGCCCACGCCGGGGCAACGCCGGCACATCTGCGGGTGGACGCCGCGAAGACAGCCACCCGGCTGATGGCCGCGCTGTTCGAGTACGCCGCCGCCCGGCAGGACGGCGGGCTCATGATGACCGTGGGACGCATGCGCCTCGAACCCGGTGTGACGAACATCGTGCCGCGGCTGGCCAGTTTCACGGTGGACCTGCGGGCGCCGGACGACGGGCTGGTCACCGACGCGGAGGCTCACCTGTCCGGACTCGTCGAGCGGGAGGGACAGGACGGGCCCGCGGCCGCTCTGCGGCGGCTCGCGCGTACACAGCCGGTCCCGTTCTCCGAGCCCCTGCGGCGTCTGGTCGCCGACGTCGCCGGCACCCTCGGGTACTCCCGTCGTTCCCTGATCTCCGGGGCGGGTCACGACGCTCAGGAGATGGCCGCACTCTGCCCGTCCGCCATGATCTTCGTGCCTGGTCTGTACGACGGGATCAGCCACACCCCGCGGGAGTACTCCGATCCGGCCGCCTGCCACAAGGCCACGAACCTGCTGGCGCACGTCGTGACCGCCCTGTGCGGCGACGACGATCGCAGCGCTCTCGCCTGACCACGAGACATCGCGGATGTGTGCCGGCGGCGGGCCAGATCCGAGAAGGGACACGCAACAATGAAGTTATCGCGGAGCGGCCAGAAGATGTCCGACATGTCGGGCCTGCGCAGCATCATGGAAGACGTCGCGACCTCCACCGCCTCAGGCGCCTCCGACTGGCTGAACCTGAGCATCGGCAACCCCGCCCAGATCAAAGAGGTCATCGACGCCTGGAGAGACCTGACCGCAACCGTCGTGGCCGAGGACTTCACCACCACCAGCAGCCGCTACGGCCCCTCCCGCGGCATGCCCACCCTGATCGAGGAGATCGTCACCTCCTTCAACACCCGCTACGGCTGGGACATCACCGCCGACAACGTCGTGGTGGGACCAGGCAGCCAGATGCTCTTCTTCATCGCCACCGCCCTGTTCGCCGGCCAGACCACCGACGGCTCCCCCCAGCGCGTCGTCCTGCCCATGACCCCCGACTACCCCGGCTACCTGGGCCTGTCCATGGACCCCCACGGCGTGACCGGCATCGCCCCCCGGATCGAACTGACCGGCGACAGATCCTTCCACTACGCCTTCGACTTCGAAGCCGTGCAACGATGCCCCGACATCGGCATGCTCCTGCTGTCCAGCCCCAGCAACCCCACCGGCCGCAGCATCGACGGCGACGAACTCACCCAACTGATCGACGTGGCCCGCCGCCACGACGTGCCCCTCATCGTCGACCACGCCTACGGCACCCCCTTCCCCCGCGTCGCCGCCTCCCGCGCGGCCCCGCAATGGGACGACCACCTGATCAACTGCTTCACCCTGTCCAAGGCCGGCCTGCCCGCCGAACGCGTCGGATTCGCCATCGGGCCCGCCCGCTACATCCGCGCGATGGTGTCGTTCATGGCCAACTCCGTCCTGCACGCCCCCCAGCTCATGCAACGGGTGGCGGCCAGAGCACTGTCCTCAGGGCTGCTGGACCGGCTCGCCACCACGGCGATCAACCCCTTCTACCAGGCCCGCCGCCTGTACGCCGAACGCCTGCTGGCCGACCTCCTGCCCGAAACCGTCACCTGGCGACTGCACACCGGCCAGGGCGGCATGTTCTGCTGGCTGTGGATCGACCACGACTGGTTCGACGACATGGCCCTGTACCGGCTGATGAAGACCAAGAAGGTCTTCGTCGTCCCCGGCCGCCACTTCTTCCCAACCCCGACACCAGACGCCTCAGCGGCACACCACGCCAGGCGATGCTTCCGGATCAGCCTCACCGCCGACGAACACGTGATCGCCGAAGGCATCGGAAGGATCGCCGAAGGCCTCCTGGAACTGCGCCGCGGCTCCTGAACGGCCGGGGTCGGCGGTGGCTCGACGATGACGCCTGTGCGGCCCACGACGACTCCGCGACTGCTACGAGCCGGCATGACCGGAGGGTAACCGTCCTGAATTGCCACTAGGCGGGCGCGCGCGAGGCCTTGCCATCGGTTGGAGTGTCGTCTTCGGCCGTGGAGGCTTCTCCGGTGAAGCGGCGCAGCTCCGGGCTGAGCGCGGCGACAGCGGCGGTCAGGCCGAGCAGCCCGCCCAGCACGATGAGTGCCGCCGCACCGCCCAGTGTCGCAGCCAGTGCCCCGCCGAGGACCGGCCCGAGGGGCTTGAGCGCCATCGCGCTCATGCTCAGGATCGCGCCCATCCGGCCGAGCATCGCTTCGGGCACCATTCGTGCGACCACCACGTTCATCACCACGTTCAGTGAGGGCGTCGACAAGGTGATGAACACCAGCGGGATCATCGGCCACCACGCCCCCCAGGGCAGTGCCGTGGCCGCCAGCGCGGCACCGAAGACCGTCACGACGGCCAGCAGGAGCCTGCCGGGAGGCAGGAGCTTGCTGATGCGGCCCGACAGCAGCGCGCCGGTCAGTCCGCCGATTCCGAGGCCGGCCAGGACCGTGCCGGTGATGCGGGCATCACCGCCGCGTTCGCCGACGAGCACGATCAGCGGGATGAGGAACGCTCCGCCGAGCAGGTTGAGGATCATCACCGCTGCGGTGACCTCCCGCAGGCCATGCCGGCGCCACAGCCATGTGATGGCCTCGGCCGCTTCCCGGCGCATGCTCCGCCGGATCGGCCGCTGCTCCTCGCCATGATCTCGGGCAGAGGGTCGCGGCTCGTCCGCCGGGCGGCGTGGCACCTTGGCGAGAGCGTAGAAGAGCGTGGCGGCGAGGAAGGTGATGGTGTCGACGACGAAGGGCACTGCCCGGCCCAGGCCGTACAGCAGGCCGCCGAGCGGTGGGCCGATCAGCCCGGCCGCGTGGGTGCGGGCCTCCTCCTGCGCGTAGGCGCTGTGCAGCTGGCCCAAGGGGACGATGCCGCGGAGCGCCGTCTCCTGGACGGGACCGATGAACGCGACGCACAGCCCGTCCAGCACTGCCAGCGTGACGAACTGCCAGACCTGTACATGACCGGTGATGATCAGCGCCGTCAGCAGCGCGGAGACAACGGTCTGGAGGCCCTGGGCCGTGATGAGGGTACGGCGGCGGTCCCACCGGTCCACCCAGACGCCGGCCGGCATCTGGACCGCCAGGAAGGCGACGGTACGAGCTCCGGCGACGACGCCCGCCAGCCCGGGCGAGCCGGTGATCGCCAGCACCAGAAGCGGCATGGCGAGCCTGGTGAGCTCCGACCCCAGCTCAGAGACCGCGCTACCAACCCACAGCAGTTGAAAACGCACGTTCTTCCGCAGCGGCACGATGTCGGTCACGAAGCGTCTTCCTTGCGTACGGGGCGCGGTCACCTGGCCTGACGCGTACTTCGGAGGCGAAGGCTGCGCCGGTTCCGGCTCCGGACAGGTCGGGCGGGACCCGGAGAAGATACCTACCGGAGATGGCACTGTCTACCGAATAGAACCGGCTGGGGGCACATGCGTGCTCCAAGCCGAGACGGCCGCCCGAGCAGAGGAGATCTTGTCCCTGCACGTGAAGGACCTGGACCTGGAGTTCCGCCACGCCCGCATCACCACCGAGCACGACCCGGCCCGCCTTCGACCCGACGTGCCTGTTCCCCGGCGAGCGGACGAAGCCGGTGACCTACCGCTGGAGTCCGCGGCAGGCGACGGTCACGCCCTGGCGCGCACCCGCCGGGCCGCCACCAAGGAGGCCACCACGAGAACGGTGAGCACGCTCCAGTACAGGAATCCGCGCGCGCTCGTCATCAGCAGGTTCTCAGCCAGGTAGACCAGGCCGGGAACCAGATAGACGGCGGCGGCCAGCGCCCAGCGTCCGTCCCGGACGGCCAGCGTTGCGGCCAGCACCAGCAACAGGGCCACCACCTCGACGCCGGCCCGCCAGACGCCCCAGACGGATTCCCACATCGGCACCTGCGTGAGCTGCAGCGCCCAGCCGGCCGGCGGCACGAGCAGCCACCACGGCGACCGGGCGGGCATCGTCGCGCCCCACCATCGAGCCTGCCCCGACGTGCGGCCCGCCCCGGTCCGCCGAACGGCCAGGACCGCCGACGCGGCCGCGACCACCCAGTAGGGCGCGACCGGCGCGAGGTCACCGTACAGCGGGCCGAGGTCGAGCATCGGGACATGGAACCCTCCCCCGACGATGGGCCGGCTCGTCCACACCGCGGCGAACGCCGCGACAGGAGCCGCGACCCGCATCCATCCCCGCACGAGCGCCACCGACAGAACGACCCCGAGCGCCGTCCACACTTTGTGGTTGAAGTACGGCAGGACAGGAAACTGCGCGAAGGTGAGCACCGCCACGACCAGCGCGCCGAGGTGCAGGCCGTCGGCCCACCCCGGCACGCCGGCCGCCCGGGTGGCCCGCACGCGCACGGTGAACCCGCCGGCCAGGAGAGGCAGGGTCTCGCGGAGCGACGGCCGCCGGGCCCCGGGCCGGGCCGCCTCCAGCAGCGTGCCGATCAGCTCCTCGCCGTGCTCGGCGCGGTAGTCCTCGGGGTAGGCGCGCAGAAGGCGGCGGTACCGCTTTTCGAGAACGTGGCTCATGCGCTCGTCACCCCGCCCGGCCGCAGGACGAGTGCGGCGGCGCGCTGCAACCGGGCCGCCTGCGCACGGACGGCGCGCGCGCCGTCGTCGGTGATCCGGTAGTAACGCCGCGGACGCCCGTTGACGGTCTCCTCGCGGTCCAGCCGCACCCAGCCGGTCTCAGAGAGCCGGTCGAGCGCGCTGTACAGGGTGCCGACAGCGAGATCGACCTCGCCGAGCGACTGGGTCCGGGCCTGCTTGATGATCCCGTATCCGTGGAGTGGCTCCTGCATCAGGGCGACGAGGATGAAGTACGTCGCCTCCGTCATGCCGATCACGGCCCGACTATATATCGACCGTCGAAGTATGGGGAAGGTCGCCTGCCTTGGCCGTCGGCCAGGGAAGGTCAGATCCAGGAGCGCTCCTTGCCCGTGACCGCGGGTGGTTCGACGGCGTCCGGCCGCACGGCGGGACCGGCCGGCTCAGCGCGCGCCGCTCAGATCGGCGCCACCGCGGACGCCGGTCTCCGCCCGGTCGCCCCAGCCGTCCGAGTCGCGAGGGTGACGAGCTCCGCCTGGATCGGCTCGCGGTGAATCCCAATACCGATCAAGGTCAAGGACCGGACCATGGGCCCGACGCGTCTGCCCAGCGGCAGACGTGTGCTCCAGGTAGGGCGGCCGCTGTAAGGTCGACGCCTTGATCGACGGGAGGGCGGCGACAGAACATGCGGGTGACGACGACGAGTGCTGCGAAACGGACTGACCGTGCGAACGAGGATTTCACCGGCGCCGTACCAACGGCAGCGGTGCTGCTCGACGGCGCCGGCATCCCCGGCACCGAATCGATCTGCCGGCACGGCGTGGCCTGGTATGCCGCTCGCTTGGGAGGCTGCCTCCTCAGCCTCTTGTCGCTCGTACCGGACCGCGGCCTTTCTGCGCTGCTCGCCGAGGCCATCGAGCAGGTCACGGACGATCACCGGGACACCTGCGACGTCGCCGACCCCATCAGTCCGTCGGCGACCGTAGCCATCCTGCGCCTGTCCGGCGGCTTCATCGAGTACCTGGTGCTCGGCGACTCGTTCCTCGTGCTCGACAGAGCAGACGATGCGCCGCTCGTCATCTCCGACCCCCGGGAGGTGATCATCAGCCGGTCTTACCAGCCCGCGATCGAGGCCGCCGCCAAGGGGAGCGACGAGTACCACCGACTCCTGCGGGACTTGCGCGCCAACCGC
Organism: Actinomadura sp. ATCC 39365; assembly: GCF_054392275.1. Taxonomy (NCBI): domain Bacteria; kingdom Bacillati; phylum Actinomycetota; class Actinomycetes; order Streptosporangiales; family Thermomonosporaceae; genus Actinomadura; species Actinomadura sp. ATCC 39365. The sequence continues at coordinate 5,261,550 of NZ_CP184335.1, read as the reverse complement.
AACCAGCCGGGCGGCTTCTGGCTGGCCAAGGACGACCCTCGGGCGGCGGGCGAGGCGATCACCGGAAGCTGCCCGATCTCCGAGCTGATCGGTGCCGTCCTGCTCAGCAACGGAGCCAGCCGCATCGTGGACCAGTTCCAGCTCGCCGACTGGCCAGAGGTCATGGCCGTCATGGCGTCGAGCGGGCCCGCCGAAATCATCCGTCGTGTCCGGCAGGCGGAGGCGCGCCACGCGGTGGCGGCGGACGATGCGACGATCACACACTGCACCGACCTCGGCGAGACCTGACCCTCACCGGCGGAGCCTGGCCGTTGGTCAGGTCTGCTGGGCTGCGCGGGTGTGGGTGAGGTGGTAGAAGTCGGTGCCGGCCTCGATGATGTTGCCGCCGAAGGTGAGGCGCGGGGAACGCCACTGTCGATCAAACCCCCGCACGCAGGGTGCGGGGCGGGCTTGCGGCCGCCCGGGACGCCCTCACCACCGATCACCGAGCATGGCACGGGTTTCACCAATGGCGGCGGTCAAAGGCAACGAGACCCACGATGAGGCGTTACCGCCCCGTTTCCGCGAGCCCGCGCACTGTCACTCTCGTCACGCAGAGTCACTCTCCCCTGGTGGCCTCGCCCCGAGTACCGGGCCCTATCCGGGGTGGAGGGGCTCGGGGTTCTGGTCGAGTGGGCCGCCGAGCTTGTTGGGCGGTCCGCATGATTGTGGTTTGACCCGTTTCTCTCCGAACCGGGTCGCGGAGTCCGTGCTGGCGACGGCCCGGATCTGATCCGAGGTCATCCCGTTCACGCCCCGCAGATCGGCGCCGCGCAGATCGGCCCCGGACAGGTTCGCTCCGGTCAGATCGGCTCCGGACAGTTCGGCAAGTCTCAGATTCGCCCTGCTCAGGTCTGCGCCGCGTAGCCGTGCGTAGGTGAGGCACGCCTCCGGCGCGTTCAGACTGCTCAGGTCCGCGTTCCACAACCCGGCCCACGTCAGATCGGCCCCTTGCAGGTCCGTACGGCTCAGCCGGATGCCCTTGAGCGCCGCGCGGGGGAAGCGGACCTGGGAGAAATCGGTGAGCGGGTCTCCCGGAACAGTCAGGCCGACGGCGATGGTGAGGGCCGCGTGGACGTCTGGCGGCAGGTCTGCGATGGTCCGGACCACGGCGAGTTCGGCGATCGAAGCGGTGCACTGTGGCGCGGGCCGTGGCGTGCACAGGTCATGGTTGCGGACGAACGCCGCCAGCACGCTGCGTACGGTGAGGCGGTCCTTGGGAGAGTCGGCGGCGATCCGCTGCAAGGCATAGATCGCGCCGAACCGCACGTCGGTCGCGGGTGAAGCGAGTTGTTCGACCGCTTTGGTGTACCGGTCGGTGATTTGTCCCTCGCGTGCGGTTCGCAGCTCCTCCTGCCCGTTCCGCAACGTCGCCGCGGTCATGATCAGGCTGCCGGCGGTGAAGAGGGCACCCAGCAGGATCCCTACGCTGTTGAACCACTGGTGGCGGTTCAGGCGTCGGCGTTCGCGCGCCTGGTCATCGCGCTGCCGTTGAGCCTCCAGTAGTTCCAGGCGCTTCTCGACCGACAGCCCGTCCACTTCGTCCTGGGTCGGTGCCGCGATGCGGGGAGGTGACGCGCCGGTCGCCGCCGGACCCGGGGATGACCTGGCGGAGCCGACAGGGTCATGGGGTGCGTTCAATCAGATTCCTCCCGACCGTTCGCGTGTGTCGCCGGGTGTGACCGCCACCGCCCACTTGGAGGGCTTCTAAGCAAAGATGGTGCACCAGAGCTGATACGGCAGGGAATAGCCGGCTTCGACCGTGCCGATGAGCAGGGCACGGCCCGTACGCCGGAGAGCCGGGCCACCCGGCGAGACTGCTCCCGTCCGACGGCCTCCCCCTGGAGGGGCACCTGCCGGCGCTCGGACTGGACATCGCCGGCGACGTCGCCTACAACAACGTGCATCAGTATCTCGCCGACGGCGGCATCGACGCCTCGCTCCGCGCCATCGACACGGGTGCGCGCGCTGCGGCCGTCCGCCATGGCCGCCGGTCACAAGGACGTCACCCGCACGGACGATCCGAGCATCCTCGACGAAACCACCGAATACCTGCGAACCGCCCGCCAGGTGCTCGCCGAGAACGCTCACACAGCGTCACGAGAGCCATGCCCAGACCGACGGGCATGGCTCTCATCGTCACCAACACTCCCAAGCAGTTGATCAGCAAGTGGCTCTCGAACCGACCGACAGATGGCTCTCGGATCCACCTGTGATCACGACAGCGAGGGCGGCCCCCTCCGACCGTCCCCTCCACCTGAGCCCGACGGCCGGCCGACGCGGGAGCGGCCTCCGCTCACATCCCCAGCGGTGATTCGCCGGAGTCACGTCACTGCCAGCCGGTACACCACGAGGCGCTCGACCCCGCGGTCTTGCCGCATGCCCGGAAGACGAGGTTGGGATCTGAACTGGTGTAATGCGCCGGTGTGAAGTTCCTGGGGTCGCCGCCGCCGTCACCCGTGTAGGTGAAGGGGCCGCACTGGATCCAGCCATTTCCTCTGGTGCTGGAAACGTCCAGCCAGTATTGGTCGCCGTTGTTGAAGGCGCCGGCGAGCCGGGCCCAGCCGGCCTGCCGTCCGTTGATGTTCCCGAAGCGTAGTTCGGCTCGTGCGCGGCTGAAGCTCACCGAGGCGACCGTGTATGTGCTGGTGGCGTTGACCGGGTTCGGCCAGGACGAGCAGTTGGCGGGATCCGCCGAAGCGGCGCCCGGAAGGGCCAGTTGTACGGCGACAAGCCCGACGGCGGCCGTCAGACCGATGAGGCATTTCCTGAGCATGTCCATCTCCATGTGAAGTCGAGCCCCTGCCGGACACGGCCGTCGGCGCACAAGGCGGTGCCGGCGCCTTCGCCCTGTTCCGGCCCGAGCAGGAACACGCCCGCCGTGGTCGTCGGCGGGATGGTTCTTGCTCGTGCCGGGTGATCAATCGCGGTGTCCGACCGGATGGGGCGATGACTCACTATGTGCTGCCCCGCTTTGGATCCGATGTAGATCCGCTATGGACGGGGGCGAGGAAGAAGTCCGCGGGAATCAGCGGTAGCGCACCACGCCGGAGCTCATTCGGTGGCGCCTCGCTTCCGGCGGCGTAGGGGATCGCGGTCGGCGACGTGAGCGACTGCGACTGCCGACCGACTGCGTGATCTACTCCACCGCCTGCGACATCACCGACGCCGCCGCCGCCGAAGGCCACCCGGTCCACCCCGACGACCCTGGCCCATTTTTCCAGTGTCTGGAAAGTTCTATGTAATGTATATTTTACGCATGGAGGAATCGCGCCGTGATCGCAAGAAGCGGCTGACCAGGCAGCGGATCATCGCCGCGGCGATGAGGCTGTTCGCCGAGCAGGGGTACGAGCAGACCACGGTGGCGCAGATCGCCGTGGCGGCGGACGTCGACCCCAAGACGTTCTTCAACTACTTCCGCGCCAAGGACGAGGCCGTGTTCGCCGACGCCGAGCACATCTTCGGCCTGCTGCTCGGCGCCCTGGCAGCGCCGCGGCCGCAGGAGGGGCCGGGCGAGCTGCTGGTCAGGGCGGTGCAGGAGTACGCCGCCCGGCGCCGCCCCGAGGTACCCCGTAAGGAGCCCGAGGAGCTGTCGGCGGGGGTCCGCCTGATGATGACGACGCCGGCGCTGCAGGCCAAGGGGTTGTACCTGATGCTGAACCTGCAGCGCAGGATGGCCGGCGAACTGCTGAAGGCGTTCCCGGACCAGTTGGATCCGATCACCGCCGCCGCGATGACCGGCGCCCTGATCGGCGCCGTCCAGCAGGCGAGCCTGGCGAGCGTCGAGCTCGGCCGGTCACAGGACGAACTGTGGCGGGCCGCGCGGCACGGCCTCGACGTCGCCGCGCGCGGCCTGCTCTCGATCCACGCGGACGCTTCAGAAGGGAACGACCCGTCATGACAGAGAACGAACGGAGCCTCGCCCGCGACGCGCGGCGGGCGCTGCGCGAGGGCGCCGAGGGGATCGCGCGGCGGCAACGCGCCCGCCTGGCAGAGGCGGTGGCCTATGCCCGCGACCACTCGCCCTACTACCGCGAGCTGTACCGGGCGCTGCCCGACGAGATCGACGACCCGGCGCGGCTCCCGGTCACCGACAAGAAGGCGCTCATGGCGCGCTTCGACGACTGGGTCACCGACCGGGACGTGACGCTGGCCAAGGCCCGGGAGTTCGTCGCCGACCCCGCCCTCGTGGGCGAGCGCTTCCAGGGGCGGTACCTCGTGGCCACCACGTCCGGCACCAGCGGGCTGCGCGGCATCTTCCTGCAGGACGAAAGGAGCGTGGCCGTGGGCAACGCGGTCGGGCAGCGCGCGCGAGCCGGGCTGGGGTTAGGCGCCCTCGTGCGCCTCATGCGCGGCGCCGGCCGCACCGCCATCGTCTCCGCGCCGGCCGGCCATTTCTCCACCGTCGCCGGGGCCGCACGGTTCCGGCGCGACCACCCGCGGCTGGGCTGGATGCTGCGGGAGTTCTCCATCCACAAGCCGCTGCCGGAACTGGCCGTCGGGCTGAACCGATACAACCCCGGCTCGCTCGCCGGCTTCTCCGGCATGCTCGGGCTGCTTGCCGGCGAGCAGGAGGCCGGTCGCCTTCGCATCCACCCGGGGATGGTCATCGCCGGCGGCGAGGCGCTCACCGCGGAGAACCGCGCCCGGATCGCCGCCGCGTTCCAAGCCGAGGTCCGCTCCGCCTACGCCGCCACCGAGTGCGGCTTCCTCGCCTACGGCTGCGCGCACAACTGGCTGCACGTCAACACCGACTGGGCGGTGCTGGAGCCGGTCGACGCCGACCACCGGCCCATCCCGCCGGGTCAGCCGTCGCACACCGTCCTGCTGAGCAACCTCGCCAACCGGGTCCAGCCGATCCTCCGCTACGACCTGGGCGACAACGTCCTGGTGCGGCCCGACGCCTGCCCGTGCGGCAGTCCGCTGCCCGCCGTCCAGGTGCAGGGCCGCGCGGCGGAGATGCTCGCGTTCCCCGCCGGTGACGGCGGACACGTCAACATCTCCCCCATGGCGTTCGGCACGCTGCTGGACCGCGTCCCCGGCATCGCACAGTTCCAGGTCGTGCAGAGCGCGCCGGCCACGTTGCGGGTGCGGCTGAAGCAGGCGGACGGCGCCGACCCCGATCACGTGTGGCGGACCGTGCGCGAGGAGATCTCGCGCCTGCTGGCCGAACACAGGGCCGAGCACGTCACGTTGGAACGAGCCGAGGAGCCGCCGGAGCAGTCGGCCGGCGGCAAGTTCCGCAGGGTCATCCCCCTGGCCCGCTGATCCCCTGGCCCGCTGCCTGCGGCGCGGGCCGGCCTCACCCCCGAACCGCGCTCACCGTAGCGGCGATCCAACGTACCCGCCCGTAAGCGGCTGTTTCGATTCTTGTGCCGCCGGAGGTTCGCCGATCGTGGAGCTTGCTCCACTTGGGCGTCTCAGCCATCCCTCAACCAGGTGGCAGCCAATGGCCGACTGGCAAGCATCGGCCAGATGGATGCCACCGCACCTCCTCTGCGCGGCCGACGGACTGATCGTGATGGACATGGACGAGCTGCTCGCCGAACGCTGCGCCAAGCTGGCCGGCCTACGACAGGATGTGGCAGCGCATCTGACCATGGGGCGTCGGGCTGGTCATCCCGTGCTGCCGCTGTGTCCTGTCCCGAGTATTCGGCAAAATATCTGCGCATCGCCCGGATGAGCGTTTCTCTCGATGACACATCGGCCGGCGGGGCCGAGGCGTCATCGGGTGACATCGCTTCGTCGAGATGCTCGCTGATCGTCGAGGCGAGCGTCCGGGCGGCGGCGCTGAACGATTCACTGCTGAAACACTTCGGATCACGCATGACGTAATTCACCAGCTCTTCTCTTGCGCGGATGCTGTCTCTGGCTTGTTCCGGAGGCGAACTCAGCTCGCTTTTCTCACGGAACAGTTGAAGAAAAAAGCGACCTAGCTTGTCGGAGGCGTGACACCGGCGGCGGCGTGGGCGCGGGCGGTGTCCTCGTCCCCGAGGCGGCGGGCCAGCTCGGCCAGCACGAGATGGGTGGAACCCCAGCAGGCGGTGCCCATGCCGGCCACCACCAACAGGTCCGCGTACGGAAGCAGCCGGTCGTAGAGCGCACGCGGATCGGGCACGCCCAGGCGGGCGGCGACCAGGCCCCAGACAGGCACGAGGAAGTCGGCCACCCAGTCGTCGGGGACGTCGGTCCCCCAGCGCGCCACCAGCTCGTGCGCCAGCTCGAGGCGGCCGGACTCGACGGCGGCGAGCACGGCGACGGGCCGGAGCGGCACGAACCGCGGCTCTTCCGCGGCGGCCACCAGCTCCTCCAGGACCTCGGCCACCCGTCCCTGGCCGCGCCGGCAGGTGAACGTGGTCACCAGCCGGTGGAACCGGCGGCCCCACACGGTCGGGGCGAACCGCATGTCGCCGTACCGGGCGAGCAGGTCCTCGGCCTCCTCCCACCGGCCGTCGAGGGTGGCACGGGGGGTCTGGGCGATGCGCACCATCGACTCCAGCTCCGGGCTCGGCGACCTGGCCAGCAGTGCCTCGCAGCGGGCCAGCTCGCGGTCCCAGCCGGGCAGGTCGCCGTCGCGCAGCAGGCAGGACATGAGGGAGACCCGCGCCAGCACCTCGCCGCTCACCGGCAGGCCGGGCAGACCGGCCAGCTCCTCGGCCATCGCGCGCCGCGCGGCGTTGCGTCCGGGGCGGAACGCGGCGAGCAGGTAGTTGTTCATCGTGCGGGCCAGGAGCGGCATGTCGCCCGTCCGTCTGGCCAGGGCGACCGCCTCGGTGGCGTGGCGTTCGCCCTCGGCGCCGCGGGGACCGTAGTGCAGCTCAAGGGCGAGGGTGCCCAGAAGGCCGGCGCGGTCGGCGTCCGGCAGCGGGCCGTCGAGCAGCTCTTCGATGACGGCGACCAGGTCGGAGTCGACGACGCCGTACGGGCGCCAGTTCCACAGGGCCGGGCCGCCGATGGCGGTGACCGCGGAGATGAGCGCCTCCCGGTCGCCGACGGCTCTCGCCAGGCCGATCGCCTCCGCCCAGTCGTGGTGCGCGTCCTGGGGCCGACCGGCGGCGCGGTGGGCGTGGCCGAGCTCGGTGAGCAGGCGGGCGCGTTCGGCGTCGCGGCCGGGTTCGAGCGCCGACAGGGCCAGCGTCCAGAAACCGGCCGCCTCGGTGTGGGCGAGCTGCGCGCCGGCGTGCCGGGCGGCGCGGGTGGCGTGCCTGAGGGTCCTGCCCGTGACGTCCAGGCGGCCCGCCTGGGAGAAGTGGTGGGCGAGCGTGGCCGACCGCGACTCGGGCAGGACGCCTTCCAGCGCCTCGCCCGTACGCAGGTGCAGGCGCGAACGGTCGAGCTTGCCGAGCCCGGCGTACAGGGCCTCCTGGACGAGGGCGTGCGAGAAGCGGTAGTCGGGGCCGGCGGGCGGCTCGACCAGCAGGCCGGTGGCGACGGCGGGCTCCAGAGCGGCCATCACCTGCTCGGCGGTGCTGCCGGTGACGCTTTCGAGCAGGCCGGCGTCCACGTCACGGCCGGCCACGGCGGCGGCGGCGAGCAGGACACCGGTCTCCTTGGGCAGGCGCGCGACGCGCCGCTCGATCACGTCGCGGGCGCCGCTGGGGACCGTACGCTCGCCGCGCGGCATGCGCAACACCTCGCCCAGGTAGAAGGGGTTGCCGCCGGTCCTGTCGAGCAGGTCGCCGACCAGGCCCGGCTCGTCGGTGACCTGCTTGGCCCGCAGGAAGGCGGCCACGTCGCCGGAGGTGAACGGCGGCAGCTCCAGGCGCTCGCCCGACCGCGTCAGCGCCGCCAGCGTCCCGCGCAGCTCATCGGGGTGGTCGCCGGGCTCGGGACGGCAGGTGACCAGTACGAGCAGCGGACGCCGCAACGCGGACTCGGCGACGAACTCCAACAGCCGCAGCGAGGACACATCGGCCCAGTGGAGGTCTTCAAAGACGACGGCCAGCGGCGCCGGCGGCCGGGCCAGGACGTCCAGGACCTGCTCGTACAGGCCGAACAGATCCTGATCGGGGTCACGGGTGCGGCCGGACAGCAACCCGGTGGCATCACCCGCCTCGCGCAGGATCTGCGTCCAGGGCCAGAAGGCCGAGGCGGCGCGATCGGCGCAACGCCCCCACGCGACTCGGAACCCACGCGCGGCGGCCAGGTCGGCGGCGGCCCGGACGAACCGGGTCTTGCCGATGCCCGCCTCCCCCATGACCAGCACGGCCCCGCCGTCGCCGCGCCGCGCCGCGCCCAGCCGCCGCGCCACCAGCTCCAGCTCGGCCGAGCGGGCGATGAGCAGCTCGCCCTCCGGTTCGGGGGCGGCCGGGACGAACGGCGCCACCGGCTCGGGCACCGGCGGACGCAGCTCGGGCGCCTGGTCGAACACCGCGCGTTCCAGCTCCCGCAGGTCGGGGCCGGGACTCAGCCCGAGGTCGGCCGACAACCGCTCACGCACCCGGCGCAGCGCGGCCAGCGCGTCGGCCTGCCGTCCGGCCCGGTAGAGCGCGCGCACGAGCAGCGACCAGGCCCGCTCCCGGTACGGCTCCGCCCCGACCAGCGCCTCCAGCCCGGGGATCAAGGGCGCGTCCTCCCCCAGAGCCAGGCGGGCGTCGAAACGGTCCTCCAGAGCGGTCACGCGTATCTCGGCGAGCCGCGCGGCGACCGACTGGGCGAACTCCTGACCGGCGAACTCCCCCAGCGGTTCGCCCCGCCACAGCCCGAGCGCCCGGTCGAGCAACTCGACGGCCCGGCCGGGCGCGCCACCCGCCAGCGCCGTGCGGCCCTCACCGGCCCAGGCGGCGAAACGCCACAGGTCCACCTGACCGGGCGCGACGGCGAGCAGATAGCCCGGCTCACGGGTGAGCAGGACCCGCGGCGGGGTACGCGGCGGCCGGCCGGGCTCCAGCACCCGGCGCAGGTGGGCGATGTACGCCTGAAGAGTGCGGGTCGCCCCGGCGGGCGGCTCCCCCGCCCACAGCTCGTCGATGAGCCGATCGAGCGACACCACCCGGCCAGGCTCCAGGGCCAGCATCGTGACCAGGGCACGCTGCTTACGCGTACCGAGATCCAGCGCACCCTGCTCGCCGGTGACCTCAAGCGGCCCGAACAGCCGAAACTCCAACCCTGCCATGTCCGTCCCCACCCTACGGCACCTCAACTCGATCCCAGCTCGACCCCAGCCCCCGCCCGGCAAAGTGGAGCCATCGACCAGGAAACAGCTGCGAAAGGCATGAACATGAACATCGGGGACGAACTGCGCGGAGTGGTCCGCGGCACGGTGCTCGCAGCCGGCGACGAAGGGTTCGAGCAGGCCAGGCGCCCCTGGAACCTGGCGATCGACCAGCCCGTGCAGGCCGTGGTCGAAGCCGCCGACGCCGAGGACGTGGCCGCGCTCGTCCGGCACGCCCACCTGGCAGGGCTGACCATCACCACCCAGCCGAGCGGCCACGGAGCCACCGGCGACACCGGCGAGGCGATCCTGCTGCGCACCACCCGCCTCGACCACCTGCACGTGAACCCCGCCGAACGCGTCGCCCGCGCAGGGGCCGGCGTGAAATGGGGCCGCGTCCAGGAGGCCGCGAGCGAGCACGGGCTGACCGGACTCGCCGGCAGCAGCCCGGCGGTGACCGTCACCGGCTACACCCTGGGCGGCGGCCTGAGCTGGTTCGGCCGCGCACACGGCTGGGCGGCCGGCAGCGTACGCGCCCTCGACATCGTGGACGCCACAGGCACGCGCGCCCGGATCACCGCCGACAACGACCCCGAACTGTTCTGGGCCCTGCGCGGCGGCGGCGGCGACTTCGCCATCGTCACCGCGATCGAGTTCGACCTGCACCCGGCCCCCGACCTCTACGGCGGCCGCATGTTGTGGCCCGCCGCGATGGCGCCCGCCGTCCTGGAGGTCTATCGGGAGATCACCGCCACCGCACCCGACGAGCTGACCCTCTGGTACGACCTGCTGCAGTTCCCCGGCGCCGCCCCGCTGGTGGCCGTGGACGCCACCTACCTCGGCGCGGGCGGCGACGCCGAGACGCTGATGCGGCCGCTGGAGAAGGTCGCGGGGCGGCTGTCCGACTCCCGCGCCGTGCTGCCGGTCGCCGGACTGGGCGGCATCACCGCCGAACCCACCGACCCCGGCCCCGGCATGTCCCGCGCCGAGCTCCTGACCGGGCTGACCGACGAAGTGGCCGCGGCACTGCTGGAGCAGCCCATCGACCCGCTCCTCAGCGTCCAGCTCCGGCACCTGGGCGGCGCGCTGGCCCGGCCCTCCGGCCTCCCTGCCGGGCACCTGGCGGAGCCGTACGCGCTGTACCTGTTCGGCATCCCCGGGCAGGACGGGGGCGCCGCCGTGCGCGAGCGCATGGACCGGCTGACGGGGGCGCTGGTGCCCTGCACGTCGGGGCGCAAACCGTTCACCTTCCTCGCGCCGGGCGAGCGTGCCGCCGCCGCCTTCGCCCCGGACGACCTGGCCCGCCTCCGGGACGTCAAGCGGTCCCGCGACCCCCGCGGCACCTTCCGCAGCAACTTTCCCGTCCTCGCCTGACGACCACCGGGGAGCCGCCGGGAGGAGAGCACGTCAGCGGCGTCGTCCCCGTCCCGCCCGGCGGCGTGTTCAGCGGCCTGCGGCTCAGCGGGGTCCGGGCGCCGCGGGCTGTTCCGGGCGGCGTCCCCATGCCGAGATCAGCGGCGCGAGGGTGAGGTCGAGCTCGCCGGCCTCGACGGCGGCCAGGTGTGCGTCGATCTCGGCGTCGTCGGCCAGACCGGCGGCGAGCAACTCGGCGCGGACCATGCGCACCGTCGCGGCCTCCAGCCGGTCGCAGGCCACCCCGCCGACCGGGAAGCAGCCGGCCGCCGCGACGTCGACCAGGCTGGCCGCGCGCAGCGCCCGCGGCAGCGTACGGCCGAAGCGCAGATCGGCGCCGCGGCGGGTCATCAACTCCCGGACGGCGCGCCGCAGCCGGTTGGCGCGCCGCTGTGCCGGGCCGGCCTCGTCGAGGCAGGCCAGCGGCTGCAGCTCGGTGTCGGCGTCCTCGATCAACAGCCAGCCACCGGGGCGCAGCGCCGCCACCATCGTGGCCAGCGCCCGGGCACGGTCGGGCAGGTGGACCAGCACGAGCCGGGCGTGTACCAGGTCGAACGTGCCCGGCTGCGGCGGCGGGTCCCCGACGACGTCGTGCCGCAGCACCTCGTACCCGCCGTGCGGGTCCAGCCAGGCCGGATCGATGTCCGTGGCCAGCACGTGACCGGTCGGCCCGACGGCCGTGGCGAGTGCCTCGGGAATGCTGGGGCCGCCGGCGCCGACTTCCCAGCAACGCCGGCCCGCCTTCACCCCGAGCCGGTCGAAGTGCCCCAGCGTGACACCGTCGAACAGCTCGGCCAGCCAGGTGAACCGCTCGCCCGCCTCCACCCGGGCGTTGTCGAGCAGGTAGCGGTGATCCGGGGCGGAGCCGGGGCCGGCGAAGGGCTGCGATGCACTCATGCGTACATCTTCACGATCTTCCGCGTGCCGTGTCAGCACGACATCGGCTGAAATCAGGCACGACGCCCTGGGTTCGCTACATCGCTGCGTTCGTCGCGTACGCGGTCAGTCGCCGTACCGCGAGTTCGGCCGGCAGCCGTGCGCCGTCGTCCAGCACCACGTCGTCGAACTCCGCGCGTGGCGAGTGGTTCTCCTCCGCCTCGTCCCGGCTCAGACGCGCCGGGCGGGCGCCCAGGAACACGAAGGCCCCGGGCACCCGAGCCAGCACGCGGGAGAAGTCCTCGGAGGCGGGATGCGGGTGGAGCATCGCGGCCAGCCGTTGCGCGCCCCACAGCTGTTCGATCGTGTCGCTCGCGAAGGCGGTCTCCGCGGGGTCGGTGACGGTGACCGGCAGCTCGGCGTCGTAGTCGATCTCCGCTGTGGTGCCGTGCGCCGCCGCTATTCCTGTGACGAGCTCGCACAGAAGGCGGCGGGCGGACACGCGACTGCGTTCGACGTAGCTGCGGATCGTGGCCTCGAAGAAGGCCGAGGCGGGGATGGCGGTGCCGCGGCACGGCGCCGTGGCCGCCCTTGCCGTGCACGGTGACGCGCATCCGCGCCGTGCCCGACAGCACGGTTCCGGAACGGGTGGCGAACACGCCGGCCCGCCGTACGGACTGCACGTGCAGCGCGTACGCCGCGAGCGGCGGAGCGCCGGCCGCATCGAGCACCCCCTCGGAGATCATCGCGGCGGCTCCGTCGTGCCCCTCCTCACCCGGCTGGAAATGAGGATCACCTCGTGGGCGCGCTGACGCTGGCGTTCCTCGGCCGGTACGTCGAGGGCAGAGCCTCCGGGGCGCTGCCGCTCGGAGACGGGAGCCGAACTCCTCGACGTCTCGCACGTGCGCGCATGGACCAGACGGGAGACGCCCTGACGCGCGTCTCCCGTGTGCGCCCGCGGTGGTGCGGTTGATCGCGGCGACGGCCTCCGAGGTGGTGGTGTCGGGGCTGTCCAGGCCCAGGAGGGTCATGGCCGCTCCCCGGCCCGGTCCACGACGCCGATCGCGACGCGGGTGGAGATCGACCAGGTTGTTCCCTTCTCGATGCTCCACTCCAGATGAGGAGGAACGGGGACCTGCTTGCCGTCCTTGAAGGTGAACATCAGGACGCCGTTCGGCTTGGGATAACGCTCCTCATGGTCGACGATCGCCGTCTCCCGCCGCGCCCGGTAGGCGTAGGTCACGGGGTCCAGGAGGATTTCGACCTTGCGCCAGCCTTCGGCGACTTGAGAGACCGACAGCGCCGGGCGTCCCTCGGTGTCGGTCGCCGTCTCGTCCACCGTCACTCCGGGCAGCTTGGCTATCGCTTGGAAGATCGCGGCCTCGTGCTCCGGTGAGACGAGGTTCTGGCTGAGGGTCACGGCGAAGCGCAGGAAGATCCACTCGTCGCCGGCAGGGACCTGCCTCTGGTAGAGCTCACGGTATTTGGCCAGGAGCGCGTCAGGGTCGGTCGGCAGCGAGGCCAGCAACGCGTAGGTGTTCTCCGGCTCCCTCTCACCGGGATCGGAGGTCTGCAGCTTGCCGTTCACCAGATAGCCCACCCGCTTGCCGTCGGCCCGGGTCCAGAACGGTTCGAGCGTCTCCGGCAGCGGTGTCCGCGGGGTGAGCCGTTCGCCCTGGTCGATCCCCTTGTCCCAGCCCACGTCACGGTTCTCGGTGTAGATCCACTGGTCGCCGCGGGGCGGCGCGAACTCCTTCTCCTGTACGGCCGCCGCGATCCTGGTCAGCACCACCTGAGCGTTGGCGGCGGGCAGCGTGCGCTCTCCCTGGACCACGCTCACCCCGGTCGTGATGGTCACGGCGGCGGCGGCCACCGCCAGCGCCCGGATCGCCCATCCGCGCTTGGAGCGTGGACGGCCGGCGCGGGCCAGGAGAGCCGCCCGCGCTGCGGCTTGGACGTCGGGGGCCGGCGGCGCCGGGCGCGCCCAGTCCTCGCGCAGCCTCTCGAGGTCGTTCATGATCCGTCCCTTTCCAGTGCGGCTTGGATTCTTCTGCGCGCCCGGTGCAGTCGTGAGCGGGCCGTTCCGGCCGGGATGCCGAGCGCGCTGCCCGCTTCCTCCGAGGTCAGCTCCGCCCAGGCGACCAGGAGCAGCACGTCCCGATCGCGATCGGCGATCTCGGCGAGCGCCTCGGCCAGCCGGGACGTGCGGGCTCCCGCGTCGACGGCCCCGGCGACCTGGTCGGCGTGGTCCTCCACGGGGCTGTCGGCGCCCGCCTTGGCCAGGGCCCGGTACTGGCGTACTTCGGCGCGATGATGGCGGGCGATGAGGTTGGAGGCGATGCCGTACAACCAGGGCCGCGCGTCGGCGCGGGAGACGTCGTAGCCCGCCCGTTTGTCGAAGGCGATGAGGAACGTCTCCGCGGCGACGTCGTCGGCCGGGCCCGCGCCTAACCTGCGCGCGGCATAGCCGTGGATCTCGGGGTAGTAGCGGTCAAATATGGCGGCGAAGCGCTCCGGCTCCCGCCTGGACTGTTCGATGATCACGGCGTCCGCTGCCTGGGCCGGCAGCGCGCGTGACATCGAGGTCACCTCTCGATCCCTGGGTTCACACCGGTTCTTCACCGATCACGGGACAAGTGTTCACGACGTCCACTCACCACAGCCTGCGGGGAGCCGGAACTCATCGGCAGGGGCCGAGCCACCCCTGGGGGCCACGCCGCGGCCGGTGTGGTGGGCGCCGTTCAGGCGTCGAGTGCGGCCAGGGCCCGGCGGGTGACGTCGGCCGGGGCCGCGGCGATGACGTCGTTGAGCGCGTCCATGGAGGTCTGGAGGTCGCTGATGGCCTGGGCGATGCGGTCGCGCTCCCGGTGGAGGTCGGCGAGCAGGTCCGCGCAGGTGGGGACGAGGCGGTCGCCGGTGTCCCGCAGGCACGGCAGGACCGTGGTGATGGTCGAGGTGTTCAGGCCGGCGGCCAGCAGGCTGCGGATGCGGCGGACGACGGCGACGTCCTCCTCGACGTATTCCCGGTAGCCGCTGGGGCGCCGCTGGGGGTGGAGCAGACCTTGTTCACCGTAGTAGCGCAGCAGGTGTACGGCCACGCCGGTCCGCCGGGACAGCTCACCGATGCGCACGACGACACCCCGCTCGCCTTGACTCTCATACCGATGTGAGACTTTAGCGTCTACGGCATGAAGATGGACAAGGGTTTCGCGACGCTCGTGGCATTGTGCTCAAGCGTCTTCGTCGTGGGCACCTCGGAGTACCTGATCGCCGGGTTGCTGCCCCAGGTCGGAGCTGATCTTGATGTCTCCGTGGGCACCGCCGGTCAGGCGGTGACCGCATATGCGCTCGGAGTGGTGGCCGGAGGGCCGCTCATGGCCCTGCTGACCTCGCGGCTGCCGCGCAAGGGGCTCGCCGTCGGCCTGATGCTGCTGTTCGCGGTGGGCAGCGCGATCAGCGCGGTGGCGCCGTCGTTCGGCCTGCTCCTGGTGGGCCGCGTGGTGTCCTCGCTCAGCCACGCCGCCTTCCTGGCTCTGGCGCTGGTGACGGCGACCCGGGTGGTCCCGGCCGAGCGGACGGGCTCGGCCATCGCCACCGTGGCCTCCGGCTTCACCGTGGCCACGCTGCTCGGGGTGCCCCTGGGGGCACTGCTCGGGGAGGGCGCCGGTTGGCGGGCTCCCTTCGCCGTGCTGACCGTTCTGTCCCTGGTGGGCACCATGCTTCTGGCCGCCGTCCTGCCCCGGCAGGAGGCGCCGTCCACGCGACTGCGTGACGAGGTACGCGTGGTGACGCGCCGGCCGGTCATGCTCGCCATCGCCACCACCGCGGTGGGCTTCTCCGGGGTCGCCACGGTGTTCACCTACATCGCCCCGCTGCTGATCCGCGTCTCCGGCTTCTCCGCCGCGGCGGTCTCCGGCCTGCTGCTCGCCTACGGCGCGGGCAGTTTCATCGGCAACCTCACTGCCGGGAGGCTGACCGACAGGTCGATGAGCGCGACCGTACGCGGGGTCTTCGGCGGGTTGGCGGGGACGCTCCTGCTCGTCCCGTTCGCCGTGGTGTGGCAGCCCACCGCCGTGGCCGCGGTCCTGGTGCTCGGCCTGCTGGCCACCGCGACCATCGCCCCGCTGCAGGGACTGATCCTGCACCACGCGGGCGCCGCCCCGAACCTGGCGGTCTCCGCCAACGTCGGCGCCTTCAACCTCGGGGCCGCGGCCGGCTCGGTCATCGGCGGCACGATCGTCGCCGCGGGCGCCCTGCGGTGGACCGGCCTGGCGGGCGCAGTACTGAGCCTGATCGGCCTGGCCCTCACCTGTCTCGTCCTCCCCCGGACACGGACGTCGCCGAAGGACGCCGAAACCCCGATCGCCGGCCGTACCACGGCGACCGTGCGCATTCGCACCCGGCTCAGGGGCGTTCGGTGAGCAGTTCGCGGCATCCGTGGGGTTTGGCAGTCTTGGTGCCATGTATCCCGGTTCTGCACTTGGCGAGTTCCTGCGGTCCCGACGGGCCCGGCTGCGGCCCCGCCTGGAGCAGGGGCAGAGCCCCAACGTCTCGGACGACGTCCTGGACGCCGTGGCCCGCGTCCTGCGGCTGGACGACGACGAGCTGGCCCACCTGCACCGGCTGGCCAGGGCCGCTCGGGCCGGGGCGAAGGCCAGGCCCGAGCAGCTGCGTCCCGGCATCAGGCTGATGGTCGACGCCATCACCGACAGGCCCGCGATCGCGGTCGGCCGGCGGGGCGACATCCTGGCCTGGAACCGTCCGGCGCACGCGCTGCTCGCCCCGCACCGGCCCTTCGAGGGGGCGGAGAAGCCGAATTTCGTCCGCCTCGACTTCCTGGAGCCGGAGTTCTCCCGCGGGCTGTATGTCGACTGGGCGCAGAAGGCCCGCGACGACATCGCCTACCGGCGTCATGACCCTCACCGCCGAGCTGCTGCGCACGCCCGACGACGAAGGGCAGGGCGTGACGGTCTTCCAGGCCGAGGCGGGTTCGCCGTCGGAGGAACGGCTGCGGCGGCTGGCCGAGCTGGCCGCCGCCTCGGTGGTGGCGGAGGCGAGCGTTTCCGTACGGGCCGCGGCGATCGCGGTGAGCCCCGCCACGCCCACGGCGCCGACGAAGGTGGGCATCTGGGCGAGGCTTCCCGCCACCCCCTGGTCGGCCTCCCCCAGACCGGACGTGATGGTCGTGACGGCGGCCACCACCGTCAGGACGTGCCCGAACCCCATGACGGCCGACGTCGCCAGCAGCAGGACCAGGCCGCCCTGGGCCGGCAGGAACACCATGGCGGCGGTGCCGGCGGCCTGCACGGTCAGGCCGGTGACGACGGTCGCCGCCGTCCCCCGGGCGCTGATCATCCTGGCCGCGAAACTGCCCGCGACCAGGGCCGCGACGCCCTCCCCGAGGAAGCCGAGCCCGGTCTGCAGCGGCGTGTAGCCCAGGACGTCCTGCATGTGGATGCTGAGCAGCAGGGTCGCGCCGCCGCACATCCCGAAGGTGACCAGCCCGACCGTCATGCCCCACTTGACCGTCCTGCGCAGCAGCCGCAGCGGTACGAGCGGGGCCGCGTGCCGCGCCTCGACGGCCAGGAACGCGCCGAGCAGCAGGGCCGCCGCCGTCAGCGTCGCCAGGCTGCCCCAGCCCGCCGCCCCGGCGGTCGAGATGCCGTAGACCAGGGTGAACAGGCCGCCGCTCGCCAGGAGCGCGCCGGGCACGTCGAGCCTGGCGCGGCCGCGTACGGCCGTCTCACGCACCACCGTCACCGCGCCCGTCATGACCACGACGCCGATGCCGAACAGGATGAGCATCGTCCAGCGCCAGTTCAGGCCGCTGGTGATGAGGCCGCCGCCGATCGTCCCGATGACGAAGCCCAGTGACAGCAGGGCGCCGTTGACGCCGAGCGCCCTGGTGCGCTGCGGCCCTTCCGGGAACGTGCCGGTCATCAGCGCCAGCGCGGTCGGGCCGATCATGGCCGCCGCCACGCCCTGTCCCGCGCGCGCCGCCACCAGCAGCCCCGGGGTCGGCGCCAGCCCGGCCAGCAGCGAGAACACCGAGAACGCCGCCACCCCGATGACGAACAACCGGCGCCTGCCCACCATGTCGGACGCTCGTCCGAACAGCGGCATCAACAGCCGCGGCGTCGGGTCAGGGGCGGTCGCGTCCCGAGCCGTCGTGTCATGAGTTTCCGTCGTCATGCGGCCAGAGTGCGGCCGGCCACGAAGATCAACCAGAGCCCTGCTGAAGGTACATCTGTCAGGTAGGACGAGCGGCCGCGATCCGCTATGGACGGCGCAGAGTCACAGAACCGGAGAGCTGGGTGAGCAGCTCCAATTGATCGAAATAGAGGCGCAAACTCGTGATGAGTTCGTCTTCCACCGTGCAGACATAACAGCATCGCAAACGAACAGGGCGACCCGTCGCGGTAAGCACCTGGCCGTCGGGCATGGTGTACGGCCCTCGGTGGGTGCCCACCATGAGAAGCTCGTCGACGGTTGTGGCCTCACCTTCGGAGGACTCCGTGATCACGGCCCGGACGTCGGGAAATGCCGCCCAGAACTCCTCCAGATAGGAGGCCAGCTCGCTGTGTCCCTGAGATACGCCTTCGGGGCTGATGGACACCCCGGTCGGGCTGAAAGTGCGAAGCAACGCCTGCATATCGTGAGCGTTGAACGCGTCCGTATAGCGGTCGCGCACCTCGCGGGCAACATTCATGGCACCGGCCCCTCCCAATCGCTCGATGCCCACCCTGGCTGCCGATATGCGGTCGAATTACCAACGCATGCTAGATCCGTGGTCCTGACTGCCTTGGCACGGAGCGGGGTGGCGGTGAACCCGGGACGGGGCGCACCCGGCCGGTGACCCGGGGGCCATCGTTCGCATATTGACGCGAACGTGAGGAAAGGATACGTTCCGGTAGATTTCACGGTTGTCCAAGGGAAATCCGGTGAGATGCCGGTGCGGACGCGCCACTGTATCCGGGACGTAGATCCCGGGAGCCAGGTCGCTTGGCAGCCGTGACCTCGTGACATGGGACGCGTGACCCCTGAGGAGGCTTGACATGAGTGGGTTGTCCACCCCTTCGACGATTCCCTTTCCGCGCCTGCGCCCTTGGCTGCTGCTGGCCGTGCCCGTGCTGCTGCTGGTGGCCTACCTGGTTCTGATGGACAACGGCGCCATCTCCCAGACCGGCACCTTCCTGCACGAGCTGATGCACGACGGGCGCCACCTGCTCGGCGTGCCCTGCCACTGAGGGCCGGGCATGATTCGCACCTTCCTGGCCAGAGGTCTGCTCATCGGACTCCTGGCCGGACTGATCGCGGGCGGCTTCGCCTTCGCCTTCGGTGAACCTCGCGTGGACCACGCGATCGCCCTGGAGGAGGCCGCCGCCCAGGCCGAGGGACCCGAGCACGGCCACGCCGAGACAGCCGAGACAGCCGGGCACAGCCACGGCGAGGAGGCCGCGGTCGGCAGGCCCGTGCAGAAGGCGGGGCTGTTCCTGGCCACCGGGCTCTACGGGCTCGCCGTGGGCGGGGTGTTCGCCCTGGTGTTCGCCGGGCTGCGCGGGCGGGTCGGCCCGCGTTCCGACGGGCGGCTGGCAGTGGCCGCGGCCGGTACGGCGTTCGCCGCGATCATCCTTGTGCCTTTCGTGAAATATCCGGCCAACCCGCCTGCGGTGGGTGATCCGGACACCATCGACAGCCGCACGCTGCTCTACGTGGTGATGGTCCTCGTCGGGCTGGCGGCGACGGCGATCGCGGTGGCGACGGCCCGCCGGGTCGACGGCGACCCGTGGGCGCGCTGGACGGCGGCGGCGGTCGCGTTCCTCGTGCCCGTCGTCGCCGCGTGGTGGTTGCTGCCGGCGGTCGACGAGGTGCCCGAGGGCTTCCCCGCCACGCTGCTGTGGGAGTTCCGGCTCGCCTCGATCGGCACGCAGCTCGTCTTCTGGGCGGCGTTCGGCGTGCTGTTCGGCTGGGCGAGCGACCGGGCGGAGCGACGCGCGGCGGCTCATCCGCTGGTCGCGGCGCCGAGCTGAGCAAGGTGCTGTTCGTCCGGCATGCCACGACACCGGGGATGCGGGCCGGCTGCTTTCCCGCCGATGAGGACGCCGACGCGGCGAGCCTGACCAGGGCCGCCGCGTCACGGCCCGTCGAGGCGTCGGCGGCCTGGGCCGCTCCCGGCAGGGCCGCGCGGCAGACGGCCGCCGCCATGGGGCTGGCGGCACGCGAGACCTCCGCCCTGGCGGAGGCGGACTGCGGCCGGTGGCGGGGCCTGCCGTACGGGCGGGTCGCGCTGGAGGAGCCGGACGCGCTGGCGAGCTGGCTGGCCGACCCGCACGCCGCTCCGCACGGCGGTGAGTCACTGAGCGCGCTCGCCGCCAGGGTGGCCCGCTGGCTCGATTCGGTACGGGACGAGCCGCGAGCCGTCGTGGTCTGCGACGCGGGCGCCATCAGAGCGGCGCTCGGCCATGTCCTGGGGCTGGATCCGCTGCGCGCGGCCCGTTTCGACCTGGCTCCACTGTCCACCACCGAGCTGACCGTCGCGCGGGACGGCTGGCGGGTGGTCCACGTCAACCGGAAGGCCTGAGTCTTGATCGTCACCTATCCGTTCAGCGCCGTCGTCGGGCTCGACGACCTGAAACTGGCGCTGGTGCTGAACGCGGTGTCGCCCCGCGTGGGCGGGGTGCTCGTACGCGGCGAGAAGGGTACGGCGAAGTCCACGATCGTGCGGGCGCTGGCGGCCCAGTTGCCGACGGTGGCCGTGGTGCCCGGCTGCCGGTTCGCCTGCGATCCCGCCGTACCCGATCCGGAGTGTCCGGACGGGCCGCACGAGCCCGGCGGCGAGGGGGCGGAACGGCCGGCCGCCCTGGTGGAGCTGCCGGTGGGCGCGTCGGAGGACCGGCTGGCCGGCTCCCTCGACGTGGAGCGGGCGCTGACGGAGGGGGTGAAGGCGTTCGAGCCGGGGCTGCTGGCGGCCGCCCACCGCGGCGTCCTGTACGTGGACGAGGTGAACCTCCTGCACGACCACCTCGTGGACCTGCTGCTCGACGCGGCCGCGCTGGGCACGTGTTACGTCGAGCGCGAGTCGGTGTCGGTGCGCCACGCCGCCCGCTTCCTGCTGGTGGGCACCATGAACCCGGAGGAGGGCGAGCTGCGTCCGCAACTTCTGGACAGGTTCGGGCTGACGGTCGAGGTCAGGGCGTCGCGCGACCCCGGGGAGCGCGCCGAGGTGGTGCGGCGGCGGCTGGCCTTCGAGGCGGACGCGACGGCGTTCGCGGATCGATGGGCCGGGGAGGAATCGGCGCTGTCGGCCCGGATCGCCGCCACGCGGTCCCGGGTTCCGGGCGTGCGGTTGCCGGACGCCCGGCTGCGGCAGATCGCGACGGTGTGCGCGGCCTTCGAGGTGGACGGCCTGCGTGCCGACCTGGTGACGGCGAACGCGGCGATCGCCCACGCCGCCTGGCAGGGCCGCGACACGGTGACGACCGAGGACGTGCGGGCCGCGGCCCGGCTGTCGCTGCCGCATCGCAGGCGGCGGGATCCGTTCGACGCTCCTGGGCTGGACGAGGCGCTGCTCGATGAGCTGCTGGAACGCACGTCCGGCGACGACGACCCGGACGGCGGTCCCGACGGCGGTCCCGACGCCCCCGGGCCCGGCGGTGCCGGCGGACCTGCGGGAACGCCGCCACCGGGCGACGGCTCCGGACCGGGCACGCGGGACCGGCCGACCGGCGCCGAGCCCCATGCCGATGGCCGGACGGCCGCCGCCGACCCGCCGTCGTCCGCCGCCGGTGCGGACGCGCCACCGGTGGCCGGGGAGCCCGCTCCGGACACGGCGCCGGCCATGGGCGCGGCGGCCTCCCAGGCGGCGGGGCCCCAGGCGGCCTCGCAGGTGGCGGGCGTGGCTGCGCCGTACCGGGTGCCACTGCTGGAGGTGCCGGGGGTCGGCGAGGGAGCGGTGGGACGGCGGTCGCGGTCCCGGACCCGGCGCGGCCGGAGCGCCGGCGCGCGCCGGCCGCACGGCCCCGTA
Source organism: Actinomadura sp. ATCC 39365 (assembly GCF_054392275.1). Classification (NCBI taxonomy): domain Bacteria; kingdom Bacillati; phylum Actinomycetota; class Actinomycetes; order Streptosporangiales; family Thermomonosporaceae; genus Actinomadura; species Actinomadura sp. ATCC 39365. Next base: position 5,240,044 of record NZ_CP184335.1, on the reverse strand, counting down.
CGCGACCTCCATGTGCCCGCGACGCTGCTGGCAGCGGCGCCCCACCAGCGGGAACGCGGCCGCAGGGGCCCCGGGCTGGTGCTGCGCGGCGACGACCTGCGCGAGGTGGTGCGCGAGGGCAGGGAGGGCAACCTCGTGCTCTTCGTGGTGGACGCGAGCGGCTCGATGGCGGCGCGCAAGCGCATGACCGCGGTCAAGACGGCCGTGCTCAGCCTGCTCCTCGACGCCTACCAGCGGCGGGACAAGGTAGGACTGATCACCTTCCGGGGTGCCGGCGCTGAGGTGGCGCTGCCGCCCACCTCGTCGGTGGAGGCGGGCGCGGCCCGGCTGCGCTCCCTGCCCACCGGCGGGCGCACGCCGCTGGCGGCGGGGCTGGTGCGCGCGGCGGAGGTGCTGCGCGTGGAACGGCTGCGCGACCCCGCCAGGCGTCCGCTGCTGGTGCTGGTCACCGACGGACGGGCCACGGCCGGTGGTGAGGTGGACAGGGCCGCCGCGCTGCTGGCCGGCACCGCGTCGGTGGTCGTGGACTGCGAGAGCGGGCCGGTCAGGCTCGGCCTGGCCGTCCGGCTGGCCGCCCGGCTGCGCGCGCGGCTCGTGCCTCTCGACTCTCTGGCCGATCTCGGTTCGGTCGTCCGTGACCACAGGAAGGCGGTCTGAACATGCCTCAGGGAAAACCGGCTGTCGTGCCCGATGACGGCCTGACCACGCGCCAGCGGCGGACTCGTCCGCTGCTGATGGTGCACACCGGACCGGGCAAGGGCAAGTCCACGGCCGCCTTCGGGATGGCGTTGCGGGCCTGGAACCAGGGCTGGCCGGTCGGGGTGTTCCAGTTCGTGAAGTCGGCCAAGTGGCGCATCGGCGAGGAACGGGCGCTCAAGGTGCTCGGCGAGACGGGCGAGGGCGGCCCGGTGGCCTGGCACAAGATGGGCGAGGGCTGGTCGTGGATCCAGCGGCCCGGCAGCGAGGAGGACCACGCGGCCGACGCCCGTGAGGGCTGGGAGCAGATCAAGCGCGACCTGGCGGCGCAGACGTACCGGTTCTATGTGCTGGACGAGTTCACGTACCCGCTGAAGTGGGGGTGGCTGGATCTGGACGACGTGCTGGAGGCGCTGACGAACCGGCCGGGCAGCCAGCACGTCGTGATCACCGGCAGGGACGCGCCCGGACGGCTGATCGAGGTCGCCGACCTGGTGACGGAGATGGGCAAGGTACGCCACCCCATGGATGCCGGACAGAAGGGACAGAAGGGCATCGAGTGGTAGTTCCCCGGCTGGTGATCGCCGCGCCGTCGTCGGGCAGCGGCAAGACGACGGTGGCCACGGGGCTCATGGCGGCGTTGCGGGCGCGCGGGCTGCGGGTCTCGCCGCACAAGGTGGGGCCGGACTACATCGACCCGGGCTATCACGCGCTGGCCGCCGGCCGTCCCGGTCGCAATCTGGATCCGTGGCTCGTCGGGGAGGAGCTCGTCGCCCCGCTGTTCCTGCACGGCGCGGCGGGGTGCGACGTGGCGGTGGTCGAGGGCGTGATGGGCCTGTTCGACGGCAGGGGGGACACCGGCTTCGCCTCGACCGCGCACGTCGCGACGCTGCTGGACGCGCCGGTGGTGCTGGTCGTGGACGCGGCCCGGCAGAGCAGGTCGGTGGCGGCGGTGGTGCACGGGTTCGCCACCTTCGACCCGGACGTGCGGGTGGGCGGGGTGGTGCTCAACCAGGTGGGCTCCGACCGGCACGAGGAGCTGTGCCGGTCGGCGCTGGCGGCGGCGGGCGTGCCGGTGCTGGGGGCGATCCGCCGCGACGACGCCGTGGCCACGCCCTCCCGGCATCTGGGGCTGGTGCCGGCCGCCGAGCGCCGGACCGAGGCGGTCGCCGCCGTGGACCGGCTGGCCGCCTTGGTGGCGCGTTCCTGCGACCTCGACGCGTTGCTGCGGCTGGCACGCTCCGCTCCCCCGCTGGACGGCCCCTCCTGGACGCCGCCGGCGCCCGGCGCGACGGGCGGCCGGCCGGAGACGGCCGGTGGGGCGCGCGGCCGGCCGGTGGTGGCCGTGGCCGGTGGGGCGGCGTTCACCTTCGGCTACGCCGAGCAGGTCGAGCTGCTGCGGGCGGCGGGGGCGGAGGTGGCCGTCTTCGACCCGCTGCGCGACGCGCGGCTGCCGGACGGGACCGGCGCGATCGTGATCGGCGGCGGCTTCCCGGAGGTGTACGCCGCCGAGCTGGCCGCCAACGAGCCCCTGCGGCAGCAGGTCGCCGCCTTCCCCGGCCCGATCGCCGCCGAGTGCGCGGGCCTGCTGTACCTGTGCGACGAGCTGGACGGTCAGCGCATGTGCGGGCGCGTCCCCGGGCGGGCGCGGATGACGTCCCGGCTGACGCTCGGCTACCGGGACGCCGTCGCGCTGCGGCGCTCGCCGCTCACCAGGGCGGGCGAGCGGCTGCGCGGGCACGAGTTCCACCGGACGGCCGTCACGTACGCGGGTGAGCCGCTGTTCCGCTGGGACGGCGGCCACGACGGGTACGGCGACTCCGGCGTGACCGCGTCCTACCTGCATCTTCACTGGGCGGGCGCGCCGCGCCTGGCTCAGCGGCTGGTGTCGTCCTCCAGGTCGCCCTCGGTCTTGAGGTAGACCTCCTGCAGGCCGCGCAGGATCTCCGGGTCGGGGTGCTGCCACATGCCGCGCTCGGCGGCCTCCAGGAGGCGTTCGGCGATGCCGTGCAGCGCCCAGGGGTTCGAGCGGGCCATGAACGCCTGGTTCTCGGGGTCGAGCACGTACGTCTCGGTGAGCTTGTCGTACATCCAGTCGGCGACCACGCCGGTGGTGGCGTCGTAGCCGAACAGGTAGTCGACGGTGGCGGCCAGCTCGAAGGCGCCCTTGTAGCCGTGGCGGCGCATGGCGGCCAGCCAGCGCGGGTTGACCACCCTGGCGCGGAAGATCCGTGAGGTCTCCTCCGACAGGGTGCGGGTGCGCACGGCGTCCGGACGGGTGCTGTCGCCGACGTAGGCGGCCGGGGCCTTGCCGGTGAGCGCGCGCACGGTGGCGATCATGCCGCCGTGGTACTGGAAGTAGTCGTCGGAGTCGGCGATGTCGTGCTCGCGGGTGTCGACGTTCTTGGCGGCGACGGCGATGCGGCGGTAGGCGTCCTCCATCTGGGGACGGGCGGCGACGCCGTCGAGGTCGCGGCCGTAGGCGTAGCCGCCCCACACGGCGTACACCTCGGCCAGGTCGGCGTCGTCGCGCCAGTTGCGGCTGTCGATGAGCGGCAGCAGCCCGGCCCCGTACGCGCCGGGTGCGGAGCCGAAGACGCGCATCGTGGCCAGCCGCTCGTCGCCGCCCGTCGCGGCCACGTGGGCGCGGACGTAATTGTCCCCGGCCGGCTCCGCCAGCGACGCGACCAGCCGTACGGCGTCGTCGAGCATGCCGACCACGTGCGGGAAGGCGTCGCGGAAGAAGCCGCTGATGCGGACCGTCACGTCGATGCGCGGGCGGCCCAGCTCGGCGAGCGGGATCGGCTCCAGGCGGATGACGCGACGCGACGCCTCGTCCCATTCGGGGCGGACGCCGAGCAGGGCCAGCACCTCGGCGACGTCGTCGCCCGCCGTGCGCATGGCGCTGGTCCCCCACACCGACAGCCCGACCGAGCGCGGCCACTCGCCGGTGTCGGCGCGGTAGCGCTCCAGCAGCGACTCCGCCATCGCCTGGCCGGTCTCCCAGGCCAGGCGGCTGGGCACCGCCCGCGGGTCCACGGAGTAGAAGTTGCGGCCGGTCGGCAGCACGTTGACCAGGCCGCGCAGCGGGGAGCCGCTGGGGCCGGCGGGCACGTAGCCGCCGTCCAGGGCGTGCAGGACGTGGTCGAGCTCGTCGGTGGTGCGGGCCAGGCGCGGCACCATCTCGGTGGCGGCGAAGCCCAGCACGCGCGCCACGAGCTCCACCCGTTCCCCGGCCGCGCGGCCCGACGAGGTGGCAGCGACACCGGGCGTCCCGTCCAGCACCGCGCGGGCGACCCCCGGGGCGGCCTCCGGGGCCCAGGCGTGCTCTTCCATGGCCTCGACCAGGGCGCGGGCGGTCGTCTCCGCGCGGTTCACGTCACCCAGCCCCGCCGTCCCGTCCTCGGCCAGGCCGAGCGCCTCACGCAGGCCGGGCAGCGTCTCCCTGCCGCCCCACATCTGCCGGGCGCGCAACATGGCCAGCACCAGGTCCACCCGCACCTGGCCGGTGGGCGCCTGGCCGAGGACGTGCAGGCCGTCGCGGATCTGCGCGTCCTTCACCTCGCACAGCCAGCCGTCCACGTGCAGGATGAGGTCGTCGAACTCGCTGTCGTGCGGCCGGTCGGCCAGCCCGAGGTCGTGGTCCAGCCGGGCGGCCTGGATCAGCGTCCAGATCTGCGCCCGGATCGCGGGCAGCTTGGCGGGGTCCATGGCGGCGATCGTGGCGTGCTCGTCCAGCAGCTGCTCCAGCCGGGCGATGTCGCCGTAGGTGTCGGCGCGGGCCATCGGCGGCACCAGGTGGTCCACCAGCACGGCGTGCGCGCGCCGCTTGGCCTGCGTGCCCTCGCCCGGGTCGTTGACGAGGAAGGGGTAGATCAGCGGCAGGTCGCCGATGGCCGCGTCGGTGCCGCACGCGGCGGACATCCCCGCCGACTTGCCGGGCAGCCACTCCAGATTGCCGTGCTTGCCGACGTGCACCATCGCGTGCGCGCCGAACTCGGCCGACAGCCAGCGGTAGGCGGCCAGGTAGTGGTGGCTGGGCGGCAGGTCGGGGTCGTGGTAGATGGCGATCGGGTTCTCCCCGAAGCCGCGCGGCGGCTGCACCATCACCACGAGGTTCCCGGCCCGCAGCGCGGCCAGCACGATGTCGCCCTCGTGCACGAACAACTCTCCGGGCGGCGGCCCCCAGTGGCGCTCCATCCCCTCGCGCAGGGCCGCGGGCAGCGTCCGGTACCACCGCTCGTAGGAGGCGGCGGAGATGCGGACCGGGTTGCCCGCCAGGTGCTCCTCGGTCAGCCAGTCCTGGTCCTGGCCGCCGGCGGCGATCAGCGCGTGGATGAGCGCGTCGCCGTCCTGGTCGGCCACGCCGGGGAAGCCGTCGCCCAGGTCGTAACCCGCCTCGGCGAGGCGGGCCAGCAGCCGGACGGTGCTCGCGGGGGTGTCCAGCCCGACCGCGTTGCCGACGCGGGAGTGCTTGGTCGGGTACGCCGACAACATCACCACCAGCCGCCGTTCGGCGGGAGGGGTGTGCCGCAGCAGGCCGTGGCGCACCGCGATGCCCGCCACCCGGGCGGCCCGCTCGGGATCGGCGACGTAGACGGTCAGCCCGTCGGGGTCGATCTCCTTGAACGAGAACGGCACCGTGATGATCCGCCCGTCGAACTCCGGGATCGCCACCTGGGAGGCGGCGTCCAGCGGCGACAGCCCGTCGTCGTTCTCCTCCCATGCCTGCCGGGTGGTGGTCAGGCAGAGTCCCTGCAGGATCGGCACGTCGAGCTCGGCCAGCGCGCCGACGTCCCATGCCTCGTCGTCGCCGCCCGCTCCGGCGGTGGCCGGACGGGAGCCACCTGCCGCCAGCACCGTGACGACCAGCGCGTCCGCCGCGCGCAGCGTGTCCAGCAGCTCCGGCTCGGCCGCGCGCAGGGACGAGCAGAAGACCGGCAGCGCCTGCCCGCCCGCGTCCTCGACGGCGTCGCACAACGCCTCGACGAAGGCGGTGTTGCCGGCCATGTGGTGGGCCCGGTAGTAGAGCACCCCCACCACGGGACCGCCGGCGGTCCTGGCAGGGCGGTCCAGCCTTCCCCAGGTGGGGGCCGGGGCGGGCGGCTCGAACCCGTGCCCGGTCAGCAGGACGGTGTCGGACAGGAACGCGTGCAGCTGGGCCAGGTTGGCCGGGCCGCCATAGGCCAGGTAGGCGTGCGCCTCGGCGCACACCCCGCCGCTGACCGTGGACAGCTCCATCAGCTCGGCGTCGGGAGCCTGCTCCCCGCCCAGCACCACCACCGGGCGCGGCCCGGCCAGCAGCGCGTCGAGCCCTTCGGCCCAGGCCCGCCGCCCGCCCAGCAGGCGCACCACGACGAGGTCGGTCCCCTCCGTCAGGCCGGGGACGTCCTCGGCGGTCAGCCGGGCGGGATTGCCCAGACGGTAGCCCGCGCCGCAGGCGCGAGCGCTCAGCAGGTCGGTGTCGGAGGTGGAGAGCAGCAGAACGGTACGGCTGTCGCCAGGCACGGCGCATTCCTCCCTCGGGGTCCTCGCCCCGGTCGCGGGTGACACGACGGCAGGAGTCTCCTGGCTCCCGGATCGACGCTCACCCCGGCCTTCCCGCCCGTCTCCGGGCAGTGGCCTCGTGGTGGGGTTCGCTCCCCGGTCACAGTGGCGGGACCGCGCCGGTTTCGCACCGGCTTCCTCCCATTGCCATCGCCTACGCCGAAGCTTACGACAGGAGCGCCCCGTCCCAGAAGTGGCGTTACGATCCCTTCGTGCCCGTAGGTGAATCTTCTGGACGTACGCGTCCCGATGCCTGTCCGGGGGCGCTCCAGGTGCACGAGGCCGCCGACGGCCCGCTCGCCCGTGTGCGCCTGCCCGGCGGCGCGGTGTCGGCCGCGCGGCTCCGCGTGCTCGCCGGGTGCGCGGCCGAGCTGGGAACGGGTGTGATCGAGCTGACGTCGCGGGCGAACGTCCAGGTGCGGGGGCTGCGCTCGCCCGAGGTCTTCGCCGGGCGGATCGCGGCGGCCGGGCTGCTGCCGTCGCCCGCGCACGAGCGGGTGCGCAACATCCTGGCCTCGCCGCTGAGCGGGCGCGGGCCGGACGGGCTGCTGGACGTGCTGGCGATGGCGGACGCCCTGGACCGGGCGCTGTGCGCGCGGCCCCGGCTGGCCGCCCTGCCGGGGCGCTTCCTGTTCGCCCTGGACGACGGCACGCGGGACGTCGCCGGGCTCGGCGCGGACGTCACCTACGTGGCGACCGGGCGGCTGCTGCTCGCCGGCGCCGACACCGGGCTGACCGTCGCCCCGGACGCGGCCGTCCCGCTCATGATCGACGCCGCCGAGGCGTTCCTGGACGAGCTGTCCCCCGACGGCCCGCGCGCCTGGCGCATCCGCGAGCTGCCGGACGGCCCCGTCAGGATCGCCGCCCGCCTGCGCGACGGCCAACCAGGCCGGACGGACGCACCGCCCGCCCCGGCCGCCGCGCGCCGCCCGTCCGCGGGCAGGATCGCGCAGCGGGACGGCCGCGTGGCGATCGAGGCCCTCGTGCCGCTCGGCCGTCTGACGTCCGCCCAGGCCGGAGCCCTCGCGGACATCGGGCGGCCGGTGCGCCTGACACCCTGGCGGACCGTCGTCCTGCCGGACCTCTCCCCCGGCGAGGCGGACCGGGTCGAGCGGGCGCTGGCCGCCATCGGGCTCGACACCGACCCGGACTCCCCCTGGGCCGGGGTCACCGCCTGCACCGGCCGTCCCGGCTGCGCGAAGGCGCTCGCCGACGTGCGGGCGGATGCCCGGCTATGGGTGCGCGGCCTCGGCCGCGCGCCCGCCACGCCCGTCCATTGGGCCGGTTGCGAGCGGCGCTGCGGCCTGCCTCGCGGCCCGGTCCGCCAGATGATCGCGACGATCAAGGGATACGAGGAACGCCAGGAGTGAGCGACTACATCCGCGACGGTGCCGAGATCTACCGGCGCTCGTTCGCGACCATCCGCGCCGAGAGCGACCTCACGGGCCTGCCGCCCGAGGTCGCCCAGGTGGCGGTGCGCATGATCCACGCGTGCGGCATGACCGACCTCGTGACCGACCTGGCCTGGTCCCCGCGGGTGGTCGCGCGGGCCAGGGAGGCGCTGCGCGGCGGCGCGCCGGTGTTGTGCGACGCCATGATGGTCGCCTCCGGCGTGACCCGGCGCAGGCTGCCGGCGGGCAACGAGGTGCTGTGCACGCTGGGCGATCCGCGCGTGCCCGAGCTGGCCGAACGCCTCGGCACCACCCGCAGCGCCGCGGCCCTGGAGCTGTGGCGCGACCGCCTGGAGGGCGCGGTGGTGGCGATCGGCAACGCGCCGACCGCCCTGTTCCGGCTGCTGGAGCTGGTGGCCGAGGGCGCGGGACGCCCCGCGGCCGTGCTCGGCATCCCGGTCGGCTTCATCGGCGCGGCCGAGTCCAAGCAGGCGCTGGCCGACAGCGACCTGGAGTACCTGGTGGTGCACGGCCGCCGCGGCGGCAGTGCGATGACGGCGGCCGCGATCAACGCCATCGCGAACGAGACGGAGTGAGGACGATGACAGGACGCCTGTACGGGGTCGGCCTCGGTCCCGGCGACCCCGAGCTGGTCACGGTCAGGACGGCCCGGCTGATCGGCGAGGCGGACGTGATCGCGTACCACGCCGCCCGGCACGGCCGCAGCATCGCCCGTTCGATCGCGCTGCCGTACATGCGCGAAGGCCAGATCGAGGAGCTGCTGCTCTACCCGCTGACCACGGAGACCACCGACCACCCCGGCGGCTACCAGGGGGCGCTCGACGACTTCTACGCCGACTGCGCCGAACGCCTGGCCGCCCACCTGGACGCGGGCCGCACCGTGGTCGTGCTGGCCGAGGGCGACCCGCTGTTCTACGGCTCCTACATGCACATGCACAAGCGGCTCGCCCACCGCTACCCGACCGAGGTGGTGCCCGGCGTGACCTCGGTCAGCGCCGCCGCCGCCGTGCTGGGACGGCCGCTGGTCGAGCGGGACGAGGTGCTGACCGTGCTGCCCGGCACGCTGCCCGCGCAGGTGCTGGCCGAGCGGCTGCGCGACACCGACTCGGCCGCCGTGCTCAAGCTGGGCCGCACCTTCGGGAAGGTCCGCGACGCGCTGGCCGAGGCGGGCCGCCTCGACGACGCCTGGTACGTCGAGCGTGCCACCATGGGCGCCGAGCGGGTCGCCCCGCTCAAGGACGTGGACCCGGACGGCGTCCCGTACTTCTCGCTGGCCCTGCTCGCCAGTCCGGCCGAGCGCACCTTCGTCCCCGAGCGCCCGATGGACGAGGGGCGGGGCGAGGTGGCCGTGGTCGGCCTGGGCCCGGCGGGGCGGCCGTGGCTGACGCCGGAGGCGCAGGAGGCGCTGGCCGCTGCCACCGACCTCGTCGGCTACGGCCCGTACGTGGACCGGGTGGCCCCGAACCCGCGCCAGCGCCGCCACCGCACCGACAACCGGGTGGAGGCCGAACGCGCCAGGCACGCCCTTGAGCTGGCCCGGGACGGGGCCCGCGTGGCGGTCGTGTCGTCCGGCGACCCGGGCGTGTTCGCCATGGCCAGCGCCGTGCTCGAAGCCGCCGCCGACTTCCCGGACGTGCCGGTGCGGGTCGTGCCGGGACTGACCGCCGCCCAGGCGGTGGCGGCCAGGGCGGGCGCGCCGCTCGGTCATGACTACTGCGTGCTGTCGCTGTCCGACCTGCTCAAGCCGTGGGAGGTGGTGGCCGAGCGGCTGTCCGCCGCCGCGCGGGCCGACCTGGTGCTGGCGATCTACAACCCGGCCTCGCGGAGCCGTACGTGGCAGGTCGCCGCCGCCCGGGACCTGCTGCTGGAGCACCGCGCGCCGGACACCCCCGTGGTGATCGGCCGCGACGTCGGCGGCCCGCAGGAGAGCGTCACGGTCACCACGCTCGGCGAGCTGGACCCCGGCCAGGTGGACATGCGCTGCCTGCTGATCATCGGCTCGTCCACGACCCGGGCCACCGAAGGCGGCGTCGTCTACACCCCGCGCCGCTACCCCTGAACCCAGGCCACCGCCGCCGCCACGCTGTCCGTCGCCCGGACGCCCGCCGGCAGCGGCGGCCGGTCCACCATGATCACTGGCAGGCCGAGCTCACGCGCCGCGTCGAGCTTGGCCGTGGTCATGCTCCCGCCGCTGTCCTTGGTCACCAGCACGTCCAGACGGTGCTCCAGGATCAGGGCGCGCTCGCCCTCGACGGTGTACGGTCCACGGTCGAGCAGGACGTGCACGTTCGCCGGCACGGGCCCCTCCGGCGGGTCAACCGACCTGGCCAGCAGCCACACGCCGGGCAGCGGCGCGAACACCGGCAGGCTCCGGCGCCCGGTCGTGAGGAAGATCCGGCTCTCCCGGCCGGCCGCTCCCCACCGGGCCGTGGTCAGCAGCCCGGCCGCCGCCGAGAGGGAGCCGACCCGCAGCCACGCGTCGCCCGGCCCCTCCCGCCACCCCGGACGCCGCAGCACCAGCAGCGGCACCCCGGTCGCCGACGAGGCCGCGACCCCCGAGGCGGTCATCCGCTCCGCGAACGGATGCGTGGCGTCGACCAGCACGTCGATGCGTTCCTTCAGCAGCCAGGCGGCCAGGCCCGCCGGCCCGCCGAACCCGCCTTCCCGCACCTCGCCCACGGGAAGCCGCGGGTTGTTCACCCGCCCCGCCAGCGAGGACACCACGTGCAGCCCGGGATCGGCGGCCAGCTCGGCGGCAAGGGCACGCGCCTCGGCCGTGCCGCCCAGGATCAGGACCCGTCGCACGCCCTGTCCCTGGCATCGCTGTAGAGATGGCTGTCGGGGAACTGCGTCGCCGACAGCACCCGGCCCACGACGATCACGGCCGTCCGCCGGATCCCGGCCTGGCGGACCTGCCCGGCGATGTCGGCCAGCGTCCCGCGCAGGATCACCTCGTCGGCCCGGCTCGCCCGCGCCACCACGGCCACCGGGCAGTCCGGGCCGTAGGAGGGCAGCAGCTCGGCGACCACCGCGTCGATCCGCTGCACGGCCAGGTGCAGCACCATCGTGGCCCGGCTCGCGCCGAGCGTCCCGAGGTCCTCGCCGTCCGGCATGGGGGTGGCGCGGGCGGAGGTGCGCGTCAGGATGACCGTCTGGCCGACGCCGGGCACGGTCAGCTCCCGGCCCAGCGCGGCCGCCGCCGCCGCGAACGCCGGAACCCCCGGCACCACCTCGTACGGCACGCCGAGGGCGTCCAGCCTGCGCATCTGCTCGGCCACGGCGCTGAACACCGACGGGTCGCCCGAGTGCAGCCGCGTCACGTCGAGACCGTCGCGGTGCGCGGCGACCAGCTCGGCGACGATCTCGTCGAGCGTCAGGTCCGCCGTGTTCACCAGCCTGACCCCCAGCGGGCAGGCGTCGAGCAGCTCGCGCGGCACCAGCGACCCGGCGTACAGGCAGACCGGCGAGGTCTGCAGCCGCCGCAGGCCGCGCAGCGTGATCAGGTCGGCGGCGCCGGGACCGGCTCCGACGAAGTACACGGTCACGGCCGGTCCTCTCCCGTCATCGACCACCCGGTCACGGCTGGTCCTTCCTCGTGATCGACCACACGGTCACCGGCATCGCCGCCCGCCAGCCGGTGAACCCGCCGACCGGCGACGCCCGCTGGACGCCCAGGCGCACCAGGTCGCCGCCGAGCCTGCCGTACCAGTGGGCGAGGACGGCCTCGGACTCCAGGGTCACGGCGTTCACCACCAGCCGGCCGCCGGGGCGCAGCGCCGACCAGCAGCGTTCCAGCAGGCCGGGGGCGGTCGCGCCGCCGCCGACGAACACCGCGTCCGGCTCGGGCAGCCCGTCCAGCGCCCCGGGGGCCCTGCCCTCGACCACGCGCATCGACGGCACGCCGAGCCGCTCGGCGTTGCGCCGGACGGCGGCGGCCCGGTCGGTCCTGCTCTCGATCGCCACGGCCGCGCACGACGGGTGGCTGCGCATCCACTCGACGGCGATGCTGCCCGCCCCCGCGCCGACGTCCCACAGCAGCTCGCCGGGCATCGGGGCCAGGCGGGACAGGCTGACGGCGCGGACCTCCCGCTTGGTGAGCTGCCCGTCGTGCTCGTACCCGCCGTCGGGCAGCCCCGGCACCCTGGCCAGGGGCTCGGCGTCCTGGGCGAGGACGCACTCGACGGCGATCACGTGGAGCGGGGACGTCTGGCCCTCCGTCCAGCTCTCCGCCGTACCCCGCCGCTCGGACTCCCGCGGGCCGCCCAGGTCCGACAGCACCGTCATCGGGCTCGGGCCGTACCCGTGCCGGACGAGCAAACCGGCGACCACCGACGGCGAGTCAGGCCCCGCGCCGAGCACGACGACCCGGCGGCCCGGCTGGAGCGCGGCGGCCGACGCCGCGGGCGGGCGGCCCACCAGGCTGACGACGTCGACCTGCTCGACCGGCCAGCCCAGCCGGGCGCAGGCCAGCGACAACGACGACACGTGCGGCAGCACCAGGACGCGCTCGGCGCCCAGCAGCCGGACCAGCGTCGAACCGATGCCGTAGAACATCGGATCGCCGCTGGCCAGCACGCACACCTCGCGGCCCGCGTACCGGTCCATGAGCGCGGGCAGAGCGGGCAGCAGCGGCGACGGCCACGGCACGCGCGCGGCGGCCGTCGCGGGCACGAGGTCGAGCTGCCGCACGCTGCCCATGAGCACGTCGGCGGCCTCCACCGCCCGGCGCGAGCCCGGGGCCAGCCCGTCCCAGCCGTCGGCACCGATCCCGACGACCGTGATCACGCGTTACCCCGTGTCAGCCGGGTCTCCTCGGCGACCCGCTCCTGCCGGAAAGCGGCGAAGGCGTCGCCCCGCTCGGCCAGCTTCACGATCCTCCTCTATGGCGAAGTGCGAGGGATATCGTATATCTGCCTATCTGGCAGACTTTGGCGGGTGAAACGGCTTCTCGTCATCGGGATCGGCGCCGGCGATCCCGACCATCTCACCCTGCAGGCGGTCAAGGCCATCGCCGCCACGGACGTCTTCTTCATCGTCGACAAGGGCGAGACCAAGCACGAGCTGGTCCAACTCCGCCTCGACCTGATCGCCCAGCACGGCCGCGAGCCGTACCGGATCGCCGAGGCCCGCGACCCGGAACGCGACCGCACCGCTCCCGCCTACACCGCCGCCGTCGAGGACTGGCGCTCGCGCCGCTCGCTCGCCTGCGAAGAGCTCATCCGCGACGAACTGGGCGCCGGCGAGACCGGCGCGTTCCTGGTGTGGGGCGACCCGGCCGTCTACGACAGCACGCTCGCCATCCTCGACGAGATCCAGCGACGCGGGAGCGTCACCTTCGACGTCGAGGTCGTCCCCGGCATCAGCAGCGTGGCCGCCCTCACCGCCCGCCACCGCATCGGCCTGACCCAGGTCGGCCGGCCCACGCACCTCACCACCGGCCGCCGCCTGGCGGAGCGGGGCCCCACCGCCGACGACGTGGTGGTCATGCTCGACGCCCACTCCTCCTTCACCGGTCTCGACGACTTCCACATCTACTGGGGCGCCTACCTCGGGACGCCGGACGAGATCCTGGTGTCGGGACCGGTGTCCGAGGTCGGTGAGCGCATCCGGCGGCTGCGCGCGGAGGCCCGTGACCGCAAGGGCTGGATCATGGACACGTACCTGCTGCGCCGCCTGTCACCGGAGGACCGCTGACCTGACACCCAGGTCGCACCAGGTCAGCGGTCCCTCGCGTCATGCCAGCAGACCCTGCCCGATCCAGCCGCCGGGCAGGCAGCCCGGCGGGATGGCGAACACGGCCGATCCGATCGGCGTGGTCCACTCGTTGAGCAGGTCGGCCTCGGCCAGCCGGCGCTGCATGGGCAGGAACTGGGCGCCGACATCGGCCTGGTAGGAGGCGAAGAGCAGGCCGCTGTCGGAGTGCCCGGCCGCGGTGAGCCCTTCGTCGTAGTTGTAGGGGCGGCGGAAGATGCCCTTGGCCGGGTCGGCGCTGTGCGCCCGCCTGATGTGGGCGTACTCGGAGATGACCGGGAACCCCACGGGCGTGAGCTTGGCGAAGTCGGGCGGATCGTGCTCGGCGGTTCCGGTCAGCGGGGCGCCGGTGTCCAGGCGGCGTCCGACCGTGAACTCCTTGGCGACCCGGTCGGCGGCGTCCCAGGTCTCCAGTTCGGTCCGGATCCGCCGCAGCACCAGCGTGGTGCCTCCGTGCAGCCAGGCGGGCGCGTCCGCACCCGCCCACACCACCCGGTCGAAGACAGGGCTCCCGGGGACGGCGTTGGCGGTCCCGTCGAGCTGCCCCATGATGTTGTGCTGGGTCAGCCCGGACGCCTGCACTCCGGCGGCCCGCCGGAACCCGCGCTGAACCCATCGGACGCGGGTGAAGGCGCGGGCGTCCTTGATGATCATGCGGAGGGCGTGCGCCACCGTCAGCGGGTCGTCGGCGCAGATCTGCACCAGCACGTCGCCGCCGTTCCAGCGGGGCTGCAGCTTGTCGATGGAGAAGCGGGGCAGCGCCTTCAGCGAGGACGGGCGCGCGTCCGCCAGGCCCACCGCGTCGAACAGACCGGGCCCGAACCCGAAGGTGACGGTCAACCGGGCGGGCAGCACCGCTAGCTCCGGTTCGGTGTCGGCCAGGGCGGGACCGCCCGCGCTCAGGCGGCGGGCGTCGTCGGTCAGCAGCCGCATCATCCGGGCCACCGCCTCACGGCCGACGCCGTCGCGCAGGTCCAGGCCGACGAAGACGGCGTGGGCCTGCGGGATGGTGGCGATCCCGGCCTGGTGCGGGCCGTGGAAGGGCTCCACCGCCGAGCCCGGCGGAGCGGCCTGAGCCGCGGCCGGGCCCGTCGAAGCGGCCTGTGCCGCGAGCGCGCCGGCCGCGGCGGCCGCGGTCGAGGCCAGCAGGCCCCGCCGGGTCAGGCGTGACCTGCTGCCGATGTGCGCGTCCATCAGTGCTTGCCCTCGCCGGGCTGGTAGTTCTCCTTGCCACCGGCGAAGTCCTTGCCGATCGCGGTGAACTCGACGGTGGAACCGTCGGCGAGGGTCAGGGTGAAGGGCACCTCGGCTCCTGGCTCCACCTTCCCGGTGACACCCATCAGCATGATGTGATCGCCACCGGGCGCCAGCTGGTGAGAACCGCGAGCAGGAACCACAAATCCGCCCTTCTTGGGGCGCATCACCATCTTGCCCCCGGAGTCCACCACTTCGTGCAGTTCGACCATCGGAGACAGCGGCGAGGTGCCGGAGACGACCGTCAGCTCCGCGTCGGTGTTGTTGACCAGGGTGCCGAAGGCAGCGGTCATCCCCTTCCCGCCGGTCTTGATCCAGGGGTCGGTGATGGTCAGAGCGGGCGAAGGGGTGGCGGTGGCAGTGGCGGCTTCAGTGGCGGCGGCCGCCGGTGACGCCGACGCGGTCGTCGAGGTCGTGCCCGGGCCGCCGCAACCGGACACGAGCACGGCCACGGCCAGCGCCGCGGCGGGAAGAAGCGGGGAACGCGAACGGAGAGAGTGCATGGTGGGCCTTTCCAGGCAGGCCTCGGCGCACGGTGGGGTTTCCCACCGCGCCGAAGGCAGATCAGGCAGGGGCGCTTGACGCGGCCGCGACGTCGGCGGCCACGCGGACCCGGCCGGAGCCGGGCATGACGACGTACTCCAGCCGCACCATGGAGGTCAGCCGGAGAAAGCGGTCACCTGCGTGAACGGTGGGCCGCGCGTGGGCGCGGAATGCGCCTGCACCGCCGAGCGCAGCCGGCCCGGCTCGGGCGCCGCCACCACGACGACCGGCCCGTGCGGCGAATGCGGGAAGAGCGCCAGGAGGACCCGGCACAGCCGCGCGGCCAAGCGGTGCAGCAGCCCCCACAGAGCGGCCTCGCCACGGGCCAGCCACAGGGCGGTCAGCCCGGTGGCCCCGGCATGCGTGACGAGCATGCCGACGCCGGGCACCAGCCCCGAATGGCCGTGGACGAGCGCGGCGTACGCGTCCGGAGCATGGCTGAGCGAGAACAGCACATGCAGCACCACCTGCATGCCGGCCAGCAACGGCAGGATCACCGCCAGCGTGCGCTCCCGCGCCGCGGCCACGACCCCGCCCCCGAACGCCAGCAGCAGCCCGCCGGCCGTCACCGGCCCCGTGACCGATCCCCCGCCGAACAGGTGCGCCAGCACGCTCAGCGCCACGCAGACCACGGCGAACACCGCGGCACGGGCGAGACGGAACGGCAGGGAGGCGGTCATAGCGGGCTCATCATCCCATCTCACCCCCTCGCCCTGGCACCCGCCATCGTGCCCCACCTCCGGCACGGCGCCTGCTCACGCACCCCGAAGCCGCCCTCGCCGAGCACGGCCCATTGGGGCGATCGCCGGTCGGCCGCTCAGGCGACCAGGTAGAAGCCGAGCGGACCGCCCGGTGGCCTCGGCGGTCATGCCGAGGGCCCCGGGATCGCCGGGGCCCTCGGCCGTCGGGGTTCGGGTCAGGAGCCGAACCTGGCGACGGTGAGGAGGAAGGTCGTGGTGCCGACCTTGCCGTCCGCGGAGGTGGCCTTGATGGTGAGCGGGTAGACGCCGGGCGGGGTCTGCAGGCCGGTGAAGAGGAGCGCGGAGCTCGTGGCGCCCTGCCGGATGGTCTGCGGGGTGAGGAACGCCTGCGCGCCGGAGGGCAGACCCGAGATGGTGAGCCTGAGGTCGCCCGTCCCGCCCGTGGCGGTGATCGACGGGGTGGTGGAGAAGCCCTGCCTGACGGTGGCCGCGGCCGGGCTGACGGTGACCTTGACGTCGCCGGACGGGGCGTCGCCCTCGACGGTGAGCGTCACCGTGGCGGTCGCGCTCTCGCCCGCGGAGTCGGTGGCCGTCACGGTGACCCGATGGTCGCCGGGCGGGGTGGTGGCCGAGGTCTGGAAGGTCACCTTGGCGGTCTGGCCGGTCTGGACGGAGGCCGGCTGGAACGTGGCCCCGGCTCCGCCGGGCAGTCCGGACGCCGTCAGGTTCACGCTCTCGGGGGCGCCGGAGGCGGTGGTGGTGACCGTGGCCGAGACGTAGGCGCCGGCGGCCACCTTCAGCGCGGACGGAGTGACGCCGACGCCGAACCGGCCGGGCTGCTGCGGCCCGAGCTGTTCCTTGACCCAGTCACCCATGTCGTTGGTGAGCCTGCTGTAGACGCTGTACCACTTGAAGTCGCTGCGGCTCCACGACGCCAGTCCGATGACCTTGCCGTCCACGACGAGCGGGCCGCCGCTGTCGCCCGGCAGGATCGTGACGTGGCCGTCGGCGTAACCGGCGCAGATCATGGTGGCCGGCTTGAAGCCCGCGCCGACGCCCTGGCACAACTGGCGGCCGTCGACGATGGGCAGGGTGGCCTTGTCCAGGGTGACGTCGCGGGTGGCGTCGTCGAAGTCCTTCTTGCCGTAGCCGAAGCCGAGCCCGTTCCTGCCGGGCGCCTCCAGGCCGGCGTCCGCCGAGGTGGCGAAGGCGGCGTACCTGCCGTCCCGGACCGGGATGTCGTCGGCGACGGTGACGACGGCCACGTCGTACCCCTGGTCGAAGTTCACGTACTTCGGATGCTTCTTGTACTCCACGACGTCGGTCCTGAAGCCGCCCGCGGCGTTGAGGTCGTCCAGGCCGTACAGGAAGGTCTTGCGGCCCTCGGCGTCGGCGCAGTGGGCGGCGATGAGGATCTTGCGCGGGGCGATGACCGAGCCGGTGCAGGACTGGCCCTGCGGACGGCTGCCGCCCTCGCGCAGCCCGGCGACGATCGCGGGGAACTCGGCGACGGTGGCGTCCTGGCCGTTGTAGAAGGCGACGCCGGCACGCGGGTCGCGGGCGGGGACGGTGTCGCCCTCGAAGTTGGCCGCCGGCCGCGTGGGGCCGGCGTCAGCCGTGACCGGGCCGAGCGGCACGAGCAGCGCGGCCAGCACGAGCGGGAGAAGACGCCGTAGGTGTGGGGGGTTCACTGTAGTCCTTTCCCAGGGGGTGTCGCGGACTACTGTCGGTGCTCGCGCCGAGGCCGAACAATAAGGGACGTCATCCGTAGGGGTACGGCATCTTGGCCCCCGGCTCATCCCTCCAGCAGGTCGGCCCTGGTCTCCTTGCCCAGTTTGCGCAGCACGCGCGCCACGTGCTGCTCGACGGTGCGCGGCGACAGGAACAGCACCTCGGCGATCTCCTTGTTGGTGCGGCCCTGGGCCAGCAGCCGGGCGACGTCCTGCTCGCGCGGGGAGAGCAGGTCGCCGTAGCCGCGCCGGCCGCGCCGCGAGTTCTGCGGCACGCCGTAGCCGCGCAGCAGGTGGCGGCAGCGGTCGGCGTCGCGGGTGGCGCCGATGGCGGCGAAGGTGCCGGCCAGCACGGCCAGGTGCTCGGGGTTGCCGCCGCACAGCGCGATCCGCTCCTCGGCCAGGGCCTGGAGGTAGGGGGCCGGCATCCCGGCGTACAGACGGCGGGCCCGCTCGTAGCGGAGCAGCGCCCCCGCCTGGTCGCCGCGGTGCTGCAGGACGTGGGCCCGGCCGAGTTCCAGGGCGGCGGCGGCGAGCGGCGCGTCCCGGTCGGCGAGGCCGCGCTCCAGCTCGTCCAGCAGGCCGGTCGCGTCGTCCATGCGTCCGGCGCCGGTCAGCGCGGCGACGGCCACGGGCACCAGCTCGCCGGTCCAGGCCCACACACCCTTGCCCCTGGCCACGGCCAGCCCTCTGTCGATCTCGGCCAGCGCCTGGGCCGGCTCGCCGCGGGCGAGGCCGAGGCCGGCCAGCGCCGCGTGGCCGCCGAGGACCACCGGGGTGATGGCGTCGTCCGGGTTGTCCACGCCGGTGGCCGCCAGCCGGCGCGCGGCCTCCTCCCAGTCGCCCCTGGCGATCGCGAGCTGGCCGAGGACCAGGGAGAGCTCGCTGGCCACGGGGAACAGGTCGTGGTACTCGTCGAGCAGGTCGGCGGCGCGGGCGGCCAGGCCGTCCCACTCACCGAGGAACCAGCCGAGCCGGACGCCGGTGGAGCGGGCGGTGCTGACCACGAAGGCCGCACCCGCCTCTGCGCCCAGCCGCAGCCCCGCGTCCAGCAGGCTCCTGGCCCGGCGGAAGTGGCCGACGCAGGTGCAGGCGTCGGCCAGGTTGCACAGCGCGCGGGCGTGCTGGCGGCGTTCGGCCCCCGGCTGGGTGGGCGAGAGCGGCAGGGACAGGTCGGCCAGGACCGCCGGATCGCCGGTGTGCAGCAGCGAGGCCAGGTGGTTGGCCAGCAGCGACATGCGCAGTTCACCGCCGGAGGCCCGGACGAGGCCGGCCACGCGCCGCGTCCAGGGGCGCAGCTCACGGACGTGCGTGGTGCCGAAATACGGCTGGGCCAGCACGGCCACCCCCTTGGCCTGCAGGTCGGGCCGCTCCTCGAGCTCGTCGAGCGCCGCCTCGATGGCCGCCCGGCCGGCCGTCAGCCCGTCGCGCTGGCGGATGAGGAGCAGGCCGAGGAACAGTCGTACCTCGCCGCGCACGGCGGTGGACAGCCGCTGGTCGCGCAGGAGCCCCTCCAGGGTGGCGGTGGGGTCGAGCTGGTCGAGGCCCGTGTGGGCGACCTGGCCGAGCTTGATGGCCAGCCGGTCCACGTCCCCGGCGGTGGTCGCGGGTGAACGCAGGAGGCGGCGCAGCAGGTGGGTGGCCGTGCTGGCGTCGCCGACCTCGGTGGCCCGGTCGGCGGCCTCCTCGCCGTAGACCAGGGCCTCCTCCTCCAGGCCGGCTCTGTGGGCGTGGTCGGCCAGCTGCACCAGCGGCCTGGGGTGCTGCTTCTCCAGGACGCGTAAGGCTCGTTCGTGCAGACGGCGGCGTTCGAAGCCGGGCAGGGTGTCGTAGACGGCCCGTTGAGCCAGCGCGTGGCGGAATCCGTAGGTGTATCCGGTCTCGTGCAGGACCCCGGCCGCCAGGGCGGCCGACAGCGCGGTCCTGGCGCGCCCGCCGGTCAGCGCCGCGACCTGCTGCAGGATCTCCGCGGTCGCGGGCAGGGCCAGCACGGCGGCGGCCTGCGCGAGCCGTACGGCGGGCAGCGGCATGGCCGCCAGCCGCTCGGCCATCGACTCGCGCAGCAGGACCGGCACCTCGACGTTCTCCAGCACCTGGCCGGGCGCCGTGCGCAGGACCTCCTCGATGACGAACGGCAGCCCGGCGGTGCGCTCGTGCAACCGGGCGGCGAACTCCGCCGAGACGTGGGAGCGGCCCAGCAGCGCGCCGGCCAGCGCGCGCACCTCGGCCGGCGCCAGCGGCTCCAGGCCGACCAGCACGCTGGCCGCGCCGGGCGGCGGGCGGTAGGCCGTTCCGAGCGGCACGCCGCCGGGGACCTCCTCGCGGCGGTAGGTGAGCACGATGCCGAGGCCGGCGGGCAGGTCGGTCATGAGGAAGCGCAGCAGGTGGCGGGTGCCGTCGTCGGCCCACTGCAGGTCCTCGACGACGAGCAGCGCGGGGCCGCAGGCCGCCAGCAGCTCGCGGACGGCGCGGAACATGCGGTGGCGCTCGGACCGGGGGTCGCCGGTGGGCTCGGGCGGCTCGGGCAGCGCCCCCGACAGCTCGGGCAGCAGGGGACGCAGCACGCCGGTGACCGGGCTCAGCCCGCGCGGGGCGAGGCCGGACAGGTGGCCGAGCGCCTCCAGGAGGGCGCCGTACAGGAAGGGCTCGCGCAGTGGCTGGCAGTGGCCGGTCAGCAGGTGATGGCGGCGCAGCTCGGGACGGGCGGTGAGCTCGCGGACCAGCCGCGTCTTGCCCACGCCGGCCTCGCCCTCGATCATGGCGACGGCCGGCGGGCGGGTCAGGGCGGTGGTCAGCGCCTCCAGCTCGCGTGAGCGGCCGATCAGCAGGGGCGGCGTCGCGTGCGTTGTCTTCCTCGCGGCCCTGGTCAATCGCATGCACCTGCCCATGTCGGACACTCTTCGCGCCCGACATGCTACGCGTGGCTGCGGACGATTCACACGGACGATACCTACCGTTTTCCGGATTGATCCCTAACGGGGAGCGACGGAGGGTTCTGCGGGAACCAGCTCACGAAACGGAGTAACCCGTGACAGATCGACCCCCCACGATCCTCTTCGGATCCCGCAACCCTGCGGCCCGCCAGTGCCGCGGCGCCGCCCCCGCCGCCCGGCCGTACGGCGGATTCCGCGCCGCGCCCGGCTCATGGCGGTATGGCGGTTACCTCGCCGTGCTGGCAGGGGTGCTGGCCGGAACGCTGCTCGGCCCGTTCGCCGCGTTGCCCGCGCGGGCGGCCGCCGGCGCCGGCCCCGCGGGCGGCTACATCGTGGTGCTGCGCGACAGCACGGCCAGGGCGGAGGTGACCAGGGCCAGGACGCGCGACCTGGCCTCGGCCTACCGGGCCGGCGTCACCCGCGTCTACAGCGCCGGCCTGCGCGGCTTCGCCGCCCGGCTGACCTCCCAGGACGCCGCCAGGCTCGCCGCCGACCCCGCCGTGGCGTACGTGACGCCGGACCGCCAGGCCCGCATCGCCGACACCCAGCAGAACCCGACCTGGGGGCTGGACCGCGTCGACCAGGCGAACCTGCCGCTCAGCGCCTCCTACACCTAGTCCGGCAAGGCCCCCGGCGTGACCGCGTACGTCCTGGACACGGGGATCTACCGAACGCACCCCGAGTTCGGCGGCCGGGCCGCCGACGGGTACGACTTCATCGACGACGACCCGGTGGCCAACGACTGCCACGGGCACGGCACGCACGTCTCGGGCACGATCGGCAGCGCCACGTACGGCATGGCCAAGGGCGTGCGCCTGGTGGGCGTCCGCGTGCTGGGCTGCGACGGCTCGGCCCCGAACTCCGACATCATCGCGGGCGTCGACTGGGTGATCCAGAACGCCGCGAAGCCCGCCCTGATCAACATGAGCATCCAGAGCGACCCCGACCCGGCCCTGGACGAAGCGGTGCGGCGCGCGGTCGCGGCCGGCATCACCACCGTGGTGGCCGCGGGCAACTTCAACGGCGCGAACGCGTGCAACTACTCCCCCGCCCGTACCGCGGAGGCGATCACCGTCGGCGCGACCGACAGCTCCGACAACCGCTCCTCCTTCTCCAACCTCGGCGGCTGCCTCGACGTGTTCGCCCCCGGCTCGAACATCACCTCCACCTCCAACTCCGGTGGCACCGCGGTGATGAACGGCACCTCGATGGCCACCCCGCACGTCAGCGGCGCGGCGGCGCTGTACCTGAGCGCCCACGCCGGAGCCGCCCCCGCCGACGTCGCAGCCGCGCTGACCGCGAACGCGACACCCGGCGTCGTCAAGAACGCCGGCACCGGCTCGCCGAACAAGCTGCTGAACATCTCGTTCATGAACGACGGCCAGCCGCCGACCTGCGGAAGCGGCACCAACGGCACGGACGTGCCCATCCCGGACGCGGGAGCAGCGGTCTCCAGCGCCGTCACGATCACCGGCTGCCCCGGCAAGGGCTCCGCCGCCACCTCCGTGCGGGTGGACATCGTGCATCCCTACACCGGCGACCTGGCCATCGACCTGGTGGCCCCAGGAGGGGCCGTCTACAGCCTGAAGCCCGCGGGCGGCATCGGATCGGCTGACGGCGTGCACCAGACCTTCGCGGTGAACACCACTGCAGAGGATCGGAACGGGACCTGGAAGCTTCAGGTGCGCGACGTCTACACCTTCGACACGGGCCTCGTCGACTCCTGGTCGCTGACGTTCTGACCTGGACGCGGGGGCCGGCCCGTGCCCGCTCGACGGCGGGCACGGGCGCGCCCGGCGTACCGGCTCAGCGGGCGAGCGGGAGATCGCCGTGACCGCGGTGTGCGGCGATCGCCACTCTCAAGGCGAACGCGGCATATCCGCAGGTCACGGCCAAGCCTGCCCATGGTGGGAGCGGGTAGTGGCCCCCCAGCAGTGACGGGTCCACGTCCACATGCGCGAACGTCGGGATGCTCTGCGTGATCGCGAACCCGGCAGCCGGGGTGATCATCAGCAGCCATGGCGCCAGCCCCGCGGTCGCCAGCAGGTACGGCACGACGACCAGCACGATCGCCAGCCCGACGGCGACGACGGCCCGCCTGACCAGCGCGGCCAGGCCGAGAGCCAGCACGGCGGCGGCCGCGGTCAGCGCCGCGTAGCCGACGATCATCCGCAGTTCGGTGCCCAGGGTGATCGGCTGGATCGGGTTCTCATGGGCACGCAACAGCGCCAGCCCGGCAGGGATCACGACCCCCGAGGTCACCAGCCCCGCCGCGAACCCGACCGCGCCGACCACCACGGCCTGTGCCGCCGGCAACCACGCCGAATGCGAACCAGCCGTCGGGCCGGTCCCGGCCGGTTCGCGAAGGTGTTCGGTCGGGCTGGTTCCGGCCGGTTCGCGAAGGTGTTCGGTCAGGCCGGCCCCGGCCGGTTTGCGCCGGTGGCCGGTGGTGCGGAACGTGGCCGCCGCCACGAACAGCGGGATCAGCCCCACGGCCCCGCCGATCAGCATGAGGTCGGCGCGCAGACCCCCCTCCACCGTGGCGGGCCCGATGTCGCCTCCCCCGGTCACGATGAGCTTCTCGCCGGACTCGACGACCCCGCCCGGGTGGTGCGGGGTCTTCCCGTCGGACTCCATGGAGACACCGACGTCGTCGCGGCGCCACGAACCGTTCGCCCCTTGCAGCCTGATCTGGTCGAAGGTGGCAGTGGCGTTGGCGAACGCCTTGGCCATGTCCCACAGGACGCCCGGCGAGGTGGCGAACAGCCCGATCTCGACCGTCTCCGGCAGCCCGGCCATCCTGACCGTGCCGACCTCGGTCCACGTCCTGCCGTCGTCCGACTCCTGGCCGGTGACGATGTCGCCGGACCTGGTCAGCCGTAGCCACTGCGGGCCGTTGTGCGGACCGCCGGCCACGTCGTGGACGTAGTTGTACTGCATCCGCACGCCGTGATCTCCGGTGAGCATGACGGCGGCGTACGGTGTGCCCTGCTTGAGGCTCGGCCTGACCAGGAGGCCGGCCTTCGCCCACGGCACCACCCCCTCCTTGACGTTGCGCACCCCGGGGATGGCGTCCGGCAGCCGGATCTGACCGGTCATGTCCGACACGCGGGCGGTGATGCTGCCGTTCCCCCTGAGCGGCTGGTGCACGAAGAAGTACTTGTCCTTCACCGCCGTGCCGTCGGGGCCCACCAGAGGCGCGGGACAGGGGCCCTCGCCCGTCCCGGTCACGCAGGAGGTGCGGACGCCTCCGGCGATCAGCAGTCCGAGCGACACGGTCACCAGCACGCAGGCCGCCACGGCGAGCAGCCGGCCCCGGGCGGAACGGAACCTGGCCCACTCCGCGCGCAGCAACTGAGGGAAGCCGTCCCGCCCGCCCGGCCGGTCGGATCGGTGAGGCATGAATGAACTCATGGCGACGGTTGTACGCCGCCCGCGGTTCCAGCCGGGTCGCGGCCGCCGCGACCTGGCTGCGACCGGGGATCTGGCATCGTTGCCCCATGGTTTCTCGACCCGGCGGCCGGTTCGGCCGCCACGTCCGCCCTCCTCGCACGACGAGCGGCGGTGAGGGGCGGTGAGGGTCCTCGTCGTCGAGGACTTCGAGGTCCTCGCCCGCTCCGTCGGAACCGGGCTGCGCCGCGAGGGCATGGCCGTCGACGTCGTCCTCGACGGCACCGCCGCGCTCGATCGCCTGGCCGCCACCCGCTACGACGTGGTGATCCTCGACCGCGACCTGCCCGGCGTCCACGGCGACGAGATCTGCCGGCGACTCGCCCACGGCCGCTGCGCGACCCGCGTGCTGATGCTCACCGCCTCCGGCACGATCGAGGACCGCGTCGACGGGCTGAGCCTCGGCGCCGACGACTACCTGCCCAAGCCGTTCGCGTTCGCCGAACTGGTCGCCCGCGTCCGTGCCCTGGGCCGCCGCGCCACCCCGCCGCTCCCGCCGACCCTGGCCTGCGGGGACATCACCCTCGATCCGGCCCGCCGTACCGCGTTCCGGGCCGGGCGGCGCCTCGATCTGAGCCCCAGGGAGTTCGCCCTGCTCGAATGCCTGCTCGCCGTACCCGGCCTGGTCGTCTCCGCCGAGGAACTGCTCGAGCGCGCCTGGGACGAGGCCGCCGACCCCTTCAGCAGCGCCGTCAAGCACACCATGCACCGGTTACGGGCCAAACTCGGCGACCCGCCCGTGATCGAGACCGTCCGTGAAGGCGGCTACCGCATCGGACCGTCATGACCTCACAGCGGCTCGCCAGGAGATCCCTGCAGACGCGGCTCGCGCTCGCCTACGCGGCGGGCTTCTACGCCGCCGGGGTGCTCGTGCTCGCCCTCGTCGCCGTCCCGCTCGCCGGCATCGACGCGGCCACACCCGTAGGCCGGCCCTCAGCGAGCGCGATCATCGAGTCCGGGCCGGGGATCAGGCTGCCCCAGCTCCTCACGGGATCCGCCGTCGCCCTGATCCTGCTGATTCCCGTCGCCCTGGCCCTCGGCTGGTTCGTCTCCGACCGGTTCCTGCGCCCGCTGCGCGCCATCACCGCCACCGCCAGGACGATCTCCACCGGAAGCCTCCACCGGCGCCTCGACCTCGGCGAACCCATGGACGAGCTGACCGAGCTCGGCCGCACCCTCGACGACCTGTTCGCCCGCCTGCAAGCCTCCTTCGACAGCCAACGCCACTTCGTCGCCAACGCCTCCCACGAGCTGCGCACCCCTCTGGCCGGCCAGCGCACCCTGCTTGAAGTCGCCGTCGCCGACCCCGATGCGGACACCGACAGCCTGCGCTCGGCCTGCCAGGAGGCCCTCGCCCTGAACGGAGACCAGGAGCGGCTCGTCCAGGCACTGCTCGCCCTGGCCACCAGCGAGCGCGGCGTCACCCGCTGGGACACCCTCGACCTGGCCCACATCGCCGAGGGAGTGCTCGCCTCCCGCCGCCGCCAGGCCACGGAACGCGGCATCGACCTCGCCGGACACCTGGCGCCCGCGGTGACGGCCGGGGACCCGCGACTGATCGAGAGCCTCGTCGCCAACCTCGTCGACAACGCCATCCGCCACAACCACCCGGACGGGCACGTGAAGGTCACCACCCAGACCTCCGGCACGCAGGTGACCCTCACGGTCACCAACAGCGGGCCGGTCGTCCCCGGCGACGACCTCCAGCGCCTCTGCCGGCCCTTCCAGAAACTGGCGTCCGATCGTCACGACCGCGGCGACGGCTACGGCCTCGGCCTCGCCATCGTCAACGCCGTCACGCAAGCGCACCGCGCCACCCTCACCGCCGGCGCACGCCCCGAAGGCGGCTTGTCCATCACCGTCCGGTTCACCCAGGCATCTCGACCTTGACCACCGTGGCAGCGGGGTGAGAGGCGCCGGCGGTTACGGTGCCGGATGGGAGCGGGCGACGGCGAGGGTGAGCGCGGTGACGTGCTCGGCGAGCGCCGCAACCAGCGCGGGCGGATTGCGGACGGTGAAGGGCCAGGGCAGGCCGGCGAGGATGCGCGCCATGGCGGGCAGGTCCTCCGCGCCGCTGACCAGGAGCACGCCGCCGTCAGGGCAGGCGTGCAGGTCGCCGAAGGTGGCCGGCAGATGGTCGCGTCCGACCAGGTACCAGCGGCGTGCGTGCACGACGAGCCCGTACGGGTCCACCTCGCGTGCGCCGCGGGTGTGCTCGATCCGGACGGTGTGCCGCGCGGACGGCCGCGGCCAGCGTCAGCGCCAGGTGTGGTTCGGGGGTCAGCGGGCCTGCCGTCGCCGAGGTGACGGCGATCAACGCGGTGATGAGCGACGAGGTCATCGACGCCAACTTCGGCGAGCACGGCCTCACCCCCGAGGACAGTACCTGGCTGCGGGTACGCGGCGTCGGCCAGCCCATCGGCACCTACCAGGACCCGGCGCCGGCCGACCTGAGCGCGGCGCAGGGGCTGCCCCGTACCTACATCGCCTGCGCGGGCGACCCGGGCGGCCCGCCGCACCTGCCGGGCCTGGAGGTGATCACGCTGGACGCCGGGCACTGGCCGATGATCACCGAGCCCGAGCTGCTGGCCCGGACGCCGGACAAGGCGGCCCGGTGAAGACGCAGGAGCCACTGGACGGCCTGGCTGCCGAAACCCGGCGCCAGGCACCGTGCCAGCATGATCTGTTTGTCGGCTGGTGAACCGTCTGCACCGAGACCACCGTCCACACCCGGACCGCGCAGACGACGACGCCGCAGCCTGACCTCACCGGTGCGAGGGGATCTCGCACACGGCGCCGACCGGAAGTCCTCCGGCCACTCCGGCACGCATCAGCCACCTCGCAGGCCCTCTGACGTGGCCTCCTGCCCTGCTCCCCGCGGGGGGCCGCAAGAAGGGCCGCGTTCAACCGGAGACGCCGCGCGAGGTGCAGAACGAGCCGGTGCGCACTGACGGGATTGAGCAGCAGGGCATGGGGGAAAGTCTCCGTCCTGCGGGCCGCCGACTGAGGTGGAGCCCCCTGCGACGCAAGCAACCGCTGGTCGAAAGCAGGGGGAGCTTCAGGGATGGGGTTGATGCATGGTGGAACGACGCATGTCGGTTGCGACGCACTGGGGCAGCTTCATCGCGGTGGTCGATTCCGGGCGATTAGTACGAATTGAGCCGAGGCGCGAAGACCCCGTGCCGTCGCCCATCGGCCCCGGAATGGTGACAGCCGCCGACGACGGCGCTCGCGTGCTGCGCCCCGCGGTGCGCAAGGGCTGGCTCAACGGCGAGCCGCGCACCCACGACGCGGCCAGAGGCGCGGACACCTTCGTGGAGGTGAGCTGGGACGACGCGATCACGCTGGTGAGCGATGAACTCCGTCGAGTGCGTTCACAGCACGGAGACAGCGCGGTGTTCGGCGGGTCCTACGGCTGGGCGAGCGCGGGCGTGTTCCACAACGCGCAGAGTCAGCTCCACCGGTTCCTGGCGCTGGGCGGGGGTTTCACCGACTCTCGCAACACCTACAGCACTGCGGCGCTGGAGGTCATCCTTCCCCATGTGATCGGCGGGCATCCGTGGAGCTACCAGTCGCGGATGCCGATGTGGGACGAGATAGCCGACAACTGCGAGCTCGTGGTGGCGTTCGGAGGGCTGGCCCTCAAGAACAGCCAGATCAACCCGGGTGGGCTGGCCAGGCACCAGACGCAGAACCTGCAGCGACAGTGCCGTGCGGCCGGGGTGCGGTTCGTGAACGTCAGCCCCATCCGCAGCGACGTCGCCGGCTTCCTCGACGCCGAGTGGCTGCCCGTCATCCCCAACACCGACACCGCCGCGATGCTGGGCATCGCCCACACGATGCTGGTCAACAGGTGGCACGATGAGGACTTCCTCCACCGGTGCTGCGTCGGGTTCGACCGCTTCGCCTCCTACCTGACCGGCGAGCTCGACGGCGTCCCCAAGGATGCCGCCTGGGCGGCGAGGATCACGGGTATCGGTCGCGAGACGATCATCGACCTCGCTCGCCGCCTCACCGAGCGACGTTCTCTCATCATGGTCAACTACGCGGTGCAGCGGGCGGACCACGGCGAACAGCCGATCTGGATGTCTGTCGTGCTGGCCGCCATGGCCGGATCGATGGGCCGGCCCGGCTGTGGCTGGGGAGCAGGTTACGCGACGATGGACGCGACAGGCGTTGCCAGAGGCCGCCCCAGCGTGGCTGGGATACCCGGGGTCCCCAACCCCGTCCCGGACTTCATCCCTGTCGCGAGGATCGCCGACACCCTGCTGCATCCGGGTAGGACCATCGGCTACGACGGCCGGCGCCTCACGTTGCCGGAGCTTCGCCTGATCTACTGGTGCGGCGGGAACCCGTTCCACCACCACCAGGATCTCCATCGGCTGGCCCGAGCCTGGCAGGCCCCTGACACGGTGGTGGTTCACGAAGCCTGGTGGAACACCACGGCCAAGTTCGCGGACATCGTCCTGCCTGTCGCCACCAGCTTGGAGCGCGACGACTTCGCCGCCGGATTCTCCGATCCTCACCTCGTCGCGATGCCCAAGGTCCGCGAGCCGGCGGGAGAGTCACGCACCGACCATCACATCTTCACCGCCTTGGCCTCCCGGCTCGGATACGAGCAGGAGTTCACGCAGTCGCGCTCCGAGATCGAATGGGTCCGGCACCTGTACGAGCAGACGAGGGCCAACCTCGGCGACGACGCCGCCCTGCCGAGCTTCGAGGACTTCTGGGACAGCTCCACCGCTGAGCTGCCGGCGTTGACCGGACCGTTTCCCGGCAGCTTCGAGGCGCTCCGCTCAGATCCGCAGCGTTTCCCCGTGACGACGCCGTCGGGCCGGATCGAGATCTTCTCCGAGGAGATCGACTCGTTCGGCTACGACGACTGTGCCGGGCATCCGATGTGGTTCGAACCAGTGGAGTGGCTCGGCGCCGATCTGTCGGGCCGATTCCCGCTGCACCTGATCTCGAATCAGCCCGCCTCGCGCCTGCACAGCCAGTACGACAACGGTGGCCACAGCCTCCATTCGAAGATCCGTGGCCGTGAGCCCGTGACGATCAATCCGCTGGATGCCGCCTCGCGCGGCATCGAGAACGGCATGATCGTACGTGTCCACAACGACCGAGGCAGCTGTCTGGCGGGCGCGGTCCTGTCGGACGACGTCATGCCGGGCGTCGTACAACTGTCCACCGGAGCGTGGTGGGATCCGGTCCAGCCGGGCCTGAGCGGAACATTGGACCGCCACGGCAATCCCAATGTCCTCACGGCGGATCGGCCGTGCTCGCGTCTGTCCCAAGGACCGAGTGCCCTCAGCGCGCTGGTCGACGTCGAGCCCTACGACGGCCCTCATCCCGATGTGCTCGCCTTCACCCCACCGCACCTCGAGCATTGAGCCGCTTGCTTTACCGTAATCAATCGAATACTTTGCGTAACCGTGACTGCACTTCAAAACCTCAAGTACGGCCGGTGGTTCAGGGGCGCCGACGTCGACGGCGACGGGTTCATCACCCAGCGGGACGTCCGAATGATGAGCGAGCGTTACATCGCCGCCCGCGGCGCCGAGCCGGACTCCGAGACCGCCCGCCTGCTCACCCAGAGCATGGACACGTTCTGGGCGAACGTGATCGCCCCGATGGATCACGACGGTGACGGAAAGGTCGATCTGCGGGAGATGACCGAAGGGTTCAGGCGGGCCCTGACCGACCCCGCCCTGTACCCGCAACAGATCGAGCCGGTGACCGACCACTTCTTCGACCTCGCCGACCTCAACGGGGACGGCAAGATCGACCAGGCGGAGTTCCAGCAGATGTTCGACTCGGTCGGCGGCGTTCCCGGCGAGGACTGCGCCGCGGTCTTCGCCGCTCTGGACCGGGACGGCTCTGGCGTGCTGGACCGCGCCGAATTCCATCAGGCGGTCACGGAGTTCTTCTACGGCAACGACCCGGACGCCCCCGCCAACCACCTGTTCGGCAGGGTCGCCGGCTGACGGCCCACGATGCGGCCCTACCCGCGACGCCCACACCCCTGCCGGTGTGGGCGTCGCGGCGTGAAGCACATCGGATTTCCGCAGGCCGGCGCCCGGACGGAAGAACCTTGAAGAAGCCGATGGTTCTCTCTTGCCCGACGTCGAGCAGGACCAGCATCGATCCGATGAGACCGATGAGGGGAGTACCGATGGGGCAGAGCATCAAGGGGCCGATGGTCCTGCGCATCACCGAGGGTGAGATCGTCGACAGCCAGCTGTCCGAGGACGATATGAGAGCGCTGAGCGACAAGGGCGAGGGAGCCGCCGGCCTGGCCAGGGTCAGATGCCCCGTCCTGTACTGCGCCGCCATGTACGACTCCGGCCTCCAGCGCTGAGACCGCCGGTGAACACCGCTCAAGCAAGGCGGCAGATGGAGGAGATCCTCGCCGGCGACCGCCCGTTCGGCGACTGCGACTACATCCGTCAGCGCACCCGCCTGCACTACCGCCACCGTCTGCTTCTGCTCAAGGAGCACTCCAAGGGCGCGCATCTGCTGCTCGCCGCACAGGAGGACGCCTCCGACGACCGGCACCACCAGGTGCTGGGCGACCCGGCGGTCCGGGTGGCGACGGACACCTGGCTGAGCGCCGTGCTCGGCGGCCGTGATCTCCCCTGGCCGGAGGAGGAGCTGGACACCGTCCTGGAGACCGCGGCCGCTCAGAGTCCTCGCGTGACCGTGCCGCCGCTGGCCGAGGGCGCCGCGGACCTGGTGAGGCTGCACGAGGCCGCCTGGCCGTGGGTGTGGTCCGAGCCCCGGGCGGAGGTGGATCCGCTGGGCGAGTTCTTCCGCCGCGTCTTCTCCGCGAGCTTGCATGGGCTCACCCTGACGAGCCCCGAGGGCCGCGTGCGCGAGACGCTCCTGCGGGGTGCGGAGCTGCTGCACGAGCTCTGCCCCAAGCTCGCGCGCAGCGCGCTGAGCCACGTGCACCTGGTCGTCGTCGCCGGCAAGGAATCGCCGCCCGAGTCCGCGTCGCCCGAGTCCGCGTCGCCCGGGTTCGCGTCGCTCACCCATCCCCGCATCCCGGGGGTGATCTTCCTGTCGGCCGCCGTGCTGGGCGACGCGTGGCAGGCCGCCGAGTATCTCCTCCACGAGGCGATGCACGTCAAGTTCACCGACCTCGAGCACACCCACTCCCTGCTGGAGGAGGGCTACGACGCGGCGGTGTCGCCGCTGGTCCGTCCGCACTGGAACAGGGCCAGGCGGGAGGCTGGTGAGGGCTGGCCGGTCGATCGTGCCCTCACCGTGAGCCACGTCTACACCACCTTGGCGCTGTTCCACTCCACCGTGGCCGCGAGGCACGAGGAACTGGCCGACCGGTACGGGCCCATCGCCGGCGCGGACCCCGCCCGGCAGGCAAGGCGGTCCTTCGACCGGGCCCAGTACCTGCTTCACTGTCTCGGCCGGCACACGGAACAGCTCGGAGCCGGTGGCCGGCTCTTCCTGCGCTGGCTGGGCGGGATCAACGAGGCGTTCGACCCGTCGCCCGCGCCGCGGGGCGCGTACGCACACCTCGTGCTCGACCTGTACGAGCGTGAAGCGGACACGATCCGGAGGGCTCTGTCCCGCCCGGACGCCGGAGGCGCCGACGAGGACGCCGCCGCCCTGCGGAGCGCCGCGAGGCAGGAGATCAGCGGGTGTCTCGCCGTTCTGGCCGCGACCGGCGAGCCAAGCGGTCAGCGGCAGGAGCTGCAGGACCAGGACAGGGTGCTCGCGGAGCTCGAATCCTCGGGGGCGTCGTTCCGTGACAGCGCCGAGGCGTTCCTGCGGACGAGGGACCTGGTGCTGCGGGCGTTGGGGCCGGTGCCACCCGCCGCGTTCCTGGGCCCCGTGCCCGACCGGCCGGAGGAGACCGTCGCCGAGACGGTACGGGCGATGGCCGAGGAGTCCGGCCGCCGCCTGGGCGCCCTGCTGGAGCGCTGATCAAGGGGTCGCGGGGCCACGTCCCCGCGACCCGGCAACCGCGGACGTCAAGGAGCACAGGCGATGCCCGACGAGGACGAGAAGGCACCGGGGAGTGCCGGCAGATCACAGGACCCGATCGTGGAGAGGTTGCGGCCCGATCCGGCGCAGGCGCCCGCGGCGGTTCTGCGCATGACCGGCTTTCTCGGCGACAGCGACCAGCCGGACCACCGGCGGCTCTACTTCACGCGCGGGCTCGACTACTACGCGGAGTTCCGCACCGGCGACGTCATCGACATGACCACGGTCGCCCGCCACGAGGAGCCGTTCCGGGGCGAGGAGGCCACCCAGGTGACCCTTCGCCGCGACGCGATGGTGGAGTTCACCAGAACCCGTACGGGCCGCTCTCTCGACGAGTTCGACCTCGACGTGCGGATCGGCCGGTCGGGGAGCGGTCAGTGCATCCCGGGCCTGACCGACACCCGCGAGCACGACTGCCAGGAGCCGACGGCGGCGGACGGCGGGGACTGCGTGACGCCGGGCACCTGCCAGCCGAGCTGCGAGACCTGCGTGACCAACTGCGGATCCTGCTACGAGAGCTGCGTCATCGCCACCAATTGCGGTAACTCCGTGACGTGCGACGCCGGGTGCGGTGGGAACGGGTGAGCGCCGTCACGTCCGGGCCGGCGCAGAGGTGTGACGCCGCCTGGCAGAGCCCGCTCGACCCCGACCGGCAGGCGTCGGCCCTCCGCGTCGCTCGCGACGTCGCCGCGCGGGTGACCGACCCGGGCCGGGTGGCGGCGGCGCTCGCCGCGTCCGTCGAACAGACCCGGTTCCCGAAATCCCTGGCCCGCAGGCCCTACGCCGTGGCGGACGGCGACGCGGGCCTCGCGGTGACCTGCGCCTATCTGGACGCGTGCCTGCCCGGCGAAGGCTGGGACGCGGTGGGCCACCGGTTCCTCACGGCGGCCGCGACAGGCGTGGAAGCGGCGCCGGCGGGCCTGTTCGCCGGGTTGAGCGGGCTGGCGTTCGCCACCGTGTCACTGAGCAGGGACGGGACACGCTACCGGCGGATGCTCGCCACGCTGGACGACGCCCTCGCGCCCCGAGCCGCGGCGATCGGCAGGCGGCTCGGCGAGAGCCGCGAGCCGGGCCCGGTGAGCGCGTTCGACCTGATCTCCGGCGCCTGCGGGACAGGCGCCCACCTGCTGACGCACGACCCGCACGGCATCCTCCCGGAGATCCTCGCGGGGCTCGTGACGCTCGCCCGGGAGCAGGAGCCGCCCGCCTGGATGACGCCCGCCCACCTGATGGGCGACGAGACGATGTCGCGGCTGCACCCGCACGGCGCTGTGGACTGCGGTCTCGCGCACGGCATCCCAGGGCCGCTCGCCCTGCTGTCGCTCGCCCTGCGCGCGGGCATCGAGGTGCCGGGCCAGGCGGAGGCCGTCAGACGGATCGCCGACTGGCTGGTCGCCCACCGCGCCGGGGACGACTGGCCCGCGTTCGTACCGCTGACCGGCGAGGGACGGCCCGGCCGGGCCGCCCCGTCACGGAGCGCGTGGTGCTACGGGGCCCCCGGGGTCGCCCGCGCCCTGTGGCTGGCGGCCCAGGCGCTCGACGACGGCCTCCTGGGCGAGCTGGCGCTGGAGGCGATGGACGCCGTCCTGCGCCGCCCGGCCGAGCGGCGCGCCATCCCGTCGCCGACGTTCTGCCACGGGGTAAGCGGCCTGCTGCACATCGTGCTCCGCTTCGCCTGCGACACCGGCCTGTTCCGCCAGGAGGCGGGCGAGCTCGTGGACGAGCTGCTGGCCGCCTACCAGCCGGAACGGCCGCTCGCGTACGCCTCGCTGGAGCCGCAGGGCAACTCCGTGGACCGCGCCGGGGTCCTGGACGGCGCGGCGGGCGTCGTCCTGGTGCTGCTGGCCGCGGCGACGGACGTCGAACCGGCCTGGGATCGGCTCTTCCTCCTGTCATGACCCGCGCGAACCGGAGCCTGTACACGCCGATGGACTGGGCGCTGGTGCGCGCCCCGCTCCTGCCGGTGGACGCCGCCGTGCGAGCGGGCGAGCCGGCGGATCCGGGCCGCCTGCTGCCCGGCGCCCCGGCGGTGGTGGCGGCCCTCCAGGTGGCGAGCGGCGATCTGGCCGCCGCTCTGGCGCGAACGCCGCCCGGCCATCCCAAGGCTCGGCGGATCGGCCGCAAACTGCTGCGCTACCTCATCCGCATGAGCACGCGGCCGACCCCGTTCGGCCTCTTCGCGGGGGTCGCCCTGGCCGACTGGGGACCCTGCACCGACCTGGCCCTCGCCAAGCGGGAGCCGCGCACCCGCACCCGCCCGGACCTGGGCTGGCTCATGGACCTGGTCGCGCAGCTCGAAGCCGACCCCGACGTCCGCGCCCGGCTGCGGCTGGTGGCCGACCCCTCTGTGCTGGTCCGCGCCGGACGGGCGTTCCCGGCGGGCGGCACGGCCTCCGTACGGGCCACGTCGGCGGTACGGCGGGCGCTCGCCCTCGCCCGCGCGCCGGTCTCGCGTGCGGAGCTCGTCGAAGCGCTGATCACGCTGCCCGGCGCCACCCCGGAGAAGGCGGACGGGCTGGTCGAGGACCTGCTCCGGCAAGGGTTCCTGCACCACGACCTGCGTCCGCCGCTCACCCGCGACCCCCTCGGCCACGTGCGGGAACGGCTCGCCGGCCACCCCGTCGCAGAAGATCTCGCCGAGTTGCGCGCGGCCCTGCGGGAGTGGGACGCCCGCCCGCTCGGCGAACGGGCCCGCACGTGGCCGGGCCTGCTGGACCGGATCACCACGATCGTGTCCCCCACCGACCCGCGCAACCTGCTCCAGACGGACCTCGCGCTGCCGCTGTCCGGGACCGGCCTGAACAGGCGGATCGGGGCGGAGGCGGCGGTTGCGGCCGAGCTGCTGCTCCGGCTGAGCCCGCACCCCGCGGGACCGCCCCACCTCGACGCCTGCCGCCGGGCGTTCGAGAGCCGCTATGGCGCGGACCGCGAGGTCCCGCTCCTGGAGCTGGTCGATCCGGACTTCGGGCTGGGCCGCCCCACCGACGGCGGCAACCAGCTCCACGCGCCGACCACCCGGCACCGGCTGCTGACCGACCTGGCGGTGAACGCCTGCCGTGACCGGGTGACCACCGTCGAACTCGACGACGACCTGCTGGAACGCCTCCAGACCTGGACCCCGGCGGCCGCGCCGGCCCCACCGACCCTCGACCTCGCGGTCCTGGTGGCGGCCTCCAGCGCCGAGGCCGTGGACAAGGGCGACTTCCTGCTCGTCGTGGGCCCGAACCTGGGCGCGACCGCGGCCGGGCGCACCCTCGGACGCTTCGCCGACCTGCTCGGGCCTCCGGCGGCCACCGCGCTGGCGCGGGCGGCGGAGGCCGAGTCCCGGCACGCGCCCGGCCGCCTCCTCGCCGAGGTGGTCTACACGCCGGAGCGTGCCCGTTCCGGCAACGTCGCCGTACGCCGCTGCGGGCACCGCCACGAGATCCGTCTCGGCCCTTCCACCGGCCTCGCGGAGGAGTGGGTCGTACCGGTCGACGAGCTGGTCGTGGGCCTGCGCGACGGCCTGTTCACCGTCCGGTGGCCCGCACGCGACGTGGAGGTCGTCGCCACGCAGTGCCACATGCTGAACCCGTCGCACGCGCCCCCGGCGGCCCGCTTCCTGCTGGACGTCGCCCGCCACGGCCGGTGCGTGTTCACCTCGTTCGACTGGGGACCGGCCGCCGGTCTTCCGTTCCTGCCCCGGATCCAGCGGGGCCGCGTCGTCCTGTCCCTGGCCCGCTGGCGAGTCGATCCCGCGGCCCTGCGCGAGCCGGCCAGCCTGGCCGCCTGGCGGCAGGCGCACGGCGTGCCCCGCCACGTGTACCTGGCCGGTGGCGACAACCGGCTGCTGCTCGACCTGGACGACCCCGAGCAGGCCGAACTGCTGCGCGACGAACCGCCAGGACGTCCCGTTCTGCTCCAGGAGGCCCTGCCCCACCCGGATCACGCCTGGCTGCCGGGCCCCGAGGGCTCCCACCTCAGCGAGGTGGTGGTGCCGCTCGCGCTCAGGGAGCGACGGACCGTCCCGCCGCGGCGCCGGAGTCCCGCCGTCGTGCCCGCCGGGGCCCGCGCGCGGCCGCCCGGCAGCGACTGGCTCTACCTCAAGCTGTACGGCCCCCGCCGTTTCCAGGACGAGCTGATCGTCGATTCACTGCGCCCCTTCGGGCAGTTCGTCACCGGAGCGGGGCTGGCCGACGGCTGGTTCTTCCTGCGTTACGCCGATCCCGACCCGCACCTGCGCATCCGCTTCCACGGCGACCCCGCCACGCTGCTCGGCCCGCTCATGCGCCACGTCTGCGACTGGGCGGCCGATCTGATCTCCACGGGCGCGTGCGCGACCTTCGCCTTCGACACCTACGAACGCGAGATCGAGCGGTACGGCGGCCTGGACGACATGCCGGCCGCCGAGGGCGTCTTCATCGCCGACAGCCCGGCGGTAGCCGGTCTGCTGGCTCTGTCCAGAAACCACGGATTCCCCTACGACCCGGCCACCGTGGCCGCGCTCAGCGTCGACGACCTGCTCGACGGCCTCGGGCTGGACGTCGAGCAGCGCACGCGCTTCTACCGTGACGGCGTCTCCCGCTCGCCGGACGGCGGCCGGGACTACCGCAGGCGCTCCCGCGAGCTGCGCCGGCTCCTGGGCGATCCGGGTTCGCTCGGCACGACACCGCACGACCGGGCCCTGACGTCCCTGCTGGCCGTCCGCCGCCGGAACCTGCCGTCCGCCCGTCCCTCTTCCGCGGTGTGCCGCAGCCATGTGCACCTGCACTGCAACCGCTTGCTCGGCACCGGCCACGAGCTCGAACACCGCGTTCTGGAGCTCCTTCGCCGCACTCGCGAAGGTCTCGCCCACCGGTGACCGCGGCGCTCAGGCGTCGGTCACCACGCGCCCCCGCGTACATCTGTCCGGAAAGCCGGGAAACCCCCGTCCCGGCGAGAGCCCCCGGCCCTCTCGCGGTTCAAGGGGCCGGGGGCTCGCGGCGGTGCTCGTTCAGGCGGAGGGGGTCGCCCTCACGTAGCTGACCTCGACGTTCAGGTACGTTCCGACGCCGTAGTCATGGCCGCGGATGGCCAGGAGGTTGCAGCGCTCCAGGTGTCTGGCGGGGATGACGACGTTGATCGCGCCCGCGGCACAGCCACCGCTCCTGACGCTCTGGACGAGGCGGCCGTTGAAGTAGACCCGGGCATCGTTGTCGATCGTTCCTTGGATGCGGACCAGTCGTGCGTCGCGCGGGATATGCACCCAGTGGCGTACCAGGATGTCGGTGTTCACCGCCCAGGACGTCTTGACGTTGGTGGAATTGTTCCAGGCGCAGATGCCGTTGGTGGTGCCGAAGCCTTCTTGTCCGCTCGACCAGTCACTGTCGTCGAAGTTCGGGTCGTAGAAACGCGGGGCGTTGGCCGCAGGCGGCACCTGGAGGTATTTCCAGTCGGTGCTGTTGTAGCCGAGTACGGTGACGACGTTCTGCCGCATTCCGGCCTGGGAGACTGACGCCGATGCCGGTGCGGGCAGGGCCACGGTGGCCAGCAGCGAGCCGGCCGCGAGGCCGGCGGGAAGGAAACGCAGCAGTTTCTTGAACATGGCGATCTTCCTCCGTCGATTGTGCGAAATGTCGGTCCTGCAGCCGCCGAAAAGGACATGTCTATCCATGTCGCAATTCTGCCGCCTAACATCCCGGCCGGAATGGGTAAATCGAATCATAATTTCATCACGCACGAACAGGCTAGGCAATGGCAAAGAAAGACCGACAAGAGGCGGGCTCATTTATCAGCAAAAAGGAATTTTCCGATATGCCGATTATGAGCGCCCCCTCTCAACCGGAGCCGAGAAACATCGACACAGTTGGCGATCTGGGCGCACACCTCCCCCATCGCCATCGGGGCCGAGCCGGCCTTCACCGCGACCTGTTGGTACCTGACCAGCCGAGTACTGCGGCTGCGCACTCCCCCTGCCACCCCTGCTCGTCCGCGTGAGGGCGGTCTTACCTCCACGTCACATCGCAGTCAGTAGTCATACAACTACAGTGCGTGACGGGATGGCACGTACCAGTCCCCCTTTCCCCCGGAAGGACGTACGCATGACACGTACCCTGCGCACTATGGCCCTGGCCGCGGCGATCCTCGCCTCGGCACTGCCGATCACCGCGACCGCCGCCCCGGCCAGCGCCGAGCGCAGCCGAGCCGCACAACCACTGAACTGGGTAGCGCTAGGAGACTCCTACAGCGCGGATGTGATGGTCCCGCCCTGGGACGCTCCCGCCGACAGCGACGGGTGTGGCCGTTCC
This sequence comes from Actinomadura sp. ATCC 39365, assembly GCF_054392275.1. NCBI lineage: Bacteria > Bacillati > Actinomycetota > Actinomycetes > Streptosporangiales > Thermomonosporaceae > Actinomadura > Actinomadura sp. ATCC 39365. The sequence goes on along the minus strand of NZ_CP184335.1, from coordinate 5,201,757 downwards.
GGGTACAGCTGGGAGGCGATGCTGGCCCGGGACCTCAACGCGGCGCACCCCGGCTGGGTGAACAGGACGGACGTGACGTGCGGTGGGGCCACGGTCGCGCGAGGGGTTCTCGGGCCCCAGCCGGCGGGCGTGCTCTTCGGCCCACCCGCCAACGGCAAGGACCACGGCGGCTGGACCACCAAGCCGCCGCAGATCGACGCGCTCGACGCCGGCACCGACGTCGTCACTGTCGGCATCGGCGGCAACGACTTCGGCTTCGGGGAGATCCTGAACAACTGCCTGGCCATCGGAGCCGAGCAGACCCTGCCCGTCAAGTACTGCAAGACCTACTACGAGTCCGAGGAAGGGCAGCACTGGCTCAACGAGCGCTGGCAGATCGTCGAGGACAGCCTGCAGGCCCTTCTGGCGGACATCCACTCCAGGGCGCCTGAGGCGAAGGTGTTCCTGCTCGGCTACCCCGCCATCGTGCCTTCCGCGTTCGGCTGCTCCTACGGCAACTTCCATCAGCTCGGCACGATCCGGCTGCACAACGACGCACCGTACCTCGACTCCCTGCAGCAGCAGCTGAACCAGAAGATCTCAGACGCGGCCGGCGAGAATCAGGCCACGTATGTCGACACCTACACCTCGAGTGAAGGGCACGGCGTGTGCGCCCATGGCACTGACCGCTGGATGTACGGCGTCTTCTCGAATCTGGTCATGCCGCCCGGAGTGGACAAGCCGGCCGACCCGGCGCAGTACCAGTGCGCGGCCCGCGACCAGGTACCCGCGCTGCTCCCCAAGGGTGAGGCCTGCACCTTCGTCCACCCCAACTACTACGGCGCGCTCAACCAGCGCAACGAAGCCGAAGCCGCGTTCCAGGCCGCCGGCCTGACCCCGTAGGCGACCGGCCTGTGTCAGGGCCATGACCTGCGACGTCGTCTGTCCTCGCGGCCCCTGGAGAACCGCTCCGGGGGCCGCTTGCATGCGCCGGCGGTCTGCCCATAGGGCCCGACAGGTCGTCGTTCTCCAGCGCCCGACACAGCGTCGACCGGCCGGCTGCGCTGCCGCCGCAGTAGAACCACCGGAAGCAACCGGGGACAGCTCCACGGCAATACACGACGCAGGATGTCGTGATTCGTTGGGAGGCTTGACGCAGCGGGTCCAGGCGCGCGAGCGGTTCCCGCGGGGCCCGAACCTCGGCGGTCGAACGCTGCCAGGTTCGGACAACCATCGGTGACCGTTGCCGCAGTGCTGGCCGTTCGCCGTTCACTCACACCGAGGAGCATCAGATGGGATCCCAGCTCAACCCGTGCCTCGCTTTCGACGGGAACGCGCGACAGGCGATGGAGTTCTACCGCGACGTCTTGGGCGGCGAGCTGGAGATGGGCACGTACGCCGAGTTCGGCTCGCCGGACGCACCCGCCGACAAAATCATGCACGCCACGCTCCGCACCCCGGACGGCTACACGCTGATGGGTTGGGACGTCCGGGAAGAGATGCCCCACACCCCGGGCGACAACGTCGCGGTCTTCCTCGGCGGCGACGACGCCCGGCTCCGCGGCTACTTCGAGAGACTGTCCGTCGGCGGCACTGTGACGTTGCCCCTGGACAAGCAGTCATGGGGGGACGAGGCCGGCTCGCTCGTGGACCAGTTCGGGATCACCTGGATGGTCAACATCACCCGCCGGCAGCCCTGATCGACCACAGCAGCAGCCGGACCGGCTCGCCCGTGCTCCGGAGACCCGATCCGCACTTCGGCGCGCTGCTCGGTGGGATCTCGATGCTGCGCGGCGGTCCCCCGCGCCTGCCGGATCAGCAGTCACCGCTCTCCGGGCATGTCTCGGGCGCCTCCGCCATGGTGACGGCGGTGATCGCCCGGGCGGCGTCGCCGAGTGCGGCGAGCTGCTCGGGCGTCAGCGCGTCGACCACGAGTCGACGCGCCTCTCGGACGTGACCAGGGGCGATCTCCTCGATCTTGGCGAAGCCGGCGTCGGTGAGCCGTGCCTCCGTGTGGCGGCCACCGCGGTTGGGCAAGCTGTGCCGCTCGACCCAGCCAGCCCGCTCGAGCCGGGTGACCGCATGGGAGATCCGCGAGAGCGACCCCTGCGCCAATGCGGCCAGGTTGCTGAGCACCAGCGTGCGGTTGGGCGCCTCGGAGAGAGCCGCGAGCACGTGGTACTCGAAGCTGTTGACGCCGGCGTCGCGCTTGAGCTGGGCGTCCAGTGCGGGCGGCAGGGTCATGATCAGCGCGACCAGCGCACGCCAGTCGCGCTGCTGCTCGGGCGACAGCCATGGCGCGTGGTGCTCGGAGGCGGTTTCACGGGGGGGCTCGGTGCTCACAGATCAACTCTACCAGGCGATTTGAATATTCAAGTGGTTCGACATACTGTCAACTTGAACATTCAACTAGCACTCACCCGTCAGGGAGATCCCCATGTCCGTGCTCCGTGTCGACGCCACCATCCAAGGCGACCGCTCCGCCAGCAGCGCACTCGCCGACCTCGTCCTCGACGAGCTCGTGGCGGCCCGCCCTGGGGTGCCGGTGGTACGGCGTCACCTCGGTCAGGAGCCGCTGCCGGCACACGTCTGGGAGGCCGCGATCTCCAGCCGTCACATCCCGGAGGAGGGCCGCACCGCCGCGCAGCGCGAGGCACTCGCCACAGCGGAGCGGCTCGCCGCTGAGCTCCAGCAGGCGACGAGCGCCGTGCTCGCGATGCCGCTCTACAACTTCGGCGTCTCGCAGCACGCGAAGACCTGGATCGACCTCGCGATCGCCGGGGCGCCTCAGGGCGTCCGCCTGCTCGAGAGCACGCCGACCGTCCTGGTCACCACTCGCGGCGGCGCCTACGGCCCCGGCACCCCGCGCGCGGGCTGGGACCACAACATCGACTACCTGCGCCGGATCCTCGTCGACATCTGGGGCGCCGACCTCACGGTGGTCGAGCGCGAGTTCACGCTCGTCGGCGTGAACCCCGCCCTGGACGAGTTCACCGAGATGGCGGCGATCATGCACAAGACCGCCGAGGAGGCGGCAGGCGAGGCCGGACGAGCACTCGCCGCCCGGTACGCCGCCTGACCTACGAGCGCTGCGCATCACTCGCCGTCAGCGACCAGGTTCTCCGCCAGATCAAGAACATGCCTGCCGAGGCCACTGACCGCTGAGGCCGCGCGACCGCCCCCCGCACCACCATGTCCGCCGTCCCGGCTGAGGCGCAGCCACCTCTGCGGGAGTGGCAGAGCTCGAAGGCGAAGGGGACGGCCGGCCGTCCCCGGCCTTTTGCTAGATCGCGGCCTTGTCCAGGATGGCGGCGACCTCATCGGCCCTGAACAGGAACCCCACATGTGACGTGTCCAGCGTGTGCACGTCGTACGGGTTGCCGGGTGTCAGGGCGTCCGCTTCGGCGATCAGCCTGTCCTGCATGGCCACCGGCAGGGATCGGTCGCCGGCCAGGCGGATGTAGGTGCGGGCGATGGTGCCCCAGGTGGCGGCGTCGACGCGGGCGTCGGCCGTCATCACCGCGATCGACTCGTCCGGCTGCAGGATGTTGAGGAAGGCACGGAACTGCTCGTCGCTGACGTCCGCCATGGTGGCGGCCTTGAGCGCGTCGAGCAGTTCCGCGTCCGCGGTGCGGTAATTGGCCCGGCCGACGCCGAGCCGGGCGGGATCGCCGACGTTGAACGCGGCCAGCGGCCCCGTCAGGTTGCCGGCGAACTCGGGCTCCTGCATGTACTCGATCGGGTTGGCGCGCACCACGCACGACCAGGCGGAGATGTAGACGAGCCGATCCACCAGGTCAGGGATGGCGTTGCCCACACCGCTGATGGTCAGGCCGCCGAGGCTGGCCGCCACCAGCACCACGGGCCCGTGCTCGGCCACGCGCCGGACCACGTCGACGACCGCGTCCACGTTGTCCTGGAGGGTGACGTCGGCCAGCGTGGACGGCTCGGCCGCCCACGCCTCGAGGTCCTGGGGCGCCTGGTAGGCGAGCGGGTACTGCGCGTCGAGGCCATGGCCCGGCAGATCGACGGCGTAGCTGCGGTGGCCGAGCAACGCCAGCTCGCGCTGGACGGGAGCCCACATGAAAGAGCTGCTGCCGGAGCCGTGGACCAGCACGAACGTGGGCGACGACGAGTGGTTGGAGTTGGATCGCATGAAGAACAGTCCGTTTCGTTCGAAGGCATGGCGAACATGCCCGCGTCGCGGGGAACGACGTGCGGCTGCCGGGTGAGAACGCGGCAGATCAAGCCGTGAGAATGAAGCCGGCGATCGGCTGCGGGCGTAACCCATGTGGTGCGCGGCTTGTGCCCCAGCACCTGTCTGCGGGATCGAACTGCGCTGGTCGCTGAACGACCGGCGGGCAGACCACTTCAGCTGTTACGAAGACGGATGAACTTCTCGATCATGTCTGAGAGCGTATCAGCGGTCGGTGCCGCAGCCTGGCCCGTTGCCCCATTCCGGCGGGCCAGGAGAGCCCAGGCGGAAAGGTCAGGAGCAGTCCAGCAGGAGGTAGTTCACGAGCGCGTTCTGAGCCGTGACCGTCGTCCCCGACCCCATGTAGTCATTGTCCTGGAGTCCCCCGCTCGGAGACGGCGGCCACTTCGCCGACGTCCGGTTCCTTGGGGAGACACCGACGGGCCGGGGCCGGCGCGGGCGATCATCGTGCATCTGCCCACATCCGAGCTGCCCCTGCCGTCCGGCAAGGTCGACGCGCTCATGGCCCAAGCGAGGCCCGCGGGCGGCGGCTTCGGCGCGATCCTCGCCGGCCACCTCAAGACGCTGGTGCGCGAGGCGCAGTCCATGTCCTTGCCTGAGGTGAAGCGCCTCGGCGCCACCACACTGGCCTGGCGGCACGAGGCCCTGACCCGCGCGACGTCAGCCGCGGACGACGGCCACACACGTCGATGACGCCGAATGCGTTGAAGTTGCTAGTTATTTCAGTCATGATTGAAATAACTAGCCGCTACTAGGGAGCGAGCCATGGAACACGTGACCTTCAACAGCCTCGGCACCCGCTGCGCGGGCGATCTCTACCTGCCAGAGACGAGTGACCCGGTCCCCGGGCTGGTGCTCGGGCACAGCGGGGTGATGGTCAAGGAGGCGCTGGCGTTCTTCGCGCCGCACTTCGTCGAGGCCGGCTTCGCGGTGCTGGCCATCGACTACCGCACGGTCGGTTCCAGCGAGGGCGAGCTGCGCGGCCTGGATCACCCGGAGCGGCAGGTGGAGGACTTCCGCAGCGCCGTGTCCTACCTGCGGACCCGTCCCGAGGTGCAGCCGGAGCGGATCGGGGTGTGGGGGGTGAGCATCGGCGGCTCGGTGGCGGCCCAGGCCGCCGTGCTCGATCGGCGCATCAAGTGCGTCGTGGTGCAGAGCCCCAGCGTGTGGGACGGATGGCGGTACACCGAACGCCTCCTGGGCCGCGCCGGCGTTCACGCGCTGCGCGACCGGCTGCAGCAGGACTGGCAGCGGCGCCACGAAGGCGAGCCGAGCGCTCGCGTGCCGCACCTGACGCTGGAGGGCGACAGCGTGAAGGACGCTCCGGACATCTCGACCCGCCTGTTTCCCGCCTACCGCAACGAGAAGACCCTCGACTCGGCCGAGCACCTGCTCACCTTCGCCCCGGAGAACCTCATCCACCGGCTCGCGCCGACGCCGCTGCTGATGATCGCCAACGGCGGGTGGGACCCGTACCACATGCTCGAAGAGGTGCAGAGCGCCTTCGCCAAGGCGGGCGAGCCCAAGCGGCTCGCGGTGCTGCCGTACGACGTGCTCGGCCTCTACACCGGGCCCGGCCTGCGGGAGGCGATGGCGCTCGCCATCGACTGGTTCGACCTCTACCTGCGCAGGACCCCGCTCGCGGGCCGCACCCCGGCGCCCACCTATGAGTCGGTGGCCGCCATGACACAGTGAACCGGCACACGATCACCAAGGGAGGACGCGACGATGAGCGCTGAGGAACAGCAGGACCGGCTGCTTCGATGGGTGGAGCGGGTGTCCGCCTTCTGCGTCGAGGAGTGGGGGCTGCCGCCCATCACCGGACGCATCCTCGGCTGGCTCATGATCTGCGACCCGGCCGAGCAGTCCGCCGGCCAGATCGCCGAGGCCATCCAGGCCAGCCGGGCCTCGCTCACCTCGAACATGCGCTTTCTCACCGCCATCGACCTGGTCAAGAAGGTGAGAAGGCCCGGGGATCGCACCTCCTACTACCGCATCGAGGACGACGCCTGGCAGAAGGTCATCCAGCGCAAGCTCGACAGCCTGAGCGCGTTCGGCGAGATCGCCGACGAAGGGCTCGACCTCGCGGGCGGCGAGGGGCAGCGCACCGAGCGCATCAAGGCCGCCCACGACTCCCTGACATGGCTGCAGAACCTCGCGGCCCACCATCCGCTACGCCATTGAGGAATCTCCATGCACCGCTGGAAACCCGAGCTGGGGCTGATCCAGGAAACGCTGCTGCTCACTCTCCACGCCAGGGCCCTGGACGCCGGGCTCTCCCATCCGATCCTCGGCGACACGCTCTCCGCCGACCTGGCCGGCACCATCGACTACGACTTCGGCAGGCTGAAGGTCAAGCCCGGCCTCGTCCTCACCACGGCACTGCGCGCCAGGAAGCTCGACGACGTCGTCCGCGCCTACGTCGGCGCACACCCCGGATGCGTGGTGCTCGACCTGGGCTGCGGGCTGGACACCAGGATGTCCCGTTGTGATCCGCCGCCGGGCGTCGACTGGTACGACGTCGACTTCCCCGAAGTGGTGAACCTGCGGTCCGAACGCCTGCCCGGCCGTTCCCACCTGGTCGGAGCCGACCTCACCGGCTCCGACTGGCTCTCGGCCATCCCCGGCGACCGGCCGGCGATGATCGTCGCCGAGGGGCTGCTCCCCTTCATGCCCGGCGACTCCTTCCAGGCGATGACCCGCGCGCTGACCGGCCATTTCCCCTCGGGCGAGCTCGCGCTCAACGGCTACACCCGCTTCGCCGCCCGGGCCATGAAGTACCACCCGACCATCAAGGCACTCGGCATCAAGGCCGCCCAGGGCTTCGACGACGCGCACGAACCCGAGTCGTGGCACGCCGGCCTCGAACTGATCGAGGAGCAGATCCTCACCCGCGCTCCGGAAGTGGCCCGATTCCCGCAACCCCTAAGGGCGCTGACCCGTCTCACCGCCCGCAGCACGACCTTGTCCCGGCAAGGGGCACGCGTTCTCCGCTACCGGTTCTGAGCCTGGGCCGGAGACGTCCGCGAGTGCGCCCGCGCCGCCGGGGCCTGGCGCCACGGGGTCCGCTCGGCGACGTGACGGCGGAGCTCCCGTGCCTGCCGGGGCAGGTTCCAGGTCATGGCGCCGATGACGTGGCCGTCCCTGCCGTACAGGCCGGCGAACCGGCCGGTGGCGGGGTCCCCGGCGACGACCCGGAACCGGGCGTCGCCGCCTGTGACGCCGTGGACCTGGATCTTCACGTCGTACTGGTCGGTCCAGAAGTAGGGCACGGGGGCGAAGGGGGTCTCGCCGCCGAGGAGCGTCCGGGCTGCGGCCGTGCCCTGCTCGGTGGCGTTCAGCCGGTGTTCGACGCGCAGGCGGCCGAAGCGGGGGTGCCACCAGGAGGCCACGTCGCCGGCGGCGACCACGCCGGGAGCGGCCCGGCACCGGTGGTCGCACTTGACGCCGTCCTCCACGTCCAGGCCGCTGCCGGTCAGCCAGCCGGTCGCCGGGGCCGAGCCGACGGCCACGAGCACCAGGTCGGCCGGGACGTGCGCGCCGCCGTCCAGATCGACCCCGGTCACCTGGCCGTCGTGGCCGGTCAGGCCGGTGACCAGGGTGCCGGGACGCAGCTGGACGCCGTGCCCGGCGTGCAGGCCGGCCAGCAGCCGCGCCACCCGGTCGCCGAGCCGGTCGATCAGCGGCGCGGGGCGCGGATCGACCAGGGTGACGTCCAGGCCGAGCTGCCGGGCGACGGCGGCGACCTCCGTACCGAGGAAGCCCGCGCCGACGACGACCACCGACCGGGCGGCGCGCAGCCCTCCCGCAGGGCGAGGGCGTCGTCGAGGGTGCGCAGCACGTGCACGCCGCCGAGTTCGTGCCCTGACGGCAGCCGGCGCGGGACGACGCCGGTGGCGATCACCAGCCCGTCGTAGGGCAGGACGCCGCCGTCGGACAGGGCGAGTTCGCGCGCGCCGGTGTCGAGGGCGGTGGCGGCGACGCCAAGCCGCCAGTCGGCCCCCAGCGCGACACGGCCCTCATGGCGGCGCAGCGTCACGCGGTCGGGCGCCCACCTGCCGAGCAGGATCTGCTTGGACAGCGGCGGCCGGTCGTAGGGCTCCCGCCGCTCGGCGCCGACCAGGGTCAGCGAGCCGGTGAATCCGTCGCGGCGCAGGGCCTCGGCGGCGGTCAGGCCCGCCGCCGAGGCGCCCACGACCACGATCCGGGAGGGCCGGCTCACGACGCGCTGAGCGTGATCGCGCGGGCCGGGCAGATCCGGGCGGCCTCGCCGACGCCCTCGCGCAGCCCCGGTTCCGGGCTGTCCCGCAGCAGGACGACGATGCCGTCCTCGTCGCGCTGATCGAACACGTCGGGACAGAGGAGGACACACTGCCCCGAGCCGGTGCAGGCGTCCTGATCCACGGTGACCTTCATGTGCTTGACTCCTTCGCTCGATCACCAGGTGACGGGCAGTTCGCGGACGCCGTAGAAGACGGCCTGCTGTTTGAACGCCAGCTCCGCCGGCGGCACGGCCGCCGCCAGCGTGGGGACGCGCCGGTGGAGCGTGCCGTGGACGACCTGCAGCTCCACCCGGGCCAGCGACTGCCCCAGGCACTGGTGGGCGCCGAACCCGAAGGCGACGTGGTGGCGCACCTCGCGGCGGACGTCGAGGACGCCGGGGTCCGGGAAGGCCGACGGATCCCGGTTGGCGGTGCTCTTCACGACGACGATGCCCTCGCCCGCGCGGATCATCGTGCCGCCGACCTCCAGGTCCTCGCGGGCGACGCGGCGGGCCTCGGTGTGGGTGATGGACAGGTAGCGCAGGAGTTCCTCGACGGCGTTGGCCACCAGCGCCGGGTCGCCGTCGCGCACCGCCGCGAGCTGGTCGGGGTGCGCCAGCAGCGCGGCCGTGCCGAGCGCGATCATGTTGGCGGTGGTGTCGTGCCCGGCCACCAGCAGGAGCTGGCCCATCGTGGAGATCTCGGTCAGGGTCATCGCGCCCGTCCGGTACTGCTCCACGGCCAGCCTGCTGAGGACGTCGTCACCCGGCTCGTCGCTCTTCGCCTGCACCAGCGCCTCCAGGTAGTCGTTCAGCTCCTCGGCGGCGGCCAGGGCCCGCGCGGGGTCGCCTTCGTCCATGACGAGCTCGGCCGCCGCCCGCTGGAAGAAGGCCCGGTCCGCGTAGGGCACGCCGAGCAGTTCGCAGATCACCAGCGAGGGGACCGGCAGCGCGACCGCCCGCACCAGGTCGGCCGGATTGGGACCGGCGAGCAGGTCGTCGATGAGGTCGTCGACGATCCGCTGGATCCTGGGCCGCAGCGCCTCCATCTTCCTGATCATGAAGTCGGCGGTCAGCAGGCGCCGGTGTGCGGTGTGCTCGGGGGCGTCCATCTGCATCAGCGTCTTCATCCGCGCGTCGCGTGCCTTGCTCACCGCGTTGGTGTGCGGGAAGCCGGGCTCGGCCACGTCGACGCTGACGCGCGGATCGGCGAGCACCGCGCGGACGTCGTCGTAGCGGGTGACCAGCCAGGGAGTGGTGCCGTCCCACAGACGGACGCGTGAGACGGGCGCTTCCGCGCTGCGGCGGGTCAGCTCGGGCGCCGGGTCGAACGGGCGGGCCGCCGCGCGGGGCATCGGGAACGTCACCGGATCCGGCAGGGCATCGGTCATGATCTCTCCTCACCTCGGTCGTGTGGTCCGCGCAGGGGCGATGACGGCCGCCCGGCGGGAACCGTCGTGGTCCGCAGCGCTCATACGTCAAGGCTGTCGTTGAACCAGCCCCGGAGACTTCCGCCCGGAAGCGCCGGAAGGGCGGGCGGAAAGCCTCAAGCGGCGGTGGAACCTGGGCGGACGGTCCATCGGGGTGTGTCGGTGGTCGGGAACAGCCGCCGGCAGTACTTGCCGGCGGCTCAGCACGCCGTGACCGAAGCCGGCGTGATATACAACCAGGGCGAACGCCGGCCCGCATCGACCTTCTGGACACCATCCCGATGGCCGAGCACCTCATCCTCAGCCTGCCCCGCCACCTACTCGACACGTTGCCGGCGCACTTCGCCCTCTGCGAGATCGGTCCGAGAGGAAGGAAGGCATCATGACGATCACGAAAGAGTCGGAGCTCGTCGAGGTCCCGTTCTGGTTCGATCCGCTGTGCCCATGGGCGTGGGTCACCTCACGCTGGCTGCTGGAGGTCGAGAAGGTCCGGCCGGTGCACGCCGACTGGCGGCTCATGTCGCTGGCCCACCTGAACCTCGTCCAGCGTGGGGGTGAGGGGATGAGCGAGGACTACCGGAACCAGATGGAGAAGGCCTGGGGGCCGGTCCGGGTCTGCGCGGCCGCCGCCGAGCACGCCGGCCGTGAAGTCCTCGGCCCGCTGTACACCGCCATCGGCACCCGGTTCCACAACCAGAAACGTCGCGATGACCCCACAGTCGTGCCCGAAGCCCTCACAGAGCTGGGCCTGCCCGCCGCGTTGGCGGCGGCCGCCGACAGCGAGGAGTTCGACCAGCTCATCAGGGACTCCCACGATGAGGCCTTCAACGAGGTGGGGCTCGATGTCGGGACTCCCGTTCTGCGCATCGGCGGCATGGCCCTGTTCGGCCCGGTGATCAGGCAGGCGCCCCGTGGCGAAGCAGCCGGCCGGCTCTGGGACGGCCTGGTCCTGGTCGCCGGGACGGAGGACTTCTTCGAGCTCAAGCGGAGCCGGGGGCGGAGCGTCAGACCGTCCTTCGACTGAGGGACGCCGCAGCCGGCCGGACGCGGTTGACGGGTTCTAACCGCGGGCCGGTACGGCTCGCGCGATGCGCGAGCCGACCAGGCGTTCGGCCTCGTCGAGCGGATACCAGCCCGCATCCGTCACCTCGGACTTCTGGATCGGCCCCATGTCCGCGTGCGTCACGAACGCGTACCCGATGTCGAGGTGATGGTGCGCCGGCTCGCCCTTCTGCGGTCGGGCCGGAACGCGGGCGTACTCGATGTAGACGGGGCTCTGCGACGCCGGCATGACCTGCGCGGGGTCGATCCCGGTCTCCTCCGCCAGCTCGCGCACCGCTGCGTCGATCAGCGAGGCGTCGGCCGCCTCCAGATGGCCGCCGGGCTGCAACAGGATCCCGTAGGCGCGGTGCTCGACAAGCAGGACCTCGGTGCCGTCGCGGACCAGCAGCGCGCCGGCGGTCACATGCATCACGAAATTCCGCCGCGAGGCGAAATCCCGGCCCTCGGACAGCAGGCGGAGCGGCTCGGACAGCAGCGCGGCCTCGCCCGGGAAGCGCGAGAGGTGGTCCCGGACGGCGCTCGATATGTCCGCGTCAGTGATCGCCACAGGTCACTCCCGCGCCTGACCGACGGCGCAGCTCCTGGTGACCGACCGCCGAGACGGGATGAGCGATGGACACCGGCACAGTCTGCTCCTTGACCGAGAGGAGGCTTCGCACCGTACAGGTGCGACCGGTCGGCGCACGCCCGCCACGCCGAACGGACAGGGCAGGCAACTCGCCGGTCCGTCCCGAGTCCGGCTCGCCGGCTGCGCGACGGTTGTCGCCGGTGCGGCGGGCGCGTTCAGAGTTCACGACGCGCGCCGTCTGCGCACGACACTAGGTGCCACGCGTCACGGGCAGTCGCAGCACGTCGGTGCCGATGAAGGAGGGGATCGGCTGGAGATCCGCCGGGCCGGCGGCCAGCCGCAGATCGGGAAAACGGTCGAACAGTGCGGGCAGCGCGATGCGCGCCTCCAGCCGGGCCAGCGGCGCGCCCAGGCAATAGTGCATGCCGTGGCCGAAGGCCAGGTGCGCCCGGTCGCGCCGGTCGATGTCGAAGCGGTCAGGCTCGGCATTGACGGCAGGGTCACGCCCGTGAGCGCCGAAGCAGATGAGGATGAGGTCTCCGGCCCGGATGGTGGTCTGCCCGTCCAAGGGGATGTCCGCGGTGGCGTAGCGCATCGGCAGATGCATGACGGGCGGGTGCAGACGCAGACTCTCCTCGATGACGTCGTCCCAGCGTGCGGGATCGCGGCGGACGACGGCGAGCTGCTCGGGGTGGCTGAGCATCGCGATGACGGCGTGGTCGAGCAGGGACACCGTGGTCTCGCTGCCCGCGCCGATCATCAGGAGCAGCGTGCTGACGAGCTCGTCGTCGCTGAGCTGGTCGAGTCCGCTGTCCCTGGCGGCGATCAGCCGGCTGGTCAGGTCGTCGCCGGGCTGAGCTCGCTTGGCCTCGACGAGGCGGTGCATCGAGGCGATCATTTCCTGCTGGACGCGGATCGCCTGCTCGGCTGACAGGCTGGTGTCCAGCACGGCGTCGATGGCGGCCAGCATGGCGGGCCGCTGATCCAGCGGCACCCCGAACAGGTCGCAGATGACCTGGGTGGGGATCTTGTAGGAGTAGCGTGCTCGCAGGTCCAGCACGTCTCCCGGGGCAGCGGTGCTCAGGTCGTCCAGCAACGTGGTGACGATGGCGGTGATCGGCTGCTGCATCGCCTCCACGCGGCGGGGTGTGAACGCCTTGCCGACCAGGTTCCTCAACCGCTGGTGGTCGGGGTCGTCGGCGGTGAACATGCTCCGCACGTCGACCCAGGCGGTGAGCCAGCCGATCGCGTAGGGGCGGTAGCCGGGCCAGGACTTGCGCGCGTCCTTGGAGACGTGGGGGTTCGTCAGCAGGTGCTTGACGACATCCCCGTCGGTCACCGACCAGGCGGTGAGGTCGCCGGGCAGCTGGACGGGCACGGCCGGTCCGGCGGCGCGTAAGGAGTCGGCCTGCTCATGGATGCGGTGTCCGCTGCTGTCGAGAATCACGGCTGTGGGAGTCACGCATGCCTCCTGTCTGTTTCAGACTCCACAACGTGTCGACGATCGTTTCAAGGGTCCCGGGGTGATGTGTGCCAGCCCCTGCCCTCGGCACGCCAAGAAGGCAGGGCATGCCGGGGAACCTCGACCCCCTGCTGCCCTCGTGAACAACTCTTAAGATCACTCAGGAACAGCCCCCGAACAGGAAGACTTCACACATGCGCACCATCTACGCCGTCACCCATCCCGAGGCGACGCACCACGTCGAGAGGGTGGTCGGTGGCTGGCATGATTCACAGCTGACGCCGGCCGGCCTCCGCGCGGCGGCCTCCATCGCCCAGGCGCTGCGGGCCCGGATCCCGGACGGCGCCGACGTGGAGCTGTTCTCCTCGGATCTGCGGCGCACCCGGCAGACGGCCGAGAAGGTCGCCGAAGTGTTCGGCGTGAAACCCGTCCTGGACCGCAGACTGCGGGAGAAATCCTACGGAGAGGCAGGGGGAAGGCCACAGGAGTGGCTGGACCGGCGGTTCGTTCCGCCGCCGGCTGTCGGGGAGCGGTTGGAGCACGACGAGGGCGTGGAGGGCGCCGAGACCAAGGCGGCGTTGGCGCAGCGCGTCTACGCGGCGATGGACGAGATCTTGCAGCGTCCCTGCGAACACCAGATCATCGTGACCCACGGCGGCTCCCTGACATGCGTCGTGACGTCCTGGATCAAGATGCCGATCGCGGCGGTCGGCTACGCCAGCTTCCGGGTGCCATCGGGCAGCATCACCACGCTGCGCGAAGACGACTTCTTCCACAACCGCACGGTCGTCAGCCTCGGCGACGCCCGTCATCTCGATTCCACCGAAGCCGGCTGACCTCCTCGGGGCATAGATCAGCCCACAGTCGCGGACGGCAAGGAGCAGGCTCCCACCGCCCACCCCTTCTCGGTGCTGAGGAAACTCGGCACCTCGCCCCCTCCGACCGGCCCGCATGAGTGCGCGACCGCGACCACACGCTGCGACGGCGACATCGAGGTCCCCCTTGACCGGAAGAACCCCTCCTCCGACCGCATCTCCGTGGCCTTCACCTTCCTCCCCGCCAAGGACGCCGACGGCACGGTGGCGGCCAACCGCGGCGGGCCGATGGCGGCCGACGCACCCACAAGGTGACGCTCTCCTGGACGGCGTTCTCCACTCAGCGATCCGTATCCGGCACCGTCGACGGCATCCCCTTCGCGTAGGCCCAGCGCCACGGCCGGACGCGGGCTTCACGGACCCGGAGGGAAGACGCCCTGGCCCGGGGTGAGGATTCCGTCGGGGTCGTAGCGTTCACGCGCCGCCTCGAAGGCAGCCCACGCGGGGCCGTAGTGGGTGCGCCACTCCTCAGGCGTGGTGGGTATGGAGCCGACCGGGTACTGGTAGCCCCCCACGGCCTGGGCGCGCAGGTAGAGGGAACGGTTGGCCGCCACCATGTCCTGCGGGTCCTCGGCTCCGTACGAGGCGGTTCTGAGCAGGGTGAAGAGGAAGACCGTCTCCTCGTCGGGCACGCGCAGCAAGGGCAGGTGCAGGCGGTCGCGGGGGAAGGGATAGAGCAGGAGCACGCCGCTGGCGCCGACCTCGGTCTCGGTCAGGTCCTTGACGACGGCCTCCACGAAGGCGTCGGTGCGGCTCGCGGGCAGGAACATGTTCCACCACGGGTGCGGGCGGTACCACTCGCCCGTGGACTTCAGCTCGGCGACGCCCGGGGCGAGCCGGTTGAGGAAGTCGAAGTAGGACATGTCCTGGATCTGCCGGTCGCCGGGCTGGTCGCCCAGCCCGGCGAGCAGCCTGGCGTCGTCGGGCGGGGTGGTGCCGTCGAAGAAGGCGACCGCTTCGAGCTGGTAACTCCAGCCGGCGGAGCCGGTCGGCAGTTCGAGCTCTCCCTCCACGTAGGCGAAGCGGCCGTCGTCGACCACGCGCCGCTGGTCGGCGGTCAGCGCGGCGACGCTCGGGTAGGTGAGCAGGTAGTGGCGGACCGTCGCGGGGGCGGGCAGCAGGCGCACGGTGGCCCTGGTGATGATGCCGCACTGTCCTCTTCCCGCCAGCACCGCGCGGAAGAGGTCGGGGCGCAGCCGCGCGGAACACCTCCTCAGGGCGGCCTCCCCCGTGACGACCTCCAGCTCCACGACGCCGTCCGCCTGGGATCCGTAGTGGTGGGTCTGGCCGCCGAGACCGCCCACCGAGAGCGTGCCGCCGACCGAGAGCTCCAGGTAGTCGGTGAAGACCGGAGGGGTCAGGCCGTGGGCCAGGGTCGCCTGCGCCAGGCCGCTCCAGAGCGCGCCCGCCTCCACGACGGCCGTGTCCTCCCGCACCTCGATCGCGTTGAGCGGGCTCATGTCGATGATCAGGCCGCCCGCGACCTGGCCCTGGCCGAAGGTGGCGTGTCCCTGGCCGCGCGCGGCCACCTGCAGGTCGTGCGTGCGGCAGTACTTCATCATCAGCATGATGTCCGACACTGCGCCGGGCTCCAGAACGGCCCCTGGGGTCCGATGGACCAGGTGCCCGAAATCGTCGGCCGCCTGGCCGCGCGAGGCGGGATCGGTCACCACCTTGCCCTTCAGCGGCGGCAGGTCGACCATCCCCTGAGACCGGGCGGCGTCGGTGACCCACGTGCGCGTGGACGGGTCGAAGCCGACCACGGCCGCCCCCGCCGTGACCAACGCTCGTCTCCACGAATGCCACGTCATACCCGACCCCCTCGTAGCGCGGTCACGTCGCGTCGATAATCGCCGACGGCACTCGGCGGCGCTACCTGAACGAATCCGGATGACAGCCATAAAAGGGTTACCAAGGCCGTTCGGGCTCGACGGGCCGAGCAGGGGCTGGCGGTCACCGCTCCCCCTCCGTGCCGGTCCAGTCGAAACAGAGCGCTCCGGCCGGTGCGCCGCCGTCCCGCAGGCGTGCGTAGACGGACGCCGCGTCCATGGGGGACACCTGTTCGGAGATCATTCCGGCGGTCCGGAACGTGCCGGAGGCGAGGCGGCGGAAGTACAACCCGGTCACCGCGTCGCGGTTGAGCGGGCCGGCTGACGGGTCGTCGGAGACGAGGTCGGCGTGCGCCCCGAGGATGGTCAGCGAGTCGCTGACCACGCCGGGGCCGAGCATCTGCCGGGACGGCGTGGGCGTGTCGCCGAGAAGGACGACCCGGCCCAGCGGGCGGGCCAGCCGTACCGCCTGGGAGAGCACGGCGGGGTTGCCGGTGACGTCGAAGACCACCTCGGCGAGCCGGCCGCCGGTCAGGTCGGCGACGGCGGCGCGGGCGTCGGCCGCGGTGGCCTCGATCAGGTCGCTCGCGCCGCTCGTCCGCGCCAGGTCGAGGCGCCTGGCATCGGTGTCGACGGCGACGACGCGGGAGGCCCCATGCGCGACCGCGTACTGGACGACCAGCTGACCCACCGGGCCGAGTCCCAGGACCACGACGGTCTCGCCCAGGGTGATCGCGGCTCGGGCGGTGCCCGCCGCCGCGGTGACGACGAGGGGCACCCACACCGCCTCCTCGGCCGTCACGCCGCCGGGCAGCAGCCGGACGTCGCGCTCGGCGAGCGTGACCAGTTCCTGGTGGGGCGCGTAGCTTTGCACGCGGTCGCCGGGCCGCAACCTCGTGGCGCCTTCGCCGACCGCCTCCACGATCCCGGCCATGCTGTACCCGGGCCGGAACGGGTAACGCACCCACTCCTCCCAGTTGGTGCCCGGGTCGAACTCGCCGCGCAGACAGGCCAGCTCGGTGCCGGGGCTGATCAGCGACAGCGTGGTGCGGCACAGCACCTCGCCGAAGCCCGGAGGAGCGACGTCCTCGCGGGCCACTCGCACCTCGCCCGCTCTCGGGAACTCCACGAACAACGACCTCATTGATCCCTCCCAAGGTGTACGGTCCGGCCGCGGGCCGTGCTCCGGTTTGCGGCCCCGATGGCGCGGTGGGCGGTTCAGACCAGTTCGTCCATACGGACGAAGCGGGCACCGGCCGCGCGCAGACCGTCGATGACCAGCGGCAGGGCACGGCCGGTGGCCTTGGTCCATGGATGGAGCAGCACCACGGCGCCGTCGCCGTGCGCGGTGGCCTCCTCGATGACCAGGCGGGCGACGCTCGGCCCAGTGGCCTTGCCGCGCCAGTCGAACGGGTCCACGTGCCAGCTCGTCTCCTGGTAGCCGAGCCGGTCCAGCGCGGACCGGATCGCCGGATCCTCGCTGCCGTCGCCGAACGGGCAGCGGAACCAGGGACGCGGGTCGTGGCCGGTGGCGCGCCGGATGGCGCGTTCGGCGAGCTGGACGTCCCGGTCGAAGGCCTTGGGCGACAGCCAGGTCATCGGCGCGTGGTGATGGGAGTGGTTGCCGATCAGGTGACCACCGGCGGCCAGGTCCTCGGCCAGCGAGGGGTTCGCCTGGGCCCAGCGCCCTTGGACGAACATGGTCCCCACGGCAGGAACCTGCTCTCCGCCCCGGTCAGCCAGGTGACCGCGCCGGACGAACGCCCGTACCGCGAGCAGGACCAGGATCGGGGGCGCCAGGAAGTACAGGCCCCAGCCCGCCTGCGCGCTCACCATCTCCGGCGGCCCCCCACGCGCCCATGCACCCCGGTCCGTACGCCCGCGTGCCGGCCGGCCAGGGCCAGGGCGAGCAGCGGCGCGCCGCCGAAGTCGAAGATCAGGAGTTCCCAGAGCGGGAGGCCCTGGATCAGGGTGTGGATCCGGACAGCGGCGACCGGATCAGGTCGTGGAGGCCGGGAGCGAGTGCGGTGAGCGTGGCCGCACCCCATGAAGCCCATGATCGTCGGGACACGGGAGGGAACACTGGAGGAGCGGTCCGACAGGGAGGAAGAGCCTGGCGGTCAGGAGGTGGTGACGAGGAAGCGGTGGAGGCCGCGGCCCACCCAGCGGTCGCGATGGTCCGGCGGCTCGGCCGCGGACAGCGCCGGGAAACGCCGCAGGAGCAGCGGCAGCGCGATGCGGGCCTCCATGCGCGACAGCGGCGCCCCCAGGCAGAAGTGCGGCCCGGCGCCGAAGCTGAGCGGCTGGACGTCCGGCCGGTCCGGGTCGAAGCGGGCCGGGTCGGGGAAGCGGCGCGGGTCCCGGTTGCCGGCGGCGAGCATGAGGACGACCTTCGTCCCGCCCGGCACCGAGACGCCGGAGATGTCGGTCGCCGTCTCGGCCCACCGGCTGGTCGCCTGGACGGGCGCCTCGAACCGCAGGACCTCCTCCACGTACGCGGTGGCGAACCCCGGCTCCTCGCGCAGCCGCGCCGCCTGGCCCGGATGCTCGAACGCCAGCCGCAGCCCGTGCCCGAGCAGGAAGCTCGTCGTCTCGAACCCGGCGGTCAGCAGCAGCATGAGGTTGCCGACCAGCTCGTCGTGGCTGAGCCGGGTGCCGTCGTCGTGGGCGCGTACGAGCGCGGTCAGCATGTCGTCGGCGGGGTGGCGGCGGCGGTCGTCGATCAGCTCGCCGAAGTAGCCGGCCAG
Source organism: Actinomadura sp. ATCC 39365 (assembly GCF_054392275.1). Lineage (NCBI taxonomy): Bacteria > Bacillati > Actinomycetota > Actinomycetes > Streptosporangiales > Thermomonosporaceae > Actinomadura > Actinomadura sp. ATCC 39365. The sequence goes on along the minus strand of NZ_CP184335.1, from coordinate 5,183,328 downwards.
CTCGTCCATGGCCTTGTCGGCGATGGACAGCCTGGAGACGTTGGTGATGCCCTCCAGGGCGATCGTCAGGTCCGAGGCGACCTGGCGGAACCATTTCTGGTCGTCCTCGGCCACGCCGATGAGCGCGCTGATGACGGCGATCGGCAGCCGGGAGGCGAACTCGGCGATGTAGTCGACGGGCGTGCCGCCGGCGCCGAGGTCGGCCAGCCGGTCCAGCAGCCGGTGGACCATCCGCTCGACCGACTCCTGCATCCCGGCCACGCGGGCGGGCGTGAAGCCGCTGCTGACCAGGCGCCGGGTCTGGGTGTGGCCGGGCGGGTTGCGGTACAGCATGGAATCGGTGTAGCCGCGCAGCGAGGAGTGCGAGCGCCAGGCGGGATAGATGTGGTCGTACCCGGCGGCGTCCTGGACGCGGAGGCGGTTGTCGCGCAGCGCGCGGTTGATCTCGGCGTAGCCGACGGCGACGGTGAGACCTGGGCGTACCGGGACGACCGGGCCGTGGGCGCGCAGCAGCTCGTACAGCGGGTAGGGGTCGCGGCGGCCCTCGGGGGCGACCAGGGCGGCGACGATCTCGGCGGGGGTCACGGGCGTGCCACCAGCCGGACGATCCGCAGCGCGCCCGCCGGGTGCACCGAGGCGACCTCCAGGCCGCAGCGATCGGCCAGGGCCCGCAGGTCGGCGACGGCGCGCTCGCGGCCGCCGTAGTAGACGAGCATGCGCAGGTCCATCCCGGTACGCGGCGACTCGCCGTCGGGGCCGAAGTCCTCCACCACGAAGACCGAGCCGCCCGGCCCGGCCGCCTCGGCGCAGCGGCCCAGGATGACGGCGGCGTCGTCGTCGCTCCAGTCGTGCAGGATCCACGACAGCAGGTAGCCGTCGGCGCCCGGCGGCAGCGGGTCGAAGAAGCTGCCCCCCACGGCCTCGCCGCGGCCGGACAGGCCGGCGGCCGCCAGCGCCGCGGCGGCGGCCCGCGCGGTGGCGGGCTGGTCGACGACCGTGCCGCGCAGGCCGGGGTAGGCGGTGAGCAGCGCGATGAGCAGGGATCCGTCGCCGCCGCCGACGTCGACGATCCGGCCGAGGCTCCCCCAGTCGAAGCCGGCCACGATGGCGGGGGCCCGGCCGGGGACCTCGGCGGCCATGCGCGCGTCGAACGCGGCGGCGCGGGCCGGGTCGGCGGCCAGGTCCGCCCAGAAGGAGCGGCCGAACTGGCGGGGGAAGGCCGCCTCGCCGGTGCGCACGCTGTGCAGCAGGTGGGCGAAGGCCAGCTCGGCCCGGCCCTCCCAGCTCTCGATGTCCAGCATGGCGCGCATCCCGGCCGGATGGTCGTCGCGCAGCTCCTCGCCGATGGCGGTCAGCGTGTATCTGCCGTCGTCGTCTCGGCCGAGCACTCCCCTGGCGGCCAGGTAGCGCATGAGGCGCTCCAGCACACCGGGGTCGGCGCCCACGGCGGGGGCGAGTTCGGCGCCGGTGGCCGGCGCCTTGGCGAGCCGGTCGGCGATCCTCAGCGTCGCTGCCACCCGGATCGCCATCGGGGTTCCGAGGTGGGCCAGCGCCCACAGGCGATGCTCCGTCACGCGGTCATCGTCACATCGGGGCGCGCGTACGGGCACCTTCCAGAATGCCGCCCGCGCCCACGCCGGCGGAACAGCGCACATCGCGAGATGGCCGCCGCGGGCCCGGGTGCCACGCTGAGGATGCACCGTGCTGCCTGCCCTGGGAGATGTCCGATGCCCGATGCCGCGCCGAAGACCCGCCCGCTCACGGGCAGCGAGTACGTCGAGAGCCTGCGTGACGATCGTGAGATCTACCTCTACGGTGACCGCGTCAAGGACGTCACCGAGCACCCGGCCTTCCACAACCCGGTGCGGATGACCGCCAGGCTCTACGACGCCCTCCACGCCGACGGCACCCGTGAGCTGCTGACCTGCCCCACCGACAGCGGCGGCGAGGGTTACACGCACCGCTTCTTCACCACCCCGCGCACGGTCGAGGACCTGGTCGCCGACCAGCGGGCCATCGCGACGTGGGCCAGGATGAGCTACGGCTGGATGGGCCGCAGCCCCGACTACAAGGCCTCCTTCCTCGGCACGCTCGGCGCCAATGCCGGCTTCTACGCGCCCTTCGACGGCAACGCCCGCCGCTGGTACCGCGAGTCGCAGGAGAAGGTGCTGTTCTGGAACCACGCGATCGTGCACCCGCCGGTCGACCGCAACCGGCCGCCGGACGAGGTCAACGACGTCTACGTGCACGTCGAGCGGGAGACCGACGCGGGGCTCGTGGTGAGCGGCGCGAAGGTGGTGGCGACCGGCTCGGCGCTGACGCACTACAACTTCATCGCCCACTACGGCCTGCCGGTCAAGAAGCGCGAGTTCGCGCTGGTGGCCACCGTGCCGATGGACGCGCAGGGCCTGAAGCTGATCTGCCGCCCGTCCTACGGCATGGCCGCGGCGCTGACCGGCGGCCCGTTCGACTACCCGCTCTCCTCCCGGCTGGACGAGAACGACAGCATCCTCGTCCTGGACAAGGTGCTCATCCCCTGGGAGAACGTGTTCATCTACGGCGACCTCGGCAAGGCGCAGCTGTTCACCGGCCAGTCGGGCTTCACCGAGCGGTTCACCTTCCACGGCTGCACCCGGCTGGCGGTCAAGCTGGAGTTCATCGCCGGACTGCTGGTCAGGGCGCTGGAGATCACCGGCACCAAGGACTTCCGCGGCGTGCAGACCCGGATCGGCGAGGTGCTGGCCTGGCGCAACCTGTTCTGGGCGCTGTCGGACGCCGCCGCCCGCAACCCGGTGGAGTGGCGCAACGGCGCCCTGCTGCCCAACCCGCAGTACGGCCTGGCCTACCGCTGGTTCATGCAGATCGGCTACCCGCGGATCAAGGAGATCATCCTTCAGGACGTGGCCAGCGGGCTCATCTACGTCAACTCCGGCGCGGCCGACTTCAAGAACCCCGACATCCGCCCGTACCTGGACAAATACCTGCGGGGCTCGGACGGCACCGACGCCGAGGGCCGCGTCAAGGTGATGAAGCTGCTGTGGGACGCGATCGGCTCGGAGTTCGGCGGCCGCCACGAGCTCTACGAGCGCAACTACGGCGGCAACCACGAGAACACCCGGGTCGAGCTGCTGTTCTCGCAGATGGCCGGCGGCCAGCTCGACGAGTACGCGGCCTTCGTCGACCGCTGCCTCGGCGAGTACGACCTGGACGGCTGGACGGTGCCCGACCTGTCCTCCTTCGAGGAGCTGCGGCGCACCGGCACCGGCTGACCTGCTCGACCCAACCCTGACAAGAGAAGGGCGGACCACCCATGCGTCCATTCCGCATCGACATCCCCGAGGCCGAGCTGGCCGACCTGCACCGCAGGATCGACGCCACCCGCTGGCCGGACGAGCTGCCCGGCACCGGCTGGGAGCGCGGCGTGCCGCTGGGCTACCTCAAGGAGCTGGCCGACCACTGGCGGCACGGCTTCGACTGGCGGGCGGCCGAGGCCGAGCTGAACCGGCACCCGCAGTTCGTGACCGAGATCGACGGCGCCGACGTGCACTTCCTGCACGTGCGCTCGCCGGAGCCGCAGGCCGTGCCGCTGCTGCTGACGCACGGCTGGCCGGGCTCGGTCGCCGAGTTCCTGGACGTGATCGGGCCGCTCACCGACCCGCGCGCGCACGGCGGCGACCCGGCCGACGCCTTCCACCTGGTCATCCCGTCGATCCCGGGGTTCGGGTTCTCGGGGCACACCAGGGAGGCGGGCTGGCATCCGTACCGGGTGGCGCTGGCGTGGGCCGAGCTGATGCGCCGGCTGGGCTACGACCGCTACCTGGCGCAGGGCGGCGACGCGGGCGCGGTGATCTCGCTGGAGCTGGCCAGGCTGGCCCCCGAGCACGTGATCGGCGCACACGTCAACATGCTGATGGCCTTCCCGTCGGGCGATCCGGCCGAGCTGGCCGGCCTGACGCCCGCCGAGCAGGGGCGGCTGGCCGGGCTGGCCCGGTTCGACGAGGAGCTGTCGGGCTACATGAAGCTGCAGTCCACCCGCCCGCAGACGCTGGCGTACGCGCTCACCGACTCGCCCGTGGGGCAGCTGGCCTGGATCGTGGAGAAGTTCCACGACTGGACGGACTCCGACAAGGCGCCCGAGGACGCCGTGGACCGGGACCGGATGCTGACCAACGTGTCGATCTACTGGCTGACCGCGACCGCCGGGTCGTCGGCGCGCTTCTACTACGAGGGCGCGGCGGGGCTGAAGATGGCCGCCGAGGGGCACCGGCCGCCGCCCATCACCGTGCCCGTGGGCGTGGCGGTCTTCCCCAGGGACATCTTCGTGCCGGTGCGCCGGCTGGCCGACCGGGACGTCCCGACGATCAGCCACTGGACCGAGTTCGAGCGGGGCGGCCACTTCGCCGCCATGGAGCAGCCGGAGCTGCTGGTGGGCGACGTCCGCGCGTTCGCCCGCTCGCTGAGGTAGCCGTACGGATGAAAGGGACGCCGGCGGGGATCCGCCGGCGTCCCTTTCGTCGTTCGGACGGGGTCAGGGCTTGAGCAGCGGCACCTGCGGGCGCTGCTCGGGGGCGGCGGCCGGCGCGGGGCCGGCGCCGCTCTGGCACAGGACCCGCAGCATGAGCGCGGGCCGCATGAGCGTCTGGGGCGGGTCCACGAGCCCGGCCACCCGCATGAACGCGGCCGTGACCGCGCCGTCGCGAGCCGCCGCGGCGTGCAGGCGCGCCATGTAGGCGTTGCCGATGCGCACCTTGGCGGTACGCCGCCCCTCCACCCCGGGGAAGGCGAGGTCGGCGCCGGCGGAGATGTCCCACGGGACGTCGATGACCCGCGAGATGTCCCTGAAGAAGGCCTGCCAGGGCGGCACGGCGCCCGCCTGGAGGTGCTCGCGCAGGATCATCGCCTCCATGGCGGCGACGGTCATGCCCTGGCCGTAGACGGGGTTGAAGCTGCACACGCCGTCGCCCAGCACCAGCAGGCCGTCGGGGAAGGCGGGCAGACGTTCGTAGCGGCGCCGCACGCTGGCCGGGAAGGTGAAGGTGACGCCCTCGTCGAGCGGTTCGGCGTCGCGGACGGCGTCGTAGACGTCGGGCACGGGCAGGGATTTGGCGAAGGCGAGGAAGCCCTCCAGGTCCGCCGGCGGGTGGTCGCCCAGGATGCCGGTGAGGGAGAGCATGCTCATGTCGCCGGGCAGCTTGGGGAAGAACGCGCCGCGCGGGTTCGCGGGCGAGGCGACGGGGTTGATCGACAGGTCCTCGCCGTACGGGTCGCGGCGCAGGCGGAAGTGGCGGGTGGTGTAGGCCAGGCCGATCTTGACGCGGTCCTCGTCCGGCCGGGGGAAGCCGAGCTCCTGGAGCCAGGCGGGGGTGCGCGAGCCGCGGCCCGTCGCGTCCACCAGCAGGTCGCAGGCCAGGTGCTGCTCGACGCCGTCCGTCCCGCGCACGCGGACGCCGGTGACCCGGTCGCGGGCCGGCGTCGCGGTCGGCCCGAGGATGTCGGTGCGCTCCAGGAAGCGCACGTTGGGCAGGGCCGCGACCCGGTTCCTGACCTGCTCCTCCAGGACGGGCCTGGTGGCCGAGACGCTGATCAGGCCGGTGGGGGCCGGGCGCAGCCGGCGGCCGTTGAAGTACCAGCGCAGGCTGGTGGCGAGGTCTCCGGCGGGCACCCCGTCGTCGATCATCTGCTGGGTGAGGCCGGGGAACAGCTCGTCCAGGATCTGCTGGCCGCGGGCCAGCAGGGCGTGGGCGTGGCAGCCGTGCGGCACGCCCCGGCGCGGGCCCGCCGCGCCGGTCAGCGTGTCCCGGTCCACCAGCAGGACCTCGGCGCAGTGCTCGGCGAGCACGCGCGCGGCCAGCAGCCCCGCCATGCCTCCGCCGAGCACCACCGCGCGCTGTGCGACGTGAGCGGCCATCTCAGTCACGCGGGCTGTTCTGGTAGGCGGCCAGCTTCCACTGCCCGTCGCGGCGGACGGCCAGCCAGGAGGCGCGGACCGCGCGCTCGGGGGCGACCTCGCTCTCGCCGGCCGCCAGCACGCCGCCCTCGGTGGTCAGCAGGCAGACGTCCTCCGCGAGGAAACGCAGGTCGATGGGCTGCCCGGTGACCTGGGTGCCCTGGTACGGCCCGGCGAAGGCGTGGGCCATGAAGGCGCGGATCTCGGCCTGGCCCTTGCGGTACACGCCGGGCAGGATCATGGAGCCGTCCTGCGTGAAGACGGCGGCGAACGCCTCGGCGTCGTGGGCGGCCCAGGCGGCGATGATCTGCTGCGGCAGGGCGGCGACGGCGAGGGTCTGGTCGGGGGCCGACACGGTGGTCATGGCGATCTCCTTCAGATGTAGAGGGTGTCGGGTTCGAGGCCGCACAGAATCCGCCCGTACAGCTCGGCGTTGGTGTTGGGGTGCATGAGGGCGTGCTGGTTGACGGCGTGCACGTCGCGGGCGATGCGCTGGATGGGCACGTCGCTGTAGATGGAGGAGCCGCCGCTGGCGGTGGCCAGGATGTCGACGGCCTCCTTGGCCAGGCGGCAGACGGCGCCCATGTCGGCGCGGGCGCGTACGCGCTCCTCGACGGTCCACCCGGCGGAGTCGGCGTCCTTGGCGTCCACGGTGGAGGACAGGCGGTGGGCGTGGAACTCGGCCTGGTCGATCTTGAAGGTGGCCTCGGCGACCTGGAGGTGGGTCAGCGGGGCGGCGCTCTGGCTGGCGTACCCGGTGTAGGTGATCTTGCGGTCCGGCAGCCGCTCGAAGAAGACCTCGCGGGCGGCCTTGGCCAGGCCGAGCACGGTCCCGACCGAGGAGGCGGCGGCCACGGGCAGCAGCGGCGAGCGGTAGATCGGGGAGCCGGCGTTGGCGCCGTCGGCGTGCTGTCCCTGGAGGATCGCGCCCAGCGGCATGACCCGCGCGGCCGGGACGAACAGGTCCTGGGCCACGGTGCTGACGCTGCCGGTGCCGCGCAGGCCGGAGGTGTGCCAGTCGTCGATGACGGTCAGGTCGCTCATCGGCACCAGCGCCATGACCGGCTCGGGCTCGCTGTCCGGGCCGACGACGACGGCCACGATCTCCTGCCAGTGGCTGTGGTGGGCGCCGCTGACGAAGCCCCACTTGCCGTTGACCACGATGCCGCCCTCGGCGCGCACGGCCATCGCGGTGGGGCTGAGCGTGCCACAGATGCGCACGTCGGGGGTGGCGAACACCTCGTCCTGGACGGCCTCGGGGAAGTGGGCGGCCATCCAGGTCGGGATCCAGTAGACCGAGGCCGTCCACGCCGCGGCGCCGTCGGCGCGGCCCAGCTCGGCGGCGACCTCGACCAGGGTGCGCGTGTCCGCCTCGAAACCGCCGTAGCGGCGCGGCGTCCGCAGCCTGAAGACGCCGGCCTCGGCCAGCGCCTCGATCGTCTCCTCGTGCAGCCTGCGGTTCTCCTCCGCCCAGGCCGCGTTCCTGCGCAGGACAGGGCCTGCCTCCGTCGCGCGGCGGACGAGCTCTTCCCGCGCCGGAGCACCTGTCATCAACACCATGTCCTCCCGGGACGTCAGTCGAGACACTGCTCCCTGAACGTCCCATTCGCCGGTTGACGGGCGCATCTTCCGGCGTGCGGGATTGCCGGGCACGCACGGAGATGCGAAGGTCACCGGAGCCGGGCGAGCCTTGAGGGAAAACCCGAGACGAAGGGTTCGCGCAGCATGACAGCCGTCACCCACGCCCCCATGGCTCCGCCCGAGCCCGGGCTCACCCCCGACGAGATCGTCGCCAGGGCCGAGGCCATGGTGCCCGCCCTGGTCGAGCGCCAGGCCGAGACGGAGCGGCGCACCTACTACGCCCCCGACACCCACGAGGCGTTCGCCAGGGCGGGCTTCTACCGCATCCTGGTCCCCCGCCGCTTCGGCGGCTACGAGTTCGGCGTGGAGACCTTCATGCGGGTGTCGATGACGCTCGCGCGGGGCTGCCCGTCCACCGGCTGGATGTACTCCTTCGGCTCGGCGCACACGCTGGCGGTGGCCACGCTGTTCGGCGAGCGGGCCCAGAGCGAGCTGTTCGCCTGCGGGGACTTCGTCTGCCCGGCCACGGTCGCGCCCGGCGGCTCCGCCCGTCCGGACGGCGAGGGCGGGTGGCTCCTCGACGGCACCTGGAGCTACTGCTCGGGAGCCCCGTACGCCACCCACTTCATGGGCCACGTCGTCGTGGACGGGCAGCCGATGTTGTTCGTCGCGCCGCGCGACCAGTGGCGCCGGCTGGACGACTGGGGCGGCCAGCTCGGCCTGAAGGGCAGCGGCTCGCACAGCATCGCCATGGACGGCGGCCGCGTCCCCGGCCACCTCACGCTGCCGATCCACCTCAGCCAGGCCGTCGTCACCGGCGGCACCCCGGGCCGGGAGCTGCACGGCAACCCCGAGTACGGCGGCGGCCCGCTCAGCGTCATGCTGCTCGGCAGCGCGGCCGTCGTGCTGGGCATGGCCCAGGGCGCCCTGGACGCCTACGAGGAGCTGATGCGCACCAGGACGACCATCTTCCCGCCGTTCACCACCCGCGCCGAGGACCCCGACTACCAGTCCTGGTACGGCGAGGCCGCCGGCATGCTCGCCGCCGCCGAGGCGGCCATGACGAACGCCGTCCAGCAGTGGAGCCGGACCTGCGCGGCGGGCCCGGAGGCGTTCACCAGGGAGCGGGACGTGCGCCTGGCCACCGTCAGCCGCGAGGTCGCCCGGCTGGCCTGGCGGGCCGTGGAGGGCTGCCTGTTCCCGACGGCCGGTTCCAGCGCGGTCAGGGACGGCCAGCGCATGGAGCGGATCTGGCGGGACATGTCCACCACGCACAGCCACGCCGGGTTCGCGATCTACCTGGCGGCCCTGGCCAACCGGGAGCTGTCCCGCGCCCGGTTCGGCCTGACCTGAACCTCCGGAAGACCAAGGCGGGCCCGGTCACCCGGGCCCGCCTTCTCGTGTGCTCAGTCTGGTGTGCTCAGTCTGGTGTGCTCAGTCTCGTGTGCTCAGTCCACCAGGACGGGCTCCTGGTCCGGCTGGTGGTGACCGTCGTGGACCCCGGCGAAGGGCGCCACGCCGCGCAGCCGGACCAGCGCGAGCACGGCCAGCACGGTGCACAGGGCCGCGCTCGCCCACGCGACCGCGTGCAGCCCGGTGGTGAACGCCTCGCGGGCCGCGCCGAGCAGCGCCGCGCCCTGGTCGGCGGGCAGCTGCCCGGCCACGGTGACCGCGCCGGTGATGCTGTCCTGGGCGAGCGCCGGGGTGCCGGCGGGCGGGGTGAACGTGCCCCGGTAGACCGCGGTGCCGAGGCTGCCCAGGGTCGCCACGCCGAGCGCGACGCCGAACTCGCCGCCGGTGGCCACCAGCGAGGCGGCCGAACCGGCCTGCTCCGGCGGGCTGGTGCTCATCGCCACCTGGTTGATCATGCCGCCGACCGGCCCGACGCCGAAGTAGCACACGCCGAGGAAGACGATCAGCGCGGTCACCGCGCCCACGACGACCTGGGTGAGCAGGAGCTGCCCGACGACCGCGATCAGCATGCCGCCGCCCAGCAGGTACGCCGGCCGCACCCGGCTGGCCAGCCGCGGGGTCAGGTTGATCGAGACGATGAGCGCGACGGCCGGGCCCAGCAGCCACAGCCCCGCCTCCAGCGGCGACATGCCCTCGACCGTCTGCAGGAACAGCGCGACCTCCATCCCGGTCCCGGTCTGCAGCGCCCCGCACAGCAGCCCGATCAGCACCGCGGCGGTGAACGCGCGGTGGCGGAACAGCCGCACGTCCAGCAGCGGGTGTGCCAGAGCGCGCTGGCGGTGCACGAACACCGCGCCCAGGAGCAGCCCGGCGGCGACCGCGACGGCCGGACCGGCGCCCCAGCCGTCGCGGGCGACCGCCTTGAGCCCGTAGATCAGCGGCAGGATCGCCGCCAGCGACAGCACGACGCTGACCAGGTCGATCCGGCCGCCGGAGGGATCGCGGAACTCCGGCAGCAGCGGGGCCGCTGCCAGCAGCAGGAGCATGACCGGCACGCCCATCAGGAAGACCGACCCCCACCAGAAGCGCTCCAGCAGCGCGCCGCCGACCACCGGGCCGAGCGCGATGCCGAGCATGAAGGCCGTGCCCCAGGCGGCCATGGCCAGGCCGAACTGCCGGGGGTCGCGGAACATGACGCCGATCAGGGACAGCGTCGAGGGCAGCAGCGTGGCCCCGGCGACGCCGAGCAGCGCGCGGGCCACGATCAGCATCTCGGGGCTGGTGGAGAAGGCGGCCAGGAGCGACAGCAGGCCGAAGGCCGCGCCCCCGGCCAGCAGCAGCCGCCGCCGGCCGATCCGGTCGCCGAGCGAGCCCATGGTGACCAGGAAGCCGGCGGTCATGAAGCCGTAGATGTCGGTGATCCACAGTTGCTGGGTGGCGTCCGCGCCCAGGTCGGCGCTGAGGTGCGGCAAGGCCAGGAACAGCACGCTGATGTCCAGGGCCACGAGCATCGTGGGCAGGAACAGCGCCACCAGCCCGAGCCACTCTTTCCGCCCCGCGCGCGGGGCGCCGTCGTCGGTCACGTCCTCACTCCTTGTTCCCTGGGTTCATGTGGTCAGCTCGATCCGCGTGTGGTCGCCGACCACGAGACGGTGGTCGCTGCGGCCGGGAGCGACGGTGGTGTAGCGCCCGATGAGCGAGCCGCGCAGGCCGCTGGCGGCCACGATGGAGGCGCCGTCGAGCACGATGGAGTCGGACAGGCGGGTGGAGCGCACCACGCAGTCGCGTCCGATGGAGGTGCCGGGCCCGATGTGGCTGTCCACGATCAGGGTGTCCGGGCCGATGATCGCCGGTCCCTCGACGACGGAGGCGACCACCCGCGCGCCGGGGCCGAGCACGACGTCGCCGCGTACCAGGCTGGCGGCGTCCACGTGGCCGGCGATGTCGCGGGAGAGCCGGGCCAGCAGCCGCCGGTTGCACTCCAGGACGTCCTCGACGCGGCCGGCGTCGCTCCAGTAGCCGCGGTAGAGGCTGGCCCGCACCTCCTGGCCGGAGGTGAGCAGCCACTGGACGGCGTCGGTGATCTCCAGCTCGCCCCGGCGTCCGGGGACGATGCGGTCCACCGCCTCGTGGACGGCGGGGGTGAAGAAGTAGACGCCGGTCATGACCAGGTCGCTGCGCGGATGTTCCGGCTTCTCCACCACCCGCAGCACCGCGCCGGTCTCGTCGGTCTCGACGACGCCGAACGGCCGGGGGTCGGCCACCCGGTGCACCACGATCTGGGCGGCCGGGCGCAACGCGTGGAACTCCTCGGCGATCGGGCCGATGCCGTCGGCCAGGACGCAGTCGCCGAGGTACATGACGAAGTCGTCGCCGCCGAGGAAGGGTCGCGCCAGCTTGACGCAGTGGGCCAGCCCAAGCGGGCGGAGCTGGCGGATGTAGGTGACGCGCGTCCCGAACCGCGAGCCGTCGCCGACGACCTCGGCGATCTGCGCCTCCCTGTCGCCGACCACGAGGCCGATCTCGGTCACGCCGAGCGCGCGCAGACTATCCAGCACGTGCTCCAGGACCGGTTTGTTGGCGATCGGGATGAGCTGCTTCGGCATGGAGTGGCTCAAGGGACGCATGCGGGTGCCCGACCCGCCGGACAGCACCAGAGCCTTCATGCTCGCCAGAATCCCAACGCCGAGCCCCCGCGGGCATCTCTGACAGTGCGGGATGACGGTGCGGGGCGACGGTGGGGGACGACGCGGGACAGTGCGGGGCGACGGTGCGGGGCGAGGCGGCGAGGTTCGGGCTAGCCGATGCCCTCCACCAGCCCGGCGGCCGAGGACAGGTTGTCACGCAGCCGCTGACCGGCCCGTTCGTCGACCGTGTCGGCCAGTTCGTGCACCCGCGACAGCGCCCGTTCGGCCGCGCTGGCGTCGCCGAGGGCGACCAGCACCTCGCTCAGCATCGTGAGCGTCTGCGCCTCGAACAGCGGCGCGCGCATCTGGCGGAACAGCGTGACCGCCTTGCGCAGGCGGCCGATCGCGTCGCCGGGCTCGTTCGTGGTGACGGCCAGCTCGCCCAGCCCGGCCAGGGCGTGCGCCTCGGCCAGGCGGTGGCGGGCGGTCTCGGCCACGGCCAGCGCCCGGCGCAGCAGGTCGCCGGCCTCGCGCAGGCGCCCCCTGCGCAGGTGGGCGATGCCGAGGCCGTGCAGGGCGAAGGACTCGCCGACGGTGTCGCCGATCTCCTCCACCAGCGTGAGCGCCTCCTCGAACGCGCCGGCCGCCAGCGCGAACTCCTCGGCCTGCAGGTGCACCCGGCCCATCCGGTGCAGGATCTGGGAGATGATGCGCCGGCTGCCGCCGCTCTTCCCGCGGACCAGCGCCTCGGCCAGCATGATCTTGGCGTCGTCGATGTCGCCGCACTCCGACCGGATGGCGGCCAGGTTGTCCAGCGTGTGCGCGGCCGAGATCTGGTCGCCGATGTCGGTGAAGATGGCCAGCGCCTGCTCCAGGTGCGTCGCGGCGGCATCGAGCTGGCCGTTCATGCGTTCCAGGAACGCCAGGTTCCGCCGGGACCGGGCGATCTGCACCACGTTGCCGGTCTTCTCGAACAGCGTCAGGGCGGCCTCGAAGTCGCGTCTGGCCTCGCCGAAGTGCTGCTCGGTCTGGGCCAGCGTGCCGCGCACGCACAACATCTCGGCCTGGCCGCGCTCGTCTCCCGCCCGGCGGGCGGCCTCCAGGGCGATCTCCTGGATCTCGCGCCAGTCGTCGAGGTAGACGTGCAGCTCGAAGAAGGGCTCGGCGTTCATGGCGGTACGCCAGCACAGCTCCACGAACCCGGCCTGGGCGGCCTGGCGGATGCCGGCCAGCAGCACGTGGCGCTCGCGTTCGAACCAGCCGATCGGGTCGGCGACCAGCCGCTCGACCAGCTCGGCCGGGAGCGGCGAGTCGGTGCCGGGCCGCAGGTGGGGGCCGGCGGGCGGGCCGTACTCGCGGGTCCTGGCGGTCTCGGTGAGGCGGTGCAGCGCGTCGAGCACGCGGGCCAGCGCCGCGCTGCGCTCGGCGGGCGGCTCCTCGGCGGCCAGGCGTTCGTGGGCGTAGACGCGGATGAGGTCGTGGAAGCGGTACTGGACGTTGACGTTCCTGCCGACCCCGGCGACCTCGATGAGCTGGGCGTCGACCAGGTCGTCGAAGAGGTCCTGGGCGTCGGCCAGCGGCCGGTCGAGCAGGGCGGCGCCGGTCCAGGCGGAGAAGATGTGCGAGTGCAGGATGGCCAGCCGGCGGAACAGGCAGCGGGCCTGCTCGGTGAGCGCGTCGTAGGTGAGCGAGAGGCTGGCCCTGATGCCCATGTCGCCGTGCTTGAGCTCGTCGAGCCGGCGGGCCTCGTCGCCGAGCCGGTCCACGAGCTGCTCCACGGCCCAGTGGGGGCGTGAGGCCAGGCGGGCGCCGGCGATGCGCAGCGCGAGGGGCAGGAAGCAGCACAGCTCGGCCAGTGCGGCGGCCGACTCCGGCTCGGCCCGTACCCGCTCGGCCCCGGCGATGCGGGACAGCAGCTCGACGGACTGGGCGGCGTCGAAGAGGTCGACGTCCACGTGGGTGGCGCCGGCCAGCCCGCCGAGCCGGGTCCGGCTGGTGGTGATGACGGCCGAGGTCGGGCTGCCGGGTAACAGCGGCAGCACCTGGCTCTCGGCGGCGGCGTCGTCGAGCACGATCAGCATCCTGCGGTCGGCCAGCAGCATGCGGTACAGCTCGGCCCGCTCGCCGAGGGTGTCGGGCAGCGCCGTCCCCTGCACGCCGCAGGCCCGCAGGAACCGGTCGAGCACCTGCATCGGGTGGACCGGGCGGGAGACGCCGCCGTGCAGGTCGGCGAAGAGCTGGCCGTCGGGGAAGTGCGCGGCGACGCTGTGCGCGGCGTGCACGGCGATCGTGGTCTTGCCGATCCCGGCCCGCCCGGCGACCGCGATGACGGGCACGGCGAAGCGGCCGTCCCCGGCCAGGGGGACGGTCACCCGCTGCCTGATGACGTCGAGCTGGGCCTGCCGCCCGATGAAGTCGGCGATGTCGGAGGGGAGCATGCCGGGCACCGCGGGCGGACGGGCGGGCGGCTCGGCCGGGGCCGCCGCGGGCGGCGGCTGCGCCTCCAGGCTCTCGTCGGAGGTGAGGATGGCCGACTCGAGCTGCTGCAGCCGTTCGTTGGGCTCGATGCCCAGCTCCTCGACGATGACCCGCCGCGCGTCGCGGTAGACCTGGAGCGCCTCGGCCTGCCGTCCTGAGCGGTAGAGGGCGACCATGAGCTGGGCGGCCAGCCCCTCCCTGAGCGGGTGTTCCTGGACGAGCGCGGCCAGCTCGCCGACGAGCTCGTGGTGGCGGCCGAGGTCCAGTTCGAGCTGCACGCAGTCCTCGTTGACGGTGACGCGCTGCTCGGCGATCCCGCTGGCCAGCGCCTGCACGGCCCTGCTGTCGATGCCGTCGAAAGCCGGGCCGCGCCACAACGCCAGCGCCTCGCGGTAGTGCTGGATGGCCTCGGGGAAGGAACGTCCGTCGCGAGCCTTGCGGGCCCGGCTCACAAGGCTCTCGAAACGGCGTGCGTCGATCGCGTCGGCGGGGGCACGCAACATGTAGCCCTGCCGGGTGGTGACGATCATCTCGGGGTGGCCGTGGGCGCTGAACAGGCGCCTGAGCGCGGAGATGCAGATCTGCACCTGCGCACGCGACGTGGCCGGGGGTCCTCGTCGTAGATCGCCTCGACGAGGCGGTCCAGAGTGACCGAGTGATTGGCGTTCAGGATCAGGACGGCGAGGACGATCTGCTGCCGCGCCCCGCCCAGATCGAGCTGTCTCTCGCTCGCAGTTACCTCGAGCGCACCCAACACGCGAAACTCCACCCGCATCCCCTCAAACAAATCATCGCCCTCGGTCAAAGATCTTTCCCGACGCGACCGGAATCCGGGCGTGATTGCCATGATGAGCGGCGTAACTGGTGCTTACCCCTCAAAAGTTTCTGCCATGGTTGGGTGGATGGTACAACGCCATTGGGTATGTGGCCAGTTTTGGAGCGTTTCAGGGTGATCCGTGTTGCCTGTCACCGTCAGCGCTGAAAGACACCCTCGATCAGGCCCCAGGGCCAGTCCATCGTGCCGTTGACGGTGTCGTGCTGGCCGGCGGACGGAACGGCGTGCGCGGGGGCCGGCGCGGCGGCGATGGCGGCGAAGCCGGCCAGCGCGGCGAGCAGCAGGGCGATGGTGAGGCGGACGCGGGCGGTGATGACGGTGGTCGCGGTCATTTCGATCTACCTCCGGGTGATTACCGCGGTCTTCGTGCGCGGCTTCGGAAATGACGCTCACACGGTGCGCAATTCGCCCTTTATCCATCTTCTTTTCACCGGCCATCAGCGCACGTTGGACGCTGTGCGCACCGATCCCCGCACCCCCGGCGATAGCCGCGATAGCGCAAAATAAGGCGGGCGCCTCTTTTCGTCATCGGCGGCGATCGGACGGCGATAGCGCGGCGATAGCGGAGGGAGGTCCGGCGGATAGGCGGCGGCGCGAGCCTTGGGCGCGAGCCCGGGCGGCGCGACGTGTCGTCGTCCGGGTGGCCATGTGCGCGGACGGCCCGCGCGGACCACTCGGAGAGGTTCGATGGGAATAGCGGTGCAAGCCCAGGACGCGGTCTACGGCCGGGGTGCGGCTGACCTGCACGTACGCCTGGACCATGACGCCGACGGGCAGTGGGTGCTCGAAGCCGAGACCCGTACGGACCAGGACGGGTCGGTCAGCGAGTGGGCCGACCGCCCGCTCGACCGCGGCCTGTACCGCATCGTGTTCGCCACCGACCCGTACTTCGTCGGGCTCGGGCTGCGGCCGGCGTATCCGGAGATCGTCGTCACCTTCCGCATGGTGGACGAGACCGCCGTGAACCACATCGTCGTGCTGATCTCGCCGCATTTCTCGACCGTCTATTTCGGATCGCTCAGCTGAGGGACAGTGAGGCCGGACATGAAGATCAGCCGCTATCGACCCTTCCCCCGGATGCCGCTCGGCGACCGCGCCTGGCCGGACGCCGCGCTCACCGCGCCGCCGCGCTGGTTGTCCACCGACCTGCGGGACGGCAACCAGGCGCTGCCCAGGCCCATGGACCCCGGCCGCAAGCTGGTGCTGTTCGACCTGCTGGTGGGCATGGGCTACAAGGAGAT
Source organism: Actinomadura sp. ATCC 39365 (assembly GCF_054392275.1). Taxonomy (NCBI): domain Bacteria; kingdom Bacillati; phylum Actinomycetota; class Actinomycetes; order Streptosporangiales; family Thermomonosporaceae; genus Actinomadura; species Actinomadura sp. ATCC 39365. Next base: position 5,167,206 of record NZ_CP184335.1, on the reverse strand, counting down.
CGAGGTCGGCTTCCCGGCGGCGAGCCAGGACGACTACGACTTCGTCCGGCTCCTGGTCGAGCGCGACCGCATCCCGGACGACGTGTGCGTGACCGTGCTGACCCAGGCGCGCGACGAGCTGATCGAGCGCACGGTGGAGAGCGTGAGCGGGGCGCCCAGGGCGACGATCCACCTCTACAACGCGACCTCGCCGCTGGCGCGGCGGCTGGTGTTCGGGATGAGCCGGGACGAGTGCAAGGACCTGGCGGTCCAGGGAACCCGATTAGTCATGAAATATGCCGATAAATTACTCGAAGAGGGTGATGTTCGGTTTCAGTACTCGCCTGAGCATTTCCACGACACCGAGCCCGACTTCGCGCTGGAGGTCTGCGCGGCCGTCATGGACGTCTGGCAGCCGGGCCCGGACCGGCCGATCATCCTGAACTTCCCCACGACGGTCGAGCGCTCGACGCCCAACGTGTTCGCCGACCAGATCGAGTGGCTGCACCGCAACCTGCCGCACCGCGAGCACGTCTGCCTGTCGGTGCACACGCACAACGACCGCGGCACCGGGGTCGCGGCGGCCGAGCTGGCGATGCTGGCCGGCGCCCAGCGCGTCGAGGGCTGCCTGTTCGGCAACGGCGAGCGGGCGGGCAACGTCTGCCTGGTCACGCTCGGCCTGAACCTGGCCACCCAGGGCGTCGACCCCGGCATCGACTTCTCCGAACTCGACCGGGTGCGGCGCGTCGTCGAGGAGTGCACCGGGCTCGCGGTGCCGCCGCGCCACCCGTACGGGGGCGACCTGGTGTTCACCGCCTTCTCCGGCGGGCACCAGGACGCGATCAAAAAGGCGTTCGACGCCATGGACCGGGAGGCGGCCCGTACCGGGAGCGATCCGGCGCGGCTGCCGTGGGAGGTGCCGTACCTGCCGGTGGACCCGCGCGACCTGGGGCGCACGTACGAGGCGGTGGTCCGGGTCACCAGCCAGTCGGGCAAGGCGGGCCCGGCGTACCTGCTGAACGCCCGGTACGGGATCACGCTGCCGCGCGGGCTGCAGATCGAGCTGGGCCGGGCCGTCCAGGCGATGGCGGAGGCCGGGCAGGGCGAGGTCGAGCCGGAACGGATCAGGCGGCTGTTCGAGCAGGAGTACCTGACGCCCGGCGCCTCCCCCGGCGACCTGCCCGGCGACCTGCCCGGCGACCTGGCCGGGACGGTGGCCACGCTGCACGTCGACGGCGGCGCGTACGGGCAGGCCCGGCCCGACACGGCGGCGGCGCTGCGCGCGGCGCTGGAGGCCGCCGGCGTCCGGGTCCGGGCCGTGCACCACCTCGACGGCGCGGCCGGCGCCGCCGGCGGCGAGGTGACCGTCTACGCCCGGTGCGGCCTCGACGGCGGCACGGCGTGGGGCGCCGGCGCCGCGCCCGACGCGGTCGCCGCGGCCCTGGCCGCCGTGCGCACCGCCGTGGCCCGCGCCCGCCGCGCGGCCCCGCCGCCCACCGCAACCGCCCCTGAGCTGCCCCTTCCGGAGCCCGGACGCCGGCGCGCGGCCAGGAACCGGCGGCTGATGGCGGGACGATAGAGATCGAATACCACCCCGGCCTAGCGTGAGCGTAACACGACATGTGGGGAGACGGCCATGACTCTCATCGAACGGCAGGAGGAGATGTCCTGCCTGGAGTCGCTCGTCGCCAACGCCATCCTCGGCCGTGGACGGGTCGCGCTGGTCAGCGGGCCCGCCGGGACGGGCAAGAGCGCGCTGCTGCGCGCGTTGTCCGAACAGGCCATAGAGCTGGGCGCGCTCGCGGTGACGGCGACAGGATCGCGGATGGAGCAGGACCTGCAGCTGGGCCTGCTCCGCCAGCTCATCCAGGACGCCCCCTTGGTCGAGGAGGAGCGCGAGCGCTCGGAGAAACTGCTGGCGGAGGGCGTGCGGACCGCGACCGCGGCGCACGCCGACGCCGAGCGGCTGCTCGACCCGCAGGTCGTGCACGCCCTCGTCACGGTGCTGCTCGACCTGTCCGAACGCTGCCCGCTGGTGGTCGTCGTGGACGACGTGCACCACGCCGACCGCACCTCCCTGCTCTGCCTGGCCTACCTGGCGCGGCGGGTGCGCAACGCGCGGATCGTGGCGGTGTTCGCGCTCAACGACCGGCAGGGCACGGACGGTCCGCTGGAGACCGACCTGCTGCGGCTGCCGCACTGCCTGCGCCTGCAGCTCGCCCCGCTGTCCCGCAGGGGCGTGGCCGCGCTGGTGGCGGGCCAGGTGGGGCTCAGCGCGACCGAGCGGTTCGCCGACGAGTGGCACACGATCAGCGGCGGCAACCCGCTGCTGGCCGGTGAGCTGGCCGCCGACTACCGCCAGCACCTGCGGGCCGTGGAGGAGCCGCCGCGCGAGCTGGTCGTCGGCGACCGGTTCGTCCGGGCGGTCGAGACGTGCCTGCGGCGCAGCCACCCGCGTACCGTCCGGGTGGCGCAGGGCCTGGCCATCCTCGGCGAGGCCGACGGGCTGGCCGAGATGCTCGAACTGCCCGCGGTCGACGTCAGCAGGGAACTGCTCACGATCGGCGCGACCGGCCTGCTGCGCGGCGGCGGCTACCGGCACGAGGCGGTGCGCTCGGCGGTGCTGGCCGGCATGGACCTGTCCGAGCGCAAGGAGCTGTACCGCCGCGCCGCCGAGCTGGCCTACACGCGCGGCGTGCGGCCCGGCGTGGTCGCCGACCGCCTGCTCCAGGCCGCCCGGGTCGAGGCGCCGTGGGTGGTGCCCACGCTGGAGGAGGCCGCGCTGGCCGCGCTGCGCAAGGGCGAGGTGGAGTCGGCGGTGGCCTACCTGAAGCTGGCCTGGCGCGAGTGCACCGACGAGCTCCAGCGCTCCAAGCTGATGACCATGCTCGTCCGCGCGGAGTGGCGGATCAACCCGGCCGCCCCCGCCGGGCACCTGGACCAGCTCACCGAGGCGCTGCAGAAGGGCAGCCTGCACGGCAGCGACGCCGTCGTGCTGGCCCGCGCGCTGCTGTGGCACGGCCGCTTCGAGGACGCCCGCGACGTGCTGGAGCAGCTCAACCAGGAGGCGTCGGCGTCCGACCACGCGACGCTGGCCGAGCTGGTCGTGGCGCAGCTGTGGCTGCGGGTGACCTGTCCGCCGCTGGCCGCCTACGTGGCCAACCCGCCGCGGGAGCACATCCTGGCCGGGATGGTGTCGGTCGCCGTCAACCGGCGGCTGGAGTCCACGCTCGCCCTGGCCGAGGTGCTCACCCACGGCCCCCGGGAGCACAACCTCGACGCCGTCGAGCGCATCCTGGAGGGCGAGCGGCTGGACGAGATGTCCCTGGACGTCGTGGAGAACTCGCTGCTGGCCCTCACCTACGCCGGGCGCTGCGAGCGCGCGGCGCCGCTGTGCGACCTGTTCGGCGACGAGGCAGCGGCCCGTCAGGCGCCGAGCCGCCGGGCCCGGCTGGCGGCCATCCGGGCCGAGATCGCGATCCGCCAGGGCGACATGCCCGCGGCCGAGCGGCACGCCCGCATCGCCTTGGACACGATCCCGATGAGCAGCTGGGGCGTGGCCATCGGCGGCCCGCTGGCCAGCCTGATCATCGCGCTGACCGCGATGGGCCGGCACGAGGCCGTGCGCGACCCGCTGGACCGGCCGGTCGCCGAGGCCATGTTCCAGACCCGCTACGGCCTGCACTACCTGTACGCCCGCGGCCGCTACAACCTGGCCGGCGAGTCGTTCGTGGCGGCCCTGCACGACTTCCTGCGCTGCGGCGAGCTGGTGACGGCCTGGGGCCTGAACAACCCGGCGCTGATCCCCTGGCAGGCCGACGCGGCCGAGGCGTGCCTGCGGATGGGCCAGACCGAGGAGGCCAGAGAGCTGATCAAGGCCCACCTGGACGGCTGCGGCCCCGGCGCCTACCGGGGACGCGGCATCGGGATGCGGCTCAAGGCGGCCGTCTCCGAGCCGGCCCGCCGTCCGGCGCTGCTGCGCCAGGCGGTGGAGTACCTCCAGCTCGCCGGCGACCGGTACGAGCTGGCCAGGGCGCTGTTCGACCTGGTGGAGGCGTACGAGGCGCTGGGCGAGTTCCGGCGGGCCCGGACGGTGGCCGGACGGGCGCAGGCGGCGGCCCTGGAGTGCGGGGCCGAGCCGATGATCGGCGCGCTCAGCCGGGCGGCGGACGCGGACGGCGCGCCGTCCCCCTGCCGGGCGACCTGATCGGGGTGCTGAGCGTCGGCGAGCGCCGGGTCGCCGCGCTGGCGGCGGCCGGTTACAGCAACCGCGAGATCGCGGCCAAGCTCTACATCACGATCAGCACCGTCGAGCAGCACCTGACCCGCACCTACCGCAAGCTGAACATCCGCCGCCGGGCCGACCTCCCGCTCGTGGTGGAGTTCGACGACACCGCCCAATCCTGACCCGGGCCGACCCGGTCCGGCGAGCCTTCCGCCGCCGGACCGGGTTCACCCGTGCTCACCTGTGCTCCCGGCAGGCACCGGGCATGCAGGAAGTTGCGGCCGCGCGGGCCCGCGGGCGAGCGTCGAAGGCATGGAACTCACCGTGGTGCGGGGGCAGGCGACCCCCGAGGAACTCGAAGCGGTCGTCGCGGCGGTCTTCCGCCGCCTGGCCGAGGCGGCCGAGCGCGAGGCGTCGGCCTGGTCCGATCCGTCCGTATTGGTGCGCAGCCCGCTGCCCGGCGGTGGCGGCGACTGGCGGCTGGCGGCCTGGGCGAGCTGACCCGGGTCTTCACGGTACTGGAGGAGGAGCACACCATGTCGTCTCTGCTCGGTTCGCTGCGCCGGCTCGTGCTGGCGCCATCCCTGGCCGACGTGACCTTCGGCGCACGCGGCTTTCCCGTCGTCCCCTCGGCGCTCACCGGGCGCCTGGAGGCCATCCCGCAGGCCGTCGTGTGCGGCTTCGAGTGGGGCATCGACGTCCGCGACCAGTGGGAGATCGAGCGCCGGCTGTCCCTGGTGGACGTCGAGCAGCGCGGCTTCGCCTACGAGGGCGCGACGATGGCCTTCACCGTGCTGGACGCCATGGGCGGCGGGCGCGGGCGGCGTACCCGGGACCTGCTCATGGGCCCGGGGCAGCCGCACATCTTCCTGGCCTACATCGGCATCGGCTTCGCCATGGCCCGGCTGCCGCGGGTGTTGTGGAAGAAGGTGCTGCCCGACCTGGACGGCACCCCGTACCACCCGGTGATGAGCTGGCTGGCCGTGGACGGCTACGGCTTCGACCTGGCCTACTTCCACACCCGCCGGTACGTGGACGGGCAGCAGGTGCCGGCCCCCTACCCCTGGCAGGGCGACGCGGCCTACTTCCCGCGCGCCGTGGACCAGGGCGTCGGCCGGGCGTTGTGGTTCATCCACGGCGGCCGGCCGGGCGACGTGGCCGCGGCGGTGCGCGCGTTCGCCGCGGGGCGGCAGGCGGACCTGTGGAGCGGGGTGGGGCTGGCGGCCACGTTCGCCGGATGCGCGGCGGGCGCGGCGGCGGTGCTGCGCGAGGAGGCCGGGGAGCACCGGGGCGAGCTGGCACAGGGCTCGGTCTTCGCGACCAAGGCCCGGCACTACTCGGGGTTCGTCCCGGAGCATTCGGCGGCCACGGGCGCGGTGCTGACGGGGCTCGACGTGGCCGGCGCGGTCGCGCTGGCCGACGACGGCGAAGTAGCCGCGGGCACGTCGGAACGCGTCCCGGATTACGAGCTGTGGCGCGGCAGGGTGCGCGCGCATTTCGCGGCGGAGGCCGAGATCCCGGCCCGCTGAGCGTTTCCCGGAATAGGCACGTCATTCGCTTTCGCACGCCCAAAAATGAGCCTCCGAGCTGAGCAAACCCGAAGTTGTCCGGCCACCGGGCGGCATGTGTCAATGAAATTGGATTGTTCGGGCTATAAGCGGCGGAGGCTCAATTGGCAAGCGCATTGCGGTCACTCAGACGCAGAATTCTGGTGCCGGACGTCGGCGAGACGAAAGTCGAAAAGCGCGGCTTCTGGGTGAAGAACGCGGCGTCCACTGAAATACTGGAGACGGTCGGCGAATACTTTCTCGCCGGTTACGCCCACGCCGTGGAGTCGCGCACCGTCGCCGAGGCCGAGGACCGGCTCGAAGAGGTGCCCGCCCGCTTCCGCGGCTTCGCCTACGAGGGCGCGGGCATGGGCTTCGCCATCCTGGACTGCATGACCTTCGGCGACCTGCGCCGGGTCAACGCCTTCCTCCAGGGACGCGGGCACCACCACAACTACATGATCTACGTGGGGATCGGCTGGGCCATGGCCCGGCTCCCCCGCTTCCTGTGGCCCAAGCCCCGGCTGCTGGACCCGCTGCTGCTGTGGCTGGTCCACGACGGGTACGGCTTCCACCAGGCCTACTTCCACACCGACCGGTACGTGCACCAGCAGGTGCGCGAACCCCGCTTCTCCTGGCCGGCCGGCCAGGAGGACTACGCGGCCCACGCCCTCGACCAGGGCATCGGCCGCGCGCTGTGGTTCGTCGCCGGCACCAGCGCCGAGCGGGCGGTCACACTGCTCGAACGGTTCCCCGAGTCCCGCCACGCCGACCTCTACGCCGGCATCGGCCTGGCCGCCACCTACGCGGGCGGCGCCGACGAGGCCGAGCTGCGGTGGCTGCGCGAGCGCGCCGGAGCGCACCGGGGGCCGCTGGCCCAGGGCAGCGTGTTCGCCGCCGAGGCCAGGATCCGCGCCGGGCTGCTCTTCCCGCACACCGAGTCGGCCGTGGGCGTTCTCTGCGGCACCACGGCGGAGCAGGCGGCCGAGGTGAGCCGCGTGACCCGCCCCACCGCGACAGCACAGGACTCGCCGCCCGCCTATGAGGGGTGGCGCCGGCGCATCGCCGAGACGTTCGTCTTCCATGGAGGTGTTCCCTCGTGAGCTCGGTAGCCGCGTGGTTGCGCAAGCAGGCGGCGGGAGTCGCCGCACTCGCGCTGATGATCGCCGTCTTCGCGATCGGCCACCCGACCTTCGCCTCGGACGCGACCAAGGCCGACATGGCCGGCGCGTACGGCTTCAAGTCCCTGGCGATCGCCATGCCGGGCGGCGGCCCGGCCAAGACCGTCCGCAAGGTGAACCAGGCCTACAAGCACATCGACGCCTGGATCTCCTCCGTGGGGGCCGCGATCGCGCTGAACGACCTCGACGGCAACGGCAGGGACGACGACCTGGTGATCGTGGACCCGCGTACCGACCAGGTGGTCGTCACCCCGGCGCCGGTCGAGGGCGGCGGCGAGCGGTACCGGCCGTTCGCACTGTCGCTCGGCTCGCTGCCGGTCACCGACGCGATGGCGCCCATGGGCGCGGTGCCCGCCGACTACAACGACGACGGCCGGACGGACCTGCTGGTCTACTGGTGGGGCCGCACGCCCACGCTGCACCTGCAGCGGCCCACCGCGGCCCGGTTCGAGGCCGCCGCCTTCGACGCGGCCGAGCTGGTGCCCAACGCGGGCGGCGCGAAGTACACCGGCGAGCTGTGGAACAGCAACGTCGCGACCGTCGCCGACTTCGACGGTGACGGCAAGCAGGACATCTTCGTCGGCAACTACTTCCCCGACGGCAGCCCGATCCTCGACAGCCGCGTGGACGGCGGCGTGCAGATGAACCACTCGCTGTCCAAGGCCCTCAACGGCGGCCGGGACTACTTCTTCCGCGGCACCGGCAACGGCGGCTTCACCCGCCTGGACGGCGTGCTGCCGCCGGACGTCTCCACCGGCTGGGAGCTCGGCGCGACCAGCACCGACCTGGACGGCGACGGCCTGCCCGAGCTGCTGCTGAACAACGACTTCGGGCCCGACCACCTGCTCTACAACACCTCCTCCCCCGGCGCCATCAAGTTCTCCGCCACCACCGGGGCGCACGAGATCGGCGTGCCCAAGTCGAAGGTGCTCGGCGAGGACTCCTTCAAGGGCATGGGCTCGGACGCCGGCGACCTCAACCACGACGGAGTCCTGGACTTCTTCGTCAGCAACATCACCACCCCGTACGGCATCCAGGAGAGCAACTTCACGTTCCTGTCCACCGTCAAGACCCAGGCCGAGCTGCGCGAGAAGCTGCGGCAGGGCGAGGCGCCGTGGAAGGACCTCAGCGCCGAGCTGCGCACCGCCTGGTCCGGCTGGGGCTGGGACCCGAAGATCGAGGACTTCGACAACGACGGCGAGAACGAGATCGTCCAGGCGACCGGGTTCGTCAAGGGCGACGTCAACCGCTGGCCGCCGCTGCAGGAGCTGGCCGCCGCCAACGACGGCGTGACCAGCAACCCCAAGTCGTGGCCGAACGTCACCGAGGGCGCCGACATCGCCGGCGCGCAGACGCTGGCCTTCTTCGCCAAGGGCCCCGACGGCCGCTACGCCAACCTGTCGGAGCAGCTCGGCCTGGCCGTGCCCGTGCCGACGCGCGGCATCGCGACCGGGGACGTCAACGGCGACGGCCTGATCGACTTCGCGGTGGCCCGCCAGTGGGAGGCCCCCGCCTTCTACCTCAACACCAGCCGGTCGGCGGGCTCGTTCCTCGGGCTGCGCCTGCAGTACGACACCCCCTCCGCGGCCGGCCCGCTGCCCGCCGCCGGGTCGCCGGTGATCGGCGCGACGGTGACCGCGACCACGCCCGACGGCCGCTCCTTCGTCGGCCGCGTGGACGGCGGCAGCGGCCACTCCGGCAAGCGCGCGCACGCGGTGCACATCGGCCTCGGCGCGAACGTCACCGGCCCCGTGCGGGTCAAGCTGAGCTGGCGCGACCGCGCCGGACAGCGGCACCAGCAGGAGCTCACGCTCACCCCCGGCTGGCACACCCTCCAGCTCGGCTCGCAAGCGAAGGAGAAGTGACGGCATGGCCGCCAAGACGATCACCCCGCCACGTCACGATCCCAAAGTGATCACGGCGCTGCGCCGGTTCGCGATCTCGATCACCATCTTCAACATCCTTGGCTACACCGTGCTGGGGTTCGAGCAGCCGTGGTCGTGGCCGTTCGTGGCGCTGGCCACCGGCTACACCGTGGAGATCATCCTTGAGGTGATCGGCGCCCGCCAGGAGGGCCGCGCGCCGCGCTTCCTCGGCAACGGCCCGCGCGGGCTGATGGAGTTCCTCTATCCCGCGCACATCACCTCCATCGCGCTCAACATGCTGATCTACGTCAACGACCAGGTGCTGGTCATGATGTTCGGCGTGACCGTCGCCGTGGGCGCCAAGTGGGTGCTCAAGGCTCCGGTGCGCGGGCGGATGCGGCACTTCATGAACCCGTCCAACTTCGGCATCGCGATCATCCTGCTGCTGCTGCCGTGGGCCAGCATCGCGCCGCCCTACCACTTCACCGAGAAAGTCGACAACCCGATCGACTGGATCATCCCGGGGATCATCATCATCGGCGGGACCATGATCAACGGGAAGCTGACCGGCCGCATGTGGCTGATCGGCGGATGGGTGGGCGTCTTCGCCCTCCAGGCCGTGGTGCGCGGGCTGATCATCGACGACATCTCCATCCTCGGCGGGCTGTCGATGATGACGGGGGTGGCGTTCATCCTGTTCACCAACTACATGATCACCGACCCGGGCACGAGCCCGTCCAGACCGCTGTCCCAGGTCGCCTTCGGCGGCGGCGTGGCCGTGGTGTACGGCCTGCTCATGGGGATGAACATCCCGTACGGGATCTTCTTCGCCACGGCGGCGGTCTGCCTGATCCGCGGCGGCTTCCTGTGGGCGCTGCACATCGTCAACAAGGCGCGCGAGCTCGACGCCGCCAGGGTCAGCGCAGCCGCCGCCCAGGCGCTGCAGCACGCGCGGGAAGAGGTCGCGAAGGCATGACGAGGATCGCGATCGTCGGCATGGCCTGCCGGTACCCTGACGCCGCCTCGCCCAGGGAGCTGTGGGAGAACGCGGTGGCCGGCCGCCGCGCCTTCCGCCGGCTCCCGGACGAGCGCATGCGGCTGGAGGACTACTGGGACCCCGATCCCGCAGCGCCGGACCGCTTCTACGCCAAGACCGCCGCGGTCATCGAGGGCTACGCCTTCGACCGGGTGGCACACAAGATCGCCGGTAGCACGTACCGGTCGACCGACCTGGCCCACTGGCTGGCCCTGGACATGGCCGGCCGGGCCCTGGCCGACGCCGGGTTCGCGGGCGGCGAGGGGCTGCCGCGCGAGCGCACCGGGGTCGTCGTGGGCAACACGCTCACCGGCGAGTTCACCCGCGCGAACGTGCTGCGGCTGCGCTGGCCGTACGTGCGGCGCACCCTGGCCGCGGCCCTGAAGGAGCAGGGCTGGGACGACGAGCGCCTGGCCGCGTTCCTGGCCGACTACGAGGCCGCCTACAAGAGCCCCTTCCCGCCGGTGGACGAGGACACGCTGGCGGGCGGGCTGTCCAACACGATCGCCGGGCGCATCTGCAACCACTTCGACCTCAACGGCGGCGGCTACACCGTGGACGGCGCCTGCTCCTCGTCCCTGCTGTCGGTGGTGACGGCCGGCAAGGCGCTGGCCGACCACGACGTGGACGTGGCCGTCGCGGGCGGCGTGGACCTGTCCATCGACCCGTTCGAGGTGATCGGGTTCGCCAAGACCGGCGCGCTGGCCAAGAGCGACTTCCGCCTGTACGACCGGCACTCCAACGGCTTCTGGCCGGGCGAGGGCTGCGGCATCGTCGTGCTGATGCGCGAGGAGGACGCGCTGGCCGCCGGGCGGCGGATCTACGCCACGATCGCCGGCTGGGGCGTCTCCTCCGACGGCAAGGGCGGGATCACCCGTCCGGAGGTGAGCGGCTACCTGCTCGCGATGCGCCGCGCGTACGACAAGGCCGGGTTCGGCCCCGAGAGCGTCGAGCTGTTCGAGGGCCACGGGACGGGCACGGCGCTCGGCGACGCGACCGAGCTCACGGCCCTGTCGCGGGCCAGGGCCGCGGCCGCGCGCCCGGCCGCGGTCGGCTCGATCAAGGGCATGATCGGCCACGCCAAGGCGGCGGCGGGCGTGGCGGGCCTGATCAAGGCGGCCATGGCCGTGCACGAGCAGGTGCTGCCGCCGACCATCGGGTGCGTCGACCCGCACCAGGTGCTCACCGACGAGGGCGCCACGCTGCGGGTGCTGCGCACGGCCGAGCCGTGGCCGCAGGGCGCGCCGCTGCGCGCCGCGGTGACCGCCATGGGCTTCGGCGGCATCAACACGCACGTGGTGCTGGAGAACACCGGCCCGCGGCGGCGGGTGTCCAGCCGCGTCAAGGCGCTGGCCGCCGCGTCCCAGGACGCGGAGCTGTTCCTGCTGGACGGCGGCACCTGGGACGAGCTGCGCGGCCTGGTGTCGGAGCTGCTCGACTTCGTGCCCAAGGTGTCCTACGGCCAGCTCGCCGACCTGGCCGCCACGCTGCGCGGGCGGCTGCGCGGCCTGCCGTTCCGGGCGGCCGTCGTGGTCTCCTCGCCCGACGACGCCGTACGGCAGCTCACCCGCGTGCTGACGGCGCTGGAGTCCGGCGAGAACACGCTGTCCACCCCCGACGGCAAGGCGTTCGTCGGCCGCGCCTCGGCACGGCCGCGGATCGGCTTCCTCTTCCCCGGGCAGGGCTCGGGCCGCGGGACCGACGGCGGCGCGCTGGCCAGGCGCTTCGCCGACGTCGCCGAGGTGTACACCACCGCGGCGCTGCCCGCCGACGGCGACATGGCGGCCACCGAGGTCGCCCAGCCGCGCATCGTCACCGGCTCGATGGCGGGCCTGCGCGCGCTGTCGCTGCTCGGCATCGAGGCGGACGCGGCCGTCGGGCACAGCCTGGGCGAACTGTCGGCCCTGCACTGGGCGGGCGCGATGGACGAGGACGCGCTGCTGCGCGTGGCGACCAAGCGCGGCCGGGCGATGCGGGAGCGCAGCGAGCCGGGCACGATGGCCGGCGTGCGGGCCGCGCCGGAGACCGTGCTGGAGCTGGCCGGCGACCTGCCGGTGGTGATCGCCGGGTACAACGGGCCGCTCCAGACCGTCGTCGCCGGGCCGGTGGCGGCGGTGGAGGAGGCCGGGCGCGCGGCCGAGCGCGCCGGGCTGACCTGGACCAGGCTGAACGTCTCGCACGCCTTCCACTCGCCCCTGGTCGCCCCGGCGGCCGAGGCGCTGGCCGGATACCTGGCGGAGGAGCGGTTCGGGCCGGTCGCCCGGCGGGTCGTCTCCACCGTCACCGGTGACGACCTGGCCGCCGGGACCGACGTCCCGGCGCTGCTGCACCGGCAGATCACCGCGCCCGTGCTGTTCGCCCAGGCGCTGGCCGCGCTGGCCGCGGACGCGGACCTGCTGGTCGAGGTGGGCCCCGGCCGGGTGCTCAGCAGGCTGGCGGCCGAGCTGACCGACGTGCCGGCCGTCGCGCTGGACACCGACAGCGAGTCGCTGGCCGGGCTGCTCGGCGTGGCCGGCGCCGCGCACGTGGCGGGCGTGCCCGTCGCCTGCGAGGAGCTGTTCCACGGGCGGCTGGTCAAGCCGCTGGAGATCGGCGCGACGTTCTCGTTCTTCACCAGCCCGGCCGAGCAGGCGCCGCAGGTGCGCGTCAAGGCCGCCGCCCCGCAGCCGGCGGAGCGGGCGGCCGAGCCGGACGGCGGGACGGGCGGCGGGACGGCGGCGCGGCCCGGCGAGTCCACGGTCGAGCTGCTGCGGCGGCTGGCCGCCGAACGCGCCGAGCTGCCGCTGGAGATGGTGACCGAGGACAGCAAGCCGCTGGACGAGCTGCACCTCAGCTCGGTCACCGTCATGCACATCATCGATCAGGCCACCCAGCATCTGGGCGTGCCCGCGGGCATGGCGCCGGCCAACGTCGCCACCGCGACGCTCCAGGAGCTGGGCGAGGCCCTGGACCGGCTGGCCGCGCAGCCGCGCGCGCAGTCGGCGCGGGGCGTGGCCGGCGCGGCGCCGTGGGTGCGCCCGTTCGCCGTGGACCTGGACGAGCAGCCGCGGCCCCGGCGGGCGGCCGCGGAACGCGCGGGATCGTGGCAGGTGTTCGCGCCCGCCGGTGCGCCCCTGGCGGGGCCGCTGCGCGAGGCACTCGAAGGGGAGAAGATCGGTTCCGGTGTCCTGGTGTGCCTACCCGCGCGGTGCGCGGCCGACGACCTGGAGCAGGCGCTGCTCGGCGCCAAGGCGGCCCTGGCCGGCGGGCCGGGCACCCGGTTCGTCCTGGTCCAGCACGGCCGGGGCGCGGCGGGGCTGGCCAAGACGTTCCACCTGGAGAGCGGCCTGCCCACCACGGTCGTGCACCTGCCGCAGGACGCGCCGCAGGCCGCCGCCTGGATAGCGGCGGAGGCGGCGGCCACGACGGCGTTCAGCGAGGTGCACTACGACGCCGGCGGCGTGCGGCGGGTGCCGACGCTGCGGGCGCTGCCGTACCGGCAGGAGCGGGCGGAGGAGCCGCTGACCGGCTCCGACGTGCTCCTGGTGACCGGCGGCGGCAAGGGCATCACCGCCGAGTGCGCCATGGCCATGGCCGGTGCGGCCAAGGTGGCCGTGCTCGGCCGCTCCGACCCGGCCCAGGACGAGGAGCTGGCCGCGAACCTGCGGCGCATGGCCGCGACCGGGCTCACCGTCCACTACGCCAGGGCCGACGTCACCGACGCCGCCCAGGTGCGGACGGCCGTGGCCGCGGCCGAGCAGGCGCTCGGGCCGGTCACCGCCGTCCTGCACGGCGCCGGGCGCAACGAGCCCGAGGGCATCGCCGGGCTGGACATGGACGCCTTCCGCCGCACGTTCGCCCCCAAGGTGGACGGCCTGCGCAACGTGCTGGAGGCGGTCGAGCCCGGACGGCTGCGGCTGCTGGTGACGTTCGGCAGCATCATCGGCCGGGCGGGCCTGCACGGCGAGGGCCACTACGCCACCGCCAACGAGTGGCTGGCCGACCTGACCCGCGAGGCGGGCGAGCGGCACCCGGGCTGCCGGGCGATCTGCATGGAGTGGTCGGTCTGGTCCGAGGTCGGCATGGGCGAGCGGCTGTCGGTCGTGGACCGGCTGGTCGAGCAGGGCATCACGCCGATCCCGGTGGACCGGGGCGTGGAGATCATGCGCCGCCTGGTGAGCGACCCCGACGCGCCCGGCGTCGTGGTGATCAGCGGGCGCACCGAGGGCATCCACACCGTGCGCCGGGAGGAGCCGGAGCTGCCGCTGCTCCGCTTCGTCGGCGCGCCGCTGGTCCGCTACCACGGCGTGGAGCTGGTCAGCGAGGTCGAGGTGAACGCCGGGACCGACCTGTACCTGGCCGATCACCTGCTGGACGGCAACCTGCTGTTCCCGGCGGTGTTCGGGCTGGAGGCCATGGCGCAGGTGGCGTACGCGGCCACCGGCCGTGCCGGGACGCCCGTCGTGGAGCAGGCGGAGTTCGTCCGGCCGATCATCGTACCACCCGACGGGAGCACCACGCTCCGGGTGGCGGCGGCGGTCACCGGGCACGACACGGTCGCGGTCGCCATCCGCAGCCAGGAGACCGGCTTCGACGTCGACCACTTCACGGCCGTGCTGCGCCTGGACGCCGGCGCACCGCCCGCGGGCCCGCCCGAGCAGTCCGGCGACGAGCTGCCGCCGGTCGCGCTGGACCCCGACACCCAGCTCTACGGCGAGGTGCTCTTCCAGGGCCGGCGCTTCCAGCGGCTGCGCCGCTACCACCGGGCCGCGGCCCGCGAGGTGGACGCCGACCTCCAGGTGGCGCAGGAGTGCGACTGGTTCGCCGGGTACCTCCCGCCGGACCTGCTCCTGGGCGACCCCGGCATGCGGGACGCGCTGATGCACGGCAACCAGGTGTGCGTGCCCGACGCCACCCTCCTGCCGACCGGCATCGAACGCGTCCACCCGGCCGGGGCCGCGCTGTCCGGCGCGGACGAGGTGCGCTACTGCGCCTCCGAGCGGTCCAGGGACGGCGACGCCTACGTCTACGACGTCGCGGTCCGGACGAAGGACGGCGAGGTCGTCGAACGCTGGGAGGGGCTGCGGTTGCAGGCCGTGCGGAAGAAGGGCGGGGCCGGTCCGTGGGCGGCGCCGCTGCTCGGCCCGTACCTGGAGCGCACGCTGGAGGACCTGACGGGCGCGCGGGTCGCGGTCGTCGTGGAGCCGGGCGAGGGCACCGGCGACCTGGCCGTGGCCCGGCTCGGCGCGACCCCGGCCGCGACCTCCGGCACCCCGGCGGGCACGGCGGAGGCCGTGCGGACGGTGTCGGCGCACGTGCCGGGGCTGACGGTGTGCGTGGCCGCCCCAGGGCCGCTGGCCTGCGCCGTCGAGCCCGTCACCCCCGCCGGGCCCGGCGACCCGGGCGGCGACCCGGGCGACGGCCGGGACGCGCTCGCCGGCGAGATCGCCGCGGCCTCCGGGGAGGACGCGGACACCGCCCGCGCCCGCACCCGCGCCGCGCTCGCCTGCCTGCGCACCGCCGGAACGGCAGCGGGAACGGCGGCGGGGACGGACGTGCCGCTCGCGGTGACCCGGGCCGGGGCCGACGGATGGGTAGTGCTGACCGGCGGCGGCGCGGCCGTGGCCACGCTCGCCACCCGGGTGAACGGCCTGCCCGCCCCCGTCGTCGTCGCGATACTCACCGAAGGGCGGTCCTAGCCCATGGGCACCTACTACGAGTACCTGCACACGGTCGGCTTCGAGGAGACCAACCTCGTCGGCAACGTCTACTACGTCAACTACCTGCGCTGGCAGGGACGCTGCCGGGAGATGTTCCTCATGGAACGGGCCCGGGACGTGCTGGCCGACCTGCAGGACGACCTCAAGCTGTTCACGCTCAAGGTCGACTGCGAGTTCTTCGCGGAGATCACGGCCTTCGACCAGCTGTCCATCCGGATGCGCCTGATCGAGCTGGCGCAGACGCAGATCGAGTTCGGCTTCGACTACGTCCGGGTCACCCCGGGCGCGCCCGAGGTCCTCGTCGCCCGCGGCAGGCAGCGGGTGGCCTGCATGCGGGGGCCGAACACCAAGACCGCGCCGGCGAGGGTGCCCGAGCCCCTGGTCAGGGCGCTCGAACCGTACCTGGCCTAGAAAACCGGACCCAGGAGGTCACCGTGCAACTCCACTCATCGGCCCCGGCGCCGCAGGTCGCGGACGCCAAGACGCTGCGCGACGCGTTCGGGGCGTTCGCCACGGGCGTCACCGTGATCACCACGGGCGGCGAGGTCCCGCACGCCATGACGGCCAACTCCTTCACCTCGGTCTCGCTCGACCCGCCGCTGCTGCTGGTGTGCGTCGGCAAGGGCGCCGTGATGCACCAGTGCATCACCGCGGCCACGTCGTTCGGGGTGTCGGTGCTGGCCGGGCACCAGGAGGCCGAGGCGCGGCACTTCGCCGACCGCTACCGTCCGCTCGGCCTGGCCCAGTTCGCCGACGTCGAGGTGACGCCGGGCGAGGTCACCGGGGTGCCGCTCATCGCGGGCGCGGCGGCCCGCTTCGAGTGCCGGGTCTGGCGCGCCTACGACGGCGGCGATCACACGATCTTCGTCGGCGAGGTGCTGTCCCTGAGCCGGCGGGACGACTGCGACGGCCTGCTGGTCTACCGGGGCCGTTTCGGGGAGACCTCCCCTGCCCTGCAGGGGGTGTCGGCGTGACCACGCTGGGCACCCGCCCGGTGGCGCTGGGCGGCCGCGTGCCGCCCGGCCCGCCGCCCTGGGCGGCGCCCGTCCTGTACCGGCGGCTGGTCGGCGACCGGCTCGCGCTGCTGTCGAAGGCGACCGCCCGGTACGGCGACGCGGTGCGCATGACGATCGGCCCGAAGAGCATCTACCTGTTCAACCATCCCGACCACGCCAAGCACGTACTGGCCGACAACAGCGGCAACTACCGCAAGGGCATCGGCCTGGCCGAGGCCCGGCGGGTGATCGGCGACGGGCTGCTGACCAGCGACGGCGAGCGATGGCGGCAGCAGCGCCGGACCATCCAGCCGCTGTTCCAGAACAAGCGGCTGGCCCAGCAGGACACCGTGCTGGCCGAGGAGGCCGGCCGTCTGGTCGAGCGGCTGCGGGCCCGGGTGGGCGGCGGGCCCGTGGACGTGGCCGGGGAGATGACCGGCCTGGCGCTCGGGGTGCTCGGCCGCACCCTGCTGGAGGCCGACCTCGGCGCGCACGGCTCGGTCGGGCACGCCTTCGAGGGCGTCCAGGACCAGGCCATGTTCGAGATGGTCACGCTGGCCATGGTGCCGTTATGGCTGCCGCTGCCGCTGCACCTGCGTTTCCGCCGGTCCCGGCGGGAGTTGTACCGGGTCGTGGACCTGCTGGTGGCCGAGCGGCTGGCGAACCCGACCGGCGGCGGCGACCTGCTGTCCCTGCTGATCGAGTCCACCGGGCTGCGGAAGGACCCGCGGGCCGCCCGGCAGCGCCTGCGGGAGGAGGTGGTCACGGTCCTGCTGGCCGGGCACGAGACCACCGCCAGCACCCTGTCGTGGGCCTTCCACCTGCTGGACCGGCATCCGGAGGTGCGCGAGCGGGTGCGGGCAGAGGCCGTCTCGGTGCTGGGCGACCGGCCGCCGGTGTACGAGGACCTGCGCAGGCTCACCTACACGGCGGCGGTGCTGGAGGAGGTCATGCGGCTGTACCCGCCGGTGTGGGCGCTGACGCGGGTGGCGCGGGAGGACGACGAGGTGGGCGGGTACCGGGTCCCGGCGGGCGCGGACGTGCTCATCAGCCCGTACACGCTGCACCGGCATCCGGCGTACTGGCGGGAGCCGGACGCGTTCCGTCCCGAGCGGTTCGAGCCCGGTGCGCCCGCCGACCGGCCGCGGTACGCCTACATCCCCTTCGGCGCGGGCCCGCGCTTCTGCGTGGGCAACCACCTGGGGATGATGGAGGCCACGTTCGTGCTGGCGATGGTCACCCGGGAGCTGCGGCTGACCGGGCTGCCCGGCCGCCGGGCGGTTCCGGAGGCCATGTTGTCGCTGCGGGTGCGCGGCGGGCTGCCGATGACGGTGAGCCCGGCCTAGAGATCGGCCCCGAAGATCACGGAAGGGCCCGCGGACATCGTCCGCGGGCCCTTCCGCACGTGCCGCCCCTTCTTTCTCAGGTGTGGGTGTCGGTCCAGGCCAGCAGGTCGCGCAGGGCGAGCAGGACGGGCGGGTCGAGCGCGTTCATGGGACGCAGCCGCAGGTCGGCGCGCTCGCTGCCGCCGCCGCCCACCTCGATCGGCCCGATCCGCGCGATGCACGTCGCGGCGTCACCCTGGGGCGGGTGGTGCACGGCGTCCTCGCGGGACTCGGCCACGGACTGGGCGATCAGGTACCAGGTGCCCTTGGGCACGTTCTCCAGCACGTACGGGCCGGGCCGGCCGATCAGGGTGAAGCTCGCCGGTCTGCCCTCCAGGATCTGGCCGGGGAACACGCCGGCGAACACCGGCCGGTCGGCCAGCGGCGAGGTCACGACGCCGTGCAGGGTCGCCGCCGGGCCGCCGAACGCGCGCTCGCCGCCGGCCAGGTCCGCCGCCGTGACGCTCAGGAACTGCCGGTACCTGCTCGGCGACAGCCCCACGCTGTGGGTGAAGCGCGAGCTGAAGGTGCCCACGCTGGAGTAGCCGACCTGGTGGCTGATGTGGGTGATGCTGAGCGAGGTGGACACGAGCAGGCGTTTGGCCTCGCGCAGCCGCACCGCGGACAGGAACCGTCCAGGGGACAGCCCGGTCACGCGCTGGAAGACGCGCGAGAAGTGGAACTTGCTGAACATCGCGGTCCGCGCCATGTCGTCAATGGTGAGCTGCTCGCCGTGGTTCTCCTGCATGCTCTCGATGACCCGCAGGACCGCTCGTTCGATGACGTCGTCCATATGGTCTCCCGGAACCCGGAAGCCCTCGGGCGCGCGTCCCCCGTCGATTCTCCGGCCGGAGAATTCCCGGGGGGCGCGACGATTCCGCGGCGCTCCGGATGCATTGCCTTTCGGTTGCCACCTGGTACACGCTCTCGGGCGCGCAGTACGCTGCATGACAAATCGCCCTTTTTTGGGAAATTTTCGGAAATCTCGGCAATTTATCTGAGAATGCGATTTATAGGGCCCATTCGCGGCGGGGGGCCGGCAGCAGTTGCCTGAGCACCCGGCCGTCGCGGTGGTGCGGCCGCCGCTCGTGCGGGTAGCCGAGCGAGACCTCCTCGAAGCGCACCCCGTCGTGCCAGCTCGTGCCCGGGATGTGCAGGTGGCCGTAGACGACCGCGGCGGCACGGAAGCGCAGGTGCCAGTCGGCCGTCTGCTCGGTGCCGCACCACTGCGCCAGCGCCTGGTGCCGCAGGACGCGGGTGGGGGCGCGCAGCAGCGGGAAGTGGTTGACCAGGACCGTGGGCAGGGCGGGGTCGAGCGCGTCCAGCCGCAGCTCGCTCTCGCGCACCCGCGCCCGGCACCACGCCTGCCTGCTGGGATAGGGCTCGGGATGCAGCAGGAACTCGTCCCTGCACACCACCCCCTGTTCGCGGGCCAGGCCGAGCGCCTGCTCCCGGGTGGTGCCGGGCGGGCGGAAGCTGTAGTCGTACAGCAGGAACAGGGGGACGACGGCCACCGGGCCGCCCTCCCCCGTCCAGACCGCGTACGGGTCCTCGGGCGTGAGCACGCCGAGGCGCCGGCAGATCTGCACCAGGCGCCGGTAGCGCTCCTCGCCGCGCAGGCCGGGGTCGCCGGGCGTGGTCCACAGCTCATGGTTGCCCGGCGCCCACACCACCTTGGCGAAGCGCTCGCCGAGCAGGCCGAGCGTCTGCTCGAACGCGTCCAGCCGCTCGGCGACGTCCCCCGCCACCAGCAGCCAGTCGTCCGCGGTGCGCGGGCGCAGCTCCTCGACGGCCGCCCTGTTCTCGGGAAATCCGACGTGGAGGTCGCTGATCGCCAGTAATGCCGCACCGGAGGCGCTCACGTCGCGAGCGTATGTGCGCGAGAACGGGCCGGGCAGCGTACGGAGAGAAGAACAGGGGTCCACGGGGGGCGAATAGGGGGTGGCGCCGGCGCCTTTGTGGATAAGGGCGCGGGGGCGTCCGTTAGGGGTTGTTGCGGCGCACCGCGCATTCAATTCTGAGCATGCCGAAGAAAGCGGAAATTGCACGGCCGTGTTCCGGGGGTGAGGGTGATGGCCGATGTACGGGGGCAGGAATTCGCTGATTTCGCGCGGGAGGCCAGGCCCATGCTGCGCCGGGTGGCCTTCCGGCTCTCCGACGACTGGCACGAGGCCGACGACCTCGTCCAGCGCACCCTGCTGGCGCTGCACCGGCACTGGGACGGCCTCGACCGGCGCGACCGCGCCGAGGCGTACGCGCGGCAGATCATGCGGCGGCTGCTCATCAGCGACCGCAGGTCGCTGCGCTGGTCGCGGGAGGTGCTCAGCGGCGCGCCACCCGACGCGGCCGCGGCGCTGGACCCCTACGACCTGGTGGGCGAGCGCATCGTGCTGATGGGCGCGCTGGCCAGGCTCGGGCCGCGGCAGCGGGCGACGATCTTCTTCCGGTTCTGGGAGGGGCGCAGCGCCGAGGACACGGCCCGGGTCATGGGCAACGAGTCCTCCACGGTCCGCAGCCAGACCGTCAGGGCGCTGAGCACCCTGCGGGCCGCGCTGGCGCGCACCGACCCCGCCGACCGTACCGACCGAAAGCCGACCTGAACGAGGGAGTACCCATGGGTCCACTGCTCTACGAGACGAGGGTGGAGACGCTGGAGGCGCTCGCGGACACCATCGTGCCCGGCCCCAAGCGCGGTCCGGACGACCGGGCGGTGGCCGGCATGAGCCCGACGGGCGGCGCGGTCGCGGCGGGCGCCGTCGAGCTGCTGGAATGGGACGCCACCGGTGTCTCCGAGGGCCTGGACGACTACGCCCGCTCGCTGAACGAGCACGCCCGCGCCCACGCCGACCAGCACGGCATCCTGCTGGAGGCGGGCGTGCCCGCGTTCGTGGCCCTGCCGTTCGAGGAGCGCGGCGCGCTGGTGCGCACGCTGACCGCGCCCGGCCACCCGGAGAAGGCGCTGTGGGTGCTGCTGGTGCTGTTCTGCTACATGGCCTACGACTCCGCCGCCCACCTGCACACCGCCGACGCCATCAGGGCCGGGCATCCCGGCCTGACCGCCATGGGCATCACTCCGCCCGACGCGGACGGGCTGTGGCGCTTCCCCGCCTACTCCTACGGCCGTCCCCTCGCCGACCTCCACCCGGACACGACAGCTTCAGGGAGCCCCGCATGAACGGCGTCGAACGCACCGACGTGCTGGTGATCGGCAGCGGCTTCGGCGGCGCGATCCCCGCCTACCACCTGGCCGCCGGCGGCGCCGACGTGGTCATGCTGGAGCGCGGCCCGTGGCTGGAGTCGGCCGACTACGAGCACGACTTCAAGCTGGGCTCGTCCTACACCCGCATCTTCGACTTCACCGTCGGCGACGGCATGAGCGTGCTGGGCGGCAACTGCGTGGGCGGCGGCAGCGTGGTCTACTTCGCGGCCATGCCCCGCGCGCCGCGGTTCGTCTTCGAGCGCCGCGGCAGCATCAGGCGCCGCATGTGGCCGGCCGCGATCAGCCGCGACACCCTCGACCCCTGGTACGACCGGGTCGCCGAGTCGATCTCCATCACCCAGCAGGGCTGGGAGGACGTCTCGTACTCCGGCGGCCTGTGGGCGGCGGCCTGCCGGCACGCGGGCCGCACCGCCAACCCCGTGCCCGCGGCCGTGGACACCGGGTCCTGCGTCAACTGCAACTGGATGATGGCCGGCTGCCGGTTCGACGCCAAGCAGTCGCTGCTGGTCAACTACCTGCCGGCGGCGCTCGCCCACGGCGCCAGGATCAGGCCGCTGCACGAGGTGCAGAGCATCGAGCGGACGCCCGACGGCTCCTACCGGGTGCACTACAAGATCGTCCATGGCGAGGACTACCGCCTGACCGAGGGCGAGGGCACGATCGAGGCCAAGGTGGTGGTCCTCGCCGCCGGCGCCGCCGCCACGCCGGTCATCCTGCAGCGCAGCGAGGCCGCGCTCGGCGCGATGCCGCACGCCGTGGGCCGCTACTTCTCCGGCAACGGCGAGCGGCTCAACACCGCCGTGCTGAACGAGGAGCGCGTGCGCGAGGTGCTGGGCCTGGAGCGCGGCGACGGCCTGGCGTACGCGGCCAACCAGATCGGCAAGGGCCCGACGGTGGCCAACTGGGACCGGCTGGACGGCTCGCTGCCCGAGTACACCCGCTACTCGCTGGAGCAGCTCTACTTCCCGCCCGGCCTGGGCACGATCCTCGCGCTGGCCGGCGGGCCCGACCCGGCGTGGTTCGGGCTGCGCAAGAAGGAGATGCTGGAACGCTGGCGGTCCTGGCTGATCATCTTCCAGATGATCGAGGACGACAACGAGGGCGTCTTCGGGCCACCGCCCGTACGCGGCAACGCCGACCGGGTCTCCCAGCAGATGCTGGGCGTCGGCCGGCTGTCGTACAAGCCGACCGCGAACACCTCGGCCGCCTGGGCGATGGCCGACGCCGAGTGCAAGGAGATCCTGGAGCGCGACGGGCTGGCCACGGTGACGCCGTGGACGAACGACCTGGTCGGCGCGTACACGGTGCATCCGCTGGCCTCGTGCCGGATCGGCGACGACCCGTACACCTCGGCGCTGGACGACGGGCACGAGCTGCGCGGGCACCCGGGGATCTTCGTCACGGACGGCTCGGCCGTGCCGGGCGCGCTGACCGTCAACCCGGCGATGACCATCTCCGCGCTGGCCGAGCGGGCCGTGCCGGGGATCGTCAGGGCCGCGCGGGAGCGGGGCGTGCAGGTCTCCTACGGCGCGCCCGCCCCGGACGGCTCCACCGCCGGCCGCCGGGCCACCGCGTCGCTGGCCGCCGCCGCGCTGCGCGGGTAGGGCGCCGGCGATGGGACGGCTGCTCAGCCGGATGACGGCGCCCGGCGCGCTCGCCCAGGTGCGGCACGTCCGCCCGGTGCGGCCGGGCGCCGCCCGCGGCCTGGTGGCCCGGGTGTACGAGCAGGTCGAGCGGGACTTCGGCATGCTCGCGCCGCCGGTGGCCCTGCACTCCCCCGCGCCGCGCGCCCTGGCCGCGTGCTGGCTGGTCCTGCGCGAGTCGCTGCTCGCCGCCGGGGCGGCCGGCCGGGTGGCCGGGGAGCTGGTGGCGAGGGAGGTCTCGGCCGGCAACGCCTGCCCGTACTGCGTGGACGTGCACGGCGCGACCCTGCGCGCGCTGACCCCCGCCGATCCCCGGCTGGGGCCGCTGGCCGACTGGGCCAGGGCGAGCGCCGCCCCCGGGGCCGGCGGCCCGCCGGTGACGGGGGCGGCGGCCGTGGAGCTCGTGGCGGTCGCGGTGACCTTCCAGTACCTCAACCGCATGGTCAACGTGTTCCTCGGCGACTCGCCGCTGCCGCCGGAGCTGCCGGCCGGGGCGCGCGGGCCCGTGCTGCGCGTGTTCGGCGCGCTCATGCGGCCCGCCGCGCGGCGGCCCGCGACCCCCGGCGGCTCGCTGGGCCTGCTGCCCGGCGCGCCGCTGCCGGACGACCTGGCCTGGGCGGGCGGCGTCCCGCGGCTCGGCGAGGCGTTCGCCAGGGCCGCGGCGGCGATCGAGGAGGGCGGCGCGCGGCGGCTGCCCGTCCCGGTCCGCGAGCTGGTCGCCGAGCGGGTGTCCGGCTGGGACGGCGTCCCGCCGGGCCCCGGCAGCGGCTGGGCCGGGCAGTCCGCCGCCGTACTGCCGCCCGCGCATCGTCCGGCCGCCCGGCTGGCGCTGCTGACCGCGCTGGCCTCCCACCAGGTGGACGCGCGGACGGTCGGCGAGTTCCGGGCCGCGACGCCGGGCTCGGCCGCGCTCGCCGACACCGCGCTCGCCGACACCGCGCTCGTCGAGGCGGCCTCCTGGGCGGCCATGACCGCCGCCCGCCGGACCGGCGCCTGGTCCGGGCTGCCCGCCACCCCGCTTCCGACCGTATCGACAGCCGACTGAAAGGAACGAGGACGTGACCGAGCTAGAGGTAGTGCTCGACGACCTGGCGGCCGACGGCGACCAGCTCGACGCGCTGGTGTCGGGCCTGGACGCCCAGCAGTGGAAGCTGCCCACCCCCGCGCCGGGCTGGACGATCGCCGACCAGATCGCCCACCTGGCCTTCATCTTCCGCCTGGCCACCGCCGCCGCCACCGACGCGGAGGCGTTCACGGCCATGACGGCCGGCGCCGAGAAGAACTTCGACGGCGCGGTGAACGCCGCGCTCAAGGCGTTCGAGAACGACTCGCCGGCCACGCTGCTGGCCAAGTGGCGGGCCGGACGGTCGGAGGTGCACGCCGGTCTGGCCGCCGTGCCCGCGGGCGAGGTCGTGCCGTGGCTGGTCAACCCGCTGCCGCCGATCGTGCTGGCGTGCGCGGGCATCATGGAGACCTTCGCCCACGGGCAGGACGTCGCCGACGCGCTCGGCGTGCGGCTGGAGCGCACCGACCGGCTGCGGCACCTGGTCGTCTTCGCGGTGCTCACCCGGGACTTCGGCTACCTGTCGCGCGGGCTGACCCCGCCGGCCGAGCAGTTCCGCTTCGAGATCACCGGCCCCTCCGGCGAGGTGTGGGCCTACGGCCCCGAGGACGCCGCCCAGCGGATCAGCGGCCCGGCCGAGGACTTCTGCCTGCTGGTGACCAGGCGGCGGCACCGTGCCGACGTGGCGGTCACGGCGACCGGCGAAGAGGCCGACCGCTGGCTGGACATCGCGCAGGCCTACCGCGGGCCGGCCGGCGCCGGCCGGCGTCCCGGCCAGTTCGCCCGCGCCGGCGTCTGAGAAGCCTCCCCGAACCGCGGGCGCGCCCGTCCGGAACTCCCCCAGTCCCGGGCGCGCCCGCTTCTCACGTCCCCGCCTCCAGCGCGCGGCGGTCCACCTTGCCCGAGGCCGTCTGCGGCAGGCGCTCCACGAACGTGATCCGCCGGGGGAACTTCTGCGCCGCCAGCCGGGCCCGGACGAACGCCTTCAGCTCGGCCGCCTCGACCGCCGCCGAGGCCACCACGTACGCGTGCGGCCGGGTCAGCCCGCGCAGCCGGTGCCCGACCACCGCGCACTCGACCACGGCCGGGTGCTCGCGCAGGCAGTTCTCGATCTCGGCGGGCGCCACCCAGGACCCGCCCACCTTCAGCAGGTCGTCGGCCCGTCCCCGGTAGCGGAAGTAGCCGTCGGCGTCCCTGGTCACCAGGTCGCCCGAGCGCACGGTCCGCTCGCCCACGAACGTGCTCGCGGTCCGCTCCGGGTCCTGCCAGTACTCCAGCGCGACGGCGTCGCCGGTGACCTCCAGCCGCCCGGTCTCGCCGTCGGCGACCTCCTGCCCCTCGGGGTCCACGACCCGGGCGCGGTAGCCGGGGACGACCTGGCCGAGCGTGCCGGGCCGGACCCGTCCCGGGCGGTTGGACAGGAAGATGTGGTACGCCTCGGAGGAGCCGAGCCCGTCCACCACCTCCACACCGAAGGTGTCGCTCCAGCGGCGGTGCAGCTCGGGCGGCAGCGCCTCGCCCGCCGACGTGCACAGCCGCAGGCAGCTCAGGTCCTGCCGGTCGGCGTCGGGGTGGGCGAGCATGGCGCTCATCATCGTGGGCACGTTCACCAGGACCGTGGGCCGGTGCTCGGCGATCAGCTCGAAGATCGTCTCGACCCGGCTGCGCTCGGGGAAGATCACGCCGGCCGCGCCGACGCCGAAGGGGAACAGGGCGGTCAGGTCGCGGGCGTAGCCGAAGAAGAGTTTGGGCACGGGCAGCACCACGTCGTCCGGGCGCAGGTCCAGCACGCCGCGGGCGTAGGAGTCGAAGCTGACGTGCGGGCTCCTGGCGGGCAGCACGCAGGCGCGCGGCGCGCCGGTGCTGCCGGTGGTGAACTTCCACAGCGCCACGTCCCCGGCGGCGACCGGCACCGGGTCCAGCCGCGCCTCCTGCGCGGCGACCAGGGTGTCGAAGTGGTGCTCGCCGGGGCGCAGCAGGTGACGCGGCACGCCGGTGACGAGCAGGCCGGTCAGCCCCGCCGCGCGCAGGCTCTCCAGCGCGGACGGCCCCGCCACCACCAGGCTCGGCCGGGCGTAGCCGGCGAAGTAGCGGTAGTCCTTGGGCCGCAGGAACGTGTAGACCTCGGCGGTGACCGCGCCGATCTTCTGGGCGCCGTACCAGGTGGCGACCGACTCCACGCTGTCGTCGGCGGCGATGAGCACCCGGTCGCCGCGGCGTACGCCGAGCTCGCGCAGCGCGTTGCCGGCGCGGTCGGCCAGGGCGCGCAGCGTCGCGTAGTCGACGCGGCCCTGGCGGGTGACGAGCGCGGTCCTGGCGCCGTCGGCGCGGTCGAGGAATCGTGCGGCGATGTTGAAAGAGTCCATGACATGCCTTCTCGCTGCTCTGCTCGCGGGCTGGTTCCGCCTTCCACGGTGCCGGGCGCGGGCCGTCCGCAGGGGGTCCGGCGGCGTCAGCAAGCTGGCGGTCGTGGCAGCTTGCTGACGGGTTTCTCCCGGATTGCGGGATGGCCGCCGGAGCGTTGACGGGCCCGTCGGGCCGCGCGTGTACTGGGGATGCGGCGGCCGCGACGGCCGTCGCGCTCCGGAGGAGAAGCGATGGCATCCACGCCCGCGGGCTCGTGGCCGGTGACGGAGACGACCGGTGAGGCGCCCGGTGACATGGCCCGCGACATGGCCGGTGACATGGCCGGTGAGACGGCCGCTGGGACGACCGGTGAGATGTTCGCGCCGATGGCCGACTGCCTCGGCGGCGCCGTCCATCTGGCCTGCGCCGAATCCCCGCAGGACGAGCTCGCCGTCATCGTCGCCGGGTTCGCCGGCTACGAGGCCCAGAGCAGGGCGCGCGCCCTGGCCCGGCTCGCCGCGCTGCGCCGCCTGCGCCGCCTGCCCGGCGACGGCCCCCAGACCGCGTGGACGGGGACGGAGCTGCGTCTGTCGGACTTCCTCGCCGACCCGCCCGCGAGCCTGCGGCGGCACGTGCCCGGCACCGGCCTGCTCAGCGGGCGGCGCTACCGGCTGCCCGTCGAGGTCGTCTGGACGGGCGGGCACGAATGCCTGGTCGAGCCGGCCACGAGCGGCGTGGTGGACAGCGGCGTGCCGGAGGCGATCGCCGAGGTGGTCGCCCATGACGTGGTGGCGCGCTGGTGGGCCGAGCCGCGCGAGCCGCTGCTGCGGGTCTCGGGCGCGCTGGACCGCCTGCTGCCGCCCGGCGTGACGGCCGCGGCCGCGGGGCTGGGGCTGCGGATGTCGGCGTTCGTGTTGTCGGTGCCCGACCTCCGAGTCGCCCTGGTGACCGTCGGCGGCGAGGGCGCGACGCTGGCCGCGGCGGCCGGCCGTACCGTGAAGTCGGCCGTGTGCGAGGCGTTCCTGCGCGCGATGGCGGCCAGGGCGCAGCCGTGGAGCACGCTGGAGCTGCCCGACTGCCTGCGCCGGTTCGCCGTGTGGCAGCGGGAGGGCGACTACGCCGCCCACCTGGAGCGCCTGGCCGTCGACGCCGATCCGCGGCTGGTGGACGAGGTGAGCGGGCTGCGTCCGTCCGGCTGGCCGGAGATCGCCGCGCGCCGGTTCGGGCACGAGCCGGTCGCCGTGCGGGCCGACGGCGAGGTCGTCAAGGTGCTGTGCCCGGGGGCCCTGTGCTACCGGGCCGCGCCCGGGGCCACCGTGCTGCCGTGTCCCGTGCCCTGACCTCAGCGAACACCGCAACCTGCGAGGAGCGCCGGCCGTCTGGATTCCGATAATGGAACTGCAAGCTCCGGCCGCCGAACCCCCGGGAGGTGGGGCGTGGATCTGTCCGTCATTGGAGTCACCCCCGAAGCGGAGGCGGTCTACCGCTATTTCCTGCGCCATCGGGGCGAGAGCGTCGGCTCGGTGCCCGAGGCCCTGGACCTCGATCCCGAGACGGTGGAGTCGGCGGTGGAGACGCTCGACCGGCTCGCCATGCTCGACCTAAACGACCGCCACCGGGTCACCGCGACCGAGCCGCGGATCGCCATCGAGCGCCTGGTCGAACAGCGCCTGGAGGAGCTGAACGCGGAGATCCGCCGGGTGTTCGGCGCCCGCGACGCCATCTCCAGCTTCCTGGAGGACAAGCGGGAGGGCGACCGTTCCAACGCGGTGCTGGACATCGAGCGGGTGGAGAGCGGCGCGCGGGTCCGCCAGCGCCTGGACGACCTGGCCTTCTTCTCCTACAAGGAGACGCTCTGCCTGCACCCGGGCGGCCCGTTCAACGAGGTGATGATCGAGTCGGCGCTGCCGCTCGACACGCGCTCTCTGCGGCGCGGCCTGGCCCTGCGCGAGATCTTCCACCCCAAGGCGCTGGAGGACCAGCGCATGGTGTCGTACCTGCGCGAGCTGGCGCACCTGGGCGCCGAGATCCGCGTCACCGACCAGCCGATGGACCGCATGCTCATGTACGACCGCAGCGTGGCCGTCGTCCCGATCGACCCCAAGGCGCACTCCACGGGCGCGCTGCTGGTCCGCGAGCCGGGCCTGATCTCCCAGCTCGTCATCTACTTCGAGGGCCTGTGGAAGGCGGCCGTGCCGCTGGCCGACCACCTCGACCCGCCCGGCGAGGAGCCGACGCTGTCGAAGATGGAGCAGCGGGTGCTGGCGGTCATGGCCACGGCCGACAAGGACGAGATCGCCGCCCGCGAGCTGGACATCTCGGTGCGCACCTACCGCCGTTACGTCGCCGACCTGATGGCCAGGCTCGGCGCGGTCAACCGCTTCCAGGCCGCGCTGCGCGCCAAGGAGGAGAACTGGATCTGACGCGTTTCTTCCGTCGTTTCCTGTAGTACGACATGACGAACCCCCGCGACCCGGTCGCGGGGGTTCTCTCGTGTTCGACCCTTGTTTCTATAAGCAAACCTCCTCGGCGAAATTCACGGTCAATTCCTTTCCGGTGTCGGGGCTTTTACGGCCAGGTGTTGCCCTGCGGGGAGGGCAGCGGGGTGGGCAGCGGCCAGGTGTGGCCGTCAGGGCCGGCCGGCGCGGGCCAGGTGTTGCCGTCCGCCTGCAGCACCACCGTGTCGGCGGCAGCGGCGGCGGCCTGCGCGGCGGTGGCGCCGACGGCCCAGACGAGCATCCCGGAGACAATCGCGATAATCCACTGGGAAATCCTCTTGGCAACAATGCTGTTCGTCATTTCACTGCCTCTTTCTCGGCGGTCCTTGTCGCTGCTTCCTTGCACTTCCAACTTTGCGCCGCGGCGGGGGCGCGAACCAGGCTTCGGCGAGGCAGCAAGCTGCAGGGCGTTTCCGCTTCCTGCCACCTCCGGCGCGGTCAAGCACTGCAGGAGGTGACATGGAACGGCCATCGATCTTTAACTGGACGTACCGGAAGAGTCCGAGGAGGAAACGATGACCATCTCCCCCGAGGTCCTCCAGGAAGCCCCGCCGTCGGCCATGGACCGCCTGCGCGAGGAGCTCGCCGGCGCGCGCGAGGACATCGCGCGCGGCCGCCCGCAGGCCGTGGAGCGGCAGCACGCACTGGGCAAGCGCACCGCGCGCGAACGGCTCGACCTGCTGCTGGACGAGGGCTCGTTCCTGGAGATCGAGATGTTCCGGCGGCACCGGGCCCAGGGGCTCGGCATGGAGGCCCAGCGGCCGCACACCGACGGGGTCGTGGCCGGATCCGGAACCATCGACGGCCGCCGCGTCTTCGTCTACGCGCAGGACTTCACCGTCTTCGGCGGCTCGCTCGGCGAGGCGCACGCGCAGAAGATCCACAAGGTGATGGACCTGGCGCTGTCCAGCGGGTCGCCGTTCATCGGGCTCAACGACAGCGGCGGGGCCCGCATCCAGGAGGGCGTGCTGTCGCTCAACGGCTACGGCGGCATCTTCCAGCGCAACGTGCAGGCGTCGGGGGTGATCCCGCAGATCGCCGTCGTGCTCGGCCCGTGCGCGGGCGGGGCCGCGTACTCGACGGCGCTGGCCGACTTCACGTTCATGGTGCGCGACACCGCCCAGCTCTACCTGACCGGCCCGGACGTGGTCGAGGCGGTCACCGGCGAGCGCATCACGCACGCCGAGCTGGGCGGCGCGCAGGTGCACGCCAGCCGGTCGGGGCTGGCCACGTTCGTGCACGACGACGAGGAGAGCTGCCTGGCCGCCGTGCGCGACCTGGTCTCGATGCTGCCGAGCAACAACATGAGCCGCCCGCCGGCGCTGCCCGCGCGGGCCGCGGCCGGCGACGCCCGGCCCCGGCTGGCCGAGATCGTGCCGGTGGAGCCGAACAAGCCGTACGACATGCGGCTGGTCATCGCCGAGGTGGTGGACGACGGCGACTTCCTCGAACTGCACCAGAGCTGGGCGCCCAACGTGATCTGCGCGCTGGCCCGGATCGACGGCCAGGTGATCGGCGTGGTGGGCAACCAGCCGACGGTGCTGGCCGGCGTGCTGGACGTGTCGGCCGCGGAGAAGGCGGCCAGGTTCGTCAGGTTCTGCGACGCCTTCTCCATCCCCCTGGTCACGCTCGTGGACGTGCCCGGCTTCCTGCCCGGCAAGGAGCAGGAGCACTCGGGCGTCATCCGGCACGGCGCCAAGCTGCTGTACGCCTACTGCGAGGCGACCGTGCCGCGCGTCCAGGTCATTGTCAGGAAGGCCTACGGCGGGGCGTACATCGTGATGGACTCCCGCTCGATCGGCACCGACCTGTCGTTGGCCTGGCCGACCAACGAGATCGCGGTGATGGGCGCCGAGGGGGCGGTCAACATCATCCACCGCAGGGAGCTGGCCGTCGCGGCCGACCCCGCCGCCCGGCGGGCGGAGCTGCTGGAGCAGTACACCCGCGAGCTGGTCCATCCGGCGTACACGGCCGAGCGCGGCCTGGTCGACGCCGTGATCGACCCGGTGGAGACGAGGTCGGCGGTGGCGCGCGGGCTGGCCATGCTGCGCGACAAGCGCAAGCACGTGGCGCCGCGCAAACACGGCAACCTTCCCTTGTAGGGCCGCCCGTCAGCCCTGGTCGGCGCAGGGGACGGCCGCGGCCGTCCGGGCGCGCCGGCCGGGGAGCCCGAGCGCGGCCAGGACGCCCGCCAGCATGACGGCGCCCAGGACATGGACCGCCGCGCGCATCCCCTCGGCGGAGGCGTCGCGCAGGGCCTGCCCCGCGAGCCCTTCGATGCCGTGGTTGGCGACGGCCACCAGGACCGCCAGGCCCGCCGCGGTGCCCACCTGCAGCGCGGTGGAGGCCACCCCGGAGGCCAGGCCCTGTTCGTCCGCCGGGACGCCGGTGCCGGCCGCGATCCACATGGCCTCGTACGTGATGCCCATGCCCAGGCCGATGACGACGACCCCGGGCAGGACGGTGAGGAGCGATCCGTCCCCCTGCATGCCGGGGGCCAGCAGCACGGCGCCCACGGCGTTGACGACGATTCCGGCGATCAGCGTGCCGCGGGTGCCGAGCCGGTGGACCAGCCGCTCGCTGAGGAAGTTGCCGGCCGTGATCGACAGGGTCGGGCCGAGGAACGCCAGGCCGGTCTCCAGGGCGTTGAAGCCGAGGACGTCCTGGAGGTACAGGGTCAGGAAGTACGGCACGGCCTGCATCGTCAGGCCGAAGACGAGGATGACCACGACCGCGCCGCTGAGCGCCCGGTTGCGGAACAGCCGCAGCGGCATCAGCGGCGTCCGTCCGCGGGCCTGGACGCGCAGGAACACCGCCACCAGGACCGCCGCGAGCACGGCCGCCGCGACCACCTCGGCCCGCGCCCACCCGGCCTCCGAGCCGTGCGCGACCGCGAAGATCAGCAGCGTGATGCCGGCGGTGCCGGTCAGCGTCCCGGGCACGTCCACGCTGCCCCGGGTGGCGCGGCCGTCGGGAGGCAGCAGGGCGAAGGCCGCGACGGCGCCCACGGCGGTCAGCGGGACGTTGACGTAGAACACGGCCTGCCAGCCCAGGGCCTGGGTGAGCACCCCGCCGGCCAGCGCGCCCGCCGTGAGCCCGCCGGCGCCCGCCATGGCCCAGACCGTCAGCGCGCGGTTGCGCTCCCTGCCCTCGGCGAAGGCGGTGTTGACCAGGGCCAGCACCGCGGGGAACAACACCGCGCCGGCCAGGCCCTGCAGGCCGCGCGCGGCGAGCAGCACCCCCGGCGCCGTGGCCAGGCCGCCCAGCACGGAGGCCACGCCGTACAGCGCCATGCCGAGCACGAACATCCGCCGGCGTCCGGCCAGGTCGGACAGGCGCCCGCCGAGCAGCAGGAAACCTCCGTAGAGGACGGCGTACGCCGTGACCACCCATTGCAGGGCGTGCGGGGTGAAGCCGACATCGGAGGCGATGTCCGGCAGGGCCACGTAGATGATGGTGAAGTCGAGACTGATGATCAGATGCCCCAGCGCGAGCAGCGCGAGGCTCCACCCCGGCCGCCGGATGCGGGCCGGGGAGCGGGTGATGGACATGGATATGCCTTTCGTCCGTACGGGGTTCGGTGGCCTGTCATGGCTGCACCGGAACCGGCGGACACTTGTTGGCACACCCCCTGAGGGCACTGGGGTGGGCGGCGCCCGGGCTCGGGCCGTCCGGTCCGGTCATCGCCCCTCCCCAGGTGTTCCGCGCCGTCTCCGGGACGACTATGCCGCCCGCCGCGGTCCGCGGGATCGGCCGTCCGGTCAGCGTGCCCCGGGACCTTGGACCTAGGACCAGGAGCGGGCCGGTGACAACATGCGGCGGCGGCCTGCAGCTTCCTGACGTCCCCATCCCTGGATCGCGCCCTTCCCGGATCCCACAGTGGAGGTACGAGAGACAGACCTCCGGCAGACGAGATGGAGATGAGACCCCATGTTCGCCCCTTCACGCCGCACGGCGACGAGGAAGCCATGCTGATCCAGGTGACGATGCGCCAGGTGCGCGGGATGCCGATCCTCGGCTCCCCGATCGACGGGATCCGCATCATGGCGCTCCTGCCGGGCCACTGGCACAAGGACCTCACCCAGGCCGGCGGGGACATCGTCATCCGGATGCGCGTGGACGAGCCCCTGACCAGCGCGCAGGTGCGCGCCGAGGTGACGCAGACCCTCGCCAACCCCGAGGTGGACCGGTGGGAGCTGGTGGCCTGCCGCGTCCTGTCCCACAGCAGCACAGCCGCAAGGGAGGAAGACCAGTGATCGCATCTGTGGTGGCGCCCGGAGAGTGCCAGGTCTGGTGGGCCGGTCCGCGGGACCATCCGGAGGGGACCCTGCTGTCGGTGCTCAGCGAGCCCGAGCTCGAACGGGCCGCGCGGTTCCGCCGCGAGCCCGACCGCAGGCGCTTCCTGACCGGCTCGTGGCTGCTGCGCACCGCGAGCGCCGTGCAGCTGGGTGTGCGTCCAGAGGACGTCGTGGTGGACCGGTCGTGCCCCGACTGCACCCGGTACCACGGCAAGCCGCAGGTCCGGGCGCCCGGCTTCCCGCTGCACGTGTCGGTCTCGCACTCCGAGGACCGGGTCGCGGTGGCCGTGACGACCGAGGGCCCCCTCGGGGTGGACGTGGAGGCCGTGCCCGCCGACCCGGTGGACGACCTGGCCCGCTGCGCGCTCACCGAGGCCGAGCTGGCCGTCCTGGAGGCGTTCCCCCAGGAGGACAGGTACGAGGCGTTCGCGAAGGTCTGGGTGCGCAAGGAGGCGGCGCTCAAGGCCACCGGGCACGGCCTGCGGGTGCCTCCGACGGAGGTGGCGGTCAGCGGGCCGGCCGACGACCCGGCCCTGCTGAGCTGGCCGCTGGACATCCCGCCGGAGAGCCTGCGGTTCCGCGTCCTGTCGCCGGGCCGCGGCTACGTCGCCGCGGTCGCGGTGATCACCGGCCGTCCGGTCGAGGCGGTGGAGTTCCACCTGCCCGCCGCGCGGGCAGACTTCGCACGGGGCCCCCTGCCGGGGCCGCTGGCCGGCGTCGCGTGACGAGGAGGACGATCCAGATGCGAAGGACCTTCCTCCTCCTGCCGGGCTCCTGGTCGGGCGCGTGGATCTGGGAGCCCGTCGTCCGGCGGCTGCGCCTGCTCGGGCACGACGCCCGCGCCGTCACCCTGCGCGGCCTGTCCGGGCCGCGCGACGACGTCGCCGGCGTCGGCCTGCAGACGCACGTGGACGAGGTGCTGACCCTGCTGAAGAACGAGGGGCTGCGCGACGTCGTGCTCGTCGGGCACAGCTACTCGGGGCTGGTGGCCGGTCAGGTCGCCGACCGGGCGCCGGGCCGCGTCGCCCACACCGTCTACGTCGAGGCGTTCCTGCCGCACGACGGCCGTTCGATGCTGCACGCCTTCCCCGACCGGCAGCGGGAGCAGGAGCTGCGCCTGATCGAGACGGGCGGGGGCCGCTGGCCCGCCCCCGACCACACCCTGGTGGCCGAGGGACAGGGCCTCACGGCGGCGCAGGCGCGCTGGCTGGCCGCCCGGTTCGTCGGCCACCCCGGCCGCGCCGTGGCCGAGGCCGCCGTGCTCAGCACGCCGCTGGAGCGGCAGCGGGCCAGCTACGTGGTGTGCGACCTGGACCACTTCCAGGGCAGCCTGTCGCCCGACGTGTCCGCGCTGCGCGCGGCGCCGTCCTGGGACTTCCACACCCTGGACACCGGCTGCTGGCCGATGGTCTCAGCGCCCGGCCCGCTCAGCGCTCTGCTGTCCGACGCCGTCGCCGGCCGCCACTGAGTGGCCGGCGGCCTCCGGGCCCGGTGCTAGCCCGGGCCGCGAGGACGCGGGAAGCAGCCGCCGCAGCGAACCGGCGTGCAGGAACCACAGCAGGCCCAGCGCCACGGCCGGGAGCAGGGCGCTGAAGACCCACTCGTTCGACCCGCCCGGCCCGTAGACGCGGCCGCCGGAGCCGATGTCCACCGCGCGGACCGGCTGCCCGGCCCGGTGGGTGTAGCGGTCGCTGCCGTACATCTCGATGCCCGTCCGGCCGGTGGTGCCGTCGTCGGAGCGGAAGTCGCCCGTCCAGACGCAGGACTCGTGCCCCGGATGCGTGATGCACGCCAGCGCGCGCGGCACGAACACCCCGGGCACGCCGTCGGCGCGGGCGGCGCGGACGACCGTGCCGAGGTTCGGCACGGTCAGGAACAGCAGGAAGCCCGCCACCAGGCTGAGCGCGAAGGAGAAGGCCGGGGAGACCCCGCGGCGCCCGGAGCCCGCCATCACGCGGGCGACACCGCGCAGGCGCAGCGCATGGCCGCCCGCTCGGACGGACGAGGGCTGCGGTGCAGGAGCATGGCCACCACCATGGGCACGAAGACCAGCCCGTTGTAGAACAGGTGCAGCTCCATGCGCGGGACGAGGAGCTGGATGATGCTTGTCGGCACCGGACGGCCCGCCAGGTTGTTCCCGGTGAGCGCCTGCAGGAGCAGCAGCAGGTGCTCCAGGTGGTGCCAGACCTGGATGCCCAGGGAGATGTTCCACCACGTACGGGACCTGCCGGTGAAGCCGGAGCGCAGCATGAGCAGGCCGATGAGCATCAGCAGCGCGTAGCCGTAGTGCATCCACTCGGAGCTGACGAGCCACGGGAAGGGCATGCCGAGGACGCCGCGCGCCTCCTTCAGCGGCCAGCCCAGCACGTAGACCTGGACGGCTCGGGCGACGTGCTCGGCCCAGTGGGCGAGCACGACGACGAGGTAGAGGGTGAGGGCGGGCTTGTGGTAGCGGGTGTTGAGCGCGCTCAACAGGCCGCCGGACGTCGACACCGTGTGGGTGGCCATGCGGGAACCTCGGCTTCCGGGATCGTCGGTCACGCGTCGTCCCGGCACGGCGAGGTCGCCGGCGATTGGTCTTCGGTCCCCTTCGGTTGCGCCTGCTCCGGGAGATCGCGAGTTCAGTGTCCGCTGCGATTCCGGGCCTGACAACTCACAAATTGCGCGGCAGTCCGGCGAGCAGTTGCTTGGTCGTCAGGGTGACCCCGCAGCGGCCGGCGACGTAGCCGAGCGCCTGCCGGTGGTCGGCGGCGGTGAGGTCGGCGACGGCGTCGGCCACCACGTACGGCTGGATGTCGTGGGTGAAGGCGTCGAGCGCGGTGGTCAGGACGCCGATGTGGGCGTAGACGCCGGCGATGAGGAGCTGGTCGCGTCCCGACTCGCGCAGCCACCACAGCAGGGTGGTCTCGTGGAAGGCGCTGTAGCGCCGCCGGGTGAAGATCCAGTCGCCCGGTCCCGGGGCCATCGGCTCGGGGAAGCCGCGCCGGGCGGGCTCCAGCCGGTCGCTGCGCCGCCAGAAGTCCTTGGCCAGCCCCTGCTGCTCGCCGGTCAGCAGGCCCGGCTGGGCCGCGTAGGCGACGGGCACGCCGAGGCGCGCGCACAGCTCGCGCAGCGCCGTCACGTTGCGCACCAGGTCGGTGAGCGGCGCCTCGCCGGGCGGGAAGAGGTCGAGGCAGGCGTGCTGCAGGTCGACCAGCAGCAGGACGGCCCGGCGCGGGTCGGGCGTCCAGGTGACCGCGGCGGGCGGCAGCTCGGCGGCGTCCGGCATCGGGTAGGGCTCGATCTCTGAAACGACCGGCACGGCGACCTCCGAATTTCTCGCAGCTGTTTGAGGCTGTTTCCATGATGTGCCGCCACGGCGTCCGGTGAAATGCGGAACGGCGGCAGGAAGCTGACTTCCCGCCGCCGTTTCCAGCCATTTTCTTTTCCTCGGAGTTCACCGGGGCCACGGTCACACCCCGGCCGCCGCCCGCAGTTCCTCCGTCCGGTTCACCCGCTCCCAGGTGAACTCGTCGCGGCCGAAATGGCCGTAGGCGGAGGTGCCCGCGTAAATGGGACGCAGCAGGTCCAGGTCCCGGATGATCGCGGCCGGCCGCAGGTCGAACACCTCGCGCACGGCGTCGTGGATGCGCCGCTGAGGAACCCGTTCGGTGCCGAAGCACTCCACGAACAGGCCCACCGGCCGCGCCTTGCCGATCGCGTACGCCACCTGCACCTCGCACCGCCCGGCCAGCCCCGCGGCCACCACGTTCTTGGCCACCCAGCGCATGGCGTAGGCGCCCGACCGGTCCACCTTGGAGGGGTCCTTGCCGGAGAAGGCGCCGCCGCCGTGCCGGGCCATGCCGCCGTACGTGTCGATGATGATCTTGCGTCCGGTCAGGCCCGCGTCGCCCATCGGGCCGCCGACCTCGAACCGGCCCGTCGGGTTGACCAGCAGCCGGTGGCCGGTGGTGTCGATCCCCGCCTCGGCCAGCACCGGCTCGACGACCTCACGCGTGACGTCGGGGGTCAGCATGTCGGCGAGGTCGACGTGCGCGGCGTGCTGGGTGGACAGCACGACGGTGTCCAGGCGGACCGGCCGGTCGCCCTCGTACTCGACGGTGACCTGCGTCTTGCCGTCCGGCCGCAGGTAGGGCACCGTCCCGGACCTGCGGACCTCGGCCAGCCGCCGGGCCAGCCGGTGAGCCAGCATGATCGGCAGCGGCATCAGCTCGGGCGTCTCCTCGCACGCGTAGCCGAACATCAGGCCCTGGTCGCCGGCGCCCTGCCGGTCCAGCTCGTCGGCGGCGTCCGCGCCGCGGTGCTCGTAGGCGTCGTCCACGCCGCGGGCGATGTCGGGCGACTGGGTGCCGATCGACACCGACACGCCGCAGGAGGCGCCGTCGAAGCCCTTCTGGGAGGCGTCGTAGCCGATCTTCAGGATCGTCTCCCTGACCAGGCCGGGGATGTCCACGTACGTCTGCGTGGTGACCTCGCCCGCGACGT
This sequence comes from Actinomadura sp. ATCC 39365, assembly GCF_054392275.1. NCBI lineage: Bacteria > Bacillati > Actinomycetota > Actinomycetes > Streptosporangiales > Thermomonosporaceae > Actinomadura > Actinomadura sp. ATCC 39365. The sequence goes on along the minus strand of NZ_CP184335.1, from coordinate 5,129,741 downwards.
GCACCATGCCCGTGGTGATCAGCGTCTCGACCGCGACCCGGCTGCCGGGGTCCTTCGCCAGCAGGGCGTCCAGGATGCCGTCGCTGATCCTGTCGGCGATCTTGTCGGGGTGGCCTTCGGTGACCGATTCGGAGGTGAACAAACGACGTGACACCGACGCCTCCTAGTAGGGCAGCCGGCGCCCGGCGGGCGTGCGCAGGTCGAGTGCGGTCACGGGGGTACGCGGTTTCTTCGGCCTCTGCACGCGAATCACTTTGGGCATGGAATGGCTCCACATCTCGGTGGCGGGAAAACTCGAATTTCCCGGACACAGATCATCCAAGATTTCGCGTCGAGCATTCTTCTCCGATGACCTGCGCGACGAAGGTTCGTTTTCGAGAATAACCACGGCCGGGCGCGGCGGGTTCTTTCCCTGTGCGGCGTCGGCACCGGTCGGGCAATCCAGGAGATGCCCCGGACGCGCCGGGAGGCCACGATGCTCCTGATGCCCGGACGGCTCCTTCCGCCGGGCGGATCACCTACGCCGGGTCCCGGCCGCACCGGCGACGAAAGGCTGATCATGAACGGAATCGGCGCGGAGATCGGGATCATCGGCGGGAGCGGGTTCTCCTCGGTCGCCGACGGGGCCCGGGAGGTCGCGCTCACCACCCCGTACGGCGAGCCGTCGGCGCCGCTCTCGCTGGCCCGGGTGCGCGGCCGCACGGTCGCCTTCCTGCCCCGGCACGGTCGCGACCACCGCCGGCCGCCGCACCGGATCAACTACCGGGCCAACCTGTGGGCGCTGCACTCGGTGGGCGTGCGCCAGATCCTCGCGCCGTGCGCGGTCGGCTCGCTCCGGCCCGAGCTGGGGCCGGGCGTGATGGTGGTGCCCGACCAGCTCGTGGACCGGACCTGCGGTCGGGTCCGGACCTACTTCGACGACGCGGCGGTGCACGTGCCGTTCGCGGACCCGTACTGCCCGGTGGGCCGCGAGACGGTGCTCGACGCCGCGGCGGCGACCGGCCAGGACTGCGTGGACGGCGGGACGACGGTGGTGGTCGACGGCCCGCGCCTGTCCAGCCGGGCCGAGGCCCAGTGGTACGCCGCGCAGGGATGGTCGCTGCTCGACATGACGGCCTGCCCGGAGGCGGCGCTCGCCCGCGAACTGGCCCTGTGTTACGTGCCGGTCGCGCTGGTGACGGACCTGGACGCCGGGCTCGGCGTGGGCTCCGGCGCGCGGCGCGACGAGCTCTTCACGATCTTCCACGAGGGGCTGGACCGGCTGCGGGCGCTGGTGCTGGCGACCGTGGCCCGGCTGCCGCGCACCCGTACGTGCGGCTGCGCGCGGGCCCTGGAGGACGCCGCCCTGCCCGCCGACGCGGACCACCTTCCCGCCTGAACCGCTTGCGGTTCGTCGAGTTGCGGTTCGTCGAGCACACGGAAACCCGGGTCCCCGCGGGAACCCGGGTGTGAGCGCGGGGTCTACACCGCCATCGGCACGTGCGCGTCCAGGGCGACGCGTTCGACCAGCGCCTCCAGGTTCGGGTCCGCGTCGAAGACGTCGCCGACGTCGATGGAGATGCCCAGCTCCTCCTTGATCCGCCCGACCAGCCGCGCCGCGGCCGCGAACTCCCCTTCGAGGTCGGAGAACGTCGCCGCCTCCAGCCCCTTGGGCACGTCGAGCACCTCGTACCAGATGTCGCCGACCTTCTCGCGAAGCTCGGCGAGGCTGAGTTCGCCGGTCATGGGCCGTCCCTTCTCAAGGTCTGCTGGTGATTGTCGCAACGGCGCCGCGGCGGCTACATCTTCGAGGATGCCCTGGCCCTGACCTGGCCGAGCAGCGCGTCGAGCGTCCCGTCGCACAGCAGGACGGCCGGTTCGACGGCCACCCCGAGCCGGTCCTCGATCCGGGCGGCCATCCGCAGCGCGGCGAGCGCCGTGCCGCCGAGCTCGCCGAAGGTGGCGCCGGCCTCGTCCGGGCCGGCGCCGAGCACGGTGTTCCAGATGTCGGTGACGTGCCTGTCGACGTCCGCCGGGTCCACGTCGCGCGTCCTCCCGTGAGGCTCCCTTGGGGGGACCATAAGCCGCGGGGGCGGCGGACGCTTGTCCTCACGTGCGCACTCGGGACCGTTCGTCCGCGCGGGCCCGTCAGTCGCGCGGCGGGGTCAGGACGCGGCCCGTTCCGCCTCCCGTGTGCGCGACAGCGCCCGGACGATGCGCGCGTGCCCCTCGTTCCCCCTGGCCAGCACCTCGGCCACCGGGCCGTCGTCGGCGGCGCGCAAAGCGGCGGCGACGCGGCTCAGGTCGCGGGTCAGCGCGTCCAGCAGGTCGGCCACGGGGATCGCGTTGTGGGCCAGGATGTCCCGCCACATGCCGGCGGGGCTGCCGGCCACCCGCGTCACGTCCCGCAACGCCCCGGCGGCCAGCGACAGCCCGCCGGCCTCCTCACCCGCGCTCCCGTCCGCGTTCCCACCGGCGGCCGGTTCGGCGGGCCCGTCCTGGTCGCCGGTCGCGAACCGGGCGGCGAGCGCGGCCGACAGGACGAGCGGCAGGTGCGACACGGCCGCGGCGGCCCGGTCGTGGGCGTCCGGCGCGAGCAGTCGCACCTCGGCCCCGCACGCGGCCGCCAGCGCCGCCACCGTGCGCAGCGCGCGCGGCGACAGGGCCGGATGGGGGCACAACGCCCACGTCCTGCCCTCGAACAGGCCCGCCCGCGCGGCCCCGGGCCCCGACACCTCCCGCCCGGCCATCGGATGGCCGGGCACGTAGCAGGACAGGTCGCAACCGCTGCGCTCCGCCTCGGCGAGGATCCGCGTCTTGGCGCTGGCCACGTCCGTGTAGACCCTCCCCAGCCCGCGGGCCTGCGCCTCCCGCAGCACGGCGGCCACCGACGAGGGCGGCGTGGCGATCACGACGACGTCGGCCGGGCCGGCCCCGGCCCGCAGGGCGGTGCCCGCGCCCATCCGCGCGGCCTGCGCCAGCGCCCACGGATCGTGGTCGGCCAGCTCGACCCGGACGCCCGCCCGCCGCAGCGCGCACGCCACGGACGTGCCGATCAACCCACAGCCGATCACCACGACACGGCGGATTGGGGACATGGCCGAACCTCGCTTCCCTCGGACGTCACTCCCCCATGGTCGCGGCGCGAGGCGCCCGGCGGCGGTACGCGGCCCGTCTTCTTGCTGCCGCCCCGCGGCACGTTCCTGCCAGCGCAACCCCAGGTCAAGCCCCTGGACACGCTCCTACGATCACGACATGTCCTACCAAGACCTGCTGTCCCGACCGGTACGCCCGCCCGACCGCGTGCTCCGCTACGGCGACCGCCACCCCGACCAGGTGATCGACCTCTACGAGGGGACCGGCCGCCCGCCCCTCGTCCTGCTGCACGGCGGCTACTGGATGGCCGAGTACGACCGCAGGCACGCCCGTCCCATGGCCGTCGCCCTGGCCGCGCTCGGCCACCAGGTCTGGCTGCCCGAGTACCGCCGGGTGGGCCAGGAGGGCGGCGGCCACCCGGGCACGTTCGACGACGTGGCCGCCGCGCTCGACCTCGTAGGGGCGCAGTGCCCGTCCGGGGTGCTGCTGGTGGGCCATTCGGCGGGCGGTCACCTCGCGCTCTGGTCGGCGCTGCGGCACCGCCTGCCGCCCGGCTCCCGCTGGCACGCCGAACCGGCGGTCCGCGGCGTGGTGGGGCTGGCCGCCGTCTGCGACCTGGGCGAGGCGTACACGGCGGGGCTCGGCGGCGGCGCGGCCCGCGCCCTGCTCCACGACCGCGCCGACCTGCTGGACGAGGTCGACCCGGCGCGCCTGCTGCCCTACGACCGGGGCCCGCTGGTGCTGGTGCACGGGGTCAAGGACCGCGTGCTGCCGGTGTCGATGAGCCGCCGGACGGCGGCGGCCGAGCCGTCGGCGATGCTGATCGAGCCATCGGACGCCGGCCACTTCAGCCTGATCGACCCCCTGTCGAGCACCTGGCCCCTGATCACCGCGGCCATGGAGGCCGCGGCGGGGCGGAGCGCAATCAGGACGGTCCGGGCGTGAGCGCGCCGACGACGCGGGCGAGCAGGGCGGCCCACTCCTCGTCGTCGACGGCGTGCAGGTCGGGCGTGACCAGGGCGCTGCCCATGGACAGCAGCAGGCAGAAGTGGGCCAGCGCGGCGGGCGACAGCGCCGGGTCGAGCTCGCCCCGGTCCTGGGCGAGGCGGCCCAGCGCGGCCATCGACCCGGCCCGCTCGCCGACGTAGTCACGCATGGGCCGGGCGACGTCCTCGTCCCGGCGGGCGGCGACGAGGGCCTCGACGATGAGGTAGCTGCGGGCGTCGCGCCGCTGCGGCAGCCAGCGTCCGATCTCCAGCAGCAGGTCGGGGACGGACCGGTCGGGGTCGGCGGCGAACAGGTCGGCCAGCCCTCGCCGCCCGTGCGCGCGCAGCGCCGCCACCAGCAGCTCGGCCTTGGAGCCGAAGTGCGCGTACAGCGCGCCGTTGCTCACCCCGGCGGCGGCGGCGATGTCGGCGACGCGGGTGCCGTCGTACCCGCGTTCGGCGAACGCCTCCGCGGCGGCGCGCAACAACCGTTGACGAGTCTCGGCGGCGGTGACGCCGGCGATTCGGCCCATGGCAGCATTAAACAGCCCGTCCACCCGGGGCGTGACCATCGACGGCACCCCCGCTCAAGCCGGTCAGTCGTCGAGGGCCTGGTAGAGCGTGGTCCAGAAGTCGTTGATGAGCCGCATCGAATCCGGGGTGGACATCCCGACCTGGGTGAGCAGGATCCCGGTGAGCCGCCTGGCCGGGTCGGCGTAGGCGGTGGTGCCGGTCCCGCCGTCCCAGCCGAACTGGCCGGGGGAGGCGTAGTCGCCGCGGTGGGTGCGCACCGCCATCCCGAAGCCCCAGCCGCCCTGGAGCCCCTGGCCGGCCGACACGTGGACGATGTTCCCGTACATGGCGTCCCGGGCGGCCTGCTGCGCCGGGGTGAGGCGGTTGGTGGTCATCAGCTCGACCGCGGGCCTGGACAGGATCCGTTCGCCGTCGTGCACGCCGTGGTTCAGCAGCATCCGGAAGTAGGCGTGGTAGTCGTCCACGGTGGAGACCAGCCCGCCGCCGGCTCCCTGGAAGGCCGGGGGCCGCGATGTTCTGCCGCCCTCCGCCTCGTCCCACACCAGGAACTCCCCGGTCGCCGGGTCGGGCCCGTACAGGGGCGGCAGCCGGTCGATCTTCGCGGCGGGTACGTGGAAGGCGGTGTCCTTCATCCCCAGCGGGTCGAGGACGCGTTCGCGCAGGAACGCCTCCAGGGACCGGCCCGCGACCCTGGCGACGAGCACGCCGACCACCTCGTTGCTGAGGTCGTACTGCCACCGCTCCCCCGGCTGGTACGACAGCGGCAGCTCGCCGAGGCGGCGCATCCACTCGTCCGGGTCGGGCGCCGGCCCGGACGCGATGCTGTAGTCGGTCCGCTCGAAGGTGGCGGCCCGGATCGGGGAGTCCAGCAGCGTGAAGTCCATGCCGAGCCCGAACGTGGAGGTCAGCAGGTCCCGCACGGTGATCGGCCGGCGCGCCGGCACGGTGTCGTCCAGCGGGCCGTCGGGACGCCGCAGCACCCGCCGGTCGGCCAGTTCGGGCAGCCAGGGATCGACCGGGTCGTCCAGCCGCAGCCGGCACTCGTCCAGCAGGACCATCGCCGCCGCCATCGTGACCGGCTTGGACGTGGACGCCATCCGGAAGATCGTGTCCCGGCTCATCGGCGCGCCGCCCTCATGGCGCATGGTCCCGAGCGCCTCGACGTGCGTCTCCTCGCCCCGGCCGACCAGGGCGACCAGCCCGGGGATCCGCTTGGACGCCACGTGCCGGGCCAGCACCTCGCGCAGCCGGCGCAGCCCTGCTTCGGAGAAGCCGCTGTCGTTCGCAACCGTCATGGTCCCTCTTTCCGTGGTGGTGGTCGTCGTCCGGCACGGCTCGAAGGTGTGGCGGACGAGGCCACCGGCTCCTTCGAGGTGGCCGTACGACGAGCCTGGACCCTGACCCAAGGTCAAGGTCAACCTCCGGCGCCCGCATTCAAGGCCGCGCGCGCTACCCTCGGCCCTGTGAATGCCCGCAACCCGTACCCGGACGGCGACCGGCGCGCGTCCGCCTGCCGTCCGCAGATGCGCTGAGCCGATGAGGGACGGGCTCACGATCGGTCAGACGGCGGCCTTCGTCGGCGTCACCGTCAAGACCGTGCGGCACTACCACCGGCTCGGCCTGGTCGCCGAGCCCGAGCGCGACGGCTCCGGCTACCGGCGTTACCGGTCGGCCGACCTGGTCCGGCTGGTCCAGGTCCGGACCCTCGCCGCGGCCGGCGTGCCGCTGGCCGAGATCGGCGACCTGCTCGACGCCGATCCCGAGCCGTTCGCCGCCGCCCTGGACGACGTCTGCCGCCGGCTGACCGAGCGGATCGAGGACCTGACTGCGCGCCGCGACACGCTGCACCGCCTGGCCCACGGCGACCGGGTCCTGCTGCCCGACCGGGCCTGCGCCGTCCTGGACCGGCTGACCGCCGCCGGCTTCGACGCCGACTACGTCTCCACCCAGCGGGAGGCCATGGTGCTGACCAGGGCGCTGATGCCGGCGATCTTCGACAGCTTCCTGACCCGGCTCGAACACTCGCTGGACGACCCCGAGCACGTCGAGCTGACCATGCGCGCCCTGGAGGCGAGGTCCTGGGACCCGGACGACCCGCGCATCGAGGAACTGGCCTCCGCCCTGGCCGCCAAGCTGCTGACCGGCCCGGGGGCGCGGGCGATGCCGGCCGGGTTCTGGAACCGGTCCGACGCCGCCGCCCGCTACGAGCTGGTCAACCACCACGGCGAGGGCCGGGAGCCGTCCATCGCCCGGCTGAACGCCCTGGTCGAGGCGGAGCTGCGAGCGGCCGGCATCGACCTCCTCCGCCAGTGACGGCCCCGGCGGGAGCCGTGTGCCTTCGCTACCCCAGGAACTCCCGCAGCGAGCGCGGCGGGCGGCCCAGGAGGTCGGTCACCGTCGTGGTCGTGGTCGCCCAGCGCCCGTCCCCGAGCTGCGACATGAGGGTGGCCAGGTCGTGGGCCGCGGCAGCGGGCATGCCGCGTTCCGCCAGGTGCACGGCGGCCTCCTCGACGGGCAGGTCCACGTAACGCACGTCCCGCCCGAGCGCCCGGGTCAGCTCGGCGGCGATCTCGTCATGGGTGGGCGCCACCGGGCCGGTCAGCTCGTGGACCGCGTCGGCCCCGACGGGGCGCCTCAGCAGCACGGCGGCGACCGCCCCGATGTCACGCGCGTCGATGTACCCCACCCTGCCCCTGCCGTACGAGCCGACGATCCGCCCCTCCTCGTCGACGTCGCCCGCGAGATTCTGCATGAAACCGACGGGCGCCAGGATCGACCACGGCACCCCGGAGGACTTGAGGTGCTCGTCGACCTGCCCGTGCAGGCCGAACCCGAGCAGGCTGCCCGGCGTGACCCCACGTACGGACACGGTCACCACCTGGGCGACCCCCGCGGCCGCCGCGTGATCGATGACCGCCTGGTGGGCGCGCGCGAAGCCCGGCCACAACGCGCTGTTGAGAAAGAGCCTGTCCCCCGGCTCGACCGGGATGCTCTCCGGCCGCTCCAGGTCGCCGACCACGTAGTCGCAGCCCAGCTCCGCAGCCAGTTCCACGCCCTGCTCCGCGCGCCGCACCACGGCCCGCGCCGCGCCGCCCAGCTCCTCGATCAGCGCGCGCCCGATCGTGCCCGTCGCGCCCGTCACCACGATCATCACGCAACCCCCTGAACGGAATGCCGGCTTCCCGTTCTACACCAAGCGGAAGGCCGTCGTCCACTTAGGTGGGGACGGTCAGCCGATGCGCAGGGGCAGGGTGCGGGGGCCCCGTACCTGGCTGGCGGCCCAGGTGACGGCGTCGGGGTCGGCGAGGGTGAAGGTGGGGATGCGCTGGAGCCAGACGTCGAGGGCGGTGCGGAGTTCCATGCGGGCCAGGTGGGAGCCGACGCAGCGGTGGATGCCGAGTCCGAAGGCGGCGTGGCGGTTGATGTCGCGGTCGATGCGGATGTCGGTGGGGTGGTCGAAGTGGTCGGGGTCGCGGTTGGCGGCGGGGAAGGAGAGCAGGACCCAGTCGTCGGCTTTCATGTCGACGCCGTTCCAGTGCATGTCGTGTTTGACGAGGCGGGCCATGGTGACGGGGGCGTAGGCGCGCAGGAACTCCTCCATGGCGGTGGGGAGCAGGGCGGGTTCGGCGACCAGGCGTTCGCGGTCGGCGGGGGTCTTGGCCAGGTGCCACAGGGACGCGCCGATCGCGCTCCAGGTGGTGTCGATGCCCGCGATGAGCAGCAGCGTCATCGTCCCGACGACGTGGACGGGGTCCAGCTTCGCGCCGTTGAGCTCGGCGCCGAGCAGGTACGTCGTGAGGTCGTCCCGCGGGTGGGCCAGGTGGTCGTGGATCTGCTCGACCAGGTAGGACGACAGGTCGGCGAAGCGCTCCAGCCGTACCTCGGTGGGCTCGTTCACGCTTTCCAGGGCGTTCTCCACGAACCCCCGGAACCGGTCGGCGTCCTCGGGCGGGAAGCCCAGCATGTCGGCGATCACCCGCATCGGGATGTACTGGGCGTACTCGCGGGCCGCGTCCACGACCTCCCGCCCTTCCAGGCCGTCGATCAGCTCGTGACACAGCGCCCTGGTGCTCGCCTCACGCCTGGCGACCGCCGTCTTGGTGAAGGCCGGCAGCAGTAACTTGCGCGCGTCGTGGTGGAAGGGCGGGTCGGACGAGATCGGCGGGACCCCGCCCACCGGCGCGAGCTACCGGGGCGGCTTGACGTTGCCGACGACTACGGCCCGGGAGGAGAACCGCTCGGTGTCGTAGGCGACGGCCGCGATGTCGTCGTAGCGGGTGGGCAGCCACACCCCGCCGAACCGGTCGGTGTGCGCGATCGGGCAGCGCCGCCGCAGGTCGTCCTGGATGGGGTACGGGTCGGCGGCCCACTGGGGGTCGACGTGGGAGAAGTCGGTGGCCCAGTCGGAGACCGGATCGGTGACGATCTCGCTGACGGTACCGCGCAGCCGGTTCCTGCGCGCCTCTTCCAGCTCCGGGCCGAAGCGGTCGTCCACGGTCATCTCGCAGCTCCATCCCTGACGTCGATGAACCGGTCGGAGTCGATCCGAGGTGAATCGCACCCTCACCCGAATTAAAAAAGCATTCATTTGATACGTCAAGACACCCCCACGAACGACGCCGATTGTCTGGCATCGCTCAACTTCGGTCCTGGATCTGACAGGCGCCGCGCAGGCGATAAGGAGTCGGTCCGCCGGACCGAGGGCCGTGAGTGGGCGCAGTTCTTCGGCAGCCGGTTATGCCCGACGTGTCTGGTGGCGCCGGAGGGAGCGAGTCTCGCTCACGGATGCCGGCTCCGTTACGATGCGGTGCGCTCCTCAGCGGGACCGAATGCGATCAGCCGATCCCGCAGATCAGCACGAACGCGGCGAGCGACAAACTCGCTGATCAGCAACAGCTCGTGCTTGAGGTGACGATGCGTCGTCGGCCTGCGCTGATCGCAGGTCAGAGGGTAAGGAACCAATCGGCGGCGTGCACAGCGAGCCGGCCGATCATGCGCTGGGGCGCTCGCGCGGCGGACTGACCACCAAGACCCATCCGCCTTGCGAGCAGGGCCGCAAACCGCCGGCCGCGGTGGTGACCGCCGGTCAGCGGGGTGACAGCCCTCAGTTCATCCCGGTGCTGGGCAGGATCGGGGTCTCCCGCTACCAGCTGCGCCACGCTGTGGAGTGCGGCATCAACCCCCGGATCCAGGTCCTGTTCGGTGGTGCGCCGGCAGTTCGGTCGGCAGGCGGGTCAAGATGTGGCGGTCCTCGACGGCGAAGGGGGGCGAGGAGGTCGACTTGGACCTTGTCGATGGCGCGGTCGATGCGGTGGAGTTGACGGCGGCCGGCCGTGGTGAGGGTGACAATGTTGCTGCGCCGGTCGTGCGGGTCGGGGGTGCGTTCTACGAAGTCCTGGGCCGCCAGGTCGTTGAGGGCGGCGGCGACGTCGCTGCGGTCCATGATGGTGCGACGGCCGAGGTCGGCCTGGCTTGCCGGGCCGTACTCCTCGAGGGCGGCGAGGAGCCGGTAGTGGTAGCCGCGTGCGCCCGCATCGGCGAAGGCCTCGGTGGAAAGGCGGCCTGCGTGCGCGGCGACCTGGCCGAGCAACCAGCTGGGCCTGGCGGTCAAGCGTTTAGGAGTCCCCTCCCCTCCGGCCACCTTATCTCGTTGGCACGACCCACGAATCTCCGTACTGTTGGCAGCGCCAACGATGGCTGTGCCAACGAATAGGAGTCGCCATGTCCGCGCAATCCCCACACGCCGACCGCATCGGAAAACCCCCGCGGCGCGCAGCACGCGCATGAACGTGCGTTGCTGCGCGCCTCCCGCGACCGGGCCGCCGAGTCCGAGGCGCGCGAGCCGCAGCAGGACGTCGAAGACACCGCCGCGGTCGGGGCTCATCACCATGGCGGCGCGCATGCCGACCTTGCGCGTGTGCGGGATTTCGGCCTGCTCCTGCGCCCGCTCCCACGCTTTCGAGATCTCAACGCTGTAGGCCCAGTAGCCCGGTACGCCCGGTTCGGCGCCACCGAGCACGCCGGCCGCCTCGCCGTTGGGCGCGTCGAAGCGGTGGGCGTAGACGGTGGCGGTGCTCATCTGCAACCAGACCCGAGGAGGCCGTACGGCGGCCGCGATCGCCTCGGCGGCTGAACACGTTCACAGATGGGCTCGCGCCCAGGAGCCCTGGTCGCCGACCAGGGCTGCGAATCCGTCCAGATGGCGGGCCAGGCCGTACTCGAACAAGACGTCCAGATCGGGCGCCGCATCGCCCGAGATCGTCGCCAGGAGGGGGAATCTTCCGTCGGCGAGGAGCTCCTGCCGGCGCGAGCGCTCGGCTTCCGACCAGCGCTGCAAGGTCATGCCCGTGTTCCGCTCGGCCTCGGCCTCGGCTGCCATGGACAGCCCGACGGTGACGACGAGCGCGTGCAGGGTGAGTGTCTCCTGGAACCGGACGTCCATGGGGAGATGGAGCTCCTCGAGCGCCCGCAGGGTCCACTCGGTTTGGGCCATCATGTTGGGGGCCAGAACGGGCCGCGTGAACGAGACGACATGGGGCAGCCACACGTGCCGCCGGCAGAGCCGCCATTGCCGACGGGCGACCAGTTCGAGCTTGGCGCGCCACCCCTGCGGTCCGCGCTCGGGCAGATCGAGGTCGCCGAACACGAGGTCGGCCATCTGGACCAGCAGTTCCTCCTTCCCGGTGACATGCCGGTACAGGGACATCGGCCCGAGCTCCAGCTTGGCCGCGAGCCTGCGCATCGACAGCGCGTGCAGCCCCTCGGTGTCGGCGAGGTCGACGGCGGCGCGGAGGATGCGCGTCCGGAGCATCTCCTGGTCGGCCGATTCGGCCTGTCGCGCGGCCGTGGTGTCGCGGTGCTGCGGGCGAGCGGGCCGACGACCGGCCTGGGGGCTGACCACTGTGCCCGAACCGCCCTTCGTCTCGACGAGGCCCTCCTCGCGCAGAGCGGCCGTCACCTTGGTCGCGGTGGCGATCGCGACGCCCCACCGCTGCGCGATGGCCCGGATGGACGGCACTCGGTCGCCGGGGCGGAGATCGCCGCCGTCGATCCAGGAGCAGATCTCCGCGACGATCGCCCGGTAGGGCGGCTCCGGGCGCTGCGTCGATGGCACGTGATCCTCCGGTCCGACGGGGGCATGACAGGAATAGCGTACTAGTTCACTTTAACGCTTGCACTAGTTCACTTTTGCTCGCGAACGTGCTTCCACGCCCCCACCACGCTCATACGGTGTACGCACGGGGCGAAGATACGCCGTAGTCACGAACGTGGGGAAGGGCGAATGAAGAACAGGGACATCCTCGTGTCAGGGGGCGGCATCGCCGGGGCGGCTCTGGCGTACTGGCTACGCCGGTACGGATTCCGGCCGACGGTGGTGGAGCGTGCGCCGGCGCCTCGCACGGGCGGTCACGCCGTCGACATCCGGGGCACCGCGCGGCAGGTGATCGAACGCATGGGCCTCGTTCCGCAGATCCGCCACGCTCGCATCGGAGCCCGCGGCATGGCCTTCATCGACGAAAGCGGCAAGCGGGTGGCGAGCCTGGGCACCGACGTCTTCGGGCCGTCCGGCGGGCCGGTCGCCGAGTGGGCGCTCCTGCGCACCGACCTGGCCCGGATCCTCCACGACGCGATCCGCGACGACGTCGAGTACGTCTTCGACGACGCGATCACCGACGTGCTGCAGGACGAGGACGGCATCACGGTGGCATTCGAGAAGGGGGTCTCCAGGCGGTTCGATCTGCTGGTCGGCGCGGACGGCGTCCATTCCAGCGTGCGCCGGCTGACGTTCGGCCCCGAGGAGCGTTACGTCCGCGACCTCGGCTCCTTCATCGCGCTCTTCTCCGTCACGTCCGAGGTGGATCTGGACGGCTGGCAACTCATGTACACCATGCCCGGTGGTGGCGGCCGTGCCGGCAGAACAGCGGGCCTGCGTCCGCTGACCGAGCCGGGCAGGGCCCTCGCGGGGTTCTTCTTCCGTGCCCCCGGGCTCGAGTTCGACCGGCGAGACGTCGCCGCGCAGAAGCAAGTCGTCGCGCGCACCTTCGAGCACGCGGGATGGGCGGTCCCCGATTTCCTGCCGCAGATCTGGGACGCGTCCGACTTCTACTTCGACCGGGTCGAGCAGGTGCAGCTCGGCACCTGGTCGACCCGCCGGACCGTGCTGGTGGGGGACTCCGCCTTCTGCGCCTCTCCCATGTCCGGGATCGGCACCAGCCTCGCCCTGGTCGGCGCCTACGTGCTCGCCGGTGAACTGTTCAAGGCCGGGGGCGACCAGCGGGTGGCCTATGCCGCGTACGAGAGGGGCATGCGCGAGTTCGTCGACCGGGCCCAGCACTTCGCCCGGACCGCCGGCGACGGTGGCCTGATGCCGGACGCGCGGGCACAGATGTGGCTGCGGAACCAGTCCGTACGACTCGTGCGCTTCCTGCCCAGACGCCTGGTCAGCCGAGGTCTGGAGTCGGTGGCCGACACCGTCGCGCTCGACGACTACGCCGATCCGGCACCCCACCGGTCCACCAAGCACTGAAGGAGAGCACCATGCGCGTCAGCACCTTCCTGTGGTTCGACGGCCAAGCCGAAGCCGCGGCCACCTCCTACACTGCACTGTTCGCCGATTCCGGGATCATCGACATCGAGCGCGCCGCGGACGGTCGCGTCATGACCGTCGTCTTCCAAATGGCCGGTCAGCGTTACATCGCTCACAACGGTGGGTCCCGGTATCCCTTCACCAGAGCCTTGTCGATGTACGTGGAGTGCGACGGCCAGGAGGAGGTGGACACCCTCTGGGCGGGCCTCACCGATGGCGGCGAAGAGGGGCCGGGTGGCTCCCTGGTCGATCGTTTCGGGGTGACCTGGCAGGTCATGCCCACGGCCCTGCGGGAGCTCCTCCAAGGCGCCGAACCGGAGGCCGCCGAACGCGTCCTCACCGCCCTGCACGCCATGACCAAGATCGACATCCAGGGACTGGCCGACGCCCGTGACCGGTGATCAGCGCGTACGGGCAGAGCAAGCGATGCGCACGGACACAGCTCGGCGCTCCTGGCTGACGGTAGTCCTGTGCCTGTTGCGCACAGAGAACGCATGTTTCGTACCAGTTCGAGTTCCGCCCGGCGGCAGTCAGACACCGGCCGCGCCTATCGATGGAGGTACGCCCGCCATGGAATCCGCGCGCCCCCGCCTTCGACCTGGCATCGTCGAATCATGGTCGTCGCGCGGACTTTCCGGACCCCACTGGTCCTGATCTCCGGCGCCATCGTGTTGGCGCTCGCCGGGTGGTGGCAGTACCAGGCGGCCATCCCCTCGTTCCCCGTCGTCGCCGAGCCTGGAACGGTGGGAGTGATCATCTTCGGACCGGCCCACGACGTCGAGATCACGCTGCGCGTGTCCGACGGATCAAGCCTGGCAGTCGTGGTCCTGGCTACGTTCGACCCGGACGAACCGGCCCGGCCCGCCATCCCGGCGTCGCGATGCGTTCCGATGCGGGTCTACCACTCCGTCAGCCGCCCGTCGCCGCCGCGAGAGACCGAGCTCTGCCCCCCGGCTCCATCAGCCGGGAAGTACCGGGCCGCGGGAGGGGCCAGCTTCACGGTGTCCGATCCGATGGTAGCCCGGAGCGGGTCCAGCACCGTCGTACGAATGCCCCGGTTGAGCCCGACCTGGTTCGGAACGGATTGGGACTACGCGGTCGTGTACGAGGGCTCCTTCGACCGGACCGGCCAGGACGCTGAAGACCAGCTCAAGCCCGAGGCGGTCTCTCCCGACTACGGGGGCCCCGGCCTGCGATGGACACGCGAGCATCTGCGCGCCAACACGCAGTACCCCGACCCCGGTCCCTACGGCACCTTCACCGACGTCCCGGCCGAGAAGGCGGCGAGCCGCTCGCTGTTCTGGGCCGGCCTGCTCGGTGGGGCCGCACTGTCGGTGCTGGCGTGGGCGGGTGACGTGGCCCTGGCACGACGGACCGAACGGCGGCGCGAGCAGGAGCGGCGGGCCGAGGAGGAAGCCCACCGGCGCGAGATCGCCGACCTGGCCGCGCAGCGGGTGCTGGCGGCTCTCGCCGAACGGGAGAACGAACGACCCGGCGGGTTGCTCCGCCGGGTCGCCCGATGGGCCGGTCAGGGCATGCGGAGATAGGCCAGGCCGAACGAGCTGTCACCGGGGGTTCCCGCGGCGGTGTGGCACCAGACGTCGACCGTCACCCGGGGTGCGGCGGCGTAGGAGTTGACGTTGCCCAGATGGCAGTACCCGCCGCCCGTGCCGGTGGAGGTCACCTGGATACTGTCCCCGACCTTCCCCAGGTTCTCCCAGGTCAGCCGGTAGTTGCCGGTGCCGAGCCGGGTGAGGGCGGGGGTCTCGCCCGTGCTGCTGTAGGAACGGGCGGGGTCCACGTCGCCGGTCACGGTGACATACGCGGCCGGTGTGGTGACGTCCCGGTGGAGTCCCGCGCCTTGGGTGTACGACAGCAGCCAGGGCGAATCGGCGGGAGCGCCGCCGCTGATCGCATGACAGACGACGGTGATCTCCAGGCGATCGTCCCCAGGCTGGGTGGCCGCCGGGTTGCACCGGGCGGGGGTGCCGTTCCCGTAGGGCGTGACCTGGACGTACCCGGTCCCGTCGGCGAACGCCCGGCCGTCGAGGGTGACCTGGTAGCGGCCTGCGGACTCGCGGACGACGCGATCGACGCCGCCTCCGGAGTTCACCGTGCCCGTGTTGAGGACGGGGTTCAGCGTGTGGACGCCGCCGGCCGTGTCGTCGTACCGGATCGTGGCATAGGGGGTCGTGCCGGGGCCGAACTCGGCGAAGAAGACCGTGAACCACCAGTCCGCCGGAGCGCCGTTCTCGTTGAAGCAGCGCACCTGCACCAGCTGGTCGGGCCCGTCGGGCGCGTATCCGGTGACGCCGCAGGTGCGGCCCCGGTAGGCGGTCCGGTACGGGGTGACGTGCGCGATCCCGCCGGGCGACGCCACCCCGGGCAGGCGCACGTCGTAGGTGCCCGTGCCGGTGTGCACCACCGTGGCGCGCCGGTTGGCGGTGGCCGGGTCGAGGCGCCCGGTGCTCCACTGTCCTGAGGTCGTGAGCGAGGTCACCGCCCCCAGCGGGGCCTCGGCGGGGGTGGCTCGGTCCATGTAGGCGTAACCCCAGCGCGGCGACGTCACCGGCTTCGGGCTGTCGGCCGCCACGACGGCGTCGAGGAAACGGGCGCGGTGCGCCGTGATCTCGTCGGTGGTCATCTCCGGCACGTCGCCGGGAGCGGGGAGGTCATCACCGGAACCGGGAGCGATCCGGATCCGCGACCAGTCGTTGGAGCCGACCAGCACACCGTCGTCGACTTTGTACTTGTGCTCTTGGGGGTAGTCGAAGCCCTGGGGCACCACGGCCAGGTCGGTCGGCGCGGGGCTGCTGTCACAGACTCCGTCGAGTCCCGCGTAGATCTTGCCGCCCTGCACGCTGTCGTCGTCCGCCCGCCGGCTCTCCAGGCTCCCGTCGGCGGCCTCGATGCAGAGCTGGAATTCCCCGTTGACGTCGACTTCTACGACTCCGTCGTCCTCGGGATCCCAGTCGATCGGGTCGGAGGCGTCGCCGATGTGACGGACGCCCTTGTTGTCCCACCAGGTGGCCATGGCGTGTTGGCCGGTTCCCAGCCCGTTGCGGCCTTCGTCGAGCCGCCAGCGGCGCAGCGGCCAGAGCGTGCTTCTGGAGTAGTCGATCGTGCTGACCTCCTTGAGGGTCTGTTCGAGCTGGTTGCGGCCGACGGCCGGGCCGAGCTGTTCCCTGCGCTGGTCCCATGCGACGTAGTCGGGGATGCCGATGGACGAGTAGGCGTAGTTCATCACCGACAGATAGTTCGGCTTGTAGTTCACGTGGTCCTGTCCGCCGTGCGCGAGTCCAAGGGCATGTCCGAGCTCGTGGACGAAGGACGCGCTCTGCACTCGTACCGGCGGATTCTGCATGGTGCCGAGGGTGACCACGAAGCCCCATTTCGTGCAGCAACTCCCGCTCCTGTTGGTGTCGTCCGCCCGGTAGCCCCACAGGTTGTAACGGAATAGGCCCCTGCGGACCGCTGAGAAGTGGGCGTCGGCGAACTTGTAGTAGGGCAGCACCTGGTGGGGTGCGTGGACCAGCGGCCGCATCCGTTCCGCCTGGTCGACGGGGATGCCCTCGTCGAGGTCGACGAGCAGTTGGACACCCGCCGTGGGAAGGTGCCCGTAGGGGCAGAAGGCCTGCGGGCCGCGCGGGGCGTCGGCGAACATGGCGATCGCCTCGTCGATCGCGGCGCGGTCGGGCATATCGCTGACGTCGCGGTCGGTGTCGTGGAGCCAGTCGATCTCGACCGCGATGGTCTCGCGGCAGGGGTCGGAGCCGTGGTCGGGCAGCCACGTGTCGACGACGCCCTGGTCGCGGATGCCGTGCAGCTCAATCCGGTCGCTGAGCCCGTCGCCGTCGCTGTCGTGGTCGATCGTGGTGTAGAACTGGTCGGCGTTCTTCTGGAAGAGGTGCAGATCCTTGCCCGAAGACGCGGCGTGGTCGAGCAGGATGCGTCCCGTGTCAAGATCCCGGATGCGCAGGGACCGCAGGCTCCAGTTGTCGGTGCAACAGTCGTCGGCGTAGTTGATGTGCTCGATGGTGAAGCCGTTGGCCAGGTCGGCGGCGGTGGCGCAGCCGGCCAGATGGGCTCGCCAGGTGTACTCGACATCGGGCTGGTCACTGGTGTTGCCCTGGTGGTAGGGGCGGGGTGGGGCGTACGCGGGGCGCTCCTCGAAGAGGAACACGAGGTCGCCGAGCCTGATGATCTCCAGGGAGTCGTTCCGGAGCCCGTACGTGCCGACTCCGATGGTGAACTCCATCCGGCAGAACGTGCGGGCCGGATCGGCCGGCGGGTCGGGCGGGTGCTCGCCGTCGACCGGGATCCGCAGGATCTGACCGGCGTTCTTCTGGAAGTAGTGCACGTACTCCCTGCCGGGTGGGGCGGTGAGTTCGGCCAGGACGGCTCCGCTCACCGGGTCCTCGATGCGCAGGTATTTCAGATACCAGTTGTCGGTGCAGCAGTCGTCGGCGTAGTTGACGTGCTCGATGCTGAAGCCGTCGGCCAGATCGGCGGAGGTGGCGCAGGTGCGCAGATACCCCGTCCACCGGTGTTCGGTGTGGGGCCGGTCGCCTGTGCCGCCCTGATGGTAGGGCCGGGGCGGCGCGTAGAGCGGGCGCTCGGTGAACAGGAACGCCTTCTCACCGAGCCTGACGATCTCCAGGGAGTCGTCCCGGATCCCGTCATCGCCGGTCCCGATGACGAACCTCAGACCGCACAACTCGGCCGCCCACGCGGGTGGGGCCGGGAGTGCCACGAGAACGGCGGCGACCAGCAGCACCATGGCGGCGGCGAGTCGGGACATGGGCAACCTCCGGCGGGTGAGTTCGGCACACCCAGGATCGGATCGGGCCACTCACGCGAGCATCGGGGGAACCACGGATGTTTAGGGCGTCACGCCGCGCAGGATGAGGTCGCGGCGGGACATCCGCAGCTTCGTGTACACCCTGCCTAGGTGAGTCTCCACGGTTCTGACGGTGATCGACAGCCGTTCGGCGATCTCGGCGTTGGTGAGTCCCTGGGCAGCCAGCGCTGCGGTCCGGGTCTCGGCAGGGGTCAGTGACTGTGGGTCGGTCACACGACGGCGGCGGCCGTCGGCGCGGCGGAGTTCTTCGTACGCCCGGTCGGCGAGCCAGCGTGCCCCGGCTTGGGCGGCCGTGGTCGCTGCGTCGGCGAGCATCGGCCTGGCTCGCGCGGGCCGGCCGGTCCGGCGCAGCCAGGCGCCGAAGAGTAGCTGGGTCTCCACCTTCTCGAAGGGCTGGTCGGTGGTGTCGTGCAGGGCGAGAGCGGTCGCGAACTCGGCCTCGGTCACGGCGGGATCGTCGGACAGGAGGGCCCGCCCTGTCGCGGCCGCGATCCGCGGCCAGACGCAGGGGAGCCGGGACGAGACCGCTTCGAGCCGCGCGACCAGCCGCTCTGCTGATGCGCGCCGCCCGATTCTCGTGTACGCCACGGCGGCGTCCCGCGCGAAGGGGACCAGGCAGGGTTCGAGGATGCCGACCCGCTGGGTCGTCTCGTCGAGCAGGTCGAACTGCGCGCACGCGGTGGCGAGGTCGCCCTCATGGAGGGCGCGGCGGCCCCGGACGTACCAGACGACGATCAGGGTGCCGACGTCGCTCAGCCTCGACGCGCTGTGCTCGACCTGGGCGCAGCGTCGCTCGCACTCCTCCAGGTCGCCGGACAGCAGCAGGAGCCAGCTCTGAGCGGCGGCCACGTAGCGCTCCGAGATCGGGGCCAGGTCCTTGAGTGCCTGGGCCTGCTCCACGCTCGCGAAGGCCTCGCGGAGTCGGCCGATCCGCACCATGAGCTCGGCGCGGGAGGCGTACAGCATGCTCAGGGTGCCGATCGCCCCGGCGCGTTCGGCGGCGGTGATCACCTGGGTGAACGCCCTCTCGCACTCGTCGAAGCGCTCGGCCCACTTGGTGGCGAAGGCGTGGTTGCTCAGCGCCCCCCAGGTGCCCTGTACGTCGATCAGCTGGGCCTCCGGGTCGTCCTCGATCTCCCGGGCCGCTCGCCCGACCTCGTCGAGTCCGGCCAGGTCGGCGCCGATGTAGGCGATGTAGCCGTGCGCGGCGGCGACCTTCCGGCGCAGAGCCGCGCCGACGCCGGCCGCATGTTCCCGGGCGTGGTCCCGGGCCCGGGCGGCGAAGGGGAGCGCCCGGCTTCCGTGGATCAGGTGCTGGAAGTTGGCGTGGTCGAGCAGCGCCTCGACGGCGATCGAAGGGGCACGCTCGGCGGCCAGTCCGGCGGCCCGGTCGAGGTCGCGTTCGGCCTGGCGATGGTTGCCGGTGAGGAACCCGGCGCGGCCGGCCATCCAGGCGGCCTGCGCGGCGGTCTCCACGTCGGCGGCGGGATGGCGGGAGACGGCCCCGAGCAGCGCGACCGCCTCAGCGGCTCGGCCGACCGCCATGAGGGCCTGGCCCGCGGCCAGCCCCAGCCCCGGGTGGGCGTGGTCTCCGGCCAGGCGATGGGCGCCCGCCAGGTAGCGCGCGGCCGTCTCGGTCGCGCCGGCGGCCAGCGCGTCGCGGCCGACCCGTTCCAGCGCGGCGACGGCATGCCGGTCGCCGGCCAGGTTCCCGCGCAGCGCGTGCTCGGCCGCCTCGGCCCGCGACCCCCGCCGCATCAGCAGGGCGAACGCCCGCGCGTGCAGCCGTAAGCGAGTCGAGGTCGGCATCTCCTCGTAGAGGAGCTGCTGGAACAGCGGATGGACGAACTCGACCCGCCCGTCGGGAGCCTCCCGCAGGAGGCGCCCCCGCTGGAGACCCGCGACGGTGTCGTCGCCCGCCTCGGTGTCCAGGCCTGCCAGCTCCATCGCCGCCCCTGGATCGAACGACAGCCCCAGGACGCTGCCCGCCCGCGCGCAGCGCATCGCCTCGGGCGTCGCCCCGAGAAACCGCCGGACCAGCAGCTCCCGGCCCGCGAGATCGGGCGATCGCGTCTCCAGTGAGCCCAGGTCCGCGCCGTCGGCGAGCAGCCGCGCGGCGTGGTCGAGCAGCAGCGGGTTGCCCGCGCACATCGCCCACACTGTGTGAGCCATCCGGGCTGGCAGCTCGTGGCCGGTCCGCCGGGCGAGGAAGGCGGCGGAGGACCGCTCACCCAGGGGTTCGAGCTCGACCGTACGCGCGCACCCGCTCTCCTCCAGGTCCCGCGCGAGGTCCAGAGCGGCGGGCGGCCACGCCCGCAGGGCCGCCACGACCGCTACCCGGGAGGCGGCCAGGCGGCGACACAGGAACGCCATCAGCGTGAGCGAGTCGGCGTCGGCCCAGTGGAGATCATCGACGACCAGCACCACAGGATCGCCCGACCACGACCCCAGGGCCTGCCACATGCGGTGACACCGGCCCGCCATGGTGTCGGCCGGCCTGTCGCCGACGCCGAGGCCCGTCAGCGCCTGGGCCATCACGTCGAAGGGCACCCCCGACGCGATGGGCGAGCCGTGGGCGCGTCCGACGTAGAAGCCGGCACCAGCGATCCCGCCGAGCAGCCAGGTCTTCCCCATCCCCGCGTCCCCGAGGACGAACACCGCCCCGCCACGCCCGGCCCGGGCCTCCGCCAGCCGCTCACGAATGGCCTCAGCCGCAACGTTCCGCTCCCGCACAAATTCACAGTGTCGCAAAAAAGCAGTAAGGATTCCGTTGCATCGGTGGCGGGACAACCCTTACCTCTCAGCCTCTGTCGTGAATGAGAGCGTCGGCAAGCGAACAGCAAGATCTGCTGCTGCCGACTTCGATGACACGTCCAGCGACCGGTCACACACGCAGCCGCTGCCACACCCCAGAGGCGTTCCACTCGGCCAGCCGCCGCCGGCATGCTTGACCAGGATCTGCCGTATGTCGGTGCCGCCGAGACCGCTGGGCCAAAATGGCCCGCATGCCTACCATGCCCGAAGATCACGTTGAGACCGCAAACCCCTCCGCACTCAACGACTACGACAGGATGGCTGAGGGTTACGCGGCCGAGAACGAGACCAGTCTTCTCAACGCGTACTACGAGCGGCCCGCGATGCTGGAGCTCGCCGGGAATGTGACCGGACGGCGCATCCTCGACGCCGGCTGCGGCTCGGGCCCCCTGTTCGCCGAGCTGCGCGATCGAGGCGCCATCGTGACCGGCGTCGACGCGAGCGCCGGAATGCTGGAGCAGGCCCGGCGCCGGCTGGGCGCCGACGCGGATCTGCGGGTCGCCGACCTGGCCGACCCACTGCCCTTCCCCGACGAGGCGTTCGACGACGTCGTCGCGTCCCTGGTGCTGCACTACCTGGAAGACTGGGGACCGACACTGGCCGAGCTGAGACGCGTGCTGAAGCCTGGCGGCCGACTGCTCGTCTCGGTCGACCATCCTTTCAGCGTCACTCTCTTTCAGCACATGGCCGGGGAAAAGCCCAAGTACTTCGAGACTCGCAGCCGGACCGAAGAATGGACCATGGGCGGGCAGACCGTCCAGATGAAGTTCTGGAACCGGCCGCTGCACGCGATGACCGACGCCTTCACCGCGGCCGGTTTTCGCATCAGCGTCATCAGCGAACCGCCGTTCGTACCGGAAGCCCGCGAACTGTTTCCCGAGGAACTTCACGAGTTCGAGCCCACCCGCACGAGATTCCTGTGCTTCTTGTTCTTCGTCCTCGAAGCCGACTAGGCACCCC
Source organism: Actinomadura sp. ATCC 39365 (assembly GCF_054392275.1). Classification (NCBI taxonomy): domain Bacteria; kingdom Bacillati; phylum Actinomycetota; class Actinomycetes; order Streptosporangiales; family Thermomonosporaceae; genus Actinomadura; species Actinomadura sp. ATCC 39365. The sequence continues at coordinate 5,107,924 of NZ_CP184335.1, read as the reverse complement.
GTAACAATCAGTCGTGGTGACTGAGCGTTTTAGACGGGCGATTCCCGAACAGAAGCGCTCGGTCACAGCAGGAAAGGTCCCTCACCGGCCCTGCTTTTGACAGAATCGGTGGTCCGTCTGCTTTACAAGTGCTGCGGTTGAGTCATGACAGTACGCGACTCCTGGAGGTGCGGTCGGAGTCCTGCGGCTTGGAAGAGCTGTTCTGCGCTCCCTCCCAGAGAGCAGTCGCGGTGTTCTCTGTTGCTGGGCCCGCAGTGGCCACGCCGATGGAGCGGGACGTGGCGAACGCCGGCAGGTGAGCTGGTATGCCCGGCTCCGGAGCCTGACGGCCGTGCCGACGTTGGAATGCGTACTGGTTCGCCTGCTCTTCTGGCGAACAAACCAGCGCCACCGCACAGGGCTGCAATGCTTCCGCGAGCACGTCCCGGATTTCTAGGTGGTGCTGCGAGACGGATCAGGATGGCTGTTCGATGTCCGGCCCTCTCCGTTGATCCGGGATCGCGACGACGTGGCCGTCGCCGCAGCGCGGGAGGTGGCGTGGGCGGTCGGGGGGCGATATGCGGTGGTGGCGAGGTGGCGACCTCACGTGCTGTCGGTGATCGACGCGATGTCCGCGCAGCGCCGCCCGCTGCAAGACCCGCTGGGCTTACAGGGACAGCTGCTGAAAGGGCTGGCGGCCGGGCCAGCCGGGTTCGGCGCGCTCGTGGTGCAGACGGCGCACGCTTGTTGTCACCGATGAGGCGGGCACCTGTCACCTCGGATGGAGCCCCTCGATTGACATCCGCACCACCCATAAAGATCTGCCAGTGGAGCAACCGCTGAACCGAGACGAACTCCTCATGCTCCTCGACACAGCAATCGGAGCATGCAGAGCGGCCCGCGCCGCTCTCGCCGACAACGGCCAGTTCACCATCTGGGACGGAGACGTGCCGGCATCCGAGTTGGCCACAACGTACAGGCGACGACTCCGCTTCACCACGACACGCGGTCCCCGAACCCAGGCCCTTCAGCAGACCGTCGACACTCTCAACAGCCTCGACCAATCCCCGATCCGGCTCGGTTCCATCACTTCAGCCGACCGAACCTGGAACTACATACTGTTCCTCACATCGGACACCACCAAGGTCATAGCCTGCACCGGAGTTCGCCAGAGAGGATCCGAGGATGACTGAACCGACCGACATGAGCGAGCGCGAATACTTCAACCAGTTCGCCAGGCGCACCGGCATGTTCATCGGCCGCCCATCGCTGAAGGGCGTGACAGCCTTCTTGATCGGCTACGACCAAGCTGCTCGCCGACATGGCGGACCAGGACTCGACGGCTGGCGCGAATGGCTGATGGCCCGCCATCAAGTCGGCACCAACCTCGTCTGGGAGGCCCAGATCGCACAGATCGCCCTCGGCGAGTCAGGAGTCGGACGGGACCTCACTCCGGACGAGGAGACCCAGGTCACCAACGTCCTCTTCGACCTGCTCGACAAGTTCTTGGCCGACCAAGAACGAGCCCGCCAGCACCCGCAGGCATGAGCGAACCGCGCCCACTTATCGGAATGCGCGAGACCGCGCCCCATCCGCGGGCCGCGGCCGATCCGATCGCACAGTCACAGATGACATAAATCCTGCCGATATGACCGTGGCTCGGCTCTCCCGGGCAGGGCTCGCCTACTCATCATGGCCAACTATCGCCCCTATGGGCCACTATCGCTCCCATTCTCAGGAGATTCGGCCAGAGAAATGATGACGGTCTGGCGCCGGCGGCCGACGCTGACGATGGCATCGGCGTACGGCGATTCGTTCACGTCGTGGCTGGAGGCGAGCACCACGACGGCCCCGAGCTCAGGATCGATCGGAAATGTCAGTACGTGATCATACTCTTGCCGACCATGACCACCACTCGCACCGTCTCGTTCGACCTCTGGGTTTCCTATGGGCAGGCATATCTCGTTGATGACACTGACGACAACCCGGGCTACGCCACCTTTGCCGATGACCATCCCGATCACCCTGTCGGAATCATCCGTGTGGAGGACGGCGCAGCTCTCCTGCTCACGGGCACACACACGGGCACCCTTGGCTTCTCGGCGACCGTGGCCGACCAAGCCCCGGGAGCGGACACCGACGGGTACGAGGACATTGTGGAGATCAGCTTTCAGTCAGAGGCCGGACGACTCTCGCTATGCGAGTGGGGAGGCGAACGCGTTCACGAGATTCCCCAGCTGCCCTCGGGGCCTGGGTGGTATCGGTTGCGCTATCACGCGGTGAACATGGACGAGGATTCGGCAGCGGACGACCGTTATCTGCTGCAGATCTGGCCACAGCCTGAGTCCATTCCCCAAGTGGTCAAAAGCACGAGCGCGCAACTCGCCTACTGGCGCAGCGCGGGCTGACGTCCCGGCTTCAGAACGTTTCTGACCATGCCCGATGCCCCCCGCATCACCTACCGGGCGCCCAAGCTCGGCCACACCCAGGTCCGGGATTGGACGAGAGCGAACGGCTACCCGGTCAGTGAGCGGGGCCGGACAGCTCCAGAAATCACGGAGGCCTTCTTCGCCGACCATCCTGAGATCCTGGAGCAGGCGGACACGTTCGAGATGGTCCGTGCTACCGCGAGAACCCCCGGCGCGTCACCGGAGGACTATGCGTGGGAAAAAAGCAGCCGACTCGGAGAGGGCCAGCAGTGCTCACCCGCGACCATCCGGTATTCCTGCGGCGCGATCTTCGCCATCATCCCTCCCTTGCCGCCCCCGGAGGGCCAAACAGTCGACTTGCTCGACCTGCGGCCTTACGTGTTTCCGCAGGCCGATCTCCGATGCGATCGTCATCAGCCCCCAGCGTCTCCAGCACAAACCGCCGAAAGATCATCTTCCGCCAGAGAGCGCAGCGCGTACCGGCCCTTGAGGAATGATCACCATTCAATATTCCCGAATGCCGCAGATGGCATCATTTCTCACAATTCGCGCACATTAGAGAAAACCGCCCAATGGGCGATCGAAGGCGCGCATGGCGAACCACCACACCGATATCGGCGAAAGAAGCCAGACAGGGTTGGACGTTGCAACCACTAATGGCACTTCACTTGACCGTCCACTACGATAAGGCCATGTCTGTTACACGATCGGATCTATGCCCATGAGCGAGTCCCGCAAGGATGCGACGAGAATTACTCGCACCGAATTGGAGCATGCCAACCTGAACCGCTACTATAAGTGGTACTTCGACGACGTCGACGCCCCTGAGTTCACTGGACAACATCCTGTCGCCGCATATCGCGATCCACACGCACTCCAGGGCACCATTGATCGCCTAGCTGGACTCGCACAAGACTTCACATGCTATCAGTCGGCATCAAAGCGTCAGCTTGAAGCGCACCGCAAGGCATACCGTGCGGAAATAATACGCCAGATGGAAACGCACTACGACATGGCGCCCATGTCATCCTGGAGTGCCCTAATTCATCGAATAAAGAATCGGGCGAAGGCGAGCGCGGACGGCTCAGTACTTGTCAGTCTTGTCTTCTGCCACCCAAACTCTCTCGTCTTTCGAGATTTAAAGGAAAGCTATACATACCTCAATCTCCGCTCCGGGACTACCTGGGATCTAAATTTCCTTGGATATCACACATCTAGGATAAAGCTCAGCACAAGACCCAGCATACTAGGCGTTCCGCAATGGCGATTCGATGCTAGAGACTTCATAGGCCTGACAGCCGCAGTCGAGGAGCGACACAGAACCACCCTGACCGCATCTTGCAAGGTCCAGAACAGGTCACCATGGCAATTCTCCGGCACTGCCGATCTCGTAAGCTTTATGGCATATCGAGACTTCCCTGGCTTGATCGACTGGCCTTCTCTACAGTCCGTCACGCTCCTGGATGCCCAAGGCGCATATGCCGATAGGAGCTTGGCACAGATTGTCGAGATTCTTTGCGACTGGCGCGAGGATGAGCCAGAGCTTCGGAATCTGGCTCCAGGAGAGGTGCATCAAACGGGAGTTTCAGTCCTCGGACTACGCTCCGCCCTCACAGCCTCCGCCGCTGTTATTGCAGGTGGGATTGCAGGAAACACAGCTTACGATTTGCTCAAGCAAATTATAAGCTGACTCAAGACCTCCACTAATGCACTTCTACTCATCTTTCACGGCAGTCACTGCGTACCGGCGCTCGAAGATCGACTTCGGAATCGGCCAGAATTCGCCCGAACCGTCGTGACACACATAGTCACCCAGGCCGGCACGACGCTTACCCTCCGACGTCTGGATATCCACATACTCGCCAGCGCGGCCACGGATCGCGGTCTGCCCGACGATGCCCCGCAGATTCGAGTACCTGTTGATCCAGGACACGACGTCCTCGACCTGTCCGCCGACGACTTTCACCGCCTCGACCAGTTCGGGCGCGTGCTGGTACTCCTTGATGTCCACGATCAGCATCTCCCTCAGCGCACGGCGCTTTTTTTGAGTAGGTAAGATAAGGGCATGGCAGGTCTACAACGCATCACCCAGCCCACACTGGACGTGCTGGAAGTGCTGCTACGCGCCCACAAGGAGGGCGACAAGATCCACGGCTGGGCAATCATGAAGGAGACGAAGCGCTCCGGTCCGACCGTCTATAACGCCCTTGACCGCCTCGAAGACGCCGGATGGATCACTGGCGAATGGGAAGAGCTCGAACCGGACGCGAATCGGCCACGACGCCGCTTCTATAGGCTGACCGGCGAAGGGGCTCCTGCAGCTTACGCGCTCCTTGCCGAGCGACGACCCGACGCAGTGAAGACCCGGCCGACGTTCGGCTTCGCCCCGCTCAGCCTGTTTCATAGGCTGCTGGCTGGTGGCCGGTGACCAAAGAGATCGTGTTGCTCGTCCTTGGGGCACTGCTAGCAGAAGGGACGGAGGTCGCCCCCTGGCTCGCCAAGCGACTAGTCCGCTGGTCAGCCTACATCCGTCACCTCGATCGGAGGCGAGCCGAGGTTCGAGCCGAAGAGTGGGAAGCGATCATCGAGAGTCGGCCTGGCAAGCTGTTCAAGTTGGCCACATCCTTGCTCTTCGCCCTCCGCGCTGGAGCGGCCTGGGGCTCCCGCTTGCGGATATGGATTCAGTTGCATCGCCAGGTCAAGCGCGACCTTGACCATAGACATCCCGACTCGTCCGCTCGGGCCATCTTTGAAGCCGCCGCCAAGGGCGAACATCTGGTCATTTGGGCAAAGACCGGCTCTGGAAGGACTGTGGCCCTGGCCAGCCATCTAATAGAGACCGGCATCGACATCCGCGATGTGGAGACTCTGATAACGGTCCTTCCCCCGCTTGATTCGAGCTCATGGGTCCAGGCGTCGAGCCGAGTAGGCCGGTGTCACCGATCCTCTAACGATTGACCCACACCGACTCGACGGCGTGCCGCCGTTCATCCGAGCTGGAGGCACGCACCCGGTAGTCGATGCGCCGCCAGTCAGCGAGCAATTCGTCATACAGCTCGGACCGGTAGCCGGACAGCGTGATCGCGGACTTGCACGCGGCGAGCACTTCAAGGAGGCGGCGGTGCTCGGGCTCGCGATCCGTCTCCTTCGCGTATTGGCCGCTACCGAACACGTTGCGGGTCGAGCGCAGGTACGGCGGATCCACGTACATCGCAGTCTGCGGCGAGTCCATGCGCTCGATCAGCTCGAACGCGTCCACCTGCTCGATGAACGCTTCCCGGAGCCGGGCCGCGTGCCAGCGCAGCGTGCCCGGTCCTCCAGGTACCGATCGATCGCGTACCCCGTCTCCACCGGTAGGCAGCGCTTCTTCGGCTTGGCACCCTTGCCGACAATCTGGAGTGTCCGTAGCCCTCGCTCGTGCCCGAGCGCGCTCAAGTCAGCGGAGACCGCTTCCTCGATGCGAATGCCGGTATGCAGTAGGACTCGGACGAACGCCGAGGTGCGCAGCCGGGCCGGCCCGTGGTCAGCGTCGGCCGCACCGATCAGGCGCGGGCCTCGTCCCGCGTGAGCGCGGTTGTCTGGGAGTAGCTTCGCGACACCTTCGGCCGTCGCGTCCGCTTGAACCGGTTGGCGTCGACGATCTCCTCGTCGGCGAGGTAGTCATACCAGGACGACACGGCGGAGATGCGCCGCTGCAAGGTCTTCGGGGGATCGGCTTCTCGGCCTGGAGGTCCAACCACCGCTTGTAGACGTCTCCGTAAGGCTTGCGGGCCTGCAGCGGATCAAGGCCGGTCTCGCTGCAGAACTTGAACCACCGAGCGATTTCCAGACGGTAGGCGTCGCGCGTGTTCTTCGAGTCGAACGACAGCAGCCACGCCATCGTCGTGTCCTGAACGACTCCGAGCAGGGTCGGCGGGAAGGCGATGCCACCAGCGTTGCTCGACTCGCGAACGAGGTCGGCAGTCATGTCTCGACGCTAGCAGAAATGATCTATGGACATAACCTGTGATTATGACCAGCTCTCAATGATCGTGAAAGCTGCATGCGGAAGGTCGCGATTCGGTATCTCCGCCCGACCTCCCCCGCGCGACACGATCCAATGAGGGGCTGAAGGACGACGAGCGACTAACCCGCTACCAACGGCTTTTCTGGCGGCATCGGTGCTCCTGGGACTCATTGGTATGGTCGGCGCAGCCATGGTGATCGTGGGCAGCTACGTGGATGGCCTAGAGAAGTGGACGGACATCGGCCTGCTGCCCCTCATACTCGCCGCTGCATGATGTGGCTGCTGGCACGGAAAGTAGACGCATCGCGACTAGCCGAGGCCAGAGAGGACCCAAAGGAGGTCCTCCAGCGGCGAGTCCAGCGCGTGAACAACGCCATGGCCACCACTGCGGCCGAAATGCAGGCGCTCCAGCGTGACCTCGAAGCACAGCAGGCCGCCAGCGCTGCACTGCTAGCCCAGGCCGAGAAGCAGCAGCGGCTCTTTGGAGATCAACCAGGAGCAGGCAGAGAGGATCCGAACCATCCTCGTCGGCGAGACCAAGGCGCTGGTTCCGATCGAGGTAGACCTGGTCCCAGTTGAAGGACGCGCCGGTTGCGAGGGCCAGGTGCAGCCGGATCCATACGTCGGCGACGGCCACGCTCGACTGGACGTAGGCGTTGTCGAGGAGGTTGTTGGAGGCGTCGTCGAGGAGTTCGGCTGCCTTGGCCGCGGCCTGGTCGGGGGTCACGCGCGCGCTCCGGCCGTCTCGGTCGCCTGCGGAGCGCGGGTGTCGCCGCCGCGGCGGCGTAGTTCGGTGCCGGCCTCTTCGAGGAGGCTGTGGACGAATCCGTAGCTGCGGCCGAGGTCGCGGGCGATGTAGCGGATCGACTCGCCGTCCGCGTACTGTTTGGCGACCGCTGCGGCCAGCTGGGCGCGCTCGGCGCCGACGATGCGCTTGTTCTTCGGGAGTCTTACGAGGGGCCTTCCTGTTCAGGCGGCGCGGCGGAGGTGTGCGCGTAGCTCGTCGCGGTCTTCGGGGGCGGGGGTATGGGGTCGCCGCGCCAGATACAGCCCTCGATGGTGGCGACGTCGTTAAGTCGTAGACGACCTCGCGGCCGGCGCGGCCGAGGACGCGCGCCTTGTAGCGGCGGGCCCACTGGCGGATGGTGCCGGGTTCGCGTTCGAGGCGGTCTGCGGCTTGGCGGGCGGTCGCTGGGTGCACGTCTCACCTCCGCTGGGGTCGCGCATGTGGACGCATCAGGCGATTCCGGACACGCGAGCACGCAAATCGGCGCGCTGTAGTCAACACTGACAGGCGAACTCGCTCACCGAAATCAGAGGGTGGGCAGAAAGATGATCTTGCCAGATGCGCTCTCAATGCTTCATCCGGAATTTCCGCAGGTCACGGACTTGAGCCGTGCGACAGGCACAGATCACCCGCGACACGGAGTGTTACACATCGATACGAGTGGACGCAACAAGAGCCAAATCCCCCTCGGCCTCGATGCACCTGCCGTATGGCGGCAACTCGCACGTGCCGCCCCCTCGTTCAGCCTCGCAGCAGGGATGCGATGCGACAGAATGAGGCCATGGCACGAAAGCGTGCACAGCGCTTACCAACAACCAACCCTCCACGCCCCACAGCACAGCCCAAAGCCCAGCGCCGGTTCAGATTCAAGCTCCGAAATGCCCGCTGGAACGTCCAAGCCTGGGCTGCCATCGCCACCGTCCTGGCCGGACTCGCGTCCGTGCCAGCGCTCATAATCTCCCTCAAGGCTTACAGCCTCGCAGATCAGCAGCGGGAGGACGCGCTGAAGCAGCGGGCTGAGGACCGGAAGCAACGCGAACAAGAAAAGAGCGAAGCCACAGAAGCGGAAAGATCAGCTTTCGCCCGACGTGTCACCATCCAAGGCGGATCTGACCCGGACGTGGAGAAGGGGCCATCACCGTCGGAAAGGACCTTGAAGTTCAAGTGGCATTACCGCAACGGCAATGGCAAGCCCGTTTATTTCTTCCTCGCCTGGCAGGGACCGGACAAGCTGGCGAAGGTCTACCGGTACTCCCTTGAGCCGTGTAGCGAAGGCGTCATCTCACGCCCCGCAAAGCTCTCACCGGGGAAAGTCGAGGCAACGCGGTGGGCTCCGATGGTGTCAGACGTCGAGCTTGCGTGGGCGCTCCCTGATATCAAAGCAGGCTACACGCTGGCCAGCGACACCGGTCTCTTAACCGCTCCTGTTGTTATCCAGGACTGGATCAATACGCAGGGAGGGCTTTCCGCTAGTGGCAATGGCGGAAAAGACACCCCCGGCCCTGGTTTTGATGACGCGAAGGTGGACAGCAGCAAGCAGGGGCTCGCGGCCTGCGTCGCCTAAGCTCGCCAGGTTCACGCCCCAGCCTCGTCGGCGATCAGGCCCCGCTCCTCGACCTCGCTGACGTGATTCCCGCACGCCCCGCACACGAAATACCCACCCGCGCGTCCCAGCGGAGATTCCGGTCACCGCACGAACACCGCGCCAGCGTCCAACTCGGCGGTTCGTCCTCCACCACCCTCCGCAGCCGCGACTCCCAGCCGAGCGCAGATCTACACGATCGTCTTCGTGCGCGGACTTGGCGAGCACGACGTGCTCCACCGACTCGGTGCCGCGGACGAAGACATCCGGCTGATCATCGACGAGGACTACTCCTAGAGCCTGTCTCGAAGTGTTGATCAACGGCGTGTCGAAGCCGGACACGCAAAGAGGTCTCCGGTAAAGGGTTCAACGACCAAGAAGAACCTCATACCCCGGAGACCTCGTGGCCACCTTAGCGGTGACGCGGCGGTTCGACCTCACCGATGCGCAGTGGACGCGGCTGGAACCACTGCTGCCGGTACCCAAAAGGCCAGGTCGGCCGTCGCAGTGGAGCAAACGTCAGCTGATCGATGGAATCCGCTGGCGTGTACAGGTGGGTGCGCCGTGGCGAGACGTACCGGAGTGTTACGGCTCCTGGCAGGCGGTCTACAGCCTGTTCCGCCGCTGGCAGCGTGCCGGCCTGTGGCAGCAGATCCTCACCCACCTGCAGGCCCTGGCCGATGCCACAGGCTTGATCGGCTGGCAGATCGGGGTGGACTCCACCATCTGCCGCGCCCACCAGCACGCCGCAGGCGCCTCCCGGTACAGCGAACAACAGGCTGAGCCGCCCGGTGGCGCCCATCCCGAGCCCGCCGATCACGCCCTCGGACGCTCCCGGGGCGGTCTGTCGACCAAACTGCACCTGGCCTGCGAGCAAGGACAGCGCCTTCTCGCCCTGGTGGTGACAGCTGGGCAGCGCGGCGACGCGCCACAGTTCCCCACGGTCATGGCCGCCATCAAGGTGCCCCGGCTCGGGCCCGGCTGCCCACGAACCCGACCCGAGATCGTCCGCGCCGACAAGGCGTACTCCGCCCGTGCGATCCGGCAGCACCTACGCGCTCGCAAGATCCGATGCACCATCCCCGAGCCGGCCGACCGCATCGCCGCCCGACAGCGGCGTGGCAGCCGCGGTGGCCGCCCGCCGTCCTTCGACGCGGCCGACTACCGCGCCCGCTCAGCCGTCGAGTGCGGCATCAACCGCCTCAAACGCCATCGCGGCATCGCCACCCGGTACGACAAACTCGCCGTCCGCTACGAGGCCACCGTCCATATCGCCGCCATCAACGACTGGCTCACCATTCTTTGAGACACGGCCTAGACTGAAGGCCCCGCGATCATCACCGTGAGGCGCATCGGGGACTGGACCGTCGCCATTGAGGACTGCGGCTGGCCCGCACAGTGGGAGACTCTGGCCGCCTTGTCCGGTGACGGCCGTGAGGCTGTGACAGTGCAGCGGCATGACTACGCCGCCCAGCACCACCTCGCCTACGCCGTCGACGGCGAGCTCGTCACTGACATCAACCCCGCTTTCCCATTGACCGGCGTGGCGCGGATCCCGATCGGCTGAATCGTCACCTCCGTGAACTGAGCATTGATCCGGCCGCCGACGAGCACATCGACAACCCCATACCAGCCGCCCTGGCAATCGCCAGCCGGATCACCGGCGCCCTGATCATCTCAGAGCACCTTCGCCGCCCCGTTCTCGGCGCCGCCATACCCGGGGCCTACTGATCACTTTGACCACCTTTCGTGAGCTCGGCACCATGCCGACATGAGTGCCGGCCTGATCATCGCGATGCCTCTCCGCCAGCGGGGGCTCATCGACGCACCCATGGACAATGACTCCAGCGTCGAGCCAGCGAACGGCAATCGCCAGCGGGCCGACCTCGCGTGCAGCATCCGCAGGGCCGGTTGGGATCAGATCGCCCACTGGACACCCGGCGTTCCCGAATCACGCTCGTGCCCGCCACCGGGCGTCACGAAGCCGCGCCCAAGAACGCGGACTCCGAGAACCGATTCTCTCCCGGCTTAAGCGCACGGGGTCCGAGCGCGGCTACGCCCCCAACACGCGATTTCAAGATCCAGTAGGTGTCTTGAGTATCTTCACCTCCTGGTCTTACCGTCGTGGCCATGCGCCAGATCGACGACGTGGACGTGCTCAAGGTCATGACCAGCCGGTTCCGGATGAAGCTCTACAGCCTCCTGTTCCGGATCGGCCCGGTCACGGTGAGCGAGCTCGCCAGGCGGATGGACGCCGACCCTGGCCAGGTGAGCTATCACCTGCGGCAAATGCAGCCTCATGGGTTGATCGAGGACGTGCCGGAGCTCGCCCGGGACAGCCGGGAACGCTGGGTGCGGGCGGCTTTGAGCGGGTGGGCCTTGGTGAGGGACTTCGAAGCCCCAGAGGCCAGAGCCGCGCTGCAGGCGTGGACTTCACAGTGGGTGATCGACCAGTTCGAGCGACTGCGTGACTTCGAACGCACTCATATGACGCTTCCCGAGGACTGGCGCCATGCGTCCTTCGGAAGCAGCCGCCACCTACGGCTCACCAAGGATGAGCTCACGCAGCTCGACGACCAGCTCAATGCCGTCTTGAAGCCGTGGCGCGAGCTGACCCAGGCGCGCGTCGAGTCGAGCGAGCCTCCGCCGGACACCCGCCCGATCTTCATCTTCTACCACGCGTTCCCGGAAGAACCCTGAGGAGCCTTTCGTGCATCACTTGCAGGAAGAGCTCATCCGCGCAGACCTGGCTGAGCGGCGAGCCGAGGCCGCACACCTGCAGATGATCCCGCCGCGCTCGCGCCGGCGTGCTCTTCGACGCCTCCGCGGGCGGTTCGCGGCCACTCTCCGCCGCCTCGCTGATCACCTCGAACCGGCTTTGGAGCCCCGAGGTCGCCAGCCGACCCGCTGACGCCGAAGTACTCCGGCATGACCAGCCGAGACACCGACCGTCGCATGCTCCCAACGCGGGCCGAGGTGAGCGATCTTCGGCCGGATACTGTCAACGTCGATGACGTGAGCGACGGCTCTTCGACGCCCGCCGAAGCGACAGTGCCCAGGTCGGGAGCAGCTCTCACTGTCATCTTCGCTGCTTCCAGACATCCCTCGGGATGGCGGCCCCCGGGGTTCCGAGTGGTCACCGACCCCTCGAACCCACCAAGGCGTCCTGGGGCCTCTCTGAGCTGCTGTTCCGTCCAGCGATCCATCTGGCACCCCGGAGGCCGGTGTCAGGCCCTGTCACTCCAGTTCTCCGATCGCAGCCAACGCGTGACCACCTTCGCCTTTGCATGTCCAAAGCGCCGCCCTGTCCGCCTGCTTCGGATGCAACCCGAGAGAGTGTGCTGGACAGGTCGGCCAGATCTTCCCGTCCTGCTCGGCGATCACTGCCTGGGCCAGATCAGCGATCAGGACGAGGGTGGCAACCGGCTCATGCTCTTCGTCATCACGCACGCCGATGCTGGAGTATCGACCCTTGTATTCAACGCGCAGGTAACCGAGGTCGTCCCACTCCGGGGTGTCGAATCCGAGTCGTCCAGCGACATCGGTCGCGTCCATGTCGTGCTGAACGGCGAGCACCGCGTTGTCCAGAACCTTGTTGGCGGTCATGTCCCACAGCCTGGCGTAATGTCGGACGGCTTTCGTCGCCGAAATCCCAGCCTGCTGGTCACAACATGATCGCGGGGCAGTAACGGCCGTCTTCGATCGTTCGGAGGACGCGGACAGCCTGGGCGATCGCGCCGGTCATCGCGGGTACGCACGGAGACGGATTGGCATGACAAGAGGCTCTCGGCAGCACAGCGGCCGACCAAGGTTCGATGCCACGGTGGCGGCGCCTGGATGCCGCCCGGCAAGCCCAGCTGGTTCCGGCCCACCTGCGCTGCTGTCCGCACCGTGCCACCCCGATCACGCAGGCCGTTCTCGTCCTGCAGCTCATCGAAGAGGGCCGCTGCTCAGGACGGAAGGCGTTCACTGGACCGCAAACCGCTGATCGCACAAGGCGTCCGGCGTTCACGCTCGCTGACAGCTCATTCGGCAACGTTCGACCACGGTTGACCGGTTGGGGCTGGCCGGGGATGAGCGAACGTGAGTACTTCCCCCTCGTGGCCAAGCGGTTGGGCATGTTCGTGGTGGGGGCGCGTCTTGCCGGCGTGGAGGCGTTCCTGGACGGCTATGACCAGCACGCGCTGCGTCATGTGGTCCCGGCCTGCAGGGTTGGCGGGAGTGGCTGGTGGCCCGGCGGGCCCGGGACTGCAACCACGGCTGGCATGGGCAGGTGCGTCATATCGCTCTTCCTGACGGATGGAAGCATTGGGAACTGGCCCATGACGAGGAGGCCCAGGTCATCGAGGTCCTCTTCACGCTGCTGGATGAGTTCCTCGCTGCCCGGGAGGCATCAGACGCGAGCGGTGCCCAGACCGACGCCGAAACTGGTCGATCTCGATGACGCTCACGGTGGCCTTGTCGCCGATTCTCTGCCACATGGACGAAGTCGCCGAGGTGTTCGATGGCCGCCACGACACCGCACAACCGCTGCCCCGGATGCAACGCCTTCAGACGCCCCTACAGCTGAGGTTTGCGATCACCGGAAACCGTTTCCGACGAGCAGATGGAGGCCGTGTGTCGGTCAGCGGTTCGCGTTCGAGAGCCTTGGCGTTCTTCGGCGTCCTCACCGCTGCGGTCTTCGTGATCGTGGCAATTGTGGCCTTCCGTGGTAGCGATGACCAGCGATTCATCCGCTCGGCGGCGGAGATGGAGACGTTCGCACGCACAGTGAGGGAGGGTGACCGGCTCGGCCCCCGCACCATCGGCGGGATGGATTTCGAAGAGGTCCGCCGCGAGCACGGCGTCGTCGTCTTCCAGCAAGGCGAGGCCCTGCACAGCCCCTACGGCTACGCCTGGAGTCCGCAGGGCGATCCGGCTCCGATCCTTGAGGACGTGGAGTGGTCGGAGGACCACGTCGATCACCATTTCGAGCATCTGGAGGGCGCTTTCTACTCCTGGCAGGGAAGGCGCTGACACACGACTGCCCGGTGAGGGGACGGCACGCGACGTCCGGAACAGCCGGGCACCACAGATCTCCATGACCCCGGGCCAGAACGGTTGATCTTCGGCGCCGTACTGCCGACTTCGATGACGCGAGCGCCGGGTTCTCGACAGCGACCGAAGTGACCGTGCCAAGTTGAAGGCAGGCCATCGCCGTGCTCGCCACGTCCGGACAGCCGTCCGGACGTCCACGGCGTACGGGTCAGCCGGTCAGGCGGGTTCGGACTTGGGCGGCGGAGGGGGGTCGAAGGCTTCCAGGAGGGTGAGGGCCTGGCGCCAGGCGGCGGCGGCGTCCGGGAGTGCGGCCGCGTGCAGGGTGTCGCCGAGCCGGGTGAGCGTGTCGGCCTGGTGGTAGCGGTCGCCGGCCTCGCGGAAGAGCTCGACCGCGCGTCCGTACCAGGAGGCGGCCTCCTCGTGGCGGGCCAGGCGGTGGCAGGCGTGGCCGAGGCTGTCGCAGGCGTTGGCCTGACCGAGGACGTCGCCGAGCCGCGCGGCGGCCGGCGCGGTGGTCTGGACGGCCAGGTGCTCGTGCCGCATGCCGCGCCGATCGAGGAAGTCGGCCAGGGGCCAGGCGAGCTGCCAGGCGTGGGTGTCGAGCCCAGGGCTGCGGCCCGCGTCACCGCGGCGACGAGCACGGCGCACTCGGCCGTGAACCAGGCCAGCGCCCCCTGCCGGTCCACAAGCCCATCACGGCCGCCCCCGCCCGCGCCCGCCGACCTCCTCGGAGGCGGTCCCGACGCCGGACGGCAGCTCGTCGCAGGTGGTCCGAGCATAGGAGGAGGACGGTCGTCGGAACGCCGGCCGTGGTGGACCTGCCGGCGGTCCTCCTGCTGCCCGAGGAGGTGTCGGTGTACGCGGTGACCGCGCTCACGGTGGCCGCCGCGACCTTCCTCGACTAAGCCGTACGGCCCCTGGACGCCCTCACGGGGTGCCAGGGGCCGTACGGCGTTCCGGGGGCGGGCGACATGTGCTTAGTTATGCGAATATAATCGTTATATGCATATAACGAGTAGAGCGCCCCTCTCCCCCGCCCCCGCGCTCAGCCCTCGCCGGCGGATGCTCGTGCTGGCCATCTGCTGCATGAGCCTGTTCATCGTCGGGCTGGACAACACGATCGTGAACATCGCCCTGCCGGCCATCCGCCGCGACCTGAACGCCTCCATGTCCGGCCTGCAGTGGATCATCGACGCCTACACGGTGGTGCTGGCGAGCCTGCTCATGCTGGCCGGCTCGACCGGCGACCGGGTCGGCCGCCGGCGCACGTTCCAGACGGGGCTGGCGCTGTTCACCCTCGGCTCGCTCATGTGCTCGCTCGCGCCGGACCTCGGCTGGCTGATCGCGGCGCGGGCGCTGCAGGCCGTCGGCGGGTCCATGCTCAACCCGGTCGCCATGTCGATCATCACGAACACCTTCACCGAGCCGCGCGAGCGGGCGCGGGCGATCGGCGTGTGGGGCGGCGTGATCGGCATCAGCATGGCGCTCGGCCCGCTGGTCGGCGGCACGCTGGTGGACTCGGTCGGCTGGCAGGCGATCTTCTGGATCAACATCCCGGTGGGCCTGGCCGCGTTCGCGTTGTGCGCGTTGTTCGTGCCAGAGTCGCGTGCGCCGCGCCCGCGCCGGGTGGACCCGGTCGGGCAGGCGCTGGTCATCGTGCTGCTGGCCACCCTGACGTACGGCTTCATCGAGGCGCCGGCAGCCGGCTGGGCGTCACCGCGCACGCTGGGCTGCTTCGCGGTCGCGGCGCTGGCGCTGGCCGTGCTCGCGCCGTACGAGCTGCGCCGCACCGACCCGCTGATCGACCTGCGCTTCTTCCGCAGCGCGCCGTTCGCCGGGGCCACGGTCATCGCGGTGTGCGGCTTCGCCGCGCTGGGCGGGTTCCTGTTCGTCAACACCCTCTACCTCCAGGACGTGCTGGGCCTGTCCGCCCTGCACGCCGGCCTCTACACGCTGCCCATGGCCGGGCTCACCGTGGTCTGCGCGCCGCTGTCGGGCCGGATCGTCGGGAACGCCGGCCCCCGCGTCCCGTTGCTGGTGGCCGGGGTCACCATGGCGGCCAGCGGCCTGATCATGACCGGGCTCGCGGCGGACACGCCGACCTGGCGGCTCATGGCCGCGTACGTGCTGTTCGGGGTGGGGTTCGGCATGCTGAACGCGCCGATCACCAACACCGCCGTGTCCGGCATGCCGCGCGCCCAGGCCGGCGTGGCCGCGGCGGTGGCCTCCACCAGCCGCCAGATCGGCCAGTCGCTCGGCGTCGCGGTCATCGGCTCGCTGGTCACCTCGGCGGTGGCCGGCCCGTTCGCCGCCGGGTTCCCGCAGGCCAGCCACGTCGGCTGGTGGATCGTCGCCGGGTGCGGGCTGGCCATCCTGCTGCTCGGTATCCTGACCACGACCGGCTGGGCCCGCCGCAGCGCCACCCGTACCGCCGAACGGCTCGCCCACGCTCCCGACAGAACGGCGGACGCTTGATAACCAAAACCCCCGGCAGTTCCGGACACGACGCCGTGGCCCGCGTCTGGGCGGCGATGTACGACCTCGTCCTGCGGCAGGAGGACCGCCGCAAGGAGGTGGCCGAGACGCTCGGCATGAGCTTCTTCCGGGTCAAGGCGCTGCGCCGCCTGCTGGCCGGGCCGATGACCATGCGGGAGCTGACCGCCGAGCTGTCCACCGACAAGCCGTACACCACCCTGATGGTCGACGACCTGGAGCGGCGCGGCCACGTGACCCGCAGCGTCTCCCCCGACGACCGCCGCAGCAAGATCGTCACGCTGACCCCGGCGGGGACGGCCGCCGCCGAGGAGGCCGAGCGCATCCTGGCCCGTCCGCCGCGTTCCCTGCTGGCCCTGGACCCCGGCGACCTGGCCGCGCTCGACCGCATCATGGCCCTCCTGCTCACCCCGGAGGAGCCGGCCCGCCCGAGGTGAGGCCGGCCAAGAGGGTCAGCCCTCGAACCAGGACAGGCGGGCGGCGCAGAGGGTCTGCTCGGCGCCGAACTCCTCGAAGCCGGCGACCGGCCGGAAGCCCAGGCGGGCGGCCAGTCTCAGCGATCGTTCGTGCGCGGTCCTGGTGACGACCAGCACCGGCTGGTCGGGCAGTTCGCCCGCCGCGGCGCGCAGCGCGGCCGTCGCCGCCTCGTGGGCGAGCCCGTTCCCCCACGCCGGGCGGCGCAGCACGTAGGACAGCTCCAGCTCCTCGCCGTCGCCGGTCACGTGCCCGGGACGTCCGGCCGCGCGGCGGTCGAGCGCCAGCGTCCCGAGGAGCTGATCGGTGACGAGGTCGGCGATGACGTAGGCGCCCGGGGCGGCCGTCGCGGCGGCGGTTCCGGCGGCGTCGAGGAAACGTTCGACGTCGTCCCGCGGCCGCGGGCCGCCCAGGTGCTCGCGCACCTCGGGGTCGGTCATCAGCTCGACGAGACCGTCACGGTCGCCGTCGTGGGCCTTGCGCAGCAGCAGGCGTTCGGCGCGGATCTCCGTGGCGGACAGCGTGGGCGACGGGCTCATGGGTCCTTGATCCTAGGACAGCCCCCGCCGCTCTACGGTGAATGCGACGGGGGCGGCGTCGGCGACCAGACCCCGGCCGCGGTCCCGTCCCGGACGTGCCGGCGGTAGGTGACGACCTTGCCGTGGATGATCTCCAGGCTCGCCGTCAGATCGGCGATCCGGTCGCGGACGGCCCGCTCGTGCTCCTCCAGGAGCGCGAGCCGCTCCGGCTCGTTGCCCGGCCCCGAGCGGACGAGGTGGGCGAACCTCCGCAGGGTGGCGATCGGCATGCCGGACTCCCGCAGCCGGTTGCACAGCAGCAACCACTCCACGTCGGCCTGGTCGTAGGCCCGCTGCCGTCCGGCGGTACGCGGGATCGGCCGCAGGAACAGCTCCTCCCGCTCGAAGAAGCGCAGCGCGTGGACGCCGAGCCCGGTGGCCCGCGCGACGTCCCCGATGGACAGCCGGTCCGCGTCCCTGCTCATGGCACCTCGCCATAGTTTGACCTAGATTGCAGTCTAGATTCTACGGTCGGGGCATGGCACGTACACAACACAGAATCGGCTCGGGTTTCGGCGCGCACAGCACGGCCGACGACGTCCTGGCCGGCATCGACCTGTCCGGCAGGAACGTCCTGATCACCGGCGGCTACTCGGGCCTCGGCCTGGCGGCCACCCGCGCGCTGGTACGGGCGGGAGCGCACGTCGTCGTGCCCGCCCGCCGTCCCGACGTGGCCAAGGACGCGCTGCGCGACCTTCCCCGCACGGAGGTGCGCGAGCTGGACCTGGCCAACCTCGGCAGCGTCCGCGCCTTCGGCGGCCTGTTCCTGGAGAGCGGCCGCACCCTCGACATCGTCATCGGCAACGCGGGCGTCATGGCCCATCCCCACCGGCCGGTCGGCCCCGGCTGGGAGGCACATCTCGCCATCAACCACCTCGGCCACTTCGCCCTGGTCAACCGGCTGCGCCCGGCACTCGCCGGGGCCCGGGTGGTGTCGGTCTCCTCCTCGGGGCACTTCCTGTCCGACATCCGCTGGGACGACCTCCACTTCCGCCACGGCTACGACCACTGGACGGCCTACGGGCAGTCCAAGACGGCCAACGCCCTGTTCGCCGTCCATCTCGACGCCCTCGGCGCGGCCGACGGCCTGCGGGCCTTCGCCGTGCACCCGGGCAGCATCCTCACCCCGCTGCAGCGCCGCATCCCCCACGAGGAGCAGGTCGCCCAGGGCTGGATCACGCCCGGCGGACGCCGGGCCGACGGCTTCAAGACCCCGGAACAGGGCGCCGCGACGGCGGTGTGGGCGGCCACGTCACCCCTGCTGGACGGGCACGGCGGCGCCTACTGCCAGGACTGCGACCTCGCCGAGCCGGCGACGGGCGACGACATGCTGATCGGCGGCGTCAAACCGTGGGCCCTCGACCCCGAAGCCGCCGCCCGCCTGTGGAGACTCTCCGCCGACCTGACCGCCGAGGCCGCCTGTTGACCCGGCTCACCGGCGGCGGGGCCTGAGCAGGCGCAGGACCGCCGCCACGCACGCGCCAGATACGGCGACGGCCGGCCGCCGCGGGGTCGCGGGGCCGGCCGGAGGGTTCGAAGGTCAGCCGTGGGAGTCGGTGGTCGCGGCGCGCTTGATGGTCAGCTCGTCGCCGCCGATGGAGCAGGACGGCCCGTTCGGGCCGCCGAAGCGGACGGAGTCGAAGAAGTCGCGGAAGGTGATGTAGAAGTTGCCCTTGCCACGCGGGCCGGTGACGGCCGAGCAGCCGCCGTAGTCGGCCTCGGAGTAGAGATGGATGAGCGTGTCGGTGCGGTTCCAGTCGGACTTGGCGCGGTCGCCCATGCCCAGGGCCGCCAGGTTGGCCGTGCTCGCCTGGAGCTGGACGATGTCGCCGGTGCCGTCGAGACCGGAGAACAGGCAGTAGTTGCCCTCCTGGCAGCGGTCGTACCCCGTCGCCGCCTGGGCGGGGGACGCCACTGCGGCCAGCGCGGCCACGGCGATCGGTAACGCCAGAACGTGAAACTTCTTGCCCACCATGCCTCCATGGACGAAACTTTCCTTCGGTCCGAACATACCTAGTGAGATCAACTTGCGCTAGACCGTCAGGACGGACGTTCTTCAGCGGATAATCCGCTACGGGATGAGTTGGTAGCCTCGACGACATGACTTCGATGGCGCCCTCGCGTACCGAGCACGACCTGTCGTTCCTGCTCGACCACACCAGCCACGTGCTGCGCACCCGGATGGCGGCGGCCCTGGCCGAGCTGGGGCTGACCGCGCGCATGCACTGCGTGCTCGTGCACGCCCTGGAGGAGGAGCGCACGCAGATCCAGCTCGCCGAGATCGGCGACATGGACAAGACCACGATGGTGGTGACCGTCGACGCCCTGGAGCAGGCCGGGCTGGCCGAGCGGCGGCCGTCGAGCACCGACCGGCGGGCCCGGATCATCGCCGTGACCGAGAAGGGCGCGCAGGTGGCGCGGCGCAGCCAGGAGATCGTGGACGGCGTGCACACCGCGGCCCTCGGCTCGATCCCGGACGACGAGCGGGAGGTGTTGGTACGCGCCCTGAACCGGCTGGTCACCGGCCACCTGGAGACCCCGGCCGAGGCCCCGCAGCCGGTCCGGCGAGCCAGAGAGCGCGGCTAAATAGTTCCGTCACATATCGTCTGTAACGAAACTATCTGCTACGGTCTCTTCTGTTGCACCCCTCGAACAGGAGACGACCATGTCCCTCACCTCCCGGCACACCGCCCTGGCCGTGTTGTCGACGTCCGCCTTGATGACCATCCTCGACGGCAGCATCGTCACCGTGGCCATGCCCGCCATCCAGCGCGACCTGGGGTTCTCCCCCGCCGGGCTGAGCTGGGTGGTCAACGCGTACCTGCTCGCGTTCGGCGGGCTGCTGCTGCTCGCCGGGCGGCTCGGCGACCTGGTGGGCCGCAGGACGATGTTCCTGGCCGGGAACGCGGTGTTCACCGGCGCGTCCCTGCTGGCAGGGGTGGCGAACAGCGAGGGCCTGCTGATCGCCGCCCGCTTCCTGCAGGGCGTCGGCAGCGCGATGGCCTCGGCCGTCGTGCTCGGCATCCTGGTGACCCTGTTCACCGAGCCGCGCGAGCGGGGCAGGGCGATCGCGGTCTTCAGCTTCACCGGCGCGGCCGGCGCGTCGATCGGGCAGGTGCTCGGCGGCGTGCTCACCGACGCGCTGAGCTGGCACTGGATCTTCTTCATCAACCTGCCGATCGGGCTGGCGACGATCGTGCTGGCGCTGCCCGCGCTGCCCGCCGACCGGGGCCTCGGCCTCGCGCGGGGCGCCGACGTGACCGGCGCGCTGCTGGTCACCTCGGGCCTGATGCTGGGCATCTACACCGTGGTCAAGGTCGAGGAGCACGGCTGGCTCGCCGCGCACACCCTGGCGTTCGGCGCGGTGTCGCTGGCCCTGCTCGCCGGGTTCTTCCTGCGCCAGGCCACCGCGCGCACGCCGCTGATGCCGCTGCGCGTGCTGCGCTCCCGCAACGTGGCCGTGGCCAACGTCGTGCAGATGCTGGCGCTGTCGGCGATGTTCGCCTTCCAGATCATCGTCGCGCTCTACATGCAGAAGGTGCTCGGGTACGGCGCCCTCGCCACCGGGCTGGCGATGCTCCCGGCGGCCGTGGCGATCGGCGGCGTGTCGCTGTTCGTGTCGGCGCGGCTGAGCGCCCGCTTCGGCGCGCCCGCCGTCCTGCTGGCCGGGCTGGTGCTGCTGCTGGCCGCGATGGCCTGGCTCACGCGGGTGCCGGTGGACGCCGACTACGTCACCGACCTGCTGCCGGTCATGGTGCTGATCGCGGGCGGCGGGCTGGCGCTGCCGGCGCTGACCACGCTCGGCATGTCGGCCGCCCGCCCGGACGACGCGGGGCTCGCCTCGGGGGTGTTCAACACCACCCAGCAGATCGGCATGGCGCTGGGCGTGGCCGTCCTGACCACGCTGGCGGCCTCCCGTACGCAGGAGCTGCGCGTCGGCGGGGCGGCCGAGGCGGCGGCGCTCACCGGCGGCTACCACCTGGCCTTCGCCACCTCGGCCGGTCTGCTCGCGACGGCCGTCGTGGTCGCCCTGGCCGTCCTGCGCCGTCCCCGCGCCGCCGCGTCCGCCGAGGCGCCGCGGATCGACCAGCCCGCCGCCCTCTGAACCCCTTCTCACCACGAAACGGAACCGATCATCATGACCGAGCACACGTACGGCCCCGGACAGGGCCCCGGCGCCCGCCCCCTCAGCGAGGACGAGCTCCTGCGGATCCTCGCCCGCCAGCCCTTCGGCGTGCTGGCGACGCTCAAGCGCGACGGCCGCCCCCACCTGGCCTCGATGGCCCTGCGCTGGGACGCCGCCGGACGCGTCCTGCGCATCTCCTCCGCCGAGGGCCGCATCAAGGTGCGCCACCTGCTCGCCGACCCGCGGGCGACGGTGCACCTGCAGGGCGAGAACATCCTGTCGTACGCCGTCGCCGAAGGACGGGCGGAGGTCTCCGAGCCGTCGCTCACCCCGGGCGACGCCACCGGACGAGAGCTGCTGGAGATGGCTGGCGGCTTCCCCGACCCGGCGGACGAGGCCGCCTTCCTGGAGGAGATGGCCCGGGGCCGCCGCCTGGTCATCAGGATCCGGGTGGACCACCTCTACGGCATCGCCCTGGACGCGGCCTGACCGGCGGCCCCGGGTGAGGTTGCCGGGAGCCGGAGGGCGGGCGAGGATGTCGCGATCGACAAGGGGAGGTCGTCGTATGCCGGTCCCGGGCCGTCCGCTCGTGGTACTGCTGGTGGGGGCGCTGACCGCGTGTTCCGCACCGGGGCCCGCCGCCACGCCGGGCACGACCGCCACACCGGCCCACGTCCCGTCCGTGCGGGCCGCGACCCGGCCCCCGGTCGTGCGGCCGGTGCGCAGCGGGTGCGAGGGTGCGAGCGCCCGCGACTTCGACGGCGACGGCCGCGACGACGTCGCCCTCGGCTATCTCGGCACCACCGGCCGGGTGCACGTCCTGTCGGCGGGCCGGGTCATCCACGTCCCCACCCCGCCGGGGAACCGGATGAAGGGCTTCGGCTGGTCGGTGACCATGGCCCACGTCAACGACGACCGCTGCGTGGACCTCGTCGTCGGCACCCGTACCCTCACCGTGGCCGGCCGGAAGGGGGCGGGCGGGGTCTACGTCCTGCACGGCGGGGCCGCCGCGCCGCCGCGCCGGCTCGTCTCGCCCCTGCCGCAGGAGGACGCGGCCTTCGGCGAGTCCGTCGCCGCCTACGGCGACCTCGTCGCGATCGGCGCCCCGCGGGAGCTGCCGGGCGGCGCGGTCTACCTGTTCAGGAAGGGCGTGTTCGTCCGGCGGATCACCCAGGAGACGCCCGGCGTGCCCGGCAGCTCCGAGGTCGCCGACCGGTTCGGCGACCGGCTCGCCCTCGGCCCGCTGGCCGGCGGCGGCGTGGGCCTCGTGATCGGCGCCCCGGAGGAGTACGCGGACGGCGCCGGCCGCCAGGACGTCGGTGCCCGGGACGACTCGCCCCTGGGCGCGGTCACCGTCGTCCGCGACGTCACGGCCCGCAGACTGAGCGCGGTACGGCTGCGGCCACCGCGCGACGACGACGGCGAACCCTGCGCCGGCTTCGGCGACAGCCTGGTGTACGTCCCGGGCACCGGGCCGGCCGTGTTCTCGCCGCCATGCGGCCGGCTGCAGTTCTACGACCTCCGCCTCAAGGCCATCCGCACGGTGACGGACCTGCGGGAGCCCTGGGACGCGGAGCTGGCCGCCGCCGACGGCCGGGTGGCGGCCCTGGGCGGCGACCACGGCGACCCGGCGTTGCTGCTGCTGTCCCCGAGGGACGAGGCGCGGGACCGCCGGCTCACGGGCGACTATCTCGCCGACACGGCGCACCGGGGGATCGCGTTCGGCGCGGGCCGGATCATGGTCACGATGCAGGGGGCCGCCGACGTGGCCCTCGTCGACCCCGCCACCGGGAAGGCCGACCTCGTCAAGACCGCCACCGGAGACCTGTTCATCAAGGCCGTCGAGGGCTGAGAACGCCCGCGCGGCCGGCCGGTCGCGGGGCCCTGTACACCAAACCAAGCGCTTGCTACGCTCCGCCCATGACGTCCACCGTGGTGTGGGGTACCGGCAACGTCGGCCGCGCCGCCATCAGGGCCGTGGAGGCCCATCCCGACCTCAGTCTCGCCGCCGTCGTCGTGCACTCCCCCGGCAAGGCCGGCCGCGACGCCGGGGAGCTCGCCGGACTCGGCCGCGACCTCGGCGTCACCGCGACCGACGACGCCGCCGCCGTCCTGGCCGCGCGTCCCCGTGCCGTCGTGTACGCCGCCTCCGGCGACCTGCGTCCCGACGACGCCCTGGCCGACGTCCTGCGGGCCGTCCGGGCCGGCGCCGTCGTCGTCACGCCCTCCCTGTACGCCCTCTACGACCACCGCGGCGCCCCGCCCGAGCTGCGGGAGCAGGTGCTGGCCGCCGTCGCCGAGGGCGGCGGCTCCCTGTTCGCCTCCGGCATCGACCCCGGCTGGGGCAACGACCTGCTGCCCCTGCTGCTCAGCGGCCTCGGCTCGGTCGTGGACGCCATCCGCTGCCAGGAGATCTTCGACTACTCCGGCTACGACCGCCCGGACGCGGTCCGGTACATGGTCGGCATGGGCCAGCCCATGGACTACGAGCCGCCGATGATCGCGCCCACGGTCCCGTCCATGGTGTGGGGCGGTCAGGTACGGCTGATGGCGCGGGCCCTCGGCGTCACCCTGGAGGAGATCCGCGAGGTCGTCGAGCGGCGTGCGCTCGACCGCACGGTCACCACCGCCCGCATGGGCGTCTTCGAGGCCGGCACCCAGGGCGCGGTGCGGTTCGAGGTGCAGGGCATCGTCGAGGGCGAGCCGCGCATCGTGATCGAGCACGTCACCCGCGTGCACGCCGCCTGCGCCCCCGACTGGCCGCTCCCCCCGGACGGCGGCGACGGCGCCCACCGGGTGATCGTCGAGGGCCGCCCGCGGATCGAGGTCACGATCGAGGCCACCGACGAGGGCGGCAACCGTTCGGCGGGCGGGAACGCCACCGCGGCGGGCCGGCTGGTGAACGCCATCGACTGGCTCGCCGCCGCCCCGCCCGGCCTGTACGACGCGCTCGACGTCCCGCTGCGCCCCGCGTCCGGCCGGCTCGGAAGGAAGCACCCATGATCGTCGACGTTCCCGGCGGCAAGGACCCGATCGCGTACGTCTGGGGCGAGCTGGTCCCCGGCATCGGCACCGCCGCCTCGAAGTTCTCCATGGCCGTCTACGCCCACACCACACTGGGCCTGCGCGAGTTCGAGGCGGCCCGGCTGCGGATCGCGCAGATCAACGGATGCGTCTTCTGCCTCGACTGGCGCACCGAGCGCGACGGCGTCAAGGTCGAGGACGGCTTCGCCGACGCGGTCGCGGACTGGCGCGCCACGGACGCCTTCGACGCGCGCACCCGGCTCGCCGCCGAGTACGCCGAGCGCTACGCCCTGGACCACCACGGGCTCGACGAGGAGTTCTGGTCCCGGATGACCGACCACTACAGCCAGAACGAGATCGTGGAACTGAGCATGAGCATCGGTTCCTGGTGGGCCTTCGGCCGGCTCAACCACGTGCTGGGCCTCGACACGGCCTGCATGCTGACCGGCGGCCCGGCACCCTCCGTCAGACCGACCGAGTCCGCGTCAGACCGACCGAGCGAGGGCACGTGACATGAACACCAGCCGCCGCACCTTCATCGCCGGAACCGCCTCCCTCCTGGGCGCCGCCGCACTGCCCGGCCGCGCCGCCGCCGCCACTGCCGCCGTCGCCGGCGGGCCGATCTCCGACGGCGCCCGCGTCCCCGTCCTGGTGATCGGCACCGGGTACGGCGGCTCGGTGGCCGCCCTGCGCCTGGCCCAGGCGGGCGTCGAGGTGCACATGATCGAGATGGGCATGGCCTGGGACACCCCCGGCTCGGACGGCAAGATCTTCTGCAACACGCGCGAGCCCGACCATCGCTCGTACTGGCTGCGCACCAGGACCAAGGCGCCGCTCAACTACTTCCTCGGCTTCCCCATCGACCGGGACATCCCCCGCTACACCGGCATCCTGGACGCCGAGGAGTTCGCCGGCATCACGGTCTACCAGGGCCGCGGCGTCGGCGGCGGCTCGCTGGTCAACGGCGGCATGGCCGTCACGCCCAAGCGGGAGAACTTCGCCGCCGTGCTCCCATCGGTGGACGCCGACGAGATGTACGGCGTCTACTACCCGCGCGCCAACTCCGGCCTCGGCGTCGGCCTGGTGGACCCAGCCTGGTTCGACACCACCGCGTGCTACCAGTACGCCCGCGTCGGCCGCAAGCACGCCCAGCGCTCCGGCTTCCCGTTCACCTTCGTCCCGGACGTGTACGACTGGGACTACATGAAGCAGGAGGCGGCCGGCACGGCCACCCAGTCGGCGCTGGCCGGCGAGATCCTCTACGGCAACAACCACGGCAAGAAGTCCCTGCAGAAGACCTACCTGGCGCGGGCCCGCGCGACCGGCAGGGTGACGATCTCGCCGCTGCACCAGGTCACCTCGGTCGCCCCGGCGGCGGGCGGCGGCTACACCGTCCGGATCGACCAGCTCGCCACCGACGGCTCGGTCACCGCCGCCAAGACCGTCACGGCCGCCCGGGTGTTCTTCGCCGCGGGCAGCGTCGGCACGAGCAAGCTGCTGGTCAGGCTGAAGGCCACCGGCGCGCTGCCGGGGCTGGGCGACGAGGTCGGCAAGGGCTGGGGCGACAACGGTAACGTCATGTGCGGCCGGGCCAACCACCTGTGGGACCCGACCGGCAAGCTGCAGTCGGCCATCCCGTGCGCGGGCATCGACAACTGGACGGCCGGGGGTGCGTTCGCCGAGGTGGCGCCGCTGCCGACCGGGATCGAGACGTACGCCTCGTTCTACCTGTCGATCACCAACACCCCGCGCCGCGCGCAGTTCTCCTGGAACGCCGCGACCGGCAAGGTGGACCTGAGCTGGCAGACCGCCTGGAAGCAGACGTCCATCGACATGGCCAAGACGATCTTCGACAAGATCAACGCCAAGGAGGGGACGATCTACCGCACCGACCTGTTCGGCGTGTACAAGATCTGGGGCGACCACCTCACCTACCACCCGCTCGGCGGCGCGGTGCTGAACAGGGCCACCGACAACTACGGCCGCCTGACCGGCCACCCCGGCCTGTACGTCATCGACGGCTCGCTGATCCCGGGCAACACCACGGTGAACCCGTTCGTCACCATCACGGCGCTGGCCGAGCGGAACATCGAGAAGATCATCGCCACCGACCTTTAACGCAGGGTTTGCCGAAACGGCAACGGAGTTGGCGGGCGGCGGCACGGGCCGCGCATGATCCTGGTGACAGGTTTGGACTCATGTGCGTGGAGGATCGATGTCGCAGCCCACCCCGGTCGCCGAGGGCGTCCACCGCCTGGTGCCCTCCCCCGCCGGCCGCGTCCATCTCGTGGAGGCGGGGCAGGGGCCGCTGGTGCTGCTGGTGCACGGCTTCCCCGAGTCCTGGTACTCCTGGCGGCACCAGCTCCCGGCGCTGGCCGCCGCCGGGTACCGGGCGGTGGCGGTCGACGTGCGCGGCTACGGCCGCTCGTCCAAGCCGGCGGACGTGGCCGCGTACCGGATGACCGAGCTGGTCGAGGACGGCGTGGCGGTGGTGCGGGCGCTGGGCGAGCGGACGGCGGTGATCGTCGGCCACGACTGGGGCTCCTCGATCGCGGCCCACAGCGCCCTGCTGCGGCCGGACGTCTTCCGCGCGGTCGCCATGCTCAGCGTGCCGTACACGCCGCGCGGCGGGCCGCGGCCCACCGAGGTGTTCGCCACCATGGGCGGGACGGACGAGTTCTACGTCAGCTACTTCCAGACGCCCGGCCGGGCCGAGGCCGAGATCGAGCCGGACGTCCGGGGCTGGCTGGCGGGCACGTACGCGGCCCTGTCCGCCGACACCATGCCGGGCGAGGACGCGCCCCACCCGCTGTTCGTGGCCCCGGGCGGCAGGCTGCGCGACCGGTTCCCGGCCGACGGCACGCTGCCCGGCTGGCTGAGCGAGGCCGACCTCGACTTCTACGCGGCCGAGTTCGAGCGCACCGGCCTGACCGGCGGGCTGAACCGCTACCGCAACATGGACCGCGACTGGGCCGACCTCGAACCCCACGACGGCGCGCCGATCGTCCAGCCCTCGCTGTTCGTCGGCGGCGCGCAGGACGCCACGACCCGGTGGCTCTCCGGCGCGATCGACGCCTTCCCCACCACCCTGCCCGGCCTGGTCTCCTCCCGTCTCCTGGACGACTGCGGCCACTGGATCCAGCAGGAACGCCCGGAGGAGGTCAACGCCATCCTCCTGGACTGGCTCGCCCGGCTCTGACCTGCGACGCCGCGGGCCCGCCCGCGCGAGGCGGGCCCGCGGCGCCGGTCACAACACGGCTCCCGAGCCCTCGCGGGGCCGCCGGGCGGCCTTGGGCGCGGGCGGCTGGGGGGCCGGGCGGCGGTCGTACCGGGCCAGGCCGATGGCCGCGGGGCCGGCCACGAACGACGACGTCAGCGTGCCCACGACGATGCCGGTGACCAGCGCGATCGCGAAGTCACGCAGCGAGTCGCCGCCGAAGACGGCCAGCGCGACCAGCACGAACAGCGCGCCGAGCCCGGTGTTGACGGTCCGCGGCACGGTCTGCAGGATCGCCGTGTTCACCGCCTCGGCCAGCGGCGCGGTGCGGCGGGCGGCCCACAACTCGCGCACCCGGTCGAACACCACCACCTTGTCGTTGACCGAGTAGCCGACCACGGTCAGCATCGCGGCGAGGAACACGCCGTCCACCGGCTTGCCGAGCCAGGCGAACAGCCCGATCACCACGGCCAGGTCCACCAGCAGCGCCAGCACGGTCGCCGTGCCGAACGTCCACCGGAAGCGCACCGCCAGGTAGAGGAGCTGCGCCGCCACGGCCACGCCGAGCGCGATGACGGCGTTGCGGCGCAGCTCCTCGCCCAGCGTGGGGCCGATGAACTCGTCGCGCCGCTTGCTCACCTCGGCGCCCTGCCCCTCCAGCGCGGCCTGGACCTTGGCCGGGTCGAGCTGCCCGGCCCGCACGGTCACGCCGTCGGCGGCGGTCTGCACGACCGCGCCCGGATAGCCGGCCTCGCTCACGAGCCGCCGGGCCGTGTCGGCCTCGACCGGCCTGGAGGTGCCGAACTCCACGAGCCGGCCGCCGGTGAACTCGACCCCGAAGTCCAGGCCGCGGGTGAACAGCCCGGCCAGCGCCGCGACGACCAGGCCGCCCGCGACCGCCAGCCACACCTTCCTGGCCTTCATGAGCTGGGGGTCGCGGCGGGCCAGCCACGTCCGGACGGCGCCCGGCGAGGCCAGGCCCGAAAGGCGCGGCCCGATCCGGCCGATGACGGCCTGGGTGAGCACGCGGGTGATCAGCATGGCCGACACCAGCGAGGCCAGCACGCCGATCGCCAGCGTCACGCCGAACCCCTTGACCGGCCCGGAGGCCAGCCCGAACAGCAGCGCGGCGGCGATGAGCGTGGTGACGTTGGAGTCGGCGATGGCGCTCCAGGCGTTCTTGAACCCCCGGTTCAGGGCCGGGGCGAGGCCGCGGGCCGGAGCCAGGCCGTACTCCTCCCTGGCGCGTTCGAAGACGAGCACGTTGGCGTCGACCGCCATGCCGATGGCCAGCACGAACCCGGCCAGTCCGGGCAGCGTGAACGTCGCGCCCATCGCGACCAGCGCGGCGTAGGAGATCAGGCCGTAGCAGGTGAGCGCGATGGCGGCGAGCAGGCCGGACAGGCGGTAGATCACGATGATGAACAGGGCGGTCAGCACCAGCCCGGCGATCGCGGCCTTGACGCTGGCCTCGATGGCGTCGGCGCCCAGCGTGGGGCCGACCGTCCGCTGCTCGACCAGGTCGAGCGGCACGGGCAGCGCGCCGCCCTTGATCAGCACGGCCAGGTCGCGGGCCTCCTCGTGGGTGAAGGACCCGGTGATCTCGGTGTTGCCGCCGGGGATGCCGGCGCCGCACGGCACGGACGGGTCGAGCTGCGGCGAAGAGATGATCTTCTTGTCGAGCACGATGGCGACGCGCCGCTTCGGGTCGCCGGCCGGCTGGCAGGCGGCCTCGCCGGTCATCCGCTGCCAGGCGTCGGCGTCGCGGAAGTCGACCGTGACCGACCAGCCGGGCCCGCGCTGCGGGTCGCTGCGCTCGGTGGCGTCGCTGACGCCGTCGCCGCTGATCGCCACCGGGCCGAGCGCGAGCGGGCTCCCGCTCTCGTCGGGCAGCGCGGTGGCGTCCCCGGCCTTGCCCGGGCCGGTGACCGGATGGAAGGCGAGCTGGGCGGTGCGGCCGATGACCTCGGCCGCCTTGCTCGGGTCGAGCACGCCGGGCAGCTCGACGATGATCCGCTTCTCGCCGGAGCGGGCCAGGGTGGGATCGACGACCCCCAGCGCGTCCGCCCGGCGACGGAGCACGTCGAGGGCGCGGTCGGTGGCCGAGGAGTCGGCCTTGACCGTCGGGGAGTCTCTGGCCTCGAAGACGAGCTGGGTACCACCGCGCAGGTCGAGGCCGAGGCGTGGCGTGGCGGTGAGGGACAGGATGATCGAGGTCGCGATGACGGCGAACGCCGCCAGCGCGCGCCACATGGGCGCACGTGACATGAGGCCTCCACAGGCTCAGGTGTGCGGAAGAGGGATCTTCAGAGCACCGTGGAGGGAGGCGCGCGCGCCGCCGCCGCGCCCCTGGGGCGGTCGGCGGCGGCGCGGAGGGCGGGCCGCCGTACGACGGCCGACCAGACGTGGAGAAGCCGGGCCGGGGCCGCGGCGGGCAACGCCTGCCCGCCGGGCCCGGCCTGGTCGTGCCCCGCCTGCCTGACCTGCGCGAGCGGAGGCGGCGGCGGTGTGGAGCCGAGCTTGGCGACGGCGGGCCGGTCGGCCGCCGCCTGGATCGCCGTGACCTGTGTGACGGCCTGTGTGACGGCCTGGGCGGCAACCTGGGCGGCGACCTGGGCATGGCCCGTCGCCGGGAGCAGCCACGACAGGACGAGAAGCAGCGCGGCGGGCAGCCTGGTGCGCACCTCGCCTCCCTCCCGTCGTGACCGTCGTCCCTACCGTAGCCCGCCGCCGGGCCGCTCAGGGCAGCGTGCGCAGGTATCCCGGCGGTTTGCGGACCTGAGTGGCCTGCTCGAAGGCGTATCCGAGGGCGATCAGGGACGGCTCGGAGAAACGCCCGCCGAAGAAGGTGACGCCGAGCGGCAGGACGTCCCTGGCGTACCCGGCCGGGACGGTGACGGCCGGGTAGCCGGAGATCGCCGAGGGCGCGGAGGAGGAGACGAAGCCGGTGAAGTCGTCGCCCTTGGTCAGGTCGGTCAGCCAGGCCGCGTGGTTGGTGGGGGCGAGCAGCGCGTCCAGGCGGCCGTCGGCCATCGCCGAGTCGATCGCGCGGCGGGCCAGCGTGGTGGCCTTGTCGCGGAGGGCGCGGTAGGCGGGGTCGTCCAGGTCGCCGGTGGTGGCCTGCGCCTGCTCGAAGATCTCCTGGCCGAAGTACCGCAGCTCGGTCCCGGCGTGCCGCCGGTTGAAGTCGATCAGCCCGGCCAGGTCGGCGGGGTGCCGTCCGGGGGTGGCGGCCAGGTAGGCGTTCAGGTCGTGCTTGAACTCGGTCAGCAGCGCCGGGAACTCGGCCTCGCCGGCCTGGTCCATGCCCTCCAGCTCGACGTCCACCACGGTCGCGCCGCGGGCCTTGAGGGTGGCGACCGTGGCGTCAAGGGCGGCGCGCACCTCCTGGTTGTCACCCGCGACCGAGCGCCACACGCCGACGCGGGCGCCGTTCAGCGCGCCGGGACGCAGGGCCCTGAGGTAGTCGCGGTCGCCGCCCGGGACGGTCGCCGGGTCGCGCGGGTCCTGGCCCTGGATGACCGAGAGCACGGCGGCGGCGTCGGTGAGGTTCCTGGTGATGGGCCCGGCGGTGTCCTGCCGGGCCGAGAGCGGCACCACGCCGGCCCGGCTGACCAGCCCGAGCGTGGGCTTGATGCCGACCACGCCGTTGATCCCGGCCGGACAGACGATCGAGCCGTCGGTCTCGGTGCCGATGGTGACGGCGGCCAGGGTGGCGGCGGCGGCGACCGCCGAGCCGCTGCTCGACCCGCAGGGGTTGCGGTCAAGGACGTAGGGGTTGTTGGTCTGTCCGCCGACCGCGCTCCACCCGCTGGAGGACGGGCTGGAGCGGAAGTTCGCCCATTCCGACAGGTTGGCCTTGCCCAGGATCACCGCGCCGGCCGCCCGCAACCGCTGGACGAGGAACGCCTCCGCGGCCGGCCGGGCGCCGAGCAGCGCCTGCGAGCCGGCGGTGGTGCGGAGCGGCGCGGCGGTGTCGATGTTGTCCTTGAGCAGGACCGGGACGCCTTCCAGCGGCCCGTGCGCGCCCCGGCGGCGGCGCCGGTCGCTGCGCTCGGCCTCGCCCAGCGCGCCGGGGTTGGTCTGGACGACCGCGTGCAGCAGCGGGTCCACCGCGCGGATGCGGTCGAGGTAGAAGCGGGTCAGCGTCACCGCGTCGAAGCGGCCGCGGTCCATGGCGCGTTGCAGGTCGAGCACGGTGGCGCGGTCGAGGTCCAGCCCGCGCAGGACGGTGCCGGCGGACGGCGGGGCCGCCTCGCGCGCGTGCGCGGGGACGGCCGCGGTTAACCCGGCGGCGAGCGCGAGCGCCAGAGCGGCGGCCACCCGGCGTGCGGGCTTCAGGAGAGTCATGGCTGTCGAGCGTAGCCATAATGCTTTCCCGGGAAAATATTCCAATACGTATATATCCGCCACCCTCGGTCCGGGCCTCGCGGGCGCGGGGCCGGACCGGCGCCGGTACGAGCCCCGGCTACGCGGGGCCGGACCGGCGGCGGGGTGTCAGGGGCAGCCCGTGGCGGCGAAGGCCGTGAACTGGCTGACCTCGTTCCTGCTGAAGTTGTCGTCCGAGCCGATCACCAGTGTGCACTCCCCACTGGCCAGGCGCGGCCCCCACGACATGGCCTCCAGGTTCTGCACCGGCGGCCGGAAGTCGCCCAGGTCGTAGACCAGCCGCTTGCTCACCGGCCGGTATCCCGCGCTCAGGTCGTCCTGGTCGAGCACGTCGGTCGCGCCCGTCACGTCGATCTCGTACAGCTTGACCTTGTAGTCGACGCCCTCGATCCAGGAGCGCTCCAGGGCCAGGTAGCGGTGGTCGTCGATGGGCAGGATCTCCGAGACCCCGCTGTCGGACTCCCCGGTGGGCGGCACCGGCGCGGCCGGCAGCGCGTCGACGGGGTAGACGTACTGGCCGCGCGGGACACCCCGCCGGTCCCACACGGTGAGCCGGGCGGGCGCGCCGCGCCGGACCGTGGACGGCTCGCCGTCCTCGTACCGCGGCCCCTCGGTCATCGCCGTGATCCGGCGGGCGGTGACGGCCAGGCCCTCGAAACCGGCGTTGCGCCGCGGGCCGTGCTCGGTGGTGGTCAGGCGCAGGTTGCCCGGCAGGCGCAGGTCGCCCAGGTGCCGGCCCTGGAGGTCGGCGGCGCGCACGCCGGAGGCGGCCAGCGGCAGGCCGGGGTGGCCGGCGTCCGGGCGGTCGCCCTCGTCGCCCCACAGCAGGCGGCCGGACCAGCGGTCGTACCTGATGGACTCGGGGTCGGCCGAGCCGGGCTTGCCGTAGCCGGGGTAGGGGGTGCCGTCCCGCCTGGTCAGCGTGGTCACCCCGGTCAGGCTGATGCCGGTGAACGCGCCCGAGTCCCGGTCGATGTCCAGGCGGGCGGTGTAGAAGCGGGCGGGACCGTAGCGCCAGCGGTCGTCGGAGATCAGGTACCAGGCGCCGGTGCGCGGGTCGCGGTCGATGCCCGACACCCCGCCGACGGTGGTGCCGTCGAACTGCGTCAGGTACGGCAGCCGCTGCTCCCCCAGGTACCGGGTGATGTGGACCTCCTCCCGCGGGGCCGCCCAGGCGGGCTGGGTGACGCTCATGGCGACCGCGCACGCGACCGCGAACCCCGTGATTCTTCGCATTCCGTCCCCTGTGTCGTTCCGGTTACGTGGAGTGACCGGGGGACATGAAATCGTGCCCGCGCCCGCCAGGGCGACCGGGACACGCCGCCGCCCGTGCGTCTTTGCCTGGCGGGCCATGGACAGGCGGGTGGCGCACGGGCCACCGTCCTGTCACCCGGCCGCGCGAAGCGGCGGAAACCGTCGGTGCCCGTCCGCACACTCAGCGCATGCCCGATGAGCCTCTGGAACTCGGTGAAATCACCGTCTCCGACTGGTACGCCCACAACGACAAGATGGCCGAGGTCGGCTTCCTGACCATCGCCAGGCGCCTGCCCTCGCTCGTGACCCAGGCGATGCGCATGTCCTGGCGGGCCGGCCCCCGCGACACCGTGGCCACCATCGCGCTCAACCTCCTCGGCGGCGTCTTCACCGCCTTCGGCCTGCTGGCCACCACCGGCGTGCTGAGCGCCCTGTTCAGCGAGGGCCCGACCCCCGACCGCGTGCTGGCCGCGCTGCCCAGCCTGGCCCTGGTCGGCGCGGCCGCCGTGCTGCGCACGGTGGTGCAGGCCGGCGCGGGCTGGGCGCAGTCACGCCTGACCCCGCAGATCTCCCGCCACACCGAGGAACGCCTCTACGGCCTGACCAGCCAGGTGGAGCTGGTCGCCTACGACGACCCGGAGTTCCACGACAGCCTCGAACGCGCCAACATCCGCGGCGTCAGCGTGGCGAGCGCGGTGGTCAGCTCGGCCATCAACGTCGTCACCGCGACCGTCGGCATCGCGGCGGCGGCCGGCGTGCTGGGCGTGCTCCACCCGGTGCTGCTGCCGCTGCTGCTGCTGGCCGTGCTGCCCGACGCGTGGGCCACCGTGCGCGGCGCCCGTATGCGCTACTCGACGATGTACTCGCTCATCCCCGCCCGCCGGCGCAAGTGGATCATCGCCGAGCTGCTGGCCGACCGCGAGCCCGCGGCCGAAGTGCGCTCGTTCACCATGCGCGGCTTCCTGCTGCGCATGTACGACGCCGTCGCCAGGGCCGAGCAGGAGGTGCTGCTCACCCTGGCCAGGCGCCAGACCCTGGCCGGCCTGGTCGGCGAGGCCCTGGGCGGCCTCGGCACCGCGCTGGTCTACGTCGCGCTGGGCGTGCTGCTGGCCGTGGCGGCGATCCCGCTCGCCGTCGCGGGCACCGCGGTGCTGGCCATCAGGACCGGCCAGTCCTCGCTGGCCAACCTCCTGTACGCCACCAACCGCCTCTACGAGGACGGCCTCTACTTCACCGACTTCCTCCAGTTCTGCGCCGACGCCGAGCGCCGCGTGCCCTCTTCCCGCTCCGCGGCCGTGCCCGAGGGGTTCGAGCGCATCGTGGCCGACGACGTGACGTTCACCTACCCGGGCGCCGACCAGCCGGCGCTGCGCGGGGTGACGGTCGAGATCAAGCGCGGCGAGGTCATCGCGTTCGTGGGCGAGAACGGCTCCGGCAAGACCACCCTGGCCAAGATCCTGTCCGGCCTGTACGAGCCCGACACCGGCACCGTCTCCTGGGACGACGTCGACCTGGCCGACGTGCCCCCCGACGACCTGCGCCTGCGCACGGCCGTCATCGCCCAGGACCACACCCGCTGGCCGCTCACCGCCCGCTACAACATCACCATGGGCACCGACAAGGGCGAGCCCGCCCTGGTCGCGGCCGCCTCGGTCGCCGGCGCCGACGAGGTGGTCGCGGGCCTGCCCCACGGCTACCGCACGCTGCTCGACCGCCGCTTCAAGGACGGCTGCGAGCTGTCCGGCGGCCAGTGGCAGCGCATCGCGGTGGCCCGGGGCTTCCACCGCGACGCCGATTTGCTCATCTGCGACGAGCCCACGGCGGCACTCGACGCCCGCGCCGAGCACGCCCTGTTCGAGCGCATCCGCGACCACTCCGAGGGCCGCACCGTCCTGCTCATCACCCACCGCCTGGCCAGCGTGCGTTACGCCGACCGGATCTACGTCCTCGACCACGGCAAGGTCACCGAGCAGGGCGACCATCAGGCGCTCATGGCGCTCAACGGCCTCTACGCCGACCTCTACACCCTCCAGGCCGCCGCCTACCGCTGACCCTTCCTACTGCTGCGCCTTCCCTACCGCTGCCCCTGCCGGACGCCGGACCTGCGGGGCTTGCGCTTGGCCACCGGCAGGGTGCGGCGTCCGTGGTACCGGGGGACGGCAGCCGGCCGCACGCCGACGGGGTGGGTCTTCTCGTCGGGGAAGACCCACTTCCGCAGCGCCCAGAAGCGGAACACCATGGCGATCAGCGTGCCGACCAGCTGCGCGCTCACGAAGTCGGCGATCTCCTGGGCCGCCACGCTCACGTCGGGGACCTCCAGGCGGAACACGTACCGGGAGATCCACAGCGGCGCCGAGCTGAGCACCAGACCGATGCCGCTGACCAGGAAGAACAGCCCCGCCTCATGACGGCGCTCGCGACCGCCCCTGAGCCGGAACGACCACTCGCGGTTGAGCACGTAGGACACGATCGTCGCCACGAGCACCGCGATGATCTTCGCGGTCACCGGCTTCGGTTCCAGGACGGTCAGCTTCAGCCCGTAGAACACCGCGTTGTCCACCACGAACGTCGCTCCGCCGACCACCGCGAACTTCAGCAGTTCACGGTGCCTCAGCACGAGCGCCTGCAGCGGCGCCGGTAATCTCGCGAGTACTGCTTCTGCGATTCGGAGCACTCTCGATCTTCTCATCCGTCCGGACCGCGGAAGACGCGGACGGTCTGCCGCAGGGTGGTGTCGGCCGGCACCAGCCCGTCCTGCCCGTACGGCGGCGGCATGTTGCCCGGCTCGGTGAGCTGCGGCATCGAGGGAAGCGAATATTTCTCCCGGACGGTCTTCCGGGCCGGGACCCGGGGTCAACAGCCGGGCGCGCTTCTGACACGGCGGCCATCCCGTTCTGACCGGGCGTTGCAAGGCGGGCCTCCCGATGGTGCACTCAAGGACGTTGGTTCCGACCTGTGTTCAGGCCGCCAGCGGGAGCGAGGGCCGGCGGCGGACCTCGAAGGGAGAACCGTGAGACGATTACGTCCCCTACTGCTGTTCCTGCTCACCGCCCTGGCCGCCCTGGTCGCGGCCTGCGGCGGGGCCGCGCCCGGCGGCCCGCGGGCGACCGGATCGGGCGCGCCGCCGGAGAAGATCAGGATCGGCGTCATCCCGATCCCCGACAGCGCGCTGGTCTACCTCGCCCGCGACCGCGGCTACTTCGCGGCCGAGGGGTTGTCGGCCGAGCCGGTGACCGTGCAGGGCGGCGGCCCGGCGATCGACCGGATGAAGGGCGGCGCCCTGGAGTTCGGGCTGGTCAACTACGTGACGGCGTTCCTGTACCAGCGGCGCGAGCCGGGGCGGCTGAAGCTGGTCGCCGACGCCTACCACGCCGCGCCGGGCGCGTTCCAGCTCTTCGTGGCGCCCGGCAGCCCGATCAGCAGCCCGCGCGACCTGCGGCGCTCCGGCGGCGCGAAGAAGAGCGTCGCGGTGGCCACGCTGCGCTCGGTCGGCACGCTGAGCGCCGAGACCGTGCTCGACGCGGCCGGGGTGTCCGCGGACGACGTCGCGTTCAAGGAGATCCCCCTGCCCGACATGCCGGCCGCGCTGGCCGCGCACGCGGTGGACGTGGCCTGGATGACCGAGCCGTTCATCACCACCTACCGCCGGCAGGGCGGCCGGTCGCTGGGCGACGCCATGGCGAACGTGCCCGCCGGGTGGCCGATCGCGGGGTGGGCCACGACCGCCTCGTACGCCGCCGCGCATCCCCGGGCCGTCGCCGGGTTCCAGCGGGCCATGGCGCACGCCCAGCTCGACGCGCGGGACCGGAGGCTGGTCACCGGGGTGCTGGGCACGTACACGAAGATCCCGCGTGAGGTGCTGCCGACGATCACGCTCGGCACGTTCCCCGCCGCGCTGGAGCCCGAAGGGCTGCAGTCGGTGGTGGACACCATGGTGAGGTTCGGTTACCTGCCCGCGCCGCTGCGGGCCGAGAGCATGATCGTCCGGCCGGCCTGGGAGTCGGGGAAGGGGAACCCATGAGCGAGACGCCGGAGCGGGCGCGGGTGCTGCGCCTGATCGACGACTTCATCCTGTACGCCGCCGTCCGCGCCGCCCTGCGGCTGTCGGTCTTCGACCTGCTGGCCGCCGGGCCGTGCGCCGTGCACGAGCTGGCCGACGAGATCTCCGCGGGCGGCACCGGCCGTCCGGACGAGCTGCTGCTGGGCCGCCTGCTGCGGGCGCTGGAGCACCTGCGGCTGGTCGAGCGGGACGCCCGCGGCCGCTACCTGCTCACCGGCGAGGGCGACCTGCTCACCAGCGGCCGGGACGACTCGCTGGCCCCCGCCGCGCTGATGTGGGGCGAGGAGCTGTGGCGCGACTCGGCCGACCTGCTGCACCGGACGATCACCAGGGGCGAGCCCGCCGCGCTGGAGCTGCACCAGGTGGACTCCCCCTACGCCTGGCTGAGCGCCCGGCCCGCGGCCGGCGCCCTGTTCAACGAGTTCATGGCCACCCGCAGCGTCACCGTGGCCCGCGCGCTCGCCGAGCAGGACGTGACCGGCGTGGACACGGTCGCCGACATCGGCGGCGGCACCGGCATCGTCCTGGCCACGATCCTGGCGGCCCACCCGCGGCTGCGCGGCGTGCTGTTCGAGCTGCCCGAGGTGGCCGCCCAGGCCCGCCGCCACCTGGACGGGCGGGCGGGCATCACGGTGGCCGAGGGCGACATGTTCACCGACCCGCTGCCCCGGGCTGGCCTGTACCTGCTGGGCAACATCCTGCACAACTATCCCGACGAGCAGGCCGCCAAGCTGCTGGCGCGGCTCGCGGCCCTGATGGACGGCCGCGCCGAGCTGTGGATCGTGGACGCCGTCCTCGACGACGACCCGCACCGCTCGCCCACGTCGGCGGTCGCGCTGGACATGAAGATGCTCACGCTGTTCAGCGGCGGCCAGGAACGCACGCTGACCGAGGTCGAGAGCCTGCTGGGAGCCGCGGGGCTGCACGTCGCCCGCACCGAGCCGCTCCCCCACGGGCTGCACCTGGTGGTGGCCGGGCAGCGCCCGGCTTCCGCGTGAGGCCCCGGCCGTCGCGCACATCCGGCGGCCGTCGGCGAGACTGGCGGCCACGGGCGGTGGCCCGTGGCCGCTCGGCGATGGTGATCTTGGGCTTTCCGCCACTTCGCGGCTTCTGGAAGTATCCGATCATGGAAGAAGGGAGACGCGAAGTGGCAGAGGCCAACGCGGGCGTACGGCGATTACTTGCGGACTCTGGGGAGCCGCGCGGATGGGTCCCGCTCCGGGCGGATCTCGTCACGGCGCTGCTGGGGGTCTGGTTCGGCGTCGGACTGATGATCGACGCCTGGGCGCACACCAATCGCAGCGACCTGGAGACGTTCTTCACGCCGTGGCACGCGGCGTTCTACTCCGGGTTCGCGGCGGTGTCCGGCTGGATCATCTGGCAGGTGTTCCGCAACGTGCGGCTCGGCCGGCAGGGAGTCGCGGCCGTTCCCCAGGGTTATCTGGCCGGGCTGGTCGCCATCCCGGCGTTCGCGCTCTTCGGGCTGGCCGACATGACCTGGCACACCGTGCTCGGCATCGAGACGAGCGTCGACATCCTGTTCAGCCCGTCGCACCTGGGGCTGATCGTGACCATGCTGCTCATCATCACCACGCCGCTGCGCTCGGCCTGGAACGCCCCCGACGTGGGCGTCCGGCCCTCCCTCTGGCGGCTGTTCCCGGCGCTGGCCGGGCTCGCGTTCGCGGCCACGCTGGTGTCGCTGTTCCTGTCGTACGGCGACGCCCTGCAGTACCGCTCCGCGCACGTCGTCGAGGCGTTCTCCAACGCGGACGGGCCCGGCGCCGGGCATCTGGCCACCTCCATGGTCATCAGCAACGTCGTTCTGCTCGCCCCGGTGCTGCTGGTGGCCCGGCGGTGGAACCTGCCGTTCGGCGCGGTGACCGTCATGTACACGATCGCCGTCCTGATGCCGGGTGCGCAGACGGCGTTCGAGAACGCGCCGACCCTGCTCACGTTCGTCGCCGCGGGCCTGGCGAGCGACGTGCTGATCCGCCTGCTGCGTCCGTCCGGCGCGCGGCGGGGCGCCTACTGGGCGTTCGCCGGGCTGTCGGCCTTCGTCACCTGGTCGCTCTACATCGGGGTCGCCTCGGCGGCCGGGGGCGGCCTGCCCACGGTGCCCGAGCTGTGGACCGGCGCGCCGGTGGTGGCCGGGCTGATCGGCCTGGCGCTCGGGGCGCTGTTCCTGCCGAACGCGCTCCCCGCGGACGCGGCCGACGCCGGACGGGCATGATCCGGCCGCTCCGGGTTCTCTGTCTCGTCGCCGTACTCCTGCTCGCGGGCGCCGCCCCGGCCGCGGCCCACAACGTCACGGCCGGTGCGGACCTGCGCTTCGCCCAGACCATCGCCGGCGCCGAGCTCACGGTCGTGATCAGGGGCACCTCGCGGGTGCCGGGGCCGCTGCTGATAGGTGTGATCGCCTACGAGCCGGCGACCGGGCCGCCGATCGGCCTGGAGGTGCGCTCGGTCGAGGACGGCCACAAGGCGACGGCCACCGCGCAGCCGTCCGCCACCCCCGGTACGTCAAGCTCACGGTCGAGCGCACCGGGCCGCACGAGCTCAGGCTGACGGCGGGGGGCGAGGTCGCCGTGCTGCCGTTCCGCGTCCTGGTGGACCGCGGCTCCGCCGGCGAGTTCCTGATCTACGGCGGCCTGCTGGTCGCCGGGCTGCTGCTGGTGGGCGGCCTGCTCACCGGGGCCCTGTCGCGCAGGACCCCGGCGATGCTGCTGGCCGGGGGCGCGGCGGCCGCGGTGACGGTGGCCGCGATGGTCGTGGTGTTCGAGCCTTCCCTCCCGCCTCCGCCGCCGGACGGCGCCGCGCCGGCGGTGAGCGCGCCGGCCCTCGGACGGCCCTTCGCGCGGGGACGGGTGACGACCGTCCCGGCACGTCCGGCGGCCGGCGAGGAGTTCACGCTGCGCCTCGACCTGACCGACGGCTCGACCGGGCATCCGGTGGACGACCTCGTCCTGCACCACGAGGCGCTCGCCCACCTGGTGGTCACCAGCGAGGACGGCGCCTACTTCCGGCACCTGCACCCGCTGCGCACCGCGCCGGGACGGCTGGAGGTCCGGCTGCGCGCCGACCGGCCGGGCCGGTTCCTGGCCTACGCGGAGCTGGAGCGCGAGGACTCCGGCGGCCAGTTGATCGACGGCGAGTTCCGGGTCGCCGGGCACGCGGTGGCCGCCCCGCCGCCCGTACCGCCCGCGGCGGCGGGGGCACGCCGGTGGTGCGGCCGTCCGTGCCGGTCGCGGGGCGTCCGGCGGCGATCGAGGTGGGTCTCGACGTCACGCCGCGGCAGTGGCTGGGCATGTCGGGGCACCTGATCGTGCGCAGCCAGGACGGCGCGTTCCTCGGCCACGTGCACGAGATGGGCGCGCCCGCGCCGCGGCTGCGCTTCACGTTCAGCTTCCCGGCGCCGGGCCGCTACCTGGCCTGGGCGCAGTACGCGGCCGGCGACCGGATCGTCACCGTCCCCTTCACCGTCGAGGTCGCGGAGGCTCTCGGATGAGGCGGATCCTGGCCGTCGCCGCCCTGCTCGCGGCGGCCCTGGCGGTGTTCCTGTACGTGCGCGGCTCGGCGCCCGGCCCGCTCACCCTCACCAGCACCGGCGAGCGGTACGCCGTCACGGTCCTGATCCCGAGGCCGACGACGGGCCGCGTCACGGCCGAGGTGCGGGTGACCGCCGGCGACCCGCACACGGTGGCGCTGTCGACGGTGATGCCCGGCATGGGCCACGCCACCCCGGAGATCACCGCCGATCCGCGCCAGGCGGGCCGTTACGTGGCCGAGGGCGAGTTGTTCCCGATGGCCGGGGTGTGGGAGCTGTCGGTCCGGCTGAGCGGCGCGGCGGGAGAGGAGGTGCTGGTGGTGAAGGCGCCGATCACGGGATAGGGGGCTGCTCTTGACGTATGAAATGAACGATCTTTTAATTCGTCCATGGGACGTATCGCCGGCGTCACCGCCGCCGAGACGCGGGAACGCCTGCTGCGCGCCGCCGCGGACGTCTTCGCCAGGCGCGGCTACGACGGCACCCGTGTCGCCGACATCGCCGCCGCGGCGGGGGTGAGCAACGGTGCCCTGTACGCCCACTTCGGCTCCAAGGCCGGCCTGCTCGTGGCCGCGCTGGGCGCGCACGGGCGGCAGTTGCTGGCCGGCCTGTTCGCCGACGACCCCGATCGGCCGGTCGCCGACCTGCTCGTCGCCGCCGGCCGCCGGCTCCCCCGCCCCCTGGACGCCGGCGGCGACCTCATCGTCGAGGCGCTGGTCGCCGCCCGCCGCGACGAGGACGTGGCCCTCCCCATGCGCGACTACGTCGGCGAGCGCGCCCGCTGGCTGGCCGGCCTGGTCCGCGCCGGCCAGGACGGCGGCGAGCTGGACCAGGCGCTGTCACCGGAGGCGATCGCCCATTTCTGCCTCCTGCTCGCGATGGGCAGCGCGCTCATCGCCCCGGACCCCCACCAGGTGGACGAGGAGGAGTGGGCCAGGCTGCTCATCCGCGTCGTCGCCGCCCTCTCCCCCGCCCCACCGCACGAAGGAACGCCGTGAGAGTACAGATCGACCCCGAGCGCTGCCAGGGACATGGCCGCTGCTACGACCTCGCCCCCGACCTGTTCGGCGAGGACGACGAAGGTTACGGAACGGTCCTGCGCGACGGCCAGGTGCCGCCCGGCCAGGAGCGCACGGCGCGGCTGGCCGTCTCCAACTGCCCGGAGCGGGCGATCGACCTGCTCGGGGAGGCGTGACATGAGCGTGGACGAGCGCTTCGTCAAGGGCTTCGGCGAGCCCGGCGACGACGAGGAGATCGGCACCCGCAGCGAGATCGTCACCGGCCCGGTCTCGGACTGGGCCACCGACTTCTCCCACCTGGAGCCGGAGTGGGCCGCCGACCCGTACCCCATCCAGGACGACCTGCGGCGGCGCTGCCCGATCGCGCACACCGACCGGTTCGGCGGCGGCTGGCTGCCCACCCGCTACGCGGACGTCGCGGCCGTCGCCTACGACACCGAGCGGTTCTCCTCACGCTCGATCATCATGAGCAACTTCCGGCCGCCGCTGGAGAGCGCGCCGGTGGGCGGCACGCCGCCGATCTCGTCCGACCCGCCCTTCCATCACGACGCGCGCAAGCTGCTGCTGCCGGCCTTCACCAAGACGGCGGTCGCCAGGCGGGAGGCGTCGACGCGGGCGCTCTGCCACGAGCTGATCGACGGCCTGGAGGGCCAGGACGTCGTGGACGCCGCCCGCGACTACGCCCAGCACATCCCGATGCGGGTGATCGCCGACATGCTGGGCTTCCCGCCCGAGGACGGCCCGCGCTTCCGCGAGTTCATCGAGAACGCCCTCGAAGGCGTCAACCTGCCGCCCGAGCAGCGGACCGCCAACATGGGACGGCTCTTCGACTACCTGCTGGACCAGATCCGCGACCACGTGGCCCATCCGCGCGACGACCTCACGACGTACCTGGTCGAGGCCGAGCTGTACGGCCACAAGCTGGAGGCCGGGCACGTGGCGGGCACGATCGCGCTGCTGCTCATCGCCGGTATCGACACCACCTGGAGCGCGATCGGCGCGTCCCTGTGGCACCTGGCCAAGACCCCCGCCGACCGCGAACGCCTGGTCGCCGAACCCGCCCTGCTCCCCACCGCCATGGAGGAGTTCCTGCGCGCCTACGCCCCCGTCACCATGGCCCGCCTCGTCAAACACGACATGCACTGGAACGGCGTCGACATGAAAGCCGACGACTGGGTCCTGCTCTCCTTCCCCGCCGCCAACCGCGACCCCGACCACTTCGACCACCCCACCGACATCCGCATCGACCGCGACATCAACCGCCACGCCGCCTTCGGACTCGGCATCCACCGCTGCGTCGGCTCCCACCTGGCCCGCATGGAACTCCGCACCGCCCTCGACGTCTGGCTCCAGCGCATCCCCACCTTCACCCTCGCCGACCCCGACGCCGTCACCTGGGCGACGGGCCAGGTCCGCGGCCCCCGCACCCTCCCGCTCCGCATCACCTGACCCTCGCCCCTTCCCCTTGGCCGCCCCCGGCCCTCCGCATTCCGCCACCCCTGGCCCTCCGCTTCTCGCCGCCCCTGGCCTTCTTCGCCGCCCCCCGGCCACCGCCAGGGACGGCACGGCAGTCAGCCCACTTCGGCCGTCACCAGGAACAGCAGGGCCGAGGCCAGGAAGGGGCGGGAGCGCAGGTCGTCGAACCACTCCTCGGCGCCGGGTTCGAGATATCCGGCGCCGACGGCCCTGACCAGGTTGCGGCGCAGGCCGAGGACCTGGTCGGCGGTGGCCAGGTCGCGGAAGACCGGCGCGACCGTCACCACCGACCGCACCGTGAGGCCCGCCTCCTCGCACAACCGGGCCAGGCTGCGGCCTAGCGTGCCGTGTCGGATCATCTCGGTGGAGATGAACCGGGCCAGCGTCCGGCCGACGTCCGGGCGTGGGGAGTCGATGAGCATGCCCTCCCAGTCGGGCTCGGCCATGACGATCCGCGCCCCGGGACGCGCCACCCGGCGGAACTCCGCCAGCACCCGCGCCGGGTCGTCCACGTGCTGGAGGACCCGGTCGGTACGGGCCCGGTCGATGCTCCCGTCCGCGACCGGCAGCTCGTGCACGTCTCCGGAACGCACCTCGACCTGGGGCCGTCCGGCCAGACGGGCGCCCGCCTCGGCGACCATCGCCGAGTTGCGGTCGAGGCCGATCACCCGTCCGGCGGGGGCGACGGCGTCGGCCATGGCCGCGAGGTCGGTCCCGGGGCCGCAGCCGAGGTCGAGCACGGTCTGCCCGGGCCGCAGGTCCAGCAGTTCGAGCACCTGCCGCTTGTAGCCCCT
The DNA here is from genome assembly GCF_054392275.1 of Actinomadura sp. ATCC 39365. Lineage (NCBI taxonomy): Bacteria > Bacillati > Actinomycetota > Actinomycetes > Streptosporangiales > Thermomonosporaceae > Actinomadura > Actinomadura sp. ATCC 39365. Next base: position 5,063,656 of record NZ_CP184335.1, on the reverse strand, counting down.
GCCGACGTCGGTGGAGGCGACGTGGTCGAGGTAGGAGATCGGGTCAGGACGGGAGGCGGGATCAATGTCGATCATGATCCCACCCAACCAGACGAGTTCGCAGATCCCAGGGACACCATGTGAAGGTTCCGCGCACCCGAACCCCCGACCGCGCATGGCAGCCGGGGCAAGCGGCCCAGACGCGGGTGGAGGGCCCGGCCAGACGCAGGCGGACGGCCCGGCCGGGTGTGGGTGGAGAGGGGGTCAAGTACGGCGGAGGCGCCACAAGGAGGTGATCTCGGTGGCGCGGGCCGCGTGCAGGGGGTCGGTCTGGTCGGAGGCGCGTGGGTGTCGTGGTCGGGCGTGGAGCTGGTCCACGACCTGTAGGCCCGCGCTCGTGAAGGCGGACAGCAGGTCGGCACGGGTCCGTAATCCCAGCCGTTCGGCCAGGTCCGACAGGATCAGCCAGCCCTCGCCCTCCGGTGTCAGGTGCTCGCCGAGGCCGTCGAGGAAGCCGCGGAGCATGCGGCTCCCGGGGTCGTAGACCGCGTGGTCGAGGGGCGAGACGGGCTTGGCCGGGAGCCAGGGCGGGTTGCAGACGACGAGCGGCGCGCGTCCGGGCGGGAAGAGGTCGGCGTCCAGGACGTGGACCCGCCCGGACAGCTCCAGCCGTCGCAGGTTGTCGCGGGCGCAGGCCACGGCGCGCGGGTCGCGGTCGGTGGCCACGACGCGCTCGACGCCTCTGCGGGCGAGGACCGCGGCGAGCACGCCCGTCCCGGTGCCGATGTCGAACGCCCCCGCGCGCGAGACCAGCGGAGCGGCGGCCACCAGGTCGACGTATTCGCCGCGCACCGGTGAGAAGACGCCGTAGTGGGGATGGATGCGGTCGTTCAGGGCGGGCACCTCGACGCCGCGCCTGCGCCATTCGTACGCCCCGACGATGCCCAGCAGCTCGCGCAGCGAGACGACCGAAGCCTCCGTCGCGGGCCCGTAGACCTGCGCGCAGGCGTCCCGCACGTCAGGGGCGCGCCGCAGGGGCACGCTGTGGTCCGGGTCGAGCGGCACCAGCAACCGGCCCAGCGTGACGGCCCGCTGGGAGCGGGCCCGCCGGTACTGGTGGAAGTCCTGCGCGAGCGAAGACGCGGGCGGGTGAGCGGACGCGGGCGCCAGTGAGGGGACGGACGCAGAGCCCGGCGGGGAGTCCGCCGGGCGCGAGGGTGAGGCGGCGGACGCGGGCGCCATTGGAGAGGCGGACGCGGGGGCCGAGGGGGCGGGTGAGGGGGTGTGGGAAGGGTGCGGTGAACGGGTGGGGGTGAGGTTGGGTGGGTGGCGGTCGGCGCGGCGGGCCATGGCGCGCAGCAGCCGGCGTGCGGCGTGGAAGTCTCCGCGCCACAGCAGCGCGGTGCCCTCGCAGGCCAGCCGGTACGCCGTGGCCGCGGCCAGGCGCTCGTCGGCGATCACCACGCGCGCGGGCGGCGGCGAGCCGTTCTCGGAACGCCAGCGGGCCGACCGGGCCTCGCCGTCTTCGGTCCAGCGGATCTCGAGCACTCAGGGCTCCTCATGATCGAACCAGTGATGGCCATGAGAAGCACTTCGACGCGGAGAGGGTCAGCCTGTGGCGGCCCCCCGCGAGGAAGTGCGCGCCGGGGCGTCGCCGAGAACCATGCCGGGCGGTGGGAACGACATGATCAACCTCCTCGCGGTGCTGGAAACGTCCTCATCCTAGCTTCACGGGCGGGCGTCGAGCGCTGTCAGGGTCCTCCTGACCGCGTTTCGAGGACAGATCCGGTCAGGCCGGAATACGGTGGGCCGTTGACGATCAGCCAACGCCCGCAAGCCCTACGGAGTCTCTCCCATGCGTACCGCAGCGGCAGTCCTCTCCTTCGTGCTCGCCCTCGCCCTTATCCCCGTCCAACCGGTGACAGCCGCTGTCGCGGCCACCGCCGCGACCACCGCCGCCGCCCAGACCGCCGCCTCGGCGCTGCCGGGCGGCAAGTCCACCTTCGTCGTCTCGCAGGGCCATCTCCAGGCCGCCTCCCGGCAGAACTGGGTGCGCCTGGGCACCTACCGCTTCGCCGCGAACGGCACGGTGAGCGCCGCCCTGTACCTGTGGTGGCAACGTTTCCCCAAGGCCAGGCAGCGCACCGGCACCGTGCCCGACCCGAGCTGCACCACCAAGGCCGGCGGCGTCGCGTCGCGTCCGCGCGGCTGCGAGGTGCTCACCGCGGGCGGCTACACGGGCGGCCCGAGCGAGACCCGCACGGGGACGTACACGCTGGCGGGCAACGTGCTCACCATCCGGTGGAAGATCGCCCAGACCTGGACCGAGCAGTGGTACGTGCGCACCTCGCCCGACGGCAAGCTGGCCCGCCTCGACCTCAAGGGCAGCAGCCTGGCCACGCACGGCTACGGCTACGGCAGCAACGCCGCGATCGGCACCCGGCGCGCGATGAGCTCGGTGCGGGCCTTCCCCGGCTCGCTCAGGCAGGACCTGACGAGCTGGGCGAGCGGCACGCTGGTCAGGTCGGCGAACCAGCCGTTCGGCCACTCCTCCTTCCGCGCCTGCAAGTCGACCACCTCGTGCCTGACCTACCTGCAGCCGTCGTCGCGGGGGGCGTGCCAGAAGTCGGGCGGCTGCCCCAAGTACGGCGGCGGCACGCGGGCCAACGTCAGCTCGATCCAGTACTACCTGACGACGATCTCCAAGTCCGACCGCCGTGACACGCTGTGGCACTGGTGCACGTGCCTGGCGATGGAGCGCGGCGAGTTCTGCTACACGGGCAACTCCCACGTCAAGCCGCTGATGCAGATCATCGACGACACGGGGGCCTTCCGCGGCTGGGTCGGGGTGGAGGCGTCGTTCTCGACCGGTTCGCGGGCGACGGACATGCTGGCGGTGCTGCGCATCTCCGACTTCCGCTGACCGCCGGGTCAGGAGCCGGAGCGCAGGTCCTCGGCGGCCTCCTGGTAGGCGCGGGCGGCCCGGTCGAAGTAGTCGTAGAGCACGTCGAGGTGCTCGGCCGGGTAGCCCGCGAGGATGTCACCGATCTTCTGCCGCACGGGGGCCATGACCGCGTCGAGCTCGGCGGGCTTGCCGACCGGCTCGACGATCACCTTGCGGCGGTCGTCGGGGGCGGGGACGCGGCGGACGTACCCGGCCTGCTCCAGCCGGTCGATCAGCCGGGTGGTCGGGCCAGTGGTCAGGCCGGTGCGGACGCCGAGCTCGCCGGGGGTCATCGGGCCGGCCAGTTCGAGGATGTTCAGGGCGTACAGGTCGGTGGCGCCCAGGCCGCAGGCTTTGGCGCCGGCGTGGCCGTGCAGCATGACCGCGCTCAGGTAGCGGCGGTAGCGCCGGCCGGCGTCGGACGGGTCGGGGGTGTTCGGCACGCGGTCCTCACTTCCTGTCCTCCTTCTTGGAGAAGATAAATCCCCCAAGAAGTAACTTCTTCTGCGAAGTTACCACGCGGGAGACGCGCAGGCGTCCCAGCGCGAGCAGGACGAGGGTCGTGAGCACCACGGCGGTGAGCAGGACGGCCAGGTTCAGCGGGGTGCGCAGGAAACCCAGCGCCACGATCAGCGTGGTCGCGCCGCCGGGCGGATGGGAGCTGTCGGTGGCCAGCATGCCCAGCGTCGTGCAGGACAGCGCGATGACGACGGCGAGCACCCGGCGCCCGTCGATGTGCCCCAGGTCGGGCGCGGTGCGCGTCAGCCCGGTGACGGTGAGCGCCAGGTAGCCGCCGGCGGCGCTGATGGCGTGCCCGGCGACGGTACGGCGCGGAGCGGCGGCCGGCGCCCCCGGCGCGGTGAGCACCAGGTAGATCGTCGGCCCCAGGGAGGGGAAGACGAACGGCTGGTGGGCCAGCCAGGCGACCAGGGCGGGCACGCTGATGCACACCGCGGCCCTCCCGGCGACCGCGCACGCCACGGCGACCCGCGCCCTGACCGCCCCCCGCTCCCGGGCCCGGCCCCCGGCCGCTCCCTCCGCGCCTTCGGCCCCTTCCGCGGCGGCTCCGGCGCTCATCGGGGCAGCGCGCCACCGCGGGAGCGGTAGACGATGTACGGCCTGGCCAGGTACGCGACGGGCGCGGCGAAGGCGTGGACGAGGCGGCTGAACGGCCACAGCGCGAACAGGGCCAGGCCGAGCAGCGTGTGCGCCTGGAACACGAACGGCGCCGAGGCCATGGCGCCGACGTCCGGCTCCAGTTCGAGCAGGCTGCGGAACCACACCGACACGCCGAGCCGGTAGTCGTAGTGGCCGGACGGGCCGAGCAGGGTGGCGATCAGCCCGGCGAGCAGCACGGTGGCCAGCACCGGGTACAGGACGCGGTCGGAGCGGCCGGTGGCCCGCCGCACGGCCCGTACGCTCAGCCGCCGCCACAGCAGCACGCCGAGCCCGACCACGGTGGCCAGCCCGGCCAACCCGCCGACGACCAGGGCGTTGAGCTGGTACATGGGCTCGGTCACGTGCACGGCCTCGGTGAACCGCTCGGGGACGAGCAGGCCGACGAGGTGACCGGCGATCACGAACAGCAGCCCGAAGTGGAACAGCGGCCCGCCCACCCGCAGCAGGCGGCTCTCGTGGAGCTGGCTGGAGCGGGTGGTCAGCCCGAACCGGTCGTAGCGGTAGCGCCAGACCGCCCCGGCGACGAACAACACCAGGACGACGTACGGCAGAACACCCCACAGGGCGATGTTGAGATGCCTCATCGGCGGACTCCTCCGGGAACCTCGGGCAGGGCGGTACGGCCGACGCGTTCGGCGGGCGGGCCGAGCGCCGTCCGCTCGCCCACGGTCCGGCGGTCGGCGGACGTGGCGCGGGGCAACGTCAGCCGCACGGCCTCCACGACGGCGGCGTAGCGGCTGCGGCGGGCGGTCAGGCCGGCGTGCAGCAGGTCGAGGCCGGGCCGGTGGTCGCGCAGCAGCCGGCCGCCGGGGCCGGGCACGCGGGCGGCGAACTCCAGCATCACCGGCAGGAAGTCGGGCAGCTCGCCGGTGCCGGGCCGCCAGCCGTGGGCGCGGTAGAGCGTCTTGAGCTCCAGCAGGGACTCGCCGCGCCGACGGGTGTCGCCGTCGCCGTAGTAGGTCATGTGGAGCGTGCGCCGGCCGCTGCGGTCGAACGTGGACACGTACGCGGCGCCGGCGTCGAGCGCGGGCAGGGCCGCCGCCTCGGCGCAGAAGCCGCGCAGGCGCTCGGCGGCGGCGCCGCCCGCCGCGCCGAGCGCGTCGCGGACCAGGCCGAGGCGGGCGGGCCAGTCCTCGCCCGGGTAGCTCAGGAGCAGGGACGCGGCCTGGTGGATCAGGCGGGAGCCGTGCCGGTTCACTCGCCCGCCTCGTCCCTGGACGGGAACAGGCCGTCGGGCGTGCCCTTGCCGTCCCAGTTGAGCAGGTTGACCCGGCCGCGCAGCCCGTCGTCCCTGGTGACCGGGGCGCTGTGGAAGCTCTCGGCGAGCATGCCGGGGCCGCCGGGGGCGTCGAGACTGCAGCCGGCGTCCCCGGCGTGGTCGGAGGTGACGTAGGCGGTGGGGATGACGTACCGCTCGTCGTACTTGGCCAGGGCGAGCAGGCGGTACATGCGTTCCAGGTCGGCGGCCGACAGGCCGGTCCCGGCGGCGATGCCGGGGTCCGGCTCGTCGCCGAGGTTGCGGGCCCGCATGTGCGCGCGCATGGCGGCCAGGCGGTGCAGCGCGGCTTCCACCGGGACCGGGTCGCCCGCGGTGAACAGCTCGGCGAGGTAGCCGACCGGGATGCGCAGCGAGTCGATGGCGCCGAACAGGTTGCCCACGTCCTCGCCGTCGTGCCCGGTCTCGGCCAGCGCGTCCACGATGGGCGACAGCGGCGGGACGTACCAGACCATGGGCATCGTGCGGTATTCCGGATGCAGGGGCAGCGCGATGCGGAACTCGGTGATGAGCCGGTACACGGGCGAGCGGCGGGCCGCCTCCAGCCAGTCGTGCGGGATGCCCGCCGCCTCGGCGGCGGCGACCACCTCGGGGTCGGCGGGGTCGAGGAAGCAGTCGAGCTGCGCCGGGTACAGGTCACGCTCGTCCGGGACGGCGGCGGCCGCGCCGATGCGGTCGGCGTCGTAGAGCATGACCCCGAGGTAGCGCAGGCGGCCGACGCACGTCTCGGAGCAGACCGTCGGCTCCCCCGCCTCGATGCGCGGGTAGCAGAACGTGCACTTCTCGGCCTTGCCGGTCTGGTGGTTGAAGTACACCTTCTTGTACGGGCAGCCGGACACGCACATGCGCCACCCCCGGCACCGGTCCTGGTCGACCAGGACGATGCCGTCCTCCATGCGCTTGTACATCGCCCCCGACGGGCAGGCGGCCACGCAGGAGGGGTTGAGGCAGTGCTCGCAGATGCGCGGCAGGTGGAACATGAACGCCCGCTCGTAGTCCAGGCGCACGGTGTCGCTCACCTTGCGCAGGACGACGTCGGCGGCGAGCTGTTCCGGGCCGCCGCCGAGGTCGTCGTCCCAGTTCGGACCCCAGGTGACGGCGGTCGGCCGCCCGTCGATCAGCGAGCGGGGCGGCGCGGTCGGCACGTCGTCGCCGAGCGGCGCGCTGGTGAGGTTGTCGTAGTCGTAGGTCCACGGCTCGTAGTAGTCGTCCAGGCCGGGGAACTCGGGGTTGGCGAAGAGGGTGGCCAGGCGGCGCAGCCGGCCGCCGGCGCGGGGCACCAGGCGGCCGTGGCGCAGCCGCCAGCCGCCCCGCCACCGCTCCTGGTCCTGCCAGCCCCGCGGGTAGCCCTGGCCGGGGCGGGTCTCGACGTTGTTGAACCAGACGTACTCGGTGCCGGGCCGGTTGGTCCACGTCTGCTTGCAGGTCACCGAGCAGGTGTGACAGCCGATGCATTTGTCCAGGTTCATCACCATGGCGATCTGGGCCATCGGTCGCATCAGTAACGCACCTCCTGATCCCGGCGGCGGATGACGGTCACCGCGTCGCGCTGGTTGCCGGTGGGGCCGTAGTAGTTGGGGGCGAAGGAGAGCTGGCCGTACCCGCCGATCAGGTGGGTCGGCTTGACCAGGAGCTTGGTGAGCGCGTTGTGCACGCCGCCGCGCCGGCCGGTGGCCTGCGACTTGGGCACGTTCACCAGCCGCTCCTGGACGTGGTACATGAACACGGTGCCGGGCGGCATGCGGTGGGACACGACGGCGCGGGCCACCACGACGCCGTTGACGTTGACGGCCTCGATCCAGTCGTTGTCGGCCACGCCGATCGCGGCGGCGTCCTCGACGCTGATCCAGATGACCGGGCCGCCCCTGGCCAGCGTCTGCATGAGCAGGTTCTCCTGGTACTCGGAGTGGATCGACCACTTGGAGTGCGGCGTGAGGTAGCGCACGTGCACCGCCTTGCCGCCGTCGGGGGCGGCCGGCAGGCTCTCCCCCAGCGCGTCGAGGTCGAGCGGCGGCCGGTAGACGGGCAGCTGCTCGCCCAGCTCGGCCATCCAGTCGTGGTCGAGGTAGAAGTGCTGGCGGCCGGTGAGCGTGTGCCAGGGTTTGCGGTGCTCGGTGTTGATGGTGAACGGCGCGTAGCGGCGGTCGTGCCCCTCCGCGCCCGACCACTCGAAGCTGGCCCCGGCGGGCACCGGCCGGTCCTGGGTGTCGGAGAACACCGTGCGGTGCCCGGCGACCGACGCGCCCAGCTCCGACAGCCCCGAGCCGGGCCCGCAGCGCTCGGCGAGCCGGTCGAAGCCCTCGGCGGCGATCCTGCCGTTGGTGGTGCCCGACAGCGCCAGGATCGCCTCGCACAGCTTGACGTCGCTGTCCAGCAGCGGACGGCCCTCGGCCGGGCCGCCGGCGGCCGTGCCGCAGCGCGCGGCGAGCCAGGCCGACTCGGGGCCGGGTCGCACGGTGACGCCCTTGACGGTCATGCCCTGCCGCTCGGCCAGTGGGCCGAAGGCGGCCAGCTGGTCGGCGATGGCGGTGTAGTCCCGCTCGACCAGCGTCACCGCGGGCATGGTGCGGCCGGGTTCGGGCGTCGCGCCGCTCTCGCGCCAGTCGGGGACGCCTCCGCCGGGCTGGGCGATCTCGCCGGGCGTGTCGTGCTGGAGCGCGGTGGCCACCAGGTCGTGGGCGACGTCGAGGCGGCCGGCGGCCAGCTCGCTCAGCTTGCGGGCCAGCGAGTGGAAGATGTCGAAGTCGGTGCGGGCCCGCCAGGGCGGGTTGATCGCCGGGGTGAAGGCGTGCACGAACGGGTGCAGGTCGGTGCTGGACAGGTCGTGCTTCTCGTACCAGGTGGCGGCGGGCAGCACCAGGTCGGCGAAGAGCGTCGTGGAGGTCATCCGGAAGTCGAGGGCGAGCAGCAGGTCGAGCTTGCCGCGCGGCGCCTCCCGCCAGGTGACCTCCCGGGGGCGGTCGGGCGGCGGTGCCTCCTCGGCGGTGGCGTTGTCGGGCGCGCCCAGCAGGTGGCGCAGGAAGTACTCGTTGCCCTTGGCCGAGGAGCCGATCAGGTTGGCCCGCCAGACGGTGAGCACCCGCGGCCAGTTCTCCGGCGCGTCCGGGTCCTCGCAGGCGAACGCCAGCCGCCCGGACTCCACCTCGCCGGCGATCCAGCGGGCCGGGTCGGCGCCGCTGTCGTGGAGGCGGCGGCCCAGGTCGAGCGGGTTGGCGGCGAAGGTGGGGTAGCTCGGCATCCAGCCCAGCCGGGCCGACTGCGCCACCAGGTCGAGGGTGTGCCGCCCGGCGAACCGGCGAGGCCCGGCGGGGCTGGACAACGTTCCGGCCGAGAACCGTTCGTAGCGCCACTGGCCGGTGTGCAGGTACCAGTACGGCGTGCCGGCCATCTGGCGGGACGGGCGCACCCAGTCGGCCGCGGTGGACAGCTGCTGCCAGCCGGCCAGCGGCCGGACCTTCTCCTGGCCCACGTAATGGGCCCAGCCGCCGCCGTTGCCCCCCTGGCAGCCGGTGAGCAGCAGCAGCGTCAGGAAGGAGCGGTAGATGGTGTCGGAGTGGAACCAGTGGTTGGTGCCCGCGCCCATCATGATCATGGCTCGGCCGCCGGTGCGCTCGGCGGTGGCGGCGAACTCCCGGGCGATCCTGATCGCCTGCGCGGCGGGGGTGGAGGTGATGCGTTCCTGCCAGGCGGGCGTGCCCGGGGCGTCGGGGTCGTCGTAGCCGGTGGGCCACTGGCCGGGCAGGCCGGGGCGGGCGACGCCGTACTGGGCCATGAGCAGGTCGAAGACGGTGGTGACGAGCCGGTCGCCGACCCGCCGGACCGGCACGCCCCTGCGGACGACGCCCGGCTCGTCGAAGCGCGGCAGGACCACCTCGGCGCCCTCGCAGCCGGGCGCGTGCAGGGTGAGCAGCGGGTCGAGGTCGCCGAGGTCGAGGTTCCAGCGTCCCTGCTCGGCGCTCCAGCGGTCGCCGAGCGTGCCGTTGGGCGCGACCGGGCGGTCCGTCGCGGCGTCGAGGATCATCGGCCGCCAGCGGGCCGCCTCCTCCTGGCCGCCCAGGTCCGCCGAGGTCAGGAACTTGCCGGGACGCAGGCCGCCGTCGTCGTGCTCCTCCAGGTGCACCAGGAAGGGCAGGTCGGTGAAGCGCTTGACGTGGCCGGTGAAGTGCGGGGCCTGCCGTTCCGCGAAGAACTCGCGCAGGATGACGTGCCCCATGGCGACGGCGAGCGCGCCGTCGGTGCCGGGGTGGGGGTGCAGCCACTCGTCGGCGAACTTGGCGGCGTCGGAGTAGTCGGGCGAGACCACGATCACCTTCTGGCCCCGGTAGCGGGCCTCGGTGACCCAGTGGGCGTCGGGCGTGCGGGTGACCGGGACGTTGGACCCCCACAGCACGAGGTAGGCCGCGTCCCACCAGTCGCCCGACTCCGGCACGTCGGTCTGGTCGCCGAACACCTGCGGCGAGGCCACGGGCAGGTCGGCGTACCAGTCGTAGAAGGACAACATCGGCGCGCCGATCAGCGACATGAACCGGGCGCCCACCGCGTGCGAGGCCATGGACATGGCCGGGATCGGCGAGAACCCGGCGACCCGGTCGGGTCCGTACGTCATGAGCGTGTGGACGTGGGCCGCCGCGGCGATCTCCAGCGCCTCGTCCCACTCGATGCGGACCAGGCCGCCCTGGCCGCGCGCCGACTGGTAGCGGTGGCGTTTGCGGGGATCGGTGGTGATCTCGGCCCAGGCCGCGACCGGGTCGCCCAGGCGCGCCCTGGCCTCCCGGTACAGCTCCACCAGCACGCCGCGGGCGTGCGGGTAACGCACCCGGGTGGGCGAGTAGGTGTACCAGGAGAAGGCGGCGCCGCGGGGGCAGCCGCGCGGTTCGTACTCGGGACGGTCGGGGCCGACGCTGGGGTAGTCGGTCTGCTGGGTCTCCCAGGTGATCAGGCCGTCCTTGACGTAGACCTTCCAGGAGCACGAGCCGGTGCAGTTGACCCCGTGAGTGGAACGCACCACTTTGTCGTGCGCCCACCGGCGCCGGTACGGGGAGTCGTTGACCTTGTCCTCGCCGCGGTACACCGCCCGCCGGTCGGGCGTGGTGTCGGCGCGCAGCAGCAGGGTGCCCGCCGCCAGCAACCGTGCGGCCGCCGTGTCGGCGGCGCGTTCGGCTCGTGTCAGATGCATGCGTATTCCACCAGGCACGACGCATGACCCCCTTATGTGGAAATGAGGCTTTTTGGTTTCCCGTGCTGGTCCAGCCGGGATGCGTGCCTTGTCGCGCCCCCGGACACTGGCGAATCGACTGAAAGTGATGTGTGCAGTCAGACGACTGTTTCTAGCATGCGACAGTGTCCATATGGAATCTGTTAGTTCTTCGGGAAGGTTTCATCGCCCCCGAAAACACAATTAGGTCTATCGACCGAAATTTCGCGAAATAAGGCGAAATAGCGGCTGATGTCGGCGGATCAGGCGCTCAGGAGTCGGCCGCCTCGGTCAGCCGCCGCAACACGTGGACGAGCGTCCTGCGGTCGTCCGGGGCCAGCTTCTCCAGCGCCTGGCCGATGCGCTGCCGCCGCGCGGCGCGCAGCCGCTCCAGCACCTCCCGGCCGGCCGGGGTCGTGCTGATGCGGATCTCCCGGCGGCTGTGGGCGGCCGGGGCCCTGCTCAGCAGGCCGGCGGTGTCCAGGCGGTCGACGACCCGGCCGGCCGCCGACAGCGACATGTCCAGGCGGTCGGCCAGGGAGCGGAGGTTCATCGGGCCGTGCCGGTCGACCGCCAGCAGCACCCGCAGCCGGGGCACCGACAGGTCACCCAGCGCGGCCATGGCGTCGAGCGTCGCCTCCACCAGCACCAGGGACGCCTCCTCGATGTGCCATGCCGAGTCGTCCATGCCCGCGCCTTCGAGCGATGTCGTGGAGCGGCCATGGAAAACCGAAGCCGCTGGTCCGACATTTTTCCACATAACGGGCCACCTATTCATCACTCCGCCGACGACCAAAAGGAAAGTCCTAGCAGGCGGCCCGCCCTCGACGCACCCCCTGCCGGTGCGAGCTCGGACGACGTCGCCGTCCGGCGGAGCGACGGTGTTCACTACCCATTACAGTGGATTTCATCTGAGGTTTTCAAATGGTGATGAATTGCAGCCCTCAGGGACGCCGTCCCGGCTCGTCCACCACCGCGGTGCCGAGCTGGGCCGTCCAGGTGACCGGGGTGCCGGCGGGCACGTCCGCACCGCCTCCCGTCCACGTGAAGGTCCGGTCGGTCACGCTGACGCCGTACGTGCCCAGGAAGCGGTAGTCGCCGGGGCTGAGGATGAGGTCATAGCGGGCCCAGTCGCCGGTGTAGCTGAAGGCGACGCCGCGCCGCCCGCCGGCGTCGACCGCGTCGGGGGTGACCTGCACTCCCTCGATGGCCGACAGGGCGCGGAACAGCGCGGCCCGTACCCGCGGGGGCAGCGCCTGCTCGCCCATCAACTGGTAGATCGCCTGGAAGAGCCGCTCGTTCATGGGAGGCGGCGGATCACCGGCCGACTCATCGAGCGGGCGCAGGGCGGCGATGAGCCGGTCGGTCACGGTCCGCGGGGTGACGGGCTCCGCGGCCAGGTCGGCGGCGCCGATGCCCGGGTGGGTGTACTGGACGAGGAGCTTGCCCTTGTCGTCGTACCAGGCGATCTTCTTGCCGTCGACGCTCGTCCACACCTCCGAGGTGATCCGCCTGCTCGTGTCGACCCCGTACCCGCCGTAGGCGCCGGGGGCGGCGTCGAGCTCTTTGACGTAGAGCCACTGGTCGCCGCGGGCGCCCGGGCCTGGGGCGTGCTCCGCCGCACCGGCGGCCCATTCGCTCAGCTGTTGCACGCTCGCCACCGGCGTGGCGCCGGGCTCACGGATGGCGGCCCAGCCGAGGCCCGCCAGGACGGTCAGGACGGCCGCCGTCGCGAGCCGCCACACCGGACGCGCGGGGCGCGGGCGGGGCGTCGTGGTCCGCACCGGCGTCCGTACCGCGGTCAGCAGCCTGGCCCGGGCCGCGTCCTCCGCCTGCGGCGTCATCTCCGGGACGGGGCGGCGCACTCGCCTCACCGCGTTCAGGTCGTCCATCAGTTCTCCTCCTCCGCGGGAAGCACGGCCTTGATCTTCTTGCGCGCGCGATGCATGCGGGAGCGCGCCGTTCCCGCCGGGATGCCCAGGGCCTGCGCGGCCTCCTCCAGGCTCATGTCCTCCCACGCGACGAGCAGCAGGACGTCGCGGTCGCGGGGCGACAGCGCCGCCAGCGCCGCGAGCAGCCGGCGCTCCTCGCCCTGGGCCGCGACGCGCCGGGTGACGACGTCCCCGAGCGGCTCGGGCAGCGGCTCCGCCCCGGTACGGCTCAGCGCCCGCAGGAGCCGTTCCTCGTCGCGCCGGTGCCGGGCGATCAGCCTGGTGGCGATGCCGTACAGCCAGGGCCTGGCCAGGCGGGCGTCGGGATCGTAGGAGCCGCGGCGGCGGAAGGCGGCCAGGAACGTCTCCGCCACGATGTCGTCGGCGGCCTGCGTGCCGAGCCGGCGCGCGACGTAGAGGTGGATCTGCCGGGCGTGGCGGTCGAACAGCGCGGCGAACTGTTCGGGGTCGTCCCGGGAGCGGAGGATCACCTCCGCGTCGTCCTGCTCCGAGAGGTTCTGCAGGGTCACATCGTTCCTTCCACGAGGACGGCGGTCACCTCGCTGTCTCCCGCAGGCCGCATCATCGTTCACGGCGGGGGCGGGAAGGCCGCGGGGGCCGTCCGTGGAAGGTCAGGGGATGCGGGCCACGGCTCCGTAGTTGCCGGACGAGGCGGGGGCGTCCGCGCAGGTGAGGTCGCCGTCGGCGGGACGCCACTCGGGCACCCACACCAGGCCCGGCTCCAGCAGGTCGAGACCGTCCAGCAGGTCCGCGACCTCGGCGCGGGTGCGCACGTTGAGGCCGGGCAGCGTCATGGCGAGCATGCCGCGCACGGCCGGGGCCAGCTCCCCCGGCACGCCGTCGAAGGTGATGTGCAGCAGCCCGAGGAAGCTGCCCTCGGGGACGGCGTGACGCAGCCGCTTGACGACGGTACGGGCGCACTCGTCGTCGAGGCTGTGGGCCGACAGCAGCAGCACGGCGATCGGCCGGTCCCAGTCGAGGAACGTCTGCACCACCGGGTCGCCGAGCATCTCGTCCATCTCGCGCACGTCGCCGTCGACCACCCGCACCAGGTCGCAGAAGGGCTCGATGGTGGCCTGGGCCAGCGTCAGGGCCATCGGGTCGCTCTCGACGTACACGACGCGGACGTCCGGGCCGGGCGAGGTCAGGCGGGCCACCTCGTGCAGGCGGCTGCCGCCCGAAGGGCCGTTCGGCACCCCGCTCCCCACGATCATGAACTGGTCCACGCCTTCGACAGCGGCCAAATGACGGATCACCCGCGACAGGTATTCAAGAACGGCACGGGCCGCGGTGGTGGCGACGGGAGTTACTTGATCGAAATGGCGAACCAGGTCTCTGTCGGCGAGGAAGTTGTTCTTCCCGCCCGCGGCGGCGTCAAGTATCCGCGTGATCCTGGCGTGCGCCGTGCCAAGCCTGGCCAAGTTGCGGACAGCACGCTGGCGCATGAGCGTTGCCCCTTTCCCCTCGCCGCCACCCTCTTGCGGTAGGCGATCTTTGGACTTCACTCGTGACTCAGACCATATGTTCCAACAATTCCAGTTAATGACAATGGGGCAGACCGGTTATTTCGGGAAATGTTTGTTACCAGAACTTCCGGGCGAGATCATCAGGCCGCCGTCCGCGCGTAGGATCGGCGGATCGACGGGGAGGTGGCCGTGGCGGAGGAGCATGCCGCACCGCTGGCCGGGATGCGGGTCGTGGAGCTGTCCAGCTTCGTCGCCGCGCCGCTCGGCGGGATGACGCTGGCCCAGCTCGGGGCGGAGGTCGTCCGGGTCGATCCGGTCGGCGGCGGGCCCGACGCGCGGCGCTGGCCGCTCGCGCCGTCCGGCCGCAGCCTCTACTGGGCGGGGCTGAACAAGGGCAAGCGCTCGGTCACCGTCGACCTGCGGTCGGCCCGGGGGCGCGCGCTGGTGGCCGACCTGGCCGTCGCCGCGGGCACGGTGCTCACCAACGCGCCGCCCCGGGCCGGGCTGTCGTACGAGGAGCTGGCCGGGCGCCGTCCCGATCTGGTGTACGCGCGGCTGCTCGGCCACCGCGACGGCCGTCCCGCCGTGGACTACACGGTCAACGCCGAGCTGGGCCTGCCGTACGTGACCGGCCCCGCCGACCACGACGGCCCGGTGAACCACGTGCTGCCGGCCTGGGACGTCGCCTGCGGGCTGTACCTGGCCGTGGGCCTGCTCGCGGCCGACCGCCACCGGGCCGCGACCGGCCGGGGACGCCGCCTCGACGTGGCCCTGCACGACGTCGCCCTGGCGACCATGGGCAACCTGGGCCTCCTGGCCGAGGCCCAGCTCCGCGGCGCCGGCCGTCCGCGCGTCGGCAACGACCTCTACGGCGACTTCGGCCGCGACTTCGCCACCGCCGACGGGCGGCGGCTCATGGTCCTGGTGCTCACCGAACGCCACTGGCGCGACCTGGTCGCGGCCACCGGGCTGTCGCGCGTGGTGTCGGCGCTGGAGGAGGCGCTGCCCGCCGACTTCCGCTCCGAGTCCGACCGCTACGCCCACCGGGAGGCGCTGGGCGGGCTGCTCGCGCCGTGGTTCGCCGCGCGTACGGCGAACGAGGCCGAGGGGGCGCTGAAGGGCACGTCGGTGCTCCGGTCGCGGTACCGGACGCTGGAGGAGCTGGCCACCGGCGGGGCGCCGGCGCTGCGCGCCGAGCCGCTGATGGCCCCGCTCGACCAGCCGGGCGTCGGCCCCCACCTGGCCCCGGGCGGCCCGCTGCTCATGGACGGCCGCCAGGTCCCGCCGTCGCCCGCGCCGGAGCTGGGCGAGCACACCGAGGAGGTGCTGGGCGAGCTCCTGTCCCTGTCCCCGGCACAGGTGGCCGGCCTGCGCGCGGAGGGCGTGGTCGACTGACGGCAGTTTGAACATGCCCGAAACAAGGGTTACGGGCATGAAATGAGAAGTCGCGGGAGCGCTCCCAACAGACTGGAATGGCCCGCCGAGCTGGACTTATCCAAACATGATGCAAGTTTCACACAAAAAGCGCCGAGCGGAACACCTTTCCTCCTAACTCTCCACCGGGTCTTGACATCGCAGGCAGGCCCTCTGCGGTCACTTTTCTCCTGAATCGTTCCACTAGATGCCTTATGGGCGATGAACTGGACTTTCAGGCGAACTCTACTGTTAGTCAGCATGCCCGCAAGTTCCGGTTGGTCCGTTATCCGGTATTACGGTGGTCGTCGCCGGGACAGGTGACATACTGCGTCGGGCGCTCCTGTCACCCTTCCATGACGCCCTACGAGGATCGGTAGTGAACCATCCCGACCCCCTGCTCGACGCCCCGCGCCCCTGGGCCGCCCACATCTGGTGGATCGCCCTGGCCGTCGGCGCGGCCGGCTTCGCCTTCGTCTGGCTGGCCACCCCGCACGCCCGCGAGATCGACGCCGCCTGGCAGCTCGCCGCCAAGCTGCTCGCCTTCGCCTGCCTGTGCTGCGCGATCGCGTTCTTCCCCTGGGTGTCGCAGCGCCTGCACTGGTTGTTGTACGTGCCGTTCGTGTTCCTGACCGGCTACCTCATCCCGAGGATCAGCTGGTTCTACTACGGGGACGGCGCGCGGGCCCGGGGCGACGACTTCTACACGCACCTGTACCTGCTGCTCTACCCGGGGATCGTGCTGACGGTCGCCGCCGCGTACCGGATCGGGGGCGGCTCGCCGGGCCGCTGCCTGAAGATCATGGCCAGCGGGGTGCTGATCGTGTTCTCGGGCTTCCTCGACGTGATGTGGCAGGTGGTCAACCCGGTCGAGATCCCCGACCGGATCGACGCCCCGCACATCAACCTGTTCACCGGCGGGCCGATCCCGTTCTGGGGGGCGGTCGTGTTCACGTTGGCGCACGTCCCGATCGTCGCCGGGATCAACCTGCTGCCCCTGGACCGCTGGATCGGGCGCCTGACCGGGGCCGGCGCCGACACGGACGCCACCCGGAGGAGGTGACCCCTTGCCGAACAGGCCGGCCGTCGACGTCTCCGTGGCGGCACCCGCGTACAACGAGGCGGACAACATCGCGGCGGCGGTGACGGAATGGCGGGAGTACCTGGAGCGCCACCCGGGGGTGGCCACGTGGGAGATCGTCGTGTGCGACGACGGCAGCTCCGACGCGACCGGGCGCATCCTGCGCGAGCTGCGGCAGGACTGCCCGCAGCTCGTCGTCGTCACCTTCGCGCGCAACCGGGGCGCGGGGGCCGCCATCGCCGCGGCCGTCGCGCGCACCCGGCTGGACTGGGTGGTGCTGCTCGACTCCGACGGCCAGTTCCCGATCGCCAACCTCGACGCGTTCCTGGAGCGCATCCGGGACGGCGGCGGGCCCGCCTTCTCGGGGGCGCGGGTCAGGAAGGCCGACCGGCTGCCGTACCGGTGGGGGTCGGCGGCCAGCGGCGCGGTCAGCAACCTGCTGCACCGCACCCGCTACCGCGACTTCAACTCGATCTTCAAGGTGGTGCGCGGCCCGCTGTTCAGGGCGCTGCCGCTGGAGTCGGCGGGGATGAACAGCTCCACCGAGATCACCGCCCGGGTGGCCGAGCTGGGGCACGTGTGGGAGGAGCTGCCGATCGAGCACCGCGAGCGGGGCGGCGGCAGCCGGGGCTGGAGGTTCTGGCGGGGGGCCCGCGACCGGGCGCTGTTCGTCGGCTACCTCGGGCTGCGCCGCTGGTTGCTGCGCCGGGGCGTGCTGCGGGCGCCGCTCGCGCCGTTCCAGCAGGGCCGCTCCTCGCTGGAGGAGGTGCGATGAGGACGGTGTCGGTGGCCCTGTTCGGCGGCGGGCGCGGCGGCGCCGGCATCGCCCGCGCGCTGCTGCGCACCCCGGGGACGAGCCTGTCGCTGCTGGTCAACGGGTACGACAACGGCCTGTCCACGGGCGCGCTGCGCCGCTGGCTGCCGGGCATGCTGGGCCCGTCCGACTTCCGCAAGAACCTGCTGCTGCACCTCGACCCCGGCGACCCGCGCCACACGCTGCTGGAACGCCGGCTCCCGCCCGGCACCACCCCGGCCGGCCTGGACGAGCTGATCGACGACGTCGCCGCGGCGGGCCCGGCGGGGGCGGCGCGGGAGCTGCGGGTCGTCGCGGACCGCCTGGCCGCCCGGCCCGGCGGGCTCGACCTGGCCGACTGCGCGCTGGGCAACCTGGTGTTCGCCGGGGCGTACCTGCGGCAGGGCGAGGACTTCAACGCGGCCGTACGGGCCTGCGCAAGCACGTTCGGCTCGCCGGTGCGGCTGCTGAACGTGACCGGCGGCGAGAACGCGTTCCTCGTCGCGCTCAAGCAGGACGGCCGGGTGCTGGCCGACGAGGCCGACATCGTCGCGCCGCAGGACGGCGTGGCCATCACCGGGCTGTTCCTGCTGCCCGAGCCGCTGTCGGCGGCCGACCGGGCCGCGCTGGCGGGCCACCCGGCCGAGCGGGTGCGCGAGCTGCTGGCACGGCGGTCCGCCGAGGTCACGCCGAACCCGGAGGCGCTGCGGGCGCTGGGCGGGGCCGACCTGATCGTGTACGGCCCCGGCACCCCCCACTCCTCGCTGCTGCCCAGCTACCTGACCCCGGGCCTGGCCGAGGCCGTGTCCGGGAGCCGGGCCGCGGCCAGGGTGTTCGTCGTGAACGTCGGCGGCGACCACGACGTCCAGGGGCTGACGGCCACCGACCTGGTGGACCGCACGCTGGCCTACCTGGACGACCCGGGCAACGAGCGGGCCACGATCACGCACGTGCTCAGCGGCCGGGGCGCGGGCGCTCCCGCCGTGCCGGCCCGCGTGCTGAAGGGGGGTTCGTGGGCGGGGGCGCGCTGGATCAGCGCCGACCTGGAGGACCCGGCCCGGCCCGGCGCCCACCGCGGCCCGCGGACGGCCGAGGCGCTGCTCGCGGTGCTCGGCGAGGCGCCGCTGGCGCGGGCCGGGTGAGCCGGATGCTGCCCTGGACGGTCTGGCTGTGCGACCTCGACGGCACGCTGGTGGACTCGGCCCCGGCGCACGAGGCCGCCTTCCGCCACGCCCTGGCCGAGCACGCGCCCGGCGCGCTGGAGAGCTTCCGCTACGCCGACCACGCGGGTGCGAGCACCGCCGCGGTGGCCGCCCGGCTGACCGGCGACCCGGCGGCGGCCGGCCGGCTCGCGCGGCACAAGCAGCGGCTCTACCGCGCCTACGTCGAGGCGGGCCTGGTGCGGCCGTTCCCCGGCGCGCGCCGCCTGCTGGACGCGCTGGGCGCGACGGGCCGGGTCGCCTACCTGGTCACGGGCGGCAGCCGGGCCTCGGTGGAGCGGGTGCTGGCCGCGTGCCCGCTGCCGGTGCGCGACGTGCTGACCGCCGACGACGTGCCGGCGAGCAAGCCCGACGCGAGGTTCTACGCCGCGGCCTGCCGCCGCTGGGGCGTGCGCCCGGCCGCGGCCGTCGCGCTGGAGGACAGCGCGCACGGCGTGGCCTCGGCCGTCGGCGCCGGGCTGGCGACGCTGCACGTGCACACCGCCGACCCCGCGCCCGGCGCGGTCGCGGCCCCTGACCTGGACCACATCGTGTCCCTGCTGGAGAGGTGATCGGCGACGTGGATGAACGGCGGGTGTGCGCGGTGATCCCGGCCGCCGGACGCGGGACGCGGCTCGGCCACGACCTCCCGAAGATCATGATCAGCCTGGCCGACGGCGTCACCGTGTGGGACGTCCTGCACCGGCGGCTGCGCCCGGCGGCCGGGCACGTGCACGTCGTGGTGTCCCCGGCGGGCGCGGGCCCGTTCGGCGAGCTGGTGGCGGGAACGCCCGGGGTGTCGGTGAGCGTTCAGCAGCGGCCGACCGGGATGGGCGAGGCGATCTTCGGCGCGGCCGGGCACTGGGCCGGGTACGAGACGATCCTCGTGGTCTGGGGCGACCAGGCGAACCTGTCGGCGCGGACCGTGCGCCGGGTCGTCGCGGCCCATCCGGGCGAGGGGCTGACCCTGCCGCTGGTGCCGATGGACGACCCGTACGTGGAGTACGAGCTGGCCGGGAACGAGCTCGTGCGGGTGCGGCAGTCGCGCGAGGGCGAGGAGTGCCGGCCGGGCGGGCTCAGCGACATCGGGGTGTTCTGCCTGGCCACCGCGGGCCTGCCGGAGGCGTGGGAGCGGTACGCGGCGGGCGCGGCGCGCGGCGCGGCCACCGGCGAGGTGAACTTCCTGCCGTTCCTGGCGCATCTGTCGCGGGCCGAGGGCCGGCCGGTGACGGTCGTGCCGGTGACCGACCCGGCCGAGGCGCGCGGCGTCAACACCGCCGACGACCTGGAGTTCGCCCGGCGGGCGTACGCGCGGTGCAGGGGCTGAGGGGCCGCGCGGCGGGCCTGGTCCGGGGGCACCGGTGGGCGGCGGGCCCGACGCTGGTGAGCACGGCGGCCAGCGGCATCGCGGCGGCCACCACGCTGGTCGTCGCGCGCGGGGCGGGGGCGAGCGCGTTCGGCCGGTTCACGGTGGTGTTGTCGATCGCGCTGATCGTCACCGTGGTCATGCTGACGAGCCTGCACTACGTCGTGCTCCAGGAACTGCCGAGGGCCGCGCCGGGCGAGCGTCCGGCGCTGGTCACGACGGCGCTGGCGGCGACGCTGGCGATGAGCGCCGGGCTGGCCGCGCTGGGCCTGCTGGCCGCCCCGCTGCTCACGCGCGCACTGAACGTGGACGTCCCGGCGCTGGCCCACGGGCTGGCGCTGGCGGTGTCGATGACGGTCAACCAGCTCGCGGACGGGTTCCTGCGCGGGCTCGGCCGGTTCGCGCTGGTGGCCCGGCTCAAGCTGGCGGTCGCGGTCGCCTACCTGGGCGCCGCCTGCTTCTGCCTGCTGGTGCTGGGGATCAGGGACGCCGGGCCGTACCTGGTCGCGCTGATCGTGACGAACGCGGCGTTCGCGGTGGTGGCGACCGCGGGGGCCGGGGTGCGGCCGCGGGCGTTCTCGGCGCGGCTGGCCCGCTCGCTCTACCGGCACGGCGCGTACGTGACGGCCGTCGCCGCGCTGACCGGCCTGCTGTTCGGCGTGGACGTGCTCTACCTCAACCACTGGGCGGCCCCGGCCGACGTCGGCGTGTACGCGGTCTACAACGGCTTCCCCAAACGGCTGCTCGGCGTGGTGTTCACCGACGGCGTGCTGCTGGTGCTGCTGCCCGCGATGGCGACCGCCGACAAACCGGTGCTGATGCGGCGGATCGCCCGGCTGGCCCCGGCCGTGGCGGGGGTGACGGCGGTCTTCTCCTTCGCCGCGAGCACGGTGTTCTTCCTGCTGATGGGCGGCGGGTACCCGTACTCGACCGGGCTGATGACGCTGTCGGCGCTGGGCATCGGGGCGCACACGGCGTTCAACCTGTACTCGGTGGCGCTGTCCATGGACGGGGTGCGCGGCGCCCGCGTGCTGATCGGCTGCCTGCTCGCGAGTGCGCCGGTCGCGCTCGCCGTGCCGGCCTGGTGCGTCCGGTGGCACGGGGTGGCCGGCGGGCTGGCCGGGTTCGCGCTGGTCAACCTCCTCCTGCTGGCCGTCGTGGCCGTGACGGCCGCGCGCGTCTACCTCAAGGACCTGTCATGAGAATCGCCTGCGTCGTCAACCAGTTCCCGCCCAACGTCACGGCGGGGCTCGGCCGCTACGTCGAGCTGATCACCCCCTGGCTGGCCCGCGACCACGAGCTCACCGTCCACACGCTCAACGTCGGCGGCCTGCCCGTGGACGAACGCGTGGACGGCGTCACCGTGCACCGGCCGCGCGTCCGGCTGCCCGGCGCCCGGCGGCGGCTCAACCGCACCCGCCGCGCCGAGTTCCTGCTGCTGGCCGCGCAGGTCGTGGTCAGCGACTGGCGGTACGTGCGGCGGCTGCGCCGCGGCGGGCGGCCGGACCTGGTCGCCGTGCACGACTCGACGAACTTCCTGGCCGTCCTGCTCTGCCACCACCTGCTGCGGCTGCCGGTGGTCCTGCACGTGCACACCACCGAGTACGGCGTGGCGGCGCAGCGCAGCATCCGCGACCCGCTGAACCTGTTCGCGGCGCTGGAACGCCGTCTGGCCCGGATCTCGCGGCGGGTGGTGGTGGCCACGCCCGAGGTGCGCGAGCAGCTTCTCGCCGCGGGGTGGCGGCGTACGCCCATCGACGTGGTGCCGCTCGGCGGCACGTACGAGCGGGTCGTCGCCGATCCGGCCTTCGACCGGGACGCGCTGCGGCGGGGCGCGGCGGCGCTGCGGCGGCGGCTGGGGCTGTCCGAGCGGGACAGGGTGCTGCTGTTCGTCGGCAGGATCGAACGCCAGAAGGGTGTCTACCAGCTGCTGGAGGCGATGCGCGCGGCGTCGGCCGCGGTGCCGGGGCTGCGGCTGCTGATCGTCGGCGAGGGGGACGACGTGGGCGTCCGGCGCATCGTGGCCGCGACCGGGCTGCGCGGGCGGGTGCTCACCTCGGGCCGGTTCGTCATGGGCCGCGAGCTGCTGGAGTACTACGAGCTGGCCGACGCCTGCGTCTTCCCCTCGCTGTTCGAGCCGTTCGGGCTGGTCGCGACCGAGGCGATGGCGCTGGGACGGGCGACGGTCCTGGGCGACGGCTTCTCGCGGATCTTCCTCGGGGACGACCCGGCACGGCCCGCGGCGCGGTTCGTCCGGGCCGCCGAGCCGGCCGACATCGCGCGCGGGATCATCGACGTCATGACGGACGAGGCGCTGCGGCGGTCGCTGGGCGAGCGCGGCGAGCGGTTCGTCCGCGAGAGCCTGAGCTGGGAGCGCGCGGCGGCGGCGACGGCCGCGGTCTACCGGGCGGCGCTCAAGCCGCCCGCCTCCTGAGGGTCAGGCCGGGCCGCCCCGCAGGACGCGCAGGGAGCCGACGGCCAGGCCGGTGACCAGCACCACGTGCACGGCCAGGTGCACGGCCATGAAGTAGGCGGTGAAGGCCGGGCCGCGCTGCCGGTGGACGAACCGCAGCAGCTCCGGATCGGCCACCACGAACCACCCGACCAGCACGACGGGCACCGCGAACAGCGCCGGCGCGAACAGGCCGAGCGGCAGGCAGGCCAGCGCCAGCGCGCAGGCGAGGATCCCGGCCCGGCTGTTGGCGTTCTCCGGCTTGGCCGCGCCCCGCCTGGCCGTGGCCAGCGCGAGCGGGATGAGCGGCAGTGCCCGCCGCCACTGCTCCGACAGCACGGGCAGGAACCGGTGGCCCTCGTCGTGCCGGCCGGCGACGGCGTCGGTCAGCACGATCCGGGTGTGGACGGCCAGGCGGCTGCTGTACTCGACGTCCTCGCAGTCGCGCAGGCTCTCGTCGAGCCGGCCGGCCCGGGTCAGCGCCTCGCGGCGGATGGCGGCCAGGGCGAACACGACGCTGTTGACCTCGCCCAGGTGCCGGCGCCGCCAGTGGACCTGGTGCAGCAGCCGGTACCACTCGACCGGGCCGTCGTCGATCAGCGGCTCGGTGTCGTAGACGCCGTGCACGCAGCCGACGCCCGGATCGGCCTCCAGGATCGCGAGGGCGCCCGCGACCGCGTCGGGCCGCAGCGCCACGTCGCTGTCCAGGAAGAAGATCACCTCGCCGGTCGTGTGCTCGACGCCGGCGTTCCTGGCCGCCGACACGCCACGGTTGACGGGCAGGCGCACGACCCGGCAGCCCAGCTCCTCGGCGATGGCCGCCGAGCCGTCGGAGCCGGCGTCGTCGACGACCACGATCTCGTCGGGCAGGCGGGTCTGGGCCAGCACCGACTCCAGGCACAGGCGCAGGGTCCTGGCCGCGTTGTAGCACGGCACGATCAGCGAGACCGTCGTCACGAGCGTTGCCCTCCGGCGAGTTCCCCGGTCGCGGTCACCACGGCCCGCGGCCCTGCTCCATGATCCCGCACGGACCCCCGCCTCAGCCAGTCAGGATCCCGCCGAGCACGTCGTCCAGGGTGACGACGCCGAGCACCCGCCCGGACTCGTCGGTGACGGCGGCGAGCTGGGCGCGGCGGGCGCGCATGACGGCCAGCACCTGGGCCAGGGTGGCGGTGGCGGGCACCTGCGGCAGGGCGCGCACAGGTAGCGGCTCGCGGGCGCCGTGGCCGTTCAGCGCGTCCAGGACGTGCAGGTAGCCGCGCAGCTCGGCGGGGTCGGCGCCGTGCACGGGGAAGCGGGAGTGGCCGTGGCGGCCGGCGTACCGTTGCAGGCCCGCGCTGTCGATGGTCTCGGGCACGCTGACGACCTCGCTCATCGGCACCATCACCGAGCCGACCGGGCGGGCGTGCAGGGCGAGGGTGGCGATCAGGCGGTCGCGTTCGTCCTGGCGGAGCAGGCGGTGGCGGCGCGACTCCTCGATGAGCACGGGCAGCTCGCCGGAGGTGTAGACCGTACGGACCTCCTCGGCGGACGGGACGCGCAGCAGCCGCAGCACCACCCCCGCCATGGCCTTGACCAGCGTCAGCACCGGCCGGGTCGCCCTGGCCAGCACGAACAGCGGCGGCACCAGCCACAGCGCGGCCACGTCGGGCGCCGACAGCGCCAGGTTCTTCGGCACCATCTCGCCGATGATCACGTGCGCGGCGACCACCAGCAGCAGGGCCAGCGCGAAGGCGATCGGATGGACCAGCCGCTCGGGCAGCCCCACGCCGGCCAGCAGCGGCCCGACCGCCCCGGCCACCACCGGCTCCCCGGCCGCGCCGAGCACGAGCGAGGCCAGCGTCACGCCCAGCTGCGCCGCCGCCAGCATGGTGGGGACGGCGTTCATGGCGGCGAGCACGGCCTGCGCCCGCCGCGACCCCTCGCGCGCCCGCGGCTCGATCAGGGTGCGGCGGGCGGAGATGAGCGCGAACTCCGCGCCCACGAAGAAGCCGTTCACGGCCAGCAGCAGCACGATGACCAGCCCTTGGGCGAGGCTCACCGGCGCTCCCCCGCCCGGTCCGGGGCGGTCAGCGTGACCTGCTCGATCCGGCGTCCCCGCATGGTCTCCACCCGCAGGACCCACCCGCGCACCGCCACCTCGTCGCCCGGGTCCGGGATGCGGCCGAGCGCGGCCAGCACCAGCCCGGCGAGCGTCTCGTAGGGGCCCTGCGGCATGCGGAAGCCGGTGCGCTCCTCGACCTCGTCGGCGCGCAGCAGGGCCGGCAGGCCCACGGAGGCGCCCGGCGCGAGCAGCACGGGCGAGGGCTCGTCGGACTGCTCCTCGGGCAGGTCGTACTCGTCGGCGATGTCGCCGATCAGCTCCTCCACCAGGTCCTCGACGGTGACGACGCCGGCCAGGCCGCCGTACTCGTCGATCACGACGGCCATCTCGGCGCGGGCGGAGGCCAGGCGCTCCTGCACGACCTCCAGCCGCAGCGTCTCGGGCACCTGGAGGGCGGGCCTGGCGATCGCGGCCACCGGGGTCGTGTCGCGTTCGGACGGGGGCACCGCGCAGGCGCCGGGGACGCTGGCGATGCCGAGGATGTCGTCGCGTTCCGCGCCGCAGACCGGGATGCGCAGGTGGCGGCGGCTCCTGGCCAGCTTGAGGAACTCGGTGACGCTGGTGGTGCCGGGGACGGTCACGCAGTCGGTACGCGGTGTCATGGCCTCGGCCGCGGTCTTGCCGCCGAAGCGCAGCGCCCGCTGGAGCATGGCGGCGGTGCTGGGCTGGAGCACGCCGGCCTCGGCCGACAGGCGCACCAGGAGGCCCAGTTCCTCGGGCGAGCGGGCGGAGGCCAGCTCCTCCTGCGGCTCGGCGCCGAGCCATCGGACGATCGCGTCGGCCACCGCGTTGCACAGCCGGATCAGCGGCCCGAACGCCGCCGAGAACGCCCGCTGCGGCGGCGTCGCCAGCCGGGCCACGGCGAGCGGCCTGGACAGGGCGGCGTTCTTGGGCACCAGCTCGCCCAGCACCATCTGCGCCACGGTGGACAGCGCGATCGCCAGCACCACCGGCACGACCGGGACGCCACCGAGCAGCGGGTCGAGCAGGTCGGCGATGGCCGGCTCGGCCACGACGCCGAGCAGCAGCGAGGTGACGGTGATGCCGAGCTGGGCGCCCGACAGGTGGAACGACAGCCGTTGCACCGCGGCCTCGACGCCCTGGGCGCCCCGGTCGCCGTCCTCGGCGAGCTGGCGGACCTGGCCGCGTTCGACGGTGACGAGGGAGAACTCGGCCGCGACGAAGATGCCGTTGGCCAGGATCAGGGCCAGGGCCGCGAGCAGGTAGACGGCGTCGAGGAGCACGTCAGCCCGGGCCCTCGGGTAACGCTCCGGGCAGGGCCGCGGGCGGGCGCGGAAGGTCCGCGGCGGGCCGTCGGCCGTACTCAGACTCCACGGGCGAAAGCTAGCATCCGGCTCGGGCGTGCGGAAGTCATGACGAACCGCCAGTGATCAGACGTTGCCCAGCACGCGCGTCACCTGGATCTCCAGCACCACCCTGGACGGGTTGGGCCGGGGCGGCTTGTAGCGGGCGGTGTACCGGCGTTCGGCGTCGGCGACCTGCTCGGGCTCGGTGCGCACCACGGCCCGCCCCTCCAGGGTGGACCAGCGGCGGCCGTCGACCTGGCACAGCGACACCGCGGCGCCGTCCGCGCCGATCAGCCGGGCCTTGTGGGAGGAGCCGGAGGTGATCACGCGGGCGGTCGCGGTGTCCAGGTCGAGGGTCGCGCCGACGGGCACGACGTGCGGCGGGCCGCCGTCGCGGGCGGTGGCGAGCGTGCACAGGTGCCGCTCCTGCCAGAACGCGGCGAACGCCTCGCCCAGCTCGGCCAGGTCCACGATCCTCCTCGGGCTGTCGGGCGCCTCGTCGGGCTTCCGGGCGAGCGACATCGTATATCGCCCGGTGAAGGGGGCGGCTCAGGAGGGCGGGCCCTGGCGGGCGTGCGAGGTGTAGATCCCGACCTCGTCGGGACGGATCAGGCCGTCCTGGATGGCGCAGATGAGCAGTTTCTCCTTGGTCGGCGCGGGCCGGCCGGCCGCCGCGTACTTGACCCTGGCCCGGTCGATGTACTGGCGCACGGTGCGTTCCTTGATGCCCATGCGGGCCGCGACCGACGCCTTCGACATCGACTGGAACCAGAACAGCAGCGCCGCCCGCTCCTTGTCCGACAGCTGGGGACGGTGGGGGCCCTCGTCCGTGGCGATGGCCTGGGCCATGGGCAGCGTCACGGACGGCCGGTCGGCGGCCACCTCCATGATCGTCTCCAGGCAGGACTCCCGGGTGGCCCGGCCCTTGCCGATGAACGCCGACGCGCCCGCGTCCAGCACCGCCCGGACGATCTCGGGCTCCTCGTGCTCGGAGAAGACGATCACCCGCTGGCCGCCCGCGCACAGGCCGCCCACCCGGTCGGCGACCATCGTGCCGTTGAGGTTCAGGTCGAGCAGCAGCACGTCGGCGGCCACGCCGCGGACCGACTCGATCGTGGGCCCCTGGGCGACCAGCTCGACGCCGCTGCCCGGCCCGAACCAGGAGCGCACGCCGTCAACGACCACCTGGTGGTCCTCGACCAGGGCGACCGTCACGGGCGCTGCCAGATGCTGTTGACCCATACCTCCCCTCCCTGGCGCTGGTAGGTGACCACGACCCCGCTGGGCTCGCGCACCGGGGTGGGGCTGACCGGCAGGTCGTCGTTGTCGGCGACGACGGCCACGCTCACCATGGCCGACATCGCCGACACGGTGACCCTGGCCCGCGAGCGGGCGCCGTCCAGCGCCAGGACGGGCGCCCTGAGCAGATCCTCCCGCACGCCCTCGGGCAGCGCGGGCAGGTTCTCGCCGAACGGCGGCGCGGTCACCAGCACCTGGCGCCGCTCGGCCGCGTCGATGCGCTCGCGCAGCGCGGCCACCAGCGCGTCCGGGACGTCCTCGCGCTCGGTGATCAGGCGGCGCAGCCGCATGGCGCCGGCCGTGCAGTCCTCGCGGACGCGCGGGTCGCCGGGGTCGGCGCCGTCGGCCAGCTGCTGGAGCAGCGACTCGGCCACGTCCCTGATGGCGGCGTACCTGCGGATGCGGTCGGCGTGGATGCTCCTGGCCGACTCCCGCCAGGCGTCGTCGGCGGCGAGCCTGCGGGCCAGCAGCACGGCGTCCTCGGCGCGGGCGCGCAGCAGGGCGCAGCCGGCCGTGTAGCCGAGCTGCATGGTGACGCCGCCGACGATGACCACCAGGTACTTGGCGACCGAGACCCGGTCGAGCGCCCCGGCCACGGCCATCGCGGCCAGCATGACGGCGGCGTTGACGGCCAGGAACGCGCCCAGCTCCGCCCGCCAGCGCGGCCGGTTCCAGGCCAGCATGACGCCCAGCCAGCCGACCGACCCCCATCCCCAGTCGCTGATGCCGAGCAGGTCCTGCGGGCGGCAGGCCACGATCACCGCGACGTCGGCGGCCAGCGCCGCGACCGCCAGGCCGAGGATGCGGTCGGGGCCGCGCGAGGTGCGCGCGAGCGACAGGCCCGCGATCACGCCGACCGCCGTGTAGACGACCCAGGCGGCCGCGGCGAGCAGCGGCCAGCGGAAGGAGCTCCAGCCGGTGACGGTGACGGTGAGGTCGTAGCCGGTGTGCCAGAAGCCGGCGATGACGGCCGCGCCGAGCGCGGTGTAGCGGGCGTAGCGCTGGGCGACCTGCTCGATGTCGTCGGTCACGGCCGCCACCACATGCTCACCCGCGTGCCGGTGTCGCCGGAGGAGATCCGGGCGCCGCCGCCGCGCAGCTCGTTCATCGTGTCGAGGATCGAGCCGCGCACGCCGAACCGGTCGGGCGGCAGGCGGTCCTGGTCGAAGCCGTGGCCCTTGTCGGCGACCTCCACCCGGACCTCGCCGTCGTGCCCGCTGGAGACCAGGACGGCCTCGGCCACGCCGGCGTGCAGCGCGACGTTGGCCAGGGCCTCGGTGACGGCGCGGGCGAAGTGCTCGGCGACGTCGCCGGGGACGGTCTGCGGGATCAGACGGCGGCGCACGTCCAGGCCGGGCACGCGGCCGGCCACCTCGTCGAGCAGGGCGTCCAGGGCGATGAGGGCGGTCTCGGGGCGTGGCCGGTCGCGCAGCTTCTCCAGCGCGGCCAGGTCGGTGCCCACCTGGGAGTGCAGGGTGGGCGACGGCTCGTCGTAGGTGCCGAGGCCGACCATGGTCAGGGTGTGCAGGGCGGTCTCGTGGATGCTGGCGACCTGGCGCAGCTCGTCCTCGCGGCGCAGGCGTTCGACCATGAGGGCGATCTCGGCCCGCGCGCTCTCGCGCAGGAACGCGTCGGCGGAGGCGGCCGAGCGGCGCAGCAGCGTCATCAGCATCACGATCGCCAGCAGCTGGACGAGGTGGATGCCCAGCGTGCCGGCCACGTCCTGGGACGGCGCCGCGAGCCGCACCCCCGCCAGGTACGCCCCCGCCACGGCCAGCCCGGCCGGCACGGCGATCCGGGGCCGCCAGGTCACCCCGATGACGACGATCGTCATGGTGACCAGCCCCGCGATCCAGCTCGACCCGGCGTCGAACGCCCGGACGGGCACGAGGTGGCGCTGGGCCAGGCAGGCCGCCACGGTGGTCGCCGCGTCACCGGCCACCAGCCAGTGCGGCAGCGGCTCCTCGCGGCGCAGCCGGCGCAGGTACAGCCCGGTCCACACCAGACCGGCCGCCAGCGCGGGCGCCAGCCAGGCGGCCGAGACCGGCGGGACCGCACCGAGGCCGGCCGCGACCACCGACACCAGGCCGACGGCCCCGCGCGCGCCCGCGGCGGTACGCGCGACGGCCTTGTCGAGCTGCCGGGTCGCGGAGTCGTACCTCGTGTCGTGTCTCGGGTCGGGCCTCTTGCCGAGACCCGTGGAGCCGGGGAGAGCCATGTGCGATCCGCCCGCGAAGAGGGCACAGGACGGGTCTCACAATATCGACTTCGAACAGGCTTGTTCCCGTCATGACGGTCGGCTGTTTCCATGGCTCTTCCTCGGGGGGCCGGCGGCTCTCCGGTGCGCGTGCGCCGCCCTGCCTCACTGTGGGTCGCGCGGGCCCTGGGCGGCATGACGGCTGATCGGCCGTCGTGCCGCCACGACGGCCGATCAGCCGTCAGTCGCATTCCAGGCAAGAGGGATGTACTGGACGCGTGTCGTCGCGCGCGACGGGAGGGACGATCATGACTGTTTTCTCGATCTCGATTCTGCTCGGCTGCCTCTCGGTGATGGCGGTCCGCGGCCGCCGGGGGGACTGGCCGCCCGGCATGCCGGCGACGCGGCCCCGGCTGGTGACCGCGGGCGGCACGTACGACGGCTCGCACGGCCACCCCTCCGACGCCTACGTCGTCCAGGAGCGGCTGATCGCGCTGGCCGACGGGCAGGGCGGCACGGAGGTCGCGCACACGGCGGCCGCGCTGGCCCTGGGCGCCGTGGTCGCCGCCCGCCCGCAGCACTCCGCCCGGCGGGAGGAGGACATGGACGAGTGCGCCCAGTCCGCCCACCGGGCCGTGCGGCGGGCCGCGTTGCGCACGCCGTCCAGGCCGGCGCTGGTCACGACGATGGACCTGCTGGTGCTCGTCCCCGGGGAGACGCCGTGCCTGCGGTTCGTCCACGTGGGCAACGGCGCGATCTGGCACTGCGCCAAGGGCGGCAAGCCGCGCCGGCTCACCACGTCGCACTCCTTCGACGACGGCCCGCTGCTGCGCGGGATCGGGCTGGCCTCCACGCTGAACCCCGAGGTCGGCACCGTGCCGCTGCGGCCGGGTGACCGCGTGGCGGTGGTCACCGACGGCGTGCTCAAGGCGCTGGGCGAGCACCGGCTGACCGAGCTGCTCGCCGTCGGCCCGTCCCCGGCCGCCTGCCTGGACCGGCTGTACGACGAGGTGGCCGCCGCGGCGCCCAAGGACGACGCCACGATGGTGGTCGCCGACTTCGTCACCGCCTGACCTCCGGCCGCCTCTGGAACGTGCCACCCGACACGAAGGCGGGGGCCGGGTGGCACGGGAGGCGCACCGGGGCGTCAGGCCAGGCGCTGGAAGAGGCCGTACACGAACAGCGCACGGCGGGGCGTGCCCTCGCAGGCGAAGTCGACCGCCCAGTGGTGCGGGGCCGACCCCTCGCCCTGGAAGCTCACCGGGAAGCTCGCGCCGACGTCGGCCACGACGCATCCCCACGGGGTCAGGTCGGCGGCCGACAGCCGCCGGTCGCCGCCGGGCCGCACGAACCACAGGTTCCACAGCTCGCCGCCGGGGCCGGTCAGCGCCTCGAACTCCAGCTCCGGCCAGGACGGCAGCCGCCAGCGGGCCACGTCGCAGGTCAGGCTGCCGAACGGGGTCGCGCCCGTGTACGCGGGCGGGCCGAGCGCCATCCGCAGCGCGGCCCGGCCCTTGGGCGCCGCCGGGGAGTGGGCCAGCCGGGTCCAGTGGGTGTGCGCGGCGCGCAGCTCGGCGCGGGAGGCGTCCAGGTCGGCCAGCGCCTGTTCCACGCGTCGCGGGTTGAGGTCGCGCATGCGGTGCATCAGGGCCAGCTCGAACTGGCGTATGCCGAATCGCATGGCCCCCAGCCTGCCAGGCGTCGTGACCTGCGTATGCTCCCCGTCATGAACAAACGGGGGCAGATCACCCTCCGCGAGCTGCTCGCCTTCGACGAGGGCGGCGTCCTGCGGCTGCTGCTCGCGCCGTCGGGGCAGGACGTGCACGTGTCCGGGATGATCATCGGCGACGAGGGGCCCGCCCGCTCGTACGCCGGCCGGATTGTGCTCGCGGCCGGGCTGTTCCACTCCACCGGCGCGGCCACCGCCTCCATCCGCGAGGCGGCGCGGCGCGGCGCCGCGGCGGTGGTCGTGCGGGCGGGCGAGGACCTGGCCGACGACGCGCTCGACGCGGCCGAGCAGGTCGGCATCGCCCTGCTGGCCCGTGCCGAATGGGCCGACTGGGACGACGTGGCGACCCTGCTGCGCTCGGCCGCCGCCTACGGCGAGGCGGGACGCGGCGACCGGATGGCCGAGGCCACGGCGGGCGGCGGGCTGGCCGCGCTGGCGTCGGTGGTCGCCGAGTTCACCGGCGGCTCGATCACCATCGAGGACACCCAGTTCCGCGTGCTGGCGCACTCGGCCACCGGGCCGGAGGCCGACGAACTGCGCCGCTCCACCATCCTGGGCGGCCGGGTACCCGACTGGCGGGTGGACGAGCTGCGGCGCAGCGGCCTGCTGCGCACCCTGTGGTCCTCCGGCGAGGTGATCCACCGGCCCGCCGACGGCGACACCCCGGAGCGGCTGATCATCGCCATCCGGAGCGGGCGGGAGATGCTGGGCTCGATCTGGGCCGCCGCCGACGGCCGCCGCCTGTCGCCCAACGCGGCCAGCGCGCTGAGCCGGGCCGCGGAGGTGGCGGTGCCGTACCTGGTGCAGCACCGGCTGCGGGAGAGCGGCGCGCGGCTGCGCGAGGAGCACGCGCTGCGCGGGCTGCTGGGCGGCGAGGGCGACATGAGCACCCACGCCTGGACGCTGGGCCTGCCGCCCGACCTGCGCTGCGCCGTGGTGATCGCCGAGACCGGCCCCGACGCGGCGGGCGAGGGCGCGGCGGCCCGGGGCCCGGCCGGTGAGCGGGTGCTGGAGGTGCTCGCGCTGCACGCCGCCTCCTACCGGACCGGGGTGCGGGTGCTGCGGGAGACCGGGCGGGTGCTGGCCCTGGTGCCGGTGCGCGGCGGCGACGAGCGGGACGTGCTCGGGCTGGCCCGCGAGCTGGACGGGCTGGCCGCCTCGACGCCGGGCGCCGCCGCGGTGCTGGTGGGGGCGGGGTCGG
This sequence comes from Actinomadura sp. ATCC 39365, assembly GCF_054392275.1. Lineage (NCBI taxonomy): Bacteria > Bacillati > Actinomycetota > Actinomycetes > Streptosporangiales > Thermomonosporaceae > Actinomadura > Actinomadura sp. ATCC 39365. The sequence continues at coordinate 5,031,525 of NZ_CP184335.1, read as the reverse complement.
TGGCCGCCTCGCCGCTGGTCGCGGCGGGCTCTCGGGAGGAGGCCGACCTGGTCGTACGGGTCCTGCGCGCCCGCGACGCGGGCCCCCGCCACGCCCTGGCGGCCGACCTCGGCCCCGCCCTGGACGTGCTGCGCGTCCTGGACGCCGTCCGCCCGGTGTGGGAACGCGGCAGCGGCCCGGTGTACGACCTGGTCCACGCCGACCTGGCGGCGGGCGGCGAGCTGGTGCGCTCGATCGCCGCCTACCTCGACGCCGCCGGGGACGTCGGCCGCGCCGCCCGCCGGCTGGTCCTGCACCCGAACACCCTGCGCTACCGGCTGCGCCGGGTCCGCGAGCGCTTCGGCGTCGACCTCGACGACCCCGACACCCGGCTGCTGCTCACCCTCGCCGTCCGCCTGGCCGCCTGACCTGGGGCTCCGGATTTTCCTTGGCCGGGTGGACAAAGCCGTAGGCGGGCTTTGTCCACCCGGCTGAAGACTTGGCCTGCGGTCATGGCCGAATCTCGTCTGGCCCCCCTCCGAAACTCCCTCTTTCCCGATGCATCCAGGAGCCTTGGACGTGATCCAGAGCAGTGCCACGCTCGCGCCCGCCCCTGCCCGCGGCACCACCGCCGAACGCGCCGCCCACGTGCTGCGCCACGCCGTACGCGCCGGTGCGCTCGGCCCCGGCGAGCCGGTCGCCGGCTTCGTCGACACCGCCGGCGTGCGGGACTCGGTCAGGGCGTTGCACGAGGCGTTCGGCGAGGTTCCGGACGTGCTGCACACCTTCGCCGCCAAAGCCGCGTCCCTGATCCCCGTCCTGCGGCTGCTCGCCGCCTCGGGCATGGGGTGCGAGGTCGCCAGCCCCGGCGAGCTGCGGATCGCGCTGGACGCCGGGTTCGCGCCGGGCACGATCGTCTTCGACTCCCCCGCCAAGACCCGCGAGGAGCTGCGCCAGGCCCTCTCGCTTGGCATCGCGGTCAACGCCGACAGCCTGGACGAGCTGCGCCGCATCGACGAGCTGCGCGCGCCGGACTCCTCCTCGGTGCTGGGACTGCGGGTGAACCCGCAGGTCGGCACCGGCACGATCGGCGCGATGAGCACCGCGACCGCCACCTCCAAGTTCGGCGTCGCGCTGCGCGACCCGGGGCCCGCGAGGCCGTCGTCCGCGCCTTCGCCGAACGGCCCTGGCTGACCCGGCTGCACGCGCACGTCGGCTCCCAGGGCTGCCCGCTGGAGCTGATCGCGGCGGGCATCGCCGAGACCTACCGGCTGGCCGAGGAGATCAACGCGACGCTCGGGGTCCGGCAGATCACCAGCATCGACATCGGCGGCGGCCTGCCGGTGAACTTCGACGGCGACGAGGTGGCCCCCACCTACGCCGACTACGTCGCCACCCTGCGCGCGGCCGTCCCCGGGCTGTTCGACGGCCGGTACGCGCTGGTCACCGAGTTCGGCCGGTCGCTGCTGGCCAAGAACGGCTTCGTCGCGGCGCTGGTGGAGTACACCAAGGACGCGGGCGGGCGGCGGGTGGCGATCACCCACGCGGGCGCGCAGGTCGCCACCCGCACGGTGCTCATGCCGGACGCCTGGCCGCTGCGGGTCGGCGCGTACGGCCCGGCGGGCGACCCCAAGGACGGCCCCCTGCTCGCCCAGGACGTCGCGGGCCCGTGCTGCTTCGCCGGTGACGTGGTCGCGCACGCCAGGGAGCTGCCGGAGCTGGCCGAGGGCGACATCGTCGTGCTGCACGACACCGGCGCCTACTACTTCTCCACCCCGTGGGCCTACAACAGCCTGCCCTATCCGGCGGTGCACGGCTTCACCGTCACGGCGGACGGCGACGTCCGGCTGAGCGAGGTGCGCCCGGCGCAGACCCTGGACGAGATCGCCGCGGCCAGCGGGCTGGCGCAGGCCGACGCGCTGACCGGCCTCCTGGCGGCCATCGCCTGACGCCCGCCGCCCCAACTATGGCGGTATGTCCTGGTTTGTGCGGATTGTTTTCGCGGGTGAGGGTATGTCTACCAGCGAGTATGGAGTTCTCGCTCCATTTCGGGGGAACCTTCCGGGCCGTTGCCCGGGAGGCGCGACAGGCGGCTCTCCGCCTTGAGGGCCGCCGGATCCGGGGGAACCCACATGCGCAAGACGCTCACCGGCCTGGGGATGGCATTCTGCTTGGCGCTGGCCCCGGCCGCCACCGCTGTGGCGGACACGCCCGTCGTCCAGAGCCAGGCGACGCCGAGCCCGCAACCGACCGAGACCAGATACGACGAGGGCGGCGGCAACGGCGGGCTGTGGGGCCTGCTGGGGCTGCTCGGACTGCTGGGACTCGCGGGCCTGCGCAAGGGCCGCAACCCGGTGGGGACGGCTGAGCACATGACCACCCGTCCCACAGGCACCACAGGTACCACCGGGACCACCGGCACCACGACAGGGACCACGACGGGGACCACCGCCAACCCCAGCCGTCCGCAGCGTCCGTAGGAAGGACGCGGGCGGTGCCCGGCGACGCTCCGGCGCGCCGGGCACCGCGCTGCCCGCCCTCCGGACGCAGCCGGTGCGGTGAGCCTCAGGCGGGGCGGGTGGCGATGACGGCGGTGGCGTCCAGTTCCGCCGAGAGCGTGGCCCGCGCCGGGAGCCCCGCGGCCACGGCGGCCCGGACGGTGGCCGCGGCCTGGCGTTCGCTGGTCTCCACCAGCAGGTGCCCGCCCGGCGCGAGCCAGCCGGACGCCCCCGCGATCACCCGCCGCACCACGTCGAGCCCGTCGCCGCCGCCGTCGAGCGCCGTCAGCGGCTCGTGCAGGCGGGCCTCGGGCGGCAGCAGGCCGACCGACTCGGTGGGCACGTAGGGCGGGCTGGCGATCAGGATGCCGACGCGGCCGCGTAGCGAGCCGGGCAGGGCGTCGTACAGGTCGCCCTGGTGGACGTGGCCGCCGGGCAGGTTGAGCCGGGCGCAGCGCACGGCGGCGGGGTCGAGGTCGGCCGCGTGCACCTCGGTCTCCTCCCCCAGCGCCGCCGTGACCGCGGCGCCCATCGCGCCCGAGCCGCAGCACAGGTCGAGGACGACGGGCGGACGGCCGGCCCGGCGGGCCAGCGCGACGGCCTGACGGATGAGGAACTCGGTGCGCGGACGCGGCACGAACACGCCGGGCTCGACGGCGATGCGCAGACCGCAGAACCGCGCCCAGCCCAGGACGTGCTCAAGAGGCAGACCGCCGGCCCGCCGCTCGACCATCGCGGCCAGCTCGGCGGGGGTACGGGCGGTGGAGACCAGCAGCTCGGCCTCGTCCTCGGCGAAGACGCAGCCGGCGGCGCGCAGCCGGGCGACGACGGCGGACATGGGGGTCGAAGAGGGGGACATGGGGAGCCTTTCGGGATGCCGATGGGCGCTCCCCGCGGTCACCCGACCCCGGCGGGCCGGACGAGTGCCGGAAGGGAGCCCCAGCCTGACGAAGCGGGAATGGGTCTCACCTCCTACGGACGATCTCGGCCAGAGAACCGTCACAGTACCAGAGCCGATCAGGCCCGACGCGGGCGGCCACCGGGGATCTCCCCCGGTCACGCGCCCGCCGCCATGCGGATGATCATGTAGTAAAATATCCGGGAGCTCGGCCGCGGAGATCGTCCCGGCGAGCACGAGGCGGCCCGCGGGAGCCGCGCGAGAGATCCCGCCGATCACACGACACAGACGAAGCGCACACCACTACGGTGTGCGCTTTTTGTCGTGCCAGAAAGCCGGACCGCAGTGAGAGGAACCAGGCACGCATGCCGCACCACGACGACGACAACAAGATCAGCCTGCCCAGGCAGTTCGCCCGCACCCGGCGGTTCACCCTGGGCGCCCCCTCGGCCTTCACCGTCTCGGCGGACGGCTCAATCGTGTTGTTCCTGCGCAGCCGCGCCGGCGACGACCCGGTCACCTGCCTCTGGGCCCTGGACGCCGCCTCCGGCGAGGAGCGGCTGCTCGCCGACCCCGCCGCGCTGACCGGCGGCGGCACCCAGGGGATCGGCTCCTACGCCACGGACGACGCGGCCGGCCTGGCGGTGTTCACCCTGGCGGGCGCGCTGTGGGCGGTGGACGTCCCGACCGGCGCGGCCCGTACGCTCCCGGCGCTCGGCACGGCCCGCGACCCGCGGCCCGACCCGGCCGGGCGGCTGGTCGCCTACCTCTCCGGCGGCGCGCTGCGGGTGATCGGCGCGGACGGCGCCGGCGACCGCGCCGTGGCCGAGCCCGACGGACCGGACGTGCGGTTCGGCGTCGCCGAGTACGCCGCGTCCGCCTCGATGGGCCGCTCCCGCGGCTACTGGTGGTCCCCCGACGGCGCCCGCCTGCTGACGGCCCGGGTGGACGAGGCCCGCGTCGCGCTCTGGCACGTGGGCGACCCCGCCGAGCCCGCGCGTCCGCCCCGGGCCGTGCGCTACCCGGCGGCCGGCACCGCCAACGCCGACGTCACCCTCTGGATCGCCGGGGTGGACGGCGGGGTGGACGGCGGGGAGGACGGCGGGCGCGTCGAGGTCGCCTGGGACCGGGCCGCCTTCGAGTATGTGACGGCCGCCGGCTGGGACGCCCACGGCCCGTACCTCTCGGTGCAGAGCAGGGACCAGCGGACGGTCCGGGTGCTGGCCGCCGACCCGGACTCCGGCCGCACGCGGCTGCTGGCCGAGCAGCACGATCCGTACTGGGTGCAGCTCGTCCCGGGCACGCCCGCCCGTACGGGTTCCGGCCGCCTGGTCGCCCACGCCGACCTGGACGGCACGCGGCGGCTCACCGTCGGCGGCGTCCCGGTCACGCCGCCCGGCCTGCACCTGGAGGCGGTTCTCGGCGTGGACGGCGAGGGCGTGCTCTTCACCGCCTCCGACGACCCCGCGCAGACCCACCTGTGGCTGCACACCCCAGAGGCGGGCGCCCACCGGCTCAGCGTCGCACCGGGGGTGCACGGCGGCATCCGGCGCGCGGGCACCCTCGTCCACGTCATCCGCACCGCCGAACACCCGGGCGAGCGCGTCCGCGTGGAACGTGCGCCGGCCGGGGCGGCGTCCCCGTCGACGCGCGGCGGGGTCGAGGTGGCGTCGGTGGCGGAGCGGCCGGTGCTGGCGCTGCGCCGGCTGTCGCTCGTCACCACCGGCCGCGAACTGCGCAGCCACCTGCACCTGCCCTCCTGGCACCGTCCCGGTGACCCGGCGCTGCCGGTCCTGCTGGACCCGTACGCCGGGCCGGCCGGGCGCCGGGTCACCGACGAGCAGGCGGCGATGATGTTCGTCTCGCAGTGGTTCGCCGAGCAGGGCTTCGCCGTCCTGGTCACCGACGGGGCCGGCACGCCGGGCCGAGGACCCGGCTGGGAGCGCGAGGTGCACGGCGACATGTTCGGCCCCGTGCTGGAGGACCAGGTGGCCGCCCTGCACGCGGTCGCCGCCCGGCACCCGGAGCTGGACCTGCGCCGGGTCGCGATGCGCGGCTGGTCGTTCGCGGGCACGCTGGCCGTCATGGCGGTGCTGCGCCGTCCCGACGTCTTCCACGCCGCCGTCGCCGGCGCCGGCACCAGCGAGCAGCGCCTGTACGACACCCACTGGCGGGAACGTTTCCTCGGCCACCCGGACCGCCACCCCGAACGCTACGACGCCTGCTCGACCCTGGTCGAGGCGCACACCCTGGCCCGGCCCCTGCAGCTCATCCACGGCCTGTCCGACGGCAACGTGTTCCCGGCGGGCACGCTGCGCCTGTCGTCCGCGCTGCTGGCCGCGGGACGCCCGCACGAGGTGCTGCCGCTGTCCGGCGCCTCCCACGCCCCCACCTCGGACGAGGACGTCTTCGAGGGCATGCTCCTCCTCCAGCTCGACTTCCTCCACCGCCACCTGAACCGGTAGCAGGCCCGGCCGTCCCCTCCCCTACGATGCCCACAAATCCAGAAATGGACGAGAAGGGCGACATGGGCGACCAATCTCGGCAGAACGGTCACGCCACGGGCAGGGGCGGGGCCGTCGCCCGTGCGATCACGGAGGTGTTCGCGCCGCAGTACGTCGCGGTCGCGATGCCACCGGTGACCGGCGCGGCCGGGCTCGGCGGGCCGGGACTGGCGTGGGGCCTGCTGGCGGCGGCGATGTGCGCGGGCGTCCCGGCGGCGGTGATCGCGGCCGGGGTCCGGCGCGGCCGTCTGGACTCGATCCATCTGGTCGAACGCGCCTCGCGCCGGGGCCCGATGCTGGTCGGTCTGGTCGCGGTGGTGGTTGGGCTGGCCGTGCTGGTGCTCGCGGGCGCGCCGCGGCTCGTGCTGGCGTGCGCGGCGGTGATGCTGGCCTGGGTGGTGACGCTGGGAGCCGTCACGCTGGCGTGGAAGATCAGCTTCCACACCGGGGTGGCGGCGGGCACGGCGGTCGTGCTGGCCCACGTCCTGCCTCCGGTGCCCGTGGCGGTGTGCGGGACGGCCCTGGTCGTGGTGATCGCGTGGGCCCGGACCCGGGTCTCGCACCACACCGCGGCCCAGACCGTCGCCGGCGCCGTCACCGGTGGCACGACCGCCGCCGCGACCCTGGCCGTCCTGCTGTAGCCGGCCGGAACCCGGGGACGGCGCGGACCGGCCGCGCCGCCCCCCAGCCCTTCGGTCACCGATCGCCCGCCTGCGTCAGGACGGGGTTCCGGTCCCGAGCAGGCCGGCGCCGAGGCGGGTGACCTGGTGGATGACCATGTTGGCGTGCCGGGTGCTGGCGATCAGGCCGGCCCGGTGCAGCACCTGGGCATGGGCGCTGGCCGACGACAACGACGTGCCGGTACGGCGGGCCAGCTCGCTGGTGGTGCAGCCGGTGGTGGCGGCGACGCAGCGCAGGACGCGGGCCCGGTTCGCGCCGAGGAGGTCGGGCAGCGGGTCGCCGGGACCCGGTTCCGGGGCGCGGCGCGGAGCCGGGAAGAGCAGCACGGGAGGCAACGTGGGATCGGCCAGCGCCACCGGGGTGAACCGGCAGAAGTAGGACGGGATCAGCGTCAGGCCGCGACCGCGGAGGTGGATCTCGTACCGGCCGGGGGCGTAGTCGATCTCCAGGACGGGTGACCGCCAGCGGGTGCTCGGCGTGAGGGCGGAGAGCATGGCGTCCACGCCCTGGTCGGTGAGCAGACGGGTGAGCCTGGCGCGTTCGCGGCCCAGCGCGCCTTCCATCGCGGCGCGGCAGGGGGCGAAGGTGACCTGGCAGTAGCGGCCCGCCAGGCGGGCCACGTGGCGGACGGCCCGCCGGTGCCCGCGGGCCAGGCCGTCGAGGCCGGCGGGCAGGGTGACGTGCCGGCGGAGCTGGTCGATCTCGTGCCGCACGCGGAGGGCCGGGGTGTCGGCCAGCGCCTCGACGCCGGTCGTCAGCCCCGACTGGGCCTCGTACGGGGTCAGGAAGTCCGGGAAGTAGGCCTTGATCGGCATCAGCGGGGCCAGCGTCTCGCGCACCGGCCGCAGCAGTCCCGATCCGGCCAGGTCGGCGCGCGCCCGCCGCCGCCAGGCCGCCATGTCGTCGCCCCCGCCGGGTCTCTGCAGCACGTGCAGGCTCATCGCCATCTCCCACAGCTCGTCGATGCGAGAGGCGATGCGCACCCGGGCCAGGTCCTCTCCGGTGAAGATGATCCTCAAGGTTCCCCTGGTCATGCCGGCATCGTCACCCGGCCGGCTGGCAGCACGATCATCATCGGATTGACGGCCTCCGACCTGCGTGTTCCGGCCCGGCCAGGAACAGGGTGACCCGCGGCGCCGATCCGGGCTGAACTTGGTCCCGGACCTGACCCACATCTCATGGAGAGGATCACGCATGACCCGTCGTGTCTTCATCCCGCTCGGCGCCGCCGTGCTCGCGCTGGGCTGTCTCGGCGCGCCGTCCGGGGCCACCGCGCGCGCCGCGTCCTGCTGGGGCGGCCCCACGGTCACCATCCCGAACGGCAAGACGTACGCCACCAGGGTCTGCCCGACCTGGACGCAGACCCGCGTGCGGGAGATCCCCGCGCGCAACGGCGAGACGACCGGCTACCTGTTCCCCGGCGACAACTGGGTGGTCTGCCAGCGCAAGGGGGACGAGAACGACCAGCTCGGCGGCGGCCGCAACAACATCTGGCTCTACACCCAGGGCGACACCCAGGAGCACGAGTTCAACGGGTGGGGCTGGATCCCCGCGACGTCCGTCTCCTACGGCGGCGACTACCAGGCCATCCCCGGCGTGCCGTGGTGCACCGGTACCAACCCCAGATTCCCGTGAGAGGAACCGCCGTGAACCTTCGCTGCGCGCTCGCCGCCGGCGCCGTCCTGGTCGCGTCCCTGGCGTTCGCCCCGCCCGCCGAGGCGCGGCAGGCGTCCTGCTGGGGCGGTCCGACGGTGACGGACTACAAGGGCCGTACGTTCTCCACCAGCACCTGCCCGACCTGGATCCAGACCGCCGTGCTCGACCAGGCCGCGCTGCCCGGCGCCGAGACGACGGGGGTGCTGTTCCCGGGCGACAACTGGATGGTCTGCCAGCGCAGGAGCGGCGAGAACCCCGAGTACGGCGGCGGCCGGAACAACTACTGGCTCTACACCCAGGGCGACACCAGCAGGCTCCACGGCGGGTGGGGCTGGATCCCGGCGACCGCCGTCTCCTACGGCGGCGACTACCAGGCGATCCCCGGCGTGAAGCTCTGCCCGGCCGGCTTCTACGGCTGAGCCGGCGCCGCCCGAGCGCCCGCCCGTGCCCAGCACGGGCGGGGGCTCGACGGGCGCGGGGTCATCGGCGGGCCGGGCGGATGACCAGGCGGCCGTAGGGGAGGTCGCCGGTCACCTGGACGTGCGGCTGGCCGGGGCGGGGGCGGCCGGGGACCTTGCAGCTCACCCGCCCCCACTCGGACCGCACCCCGTCGGCGTTCGCGGTGGCGCCCGCGGGCAGGACGATCGTCGCGCTGCCGTAGGCCAGCAGCAGCTCGATGTCGATGCGCGCGTACGGCACGTGGGCCCGCGACAGGTCGAGCCGCACCTGGCCGTACCTGGAGTCGACGCACAGGCGGCGCGGGACCGCCCAGTCGCCGGTCCGGGTGACGGCGCCGCCGGTGGAGGTCAGCCGGACCACCTCGTCCGGCAGGTCGGCGACGATCGGCTCCAGCTCGCGGGCGGAGGTGGCGGTGAGCGCCAGTTCGAGCCGCTGCTCCAACTCGTCGGGGTCGAGCCGGCCGTCCGCGTACGCCTGCTGGACCAGCTCGACCGCGCGCTCGCGGTCCGCGCCCGAGACGGTGCTCATCGGCTGACGGCCCTCTTGTACAGCCGCGTGGCCAGCGGCACGAACACGGCCAGGAGCAGCACGGACCACAGCAGCGACACCGGCACGGCGTGCCGCAGCGGCCAGGCGGCGGGCTGGGGCAGGGCGGCGCTGGTGTTGCCGAACAGCTCACGCGCGGCCTGGACGAGCGTGGAGACCGGATTCCACTCGGCGATCGGCCGCAGCGGGCCGGGCAGCCGCGTGCTGTCGGCGAACGCGTTGGACAGGAACACCAGCGGCAACGACGTGATGGTGGCGAGGTTGTTGAACACCTCGGGCGTGCGCAGGGCCAGCGCGACCGTGGCCGTCACCCAGGAGAAGGCGTAGGAGAACAGCAGCAGCATCGCGAACCCGAGTGCCGCCTCCGCCGGCGAGCTGTGGACCCGCCAGCCGACCAGCAGGCCGACGAGCGCCATGGTGGCGATACTGGTGACGTTCATGATCACGTCGCTGACGGTCTGGCCGGTGAGCACCGCCGTGGGGGACATCGGCAGGGTGCGGAAGCGGTCGAAGATGCCCTTCTGCAGGTCCTGGGTGAGCGTGTAGCCGGTGATCTGCGCGCTGGTGACGATCGTCATGACGAAGATCCCGGGCAGCAGGTACTCGCCGTAGGACATGCCGGGCAGCTCGATCATGCTGCCGAAGACGTAGGTGAACAGCACCACGAACACGATGGGCAGCATGATCACGCCGCCCAGCAGGTCGGGGGCTCTGCGGATCTTGAGCGCGTTGCGCCTGGCGATGGTCAGGCCGTCGGCGGCGGCCAGCTGGAAGGCGTTCATCGGGCGGTCTCCCTGCTCTTCTCGTCGGCCTGGCGTCCGGTGAGGCTGAGGAACACGTCGTCGAGGGTGGGCCGGCGCAGCCCGGCGTCGCGTACGGCGATCCGCTCGGCGGCCAGGTGGCCGAGCGCCTGGGTCAGCGCGACCGCGCCGCCGGTCACCGGGATCGTCATGCGCAGGGCGGCGGCGTCGATCCGCACCTCCCCCAGGGCCAGCGGCGCCAGGGCGCGGGCGGCGCTCTCCAGGCTCGCCGCGCTGGTCATCGAGAGCTGGATGCGGTCGCCGCCGACCTGGTCCTTCAGCTCCTCGGCCGTGCCGCGGGCGATCACCCGCCCGTGGTCGACCACCGCGATGCGGTCGGCGAGCCGGTCGGCCTCCTCCAGGTACTGGGTGGTCAGCAGGACGGTGGTGCCCTCCCGGACGAGCTCGGCGATGACGTCCCACAGGGCGATCCTGGCGCGGGGGTCGAGGCCGGTGGTGGGCTCGTCCAGGAACAGCACGGGCGGGTCGGCGACCAGCGCGCCGGCCAGGTCGAGGCGGCGCCGCATGCCGCCGGACCAGCCGCGCACCGGGCGGTCGGCGGCGTCGGCGAGGTCGAAGCGGTCCAGCAGCTCGCGGGCGCGCTCGCGGCTGCGCCGGGCGCCCAGGTGGTAGAGGCGGCCGACCATCTCCAGGTTCTCGGCGCCGGTGAGGTGGTCGTCCACGGCGGCGTACTGGCCGGACGCGCCGATGTGGGCACGCAGCCGGTGGGCGTCGCGGACGACGTCGAACCCGGCCACCGTGGCGTGGCCGGCGTCCGGTCGCAGGAGTGTGGTGAGGATCCTCACCGTGGTGGTCTTGCCGGCGCCGTTGGGGCCCAGCAGTCCTAACACCGTCCCCTCCGGGACGGTCAGGTCGACGCCGTCGAGGGCGGCCACGTCGCCGTACCTCTTGGTCAGCCCCTCGACCACGATCGCGTCTGGCATGTCGGTCTCCTCGGTCGTCAGGAACGGTGGATGTCGATGTCGCCGTGGGTGGTGTGGGCGTGGATCTCGACGGTCCGCGCCGCGTCGCCGGGGTCGTCGCCGGGGACGAGGGCGACGTTCACGGTGCCGTACCGGGAGCTGACGTCGAGCCAGGCGGAGGTGCCCTCGGGGACGCCGACGTCCAGGCCGCCGCCGGTGGTCTCCATGACGACCGTGCCGGACGCCGCCTCGTGGATCTCCACACCGGCGTAGGCGGTCTTGGCGACGACGCCGGCCAGCGGGCGCTCCACGGTGATGTCGCCGTGGGCGCTGTTGAGCCGCAGCTCGCCGGTGACCTCGCCGAGGCGCACGTCGCCGTGGGCGGTCTTGACCGCGGCGGTGCCGTCGATCTCGCCGACGCGGATGTCGCCGTGGTTCGTGGTGATCTCGGCGTGCCCGCGGGCACGCGTGACGGAGACGGTGCCGTGGGTGCTCTTCAGGCGCAGCCGGCCGGCTTCCTCGACGCGGATGTCGCCGTACGTGGTGGTCGCCGTGACGTCGCCGAGCGGCCCGCGGCACGACAGGGCGCCGGACGTCCTGGCGTCGAGGCGGGAGCCGGCCGGCAGCTCGATCGTCACCTCCACCGAGCCCGTGCCGAGCAGCAGCGAACGCGCCCAGTCGGCGGGCGACTCGACCAGCTTGCCGAGCGAGAGCCCCCAGCCGAGCGCCGGCGCGCCCTGTTCCTTGTCGGCGCTCACCGTGAGCCTGCCGTCGGCGTAATGGACCTGGACGTGCCGGGCTGCCTGCACGTCGGCGTCGTTGTGCTCGTCGCTCGGGCGGACCTCGACCACGGTCTCGGCGCGGTCGCCCGCGACGACGCGGACGGCGGCGGTCGCCAGGTCGAGGACGGCGACGATGGGGCTGGACGTGTCGAAGGCCGGCATTCCGATCTCCCTGTCATCGGTCGTCATGGTCATCAGCGCACCCAGCCGCTGTAGCGGTTGCCGGTCTGCGGGGCCGGGCGCCGGGTGGCGCGGCGGGTGGCGTCGCCGGGGTCGAGCGCCGCGGAGACGGCGCGGACCAGCCAGGCGTTGACGGACAGCCCGTCGCGCGCGGCCGCCTCCTCGATGCGCGGCTTGAGCGCCTCGGGCACTCGGAGTGAGATCCGGGACGTGCCGCCCTCGTCGGCCTCGGGGGCCGGCGGCGGGGTCGGCGGCGCGGGTGGCCGGTCGCCCGGCCCGGCGCTCGCGGGCGGTTCGTCCTGTTCCGGGAACGAGTGGGCGGCGGGCGGTGACGTCACGACGAAGGCGGGGTCGCGCCCGCGCAGGCGCACCTCGACCGAGCCGGGCGCGAGGTCCTGGGTGATCTCGTCCGCGGCGGCCGACAGGGCCTCCAGCAGGGCGAGCCGGGCGGCCGACTCCAGAGTGGCGGCGAAGCGTTCGGCCAGCGCACGGGCCTCCTCGCCGCCCGTGCCGGCGGCGAGCATGAGCTCGCGCCGGAGTTGATCGACATACGGGGCAAGGTCCATGACGCCATCATGACACGCGAAGTGACGCCATCGCAATCCACAATGACGTCATCATGGCGTCACATGACGCCTCGGGCGGGCGGCCCGGACAGCGCGGTGACGACGCGGTGGCGCAGCAGCTCGTACTCCTCGCGGCACCGGCGCGGCGCGTCCGGGGGACGCTGCTGGAGCTGCGGATTCACGATGACCTCACCGGGGTGGAACTGGTCGGAGGTGAAGTCGATCTCAATGCCGCCGGGCAGCACGTTCCAGTAGTGGTGGCCGACCTTGACGCCGTCGGCGTGCACCTCGGCCAGGATCAGGTCTCCTCCGAGCAGGTCCTGGACCACCAGCGCGGTGATCCCGCACTGCCCCCTGGCCGGGTTGTCGGCCCGCCACTCCTCCCGCGCGGCGGTGTCGCAGGTGTCGGGCCCCCAGGCGGCACGCAACGTCGGCCGCAACAGTTCCAGTATCAGCATCCGGGGAGTGTCCCAGGCAGGACCGACAGTTCACGGGCCGTCCGGGGGCAGGCGTCCCGCCGCCGGGTTCCCGAAGAAGGGAACCGGGCGGCGTCCGCCGGGGTCCAAGTCAAGGGCGACGTTCCGCGCCGGCGTCGGGCGCCCGGGACGGCGACCATGCGTCCCGGCGGCGCCGACGGACCGGCCGGCGCCGCGGGTGGCCCTTCCCGCCCTGCGGCGCGAGCTGGACGCCGCCCCCTCCAGACGATCAGACCCTGATCACGCCAGGGTGTCGTCGAGGATCTTGTCGAGGAAGGCGTCCAGGTTGACCGTGGTCCTGGCGGCGCGTTCGGCCACGCTCAGCGACTCGAACCGGACGCCCAGCTCGGTCTCCTTGCGCCCCCGGACGTACAGGGAGCAGGCCAGGTCGGCGCACATGTAGGCGCCCACCGTGTTGCCCTGCCGCCCCGCCGCGCCGACCCGGGGCGCGGTGAACAGCGCGACGCCGGTCCCGGCGTGCGGGGTCACGCAGACCGAGCAGAGCGTGCTCTTGGTGAAGCTCCTGCGCACCTCCTGGCCGAGCCGCAGCGCGACGCCGACCGGCGCGCCGCCGCGTTCGGCCACCAGGTACGCCCGCTCGGGCGCCCCCGGATCGCGCCAGCCCAGGAAGTCGAGGTCGGGCCAGGGCAGCTCGGGCAGCCCGCGCGGGACGGCGAGCCGGCGGGCCTCGCCCCTGGAGCAGTTGACGAAGGACGAGCGGATCTCGTTCTCGGTGACGGGGTTCATGACGTGCCTGCTTTCGAGGACGGGAGGAACAGGGCGGGCAGGAGGCAGAGCGCGACGGCGGCCAGCGTGACCCAGAAGGCGGGACGGTAGCCGCCGTGCTGGAGCAGCACGGCCACGCAGGCGGTGCCGGCCGCCGCGCCGACCTGCTGGCCGATGGCGTTGGCGGTGGTCGCGGCGGGCACCTTGGCCGGCGGCAGCGAGTGGTAGAGGGTGATCATGGTGGGCGAGACCGCGAGCGCGGCCCCCACCCCGCGGACGAACAGCGCCACCGGCAGCAGCGCCGTGCCCGCGCCGGGATCGGCCAGCGCGAACGGCAGCGTGCCGGCCGCCAGCAGGACCAGGCCCGTGACGACGATCCGGCGCGGGTTGCCGTGGAGGTCGATCAGCCGGCCGGCGGCCAGCACCGCGACGAGCATGCCGAGCCCCTGCGGCGCGAGCACCAGCCCGGCGCCGAGCGCGCCCGCCCCCTCGGCCGTCTGGACGAACAGCGGCACCAGGAACACGGCGGCGAACAGGGAGAAGTTGGCCAGGAAGGCCAGCGCGGCAGAGGCGGCGAAGGCCCGGTCGCGGAACAGGCCGGGCTCGACGATCCGCGGCCCGGAGGTGCGGGCGGCCCGCCACAGGCAGACGGCCAGCAGCAGCGCGCCGGCGGCCGCGGTCAGCGCGGCCACGGGCTCACCGGCCCCGCTCAGCCCGTGCAGCAGCAGGGTCAGGCCGCCGCTCACACCGAGCAGGCCGGCCACGTCGAGGCGTTCGGCCGGGCCGCCGGGCCGGGCGGTGCGGACGTACAGAGCCGACAGGACGACGCCCGCCGCCACGAACGGGACGTTGACCAGGAACACCCACCGCCACGACAGCGTCTCCAGCAGCACGCCGCCGACGACCGGCCCGAGGACGGGCGCGAGCACGGCGGGCACGGCCATCAGCGCCATCATCCGGCCGAGCCGCTCGCGCCCGGCCAGCTCGACGACGATGATCCGGCTGAGCGGGAAGAGCATGCCCGCCCCGGCCCCCTGCACGACGCGGAAGGCGACGAGGCTGCCGAGCGACCAGGCCGACCCGCACAGGATCGAGCCGGCCAGGAACACGGCGAGCGAGGCGGTCCAGGCCGTGCCGGCGCCGAACCGCTGGGCCGCCCACCCGGTCGCCGGGATGACCGCGGCCAGGGCGAGCAGGTAGGCGGTCGTCACCCATTGGGTGGCCGCCAGGTCGGTGGAGAACGCGCGGGCCAGGGTGTGCGTGGCGACGCCGACGATCGTGCCGTCGAGCAGCGCGGTGAACGCGCCCAGGGTGAGCACGCCGGCGACCGTCAGCAGCCGCCGGTCGAGGCCGGGCCGGGTCGCGGTCGTACCGGTCATGGGGAAACCTGCCAATGTCTCAGTGCGCTGTCGAGCGCGTCGATGATCGAGTCCCACGAGCTGCGGACGTCGCGGGCCGCCTGGAAGCCGCCGCGGGCCTCCAGGTTGGTGAAGCCGTGGAAGGTGCTGCGCAGCAGCCGGATGGCGTCGGTGTGGGCCGGCTCGGGCAGCCCGTACGCGGCCACGACCGCGTTGGTGGTGGTGAAGATGCGCTGGACGTCGGCGCACCCGGCGACGATCTCGGGGTCGAGCCGGAGCTGGGTGGCCTCGTACAGGCCCGGGTGGGCGAGCGCGAAGTCGCGGTAGGCGGCGGCGAAGGCGGCCAGCGCGTCCTTGCCCGCCTTGCCGGCCACCGCCGCGGTCAGGGCGTCGGCCTGGATGCGGGCGGCGCGCAACGCCACCCGGACGCGCAGGTCCTGGAGGTTCCTGACGTGGGAGTAGAGGCTGGCGTCCGCGACGCCGAAGCGGCGCGCCAGGGCCGAGACCGTCAGGTTGTCGAACCCGGCCTCGTCGGCCAGCTCCCCGGCCGCCTCCGTCACGCGGTCCGCCGTCAGACCGGCCCGAGCCATCATGATCCACCTCCGCAGCAGGAAACCTAACCTTCCTAGGTTTTATCCTAGGAGTCCTAGGTTTCGCAAATCAGGAAAACTTGGGATCAGGTTGGACCGTGGCTGGAGCAGCCGTTCGTAACGTGGCGGACATGAGAGTGCTCGTCGATCTGAACCGCTGCCTGAGCTACGGCCAGTGCGTGTTCGCGGCGCCGGCGGTCTTCCGGTTCCACGGCGCCGAGTCCCTCGAGTACGACTACGCCCCGGCCGACGCGCTGCGCGAGCAGGTGCGCGAGGCCGCCGCGGCCTGCCCGGTGCAGGCGATCACCTGCTCGCCGGACGACCATGCGTAGCGCGGTGATCGTGGGCGCCTCGCTGGCCGGACTGCGGGCCGCCGAGACGCTGCGGGCCGAGGGCTTCACCGGGGAGCTGACCCTGATCGGCGACGAGCCGTACGAGCCCTACGACCGGCCGCCGCTGTCCAAGCAGGTGCTGGCCGGACGGGCCGCACCTGCGGACACCGCGCTCGTCACGGCTCGGGACCTGCGGGCGCGCCGGCTGCTCGGCGAGCCCGCCACCGGCCTGGACCTGCACACCCGGCAGGTACGCCTGGCCGGCGGGCGCGAGATCGGCTTCGACCGGGTGCTGATCGCCACCGGCACCCGCGCGCGCCCCTGGCCCGAGCCCGCCGAGGCGGCCCTGACCGGCGTGTTCACCCTGCGCGGACGCGACGACGCGGCGAGCCTGCGGGCCGCGCTCGCCGCCGGGCCGAGCCGGGTGCTGGTCATCGGCGGCGGGTTCACCGGCTCGGAGATCGCCTCCGTGTGCCGCGAGATGGGCCTGGCCGTGACGGTCGCGGAACGCGGCCCCGCCCCGCTGGCCGGCGCCCTTGGCGCGGCGGCCGGCAGCGTGGCCGCCCGGCTGCACCGCGAGCACGGCGTGGACCTGCGGGTGAACACCACGGTGATGGCGCTGGAGGGCGACGCGGAGGGCCGGCTGCGCGCGGCGCACCTGTCCGACGGCGACGTGCTGCCGGTCGAGGTCGCGGTGGTGGCGCTCGGGGCCGTCCGCAACACCGAGTGGCTGGCCGGGTCGGGCCTGGCGGCCGACGCGCGCGGGGTGGTGTGCGACGCCGCCTGCCGGGCCTTCGACGCCGACGCGATCGTCACCTCCGACGTGTTCGTGGCCGGCGACGTGGCGCGCTGGCCGCACCCGCACTACGACGGCCTGCTGCTGGCCGTGGAGCAC
Source organism: Actinomadura sp. ATCC 39365 (assembly GCF_054392275.1). NCBI lineage: Bacteria > Bacillati > Actinomycetota > Actinomycetes > Streptosporangiales > Thermomonosporaceae > Actinomadura > Actinomadura sp. ATCC 39365. The sequence continues at coordinate 5,014,676 of NZ_CP184335.1, read as the reverse complement.
TGGGACAACGCGGTGCGCCAGGCGGCCACCGCCGCGCACAACATGGTCGCCGACCGGCCGCGCCCGCACCGGGGGCTGCCGGCGTTCTGGTCCTACCAGTTCGGCGTCAGCATCAAGTCCGTCGGACTGCCGACGATCGCCGACGAGGTGGTGGTCACGCAGGGCTCGGTGGCCGAGCGCCGTTTCGTGGCCTGTTTCGGCCGCCAGGGCCGGTGCGTGGCGGCGGTCGCGGTGGACGCCCCGCGCTCGCTGCCCGCCTACGCCGGCCTCATCGAGGCGGCCGCGCCCTTCCCGCCCGACCTGCGGGCCGCCGACGGGCCGCGCACGCTGCTCCCGGTGCCCGCCGGCCTGGCCGTGGACGGCCAGTCCACGCACAGCCCGACGGCCGCGGTGACCGGGCAGGGCCCGACCGCGCGCGAGGTGCCGCGCGAGCGCGACCCCCGCTCGCCGCTGACCGCGCCGCCGCTGGAATGAGAGCCGGAGGACGACCATGGCCCACCAGGTGACGCAGAGCCTGTTCGCGCAGGTCCTGGACGAGGCGAGCCGCCCTGACCCGTACCCGCTGTACGCCCGGCTGCGCGAGACGCCCGTCTCCCGCCAGGGGGACGACCTGTACGCCGTCAGCACGTACGCCGAGATCGTCTCGCTGCTGCACGACCCTCGGATCAGCTCCGACGAGCGCAAGAGCAGAAGCGGCTCCGGCTCGTTCGGCGCCTCCGGCAGGCTGATGGCCGGACAGAACGCCCAGGACGGCCAGGAGTCGCGGAAACCGGCGTTCATCTTCCTCGACCCGCCCGACCACGACCGGCTGCGGCGGATCGTCATGCGGCACTTCACCCCTGAACGCGTCAACCGGCTCGGGGAGCACGTGGTGTCGCTGGTGGCCGAGCTGCTCGACCGGCGCGCCGGCCAGGACTCCATGGACGTGGTGGACGACCTGGCCTACCCGCTGCCGGTCACGGTGATCTGCGACCTGCTCGGCGTGCCCAAGGAGGACGAGCCGCGCTTCCACGGCTGGGCCTCGGCGCTGGCCCGCACGCTGGACCCGCCCGAGGGGCTGTCGGCGGAGGAGGTGCGGCAGGCCGAGGCGGCCGCGCCGGAGCTGCGCGCGTACCTGGTGGAGCTGGCCGGCGAGCGGCACGCCCGCCCGTCGGACGACCTGCTGTCGGCGCTGCTCACCGACGGCGAGGCCGAGCGCATGGACGCCCCGGAGATCATCGCGACGATGGCCCTGCTGCTCATCGCCGGTCACGAGACCACCGTCAACCTGATCGCCAACGGCATGCTGACGTTCCTGCGCAACCCGGAGGCGCTGGCGCGGCTGCGCGCCGACCCGGGGCTGATCGTGCCGGCCGTCGAGGAGGTGCTGCGCTACGACCCGCCGGTGCAGTTCCGCACCCGCACGACGCTGGCCGACATCGAGATCGCCGGGGTCACCGTCCCCCAGGGCGCGGACGTGGCGCTGCTGCTGGCCTCGGGCAGCCGGGACCCGGCCCGCTTCCCCGGCGCCGACCGCTTCGACCCGGCGCGGCGGGACAACCAGCATCTGGGGTTCGGCGGGGGCGTCCACTACTGCGTGGGGGCGCCGCTGGCCCGGATCGAGGCGCGGGTCGCGCTGGGCGCGCTGGTGAGCAGGCTGGTCGGGCCGGAACTGGCCGCAGGCCCGCCGCCGTACCGGCACAGCGCGTCGCTGCGCGGGCCCGCGCACCTGCTGGTGGGCTTCGACCGCCTGCTCTGACCCCTGCCTGCTCTGAGGTCCGCCTGCTCTGAGGCCCGCCTGCTCTAGCGCCCGTCGAGGACGCGGGCCAGGGCGTCCAGGGTTTCCTGCCGGGTGCCCGGGGGCGGCGAGACGCGCAGCACCGGCTCCCGCAGGTCGAGCGGGGCGCGGGCGACCGGCGCGACGCCCACCAGCAGGCCCGCCCCGGCCGCCGCCGCGGCCGTCCTGGTGGGGTCCGCGCCGCCGGGCGGGCGCAGGGTGACGATGGCCGTCGGCTCGTCGTACGGCTCCACCACCCGCCAGCCGCCCCTGCCGTCGAGCGTGCGCCGGGCCGCCGCGCCCAGCTCGGCGAGGTGGGCGCGGACCGCGTCCGGCCCCAGCTCGTGGTGCTCCAGGACGGCGACGCCGAGGCCGATCCGCGCCGCCACCGCCGACTCGGCGCTCTCGTAGCGCGCGGCGCCGGGCAGCGGCCCGGTGCGCGGCGGGTCCTCCAGCCAGACGTGGCCGCCGAGCGCGGGGGCCGCCGCGTCCATGTCCTCGGTGAGACCGGGCACGATCAGGAAGCCGACGCCGCGCGGCCCGGCCAGCCACTTGCGGGAGGTGCCGACGTAGGCGGTGGCCCGCGCGCCGGTGACGTCGAGGTGGCCGAGCGACTGGCACACGTCCAGGACCGAGGGCACGCCGGCCTCCCGGCACAGGCGGCCGATCTCGCCGACCGGCTGCGCGGTGCCCCGGTGGGAGGGCAGGTGCGGCAGGGTGACCAGGTCCAGGCCGCGGCGCAGGGCGGCGGACAGGGCGTCGAGGTCGAGGCGGGCGTCGTCGTCGGCGGGCAGCTCGGCGAGGGTCCAGCCGCGCTCGGCGGCCAGGCGGCGCAGCAGCATGAGCGTGCTGCCGTACTCCGACCGGGTGAAGCCGACCCGGGCGCCCGGCGGCAGGCGCCAGCCGCCGAGCAGCGCCGCCATCGCGGCCGTGCCGCTCTCCAGGAAGGCGACGTCGGCCGCGGCCGCGCCGGTCAGGGCGGCCAGCGCGGCCCTGGGCGCGATCAGTCCCGGCACGGCGGCGTACCCGCCGAGCTCGCGCTCGCGCCGCAGGTGCTCGACCGTCGCGGCCAGCGCCCGGTCGCTGGGCACGTTGCAGCCGGCCGCGTCCAGGTGGCCGGACGGTGCGGCCGAGCGGGCGGCCCGCCAGCGTCCGGCGATCACGCCCCGGCCAGCAGCAGCCCGAAGTCGCCGTCGGGGTCGGTCCACGACCGCAGGACGGTGAACCCGGCCGCGGCCAGCTCCTCCCCCAGCGGCTCCAGCCGGAACTTGGCGCTGATCTCCGTCCGCATCTCCTCGCCCGCGGCGAAGTCGACGGTCAGGCCGAGCGCGCCGACCCGTACCCGCATGTCCCGGGTGGCCCGCAGGCGCATCTCGATCCACTCGTTGCGCTGGTCGTACAGGGCGACGTGCTCGAACGCCTCCGGCTCGAACCCGGCCGCCAGCTCCCGGTTGACCACGCGCAGGACGTTCCGGTTGAACGCGGCCGTCACTCCGGCGGCGTCGTCGTAGGCCGCGACCAGCCGCCCGGTGTCCTTCACCAGGTCGGCGCCGAGCAGGAACGTGTCGCCGGGCCGCAGCGTGGCGCGGACCTCCTTCAGGAACACCTCACGGGCGGCCGGTTCGAGGTTGCCGATCGTGCCGCCGAGGAAGGCCACCATGCGCCTGCCCGAGCGCGGCAGCAGCCGCAGGTGCCGCTCGAAGTCGGCGCACACCGCCCGCACCTCCAGCCCGGGGAAGCGTCCGCCCAGCCGGCGCGCCGCCGCCTCCAGGGTGACGGCGTCCACGTCCACCGGCGTGTACGCGCGCAGCGTGCCCGCGGCGGTGAGCGCGTCCAGCAGCAGCACGGTCTTCTCGCTCGTGCCCGAGCCCAGCTCGACCAGCGTGTCCGCGCCGGAGGCGGCGGCGATCCCGGCCGCCCGCGCGCGCAGGATCGTCAGCTCGCGGCGGGTCGGGTAGTACTCGGGCAACCGGGTGATGCGCGAGAACAGGTCGCTGCCCGCCTCGTCATAGAACCACTTGGGCGGCAGCCACTTGGGCGTGGCCGTCAGCCCGGTCCTGACGTCGTGTTCGAGCGCCTGGCGCAGATAGCCGGGGTCAAGATGGTTGGTCACATGGACGGTCGGCTGGGTGACGGGCACGAGATCCTCCTTCGGAAGGTCACAACGGCTGGACGCGTACGTCGTCCGGCGTGGCGGTGAGCAGGCTGCGGTCGGGCGCCGCCTGCCAGCCGGGCCGGTCGTCGAGCGGCTCGCTGGCCACGTACACGCCGTCCTGGTCGGCGCGGAAGAACAGGGTGTCGCCCCAGACGGTCGCGGCGAGCGCCGTGCCGTCGCAGGCGAGCAGGTTCAGGCGGGCGGCGGGGTCCTTCTCCCCGGCGCGCACGACGACGTCGGCCAGCGCCGCGGCCAGGCCGAGACCGGCGCTGCCGCGGGCGAACACGGCGGCGGCCAGCCAGGCCGAGTCGCAGGGGCTCTCGGGCAGGTCGTCGGCCAGGTCCATGACCGCGTCGCGCTCGACCCGGCCGTTGTGGCTGAGCAACCAGCCGCCTCCGGCGAACGGCGCGGTGGCGCTCTCCTCCACCGGCATGCCGGTCGTGGCGCACCGCACGGCCGCGATCAGGCAGCCGGAACGGGCGATCTCGGCGAGCGCGGGCAGGTTGGCGTCGGCCCAGATGGGGATGGCGCGGCGGTAGCGCACCGGCTCCGGCCTGGCCGGGTCGTACCAGGCCATGCCGTAGCCGTCGGCGTTGACCGTGCCGTGGCGCTGCCGCCGGGGCGCGTACGACTGGGCGAGCAGGCCGTGCGCCGGCTCGTGGATCAGCGCGGTCAGCGGGCGCGGGGCGCCCAGCCAGGCGGCGTGCCGGCACATCTAGGCCCGCTCGGCGTCGCGGGCGCAGCGGAAGCCGGTGAAGATCTGCCGCCGGACCGGGTAGTCCCAGTTGCGGAACGTCGTCCGCACCGCCGCCGGGTCGGCCGCCCACGAGCCGCCGCGCAGCACCCGGTACTCCTGCCCGAAGAAGACCTCGCTGTACTCCTTGTAGGGGAAGCTGCGGAACCCGGGATAGGGCTGGAACCACGACCCGGTCCACTCCCACACGTCGCCGACCATCTGCTCGGCCCCGTACGCGCTCGCCCCGGCGGGGTAGGCGCCCAGCGGGGCCGGCCGGGCCGCCCGGTGACCGAGGTTGGCGAGGTCGGGACGGGGGTCCTCGTCGCCCCACGGGTACTTGCGGGCCCGCCCGGCCTCCGGGTCCCAGCCGCACGCCTTCTCCCACTCGGCCTCGGTGGGCAGCCGCCGGCCCGCCCAGCGGGCGTAGGCGTCGGCCTCGTACCAGCTCACGTGCTGGACCGGCTCGTCCATCGGGACGGGCTCGGCGCGGCCGAAGCGGGTGCGCCACCAGGTGCCGCCCTCGCGGGTCCAGAACAGCGGCGCGCCGGCCCCGCTATCCTGCCGCCAGCGCCAGCCGTCCGGGTGCCACCAGCGCGGGTCGTCGTAGCCGCCGGACTCGACGAAGGCGGCGTAGGCGGCGTTGCCGACGGGCAGCCGGTCGATCCAGTAGGCGGGCAGGTCGACCCGGTGGGCGGGGCGCTCGTTGTCGTAGGCCCAGGGCAGGGTGCCGGTGCCCATCTGGAAGGGGCCGGCGGGCACGTACACCTCGTCGGGGCCGGTGGCGCGGCCCGGCGGCAGGTCGCCGTCGCGGACCAGACCGGGCTGCCGGGACAGCTGCCAGGTGGCCAGCATCGTCTCGTCGTGCTGGTGCTCGTGCTGGATGACCAGGCCGAACACGAACCCGTCGCGGTGCAGCGGTGCGGCGACCTCCAGGTCGATCGCGTCCAGCACGTCGAGCACCCGGCCTCGTACGCCGCCGATGTACTTCCTGGCCTCGGCCGGGCCGAGGATCGGCAGGGTGGGACGGTCCTTGCGGGGGTGCTTGAAGGCGTCGTAGATGTCGTCGATCTCGGGGCGCAGCGGCGTGATGCCGGCGGCCTCGCGCAGCACCCACAACTCCTCGTAGTTGCCGACGTGCGCGAGGTCCCACACCAGCGGCGACATCAGCGGGGAGTGCTGGCGCAGCAGGAGGTCGTCCTCGGCCTCGGTGTAGGTCAGCGAACGGTCGCGCACCGCGGTCAGCTCGGCGGCGATGCGTTCCTTGATGTCGTTCATGCCCGTCCTTCTCCGCTCAGCCAGGCCGGCAGGCGCCGCACCGGGTCCGTCATCAGGTCCATCAGGTCGGCCGCCGGGGAGCGGCCCGCGCTCACGTACCGGGCGGCGAAGCCGGACACGCCGTCGACCAGATCGGCGGGCGCGCCGAGCCGGGGCAGCGCCTCGACGGCGGCGCGGAAGGCCGCCTCGGCGGCGCGGGCGAGCCGCGGGTCGGTCAGGCCGCACCTGGCGGCCACCTCCGCCAGGCCCGCGACGGGCTCGGCGGCCGACAGGGCGGCGTCGGCGGCGCGGTCATCGGTGATCAGGGCGTGGGTGACGGCGACGCACACCGGCCAGTCGTCGGGGTGCTGGGCGTCGAGGTAGCGGATCTCCAGCCAGCCGCGCGGCCGGACCGGCGGGAACAGCGTGGTGGCGTGGTAGGCCAGGTCGTCGGGGGTGGGCGGGCGCTCGCCCGCGCCGTCGAGCCAGTCGCGGAAGGTCGAGCCGTCGCCGACGGTGCGGTAGCGGCGCTCGTCCTCGCGGACGAGCATGAGCCGGGCGTCGAGCAGGTACGCCGCCCAGGCCGCCGCCGGGTCGCCGGAGCCGGGGACGGGCGCGGTGCGGGTCGGGTCCAGGTTCTCCCAGACGGCCTGGCGGCCCGACATCCAGCCGCAGGGGCGTCCGCGGCTCAGCGGCGAGTTGCTGAAGGCCGCGATCAGGACGGGCCCGAGCAGCCTGGCGCGCTCCCACCGGACCGCCGGCCGCTCCCCCAGGTCCACGTTCACCTGGACGGACGCGGTCGAGCACATCATCAGCGGCCCGTACGGGCGGCCCAGGAACTCGGCCATGGCGTCGTAGCGCGGCTGGCGGAGCTGCCGCCGGGCCGGGCGCAGCGGGTCGAGCCCCACACCGCCCAGCACCAGCCCGGCCCGCCCGAGCGCGGCGCGTACGGCGGCCACGTCGGCGGCCAGCCGTCCGATGGCCTCGGCGGGCGGCCCGGCCGGGCCCGACAGCTCGATCTGGCCGCCCGGCTCGTACGTCACCCGGCTCCCGCCGGCCAGCGCAGGGACGACCCGCTCGACCCGGTCCATCGGCACCTGCCGCGCCGGGTCCGCCCGGTCGAAGACCAGGAACTCCAGCTCGGCCCCCACCCGGTCGCCCGGGGCGGGGGCGAAGCACCGGCGTGCGAACTCCTCCACCTCCGGCACGCCCCGGAGCGGCTCGCCGGCCGCTCCCGAGGCGCCGGACCCGCCGGCCGCCGGGCCGGTCATCGCGTGGCGCATGTGCTTACAGACCCGCGAGACCCGCCAGCGTTACACGGAAATCTGGGGATCTGCCGAGATTTGCCCTTTTTGCGGCTCCTGGGCCGTCACCCGTGACGGCGGCGGGCTCTGAAGGCGGACATCAGGCGGTCGCGCGTGCCGTCGGACAACTTGCGCTCCGGCGGGAGCTCGCGCAGGGCCCGGACGGTCTCGCGGAACTGGTCGAGCTGCCGCGCGCAGTCGGCGCAGGCCGCCGCGTGCGCCTCGAACCCCTCGCGTTCGGGCCGGTCAAGAGCGCCGTCAAGGTAGGCGGTGATGAGTTCCACCAGCTCGTCGCACGTGAACCGCTTCACGACGTTGACCGCCTCACCTCTGAACGTTGAACCGTTTAACCTATTCTGACCGCTTCACGGACTGGTAGTAGCCTTCGAGCCGGTCGCGGACCGTGGCTCTTGCCCGGTGCAGGAGGACCCGTTGGTTGGCGGCCGAGATCTCCAGGATCTCGCAAACCTCCTCGGACGTGCATCCCTCCAGGTCACGCAGGGTGATGACGATCCGCTGCCGGGGCGGCAGCCCGGCCAGCGCCGCGCCGATGAGACCGCGCGCCTCCGAGGCGAGCACCGCGCCCTCCGGCGTCGGGCCGTGCTCCTTCTGGGCCGGCTCGGCGGGCGGCTCGAACGCGCTCCACGGCAGCGTGCGGCTCTCGCGCAGGCCGCGCTTCTTGGCGGTGTTGACCAGGATGCGGTAGACCCACGTCTTGACCGAGGAGCGCCCCTCGAACGCGTCGATGGCGCCGATGACCGCCAGCCACGTGTCCTGCACGACCTCCTCGGCCGAGTCGTCGGTGGAGACGTAGGACCTGGCCGCCCGCAACATCCCCCGCGACCAGGTGTCGAGGAGCGCGGCGAACATCGACTCGTCCCCGGCCCGCAGCGCCGCGACGACGACGTCGTCCGGGGGCAGCCCACCGCCCGCGAAAGGCCCCACGATCGTTTCCTCCCGGTCGAGCGTCGGGGACATCATGACATCGGGCCGCGCGTCGTCCACGCCCGGCCTGCCGCCGGGCCCGTGCGGGACGTCATGCTCCAGGCTAGCCCTCGCCCCCTCGCACCTGAAGATCGCACACCGGTCCGCGCCCGCACGTCGTACGGCGGCACCGATGGGAACCTTCCCCGGCGGAGGCCGTCCAGCCGTGCGGGACCGGGATCGCCGCAGGTCAGTCGCGGTCGTAGTGGCAGACGGCCTCCAGCATGACGCCGTGCGGGTCGAGCCAGAACGCGGCGTGGTAGGGCGGCGGGTACTCGGGGAACTCCCTGGGCTCGTGCAGCACCTCCGAGCCGAGCTCCACCGCCCGCGCGTGCGCCTCGGCCACCGCGGACCGGCTGCGCAGCGCGAACGCCAGATGTTGCAGCCCGGTGCGGTGCCGCGAGTAGTCCCCGGCCTCCTGCGAGGGGTAGAGGAACAGGTACGTGCCCGGCTTGTCGTCCGCCGGCATGTAGCCGATCTCCTCCTCGCTGCTGAAGAACTCCTTGAAGCCGAGGTACGGCAGGAGGGCGTCGTAGTACTCCTTGGCCGCCCGCATGTCGGGGACGTTGATGCCGATATGACCGATCATGCAGGGAGTATCGCGGCCCCGGCGGGCGACGGCAACGTGTCGGTCCCGGCTGTTACGGTCGCGGGCATGGGAAGAGGAGTGCCGCCGTCCGGCGGTGAGAAGGAGAGCCTGCACACCAGCCTCGACCGCCACCGCGACGTCATCGTCTGGAAGCTCCAGGGCCTGGGCGAGGAGCAGGTCAGGCGGCCGATGACACCGTCCGGCACGTCGCTGCTCGGCATCGTCAAACACCTGGCCGCCGTCGAGTACGGCTGGTTCTGCTCGACGTTCGGCCGCGAGAGCGAGCCGCTGTGGTTCGCCCCCGAGGACGACTTCGCGATCGGCGAACGGGAGACCACCGAGCAGATCGTCGCCTTCTACGGCCGGGCCCGCGCCGCCGCCGACAAGGTGATCTCCGAGCTCCCCCTCGACGAGCCCGGCACCTCGTGGGCGGGCCGCCGGGTGACCCTGCGCTGGGTGCTCATCCACATGATCGAGGACACCGTGCGCCACGCGGGCCACATGGACATCGTGCGCGAGCTGATCGACGGCGCCACCGGCGACCATCCCGGCTGACCACCCCGCGCTCCGGTCACAGGGTGGTGGGCAGCACCGCACGTCCGCGCACGCCGGGGTCGGCCGCGAACAGGGCCCCCGCCTCCGGCTGCTCCCGGGCGTCCACCCCGAGCCTCGACGTGGTGACGAACAGCCGGTCGAGGCCGGGGCCGCCGAACGTGACCGCGGTGACCTTGCCGACCGGCAGCCCCACCACGGCGTCGAGCCGCCCGTCGGGGGTGTACCGGTGCACGGCGAACCCCTGCCAGAGCGCCACCCACACCCCGCCCTCGGCGTCGACCGTCAGCCCGTCGGGCGCGCCCTGACCGGGGTCGATCGTCACGAACGGCCTGCGCCCGGTGAGCCCGCCCGCCGGGTCGTGGTCGAGGACGTCCACCCGGCCGGTGGCGGTGTCGGCGTAGTAGGCCAGGCTGCCGTCGGGGCTGAAGTCGAGGCCGTTGGAGACGGTCACGCCGGTGATCACCGGGCTGAGCGCGCCGTGCGGCCCGGCCACGTAGAGTGAGCCGGCTCCGGGGGTCTCGTCGTAGGGCATGCTGCCGATGTAGAAGCGGCCCTCGGGGTCGCAGCCGCCGTCGTTCATGCGCACGCCGGGGTCGCTCCACGCCTGGCCGAGCGGGCGCAGCGGCGCGTCGAGGTCGTCGGAGTCGGCCAGCAGCAGCTCGCGTTCGCCGGCGACCACGTAACCGCCGGACACGCGCGGGCGCAGGGCCGCGGCGACCGCGCCGACGTGCCGCCGCCGCACGCCGCCGGAGTCGTCGAGGGCGAGCACGTCGCCGGCCAGCATGTCCACCCACCGCAGCCCGCCCCAGCGGGCGGACCACACGGGCCCCTCGCCGTGCTCGGCCACCGGCCCGGTCACGGGGTACGCCTGCACGCTCATACCGGCCTCCTCGGCCCGATCCTAGCGGCGGACGCGATCATCGTTTCCCGCCCGCAGGCACGGGGGCCTCCAGCGGCTCCGGCGCGGCCCGGTGCCGTACCGGCTGGAGCTGCGCCACCAGGAGGGCGGCGAGCACGATGACGGCGCCGGCCACCTGCGCGAGCGTGAGCCGCTGGCCGAGCACCAGCCAGCCGAGCGCGGTGGCGACCACGGGGCTGAGCAGCCCGAGGAAGGTGACCTTGGTGGCTGACAGCTCGCGGATGCCCCGAAACCACAGGGTGTAGGCCAGGGCCGAGCCGATGATCGCGAGGTAGGCGTACCCGGCGAGGTTCTCGCCGGTCAGGTGGGCGGGCGGCGGCCCCTCGACCAGGAACGTCACCGGGGCGAGCAGCAGGCCGCCGGCCGTCAGCTGCCATCCGGTGGTGGCCAGCAGCGGCGCGGGCGACTTCCAGCGCTTGCTGAGCACGACCCCGACCGCCATCACCACCGCGCCGCCCAGGGCGGCGGCCACGCCCAGCAGGTCGAGCCGGGCGTCGGCGCGCAGCACCAGCAGGCTCACCCCGGCCACGCCCGCCGCCGCGGCGAGCGCGACGCGCCAGGTCAGCCGCTCCCCCAGCAACCCCGCCGACAACAACGCGACCAGCAGCGGCTGGATGGCCCCGACGGTGGCGGCCACCCCTCCGGGCAGCCGGTACGCGCCCACGAACAACAACGCGAAGAACAACCCGATGTTGAGCGCACCGAGCACCAGCGCACGCCACCACCAGTTCCCCTGGGGCAGCCGGCGGGTGATCGCGATCAGGATCAGCCCGGCCGGCAGCGCGCGGATCAACGCGGCCAGCAAGAGGCGGCCGGGCGGGAGCAGTTCGGTCGTGATCAGATAGGTGGTCCCCCAGATGGCGGGGGTGAGGGCGGTCAGCAGAACGGTTCCCGTTCGATTACTTAGCACTAAGACAAATTAACCGAACGCCGACGTTCCGGCCAGGTGATTTTCCTCACCGCTAAGAGACTTGTAGGCTGCGAGGGTGGCTGACCAGGTCGACTACATCCTCAGGCAGTGGCACGCGCAGCGCCCTGACCTGGACGTCTCTCCCATGGCGGTGATCGGGCGGCTGTCGCGGCTGTCCCGGCTGATCGAGGCCGAGCTGGGCCGTACGTTCGCCGGGCACGGGCTCGACCGGGCCTCGTTCGACGTGCTGGCCACGTTGCGGCGCAGCGAGCCACCCCACCGCCTGACCCCCGCCGCCCTGATGCGCGCCTCCATGGTCACCTCCGGGGCGGTCACCCAGCGGCTCGACCGGCTGGAGTCGCGGGGGCTGGTGCGGCGTACGCCCAGCGACTCCGACGGGCGCGGCGTGCACGTGACGCTCACCGCCGAGGGGCTCGCGCTGATCGACCGCGCGCTGCCCGACCACCTGGCGACCGAGCAGCGGATGTTGTCGGCGCTCACCGGGCAGCGGCGCGACGAGCTGGCCGCCACCCTGCGCGACCTGCTCGAATCCCTCGGCGACAACACCCCCTGACGCGGGCCGCCCGTCCTGACGCGGGCCGCCCGTCCGGCTGCGGACCGAGCCGGCGAGCGGCCATAGGTCGCGCCGGTCATTCCGAGGTGCCGCCCGCCGATCGGGTGGCCAGGGCGAACAGCAGGGCGACGGCCGCCAGCGCCGCGCCGGTCGCGTACGTGAGGGCCGCACCCGACGGCAGCGTGAGCCCGCCGAGCAGCGTGCCCGCGCCGATCCCCGCGTAGATCGCCGAGGAGTTGAGCGAGACCACCAGCGGCGCCTCCACGGGCGCGGCGGCGATGAGCCGGTGCTGCTGCGGCGGCGTCTGGCACCAGCTGCTCGCACCCCACGCCAGGACCAGCACGCCGACCAGCACCGCCGTGCCGCCCACCGGGCCGTCCGCCGTGCCATCCGCCGGGCCGGCCGCCGCCGTCCAGGCGAGCAGCCCCAGGCTGACGGCCATGACCAGGTACGCGACCGGCAGCACCCGGTGCGCGCCCCACCGGTCGGTGGCGTACCCGGCGGCCAGGTTGCCGAGGACGGCGCCGAGCCCGTACAGGAACAACATGCCCGCCGTCCCCTCCACGCCGACGGCGCGCAGGGCGGGCACGCTGTAGGCGTACACCGTGTAGCTGCCGGCCATCCCGAGCACGGTGAGCGGCAGGATGGCCCTCACCGCCGGCCGCCTCAGCACGTCCAGCCTGGTGCGCAGCGGCACCCGCGGCGCGCCCGGCAGCACCGGCATGATCGCGTACACCCCGGCGGCGACCGCCAGGCAGGCCACGGCCACCGCCCCCAGCGCGTACCGCCAGCCGAGCCGTTCGCCGGCCAGGTCGCCGAGCGGCACGCCGAGCGCCGTCGCGACCGTCAGCCCGCCCACCACCACGGCCAGCGCCCGCGCCCGCAGCTCGGGCCGCACCAGGACGGCCGCCACCGCGCCCGCGCCCGGCGTGTACGCCGCCGCCCCGGCCGCCGCCAGCACCCGGCTGACCACCAGCGCGGGGAACGACGGCGCCAGCGCCGACCCCAGGTTGGCCAGTCCGAGCACGACCAGCGCCGTCACCAGCAGGGCCCGCCGCGGGACCCGCGCGGCGACGGTGGCCAGAACGGGTGACGACACCGCGTACGCGACGGCGAACACCGTCACCGACTGCCCGGCCGCCGCCTCGGTGACCTGCAGCGACGCGGCCAGGTCCGGCAGGAACCCGGCCACCACGAACGCGTCCGTCCCCACGGCGAACGTCCCGAGCGCCAGCACCAGCGTCGGGGCCAGGCCCCGGGACTCCGTCTTATTCGGGACATTCAACATCCCGATTCTCCTTCCAAGTGTGCGCCCGGCGGGCGGGGTCGAGTTCAGCCGCGAAGGCGTTCGTAGTGGCGGCGCGCGCGGTCGGGGGCGTTCGCCGGAGCCGCGTCCATGAGGTCGGCGACCGTCTGGGCGGCCAGCTCGCGCCGCCAGGCCAGCTCGGCCCGGCGCATGGCCGCCGCGACCCCGCACGGGTGCGCGAACTCGCGGGCGGGCGCCTCGGCCCCCGCGCCGCGCTGCCGGATCTCGGTGCACCGGAACGCCTCGTCCGGGCCCTCGACGGCGGCGACGACGTCCATGAGCGTGATCCGGGCGGGCGGCCTGGCCAGCCTGAACCCGCCCTGCGCGCCCGGCACCGAGGTCAGGATGCCCGCGCGGACCAGCGCCTGGAGCCGCTTCTTGAGGTAGACGGGCGGCAGCTCGAACAGCGCCGCCAGCCGCCCGGTGGGCAGCGGGGCCTCGTCCTCCAGCCACGCCAGCACCAGGCAGCAGTGGAGTCCCCACTCGACGCCTTCACCCATGCGCATGAAAGGGGATACTACATGTCCCTTTCAGGTCAGCCGCGGCGGCCCTGCCTGCCACGGGATCCGGCCCTGCCGCGCCGGGCGCGCGGCTCCGGCTCGGCGGCGCCGGCCGTCCAGTGGGCGGGGCGGGTCAGGGCGGCGGGCAGTTTCGTGGCGGGGGTGCCCTTGGCGGCGTTGACCTGGGCCTGGGTGAGGAAGACGCAGCCGGTGAGGTCGGCCCCGGACAGGTCGGCGCCCCGCAGGTCGGCGCCGATCAGGTCGGCCAGGCGCAGGTCGGCCCCGCGCAGGTTCGCGCCGATGAGGTAGGCGCCGCGCAGGTTGGCCGCGCGCAGGTCGGCGCCCTTGAGGTTGGCGCCGATCAGGTCGGCGCCGCGGTGCTCCCTGCCCCGCCGACCGGCCCTGACCAGCTCGCTCGTACGCAGCAGCAGCGTGTTGACCTCCGCCCGGCAGGCGGCCACGTCGAGCCGCTCCAGGACGCCGGGGCTCTCCCGGGTCAGGCGCTCGGTCGCCTCGTACGCCGCCCGCAGCTCGGGGGCGATCTCCGCGGCGGCGTCGAGGGTCAGCGCCTCGGCGAGGTACCACAGCAGCTCGTGGAGCTGCCGCATGACCGGGAACACGGCGAACATCTGCCCGGACGTCTCGGGCGCGGCGCGCCAGTCGCGGCCCTCGAAGGTGACCTGGGAGACCTTCTGCCCGGCGCCGAAGCAGTCGAAGACGGTGCAGCCGGGGAAGCCGCGCTGCCGGAGCTCGGCGTGGATGCCGCAGCGGAAGTCGTCGCGCAGGTTGACGCAGGGGCGGCCGGCGTCTTTGGCGACGGCGAAGTCGGCGGAGGCGGCGAACGGCAGGGCCACGCAGCACAGGCCGAAACAGCTCTCGCAGTCGGCCAGCAGGCCGAGCTCGCGCGGGGTCCTCTCGGGCAACGCTCTCCTTGTCACGACGGGGTGTGCCCAGGGTACCGGCGGGGTCAGGGCCGCACGTACGGCGTGGTCGTGGTCAGCGGGACGAACCCGAGCCCGAGCAGGATCGGCCGGCTCTGGTCGGAGGCGTCGACCTGGAGATAGTCGTAGCCACGCGCGGCGGCCCGCCGGGCCCGCCAGGCGACCAGCGCCCGGTAGAGCCCGCGCCCCCGCCATTCCGGCACGGTGCCGCCGCCCCACAACCCGGCGAAGCTCGTGCCCGGGGACAGGTCGAGCCGGGCCGCGCTGACCGCCCGCCCGCCGGCCACCGCGAGGACGGGGACGACGGTGTCGTCGGCCAGGCGGGCCAGCAGATGGTCGCGCAGCCGGCGGCCGTCGGTGCCGAAGGCCAGCTCGTGCACCTCGACCAGCGACCGCACGCCCGCCGCGTCGGTGACCGGCGCCAGACTCACGCCGTCGGGCGGCGCCACCTCGGTGTCGAGGTCGGCGACCCGGGCGACCATCACAGTCTCGGCGGGTTCGGCGGCGAACCCGGCGGCCAGGAGCCGGTCGCCCAGGTCGGCGGGCCGGTCGTGGGCGTACAGCTTCCACTCGAAGCCCAGGCCGAGGTCGCCGAAGAAGCGCACCTGGCGGGCGACGGCCGCGTCGGCGCCCTCCTCGTCGAGGCCGGACCACAGGACGCCGTTCCACGCGTGCGCGGGGCCGACCTGGCGGACGACGTCGGCGTCCCGCTCGACCCTGACCTCCGGCCCGTCGGGGCGCGCCTCCCGCCGCATCTGCCGGTCGAACAGCGCCAGCACCTCGTCATGATCCATCCCGCCGGGCCTGGTCACTCGGCGCCCGGCCAGTCGTCGCCCCAGTCGACGTCGCGGGCCAGCCGGTACAGCTCGCCCTGCCGCTTGGAGACGACCACGTCGTGCACGCCCTCGTCGGCGGTGCACAGCCGCAGCGACACCAGGCCCTTGCGCTTCTGCGGGTGGCGCAGGACGCGTGCCGCCGCCCGCGGCCACTGCCCCCGCACGGCGGCCACGTAGGAGAACTTCTCGTCCTCGAAGCCGAGCGTGCCGGACTTGACGCGGCGGTGCAGGGTGGTGCGCGGCAGGCGTACGGAGAAGTGGCACCAGTCGCGGCCCGGCTGGATCGGGCAGGGGCCGTCGTGCGGGCAGGGGGCGACGACGGTCAGGCCGCACCCGGTCAGCGCCTCGCGGGCGGTGACGATGTTGGCGTAGCCGGCGGGGGTGCCGGGCTCGATGACGATCACCATCGTCGCGTCCGCGGCCAGCCAGCGCACGACGTCGGCGTGGCGCTGCGCGGGCAGCTCGTTGAGGGCGTACGACATGGTGACCAGGTCGGCGGCGGGCCGGTCGAGCCCCGGGTCGATCGAGGCGCGCCGCCAGGTGACGTCGCGTACGGGCGCGGTCCTGGCCAGCCGCCGGCCGAGCTCGATGATCTGGGGGTCGTGCTCGACGACGGTGACCCGCTCCAGCGAGGGCCAGACCGGCCCGGCCGCCCAGACCGCCGCGCCGGTGCCGCCGCCCACGTCGAGCTGGGTCCGCGGCGCGAAGCCGGGGGTCATCGCGGCGGCCATGCGCATGGCCGTGCCCGCGGCGGCGTACGTGGCGGGCATGCGGTAGGCGGCGTAGGCCGCGATGTCGGCCGGGGTGCGCAGGTGCGGCGCGGCGGCGGACGGGCCGGTGCGGTAGCGCTCGGTGAGCTGTTCCGTCGCGCGGGACAGGTCGTGCGGCGCGAAGCGGGCCAGGGCCGAGTCCAGGGCGGTCCTGAGCTCGTCGGGAAGCATGGTCATCGTGTGGTCCTGGCGGTCGGTCGGGGTCGGGGACGGGGCGGGCGACCGCTGCAGGCGAGGGGCGCTGCCTCGGACCTGTCCGGCGATGTCGCGACGCAGCGTACCAAGCGGGCGGCCCGCGGCGGCATCGGAGCTCAGAGCTGCACCGGTGTTTCCAGAGTGCGGCCCGCGGCGGCATCGGAGCTCAGCCGGGGGCCGGGGGCCGGAACAGGCGCCAGAACGACTGGGCCGCGGCGGCGTCACGGCGGCCGCCGCACACCCAGTGCGTGATCACGCCGATGAGCGCCCCGGCCAGGAAGGCGGCGTGCACGTCGGCGGGCACGTCCGCGAACCCCGCCGGGCGGCTGCCCGCGGCGAAGCGGCCGGTCAGCTCCTCGGTGAGCCGCTCACGCATCCGGGCGGCGAAGCGGGCGCTGCCCTGGCCGCCCAGCATGCGCTCGTACAGGGTGGCGTTGGCGGCCACGTGGTCGAACAGCTCCGCCAGCGGGGCCGGCGGCCGGTCGCGGGGGGCGTCGAGCGGACACAGGGCCGCCGCCCGCGCCACGGCGGTGACGGCGTCCTCCATGGCGTCGGTGACCAGCGCGTCGACGTCCGGATAGTGCAGGTAGATGGTGGCGCGGTTGACCTCGGCGTGCTGGGCCAGCGCCGACATGGTGATGCTGCCCAGCTCCTGCCGGGCGGCCAGCTCCAGGACGGCGGCCTTGAGACGGGCGCGCGTACGCCGCGCGCGCGGATCATCCGGGTTCACGCCGCCACTATACGACACATGTTGACTAATCGACAGTTGTCGCATAGATTGCCGGTCATGCGAATCGAAGTCTGGGCGGACATGGTCTGCGGATGGGCCCACATCGGGAAGCGGCGGCTGGAGAAGGCCCTCGCCTCCTGGGCGGGTGAGCCGGTCGAGGTGGTCTGGCGGCCGTTCCAGATCGATCCGTCGGCGCCGGCCAAGGCCGAGCCGCTGGCGGAGGTGCTGAGCGACCCCATGGTCGAGGAGGCGCTCCAGGTCTGCTCGCCCGGCCTGTCCCCGGCCGAGAACCGGGTGCGGGTGGCCGGCCTCGCCGCCGACGAAGGGCTCGGGCAGCAGTGGGGCGCGGCCTGGCGGCCCAACACGCTGGAGGCGCACCGGCTGATCGCCGTGGCGTACGAGACGGGCGGCGCGGCGCTGCAGTCGGCCGTGGTCGAGCGGGTGTTGTCGGCACACTTCGTCGAGACCCTCGACATCGGCGACCCGGCCGTGTTGTCGGCGATCGCCGCCGACACCGGGGTGCCGTGGGACGGCCGGGGCGCCGACCTGGTGCGCGAGCTGCTGCTCACGGGCAAGGCCAAGGGCGTGCGCACGTCGCCGACCATCGTGGCGGGCGGCCGCGCCCTGGCCGGCGCCCAGCCGCCGGACGTGATCAGGGACTTCCTGGCCGACGCCGCCGGTCACCCGGTCCGGCGGCTGCCCGCCGAGGTGGAGCGCCTGCGCCACGCCGAGTCGCTGCTCGACCAGCGCGACCCGCTCGGCGCGCTCACGCTGCTGCGCCCGCTGCTCGACGAGCACGGCGCGGATCGCGGGGTGCGGCTGCTGGCGGCCCGCGCGTACTTCGCCTCGGCCCAGCTCGGCCGGGCGCGTACGGCCCTGGAGAGCCTGGTCGCCGAGGCGCCCGACGACTCCTACGCCCGCCACCTCCTCGGCCGTACCCTGCACCGCCAGGGCCACCCTGAGCAGGCCGCCCCCCACCTGACCCTGGCCGCCGTCATGACCCCCGACTACGCCTGACGCTGAGCCCGTGGCGAACGCGACCCGCTCCCGCACCCCCGCGGGAGTAGGTTGCGGGGATGAGGATCGCCTATGACCAGGCCGGGCCCGCGTCGGGCGACGCCGTCGTGCTGGTCCATGCCGGGGTGGCCGATCGGCGCATGTGGGAGCACCAGTTCGCGGCGCTGTCGCGGCGCCATCGGGTGATCCGCTACGACCGGCGCGGCCACGGCGGGTCCGGCGACGCCGAGGGCGAGGTGTGCCACCACGAAGACCTGCTGGAGCTGATGGACACGCTGGAGGTCGGGCGGGCGGCGCTGGTCGGCTGCTCGATGGGCGGCGCGTACGCCGTGGAGGCCGCCCTGGCCGCGCCCGGCCGGGTGGCGGCCCTGGCGTTGATCGGCTCCGGCCTGGCCGGCCACCGGTGGCCGGCGGAGATGCTGGCGCAGGCCCGCGAACGTGTGCACACCTCGGTGCCCGCCGACCGGCTGGCCCGCTACCGCGAGGGCGGGGCGACCGGCGTCGATCCGCGTGACGTGCGGGCGATGGCGGAGGCCCACACGGCCTGGCAGGTCGCCGGGCCAGGCCGGAGCCGCGACGCGCTGCCCGGCCCGGTGTGGGAGGCGGCGGTGGAGATGTGCGCCCTGGTGTTCCAGCGGTCCTGGACCGGGCCCAGGTCGTCGGAGCGGTTCCTGTCCCCGCCGGCCGTCGGGCGGCTGCGCGAGGTCGCCGCGCCCACGCTGGTGATCAACGGCTTGTCGGACGTGCCGGGCATCCAGGAGGTGTCGGACATCCTGACGGCGGGCATTCCGGGCGCGCGCCGCCTCGACCTGCCCGAGACCGGCCACCTGGCGCCCCTCGAACGCCCCGAAGAGGTGACGGCGGCGTTGACGTCGTTCCTCGCGGAGGTCTTCCCCGCCCCTGACGCTCCCGCGACCAGCGACCGTTCAGCGGCCGTTCAGCGGCCGGGCTCCAGGCGGCCCCAGGTGCGGCCGGTACGGGCGGTGTCCTCGGCCAGGATCTCCCCGATGGCCGCGGCCAGCAGGTCGCGGTGGCGCGCGGGCAGGCCGGCGGCCAGCGTCTCCAGGCGGGCCGCCACCCCGTCGTGGGCGCGCACCGCGATCTCCGCGCCCGCCGGGGTCAGCTCGATCAGACAGGCACGGCGGTCACGCGCGTCGCGCACCCGGGCCACCAGCCCGCGCTTCTCGGCGCGGTCGACGAGCCCGGTCAGGCTCGACTTCTCCAGACGCAGCGCCCGGGTCAGCCCGGTCATCCCGATGGGCCCGCCGACCAGCAGGCACAGGAGCTGGGCCTGCTGCGGGGTCAGGTCGTGCTCCCTGCTGACCTCGCCGTAGACCTGCTCGACCAGGTGCGCCAGGCGGACGAGCGCCTCGGTGAGGCTCAGACCCGGGGCTTCGGTGGCGACCATGCGACCAGTGTAATTGACAGTAGTTGGCGACACGAACTAAATTTACTTCGCGACACCAACAGTTCGCACAACCAACCAATGGGTGAGCCCCTCATGCCCGACTACGGTCACGACCTGCAGTTCAGCGCCAACCTCGTCCCGGCCGCCGGGCAGGCGGACGAGGTCGTGGCCCTCGCCCAGCTCGCCGAGCGCGCCGGGCTGGACCTGGTGACCTTCCAGGACCACCCCTACCAGCCCGCCCTCCTCGACACCTGGACGCTGCTCAGCTTCGTCGCCGCGCGCACCGAGCGCATCCGGCTGGCCGGCAACGTGCACCCGCTGCCGCTGCGCCCGCCGGCCGTGCTCGCCCAGGCGGCGGCCAGCCTCGACCTGCTCAGCCACGGCCGGTTCGAGCTGGCGCTCGGCGCGGGCGGCTACCGGGACGCCATCGAGGCCATGGGCGGCCCCCGGCACACCCCGTCCGAGGCCGTGGCCGCGCTGGAGGAGGGCATCGGGATCATCCGCGCGGTCTGGGACACCGGCACGCGCGGCAGCGTCCACCACCGCGGCGAGCACTACCGGGTGGACGGGCTCAAGCGCGGCCCGCGACCGGCCCACGACATCGGGATCTGGCTCGGGGCCTACAAGCCGCGCATGCTCCGGCTCACCGGGCGGCTGGCCGACGGCTGGCTGCCCTCGCTCCCCCGCTTCCAGGACGTCGCCGCCCTCGGCGAGGGCAACGCCGTCATCGACGAGGCCGCGCTGGAGGCCGGGCGGTCGCCGTCCGACGTGCGGCGGCTGCTCAACCTGGGCGGCCCGCTGCCCGCCGCGCAGCTCGCCGAGCTCGCGCTCGTCCACGGGGTGAGCGTCTTCATCCTCATGTCCGGCGATCCGCGGGAGATCGAGCGCTTCGCCGCCGAGACCGCCCCGGCCGTACGGGAGCTGGTCGCCGCCGGACGCGGGCACTCACCGGAACCGGAGCCCGCCACCGGAACGCGCGCCGCGATCCAGGTCTGGGACGAGGCCACCAGGCCCACCGCGCCCGACCCCGACCCCGACCGCCGGTACACCCCGGCGGAGCAGGCCGCCGGGCAGCACCTCGTGGACGTGCACGACCACCTGCGCGCCGAGCTGGCCCAGCTCCGCGACCTCGTCGAGCAGGTGGCCGCGGGCACGATCGACGCGGGGGCGGCCCGTTCGCAGATCGCGACCATGACGATGCGGCAGAACAACTGGACGCTGGGGGCGTACTGCGAGTCGTACTGCAGGCTCGTCACCATGCACCACACCGGCGAGGACAGCATGGTCTTCCCGAAGCTGCGCCGCGCCGAACCGGGGCTCGCGCCCGTCCTGGACCGGCTGCAGGAGGAGCACGAGGCGATCCACAAGATCATCGAACGGGTGGACCGGACGCTGGTCGCCTTCGTCGGCGAGCCCGGCGGCCTGGGCGACCTGCGGGCCGCCGTCGACCTGCTCAGCGACGCGCTGCTGTCCCACCTGTCGTACGAGGAGCGGGAGCTGGTGCCGCCGCTGTCGAGGCACGGCTTCTGACGGCACGGCTTCCGGCAACGGGGTGACGGGGGGCCGGGAAGGCGTGCCGGCGGGCGGCGGCCACGACCGCGAGGGCGGCGACCGCCACCGGGAGGGCGGTCCACGGCAGCGCGCCCGCCCCCGCGCCCTCCAGCACCAGCCCTCCGGCGAGCGACCCGGCCGCGATGCCCGCGTTGTAGACGGTGGTCTGCATCGACGTGGCCACGTCGGCGTTCTCCGGGCCCGAGGCCGTGACCAGCGCGGTCTGCAGCAGCGTCGGCGCTCCCCCGAACGCCGCGCCCCACAACGCGACCGCGCCCAGCAGCACCCCGGCGGACCCGGCGTACAGACCGAGGGCCGTCATGGACGCGGCCACCGCGGCCAGCACCGCGAGCAGGGTCGCCCGCGGGCGCCGGTCGATCACCGCGCCGACCACCCAGATGCCCGCCACCGTGGCCACGCCGAACACCAGCAGCACGGTCCCCGGCCGGTCGAACCCCGCCCGCTCCGCGAACAGCGCCAGGTACGTGTACATCGCCTGGTGCCCCAGCAGCACCAGCGCCGTCACCGACAACACGGTCCTGACGCCAGGGACGACCGCGACCCGCCGCAACGGCACCCGCCGCGCCGCCGGCTCGCCGGGGAAGGGCGGCACCTTCCACAGGACCCAGCCCACCAGAATCACCGCCACCGCCGACAGCGACCCGAACGCCGCCCGCCATCCGACGGCCGCCGCGAGCTGCGTCCCCGCCGGGATGCCGGCGCACAGCGCCACCGTGATCCCGGCCGAGACGATCGCGATGGCCCTCCCGCGGCGCTCGGCGGGGACCATGCGGGCGGCGTACCCGACGAGCATGGCCCACAGGACGCCGCCCATCGTCCCCGCGCCCACCCGCGCCGCGAACGTCACCGCGTACGACGACGACACCGCCGTGACCGCGTTGAGCAGCGCGAACCCGAGCAGCGCGGCCACCAGCACCTGCCGCCTGGGCAGTCCGCGCAGCAACGCGGTCAGCGGGATCGCGGCCAGGAAGGAGGCGACCGCGTAGGCGGTCACCAGGAACCCGGCCGTTCCCTCCGGCACGCCGAGGGCGACGGCGAGCTGCGGCAGCAGGCCCGCCGGGAGGAGTTCGGTCATGACGGCCGTGAACGCCGCCGTGAACAGCGCGAGCAGCGCCGCCCACGGGAGTTTCGCAGGAGACATGCCGCCTATGCTGAAACCTTCACATCAGTGTGAAGGCAAATCTCCCGAGGGAAGCATGAAGATCGGACAGTTGTCCCAGCGTACGGGCGTGCCGACGCGCATGCTCCGCTACTACGAGGAGCAGGACCTGCTGCACCCCGACCGCGCCGTCAACGGCTACCGGGACTATCCCGAGTCCGCGGTGTACCGGGTCCAGCAGATCCGCGGCCTGCTCGACTCCGGGCTCACCACGGAGATCATCCGCCGTATCCTGCCGTTCCTGACCAGGCCGGACGAGATCCACCTGCATCCGGAGTGCCTGACGCCCGAACTGGCCGAGCTGCTGCGGGCGGAGGCGGGCCGCATCCAGCAGCGCATCGACTGCCTGGCCCGCAACCGGGACGCCATCCACGCCTACCTGGCCGCCGTACGGTCCGCGGCCGACGGGGGCGTCCCCTCGGCCTGATCGTTCCGCTGGAACTCGGTCTGCTGGAACCCGTTCCGCTGGAACTCGTTCTGCTGGAATGAGGGCATGGAGATCTTGGCCGACCTTCTCTCGGACGCGGCGGCGGGCCGCCCGCCCGCCCCCGACGGCAGCGTGACCGTCCTCCCCCAGCCGTCGGAGCGCGACGCGGGGATCATCGCCTTCACCGCCCACACGGTGGTCTTCGCCGACGTCGACCCGGCTCGGGTGCGCGCGCTGCTGCCCGCCGGCGACCTGTCGGCGCCGCTCATGCCGGCGTTCCTGACGGCGATGGAGGCCGCGACCGGCAGGCGGACCGGCAACCTCGACCTGCTCGCGCTGGCCGCCCCCGCCCCCGGGCCGCCCCCGCTCCCGCTGGCGGAGCTCACCGCCGGCGACCATCCGCGCGTCGTCCGGGCCCGCCGCTACCGGGACGCCGTGCGCGTGTGGGTCACCGGCGACGGCGCCGGCCTGGTCACGCTGGGCCGCGGCGTGGCGGGCCGCTGGGAGGCGGCCGTCGAGGTGGAGCCTGAGCACCGCGGGCGCGGGCTCGGCAGGGCGCTGGCCGCGGCGGCCAGGCACCTGACGCCCGGCCCGCTGTGGGCGCAGATCGCGCCGGGCAACGCGGCGAGCGTACGGGCCTTCCTCGCCGCCGGCTATCTGCCGATGGGGGCCGAGGTGCTGCTCGTTCCGGAGAACCGATGATCCGCAGGCGTCCTGCGCCCGGGGTCCGCCCGTCGGCGGGGCTCCGGAACGGGGCCCGGAAGGCCCGTACGCCCTTGCCAGGCCGGGGTGGCGGGTGTCCGGGAGTTTGCTGGTAGGGGGCCCGCTGTTGGGGGAAACCGGGTGTGGCGCTGCGGAGGGCGTCCAAGATCGCTACGTATAGTGATGGCCGATGTCACTTCGTGATTACAGGGGGAGCTCATGAGAGGTAACCTCATCGCCGCCGGCGGTGCACTGCTCGTCGCGGCCGCGGTGTTCAGCATGGCCGGCGTGGCCGCCGCGGACGCCTGGTCCGACGAGAGGCACTGGCACCCGGACAACTGCAGCCTCGGAACGAACGACGACTCCACGTACCACCACGTCACGAAGTACGGCCGGTTCGCCGGCACCCGTGACGCCGACGCCTGCAAGGGCGGCGAGCACGGGCACGACTCCGACGACGACTGGGGTTGGAAGCACGACCACGGCCGCCACAACTGGCCGGGCAGCGGCAACGGCAACTGGATCGGTCACGGCTACGGCCCCGGCGCGGGCGTGGGGGTCGGCGGCTAGGGCCGACGTCCTCACCCACCTCGATCCCGGCGCCCCCGCGGAGCGCCGGGATCGACGCACGCCCCCGCCCTACCACTCGGAGCGCTGATATCTTCTGCCGTAAAGAGTTCCGGGGCAGAGGAGAGTCGTACCGTGGTCGTCTTCGCCGGGCAGGGGGACGCGCGCCGTTCGATGGCGTTGCTGTGGCGGACCGAGGAGCCGGGCGAGTCGCGTCCCGGCCCCAAGCCGGGCCTGAGCGTGGACCTGATCGTCGACGCCGCCATCGCCGTCGCCGATGCCGAGGGCATGGCCGCGCTGTCCATGCGCAAGGTCGGCGAACGGCTGGGCCGCACCGGCATGGCCCTCTACACCTACGTCCCCAGCAAGGGCGAGCTGGTGGACCTCATGTACGACAAGGCCCTGGGCGAGCTGCCCACCGCCTACGACCTGGCCGGGGGCTGGCGGCCGGCGGTCACCGCGTGGGCCGGGCACCTGTGGGAGTTCTACCAGCGCCACCCCTGGGTGCTCCAGGTGTCGCAGGCCAGGCCGGTGCTGGGCCCCAACGAGTTCGCGCTGCTGGAGAGCCTGGTCGCGATCCTGCGCGAGACCGGCCTGCGCCCGCCCGCGCTGCGCGGCGTGGTGTCGCTGCTGTTCGACTTCGTCCGCGGCGCGGCCCGGACGGTCGCCGAGTCCCGGCAGGCCCCGTCGGCCACCGGCGTGTCGGACGAGGAGTGGTGGCACACCCGTTCCCACCTGCTGGAGGAGGTCGCGCCGGGCTTCGCGGCCCGCTTCCCCATGGTGGCCTGGGTCGAGAGCGAGGCCCATGTCCCCGGCGAGGGCGAGCCATACCTGGAGCACCAGGTGAACGAGGCGTTCACGGTCGGGCTCACCGTGCTGCTCGACGGCGTGCAGGCCGCCGTCGAGCGGACTGATCCGCACGCCGGGCCGGTCAGCGCCCCTTGAGGAAGGACGCCCAGGCTTCCAGGCCCGGCTCGGGGTCGGCGCGGCCCACGCCGAGGCGGAACCGGTCGTCCGGCGTGGACGTGAGCTCCGAGCGGTAGACGCCCGCGGGGAGCAGCAGCACGCCGGCCCGTTCGACCAGCTCGGCGCAGAACGCCTCGACGCCGTCCGGGCCCAGATAGCGGGGGAACGTGACGCAGCCGCCGTCCGGCGCCCGCCACTCGAACAGGTCGCCGAACTCGCCGAAGAACGCCTCGAAGCGCGGCAGGTTGGCGGCGATGATCCCGCGGTTGCGCTCCAGGATGCGGTCCCGTGCCCTGATCGCGATGCGGGCGAGGATCTCGCTGGGCGCGGAGTTGCAGATGGTCGTGTAGTGCTTGGCGCGTTCGAGGCGGGCGCGCAGCTCGCGGTCGCGGCAGGCGATCCAGCCGATGCGCAGGCCGGGCATGCCGAGGGACTTGGAGGTGACGTTCAGCGAGAGCGCCGCCGGCGACAGGTCGGCGGCCTGCGGCAGCGTACGGGCGGGGTCGAGCTCCAGGCCGCGGTAGACCTCGTCGCTGAACAGGTGGATGCCGCGCTCCTCGCACAGCGCGGCCAGCCGGGCGAGGTCGGCCGCGCCGATGACCTTGCCCGTCGGGTTGTTGGGGAAGTTGACCGACACCACGCGGGTGTTCGGCCGGATCGCGGCCTCCACGGCGTCGAGGTCGAGCGCCCAGTCGCGGGCGGGGTCGAGCGCGACGCCGGTGACCTCGCACAACGCCATCGGCACCGTCTCGGCGGACTGGTAGCAGGGCGTGACCACCACGGCGTGGTCGCCGGGGCCGAGCAGCACCTGCATGGCCAGGTACAGGGCTTCCTGGGCGCCCGCGAAGACGAGCACGTCGTCCGCGCCGACGTGCTCGTAGGTGTCCGCGACCGCCTGGCGCAGCCCCGGGTCGCCGAAGGTCTCGGTGTAGCCGAGGGAGAGCGTCTCCCAGGCGTGCCTGTCGTCGTCGCCGGCCAGGGCGAGCAGCTCGGCCATGGTCATGGTCTGCGCGTCGGAGGCGGCCAGGTGGTGGCGGGCGGTGAACTCCCAGCGGGAGAAGTAGACCTCCAGCCGGAAGTCGGGAAGCGGGGTCACGGTCGGCTCCTCCTGAGCTCGGCGAGCAGGGCGTAGAGGGTGGAGCGGGAAGTCCGCAACGCCCCCGCGACGACGGACGGCGCCCGCCGGACGGTGAAGATCCCGGCCTGGTCCAGCTCGGCCAGCACGGCGAGGCGGTCCTCGCGGGTCAGCCGCTCCACCGGCCGGCCGTGCTCGCGGACGTAGGCGCCGACGATCTGCTGCACGCGCTCGGTCCAGTCCTGCTCGAACAGCGCCTCGGGACGGGGCGCCGACGGCGCGGCGAACGCGGCCAGCAGCGCCGCGGCCTGCTCCAAGGGGGTGCGGTCGAGGTTCACGCAGAGCACGGCGGACGGCTCGCCGCCGGGGTCGCGCAGCACGGCGCTCACCGACGACAGTCGCCGCCCGTCGGCCAGCAGCTTCTCGTAGGGGCCGTAGACGCCGTTGGGCGAGGGGTCGAGCCGGTCGAGCTCGCCGAGCAGCGACGGGGCGCCGGGGCCGCGCCCGGACATCGGGTTCCACACGCCCAGGACCTGGTCGCCGCGGACGTCGTGCAGGACCACCTCGGCGTACGGCGCCAGCAGCGCGGCCACCGCCTCGCACACCGGCGACCACAGCCGCACGCGGTCATCCGTCCCTGTCATGCCCCGGATGCTATGTCCAGTTCGGACACTTTGTCCAGCCAGGTCCGGCCTGCGCCCCTACGGCCATCGGGCCGCCGGTCGGGCGTGCGCACCTACCGTGACCGGGGTCGGCGGTCAGGCGTGCGCGCCCACGGTGACCGGGCCGAGGGTCAGGCGTGGCCTGCCCTCCAGGATCTCCCCCACCCGCTCCACCTGCTCATCGAGCTCGCCGCGCTGGGCGGCGGTCAGGCCGGACAGCAGTTCGACCGTGACGTCGATCCGGCTGCCGGAGCGCCGCTGGTGCCAGACCCCGCGCACCTCGCCGTCCACGAGCAGCACGGGGAAGTTGCCCGCCTGCCCGCCGGACAGCGCCCGCTGCCAGGCCGGGCCCGGATAGAGCAGCTCGCGCGGCCGACCCGCGATCAGGTAGGCGTCGAAGTACGGCAGCAGGCGCACGCCGCGCGGCGGCCCGTCCGGCACCGCCGTGTCCC
This sequence comes from Actinomadura sp. ATCC 39365, assembly GCF_054392275.1. Lineage (NCBI taxonomy): Bacteria > Bacillati > Actinomycetota > Actinomycetes > Streptosporangiales > Thermomonosporaceae > Actinomadura > Actinomadura sp. ATCC 39365. Next base: position 4,987,655 of record NZ_CP184335.1, on the reverse strand, counting down.
CCGCCAGCACCCGGGCCGGACGCCCGTCGAACGACACCTCCTCGGTCTCCACTTCCGCGAACGCCTCCGCCGCCCACCGCGCCGGCGCCCCGACCCACTGGGCGAACTGCGCCGGGGTCGCCGGCCCGTACGCGGCCAGGTAGGCCCTGACCAGGCCGGCCCGCCCGTCCGGCGGCACGGGGGCGTCCGGCGCGGCGCGGTAGGTGACCTTGCGCCCTCTGACCGGCCCGAACACGAACGCGCCGCGGTGCGCCGCCGTGGCCATCGCCTGCCGCCAGCGCGGCCACATGCCCTGGAACGCGGGCATGACCAGGTCGCCCGCCCACGGCCCGGTGGCCGCGACGACCGCGTCGCTCAGCTCGTCGATCGTCATGTCGGCCCCGGACAACACGTCGCGGACGGCCTGGACGACCTGGTCGGTCTGCTCCGCCGTCAGCCGGACGCCCTCGGCCCCGCCGGGCCCCGCGGGCAGCGACGACAGGGCGCCCAGCCACATGGGCAGGTCGCCCGCCGGCAGCAGATGCACGGTTCCGCGCGGCCCGTGCGTCTTGACCAGGGTCCCCTCGTCCCACAACGCCTCGCGCACGTGGGCGCGGGTGACACCGTCGAACCGCAGGCCGATCGAGAGCTCGGCCGCGGACATGACCTGGGCCTGCGCCCCGCACATGGCGGCCACGACGGCGGCCTGGTCCTTGTCGGCGGCGGGGGCGGCCAGGTGCGCCCGCTCCAGACGCCGCGCGCTGACCTGCGGCCACGACAGTTCGATCACGAATTCCTCCTCGGTGCGGTCCCCTTCACCGTAGAAGGACAAGCGGAAAGGTTCGTTCCGCAGCACGACTCCGCCGAGAACGCCGCGCTGGTCATCGACCGGACGGCCAGGAAGGTCGTCCCCGTCGCGGCCGGCCCCGACCTGACCCGCCTGATCACCCACGCCGCCACCGCCGACAAACCCTTCACGGCCTGGTCGCTTCCCACCTCGCGGGGAGGTCATGGGCGTGCGCGTGGCGTCGGGTCGGCGCCCTGCGGCAGTCGCGCGAGCTCTGCCGAGGCGCACGAGCGCCCGCCCAGGACGGCGCACAGATGCGCGGCCCAGTCCTGCGGCGCGGCGGACATGAGGCGTGCCACGTGCCGCACGTCGACGAGGTGAGCCGAGCGGTGTCGAGGCTGGTCAGCTGAGGTCGCCGGCCTTGCCGAGCAGGTAGCGCTGCTCGACCTGGTTCGCGGTCAGGTCGGCGGCCCGGCGGTAGAGCGCGGCTGCCCGCGTGGTGTCGCCGGTCATCTGGAGCAGGTGGGCGCGGACCGCGTGCTCCCGCTGCCTGGTGAGCGGGTGCCGGTCCAGGTGGTGGCGGCGGTCGAGGTCGTCCAGGAGCGCCAGGCCGCGGGCCGGTCCGTAGGCGTGGGCCACCGCCACCACCCGGCTGAGCTGGACCGGCGCGGTGGGGGTGAGCCGTTCGAGCCACATGTACAGCACGGCGATCTGGACCCAGTCGGTCCGGTCGGGTGCGGAGGCCGCGGAGTGCACGGCGGCGATCGCGGCCTGGAGCTGGTAGGGGCCCGTCCGGTCGCGGTTCCAGACGCCGTCGATGAGAGCGGTGCCCTCGTCGATCAGGTCGTGGTCCCACCGGGTGCGGTCCTGCTCGTCCAGAGGCACCAGGTCACCGCCGTCCGTACGGGCGGCGCGCCTGGACTCGGTGAGCAGCATCAGCGCCAGCAGGCCGGTCACCTCGGCGTCGTCGCCGAGCGTGGCGTGGAGCATGCGGGTCAGCCGGATGGCCTCGCGGGTCAGGTCGACGCGGGCGAGCCGGTCGCCGGCGGTGGCGGTGTAGCCCTCGTTGAAGATCAGATAGAGCACCCGCATCACGGCGGACATACGGCTGTCGCGGTCGGCGTCGGTGGGCGGGGTGAAACGGGCTCCGGCGCGGGCCAGCCGTTGTTTGGCGCGGCTGATCCGGGCGCCCATGGTGGGCTCGGTCGTGCCGTGGGCGTGTGCGATCTCGGCGGTGGTCAGGCCGCCGACCGCGCGCAGCGTGAGCGCCACCTGGGAGGTGGGGTCCAGCGCGGGATGGCAGCACAGCAGCAGCAGCAGGGTCAGGCTGTCGTCGCCGTCGCCCGCGGGGTGTGCCCGGCGTTCGGGTTCCTGCATGGCCAGGTCGGCCACTCCGGCCCGCAGCTCGCGGCGGTGGCGGGCCTGGTCGGAGCGGATCAGGTCCACCATGCGCCGGTATCCGACGCGGATCAGCCAGCTGCGCGGGTTCTCCGGGACGCCCTCGATCGGCCAGGTCCGGCCGGCGGTCAACAGCGCCTCCTGCACCGCGTCCTCGGCGATGTCGAACCGGCCGAAGCGGCGGACCAGCGCGCCGAGCACCTGCGGCGCCTCGGTGCGCAGCAGGTGCTCGATCTCGCGGTTCACGTCGCGAAGTCCGCACCCATGATCGGGCGGATCTCGATCGGTTCGCCGAGCGCCTCGACGATGCGCGCGGCGATCTCGACGGCCCGCTCCTTGCCTGTCACGTCGATCACGGCGAAGCTGGCCAGCACCTCCTTGAGCTCGGCGAAGGGACCGTCGGTGGCGACCACCTTGTCACCGTCGCGGTGGACGGTGGTGCTGACCGCCGGGTGTCCCAGGCCCTCGCTGGTGACGAACTCGCCGGAGGCGATCAGCTCCCGCTCCAGCTTCTGGTACGTCGCGAAGGCGGCCAGCGCCTCCTCGGAGGGGACGTCGGCGGTGGCGGCGTCCCACGCGGCGGCCGGAGTGTAGCCGAGCAGCAGGTATTTCATGGTGAATCCCTTGATCGTCGAAGCCGATTCTAGGCCGCCTCAGGCGGCGCGCCGCAGCGACACCGCGAGGACGGTCGTCCAGGTGAAGGCGACCAGGCCGTTCACCGCGACCTGGATGCTCATGTGGCCGGGCGACATCGGCACCAGCAGCACCAGCGCGGCGACGGCGCTCAGCACGGCGGGCGGCGCCGACCGGCGGCGGGCGCACCGGACGCTCATCACGACGGCCGCGACGGCCAGCGCGGTGAAGGCCACGGCGGCGGCGGCCGAGTGCGCGATGCCGTGCCAGGACATCCGCGCGACCGGCCCCTCGGGGGTCCCGGCCGGAAAACCCTGCTCGGGGTCCATGGTGAAGATCCCGGCCGCCACCAGCCCGGCGCCGAAGACGCCCACCAGGATCGGCAGCGCCCGCCGCCCGATCCCTTCGGTGAGCGTGCGCCTGACGCCGACGGCCAGCGCCAGCGCCCCCGTCCCCGCGAGGACGAAGGTGAGGATCTGGATCCACCCCAGGTCGCCGGTGGACAGCTGGCTGATGGGGTGCCGGGTGATGTCGAAGCCCGCGCGGGTGAGCATCTGCGTGGTCGCCGAGGCGAAGAAGATCGGCCCGGCCAGCGCCCCGGCCAGCAGCAGGCGTCGGGACGTCCGGGCGGTTCCATGGACGGGAACGTCGGCGGCAGTGGCGGTCATGACGTACTTCCTTCCTTGTCGGTGGGTTCTCGCTCGCTACCTCGGACCCGGGTCGGGACTTTTGACGCCGGTCGAGTGTGATTCACGTCACAGCGAGGTCGTGTCAAAGCCCGGCAGGCGGCTCCGAGGTACCGGCGAAACAACCACAGAGGAGGACAACATGATCGAGATCCAGCAGCCCAGCCCCGAGCTGAAGGCCCTGGACCGGCTGGTCGGCACCTGGAAGGTCACCGGCGGCGCGGAGGGGACCGTGCGCTACGAGTGGCTGCCCGGACGGTTCTTCCTCGTCCAGCACGTCGAGCTCACCCAGTTCGGCGAGCCGGTCACCGGCATGGAGATCATCGGCAACCTGCGTCCGTTCGGTGAGCCGACCGGGACGGACGTGGTGTCCCGGTACTACGACTCGGCGGGCAACACCTTCGACTACGTCTACGAGCCGGCGGGCGACAGGCTGACCATCTGGGCCGGGGCCAAGGGCGGCCCGGCCTACTACGAGGGCGTCTTCGACGCCGACGGCACCACGCTCACCGGCGAGTGGGTCTACCCCGGCGGCGGCGGGTACGCCTCCACCTCGACGCGCGTCTGATCGAGAAGGGTCCCGCGGCGAGCCGTCCTGAACGGCTCGCCGCCCCCCGCCCCGGGATGAGCTGCTGTGGCGTCAGGGAATCCGGCATGCTTCCTGATGACGGGAACCGGTCGGCCGCGAGCGGGCAAGTGGGGGTGTCCCGTCCGTGAGCCGAGAGGCCAGAGCATGTCAGATACGAGCCCCGCCGATTCCGCCGTCCTCGCGCGGTCCCGGCAGGAGCCCGAGGTGTTCGCGGAGATCTTCCGCAGGCACGCGCCTGAGATCAAGAGATTCGTCGTCCGCCGCCTCGGGCCCGACGTCGCCGAGGACGTGGTGGCGGAGACGTTTCTCGCCGCCTTCCGCCAGCGTGGCCGCTACGACCCGGCCAGGCACAACGCCCTGCCCTGGTTGTACGGCATCGCGACCAACCTCATCGGCCGCCACAAGCGCACCGAGGCCAGGCAGCTGAAGCTGCTGGCCCGCACCGGTGTGGACCCGGTCACCGAACCCTTCACCTCGCGCAGCGACGAGCGGCTGAGCGCTCAGGCCGTGCGGCAGCGCCTGGCGGGCGCGCTCGCCGCGCTGCCCGCCGGGCACCGCGACGTGCTGCTCCTGGTGACCTGGGGCGGCCTCAGCTACCCCGAAGCCGCCGAGGCGCTCGGCATCCGCGTCGGAACGGTCCGCTCCCGCGTCAACCGGGCCCGCGCGAAGATCCGGCAGGAACTGGGCGGGACCGACCCCACAGCACTCGTCATCGAGGAGGTTCGCCATGGATGAGCTGGCTCAGCTCAACGACTTCCGCTCCGAGGTCCCCGTGCAGGAGGACCTGCGGGCCGAGGCGGAGCGCCTGATGGCCGGCATGTCGGCCCCGGCACCCTCCGGCCTGCGCCGCCTCGCACTGCGCGCCGCGCTGGCGGGGGGCTGGCGGCCGTGGTGGGGGCGGCGGTGTTCGTCGTCCAGAGCCCGCCCGTCCCGGCACCGGCCCCGCCGATGATCCGCACGGTCGCGGCCGTGGAGGTGCTGTCGCGGGCGGCCGAACGCGTCGGCAGCCGTCCGGAGCTGCATCCCAGGCCCGGGCAGTTCCTCGTCTACGAGTCGCGCAGCATGGACACCTCCGAAGGGGACGGGGGGATCTGGCTGTCGCGCTCCAAGCGCACGATCTGGCTGCCGGTCGAGGGCAGCGCGGTCGAGGGCGTCCTGCAGGAGGAGATTCTGGCGCCGCTGCCGTACCCTGGGCACCCGCTCCCGCCGGCCGCACGGGCGGAGCAGGCGCTGGTGGGCAAGCCCGGCCGTCCGGAGCGGGCGGCCGACTTCGACGACCGGGCCGAGTTCCTGCGCAACGACTACGCCTACGTCAGCAAGCTGCCGACCGACACCGAGGGCATGCGCAGGCACCTCTACACGCAGGTGCCCGACGACGGGCTGCAGGACTACCAGGCGTGGAACCGGGTCGGCGGGTTGCTCGACGAGTCCTACCTGCCCGCCGCGCAGCGGGCCGCGCTCTTCCGCGCGGCGGCCACGATCCCCGGGGTGGTGACGGTGAAGAAGGCTCGGGACGCCGCTGGGCGCACGGGCACAGCCGCGGCGATGGTCTCGCCCAACGGGGTCAGGGAGGAGTACATCTTCGACCCCGAGACCTATGACTACCTCGGCCGCCGGGGGGTGGTCGTGGACGCGAAGCTGGCCAACGCACCGGTGGGGAGCGTGGTGTCGTCGAGCGCGCAACTGAAGGTCAGCGTCGCCGACCGCCCCCGAGTGTGGAGTAGACGGCGAGGAAGAACATGAGACCGATCATGAAGCTCGCCACCGCCGTGACAGCGCTCTCGGCGGGCATGGTGAGCACGACCGCGCAGGCGTCGGAGCCGCTCGGCACCACCCGCCGGGCGGCCGGCGGCGCGGCTTGCTCAGCCCGCTGCGGCGGGCGGCTGCTTCAGCCGATCGGGCATGTCCAGGCCGGTGACCTTGCGAAACTCCTCGCACGCGCCGACGGGGTCACCGGCATGGGCACGGCGCAGCAGCTCGACGACCTCGTCCATGACGCCCTGGGCGTCCTCGGGCAGTCGCCGCCCGGCGACGAACGCCTCGGCCAGGGGCACGACCGCCTCCCGGAACAGGGTCCCGCCGCCCAGCACGTACCCGAGTACCGTGAGGCTCTGGACGTGATCGGGCAGGTGGACGTCCGGGTGCAGCGCGGCCTGTTCCTGGCGCAGGCGCGCCGCCTCCCGCGCGGGCGGCACGGCTTGGCCCCAGCGCCCGGCCAGCACCAATCCGCGAACGTGGTTGTGCAGCGAGGTGGCCAGGTTGGGCAGGTAGGCGTCCCGGCTCAGGGCGGCCAGCTCCCGGTACAGGCTGACGGCTGCCGCGGAGACGCGCAGGCCGTCGGCCGCCTGCCCGGTCTCCTTCAGCCGGTTCGCGTGGTTGAGCAATGAAGTGGCCAGGATGGGCAGGTAGGCGTCCCGGTTCAGCGCGGCCAGCTCCTGGGACAGGCCGACGGCCCCTTCCGAGACCCGCAGGGCGTCTGCCCGCCGCCCCGTCTCGGCCAGCAGCACGGCGTTATTGATCAATGACAGCGCCAGGCCCGGCAAGTGGGCGTCCCGGTTCAGCTCGACCAGCTCCCGGAACAGGCTGACCGCCTCGCGCGAGAGGGGCGCCGCCTCCGTCCCCCGCCCCTTCCCGGCCAGCAGCATGGCGTGGTTGTCCACCGACATCGCCAGGTCGGGCAGGAAGGCGTCCCGGTTCCGCGCGGCCAGCTCCCGGCGCAGGCCGAGGGCCTCGTCCGAGACGAGCAGGGCGTCGTCCCGCCGGCCCATCTCCGCCAGGCGGAGAGCGTGGTTGCTCAACGACATCGCCAGGTCGGGCAGATGGGCATCCCGGTCCAGCGCGACCAGCTCGCGGCGCAGGCGGACGGCCTCGTCCGAGAGGGGCGCCGCCTCGGCCCGCCGTCCCATCTCGGCCGACAGCTGGGCGTGGTTGCTCACCGACTGCGCCAGTCTGGGCAGGAGGGCGTCCCGGTCCTGCGCGGCCAGCTCCCGGTACAGGGTGAGGGCCTCGTGCGAGATCTGCAGGGAGTCGTCCCGCCGCCCGATCTCCACCAGCCGAACGGCGTGGTTGCTCAACGAGGTGGCCAGATCGGGCAGGTAGGCGTCCCGGTTCCACTCGGCCAGCGCCCGTCGCAGGGTGACGGCCAGCTCCGAGACGGCCGCCGCCTCCTCCCGGTCCCCGATGTCCGCGAGCCGGGGAGCGTGGTTGCTCAACGACTTCGCCAACGCGGGCAGGTAGGCATCCTGGTCCAGCGTGGCGAGCCGATACCAGAGCTGGACGGCCTGATGGCCTTCAGCCACGGCGCGGGCGTGCAACCCCGCGAAGGTGAGGCGGAAGGCCAGGTCATCGTGGATCCGGGCACGGGCGGCCGGATCGGAAGTGGCGGCCAGCCGAGCCTCGGCCAGCCGGGAGGCCACCGCGGCCACCCCGACGTCGAGGTCGACCTGCCGTTGTGCGGGGAACGTCGACTCGATGGCCTCCAGCAGCCTCGTATCGATGTCGTCCAGGCCGGCCAGCGCGACCAACGCGGCGCCGCCGGCCTGCACAGCCAGGTGCGGGGCCTCGGCCAGCAGCGGATACACCTGCTGCCGTGCCACGTGGGGCCAGCGGCGAGCGGCCTCGATCAACGTGGCCAGCCCATGACGCGCCCACGCAGGCGCCTTGCCGGCCGATCCGTCACCGGTGTCGGTGAGGCCCGCCAGCAGCCGGGCGGGCGCCTTCTCGGCCCACGGGTCAGCGGGGAAGTCGCAGGCGTGGCCGGGCGTGGACAGGGCGAGGAAGTCCTCACCCAGCCGGTCGGGGTACAGGGGCTCCAGCACCGTGCCGCCGGCCCGAGCCACCGATGCCGCCTGCCCCGGCACGGGGCCGGGAGCCGCGGCGGGCGGGTAGCACAGCGCGTGGTCCTTGAGCAGTTGCCCGGCCGCCTGCGTGGATTCGATCTCGGCACGGGTCAGGGCGGCCCTGCCGTCCTCGTAGCCGAGCCGGCCGGTGAGAGTGGCGGTGTAGACGATCTGCCCCATCGCGTCCGGCGAGGTCGCCAACGGTTTCTCCCGGCGCGGGGACGCCATCGCCTCCCAATGATCCCGCTCGCGCGCCAGCAGGAACTCCGACACCTGTGCCGGATCGGCGGGAGCGGCCTGGCCGCGGTCGTGGGCCAGCACCGCGGCCAGGGCGGCCATGTGCACGGTCAGCACCAGCCGATAGGCCTCATGCCGTTCCAGTCCGGGCGGCGCGGGCACCGCCTCCGCGCCGGGCACCTGCAGCAGCTCGGCGAACCGGTCACGGGCCGCGGCGAACAGCGTCCCGCGGCTGATGCCTGCCTCCTGCTCCAGCGGCTCCAGGGCCGTCCTGCTGGGCGTCAGGCGCAGGTCGCGCTGGATGCGGCCGTTCAGGCTGTCCCACCAGGTGCCCGCCGGGCGGGCCAGCAACAGCACCCGCACCGGCATCCGGCCGGACAGGCGGGTGTCGCGCAGCAGGGTGAGCAGGTCGGCGGTGTCCCACCGTTCGGCATAGTCCACCACCACCAGCACCCCGGCCGCCCCGTCGAAGGCGGGCACCTCGAAGTCCTCGGCGGTGGAGCGGTCACGCCGATGGTGGGCGGCGAGCACCACCCAGCCCCGCCGCCGCCACCGCTGCGCCACGTGACCGGCCAGCCGGGTCTTGCCCTGCCCGCCCGGCCCATGGATCAACCGGACAGCCACGTCCTGCCGGGGGTCTGCGTCCCGCCAGCGTGCCAGCTCGGCCAGGAGGGCCTGGCGGCCGGTGAAGCCGACGAGCGCGTGCGAGGCCCGCAGCAGCTCACTGGGCTGCGCCCGCGCCTCGGCCCCCGCCGGTGGCGGCTCCGGAGCGGGCCGAACCGCCCACCGGTACGGCTCCGCGCCCCCGTACACGATCAGGTCGCCGGCGGCCTGGTAGATCCGGGCCAGCCCGGCGCCGTGGGCCTCCTGGATCACCCGCCCTGATCCGCCCGCCCCGCTCATCGTTTGTCGATGTCGCGGCCGGCCTGATACACCTGCCCCCGCCCGGTGGCCTTCGCCCGCTGCCGCACGGAGCGCGCCTCGTCGCCCGCGTCACCGGCCGCGGTCCGCTCCGGCGGCGTGTCGTTGATGTCGCGGCCGGCCTGATGCACCCGACCGTCTCCCATGGCCGTGGCCCTCTGCTCCACCCCGTCGCCGCCGCTGCGCCGCTCCGCGATCAGCCCGTACACCGCCAGCCCCAACCCGGCCACCGCGACGAACAACCCGATCACGCTGGCCAGCCTGTCCGCCTCCTCCAGGCCCACTTTCGAGAAGTAGACGCCCAGCCCTGCCAAGGCCGCCACCGCGACCGCAGCCCCGCCCCGCACCAGTACACGTCCGCGCATATCCGGCATCATCGGGCAGCCAACAAGATCACACAACGCGAATGCGTCGACACGTACCCGTCCCGGGCGAAGTACGCGCGGCCCAGGAGCTCGAAGTGGTGCGCCACCGCGGCTCCCATGACAGTCATCCTTCAGAGAGATCCGATCACCTGGAGGACAAATCGCGATTTTCGGCGCACGAAGAGCTGTAAAGGCTTGATTGATCGGATGAAACGTGACCTCGGCGTGATCGTCTTCACCTGAGGGGTTGGCCACAATGAGGCCATCCCCCGACTGGAGGCCCTTGTGCGCCATGGCAAGCCCTGGCGGCTGCTCCTCGCGGCATCTCTCGCCGCGACCGGACTGACCGCTCTCACCCCCGCCTCCGCCCAGGCGGCCGGCACCGTCTTCCACGTCTCCCCCGACGGCGACGACGGCGCCGCCGGCACCGAGGCGGCGCCGTTCCGTACGATCGAGCGCGCCCAGCGCGCCGTGCGCGCGGCCCTGCCCACCGCACCGGAGCCGCCCCGGGTACGGGTCCGCGGCGGCGTCTACCACCTCGCCGAGCCCCTCACCTTCACCCCCGCCGACTCCGGGGCCGTCTACGAGGCGGCCGCCGGCGAGCAGGTCGTGCTCAGCGGCGGACGCAGGCTGACCCCCGCCTGGACCCCGTACCAGGGCGCGACCCTGATGGCCGACATCGGCGCGGGCCTCGACTTCGACGAGCTCTTCCTCGACGGCACCCGGCAGGTCCTGGCCCGCTACCCGAACGTCGATCCCAAGGAGGCCGTGCTCGACGGGTACGCCGCCGACGCGATCTCGCCCGAACGGGTGGCCCGCTGGAAGAACCCCACGACCGCGCTGGTCCGCGGGCTGCACCAGGGCGAATGGGGCGGGAATTCGTTCAGGGTGACCGGCGTCGGGGCCGGCGGCGCCCCGATCCTGAAGTGGGTCGGCGACAACAACCGGGGCGACGGCCTGCATCCGCAGAAGCGCATGGTCGAGAACGTCCTGGAGGAGCTGGACGCCCCCGGCGAGTGGTTCTACGACAAGGACGCCGGCCGCCTCTACCTCCAGCCGCCCGCGGGCCTCGACCCGGCCAAGGCCCGCGTCGAGACCGCCGAGCGGGAGGAGCTCGTGCGGGTCGTCGGCGACTCGCCCTCCGCGCCGGTGCGCGACCTCACCTTCACCGGGTTCACCTTCACCCAGACCCACCGCACGCTGTTCAGCCGCCCGTACGAGAAACTGCAGCTCGGCGACTGGGCCATCGTCCGCGCCGGCGCGGTCTACCTGCGGAACACCCAGCGGATCACCATCCGCGACGCCCGGTTCGACCAGGTCGGCGGCAACGCCGTCTTCATGGACGGGTACGCCGACGGCAACGTCGTCTCCGGCGGCGAGTTCCGCGGGTCAGGGGCCAGCGACGTCGCGGTCATCGGCTCGCCGGCAGCCGTCCGCGAGCCCTCCACCTGGGACGACATGCGGCGCACGATCACCGACACCACGCCGGGCCCGAAGACCGAGGACTACCCGCGCGACATCACCATCAGCGGCAACCACATGACCCGCAACGGCCGGTTCGAGAAGCAGAGCTCGGGCGTGCAGATCTCGATGAGCCGCCGGGTGACAGTGTCCGGCAACACCGTGCACGACGGCCCGCGCGCCTGCGTCGACATCAACGACGGCACCTGGGGCGGCCACGTCATCGAGGACAACGACATCTTCGACTGCGTGAAGGAGACCTCCGACCACGGGCCGATCAACAGCTGGGGCCGCGACCGCTTCTGGCCGCTGACCGCCGACGACGCCCAGAAGAAGGCGTACGCCAAGCTCGACGCGATGGAGACGACGAAGATCCGGCACAACCGGATCCGGCACTCCTCCCACTGGGACGTCGACCTCGACGACGGCTCCTCCAACTACGAGGTCACCGGGAACCTGCTGCTCAACGGCGGGGTGAAGCTGCGTGAGGGCTTCTTCAGGACCGTGCGCGGCAACATCTTCGTCAACGGCGGCGGCCATTTCCACGTCTCCTACGCCGGCAACGGCGACGTCGTCGAGAAGAACATCTTCGTCACCGACGACCCCTACGACTTCATCCAGAGCGACCCGTCCACCTCCGGGACCGTCTACGACGACAACCTGTTCTGGAACAACGGCAGGCCGGTCGCCGACATCACCGCCGCCTGGCGGGCCCGCGGGCTGGACACCCGCTCGGTGGTCGCCGACCCGCTGTTCGAGGGGCAGAGCCCGTACGCCGACCCGGCCAAGCTCGACTACACGCTCAAGGCCGGCTCCCCCGCCCTCGCGCTGGGCTTCCAGCCGTTCCCGATGACCGGGTTCGGCAAGCCCGGCGCGCCCACGCCGCCGCCGCTCACCTGGCGCGAGCCCGAGACCGGCATGACGATCGGCAACCTGGCCGAGCCGCTCATGGGCGCGACGGCCACCGAGATCCACAGCGACGAGGTGAAGTCCTCGGTCGGGCTCACCGACTACGACGGCCTGTTCCTGGCCGCCGTCCCGGCCGGGTCCCACGCCCAGGGGCAGGGGCTGCGCACCGGCGACGTGATCAGGGAGATCGCCGGGACCAAGGTCACCGGCCGCGACAGCTTCTGGCAGGTCTACAACCGCACGCCCGCCGGGCGTCCGGTGCCGCTGAAGGTCTGGCGCGCGCAGGCGCTGACCGAGCTGAGCCTGACCAAGGCGTACGGCGTGGAGACCATCGACAACGTCTCCGGCGTCACCTACACCGGCCAGGGCTGGGACTGGAAGAACGACCGGCGCGGCGGCGGCGGCTCGACCCTCGACGACCTGCACGCCACCCAGGCCGACGGCGACTCCTTCGAGCTGGCCTTCCACGGCACCGGCGTGGAGTACATCGCCCAGGTCAACTCCGACGAGGGCAAGGTCGACCTCTACCTGGACGGCAAGCTCGACGCCACCGTCGACAACAGCAACCCGACCCGGGAGTACCAGAAGGTCGTCTACACCAGGACCGGGCTGGCGCCGGGCCCGCACACGCTCAAGGGCGTCAAGAAGGACGGCTCGTACTTCATCGTGGACGGCTTCAAGATCCACTCTGCCCCGCCGAGCGAGGACGGCGAGCCTCCGGTGACGACCGCGTCCGGCGTGCCCGCCGGCTGGTCGGACGGGCCCGTTGAGGTGGTCCTGACCGCCGCCGACGCGGGCTCCGGCGTGGCGCGCACGGAGTACCGGCTCGGTGACGGCCCCTGGCAGCCCTACACCTCCCCCGTCCGGGTGGACCGTGAAGGGGAGAGCGTGCTGGCCTTCCGCAGCGCCGACCGGGCGGGCAACGTCGAGGAGCCGAAGTCGGTCACCGTACGGATCGACGCGACGGCCCCCACCCTGACCGTCACGCCGGACCCCGCCCGGCTGTGGCCGCCGAACCGCAGGCTGGTGCCGGTGCAGGTCGCGCTGAAGGCGTCCGACGCCGGGCCCGTCACCGTCACCCTGGTCTCGATCACCAGCTCCCAGGGCGACGCCCGGGGCGACGTGCGCGAGGCCGCCACCGGCACCGCCGACACCTCCTTCGCCCTGCGCGCCGAACGGGACGGCGGCCAGGACCGGGTCTACACGATCACGTACCGGGCGGTGGACCGCGCGGGCAACGCCACCGAGACCCGCGCCCAGGTCACCGTGGGACGCGCCGGATAGGTCGCGGACAGACCGGCTTCTTCGAGCCGGTCTGTCCGACTTCTGCAGTCATGCGCATGGCGGGCTTCCTGTCAGGGCAGGACCCCGCCATGACGTCTGCGCGAGGCTTCGGCGGCGGGTCCGGGATATTCCGCCGCAAACCGGTAGAACAGATCGCCACCGAGCACGAGGGTGAGCTCAACCGCGTGCTCGGGCTCTGGCAGCTCACCGCGATCGGGGTGGGCGGCATCATCGGCGCCGGCATCTTCGCGCTGGCCGGCGCCGTCGCCAACCAGACCGCCGGGCCCGCCGTCGTGATCTCCTTCCTGATCGCCGGCATCGCCAGCGCCGCCGCCGCGTTCTCCTACGCGGAGTTCACCGGCATGATCCCGAAGGCCGGATCGGCGTACACGTACGGGTACGCGGTGCTCGGCGAGATCGTCGGCTGGTTCATCGGCTGGGACCTGCTGCTGGAGTACACCGCCATCGTCGCCGTCGTGGCGATCGGCATCTCGGGCTATTTCGGTTTCCTCCTCGGCCAGTTCGGCATCGACCTGCCCGCCTGGATGCTCGGCGCGCCGGGCACCGGGCCCGGACACGTCGTGGACCTGTTCGCGGCGATCCTGTGCCTGTTCATCGCGTTCCTGCTCAACCTCGGGATGCGGTCGGCCGCCCGGTTCGAGACGTTCGTCGTCGCGATCAAGGTCGCGGTGGTGCTGCTGGTGATCGTGGTCGGCTTCTTCTACATCAAGACCGCCAACTACACGCCGTTCTTCCCCTACGGGTTCGGCGGGGCGGTGACCGGCGCGGCCACCGTGTTCTTCGCCGTCTTCGGCTACGACGCCATGAGCACCGCGGCCGAGGAGTCGAAGGACGCCCAGCGGCACATGCCCAAGGCCATCCTCTACTCCCTGGCCATCTCGATGGTCCTGTACGTGCTGGCCTGCCTCGTGCTCACCGGCATGCAGAACTACCAGGACATCGATCCCGAGAGCGGCTTCTCCTCCGCGTTCGCCTCCGTCGGGCTGTCCGGGCTGGCCAGCGTCATCGCGGTCGGCGCCATCGTCGGCATCCTGACCGTCATGTTCACGTTCATGCTGGGCGTCACCCGCGTGTGGTTCGCGATGAGCCGGGACGGGCTGCTGCCCTCCTGGTTCGCCAAGCTCCACCCCGTACGGCACGTGCCGACCAGGGTGACCTGGATCGTCGGCGTCGGCTCCGCGCTCATCGCCGGGTTCCTGCCGATCAGGGAGGCGGCTGAGCTGACCAACATCGGCATCCTGCTGGCCTTCGTGGTGGTCTGCGCGGCGGTGATCGTGCTCCGCTACCGGCGTCCCGACCTGCCGCGCAGCTTCCGCATGCCGGGCATGCCGGTGGTGCCGGCGATCGGGGTGCTCTTCTCCCTCTGGCTGATCACGTTCCTGGAGCCGCTGACCTGGCTCAGGTTCGTCGTGTGGTTCCTGATCGGGCTGGTGATCTACTTCGCCTACGGGCGCCGCCACTCGGCGCTGAACCGCCGCGACTGACGGCCGGCGGCGGGGTCAGTTCGTGTCCTGGTAGACCTTGGGGCCGATCGCCTTGTACGCCGCCTTGGAGGCGTCCTTGAGCCACGGCCGGGTGCTGGTGGAGTTGGCGCGGTTGGTGTAGACGGCCATGGTGTGCAGCAGGTAGCGGTGGGTGTACCCGACCCATCCCCAGGTCTGGGCCCGGCTCCAGCTCGTCGAGTGGCACAGCCCTGAGCCGGGGCCCTTCTGGGGGCAGACGATCCCCCAGGCGTCGGCGTAGGCGTCGTCGAGCCGCGCGTACGCGGTGTCGGCCCGGCCGTCGTTCTTCAGCGGCACGACCCACACCGAGACCATGATGCGCTTGTTCCCGGGGGCTCCGGGGTTCACGTACGAGCCCTTGACCATCTTGGAGCAGCGTGCCTTGCGCAGGACCGAGCGGACGTTGGCCGCGTGGTAGGCGTCCGGGCACTTGTCCACGCCGCTCGACCGGAGGGTGTAGCGCACGCCCTTGGCCGTGGTGAAGGAGCTGGGCAGCAGGGCGCTCGGCGTGAGCGGGGTCGGGTCGGTGTCCTGGCGGTCGAGGTCGCCCGGGTCGAACGGCTCCTCGGTGGGCGGTTCGAGCGTGGGCGTCTCAGTGGGCGTCTCGGTGGGCGTGTCCGTGGGCTGTGCGCTGGGCCACGGGGTGGCCGGGGACAGCGACGGCGACGGCGTGGGGGCGACGGCGTCCGGCGAGCCGGACGCGGCCGTCAGCCTGCTGTCACCGCGCTCCGGGCCGAGATCCTTCACCACCGAGACCACGAACACCGCGGCCGCCACGACGAGCACCATGCCGACCACTCCCACGCCGGCCCCCAGGGCGACCTTCATCCCCGTGCTGAGGCCCGCACCGGACGGAGGGGGCCCCACGGGCCCGGGAAAAGGCGGCCTCGAAGGCCCCTGAGGTGGTGGCGGTGGCAGAAGTGAGGGTGACGGTGGCAGCAGAGAAGGTGACGGTGGTGGGGATGACGGCGACGGCGGAGGTGGCGGTGGCAGGAGTGGGGAGGGTGGGAGCGCTGCCTGGCTGGGCGTGGTCGTGGCCGACGTGGCGGCCTGCCGCAGTTCCTCGGCCCACCGTTCCGGACGCGGCCGCTCGTCCGCGGGCCCGTGCAGCGCCGCCGCCGCGAGGTCGGCCGCCGCCGGAGCGACGGCGGCCAGCCGGCCGGGGTCCGTGGAGGTCCGGTCGCGGGCCAGGAGCCGGACGGCCAGCAACGCGAACCCGTATGCGTCGCCCTGTGTGGTGCCCTCGGGCCCGTCGGCGGGGATCTCCCGGCCGGACGCCTCCACCTGGGGTAACGCCGCCGCCCCGGCGAGCCGCATCGCGTCGCAGCCGATGAGGAAGCACTCCGGGGAGCCTTCCGTGGCGAACAGCAGGCGCTCGGGCGACAGGTCGCCGACGACGATGTCCATCGTGTGCAGGCGGGCGAGCGTGTCGGCCAGGTCGGCCAGCAGCAGCAGGCGATCGCGATCGCCGACCCGCCGGCCGATCCCGCCGACGTGAGCGCCGTCACGGGCGTGGTCGTGGGCGCCGTCACGGGCGTCGTCGTTGAGCAGGAGCTCCATCGTGGCCGGTCGGCGCTCGGTTCCCGCAGGCGTCCGCAGGTCGAAGGAGAACCGGTGGGGCACCGACCGCATGAGGAAGCCGCGGACCGCGCCGCCGGACACGACGATCTCGGCGGGCCAGGCGGCCTTGTCGCACAACCAGGCCGCGTCCCATCCGGGGAGCCGGCCGATCAGCCCGGCCATCTCGGTGAGGACGCCCGCGTCGATGCCGGGCAGGACGGCGGGGTCGTACTCCTTGTACGCAACCTCGAACTGGCCGTTGATCCGGCGGCCGGGCACCTCGTGGACCGTGCCCCGGCCCCCCTGCCCGAGCAGCCGGCCGAGGACGAGGTCCGCCCGCTCGGTGCCGTTCGTCGGGCCGTTCGTCGGGTCGCTCATCGGGCCACGTCCCTCGGCCACAGGGCCAGCAGCGTGCGGTCGCCGTCGAACGCCTCCCCGGAGAAGTCGAGCAGGTGCGCCAGCCACAGCGGGGACGGCGGCGCGGCCAGGTGCTCGGCGAACAGCGCGCCGACCCGGCCGTCCCCGTCGCCCAGCGGATCACCGAAGCCGTCGGTGCCCACCAGCAGGACCTGGCCGGGCGTCAGCGTCCCGGACCACCGCTCGGGCCGCTCGGGCACCCCCGGCAACACGGCCACCAATGCGGAGGCCACAACGGAGGCCGAAGCGACGACCGCGGCAGAGGCCGATGCAGACGCCGCGGCAGGGGCCGATGCAGAGGCCGTGGCGGGGGCCGATGCAGACGCCGTGGCGGGAACAGAAGCGGCGGCCGAAGCGGGGGCCGCGGCGTCGTCCGGCTTCGGGTCGAACAGCGGGAGGAACCGGGGTCCGGCCAGGTCGAGCGTCCAGGCGCCCGAGTCGCCGACGCGGGCCAGCGAGACCTCGACCCCACGCGCCCCGGCCTCGACCGTGCCGATCACGAGCGTGGTGGCCAGCAGTTCCTCGACCTCCGCCGCGCCGGGCTCGCGCCCCAGCATCGCCGCGGCCTGCCGGTGCAGCGTCCCGGCCGCGTGCCGGAGGGCCGCGACGAGGTCGGGCGCCGGACTGCCCTCGTCGAGCTGGGCATGGACGGCCCACACCGCCGCGCGGCACGCCTCCGAGGCCCCGACCGTCGAGGCGGAGGCGCCGGACAGCCCGTCGGCCACGGCGAACACCACGGTGCCGGTCCCCTCGTGGAGCACGGCGCAGCTGGCGTCCTGGCGGGGACGGCGGTGGTGGCGGTGCCGTTCGCCCCGGACCGAGGCCGACCGCAGCGTCACGTGCGGAGCCGACCACCCGTCGCACTCGGCGTCGGGGCACGTGCCTCCCTGCGGGCGCGGCGGCGCCGGCTCGAACTCCGGGCGCGCCGGCTCGATCTCCAGGCCGGGCGCGTCGAGCACGACCCGCTCCCAGGCGCGGATCCGGTCTGCCTGCTCCGGTGCGTGCCGCACGTGCACTCCCCGCCCTTCGAGCCCGCCCTTTTTCGGAGGATATCAGCGTCCATTTGCTGAAGATCAAGGATTTGTGGACCCGGATGTGCCGGTGCCCCCGGCATACCGTGGCGTTATGGAAATTTGTGAGCTGTTCGCCTGACCACCCTGGGTGACAACTTTAAGCAAGCCCCAGCCAAAGGGCTCCTTCGATCCCCACACCCCCGGGGACATGTGAGAGGAGTCACCCAGAGTGAACAGCACGTTCAAGTCGGGCACGATCGCCGTATTAGCGGCGGCGGCCCTTACCGCCTCGATGACAGGCGCCGCCGGCGCCGCCTCGAAGGCGCACTTATCCACCGCGGCGACCACCGTCGCCAGGACCGAACCCCCGGCGTTCGCGCCGGCGGACCCCAAATCGCGCGACCGCGCGAAAGTGAACGCCGACGCGGCACTCGCCGCCGGCGCCGAACGCCTGCACAAGGGCTCCGGCGACGCCTTCACTCTCTCGTCCAACGTCGCCGGAACCTACGGCCTGCAATATCTGACCTACGAACGCACCTACAAGGGCCTGCCCGTCTACGGCGGCGAGGTCGTCGTGGGCACCGACCGGGCCGGCCAGGTGATCCAGCAGGTGGTCACCGGCCAGACCGCGAAGATCAAGGTCGGCACCGAGCCCTCGGTCACGGGCCGGCAGGCGGCGGCCACCGCCAGAGCCCTCCTGCCGCAGGTGGACGAGGTGACCACGGCGAAGCTGGTCGTGCACGCCACCAGCGCCACGCCCAAGCTGGCCTGGCGGGTCCAGGTCGCCGGGCGGACGGCCACCGGCAGGCCCAGCGTCCTCGACGTGTTCGTGGACGCGCGCTCCGGCTCGCTGATCGACAAGTTCGACAAGGTGCACGAGGGCACCGGCCGCGGCTTCTACAACGGCACGGTGACGATCGACACCAGCGGCTCCGCCGGCTCGTACCGGATGGTGGACACCACCAGGCCGGGCCTGCAGTGCGGCGGCCAGAACGGGTCGGCCTACACCAAGAGCAGCGACTCCTGGGGCAACGGCTCGGGCACCGACCTGGAGACGGCCTGCGTGGACGCGCTGTACGCCGCCCAGATGGAATGGAACATGCTGCGCGACTGGCTGGGCCGCAACGGCCACAGCGGGACGGGCCGCTCGTTCCCCATCCGGGTCGGGCTGAACGACGTCAACGCGTTCTGGAACGGCTCGTACACCACCTTCGGTCACAACCAGGCCGGCAACCAGCAGGCCACCCCGATGGACGTCGTCGGCCACGAGTTCGGCCACTCCGTCTTCACCAACACCCCCGGCGGCGACAACGGCAACAACGAGGTCGGCGGCCTGAACGAGTCCACGGGCGACATCTTCGGCGCGCTGACCGAGGCCTACGCCAACAACCCGAACGACCCGCCGGACTACCAGGTGGGCGAAGAGGTCAACCTCGTCGGGAACGGCCCGATCCGGTACATGTACAACCCGTCCCAGGTCGGCGACCCCAACTGCTACAGCACCGCGATCCCCACCACCGAGGTGCACGCGGCGGCCGGGCCCCAGAACCACTGGTTCTACCTGCTGGCCGAGGGCAACAACCCCGGCGGCGGCAAGCCGAGCAGCCCGATCTGCCAGGGCGGACCGTCCTCGGTGACCGGCATCGGCATCCAGAAGGCCGGCAAGATCTTCATGGGCACGCTGCAGGCCAAGACGCAGCCGTGGACCCACGCCAAGGCGCGGGTGGCCTCGCTCAACGCCGCCAAGGCGCTGTTCCCGAACAGCTGCGTGGAGTTCAACGCGGTCAAGTCCGCCTGGGACGCCGTGAGCGTCCGGGGCACCAGCGACCCGACCTGCGTGGCCAACCCGGACACCTTCTCGCTGCAGGTGAGCCCCGGCTCCGGCGCGGCCGACCCGGGCGGCGCGGCCGCCACGACCCTGAGCACGGTGACGACCGGCGGCAACGCCCAGCAGATCCAGCTCAGGACGGGGACGCTCCCGGCGGGCGTGACCGCCCAGTTCAACCCGGCCACCATCCAGTCGGGCCAGTCCTCCACGCTGACCCTCAACGTGGCGGCGAGCGCGGCTCCCGGGACGTACACCGTGCAGGTGATCGCACAGGGCACGGCCCAGACGCAGACGCAGAACTACACGCTCACCGTCAACCGGCCGATCCCCGACCAGTTCTCGCTGACGCTCAGCCCCACGTCGGGGTCCGTGGACGCGGGCGGCAGCACCGCCTCGACGCTGACCACCACGACCACGAGCGGCAACGCCCAGCAGATCCAGCTCAGGACGGGGACGCTCCCGGCGGGCGTGACCGCCCAGTTCAACCCGGCCACCATCCAGTCTGGCCAGTCGTCGGCGCTGACGCTCGCGACGGCGTCCTCCGTGCCGGCCGGGACGTACACCGTGCAGGTGATCGCCCAGGGCACGGCACAGACGCAGACGCAGAACTACACCCTGACCGTCTCCCGGCCCGGTGACCCGGACGCGTTCTCCGTCCGGCTCGACCCGGAGGCGGGCACCGCGACGGCCGGGGGCACCGTGGCCACCACGGTGAACACGGCGACGACCGGCGGGCAGCCCCAGCAGGTCACACTGTCGGCCACCAAGCTGCCGAACGGCGTCACCGTGGCCTTCGACCCGGCCACGATCCAGTCGGGCCAGTCGTCCAGGCTGACCTTCACGGTGGCCTCGACGGCGAAGAACGGCACGTACCCGATCACGGTGACGGCCACCGGCACGGCGCAGACGCAGACGGCGAGCTACGCGCTCACGGTCACCGGCGGCACGCCGGCGGGCGACTTCACCGTCGCCGCCGACCCGTCGTCGGCCACCGTCACGGCGGGCGCGACGGCGACCACCACGCTGAACACGCAGGTCACCACCGGCCGGCCGATCCCGCTCACGCTGGCGGCCGACGGCGTGCCGCCGGGCGCGACCGTGACCTTCAGCCCGTCGTCCATCAACTCGGGCGAGTCGTCCACGGTGACGGTGACCACGTCGTCGAGCACGCCGGCGCAGACGTACACGATCACTCTCAACGCGAACGGCGCCGCCAGCCACGGCACGTCGTTCTCGCTGACGGTGAACGGTGGCGGCGGCGGTGACACCTGGCAGGAATGGCACGCCTACAACGCCGGCGACGAGGTCACCTACCAGGGTGTCCGCTATCGCTGCGTGATCGCCCACACCTCTCAGCCGGACTGGACGCCCGACGTCGTACCGGCTCTGTGGCAGCGGATCGGATGACGGTCCGCCCGGTGCCCCACGTACCCGGGGGGTGACTGAGGGCCGGAGCGGAGGGGGTCCCACCGGACCCCCTCCGTTCTGGTTTCCGGACGCCCCGGCATGGTTTGATCATGTTCGTGGCCCTTCAGTAGGGTGGGCGCCCCGGTCGCCTGTTCTGGGTGGGAGTGCCCGTGCGCCGTTACCGCTTCGGCCTGGTCGCGATGCCCGTCGCGGTGGCCTACGTGGCCCTCGTCGCCGGCCTCGGGGGCTTCGCACTGGTCACCGGCGAGGTGTCCCTGCTCTGGTTCGCCGTCGTCCGCGGGTGGGGGCCGGGCCCGGCCGCCTCCTGGTGGATGGTGCCGATGCTGGTGCTGGTCGGCGCGGTGCAGGGCTGGGTCTACTGGCAGGTGCTGCGCGGGCGCCGGCGCGACGCGCGGCCGAGCCCCGACCGCCGGATCGCCCTGTTGCGCGCCGTCCTGTACGCCGACGTCGCCCTCTCCCTGCCGCCCTTCTCGCTCCTGTACTCCTGGGAGGAACCGGTCGCCACCGGGGCGCTGGTCACCATGCTGCTCGTCCAGGGGGCGATGGTCTGGCTGTTCTCCGTCGCGGTGGGAGGTGCCCTTCCGGCCTGGGCGCGGGTCCTCATGCTCGTCCTGGGAACGGCGGACGTGCTCTTCGGTCTCGGTCTCACCCTCTCGCAGGCCCTGCTGTTCGAGCCGGGCATGATCTTCTTCAGCATCGCCCTGCTGGGGGGCGTGCCGGGGATGGCGTGGCTGGCGCTGTTGCTGACGGCCCAGGCTCGGGATCCGCGCTGGAGCCGGGCGACCGTGGCGATGGGCGTTCTGTCGCTGGTCACGTCGTTCGTCCAGCCGACGTCGTTCGCGTCCTCCTCCGCCACGCCGCTGGAGGTGCTGACCTTCTGGGTGCTCCACGCGCTCGGCGTCGTCGGCCTGGGGTGGCAGGCGCGCTCGGCGCACGAGCTCGCCGGGCCGCCCGCGTCGCCGTTCGGGCCCCGGCGTGCGCCCGCGCGGATCCCGGCCCGGCCGTGGTGGTGGGTCGCACCGGCGGTGGTGCTGCCGCTGGTCCCGGCGGCCGTCAACCTCGCGGGCGGGATGCCGTTCTGGATCGGCCCCCGGGGCGCGGTCGAAGGGGTGGTCGCCGAGGGCGCCGTCGGCCTGGCGGCGGCTCTTGCATGGCTGGGGCTCGACCTGCTCCCGGGGGTCGGCGGGGTCGCGCTGGTCGTGCTGGTGGCCGTCCTGCGCGGCACCGTCCGCCTGGTGCGGGCGACGGGGGCGGCGCTGGTGCTGCTGGCCGCCGTGGGCGTGGTCAGCGCGCTGACCGCCGCGCCCACCGCGCCGCGCGATCCGCCCTCGGCCGACCTGCCGCTGTATCCCGACGGCCTGTTCGTCACCGGACCGGTGGGTGAGCTCGCCTTCGGGCTCTCGCCGCTGTGGTTCAGCGCCGCCTTCCTCGCCTCCGCCGTCGTCCTGACGCTGCTTGTCGTACGGACCGACTCCCGGCCATAACTTTCACCGCGTTCCCTGCGTCGAACACCACATGAGACGCTTCACCACCGCCACGCTCGTGGCCGGGCTGCTGCTGGCGGGCGGGGCCGCGCCGGCGCTGGCCGGCGAGTCCGCCCCGGTCCGTCGCTGCTCGGCCGCCCAGCTCCAGATACGCCTGGGCACGATCGACGCCGGCGCGGGCAACAGGAACGCGCCGCTGGTGTTCACCAACGGCTCACGCACCGCCTGCACCCTGTACGGCCACCCCGGGCTGATCATGATCGACAAGCAGGGCGACACCCTCCGCACCCGCGTCCGCCGCGCCGCCGGCCCCAAGCACCGGGTGACGGTCCGACCGGGCGGCAGCGCCCGCACCACCCTGCACTGGACGGTCGTCGAGACCGGCGCCGAGACCGCCTGCCCGAGCCCCGCCCGCCTGCTGGTCATCCCGCCGGACGAGCGGTCGTACCTGAACGTGCCCTTCGACGCCGGGCAGGTGTGCGACGGCGGACGGCTCGACGTCACCCCGCTGGCCTGACGACCTCGCGGGGGCGGGTCAGCGCAGCAGCACGTTGACGACGACCGTGAGCACGGCCGACAGCAGCAGCGAGATCAGGATCATCGCCAGACAGCCCGGCCAGCCGCCCAGCGGTCGCACGTCCCAGTTCCCGAACCTCATGCCCGGCCCCTACCCGGGGCGGCCGGGGTCGTACCCGGGCCGGGGCAGGGGTCAGAGGCCGGCGACGAAGTCGAGGGCGACCGCCCAGGCGCGTTCGGCGGCCGGGGCGTCGTAGTCGGGCAGGCCGGGGTCGGTGAACAGGTGGCCGACCCCCGGGTAGCGGAAGACCTCGACGTCGGCCCCCGCCCGGCGCATCTGGAGGTACCAGGCGTTGAGCCAGTCGACCGGCTCGTAGAAGTCGGGGTCGGCGACGTGCAGCTGCACCGGCAGGTCGTCGGCGGCGGCGCTCTCGGCCATGTCGGAGGTGCCGTGCATGAGCAGCAGGCCCTGGGAACGCTCGTCGCCCAGCGCGAGGTTCTGGGCGATGGCCGCGCCGAGGGAGAAGCCCGCGTAGACCAGGCCGTCGCCGGACAGCGGGGCCGCCGCCGTGATGGCCCGCTTCAGCAGCTCCTCGCTGCCGATCTCCTCCTTGATCGCGATGCCCTCCTCGGGCGTGTCGACGACGCGGCCGTCGTAGAGGTCGGGGACGTGCACCTCGTGCCCCGCCCCCGGAGCCTGTCGGCGGCCTGGTGGACGGCGGGCCGCAGGCCGTACATCGAGTGCAGGAGGAGAATCCGCGCCATACGCGCAGCTTAGCGGCCGTGGACGAGTGCGCACCGGCCCGGCCGCGGCGGGTCAGCCGTCCTGGGCGGGCAGGTCGTGGGCGGTGAACATGTCGATCAGCAGACGGACGGGCAGCCCCGCCTCGGTCGGGTAGCGGAACTGCCGGTCGAGGTCGAGGCTGTAGCGGTTGCGGCGGCCGATCCGCTCGCGGGTCAGGTAGCCGGCCTGGTAGAGGTCGGAGACGATGTTCTGGACGGTGCGTTCGGTGACGCCGATGCGGGTGGCGATGTCGCGCAGCCGCACGTCGGGGTCACGGGCGATCTCCACCAGCACGCGGGCGTGATGGGTCAGGAACGTCCACGTCGCCGGATGGTCTTCAGGGTCGGGCACAGCCTCTGACGCTTTCTGCCTGGACGTCCCGGATCCGCGGGGCGGGACGAAAATGCTTACATGAAGATCCTATGACGAAACCTCTTTCCTGTAACCCTCTTCGCCCCTAACCTTGGGTCGTGGGGCGGACCTGACGCCGTCCCGACCGGCCAGGCCCACTTGGGGAACAACAGATGTCCGTCACCCAGACGCACCTTGCCGCCACGTCGAGCGCCACCACCAGGCCGCCATGTCAGTGCTCGACATGAGCTGCCGGCCGGTTCCGGCCGGCGTGCTGGTCACGGTTTCCGGTGAGCTCGACGCCACCAACGCCGATCGCCTGGAGTCCGCCATTCGCGACGCCCATCGCCCCGGCCGCTCCCTGGTCCTCGACCTGGGCGAGCTGACCTTCATGGACAGCAGCGGCCTGCACGTGCTGCTGCGGGCGCACGACGACGTCCGCGACGCGGGCGGGAGCCTGCGCCTGGCCGCCGTACGGGACATCCCGGCCCGCATCCTGGAGATCACCGGGGTGTGGGACAGGCTGCACATCCACGCCGGTGTGGAGGAAGCCGTCGGAGCGGCTGCGGACGCCATGTCTGATCGGCTGCCGGATGATGTGGAGCGGTTGTGATGCACCTGGCCAGCAGCTACCTGCCGGGAATCACCGTGATCACGGTGGCCGGCGAGGTGGACGCCACCGCCTCCGGCCACCTGGAGACCTACCTCGACCAGGTGCGCCGCAGCCTGGACGAGCACCTGATCATCGACGCGCACCGGCTGACGTTCCTCGACAGCTCCGGGCTGTCCGTCCTGCTCGCGGCCGCCACGCTGGCCCGCGCGCACGGCGTCGACGTGCACCTGGCCGGTCTCCAAGCCACGGTGGCCCGGCTGCTGGAGATCACCGGCACCGTCGAGCTCGTGACGATCCACGACCGCGTCTCCCAGGCCGTCACCGCGGTGGAGGCCCTCCGGGACGCCGGGCCCGAGGAGCCCGGTGAGCCCGCCGAGCCTTCCGAGGCCGTCTGACCTTCGCGTGGCCGCCGGTCGTCATCGACGGCCGCCGAACTCCCAGTCGTGCACCTCGATCCCGGCGTACCGGTCGGCGGTGAGGACCGCGCGGGCCGCGTCCGCGTCCGGCGCCCGGACCAGCAGCGCGGTGCCGACCCAGGTGGCGCCGTCGTCGGACAGCAGCGGCCCGTACGCGATCAGCTCGTCGCCGTCGGCCGGCGGGACGAGGTCGGCGGGCTGCCCGGAGCCGAGGCCCAGCACCAGGTACCGGTTGCCGCCCTGCCGGCCGCCGGGGAACTCCCACATGGTGCGCCCCAGCACGTTGCGCCAGCGGCGGAGCAGCACGTCGCGGTAGACCCCGGCCTGGTAGTTGGGCTCGTCGAAGGCGAACGCCCGCGCGGCGGCGGGGTCGGGCAGGTCGACGATGTGCACGCTGCCGGTGGCCGCGTCGGTGTCGCGGTCGAGGGTCGGGCCGCGGGCGATCAGTTCCGCTTCGTACCGGTCCATGTAGGACCAGTGTGCTTCCCCCAACTCCTTGCGCAGGGGGCCCGATCCGGGACGGTCACGGTGGTGGCAGAAGAACTCCATGCCGAGAGTACCTACCACGTGACCTCCTCCCGGTCACAACCGGCGCACGGCCCGGCGGCTCAGCCCAGCATCTGCTCGACGAGGTCGGCGGCGCGGGTGGTGCCGCCCTCGGCCCGCGCCTCCGCCTGCAGGCGCGTCAGGCGGCGGGCCACCTCCGGGTCGCCGGTCAGCTCGGCCAGCGCGGCGCGCAGGGCCTCGGCCGTGGCGTCGGGGGTGTCGATGCGGCGGGCCACGCCCAGCTCCACGAGCCGGTCGGCGTTGGCGAACTGCTCGGCCCCCTGCGGGACGGCGATCATCGGCACGCCCGCCAGCAGCCCCTCGCAGCAGCCGCCCATGCCCGCGTGGGTGACGAACGCGTCGGCCTGGTCGAGGATCGCCCGCTGCGGCACCCACGGGTGCACCTCGACGTTGGACGGGATCTCGCCCAGCTCCCCCACGTCGGTGTACTTGCCGATCTGCAGCACGACGTGCCAGCCGGGCAGGTCGCCGAAGGCCGCCAGGCACCGGCGGTAGAACTCCGGCTGACGGGTGTAGGCCGACCCCAGGGAGATCAGCAGGACGTTCTCGGCGTCGCCGGGACGGCTCCAGCCGCCCTGCCCGCGCAGGTCGTGACAGGGGCCGACGAAGGTCACGGTGGCGGTGTCGACCTGGTCCGCGTGCGGCTGCATCGCCCGCGGGATCAGGGCCAGCGCGCGGGGCGGATGGCCGGAGAAGGCGTCGACGTCGGTGGTGGTGGCGCCGGATCCGGCGAGCCAGCCGGCGAACCTGGCCCGGTAGGCGTCGGCTCCGGGCAGCTGCCACAGCTGCGCCGCCACCTCCTCCTGGTAGCCCTTCCAGGCCACGAACGTCGGCGACAACTGCAGCAGGGGACGGCCCTGCGCCTCGGCCAGGGCCCGCGCGGCGTAGGCGCCGATGTCGTACAGGTAGAGGTCGGCGGGGTCGTGGTCGTAGGCGGCGCGCAGTTGCGGGAGCGCCTGGACGGCGTCGTCCAGGAAGAGGCCCATCGCCGCGATGGGGTCGTCGGGCCAGTCGTTGTCGGCGACCGGCAGCGTCGAGGAGCACGGGAGCAGCTCGGCGCCGGTGCCCGTGACCAGGTCGCCGACCGCCGGGTCGTTGGCGTACGTCACCCGGTGGCCGCGGGCCACCAGCTCGCGGACGATCTCCAGGCTGGGCAGGACGTGGCTGACGGCGGGGATGCCGACCATGGCGATGTGGGCGCGGCGGCGGGACATGGGCGAATCACTCATTTCGGGTTCTGCGCGGCGGGACGGGTGCTGGACGGCGGGTCAGGCGCGGCGCGCGCCCGGGGCGGCGGCCTCCAGGTCGGCGACGCTGCCCGACATGATCGTGCGCACGTGTTCGGTGATGTGCTCGGCGGGCCAGTCCCACCAGGCCACCGCGAGCAGGCGGGCGACGTCGTCGGCCGGGTAGCGGGTGCGGATGAGGCGGGCCGGGTTGCCGCCGACGATCCCGTAGTCGGGCACGTCGGAGGTGACCACGGAGCCGGCGCCGATGATCGCGCCGTGCCCGATGCGCACGCCGGGCAGCACCGTCGCGCCGTGGCCGAACCAGACGTCGTTGCCGACGACGGTGTCACCGCGGTTCGGCAGGCCGGTGAGCAGGTCGAAGTGGTCGGACCACGAGCCGCCCATGGTGGGGAAGGGGAAGGTCGAGGGGCCGTCCATGCGGTGGTTGGCGCCGTTCATGATGAACCGCACCCCGGTGCCCAGGGCGCAGAACCTGCCGATGACCAGCTTCTCCGGGCCGTAGTGGTAGAGCACGTTGCGGGTCTCGAACGCGGTCGGGTCGTCGGGGTCGTCGTAGTAGGAGAACTCCCCCACCTCGATCAGCGGGGACTTGACCAGCGGTCGCAGCAGCACCACCCGTGGCTGGGCGGGCATCGGATGCAGGACGGTGGGGTCGGCGGGGACGCGGGCGTTCATGGATCTCTTCCTTCCGCCACTGCTAATGCGACAACTTGTACATTAAGATGGTGGCATGCCGACGTCCGCCTCGCAAACGGGAAAGGCAACGATGACGCCCGAGAGCCCGTCGCCCGGCCCGCGCCGCCGCCCTGGTGGCCGTACCGGTCGCATCCGCGCGCAGGTTCTCGACGCGGTCCGCGCCGAGCTCGGGGAGCACGGCTTCGACGGCCTGACCCTCGACGCCGTCGCGGCCCGCGCGGGCGTGCACCGCGCGACGGTCTACCGGCGCTGGCGGGACGTCGGCGGCCTGCTCGCCGACGTCCTGGAGGCGACGGGCGACGACGACTGGGAGCCCCGGGACACCGGCTCCCTGCTGGGCGACCTGGCGGCGCTCAACCACGAGAACCAGGCGGCCATGACCGCGCAGCCGTCGATCGCCGCGGCCCTGATCGCCGCCTCGTTCCGCTCGGAGGAGGCCGCCCGCGGCTTGCGGCGGCTCTGGGAGGACCGGTACACCCGTTGCGAGGTCATCGTCAGGCGGGCGGTCGAGCGGGGCGAGCTGCCGGCCGGCACGGACGCGCGGCGACTGCTCCTCGCCGCGACCGCGCCGCTCTACCACCACCTGGTGCTCCTCCGCACGCCCCCCGACCCGGACCTGCCGGACCAGGCGGCGCGGACGGCCGCGCTCGCCGCCGCGGCCGGCGCCTTCGCCCCTCCGCCGGAACAGTGAGCCCGGGTCGCGGTCAGGACGAGCCGGGCCGTGCGGGGTGAAGGTGCGGGCGAGGGTTCAGGCGTGGGCGGCGGGCTTGCTGGCGGGCTGGAACCTGAAGGAGACGGCCTCCATGAGGGCCTGGTGCTTGGTGTTCTGGAACGCGGCGATCTTCCAGCCGCCGTCCGCCTGCCGGACCATCGTGTAGGTCTGGATCTTGTGCAGCTTGCCGGGCTTGCCCTTGTAGGTGTCGCCTCGGGTGACGACGAGGGCGGCGTCGGGGCCGGCAGGACGGATGCCGACGGTCTCACTGGCCAGCCTGGTGCCCTTGACGAAGCTGTCGAACAGCACCTGGTGGGCGTCGCCGATCTCCCGGGCGCCGGTGTAGAGGGTGCCGACGTACGTGATGTAGGTGGCGTCCTCGGTGAACAGGTCGCCGTACGCGCCGCCGTCGGCCCGGTTCCAGGCGTCGGCGAGACGGTCGAGCACGGAGGTGATGGCGGCGGCGTCGGCGGCGGTGAGGGTGTCGCTCATGGTCAACCTTCCCCAGGTAGCTTCCCGAAAGCATTTGCTTCTTAGAAGATTTATCTTCTCTAAAGAAGAGATTAGAAGAGGGGTCGGCCACTGTCAACTCTCGGGAGCGTCCCCGGCGCGAGAGGCCGTGCCGGGGAGCTCGGGATCGGGAAGGCGCGAGGTCAGGGGCGGGAGAGCGCCGGGACGGCCGCGCGGCCGGTGCGGGCCGACTCCTGCGCGGCCAGCGCGAAGGCCAGGACCTCCCGGCCCTGTTCGCCGGTGAGCGTCGGCGGGGTGCCGTTGAGCAGGGCGTCCACGAAGTGGCGGCCCGACCGGACGAAGCTCGTCTCCCAGCCGGTCGGCATGTCGTCGTAGCCGGTGGTGACGCCGTCGCGGTGCAGGACGACCGGGGCGACGTCCAGCATGCGGCCATGGCCGCGGGTGATCCAGATGACGCCGCGGGTGCCGGTGATCTCCACCCGGTCGTCCTGGGCGTAGTGCACGGTGTCGAGCTTGAGCTCCGGCGAGTGGACGACCTCCAGTGCGCCGACGGCGCCGTCGGGATGCGTCCAGCTCACCATGGACGGCGCGTCGATCAGGCCGTCGTAGCTGCTGCCGACGAAGGCGTGGACGCGGTCGGCCATGCCCAGGAAGTGCCAGGCGATGGCGAACTTGTGGTGCCCGTCGTCGAACACCAGCGGGCCGCCGCCGCACTGCTCGGGATCGACCCGCCAGGCGCTGGCCGCGGCGGGCACCTCCCAGGCGGTGGGGCTCCAGCCGGGGTTGGACTTGAGCCGGATGCTGCGCACGTCGCCGATCTCGCCGGCCTCGACGAGCTGCTTGGCCCGCTGGACGGGCGGGTAGAAGACGAAGTTCTCGAACACCTTGAAGACGACGTCGCGCTCGGCGGCGCGGGTGATCATCGCGTCGGCGTCGGCCAGGTTCGTCGCCATCGGCTTCTGCAGCGAGACGTGCTTGCCCGCGTCCATCGCGTCGAGCGTCACCTGGGCGTGCAGGTGGTGGGGGACGAGGATCTCCACCATGTCGACGTCGTCGCGGGCGAGCAGTTCGCGGTAGTCGGCGTGCCGGTCGCGCTCGGCCACGCCCCAGGCCGCCCCGCGGGTGTCGCGGTTGCCGGCGACGGGGTCGCAGACCGCCGTGATCACCGCCTCGGGATGTTCCAGGTACGCCTGCGCGTGCAGGTCGGAGATGCGGCCGCAGCCGATGATGCCTACGCGCCGACCATCACGGTCCGCATGGTGTCGGAGCGGGTGAAGACCAGCGGGTAGAGGAAGTCGTTCCAGATGAAGGTGAACTGGAGCGTGGCCAGGGCCGCCAGCGCGGGCCGGGTCATCGGCAGCACGATGGAGGCCAGGATGCGCGGCTCGCCGGCGCCGTCGACCAGGCCGGCCGCCCGCAGTTCCATCGGCAGGCTGCGGAAGAAGTTGCGCATGACGAGCGTGCAGAGGGAGATGCCGTAGCCGGAGTGGACGACGATCATCGGCCAGAGCGTGTCGTACATGCCGGTCGCGTTGAACCCCTGGAACAGCGGGATCAGCAGGATCTGCGGCGGCACGAACAGCCCGGCCAGCAGGAAGAACCCGACGAGCTCGCCGAAGCGGGGCCGCAACATCGCGATCGCGTACCCGGCCAGCGTGCCGAGCGCGACCGAGATCACCGTCGCCGGGACCGTCACCAGGACCGAGTTGAGCAGGTAGCGCCCGGTGCCGCCGACGGCGAACGCCTGCAGGTAGTTGTCCAGGCTGAGGCTGCCGCTGGGAGCCCACAGGCCGTTGGCGGCGATGTCGGCGTCGGACTTCAGCGAGGTGTACAGCACGCCCAGGCAGGGGACGAGGAACACCACCGCGAAGCCCAGCAGGGCCGCGGCCAGCGGGGCCTTCAACGAACGTTTCCCCGCGGCGGCCGGGGCGGCCGGGATCGCGCCGCGGGTGACCAGGGCGGTTTCAGGCATGCCGGTCCCTCCAGGCATTCCAGGCGAAGAACAATCCGATGATCACGATCGAGACGACGAACAGCACGATCGACACCGCGCTGCCGTAGCCGAAGTCGTAGGTCTTGAACGACACCCGGTAGGCGAGCACGGCCAGCGTCTCGGTCTGCCGGAACGGTCCACCGCCGGTCATGACGTAGACGATGTCGAAGCTCTTGAGCGCGTTGATCAGGCTCAGCGAGATGACCACGACGGACGAGGGCCGCAGGGCGGGCAGCACGACCGCGCGCAGCCGCTGCCAGGCGCCGGCGCCGTCCATGTGCGCCGCCTCGGTCAGGTCGCGGGAGACCGCGGTGAGCCCGGCCAGGAAGATGACCATGGCCAGCGTCACCTGCTGCCAGCCCCAGGCGACCATCACCGCCCACAGGGCCGTGTCCGGGTCCGCCAGCCAGGCGTGTGCCAGTGACCCGAGCCCGACGGCGTCGAGCAGGAGGTTGAGCAGGCCGTCCTCGGGCCGGTAGATCCAGAACCAGACCTGGCCGACCACCACGAGGGACAGCGCGAGCGGCAGGAAGAAGAACGACTTGATCAGCTTGGCGAACCGCGTGACGCGGTTGAGCGCCAGCGCCAGCGCCAGGCCGACGACGGTGGGCACCAGCACGCCCGCCACCGTCCAGATCAGCGTGTTCACCAGCGCTCGCGCGAAGCTCGGGTCCGCGGCCATGCGGCGGAACTGGGCCAGCCCGACGAAGTCGCCGCCACCGACCGCCTTCCAGTCGGTGAAGCCGTGCGCGAAGGAGTACAGCGCCGGCCACACGACGGCGATGCCGTACGCGAGGAGCGGTGCGGCGAGGAATCCCCAGGCCCACCAGGTCCGCCGGATCGTCATCCGCGCATACCTCCTTTCTGTCGAATCTTGTGAATGTCTCGGGCGGGTGGCCCCGGGCGCTCGGCGACGGCCCGGGGCCGCCGGTCAGGAGCCGGCGAACACGCCTTCGGCGGTGCTCTGGGCCTCCTGCAGCGCGGAGGCGGCGTCGGCGGGGTTGTTGACGAACTGCGCGAGCGCGTTGAGCCCGGCGTCGGACATCTCCGGGGTGGTCGCCAGGTCGTAGTTGAAGGCGAACACGGGAGCCTCGCCGACCACCTTGGCGGCCTTGTGCATGATCTCGTTCTGCTTGCTCAGGTCGGCCTTGGGGTTGGGCGCCAGCGCGCCCTGGGTGAGCGCGACGGCCTGCTGCGCCTCGGGCGCGGCCATGCAGGCGAGCACCTTCTCGGCCCCGGCCCTGCTCGCGGCGCCGGCCGAGATCGCGAACCCGTCCACCGGGCCGAGCGCGGCCTGCGGCACGCCGGGGGTGATCTCGGGGAAGGGGAAGAAGTCGTACCCTTCGCCCGCCTTGACCTGGTTGCCGTCCCAGTAGCCGCTGATCCAGGTGCCCATGAGGGTCATCGCGGCCTTGCCGGAGGAGACCATGTCGCCGGCGTCGGGCCAGTCGTAGCCGTTGGGGTTGTCGTTGAAGTAGCCCTTGTCGAAGAGCTGCTTCCACCGGTCGAACGCCTGGGTCACCTGCGGGTCGGTGTACTTGGCCTTGCCCGCCATGAGCTGGGCCCGGTAGTCGGGGCCGGCCGTGCGCAGCAGCAGGTAGTCGAACCAGAACTGGGCGGGCCAGCGGTTCTTGGAGCCCAGCGCGAACGGCGTGATCCCGGCGGCCTTGAGCTTGCCGGCGGCGGCCATCAGGTCGTCCCAGGTCTTGGGCATCTCGGTGATGCCTGCCTTGGCCATGGCCTTGGGGTTGTAGAACATGCCGACGTAGTGGTAGTCCAGCGGCAGCAGGTACTTCTTCCCGCCGTAGGTCGCCGCGGCCTTGGTCAGCGTCTCGGGGATGGCCTGGTCGAGGCCCGATTTGGCCCACATGTCGTCGAGCGGCGCCAGGCGCTGCTGGTCGACGAGGTACTGGGTCTTGGCGCCCGCCCAGTACGACAGCAGGTCGGGCGGGTTGCTGCCGGCGAGCTGCACCAGGATGGCGTCCTTGAACGCCTCCTGCTCGGCCGGGCTGTTCTTGATCTTCTCGCCGGACTGCTTCTGGCAGATCGACAGCACCTGGGCCATCGCCTTGCTGCCGCCCTCGTCGCTGAAGTAGTGGACCATGCTGACCTCGCCCTTGGCCGGGGAAGCGGAGCCCCCGACCCGGCGTCCGACCCGCAGGCGGCGGCGAAGAGCGCCGCGGCCGAGGCCGCCGCCGCCAATTTGACCGCGCGCCGCCGAGCGGCAACGCTGTTGTTCGTCATCCGTGGATCTCCGTGGGTGATGGTGGGTGGGCGTCGAACTTCGCGGGGACACGCCCGCCCACTTGCTGGGTGATTCGGAACGCGGCGACGGTGACCATCCGGCCGAGGTCGCCGATCCTCGCGAGGGTGACCCGCGAGGCGGGCCCGGAGATCCCGATGGAGGCCAGCGGGACGCCGTGCAGGTCGAAGATGGGGGCCGCCACGCATCTGACGTCGAGGTTGAGCTCCTCGTCGTCGATCGCGTAGCCGCGGCGGCAGACCTGCGCCAGGTCGGCGGCCAGGCTGTCGATCCCCGTGTGCGTGCGCATCGTGTAGGCGGTGAACGGGTCGGGCAGCAGCTCGGCCAGCTCTTCGGGGGTGGCGGTGCAGTACAGGGCCTTGCCGGTGGAGGAGGCGTAGATGATCGGCTGGGCGCCGATCTCGGTCTCGACCGTGATGCGGCCGCCGCGCTGCCGCTCCTGGGCGACGTACACGCCGCCGCCGCGCGTCCTGCGGGCCAGGTGCACGGCCTCGCCGGTGGCGGCGGACAGCTCGCGCATGATCGGTCCGGCGCCGGCGACGAGGTCCACGCCGCGCAGCACCTGGCCGGCCAGGGAGATCATCCGCGTCGAGACCCGGAAGATCTTGGTGGCCGGGTCCTGCTCGACGTAGCCGCGGTCCTCCAGGACGCGCAGCAGCCGGTGGACGTTGCCCTTGTCGGCGTTGACCTCGCGGGCCAGCGCGGTGACGCCGAGCCCTTCGGGGCGGCGGGCGAGCCCTTCGAGGAGGTCCAGCCCGGTGAGCAGGGCGCCCGCCGCGCGGGAGGCGGGCAGCGAGTCGGGGGTCGAGTCAGCCATGGGCGTAGTCAACCCGCCTCGTTGTGCGTACGTCAACTCCGTTGTTCCTTGCGCCGTCACATCGTCCTCCTCTCGTGACCTGGGCGGATGCTCTAGCAGACATCGAAGTCGGCGCCTTCGTGGGCCTGCAGCACGTGGTCGTGGTGCAGGCGCCGCCAGCCGCGCGCGGGCGGGGCCGGCGGGGTCCACTCCTCCCGCCTGCGTGCCAGCTCGACCGGGTCGACCAGGAGCGTCAGCTCGCCCGCCGCGGCGTCGAGCCGGATCAGGTCGCCGTCGCGCACCAGTGCGAGCGGGCCACCGACCGCGGCCTCCGGGGACACGTGCAGGACGACCGTCCCGTACGCGGTGCCGCTCATCCGGGTGTCGGAGACCCGCACCATGTCGCGCACGCCGTTCCTGGCCAGCTTCGCCGGGATCGGCAAGGACCCGGCCTCGGGCATGCCGCCGCCGACCGGTCCCGCGTTGCGCAGCACCAGCACCGAGCCGGGCGTGACGGGCAGGTCCGGGTCGTCGATCCGGCGGGCCACGTCCTCGGGCGACTCGAAGACGACGGCGGGACCCTCGTGCCGCAGCAGCTCGGACGTGGCCGCCGCCACCTTGATCACCGCGCCGTCGGGCGCGAGGTTGCCGCGCAGCACCGCCAGCGCGCCGGTGGGCCCGAGCGGGTCCGCGAGGGTGCGGATGGTGGTCTGCCAGCCCGCGGGCGGGGCGACGTCCGCCAGCCGGTCGCGCAGCGTGCCGCCCTCGATCACCGGCACGTCCAGGTCGAGCAGCGGTTCCAGCTCCTTCATCAGCACCGGCACGCCGCCGGCGCGATGCAGGTCCTCCATGTAACCGACGCCGGACGGCTTGCAGTCGACCAGCAGCGGCACCCGTCCGGCGATGGCCGCCACGTCGTCGAGCCCGAACGGCACGCCCGCCCGCCTGGCCACCGCCAGCAGGTGGATCACGGCGTTGGTCGAGCCGCCCAGGGCCATCAGCACGGTGACCGCGTTGGCCAGGGAACCGGCCGTCACGATGGAGGACGGCCGGCGCCCCGCGCGGGCGGCCTCGACCGCCACCCGCCCCGAACGGGCCCCGGCCCGCAGCCGGTCGCCGGTGGGCGCCGGCGCGGTGGCGGTGCCCGCCGGGCTCATGCCGAGCGCCTCGGCCAGGCACGCCATGGTGGAGGCGGTCCCCATGACCATGCAGGTGCCGCCGGTCGTGGCCAGGGCGCCGCGCACGTCGGCGATGTCGCCCTCGTCCAGCTCCCCGGCCCGGTGCCTGGCCCACATCGAGCGGCAGTCGGTGCACGCGCCGAGCCGGGTGCCGCGCCAGGTGCCGGTCAGCATGGCCCCGGCCACGAGCTGCACGGCCGGGACGTCCGCGGAGACCGCGGCCATGAGCTGGGCCGGCACGGTCTTGTCGCACCCGCCGGCCAGCACCACGGCGTCCATCGGCTGCCCCTTGACCAGTTCCTCGGTCTCCAGCGCGGCCAGGTTCCTGAAGAGCATCGAGGTGGGCGACATGAGGATCTCGGGCAGCGACATGGCGGGGAAGGTCACGGGCAGGCCGCCCGCCTCCAGCACGCCGCGGGCGACCGCCTGCACGAGCTGCGGCATCTCGCGGTGGCAGGTGGTGAACCCGCCGCTGGTGTCGGCGATGCCGACGACCGGCCGGTCGAGGTCGTGCTCGTCGTACCCGGAGGAGGCCAGGAAGGCCCGGCGCAGGAAGCGGCTGAAGCCCTCGTCGCCGTAGGAGGTCAGGCCGCGGTCGACGCCGCGCGGTTCGTCGCCGGTCATCAGGCCCCCCGGAGTCGCAGGTTGACGTACTTGGCGACGGTGTAGTCCGCCAGCCCCTCGGTGCCGCCCTCGCGGCCGAAGCCCGACTGCTTGACCCCGCCGAACGGGGCCTCCGCGGTGGCGATCGTGAGCTCGTTGACCCCTACCATCCCGGTCTCCAGCTCCTCGCCGGCCCGGAAGGCGGTGGCCAGGTCCTCGGTGAAGACGAAGCCCGCCAGGCCGAACGGCGTGGCGTTCGCCCTGGAGATCGCCTCGTCGAAGGTGGCGAAGGTGCTGATGGGCGCGATCGGGCCGAACGGCTCCTCGACCATCACCCGCATGTCGTCGGACACGCCGGACAGCACGGTCGGCCGGTAGTAGTGACCGCCCGGCAGGTCGGCCGGGCCGCCGCCGGCCAGCACGGTGGCCCCACGGGTCACCGCGTCCTGGACCAGCTCGTGGACGGCGTTCAGCCGCCTGGCCGTGGTCAGGGGGCCGACGTCGGTGGCCGGGTCGCGCCCGTCGCCGAGCCGGAGCCCGCGGGTCTCGTCGGCGAACGCCTCGGCGAAGGCGCCGGCGATCTCCTCGTGGACCAGGAACCGGCTGGGCGAGATGCACACCTGGCCGCTGTTGCGGAACTTGGCGCGGGCGCACAGCCGGGCCGCGCGCTCGGGGTCGGCGTCGGGGAACACCAGGACCGGCGCGTGCCCGCCGAGCTCCATCGAGACCGACTTGATCCCATCGGCGGCCAGCCGCAGCAGCTCGGCGCCGACCGGGACCGAGCCGGTCAGGCTCACCTTGCGGATCACCTCGGAGGCGATCAGACGGCGGGAGATGGCCGGGCCGTCGCCGGTGACCACGTTCAGCGCGCCGGCGGGCAGGCCGGCCGCGTCGGCGATCTCGGCGATGAGCAGCGTGGACAGCGGCGCCTCGGCCGGGGCCATGACGATCACCGAACAGCCGGCCGCCAGCGCCGGGGCGATCTTGCGGACCGGCAGCAGCGCGGGGAAGTTCCAGGCGGCGAACGCCGCGACCGGTCCCACCGGCTCGCGGCGGATGAGGATGCGGGTGTCGGGGTCGCGTGCCTCGACCGTCCTGCCGTAGACGCGGCGGGCCTCGTCGGCGTACCAGTCGAACTGGTCGGCGGCGGCCAGCACCTCGCCCTCGGACTGGGCCAGCGGCTTGCCCTGGTCGAGCGTCATGACCAGGGCGAAGCGCTCGGCCTGGGCCCGGATGCCGTCGGCGATGCGGCGCAGGATCCGCGAGCGTTCCCAGGGCTGCGTCCGCCGCCAGGTCGCGAAGCCCTCTGCGGCCGCGTCCAGGGCCAGGTCGAGGTCGGACGGGCGGGCGACGGGCAGCTCCGCCAGGAGCTCGCCGTCGGCGGGGTTGTGCACGGGGAACGTCTGTTCCGCCCGGTGCCAGGCGCCGGCCACGTACATCGCGGCGGGCGGGAGCGGGTGGTGGGTCATGGGTTCACAGTCCGATCTCGTGGCGCAGCTCCTGGGTGCCCGCCACCCAGTTGCCGACGTTCCAGCGGCCGTAGGAGGGAAGGCCCCCGTCGGGGTCGGGGCCGAAGTAGACGGGGACGTGCACGAGCGACAGGCCGGGGTGGGCGCGGGCCTTGTCGAGCGCCGCCCGCAGCTCCTCCGGGGTGGTGCCGCCGGACAGGGCGTTCACCCCGCTCACCGACGACGCCCAGGCCACGTAGTCGACGGCGACGTGGTCCCAGGTGGCGTGGTCCGTGCCGTACTGGGCGATCTGGAGGCTGGAGATGGCGGCCATCCGCCGGTTGTCCAGCACCACGACGCAGCCGGTCGCGCCGTGCGCCACGCCGTCGATCAGCACCTGGGGGTTCATGGTGAACGAGCCGTCGCCGGTCACCGCCACCCCGTACCAGTCGCGGCCGGACATCGCGGTGGCCAGCACCGCGCTGGTGGCGAACCCCATGTAGCTGGCGCCGGCCTCGGTGAAGGACGCCTCGGGCTCGTCCTGGGCCGACATCTGGAAGCCGTACGCCTGGACGTCACCGGCGTCGAAGAACGTGACCGCCCGTGTCTCGGCCGCCCACTGCGCGACCGTGTGCACGGCGGCGGGCTGGGTGAGCACCTCGCGCTCCCAGACCGGGTCGTGCAGCCGGGGGCGGGCCAGGCGGGCCGCCTTGACCTCCTCCCAGGCCGCCCTGGCCGCCCGGCACTCGGCCAGCCACGGGCTGTCCCGGCGCGGGCTCCCGCCGGCCGCCCGCACGGCCTCGACCAGGGCGGCCAGGCTCAGCCGGGCGTCGCCGACCAGGGCACTGGTACGGGCGTAGTGCGTGGCCGCGTCCAGGTCGGCGTTGATGTTGACGACGTGCCGGACGCCGGGATACCCGGTGCGTGAGGAGTCCGCCTGGCAGACCGAGCGGGTGCCCACGGCGACCAGCAGGTCGGCGTGCTCCATCGCGTGGTTGCCGCTCAGCGAGCCCTTGGCGCCGCCGACCATCATCTGGCGCGGATGGCCCGAGGGGATGATGCCGAGGCTGACCGGCGACATCACGAACACGCCGTCGACCAGGTCGGCCAGCTCCTCCAGCTCGGCCCGGCATTCCGTGGCGCCGCCACCCACCTTGACCACCACGCGTTCGGCCGCCAGCAGCCGGCGGGCGATCTCCGCGTACGACGTGGCGGGGTTGGCCTCGCCGAGCCGCGGCGGCGCGCCGACCGGGAGCTCGTCGAGGTTGAAGCCCCTGATCAGCTCCGGCTGGGTGTTCAGCGGCAGCAGCAGGTAGAAGGGCCCCGGCCGGTACGGGTGGTCCACCTGGTTGAGCCCGCGGCGCAGCGCCGTGGGCAGGGCGCGGGGTGTGTGCAGCGAGTAGGCCGGGCCCATCGTGGCCGCCAGCCGCAGGAACAGCCACCGGCGCGCGCGATCGCCGCCGCCCGCGCGACGCGTTCAGCAGTCATCCTGCTCGACTCCCCCTCCACCGTTCTCCTTCGACGTCGTCGACGTTGCGGTGAAATTACAACGCCGTTGATGTATCGGCAATACCTTGTATCGGAAAAGGAGCATGAGGGGGCAAAAAGGCGGATTTTGTTGTTCATCTGACAACAAGCACCAGGTCAGGGCCGTTCGGGCCCGGTGAGCTCGCGTATGCTTGCGGTCCCATGAGTGAGCAGTTGACGATCGGCGAGCTGGCCGAACGGACCGGGGTCGCCACCTCCGCGCTGCGTTACTGGGAGGAGCTCGGGCTGATCCCGGCGCCCGAACGCGTCTCGGGGCAGCGGCGTTATCCGCCGTCGGCGGCCGAGCTGGTCGCGATGATCCTGCTGCTGCGCGAGGTCGGCCTCACGTTGCGCGAGATCAGGACGTTCGTCGCGGCCCGGTCCGAGCCGGGCGACGGGTGGCGGGAGCTGTACCGGCGCAAACTCGCCGAGCTGGACGAGCGCATCGCCCGCGCCCAGGTGGCGCGCAACGCCATCGCGCACGGCATGGCCTGCCCGCACGAGAACGTCTTCGAGTGCCCCAACTTCACCGGCGCGGTCAGGGCGCGGCTGGCGGGGGCGTCCCTGGAAGAGGCCCACCAGCACTGAACGGCCGCGACCGCCGCATGACCTGCGGCGGCCGCGGCGGTCGGGCGGTCAGGCGGTGGGCTCGGGGGTGCGGCGGGGCAGGGTGAGGGTGACCAGGAGGCCGGCGATCATCACCGCCGCGGTGAGCAGGACGACCAGGAACTCGCCGTCCGCCGTGGCGGCGCGCAGGGCCTGGCCGGTCCGGCCCGTGGTGCCGAGGTCGGCGATGACGGTGAAGACGGCCAGGCCGATGGCGTTGCCGATGTTGAGCGCGGTGGAGGCGATGCCGTTGGCGACGCCCTGTTCGCGGGCGGGGGTGCCGGTGGCGGCGGCGATCCACATGGCGGTCCAGACGACGCCCTGACC
The DNA here is from genome assembly GCF_054392275.1 of Actinomadura sp. ATCC 39365. Lineage (NCBI taxonomy): Bacteria > Bacillati > Actinomycetota > Actinomycetes > Streptosporangiales > Thermomonosporaceae > Actinomadura > Actinomadura sp. ATCC 39365. The sequence continues at coordinate 4,948,197 of NZ_CP184335.1, read as the reverse complement.
CAGGCCGGAGACGACGAGACCGGGGACCAGCAGGCCGTACCCGGCGTCGGCGTCGAAGCCGAGGGCCAGGACGGCGGTCCCGGCGATGCCGACGGCGAAGCCGATCAGCAGCGTGGCCCGGGTGCCGATCCGGGTGGCCAGGCGTTCGCCGCCCTGGGTGCCGGCGGCGATGGCCAGCGACGGGATGAGGAAGGCCAGCCCGCTCTGCAGGGCGCTGTAGCCGTGGACGCTCTGCAGCAGCACGGTGAGGAAGTACGGCAGCACGCCGAACGTGGCCATGTAGACGAAGGTGACCAGCATGCCGACGGTCAGGCTGCGGTTGCGGAACAGCCGGAACGGCATGAGCGGATCCGCGCTGCGGGCCTCGACCAGCGCGAAGACCACCAGCAGCACGGCGGCCACCGCGAAGGCGCCCGCGACCAGGGGGCTGCCCCAGCCCAGCTCGGGCCCCTCGACGAGGGCGAAGACCAGCAGCGTGGACCCGCCGGTCACGGTGAGCGCCCCCGGCATGTCGAACCTGCGCCGTTCCCGCCCGGCCGGGTCACGCGGGACGACGGCCAGCGCGGCCAGCGCGACCAGCCCGGCCAGGGGGACGTTGACGAAGAAGACGGCGGGCCAGCCGAAGTTCTCGGTGAGGACACCGCCGAGCAGCGCGCCGATCGTCAGCCCGCTGGCGCCCGCGCCACCCCAGACGGCCAGCGCCCGGTTGCGCTGCCGCCCCTCGGCGAACAGGCTGTTGAGCAGCGCCAGCGTCGAGGGCAGCAGCAGCGCCCCGCCGACGCCCTGCACCGCGCGGGCGACGATGATGACGACGGGTCCTCCGGCCAGCCCGCCCGCGAGCGAGGACAACGCGTAGAGGGCCAGGGCGAGCACGAAGACGCGGCGGCGGCCGAGCAGGTCGGCCGCCCGGCCGCCGAACAGCAGGAAGCCGCCGGCGAAGACGACGTACGCGCTGACCACGAGCTGCTGGGTCTGGCCGGGGAAGCCCAGGTCGGCGCCGATCCGCGGGAGCGCGACGAAGACGATGTTGAGGTCGAGCGCGTAGATGAGCTGGGCCAGGGCGAGCAGCGCCAGGGTCCAGCCGAGCCGGGGCTTGACGCCGTCCGCGACGGCCGCGGGCAGCGTGGATGGTGTGGACATGGAACGCCCTTCGGAGGAAGCGGGCATGCAGCAGCCCGTCGCACGAAACGATCGTACGAGGATTAACGTACGGTCGTACTATGCCAGACCGGAAGGGAATTGTTCGACAGTCGCGGTACAGTTGAACCATGGCTTTCCGTCATCCCGACCGCGACCGGATCCGGGTCGAAGACGTGCTGTCGGCCCTGGGGAACGGCGTGCGCCTGTCCGTCGTCCGCATCCTCGACGCCGGGGGTGAGCACAACTGCACCAGCGTCCTGAACACGCTGGGGATCACCGCGAAATCGACCATGACCCACCATTGGCGGGTGTTGCGCGACAGCGGGGTGATCTGGCAGCAGCCGTCGGGCCGGGAGAATCTGCTCGTCCTGCGGCGCGAAGACCTGGACGCCCGCTACCCCGGCCTGCTCGACGCCATCCTGTCCGGCGCCCGCACCGACGACGCCACCCAGCGGCCCGACCGTCCCGGCCCGGCCGCCTGACCTGCCCGTCTGCCGGGCTTCCGCCGCCTCACCTCCGTCCGCCGCTTGCGCGCCGGTGGCGGCCGTGACCGCCGCCCGGCTGGAGGCCGCCCAGGCCGCCGCTGCCCGAGCCGATCGGTCTGAGCTCCGGCCTCGGCGACGGGGTGAGCGGCTCGTGATGCTGCCGGACGCCGCCATCGAGACCGTCACCCGGGAGCCGGACGGCACCATCGTGCTGCACCACCACGACAACCGCATCCGGCTCGGCGACCCGCAGCACGCTTCAGCTCACGTCCTGATCGGTTCCAGACATCGGGTGCGAAGACGTGATCGGGTGGCTCCTATCCCTGGTAACCGGGGATGGAGAGCTCCGGGACGGTGCTGCCGGCGCAGCGGGCGCGCTGGTCGGCGGTGGGGACGGCGTTGCGCATGCCCACGACCGGCACCGCGCGGCCGTCGGCGTAGGTGTTGTCGGACGCGGTGAAGGCCGCCGCGTCCCCGGCGACCTGGGAGACGTCGGGGCGGCCCGGGGTCCCGGCGAGCGGGTCGAGGAAGCGGTTGCCGAAGACGGCGATCGCCTGCTCGGCCCCGGTGCCGGGGAAGTTGCGCCAGTACATGATCCCGCTGTGGTCGGCGGCGGGCGTGACCGTGCGGATGTCGTAGACGTTGCCGCAGACGACGACGTCCTGGAAGACCTTGGGGGCGTTGGTCACGTCGTAGGTGTAGAGCAGCAGCGCGGTGCCGTACAGGAGGTTGCCGGCGATGGTCGCGCCGGTACGCCTGGGGCTTCGACGGCCTCAAGATCACCGGCAACTGGCTGCGTCCTGGGGCCAGCCGCGGAAGGCCCGATGGCTAGATCAGCCAGCTGGCCCTTTGGGGCCCGCACTGGTCCCAGTGAGAAGGAAGCCCTCGGATGGCCTCACACCTTGTATTGCGAGGAAGGCGGAAAGGCTAGAGAACTTTTCGAAGTGAGAAGGAAGCCCTTCCATAGCCTCGCGATCATCACCCTATCAGCCGGGTATCAGCTGGTGCAGAGTCGCCGGTGTGTAAACCCGGGCACCGGGCGGTGGATCGGCCGGCGCATGCAGTCCGATGTAGGTGGTGTGATCCCCCGTCTGGGGCTTGGCCCGCAGCAGGTCGACCAGGTGGCGTACGCGCAGGTGGTCGCGTTCCACGATGGAGCGCACCAGCAGAGCGGTGGTCACCCGGTTGCCCTCCACCTGGTTGAACCCCGGGTGGCCCTTGAGGTAGAGATGCAGCCACTTCACCCGCCAGCCGCCGTCGTCACCACGCAGGAAGGCCAGCGGTAGCGCGACGCGGCCCGCGCCACGCAGGTCGGATTTCATCCGTACCGTGCGCGGCTCGAACGGCAGGCCCTGCTGGTCGGCGTCCCTGGTCATGTAGCCGAAGAACGCCTCTGCGGCCTCGTCGAAGGCCTCGCCGGCGAAGATGTTGACCTGCGGAATGATGATCGGCTTGGTCGCCTGGGCGAGACGGATGTCGATGAACTCGCTCGCCCCGTCGGGAGCCTGGGTGAGGTCGCCGGAGTATTGGGCGAAGTCGTTGCCGTAGTTCGTCCACGAGATGTGCTCGGGCGCGCCGTAGGCGGCGTCCAGCATCAACGCGGACAGGTCGTAGTCGGTACGCCGCTCGGCCTGCCGCCAGTAGACGAAGAAGCGCAGCAGTTCACCGTCCACACGGGTGAGCGAGCCGCGCGGCAGCATGCCGAGCCCAGGAGTGACGGCCTTGGCGGACAACGGCAGGGCGACGTCGAGCATGTCGGGGTCGACGATCAGCCGGCCGGGGGCCGGCAGCCGGCGGATGATCTCCTTGTCCAGGATGGTCGCGGCCCGCGTCACGATGTCGCCTGCCAGCGGTGGCCGCTGGTCGTCGGTCGCCCAGGCCCGGCCGTTCCGGTTGACGAACACGCGACCGGGCGCGGGGATGAGCCGGTTGGTCAAGTGCTCGCGCAGCGACTAGCAGGACTCGCCCCGACGCGCTCGCCGCGGCCTTCTCGGCAGCTTCCAGCACGGGTTCCAGCACGGGTTCCAGCACGGATGCCGGTGCGGTCGCCGCGGTGCCGGTGCGCAGCAGGTGGTCCAGGCGGCGCAGCAGTGCGCCCGGCGTGTTCTGCAGCAGGTCGACGGCTGTGCCGGTACGTCCCTGCGCCAGGGCCGCCTCCGCCGGCTGCCGAGACTGCTCACGCGGCGTGCGCCTCGCGCGGCTTCAAAGACGTGCGCGGCGTGCGGGAACTGCGGGTATTCGTGGGGGTGCAGCCGTTCGCCGAGCCGCTTCCACTGCTCCCGGTGGGAAGGCACGTCGCCGAGCTTGGCGGGAGAGGCGACCGCGTCCAGGGCCTGCAGGATGGCGCGGCGCTCGGCCCGGCGGAAGGAGCGGAACCTGGTCGGGGCGGCCAGCGTGACGTCGCCGCCGGAGGCGGCGCAGGCGAGTCTGAGCACGTCGGTGACCGTGTCGACGAGCAACGGACGGCCGCCTGCCAGGCGGGCCTCGTTGATGACGGCACGGTTCTCGCGTACCGGGATGGTGTCAGGTTCGGCGGCGCAGGAGGCGGCCAGGATGCGCAGCGCGGCCAGGTCCTCGGCCGGCAGCGGCACCGTCGAGCCCGCCAGCGACAAGTAGAGCTCACGCGTCTCCGACTCCAGGCTGCCGCCAAGGTCCAGGACGGTCACCCGGTCGCCGGCCAGCGGGATCAGCTCGGCGTGCGCGGCCAGCAGGTCGGCGTAGGTGTGCTGGTAGCGGCCATAGCCGGGCAGCGCCAGCAGGTTCGGTGCGGACGGTCTCGACGAGCGCCGGAGCCGTTCCACGGCGGCGGGGTCGAGCATGGCCTCGCGCAGCAGAGCGGCCCAGAACTCCAGCGTGTCCGGCACGTTCTTGGGGAAGTCGAGAAAGTAGGCGTTGTGCTCGACATGGTCGCCGACCAGCGTACGCACGGCTGCCAGGATCCGGACGCCGAGATCGATGACGGTTTCACCGCGCAGCTCTGACAGGCGTTCCAGCAACGGCGCCGAGCAGGTGAAGCCGACACTCAGCAGCGCGACGTCGAGCTGACGCGCGGCGACCTGTCCCCACTGCTGCGGGGCTTGCCCGGAGCCGGTGGGAACGCTGCCGATGGGAACTCGCAGACGGCGGGAAATGACGAGCTTTTCCAGATCCTCCACATCGGCACCATAGTGGTGAAGCGTGCCAGTCCACCGCTGCATTTCTCCCACGGCGATCATGCGCGAACCCGGCCGAAGGTTGGACGGTGGCCCAGGGGGCGAGACGACCTAGGTCGCCTCCATGAATCAGGCGTCAGCGCCGGGCGTCAGAACCCCACGCCCCGATATCGAACACTGCCCCAGGTCCGACAGGCGCCGGCGCGCGTCCGGCGGGAGCACTGATGCTGGTCTTCGGTATGAGGAGCGGACGGCTCAGGCGTGCTTGAGCGGGCATGGGCTGATCGGGTCGTAGGCGGCGAAGGTCCGCAGATGGCTGGGAAGGGTGGCGTCCAGTCGCCGAGCTGGCCAGATGGGGCGGATTTCGCCACTCGAGCGGTGTCAGATCCCAGGGCGGCGTCATCGACGTGACATGTTGCGATGTCACGTCGGTGACCACCGCCCGGTCGGCTCTAGCGACCGAGATGTCTAACTCTCCCGGGCCGAGTTCCGTGACATGTGCGTCCAGCACGCCACCGTTTTCCAGCAGGGGGGTTCCGGCGCGTACATTGCTGTCATGTTGCTGCGCGTCGGCCGGGTCGCCGTGAGCGTGGTCGCGCTGGTGCTGGCGGCTGCCGCCGCCTCTCCGCTGGACGCCCTGGGCCCGCGGCCCGGAGCCGGCGGTTGCCCGATCTCGCCCGCCGGCAGATGGGAGGGCGGTGACCGGCCCGGGGAGCTGGTGCCCGCCGACGGCGCGGTGTCGGTGACGATGTGCGAGCTGCCCCTGCCGCATTGGCAAGGGCAGACTGGAGTGCCGGTCAGGAGACTCACCGCCGGGGTCGGCGCGATGGTCTCCGAGCTCAACGGGTTGCCCACGCGCGACGTGCTGGAGTCCGAGCTGCGCCGGCGCGAGTCGGCCAAGGGGCGCGTTCTGGGCGACGACCTCCACCTCGGCGAGGTCTGCGCCCCCGTCGGCTACGGCACCAGCCTGTCCTTCGTCGTGCACTACGGGGACGTGCGCCGGCCCGCCGTCGTGCTGGTCGATCGCAACTGCGGCACCGCCCGGTACGCGGGCCGGACGCGGTTCGGCAACCCGGGCGACGCCTTCCTCCGCCTCTACCGGGCGCAACTGGAGGCGCGGCCGACGCCCGTGTCGCTTCCCGGCTGCGCGGCCGAGCTGTCGGCCGCCGACATGTACCTGACCCGACCAGCCTGCCGGTATCGGCCCGACGGGGACGTGCTGCGGCTGCGGGCCCGGACCCGCGTCCCCGATGATCTTGAATCCGTGCGTTCGCTGATCAACGTCGCGACGGCCGTGAACACGGTGACCGACCGTGGCGGAACGGAGAGCGTCACCAACGCCACCGACTGCGGGCTCGGCAGGTTCACCCGCCCGGCCGCCCTCGACGTGGTGTGGGTGGGCGACACCACCGGCGCCATCGCCGAGGTGTGGGTCTGGCGCGCACCCTGCCGGGCCGTGTACGCCGGATCGACGGGCGGCAGGATCCCCCACCGCGGAACTGCTGTCCCGCCTGGACGCCTGGCTGGGGCGCCGATGAACCTCGGGGGCGTGGTCAGGCGGATCTGACGGCGGAGATGTCGAATTCCAGGGTGATCCGGTCGGAGATCATCACGCCGCCGGTCTCCAGCGCGGCGTTGTACGTCATGCCGAAGTCCTTGCGGTTGATCGCCGTGCCGCCCTCGAAGCCGACCCTGGTCACGCCCTGGGCGTCGACGGCGGTGCCGGTGTAGTCGAGCGGGACGGTGATCTGCCGGGTCACCCCGCGGATCGTCAGGTCGCCGGTGACCTCGAAGGCGTCGCCGCCCGCGTGCTTGACGGACGTGGACTCGAAGGTGATGTGCGGGTGGGCGGCGGCGTCGAGGAAGTCGCCGGTGCGCAGGTGGCCGTCGCGCATCTGGTTGCCGGTCTGGATGCCGGCCACGTCGAGCACCACGCGGACGGCGGAGGCCGCGGGGTTCGCCGCGTCCAGGCGGGCGGTGGCCTCCTGGAGGGGGATGCTGCCGCGCACCTTGGTCACCATGGCGTGGCGCGCGACGAACCCGAACCGGCTGTGGGCCGGGTCGAAGGTGTAGTCGCCGCTCAGCTCGCTGGGGTACATGTCGCGCTCCAATTAGTTCAGCACTGGAATATTCGGCACGACAGTACATAGATTTATTTCAGCACGCAACCTTCCAGTACGATCGGGCCATGACCCGCTGGCTCAACGACGACGAACAGCAGGCGTGGCGCAGGTTCGGGCTGGCCACCCGCCTGTTGACCGACCGCCTGGAGCGCGACCTGATGGCGGCCGCCGACATGCCGCCCACCTACTACGAGCTGCTCGTCCTGCTGTCGGAGGCTCCCGGGCGCACGATGCGCATGAGCGAGCTGGCGCAGTGGACCAACTCCAAGCCGAGCCGCATCTCGCACGCGGTCAACAAGCTGGAGCAGAAGGGGTGGGTGCGCCGGGAGCACTACGCCGGCGACCGGCGCGGGTGGCTGGCCGTGCTCACCGACGACGGGCTCGCCGCGCTCCGGGCGGCCGCCCCGAAGCACGTGGCCAGCGTCCGCGAGCACCTGGTCGACCTGCTCACCGAGGAACAACTGCGGCAACTCGCCGACATCAGCCAGGTCCTGCTCGACCACCTCACCGAGCAGGAGTGAGGGCATCCGCTCAGCCCGCGCCCGGCCGACTCGCCGGGCGAGGGGCGACCCGTCCGGCCGGGTCCTGTCCGGTCACCTCATCAGGCGAGGCGGGACGCGTCCGGCCGGGTCCTGTCCGGTCATCTCACCGGGCGGGGGTGACGCGTACGGGCGGGTCGGTGGTGAAGGCCGCCAGCGCGTCCGGGTCCGGTGTGACGCCGACGCCGGGGCCGTCGGGCACCGTGATGGAGTCGCCGGTCAGCTCGATCGGCGCGGTGATGTCGCGCTCGTAGTAGCGGGCGGTCGCCGAGATGTCGCCCGGCAGCGTGAAGCCGGGCAGGCTGGCCAGCGCCAGGTTAGCCGTCCGGCCGAGCCCGGTCTCCAGCATCCCGCCGCACCACACCGGCACGTCCGCGGCCGGGGCCAGGTCGTGGATCCGGCGGGCCTCCAGGTAGCCGCCGACCCGGCCGGGCTTGATGTTGATGATCGAGCAGGCGCGGGCCCTGATCGCGGCGGTGGCGGAGCGGGCCGAGGTGATCGACTCGTCCAGGCAGATGGGGGTGTCCATGCGGGCGGCGAGCCGGGCGTGGCCGTCCAGGTCGTCCGGGGCGTAGGGCTGCTCCAGCAGGGTCAGGCCGTAGGCGTCCAGGCGGGCCAGGTGGCGGGCGTCGGCGGGGGTGTAGGCGGTGTTGGCGTCGGCGGTGAGCATCAGGCCGGGGCCGAACGTCTCGCGCACCAGCCGCACCGGCTCCAGGTCCCAGCCGGGCTCGATCTTGAGCTTGATCCGGGCGTACCCGGCGCCGATGTGCCGGTCCACGGTGTCGAGCAGGTCGTCGAGGGTGGCGGCGATGCCGACGGACACGCCGACGCGCACGCTGGACCGTACCCCTCCCAGGTGGGCGGCGAGCGACAGGCCGCGCGCCTTGAGCACGGCGTCCAGGACGGCCGTCTCGACGGCGGCCTTGGCCATCGGATGGCCGCGCAGGTGCGCCAGCGCGGGCGCGACGCCGGCCGGGTCGAGATTTGGCACCGCGAACAGGGCGGGCAGCAGGAAGCGGCTGATGAGGTCGGCCGCGCCCTCCAGGTACTCGGGGCTGTAGGTGGGCTCGTCGTCGGCCACGCACTCGCTCCAGCCCTCCTCCCCCTCGGCGCCGCGCACGCGCACCAGCAGCGCCCTGCGCACGGTCTGCGTGCCGAGCGAGGTGCGGAACGGGGTGATCAGGGGCAGCGCGACGGTGCGCAGCTCGGCTTCGGTGATCCTCATGCCGCGCGCTCCAGCACGTACCAGCCGTCCCTGGTGAAGGCGGCGATCCGGTAGCCGCGGGCGAGCGCGCCGCCCAGGGCGGCCCGCTGGGCGGTCCGCCACCGCGCGGCCTCCCCGGGCTGCTCGCGCCGCAGCCGTTCGGCGTCGGCGGGCGTGGCGCAGCGCAGCACGGACGCGCCGCCCGGCTCGCGCGGCGCCCCGGTCTCGTCGAGGATCACCTCGGCCTTCTCGGTCCCGTCAGCGACGAACGACTCCGGGGCCGGGGCCGGGTGCACGGGCCAGTGGGCGAACAGGCGGTCGGTGACGTCACCGCCGTTGATGCCGTCGTTCATCGGCCCGTAGAAGTCGGGCACGTACCGCTCGGCGCGCGCGCCGAGCCTGGCGAGGTTGAAGAAGGCGTTGCGGCGTACGAGCGGGTCGAAGGTCCAGGAGATGGAGTTCAGGCCGCGTTCGGCGGCCCACGCGCGCTGGTGCGCCTTGATCGCCTGGCCGATCCCCCGGCCCCGCGCCTCGGCGGCCACGCCCACGACGTGGGAGTGCAGGCTGCCCCCCTCGGCGAGGAACCCGGAGGCGGCGGCGACGAGCGAGCCGTCGAGGAAGGCGCCGCCGACGTAGCCGCCGGTGTGCTCAAGGGCGCACATGAGGTCGACGGCGACCGGCGGGTCGTCGCCCGCCCTGGTGTTCCAGACGCGGCGTAGCAGCTGGTCGGCGGCCTGGAACTCGGAGGTCCCGTGGAGGATGCGGATTTCGAGCATGGCACCAGCATTCCGCCGGACCGCCGCCGGATCGTTGGCGCGCAAGCCCAACTTCAGCCGCCGCCGTTTGTGCCGGACGCCGGGCTCCGGCCGCTGCTCGTGCCGGACGTCCCGATCTCGGCCAGCCGCAGCTGAAGGCCCAGCACGAGCCGGACGTCGGGGTCGTCGAGCGCGATCAGCTCGCCGATGCGGCGCAGCCGGTACCTGAGCGTGTTGGGGTGCAGCGACAACGCCTCCGCCGCCCTGGGCACGTCGTAGTGGGCGGCCAGCCAGGCCCGCAGGCTGCGGACGTAGTCGGTGCCGTGCCCGGCGTCGTGCTCGGCCACCAGGGACAGCGGCTCGCCGGCCGGCGCCGGACCGGACCGCATCGAGACCGCCGCGTCCATCAGGAACAGCGCGGCGGCCAGCTCCTCGTGCAGGCCCACCTCGCCGCCCGCGAACGGGCCGCCCATCGCGAGCAGCGCCTCGTCGGCCTGCCGGGCGGCGGCGGGGATCTGCCCGAGCGAAGCGGCGACCCGTCCGACACCCGCCCGCCAGTGCCCGCCGAGCCGGTCGGTGATCCGGCCGAGGGTCTCGGCGGTGACGCGCCGCAGCAGCGCGGTCCCGGCGCCGGCCGCCACGATCGCGTACGTCCGGCCGTCCACGGCGCCGACGGCGGCCCTGATCCGGTAGACGGCGTAGGCGGTGCGCAGCAGGTCGGCGGCGTGCGTGGCGGCGAAGACGTCGGTCCGCCCGGCCGGGTCCCCGGTGGCCACGACCCTGATCGGCTCGTCCGGGCGCAGGCCGAAGGAGGCGGCCAGCTCGCCGGCCGGGCCGACGCCGCGCAGCAGCCGGCCCACCCACTCGTCCCTGGCCCGGCGGGCCTCGTCGGCGGCCAGGCTGAGACGGGCCAGATGCGGGGCGGCGGTCCTGGCGGCCTCGGCGAGCACGGCGGCGGCGTCGGGCGCGAGCGGCTCGTCCGCCTGGATGGCCCAGATCGTGCCGAGCGCCTCGCCCCTGGCCCGGACCGCGATGGCCAGCCGGGGCAGGTACTCACGCGGCTCGTGGCTCCACACGGCCTCCTCGCAGCGCAGGACGGCGGCGTACTCCTCGGCGTTCGTCGGGTGCTCGGGCACGCGCCGGCCGAGGATGCCCTCCCTGCGCAGGTCGTCGATCGGCTGGCCGATCGTGGAGTAGGCCAGGACGCGCATGGCCAGGTCCTCGATGGCCACCGCGCCCCCGACGCGGGCGGCGACCTGGTTGGCCAGCGCGAACAGGTCGCCCGCCTGGCCGCCGCCCAGGTCCGCGGCCGGGGCGACGAGCGCGAGCAGCGCGTCCACCAGGGCGTAGAGCTGGCCCCAGGCCAGGCCGGGCGCCGCGGCCAGCAGCGCCACGCCCGCGCCGCGGGCCGCCTCGGTCAGCGCGGCGGCGTCGCCGATCCCGGCCCGCACGACGACCGCGCTGACGCCCGCCCCGGCCGCGCTCTCCAGCAGGGACGGCTCCGGCTTACCGGTGGCCAGCAGCAGCGCTCCGGTGTAGGCGGCCATCGGCTCGTCGGAGCCGTGGATGACCGGCGCGCCCACCATGGCCTGGCGGCCGGCCGGCAGGCACAGCGCGCTCACCGTCTCCGCGCCGAGGCTGTCGAGCAGCACGCCGAGCGTCACCCGGCCCTGGCCGCTCACGCCCGGCCCCCGCGCAGGAGGCGTCCGTGCCGGCCGCCGGTGAACTCGCCGTCGTCGATCACCATGCGGCCGCCCAGCAGCACGTGGGTGACACCGGCCGGACGGGTGCCGGGCTCGTCGTAGGTGCCGTCGTGGCGGATGGCCGCGGGGTCGAACACGCACACGTCGGCCACCGCTCCCCTGCCCAGCCAGCCCCGGTCGGCCAGGCCGAACTGGGCCGCGGTGGCCGAGCCGACCTTCCTGATCGCCTCGGCCATCGGCACGAGCCCGCGCTCGCGCACGTACTCGCCGAGGAAGGTGGGGAAGGTGCCGTACGTGCGCGGATGGCTCGGCCCGTCGGGCGGCCCGCCGTCCGAGCCGATCGACACGAGGGGGTGCCGCATGATCCGGGTGACGTCGTCGTCGTGCATGGTGTGGAAGACGCCGTCGGCGTGCGGGTCGGCCATGAGCAGGTCGCACAGCGCGTCCCAGGGCTCGCGGCCGTCCAGCAGGCCGGCCAGCGAGCGGCCGGTGACGCCGGCGGAGGCGTGCCGCAGCAGCCGCACGTCCTCGGGGTGCGTCTCCCGCCACAGGCCGACGCCGGTCGTGCGCTCCGGGTCCTCGGCCAGCGCGCGCAGCGCCCGCCGTTCCTCGGGGTCGGCCAGCCTCCTGAGCAGCTCCGGCTCGCCGCCTTCGCAGGCCGCGGGCGGCAGCAGCGCGACCAGCCCGGTGCAGAACGCCCGGTACGGGTAGACGTCGGCCCGCACGTCCACCCCGTTGGCCCGGGCGGCGGTCAGCTTGTCCAGCAGCATGGCCGACGAGCCGTGCACGGCCCGGCCCGACGCCTTGCAGTGGGAGACCTGCAGCCGCACCCCGGCCGCCGCCGCCACCTCGACGGCCTCGTCCAGCGCGCCGGCCAGCCCCTCGCTCTCGCTGCGCAGGTGGGTGGCGTAGACGAGGTTCCAGCGCCGGGCCGCGCGGGCCAGCGCGATCAGCTCGCCGGTGCCGGCATAGGCGCCCGGCACGTACTCCAGGCCGCTGGACAGCCCGCACGCGCCCGCGGCGAACGCCTCCTCGGCCAGCTCGGTCATCCGTTCCAGCGCGCCGGGCGGCGGCGCGGCGTCCATGCCGCAGACGGCCGTCCGCAGCGTGTTGTGGCCGACGAGCGCGGCCAGGTTGTTGGTCGTGCCCTCCCGCTCCACGGCGTCGAGGTAGCCGCCGAAGGTGGTGAAGGCGTGCTCGCCGAAGATCCCGGGGGTGAAATGGGCCGACTCCGGGTCGGCCGGCCCGCAGGAGAAGCCGCAGTTCCCGATGATCTCGGTGGTGACGCCCTGCCACAGCTTGAACGGCTGCGCCCCGGCCATGAACGGCACGGTGTCGGAATGGCTGTGCGGGTCGACGAATCCGGGCGCGACGACCATGCCGTCCACGTCCACCACGCGGGCGGCCGGGCCGAGGTCGCGGCCGGTCGCGGTGACGCGTCCGCCGCCGATCGCCACGTCCGCGGTACGGCCGGGCGAGCCGAACCCGTCGTGCAGGGTGCCGCCGCGCAGGATGAGGTCGTGCATGCAGGTATTACCTTTCCCGGGTACGAGATGCGTCGGTCATGTCAGGGGACGGCCGCCACCAGGCGCCTGGTGTAGTCGTGGGCGGGGGCGTCCAGGACGGCGGAGGTCGTCCCCTCCTCCACGACCGCGCCCTTCAGCAGCACCACGGTCCTGGCGGCGACCTGGCGGACGACCGCCAGGTCGTGGGTGATGAACAACATCCCGGTGCCCAGCTCCCGGCCGATGCCGCGCAGCAGTTCGAGCACGTGCGCCTGGACCGACACGTCCAGGGAGGCTACCGGTTCGTCGCAGATGAGCAGCGCGGGCCGGACGGCCAGGGCCCGGGCGATGGCGACGCGCTGGCGTTCGCCGCCGGACAGCGCCTTGGGGCGGCGGGCGGCGTACGCGGCGGGCAGGCCCACCAGCTCCAGCAGCTCGCCCACGCCCATCCGGTCGGCGGGCGCGGCCCTGGCGATCGCCTCGGCCAGCGTCGCGCCGACGGTCATGGCGGGGTTGAGCGAGGTGGAGGGGTCCTGGAAGACGCACTGGACGAGCCGGTGCACACGGGCCCGCTCGCGCGGGTCCAGGGCGGCGCGGTCGGTGACGTCGAGGCCGGCGAGCCGGATCCGGCCGCCGTCGGGGGTGAGCAGGCCGAGCACCGAGCGGGCCAGCGTGGTCTTCCCCGAGCCGGACTCCCCCACCAGGCCGACGGTCTCGCCCGGGTTCACGTGCAGGCTGACGCCGCCGAGGGCGGTGTGGGCGCCGTACCGTTTGCGCAGGTCCTCGATGTGCAGCAGCGGTTCACCGGCGGCCGGGGCGGCGGGGAGCGCGGCCTCGCGCAGCGCCGGACGGGCGGCCCCGGCGGTGTCGTGCACGCAGGCGGTCAGCCGGTCACCGCCGATCGGGCGCAACGGCGGCCGGGCCGCGGTGCAGGCGTCGGCGACCCGGTCGCAGCGGGTGGCGAAGGCGCAGACGCCGGCCACCGCGTCCGCCCGCGGCACGGCGCCCGGGATGCCCACCAGGCGCTCCAGCGTGCGGTCCGCCGAGGGCAGCGCGCCCAGCAGCCCCGCGGTGTACGGGTGCGCTGGCGTCGCGGCCAGCTCAGGGCCGGGCCCCTGCTCGACGACGCGCCCGGCGTACATCACGGCGACCCGGTCGCAGACGGCGAACGCCACGCGCAGGTCGTGGGTGATGAGCAGCACGCCCATGCCCCGCGCCTCCTGCACGCGGCGCAGCAGCGCCAGGATCTCGTGCTGGGTGGTGGCGTCCAGCGCGGTGGTGGGCTCGTCGGCGATGAGCAGCTCGGGGTCGCCGGCCAGCGCGGCGGCCAGGGCGACGCGCTGCCGCATGCCGCCCGAGAGCTGGAAGGGGTAGCGCCCGGCAACGGCGGGGTCGTCGATGCCGACCTCGGCGAGCCTGCGGGCGATCTCCTGCCGGGACGTGCGCCCGCGCAGGGTCTCGGCGATGTGCGCGCCGGCCGTGCACAGCGGGTTGAGCATGGCGAAGGGGTCCTGCATGAGCAGCGAGATCCGCCGTCCGCGCACACCGCGCAGCAGCCGCTCGGACGCGCCGACGAGCTGCGCACCGCCGACCTCGACCGACCCCTCGGCGCGCAGACCGCGCGGGAGCAGGCCGACGAGGGCGCGGGCGGTCAGGGACTTGCCGCTGCCGGACTCGCCGACCAGCCCGACGGTCTCGCCCGCGGCGACCGTCAGGTCCACGCCGTCCACGAGCACCCGGTCGCCGACGACCCGCAGGCCGCGTGTCTCAAGCATCGGAGAGCCTCTCGAAGAGCTGGTCGCCCAGCAGGGTGGCGGCGGTGGCGGCGATGGTGACCAGCGCGGCGGGCACCACCGCGGCCCACGGGTTGAGGTCGAGCAGGCCGCGGTTCTCCTCGATCATCAGCCCCCAGTCGGGCGTGCCGGCCGGCAGGCCGATGCCCAGGAAGGACAGACCGGACAGCGCGACCAGCGCGGCGACGAAGCTGAGCAGCGCGCCGGCCACGACCGTGGGCGCGATGTTGGGCAGCAGGTGCCTGAACATGATCCGGGTACGGCTGAGCCCGAGCGTGCGGGCCGCCTCGGCGTAGGCCAGCTCGCGCTGGGCCATGGTGAGGCTGCGCACCACCCGGATGTCGCCGGGCGTGAACAGCACCGCCATCGCCAGCACCGCCCAGCCGATGCCGCCGCCCAGCACGCCCACCAGGACGATCAGCATGAGCAGCCCCGGCATCGCGATGAGCAGGTCGACCACCCGCATCATGACGGCGTCGATCCAGCCGCGGCGGTAGCCGGCCAGCAGCCCGAGCGAGGTGCTCATCGCGCACGTGCCGAGCGCGACGACGAGCGGCCACAGCAGCGCCGAGCGGGCGCCGGCCAGGCAGCGCGACAACACGTCCCGGCCCAGCTCGTCGGTGCCCGCCCAATGGGCCCAGCTGGGCATCGTCGCGCCGAGCGCGAGGTCCTGCGCGGCCGGGTCGTAGGGCGCGATCCACGTTCCGAACAGGGCGGCGAACGCCATCAGCGCGAGGATCCCGCCCGACAGCAGCGTCAGCGGCCCCGGCCTGGACCGGCGCAGCCGCCGCGCCCGTCCGCCGAGACGCACGGTCCCCGTCACGACGCTCACGCGGCCACCGCCCCGTGGCGCACCCGCGGGTCCACCGCGAGGTAGGCCAGGTCGATCAGCAGGTTGACGGCGACCACCACGGCGCCTCCCATCAGGACGAGCGCCTGGACGACGGGCAGGTCCTTCTGCCCGACGGCGCTGACGAGCAGCTCGCCGACGCCGTGCAGCCCGAAGGCCCGTTCGACGAACAGCGCGCCGGTGAGGTTGGCGGCCAGCAGCAGGCCGCCGACCGTGAGGACGGGCAGCGCGGTGTTGCGCAGCGCGTACCCGATCCAGTAGCGGGCCCGGCCGACCCCGCGCGCCCTGGCGAAGGTCATGAAGTCCTGCCCGGCCAGGTCGAGCGCGGCCGCCCGCATCTGCCTGATGACGACCGCCGCCTGCCCGGTGGCCAGCGCGATCGCGGGCAGCGTCAGGTGCGCGACCCGCTCGGCGAACGTCTCGCCCGCGCCGAAGACGGGGAACCAGCCGAGGGTGACGGCGAAGCCGTACAGCAGCAGGATGCTCATCGCGAACGGCGGGATCGCGAGGCCGACCAGCGCGGAGAGCGTGATGCCCCGGTCGAGCGGGCCGCCCCTGCGCATGGCGGCGGCCAGCCCGGCGGGCAGGCCGACGGCGAGGGTGAGGAGGATCGCGTAGCCGGCCAGGCCGGCGGTGACGGGCAGCCGGTCGGCGATGACGCTCGTGACGGGTTCGCGGCTGTAGAGGGAGGCGCCGAAGTCGCCGCGCACGGCGTCACCGAGCCAGGTGGCGTAGCGGACCGGCAGCGGGTCGTCGAGGTGGTACTGCGCGCGGACGGCGGCGCGCGACTCCGCGGTGGAGGGCCGCGGCCCCAGCAGGACCTGCTCCGGGTCCCCCGGAGCGAGCGCCAGCAGCGCGTAGGTGAGCACGGACAGCACGCCGAGCAGGAGCAACGCGGCGGCCAGGCGGCGGGCGACGAAGGCCATCAGGCACCGGCCGCCGGGCGGATGGTGCTGAAGACGTTCATGGTCCAGGTGCCGAACTGGCCGGTGAACCGCTTGCGCAGCGCGATGGCGGCCTCCTTGGTGTAGAGCGGCACGTACGGCACCTGGTCGGCGATCTCGGCCAGCACCTCCGTGACGGCGGCGGCACGGTCCGCGCCCTCGTACTTGCCGAGGTCGTCGAGCCGGGCGTCCATCTCGGCCGAGCCGTAGCCGCTGAAGTTGAAGCCCTGGGGCCCGGCCGAGGCGCGGCTGACCAGGTCGGGCAGCACCTCGCCCGGGTCGGGGGTGCCGTAGAGCAGGTCGACGAGCTGCAGCGGGGTGTCCTGGTGGCTGAACATGCGCTGCCGGTACTGCTCGGTGGGCAGCGGCTGGAGGTCGAGCTTGACGCCGATCACCGCCAGGTCGGCGGCGATGGCCTGGAGCGCCTTGACGTCGTCGCTCCCGCTGTCGTACGGCGCGGCCAGGGTGAAGCCCTCGGGGTGGGCCGACTTGGCCAGCTCGGCCTTGGCGGCGTTCACGTCGTGGGGGTAGGCGGGCAGCTTGGGCGGCGTGCCGCCGTACAGCGCGGCGATCTGCGGCTTGGGCAGCATCAGGTCGGCGATGCCGCCGTGGCCGCTGGTCATGAGCGTGGCCAGCGCGTTCCGGTCGAGGGCGTGGGCGATGGCGCGGCGTACGTGCACGTCCTTGAGCGGACCCTGGCGGACGCCGAGTGACAGGTAGGCGATGTTGTTGGCCGGGTAGAAGGTGGTGGTGACGCCGGGCAGGGCGCTCCACTTGCGCGTCTCGCTGACCTGGATCTCGTTGGTGCCGTCCACCTCGCCGGAGGAGACGGCCAGGCGCAGCGTCTCGGGGTCGCCGATCGCCTTGAGCTCGATCCTGCGCAGCGCCGGCTTGGGGCCCCAGTACAGCTCGTTGCGCTCCAGCGTCACCCCGGAGGTGAGCGAGAACTTCGTGACCTTGAACGGGCCGGAGCCGAGGGTGCCGACCTCGGGCGAGCCGAGGTCCTTCGGGTGCGCGGCGGCCAGCTTCTTCGGGACGATCTGCCAGGCCAGCGCGGCGGTGGCCAGGAAGGTCGCGCTGGGCTTGCTCAGGGTGACCTTCACCGTGCGCGGGCCGGTGACCTCGACCTTCTTGACCTGCGTGACGTAGCTGGCGGCCTGGGACGTCACGGCGGGGTCGAGGTGGCGGGTCAGGGAGTAGGCGGCGTCCTCGGCGGTGACGGGCGTGCCGTCGCTGAACCTCGGGCCCTCGCGCAGGGTGAAGACGTACGTGCGCGGGTCGGGATGGGTCCAGGAGGCGGCGATGCTCGGGATGACCCTGCCGTCCGGGCCGAGGGTCACCATCGTGTCGAGGACGGCGAACTGCACGGTCGTGGAGGCGTCGTTGAAGCCGTGGGCGATGTCGAGGCTGTTGGGGGCCGTCCCCGTCGCCCAGCGGAGCGTGTCGGGGGCCGCGCCGGAGCTCGCGGCTCCGGCGCAGCCGGCCACCAGCACGAGCAGGGCGCCCGTCGCGAGCCTGGCGAGCGCGGTTGCGGATGTCATGGAACCACCTCGGGGAGTGAGCGGGGGGAATAGTCGGACGCTAGAAGCCCGGCCTCCCTCGTTCACTGACCCGGCAGCCAAACTCTGCGCGCCCCGGCTCGTGCTGCAGGCCAACACGGCCCTAGACCAGACCTGGGGGGACGCCGACG
Organism: Actinomadura sp. ATCC 39365; assembly: GCF_054392275.1. NCBI lineage: Bacteria > Bacillati > Actinomycetota > Actinomycetes > Streptosporangiales > Thermomonosporaceae > Actinomadura > Actinomadura sp. ATCC 39365. The sequence continues at coordinate 4,930,314 of NZ_CP184335.1, read as the reverse complement.
GGCGCGGTGCCCTCGGGCTGGGCGGCGAAGCGCAGGCCGAGCAGTCCGAAGCCGCTGAGCAGCAGGTCGCCGTCCCCGTCGAGGCGCAGGGTGAACGGGCCGGCCCGCCATGTCCCGCCGGGTGCGGGGGCGACGGGGGCCTGGAAGGTCAGGCCGACGCGCAGCGTCCCCTCGTCGATCACGGCGAGCACGCCCGTCTCGTCGTTGAGCCAGGCGCCCCGCGGGGCGGGCTCCTCCCCCGGCGGGTCGCACGGCTCGTACACGTGCGGCCATCGGATCGACCCGTCGTGGCCGAACAGCAGCCGCCCGTCCTCCGGCACGAGCCAGACCCGGCCGCCCGGCACCTGCGCGTACCAGCGGCCGTCGTCGTCGAGGGCGAGTTCGAGGTCGATGGCACCGGTCGAGGAGATCCCGCCGTCGCCGGCGGGTTCGAGCGTGAGCGTGGCGTCGGTCTCCGGGTCGTGCCAGTGCCCGAGCAGGGCGGGCCGCGCCGCCTCTGCCTCCGCCGGGCGGGCGGGGGCGGGACGGGGGCCGGGTCCTGGCCGGTGAGGGCGCGGGCCAGGCCGAGGCTGAGGCCGACCGGGTCCAGGCCGCTGTGGTTGGTCAGCACGGCCACGCCGAGGCCGGACTCCGGCAGGTGGACCAGGTTGCCGACGTAGCCGTGCATGCCGCCGGCGTGGCCGTACCCGGCCGACTCGCCGACGGTCAGGTGGCAGATGCCGCGGGCGTACCGCAGGACGGCGCCGTCGGCGAGCGTGGTCCGCTCCAGCAGCGCGGCGCGCACGTCGGCGCCCAGCACCCGGCCGTCGGCCAGGAAGCCGAACCAGGGGGCGAGGTCGGCGACGCTGGTCACCAGGCCGCCGTCGCCGACCGCGCTCTCCTGCGTGTCGGCCCGCGCGCCGGCGCCGTCGTAGCCGTAGGCCATCCGCGGCAGCGGGACGGAGGCGTCGTCGCGGAAGGCGGTGTCGTCCATGCCGAGGGGGGCGAAGAGCCGCTCGTGGGCGAAGTCGGCCAGCGACCGGCCGGTGAGCCGCCGGACCACGGCGGCGGCCAGGACGTAGCCGGTGTTGGAGTAGGAGAAGCGGGTGCCGGGCTCGAACGTGGTCCGGCGCATGCCCGCCACGATCTTCATCAGCCGTTCCTCGTCCATCAGGGTGAACGGGACGCCGGTGACGGCCTGCAGGCCGTACCACTCCGGCAGGCCGCCGGTGTGCCGCAGGCACTGGTCGAGCGTGACGGGCACGCCGAGCCGCAGCTCGGGGACGTGCTCGCGGACGTCGTCCGACAGGCTCAGCCTGCCGTCGCGGGCCAGCAGCAGCAGGCACGCGGCGGTGAACTGCTTGCTGATGGAGGCGATGTCGAAGCGGGTACGGGAGTCGATCGGGACGCCGAACTCGACGGTGGCCATGCCCCTCGCCGCGGTGTGCAGCACCTTGCCGTCGGCGTAGACCCCGACCGCCAGACCCGGCCCGCCGGGGCGGAGGCCGGGAAGGGCGTCGAGCGCGCGTTCTACCTGCTCAAATTCCATCGTTCAAGTATCTGGATGTCCTGGTTCGAAACGCTTGTCCGGAGCGGCAAACCTGGAGGCTACCTGGTTGGTCTGCCGTACAGGGCCATCCTGGCGATCATGGCGTCCGCCGCCAGGTGGTAGCAGGTCGTCACGCATCCGAGCACCTCCCTCGGGGTGGTGAAGGTGGCCGCGAGCGTCTTGTCGGCGATCCGGCGCACGCCCGGCACCAGCTCGCCCAGCTCGGCGGCGGGTGTGGTGGGCATGTCGATCTCCAGCTCCAGCACGCCGGGCAGCTCGAGCGGCCGCAGCTCGCCGGCCGAGCGCACGGTCTCCGCGGCCGCCTCCTTGATCAGCCGCCGCGCCTCGGCCGGCGAGAGGCTGTCGGCCGCGGTGTGCCCGTGAGCGATCTTCACGGCGACCGTGCGCACCCCGGGGAACGCCTTGCCCGCGACGTCGCAGATGACGTCGTCGCCGGTGAGCAGCCCCACCGGCACGCCGACGGCGGCCGCTTGGAGGGCGTTGACCTCGGCCTCCGAGACGATCGCGCCGTTGAGGCGCACCTCGTAGAAGTGCGAGGAGTAGGTGTGGGCGAGCACGCCCGGCGAGCCGGCGGCGGCGTGGTAGCCGAGGAACATGGCCACGTCGTGCTCGGCCGAGATGCCCTCGGCCATGCAGTCGAGCTTGGGCGTGCCGAAGATCAGCCGGGCGCGCGGGTCGAGCTCCTCGTGCAGCAGGTTGTCCATGGTGCCGTGGCTGTCGTTGACCAGGACGCTGGCCGCCCCGGCCGCGAACGCGCCCTCGATGGCGGCGTTGGCCTCGGCGGTCATCAGGCGCTGCGCCCGCGGGTAGCCGTGGCCGGCCCGGGAGACCTGGTCCATGGTGGCGATGCCCGCCACGCCTTCCATGTCGATGGAGATGTAGACGTTCGTCATCGTCACAGGCTTTCACCGGGGAGGACGGACGGCTTCGTCGCCAGGGCAGAAACCGCCTCCCCCTCTTGCGTCTTCCGCACAGTGGCGGGGATCACGAAGGCGGCGGCGACGGCCAGCAGGCCGAGCGCCGCCGACAGCAGGTACGTGTCGACGAAGCTCTGCTCGGTGGGCACCCCGGCGACGGCGCCGGAGGCCAGCACCATGGCGCCGAGCTGCGCCCCGAACGTGCCGCCGATGCTCTTGGCGACGAAGACCACGCCGCTGACCCCGGCCGCGCGGTCGCCGGGCACGTCGGCGGCCACGGCGTTGAGCCCGGCGGTGAGACCGATGGAGGCGCCCAGCCCGATGACCGTCACCGCGGCCATGACCTGCCAGGCGGCGGAGTGCCACAGGGCCAGGCCGCCGGTCCCGGCGCAGACGAGCACGCTGCCCAGCACCAGCACCGCGCGCCGGCCGAGCAGCCTGGTCATCGGCCCGACCAGCGGCGCGATCACGGTGCCCGCGACGCCCATGGGGAACATGTAGATGCCGATCCACAGGGTGTCGGCGCCCTGGCCGTACCCGGTGCCGGCGGGCGCGGCCAGCATCATCGGCAGGGCGACGACGAGGCCGAAGGAGGCGAAGCCGAGCAGCACCCCCATGGCGGTCACCCCGGCCGGGGTGCGTCCGGCCAGCAGCCGCAGGTCCACGAGCGGGTCGGCGACGCGCAGCTCGACGACCACCCACGGGCCCAGCGTCAGCACGGCGGCGGCGAACAGGGCGAGGGTGGCCGGGGACGTCCAGCCCCAGCTGGAGACGGCGGTCAGGCCCAGCATGACCAGGGCCACGCCGCCGCCGAGCAGCAGCCCGCCCGCCCAGTCGACGCGACCGCCGGCCGCGCGCGGGGTGGACGGCACGGTGAACCAGGCCAGCAGGGCGGCCGCCGCCACCCCGCCCGCGGCCAGCAGGAACAGCGACCGGTAGCCGAGGGCCGAGGTGATCGGCCCGGCCAGGATGAGGCCGAGCGCGCTGGCCAGCGCGGCGACGCCGACCATCAGGCCGTTGCCGGTGGCGGCGCGTTCGGGGGTGAGGGTGTCGCGGAACAGCCCCACGGTCAGGGGCAGCACGCCCAGCCAGATGCCCTCGATCGCCATGCCCGTGATCATCAGGGTGATGTTCGGCGCCAGGGCGGCGAGCAGGACCCCGGCGCCGCTGATCGCCATCAGCGCGAGCAGCACGCGCCGCTTGTCGTACATGTCGGCCAGGCGGCCGACGATGGGGGTGGCGATCGCCGAGCTGATCAGCGAGCCGGTGAAGATCCAGGCGAGCGCGCCGGGCGAGGCCCCCAGGTCCTGCTGGACGAGCGGGAGCGCGGGAGAGAGCGTCATCTCCATGGTCTGGAGGACGCCGATGAACAACACCGGTGCGCCGATGACGCCGAAGCCGGATCTGGACATGGTTCTGCCTTTCGGGGTGGGGTGACGTGCGGCCGTGTGGTCCCCCCGAACCCCGGCCGTGATCTAGGCCGGTCCGAGCACCTTCGGCGTGATCAGCGCCAGGGCGGTCTCGACGAAGAACTCCTCGTCGGCCTCGTGGGCGCCGAGCACGACGCTCTGGCCGAGCCCGGACAGCAGGGCCGACAGCGCGCGGGCCAGACGGAGCGCCTGGTCCTCGGTGACGGCGGCCCCGCCGTGCTCGCGGCCGGTGAACAGCGCGGCGAGCTCGACCTCGGTCGACCTGATCGAGGTGTTGAGCCTGCGGTGCAGGTCGGGGTCGTTGAGCACGAGGTCGAGCACGCGGGCCTCGAACAACATCCGGCCGGTCGCCTGCGGGTCGGCCGACATGCGCAGGAAGCGGCGGGCGATCTCGGCCACGACCTCCGCCAGCAGTGTGCCGAGCCCGCCGGTATCGGGCGTGCGCAGGTCGAGCGGGCCGACGTAGTCGTCGACCATGGCGGCCATCAGCCCGTTCTTGCCGCCGAACAACGAGTAGACCGCCCCCGTGGTCAGGCCGGCCAGCTCGGTGATGTCCTCCAGCTTGGCCTTCGAGCCGTCCCTGCCGACGATCTCGCGGGCGGCCTCGATCAGCGCGCGCCTGTTGGCGGCCTTGCTTTCCGCTCTGGTCAGCCGCATGACATCTCCTGCATGCCGTAAAGATAATCTGATTTACTAGAATAATCCAGATTATCAGGAGGCCCGAAAATGGACGTCGCCCCCCACATGAGCCGCGTGCCCGACTTCACCGCGTTCCCGACGGTGGACCAGATGCACGCCGAGCTCGACGACCTCGCCGCCGCCCACCCCGACCTGGTGCGCCTGCGCCGCATCGGCACCTCCCGCCTCGGCGAGCCGCTGCGCGTGGCCACCATCGGCGCGGGCCCCCACGACGCCGTGATCATCGGCGGCCCCCACCCCAACGAGCCCATCGGCGCGCTCACCGTCAGCACGCTGCTGCGTCAGCTCATCGAGGACACCGCGCTGCGGGAGGACTTCGGCTTCCGCTGGCACCTCGTCCCCTGCGTCGACCCCGACGGCGCCCGGCTCAACGAGGGCTGGTACGCCCGCCCGAGCGACCGCCGCGCCTACGCCGAGCACTTCTACCGCCCGGCCGAGGCCGACCAGGTCGAATGGACCTTCCCGTTGACCGGCGAGGACTACTTCTTCGACCGCACGCTGCCGGAGACCGAGGCGCTGATGCGGCTGATGGACGAGGTCCGGCCCGCCCTCGTCTACTCCCTGCACAACGGCGAGCTCCAGGGCGCCTTCTACTACCTCAGCCGGAACGACCCCGCGCTCGCCGCCCGCCTGACCGCCATCGCCGCGGACGAGGGCCTGCCCCTGCACATGGGCCCGCCGGAGCTGCCGAGCGCCGTCCAGATCGCGCCGGCGGCCTACCTGACCCCGCGGGGCGCCGAGATCGGCCCGACGTACGGCACCGGCGGCGGCAGCGTCGACTACGCCGACCGCTTCGGCGCCCTGCACCTGGTCACCGAGCTGCCCTACTGGGCCGATCCCCGCGTCGCCGACCAGACCCCGACCGGCCGGAAGTACCACGAGTCGATCAGCGACTGCGTGGCCGGGCAGCGCGACCTGATCGGCGAGCTGGCCGCCTCCCTCGCCCGCGTCGAGAGCGACCTGACCGTGCGCTCCGCCTTCCGCCGGGCGCTGGAGGACTTCGTCGGCACCCACGACGAGTTCATCGGCGAGTGGGAGGACCTGCCCGGCACCGACCGCCCGGCCACGGTGGCCGAGGTGGTCGGCGGCCGGCAGCTCGTGCACCTCATGCGGCTGCGGTACTGCGGCACCTACCTGCGCATGCTGGACGCCGAGCTGGCCGCGGGCAACCCGACGCCCGCCGTCCGGGCCGAGCGCGCCCGGCTCGGCGCGCGCTTCGAGGAGTGGTTCGAGGAGGCCGAGGCCGACGCGCAGAGCACGCCGATCCCGCTGCGCTCGCTGGTCGCGGTGCAGCTCGGCGCGGCGCTGCTCGCGGCGGACGCCGTCAGGCGGGCAGCAGAGCGGTCAGCTCACGCCTGACCAGCGGCCAGGTACGGCTCTCCGGGTCGATGAGCACGAAGTGGCCCGCCCCCGGGACGCGCACCAGCGACGTCCCCGGGTGGGCCGCCAGGTACGACTCCGAGACCTGGAGGGGGACCCGCTCGTCCGCCGTGCCGTGCACGATCACCAGCGGGCCTCGCCGGTCCGGCAGCCGTACCGGGTCCAGGCCGGGGTGGTCGTCCGGCGGCCCGCCGAGGAAGTCCGTCACCGCGCCGTCGTCGAGGTCCAGCCGCGCGGCCAGCCGCAGGTCGGCGACCGGGGCCAGGGCCAGGACGGCGGTCCCGCCCGGCGCGGCGCACATGGCGAGATGGCCGCCGGCCGAGTGGCCGACGACCACCGACGGCCGCAGCAGGCCGACCGCGGCCCGCACGTCCGCGACCGCCGCCGCCGGATCTCCCGGCCTGCGGCGGTACTCGACGGCGGCCACGCCGCACCCCGCCCGATGCAGCGCGTTGGCCATGGGCCGCAGGTGCGTCCGGTCGTACTCCGGGCGCCAGAACCCGCCGTGCACCAGCGCCACCACGGGTCCCTCACCCGGCCAGAGGTCGATCACCTGGTCGGCGTCGGCCCCGTACCGCAGGACGCGGACCGGACCGGGCGCCGGGCGGGTCAGGACGGCGCGGTTCTCCACCCTCACCTCCCGCCGGACCGGCGGGAGGTGAGCCGCGCGAGCCCGGCCGCGCCCGCCGCCAGCAGCGCGGCCCCGACCCCGGCGGCCCCGGCCAGCAGCAGGTGCTGCCGCCGTACCCGCCGCCTGACCTGCGCGTACGGCACCGTGGAGAACGACACCAGCTCGTACCGCGACACGTAGCGGCCGGGCAGCGCGCGTTCGAGCCGGTGCTCCACGCTCCTGGTCAGCCGGTGCACCGGGGAGGCCACCTTGTCGCGCATCTCGACGAAGTTGGCCAGCGCCATCTCGGCGATCGCGTCGGTGTCGTCCCTGCGCCGCAGCTCGAACAGCGGCAGCGCGCGGGCCCAGTCGCCGCCGGTCTCGGTCAGGCACCGGTCGAGCACGGTCACGTCCTCGAAACCGCAGTTGGCGCCCTGGCCGTAGAAGGGCACGATGGCGTGCGCCGCGTCGCCGATCAGGCCGACCCGGCCGTCCGTCTGCCATGGCGCGCAGCGGACGGTGCCGAGCCGGCCGACCGGGTTCTCCATGTACTCCTCTACCAGACCGGGCGCGAGGGGGGGCACGTCCGGGTAGTGGGTGCGGAAGTGACGTTCGATCGCGGCCGGGCCGCTCAGCGAGGCGAAGCTCGACGTGCCGTCGGTCGGCCAGAACATCGTGCAGGTGAAGGAGCGGTCGGGGTTGGGCAGCGCGATCATCATCGAGGTGCCGCGCGGCCAGATGTGCAGCGCGCCGGGGTCGAAGGCGAACTCGCCGGCCACGGCCGGGATCGTCAGCTCCTTGTAGCCGTGGCCGAGGAAGTCCAGGCTCTCCCTGATGCCCCGGTGGGCCACCAGCTCGGCCCGTACGGCCGAGCCGGCCCCGTCGGCGCCGAGCACCACGCCGCCCGCCGCGCGCACCGGGCCGGCCGCGGTGTCGAACTCCATCGCGCCGGTCGCCGGGTCCAGGCCGGTCAGCCGGTGCCCGAAGAAGATCTTCACGCCCGGCGCGGACTCCGCGGCGTCCAGCAGCGTGTTGTTGAGCGCGCCGCGGCTGATGGAGTTGATCGAGCGCACCCCGTCGTGGCTGTACGGCTGGAGGTCCAGCGGCCCGTCCACCGGGTGGATCATCCGGCCGCGCATCGGCAGCGCGCCGGCCATGACCTTCTCCTCCAGGCCGATCCGGCGCAGCGCGTCCAGCCCGCGTTCGGAGATGGCCAGGTTGATCGACCGGCCGCGCTCGGCGAGCCCGGCGCGCGGGTCGGGCCGCCGTTCGTACACGGTCACGTCGAGGCCGCGCCGGGCCAGGTAGCAGGCGAGCAGGCAGCCGGTCAGGCCCGCGCCGACCACGGTGACGTTCATCGGTCCTCCTCGACGCACTCGGCCAGTGCGACGGCCGCGCGCCAGCAGTCGTGGTAGGTCGAGTACAGGGGCGTCGGCGCCAGGCGGACGACGTCCGGCTCGCGGGCGTCGGCGATCACCCCGTGCTCGTGGCGCAGCCGCCGGGTCAGCTCGGCCGCGCCGCCGCGCTCGACGCGCAGGGAGAGCTGGCAGCCCCGGCGGGCCGGGTCGCGCGGCGTGACCACCGTGAGCGGCCTGGTGGGGGTGACCCGGTCGAGCAGGCTCTCCAGGTATCCGGTGAGCCGTACGCTGCGGGCCCGCAGGGCGGTCATCCCGATCCGGTCGAAGACGCCGAGCGAGGTGCGTACCGGGCCCATCGCGTAGATCGGCGGGTTGGAGACCTGCCAGGCGTCGGCGCTGGCCGGCGGCCGGGAGACCGGCGCCATCTCGAACCGGGTCGCCTGCTCGGTGCTCCACCAGCCCTCCAGCCGCTGCAGCGCCGGGTCGCCCAGGTGCCGCTGGTGGACGAACACGCCGCCGAGGGCGCCGGGCCCGGAGTTGAGGTACTTGTAGGAGCACCAGGCGGCGAAGTCCGGCCCCCACGCGTGCAGTTCCAGCGGCACGTTCCCGGCGGCGTGCGCCAGGTCCCAGCCGACGGCCGCGCCGCTCGCCCGGCCGGCCGCCGTGATCGCCGGGATGTCCATGAGCTCGCCGGTCAGGTAGTTGACGCCGCCCAGCAGGACCAGCGCGACCGTGTCGCCCTCGCGCTCCAGGAAGTCCAGCACCTCCTGGCCGCCGCCCAGCCGGACCACCGTCTCGTCCGGGTCGAGGCCGTGCAGCCGGGCCTGGCTGCGCACGGCGTAGCTGTCGGAGGGGAACGCGGTGTCCTCGATGAGGATCCGGGTCCGCGTGCCGCGCGGCCGGTAGAACGAGACCATCAGCAGGTGCAGGTTGACGGTCAGCGAGTTCATCACCACCGTCTCCTCGGGCAGCGCCCCGACCAGCCGGGCGGCGGGGCCGGTGAGCCGCTCGTGGTAGGGCAGCCACGGACGGGCCCCCTCCAGATGTCCCTCCACGCCGAGCCGGCCCCATGCCTCCAGGTCCTCGGCCAGCTCCGCCGCCGTCGCCCGGGGCTGGAGGCCCAGGGAGTTGCCGGCGAAGTAGGCGCACTCGGGGTGGCCGCCGCCGTCGGCGGGCGGGATCAGGAAGAGCTCGCGGTGGCCCGGGTCGTCGCGGTCGCGGCGGAGGGCGTCCTGCTCGGCGGGCTTCCAGTCGTCGATCACGTCTCGTCCGTTCTTCACATGTGGGTCCGGGCGGACCACAGCTCGGGGAAGACCACCCGCGCCATGCTGCGCTCCAGCCAGGCCAGGCCGTTGGAGCCGCCGCTGCCGGGCTTGGCGCCCATCGACCGGCGGACCGCCGTCACGTGCTGGTAGCGCCAGTCGCCGAACTGTTCCGCCACGTCGGTCAGCGCCTCGCCGAGCAGCCGCGGCGCGTTGCCGGGGCCGGTGTCGCGGTACACCTCGACCCAGGCCCGCTCGACGGCCGGGTGCGGCTCGTGCTCGACGGCGAAGTCGCGCTCCAGCAGCTCCTGGGGGAGGTCGTGGCCGCGCCGGGCCAGCAGGGCGATGGCGTCGTCCCACAGGCTCGGCGACTCCAGGGTCGTGAGCAGGTCGCGGTGGGTGCGGTCCTGGCGTCTGAACGGGCGCAGCAGGGCCGGGTTCTTCAGCCCCAGCAGGAACTCCACGTGCCGGTACATCGCCGACTGCAGGCCGCTGGCCTCGCCGAGCTCGTCCCGGAAGCGGTTGAAGTCGGCGGGGGTCATCCAGCGCAGGCCGCGCCAGCTCGCGTTCAGGCCCTCCAGGTGCAATGCGGTACGGCGCAGCGGGTCCAGCGCGCCCCACACGTCGTCGGCGCGCAGCCGCTCCTGCGTGTTGCGCAGCTCGAAGGCGATGAGCTTGAAGTACAGCTCCATCACCTGAGTGATCATCAGGAACGACATCTCGCCCGCGTCGTCGCTCATCGGGTGCTGCAGCTCGTGCAGCACGTCGGTGCGGACGTAGGCGTCGTAGGGGGTGCGGGTCTCGAAGTCCAGGGTGGGAGCTCCGCCCGTCGCCCTGGCTCTTTCGGCGCGTTCCTCCGCCGTGGTCGGCCGCACTGCCAAAAACTGTCGCGTCGCGTCCACGCGCTTGCCCTTCTCTTAGCCTGCTGTCCCCATGATGGCGTCGGGATGATGGAGAAGGAATGCCACATGGAAGGCGATATCGCGATATAGGCTTATTTTTTGGTATAAATCTGGATTTGAGGCTTACGAACGGAAGGCATGATCGTGGACGAGACCGACTGGGAGTTGCTGCGCGAGCTCCAGGACAACGCCCGGCTCTCCCTCAAGGAGTTGTCGCGCCGGATCCACCTGTCCGCGCCCTCGGTCGCCGACCGCGTACGGAAGCTGGAGGAGTCGGGCGTGATCACCGGCTACCACGCGACGGTGGACCCGGTGCGGGCCGGCTGGCCGGTCTCGGCCTTCATCCGCATGTCCTGCTACGGCACGCGCTGCGTGCTGCGCGACCCCGAGGTGGCCGGCTGGCCGGAGGTCCGCGAGATCCACCGGGTCACCGGCGACGTGTGCAGCATCCTGCGGATCGTGGCGGTCTCCATGGTCGCCTTCGAGGACCTGATCGACCGCCTGGCGGTCTACGGGCCGCCCTCCAGCACCATGATCCTGTCCACCCCGCTCCCCGGCCATCCCCTCACCACCCCCGACGGCCCGTGACCCCGTCCGCCTCGCGGCCGGCCGGGGTCGTCCACGGGCCCGTGCCGTCGTGGCAGAAGCGGGCGAAGGCGGTGCTCATCGAGTGGGCCAGGGCGTCCACGCGGGGGCCCGTGCCCGTCAGCGGCGTTCCGTGGGTGCCGAGGTAGAGGGGCACGTCCACCAGGTGGCAGGCGCCCAGGTCGACGCCGCCGTGGCTCATGGGTGAGCGGTGCCCGCAGACGTGGTGCCCGGCGGGGCCGTGATGGGCGTCGGCGAGCTCCTGGGCGGGCCCGGCGAAGAGCTCGCCGGTGTCCAGGCCGTCCTGGCCGATCGCGGTGAACAGGCGGGTCTCCTCGGCCGTTGTCGTCACCAGCAGCGGGACGCGCGCGGCGGCGCCCGTGCGGACGGCCTCCACCGGGTGGACGGCCAGCAGGTCGCCGTCCACGACGGGCGCGGCGGGCAGCAGCCCCGCGGCCGGGGCGCAGGCGCGTACGGCGGCCTCCTCGGCGGCCAGCAGCCCGGCGAGCGGCACGGCGTACGGGTCGCCGCCGAGCGCCGAGCGTGCCACGGAGGTCCAGGCGGCGGCCTCGGCGGGCGTGCGGAACCCGTACGGGACGGGGCTCATCGCCGCCGCCCTGGCGAACAGGCCGGGCGCGCACGTCATCAGGGCCAGCACGCAGGTGCCGCCCGCCGAGTGCCCGGCCAGGGTGACGTTCGCCGGGTCGCCGCCGAGGGCCGCGATGTTGGCGCGCACCCACTCCAGGGCCGCGATCTGGTCGCGCAGCGCCAGGTTGGCCGGCACGCCGTCGCCGTGCCAGAAGCCCGGCAGGCCGAGCCGGTAGTTCACGGTCACCACGACCAGGCCGTGGTCACGGGCGAGCGCGGTGCCGTCGTACATCGCCTGGGAGCCCGAGCCGAAGACGAACGCGCCGCCGTGCAGGAAGACCAGCACCGGGCGGCGCCCCTCGGTGGCGGGCGTCCAGACGTTGAGGAACAGGCAGTCCTCGGCCGACGTGGCCGGGTCGATCTCCAGGCCCGGCACCCAGGCCATGCGGCCGGGCCGCTGCGGGGCGGGCGGGCCGGGGGTGCGGGCGTCCGCGACGCCCGGCCAGGGGCGCGCGGGCTCCGGCGCGGCGAGCCGGCGGGCGGGCGCGGCGTAGCGCACCCCCTTGAACGTGCTCACGCCGCCGCCCCGGACGCCGCGCAACGCCCCGAGCGGCGTCTCGGCGACCGTCATCCCCCGAGCCCCAGGAAGGCGGCAGCGTTGCCGCCCAGGACGGCGGCGCGGCCCTGCTCGTCCAGCTCGGCGCAGGCGCGCACCACCGCGCCCGGCTCCTGCTCCCCCAGCGGGAACGGGAAGTCGGTGCCGAGCATGACCCGCTCGGCCCCCATCACCTCGACCAGCAGCCGCAGGGCGCGCGGGTCGAACACCGCCGAGTCCACGTAGAAGCGGTCGGTGTAGGCCGACGGCGGCCTGGGCGAGTGCTCGCGGACGATGTCGCGCTGGTGCCAGGCGTTGTCGGCCCGGCCCAGCAGGTAGGCGAAGCTGCCGCCGCCGTGGCAGAAGCACAGCCGCAGCGAGCTCGGCAGCCGCTCGAACGCCCCGGACAACATCAGCGACAGGATGCCGAGGTGGGTCTCGGCCGCCATGCCGACCAGCCACGGCAGCATGTGGCCGCGCATGCGGTCGGCGCCCAGCATGTCCCAGGGGTGGACGAGCACCGGCATGTCCAGCTCGGCGCAGTGCGCGAGGAAGGCGACGATGTCGGGGTCGTCCAGGTTGCGCTCGCCGACGTGGTTGCCGATGTGCACGCCTCGGTGACCGGCGGCCTTGGCCTCGGTGACGGTCCTGGCGGCCAGGGCGGCGTCCTGCAGCGGCACCTGGCACAGCGGCAGCAGCCGGTCGGGCGCATGCGCGCAGTGGTCGAGCACGCGCTCGTTGACCATGGCGCACCACTCGGCGGCACGGGCCGGCTCGGCCGCGTAGCCGAACAGCAGCGGGGTCGAGGAGACCGCCTGCACGGCCACGCCGATGCGGTCCATGGCGGCCACGCGGGCCCCGGCGTCCCACAGCTCCGGCGTGACCGGGCGATAGTCGTCCTCGCCGCTCATCATCATGCCGTCGCGCAGCCACGGCTCACCGGCCCCGGCGAGCGTCCTGGCCTCCTCGCGGGAGATCCGCGGGAAGACGTGCGCGTGCACGTCGATCATCGTCACCGGACCACCGGCCGCAGGTGGTCCGGCCAGTCCTTGCCGGGGTGCTCGGCGCCGCAGTGGGGGCACGTGCGGTCGCCCTCGTGGAAGGCGCGGAAGACCGGCGGCAGGTCGTCGACGATCGACTGGAGCTGCACCTCGGCGCGGTGGACCAGGCGGTGGCAGTTGACGCAGTACCACTCGAAGGCGTCCAGCGCGCCCTGCGGGCGGGCGAACTCCACGACCAGGCCGATCGAGCCGGGCACCGGCCGCTGCGGCGAGTGCCGCACGTGCGGCGGCAGCAGGAAGACGTCGCCCTCGCCGATCTGCACGTCCACCGGCGGCTTGCCCTCCTCCTCCATGACCCGCAGCACCATGCCGCCCCTGAGCTGGTAGAAGAACTCCTCGATCGGGTCGTCGTGGAAGTCGGTGCGCTGGTTGGGCCCGCCCACGATCGTCACCATGAGGTCGGCGTCCTTCCAGATCTGCGCGTTGCCGACCGGCGGCTTGAGCAGGTCCTGGTGCTCGTCGATCCACTTGTTCAGGTTGAAGGGGGGGATCATGCCTGGCTCCTTTGGGGGATGAGGGCGGTGCAGGAGATCTCGATCAGCAGGTGCGGGTGCGGGAGCTGGTGGACGGCGACCGTGGTGCGGGCGGGGCCGCTCTCGTCGAAGTACTCGCCGTAGACCTCGTTGTAGCCGCCGAAGTCGTTCATGCTGACCAGGTACGCGGTCACGTTCACCACGTCTTCCAGGCCGCCTCCGGCGGCGGCCAGCAGGTCGGCGATGTTCTCGATCACCGCCCTGGTCTGCTCGCGGATGTCGAGGCTGGTGGTGCCCAGCTCGTCCGCGCTCGCCCCGGCGAAGGAGCCGTCGGGGCGGCGCGAGCTGGTGCCCGACACGAACACGAAGTCGCCGGCCCGCTTGACGTGCGGGAACCGGCCGCGGGGCCGGGCCTTGCCCTCGACCAGCAGCGCGTCGCTCATCGGGTGGTCACCTCCACGTGTCCGAGGCCGGCGGCGGCGACACGTACGTGCGCCCCGGCGGGCAGCGGCACCGCCGCTGTGGCCGCCCCGGCCAGGACGATCCAGCCGGCCTCCATCTCGATCCCGGCGGCCCTGGTCAGCCGGGCGGCCGCGGTCAGCGCGCGCAGCGGGTGGCCGAGGATGGCCGCCGACGAGCCGCCGGCGACCTGGCGGCCGTCGATCTCCATGACCAGGCCGAGGTTGCCGATGTCGCCGGCGTCCTTCGGGCGGCGCCAGGGGCCGACGCCGAAGCCGCTGGCCGAGGCGTTGTCGGCGATGACGTCGGGCAGGGTGAAGCTGAAGCCCTCGTAGCGGGAGTCGAGCACCTCGTACCCGACCGCGACGCCGCCGACGGCCGAGGCCACGTCGGCGGTGCCGCGCACCGGCCGGTCCAGCAGGAACGCGATCTCGGGCTCGATCCGCGGGTGGATCAGGCCGGCGGTGTCGAGCCGGGACTCCACCAGCATGGCGTCGGTGAGCAGGCCCCAGATGACGTCGTCCACGCCCATCTGGGCCATCTTGGCGCGGCTGGTGAAGCCCATCTTGACGCCGATGAGCCGCTCGCCGCGGGCCAGCCGCCGCTCGATCAGGGCGCGCTGCACCTCGTACGCGGCGGGCACGTCGAGGTCGGCCGCGTCGGTCAGGCGGGGGATGGCGCGGCCGGTCAGGGTGGCCTCGTCCAGGCGTTCGGCGAGCGCGTTCACCGCTCCTCCTTCTCGTCGTCGGCGGCGAAGGCGGCGCGGACGTCGCCCAGCCCGTCGATGCGGGCCTCCAGCACGTCGCCCGGCCGCACCGGGACGACCGGACCGAGCGCCCCGGTCAGCACGGTGTCGCCCGCCTGGAGCGGACGGCCGAGCGCGGCCAGCGTGTCGGCCAGCCAGACCGCGGCGTGCAGCGGATGGCCCAGGCAGGCCGCGCCGACGCCGGTCGAGACCTGCTCGCCGCGCCGTTCGATGACCATCCCGGCCAGCCGCAGGTCCACGTCGCGCAACGGGACCGGGCGGGTGCCGAGCACGTACAGGCCGGAGGAGGCGTTGTCGGCGACCGTGTCGGCCAGGGTGATGTCCCAGTCGCGGATGCGGCTGCCGACGACCTCGATCGCGGGCAGCGCGAACGCCGTCGCGGCGATCACGTCGGCGACCGTGTGACGCTCGTGCGGCAGGTCGCGGTCGAGCACGAGCGCGACCTCGGCCTCGGCGCGCGGCTGGAGCACCGCGCCGGCCGGGATCTCCTCGCCGTCGGGCACCGCCATGTCGGCGAACAGCACGCCGAAGTCGGGCGAGCCGACGCCGAGCTGCGCCTGCACGGCCTTGCTGGTCAGCCCGACCTTCCGGCCGGTGATCCGCCTGCCCTCGCCGAGCCAGTGCTCGGTGAGCAGGCTCTGCACCGCGTAGGCCGCCTCCAGGCCGTCGACCAGGTCGCGGACCGGCTCGCACGGGCGGCCGGACGCGTACGCCTCCAGCAGCCGCGCCGCGGCGGCGCGATGGTTGTCTGTCACTTCTGTCCTCATATCTTGACGCACACGTTGACGGGCTCGGAGAAGAAGTCGAGCGAGTACTCGCCGCCCTCACGCCCGATGCCGGAGGCCTTCACGCCGCCGAACGGGGTGCGCAGGTCGCGCAGGTTCCAGCAGTTGACCCAGACGATGCCGGCCTGGATCCGGGGTGCCACGCGGTGGGCGCGCGACAGGTCGGTGGTCCACACGGTGGCGGCCAGGCCGTACGGGCTGTCGTTGGCCAGCCGGACGGCCTCGTCCTCGTCGTCGAAGGGGGCGACGTGGCAGATGGGGCCGAAGACCTCCTCGCGGACGGTCCTGGCGTGCGGCGGCAGGCCGGTGATCACGGTGGGCTCGACGTGGAAGCCGTCGTCGCGGGCGTCGCCGAACTCCGGCACGCCTCCCCCGGCCAGCACCGTCGCGCCCTCCTCGACGGCCAGCCGGTAGTAGGACAGCACTTTGTCGCGGTGCTGCGCCGAGATCATCGGTCCGTAGCCGCGCAGGCCCCTGGCCCGCTCGGCCAGCGCCCGGGTGAACGCCTCGAAGATCGGGCGCTGGACGTAGACGCGCTCGGTGCACAGGCAGATCTGGCCGGAGTGGGTGAAGCTGGAGCGGATCGTGCCCTCGACGGCCTCCTCCAGGTCGGCGTCGGCGAAGACCAGGGCCGGGTTCTTGCCGCCGAGCTCGAAGGAGACCGGGGTGACGTGCGCGGCGGCGTTGCGCATGATGGCGCTGCCGGTGGCCGAGGCGCCGGTGAAGGCGATGGCGTCCACGCCGGGGTGCGCGGTCAGGTGCTCGCCGGCCGCCCCCGCGCCGTGGCCGTGGACCAGGTTGAACGCGCCGGCCGGCAGGCCCGCCGCGTCGATCACCTCGGCCAGCAGGGTGGCGGTGGAGGGGGTCTCCTCCGACGGCTTGGCCACGACGGCGTTGCCCGCGGCCAGGGCCGGTGCGACCTTCCAGGTGAGCAGCAGCAGCGGCAGGTTCCACGGCGAGATGACGGCGACCACGCCGAGCGGGCGGCGCACGGTGTAGTTGAGCGCCTGCCCGCTGCCGCTCCAGGCCGGGACGCTGGTGGGGTAGGCACGCTCGGGGCGGCCGTAGGCGAGGTCGGCGTAGGCGCGGAAGTTGCCGGCGGCGCGCGGGATGTCCACCGTCGCGGCCAGCTCGCGCGGCTTGCCGGTGTCGGCGGCCTCGGCCTCGACGAACTCCTCGAACCTGGCCTCGATCCCGTCGGCGATCCGGCGCAGGTACGCGCACCGCTCCTCGGTGGAGGTGGCTCCCCAGGGGCCGTCGAGGGCGGCGCGGGCGGCCCGGACCGCCTCGTCGACGATCTCGCGGGACGCCTCGGGGACGGCCCCGACGGTACGGCCGTCGACGGGCGAGATGAGGGGGAAGTCCGTCCCCGCCGTCGTGAAGACGCCGTTGACGTAGTGCGCGGGCTTCATGGTCGACATTCTGCTGATAGCTCGCCATAACAGTCCAATACCGAAATATCGCCTGGCTATCTTTATTTCGTTATATGTCGGTTCTGCTATGCCTGCCGACCGAATAGGTATTCGTTCTGGCATACCACCAGCGTGCATCCTCTTCCGTACCCTCATTCGGAAGGCACAGAGAGATGGACACAGATCGCCGCCTGGCCGCCCGCCGCGTCTCGCGGGCCGCCTTCATCGGCACCGCCATCGAGTGGTACGACTTCTTCCTCTACGGCACCGCCGCGGCCCTCGTCTTCAACAAGCAGTTCTTCCCCGCCATGGACCCGGTCGCCGGCTCCATCGCCTCCTTCGGCACCATGACCGTGGGATTCCTCGCCCGCCCGCTCGGCGGCATCGTCTTCGGCCACTTCGGCGACCGGATCGGGCGGCGCAACACGCTCGTCGTCTCGCTGCTCATCATGGGGATCGGCACCACGCTGATCGGCGTGCTGCCGACGTACGACAGCCTGGGCGTGTGGGCGGCGGTGCTGCTCGTGGTGATGCGCATCGCCCAGGGCATCGGCCTGGGCGGCGAGCTCGGCGGCGCGGTGGTGCTGACGATGGAGCACGCGCCGAAGGGCCGGCGCGGCCTGTTCGGGGCGTTCCCGATGATGGGCACCCCGGCGGGCATGTTGTGCGCCAACGCCGTCTTCCTCGGCACGTCCTCGCTGCTGGGCGAGGAGAGCTTCATGGCCTGGGGCTGGCGGGTGCCGTTCCTGCTCAGCATCGTGCTGGTGGCGGTCGGGCTGTACCTGCGGCTGCGCATCGAGGAGAGCCCCGACTACGCCGACCTGGTCGAGCGGCGCAAGCCGGTCAAGCTGCCGATCGCGGTGGTGCTGCGCGACCACTGGCGCGAGGTGGTGCACACGATCGGCGTGATCATCGGCAACAGCGCGGTGGCCTACATCTTCATGGTCTACATCCTCGGCTACGGCGAGGCCGCGGCCGGCCTGTCGCGCACGTTCCTGCTCAGCTGCGTGATCGGCGGCGCCGCCGTGTGGCTGGTGACCGCGCCGCTGTGGGCCCACCTCGGCGACCGGCACGGGCTGCGTTCCGTCTTCACCTGGGGCTCGGTGGTGCTGCTGGCCGGCGCCCTGGCGATCCTGCCGGTCGTCAACACCGGCAACAAGCCCTTCATCGCGCTGTTCATGGTGGTGATGGGCGCGGTGCTGGCCATGACGCACGCGCCGCAGGGCACGCTGACCGCCAGCTTCTTCCCGGTCGCGATCCGGTACTCCGGCACGTCGGTGGCCTACCAGCTCGCCTCGCTGCTGGGCGGCGGCATCACGCCGCTGGTGGCCGCCTCGCTGTTCGCCTCGACCGGGACCTCGCTGTCGATCACCGCCTACCTGGCCGTGGTGACGGTCATCAGCCTGGTCGCCGCTCTGGTGATCCCCCGCAACGACGCCGAACGCCTGGGTGACCAGCCGGTTGCCGCCGACATAGCGAAATAGGGCAGGTTAGCCCTGGTCATATGATGATTTCGTGATATCTCGTCCGCTGGACCTGCTGAGCGGCCGGCTCAAGCTGCGGCATCTCGTGCTCGTGACCACCATCGCCGAGCAGGGCGGCGTCCTGCGCGCCGCCGAGCACCTCCACCTGGCCCAGCCCGCCGTGACCCGGGGGCTGCGGGAGGTGGAGCAGATCCTCGGGGTGGAGCTGTTCACCCGCGGATCGCGCGGCGTCACCCCCACCCTCTTCGGCGAGGCGTTCATCGAACACGCCCGCGCCGTGCAGGCCGAGCTGCGCCGCGCGGGCGAGCGCATCGCCGGCCTGGCCGACGGCACGGCCGGCACGGTCACCGTCGGCACCCTGCTGGCCGCCACGAACGTGCTGCTCCCCCGCTCCATCGCCGCGCTCAAGGCCGAGCGGCCGGGCATCACCGTGATCGTCAAGGAGGGCACGTTCGACTCGCTGGTCCCCCAGCTCACCGGCGGCGACCTCGACCTGATCCTCGGCCGGCTCAACCCGATCGAGGACCGCCCGGACCTGCGCCAGATCCCGCTCTACAACGAGCCCGTGCTGCTGGTCGCCCGCGCCGGGCACCCGGCGGCGCACGCCCGCGCGCTGGCCGGCCTGCTGGACTACCCGTGGATCCTGCCGCTGGAGCAGACCTCGCTGCGGCGGGAGCTGGAGCAGGTGTTCCACCGCAACGGGCTGCCGCTGCCACCCGACCGCACCGAGTGCACCTCGATCCTGACGATCCGCTCCCTGCTGCTCGGCACGGACATGATCGCCGCGCTGCCCGCGCTCTTCGTCAGGACAGACCCCCAGCTCCTCGAACTCCAGGTGCCGCTGCCGTCGGTGCGCCGCTCGGTCGGCGCCACCCTGCCCGGGGCCCGCGCCCTGACGCCCGCGGGCAAGGTCATGCTCGCCCACCTCCAGCAGCAGGCACGGCGCCTCGACACCGGGCAGGACGCCGACGACGCCGACGGCCCGGCGCCGGTGGGAGACTGAGGGGCATGGTGGCAGGAGCCGGGTTCGAGCCCGAGTCCGTACGCGTCATCCGGCGGCTGCGCGACGACATCCTCGACGGCGTCCGCCCGCCGGGCAGCAAGCTCGTCGAGCGCGACCTGGCCACCGAGCTCGGCGTGAGCCGGGTGCCGGTGCGCGACGCCCTGGCCAC
Organism: Actinomadura sp. ATCC 39365; assembly: GCF_054392275.1. Lineage (NCBI taxonomy): Bacteria > Bacillati > Actinomycetota > Actinomycetes > Streptosporangiales > Thermomonosporaceae > Actinomadura > Actinomadura sp. ATCC 39365. The sequence continues at coordinate 4,910,827 of NZ_CP184335.1, read as the reverse complement.
CCTGGCCGCCGAGGGGCTGGTCACGTTGCGGCCCCGCACCTGGGCCGTGGTGCGCGAGTTCACCGCCCGCGACGTCGCCGACCTGGTGGAGGTGCGTTCGGCGTTCGAGGCCGTCACCTTCCAGCTCGCCGCCCGGCGGCACGACGCGCAGGGCCTGCGGCGGCTGCGCGCCGACCTCGACGCGGAGCTGCGGGCGGCGCGCGCCGGCGACGCGATCCGCGCCCGGCGGGCCGCCGCCGACTTCCACGAGACGGCCACCGCCATCGCGGGCAACGACCTGCTGGTCGAGCTGGGGCAGGTGCTGCGCAGCCGGATGCGCTGGCTGCTCGGCCGGCACGACGACCTCCAGGTGGTCGCCGACGAGCACCGCGAGCTCTTCGAGGCGATCGCCGCCCGCGACGTGACCCGCGTCGGCGAGCTGGTCGCCCGGCACGGGGCGACCAGCGGCCGGCTCATCAGGGAGCACGCCGACCGGCGGCGATCCGGCGGTCCCTGACCCCGCGTGGGTCAGGCGCCCAGGAGCACTTCGCCGTCGCGGGCGACCACCCGGCCGCCGGCGACCACGAGCGCCCGCGGCGGCACCCGCACGAGCGCGTCCGGCACGTTCTCGGCGTCGACGAGCACGACGTCGGCCCGCGCCCCCGCGACGAGGTCGTGCCGGTCCCGGTGCACGAACGGCGCCGCCTTGCTCGTGGCCAGCTCCACGGCGGCGGTGAGCTCGTCGTCGGAGCGCAGCCCGTGCAGCCGGGCGAAGCCGAGGGCGATGCGCAGCAGGTCGCCGTCACCGAACGGCGACCACAGGTCCCTGATCCCGTCGGTGCCGAGGCCGAGGCCGATGCCGCGCTCGGCCATGCCCCGCCACGGGAGGGGCGCGGTGCGCACCGGCGCGACCGTCGCCCAGGAGATGCCCGCCGCGGCGAGGTCGTCGAGCAGGCCGCGCCGGCGTTCGGGGGCCAGGTCGCCGAGGGCGAAGCCGTGGGAGACGGTGACCTTGCCCTGAAGGCCGGTCCTGAGCGTGCGGTCGATGATCAGCTCGTACTGGAAGGCGCCGAGCTCGCCGCCGTCGTGCAGGTGGATGTCCAGGCCGACGCCGCGGCGCTCGGCGATCTCGAACAGGCCGTCGAGCTGGGCGACCGGGTCCCGGTCGATGGTCGCGGGGTCGATGCCGCCGATGCTGGTGGCGCCCGCCTGCGCCGCCTGGTCGAGCAGGTCGAGCACGCCGGGCCGGCGGATGACGCCGTCCTGCGGGAAGGCCACGATCACGACCTCGATCGCCCCGTCGAGCCGCTGCACGGCCTCGCGGACGGCCTCGATGCCGCGCAGCCCGACCCCGAGGTCGACGTCGACGTGGGTGCGGGTGGCCGTGGTGCCGTGCCGCAGGAACTCACGCAGCACCGCCACCGTGCCGTCGACGCCGGGGATGCCGTACTTGTCCCGTTCGGCGCGCTCGTGCTCGATGCGGCCCTGCGTGGTCGCCACGCCGCCGTACGACACCCAGGGCCGGCCCCACCAGCTCTTGTCGACGTGGGCGTGGGCGTTGACGAAGCCGGGCAGGGCCAGCAGGCCGCGGCCGTCGATCAGCTCGCCGGCGGGCGGGGTGGTCCCGGCCGGGAGCACGGCGGCGATCCGGGTACCGGCGATGGTCAGGTCCACGGGGGCGCCGCCCCAGGGGCGCACGTTGGAGATCGTCCAGGAAGTCACCCGGAAAATGGTATACCAAAAACGGATCGTCCCTGGCAGGGGGCCCTGTCCCGTCCTCGTCCAGCCGTTGTCGTAGGTGCCTGCGAAAATCGGCACGGGCCGCGGCAGGCGCGGTCTCACCGACCGGAAAGAGGTGGTCCGATGGACCCAGAGGTCTTCGACAGCCGTGACATCGGCCAGACGGAGGAGTTCCTCAGCAAGGCATACGCCAAGATGCGCATCGGCTCCGACGTGAAGAACCCCCGCACCCGGATCTCGCGCCAGGTCATGGGCTCGGTCAGCATCGACCAGCTCCACCTCGAATACGCGATGAGCTACGACGTCAACCCGCTCGGCAAGGTGTGCCTGTGCGCGGTCGAGACCGGCACCATCGCCCAGCAGGTCGCCGGCGGGCCGGACGAGCTCTTCGGCCCCGGCGACACGGTGCTGTTCGCCCCGCACGACCTGCCCTACGCCGGCGAGATCCGCCGCTCGCGCTACGACATCATCATGTTCGACCCCGCGCTGCTGCAGCAGGTGGCCGGCACGCTGCCGGGCCGCCGGGCCGAGCCGGTCCGGCTGGTGGGGCACCGCCCGGTCTCCGCCGCCGCCGGCCGCCATCTGCGGCGCACGCTCGCCTATCTGCGCGACGACGTCCTGGCCGCCCCCGAGCTGGCCGCCGAGCCGCTGGTCGTCTCCACCGCCGGGCAGCTCCTGGCCGCCAGCGTGCTCACCACCCTGCCCACCAACGCCGACGACGCCGCCCCCGGCGCCATCCGTCCCGAGGCGCTGCGCCGGGCGACGGCCTTCATCGACGACCACGCCGACCTGCCCATCGGCATCGACGAGATCGCCACCGCCGCCCGGGTCAGCGCCCGCGCCCTCCAGTACGCCTTCCGCCGGCACCTCGGCACCACCCCGCTGGGATACCTGCGCCAGGCCCGGCTGGCCCGCGCGCACGCCGAGCTGAAGGCCGGCGGTCCCGCCACCACGGTGACCGCCGTCGCCGCCCGCTGGGGCTTCTTCCACCCCGGGCGCTTCGCCCAGCTCTACCGGGCCGCCTTCGGCTGCTCGCCCGGCGACACCCTCCGCTCCTCGGCCGAGCCTCGCCGCGATTGATCCTCTGGTGCCCGTTTCGTTCTATGGACAGGAGTGAGCCGGATTCTTCGTCTCATGTGCTGACCCGCCACCGCTGAAGGCTCAAGGGTTGGAGGCGAGCACCGATCGCCGCGGCACGGAGGAGATGATCGCGATTGAGTCCCGGCCGTAGCGGCGACATGGCGCGTCCGCGGCGAGGGCATAGCCGCAGGCCAGGCGATCGAGAGGCAGCACAGTCGGGGTGGCCGCGCCCTCCGGGCGACCGCGTCGGACATGTGATCGAGCCGATCCCACCGCCGGTCTGTGATGCCTGACCTCCTTCGTCGGCCGCCGCACCCGTCCGCCTGCCGTTCCGGCCGGACGGGCCTTCGTGCTGCCCGGCCTCCGGTGAAAGCGTGACGCCTCTGAGCATGAGCTGCCGCGACCTGCCCGGCGGCGTGCTGGTGACCGTGATCGGCGAGCTCGACTCCTCCAACTCACCGCGGCTGGAGTCCTTCACCGAACGGCACCTGCGGCCCGGGGCGGGGATGGTGCTCGACCTGGGTGGGCTGACCTTCATGGACAGCCGCGGCCTGCACGTGTTGTTACGCCTCAACGCCGCGGTGCTCGAAGGGGGCGGCGTCCTTCGCCTGGCCGGCGTGCAGGAGTTGCCCGCGCGTGTGCTCCAGGTCACCGGCGTGTGGTCCTCGCTGACCGTCCACGCTCAGGTGGGCGACGCCGTGGCCGCGATGGGCGCGCAGCGCCCCGGCAGTCTCCGCGAGTCGTCGTGAGTGGCCCGCGCCGCATCTCGGCGTTCGGGGCTGAAGATCATGAGTGCCGGCTCTAGAATCCGGATGACCAACAACCACGACTGTTCCGTCAGTGACCTCGATCATGGCCTCCTGATTGGGGCCGTTCGCGAGGTCACCGGCAGGACAGTCCTGACACGTCGTAGGACACGAGGGTGACATGAGCGAAGCGATGACCGGTGGCTCCCGTTCCGCGTCCGGGGGCGCCGAGGTCGGCGAGCTTCGGCTGCGTCAGCTGCTCGGCGGGCTGACGGCGGTCCGTGACGGTGATTTCCGTACTCGTCTGCCCGAGGATGCCGACGGGTTGCTGGGTGAGATCGCCTCGGTGTTCAACGGCATGGTCGATCAGTTGTCGTTGTTCACCTCCGAGGTGACGCGGGTGGCGCGTGAGGTGGGCACGGACGGGCGGTTGGGTGGTCAGGCCGATGTGCCGGCGGTGTCGGGCACGTGGAAGGACCTGACCGAGTCGGTGAACGCGATGGCGGGCAACCTGACCGATCAGGTGCGCAGTATCGCGCAGGTGACGACGGCGGTGGCGCGGGGTGATCTGTCGCAGAAGATCACGGTGCATGCGCGTGGGGAGATCCTGGAGCTGAAGAACACCGTCAACACGATGGTGGATCAGTTGTCGTCGTTCGCCGACGAGGTGACGCGGGTGGCGCGTGAGGTGGGCACCGAGGGTCAGCTGGGTGGTCAGGCCGAGGTGGAGGGGGTGGCGGGCACCTGGCGTGATCTGACCGACTCGGTGAACTTCATGGCGGGCAATCTGACCGATCAGGTGCGGAACATCTCGCAGGTGGCCACGGCGGTGGCGCGGGGTGATCTGTCCCAGCGGATCACGGTGTCGGCGCGTGGGGAGATCCTGGAGCTGAAGAACACGCTCAACACGATGGTGGATCAGTTGTCGTCGTTCGCCGACGAGGTCACGCGGGTGGCGCGTGAGGTGGGCACGGACGGGCGGCTGGGTGGTCAGGCCGATGTGAAGGGTGTGTCGGGTACGTGGAAGGCGTTGACGGAGTCGGTCAACGTGATGGCCGACAATCTGACGGCGCAGGTGCGCAGTATCGCCGAGGTGACCACGGCGGTGGCCAAGGGTGATCTGACGCAGAAGATCCGGGTGGATGCGCGTGGGGAGATCCTGGAGCTGAAGGAGACCATCAACACGATGGTCGATCAGTTGTCGGCCTTCGCCGACGAGGTGACCCGGGTGGCGCGTGAGGTGGGCACCGAGGGCAACCTGGGCGGCCAGGCGACCGTCCGAGGGGTGTCGGGCACCTGGAAGGACCTCACCGACAACGTCAACGTCATGGCCTCGAACCTGACGAGCCAGGTGCGCAGCATCGCCCAGGTGGCCACCGCCGTCGCCCGCGGCGACCTGTCGCAGAAGATCACCGTCGAGGCCAAGGGCGAGGTCGCGGCGCTCGCCCAGACGATCAACACCATGGTCGACACGCTGAGCGCGTTCGCCGACGAGGTCACCCGCGTGGCCCGCGAGGTCGGCACCGAAGGCCAGCTCGGCGGCCAGGCCCGCGTCCCGAACGTGGCCGGCACCTGGAAGGACCTCACCGACAACGTCAACTCGATGGCCGACAACCTGACCAACCAGGTGCGCAGCATCGCCCAGGTCACCACGGCGGTGGCCAGGGGCGACCTGACCAGGAAGATCGACGTCGACGCCCGCGGCGAGATCCTTGAGCTGAAGACCACCATCAACACGATGGTCGACCAGCTGTCCTCCTTCGCCGCCGAGGTCACCCGCGTGGCCCGCGAGGTCGGCAGCGAAGGACGGCTCGGCGGCCAGGCCGAGGTCGAGGGAGTGTCCGGCACCTGGAAGCGGCTGACGGAGAACGTCAACGAGCTGGCCGCCAACCTGACCCGGCAGGTGCGCGCCATCGCCGAGGTCACCAGCGCGGTCACCTCCGGCGACCTGACCCGCTCGATCACGGTCGACGCCGAGGGCGAGCTGGCCGACCTGAAGGACAACATCAACTCGATGGTCAAGTCGCTGCGCGAGACCACGACCGCCAACGAGCAGCAGGACTGGCTCAAGTCCAACCTCGCCCGCATGTCCGGTCTCATGCAGGGCCACCGCGACCTGGCGGCCGTCGCCGAGCTGGTGATGAACGAGCTGGCCCCGCTGGTCAGCGCCCAGTACGGCGCGTTCTTCCTGGCCGAGGAGAACGAGCTGCAGCTCATCAGCGCCTACGGCTACCCGGCCGACCCCGGCAGGCCCACGAGGTTCCGGCTCGGCGAGGCGCTGGTCGGCCAGGCCGCCCGCAGCCGCCGGGTCATCGCCGTCGACGACGTGCCCTCCGGCTCCGTCCGGATCTCGACCGGTCTCGGCACGATCGAGCCCGCCTCGGTGGTGGTGCTGCCGATCGTGGTGGAGGAGCAGGTGCTCGGCGTGATCGAGCTGGCCTCGGTGCAGGCGTTCACGCCGGTCCACCGGGCCTTCCTCGACCAGCTCATGGAGACGATCGGGGTCAACCTGAACACGATCGTCGCCAACGCCCGCACCGACGAGCTGCTGGCCGAGTCGCAGCGGCTCGCGGCCGAGCTGCAGGCCCGGTCGGAGGAGTTGCAGCAGCAGCAGGAGGAGCTCCAGCGCTCCAACGCCGAGCTGGAGGAGAAGGCCACGCTGCTGGCCCGCCAGAACCAGGACATCGAGACCAAGAACCTGGAGATCGAGCAGGCCAGGCAGGAGCTGGAGGACCGCGCCCACCAGCTGACGCTGGCCTCGACGTACAAGAGCGAGTTCCTGGCGAACATGAGCCACGAGCTGCGCACGCCGCTCAACTCGCTGCTCATCCTGGCCCAGCTGCTGGCCCAGAACCACACGCGCAACCTGACGGCCAAGCAGGTCGAGTACGCCGAGATCATCCACTCGGCCGGCTCCGACCTGCTCCAGCTGATCAACGACATCCTCGACCTGTCCAAGGTCGAGGCGGGCAAGATGGACATCAACCCCGAACGCGTGCCGTTGCGCCAGCTTCTGGACTACGTCGAGGCCACGTTCCGGCCGATGACGTCGCAGAAGAGCCTCGACTTCACGATCACGAACGCCCCCGGCATCCCGGTGGAGGTCGTGACCGACGACTCGCGGCTGCGCCAGGTGCTGCGCAACCTGCTGTCGAACGCGGTCAAGTTCACCGAGACCGGCAGCGTCGAGCTGCGCATCGAGCCGGCCGCCCAGGACGAGCTGCCGGCCTCGGTGCGCCAGCACGGCGCGGCCATCGCCCTGCGGGTGGTCGACACCGGCATCGGCATCGCCGCCCAGCAGCTCGAAGCCATCTTCGGCGCGTTCCAGCAGGCCGACGGCACCACCAGCCGCAAGTACGGCGGCACCGGCCTCGGCCTGTCCATCAGCCGCGAGATCGCCCACCTGCTCGGCGGCGCGATCGGGGCGCAGAGCACGCCGGGCCAGGGCAGCGTGTTCACCCTCTACCTGCCGATCGCCCGGCCGGACTTCATCGGGCTCTCCCCGAAGAAGGCCCTGGCCAACCCCTCGGTCGTCGTCGAGGCCGCCCGCGTCACCACGCCCGAGCAGGAGGCGGCCGCTCCGGCCAGGTCCCACCAGCCGCAGCCGCGCCGCCTGCTCGTGATCGAGGAGCGGCCGCAGGGCCTGCTCTCGCACGTGGCCGAGAGCGTGGTGACGGAGCTGGCGCTGAGCAAGGACGAGACGATCGAGATCGTCACGGCCGCCGGAGCGCAGGAGGCCGCGGCCACGCTCGCCGCCGACCCCTGCCACTGCATCGTGCTCGACCTCGACCTGCCCGACCAGAGCGCCTACCGCCTGCTGGAGGCCATGGACGGCGACCAGGCCCTGAACTCGGTGCCGGTCCTGGCCTACAACAACTGGCGGGCCAGCTCCCAGCAGGCGGTGCCGTTGCAGACGCGCGAGGGCGGCCAGCCGCTGGAGCTGCTGTCCAGCCTCGACGAGCTGCGCGAGCGCATCGCCCTGCACCTGACCGCCGACCAGCCCGGCGACGTGCTGCCGCTGATCCGGGCCGGGAACGTCAACCAGCTCTCCGGGGCCGAGATCGACACCTCGCTGACGGGCCGGACCGTGCTGATCGTCGACGACGACGCCCGTAACCTGTTCGCGCTGACCAGCATGCTGGAGGTGCACGGCATCGACGTGCTGCACGCCGAGGACGGCCGCAAGGGCATCGACACGCTCGTCGCCCACCCGCAGATCGACCTGGTGCTGATGGACGTGATGATGCCCGAGATGGACGGCTACACCGCCACCGCCCGCATCCGCGCGATGGCCCAGTACGCCGACCTGCCCATCATCGCGGTCACGGCCAAGGCGATGCCGGGCGACCAGGAGAAGGCGCTGGCGGCCGGCGCGAGCGACTACGTGACCAAGCCGGTCGAGGCCGACCATCTGGTCGAACGCATCCGTCACTGGCTCGGCGCCTGACCCGTCCCCCCAAGGAGCAACGCAGTGCACCACCCGCACGATCCGGCGGCCGCCGTGCCGCCGGAGCGTACCGAGCCGCCCAATCTCGGCCGCCTGGCCGCGACGGTCGACCGCCTGCACAGCCAGATCCTGGAGGCCCAGCGGGCCGCCGAGGGCCGCGCCCTGGTCGAGGTGGCCAAGGGCGTGCTGGTCGAGCGCCTTCAGTGCAGCCTGGCCGCCGCCGCCAGGCAGCTCGCCACCCTGGCCGACCAGGCGGGGGTGACGCAGCTGGAACTGGCCGCCGACATCATCAACCAGGCCGCCCACGACCGCATCAGCGAGGCCGCCCGCGACTTCCTGAGCTCGGCCCGCGCCGAGGAGTCCGCGGAGGTGGCGGTGCGGCTGCGTACCGCCGAGAACGGGGCGCTGACCGCCACCGACGCGCAGGCCGTGGCGCAGTCGCTGCTGGAGCACGCCCTGTCCGCGCTCGGCGCGACGACGGTCGCCATCTGGGAGGCCGGGCCGGACGCGTCGCTCACCCTGGCCGGATACGCGGGGCTGGCCGACGAGGAGGCCAGGCGCTGGCGTTACGTGCCGCCGGGCGTCGCCACACCGGCCCGCCGCGCGCTGCTGGCCCGTGGCACGGTGTGGCTGGACGACCTGGCCGCCGTCGGCCTGCCCTCGATCGGGCAGCGCCAGACCCCCGGCGCGCGGGCGACCGCGCCCGCCGGGACGGGCGGCCGGATCCTGGGCGTGCTGGAGATCGGCTGGCCGCACGCGATGCCGCGGCCCGACGCGCGGGTCGTCAAGCAGATCGAGGTGCTGGCCGACCTGTGCGCCCACACCTTCGAGACCACCGACCAGGCCGTCCACGAGCCGCAGGTCCTGCCCGAGCTGATCGACCTGGCCGACGCGATGCCGGACGCGGCGCTGGTGCTGCGCCCGCAGCTGGGCACCGAGGGCCGGCTGACCGACTTCCGCATCGTGCACGCCAACCCGCGCTTCCTCGACCCCGCCGGGCGGCCGCGCGGCGAGGTCGTCGGGAGCCTGTTCCTGGAGGCGTACCCGCTGGCCGCCGAGGAGGGCGCGCTGCTGGCCAGGATCGAGCACGTGCACGCCACGGGCGAGACCTTCAGGGCCGAGAAGATGACGATCACGGCCCTGGTGGACCAGATCCCGCTGCACACCGTCGCGGGCATCGCGATCATCCGGCTCGGCGACGGCGTGCTGCTCATCTGGCGGCTCCAGGACCAGGACGCCCAGCTCGCCAACCTGCTCCAGCACGCCCAGCGGCTCGGGCGCATCGGCGGCTTCGAGGAGAACCTGCTCACCGGCGAGATCGTCTGGAGCGCCCAGCTCCACGACCTGTACGGCATGTCCCTCGACGAGCCGCCCATCCCGCTGGAACGCCTGGCCACGCACGCCCACCCCGACGACGCCGTGGCCATCGGCCGGTTCGTCCGGGCCGTGCTGCACCACCGCCGTCCGGCCTCCACCGCCTACCGGCTGCAGCGGTCCGACGGCACCGTACGGCACATCAGGGTGGTCGCCGAGCCCGTCTTCGACGACAGCGGCCTGCTGCTGTCCATCCGCGGCGCCTACCAGGACATCTCCTCCCAGCACTGGACAGAGGTGGCGCTGGCCGCCACCCGCGACCAGCTCGCCCACACCGAGCAGCAGGCCGCCGAGCGCAACCGGCTGGCCCTGCAGCTCCAGCAGGCGATCATGCCGCCGAGCCGGGAGCCGCTGGAGGCGTTCGACCTGCAGATCGCCGTGCGCTACCGGCCGGCCGAGAAGGAGCACCTGGTCGGCGGCGACTGGTACGACGCCGTCGTGCTGCCCACCAAGCAGATCCTGCTGTCGGTCGGCGACGTCGCCGGGCACGGCATCGAGGCGGCCACCGGCATGGTCGTGCTGCGCAACGCGCTGCGCGGCACTGGCCGCCACCGGCGCCGGGCCGGGCCAGCTGCTGACCTGGCTCAACCTGGTCGCCCACCACCTGACCGCGAACGTCACCGCGACCGCGATCTGCGGGCTGTTCGACCCCCGCACCCGCGTGCTGCGCTACGCCAGGGCCGGGCACCTGCCGCCCATCCTGGTCCGCGACGGCCAGGCCAGGGAGCTCGACATGACCAAGGGCCTGCTGCTCGGGGCGGTCGCCGAGGCCGAGTACGAGGAGACGCACGTGCAGCTCGCCTCCGACGACATCCTGCTCATGTACACCGACGGCCTGATCGAACGACGTGACGTCAACCTGCACGAGTCCCAGCAGCGGCTGCTGGACACCGCCCGGCATCCCGCGGCCACCCTGGAGCAGCGCCTCGACCACCTCCTGACGCACAGCAACTCCGACACCGACGACGACACGTGCATCATCGGCGCCCGCCTCCAGTAACCGTCCGCGCCGCGGCCGGGCGGCCCGGGAGTTTGCCGGGCTCCGGTCTGGTAAGCAACCAAAGCCGGGTTTCCCGCCACGCCACACCCAGGCAGGACTGATCAGACCATGGGCATGGAACCGGAGCTACGCTGTCCCATCAGCACCGATCTCGACGCCATCCGCGGCCTCGTGCGCGACCACGCCGGCCGCGGCGGGCTGTCCGGTGAGCGCCTGGACAACTTCGTGCTGGCGGTCAACGAGGCGGTCACCAACGTCCTCGACCACGGCGGCGGCACCGGCACCGTGCTGGCCCGCACCGACGCCGGCGGCGTCATGGTGGAGATCGCGGACGAGGCCGGCCGGCTCAGCGCCGCCCACCTGGCCGCGGCCGAACACGGCCGCGCCCACTCGGCGGGGTTCGGCTTCGGCCTGTGGCTGATCCAGCACCTGTGCGACCGCGTCGAGCTCGACCAGAGCCCGCGGGGCTCCCGGTTACGCCTGCACATGAGCGTGCGGACCGCCCACGACCGGCAGCCCGGCACCCTCGTCCCGCAGGGCTGCGACCGGCCGGGCCCGCCCGGCCTGGCCCGGCCGGATTTCCCGGAACCCTAGGATGAGGCAGGTGAAATACATGCTGCTCATCTACAGCAACCCCGCCGCCCAGCAGGCCGTCGCCGACGGCTTCGACCAGGTCATGGCCGAGGTCGACGCGCTCATGGCCGAGCTGGAGGCCAACGGCGAGCTGGCCGGGGGCCAGGCGCTGGGCGACCCCGCCTCCTCCAAGACCGTGATGGTGCGCGACGGCGTGCCCGCCGTCACCGACGGCCCCTTCCTGGAGGCCAAGGAGTACCTGGCGGGCTATCTGATCGTCGACTGCGCGAGCGTCGAGCGGGCCACCGAGATCGCCGCGCGCTGGCCGGACGCGCGACTGTGCGCCATGGAGGTGCGGCCGGTCATCGACGAGGTGGCGGAGTGATCGAAGGGCTGCTGCGCGAGCTGGCGCCGCAGGTGCTCGGCGTGCTCGTCCGCCGCTACGAGCAGTTCGACGCCTGCGAGGACGCCGTCCAGGAGGCCCTGCTCGACGCCGCCGTGCAGTGGCCCGACCAGGGCGTGCCGGACAACCCGCGGGCCTGGCTGATCACGGTCGCCTCCCGCCGGGTCATCGACCACTTCCGCAGCGAGAGCGCGCGCCGGCGGCGGGAGGAGAGCGCGGCGGTCGCCGTCCCGGCCGACGAGTTCGTCGAGCCGGCGCCGGGCGAGGAGCGCACGCCGTCCGGCGACGACACGCTGACGTTGTTGTTCCTGTGCTGTCACCCGTCGCTCTCGGAGCCCTCTCAGCTCGCGCTCACGCTGCGGGCCGTGGGCGGCCTGACCACGGCGCAGATCGCGGCGGCGTTCCTGGTGCCGGAGGCGACGATGGCCCAGCGCATCAGCCGGGCCAAGCAGCGCATCAGGTCCACGGGGGTGCCGTTCGGGCCGCCGCCGGAGCAGGAGCGGGCCGAGCGGCTGCGCGTGGTGCTGCACGTGCTCTACCTGATCTTCAACGAGGGTTACACCGCCACCTCCGGGCCCGACCTGCAGCGGCCCGAGCTGACCGGCGAGGCGATCCGGCTGGCCCGGCTCGTCCACCGGCTGCTGCCCGGCGACGGCGAGGTCGCCGGGCTGCTGGCGCTCATGCTGCTGACCGAGGCGCGGCGGGCGGCGCGCACCGGGCCGGGCGGCTCGCTGGTGCCGCTGGCCGAGCAGGACCGCTCGTCGTGGGACCGGCGGCTGATCGAGGAGGGCGTCGAGCTGGTCAGCAAGGCGCTGGCCACCAGCGCGCTGGGCCCGTACCAGTTGCAGGCGGCGATCGCGGCCGTGCACGACGAGGCGCCCACGTCCGCCGAGACCGACTGGCCGCAGATCCTGGCGCTCTACGGCGTGCTGGCCGGGCTGGAGGACAACCCGGTGGTGCGGCTCAACCAGGCCGTGGCCGCCGCCATGGTGCACGGCCCGCGGGCCGGGCTCGACCTGCTCGAAGGCCTGGCCGGCGACGACCGGCTCGCGGGCCACCACCGGCTGGCCGCGGTCCGCGCCCACCTGCTGGAGATGGAGGGCGACGCGGAGGGGGCGGCGCTGGCCTTCCGCGAGGCGGCCCGGCGTACGCTCAGTCTGCCTGAGCAGCGCTATCTGGAGGGCAAGGCCGCCCGGCTGGCTTGACAACGATTTTTTTCGGTGCGATCGTTCAGGCATGCACGAAGTGGCAGTGATCGAAGACGCGGCGGCCGCCGAGGCGTCGCTCGACCCGATGCGGTCGAAGTTGCTGGCCGAGCTGGTCGAGCCGGGCTCTGCCACGTCCCTGGCCGCCAAGGTGGGCCTGGCCCGGCAGAAGGTCAACTACCACCTGCGCACCCTCGAACGCCACGGGCTGGTCGAGCTGGTCGAGGAGCGCAGGAAGGGCAACGTCACCGAGCGCGTCATGCAGGCCACGGCCGCCTCCTTCGTGATCTCCCCCACGGCTCTGGCCGCCGTGCAGCCCGATCCCGCCCGGTCCCCCGACCGGCTGTCGGCGCGCTGGCTGCTGGCCCTGGCGGCGCAGCTCGTCCGCGACGTCGGCACGCTGATCACCGGCGCGGCCAAGGCGCAGAAGAAGGTGGCCACGTTCGCCATCGACGGCGAGGTGCGCTTCGCCTCGGCCGCCGACCGGGCCGCGTTCGCCGAGGAGCTGGCGCAGTGCGTGACCTCGCTGGTCAGCAAATATCATGACGAGTCCGCGGAAGGCGGGCGGGATCATCGTCTGATCGTCGCCGTGCACCCGTCCGTGAAGAAGGGCTCCTGAGGTGGGGCACGAGTTCGAGATCCCCCTCGAGTCCATGGTCGAGGCGACGCCCGAGCAGGTGTGGGAGGCCATCACCACCGGGCCGGGCATCGACTCGTGGTTCATGGGCCGCAACGAGGTCGAGGGCGGCGCGATCCGCACCGCCTTCGCCGGGGCCGAGCTGCCCGAGTCCAGGGTGACCGCCGAAGATCCGCTCAAGCGCTTCGCCCACTCCGGCGTCCCGGGCCCCGACGGCCGTTTCGTGGCCTACGAGTTCCTGCTGGAGGGCCGCGGCCAGGGCAGCACCCTGGTCCGCATGGTCACCAGCGGCTTCCTGCCCGGCGACGACTGGGAGCAGGAGTACGAGGCGATGTCCACGGGCCTGGCCCTGTTCTTCGCGACGCTGACGGAGTACCTCGGCCACTTCGCCGGCCGTACCGCGACCCCGCTCACCGAGTCCGGCCCGCCGGTGGGCGACTGGCCGCGCGCCTGGCGGTCCCTGTACGCCGCCCTCGGCGGCCGCCCCGAGCCCGGCGACACCGTCCGGCTCACGCCGCCCGGCCTGCCCCCGGTCCAGGGCGTGGTCTACTTCCGCAACGCCCAGAGCGTCGGCGTCCGCACCCCCGATGCCCTCTACCGGTTCGTCCAGGGCATGGGCGGCAGCATGCTCGCCATGCACCTGCTGTTCGGCGACCCCGCGCACCAGGCTCCGGCCTGGCGGGCCTGGTTGGAGGATCTGCCCGCGGATCGGGCATGACTCCTGGATGAACGTGGTGGCGCTGTCCGACACCCACGCGCCCAGGCGGTGGCGCACCTGCCCGCCCCGGGTGGCCGCGCACCTGCGTCGGGCTGACGTCATCCTGCACGCCGGCGACGTCTGCGTGCGCCCGGTGCTCGACGAGCTGGCCGCCTACGCCCCGGTGCACGTGGTGAAGGGCAACAACGACGGCCCCGACGTGGTGGCGCCGGAGACGCTGGAGCTGACCCTGGAGGGCCTGCGGATCGGGATGATCCACGACAGCGGACCCGCCAAGGGCCGTCTGGCCCGCCTGCGCCGCCGCTTCCCCGAGGCCGCCCTGGTGGTCTTCGGCCACTCCCACATCCCGCTCGACGAGTCGGGCGACGGGCTGCGCATCTTCAACCCGGGCTCCCCCACCGACCGCCGCCGCCAGCCGCACGGCACGCTCGGGCTGCTGACCGTCGAGGACGGCGTGCTGACCCGCGCGGAGATCGTGCCCGTCACCTGAGCGGCTCGACGGTGACGGGCACGCCGTTGAGCGCCGCGGTGCCGGTGAGCTCGTCCAGGAGGTGGGGGTCGGTGAGGTCGTTGGCGCTGGCGCCGCCGAGCGTGGTCGCGACCGACAGCAGCACGCCCGGCCGGTCGTGGCCGTAGCCGTGGGGCAGGCTGACCACGCCGGGCATGACGTCCTCGCTCGCGCCGACCTCCACCGTCACCTCGCCGCTGCGGGAGCGCACCAGGACCGGCGCGCCGTCGGTGAGCCCGCGGGCGCGCAGGTCGTCGGGGTGCATGAGCAGGTGGTGCCGGGGGCGGCCCTTGGCCAGCCGGGCGGAGTTGTGCAGCCAGGAGTTGTCGTCGCGCAGGTGCCGGCGGCCGATCAGCAGCAGCCCGGCGCGGGCGGTGGCGGGGGCGGGGGCGAGGAGCTCGGCGCGGGCGCGGGCGAGCCCGTCGAGCAGGACGGGCGGCGCGGCCTGGACGCGGCGGCCCGGCGTGCGCAGCCGGCCCGGCAGGCTCGTCTTGAGCGGGCCCAGGTCCAGCCCGTGCGGGTGGCGGCGCAGCCGCGCCACGCTCAGCCGGTACGGCCCCGCCCGCAGCCCGAGGTCCACGATCCGCTCCGGCGAGAGCCGCAGCATGAGCCGGTCGGACAGCGAGCCGGCCCGGACCAGGCGGCGGTATCGCCGGGCCAGCTCGCGCAGGATCTCCCAGTCGTGCCGGGCGCCGGGCGTCCTGGGCAGCACGGCCGGGGTGTAGCGGGCGTGGTCGCGGACCGCGACCAGGTTGAAGACGAGGTCGTAGTGGTCGCGTTCGAGCAGGTCGGTGGGCGGAAGGATGACGTCGGCGTGCCGGGTGGTCTCGTTGACGTAGAAGTCGAGGCTGACCATGAAGTCGAGCCCGGCCAGGGCCCGCGACAGCTCGTGCCCGCCGGGGGCCGAGCGCACCGGGTTGCCGGCGATGGTCACCAGCGCCCGCACCTGCCCCTCGCCGGGCGTGCGGATCTCCTCGGCGAGCGCCGCGGCGGGCAGCTCGCCGCCGAACTCCGGCAGGCCGCGCACCCGGCTCCGCCACCTGCCCTCGTGGCCGGGGTCGATCAGGCGGTTGCGCACCGGGTCGACGGCCGGCCTGCTCATCAGCGTGCCGCCGGGCCGGTCGAGGTTGCCGGTGACCAGGTTCAGCAGCTGGATCCCCCACTGGCACAGGGTGCCGAACCGCTGGGTGGACACGCCGATCCGGCCGTAGGCGGCGGCGGTGGGGGCGGCGGCGAACTCGGCCGCGATCCGGGTGATCACCTCGGCCGGCACGCCGGTGACGGCCGCGGCCCGCTCGGGCGTGAACGCCTCCAGCGCCGGGGCCAGCCGGTCGAGCCCGTCCACGTAGAGCGCGGGACGGGCGGCGCCACCGGCGATGATCAGGCCGACCATGGCCAGGATGAGCGCGGCGTCGGTGCCGGGGCGGACGAAGTGGTGCTCGTCGGCCAGCCGGGCGGTCTCCGTGCGGCGCGGGTCGAACAGCACCATCCGGCCGCCGCGGGCCCGCAGGTCGCGGATGCGCCGGACGACGCCGGGCGCGCTCATCACGCTGCCGTTGGAGACGGCCGGGTTGGCGCCGAAGGCCAGGAAGTAGGCCGTGCGGTCGATGTCGGGCACGGGGAGCAGCCACTGGCTGCCGTACAGGTGGCGGGCGACGTACTGGTGCGGGAGCTGGTCGAGGGAGGCGGCGGAGTAGCGGTTGCGGGTGTCCAGCAGGCGGGCGAACGGCGGCGCGTGCGTCAGCGCGCCCAGGCTGTGGACCACCGGGTTGCCGAGGTAGACGGCCACGGCGTCGGGGCCGTGCACGATGCGCGTCCCGGCCAGCCGGGCGGCGACCAGGTCGAACGCGTCCGCCCAGGAGACCTCGCGCCAGCCGTCCGGGGTGCGGACCACGGGACGGCGCAGCCGGTCGGGGTCCTCGCGCACGTCCTGCAGGGCCACCGCCTTGGGGCACAGGTGCCCGGCCGACAGCGGGTCGTCCTCGTCGCCGCGGATGCCGGTGATCCGGTCGCCGTCCAGGTCGACGCGCAGGCCGCACATGGCCTCGCACAGGTTGCAGGTCGCGAGCCGGGTCACCATGTGACCAGGCTATGAGCGCACGCGCCCGTCCCCGAGGCGCCACCCCGGCGACCGTCCGACCAGGTCGGCGCGGTGTGTGCGGCGCGGGGTGGGTCAGGCGCCGCGGTCGCGGGTCAGGGCGCCGCCCGCCATCGGCGGCAGGGGCCGGTCGTGCAGCCACGCCGTCAGCAGCGCGCCGGCCGGCACGTGCCGTTCGGCGTGCGCGGCGAACTCCCGCGTGGTGACGCTGCCGTACCGGCGGCTGTCGGCCCAGGAGCGCAGGATCGTGAAGAACGCCTGGTCGCCGGCCGCCCGGCGGAGGGCGTGCAGGGTGAGCGCGCCGCGCTTGTAGACGCGGTCGTCGAACAGCGTGGCCGGGCCGGGGTCGGCCAGCACGAAGTCCTGCGGCAGCGCGGCGAGCCTGCGGTGCCAGCGCAGCGCGTGCTCGTCCGCGGGCGGGCCGCCCGAGCGCTCCGACCACAACCACTCCGCGTACGTGGCGAACCCCTCCTGCAGCCAGATGTCGTTCCACCCCGCCACGGTGAGGCTGTTGCCGAACCACTGGTGGGCCAGCTCGTGCGCGACCAGCCGCTCGCAGCCGCGCGCGCCGTCGACGTGGTTCCTGCCGAAGATCGACATGCCCTGCGCCTCGACCGGGATGTCCAGGTCGTCGTCGGCCACGACGACGGTGTAGCCGCTGAACGGGTAGGGCCCGAACAGGTCGCCGAACAGCGCCATCATCTCGCCCTGGCGGCCGAAGTCGTGCCGGACGCGGGCCGCCAGCCGCGCGGGGTGGGCCAGCCGCGTGCCGCCCACCTCCGACAGCTGGTAACGCCCGATCTGCACGCTGGCCAGGTACGTCGCCATCGGCTCGGCCTGCTCGTAGACCCACGTCGTGGTCCCGGACGCCCGCCGCCTGGCGGCGAGCACGCCGTTGGCGATCACCTGGTACGCCGGCGCCGTCGTCACCGAGATCCGGTAGGACGCCTTGTCGTCCGGCCGGTCGTTGCACGGGAACCAGGAGGGCGCGCCGATCGGCTGACCGGCCACGAGCGCGCCGTCGGTCAGCTCCTCCCAGCCGAGCCCGCCCCACGGGCTGCGCACCGGGACGGGCGTGCCCGCGTACCGCACCTCGACGACGGCCCGCCCCCCGGCGGCCAGCGGTCCGGGCAGGGTGAGGCGCAGCTTGCCCTGGCCGTGCGTGTGGCGGACTGCCCGGCCGTCCACCGTGACGCCCTGGACGCGGAAGTGGCCGAGGTCGAGGCCGAGGTCGCCGAGCGGCTCGGCGGCCGAGACCGTCAGGCGGGCCGTGCCGTCGAGCCGGTTGGCCCCGATCCGGTAGTGCAGCGCCAGGTCGTAGTGCTCGACCGCGTACCGGTGGTCGCCGTGCCCCGGGAAGTACGCCGTCATCGCCACGCCGAGACGGGGTTGCCGAACCACCGGCTGCCGCCGGGCAGCACCTCGCCGCGCATGACCAGGGACGCCGGCCCGACCGTCGTGCCCGCGCCCACCCGCGCGGCGGGCAGGACGACGCCGTGCGGGCCGAGCGTCGCGCCGTCCTCCAGCGTCACCGTGTCGATGCTCATGACGCGGTCGTGGAACAGGTGCGTCTGCAGCACGCATCCCCGGTTGACGCACGCGCCGTCGCCGAGTGTCACCAGATCCGCCTCCGGCAGCCAGTACGTCTCGCAGGTGACCCCACGTCCGATGCGTGCCCCGAGGGAGCGCAGCCACACGTTCAGCGGGGCGGTCCCCAGCCAGGGCTGGGCGAACCAGGGCGCCGCCAGCACCTCGACGAAGTTGTCCGCCAGCTCGTTGCGCCACACGAACGAGCTCCACAGCGGCCTGTTCCCGGCCGAGATCCGGCCGACCAGCGCCCATTTGGCGGCCGTCGCGACCGCCGCGGCGAGCACCCCGGCGGCCAGCACGACCAGCCCGCCCAGCGCGGCGGCGACGGCGAAGCCGTAACCGGCGGCCAGCCACTCGAACGCGGCCACGGCCAGGACGGCCAGCGCGACCACGCCCATCGCGGGCACCACCCGGCACGCCTCGACCAGCGCCCGCGCCGCCTTGTACCGCGCGGGCGGGTCGTAGGTCCTGCTGCGGTCGGCCTCCTCGGCCGTGCGGCGCAGCTTCATGGGCGGCATGCCCACGTACGAGGAGCCCGACTTGGCCTTCTTGGGCGTCGCCGAGAGCACGCCGACCAGGCCGTCCTTGGGCACCTTGCGGCCGGGGGCGGTCATCCCGGAGTTGCCGAGGAAGGCGCGTTTGCCGATCCGCGCCGAGGCCAGGCGCATCCAGCCGCCGTCCAGCTCGTACGGGGCCACCATGGTGTCGTCGGCCAGGAAGGCGCCGTCGCCGACGGAGGTCATCGTGGGCAGCGCGAGCACGGTGGACAGCTCGGCGCCGCGGCCCACCTTCATGCCGAGCGCCCGCAGCCAGACGGGCGTCAGGACGCTGGCGTACAGCGGGAACAGCCACACCCGGGCCGAGGCCATCAGCCGGCCGGTGACCCACGCCTGCCAGGCCGGACGGCTGTGCACCGGATGGTGACCGGGGTGCAGCCCCAGGCCGAGCAGCCGGACGCCCGCCAGCGTGACCAGCGCGAAGGCGGCCATGCCGGCGACCGTGGCCAACGGTACGGCGGGCAGGGCGGCGGCCAGCGCGCCGCCGAGCGTGGGCTCGTCCCCGGCGAAGGCGGCCAGGACGGCGAGCGCGACACCGGCCGCGGCCACCGGGAGCAGGCTGAGCACGACCGCGCTCACCCCGTACAGGGCGACCCACGGGCCGGAGCGGGCGGCGCGTTCGGCCGGCCGGGAACGGCGCGGCCTGCCCTGGCGGAAGGCCGGGACGCCGGCCCAGCGCTCGCCCGACGGGACCGTCCCGGCCACCGCGGAACCGGGGGCGACCTGCGAGTTCTTGCCGACGCGCGCGCCGGGCAGCAGGGTCGAGCGGGAGCCGACGGTGGCGCCCGCGCCGATGCGGATCTCGCCGACGTGCAGCACGTCGCCGTCGTACCAGTGGCCGGCGAGGTCGACCTCCTGCTCGACGGAGGCGCCCCTGCCCAGCTTGAGCAGGCCGGTGATCGGCGGGGGCGAGTGCAGGTCGGCGTCCGGGCCGACGGTGGCGCCGAGCAGCCGGGCGTACCAGGCCATCCAGGGCGCGCCGGCCAGGTCGGGCACGCCGAGCCGTTCGGCGAACCGCTCGGCGAACCACAACCGCAGGTGCACGCCGCCGCCGCGCGGGTGGGCGCCGGGGCGCACGCCGCGCAGCAGCAGCCGGGCGACCGCCGCCGACAGGCCCATGCGTCCCATGGGGGTGACGAACGCCAGCGCGCCCAGCGTCACCCACCACCACGACAGCCGCGGCGCCCATGGTGGGGCGAGCACGTTGCCGAGCGCGGCCAGCGGCACGACCCAGCGCAGCGCGCCCACGGTGAGCAGCGGGATCATCAGCGCGATCTGCGCCAGCGCGGCGCGTCCGGGCATGGGGGCGGCCGCGGCGTGCGCGGGGGCGTGGGTCCCGCCCCTGGCGGCCAGCAGCTCGGCCAGCCCGGCGAGGGTCGGGTGCGCGTAGACGTCGCCGACGGCCACGTCGGGGTGGGTGGCCCGCAGCACGGAGACCAGGCGGGCGGCGGCCAGGCTGGTGCCGCCGTCGGCGAAGAAGTCCGACTCGGGCCCTTCCGGGCGCACGCCGAGGATCTCGGTCCACTGCGCGGCCAGCAGCGCCTCGGCCGGGGTGAAGGCGGCGTCCGCAGCTGCCGGGCCGTCCAGCGGCCACGGGAGCGCGTCCCGGTCGATCTTGCCGGAGGTCCTGGTGGGCAGGGCGTCCACGGGGGCCAGGCGGGGCACGAGCGCGGCGGGCAGCGACCCGGCCAGCAGCTCGCGGGCCCGTCCGGCGTCGAAGCCGGGCCCGGTGACGACGTAGCCGACGAGCACCTGGTGGCCGCCGCCCGCGGTGCGGACGGCGGCGGCCGCGCCGGTGACGCCGGGCAGCGCGCTCAGGGCGGCGTCCACCTCGCCGAGCTCGATCCGGCGTCCGCCCAGTTTCACCTGGTCGTCGGCGCGGCCGGCGAAGACGAGGCCCTCCGGCTCGGCGCGGACGAGGTCGCCGCTGCGGTAGGCGCGCTCCCAGCCCAGGGACGGCAGCGGCGCGTACTTCTCGGCGTCCTTGGCCGGGTCGAGGTAGCGGGCCAGGCCCACGCCGCCGATGATCAGCTCGCCGGTCTCGCCCATGGCGACCGGCTCGCCCGCGCCGTCCACGACCGCCAGGTCCCAGCCGTCCAGGGGCAGCCCGATGCGTACGGGGCCCTCCCCCGTCAGGCGGGCGGCCGAGGCCACCACGGTCGCCTCGGTGGGCCCGTAGGTGTTCCACACCTCGCGACCGGGCACGGCCAGCCGTTCGGCGAGCTCGGGCGGGCACGCCTCGCCGCCGAAGATGAGCAGCCGGATGCCGTCGAGGTGCGCGGCGGGCCAGAGCGCGGCCAGCGTCGGCACGGTCGAGACGGCGGTGACGCCCTGCCCGGCCAGCCAGGGGGCCAGGTCCATGCCGGTGCGCACGAGCGCCCTGGGCGCGGGTACCAGGCAGGCGCCGTGCCGCCAGGCCAGCCACATCTCCTCGCAGGAGGCGTCGAAGGCCACCGACAGCCCGGCCAGCACCCGGTCACCCGGGCCGAGCGGCCGGTCCTGCAGGAAGAGCCCGGCCTCGGCGTCGGCGAACGCGGCGGCCGACCGGTGCGTCACCGCGACGCCCTTGGGCCTGCCGGTGGAGCCGGAGGTGAAGATGATCCAGGCGTCGTCGTCCGGGGTGGGCCGCTCGGGCGTGGCCGCCTGCCGGACCGGCGTGGCCGGGCCGCCGTCGAGCACGGCGTCCACGGCGGCCTCGGCGAAGACGAGTTCGGCGCGTTCGTCCGGGTCGTCGGCGTCCACGGGGACGTACGCGGCGCCGGCCGCGAGCACGGCGAGGATGGAGACGTACAGCTCGGCGGTGCCGGAGGGGATGCGCACGCCCACCCGGGAACCGCGCCCGACGCCGGCCGCGGCCAGCTCGGCGGCGACGCGGTCGACCTCGGCGCGCAGCGACCGGTAGTCCAGGCACACGGCGCCGTCGTCCAGCGCGGGCGCGTCGGGGTGGCGGCGGGTGGTCTCGTCGAGGATGTCGATCAGGGTGCGCGGCGGCGGGGCCAGCATGCCCGCCGGGTAGACCGCCGACGCGGTCCTGAGTCTTAAGTCTGCCGAGTCGGTGCGCAAACGCTGCTCCTTCGGTCGGGCGGTCGGCCCCGGCCCGTCAATGCCACGGGCTGCCACTGGCGTGGCGTTCGCGCCACCTCCGTTCGCAACGGTCGTCGATTCGCCAACTATTCCACGATGTGACGGAGATCGCCGTGCCCGGCGGAGGCCGGACGGGTCAGTGGAGCCAGGCGTCGACGGCGGTCAGCAGGTCCGTCTTGAGGGCGTCCGGGGCGAAGGAGGCCCTGATCGAGGCGCGGGCCAGCTCGGCCAGGACGTCGTCGCCGTACCCGAAGACCTCGCGCAGCCGCAGGTACTCGTCGGCCAGCGCCGTCTCGCCGTCGGTGTTGACCGTGACCGCGAGCCCCGCCTCGCGCAGGCGCGGCAGCGGGTGCTCGGCCAGCGACGGCACCAGCCCGAGCAGGACGTTCGACGTGGGGCAGACCTCCAGCGGGACGCCGCGCTCGCGCACCTCGGCCACCAGCGCCGGGTCGTCCAGCACCCGGATGCCGTGGCCGAGCCGCTCGGTGCGGCCGAGGTCCAGTGCCTCGCGGATGCTCGCCGGCCCGGCCGCCTCGCCCGCGTGGTGCACCAGGTGCAGGCCCGCGTCCCCGGCCGCGGCGAACACCTCGGCGAAGGGGGCCAGCGGATATGCCTCGTCGCCCGCGAGCCCGAGGCCGATCACCTCGTCGTGGCGGGTGGCCAGCTCGTACGTCCGCCACAGCCGTTCCAGGGGCCGCCGCCTGGAGTGGTCGAGCAGCACCCGGGACTCGATGCCGTACCGCCTGCCCTCGGCCAGGCCGTCGAGCACCGCCTCCAGCGGCATCTCCGGGGCGCCCAGCCGTTCCCCGTGGGCGGCGGCGGTGAAGGTGACCTCGACGTAGCGGGTGCCCTGGGCGGCCTCGTCCTCGCAGAACTCCAGGGCGACGCGCCGGAAGTGCTCGGGGGTGCGCAGCAGGTCGCGCACCTTGGCCCGCTGGTCGGCGAACTCGCGGAAGCTGGTGAACCTGCCCTCGGGCTCGGGCGGGCCGCCCAGTTCGCGCACGGTCGCGGGCCGTACGGTGCTCTCCAGGTGGACGTGCAGGTGGGCCTTGGGCAGCAGGCGAAGGTCTCTCACTCTCCGGGAGGTTATCGCCGGGTGATACGGATTTTCGACTGTTTATGTGGGGACTGCTCCCAGTCGTCCATGAACGTCGCTTTCAGTCCGTACTGGCGGGCCAGCTCGACCAGCGTCTCGGTGCGGTAGTAGAAGTCCTCGCGCAGGACGTGATGCTCCTTGCCTTCGGTCCGGTCGAAGGTGAAGTCGAACCAGCCGTCCGGCTTCATGACCCGGCCCACGTTGGCGAAGCACTCCTCGATGACCTCGATCGGCGAGTGCGAGAAGACGCTGTGGGCGTGGACGACGTCGAAGTACTCGTCCGGCAGGAACGCCAGCCGCAGGTCGCGCACCGGCGCCAGGTACGGCAGCTTGTCCTGCAGGGCGTGCTTCTCGATCGTGTCCTGGGCGGCCAGCAGGATGTCGGGCGAGATGTCGATGCCGTAGTAGTTGCCGGTGAACAGGTAGCCGATGAACAGGCGGCCGGCGCGCAGGTTCCCGCAGCCGATCTCCAGCATCCGGCAGTCGGGCTTGAGCCCGTGCTCCACCAGGTAGTCGAACTGCATGCGTCCCAGGGCCAGCCAGCGCCGGTGCTTGTGCGACCCCACGGCGCCCTCGGGGTCGCGGGCCGTGTCGGACCTCATGACGGCGCGGTAGTAGGTGACGTGGTCGTGGGTGCGGAGCCGGAACCAGGTGTCGCGGGCCAGCCGGCGCAGGTGGGGGGCGATCCTGTGGGGGTGCCGGAACGCGTATGCGGCCTGGTGGACGAGGCTCGTACGGGAGCGTTTCACGTTGGGCAGAGTAGGTCCGGCCCAACCGGCCCGCCTTGAGCTCCACACACTCCAGAGCCCCCTTTTACCCCCTCTTTCCCACCCCAGGCCCCCTCCGGGCTTCGCCGGTTTCCCGTGGTCCCCGCCGGTGGGTGGCGGGGCGCCTCGTCGCAGTTCGCGGCACGCGGATGCCCGGGGGCCGTCGCCGGGGCGGACGGAGGTCGTGCCTGTCGCTGGTCTCGCCGGCGGCGCGGCGGTCGGTTCGGTCGACAAGGCGGTGACGCTCCACGTCCACACGGCGAGCCCTGCTCGGCGTGTCGCGTGATGCTGCTCCCGGGCGCGAACGATCGGCTCGGACAGCGGCGTACTGCCGCTCCCGGGATCGGGCGGTCAGCTCAGGTAGTCGCGCAGCGCCATGGCCCGGGAGGGGTGTCGCAGCTTGGACATGGTCTTGGCCTCGATCTGCCGGATGCGCTCACGGGTGACGCCGTAGACGCGGCCGATCTCGTCGAGGGTACGGGGCTTGCCGTCGGCCAGGCCGTAGCGCATCGTGATCACGCCCGCCTCGCGCTCGGAGAGCTGGTCGAGCAGGCTGTGCAACTGCTGCTGCAGCAGCGTGAACGAGACCGCGTCGGCCGGGGAGACGGCCTCGGTGTCCTCGATCAGGTCGCCGAACTCGCTGTCGCCCTCCTCGCCGAGCGGCGTGCTCAGGGAGATCGGCTCCCGGCCGTAGCTCTGGACCTCCGACACCCGCTCGACGTCGAGATCGGTCTCGGCGGCGATCTCCTCGGGAGTGGGCTCGCGGCCCAGGTCGGACTGCAGGCGGCGCTGCACGCGGGCCACCTTGTTGATCAGCTCGACCATGTGCACGGGGATGCGGATCGTCCGGGCCTGGTCGGCCATGGCACGGGTGATGGCCTGCTTGATCCACCAGGTGGCGTAGGTGGAGAACTTGTAGCCGAGCCGGTAGTCGAACTTCTCGATCGTCCGGATCAGGCCGAGGTTCCCCTCCTGGATCAGGTCGAGGAAGAGCATGCCGCGGCCGGTGTAACGCTTGGCGATGGAGACGACGAGCCGGAGGTTGGCCTCCAGCATGCGGCGCTTGGCACGAAGGCCGTCGTCGGCGATCCACTCCAGGTCGGCACGCAGGTCGGAGGACAGGCCGGGCTCACTGTCGAGCCGTTCCCTGGCGAACAGGCCGGCCTCGATGCGCTTGGCCAGCTCGATCTCCTGCTCGGCGGTGAGCAGCGGGACGCGCCCGATCTCCTTCAGATAGGTCTTGACCGAGTCGGCGCCGACGGCCGTGCCACCGTCGGCGATGGTGTCGTCCAGTTCGAGAACCTCTGCTGCTTGGGACAAAATTCTCTCCTCGCTCGCGTTGGGTGGACGCTCAGTGACTGAGCCGGCCTGCGGGCAGGGCCGGCGGGAAAACGTAGCGGGCCGATAGGCGTCGGGACCTTCAGGGCATGAGGGAACGGAAGAAGCGGGGCCTGGCAGGGCCGTCTCTGACCAGGCTACCCAACACTTCCTCGAACGTGGCTTCGACGAACACCCGATCATCGCTTCCCCGCCGGCGCCATCCGCCCCCTGACCAGCCCCCAACCCCGTCCCCTCGCCACCACCCCCGCCGGCCGACGGCACTCCAGAAGACGCCCGCCCCCTCACCCCGCCTCTGATCGCGATGTCCGACCCGCACGCTTCGGTGAGAGCCGGTCGCCACGCGTTTGCGAAGACGCCGGCGATCAGGACCCTCGATGACGTCCGCCGCCATGGCGCTCGGGTGCTGGAACGCGAGGCCCGCCGGGCGATCGTCGGGGGGGCCGCATTCGGACAGGAACTCGGACCTCGGGTGCGCGTGCTGCCGTCCGGGTACGACACGGACGTCGACGGCAACCCCGGTTGCGTCATCCGACGCGCCCTTCCGGATCAACACCTGGTCAACCACGGCTTCGCCGCCTGATGGCAGGTGCACCGGCACTGGTCCGCTGGTTGTCTCGATGCACTAGGGGCATTGGATCATGCCGCCGCCGTCTCCTTCGCTGGAGACCTGGCTGAAGTGGATGTAGCGGTCCGGCTGGCCCTGGCCGCCACGCCAGGTGTACCAGCGGTTGTCCCCGCCGCTGTAGTCCCCACGAACCCAGCAGCGCGGGTAGATCTGCGTCCCCACATAGCAGGTGAAGAGGAAGTTGGGCCGTCCGAGCCGGGGAGAGCTGCGGACGTTGCCGTCGTACTTGCACTTGAAGATCAGGGCGGTGGCCGTGCCGGCCGAGGCCACTGCGGGAGTCGCGGTGAACAGCACGGCGACACCACCCAGCGCTACGACGGCGCTGCCCAGACCGGCGGTCAGACGTCGAAGCGGCATTTTATTGATCACGGATTGCCTCTCACGGCTCGATGAGGAGCACGCCCCAGTAGGCGTGTCAGGCTCAGTCTTGGCGGCTGGTGGATTGTCTGGAACCCGGCTGCACCGGCCCAGACAACGTCGTCCGGTGCCCTACGAGGTGCCTGGCACCAGCCACTGACGCTGTTGCGACACCATGATCACGTGCGGTATTGATCACGGATGTCCTTGATACGGGTGATCACGGCCGCGGCCGAGCTGCTCGACAAGACCTCGCGGATGCGTGCGGGCCGGTCGTGGGAGGATCCCGCGCTGGAGCAGGCGCTGCGCCAGGTGCGGGCCGGACGGCTGGAGCCGGGCCTGGAGCTGGTCCGCCGGGCGCGCGACGACCACGAGGTGCGTGCGCTGCGCGTCGAGCAACTGGGGATCGCCGCCCGTGCGCACACCAAGGCGCTGCTCCGGCTGGCCGGCGACGACCCCGACGCGTTGCTCTGGCTCGGCGCCGCCCGGATCAGGCAGGCATGGGCGATCCGCGGCGCCTCCTACGCCACGTACGTGAGCGATCAGCGCTTCGCCCGCTTCCACGAGGTGCTGGCGGACGCCGCCGTCCCGCTGCGGCAGGCCGCCGAGGCCCGTCCGGACGATCCCGTTCCGTGGGAGCGGCTGCAGTGGCACGCGCTCGGCGCGCAGGCCGGCCGGCAGGAGCTCGACCGCCTCTGGACGGAGCTGACCGCCCGCGCTCCGCACCTGTATCTGGGCCACTACACCCGCGTCCAGGTGCTGTGCGGCAAGTGGTACGGCTCCGACGACGAGGTGCTGGCCTTCGCCCGCCGCACGGCGGACGCGGCGCCCCCGGGCGACCCGGTGACGGCAACGCTGGCGCTGGCCCACTTCGAAGTCGCGTGGGGCCTGATCGGCGAATCGGAGCGTACGGCGCGGGAGATCCTCGAAGGCTACTTCGGCGACCCTGAGGTGGCCGGCCCGCTGGTGGCGGCGTCCGACAAGTGGCGCGAGGGCGCCCGGCCGCATCCAAGGGCGCTGGACGCCGCGCACCTGTTCGGCGCGGCGCTCTACCACGGCGGCCACCTCACCGGCGCGCAGCGCCTGCTGGAGGGCTTGGGCAGGCGCATGCCGAAGAACCAGCCGTGGGCGGTCGGCAGCCTGCTGCCGGGCCGCCACTACGCCCGCGTGCGGCGGGACCTCGGCCTCGCCTAGCCAAGCCGTGCGCGCCGGACCTCGTCCTGGCCCGGCACGTCGGCGCGCCAGGACGGGGCAGGGGGTGACGTTCACCGACACCTCGTCCTACGTCGACCTCTCCGGCAAGACCGCCTTTCTGCGGCGCGAGGGCGTGCTGCAGTTCGGCAAGCCGGTCAAGGGCGGCCTGGGTGTCATCGTCGCCTCCGACATCAAGGCGACGTACACGCCGCACGAAGGCGGGATCTTCAACTCCCTCGACGCCCTGCTGGGCGACGAACGCACGATCACCGTGGGCAAGGTGAGCTACAACAAGGGCGGCGCGCTCAACGGCGATGTTCCGTCGGGCAAGCCCTGGCTCAGGTACGACAGGCCGCTCCCTGGCGGGATCAGCGGGCTCTACAGCCAGCTGGTGAACCCGCCGAACCCGCGACCCTCCAGGCCCTCATCAAGTCCGGCACGAAGTCAGGACGTACGTTCAAGGGCCACATCAGCCGGGCCGAACTGTGGCGGGCCTCCCCCTGGTACCGAGCCTCCGCCATGTCCAAGAGCAAGGACCGCGCGTTCGCCTTCGAGCTCACCCTGGGCCCCGACAACCTGCCACAACGGCTCGTCACCTCGCACCCGGCCGCGGAGCACCGGGTGCAGAGCCTGGTGGGCGACGACGTGATCACCGTGGAGTCCCGCTACACCAGATGGGGCGGCAAGGTGCGTGTGACGGCTCCGCCCGCCAAGCAGGTCTACTCGCGCAAGAAGGGCGGCAGCTGATCCCTGGGCGGGCCGTCGGGGTTCAGCTCGCGGCCGATGTGCCCGTCCAACCGCCTCGCGTAGTCGTCCAGCGTCTTCGGTCGGCCGTCATCTGCCCGGGGCAAGGAGGCGTTCCAGCGTTCGCGGCAGGGGATACACCCGCTCGGCGGGGAACAGCCGTTGGGCCTTGGCGGCGTGCCCGGTCTGTGTCAATGCCGTGGCCTTGCGGACCTGCGGGGTGAGGTCGGTGAGGCTGACGATCCAGTCGTCGGTGAAGGTGCGGATCAGGTCGCGGCCGATGCCGACCTGAATGCTGTAGTGGTTCAGCGCCGCTCCGCGCGACGAACGTTCCGGGTCCCACTGGACATGTACGGCTGCCCGGGTCACAGCCGCCGGATCCGCGGTCGTGAGCACGGCCCGGGACAGAGCTTCCTCCCAGCCCCGCCGGGTCATCCGCACTGCAAGAATGCGCTCCTGACCGGCTTTGCGGGCCCAGTTGCTGCGATGCATGAGCCACAGGAACGAGGGCTTGATCCAGGTCATCCTGTGGAACGAGAACGGCGCAACGAAGCGGCCCGCGCGCAGCGCGGCGTCGGCTATGGCAGGTGCGTATGCCTGGTAGACCACGATCGTGTCAGCGTCGTAGTCTGCGCGGATCTCGTACTGGGGTGCCATGCATCGCACCCTGCCACCCGTTGCACTCACATCGCGAAGCCTTTTCCCCCGGTCACAGCGACTCCCCGATGGTCAGCAGAAAGGGACAGGACCGAGCGATTCGATCCAGGACGCGAAGTCCGCGGCCACGACGTCGAAATACGCGGGCTCCAGATCGCCCAGACCGGAGGAGAACACGGCGGAGCCCGGGTCATCGGCACGCAGGAGGAATCCGCGGCCACCGCTGTCATCGCCGACGAGGAGGAATCCAGGTGCATATTTCGCCACTTCGTAGGTGGCGTTGCGTTCACCGATGTCCCCCGCCGAGTACACCGCGACCCCGGACTCCGTGTGCAGGCCGTCCCTCACGCTCCACAGCGCCACCAGCGGAGCTGGAAGGCTCATCGCCGTCTCGTCCCGCGCCCGCAGGACATCGTCCGGCGTTGCCGCCGGCCCCACCGACCCCGCCACCCTGCACCCCTCCCGACAGACTCCGGCCCCGACATGATCACCGACGCGCCTACCCGCAGACGCGGGCGTCGGCTGCACGGGCCCTACTGGTCGGCCGATCGTGGCGAACCGAGGTCGGGGTCCATTTCCGCTTTCCAGCGCCTCTGTTCTTCGAGCCAGTGCACGTAGCGCGGCGAGGCGTTACGCAGGTCGACGCTGAGGGGGTAGGGGTCGTACTCGTCCAGGAGCAGCGTGCGGAGGAATTCGAC
This sequence comes from Actinomadura sp. ATCC 39365, assembly GCF_054392275.1. Classification (NCBI taxonomy): domain Bacteria; kingdom Bacillati; phylum Actinomycetota; class Actinomycetes; order Streptosporangiales; family Thermomonosporaceae; genus Actinomadura; species Actinomadura sp. ATCC 39365. The sequence continues at coordinate 4,881,609 of NZ_CP184335.1, read as the reverse complement.
CATGCCACAGGGGAAGAGGGTGAAGTCCTCGCGGGTGTGCCGGCCGCAGACCAGGACGGGCCACCGGTCGGGGTCGGGGTCGGTGGTCAGCCAGCACAGGATGTCGGGGCCCGACGTGACGCCCCAGGCGAGGATGTCGTTCGGGTCGATGTCGAGACCTTCCTGACCGCCCAGCATCTCCCAGGTGTGACGGGCGTTCTTCGTCTCCTCCTCGAAGGTCCCGGGGTCCCACTGGATGTACTCCTTGGGCAACGGCATGAGGATGACGACCTCGGCGAACGAGCCGGCGCCGTAGACGGACATGAAGGACATGTAGTCACGCGGGAACCGCGTGCCCCACCGCGCCTCTGCTGCCGACCAGTCGATCTCCTCGTCCGCGCCGAGATCTGGAGGCAGGATCTCGGTCAGCGCTGCGACACCTGTCGGGTCTTCCACGGCAATCCCTTCGACGACGTGGCCGGGGAGTCTACGAGATCACGCCGACACAACGCCGCAACGGGGTCAGTCGCACCAGGCTCTAGAGGGCCGGCCATGCCCCGCGGCCCAACAGGTCGAGGACGAGTGCCGCGATGTTCCACGCGTCGTCCTCGCCGCGGTGATGGCGTCCCTCGAGCGGCAGTCCGGCGATCTGCAGAGCGTGGTCCATGCCGGGTTTCCGGCGCAGCCCGTACGCCGCCGCGAACACGGCCTTGGCGTTGGTGTGGGTGCGTTCCGTTGGATGACCGAACGGGTAGGCCACCCCGTCGGCCCGACTCTGCCGAGCGAACTGCCGGCGGTCGTACTCGCCCCAGCTCGCCCAGGGGCGCTGCCCGGCGTCGTACTCCTCGGCAAGGACCCGGCATGCCTCGGCGAAGGTGACGCCCCGTTCCACCTCGGCTTGCGTCAGGCCGGTCAGTTCCGTGCAGAAGTCACTCACCGCCGATCGGACAGGGCGGACCAGGATGCGGTGCCGGGACACCCGGCGCCGCGCCGGCACGTCCACGACGGTGAGGCCGATCTCGATGATCTCGTTGACGGAGCCGGGCGGCGGCTGTCCGTCCCAGCAGGTGGCTTCCACATCGATGACGTTCAACAGGGCGGATTCGTGAGGCATGGGGCCGAGGCTAGGGAGGCACACCCGGCTCCGGCACCTCGATTTCACCAGCACCACAGAGGCGGCGACGCCATCGTGCCCAAGGCCCACAGTCTGCTCCGGGCGGGGTGGTCAGTTGGGTGGGGTGTGTTCGAGGGTGTAGGTGGTCGCGTCCGGTTCGGCGAAGGCGAGGAGCGCCAGCCCCTCCTCCTCCAGGACGTCCAGAGGCGTCGGGGCGGCGAAGGGGCTGATGAGGAGCTTGGCCTTCTTGCCGGACCGCTTGATCTGCCAGGTCCCCGCCGCGAACCCGTCCACCAGGTACGTGGCCTTGATCCGCAGGTTCTTGGTCGCGACCAGCGGCCTGAACTCGTCCGCCAGCACCCGCGTACGGTCGGCGTGCCCCAGGACGAGGTTGTCGAAGTCGGGCAGGAAGCGCACCGGCGCGGGCACGTCGCCGCCCGGCCGCGGCGCGCCGGGCAGGTCGAACAGTTCGCGTCCCGTCTCGTCGGCGAGCCTGTCCAGCTCCATCCCCTTCATGACGGCCCGCATCCCGCCCAGTCCCGACCAGGTCTGGACGTCGGCGGGCGTGGCCGGGCCGAACGCGGCGAGGTACCGCTCGACCAGGCGTTCCATGCTGGGCGCCGGGTCCAGTTCGACGCCGGGCAGCCCGAAGGCGGACTCCCGCGGGAAGCTCCACCGGTCCTGCGTCGGCACCATGACCAGCGGCGTCATCATGCGCACGGCGTACCCGAGCACCCGCTCGTCGGCGCCGGGGAACTCCTTCAGCAGCAGGGGCCGCAGCTCGTTGAAGGTGAGCGGGCCGTCGGCGAGCAGCCGGTCGGCGACCGCGGCGACGGCCTCGAAGTCGACGCCCTCGAACCGGCGCGCCGCGGCGGCCAGCATGGGACGCAGCAGCGGCCGGAAGGACACGAAGTCCTCCGCCGTCACCAGGTGCAGCGTGGCCCGCATCATCGTCGCCCGCACCAGGCCGCCGGCGTGCAGCGAGGCGTGCAGGTCGTCGCGCCGGAACCCGGCCAGCCGCGTCCACACCCCCACGTAGGGCGGCCGCGGCTCCTGGGCCTGCAGCCCGGCCAGCCGGTGCACGACGTCGGCCGGCCGGCCCTCGTGCCGGGCAAGGAGGTGCTGCCTGGCCAAGGTGGCGCGGTTGAGGTCTCTGAGGGTGAGCATCTACTTATCATGCCTTTCCCCCTGGAGTCCGTACGTTCCTCCTATCCCGCGCTTTCCGATGGTTTCGCCTACCTTGACGGCGCGGCCGGCACCCAGACGCCGCAGCCGGTGATCGACGCCATCTCCGCCGCCTACCGGGCCGGGCTCGGCAACGTGGGCGGGGCGTTCCCCGCCAGCCACCGGGCGGACGAGATCGTCGCCGCCTGCCGTGCCGCCGTCGCGGACCTGGTCGGCGGCCGTCCCGACGGCGTGATCCTCGGCCCGAACATGACGACGCTGACGTACCGGCTGGCCAGGGCGCTGACCGGGCCCGGCGACGAGGTGGTGGTCTCCAGGCTGGACCACGACGCGAACGTGCGCCCCTGGACCCAGACGGGCGCCGCCGTCCGCTGGGCCGAGGTGGACGCGGTGACCGGCGAGCTCCCGGTCGACCAGTACGCCGACCTGATCGGGGAGCGGACCAAGGTCGTCGCGGTGACGGCGGCCAGCAACATCCTCGGCACCCGTCCCGACGTGGCCGCCATCGCCGAGCTGGCCCACCGCGCGGGCGCCCTGCTGTACGTGGACGGCGTGCACGCCACCCCGCACGGCCCGGTGGACATGCGGGCGCTGGGCGCCGACTTCTACGCCACCAGCGCCTACAAGTGGTCGGGGCCGCACGTGGGGGCCGTCGTCGCCGACCCGGCGCTGCTGGAGACGATCCGTCCGGCCAAGTTACGGCCCTCCCCCGACACCGTGCCGGAGAGGTTCGAGACGGGTACGTCCGCGTTCGCCGACCTGGCCGGGGTCACCGCGGCCGTCGACCATCTGGCCGCCATGGTCCCCGGCACCGGCACCCGCCGCGAACGCCTCCTCGCCTCGATGGCCGCCGCCGAGGAGCACGAGCTGGAGCTGTTCGCCGGCCTGATCTCCGGCCTGGAGACGATGCCCCACGTCACCCTGCACGGCAAGCCCGCCAGGCGCACCGCGACCGCCTACTTCACCGTCGCCGGCCACGCCCCGCGCCAGGTCGCCGAGCATCTGGCCGGGCTGGGGGTCAACGTCTGGAACGGCCACAACTACGCCTGGGAGCTGACCGGCGCCCTCGGCGTGCGCGACTCGGGCGGCGCCGTCCGCGCGGGCCTGGTCCACTACAACGACCGCTCGGACGTCGACCGCCTCCTGGAGGGAGTGGCCGGCCTCTCCTGATGGGCCTCCTGGGATCACACCGGCCCGCACGGGTACGGCGTGACATCCTGAGGGGATGTTGCCCCCGATCGACGTGCTGCGCGAGCAGGTCACCGCCCATCTCGCCGCCTTCGACCGCCGGGAGGTGCCGCCCGTCACAGGGGTGCGCCGGGCGGCCGTGACGGTGTGCGTGCTGGAGGACGCCGAGCGCGTCCCGTACACGGTGCTGATCCGCAGGGCGGCGCGGGGGCGCAACCCGGGGCAGTGGGCGCTGCCGGGCGGGCGGCTCGACGACGGCGAGCTGCCGGTGGAGGCGGCGCTGCGCGAGCTGGCCGAGGAGGTCGGGGTGACCGGCGTGGCGGTGGCCGGGCTGCTCGACGACTTCGTCGCCGACTCCGGGTTCGTGATCACTCCTGTCGTGGCGTTCGGAGGGCGTCAGGAGCCGGTGGGCGACGCCCACGAGGTGGCCTCGGTGCACGCGGTGCCGCTGGAGCGTTTCCTCGCGCCCGGCGTGCCGCGCTGGCAGGGCGAGCTGCTGCAGATGCCGCTCGGGCCGGACATCGTGATCCACGCGCCGACCGGGGCGATCCTGTGGCAGTTCGCCGAGGTGGCGCTGCGCGGGCGCGAACAGCGGGTGTTCGACGTCGCGCAGCCCCACTGGACGAGAACCTGACCCACCGGGCCCCTCGTTCGGGCCCGGCCGGTCAGAAAGGGCCGGTCAGAAGGGGCCGGTCAGAAGGGGCCGGTGAGTTCGCCCAGCTTGCCGGTCAGCTCCAGGTTTGCCGCGTAGTCGACGGGCACCGCGATCACCGACACCGTCTCGTCGGCCAGCGCCTTGCGCAGCGTGGGCAGCAGCTCCCCGGCGCTGGTGATCCGGTAGCCGCGGGCGCCGAAGCTCTCGGCGTAGGCGACGAAGTCGGGGTTGCCGAAGCGGATGCCCGAGTGGCGGCCGAGCTCCAGGTCCATCTTCCACTCGATCAGCCCGTACGCGTCGTCGACCCACACCAGGACCGTGATCGGGATGCGCTCGCGGACGGCCGTCTCCAGCTCCTGTGAGTTCATCAGGAACGCCCCGTCGCCGGTGGCGGCCAGCACCCTGCGCTCGGGGAAGGCCAGCTTGGCGGCCAGCGCGCCGGGCACCGAGAACCCCATCGAGGACAGCCCGTTGGAGACCAGCATCGTGTTGGGCTCGTACGTCGGGTACATGCGGGCCATCCACATCTTCACCGCGCCGGTGTCGGCCAGCACGATGTCCTCGCGCCCCATGGCCTCCCGGATGTCGGCGACCACGCGCCGCGGCGACAGCGGGAAGCCGTCCTCCGAGCGCCCCTGCGCCAGCTCCTCGCGGATCAGGCGGCGGATCTTCTCGCCGGTGCCGTTGAGCTCGAAGCGGCGCGGGACGGCGTCGGCGAGCGCGTCCAGCGACCGGGAGATGTCGCCGTGCACCCCGACGGCCACCGGGTAGTGGTCGTCGACCTCGGCGGGGAACCGGTGGAGGTGGATGATCTCCTTGTCGCGGTTGGGATTGATCTTGACGGGGTCGAACTCCTGCAGCTCGTAGCCGACGCTGATCAGCACGTCGGCCTCGTCGAAGCCGAAGTTGACGTAGTCGTGCCGCATGAAGCCGACCGCGCCCAGCGCGTGCGGGTGGTCGTCGGGGAAGACGCCCTTGCCGTTGAACGTGGTGGCCACCGGCAGCCCGAGCCGCTCGGAGAAGCGCACCAGCGCGGCGGAGGCCCCGGCCCGGCCGGCGCCGTGCCCGGCCAGCACGATCGGCCTGCGCGCGCGGGCCAGCACGTCGGCCGCGCGGGCGATCTGCGCGGCCGAGGGGTCTTGGGGACGGACGACGTTGACCGGCAGCGGGCCGAGGTCGGCCGGCACGGCAGCCGACTCGACGTCTTCTGGGATGGCCAGGTAGACGGCGCCGGGCCGCTCGGTCTGGGCGGTCTTGAACGCCTTGCGGATCATCTCGGGCAGGGCCAGGGCCGTCGGCGCCAGGTCGGCCCACTTGGTGATCGGCCGGAACAGCGACACCAGGTCGACCACCTGGTGCGACTCCTTGTAGATGCGGTCGAGGCCGACCTGGGCGGTGATCGCCACGACGGGGGTGCTGTTGGTGGTGGCGTCGGCCACGCCGAGTTGCAGGTTGATCGCGCCGGGGCCGAGCGTGGCCGAGGCCACCCCCGCCTTGCCGGTGAGCCTGCCGTAGATCTCGGCCATGAACGCCGCGCCCTGTTCGTGCCGGACGAGGATGTAACGGATGGAGGAGTCGTTGAGCGCGTCGACGAAGTGGATGTTCTCCTCGCCGGGGATGCCGAAGACGTACTCGACGCCTTCCGCCTCCAGGGCTCGCACGATCAGATGGGCCGCGTCCGCCTGCGGGGACATGGTTAACGCCTTCTTCCATGAGCGACTGCGTCCCTGACAGCACCCGGGAGGCGCGCTTCATTCCGGGACGCGGCCCTGTGCCCGCGCGACGGCGGATTCACGCGGGCACAGCGGGTCAGGAACCCAGCGCGCGCGTGGCCAGCGCGCCGAGGACCATGCCGACGACCATGCAGGCCGCGGCGGCGATGGCGGCCCACCTGCCCAGGGACTCGCCGCGGGTGTGGCCGACGATGCCCAGCACGATGCCGGCCAGGCCGAACAGGATCGGTATGAACAGGATGGCCACCGCGGCGCTGACGAACCCGATGATCGACAGGACCTGGGCGCCCTGCCGCTGCGGCGGCCCGCCGTAGGGCGGCGGCTGCGGCCGGCGCCCTTCACGTGTGTGCTCGTCGTCGCCCGGGGGCGGGTCTTGCGAAGCGGTCATTCTCCGGCTCCCTCGTGAAGTGAATCACATCACACACCAGAGCCGTGGGCCTGTCGAGCCGCCGAGTCCAGACATCTGCCCATTTCAGAAGGCTTATGACGGGCGGGAAAACTGAGGGGGAAGGGGTTCGGCGTGGACGACGTCGAGCCGGGAGACCGCGCGGGTGAGGGCGACGTACAGACGGTTGAGGCCGCGCGGTTCGGCCGCGACGACGGCGGCGGGCTCGGCGAGGACCACGTGGTCGTACTCCAGGCCCTTGGACATCGAGGCGGGCACGACGCTCAGCCGCTCGCCGAGGTCCAGGCCCTCGTTCCAGAGCGCGCAGGTGATCGCCTCGACGTGGGCGTCGGCCGCGATCACCCCGATCGACCCCTCGAACCCGCCCGCCTCCCGTACGGCCGCCACGACCCCCTTCTCCAGCTCGGCCGTCGCGATGACGCGCAGCCTGCCGTCGGAGCGGTAGGAGCGGGTGGGGGGCACGTCGGCGTCGAGCGCGGCCAGCAGCGTGTTGGCCAGCTCCACGACCACGCCGGGCACGCGGAAGCCGGTGGTCAGCTCGACGATCCGGCCGCCGGGGCTGCCGAGCAGCTCCAGGTGCTCGGGCCACGACCTGGCCGCCCACGGTGTGGTGCCCTGGGCCAGGTCGCCGAGCACGGTCAGCGAACCGTGCTCGCTGCGCCTGGCCACGGCGCGGCACTGCATGGGCGACAGGTCCTGGGCCTCGTCCACGATCACGTGGCCGTAGCCGCGGGGGCGTTCGAGCAGGCAGGCCAGCTCGTCCAGCAGCACCAGGTCGGCTTCGGTCCACTTGGCGCTCTTGGCGCCGCGCGGCGGACTGGGCCAGGCGAGTGCGGCGCGTTCGGCGTCGGTCAGCAGGCCCTCGGGCGGGGCGCTGAGGACCTCGTGCAGCACGTCCTCGGGGCGGACGGCGGGCCAGGTCGCGTCGAGCGCCGGGGTGAGCGCCCGGCCGATCCGGCGTTCCCAGGCGGCGTTGCAGGTCTGGCCGCGGGCCTCGGCCTGCCGTCGCATCGCCGCCACCGTCCTGGCCCTGACGCGTTCGCGGCCGACCCCGTACGGGAGCGCGGCCCGCCTGGTGTCCTCCACGATGCGGCGCAGCTCGTCCTCGCCGACGCGCCAGCGGTAGGAGCCGTCGGCCACCACGGCGGGCTCGGCGGGCCTGCGGATGCGGCCGTACAGCGCGCGGCGCAGCACTTCGGCCATCCGGACGTCGTGCTTGACCGCCGCGGCCGCCGCGGAGTCGGCGGCCCGTACGGGGTAGGCGCCGAGCAGCACTTCCAGGGTGGTCTGCTCGACGTCCACCTCGCCGAGCGCGGGCAGCACGGCCGAGATGTAGCCGAGGAAGGTGCGGTTCGGGCCGAGCACCAGGACGCCGGAGCGTTCGAGGCGCCGGCGGTGCGCGTACAGCAGGTAGGCGGCCCGGTGCAGGCCGACGGCGGTCTTGCCGGTGCCGGGGGCGCCCTGGACGCAGATGGTGGTGTCGAGGTCGGCGCGGACCAGGTCGTCCTGCTCGGGCTGGATGGTGGCGACGATGTCGCGCATCGGGCCGACGCGGGGGCGTTCGATCTCGGCGGCCAGGAGTGCGCCGCCGCCCTCCTCCCCGGCGCCGAGACGCTCGTCCTCGTACCCGGTCAGCGTCCTGCCCGACCAGCCGAAACGGCGGCGTACCTCGACGCCCTGGGGGTCGCGGGCGCCGGCGCGGTAGAAGGCGCGCGCCACGGGCGCGCGCCAGTCGATCACCACCGGCGGCCCGCCGTGCTCGCCGGTGATGTGCCGCCGGCCGATGTGGTACGCCCGCCCGCGGTGCTCGGCCGACTCCTGGCCGAAGTCGAGCCGGCCGAAGAACGGCGGCCCGTCGGGCTCCTCGCTCAGCTCCTTGGCCAGGCTCTTGAGATGGCGGCCGAGCCGCTCCGCGCTGTAGCGGTCGCCGGCGACGGTCTCGCCGACGATCACGTTCTCCCGCGCGCCCTCCAGCATCCTGCGCAGCCCCGCCCTGCACCGTTCGACGTGACGCCGTTCGTCGTCGAGCGTTCCCATGCCCACCCCCAAAGCGTTAACTCGGTTAAGACATTAACCAGGTTAACACTTTGCTAGACTGCGGTCATGACGGGACTGCGGGAGCTGCAGCGGCAGCGGGTGCACGAGGCCATCTCGACGGCGGCGATCGCACTCTTCCTGGAACGCGGCTTCGACGAGGTGCCGGTGACCGAGATCGCGGCGGCGGCCGGGGTGTCCAAGCCGACACTGTTCAAGTACTTCCCGACCAAGGAGGACCTCGTCCTGCACCGGTTCGCCGACCACAAGGGCGAGGCCGCCCGCGTGGTGCGCGGACGGGCGCCCGGCGAGCACCCGGTCGCCGCGCTGCGCCGCCACCACCTCGACGGGCTGGCCGCCCACGACCCGGTCACCGGGCTCAACGACCACCCCGAGGTGCTGGCCTTCCACCGCATGGTGTTCGACACGCCCAGCCTGGCCGTCCGCCTGTTCCACCACATGACCCAGGACGAGGCCGAGCTGACCGAGGCCCTGGCCGAGAGCATGGACGAGCTGACCGCCGCGCTGCTGGCCGCGCAGGCGCTGACCGTGCAGCGGGTGCTCGCCCGCCGCACCTGGGCGCAGCTCGCCGGGGGCCGTCCCCTGGCCGAGGCCGAGGCCGACGCGATGCGCGCCGCCGAACACGCCTACGCGCTGCTCATGGACGGCCCCGCCCGCCCCTGAGCTGCGGCGCGCAGGTCACGCGCGGCCCATGCGGCGGGCACGATTACCTCCAACGCCAGAGGCTGTGCTTAACTCGGAAATGCCGATGTGGCTGTGTCCCCCGGGCCGCAAATTACCGCCTTCACGGAATACCGTTCGGCTGGAACCGTGTTGTGCACCTCGCCGAGGAGGCGACCACCACATCGGCCTTAAAGCTTTCCGGGTGTCCCGCTGCCTTAGGGTGGCAAGGTTGACTGCCCATGATCCAGGAGAGCCCGTTGCTGTACGAAGTGGTCAAGTTCGCCGCCGCGCCGCTCGCCCACGCGATGTGCCGGCCGCACATCACCGGCGCCGCGAACGTGCCGAGGGTCGGCCCGGCCATCCTGGCGGCCAACCACCTCTCCGTGCTCGACTCCTTCCTGCTGCCCGCGCTGCTCCCCCGGCACGTCACGTTCACCGCCAAGAACGAGTACTTCGACGGCAACCCCGTCTCCGGCTTCTTCATGCGCCTGGGCGGCAGCCTGCCGATCGACCGCGAGAGCGCCCACGCCGCCCAGGCCATGCTCGACGCCGCCGCCGAGCTGCTGGAGCGCGGCGAGCTGTTCGGCATCCACCCCGAGGGCACCCGCTCCCCCGACGGCCGCCTCTACCGCGGCAAGGTCGGCGTGGCCTGGCTGGCGCTCAAGACGGGCGCGCCCGTGCTGCCGGTGGCGCTCAAGGGCACCGAGAAGGTGCTGCCGGTCGGGGCCAAGGTGCCCAGGCCCGCCAAGATCGGCATCTCCATCGGCCGGCCCCTGCGTTTCGAGGGCGACCACACCAAGGCGCGCGACCGGCGCCGGGTCACCGACGAGGTCATGGAGGCCGTCCAGAAGCTGTCCGGGCAGGAGTACGTGCCCGCGTACGCCTCCAGTTTCAAGACCACCAATGGAACGACGTGACCGGTCACCGCTAGGCTCTGACACCTGACGTCGAGGACCGGGGGGCTGACCAGTGGCGCGGGGCCGTACCATCGCGATCGTGTCGGTGTCCGCCGTGCTCGTGGCGGGGGCCGCGGGCGGGGGCGCCTACTACCTGCTACGCACCAAGGGCACACCGGGCGAGACGGCGCAGCGCTTCGCCGCCGCCTGGCAGGCCGGCGACAAGGCCGCCATGACCGCCGAGCTGGCCACCCAGCAGCAGCTCACCGCCTACGACCAGCAGCGCGCCGCGCTCGGCGTCGAGTCGGCCACGGTCAAGCTGGGGCGGGTCGTCGAGGGCGACGGCCGGGCCAAGGTCCCCTACACCGCGACCCTGGCGCTGAAGAACATCGGCTCCTGGTCCTACGACGGGCAGCTCGACCTCGTGGTGGCCGACCGCATGTGGAAGATCGACTGGCGGCCCACCACGCTGCACCCGCAGATGACCTCGGGCGCGGCGTTCGCCGTCAAGACGAGCTGGCCGCAGCGCGCGAAGATCACCGACGCCGACGGCGACCGCATCGACACCGGCACGTCCGGCGGCTCGGTTCAGCAGCTCGTCGGCTACCTCGACAAGGCCACCAAGAAGGACGTCGCCAAGCTCGGCACCTCCTACAAGCCGGGGCAGGCGATCGGGCGCGGCGGCCTGCAGGAGACGTTCCAGAAGCGGCTGGCCGGCACCCCCACCACGCAGATCCAGCTCGGCGGCAAGACCCTCGGCACCATCGAGGGCACCGACGGCAAACCCGTGGAGACCTCGCTCGACCCGCGGGCGCAGGCGGCGGCCGTGGCCGCGGTCAAAGACGTCCCCAAGCCCACCTCCATGGTCGCCATCCGGCCCTCCACGGGCGAGGTCCTGGCCGTGGTCAACAACCAGGGCGGCTTCAACCGGGCCCTCGACGGCCGCTACCCGCCCGGCTCCACGTTCAAGGCGGTCACCGCGATCGGCCTGCTGGCGGCCGGCCTGTCGCCCGCCGACAAGGTCACCTGCCCGATGTACGCCACCGTCGGCGGGCTGAAGATCCGCAATTCGGAGAAGGAGGAGTTCGGCTCGCTGTCGTTCCTCGACTCCTTCGCCCACTCGTGCAACACCACCTTCGCGCCGCTGGCCGAACAGCGGCTGGGCGCCGACAAGCTGCTCAAGACGGCAGAAGGCGTCGGCTTCAACCAGCCGCTCAACCTCGGCGTGCCGGCCACGAAGGCCAGCTTCCCGCGGGCCCAGTCCGACGCCGAGCTGGCCGCCGAGTCCTTCGGCCAGGCCAGGATCACCGCAAGCCCGCTGTCGATGGCCTCGGTCGCCGCGGCCATCGCCGACGGCACGTGGCGGCCGCCGACGCTGGTGCCGTCGATCAAGCAGAAGGCCGGCGAGCAGGCGCTGCCCAAGGGGGTCAAGGAGCAGCTGCACAGCATGATGGCGGCCGTGGTCTCCAAGGGCACCGCCAGGGGCAGCGGCCTGCCCGCGGGCACCCACGGCAAGACGGGCACGGCCGAGTTCGGCACCGGCGACAAGCTCGACACCCACGCCTGGTTCATGGGGTTCAAGGGCGACGTGGCCTTCGCGGTGGTGGTGGAGGGGGGCGGCACGGGCGGCAAGGTCGCGGCCCCGGTGGCGGCGACCTTCCTCAAGGGCCTCTGACCCGCTCCTCCCGCCCGTTCCTCCAAGGGCCTCTGCCCCTTCCTCCTGCCCGTTCTTCCAAGGGCCTCTGACCCCTCCCGCCCGCTTCCCAATGACCTCCGCCCCCTCCTTCGCGAGCCTCCTGTCTCCGTGCGTTCCCCACCGGTCTGGAGCCGTCGCATGCATTGCATGCAATGTATGCAAAGCGCTAGAGTCGTGTCCGTGCAGAGCGATGTGGCTTGGAGCCGGTTGCGGGAGCTGATCCTCGACGGGACCTACCCGCCGGGGGTGAAACTGACCGAGACGGAGGTCGCGGCGAGTCTGGAGATGAGCCGCACCCCGGTGCGCGAGGCGCTGCGAGCGCTGACCGCCGACGGCCTGGTGCGCCCGGCCGGGCGCGGGGTGGTCGTCGTGGCCCTGGAGGCGTCCGCACTGGAGGACGCCTACCAGGTACGGGCGGCCCTGGAGGCGCTCACGGCCGAGCTGGCGGCGACCCGCCAGGGCGAGGGCCGCATCGCCCCCGCCGACCTGGCCTCGCTGCGCGAGGTCGCCGACGCCACGGCGGCCGCCACCGCGCAGGGCCGGCTCGGCGAGGCCGTCGGGCTCAACCGCCGCTTCCACCGGCGGATCGCCGAGCTGGCGGCCAACGCCATCGCGCTGCACACCCTGGAGCGCGTGTGGGACCAGATCCAGGTCTCCACGTTGCGCTCGCTGGCGCCGCCGTCCCGTCCGGCACACGTCTCCGGCCAGCACGAACAGCTTCTCGCCGCGATCACCGAGGCCCGGCCGCAGGACGCCGCGGCCATCGCCCGCGCGCACGTCCTCGACACCCGCGCCGTCACTCACAGCAAGGACGAACCCGCATGACCCGCCACCACACGTACACCACCACCGTCACCTGGACCGGCAACCGGGGCACCGGCACCAGCGGCTACCGCGACTACGACCGCGACCACGATCTGTCCACCGAGGGCCGACAGGTCATCGCGGGCAGCTCCGACCCCGCCTTCCGCGGCGACCCCGCCCGGTGGAACCCCGAGCAGCTGCTGGTCGGCTCGCTCTCCCAGTGCCACATGTTGTGGTATCTGCACCTGTGCAGCGAGGCGGGCGTCGTGGTCACCGCGTACGCCGACCACGCGGTGGGCACCATGGCCGAGAGCGGCGCCGGCGGCCACTTCACCGAGGTCGTGCTCCGCCCCGAGGTGACCGTGGCCGCGCCGGAGATGACCGAGACCGCCGCCCGCCTGCACGAGGACGCCCACAAGGCGTGCTTCATCGCCGCCTCGGTCAACTTCCCGGTACGCCACGAGCCGACCGTGCGCACGGCCTGAGGCGCGACCGAAAGCCGCGAACGACCCGCGAACGACCCGCGAACGATCCGGGACCGGTCCGGGAGCAGCCCCGGAGCGGTCAGCGCGAGGCGGCCAGCGCCACGGCGGTGGCGGCCTCGTGCTGGAGGACCATGATGAGCAGGGTGGCCACCAGCGTCGCGATGAGCACCCAGCTGATCACGATGATGACCGTCGACCGGCGTGGCCGCCTGTGGCCCGGCTGCCCCTTCGCCCGCGCCTCGCTGCGACGGGCCCGCTCGTTGAACGACTCGAGCCGGGCGACGAGACGTGGATCGTCGTCGACGAGGTGCTGCTCGATCTGGGCCAGCAGTCGTTCCTCGTCCTGCGACCAGGCCATAGACGCACCTCCGGAACGCAAGCACTGTGGCGTGTTCCTCCCCAACCATGAAGATCATTAGCCTTGACGTGACCCCCTAATTACCGCCTCTTTTCGGTTTGCGATCACGCTCGAACTTTTGTTCTAATCATGGGATGCGCTGGGACAACCTGCGCCTGACCGGCCCCGGTCAGGCCGATCCGGCCGTGCCGTTGTTCGCCCGCGGCGCGGTCACCCGTACGTTCGACACGCCCGAGTTCAGGGGCATGACTTTCTACGAGGTCCAGGCCCGGACCATCATCAACCGGGTGCCGGGGGCGAGCCGGGTGCCGTTCGAGTACACGATCAACCCCTACCGCGGGTGCGGGCATCGCTGCGTCTACTGCTTCGCCCGCAAGACGCACGAATACCTCGACCTCGACGCCGGGGCCGACTTCGACTCGAAGATCGTCGTCAAGGTCAACGCGGCCGAGCTGGCCCGCAAGGAGCTGGCCGCGGCCCGCTGGGGCGGCCACCACGTGGCCATGGGCACCAACGTCGACTGCTACCAGCGCGCCGAGGGCCGCTACCGGCTCATGCGGGGCATCCTGGCCGCGCTGCGCGACGCCGCGAACCCGTTCTCGGTGCTCACCAAGGGCACGCTGATCCTGCGCGACCTCGACCTGCTCACCGAGGCGGCCGAGGTCACCGACGTCAGCACGAGCATGTCGGTCGGGTTCGTCGACGAGGCGGTGTGGCGCGGGGTCGAACCCGGCACGCCCAACCCGCGCCGGCGGCTGGAGGCGTGCGCGACGCTCAACGACAACGGCGTGGCGTGCGGGGTGCTGATGGCGCCGATCCTGCCGTACCTGACCGACTCCCCCGCCCAGCTCGAACGCACGGTCAAGGAGATCGCCGAGGCCGGCGCCACCCATATCGCCCCGATCGTCCTGCACCTGCGGCCGGGGGCGCGCGAGTGGTGGCTGAGCTGGCTCGGGCGTGAGCACCCGCGCCTGGTGCCGCGCTATTTGGAGCTGTACGGCCGCGGCGCCTACGCCCCCGCCTCCTACCAGGACCGCGTCGTCGCCCAGGTCAAGGAGCTGGCCCGACGCCACGGGGTCGGCAGGGCCACCCCCGCCATGGCCCGCCGCGTACCGCCCCGCCGAACGCCCGACACCGTCGCCGCCGTCGTCGAGCCGGAGCAGCTTCGCCTGTTGTGACCCGGTTTAAATCGGTGGCCCGCCGGCCCGTCCCGGTGTCAGGATGACCGGGCACCAGCCGGACGACGTTCAGGAGCATGAGATGCGGCGCCGCCCAGAGATCTTCCAGCGCCCCATTGGCACGAGAGTTCTCGAGGGCTCCACCACTCATGCACATCCTGAACATCGGCATCCTCGCGCACGTAGACGCGGGCAAGACCAGCCTCACTGAGCGGCTGCTGTTCGAGACCGGGGTCATCGCGCGCCTCGGCAGCGTCGACGACGGCAGCACGCAGACCGACAGCGGCGAGATCGAACGCCGCCGCGGCATCACCATCCGCTCCGCGGTGGCCTCGTTCACCATGGGCGACCTGCGGGTCAACCTGGTGGACACGCCGGGCCACGCCGACTTCGTGGCCGAGGTCGAACGCGCGCTCGGCGTGCTCGACGGCGCCGTCCTGGTGTTGTCGGCCGTGGAGGGCGTGCAGCCGCACACGCGGGTCCTGATGAAGACGCTGCGGCGGTTGCGGCTGCCCACGCTGATCTTCGTGAACAAGATCGACCGGATGGGGGCCCGGGAGGCGGGGGTGCTCGCCGAGATCCGGCGGTGGTTGTCGCCGCGGGCGGTTCCGCTCAACACGGTGAGCGGCATCGGCGGTCCGGCCGCCACCGTCCACCCCTTCACCTTCGCCCCGCCCCCCTTCGGCACCACCCCAAGCGCCCCCACCCCTCATCCCCTCGCCCCCACTCCCCCGGCCTCGGGGGTCACTCTCCGTCCAGGGGTGGCGGGCGGCGGCTCGGAGGAGGTGGTGCGGGCCGGTGGGCCCGTCGAGGTCGAACCCGCCAAGGCGAGGGCCGACGCGGAGGCCGACGCGAGGCCCAAGGCGGGGCCCGACGCGGAGCACAGCGCGGAGCTCACCGCGGGGCCCGAGGCGGAGCACAGCGCGGAGCTCACCGCGGGGCCCGAGGCAGGGCCCGAGGCGGAGGACAGCGCGGGGCCTAACGCGAGGGCCGACCTCAGAGCCGACGCAGGGGCCGACGCGGCGGCTAACGCGCGGACCGACGCAGGAGCCGACGTGCGGGCCGACGTGCGGGCCGACGTGCGGGCCGACGTGCGGGCCGATGCAGGGGTCGACGGGGAGTATGGCGTCGAGGACGCTGGGATGGTGGCGGCTGAGGTGTTGGCTGAGGGGGATGACGGGCTGTTGGAGTTGCTCGTCGACGACGTCGTTCCGGGGGCGGAGCGGGTGCGGGAGGCGCTTGCGGCGCAGTGTGCGGCGGGCGAGGCGCATCCGGTGTTGTTCGGGTCGGCGATCACCGGTCAGGGGGTGGCCGAGCTGCTCGGGGCGGTCCGGCTGCTGCCCGCGGTTCCCCAGCCGCCGACCGGCCGGGACGGAGGCACCGACCGCGCGACGCCGAAGGCCACGACGGCAACGCTCGCGACGACCGCGCCCGCAACGGCGACGGCGACGGCGACGGCGACAGGGACAGCGACAGGGACAGCGACGCCTGCGGCGACGGTGACCACGCCCGTGACGGCCACGTCCACGTCCACGACGGCTGCAGCTACGACGGCAACGCCCGCGACGGCAGCGACGGAGCCGGCAGCGACCGCTCCAGCGGCGGCGGGTGCGGCTGGCGCGGCGGCGGGTGGCGCGGCGGCGGGTGGCGCGGCGGCGGGTGGCGCGGCGGCGGGTGGCGCGGCGGCGGGTGGCGCGGCGGCGGGTGCGGCGGCGACGGGTGCGGCTGGCGCGGCGGTGGGGGTGGTGTTTGGGGTGGAGCGGGGGCGGGGTGGGGAGAAGATCGCGTATCTGCGGATGTGGGGCGGGGAGCTTCGGGCGCGGGAGCGGGTGACGTTTCTGCGGCGAGAGCCGGGTGGGGGCGTCCACGCGTACGAGGGGCGGCCGAGCGGGGTGGCCGTCGTGGGGTCCGGGGGCGGGTGGCGGTGGCGGGTGACATCGCGACGGTCCGGGGCGTGCCCGAGATCAGGGTCGGCGACCGGCTGGGCGAGCCGGGCCCGGTGGGGCAGGCCCACTTCACGCCGCCCAGCCTGGAGACCGTCGTACGCCCCCGGGTCCCCGGCCAGGAGCCGCGCCTGCACGCCGCGCTGGTCGCGCTGGCCGAGCAGGACCCCCTGATCGGCACCCGTACGCTCCCCGGCGGCCAGACGTCGGTCCTGCTGTACGGCGAGGTCCAGAAGGAGGTCATCGGCGAGACCCTGGTCAGGGACTTCGGCGTGGAGGCGGAGTTCGAGCCGAGCCGTCCGGTGCACTTCGAGCGTCCGGCGGGCACCGGCGCGGCCAGGGAGGAGATGCGCCAGGCCCGGGACGCGTTCATGGCGACCGTGGGCCTGCGGGTCGAGCCCGCACCGCCGGGCTCCGGCGTGCTCTACCGGCTGGAGGTCGACCTGGGTTCGCTGCCGCTGGCCTTCCACCGGGCGATCGAGGAGAGCGTGCGGCACAGCCTGGGCGCGGGCCCGCGGGGATGGCCGGTCACCGACGTGCTGGTCACGCTGACGGCGACGGGCTACGCCTCCCCGATCACGACCGCCGGCGACTTCCGCGGGCAGGCGCGGGTCGTGCTGGCCGAGGCGCTGCGCAGGGCCGGGACCAGGGTGTACGAGCCGTGTCACCGCTTCGAGCTGGAGGTGCCCGCCGACGCCTTCGCCGCCGTGTCGGCCCGCCTGGCCGGGCTGGGCGCGGTCCTGGACGGCACGAGCAGGCGGGCCGAGACGTGGGTGCTCGAAGGGGAGATCCCGGCGGCGGCCGTGCACGAGGTCGAGCGGCGGCTGCCGGGGCTGTCGCACGGTGAGGGGGTGTGGTGGTCGCGTCCGTCCGGAGATCGCCCGATTAGCGCACGATAGGCGGTATGTCGGATATCGGGGATAGATGGGTATTAATTCGCCATAGTGTGCCAATCGGGCGCAACCGTTTCAGGGGGAAGACGATGGCTGACACGAAGAAGAAACCGGCCACCAAGTCGGGCAAGGCCAAGAAGCAGGCCATCAAGACGAGCCGGCAGGCCAAGGAGACCAAGAAGGAAACCAGAAGGACCGACGAGGGATGACCCCGTGAGGTGAATCGCGCAGCCGGGGGCCGGCGGCCCCCGGCTGTCCGGTGGAAGAGGAGCTGCGCACATGTCGGCCTATCTCCGCTTTCCCACTGTCTTTCAGGACGTGGTGGTCTTCGCCGCCGAGGACGACCTGTGGATGGTCTCGGCCCAGGGCGGCCGCGCGTTCCGCCTGACCGCCGGCGCGGCCGAGGCCGGCTACCCGCGCATCTCCCCGCGCGGCGACCAGATCGCGTTCGTCGGCCGCGAGGAGGGCCCGGAGGAGGTCTACGTGATGCCGGCCGTCGGCGGCGCCGCGCGCCGGGTCACCTTCCACGGCGCCCGCTGCACGGTCACCGGCTGGGACCACGAAGGCCGCATCCTGTACGCCAGCGACCAGTCCCAGCCGTTCGCCGGGCGCAAGTGGCTGCACCGCGTGGCGCCGGGCGGGGTGCCGCAGCGGCTTCCGTACGGACCGGCGAACTCGATCGCCCACGGCCCCGACGGGATGATCGTGCTCGGCCGCAACACCGCCGACCCCGCGCGCTGGAAGCGCTACCGCGGCGGCACGGTCGGCGACCTGTGGATCGACACCGACGGCGACGGCGAGTTCAGGCGGCTGATCCGGCTGCCGGGGAACCTGGCCTCGCCGTGCTGGAGCGGCCGGCGGGTCTGCTTCCTGTCCGACCACGAGGGGGTCGGCAACGTCTACTCCTGCCTGCCGGACGGCGGTGACCTGCGCAAGCACACCCACCACGACGACTACTACGCGCGCAACCTGTCCGGCGACGGCCACCGGCTGGTCTACCACGCCGGCGCCGACCTGTACCTGCTGGAGCCGGACGACGAGCCCAGGCGGCTGGAGGTGCGGCTGGCCAGCTCCAGGACGCAGCGCAACCGCCGGTTCGTCGACGCCGAGGACTACCTCGACAGCGCGACCCTCAGCCCGGACGGCAGCGCGCTGGCGATCACCTCGCGCGGCAAGGCGTACGCGATGGCCGACTGGGAGGGCCCAGTGAGCCAGCACGGCGAGCCGGACGGCGTCCGCTACCGCTTCCTGACCTGGCTGAACGACGGCGTACGGCTGATCGCCGCGGCCAGCGGCGAGTCCGACGAGGAGACGCTGGTCGTCCTGGAGGGTCACGAGGGCGGCTGCGGCGTCGAGGTGGCCCGGCTGGGCCGGATCAACGAGCTGGTCCCCGACCCCGCGCACGACCGGGTGGCCGTGGTCAACCACCGCCACGAGCTGTACCTGCTGGACCTGTCGACGGGCACGGCCACGCTGGTGGAACGCAACCCGCACGGCCCTCCCGAGGACCCGGCCTGGTCGCACGACGGCCAGTGGCTGGCCTACGCCGGGCCGCTCAACGCCCAGACGACCGCGATCAAGCTGCACCACCCGGAGACCGGCCGGACGGTGGCCGCCTCCGAGCCGGTGCTCAAGGACTCGATGCCGGCCTTCGACCCCCAGGGCCGCTACCTGTACTTCATCGGCCAGCGGGTCTTCTCGCCCGTCTACGACCAGTTGCAGTTCGACCTGGGCTTCCCGCTGGGCACCCGGCCGTACGCGATCGCGCTGCGGGCCGACGCGCCCGACCCGTTCGTGCCCGCGCGGCGCCCGCTCAACGGCAAGGACGAGGAGGAGGACGAGCCGGAGGAGGCCGTCCGGGTGGACCTGGACGGGCTGGCCGCCCGCGTCACCGCCTTCCCGCTGCCGGAGGGCCGCTACGAGGGGGTGGCCGGGCTCAAGGGCAAGGCGCTGCTGCTGACCAGCCCGCTGGAGGGCGAGAACACCCTGCACCTGTACGACTTCGCCAAGGGCAGGAACGAGACGTTCGCCGACGGCGTCACCGCGTTCGAGCTGGGCCGCGACCACAAGACGCTGCTGTACCGGGCCGGGAGCCGGCTGCGCGTGGTCAAGGCCGGCGAGGTGCCCGAGCACGACGACGACCCGCCGGGACGCGAGAGCGGCTGGATCGACCTGTCGCGCATCAAGGTGTCGGTGGCGCCGGAGTCGGAGTGGCGGCAGATGTTCCGCGAGGCGTGGCGGCTGCAGCGGGAGAACTTCTGGACCGAGGACATGGCCGGCGTCGACTGGCCGGGCGTCTACCGGCGCTACGAGCCGCTGGTGGACCGGGTCACCACCCGGGGCGAGTTCTCCGACCTGCTGTGGGAGCTGCACGGCGAGCTGGGCACCAGCCACGCCTACGAGAGCGGCGGCGAGTACCGTCCCGGGCCCGACTACAGCCAGGGCAAGCTGGGCGTCGACTGGGACTACCGCGACGGCGTCTACCACGTGCACGCGATCGTCACCGGCGATCCGTGGGACCCCGAGGCCACCTCGCCGCTGAACCGGCTGGGGCTGGACGTGCTGCCGGGGGACGCGGTGCTGGCCATCAACGGCGCGCCCATCGGCCGCGCGGCCACCCCGAACGAGCGGCTGGTCAACCAGGCCGGCGAGGAGGTGGAGCTGACCCTGCGGCGCGCGGAGCGGGTGTTCACGGTGACCGTGCGCGCGCTGGCCGACGAGCAGCCGGCCCGTTACCGCGACTGGGTGAACCTCAACCGCGCCGAGTGCCACGAGCGTTCCGGCGGGCGCATCGGCTACCTGCACGTCCCCGACATGGGCACCGAGGGGTTCGGCGAGTTCCACCGCGGCTTCCTGGCCGAGTACGACCGGCACGCCCTCATCGTGGACGTGCGCTTCAACGGCGGCGGGCACGTCTCGGCGCTGCTGCTGGAGAAGCTGGCCAGGCGGCGGCTCGGCTACGACTACCCGCGGTGGGGGGATCCGGAGCCGTACCCGCCGGAGTCGCCGCGCGGGCCGCTGGTGGCCATCACCAACGAGTGGGCGGGCTCGGACGGCGACATCTTCAGCCACACCTTCAAGCTGCTCAAGCTGGGCCCGCTGGTCGGCAAGCGCACCTGGGGCGGGGTGATCGGCATCTGGCCGCGCCACCGGCTCGCCGACGGGACCGTGACCACGCAGCCGGAGTTCTCCTTCGCCTTCGACGACGTCGGCTGGCAGGTGGAGAACTACGGCACGGATCCCGACATCGAGGTGGACATCACCCCGCAGGACTACGCCAAAGGCGTGGACACGCAGCTTGAGCGGGCCATCGACGTCGCCCTCGGCCTGCTTGCCGAGCATTCGCCGCATACGCCGGATCCGTCGCATCGGCCAGGTATGCAACCTTAGGAACCTCTTGGGCGTCTAAAGATCATAGGCGGGGAAAGCGCACAGGGGATGACATGTGCACTCCGCTCGCGCGCGGCTTGACGACCGGCCCCGCGCGTATGCGAATGCAACCGAGCACAAGGGGGATCGTCCAGGTGCGCGCACTGGCACGCAGGGGGAAGTCGGCGATGGTCCGGTTGTACCGGGGGTACAACCGCCGCAAGGCACGCAACGCGCCGCCGCCGTCGACCGACCGCATCCGAATCCTGCTCCTGCACGCCAACGGGATGGGCGGCACGATCAGGACGGTGTTCAACCTGGCCGGCTACCTGGCCGAGAAGCACGACGTCGAGATCGTCAGCATTCTGAAGGAGGCCGAGGAGCCGTTCTTCCCGATCGACCCGCGGGTGCGCTTCCGCTTCCTCGACGACCGGCTCAAGCCGAGCCCGGACCCGCTGCGGGCGATGTTGTCGAAGTTCCCCAGCAAGCTGATCCCGCCGGAGGAGACGGCCTACCACCGCTTCAACCTGTGGACCGACTACAAGCTGGCCCGCTTCATCCGTTCGCTGGACAGCGGCGTGCTCATGGCCACCCGTCCCGGGCTCAACCTGGCCATGGCGCAGTTAGCGCAGCCGGGCGTGATCACCATCGGGCAGGAGCACGTGGCCCTGCGCACCCAGGCCGAGCCGATGCAGAAGCTGATCAAGTGGCGGTACCGGCGGATGGACGCCCTGGTCACCCTCACCAAGGCCGACCTGCGCGACTACCGCAGCACGCTGCCGAAGAAGCCGAAGAAGCTGGCGCGCATCCCCAACGCCGTCCCGCCGATGAGCGGCGAGGTGTCCAGGCTGGACGCCAAGGTCGTCGTCGCCGTGGGCCGGATGACCCGGCTCAAGGGCTTCCACCGGCTGATCACCGCGTGGGAGACCGTCGCCGCCGCGCACCCCGACTGGAAGCTGCGCATCTTCGGCGCCGGGCCGCAGGAGGACAACCTGGCGGCGCAGATCGTCGAGGCCGGACTCCAGGGCAAGGTGGAGCTGCCGGGGCCGACCAGTGACGTGGGGGCCGAGCTGGAGAAGGCGTCGATCTTCGTGCTCAGCTCGCGGCACGAGGGCTTCCCGATGACGATCCTGGAGGCCATGGCCAAGGGGCTGGCCATCGTCAGCTTCAACAGCCCGCACGGGCCCAAGGAGATGATCACCGACGAGGTGGACGGGCTGCTGGTCAAGCCGCGTACCAACGCCAACCTGGCGGCCTCGATCATGCGGGTCATCGAGGACGAGCCGCTGCGCCGGTCGCTGGCGGCGGGCGCGCTGGAGACGGCGCGCACGTACGACGTGGACGCGGTGGGCCAGAAGTGGGACGAGCTGCTGGCCGAACTGGTGGCCCGCCGCAACGGCACGTACGTCCGCCCGCCCCGCCCCGCCCCCGAGGCCGCCGAGACCACCGCGCCCGTCGAGGCCACCGAGCCGGCCGGACCCCGGGCTTAGCGGACGGACGTCACACCGCCGAGCCGGGGAAGTCCGCCGGCTCGGCGAAGACGGGCGCCGGGGATCTGGCGGCCCGCGACCCCCTAGGTAGAGTTAGAGCATGGGAAGCCTCCCTCGCATGACCATGCCGACCATGCTCGTTCTCCGCGCCCTGCTCGAAGACCCCGCCCGCGCCATGTACGGGCTGGAGATCCGCTCGGCGGCCGAGCTGCCCAGCGGCACGATCCATCCGATCCTGGCCCGGCTCGAAGGCTTCGGCTGGCTGGAGTCGAGCTGGGAGGAACTGGATCCGCGCGAGGAGGGCCGCCCGCGCCGCCGCTACTACCGCTTCACCTCCGACGGCGCCCAACTGGCCCGGCAGGCGCTCGACCGCGCCGCCGCCAAGCGCGCCGCCCTGCGGCTGCGGCCGTCCGAAGGTGGGGCGTGACCACCTTGGCACCGGCCTGTCCGGCGAGGGGGTACCAGGGCGGATCGGCCACCGCCTGAAAGCGGCGGCAGCGTGATCAGTGAGGGAAGCCTTCCTGTGTCAAATCCGGCGATGGCGGGAATTCTCTAGACAACTTCGCCTACGGGAGCCACGGAGGGCTGCTTGAGCACGAAGGACGCCATCGCGATCCTCGCCGGAGCCGTCATCGTCGTTTCCTTCGTCGGCAGTGCCAAGAGCCCCGCCGCCACCGCCGCCAGCCCCCTGAGCAACGCCAGCGGGACGCTGCCCGGCCTCGCCCCCGTCCTGTCCGACGGCGACAAGGCCAGGGCGCGTACCCTCATCGGCCGCTTACGCGTCAAGGGCCGCGGCCCCAACACCGGCTACGCCCGCAGCCGGTACGGCGAGAACTGGGCCGACACCGCCACCGGCGTCCCCTACGCCCGCAACGGCTGCCGCACCCGCGACGACCTGCTCGCCCGCGACGGCACCGGCGTCGAGTACCGGCCGGGGTCGAGCTGCGAGGTCGTCGCCATGGAGCTGACCGACCCCTACACCGGCCGGCTCATCTCCTGGCACAAGGCCCAGGCCGACGAGGTGCAGGTGGACCACGTCGTGCCGCTCAACTACGGATGGCGCATGGGCGCGCCGCGCTGGCCGATGTCGAAACGCCTCGACTTCGCCAACGACCCGCTCAACCTGTTACCCGTCGACGGCCGCGCCAACGAGGAGAAGGACGCCGCAGGCCCGGCCGGGTGGCTGCCTCCCCAGCGCCGCGTCCGCTGCGCGTACGTCACCCGCTTCGCCCAGGTCGCACTCAAGTACGACCTGCCGGTGACCAGGGCCGACAAGAACGCCATGCTCGCGCAGTGCCGCTAGCCCCGGCCCGCCGCGTCAGGGCCCAGGGAAGAAGAATCCACCTTTCTCGGAACAAGAGGAGAAAGCGATCGATTTCTCTTCTTGCGAGGATCAATGACGTTAGGCAAAGGACTGCTGGCAGCGGTCCTGGCAGGCACGCTGGGCATGGGCGCGACGACGGGGACCGGCACGGCCGACGCCGGCCGGACAGGCCCCGGGCAGCCACGCTCGGGCACGGCGGGCAGTGTGACGCTGCTGACCGGCGACCGTGTCGTGGTCACGGGCCGGAGTTTCCTGGTGGAGCCGGGCACGGCCCGGGAGGTGCACTTCTCCTCCGGGTACCGCGACGGGCACCTGTACGTCGTCCCCTCCGACGCCGCGCCCCTGGTCGCCCAGGGGGTGCTGGACGAGCGGCTGTTCGATGTCACCCAGCTGCTCGCCTGGCGCTACGGCGACGCGGACACCCCCGACATCCCGCTGATCACACAGTCGCCGCACGGCACGGCCCCCGCGCTGCGGGGCGCGGCGACCACCCGGCGGCTGACCAGCCTGAACATGACAGCCCAGCGGGTGGCCAAGACGGGCGCGGGCGAGGCGTGGCGTAGCCTGCTCGGCGGGGCGTCCACGCTGGCCGCGAACAAGGGCAGGATCTGGCTCGACGGCCGGCGTTCGTACACCCTGGACCGCAGCACCAGGCAGATCGGCGCGACCGAGGCGTGGCAGCGGGGATTCACCGGACAGGGCGTCACGGTCGCCGTGCTCGACAGCGGGTACGACCCCACGCATCCCGACCTGAAGGACGTGGTCACCCAGTCGCGGAACTTCTCCGACGAGCCCGACATCGTGGATCGTCTCGGCCACGGCACGCACGTCACCTCGATCATCGCCGGTGCCGGCGAGCGGTATCGCGGCGTGGCGCCGGGAGCCCGCATCGCCTTCGGCAAGCTGGGCACGAGGATCAGCGACTCCGGGATCCTGGCCGGGATGGAGTGGGCCGCCACGGAGGTCAAGGCCAAGATCGTCAACATGAGCTTCGGCGGCCCCGACGAACCCGGCCTCGACCCGATCGAGCAGGCGGTGAACACCCTGTCGCAGGCCACGGGCACCCTGTTCGTGACGGCCGCGGGCAACGACGGCGGCGAGGGCACCGTGAACAGCCCCGGCAGCGCGGACGCCGCGCTGACCGTCGGCGCGGTGGACCGCTCCGACCAATTGGCCCCCTTCTCCAGCACGGGCCCGCGCATCGGCGACCATGCGGTCAAGCCGGACATCACCGCGCCCGGCGTGGACATCGTGGCCGCCGCCGCGGCGGGCACCGCCGACGAAGCCCATGTGGCGATGAGCGGCACGTCGATGGCCACCCCGCACGTGGCGGGCGCGGCGGCCATCCTCGCCCAGCGCCATCCCGGCTGGAGCGGGCAGCAGCTCAAGGCGGCGCTCGTCGGCAGTGCCCGGCCGACCGGCGGCGCCACGCCGTACCAGCAGGGCACCGGGCGGGTGGACGTGCTCCGCTCGCTGGCCCAGGAGGTGATCGCCGCTCCCACCGGCGTGTGGGCCGCGTTCCCCTGGGAGCAGCCGGGCGAGCGGCGGGCCACCGGGAAGATCACCTACAGCAACACCGGGGCCACGCCCGTCACCTTGGACCTCGCGGCCGACTCCGACGTGCTCACGCTGTCGCCGCAACGGCTGGAGGTGCCCGCGGGCGGGCAGGCGGCGGTCACGGTGACGATCGACGCCGAGGGCAAGGGCCCCGGCGACCATCCCGGCATCGTCACCGCCACCGCCGGTGACACGGTGGTCCGCACCCCGGCCGGGGCCTACGTGGAGCCGGAGTCCCATGACGTCACGGTGACCGTCCGGGGCAGGGACGGGACGACCGCCGACGGCGTACAGGGCCGCGTCTACGACCAGGCGACCGGCACGCAGCGCACCCTCGTCTTCCACGGCGACACGGCCACGATCAGGCTGCCGAAGGGACGCTGGAACCTCTACACCGAGATCTGGGGGAAGGCGGAACACAGCCTGACGTTCGCGCACCGGCCGTTCGAGATCGACGACGCCGACGTGTCGCTGACGGTCGACGGGAGCAAGGCGAAGCGGATCACGTTCACGGTCGACGACCCCACGGCCGTCCCCGATCCCGCGCTCTCCCTCTCCGTGGTCAACGGGCCCTGGAGAACCGCGATGATCGCGTTCGGCTACTCCGGCGGCTTCTACCTCGTCCCGGTGCGGCAGCCGGGGCTCACCTACCTGGCCCAGACCGCCTGGACCAAGAAGGACACGACGCCCAGCCCGTACCGCTACGACCTCGTCGACCAGCGTACGGACGGCTTCCCCGACAACCCCGGGTACGCCGCGCGGACCCGGGACATGGTCAAGGCGACCGAGACCTACCGCTCGACCGTCCCGGGTGCCACCGGCACGCTGAACACGGGGCCGGTGCTGCCCGGCGACGTCCTCTCGCCGGGAATGAGCACGTGGGAGGACATGCCGCTGCCGAGCAGCCTGACGCGGTACCTCACCCCAGGGTTCGCGTGGAACGACGAGTTCAGCACGGGCGGCCTGATCGAGCACGGCACCGGCCCGGTGCGCGACAGGAACTTCACCCAGCTCTGGAACGCCGCGGTGACCGGCCCCTCGTTCGCCGTCTCCGGCGGCAGCCGGGCCGGCGACACCCTGGCCTTCCCCGCCGACGGGCTGTACAGCAGCGGAGTCGCCGGACGTACCGGCATGGACGCGGCCGCGACCGGCACCCTCACCCTGACCGGGAACGGAACGGAGATCGCCACGACCGGCATCACCGGCTGCCTCCCCTACCGCAGCGAGGAGTGCACGCTCACCGCCACGTTGCCGCAGGCCGACGCCGCCTACACGCTGACCGCCTCCTCCCGGCGGCCGGAGGCGAATCTGTCCACGGCGGTCGACGCCGTCTGGACCTTCCGCTCCGCCCGTACGGCGAAGCCCGAGCCGCTGCCGCTGATGGCCGTGCGCTACGCGCCACAGGGTCTCGATGACGCCAACCGCGCCACGCCAGGATCGCGGACCACCATACCGATCCAGGTCGGGCGCGCTCCCGGCGCCGGCCGGGCGGCGGTCTCCTCGATCAGGCTGGAGGCGTCCGCCGACGACGGCAGGACGTGGCGACCGGTGCCCGTCCGGGCGAGCCGATCGGGCTGGACGGCACGGCTGGACAACCCCGCCACCGCGGGGTACGTCTCGCTGCGCGCGACCGTCACCGACAAGGCGGGCAACGGCGTCACCCAGACGGTGACCCGCGCCTACGCCGTGGGCTGACCCGTACGGCCGGTGAGCTGAGGCTCCCGGCGCATCACGACTCGTCCGCCCCCGGGCCTTCCAGCCCGGGGGCGGACGAGTGAGCAGGCCCGTCAGCGGCCGCACTCACCCGCGGGGCGCACGGAATCCCGCCTCAGCTCCGCACCGCAGGAAGCTGATCCGTCCACTCGGTGGTCACGGAGATGAAGTCGGCGCTGAACGCCGCGTCGCCGTCGTCGACGAGGACGAGGTTGGCCCGGACCACCCGGGCCGTCTCGGGATCGATGACCAGCTCGATGTCGCCACCACCGTCGGGGTTGGGAAAGCGCAGACGCTGGCCGCCTTCGACCGCGCCCGCGTTCTCCACCCCCGGTGTCGCGGCGAGCGCGCGGAACGCCGCCGAGCGGGCCTCCGCGGGCGTCGGCAGGTCGGTGATCAGCGCGAGCAGGGTGAGCGTGGGATCGCCGCGCAGCTCGGACGCGGACATGTCCCTCCCCTCGCCCTTGCGCGCGACGAGCCACGCCTTCAGCGCCTCCGGCTCCGTCGGCAGCCCTTCGAGCTCCTCGAAGCTCACCTTGGCGCCCTTGAGGCTGAGCGACTTCCAGGCCGGCGCCTGGATGACGGCGCCGGCGGGATCCCCCGGCACGGCCCTGGTCCAGCGCTTGCCGTCGCGCCGGGTCCAGCTCTCTATCGGCGGGGCGTCCGACCCGAGCCACCGACGCGTGACGTGCCAGTACGTCCCGGAGCCCTGGGGCGTACGTTCCGCGCTGACGGCGGCCATGAGCAGGACCTCCTTGCCCGTGACCGGTGCGCCGTCGTTCGTGGGCGCCCCCGTGGCGAGCACGACCGCCGCGACGGCACCGGCGGCGGCCAGAGCCACTCCCGGGACGAACCAGCCGGCACGCCGGCGCGCCCGGCCCGCCAGCGCCCTTCGCTCCAGGCGCTCCCTGCCGCGCGCGACCGCCCCGGCGGACGGCTCCGGCTCCTCCAGCAAGGTGGCGATCTCTTCCAGGTCATTCATGGGTGGTCTCCTTGTCGGTGAGGGCCTGGATCTTGGCGCGGGCCCGGCTGAGCCGCGACCCCACTGTGCCGAGGGAAATGCCGAGCGCCTGGGCGATCTCGAGGTAACTGAGCTGGCCCAGCGCCAGGAGCAGCAGCACGTCACGCTCGCCGCCGTTCAGCGAGGCGAGCGCCATGGCCAGGTACGGCTGCGCGGTCGCGGCGGTGACGACCCGGTTCTCGTGCCCTTCCACGACCGGCACGGGGTCCAGCCGGGCCAGCGCCTTGTACCGGCGGGCCTCCTTGTGGCGATGCCGGGCCACCAGGTTCGTGGCGATGCCGAGCAGCCAGGGCCGCAGGGCACCTCGTCCCAGGTCGAAGCGGTCACGCCGGTCGAACGCCAGCAGAAACGTCTCCGCCGCGATGTCCTCGGCCACCTGGGCGCCGAGGCGTCCCGCCACGTACCGGTAGACGTCATGGAAATACCGGTCATAGACGGCGGTGAACAGCTCAGGGTTGCGCCGGTAGCCGGCGACGAGGTCGGCGTCGGTCACCTGCTCGCCCACGTCGGCGGTCATGTGCCGGTGTCCGTCATGAGTGTGCCTTCCGGTGGGTGATCATCACTTTCACCCATCCTTCGCGGCGCACGCGGCATTTCTTCCCGCGCGCCGAGAGGCGGCCACTCACCGGGACCGGCGGCCCGGACCTACGAGATCTCTGCGGAGGACCGGGCTAGCGCGGGTCCTCCCAGACGAAGCCGTGCTCGAACGTCTGCTCGGCCAGCGCCTTCTGCCCGGCGAGGTTGGGGTGGAAGAAGTCCCACTTGCTGACGTGGTCGAGCGTGAACGGGAAGGAGAAGATCGCGCCCTCGTCGGTGTCGCAGGAGGGCCCCATCGCCGCGCACGCCAGCGCCGCCTCCTTGTTGTAGGCCATCACCCGCGCCCGCACCCGGGCCCGCCGCTCGACGTCGGCCTTCTTCGTCGAGGCCGGGTCGGCCAGCATGGTCTGGCAGATCCTGCCGACGGTCCAGAACGTACGGGCCAGCGGGTTGCCCTTGCCGACCTGCCACAACCGCCGCAGGTCGGGGACGCTGGCGATGAACACCCTGGCCTGCGGCATGCCGGCGCGCAGGGCCGACAGCGCGGCGTCCATGCGCCGGCGGTAGAGCGCGACCGGCGTCATCTCCCGCTCGGTGCGCTTGCACGCGTCCTGGGCGCCTATGAGGATCGTCACATAATCGGCCTTCGCCGCGATCGCCTGGTTGACCTGGCCGAGCAGCTCGGCGCTCGTCGAGCCGGGCACCGCGAAGTTCTCCCGCTGGAGCGTTCCAGCCAGGCTCCGCAGCCGGAAGTAGTGGCTGCCCACCTGCGAGTTGTCGCCGGCCGCCCAGGAACGGGCCGCGCAGGAGACGTACCAGCCGCAGGAGTTGAAGCCCGTGGAGATCGAGTCGCCCAGCGCCGCCATCGTCTCAGGGACGGGCTGAGCTGCGGCGACGGCCTGCGCGGGACCCGAGGCGGCCAGAACGAGGACGGCGGTGACGACTGGGGACAGACGACCGATCATGGCCCCAAGGTAGGGAGTGGATCAAGGTCGCACCATGACCTTCCGGCGAGGTCTGCCATTTCAGGACCGTCTTCGTATCGCCGCTTGACAGTGCGTCCGCGAGCGGGGCGCCCTCAATAAACGTCAAGATCCGGTTATTTCCTGGCTCGCGGGCAGTAACACCGCATTCACGGGGGTCCGAGTCGAACGTGTTCAGTTCCCGCATAGAGTGTCTTGAGTGAGTGTCGCGCTCGGAACAACCCGCCCGCTACCGGTTCGCACCACCCCTGTCGGCGACCCCGGTGACCTGCTGGCATCCCTCCCGAAGACGGCGCCCTACGCCTGGATCAGGAACGGCGAGGGCCTGGTGGGATGGGGCCAGGCCGCCCGCGTCGCCGTGCCGCCGGGCCCCGGCCGCTTCGCCTGGGCCCGCGAGTGGCTGCGCACCGTCCTCGGCGACGCGCCCGCCGACGACGCCGGACGCGCCCCCGGCTCCGGCTCCGGCCCCGTCGCCTTCGGCAGCTTCACCTTCGACGAGGACGCCCCCGGGTCCGTGCTCGTCGTCCCCCGCGCCGTGCTCGCCCGCCGCGGCGGCCGCGCCTGGCTCACCACCGTCGGCGAGGCCCCGCTGGAGACGTTCAGCCCCATCCGCGAGCCCGGCCGCATCAGCTACGGCGACGGCAGCCTCACCGCCCCCGAATGGGAGCACGTCGTCGCCCGGGCCGCCCGCCGCATCCGCGACGGCGAACTGGAGAAGGTCGTGCTCGCCCGCGACCTGCTCGCCACCGCCGAGCACCCCATCGACGTACGCCTGCTGCTGACCCGGCT
The DNA here is from genome assembly GCF_054392275.1 of Actinomadura sp. ATCC 39365. NCBI lineage: Bacteria > Bacillati > Actinomycetota > Actinomycetes > Streptosporangiales > Thermomonosporaceae > Actinomadura > Actinomadura sp. ATCC 39365. The sequence goes on along the minus strand of NZ_CP184335.1, from coordinate 4,851,595 downwards.
GGCCCGGCGCTACCCCGAGTGCTACACCTTCTCCGTGGCCGGCCTCGTCGGCGCCACCCCCGAGCTGCTCATCCGCCGCACCGGGCAGGAGATCGAGTCCCTCGTCCTGGCCGGCACCACCGCCCGCGGCACCGGCGCGGCCGACGACGTCGCCCGCGGCGCCGCGCTGTTCGCCTCCCAGAAGGACCGCCACGAGCACGAGTGCGCCATCGCCTCCGTGCGCCAGACCCTCGCCCCCCTCTGCTCCTCGCTGCACACCCCCGACGAGCCCGAACTCCTCGTGCTGCCCAACGTCCAGCACCTGGCCAGCCACGTCACCGGGCGGCTGGCCGACGGCGCGTCCGTCCTCGACGTGGTGGCCGCCATGCACCCCACCGCCGCCGTCGGCGGCACCCCGACCGACACCGCCATCAAGGTCATCCGCGAGCTGGAGGGCATGGACCGCGCCGGCTACGCGGGCCCGGTCGGCTGGATCGACGCCCACGGCGACGGCGAATGGGGCATCGCCCTGCGCTCGGGGCTGATCGAGGGCAACCGCGCCCGGCTGTTCGCCGGCGGCGGCATCATGGGCAACTCCGACCCGGCCGCCGAGCTGGCCGAGGCCCAGGCCAAGTTCCGCGTCATGCAGTACGCCCTGGAGGGCTGAGCGGCCTCAGCCGGGCACGTGCACGCCCTCGCCCAGCTCGACGCGGGCCCGGCCGGCCGTCAGCGCGGCCACCCACTCGCCGAACGCCGCCACCTCGTCCTCCCCCACCGCCACCGAGAACGTCACCCCGGCCGCGTAGGTCACCTCGCGCAGCGCGTAGCGGGAGGCGCGCAGGTCGTTCTCCACCCGGCCGGCCTGGTCGTGGGCCACCGAGACGCTCACCAGCCTGGCCGGGACCATCCGCACCGGCTCCACCAGGTCGAGCGTCTCGGTCACCGCTCCCCCGTAGGCGCGCACCAGCCCGCCCGCGCCCAGCAGGACGCCGCCGAAATAGCGGGTGACCACCGCGACCACGTCGTTGAACCCCCGGCCGACCAGCGCCTGGACCATCGGCGTGCCCGCCGTGCCGCCGGGCTCGCCGTCGTCGTCGCCCTTCTGCAGCCGCCCGCCGATCACGTACGCGGTGCAGTTGTGGGTGGCGCCGGCGTGCTCGCGGCGGCGGGCGGCGATGAACGCGGCGGCCTCCTCGACGGTACGGGCGGGGGCCAGCGCGCAGACGAACCGGGAGCGGCGCACCTCGGTCTCGTGCTCGACGCCGGTCGCGAGGGTGAGGTACGACTGGGACACGCCCGCCAGGCTACCGCCTTTACGTTGTAGATTTTTGGACGGGTAGGCGGGGTTGAGCGTGATGCACGGGAGGCGCCCCTTCCCTGTGCAGGACGCCCATGATCGCGGCGCCGCCCCGCGCATACGGTGCGGCGCATGACCTATCGCGTCGCCATGGACATCGGCGGCACCTTCACCGACGTCGTCTGCTACGACGAGCGCACGGGGGCCGTCACCGCCTCGAAGGCGCCCACCACGCCGGGGGACCTGGCCGAGGGCGTGTTCGCCGCGCTCGGCCGGGTCGTGGACGACCCCGCGGCCATCTCCTTCTTCGTGCACGGCACCACGCAGGGACTCAATGCCCTGCTGGAGCGCAAGGGCGCGCGGGTGCTGCTGCTGGCGAGCCGGGGCGCCGGGGACGTCTACCGGATCGCCCGCGGCAACCGCGACCGCATGTTCGACCTGCGCTACCGCAAGCCGTCGCCGCTCGTGCCGCGCCACGACGTCATGGAGGCCGGCGGCCGCCTCGACCACCGGGGCCGCGAGCTGGAACCCCTCGACGAGGAGGTGGTGCGGCGGGCCGCGCGGCGCGCCCGCGCGGAGGGCTTCGACGCCATCGCCGTGTGCCTGCTGTTCTCCTTCGCCGACCCCGCGCACGAGCTGCGCGCGGGCGAGATCCTGCGGGCCGAGCTGGGCGAGGACGTGCTCGTGGTGCTCTCGCACGAGGTCGCGCGGGAGTGGCGCGAGTACGAGCGCACCTCCTCGGCGGTGCTGGAGGCCTACACCGGGCCGGTCGTGCGCAGGTACCTGGCCAGGATCGAGCGGCGCTTCGCCGAGCGCGGCCTGTCGGTGCCGGTGCACGTGATGCAGTCGTCGGGCGGGCTGGTCAACGCCTCGTACGCGATGCGGCGGCCGTTGCAGACCCTGCTGTCGGGGCCGGTCGGCGGCACGATGGGCGGCGTCGCCGCGGCCCGCATGCTGGGCCGGGAGAACGCGATCTGCGTGGACATGGGCGGCACCTCCTTCGACGTCTCGCTCGTGGTGAACGGGCGGCCCGACGTCAGCGCCGAGGCCCGCATCGAGGGCTACCCGGTGCTCATGCCCATCGTGAACCTGCACACCATCGGCGCGGGCGGCGGCTCGATCGCCTACGCCGAGGCGGGCGCGCTGCGCGTCGGCCCGGAGTCGGCCGGGGCCGTGCCGGGCCCGGCCTGCTACGGCCGGGGCGGCACCCGGCCCACCGTGACCGACGCGAACGTGGTGCTCGGCCGGGTGGACCCGGCCTGGTTCGCGGGCGGGCTGATGACGCTGGACGAGGAGGCGGCGGGCGCGGCCGTGGTCACGCTGGCGCGGGAGCTGGACCTGGACCCGCTGCGGCTGGCCGAGGGCATCTGCGACGTGGCCAACGCCAAGATGGCCCAGGCGATCCGCACGCTGACGGTCGAGCACGGGGTGGAGCCGCGGGAGTTCGCGCTGGTCGCCTTCGGTGGCGCGGGCGCGATGCACGCCGTGTTCATCGCCCGCGAGCTGGGCATCTCCGAGGTGGTCGTCCCGCGGTTCCCGGGGGCGTTCTCGGCCTGGGGGATGCTGGAGGCGGACGTGCGGCGGGACCTGACGCACCCGTACTTCCGGCCGCAGGACACGCTCGACGGCGACGACATGTCCCGAAATCTGGCGGCATTGGAGCGGGAGGCGCTGGAGGCGCTGGCCGGGCAGGGCGTGCCGGAGGAGCGGCGCCGCGTCGAGCACGCCGTGGACATGCGCTACGAGGGCCAGGACTACACGCTCACCGTGCCGCTGCGCGACGCCGCCGAGCCCGGCGAGCCGGGCTTCCTCGCCGCGGTCGCGGCCCGCTACGCCGAGGCCCACACCAGCCGGTACGGCCACGCCACCCCCGAGGCGCCGGTCGAGTTCGTCATGCTGCGCAGCACCGGGTTCGGCTCGTTCCCGCGCGCCGCCGCCGGGGCCGCCGAGCCGCGCGAGGAGACGTCCGGAGACGTCCGGGACGTGATCTTCGACGGGGTGGTGCACCGCACGCCCGTGTTGCGGCGGGCGGGCCTGTCCGGCTCGTTCGCCGGGCCCGCGATCGTGGTCGAGGAGACCGCGACCACGGTCATCCCGCCGGGCTGCCTGGCGGCCGTCGACGACAACGGTTTCCTCATCGTGAAGGTGGACGTCCAGTGATCGACCCAGTGATCGACCCGATGATCGACCCAATGATCGACGCCGTGACCACCGAGATCATCCGGTGCGCCCTGCTCCAGGCCGCCGAGGACATGAACACCACGCTGATCCGCAGCTCGTACACGCCGGTGATCTACGAGGCCAAGGACTGCGCGGTGGCGCTGCTCGATCGGGACCACAACGTGCTGGGGCAGTCGTCCGGCCTGCCGATCTTCCTGGGCAACCTGGAGGTGTGCACCCGCGAGACCGAGCGCATGTACGGCCGCGAGGTGTGGCAGGAGGGCGACGTGTGGGTGCTGAACGACTCCTACGTCGGCGGCACCCATCTCAACGACGTCACCGTCTACGGCCCGATCTTCGCCGGCGGCGAGCTGGCCGGGTTCGCCGCCTCGCGCGCCCACTGGCTGGACGTCGGCTCCAAGGACCCGGGCGGCTCGATGGACTCCACCTCGATCTTCCAGGAGGGCCTGCGGCTGGGCCCGGTGAAGGTGTACGCGGGCGGGCGGCCGTGCCGCGACCTGCACGAGGTGATCGCCCGCAACGTGCGCTTCCCGCACGCCACGCTCGGCGACATGCGGGCCCAGGTGAGCTGCGCGATGACCGGCCAGCGGCGGCTGCAGGAGATCGTCTCGCGCTGGGGCCTGGAGACGATCATGGCCGCCCGGGACGAGATCTTCGCCCAGACCGAGCGCATGGAACGCCAGGCCATCGCCGCGATCCCGGACGGCGTGTACGAGGCGTCCGGCTTCCTCGACAACGACGGCATCGACCTGGCCACGCCGCTGCCGGTGAACGTGCGCGTCACGGTGTCGGGCGAGTCGATGCACGTGGACCTGACCGACTGCGCCGACCAGGCCCGCGGGCCGGTCAACTGCGGCGCGGCGCAGGCCGTGGCGGCGGTGCGGGTGGGGTACAAGCTGCTGGTGTCGGGGGACGTGCCGCTGAACGGCGGCTCCTTCCGCCCGCTGAGCGTCGAGACCCGGCCGGGCTCGATGCTGGCCGCGCGCTCGCCGGCCGCCTGCCAGTACTACTACTCCCACCTCGGGCTGCTCATCGACCTGGTGGTCAAGGCGCTGGCCCCGGCGCTGCCGGGCAAGGCGGCGGCGGCCTCGTACGGGGACTCGATGATCGTGCAGTTCACCGGGACGGACCCGCGTACCGGGAAGTTGTACGTCTCCCAGGAGGCCACGGTCGGCGGCTGGGGGGCGTGGGAGGGCGGCGACGGCGAGTCCTGCCTGATCAACAACGTCAACGGCTCACTGCGGGACATGCCGATCGAGGTGCTGGAGACGCTGTTCCCGGTCCGGGTGCGCCGTTACGAGGTGCGCCCGGACACCGGCGGCGCCGGGCAGTGGCGCGGCGGCAACGGCGTGGTGCGGGAGTACGAGTTCTGCGGCGACACCTCGTTGTCGTTGTGGTTCGAGCGCTCGGTCACGCCCGCGTGGGGCCTGGCCGGCGGCGCGGCGGGCGCTCCCCCGCGGGTGACGCTCAACCCTGGCACGGCGGGCGAGCGCCGGATGCTCAAGGTCAACGCCCTGCCGGTGTCGGCCGGCGACGTGCTGCGCTGCGAGTCCGGCGGAGGCGGCGGCTACGGCCCGGCCGATCGCCGCGCCCCGTCGGCGCGGGCGGCGGACCTGGCCGAGGGCATGATCACGAACTGATCCGCATTCGACCGAAAAACGCACGGATTGTTCTCCGGTCTGTGAAGATGATCGACAACGCGGGGGCACGCGCAAGCCTGGGGAGGCTGTGTCCCCGTCATGACCATCTTCACGAGGGGACTCACATGACTGCGTTACGAACGCGCCTTCTCGCGGGCTCGGCCGCGCTCGCCGCGGGCCTGGCCGGTGTCGCCGTGCTGACGCCGGCCGCGCCCGCCTCGGCCGCCAGGGTGGAGGCCGCCTGCTCCGACGCCCCCGGCGACGCCGCCGCGATCCAGGCCGCCATCGACTCCTCCAAGGACGGCGACGAGATCGTCATCAAGGGGCCGTGCCTGATCAACGCCACGATCAGCCTGGCCGACCGGCGCACCTACCGGGGCGACGCAAAGGCCGGCACGGTACTCAAGCAGGCCGACGGCGCCAACCTGCCCGCCGTGCTGGCCTCCAAGGGCTGGCTGGAGGACACCGAGTTCAGCGGCGAGAGCGTGCGCGTCGAGCGGCTGACCATCGACGGCAACCGCGACCACAACACCGGCACGGTCGGCCTGCTGCTGCGGTCGTGGAACACCCGGGTCTACGACGTGGACATCTACGGCACGCCCTCCGACGGCATCCGCATCAGCAACCCGTCCAAGAACGGCACGACGCTGCGCAACACCATGGTCAACAGCGTCATCAGCGACGTCTACATCGAGGGCGCCGCCGAGGCCGGGATCCGCGTCGTCGACCCCGGCAACTCCGTCACCGACTGGACGCTGCAGCGCTCCTGGATCGGCTTCAGCGGCACCAACGCCATCCAGAGCGACAACGCGGCCGGCTGGACGATGAGCGGCCTGCACCTGTACGGGACGCCGAAGAACGCCATCGACGCCCACCGCTGCTTCGGCACCTCGATCCAGGACAACTACATCGAGGACTTCGGCGCCGAGAGCACGGCCGGCCAGACGTACTACGGCATCCGCTGCGACCTCCAGGGCGATGCCGCCACCACGATCACCGGCAACCGCGTGCACAAGTTCCTGCCGCCCCCGAACGCGCTGGCCGAGCTGCGCAAGGCCCGCCAGAGCGGTTCGGCGCCGCCCGAGCGCAAGATCGCCGCGACCGGCCCGCTCCCCGACGGCGTGGACTTCGTCTACCTGGCGCTGGACGCGGTCAACTACGGCGCGGGCCACGCCGCGATCACCGGCAACACCGTCGTCGGCCACGGCACCAAGCGCGAGACCGGCATCCTGCTGGCCAAGGGCGAGGGCGAGTCGATGTCGATCGCCTCCTCGGGCAACCTCCTCGACGGCGTCGGGAAGCGGCGCAAGGTCGGCGCGGGCGTCCGCCTCACCAGAGGTTACTGACCCGGCGACGCCGCCCCCGGCTCAGCGCAGCAGCACGTGACAGGCGAGCTGGAGCGCCAGGCGGGTGGCGGCGTCGTCCAGGTCGAAGCCGGCGGCCTTGATGCGGTCCAGGCGGGTGGTGACCGTGTTGCGGTGCACGCCCAGGCGTTCGGCGGCCTTGAGCGCGCCGCCCTCGTCCAGGACGGCGGCCAGCGTCACCAGCAGCGTGCCGTCCTTGTCGACGGCCAGCAGCGGCTGGAGCACGACGGTCGCCGGCGCGCGCAGCACCCCCGCCGGGAGCGCGCCGAGCAGCTCGGCCGGTCCCATCCGGTCGGCGCGGGCCACCGTGCCCGCGCCGGCCACGAACGCCGCCGCCTCGGCGCCGAGCAGCGACTCCCCCACCGCCTCCAGCCCCTCCACCGCCGCGCCCACCCCGGCCGCGCACGGCCAGGGCATGCCGTGCACGCAGCGTCGCAGGTGCTCGGCCAGCTCGCCGGGCGGCTCCGGCGACCACCCGGCCCACCCCTCGCCGCGCCGCAGCACCGGCACCTGGCCCAGCGCCGCGGTGACCAGCGCCTGCACCAGCGGCCCGTCGTCGGCCAGCGCCCCCATCGGGCGGACGTGGTAGGCGGTCAGCGTGCCGCGCACCCCCCATCCCAGCGCGACGGCCTCGGCCGGGGCCCCTTCCAGCCAGATGCCGCCGTCGCCGGCCGGTTCGTGGGCCGGCCGGCCCGCCGCGAGCAGCCGCCGGGCCAGCGCCGACTGCAGCGCGAAGTCGCGCGAGGCGCGCAGGCGCTCCTGGGCCGCCCACGCCGCCAGCGGGGCCACCGCCAATCCCAGGACGGTCCGCACCACCGCGGGCCAGCCGGGCGAACGCGACGTGCCGGCGGCCACCAGCGTCCCGAGCGCGGGGCCCTCCTGGCCGGGCACCTCGACCTCGGCCGCCCACCGGGACCCCGGCGTTCGGGCCGGCTCGTGCTCGCCCGGCGCGCGGGTGGCGCTCTGGCGGCCGGCGACGTGCAGGCCGTACCGGTCGAGGAAGGCCACCGACGTGCCGGGCAGCTCGGCGTTGAGCACCCCGAGCACCCGCCGCGCCGAGGGGCCCGCGTCGGCCAGCCGGGTCGCGCAGCGGGCGACGAGCTGGGTGCGGGCCGCCTCCGGTCTGGAGGCCGCCGAGGCGACCCGGACGGCGACGATCAGCGGGTCCTCGTCCACGAAGATCAGGGTCACGCCGAGCCGGTCGGCCAGCACCTCGCCCGACCCGGCGCTCAGGCCGCCCGACGGCGCGATCACGCAGGCCGCCGCCTGCTCCCAGGCCCGGCGCATGGCCATCTCGACCGCCCAGCCGCCGCCGGCCGCCGCCCCGATCAGCACGACCGCCGTGTGCGGCGTCACCGCGCCGAACACCGACAGGTCGTCCACGATGCGGACCTGGTGCACGGGGTTGTCGCCGCTGCCGTACATCCGGGCCCCGGCCAGCGGGCCGGTGTTGACCAGCTCCGCCACCGTGACCGGCGCCTCCCAGCCGGGCTCGCGCAGGCCGCTCACGGCGACTCCGCCCGCTGCTCGAAGGGGATCCCGAACGCCCGCAGCCCGCCCAGCGCGAGCCCCGCGTCCGTGTGCCAGACCGGCGCGGCCTTGACCACCATGACCTCCACCTCCATGCCGGGCGCCGCCTTGTCGACGTCCACGACCAGGCCGTCGGCGGACGAGATCATGCAGACCTGGTCCGGCGCCATCGCCACCGGCGCCCCGTCGGCCAGGGCGAGCACGATCTCGTTGTGCGCCTCCAGCCGGACGAGCCTGCGCAGGCCGCCCGTCTCCTGCACCACGATGCTGGAGGGCAGCGAGGGCATGGCCACGTCGGCGCCGTGCCCCGTACTGCCCTCGACGGCCAGGATGCGGCCCGCGCACAGCGTGCGCACCCCGTACGGGGCGGCCGCCGAGCGCGGCGCGCCGGGCACCCCGGCCGCCAGCAGCAGGCTGACCGTGCCCGGCACCAGCACCCGGGCCAGGTCCCGCGCCGCCATCGGGTAGCAGGCGGCCACCGCCCAACCGCCCACCGCCAGCACGACGGGACGCAGCAGCTCCTCCACCCGGCCGCCCGCGGTCTCCAGCAGCACCAGCTCCCCCGACGCCCCGGCCAGCGCCAGCGGGGTCGCGCTGAGCCCGCCCAGCGTGTACGTCGTCTGCTCCACCAGCGGGAACACCCGGCCCGTCCCGTCGCCGTCGACCAGCGGCACGCCCAGGGCCGCCGCGGCGACCAGCGGGATCAGCGCGTTCTCGGCCGCCAGGTTGAGCGCCGCCACGGCCCCGGCCCGCTCCCCCAGCCGCCGCTCCAGCGCCCGCACCGCCCGTACGGGCTCGTCGCCCGCGGGCAGCTGCTCGCCCAGCGCGGTCGTGGACCCGACCAGGCTGACCACCATGCACAACGTCCCCGGGTCCAGTTCGTGCGCCGCGGCCAGCTCGACGCCGTCGCCGAGCACCGACTCTGCCCAGGCCAGGGTGAGGCCGTAGGAGGACTCGCCCGCGCCCGTGGCGAACAGCCGCGACCCCGCCGAGAAGCGGCGCAGCTCATCGGGGCCGACGAGCCGGGTCACGGCGTCGCGCCTTCGGCCGTGACGCGCACCCGGTAGAAGCCGTCGGGCAGGTAGGACAGCGGGTTGACGGTGGTCTCGGCGATCCGGGCGAAGCCGGGGGCGGCGCCGGCGCTGACCACGCGGGTCAGGGCCTCGTCCCTGGCGTCCTGCAGCGCCCGGTCCAGCTCGGCCCGGCCGCGGGCCTGCACGATGCGCTCCACCTGGGCCTCGGGACGGGCGAGCGCCGCCCCGTAGGCCGCGGCCAGCAGGTCGTCGCCCGCGCCGCCGGGCTCGATCACCTCGAACGGCGCCGGGACGTCCGCCGTGGCCAGGGCGGCCCGGCCGCGGCGCAGGCTGGTCGTGCCGCCGCGGTCGCAGGCCCGCGGGTACCTGCGGAAGTAGTGCGCCGACACCAGGCCGCTGCCGGTGCGGGCGAAGAACACCGGCACCCCGGGCAGCTCCCGCGCCACCCGGTCGGCGATCCGGCCCGCCTCGGGGCCGAGTGCGGCGTTCCTGATCGCGTGCGCCTCGCGTTCCCGCAGGCCGGGGCGGCCGAACTCGTACGACAGCGTGATCCTGGCCGCGGGCACCTCGGCGGCGATGATCGCGGCCACCGCCAGCTCGTGGTCGGCCAGCATCGGCGACCCGGTCGCCGTCACCGCGAAGTCGACCAGGCCGCAGCCGGCGGCGAACTCGCGTACCGCGCCGGTGTCCAGCGGAGCCAGCGGGTGGCCGGTCAGGCTGTGCCCGCCGCGCACGATCGTGGCCACCCCCGGGTCGGCCACCGGCCGCAGCACCGGCGGGCACGGTCCGCCGACGCGGATCGCGGCCACCGGCGCGCGCGGCATCCCGTCGAGGTCGACCGCCACGCAGGCGCGGACGGCCCGCGACGGCGGCGCGCCGTCGCCGACGGCCACCACCGCCGGCGACGGCCCGTCCAGCGCGACGCCGAGGATCACTCCAGCTCGCGCCCTTCGGTCTCGGGCAGCGGCATGGCCAGCAGCGCCGTGGCCACCATGAACGCGTTGATCACCAGCATCGTCGCGGTGAACCCGGTGGCGTGGGCCAGCAGCGCGCCCACGGCCGACGGCGCGACCGTGGTGGCCACGAGCTGGGAGGCCGTGGCCCAGGAGTAGCCGGTGCCGCGCAGGGCGGTCGGGTAGAACTCGCCGTTCCAGGTGTTCCAGACGCCCCACGCGCCCAGGCTGAAGAATGACAGGACGAAGTTGCCCAGGTACAGGCCGGTCAGGCTGCTCGCGGTGGCGAACCACAGGCCGCCCAGCACGGCGGCGACGACGTAGAACAGGAAGACCTTCTTGCGGCCGAACCGGCCGGTCAGCAGGGACGCGCTCACGTACCCGGGGATCATCATCAGCGCGCTGAGCGCGGCGAAGCCGAGCGAGGCCGACAGCGACAGGCCCTTGGCCTGCAGCAGCGTCGGCAGCCAGGTCTGCAGCCCCCAGTAGCCCCAGTTGAAGACGAAGTTGAGCAGCAGCATGAGCACGGTGATCCGGGCCAGCCGGCCGCGGAACAGATCCAGGGGGTTGCCCGCGCGCTCGCTCGCCACCGTCCCGGCCACCGTGAATGTGGCCTCGGCGTCGGGGCTGCCCAGCACGCGCAGCACGGCCCGCGCCTCCTCCTGCCGCCCGCGGGCGGCCAGCCAGTATGGCGACTCGGGCACCCACGCCCTGATCGCGAACGCCCACAGCCCGGCCGCCGCGCTGGCGATGACCACGACGTGCCAGCCGAGCCCGCCGAGCGTCACCGAGGCGGCGATGGCCGCCAGCATGCCGATGGGCCAGCCGATCGACAGGTAGACCGCCGCCCGGCCCCGGTGCCTGGTCGGCAGCAGTTCCAGGAAGAGCGGGAAGGTGATCGTGTAGATTCCGGCCAGCGCGAGCCCGGAGCCGACGCGCAGCGCGACCAGGGTCGCCATGTTCGGCGCGAACGCCGAGGCGAGCGCGATCACGCCGTAGGCCAGCAGCGACCAGAACGCGGTCGGCCTGCGCCCGACGCGGTCGGCGAGCGGCCCCCAGACCAGCACGCCGGGGATCATGCCGAACGCCACCGCCGACAGCACGACGCCGATCCCGGCCTCGTCGATGCCGAACGCCGGCCCGAGGTCGCCGGCGACGTAGACCAGGGCGAGCTGCTCCCAGGACTCGATGACGAAGGCGATGAACAGGGCGAGCGCGATGAGCACGTGCCGGCGGGAGAACGGCATCCGGTCGAACGCCGCCCCGATGGGGAGCGTCGGTGCGTCGGTGGCGGTCATGCAAGCTCCTCGGAGGGGGGCGCGAAGTATTGCCGCACCATAGGGCCGTCCCCCTTCCGCCTCGGTGTGCGCGACGCCCGGCCGGGGCCGCCCCGGCTGTGCGCGGCGCACTGCCGGGGTCACTGCCCGGGTCACTGCCGGGACCGTCGCACGGCGCGCCCGCGCCCGTTCACGTCGTCAGGGCGTGTCCTCGCGCACGTCGTCCGTGTGTGTCCTGGTGCACGAGCTGAGCGTGTTCTCGTGCACGTGGACGATCTTCCACTCGCCGTCCACCAGACGCAGCACGCTCGTCGTCCGGACCAGTTCCGGGTCGCCGTGCTCGAAATCCACCTGCAGCAGGTACCGGGCCAGGGCGGTGTCGCCCCACACGTCCACGATCTCGTCGAAGGCCCGGACGGAGGTCTCCGCCGGGCCGTCCGACGGACGCGCGTCGCGCACTCTGTCGAGCTGCCGCCTGTTGGTGATCAGGCCGGGCTCGGCGGAGTCCCAGATCGTGGCCTCCGGGTGGAGGAGCCGGTCGATGCCCTGCCTGTCGTCTCGCGCGTAGGCGTCGTACATGCCGGTAATAACGGCCCAGACAGCGTCGCGTGCCACGCTTCCGTACTCCTTTGTCTTGGTGGAGAAACATGGTTCTTTCTCACCGTATGGGCAGCGTGGAACGCAGGCGTCTTTACGTTGTAGATCAGGGCCTCAGCCACTCGCGCAGCTTGGCGACCGCCAGGCTCATGGCGGCCTTGTTGGCGTTGGTGTCGCGCAGCAGGTCCACCATGGCGAAGTCGTGCACCATCCCCGCCAGCTCGACCGCCGTGACGTCGTTGCCCGCCTCTCGCAGCCGGGCCGCGTACGCCTCGCCCTCGTCCCGCAGGACGTCGGCCTGGCCGTTCAGCACCAGGGCCGGCGGCAGGCCGCGCAGCTCCTGGTCGCTCGCGCGCAGCGGCGAGGCGTGGCTCTCCGCGCGCTGCGCCGGATCTGTCGTGTACTGGTCCCAGAACCACTTCATGCCGTCCCGGTTGAGGTAGTAGCCCGTGGCGAACTGCTTGTAGGACCCGGTGTCGAAGTTCGCGTCCGTGACGGGGTAGAACAACACCTGGCCGAGCAGCCGCACGTCACCGCGCTCCTTGGCCATCAGCGTCAGCACGATCGACATGTTGCCGCCCACCGAGTCGCCGGCCACGGCCATGCGGGAGGGGTCCAGCCCCTTCTCCGCGCCGTGCTCGGCCACCCACTGGGCGGCGGCGTAGTTCTGCTCGATCTGCGTGGGGTACTTCGCCTCGGGCGCGCGGTCGTACTCGGGGAAGACGACGGCGGCGCCGGTCCGCACGGCCAGCTCGCGTACGAGCCGGTCGTGGGTGTGCGCCGAGCCGAACACCCAGCCCGCGCCGTGGATGTAGAAGACGACCGGCAGCGTGCCCGTGGCCCCCTTGGGCTTGACGATGCGCACCGGGACGATGCCCGTCGGGCCGCCCTGGACCTGGATCCACTCCTCGTCGATCTCCGGCTTGGGCACGCCCGGGTCGGACTGCAGCTTCTCCAGCACCTCGCGGCCCTGCTCGGGCGGCAGCTCGTAGATGAAGGGCCGCTTGGCGTTGGCGTCGGCGAACTCCTGCGCCGCCTTCTCCAGCACGATCTGCTTGCTGATCATCGTCGTCACGGTGGCCGCCCCGGGTCGTCAGTCGTCGTCCACCCCGTTCCTGCCTTGGCGCACCTCGATCCGATCGCCCGGTTCCGTCAAATTCCGATCAAGCGGCTCTCATTCGCGCCGGAGCTCGTGGTCCAGCTCCGCCAGCTCCGCGCCACCGGCCATCAGCGCGGTCAGCTCGTCCTTGCCGATGTCGGCCTTGGCGTACTCGCCCATGCCGGTCCCGCGGTTGAGCAGCAGGAACCGGTCGCCGACCGGGTAGGCGTGGTGCGGGTTGTGGGTGATGAACACCACGCCGAGCCCCCGGTCGCGGGCACGGGCGATGTAACGCAGCACCATGCCCGCCTGCTTGACCCCCAGCGCCGAGGTGGGCTCGTCCAGGATGAGGACGCGCGCGCCGAAATGCACCGCCCTGGCGATGGCGACCGACTGCCGCTCGCCGCCCGACAGCGTGCCGACGGGCTGGTCGACGTCCCGGATGTCGATGCCCATCGCGCGCAGCTCCTCCGCCGCCACCCGGCGGGCCCTGGCCACGTCGAAGGCCAGGCCCCTGCGAGGCTCGGAGCCGAGGAAGAAGTTCCGCCAGACCGACATGAGCGGGATCATCGCCAGGTCCTGGTAGACCGTGGCGATGCCGAGGTCGAGCGCCTCACGCGGGCTGGCGAAGCGCACCTCGGCGCCGTCCACCAGGTACGTCCCCGTGTCGTGCTGGTGCACCCCGGCCAGGATCTTGATGAGCGTGGACTTGCCGGCGCCGTTGTCGCCGAGCACGCAGGTGACCGAGCCCGCCTCGACGCCCATCGACACGCCGCGCAGGGCCAGCACCGAGCCGAACGTCTTGCCGATGTCGCGGGTCTGCAGGATCAATGCCGCACCTCCTCGGCGTAGCGCCGGACCATCCGGTTGGCCAGCGTGGCGAGCAGCAGCATGGCCCCGAGGAAGAACTTGAACCAGTCGGCGTCCCAGCCCAGGAACACGATGCCCTTGTCGGCCATGCCGAAGATCACCGCGCCGATGGAGGCGCCGACGGCGGAGCCGTACCCGCCGGTCAGCAGGCAGCCGCCGATGACGGCCGCGATGATGTAGATGAACTCCTGCCCGATGCCGATGTTGGCCTGGACGGAGGTGTAGCGCAGCGCCAGGATCGAGCCGACCAGCCAGGCGGCCACCGACGTGGTCATGAAGAGCGCGATCTTCGTCCGGGCGGCCGGCACCCCGACCGCCCGCGCGGCCTGCTCGTCGCCGCCCACCGCGAAGATCCAGTTGCCCGGCCTTGAGCGCATGAGCACCCACGTGGCCAGCGCGGTGATCGCGATCCACCACAGGATCGCCACCCGGAACGACGTGCCGCCGATCTGGATCGTCCCGGCGAGGAGCGCGCTGGCGCCGTCGAACCCGGCCGCCCGGCGCAGCCCGCCGACCTGCACGGTCCCGGTGATGGCCTTGGTGACGCCGAGGTTGACGCCCTGCAGCATGAGGAACGTGCCCAGCGTGACGATGAAGCTGGGCAGCTTCGTCCGGGTCACCACCAGGCCGTTGGCGAACCCGACGGCGAGCGCCACGACCAGCCCGGCCAGCATCGCCGGCCAGACGCCGAACCCGTAACGGGTGGCCAGCGTGACCAGGATCAGCCCGCTGGTGCCGGTCAGCACGCCCGCCGACAGGTCGAACTCGCCGCCGATCATGAGCAGCGCCACCGCGACCGCCATGATCCCGAGCGTGGCGGCCGGGTCGAGCCAGTTGGCGATCCCGGCCGGCGAGCGGAAGACCTCCGACTGCGCGGCGAAGAACGCGAACACCACGACCAGCCCCACCACGGCGCCGAGCTCGGGCCGGACGATCAGGCGGCGGGCCAGGCCGACCCGGGCGACCCGCTCGTCGGCCCGCGCGGGAGCGGCCGTCATCGGCGGCCCTCCCCGCCCCGGCCCTCGTCCCGGCGGCCGCTCATCGGGTGCCCGCCTCGGCCAGCTTGGCCACCTGCTCGGCGTTGTCCTTGGTGACGAACCCGGGCCCGGTGTTGACCGGCAGCCCGCCGCCGACGGTGTTGAGGTTGTCCTTGTAGAGCTTCAGGAACGTGATCGGCAGGTAGCCCTGCAGGTACTGCTGCTGGTCGACGGCGAACAGGATCTCGCCGTCCTTGATCGCGGCGACCACGTCGCCCGACAGGTCGAAGGTGGCGAGTCTGGCCTGCGAGCCCGAGTCCTTGATCGCGTCCCGGGCCGCCACGGCGACCGCCGGGTTGAGCGCGAGCACGCCGTTGACCTGCTTGTCCGACTGCAGCTTGGCGGTGACCTTGGAGGTGACGTCGGCCAGGTTGGCGACGTCCACCTGCAGGCGCTCGACCGTGCCGCCGAGGGTCTGCTCGGCGCCCTTGCAGCGCTGGTCGAGGCCGACGTTGCCGGCCTCGTGCACGACGCACAGCAGCTTGGTGACGCCCGCGGCCTTGAGCTGCTCGCCCGCGCCGCGCCCGGCGACGTCCTCGGACTGGCCGACGTGGGTGAGGGCGCCGAACGCCTTGGAGGAGTCGGCCCCGGAGTTGATGGTCACGACCGGGATCCTGGCCGCGACGGCCTTGCCGATGGCCTCCTTGAGCGCGTCGGGGTTGGCCATGGAGACGACGAGGCCGTCCACCTTCTCCGCGACGGCCTGGTCGATGAGCTGCGACTGCTTGGCCGGGTCGCCGTCGCCCTGGTAGGTGACCTTGACGCCGTACTGCTTGCCGGCGGCCTCGGCGCCGTTCTTGACCACGTCCCAGAAGGCGTCCCCGGCGCCGCCGTGGGTGATGACGGCGAAGCTGCCGCCGGCCGCCGGGGCGGCGGCCGAGCCGGGCGCGGCGCTCCGCGCGCCCGGCTCGGCGGAGGAGGAACAGCCGGTCAGGGCCAGTACGCCGGCCAGCGCCAGCACGATCGGGGTACGTCTCATCGAATACCTCCAAGACCAACGGGCTAGCCTGGTTCTACCGCACTGTGATCTCTTTGTATAGACATACGGACCAGCGCTTCGATCTTCACCGGAAGTAGAACGGAATCTTTCGTTCCCGTATGCTGAAGGCATGACCAGCGCACCCATGAGCGGCCGCAAGGCTCAGGCCGCCCGCAACGACGAGTTGATCCTCCAGGCGGCCAGAGCGGTCTTCACCGCCGATCCGGGCGCCCCCATCGCGGCCGTGGCCGAGAAGGCGGGCGTCGGGATCAGCGCGCTCTACCGCCGCTACCCCAGCAAGGAGGCGCTGCTGCAGAAGTTGTGCGGTGACGGGCTGAAGCTCTACGCCGCCGTGGCCCAGCGGGCGATGGACGACGAGGGCGACCCCTGGGAGGCGTTCGCCTCCTACCTGCGCGGCATCGTGGACGCCGACACCAACTCCCTGACGATCAAGCTGGCCGGCACCTTCCAGCCGACGGAGGAGCTCTACCACGACGCCGTCCACGCCGGCGACCTGGCCGCCCGGCTGCACCGCCGGGCGGTCGAGGCGGGCGTGCTGCGGGCCGACGTCACGGTGGCCGACATCGCGCTGCTGTTCGAGCAGATCGCCTCGATCAAGCTCGGCGACGAGGAGCGCACCGCCCAGCTCCGCCACCGCTACCTGACGCTGATGATGGACTCGCTGCGGGTGCCGCCCGCCCACCGCGACCTGCCCGGCCCGGCCCCGGCGGACGAGGAGCTGCAGGTCCGCTGGTACCCGTCCCGCTAGCCGTGCGCCGCCGGGCCCGCCGGGGCCGCGGGGGCGAGCCGGCGGGCCAGGTCCAGCACGCGGCGGGCCCTGGCGAGGACCGGGGCGTCCACGAAGCGGCCGTCGGGCAGGGCGACCGCCCCTGTGCCCGTGCCCGCCCGCTCGGCCGCCTCGACGATCTCGGCGGCCCGAGCCGTCTCCTCGTCGGTGGGGCGGAAGGCCCGCCGGATGGCCGGGAGCTGCGCGGGGTGGATGGCGGTCCTGCCGAACAGGCCGAGCGCGCGGCCGGCCCGGCAGGAGGCGAGGAGACCGTCCTCGTCCTTGATGTCGGGGTAGACCGACATGGGCACCGGCGGCAGGCCCGCGGCCGCGGCGGCCAGGACGACCTGCAGCCTGAGCTGGTTCATGGCGGTCTCGTCGGTGAGGGACAGCTCGGCGGCCAGGTCCTGCTCGCCCAGCGCCACGCCGGCCACCCGCGGGTGCGCGGCCACGGCGCGGGCCTCGACGATCCCGGCCGCCGACTCCAGCAGCGCGTACAGGGGGGCCGTGCCGGGCAGGGCGTCCAGCGCGGCGGCCGACTCGACCTTGGGCAGCCGTACGGCGTCGGCCAGCTCGCCCACGGCCGCCAGGTCGTCCAGGCCGCGCGCGGTCGTCACGTCGTTCACCCGGACGTGGATCCGCTGCCCCGCCTGCCTGGGCCCGCGCAGGTAGGCGACGGCGTGGGCGCGGGCGGCGTCCTTGGCGGCGGGCGCGACCGCGTCCTCCAGGTCGATGATGACGACGTCGGCGCCCGAGGCGACGGCCTTGGCGAAGCGCTCGGGACGGTCGCCGGGCACGTACAGCCAGGTGACGGGGGCGTTCACGCGATCACCCCGGCCTCGCGCAGGGCCGCGACGGTCTCGGCCGGATAGTCCAGCTCGCCGAGCACCTCGTCGGTGTCGTGGCCGAGCGGGCGGCCGGGCCAGCGGATCTCGCCGGGCGTCTCC
This sequence comes from Actinomadura sp. ATCC 39365, assembly GCF_054392275.1. Taxonomy (NCBI): domain Bacteria; kingdom Bacillati; phylum Actinomycetota; class Actinomycetes; order Streptosporangiales; family Thermomonosporaceae; genus Actinomadura; species Actinomadura sp. ATCC 39365. The sequence continues at coordinate 4,834,024 of NZ_CP184335.1, read as the reverse complement.
GACAGGCGGAACAGCACGTTCTGCAGGGTGACCGTGCCCAGCTCCGCGTCCGGCAGCTCGACGAACGTGCCGAGCGCGGCGTACTGCGGGTCGGTCGCCAGGTCGGTGACGTCGTAAATGGGGGCGACGGCGGCCTGGGCCTCCTCGAAGCGGGCGATCACCTCGTCGGCGTCGCGCGCGGCGATCCAGGTGGCGACCGCCTCGTCCAGCTCGTCCACGTGCTGGACGCGACCGTGACCGCTGGCGAACCACGGCTGCTCGACCAGGTCCGGCCGCCCGACGAGGGTGACGACCCGCTCGGCGATGGGCTGGGCGCTGGTGGAGATCGCCACCCAGCGGCCGTCGCGGGTGCGGTAGGTGTTGCGCGGGGCGTTGCTGCTGGACCGGTTGCCGGTGCGCCGCGGCACCACCCCGAGCGCCTTGTACGCGGTCATCTGCGGCCCGAGCAGGCCCAGGATCGGCTCGATGATGGCCAGGTCGATCACCTGCCCGCGGCCGGTCGCCGCGCGGGCGTGCAGGGCCACCATGATCGCGTACGACATGGCCAGGCCCGCGATGCCGTCGGCCAGGGCCAGCGGCGGCAGGGTCGGGGGGCCGTCCGGCTCGCCGGTCATGGCCGCGAACCCGCTCATGGCCTCGGCCAGCGTCCCGAACCCCGGCTGCCCGGCCATCGGCCCGACCTGCCCGAACCCGGTCATCCGGGCCACGATCAGCCGCGGGTTGGCCTTGAGCAGGTCCTCGGGGGCCAGGTTCCAGCGTTCCAGGGTGCCGGGACGGAAGTTCTCGATCAGCACGTCGGAGCGCTCGGCCAGGCGGCGCAGGATCTCCTGGCCCTCGGCGCGGGAGAGGTCGACGGCGGCGGTGCGCTTGTTGCGGGACAACGACTTCCACCACAGGCCCACGCCGTCCACCGAGGCGCCGTGGCCGCGCGAGGGGTCGCCGCGTCGCGGGTGCTCGATCTTGATCACGTCGGCGCCGAAGTCGCCGAGCATCATCGCGGCGGAGGGACCGGCGAACAGCGTCGCCGCGTCGATGACCCGCAGGTCGGCGAGACTTGTCATAGTTTGTAAGTTATAAGAAATAAGTAATAGCCGCGACCGGCCGTGCGAGAGACTGGGGACATGACAGCCAGCGAGCCCACGCCGCCCATGAGCAAGGCCGAGTACGTCTACAGCGTGCTGCTGGACGAGATCCGCGGCGGCCGCATCCCGGGCGGCACCGCCCTGCGCGCCGGGGCCGTCGCCCGGCGGCTCGGCGTCTCGGTCACCCCCGTGCGCGAGGCGCTGCGCCGGCTGGAGAAGGACCGGCTGATCAGCTACGAGGCCCACCACGGCGCGACCGTCATCGACCTCGGCGACGACGCCCTGGCCGAGTACTACGGGCTGCGCGCGGTCGTCGAGGGCCTGGGGGCGCGGCTGGCCGCCGCCCGGATCACCGCCGACGACCTCGCCCGGCTGCGCGACCTGCACCGCGAGATGGCCGCCGACGCCGAGCAGGGCAGGCACGACCGGCTGGCCGAGCAGAGCAGCCGCTTCCACCTGCGCATCGTCGACATCGGCGGCCCGGCCTTCCTCGGCGCCCACGCCAGGTCGGTGCGCAACGGCGTCCCGGTGCCCGCCGAGGCGTCGCTGTGGCTCGACCCGGCTCAGGTCGGGCGGCAGCTCCAGGCGCACGAGCGGCTGCTGGCCGCCCTGGAGGCGGGCGACGCCGAGGCCGCCGAACGCGTCATGATCGACCACATCCGGCAGGCGGGCGAGTACCGCAAGCACCACTGATGACAAACATCATCGTTCACCACCGGTTCATTGATTCACCGTGACGGGTGTTGCACGATGAGTCACTCTGATGGTCTTGCCGCGACCCCGACGCCGAAGGAGCCGACACTGTGGCGGACGCGTGGACGCTCAATCCCGACTACCGCACCCCCCGGGTCCCCGCAGACCAGGCCACCGAACCAGGCCCCTGGCGCCACCCCGACGGCCAGGTGATGAACGGCGCCTACGAGCGCAGGCGTCCCAAGCGGCGCACCGAGGTCGTCACCGTCTGGTACGGCTACGCGCTGAGCCGCTGCCTCGGCCCCCGCATGCCGCGCTTCAGCAGCCCGCTGGTCTCGGCCTGGAACCCGGTGCTGGCCCAGGGCCTGAGCTGCGACCCGGGGTCGCCGACGCCGTACCGCGACGAGCAGTGGTGCGACCGCTGGATCGCCGAGGCCCTGCTGTACGGGCGCAAGCCGTACGGCACCTTCACCCTGCCCGCCGAGGAGGCGCTGCGCTGGTTCGCCAAGAGCGGCGGCACCGGCCTGGTCTACCGGGCACGCGCCGACGGCGCGGCCGTCAGGGTCGTGGCGGGCACCACCGAGCCCTACGAGCGGCTCTTCGACCTCGACTCCCTGATCGCCGACTACCACGAGGCCCTGCCCCCGAGCGGGCCGCGGCCGAGGTGGCGGCGCTGGAGTCGCATCGCGGCCTGTCCCCCGCCCTGGCCTACGTGCTGGGCGAGGACGCCGAGGCCCGCTTCGCCGGCGCGCCGCGCTCGGTGCGCGGCCTCACCCTGGGCTACCCGCCGCGCGAGACGGCGGCCCGCGTCGCCGCCGATATGCTCGCCGGGTGAGCGGCACCATCAAGGGCATCCTGTTCGACCTCGACGGCACTCTGCTCGACCATCGCGGCGCGGCCGATGCCGCGATCACCGCGTGGGCGTCGGAGCTGGTCCCCGGCCATTCCCGCCTGCCCGAGGTCGCCTCGCTGTGGGCGGCGCTGGAGATCCCCCACCTGGCCGCCTGGCAGGCCGGCGAGTGCTCGTGGCAGGAGCAGCGCCGCCGCCGGGTGCGCGCCCTGTGCCGGGAGCTGTCCGTCGAGGCGCCCGCCGACCTGGAGGCCGCCTTCGCGAGCTACGCCGACCACTACCGGCGCGGCTGGGCCGCCTACCCCGACGTGGCCCCGGCGCTCGCCGAGCTGCGCGGCTACACGCTGGGCGTCCTGACCAACGGCTCGCAGGGCGTGCAGGAGGCGAAGGTCCGCGCGCTCGGCCTCGACGTGGGCCCGGTGCTGACCGGCGAGTGCCTGGGCGGGCACTTCAAGCCGTCCGCCGCCTGCTACGCCGCGGCGGCGCGGGCCCTCGGGCTGCCGCCCGAGCAGGTGCTGCTGGTGGGCGACGACCTCGACAACGACGTACGCGGCCCGGCGGCGGCCGGCATGCCCTCGGTGTGGATCGACCGGCTGGGCGCCGAGGCGGCGCCGGCCGGATTCCCCCGCCTCACCTCGCTCGCCGGGCTGCCCGCGCTGCTCGCCACTCGCTATTTGTCTTGACATTCTGACCTCGGTTAGGCTGATCAGCATGACCCCGAACCTGGCCATCGACCTGGACCGATCCAGCCCTGTGCCGCTCTACTTCCAGGTGGCGGAGCAGATCGCCGAGGCGATCCGGCGCGGCGACCTGGCGCCCGGCTCCCGGCTGGACAACGAGATCCTGCTCGCCGACAAGCTCGGCCTGTCCAGGCCGACGATCCGCCAGGCGATCCAATACCTCGTGGACAAGGGCCTGCTGGTCCGCAAGCGCGGCGTCGGCACGCAGGTGGTGCACGGCCAGGTCAAGCGCTCGGTCGAGCTGACCAGCCTCTACGACGACCTGCGCCGCTCGGGCCAGGAACCGGCCACGCAGGTGCTCGCGCTGGAGCCGCGCCCGGCCGAGGAGGACAAGGCGGCCATCCTGGGCGTCGAGCCCGGCACCGAGATCCTCTACCTCGAACGCCTGCGCTTCGCCGCCGGCGAGCCGCTCGCCGTGCTGCACAACTGGCTGCCGCTGGGCCTGGCCCCGCTCTCCGCCGCCGACCTGGAGGGCCGCGGCCTGTACGAGGTGCTGCGCGGCGCGGGCGTGCGCATGCGGGTGGCCAACCAGCGCATCGGGGCCCGCGCCGCCGGCCAGGTCGAGGCCAAGCTGCTCGACGAGCGCCGCGGCGCGCCGCTGCTCACCATGATCAGGACGACGTACGACGACCAGGGCCGGGCCGTCGAGCACGGCTCACACGTCTATCGGGCCTCTCACTACTCCCTCGAGGTCACCCTCATCGAGCGCTGAGGCCGCGCGGCGCTTGAGGTAGAGCGTGGTGCCGATGCCGAAGAGCACGGCCACCCCGAGCCCGACCCAGGAGAAGCCCTTCAGCCATTTCTCGGCCACCATCCCGAGATAGTAGATCACCGCGGTGGTGCCGCCCGCCCACACGATGCCGCCCAGCACGTTCGCCACGGCGAACCGCCAGTACGGCATGCGCAGCGCCCCCGCCAGCGGCCCGGCCAGGATGCGCAGCAGCGCGATGAAGCGGCCGACGAACACGGCCCAGACGCCGTACCGGTGGAAGTAGTCCTCGGCCTTGGCGACGTGGCGGGGGCCGAAGTGGCGGGGGAAGCGGCGGCCCAGCCGTTCGAACAGACGGCGGCCGCCCTTGCGCCCGATGGCGTAGCCGGCGGAGTCACCCACGATCGCCCCCGCGCTCGCGCACACGCCGACGGCGACCGGGCTGACCACGCCCTTGGCGGACAGAATGGCGGCGCTGACCAGCACGATCTCGCCGGGCAGCGGGATGCCGAGGCTCTCCAGGCCGATCACGAGCGCGACCATCGCGCACAACCAGGCGGCGGGGATCGCTTGCAGCCATTCGTCGATATGCACGCGGCCACCCTAACCCCGCTCCCCACCTCCTCCATCCGTCCGCCACCCGACCCTCACTCCCGGGCCGGGCCCGCCGTGCGGCGGTGGGGGTGGGGGTGCGGAGACGGAGGGGGCTCAGCCGAGCAGGCCGCCGAGGCGGCCTTCCAGGACGAGCAGCAGTTCGGCCAGCAGGTCGGCGAGCTGGCGTTCGCGGTCGCGGGGAAGCCCTTCCAGCAGCTCGGTCTCGTAGTCGAGCTGCTCGGGCAGCAGGCGCAGGATCAGCTCCCTGCCGCGTCCGGTCAGCGAGAGGTGGGCGACACGACGGTCCCGCTCGTCCACCCGACGGGCGACCAGGCCGATCTCCTCCAGCCGCCTGACCCGCTTGGTCACGGCGGCTCCCGAGGCGAACGTCTCGCGAGCCAGCCTGCCCGGCGTCAGCTCGCCGCCGACCCTGAGCAGGGCGCACAGCAGGTCGTACTCCGGGCGGCTCACCCCGGCCCGCCCGAGCGGGGCGTCGGCGGCCTGCTGCAGGAGCGCGGCGCAGCGGTTGAGCCTGCCGATGACGGCGATCGTGTCGAGGTCGGCGTCGGGAAGGACCTGCCGCCATTGCCGCAACGCCTTCGCGACGGCGTCCTCCACGTGCTCGTTCCTCTCATCGTGCCGATCTTCCGGTGGCTCCGATCGTACGCGCCGACGGCGCCCCCTCGGCCCCGGGCAGAGCGATCAGGCGTACAGGGTGGCGAGTCTGCGGTGGCCGGCGCGCTCGGCGGCGGCGATGCGCTCGTGCGGGAGCGCCCCGGTCCACCACTCGCCCGCGGCCACGTCGGCCGCTTCGCGGACCTCAACCAGCGCCGCGCGGAGCCGGTCACGCTCCCCCGGTTCCGGCGTCCCGGCCAGGATCCGCTCCAGACGTACGAGCCCCGCCCGTACGCGCCGGGCCGCCCTCCGGTCCGGCACCAGCACGCAGGCCAGCAACCCGGCCACCGCGCCGAGACACGTGTCCAGCCATCGATCGGCCACGAGCTCGGCCACCGGCCGCGTCCCGGCGAACTCCCCCATGAGGATGGCCATCGGCGTGACGAAGACGCTCCCCAGCCAGTGGTTGCGTGTGATGGCCGCCTCCGTCGCGAACTGCAACGCCAGAACGGCCACGACGAGCGCCACCGCGCCCAGCCGGGTCACGGGGGCGACCAGGGTGAACAGCCCGACGCCGAGCAGGTTGCCGACGACACGCTGGATGGCGCGGCTCCAGGAAAGGGTGGTGTTGGCCGCGAACACCGCCGCCGCCGTCACCACCGCCCAGTACGGCCTCCCCACCCCCAACGCCATCGACCCCCATCCGGCCACAGCGGCCCCGGCGAACACCATCCCGACCACCCGCCACCGTCTCGCCACCTCGACCATCACCCGCACGACGCCACCCCCTCCCCCGCACCGCACTCCACCGCCCGCTGCTGCGTGCCCCGGCCTGTCCGCTCCGATCGTCGCGAACTCGTCCCGTTCAGCCGCGACACCGGCGAGTTCGGCCCGCTCGTCCGCGGGGAGCGCGACCCCGGGCGGGGACGGCAGTGGGCGGCCTTTGCGCAGGTCCCGGGCCCAGCCGGCGAACTCTCCGACGACGGCCCGCCGCGCGGCCCCGGAAGGGGCCGGAGCCCCAGAAACCCCCCGCACCCCTGGAACGCCCCGAACGCCCTGAACACCCTGAACGGCACGAAAGCCGCGAACTCCCTGAACACCCGAAGCGCCCGAAACACCTGAAGCGTCCGAAGCCCCGGGAGCGCCCGGAACCCTCGTAGCGCCCGGCCCGGTCTCCTCGGCTATCCCAGCGGCGGCCGACTCTGCGCGGACCAGCAGCCAGGACAGCGCGTCGCGACGCCGAACGGGGACGCCGGAGCGCATGAGCGTCTGCCAGGCGGCGTTGACCGCCGCCGCAGCGGCATGGTGCGCCTGCCGAACCGCGGCGGACTCGCGTTCCTCGGAGAAATCGCCGGCCTCCGAGAGGTCGCGGGGGTCGGGGGACGTCCGCAGGAGGTGGGCGGTGGATTCGAGGGCGCGGGCGACGGCGATGCGTTCGGGGCCGTCGGGGCGGAGGAGGCCGGGGGCCATGCCGACCGTCCAGGCGAGGAGCCCGCCGAGCAGCCCGAGGCCGACGTGGGCGGGCACGTCGCCCAGTTCCTGCGGTACGAACACCGCACTGGCCGCGACGAACGTGAGCACGACGTTCCCCGGCGGCCCGATCCGGGTCGCGTCGCAGACCGCCTTGTGCAGCCCGGCCAGCAGGGCGGCCACCGCAACCCGGACGGCGACCGAGCCGGTGAGGGCCGAGGCGACCAGCGCGACCGCCGTGCCGGACGTCATGCCCAGCACCACCCAGGCCAGCGCCCTGGCACGGGCCGCGTACGGCAGGCCGTGACCGTACAAGGCGCACATCGAGCCGGCGGCGGCGTAGGGCACCAGGTCGAGCCGTCCGGCCCACAGGAGGGCGAGCAGCGGGACGGCGAGGGCGACGACGGCGCTCAGGGCAGGCTTGTGCCAGATGTCGCCAACGGGCCCCAGACGCAGCGCCGCACGCACGGGCAGCCGCGCACGCCACCCCGACGACGCCCCCGACGACGGCCCTGACGGTGATCCCGAGTGGGGACCGGGCGACGGCGAGGGAGGGGACGGCACGGATCGGGCACGAGGTCGGAGGGCACTGGGCATCCCAAAAAGGTTACCAGGTGTTTTACCTGTGAAATAAACCAGGTCGGCGACGGGATCTTGCAACCGGCGATCAAGCGGCGGTCAAGCCGTCCCGGCTAGAAAGTCCTTCGAGATCGAACGGAACGAACCGCCCGGACGCCGGGCGGAGGACAGAACTGGGGAAGCACAGTGACCACGGGAATCTTGCTGGCTGTGGCGATCACCGCCGGGACGACGCTGATCACGGCCGCGGTCGGCGTGCCGTTCCTGATCATGGCGAGGAACGGCCAGCGGCTCCTGGCGACCGGGATTCCCGCGCAGGCCGTGGTGGAGTCGATGGCCGACACCCACATGTCCGTCAACGACCAGCCCGTCGTCAGCTTCGGCCTGGTGGTCCAGCCGCATGAGGGCCCCGCCTACCGGGTCGCCCACCGCCAGACGCTGCCGCGCATCCCCATGGGCCTGGTGGTCCCGGGCGCGGTGCTGCCCGTGAAGGTGGACCCGGCCCGGCCGGACCGGGTGCGCATCGACTGGGCGGCCTGGCGCCCCTCCCCCGCCGACGCCCCCTGGCGCCCGGCCACCCACTGACCGCGTCACTGACCGCACAACTGAGCACACGACCGAGCACGCCGACAGGAACCGGCACCCGGCCCGAGCACCGCGCGACCGGGAGTGGTCCTCACGCAACCGGGGCAGACGGCCGGGCGGCGCCAGGACGGCCGCGGCTGATGCCCGACCGGCCGGTCTGGCGCCCGTACAACCCGAGCTGGCACCCGTACGACCGGGCCTGACGCCCGTACAACCCGAGCTGGCACCCGTACGACCGGGCCTGGCACCCGTACGATCCGAGCTGGTTCCAGGGTGACTCGAGCTGGTGTCCGGGCGGTGGCCCAGCGGCTGGGGCCGGGGCTCGATCGGTCAGGCCTGCCGCCCCGCGGCCACCCGTTCGACCTCGAAGACCAGCGCCGAGGCCGGACGCAGCGCGGGCCCCGGCAACCCCAGCTCGGCCAGCGCCGCCCCCGGCACCCGCGCCGGCGCGAACACCCACTGCGGCAGCCCCGCGCCCTCCGGCAGCGGCCCCGCGGCGCGCACCTCGTACAGCGCGGCCGGGTCGAGCCCCGGCAGCCGCAACGGTTCCGGGCTGACGGTGACCCGGCTGGTGAGCTGGACGCAGGCGAACACGGCCCGTTCGGGCAGCACGACCCCGTGCAGCAGCGTCGAGGGGTCGGGATGGTCGGCCCGCACGACCCGGCCCGCGTGCAGCACCGGCCGCAGCCGCTTGTGCAGCGCGATCCAGACGCCCAGCTCCGCCAGCTCCTGCGGGCTCGCCGAGGTCAGGTCCCACTCCACGCCCATGTGGCCGAACATCGCGGTCGCCGCCCGGAAGGCGAGCGGCAGCGCGCGGCCGGTGATGTGGTCGTGGGGCGCGCCGACGTGGCAGCCCATGCGGTCCGGCGGCACCAGCAGCCCGGTCCAGCGCTGGATGGCCTGCCGGTCGAGGGCGTCGTTGCTGTCGGAGGCCCACACGCGGTCGGTACGGGCCAGGACGCCGTAGTCGATGCGCGCGCCACCCGACGAGCACGACTCGATCTCCAGCCCGGGGTGGCGACGGCGCAGCTCGTCGATCAGCCGGTAGACCGCGGCCGTCTGCGCGTGCACGCCGGGCGTCCCGTCGTGGACGGCCTCGGCCAGGTCGCGGTTGTGGTCCCACTTGATGTAGTCCAGCGCGTACTCGCGGGTCAGCGTGTCGAGGCGGTCGAGGAGGTGGTCGTAGACCTCGGGCCGGGCCAGGTCGAGCACCTGCTGGTTGCGCCAGAGCGCGGGCGGGCGGTCGGCGCGGGCGAGGATCCAGTCGGGGTGGGCGCGGGCCAGGTCGGAGTCGGGGTTGACCATCTCGGGCTCGAACCACAGGCCGAACTGCAGGCCCAGCTCGCGCACGTGCTCGGCCAGCGGGTGCAGGCCGCCGGGCCAGACGTCCTCGTCGACGTACCAGTCGCCGAGCCCGGCCCGGTCGTGGCGGCGGTGGCGGAACCAGCCGTCGTCGAGCACGAACCGTTCGATGCCGGCGGCGGCCGCCTTGTCGGCCAGCTCGCGCAGCCGGTCGAGGCCGTGGTCGAAGTAGGTCGCCTCCCAGTTGTTCAGGGTGACCGGGCGCACCGGGAGCGGACGGGCGGCGCGCAGGTGGTCGTGCAGGCGGCCGGCGGCCTCGTCCAGGCCGCTGCCGGACCAGGTGAAGTAGATCCACGGGGTGCTGTAGGCGCCGTCCTGGGCAAGGGTGATCTCGCCGGGTTCGAGCAGTTCGCCGGCGGCCAGCACGGCCTGGCCCTCGACGAGCCGTTCGGCGTAGTGCACGTGGCCGCCGCTCCACCCGGCGTGCACGGCCCACACCTCGCCGGAGCGGAAGCCGAAGCCGGGCGTGCCGGCGACGAGCAGGCCGGTCGCGTCGTGGCCGGTGCGGCCGCGGCGGCTCTCCCGCGACCACACCCCCTGCCCGAACTCCCTGCGCTGCGGCACCTTCTCCAGCGCCCACCGTCCGGTGAAGTCCAGCAGTTCGCCGGCCCTGGCGGGCAGCGGCAGCGCGCACGTCAACCCCTGCAGCCGGTACGGCGAGGCGGCGGTGTTGGTCACCGTGTGCCGCATCGTGACGACGCCGGAGGCGTCCATCACCAGCTCGCTGAGCAGCCGCAACCCCGCCTCGGCGTCCACGGCGGCGACGGTGACGCGGCCGCCCGCGCCCGGCTCGGCCGCCGTCTCGACGCTCTCGGCGCTCCAGCGCACCGGCCAGTGCTCACCGGCCCGGTCACCGGACAGGCCCGGCCGGCCGAACCAGGACTCGTCCTGGCCGGGCAGCAGCGCCAGCGCGGGGGTCAGCGACAGCAGGGCGGGTGCCAGGTCGGCGCCGGTGACCTGCCCGAGGTCGGCGCCGTAGTGCCGCACCCGCGGCAGGCCGGGGCCGGAGTCGTCGAGCACCAGGGCCGAGCCGGCGGCGGAAAGGATCACGGGGGGCACGTCACGCTCCTCAATGTCAGTACATCAGGTGGAACGAGACGTTACCGGGCAGTACGCCCCCGCCCGCAACGCCCGCGGCGCCGGTCTTGTCGGGCTCTTCGCACGGAGGGGCCTGCTCCGCGAGGCCGGACAGGAGGGCATGTACACTCCTCTTCGGAAACAGACCGTAGCGCTGCGTGACGATCATCGCATCCGGCGCCTTCGGCCAGGGGCGGGTCCCCGTAGTCAGCACCACTTCCCCCGCCCGGACCAACAGCGGGGAGCCGACATGGATTCTCTTCACCTGACCACCAGCCGCCACGACACGACCGTGACCGTCTCCCTGAGCGGCGAGCTCGACATCGCCACCACCGAGGCCGTCCGCGGCCACCTGCTCGGCGTGCTGGAGGAGGCCGGGCGCGCGCGGCGGCCGGACATGTCGGTGGTGATCGAGGTGGGCGGCCTGTCCTTCATCGACGCGGCCGGGCTCGGCATCCTGGTCTCCCTGCACAACCAGGCCGCCCGCGGGCACACCAGCCTGCGGCTGGCCAACGTCCCGCCCAACATGAAGCGCCTGCTGCGCATCACCGGCCTCGACGCCCACCTGACGCCCCAGTAGTGACGGTACGCCCGCCTTGAGTAGGTTGTGGGCGTGTCGATGATTCAGGTTCCTGGCCCGATCCCCGCCAGGCTGGAGGACGGGTTCGACCGCGTGCTGCGCGAGCAGCGGCTGCCCGCCGGGTTCCCCCAGGACGTGCTCGACGAGGCCGACTGGGTGGCGCAGGTGCCCAGGCTTGACGCCGAAGACCTGACCCACGTGCCGTTCGTGACCATCGACCCGCCGGGCTCGATGGACCTCGACCAGGCCCTGCACCTGGAACGGCTGCGCGACGGCTACCGCGTCTGGTACGCCATCGCCGACGTCGGCGCCTTCGTCCGGCCGGGCGGCCGGGTCGACGCCGAGGCCCGTACCAGGGGGGAGACGGTGTACCTGCCGGTGGGCAGGGTGCCGCTGCATCCCAGGGTGCTGTCGGAGGGCGCGGCGAGCCTGCTGCCCGGAGCGATCCGGCCGGCCGCGGTCTGGCGCGTCGACCTCGACGCCGAGGGCCGGATCGTCGGCGCGGACGTGCAGCGCGCCCGGGTGCGCAGCCGCGAACGGCTCGACTACGCCTACGTGCAGGCGGCCGTGGACACCGGCACCGCCGACGGCACCCTGAGCCTGCTGGCCGAGATCGGCGCGCTGCGGCTGGGGCTGGAGCGGGCGCGCGGCGGCGTCACGCTGCCCACGCCCGAGCAGGAGGTCGTCCGGGACGACGACGGCGGCTACCGGCTGGAGTACCGCATGCCGCTGCCCGCCGAGGCGTGGAACGCCCAGATCTCGCTGCTGACCGGCATGGCCGCCGCCTCGATGATGCTGGACGCCGAGATCGGCATCCTGCGCGTGCTGCCCGCGCCGCAGCCGGAGGACCTGGCCAAGGTGCGCAGGGTCGCGCAGGCGCTCGGCGTGCCGTGGCCCGAGGGCGCCGGTTACGGAGAGGTCGTGCACGACCTCGACCCCAAGAACCCGCAGCAGGCGGCGTTCCTGCAGGAGTCGAAGGTGCTGCTGCGCGGCGCGGGGTACGCGGCCTTCGACGGCGCGCCGCCCAAGCTGGCCGAGCACTCGGCGGTGGCGGCGCCGTACGCGCACGTCACGGCTCCGCTGCGGCGCTTGGTGGACCGGTACGCGACCGAGGTGTGCCTGGCGGTCGCGGCGGGCGAGCCGGTGCCCTCGGACGTCCGGGCCGCGCTGCCGCTGCTGCCCGACATCATGTCGGCGACCGGCCGCCGCGCCGGTGCGGTCGACCGGGCCTGCGTGGACCTGGTGGAGGCGTTCCTGCTGCGGGAGCGGATCGGGCAGGCGTTCGAGGCGATGGTGATCGACGTGGACGAGCGCCGCGGCGGCGGCCAGGTGCAGCTCGTCGAGCCGGCCGTGATCGCCCGCTGCGACGGCGTCCTGCCCCTGGGCGAGCGGGTCACCGTCCGCCTGACGCAGGCCGACCCGGCCACCCGCGAGGTCCGCTTCACCCTGGCCTGACGCCGGGCCGGGCGCCCACGGGCACGGCGAGGGGCCGCACGCGGGACGATCTCGCGCACGGCCCCCGGTGGACCCGCCCTCACCGCTTGAGCGGCGACCATCCCGCGCCGACCCCCAGCAGGTGGAGGGCGACGCACAGCAGCCCGGCCGTGGTGAGCGTGCCCGCGGTGAGCACGTTGCCGACGGCGGTGCCGGCGATGTCGAAGATCAGGGCGAGCAGGAAGAACAGGGCGGCGATGAGAGCGAACACGGGTTACCTCCCGAGCTGACCGGACCCCGGCCCGATGGGCCTGAAGGGGAGTCCCTTTCCTACGCCTTGGGGATGTCCGCCGGATTCGGCGGAGAAACTGCCTCGAGGGTGACGATCTGTAGCCATATGACGACACACCCTTGACCGGCCGGTCAGTCGGGCTCGGGCCGCCCGCCGTACCTCACGACCGGTCACCTCACCCCGGCGCGCATGCCGTCGCACATCACGGCCGCCATCCGCCCGGCCGCGCCCCTGCCCCGCGCGCGGCGTTCGGCCGCCAGGGCGCCGCGCAGCAGGTCGCGCACGTCGTCGGCGGACAGGTCGCGGCGCACGGCTCCGGCGCGCTGCGCGCGGGCCAGCAGCCGCCCGATCGCGTCGGCCAGGTCGGCCTCCAGCGTCGAGCCGGGCCGCGGCGCCGGCCCCGCGCCGCCTTCCAGCAGGTCGCACAGCACCTGGTGGGCCGCGGCTTGCTCGACGACCCGGCAGAACCAGCCGAAGAAGGCCCGCCCGGCGTCCTCGGCGGTGGCCAGTGCGCGGGCGTCGGCCACGAAACGTTCGGCCCGGCCCAGCAGCACCGCCTCCAGCAGCGCCTCCTTGGTGGGGAAGTGCCGGTGAACGGTGCCGACCCCGAACCCGGCGCGGCGGGCGATCTCGTCGAGGGAGATGGTCAGCCCGTCGGCGGCCAGCGCCTCCTGCGCGATCTGCAGGACCCGCTCGCGGTTGCGGCGGGCGTCGGCGCGTAACGGCCGGGCGGAGCTGTGGTCGCCCATGGGGAACCTGCCTTCGGCAAGCGGAGGGAGGGCTCCGATTCTACCGGGCGGTAGCCCGGCGTGGCGCGGCCGCCCGCCCTGGCCGGAGCCAGGAGGGGCGGCCGCATGGGACCTGTCACACCGGCCGCTCAGGGCGGCGCCGCCAGCGGCGGCCTGAGGCCGAACGAGCCGACGCGCTTGAGCCGGATGCGCTCCTCGCGGGGCAGCGGCTCCAGCTCCACGGCTCGCGCGCCCTCCGGCACGTGACGCAGGTCGTGGGTGATGAGGATGGTCGTGCGCCCGGCCATCAGCCGCCGCAGCGGCTTCATGACCTGGGCGACGGTGGCGTCGTCCAGCCCGGTCATCGGCTCGTCGAGCACCAGGACGGGCGCGTCGCGCAGGATGGCCCTGGCGATCCCGATCCGCTGCCGCTGGCCGCCGGACAGCAGCCGGCCCCGCTGACCGACCGGGGTGTCGTACCCCTGGGGCAGCAGCTTGACGAAGTCGTGCACGCCCGCCGCCTCGGCCGCCCTGATCACCTCGTCGAGCGAGGCGCCCGGCCGGCCGTAGGCGATGTTGTCGCGTACGGACCCCGAGAACAGCAGCGTCTCCTGGTGCAGGATCGCCACGTTGGCACGCAGCGACTCCCGCGTCAGGCCCCTGATGTCGCGGCCGTCGAGCAGGATGCGGCCGCGTTCCGGGTCGTAGAAGCGCAGCAGCAGCTTGGCCAGCGTCGACTTGCCGCTCCCGCTGGGCCCGGTGCAGACGATCAGCTCGCCGGGCCCGGCGGTGAACGACACATCGCGCACGGCGGGCCGTGTGCGTCCCGGATAGGTGAAGCCGACGCCGTCGAACTCCACCCGTCCCTCGGCCCGGCCGGGCAGCGCCACCGCCCCCTCGCGGTCGGTGACGAGGGGCCGGGCGCGCAGGACCTCGATCACGCGGTCGGACCCCGCCGCCGCCTCCGACACCGTCAGCGCGAGCTCCCCCAGGCTCTGCACGGCCGGGTAGAGCATCGCCAGGTAGGCGGCGAAGGCGAGCAGGCCGCCCAGGGTGAGCCGTCCGGAGACGATCTCCCAGGCGCCGAACCCGATGATGACGATCAGGCAGACCGTCTCGATGACCTGGACGACGGGCTGGTAGAGCCCCGACAGCCAGGCCTGGGACAGGTTGGCGCGCAGCCAGTGGCGGCCCTCGCCGTGCAGGCGCCCGGACTCGGCCCCCTGCCGGTTGTAGGCCTGGACGAGCGCCTGGTTGGCCAGACCCTCCTCCAGCACGCTGTTCATGGCGCCGTTGCTGAGCCGCTCGCGCGCCGCCGCCGTCCTGAACCTGGCCGCGAACAGCTTGGAGACGACCAGGAACGCCGGGATCAGCGCCATCGTGATGAGCGCGAGGTCCCAGCGGATGAGGAAGGCGGCGCCGGCGAAGAACACCACGCTGGCCGCGGTGGTGAACAGCTTGACCAGGCCGGAGCCGACCAGTTCCTCGATGGCCTGGACGTCGTCGGTCAGCCGGGCCATGAGGTCGCCGAGCCGCCGGTTCTCCGAGAAGTCCGGCGACAGGGTCTGGATGTGCGCGAACACGCGGTCGCGCAGGGCGAGCAGGAAACGTTCCGCGCCGTAGGCCGTGGCGTACGTCCCGACGAAGGACGTCACCCCGGCGAAGGCGGCGAGCCCGAGCCAGGTGAGGGCGGGCGCCCAGAAGGCGTCCAGATCGCGTGTGGCGAGCACGTCGTCGGTGATGTGCCCGAACAGGCGGATCGCGGCGACCTCGCAGAGTGCTGCAAGGACGGCGAACACCACGCCACACGCGAAGAACCGGCGCAGACCTTTGGTGTCCGGCCAGAACTCGCGAAATGTTCGGCGGATGGAAACGGCGGGAGCGAGTTCACGGCCGGAGAGCGTAAGGGAGAGCCGGCGGCTGGGCCGCCGGCTCTCACGGGGTTGCTCTACCACCCCCAGCCCCACCACCTGCGGTAACCGCAGCAGCGGCGGCGGGCCCACCGGCGCCGGCGACAGCGCCAGGACTCCTGGAAGCCGGCCTGGGTCAGCTGGTTGTTAGCCATGTCTTCCTCCCCCGTATGGCTGTTCCATTCGACAAATGGGACGATACCCACGAATTCGCCGCAAATCACCCGAAGTTCAGCCGTTAAAGGGAGAATTGACCGGTGAATCCCGGCCACAAAGGCACTTCTGCCGGCCACTTAAATGAGCCGTAAATCGCGAAAACCGCTGATAGCGGTAACGGGACGCTCAAAGATGCTACTCAGAACTGGTTCTCACCTAATCGGAAAACCCGAAGGGCGGGCGGATCCGGCCGGATCCGCCCGCCCTTCGCGGGCATTCCCGCACGTCAGGCGAGCCCTCAGGTGAGCCCCTCAGGTGAGTGACGAGTACGCCACGACGCCACGTCGCATGGCGTCCATCGCCTTGCCCGCGGTCTGCTTGATCTTGCTGCCCTCGGGAGCCGCGCTCCCGAGCTGGCCGAGCAGGTCCATCAGCTGCTTGATCCACCGCACGAAGTCGCCGGCCGCCAGCTCGTTGCCGGCCACGCCCTCCAGCAGCACCGCGTCGAGGCTGTGGCCCTTGGCCCACCGGAACGCCGCCCACGCGAACCCCAGATCGGGCTCGCGGATGGTGGACAGCCCGTGGTCGGACTCGATGCCCTCCAGCTCGCCCCACAGCCGGACCATCGACGACAGCGCATCCTGGGCCCGCCCGGCCGGGATCTTGGGACGGCGCGCGTCGTCGGACTGCCGCGACTCGAAGACCAGCGCCGACACGCACGCGGCCAGCTCGGCCGGTTCGAGCTCCTCCCACAGGCCGCCGCGCAGGCACTCGGCGGTCAGCAGGTCGAGCTCGGTGTAGAGGCGGCCCAGGCGGCGGCCCTCGTCGGTGACGGTCTCGCCGTCGAGGTAGCCCAGCTGCTCCAGCACCGAGCAGATGCGGTCGAAGGTGCGGGAGATGACGTGGGAGCGGCCCTCGACGCGACGGCGCAGCCCCTCGGTCTCGCGCTGCAGCTTGTAGTAGCGCTCGGCCCAGCGGGCGTGGTCCTCCCGCTCGTCGCAGCCGTGGCACGGGTGCTGGCGGATGCGCCGGCGCAGCTCGTTGACCTCGTCGTCGTCGACCGAGTGGTCGCGCGCCCTGACCGGCTTGCCGAGATCGCGGTCGCCCATCTTGGCCAGCAGGGTGGAGACGAGGTTGGCACGCTCCTTCGGCGAACGACCGTTGAAGTTCTTCGGGATGCGCAGCTTCTCCAGCGGCTCGACCGGCACCGGGAAGTCGGCCGGGTCGAGCTTCTTGATCTGCTTGCCGATCGTCAGCACCAGCGGGCTCGGACCGTGGCCGCGCGGGTTGCGGCCGGGGTCGAGCACGATCGCCAGGCCCGCCCTGCGCCCGCCCGGCACCCGGATCACGTCGCCCGGCTCCAGCGCCTCCAGCGAGCGCACGGCGGCCGCGCGCCGGGCCGCGCCGCGCTGCTTGGACAGCTCGGCCTCCCGGTCCGACAGACGCCGGCGCAGCGCGGCGTATTCGGGGAAGTCGCCCAGGTGGCACGTCATGGCCTCCTGGTAGCCCTCCAGGGCCTCCTCGTGCTTGCGCAGCTGCTTGGCCAGGCCCACGACCGCCCGGTCGGCCTGGAACTGCGCGAAGGACTCCTCCAGCAGCGTGCGGGCGCGCTCCCGGCCGAACTGGCCCACCAGGTTGACGGCCATGTTGTAGGACGGCTGGAAGCTGGAGCGCAGCGGGTAGGTGCGGGTGCCGGCCAGCCCGGCCACCGACAGCGGGTCCATGCCCGGCTGCCACAGCACGACCGCGTGCCCCTCGACGTCGATGCCGCGCCGCCCGGCCCGCCCGGTGAGCTGGGTGTACTCGCCCGGGGTGAGGTCGGCGTGGGTCTCGCCGTTCCACTTGTCGAGCTTCTCGATCACCACGCTGCGCGCGGGCATGTTGATGCCCAGCGCCAGGGTCTCGGTGGCGAAGACGGCCTTGACCAGGCCGCGGGTGAACAGCTCCTCGACGACCTCCTTGAAGGCCGGCAGCATGCCTCGCGTGGTGGGCGGCCAGGCCGCGCTCCAGGCAGTCGCGCCATTCCAGGTAGCCCAGCACGGCCAGGTCTTCGTCGGGCAGGTGGGCGGTGCGCTCGTCGACGAGCTGCCTGATCTCGTGGCGCTCGCGGTCGGTGGTCAGCCGGATGCCGGCGTAGAGGCACTGCTGCACGGCCGCCTGGCAGCCGGCCCGCGAGAAGATGAACGTGATCGCCG
The DNA here is from genome assembly GCF_054392275.1 of Actinomadura sp. ATCC 39365. Taxonomy (NCBI): domain Bacteria; kingdom Bacillati; phylum Actinomycetota; class Actinomycetes; order Streptosporangiales; family Thermomonosporaceae; genus Actinomadura; species Actinomadura sp. ATCC 39365. The sequence goes on along the minus strand of NZ_CP184335.1, from coordinate 4,816,373 downwards.
GGAGCAGCCCCTCGGAGTCGAGCTTCTCGATCACCTGGACGCGGTCGGGCGGGCGTGAGCGGTGGACCTTGCCGTAGCCGCCGCGCCCGCGCCGCCCGGCCATGAGCCGCTCGGCGTCGCGTGTCACCCGCATCAGCGCGGGGTTGATGCGCAGCGTCAGGTCGTCGGTCATGAACATGTCGTAGACGCGGTTGCCGACCATCATGTGCTGCCACAGGGGCACCGGCCGGTGCTCGTCGACGATGACCGTGGTGTCGCCGCGCACCTCGCCCAGCCACTCGCCGAACTCCTCGGCGTTGCTGACCGTGGCCGACAGCGCCACCAGGCGCACCGACTCCGGCAGGTGGATGATGACCTCTTCCCACACCGCGCCGCGGAAGCGGTCGGCGAGGTAGTGGACCTCGTCCATGACGGCGAAGCCCAGCCCGGCCAGGGTGGCCGAGCCGGCGTAGAGCATGTTGCGCAGCACCTCGGTGGTCATGACCACGATCGGGGCCTCGCCGTTGACGCTGTTGTCGCCCGTCAGCAGGCCGACCTTGGCCGTGCCGTAGCGCTTGACCAGGTCGTTGTACTTCTGGTTGGACAGCGCCTTGATGGGGGTGGTGTAGAAGCACTTGCGGCCCTGCTCCAGGGCCAGGTGGACGGCGAACTCGCCGACGACCGTCTTGCCCGACCCGGTGGGCGCGGCCACCAGGACGCCGTCGCCCGCCTCCAGGGCCCGGCAGGCGTCGAGCTGGAAGTCGTCGAGCTCGAAGTCGTAGAGACCGCGGAACGATCTCAGCGCCCCTCCGTCGTCTCCGTGCTTCTGACGGAAGGCCGCGTAGCGTTCCGCTGGCGTTGTCATACCCGTCAGCCTACCGAAATCGCCATTCCGGTCCGTCCCGGCGGACTCGGCCCGCGGCGAACAGCCTTCACGTCGTGGATCAGGTGATCACACGGAGCGCGCCGGGCTGGATCTCGCAGGTGACCGGCACCGGCCCCACGCGCTCGCCGTCGGCGTAGGCCACCACGTCGGCCGCCTCCAGCGTGACCCGGCGGGCCCGCCGCACCGACACCGCCGGGTGCCCCACGTGGGTGCCCCGGTAGACGCCCGGGAAGACGCGCAGGAACTCGCGCTTGGACACCGCGCCGACCATCATCACGTCGAGCAGGCCGTCGTCGGGCGAGGCGTCGGGGCACACCCGCATGCCGGCCCCGTAGGAGCGGGTGTTGGCCACGGCGACCATCATGGCCTCCTGCTCGACCACCTCCCCGTCGTCGAGCGTGACCCGGAACGGGATGGGCCGGAAGGCGCGCAGCTCCTCGGCCACCGCCACCAGGTAGCGGCCCTTGCCGGGCGGCCAGGTGCGCCGGTTGGCGCGTTCGTTGACGCGCGAGTCGAAGCCGCAGCACAACACCCCGGCGAACAGCTCCTCCGACTCCCCGGCCCGTACGCGGGCCGCGTCGACCGGCCGGGCCCGCATCCGCAGCACGGTCCTGGCCGCGGCCAGCGGGTCGCGGTGGGCCAGGCCCAGGGCGGCGGCGAAGTCGTTGCCGGTGCCGGCCGGGATGATGCCGAGCGGCACGTCGGTGCCCGCCACGGCCTGGACGGCCAGGTGGACCAGCCCGTCGCCGCCGAAGGCGACCAGCGCGTCGGGACGCTCGGCGACGGCGGTGCAGGCACGTTCGAGGGCGTCGGCGGCGTCGGTGCCGACGATCACCGACAGCTCGGCGCCGCTGGCGCGCAACCGGCGGGCGACGGGTTCGAGCAGTCGCAGGGTGCGCCCGCCGCGTGCGGCGGGGTTGACGAGCAGGGCGATTTGGGGGGCCACGCCCGGAACCTATCGCCTATCGGGCACCGTCGGAATCCTCGGCGTCGGGCGGGACGTCCGCCAGCGGCGAGGCCTCGTCGTCGGACAGGTGCGAGAAGTCCTCGCCCGCGGGCCTGCGGCGCTCCCGCACGTACATGAAGAGCTCGGCGAGGAAGTACAGGATGATCATCGGCGCGGCCAGCGCCATCATGGTGAGCGGGTCGCCACCGGGGGTGATGACCGCCCCGAACACGAACATCGCGAAGATCACCGTACGCCGGTGCTTCTTGACGGTCGCGTGCGACAGGACGCCGATGACGTTGAGGAAGACCAGCAGCAGCGGCAGCTCGAACGACACGCCGAAGATCATCAACATGATCAGGACGTAGTCGAGGTACTCGTCGATCGAGATCGTCGCGACGGTGTCCTCGAGCGAGAAGCTCAGCAGGATGCCGAGGCTGGTGTCCATGATGACGTAGGCCAGGCCCGCGCCGAACACGAACAGCGGGACGGCCAGGCCGAGGAACGCGATCGAGTAGCGCTTCTCGTTGCGGTAGAGGGCCGGGGTGACGAAGGCCCAGATCTGGTAGAGCCAGACCGGTGAGGCCACCACGACGCCCACCATCGCCGCGACCTTCAGCGTGATGAAGAAGGACTGGAAGATGCCGTTGTAGACCAGGCTGCAGTGACCGTTGAGCTGGCGCGACTGCACCGTCTCGCAGTAGGGCGCGCGCAGCGCCTCCCACACCGGGTCGAACAGGATCCAGCCGACGACGATGCCCACGACCACCGCGAGAACCGAGATGAGCAGCCTGTTGCGCAGCTCACGCAGGTGCTCCATGAGCGGCATCCGGCCCTCGGGGTCGGGGGCCGATCCGGAATCACTCGACCGTTTGAGCAGCGCCATTCGCAGTCCAGGGGTGAAGGAGGAGGAAGGGGGGTCAGCCTTGCTTGTCGGCCTGGGCGGCGCTGGCGCGCAGGCGGGCGGCCTGCTCCTCGAGCTGGCGGGCCTGCTCCTCGGCCGAGAGCGCCGGGGCGGCGGCGGGGGCCGGGGCGGGGGTGATCGGCTGCGGTACGGGCTGCTGGGCCGGAGCCGGGGCCGGCTGCGCCTGGACCGTGGTGTGGGGCGTGTCGTCGTCGTCATCGCGGAGCTTGGCGGTCTCCGACTTGAAGATGCGCAGCGACCTGCCGACGCCCCTGGCCACGTCGGGCAGCTTCTTCGCACCGAACAGCAGGACGAGCACGCCTGCGATGATCAGGAGCTCGGGAACTCCAAGGTTCGACATGAAACGTCCTTTATCAGCGAGTGCCGGTCTTCAGCCCCGATGGTACGCCCCCAGGGGCCGTGGTCTCATCCTCCCGGGGCGTCAATCTGGCCCGCCCCGGCTCCAGACGCGCCTTCGCCGCGGCGACCTCCCTCTTCAGGGTGCGTGCCGCGGCGGCGGCCCTGGCGCCCGCGACGCCGAGCACGGCCAGCCCGGCCAGGACCAGCCCGGCGGCCAAGAAGATCCACGTCATGGGTGCTGAGCGTACAGGGCCAGGGCCCGCTCGGCCTCCCCGCGCACGGTCTCGGCCATCGCCGGCGGGGAGACGACCCGGCCGGTGTCGCCGAGCCGCAGCGCCAGCTTGACGATCCAGTCCTCGTCACGCGCCCGCAACGTTATCTTCAGCCGCCCTTCACCGAGCTCGGCGACCTCCTCGCACGGGTAGTACTCGGCCACCCACCGCCCGGCGGCGCTGACCTCCAGCTCGACCAGCTCGTCGGTCGGCGAGGGACGGAAGACGCCGCGGGTGACGTCGATGGGCTCGGCCTCGGCCGGCGGGTCGGCCGGCACGTCGAGCACGTCGACGCCGAGCACCCGGTCGAGCCGGAACAGCCGCATCGCCTCGGCCCGGTAGCACCAGCCCTCCAGGTAGGTGCGGCCGTCGACGACCACGACCCGGGTCGGGTCGACCTCGCGCGGGGTGACCTCGTCGCGCCCCGGCACGTAGTAGCGCAGCGACAACCGGCGCCGGCCGGTGAGCCCCTCGCGCACCCGGCCGAGGGCGTCGGGGGCGGCCTCGACGTCGAAGGCGACCTGGCTGCTGACGGTGGCCGCCCCCTCGCCCGCGGCGCGCTCCAGCTTGGCCACCACGCGCGGCAGCGCGTCGCCGGCGGCCACGTCGGCCAGCTCGGGCGTGGCGGCCAGCATGCGCAGCGCGACCAGCAGCGCACTGGCCTCGTCGATGCCGAGCCGCAGCGGCCGGGCGATGGTGTCGGCGTTGTCGATGATGATCTCGCCGCCGTCCCAGGAGACGTCGATGAGGTCGCCGGGGGTGTGGCCGGGCAGGCCGCACATCCACACCAGTTGCAGGTCGTCGATCAGCTGCTTCTCGCTCAGCCCGAACACCTCGGCGACCTCGCCGACCTGGGCCCCCGGGTGGGACATCAGGTACGGCACCAGCGCCAGCAGCCTGGGCAGCCGGTCAGCCGAACCGCTCATGCCAGGGCTCCCTTCAGTCGGCGGATGACGGCCTCGCGGGCGTCAGGAGGCTCGACCACCTCGACGTCGGCGCCGAGGCTGGCCATCCAGCCCGCGAGGCGTTCGGGGTCGGCGAAGGCCAGCTCGGCCTCGTCCCAGCCGTCCTCGCGCGGGTGCACGGCCCTGGCGAGCTGGCGCAGGCCCTCGCAGGTGCCCCGGCGCACCCGGATGACGGCCACGCGCTCGTCCACGGGCTCCTCGGGGAAGCCGACCATGGCCCGCAGGTCGACCCCGTGGGGCACCTCGACATCGCCGGCGCGGCCGAGTGCGGTGACCGCCCCGGCGATGCGGCTGAGGCGGAAGGCGCGCGGCGCGTCGCGGTCGCGGTCGAACCCGGCCAGGTACCAGCGTCCGCGCCGGCTGACCACGCCCCAGGGCTCGACGGTGCGGGCGCGCACGGTCTCGCTGCCGGAGGCGCGGTAGTCGAAGCGCACCACGCGGCGGTCGCGCACGGCGTTCCACAGGGCGGGGAAGGCCGGGTCGCGGGTGTCGACGCGCAGTTCCAGGGCGCCGCCGCCGATCGGGCCGCCGACCGGCTCGTCGGTGGCCACGCCGGCGGCGCGCAGCTTCAGCAGCGCCCCCGAGGCGGCCTCGGCCAGGCTGGCCCGCTGCCACACCTGCGCCGCCAGGCCCAGCACGGCGGCCTCGTCGGGCTCCAGGGTGATCTCCGGCAGCTCGTACGACTGCGGGTCGATGCGGTAGCCCGGCTCGTCCTCCCACGGGTCGCGTACGACGTCGATGGGGATGCCGATCTCACGCAGCTCGTTCTTGTCGCGTTCGAACATGCGCTGGAACGCCTCGTCGCCGTCGCGGTCGTAGCCGGGAACCGCCTGGCGGATCTGCTCGGCCGACAGCGGGCGCCGGGTGGCGAGCAGGCAGATCACCAGATTCAGCAACCGCTCGGTCTTACGGCGCGACATCTGCCTCACTCCTCCTTCATCGACGCTACCCTGCCCCCGTGATCAGATGGCGCAAGGGCGAGGTTGTCCGGATCCGACGCGAGTGGCCGGGAGCGGTGGAGCTGGATGTCGCCGTCCCCGAAGGTGAGTGCCGGGCACTGGCCTACCCCCCGTTGGTGGGCCGCCCGGAACCCGGTGACGAGGTCCTGCTCAACACGACCGCACTCGCGATGGGTCTCGGTACGGGAGGTTACGCCATGGTGGTGGCCGTCCCGAACCGTTTGCCGCAAGATCCGGTGGGTCCAGGGCACCTGGTGAAGGCCCGCTACACGCCGCTGCAGGCCACGGTGCTGGGCGCCGACGAGCAGGATTCGCAGTTCCACGACGTCCTGAGCGAGGCCGACGACCTGGCCGGGATGCCGGTGATCGTGGCCGATCTGCACTCGGCGCTGGCCCCGATCCTGTCCGGACTGTACGACGGCGCCCCCGGCCTGCGGGTGGCGTACGTGATGCAGGACGGCGGCGCGCTGCCCGCCTGGTTCTCGATGTCGGCGGCCCGGCTGCGCGAGACCGGCTGGCTGGCCGGGGTGGTGACGACGGGCCAGGCGTTCGGCGGCGACGTCGAGACGGTCACCGTCCACACCGGGCTGCTGGCGGCCCGGCACGTGCTGCGGGCCGACGTGGCGATCGTCACGCAGGGGCCGGGCAACCTGGGGACGGGCACCCGCTGGGGCTTCTCGGGCGTGGCGGCCGGCGAGGCGGTCAACGCCGCCGGGGTGCTGCGCGGCCGTCCGGTGGCGGCGCTGCGGGTCAGCGAGGGCGACGCGCGCGAGCGGCACGTCGGCCTCTCCCACCACTCGCTGACCGCCTACGGCCGGGTCGCGCTGTCGCCGGCCGACGTGGCGGTGCCGGAGCTGCCCGGCGCGTTCGGCGAGCGGGTGCGCGAGCAGGCCGAGCCGCTGGCGGCCCGGCACCGGCTGGTGCCGGTGCCGGTGGACGGCCTGCACGAGGCGCTGCGCGCCGCGCCCGTGAAGCTGTCCACCATGGGCAGGGGCCTGGAGGAGGACCTGCCCTACTTCCTGACCTCGGCGGCGGCGGGCAGGCTGGCGGCCTCGCTGCTGTCGTAGGAGTCCTTGTACGTGAACGCCTCGGGGCTCGGCCCCTCGGTCCTGAGGCGTTCCAGCCGCCGCATGCCCTCGGCCAGCGAGGGGATGTGCCCCTCGGGCACCCACCACATCACCATGTACGGCTCGGCCACGCGCAGGAACCACTCCCTGCGCCGGCGCAGCACGCCCAGGTGGACGCTGCGGTAGGTGAAGTCCCACAGGGTCTCCAGCGACTCCCACACCGAGAAGTTGATCAGCAGGTGGTCGCCGAAGTCGTGCACCACGGTGGCGGTGGGGTCGCTCTCGCTCTCCTTCATCCGCCACACGAAGCCGGGGGCCTCGTCGGCGACGGCGTTGACGGGTTCGAGCAGGGCGACGAACTCGGCGAGTTCGGGGGCGTCGATGGGCGCGCGCAGGTGCGCGACGTTGAGCTGGGCCAGATGCATGGGGCTCAGCACATCACTCTCGCGGCTTCTATGTCAATCTTCATTTGTTTTAGAAAGCGAGACGCAGCACTCCCCCGGCCTCGGATCCAGCCGCGCCCTGCCCGGGTCCTCGCCCATGCCCTCCAGCAGCCCCTGGCACAGCGCCAGGTTCATCGAGCACACCAGCAGCGGCTGCTCCTGCGACAGCAGGTGGAAGGGGCAGTTGCGCAGCCGCAGCGCGCCGCCCTCGTCGTAGGGCTCGTAGCCGCGCTCGCGCAGCACGCGGTCGACGGGCTCGCCGCCGCGCCCCCTGCCGATGCGCGCGCCCGCCCGGCGGGCCGCCTGCTCGGCCTGCTCCTCGGCGCCGAGCAGCTCCACCACATCGGCCAGCACCGAGGCGGGCGTCGCGTAGTCGCGCGGGGGCAGGCTGACCGTGCGCTCGCCCTTGGCCCTGCGGTAGACCTTGGCCGGGCGGCCGCTGCCGGGGCCCTTCCTGTCCTGGGGGCGAAAGCCGCTCTCCAGCAGCCCGGCCTCGACGAGCTTGTCGAGGTGGTGGCCGGCCAGCGTCCGGGACACGCCGGCCGCCTCGGCGGCCTCGCCCCTGCCGACGTCGCCGCCGCCGGCCGTCACGGCCTCGTACAGGCTGCGGCGCACGGGGTCGTGCAGCAGGCCGAGCGCCTGCAGGTCGTCGTCACTGCTCACAGCCGGAGTCTACGGAGCCTCAGTAGGCGGCCAGGACGTCCACGACGAACACGAGGGTGTCGGAGCCCTTGATCCCGTACGCGGGATGGCCCGGCGCGCCGTAGCCGTAGGCGGGCGGGACGATCATCAGCACCCGGCTGCCGACCGGCACCCCGACCAGCGCCTTGTCCCACGCCTTGATCACGGCGCCGTCGCCGATCCGGAACGCCTTCGGCAGGCCGGTCGACCAGGTGGCGTCGAAGACCTCGCGCCGGGCCCAGATCGCGCCCTCGTACTGGGTGACCAGGAGCTGCCCGGCCTGCGCCGGGCCGCCGCTCCCCCGCCGCAGCACCTTGGCGGCGAACGCCCGCGGCGGCGCGGCGGACGGGATCGACAACTCCGGCCGCTCGCCCCCGGTCACGCGGACGCCGGCCAGCGACCCGCCGGCCGCCTCGACCGCGGCGCCCTTGCGGTGGGCGCCCAGGATGTCCACGACGTAGACCAGGTCGTCGGCCGGGCCGACGCCACGCGGCGGGGTGGCGCCGAAGCCCTGATCGGGCGGGACGGCCGCGAGCACCCTGCTGCCGACCGTACGGCCGCGCAGCGCCCTGCCGAGCCCCGGCAGCAGCGAACCCACCGGGAAGGCCGCCGGGGCGCCCCGGTTGAAGCTGGAGTCGACCAGGCGGTTGTCGCGGCCGTCCCAGACGTGCGCGGTGTACTGGACGACCGCGACGTCGTCGTCGCCCAGCCGGTCGCCGCCGCCCGTGGTCAGCTCGTCGACCTGGAGATCGGCGGCGGGCCGGCCGGCGGGGAAGACGATCGTGGGCCGGGCGCCGAACGCGCCGCCCACCTTCAGGTCGAGCTGTCCGCCCGCCTTGGCGGCGGGGTCGCCGGCCGTCGGGCCCGTGCAGGCGGCCAGCAGGAGCAGCGACGCCAGCGACGGCACGATCGTACGGCGGCGCATCTGCCCTCCCACGACGGAGTGGCCCGGCGGCGAGACGCCACCGGGCCACGAGATGCTACCGCGTCGTCGGACGGCCCGTCAGGAGATCACCCGGTCAGGAGGCCGCCAGCACGTCGACCACGAACACCAGCGTGCTCTTGGCGGGGATCTTGTCCTGGGCCTGGTCGCCGTAGCCGAGGTCCGGCGGGATGCTCATGACGACCCGGCTGCCGACCGGCACCCCGGCCAGGCCCTTCTGCCAGCCCTGGATCACGTTCGCGAGCGGGAACTCGGCCGGCTCGCCACGCTCCCAGCTGGAGTCGAACTGGCTGTCGGTGCCCCAGACCTTGCCCGTGTAGTGTACCGTCAGCGTCTGGGTGGGCTGCACCTTGGCGCCGGTGCCCTCGATGAGGGTCTTGACCACCAGCTCCTTGGACGGCTTCTCGTCGGTCTTGGTGGTCAGCGTCGGGGCCTTGTCCCCACCCGGGCTGACGACCTTGACGCCCTTGAGGGTCTGGCCGGTCTCCTTGCCCGTGGCCGCCTTCAGCGCGGCGGGCCGGGCGCCGACCACGTCGAGCACGAACACCTTCGTCGGCTCGGCGCCGGCCGTGGCCTGCCCCGCCGGAGCCGAGTCGTTGGCCAGCACGGCCAGCAGCCGGCCGCCGTGCTTGACCTTCGTGAAGCCGTCGCGCAGCACCTGCGGGAGCTGCTCGTTGACCGGGACGGTCTCGGGCTGCTTGGTGTCGTAGGAGGAGCCCTGGATCGCGTTGCCCTTGCCGTCCCAGTTGTAGACGGTCAGGTTGACGATCAGCTTGTCGCCGGTCTTGACCTCGGGGCCGGTGCCCGGCTGGATCACCTCGTAGGAGGACTTCGTCGCCGGCGAGCCGGCGGGGAAGGTCACCGTGGGCTTGGCGCCCACGTTCCCGGTGACCTTGAGCCCGGCCGAGCCGGTGCTGGTGGCGGCGCCTCCGTTCGCCCCGGCGTCGGTGTCGCCGCACGCGGCGGCGAAGAAGATCAAAGGCACGGCTGCCAGTACGGCCAGAGCGCGGCGCATGGATTTCCCTCGGAAAAGACGTCAGATTCGCGTCACCCTACCCGACATCGAGGTAGGGCCGAGGTAAACACCACGCCCCGGCCGTTTCCTCACATGCCGGCGATGAGCTTGTCGACGCGCTCGTCCACGCTGCGGAAGGGGTCCTTGCACAGCACCGTGCGCTGGGCCTGGTCGTTCAGCTTCAGGTGAACCCAGTCGACGGTGAAGTCGCGCCGCTTCTCCTGCGCCTTGCGGATGAACTCGCCGCGCAGGCGTGCCCTGGTGGTCTGCGGCGGCACCGACTTGGCCTCGAAGATCTTCAGGTCGGAGGCCACCCGCTCGACCGAGCCGCGCTTCTGCAGCAGGTAGAACAGGCCGCGCTTGCGGTGGACGTCGTGGTAGGCCAGGTCGAGCTGGGCCACCCTGGGCGAGGACAGCGGCAGGTCGTACTTCTTGCGGTAGCGCTCGATCAGCTGGTATTTGGTCACCCAGTCGATCTCCCGCGAGACCAGGTCGAGGTCGCCGGTCTCGACGGCGCGCAGCGTGCGCTCCCACAGCTCCAGCACCCGGCGGGTGATGGCGTCGCCGCCGCGCCGGTCGACGAAGTCCTGGGCCTTGGACAGGTACTCCTGCTGGATCTCCAGACTGGAGGCCTCCCGGCCGTTGGCCAGGCGCACCCGGCGGCGGCCGGTCATGTCGTGGGAGACCTCGCGGATGGCCCTGATCGGGTTCTCCAGGGACAGGTCGCGCATCACCGTGCCGGCCTCGATCATGCGCAGCACCAGGTCGGTCGCGCCGACCTTGAGCAGCATCGTGGTCTCGCTCATGTTCGAGTCGCCGACGATCACGTGCAGGCGGCGGAAGCGCTCGGCGTCGGCGTGCGGCTCGTCGCGGGTGTTGATGATCGGCCGGGACCGGGTGGTGGCGCTGGAGACGCCCTCCCAGATGTGCTCGGCCCGCTGCGAGACGCAGTAGACGGCGCCGCGCGGCGTCTGGAGCACCTTGCCCGCCCCGCACACGATCTGCCGGGTCACCAGGAACGGGATCAGCACGTCGGCCAGGCGGCCGAACTCGCCGTGCCGGCCCACCAGGTAGTTCTCGTGGCAGCCGTAGGAGTTGCCGGCCGAGTCGGTGTTGTTCTTGAACAGGTAGATGTCACCCGCGATGCCCTCTTCGCGCAGGCGTTTCTCGGCGTCGACGAGAAGGCCCTCAAGGATGCGCTCGCCCGCCTTGTCGTGGGTGACGAGTTCGATGACGTTGTCACACTCGGGTGTTGCGTACTCAGGATGGCTGCCCACGTCGAGGTAGAGACGTGCGCCGTTGCGGAGGAAGACGTTGCTCGATCGGCCCCAGGACACGACCCGCCGGAACAGGTAGCGCGCGACCTCGTCGGGGGACAGCCTGCGCTGTCCCCTGAACGTGCAGGTCACGCCGTACTCGTTCTCCAGCCCGAAGATGCGACGATCCATCACCTCACACTATGCCCACGGATCGGCGATCGGGAGAGATCTTCACAGGTGTTTTCCGGCGGACGTCCCATTTGCCAGATTTGCTGGGTGGGTTTTACCAGGTCCGCGCCCGCCCCCGCGAAGCGCGGAGCCGGGATCACGGGGTGTAGATCTCCTGAACCTTGACGATCTTGCCCTGGTACACCGTGATGAGGGACGGCTGCCGCTGCTTGTCGTGCCGCTTGACCAGGACGGACGTGGGGCAGCGCTTGGCGCCCAGGCCGGTGTGGCGGTCGACGGTCATGGCCGCCATCACCGGCTTGCAGCCGTAGGCGGACAGGAAGACGACGTCCTTGGCGATCGGGGAGGCGTAGGCCGTCACGTCACCCTCGGGCGGGCCGACGAAGTAGCCCTCGGTGGTCTTGGACCGCTTCCACTTGATGGGCTCGTACTCGGCGACGCCGTCGCGGACGTCGGTGATCCAGCCGCGCAGGATGCCGTTGCGGCGGGAGTGGATGCCCTTGGTGAAGTCGTGACCGGGGTCGGCCTGGAAGCTCGTGCCGAAGATCGCGGGCTTCTTGTACGCCGGGTAGGCCGCGGTGGCCCCGCTCGCCGTGGTGGTGGCGGTGGCGGCGGTGGCCGCGTGGGCGGCGACGCCGGAGGCCAGCAGCGCGGCGGCGGTGCCGCCGGCGAGGAGGGTGCGCATCGTTGTGTTCACGCTTGCTGAGATCCCACCTCGCGCTCCGGGGTTCGCCGCCACGCCGGTGATACAGGTCACACAGCGCGGCCCCCGCGGCCCCTGTGGCGGGCGGGAGCCTCATGGGACAGGGCGGGGGCCGCCATCGCGGCCCCCGCCCTGTCCCGGCGGTCTTCGAAGGCTCAGAGCGGCCCGGAGCCGTCGTCGACGTCGCCCTCGGGGCCCGTGGGCGGACCGGTCGGCGGCGCGGCGGGCGGAGTGGCAGGCGGAGTGGCAGGCGGAGTGGCAGGCGGAGTGGCAGGCGGGGTCTCAGGCGAGGTCTCGGACGACTCCGCGGCGGCCCCGGCCGGCGGGGTCGCGGGCGGGGTGGCGGACGTCGTCGTCTGGGCGAGCAGGCGCTCCAGCCGCGCGCCCGTCAGCCGCAGGAACTTGCGGTGCTCGCGGTTGCGGTCGAGGACCGCGACCTCGAGCTGGGCGACCGGCGGCCGCTCGCCGCCCGGCTCGGTGAGCGCGGCCAGCGCCACCTCAAGGGCGTCGGCCAGCGACATCGACTCGCGGTAGCGCTCCTTGAGCCGCCCGGCCACGGCGTCGGCCTGGCCGCCCATGGCCGCGAAGCCGTGCTCGTCGAACACCGAGCCGTCGAAGGTCAGCCGGTAGATGGCGTCGCCGTCGGGGCTGTCGCCGACCTCGGCGACGACGACCTCCACCTCCAGCGACTTGATCGACTCGGTGAAGATGCGGCCCAGGTTGGAGGCGTAGAGGTTGGCCAGCCCGCGGCCGGTCACGTCGGAGCGGTCGTAGGTGTAGCCGTTGATGTCGGCGTAGCGGATGCCGCCGAGGCGCAGCTCCTCGAACTCGTTGTAGCGGCCGACGGCGGCGAACCCGATGCGGTCGTAGATCTCGCTGATCTTGTGCAGCGCCCGCGACGGGTTGGGCGCCACGAACAGGATGCCGTCGACGTACTGCAGCACGACGACCGACCGGCCCCGCGCGATGCCCTTGCGCGCGTAGTCGGCCTTGTCCCGCATGATCTGCTCAGGGGACGCATATCCAAAAGGCATGGACACGGGCAGTGGTCCTTTCTAGCGCAGCGGGGCGATGGGGCCGTCGGGCGAGATCATCCGGGCCTCCAGCATCTGTTCGACCTTGGCGGCCACCTGCTGGTCGGTCAGCTTGCGGAAGCCGTCGGCGTCGATCACCGACACGATCGGCCAGATCTTCCTCGACACGTCGGGCCCGCCGGTCGCCGAGTCGTCGTCGGCCGCGTCGTAGAGGGCCTGGATCACCGTCATCACCATGTCGTCGGCCGAGGCGCCGTCGCGGTAGAGCTTCTTCAGCGAGCCGCGGGCGAAGATCGAGCCGGAGCCGATGGCGTCGTACCTGTCGCGCTCGTAGGGGCCGCCCGCCACGTCGTAGCTGAAGATGCGGCCCTCGTCGCGGTCGGGGTCGTAGGCCGCGAACAGCGGCACCACCACCAGGCCCTGCATCGCCATGCCGAGGTTGCCGCGGATCATGGTGGCCAGGCGGTTGGCCTTGCCCGCCACCGAGAGCGTGCGGCCCTCCATCTTCTCGTAGTGCTCCAGCTCCACGCGGTAGAGGCGGGCCATCTCGATGCCGGTGCTGGCCGTGCCCGCGATGCCCATGCACGAGTAGTCGTCGGAGCGGAACACCTTCTCGATGTCACGCTGCGAGATGATGTTCCCCGACGTGGCCCGCCGGTCGCCCGCCATCACCACGCCGCCGGCGAAGGTGGCGGCCACGATCGTGGTCGCGTGCGGGACCTGGTCGCCGATCGGAGTGGCCAGCGCCTGGTGACGCTGGGGCAGCAACTCGGGCGCGTACGAGCCGACGAACTCGGTGAACGAGGAGTTCCCTGAGTTTCGGAAAAGCTGGTCCACCAGGCCGACGGGCAGATCCCTGTTCGGTGCCACGCGACTCCCTCCCAACATCAGTGTCTCTAGGCCGACCCTACTCATGTTGCGTTGCTGTCTGCACTTCCCACGATCAGCTCACGGCGAACCGTTCATCAGATCGTTTCTTTACGCCCGCCACACCCCGTGCGATTGTCGGTATGTCTGCACGTCCTGAACAGGAGGCCGACTTGCGACTCCCCAGCCGGCCCGCGCTCGTCGCGGCCGCAGCCGTCCTGGCCCTCACCTCCTGCGGCTCCGGCACCCAGTCCGGGGGCAGCATCACCCTCACCATCACCGCCAACTCCATCGAGGGCGGCAAGAACTCCGAGTCCGCCGCCTGGATCAAGAAGTGGGTCATCCCCGAGTTCGAGAAGACCCACCAGAACGTCAAGGTGCTCTTCCAGGGCAACGGCGTGGACGACGAGCAGTACAAGACCAAGATCGCTCTGGACCTCAAGTCCAGGACCGGGGCCGACGTCATCGACCTCGACGGCATCTGGGTCGGCGAGTTCGCCCAGGCCGGATACATCAAGCCGCTCACCGAGGTCGGCGGCGCCGGCGTCGAGCAGTGGGAGGGCTGGTCGCAGATCCCGCAGGCCGTCCAGGGCCTAGGCATCTTCGACGGCAAGAAGTACGGCCTGCCCCAGGGCACCGACGGCCGCGTGCTGTTCTACAACAAGGCGCTGTTCAGGAAGGCCGGTCTGCCCGAGACGTGGCAGCCGACCAGCTGGCAGCAGATCATTGACGCCGGCGTCAAGCTCAAGGCCGCCGGGGTGCCCACGCCCGTCCAGATCGACGCCGGCACCGCCATGGGCGAGGCCACCACCATGCAGGGCGTGCTGCCCCTGCTGGCCGGCGCCGGGTCGGAGATCTACGCCTCGGGCAAGTGGACCGGCGCCTCCCAGGCCGTCAAGGACGTCCTGGGCTTCTACCAGCAGGTCTACGGCGGCAGCGGGCTCGGCGACCCCAAGCTCCAGCAGGAGGCCAAGGGCCGCGACAAGTCCTTCGCCCAGTTCGCCGCCGGCAAGATCGCCATCCTGGCCGAGAGCGACTACTTCTGGCGCTCGGTCATCGAGCCCAAGGCCGGCGTCGCCCCCATGCCCGACCGCGACCAGGTCGTGGGCTACGCCAAGATCCCGGCCAGGCAGCCCGGCGGCGGCATCCGCGGCCAGGACTTCGTCAGCATGTCCGGCGGGGCCGTCCGCGTGCTCAACCCCTTCTCCAAGAACCCCAAGGCGGCCTGGGAGCTGCTGGCCTTCATGCACTCGGCCGCCGCGACCAAGTCGCAGCTGGCCGGGCAGGCCCGCGTCAGCGCCCGTACCGACGTCAACGAAGAGGTGCTGACCGCCGACCCCATGCTCAAGTTCGTCGCCGACGAGGTGCTGCCCATCACCGCCTACCGGCCGGGCCTGGCCGTCTACCCGCAGGTCTCCACCGCCCTGCAGGAGGCCACCGCGGCCGTGGTGGCCGGCAGGAGCGCCGACGAGGCGGCCGCGGCGTACCGGAGCAAGCTGGAGGGACTGGTCGGTGGCGCGGCCAACGTCGGCGGCTGACGCCGCGGGGCTGGGCCGGGGCAGGGCGGTCGCGTTCGTCCTGCCCGCCCTGATCCTGATCGGCGTCTTCCTGCTCTTCCCGGCCCTGTGGACCATCTACCTCGGCCTGACCGACTACCGGCTGACCGGCCTGGCCGCCGCCGACCCCCAGGTCGTCGGCCTGGACAACTACACCGCCGCGCTCGCCGACCCGCGTTTCCTGTCCTCGCTGTGGCTCACCCTGCTGTACGTCGGCGGCTCGGCCGTCGTCGGGCAGGCCGGGCTGGGTTTCGCCCTGGCCTGGATCCTGCGCTCGCGCACCGGCCCGCTGCGCCGGGTCGTCGAGGGCGCGGTGCTGCTGTCGTGGATCCTGCCCAGCACCGTGGTCGGCATGTTGTGGTTCGCGCTGCTCGACCGCGACGACGGCACGCTCAACGCCCTGCTGCACACGCCCGGGTTCGCCTGGCTGCTGGACTACCCGCTGCTGTCGATCATCGTCTTCAACGTGTGGCGCGGCACCGCGTTCTCGATGATGCTCTACTCGGCCGCCCTGGAGAACGTGCCGCCCTCGCACCTGGAGACCGCCCGGCTGGCCGGCGCGAGCGTGCCGCAGCAGCTGCGCGACGTGGTGCTGCCGGCCATCAGGCGGCACGTCCTGACGAACCTGCTGCTGATCAGCCTGTGGACGTTCAACGACTTCACGCCGTTCGTGCTGACCGGCGGCGGGCCCGAGGGCCGCTCGGAGATCCTGCCCGTGTACGTCTACCGCGTCGCCCTCCAGGACGGGCAGCTCGGCGTCGGCGCCGCCATCTCCTTCCTCATCCTGCTGATCAACCTCGTCTTCGCCCTGGCCTACCTGCGGTTGCTGCGCGGACGTCGCCGCACGCGGGAGGTCGCCGCCGCCGGAGGACCGCCCGCATGATCCGCCACACGCTCGGACGGCTGGCCGCCACCGTGTTCGTCGCCGTCGTCCTGGCCTTCTTCGCGCTGCCCATGCTCTGGCTGGCCAGCGCGCCCTTCGACGACACCCCGACGATCACCACGTCGATCCCCGAGTTCACGTTGCGCAACTTCGCCGCCGTCCTGGACAACCCGTACGCGCTGGGCTCGATCCGCAACTCCCTGATCCAGGGGGGCGGGGCGGCGGTGCTGGTCGTCGTCCTGTCGGCGCTGGCCGCCTACGCCCTTTCGCGGGTGCGGCTGCCCGGCCGTGACGTCCTGCTCTACCTGCTCCTGCTGCTGTCGTCCGTGGTCACCGGCACCGCGGCGATGGTGCCGATCTTCGAGCTGGCCACCCGGCTCGGCCTCATCGACACCCATCTCGGCGTCGTCCTGGTGGTCTCGGCCGGCCTGCTGCCCGCCGCGATCTTCATCCTGAAGGACTTCATGGACGAGACGCCCACCTCCTACGAGGAGTCGGCCCGGGTCTTCGGCGCCTCGTCGCTGCAGATCCTGCGGCACATCGTGGTCCCGCTCGTGCGGCCGGGGCTGGCCACCATCGCCGTGTGGGCGCTGGCCAGCGTGTGGGGCGGGTTCCTGTTCCAGTTCATCCTGCTGCGCGACCCCGAGAAGGCGCCCGGCTCGATCATCCTCTACACGCTCTACACCGAGGGCGGCGCGCCCCGGCTCGACCTCATCTCCGCCTTCTCGCTGCTGTACTCCCTGCCGGTGGTCCTGATGTACCTGTTCGTCTCCCAGCGGTACGGCTTCCGCTTCCACGGAGGAATCAAGCGTTGATCTCCCTGCACGGCCTGACCAGGGTGTTCCCCGGGGGCGTACGCGCGCTCGACGACCTCGCGCTCACCGTCGCCGACGGTGAGTTCTTCGCCCTGCTCGGCCCCTCCGGCTGCGGCAAGACCACCCTCCTGCGCAGCATCGCCGGCCTGGAGACCCCCACGTCCGGGACCGTCGCCATCAACGGCAAGGACGTCACCGCCCTGCCGCCGGGCGAGCGCGACGTCGCCATGGTCTTCCAGGACTACGCGATCTTCCCCCACATGGACGTCACCGCCAACATCGCCTACCCGCTGCGCATCAGGAAGGTCCCCCGGGCCCGGCGGACGGAGAAGGCGGCCGAGGTCGCGGCCCGGCTCAGCCTCACCGAGCTGCTGCTGCGTCGTCCGTCGGAGCTGTCCGGCGGCCAGCAGCAGCGGGTGGCGCTGGCCCGCGCGATCGCCTGCCACCCGGCCGCGTTCCTGTTCGACGAGCCGCTGTCCAACCTCGACGCCCGCCTGCGCCTGGAGGCGCGCACCTTCCTCAAGCGGCTGCAGCGGGAGCTGGCCGTCACCACGGTGTTCGTCACCCACGACCAGGCCGAGGCGCTCGCGCTGGCCGACCGCATCGCCGTCATGTCCAAGGGCTCGATGATCCAGGTCGGCACCCCCGCGGAGATCTTCCACCGGCCGGCCACCACGTTCGTGGCCTCCTTCATCGGCTCCACCCCGATGAACCTCCTGCCCGCCCGGGTCACCGACGCCGGGCTCGAGGTGGCCGGCGCCCTGCGCCCGCTGCCCGAGGGCCTGCCCCCGGACGACGACGCCCCCGTGACGTACGGCGTGCGCCCGGAGTACATGGACCTGTCCCCCGCCGAGCGCCCGGACGCCTTCCCGGGCGTCGTGTCCGTGCTGGAGAACATGGGCACCCACACCCTCATCACCCTGGAGTCCCCCGGCGGGCTCATCCAGGCCGTCGTGCCGGAGGGCGAGGAGCCGCCGCTCGGCGCCGCCCGCTGGGCCGTGCCGCGCCGCTCCCTGGTCTACCGCGACGACCGGCTGCTGTGAGCCTGGGCGACCCGGGCCCGCATACTGGACTCATGGCCAGGTCCTGGATCCTGCACGTCGACCTCGACCAGTTCATCGCCGCCGTGGAGCTGCTGCGCCATCCCGAGTTGCGCGGCCGGCCCGTCGTCGTGGGCGGTTCCGGCGACCCCGCCCAGCCGCGCACGGTCGCCGCCACCGCCACCTACGAGGCCCGCGCGCACGGCGTGCACTCGGGCATGCCGCTGCGCACCGCGCTGCGGCGCTGCCCCGACGCCGTCTTCCTGCCCAGCGACCCGCCCGCCTACGAGGCCGCCTCCGAGCGCGTCATGGCCGCCCTGCGCGAGCTGCCGGTGCTCGTGGAGGTCTGGGGCTGGGACGAGGCCTTCGTCGGCGCCACGACCGACGACCCCGAGGCGCTGGCGGCCGGGCTGCGGCAGGTCGTGCTCGACCGCACCACGCTGAGCTGCTCGGTCGGCATCGGCGACAACAAGCACCAGGCCAAGCTCGCCTCGGCCTTCGCCAAACCGGCCGGCGTCTACCGCCTGACCGGCGAGAACTGGGCCGAGGTGATGAACGACCGGCCGACCGACGCGCTGTGGGGCATCGGCGCCCGGACGGCGAAGAAGCTCGCCGGGCTCGGCCTGCGCACGGTCGCCGACCTGGCCGCCGCCGACCCCGCCGAGCTGGCCCGCGCCTTCGGCCCGGTGAACGGCCCCTGGTACCACTATCTGGCCCTCGGCAAGGGCGAGGCCGAGGTGGACACCAGTCCCTGGGTGGCCCGCGGTCACAGCCGCGAGATCACCTTCCCCCGTGACCTCACCGATCGTGAGGCCGTCGCCGGCCAGGTGGCCGGTCTCGCCGGGCAGGTCGCCCGTGACGCGGTGGCGGCGGGGCGTCTGTGCGCGCGGGTGACGGTCAAGGTGCGCTTCACCCCGTTCCTGACCCGTACCCGGCAGTGCACGCTCCCCGAGCCCACGGCCGACCCCGGCGCGCTGACCGAGGCGGCGCTCGCCGCGCTGGGCCGCTTCGACCTCGACCGCCCGGTGAGGCTGCTCGGCGTGGCGGTCGACTACACGGCGCTCGACTGAACCCTGGCTGAGCAGGGCCCGAGGAGTGAGCCCCGGCCGCATCGGCCGGGGCTCATCCTTCCCCATGGTCAGAGCGGTGAGGACAAGGCCCTACTGGCCCTACTCGCCACCCTTTTGCACATAGGAACGCACGAATTCCTCGGCGTTCTCTTCGAGCACTTCGTCGATTTCGTCCAGGATCGCGTCGACATCGTCAGTGAGCTTCTCCTGTCGCTCCTGCACGTCCGGCGCCGCCGAGGCCTCGGTCTCCTCAACTTCGGCCTCACGCCGGCCGGTCTGCTTCTGCCCGCCGGTGTCCTTGGTTGCCATGTCCTACCTCCGCTTGGGGGACTGCCTCTAAGGCATATCTTCCCCGAACCGGACGACATTTCGCGTCGAACGCCCTGCGATCTTGGCGGCTTGACTGGATAGCACTCCTATCCAATAATGGATCCACCTATACACAAGGAGATCCCGACATGTCGCCCTCTTCGCTGCACACGGCAGGTGTGCTCCTCATCACAGTTCCCGGCGTCGCGTTCGGCGGCGTGACCCTGCTGCGTTTCCTCATGCGCAACGAGCCGGGCTATCTGGACAACCCCGTCCGCAGGGGCCTGTGGCGGGCCGGGCACGCGCACGCGGGCGTCCTGGTGCTGTTCAGCCTGGTCGCGATGCTGTACGTGGACCAGGCGAGCCTGCCCGAGGGCGTGAAGGCGCTGACGCGCACGCTCATCGTGGCCGCGCCCATCCTGATGCCGCTCGGCTTCTTCCTGTCGGTGCTGCGTCCGCGCGACACCAAGCCGAACCGGCTGATCTGGCTGACCGCGGTCGGCGGCGCGTCGCTGGCCGCGGGCACGCTGACGCTCGGCATCGGCCTGCTGTGAGCCCCGGGACGGCCCGGGGCCCCGGCTACTCCCCGGTGCCGGTCAGCGCGGCGACCAGCTCGGCCGCGGTGCGGCAGCGGTCGAAGAGCTCGCCGACGTGGGCCTTGGTGCCGCGCAGCGGTTCGAGCGTGGGCACGCGCTGCAGGGACTCCCGGCCGGGGATGTCGAAGATCACCGAGTCCCAGGAGGCGGCGGCCACCGACTCGCTGTACTGGCTCAGGCAGCGCCCGCGGAAGTAGGCGCGGGTGTCGGTCGGCGGCAGCTCGATCGCGCGCTCGACCTCCTCCTCGCTGATCAGGCGCTGCATGCGCCCGCGCGCCACGAGCCGGTTGTACAGGCCGCGGTCGGGGCGGATGTCGGAGTACTGGAGGTCGACGAGCTGCAACCTCGGGTGGGACCAGGGCAGGCTGTCGCGGGTGCGGTAGCCCTCCAGCAGCTCCAGCTTGGCGACCCAGTCGAGCTCGCGCGAGAGCTGCATCGGGTCCTCGGCCAGGCGCGTGAGCACGGACTCCCAGCGGTCGAGGACGTCCTTGTTCATCTCGTCCTGGGCGGTGCCGCGTTCCTCGACGTACTTGCGGGCCTGCTCCAGGTACTCCATCTGGAGCTGCACGGCGGTGAGCTTGCGGCCGTCGCGCATCGGGATCTCGTAGCGGCAGGTCGGGTCGTGGCTGACCGCCCGCAGCGACTGGACGGGGTTCTCCACGGCCAGGTCGCGGGTCAGGAAGCCCTCTTCGATCATGGCCAGGACGAGCGCGGTGGAGCCGAGCTTGAGATAGGTGGAGATCTCCGACATGTTGGCGTCGCCGATGATCACGTGCAGCCGGCGGTACTTCTCGGGATCGGCGTGCGGCTCGTCGCGGGTGTTGATGATGGGCCGCTTGAGCGTGGTCTCCAGGCCGACCTCGACCTCGAAGAAGTCGGCGCGCTGGCTGATCTGGAAGCCCTCGCCGCGGGAGTCCTGGCCGATGCCGACCTTGCCCGCGCCGACGACGACCTGCCGTGAGACGAAGAACGGCGTCAGGTGCCGGACGATGTCGGCGAACGGCGTGGCGCGCCGCATCAGGTAGTTCTCGTGGCAGCCGTAGGAGGCGCCCTTGGCGTCGGTGTTGTTCTTGTAGAGCTGGATCGGCGCGTTGGACGGGATCGCCGAGGCACGGGTGGCGGCGTCGTACATCACGCGCTCGCCGGCCTTGTCCCAGATGACCGCGGCCCGCGGGTTGGTGCACTCCGGCGAGGAGTACTCCGGGTGGGCGTGGTCGACGTAGAGCCTGGCCCCGTTGGTGAGGATGACGTTGGCCAGCCCGAGGTCCTCGTCGGTGAGCTGGCTGGGGTCGGCGACCTCGCGGGCCAGGTCGAAGCCGCGCGCGTCGCGGAGCGGGTTCTCCTCCTCGAAGTCCCATCGCGCTCTGCGCGCACGGGCCGCCGAGGCGGCCAGGTAGGCGTTCACGACCTGGGAGGAGGTCACCATCGCGTTGGCGCCTGGCTGACCTGGTACGGAGATGCCGTATTCGGTCTCGATGCCCATCACCCGACGCACCGTCATGCAACACCCTCTGTTCGTCCGGATCTGCCTATCCGCCGTTTATATGCCCGAGCCTATGCCCTTCACAGTGCCCCGAGGCCACAGAGTTATGGCACCGACGCCTTCTGAATCTGTACGGCGGAGCTTGTTGTGGTTTGCGGTGATCTGCGGGGCTTGAGGAGTCGCTGGATCGGCCGTTCGGCAAAGGAGTAGATCAGATACGACAGCACGACGGCGGCCACAGTCGTGACCAGGGCCACCGCCCAGGGGGCAGGTCGCCGGTGAGCAGCGGGATGAGCGCCGCCGCGGTGACCCCATGGAAGAGGTAAAGCGGGTAAGTGGTGGCGCCCAGCGCGGTGAGCGTCCTGGAGGGTTTGAGGCGGATCAGGCCGAGGGCGACCAGGGCCATGGCGGCGAAGATCAGGGTGAGGGTGACGATCACGCTGGTGTCGGTGACGGGCATGTTCTTGAACCCGGCGGCGTCGATGCGGCGGTGCACGCGGCCCAGGGCGGCGGGGACGGCCATGGCGTACCCGGCGGCGACGTACAGCCACGGGAGCAGGGCCTTGCGGTTCTGGTGGATGAGATACAGGGCCATGCCGGCGACGAAGTAGGGGGCGTAGTCGGGCATGACGATCTCGTTCAGCACGTCGTTGTCCACGAACCTGGCGGCCAGCGCGGCGGCCAGCCAGACGCCCGAGAAGACCAGCACGCGTGCGTACGTGACGCCGGCGATCACCAGGATCGCGATCAGCAGGTAGAAGCGCAGCTCGGCCCAGAGCGACCAGTAGACGCCGCTGGCGTCGGCCACCTTGAACAGCCGCTGGAACATGGTGGCGTTCACCAGGTACTGGCCTGGTGAAAGTTTTGGGTCCAGCGCGGTGGCGCCGGTCAGCCCGTACAGGGCCGCCACGGCGCCGAGGCTCAGCCAGTACGCCGGATAGAGCCGCACCAGCCGCGACCGGGCGAACGCCCCGAGCCCCCGCCCCCACACGGTCATGAGGATGACGAACCCGCTGATGACGAAGAACAGCTCGACGCCGAGGATGCCCAGCCCGGCGAACGGCGCCAGCGCCGGGAACAGCGCGGCGGGCCTGGCCCCCAGACCGAGGCGAAGGCCACCAGGTAGTGGAAGGCGACGACCGCCAGGGCGGCGAGGAAGCGCAGCAGGTCGAGCTCGGCCAACCGGCCGTCTCCCCGAGCATGCTTTGGCCGGTTAGCTTGATGCACGCCCCTTTGACGACCCGCTGATCACTTTGGTTCCACAGGTCCCTCTGTTCCCACCAGCAACACACGTGCGGCCGGGCCGAGGGCGATCGCCTCGCGGGTGCCCGGGTCGAGGGCGAGCAGCCCGGCGGCCCCCGCCGCGCCGCACTCCGACAGCGACACCCCGCGCTCGGCCAGCAGTGCGGCGGCCTGCGCGGCCTGCTCGTCGGCCACGGTGACGAACAGGTCGGCCTGGCGGCTCAGCAGGTCGAAGGCGATCAGGGACGGTTCGAGGCAGTCGAGCCTGCCCAGGCGCGTGGGCGAGCCCGTCGCGTGCACCGGCCGGCCCGCGCGGGCGCTCTCCAGCAGGCAGGGCGCGCCGTCGGGCTCGACCACGACGATCCTCGGCTGCTCGCCCCAGCGGTCGCGCGTGTACCCGGCCGCGGCGGCGGCCAGCCCGCCCACCCCGGCCTGCACGAACACGTGGGTGGGCGGGATCTCGATCTCGTCGAACAGGACGGTGTAGCCGCGCATCACGTCCAGGGGGATGTCGTCGTAGCCCTCCCAGGAGGTGTCGGCGACCAGGCGCCAGCCGTGCTCCTGGGAGGCGTGCAGGGCGGCGGCCAGGCTGGCGTCGTAGTCGCCGCCCTCGCGGCGGACCTCGGCGTCCAGGGCGCGCAGCCGGTGCGCGAACGGCTCGGGCACCTGCTCGCTGAGGTAGACGACGCAGTGCGCGCCGAGCTCCCTGGCTCCGGCCGCGACCGAGATGCCGTGGTTGCCGGCGCTGGCGCAGACGTACGTGGTGCCGCCGCCGTCGCGTTCGGACAGCCGGTGCACGGCGTAGGCCCCGCCGAGCGCCTTGAAGCTGCCCAGCCCCATGCGGCCGCTCTCGTCCTTGACGTGCACGGTGCCCGCCCCGCCGATGTCGGTCAGGGTGTGCACGGGCGTGGGCCGGTAGGCCGGGTGCCGGGCGAAGTGGGCGCGGGCGAGCCGGGCGTGCTCCACACCGATCAGCTCACGGTCGCGCTCGGCGAACGGCGTGCGGCCGGGGTTGAAGAAGTGCATGATCGCCATGCTAGGACGGGCCGGGCGACGTTCCCCGGCACTTGGCGGGCGCGTCCGGCCGCATGTCACGAGGAGCGGTCGCGGGCGGCGGCCACGGCGGCCTGGCCGAGGCTGAGTCCGCCGTCGCCGGGCGGTACCCGGGTGTGGGTGAGCACCCGGAACCCGGCCGCGCGCAGGCGCTCGACGGCCCGTTCGAGCAGCAGCGCGTTCTGCAGCACCGAGCCCGACAGCGCCACGGTGTTCAGGCCGGTGCCGTCCCTGAGCATGACGCAGCAGCGCACGACAGCGTCGGCCACGCCGTTGTGGAAGCGTCCCGCGATCGAGCCGGTGGCGATCCCGGCCGCGACGTCGGCGGCGGCGGCCCGGACGAGGTCGGCGGCGTGCACGACGAGCAGGTCGCCCTCGGTGATGGTCGCCGCGTACGAGCCGCTCTCGGCCGGGTCGGCGCGCTGTTCGAGCTCGGCGGCCGCCTGCCCCTCGTAGGTGACGGTGTCCCGGATGCCGAGCAGCGCCGAGACGGCGTCGAACAGCGGCCCGGCGCTGGAGGTCATGGGCGCGCCCAGCCCGGTGCGGGTCCGGGCGAGCACGTCGGGCCAGTGGGCGGCGTTGCGGCGGACGACGTCCAGGTGCGGGTGCTCGTCGCGCAGGTAGGCGGCGGCCATGCGCCACGGCTGGCGGGCCGCGGCGGCGCCGCCGGGCATCGGGACCAGGGCCAGGTGGCCGAGCCGCTGGACGGAGGTCAGGTCGGCGCGCAGGAACTCGCCGCCCCACAGCGTGCCGTCGAGGCCGTGGCCGGGGCCGTCGAGGGCCACGCCGAGCACCGGGCCCGTCTCGCCGTTGTCGGCCAGGCAGGAGGCGATGTGGGCGTGGTGGTGCTGGACGCCGACGAGCTCGACGCCGGTCAGCTCAAGGGCGTGCCTGGTGGACAGGTAGCCGGGGTCGAGGTCGTGGGCGACGACCTCGGGACGGATGTCGAACAGGCCGCAGAAGTGGTCGATGCCCTCGACGAAGGAGCGCAGGGTCTCCTGGTCGTCCAGGTCGCCGATGTGCTGGGACAGGAACGCGCGCCGGCCGCGTACCAGGCAGAAGGTGCTGCGCAGCTCGGCGCCGCAGGCCAGCACCGGGCGGGGCGCGGGACGGCGCAGCGTGAGCGGCTCGGGCGCGTGGCCGCGGGCGCGGCGCAGCACGGTGTGCCCGCCGGACCAGGGCCGCAGCACCGAGTCGTCGGCGGGGACGTGGATGGCCCGGTCGTGGAGGAGGAAGGCGTCGGCGATGCCGCCGAGCCGGGTGACCGCGTCGGCGTCCTCGTGGGCGATGGGCTCGTCGCCGACGCTGCCGCTGGTCAGGACCATGGGCTCGGCCAGCTCCGCGAGCAGCAGGTGGTGCAGCGGCGTGCAGGGCAGCATCAGGCCGAGGTCGCGGCTGCCGGGCGCGACGGCGTCGGCGACGGGCGCGCCGGGCAGCCGGGGCAGCAGCACGATCGGGCGCGCGCGGCCGGTGAGCAGCGCGGCGCCCTGCCCGTCGACCGCGCACAACCGGCGGGCCTGGTCGAGGTCGGCGACCATGACGGCGAACGGCTTCTCCGCGCGGTGCTTGCGGGCCCGCAGCGCCGCGGCGGCCTCCTGGTGGGCGGCGGGCACGGCCAGGTGGAACCCGCCCAGCCCCTTGACGGCGACGACGCGGCCGGCCCGCAGCAGGGTCGCGCAGGCGCTGACCGGGTCGCCGCACAGCTCGGCGCCGCGGGCGTCCAGCAGGCGCAGGGACGGGCCGCAGGCGGGGCAGCAGGTGGACTCGGCGCGGAAGTGCCGGTCGCCGGGGTCGTGGTACTCGGCAGAGCAGTCGGCGCACATCGCGAACCCGGCCATGGTGGTCAGCAGCCGGTCATAGGGCACGCCGCGCACGACGGTGAAGCGCGGCCCGCAGTTGGCGCACGCGATGAACGGGTAGCGGTGGCGCCGGCCGACCGGGTCGGCCAGCTCGCGCAGGCAGTCGTCGCAGGTGGCGAGGTCGGCCGGGACGAGGGCGCGGCGCGGGCCGGCCGGGTCGCCGGCGGCGATGCTGAAACCCCGGTGGCCCGCGGGCGGGCCGCTGACGACGGTGACGCTCTCGATCTCCGACAGGGCGGGCGCGTCGCGCTCCAGCGCGGTCAGGAACTCCTCGACCCCGGCCAGGGCGCCCTCGACCTCGATGAACACCCCCTCGACGTCGTTGCGCACGCGGCCGGCCAGGCCGAGCCTGCTGGCCAGCGAATACACGAAGGGGCGGAACCCCACGCCCTGGACGACGCCTTCGACGCGGACGTCCACCCGCTTACGGACGGTCACAGGCCCCAGTGTGCGCCTCGCCGGGGCGGCTTGTACGGCGGATGACGCGTGTCGCGCGCCCTTCTCTCAGAGAGCGCGCGCCCATCCCCCGGAAGCTCCCCCCGACTCTCCCGGGCGCGTTCTCCCGGCTCTCCGCCGGAAGCTCCCCAGGTCTCCCAGGCGGGTTCCCTGTGCTCTCCCCGGGAAGCTGCCCTGGCTCTGTCAGGGGCTTTCCCCGGCGGGCATGGAAAGGGCCGCGCGGACGGCCGCGCGGCCCTTTCCAGACGGTTCCCTACAGGTACTGGCCGGTGTTGGCGACCGTGTCGATCGAACGGCCGGCCTCGGTGCCCTGCTTGCCGGAGACCAGCGTGCGGATGTAGACGATCCGCTCGCCCTTCTTGCCGGAGATGCGGGCCCAGTCGTCGGGGTTGGTGGTGTTGGGCAGGTCTTCGTTCTCGGAGAACTCGTCGACGCAGGCGGTGAGCAGGTGTTGCACCCGCAGACCCTTCTGGCCGCTCTCCAGGAACTGCTTGATGGCCATCTTCTTGCCCCGGTCGACGATGTTCTGGATCATCGCGCCGGAGTTGAAGTCCTTGAAGTAGAGGACTTCCTTGTCGCCGTTGGCGTACGTCACCTCGAGGAAGCGGTTCTCCTCGCTCTCGGTGTACATGCGCTCGACCACACTCTGGATCATGCCGTGGATCGTCGCCTCGCGAGAGTCGCCGTGCTCGGACAGATCGTCGGGGTGCAGGGGGAGCTCGGCCAGCAGGTACTTGGAGAAGATGTCCTTGGCCGCCTCGGCGTCGGGCCGCTCGATCTTGATCTTCACGTCCAGGCGGCCCGGCCGCAGGATCGCGGGGTCGATCATGTCCTCGCGGTTGGAGGCGCCGATCACGATGACGTTCTCCAGGCCCTCGACGCCGTCGATCTCCGACAGCAGCTGAGGGACGATGGTGTTCTCCACGTCGGACGAGACGCCCGAGCCTCGGGTGCGGAAGATCGAGTCCATCTCGTCGAAGAACACGATCACCGGGGTGCCCTCGGAGGCCTTCTCACGGGCCCGCTGGAAGACCAGGCGGATGTGCCGCTCGGTCTCGCCGACGTACTTGTTGAGCAGCTCCGGGCCCTTGATGTTGAGGAAGAAGCTCTTGCCGGACTGGCCGGTCTTCTCCGCGACCTGCTTGGCCAGGGAGTTGGCGACCGCCTTGGCGATGAGCGTCTTGCCGCAGCCGGGCGGGCCGTAGAGCAGCACGCCCTTCGGGGGACGGAGTTTGTGCTCGCGGAACAGGTCGGCGTGCAGGTAGGGCAGCTCGATGGCGTCCCTGATCTGCTCGATCTGCCGCATGAGCCCGCCGATCTCCTCGTAGGAGATGTCGGGGACCTCCTCGAGCACGAGCTCTTCGACTTCGGACTTGGGTATGCGCTCGTAGACGTAGCCGGAGCGGGGTTCGAGCAGGAGCGAGTCACCGGCCCTGATGGGCTGGCCGACCAGCGAGTCGGCCAGTCGCACGACGCGCTCCTCGTCGGCGTGCGAGATGACCAGGGCCCGCTTGCCCTCGTCCAGCAGTTCCTTGAGCATGACGATCTCGCCGACCTCTTCGTAGCCGAGCGCCTCGACCACGTTGAGTGCTTCGTTGAGCATGACCTCCTGGCCACGGCTCAGCGAGTCGACGTCGACGGCGGGGCTGACGTTCACCCGGAGCTTGCGCCCTCCGGTGAACACCTCGATCGTGCCGTCTTCTCGGGCTTCAAGGAAGGTGCCGAAGCCGGACGGCGGCTGAGCCAGCCGGTCGACCTCCTCCTTGAGAGCGACGATCTGGTCCCGGGCCTCCTTGAGTGTGGCCACCAGGCGCTCGTTCTGGCCTGTCACGGCCGCGAGATTCGCCTGTGCCTCATGGAGACGCTCTTCGAGGACTCTGGCCTGACGGGGTGACTCGGCCAGCTTCCGCCTCAGCGCGGTGATCTCCTCCTGGAGGAAGGAGACCTGTGTTGAAAGATCAGCGACCTCCCGTTCGCGCTGCGCGGCTCGAGCCTCAGCATCATCGCGAGCTGCCACGCCCCGTCACCTCCTTCCCAGTCGAGGGCGACTACTAAGGACCTTACCTATCTCGGGCCCCTCCGTAACCTGGCCGGGCAGTGTTCGTCGAGTGACATGCAGTATTCGGTGAATAATCCCCAATGGTGCGTTTAATACTCCCAGCATATGAACACGGCGATCTGTTCCCGTGTCACGCACCAACGCACCCTCGTGGCCAAATCGTCATAGTTCCTCGGTGGTTCCCTTCGGTCGGCGGCGTCGCGGTGGCGGCGTCACTCCGTCTGCCATGCGACGGGCGCTGACGAGGAAGCCGGTGTGGCCGATCATCCGATGATCGGGACGAACCGCGAGCCCTTCGACATGCCAGTCGCGAACCAGGGTCTCCCACGCATGAGGCTCGGTGAAACACCCGTGATCGCGAATGGCCTCCACGGTCTTGGACATCTGGGTGGTGGTGGCGACATAGCAGCAGATGACGCCGCCCGGCGTGAGGGCCTTGGCGGCGGCGTCGACGCACTCCCAGGGGGCCAGCATGTCGAGGATGACGCGGTCGACGTCGGCCTCGTCGATCGAGGAGACCAGGTCGCCGAGGGCCAGGCGCCAGTTGTCGTCCATCGGGCCGCCGAAGAACTTCTCCACGTTCTTGCGGGCCACCTCGGCGAACTCCTCGCGGCGCTCGTAGGAGGTGACGTGGCCCTCGGGGCCGACGGCGCGCAGCAGGAAGCAGGTCAGGGCACCGGAGCCGACGCCGGCCTCGATCACCCGGGCGCCGGGGAAGACGTCGGCCATGCCGACGATCATCGAGGCGTCCTTGGGGTAGATGACGGCCGCGCCGCGCGGCATCGCGAGCGTGTAGTCCTGCAGCAGGTGGCGGAAGGCGAGGTAGGCGGTGCCGCCGGAGGACCGCACGACGGAGCCTTCAGGCTGCCCGATCAGGTCGCTGTGCGGGATGGCGCCCTTGTGCGTGTGGAAGACGCCGTCCTGCTTGAGCGTGATCGTGTGGCGCTTGTTCTTGGGGTCGGTGAGCTGCACCTGATCCCCTGCCTGGAACGGCCCATGCCTGCGGAAACCCATGGCGGCAAGGTTATATGGGTTTCTCACGCGCGCGGACGCACGGTATCTATGGTGGATGCTCCCGCGCGACGTGATCTCCACCGGCCCCCTGATCCTGCGAATGCCCGCCGACCCCGACGCGGAGGCGATCGCGCGCATGATGGACGACCCCGTCACCGCCCGGCATCTGCCGCTGCTGCCGTCGCCGTACCGGATCGAGGACGCCCGCGCCTACCTGAAGTTCGCCGAGGACAAGTGGGCGTCGGGCGGCGCGGAGTGGGCCGTCACCGAGGACGGCCGGTACGCCGGCGCGATCGGGGTCCGCCCGCCCGACCGCTGGGGCACGGCCGAGATCGGCTACGTGGTGGCGCCCTGGGCGCGCGGCAGGGGCGTGGCCGCCAGGGCCGCCAGGGCGGTGTCCGACTGGCTGGCCGACCAGGGCGTGCACCGGGTGGAGCTGCAGGCCGAGGTGGAGAACGTGGCCAGCCTCAAGGTCGCGCTCAGGGCGGGGTTCCGCGAGGAGGGCCGGCGGCGCAAGGCCAAGCGGCTGCGCGACGGGCGGTGGGCCGACCTGGTGTCCTTCGCCAGGATCGCCGGGGAGCCGGCGCCGGCCGAGGAGCCGTACCTGCCCTTCTTCGACGGCGGCGAGCTGACCGACGGCGTGGTGCGGCTCGTGCCGCTCTCGGTGGAGGACGCCCCGGAGTACCACCGGATGATGTGCGACCCGAGCGTGACCGCCTACTCCCTGACCCCGCCCGCCTCCCTGGAGGAGGACGAGCAGCGCTGCCGGTGCACCGGCTACTGGTGGGTCACCGGGCAGCGGATCGAACTGGCGGTCAGGGACGCCGCCACCGGCGCGTTCGCCGGGCACCTCCAGCTCATGCAGGTCGTCCCCGTGCTCGGGCAGGCCATGATCGGCTACTCACTGGTGCCTGACTTCCGCGGCAGGGGGTTCATGACCCGGGCGGTGCGGCTGCTGGTCGACTGGGCGTTCGCGCGCACGGCCCTGCACCGGGTCGTGGCGGGCACCGACGTGGTGAATGCGGCCTCGCACGCGGTGCTGGAACGTGCCGGTTTCAGCAGGGAGAGCCTGCATCGGGAGCTGTTCCCGAAGCCGGACGGCACGCGGGCGGACGACGTGGAGTGGGTGCGGCTGCGCCCGTCGTGAAGGGCTCGACCGGCTCTGCCTGCGAAATGCGGAAAAATCGCAATTTCCTGTTGAGGGGTAGTCAAGAGCCGCGTCGAGGGTGATACTCCGGGGCACCGTTCGGAGATTCGCGTGATCGGGCCGCGCGATCTCTTCGCCCTCCACCCGAGGGAATCACCGCGATGCCAAACAACCGTGTCGATATCGCCATGCGTGAACTCATCACCGCGTTCTCCTGTCTGGAGGTCGCCGACGTGATCGATCGGCTCGCGCGCGCCGCGGCGGCCGTGGCGGGCACCGCGTACGCGGGGTTCGTCCACGTGGACGTGCTGCGGCGGGACGCCCGTCCGCTGCACGTCCACGCGCCGCCGGGAGACCCGCTGCGGGTGCGGCGGTGGTTGTCGGGGTCCGGAGTGCTGAAGGAGCTGGCCGCCGCGGAGGGGGCGCTACGGCTGGCGCGGGACGAGACGATGGGCGAGCCGGGGTTCCTGGCCGTGCCGGTGCCGGCGCAGGTCCGCGACCACACGTTCGTGTGGGTGGCGGGACGGGGGTTCCAGGAGGGGGACGAGCACCTGCTGAGCCGGTTCGCGACGGCGGCGGGGCGGGCGGTGGAGGGGGCGCGCGGGCTGGAGGCGGCCGTGCGGCTGCTGCGCGGCGTCCGCACCTTCCGCCCCGGCTGACCCGCCAGCCGACTGCCCCTCCGGGGCGCCCCCTTCGGAACGGCCGTCCCCTCGGGACGGCTGCTCCATTACGACGGCCCCTTCTGGACCGCCGACCCGTTGGAACCTTTGGGACGGCCCGGATCCCGCCGTCGCAGAGGGCCGCGAACCCGGGCCCACCTTTTCCGGATATGTCGCCCGGCACCCGCGAAATACCCTTTATCGCCTCATCCCCCGACCCCGGCAATTTCCATTCAGCCGTTCGCCTCCGGCCATTCCTGACGCATTTCCCAAAAGGTTTTCCGGAAACACGAACGCCCGCACCCCGGGAAATCAGGTGCGGGCGGACGGGTGCCGGGATCAGCCCCGGTGGGCCTCGAAGCGGAGGGTGCGGGAGACGCCCACACGGACCGTAGTGCCGGGGGCGATGGTGACCGGCTCGTTGGGCGGGATGTCGTAGAAGTTGGGATCGCCGGGCGGCTGGATCTGGGTGCCGTTGACCGAGCCCAGGTCGACCAGGTTGACGTCCCAGCCGTCGAGGGCCACCCGCAGGTGGCGACGCGAGACCGAGCCGTCGGGGCTGGTGACCTTGGCGGGCCTGGCCGAGCCGCCCGCCACCTCGGGCGCGCGCTCGGGGTCACGGCCCAGCAGGTAGTCGCTCTCCAGCGGCAGCGCCGTGCCGTCGTCGAGGATGAGCACCCCGAGCGAGGGCCGCGGCCCCTTGTACGGCACCAGCGTCCGCTGCACCAGGGCGATGCCGCAGACGGCGCAGTACGGCACCCTGGGGTCGTTGAAGTGGTCGTTCTTGCAGTCGACCCCGTAGACCAGCGGGCGGTCGCCGTGGTCGCCCTGCTGCTCCTGCGGCGGCGGCCCCGGGTGGTCGAAGTGCTCCGGCGGGCCGAGCACGGGCGGGGCCGCCTGGTCGAAGTGATCGGGCGGGCCCATGTGCTGCTGCGGCTGGTCGGCCATGCCGTTACCGGACGGCGGCAGCTCGTCGTAGGACGGGAACTGCTGCTGGGGCTTGGGGTGGGGCTGCTCCTGCGCGGGCAGGAAGGGAGGCTGGTCCTGGGGCGGGAGGTACGGCGGCTGCTCGTGCCCGAACGGGGGCTGCTCGTGGCCGAAGGGCGGCTGGTCGTGCCCGAACGGCGGCTGGTCCAGCGACGGAGGGCCCGAGTGGGGACCGGGTTGGGGGCCGGAGTGAGGACCGGGCTGGGGGCCCGGGTGCGGGACGCCGGCCTGCGCGCCCGAGGACGGACCCTGGACGAGCGGCGGCTGGTCGGCCAGCGGGTAGGGAGGTCGCTCGACCGGCCGCTCGGGCGGCGGGGCCAGGTCGGGCTCCATGTGCAGGGCCGTGTTGGGCATCTCGCTGGTGAGCGGCCTGGACCGGTCGGCCGCCTGCGCCTGCGGACGGACGTGCGACGGCTGGTCGGTGAGGTCGCCGATCAGGCCGCCGCCGTGGACGACGCCGCCCTCGAAGCCGACCGCGGGATGCGGGCCGCCGGCGCCGGGCAGGGTGAGCTCGACACGCTCGACCGGGCCGCTGATCAGCCGGTCGGCCCAGGTCAGGGAGTCGCTGCCGGCCAGGCGGGTCTCGCCGCCGGAGGTGCTGACCGAGGCCGAGGCCGAGCCGCTGACCAGCACGGCCACGCCGCCGCCCACCGGACCGGCGACCGCGCACGTGGCCGGGTCGCCCGCCATGTTGGCGGCCAGCACCTGCGCCGCGCGGCGGGCCAGCGCCCGGCCGTCGCCGCCGGAGGCCGCCGTCTCGCGCAGCGCCTCGATCAGGCCGTCGGCGGCCGCCTCGCCCGCGTCGCACACCAGCAGCAGCCCGCCGATGTAGGCGACCAGCCCGTCGCCGGGAAGGGGACGCACCACTCCGAAGCCCTGGCCGCTCATGCGCCCTCCCTCATGACGACCGTGCTGCGCTCATCGGTGCCCTCGCTGCGCTCGGTCACTCAACTCTCCTCCCCGGAAGCCGGCGATATTACGGCACCCGCACTGCCGTGCCGGCCACCAGCCATACGCATACCCAGACGACGACGCCGTGTCGCGGCCCAGGCGTCTCGATTCGGTGAACCGGTGGACCACGACCAACCCGTCAACTGTGCAAGTTCGGCCAAACAGAAGACTATCGGCCTGCCGTCCTGGCATCGAAATCGCCGGGCTACGGGTAGTGGCCGGACAAGACCTTAGCCGCAAACGCGCCGGGCATGTCAGACCCCGGTGAAGACGCGGTTGACGTCGGCGGTGGCGAGCACGCCGTAGATCTCGCCGCCGTGCTCCACCAGCAGGTACTCCCCGCGGGGGCCGAGCGCATGGCGTCGATGAGCGGCTCGCCGGTCAGGTCGGCGGCCAGCACCATGGTCGGTTCGAGCGCCTTGGCCAGCGAGCCCACGTCGACCCACGGGCGCCGGTGCTCGGGGGTGGCCTGGACGGCGGCCTCGTTGACGATGGCGACCGGCCGTCCGTCGTGGTCGACCACCACCAGGGCGCCCGCCCGCTGATCGGCGGCCTGCCGCAGCGCCTCGGCCAGCGGCGTCTCGGCCGCCACCGGGATCGCCCTGCGGGCCAGCGCCCGCGCGTTGACCTGCGGGATGCGGGCGCGGATGCGGGCCACGCGCAGCGACTGGGTGGCGCCCATCCAGATGAAGGAGGCCAGCACCACCGGCCACAGCAGCTCGACGGGGTCGAACTCCTGCCCGCTCGTCATCGACGTCGCGAACGGCAGGACGACCAGCAGCACGGCCAGCACGCGCCCGCCCCAGGCGGCCACGACCGTGCCGGAGCCGGGGTTCCTGGTCAGCTTCCACACGCCCGCGCGCAGCATCCGGCCGCCGTCGAGCGGCAGGCCGGGCAGCAGGTTGAACACGCCGACGATGAGGTTGGCCACCCACAGCTGCCAGATGAGCACCTCGGCGATGCCGCCGTCGTTGATCACGTACGTGTCGGCGAGCAGGCCGAGCCCGGCCAGGCCCAGCGACAGGGCCGGCCCGGCGGCGGCGACCAGGAACTCCTTGCCCGGCGTGGGCGGCTCCTTCTCGATCTCCGACACGCCGCCGAGGAAGTAGAGGGTGATCCGGCGCACCGGCAGGCCGAACATCTTGGCCAGCACGCTGTGGGCCAGCTCGTGCAGCAGCACCGAGACGTAGAGCAGCACGGCGAAGACGAAGGCCACCGCGTAGGCGACGGTGTTGTCCAGCTCGGGCAGCATGTCGCGCATGCGGGGGCCGAACATGACGGTGATGAAGGCCGCGACGATGAACCACGTCCAGGAGACGTACACCGGGATGCCGAAGGGCCGCCCCATCCGAATGCCGGGGAACTCCTGACGGGGGCTCTGCTCGCTCACCGCACTCCTCGTACGTCCATTACGTGCTGTTGCTGCCTCGATGCTACGCGCCCGATCACGTGATCCTCGTCCCGGCGAGGGTTATTCTGTCGGGCTCTTGACCTAGAGTGCGGTGCATGACGTTGACCGAACCGGTGATCATCGGAGCTCTCTCCCCGTCCCGGGCAGGCGATTTCATGACCTGTCCCCTGCTCTACCGGTTCCGGGTCATCGACCAGCTGCCCGAGAAACCCTCCCCCGCGGCCGTGCGCGGCACCGTGGTGCACGCCGTGCTGGAGCGGCTCTACGACCTGCCGGCGCCGCGCCGGTCGGTGCAGGCGGCGCTGGAGCTGCTGGAGCCCCAGTGGCAGCGGTTGCTGCAGGAGGACGAGCAGTACGCGCGGATGTTCGCCGACGACGCCGAGCAGGCCGAGTGGCTGGCGCAGGCGCGGGCGATGCTGGAGCGCTACTTCACGCTGGAGGACCCGACCCGGCTGGAGCCCGCCGAGCGCGAGCTCTACGTGCAGGCGGTGCTGGACGGCGGCCTGATGCTGCGGGGCTACGTCGACCGGCTCGACGTGGCGCCCACCGGCGAGGTCCGGGTGGTCGACTACAAGACGGGCAGCGCGCCCGGCCCCGACTTCGAGGCCAAGGCGCTGTTCCAGATGAAGTTCTACGCGCTGGTGCTGTGGCGGCTGCGCGGGCAGGTGCCCCGGCTGCTGCAGCTGGTCTACCTGGGCGGGCGCGGCGAGGTGCTGCGTTACGCTCCCGACGAGGCCGACCTGCTGGCCACCGAGCGCAAGGTGATGGCGCTGTGGACGGCGATCGAGCGGGCGCTGGAGACCGGCGAGTGGCGGGCGCGCCGCAGCCGGCTGTGCGACTGGTGCGACCACCAGGCGCTGTGCCCGGAGTTCGGCGGCACCCCGCCGCCGGTGCCCGACCGTCAGCCCGGCGACACCGTGCGCAGTAACCGGCGCGCGGCCACCGACGAGCTGTAGCCCTGGGCCGGTAGCCCTCCGACAGGCCGCTCCTTATCCTCCGAAGGGAGGAGTTCCAGGCTCTCACCTGGGCCTACAGTGAAGCGGTGCGGATCGACCGACCCCTGTTCCACGACACGGCCCTGGCCGTCGTGGTGGCCGCGGCCTCGGTGACGCTCTTCCTCCTCTACGGGCCCGAGCGCCTGGAGCCGGCGGAGCTGACGGCGGGGAGCATGCGCGCGCCCGACGGGCTCGGGGCGGCGCTGCTGGTGCTGGCCGCCGCGCCCATCGCGGTGCGCAGGCGCTGGCCGCTGGCGGCGCTGTGCGCGGGCCTGATCCCCGAGACGGCGCTGACCGCGATGGGTTACGGCACCGGCGCGTCGGGGGTGTCCAGCCTGGTGCTGGTGTACTCGGTGGCCTCCAACCGGGGGCTGGCGGTGGCGCTGGGCGGGCTGCTGGTCTCGCTGCTGACGTACGCGGTGGGGGCGCTGGCCGGCCCGGTCACGCCGCCGGGCGCGAGCGGGCACGTGGTGGCGGTCCTGGTGCTGCTGGCGGTCTGGGGGGCGGGCAGGAGCCTGCGGCTGCGGCGGGCGTACCTGGAGGAGCTGCGCGACCGGGCGGCCAGGCTGGAGCGGGCCCACGCGGCCGACACGCGGGCCGCGCGGGCCGAGGAGCGCTCGCGCATCGCCCGTGAGCTGCACGACGTGGTGGCCCACCACGTGAGCGTGATGACGGTGCAGGCGGCCGCGGCGCGGCGGGTGCTGGCCGCCGATCCCGACCTGGCGCGGGAGGCGCTGTCGGCGATCGAGAACACCGGGCGGCTGGCCATGTCCGAGATGCGCAACATCGTGGGCGTGCTGCGTACCGACGCGCGGGCCGAGCTGGGGCCGCAGCCCGGCGTGGGCGACCTGCCGGGGCTGGTGGAGCAGATGCGCGAGGCGGGGCTGCCCACGCGGCTGCGCGTGGAGGGCGAGCCGCGGCCGTTGCCCGCCGGGGTCGACCTGGCCGCCTACCGGCTGGTCCAGGAGGGGCTGACGAACAGCCTGCGGCACGCGGGGGCCGGGGCCGAGGCGGTGGTCACCGTCTCGCACGCCCCCTCCGGCCTGGACGTACGCGTCGAGGACGACGGCAGGGGCACGGCGCCGGCGGCCGACCGGCCGGGCCACGGCCTGGTCGGCATTCGCGAGCGGGTCGCACTCTATGGTGGAATTCTGAACATCGGTCCGCGACCGGGGGGCGGTTTCGAGGTGCGGGCGAGGTTCCCGTTGAAGGACGGCCAATGACGATCAGAGTGCTGCTGGTGGACGACCAGCCGCTGCTGCGCACGGGATTTCGCCTGATCTTGGAGGCCGAGTCCGACATCACGGTGGTCGGCCAGGCCGGCGACGGCAAGGGCGCGATGGAGCAGACCAGGGCGCTGCTGCCCGACGTGGTGCTCATGGACATCCGCATGCCGGGCGTCGACGGCATCGAGGCGACCCGCCGGATCGTGCGGGAGGCCGCGCCCACGGCGCACGTGCCGAAGGTGCTGGTGCTGACCACGTTCGACCTCGACGAGTACATCGTGGAGGCGCTGCGGTCGGGTGCCTCGGGCTTCCTGCTGAAGGACGTGCCGCCCGACGAGCTGGTGCAGGCGATCCGGGTGGTGGCGGCGGGCGACGCGATCGTGGCGCCGAGCGTGACCAGGCGGCTGCTCGACCGGTTCTCCAAGCGGCTGCCCTCGGCCTACGAGCAGGCCACGCCGGCCCGCCTCGACCGGCTGACCGAGCGGGAGCTGGAGGTGCTGCGGCTGATCGCCAAGGGCATGTCCAACGCGGAGATCGCGGCCAAGCTCGTGGTGAGCGAGACGACGGTCAAGACGCACGTGGGCAACGTGCTGACCAAGCTGGGGCTGCGCGACCGGGTGCAGGCCGTGGTGCTGGCGTACGAGACCGGGCTGATCACGCCCGGCGCGATGTCCTGAGGCCGCCGCCCCCGGCGCGATGTCCTGAGGCCGCCGCCCCCGGCGGGATGTCCTGAGGCCGCCGCCCCGGCAGGAGGGCGGCGGCCGCAAGGTCTCAGGCCCGGGTCAGGCCTGCGTCGTCGCGGCGGTCGCGGCGGCGGGCGCGTTCTCCGGGAAGTGGCAGGCCACGCGGTGGCCGCCGGCCAGCTGCTCCAGGGGCGGCTCGACCGTCTTGCAGATCTCCTGCGCCTTCCAGCAGCGGGTGTGGAAGCGGCAGGCGGGCGGCGGGTTGAGCGGGCTCGGCACGTCGCCGGTGAGCCTGATGCGCTCGCGTTCCTTGCGCACCTTGGGGTCGGGCACGGGCACGGCCGACAGCAGGGCGTTGGTGTAGGGGTGCATCGGCGAGCTGTAGAGGCTCTTGCGGTCGGCGATCTCGACGATCTTGCCCAGGTACATGACCGCGACCCGGTCGCTGATGTGGCGCACCACCGACAGGTCGTGGGCGATCACGACGTAGGTCAGGTCGAGCTCGTTCTGCAGGTCCTCCAGCAGGTTGACGACCTGGGCCTGGATGGATACGTCGAGCGCCGAGACCGGCTCGTCGGCGATGATGAGCTTGGGCTTGAGCGCGAGCGTGCGGGCGATGCCGATGCGCTGCCGCTGACCGCCGGAGAACTCGTGCGGGTAGCGGTTGTAGTGCTCGGGGTTGAGCCCGACCAGGGCGAGGATGTCCTGAACCGCCTTCTTGACGCCGTTCTCGGTCTGCACGCCCTGGATGCGGAACGGCGCGCCGACGATGGTGCCGACGGTGTGGCGGGGGTTCAGGGACGAGAACGGGTCCTGGAAGATCATCTGCATGTCGCGACGGAGCGGCCTGAGCCTGCCCTGCCCCATGTGCGTGATGTCCTGGCCCTCGAAGACGACCTTGCCGCCGGTCGGCTCGAGGAGCCTGGTGACCAGGCGGCCGGTGGTGGACTTGCCGCAGCCGGACTCCCCCACCAGGCCGAGCGTCTCGCCCTTGAAGACGTCGAAGCTGACCCCGTCGACCGCCTTGACGGCGCCGACCTGCCGCTTGAGCAGGCCCTTCGTCACCGGGAAGTGCTTCTCCAGCCCTTGGACGGAAAGAAGCGGCTCGTTCGCGGTCACCGTCTCGCTCACTGGCTCTCCAGCACTGGCTTGATCTCGTTCTCCCACAGCTCCCGCCGCTCCGTCCTGGTCATGTGGCAGCGCACCAGGTGGCCGCCCTCGGTCTCGATCAGGCCGGGCACCTCACTGCTGGACTTGCCCCCGGTGCGCTCGGCGTAGGGGCAGCGGGGGTGGAAGGCGCAGCCCGGAGGCACGTTGATCAGGGACGGCGGCGAGCCCTTGATCGGCAGCAGCCGTTCGGTGGGCTCCCGGTCGAGGCGGGGCATCGATCCCAGTAGACCCCATGTGTAGGGGTGCTCGGGACGGTAGAAGATGTCGTCGGCGGTGCCGTACTCGATGCACTTGCCGCCGTACATGACCAGGATGTCGTCGGACAGCTCGGCCACCACGCCCAGGTCGTGGGTGATGATGATCAGCGCGGAGTTGAACTCGCGCTGCAGGTCGACCATGAGGTCGAGGATCTGGGCCTGCACGGTCACGTCGAGCGCGGTGGTCGGCTCGTCGGCGATGAGCAGTTCGGGGTCGCACGACAGCGCCATGGCGATCATCGCGCGCTGGCGCATGCCGCCGGAGAACTCGTGCGGGTAGGAGTCGACGCGGCGCTGAGGCTCGGGGATGCCCACGCGGCCCAGCATGTCCACGGCGTGCTTCTTGGCGACGGACTTGGAGACCTTGTGGTGGATCCGGTACGCCTCGACGATCTGGTCGCCGACCGTGTAGAAGGGGTGCATCGCCGACAGCGGATCCTGGAAGATCATCGCCATCTTCTTGCCACGCAACCCGCGCACGTGCTCCTGCGAGGCGCCCACGAGCTCCTCGCCGTCGAGCCAGATCTCGCCCGAGACGTTGGCGCCCTTGCCCTTGTGCAGGCCGAGGATGCCGAGGCTGGTCACCGACTTGCCCGAGCCGGACTCGCCGACGATGCCGAGGGTCTTGCCGCGTTCGAGGCTGAAGGTCAGCCCGTCGACGGACCTGACCAGGCCGTCGTCGGTCGGGAAGTGGATCTTCAGGTCCTTGACGTCGAGAAAGGGACTCACGCCAGCCTCACTCTCGGGTCAACGACCGCGTAGAGCAGGTCGACGATCAGGTTGGCCAGGATGATGAAGGCCGCCGCGACGATCGTGACGCCCATCACCTGGGGAAGGTCGTTGTTGCTGATGGCGTCGACGGCGTACTTGCCGATGCCGGGCAGCGAGAAGGTGCTCTCGGTCAGGACGGCGCCGCCGAGCAGCAGCCCCAGGTCGAGGCCGAACATGGTGACCACGGGGGTGAGCGTGGCCCGCAGCCCGTGTTTGAGCACCACCTTCCGCTCGGGCAGGCCCTTGGCCCTGGCCGTGCGGATGTAGTCCTCCGACATGGTCTCCAGCATGCCCGCGCGGGTGAGGCGGGCGTAGCCGGCGGCGTACAGGAAGGCGAGCGTCACCCAGGGCAGCATGAGGTTGTTGGCCCAGGTGAGCGGGTCTTCGCTGATCGGCACCCAGTCGGCCACGTCGCCGACCAGCCCGAGCTGGTCGCGGAAGATGGCCAGGGAGACGATGCCGGTGAAGAAGATCGGCAGCGAGACGCCGGCCAGGGCGATGCCCATGGACAGCCGGTCGAAGAAGCTGCCGCGGCGCAGCGCCGACAACACGCCGGTGGCCACGCCGAAGATGACCCACACGACGGCCGCGCCGAGCGCCAGCGACAAGGTGATCGGCAGGCGGTTGAGCAGGTCGGGCAGGACCGGGTTCTGGCTGACGTAGCTGTAGCCGAAGCAGGGCGCCGGGCAGTGCTCGATGCCGGGGCCGTAGTTGCGGTCGACGCCGACGAAGATGCCCTGCACGAAACGTCCGTACTGGACCAGGATGGGGTCGTAGAAGCCGAGGCGCACAGCCGTGTCGTGGATCACCTCGGCGTTGGCCGCCTTGCCCACGTACCGGGAGGCCAGGTCGTCAGCGGACATCCCAGCGAGCCGAGGCACGAGGAAGAAGATGGCGAACGTCGCGATGCTCACCACGAAGAGCAGCATGACGGCCGCTATCAACCGTCTGAGAATGTATGTGAACACTGATCTCGGCAATGGCGGCCGGGCCTTGTGGGCCCGGCCGCCGAAGCCTTCACCTGCTTTCGGTACGGGACGTTCCGGCAGTTAGCGCCGTTGCTACTGGGTGCTCAGCGTGAGGAACTCGTACATGCCCCAGTTCTGGGAGACGAAGACGTTCTTCAGCTGCGGCGGACGGTAGAACAGGCCGTGCGCCCAGACGTAGGGAAGGATGTAGCCCGACTCCATGACCTGCTTGTCGACGGCGGCCCAGATGCTGTTGCGCTTGGTCGCGTCGGTCTCCCCGGCGGCCTGGTCGATCAGCTCGTCGATCTTGGGGTCCTTCACGCCGAGGTTGGTGTTACCGGCGGGACGGATGACCCGGCTGTCGACGATCTGCTGGAAGAAGCCGAAGCCCTCGGGGTAGTCGGCGCCCCAGCCGTAGACCATGAGGCCCAGGTTGTTCTTCTTGGCGAAGTCGGGCTTGCCGGCGTACAGCTTGAAGTAGTCACCCTGCGGGAAGCCCTTGAGCTCCAGCTTGATGCCCACGCGGCCGAGCGACTGCTGCAGCGACTCGGCGGTCTGCTTCTCGGCCGAGCGCTCGTTGCGGAAGGAGATGGTGGTGCTGAAGCCGTTGGGCTGGCCGCAGGCCGCCAGTTCTTCCTTGGCCTTGGCGATGTCACCGGTCGGGTTGGCCTCGACGCCGTAGGGGTCGATCTTCTCGTAACCGGTCATCTTGGCCGGCATGAGGCTGAGGGCCACGTCGCCACCGGCGTCCGGGCCGCCGTAGGCGCCCTGGATGGCCGAGCGGTCGGTCGCGTACAGCACGGCCTTGCGGCAGTGGATGTTGTCGAACGGCGGCACGTCACCGTTGATGTTGGTGAACCAGGTGCGGTCGATCGGGGCCGAGTCGGCGTACTGCTTGACCTTCTCGTCGGTCAGGACCGTCTTGCGGGCGTTGGCCGCCACGCCGGTGCTGTTGACCTTGACGTCGATCTTGCCGGAGAGCAGGCGCTGGTCGAGGTCGTCCTCGTTCTGGCCCAGCAGCACCTCGATCGAGTCGTTGAGCTGCTTGCGGTTGGGGTCGGTCGCCGCGTCCCAGTTCGGGTTCTTGACGAGCTCGATGCGCTTGGTGAGCTCGTGCGCCTTGAACATGTACGGGCCGGTCGCGACCGGGTGCTCCTTGTACTTCGAGCCGGTGTCCTTGGCCACGGGCACGGGGGCCGTCTGCGGGAGCATGGCGAAGTAGTCGAAACCGCCGTACGCCTTCTTCAGGTGGAAGACGATGGTCTGGTCGTCAGGGGTCTCGATCGCCTTGAAGTCGTCGAGCTTGTTCTTCATCTTGTACGGGCCGGTGTAGCTGCCGACGTCGAGCCAGTCGTTGAAGTACGTCGGGCCGCTGGGCAGGATGTCCTTGTCCAGCGAGCGCGCCACGCCGTACTTGACGTCCTTGGAGGTCACCGGGGTGCCGTCCTCGAACTTGATGCCCTTGCGCAGCTTGTACGTCCACGTCTTGCCGCCGTCGCTCGGCGTGCCCAGGCCCTCGGCCAGGTCGCCGACGAGCTGCAGGCCCTCCTCGCCGGGGACCGGCTTGAACATGGTGAGCGCGCGCGTGTAGAGGCGGGCGAAGTTCCAGGCGTAGCCGTAGTACATGTCGCCCGGGTCGACGGAGTCGAAGTCGCCGGGCATGCCCATGTGAAGGGTGCCGCCGACCTTCTCCGACGGGTTGATGACCGCCGTCACGCCCGCGTTGTACTTGCTGGACGGCTTGTCGTCGCTGCCCGAGCCGCTGGTGTTCTTGCTGCCACCGCCGCCACCACACGCGGAGACGACCACGGCGAGAGCGGCGGTCACCGCGATCGCCGACGCCTTAGATCTCATCTTCATCGACCTGACACACCCCTTGAATCTAGGAGTTGAGAGAACTTGCGGATAACTACTCACGAGGCCTTATCGGGCCTTGGGATCGAAGGCGTCCCGAAGACCGTCACCGAGCAGGTTGAACGCCAGCACGGTGATGAAGATCGCGAGGCCGGGGAAGATCATGAAGTTGGGCGCCACATCGTAGTTGTGGACGGCCTCAGCCAGCATGCCTCCCCACGTCGGGGTCGGCGGCCGCACGCCCACGCCGAGGAAGGAGAGTGCGGCCTCGAACAGGATGTTCGACGGGATCAGTAGCGTCGAGTACACAAGGATCGGCGCCAGCAGGTTGGGCAGGATCTCCTTGAACAGGATCGTGTGACTGCGCGCGCCCAGGCTTCTGGAGGCGTCGACGAACTCCCGCTCGCGCAGGGAGAGCGTCTGGCCCCGGATGATGCGCCCGATGTAGGGCCAGTTGAAGAAGCCGATGATGAACACCAGCAGGCTGATCCTGAGGGTGTCGCCCGACATGCCGAACGCCTTGTCGGGGATGACGCCGGCCAGCGCCAGCGCGAACACCAGCAGCGGGAAGGCGAGGAAGATGTCCATGAGGCGGGAGATGACGGTGTCGATCCAGCCGCCGAAGAAGCCGGCGATCATCCCCATCACGGTGCCGATCACCACGCACAGCAGGGTCGCGAAGAACGCGATCAGCAGCGAGATGCGGGCGCCGTACAGGATTCGGCTGAACAGGTCGCGGCCCGTGGTGGGCTCGACACCGAACAGGAAGTCCCAGCTCATGCCACCGAAGGCGCCGATCGGAGCCTGGATCGCCGGGTCGATCTTCTCCCGGTGCCATTCGGCCGGGTCGTGACCGAACCACGACACCAGCAGCGGCGCGAAGATCGCCACGAGGATCAGCAGGATGATGACGATGCCGCCGATCATCGCGATGCGGTCGCGCTTGAGGCGCATCCAGGCGATCTGCCCGAGGGAACGCCCCCGGATGACTGAAGACTCCGCCCCCTCAAGAACGGTCTCCGGCCCGGCCTCGACGGCCGAGTCAGGAACATCGAGCGGTGCGGTCATGCCAGTGGCCCCCTGGATTCCAGACGACGTCGTCCGTGTCGGCGCGACCCGGTCAGGGTAGTGCGCCCGTGCAAGGCGAGTCCGCAGAGTCGCGGCCCCAGGAGGCAGAATCTATGGCCTGAGCTGGTGTGACCAGTCCCTCAGCGCTCGATGTGGCTCAACTGTGATTGACGCGAAACTTATTCGTATCGATCTTGATGTGAATGTCTACGGCCCGTCCCGGTTGGGTCTCGGAACTGTGACAGTGCCGATCCTGGACCGTTTCTGTCCGAAATCAGCTGATGCCGCGGCGCTTCAGAAGCGCTTCGATATCGGCGAAGTCATCGTCGTTCTTGGGGGCCTTCGGGGCCACCGACGGCTGGGGTTTGTTCGCTACGGGCTGAACCGGCGGCTTCCCGCCCGGCTCGGGAGCGGCCTTCTTCTTGCGCCCCACGGACAGCCTGCGGCCGCGCATCACCCCGGAGACCACGAACAGCACGGCGGCCAGACCCGCCACGGCCACACCGGCCCACACCATCGGGTTGAGCACCAGCCCGGTGACGAACCCCACCGCGGTCGCCCCGATCGTCCACAGCGCGCTGAGCGCGCCGGTCAGGTAGGCCGCCACCGGCAGCAGGGACCAGGCCGCCAGCCTCATCCCCGCGGCCGCGCCCCGGCGCCTGAAGGCCAGGAAGCTCAGCACCAGCCCTACCGCCGT
This sequence comes from Actinomadura sp. ATCC 39365, assembly GCF_054392275.1. NCBI lineage: Bacteria > Bacillati > Actinomycetota > Actinomycetes > Streptosporangiales > Thermomonosporaceae > Actinomadura > Actinomadura sp. ATCC 39365. Next base: position 4,772,622 of record NZ_CP184335.1, on the reverse strand, counting down.
CACCCCGGCGCACAGCGGCAACCAGGCGATCTGATTGAACATTACGGCCGCCCCTCGTCTCGACTACGCCTTCCATCCTGGCACGCGAAACGCCGGGAGCCTCTCCTCCGCGAGGACCAGACGCCCCCTAGGGGATCAGGGCGCGCAGATCGGCGACGCCGACGTCGGCCAGCGAGGAGACCACCAGACGGCCGGGGGCCGGCTCGACGGGCAGCAGGTTGGGGACGGCCACGACGGCGCAGCCCGCCGCCGTGGCGGCCGCCACGCCGTTGGGGGAGTCCTCCAGCACCACGCAGCGCACCGGCTCGACGCCGAGCAGCCCGGCGGCCTTGAGGTAGGGCTCGGGGTCGGGCTTGGTCCGCTCGACGTCGGCGGCGGTGACGACGAGGTCGAAGCGATCTTCGCCGAAGCCCTTCAGCACGGCGTCGGCGATCTCCCGCATCGACGAGGTGACCAGGCCGACCGGCACCCCCTCGTCGCGCAGCGCCTCCAGCAGCTCCGCGGCCCCCGGCATGACGGCGACGCCGTTCGCCAGGCGCTCGACCATGCCGGCGACCATCCACTCCTGCACCGTCGGCGCCGGCACGTCGGCCCCGGAGACGGCGAGCATGTAGTCGAGCGTGCGCTCCATGGACCCGCCGACCAGGTGCGCCTGGTGCTGCGGCGTCCATTCGGCGCCGAGCCTGGCCATCACCCTGGTCTCGATCTCCAGCCAGACCTTCTCGCTGTCGACGAGCAGGCCGTCCATGTCGAAGAAGACCGCTTCCACGTGCTTTCCCCCGATGACGAACTAGACGTTGAAGTACTTGGCCTCGGGGTGGTGCGCGACCAGCGCCGAGGTGGCCTGCTCGGGGTGGAGCTGGAACTCCTCCGACAGGCTGACGCCGATGCGGCCCGGGTCGAGCAGCTCGAACAGCTGCTGCTGGTCCTCCAGGTTGGGGCAGGCCGGGTAGCCGAAGGAGTAGCGGCAGCCCTGGATGTTGACCTTGAGCATGTCGTCGAGCGTCTCCTGGCCGCCGATGCCCCACTCGGCGCGCACCCGGGCGTGCCAGTATTCGGCCAGCGCCTCGGTGAGCTGCACCGACAGACCGTGGAGCTCCAGGTAGTCGCGGTAGGCGTCCTTGGCGAACAGCTCGGCGGTGGCCTGGGAGATCTTGGCGCCCATGGTGGCCACCTGGAAGCCGACGACGTCGACCTCGCCGGAGTCCTTGCCCCGGAAGAAGTCGGCCAGGCACAGGTGCCGGTCGCGGCGCTGGCGCGGGAAGGTGAAGCGGGTGCGCTCGTTGCCGTCGTCGCCCAGGATGATCAGCGAGTCGCCGTCGCTGACGCACGGGAAGTAGCCGTAGACGACGGCCGCCTCCAGCAGGCCCTCGGTCTGCATGCGCTCCAGCCACATGCGCAGCCTGGGCCGGCCCTCGGTCTCGACCAGCTCCTCGTAGCCGGGCCCGTCGCCGCCCCTGGTGGGCTTGAGGCCCCACTGGCCCAGGAACAGGGCGCGCTCGTCGAGGAAGGCGGCGTACTCGGCCAGCGAGATGCCCTTGACCACGCGGTCGCCGTGGAAAGGCGCCGCCGGCACCGGATTGTCGGCGGCCACGTCGGAGCGGGCCGGCAGCTCCTCGACCGGGGTGCGCTGCAGCACCGCGCCGGTCTTGACCCGCCGCTCGCGCAGCGGCGGCAGCGTGGCGCCCGCGACGCCGCGCTTGACGGCCATGAACGAGTCCATCAGCCGCAGCCCCTCGAACGCGTCGCGGGCGTAGCGCACCTCGCCCTCGAACAGCTCGGCGAGGTCCTGCTCGACGTAGGCGCGGGTGAGCGCGGCGCCGCCGAGCAGCACCGGGTACTTCTCCGACAGGCCCCTGGAGTTCATCTCCTCCAGGTTCTCCTTCATGATGACCGTCGACTTCACCAGCAGCCCGGACATGCCGATCACGTCGGCCTTCTGCTCGTCGGCGGCCTCCAGGATGGCCGAGACCGGCTGCTTGATGCCGAGGTTGACCACCTGGTAGCCGTTGTTGGACAGGATGATGTCCACCAGGTTCTTGCCGATGTCGTGCACGTCGCCCTTGACCGTGGCCAGCACGATGCGGCCCTTGGTCTCGCCCTCGACGCGGTCCATGTGCGGCTCCAGGTAGGCCACGGCGGCCTTCATCACCTCGGCCGACTGCAGCACGAACGGCAGCTGCATCTGGCCGGAGCCGAACAGCTCGCCGACCGTCTTCATGCCGTCGAGCAGCACCTCGTTGATGATCTCCAGCGCGGGCCGCTGGGTGAGCGCGTCGTCGAGGTCGGCCTCCAGGCCCTTGCGCTCGCCGTCGATGATGCGCCGCTTGAGCCGCTCCCACAGCGGCAGCGCGGCCAGCTCCTCGGCCTTGCCGGCGCGCATGGCCGCGGCGTCGACGCCCTCGAACAGGTCCATGAAGCGCTGCAGCGGGTCGTAGCCCTCACGGCGGCGGTCGTAGACCATGTCGAGCGCGACCTGGCGCTGCTCGTCGGGGATGCGGGCCATCGGCAGGATCTTGGAGGCGTGCACGATGGCCGAGTCGAGGCCGGCGTTGACGCACTCGTTGAGGAACACCGAGTTGAGCACCATGCGGGCGGCCGGGTTGAGGCCGAAGCTGATGTTGGACAGCCCCAGCGTGGTCTGCACGCCCGGGTAGCGGCGCTTGAGCTCGCGGATGGCCTCGATGGTCTCCAGGCCGTCGCGCCTGGTCTCCTCCTGGCCCGTCGCGATGGGGAAGGTCAGGCAGTCGACGATGATGTCCTCGACGCGCATGCCCCAGTTGCCGGTCAGGTCGTCGATGAGGCGGGAGGCCACGCGCACCTTCCAGTCGGCGGTGCGGGCCTGGCCCTCCTCGTCGATGGTCAGCGCGACGACCGCCGCGCCGTGCTCGCGCACCAGGCGCATGATCTTCTGGAAGCGGGAGTCGGGGCCGTCGCCGTCCTCGTAGTTGACGGAGTTGACGGCCGCCCGGCCGCCGAGCATCTCCAGGCCCGCCTGGAGCACGGCGGGCTCGGTGGAGTCGAGCATGATCGGCAGCGTGGAGGCGGTGGCGAAGCGGAAGGCCAGCTCCTTCATGTCGGCCACGCCGTCGCGGCCGACGTAGTCGACGCACAGGTCGAGCATGTGGGCGCCGTCGCGGGCCTGGTCGCGGGCGGTCTCCACGCAGTCGTCCCAGCGGCCTTCCAGCATCGCCTCGCGGAAGGCCTTGGAGCCGTTGGTGTTGCAGCGCTCGCCGATGGCCAGGTAGGAGGTGTCCTGGCGGAAGGGGACCGTCTGGTAGAGGGAGGAGGCGCCGGGCTCGGGGTGGGGGCGGCGCGTGACCGGCTCCTTGCCGCGCACCCGCTCGACCACCTGGCGCAGGTGCTCGGGGGTGGTGCCGCAGCAGCCGCCGACCAGCGACAGGCCGTAGTCGCGGGCGAAGGTCTCGTGCGCGTCGGCCAGCTCCTGCGCCGACAGCGGGTAGTACGCGCCGTCGGAGGTGAGCACCGGCAGGCCGGCGTTGGGCATGCAGGACAGCTTGAGCCGGGAGTGGCGGGCGAGGTAGCGCAGGTGCTCGCTCATCTCGGCCGGGCCGGTCGCGCAGTTGAGCCCGACGATGTCGACGCCGAGCGGCTCGATCGCGGTGAGCGCGGCGCCGATCTCCGAGCCGAGCAGCATCGCGCCGTTGGTCTCGATCGTCACCTGGGCGATGATCGGGACGTCCCGGCCGGCGGCCTCGACGGCCCGCTTGGCACCGATGACGGCGGCCTTGACCTGGAGCAGGTCCTGGCAGGTCTCGATGATGAGCGCGTCGGCGCCGCCCGAGATCAGGCCGGCCGCGTTGTCGCGGTAGGCGTCGCGCAGGCTCCGGTAGGGCAGGTGGCCCAGCGTCGGCAGCTTGGTGCCCGGCCCCATCGAGCCGAGGACGAAGCGCGGCTGCTCGGGCGTGGACCAGTGGTCGGCCCGCTCGCGGGCGATGCGGGCGCCGGCCTCGGAGTACTCGAAGACGCGCTCGCCGATGTCGTACTCGCCGAGCGCGGCCAGGTTGGCGCCGAAGGTGTTGGTCTCGACGCAGTCGACGCCGACGGCGAAGTACGCGTCGTGCACGCCCTGGACGATGTCGGGGCGGGTGACGTTGAGGACCTCGTTGCAGCCCTCGTGCCCCTCGAAGTCGTCGAGCGTCGGGTCCTGCGCCTGGAGCATCGTGCCCATAGCCCCGTCGGCCACGATCACGCGCTGGGACAACACTTCTCGGAAGGACGGGGAGATGCTCATGCCGTAGAGCTTATCGGCTGAGTCCCGACGGCCTATTCTTCCGCCTGCCAATTGACCCGGCGTCCAATAGCGGCGGGCCCGCCCGGCTCCTTCCGTGTCGTTCCGGCGGGCGGTCCGCCCCCTTCCGGGGTGATCCGCTAGGGGCGAACGGAAGGGAGGGGTGAGCGCGGTGGGACGGGGGATAGTCGCGTGGTGGGCTGGGCGAAAGGGGTGGGCCGGTGGCTCGGAGCGTTCGCGGGGAGATCGGTGACGCCGACGCCTGCTTACCGCATAGGCTTAGCGCGATGAGGGAGAGAGGAGGCGACACGTGATCGAGCTCGAAGGGCTCCCCGAGCTCGTCGACCCGGTGCTCATTGCCGCGTTCGAGGGGTGGAACGACGCGGGCGAGGCTTCCAGCGGTGTGATCGCCCATCTCGAGTCGTCCTGGAAGGCCGAGCCGCTGATCGCGCTCGACCCCGACGACTACTACGACTTCCAGGTCACCCGTCCCGTGGTGGAGATGGGCGACGGGCTGACCCGGTCCATCGTGTGGCCCACTACGCGGCTGTTCCACGCCCGTCCGCCGGGCAGCGAGCGCGACGTCGTGCTGCTGCGCGGCATCGAGCCCAACATGCGCTGGCGCTCGTTCTGCGCCGACATCATCCAGGTCTGCCGGGAGCTGGGCGTCGAGCTGGCGGTGATGCTGGGCGCGCTGCTCAACGACTCGCCGCACACCCGTCCCGTGCCGATCCTGGGCGGGGCCACCGACGAGGCGCTGGCCCGTTCGACCAACCTGGAGCTCAGCCGCTACGAGGGCCCCACCGGCATCGTCGGCGTACTCCAGCACGCCTTCGGCGAGGCCGGGCTCGACGCGATCTCGCTGTGGGCCTCGGTGCCCCACTACGTCGCCCAGCCGCCCAACCCGAAGGCCACCCTCGCGCTGCTGCGCCGCATGGAGGACGTGCTGGAGATCCCGATGCCGCTCGGCGACCTCGACGAGGAGGCGCGCGCCTGGGAACGCGGCGTCGACGAGCTGGCCTCGCAGGACAGCGAGGTGGCCGAATACGTCAAGGAGCTGGAGGAGCGCAAGGACGCGGCCGAGCTGCCCGAGGCGAGCGGCGACGCGATCGCCGCCGAGTTCGAGCGCTACCTGCGCCGCCGCGACCGCGACACCGACAGCTGACCCGCGGCACATCGCGGCTCAAGCCGTCACACCCGACGGCCTGCTCCCCTGGCAGTCCCGCGGCACGGTCCTCCACACCCGACGGCTGACTCCGCGAGCAGTTCTGAGCGCCAGGCCGGGGCTTGAAGTCGGGTAGCTACATCCCAGGCCGGACTCAGGAGGTCGCACGTCTGCATCCATGAGGCCAGGGCTGTGAGGTCGCGTGCCTGCATCCCGAGGCCGGAAGGTGAGGGGTCGCTCGGCCACCTCCTAGGCTGGGGCTGTGAGGTCACTCGAGGGCCGCCACGCCTGACAGTTGACTCCGAGACGCACCCCGGCTCGGGCCGCCCGCGCCCGACGGCTGGCTCCGGGGCTCATCCCAGCTCTGGCCGCCCGCACCCGACGGCTGGTTCCGGAGCTCATCCCGGCTCAAGTCATCACACCCGACGGCCTGCTCGCCTGGCAGTCCCGCGGCACGGTCCTTCCCGCCCGGCGGCCGACTCCGCGAGCAGTCCTGAGGGCCAGGCCGGGCTCTGAGGTCGTGTGGCCACATCCCCGGGCCGGACTCAGGAGGTCGCACGTCTGAATGCCTGTGAGGTCGCGTGGCTGGATTCCGGGGCATGTGAGGTCGCGTGGGTGGATTCCGGGGCACTTGAGGTCGGGTTACCTCTGGGCGGGGGCCGGCTGGGGGCGTCGGTGTTTGACGGACTGGTCGTAGCGGTGCCAGATCAGGGCGGTCACGGCGGGGTCCGGGGCGAGCGGGGCGGTGACGAGGTCGGCGCCCGAGGCGTCCAGCCGGTCGTGGAAGAAGCCGGGGGCCAGCACGTACGAGGCCACCACCACCCGGCCACGAGACGTCCTGCGCGCCTGGTCCACCGCGTCGGGCAGCGACGGCGTTCCCGAGGTGGCGAAGGCCGCCGTGACCGGCCGCGACAGGCGTACCGAGAGCCGCCGGGCCGCGGCGCGCACGTCGGCGAGCCCCGCGGGGTCGGACGAGCCCGCCGCGCCCAGGATCACCGCGTCGGCGGCGCGCAGCCCCGCGTGGGCCAACGTGCGGACGAGCGCCGAGGTCAGCAGGCCGTGTGGCCCCAGCCGGCCGGCCACCAGCGCGTCCGGACGGCGGGCGGCGACGACCTCGGGCAGGTCGACGTGCACGTGGTAGCCACCGGCCAGCAGCAACGGCACGACCACCACCGGCCCAGGCACGGCCGGCAGCACGTCGGCGAGGAGCGGCGAACTGATCTCCAGAAAGCTCATCTCGACCCGGCACCCCGGCCGTGCCCTGCGGACCGAACGGGTCAGCGCGGCCAGGGCCCGCTCCCCCGCCGCGCTCCGCGTCCCATGCGCAGCCAGCACCAGCGTGGGCAGCGGCCCGTCCTCGGGCACGGACTCACTCGCCAAAGGGGTCGCACCCACCAGAGCGGACGTGCGCACGAGAGCAGGTGCGCGCACGACATCGCACGCACGCACGACATCGGGCGCACGCACGACACCCGGCGCACTCACGAGACCCAGCGCACGCACGAGGACCGGCGCACGCACGAGAGCTGGCCCGCCGCCCGGCGCCGGGTCGGGGTGGGTGGGGTTGGAGGGGTTGGTCGCGGTTCATGGGGTGGGGTGCCTGGGGTTCATGGAGGTGGCTGGGGTACCTGGGGTGGCTGCTGGGGTTGCTGGGAGACGGGTGCTGGCGTGGCTGGGTGGGTTGAGGTTGGTGGGTTGTGGGTTGGTGGGGTGGTGGGGGTCATGGGGTGGGCTCGTGGGGGCAGGCCAGGCGGTAGCCGCGTTTGACGACCGTCTCGACGATGCCGCTCGGCCCCAGGGCCCGGCGCAGCCGGGTGACGGCCATCTCCACCGCGTGCTCGGCCGAGTCGCGGACGGCGCTGCCCGGCAGGACCGTACGCAGGTCGGCGCGGGAGACCACGTGGCCCGGCTTGTCGGCCAGGCGTTTGAGCACCGCCATCGGCGCGGGCGGCAGCGGACGCAGGTCGCCGTCCACGACGACGGCGTGGCCGCGTACCTCCAGGCGGTGGTCGCCCGCGACCAGCCGGGTGACTCCGTGCTCGGGCAGGTGTCTGGCCAGGGCGCGGGCCAGGGCGCCGAGACGGGAACGGTCGGGCTGCAGGACGCGTACGCCACGAGAGGTCAGCGGCTCGGCCGTCACGGGCCCCACGCAGGCGGCCACGACGGGCCCGCCGAACGCGGCCAGCAGCGCGTCCTCCAGCCCGTCGGAGCGGGCCGCGCCGAGCATGGCGTGGACGGCGGGCGCGCTGGTGAAGGCCACCGCGTCCACGGCGCCGGAGACCGTCTGGCTGATCAGGCGGCGCAGGGGCGAGCCGTCGCGGCAGGGCAGCCACCGGTAGACCGGGATCTCGATCACCTCGGCCCCGGCCGCGCGCAGGTCGGCCACGAAGGCGGTGAGCGGCTCGCCGTGCTGCTGGACCGCGATGCGCCGGCCGCGCAGGTCCTGGGCGAGCAGGTACTCCTTGACCTCGTCGCAGGACTCGGTGACGGGGGTCCAGTGGTCGGTCAGCCCGGCGGCCCGTACGGCTCCCTTGGCCTTGGGGCCGCGGGTGAGCAGGCGGGCCCGGCCGAGGTGGTCGCCGAGGTCGGCGGACAGGCCCCAGCCCTCGGCGGCGGCCATCCAGCCGCGGAAGCCGACGCCGGTGGTGACGACCACGTCGTCCAGGGGGGCCTGGAGGGTGCGCCGGGTGGCGGCGAGCAGGTCGGCGTCCTCGGCCAGGGGCACCAGGCGGATGGCGGGGGCGCTGACGACACGGGCGCCGCGCCGCGCCAGCAGCGCGGCGAACTCCTCCCGCCGCCGCGTGGCGGTCACCCCGATGGTGAACCCGGCCAGCGCGTCGGGCGCCGTCTCGGGAGACCCTTCAGAAAGGGTGGTCATGCCGGTACCTCCGGGCTGGCGGGGCCCGGCCGGGCCCCGAGCGCCCGGCCGGGCATCACAGGCGCGGGCGACGCAAGTGAGATCACCCCCCGATCCTGCTTTCGGGTGGTTTCGCCCTTGGGTCTCCGCTGTTACCGCTGTGCTACAAGGCCCGGCCTTCAGGGTTGAGGGGATCCGGCGACGGGAACCGTTCCGCATGACGATCGCGGCGTTTCGGGGAGTTGCGGGTGACGGTCCGGCCTATTCGCGTGTTCGACGATCCGGTGCTCCGCGTGGTGGCGGAGCCGGTGCACGACTTCGACCGGGAGCTGCGGCGCCTGGTGAAGTCGCTGACGCTCACCCTGCGGGCGGGCACGGGCCGGGCCGGCCTGGCGGCCCCGCAGATCGGCGAGCCGGTGCGGGTGCTCGTCTACTCCTACGACGGTCGTTCCGGTCATCTGGTCAACCCGCGGCTGGAGCTGTCGGAGCGGCGGATCACCGCCGACGAGGCGTGCCTGTCGGCGCCGGGCCTCTGGCGTCCGCTGGAACGCTCCTACATGGTCACGGCGCGCGGCCGCGACATGTTCGGCAAGCCGGTGACGCTACGGGCGCTGGGCGTGCTGGCGAGGGTGCTGCAACACGAGGCCGATCATCTCGACGGGGTGCTGTTCAGCGACCACCTCGAAGCTGAGGAGCGGGAACGCTTTCTTGCCGAGGCACTGCCGGCGAGCTGAGCTCACGCCGCTGTTCGGGGTCGGTGCCGCCCCACACGCCGTGCGCCTGCCGGGTGTCCAGCGCGTACTGCAGGCAGGGCCGGCGCACGGGGCACCGGCCGCAGATCGTCTTGGCCTTCTCGACCTGCGAGCGGCCGGGGCCTTCGAGCGAGATCGGGAAGAACAGTTCGGGGTCCAGTTCCAGGCAGGCTGCCCTGCGTGACCAGTTGAGCATCATCATGCCCATCGCGCCTACCCATGCCTTCCGGCGTCATACCTGTCAGATCCGGGCTCAGTTCCCAGCTCACATCCCGGCTCGGATCCCGGCTCAGATCTCGGCCAGCAGGCGGTCCCAGTCCCGCAGGAACCTGGGCAGGCCGTAGCGGGCCAGCGCGGCGGCCCGCGCGGCCTTGCCCGCCTGGGCGGCCCGCTCGGGGTCGGTGACGAAGGCGTGCAGGGCGTCGGCCAGCACGTCCACCCTGGTGGAGATCACCCCGGCCTCCTGCGGCACCGCCTCGACGGCCTCGGTCGTGGCCAGCGCCACGACGGGCAGGCCGAGGGTCATGGCCTCGATGAGGGCCAGGCCCAGCGACGTCCAGCGGTAGGGGTGCAGGTAGGCGCGTCTGCGGGCCAGGGCGGCGTGCATGACGTGCTGCGGCAGGTCCTCGTAGGTGCCGTACGGCAGGCCGTCCACCTTCATGCCGAACACGTCCAGCGGGACGCGCTCGGCGAAGCGCGGCAGCAGGTCGGTGCCGGCGACCCTGGTACGGCGTACCGGCTCGTTGACCACGACGCCGGCCCTGGCCAGCTCGCCGGTGTACAGGTGGCCGGGGTCGGGGACGCCGTGCTCGATCACGCGGGTGGGCGCCCGGCCGTTGTCCCAGAACAGCTCGTTGAAGTGGGTCACATGGACGATCGTGATGTCACTCTGGCCGGACAGCGGATGCCTCGTGCGCGGGACGTCGCCGGCCGGGGTGTTGTGCTCGACGTACACGCCGGGCACCGCGCGGCCGAGCCATTCGCGGGCCAGGTCGATCTCGTGCGGCCGCTGGTAAACGACCACGTCGATCGGCTCGTCGCGGAGCCGGTCGTAGGGCACCTCGCGGACGTTGTCCGGCCAGTCGTAGGTGGCGGCGCGCCCCCGGCCGTCGGGACCCCGTCCGGGGACGAGCGGCAGCACGTAGTCGTGGCCCCCGCTGACGAAGGCGCTGGTCCACGAGCCGTGGACGTGCCAGATGAGGATCCTCACCAGCGGCTCCAGCCCATGGCCCGGGCCCAGGGCGCGGACGAGGCCGCCGCCACGGGCACCTCGGGCGCGCTGAGCACCCGGTCGACGACGTCGGTGAGATCCTCGGCGACCTCGGCCGCCTGCTCGATCTCCTCCTCCAGCGTCTGCCTGGTCGGCACGAGGATGCCCCGGGCCCCCGCGGCCCTGGCCGCCTCCATGTCCCGGCCGATGTCGCCGACCACCACGCAGTCGCGCGGGCTGACGTCGAGGACGGCGGCCGCCCTGATCACCAGCCCCGGCGCCGGTTTGCGGCAGGTGCAGCCGTCGGCGTCGTCGTGCACGCAGATGGCCCAGGCGTCGAACGGCCCGAGCAGTTCCTCCACCCTGGCGTTCACCTGGTCCATCTCGTCCGGCGAGAGCAGGCCCTTGGCCACGCCGGACTGGTTGGTGACCACCGCGACGGGCACGTCGGCCCGGCGGAGCCTGCCGAGCGCCTCGACCGCTCCCGGCATGGGCTCGACGAGGCGAGGGTCGCCGTTGTACGGCACGTCTTTGATCAAGGTTCCGTCCCGGTCGAAGAGGACGGCCCCGGGACGTCGCTTTTCGAACACCTTTCACCTCCGTCGCGTGATCCGGCAGCTACCCGGGCCGCCACCCGGCAAACAACTACTCAGAGTGACCAACCCCGGGCGATTACGCCCGTTTTCGCATCTCCCGAGGTAGTCCCAGGTTTGAGAGCCGCTTCTCTCGGTAGCGGTTCTTGACATCTGCGGGGGAGGAAACGATGAAGTTTCTCGGCATCAACGCGATCTTCCACGACCCGGCCGCGGCTCTGGTCGTCGACGGGAAGATCGTGGCCGCGGCGGAGGAGGAGCGCTTCAGCCGCCGCAAGCACGGCAAACGGCCGCTGGCGTTCTCCGCCTGGGAGCTGCCCGAGCAGGCCGCCGCCTGGTGCCTGCAGGAGGCGGGCCTGTCCCCCGAGGACCTGGACGCCGTGGCCTACTCCTACGACCCGGCGCTGGTCGTCCAGCGGCCGGAGGGCGACTGGGAGGACCTGCGCACCCGGTACGCCGTCAGGGCCCCCGCCTTCCTGGCGACCGCGCTGCCGGGCCTGGACGCCGGGCAGGTCTCGTACGTGCCGCACCACGTGGCGCACGCCGCCTCGGCCGGCCTGGCCTCCCCCTGGCGCGACTGCGCGGTGCTGGTGTGCGACGGGCGCGGCGAGAACGTCTCGCACCTGGCCGGCCGCTACCGCGACGGCGAGCTGGAGGTGCTGGCCGCCCAGGAGCTGCCGCACTCGCTCGGCCTGATGTACGAGGACGTCACCCAGCACCTGGGCTTCCTGCGCTCCAGCGACGAGTACAAGGTCATGGCCATGGCCTCCTACGGCCGGCCGCGCCACCTGGAGTCGCTGCGCGAGATCATCTACACGACCGGCGACGGGGGCTTCCGCGTCGAGCCGGTCGACTGGAACGTCTACGTCAAGGCGCTGGCCATGGGCGAGCCCTGGACCTCCGACCACGCCGACCTGGCCGCCAGCGTGCAGGCCCGGCTGGAGGAGGTGCTGCTGGAGCTGGCCCGCTGGCTGCACGAGCGCACCGGCGAACGGCGGCTCGCGCTGGCCGGCGGGGTGGCGCTGAACTGCGTGGCCAACACCCGGCTGCTGGACGAGGGGCCGTTCGACGAGGTGTGGGCCCAGCCGGCCGCCGGCGACTCTGGCACGGCGCTGGGCGGCGCGCTGCACCTGGCGCAGACCTACGGCGAGCCGGCCGGTCCCATGCCGGGCGCGGCGCTCGGGCGCGGGTTCACCGACGAGGAGCTGGGCGCCTGGCTGGACGTGGCGCGGGTGCCGTACACGCGGCCGGCCGACCTGGGCGCGGCGGTGGCCGCCGAGCTGGCCGCCGACCGGATCGTGGCCTGGTTCCAGGGCCGGTCCGAGTACGGGCCGCGGGCGCTCGGACGCCGCTCGCTGCTGGCCCATCCGGGGCACCCGGGCAACACCGAGCGGCTCAACGACGTCAAGGGCCGGGAGCAGTTCCGGCCGATCGCGCCCATGGTCCTGGAGTCCAGGGCGCCGGAGATCTTCGGGCGGGGGCCGGTGCCCTCGCCGTACATGCTGTTCGTGCACGACGTGCGCGAGCCCTGGCGGGACCGCATCCCGGCGGTGGTGCACGTGGACGGCACCGCGCGCATCCAGACGATCTCGCCGGCCGACGACCCGCTGATGGCGCGGGTGCTGACCGAGTTCGAGGCGCGCACGGGGCTGCCGGTGGTGGTCAACACCAGCCTGAACACCGCGGGCCGGCCGATGGTCGACGACCCGCGGGACGCGCTGGAGTGCTTCGGCTCCTCGCCGGTGGACGTGCTGGCGCTGGGGCCGTACCTGGTGCGGCGCGGGGAGGTGTTCGCCTCGTGATCACCGTCGTGATCCCCACCATCGGCCGCGCCACGCTGCGGGAGACGCTGGCGGCGGTGGGCCGGACGGTGCCGGTGATCGTGGTGGACGACCGCCGGGCGGCCGCCGCCGCGCTGGAGCTGCCCGACCATGTGCGGGTCGTGCGCTCGGGCGGCCGGGGCCCGGCCGCCGCGCGCAACGCCGGCTGGCGGGCCGCCGGGACGCCCTGGGTGGTGTTCCTCGACGACGACGTGATCCCCGCGCCCGGGTGGGCCGAGGCGGTCTGGAAGGACCTGGTGGACCTGCCCGACGACGTGGGCGGCAGCCAGGGCCGGATCGAGGTGCCGCGGCCGGCCGGCCGGCGGCCCACCGACGCCGAGCGGCACACGCTGGGGCTGTCGGACGCGCTGTGGGTGACGGCCGACATGGCCTACCGGCGTTCGGTGCTGGAGCAGACGGGCGGGTTCGACGAACGTTTCCCCCGGGCCTACCGGGAGGACGCCGACATCGCCCTGCGGGTGGCACGGGCGGGCCACCGGCTGGTCGCGGGCGAGCGGGTGACCACGCACCCGGTGCGCGAGGACGGGTTCTGGGCGAGCGTGCGCTTCCAGCGCGGCAACGCCGACGACGCGCTGATGCGGCACCTGCACGGGCCGCGCTGGCGTCAGGCCATCGGCGGCTCGGGCGGCCGGCTGCGCCGCCACGCCGCCACCTCGGCCGCCGCGTTCACGGCCGCCGCCCTCGGCCTGGCCGCCACCGTGGCCCGCCCCTCCGGGAGAGGGCGCCCGGACCGGTGGCCCGAGAGGCGGCCCGGCAGGCGGCTCGGCAGGCGGCTCGGCAGGCGGCTCGACCAGCGGCCCCGCAGGCGGGGCGCGGCCGGCGGGTGGCGGGCGTTGCCGGTGCTGGCCGCGATCGCCGGAGCCCTGTGGGCCGCGATGACCGCCGAGTTCGCCTGGCGGCGCATCGCCCCAGGGCCGCGTACCCCGCGCGAGGTGTGGCGCATGGCCGTCACCAGCGTGGTGATCCCGCCGGTCGCCTGCGTGCACCGGCTTCGGGGGGAATGGAGGTGGCGGCGATGAGACGTCGCGATCCGGCGGCTCGGTGCGGCCGCAGCCGTGCGAACGCCACGCAGCGCCGCGGCAAGGCCGGACGGGCCGCCCACAAGCCCGCGCCCACGGAGACCACCACGGCGGAGCCCGCCACAGCGGCGGCCGGCACGCTGGAGGCAGCGGTGTGCCAGGCCGCGGGAGAGCACGGCGGCGGCCGGGGACGCGTCCTGGTGGCGCGGCTCGACGACGCCGGAGACGTCCTGCTGGCCGGGCCCGCCACCCGGGCCGTGCGCACGCTCGCCGACGAGCTGGTCTTCCTGGCCGGCCCCAACGGCCGGGCCGCCGCCGAGCTGCTGCCCGGCGTGGACCGGGTGATCGAGTGGCGGGCGCCGTGGATCGACCACTCCCCCGCCGCCGTGTCCAACGCCCAGGTCGCCGACCTGATCGCCCGGGTCCAGGGCGTGGACGAGGCGCTGCTCCTGACCTCCTTCCACCAGTCGGCGCTGCCGCTGGCCCTGCTGCTGCGGATGGCCGGCGTGCGGCGCGTCTGCGCGATCAGCAACGACTACCCCGGCTCGCTCCTGGACGTCCGGCACGTCGTGGACGAGACGCTCGACGTGCCCGAGGCCGAGCGCATGCTGGCCGTCGCGCGGGCGGCCGGGTTCGATCTGCCACCCGGCGACGACGGCAAACTGGCTGTTCGGCGGCCATTGCCGGATATCGGCCGGGAAAGCGGGCATTTCCTAGGCGTCGGCGGCGCTGCCGATGAACGCTCGTACGTCGTGGTGCATCCAGGGACGTCAGCCCCCGCCAGAACGTGGCCGGCCGAGAGACATCGGCAGGCCGTCAGGGAGCTGGTGGACGACGGGCACCAGGTCGTCGTGACCGGCAAGGAACGTGACCTCACCGCCTACGTGGCCTGCGACGCGGCAGTCGACCTCGGAGGCAGGACCACGCTCGCCGAACTGGCCGCCGTGATCGAAGGCGCCAGTGTGCTGGTGGCCGGCAACACCGGTCCCGCGCACCTGGCCGCGGCGGTCGGCACACCGGTCGTGAGCCTGTTCGCCCCTGTCGTCCCCGCCGCTCGATGGGCCCCGTACGGCGTGCCCACGGTGCTGCTCGGTGACCAGCAGGCGCCCTGCTCGGGAAGCAGGGCGCGCACCTGTCCGGTGGCCGGGCACCCGTGCCTGTCCCTGGTGACAAGTGAGCAGGTGGTCAAGGCAGTGAGGGAGCTGACGCAGTGAAGGTCGATCTCATCTCCGAACACGCCGATCCGCTGGCGGCCATCGGTGGCGTGGACGCGGGCGGGCAGAACGTCTACGTCGCGCACCTGGCCGTCGCACTGGCCGAGCGCGGGCACACGGTCGTCGTCCACACCAGACGCTCGGCGCGGTCGCAGCCCGACGCGGTGACCATGGCGCCCGGCGTCACGGTCGAGTACGTCACGGCGGGCCCGGCCGCGGTCGTGCCGAAGGACGAGCTGCCGCCGTACATGCCGGAGTTCACCGAACGCCTGGCCGACCGCTGGGCGTCGGACCCGCCGGACGTGGCCCACGCGCACTTCTGGATGAGCGGCCAGGCGGCCCTGCGGGCCGCCGGGGGCGTGCCGGTGGTGCAGACCTTCCACGCGCTCGGGACCGTGAAGCGGCGCTGGCAGGGCGAGGCCGACACCAGCCCGGCGCACCGGATCGACACCGAGCGCGAGATCGGCAAGCGGGCCGACGCGGTGCTGGCCACCTGCAGCGACGAGGTGAGCGAGCTGTGCGCGATGGGCGTGCCCGAGCGGCGCGTCACGGTCGTGCCCTGCGGGGTGGACCTGACGGCGTTCCGCCCGCAGGGGCCGGTCGCGCCGCGCGCGGGCGCCAAGGTGGTGCTCAGCATCGGCCGGATGGTGCCGCGCAAGGGCGTGGACACCCTGATCGCCGCGCTGCGCCAGATCCCGGACGCCGACCTGGTGATCGCCGGCGGCGGCCCGGACGACGAGGAGGAGACCGAGCGGCTGCGCGACCTGGCCCTCGCCTACGGGCTCCAGAACCGGGTGCACCTGATCGGCAGCGTCCCGCGCACGCACGTGCCGGCGCTGATGCGCTCGGCCGACGTCGTGGTCACCGTGCCCTGGTACGAGCCGTTCGGGATGGTCCCGATCGAGGCGATGGCCTGCGGCGTGCCCGTCGTGGCCTCGGCGGTCGGCGGCCACCTGGACACGGTCGCCGGCTGCGGCGTGCTGGTCCCCCCACGACGCCCGCGGGCGCTGGCCAGGGCGCTGCGCGACGTGCTCGCCGACCCGGGCAGGCGGGCGGCGCTGGGCGCCGCGGGAGCGCGGCGGGCCCGCGAGCGGTACGGCTGGTCCCGCATCGCCGAGCAGACCGAGGCGGTGTACACGCAGGTCATCGACGGCAAGCTCTGCCGCCTGGCCGCTCTGGGGGGTTGATCATGGACAGACATCTGGAAAAGCTCTGGACCACGCTGGAGAAGGTCGACGACCACGCGGTCACCATCCGTGCCTGGGGCGGGAAGCTGGCCGGCGTGCTGTCGGCCGGCGGCCGGCTGCTGGCCTGCGGCAACGGCGGGTCGGCGGCCGAGGCCCAGCACCTGACGGCCGAGCTGGTGGGCCGCTTCAGGGCCGACCGGCCGCCGTACGCGGCGATCCCGCTGCACGGCGACAGCTCCTCGATGACCGCGATCGCCAACGACTTCGGCCACGAGGAGGTCTACGCCCGCCAGGTGCGGGCGCACGGCCGTCCCGGTGACGTGCTGATGTGCCTGTCGACCAGCGGTGGCAGCCCGAACGTGCTGGCCGCGGCCAGGGCGGCGCAGGAGGTCGGCGTCGTTGCCTGGGCGCTGACCGGGCCCGCGCCGAACCCGCTGGCCGACCTGTGCGACGAGGCGGTGGCCGTGCCCGCGCAGGAGACGGCCACCGTCCAGGAGGTGCACCTCGCCATGATCCACCTGCTCTGCGACGCCATCGAGGAGGCCGTCTGATGGGCCCCCTCGTCGTCATCGGCGACACACTGCTCGACGTGGACGTCGAGGGCGACAGCGAGCGGCTGTGCCCGGACGCGCCGGTCCCGGTGGTCGACATCGCGGCCGAGCACGCCCGCCCCGGCGGGGCCGGGCTGGCCGCGCTGCTGGCCGCGCGGGACGGCGCGGAGGTGGTGCTGATCACCGCGATCGGCGACGACCTCGACGGTCACCGCCTGTGCGCGCTGCTGTCGGAGGAGGTCGAGCTGGTACGCCTGCCGCTGAACGGCGGGACCGTGCGCAAGACCAGGGTCAGGTCGAGGGGCCAGACCATGCTCAGGCTCGACAGCGGCGACGGCCTCGCCCGGTCCGACCCGCCCGGCGAGATCCCCGAGGAGATCACGGCCGTGCTGGCCCGCGCCGGCGCCGTGCTGGTCTCCGACTACGGCAGGGGCGTGGCCGGCATGGCCCGGGAGCTGCTGCGCGAGGCCCGCGTACCGGTCGTGTGGGACCCGCATCCCCGGGGCGGGCCGCCCATGCCGGGCTGCACGCTGCTGACGCCGAGCGAGGCTGAGGCCAGGATGTTGTGCCCGGACGGCTACCGCGGCCCCGACCATGCGGCCCGCCGCCTGGTGCGGGAGCTGCGCGCGGGAGCCGTGGCGGTCACCACCGGCGGCACCGGCGCCACGCTGGCCGTCCAGGGCGGCCCGCTGACGCGGGTGCCGCCCCCGGTGACGGCGGCCGGGCAGGACGCGTGCGGCGCGGGCGACCGGCTCGCCGGCGCCGCGGCGCTCGCGCTGCGCGACGGCGCGGACGTCGAGGAGGCGGTCACCATCGGCGTCGGCGAGGCCTCGCGCTTCGTCGAGCGCGGCGGGGCCGCCACCGTCAGGACCCAGGAACAGCGGCTCGGCGACCGGCCGCGCACCGCGCTGGAGGTGGCCAGGCTCACCCGCGCGCAGGGCGGCCGGCTGATCGCCACCGGCGGCTGTTTCGACCTGTTGCACGCGGGGCACGTGAGCCTCCTGCGGCGGGCCAGGGCGCTGGGCGACGCTCTCGTCGTCTGCGTCAACTCCGACGACTCGGTGCGCAGGCTGAAGGGCCCGTCCAGGCCCGTCGTCGACGCGCGTGACCGGGTCGAGGTGCTGCGGGCGCTGAGCTGCGTGGACGCGGTCCTGGTGTTCGAGGAGGACACCCCGGCCGAGTCCATCGAGCTGCTGCGGCCCGACGTGTGGGTGAAGGGCGGGGACTACGAGGGGGAAGTCCTGCCCGAGTCAGAGGTCCTGGAGCGGCTCGGCGCCGAGTTCGTCGCGCTCAGCACGCTGCCGGGACGTTCGACCAGCAATCTGATCAGGGAGATCCAGTGAATATTTTGATCACCGGGGGCGCCTCCGGTCTCGGCCTGGCCACCGCCGAGGCGGTCGAGAAGGAGGGCTGGCGGGCGCTCGTCGTCGACGTGCGCGAGCCGGACCAGCGCTTCGACCACGTCACGGCCGACCTGGCCGACCGCGGGCAGGCCGAGCGGGCCGTACGCGAGCTCGCCGAGCGGGCCGGCGGCCTGGACGGTGTGGTGACCGCGGCCGGCATCGACGCCTGCGGGCGCCTGGAGGACGTGCCCGCCGACGACTGGGAGCGGGTGATCCAGGTCAACCTGCTCGGCACGGCCGCCGTCGTCCGGGCCGCGCTGCCGTACCTGAAGCGGACCCGCGGCAAGGTGGTGACCTGCGCCTCGACGCTCGGGTTGCGCCCGTTGAGCGACGCCTCGGCGTACTCGGCCTCCAAGTTCGGCGTCGTCGGCTTCACCAGGGGGCTGGCGGTCGAGCTGCGCGGCGAGGTGGGGGTGACCCTGCTGATCCCGGGCGGCATGCGGACGGGCTTCTTCGACGGGCGTCCCGAGCAGTACAAGCCGGGCCCGGAGGCGGGGCTGAACGACCCGGCCCACGTCGCCCAGACCGTCGTGTTCGCGCTCCGGCAGCCGGCCGGGTGCGAGGTCAGAGAGCTGGTCGTCTGCCCCTCCACGGAGACGTCATGGCCCTAGAACTGCTGGCGTTGCGCGGGCTCGGCCTGGGCGACCTGCTCACGGCCGTCCCCGCGCTGCGGGCGCTGCGGCAGTCCTTTCCCGGGCACCGGATCACGCTGGCCGCGCCGAGGTCCCTGGAGGCCCTGCTGCCGCTGATCGGCGCGGTGGACGCCCAGGTGGACGTGTCGGGGCCGGGCCCGGTGCCGTTCCAGCGGCCCGACATCGCGGTCAACCTGCACGGCAAGGGGCCGCAGAGCATCGAGGCGCTGCGCGCCACCGACCCGGGCCGGCTGATCAGCTTCGGCGTCGGCCCGCCGTGGCAGGACGGCGTGCACGAGGTGCGGCGCTGGTGCGGCCTGCTGGAGTGGCACGGCATCCCCGCCGACCCGGAGGACCTGACGCTCGGCATCTCCGACCGGACGGGTCCGGTGATCGTGCATCCGGGGGCCGCCTACCCGGCGCGGCGCTGGCCGCCCGAGCGGTTCGGCAAGGTCGCGGCGGCGCTGGACGACGTGGTCGTCACCGGCAACGCCGACGAGGTGCCGATCGCCAGGAAGGTCGCCGAGCTGGCCGGGCTGCCGCCGGAGCGTATGCTGGCCGGCCGTACCGGTCTGGCCGACCTGATCGACCTGGTCAGCCGGGCCCGGCTGGTGGTCTGCGGCGACACGGGGGTCGCGCACCTGGCGACGGCGTTCTGCGTGCCGTCGGTGGTGCTGTTCGGCCCGGTGCCGCCGTCGGAGTGGGGGCCGCCGCCCGGATGGCGGCACGTGGCCCTGTGGGCCGGCCGCAAGGGCGACCCGCACGGCCTGCGCCCCGACCCCGGCCTGCTCAGGATCGAGGTGTCGGAAGTGGTCGACGCAGCTCTGGAGGTCACGTCATGAGGGCTCTGGTCACCGGCGGAGCCGGCTTCCTCGGTTCCTACCTGTGCGAACGCCTGCTGGACGAGGGCGCCGAGGTCATCTGCATGGACAGTTTCCTGACCGGCGGCCCGCGCAACGTCGAGCACCTGCTGGACAACCCGGCCTTCCGGCTCATCGAGAGCGACCTGACCGGGTACGTGCACGTCCCGGGCCGGGTGGACCTGGTGCTGCACTTCGCCTCGGCCGCCTCGCCGGCCGACTACCTGCGCTACCCGATCGAGACGTTGCGGGTGGGCAGCGTGGGCACCCTGCACGCGCTCGGGCTGGCCAGGGAGAAGGGCGCCCGGTTCGTCCTGGCGTCCACCAGCGAGGTGTACGGCGACCCGCTGGAGCACCCGCAGAAGGAGACGTACTGGGGGAACGTCAACCCGGTCGGCCCGCGCAGCGTGTACGACGAGGCCAAACGCTTCGCCGAGTCGCTGACCACCGCCTACCGGCACTCGCGCGGCACCGACACCGGGATCGTGCGCATCTTCAACACCTACGGCCCGCGGATGCGGCCGTTCGACGGCCGGGCGATCCCGACGTTCATCCGGCAGTCGCTGAAGGGCGAGCCGCTGACCATCACCGGCGACGGCTCCCAGACCAGGTCGATCTGCTACGTGGACGACACCGTCTCGGGCATCCTGGCCATGGCCCGCAGCGACTTCACCGGCCCGGTCAACATCGGCAACCCGGACGAGCTGACCATGCTGGACCTGGCCACCCTCATCCGCGACCTGACCGGTTCGGCCTCGGAGATCGAGTTCATCGACCGGCCCGCCGACGATCCGAAGGTGCGCCGGCCCGACACCACCCTGGCCGCCGAACGGCTGGGCTGGCGGGCGGAGGTGCCCGCCAAGGAGGGCCTGCGGCGCACGATCGAGTGGTTCACCGCGGAGCTCGCCGCGAACGACAGGTTCGAGGAGCTGCGTGTGTGACGGAGAACGCCGAGCGATCGGCGACTCCACGGGAGGTCGTGGGCCGGGTGCGAGAACCCGGCCCACGACCATGTCACCCGGACGCCACGCCCCCGCCTGTGCCTGGGGCCGGGCGGCCGGTCAGAGTGCGATGCCGAGCAGGGCGTCGGTCAGGTCCTTGACCAGGCCGGGCTCCTGCGGGCCGCCCTCGGCCAGCGCCCGCTCGGCCCAGGCGTCGATCGCGGCCAGCGCGCCCGGCGAGTCGAGGTCGTCGGCCATCCGCCCGCGGACCGTGGCCAGCAGCTCCTCCGCGTGCGGCGCGCCCCCCAGGGCGACGGCCGAGCGCCACAGCGCGAGCCGGCGCTCGGCGGCGGCGAGCTGGTCGGGCGTGTATTCCCAGTCCTCCCGGTAGTGGTGGGCCAGCAGGACGAGCCGCACGGCCATCGGGTCGTGCTGCTGCCGCAGCCGGCTGACGAACACCAGGTTGCCCTTGGACTTCGACATCTTCTCGCCGTCGAGCGCCACCATGCCCGCGTGCGTGTAGAACTTGGCGAACGGCCACTCCCCCGTCGCCGCGTGCCCCTCGGAGGCGCCGCACTCGTGGTGCGGGAAGATCAGGTCGGAGCCGCCGCCCGCCACGTCGTAGCCGGGGCCCAGGTTGCGCAGCGCGATCGCGGTGCACTCGATGTGCCAGCCGGGACGCCCCCGGCCCAGGCTCGTCTCCCAGGCCGGCTCGCCGGGCCGCTCGGCCCGCCACAGCAGCCAGTCGAGCGGGTGCCGCTTGCCCGGCCGGTCGGGGTCGCCGCCGCGCTCGGCGGACAGGGCCAGCATCTCGGCCTCGTCGTAGCCGGACACCTGGCCGAACTTGGGGGCGTCGGCCACCTTGAAGTAGACGTCGCCGTCGAGGTCGTAGGTGCAGCCCTTGGCGGCGAGCTCGGTGATCAGGTCGGCGACGTGGCCCACGACCTCGGTGACGCCGACGTACTCGCGCGGCGGCAGGATGCGCAGGGCCTCCATGTCGGTGCGGAACAGCTCGATCTCGCGCTCGGCCAGTTCCTGCCAGTCGATGCCGGTCTGGGCGGCCCGCTCCAGCAACGGGTCGTCCACGTCGGTGGCGTTCTGGGTGTAGTGGACCTCGTGCCCGGCGTCCCGCCACATCCGGCCCACCAGGTCGAAGGCGTGGTAGGTGTTGGCGTGGCCGAGGTGGGTGGCGTCGTAGGGGGTGATGCCGCAGACGTACATCCGGGCGGTCGGGCCGGGATCGGTCTGCCGCACCTGCCTCGTCGTCGTGTCGTAGAGACGCAGCGGAATGCTCTCACCTGGGAGCTTGGGGATGTTCTGGGCAGACCACGATCTCATGCCTTTGAGCCTATCCGTGCCGTAAGGTCCGTGAACTCGTAGCCGGTGTCGTCCTGCCCCAGGGTGACCCGCATCACCGACAGCGAGGCGTAGACGCGGCCGTCGGGCAGGGTGTTGCGCACCAGGAGGGCGTCCGGCCGGTCGGAGTGCGCGCCGGTGATCAGCTCCGCCCAGTCGGGCGCGCTCGCGAAGCGCGGCAGGTGGGCCCGTACGCGGTCGGCGTCGGGGTCGAGGCCGGTGTTGACGACCATGCTGGTGCCGTCGGGCAGGGCGGAGGCGGTGAGGCGGTCGCCGTCCCAGCTGAACAGCCGCACGCCGGACAGGTCGGCGAGCACGAGGTGGAAGGGGTCGTAGCGGGTCAGGTCGACGTCCGGGACGCCGCCCGTGGAGACCGCGATCAGGGCCGGTCGCCGCGGGAGACCCTGGTGGTCTCGGGGGCCTGCCTGCCGTGGCCGTTGAGGAGGGCGGCGGCGCGGCAGGCGGACGGGGAGACGGCCATCCAGGTGCCGCCGCCCTTGAGGTCACGGCCGCCGATCACCCCGGGATGCTCGGGCCAGTGCTCCCCCGGCGCTTCCCAGGGGCGGTCGGCGAGCTCGTCCCGCACGCCCATGAGGGTCAGCGGCTCACCGGTTCTCACGATCAGCGTGCACATGCGGCAAAGGGTATAAAACCCCCGCCACTCCTCAGATGGGGGGCCAGGGAACGGCCGGCCACCCTTCCGACGGGTACGGATGCACGCCGGCGTCCAGCAGCCGCCTGACCCGCCGCCAGGTGGCCTCCACCTCGGCCAGCGTGAGCAGTTCGCGCAGCCGCCGCCCCAGCGAGCCCGACTCCAGGTCGCGCTCCAGCTTGGCCAGCACCGCCACCGCCTCGCGCGCCAGCGGCTTGCCCCGCCACTGCCACAGCACCGTACGCAGTTTGTCCTCGACCGAGAAGCAGACGCCGTGGTCGACGCCGTAGACGTGCCCGGTGGGCAGCGGCAGCAGGTGACCACCCTTGCGGTCGGCGTTGTTGACCACCGCGTCGAACACCGCCATCCGGCGCACCACCGGGTTGCGGCTCTTGACCAGCCGCATCAGGTCGATCTCGCGCTCGGTGTCGATCCACAGCTGGCACATGCCGGGCCCGAACGGGCCCTCGCGGTAGACGGTCGGCGGCACGATGCGCCAGCCGGTCGCCTGGGAGACCTCGTAGGCGGCCACCTCACGGGCGGCGAGGGTGCCGTCGGGGAAGTCCCACAGGGGGCGCTCGCCGCGTACGGGCTTGTAGACGCAGGCGGCGCTGCGGCCGCCCAGCTTGATCGAGCAGTAGAGGGTCATGTTGGTGGCCTCGACCAGGCGGCCGGCCACCTCCAGGCGCCCGTCGCGCAGCAGCGTGAGCGCCTCCTCCTCCTGCATGATCGGCCCTTGTGGCGGCTTGACGGCCGGTTCGCTCTCAGGAGCGGTCATGAAGCCGCCTCACCCCCGCGGTAGCCGTTGAGTCGGACGCAGACATGGCCTTCGGCGTCGAGCGGCTGCCCGCACAGGGGACAGGGAGGCCGGCCCGCCGCCACGATCTGGAGCGCCCTGCGGGTGAAGGCACGCGCGGCGCCGGCGCTGATCCGCACCCGCAGCACGGCCGGGTCGGGGCCGTCGAGGTCCTCCTCGTCGATGACCTCCTGCGCCTCTATCACCACCTGGGACTTGTCGTCGTCCCAGGCCAGCGCCATGGTGCCGACCCGGAAGTCCTCCGCGACCGGCACGTCGAGGGGGGCGTCGTCGGCCAGGTCGGCCGGAGCCAGCGCGGGCACGTGCGCGGCGCCCCCGCTGAGCCGCAGAACCTCGTCAAGCAGCTCGTCGAGCCTGCCCGCGAGCGCAGCCACCTGCAGCTTCTCCAGCGCCACGGTGGTCAGTCTGCCCTCGGCCCTGGCCTGCAGAAAAAAGACCCGCGCGCCCGGCTGCCCCAGGGCGCCGGCGACGAACCTCTCCGGTGGGTCGTAGTCGAAGACCGGCATAGCCTGACCTTACGTGGTCCCGGGTCCACCGCCGACGGCGGCATCGCTCCCGGTGATGTTTTCTCCCCCGTCTTTCTCCTCCGAATCCTCGGGCAACCGCAATTCCCCCATATCGTTAATCCTGAGAACAAAGGGACGCAAGGGGGCATAGCGAATCACGGTGAGGGCCGCAGGATCGGCTGTTATCCGCTGAAAATGATCGAGGTGCAGCCCCAGAGCGTCCGCCACGATCGCCTTGATGACGTCTCCGTGGGTGCACGCCAGGTAGACACCCTTCAACCCGAGGCGTCGATTCCACTCCCGGACCGCGGCGACCGCCCGATGTTGCATATCGGCCAGCGACTCCCCTTCCGGAAATGTCACCGCACTTGGATGCGCCTGCACGGTCTGCCAGAGCGGCTCCTGCGCGAGCTCCTTGAGCGGGCGGCCCGTCCAGGTGCCGTAGCCGCACTCGATCAGCCGCTCGTCGACGAGGACGTCCGCCCCGCGGCCCTTCGCGACGGCCTCGGCGGTCTCGCGGCAGCGTTCGAGCGGGCTGGAGACGACGGCGTCGAGCCGGACCCCGGCGATGCGGCCGGCCAGCGCCTCGGCCTGCGCCCGTCCGGCCTCGCTCAGGTGCACCCCCGGGGTGCGCCCGGCCAGCACCGGCCCGGTGAGGTCGGTCAGCCCGTGGCGGGCCAGCAGAAGGGTGGTCACACCAGCAAGTGTCGCAGGCGCGGATCACCATGTTTCACGCACCTGCGAGAAAACTTCGCATCCACCCGCCGCCACGCTCCTCACCAGGCAGGACATTGGAGCGCCGGACTGGCGGGCGGGCCCGTTCTTGGTAACCTGGCGGGATCATGGAGCAGCGCTATGTCGGCCGCAGCGGCCTGTCGGTGTCCCGGCTGGGGCTCGGCACGATGACCTGGGGCCGTGACACCGACCCGGAGGAGGCCGCCGCCCAGCTCCGTTCGTTCGTCGACGCGGGCGGCACCCTCGTCGACACCGCCGACGTCTACACCGGCGGCGACTCCGAGCGGCTGCTCGGCCGCATGCTGCGCGACTCCGTGCCGCGCTCGGAGCTGGTGATCTCCACCAAGGCCGTGGTCACCCCGACCGGCCGCCGGCCGCGCGACGCCTCCAGGCGCCACCTGATCGCCGCCGTCGACGAGTCGCTCAACCGACTCGGCCTCGACTACGTCGACCTGTGGCAGCTCCACACCTACGACGCCGAGGTGCCGCTGGAGGAGACCCTGGCCGCCCTCGACGCGATCGTCTCCTCCGGCCGGGCCGTCTACGCCGGCGTGTGCGACTACGCGGGCTGGCAGCTGGCCGCCGCCGCGGTCACCCAGAAGTCGGTCCCCGGCCGCATCCCGATCACCTCGGCCCAGGTCGAGTACTCGTTGCTGGCCCGCGAGCCCGAGCGCGAGCTGCTGCCCGCCGCCGCCCACCTCGACGTCGGCGTGCTGGCCTGGTCGCCGCTCGGCCGGGGCGTGCTGACCGGCAAGTACCGCACCGGCATCCCGGCCGACTCCCGCGCCGCGACGCCGCACTTCGCCGACTTCGTCCGTCCCTATCTCGACGAGCGCGGCCGCAGCGTGGTCGAGTCGGTCACCACCGCCGCCGACGGGCTCGGCGTCTCGCCGCTGGCGGTGGCGCTGTCATGGGTGCGCGACCAGCCGGGGGTGGCCTCGGCGATCGTCGGCGCCCGTACCCACACCCAGCTCAAGGGCATCCTGTCGGCCGAGGACGTCGTGCTCCCGATCGAGATCCGGGAGGCGCTCGATGACGTGTCCTCGCTCGACTGACGACGAACGAGAATCCATCTCGCGTATCACTAGTCGATACCGAATCGCAACTTTACCGGGAAAAAGCCTGCGTCTGACGGGCCTTGTCCATAAGGATTTCCTCCTGAAGCGACACAGGAGGGGACGGATGGGGAGCAGGACCGCGATCTCGGCCGGGGTGCTCGCGGTGGCGCTGGGGGCGATCCCGGCGGGGGCGCCGGCCGCTTCCGCCGCCGCCGTGCAGGGCTGCCCGGGTGAGGGGGGCCTGCTCTCGGGCGTGACCGACACGCTGTGCGACGTCGTCGGCGCGCTCACGGGCACGGTCGACGACGTGACCGGCGGCAAGGCCGACCCGGTGACCAAGGGCGTCGAGAAGACCACCGACGAGGTGCTCGGCACCGTCGGCGACGCCGTGCCGACCGGCAGGCCCGCCAAACCGTCCCGATCGGACCGCCCCTCCCCCAGCCCCAGCCACACCGACCTGGTGCCCGAGACGCTGAAGGACGTGTGCCTGCCGGTGCTGGCCTGCGGCGACCAGGGCGTGCTCCAGTCGCTGACGCCCCACCCCACCGCGACGGCCTCGCCCGGGACCGAGACCGGACCCGACACCGGGACCGACACCGAGGCCGGGCGCCGCCGGACCGACCGGCCGCGCGGGCGCGAGACCGACGAGGCGACCGCGCCGCTGCCGACGCAGCCGCCCACCCCGCCGCAGCACAGGCCGTACACGCTGGACGACGAGCGGCCGGTCACCGCCGAGGAGCCGACCGCCGATCCCGACGACTCGCGGGTGGAGCTGCTGTGGCCCAACCCGTTCGGGCGTGAGCTGGCCGTGCCGCTGCGCGACCAGCGGGTGGTGCGGCCCAGCCCGCCGGCTCGCGACGTGCTGGGCACGGTGCTGACGATCGTCCTGCTCGGGTCGGCGGTGCTGGCCACCCGGATCGTGCAGCAGCGGCGGCACCGGGCCGAGCCGAGCGAGTCGATCCCGTTCGAGCCGGCCCCGGCGGGCAGCGGCAGGCACCGCCTGGCGTGAGGGGCGCTCAGCCGCCGATCGCGTGCGCGCCGCCGTCGACGTGCACGATCTCGCCGGTGGTGGCGGGGAACCAGTCGGACATGAGCGCCACGCACGCCTTGGCGGCCGGGACGGTGTCGGTGAGGTCCCAGCCCAGCGGCGAGCGCTCGGGCCAGCTCTCCTCGAACTCCTTGAAGCCCGGGATCGACTTGGCGGCCATCGTGCGCAGCGGCCCGGCCGAGACCAGATTGACCCGGATGTTGTGCTTGCCCAGGTCGCGGGCGAGGTAGCGGCTGCACGACTCGAGGCCTGCCTTGGCCACGCCCATCCAGTCGTAGACCGGCCAGGCCTTGGACGCGTCGAAGTCGAGGCCGACGACCGCGCCGCCCTCCTTCATCAGCGGCAGGCAGGCCACGGCCAGCGACTTGAAGGAGTACGTGGAGACCTGCAGGGCGGTGGCGACGTCCTCCCACGGCGTGTTGAGGAAGTTGCCGCCGAGGGCGCTCTGCGGCGCGAACCCGATGGAGTGCACGACGCCGTCGAGCCCGTCGACGTGCTCGCCCACGCGGGCGGCCAGCGTGTCGAGCTGGTCGGTGTCCTGGACGTCGAGCTCCAGCACCGGCGGGGTCTGGGGCAGCCGCTTGGCGATGCGCTCGACCAGGCTCAGCCGGCCGAACCCGGTGAGCACCACCGTGGCGCCCTCCTCCTGGGCCAGCTTGGCCACCGAGAAGGCGATGGAGGCGTCGGTGAGCACGCCGGTCACGAGGATCCGCTTGCCTTCGAGAATTCCCACGTCAGTGCCCCATTCCGAGTCCGCCGTCGACCGGGATCACGGCCCCGGTGATGTACGAGGCGTCGTCGCCGGCCAGGAAGCGGACGACGCGCGCGATCTCCGCGGGGGCGGCCTGCCGCCCCAGCGGGATGTTCTTGACGATGGCCTCCTGGTCGAGGCCGGCCGTCATGTCGGTGGCCACGAAGCCGGGCGCGACCACGTTGACGGTGATGTTGCGCGAGCCGTACTCGCGGGCCAGTGAGCGGGCGAAGCCGACCAGGCCGGCCTTGGAGGCGGCGTAGTTGGCCTGGCCCGCCTGGCCGGACAGGCCGACCACGGAGGAGATGAGGATGATGCGGCCGCGCTTGATCTTCATCATCGGCCTGATGGCGCGCTTGGCCACGCGGTAGGCCCCGGTCAGGTTGGCGTCGATGACGTCGGTGAAGGTCTCCTCCTTCATCATCGCCAGCAGGGTGTCCTTGGTGATGCCCGCGTTGGAGACGAGGACCTCGACCGGCCCCTGCTCGGCCTCGACCTTGTCGAAGGCGGCCTCGACCTCGGCCGTGCTGGTGACGTCGCAGCGGACGCCGAACAGGCCCTCCGGCGGCTCCCCCGATCGGTAGGTGACCGCGACGGCGTCGCCGGCCGCGGCGAGTTCACGGGCGATCGCGAGGCCTATGCCGCGATTGCCTCCGGTGACGAGTACAGAGCGTGCCATGGCATCTGACGCTATCTCTTACTGGCGAGTATCCGCTTGTCCGGGTGGTACAAGATCACAGGGTTAGGATCGTGGACATGCGCCAGATCGATCCCGATTTCCTGGAACTGCCGCTGCGGCAGCTCGCGGACGCGGCCCTGCAACGCGCCCGCGACCTCGGCGCCGAGCACGCCGACTTCCGGCTCGAACGCGTCAGGGCCGAGACGCTGCGCCTGTACGACGCCCGCCTCGAAGGCGCGCTCGACGCCGACGACCTCGGCTACGCCGTCCGTGTCGTCAAGGGCGGCACATGGGGGTTCGCGGCCGGCATCCACCTGACCCCGCAGGCCGCCGCGGCCGTGGCCGAGCAGGCGGTGCGGGTGGCCGAGGTGAGCGCGCCGGTCAACCGGGAGCCCATCGAGCTGGCGCCCGAGCCGGTGCACTCCGACGTGGTGTGGGTCTCCGACTACGACGTCGACCCGTTCGACGTGCCCTCCGCCGACAAGGTGGGGCTGCTGGCCGAGTGGTCGGCGGGGCTGCTCAAGGGCGCCGACCACGTCTCGGCGCGGCTGCTGCAGGTCAAGGAGCAGAAGTTCTACGCCGACACCGCCGGCACCGTGACCACGCAGCAGCGCGTGCGGGTGCACCCGTCGCTCAACGCGATGAAGGCGCACGAGGGCGGCTTCGACGACATGTCCACGATCGCGCCGCCGGTCGGCCGCGGCTACGAGTACCTGACCGGCACGGGCTGGGACTGGCCGGCCGAGCTGGGCCGGCTGCCCGAGTTGCTGGCCGAGAAGCTGGCCGCGCCCTCGGTCGAGGCGGGCGACTACGACCTGGTGATCGACCCGTCCAACCTGTGGCTGACGATCCACGAGTCGATCGGCCACGCCACCGAGCTCGACCGCGCCCTGGGCTACGAGGCCGCCTACGCCGGCACCAGCTTCGCCACCTTCGACCAGCTCGGCGAGCTGGTCTACGGCTCGCCGCTGATGAACGTCACCGGCGACCGCACGGTCACCCACGGCCTGGCCACGGTCGGCTACGACGACGAGGGCGTGCGGGGGCAGAGCTTCGACATCGTCAAGGACGGCGTGCTGGTGGGCTACCAGCTCGACCGGCGGATGGCGCTGATGAAGGGGTTCGGGCGCTCCAACGGGTGCGCGTTCGCCGACTCCCCCGGCCACATGCCGATCCAGCGCATGGCGAACGTGTCGCTGGCCGCCGCGCCCGACGGGCCCTCCACCGAGGAGCTGATCGCGGGCGTGGAGCGTGGCCTGTACATCGTGGGCGACAAGAGCTGGTCGATCGACATGCAGCGGTACAACTTCCAGTTCACCGGGCAGCGGGCGTACCGGATCTCGCACGGGAAACTGGCCGGGCAGGTCAGAGACTTCGCCTACCAGGCCACCACGACCGATTTCTGGCAGTCGATGGACGGCGTCGGCGGGCCGGGCACGTACGTGCTGGGCGGCGCCTTCAACTGCGGCAAGGGCCAGCCGGGGCAGGTCGCGCCGGTCAGCCACGGATGCCCGTCGGCGCTGTTCAGGGGCGTGCGCGTGCTCAACACGGTGCAGGAGGGCGGCAAGTGACTACTCCGCAGGAGATGGTGGAGAGGGCTCTGGAGCTCTCCGCGAACGACGGCTGCGTGGTGCTGGTGGACGAGGGCTCCACGGCCAACCTGCGCTTCGCGGGCAACACGCTGACCACCAACGGCGTGGCCCGGTCGTCCCGGCTGACCGTGATCTCGGTGGCCGGGCAGGGCGTGGGGGTGGTCTCGCGCTCGGCCGTGCGCGCCGACCAGCTCCCCGACGTGGTCGCGGCGGCCGACCGGGCGGCCCGCGAGGCCCGGCCGGCCGAGGACGCGCGCCCGCTGGTCGAGGGCGGCCCGGCCGCGCCCGGCTGGGACGACGAGGTGCGGCCGACCGACATCGGGGTGTTCGAGCGGTTCGCGCCCGCGCTCGGCGAGGCGTTCTCGGCCGCCGAGTCCGGCGACAGGAAGCTCTACGGCTTCGCCGAGCACTCCCTCACCTCGACCTTCCTCGGCACCTCCACCGGCGTGCGGCTGCGGCACGACCAGCCGACCGGCCGCCTCGAGCTCAACGCCAAGTCCGGCGACCTGAAGCGGTCGGCCTGGACCGGCGTGTCCACCGAGGACTTCGCCGACGTCGACGTGGCCGCGCTCGGCGCCTCGCTGGCCCAGCGCCTCGAGTGGGCCAAGACCCGGGTCGACCTGCCCGCGGGCCGCTACGAGACGCTGCTGCCGCCGAGCGCGGTGGCAGACCTGATGATCTACCTGTTCTGGTCCTCGGGCGCCAGGGACGCGCTCGACGGCCGTTCGGTGTTCTCCGGGCCGGGCGGCGGCACGCGGGTGGGCGAGCAGCTCGCCACGCTGCCGATCACGCTGTCCAGCGACCCCCGGGCCGCGGGCATCTCGTGCGCGCCGTTCGTCACGGCGCACGCCTCCAGCCGCGACAGCTCGGTGTTCGACAACGGGCTGCCGCTGGGCCCGACCGACTGGATCAGGGACGGCCGCCTGGAGTCGCTGCTCCAGACGCGCTACTCGGCCGAGCTGAGCGGGCTGCCGGTGACGCCCGGCATCGACAACCTGGTCATGTCCGGCCCGGCGGAGGGCGCCCGTTCGCTGGAGGAGATGATCGCCTCCACGCGGCGCGGGCTGCTCGTCACGTGCCTGTGGTACATCCGCGCGGTCGATCCTCAGACGCTGCTGGTCACGGGCCTCACCCGCGACGGCGTCTACCTGGTGGAGCACGGCGAGGTCGTCGGCGAGGTGAACAACTTCCGGTTCAACGAGAGCCCGGTCGACCTGCTGGGGCGCGTCACGGAGGTGGGGGCGGCCGAGCGCACGCTGCCCCGCGAGTGGAACGACTACTTCCAGCGCACGGTGATGCCGCCGGTGCGGGTGCCGGACTTCAACATGTCGACGGTCAGCCAGGCGAGCTGACCCCGCCGTCCGTCACGGCCCGTACGTCACGGCCGTACGCGCCCGCCGTCCCGCGATCGAGCGGGGCGGCGGGCGTCGTCGTGCCGGCGGCCGTCCTGGAGGCCCCCAGCGTGCCGCAGGGCGGGCCGGGGACGGGACGGGTGTCAGTGTGCCGGGGCGCCGGCCCCGGGCCGTCCGGGGACGGTCAGGAGTCCTCCAGGCGGAAGCCCACCTTCATGCCCACCTGGTAGTGCGCGATCTCGCCTCCGTCGAGGTGGCCGCGGATCTCGGTGACCTCGAACCAGTCCAGGTGGCGCAGGGTCTGCGAGGCCCGCTGGAGGCCGTTGCGGATGGCCTGGTCAAGGCTCTCCCCCGACGTGCCGACTATCTCAGTGACCCGATACGTTCGATCCGTCATCTCCCCATCCTCCTTACTCGAAGGCCATGATCGCATGACCCTCCTCATCGCCCGGCCGCGCCGTCGCGCCCTGCCCGTACGAGGTCTACCGTGGAAGGTATGAAGGGGTGGCGCAAGAAGCCGGACGTCCACCAGGTCACCGACGCCAGACCCTCGCTCACAGCGGACATCCGCAAGCGTGAGGTCGCCTACCTGATCAAGATGGGCATCCGGACGATCTGCCTGATCCTGGCGGTCGTGGTGCCGGTGCCGTGGCCGTACCGGCTGCTGTTCATCGCCGGGGCAGTGTTTTTGCCATACATTGCCGTAATCGGGGCCAATGAGCGCAGCGAGGGCGCGCCGCCGCCCCACTTTCAGTCCCCCGAGGCTAACCAAACCGAGATACCGCTGCATCGACGCGAGATCGGGTCGTGACTAAGTCTTGACGCATCCCATGGGTTGTAGGTGTACGCTTTAGGCAAGCGCTCCGGTCCCCCGTCGGAGTGCTGGTGCCGGCGTTCCGGGCCCCCGTCGGAACGCCGATGAAGCGACGCCGGGTGGTTTGCCCCCGTAACCACCCGGCGTCGCCCTTTTCCTGGCCAGCCCTTTGCATTGGACGATCAGTCCCCCGTGCCGGCCGGAGTCCGATAGGACCGCTTTCCCGAAATCGTTTACACCGGCCTCCTCCTCGTAATTCACAGGAAATCTGGAGGAAGCGGTCGGCTTGACTTCAAGAGTTCGTTCGAGTGTCAGCCGTCAGTCAGCGTCTCGGTGGTCGCCTGCTCCCAGTTCTTCGCCAATGTGATCAATCTGGCCACGGCGTCCTCAGGGGCACTTCCGGCCCCCTGGGCCAGCCCGAGCAGGTAGGCGGTGAGCGGCGCGGCGGGCCTGGCCACCCCGTGGGCGACCTCCTTGGTCAGGTCGAGGACCAGGTCGCGGTCCACCCGGGCGGGGTCGACGCCCAGCTCCCTGCACACCAGCGCCGTCCACTCGGCGAGTACGTTCATGCGAGCCTCCTTCAGGTCGTCCATCGTGTCGCAGTCGAACCACGGCCGGCCCGGCGAGGCCAGCCGCGTTCCGGTCAGGGGGCCGAGCAGGCCCTTGAGTGACCGCCCGGTGTAGGCGTCGAGCGCCGCCCGCAGCTCCGGCACCGGCCAGGCGCCGACGAGCCACTGCTCGCGGCCGTCGTCGTCGACCATGACCGCCCCCGCCCCGGGACGGGCCGCCGCCAGCAGCTCCCGCACGTGCGCGGCCGTCAGGAACGGCAGGTCGCCGGCGAGCAGCACCAGCCACGGCGCGTCGACCTCGCGCAGCCCGGCGGCCAGCGCGGGGACGGGCCCGCCGCCCGGCGGTTCCTCCCGGGTGAAGACGACCCCGGGCAGCTCCCGGCGCGGACCGACGACGACCGTGCGGCGCGCGCCGGACGCCGCCGCGACCACGCGCTCGACCAGCGGACGGCCGCCGACGGCCAGGCCGGGCTTGTCCGCGCCGCCCAGGCGGCGGGCCGCCCCCCGGCCAGGATCACCGCGTCGAAGGGCACCTCAGCCGCCGATGGCCGACATCGGCCTGGACGGCTGGAGGAAGGACGGGTCGTCGATGCCGTGCCCGGCGCGCTTGCGGGCGACCGCGGCGACCCAGCGGGCGGCCAGGTCGTCGTCGGAGGCGCCCGCGCGCATGGCGGTCTTGAGGTCGGACTCCTCGGTGGCGAACAGGCAGTTGCGCACCTGGCCGTCGGCGGTGAGCCGGACCCGGTCGCAGGCGCCGCAGAACGGGCGCGTCACCGAGCCGATCACCCCGACCCGGGCCGGGCCGCCGTCGACCAGGAACCGCTCGGCCGGGGCGCTGCCGCGCTGCTCCAGGTCGTCGGGCGTCAGCTCGAACGCGGCCGAGAGGCGTTCGAGGATCTCGTCGGCGGTGATCATGCCTTCGCGGGTCCAGCCGTGCTGGGCGTCGAGCGGCATCTGCTCGATGAAGCGCAGCTCGTAGCCGCGGTCGAGGCAGAAGCGCAGCAGCGGCACGGCCTCGTGGTCGTTGACGCCGCGCATGAGCACCGCGTTGACCTTGACCGGGCGCAGGCCCGCCGCGTCTGCGGCGGCCAGCCCCGCGATGACGTCGGCGTGCCGGTCGCGGTGGGCGAGCTGCTTGAACGTGGCCGGGTCGAGCGTGTCGAGCGAGACGTTGACCCGGTCGAGGCCGGCCCGCGCCAGCGGCTCGGCCACCCGGGCCAGGCCGATGCCGTTGGTGGTGAGCAGCACCTGGGGACGCGGGTCGAGGGCGGTGGTGCGGGCGACGATGTCGACCAGCTCGCGCCGGAGCAGCGGCTCGCCGCCGGTGTAGCGCACCTCGGTGATGCCCAGCCGCTCGACGCCGACGCGCACCAGCCGGACGATCTCGTCGGCCGTCAGCAACTGGGCCTTGGGCAGCCAGTCGAGCCCTTCGGGCGGCATGCAGTACGT
This sequence comes from Actinomadura sp. ATCC 39365, assembly GCF_054392275.1. Classification (NCBI taxonomy): domain Bacteria; kingdom Bacillati; phylum Actinomycetota; class Actinomycetes; order Streptosporangiales; family Thermomonosporaceae; genus Actinomadura; species Actinomadura sp. ATCC 39365. Next base: position 4,738,767 of record NZ_CP184335.1, on the reverse strand, counting down.
GCAGCGCAGATTGCACTTGTCCGTGAGGGACACCCGCAGATCCGTGGCCACCCGTCCGAACGAGTCTCGCAACATGGGGCGTCACCTCCTGTCCGTTTCGCCAGAGAGCCAGACTACGACGGGTGTCGCGCGGCTCTCAAAACCGCCTGCCTCTCTCCTGGCAGGCAACGCGCCGCGCCTGTGATCGATTCCGCGAAGGGGCCGCCGGGACGGGCCCGTCAGGGGTGGGCGGCGTGCCAGGACTCGCGGGCGTCGATGAGCTCCGACAGGTGCCGCCTGGACCACTCGCAGCCGGCCGCCATGGGGGCGAGCAGGCTGCGGCCGAGAGGGGTCAGCGCGTACTCGACGCGGGGCGGGATCTCGGCGTAGGCCGTGCGGGTGAGCAGGCCGTCGCGTTCCATGGCGCGCAGGGACTCGGTGAGGACCTTCGGGGTGATGCCGCGCAGCGGGACCTGCAGCTCGGTGAAGCGTCTCGGGCCCTGCTCCAGACAGCGGATGATCTTGGCGGTCCACTTGTCGCCGACGCGGACGGGGGTGACGTGGACACAGGCGGCGAACATGTCGGGGTCAAGGGGTTCGGCCATGGCGTCCATGCTAGGCGGCGGGGGCTCACTATCGTTGCGGGAAGTGACCTCAGGGCGTCTACCGTCTGCCGGGCGCGGCCGGGTGTGCCGGCCGCCGGACGGAGTGGTGGACGATGAGCAGGATCGTGGTTTTCGGCGGCGGCGGACGGGCCGGCGCGCGGGTGGTCGGGCAGGCCCTGGAGCGGGGGCACGAGGTGACGGCCGTGGTGCGCGACCCGGCCCGGTACGCGGGGCCGTCCGGCGACGGCGTGCGCGTGGTCGCCGGGGACGTGACCGACCGGGAGAGCGTGGCGGCGGTCGCGGCGGGGCACGACGTGGCGGTGCAGGCGAGCGTCCGGCTGGACGTGCCGTCCGCGGAGTTCTACACGGCGGCGGCGCGGGCGCTGACCGGCGGGCTGGCCGGGGCAGGTGTGCCCCGGCTGGTGGCGCTGGGCATCGGCACCCTGCTGGAGGTCGCGCCTGGGACGCGGCTGGTGGACACCCCCGGCTTCCCCGAGGACGCCCGGACGTTCTCCCTCGGGCACGCCGCCGAGCTGGAGGTGTTCCGCGAGGATGGCGGAGCGCTGGACTGGGTGGTGATCGCGCCGCCGCCGGTGGTGCTCGACGACCGGGCGGAGCGCAGCGGGCGGCACCGGTTCGGCGGGGACCAGGTCATGGCCGCCGAGGAGGGCGGGCCGGTGTTCTCCTACGCCGATCTGGCGGCGGCGGTGCTGGCGGAGATCGAGGACCCGCGGCACCACCGGGTGCAGGTCGCCGTGGGGTACTGACGGCGACGACAGGCCCGGAAAAGGCCTGGAGCGGCCCGTGAAACGCGCAGAACGGGCCCGGAAAAGGGACGGAACGGGCCCGGACATGCCGGAAGCCCGGCCTCGCGGCCGGGCTTCCGCCGGGTGGTGCTAGTGGCGGCGGCCGCCGTAGACCTTCACCCAGTCCTTGCCCTCGGAGGGGGCCAGGTACCTGGAGCCCTCGAAGACGGCGCGCCAGGTGCCCGAGGTGTAGGCCCGCTCGGTGGTGCGGAAGGAGCCGTCCCGGCTGGTCCGCACCGACTCGACGTAGTCCCACTTGTCGCTGCCGTCGGCCTGGAAGAGGATCACGACCCGCTTCCACGCCAGACGGTGCCAGCGCTCGCTGTCCTTGCAGTAGTCGGCGTGGTGCACCGCGACGAACCCGCTGATGTAGTCCTCGTCGCAGGACACCGACAGCTTGCCCTGGATGTCGAGGGCCCTGCCGCGCCGCGCCGGCTCGGGGTTGACGTCGAGCTGGAGGCTCGTGCTCCCGCCCTCGAAGTCGGGATCGGGGTCCGTGTCCGCCAGGGCGGGCGCGGCGGCGGTGGCCACCATCGTGGCGCCCAGAGCGGCCGCGGCCAGTCCGGCGGCTAGACGTCGCATCATCAAAACAAATTCCTTCCCCGTCTCGGACGCGCCCCAGGGACGGGGCACGTCAACGCCTAATGACGCGTCAGGGTAAAGAAAAGTTGCGATACGACAGATCACGATTGAATAACGACAAATACCTCGACAGCTTTTTGTGCGTGTTTTATAACACTAACTGGCGATTTGTCGGGGTTTAGTGGTGTATGGCGCGTAGTGGGGGTTTCCGGGGAAGTGTACCCGCCACAGGCCGCCCCTCCTGGACGGCACCGTCTGCACGAACGCCCCGGCCGCGTCGGTCGTCGTCTCGGCCACGTCCTCCCAGGTCGGCGAGCCCTCCTCGCGCCACTGGAGCCGCAGCCGCTGCTTGGCGTACGGCCCGAAGTCGGTGAAGCCGCGCGGGTCGATCCTGGTCAGCGAGCCGCGCAGCCGTACGCCGCCGGCGGACTTCGGCGACCTCTCCACCCGGACGGACGACAACCTGGTCGCCCTCCTGAGCTCGAAGGAGGCGTATTCGGTGACCGTGGCGCCGTCCGCGTCCCGGGCGGTGGCGCTGATCGTCCAGGTGCCGGTCGGGTAGAAGCGGTTCAGCTTCTTGTCGGGCAGGAAACGCCAGGTCTGCCAGTCGGCCGCCATCCGGGCCGCCCCCTCTCGCCACACCAGCCGGGGCGGCGGCGTGCCCGTGGACGGGGCCTTCTGCAGGTCGATCCGAGGATCGGCGGCGACCGTCAGGGGCAGCGGCATCAGGGCTCGCAGGCCCTCGCCCGGGCCGCCGGAGGCCGGATCCGCGTACGCGCTCCCCGGCGCGACGGCGGCCGGGCCGGGCAGCGACGCCGAAGATCCGGAGGGCCCGGCGGACTCGGCGGATTCAGCGGGCGCCGAGAACGACCCGGGCTCAGAGGACGTCCCAGGCATCGAGGACGTCCCGGGCATCGAGGACGAGGCGGACGACGGCGGCCCGGAAAGGGCCGGCGGCTGGAGGCCGGGTTCGGCGGCGGGCGGGAGATCGGTGGTGTCCTCGACCGGGGGCTTGGCCGACAGCAGCGGGCCGGGCGGGGCGCCGGGCTCCACCTTGACGGTGACGCCGTTCTTGCCGCGCGCGCCCCGCGCGATCACGTCGATCACCAGGCTCACGGAGTCGTGGGCCCCGACGACCGGGTTCGCGGGCCGTACGGTGATGGCGCGGATGGCGAGCTCGGTCGCGGCGGGATACGCAGGCACGGGCGCCGTGAGCGACCCCGCCGCGAGCGAGACGAGAAGGAGGCTTCTGGTCATGAGCGAGACGCTAGGAACCGCCCGGTCATGACCAGGACCGCGACACGCACCCCTTATGGCAAAGCCGACGGGGCCGACGGGGCCGCAGGTCAGCGCGCGTCGCCGTAGAGGGACTCGATGATGTCGGCGTACTTGGCGTGGATGACGCGCCGCTTCAGCTTCAGGCTCGGGGTGAGCTCCTCGGTCTCGGCGGTCCACTCGGTGCCGAGCAGGGCCCACCGCTTGACCTGCTGCACCCTGGCCAGCCTGGCGTTGGCGGCCTCGACGGCGGCCGAGACCTCCTTGAGGACGTCGGGGTGCTCGGCCAGTTCGGCCAGGGAGGTGAAGCCGATGCCGCGGGCCTGCGCCCATCCCGGCGCCGTCTCGCCGTCGAGGGTCAGGACGGCCACCGGGTGCGGGCGGTTGTCGCCGTAGGCGAGGGCCTGGCCGATGAGCAGGTGCTCCTTGAGGTGGTTCTCGATCTCGGCGGGCGAGACGTTCTCGCCGCCGGCGGTGATGATGAGCTCCTTCTTGCGGTCGACGACGCGGTAGAAGCCGTCGTCGTCGACCGTGCCGATGTCGCCGGTGTGCAGCCAGCCGTCGTCGTCGAGGAGTTCGGCGGTGGCCTCGGGGCGGTTGAGGTAGCCGCCGGTGTTGAGCGGGCTGCGGGTGAGGATCTCGCCGTCCTCGGCGATGCGGACCTCGACGCCGGGCTCGGCCCTGCCGACGGTGCCCAGGCGGTAGCAGAAGGGGCTGTTGCCGGTGAAGGCGCCGGTGGTCTCGGTCATGCCGTAGACGTCGATGACCTTGAGGCCGAGGCCGGCGTAGAAGTGCTGGACCTCGGCGGGCAGGGGGGCGGCGCCGGTCGCGGTCCACTCGGCGCGGTCGAAGCCGATCATGCCGCGGACGACCGACAGCAGGGCCGCGTCGGCCTTGTCGTAGGCGGCCTGGATCTCGGGGGTGATCGTGCCGCCGTACTGGCCGGCCTCGACGTAGGCGGCGCCGGCGGCCATGGCCTCGCGTACGGCGGCCTGCTGCTCGGGCGGCTGCGTGGCGAGCACGGCCAGCAGCCGGGCCATCATCTTCTCCCACACGCGCGGCACCCCGAAGAACATCATCGGCCTGACCTGGCCGAGCGTGGCGCCGAGGTTGGCCAGGTCGGTGCAGAAGTGCACGTGCGACATCTTGACCAGCGGGAGGTAGAGGCTGAGGATGCGCTCGGCGATGTGGGCGTAGGTGAGGTAGGAGATCTGGGTGCCGTGCGTCGGCAGCGAGGTGATGCGGTCGGTGGCGGCGGCCTCGTAGAAGACGTTGGTGTGGGTGAGCGGCACGCCCTTGGGCATGCCGGTGGTGCCCGAGGTGTAGAGCACGGTGACGACGTCGCCGGCGGCCACCGCGCGGGCGCGGGCCTCGACGGCGGCCTCCTCCTCGGCCAGGCGGGCGCGGCCCAGGTCGAGGAAGTCGGCCCAGGACATGAACCGCTCGTCGTCGGGGGCGCCGTCGAGCATGATGATCCGGCGCAGGCCGTCGAGCCGGTCGAGCACCGGCTGCCAGCGGGCCAGCTCGGCGGGGCCGCCCAGCACGGCGAAGCGGGCGCCCACGTCGCCGGCCACGAACGCGATCTGGTCGGGCGCGAAGGTGGAGTAGACCGTGCAGCCCACGCCGCCGGCGTGCACGGCGCCGAGGTCGGCCAGCACGTGCTCGCTGCGGTTGACCATCATGATCGCGACGGACTCGCCGCGTTCCAGGCCGAGGGCGGCGAAGGCGGCCGCGATCTCCAGGATGCGCCGCCGCGCCTGGCCGTAGGTCAACGTCGTCCAGCCGCCGGAGCCGCCCGAGCCGTCGGGGGCGCCGGGGTCGGAGTACGCGGGCGCGTCGGGGTGCCGGGCGGCCACCTGCCTGAGCTGTTCGCAGACCGTGCGACCGGCGATCTCCCGCTCGATGTCGGCCCGTACGTCGAGGACTTCGGCCATGGCACCCGCCTCCAGTCAGTAATCACTTGCACAGGTGGCATGCATCGCACCACACCCTCTGGGCAGCGGCAAGACCCAGGCGGGAAACTGTCGGACCGGTCACGTAGAGTGATCGTCCAGGTGCCGTACGTGTCTCGGGAGGGCGTGCATGAGCAAGGGCGGAAGGACCTTCTTCGGGCATCCGTGGGGTTTGGCGACCCTGTTCTCCACGGAGATGTGGGAGCGCTTCAGCTGGTACGGCCTGCGGGCGATCCTGGCCACGTTCATGGCCGCCTCGCCCGCCCACAAGGGTCTCGGCATGTCGCAGGAGACCGCGCAGGCGGTGGTCGGCGTCTACGGGGCGCTGATCTACCTGGTGGCGCTGCCCGGCGGCTGGATCGCCGACCGCGTGCTCGGGGCGCGCAGGTCGGTGTTCTGGGGCGGGTTCGTCATCATGCTCGGCCACATCAGCATGGCGATCCCCGTGACGACCCCGTTCTTCGTCTGGCTCGGCCTGTTGCTCATCATCAGCGGCACGGGCCTGCTCAAGCCGAACATCTCGGTCATGGTCGGCCGCCTCTACGGCGAGGACGAGGACGGCCGCCGCGACGCCGGCTTCTCCCTGTTCTACCTGGGCATCAACCTGGGCGCCTTCTTCGCGCCCCTCGTCGTCGGCTGGCTGGCCGCCGGCGACCGCTGGCACCTGGGCTTCAGCGCCGCCGCGGTCGGCATGGCCCTCGGCCTGCTGCAGTACGTCTGGGGCGGCCGGAACCTGCGCGGCATCGGCGAGCGTCCCGGCGTGCGGCTGACGCCGCCCGAGCGCCGCCGGTTCGGCCGGGTGACCGGGGCGGGCGTGGCGGTGACCGCCGTCGCGCTCGGCGCGTGGGCGGCCACGGGCACGCTCACCATCGACCGCCTGGCGCTGGCGATCACGATCGTCATCCTGATCGTGCCGGTCGTCTACTTCGCCTACATCCTGCTGGGCAGCCACAGCCTCACCGACGAGGAGCGCAGCCGGATGAAGGCCTACATCTGGCTGTTCGTCGCGGCCGCGATCTTCTGGATGATCTACGACCTGGCGCCGAGCAAGCTGCTGTTCTTCGCCGCCGACCACACCCGGCTGGAGCTGTTCGGGGTGCCGATCCAGGCGGCGACGACGCAGTCGTTCAACCCGCTGTTCATCATGATCTTCGTGCCGGTGTTCGCGGCGTTGTGGGTGAAGCTCGGGGTGCGGGTGAGCACGCCGCAGAAGTTCGGGTTCGCGCTGGTCATGGTGGGGCTGAGCTTCGTGGTGATGGCGATCGCCGCCGGGCTGGCGACCGGCGGCCGGGTGTCGGTGTGGTGGCTGGTGCTGGTCTACCTGATCCAGGTGTTCGGCGAGCTGTCGCTGAGCCCGGTCGGGCTGTCGGTGACGACGAAGCTGGCGCCGGAGGCGTTCAAGGGGCAGATGCTGGGGATCTGGTTCATCGCGGTGTCGGTGGGCGACGCGGTCGGCGGCCAGACGGGGCGGCTCACCCACTACCTGTCCGACCCGATGTACTACCTGGTCCTGGCGATCATGGCGATCGCGGCCGGGGTGGCGATGTTCCTGTTCACCCGGAAGCTGCGGGTGCTCATGGCCGAGCACTACCATGCGGCGGCCATGCCGCCGATCCGGTAAAAACATCCAACGTGTCTGAAATTCTCGACCTTGTCGGTATTTTTGTCTTCGCACTGACCGGTGCGCTCATGGGTGTGCGCAAGCGGCTCGACGTGGTCGGGATGGGCGTCCTGGCCGAGATGACCGCGCTCGGCGGCGGCCTGGTCCGCGATCTCATTCTCAACGTGCGGCCGGCCGCCTTCCAGAGCCTGGGTTACGTGCTGGTTCCGGTGGCCGCCACGGTGATCGTCTTCTTCTGGCACCCGCACGTGGCCCGCGTGATGCCGGTCATCCTCGTGCTCGACGCGGCCGGCCTCGGCCTGTTCGCGGCCGTCGGCACCGAGAAGGCCCTGGAGTACGGCCTCAGCCCGCTGCACGCCACCATCCTCGGCGTCACGACGGCCGTCGGCGGCGGCGTGATCCGCGACGTGCTGGCCGGCGAGATCCCCACGCTGCTGTACGACCGCCAGCTCTACGCGGTGCCCGCCCTGCTGGGCTCGGCCGTGATGGCGGGCCTGTCCACGGCCGGGCTGCACGGCTGGCCGGCCACGCTCGCCGCCGCGCTGCTGGCCTTCGGCCTGCGCATCACCGCGATGCGCCGCAACTGGCGGGCGCCCCTGGCCAAGGGCGCCGAGGAGCCCTCCCTAGCCCCCCACCCCACCAGCACCCCTCCTGGCCCCGCACGCCACGCACGAGCGAGTCGCTCACACCATCGGCAGGAGCGAGTCGGGGTGGCGGCGGGCGCCGGTGGGGCCCTGGGAGCGGGCGCGGGCGATGCGGGCGACGGCGTCGGCCACGGTCTCGGGCGGCAGGGTGAACGGCAGGCGCAGGTAGCCCTCCAGGGTGCCTTCCAGGCCGAACCAGGGCCCGGGAGCCAGGCGCACGCCGTGGGAGACGGCGGCGTCGGCGAGCGTGGTGGAGGTGTCGCCGTTGAGCCGCATCCACAGCGTGCCGCCGCCGCGCGGCAGCGTGTACGTCCACTCCGGCAGGTGCCGGGCCAGCGCGGCGGTCAGCGCGTCCCGCGAGGCGCGCAGGCCGCGGCGGCGTTCGGCGCGGGTCTGCGCCATCCGCTCGAACAGGCGGGCGGTGACGAGTTGCTCCATGACCGGGCTGGAGATGTCGACGACCGCGCGGTGCCGGGCCAGCCGGCGGGCCAGGGCGGCCGTGGTGCGGATCCAGCCGATGCGCAGGCCGCCCCACCACAACTTGGACGCCGACCCGATGCTGATCACCCGGCTGTCGGTGTCGAAGGCGGCCATCGGCGCGGTGCGCGGCACGTCGTCCAGGGCCAGTTCGCCCCAGGTCTCGTCGACCAGCAGGATGACGTCGTTGCGGCGGGCCGCGCCGGCGACGGCGGCGCGGGTGGCGTCGTCCATGAGGGCGCCGGTGGGGTTGTGGAAGTCGGGCATGAGGTAGGCCAGGCGGGCGGCCGACTGCCGCATCGTGGCGGCCATCAGATCGGGCTGCCAGCCCTCGTGCGAGATGCCGAAGGGCACGATCCGGGCGCCGTGCTGGCGGGCCACGTCGATGGCGTGCGGGTAGGTCGGCGACTCGACCATGACGGGGTCGCCGGGGCCGATCAGCAGCCCGGCCACGAGCTGGATGGCGTGCTGGGAGCCGGTGGTGACGACGATCTGCTCCGGCCGGGTGGCCAGGCCGCGCTCGGTGTATCGGGCGGCGACGCGCTCGCGCAGGACCGGCAGGCCCATGGGGTCGTAGCCGTTGCCCATGCCGTACCTGGGCAGGTCGTCCAGGGCCTCGGCCATGGCCTCGCGCAGCGCGGACGGCGCGGGCGGGGCGGCGCAGTGGAGCTGGATCAGACCGTCGTCGCCGGTGGACAGCCAGGGGTTCTCGCGGGTGGTGGCCGGGTCGGGCAGGGTGGTCCAGCTTCCCGAGCCCTGCCTGCTGTCCAGGTAGCCGCGCTCGCGCAGCAGGTCGTAGGCGGAGGTGACGGTGGTGCGGCTGACGCCCAGGGTCTCGGCCAGGTGGCGTTCGGCGGGCATGCGCACGCGTACGGGGATCTGGCCGTCCATGATGAGCGCGCGCACGCCGTCGGCCAGGGCGCGGTAGTACGGGCGCGCGGCCGGATCGACGTCGACCAGCCGGGCCACCTGCGCAGCCGACAAATGCCTCATAAGGCCACTTTCCACGATTGGCCCTGTTTTGGCAACCATTGGCCTGCCACGATGAGGCCATCATGAGCGAAGCAACCGTCCCCCGCCTGAGTTCCCTCCCCTCCCGTCTCCTGCGCCTCTACGGCGGCCTGGCCCTGTACGGCGCCGGCATCGGGCTGCAGGTGGAGTCGGGCCTCGGCAACGACCCCTGGGACGTCTTCCACCAGGGCGTGGCCCTGCGGCTGGACGTGTCCATCGGCACCGTCATCATCGGCGTCGGCGCCCTGGTGATGCTGCTGTGGATCCCGCTGCGCCAGCGGCCCGGCCTCGGCACGATCAGCAACGTGGTGTTCCTCGGCCTGTTCGCCGACGCGGCGATCCTCCTGTTGCCCACGCCGTCCCACCTGGCCGTCCAGTCGCTGTACGTGGCGCTCGGCGTGGTCGCGATCGCGCTGGCCACCGTGCTCTACATCGGGGCCGGCATGGGCCCGGGACCGCGCGACGGCGTCATGACCGGCCTGGTGCGGCTCGGGCTGTCCGTGCGGCTGGCCCGGTTCCTCATCGAGCTCACCGTGCTGGCCGTGGGCTGGCTGCTCGGCGGCAGCGTCGGCGTCGGGACGCTCGTCTTCGCCCTCGCCATCGGCCCGCTGACCCAGTTGTTCACCCGCTGGTTCCCCTTGTCGTGATCCCGCCCCGGGTCCGTCCTGACGCGACAGGCCGGACCCGGCGCGGGATCACCCGCGCGCGAGTAGCGTCTTCGGCATGCGGATTGAGGACTACGCGCTGATCGGAGACATGCAGTCGGCCGCACTGGTGGCGAGGGACGGTTCCATCGACTGGCTCTGCCTGCCCAGGTTCGACTCCCCCTCGTGCTTCGCCGCCCTGCTCGGCAGCGAGCGCAACGGCCACTGGTGGCTGGGCCCGACGGCCCGGCGTCCGGCCACCCGGCGCCGCTACCGGCCTGACACGCTCATCCTGGAGAGCGAGTGGGACACCCCGACCGGCACGGTCCGGGTGGTCGACTTCATGCCCCCGCGCGACCGGAACCCCGACGTCGTGCGCATCGTCGAGGGGGTCTCGGGCAGCGTCGAGGTCTCCACCCAGCTGCGCGTGCGCTTCGACTACGGGCGCATCGTGCCGTGGGTGCGCCGGACGAACGGCCACCTGCAGGCCGTCGGCGGCCCCGACTCGGCGTGGCTGCACTCCCCCGTCCCGCTCAAGGGCGGCGACTACGCCCACCGGGCCACGTTCACCGTCGAGGCGGGCGACCGGCTGCCGTTCGTGTTCACCTGGCACCCCTCCCACGAGCCGATGCCGCCGCGCATCGACGCCGAGGAGCAGCTCGCCGAGACCGAGACCATGTGGACCGAGTGGGTCGGCAAGTGCGCCTACCAGGGCCCCTACCGGGAGGCGGTGACCCGGTCGCTGATCACGCTGAAGGGCCTGACGTACTCGCCGACCGGCGGCATCGTGGCCGCGCCCACCACGTCCCTGCCCGAGGACATCGGCGGCGTGCGCAACTGGGACTACCGGTTCTGCTGGCTGCGCGACGCCACGATGACGCTCGACGCGCTGATCAGCTCGGGCTATCTCGACGAGGCCGCCGACTGGCGTTCCTGGCTGCTGCGCACCATCGCCGGGCGTCCCCAGGACCTGCAGATCATGTACGGCGTCGCCGGCGAGCGCCGGCTGCCCGAGCTGCGCCTCGACTGGCTGGACGGCTACGAGGGCTCCCGCCCGGTCCGCATCGGCAACGAGGCGGTCCAGCAGCTCCAGCTCGACGTCTACGGCGAGGTGATGAACTGCCTGTACGTCTCCCGAACCCGCGGCCTGGCCGCCGACGAGCGCGCCTGGTCGATCCAGCGCCGGCTCCTCGACTACGTGGAGGAGCACTGGGACGAGCCCGACGAGGGCCTGTGGGAGGTGCGCGGCCCGCGCCGGCACTTCGTGCACTCCAAGGTGATGTGCTGGGTCGCCCTCGACCGGGCCGTCAAGTACGTCGAGAGCTTCGGCCGCACCGGCCCGGTCGACAGGTGGCGCGCGTTGCGCGACGCGATCCACGCCGAGATCTGCGACAAGGGCTTCGACCCCCACCGCAACACCTTCACCCAGTCGTACGGGTCGTCGGAGCTGGACGCGGCGCTGCTGATGATCCCGGTGGTGGGCTTCCTGCCGCCCGACGACCCCCGCGTGACCGGCACGGTGGCGGCGATCGAGAAGGAGCTCATGTCCGACGGGTTCGTCCTGCGTTACCCGCTGGCCGCCGACAACGACGTCGACGGCCTGCCCGGCGGTGAGGGCGCGTTCCTGGCGTGCAGCTTCTGGCTGGTGGAGGTGATGGCGATGCAGGGCCGCAAGGAGGAGGCGCGGGAGCTGTTCGAACGCCTGCTGGAGCTGCGCAACGACGTCGGGCTGCTGGCCGAGGAGTACGACCCGCGCTACGGGCGCCTGGTGGGCAACTTCCCGCAGGCGTTCAGTCACGTGCCCCTGATCCACGCCGCCCGCGCGCTGTCGCGGGCCTGACCCGGCGGGAACGGGTTTCCCCCACCGCGCCGAGTGGGACAAGACCTCGCATGGGTGAGGAATGGGACCTGGCGGTCGTGGGCGCGGGACCGGCGGGCTCGGCGGCGGCGCTGCGGGCCGTCCAGCTGCGTCCGGACCTGCGCGTGGTCCTGCTCGACCGGGCCGGCTTCCCCCGCGACAAGCCGTGCGGCGACGGCATCGCCGCGCACGGGCGCGACGAGCTGGACCGGCTGGGCCTGCCGGGCCTCATCGACGACTACCGGCCCACGCCCCGGCTGACCGTGGTCTCGCCGGGCGGGCTGCGCGTCTCGGCCGAGGCGGCCCGGCCCAACCACGTGGTGCCGCGCCGGGTGTTCGACGCGCGGCTGGTGGAGGCGGCCGGGGCCAGGGGCGTCGAGGTGCGCCGCCACCGCGTCAGGGAGCTGGCCCACGACGGGTCCTGGGTCGTCCTGGACGGGCGGCTGCGGGCCCGTGCGGTGGTGGCGGCCGACGGGGCCTACTCGGCGGTGCGCCGGCTGATCGGGCTGCCCGCGGCGGGCGAGCGGCACACCGCCCTGGCCGTGCGCGGCTACGCCGACGTGCCCGAGGCCGACGACGTGCAGCTCATCGCGATGCAGCGGGCGGGCTGGCCGGCCTACGCGTGGTCGTTCCCGATCGGCGACGGCACCGCGAACGTCGGGTTCGGCATGCTGCTGCCCCGGCTGCGGGCGGCGGGGGCGCCGGGCCGCCAGGTGCTGCACGGCAGGCTGGCCGAGCTGCTGCCCGACCGGCCCGCACGCGACCTGCGCGCCCATCACCTGCCGCTGTCGACCGGGCGGCCCGCGCCGGGCGCCGGGCGGGTGCTGCTCGCCGGGGACGCGGCGGGGCTGATCAACCCGCTGACCGGCGAGGGCATCTACTACGCGCTGCTGTCGGGGCGGCTGGCGGCCGAGGCGGTGGTCGAATCGGCGGGTGAGGCGGCGGGCGACCCGCTGGCGCGGTACCGGGCCAAGCTGCGCGGCGCGCTGGGGCGGCACCTGCGCACGACCGACGTGCTGGCCCGGCTGGCGCAGTCGCCGGGATTCATCGACGCGGCCATCGCGACCGCCGCGCGCCGCAAGGAGGTGTTCGACCTGCTGGTGGAGGTCGGGCTCGGGGCCGGGACGGTGCCCGCGCCGCTGGCCCTGGCGGTGGGCCTGCGCTGGCTGCGCGGCGCGGCGCGCCTGCCCCGCTGAACCACCGCCACGGCTCGCGCCGGGGAGTGCGGCGGCGCGGCTCAGGGCAGCGCCACGACTCAGGGCAGCGCCACGACTCAGGCCGTCAGGGCGGCGCCTCGGCTCAGGCCGTCAGGGCGGCGCCGTTGGCGAGCAGCAGGAGCACGTCCACGGCCGCCACGGCGACGGCGGTGACGAACGGCGCCCGCGCGGACCGGCCGGCCAGCACCGCTCCCCCGGCCGCGAGCAGCACCGCGGCCGCCATGGCCACCCACCCCGCCACGCCGGGGCCGCCCGCGGGCCCGAGGACGAGCAGGCAGGTGGCGGCCAGCAGCGGCACCGGCACCAGCACCCGGACGCGCGCCGCCCCCAGCCGCTGCGGCCACCCGCGCACGCCGGTCGCCAGGTCGCCCTCGATGTCGGGCAGCACGTTGGCCAGGTGTGCGCCCACGCCGAGCAGCGCCGCCGCCGCGACGGCCCACCACGCCGGCCACGGCTCCCCGGGCAGGCCCAGCGTCACGAACGCCGGCAACACCCCGAACCCGACGGCGTACGGCGCCCACGACAGGACGGTGGCCTTCAGGCCGAAGTCGTACCCCCAGGCCCCCAGCACGCCCACCAGGTGCGCCAGCCCCGCCGTACGGCCCGAGGCCAGCGAGAGCGGCACGCACAGGGCCAGCGCCGCCAGCGCGGCCACCCGCACGGCGGTCACGCTCACCGTGCCGTCGGCGGCCGGTTTGCCCGTGCGCCCGGCGGCGGCGTCGCGCCCTGCGTCGAGCGCGTCGTTGCACCAGCCGATCGACAACTGCCCGGCCAGCACGGCGGCGGCCACCAGGACGCAGCCCGCCGGGCCTCGGCCCGCCGCCACGGCCAGCGCGGTGACCAGGGCGGTCACGGCCACGGTCGGGCCCGGGTGGCAGGCCAGCGCCAGCGCGACGGCCGTACGGACCGGCCCGCCGCGCACGACGGCCGCGGGCACGGGATCCGGGTCGGTCACACGGTGATCGTAGACCGGAAGATCCGGGGCGAGAATTCCCACGCGCCGCGTATGGCTTAAATGACCATCCTTGCGGGAAGCGTGCGGGGAGTGAGTGTTGTGGGCGACCTGTCGAGGGAGCACTGCATGACCCGAATCTCCGCAGTCCGTTGCGCGTTCCCTCCTCACCGTTACCCGCAGTCCGAGCTCACCGACATGGCCGCCCGCCTGTGCCTGCCCGACGGCGCCGACCGCCGCCTCCTCGACCGCCTGCACCGCAGCGCCCGCGTGGAGCACCGCAACCTCGCCCTCCCCATCGACCGCTACGAGAAGCTGAACGGCTTCGGCGCGGCCAACGACGCCTTCGTCTCCGTCGCGGTCGAGCTGGGGCTGGAGAGCGTGAAAGCCGCCCTGGACGCCGCCGAGCTGGAGCCGACCGACGTGGACATGATCATGTTCACGTCGGTGACCGGCATCGCCGCGCCGTCCGTGGACGCCCGGCTGGCCGCCGCGCTCGGGCTGCGCCCCGACGTCAAGCGGGTGCCCGTCTTCGGGCTGGGCTGCGTGGCGGGCGCGGCGGGCATCGCCCGGCTGCACGACTACCTGCGCGGCTGGCCGGACCACGTGGCCGTGCTGCTGTCGGTGGAGCTGTGCTCGCTGACCCTGCAGCGCGGCGACTCCTCGCCCGCGAACCTGGTCGCCAGCGCGCTGTTCGGCGACGGCGCGGCGGCCGTGGTCGCCAGTGGCAGCGGGCGGGGCGCGGCGGGGCCCGCTCCCGGGTCCACTGCCGGGTCCACTGCCGGGCCCGCTGCCGGGCCCGCTGCCGGGCCCACGGTCGTCGCCACCCGCAGCCACCTGTATCCCGGTTCCGAGCACGTCATGGGCTGGCAGGTGGGCGACACCGGGTTCCGGGTCATGCTGGACGCCAGCGTCCCCGCCGTGGTGCGCCGCTACCTGGCCGACGACGTGCACGGGTTCCTGGCCGAGCACGGGATCACGGCCGGGGACGTGACGGCGTGGGTGTGCCATCCGGGCGGGCCGAAGGTGCTGGAGGCGGTGTCGGAGGTGCTGGAGCTGCCCGCGGGCGCGCTCGACGTGACGTGGCGCTCGCTGGCGGCCAACGGCAACCTGTCGTCGTCCTCGGTCCTGCACGTGCTCGGCGACACCCTGGCCGGGGAGCCGCCCGCGCCGGGGAGCTGGGGGCTGGTCATCGCGATGGGCCCCGGTTTCTGCTCCGAGCTCGTCCTGCTGCGCTGGTAGTGCCCCGTCCCTGCGATCCGCTGGTGGTTGGCCTGTGACCTGGTATCTGGTGCTCATCGTGCTCGTCGGCCTGGAACGCCTGGCCGAGCTGGTCGTCGCCAAGCGCAATGCCGCGTGGAGCATGGCGCGCGGCGGCGTCGTGACCGGGCGGGGGCATTATCCGTGGATGGTGGCCCTGCACACCGGGCTGCTGGTGTGCGCGCCGCTGGAGGTGGCCCTGGCCGGGCGGCCGTTCGTGCCCGCGCTCGGCTGGCCGATGCTGGCGGTGGTCGTGGCGGCTCAGGCGCTGCGGTGGTGGTGCATCACCGCGCTCGGGCCGCGCTGGAACACGCAGGTGATCGTGGTGCCGGGGCTGCCGCTGGTGCGGCGGGGGCCGTACCGGCTGGCGTGGTTGCGGCACCCCAACTACGTGGCGGTGGCGGCCGAGGGGCTGGCGCTGCCGCTGGTGCACACGGCGTGGCTGACGGCGCTGGCGTTCACGCTGCTCAACGCCGCGCTGATGGTGGTGCGCATCCGCTGCGAGAACGCCGCCCTCGCCCTGGCGGCCAGGGGGTGAGCCGGTGATCGACGCGCTGGCGGCGGGCCGCCGGGAGGTGGGCCGGTGATCGACGTGCTGGTGGCGGGGGGCGGGCCGGCGGGGCTGGCCACGGCCATTCACGCGGCGCTGGCCGGGATGGAGGCGGTCGTCGTCGAGCCGCGGGCCGCGCCGGTGGACAAGGCGTGCGGCGAGGGCGTCATGCCGGGCGGGGTGGCCGCGCTGACGGCGATGGGCGCGCCGGTCGAGGGGCGGGGGTTCCGCGGCATCCACTACCTCGACGGGCGGCGGGAGGCGCGGGCCGCGTTCGCCGCCGGGCCGGGGCTCGGCGTCCGGCGCACGAGCCTGCACGCCGCGCTCTGGCAGCGGGCCGCCGAGCTGGGCGTCAAGACGGTCACCGGCCGCATCACCCGCGCCGACCAGGACCGCGACGGCGTGCGCGCGATCGGGCTGCGGGCCCGCTGGCTGGTGGCCGCCGACGGCCTGCACTCGCCGCTGCGCCGCTCGCTCGGCCTCGACCTGCCGGTACGCGGCCCCCGCCGGTACGGCTTGCGCAGGCACTACCGGATCGAGCCGTGGAGCGACTTCGTCGAGGTCCACTGGTCGGGGGCGGGCGAGGCGTACGTCACGCCGGTCGGCGACGACCTGGTGGGCGTCGCGGTGCTCAGCGCGGCGCGGCGCGGCTTCGAGGAGCACCTGCGCGGCTTCCCCGGGCTGGCCCGCCGCCTGAGCGGCCCGGCCGTCACCCCGGTGCGCGGCGCGGGCCCGCTGCGCCAGGCGGTGCGCTCCCGCCGCGCCGGCCGCGTACTGCTGGTCGGCGACGCCGCCGGTTACGTGGACGCGCTCACCGGCGAGGGCGTCTCGCTGGCCGTGCGCTCGGCGGAGCTGCTGGTCGGCTGCCTGGCGGCGGACCGCCCGCAGGACTACGACGGCGCGTGGCTGCGCCTGTCGCGCACGCACCGGCTGCTGACCGCGGCGCTGGTGCAGGCCGCCCGCCGCCCCGGCACGGCCCGCCTGGTGGTCCCGGCGGCGCGCCGGCTGCCCCGCCTGTTCGCCGGTGTGGTCCGCGTCCTGGCCTGAGCCTTCCCCGGGCCCCGGCCGGACGCGGATAATGAACCCCCACGGTCCCCGTCAAGGACGGTCGCCATGACAGACAAGCTCGTGCGGCAGGTGCTCGACCAGGTGGACGCCCCCGACCCACGGGTCGGCGAGATCGTCTCCGCGCTGATCGCCCACCTGCACGCGTTCGTGGACGAGGTGCGTCCCAGCGAGGCCGAGTGGCGGGCCGGGCTCGCCTTCCTCACCCAGACCGGCAGGTGGTGCACGCCGGACCGCGACGAGTTCGTGCTGCTGTCGGACATGCTCGGCCTCACCTCCGCCGTGGACGACGTCAACCACGCCGGCCCGGAGAACATGACGCCCTCCTCGGTCGAGGGCCCCTTCCACTCCCCCGCCCCCGGCCGCGAGCCGGGCGCGTGGATCAGCGAGGGGCCCGAGCGCGGTCGCGGGACGCCGATGGTCGTGCACGGCCGGGTGCTGTCCTGCGACGGCACGCCGCTGCCGGGCGCGACCGTGGACCTGTGGCAGGCGGCCGACAACGGCCTGTACGACAGCCAGGACGACGCCCAGCGGCCCGGCAACCTGCGCGGCCTGTTCACCGCCGACACCGAGGGCCGTTACTGGTTCCGCACGGTCCGCCCGAGCAGCTACCCGGTGCCCACCGACGGCACCGCCGGCCGGCTGCTGCGCGCGATCGGGCGGCACCCGATGCGCCCGGCCCACCTGCACTACCAGGTCACCGCGCCCGGCCACCGGCCGCTGACCACGCACGTGTTCCTGGCCGGCGACCCCTACCTGGGCTCCGACGCCGCGTTCGCGGTCAAGGAGGAGCTGGTGCGGCGGCCGGTTCCGCGGACCGGGGGCTGGGAAATGGACGGGCCGTACGAGGAGGTCGAGTTCGACCTCAGGCTGGTGCCGCTCGGGTGGGCGCCGGGCCGGTGAGCCGCTCCGGGGGCGCAGGCCGTCCATGATCAGGCCGAACAGGTGGTCGCCGCGGGCGGCCAGCGAGGGGGCCTGGTCGGCGATCCAGCTCACCGCGCTGGCCAGCGCGAACAGGTCGAGCCCGGTCACGTCGGCGCGCACCTCGCCGGCGGCCTGGGCGCGTTCCAGCAGCCGTCCGCCCGCCTGGCGCATGGCGTGGCAGGAGGCGTGCAGCGGCGAGCCCTCGTCGTTGATCGTGGCCATCATCGAGGCGGCCAGCCCCCGGTAGGCGCCCGCGCCGGCGACGAACGAGCGCAGCCACTCCACCAGCGCCTCGTGCGGCGCGGCGGCGCCGGCCAGCGTCCTGGCGCGTTCGGCGAGCAGGTCGAAGCGCTGCCGCAGCAGCGCCTCCAGCAGCGCCTCCCTGGTCGGGAAGTGCCGGTAGAGCGTGCCCAAGCCGACCTCGGCGCGGCGCGCGACGTCGCGCAGGGACGCCTCCGTGCCCTGCTCCTCGATGACGGCGGCGGCCACGGCCAGGATGCGCTCCCGGTTGCGCTGGGCGTCCGCGCGCTGGTTCCGGGGTGTGGAGGTCATCCGATACCTTCCGGCGATTGACAAACGGAGCAGTGCTCCGATTATGATCCGGAACACTGCTCCGCATCATAGCGGCGCCCGTCTCCCCGAGGAGAATCGATGATGAAGGCCATCCGCGTGCACGAGATCGGCGGCCCCGAGGTCCTGCGGCTCGAGGAGATCCCCGTGCCCGTGCCGAAGCCGGGCGAGGTCCTGGTGCAGGTGCGCGCCGCCGCGCTCAACCCGCCCGACTGGTACGCCCGCCGGGGGTTCGCCGACATTCCGCCCTCGATGCGGCCGCAGATCACGCTGCCCTTCACGCCCGGCTCGGACGTGTCGGGCGTCGTGACGGCCGTCGGCGACGGCGTCACCGAGTGGCGGGAGGGCGACGAGGTGTACGGCCTCGTCCGCTTCCCGCGCATCGGCGACGAGGGCGGCAGGGGGTACGCCGAGTACACCACCGCCCCGGCCGGCCACCTGGCCCGCAAGCCCGCCTCGGTGGACCACGTCACCGCCGCCGCCGTGCCGATGGCCGGGCTCACCGCCTACCAGTACGTCCACGACATCATCGGGCTGCGGTCCGGCAGCCGGGTCCTGGTCAACGGCGCGGCCGGCGGCGTCGGCCACTTCGCCGCCCAGCTCGCCGCGGACCTGGGCGCGTACGTCATCGGCGTGGCCTCCGGCCGGCACGAGGCGTTCCTGAAGGACCTGGGCGTGGCCGAGTTCGTCGACTACACCCGGGTCCGGCCGCAGGACGCGGTGCGCGACGTGGACTGCCTGATCGACACCGTGGGCGGCCCCGGCGGCCACACGCTGCTGCCCGCGCTCAAGGACGGCGGCACGCTCAGCCCGGTCTTCCACGGCGACTACCACGACGAGGAGCTCGCCCGGCGCGGCATCGTGCGCCGCGGCGGCCAGGTGCACTCCGACGGGGCGCAGATGGCCGCGCTGGCCGAGCTGATCGACGCCGGGCGGCTGCGCGTCGGCGTCGACAGCGTCTTCCCGCTGGCGGAGGCCCCGGAGGCGCACGAACGCGCCGAGCGGGGCCACATCCAGGGGAAGATCGTCCTGCACGTGTCCTGAGCACGGCCTGAGCACGGCCTGGGTGCGGCCTGGGTGCGGCCTGAGCCGGGTCAGGCCCGGGTCCACCGCTGGTTGGCGCCGCCGTTGCAGGTCCAGATGACGAGCCTGGTCCCGTTGGCGGTGGCGTTGCCGGGTACGTCGAGGCACTTGTTCGCGCCGACGGCCGTGACCGCGCCGTCGGCGCCGAGCCGCCACTGCTGGTTGCTCTGGCCGTTGCAGTCCCAGATGATCACGCGGGTGCCGTCGGCGGTGCCGCGGTCGTACACGTCGAGGCACTTGCCGCCGTAGACGCGCAGTTCGCCCGCGGCGGTGGGGGTCCACTGCTGGTTGGCGCCGCCGTTGCAGTCCCAGATCTGGACCTGGGTGCCGCTGGTCTGGGACGCGCCGGGCACGTCCAGGCACCTGCCGGAGCCGGCGCCCTTGAGCGCGGTGGCCGCGGGGGCGTGCCGCCGCCGGTGACGACGTACATGGCGGCTCCGTGGGCGGGGACGGAGGCGCTGATCGTGCCCGCCGAGGAGCCGGTCGTGTGGGCCCACAGGTCGCGTACGGAGTAGGTGGCGGCGGCGCCGAGGCCGAGCGCGGAGGCGGTGGTGGAGACGGTGGCCGCGGCGCCGCCCCGGTTGAGCAGCACGACGGCGGCCGAGCCCGTGCCCGTGCCGGTCGCGGCCATCGGCTTGCGCCAGACCTCCAGGTCGCCGCTGTCGGCGATCTTGTGGCCCTGGCGGCCGCCCCAGTCCTGGTCGACGGCGATGACCTCGCCGTTGGTGAGGATCGTCCGGGTCTCGGCGCTCATGGAGCGCAGGTCGTTGCCCGCGACGAGCGGCGCGTTGAGCAGCGCCCACAGGCTGAAGTGGGCCCGTGACTCGGTGGCCGTGAGCCCGGCGTTGCCGACCTCCAGCATGTCGGGGTCGTTCCAGCCGCCCGGCCCCGAGTACGCCGCGAGCCCCGCCTGGCTGTCCAGAATGCCCATGACCGAGCCCCAGTTCGCCTGGATGTCGCCCGTGGTGCGCCAGGAGTTGCCGACCGGCATGCCCCAGGTCCAGACGCTGTCCTGGCCCCAGTTGCACAGGCTGTAGAGGATGGGCCGGCCGGTGGCGGCCAGCGCGTCGCGCATGGCGGTGTAGCGCTGCTGCGCGCTCTGCCCGAGGTGGTCGCCGCAGTTGTCGTACTTGAGGTAGTCCACGCCCCAGGACGCCCACAGGGCCGCGTCCCTGCGCTCGTTGCCCAGGCTGGCCGGGTAGCCGGCGCAGGTCGTGGTGCCGGCCGAGGAGTAGATGCCGAGCTTGAGCCCCTTGGCGTGCACGTAGTCGGCGACCGCCTTGACGCCGCCGGGGAACTTCTGGGGGTCGGGGACGAGGTCGCCGGCCGCGTCGCGGGTCCTGGTGGACCAGCAGTCGTCGATGTTGACGTAGGTGTAGCCGGCCGCGGCCATGCCGGAGGCGACCATGGCGTCGGCCGTCTGCCTGACGAGGGTGTCACTGACCGAGCAGCCGAAGCTGTTCCAGTCGTTCCACCCCATTTGAGGCGTTCTGGCCAGGCCGTTCTCCAGGGCGGCGGCGGGGGGCGCGACGGCGGTCAGGCAGGTCGCGGCAAGGGCCAGGGCGAGGGTTGACCGAAGGATCGCACGCATGGGACTCCTTCAACACCGAGCGGGGGAACCCAACATGATCCGACTAAATCAAACAGGATCGTCCGGCGGTTCGCGTGTGAAGTCAAGGGGTCTTGAGGGATTCTGTTGCCTGCCGTTCAGCGCGCAAAGGGCTTCCGAAGGGGTGACACGGAGCCCTCCGGGCCGCGTTTCAAGTCGCTGACCTGCGGTTACTATCTGTAGCGGTTAGATCATCGACAGTGATTGGATCGGTGTGATGCGACGACTCATCGCAACACTTGTCTCTTGCGCCACCGCAGGCGCTCTTCCGCTCGTCACCGCCGGTCCGGCTGCCGCCGACCCGGGTCCGGAGCCGTTCTCGTACGTGGCTCCGGACTACGACGTCAGGGGTCCGTACATCCTCGCCGACGACCCGTGGTGGCACAACCACCACAGGCACCACGGCGACCACCACTGGGACGGCGACCGTCCGTGGGACGGCGACCGCGACAAGGACGACCGGCACAAGGACGACCGCTGCAAGGACGACGACCACGGCGACGACTACTCCTGGTGGCAGGACGACGACCGGCACAAGGACGACCGCTGCAAGGACGACGACCACCACGGCAAGGAGCACGCCTGGTACAAGGACGACGACCAGTGCAAGGACGACGACCACCACGGCCAGGAGCACGCCTGGTACAAGGACGACGACCGGCACAAGGACGACTGCAAGGACGACGACCGGTACGACGACGACCGCTACCGGGACGACGACCGCTACCGGGACGAGGAGCGCGACGACGACCGCTACCGGGACGGCGACCGCGACTGGGGCTACAACTACCGGTACGTGACCTCGCTCCGCTGCCGCCTCGGCGGTGGCGCCGTGGTCCGTAGCTGGCACAGCCCGACCAGGCTGGCCTGCTACGGCGGACGGTACAACGGATACTGGGTGGTCAGCTACGGGCTGTGATGCCCGTGGCTGCCATCAGGGCGGGTCCGCACCACGCGGGCCCGCCCTTCTCGTGCCCGCCTACGGCGCGCACATGGTGAACCTGACCGCCTTCGTCCTGGGCGACGGGGTCAGGATCCGGTAGGCGACGGTGTGCCTGCCGCCCGCCGGGGTGATGAGCCTCCTGGAGCTCACGTAGCCGCTGCGGCTGTCCGCGGGGAAGCGGGACGAGCCGCGCTCGATGACCCTGCCGTCGTAGAGCCACTGGTAGGAGTAGGCGGCGCCGGGGCGGGTGGCGTTCACTCCGGCGGCGAAGTTCACCGCGCCGGTGTAGCAGGTGACCCCGGCAGAGTTGATCTTCGAGGAGCCCTGCACGCGCACGTACGCCAGGGCGAACCCGGCCCTCCGCGTGGTGGCGGGCGGCGTCGTGGAGCGTTCCGCCGGGACCGTGGCGGTGGGGGTCGGGCGGGTCGCGCGGCCCTGCGGCGTCCTCGTGGGCCTCGACGCGGCCGTGCCGTGCCTCGACGGTCCCGCCGAGGCGGACGTCCGCACGGGCTCACGGGCGGAACGCACCTCGGCGTCCGCCTGGCGCTTGCCGGAGTTCCACACCACCACGCCGGCCGCCACCGACACGGCCACCGCCCCGGCCGCCAGCACCAGCACCGGCGACCGCCGTCCCACGGCCCACCTGGACCGCTCCGCCGGTAGTGGGACCGGACCATCGGCCGCCTCCTCCGGAGCGTCCCGGCGGTGAGAGTCCTCGGCGGGCTCCGCGGCGGCGGCGTGCGGCTCGCCCAGCACGAGGGGCAGGACGGCCGTCATGGGCGGGCGGGCCTGCGGATCCTTGGTCAGGCAGGCGCGGACGATGTCACGCAGCGGGTCCGGGAGGTCGCCGAGCTGGGGGTCGCCGCGCAGGATGCGTCCGGCGACCGCGGGCGGGGCGTCGTCGCCGAACGGCGGCCGGCCCGTGGCCGCGAACACCATCACCGACGCCCAGGCGAAGACGTCCGCCGCCGCCCCGGCCGCGCGCCCGTCCAGTTGCTCCGGCGCCATGTAGGCCACCGCGCCGCCGTCGGACCCGTGCCCGGGGCCGGTGCCCGCGCCGGCGCGGCCGGAACCCGGGCCGGTGCCCGCGGTGCCGAAGCCGACCAGGCGCGCGCCGTCGCGGCCGAGCAGCACGCTGGACGGCTTGAGGTCGCCGTGCGTGAGCCCCGCCCGGTGCACCGCGGCCAGCCCCGTGGCCGTGCCGACCGCCAGGTGGCGCAGGTTGCCGCCGCCGAGCCGGCCCACCTCGGCCAGCGACGGCCCCTCCACGTACTCGCTCACGATGTACGACAGCCGTCCCCAGGCCGCGTCGAGCACCCGCGCGACGCCCGGCGAGTCCACCCGGCGGGCCGCCTCCGTCAGGGCGGCGAACCGCTCACCGGCCACGATCCCGTGCAGGACCTTGACGGCCACGGGCCGCCCGTCCGGCCCCTGGCCGAGGTAGACGACCCCCTGCCCGCCGGAGGCCAGCCATCCGGTGATCCGGTGGGCCCCCAAGGACGTGGGATCTCCTGGACGTAAGGGCTCGGCGTTCGGCATGAGGCGGTGACTCCCGGGACAGCAGCGGTACCGAATCATGAACTTTAGCGGGATGAATCAGGATCCGCCGCCCCCCGGATTCACCTCGGCCTTCGCGCGTGAGCCCCGGCTGGACAGCCGCCAGGTCCTCGCACTACGTTAATCATCAGTGCTACTGACGATCAGTTGCACTGATGACAAGGAGTTGGGGTAATGATCCTCATCACGGGCGGGCTCGGCTTCATCGGCACGCACACCGCGCGAGCGCTGCTCGACCTCGGCGAATCCGTCGTGCTCGTCCAGCGCCGGGCCCCCGAGGTGCCCGCGCCGCTGGCCGGCGAGGCCGAAGGGCGGCTCGTCGTCGAGCGGGCCGACCTCACCGACCGGGCGGCGCTGCTCGCACTGGGCGACCGGCACAAGATCACCGGAATCGTGCACCTGGCGGGCTCGGTGCCCTGGCCGGTCGGTGCGTACGAGCCGGTCGAGGGGGTCGAGAAGTCCGTCGCGAGCCTGCTCAACATCTTCCACGCCGCCACCGAATGGCAGGTGTCCCGGCTCGGCCTGGCCAGCACCATCGGCGTCTACGGCGGCGTCGAGGCCCCGAGCCCGCTGGCCGAGGACCTGCCGCTGACGATGGCGGCCGGCCACCCGATCCCGACGTTCAAGAAGATCGGCGAGCTGATGGCCGGCCATCTGGCCGAGACCGCCGGGCTGGAGCTGGTCAACCTCCGCATCGGCGCGATCTGGGGGCCGCTCGGCCACGCGCGTTCGCCGTTCTTCCTGCTGCCGCAGCTCGTGCACGCCGCCGTGCGGGGCGCCGCGCCGGACCTGACGAGCCCCGCCTGGGGCGCGTACGCCGGGGACGGCGGCGACCTGTGCCACGTCAAGGACTGCGGGCGGGCCATCGCGCTGCTGCAGACGGCCGAGCGGCTGCGCCACCGCACGTACAACGTCGCCACCGGCCGGATGACCACCAACGGCGAGGTCGCCGCGGCGATCCGG
Source organism: Actinomadura sp. ATCC 39365 (assembly GCF_054392275.1). Taxonomy (NCBI): domain Bacteria; kingdom Bacillati; phylum Actinomycetota; class Actinomycetes; order Streptosporangiales; family Thermomonosporaceae; genus Actinomadura; species Actinomadura sp. ATCC 39365. The sequence continues at coordinate 4,714,620 of NZ_CP184335.1, read as the reverse complement.
CGGGCCGTGCCCGGCGCGCACGTCGAGCTGCGCGAGGGCCGCGACCCCGCCGGCCCGGGCCGCGACATGTGCCTCGACATCACCCGGCTGCGCGAGGACACCGGCTTCGAGCCCGCCTACGACACCGGGTCCGGGGTCGCCGACTACGTCTCCTGGCTGCGCGCGGGACACGCCCGCTGACCGGGCCGGCCCGCCGGGCCGGCCGCCCGGCGGGTGGCGCGCGCGGAGGACCGCTCAGCCGTCGTCGGCGACTGGTCCGGGGTGATCCCGTACGGCGAGTGGACGCGCGTGCTCTCGCTGCTCCCCGACGTCACCTGGGTCGACATCTCCGGCGAGTACGAGTCGCTCGCGCTGGTCAAGAGCCCGGAGGAGCAGGTCCTCCTGCGCCGGGCCGCGGCGCTCGGCGAGGCCGCCTGCGCGGCGTTCGTCGGGCAGGCGCGCGAAGGCGCGAACGAGCACGAGATCGCCGCCGCCTCCTTCCAGGCGGTCATCGCCGGGGGCGGCTGGACGCGCCGGCCGTTCATGCTGGAGCGCGCGGGACGGTCGGGCTTCGCCTGGAACATCTCCGAGTGGTTCGGCATGGGCGGCGCGCCGCACGTTCTCCGGCGCGGCGACACCATCGCGGCGGAGATCTTCGCCTTCCACGGGGGCATGGAGTCGCAGCAGCAGATCGACGTGTGCGTCGGCGAGCCGGACGCGCTGCTGCGCGAGCTGGAGGAGGTGTGCCGGGAGTGCTGCGAGGCGGGGCTAGCCGCGCTCCGTCCTGGGCTGCGCTTCTCCGGGCTCGCGGCGGTCATGGAGGAGCCGCTGCACCGCTCCCGCACCTGGAACACCGGCCCGATGGTGCAGACGGTCTCGCCGCTCTACAACAGTGCCACCCGCCTGCACCCGGAGGTCGACCCGGCGCTGTCGCGCCTGGAGAGGCTGCCGAGCGGCATGGGGCTCGACGGCGACTTCGAGATCACCGAGGGGCACGCCTTCGCGTTCGAGCCGAACGCCCTGCGCGACGGCAAGCGCGTCTGCATCGGCGGCACCGTGCTGCTGACGGCGGACGGCCCGGAGGAGCTCAACACCATCCCGAACCGGCTGAACGTGGTCGACTGACGGCGCCGCCCGCCGCGGCCCGCCGAATGCTCAGCGCCGCTCCAGGCAGCCCTGCCGGCCCAGCAGCCGGAACGCCCGCGCGGCCGGCGGCGGCAGGGCGCGGTAGGACCTGGGGAACACCGTCCGCACGGCGGCGGCGTCCTCGCGGGCGGGGAGCCGGTCCTGGGCCCCGCCGGTCGTCCGGTGTTCCGCGGGGAGGTCGCCGTCAAGGTCGCTGACGAGGTCTTTCATGGTGAGCGACGGGTTCACGACCAGGTGCTCGGCCACGATGCGCAGGGCCAGCGGGAGGTATCCGCACAACCGCGTCATGCCGGCGACGGCCCGGGGCTCGGCGGCGATGCGCTCGGCGCCGGCGGCGGCGGCCAGCAGGTCGGCGGACTCGGCGGCGGTCAGGGTGCTCAGCGCGATGTGGTGGGCGCCGTCCCGGGCGACCAGTCCGCCCAGCCGGTGGCGGCTGGTCACCAGCACCAGGCATCCGGGGTTGCCGGGCAGCAGCGCGCGGACCTGGTCCGTGGCGGCGGCGTCGTCCAGCAGGACGAGCATGCGCCGGCCGCCGATCAGGCTGCGGAACAGGGCCGCCCGCTCCCCCACGTCGCCGGGCAGGCGCCGCAGGTCCGGGGCGAGCGCCCGGACGAGCTGGGCCAGCGCCTCGGCGGGCGGCAGCGGCCCCCGTTCGGCGTCGGAGCCGCGCAGGTCGAGGTGGAGCTGGCCGTCCGGGAACCGGCCGGCCACGCGGTGCGCGAAGTGCACGGCGAGCGCGCTCTTGCCGACGCCGGCGACGCCGTCGATCACCGCGATCGCGATGGCGTTGCCGGAGTCCGGCATCAGGTCCGCCAGGCGGGCGAGCTCGGCGGAGCGGCCGGTGAAGCCCGGCACGTCGTGCGGGAGCTGCGCCGGACGCCGCCGCTCGGGAGGACCGGCCACGGCCAGCTCCCACAGCGCCACCAGGCGCGCGGTGTCGCCGCGGCACGCCTTGCTGATGGCCTCGACGGCCTGGCGGGGCGGCAGCAGCTTGCCGCTGAGGTAGCGCTGGAGCGAGGACTTGCTGCAGTGCGTGTGCCCGGCGAGCTGCACCAGCCCGAGCCCGGACGCGGCCTTGAGCAGGCTGAGTTCGGCCGCGAGCATGCGGGCGTGGATGCCGTTCACCACTGCGGGGCTCATACGCCCGCCTCCTTTTCCGGTGTTCGCATGACGTTCCGGGCGCGGGTGACCGGGGGGTCAGGCGTTCGCGAAGTAGGCGTACAGGTCGACGTCGACGCTCACCTGCCCGGTGCCCTCGTTCTTCAGCACCACCGACCCGTCGGCGCGCAGGGCGGCGGTGGTGAACCCGACGGCGTCCTTGCCCGCCGGGTAGGAGACGACGCGGGCGGTCGAGGGCCCGCTCTGCGGCAGCACCGAGACGGTCCCGGCGGCCGCACCCCGCGCGGCCACGGTCAGCGCGACCGCGGTGACGCCGGAGGCGGGCAGGCCGGTGAAGCGCACGGTCCTGGTGCCGCCCGCCGGGATCGCCAGGGCCCGTCCCGCCGACGTGGGGCGGACGGCCTTGACCGGCGCGCCGCGCCGCTCGGTGGTGAAGTAGCCGGTGACGTCCACGGAGATCTCGACGTTGTCGTAGCCGAGGTTGTGCACGTTGATCTTGCCGTCCTGGCCCGGTTTGACGATCGTGTGGAACTGCGTGGTGACGTTCGCCGGGTAGTCGACGTTGGCGTCGACGGGGTAGGCGTCCCCGGCGGCGTACACGCGGACGGTGCCGGTCGACGGGCTCTTCAGGACGACCGTGAGGGCGACCTGGGCGACCCCGGTGGCGGGCAGGCCGTTCATGCCGGCGACGGACAGCTCGTGGTTGCCCAGCGCGGGGATGACGGTGTGGTCGGCCACCCGGGCGGGCGTGACGGGCAGGTAGGTGCCGCCCACGACGGCGGCCGCCTTGTCGAGGGTGTGCCCGTGCGCGTCGAGCGTCACCTTGACGGGGCCCGTCCCGCGGTTGACCACCTTGACCTTCCCGTCGGCGCCGACCCTGGCGATGATCATGGTGGAGGCGTAGCGGGAGGTGTCGTAGGCGAGCACCTTGCCGTCCGGTTCCTGCTCGTCGGAGGCGTGCACGGTGATCGTCCCGGTGTTGAAGAAGTCGCCCTTGGCGCTGACGTTGAGCGCGACGGCCCGCACGCCCTGCGCGGGCAGCCCGGCCACGCCCGCCACCTGCACGGCCATGGTGGAGTTGGCGCTGATCCGGACGTTGTCCAGGATCCTGCCCCGCGAGTGGAAGTACTGGTCGGGCCCCGGCCTGGGCGTCGCGTCCAGGGCGGCGGCGTCGAGCTGGAGGCGGGGAGTGGTGGCGCCGGTGTAGGCGATCGCGCGCCCGGTCTCCTTGAGCTTGGCCTCCAGAGCCGCCGGGCCGAGCCCCGGGAACGCCTGGCCCAGCACGGCGAGCGCCCCGGCGACGTGCGGCGCGGCCATGGACGTGCCGCTCATCGAGGCCCAGCGGTCGCCGGGCACGGAGGAGACGATGTCGCTGCCGGGGGCCAGGAGGTCCAGGAGCGGCCCGCGGTTACTGAAGGAGGACAGGGCGTCGGCGTCGGTGGTGCTGCCCACGGCGACGGCCGACGAGACGCAGGCGGGGGCGGCCACCGCGTTCGGGTAGCCGTCGTTGCCCGCCGCGACGACGGTGGCGACCCCGGCCGCCAGCAGGGCGTCGATCGCGGCCTTGCGCGGGTCGGTGTCGCAGGCCGCGGTGTGCATGCCGCTGCCCAGGCTCAGGTTGACCGCCACGATGGGCAGGGTCGCCTTCAGCGTCTGGACCTTCTCCAGCGCGGCCAGCTGGGCGCTGGAGAAGCTGAGCAGGCACGGCGCGCCGCTGGAGCCGCAGAAGTCGTCGGAGTCGAACCTGCTGAAGATCTGGATGGCCACGAGGTCGGCGCCCGGCGCGACCCCGCTCCCGTCGTCGCCGTCGATCCCTTCGCCGTCACCGGCGATGATCCCGGCCACGTGCGTCCCGTGGGAGCAGTCCAGCAGCTCGTCGGAGCAGCCGCCGCGCTCGGCGTCGGCCGAGCCGGGGCCGTCCTGACTGGCGGCGCCGTCCGGGCACAGGCTGGTGGCGGAGTAGTCGGGGTCGGCGGGCGAGAAGCACGCCTCGGCCACGACGCGGCCGCCGAGGAAGGGGTGGCCGGTGGCGACGCCGGTGTCCAGCACGGCCACGGCGGTGCCCGCGCCGGTCAGCCCGGCCGCCCTCGTGCGGTCGCCGCCGATCAGGGGGACGCTCTGCCCGAGGGCCGGCGGCACCGGCCGGTCCTCGGACACGCTGAGCACGCCCGGCCGGGCGGCGAGCCGCTGCAGGCCCGCCTGGTCGGTCCGCAGGGTGACCACGGGCAGGCGTGACAACGTCTGGAGCACCTGGCCGGCGCCGGAGCCGGCGACGGCGGCCAGCTCGTCGCGATCCCTGGTCACGACGTTGACCCGGAGCCTGCCTCCGGCGTCGAGCCTGCCGGCCAGTCCGGGTTCCACCCACGGTCCCGCGTCCGTCCGCGGTCCCGCGTCCGCCCTCTGTCCGGCCGCGGCGGCCGGCGCTGCGGTCGCGACGGTGAGCGAGGAGAGCAGGATCGCCGTCAGGACGAGCACGCGGTGGACGGCCGCCCTGACGGTGGCTGATCGCCTCATGAGGCTCTCCTTCGGCGCGGGACGATGATGCCCGCGCAATGTACGCGGCCCCTGTTGCCACCCGTTTGCCAGCGACGTCAGCGGCCCTCGCGGCTGCCGATCCGGCTGAAGATGGCGGTCGACTCCTGGCGGGCGGCGCCGGCGTGCGCGGCCTCGCCGTCGCGCGACTCCAGACGGGCCAGGACGGAGAGCGTGCGGGCCCGCCACAGCGGCAGCTCCAGCGTGTCCCACAGGTCGAGGGAGGCGGACAGCGCGGCTCTGGACTCGGCCGTCGCGTCCTGCTCCAGGCGCAGTTCGCCGAGCGTCCGCAGGCCGAGCGCGCGGCCGAAGCGGTCGTCCTGGCGGGTGAAGACACGCAGGCTCGTCTGGAGCGCCCGCTCGGCCTGCGGCAGGTCGCCCACCCGGATCCGGATCTTGGCCAGGGACTGGTCGGCGTAGGCCGCCCCGTGCGGGTCGGACAGGACGGCGAACAGGCGGCGGGACTCGCGGGTCCTGGTCGCGGCGTGCCCGTACTCGCCCCTCGCCCGGTGCACCAGGCCGATGCTGCGCTGGAGCAGGGCCTGGCAGCGCAGGTCACCGATCTTCTGGTACGTCTCCAGCGCCCGGCTGAGCAGCCACAGCGCCAGCTCGTCGTCGCCGCGTTCGCGTTCCACGAAGCCCAGCATGTAGATGGCGTGCGCGTGCCCGGCCTGGTCACCGAGGGCGGAGAAGAGCGAGGCCGCCTCCAGCAGGTCGGTCTCCCCCTCGGCGAACCAGCCGCCCTCGGCCCGTACGGTGCCCAGCCCGGACAGGGCGGCCGCCAGGTGCCGCCGGTCGCCGAGCCGCTGGAAGGCCCGCCGGGCCTCCTCGTAGGCGGCCACGGACTCGGTGAAGCGGTCCTGGGCGAAGCGGATCCGGCCCAGGCCGAGCATCACCAGCCCCTCCCCCTCCAGGTCCCCGGACCTCCTGACGGTCTCGGGGCCGCCGGCGCCGCCCTGCCCGGCCCGGCCGCCGAGCCGGGGGTCGCCGCGCAGGATGTCCAGGCGCAGCCGTACCAGGGCGGGGCCGGGATCGAGCCCCAGCTCCTCGCTCAGGTGCGCGCGTGACCGTTCGAAGGCGTCCAGGGCCTCGGCGATGCGGCCGGAACGGTAGAGCGCGAGCATCAGCAGGCCCACCAGCCGTTCCCGGGTGGGGGCGGTCGCCACCTCCTCGGCCAGCGCGCCGAGGACCCGCCGGTGCCGGCCGAGCCGCAACGACGCCTCGGCGTGCTCCTCGATCGCCTCGCGCCGCGCCTCCTCCAGCCTGACGCAGAGCGTGTCGCGGGCGGCGCCGACCGCCGCCTCGTCGAGCACCGGGCCGCGCCACAACTCCAGCGCCTGCCGCAGCAGCCCGGTCTTCTCCTCGTCGTCGTCACTGGCCCCGGCCCGCTCCTTCAGTACGGCGAAGCGGTGGGCGTCCACGGCCATGGGGTCGATGCGCAACCCGTAGCCGGAGCCGGTGGCGAGCACCTCCACGTCGCTCCCGGCGGCGCCCGCGAGCAGGCCGCGCAGCCGCGAGACGAGCACCTGGACCTGCCTGCGCGCGCCCTGCGGCGCCCCCTCGGGCCAGAGCACCTCGACCAGCCGCTGGAGCGGGACGATCCGGCCGGCCGACAGGGCCAGCACGCCGAGCAGCAGCCGCTGCTGCCGCCTGCGCAACGCCACCGGCGCCCCCGCCCACCGGAACTCGACCGCCCCGAGCACCCGGACGCCGTCGTTCGGTGAATCGATCACCTCCCCATGATTGACCGATTGTCGAAGCCCACCGTCAACCGATATTCAACCGAGACAAATCCCGCATTTGTCCGACGAAACCTTGGCGGCTCCGATACGTGGGCGATATCCGACTGAGACGAACCAACCGCCGAGAGGAGGCAAGTCACATTCCGTAACGCTTACTCGAACATAAACAGCGCGTCACGGACACATGCAGAAGTCGTTTTCCCGGCACGCGAGACCGGCTTCACGGGGGTGAAGCCGGTCTCTCCGGCGTGCAGGGCGGGCACTAATCCACGTAGCCCTTTCTGCCGTGATCGACGCGCACCGCGGAGATGATGTCCGCCTCGACGGATATGGCGACCCAGTAATCCTTCCGGCAGTTCTCGCACTCGACATAGCCGGCGCCTTGGAAGTCGCCTCCTTCGGGGCGCACCGAGGGAGATCGCAAGCCCTTCGTCCCCCACTCGACACGGTCCCCCACCCGGTAAGGCCGCAGTTCGAGGAGCCCGAACTGGAACTCCGCCTCGGCCTCGCCGGTATATCCGCACCTGGGGCAGGTTTCCGTGAAGGACAGCAGATTGTAAGTGCTCACTAGGGCATCACCCTGCGGAGGGTTACCCCCGGGAGCCGTAGGGTCTGTGTGACGAAATTGGTCAGGTTTCGCTCCATCGTCACCGCGGTCATCCCGCTGGCGGCCGCGAAGCCCACCAAGGCGGCGTCACCGCGTCCCTTCTCTCCCACCACGGCGTTGAAGGCCGTCCGGAACTCCGAGGAGGAGGCCCACTCCTCGGCCTGCTGACCGGTGATCGTCTGGATGTTGTTCTCCTGGAGGAAACGACGCCGTGCGTTCAGCCCGTTGGTGACGTTGAGGAATTCGTGTCGCTGGTTCGGCGTGATGTACACCGTCGAGGCGTTCTGGATCTCGGCCAGCGCCTGTGCGTGGCCCCCTATCGCCTTCACCATGAGGTTGTTGTCGGCGAGGATTCCGCAGTTGTGAACGAGGACCGAGGTGTCCCCGGTGACCACATAGTACGTGTGGAGGTCGGCGACGGTGAGGTTGTGGACGCGGGCTTGGGCGGTCCACGCCCTGACCGCCTTGATCTGGACGTAGGTGCCGGCGGCCGTACGGAGGAGCTGGCCGGGACGTAAGTCCTTGGCCTCGCGCCAGCTCCCCGCGTCCGCCACCCAGAAGGGGTGACCGTCGGTGGCGACGATGTCGCGGGTGCTGCCGCCGCCACTGTCCACGGTGACGGTGACCAGGTTCTTGGGGCCCTCGCCGGCGATGGTGGCGGTGACGTCCTTGGCTTCGGTACGGCCGGTCTCCGGGTCTGTGGCCAGGACCTTGTCGCCGGGTTTCAGCTGGTCGATGGGTTTACTGAAGCCGCCGGCGAGCAGGACCCTGGTTCCCGGGACGAAGCTGTTGGACAAGGGGCAGGAGCCGCCCGCCGATGGGTTCTTGCTGCGTTTCGCGACGCGGGCGAGGAGCCCGTCCAGGGCGGCGATCTTCTTGTTGATGTCGTCGATCTTGGCGTCGATGGCCTCTATGGCGCGGCGGGCCGCCTTGATGACGCCCTGCACCTTCTTGTAGATCTTGATGCCCATCCGGACCCTGGTGGACAGTTTCCAGATCAGGCCGCCGATCTTCTTGGCCGGCACGAATTCCAGGATCAGGCTGACGCAACTGCCGACGCTGCCGCCCAGACAGCCTTTTATGTCGTCTATTTTCAGGAAATCTTTGATGAATCCGATGCCTGCGGCCTTCAAGGCTTCGAGCACCGCGTTCCGTTTGGCGGTCTGCTGGTGCTGCTGCCGCTCGTTCTGTGCCGAGTCGCGGGCGTTGCCGAGGTTCTTCCTGGCTCCGCCCGGATCGCAGGGGCCCTCGCAGTCAGGGCTGTCGTAGTCCCCGGGCGCGCAGGGAGGAGCCATGGAGTGGAAGCAGGCGACGCCGGTGCAGCAGGGTTTCTTGCCTGAGGGGTCGGCGAGCGTGGACGGATTGTTGTTGGCGTAGTTGTAGCCGTTCATCTGCTGGGAGTCGCCCATCTGGATGAGGGGGTCGACGGAGATGAAGCGGCCGGTGAGCGGGTCGTAGCTGCGGGCGCCGAGCGTGGTCAGGTCCGTGCTGGTGTCGTTGATGCCGCCGACGAACCCGCGCTGGTGATCCTGGGGCCAGGCGCCCTGGCTGCCGCGCAGGGTGCCGAAAGGGGTGTAGCGGCGCTGGCTGAGGGCGCCGGTCTCGGCGTTGATGGCCAGTTCGGCGGTGCCGTGGTGGTCGCCGAGGACGTAGGTGACCCCGGTGGTGGTCCGCATGGCGTTGCCGACGTAGCGGCTGGCCGTGGGGCTGGTGGCCCCCTTGACCAGGTGCACCTCCAGATCGGGCAGGTACAGCGTGGTGCCGTCCTTGTCGCGCCGGATGAGCCGGTCGCCGTCGGCGGTGTAGAGGAAGCGGGTCTCGCCCTTCTTGTCGTCGTCGACCTTGACGAGCTCGCCCTCGGCGTCCCAGGTCAGCGTCTGGTTGCTCGCCTGGGTGTGGCGCTCGACGGTGTTGCCGGAGGCGTCGTAGGCGAAGGAGGCGGCGCCGGGGACCGTGGTGAGACGGTGAACCTTGGCCGGGTCGTAGACGTAGGTGCGGTCCGATTGCTGGACGCCGCCCGCCGGGCCGGCGCCGTGGAGCGACTCGCTGCGGCGGTTGCCGGTGTCGTCGTAGGTGTAGGCGGCCCGGTAGGGGGCCGGCCCGCCGACGGTGGCGTTCGCGCCGGTGGCGGCGCAGGCCGCGTCGCCGTCCTGGGTCCAGGCCTCCGACAGGCGGGACAGCTCGTCGTAGCGGAAGCACTGGTTGTCGACGCCGTCGCGGGAGGTGTCCTTGATCTGGGTGATGTTCCCGGCGGGCTGGTAGGCGTACTGGGTGCTGCGGTCGGTGCCGGACATGCCGAAGTGCCAGGTGGTGGCCTTGGCCAGGCGACCGGTGCCGAACTCGTAGTCGAAGGTCTGGTCGATCTGCTTGCCGTCGCCGCCGGACTGCATGCGCAGGCCGATGACCCGGCCGGTCTTGGTGTAGTCGGTGCCGACGACGTACGTCGACAACTGGGACTTGGTGGAGACCAGGCGGCCGAGGTCGTCGTAGGTGTAGGCGATGTTCTCCGCGGGCAGCCCGCCGACGGCGGGGCTGCTGGTCGCGGCGACGCTGCCGTCGAGGTTGTAGCTGGTGTCGAAGACGTACCCCTGGGCGGGCGCGAGGCCGCCCTCGACGGCGGGCAGGATCACCCTGCTGCGCTGCGGGCGGTCCAGGTTGTCGTACGCCTCCACCTGCGTGGTGTACCGGTCGTTGCCGACGATGCGGGTGGAGCTGGTGAGCTGGCCCTTGCGGACGGTGTCGTACACCCACTCGGCGACCTTGGTGCCGGGCGACGACGTGGTGGCGTCGTACCTGGCGACCATGCGGTCGAGCCCGTCGTACTCGATGCCGATCTTCTGGTTGCGGGCGTCGGTCATGAGGACCGGCCGGTCCAGGTTGTCGTAGGCGGTCTTCTCGACGCCGCGGTCGGGGTCGTTCGACTGCACCCGGCGGCCGAGCAGGTCGTAGCCGTAGGACCAGACCTGGTTGCCGGGGCCGGTCACCGACTCCGGCTGGCCGCGGTGGTTGTAGGCGAACTTCGTGACGACCGGCCCGGAGGCCGTCTGCTGCTGGATCTCACGGGTACGGCCGTGCACATCGGTGTAGGTGGTGACCGGGGTGCCGCCGGACGGGGGGACGACCTTGGTCCAGTCGCCGCCGTACTCGTAGCGGGTGTTCCACAGCTCGTTGGTGTCGCCGTCGCTGTTGCCGGACAGCAGCCGTTCGGCGAGCAGCCGCCCGCGGCCGTCGTAGGTGTTCCACAACTGCGACTCCACCGCGCCCACGGTCGCCACCCCGAACCGCTTGGGCTCGGGGTCGCCGTCGGCGTAGTAGGGCGCGAAGGTGTAGTGCACCTGCCCGGCCCCGTTGTAGACGCTGTCGGAGACGATCCGGCCCTTGGTGGCGCCGTTCTTGCCGGGTGCCTGCGACTGCCTCGGCCGCAGCCATCCGTCGAACAGCGTGTACGACGTCTGCTGGCCGCCTTCGTTGGTCAGCGTCTTCGCGCCCACGGCCACGATCGCGCCGGCGCTGACCAGGTACTGGTACTCGTTGTCGGGCGTCATGCTGGTCGTGCGGCCCGGCCCCCAGACCTTCGAGGTGCGGCCCAGCGCGTCCCGCTGCGCGATGGTCACCTTGCCGGCCGGGTTGGTCTCCTTGGTCGCCAGGCCCCAGGCCGGGTCGAGCACCCGGGTCGTGATCATGGCCGAGTCGGGGTCGTCGGCGCGGGCCCGCGGGGTGGTGGTGGTCACCTGCGTGGTGACGCCGTGCGTCTCGGTGTAGTCGGTGGAGGTGGTCAGCCCGGCGGCGTCGGCGACGGTCTTGGGGCGTCCCAGGTCGTCGTAGCTCGACCGGGCCATCACCTGGTAACCGGTGATCGCGGTCGCCGAGGCGGCGCTGCCCCGTTCGGTCCTGGTCACGTCGCCGTGCTCGGGCGCCGCCTTGAACGCCTTGTCGTCGTAGTAGGTGCGCGCGTCGGCGATCAGGTCGGTGAGCAGGTTCGGGGTGTCGGCGCACCGGCGGGCCACCGTGGTCACCCGGGCCGGCAGGCGCAGCACCCGCGCTCCGTCTGCGGTCAGCTCGGTCCTGGTGCACTCCTCGTCGCCGGCGACGCCCACCTCGCCCTCGTCGTCGGTGGTCAGCGCGGCGCCGGTGGTCAGGTCGAACTCGGTCACGGTCGAGCGGGTCTGCTGCCAGGACAGGCCGACCAGGCCGAAGCTCCGGGTGGACCTGGTGCCGGTCAGGTTGGCGGTGATCGTGCCCCAGGGACGGGACCTGGAGGCCGTCTGGTGGTACCACGGCGTGCTGATCGACTTGCTCACCGGCACGCCGCCGGCCTTGTCGTAGGTCACGGTGCGCAGGGTCGTGCCGTGCAGGGACTCGTGGTCGGTGTACGTGCCGCCCTCGCCGTCCTCGACGGTGACGGACCTGGTGCCGCCGGAGACCGCCGCGCGGTCGCCGTGCATGCCCTGGAAGTACCAGTAGTCGGTCTGGGACGGGGTGCCGCCGCTGGCCGCGCTGGTGGCGCCGCCGATCACGCGGACCTTGTCGAAGCCGCGCCAGGCCGACCACGTCTTGAACTTCTCCGGCGTGATGCCGTCGTCGTCGGCGTAGTGCCAGGCGGGCTTGCCGATGCTGTAGTCGTAGCGGGTGACCATGTCCGAGCCGCCGCCGGTCAGGTCGGTCTGGATCAGCTCGCGGACGACGTACTTGTGGAACCAGTCCAGGCTCGGGTCGGCGCCGCCGTTGGAGTTCTGCCAGAACGTCGGGAAGCACAGCCGCCGGTTGCTCGCCGGTTGCGGCAGGTCGGAGGGGCTGCAGTCCATCCCCGAGTAGGTGACGTCGAGCTTGCCGCCGGTCTCGTTCTGGATCGAGGCCACCCGCTCCTTGACGAACGGGCCGACGTCGTCGCCGAGCTTGTCCACCCGGTTGGCCAGCTGCTGGTAGACGAAGCTCACCGGCGGCATGGTGACCGGCTCCGCGCCGGCGTGCCCGGTGTGGACGATGTCGGTGAGCTTGAGCTGCCGGTCCACGTCGGCGATGCCCCACAGGTGCTTGAACTCCCAGGAGTCCACGTCGCGGTGGCCGGTGCCCGCCGCGTTGACGACCTTGGTGGTGACCTTCGTCAGGCGCTTGCGGGTCCAGAAGCTCGGCGAGGCCGTGCCCTTGCCGTCCTTGCACTCGGTGCCCTCGTCGCAGTTCATGTCCCAGGGCACGTCCGGCCAGCGGGCCGGATGGGCGGCGATGTCGGCGCATTCGGCCGCGGTCAGCAGGCAGCGCTCGGCGTTGGTGAAGTCGACCCGCGCGGGCGGCGTGGCCGGGAAGAGGTCGTCGCGGCGCAGGCCGTACTGGATGGAGGTCAGGTAGCCGCCGCGGTCGTAGGCGGTGTCGTCGGCGGCGCGCAGGTTGCGGCCGTAGCGGTTCTGCTCCTTGGCGTAGGAGAAGGTCACGGCGTTGCCGTGGGTGTCCTCGATGTAGTCGAGGTTCCACCGCCAGGTCTGACGGCACCAGGAGTCCTTGAAGGCGTCCTTGTGGCAGGGTTCGCCGGCGTCGTCGCCGAACACCGGGACGTCCCAGGCGGAGTTCGTCTGGGGTTTGCCGGCGGTCCAGCCCGGCAGGCGGTTCTTGCCGAAGTAGTACCGGGTGCCGTCGGCGGTGGTCACCCGCCAGTACTCGTTGTCGTCGTCGCCGTTGGCGGTGTCGGTGCCGGTGCCGGTGAGGCGCTGGACCCGGGTGCCGTCGTCCCTGGCCAGGACCCAGGTGTCGGGGCCGGTCGGGACGAGCTCGCCGCCCGATCCGCCGAGGGCGAGCGTGGCGTTGTCGTAGGCCCAGCACTGGTCCATCGGCTCGACCTGGTAGGTCGGGTCCTTGGGGACGCCGTCGTCCTTGCACGACTTGTACTTGCGCTCGATGTACCCGGGCGACAGCTCGAAGCCGTCGCCGAGCCAGGACGCCTGGTTGTTGGTGGTCGCGGTGCGCCCGTCGATGGAGGCCGCGGAGTAGTTGACCACGAGGTTCGGCACCAGCCCGCCGGGCACCGGCGGCACCCGCAGCGGGTAGGACCAGGTGAAGTCGCCCGTCTGCGGGCTGACCTGCCAGGTCGCCGACGGCGACAGCGAGGTGACGCCGAAGTCGCCCTTGTCCCCTGACGTCCCGGAGGTCACGGCCAGCACCATCGGCTCGGCGGCGAGATCGACGTCGGCGCTGAGCGTCCTGGCCGCGGTGTCGTTGCGGCCCTTCAGCGGCACGGCCCGGCGGCACTCGGCCTTGTCCGGGCTGGTCAGCGCACATGCGGGCAGGGCCGCCAGGCGCACCCGGGAACCGAAGCCGCCTCCGTAGGCTTCGGCGAAGGGGGCGTAGTCCACCTTCATCGTCACCCTGCCCGGCGATCCGGACGTGCGGGCCGCGGTGAAGATCGGGCCGCCGACGCCCGCGCGCTGCGAGGCCGCGCGGTCGTGGGTCTGGATCCGCACCCGCCCGGCGGAGAAGGCGTCAGCCGGCGTCGCCGACAGCGCGCCCGCCTTGCGGGCGGCGGCGGACGCCGGGGACGCTGGGGGCGCGGCCAGGTCCACCTCGACCGTGCCCGGCGCGGGCCAGGCCGCCACGGGGTCGGGGGCCTTGCGTTCGGTGATCCGTGGTTTCACCGCGGCGGGCCGGCCGGGCACGACCCGTTCCCGGTCGACGGGTTCGGGCCGATCTCGTCCGGACGCGGCGTTCGCGGACGGGAGCGTCGCGGGCACGACCATCAGGCCGGCCGTGAGCAGCAACGTGAGGGCCGCGCGGAGCAGCCGGGACCAGGAAGAGCGACGTCGGCGTGCGGCATGGACGCGCATGCCGTACCTCCCAGGGAAGAGAGCGGAAGCAAGGAGGAGAGGCGGCGGGGGCGCCGGCGCGGCGCCCCCGCACCGGGGTCAGTCAGGGGTGTTGTCGTTGAGCGCGTCTTCGGAGACGGTCGTCATCTCCGACCACAGGGACAACAGGTCGATCAGGCTCTCGTCGGCGGGGCCGCGCAGCACCCACACGTCGTCGACGTGGCCCGACCAGTTGAGTCCCGTCCCGCCGCGGCCGAGCTGGGCCGAGGTGATGGGGCCCGCCAGGGTGACGTCGTTGCGGTAGGACTTGACCTCGGCCTCCGGAGCCGCTTCGAGGGTGCCGTTCACCCAGAACTCCAGCGTCTTCTCCCGTGCCCGGTAGACGATCGCCAGGTGGTCCCAGTCGCCGAACCCGGTGTGGAAGGCGGGGTGTTCCACGGCGGTGCCGCCGGGGATCTCCACGACGTACCGGCCGGTCTCGCCCATGTCCGGGTCGCCGCGGGCGGGGTCGAACTTCACTGTCAGGGCGCTGCCGGTGGCCATGGGCAGGTTCAGCAGGGTCATCGCCTTGCGCGCCTGGCCGCTGGTCTCCACCCAGGCCGAGAGCGTGAAGCTCTCCCGCGGATCCAGCACGGCCGACTCGACGGCCGCGTAGTCGCCGGTCGCGCCCGGCAGGCGCAGGGAACCGGGCACCACGCTGTTGCTCATGGGGGTCTTGGCCACGAAGCGGGCCGTGCCGTACAGCTTCACGGGGGTTCTGGGCGCCTCGCCGCTGTCGTCGGGGACGTTGTTGAGGTGCCACTTGTGCGTCACCGTCAGCATCTCCTTGGACAGCGCCGCCGCCTCCTCGACGCTGACGATCCGGTCGTAGACGCGGACGTCGTCGATCTTGCCGGGGAAGTGGTCGAGCTGCTGGGTGCCCCACAGGACCCGGCCGATGGTGAGCGGGCCGTTGGCCGCCCAGGCGCTGGTGTAGTCCATCTCGGTGCCGGGCTCGCCGTTGACGTAGATGCGCACCTTCTTGGCCACCGAGTCGAAGACGCCCATCAGGTGCGTCCACTCGCCGGGTCTGGCCTGTTTGGCTGACCACGCGCTGGCGGAGGCGGCCGAGGTCGAGTCGGCGTTCATGCGCCAGAACACCCATTTGCGGTTCGGCGCGTCGTACCGCAGGCAGAAGCCGGACACGTTGGCGCCGTCCTGGGCCAGCACGGTGGCGTAGGACGAGGGCAGGACGTCCGGCAGCTTCGCCCACGCGGTCACCGTGAAGCTCTTGGTGGTGTCGAGCACCGCGGCGTCGGTACGGGCGAAGGCGGTGGTGCCGTTGCCGCCCATCGCCGTGCCGCGGGAACCGGCCACGCCGAGCTGCGGCGTGCCCGCGGTACGGGCCGGGTAACGGCCGCCGGTCTCCGCCAGGGTGGTGGATCCGGCCGGGTCGTTGAGCTTCCAGTGGGCCTTCGGCCCGCGGCCGGGCGCGACCCGGAACCGGTAGACGGCCGAGCCCTTGGAGTAGTTGCCCGCCTGGTCCTTGACGCGGACGTAGAGGCTGTTGCTGCCGACGACCTTGGGCAGGATCTGGACCGTCTCGGTGGCGCTGCCCGCGGTCCTCTTGCGGAACTGGGTGGGGTCGTCGTTGACCGCGTACGCCCACTCGGTCACCGACGGGTCGAAGGTGATGACGAACCGGCCGTAGCGGCCCAGGCCGTCCTGCGGCGTCTGCGCCGGGTCGAGGGGGTTCTCCGCGACGTACCCGTCGGCCCCGGACGAGGTGATCACCGGCAGCGGCGGCGCCTTGGTGTCGAAGACGAAGTAGCAGGCGGTCGCCGCCCCTGCCGAGCTCCACGGCCCCTTGCCCTTGCGGCTGTCCTGGGCGCGGACCTGCCAGTTGACGACGGTGTTCTCCGGCAGCAGCCCGCGCGGGACCTGCGCCATGAAGCTGTTGCCCGCCTTGCCGGACTTGGCGCTCTTGGCCGGCGTGAGGTACCGCCATTCCTTGTTCTGGCCGGCGGCGTTCTTCCACGACACCAGGAACTCCGCCTGCACCTTGTCGGCCGTGCGGTTGTAGGTGTCGGGGTCGCGGAGGTTCTTGGCGATCAGCTTCGGCGTGGACCAGTTGA
This sequence comes from Actinomadura sp. ATCC 39365, assembly GCF_054392275.1. NCBI lineage: Bacteria > Bacillati > Actinomycetota > Actinomycetes > Streptosporangiales > Thermomonosporaceae > Actinomadura > Actinomadura sp. ATCC 39365. The sequence goes on along the minus strand of NZ_CP184335.1, from coordinate 4,698,590 downwards.
ACACCGACGGGCTGCCCGGCCCCTTGCACGGCCCGCCCGGCTCCATCTCCAGCTGGCTCATCCTCGGCTGCAGCGGCGGCCGGTTGTAGTGCACGCGGAGGTAGGCGCGCGACTCGAACCGTTTCCAGCCGAGCTGGTCGCCCTCGTCGGCGGCGCGCAGGCCGAACGTGGTGTCCCGCCAGCCCTTCTGCGCCGCCTCCCTGACGCCCGAGGTCACGTTGAACAGCACGTCGCCGGCCGGGCAGGACTTGGCGGCGCATCCCGACCAACCCTTGGCCACGTTGCGGCTGTCCAGCTTGCGCAGCCAGTTGTCGGAGGTGGAGTTCCAGGTGGAGTTCTTGCCGAACGCCTTGGCCAGGTGGATGTTGACCGGCCGCTTGCTGCCGGAGGCCGCCCACACCTCCCGTACGTGGAACTCGGCGGACAGGACCTGCTTGCCGGCCAGCCAGCCGGTGGGGATGCGGTAGAACAGCCGCTTCTTGTGCGGGGAGCCGCAGCTCTTGCCGCTGGAGGGCAGGCCGATCGGGCATCGGCCCATGCCCTGGTCCTTGGTGAAGTTGTAGATCTCGAACCCGCTGCTGGCCACCATGAGGTTCGCCGAGCTCATCGGCGTGCGGTACATCGGGTCGATGTAGATGGGGAACGTCGTGTCGGCCGCGGTCAGCATGGCCGGGTCGGGGGTCAGCGTGAGCTGTCCCTGGCCCAGTTCGGTGCCGATCGTGGCGATCTTCGAGGCGTCCCCGGGGGCGCCGTCCGTGGCGTGGGTGGTCGGGGGGTCGACGGGGCCGTCCTCGCCCACCAGGGCCGTACCCGCCGCGGGGGGCGCGGCCGCCGAGTCCCACATGATGGGCCTGGGCGCCTCGAAGATCACCGCGCCGTTGTCGGGGTCGACCGCCTCCTGCGTGCCGTCGGCGCCGGTGCTCACCGTCAGCGTCGGCGCGGACAGGCCGAGGGTCAGGCTGGCCAGCCGGGGGTCCTGGGCGGCGGCGGGGGTCTTCACCACCAGCGTGTGCGCGAAACCGTCCGCGGTGGCCCGCACACGCAGGTCCACGTCCGGCCCGAGCACGCCGGCGTACACGGCGGTGTCGCCGTCCAGGCTCGGCGTGGGCAGCGTGGTCGGCCAGGTCAGGGACATGGTGTGGCCGGAGCGGGTGAGCGTGGCCATCGGCCCCGTCCCGCCGGCCGACAGCCTGAGGTCCACCAGCGAGGAGTACGGCCGGACCGTCCCGTCCTGGAACCGCAGGCCGTTGTACAGGGGGACCCACGTGTCGCCCTGCTTCTTCCTGATCGGGGTGAGCCGGTCGTTGACGTACATCGTGCCCTCGGGGGTGGCGTACGCCTCCCGCGTCTCGCCCCGCTCGGCCAGCACCTCCACCAGCTGTCCCGTGGCCTCGGCGGAGGCCAGCGCCTCGGCCTCGGCCTGTTTGGGATCGGTGGAGACGGTCCACTTCTGCTCGGTCAGCGAGACGTTGTCCAGGTAGGCCGTCAGCGCGCCCTGGCCGCCGAACTGGAAGGTGAGCGCCCCGGTGGTGGTGTCGGCGGTGGAGTCGAAGGTGAAGGAGAAGTGTTGCGGCTGGTCCGGCAGCTCCACGTCCGTGGCGAAGATCTCCGGGCAGGTCTCGACGTCCTCGCAGAGCACGGCCTTGATGGTCGCCGCGGCGGTGGCGTGGGCGTCGAAGGAGAGCGTGTACGTCTTCTTGGCCTGCAACGTGCGCCCGAGCTGGCGCAGGTGGGCCTGCCCCGGTTCGGTGGTGCCGTCGGCCACGGTGACCTTGAGCACGCCGTTCTCGACCGCCGTCGTGGTCGGCCCGGCGGCCTCCCATGACGTTGCGTCCGTGGTGAACTCCCCGTTGAGCAGCAGCTTCTTGCTGAACGAACCCCGTCCGTAGAAGGCGACCTTCTGGTACGTCCAGCCTTCGGCGAGCGCGCGCGCCTTCTCCGCCTCGCCGACCGCGTACCGGTGGGAGGGGCCCTTGACGAGCTGGTGGACGGGGAGCAGCCCGTCCCCGGCCGCGGCCTGCGCGTGGAAGCGCACGCCCTCGTCCACGTAGCCCTGCGCGACGGCCTGGTCGCGCTCGCCTTGGTCGAGGGTGAACATGCGGTCGCCGCCCGGCTTGCGCAGGCCGGAGACCGGGGACAGCCCCGTCACCGCCTCGCGCGAGACGTGCAGCACCTGGCCCTCAGGGGTGTAACCCCATTTCGTCACCGCGCTGTCGTACTCCGTCTCCCAGGAGGTGAACAGCGTGTTGTCGGTGCCGGTGGTGCTCCGTAGCCGGAACAGGGGTTTGACCATCCACGCGGTGGCGGCGTCCACCGCTTCGGCGACCGCCTGCGGCGGCGTCCACACCGTGCCGGCCAGGCCGCCCACGGCCAGCGACGCCACTGCCAGGACGGCCGTCCACCTTCGTAACCCCATGCGTACTCCCCTGGTACACGATCACGTGGCATGCGTTCCGCCACAGCATCGATCGCCGCCGGCCCGCCGGGGTAGGCCACGGCGACCGGTTGGGAAAACGTGGGAAACGGTTCCGGCCCGGCCCGGTTCCGGCGGGCCCGGCGTGGCAGCATGAACGCGACCGCCGACACCCCCGGGAAGGGCCCCCATGAACACCGCGGACCTGTACGACGAGCGCGGCGACGAGCTCGACTCCTGCGACCTGCAGCTGCGCCAGTACGGCGGTCGCCGCGCCTTCCACGGCACGATCGCCACCGTGCGCTGCCACCAGGACAACGCCCTGCTCAAGGAGGTCCTGTCGGAGCCCGGCGCGGGGCGGGTCCTGGTGGTGGACGGCGGCGGCTCGCTGCACGCCGCGCTGATGGGCGACATGATCGCGGGCGCGGCGGTGGCGGCCGGGTGGGCGGGCGTGGTGATCCACGGCGCCGTCCGGGACGTGACCGCGCTGCGCGAGCTCGACCTCGGCGTGAAGGCCCTGGGTTCCAACCCGCGCAAGAGCGGCAAGACGGGCGCGGGCGAGCGGGACGTGCCGGTGACGTTCGGCGGCGTCACGTTCTCGCCGGGGGCCGAGCTGTTCAGCGACGACGACGGGATCCTCATCACCCGCGTACCGGGCTGACCCCGCCGCCCGCCGGGCTTCCACGGGGACGCCGGGGTGTGGTTTCGTGACAGGACATCACGATCCGGAGGCGGACCATGGCATTCCAGCTCATCGTTCTCTACCACCACCCCGAGGACGTCGCGGCCTTCGACAAGCACTACGACGAGATCCACGCGCCCCTGGCGGCCAGGCTTCCCGGCCTGCGGGCCTACACCGTCCAGCGGCCGGTGGCCGGCGGCGGGCAGCGGCCCCCCTACCACCTGGTCGCGGTGCTGACCTGGGACGACGAGCAGGCGTTCATCGCGGCGATGAGCAGCCAGGAGGGGCAGGCGGCGGTCGCCGACGTGGGCGAGTTCGCCGGGTCGGGGGTCACGATGACGACCGGGCCGTCGGGTTCGGTGCTCTGAAGGACATGCGAGAAGGGCGTCCCCCGCGGGGAACGCCCTTCACTCGTGCGTGCGTGTTACTTCTTGACCGACAGCGGGGCCGTGCCGGTGTCCTGCTGACGCCAGGCACCCGTGTCGAACGCCACCGGAGCGGCCTTCCTGCCCACACCGTCACCCCACTTGGTGACCACATACTGGATCTTGATGTGACCCTCGCCCTTCACACCGTCCACACCCAGCGTGTCCGGGTTGAACCGGCCACCGGTCAGCTCGGCGAACGTCTTGGCGTCCAGGTCCAGCATCACCCCACGACTGGAGGGGTCACCAGGACCACGGTCACCCACGAAGAACGGCAGCTTCTTACCCTGGTAGACCACGTAACCCTCGGTCATCAGCGGCCACGACGGCGAAGCCGCCAGACCCTTCTGCATCGGCTTACCGGCCGCCGGCAGACCCGTGTCACCAGCACGACCCGAGGAGTCGTCCCAGAAATACGACGCGGTCGTCGAACCGGCCAGCACACCCCGACCGCTCACATCCGCATCAGCATGCGCGGGATGGGCAGCGGCACCGATCGTCAGCGCCGACAGAGCAGCGGCCGAAAGCATGGCGAAAGAACGCAGGCGAGCAGTCATCAGCAGTCTCCTTGGTGACATCGATCATCAGGGGGGCATGCGCTCGCTTGACTCAGACAAGACATGAAGGTCGTAGCCGGGCACAAACGCCATCGGTCGCTACGTGGAGCGCAATTTACTGTGCGGGTGGTCCCACGGGAACGTGATGTGGTTCCACCGGCTGGATAGATACAACACTAACCCAAGAAACGGACAAACGCAAACCAAACACCCCAAAACGGGCAATGATCTACCCCTGAACCGTAAACCCCGGGCAAACGGCCTCAATCACTGCCAAAGCCCATGGGGTATGCGTATGTAAACCACCGGCAAGCTCCGGGCATTCCCCCCATGACCTGGGCGTTCTTCCGGGGGCCGATCCCCGGTGACGGCCGACGTGCGTGGCCGTGCTCGCCGCTACCAGCCAACTGCAAAGAGGATGCAAGCCCGTTCCCAGTGCCGTCCGAGATCGTTGCGCCAGCGTCAGCGCAACAGACACGAGGTGAGGAATGGCGACGACGATCAGCGCGTCCACGCTCAACGGACGGCACCACAAGGGGGCACTCACGGTCTTCATGCTCATCGTGGTGGCCCACTGGGCCGAGCACCTGGTGCAGGCCGTGCAGGTCTACGTCTGGGGGTGGCCGCTGAGCGAGGCCCGCGGGGTGCTCGGCCTGCCGTTCCCGTGGCTGGTGACCTCGGAGTGGATGCACTACGGGTACGCGCTGCTCATGCTCGTGGGCCTGTTGATGCTGCGCAAGGGGTTCGCCGGCCGTTCGCGCACGTGGTGGAACATCTCCCTGGGCATCCAGGTCTGGCACCACATGGAGCACCTGCTGCTGCTCGTGCAGAAGATCACCGGGCTCTACCTGCTGGGACGGCCGGTCCCGACCAGCGTCCTGCAGATCTTCCTGCCCCGGATGGAGCTGCACCTGTTCTACAACGCGGTCGTCTTCGCGCCGATGGTGGTGGCGATGCTGCTCCACCGCCGGGCCGCCGAGCACGGCGGGGCCGCCTGCACCTGCGCGGTGGCGCACTAGCTCATGGCGGTCACCAGACGACGTCCGAGCGGGTTCACGGTGGTGCTGGCCGTCGTGGGGCTGTTGCTGCTGTTCGTGTCCGTGCCCGAGTTCGGCCCGGTCGTCCGGGCCGCCCGCGCCGACGGGGTGAGCGGCGCGTTCACCGCCCGGGAGCTGCGGTGCGTGCAGCATCCCGGGCACGAGTCCTGCGTCTGGGCCGGGGACTTCACCTCCGGCGACGGACGGGTCCGGCGGCGCGACGTCGAGCTGTACGGCAGCGACCGCGGCACCCTGGCGGCCGGACAGGCCACCGCCGCCGTGGACACCGGCCGTCTGACCCGTGTCTACGGGCCGGAGGGCTCGGACGAGTGGCTGTTCACCGCGCTGCTCACGCTGGCCGGGGCGGCCGTGCTGACGGTGGCGGCCAGACGGGCGCGCCGCCCCCGCGCCTGAACCCGCGGCTGCCGCGTACGGGCGATCGCCCGTACGATTCCTCCAGCGTTTTCAGGATCTTGTGAGGTTTGTGTGTTCGGGATCATCCGTCCGTGCGGTGAGCACGGGTGCGCGGCGGTACGCGCGGCGTGGCGGGCGCACCTGTGCGGGCTCTGCCTGACACTGCGGGACGGGCAGGGGCACGCCGCCCGGCTGACCACCAACTACGACACGCTGATCCTCTCGGTGCTGACCGAGGCCCAGCTCCCGGCCGCCGTGCCGCACCGGACGGCCGGGCCGTGCGCGCTGCGCGGATTCCGCTCCGCCGACGTGGTGGACGCCGACGGCCGCGGCGCCCGGCTGGCGGCGGGGGTGTCGCTCGTCCTGGCCGCGGGCAGACTGCGCGACCAGGTGGCCGACCGGGACGCCGCCCCTGGCACGGCTCCGGCCCGCCGCCTGCTCGCGGCCCGCTGGGAGGCGGGCGGCGCCCGGCTGGCCGCCGGCGTCGGCTTCGACACCGCCGTGTTGTCGGCGACGGTCGACCGGCAGCTCGAACGCGAGCGCCGGGCCCTGGCCGCCCCCATGGACGTGCTCGACCTCACGGCGCCCGCCGAGGAGGCGGTGGCGGCGGCCTTCGCCCACACCGCGGTGCTGGCCGGACGGCCGGGGAACGCGGCGGCGCTGGCCGAGGCCGGCCGGTTCTTCGGCCGCATCGCGCACCTCCTGGACGCCGTCGAGGACCAGGCGGCCGACGACGAGCGGGGCGCGTTCAACCCGCTGACCGCCACCGGCACCGGCCGCGAGCGGGCGCGGCGGCTCTGCGACGACGCCGCCCACGGGCTCGCCCTCGCCGTGGCCGACCTGGAGCTGGCCGAGCGGCACCTGGTGGAGCGGCTGCTCGGCGCCGAGGTGCGCCGGGCGGTCGAGCGCGGGTTCGGCGCGGCCTCCTACCGGCGTCCCGGCTGGATCCGCAAGTCGGGGGCGGGGGTGGCGACGTTCCTGACCTGCGGCCTCTGGCGGCCGAGGTGGAGCAAGAAGGCGGGCCGGCCCTGCTGCGAGCGCTGCTACCTGGACAACTGCAGCAGCTGCGACTGCCCCGACTGCGGCGGCTGCTGCGACTGCGGCTGAGCCGGCGAGAGGGTTCAGGGGGCCGAGATGTGCAGGACCTCGCCCGCCTTGTGGTAGCCGACGCGGGCGTAGACGCGGCCCGCGGCGTCGTCGGCCGGGGTGAGGAACGGCATCGTGATGCCGGCCTCGACGCCCGCCCTGGTCAGCAGGGCGGTGACGGCTCCGCCGATGCCGCGCCGCCGGTGCGTGTCACGCACGGCGATGCCGGCGATCTCGGCCACGCCCTCCTGGGGGCCGCCGAGCTGGCCGGCTCCGACGACCTCGCCGGTGGCGGCGTCGGTGGCCGCGGCCACCAGACCGCCGCGGCCGAGCACGCCGCGCAGCCGCGCGACGTCGTGCTCGTTGGCCTCGGGCGCGTCGAAGGCCGCGTTCATCACCCGCGCGACCTGCCACAGGCCCGGGTCGTCGGTCACCAGCGCGAGCCGTACGGCGGCGTCGGCGGGCGGCTCGGCCAGTGACCCGGCCGGGCACACCAGCAGCGGGAAGCGCCCTTCGGCGGCGAACCCGGCGGCCAGCAGGGCCTCCTCCACCTTGGGCGCGACCTGCGGCACGTACTCCAGCCGGGGTGTCCTGCCCCGCTCGCGGAAGGCGGCGGCCAGCGCGGCCACCTGCTCGCCGGTGGGCGCGAGGTCGTCGTCGGGGATGGCGTAGTTGAACGGCGGCGCGTCGTCGTGCTCGTCGAAGCGGATCAGGAACGGCCCGGCCCGGTGTGCCCCGGTTCCGGCCGCCGCTCGAAGGTATGCGTGCACGCGGGCGCCCAGCAAGTGAAGTCCTCTCGGTCGACGTACGACGGTCACAAGGTAGGGCCGCCCCCATCGCCGGGCAACCGGTTTTCCACCTGCGACCGCCGTGGGTCAGGCGGCCAGCCAGAGGTCGGGGCCGAACACCTCGTAATGGATGTCGCGGGGCGCGACGCCGGCCTCGATGAGCTGGGCACGGGCGTCGCGCATGAAGGCCAGCGGGCCGCACATGTACACGACCGCGCCCTCGGGGATCTCCACCCCGGTCAGGTCCATGCGCCCGGTGCGGGGGCCGTCGCCCTCCTCGTACCAGAAGACGCCTCCGGCGCCGGCCAGGCGTTCCATGTCGGCGCGCAGGGCGTGGCCGTCCTCGGAGCGGTCGGCGTGCAGGACGAGGACGTCCCGGTCGTCGCCGGCCGCGGCCAGGTGCTCCAGCATCGCGACGATCGGCGTGCAGCCGATGCCGGCCGAGACGAACACCAGCGGCGCCTCGCCCCCGGCCAGGGTGACCTCGCCGAAGGGCGCCGACAGGGTCAGCTCGTCGCCCGGCCGGACGGTGTCGTGCAGCAGCGCCGACACCTCGCCGTCCCGCTTGACGGTGATGCGGCGCAGGCCGTCGGCGCCGGAGCCGGACAGCGTGTACTGGCGGAGCTGGTGGACGCCGTCGGGCATGCGGACGCGGACGCTGACGTACTGGCCGGGCAGCGCGGCCGGCGCGGGTTCGTCGCCCAGCGGGGCCAGGACCAGTGAGAACGCGTCGGCCGTCTCCTCCCGGCGCTCGGCGACCCGCCACTGCCGCCAGGTGGCGCCCTCCCTCGCGCCGGCCTCGGCGTAGATGCGCGCCTCCATGGCGATCAGCGCCCCGGCCATCAGCCAGTAGACCTCGTCCCAGGCGGCGGCGACCTGCGGGGTGACCGCGTCGCCGAGCACCTCGGCGATGGCGCCGAACAGGTACTTGTGCACGATGACGTACTGGTCGTCGGTGACGCCGACGGCGGCGTGCTTGTGGGCGACGCGGGCCAGGAGGGAGTCGGGGCGCTCGCCGGGGTGGTCGAGCAGCGCGCCGGCGAAGGCGGCGATCGAGCCGGCCAGGGCCCTGCGCTGCTCGCCGTTGCGCTGGTTGCCCCGGTTGAACAGGCCGTCGAGCAGCTCCGGGCGGTCGGCGAACATGGTGTCGTAGAACCGGGCCGTGATGTCGTCGAGGGCCGCTCCGACGACGGGCAGGGTGGCGCGGACGACCGCCGCCGACTCATCGGACAACATGGGGGACCTCCAGAGGGGGAAGGCAGCACGAAACCGCCGCTCAGAAAATTGGTATCTGAGATACATATTACGGAGCGGTGACGGCGGCCCTCTCCCCGGGGGTGGTCAGCGACAGCAGCGCGGGGCCCGTGGGGGCGTCGACCAGGGAGGCGACGGTCACCGTGTCGAGCGAGGCGTAGAAGGCCTCCTGCGCCTGGCGCAGCGCCGTACGCAGGCGGCAGGCGGCGCGCAGCGGGCACGGCGGGTCGTCCTCGCAGCCCACCACGTCGCCGGCCGCCTCCAGGGCGCGGACGAGCGCCCCCACGGACGCCGCCCGCCCCTGTGCGGTGAGCGCCAACCCGCCGCCCCGCCCGCGCCTGGCCTCCACCACGCCGAGCTCGCTCAGCCGGGCCACGGCCTTGGCCGCGTGCGTGTACGGGACCGCGAGCATGCCGGAGACCGCGCGGGTGGTCAGCGGCTCCCGCTCCCGCGCGACGGCCAGGCGCATGACGATGCGCAGGGAGATGTCGGTGAAGGCGGTCAGGCGCATGTCTTCACGTTAGGCGCCACCGGAGGGTCGCCGGGTCACCAGCGGTCGAGATGCAGCACCTCGTCGAGCGGCTGCCGCGCGGCGGGCCGGAAGGTCTCCCCCGTGAAGTACGCGGTGGGCAGCAGCACGCCCTGGCGCACCTCGGCCGGGATGCCGAGCAGCTCGGCGATCTCGCTCTCGTACTCCAGGTGCAGGGTGGTCCACGCGCTGCCGAGGCCGCGGGCGCGGGCGGCGAGCATGTAGCTCCACGCGGCCGGCAGCAGCGAGCCCCACAGCCCGGCCTGGTTGCCCTCGGGCAGGCGGCCGCCGGGCAGCTCGATCGCGCCGATCACCAGCACCGGCACGTCGCCCATGTGCTCGGCCAGGTAGGCGGCGCTGCCGCTGACGCGCTCCTGGACCGCCGCGCGGGCCGGGTCGTCCCGGAACATCGAGTGGGCCGAGCCGTCCGAGGTGTGGTAGCTGTTCCACGACCGCCGGTAGTAGTCGCCGATCACCTTGCGCCGCTCGGGGTCGGTGACCACGATCCAGTGCCAGCCCTGCCGGTTGCTGCCGCTGGGCGCCTGGAGCGCGACCTCCAGGCTCTGGCGGACCAGCTCCGCCGGGACCGGGCGGGACAGGTCGAGGCGCCTGCGCACGCTGCGGGTGGTGGTGAGGAGGGTGTCCGGGGCCAGTGGTTCGATCGTCATGGGCTCATCATGTCAACGCGGGCCGCCGGAATCCCGTAGCCCGTACGGCCCGGCCTGGGCCTGATTTTCCGCGCCCCGGGACGTATGATCACGCCAGCCGGACTCGACCGACGCAACCGAAGGAGCCGACCGTGGCCGACGACGAGCAGGGCGCGCCCGCCCTCGACGTGGACACCACCAAGCCCAGCGTCGCCCGCGTCTACGACTACATGCTCGGCGGCAAGGACAACTTCGAGATCGACCGCGAGGTGGCCCAGATGGCGCTCCGGATCGCCCCGGACGCCCCGCAGGCGGCCCGGTCGAACCGGGACTTCCTGGCCCGCGTCGTCCGCGACCTGGTCGTCGAGGCCGGTATCCGGCAGTTCCTGGACATCGGGTCGGGCCTGCCCACGCAGGGCAACGTGCACGAGATCGCCCAGGCGGCCGCGCCGGGCTGCCGGGTGGTCTACGTCGACCACGACCCGATCGTGCTGGTCCACGGCCGGGCCCTGCTCGCCGTCGACGACGGCACCACCGTCATCGAGGCCGACATCCGCCGGCCCGACGACGTCCTCGACCATCCCGAGACCAGGCAGCTCCTCGACCTGGACGAGCCGGTGGGCCTGCTGCTGTTCGGGATCCTGCACCACCTGTCGGACGAGGAGGACCCGGCCGGCATCGCCGCACGCCTGGCCGGACGGCTCGCGCCCGGCAGCCACGTCGCGGTCTCCCACTTCCACAACCCGATGGAGGAGCGCCCGGAGGTGTCGCGGCAGGCGTTCGAGGCCGAGCGGCTGTTCAACGACACCATGGGCACCGGGCGGTGGCGCACCCGCGAGGAGATCCTCGGCTTCTTCGACGGCCTGGAGCTGCTGGAGCCCGGCCTGGTGCCGCTGGCCGAGTGGCGGCCCGAGCCGGGTTACCGGCCGGCCCTGGGCATCACGTACCACACCTTCCTGGGCGGGGTCGGGCGCAAGCCGTGACGGTCAGCAGACCGCGTCCGGCAGGGTGATCGGCACCTGCTGCCGGTCACCGGGCGTGAAGCGGCGGCCGAACACCTCGCACAGCCGCCCCCGCCAGGTGTCCGGGTCGAGCCGGAGCAGGTCGGTGGAGTAGCCCGCGGCGCCGTCGCCGCCCTTGAGGCGCAGCAGCAGCGAGCCGTCGGGCGAGATGTCGAGGAAGTCCTGGGCCTGGCGGAAGGTGTAGCCCTCCTCGTAGGACACCCCGGTCTCGCCGAGCCCGAAGACGCTGATCTCCCGCTCGCGGAACAGGAACAGCCGGCCCGCGTTCTCCGGCATGATCGAGGTCATGCGCTCGCCGCCGCGGATGTTCTCGCCCGACGAGCGCAGCGGGCCGAGCACCTTCCTGAGCGGGTGGGTGAGCCACACCTCGGGCAGCATGCCGCTGCGGAACAGCAGCAGGTGGGTGCCCGCGTGGTCGAAGACGAACCCGCTGACGACGTCGGAGCCCACGGTCAGCCGGCGGTCCTTGACCTCCTCGCCGGTACGCAGGTCGATCGTGCGCAGGTGGTCGGCGCCCTGCACGGCGACCATCAGGTGGCCGTCGTTCCACGGGCTGACCTGCACCTCGGTGACCACCGTGCCGGGGCCGGCGACGTCGAAGGCGCTCTTGCGGCGGCCGGTGGCGGGCTCCCAGCGCTCCAGGCGGCGGCCGGCGAAGGTGAACAGGTCGCCGTCCTTGAAGAAGTAGGTCAGGTGCGTGCCCTCGGGCGGCCGGGCGGTGGTGACCTCGGTGACGGGGGACAGCGAGGGCAGCGCGCGGATGGCGACCCTGGTGGCGGTGACGGCGTCGGCGAGCAGGCGTCCTGACGCGTCCACGACGGGGTCGCCGTCGGCGTCGAGGCCCTTCGGGCTCTTGGCGCGGGAGACGTCGGCCAGGGTGCGCTGCGGCTCGCCGGTCTCCATCAGGCGCAGCCGGGCGCCGCCGTCGGCCTGGGCGACCATCCGGGTGCCGCCCTGGAGCAGCGCCGGGTTGCCGATGAGCTGCTCGCCGTCGCGCAGCGCGGTCAGCACCAGGGTGTCGGGCGACCTGGTGAGCAGCTCCTGCGCGCCGGGCGCGCCCACCAGCGCGACCGGGGCGGCGCTGGTCTGGGCGTCGATCCAGGTGCGCGACAGGGTCAGGCCGCCGGCCAGGTCGACCAGCTCCCAGCCGGAGGCGCCCTGCTCGGCCACGCGCTTTCCCTCCCGGTCGACGACGAAGGCGCCGCACGGGCGTCCGGCCTGGAAGCCGCCCAGCCGCTCGCCGTCGCGCACCGCGAACCCCGTGTACGTGGCGGCGCGGCCGTCGTCGCTGGTCCGGCAGGTCACGGCGGTGGCGCCGTCGCCGGAGACGGCCAGGCCGTCGGCCGGGCCGAGCTCGCGGATAGTCAGCTGCCGCCACACCGGGCTGCCCTTGCTGCTGAACACCTTGGCCACGCCCTTCTCCCGGACGACCAGGGTGGTGGCGTCGGGGCCGAAGCGCACCAGGTCGGCGGGCAGGTCGTACACCCAGGTGCGGGGCGTGCCGTCGGTGCCGAGCGACTGGAGCACGAGCTTCTTCGGGCCCGCGGTGACGATCCAGCCGTCGTCGCCGTCCGCCCTGACGTCGGCGGCGGGCTCGTCGGCGGCGAGCCCGTCGGCCGGGGCCGGCCGGTCCTGGCGGGCCAGGACGTGCCCCTGGTCGAGCAGCTCGCCGTCGCGCGGGTCGACACGGTGCCAGACCACGCCGCCGTCGTCGAGGGCGTAGGCGATCAGGCCGCCGTCGGCGGAGACGGCGGGCCGGCTGGTGCCGCCCCGGTCGGGCAGGTGGGCGGGCCGGTAGCGGCCGTCGGGGCCGCGGGTGAACAGCGTGGCGCGGCCGGAGGCGGAGGTGGTGGTGGCCAGCAGGACGCGCGCGTCGTCGCTGGCGTCGGCGGCCGTGATGGAGCCGAGCGCGCCCGTGGCCACGCCCTTGGTGTACCGGTGTTCGACGTAACGCTGCAGGAGCTGGGCCCTGGCCTCCTGGGTGGGCGCCGAACGGTAGGCGCCGACGGCCAGCAGCGACGACAGCTCGGGGTCGCGTTCGGCCAGGTCGGCCGAGGCGCCCGCCAGGGCGCGGGAGCGGGACTCGGCGGCCCGCTGCTCGCCGATCCGGCCCTGGTAGAACGTCCAGGCGACCAGCGAGACGACCGTCAGCAGCGCCACCCCCGCGCCGGTGATCGCGCTCCGGCGGCGCAGCGTGCGCCGCTGCTGACGGCGGCGGCCCTGGTCCAGGTAGTCGCGCTCGTCCTCGGTCAGGTCGCCGGGGCGTTCGGCGAGCCAGCGGGCGGCGGCGGCCAGCTCGGGCGGGCCGGGGAGCCGGTCGGGGGCGCGGTCGGCCTGCCGCCAGCGGCCCATGTCCTGGTGGAGCAGGTCGCGCCATTCGAGGAACTTCAGGTCGGCGGCCACGATCCCGGCCAGCCGGGGCCATTCGGTGATCAGCGCCTCGTGGGCCAGCTCCACGGTCTGGCGGCCGTCCTCGCCGGTGTCCATGACGAGCAGCCGCCCGGCGGCCAGCCGGCCGGCCGTCAGCCAGCGCTGTTCCCCCGCCTCCTCGCGGGTGACCCGGCGGCGCAGCGGCGCGTGCGCGCCGGCGGCGACCCGGACGAGCCGGGACAGCAGTTCCTCCCCGGCCGCGGTGTCCTGCTCGGGCACGCACGCCGCCCAGACCTGCTCGGCCTGGGCGCCCAGGGCCCCGCGTACGCCGCGGCACGCCTCGTAGGAGGTGTGGGTGATGCGGCCGCCCTGCTGCTCGTGCCAGAGGCGGTCCAGCAGGAAGCCGATCAGCGGCAGGGCGCCGGGCGCGCTGCCGGCGTCGCCCAGGATGCGGTCGACCAGGCCGGGGTCGTACGTCACGGCGGGGACGGCGTCCAGCGGCGCCTCGACGGCCTGCCGGAGCTGGTCGCGGGTCATGGGGGTGAGCCCGTAGGTCTCGCGGCCGAGCGAGCCGCCGAGCGCGGGATGGGACAGGGCGGCGGGCAGGAAGTCGGCGCGCAGCGTGAACAGCACCCGGACGGCCGGGCAGGCGCGGGCCGCGGCCAGCACCCCGGCCGCCTCGTCCACCTGCTCGGGGTCGCCGACCAGCAGTTCCTCGGCCTGGTCGACGACGAGCAGCAGCCCGGTGGCGCCGGTGTCGCGCAGGACCTGGGCGACGACGTCGGGCAGCCGGCCGTTCCTCAGCGGCTCGCGCAGCGCGTCGGCCCTGGCCAGCGCGTCGGCCCCGGTCAGGCCCGGGTGCGACAGGGCGGCCAGTTCGGCGGCCAGCGCGTCGGGCCAGGACCGCACGGCCGAGGGCCGCAGGACGGCGACCTGGCAGCCCTGGCGGCGCATGGCGGGCACCACCCCGGCCAGCGCCAGCGAGGACTTGCCGCAGCCGGACGGGCCGGTGAGCGTGACCTCGGGGTGGGCCTGGAGGAGGCGGGCGATCCGGGCGGTCTCCACGTCGCGGCCGAAGAAGACGGCGGCGTCGCCCTCGCGGAAGGCCGACAACCCGCGGAACGGCGAGGCCGGCCGTACGGTCGCGGCCAGGGCGGGGACGGCGCGGGTGAGCGACCGGGTGGGGATCACAAACGCCTGGCGGGGCCCGCCGGGCTGGGCCGCGACCACCATGCCGACGACGTCGCCGAGCTCGACGTCCCAGACGGGGCTGCCGCTGAAGCCGCTCTCGATCGGCACGCCGCTGGGGTCGTCGGGGGCGCACTGGAGCCAGCCCTGCTGGGTGCCGCCGAGCAGCCGGCCGGTGTGCCAGCCGCCGCCGCGCAGGCCGTGCGGGAACCCGGCCACGACGACCCGGTGGCCCCACAGGCTGCGCGGCTCGGCCATGCGCAGCGGGCGTCCGCCCGGGGGCGCGGCGTCCAGGCGCAGGACGGCTATGTCGCCCGAGCCGTCGGCGGCGGTGTGGACCCAGTGCTCGACGTGGGCGCGCACGGGCGCGTGCTCGCCGGCGAAGGGCAGCTCGACGGTGACCCAGGCGCCCGGCGGGGGCGGGCCGTCGGCCTGGCCCAGGGCGCCGGAGACGACGTGCGCGCAGGTCAGGGCGCGGTCGGGCGCGATGAGGAAGCCCGCGCCCGCCACGTCCCCCTCGGGGCCGCGCACGCGCAGGACGGCGAAGTTCAGCGCCTCGTCAGGCCCCGTTTCCATCACTTACGGTCACCGTCCGTCACTCCGGGTCGTCAGGTGAGCCAGTATGGCCGCTGGGCGGGGGCGGCGTTTGCCGTTCCTTGACATGCGAGAAGGGCGTCCCCCGCGGGGAACGCCCTTCACTCGTGCGTGCGTGTTACTTCTTGACCGACAGCGGGGCCGTGCCGGTGTCCTGCTGACGCCAGGCACCCGTGTCGAACGCCACCGGAGCAGCCTTCCTGCCCACACCGTCACCCCACTTGGTGACCACATACTGGATCTTGATGTGACCCTCGCCCTTCACACCGTCCACACCCAGCGTGTCCGGGTTGAACCGGCCACCGGTCAGCTCGGCGAACGTCTTGGCGTCCAGGTCCAGCATCACCCCACGACTGGAGGGGTCACCAGGACCACGGTCACCCACGAAGAACGGCAGCTTCTTACCCTGGTAGACCACGTAACCCTCGGTCATCAGCGGCCACGACGGCGAAGCCGCCAGACCCTTCTGCATCGGCTTACCGGCCGCCGGCAGACCCGTGTCACCAGCACGACCCGAGGAGTCGTCCCAGAAATACGAAGCCGTCGTCGAACCGGCCAGCACACCCCGACCGCTCACATCCGCATCAGCGCTGGCCGGATGCGCGGCGGCACCGATCGTCAGCGCCGACAGAGCAGCGGCCGAAAGCATGGCGAAAGAACGCAGGCGAGCAGTCATCAGCAGTCTCCTTGGTGACATCGATCATCAGGGGGGCATGCGCTCGCTTGACTCAGACAAGACATGAAGGTCGTAGCCGGGCACAAACGCCATCGGTCGCTACGTGGAGCGCAATGGGGGCGGACCCGAATGGGTCACTCACCCGCCGATAGGTACAACACTAACCCAAGAAACGGACAAACGCAAACCAAACACCCTAAAACAGGCAAAGATCTACCCCTGTACCGTAAACCCCGGGCAAGCAACCCCAACATGGGCAAAAGCCCAGGTCACTGGCGCGCGGGTGTCCGTATGTAAACCCCGGGCAACGCGCGGGCATTCCCGGCCCCCGCGAACGCCATGACCTGGGCACGAACCGCGCGGCGGTCACGGCCTCCGGTAGTCGGCCGCCACCCCCACCAGCGAGATCAGGCCCGCGGCGAACTCCATCGCCTCGGCGTGCCCCTCCTCGAACGGCGGCTGGAAGCCCACGCCCTCCCACGTCCGGGCCGTCGGGTTCCACAGGTCGGCGCCGACCTCGAAGTCCCAGCCGTAGATGCCGTGGTCGTACCAGAGCTCGTCGGCGGAGTTGCCGGCCGCCGAGTAGAGCACGTCGGTCACCGGCCCGGTCTGCTGCGGCCAGATGACCGTGCCGCGCTCGGCGGCGATGGCCTGCTCGATCGTGCGGGCCGAGCGCATGAAGTACGCCTCCTCCTGGGCGCTCGGCCTGGGCAGCGCCACCCGGCCGTCGAGCTTGTACGCCCCGGGCGGCCACATGAAGTACCCGCCGTAGCTGTGCACGTTCATGGCGAACCGGATGTTGCGGTACGTCTTGGCCAGCCACATCACGTTGCGGCTCTCCGGCTCCGAATGTTCGGCCGGCCCGGCGTACGTGCCGCTCTGGCAGTTGGCCGAGGCGCCGAAGTAGCCGTCCGACAGGGAGCCGACGGCGTAGTTGCGGTTGACGTCCACGCCCCAGGTGTTGCGCTGCGCCGGGTCGGACTGCGCGGCCGGGCAGTGGTTGGTCATGTTCTTCCGCTGGCCGTTGAAGTCGTAGAAGCTGTAGTTCGCGCCGTCGGGGTTGACGGTGGGGACGATGAAGATGTCGGTGCGCTGCAGCAGCCTGCGGGTGGCGGGGTCGCGGGCGTAGTTGCGCAGCAGCCGCTCGGCGGCCTCTACGGTGACCAGCGGCGCCACCCATTCCCTGGCGTGCTCCTGGGCGTAGGCCAGCACGCCGGTGCGCGAGCCGTCGCGGTGGACGCCGACGCGCAGCGCCAGCACCCGCATGGGCTTGCGGGAGACGTCGGCGGGCGCCTTGAGCGAGTCGGTGAGCCGGGTGGCGGGGGCCGCGGCCATGACACCGGCGCCGGGGTCGGTGCGGTAGGCGGCGGCCTTGAGCCCGGTGCCCGCCGTGGCGTTGATCGCGGCGACGACCTGGGCGGCGGTGCTGACCGGCGTGCCGGAGCCGTCGGTGGCCAGGCTCACCGTCACCTGCCTGCCGGCCACGCTCACCTGGATCGGCCGGTCCGGCGCGCCGGGGGCGGCCAGCTCGACGGACAGGTCGTTGCCGCCCTCGGAGCCGTAGGCGTCGGAGGTGGCCACGATCGCGGCGCCGGGCGGCGTGCCGATCAGCGCCTGGGCGCGGCGGCGGTAGCCGTTGGTGAGGTTGGGCAGCGGGATGACGTCGGTGAGGGCCGGGTACCGCCGGTGCAGCGCCTGGATGCGCTCGTTGAGCTGGGCGGGCGGCATGTACTGGGTGACGAAGTCCTTCTGGTAGCCCGGCGCCCGGTGGTCGGGGCGCTCCCTGTCGGGCCATTCCCGGACGCGGGCCTCGGCCTTGCCGCCGGTCGCCGAGGTGACCGTGACGCGCTGCGGCTCGGCCGTCACCGGGGCGGGCGTGCTGAACTGGTGGCCCAGGTAGGCGCCGGCGTCCACGTACGGGACCATCGCGACCTGGCCGGTGGCGCCGCGGCGGCCCGTCCAGGTGGCGGTGAGTGCGGCCGTCTCGCCCGCGCTGCTGCTGGCCTCGACCGACAGGAAGTACCCGTCGCGGGACTTGTACCAGACGGCCCGTTCGATGACGATCTGGTCCTGCGCGGCGGTGGCGGACGGCGCCTGCCGCGCGGCGGGCGGCGTGCCGGACGCCAGGCCCACGCCGATCGCCCTCAGCTCGGCGAGCTTGCCGGCCGTGAGCACGGCGTCCACCTGGACGCTGCCGTCGGCCTGCGGACGGACCCGCTCGGTCAGGTCGGCGCCGGAGGCGACCAGCCGCTCCATCGCGGCCCTGTCGGGCACGGAGAGCGTGACCAGCGACGCCGGCTCGGGATCGGCCGGCCCCGCCACCGCCGGCAGCGACGACGGCCCGGAGGCGAGGAACGTCGAGACGACGATCATCAAGATGACTGCGGACGCCCTCAAGCCACGCATCGGCTCCTCCAGGATCACCGGTATCCCGATCATTGAAAGCCGACTTGACCCAACCGGCAAGACCCAGTTTCACCTTTCTGTGGAGGCGGCGACGTCCCGAATCGCCGCGACGACGAGATCGGGCTGCCGATGGTGCACGTAGTGCTCGGAGGTGCCGGCCACCACCACCCGGCCGCGCGTGGACCGGGCGGCCACGCGTCGGGCCTGGTCGAGGGCGCTGCGCGGCCCGCCGGACGGGATGACGACCACGACCGGCGGCCCGCCCGGCCCCTCCGCCGTACCGGCGACCTCCCGCGCGCTGTCCAGCGAGGCCCACGCCTCGGCCCTGGCGGCGGCCATGCTGCCCGGCCCGTAGACGACGGGGGCGGCGGCGCGCGCCGCGGAGGTGGCGTCGCCGGGCACCAGAAGGTCCCCGGCCAGCCGGAGCAGGCCGATCCTGGCCAGCGCCTGGTTGGCGGTGAGCTGGGCGGCCATCAGCGGCCGGGACACCCGCATGGCCGCCACGGCCCCCTCGTCGGTGGCGTCGATCAGCACCAGGCCCGCCGTCACGTCCGGGTACCGGACGGCGAACAGGCGGACGATCTGGCCGCCGTAGGAGTGCCCGGCCAGGACGTACGGGCCGGGCTCGCCCGCGGCGGCCAGCAGCGCGCGCAGTTCCCCGGCCGCCCGGCCCGCCGTGCGCGGCCCCGGGCCCTCCTCGCTCCAGGCGTAGCCGGCCCGGTCGTAGGAGCACACGCGCAGCCCGGCCGACAACCGCCGCTGGACCACCTCCCAGCTCGCGCTGGACTCGACCAGGCCCGCCTCCAGCACCACCACCGGGCCGCCGGACCCCGTGCAGCGCAGGTGCAGGTGGTGGCCGCCGACGTTCACCAGGCGGCCCGGGGGCGGGTAGCGGGTGGCGTCGCCGCGCCGGGCGGCGGTCTCGTAGCCGAGCCCCGCGCAGGCGGCCACCAGCAGCAGCCCCGCGCACCAGGCGGCCGTCCGCCGCGCTCTTCTCATGCCACCGAATCTAGGGAGCCGGCCGCCGGGTTTCCTCGTCCTGGCGGGCGAACGCGGGCTGGGAGCGGGGTCCCGGAGTGCCGTCCTTCAGCGGGAGGAGGCCGCGCGGCAGGCCAGCTGGAGGGCCAGGCGTTGCCGCGGGTCGGCGAGGTCGGCCTGGAGCAGGGTCTCGATGCGGCGCACGTTCCTGCTGACGGCGTTGCGGTGCAGGTGCAGCTCCTCGGCGGCGCGGGCGGGCGAGCCGTTGTGGTCGAGGTAGGCGCGCAGGATGGCCAGGAGGTGGGCGGCCCGCTCGCCGCCGAGGTCGAGGATCGGTTGCAGCAGCTCCCTGACGGCGTGCTGGGCGGCGTCGGAGGCGTACCACTCCTCCAGCATCCGGTCGAGGCCGGCCAGGTCGTAGGTGGCCAGCGGCAGGGTGCTGCGGCGCAGGGCCGTACGCGCCTCGGAGGCCGAGGTGCGCAGGCCGAGCAGGCCCTGGTGGGCGGTGCTGACCCCGCAACGCAGCTCGGCGCCCGCCGGGCGGACCCGGTCGAGCAGGCGGGCGGCGTCGCGCACCGCCTCGCGCAGGCCCGCCCTGCCCTGGTCGCGCCGCTGGCTGCGGACCACGATGAGCGCGTCGCCGGCGAGCGCGGCGTTCCAGGCGGCGCCGCCCAGCTCGCGGGCCGCGCGCACGGCCCGCGAGGCGGCGGTCTCCAGCAGGGCGTAGCGTTCCTGGCCGCCGTCGGCCGGGCCGTCCGCGGCGGCGTCCGGGGTTTTGGCGGGGTCCTTCGCGGGTTCCAGGCGCAGGACGACGTGCCAGTCGTCGATCGGCAGGCCAAGGGCCCTGGCGCGGGGGGCCAGCTCCTGCGCCTGGTTCTCGGGGGCGACCAGCAGCTCGGTGAGCAGCTGGGCGCGGGAGCGTCCGGGCAGCTCGTCGGACGGGCCCGCGGCGGCGGCCAGGGCGGCGAGCCTGAGCACGATCCCGGCGGCCCGGTCGAAGTGCGTGCCGGCGGGCCCGCCCGTCCGGGCGGTGAACGTGCCGCCCTCGGCCCGGACGGGACGGCCGAGAGCGGCGCCGGCCGCCTCCGCGATGCGCTCCGGGACGCCGCCCGCCCCCGCCACGGCCTCGGCGGCGCGCGCCGTACGGACCAGGGCCTCGGCGGCGTCGCCCGCGACGGCCCGGTCGATGGCCACCACCAGCTCCGCCAGGTCGCCGTCGGCCGCCAGCAGCGCGACCCCGCCCCGCTCGGCCAGCGCGGCGGCGCTCCGGTCGACCGCGGCCTCCAGGGCCTCCAGGGCCGCCGCGGACTCCGCGGTGAGCACGAGCGCCACGGCGCCGGCCGCGGCCGCGTCGCGCAGCGCGACGTCGAGGCGGTAGCCGGCCGCCTGCCGCGCGGCCGCGCCCGTCAGGACCAGCACCGACCCCGGCGGCTGGCCCGCGATCCGGCCCAGGTCCTCCACCAGGCGCACGCCGGAGGCCGCCGCCGGCACGCCCGGCCCGGCCAGCGGACGCAGCTCTTCCAGCAGGAACATGCCATCAGTGTGCCATCGGCACACGAAGCCCGGCAAAAAGGTGCGGCGGGAACATCCGGCTTGACCTGCGGCTTCGTAACCTCGTCAGCATGGACCTCGACACCGGGCTGCTGCCCGCCTTCGCCCGCGGCTGCGCCGTGCTCGGCTCGGGCGGCGGCGGTCCCGTGACCATCGCCCGCGCCGCGGCGCTGCAGGCGCTGGAGGACCACGGGCCGGTACGCGTCGTGCAGCCCGCCGAGCTGGACCCCGAGCTGCTGGTCATGCCCGTGGGCACCGCGGGCTCCTCGGCCGTGATGTCCGAACGCGTCGGCGGCACCGACGAGCCCGTCTACCTGCGTGACAAGATCGAGGAGCTGTACGGCGCGCCCGTCGGCGCGGTGCTGGCCAGCGAGATCGGCGGCGCCAACGGCTGCCTGGCGGTGGCCTGGGCGGCCCGCGTCAGCCTGCCGCTGGTGGACGCCGACGGGATGAGCCGCGCCTTCCCCCGCATGGACCAGACGGTGATGCAGCTGCGCGGCATCGCGCCCACCCCGGCCGTGCTGTGCGACGAGCGCGGCCGGACCGTCGTCGTCGACCGGGTGACCGGCGGCTGGCTGGAACGGCTGGTACGGGCCTCGCTTGAGGCGTTCGGCGGCCAGGTCGCGACCAGCGAGTACATCATGCGCGGCGACCAGGTGGCCGCCTCCACCGCGCTCGGGTCGGTCAGCCGGGCCGTGCGCCTGGGGACGCGGCTGCCCGACCCGCTGGTCACCGGCAAGGTCGCGGAGACGTCCGGGTCGATCCTGGTCGAAGGGCTCGGGTACGACCAGGGGCGGCTGGTCCGCGTCCAGGCGGGCAGCGAGTTCCTGGCCGTCGTCGAGGACGGCGTGCCGCTGGCCGTGGTGCCCGACGTGATCGCGATGCTGGACACGCGTACGGGCGAGGTCGTCCAGGCCGAGCAGGTCCGGTACGGGCTGCGGGTCAGCGTGGTGCGCGTCCCCTGCGACCCGGTCTGGCACACCCCCGAGGGACTGCGGCTGGCCGGGCCCGCCGCGTTCGGTCTCACCGGACTTCCCACCCCTCCCCCACCGGCCGTGCCCCCCGTCCCCGCGACGCCGGAAACCCCGGCGGGCACGGCCTTCAGCCCCTCCCCCACCGGGTCCACCGGGCGGGAGGCGGGGGCGTGAGGGCCGGGGTGGACGTCGGGCCGACCAACACCGACGCGGCCGTCGTCGCCGACGACGGCCGGGTGCTGGCCACCGTCAAGATCGCCTCGATCCCCGGCGACCCGGTGGCCGGCGTGCGCGCCGCGCTGGAACGCCTGCCGATGGACGGCGAGCCGGTACAGGTCGCCGTCGGCCTGCGTGGGGCCGCCACCGCCGTGACCAGGCGGTCCGGGCTGCGCAAGGTGGCCGTGCTGCGCATCGCGGGCGTGTCGGCGACCGCGGTGCGCCCGCTGTCCGGCTGGCCGCCCGACCTGCGCGCCGCGGTGAACGCCGGCACCGCCGTCGTGGACGGCGGCGGCGGCCTCGACCGCGAGGACCGCACGCCCCTCGACCGCGACGCCGTGGCCCGCTTCGCCGCGGGAGTGGCCGGCACCGCGCAGGCCGTCGCCGTCGCGGGCCTGTTCTCGCCCCTGGACGGCGAGCAGGAGCGTGAGGCCGCCGAGATCGTCCGGGCGGAGCTGGGCGAGGACGTGCCGATCGCGCTGTCGGCCGACCTCGGCTCGCTCGGCCTGCTGGAACGCGAGAACGCGACCGTGCTGGACGCCGCCCTGTCGGGGTTCGCGGGCGCGGTCTCCGGCGGGCTGGCCACCGCGCTGGCGGGCCTGTGCCCGGGGGCGGCGGTGTTCGTGACCCGCGGCGACGGCACGCTGATGAGCCTGGAGCATCTGGCCCGCCATCCCGGGCTCAGCCTGGGCAGCGGCCCGGCGAGCGTGCTGCGCGGCGCCGGCGCGCTGACCGGGCTCGGTGACGCGGTGGTCGCCGACGTGGGCGCGACCCGCGTCCGGGTCGGCGTGCTGGCCGGCGGCTATCCGGAGGAGGCCGTGGGCGGCGCGGACATCGGCGGCGTGCCCGTCGGGCTGCGCATCCCCGGGCTGATCAGGGTGCCGCGGCCGGTCGACCCGACGGAGCTGGCCGAGGCCGTGGACCGGCTGCAGCCGGGTGCCGGGCTGCTGCCGCTCGTGGTCGTGGGCGGCGGTGAGCACGCCGTGCCGGAGGGGCTGCATCCCGAGCACGGGCCCGCGGCCGGCGCCATCGGCGCGGCGGTCAGCCCGGTCGGCGGCCAGTACGAGCGCATCGTCCGCCTGCCCGACCGCTCGGCGCTGCCGGCCGCGCTCGAACCCGTCGCCGAGGAGGCCAGGGCGGCGGCCGTCCGCGCCGGGGCCGATCCGCGGCGGGTGCGGGTCATCGGCGTGGAGGAGATCCCGCTCGCCTACCTGCCCGGCCCGTTCGTCCGGCTGCGCGCCCGCGCCGCCGGACCGCCCTCACTCCTGTGACCAGCCCTGAGACCAGCCCTGTGACCAGCCGCTCGTGAGCCCCCCGCTCGTGAGCCCCCGCCACGACCCCCCGACGCGAAGGAAGACCACCATGACCGACTCCGACTACCCCCTGGAGCGGGTGCCGCAGGCCGCCCGCTACTCCTGGTTCAACGTGGCCGTGCAGCGGTTCGGCCAGCTCTCCGACCTGACGCAGTTCCTGCTGGGCGCCACGCTCGGCGCCGGGCTGTCGTTCTGGGGGGCGTTCTGGGCGTTCACGCTCGGCTCGGTGATCCTGGAGGTGGTGTGCATCTTCGTCGGCATCGCCGGGATGCGCGAGGGCCTGTCCACCTCCATGCTGGCCCGCTGGACCGGTTTCGGCCGGTACGGCTCCACGATCATCGGCGTGATCATCGCCCTGAGCCTGTTCGGCTGGTTCGGCGTGCAGACCGCGGTCTTCGCCTCGGGCCTGCACTCGATCATGTCCTGGCTGCCGCTCTGGGGGTGGTCCATGATCGCGGGCATCGGCGTGACGCTGCTGGTCATCCGAGGGTTCAAGGCGATGGGGATGACGGCGTTCATCACCGTGCCGGCGTTCCTCGGCCTGGCCGGCTGGGCGATGTGGGTGGAAATTTCGCGACATGACCTGGGGTCGCTGGTGGCGTCGCCGCCGTTCGGTGAGCCGATCAGCATCGCGACCGGCGCCACCATCGTGGCCGGCTCCTACATCATCGGCGCGGTGACCACGCCCGACATGACCAGGTTCAACCGCAACACCGGCGACGTCGTCAAGCAGACCCTCGTCGGCATCTCCCTCGGCGAGTACGTGCTCGGCCTGGCCGGCGTGCTGCTGGCCTACGCGGTCAAGTCCTCGGACGTGATCGCGATCATCACGGCCTCCTCCGGCGTGATCGGCGTCATCGTCCTCATCTCGGCCACCGTGAAGATCAACAACTGGAACCTGTACTCCGCCGCGCTCGGCCTGCTCAACGCCGTGGAGTCGACGGTCGGGGTGCGGCTCAACCGGGTCGCGGTCACCATCGGCATCGGCGTGCTGGGCAGCGTGCTGGCCGCCGCCGGGATCCTGGAGCGCTTCACCGACTTCCTGCTGATCCTCGGCGTCATCACGCCCCCGTGGCCGGGATCATGGTCGCCGAGTACTTCGTGGTGCGCCGCTGGCGCCCGGTGCTGGACGCCTCGCGCGCCACCGGCACGCTGCCCGAGACCGAGCCGACGTGGGTGCCCGCCACGCTGGTCATCTGGGCCGCCGCCGCGCTGGTCGGCTGGCTCAGCGACCACTACCAGTGGATCGGCATCCCCGCCCTGAACTCCCTGATCCTCGCGGGCCTGGGCTACGTCGTCGCGGGCCGGCTCGGCCTGGTCCGCGGCACCCGCGAGGTCCCCGTCGAGCGGCCCGCGCTCACCGTCTGAGAGTCGCGGGCCGCGCTCACCGTCCGAGAGTCGCGCGGCCCGCGCCCACCGTCCGAGAAGAGAGTCCTCCTTCATGCGTATCGGCATCGACGTGGGCGGCACCAACACCGACGCCGCCCTCATCGGCGACGACGGCCAGGTGCTGGCCACCGTCAAGTCCCCCACCACCGCGGACGTCACGGGCGGCGTCGCCGCGGCCCTGGCCGGCCTGGGCGCCACCCGGGTGTCCGCAGTGATGATCGGCACCACCCACTTCGTCAACGCCCTGGTCGAGGCCGCCCGGCTGGAGCCGGTCGCGGCCGTCCGGCTCGGCCTGCCCGCCACGGCCGCCCTGCCGCCGCTGGTGGACTGGCCCGACCGCCTGCGCCGGGCGGTCGAGGGCGCGGTCTACCTGTGCCACGGCGGCTGCGAGTACGACGGCGCCTCCATCTCCCCCCTCGACCCGGACGAGCTGCGCGGCGTCGCCGCCGACATCAGGCGGCGCGGCCTGCGCACGGTCGCGATCTCCTCGGTGTTCTCCCCGGTCAGCGACGCCCACGAGCGCGAGGCCGCGCGGATCCTGGCCGCCGAGCTGGGCCCCGAGGTGCACCTGTCGCTGTCCTGCGAGATCGGCCGGGTCGGCCTGCTGGCCAGGGAGAACGCCACGATCGTGAACGCCGCCCTGCGCCCGCTGGCCGGCCGGACCGTGGCCGCCTTCGGCGAGGCGCTGCGGGTGGCCGGGATCGACGCGCCGCTGTTCCTGTCCCAGAACGACGGCACCCTCATGGACGTGGAGCAGGCGCGCCGCTACCCGGTGGCCACGTTCGCGTCGGGGCCGACGAACTCGATGCGCGGCGCGGCGTACCTGTCGGGGCTGACCGACTGCGCGGTGGTGGACATCGGCGGCACCACGTCCGACGTGGGCATCCTGGTCGGCGGGTTCCCGCGGGAGGCCGCCGGGGAGGCGCTGGTCGCCGAGGTGCGCACCAACTTCCGCATCCCCGACGTGCTGTCGATCGGCATCGGCGGCGGCTCGCTGGTCGCCGAGGACGGCACCACCGGCCCGCGCAGCGTCGGCTACCGGCTGACCGAGGAGGCGCTGGTGTTCGGCGGCGGCACGCTGACCGCCACCGACCTGGCCGTGGCCGCCGGGCTGGCCGACATCGGCGACCGCGACAGGGTCGCCCACGTCGACCCGCAGCGCCCGCTCAAGCTCATCGCCGAGCGCGTCTCGGAGGCGGTCGACCGCATGCGCACCTCGTCCGCGCCGCTGCCCGTCGTGCTGGTCGGCGGCGGCAGCGTGCTCATCCAGGAGCTGCCGGGCTTCGACGACGTGCGCCGCCCGGCGCACTTCGAGGTGGCCAACGCGGTCGGCGCGGCCATCGCCCAGGTCGGCGGCGAGGTGGACCGGGTCTTCTCCGGCCCGCGCGAGCGCATCCTGGAGGAGGCCAAGAGCGAGGCGATCATCCGCGCCGAGCGCGGCGGCGCCCGCGCGGGCAGCGTGCGGATCGTGGACGTGGAGGAGCTGCCGCTCGCCTACCTGCCCGGCGACGCCACCCGGATCAGGGTGAAGGCCGTCGGCGACCTGGACCTGGAGAAGATCGATGCGTGAGATCGGAATCGACCGGCTGGACGACATGGCGCGCGGCGCCGGGATCCTCGGCACCGGCGGCGGCGGCGACCCGTACGTGGGCAAGCTGCTGGCCCGCGAGGCCATCCGCAGGCACGGTCCCGTGCCGCTGGTGGCCATCGACGAGGTGCCCGCGGACGCGACCGTCGTGGCGGTCTCGGGCATGGGGGCGCCGACCGTGCTGCTGGAGAAGCTGCCCGCGGGCACCGAGGAGCTGACCGCGCTGCGCGCCCTGGAGGCGGTGCTCGGCCGTCCGGCCACGCACATCGTGCCCATCGAGGTCGGCGGCGTGAACTCGATGATCCCGATCGCCGCCGCCGCGCAGGCGGGCCTGCCGATCGTGGACGGCGACGCGATGGGCCGCGCCTTCCCCGAGGCCCAGATGGTGCTGCCGACGCTGATCGGCGTGCCCAACACGCCCATGGCGCTGGCCGACGACAAGGGCAACACGCTGGTGCTGGAGACGGTGTCCAACGTGTGGGCCGAGCGCCTGGCCAGGGCGGCGTGCGTGCAGATGGGCTGCCAGGTCTCCTGCGCCGACACCGTCATGCGCGGCGACCAGCTGCGCGACGGTCTGGTGCCGGCCACGCTGACGCTGGCCGAGGACCTGGGCCGGGCCGTGCGGCTGGCCCGCGCCGGGCACGCCGACCCGGTGGCGGCGGCCCTGGACGTGCTGGGCGGCCTGAAGCTGTTCACCGGCAAGGTCGTGGACGTCGAGCGCCGCACCACCGGCGGCTTCGCCCGCGGCCAGGCCCGCCTGGAGGGCACCGGCACGCTGGAGCTCAGCTTCCAGAACGAGCACCTGCTGGCCCGCCGGGACGGCGAGATCGTGGCCACCACGCCCGACCTGATCTGCGTGCTGGACACCGACTCGGGCGAGCCGGTCACCACCGAGGCCATGCGCTACGGCCTGCGCGTCACGGTCATCGCCGTGCCCTGCGACCCGCGCTGGACCTCGCCGGGCGGGCTGGAGCTGGCCGGGCCGCGGTACTTCGGGTACGACTGCGACTACCGGCCGCTCGCCACGACCCCGGCGTAGACCCAGCGGCCGTCGAGCCGGACGAACCTGCTGTGCTCGTCGAGCACCCCCGGCACCCGCCGGTTGACGAAGTGGGCGCGGAACCGCACCGTGCCCTCGGTGTGGACGGGGCTGCCGCCGGTGCTCTCCAGCACCTCCAGCTCCGTCCACGCGACCTTCCTGTCGAGGTCGAGGCGGGCCGGGCGGTCGGCGGGATGCCAGGTGGCCATGAGATAGGCCTCGTCGCCCACGGCGAACGCGCTGAACCTGGACCGCATGAGCGACTCCGCGGTGGGGGCCGACCCCTCACCGCGGTGGTATCTCCCGCAGCAGTCCGCATAGGACGCGGGCAGACCACAGGGGCATGGACGAGGAGGCATGCCCCCCATTGTGCCGCCCCCGCGCCACCCCCGTGCCAGCCCCGTGCCGCCCCCGCGTGCCCTCCCATGCCACCCCTGTGCCGCTCTTGCGGCCCGGCCGGGTGCGGGTGTGGGGTCAGAGGCGGGCGGCCAGCTCGGTCAGGGTCGCCCCGAGCGGGGCGTCGAGCAGGAGCGCCGCGTCGGCGTCGGCGCCGGTCGGGCCCTGGTTGACGATGGCGACGGGCAGCCCGAGCTCGGCCGCCCTGGTGACGAAGCGCAGCCCCGACCTGATCGCCAGCGACGACCCCAGCACGAGCAGCGAACGCGCCCCGCCCACGAGCGCGAAGCACTCCGCCACCCGATCCCTCGGCACGTTCTCGCCGAAGAAGATCACGTCGGGCTTGAGCAGGCCGCCGCAGGAGACGCAGTCGACCACCTGGAACCCGGCGACCTGGGCGTCGGTGAGGGCCGCGTCGCCGTCGGGGTTGACGTGGCCCTCGGCGGCCCAGCGCGGGTTGGCCGCGCTGAGGCGGCGCTCCAGCTCGGCACGCGGGGTGCGTTCGCGGCACGACAGGCACACGACGCGGTCGAGGCCGCCGTGCAGCTCGATCACCCGGCGCGCGCCGGCGGCCTGGTGGAGCCCGTCGACGTTCTGGGTGACGATGCCGGCCAGCAGGCCGCGCCGCTCCAGCTCGGCCACCGCGCGATGGCCGGCGTTGGGGGCGGCCCGGCCGATCTGCCGCCAGCCGACGTGGCTGCGCGCCCAGTAGCGCCGGCGCGCCTCGGCGCTGCCGGTGAAGCGCTGGTACGTCATCGGCTCGGCGCGCCGGGACCGCCCGGTCGGGCCCCGGTAGTCGGGAATGCCGGACTCGGTGGACAGTCCGGCCCCGCTGAGCACCACGACACCGCCACCGGCCACCAGCTCGGCCAGCGACGCGATGGCGGGCGCCGCCACGGGTGCCGCTGCGGATGCCGTCACGGGTGCTGTCGCAGTCTCTTGCACACCATCCATAATGCCCGGTCAGAGGTAGTTGCTGAGCTCGACCAGGTTCCCGTCGGGGTCGCGCAGGTAGACGCTCCTGATGGGGCCGAGCGCTCCGGTCCGCTCCACCGGGCCCTCCTCGATCCCGACGCCGTGGCGGGCCAGCTCGTCCATGACCATCTCGATGGGGTCGGCGGCGATCAGGCACAGGTCGGCGCTGCCCGGCGCGGGCCGGGCCGCCTTCGGCTCGAACTCGCGGCCCGCCTCGTGCAGATTGATCTTGCTCTGCCCGAACGCCAGCGCCCGCCGCCCCTCGCCGAACGTCACCGCCTCCATCCCCAGCACCGTGGTGTAGAAGCGCACCGCGGCCTCGACATCGGCGACGGTCAGCACCAGGTGGTCCAGGCGGTCGATCCTCATGTGCTCCCTCGTTCCTCGATCGGCTCTCCGTTCCATAGTCTCCGCATCTCGGGACACGTGCGCAGCAGCTCCCCCAGCGGCCCGCGCCCCGCGACGCGGCCCCGGTCGAGGACGACCACCTGGTCGGCGCGTTCGAGCGCGGCCCGCCTGGAGGAGACCACCAGCAGCGTGGCGGGGCCGTGCCGGGCGACGCGCTCCCACAACAGGTTCTCGGTCCCGACGTCGAGGGCGGACGACACGTCGTCCACCACGAGCAGGTCCGGGGCGCGGACCAGGGCGCGGGCGGCGGTGGCGCGCTGCACCTGACCGCCGGACAGGCGCACACCCCGGGGACCGACGACGGTCTCTAGGCCGTCCGGCATGGCGGCCAGGTCGTCCTCGAAGGCGGCCAGCTCCAGGGCGCGGGCCAGGTCGGCGTCGCCCGCGGGCAGGCCGAGGAGCAGGTTCTCGCGCAGGGTCTCCGAGAACAGGCGCGGGATCTGGCTCGCGTACGCCGCCCGTCCGGGCACCAGGAACGCGCCGGGGTCGGGCACCGGGCGGCCGTTCCAGGAGATCGTCCCGGCGTCCAGGGGCAGCAGGCCGAGCAGGGCGCGCACCAGCGTGGTCTTGCCCGCGCCGACGGCCCCGGTGACGACGGTGAACGTGCCGCGCCGAAGCGTCAGGTCCACGTCCTGCACCCCGCGCCCACCGGGATGCCGCACACTCAACCCCCGCACCTCCAACACCTCCAGCGTCGGCGCGGCCGGCTCCTCGCCGCTCGGGGGCGGCTCCGCCGGAGGTGCGGGCGGGGTGGCACGGAGGTGGAGGGGGTGGTTGTGGGTGAGGTCGGTGGTGTTCTGGTGGGGGGCGAGGAGGGCGGTCAGGCGCTCGGCCGAGACGTCCGCCCTGGGCAGGCGGTACAGGACGGAGGCGATGGTGCGCGGCAGCGCGGTCAGCCAGCCGACGTAGCTGGTGAACAGCGCGAGGTCGCCCACGGTGAACTCGCCGCGCCGCATCGCCCCGGCGGCCAGCAGCAGCACGACGCCGATGCCCAGCTCGACCGTGGTGCCCGTGGCGGCCTCCAGCAGGTCGGTGGCCAGGCGGCTGCGTACGGCGGCGTCCCGGCGGCGGGCGTTGAGTGTGCGCAGGCGTTCGAGTGCCGCCCGTTCGGCCCCGGCCGTCTTGATCGCGAGCACGCCGCCGAACAGCTCGCCGACGAAGGCCGTCACGCCCGCGCCCAGTTCCCTGGCCCGCTGGTGCCGCCGCCTGATCACCCGTCCCATGAGCCTGCTCAGCACGCCGATCGCGAGCATCGGCACGACCAGCGTCACGGTGACGACGGGATCGATCGAGAGCATGACCGCCAGCGCCGCCCCGCCGAACAGCACGCCCCCGGCCAGGGGCACCGACTCGTCGGCGAGCTCGACCAGCTCGGCCACGTCGTCGCGCAGCCGGGCCAGCGACTCGCCCGGGGAGCGCGGCAGCCGGGCGGCGACCGGGCCGCGCGCGGTCAGCACCGAGCCCAGCACGTTGGCGCGCAGCAGCGTGGCCGCCGCGTCCCACCAGTAGGAGCCGTAGGACCAGGCGAACACCAGGACGATCCCGCGTACCAGCTCGACGCCCGCGAACGCCGCGCACAACCACAACGACTGCCGCAGCGTCGCCGGGCTGTGCCCGCTGATCTGGTCGAAGAGCTGCCGCAGCACGAGGCCGCCGCCGAGCGGGAGCACGTGGACCGGCAGCCACAGCAGGATCTGCAGCACGTACAGGCGCACGTCGAAGCCGATCAGGCGGCCCGTCACGCCCAGGGCCCGGCGCACGCTCACCGGCTCGTCCCGGCGGCGGCCGGGAGCCGGCCGAACCTGAGCCCTGCGCGCGCTCACCGGCTCACCCCCGCGGCGTCCAGGAGCCGGCCGAACCTGCTGCCGGGGTCGGCGGCCAGGTCGGCGCGGCGTCCGTACTCGACGAGCTTGCCGCGTTCCAGCACGGCGATCTTGTCCACGTGCGCCAGGGAGGAGAGCCGGTGCGCGATGAGCACGCCGGTCCGCCCGTCCAGCAGCCGCCGTACGCCGTCCTCGACGTGCCGTTCGGTGGCCGGGTCGAGCCTGCTGGACGCCTCGTCCAGGATGACCAGGCCGGGGTCGGCCAGGAACGCCCGCGCGAAGGCGAGCAGCTGGGCCTCCCCCGCGGACAGGCCGCCCGGCTCGCCGTCGAGCCCGCCGGGCAGCGCGGCGATCCAGCCCCCGAGCCCCACCCCGGCCAGCACCTCCAGCAAATGGGCGTCGTCGTGGCGGGGGCCGGTCAGGGCGCCGAACAGCGTGAGGTTGTCGCGGACGCTGCCGGCGAACAGCCGTACGTCCTGGGTGACCACGCCGACCCGGCGGCGCAGCGACTCCGGGTCGGACTCGCGCAGGTCGAGGCCGCCGATCTCGACCGTGCCGCCGGTCGGGTCGTACAGGCGCAGCAGCAGCTTGGCCAGGGTGGTCTTGCCGCTGCCGGTGCGTCCCACCAGGCCCAGGCGTTCGCCGGGGGCCAGGGTGAGGGTGATGCCCGACAGCGCGGTCTCGCCGTCGTCGGGGTAGGCGAAGCTCACGTCGTCCAGCCGCAGGCCGAGCGCGCCGGCGGCGGGCAGCGGCCGGGGCGCGGCGTGGACGGGCAGCGCGGGCCGCTCGGCCAGCAGGGAGCCGATGCGGGCGAACCCGGCCAGCGCCCCCTGGAACTGCCTGAGCTGGTCGATCAGCCGCTCGAACGGCGTGCGGATCATCAGGGTGTACTGGAAGAGCAGCACGGCGGTGCCGACCGTGAGCGCCCCGGCGTCCAGCAGCCAGGCGGCCAGGGCGAGCATCAGCGCGGTCCCGGCCGCGAACGCCACGTTCGTGGCCGCGAGCAGGCCGCCGGCGATGCGCGAGCCGTGCCACTCGGCGCGGAACCAGGCCCCGGCGACCTGGTGGAAGCGGCCGAGCGCGTGCCCGCCCGCGCCGTTGGCCCGCAGGTCCTCGGCCCCGGCCAGCCGCTCTTCGAGGTGGCCGTAGAGCGCGGCGCTCGCCTCCCGCGACCGGGTCGCCGACGGCACGGCGAGCCGCTGTGCGCCGGCCATGCCGAGCCCGACCAGCAGGCAGTACGCCAGCAGCGCCGTGCCCAGCCGCCAGTCGACGGTGAACACGACGGCGAGCACACCGGCCAGCAACAACAGCCCGGCCACGACGTCGAGGACGAAGGCCACGACGAAGTCGGCCACCGCCGCCACGTCGCCGTCGACGCGTTCGATCAGCTCGCCGGGCGAGTGGCGGGCGTGGAAGGCCAGGTCGAGGCCGAGCACGTGCCCGGCCAGGTGTTCGCGCAGGCGGTTGGTGCCGTCCCAGGCCAGGCGGCCGGCGAGCCAGGCGGCGGCCATGCGGGCGGCCTGACCGGCGGCGGCCAGGCCGAGGTAGCCGAGCGCGATCAGGACCAGGTGGCGCAGCCCGGCGCCGGCGACGGCGTCGTCGACGAAGCGGCGGGTGACGTGCGGCGCGGCCAGCGGCAGCGCCGTGGCCGCGGCGGTGGCGGCGCCCAGCGCGAGCGCGGCGCGCGGGGCGGGCCGCAGGTGGCGCAGGGCCTGCCGGGCGGGTCTATCTACATGCGGATGCGTCCTGGTGAGCGGAGATCTCAAGAAGCGTCATGCCCTCTGAATAGGTGGGTGTCCTGTGCTGGGAGGTCATGAACGCTGTCCTCATCGATCCGCTCCTTCGTCCGGCGACCGGTGCCGCCGGGAAGTACAACAGCCGCCCGCGCCGCGCCGCAACAGGTTTTGGCCGCCTACGGGATCTATACGCCGCCTATACAGCCGCTGCTCACGCTGAGCACCGAACGGCCTTACACCCCCCGCGGAGGTTGGACGGTGTTGAAGAAACCCAGGCGGCTGACTCCCTTACCGCCGCTCGTCGTCCTGTTGCTGACGTCCACGGCCCTCGTGCCGCTGCCCGCGCGGGCCGCCCCGCCCGCGCCCGCCAAGGCCCGGGCGGCGGTCGTCTGCCCGGACGAGATGCCCACCGAGATCTCCGCCCGGCTGGCCGCCGCGGTCTGCGGCAAGCGCGTCAGGGCGGTCTCGCTGACCACCGAGACCGACGAGTTCTTCGTCGACCCGGCCGGCACGGTCACCCAGGAGCACCGCTACCGCCCGGTCCGGGTCAGGCGGGGCGAGGCGTGGGTGCCCGCCGACCCGACGCTGGCGGCGAGCCAGGACGGCACGGTCGCGCCGAAGGCCGCCGCGGTCTCCTACAGCTTCTCCGGCGGCGGCGACGGCCCCCTGGTCACCGCCACCGAGCGGGGCACCCGGCTCACCCTCGGCACGCCGCTCGGCGCCCTGCCCAAGCCGGTGCTGGACGGCGCCACCGCCACCTACCCCGACGTGCTGCCGGGCGTGGACCTGGTGCTGACCGCCGACGTGGACGGCTTCGCCGAGAAGCTCGTCGTCAAGACCCGGCAGGCCGCGGCGAACCCGGCGCTGAAGGAGCTGAGGTTCGCCACGTCGGTGAAGAAGGGCGAGGCCAGGACCGACAAGCACGGAAACGTCTCGATCCTCGACGCCGAGGGCGAGCCGGTGTTCGGCTCGGCGGCGCCGGAGATGTGGGACGCCGCCACCGAGTCGGCCATGACCCGCAACCCGGCCACCCCGGCGCTGGCCGCCCAGCCGGGCCGGCGGGCCAGGATGGGCGTGCGGCTGTCGGGCCGCGAGCTGCGCGTCACCCCCGACGCCGCGCTGCTGGCCGACCCCGCCACGGTCTACCCGGTGACGATCGACCCGAGCTTCACCTCGGCCAAGTCCGGCTGGACGTACGTGGACTCGGCCTATCCCTCCAGCGCGTACTGGAACTCGACGAACGACGCGACGGCCGGCACCAGCAACGGCGGCGGCTACAAGCGGCGCTCGTTCTTCAACATGGGCCTGTCGGGCCTGGCCGGCAAGCACATCACGGCGGCCACGTTCAACATCAAGGAGACGTGGGCCTGGTCCTGCTCGGCGCGGAACGTCGAGCTGCACAGGACCGCGGCCGTCGGCTCGGGCACGACGTGGAACAACCAGCCCGCCTCGAACCTGAACATCGGCGCCAAGAACGTCGCCTACGGCTGGTCGTCGGCCGGCCAGGGCGGCGCGTCGAGCTGCCCGGCGGCCTGGGTCGGCTGGGACGTCACCAGCGCGGTGCAGAGCGTGGTGAGCGCGAACGGCACGTCGGTCACCTTCATGGTCAAGGCCGGCAGCGAGACCGACAACTACTACTGGAAGCGCTTCGCCAACAACCCCAACATCGCGATCACCTACAACACGCTGCCGGGCACGCCGTCGGCCCTGGCCGTCGCGCCCTGCTCGGTGTGCGCCAGTCCGGCCGTGGTGGGCGCGGCGCAGCCGACGCTGTCGGCCAAGGTGAGCGACGCCGACGGGCAGGCGCAGCGGGCCGACTTCGAGATCTGGACGGCCGACCACGCGACCAAGGTGACCGGCGGCTCGGCCGCGAACGTGGCGAACGGCGCCATCGCCTCCTGGAAGGCCGGCACGGCCCTGGCGAGCACGTCGTACGCCTGGCGGGTGCGCTCGCACGACGGCACCGACTACGGTCCCTGGTCGGCGTGGTTCGCCTTCACGGTGGACGCCGCCCCGCCGCCCGCCCCGGAAGTCTCCTCCGGCGACTACCCGGAGGACGCGTGGGCCAAGGGCGCCGGTCAGGCCGGCCAGTTCACCATCACCCCGGCCTCGGCCGACGCGTCCTCGGTGCTGTGGTCGTTCGACGGCGGCGCCCAGCAGTCCGCCGCCAGCTCAGGCGCGCCGCACACGGTGAGCTGGACGCCGCCCGCCGACGGCCCGCACACCCTCAAGGCGTGGGTCAAGGACAAGGCGGGCAACCTGTCGCCGGCGGCGACGTACGCGTTCAACGTGGGCGGCTCGGCGGTCACCTCGCCCAAGGACGGGCAGTCCACCGCCCGCCGGACGGTCCTGTCGGCCACGGGCAGCGCGGGGCTGAGCGCGGTCACCTTCTCCTACCGGCGCGGCGAGGCCGACTCCTGGCACCAGGTGCCGGCGGCCGACGTGCGCAGGAAGTCCGACGGGTCGGCGGTCGCCTGGCCGGTGGCGATGAGCGCGGGCGCCTCGCCCGAGCTGGTCTGGGACACCACGCACACGCTGGCCGAGGACGGCTCGATCGAGATCAGGGCCGAGTTCGTCACCTCCTCGGGCACGGCCGCCTCCCAGCCGGTGGACCTGGTCGTGGACCGGGACGGCGAGGGCGCCTCCACCCAGCCGGTCGGCCCCGGCTCGGTCAACACGCTGACCGGCGACTTCAGGATGGCCGCCACGGACGCCAACGTGTACGGCATCGGCCTGATGCGCTCGTTCTCCTCGCGTGACCCGCGCAAGGGCTCGGCGCTGCCGGGCGTGGCGGCGATCTTCGGCACCGAGTGGACGCCGACCGGGCTCGCCCAGTCGGGTCAGGGCACGTTCGCCCAGCTCCGGGCCACCTCCTCCACCTCGGTCGAGCTGAGCGGCGAGGGCTCGGCGGTGGCCTTCACCAAGAACGCCGACGGCTCGTACGAGCCGCAGCAGGACGCGGCGGGCCTGAAGCTGACCTTCGACGCCGCGGCCGACCGCTACACGTTGTCGGACACGAATTCCGCCGAGCGCACGGTGTTCGCCAAGGTGGACGCCGCCGCGCCGATCTACCTGGTGCGGGCGGTCTACCCGGCCAGCGGCAAGGGCAGCACGGCGTTCGTGTGGCAGTCGGTGACCGGCTCGGACGGCAAGGCGCTGGCCCGGCCGATCAAGATCATCGCGCCATCGTACACGCAGGCCGACTGCGACGTGGACACGCTGGCGAGCCTGCCGCAGGGCTGCCGCCTGATCAGGCTGGACTACGCGACGACCACGACCGCGGGCGCGCAGCTCGGCGACGTGGCCGGGCAGGTCAAGGCGATCAGCCTGTGGGAGGGCGGCGCGAGCGCGCCGCTGGGCCTGTCGGAGTACCGCTACGACGACCTGGGCCGCCTGCGCGAGCAGTGGAACCCGGCCACCCCCGGCATCAGGACGCGCTACGACTACGACCTCGGCGGCCGGGTGAACCGCTACACCCCGCCCGGCGAGCTGCCGTGGACGTTCGGCTACGGCAAGGCGGGCAACGCCGACACCGCCGCCGACGGCATGCTGCTCGCCGTCTCCCGCCCGACGCTGCGGCCCGGCACGCCGAGCGAGACGAACGGCACCGCGGTCACGTCGGTGGTCTACGACGTGCCCATCAGCGGGACGGGTGCGCCGTACGGGATGAGCGAGACGGCCACGGCCGCCTGGGGGCAGAACGACCCCCCGGTGGACGCGACCGCGATCTTCCCGGCCGACCAGGTGCCGGCCAACCACACCGGGCGCGGCGGCCTGGCCGCCTCCGACTACGGCCGCGCCACGATCACCTACCTGAACGCCTCCGGGCAGACGGTCAACCGGGTGGAGCCCGGCGGCGCGGTCTCCACCAGCCAGTACGACGCCCAGGGCAACACGGTGTCGTCGCTGTCGGCCGGCAACAGGGCGCTCGCCCTCGGTCAGACGCCGGACGCCGGCGCCGAGCTGACCCGGCTCGGCCTGCTCAACGCCTCGCCCGCCGACCGGGCACGGCTGCTGGCCGAGGAGTCCGCCTACAGCTCCGACGGGCAGCGGATGGTCTCCGAGCTGGGCCCGCTGCACCTGGTCACGCTGAACGGCGCCCAGGTCGCGGCCAGGAAGCACACGGTCAACACCTTCGACGAGGGCCGGCCGGCCGACGCCAAGGTGTCGAACCTGGCCACGACGGTCGCGGTGGGCGCGTACGTGCCCGGCGCGGCCTCCGACGCCGACGTGCGGACGAGCCGGACGTACTACGACTGGAACACCGGCAAGAGCGTCAAGACGGTGGAGGACCCCGGCGGCCTGGCGATCACCAGGACCACGACGTACGACTCCGACGGGCGGGTGGTCGCCACCACGATGCCGAAGTCGTCGGGCGACGACGCGGGCACCACGACCAGCGAGTACTACACCGCCGACGGCACCGGCGCGTGCGGCGGCAAGGCAGAGTGGGCCGGGCAGCTGTGCCGGACGAAGTCGAGGACGGGCGTCGGCGACAGCGGCACCCGTCCCGCCGAGCTGGTCACCAAGGTGTACGCCTACGAGCCCGGCGGCCGCGTGTCGTCGGTGACCGAGACGGCCAACGGGGTGACCAGGACCACGACGACCACCTACAACCCGGCGGGCGACATCGTGAGGACCGTCGTGTCCGGCGGGGCCGGGACGGCGGTGCCCGAGGTGAGCACCACCTACGACGCGGCCGGACGGGCGGTCGGGACCACGGCCTCCAACGGCACCTCGATCACCCGCGAGTACGACGCGCTGGGCCGCCAGACGTCCTACACCGACGCCGACGGCGGCGTGACCAGGGTCGAGTACGACGCCCTCGACCGCATCACCAGGAAGACCGACGGCGCGCCCTCGACGGTCACCTACGCCTACGACGACGTGCGCGGCGCGCTGTCCACCATGACCGACTCGGTGGCCGGGACGTTCACCGCCACGTACACCGTCGACGGCTCGATCAGCCACGAGAACCTGCCGGGCGGCCTGTCCTACGACCTCGCCCGGGATCCGTCCGGCGCGCCGGTCTCGCGGGTCTACCGGACCGCGGCGGGGGTGCGGCTGCTGGACGACTCGGTGACCTGGTCGATCCACGGCCAGCAGGTGAGCCACAACGGGCTGTCCGCCCAGAAGATCGGATACGACAAGCTGGGCAGGATCGCCTCGGTGGACGACACCGTGAGCGGCCTCTGCTCGCGCCGGGCCTACGGCTACGACGCCAACTCCAACAGGACCGGGCTGACCACGAGCGCCTGCGACGGCTCGGGGGCGGTCACCGAGAACCACGCCTACGACGGCGGCGACCGGCTGGCCGACGCCGGCTACGAGTACGACGCCTACGGCCGCACCACGGCCACGCCGGCCGGGCTGAAGGCGGAGTACTACACCACCGACCTGGTCCGGCGGATGACGTCAGGGGCGGTGCGGCAGTCGTACACGCTGGACCCGGAGCTGCGCCGCAACACCACCACGCTGGAGCAGCTGTCCGGCGGCACGTGGAGCGCGGCCGGCCGGCGGGTCGAGCACTTCGACGCCGACGACGACACACCCGCCTGGGTCGTGGAGGGCGGCGCGGTCACCAGGAACGTGCACTCCATCTCCGGCGGCCTGGCCGCGGTCACCTCGGCGACCGGGGACGTACGGCTCCAGCTGACGAACCTGCACGACGACATCAACGTGGTCCACGCCGACGGCGTGCCGCTGGCGCTGGACTTCGACGAGTTCGGCAACCCGCGCGCCGGCCAGCCCGCGATGCGCTACGGCTGGCACGGCGCGGCCGAGCGGGCCGCCGACACCCCCGACGGCACGATCCTCATGGGCGTGCGGCTCTACCAGCCCAAACTCGGGCGGTTCCTGCAGACCGACCCGGTGGAGGGCGGCAGCGCCAACGCCTACGACTACGCCAACCAGTCACCGACCTCCAACGCCGACCTGGACGGCAGGAAGTGGTACTGGTGCACCAACTTCTGGCACTTCGCCTTCAACCACTGCGGCGTCAGCTACGCCTACTACCACGGGAGCTGGCGTTACGTGCAGTGGAAGAAGACGCCGGCCGGCTGGTGGGTGCGCGGCGTGTACTACGACTACTGCACCAAGTCACCCGACAAGCCGCTCGGCTACGACTTCCGCCAGGCGTGCATGATGCACGACTACGGGTACGCCCTGCGAAATATGGGGTATGTCCATAGCAAGTACCAGGTGGACTACATCTTCTACTACGTCCTGTACTGGGGCGTCTGCTCCCACTACTTCTTCAAGGGGACATGTCGCCGCATCGCGTACGCGTACTTCCTTTCGGTGGTCGCCTTCGGCCACCCGTGACCTAGGATGAGCCACCGGCGGGAGCTACCACGAAAGGCTCCCGCCGGTGCCCTTTTCTCCCGGTCGGCGCAGGGTTGACGGGAGTCGGACGTTGATGCACATTGAAGCAGCTTTGATCTTCCTTGTGCACCAACGTCCTTGCCGGGAGCGCGATGGAGTTCGCCGTACTTGGGCCGCTTCACGTCTCGGGTGACCAAGGGCCGCTGCCGCTCGGCGTCGGCAAGCAGCGCACCCTGCTGGCCGAGCTCCTGTGCCGGGCCGGCCGCCCGGTCTCCCCCGCCACGCTCGTCGAGGCCCTGTGGGAGCAGCGCCCGCCGCGCACCGCCGCCGACAACCTCCGCCTGTACGTGCACCAGCTCCGCCGCACGCTCGGCCAGGACCGCATCACCCGCACCGACGCCGGTTTCGTCCTTGCCGTACACCCCGGCGAGCTGGACGCCGAACGCTTCGAGACCCTGGCCGGCCGGGGCGGCGACGCGCTGTCCGGCGGCGACCACGAACAGGCCGCCGCACTGCTGCGGCAGGCGCTGGAGTTGTGGCGCGGGCCCGCCTACGCGGGGCTGAACCTCACCGCCGGGCTCCGCGACCACGCCCGCCGCCTGGAGGAAGAGCACCTGGCGGCCCTGGAGCACCGGATCGAGGCGGACCTGGCCCGCGGCCTGCACGCCGTGCTCATCGCGGAGCTGACCGAGCTGGTCGCCGAGCACCCGCTGCGCGAACGCCCGCGCCGCCAGCTCATGCTCGCCCTGGCCAGGTCAGGACGGCAGGCCGAGGCGCTGGCCAGCTACCGCGAGGCCCGCCGGGTGTTCGCCGCCGAGCTGGGCCTCGACCCCGGCGCCGAGCTCAACCGCCTGCACCAGGCCATCCTCACCGGCACCCTCGACCCGGCCCCCGGCGGCGCCGCCGGGCCCGCGGCGCGCTCCCCCGCCCAGCTCCCGACCGACATCGCCGACTTCACCGGACGCGGCGAGCAGCTCGCCCAGCTCACCTCCCTGCTCGGCGACGAACCGCCGCAGGGCCCTGGCCAGGTGCGGGTGTGCGTGATCGCGGGCATGGGCGGCGTCGGCAAGACCACGCTGGCCGTGCACGCCGCGCACCGCATCGCCCGCCACTACCCCGACGGCCAGCTCCACACGAACCTGCACGGCGCCGAGGCCAGCCCCGCCGACCCCGGCCAGGTGCTGGCCGCCTTCCTCACCGCGCTCGGCGTGCCGCGCTCCACGCTGCCCGAGAGCGTGGACGAGCGGGCCGCGCTGTTCCGCAGCAGCCTGGCCGAGCGGCGCATGCTGATCGTGCTCGACAACGCCGCCTCCGAGCAGCAGGTGCGCCCGCTGCTGCCCGGCACGTCCGGCTGCGCCGTCATCATCACCAGCAGGGCCAGGCTGAGCGGCCTGTCCGGCGCGGCCCTGATCGAGCTGTCGGTGCTGCACCTGCGGCAGGGCGTGCGCCTGCTGGCCAGGATCGCCGGCTCGGGGCGGGTGGAGGCCGAGCCGGAGGCGGCGGCGGAGATCGTCCGGCTCTCCGACGGGATCCCGCTGGCCGTGCGGGTGGCCGGGGCCCGGCTGGTGGCCCGGCCGCACTGGCCGCTGACCCGGCTGGCCGGGCAGCTCAAGGACGAGCGGCGGCGGCTCGACCAGTTCGCGACCGGCGACCTGGCGGTCCGGGCGAGCCTGGCGCTCAGCTACGTGGGGCTGGAACCGGCCGCGCGGCGGGCCTTCCGGCTGCTCGGCACGCTGGAGGTGCCCGACTTCGCCGGATGGGTGGCGGGCGCGCTGCTGGACCTGCCCGTACCGGTGGGCGAGGAGCTGGTGGAGTCGCTGGTGGACACCCAGCTCGTGCTGATCAGCGGCGTCGATCCGGCCGGGCAGCCGCGCTACCGCTTCCACGACCTGGTCCGCCTGTACGCTCGCGAGCGCGCCGAGCTGGAGGACCGGCCCGAGGCGGTCGCGGCGGCGCTCGGCCGGGCCTTCGGCGGCTGGCTCGCGCTGGCCGAGCAGGCGACCGAACGCGTCCAGGGCAGCTCCTCGGCCATCATCCACGGCTCGGCCCCGCGCTGGAACTCGCCCGACGGCACGCCGTGGGAGATCCGGCAGGACCCGATGGCCTGGTTCGACACCGAGCGCACCGCGCTGGTCGCGGCCATCCGGCAGGCGTGCGCGCTCGGCCTGGCCGAGGTCGCCTGGGACACCGCCTGCTGCGCCGAGCGCTACTTCGACGTCAGCGGCCTGTTCGACGACTGGCGGGCGCTGCACGAGCGGGTGCTGGCCGCCTGCCTGGCCGCCGGCGACCGGCTGGGCGAGGCGGTGATCAGGCGCGGCCTCATGCACGCCACCACCTGGACCGAGAGCGGCGGCGCCATGGCCGCCCAGTACGACGGCGCCGAACTCCTGATCGCCATGTTCACCGAGCTGGACGAGCGGCGCGGCCTGTCCGACGCGTACGTGCTGCGCGCCTGGGGCGAGGCGGCCAGGGGCGACATGGCGCAGGGCCTGCGCTCGGGCCGCATCGCGCTGGAGCTGGCCGAACGCAGCGGCCACCAGGGCGGCGAGGCCAGGGCGCACGTGTGCATGGCCGTCGCCTACGGCACCAGGGACATCAGGATGGCCATCGTCCACCTGCTGCGCGGCCTCGACCTGGCCGCCAAGCTCGGCAACCCCCGCTTCGAGGCCACGACCCTGCAGTTCCTCGGCCTCGCCCACGCCCACGCCAAGGAGTTCGAGGCCGGGCTGGAGTACATGGTGCGGGCGCTGGCCATCTACCGGCAGATCCGCGACCCGCTGCTGGAGGCCATGGGCCTGGTCGCGCTGGCCAAGCTGTACGCCGGCCACCACGACCCGCGGGCCAGGGCGATCGCCGAGGCGGCCGAGCTGCTGAGCCGCTCCCACCGGCTGGCCCACCACCAGGCCGACGCGCTGTGGGTGCTGGGCGGGGTGGACCTGGCCGAGGGCCGGGTGGAGGAGGCCGTCGCGCACCTGGAGGAGTCGGTGCGGCTGTGGCGCGCGCGGGGCTGGCAGGAGTTCCTGGCGGGGGCGCTGGACAGCCTGGCCGAGGCGTACACGGCGGCGGGCGACCCGGCGGCGGCGGCCGCGGCCCGGCTGGAGGCTCAGTCGCTTGCCGGTTCTCCTCAGGCGGGTTGAGTATCCGAACGCTCGTGTCCCCGTCCGCGCCGCGGGCATGCTGGCCGTCAGGACCCGATGTGAGGAGTGAGATGCCGCGTTCCGCCCTGCTGTGGGCCGTGATCCTGATCGCCGGAGGCGTCGCCGCCGTGGCCGTGTGCGTGCTCACCGCGCCCGCGGTCGCGCCCGGCGCGCCGAAGGACGTCCTGGACTCCCCGGCGCTTCTTCCGGCCTTCGCCGCGCTGGCGGTCCTGGCCGGGCTGGCCGCGTGGGCCGTCCCGCATCCGTTGTGGGGGGCCGTGGCCGCCGCGCCGTTCTTCGTGCACTTCGCCGCCGGGGTGGTGGGCGAGCTGCGCGGGGGCGGGCAGGGATTGTGGCCGATCGGGCTGATGTTCCTGGCCGGCCTGACGCTGCTGCCGCTGGCCGCCTCGCTCGTCACGTCGCTGATCGCCAGATCCCGCTGATCGCCGGATCCCGCGGAGCCCACGGCGACCGTACTGCGTACGGTACGATCGCCTACCCGCTCCCCATTTGATGTGACAAGAAGGGATTCCGTGGCCACCAGCGCCAAGTCCGACGCCGTACGCACCCGATCCGCCGATCACACCGCCGCCGACAGCCACGACGTCATCCAGGTACGCGGCGCCCGCGAGAACAACCTCACCGGCGTCGACCTCGACCTGCCCAAGCGCCGCCTCACCGTGTTCACCGGCGTGTCCGGCTCCGGGAAGTCCTCGCTCGTCTTCGACACGATCGCCGCGGAGTCCCGGCGGCTGATCGACGAGACGTACACCACGTTCGTCCAGAACTTCATGCCGAGCCTGGCCCGTCCCGACGTGGACTCGCTGCGGAACCTCAGCGCGGCGATCATCGTGGACCAGGAGCGGATGGGCGCCAACGCCCGCTCGACCGTGGGCACGGCCACCGAC
The DNA here is from genome assembly GCF_054392275.1 of Actinomadura sp. ATCC 39365. Taxonomy (NCBI): domain Bacteria; kingdom Bacillati; phylum Actinomycetota; class Actinomycetes; order Streptosporangiales; family Thermomonosporaceae; genus Actinomadura; species Actinomadura sp. ATCC 39365. The sequence goes on along the minus strand of NZ_CP184335.1, from coordinate 4,655,747 downwards.
ACCTACACGATGCTCCGGATCCTGTTCAGCCGGCTGGGCTCCCCGCAGGTCGGGCCGCCGTTCGCGTTCAGCTTCAACCGCGCCGAGGGCATGTGCCCCGAGTGCGAGGGGCTCGGCAAGGTCGCCGGCGTCGACGTCGACGAGCTGGTGGACCGGGACAAGTCGCTGAACGAGGGCGCCATCAAGGTCCCCGGGTACGCGGTGGACACCTGGTACTGGCAGATCATGGTCGGCTCGGGCCTGTACGACCCCGACACCAAGCTCCGCGACTTCACCCCCGAGCAGTGGGCGGACCTGCTCGACAAGCCGGCCACCAAGATCAAGTACGGCACCAGCAACTTCACCTACGAAGGGCTCGTCACCAAGGTCAAGCGCCAGTACCTGGCCAAGGACCGCGAGTCGATGCAGCCGCAGGCGCGCGCCTTCGCCGACCGGGCGCTCAAGCTGACCGGCTGCACCGCCTGCGGCGGCTCCCGCCTGAACGAGGCCGCCCGCTCCTCCCGCATCGACGGCCGCAACATCGCCGACTGCTCGGCCATGCAGATCAACGACCTGGCCGAGTTCGTCAAGGGCATCGGCGACCCGAGCGTCGGCCCGGTGCTCCACGGGCTGCGCGACACGCTGGACTCGCTGGTCGAGATCGGCCTCGGCTACCTCAGCCTCGACCGCGAGTCCGGCACGCTGTCGGGCGGCGAGGCCCAGCGGGTCAAGATGGTGCGGCACCTCACCTCCAGCCTGACCGACGTCACCTACGTCTTCGACGAGCCGACGGCCGGGCTGCACCCGCACGACATCCAGCGGATGAACAACCTGCTGCTCCAGCTCCGCGACAAGGGCAACACCGTGCTCGTGGTCGAGCACAAGCCCGAGGTGATCGAGATCGCCGACCACATCGTGGACCTCGGTCCCGGCGCGGGCACCGGCGGCGGCCGCATCTGCTACGCCGGCGACCTCGACGGGCTGCCCGGCTCGGGCACCCTGACCGGCCGCTACCTCGGACACCGGGCCGCGCTGCGCGCCGCCGTCCGCCCGGCCAAGGGGCATCTGGAGGTGCGCGGCGCCACGCTGCACAACCTGTGCGGCGTCGACGTGGACATCCCGCTCGGGGTGCTCACCGTCGTCACGGGCGTGGCCGGCTCGGGCAAGAGCTCCCTCATCCACGGGTACGTGTCCGGCCGCGAGGGCGTGGTGGTCGCCGACCAGTCGCCGATCCGCGGGTCGCGGCGCAGCAACCCGGCCACGTACACGGGCGTGCTCGACCCCATCCGCACGGCGTTCGCCAAGGCCAACGGGGTCAAGCCGGCCCTGTTCAGCGCGAACTCCGAGGGCGCCTGCCCGGCCTGCAAGGGCATCGGCCTGATCTACACCGAGCTGGCGATGATGGCCGACGTGGCCTCGGTGTGCGAGGCGTGCGAGGGGCGGCGGTTCACGCCGGAGGTGCTGACGTACCGGCTGCGCGGCAAGAACATCAGCGAGGTGCTGGAGATGCCGGTGGCCGAGGCGCGCGAGTTCTTCCCGAGCGGCCAGGCCAGGACGATCCTCGACCGCCTCGACTCGGTCGGCCTGGGCTACCTCGGGCTCGGCCAGCCGCTCACCACGCTGTCGGGCGGCGAGCGCCAGCGGCTCAAGCTGGCCATCCACATGGCCAAGAACGGCACCACGTACGTGCTGGACGAGCCCACCACCGGCCTGCACCTGGCCGACGTGGACCAGCTCCTGGCCCTGCTGGACCGGCTGGTGGACGACGGCAACACGGTCATCGTCATCGAGCACCACCAGGCGGTGATGGCCCACGCCGACTGGATCATCGACCTGGGTCCCGGCGCCGGCCACGACGGCGGCCAGGTGGTGTTCACCGGCACCCCGGCCGAGCTCGTCGCGGAGGGCGACTCGCTCACCGCCGTCCACCTGCGCGACTACGTGGGACAGGCGTAATCCGACGCCCCCTGGGTCACCGGGCTCAGGGGGCCCGTCCGGCGGGCTTCAGACGGCCAGGCGGGCGAGGATGCGGGCGAACTCCGGCGGCGGCGCCACCACCAGCCTCGTCTGCCCCTGCTGCAACACGATGTCGGCCTTGATCAGCGTCAGCCGCCCCTGGTGCCACCAGTAGACCTGCGCGCTCAGCCCGCCCGTGCGGGCCGCGTGCACCCGCAGCCGCTCGATGGCCCGTACCACCCCGATGCCGTCCACCGGGCGCACCAGCACCGTGTACGGGTCCGGCAGCACCACCAGCACCCCGTCGGCGGGCACCGTGAGGTGGTCGCCGAGCCAGCGCAGGTGTGTGGCGGCCGACGGGCTCATGCCGGTCAGCCGGGTCACCGGCGTGCCGCCCAGCTCGATGCGCTCGACCTGCAGCCGCTCGGCCCGCCGGACGTTCGCCACGGCCAGGTCGAGCGCCTGGGCCGTCGGGACGGGCCAGCAGCCGGCCTCCTCGGGCCGCACCAGGCGGGAGCCGACGGTCAGCAGCTCCACCAGGTCGGCGTTGAGGTGCCGCCCCACCACCCGGGTCAGGTCGGGGACCTCGTCCACCGCCTCCACCCGGGTGCGCAGCAGGGGCGCGGCCTGGTCGAGGTCGCAGGCGTCGTAACGCTCGTCGGCGGTGGCCAGGGCGTGCGCGAGGTGCTCGGAGACCAGCACCGGCCAGTCCTCCCTGGCCCGGCGCCCGGCCTCGCGGCGCAGCCCGGTCAGCTTCACCACCAGCTCCGCGACGCCGTCGCCGCGCAGGGTCAGCGACGCGCCGTCGCGGGCGAACTCGCACACGAACCCCAGGGACTCCGCGACGAGGCCGAGCAGTGAGTCGAGGTCGACGTCCTCGATCGGCCGGCGGGAGGGCTCCCGGTCACGCCTGAAGAAGCTCACACACCGTCCCCTCTGTCGGATTCGTCCCTTTAGGTGTCTTCCTACCTTGCCTGCTCGCCGTCGCGGAACGGACCAGCCAGGGAGCACGATTCGGTATCGATAGCCCCAAGCTCCCCCAGCCACACGCTCATCTGTGGTGACCCGTGCCCCACCGGCAGCCCGGCCACCACCGGCACCCCGAGCGGCACGAGCCGGTCCGCCAGCACCGGGTACGGATCGCCGCAGTCCACCCACGACCCGAGCGCGATGCCCCGCACGCCTTCGAACGCCCCGGCCTGCAGCAGCTGCGTCAACATCCGGTCGATCCGGTACGGCTCCTCCCCGATGTCCTCCAGCAGCACCAGCTTGCCGTCGAACGAGGGCTGGTACCGGGTGCCGCACATCGAGGCCAGCAGCGACAGGTTGCCCCCGGTGAGCACGCCCTCGGCCCGTCCGGGCACCAGCACCCGGTCGCCCCGCACGGTCGCGCTCTCCCCGGCCAGCGCCGCCCGCAGACTCTCCCACGAACGCGGCTCGGGGCCCTGCTCGGCGGCGATCGTGTCGCAGGCCGTCATCGGCCCGTGCAGCGTGGGCACGCCCAGCTCGATCGCGAAGGCGTTGTGCAGCGCCGTGATGTCGCTCGACCCGACCAGCACCTTGGGCCCGGCCGCGCGCATGGCGTCCCAGTCGAGCAGGTCGAGCAGCCTGGCCGCGCCGTAGCCGCCGCGGCCGCAGAACACCACCGACACGGCCGGGTCGCACCAGGCGGCCTGCAGGTCGGCGGCGCGGGCGGCGTCCTGGCCGGCCAGGTAGTCGAGGTCCTGGCGGTCGAGCACGTGCGTCCCGGCCACCACCTTCAGCCCGAGGGCCTCCAGCCGCTCGACGCCCCGACCGAACAGGACGGGTGAGGGCGGCCCCGACGGCATGACGATCGCGACGGTGTCACCTTGCTGCATCGGTCAACTCCTGCACGCCTGGGAGCGCCGGGGCCCGGGTAAGCACCGAAACGCTGATTGGCTCGTTCACCTGCCAAACGGTGTCACACTTGTGGTCCAGTATGCGACTTCCGCCCCACATCCTCGTGGTCAACGGCATCAAGGTCCGCAGGCCCGTCTTCCTGCTCGGCGCCCCGCACTCCGGCGCGGACCTGCTGGCCCGCGCCCTGAAACGGTCCCCGGGCTTCCACGTCACGACGGGCCGCGCGAGCGTGACGCACGTCGTGTACGCCTTCGCCCGCAAACCGTCCATCGGCCGCACGTCGGGCGCGGTCCGCGTGCTGCGCGACGCACTGGCGGAGTCCTGGCAGGTCTCCCCGCGGTCGTGCGGGCAGTGCGCCGAGCCGTGCCGGGAGGCGGGCGGCGTGACCGGCAGCGGGCCGTGCGTGGAGCCCGGCGAGGTGACGCGGTTCGGCGACGGCAGCCCCGACCTGCTCTACAGCGCGCCCGTGCTGCTCCAGGCGTTCCCCGACGCCCGGTTCGTCCAGCTCATCAGGGACGGCAGGGACGCCGTCGCCGGCATGCTCGCCGACCCGGCGTGCCTGGCCTGGTTCAAGCCCGCGATGCTCTCCGACAGCACCGAGTTCCCCAACGCCTTCCTCGGCGTCAACAAGGACGAGCACCTCGACCGGTGGAAGGGCATGCCCGCGGCGGGCAAGGCGGCGCTGCGCTGGCGCAGCGCCGTGCGGCTGAGCGCCGAGCTGCGCCGGGAGCTGCCCGAGCGGCAGCTCCTCACCGTCCGCTACGAGGACCTGGCGCACAAGCCCGCCGACACCCTCGCCGCGCTCACCGAGTTCCTGGAGACGCGCGTGTCCAGGATCGCGCTGTACGGCTCGCGCGTCCCCGAGGTCGGCGCCTGGCGGGCCCGGCTGCGACCGGCCGACCTGGAGCTGGTGGAGAAGGTCGCCCGGCAGGAGCTCACCCGGCTGGGCTACCTCCCGAGCTGAACTGGGTGCGGTAGAGCTCGGCGTAGTGGCCGCCGCGCGCCAGCAGCTCCTCGTGCCGGCCGCGCTCGGCCACGCGCCCGTCGTGCACGACGAGGATCTCGTCGGCCTCCCTGATCGTGGACAGCCGGTGGGCGATGACCAGCGACGTACGGCCGTGCAGGGCCGTCTTGAGCGCGAGCTGCACGGCCGCCTCGGACTCGGAGTCGAGGTGCGCGGTCGCCTCGTCGAGCACGACCACGCGCGGCGCCTTCAGCAGCAGCCTGGCCAGCGCGAGCCGCTGCTTCTCGCCGCCGGACAGCCGGTAGCCGCGGTCGCCGACGACGGTGTCGAGCCCGTCGGGCAGCCCCTCGACGAGGTCGCCGATCTGCGCGGCCCGCAGCGCGTCGCGGATCTCCTCCTCGCTCGCGCCGGGCCTGGCGTAGCGGAGGTTGGCCCCGATCGTGTCGTGGAACAGGTGGGCGTCCTGCATGACGACGCCGACGGTGTCGCGCAGCGAGTCGAGCGTGGCCTCGCGCACGTCGAGCCCGTTGATCCGGACGGCCCCCGCGTTGACGTCGTAGAGCCGGGAGACCAGGGAGGTGATGGTGGTCTTGCCCGCGCCGGAGTGGCCGACCAGCGCGATCATCTCGCCCGGCCGGGCGGTGAAGGAGACGCCCTTCAGCACCTCCTGCGACGGGCCACCGGAGTCCTGGCGGGCCACCGACTCCAGGGAGGCGAGCGAGACCTCCTCGGCCGCCGGGTAGCGGAAGCGCACGTCGTCGAACTCGATGGTGACCGAGCCCTCGGGCACCGGACGCGCGCCGGGCCGCTCGGCGACCATCGGCTCGAGGTCGAGGATCTCGAAGACGCGGTCGAAGCTGACCAGCGCCGTCATCACGTCGACGTGCACGTTGGACAGGGACGTCAGCGGGCCGTACAAGCGCATCAGCAGGGCGGTCAGGGCCACCAGCGTGCCCAGCTCGAAGGCGCCGCCGACGGCGAGCACGCCGCCGATGCCGTAGACCAGCGCGGTGGCCAGGGCGGCGACCAGGCCGAGCGCGACCCGGAAGACCGTGCCGTACATGCCGACGGTCACGCCGACGTCGCGGACGCGCCCGGCCCGTGCGGCGTAGGTGGCCGCGTCGTCCTCGGGCCGGCCGTAGAGCTTGGCGACCATCGCGCCGGCCACGTTGAAGCGCTCGGTGGTGACCGAGCTCATCTCGGCGTCGAGCTGCATCTGCTCGCGGGTCAGCGCGGACATGCGCCGGCCGACGTACTTGGCGGGCACGATGAAGATCGGCAGCAGCACCAGCGCGACCAGCGTGACCTGCCACGACAGCGCCAGCATCGCGCCCAGCACCAGGACCAGGCTGACCACGTTGGACACCACGGACGACAGCGTGCTGGTCAGCGCCCGCTGGGCGCCGATCACGTCGCTGTTGAGCCTGCTGACCAGCGCGCCGGTCTGCGCCCGCATGAAGAAGGCCACCGGCATGCGCTGCACGTGGTCGAAGACCTCGGTGCGCAGGTCGTAGATGAGCCCCTCGCCGATGCGCGCGGAGAACCAGCGCTGCGCCAGCGTCAGCGCGGCGTCGACGACCGCCAGCGCGGCGATGGCCACGGCCAGGCCGATCACCACGTTGGTGCGGCCGGTCAGGATGCCGTCGTCGATGATCGCCTTCATCAGCAGCGGATTGGCGACCACGATCACCGCCCCGGCCACCACGAGCAGCAGGAACGCCGCGATCTTCCTGGTGTGCGGGCGGGCGTGCCGGCCGATGCGCCGGACCGTGCCCGGCGCGATGCGCTGCTTGGTCACCGAGCCGTCACGGCGCAGCGACGTCCAGACCTGAGGGCCGAAGCCCCCTCCCATCATCGCCATACGGGGGATCCCTCCTCCTCCCCCGGATTCAGCGTCGCGAGGGCCTCCGGCGATTCCGCGATCCGCTCACGGCGAACCGGAGCCCCGCCTCCGGCCGCCGTCCTAACGCGGTCCGAACAGGGCTTTGATGCGCTTGGCCTGCTCCCTGCCCTCGGCCGCACTCTGCTCCTCCAGGGTGCGCGCCCGCGCCCCTGGAGGAGGCGCTTCGTCGCCACCGCCGCGTCCCGGTTCGTCGACAGCAGCTCCGCGATCTTGTTCTGTACGGTCTTGTCCAGGTCGCCCCCGGCGACCACCTGCTCCGCGAGGCCGATGCGCATGGCCTCCTCGGCGTACACGTTCCTGGCGGTCAGGCAGATGTCGATCGCCTTGGCCAGTCCGACCAGCTCGACCAGCGGTTTGGTCCCCGTCAGATCCGGGACCAGGCCCAGTGCGGGCTCTTTCATGCAGAAGGTGACGTCGTCGGCCACGATCCGCAGGTCACAGGCGAGCGCGAGCTGGAACCCCGCGCCGATCGCGTGCCCCTGCACGGCGGCGATGGAGACGATCTCCGGGCGGCGCAGCCACAGGAAACCGTCCTGCGCCTGACGTATGCGCTGCTCGAAGGTCTCGCCGTCGGTTGCGGCGGCCGAGCTGAACGAGCCCTGTCCGGGCACTCCCTCCGGTGTGAACATCCGCAGGTCGATTCCTGCCGAGAAGGACGGTCCCTCACCTTTCACGACGACGACGCGCACCTGTTCGGGAAGGCTCTCCCCGATGCGAGCCAACGCCGACCATGTCGCGAACGTCTGGGCGTTGCGCTTTTCCGGCCGGTCCAGCGTGATCGTCGCTATCTCACCGTCCACCTCATAGCGAAGCCCGATCTCCGCCAGCCTTTCGGCAGAGACGTCCTCCGCGTTCCCCCCGCGCTGTGGTGCCTGTGCTTCCGCCATCGCCTGCTCCCTGTGTCCGGTCGCGCACGGGGTGCGCCACCAAGGCTGACCGTCGCGCCCGAGCTTACAGAATATGATTCTGGCTCGGGCGCGACAGCGGCTGACAAGGGACGGGCGGCTGCGGTCGCACGTTCCGAGGCAGCCGTCAGCGCTTGGACTTGCCTCGAGTCGCCCCGCCGCGCCCGCGCAGAGTCACGCCGGACTCGCTAAGGATGCGGTGGATGAACCCGTAAGACCGACCGGTCGAAGCGGCCAGGGCGCGGATGCTCTCGCCCTGCGCGTAGCGCTTCTTGAGATCGCCGGCCAGTTTTTCCCGGTCGGCCCCGGTGACCCGGGTGCCCTTCTTCAGTGTCTCGGCCACGAGTACCTCCTGTAGTGCCGGACTTCCGCAGCGTTACTCCGCCATGATCAGTCATTTCAGCGGGATCGGCTACCTACTCCACGGGAAAAGATCCGTACCCACTCAAATTAAGATCAGGCAAGTGCCACAAGATCGGAAAATTCGTCGCTCCACGCGTCTTCAGTTCCGTCAGGCAGCAAGATCACCCTATCCGGTGACAAGGCGTCAACGGCACCCTCGTCATGGGTGACGAGGACGATTGCTCCTGAATACGACCTCAGAGCGTTGAGAACCTGCTCGCGGCTGACCGGATCGAGGTTGTTCGTGGGCTCGTCGAGCAGCAGGACGTTGGCGCTCGACAGCACCAGGATGGCCAGCGCGAGCCGGGTCTTCTCGCCGCCGGACAGGACACCGGCGGGCTTGTCGACGTCGTCGCCGGAGAACAGGAAGGAGCCGAGGACCTTGCGCAACTCGGTGTCGGTGAACTCGCCGCCCGCCGAGCGCATGTTCTCCAGGAGCGTGCGGCCGGGGTCGAGGGTCTCGTGCTCCTGGGCGTAGTAGCCGACCTTCAGGCCGTGGCCGGGCCGCAGCTCGCCGGTGTCGGGAGACTCGATGCCGCCGAGTATGCGCAGCAGCGTGGTCTTGCCGGCGCCGTTGAGGCCGAGGATGACGACCCTGTGACCTCGGTCGATGGCCACGTTGACGTCGGTGAACACCTCCAGGGAGCCGTAGGACTTCGACAGGCCCTCGGCCGTGAGCGGCGTGCGGCCGCACGGCAGGGGCTCGGGGAAGCGCAGGCGGGCGACCTTGTCGCTCTGGCGCTCCTCCTCGGTGCCGGCCAGCAGCCGGTGGGCGCGGCGCATCATGTCCTGGGCCGCCTTGGCCTTGGTGGCCTTGGCGCGCATCTTGTCGGCCTGGGCCAGCAGCGCACCCGCCTGCTTCTCGGCGTTGGCGCGCTCGCGCTTCCTGCGCTTCTCGTCGGTCTCGCGCTGGGCCAGGTAGGCCGTCCAGCCGACGTTGTAGTGGTCGATCACCGAGCGGTTGGCGTCGAGGTGGAGGACCTTGTTGACCGTTGCTTCAAGAAGGCCGACGTCGTGACTGATGATCACCAAGCCACCTTGATGAGATCGCAAAAAATCACGAAGCCACCCGATTGAGTCCGCATCTAGGTGGTTTGTCGGCTCGTCGAGAAGGAGAGTTTCCGCTCCGCTGAAAAGAATTCGCGCCAATTCCACGCGGCGCCGCTGACCGCCGGAAAGCGTTTGCAACGTCTGGCCGAGGACCCGGTCGGGCAGACCGAGGCTGGAGGCGATGGAGGCGGCCTCGGACTCGGCCGCGTAGCCGCCGAGCACGTGCATCTGGTCTTCGAGCCTGCCGTACTGCTTGACGGCCTTCTCGCGGGTGCGCTCGTCGGCGGAGGACATGCCGACCTCGGCCTCGCGCAGCTTGCGCAGGACCTCGTCGAGGCCGCGCGCGGACAGGATGCGGTCGCGGGCCAGCACCTGAAGGTCACCCGTACGGGGGTCCTGGGGCAGGTAGCCGATGCTGCCGGAGGAGGTGACCGCGCCCGCGGCGGGCAGCGCCTCCCCCGCGAGCACCTTGGTGAGGGTGGTCTTGCCCGCGCCGTTGCGGCCGACCAGACCTATCTTGTCGCCGGGGTTGACCCGGAAGGAGGCGTTCTCGATGAGCAGGCGCGCGCCCGCGCGCAGCTCGATGTCATTGGCGATGATCATGTTGGCGGACACTCCCGAGCTAGGAAACGAGGATTGGGCGTGCGACCGCCGGTCAATCGGGAGTATGCATACAGATCAGTGTAGGGCCCCCGTGCCAGGCGCTACCTCTGCTTATAGGGGCTCCAGGTGCCCTCCGGTACGCGTGGGACAGGGGCCGTCAGCCCGGCAGCGACGTCGCGGCCCCGGCGGCCATCCCGTCGAGCATGAGGTGCAGGTACTTCTCCGGACGGGCGGCCACGGGGGCGGGCAGCCCGTCGGGGTGGCAGGTGAAGACGTTGAGCAGGCTGACGACGTCCTCCCAGGTCACGTCGGGACGCATGCCGCCCTCGGCCTGGGCCCGGCGGACGAGCCCCTGGAGCAGCCCCAGCCAGCGCTCCTTGCTCTCGGCGAACTCCGCCGTGCCCGCGATCTCCTCCTGCGGCAGGTGGGCCAGCGCGGCGGCCAGCGCGACGCGGCCGGGGGCGGCGGCCCACAGCACGAAGCCCCGCAGCGCGCTCCAGGCGTCCCGCTCGCCGTCGACGGCGTGCTCCAGGGCCTCGGCCAGCGACTGGACGTAATGCTCGCCCAGCGCGGCGATGAGCGCGTCGCGGTCGGGGAAACGGCGGTAGAGGGTGCCGACGCCGACGCCGGCCTGCCGGGCGATGAGCTCCATGGGCGCGTTGACGCCGCGCTCGGCCATCACCCGGGCGGCCGCGTCGAGGATCTTGACCAGGTTCCTTCTGGCGTCCGCGCGCACGTCCCGACCTCCTAAGTGGACGAATTGTTTCCGCTTAGTGTACCGTCCGGGCAAGCGGACGAAGAGATTCCACTTAGGAGGCCATCATGATCGTGATCACCGGCGCGACCGGTTCCATCGGCCGGGCCCTGGTCGCCCAGCTCGCCGGCCAGGACGTGCTCGCGGTGTCGCGTACGCCCGCCGACCTGGGCGCACGGCACGCCGTCGGCGACTTCACCCGGCCGGAGACGATCGGCGGGCTGCTGTCCCCCGGCGACCGGCTGTTCCTCAACAGCTCGCCGTTCCCCGGGTTCGCCGAGCGCCTCAACGAGGTCATCGACCTGGCCGCCGAGGCGGGCGTGGCGCAGATCGTCGAGGTCTCCGTACGCGACGCCGCCCCCGGCGCCGCGCTCAGCGCCGGACCCCACGGCGAGGTCGACGAGCACCTGCGGGCCTCCGGCGTGCCGCACGCCGTCCTGCAGCCGACCGGGTTCATGCAGAACCTGCTCGGCGAGGTGCGCGGCGACCGCTTCCACGGCTCCTGGGGCACCGGCGGGATGAACTACATCGACGCCAGGGACATCGCCGCGGTGGCCGCCGCCCTGCTGACCCGGCCGGTGGGCGAATCGGGCTCGTACCTGCTGACCGGGCCCGAGTCGCCCACCCACGAGGAGATCGCGGCGACGATGACCGGCGTGCTCGGGCGTCCCGTCTCCTACGTGGACCTGCCGGTGCCCGAGATGGCCGCGCGGCTGGCCGGGCAGGGGATCCCGGAGCCGTTCGCCACCGAGCTGGCCACCACGCAGGCGACGCTGAGCCGGACCGGCTGGGCGGAGATCACCACGACCGTCGAGGAGGTCACCGGCCGCCCGCCGCGCACCCTGGCCGCCTTCGTCGCCGACCACGCCGACGCCTTCCTCCCGGCGTCCTGACCGCTTGGTCGAACCCTCGGGGCTCAGGACGGGTCGACCACCCGGATCCGGACGGCCCGGAACCGGGCGGGCGCGTCGCGCAGGACCGCGAGCCTCGGGTCGGGCACCACCAGGAACGGCTCGCTCTCCAACGCGAACACCGGCGCGAGCCGCCGGTCGCCGCGCAGCGCGTCGACCGCCCGCCGGTCGCCGCCGAGCACCACCGCCTCCAGCTCCCCGAGCGCCGGCAGGAGCACCCGCACCGCCGTCTCCGCCGCGCTGTCGAACGCCTGGGCCGCCTGCTTCTGCCGCCTCCTTGCGAAGCGCTGCTGCGACCACCCGCCGGCCGCCGTACGGCCCTGCACCAGCCGGGAGCCGACCTTGGAGTCCAGCAGGTCGGCGCCGTGGAACACCCCGGCCGCGTAACCGCCGAGCCGCACCAGCAGCACGCCCACCCGCCGCGCGGCCTGCGCGTGCGCGACCAGCCTGGTGACGTGCGGCGGGCCGGGGGTCATGGGCGGGAACGGCACGTGCAGCTCGGCCAGCGCGCCGTCGGCGGCGGTCAGGCGCACCACGCGGTCGTCGCCGGCGGCCTCGAAGGGCCCGTGGCGGCCGGCGAACCCGTCGATCCAGGGGTGCACGCGCTCGGGCGGCACCGTGACCCAGCGGCCGCCGCCTCTGGCCGGTCGCGCGCTCATGCGGGAAGGGTAACCGAACGACATTCCCTTCACGAGAAGGGGGGGAACTATAGCGGAAATGTCGGTGAACTTCGTTTCGGGGGGCTTCTGCCGTAACTGTGCCGGTCGGATCATCTGAACGTGTCCTCCCTGCTCACCAGCCCCGTAGTGGATCTCGACAACGGGGCCGTCATCGCGCAGCCCGCCGTCGTCGACCCGGCGGGCGTTCTGCGGGCGGCTCCGCTGCCCATGGTGCTGCCACTGCCCCTGCACGTGGTGCTCTCGGGCGCCGGGGCGCTGGCGCCGCTCCACGAGGCCCTGCGGCGGGCGGGCAGGCATCCTCGTGAGGCGATCCTGATGCTCACCGGAACGTGCCAGGAGCAGGACCGCCGCCTGCTGAAGGTCGGCCTCGACGGGCTGCGCACGATCGGCTACCTGCTGGGCTTCGCCGACGTGGGCGCGGGCGGCCCGGCGCTGGACGTCGTCACCGACTCCGCGCCGTACCTGCTGGCGCTGGACGAGGAGCTGGTGACCAGGTTGCCGGGCGACCACCGGGCGGCGGCGGTGGCGCGCGCGGTGGTGACGCTGGCCCGCGGGATCGGCGCACACGTGCTGGCCCCGGGCGTGGAGCGCGAGGGGCAGGTGGCGGTGGCCCGCGGCCTGGGCGTGCGCCTGGCCCACGGCCCGCTGCTGGCGCCCGGCCCCGACGGCAAGATCCGGGTGCCGCTCCCGGTGGCCGACGAGTCGCCGGACACGCTGATGCTCGGCCCGCGCGTGCAGGAACTGCTGATCCCGGCGGTGACGCTGCCGGCCGGGGCCAAGGCGGAGGAGGTCGTGGCGGCGTTCGGGCACGAGCCCACGATCACCAGCGTGATCCTGGTGGACGAGTACCAGCGCCCCAAAGGCAGCCTCGACCGCAGCCGCTTCCTGCTGTCCTTCGCCGCCCGGTACGGGCACGCCCTGCACGGCGCCAAGCCGGCCCAGCGCCTGGCCGACCCGCCGCGCACGGTCCCGAGGACGACCCCCGCCATCGCCGCCATGCAGGCCGCCGGCCGGGACGCGGCCCGCATCTACGACGACCTGGTGGTCACCGACGAGCTCAACCGCTGCCTGGGCATCGTCCGGGTGTCGGACCTGATCCGCCAGATCGCCGCCATGCGGACGTGAGCCCCCGCCGGCCCTGCCCCGGCTAGACCCAGCCCTGCGCCCTGGCCCGCCGCACGGCCTCGATGCGGTTGCGCGCGTGCGTCTTCTGGATGGCCGAGGACAGGTAGTTGCGCACGGTGCCCTCCGACAGGTGCAGGCGCCGGGCGATGTCCCCGATCGTGGAGCCGTCGGCGGCGGCGGCCAGCACGTCGCGCTCGCGCGCCGACAGCGGGTTCGGCCCCGCGCTCAGCGCCGCCGCGGCCAGCCCCGGGTCGATGACCCGCTCCCCCGCCTGCACCCGGCGGATGGCCGCCGCGAGGTCCTTGGCCGGGCTGTCCTTGACCAGGAACGCCACCGCCCCCGCCTCCATCGCGGTACGCAGGTAGCCGGGCCGCCCGAACGTGGTCAGGATCATCACCCGGCAGCCCGGCACCCGGGCGGCGATCTCGGCGGCGGCGGTGAGGCCGTCCTTGCCGGGCATCTCGATGTCCAGCAGCGCGATGTCGGGGGTCGCGGCCAGCGCGACGGCGACGGCCTCGTTTCCGTCGGCGGCCTCGCCGACCACCTCGATGTCGGGCTCCAGGCCGAGCAGTGAGGCCAGCGCGCCGCGGATCATGCCCTGGTCCTCGGCCAGCATCACCCGGATCACGCGGCCGTCCCCACCTTGGCCGGCACGAGCACCCGCAGCCGGAACCCGCCCTTGGGCGCGCCGCCGGCCTCCATGGTGCCGCCCGCGCCCGTCACCCGTTCGCGCAGGCCGCTGAGCCCGCTGCCGGTGCCCTGCGGCTCGCCGCCGCGTCCGTCGTCCATGATCTCAAGGGTGGCGTGTTCGCCGTCGTACGTCACCTGGATCTCGCAACGGGCGGCCCGCGCGTGCCGGACGACGTTGGTGACGCCCTCGCGCACCGCCCAGCCGAACAGTCCGTCGAGCAGGTCGGGCAGCGGCGTGCCTGACACCCGCACCTCGGCCAGCACGCCCGCCGCCCGCAGCACCGACCGGGCGCCGTCGAGCTCCTCCGACAGGCTGCGCTGCCGGTAGCCGGTGACCGCCTCGCGCACCTCCACCAGCGCCTGCCTGGCGACGGACTCGATGTCGGCGATCTCCTGCCGCACCTGCGGCGACTCCTCGGCCAGCCGCCCGGCCAGCTCGCTCTTGAGCACGATCAGCGACAGGCTGTGGCCGAGCAGGTCGTGCAGGTCGCGGGCGATGCGCAGGCGCTCCTCCGTGGCCGCCAGCCTGGCCACCTCGCCCTGCGCCTCGTGCAGCCTCAACGTCAGCACCCTGCTGTTGCGGATGCTGATGAACAACACGCCCAGCGTGACGACCTGCAGCCCCAGGACGACGACGCCGGCGAACTCGTCGCCGGTCAGCACCCCGGCCGCCACCACCACCGCCAGGTTCACGCCCACCCCGGCCAGCGCCCAGGCGGGCGGGAGGGTGAACCCGTAGAGCACGACCGTGTAGACGGGCAGGGTGAGCCAGGCGCCGCCGAAGGCGAACGCGCTGACCACCGCGATCACCGCGGTCACCCCGAGCAGGGGGAAGGTGGCGCGCGAGCGCTCGTGGAAGCTCTTGGCGCTGATCACCGTGGCGGCGAAGCAGCCGACGAACGCGACCAGCGCCACGGCCCCCCAGACCGCGCGGGCGCCCGTGACGCCGCCCGCGACGATCTCGGCGATCGGGAAGACGAGGTAGACCATGCCGACGGACATCCCGAGCAGCCGCCGCCTGGGCGACGGCCGCCCGTCGCCGAAGTGCAGCTTGTCGGCGAAACTCATGCCCGAACAGTAGCCCGGCGGTAGAGGTAGGCGGCAGCCCCGCCCAGGACGACCGCCCATCCTCCGACCACCAGCACGTCGGTCAGCGCGACGCCGTTCCCGGCGACGATGCTCCAGCCGAGGCTCGCGTAGTGGTAGGAGGGCATGACGTCGGCCACGGTCCGCATGGTGTCGCCGAACACCTCGGGCGGGAACCACAGGCCGCCCGCGATGGCCAGGACGAACATGCAGATCATCGCGGCCGGCTGTGCGGCGTCGGCGGTCAGCAGCGACCCGATCGCCAGGCCCAGCGCGATGAACGGGATCGTCCCCAGCCACATGGCCAGCAGCAGCGGCACCCACCGGCCGACCGGCATCGACACGCCCTGCTGGACGATCCCGACGACGGCCACCAGCAGCAGCGAGGGCAGCACGAGCAGCATGGCGGTGCCGAGCTTGGTGGCGATGATCATCCAGTTCGGCAGCGGGGTGATCTGGAGCTGGCGCAGCCAGCCGGACTGCCGTTCGGTCGCCCACGGCACCGCCGAGCTCATCATCGACGAGGCCAGCGCCCCGTAGGCGGCCATGGAGACCATCAGCACGACGCTGTAGCTCACCCCGGCGCCGTCGGTCTGCTTGCCGTAGATGTTGGCGTTGATCAGGTACAGCACGACCGGGAAGATGACCACGAAGATGATGTAGCGCCGGTTGCGCAGCATGCGCATCGCCTCGGTCTTGGCGTAGAACAACATCAGGACTCCCTGGTGAGCGCGAGGAAGGCGTCTTCGAGGTCGGCGCCGGTGAGCTGGAGACCCCGTACGTCGAGCTCGGTGCCCCGGAACAGGGCGGCCACGGTCGCGTCGGGGTCGGAGGTGTGTAGCGTGGCGGTGCCGGCGGCGACCTCGACGGCGGTGACGCCGGGCAGCCGGTCGAGCCCGGCCGCGGGCTGGTCGCCCAGGGTGAAGCGGACGACCTGCCCGCCCACGCCCGCCTTGATCTCGGCGGCGGTGCCGTCGGCGGCCAGCCGGCCGCGGGCGATGACGATCACCCGGTCGGAGTGCTCGTCGGCCTCCTCCAGGTAGTGGGTGGCGAACAGCACGGTCCTGCCGCCGGCGGCGTAGTCGTGCATGCTGGCCCAGAACCGCAGCCTGGACTCCACGTCCATGGCCGCGGTCGGCTCGTCGAGCAGCAGGATCTTCGGCGCGCCTGCGATGGCCAGGGCGAACCTGACGCGCTGCGTCTGGCCGCCGGACAGCTTGTTCGCGCGCCGCTTGACCAGGTCCGACAGGTCGGCCAGCTGGAGGATCTCGGCCAGCGGCAGCGGGTCGGGGTAGAGCCGGCGGACGAGGTCGATGAGCTCCTTGACCGACAGCTCGGGGATGAGGGCGCCGTTCTGGAGCATCGCGCCCAGCTCGCCGGAGCGCACCGCGTGGTCGGGCGTGCGGCCGTGGATGGTGATCGTGCCGCTGCTGGGACGCAGCAGGCCGAGCAGCATGTTGATCGAGGTTGACTTGCCCGCGCCGTTGGGCCCGAGCAGGGCCACGGTCTTGCCCGGCTCGATGGCGAGCGAGAGGTCGTCGACGGCAAGCACGTCCCCGTAGCGCTTGCTGACCTGGTCGAACACGATGGCGTTCATGTCAGCAAACGCTACGGGCGCGGCTTTTCCCCCGTTAGTGTGATCCTTCCGGGGTTGGCCGTGACATTTGTCAGAGGCGGCAGGCGTAGATGTCGGTGACCAGGATGGCCCGCGCGCCGATGTCCCAGAGCTGGTCCATCACCTGCTGGTGGCCCTTGCGCCGGACCATGGCCCGGACGGCGACCCAGCCCTCGCGGTGGAGCGGCGAGACCGTGGGCCCCTCCATGCCGGGCGTGAGGGCGATGGCCTCCTCGATGCGCTCGGCGCGGATGTCGTAGTCCATCATGACGAAGTCGCGGGCGTGCACGACGCCCTGGAGACGGCGGACGAGCTGGCCCATGCCCGGCGTCTCCGGCGCGCTCTGCCGCTTGATCAGCACGCCCTCCGAGCGCATGATCGGCTCGCCGAACACCTCCAGGCCGACGTTGCGCAGCGTGGTGCCGGTCTCCACGACGTCGGCGACCGCGTCGGCCACGCCGAGCCGGATCGCGGTCTCGACGGCGCCGTCGAGCTTGATCACGCGGGCGTCGACGCCCTGGTCGGACAGGTACTTGTCGAGCAGCCCCGCGTAGGAGGTGGCGATGCGCTGCCCGTCGAGGTCTTTGACCGACGACATCGTGCCCGCCCTGGCGGCCAGGCGGAAGGTGGAGCCGCCGAAGCCGAGCGGCATGATCTCCTCGACCGGCGCGCCGGAGTCGATCAGCATGTCGCGGCCGGTGATGCCGAGGTCGAGGGTGCCCTCCCCGACGTAGACGGCGATGTCGCGGGGACGCAGGAAGAACAGCTCGCAGCCGTTGTCCTCGTCGACGACGACGAGCTCCTTGCTGTCCCTGCGGGACCGGTAGCCGGCCTCCTTGAGCATGTTCTGGGCGGCTTCGCTGAGCGCGCCCTTGTTCGGTACGGCCAGACGCAGCATGTTCGGGTCTTCTTCCTCACTCATGGTCGATGGGACGCCGGGGCGGGCGCGAGGCGCCCTAGAGATGCTTGTACACCTCGTCGAGCCCGATGCCCTTGGCGATCATGAGCACCTGCACGTGGTAGAGGAGCTGGGAGATCTCCTCCGCCGCCCTGTCGTTCGACTCGTGCTCGGCGGCCATCCAGCTCTCGGCGGCCTCCTCGACGACCTTCTTGCCGATGGCATGCACGCCGGCGTCGAGCGCGGCCACGGTGCCCGAGCCCGCGGGCCTGGTACGCGCCTTGTCTGACAGCTCGGCGAACAGCTCTTCGAAGGTCTTCATGGTCTCTCTCGTCGGTCGGGTGGCGTGCCTGACAAGCCTAGTCTGCGCGCGGCGGTGACGACGCCCGGAGTCCGCCACGCGAGACGGCCGCTTCCTGCCCGTCGTACGGGCGCCGCTTGATCTCCAGAAGGCCGTTCTAGGCTGGTGGTCATGGACATCGCGACCGTGGGCAAGCTCTGGGACGCCGATCCCGGCTGGCTCAACACCCCTTCGTACGGCCTTCCGCCCCGTCCGGCGTTCGAGGAGTTGCAGGCCGTGCTCACCGAGTGGCGGCACGGCAGCGGCGACTGGACGCCCTGGGACGCCTCGGTCGGCCGGGCCCGCACGGCCTTCGCCCACCTGGTCGGCGCCGACCCGGCCGACGTGACGGTCGGCTCGACGGTGTCGCAGATCATGTCCACGGTGGCGACCGCGCTGCCGCCGGGGGCACGGGTGCTGGTGCCGGAGATCGAGTTCACCAGCAACCTGTTCCCGTGGGCGGTGGCGGCCGAGGTCGAGACCGTGCCCGCCGAGCGTCTGGCCGACACCGTCACGAGCCGGATCGACGCCGTCGCCTTCAGCCTCGTGCAGTCGGCCACCGGCTACGTGACGCCCCTGCACGACGTCGTCGCCGCCGCCCGCGCCCACGACGCGCTGGTCATCGCCGACGGCTCCCAGTCGTGCGGGTGGCTGCCGGTGTCGGTGGCCGACGGGATCGACGTGCTGGCGTGCGCGGCGTACAAGTGGCTCATGGCGCCGCGCGGGGCCGCGTTCGGGTACCTGTCGCCCCGGGTGCGCTCCCTCATGCGCCCGCTGGCGGCCAACTGGTACGCCGGCGACGATCCGGGCGGCTCCTACTACGGGCCGCCGCTGCGGCTGGCCGCCGACGCCCGCGCCTTCGACCTGTCGCCGGCCTGGTTCTGCTACGTCGGCGCGGCGCCCGCGCTCGAACTGCTCAACGAGATCGGTCCCCAGCGCGTCCACGAGCACAACGTGGGGCTGGCCAACCGGTTCAGGGCCGGGCTGGGGCTGGAGCCGTCCGACTCGGCGATCGTGTCGGTGGAGGCGCCGGGCGAGCGGCTGGCGGCGGCCGGCATCCGCGCCGCGGTGCGCGCCGGCCGGGTCCGCGCGGGCTTCCACGTCTACAACACCACGGACGACGTCGACCGCGCTCTTGAGGTCCTGACCTCGTAGAACGCCCGGGAACGACGAAGCCCGCCGCCCCTCCCCCGTGGGAGGTGCGACGGGCCCGGTCGTTCAGGCAGGGTCAGGCGGGATCAGCGCTCGAAGCGGCGGCCGCCGTTGTTGCGGCGGAACCCGCCGTTGCCGCGCTCCTCGGAACGGAAGCCGCCGCCGGAGCGGAAGCCGTCGCGGGGGGCGCGCTCGTCGGAGCGGGCGGGCCGGTCACGGTCGCCCGAGAACGGGCGGCCACGGTCGGCGCCGAAGCGGCTGCGGTCGTCGGAGCGGAAACCGGCGCCGCCGCCGCGCTGGCCGTCACGGAACCCGCCGCCACGCGGTCCCTCGGACCGGTAGCCGCGGTCGTCCTGACGGAACGGGCGGTCGTCGGAACGGAAGCCACCACGGTCGTCCTGACGGGCAGGGCGGTCGTCGGAACGGAAACCGCCGCGGTCGTCCTGACGAGCGGGACGGTCGTCGGAGCGGAAACCGCCGCGCGGCCGGTCGCCGCGCCTGCGGTCGTCGCCGAACGTGCGCGGCTCGCCGGAGCGCTGCCCGCCGCCGAACGGCCGCTCGCCCTCGGCGTGCCGGCGCGGACGACGGTCCTCGCCACCGGACTCCTCGTGGCGGCGCGGACGGCGGTCGTCGCCGCCGGCGAAGGTGCCCTCCTCGTGCCGGCGCGGACGGCGCTCGCCGTCGAACTCGCGGCGCGGACGACGCCCGCCCCGGCGCTCGGCGCCGCCGTGACCGCCCTCGCGGCGCGGGCGCAGCGGCTTGCGCACGTCGGGCTCCCACACGGGGATGGCCTCGCCGCTCGGGATCCTGGCCCCGGTCACCTCGGCCAGCCGGGGGTGCCCCGGGGTGGCCTTGAGCCGGAACGGGTGGATGCCGGCGCGCCTGGTCAGGGCGTCGGTCGAGCGGCGCTCGTTGGGCAGCACCAGGGTGACGACGGTGCCCTTCTCGCCCGCGCGGGCGGTACGGCCGCCGCGGTGCAGGTAGCTCTTGTGGTCCTGCGGCGGGTCGACGTGCAGCACCAGGCTGATGTTGTCGACGTGGATGCCGCGGGCCGCGACGTCGGTGCAGACCAGCACGTTGATCGAGCCCTCGCGGAACTCGGCCAGGATGCGGGTGCGCTGGTTCTGGCGCTTGCCGCCGTGCAGGCCGCCGGCCTTGATGCCGACCCGGGCGAGCTGCTTGCACAGCCGGTCGACGCCGTGCTGGGTGCGGACGAAGATGATCGTACGGCCCTCGCGGTTGGCGATCTCGGCCGTGACGTCGAACTTGTCGTCACGCGTGACCTGCATCACGTGGTGCTCCATGGTGTCGACCGGGGAGGTCGCCGGGGCCACGGAGTGGGTGATCGGGTCCTTCAGGAAGCGGCGCACCAGCTTGTCGACGTCGCCGTCGAGGGTGGCCGAGAACAGCAGCCGCTGCCCGTCGGTCGGGGTCTGGGCCAGCAGCTCGGTGACGACGGGGAAGAAGCCGAGGTCGCACATGTGGTCGGCCTCGTCGAGGACGGAGACCTCGACCTGCGCCAGCGAGCACTCGCCCTGCCGGATCAGGTCGCCCAGGCGGCCCGGGGTGGCGATCACGATGTCGACGCCGCGGCGCAGTGCCTCGATCTGCTTGCCCATGGACATGCCGCCCACGACGACCTTCATCCGCAGCCCGAGGCCGCGTCCGAGCGGTTCGAGCGCGTCGTGCACCTGAAGGGCCAGCTCACGGGTGGGCACAAGGATCATCGCGCGCGGGTGGCCGGCGGCGGGCCGCACCCCCGCGATGCGAGCCATGGTCGGCAAACCGAAGGCCAGGGTCTTGCCCGAGCCGGTCTGGCCACGGCCCAGGACGTCATGGCCGGCGAGCACGTCGGGGATCGTCGCACTCTGGATGGGGAACGGGCTGTCGATGCCCTGCTTGGCCAGACCGCTGATGAGCGGCTTGGGAAGGCCGAGCAGTTCGAACTCCGACGGGCCCGTCTCGGGGGCGGTCTCGTCGAGCGCGGGCATGACAGAGTCAAGCATGGTCACGAAATTCGTGCCTTTCAGTCGAAGTGGCGCGTCACTTCTGCGAAAGGACGAGCCGGGACATACGGCCTGATGCCGTACACGTTGCATTACGCCCGCCATCGAGGCGGGACTTCACAGGGGGGATACACCGGGGCACCGGCCGCAGGCGGCGCGATGACGCGAGATGAGGCGTCTGGTGTATACCTGGTGCCAACGCCGGGGATGTTATCGGATATTCCCTGGCTGGGTACGGACCTTCCGAAACCCTTCCTTGGCACACTGAAACGGCTGACGCCCAACGCCAGCCGTAACAGCTAGAAAGATCAGACGTTGAAGCCTAGCATACGGAGCTGCTCACGCCCCTCGTCAGTGATTTTGTCCGGGCCCCACGGCGGCAGCCAGACCCAGTTGATCTTCACGTCGGAGACCATGCCCTCCAGGGCGGAGTGGGCCTGGTCCTCGATGACGTCGGTCAGCGGGCAGGCCGCGCTGGTCAGCGTCATGTCGATGGTGGCCACCGGCTGACCGGTGTCGGACGGGTCGAGGTTGAGCCCGTAGATCAGCCCCAGGTCGACGACGTTGATGCCGAGCTCGGGGTCGACGACGTCTTTGAGCGCCTCCATGACCTCTTCGACGGTGGTGTCACCGTCGAAGCCGGTCGGAGTCTCCACAGGCTTGCTCATTGGGCACTCCTCACCACAGCGTCCTTGTAGGCCATCCACGACAGCAGCGCGCACTTGACGCGCGCCGGGAACTTGGCCACGCCCGCGAACGCCACCGCGTCCCCGAGCACTTCCTCGTCGGCCTCGACCTGCCCCCGGCCCTGCATGAGCCGGGTGAACTCGTCGACCACCGACAGCGACTCCTCGACCGTCGAGCCGGTGGCCAGCTCGTGCAGCACGGAGGCGGCCGCCTGGCTGATCGAGCAGCCCTGGCCGTCGTAGGAGACGTCTTCGATCTTACCGGCGTCGCCCACCCTGACCCGCAGCGTGATCTCATCGCCGCACGTCGGGTTCACGTGGTGAACCTCGGCGTCGTACGGCTCGCGCAGCCCCCGCCCCTGCGGGTGCTTGTAGTGTTCCAGGATCAGCTCCTGGTACATCGACTCGCCGATCATGGCTATGCGAACACCTTCTGAACGTGATGGAGGCCGCGCACCAGGGCGTCGATCTCGCCCGTGGTGTTGTACAGGTAGAACGACGCCCGCGTGGTCGCCGGTATTCCGAACCGCAGGTGCAGCGGGCGCGCGCAGTGGTGCCCGACGCGGACGGCGACCCCGAACTGGTCGTCCAGGATCTGCCCCACATCGTGGGGGTGTATGCCTTCCAGCGTGAACGACAGCGTGCTGCCGCGCTGGTCGAGGGAGTCGGGCCCGATCAGGCGCAGCGACGGCACCTCGCGCAGGGCGTCGAGGGCGTAGGCCGTCAGCGAGCGCTCGTGCGCCTCGATGGCGTCCATGCCGACCGCGGTGAGGTAGTCGACCGCCGCGCCCGGGCCGATGGCCTCGACGATGGGCGGCGTGCCGGCCTCGAACTTGTGCGGGATCGGTGCGTACGTCGAGCGGTCCATCCAGACCGCCTCGATCATCTCGCCGCCGCCCAGGAACGGCGGCATGGCCTCCAGCAGCTCGGTACGGCCCCACAGCACGCCGATGCCCGAAGGGCCGACCATCTTGTGACCGGTGAAGGCCACGAAGTCGGCGCCCAGCGCGGCCATGTCCACCGGGTGGTGCGGCACGGACTGGGAGGCGTCGAGCATGATCAGCGCGCCGACCTCGTGCGCCCGCGCGGCCACCGCGGTGACCGGGTTGACCGTGCCGAGCACGTTCGACTGGTGGGCGATCGAGACGATCTTCGTCCGCTCGGTGACGACGGCCGGGTCGAAGTCGAGCCGCCCGTCGTCGGTGACGCCGAACCACTTCAGCGTCGCACCGGTGCGCTGCGCGAGCATCTGCCACGGCACGATGTTGGAGTGGTGCTCCATCTCGGAGATGACGATCTCGTCGCCGGGGCCGAGGGTGAAGCGGGGGTCGGTGTTGGCGGGGTTGCCGAAGGAGTAGGCCACGAGGTTGAGGGCCTCGGAGGCGTTCTTGGTGAAGATCACCTCATCGCGCGAGCCCGCCCCGACGAACGCCGCCACCTTGTCGCGCGCGCTCTCGTACGCCTCGGTCGACTCCGAGCCGAGCACGTGCATGGCCCGTCCGACGTTGCTGTAGTGCAGCGCCAGGTGGTCGCGCATGGTGTCGATGACCTGGTTGGGCTTCTGCGAGGAGTTGCCCGAGTCGAGGTAGACGAGCGGGCGCCCGTCGGGCAGCTCGCGGGAGAAGACCGGGAAGTCCTTCCTGATCTTCTCCACGTCAAAGCTGGTGGAAGTCATGCAGATGCCTTCGTGTACTGCTCGTAGCCCTCGGCCTCGAGCTTGTCGGCCAGCTCCGGCCCGCCCTCCTCGACGATCCGGCCGCCGGCGAAGACGTGCACGAAGTCGGGCTTCACGTAGCGCAGGATGCGGGTGTAGTGGGTGATCAGCAGCACGCCGGTCTCACCCGTGGAGCGGAAGCGGTTGATGCCCTCGGAGACCACCCGCAGCGCGTCGACGTCGAGGCCGGAGTCGGTCTCGTCGAGCACCGCGATCTTCGGCTTGAGCAGCTCGAGCTGGAGGATCTCGTGGCGCTTCTTCTCACCGCCGGAGAAGCCCTCGTTGAGGTTGCGCTGGGCGAAGGCGGCGTCGATGGACAGCGCGTCCATGCCGGCCTTGAGGTCTTTGGCGAACTCGCGCAGCTTGGGCGCCTCGCCGCGGACCGAGGTGACGGCCGAGCGCAGGAAGTTCGACACCGACACGCCGGGGACCTCGACCGGGTACTGCATGGCGAGGAACAGGCCGGCGCGGGCGCGCTCGTCGACCGACAGCTCCAGCAGGTCGACGCCGTCGAGCAGCACCTGGCCGCCGGTGATCGTGTACTTGGGGTGACCGGCGATCGCGTAGGCGAGGGTGGACTTGCCCGAGCCGTTGGGGCCCATGATGGCGTGCGTCTCGCCGGACTTCACCGTCAGGTTGACGCCGCGCAGGATTTCCTTGTCCTCGACGGCGACCTTGAGGTCACGGATCTCTAGGGTGGACACGTTTATGACTCCTTCGAGAGCGAGACGAGGACGTCGTCGCCGTCGATCTTGACTGTGTAGACGTTCACGGGCTTGGTGGCGGGCGGGCCGGTGGGCTTGCCGGAGCGCACGTCGAAGCACGAGCCGTGCAGCCAGCACTCCAGGGTGCCGTCGTAGACCTCGCCCTCGCTGAGCTTCACCTCGGCGTGGGAGCAGACGTCGTGCAGGGCGAAGACGTCGGCGCCCTTGCGCACCAGCGCCACCGGGGTCTCCCCGACCTCGACGCCGATGACGCCGCCGTCGGGGATGTCGGCGACCTGGCAGACCTTCTCGAAACTCATCGCGCGAGCTCCGCCTCCACCGCGGCCAGCACGCGGTCGCGGATCTCCTCGATCTGGATCTTCTCGATGAGCTGGCCGAGGAAGCCCCTGATGACCAGGCGGCGGGCCTCGTCGTAGGGGATGCCGCGGGCCTGGAGGTAGAAGATGTGCTCGTCGTCGAGGCGGCCCGAGGCCGAGGCGTGCCCGGCTCCGGCGACCTCGCCGGTGAGGATCTCCAGGTTGGGGACCGAGTCGGCGCGGGCGCCGTCGGTGAGGATGAGGTTGCGGTTGAGCTCGTAGGTGTCGGTGCCCTCGGCCTCGACCCTGATGATCACGTCGCCGATCCAGACGGCGTGCGCGTCCTGCCCCTGCAGAGCGCCGCGGTAGTCGACGTTGCTCTTGCAGTTGGGCTGGGAGTGGTCGACCAGGAGGCGGTGCTCCAGGTGCTGGCCGGCGTCGACGAAGTAGACGCCGGACATGTCGGCGTCGCCGCCGGGCGCGGTGTAGGCCACGCTGGGCGAGAGCCGGACCAGGTCGCCGCCGAGTGTCACCACGAAGCTGCGGAAGGTCGCGTCCTTGGCGAGCTGGGCGTGGTGGTGGGAGACGTGGACGGCGTCGTCGTCCCAGTCCTGGAGGCTGACGACCCTGAGGTTGGCGCCGTCGCCGACGACGAACTCGATGTTGTCGGCGTAGACGGCGCTGCCCTTGTGGTCGAGCACGACCACGGCCTCGGCCATCGGCTCCACCTTGACCACGATGTGGCCGTAGGCGGCGCCGTCGCCCTCACCGGTCAGGGTGAGCACGGTCGGCTTCGACGTGACGGCCTCGCGCGGCACCGTGATCACGGTCGCCTTCTCGAAGCTGTTCCACGCCTGCGCGCTGACCCGGTCGGTGGGCGTGAACGCCTTGCCGACGCGGGCGTCGTCGCGCCCGACCGTCTCGACGACGACCTCGGGCGCGGCCTCGACGTCGAGGCGCACGTGGCCCACGGGGTCGGCCTTGCCGTTGTGCAGGCCCTTCAGGCGGGACAGCGGCGTGAAGCGCCACGACTCCTCGCGCCCGGTCGGGACCTCGAAGTCGTCCAGGTCGTAGGACGCCTTCTCGTGCAGGGTCGACAGGGGCTTCTCGTTCAGGCCCATCAGCCGACGGCTCCTTCCATCTGCAGCTCGATCAGCCGGTTGAGCTCGAGCGCGTATTCCATGGGCAGCTCGCGGGCGATCGGCTCGACGAAGCCGCGCACGATCATCGCCATGGCCTCGTCCTCGCCGAGCCCGCGGCTCATGAGGTAGAAGAGCTGGTCCTCGCTGACCTTGGAGACCGTGGCCTCGTGGCCCATCGAGACGTCGTCCTCGCGCACGTCGACGTACGGGTAGGTGTCGGAGCGGCTGATCTGGTCGACCAGGAGCGCGTCGCACTTGACGGTGCTGGCGCTGCCGTGGGCGCCCTCCTCGATCTGCACGAGACCGCGGTAGGAGGTGCGGCCGCCGCCGCGCGCCACCGACTTGGAGATGACGCTGGAGCTGGTGTTGGGCGCCAGGTGCACCATCTTGGAGCCGGCGTCCTGGTGCTGGCCCTCGCCGGCGAAGGCGACGCTCAGCGTCTCGCCCTTGGCGTGCTCGCCCATCAGGTAGACGGCCGGGTACTTCATCGTGACCTTGGAGCCGATGTTGCCGTCGATCCACTCCATGGTCGCGCCCTCGTAGGCGACGGCGCGCTTGGTGACCAGGTTGTAGACGTTGTTCGACCAGTTCTGGATGGTCGTGTAACGGCAGCGGGCGTTCTTCTTCACGATGATCTCGACGACCGCGCTGTGCAGCGAGTCGGAGGAGTAGATCGGCGCGGTGCAGCCCTCGACGTAGTGGACGTAGGAGTTCTCGTCCACGACGATCAGGGTCCGCTCGAACTGGCCCATGTTCTCGGTGTTGATCCGGAAGTAGGCCTGCAGCGGGATCTCGACCTCGACGTTCGGCGGCACGTAGATGAACGAGCCACCGGACCACACGGCGGTGTTGAGCGCGGCGAACTTGTTGTCGCCGACCGGGATCACCGAGCCGAAGTACTCCTTGAAGAGCTCCTCGTGCTCCTTCAGGCCCGTGTCGGTGTCGACGAAGATGACGCCCTTCTCCTCAAGGTCCTCACGGATCTTGTGGTAGACGACCTCCGACTCGTACTGGGCCGCGACGCCGGCGATGAGGCGCTGCTTCTCCGCCTCGGGGATGCCGAGCTTGTCGTAGGTGTTCTTGATGTCGGCGGGCAGCTCGTCCCAGGAAGCGGCCTGCTTCTCGGTCGAGCGCACGAAGTACTTGATGTTGTCGAAGTCGATGCCGGTGAGGTCGGAGCCCCAGGTGGGCAGCGGCTTCTTGGCGAACAGGCGGAGGCCCTTCAGGCGAAGGTCGAGCATCCACTCCGGCTCGTTCTTGAGCGCGGAGATGTTGCGGACGACCTCCTCGGACAGGCCACGCTTGGCAACCGCGCCCGCGGCATCCGGGTCGGCCCAGCCGAACTTGTAATTCCCGAGGCCTTCCAGCTCCGGGCGGTCGGTGACAGTCACCTTCCGGTCTCCTTGCTCTTGTCTCTGTGTGCGGATTCAGCCAGCGACTTGGGGCTCACGTGGGTCGTGCAGACCCCGTCGCCGTGCGCGATCGTGGCCAGGCGCTGCACCGGGGTGCCGAGCAGTTGCGCGAACGCCTCCGTCTCGGCCTCGCAGAGCTGCGGGAACTCCGCGGCCGCGTGAGCCACCGGGCAGTGGTGCTGGCAGAGCTGGTCGCCGCCCGACTTGGCCTTGCTGGCCGAGGCGGCGTACCCCTCTGCCGACAGCGCCTGCGCCAGCACCTGTACGCGCTGGTCCGCCGGCACCGTCCGCATGACCGGCTCCAGCCGCGTCAGCAGGCTCGACACCTGCGAGCGGGCGAAGTCGGTCACGGCTTCTCGTCCCATGCGCTCGGCCAGGAAACGGAGTGCGCTCCCGGCGAGGTCGTCATAGGCGTGCTCGAAAGCACTGCGCCCCGCGTCGGTGATGGCGAACAGCTTGGCGGGCCGTCCGCGCCCGCGCTGACCGCGCGGCCTGACCGTGCGAGGCTCTATCATTCCCTCGGCCAGCAACGCGTCGAGGTGCCTGCGCACCGCGGCGGGCGTCAGCCCCAGCCGCTCGCCGAGCGAGGCGGCCGTCACGGGACCATGCTCAAGGATCAGCCTGGCGACGCGCGCGCGGGTGCTGCGCTCGCTACCGGGCTCGATCGTGGGCATGTTTTTCACAACATCAGTGTGCCGTAATTCCTTCCCGCTGCACAAACGAATCCGAGCAGGCCACCAATGGAATTGCTCACGCAGGTAAGGCTTACCTAACCTTTCGGCGCCCCAGAATCGCGAACGCGAGCGTGGAGCAGATGATGAGGCCGAGCATCACGCCGGCCATCGGCACGGCCGTGCCCTCGCCCGCCAGGCCGACCAGCGGGGCCGCCAGGGCGCCCAGCGCGAACTGCAGCACGCCGAGCAGCGCCGAGGCGCTGCCGGCGATCTGGGCGGGCTGCCCGGCCAGCGCGAGCGCGCCGGTGCCGGGCAGGACGAGCCCCTGACCCAGCATGATCACGAACAGGCCCGCCACGATGCCGGCCAGGCCGAGCCCGGTGAGCGCGGCGGTCAGCAGCAGCGCGGCGCCCACCAGGCCGGTGACCAGCCCGACGACGACCAGGCGGGCGGGCTCCACGCGGCCCGACAGGCGGCCGCCGAGCTGGGCCATCGCGGTCAGGCCGAGCGCGTTGAGCCCGAAGATGAGCGAGTACTGCTGCGGGGTGGCGCCGTACACCTGCTGGAGGACGAACGGCGAGCCGGAGATGTAGCCGAACATCGCCGCGAAGGCCAGCCCGGCGGTGAGCGCGCAGCCCATGAACGAGCGGTCGCGCAGGAGCTGCCAGAAGGTGCGCACGGTGTGCCCCAGGCCGCCGCTCTCACGGCGGTCGGCGGGCAGCGTCTCGCGCACCCCCGGCAGCACGGCCAGCAGCAGCACGAGCCCGGCGACGCTGAGCGCCACGAACACGCCGCGCCAGGAGGTGAAGGCGAGCAGCTGGGCCCCGGCGATGGGGGCGAGGATCGGCGCCAGGCCGCTGACCAGCATGAGCGTGGCGAAGATGCGGGCGATGGCGGCGCCGTCGTACAGGTCGCGGACGACCGCGCGGACGATGACCAGCGCCGCCCCGCCCAGGATGCCCTGGAGCAGCCGCAGGACGATCAGCACGGGCACCGACGGCGCGAACGCGCACAGCAGCGAGGCCACCATGAACCCCGACACGCCCACGATGAGCGGGACGCGCCGCCCGCGCACGTCGCTGACCGGGCCGGCGACGACCTGGCCGACGGAGACGCCGATGAGACAGGCGGTGAGGGTGAGCTGGACCTGCGCGGGAGCGCTGAGCATCTCCTCGGTGATGGCGGGCAGGGCGGGCAGGTACATGTCGATGGACAGCGGGCCGATCGCCGACAGCGCGCCCAGGATGACCAGCAGCAGCCCCCGCCTCCCGCCCTTGGTCTCGCTCTTGCTCCCAATGGCGGTGGACGCGGCTTCTGCCACGGACATGCGTGAACCCCTTCCCCTCGCAGGCCGATGACCCACGAGGGCCGAGGGATCAAACCGGGATACGGTCCTCCTAATTCCCGGTTATCAGATATTTCACGATGTTTCGTTGAGCTGGATGACCCCGAACGCCGCGCCCTGCGGGTCGATGAGCTGCGCGAACCGGCCGGGCGGCGCCTCGGTCACGCCGGTGAGCACGTCCGCGCCCGCGTCGGCGGCGGCGTGCAGGGCCGCGTCGAGGTCGGCGACCGCGAAATAGGTCAGCCAGAACGACGGCAGCTCCGCCGGGGCCTCCGCGGGCATCGGGATCATCCCCGCGACGGCCGCCTCCCCCGCCACCCACTCGGTGTACGCCATGCCGCCCAGGTCGGACGTGCGCGACGTCCAGCCGAAGACCGCCGAGTAGAAACGCTCGGCGGCGGGCGCGTCCCGTGTGCACAGCTCGTTCCAGCAGAACGAGCCGGGCTCGTTGACCAGCTCCGCCCCCGCGTGGGCGGCCGCCTGCCAGGCGGCGGCGTAGGAGCCGTCGGGGGCCCGCAGGGCGACCATGGTGCCCTCGTCGAAGATCGCCATGGGCTCGGCCACGACGGTGCCGCCGGCGTCCCTGACCCGGCCGGCCAGCGCGGCGGCGTCGTCGGTGGCGACGTAGGTGTTCCAGAGCGAGGTGGAACCGCCGCCGCGGACGGGGCCGATCCCGGCGACCTTGCTG
Source organism: Actinomadura sp. ATCC 39365 (assembly GCF_054392275.1). NCBI lineage: Bacteria > Bacillati > Actinomycetota > Actinomycetes > Streptosporangiales > Thermomonosporaceae > Actinomadura > Actinomadura sp. ATCC 39365. The sequence continues at coordinate 4,626,165 of NZ_CP184335.1, read as the reverse complement.
CCCTCGTGCACGAACATCCCGTAGCCGCCGGCCGCCGGGTCGTCGACCATGTCGGCCCGCCAGCCGAACAGGTCCCCGTAGAACCGGGCCGAGCCGGGGACGTCGGTGCTGGCCAGGTCCACCCAGCACGGGACTCCTGGGTCGTATCCACTGCGTCGCGACATGTGGAGCTCATCGCCGCACTTCCCCCCGTTCTCACGCCTTTCCGGGGAACGGTCCGGTCAAGGGCCGTCCATTTCCGGGCAGGGCCGTCCGACGGGCGTTCGCCGGGCGCGTACCTGGGGGCCGGACCGCCCGGCGCAGTCCCTAAACTCGTGGCCATGGATTCCCCAGCCGTCGAGATCGTCGACCTGGTCAAACGCTACGGCGGCCGGACCGCCCTCGACGGCCTCACCCTGCAGGCCGGCCGCGGCGCGGTCACCGCCGTCCTCGGGCCCAACGGCGCGGGCAAGACGTCCACGGTCGAGATCTGCGAGGGGTTCCGCAAGGCCGACTCCGGCACCGTGCGGGTGCTCGGCCTGGCGCCCACGCTGCCCGAGCTGCGCCCGCGCGTCGGGGTGATGCTCCAGGCCGGCGGGGTGCCGCCGGCGATGCGCTGCGCCGAGTGGCTGCGCCTGGTCGCGCGCTTCTACGCCCGTCCCCACGACCCCGAGGTGCTGCTGACCCGGCTCGGGCTGGCCGAGCACGCGCGCACGCCCTACCGGCGGCTGTCGGGCGGGCAGCAGCAGCGGCTGTCGCTGGCCGCGGCCGTGATCGGCAGGCCGGAGCTGGTGTTCCTCGACGAGCCGACCGCCGGCCTCGACCCGCAGGCCCGGCACGCCTGCTGGGACCTGGTCGGCGAGCTGCGCGGCGCCGGGGTGTCGGTGGTGCTGACCACCCACCACATGGAGGAGGCCGAGCGGCTGGCCGACCACGTCGTGATCATCGACAGGGGGCGCGTGGTGGCCGAGGGCAGCCCGGCCTCGCTGACCGGGGCCGAGCGGCAGCTCAGGTTCAGGGCCCGGCCGGGCCTCACGCTGGAGGAACTGCTCAACGCGCTCCCGGTGGGCAGCGCGGCCAAGGAGTCGCCGGCCGGCCACTACATCATCGAGGGCCGGTGGGCCCCGAGCTGCTGGCCACCGTCACGGCCTGGTGCGCGGCGGAGGGCGTCACGGCCGACGACCTGCGCATCGAGCGCCGTACCCTCGAAGACGTCTTCCTCGAACTGACCGGCAGGGAGCTGCGATGACCCCCGTGCTCGACCTCTCGCCCGCGCCGGGCGCCGCGCCGTTCCCGCGCATGGTGCTCGCGCAGGCCGGCTCGGAGGTCCGCACGATGCTCCGCAACGGCGAGCAGCTCCTGCTCACCCTGATCATCCCGGTGCTGCTGCTGGTCGGCTTCTCGCTGGCGCCGCTGGTCGACGTCGGGGGCGGCCGGCGGGTCGACTTCCTGGTGCCGGGCGTGCTGGCCCTGGCCGTCATGTCCACGGCCTTCACCGGGCAGGCCATCGGCACGGGCTTCGAGCGCCGCTACGGCGTGCTCAAGCGGCTGGGCGCGACCCCGCTGTCCAGGGCCGGGCTCATGCTGGCCAAGACGGCCGCGGTGGTGGCCGTGGAGGTCATCCAGGCGGCGGTGATCGTGGCCGTGGGGCTGGCGCTGGGCTGGCGTCCCCACGGGTCGTTCCTGGCCGCCGCGGTGCTGGTCGTGCTGGGCACGGCGGCCTTCAGCGGCCTCGGCCTGCTCATGGCGGGCACGCTGCGGGCCGAGGCGACGCTGGCCGCGGCCAACCTGGTCTACCTGGTGCTGCTGGGGGCGGGCGGCGTGGTGTTCCCGCTGTCGAAGTTCCCCGAGGGCGCGCGGCCGGTCCTGGAGCTGCTGCCGATCTCGGCGCTGACCGGTGGGCTGCGCGCGGTGCTCGCCCAGGGGGCGGCGCTGCCGCTGGGGCCGGTGCTCGTCCTGGCCGGCTGGGCCGTGCTGACCTTGGCGCTGGTCTCGCGGCTGTTCCGCTGGGAGTGAGGGGGCGCGCCACCCCGCGTGCGGAGATGTCGTCCGAGGTCAGTACGCTCTGACGACTGCCCCAACCTGCCGCGCGAGGAGTTCCGTGACCGACTTCGCCCTCGACGATCCCTTCGATCGCCGCCCGGCGCTGCCCCGGCCTGGCCGCCTGCTGCGCCAGGCCGCGGACTCGATCCCGCCCTCCTCGCTCGTCCTGCTGGCCATCGTCTCGGTGCAGCTCGGCGCCGCGTTCGCCAAGAACCTGTTCGCCGTGCTGCCGCCGAGCGCCGTGGTGTTCCTGCGCATCGCGGCGGGCGGCCTGATCATGGCCGCGGTGGCCAGGCCGAAGCTGCGGGGGCTGGGGTGGCGTGACTGGGCGGTCGGGGCCGGTTTCGGCCTGACGCTCGCGCTGATGAACCTGTCCTACTACGAGGCCCTGTCGCGGCTGCCGATGGGCGTCGCGGTGGCGATCGAGTTCCTCGGCCCGCTGGGCGTGGCCGTGGCCGCCTCCCGGCGCCGGCTCGACCTGGCCTGGATCGGCCTGGCGGGCCTCGGCGTGGCGCTGCTGGCGCCCTGGGGGCAGCAGGCGTCGGCGAGCTGGTGGCTCGGCATCGGGTTCGCCCTGGTGGCGGGCGCGTGCTGGGCGGCCTACATCCTGCTGTCGGCGGCGGCCGGGCGGCGTTTCCCCGGCACGACCGGGCTGTCGTTCGCGATGATCGTCTCGGCCCTGGTGATCGCGCCGGTGGGCGTCACGACCGGTGGCGCCGACCTGCTGCAGCCGTCGCTGCTGCTGATCGGGCTGGGCGTGGGGCTGCTGTCGTCGGTGATCCCGTACTCGCTGGAGCTCCACGCGCTGCGGCGCATGCCCAAGCACGTGTTCGGCATCCTGATGAGCCTGGAGCCGGCCGTGGCGGCGCTGGCCGGCGTGCTGGTGCTGGGTGAGGTCCTGCACGTGCAGCAGTGGGCGGCGATCGTGTGCGTCGTGGCCGCCAGCCTGGGCTCGACGAGGATGACCGGGCGCTGATGTCCGGGCGGTAGGTGCCGCCGCGCGCCCGCGGGGATGGGGATCTCTCGGGCGCGCGGCGGAGGGCTCGGCTTGAGGTGGGCGGGTGCCGAGCCCGGTGAAGGTCAGCGGATGCGGGCGTCCGCGTGACCGGGCTTGCGAGGCTTCACGGAGATCCGTTCGTGAAAGCTTTCACAAACACATTACCGCAAAACGGACAAACCTTCTTAATTCGGACGGTAAAGAAACGCGGCGGGCGTCAGTGCTCGGCCCAGATGCCCCGGACGTGACCGATGTGCTCGCCCATCAGGTGGCCGACCGCCTTGCCGTCGCCGCTCTTGAGCGCGTCGAGCATGGCCAGGTGCTCCCTGGCGGAGTCGGTCAGCGAGCCGCGCTCGGCCAGCTGCGACAGGCCGTAGAGCCGGGCCCGGTTGCGCAGGTCGCGCACCACCTCCACCAGGTGGGCGTTGCCGGACAGGGCCAGCAGCTCCAGATGGAAGCGCAGGTCGGCGTCGATGTAGGCGAGCAGGTCGGCCCGGTCGGCGGCCGAGACGATCTCCTCGGCGATCGGGCGCAGCCGTTCGAACTCCTCGGCGCGGGCGCTGTCGGCCAGCCGCGAGACGGTGGGCACCTCGATCAGCTCACGGATCTCGGTCAGCTCGTCGAGGTCGCGGTCGGACAGCTCGGTCACCCGGAAGCCCTTGTTGCGCACGGCCTCGACCAGGCCCTCCTTGGCCAGGTCGAGCATGGCCTCGCGGACCGGCGTGGCCGAGACGCCGAACTGCGCGGCGAGCACGGGCGCGGAGTAGACCACCCCGGGCCGCATCTCACCGGTGATCAGCGCGGCCCGCAGCGCGTGCGCGACCTGCTCACGCAGGCTCTGCCGCTCCCCCACCATGGGCAGGTCGAGCCGGTCCTCGGCAGCCATCCGCCTTCCCTCCTACTTCCACGCCTCGTACGCGGCCGCGGCGACCACCAGGTCCTCCCACGCCATGCCGGTGCTCTTGAACACCCGCGGGCCGGGACCGGTCACCACCCTTCCGGCGATCAGCTCGGCGAGGTTTCCGGCGAGATGACCAGAGGTGATCGTACCGTGGCGGATCGGGATGATCACGTCGCCGGCTTCCTCCAGGGCGGCCGATCTGGCCTCGACGACCACGGTGGCGCGGGCGACGAGGTCGCCGTCGAGCTCGCGGACGCCGGGCTCGTGCGACCCGACCGCGACCACGGTGACGCCGTCCCGGGCGAGCTTACCGGGGAACAGCGGCTGCGCGGCCGTGGTGCAGCAGGCGACGAGGTCGGCGGCCCGGAGCGCGTCGGCCACCTCGTCGGGCACCTTGTCGGGCACCTTGTCGGGCACCGCCCTGGATTCGGTGGTGGGGGCTCCGGCGGTCAGGGGCTCGGTGGTCAGGGGCTCGGCGGTCAGGCCCAGGTCGCCGCAGCGGGCGGCCAGGGCGGCGGCGCGGGCGGGGTCGCGGCCCACGACCGTGACGTGCTCGACGGGCCGCACCTCGCGCAGGGCCACGACATGGCCGTACGCCTGCGGCCCGCTGCCGAACACCACCAGGCGGTGCGCGTCCGGCTCGGCCAGGTGCGCGACGGCCAGGGCGGAGACGGCGGGCGTGCGCAGGGACGTGAGGGCGATGCCGTCCAGGGCGGCGAGCGGGGCCAGGGTCGGGCCGTCCAGCAGCAGGTACGTCCCCTGGATGCGGGGCAGCCCGCGCCCGGGGTTGGCGGGCGTGACGGTGACGGCCTTGACCCCGGCGTAGGGGCCGGCGGCGGCGGGCATGAGCAGGAGCTGCCCGGCCGGCAGGTCCACGGTCGGCCGCCGGGGCGTCTGCTCGGGGTCGAGCCCGGCGCGCAGGGCCTGTTCGAGTACGGCCACCGCGCGGCCCACCGGCACCAGCCGCTCCAGCTCGGGCCCGTCGATGTAGGGAAGCGCGCTCATCGCAGCGTGAACCCCGTTCCGATCGGGTCGTCGGGATCGAGCTCGAAGACGTGCCGGCCGGTGCGGTAGGCCATGCCCTCGATCTCCGGCACGATGCCCTCGGCCGTCACCTCGGCCACCCGCGCCCGGAAGACGGACCCGACGACGCTCTCGTGCACCAGGGTGCCGCGCAGGCCCGCGTCGTGCAGCAGCGCCATCCTGGCGGCGGTGCCCGACCCGCACGGCGACCGGTCCACCTCGCCGTCGGCGAAGACGGTGACGTTACGCTGCCGGACGCCCCGACCGGCCCCCGGCAACCCGCCGCCCACCGATCCGCCGCCCGACAGCCCCTCGCCCGGCAACCCCGCGCCCGACAGCTCGCCGTCCGCCGACCCGCCGTCCGGCAGGTCGTCGCCCGGCAGGTCGTCGTAGAAGATCACGCCGTAGACGCCGGACAGGCGGTCGTCGCGCGGGTGGCGGGTGGCGGGGTGGCCGGCCAGAGCGGCCTTGATGCGGCGGGCGTGCCCGACGAGGGCGGTCAGGTGGCGGGGCTCGACGGACAGGCCCAGCACCCCAGCCGAAATCGACGCATAAATCGCCCCGCCGTACGAAATATCGACCTTCGTTCCGGCGACGGCCACGTCCCGGGCGATCACGTACGACGGGACGCTCACGAACGTCACCCCCGCCACCCGCCCGCCCGAGCACCGCACCCGCGCCCTGACCCGCCCCGACGGCACGTCCACCACCACGTCGGTCTCCCCGTCGGGGTCGGCCTCGACCAGCCCCTCCTGCACCGCGTACGCCCCGAGGGCGATCGTGCCGTGCCCGCAGGCGGTGGAGAAGCCGTCCTTGTGCCAGAACAGCGCGCCGAGATGCGCCCCGGCGTCGTCGGGCGGGACCAGGAAGCAGCCGTACATGTCGGCGTGCCCGCGCGGCTCGTGGCACAGCAGCCGCCTGACGTGGTCGGCGTGGGCGGGCGCGTTCTCCCGCCGGGTGAGCACGTCCGCCCCGGGGATGCCGGGGACGCCTCCGGTGACGATCCGGAAGGGCTCACCGCCCGTGTGGTAGTCGACAGTAGTGATCACAGTTCGAAACCCCTCCGGGCCCGGGTCGAGGAAGCCGCCAGGAGTAACATGTCACATTGTCACGTTCTGGAGAAGCCCCTGACGGGACCGTCCCACCTGGCCCGTACCATCGTTGACGTGAAGGAATCCACCGGCCGCCCCAACGTCCTCGTTCGCGCCCTGCGCTCGTTCTGGGCGCCGAGCGCGCGCTCGATGCGCGGCTGGGCGCTGGCCTCCGTGGTGGCCAACGCGGGCATCACGGTGACCGGCGCGGGGGTGCGGGTGACCGGTTCCGGGCTCGGCTGCCCGACCTGGCCGAGGTGCACGCCCGACAGTTTCGTGCCGATCGCCCATCCCGAGATGTCGATGCTCACGATGCTCATCGAGTTCGGCAACCGGCTGCTGACGTTCCTGGTGCTGGCGGTGGGCGCGGCCTGCGTGATCGCGGCGCTGCGCCTGGTCCCGCGCAGGCGGCCGCTGGTGCGCCTGGCGCTGCTCCAGCCGGCGGGCGTGCTGGCCCAGGCCCTGTGGGGCGGGCTGGTGGTCAGGAGCGCGCTGAGCCCGTTCACGGTCGGCATGCACTTCCTGATCTCGATGGCCCTGATCGTCGCCTGCTGGATGCTCTACGCCCGCGCCGGCGAGGGCGACGGTCCGGCCGCCGGGGTCACCCACCGCGACGTCCGGCGGCTCGGCCACGCGCTGCTCGCGGCCACGGCGGTGCTGCTGGTGGCGGGCGTGGTGGTCAGCGGCACGGGCCCGCACTCCGGCGACGTCATCGCCTCGCGGTTCGGCTTCGACATCGAGACGGTGGCCCGGCTGCACGCCGACATCGTCTACGTCGTCGTCGGCCTGACGTTCGCGCTGCTGTTCGCGCTGCGCGTGACCGGCGCGCCCCGGGCCGCCAGGCGGGCCGTGCTCGGGCTGTTCGTGGTGGAGCTGGGCCAGGGCGTGATCGGCTACACCCAGTACTTCCTGGCCGTGCCGGCCGCGCTGGTGCTGCTGCACGTGCTCGGCGCCTCGCTGGTGTGGATCGCCGCGCTGCGGGTGGTCACCTCGCTGCGCACGAGAGGCCCGCTGGAGGTCCCGGCCGCCGCCGCGCACACGGAAGCGCCCGCCCCGGTCTGACCGTTGTGCGATGGTATGGGGTGTGCTGCGACTCCCTAGGTTCTCGCGCAGGCTGCTGCGCCGTACGTATCAGGGGCTGGTGCTGGTCAGCGTGCTCGTGCTGGCGCCGATGACCTGGGCCTGGCTCGACAGCTCGCCGCACCGCGTGGTGGCCGACACCGGCGGCTGGCTGGGCCGGGTGCCGCCCGCGCAGGCCGCGCTGGTGCTCGGCGCGGGGTTGTGGCGCACGCAGCCCACGCCCATGCTGGCCCGCCGGCTCGACGTGGCCGCCGAACTCTACCGGGCGGGCAAGGTGCGCGCGCTGCTGCTGTCGGGCGACAACAGCCGCAAGGAGTACGACGAGCCCACCGCCATGCGCGACTACCTGCTGCGCAGGGGCGTGCCGGCGGACGTGATCGTGCTCGACTACGCCGGGTTCGACACCTGGGACTCGTGCGTACGGGCCCGCCGGGTGTTCGGCGCCGAGCGGGTCACCGTCGTCACCCAGGTCTTCCACCTGCCGAGGGCCGTCGCGCTGTGCCGGACGGCCGGGCTGGAGACGTTCGGCGTGGGCGACGACTCCACCCGCCAGTGGGGGGCCACCACGTACGCCTACGCCACCCGGGAGCTGCTGGCCACCGGCAAGGCCGTCGTGGACGCGCTGCTGCTGCACTCCGACCCGGTCTTCCCCGGGCCGCGCGAGGTCTCGCTGACCCGGATCCTGGCTCAGCGGGGCGCGCCGGGCGCGTAGCCGGGCGGCGGGGTGCCCCTGGCCATCCGGCGGGCGTGCACGGGCGGCACCGGGAAGTCGGCGCGGGCGGTGCTCATGCACTCCAGCAGGGCGCGCTGCTCCTCGTGGAAGGCCTGCTCGTCGACGATGTGGCGGGCCGCCCGCTCGTGCAGCAGGCCCAGCTCGGTGGCGGCGAGCTGGTAGTCGCGCATGGCGCGCACGCCTTGCTTGCCGCCGTAGGCCCTGGCCCACTGCCTGGCCTGGCGGCGCCTGGCGAACGTGGACAACATGTAGATGTCGGCCGGCCCGACCAGCTTGGTCGGCTCGTACGGCGGCAGGTAGGTCTGGATGAGCGCGACGATGCGCCGCCGGTCCCTGAACACCACGCCGATCAGCACGACGAGCACCACCAGCAGCGCCAGGTAGGCCACCACGAGCCCGGGGAAGCCGCCGTAGGAGGCCAGGCCGTTCCACAGGCCGTGCAGGATCATCGCCCCCGACCAGCCGGCCAGCACCAGGAAGACCCGCTCGGGGCCCTGGCGCTGGGCCGCGTAGGCGACGGCCACCCCGATCATCGAGCTGAACAGCGGATGGGCGAACGGCGACAGGATGCCGCGCAGCACCACGGTGACCGCCAGGCTGCTGACGCCGTTGCCGTTGAGCGCCGACAGGTAGTAGCTGACGTTCTCGCTCATGGCGAAGCCGAGGCCGACCATGCTGGCGTAGATGATGCCGTCGGTGGGGCCGTCGAGCTCGGCCCGGCGGAACTTCAGCAGGCCGAGCAGCACCAGGCCCTTCATCGTCTCCTCGACCACCGGCGCGCCGAAGGTGGCCGCCAGGTTGCGGGCGCTGGTCGGCGAGAGCTTGGCGGTGTCGATGAAGTAGTGGAGGTTGAGCGAGTTGATCGCGCCGGCGACCAGCACGGCGATGCCCGCGCCCCAGGCGAAGGCGAAGATCAGGTTGCTACGCGGCTCCGGCTCCATGCGGTCGAGCGCCAGCACGGCGGCCAGCAGCAGCGGCACCGGCGCCAGGGCGAGCCCGAGCGCGATGAAGAACTGCACCGGCTCGCCGTTGATCACGTCGAAGGAGAACGAGACCAGGGCGCAGATGCCGGTGAGGACCAGCCCGGTGATCAACGCGAATGACGGGCGGTCCTTCAACACCCAGCGTGGATCACGGGTCGCCATACCGTGACTTTAACGGATCGAAGGGCCGGGGTCCGTGCCGACCGCCCGCGCGGGACAGGCACTCCTCACCGTCCGGACACGCGCTTCTGGGGCGTCGCGCACGGCGGTCAGGACGGTCACGGCGGTCAGGCCAGCAGCGGGTCGATCGCGACGGCGAGGAAGAGCAGCGCGAGGTAGGCGTTGGACCAGTGGAAGAAGCGCATCGGGCGCAGGTCGACGCCGCTCTTGCCGGCGTTGAGCCGGGCCAGCAGGCGGTGGACCTCCCACAGGCAGACCACGCCGAGCACGGCCGCGACGACCGGGTAGAACAGCGTGGTGCCGGCCACCGGCCACAGGGCCAGCGAGCACAGCACGGTCGCCCAGGTGTAGGCCACGGACTCCAGGATCACCCGCCGCTCGGTGGCCACCACCGGCAGCATCGGCACCTTGGCCGCCGCGTAGTCCTCCTTGTAGCGCATGGCGAGGGTCCAGGTGTGGGGCGGGGTCCAGAAGAACACCACGCCGAACAGCACCAGGGGCGCCCAGTCGAGCCGCTCGGTGATGCCCGCCCAGCCGATCATAACCGGCATGCAGCCCGCGATGCCGCCCCAGACGATGTTCTGGGCCGTGCGGCGCTTGAGCAGCATCGAGTAGACGATGACGTAGAACAGGATCGCGCCGGTGGACAGCACCGCGGCCAGCCAATTGGTGGTGAGCCACAGGCCAACAGTGGACAAAATCCCCAGAACGATGCCGAAAACCAGCGCGCCGCGCGGCGACACCTGGTGCCTGGCCAGCGGCCGGCGGCGGGTGCGCCGCATCTTCTGGTCGATGTCGCGGTCGACGTAGCAGTTGAGCGCGTTGGCGCTGCCCGCCGACAGGGTGCCGAAGACCATGACGGCGATCGACTTCCACAGCGGCGGCAGGCCGCCGGCCGCCAGGAACATCACCGGGAGGGTCGTGATCAGCAGCAGCTCGATGATCCGCGGCTTGGTGAGCGCGACGTAGGCCTTCACGACCATGCCGAACGTGCGCGGCGCCCCGGGCTCGGTCGAGGGGGCCGTGGCCTGCCTGTTGGTCAGCACCGTCAAGGCGCTTCCAGCCTGTGCGGAGTCAACGCGTAACCTCTGATTAGAGCGGATCGATGAGTGGCGCCGTGGCGCCTCTGCGAACAACCAAACTGTAGTCGCAGGGGCGGCCGGTCCGGCCAATGGGGGGCTTGCGCCATTCATGGACACGCGAGGGTGGAATGGGAATCGATCGCCAGCTCCACTCGGTTAGGGTCCCGTGTGGGCGGGATAGCCAACAGGTACTGCCAAATGACAACTAGATTCCGGAGATCGAGCACTTGAGCACCGAACTCGTGCCAGCCCTTGAATGGACCGACCTCGACAAGAAGGCCGTCGACGTCGTCCGGGCCCTGGCGATGGACGCAGTCGAGAAGGCGGGCTCGGGTCATCCCGGCACCGCCATGAGCCTGGCCCCCGCCGCATACCTGCTGTTCCAGCGCGTGATGCGCCACGACCCCAGCGACCCCAACTGGGCGGGCCGCGACCGGTTCGTGCTGTCGTGCGGCCACACCAGCCTGACGCTCTACATCCAGCTCTACCTGTCGGGCTACGGCCTCACGCTCGACGACCTGCGGCGGCTGCGCCAGTGGGACAGCCTGACCCCGGGTCACCCCGAGCACGGCCACACCGCCGGCGTGGAGACCACCACCGGCCCGCTCGGCCAGGGCCTGGGCAACGCGGTCGGCATGGCGATGGCGGCCCGCCGTGAGCGCGGTCTGTTCGACCCCGAGGCCGAGCGCGGCTCCTCGCCGTTCGACCACCACATCTGGTGCTTCGTCAGCGACGGCGACATCGAGGAGGGCATCAGCCACGAGGCCAGCGCCCTGGCCGGCCACCAGAAGCTCGGCAACCTCGTCGTCCTGTACGACGACAACCACATCTCCATCGAGGACGACACCCTCATCGCCAAGTCCGAGGACGTCGTCAAGCGTTACGAGGCCTACGGCTGGCACACCGAGAGCGTCGACTGGACCGCCGGCGGCGAGTACGAGGAGGACGTCCAGGCGCTGTACGAGGCGCTGGAGGCGGCCAAGGCCGAGACCGACCGGCCCTCCTTCATCCGGCTGCGCACGATCATCGGCTGGCCGGCGCCGAACAAGAAGAACACCGGCAAGATCCATGGCGCGGCCCTGGGCGAGGCGGAGATCGCCGCGACCAAGGAGATCCTGGGCATGGACCCGGCCAAGAGCTTCGACGTGCCGGCCGAGGTGCTGCAGCACGCCCGTGAGGTGGTCGCCCGGGGCCGTACCGAGCGCGCCGAGTGGGACAAGGGTTATGCCGAATGGCGCCTGGCCAACCCCGAGCGGGCCAAGGAGTTCGACCGCATCTCCCACCGCGAGCTGCCCGCCGGCTGGGCCACGGCCCTGCCCGAGTTCGAGACCGGCTCCTCGATGGCCACCCGCAAGGCCAGCGGCGAGGTGCTGGGCGCGCTGGCGCCGGTGCTGCCCGAGCTGTGGGGCGGCTCGGCCGACCTGGCCGAGTCGAACCTGACCACGATGAAGGGCGAGCCGTCCTTCATCCCCGAGGAGTACCAGACCAAGGACTTCCCCGGTAACCGCTACGGCCGCACGCTGCACTTCGGCATCCGCGAGCACGCCATGGGCGCGATTCTCAACGGCATCGCCCTGCACGGCGGCACCCGCCCCTACGGCGGCACGTTCCTGGTCTTCTCTGACTACATGCGCCCCTCGGTGCGCCTGGCCGCGCTGATGAAGCTGCCGGTCACCTACGTCTGGACGCACGACTCCATCGGTCTCGGCGAGGACGGCCCCACCCACCAGCCGATCGAGCACCTGTGGGCGCTGCGCGCCATTCCCGGCCTCGACGTCGTCCGCCCGGCCGACGCCAACGAGACCGCGCACGCGTGGAAGACGATCCTGGAGCACACCGACCGTCCCGCCGCCCTGGCTCTGACCAGGCAGAACGTCCCGGTCTACGAGGGCACGAGCGCCGACGGCGTGGCCCGTGGCGGCTACGTGCTGCGCGAGGCGTCCGACGGCCAGCCGCACGTGATCATCATCGCCACCGGCAGCGAGGTCGAGGTGGCCGTGCAGGGCCGCGAGCTGCTGGAGGCGCAGGGCATCCCGGCACGAGTGGTGTCGATGCCGTGTGTCGAGTGGTTCAACGGGCAGGACTCCGCTTACCGGCAGACCGTCCTGCCGAGCTCGATCAGGGCTCGGGTCGCGGTCGAGGCCGGCGTCGCGCTCGGCTGGCACCAGTTCGTCGGCGAGTGCGGCGAAGTGGTCAGCCTGGAGCACTTCGGCGCCTCGGCGCCGTACAAGACGCTGTACGAGCAGTTCGGGCTCACGGCCGAGCGCGTGGCGGCCGCGGCCAAGGCGAGCCTCGCCAAGCTGGGTCAGGACAAGGGCGAGACGACGGGAAACTGAGAAGAAGATGAGCGACAACCTCAACAAGCTGTCCGGCCAGGGCGTTTCCATCTGGCTCGACGACATCAGCCGCGAACGGCTGCGCACGGCCAACCTCGACCAGCTGATCCGCGAGAAGAACGTCGTCGGGGTCACCTCCAACCCGACGATCTTCGCCAGCGCGCTCAGCAAGGGCGACGCCTACAACGCCCAGCTCCACGACCTGGCCGTACGCGGCGTCACCGTGGAGGAGGCCGTCCGCGCCATCACCACGTACGACATCCGCTGGGCCGCCGACGTGCTGCGCCCGGTCTACGACGCCACCGGCGGCGTGGACGGCCGCGTCTCGCTGGAGGTCGACCCGCGCCTGGCCCGCGAGAGCGAGAAGACCGTGGCCGAGGCCAGGGCGCTGTGGTGGATGGTCGACCGGCCCAACCTGTTCATCAAGATCCCGGCCACCCTCGAGGGCCTGCCCGCGATCACGCAGGCGCTGTCGGAGGGCATCAGCGTCAACGTCACGCTGATCTTCTCCCTGGAGCGCTACCGCGCGGTCATGGACGCCTGGCTGGCCGGCCTGGAGGCCGCCCAGGCCAAGGGCCTGGACCTGGCCACGATCGAGTCGGTGGCCTCGTTCTTCGTCAGCCGCGTCGACACCGAGATCGACAAGCGGCTCGACAAGCTCGGCAAGCCGGAGCTGAAGGGCAAGGCCGGCATCGCCAACGCGCGCCTGGCCTACGCCGCCTACGAGGAGGTCGTCAGCTCCGAGCGCTGGCAGCGCCTGCGCGCCGCGGGCGCCCGTCCGCAGCGCCCGCTGTGGGCCTCGACCGGGGTGAAGAACCCCGACTACTCCGACACCATGTACGTCGACCAGCTCGTCGCCCCCGGCACCGTCAACACGATGCCGGAGAAGACCCTCGACGCCACCGCCGACCACGCCCAGGTCACCGGCGACACCGTGCGCCCCTTCTACGAGCAGGCCTGGAACACCATGGCCGCGCTCAAGGACGCCGGCATCGACTACGACGACGTCGTGCGCGTCCTGGAGGAGGAGGGCGTCGAGAAGTTCGAGGCGTCCTGGAACGAGCTGCTGGAGAGCGTCACCAAGAATCTGGTGCCATGATCGAGGTGTCCTACCGCGAGGAGGGGGTGGCCGCGGCCGCCTCCTCCGTCGCGGGGCGCCTCGTCGCCGACGGCGTGCCCGCGCGGCTGGCCGGCGGCGACCCCACGCTGTGGGGTGAGGACGCCGAGGCGGTGGCGGCGGTCCGGCTCGGCTGGCTGACGCTGCCGCGCACCTCCCGCGAGCTCCTTCCCGAGCTGGGCAAGCTCGTGGAGCGGGCGCGCGCCGAGGGCCTGACGAACGTGGTGCTGGCCGGGATGGGCGGCTCGTCGCTGGCCCCCGAGGTGATCTGCCAGACCGCCGACGTGCCGCTGACCGTGCTCGACACGACCGACCCCGCGCAGGTCCGGCGGGCACTGACCGACCTGCTGGAGTCCACGGTCGTGGTGGTGGCCAGCAAGAGCGGCTCGACCGTCGAGACCGACTGCCACCTGCGCATCTACGAACAGATCTTCACCGAGGCGGGCATCTCGCCCGCCGACCGGATCGTGGTCGTCACCGACCAGGGCTCGCCGCTGGAGCAGCGGGCGATCGACGGCGGCTACCACCTGGTCCTGGCCGTCCCCGACGTGGGCGGCCGCTATTCGGCGTTGTCGGCGTTCGGGCTGGTGCCGAGCGCGCTGGCCGGGGCCGACGTCGAGCGGCTGCTCGACGACGCCGAGGAGGTGCTGCCGCTGCTGTCCCTCGACACCGGCAACCCCGGCCTCGACCTGGGCGCGGCCCTCGGCGGCGCGGCGCTGGCCGGGCGCGACAAGCTCGTGCTGGAGGACCAGCTCTCCGGCATCAACGGGCTGCCCGACTGGATCGAGCAGCTCGTCGCCGAGTCCACCGGCAAGCAGGGCAGGGGCATCCTGCCGATCGTCAACGCCGACCCCAACCACACCGGCGACGAGCTGGTCGTCGCGATCGAGTCCGACAACGGCGCCGTACGCGTCGACGGGCCGCTCGGCGGCCAGTTCCTGGTCTGGGAGTACGCGACCGCCGTGGCCGGGCTGCTGCTGGAGATCGACCCGTTCGACCAGCCGAACGTGGCCGAGTCCAAGGAGAACACCGCGGCCCTGCTGGCCCTGCCCGACCTGCCGCTCGGCGCGCCCACGCTGGTCGACGGGCCCGTCGAGGTCTACGGCGCGGTCCGCTCCCACGACCTGCCCGGTGTGCTGGCCGAGCTGCTGAAGGCCATCCCGCACGACGGCTACCTGGCCGTGATGGCCTACCTCGACCGGCTGGCCGCCTTCGACGCGCCCGTGCCCGAGGGGGCCGACTTCGAGCAGATGACCGACGCGTGGATGATGGCCGACGCGGCCACGCTGCGCGCCCTGCTCGCCATCCGCACCAACCGGCCGGTGACGTTCGGGTGGGGGCCGCGTTTCCTGCACTCGACCGGCCAATACCACAAGGGCGGGCCGCAGAACGGCGTGTTCCTGCAGATCACGGGGGCGGTGACCGACGACGTCGCCGTCCCGGGACAGCCGTACACGCTGGGGCGGCTCCAGCTCGCGCAGGCGCTTGGCGACCTGGCCGCGCTGGAGACCCGCGGCCGGCCCGCCGTACGCCTGCACTTGACGGACCGCGCGACGGGTGTCGCGCATTTGCTCGCAGCCGCACAGGAGGTTTGAGATGACTGACGAAGCATCTCCTGAAGAGGAGGTCGTCGCGGTGGCGGCGGCCGTGGCGAACACCGCCACGACATTGGAGGTCGCCGAGGCCAACCCCTTGCGCGACCCGCGTGACAAGCGGCTGCCGCGGGTGGCGGGGCCGTGCGTGCTGGTGCTGTTCGGCGTGACGGGCGACCTGGCCAAGCGCAAGCTGCTGCCGGCCATTTACGACCTGGGCAACCGCGGCCTGCTGCCGCCCGGTTTCTCGCTGGTCGGTTTCGCCAGGCGCGACTGGAAGGACCAGGACTTCGCGCAGTTGACGCACGACGCGGTCAAGGCGCACGCGCGTACGCCGTTCCGCGAGGAGGTCTGGAAGCAGATCCTCGAAGGCATCCATTTCGTCCCGGGCGAGTTCTCCGACGACGGGGCCTTCGACGCGCTGGCGATGGCGTTGGCGGAGATCGACCAGACCCGCGGCACGGGCGGCAACTACGCTTTCTACCTGTCCGTCCCGCCCAAGTTCTTCCCCGTGGTGGTCGAGCAGCTCAAGCGCACCGGGCTGTCCGACGCGCCCGAGGGGTCGTGGCGGCGGGTGGTCATCGAGAAGCCGTTCGGCCATGACCTGAAGTCGGCCCACGAGCTGAACGAGATCACCACGTCGGCGTTCCCGGAGAGCTCGATCTTCCGGATCGACCACTACCTGGGCAAGGAGACGGTCCAGAACATCCTGGCGCTGCGCTTCGCCAACAACCTGTACGAGCCCATCTGGAACCGCAGCTTCGTCGACCACGTGCAGATCACCATGGCCGAGGACATCGGCATCGGCGGGCGCGCCGGCTACTACGACGGCATCGGCGCGGCCCGCGACGTGATCCAGAACCACCTGCTCCAGCTGCTCGCGCTGGTCGCCATGGAGGACCCGACCTCCTTCGACGCCTCGGCGCTGCGCCGGGAGAAGGAGAAGGTGCTCAAGGCGGTGCGGCTGCCGTCCAACCTGGGGCTCAACACCGCCCGCGGCCAGTACGCGGCCGGGTGGCAGGGCGGCGAGAAGGTCGTCGGCTACCTCCAGGAGGAGGGCATCTCCGCCGAGTCGACCACCGAGACGTACGCGGCCGTCAAGCTGGAGATCGCCAACCGGCGGTGGGCCGGAGTGCCGTTCTACCTGCGTACCGGCAAGCGGCTGGGCCGCCGGGTCACCGAGGTGGCCGTGGTGTTCCAGCGGGCGCCGCACCTGCCCTTCAGCAAGACCGACACCGAGATCCTGGGCCAGAACGCCCTGGTCATCCGCGTGCAGCCGGACGAGGGCATCACCGTGCGGTTCGGGTCGAAGGTCCCGGGCACCGCCATGGAGGTGCGCGACGTGTCCATGGACTTCGCCTACGGCGAGTCGTTCCTGGAGTCCTCGCCCGAGGCGTACGAGCGGCTGCTGCTCGACGTCATGATCGGCGACCCGCCGCTCTTCCCGCACCAGCGCGAGGTCGAGCTGTCCTGGACGATCCTCGACCCGATCGAGGACTTCTGGGCCACGCAGGGACAGCCCGAGGGCTACGAGTCGGGCTCGTGGGGCCCGGAGTCGGCCGATGCGATGATGGCGCGCGACGGCCGCGTGTGGAGGAGACTCTAGTGACGACTTTCATGCTGTCGGACACGACGGCCGGCAAGATCTCGGCGCAGCTCATGCTGCTGCGCCACCAGATGGGCGCCCCCGCCATCGGCATGGTGCTGACCCTCGTGGTGGTCTCCGAGGAGCGCCACCAGTACGACGCGCTGCGCGCCGCCACCGAGGCGGCCCGCGAGCACCCCTCGCGCATCATCGTGGTGATCAAGCGGGAGGAGGCCGAGCCCAACCGGCTCGACGCCGAGCTGCGCATCGGCGAGAACACGCCCGGCGAGGTCGTGGTGCTGCGCCTGTACGGCGAGCTGACCCAGCACGCCGACTCCGTGGTCAGCCCCCTGCTGCTGCCCGACACCCCCGTGGTGGCCTGGTGGCCGGGCGCGGCCCCCGACGTGCCGTCCAAGGACGCGATCGGCGCCCTGGCCCAGCGGCGCATCACCGACGCCAAGGGCTTCGAGAACGGCGGCGCCGCGTCGCTGGTCACCCGCGCCAAGGGGTACGCCCCCGGCGACACCGACCTGGCCTGGGCCCGGCTGACGCCGTGGCGCAGCCTGCTGGCCGCCGCGTTCGACCAGCCGGTGGGCAAGGTGCGCAAGGGCATGGTGGAGGCCAGTCCCGGGCACCCGAGCGCGCCGCTGCTGGCGGCCTGGCTGTCGGAGCGGCTGGGCGCGCCGGTCAAGGTGGGCGAGTCGGCCGGTCCCGGCCTGACCGCCGTACGGCTGCAGACCGGCGACGGCGAGCTGTCGGTCATGCGTTCCGACGCGCGGCTGGCCACGCTGTCGCGTCCCGGTCAGCCGGACCGGAACGTGGCGCTGGCCAGGCGGCACACCTCCGAGCTGATGGCCGAGGAGCTGCGCCGGCTGGACAGCGACGAGGTCTACGAGGCCGCCGTCAAGCGCTTCGCCCGTACGTACAAGGGCTGACCCCCTCCACTTGAGAAAGAAGTGTCGTGAGCGTTCCCAACGTTGTCGTGCACCGCGACGCCGACGTCCTGGCCAAGGCCGTGGCGGCGCGCATCATCACGCGCCTGGTCGACGTGCAGTCGGCCAAGGGGTCGGCCTCGATCGTGCTGACCGGTGGCACGGTCGGCATCGCCACGCTGGCCGCCATCGCCGCCACGCCCGCCCGTGACGCCGTCGACTGGCGGCGCCTGGACGTCTGGTGGGGCGACGAAAGGTTCGTGCCCACCGGCGACAAGGAACGCAACGAGACCGGCGCCCGCCAGGCGCTGCTCGACCACGTGGACCTGGACCCCGGCCGGATCCACGTCATGCGCGGCCCCGACTCCGGCATGACGGCCGAGGAGTCGGCCGAGGCGTACGCCGCCGAGCTGCGCGCCGCGGCCCGCCCCGAGGACCACGGCCCGGTGCCGGCCTTCGACGTCATGCTCCTCGGCATGGGCCCCGACGCGCACGTGGCCTCGCTGTTCCCCGGCATGCCCGCCCTGTACGACACGCGCCCCGTCGTCTCCGTGCACGGCTCCCCCAAGCCGCCCCCCACCCGCATCTCCCTGACCCTGCCCGCCATCCAGGCGGCGCGCGAGGTGTGGGTGGTGGCGGCCGGCGAGGAGAAGTCGGGCGCGGTACGCCTGGCCCTGTCGGACTCGGGACACGTCCAGGTGCCGGCCGCCGGCGCCCGCGGCCGAGCCGGCACCATGTTCCTGCTCGACCGCGCCGCCGCCGCCAAGATCCCCCCAGAACTGGGCCGCCTGGCCTCCCCCTGACCTCAACGCGGGTCGGGGCGCACGACGCTTCCTGGCCGTCAGATGTCGGCGGTCAGGGTGTCGATCTCCTTGAGGAGGGTCTGCTTGCGGTCGGCGGTCAGGTAGGAGGCGTTCACCGCGTTGCGGGCGAGTTGGGCCAGCTCGGGGGCGCCCAGGCCGAGCACGTGGGCGGCGGCGCGGTACTCCCCGCCAGCGTGGTGGCGAACATGGGCGGGTCGTCGCTGTTGAGGGTGACGTACAGGCCCTCCTCCAGCATCCGGGGCAGCGGGTGGGCGGCGAGGTCGGGCACCTGGCCGGTGCAGACGTTCGAGGTGGGGCAGACGTCCAGGGGGAGCTGGGTCTCGCGCAGGTGGGCGACCAGGCGGGGGTCGGACAGGCAGTTGATGCCGTGGCCGATGCGCTCGGCGCCGTAGCCCTCGATGACCTCCCACATCGTCTCGGGGCCGCTCATCTCGCCGCCGTGCGGGACGCTGTGCAGGCCGGCGGCGCGGGCGGCGGAGAAGGCGTCGCGGTAGGCGTCGCGGTACTTGGGGCGGTCCTGTTCGATGCCTCCGATGCCGAAACCTACCAATGCGGCGGGAGGTTCGCGCAGAGCGTGGTCGACGGTGATCCGGGCGGCCTCCTCGCCATACTCGCCGGGGATGTCGAAGATGTAGGCCATCTCCACCCCGTGGTCGGTCAGGGAGCGCCGGGCGGCCAGGTCGAGGGCCTCGGTCACCTCACGCATGGGCATGCCGACCATGTGGTGGGCGTACGGGGTGACCTGCAGCTCGGCGTACCGGCCGCCCTGCCCGGCGAGGTCCCTGGCCAGGCCGAGGACGAGGGTGGCGACGTCCTCGGGCTCGCGGACGAGGCTGTTGACGGCCTGGTAGACGCGGGCGAAGTGGGGGAAGTCGAGGAAGGTGTAGAAGCGGCGCAGTTCCTCCTCGGAGGTCGGGACCTCACTGCCGGGATGCCGCCGGGACAGCTCCAGCACGGTGTCGACCGAGGCCGATCCGACCAGATGTACGTGCAGCTCCACCTTGGGCAGCGCGTCGATGAAGGCGTCGATGGTCATGGCGAAGACCATAAGCCTGAGATTTCCCCTTGAAACAGGGAAAGGGGCGAAATTTCACCTTAAGATGTCAGGATTCGTGCCGTGGGGGTAGGCTCCTGGTCCGTGAGGGATCCTGAGGCCTACGACCGCGGGTTCGCGCGGCTCAGCTCGCACACCGTCCCACCCCTGCTCGCCGCCGTGACCCGCGGCGCCGACGTGACCGCAGAAGACGCCGTGGCATCAGGCGCCGTCGCGCCCCCCGGTGCGGAAGGCCGGGTGGAGCGGCGTCCGGAGCGGGTGCTCGATGTCGGATGTGGCACCGGCGTGGTGACGGCGGCCGCGCTCGCGGCCGGCGCCCAGGTCACCGCCGTGGACGCCGACCCCGCCATGCTGGAGCTGGTCGCCCGCCGCCACCCCGCCGCCACGGTCCGCCGGGCCACCCTGCCCGTCCTGCCGTTCGAGGACGCCTCCTTCGACGCCGTGGCGGGCAACTTCGTCGTCAACCACGTCGCCGACGTCCCGGCGACGCTCGCGGAGTTGCACCGGGTGCTGCGTCCCGGCGGCGCCGTCGCGCTGACCTGGTGGAAGTCCGATGAGATGACGGCCACGAACGTCTTCGCCGAGGCCCTGGCGGCGGCGGGGGTGCCGTACGAACCTCCGGTCCGCCCCTTCGCCGCCGTGGAGCGGCCGGAACACTTCGCCGGGCTGCTGGCGGAGGCGGGTTTCACCGCCGTGGACGTGCGGACGCTGCGCTGGCGGCACCGGGTGGACGTCACCGCCTGGTGGAGCGGCGTGGTCGAGGCCGGCGGCCCGCGCTTCGAGACGATCGCCCGCCAGCCGCCGGAGACCTACGCCCGCGTCCGGGCCTGCTACGACCGCCTGGCCGCCCCGTACGCCACCACGGGCTTCCCCGTCTGCGCCCACCTGGCCCGCGGTCTGCGCTGACCCGGCCGGGGCCAGCACGCCGCCGAGGCCCCTGACCGGTTTGCGGCGAGGACAGCCCTCAGCTTGTGCTCCAGGGCCGCGGCACGTTCCTCAGCGGTGGGCGAGCTCCTCGAACCGTACGCCCGTGAGCTGCGCGGACACCTCCCACAGCCGCCGGGCGACCTCCTCGGACCTGGCCGTCTCCGAGGGCGTGAGCAGCTTCAGCCGGGGTCCGACGAACTCGCCGCCGGTGATGTCCGGCGAGGTGGCGGCGTACAGGGAGGGGGCGGCGCCGGCGTCGGCCGACTGCAGGAACAGGCGCAGGAGGGGCTGCAGGAGCCCCAGCTTGACGAAGCGGGTCGCGGTGGCACCTGGATGGGTGGCCACGCTGATCAGGCCCGCACCGGCGCTGCCGGCCCGCCGCTGGAGCTCCAGGGCGAAGAGCAGGTTGGCGAGCTTGGACCGTCCGTACGCGCTCATCCGGCGGTAGCCGCGTTCCAGGGCGAGGTCGTCGAAGTCGAGCCGGCCCATGGAGTGCGCGTCGCTGGAGACGGTGACCACGCGGGCGTGCGGGGCGGCCAGGAGCCGTGGCAGGAGCAGCCCGGTGAGCGCGAAGTGGCCGAGGTGGTTGGTGGCGAACTGCAGCTCCCAGCCGTCCTTGGTCACCTGACGGGGGACCAGGCCGATCCCGGCGTTGTTGACCAGCAGGTCCACTCTGTCCACCGTGTCGGCGAAGCGCCGGATCGAGGACTGGTCGGCCAGGTCGAGGGCGCCGTACGCGACGTCGGCCCCCGGCACGGCCCGCCGGATCTCCGCCACGGCGGCCTCGCCCTTGTCCGCCGAGCGGGCGGCCACGACGACGCGGGCTCCGTGCCGGGCCAGCTCGCGGGCGGTGGGCAGGCCGATGCCGCTGTTGGCGCCGGTCACGATGGCGGTTGTGCCGGTGAGGTCCGGGATGTCGGCGGGCGTCCAGGGGGCCATCGCCCCTCCTTGCAGGTGTACGAACGCGTTTCGTGCACCTTAGTGCAGTCGGCGGCGGGCGTGGCGCTCCTCGCGGCGGGTGACCTCCAGACGTTGCCGGACCTCTTCCAGCCGCTTGCGTGCCTTGGCGAGCTTGCGTTCCAGCCGGGCGACCTTCTCGGCGCGCTCGTCGTAGTCGCGGGTGACCGCCTCCAGCGCCTCGGCCCACTCCCGGTGGGCGGCCTCCGCCTCCGCGCGCTCCTTCGCCTTCGCGGCTTCTTTGGCCTCCTTGGCCTCTCGGGCCTGCCTGGCCTCGGCCTCCGCCCGTGCTCGTGCCTCGGCCGCCGCGTCCTTCCCGGCCTGCCCTCGCCCGCGCGACGCGGGCCGGGGCTCACTGGAGGGCGCGGCGGCGGGCCCGGTGGCGGGTGCGGTGGAAGGGGCGGGGGCGAAGCCGCTGTAGCTGAGCGGTTTGGCCAGGCGGCCGGCCCGCACCTGGTCGGCGGCGCCGGCGTCCACGACGGCGGCGTCCAGTGTCTGGTCCACCTCCGAGGAGGCCGCCGCCGACAGACCGCCGGCCTGTCTGGCCAGCCTCGCCACCTTGGCGGTCACCTCGCCACGCGACCGGGTCAGCTCGGCCAGCGCTTCGGCGTCCTGCGCCTGCCAGGCCGCGCGCAGCCGCTCCCCCACGCCGAGCAGTTCGTTCAGCTCGGCGGGGTGCTCCCGGGCCAGCCTGTTGACCGCCCAGGCCGAGACGGTGGGCTTGCGCAGCTTCGCGATGTCCCGCGAGAGCCGTACGTCGCCCGCCTCCTTGGCCGCGCGGACCTCGGCCGCGCGGGCGGCGGTGAACTCCGCCGGCGGGACTGCGTAGAGGCGGCCGGCCACCTCGTCAAGATCCACACAGGACAAATACCCCACACGGCGCGGTTTGTAGCGCATAGTGGAGGCAGCCCCAGTCGAACGGAGGCCCCCGGTGTTCGAACGCTTCACCGACCGTGCGCGCAGGGTCGTCGTGCTCGCCCAGGAGGAGGCGCGGCAGATGAGCCACAACTACATCGGCACGGAACACATCCTGCTGGGCCTCATCCACGAGGGCGAGGGGCTGGCCGCGCTGGTGCTCGACGGCTGCGGCGTGGAGCTGGAGCACGTACGGACCTTCGTGGAGCGCGAGGTGGGCCGCGGGGCCAACTCCCCGAGCGGGCACATCCCCTTCACCCCGCGCGCCAAGAAGGTGTTGGAGCTGTCCCTGCGCGAGGCGCTGCAGCTGCGCCACAACTACATCGGCACCGAGCACATCCTGCTCGGGCTGATCAGGGAGGGCGAGGGGCTGGCCGCCCAGGCTCTGGCGGACACCGGCGCCGACCTGGCCGACGTCCGGCAGCGCCTGCTCGACCGGGTGGGCCGCGGCACCAGAGAACGGCCGACGGAGGTGTACTTCGGCGGCGGCTCGGTGCTCGCCGAACGACTCACCCGCATCGAGGAGAGCCTGGAACGCATCGAGCGCCACCTGGGCATCGGCCCCGCCGCCCCGGACGAGCCCGGGGAGGAGGGGCCGCGCGAGGAGGGCCTGGGCTGAGGCCCGCCCGCCGACCGGCAGCCCCATGTCCGGGGTCCACACATCGCGCACGTCAGGCGGGCTTGGTGTACCGGCCGGTCCGCTTGGCCTGGGAGCGGTGGTGCCAGGGCTCTCCGCCTCCCCCACATGCGCCTGACCAGTACGCGGCCGACACCCCGCGCCAGCCGCCGGGCCGCGCTGGTCAGATCGCACCACGGAGGCCGGTCACGCCCGTCGGCCAGGCGCGCGTTCACAGCGGTCAGGAATGGGCGGCGCGGATCTCCGTCACGGTGAACTCGTCGACGATGTGCCTGTTCTGCACCAGGAACCCCACCACTCCCGCCACCGCCTCCGCGCCCAGGGCAGCCCTCACGCGTGCGCTCAAGAGGTAGACGAGGGGCGTCGCCGGCTGGGTGAGGGTGAGGTCGCGGTCGTGGCGGTGCACGTCCTGCAACGCCCTGATCGGGATCGGCCGCTCTGTGGTGAACCACACCGCGACCTCCCAGAGCGGCTGCGTCGGACCGACGTCGGCACCGGCGTGATAGCAGGCGACGCAGCCATGTCCGGCATGCCGGCCATGCGGGCAGGTCCACTGGACGACGTCGGCCGCGCTCTGGGGCTGGGCGCCCAGGACGGCTGCTTCGGTGACGCGGCGACGTACCCGCCTTGCCCGGTCCTCCCACGGAGAGACGGAGTCGCTGCTGATGATCGGATCCCTTCGCGGCTACACCCCAAGACACCCAAGCCTAGTCTGGTTACCGGTTCTGTGTCCGAGCCGCGGGAGTCGCCCGGCGAGATCCTTGCCAGAAGGCAATGGCTTGATCGCGGGGCGAGGCCGCAGTCGTGTACTGGTCGCGCACCTCGCGGGCAATGGTCATATCGCCGCTCCCCCACTGAGGGTGGATCTCCGACATGGCTGGCGACGGACGGTCGCCTCACCAACGTTTGCGAAGGTCATCCAACCAGCAAGGCAGACTCCTGAACGCTTCGAGCGGGGTGCACGCGGCAATCCGTGCCGGGCCTTCCCACGGCCGCGCCGGCCTGCGAGCCCGGCGACGGTGCCTCGTACACGCCAGGAGGCGCCCTGGTGCGCCCGCAACCGGCCGATGCGGCAGCGGTCGTCGACCATGACGAGCTCCAGGTTCTCGCGCATCATGGCTACGGTCAGTTGTCCTGGTGCGCCTTCTCGGGCAGGTCTCGCTCGGTGAACATGTCCACCAGCAGGCGGATGGGCAGTTCCGCCTCGGTGGGATAACGGAAATGCTGGTCCAGGTTGAGGTTGTAGTGGTTGCGGCGGCCCACCCGCTCGCGGACGACATAACCGCCCTGATGCAGGTCGGAGACGATGCTCTGCACGGTGCGCTCGGTGATGCCCAGGGTCGCGGCGATGTCGCGGAGCCGGGCCTCCGGATGGCGGGCGATCTCCAGCAGCACCCGGGCGTGATGGGTGAGGAAGGTCCATGAGCGCTCCTCCGCACGGCCGGCCACCGCCTCATCGGCTTGTGCTTCCACTGACGTGTCGGAGATGCGCATTCCGACAGCATTTCACGAAGTGGCTGTGCAGAAAACTCTTTCCGGTATTGTGTTTCGGGATTACAGTTGGGTGTGCCCCGGCAAGCACACGGTCCCCGACATCGGGGAGAAGCGATGCCCAACCGGAAGCCGCTGTCGTGAACCACCAAACCGAGGGGGCATCGTCATGACCCCGCTACTGATCGACTCCTGGGACGCACCCGGCGCGGTGGTGGTCACCGTGGCGGGCGAAATCGACACCACCAACGCCCTCCGCCTACAGGAGTACCTGACCCGGGCGGCGCGGGCCGGCCTGCCGCTGGTGCTCGACTTCGCCGCGATGACCTTCATGGACAGCAAGGGACTGCAGGTCCTGATCCACTCGGACGACGAACTGCGCACGCGCGGAAGCGGTCTGCATCTGGCGGCCGTCCAGGGCATCCCCGCCCGGCTCTTGGAGATCACCGGCGTAGCGGACTTCCTGACCATCCACTCCAGCGTCGACCATGCCCTGACCGCACTGGACGAGCCGAACACGGACGACTCCTTCCCCGAGCGGAACCCCGCCTGACCACTCGCCTGCGCAGGGTACCCAGATGCACGCCCTCGCCTTGACAGCCGGGCCGTAGCGAGCCGGCGCCGCCACTTCATCTCAGGCACCGAATCGACCGTCACGGCGTCCTCACCGAGCTCAGCGACCTCGCTAACCCGCTGCGGCCGCGCCGGCGCACCCGGCGTCCCCGCGGGCATCTGTCACTGGCGGAATCCCCCATGGCACCCGTTCTCCCTGTGCCCGGGATCACTGGCGCAGTGCGTATTTGTGCGCCGACCGACCAGCCCTGCGGCGTGTGTACTACCCGAGGCCCGCAATCCGGCGGGCCGCTTCATCAAGGGGATGTATGTTCACGTCAAGAACACTGAGACGTACCGCTGCGTGCGCCGCCGCTCTGTGCGTCACCGGAATCGGCGCCTCGCTCGCCTCGCCGGCGCAGGCGGCCACCGTGTACAAGGAGCTCGAATATCGCGGCAACGCCTCCAAGCTGGTCCTGACCGCGGAAGCGAACTTCAACGGCTCCTTCGTCCTGCTGAAGGCCGACACCAACAGCGCGCTCGGCCAGTGGGCGCAGACCGCGACCACCTCCTCCGGCGGCGGGCAGCCCGCCTTCGTCTACACGCTGCGGGCCAGCCTGGAGACGGGCTCTCCGCTGTGCCTCACCGCCAAGAACACCGTGGACGTGGTCGTGGCCGCATGCGACAACACCGACAGCCAGAAGTGGTTCCACCCCACCGCCGTGTCAGGCCCTGGCGGCACCCTGCCGACCAAGAACGTCGCCAACCTCCGGCACCTGGGGCAGAGCCAGTCTCCTCAGGCAACATCGCTGTCGCTGTTCGGGCCGATCGGCGTGCACTTCTGGGCCAAGCGCACCGCCTGAGCCATCGAGGTGGCCAGCGGTGGCCTGCCCCGACAGCAGGTCGAGCATCACGTTCGCGCCGAACCTGGTGGCCCCGACGCCCAGCGGTGCGTGAAGCGCACCTGGGACAGCTGCGGGAGCGTGGTGGCGGTGCTCGGCGAGCTTGACGAACGTCTCGTCGCGCTCTGGCTGATGGAACCCGAGGGAGCGGACGCCGCCACCGCCCCCGTCGACGTTCAGCGTATGTGTGGCCGGATCTGCGACTTCGCGCCGGGGCGCAGGAACGGTCCCTGGCCCTGTCGGTCGTGACGCGATGGGGTGCCGACCGCCACCCGGTGAGGAGCGGTCCGCACCTGCGAAGGCGCGGCCCTGATGGGCCGCGCCTTCGCGTTTCACACCATGGCGGCGACGGACAGGCGGGCCTCGATCACACCGGGATCATCGGTGGGGCCGACGGCGGCCCCCAGGCCGGTCATGAGCCGGTGCATGCGGATGTTGTCCGACAGCATGGTGGCGCGGATCTCGGCGAAGCCGTGGTTGCGGGCGGTGTCGATGAGGATGCGGGCGAGCGCGGCGCCCAGGCCGCGGCCCTGCCAGTTGTCCTCGACGAGGAAGGCGAGTTCGGCGGCGCCGGGGTCGGCGCAGTACATGAGGCTGGCCAGGGCGATGGCCTGGCCGTCGTGGCAGGCGACGATGGATTCGCCGCGGTCGCGGTCGCACAGCCGGTCGAACATGCGCGGGGGCAGGGACGGCATGGCGGTGAAGTAGCGGAAGCGGCGCGAGGCGGGGGTGCAGCGGTCGTGCAGGTCGCGCACGGCCTCGCGGAAGCCGGCCGTCAGGGGGCGGACGTCGACCTCGGTGTTGTCGGCCAGGCGCAGGGACCGGTCACTGCCGGCGGGCTCGGTGGGCGGCTGGGCGAGCCGGACGAAGGCGGCGGCGCGAGCGGCCTCGGTGAGGGTGAAGGGCAGCTCGTGGCGGCGCAGCTGGATGACGCGCTTGGGAGCCACGGGAATGACGAGCTGGTGGGGGTCGGGCAGTTCGCTCACGTGCTCACCGTAGGCCCAGCGGGCGGAGTCGGCGCGCAGCAGGTCGGCCAGGATCGCGGGCAGGCGCCATGGCTGGGCGTGCAGGCGGGCGGCGAGGAGGAGGGCGCGAGTGGTCTCGTCGGCGAGCTCGTGGGCGGCGGCAGGAACGACGTGGACGCGGCGTCCACCGGCGGCTGTCAGGGCGGCGGCGACGTCCTCGGCGGGGGCCGGGACCTCGGCGACGAACTCGTCGACGGTGCCGGTGATGTCGGGCTGGACGGACAGGCCGAGGATGTTGCCGCCGCGCTCGGCCAGGGCGGTGGCCAGGGAGGCGAGGCGTCCGGGTCGCTCGTCGACGGTGGCGCGGATGCGCATGTAGGCCATGGGGTCCCCTTCCGTTGTGGTTCCAGCGTGGAAGAGGTGTGTTACGGGGTTGCTACACGGTAGTGGCTCCGCCGTTTCGTTTGCCGATATGTCTCTTGGTAGTGCCTCGCCCCATGCCAGGTGCTGCCGCGGCGCGCAGGCCAGGGGCGAGGGCAGCCGTCCGGGGTCGCCCGTCCACCGTGGTCCGGATCCGCAAGGACCTCACAGGAGCATTCCTGGGAGCCGTGCCCGCCAGCCGACGGCTTTCATCACGAATTTCGTCGTGAGATGCGCCACCTAATCCCGATATAGCAGGATATGGGGCCATGAATGCGCGAGTTCCCTTGTCGTCCGGATTCGTCAACGGTGACGTGTCCTTCTGGTACCGCTCGTCCGGGGTGCCGGAGCCTGGTCCGCGGCTCGACGGCGACCTGCAGGCCGACGTGGCGATCGTCGGGGCCGGCTACACGGGGCTGTGGACCGCGTACTACCTCAAGAAGGCCCGCCCCTCGCTCCGGGTGGTGCTGCTGGAGCAGGAGTTCGCCGGGTTCGGCGCCTCGGGGCGCAACGGCGGCTGGCTGACCGGCGACCTGGCCGGCTCCCACGAACGGTACGGCTCGGACGCCCGCCGCCTGCAGCGCGAGATGTACGCCTCCATCGACGAGGTCATCGCGGTCTGCGAGAACGAGTCGATCGACTGCGACATCGTCAAGGGCGGCGTGGTGAACGTGGCCCGCACCCCCGCCCAGGCCGACCGGCTGCGCGCCTCGGTGGCCACCGCCCGCGCCTGGGGCATCGAGGAGGCGGACCTGCGCCTGGCCGACCCCTCGGAGCACGTACGCGTGGCGGGCGCCCTGGCGGCCTCCTGGAGCCCCCACTGCGCCCGTATCCAGCCCGCCAAGCTGGCCCAGGGGCTGGCCAGGGCCGTACGCGACCTCGGCGTCCCGGTCTATGAGCGCACCCCGGTCACCGGGATCTCCCCCGGCCGGGCGGTGACCCCGTACGGAACGGTCAGG
Organism: Actinomadura sp. ATCC 39365; assembly: GCF_054392275.1. Taxonomy (NCBI): domain Bacteria; kingdom Bacillati; phylum Actinomycetota; class Actinomycetes; order Streptosporangiales; family Thermomonosporaceae; genus Actinomadura; species Actinomadura sp. ATCC 39365. Next base: position 4,597,908 of record NZ_CP184335.1, on the reverse strand, counting down.
GCGGCGTACGTCATCCGCGCCACCGAGGGCTTCACCGCCCGCCTGAACGGCCTGCGCCGCCAGTGGCTGCCCATGAACAGCTCCATGATCGTCACCGAGCCCCTCCCCGCCTCCTTCTGGGACGAGGTCGGCTGGCGGGGCGCCGAACTGCTCGGCGACCTCGCGCACTACTACATGTACGCCCAGCGCACCGCCGACGACCGCATCGCCTTCGGCGGCAGAGGCCGTCCCTACCTGTACGGCTCCCGCATCGACGCCCGCGGCCGCACCCACGAGTGGACGGTCGAGGCCCTGTGGCGGCTGCTGGTCGACTTCTTCCCCGCGGCCCGCTCCTCCTCGGTCGCGCACGCCTGGTCGGGCGTGCTGGGCGTGCCGCGTGACTGGTGCTCGACCGTGCACGTGGACCGCGCGACCGGCCTCGGCTGGGCCGGCGGGTACACCGGACACGGCGTGACCACGACGAACCTCGCCGGACGCACGCTCCGTGATCTCATTCTCGGTGAGGAGACGGAGCTGACGTCCCTGCCGTGGGTGGGGCGCAAGGTGCGCTCCTGGGAGCCCGAGCCGCTGCGCTGGATGGGGGTGCACGCGATGTACCGCCTGTACCGGGTGGCCGACCACCGGGAGCGTTCCATGCCCCGCACCTCGGCCCTGGCCCGCTTCGCCGACCTGATCACCGGCCACTGACCCCGCACTGAGAAAAAGGGAGAACCTCCATGAACATCCTCTTCCGCGGTGGCGGCGCCTTCATCGGCGGCGCCGTGCGGCGCGACGCCGTGCTGGTGCGGGACGGGGTGATCGCCGCCGTCGGCCCGGAGGGCGAGCTGTCCCGCCTCGCCCCCGGCCACGACACCGTCGACCTGGACGGCGGCCTGCTCACCCCGGGCTTCGTCGACGCGCACATGCACCCGGTACAAGCCGGACTCGAACGAGCAAAGTGCGACTTGTCAGAAATTTTCGGCCTGGACACCTACATAGCCAAGATCTCCGACTACGCCACGAAAAATCCAGAAAAAGAGTGGATCGACGGCGGAGGCTGGGACATGTCAGCCTTCCCCAACGGCCTGCCCCACCGCTCCCAGCTCGACTTCCTCGACCGGCCGGCCTACCTGATCCAGCGTGACCACCACGCCGCCTGGGTCAACTCCCGCGCCCTCGACCTGGCCGGCATCAGGCGGGACACCCCCGACCCCGCCGACGGCAGGATCGAGCGTGACGCCGACGGCACCCCGTCCGGCGTCCTGCACGAGGGCGCGATGGACCTCGTCGGCCTGCTGGCCCCCGGCCCACCGCCGAGGACCAGGCGCGGGCGCTGGCCGAGGCCGAGCGGCACCTGTTCTCGCTGGGCGTCACCGGCTGGCAGGACGCCATCGTGGGCTCGTACGCCGGCTCGGACGACCAGCTTCCCACCTACCTCGACGCCGCCCGCGCGGGCCGGCTGCGCGCCCGCGTGGTGGGCGCGCTGTGGTGGGACAGGACGCGCGGCGAGGACCAGATGGAGGACCTGGTCCGCAGGCGGGCGGCCGCCGAGGGGCTGGACCGGTTCGCCGCCACCTCGGTCAAGATCATGCAGGACGGCATCACGGAGAACTTCACCGCCGCGACGCTGGAGCCGTACTGCCGGTGCGGCGGCACGGGCCTGTCCTACGTCGACCCCGGCAAGCTCAAGCGGTACGTCGCCGAACTGGACCGGCTGGGCTTCCAGGTGCACTTCCACGCCATCGGCGAACGCGCCGTGCGCGAGGCCCTGGACAGCTTCGAGGGCACCGACCCGGCCAACCGCCACCACATCGCCCACCTGCAGATCATCGAGCCCTCCGACGTGCCGCGCTTCGCCGCGCTGGGCGTCACGGCCAACCTGCAGCCCCTGTGGGCCACCCACCACGCCCAGATGGACGAGCTGACGCTGCCGTTCCTGGGTGAGCCGCGCTCGTCGTGGCAGTACCCCTTCAAGGACCTCCAGGCGCACGGCACCCGGTTCTGCGCGGGCAGCGACTGGCCGGTCTCCGACGCCGACCCGATCCAGGGCATGCACGTGGCGGTGAACCGTACCGAACCGGGCGGATCGGTGCACGCGGGCTACCCGACGGCGCAGACGCCGTTCCTGCCCGGCCAGCGCCTCGACCTGGCCACGGCGTTGAGCGCGTACACCGAGGGGTCGGCCTGGATCAACCGCTCGCCGGCGGGCGTGATCGCGCCCGGCCGCCCGGCCGACCTGGTGGTGCTCGACCGCGACCCCTTCGAGCTGCCCCCGGCCGACATCTGGACGACGCGGGTGCGCATGACGTTCGTCGACGGCGTGGCGGTGCACGGCCGGTGACGCGCGAAGGGCCCCGGTGACCAGCACCAGGGCCCTTCCGCCGGCTCGCCTACCAGGGGGACTTGTTGTTGCGCAGGCGCTCCAGTGCCTCCTCGAGGATCGCCTTGCCGTCCTTGTCGCTCCGGCGCTCCTTCACGTAGGCCAGGTGCGTCTTGTACGGCTCGTTCTTGGGCGGGGCAGGCGGGGCCTCCTCGTCCTGTCCGGCGGGGAGGCCGCAACGTGGGCAATCCCACGTCTCGGGGACCGCCGCGTCGCTGGCGAAACTGGGGCGCGTCTCGTGCATGTTGGCGCACCAGAACGAGACCCGCACTCTCGGAGCTGCCTCGCCGCGCTCGGCCTCCCCCATAGGGCCGGCGCCGACTCGGCTGCCACGGATCGCGTTGCCACTACCCACGGATGAACTCCTCGCTCGATCGCCCCGCGTCGTGACACGGGGGGAGAATCACTGTCACGCGTTAATCAGTTGTCTCAGGGCCGCATGAGCAGGCCGAGAGCGATGATGCAGACGAACCAGACGGTGCCCGTGATGACGGTCAGCCGGTCGAGGTTGCGCTCCACCACCGAGGAACCACCGAAGTTCGACGAGAAACCGCCGCCGAACATGTCAGACAGGCCGCCACCCTTGCCCTTGTGGAGCAGGACGAGCAGGATCATGAGACCGCTCGCCAGGATGAGGGCGATGGAGATTCCGATTTCCACGGTATGCCTGTTCCTTCAGTGCTCTGTTACGCGTGACGATTCAAACTTGCCTCTTGAGGGTACGGCCTGGTGTCAAGTCGCACCCTCAGAACGACTCAGTTAGCCAGGCAATTCGGAGAATCGGCAGATCTTGGCGAACTCCCCGGCATCGATGCTGGCACCGCCCACGAGCGCGCCGTCGACATCGGGTTGAGCCATGATCCCCACGATATTGCCGGACTTGACCGAGCCACCGTAAAGGATACGGACCGCGGAGGCCACTTCGGGGTCGTAGAGCTCCGCGAGTCTCACCCGCAACGCTCCGCAGACCTCCTGGGCGTCCTCCGGGGTGGCCACCTCGCCCGTGCCGATCGCCCACACGGGCTCGTAGGCCACCACTATCGATTTTGCCTGCTCGGCGCTGATTTTGCGCAGGGCGCCGTCGAGTTGACCGAGACTGTGCGCGATGTGGCCGCCCTCTTGGCGCACGGCCAGCCCCTCGCCCACGCACAGGATGGGCGTGATCGAGTGCCGGTAGGCCGCCTGCACCTTGGCGTTGACGAGGTCGTCGTCCTCGGCGTGGTACTGGCGGCGCTCGGAGTGGCCGATGACCACGTACGTGCAGCCGAGCTTGGCCAGCATGACGCCCGACACCTCGCCGGTGTAGGCGCCGCTGTCGTGCTGGGACAGGTCCTGGGCCCCGTAGACGATGCGCAGCTTGTCGCCGTCGACCAGCGTCTGGACGCTGCGCAGGTCGGTGAAGGGCGGCAGGACGGCCACGTCGGCCTTGTCGAAGTCCTTGTCGCTGAGCGCGAACGCCAGCTTCTGGACCAGGGCGATGGCCTCAAGGTGATTGAGGTTCATCTTCCAGTTGCCGGCGATGAGCGGCTTGCGCTGCTGGGCCACCTCAGTCCTCCAGAGCCGCGAGTCCGGGAAGGGTCTTGCCCTCAAGGTATTCCAGGCTGGCCCCGCCGCCGGTGGAGATGTGCGAGAAACCGTCCTCGGGCAGGCCCAGCCTGCGCACGGCCGCCGCGGAGTCGCCGCCGCCGACCACCGTGAAGGCGTCGGAGCCGATGAGCGCCTCGGCCACCGCCCTGGTGCCGCCGGAGAACGCGTCGAACTCGAACACGCCCATCGGCCCGTTCCAGAAGACGGTCCTGGCGTCGGCCAGCTTGCTCGCGAACAGCTCGCGCGTCTTGGGCCCGATGTCGAGCCCCTCGCGGTCGGCCGGGATCGCGGTGGCCTCGACCACCTCGTGCTCGGCGTCGGCCGCGAAGCTGACGGCCGCCACCACGTCGACCGGCAGCACGAGGTCGACGCCCCGCTTGCCGGCCTCGGCGAGGAAGCCGCGCACCTGGTCGAGCTGGTCCTCCTGGAGCAGCGACCGGCCCACCTCGTGGCCCTGGGCCTTGAGGAAGGTGTAGGCCATGCCGCCGCCGATCAGCAGCCGGTCGACCTTGGTCAGCAGGTTGGCGATGACGCCCAGCTTGTCGGAGACCTTGGCCCCGCCCAGGACGACCACGTAGGGACGCTCGGTGTCCTCGGTCAGCCTGCGCAGCACCTCGACCTCGGCCACTACCAGCCCGCCGGCCGCGTGCGGCAGCAGCTTGGGCACGTCGTAGACGCTGGCGTGCTTGCGGTGCACCGCGCCGAACCCGTCGCCGACGTAGAGCTCGGCCAGGCCGGCCAGCTTCTCGGCGAACGCGCCGCGGGCGGCGTCGTCCTTGGACTCCTCGCCGGGCTCGTAGCGCAGGTTCTCCAGCAGGGCGACCTGGCCCTCCTGGAGGGCCTCGACCGTCTGCCGCGCGCTGTCGCCGACCACGTCGGTGGCGAAGGCGACGTCCTGGCCGAGCAGCTCACCCAGGCGGGCGGCCACCGGCCCGAGCGAGTACTCGGGGTTGACCTTGCCCTTGGGCCTGCCCAGATGGGCGCAGACGACGACCTTGGCGCCGCGCCCGGCCAGCGCCTGAATCGTAGGCACCGACGCGCGGATGCGGCCGTCGTCGGTGATCTTCTCTCCGTCGAGCGGGACGTTGAGGTCGGCGCGCACGAGCACGCGCCGCCCCTTGACGTCGAGATCGTCGAGCGTGCGCATGCTCATGCTCCTGTTCCCGCAGCGGCCTCGACCACGCTCACAGGCCGCGGCCGACCAGCTCGATCAGGTCGGCGAGGCGGTTGGAGTAGCCCCACTCGTTGTCGTACCAGCCGACGACCTTGACCTGGTTGCCGATGACCTTGGTGAGGCCGGCGTCGAAGATGCAGGAGTGGGGGTCGGTGACGATGTCGGAGGAGACGATCTCGTCCTCGGTGTAGCTGAGGATGCCCTTGAGCGGGCCCTCGGCGGCGGCCTTGATCGCGGCGTTGACCTCTTCGGCGGTGACCTCGCGGCTGACGTCGACGGTGAGGTCGGTGGCCGAGCCGGTGGGGATCGGCACGCGCATGGCGAAGCCGTCGAGCTTGCCCTTGAGGTCGGGCAGCACCAGGCCGATGGCCTTGGCGGCGCCGGTGGAGGTGGGCACCACGTTGAGGGCGGCGGCGCGGGCGCGGCGCAGGTCCTTGTGCGGGCCGTCCTGCAGGTTCTGGTCCTGCGTGTAGGCGTGGATGGTGGTCATCAGACCCTTCTCGATGGTGAAGGTGTCGTGGATGACCTTGGCCATCGGGGCCAGGCAGTTGGTGGTGCAGGACGCGTTGGAGATGATCGTGTGGCTGGCCGGGTCGTAGACGTCCTCGTTGACGCCCATCACGATGGTGACGTCCTCGTTCTTGGCCGGCGCGGAGATGATGACCTTCTTGGCGCCGTTGTCGGCGTGCACCTTGGCCTTGGAGGCGTCGGTGAACAGGCCGGTCGACTCCACCACGACGTCGACGCCGAGGTCGCCCCAGGGCAGCTTGGCCGGGTCGCGCTCCGCGAACGCCTTGATCGCCTTGCCGTCGACGGTGATCTCGTCGCTGGAGGCCTTCACCTCGTACGGCAGACGGCCCAGGATGCTGTCGTACTTCAGCAGGTGAGCGAGCGTCGCGTTGTCGGTCAGGTCGTTGACCGCGACGATCTCGATGTCCTTGCCGCTGGCGGCGACCGCGCGCCAGAAGTTGCGACCGATGCGGCCGAAGCCGTTGACGCCTACGCGGATGCTCACGGAAACCGATCTCCTCGAACAGATGGCGGTTGAATCTCAACCACGAACACTATCGGACCCAAATTGGTTTAGACCACTTCAGGTACCGCCCTGCGTATCCCCGTTCAGGGGGCACAATTTGCGAGCTTCGAGTAAAGTGCCCGACTCGTCGGAGTAAATTCGTGCATTCTCTGGGGGCTGAGATGTCACATAAGCGGTCCGGCCTGCTTCCTGGACTGATCGCGGGGCTGGTCGCCGCGCTGGTCTGTGCGGCGGCCCTGGGGTTCGCGGTGCTCTTCCAGGACCGGCTGCCGAAGGCCGTCGCCACGCTGGGCAACGGCCACGCCCTGTCGGTGACGCTGTCGCTCCTGATCGCGCTGCTGGTCGCCCTGGCCGTGGGCGCGGCCCGCCCGCGCAACCGGGCGCTGCCGGTGGTGGCCGCCCTGTACGCGGCGGCGGCCGTCGCCGGTGGCCAGATCTCGGGCGTGTCCATCATGATCGGCGCCGCGCGGCGCACGCCCGCGACCGGCGCGCCCTCCTCCCCGCGGCTCAGCGACATCACGGTGGCCAACGCCGGCGAGGGACTTCCCCGCGCCCTGGCGGTCTACCGCGAGCCGCTCGCACAGACGTGGCAGATGTGGCTGTACATCGCGGTCGCCGCCGTGGCCGCGCTCCTGCTGGTCACGCTGCGCGTCTTCCGCGTACGCCGCGCCGACCGGGCAGCCCTGGCCCAGGAGGCGACGGAGGAGGCGGGGCAGGAGTACCGGGCGCCCTTCGAGCCCGCACAACCGCCCGCACAGTCGTCCGCACAGTTGTCCACCCAGGCGCTCGCGCAGTCGCCGGTGCAGCAGGACGCGCCCGCGGACCTGTTCACGCCGCGCAAGCCCGCCAGGGACTGACGTACGCCCACCCGGTAGCGGTCGGGCGGCCCACAGCGCGCTTCGTCACGGCGAGCGGCCCGTGAGCCCTCACGACCGGCCATGACAGGCGTTCAGGGACGTCGGCGCGTGCGGGCCACCGCGCGGAGCCGTACGGGATGGGGGTCTCCCGGACGGCGCCGCGGGCGCCCGCACGGCGGCGAGCCCGCTACGGCGCCAGCATGTCGACGGTGAGGTTGGCCTCGGTGTTGGGGATGCCCAGGTCGGAGGCGCGCTTGTCGGCCATCGCCAGCAGCCGCCTGATGCGCCCGGCGATGGCGTCCTTGGTCAGCGGCGGGTCGGCGATCTGGCCCAGCTCCTCCAGCGACGCCTGCTTGTGCTCCACCCGCAGCCGCCCGGCCACCACCAGGTGGTCCGGCGCCTCCTCGCCAAGGATCTCCAGCGCGCGCTGCACCCGCGCGCCCGCCGCGACGGCCGCCCGCGCCGAACGCCGCAGGTTGGCGTCGTCGAAGTTGGCCAGCCGGTTGGCGGTGGCCCGCACCTCGCGGCGCATCCGGCGCTCCTCCCAGGCCAGCACGCTGTCGTGCGCGCCGAGGCGGGTGAGCAGCGCGCTGATCGCGTCGCCGTCGCGGACCACGACGCGGTCGACGCCGCGCACCTCCCGGGCCTTGGCGTGGATCTTCAGCCGCCGGGCCGAGCCGACCAGCGCGAGCGCGGCCTCCGGCCCCGGGCAGGTGACCTCCAGGGACATCGAACGCCCCGGCTCCGTCAGCGAGCCGTGCGCCAGGAAGGCGCCCCGCCAGGCCGCCTCGGCGTCGCAGGCCGCGCCCGCCACGACCTGCCGGGGCAGGCCGCGCACCGGGCGCCCGTGGTTGTCGATCAGGCCCGTCTGCCGGGCCAGCGCCTCACCGTCGCGGTAGACGCGCACCACGTAGCGCGAGCCCTTGCGCAGCCCGGCCGGCGCGAGCACGAGCACCTCGGCCTTGTGACCGAACACCTCGCCGATGTCCTTGATCAGCCGCCGCGCGGTGGCGTTGGTGTCGAGCTCGGCCTCGATCACGATGCGGCCGCCCACCAGGTGCAGGCCGCTGGCGAACCGCAGCAGCGTGGAAACCTCCGCCTTGCGGCAGCACGGTTTCAGCACCGGCAGGCGGCTCAGTTCGTCCTTCACCACACCTGTCATCGCCATAAGCGTTAGTCCTTCCCCCATTCAGACCGGCTCCCGCCAGTCTCTCGCACCTTCGCGCCACGCCGACCAGGATCAACGCTTCTGGAGGAAAATCTCGTCCAGGACGGAGGCAAGACGTCGTGGGTCATGCCGGGGCGAGCCGTCGGCCGCGGCCACGTCGGCCAGGACGAGCCGGGCGCCGAGCGCCGCCGCGGCCTTGTCCAGGGCGTCGAGGTCGTCGACCACGCCGGTGTCGGCCAGCACGACGTCGAAGGCCAGGTCGGGGGCGTGCTGGCGGAGCACCTCCAGGTGCTGCTGGGGGGAGAAGTCGTCGGTCTCGCCCGGCTGGGGGGCCAGGTTGAGGGTGACGAGCCGCTTGGCCTTGCTGTCGTGCAGCGCGCGGGCCAGCTCGGGGACCTTCAGGTGCGGCAGCACGCTGGTGAACCACGAGCCCGGCCCGAACACCAGCCAGTCGGCCTCGTGCACCGCGGCGACCGCCTCCGGGCGCGCGGGCGGGTCTTCGGGCACCAGGGAGATGGCCTGCACCCGGCCCGGCGTGAGCGCGCAGGCGACCTGGCCGCGCACGGTTGAGGTGACGCCGTCGAGCTCGACCTCGGCCACGATGTCGAGCGGCACCGAGGCCATCGGCAGCACCCTGCCGTGCGCGCCGAGCAGCCGGCCCACCCAGTCGAGGCCGGCCACCGAGTCGCCGAGCAGCTCCCACAGCGCCACGATCAGCAGGTTGCCGACCGCGTGCCCGTGGAGCTCGCCCTCACTGCGGAAGCGGTGCTGGACGACCTCGCTCCAGGTGATGCCCCACTCGTCGTCGCCGCACAGCGCGGCCAGCGCCATGCGCAGGTCGCCGGGCGGCAGCACGCCGAGCTCGCGGCGCAGCCGGCCGCTGGAGCCGCCGTCGTCGGCCACGGTCACCACCGCGGTCAGCCGGTCGGTGACGACCCGTAAGGCCGACAGCGAGGCGTAGAGCCCGTGGCCGCCGCCGAGGGCCACCACGTGGGGACCGTTCAGCGGATGCGGCAGCCCCAGCTCCATACGTTCATGGGTCACTCCCGCCCCACATCCCGGTGACTGACCTGGACCTCCATGCCGCGGTCACGCAGGCGGGCGGCGACCTGCTCGGCCATGGCCACGCTGCGGTGCTTGCCGCCCGTGCAGCCCACGGCCAGGGTCGCGTAGCTCTTGCCCTCGCGGGCGTAGCCGGTGGCGACGACCTGCAGGACCTCCTCGTAGGCGTCGAGGAACTCCTTGGCGCCCGGCTGGCCGAGCACGTAGTCGCTGACCGGCGCGTCGAGGCCGTTCATCGGCCGCAGCTCGGGCACCCAGTGGGGGTTGGGCAGGAATCGGCAGTCGACGACGAGGTCGGCGTCGACCGGCAGGCCGTACTTGAACCCGAACGAGACGACGTTGAGCCGCAGCCCCGGGCGGTCCTCGCCGCCGAAGTAAGCGACGATCTTGTTGCGCAGGTCGTGCACGTTGTGGGACGAGGTGTCGATCACCAGGTCGGCGTTGGCCCGCACCTCGCGCAGGATGCCGCGCTCGCGGGTGATGCCGTCGACCAGGCGGCCCTCGCCCTGCAGCGGGTGGGGCCGGCGGACGTTCTCGAACCTGCGCACCAGCTCCTCGTCGCTGGCCTCGAGGAAGACGACCCGTACGCGAACGCCGCGGCCCTCCAGCTCCTCGATGGCCGCGTTGAGGTCGGTGGTGAAGGCCAGGCTGCGCACGTCGACGACCGCGGCCACCTTGTCGGCGGCCAGCTTGACCTTGCCTGCCTCCTCCGCCATCGCGAACAGCAGCCCCGGCGGCAGGTTGTCGATGACGAACCAGCCCAGGTCTTCCAGCGCCTTGGCGGCCGTGCTGCGCCCCGCCCCGGACATGCCGGTGACGATGACGAACGCCGGCTCGGTGCTCATGGCCTCACTCCGTTCGCCGACACCCTGCGCTCCCTCGCGGGTGTTCACGATGTATCTCCCTTCAGCGTCGACACGATGACCTCGGCGAGGGCCGGCCCGATGCCGGGAACCTCGCAGATCTCGGTCGCGCTGGCCTCGCGTAGCTTCTTGACGGAGCCGAAGTGCTTGAGCAACGCCTGCCTGCGCGCCGGCCCGAGGCCGGGCACGCCGTCGAGCGCGCTCTCCTTCACTGACTTGGACCTCTTGGAACGATGGTAGGTGATGGCGAACCTGTGTGCTTCGTCGCGGACGCGTTGCAGCAGGTAGAGACCCTCACTTGAACGAGGCATGATCACTGGCTGGTCGTCGCCGGGCAACCACACCTCCTCCAGCCGCTTGGCCAGGCCGCACACCGCGACGTCGTCGATGCCGAGCTCGTCGAGCGCCCGCTGCGCGGCGGCCGCCTGGGGGCCCGCGCCGTCGACGACGACCAGGTTGGGCGGGTAAGCGAACTTGCGCGGCTTGCCGGTCTCGGGGTCGATGGGCCCGTGGCCGTCGTCGTCCTCGGCGGCCAGCTCGCCGGTGGCCGAACGTTCCTCCAGATAACGCCGGAACCGCCGCATGATCACCTCGTGGATCGAGGCGACGTCGCCCTCCTTGGTCTTGATCGCGAAGCGCCGGTACTCGCTCTTGCGCGCCAGACCGTCCTCGAAGACCACCATGGACGCCACGACGTTCTCGCCCTGCAGATGGGAGACGTCGTAGCACTCGACGCGCAGCGGCGCCTGGTCGAGATCGAGGGCGTCGGCGATCTCCTGCAGCGCCTTGCTGCGCGTGGTCAGGTCGCCGGCGCGGCGGATCTTGTGCTGGGCCAGGGACTCCTTGGCGTTGCGCTCGACGGTCTCCATCAGCGCCTTCTTGTCGCCGCGCTGCGGGACGCGCACCTCGACCCGGGCCCTGCGCTGCTCGGTCAGCAGCTCGGCGACCGCCTCGGCGTCGGGCGGCAGCGCGGGCACGAGCACCTCGCGCGGCATCGACTCGGGGCCGGCCTCGCCGTACATCTGCAGCAGGAACTGCTCGACCAGCTCGCCGGGCGAGGTCTCCTCGACCTTGTCGACCACCCAGCCCCGCTGACCGCGGATGCGGCCCCCGCGCACGTAGAATACCTGGACGGCGGCCTCCAGCGGATCCTCGGCCAGCGCGATCACGTCGGCGTCGGTGGCCTCGCCGAGCACCACGGCCTGCTTCTCCAGCGCGCGCTGCAGCGCCTGGATGTCGTCGCGCAGCCGGGCCGCCCGCTCGTACTCCTGCTCGCCGGCGGCCTCGCGCATGTCCTTCTCGAGGCGTTTGATGAAGCGGGTGGTGTTGCCCGCCATGAAGTCGCAGAAGTCTTCGGCCAGCTCGCGGTGCTCCTGCGGGGTCACCCGGCCCACGCACGGCGCCGAGCACTTGTCGATGTAGCCCAGCAGGCACGGACGGCCGATCTGCCCGGCCCGCTTGAACACCCCGGCGCTGCACGTGCGCACCGGGAAGACGCGCAGCAGCAGGTCGACGGTCTCGCGGATGGCCCAGGCGTGCGAGTAGGGGCCGAAGTAGCGGGTGCCCTTGCGCTTGGCGCCCCGCATGACCTGGACGCGCGGGAAATCCTCCCCCATCGTCACCGCGAGGTAGGGGTAGGACTTGTCGTCGCGGTACTTGACGTTGAAGCGCGGGTCGAACTCCTTGATCCAGGAGTATTCGAGCTGCAGCGCCTCGACCTCGGTGCCGACGACGGTCCAGTCGACGTCGGCGGCCGTGGTGAGCATCGACTGGGTGCGCGGATGCAGCGCGGAGAAGTCGGCGAAGTAGGAGTTGAGCCGCTGCCGCAGGCTCTTGGCCTTGCCGACGTAGATCACCCGGCCGTGCGCGTCCCTGAACCGGTAGACCCCCGGCGACTCGGGGATCGAACCTGGTCTGGGCCGGAAACTCAAGGGGCTGCCCGCTGCTCTCGCCACGGTCAAAGACTAGTAGGCGCCACCGACAAGGTGGCCCGCCGAGCCTTCGGACGGCACGACGGGGCTCACCATGGTCCGGGTCACGCCAGGGTGATCTGGTCGCCCTCCACCTTGATCTGCTGGGCGGCCAGCGGCTTGTCGGCCGGTCCGTCGGTGACCGAGCCGTCGGCGATGTTGAACTTGCTGCCATGGCACGGGCACACGATCGCGCCGTCCGCGACGCTGCCCACGGGGCAGCCCTTGTGCGTGCAGATCGCGCTGAAGGCCTTGAACTCGCCGGCCGTCGGCTGCGTCACCACGATCTTCTGGTCCTTGAAGATCGTGCCGCCGCCGACGGGGATGTCGGCGGTCTTGGCCAGCGCGCCACCCGCCTGCGGAGCGCTGGACTGCGGGGCGCTCGACTGCGACGCGCCCGGCTGTGCCGCGCTCGACTGGCCACCCGCGTCGGGGGCGGTGGCCGCCGTGGTCTCGGTGCTGCCGCCGCAGGCGCTGATCGCCAGCGCCAGCCCGCCCGCGCCCACACCCGCTATCACTGCCCGACGGCTTCGAAGGTCATCTCCCATGCGTCCCACCCAACCGGAGGCAGGTGAGAAATTCATGAGACGGGGATTAGGCGAGTCTGATCTTGTCACCGTCCACGGTGATCTTCTTCTCGGCGAGCGGCGCGCCGGCGGGGCCGTCGGCCACCGAACCGTCCTCGATCTTGAACTTGCTGCCGTGGCAGGGGCAGTTGATGGTGCCGTTCGAGACGCTGGCGACCGTGCAGCCCGCATGGGTGCAGATCGCCGTGAACGCCTTGAACTCCCCTTCGGTCGGCTGTGTCACCACGACCTTCTGGTCCTTGAAGACCGCGCCGCCGCCCACCTGGATGTCGCCGGTGTCGGCCAGGGCCTTAACCTTCTTCTTCGCCTTCTTCTTGGGCTCCGACGACGGCTCCTCGGTGCCCGGCCCCTCGGCGGCCGGCGCCTCGTTCGCCGCCGTCGTCGGCGAACCGTAGCTCGCGCACGCCGTCAGAACCGCCGCGAGCCCGGCGCCTCCGGCGCCGAGCATGACCGTCCGGCGCGTCGTTTCTGTCATGGTGCGTCCTCCCAGGTCTCGGTCTCACATGCAGGTACGGCCGGCGCCCCCGCGCCGGTTCAGCCTGCACGACCCCAATCCCGGAAACCACGCACAATTACCCAGAACAAGCCTTCCCCGGACCGCACCCGCGGACCGGCCCTCAGGGCGCGCCCTCAGACCACGACGATGCCGTCGCCCTCCACCTTGACCTGGTAGACGGTCAGCGGCGCGGTCGCGGGCCCCTTGGTGGCCTGGCCGCTGTCGGCGGCGAACTCGCTGCCGTGGCACGCGCACGTGATGACGTTGTCCTTCGGCGTGCCCACCGTGCATCCCTTGTGCGTGCAGACCGCGCTGAACGCCTTGTAGACGCCCTTCGTGGGCTGCGTGACCACGATCCGCCACTCCTGCACGATCGTGCCGCCGCCGACGGGCACGTCCGCCGTCTTGGCGAGCACCTTGCCCTTGATCCCCGACACCGGCTGCGCCTTGGCGTCCCCCGCCCCGCAACCGGCCAGCGCCAGCCCGCACGCGGCCACCCCCGCCACGCCGAGCATCTCGCGGCGCCCTATGCCGCCGTTTTCGGGCATGGCTTCGCCCTGATTCGTCACCGTCATGAATTAGCCGACCCTTCGCGTCTCCGCCGACCCCCAGCAGGTCAAGCCGTTACCCGTGCTTCAACTTTATTGGCCCCACCCCTCGGTCCGCCCATCGGGTGACCGATACGGCCACCGTCGAGGCAACGAGCGGCCCATGCACGGTCAGCGGACGGTAGGCCCACGGTCAGCGCCGGGCGTGAGCGTGTCGCTCATGACACTCACCGAAACTCCCATGCCCACGACGTCCGGGCCGCGCTGGTGGCGGCGTCCGTGGGTGGCTCCGCTCGCGGTGCTGGCGATCGCGTTCGTCGCCTTCTCGCTGCCGCCCTACCTGTCGCTGGACCCGAGCCGGTCGCGGGTGCCCGCGCCCGACTTCTTCCCACCGCACTTCGCGGTGCTCTCCCTGCACGTGATCTTCGGCTCGATCGCGATGATCTCGTGCTGCCTGCAGGTCTGGCCGTGGTTCCGCGCCCGCCACCCGCGGGCCCACCGCATGATCGGCCGGGTGTACGTCTTCGGCGGCTGCCTGCCCGGCGGCCTGCTGGGCCTGGTGGTCAGCCTGGCCACGCCCTTCGGCCCGGTGACCAGGGCCAGTGGGGTGGTGCTGGCGCTGCTGTGGCTGGGCTGCACCCTGGCCGGCTGGCGGATGGCCAGGCAGCGCAGGTTCGTCGATCACCGCAGGTGGATGATCCGCAGCTTCGCCCTGACGATGTCGATCATCACCAACCGCCTGTGGGGCGCGGTGTTCGTCATCACGCTGTCACCGCAGCTCGACACCACCTTCCACGGCGACCAGGCGCTGCTGGCCGCCACGGTCGGCGCACTGAGCGCCTGGCTGGGCTGGGTGCTGCCGCTGCTGTTCGCCGAGTGGTGGCTGGAGCGCGGCGACGCCGCCAAGCGCCGCCGCCGCACCAGAGCCACCGCCTGACTCCCGGCGAAACCGAGCCAGGTGAGACCCGGCCGCACCCGAGCCATCACCCGCCCGCCCCACAGTGAGACACAGCCGTACCCGAGCCGCCGCCTGGCTCAGAGCGACAGGATCTTCCGCAGGAAGCGGCCGGTGTGGCTCTCGTTGACCAGCGCCACCTCTTCGGGCGTGCCCGCGGCCACGAGCGTGCCGCCGCGGGACCCGCCTTCGGGGCCCATGTCGATGATCCAGTCGGCGGTCTTGATGACGTCGAGGTTGTGCTCGATGACGATCACCGTGTTCCCGCCGTCGACCAACCGCCCGAGCACGCCGAGCAACCTGCGGATGTCCTCGAAGTGCAGGCCGGTGGTGGGCTCGTCGAGAACGTAGATCGTCCGCCCGGTCTGGCGGCGCTGCAGCTCGGAGGCGAGCTTGACGCGCTGCGCCTCGCCGCCGGACAGCGTGGTCGCCGGCTGCCCGAGCCGCACGTAGCCCAGGCCGACGTCGTTGAGCGTCTGCAGGTGCCGCTTGATCGCCGGGATCGCGTCGAAGAAGGCCAGCGCCTCCTCGATCGGCATGTCGAGCACCTCGGCGATCGTCTTGCCCTTGTAGTGGACCTCCAGCGTCTCCCGGTTGTACCGGGCGCCGTGGCAGACCTCACAGGGGACGTAGACGTCCGGCAGGAAGTTCATCTCGATCTTGATCGTGCCGTCGCCCGCGCACGCCTCGCAGCGCCCGCCCTTGACGTTGAAGCTGAACCGCCCCGGCTGGTAGCCGCGCACCTTGGCCTCGGCCGTCTGGGCGAACAGCTTGCGCACGTGGTCGAAGACCCCGGTGTACGTGGCCGGGTTGGAGCGCGGCGTACGGCCGATCGGCGACTGGTCGACGTGCACGACCTTGTCCACCTGGTCCATGCCGTTGATGCGGGAGTGCCGCCCCGGCACCGTGCGGGCGCCGTTGAGCTCCTTGGCCAGCGCGTTGTAGAGGATGTCGTTGACCAGCGTCGACTTGCCCGACCCGGACACGCCGGTCACCGCCGTGAACACGCCCAGCGGGAACTCGATGTCGACGCCCTTGAGGTTGTGCTCGCGCGCGCCCTTGACCGTGATCTGCCGCTTCTTGTCGCGCTTGCGGCGCTTGGCCGGGATCGGGATGCTCCGGCGGCCCGACAGGTACTGGCCGGTCATGGACTCCTCGCTGGCGAGGAGCTCCTGGACGGTACCGGAGACCACGACCTGGCCGCCGTGCTCGCCGGCGCCGGGACCGATGTCGACCACCCAGTCGGCGGCGGCGATGGTGTCCTCGTCGTGCTCGACGACGATCAGCGTGTTGCCCATGTCGCGCAGCCTGATCAGCGTGTCGAGCAGGCGCATGTTGTCACGCTGGTGCAGGCCGATGGACGGCTCGTCCAGCACGTAGAGGACGCCGACCAGCCCGGAGCCGATCTGCGTGGCCAGCCGGATGCGCTGGGCCTCGCCACCGGCGAGGGTGGCGGCGGCGCGGTCCATGGTGAGGTAGTCGAGGCCGACGTCGAGCAGGAAGCCCATGCGGGCGTTGATCTCCTTGACCACCCGCTCGGCGATGTGCATGTCACGGTCGGACAGCTTCAGCTCGGCCAGGAACTTCGCGCACTCGCCGATCGACATGGCCGCGACCTCGGCGATCGACCGGTCGTCGACGGTGACGGCGAGGGTGACCGGCTTGAGCCTGGCGCCCTTGCAGGCCGGGCACGGGATCTCGCGCATGTAGCCCTCGAAGCGCTCGCGCGTGGCGTCGCTCTCGGCCTCGGCGTGCCGGCGCTGCACCCACGGGATGACGCCGTCGAAGGTGGTGTAGTAGGAGCGCTGGCGGCCGTAGCGGTTGCTGTAGCGGACGTGCACCTGCTCGTCGTGGCCGTACAGCAGCGACTTCTGGGCCTTCTTGGGCAGCCGTTCCCACGGCGTGTCGAGGGTGAACCCGACCGTGAGGCCGAGCGCCTCGATCAGCCTGACGAAGTATTCGCTGGTGTGGCCGCCCGACCACGGGTGCAGCGCGCCGTCGCCGAGCGTGCGCTCGGGGTCTGGCACCACCAGGTCGGGGTCGACCTCCATCTTGGTGCCGAGGCCGGTGCACTCGGGGCAGGCGCCGAAGGGCGAGTTGAAGGAGAACGAGCGCGGCTCCAGCTCCTCGAACGACAGGTCGTCGTAAGGGCAGTAGAGGTGCTCGGAGTAGAAGCGCTCACGGCCCGGGTCGTCTTCCGGCAGGTCGACGAACTCCAGCGTGATCGTGCCGCCGGACAGCTGCAGCGCGGTCTCGACGGAGTCGGTGAGCCGGCGGCGCGAGGACTCCTTGACCGACAGGCGGTCGACGATGACCTCGATGTCGTGCTTCTCGTACTTCTTCAGCGTCGGCGGCTCCTCCAGCCGCACGACCGTGCCGTCGACCCTGGCCCGCGCGAAGCCCTTGGTCTGCAGCTCGCGGAACAGCTCGGCGTATTCGCCCTTGCGGCCGCGGATGACGGGGGCGAGCACCTGGAAACGGGTGCCCTCCTCCAGGTCCATCACGCGGTCGACGATCTGCTGCGGCATCTGCCGGGCGATCGGACGGCCGCAGGCCGGGCAGTGGGGCTTGCCGATGCGCGCCCACAGCAGACGCAGATAGTCGTAGACCTCGGTGATGGTGCCGACGGTCGAGCGGGGGTTCTTGCTGGTGGCCTTCTGGTCGATGGACACCGCGGGCGACAGGCCCTCGATGAAGTCGACGTCGGGTTTGTCCATCTGGCCGAGGAACTGGCGGGCGTAGGCCGACAAGGACTCGACGTAGCGCCGCTGGCCCTCAGCAAAGATCGTGTCGAAGGCCAGGCTCGACTTGCCGGAGCCGGAGAGGCCGGTGAAGACGATCAGCGAGTCTCGCGGCAGGTCAAGCGAGACGTCCTTGAGGTTGTGTTCTCGTGCACCACGCACGATCAGGCGGTCTGCCACGGCGATCCCGGAGGTCGAAAGGCGGATAGGTCCACGGGGGATGGTAGACGGGGGCACCGACATTTTCGGCGAGCCGATCCCCGGCCCCCGAAAATCCGTCCTTCACAGGTTACGGCCATCTCCCGCGTCGGCAGGAGCCCTTTGAGGGTCAACCACTTGACCTGCCGCTTTATGCCCGCGCCCGACCTTGGACACCTAAGTGATGAAATATCTGGACATGACCGTTCTACCTGCGGTGCAGGCCGAACTCGCCGCCGCGACCGACCGGCTGCTGGCCACGGCCGCGTCCCTGTCCGATGCCGACATAGCGGCCCCGTCCCTGCTGCCCGGCTGGACCAGAGGGCACGTGCTCGCCCACCTGTCCGGCAACGCCCGCTCCCACCTCAACCTCCTCACCTGGGCGAGGACGGGCGTCGAGACCCCGCAGTACCGCTCCCTGGAGGCCAGGGCCGACGAGATCGAGGCCGCCGCCGGCCGTCCGGCCGCGCGCCACCTGGCCGACCTGACCGACAGTGCCGCCCGCCTGGCCGCCGCGATCCGCGAACTGCCCGCGCGGGCGTGGTCGGCGTCCGTCCGGGGCATGCGGCCGCCGCCGCATCCCGCCTGGTATGTCCTGGTACGCCGGCTGCGCGAGGTGGGCATGCACCACGTGGACCTCGGCGCCGGGTACGGCCCCCACGACTGGCCGGAGACGTTCGTCCGCCGCGAACTGCACGACCTCCGCCGATCCTGGCCGTACGGCCGCAGCACGGTGAGCGAGGTCGTCCTGACCGGCGAGCCGGGGCAAAAGTGGCAGAACCTCGGCCACGGCCCAGCCGTCCATGGCAGCCCGGCCGACATGCTGGCCTGGTTGACGGGAAGGTCGGACGGCGAGGGCGTTACCCTGGTGCCCGCGGGACAGCCGTCGCCGCCTGGTGACGGTGGCGCGCTCCTTCCCGAGCCGCCGCCGTGGCTGACGATGCCGGCCCCCGCTGATCTGCCCGCGACGCCCCCGAAGGACTACCCATGACCTACACCGGCGACGTCCGGGTCGGCGGCCCCGCCGACGTGCGCGAGCTGCCCGCCCTGACCATCTCCAAGCTGGCGGTCGGCCCCCACGACAACAACGCCTACCTGCTGCGTTCCACCGAGACCGGCGACGAGCTGCTGATCGACGCCGCGGCCGACGCCGACCGGCTGCTGGCGCTCGTCGGCGACCAGCCGCTCGGCGCGATCGTCACCACCCACCAGCACGGCGACCACTGGCAGGCCCTCGAACAGGTGGCCAGGGTCACCGGCGCCGAGGTGATCGCCCATCCGCTCGACGCGCCCGGCCTGCCCGTCCCGGCCGGCCGCACGGTCGACCACGGCGACACGATCTCCCTCGGCCCGGTCAGCCTGGAGGTCATCCACCTGCGCGGCCACACCCCGGGCTCGATCGCGCTGCTCTACGACGGCGGCCCCGACGGCCGTCACCTGTTCACCGGCGACTCCCTGTTCCCCGGCGGGGTGGGCAACACCGGCAGGGACCCGGAGCGTTTCGAGCGGCTCTACACCGACGTGACCGAGCGCATCTTCGGCCGCCTGCCCGACGACACCTGGGTCTACCCCGGCCACGGCAAGGACACGACGCTCGGCGCCGAACGTCCCGCGCTGCCCGAATGGAAGGCCAGAGGCTGGTAACTCAGCTGCCCGCCGCCAGCACGCGCACGATACGCGCGGCCGCCAGGGCGGGATCGTCGGCCAGGCCCACGAGCTCGCCCCACGACCAGCGGTAGAACCACCCCTCGGGCAGCGGCACGCAGTCGATCGTCTCGGCCAGCAGCGCGGTGTCGGGATCGCTGATCCTCAGCGCGGGCGGGTTGGCCCGCAGGGTGGCGGTCAGCCCGCGCTGCTCCAGCTCCGTGGCCAGCTTGCCGAGATAGTACGTACGCGTGTGCTCGCGCGGCATGGCCGACATGGATCCATCAAAGCCGAAGATGGATGAAAAATCCCCTAGTTGCCGATGCGCTCGGCTTCCTTGCGCAGCTCCCGCTTGTAGAACAACATGCGCAGCGGGATCGCCGCGACGAGCGCGATCTGCATGGTCGCGCCGATCTTGATCGGCAGGTCGCCGCCTTCCGGCCAGGCCACCCAGAACGTGAGGAAGGCCACGTTCACCATGATCCACCCGAGGACGACCGCCGCGAGCTGACCCTTCGGCTTGGGGTACTCGATCCGGCTGACCATCAGCCAGGCCACGCCGAGCACCGCGAACAGCGCCCAGATGCTGGGCTGGAACAGCAGCACGATCGAGATCACGGTCATGGCGCCCATGGGAATGGGCAGGCCCATGAAGTCGCCGCTCTTGGTCTTGACGCACGCGAAGCGCGCCAGGCGTACGACACCGGCGACCAGCACGGCCGCCGCGGCGGTGACCACCGCGATGAACGGCACCGAGGGCGGCGCGCCGACCCCCCAGATCACGACCATGAACGCGGGCGCGAACCCGAAGCTGATCACGTCGGCCAGGTTGTCCAGCTCGGCGCCCATCGCCGAGGCGCGGAAGCGCCGCGCGACGAGCCCGTCGAACAGGTCGCACGTCGCGCCGATGAGCAGCAGGACGATGGCCGTGGCGAAGTAGCTCGGCGTCGGCGTGAACTTGCCGTCGGCGACCGTGAGCTGCTGAATCGCCGAGTAGGCCAGGACGCAGACGGCGAGGAACCCGCAGACCGCGTTGCCCAGCGAGAGCGAGTCCGCGGCGGACAGGCGGAACGCCTTGCCCACGGGACCGCGGGGCTCTTCCTCGCCAGCCTGCCAGCTGCCGGCGTCAGCCGTGGTCAATTCTGGTCACCCCCGCAACCGTCTTCTCCCCCACGGTGACCGCGGGCGAGATGCCTTCGGGAAGGTAGATGTCGACCCGCGAGCCGAACCGGATGAGGCCGATGCGCTCGGTCTGCGCCACCTTGGCCCCGGCGCTCAGGTACGGCACGATCCGGCGCGCCACGGCGCCCGCGATCTGCACCATCTCGATGTCGCCCAGCGCGGTCTCGAAATGCCACACCACGCGTTCGTTCTGGTCGCTGTCCTTGTTGAACGCCGGCAGGAACCCACCTGCGACATGCTGCACGGACGTGACATTCCCCGCAAGAGGGGCACGGTTGACGTGCACGTTCAGGGGACTCATGAAGATCGCGACGCGGGTGCGGCCGTCCGGCCAGGGGTCGATGCTCTGCACCACGCCGTCGGCGGGCGACAGGATGCGCCCCTCGCCAGGAGCGCGCTCGGGGTCGCGGAAGAACCAGAGCATGCCGCCGGTGAGCGCACCCAGCGGGGCCGCAGCCAGGGCCCAGCGCCGGTCTCGGCGCGTCAGCAGCGCGGTGGCGGCCGCCGCGGCCGCCGTCGGGAGGAGCCACGGGGAGACCCCGCGCGCGAGCCGGACGCGGCTCGACTTAGCAGAATCGTCTGACACGTACAACCTTTGGTGGTGACTGGACTAGGCGCTTTGCCATGCTGTTACGGAACTCGCAACTATTACACGGCGCAACTACACAAGCAAAGCGCCTCGATAGCCGTTCCGCTAGACCTGCTCCGGGTGCGTGTGCTCGCCTTCGCCGCTCGTCATGCGGGCTTTGATCAGGCTCGCAACCGTGGTGATCGCCATGGTGGAGCCGATGACCGTGAGCGACACCCAGATGGGAATTTCGGGTGCCCAGGAGACGCCGCTGGCATGCAACGCCTCCATTATCAGCTTAACCCCGATGAACCCGAGGATGAACGCCAAACCATAGCTGATGTAGACGAGTCGCTGCAGCAACCCGCCCAGCAGGAAGTAAAGCTGACGCAGCCCCATCAGGGCAAACGCGTTGGCCGTGAAGACGACGAAGGGGTCCTTGGTGAGCCCGAAGATCGCCGGAATCGAGTCGAGGGCGAACAGCAGGTCGGTGGTGCCGATGGCGACCATCACGATGAGCATGGGGGTCACCATGCGGCGGCCGTCGATCTTGACGCTGACCTTCGAACCGACGTACCCCTCGGTGGTCGGGAACGCCCGGCGCACCCACCTGAGCAGGATGTTCTCGTTGAACTCGTCTTCCTCGCCCTTGAGGTGCTGCCGGATCAGGTTGACGGCGGTGTAGACGAGGAAGGCGCCGAAGACGTAGAAGAGCCAGCTGAACCGCTCCAGCGCGGCGGCGCCGAGTGCGATGAAGATGCCGCGCATGACCAGGGCGAGCACGATGCCGACGAGCAGCACCTTGTGCTGGTAGGGCCGCGGCACCGCGAACCTGCTCATGATGATGAAGAAGATGAACAGGTTGTCGACGCTCAAGCTGTATTCAGTGATGTAACCGGCGAAGAACTCCCCCGCCTTGGCGGCCCCGAAGGTGGCCCACAACCCCACACCGAACAACGCGGCCAGGGCGACATAGAAGGTGACCCAATATCCGGCCTGCCGCATGGAGAACTCGCGGGCCTCACCGCGGTCGACGATCCAAAGGTCAAAGGCGAGGACGACCAGCAGACCGCCGATGACGGCGATCCAGGCCCACACAGGTACGGTCACGGTTCAAACCCTCCGGCATGCATGACTCATTGCCGGAGGTCTCTCCCGCCCGCGAGGAACGCGGACCGGCAGCCCCGGGGGCCCCGTGGAGTGGGGCTGCACCGTGATGACGAGGCTGTCGCGAAGGGATACTCCCCTCCCTAACCCACGCAGTATACGCCGACACTCTGATCCCATCATCCATTCGATCTTGTCGCCTCGTACACCCCGAGGACGCTCTCCACGGCATCGTCACCGTCCGGCAACTCCCGTCCCCGCCGGGCCGCCGCCTCGGCCAGCGTCCGCGCGATCCCCGGCTCGCCCAGGACCTTGCGCAACGCGCTGCGCAGCCCTTCGGCGTCCCCGTACGGAACCAGCATCCCCGCGTCGCCGACCAGCCACGGGATCCCGCCCACGTCGGACGCCACCACCGGCTTGCCCGCCATCAGTGCCTCGCTGAGGCTGAGTGGCAGCCCTTCCCAGCGACTGCAGTTGACCACGACGGACGCGGCCGCCAGCAGGTCGGGGACGTCGTCCCGGTCCCCCAGGAGCAGGACGGGAAGGTTCCGCCCCCGGATCCGGTCCTCGAGCTCCGCCCGCAACGGCCCCTCTCCCGCGACGGCGAAGAGGGGCGCCGGCGACTCCCACGGCCCCGCCGCCACGTCCAGCAGGGTGTCGTGCCCCTTCTGCTGGGCCAGCCGGCCGATCGTCAGCACCAGAGGACGATCACCCGCTCCCAGTTCCTCCCGTACCTCCTCCGGCCTGCGCCGGGCGGGCCGGAGCGGCGGCGCGGGCACCACCGCCTCCGCCACCTCCCTGGCTCCCAGGACGGTCATCCGCTCCGCCAGGTCCGGCGAGACCACCAGCACCCGGTCGGCGCGCCGCGCCACGATCCGCTCCAGCACCCCGTAGACGAACCCCACGAAACCGCCGGCGGTCAGCGCGTTGTGCAAGGTGACCACCACTCCGGGCCCCTTCCCCTCCCGGCCGTCGCCCCTTCGCCCCCTGAGTCTTGAACCGGAGTCCCGTGGCCCGCCGCCTCCAGGTCCACCGCGTCATGAACCGGTGTCCCCTGGCCCGCCGCCTCCCGACGCCCGACGTCCTGAAGCAAGGCCCCTCGGTCTCTCGCCTCCCGGTGCCCAGCTTCTTCAATCGGGGCCACCCGGCCCCTTGTCCCTTGAGCCCTGAATGCCCTCAGCGCCAGGCTGGCCAACGCCCCTGCTCGCAGACCATGAGCGTGCACAACGTCGGCGTCGCGCGTCAGCCGCCGGATCGCGAGCACCGCGCGCAGGTCGTTCAGCGGATGCGGCCGGTCGGACACGGGCACCTCGGCGAACGCGGCTCCCGCCGCCCGGAAGGAGAACGCCTCCTCAACGCTCCCCGGCCCCACCACCGCCACCTGGTGCCCGCGCTGTACCAGCCCTTCGACGAGCATCCGTACATGCCGCCCGGTCCCACCCGACGTGGTCCCCATCACAAAAGCCACCCGCACGACCCCTCCTAAGCCTGCACCGAAAACCGCAGCCACACCTCAAAGCTGAAACCGTAACCCGTTTCACGCCGCAGCTTCCCGATCTCACCCGCACAACCCGCCGACGCCCAGCACCGGCCCTCCACAAGCACCTGAGGCTCGCGAACTGCCGACCCCGACCATCACGCCCTGGTCCGCACGCCATACCCGCCACCAAGCAACCGACCGCGCAGGCCCCAACGCCCGTGCGACTGACGTCGGGTCGCGCGCCGGACTACGCCTACCTCATCTACACCGTCGGCAGCACCGGCGCGGGCCCCTCGGTGCCGCCCGCAGCCCGAATAGGCCTGGCCCATCGCGGAACTGGAGCCCGCAGAGCGGCTGAGCGCCAGGCTGGCGGAACTGAAGCCAAGGGGCCAAGGATCCCCGGCCCCTGGCACCTCCCAGAGGCCGGACAACTCGACGGCCCCAAACCTCACGGCCAGCCCAACCCCCACGAGTGTGATCACCTTCACAGACCCGCCAGCCCCGTGGTGCCTGCCCACAAGAAGTCCAGCACCACTGGAACCATGCACCCGACGCCCTGCGCCCCCTCCAAGGCCAGACACCCTCCCCAGGCCAGGCCCCAGGCGGCTCCTGCCCCTGCATGGCCCGTCACCTACCGCATGCCAGCCTCACAAAGGCAAGCCTTGAGGAAGACATGCCTCACAGAGCCCCCGCCTCCGGAGCCGACCACCAACGGCAAGCCACGCACCGCGGAGGACCAGGAACTACGAAACACCAACGGCCGCGCCACCAAGAACCCCGCGCCACCAGGCGTGCCAGCCCCAAAAGCCTCGCGGGACCAGCCGTCCAAGCGTCAGAAGCCGTGCGGGACCAACCGTGCGCGACCAGCCGATCCAGCCGCAGAAGCCGTACGCGACCAGCCGTCCGAACGCCCGTAAGCCGCACGCGACCCCAGCCGTTCTAACTCCCGAAGCCGTACGCGACCAGCCGTCCGAACGCCCGTAAGCCGCACGCGACCCCAGCCGTTCTAACTCCCGAAGCCGTACGCGACCAGCCGTCCGAACGCCCGTAAGCCGTACGCGACCAGGAACCGTTGGAGCGCACCTTCCGCACTCTGGGCAGAGGGTCAGTGGCAGTGGATCAGTGGCTGTGGATCAGGCGCCCCGTCGGAGCAGCCCAGCCACCCCGCTGGCATCCGGCCGGTCCACCACCGCCACGACGACAGTCCCCACCACCACGGCCACCGCCGCCGCCAGTACCACCGCACCTACGTTCGGCCAGATGCCCGAGACGCCGAGCCACCTCACCACCCCAGCCCCCGCCAGATACCCCAACACACCACCGGCGACCGCCGCCCCCGCGGCCCTGGGCAGCCCCGCCGCGACACCGCTGCCGCGCGCCCGCACCACGGCCGCGAGCAGCAACACCCCACCGGCGGTCATGCCGACGCTCATCCCCAGCGCCATCCCGCCGATCTTCCACCCGGCGGGCAGCAGCAGCACCAGCGCCGTCTGCGCGACGATGACGACCAGCCACCCCGCCACCGTCCCGGTGGCGGCCGCCCGCCCGAGCCCGGCCGCGTAGAGCACCCGGCTCAAATGGGCGATGAGCCCGTAGCCGACGATGCCCGGCGCGAACAGCGCGATCGCCAGGGCGAGCTGAGGCGGCGGCACCTCGCTCCTGCCTCCCAGGAACACCACCGCCCCAGGCCCCGACGCGGCGGCCAGCACCCCGGCGGCCAGCCCCGTGACCAGTACCACGGCCCGCGTGGTCCGGGCCGCCAGCGCCGAGAAGGCGACCGCGTCGCCCGCCTGCGCCGACAGCCGGGGGAACGCGCTGGTAGCGATCGGCACGGCCAGCACCGCGTACGGCACCAGATAGATCGCCCACGCGTAGTTGTAGACGGTGAGCGCTCCGTTGCCGATCGCCTTGTTCGACAGCAGCACCACGACGATCATGGCGGCCTGCTGGGCGAGCAGCGCCGCGATCCCGGCCAGCGCGAGCCTGCGCACCTGCCCGGCCACGCCGTCGGGGAAACGTAAGGTGGGCCGCCACCGCAGCCCCAGCCGCGACACGGGCCCGACCACGGTCAGCACGAGCGAGAGCACGCCCAGGCTGGTGCCCACCGACAGGGCCAGCTCGGCGGGCCCGGGCAGGTGCGCCGGGTCGACCATCCCCGAGCTGAGCGGCACGAACAGCAGGTACGCCACGATGACCACGATGCTGGACACCAGCGGCGCGACCGCGGGCCCGGCGAAGCGGTTGTGCGACTGCAGCACGCCGTAGAGCACGACGGCCACGCCGTACAGAGGGATCTGGGGGGCGAAGACGACCAGCATCCGGGTGGCGAGGGCGACGAGCTGGGTCGTGTCGCACCCGTTGACGGCCTCGCCGAGGAACAGGGCGATGACCGGCCGGGCGAACAGCGCGGTGAGCGCCCCCAGCGGCACCAGGACCACGACGACCCACGTCAGCAGCGCCGAGCTGATGTGCCCGGTGCGCTCGCGCGAGGCGGCGGACCCGGCCAGCACCGGCACCACCATGCCCGCCAGCGCACCTCCGACGACGACCTCGAAGACGATGTTGGGGATCTGGTTGGCCGTCATGTAGGCGGTGGACAGGCAGTTGGTGCCGACGGTCTGGGCGAAGGCGTACTGCTTGGCGAAGCCGGCGATCCGCGCCAGCACGGTGATCGCCCCGATGAGCAGGGCGCCACCCGCCACGCCCCGCGCCGTCACGCTCCGCACCCGGCCTCCCCCGCCCAGTATCCGGTCACGCCGACATCCTGGCAGGTGCCACCGACAATCGCGCGCGGAGGGTCACACGTGGTCGACGGGACGCCGCCCGAGCATGTCGATCCGGTTGAGCACCGGGTTGGCGGCGATGACCTTGGTGAAGCTGACCTTCTCCGAAGCAGCGGTGAGCGCCGCGACCGTGCCCAGGAGGACGAGCCTGCCGGGCCTGCCGAGCTTGGTGACCGCGGCCAGCCCGAGCAGGGCGCCGAGCGAGTTGGCGCCCGCGTCGCCGAGCATGGCGCGCTCGCCGAGGTCGTCGGGCAGCAGCGCCGCGGCGGCGCCGAGCGGCACGGCGGCCAGGGCCGCGGCGGCGGGCGACGACCGCAGCAGAGAGACGGCCAGCAGCGGCCCCCGGCCAGCAGCCCGACCTTGATCGCCCGACCGGGACGCAGGTCGAACAGGTTGGCGAGGTTGGCGGCGCCCGCGATGGCCGCGCCGTTGACCAGGGTGTCGACGGGCCCGTCGGAGACGAGGGCGGCGGCGCCCAGCCCGGTCGCGCCGATCCCGAGGATCTTGACGGCGCCGCTGGTGACCTCGCCGCGGGCCAGAGCCGTCAGGTGGCCCTTGAAACCCTTGGAGGACGTGGTGCCGTAGAGGTCGTCGTAGGCCCCGAGGGCGCCGGTGCCGACGCCGGCCAGCACCGCGGCCAGCCGGGTGCGCGGCGCCAGACCGGGCGTGAGCGCAGCGGCGACGCCGGAGCCCGCCACGAACGCGGGCCCCTCCAGCAGGGTGATGGGCTCGCCGCGATGGTTCTTGCGCGTCCAGCGCCCGCCCAGGTCGGCCGGACGGTTCCGGGTGAAGGCGGAGTAGGCGGCACGGGCGGCGGCGGCACCGATCGCGGCGCCGGCCAGCGCGTAGAGCAGGCCACGGGCCATGTCAGCTCCCTGACTGGGTCGGTGAGGGTGTGGTGGACGGCAGCGCGGGCTGGGTGGCCGAGGCCCCCTTGCCGATGCCGTACTGGCCGGCCCGCCCGCTCAGTTGCTCCCGGAGAGCGTAGACGACCACGACCCGGCCCGTGGGCATATCGACGGTATCGACGGTGGACACACGCTTCGCGACGTCGCCATCGTCGCGCAGGGCACTGACGGCGCCCCCGGTGACGGCCGCGTTGGCGGCGCTGCCGACCAGCACCGCGCCCTTGCCCCCCGCGTCGAGCCGGTCGGCGACCGAGACGAGCGCGCCCAGCTGGGTCTCGGCCTGCTCCCCCTCGTACGTCTTCTCCGGCGCGAACATCACCGCCAGCATGGCCCGCTTGGCGGGGTCGCCGTCGGTGCTGACCAGCCCGCCCGCCTCGAACCCGCTGATGACGGCGGCGGTCGCGGCGTTGGGGGTGCCCGCCTGCGCCTGGTCGGTGGTGAGCAGCGTGGAGGCGAGAAGTGCGCCGGCCTTGTCCCAGACGGTCGCCGTGGACGGGAAGACCATGTCGACCGGTTTGAGCTGGTTGACCAGGCCGTCGAGCACGCCGCTGCGGTCGGGGTCGAAGAACTTCTCGGTCAGCATGACGCGCCCGCTCACCTCGGCGCCCGCCTCCTCCAGCACCTGCTGCTCGGCCTCGCGGAACGTGGTGGTCGAACCCGGCGCCTCGACCAGCAGCACGCGCTGGCCGGTCAGCTCGCCGGCCACCAGCTTCGGAGTGACGCTGGCGACGAAGGCGTCGTTGCCCGCCTCGCGGCCCTGCAGCTGGTCGATCTGCACGCGCAGCTCGTCCTTCGTCTTGGTGAGCTGTGCGGTGAGCTCCTGCGCGGACTTCAGCGCGGGGTCCTGCAGCAGCGTTGTGCCCAGCACGATCCCGACGGCGAGCGCCAGGAAGATCGCGACGATGGAGACGACGTGGTAGCGAAAATCGATCACGAGAAGAGTCCGACCAGCCAGAAGATGAATGCGTTCCAGACGTCTTGCAGGCCGTTCAGCCAGGTCTGGCCGAGCGGTGACAGGAAGAGCGCGACCCCCATGGTGATCAACGCGGTGATCACGAGCAGCAGAAGCTGGGAGGTGGTGATGCGGCTGCGGTAGAGCCTGCTCACGCCCTTGGCGTCGATGAGCTTGCTGCCGATGATCAGCCGGGTCAGGAAGGTGCTGGCCATGCCGGAGCGGCCCTTGTCGAGGAACTCCTCCAGGGTGCCGTGGGTGCCGACCGCGACGATCAGCTCGGCGCCCTTGTCGTCGGCCAGGAGCATCGCGATGTCCTCGCTGGTGCCGGTGGCCGGGAAGATGACCGCCTCGCGGCCGAGCTGGTGCACCCGCTCCAGGCCGGGGGCCCGGCCGTCGCGGTAGGCGTGCACGACGAGCTCGGCGCCGCAGGTCAGGGCCTTGGTCGAGACGGAGTCGAAGTCGCCCACGATCACGTCGGGGAGGTAGCCGGCCTCCAGCAGCGCGTCGGCGCCGCCGTCGACGCCGACGAGGACGGGCCGGTATTCCCTGATGTAGGGGCGGAGGGTGGCGATGTCTTCCTTGTAGTGATATCCGCGCACCACGATGAGGACATGTCTGCCCTCCATCGGGGTGCGGATCTCAGGCACGCCGACTCCGTCGATGAGAAGCTTGCCCTCACCACGAACGTACTCCATCGTGTTGACGGCGAAAGCCTCGATCTGCACGGCCAGCCCGGCGCGCGCCTCGGCCATGGCGGCCTCGACGGCCTCGGTCGTCTGCTCGTCGCCCTTGCCCACGACGTCGTCGTCGAGATAGATCACGCCCTCGTGGACGCGGACGACGTCGCCGTCCTTGACGCGTTCGAACAGCTCGGGGTTGGCGTTGTCGACGAACGGCACGCTCGCGTCGAGCAGAATCTGGGGCCCCAGGTTGGGATAGCGGCCGCTGATGCCCGCGGCGACGTTGACCACAGCCGCCGCGCCGCATGCGACGAGCGCCTCCGCGCTGACCCGGTCAACGTCGACATGGTCGATAATCGCTATTTCCCCGGGCTGGAGGCGCTTGGTCAGCCTCTTGGTTCGCCGGTCGATTCTCGCCACTGCCGTCACACCGGGAAGGTCACCGACCTTCCTGCCACGGAGGCCCGGCATCTTGCTCCCCGGAACCTTCATCATGACCATCCTGCCAGAGGGAAACAGCGCGGAGGCCAAGCACTACGCGGCGTGTCCACTATGTCACACAGAATCACCTGTCGGCCGCTGCGAGCCCCAGCAGCTCCTCCGCGTGTGCCCGGCCCAGTTCGGAGTCCTCCAGACCGGCCAGCATGCGCGACAGTTCGCGGACGCGCCCCTCGTGGTTGAGCGTGACGACACCGCTGCGCACGACGCTGCCGTCGCTGGCCTTCTCGACGACCAGATGCTGGTCGGCGAAGGCCGCCACCTGCGGGAGGTGGGTGACGACGATCACCTGCGCGGTGCGCGCGAGCCGGGCCAGCCGGCGCCCGATCTCGACCGCGGCCTTGCCGCCGACCCCCGCGTCGACCTCGTCGAACACGAACGTCGGCACCGGGTCGGCACCGGCGAACACGACCTCGATGGCGAGCATGACGCGGCTCAGCTCACCGCCGGAGGCGCCCTTGTTGAGCGGCAGCGGCGGCGCGGCCGGATGGGCGGCCATCCGCAGCTCCACCTCGTCGACGCCCTCCGGGCCGAACTCGGCGCTCTGGGTGAGCTGCACCACGACCCGGGCGTGGGGCATGGCCAGCGCGGTCAGCTCTTCGGTCACGGCCTGGCCGAACCGCTCGGCGGCGGCCTCGCGCACCTTGGTGAGCTCGGCGGCCAGGGTGGTGAGCCTGGTGGTGAGCTCCTCGTGCTCGCGGGTGAGCTCCTCGATGCGCTCGTCGTCGCCTTCGAGCTCGCCCAGGCGGGCGGCCGCCTGCTGGGCCCAGGCCAGCACCCCTGCGCTGTCCGCGGCGTACTTCCTGATCAGGCCGCCCAGCACGGACCTGCGCTCCTGCACGGCTCCCAGGCGGGCCGGATCGGCCTCGATGGACTCTGCGTAGGCGGCCAGGTCGGTGGCGACGTCGGAGATCAGGTATCCGGCCTCGGCGAGCCGGTCGGCCACGCCGGCGAGCTGGGGGTCGTAGTCGCGCACGGCCTCGACGGCCGCGCGGGCCTCGCCGAGTAGCGAGATCACGTCACGGGCGCCCCCGCCGGCCTCCATCGGGTCGCCGAGCAGTGCGGTGTGGGACGTGGTGGCGGCGCTGCGCAGCGCGTCGGCGTGCGAGAGGCGCTCCTCCTCCTCGCGCAGGTCGGCGTCCTCGCCCGGCTTGGGGTCGACCTTCTCGATCTCCTCCAGGCCGAACCGCAGCCGGTCGGCCTCCTGCGCACGCTCCCTGGCCTGGGTGGTCAGCTCGTCGAGCAGCGCCCCGACCTGCTTGTGCCGCTTGTACGCCTGCGAATACGCCCGCAACGGCTTGACCAGCTCGTTTCCCGCGTAACGGTCGAGCGCGGCGCGCTGCCTGGCGGCCTGCAGCAGCCGCTGCTGGTCCATCTGCCCGTGCACCGCCACCAGGTCGTCGGCCAGGTACGTCAGCGTGCCGACGGGCACCGTACGGCCCCCGAGCCAGGCCCTGGAGCGGCCCTCCGCCGAGACGGTGCGAGAGATGATCAACTCGCCGTCCTCGACCTCACCGCCGAGATCCTCGACCTGCTGGGCTACCCGGCCGCCGGGCTCGACGACGAGTGTGCCCTCCACGGTCGCCTTGTCGGCCCCCGGACGGATGCGCGAGGGATCGGCCCGGCCGCCGAACAGCAGCCCGAGCCCCGTGACGACCATCGTCTTGCCCGCGCCGGTCTCGCCGGTGACCACGTTGAAGCCCGGCGAAAGCTCGAGTACGGCCTCGTCGATGACGCCGAGCCCCTGGATGCGGACCTCCTCGACCCTTGGTCGCACTGCCCACTCCCGTCACTGCCGTGCCTGATGGCCGGTCGATTGTCTCCGGACACCTGTTGCCCATGGGATCCTACGCGTTCTGCCCTCCATTCATTCAGGGTCGCACTCTCCCGCGCCATCCCTGAACCGGTAGTTCGAACTTGGCGACCAGCCTGTCGGTGAAGGGCGCGCCGGTGTTCTCGACCCCGTGCAGACGGGCCAGGCGCACCGGCTCGGCGCCCCTGCGCACCTCCACGCGCGACCCGGAGGGCAGCTCGAAACGGCGGCGGCCGTCGCACCACAGAACCCCGCCCGGAGTGTCCGGCAGGATCTCCACGGCCATCGTGGACCGGGGCGAGACCACCAGCGGCCGGGCGAACAGCGCGTGGGCGCTGATCGGCACCAGCAGCAGCGCCTCCACCTCCGGCCAGACCACCGGCCCGCCGGCCGAGAACGCATACGCCGTCGAACCCGTAGGAGTGGCGCATATCACGCCGTCGCAGCCCCAGCGGGACAGCGGCCGCCCGTCGATCTCGGCGACCACCTCCAGCATGCGTTCCTGCTTCTCCACGGTGACCTCGTTGAGCGCCCACGTGTCGGCGATCACCCGGCCGTTCTGCCTGGCCAGGACGTCGATCGTCATGCGTTCCTCGACGTCGTAGCGCCCGGCGACCACGCTGTCGACCGCCGAGGCCAGGTCGGCCACCTCAGCCTCGGCCAGGAACCCGACGTGTCCGAGGTTGACCCCGAGCAGCGGCGTGCCGGCGGGCTTGGCCAGCTCGGCCGAGCGCAGCAGCGAGCCGTCGCCGCCGAGCACGATCATGACCTCGGCGTCCTTGGCCGAGCCGGGATCGTCGCAGGGGACGACCTCGACCCCGCCACAGCCGATGTCACGTGCCTCGGTGTCCAGGACGCGTACGTTGATGCCCGCCCCGACCAGCTGGTTGATGACCAGCCGGGCGCTCTCGACGGCGGCACCCCGCCCGGTGTGGACGGCGACCAGCACGGTCCGGTTCATTGCGGCCCTTCCGCGACGGCACGCTGGATCTCGGCATCGAGCTCGGCGACGGGCGGCTCACCCTCTCCTTTGCCCAGCCACAGCAGGTATTCGACATTTCCGGAGGGGCCGGGCAGCGGGCTCGCGGTCACGCCCCGCACGCTCAGCCCCAGCTCCTGCGCCTTGGCCGCGGCCTCGCGCACCGACCTGGCCCGCAGCTCGGGGTCGCGCACCACGCCGCCCGCGCCCACGAGCTCCTTGCCCACCTCGAACTGCGGCTTGACCAGCATGACGAAGTCGGCCCGCGGCGCGGCGACCTGCGCCAGCGCGGGCAGCACCAGCCGCAGCGAGATGAACGACAGGTCGCCCACGACCAGCGTGGGCGGCTCGCCCACCATCTCGGGGGTCAGATCGCGCACGTTCACGCGTTCCATCACGGTCACCCGCTCGTCGGTGCGCAGCGACCAGGCGAGCTGGCCGTAGCCGACATCGACGGCGAGCACGTGAGCCGCGCCATGGCGCAGCAGCACGTCGGTGAAGCCTCCCGTGGAGGCTCCCGCGTCGAGGCACCTGCGCCCCTCCACCGACAGGTTCTTGAACGCCTCCAGCGCCCCGAGCAGTTTGTGCGCTCCCCGCGAAACGTAGTCGGGCCCGTCGGCCGACTCGGCGACGACGATGGCCGAGGCGGTGTCGACCTGGGTCGCGGGCTTGCTCGCCTGCTGACCGCCCACGCTGACCCGCCCGGCCTCGATGAGCTGGGCGGCCTGCTCTCGCGACCTGGCCAGCCCGCGGCGCACCAGCTCGCTGTCGAGACGGATCCTCCGGCTCACCGCTCGCCCAGCGCTTCGTCGCCCGCACCCGCGAGAGTGGACTCCAGCCCGGCGAACGCCTCCTCGAACACGGCCACGTGCTCGTTCACCGGCAGCTCGCCCACACGACCGAGACCGGCCACGATGGCGTCGACCCGCTCGTCACCGGTCTCCTCCGGCAGCTCACTCATGACTCGACCGTAACGCCTCGGGCGAGCGCCCGGGACCTTGGCAGGCGTGTCACGCGTTGAAGCTCATACGGGGGTGCTAGTGATGTGGAACGCTACCGACCGCAAAGGGAAAGAAAGGATGCCCAACATGGCAAGCGTCGAGGAGTGCCGGGCGGCACTGGCCAGGCTCGTCGCCCAGTTCGACGAGATCGGCGCGGAGGATCGTGCCAAACACGTGGTCGAGCGCACGGTCAGCGCGCGGGTGTCCGACCTCGACGTGATCTTCTACGGGCGGCTGCACCACGGGGGGCTCGACCCGTTCACCGAGGATCCGCCGGCGGGCGGCAAACCGGCCGACGTGAAGATCACCATTGCGAGCGACGACCTGGTCGCGCTGGTCGACGGCGAACTGGACCTGGCCCGCGCCCTGCTCGGAGGGCGGGTGAAGATCGACGCGAGCTTCGGCGACCTGCTGCGCCTGCGCAAGCTGATCTGACCGGTTCCCCGGGCGGCTGTTCGATGCGAACGCTGAGTCTTACGCAGCTGCTCGGCGCGTGTGTTCACTGTCAGGCGACTACTCAGCGCGTGCGTTAACCGTTAGGCGACAAGCGAACAGCGAACCTGGCCCCTCGACCCCCGACCGACTGAGCCGCCCTCCGGCGGCCACGTCGCCCCCTCCGGTGCTATTCCCGACCAGCCCACACCTCCGCGATCACGGCGCTGCCCCTGCACCACGCGCGTGTACGAGTCCGGCGCGTTGCGGGCCGTGGAAGAAGGACGCCGCCACGACGGGGATCGTGGCCGCTGCTCGGCGGGGAAAAGCAAGGTCGAGGCGGCTCCTCCGCCCGTGCCACATGCTTCACCCCACGCGCTTCAGGACGTCCTTGACCGCGTCCTCCCCGATCTGCCCCTCGCCCGCGGCCGTCCAGGCGGCGTCGCAGGCCGCGCGCAGGCCGTCGATACGGCTGCCGTCGCCTTCGAGGTGCAGCGCCCCGTCGCGCCACTCGGCCCGCCATCCCCCGCAGGTGCCCTCCCGCACGTCGGGATAGGGCTGGACCAGCGCGCCGAGGTCCTCGGCCAGGTACGTGGGCCGGTGCCGCGGCGCAGCGGTCAGCACGTCGAGCGGGGTGGCCACCCCGGTGAACACCAGCAGGCTCTCCACCCCCGCGTTGGAGGCCCCTTCGATGTCGGTGTCCAGCCGATCCCCCACGACCAGCGGCCGCCGGGCGCCCGTACGGATCATCGACTCCCGGTGCAACGGCGGATCCGGCTTACCGGCGTACACCGGTTCGACCCCGGTGGCAGCGGCGATGACCCGGACCATTGCCCCGTTCCCCGGCAGTTCGCCCCGCCCGGTCGGCATGGTGCTGTCACCGTTGGAGGCCACGAACAGCGCGCCCTGCCGTACGGCCAGCGCCCCCTCCGACAGCAGGGCGTACGACAAACCAGGAGCGATCCCCTGAACCACTGCCGCGGGCGACTCGGCAGCGACGGACACCGGCCTGAGCCCATGAGCACGTACGGCCACCCGCAGCCCTGACCCGCCCACGACCAGCACCGCGGCGCCCGGAGCCACCTGCTCGGCGACCAGTCGCGCGGCCGCCTGCGCCGAGGTCACGACATCGGCCGCCGCGGCCGGGACGCCGAGTTCCCGCAGGTGGGCGGCGATGGCGGCGGGCGTCCGCGAGGCGTTGTTGGTCACGTAGGCGAGCCGGACCCCCTTGCCCTGCGCCTCCTCCAGCGCCTGCCTCGCGCCGGGTACCGCGTGCTGCCCGAGGTAGACCACACCGTCGAGGTCGAGCAGCAGGGTGTCATAGCCGTCAATCAGCACAGCGCCTCTTCCCGTTTGACTCTCACGCCGCGTGAGACTTTAGCGTCGCCTTCGTACCCCGCCACAGGAAGCCCTCTCCTCGTGGCTCGGGAAACCCGTACCCGACGCCGAAAGGACGACCATGTCCCGCGAACCCGCCCCCACGCCCCAGGAACGCGCAGAACTCCTCGACGCCCCCGCCCATGACGCGTACGCGGCGGAGGCCGAGGAGCGCTGGGGCGACACGCATGCCTGGGCCGAAAGCGCACGCCGCACCTCGTCGTACACGAAGGAGGACTGGCAGCGGCACGAAGCCGAGGCAGCCGCCCTCTCGACCCGCATCGCCGACGCGATGCACGCCGACGTTCCGGCCGACAGCGACCTCGCGATGGACCTGGCCGAAGAACACCGCGCCCACCTCTCCCGCTGGTTCTACGACTGCACGTACGACATCCACCGCGGCCTCGCCGATCTGTACGTCTCCGACCCCCGCTTCACCGCGACCTTCGACCGCACCTCCCCTGGCCTGGCCGCCTACCTCCGATCCGCCATCCTCGCCAACGCCACCCGCCACGGCTGACCCCCACCGCCTGACAGGCCGAATGGACGTAATGCCGCGTGTGCGGCGGCGGCCCGCAAGCTCGGAACTGGGGCACGGCCCTCAACGCGCCGTTCTCCCTCGCAGAACCGGACAACGACCCTCAAAGCAGCCTTCGCTCATGATGATGGGGGGCCAAATGCAGCCACGGCATGTCCTGTCCTTTATGCGACGGCAGCCAGAGGCATCCGCGGCATGCTTGCACGCTCACGCAGGGCGGCCTGAGCTGCTACGACAGCTGTATTCGCCGCACCCCCTGACCGCCCGCCCGGGAGTACCCCTATATCCCAGTGGTGAGATATCGCACGGCCAATCACCATGGTCTTCTCGCAACCCGAGTCGAGTCGCCAAGCGGCTGGGCAGTCACTTCTCCGGCATCGGGCAGAGTCGTCACGACAGGCGCCTGGGGGCAACCGCGGGTTGGTGCCGTGATGTACCCCAGCCGCCGTCAGCGTCTGGAGAACATGCGGCCGCCCATGCGTGACGGCATGAACGTCTCATCGAGCCTCTGGAAGGACCTCAGCAACAACGTCACCCTGATGGGCCGACCACGGCACGGCAAAGCCGCGTTGCCAGGCCACGGATACCCGGCCTCCAGCACAGGGCCTGGCCAAGGAAGCGATCTGCTGCGACGCCGCCCGATCAGCGCGACGGGCCGCAAGCCGACACCGTAGGGCACTTCCCAACCGAGCTGACGCCGCCCAGAGCGGATGGAAACGCCCGGCACAGCCACTTGGTCGCCATGGCCGGTCCTCGCGCCCGCCTGCCCCCTACATCTCTCGTCGAGCCCTCAACGTCGCCCGCACGCTCTTCAAGGCCGACACGTAATGCCGCTCGTCCGGGCGCATGGCCACCGCGATGGCCAGCGGCTCCTGAGCCCCTTCCAGATCCCCCGTACGCCACAACGACAAGCCCAGCCCGAAGTACGCATAATCCTCAGCCGGGTTCGCATCCACGATCTGCCGGAAACTGGCCGCGGCCTCCGCATACTGACGGGAGTTGAACTGCGCCCGAGCCAGCGCCTCAAGGATGCTCCGGGACTGCGGCTCGGCAGCGGCAGCCCGCTCCAGCAGCGCCGCGGCAGCCGCCGGGCTCCCCTCCTTCAGCAACTTCACACCACGCTGATACCAGTCGTAGACACCGCCCCCGGGAACGCCGCCCAAGGACTCATCGTGACCATTTCCGCCCTGAACCATGCGTGAGGACTCCTTCATCGCTGGACGACGAACCTCGCTCCCGCTCCGCCGCGTTAGGGGCGCGACAGCAAACGATTGGGGCAACTCCTGGTAGGCGCAAACATTTATGGGAGCATGCCCGGTATGGGGACTCCTGAACTGCCGGTGCCGGACGGACTGGTGCTACGGCCCTTCCGAGGCGTACGTTTCGATGTCGAAGATCCCGCGAAGGTGACCTCCCCACCGTACGACCTGATCAGCGATGCGGACGTCGAAGCCCTCCTTGCCTCCCACCCGAACAACGTCGTCCGCCTCATCCTTCCCTGCAACCCCGAAGCGACACCCGCCACCGAACAGCCGGCCGGAACCCCGTCCAGACTCCGCCACCGGACCGAGGTACCGCTGGAAGCCCGTTACTCCGAGGCCAGGGACACCCTGAGGGCCTGGCTGGACGCCGGCGTCCTCGTGGCCGACGACACCCCCGCTTTGTACGTGTACGAGCAGAGCGGCCCACACGTCCTCCAGCGTGGCCTGATAGGCGACGTCGGCCTGATCGACCCTGCCGAACGCGTCATCCTCCCCCACGAGGACGTCATGCCCGGCCCCATCGCCGACAGGCTGGCCCT
This sequence comes from Actinomadura sp. ATCC 39365, assembly GCF_054392275.1. Lineage (NCBI taxonomy): Bacteria > Bacillati > Actinomycetota > Actinomycetes > Streptosporangiales > Thermomonosporaceae > Actinomadura > Actinomadura sp. ATCC 39365. The sequence continues at coordinate 4,560,561 of NZ_CP184335.1, read as the reverse complement.
CATGAGCATCACCGAGGCCAACCTCGAACCCATCTTCCTGCTCTACAACGGCGACCACGGCAGGGCCACCCGCCTGGTGGACGAGGTGGCCGCCAAACGGCCGCCCCTCGTCACGGCCGGAACCGAGGACGGCCTCACCCACCGGCTGTGGGCGATCACCGACCAGGACGAGATAGACGCCATCAACGCCGACCTGCGCAACCGTCAAGCCCTGATCGCCGACGGCCACCACCGGTACGCCACCTACCGCGTACTCCAGCGTCAGGAGCACGCCGCCCGCCAAGCCCTGCGGGACGGGACCCCCCAGGCCACGCCTCACGCCCCGTCACAAGAAGCCCTCCAGCCCACGGTTCCCCAAGCCTCTCAGCAGGTCTCCCTCAACGCGCCACTGAGCATGCCCACCCAGAACTCCCAGGGCACCCCACACCCGTCACCGGAACCCTCCACCACGCCGGACCACCCCGTAACCCCCTCGCCCAGCCCAGTCACCTCGTTCCGGCACGAGCTGACCGATCACCTGGCCCATCCGTCAGCGGAACCGACCTCCGCGCCGACACCCGGTCAGGCGCTGGGCCCCTGGGACTTCGGGCTGGCCCTGATCGTCGACTCCACCGCCTACCCGCCCGACCTCAAGGCCATCCACCGCGTCATCCCCGGTCTCCCCTTGACCGAGGCCGCCGCCAGGGCCAGGGGCGCCTGGCAGGTGCACGACTACGACGACCTGGCGCAGGGCCTGGAGGCGCTGCAGAACGCGGCCGAGCCCGCCTTCCTGCTCGCCGGGGAGAGCGGCACCCATCTGCTCACCGACCCCGACCCGGTGCAGCTCAACCTGGCGATGCCGGACCACCATTCGGACCGCTGGAACTCGTTGAACACCTCCATCCTCACCGAGTTCATCCTGCCCAAGGTGTGGGGCATGGAGGACGACGAGCGGGCCGTACGCATCGTCCACCACGACACCGAGGCGGCGTTGCGGCTCGCGATCCAGACGGGCGGCACAGCCGTCATCCTCAAGCCGCTCATGGTCCACGACGTGCTGGCGGTCGCCGCGGGCGGCGAACGGGTGCCCCGCAAGTCCACCTCCTTCGGCCCCAAACCGCGTACCGGCCTGGTCCTGCGCACGTTCGCCATCGACTGACGCCGCCCCTGCCGCGTAGCCGCGCCTCCCCTGCTCCCCCTCATCGCGATCCAGCAAAGCCCCGAACCCGGCATCAGGCGTGGCCACCGGCCAACGGGAGCGCAGACCCATGCCCCCTGCCCAGATCGAAGCGCTCTCCAGGGCGGCGCCTCGCCATCGCCGCCAAGGTCACCCCGCCCCGGCCAGCTGAGCCACCTGCCGCGGCCCCTGGCTCGGAACCACCTCCTCAGACGGCTCAGTAACCGTCCCCTCGACAGGTCTGACGGCGCTGACCTCCACCTCATACCGCCAGATCTTGGCGGCGGCCGGGCCGAAGACCCGGCAGCGGAACGCGCCCGTCACCTCGATGAAGTCCCGCGGTTTGAGACCCCGTACGATCTCCGCCACCCCGGGGTCGAACGTGACGCACGGGATGCTGTCGGTGAGAGCCGGGCCTCGCCGGTGCCTGCGCCGGCGGCGTACGATGACGCGCCACTTCGTGGCCATGTCGCCGCTCGGCATCGCGTATTCCTCGACCGCCGCCGACAGCCGCCCCACCAGCACGACCTCGTTCCGATCCATTGTCGTCCTCCCGTTTGTGTTCCGGAGGAGATCACTCTCTACGATGAAGGGAAGCCCGGATCGATACGAACGTCGTTCTGGGGATGACGGATGTACGCGCGGGAGTGCCTGTGGACAACATCACCGCACTAGGCGGCGACGTCTATGAGATCGACACCAAGATGGCCGGATACGCGGGCATCACCGCCGGCTACCTGATCCTGGGAGATCGGCCGTGCCTGGTGGAGACGGGCACCTCGACCTCGTCCCCCGTGGTGCGCGACGCGCTCGCCTCGCTCGGCGTCGGCCCGGACGACCTGGCCACGGTGGTGGTGACCCATATCCACCTGGACCATGCGGGCGGTGTGGGGGACATCGCGAGGTTCTTCCCGTCCGCGCAGGTGGTGGTCCACGAGAAGGGCGCGCGCCATCTGGCAGATCCGTCGCGTCTGATGGCCAGCGCCCGGATGGTCTGGGGTGACCAGCTCGACACCCTCTTCGGCGAACTGTCCCCCACCGAGGCCGAGCGCATCGTCGCCCTGGGCGACACCGGGGCCATCGACCTGGGCAACGGCCGCACACTGAGCAGCCACTACTCGCCCGGCCACGCCAAGCACCACGTCGGCCTGATCGACTCCGCCACCGGAGACCTCTACGTCGGGGACGCCGCGGGCGTGTACCTGCCCCAGACCGGCGACCTGCGCCCCGCCACGCCACCGCCGGACTTCGACCTTCAGACGGCCCTCGACTCGATCGCCCTGTTCCAGGCGCTTGGTCCGCAACGGTTGCTGTTCAGCCATTACGGACCGGTCGGCGCCGTCCAGGAGACTCTTGAGCGATCAGCCGAAGAGCTCCAGGTCTGGGTGGACCTCACCCGCCAGGCACACTCCGAGGGCCTCGACCTCGATCACGCGGTCGCCATGGTCCGCGACCGCACCAAGGAGCGCTACACCGCCCTGAAGTCGGACGACGCGACGGCCGAGCAGTTCGAACTGCTGAGCGGCGCCCCGTCGAACGTCGCGGGCATCCTCCACTGGCTCAACCGCGTCGAACGATGACGACCGGCTGACCACACCCCATGTGACACAAAAGCTCCGCCGTACCCCGAACCATCAGGGGTACGGCGGAGCAGCAACACCTACTCGTCGTTCTTCTTCGGCCGGTCCTGAGCGGATTCGTCCGTCTCGACCTCGAGCACGTCACCGAAGTTCGGCTCGATGAACGCAGGCGTGATCCCCGGCGTCCCGGCCTCCGCCGGCTTCTCTTCCTCGCCGCTGTCCGCTGGCTCGCCCGCCTCCGGCTCGGCGGCCTCGGCAGCGACGGCGGCCTCCGGCTCGACGGGTGCAGAAGCCTCGGCGGATTCGGAAGCCTCGGGGGATTCGGAAGGCTCGGCAGATTCGGAAGGCTCGGTCGCTTCCGGCTCCAGGAGGTCGTCCGCCTCGGCCAGGGCCTCGGCGTCCTCTTCCTCCTCCTCGGCCAGCTTGCCCTCGTCGGCGGCACCGGCGTCGTCGAAATCGTCCTCGGAGTCGAGGTCCTCCTCGAAGTCCTCCTCGACGTCCTCGATGACGGCTCCGGTGAGCTCGGCGTACCGCTCGGCCGCGTCCGTCTCGCCGTCCTCGTCGAAGGCCATCGCACGGGCGAACCAGTCAGTCGCCGCCTCCTGGTGACCGGCGTCGGCCAGGGCGTCTGCATAGGCGAACGCGAGGCGTGCCGACCACGGCTTGGGCTGCGGGTCGCGCAGCTCGGGCAGGCGCTGGAGGGTGATCACGGCCGCGTCCTGCTGGCCGAGGTCACGCCTGGCACCCGACTCGACGATGGTCAGCTCGATGCGTCCGGCCCGGTCGAGGCGCTCGGCCTCCGGCGAACGTACGAGATCGATGGCCCGCTCCGGACGGCCCAGACCGCGCTCGCAGTCGGCCATGACCGGCAGGTACGCGTCCGACCCCGTCATCCTCCTGGCCGCACGCAGGTCGCTGAGCGCCTCGGAGAAGTGCCCGGCCCGGTAGGCGACGATGCCCGCAGCCTCGCGTACGACACCGATGCGAGCGGCGAACCGGCGCGCCACCTTGGTGTGTTCGTGCGCCTTGTCGGGGTCGTCCTCCTCCAGGGCGCGCTCCGCGGCGACCAGGTGCCTGCCGACCAGGTCGGAGAGGTCACCGGGCAGCGAACGCAGCTCCTCGCGCACTTCCTTGTCGAGCTCTTCCGCGGTGATGTCGGGCGCCACCTCGGGCAGCCTCTCGCGCTGCGGGGCGTCCGAGTCGCGCTCCTCCCGGCCGTACCTGGCGCGGGTGCCGCCGCCCGGACGCTCTCCCCGGTCGTCACGCGAGAACGGACGCGACTCACGGTAGCCGCCGCCCTCGCGACGAGGCCCGTAGGAGTCGTCGCGGCGCGGGCCACGGTCGTAACCACCCTCGCGACGCGGACCCCGGTCGAAACCTTCACGACGCTGGCCGCCGCCGCGGTCGTCACGGAACCCGCCCTCACGACGCGGTCCCCCTTCGCGACGCGGACCCCGGTCGAAGCCTTCACGACGCGGACCCCGGTCGAAACCCTCACCACGAGGACCGCGGTCAGAGCCTTCCCGGCGCGGGCCCCGGTCGCCGAAGCGGTCGTCGCGGCGCTCGCCGTACCCGCCGCCCTCACGGCGCGGGCCCCGGTCGAAGCCTTCACGACGCGGCCCGCGGTCGAAGCCCTCCCTGCGCGGACCCCGGTCGAAACCCTCACGACGCGGGCCACGGTCAAAGCCCTCACGGCGCGGCCCACGGTCGCCGTAGCCGCCGCCCTCACGCCGAGGTCCACGGTCCTGGAAGGGACGACGCTCGTCACCCTCGCGGCGCGGCCCCCGGTCAAAGCCCTCCCTGCGGGGACCACGGTCAAAGCCCTCGCGACGCGGCCCACGGTCGCCGTAGCCGCCGCCCTCACGCCGAGGTCCACGGTCCTGGAAGGGACGACGCTCATCTCCCTCGCGACGCGGCCCCCGGTCCTGGTAGGGACGGCGGTCATCGCCCTCACGGCGCGGCCCGCGATCATCCCGGTCCCGGTAAGGACGACGCTCGTCGCCCTCACGGCGCGGCCCCCGGTCGAAGCCCTCCCTGCGGGGACCACGGTCAAAGCCCTCGCGACGCGGCCCACGGTCACCGTAACCGCCGCCCTCACGGCGCGGCCCACGGTCACCGTAACCGCCGCCCTCACGGCGCGGCCCACGGTCACCGTAACCGCCGCCCTCACGGCGCGGCCCACGGTCACCGTAACCGCCGCCCTCACGGCGCGGCCCACGGTCACCATAGCCGCCGCCCTCACGGCGCGGCCCACGATCGCCGTAGCCACCGCCGCCCTCGCGACGCTCGCCGGAGCCGCCGCCTTCACGGCGGTCACCGTAGCCGCCCTCGCGGCGGGGCCCGCGGTCGTCCCGGTCGCGGTAGGAGCGGCCCTCATCGCGGGAACCCTCCCCGCCTCGGGGCGCGCTGTCCTCGCGGTTGTACGGCCGCGGCCGGCCCTCTGAACGGAACGGACGATCGCCACCGGAATCACGCCCGCGAGAGCCGTATCCGCCAGTCCTGCCGCCGCCAGAGCGCCTGTCCCCGTAGTCGCCGCGCCCGCGCTGTCCGCCGTCCGATCCGTTATCTCTGTTCACTTCTGGTCCATTTCGTTGGCTCACTCAGCGGACTCACAACGGCGGTCCACCGTGGCTGGTCGCCGCCCGCCCTCGGGCCTTACGCGACGAAGGCCACCCGTGGGGGTGGCCCGCTTCCCCCAGCCTAGCAAGCCCCCGAACGTTCACGAGCCCTCCAGATACCCCACGACCATTCCACCAACGCGCCCGCCCACGACCATCCCACCTTTGTTCCACCCACCGAAGGACACTGCCTAGAAGGCTCGCCGCGGTGATTTCATGGTCGAAGCCAAGCAACAGAAGAACAGAGAGTCCCCCCAGCTGCATCTGGCCGACGTTCTCACGCACGTGTGCCCGGAGGCATCGAAGAAGCCTCCGAACGATGGGCTCTGCCGCGCTCGAGCCTGTGGCTTGAGAGTGGACCGTCACAACTGCTGTGCGCCGGGCGCCCCGAGAGCAGCCCTCCGCTCTGATGCGACCGATCCAGAAGGCGGCTCGACCGTTTGCGCGACAAAAAGCTCACCAGCCATCACCCAGGGCCGGCGCGCGAAGCTCCTGGAGCTGTCACGCCCGGCCTCAAGTCGTCGGAACGAGAAGCTTGTTGTGGTCGATGTGCTCATTACCAACAGGGGCCAGGTCGGGCACGGAGAGCACTTCAACTTAAGGACGCTTTGCAACGCACTGCTCGCGAACCGGTTGGCACGATCCGACTGGCAGTCGGCCTGTTACACCGAACCGAACTCCCAAGGCTTCGACGCCCTGTGCCCTTGAAGCTCTTCATCGGGAAGCGCGTACAACGCAAAGAAGCCCCACACGAATCGTGTGGGGCTTCTTTGAAAGATTGTCCGGCGGTGACCTACTCTCCCACACCCTCCCGAGTGCAGTACCATCGGCGCAGAGAAGCTTAACTTCCGGGTTCGGAATGTAACCGGGTGTTTCCTTCTCGCCATAACCGCCGTAACTCTATGAAACTGTCAAGCGGACTGCCGCTTGCTGTTTCAGAATTGCATAGTGGACGCGGGCAAGAATTTCCTTGGTGTGGCGCAGCTCCGGACCCGGCGAAGAGTAACAGAGCGCAGCACACACCAAAGCATTATGCTTTGTGGTCAAGTCCTCGGCCTATTAGTACCGGTCAGCTCCACACATTACTGTGCTTCCACCTCCGGCCTATCAACCCGGTCGTCTACCGGGAGCCTTACCCACAAACGTGGTGGGAGACCTCATCTCAAGGCGAGCTTCCCGCTTAGATGCTTTCAGCGGTTATCCCTTCCGAACGTAGCCAACCAGCCGTGCACCTGGCGGTACAACTGGCACACCAGAGGTTCGTCCGTCCCGGTCCTCTCGTACTAGGGACAGCTCCTTTCAAGTCTCCTGCGCGCGCAGCGGATAGGGACCGAACTGTCTCGCGACGTTCTAAACCCAGCTCGCGTACCGCTTTAATGGGCGAACAGCCCAACCCTTGGGACCTACTCCAGCCCCAGGATGCGACGAGCCGACATCGAGGTGCCAAACCATCCCGTCGATATGGACTCTTGGGGAAGATCAGCCTGTTATCCCCGGGGTACCTTTTAGCCGTTGAGCGACACCGCTTCCACACGCCGATGCCGGATCACTAGTCCCAGCTTTCGCTCCTGCTCGACCCGTCAGTCTCACAGTCAAGCTCCCTTGTGCACTTACACTCAACACCTGATTGCCAACCAGGCTGAGGGAACCTTTGGGCGCCTCCGTTACCTTTTAGGAGGCAACCGCCCCAGTTAAACTACCCACCAGACACTGTCCTCGATCCGGATCACGGACCAGAGTTAGACGTTCAAAACGACCAGAGTGGTATTTCACCAATGACTCCACCCGAACTAGCGTCCGAGCTTCCCAGTCTCCCACCTATCCTACACAAGACGCTCCAAACGCCAATGTCAAGCTGTAGTGAAGGTCCCGGGGTCTTTCCGTCCTGCTGCGCGTAACGAGCATCTTTACTCGTAGTGCAATTTCGCCGGGTCTGCGGTTGAGACAGCGGGGAAGTCGTTACGCCATTCGTGCAGGTCGGAACTTACCCGACAAGGAATTTCGCTACCTTAGGATGGTTATAGTTACCACCGCCGTTTACCGGCGCTTAAGTTCTCACCTTCGCTGTGTCACCACAACTAAGCGGTCCCCTTAACGTTCCGGCACCGGGCAGGCGTCAGTCCGTATACATCGTCTTACGACTTCGCACGGACCTGTGTTTTTAGTAAACAGTCGCTTCCCCCTGGCCACTGCGACCCCCACCAGCTCCGAGTGCAAGACTCATCACCAGCAGAGGTCCCCCTTCTCCCGAAGTTACGGGGGCAATTTGCCGAGTTCCTTAACCACAGTTCACCCGATCGCCTTAGTATTCTCTACCTGACCACCTGAGTCGGTTTAGGGTACGGGCCGCCACAACACTCGCTAGAGGCTTTTCTCGGCAGCATAGGATCATCCACTTCACCACAATCGGCTCGGCATCACATCTCAGGATACGTGTGAGGCGGATTTGCCTACCTCACTCCCTACATGCTTACCCCAGGACAACCATCGCCTGGGCTGGACTACCTTCCTGCGTCACCCCATCGCTTACCTACTACCCGATCGGATCGAGCGTTCACTCTGACCCCAAGCCCGAAGGCTTTAGGCGAGTTAAGGACTCTTAGCATCACGAGGTTCGATATGGGCGCGTTAAAGCGGGTACGGGAATATCAACCCGTTGTCCATCGACTACGCCTGTCGGCCTCGCCTTAGGTCCCGACTTACCCTGGGCGGATTAGCCTGCCCCAGGAACCCTTGGTCATCCGGCGCGAGGGTTTCTCACCCTCGATTCGCTACTCATGCCTGCATTCTCACTCGCACAGCCTCCACAACTAGATCACTCTGCTGCTTCGCCGGCTGCACGACGCTCCCCTACCCATCAACAGACACAATGTTCTGTCAATGCCACGACTTCGGCGGTGTGCTTGAGCCCCGCTACATTGTCGGCGCAGAATCACTTGACCAGTGAGCTATTACGCACTCTTTCAAGGGTGGCTGCTTCTAAGCCAACCTCCTGGTTGTCTCTGCGACTCCACATCCTTTCCCACTTAGCACACGCTTAGGGGCCTTAGTCGGTGATCTGGGCTGTTTCCCTCTCGACTACGAACCTTATCGCCCGCAGTCTCACTGCCACGCTCTCACTTACCGGCATTCGGAGTTTGGCTGACGTCAGTAACCTTGTCGGGCCCATCGGCCATCCAGTAGCTCTACCTCCGGCAAGAAACACGCGACGCTGCACCTAAATGCATTTCGGGGAGAACCAGCTATCACGGAGTTTGATTGGCCTTTCACCCCTACACACAGGTCATCCCCCAGGTTTTCAACCCTGGTGGGTTCGGTCCTCCACCCAGTCTTACCTGAGCTTCAACCTGCCCATGCGTAGATCACTCCGCTTCGGGTCTACAGCATGCGACTCAAACGCCCTATTCAGACTCGCTTTCGCTACGGCTCCCCCACACGGGTTAACCTCGCCACACACCATAACTCGCAGGCTCATTCTTCAAAAGGCACGCAGTCACATCACACAGAAGACAAGCTCCTGTAAGCTCCTACGGCTTGTAGGCACACGGTTTCAGGTACTATTTCACGACCCCTCACCGGGGCACTTTTCACCTTTCCCTCACGGTACTCGTGCACTATCGGTCATCAGGGAGTATTTAGGCTTACCAGGTGGTCCTGGCAGATTCACACAGGATTTCTCGGGCCCCGTGCTACTTGGGATCCCCTCAAGAAGCCTTCAAGATTTCGCCTACCCGGCTCTCACGGTCTACGGCAGCCCTTCCCAGAGCTTTCGACTACCTCAAAGGTTTATCACTTCTTGTGGCTTCGGCAGAAACCACCAGAGGGTCCCACGACCCCGGACATGCAACGCCTGCCGGCTATCACACACGCCCGGTTTAGCCTCATCCGCTTTCGCTCACCACTACTCACGGAATCACTGTTGTTTTCTCTTCCTACGGGTACTGAGATGTTTCACTTCCCCGCGTTACCACCAACCGCCCTATACATTCAGGCGGAGGCAACACCACATGACTGGTGCTGGGTTTCCCCATTCGGACATCCCCGGATCAACGTCTGGTTGGCGACTCCCCGAGGCTTAACGCAGCCTCCCACGTCCTTCATCGGCTCCTGATGCCAAGGCATCCACCGTGTGCCCTAAAAAACTTGGCCACAAAGATGCTCGCGTCCACTATGCAAATCTCAAACAACAAACAGCAACCACATCCACACCAGACAACCATCCGGCGCTTCAGTGGCCCTGTACTGAGGTCACAACGAACAAACAGTCCGTTTCCTCAGGACCCAACAGTGTGTTCAGACCCGGTCCAAGCCCCGCGAACCCCGTTCCCACTCCCCACCTCCGAAGAGGAAAGGCGGTACTTGCGGCCCGGCGACCCGGTCCAGCTGACTAGCCAGTGCTCCACTAATGAGCCGCCGAGCGTGAGACGTTCGCTCACGATCTCGACATGGACCCTTCTCTCACGAGAAGGACCGATGCTCCTTAGAAAGGAGGTGATCCAGCCGCACCTTCCGGTACGGCTACCTTGTTACGACTTCGTCCCAATCGCCAGCCCCACCTTCGACCGCTCCCCCCAGCAAGCTGGTTGGGCCACGGGCTTCGGGTGTTGCCGACTTTCGTGACGTGACGGGCGGTGTGTACAAGGCCCGGGAACGTATTCACCGCAGCGTTGCTGATCTGCGATTACTAGCGACTCCGACTTCATGGGGTCGAGTTGCAGACCCCAATCCGAACTGAGACCGGCTTTTAGGGATTCGCTCCACCTCACGGTTTCGCAGCCCTCTGTACCGGCCATTGTAGCATGTTTGCAGCCCAAGACATAAGGGGCATGATGACTTGACGTCATCCCCACCTTCCTCCGAGTTGACCCCGGCAGTCCCCCATGAGTCCCCACCACCCCGAAGGGCGTGCTGGCAACATGGAGCAAGGGTTGCGCTCGTTGCGGGACTTAACCCAACATCTCACGACACGAGCTGACGACAGCCATGCACCACCTGTCACCCAGTCCGAAGAGGCACCCATCTCTGGGTGTTTCCGGGTGATGTCAAACCTTGGTAAGGTTCTTCGCGTTGCGTCGAATTAAGCAACATGCTCCGCCGCTTGTGCGGGCCCCCGTCAATTCCTTTGAGTTTTAGCCTTGCGGCCGTACTCCCCAGGCGGGGCGCTTAATGCGTTAGCTCCGGCACGGAACCCGTGGAAGGGTCCCACACCTAGCGCCCAACGTTTACAGCGTGGACTACCAGGGTATCTAATCCTGTTCGCTCCCCACGCTTTCGCTCCTCAGCGTCAGGTAAGGCCCAGCAAGCCGCCTTCGCCACCGGTGTTCCTCCTGATATCTGCGCATTTCACCGCTACACCAGGAATTCCACTTGCCCCTACCTACCTCTAGCCGGCCCGTATCCACCGCAGACCCGCAGTTAAGCTGCGGGCTTTCACGGCAGACGTGACCAGCCACCTACGAGCTCTTTACGCCCAATAATTCCGGACAACGCTTGCGCCCTACGTATTACCGCGGCTGCTGGCACGTAGTTAGCCGGCGCTTCTTCTGCAGGTACACGTCAACTTCGTCCCTGCTGAAAGAGGTTTACAACCCGAAGGCCGTCATCCCCCACGCGGCGTCGCTGCGTCAGGCTTTCGCCCATTGCGCAATATTCCCCACTGCTGCCTCCCGTAGGAGTCTGGGCCGTGTCTCAGTCCCAGTGTGGCCGGTCGCCCTCTCAGGCCGGCTACCCGTCGTCGCCTTGGTAGGCCACTACCCCACCAACAAGCTGATAGGCCGCGAGCCCATCCCCAACCGAAAAACTTTCCACCACCACCCGATGCCGGAGGCGGTCGTATCCGGTATTAGACCCAGTTTCCCGGGCTTATCCCAGAGTCAGGGGCAGGTTGCTCACGTGTTACTCACCCGTTCGCCGCTCGAGTACCCCGAGGGGCCTTTCCGCTCGACTTGCATGTGTTAAGCACGCCGCCAGCGTTCGTCCTGAGCCAGGATCAAACTCTCCAAACAATGCTTGGAAAAGTGGTTGAACCCAACCAAAAAGGAATCCGTCCATCCGAAGATTTGGACGGGGTTATGCATGTGTTTCATGCACTGGCTTTTAACACACTGTTGAGTTCTCAAGAAACGCACGCGTACTTCCTCACCAGAACCCGTTCCCGGATCCTCGTTCAGAGGCGTTCATTTCGTCTTCTTAATCTTAGCAGGCCCGCCGATTTCGTGTCAAATCCGGAGACTTGAACAAACCGGACCAAACCTGTCTAGGATTGGATGCCCCGCTTCCGAGGCAACCCTCGTAACTTACCGTGTCATCCGGCACTTGTCGAATCAACCGATTATTCGGCGTGCTTCGGGCGCCAGAGGACAACCCATGCCAAAGCGCGTTGAAGCGCCTCGACCGAGGTGGCTTGTCATCTCAAGGGGCTTGTCCCGGGGCCCGTCCGCCTCATCGGCGTCCGGCTCGCTCCGGGGACGAAGTGAAAGATTAGGTCGCGATCCGCGACACGTCAAATCGCCGGACGGGGGCATGGCGGAACGCGGGGTGAAGGTGCTCGTCATGCGTGCCGCGCGAGGCATCGCCGACGAGGGCCGGCCTCAGCCGGGGTGGGCGGTCCTCAGCTGGATGGGCGGTGATGGCTGAGGGAGGGAGTGATCGGCGAGCTCGAAGAGAGGGGGTTGGTAGGAGAGGAGAGTGCAATTGGGTCGGATGTGGCGGGGGCAGCGGTGTGGGGTGGCTCGTTCGGGCTCTGCGGGCGGGGCGCGGTAGGGGTTGCCGGACTTGCTGCTCTGAGGTGCCGGCTTGTGATGGCTTCGGGGCATCGCGACGAAGGCAGTGACCGGTGCGTGGAGGCGGTGGTGAGGCAAGGGCGCTGACCAGCTCGATCGGACGGCTGCCGGGTTGAGAGTGCAGGGCGGGGGTGCGGAGGGGCGCGTATTCTGCCCCGGTGACCACTGCCGCCACAATTGCCCCTTCGGTCCAGCCTGCGACCCGTCTGCGTTCCTCCTCCCCTTGGTGGATGGCTCTGGTCGCGGGGGCGGTGGCGTTCTCGGGGACGGGGGCGGCCACCCTGAACGGTGACGAGCTGGCCACCATCAGCGCGGCTTCCCGGTCACTGGGGGGGTTGTGGGAGCTGGCCCGGCACATCGACGGGCACTTCCTGCCGTACTACCTGTTCATGCACTTCTGGGTGAAGGCCGGCACGGCCGAACTGTGGTTGCGACTGCCGTCGGCGGTGGCTATCGGGGTGGCGGCCTGGTTCCTCGCCGACCTCGGGAGGCGGCTGCACAGTGTGCGGGCGGGGGTGATCGGGGCGGCGCTGCTCGCGATCCTGCCCTCCGTTTCCTATTACGGGGCTTTCGCCAGGTCCTATGCGTTCGCGGCGGCTGCGGTGGTGTTCTCGTTCTGGGCGCTGCACCGGGCGGTGGAGCGCCCGAGCGCGCGACGATGGGTGGCGTACGGGGTGGCGGTGGCACTGGTGTGCTGCACGCATCTGTTCGCGGTGCTGGCGCTGCCCGCGCACCTTGCCCTGGCTCGGCGTGGGCTGCTGGTGCGGATGGCGGTGGCGCTGGGGATCGGAGGTCTGCCCGCGGTCGTGCTGGGGCTGATCGGGTTCGGGGAGCGGCACGCGATCAGCTGGATCCCGCAGCGTGGGCCGGAGGTGTGGCTCAAGTTCCCGAAGATGGCGGCGGGCTCGACCGGGGCCGGGGTGCTGCTGTTCGCGGTCGCGCTGGCCGGCGCGGTGGTGCTCTGGAGGTCGACGGCGCGCCGTGATCGGGTGCGAGAACGCGGGCACCGGTCGGCGGGTCCGGATCAGGTGCGGGGGGATGGTGACGGTTCCGCGGGGCCTGGTCAAGCTTGGGGGGATCGTGACGGGTCCGCGGGGCGGGAGCCGGTGGCCGGGGACGGGGCGCGGTGGGCTGTCGCGGGGGTGGGGTGGCTGGTGTTGCCGCCGCTGCTGCTGCTCGCGGTCTCGCAGCTGGTGACGCCGGCGTACGTGGACCGGTACCTGTTCGTGACGGCGCCCGCGCTGGCGTTGCTGGCGGGGGTGGCCGCGGCGGGGGTGCCGCGGTTCCCGGTGCCGGCGGGGATCGCACTCGTACTGGTGGGGGGTCTGCTCGCGGTTTCCGACCATGTGACGGTACGCGAGGAGAACGGACGGTTCGAGAACATCCCCTGGGCGTTGCGGGTGGTCAGGGCCGAGCCGGGGGACGCGATCGTGTACGGGCAGAGCCAGCTCCGGGCCGGGTTCGACTACTACGCGGACGCGGCGATGCCGGACGACGTGCTGAAGACGGGTGACGTGCCGGACGCCGACGGTTTCGGCTACCCCGAAAGGTCGGAGGTCGCGGCGGCGTTGAAGGGGCGCGAGCGGGTCTGGGTGGTGTGGCGGGGCACCAAGCAGGCGGGGTTGCAGGGCGACTCCGTGCCGCGGGTGGCGCAGGTGAGACAGGCGGGGTTCGAGCCGGTGTCGGTCAAGCACTCGGCGGATCTGCCGGGGCTGACAGTGGCCCTGTTCGAACGGAAACCAGACCGGAAACCGGGCCGGAAGCCGACGCGGACGTCAGTGCGGAAATGAGATGCGGAAGTGAGACAGGCGGGCCTCCCGGGGCCCGCCTGGTCATGCGGAAGTTGAGCCCGCAGGGCTCGCCTCGCCATACGGAAAGCGGGCCCCGCAGGGCCCGCCTTGCCGGTCGGGATCAGGCGACCTCGACGCCGCCGATCGACTTCTTGCCGCGGCGCAGAACCATGAACCGGCCCGCCAGCAGGTCGGACGCCTCGGGCACGTACGCCTCGTCAGTGATCTTGACGTTGTTCAGGTAGGCGCCGCCCTCCTTGACCGCGCGCCTGGCCGCCGACTTCGACTCGACCAGCCCGCTGTCGGCCAGCAGGTCGACGAAGGACGCGCCGAGCTCGGCGACGGTGGCCTTGGGAACCTCCGCCAGGGCGGCCCCCAGGGTGGCGGCGGGCAGGTCCTCCAGCGAGCCCTGTCCGAACAGCGCCTTCGACGCGGCCATGACCGCTTCCAGCTCGGCGCGGCCGTGGAGCAGCTCGGTGAGGTCTTCGGCCAGCGTGCGCTGGGCCTCGCGCGCGAAGGGACGCTCGGCGACCGCCTTCTCCAGCTCTTCGATCTCCTCGCGGCTGCGGAACGTGAACACCTTCAGGTAGTGGATCACGTCCCGGTCGTCGGAGTTGAGGAAGTACTGGTAGAAGGCGTACGGGGAGGTCATCTCGGGGTCGAGCCAGAGCGCGCCGCCCGCCGTCTTGCCGAACTTGGTGCCGTCGGCCTTGGTGATCAGCGGCTGGGTCAGGACGTGCACGTGCCCGCCCTCGATGCGGCGGATCAGGTCGGCGCCCGCCGTGATGTTGCCCCACTGGTCGCTGCCGCCGATCTGCAGGGTGCAGTTGTAGCGGCGGAACAGCTCCAGGTAGTCGTTGGACTGCAGGATCTGGTAGCTGAACTCGGTGTAGCTGAGCCCCTCCCCCGCGAGCCTGGCGGAGACCGACTCCCTGGCGAGCATGCGGTTGACCGGGAAGTGCTTGCCGATGTCGCGCAGGAAGTCGATGGCGCTCAGCTCACCGGTCCAGTCGAGGTTGCTGACCAGGCGGGCCGGGTTGGACTCCGCGTCGAAGTCGAGGAACTTGCCGACCTGGCCGCGCAGGCGCTCCACCCACTCGGCGACGATCTCGCTGGAGTTGAGCGAACGCTCGGTGTTGCGGCCGCTCGGGTCGCCGATCAGGCCCGTGGCGCCGCCGACCAGGCCGATCGGGTTGTGCCCGGCGAGCTGCAGGCGGCGCAGCGTGAGCAGCGGCACGAAGTGGCCGATGTGCAGGGACGGCGCTGTGGGGTCGAAACCGGAATAGACCGTGATCGGTGCCTTGGCCATGGACGCGCGCAGGGCGTCGAGGTCGGTGGACTGGGCGATCAATCCTCGCCACGCGAGGTCGTCGATGATGTCGGTCACGGTGATGTGGCTTCCCTGAGTCGGAGTCGGTGCCTTTAGCCTGCCCGATCGGTGTGCCGGCGCGCCACTTGGATACGCTCGGTGTCCATGTGGAGGGTCCGTCGCGAGCTGGCCGTTTTCAAGATCTTAGGGGCTCTGGCGTGCGCCGGGCTCGCCGTCTTCTGGTGGGTGGCCGGGGACGTGCGCGGGGTGATCCTCGCGGTGCCGGCGGCCGTGCTGGTGGGCGGGATGGGGCTGCGCGACGTGCTGGTGCCGGTACGGCTGTCGGCCGACGCGGACGGCATCACGGTGGTGCACGGGTTCGCCGGCCGGCGGCACGTGCCGTGGACGGCGATCGAGGACGTCACGGTGGACGTGCGCAGGCGGTTCGGGCTGCGCAGCGAGATGCTGGAGATCGACACCGGCGACCACCTGCACGTCTTCAGCGCTCACGAGCTGGGCGTCTCCCCCACGGAGGTGGCCGCGGAGCTGCGCCGGCGCGGCGCGTGAGCGCGGTACGGCGAGACGGTCGGGTCGCCGTCGATCCAGAACCGCCACGGGGTCTCCTTGGCGGTCGAGACGCCGGTGCGCGGGCCTGACCTGATCGTGCCGGGGTCGGCGGGCCGCCCTTCGAGCACGGCGGCCGACCCGTGGGGCAGGCCGGTGAGCCAGGTCGCGTGCTCCGGCCCCTGGCCGGGGAGCCAGGTGGCGGGCCGCGGTCCGTGACCGGGGTCACCGGGGTTCCCGGTCAGGGGACCCAGTGCGGCGGGTGAGCCTTCCCAGATCGCGTCGAGGCCGTTGTGCTCGCGCAGCAGACCCAGCGCGACGGCCAGCCTGGCGGGGCCGCGGGCGAGGTCACGGTCCGGCACCCGGCCGCCCTGACCGCCCCGGCTGCCCTGACCGCCCGCCGGGGCCCGGCCGGCGGTGGGGGTGCGGCGGGTGCGGGCCTCGTCCAGGCCGGCGACGATCTCGCCGGCGCGGACCAGCACGGCCGAGCCGTGGCCCTCGGGCAGGCAGACGAGGTTCGCGCAGAAGTGCATGCCGTAGGTGAAGTACACGTACAGGTGGCCGGGCGGGCCGAACATGACGGCGTTGCGGGGTGTCCTGCCGCGGTAGGTGTGGGCCGCCGGGTCCTCGCCGGGGCCGCCGTACGCCTCGACCTCGGTGAGGCGGACGGCGACCGGGCCGTGCACGAGGACGCGTCCGAGCAGGTCGGGCGCGACCTCGTGCGAGGGCCGGTCGAAGAAACTCCGCGGCAGCGGCGCGGCGCTCAGCTGCCCGAGGCCCATGCCGCCTGCGCGTCGACCGCCTCGCGCAGGGCGACGAGCTGGTCGCGTACGCGGTCGGGCGCGGTGCCGCCGTGGGCCTTGCGGGCCGCCAGCGCGCCGGGCACGTTGAGCACGTCGCGGACGTCGGGCGTCAGGTGCGGCGAGACCTTGGCCAGTTCGTCGTCGCTCAGGTCGCCGAGGTCCTTGTCGTTGACCTGGCACCAGACCACCAGGTGGCCGACGGCCTCGTGCGCGTCGCGGAACGGCACACCGCGCCGCACCAGCAGCTCGGCCAGGTCGGTGGCCAGGGCGAAACCGTCGGGGGCCGAGGCCTCCATGCGGGCGGTGTTGACGCGCATGGTCGCGACCAGGCCGGCCATCGCGGGCAGGACGAGCAGCAGCGTGTCGACCGAGTCGAACACCGGCTCCTTGTCCTCCTGAAGGTCGCGGTTGTAGGTCAGCGGCAGGCCCTTGAGCGTGGTGAGCATCGACATGAGGTTGCCGATCAGGCGGCCGGACTTGCCGCGGGCCAGCTCGGCGACGTCGGGGTTCTTCTTCTGGGGCATGATCGACGAGCCGGTGGAGTAGGCGTCGTCCATCTCGATCCAGCGGAACTCCTGCGAGGCCCACAGGACGATCTCCTCGCCCAGCCGCGACAGGTGCACGCCGATCATCGCCGCGTCGAACAGGAACTCGGCGGCGAAGTCGCGGTCGGCGACGGCGTCCATCGAGTTGGGCGCGGCGGCGGAGAAGCCGAGCTCCTCGGCCACGGCCTGCGGGTCGAGCGGCAGCGAGGAGCCCGCCAGGGCGCCGGAGCCGAGCGGGGAGACCGCGGCGCGCTTGTCCCAGTCGGTGAGGCGGTCGATGTCGCGGGTGAAGGCGTGCACGTGGGCCAGGAGCTGGTGGCCGAAGGAGACGGGCTGGGCGTGCTGCAGGTGCGTCATGCCCGGCGCGGCGGTCTCGGCGTGCTGCTCGGCCTGGGCCATCAGCGCGGTCTCCAGCTCGACCAGGCGGGAGACGATGCTGCGCACGTGGTCGCGGAGGTAGAGGCGCAGGTCGGTGGCGATCTGGTCGTTGCGGCTGCGGCCCGCGCGCAGCTTGCCGCCGAGCGAGCCGAGCCGCTCCAGCAGGCCGCGCTCCAGCGCGGTGTGCACGTCCTCGTCGGCCACGGTCGGGCGGAACTCGCCCGCCTTGCAGGCGGCCTCCAGGTCGTCGAGCGCGCCGATCATGCGCTCGAGCTCCTCGTCGCTCAGCAGCCCCGCCCTGTGCAGCACGCGGGCGTGCGCCCTGGACGCCGCCAGGTCGTACGGCACCAGCCGCCAGTCGAAGTGCACGCTCACCGACAGCCGGGCCAGCGCGTCGGACGGACCGCTCTCGAAGCGCCCGCCCCACAGCCGCATCGGCTTGCCATCACTCACCGTCATCTCCTCCATTTCCCACGCGACCATAGTGCAACTCAGCCCTTCTTTGCGTCAGGGGCGGCCGCGATCCCGGCGACCGGTTCAGCCACGCCGGTCCGCCACGCGCAGCAGCGCCTCCGCGACGGCCTGGCCGCCCATCGGATCGCGGCTGATGACCAGGATCGTGTCGTCGCCCGCGACCGTGCCGAGGATGGACTCCCAGTCGGCGTGGTCGATGGCGGAGGCGAGGAACTGGGCGGCGCCCGGCGGGGTGCGGACCATGACCAGGTTGGCCGAGGCCTCGGCGGCCACCAGCAGTTCCTCGGCGATGCGGTGCAGGCGCGCCGCGGGGCTCTCGCCGCCGCCGGTCCTGGTGAGCGGGATGCGGTCGCCGCCCTCGCCGGGCAGCGCGTACACCAGGGAGCCGTCGTCGGCGCGCAGCTTGAGCGCGCCGAGCTCGTCCAGGTCGCGGGAGAGGGTGGCCTGGGTGACCTCGACACCGCTCTCGGCCAGCAGCTTGGCCAGCTCGGGCTGGGAGCGCACGGCCTTGCGCTGCAGCAGGTCGGTGATCTTCGCCTGCCGCGCGGCCTTGGTCATCGGGATGGTCATCCGCGGGTCACCAGCCAGTGGAGCAGGGCCTTCTGGGCGTGCAGCCGGTTCTCGGCCTGGTCCCACACGACGCTGGCCGGCCCGTCGAGGACGTCGGCGGTGATCTCCTTGCCGCGGTAGGCGGGCAGGCAGTGCAGGACGATCGCCTCGGGCGCGGCGTGCGCCAGCAGCCCGGCGTTCACCTGGTACGGCGAGAACGCGGCCGCCCGCTCCTCCTCGCCGCTCTGCCCCATCGACACCCACGTGTCGGTGGCGATCACGTGCGCCCCCTGGACGGCGGCGGCCGGGTCGGTCATCGCGACCACCGAGCCACCGGTCCTGGCCGCGACGGCGGCGGCCTGGCCGAGGATCACGGCGTCGGGCTGGTAGCCGGCCGGGGCGGCGATCCGTACGTGCATGCCGGCAGTGGCGCCGCCGAGCAGGTAGGAGTGGGCCATGTTGTTGGCGCCGTCACCGACGTACGTCAGCGTCAGCCCGGCCGTGCCGCCCAGCCGCTCACGGACGGTCTGCAGGTCGGCGAGGATCTGGCAGGGGTGGAAGTCGTCGGTGAGCGCGTTGACGACGGGCACCGCGGAGGCGGCGGCCATCTCCTCGACCAGCCGCTGCCCGGTGGTGCGCCACACGATGGCGGCCACCTGGCGGTCGAGCACGCGGGCGATGTCGGCGGTCGGCTCGCCCCTGCCCATCAGCACGGCGACGTTGTCCACGACGAGCGGCAGGCCGCCGAGCTCGCCGATGCCGGTGTGGAAGGAGACGCGGGTGCGGGCCGAGGGTTTGTCGAACAGGACGGCGACGGTCTTCGGGCCCTCGAACGGCCGGTAGCCGAACCGGTCCTTCTTCATCGCGGCGGCCAGGTCGAGGACCTCCGCCTGCTCCTCGGGGCTCAGGTCGTCGTCCCGCAGGAAGTGTCTGACTTGCGCCGAGTCCGCGCGGTGCCTGGTCACGCCGACGCCTCCTCGAGGATCGCGGGGAACGCCTCGACGAAGGCGTTCACCTCCTCGTGGGTGACCACGAGCGGCGGCGCGAGGCGTACGGCGTCCGGCTGGAGGGCGTTGACCAGGAAGCCCGCCTCGGCGGCGGCCTGCTGCACCCGCACGGACCGCTCCTCCTTCAGGACGGCGGCCAGCCACAGGCCGCGCCCGCGCACGCCCTTCAGCAGCGGGTGGCGGACCGCCTCCAGGCCGCCGCGCAGCCCGGCGGCGACCGACTTGACGTGGTCGAGGTCGAGGTTGTCCAGCACGGCCAGCGCCGCCGCGCACGAGACCGGGTTGCCGCCGAACGTCGAGCCGTGGTCGCCCTTGTCGAACAGCCGGCCGGCCTCGCCGAACCCGACGCACGCGCCGATCGGCAGGCCGCCGCCGAGGCCCTTGGCCAGGGTCAGGATGTCGGGGGTGACGCCGTCGGCCTGGTGGGCGAACCAGTGGCCGGTACGGCCGATCGCCGACTGGATCTCGTCGGCGACCAGCAGCGCGCCGGTCGAGTCGCAGATCTCGCGGGCGGCCTCGAAGTAGCCCTCGGGCGGCGGGACGACGCCGGCCTCGCCCTGCGTCGGCTCCAGGAACACCGCGATGCAGTCGCCGGTCACCGCCTCCTTGAGCGCGTCGGCGTCGCCGTACGGGACGAAGCGCACGTCGACGGGGAACGGGCCGAACTGGTCGCGGATGGCCTTCTTGCCGGTCAGCGACAGGGCGCCGATCGTCCGGCCGTGGAAGCCGTTCTCGGCGGCGACGAAGTAGGAGCGGCCCTCACGCTTGCCGTACTTGACGGCGAGCTTGTAGGCGGCCTCGTTGGCCTCGGTGCCGGAGTTGGCGAAGAAGATCCGGGCGGGGGCGTTGAGCAGGCCGAGCAGCCGCTCGGCGAGCAGCACCTCGGGCTCGTGCAGGAACAGGTTGCTGGTGTGGGCGAGCGTGGCGACCTGCTTGGAGACCGCCTCGACCAGGGCGGGGTGGGCGTGGCCGAGCGAGCTGACCGCGATGCCGCCGATGAAGTCGAGGTACTCCTTGCCGTCGACGTCCCAGACGCGGGTGCCCTCGCCGCGGGCCAGGGCGATCGGGGGGACGCCGTAGTTGGGCATGAACGCCTGCTCGAACCGCTCGTGGAGGTTCATGAGGGCATCACCATGGTTCCGATTCCTTCGTTGGTGAAGATTTCCAGCAGCATCGAGTGGGGCACGCGGCCGTCGAGGACGTGCGCCTGGGGCACTCCCCGCGCACGGCGGTCAGGCACGCCTCCATCTTGGGCACCATGCCGCTGGACAGCGTGGGCAGCAGCTTCTCCAGCTCGTCGGCGTCGAGCTGGTCGATCACGTCGGTGTCATCGGGCCAGTTGGCGTACAGGCCCTCGACGTCGGTGAGCACGATCAGCTTCTGCGCGCCCAGCGCCACGGCAAGCGCGGCGGCCGCGGTGTCCGCATTCACGTTGTAGATCTCTCCGTCGGCGCCGGTGGCGACGCTGGAGACGACCGGGATGCGGCCGTCGTCGATCAGCGCGCGCACCGCGCCGGGATCGACCTTGACGATCTCGCCGACCTGACCGATGTCCACCGGCTCGCCGTCGACGAGCGCGAGCTTGCGCTCGGCGGTGAACAGGCAGGCGTCCTCGCCGGACATGCCGACCGCGAACGGGCCGTGCCGGTTGACCAGGCCGACGATGTCGCGGCCCACCTGCCCGACCAGGACCATCCTGACGACCTGCATGGCCTCGGGCGTGGTGACGCGCAGCCCGGCGGTGAAGGTGGACTCGATGCCGTGCCTGTCCAGGGCGCTGCTGATCTGCGGGCCGCCGCCGTGGACGACGACCGGGCGCAGGCCGGCGTGGTGCAGGAACACGACGTCCTCGGCGAAGCCCTCCTTGAGGGACTCGTCGGTCATGGCGTTGCCGCCGTACTTGATGACGACGGTCGCGCCGTGGAAGCGGGTCAGCCAGGGCAGGGCCTCGATCAGCGCCTCGGCCTTGGTGGCCGCGGTGACGGCCCTCACGAGGAGTACGCCGAGTTCTCGTGGACGTACTCGGCGGTCAGGTCCGTGGTGTGGATCGTGGCGCTGTGGCGGCCGGCCGACAGGTCGATGGTGATCGTCACGTCCCGGGGGCGCATGTCGACCTTGGAGCGGTCGTCGCCGACGGAGCCGTCGCGGCAGATCCAGATGCCGTTGATGGCGACGTTGACGCGGTCGGGCTCGAAGGCGGCCTTCGTCGTGCCGACGGCGGCCAGGACGCGGCCCCAGTTGGGGTCC
Organism: Actinomadura sp. ATCC 39365; assembly: GCF_054392275.1. Lineage (NCBI taxonomy): Bacteria > Bacillati > Actinomycetota > Actinomycetes > Streptosporangiales > Thermomonosporaceae > Actinomadura > Actinomadura sp. ATCC 39365. The sequence goes on along the minus strand of NZ_CP184335.1, from coordinate 4,538,759 downwards.
TCGCCGTGGATGGCGCACTTGAGCAGGTTGGAACGGGCGACGGTGCGGCCCACCTCGACGGCGTCGTCCTCGGAGGCGGCGCCGACGACCTCGACGGCGATGGCCTTGGAGGCTCCTTCGGCGTCCACGAGCAGCTGCCTGGCCAGGTCGGCGCAGACCTCCTGCACCTTCTGCCCGAACTCGGCCAGATCGGGCCTGACCCCGGCGGCGCCGCTGGCCAGCAGCAGCACGGTGTCGTTGGTGGACATGCAGCCGTCGGAGTCGAGCCGGTCGAAGGTCGTCGCCGTGGCGGCGCGCAACGCCGTGTCGAGCTCCTCGCTGGTCAGGTCGGCGTCGGTGGTGATCACGCAGAGCATGGTGGCCAGGGCGGGGGCGAGCATGCCGGCGCCCTTGGCCATGCCGCCGACCATGTAGCCGTCGGCCCGCTTGAAGGAGATCTTGGAGACCGTGTCGGTGGTGCGGATGGCGTCGGCCGCGGCCAGGCCACCGTCGCGGGAGAGCTGGCCCGCGGCGGTCTGGACGCCGGTCAGCAGGGCCTCCATCGGCAGCCGCTCGCCGATCAGGCCGGTGGAGCAGACCGCGATCTCGCCGGCGCTGTCGCCGATGACCTCGGCGACCTTCTCGGCGGTGGCGTGGGTGTCCTGGAAGCCCTCGGGGCCGGTGCAGGCGTTGGCGCCGCCGGAGTTGAGCACCACCGCGCGCAGCCGCCCGCCCGCCAGGACCTGCTGCGACCAGAGCACCGGGGCGGCCTTGACGCGGTTGGCGGTGAAGACGCCCGCGGCGGCGCGGCTGGGCCCGTCGTTGACGACGAGGGCCAGGTCACGGGCGTCGCCGGACTTGATGCCGGCGGCGATGCCCGCGGCCCGGAAGCCCAGTGGGGCGGTGACACTCATGGAGCAACTCCTGTCAGGGGAAGGCCGAGCTCTTCCGGCAGGCCGAGGGCGAGGTTGACGCTCTGGACCGCGCCTCCGGCCGTGCCCTTGGTGAGGTTGTCGATGGCGATGACGGCGACCACGCGGCCGGCGCGCTCGTCGAGCGTCACCTGGAGGGCGGCGGTGTTGGCGCCGTACGTCATGGAGGTGGCCGGCCAGACGCCCTCGGGCAGGAGCCGGACGAACGGCTCGGCCTTCAGCGCGACCTCGTAGGCGGTGCGCAGCGACTCGCGGGTGAGGCCGGGGGCGGCGGGGGCGGTGCAGGTGGCCAGGATGCCGCGGCTCATGGGGGCCAGGGTGGGGGTGAAGGAGACGCGTACGGGGGCGCCGGCGACGGCGGACAGCCCCTGCTCCATCTCGGGGGTGTGGCGGTGGACGCCGCCCACGCCGTACGCGCTGACCGAGCCCATGACCTCGCTGCCCAGCAGGTGGGCCTTGGCCGCCTTGCCCGCGCCGCTGGTGCCGCTGGCGGCCACCACGACGACGTCGGGACCGGCCAGGCCCGCGGCGAAGGCGGGCCACAGGGCCAGCAGCACCGAGGTCGGGTAGCAGCCGGGGACGGCGACGCGCCGGGCCGTCCGCAGCACGTCGCGCCGGCCGGGCAGCTCGGGCAGGCCGTAGGGCCAGGTGCCGGCGTGGTCGCCGCCGTAGAACTCCTGCCAGGCCGCGGGGTCGGCGAGCCGGTGGTCGGCGCCGCAGTCGACCACGATCGTGTCCTCGCCGAGCTCGGCGGCGACGGCGGCCGAGTGGCCGTGCGGCAGCGCGAGGAAGACCACGTCGTGCCCGGCGAGCACGCCCGGCGTGGTCTCCTCCAGGACGCGGTCGGCGAGCTGCGGCAGGTGCGGCTGGTGGGCGCCGAGCAGGCTGCCGGCGCTGGAGGCCGCGGTGAGCGCGCCGATCTCGAACTCGGGATGGCCGAGCAGGAGGCGGAGCAGCTCACCTCCGGCGTAGCCGCTGGCTCCCGCGATCGCTGCTCTCATCCGGCCCTCCTGCATAACTATGCACCCTATCTCATGACCTTGCTTGTGAAGATGATGCACTCAAGAGGATGATTATGCAAGCCGGGACGGCCCGCGCCGGCGACAGGGGCATGTCCCAGTCCTTTCCAGGCCAATCCCAAGTGGCGGGCGGGATGCTGCCGGGCATGAGCGACTTCCTGCCCGATCTCACCTTCGTCACCCCGTCGCGCGGGCCCGGTCCCGGGCGGTTCGGGCGCGCCGTCATCGTGCTGCTGTGGGTGGGGATCTGCGTGCTGCCGGCGGTGCTGTCGGTCCAGGACTTCCGGCTGGCCACCGGGCGGACCGGGACGCCGGGGACGTTGACCGTGCTCTCCTGCACCGATCTGGGCAAGGGGCGTTACGACTGCAAGGGGCGCTTCACGCCCGACTCCGGCGGCCCGTCCGTCCCGGTGGACGCCTCGCCCGACTCCGCGGCGGGCGACGTGACGCGGGCGCAGCTGACGCCCGAGGGCGACCGGGCGGCGCCGGCCGGGACCAGGGGCGTGCTGGCCGCGATGGCCCTGCCCGCGGTGGGGCTGGGCGGGATCGGGTTCCTGCCCTACGTGCTGCTCTACTGGGCCGGGGCGGGGCGGCGGGCCAGGCGGGCGGCCGTGGCGGCGGGTGGCGTGGTCACCGCCGCCGGGGCGCTGCTGATGGTCGTGGGGGTGGTGGCGGCCTACTCGTGAGGCCGCCACCCGGGGCTCACCTGAGGAAGGCGGCGGCGACGCCCGCGTCCACCGGGACGTGCAGGCCCGTGGTGTGGGTCAGGTCGGACCCGGCGAGCGCGTAGACCGCGGCGGCCACGTGCTCGGGCAGGACCTCGCGCTTGAGCAGGGTGCGCCGGGCGTAGAACTCGCCCAGGCGCTCCTCCTCCACGCCGTACACCGCCGCGCGGTTGGCGCCCCAGCCGGAGGCGAAGATGCCCGAGCCGCGCACCACGCCGTCGGGGTTCACGCCGTTGACGCGGACGCCGTGCTCGCCCAGCTCGGCGGCCAGCAGGCGGACCTGGTGGGCCTGGTCGGCCTTGGCCGCGCCGTAGGCGACGTTGTTCGGCCCGGCGAAGACGGCGTTCTTGGAGGAGATGTAGACGATGTCCCCGCCCATCGCCTGGTCGATCAGCACCCGGGCGCATTCCCTGGAGACCAGGAACGAGCCCCGCGCCATCACGTCGTGCTGCAGGTCCCAGTCGTCCAGGCTGGTCTCCAGCAGGGAGCGCGACAACGACAGGCCCGCGTTGTTGACCACCAGGTCCACGCCGCCGAAGGCGAGAACGGCGGCCCGTACGGCGGCCACCACCTGCTCCTCGGAGGTGACGTCCACCTCCACGGCCACCGCGACGTCGGACGCCCGGTACGCCCCGGCCCCGATCTCGGCGGCCACCTTCCCGGCGGCGGCCGGGTCGCGGTCGGCGAGCACCACGCACGCGCCCTCGGCGGCCAGCCGCCGCGCGGTCGCCGCGCCGATGCCCGAGCCCGCGCCGGTGACCAGCGCCACCCGCCCGGCCAGCGGCCTCGGCTTCGGCATCCGGCGCAGCTTGGCCTCCTCCAGCTCCCAGTACTCGATCCGGAACTTCTCCGACTCCGGGATGGGCGCGTAGGCGGAGACGGACTCGGCGCCGCGCATGACGTTGATCGCGTTGACGTAGAACTCGCCGGCCACGCGGGCGGTCTGCTTGTCCTTGCCGAAGGAGAACATGCCGACGCCGGGCACCAGCACGATCGCCGGGTCCGCGCCGCGCATCGGCGGCGAGTCCGGGGTGGCGTGGCGCTCGTAGTAGGCGGTGTAGTCGGCGCGGTAGGCGGCGTGCAGCTCGCGCAGCCGGGCGACCGCCTGGTCCAGGGGCGCGTCCGGCGGCAGGTCCAGGACCAGCGGGGCGACCTTGGTGCGCAGGAAGTGGTCAGGGCAGGACGTGCCGAGCGCGGCCAGGCGCGGGTGCTCGGCGCGGGAGAGGAAGTCCAGCACCTCCGGCGTGCCGGTGTAGTGGCCGACCTGCCGCGCGTCGGACGAGGCCAGCCCGCGCACGACCGGGAACAGCGCGGCGGCCCGCGCGTGCCGTTCGCCCTCGGGCAGCGGCTCGTGCAGCACCGGCCCGAACGGGTCGGGGCGGCCGTTCGCGGCCAGGTACTCCTCGGCGGTGCGGATGATCTCCAGGGACCGGGCCTCGCACTCCTGCGAGGTGGCGCCCCAGGCGGTGATGCCGTGGCCGCCGAGCACGCAGCCGATGGCCTGCGGGTTGGCCTCCTTGACGGCGGCGATGTCCAGGCCGAGCTGGAAGCCGGGCCGCCGCCACGGCACCCACATCACGCGGTCGCCGAAGACCCGCCGGGTCAGCTCCTCGCCGTCGCGGGCGGTGGCCAGGGCGATCCCGGCGTCGGGGTGCAGGTGGTCCACGTGGGCGGCCTCGACCAGGCCGTGCATGGCGGTGTCGATCGAGGGGGCGGCGCCGCCCCTGCCGTGCAGGCAGTAGTCGAAGGCGGCGACCATCTCGTCCTCGCGCTCGACGCCGGGGTGGACGGCGGCGAGCGCGCGCAGGCGGTCCAGGCGCAGGACGGCCAGGCCCGCCTCCTTGAGCGTGCCGAGGTCGCCGCCCGAGCCCTTGACCCAGAGCAGGTCGACGTCCTGGCCGGTGACCGGGTCGGGGGCGCGGCCCTTGGCGGAGGTGTTGCCGCCGGCGAAGTTGGTGTTGCGCGGGTCGGCGCCCAGGCGGTGGGAGCGGTCCAGCAGTTCGTTGATGACGTCCATGGTGGTCAGGCCCCCCAGCCGGCCTGCGTGCCGCCGACGCGCTCGGCAGCGATTTTCTCGAAATATCCGGACTTGGCGTACGCGGCCATCGGGTCGGGCGCGAGGCCCGCCTCCGCGCGCAGCTCGGCGAGCAGCGGCCGCACGTCGGTGTTGTAGGCGTCCATGAGCACGGCGTTCGCGCCCAGCACGTCTCCCCCGGCCTGGGCGGCGGCCAGCGCGTCCCGGTCGACGAGCAGCGCCTTGGCCGTGGCCTCCTGGACGTTCATGACCGAGCGGATCTGGCCGGGGATCTTGGGCTCGATGTTGTGGCACTGGTCGAGCATGAACGCCACGCCCGCCGCCAGCCCGCCCCCGCGCACGACCTCGTACATGATGCGGAAGAGCTGGAACGGGTCGGCCGCGCCCACCATGAGGTCGTCGTCGGCGTAGAAGCGGGAGTTGAAGTCGAAGCCGCCGAGCTTCCCCTCGCGCAGCAGGAACGCCACGATGAACTCGATGTTGACGCCCGGCGCGTGGTGGCCGGTGTCCACGACGACCTGCGCCTTGGGGCCGAGCCTGAGGCAGTGGGCGTAGGCGGTGCCCCAGTCGGGCACGTCGGTGGTGTAGAAGGCGGGCTCGAACAGCTTGTACTCCAGCAGGAAGCGCTGCCCCTCGCCGAGCCGGGCGTACACCGCGGACAGGGCCTCGGCCAGGCGGTCCTGGCGGGCGCGGATGTCGTCCTGGCCGGGGTAGTTGGTGCCGTCGGAGAACCAGAGCTTGAGGGTGGCCGAGCCGGTGGCGTCCATGATGTCCACGCACTCCAGCAGGTGCGCCAGCGCCTTGCGGCGGACCGCCGGGTCGGGGTTGGTGACGCTGCCGAGCATGTAGGCGTCGTCCTGGAAGACGTTGGAGTTGATCGCGCCGATGCCGACGCCGAGCTCGCGGGCGTGGGCGGCCAGGTGACCGTAGTCGGCCACCTTGTCCCAGGGGATGTGCAGGGCGACCGTGGGCGCGACGCCGGTGTGGGCGTGCACCTGGGCGGCGTCGGCCAGTTTCTCGTACGGGTCGCGCGGCACGCCCCGCTGCGCGAACACCTTGAACCGGGTGCCGCTGTTGCCGTACGCCCACGACGGCGTCTCGATGTGCAGCGCGCGCAGGGCGGCCTTGAGGTCAGTGGTCATGACTCCCCGATCAGTCCAGGTGGAACACTTCGTCCAGCGGCCGCATGCCCTCGTCGGGCCGGCCGTCGAGGTCTTCGAAGAAGGGCGCCATCTCGGCCTGCCAGCGCGCGTTGACCTCGGTGGCGGCCATCGCCTTCCTGGCGGCCTCGAAGTCGGCGGTCTCCAGGTAGCCGACCAGCAGGCCGTCGTCGCGCAGGAAGAGCGAGTAGTTGTGCCAGCCGGCGCGGCGCAGCGCGTCGAGCATGTCCGGCCAGACGGCCCGGTGGCGTTCGCGGTACTCCGCCAGCCGCTCGGGACGGACCTTGAGCAGGAAGCAGACGCGTCGCACGGTCACCCCTCTTCAAAACGTTTTAATCCGTCGCGGAGGAAACTACGATCACACGGGGGCGCTGTCAATGCGTCCGGCGCCGCCAGATCGGCGGGACTGGCCAACCTCGTCGTTGGTACGTTTTAATGTGGCGCCATGGCCATGGTCAGCATCAAGGACGTCGCCGCCCGCGCCGGCGTCTCCCCCGGGACGGTCTCCAACGTCCTGAACAGACCGGCGAAGGTCGCCCCGGCGACCCGCGAACGGGTGGAGGCCGCGATCCGCGAGCTCGGCTTCGTCCGGCACGGCTCGGCCTCGACCCTGCGCGCCGGCCACAGCAGGACGATCGGCCTGAGCGTCATCGACATCGGCAACCCGTTCTTCACCGAGGTCGCCGCCGGGGTCGAGGACGTCGCCAGCGAGCTGGGCTACGCGGTGATCCTCGGCAACTCGGCCGGCTCCCCGGACAAGGAGGAGCGCAATCTGGGCGTGCTGGCCGAGCAGCGGGTGCGCGGCGTGCTGATCACCCCGTCCGGCGAGGACCCGGCCCGGCTGGACCGGCTGCGCGAGCGCGGCATCAGCGTCGTGCTCGTCGACCATCCGGCCCACCGGCCCGACCAGTGCGCGGTCGCGGTGGACGACGTCGCGGGCGGCCGGGCCGCGGTGGCGCACCTGCTGGCCAGGGGCGGGCACGGGAGTGCGGCCGGTGTCGCGTACGTGAGCGGGCCGCTGACCGTGCGCCAGTGCGTCGAGCGGCGGCGGGGCGCGGCGGAGGCGCTGGCGGCGGCCGGGCTCGACCCCGCCTCGCTGCGGGTGGTCGAGGCGGCCGCGATGACCGCCCGCGCGGGTGAGAAGGCCGCCGCCGACCTGATGGCGGACGGCCTGCCCGAGGCCGTGTTCTGCGCCAACGACCTGCTCGCGCTGGGCGTGCTGCGGGCCCTGCTGCGCGCCGGGGTGCGGGTGCCCGACGACGTGGCGCTGATGGGCTACGACGACATCGAGTTCGCCGCCGCCTCGGCCGTGTCGCTCAGCTCGATGCGGCAGCCGACGTACCAGCTCGGCCGCATCGCCACCGAGCTGCTGCTGGACGAGTGCGACAACCCGGACGAGCACGCCCACCAGCACATCATGTTCCAGCCCGAACTGGTCGCGAGGGAGTCCACCCAATGAGCAGATTCGCCGCCGTGGACCTGGGCGCCTCCAGCGGCCGGGTGCTGGTCGCCGACCTGTCGGACGGGCTCGCCACGTCCGTGGTCCACCGCTTCCCCAACGGCCCGGTCCGCCTGGCCGGCCGCCTCCACTGGGACGTCCTGGGCCTCTACCGCGAGATCCTCGCCGGTCTGCGCGCGGCCGGGCCGGTCACCTCGATCGGGGTCGACTCGTGGGCCGTCGACTACGGCCTGCTCGACGAGACCGGCGCGCTGCTCGGCAACCCGGTCCACTACCGCGACGACCGTACGCGTGGGGTGGCCGGGCAGGTGGCCGAGCTGATCGGGGCCGAGGCGCTGTACGCGGTGTCCGGGCTGCAGGTGCTCCCGTTCAACACCGTCTACCAGCTCCTGGCCGACCGGCTCGACGGGGCCGCGACGATGTTGCTCGTCCCGGACCTGATCGGCTACTGGCTGACCGGCGAGATCGGCGCGGAGGTGACCAATGCCTCGACCACCGGCCTGCTCGACGTGCGCACCCGGTCCTGGGCGGTGCCGCTGATCGACCGGTTGGGCCTGCCCGGGGGATCTTCCCCCGGCTGCGGCAGCCGGGCGAGCCGATCGGCGGGGTGCGCCGCGACGTCGCGGCGGAGATCGGCTTCTCGGCGCCGGTGCGGGCGGTGGCCTCCCACGACACCGCCTCGGCCGTGGCCGCCGTGCCGGCCGCCGGGCCCGCGTTCGCCTACGTCTCGTGCGGCACCTGGTCGCTGGCCGGGGTGGAACTGCCCGCCCCCGTGCTCACCGAGGCGGGCCGGGCGGCCAACTTCACCAACGAGGCCGGGATCGACGGCACGGTCCGCTACCTGCGCAACGTCATGGGGCTGTGGCTGTTGCAGGAGTGCCTGCGGGCCTGGCCCGGCTCCTCGCTCGAGGACCTGCTGGCGGCGGCCGCGCGCGAACGTCCCTTCGCCGCGGTGGTGGACCCCGACCTGCCGGTGTTCCTGCCGCCGGGCGACATGCCCGCGCGGATCGCCGCCGAGTGCCGCCGCACCGGGCAGCGGCCGCCCTCGACGCCCGCGGGCTTCGTGCGCTGCGTGCTGGAGAGCCTGGCGCTGGGGCACCGCAACGCGATCCGGCAGGCGATGGAGCTGTCGGGCCGCGAGGTGGAGGTCGTGCACCTGGTGGGCGGCGGGTCGCGCAACGAACTGCTGTGCCGGTTCACCGCCGACGCCTGCGGGCTGCCGGTGGTGGCCGGGCCGGCCGAGGCGACCGCGCTCGGCAACGTCCTGGTGCAGGCGCGGACGGCCGGGCTGGTCGCCGACCTGGCCGGGATGCGCGCGCTGGTGTCCGCCACGCAGGAGTTGCGCCGGTACGAGCCCTCCGGCGACACCACCGCCTGGACGGAGGCCGCCGCCCGCCTGGCCTGACGCCAAACTGTCCCCAAATACGCCTTTGACGTGGGACTTCGGGTTTCCGCCTACCCCCGAGGGGGAGGACCGGGACCGGGGGGAACGGGCGCCGGGGGGAACGATGCCGAGCAAGGAGCGGGTGCTGCGGCTGCTGTCGCAGGGGCTGGACTACGCGGAGATCGCCAGGTTGCTGGGCGTGCCCGCGGGGCGCGCGTATCTGATCGCGACGGGCGTGCCGGCCGACGGGAGCGACGCGGTGGCGCGCCGGCGGGGACGGCCCGGCCTGCTGGCCGGGCGTACCCAGCACCTGGTCAACCCGCGCGAGGTCGGGCCGGTCGAGCGCGGCGACGTGCATGCCTGGATGCGCGAGCGGGCCTGGAGCGACCGGCGCATGCGCCAGACGGGCGCGTGAGCGGCATGGGGTTCTCCTGGCCGCTGCTGCGGCAGCTCACCGGCAAGGACAGGCTCGGCCGGGCGGCCGCGGTGAAGTCGCCGCGCACGGGCGCGCACCCGGCCCGGACGGCCGCCGCCGACCGCGTGGTCAAGTCGGTGTGCCCGTACTGCGCGGTGGGCTGCGCCCAGAACGTCTACGTCCGTGATGAGAAGGTCGTGCACATCGAGGGCGACCCCGACTCCCCGATCAGCAGGGGGCGGCTGTGCCCGAAGGGCGCCTCCAGCCTCCAGCTCACCACCGGCGAGGACCGGCTGCGCAAGGTCCTGTACCGCCCGCCGTACGCCGCCGACTGGCAGGAGCTCGACCTGGAGACCGCCATGGACATGGTGGCCGACCGGATCATCGCCACCCGCCGGGCGACCTGGGAGTGGGAGAACAACGGCCGCCGGGTGGCCCGCACGATGGGCATCGCCAGCCTGGGCGGCGCGACGCTGGACAACGAGGAGAACTACCTCATCAAGAAGCTGCTCACCGCGCTCGGCGTGGTGCAGATCGAGAACCAGGCGCGGGTGTGCCACAGCTCGACCGTGGTGGGTCTCGGCACGTCGTTCGGGCGCGGCGGGGCCACGACGTTCCTGCAGGACCTCCAGCACTCCGACTGCGTGCTCATCCAGGGGTCGAACTTCGCCGAGGCGCATCCGGTCGGGTTCCAGTGGGTGATGGAGGCCAAGGCTCGCGGCGCGGTGGTCATCCACGTGGACCCGCGCTTCACCCGGACCAGCGCGCTGGCCGACCTGCACGTGCCGATCAGGGCGGGCTCGGACGTGGCCTTCCTCGGCGCGATCGTCAACCACGTGCTGGAGAACGAGCTGTTCTTCCGCGACTACGTCCTGCACTACACCAACGCGGCGACCATCCTGCGCGAGGACTACCGCGACGCCGAGGACCTCGACGGCCTGTTCTCCGGCTTCGACGCCGAGCACCGCTGCTACGAGGACGACACCTGGCAGTACGAGGGCATGCACACCGTCGCCGCCTCCGGCGAGCGGGACGAGGACTACGACCGCCCGGCGGGCAGCATGCCGGCCGGCCGCGCCGAGGTGCAGGGCGGCACCGGCGTCCCGCTCGGCGGCGAGCCGCGGCGCGACGAGACGCTGCGGCACCCGCGCTGCGTGCTGCAGGTGCTGCGCCGCCACTTCGCCCGCTACACGCCCGAGATGGTCCAGCAGGTGTGCGGGGTGCCGCCGGAGCTGTTCGCCCAGGTGTGCCGCCACCTGACGGAGAACTCGGGGCCGGAGAGGACCGCCGAGTTCGTCTACGCGGTGGGCTGGACGCAGCACAGCGACGGCGCCCAGTTCATCCGCACGGCCAGCATCCTGCAGCTCCTGCTCGGCAACATCGGCCGCCCCGGCGGCGGCATCCAGGCGCTGCGCGGGCACGCCAGCATCCAGGGCTCCAGCGACATCCCGACGTTGTTCAACCTGCTGCCCGGCTACATCCCGATGCCGCACGCCCACGAGCACGAGAAGATGCGCGACTTCCTGCGCGCCGACGCCTCCTGCCGCGGCTTCTGGGCCAACATGCCCGCCTACCTGGTGAGCCTGCTCAAGGCGTGGTGGGGGCCGGCGGCCACGCGCGACAACGACTTCCGCTTCGACTACCTGCCGCGCCTGACCGGCTCCCACAGCACGTACGACACGGTGCTGGCGCAGCTCGACGGCACCTGCAAGGGCTACCTGCTGCTCGGCGAGAACCCGGCCGTGGGCTCGGCCAACTCCCGGATGCAACGCCTGGGCATGGCCAAGCTCGACTGGCTGGTGGTGCGCGACCTCAACCTGATCGAGAGCGCCACCTGGTGGAAGGACGGCCCCGAGATCGAGACGGGCGAGCTGACCACGTCCGGGATCGGCACCGAGGTGTTCTTCTTCCCCGCCGCGGCCCACACCGAGAAGAGCGGCAGCTTCACCAACACCAACCGCTGGCTGCAGTGGCACCACCGGGCCGTCGAGCCGGACGGCGACGCGCGCAGCGACCTGTGGTTCATGTACCACCTTGGGCGGATCATCCGGCAGAAGCTGGCCGGCTCCGCCGACCCGATGGACCGTCCACTGCTCGACCTCACCTGGGACTACCCCGTCGAGGGCGAGACGGCCGAGCCGGTCGCCGAGGCGGTGCTCGCCGAGATCAACGGCTGGGACGCCGAGGGCCGGCCGCTCGACGGCTACACCCAGCTCAAGGACGACGGCTCGACGGTGTGCGGCTGCTGGATCTACTGCGGCGTGTACGCCGGCGGCGTCAACCGGGCCGCCCGCCGCAGGCCGGCGGCCGAGCAGGACTGGGTGGCCGCCGAATGGGCGTGGGCGTGGCCGGCCAACCGGCGGGTGCTCTACAACCGGGCCTCGGCCGCGCCGGACGGCCGCCCGTGGAGCGAGCGCAAGAAGCTCGTCTGGTGGGACGAGGGCGCCGGCCGCTGGACCGGTCTCGACGTGCCGGACTTCGAGGAGCGCAAACCGCCGTCCTACCGGCCGGGGCCGGGGGCGCAGGGCCCGGCGGCGTTGTCGGGCATCGACCCGTTCATCATGCAGGCCGACGGCAAGGGCTGGCTGTTCGCCCCCTCGGGCGTGGTGGACGGCCCGCTGCCCAGCCACTACGAGCCCCAGGACTCGCCGGTCGCCAACCCGCTCTACGGGCGGCAGCGCAACCCGGCCCGCAAGCTCTACCGGCACGAGGACAACCGTTACCAGCCGAGCGGGGCCGAACCGGGCGCGTCGGTCTACCCGTACGTGGTGACCACGTACCGGCTGACCGAGCACTTCACGGCGGGGGGCATGAGCCGGCACACGCCGTACCTGGCCGAGCTGCAGCCGGAGATGTTCTGCGAGGTCTCGCCCGAGCTGGCCGCCGAGCGCAGGCTCGTGCACGGCGAGTGGGCCACGATCATCACCGCGCGCAGCGCCATCGAGGCCCGCGTGCTGGTCACCGACCGGATGGCGCCGCTGCACCTGGACGGCAAGGTCCTGCACCAGATCGGGCTGCCCTTCCACTTCGGCCCCAACGGCCTGGCCACCGGCGACGCGGCCAACGAGCTGGCGGCCATCTCGCTCGACCCCAACTCCCACATCCAGGAGGTCAAGGCCCTGTCGGCGGACATCCGCCCCGGGCGCAGGCCGCGCGGGCCTGCCCTGCCGGAGCTGGTGCTGGCCTACCGGCGGCGGGCGGGCGTCACCGAGGACACCGGAACGGAGGTGTGAGCCGTGGCCTTCGACCTCGACCAGGCGCCGCTCGACGCCGGCTACGACGACCCGCCCAGGCGCATGGGCTTCTTCACCGACACCAGCGTCTGCATCGGGTGCAAGGCGTGCGAGGTGGCCTGCAAGGAGTGGAACGAGGTGCCGGAGGACGGCCTGCTGTTCACCGGCATGTCCTACGACAACTCCGTCGGGCTCGGCGCCGACACCTGGCGGCACGTGGCGTTCGTCGAGCAGCGCAAGCCGCTGGGCCACCAGGAGACCGGCGCCCGTGACCTGGACTTCCGCTGGCTGATGGCCTCCGACGTGTGCAAGCACTGCACGCACGCGGCCTGCCTCGACGTCTGCCCGACCGGCTCGCTGTTCCGCACCGAGTACGGCACGGTCGTCGTCCAGGAGGACGTCTGCAACGGGTGCGGCTACTGCGTGCCCGCCTGCCCGTTCGGGGTGATCGGCAGGCGCGCGGAGACCGGCACGGCCGCCAAGTGCACGATGTGCTACGACCGGCTGGAGGTCGGCCAGGAGCCGGCCTGCGCCAAGACGTGCCCGACGGACTCCATCCAGTTCGGCGAGCTGGACGAGCTGCGCGAGCGCGCCGACCGCCGGCTGGAGCAGGTCCGCGCGGCGGGCGTGTCCTCGGCCCGCCTGTACGGCCACGACCCCGCCGACGGCGTGGGCGGCACCGGCGCCTTCTTCCTGCTGCTGGACGAGCCACAGGTGTACGGCCTGCCGCCGGACCCCGTGGTGACCACCGCGGACCTGCCGTCGATGTGGCGGCACGCCGGCGCGGCGGCGCTGGTCCTGCTGGCCGGGATGGCCGCCGCGGCGGCCTGGAGGAGGGGCGGATGAGCAACCAGACCGACGTGCGCCTGGACGACGCGCCCGGCCTGCGCACCGAGCGCGAGGCCACGCCCGGATCGGCGGGCCGCGGCAGCCGCTCCCTGCGGCCGCCCGAGCCGGAGGCCGATTCCTACTACGGCCTGCCGGTCCTGAACAGCACGCCCTGGAGCGACCACGACATCGCCGGCTACCTGTTCCTCGGCGGCCTGGCCGGCGCCTCCTCCACGCTGGCCGCCGCCGCCGAGCTGACCGGACGCCCGGCGCTGGCCCGCGCCGCCAAGGTCGCCGCCCTGGGCGCGGTCGGCGGCTCGCTGTACGCGCTGATCCACGACCTGGGCAAGCCGTCGCGCTTCCTGAACATGTTGCGGGTGTTCAAGGTGACCTCGCCGATGAGCGTCGGCACCTGGATCCTGACCGCGTACGGGCCGCAGGCCGGGCTGGCCGCGTTCACCGGGGTGACCGGGCTGTTCCCCCGGCTGGGCCGGGCGGCCACGGTGGGGGCCGGGCTGACCGGGCCGGCGCTGGCCACCTACACCGCCGCGCTGATCTGCGACACCGCCGTCCCGGCCTGGCACGACGGGTTCAGGGAGATGCCGTTCCTGTTCGCGGGCTCGGCCGCCGCGTCGGCGGGCGGGCTCGGCATGCTGGCCGCGCCGGTCGCGCAGGCGGCCCCGGCCCGGCGGGCGGCGGTGCTGGGGGCGGCCCTGGAGTGCGCGGCGGCCGTCCGCATGGAACGCCGGATGGGCCTGACCGCCGAGCCGCTGCGGCGCAGCCGCCTGCTCAGGGCGGGCCAGGCGCTGTCGGTCGCGGGCGCCCTGCTCGGTCAGGGCATGGGCGGTCGCAGCAGGGTCGCGGCGGTGGCCGCGGGGGCGGCCCTGCTGGCCGGGTCGGTGTGCACCCGGTTCGGGATCTTCCACGCCGGGACGGCCTCGGCGTGCGACCCCCGGTACACCGTCGAGCCGCAACGCCGGCGGCTCGCCAAGTCGAGAGCGGAGCGTGATCTGTCATGAGAAGAGTCGCCGAGTACCTGCCGTTCATGGGTATCGTGCTGGTCGTCTGCACGGCGTCCTGGATCGCGGGCAGGAGCAGGCCGGCCAGGCGGGCCTGACCCCGTCCGGGGATCGGTCGGTGGGGCTTACGCTGTCAGTGGCGGCGTGGGGCATACGATCGGCAGATGACCGAAAAGACCGAAACCGCGCCTGGATGGCTGGCACCCGAAGAGCTCGAGTCGGTGCGCGGCCAGTTGCCGATCCTCTACATCGACGCCGTGCCGGTACGGGTCGACGAGACCGGCGTGGTGACCCGCGTGGGCCTGCTGCTGCGGATCGCGGCGGACGGGACGGTCAGCCGGGCGCTGGTCTCGGGGCGGGTGCTGCACCACGAGCGCATCCGCGACGCGCTGATGCGCCACCTGGAGAAGGACCTCGGGCCCGTCGCCCTTCCCCGCATCCCCGTCTCGCCGCAGCCCTTCACCGTCGCCGAGTACTTCCCGACGCCGGGCGTCACGCCGTACCACGACCCGCGCCAGCACGCGGTGTCGCTGGCCTACATCGTGCCCGTGGCCGGTGACTGCCGTCCCCGCCAGGACGCCCTGGACCTGGTCTGGTTCACTCCCGAGGAGGCGTCCTCGCCGGCCGTGCAGCAGGAGATGACCGGCGGCCAGGGGGTGCTGCTCAAGCAGGCGCTGGCCCACGTGGGCCGGCTGGTCTAGCGCCACTCCGGTACGACCCGGCGTCGGGGTGACCGCCGCCGGGCCTTACGTGCCGGCCGGCACGTACACCAGTTCGAGGACTCCCGACGGGAAGGTCGTGCTCTTCACCAGGCGCAGGTTCACCGCCTGGTCCAGCTCGGGGAACAGCGGCGCGCCCCTGCCGGTGACGGCGGGCAGCACCCACAACCGGTACTCGTCGACCACGCCGAGCCTGATCAGGGAGTGCATGAACGCGGTGCCGCCGGCGGCGACGAGGTCCTTGCCGGGCTCGGCCTTGAGCTTGGCGATCTCCTCCGCCGTGTCACCGGCGGCGATCCGGGTCTCGGGCCAGTCGTCGGCCGACTTCAGGGTGCGGGAGAACACGACCTTGGGGATCTCGTTCATCGCCCTGGCGGACGGGTGGTCGGAGCCCGGCCAGTATCCGGCCATGATCTCGTAGGTGTTGCGGCCCATGAGGAAGGCCCCGGCCTCCCACAGCCGGCTGACGAAGTACTCCTCCTGCTCCGGGTCGTCGATGCTCATCATGACGTCCCGGATCCCGTTGTCCCCGTCCGCGCTCTTGCCGTCGAGCGAGACGTAGAAACCCAAGATCAACTTCCGCATCCGATGCCTCCATGTGCTCCGTCCCGGACCCCGCCGGTCGGTGTGGTCGGTCACCCACACACACTCAGACCACCGGTCGCCTCGGAACTCATCGCGCCGGCCGCCGGCCCCTGAGGACGGCCCATCCCCGCGGGCCTGGTCTTGCACGGATCCTCAACGGGAACTCAACGTCCGCCGCCCTAACTTGCCCGTACGACATCCGGTACGACAAAGGAGGAAGACGCCATGAGGACGATCACCAAGCTCGGGACGGCGGCTGCGGCGGGGGCGTTCGCGCTGGCGCTGTCCGCCGGGACACCCGCCACTTCGGCCGCTTCGGCCGCTTCGGCCGCTTCGGCCGCTTCGGCGGTGAGTGCCACCGTCTCCGCCGTCCCGGTCTCCGCGCAGGCCGTCACGGCCACGTGGACGCAGGCCGCCGGCCCGCGTCCCAGCGTCCGGTGGCTGTGCGGCAAGCCGGTCATCAAGAAGCTGGTCCCGGCGTGCTCGCACGGCAGGTGGGAGCCGGTCACGATCAAGAAGATGCGCTGCGTGCAGGGACACGCGCCCTACGTGGGCTGGACGGGGCCGTCCAAGCTCGCCTACTGGGCGATGAAGTGCTTCAAGACGGGCGAGTGGGAGAAGTGGTGACCACCTTCCCCGCGATCGGGCCGCTGTAGCGGCATGACCAGCCCGGAGGCCGCCATGGACGTCCATGGCGGCCTCCGGCGTTGACCCGGCCCTTCTGTGCGCGGCCTCACCGGGCGAGGAACCGTCATCCCATACTCGGCTCCGTCTCCTCCACCGCCTGCGCTGCCCAGTCGGTGAGCTTGTCCCTGGTGATCAGCGTGTGGGGGTGGTCGGCGCCGAGGACGCGTTCGCGGATGGGGAGCAGGGCGGCGAGCTGGTCGCGGGCGGCGGACGCGGCTCCGGCCTGCCCGGTCCAGTCGGCCAGCTGGTTTCGGGTGGCCAGGGTCGCGGGGTGTTCGACGCCCAGGACACGTTCCCGGATGGGGAGGAGGGCGGTGAGCTGGTCGCGGGCGGCGGACGCGGCTCCGGCCTGCCCGGTGAAGCAGGCGAGGTTGTGCCGGGTGGTCAGGGTGGCGGGATGTTCGGCGCCGAGAACGCGTTCTGTGACGGAGAGCAGAGCGGTGAGCTGGTCGCGCGCGGCGGCCGCGTCCCCCGCCTGCCCCGTCCAGCGGGCGAGCTGGTTCCGGGAGGCCAGGGTGCCCGGATGTTCGGCCCCCAGGACGCGCTCGCGGACAGGGAGCAGGGCGATGAGCTGGTCACGCGCGGCGGCCGGGTCTCCGGCCTGCCCCGTCCAGTACGCGACGTTGTGCCGGGTGGCCAGGGTGCCCGGGTGTTCGGCGCCCAGAACACGTTCCTGGATGGCGAGCAGGGCCACGCACTGGTCGCGGGCGGCGGCCGCGTCCCCCGCCCGCCCCGTCCAGCGGGCGAGCTGGTTCCGGGTGGTCAGGGTGCTGGGATGTTCGACGCCCAGGACGCGTTCTTCGACGGGCAGAAGAGCGGCGTACTGATCGCGGGCGGCGGCCGCGTCTCCTGACCGTCCCGTCCAGTCGGCGAGGTTGTACCGGGTGGTCAGGGTGTTGGCATGCTCCAGGCCCAAGACGCGTTCGCGGATGGGGAGCAGGGCGGCGAGCTGGTCGCGGGCGGCGGCCGTGTCCCCTGTCTGTCCCGTCCAGTAGGCGAGATTGTGCCGGGTGGTCAAGGTGGCGGGATGTTCGGCGCCGAGAACGCGTTCTGTGACGGAGAGCAGAGCGGTGAGCTGGTCGCGCGCGGCGGCCGCGTCCCCGGCCTGCCCCGTCCAGTCGGCGAGATTGTGCCGGGTGGCCAGGATGTCGGGGTGCTCGGCGCCCAGGACACGTTGGCGGACCGGCAGCAGGACGGCGAACTGGTCGCGGGCGGCGGCCGCGTCCCCCGCCTGTCCCGTCCAGCGGGCGAGCTGGTTCCGGGTGGCCAGGGTGCCCAGGTGTTCCGCCCCCAGGACCCGTTCTTCGACGGGGAGCAGGGCGGCCAGCCCGTCGCGGGCGGCGGCGGCGTTCCCCGTCTGGCCCGTCCAGTCGGCGAGGTTGTGCCGGGTGGCCAGGGTGCTGGGATGTTCGGCCCCCAGCACACGTTCGCGGACAGGCAGCAGGGCGGCGAGCTGGTCACGGGCGGCGGACGCGTCCCCCGCCTGCCCGGTGCAGATGGCGAGCTTGTGCTGAAAGGCCATGGTCCGAGGGTGTTCGGCGCCCAGTGTCGCCACCGCGTGGGTGTAGCGCTCCTGCTCAAGCTGGACGGCAGCGGTGTAGTCACCGCTCGCGGCAAGATAGGTGGCCACCCGATGCATGCCCGGGGAGTCCAGTGGCAGCATGCTCCGGGCGTGCGGCAACAGTGCCTGGTAGGCGGGCCAGGCGTCGATCGTGCCCGGATCGTCGGGGAGCGCGGCCAGGACCAGGTCCCTGGCCGTGTCACGAACCTGAGCACACCGGCCGGCAGTGAGCTGGTGCAAGGTGACGGCCTGGACCAGCCGGTGGACGCTGACCAGATCCTCCGCCCGGCCGGGGACGACGGTGATCAGGCTGTAGGACTCCAGCAGTGCCAGCGCCTCGCCGACCTGCAACGGGTCGGCCTTGGGCAGGCCGTCCAGAACGGAGCAGGGCAGGTTGTCGGGGGCGAAGCAGGCCAGCAGGTTCAGCACGTCGATCGCGAACGGGTTGACGGCGGCGATGCGGGCGTGGCTGAGCGTCAGCACCTTGGCCACCACGCGTTCGGCGTCGACTCCGGCCGTCGCGGCGCCGTACATCCGGGCGGGGACGGTCGTCAGCAGCTCCAGGTAGGCGGCCAGGGTCATGCGGGGAGTGCGGGCGATGTAGGCGCCGGCCTGGGCCAGGGCGAGCGGCAGGTCCCCCAGCTGTTCGGCCAGCTCCCCCAGCCGGCCGGTGTCGGCGGAGTCCGGCGGGCCGACCAGGCCGGCCAGCAGGGCGATCGCGGCCGGGCGCGGCAACAGCTCCAGCCGGAACGGGGTGACGTTCAGGCGCTGCCAGCCGATGTCGCGGCGGGTGGTGATCAGCACATGGCCGTGGGCCAGGCGGGCCAGGTACGGCTCGACGTCGGCGACGTCCTCGATGTTGTCGAGGACGACCAGCCAGCCGGGGTGGGCGGCCAGCCAGCTCAGCGCCCAGGCGGCGGCCTCCTCCACGGTGGCCTGCTCGGCGGCCACCGAATCGATGGCGCACGTCAGCGCCCGGGCCAGGGCGGCCAGCCCGGCGCGGATCCGGTCGGGGCCGTCGGCGTCGATCCACCACACCAGGTCGTGGTCATGACGGTGGTGGTGGGCGTACTGCAGGGCCAGCTCGCTCTTGCCGACGCCGCCCAGGCCGAGCACGGCCTGGGTGATCACGCCGGGTCCCTTGGCGTCCCGCAGCGTCCGGCGCAGGGCGGTCAGGGCTGCGTCCCGCCCGACGAAGGCCGCCACGGGAGGGCGCGGCAGGCCGGACAGCCCGGCCGGGACCCGCACGGCGCCGGCCGGGGGCAGCGACCGCCGCGGGTCCTGCTGGAAGATCTCGTTGATGGTCTGGTCGCCGACCGCCTGGTAGACCCGGCCCTGCTCCCGGGCGGTGCCGTCCATCTGGACGTCCGGCAGCTCCTCGGGATCCCCCGGGGTGGTCATCGTGTCATCGACGCCCTGGTCGCCGGCCGACGTCTTCGACATGTCTCCAGGGTGCCCTCGAACCGGTGGAAGCGGAGCGGAAGTAGCGAAGGCGTTACAGTCCTCGCGGACCGGCCGTCGCGACGGATTGCGGCGAGGTGCCACGCTTCCCTACCGGGGGGCGAGCGCGGAGGACGAGCGCGAGCGCGGGGGCGGTTGCCTGCGCCCGTCCTGCTTCGACCCGGCGAGCACCTGCTCCAACCGTCTCAGGGGCGTTCGGCGCCCCCTCGTACCCAGTGGTAGAGCGGGTCGCCGGGGCAGTCGGTGTCGTAGCCGTCCCGGTGGCCCTTGACCTCGTCGCCGGCGTCGCCGTGCTCGCGCAGGTACTCGATGGCGTCGACGAGGGCGTTGAGCAGGTCGTCGTTCGGTTCGGTGAACCCGGTGTTGCCGAGCAGGGCGAGCACGGCGTAGTGGCCGGAGTTGAGCCCCGGGCCGTTGGCGGCGGGCAGGTGGTGCGGACCCCGGCCCATGAAGGTGCGCCGGTGCGGGCAGCACACCATGTTGTAGCCGAGGTCGATGTAGGTCTCGCCGCGTCCGCCGGACATGTGCATGCGCTGGATGTCCCTGACCAGGTCGACGCACTTGTCGTGGTTGTCGGCGTCCGGCAGGTCGGAGGGCACCTTCCCGCCGGTGTAGTGGATCTTGACGCCTCGGGTGGAGGCCAGCCGGGTGTAGCTGGTGGTGGGCTTCTTGGCGTGCCAGTCGGCACGGGTGATCAGCTGCATGTGGTGTCTCTCCTGGTAGACGATGCCTCGCCACCAGAATGTCAACTTAAAGTAGCCGTGTCATCACTTTTTGTCACTAGGTTCACGTGCCGCCAAAGAAAGACTTCCATGCTGGTCAGGCCGCCCCCGCACCGGTTCACCCCCGCTTGTGCACCGTGCGGTCGTGGACGACCGCGTACGTGTTGCGCAGGGCCGCCATCGACTCGTCGTAACTGGCCGCGGCCACGCCGGTGAACAGGCAGTCGACGACCATGAGCTGGGCGATGCGGCTGCCGAGCGCGCCGGAGCGGAACTGGGTCTCGCGGGCGGCCGTCGTCAGCGTCACGTCGGCGGTGCCGGCCAGCGGCGAGTCGCGGAAGTTCGTGATCGCCACCGTGGCCGCACCCGACCGGCGGGCGATGGCCAGGAACTCGACCGTGTCCACGGTCGCGCCGGTGTGCGAGACCGCGACGGCCACGCAGCCGGCGTCGAGCGTGGCCGCCGACGTCCAGGCCGAGTGGGCGTCGTGCCAGTTGATCGCGGTACGCCCGATGCGCGAGAGCTTCTGCTGCAGGTCGAGGCCGACCAGCGCGCTCGCGCCCACGCCGAAGGTGTCGATCCGGCGCGCGGCCAGCAGCAGGGAGACCGCCCGGCCCAGGGCCTGCATGTCGAGGGAGCGGGCCGTGTCGGCGATGGACAGCGTCTCGTTGGTGGCGACCTTGGAGACGATGCCCTCCAGGCTGTCGTGACGGTCGATGTCGCCCGACACCTCCGGCAGGCTCGACGTGGTCAGCTCCTCCCGGGCGGCGGCCCTGGTCAGGTCGATCCGGAAGTCCTTGAAGTGGGCGTATCCCATGCGCTGGTAGAAGCGCACGACCGAGGTCGTCGAGGTGGCGCAGCGGGCGGCCAGCTCGGCGATGGACAGGTTCGCGGCGGCGGCCGGGTCGCCGGTGAACGTCTCGGCGATGCGCCGCTCCGACGGCCGTAATGCGGGCATGGCCGCACGGATGCGGATCAGCAGGCTTCCGTCGTCCTCGACCATTCGTCATCCATCCCTGTTGAGGAAATTTAGTACACCAGTGGTAGGGTCTGCGTAATTTTATGACCTACTGCCCCTGAGGAGACCACATGCCCCGTGGCGCGCTCTCCGCGATCGGCGCCGCCGCAGTGCTGTCCATCGCCCTGACCTCCTGTTCATCATCTTCCGGGCCCGCGACCAGCACCGGCGCCACGGGCAAGTCCGGCGGCGCCCTGGTCGTCGGCGTGACCTCCGACCCCGACACGCTCTTCCCCTGGAAGGCCACCCAGTTCACGGCCGTGAACGTGTTGCAGAACATCTACGGCACCCTCACCGAGTTCGACAAGGACCTGAACGTCGTGCCGGGCCTGGCCGAGTCGTGGCAGACCGCCGAGGACGGCAAGAAGCTGACCCTCACCCTGCGCAAGGGCGTGACCTTCGGCGACGGCAGCGCGTTCGACTCCAAGGACGTCAAGGCGTCCCTGGACAAGATCATGGACGAGAAGACGGCGGCCGTGGCGCGGGCGTCGCTGGCGTCGGTGAAGTCCGTCGAGGCCCCCGACGCGAGCACGGTGGTGCTGGAGCTGACCGGCCCCGACGCCGCGCTCCCGGCGAACCTGGCCACCGTCAACATGGCGATGCTCTCCTCCGACGACACCGAGGAGAAGCTCAACGCCACCCCCAACGGCACCGGCCCGTTCACGCTGGGCAAGCGCGTCCCGAGCCAGTCGCTGACGCTGGCCAGGAACGACAAGTACTGGGGCGCCGAGAAGCCCAAGGTGGGCAGCGTCGAGTTCCGGGTGATCCCGGACGAGTCGTCCATCGTCTCGGCCATGCAGTCGGGCAACGTGCAGCTCGCGGTCTTCAACGACCCGCTGGTCGCCCAGACCGCGCAGGGCGGCGGCACGATCACCGTCACCAAGACGCCGCAGCTCAGCTACCATGCCCTCCAGCTCAACGCGCAGCGCGGCGACCTCAAGGACGTCAACGTGCGCCTGGCGATCCAGTGCGCGATCGACCGCAAGCAGGTGCTCGACACCGCCGCGCTCGGCGAGGGCGAGGTGACCGGGCCGATCACCGCCCCGGCCTTCAAGTCCGACCCGGCCAAGCGTCCCTGCCCGAGCCGCGACCTGGCCAAGGCCGCCGAGTACCTCGGCAAGGCGGGCAAGTCCGGCGGCGTGACGGTCAAGGCCATCGTCTCCCAGGGCGAGTACGCCACCTCCGTGAACGAGGCCCAGAACCTCAAGGCGCAGCTCGCCGAGGCGAAGATCACCCTGGACCTGGAGGTGCTGGAGTCCGGCGCGTTCGTGGACCGCTGGGTGGCGGCCGACTTCGACGCCGCCGTCGCGCTCAACGGCGGGCGCCCGGACCCCGACGGCTCCTACGGCCGCTACTTCACCAGCAAGGGCAACCTGAACAAGGTCGCCGGGTACAGCTCGCCCGAGCTGGACAAGCTGTTCGCCGAGGGCAAGGCCACGACCGACCCGGCCGCCCGCAAGGCGATCTACGAGAAGGTCTCGGCCGAGCTGGAGGCCAACGCGCCCTGGATCTGGCTGTTCACCAGCTACACCTACACCGGCACCACCTCGAACGTGTCCGGGTTCGTACCGATGGTCAGCGGGTCGCTGCAGTACCTGCGCACGACGTCCGTCGCCTGATGCGCCGGATCCTCGCCAACCGGGCCGTCCGGCGCGTGGCCTCGACGATCGGCACCCTGTTCGGGGTGGCCGTGTTCGTCTTCGTCATGCTCCGGGCGATCCCCGGCGACCAGATCACCGCGGGGCTCGGCACGGAGGCGGCCGCGCTCACCCCGGCGCAGCGCGTGGCCCTGGAGCAGTACTACGGGCTGGACCAGTCGCCGGTCACGCAGTTCTTCTCGTGGCTGGGCAACATGCTCACCGGCAACTTCGGCTACTCGGCCCGCTCGCAGCAGGGCGTGCTGGAGATGACGCTGCACTCGCTGCCGGTGACGTTCGAGCTGGCGGTGTTCTCGATCGTGCTGGCGCTGCTGCTGGGCGTGCCGCTCGGCATGTTGTCGGCGTCCAGGACGAACTCGCCGCGGGACGCCTTCGGCCAGGTCGTGAGCCTGGCCGGGCTGTCGGTCCCGGCGTTCCTGCTGGCCACGACGCTGCTGTCGATCTTCGCGGCGTCGTTCGGCTTCAACCCCAACGGCCAGGGCTTCGCCACGCTCGCCGAGGACCCGCTGCTCAACCTGCAGCAGATGTTCCTGCCCGCGCTCGTGCTCGGCTTCGGCATCGCCGCGCCGATCCTGCGCACCACCCGTACGGCGGTGCTGGAGGTGCGCTCGGAGGACTTCGTGCGCACCGCCCGCGCCAAGGGCGTGCCGCCGCGCCGCCTGCAGGTCAGGCACGTGCTGGGCAACGCGCTGGTGCCGATCGTGACGATGACCGGGCTGCAGTTCGGCTACCTGCTCGGCGGCGCGGTCGTGGTCGAGCAGATCTTCTCCGTGCCCGGCGTGGGCCGGCAGGTGCTGCTCGGCATCCAGCAGAAGGAGTACGCGGTCGTGCAGAGCACGGTCCTGGTCATCGCGCTCGCGTTCGTGCTGGTCAACCTGCTGACCGACGGGCTGTACCGGATCATCGACCCGCGGGTGAGGGCGTCGTGACCGCGCTGCGCAGGAGCCCCGCCATGCTGGCGGGCACGATCGTGCTGCTGGTGCTGGCCGTGGTGGCGGCGCTGTCGTACGCCGGGCTGCTGCCCTACGACCCGATCGCGCAGAACCCGCCCGAGCGGTTCCTGTCGCCGTCCGGGACGCACCTGTTCGGCACCGACCAGTTCGGCCGGGACGTCTTCTCCCGGGTGGCGGCCGGGGTCGGCAACTCGGCGCTCATCGCGGTGGTCGCGGTGGCCTTCGCCACCGTGGTCGGCACGCTGGGCGGCCTGGTGTCCGGCTTCTACCGCGGCTTCGCCGACGGCGCCATCGGCGGCGTGACGAACGTGCTGTTCGCGTTCCCGCCGCTGCTGCTCGCGCTCTCGCTGGCCTCGGTGCTGGACCGCAACTGGTTCACGGTCGCCGTCGCCATCGCGATCGTGTACGTCCCCATCTTCATCCGTGTCACGCGCGGCCCCGTGCTCTCCCTCCGGGAGATCGAGTACGTCAAGGCCGCGGTCTCCACCGGCCAGAGCCGCTGGCAGATCATGCTCAGGCACGTGCTGCCCAACATCACCTCGATCATCGTCATCCAGGTGGCGCTGTCGTTGTCGTGGGCGGTGCTGACCGAGGCGTCGCTGAGCTTCCTCGGCCTGGGCACGCCGCCGCCCGCCCCCTCGCTGGGCTCGATGATCTTCGAGGCGCGCAGCCTGGTCTTCATCGCCCCCTGGACGCTGATCGCGCCGGGCGCGGTCGTCGTGCTGCTGGTGGTGGGCCTGAACCTGCTCGGCGACGGCCTGCGTGACACTCTCGACCCCAGAACCCGAGGCAAGCGGTGAACCTCTCAGAACTGACCACGGAATCGGCCGACCCGCGCTTCGCGGGCATCGACACCATGAGCGTGGCCGAGCTCGCCGCGACCATGAACGCGGCCGACGCCACCGTCCCCGCCGCGGTCGCCGCGGCGCTGCCGCAGATCACCCGGGCCATCGAGGCCGCCGCCGAGCTGGTACGGGCCGGCGGCCGGCTGGTCTACGTGGGCGCGGGCACGCCGGGCCGGCTCGGCGTGCTGGACGCCTCCGAATGCCCGCCCACCTTCAGCACCCCGCCCGAGCAGGTCTTCGCCGTCATCGCCGGCGGCGAGCGGGCGATCGTGCACCCGTGCGAGGGCGCCGAGGACGACGCGGTGGCCGGCGCGGCGGCGATCGACACGGCCGGCATCGGGCCGCTGGACACGGTGGTGGGCATCGCCTCCAGTGGGCGCACGCCGTACGTGCTGGGCGCGGTGCGGCGGGCCCGCGAGCGCGGCGCGCTGACCGTCGGCCTGTCCTGCAACCCGGGCACCCCGCTCAGCGGCGAGGCCGAGCACGCGATCGAGGTGCTGGTCGGGCCCGAGGTGGTCAGCGGCTCGACCCGGCTCAAGGCGGGCACGGCGCAGAAGCTCGTGCTCAACATGTTCTCGACCATCGTCATGGTCCGGCTCGGCAAGACGTACGGGAACCTGATGGTCGACGTCAAGGCCAGCAACGGCAAGCTCAGGGAACGGGCGATCAGGATCGTGCGCACGATCGCCGGCGTGGACCGCGAGGAGGCGGAACGAGTGCTCGACCAGCATGGTTTCAACGTCAAGCAGGCGGTGCTCGGCGCCCGGCTCGGGCTCGGCCCGCGGGAGGCCGCGGCGCTGCTGGACCGCAGCGAGGGACGGCTGCGCGTGGCGCTGGGAGAGCCGGCATGAAGATCCTCGGCATGATCTCCGGCACCTCGCACGACGGCATCGACGTGGCCCTGGTCGACTTCGCGCTGGACGGCGGCGTGCTGACCGGCCGCGTGCTGCACACCGCGAGCACCCCGTACCCGGACGAACTGCGCGCCCGGCTGGTGGCCGCGCTGCCGCCCGCGCCCGTCACGCTGGCCGAGGTGTGCGTGCTCGACACGCTCATCGGCCAGTGCTTCGCCGAGGCCGCCGCGGCCGCGGCCGAGCAGGCCGGCCCGGCCGACCTGATCGTCTCCCACGGCCAGACGGTCTTCCACTGGGTGGAGGGCGCGCACGCGCGCGGCACCCTGCAGATCGGCCAGCCCGCCTGGATCGCCGAGCGCACCGGCGCGGCCGTGCTGTCGGACGTGCGCATCCGCGACATCACCGCCGGCGGGCACGGCGCCCCGCTGGTCTCCGTGCTCGACGACCTGCTGCTCGGCGGCCTGCTGCAGGACGGGCCCGCGGGCGGCGCGGCGGCGCTCAACCTGGGCGGCATCTCCAACATGACCGTCGTGCGCGACGGCGGCCTGAGCGCCTACGACATCGGCCCGGCCAACGCCCTCATCGACGCCGTGGTGGCCGGCCGCGGCCTGAACCCGCGCGGCTTCGACGAGGGCGGCCGGATCGCCGCCTCCGGCCGGGTGGACGAGCGCCTGCTCGACGTGCTGCTCGACGAGCCGTACTACCGGCTGGCCGCGCCGAAGAGCACCGGCAAGGAGCTGTTCCACCTGGCCTACGTCGAGGCGGCGATCGCCAGGGCGGGCCGCGAGCCGTCCGGCCCCGACCTGGTGGCGACGCTGACCGAGCTGACCGTCCGCACGGTGGCGGCCGACGTCGCCGCGGCGGGCGTGGGCGTGCTCGTCGTCTCCGGCGGCGGCTGCCGCAACCCGGTCATCATGGACGGCCTGCGCGCCGCCCTGCCGGGCGTGCGGGTGTCGCTGTCCGACGAGCTCGGCGCCCCTGCCGACGACAAGGAGGCCATCGCCTTCGCGCTCATCGGCTGGCTGACCGCCCACGGCCTGCCGGGCACCGTCCCCGGCGGCACGGGTGCGAAGGCCGCCCGGGTGCTCGGGACGCTGACGCCGGGCGCGGGCCCGCTCGTCCTGCCCGCCCCGCTGCCCACGCCGCCGCGCTCGCTGGTGCTGCGCCGATGACCACGGCCCCCGCCGCGCCGCCCGGCCCCGAGCCCGGCCCGCCCGCGGGCCTGGTCCGGGCGGCCCGCACGCCGTGGTTCGACCTGACCGAGTGCACCGGCCACCGCACCGTGCGCCGGACGGACGGCGGCGCACTGGCCGGCGAGGCCCCCATGACCCTCGGCACGTACCACGACCTGGCCTCGGTCACCAAGGTCGTCGGGACCACGACGGCCCTCGTCCGCCTGGTCTCCGACCGCCTGGTGGACCTGGACGAGCGGGCGGCCGCGTACCTGCCGGGAGGCTGCCCCGAACAGGTCACCGTGCGGGACCTGCTGCTGCACCGGGCCGGGCTGTGGGAGTGGTGGCCGCTGTACCTCGACCCGCGGATGCCCGCCCCGCGCTACGCGCCCGGCCGCGAACGGCACTACTCCGACCTGGGCTTCATCCTGCTCGGCCGGGTGGTCGAGACCGTCACCGGCACGTCGCTGGACCGGGCGGTGGCCGAGCTGGTCACCGGCCCGCTGGGGCTGGCCGACACCACGTACGCGCGGCCGGCGGGGCCTGAGGTGGCCATGAGCGCCCTGGACGACCGGGTCGAGATGCGCATGCTCGACACCTCAGAGCCGTACCCGGTGCCCTTCCGCGGCGCGGACTTCGCCGGCTGGCGGCACGAGCCCGTGCTCGGCCAGGTCGCCGACGGCAACGCCTACCACGCCTTCGGCGGCGTGGCGGGGCACGCCGGGCTGTTCTCCACCGTCCCTGACCTGCTGCGGTACGCCGCCGCGCTGTCCCGCTACGAGGAGCACGACCGGCTGTGGCGGCCCGAGGTCGCCCGCGAGTTCTTCACCCCCGGCCCCGACCCCGGCCAGGCGCTCGGCTTCCGCACCTACCGGCTCGACCTGCGGGAGGAGACCGTCACCGTGCTCGGCCACCCGGGCTACGTCGGGTGCGCCGTCGGGTTCGTCCCCGGCCGGGACATCGCGATCGCGCTGGCCGGCAACCGCCTGCTGACGACGGCCGCACCGACGCCCACCGACGCCCTCTGGACCGGCCTGCTGCAGGCCATCACCCACCGATCGAGGACCGCATGACCCCGCTCCTGGAGATCCGCGACCTCTCCGTCGCCTTCCGCACCCGCAAGCAGGACGTCACCGTCGTCAAGAACGTCTCGATGGAGATCCTGCCGGGACAGACCGTGGCCGTGGTCGGCGAGTCGGGCTCGGGCAAGTCCACCACGGCCGCCGCGGTCAACCGGCTGCTGCCCGCGGGCGGGCGCATCACGACCGGCCAGGTGCTGTTCGACGGCCGCGACCTGGCCGGGGTGAGCGAACGCGAGATGACCGCCGTCCGGGGCGCGGGCATCGGCCTGGTGCCCCAGGACCCGATGTCCAACCTCAACCCGCTCATGCGCATCGGCGACCAGATCGCCGAGGCTCTGGAGGTGCACGGCCTCGCCACCGGCCGGGCCGCGCGCGGGCGCGTGACCGAGCTGCTGGAGATGGTCGGCATCCCCGAGCCGGAGCGGCGGGCCGGGCAGTACCCGCACGAGTTCTCCGGCGGCATGCGGCAGCGGGCGCTCATCGCCATGGGCCTGGCCTGCCGGCCCAAGCTGCTCATCGCCGACGAGCCGACCTCGGCCCTGGACGTGACCGTGCAGCGGCGCATCCTCGACCAGCTCGGGCAGCTCACCGCCGAGATGGGCACGGCCGTCTTCCTCATCACGCACGACCTGGCGCTGGCCGCCGAGCGGGCCGACGTGGTGGCCGTCATGTACCGGGGCGAGATCGTGGAGACCGGACCGGCGGCCGAGCTGCTGGCCGACCCCCGGCACGAGTACACCCGGCGGCTGCTGAAGGCCGTGCCGAGCCTGTCGTCGGTGCGGGTGGCCGAGCCCGGCCCCGAGGAGGGCGCCGAGGACCTGGTCGTGGTGGAGGACCTGCGCAAGGTGTTCCCGCTGCGGGGCGGCGCCGGGGAGTTCACGGCGGTGGACGGGGTCTCCTTCACGATCCCGCGCGGCCGTACCGTCTCGGTCGTGGGCGAGTCCGGCTCGGGCAAGTCGACCACCGCCAACCTGCTGCTCGGCCTGGACGGCATCACCTCCGGCCGGATCCTGTTCGACGGCACCGACCTGACCTCGCTCGGCCGCCGGGAGCTGTTCGCCTTCCGCCGCCGGGTGCAACCGGTCTTCCAGAACCCGTACGCCTCGCTCGACCCCCGCTACACGGTCGAGAAGTCGATCGCCGAGCCGCTGCGCGTGCACCGCGTGGGCACCCCGGCCGAGCGCGCGCGGACCGTCGCCGAGCTGCTGGAGAAGGTGTCGCTGCCGGCGTCGGTGGCCGAGCGGCTGCCGCACGAGCTGTCCGGCGGCCAGCGGCAGCGGGTGGCGATCGCGCGGGCGCTGGCGCTCTCCCCCGAGCTGGTCGTGCTCGACGAGGCCGTCTCCGCGCTGGACGTGCTGGTCCAGGCCCAGATCCTGGAGCTGCTCGCCGACCTGCAGCGCGACCTCGGGCTCAGTTACCTGTTCATCAGCCACGACCTGGCCGTCGTCCGGATGATCTCGCACCGGGTGCACGTGATGCAGGCGGGCCGGATCGTGGAGAGCGGCACGGCGGCCGAGATCTTCGGCTCGCCGCGCGCCGACTACACCCGCGAGCTGCTCGCCGCCATCCCTGGACGGGCCGCCTGATGGTAAGTTGGAAATCCGGACCTACCTGAGCGGAGGGGCCTTGTCCCGCCCGAGAGAGTGCTCGATCGCCAACGCGCTGGCCGTCGTGGGCGAGCGGTGGAGCCTGCTGGCGATGCGCGAGATCATGCTCGGGGTGCGCCGCTTCGACCAGATCGCCCGCAACACCGGCGCCAGCCGCGACATCCTCACCGCCCGGCTGCGCAAGCTGGTCGAAGTGGGCCTGCTGGAGCGGGTGCCGTACGAGCGGCACCCGCCGCGCCACGAGTACGTCCTCACCGAGTCGGGCCAGGCCCTGCACACGGTCCTGCTCGCCCTGATGGACTGGGGCGACCGGTACGTCACCGAGGGCGAGCCGCCCACCGTGTGGCGCCACTCGTGCGGCGAGCCCCTGGAGCCGCTCACGGTGTGCGCGCACTGCCGGGAGCCGGTGCGCCCCCAGGAGCTGACCGTGATCCGGGTCGACCAGCCGCAGTAGCGCCCAGCGGTCCGCCGGGGGCGTGGTAGGGCCTGCCCTACCACGCAATGGCCCGCCGCCAGGATCGATCACTCGCCCGCCGGGCCCGTAGCGTCGTGGCCATGACAACCCTCCGGCACCGCGTCGCCACCGACACCCGCTACACCCTGCTCGGCCTCCCCGCGGCCGCCGCCTCCTTCACCCTCGCCGTCGCCGGAGTCTCGGCCGGTCTCGGCTCGGCGGTCGTGTTCGTCGGGCTGCCCGTCCTGGCCGCCACCGCCGCCATGGCCCGCCACTTCGCCGACCTGGAGCGCGCCGCGCTCCCCGGAGTGCTCGGCCACCCGATCGCCCGCCCCCGCTACGCGCAGGTCCCCGTGGGGGCGGGTTCCTTCCGCCGCATGATGAACCCGCTGGCCTCCGGCCAGGCGGCGATGGACCTGCTGCACGCGATCATCACCTTCCCGGTCTCGCTGGCCGCCGCCGTCGTCAGCGCGGTGTGGTGGGCGGGCGCGGTGCTCGGCCTGACCTTCCCGGTCTACGGCTGGGCGATCGCCGCGATCCCCGGCGTGGACGGCGGCCTGCCCGCCCTGCTCGGCCTCGGCACCGGAACCGTGCCGTTCGTGGTGTTCAACACGGCGGTGGGCCTGCTGTTCGCGCTCACGCTCGTCCCGGTGGTGCGGACGGCGGCCCTGGTGAAGGCGAGCGTGTCCCAGGCCCTGCTGACCCGCGCGCACGTCCCGTCCATGGAGGGTGCGTCCCCGGTCTGGGTGACAGCCCGGTAGGGACGGGGCTACCCTCCCAAGTGCCGAAGTTTCCGATCTTGTGAGGGCAGGGAAGCCGTGCCGTCGTGGGCAGATCTGCCGATCGGCCAGGTGGTACGGCTCGACGCCGACCCCGACGCCATCGCGCCGGCCCTCGATCCCCTGCCGGACGACGCCCCGGCCGTCGTCACCTACTTCGCCGCCGAGGAACGTTCCGTCGCCGGCCTGGCCGCCTCCGTCCTGCGTGAGCTGGACAAGGCGGCCATCGCGCTGTTCCCGGCCTGGTTGCCGGGCGCCGAGGGCATCGAGGGCCCGTCCGGGGTGAACGTGGCCGCGGTCCAGGCGCTGGCCCTGCGCAGGGCCTCGGCGACCGGTCATTTCGGGCCGTTCCTCGCCGAGCTGGCCCGGCGGGCGCTGACGGGCGGACCCAGCGGGCTGGCGCCGGAGGTCCGGGCGGCGGGGCTGGTCAGGGCGCTGGCCGACAGCTTCGGCCGGGCCCGGCTGGCGGTCCTGGTGAGGGTGCCGGACGGGCTTGGCGCGGCGGCAGGGGAAGTGCTGGTCGCCGGGTGCGAGTGGCTGGCGCACCGGGGCCGGGCCGGCGTCTGGCTGGCGGGCGCGCCCCTGCACGACGACCGCGTACGGACGATCGCCACCCCGCTCCCCGCGAGCCCGCTCCCGGCGGCTGCGGGTGGCGCCCGGGGGCCGTCCCGCTTCCCGCGACCGCCGATCGGGCGCCCGCCGTCGCGTATCCGCCGGTGGCGGGCAGGCCGCATCCGGGCAGCGCGAGCGAGCGGGCGCTGGAGGCCGCGTTGTCCGCGCGGGCGTGGGCCGGGGGCCGAGCCTGGAACCAGACGTACCGGACGGGGCCGCTGGCCGTGCCGATCCGGGTGGACCTGCTCTGGGAGCGGGAGCGGTGCGTCGTGGAGATCGACGGTCCCGACCACCGGGCTCCGGCCAAGTTCGCCGCCGACCGGCAGCGGGACGTGCTCCTCCAACTCGATGGTTACGCCGTGCTGCGCTTTCCCGATGCTCAGGTGATGACTGACATGGACACCGTCGTCCGTCAGATCGGCCAGTTTCTGCGGAACTGCCGCAGAGCGGAAGGATGAGATATGCCAGACAAAGGGCTGACCCTGCCCGAGTTCACTGCCCTGCTGGTGCTGGCCGTCGAAGCCCGCGAGGTCTCCAACAGCGAGCTCAAGGAGCACTACAGGCTGACCATCGACGGTCAGCGGCGGCTGAAGCTCAACGACCTGAAGCTGGTCGAGAGCCGGCAGCCCAGGCGCGGACGCGCCTTCGTGCACGTGCTCACCGACTCCGGGTGGGCCAGGCTGGCCGAGGACCTGCGGGCCGGGGCGATCCCGCCGCAGACCGGCTCGTCGGGGGCCATCGCGCGGGCCCTGCTGGAATGGCTGCCCCGGTTCATGCGGCGCACCGACCAGCGGCTGTCGGAGATCTTCCAGCCCGAGCCGGACGTCCTGCCCGCCGGTCTGGAGTCGCGCATCCGTGCCGCGTACGCCGAGCTGGCCGCCGCCCCCGGTTCGTGGGTGAGCCTGACCCCGCTCCGGCGGCTACTTCCCGCCGTGCCGAAGCAGGAGGTGGACGAGACGCTCGTCCAGATGGAACGCCTTCCGGACGTGAACCTGGTCCCGGAGTCGAACCAGAAGACGCTCACGCCCGAGGACCGCGAGGCGGCGGTGATCATAGGCGGGCAGGACAAGCATCTGCTGTGGATCGGCGAGCTGTGAGCCGCGGCGGCATCGCGGACCTGGCCGCGCTGACGTTCAACTACACCGAGGGCGCCGACGACGTGTGGCGCCGCTCCCCCTTCCACGTCGAGGGCCTGCACGGCGCGTCGACGAAGATCCTCCTCGACGGGCTGGCCGCGGCCGCCCACCAGCCCGACAGCAGCCCCATCGGCGTGGTCGTGCAGGGCCAGCGCGGCACCGGCAAGACCCACCTGCTCGGCTGGCTGCGCGAACGCGCCCAGCGCGAGAGCGGCTACTTCGTCCTGGTCGGCCTGCTGGATGCCAAGGGTTTCTGGGAGAGCATCGTGGTCTCCCTGCTGGACAGCCTCTCCCGGCCCCGCCACGACGGGCAGACGCAGCTCACCGTGCTCCTGGACCGCCTGGCCATCATGGCGGGGCTGTCCCGCATGGCCCGCCGCTCGGTCACCGGCAAGCGCGGCCTCACCAGGGACGAGCTGGACGCCTTCGTCACCGCGTTCCGCCGCGTCGGGGGCCAGGTCGGCCGCGACAGCCAGGACGCCGCGCGCGCCCTGGTCCTGCTGGCCGGCGACGATCCCGCCCTGCAGGACCTCGGGGAGTCGTACCTGTCGTCGGCGCCCGAGGGCGAGCCGGGCGAGCGGGCCCGCTGGGGCATCCGGCAGCTCGGGCGCACGCCGCAGGAGATCGTCAGGGACCTGTCGCGGCTGATGGCGCTCACCGGCCCCACCGTCGTCGCGGTGGACCAGATCGACCCCCTCGTCGCCCAGTCACGGGTCACCACCTCCGGCGGCGCCGAGCACGACCCGGCCGAGCAGCTCATGATCGAGCGCATCGCGGGCGGGCTGATGGCGCTGCGCGAGGTCACCCGCCGGACCCTGACGGTCGTGACCTGCATCCCCGCTACGTGGGCGCTCATCGAGCGGGTGGCGGTCGACACCGTGCGCGACCGCTTCCGCCAGGCGGTCCCGCTCATGACCATCCCCGACGCGGCCACCGCCCGCACCCTGGTCGCCACCCGCTTCGAGGTGCAGTACGGCGAGGCGGGCGTCAAGCCGCCGTACCCGACCTGGCCGGTCCGGCCGGAGGCGTTCGAGCAGGCGCCCGGGTTCACCCCTCGGGAGCTGCTCATCCGGATCGACCGGCACGTGCACGCCTGCGTCATGGACGGCGCGGTCAGGGAGCTGACCGGGTTCACGGCGGAGGCGGCGCCGCGTCAGCAGCCGCCCGCGCGCCCTGCCGGCCTCGCCGACCTCGACGCGCTCGACGCCCGCTTCGCCGAGCTGCTGGAGGCCGCGCAGGCCCCGGTGATCGACCAGGCCGGTGAGGACACCGTGATGCCCGCGCTGCTGGCCGCCGGGCTGCATGCGTGGATCGCCGAGCAGGGTGAGGCCGGCCGGGCCTTCGGCGTGGACCCGCCGCCGAGCGCCAAGCCCCCGTTGCACGCCCGGCTGCGCCGCACGCTCGACGACAGCAGGGAGGACGAGGTCCACTGGGCCTTCCGCGCGGTCAGCGCGACGCACGGGAACGCGGCGCTGAACCGCGTCCGCAAGGCGTGCGTGGCGGCCGGGCTGGACGCGGAGGTGCCCAAGCGGCGGTTGTTCCTGCTGCGCGACACCCCATGGTCGCCAGGGCCCGCGACGCGGGAGACGATCGCGGCGTTCGAGCGGGCCGGCGGCAGGACGCTGCGGGTGAGCCGGCAGGACCTGCTGGTCCTCGCCGCGCTGCGGGCCCTGGTCGCGGAGAGCCCGCCGGACCTGGCCGCCTGGCTCGCCGCGCGGCGGCCGACGTCCAGGATCGGATTCCTCACCGAGGCTCTGGCCGACGCGTGGAGCGTTCCCGCCGGGCCGGCCCCCGAGATCCCCGCGGCGGCGCGGAGCCAGGACGGCGGCGACCAGGAGGGGGCCCTGACGATCGGGCGGCGGATCGCGGACGGCGAGCCGGTGCGGATCGCGCTGGAGGCGCTGCGCAAGCACACCGCGATCTTCGCCGGTTCCGGCTCGGGCAAGACCGTGCTGATCAGGCGGCTGGTCGAGGAGTGCGCGCTGCGCGGCGTCTCCTCGATCGTGCTGGACCCGAACAACGACCTGGCCAGGCTGGACGAGCCGTGGCCCGAGCCGCCGCGCACGTGGGCGGAGGGCGACGCCCGCCGCGCCGAGGAGTACCTGGCGGCCACCGACGTGACCGTCTGGACGCCGGGACGGACGGGCGGACGCCCGCTGAGCTTCCAGCCGCTGCCCGACCTGGCGAGCCTGGCCGGCGACCCCGACGAGTTCGCCGAGGCGGTCGAGGCCGCGGTCGCGTTCATCGTGCCGCGGGTCAGGCTGGACGCCAACACCGACAAGGCGCTGCGCGGGCAGGCCGTGCTCAGGCGGGCCCTGGCCGCCTACGGAGGCGGCGGCGCGACCAGCCTGAGAGGGTTAGCGGCGTACCTGGCCGACCTGCCGGACGGGGTCAGCGAGCTGGCCAGCGCCCGGCGCATCGCGGCCGACCTGTCCCAGTCGCTGACCGCGGCGATGGACAACGACCCGCTGTTCGGCGGGGCCGGCGAGCCGGTCGATCCGGGGCTGCTGGTGACGCCGCCGCCGGGCAGGCGGGCCCGCGTCTCGGTGATCAGCCTGGCCGGGCTGCCGGGCCTGGAGCAGCGGCAGAGCTTCGTCAGCCGGCTGCAGATGGAGCTGTTCGTCTGGTTCAAGCGGCACCCCGCCCAGGACCGACCGCTGGGCGCGCTGTTCGTCATGGACGAGGCCCAGACGTTCGCCCCTGCGGCGGGCGGCGCGTCGGTCTCCACCCGCAGCACGGTGCTGCTCGCCTCCCAGGCCCGCAAGTACGGCCTGGGCCTGGTCTTCGCCACGCAGGCGCCCAAGGGGCTGCACAACCAGATCCCCGGCAACTGCGCCACGCAGTTCTTCGGCCTGCTGAACGCCCCGATCCAGATCAGCGCGGCCAGGGAGATGGCCCAGTTCAAGGGCGGCGGCGACGTGCCGGACATCTCCCGGCTGGGCGCGGGCGAGTTCTACGTGGCGGGCGAAGGGGGCGGGTTCGCCAAGGCGCGCGTGCCCATGTGCCTGACGCACCACCCGAAGGCGCCGCTCACCACGGAGGAGGTCGTCGCCAGGAGCCGCGGGGGCGCCTGATCGCCACGGTCCCGGCCGCGGAGGGGGCGGCCGGGACCGTGCCGGCCTGCGTCGGCTGCCTCAGGAGGCCGGGCGGCGGGCCGAGGTGAGCAGGCGGCGGGCCAGGACGGCCAGGTAGAGCGCCCACCCGGCGCCGACGACGGCCAGCGCGGCGACCGGCTGCCAGCCCGGCAGCTCCTCGACGGCCCGGCGGCACACGGCGACCGTCACCGGGATCGTGTAGAGCGCGAAGAAGGCCAGCCCGAGCACCCGCCCCACCACGAGGAACCAGGCGTACACCCGGACGCCGCGCGGCGCCGTACGGGTCCGCCGCGCCCGCAGGTACGCCTGCGCGTCGGCCATGAGGTTCTTGTTGCCGCCGGCGTTGGCGATGGCGTAGTAGACGTCGGTACGCATGAAGAACAGGAACTGCCAGGCGATCTGCGACAGGCAGATGACCACGACCAGTCGCACCACGGGCACCTCGGCGGCGTACAGGACGCAGGTCCCGGCGCAGGCGAGGAACCAGTCCACCCGCATGCCCGCCAGGTGGGCGCGGTAGCGGGCGCGCCTGGGCACGCCCCAGATGCCGGTGATCCTGGTCTGCACGACGAGGAACTGCAGGCGGGTGCCGAGCGACAGCTCGGCCCGCACGCCGAGCGACCGGGCCGCGGCGATGTGGCCGAGCTCGTGCACCAGCACCAGCAGCCACGAGCCCGCGGCGAAGACGACGGTGAAGGTGAGGCTGTCCGACCAGACCAGCGAGGAGAACGACGGCAGCACGCCGGGCCTGGCGACCGCCGCGGCCAGGGCGCACACGGTCAGCGCGGCCAGCACGGCGTGCGCCGGGCGGGAGAACAGCCAGGCCACGTGGCCGGGCCTGATCCGGTCCCACAGGTTGGGCGGGCGCCGGGGCCGGCTGAGCAGCCCGGCCGCGCCGAGCCCGGTCACGAACTCGGCGACGTCGACGTCCAGGCCGCGTTCGGCCAGGACCAGGGCGCGGGCCTCGGCGGCCGTCCTGGTGCCGTCGAGCGCCTCGACCACGGCCGCCGCCACGCCGGGCACGTTGACGAACGTCTCGCCGTTGCCGATCACGTAGTCGTCCGGGCCGTCGGCCACCACGCTGAGGAACGACAGGTCGGTCCGCGGCCCGGTCTTCACCCGCACACCTCGCAGCCGTCGCGGCGGTCGAAGTCGTAGGCCGTGGTGGTCAGCGTGAGCAGGTCGAGCCAGAGGCTGCGGCCCTCGACGGCGGGCGCGCCGATGCCGGTCAGGAAGCGGATCACCTCGGCGGCGAGCATGCTCGACACGATCCCGCACAACGGCCCGAACGACGGGATGGCCCGTCCCGGGTTGTCGTTGGCCGGCAGGACGGTGGAGCCGTACCGCGCGGCCAGGGCGGCCTCCTGGCAGGCCAGGCAGCCGGTCTTGCCGGGCACGACCAGCGGGCCGAGCAGGCCGACGTGCTGGTTGAAGCCGCCGGTGACGAACGGTGTGCCGGCCCGTACGCAGGCCTCGTTGACCCAGCGGCGGATGTGCGGCTGCGGGGTGTCGACGGTGTTGACCACGAGGTCGGCGTCGGTGACGACGTCGGCGGGGCCGGTGATGCGCCGTTCGACGCGGGTGACGCGGACGTCCGGGCAGTGCTCGCGCAGCCTGCGGGCGGCCGCGGCCGTCTTGGGCTCGCCGAGGTCGCGGACGGTGTAGAGGTGCTGGCGGTGCAGGTTGCCGATCTCGACGCGGTCGTCGTCGAGCAGGGTCAGGCGGCCGACGCCGGAGGTGGCGAGGTGCAGGGCGACCTGGCCGCCGATCGCGCCGGCGCCGAGCACCGCCACGTGCCTGCCGGCGAGGTCGCCGAGCGCGGCCACGGCCCGGTCGGCCGGCTGGAACATGGCCATGAACAGCGCGAACCTGGACAGCCGGGCGTCGGCGGCGAGCGTGACGAGCTCGGCGTCGGTGACCAGGAAGCGGGCCGCGCGCAGCTGTTCGACGGCCGAGTCGATCTCGGCGGGGGTGAGGT
Organism: Actinomadura sp. ATCC 39365; assembly: GCF_054392275.1. NCBI lineage: Bacteria > Bacillati > Actinomycetota > Actinomycetes > Streptosporangiales > Thermomonosporaceae > Actinomadura > Actinomadura sp. ATCC 39365. Next base: position 4,501,593 of record NZ_CP184335.1, on the reverse strand, counting down.
CGTCGAGGAGGTCGTACAGGTCGGACTGCTCGACGGGGGTCTCGGCGCACAGGCGCAGCAGGCGGCGCAGGGGTGGCGGCGCCGGGTCGAGGATCTGGCCGGTCGGGGGGAAGTCGCCGAGCCGTACGCGCCCGCGGGCGTCGTCGATGAACAGGGGGAAGACCGGATTCACCTGAATCCTGGGCATGAAGGCGGCTCCCGGGCGAGTGAGGGCCTCCCGCGGGGTCGGGCCGCGTCGCGGGAGGCCCCAAGAGGTCAGCAGCTGTTGCTGTTTCCAGTGGTCTCGACTTCTTCGACCTTCTTGATCTCGATCGTCATGAGCGATCCTTCCGTCGATCTTGATGGGCCGATGAGATCATAAAGTAAAGATCGCCCCTTTTGATAGACCCAAGTACGAAATATCCGCGAAATCGTCTTATATCCGTGCAATAAAGTCGCGGGATCGTTTCCACATAAGCGCCGCCGACTCTTCCGAGTATCCGGGAAGATCAGGATCGGCGAACAAGTGCACATTTCCCGGATAAATGAAGCACTCGAATAACGGCCCGAGCTCCGTACGCAGACTGCGGACGTCGCCGGCGTCCACCCACGGATCGCCCTCCGCGTAGTGGAGCTGCACCGGCACCGAGACCGGCCACCCCTCCGCGCTCACCTCGGCCACGGCCGCGCAGCCGTGGTAGAGCAGCAGCCCCTGGGCCAGGGGGTGCGTGGCGGCCAGGAGCTGGGCCCCGAACCCGCCCAGCGAGAACCCGGCGAACACGACCGGCCCGCGCGCCCGCGCGGCGATCTCCCGCCAGCGGCGCGCGAGCTCGTCGAAGCCGATCGCGTCCCGTTTGCGCAGTCCGGATTCGAGGTCGTCGAAGACCTCGCCGTCGTAGTAGTCGGGCGTGCGCACGACGTGCCCGCCCGCGCGAAGCGCCTCCGCGGCCCCCATTACCCCCGGTCGCAGGCCCTGTGCGGAGTGCAACAGGATGATCTCTGCCATGTGCACTGTGTACCATCGCGCGCAGGCCCCACCAAGGGCCCCGTTCGGGCACCCTCCCGTGGCCCGCCGCGCCGGCGTGCGGGGCCCCGGGCGGTGGCCATGTCCGCCCGGGGGGCGCGCGGGTCAGGAGCAGGTGTAGGCGGACGGCGTCGCTGTGTCGCCGCCCGGCCTGCTGACCTGGAACCCGAAACTGGTGCTCGCGCCGGGCGCGAGCGTGCCGTTGTACCCGGCGTTCCTGGCGGTGACGTTCTGCCCGCTGACGGTGACGGCGGCGTTCCAGGAGCCGGTGATGGCGTGCCCGGCGGGCAGGGTGAAGGTGACCGTCCAGCCGTTGGTCGTGGACGTGCGGGTGTTGGTGACGGTCACGGGCTGGACGACGTACCCGCCGCTCCACTGGGTCTGCACGGTGCCGGCGGCGGTGCAGCCGCCGGTGCCGCCTCCGGTGAGGGTGGTGAAGGTGACCACCGGGGACTCGCCGGACAGGTTGCCCGCGCCGTCGCGCGCCCGCACGTAGACCTGGTACTGGGTGCCCGCGGTCAGGCCGGTCAGGTTGATGCTGTTGCCGGTGGACTGGCCGAGCTGGGTGTCGGTGCCGCCCTGCTCCCGGTAGACGTTGTAGCCGGCCAGGCCGCTGCCGCCGGTGTCGGTGGAGGCCGCCCAGGTGAGGGTGGCCGAGCTCGCGGTGACGTTGCCCGCCGTGGGGGTGCCCGGCGTGCTGGGCGGGGTGGTGTCGGTGCCGGTGCCGCCGGCCAGCGCGTCGTGCACGGCGGTGTACGACGGTTTCTGCTGGTAGCTCTCGTTGTAGATCAGCGCGGCGCCCTGGCCGGGGAAGGTGTCGGGCACCCAGGAGTACTTGTCGGTGAAGCCCCAGATCGTCACACCCTGGCAGGCGGTCACCGCGAGGCAGGCGTTGACGACGTTGCGGTAGTAGGTGGCCTGGGTGGCGTCCTTGGTGGCGTCCCTGGGGGTCTGCATGCGCACGTCCAGCTCGGTGATCCGGACCTGGACGCCGAGGGCGGCGAAGCGCTGCAGGTTCTGCTGGAAGTCGCCGGGGAAGCCGTACTGGATGGCCAGGTGGGACTGGAAGCCGACGCAGTCGATCGGCACGCCCTGCTGGCGCAGCGAGGAGACCAGGTTGTAGATCGCCGTGCTCTTGGCGTTGATCCCCTCGGTGTTGTAGTCGTTGATGCACAGCTTGGCGTCGGGGTCGGCGGCGCGAGCGGCGCGGAAGGCGTCGGCGATGTATCCCGAGCCGAGCGTGTTGTACCAGAACGACGTGCGCAGGTTGCCGCTGTCGTCGAAGACCTCGTTGACCACGTCCCAGGAGACCACGGCCGGGTTGTCGGCGAAGTGGCCGACGACGTTGGCGATGTGGTTCTGCATGGCCGCGCGCATCGCGGTCGCGCTCAGGCCCTGCACCCAGCCCGGCGTCTGGCTGTGCCACACGAGGGTGTGGCCGTGCACCTGCTGGTCGTTCTGGGCGGCGAAGGCGACGATCGCGTCGGCGCCGGAGTAGTTGAACTGGCCCTGGCTGGGCTCGGTGGCGTCCCACTTCATCGCGTTCTCGGCGGTGACCTGGCTGAACTCGGTCGCCGCGATGGTGCGGTAGGAGGTCTCGCCGGCCAGCGGGCCGGTGGCGAGCGCCGTGCCGATGAACTTGCCCTTGGCGGACGCGTGCGTGCGCAGGGGCGCCGAGGCGTCGGCCGCGGTGGCGGGGAGGAGGAATGCTGCGAGAATCCCCAGCAGGGCGAGGACTCTGACGGACAGGGACGAGAGCACGGGCATCTACCTCCGGAGGCAGGCACTCGATTCCGAAACCTTTCGATCCTCGGCGGATCGCATCGCAGACGGTATTGACATGCGGCAGAACGGTCAATGCCGATCGCGCACCGCCGCCATAAGAGCAGTTGGCAGGCGAAAAATATCGGCCTTCTCGTGAAACTTTCACGAACGTCCGCGCCAGGGGTTTTCGCTGCTCTAGCGCGACGTACCTACCGGTCGGTACTGTGAAAGTCCGGAAGAATCGTCTGATGCGGGAGTTCTGCGCATGTCCCTTTCGCACGCCCAGGTCCAAGCCCAGCTCACCGGCCCCGGCCAGCTTTTCGAGACCGAGGAGATCGGCGACACCGGGGTACGCACCTGGAAGCACGCGCCGGCACACTTCCGCGCCCTGCTGGAGACCAGCAGGTTCCACGGCGAGCAGGTCTTCCTGGCCTACGAGGACGAGCACATCACGTTCGAGGAGCACTTCCGCCGCGCCGCCACCCTGGCCGGCCGCCTGGTCGAGGAGTACGGCGTGACCAAGGGCGACCGCGTCGCCATCGCCATGCGCAACTACCCGGAATGGGTGGTCTCGTTCTCGGCCGCGCTGGCCGCCGGAGCCATCGCCGTACCGCTGAACGCCTGGTGGACGGAGGCCGAGCTGGCCTACGGCGTGCGCGACTCGGGGGCCAAGGTGCTGATCGCCGACGGCGAACGGGCGGTCAGGCTGGCCTCCACGGGCGTGCCGATGATCGTGACCAGGGGCGAGGTGCCCGAGGGCGCGCGCTCGTTCGGCGACGTGCTGGGCGAGGTCACCGCCGACGTGAAGTTGCCCGACGTGGAGCTGTCCCCCGAGGACCCGGCGACGATCTTCTACACCTCCGGTACCACCGGGCGGCCCAAGGGCGCGCTGGGCAGCCACCGCAACCTCGGCCAGTCCCCCATGACGGTGGCCTACGGCCTCGTCCGCTCGGTCACCATGGCCGGCAAGGACGCGGGCGCGGCGGCGAGCGTGCGCCGGGTGACGCTGCTGACCGTGCCGCTGTTCCACGTCACCGGCTGCTTCTCCGGCATGACCACCTCGATGTTCACCGGCGGCGGCGTGGTGCTCATGTACAAATGGGACCCCGAGCAGGCGCTGCGGCTGATCGAGCGGGAACGCGTCACCACGATGATCGGCGTGCCGACCAACGCCTGGCAGCTCATGTCGCACCCCGACTTCGGCAAGTACGACCTGTCGTCCCTGACCACCCTCGGCTACGGCGGCGCCCCCGCCCCGCCCAAGCTGCTGGAGCGCATCACCACGAACCTGCCCGACCGCGCCCCCTCCAACGGCTACGGCATGACCGAGACGACCGCCCTGGCCATCGGCAACGGCGGCGCCGAGTACCACGCCAGGCCCGACAGCATCGGCATGCCCTCTGCCGTGGTGGACGTGCGCGTGGTGGACCCCACGGGCGCCGAGCTGCCCGCCGGCGAGGTGGGCGAGCTGTGCGTGCGCGGCCCGAACGTGATCATGGGCTACTGGAACCAGCCCGAGGCCACGGCGCAGACGTTCGTGGACGGCTGGCTGCACACCGGCGACCTGGCCAGGATCGACGAGGAGGGCTATGTCTACATCGTGGACCGCGCCAAGGACATGGTGATCAGGGGCGGCGAGAACGTCTACTGCGCCGAGGTCGAGGCCGCCCTGTTCGAGCACCCGGCGGTGGACGACGTGGCGGTGATCGGCGTCCCGCACGACGAGCTGGGCGAGGAGGTCGGCGCGGTGATCCGGCCGGCGCCGGGCCGGTCGGTCACGGCCGAGGAGCTGCGCTCGTTCCTGACGGACCGGATCGCCAAGTTCAAGATCCCGGCGCACGTGTGGTTCCGCGAGGGCGAGCTGCCCCGCAACCCCGGCGGCAAGATCCTCAAGACCCACCTGCGCCGCGAGGTCCTCGGCTCCTGACCGTCCCCCGCCGGGACGCCGCACTCCGCCCGCCTCCGGGACGTCGCACACCTCTGAAAACCCCGTCCGGGGCGCCTCCGCAAGGGGGCGCCCCGTTCTCTTTGCCCGAAGAACCCGCAGGTCGGCGGCGGGTTCGCGGACTTCATTACCTGGCGCGTAATCGCGGCCCCTACGCCCCGGCTGACATCGTTCAAGTGTCGCAACCAGCACTTGAAGGAGCCGAGATGACCGCCCTCACCGTCACCGCCGACCGGACCAAGTTCCTGCGCCTCGCGCTTGTCGCGGACGCCGTCGTCACCGGCGGCAACGGGCTGGTCTACCTGGCCCTGGCCGGCCCCGCGAGCGACCTGCTCGGCCCGGGCGCGGGCCTGCTGCGCGAGATCGGGATCTTCCTCCTCGTGTACGGCGCCGCCGTCGGCCTGCTGGCCTCCCGCCCCACGATCAACCGAGCCGCCGTCAAGGCCGTCATCGGCCTGAACATCGCCTGGACCCTGGGCAGCGTGGTCGCAGTCGTGACCGGCGCGCTCGAGTTCAGCACGCTCGGCGCCGTCTGGGCCATCGCCCAGGCCCTGGTCGTGGGGCTGTTCGCCGAGCTGCAGATCACCGGCCTGCGCAAGGCCCGCCGCTGACACCTCTCCTGAGAACCGTTGAAAGAACTCCTGGCAGAAAGTGAGATCATCATGACCGCCGAACTCGTCGAGCGCTACATCGCCGCCTGGAACGAGACCGACGCCGACGCCCGCGCCAAGGCCGTCGCCGAGCTGTGGACCGAGGACGCGACCTACACCGACCCGATGGCCGACGTGGCCGGGCACGCCGGGATCGCCGCCGTGATCGAGGGCGCGCAGGGCATGTTCCCCGGCCTGGTGTTCACGCCGGGCGAGGTGTTCGACGCCCACCACCACATCGCCCGCTTCACCTGGCACCTCGGCCCGGCCGGCGAGGAGCCCCTGGCCGTCGGCTTCGACGTGGTCGAGCTGGCCGAGGACGGCCGGATCCGCAAGGTCCTCGGCTTCCTCGACAAGGTGCCCGCGGCCTGACGCCCCTCCCGCGAAGGCCCCCGGTTCCCCCCGGGGGCCTTCGCCGTTCCTAAATGATTTGCCCTCATCGGGGACGTGGTCCGACAATCAGACTTCGTGCCCGCATCATTCATGCGCCTGCTCCGTCAGCTGTCACCCGACCTGAGCCCGCTGCGCGACTCCCGCGACTACCGCCTGCTGTTCGGCGCCGGCGTCGTCACCATGTTCGGCACGATGATCACCATGGTGGCGCTGCCGTACCAGATGAAGGAACTGACCGGTTCCTACGTCGCGGTCGGGATGATGAGCCTTGCGGAGTTCGTGCCGATGGTGGTGTGCGGGTTGTGGGGCGGCGCGATCGCCGACGCGCTCGACCGCCGCCGGATCATCGTGCTGAGCGAGCTGGGCCTGCTGGTCACCACCGCCGCCCTCGTGGTCAACGCGATGCTCCCGCACCCGCAGGTCTGGGTCCTGTACGTGATGGGCGCCCTGTCCACCGGCATCGCCTGCCTGCAGCGTCCGAGCCTGGAGGCGGTGATGCAGCAGGTCGTCCGGCACGACCAGCAGGCCGCGGCGGCGGTGCTGAACAGCCTGCGCTGGAACGTCGGCGCGATCGTCGCCCCGGCACTGGGCGGCCTGCTGCTGGTCCACCTCGGCACGCACGTCGCCTACGCCATCGACACGGCGACCTTCGTGCTCTCCCTGGCGCTGCTGTGGCGCATCAGGTCGCTGCCGCCCGTCGAGGACGCCGCGCCGGCCTCGCTCAGGTCACTGGTCGAGGGCGTGCGGTACGCCACCGGCCGCAGCGACCTCATGGGCACGTACCTGGTGGACATCGCGGCCATGGTGTTCGCGATGTCCAACGCGCTGTTCCCGTTCCTGGCCGACGAGCTGGGCTCGCCCGAGTCGCTCGGGCTGCTGTACTCGGCCGCCGCCGTGGGCGCCCTGGCCGCCTCGGTGACCGGCCGCTGGACGGCCCGCGTCCAGCGGCAGGGCCTCGGCGTGATCGTCGCGGCGGCGCTGTGGGGCGTGGCGATGACGCTGACCGCGCTGGCCCCCAGCGTGTGGCTGGTCTTCCTGTGCATCGCGCTCGCCGGCGCGGCCGACATGATCAGCGGCATCTTCCGCACGACGATGTGGAACCAGACCATCCCGCAGGAGCTGCGCGGGCGGCTGGCGGGCATCGAGCTGCTGTCGTACGCCAGCGGCCCGATGCTGGGCAACGCCCGCGCGAGCCTGATGGCCAACTTCGGCGGCACCCGCTTCTCGCTGGGCGCGGGCGGCCTGCTGTGCGTGGGCGCCGTCCTGGGCCTGGCCGCCGCCCTGCCCGGATTCCGCCGCTACGACGCCAGAACCGACGAACACGCGATCACCGAACGCGCCCGCCGCGCCCAGCAGTCGTCCGACCAGCCCACCCCTGCCTGACCGGCCCGCCCGGCCGTCCCACCGGCGGGGGCGGACCTACTCCGGCTCCCGCCAGCCTTCGTACCGCTCCACCAGCTCATCCACCTTGCCGAGGGCCTGTTCGTCGAGCCCGTCCACGACGACGAGCCACTGGGCGTCCTCGGCGTCGTCCTCACCGGCGAGCGTCTCCCGTACCACCCGCGGCACCTCGAGCCCCGGGAACCACTCCCCCAGCGTCTCGGCGACCTCCTCGGCATCCCCACGCTCGCCGAACACCAGCAACTGCCTCATGCCCCACATTCTCCCGCGAGTTGAACGCGTGTACGTTCGTTCACCGAGCGTGCACGGAATACATTGGTTAGCGTCGGATCATGACTGCCGAAGCGGTGATCTTCAAGATGGAGTCCTCTTCCTCACTCCCCGACTGGGCCTTCCCCCCGCCGCAGGGCTACGTCGCCGAAGACCTCGATCACATTCCGGATTTGCCTGCGCACACAGAGTTGATCGACGGAAGCTTGGTCTTCGTGAGCCCCCAGCGCGACTTCCATCACACAGTGATCTTCCAGCTCCATCTCCAGCTGCGAGAGGCTGCCCCCGAGGGCTACCGTCTTCGCCAGGAGATGAGCGTGAAACTGGGGCCCAAACAACGGCCTGAACCGGATCTCATCGTGCTAGGCCCCAACGCCGTCATTCAGCAAGACGTCACCTACTTCGACGCCAAAGACGTCCTTCTCGCCGTCGAGGTCGTCTCTCCTGATTCGGTGGTCCGCGACAGGAAGCGCAAGCCCACTCTCTACGCCGAGGCAGGCATCCCCCACTTCTGGCGCATCGAGGAAGCCTCGGGCCTGCCGGTGGTCTACGTCTACGAAATCGACCCGGCCACCAACAGCTATGCCAACACCGGCATCCACCACGACCGGCTCAAGCTGACCGCGCCGTTCGACATCGACATCGACCTCACGACGCTCTACACCACATGACAAAGGGGCCGGTACGGCGATCCGTACCGGCCCCCTCTGGTCGACTCAGGCGCTGCGGAGCTGGGCTCCCACGCGGTCGGCCGCCATCGCCACCGCCGCGTCCCTGGCCGCCGTCGTCTCCTCGACCGTCAACGTACGGCCCGCCGCCCGGAACCGCATCGTGTAGGCGAGCGACTTGTTCCCCTCGCCCACCTGCTCACCCGCGTAGACGTCGAACAGCCGCACCGACTCCAGCAGCTCGCCGGCCCCGTCGCGCAACGCCGCCTCCACGTCGGCCACCGGCGTGAAGTCGGGCACGATCAGCGCCACGTCCTGCGTCGCCACCGGGTACGGGGACACCGGCGGCGCCTGCGCCGGACCCGGCATGCCCGACTCCAGCCGCGACAGCTCCAGCTCCATCGCGGCGGTGCGCGGCGGCAGCCCGTACGCCTCGATGACCCGCGGGTGCAGCTCACCGGCGTGCCCCACCAGCGTGTCGCCCACGTAGAGGGCGGCGCACCGGCCCGGGTGCCAGGGCTCGTGCTGGTCGGCGCTGATGGACAGCTCGACCCGCGACTCGGCGGCGATCAGCCGGGCGGCCTGCACGGCGTCGGCCCACGAGGCCTGCCGGCCGGAGCCCCACCAGCCGGACCGCTCGAACTCCCCGGCCAGCACGACCGCGACCCGCAGCGGCTGGTCGGGCAGCGCCGCCTCGATCGAGGCCAGCTCCTCCTCGGTGGGACGGCGCGAGACGCCGAGCACCGGAGCGACGGCGGGGGCGTTCTCCCGGGGCCGGTAGACCGCGCCCGTCTCGAACAGCGCCACGTCGCCGAAGCCGCGCCCGACGTTGCGGACCAGCGTCTTGAGCAGGCCGGGCAGCAGCGTCGTGCGCATCAGCGGCTCGTCCTCCGACAGCGGGTTGGCCAGGCGCATGGCCCGGCGCCGCGCGTCGTCGGCGGGCAGCTGCAGCCGGTCGAAGTCGTCGGCCCCGATGAACGGGTAGCTGAGCACCTCGACGTAGCCGCCCTCGGCAAGCGCCCGCCCGACCCGCCGGCGCAGCCGCTGCCCCTCGGTCAGCCCGGCGCCCGCCGGAGCGCTGGGCAGCACCGACGGCAGCCGGTCGTAGCCTTCGAGCCGGATGACCTCTTCGGCCAGGTCGTTGGGGTCGGTGAGGTCGGGCCGCCACGACGGCGGGGTGACCGTGATCATGTCGGGGCCGGTGACGGCCAGCCTGGCCGCCAGCTCGCCGCCGGTCACGACGCCGGTCGGGTCGACGCCGCCCTCGCGCACCGCCGGGTCGTCACCGTCGGCCACGAGGCAGCCCACCTGCTCCAGGCGGCCGACGACGACCTCCTTGGAGTACGGGACGCCCGCCACGGCCGACGGATGACCGGCCGGGATCGCGATGCGCGCCGGCGTGACGTCGACCTCGGCGTGCGTCACGCCGGGCTGCACGGTCGCGCCGCCCAGCTCGGCCAGCATGCGCACCGCCCGCCACGAGGCGACCAGCGGCAGCTCGCGGTCGACGCCGCGCTCGAACCGCTTGGACGCCTCCGAGACCAGCCCGTGCCGGCGCGACTCGCGCGAGATGCCGGTGGCCGAGAAGTGGGCGGCCTCGATGACGATGTCGGTCGAGCCGTCGGAGATCTCGGTCTCCAGGCCGCCCATCGTGCCCGCCATGGAGATCGGGCCCGACTGGTCGGTGATGAGGATGTCGTCGGGGTCGAGCTCGCGCACGACGTGGTCGAGCGTCTCCAGCCGCTCGCCCGCCCGGGCCCGCCGTACGACGATCTCGCCGGTCAGCTTCGACCGGTCGAAGGCGTGCAGCGGCTGGCCCAGCTCCAGCATCAGGTAGTTGGTGATGTCGACGGCCAGCGACACCGGGCGCATGCCGGACCGGCTCAGCCGCACCCGCATCCACAGCGGGCTCTGGGCGGCCGGGTCGAAGCCGCGCACCTCGCGCAGCACGAACCGGTCGCAGGCCGTCGGGTCGCCGATGGAGGCCGGCCAGGACGGCTCGGTCTCGGCGGGCACCTCGACGTCGGCCGGGTCGCGGAAGGCCACGCCGAACGCGGTGGCCACCTCGCGGGCCACGCCGCGGACGGACAGCGCGTAGCCGATGTCGGGCGTGATCTCCAGCTCGATCACGTCGTCGCGCAGGCCGAGCAGCTCGACCACGTCGGTGCCGATGGGCGTGCCGGCGGGCAGCACCATGATGCCGTTGTGGTCGTCGCCGAGGCCCAGCTCACGCTCGGAGCAGATCATGCCCTCGGACATGCGCCCGTACGTCTTGCGCGCGCCCACCTCGAACCCGCCCGGCAGCACGCCGCCGGGCAGCACGACGGGGACGCGGTCGCCGGCGACGAAGTTCGTGGCGCCGCAGACGATCTCGCGCGGCGTCGCCTCGCCCACCTCGACCTTGCAGTGCCTGATCGGCTTCTTGAAGCCGGTGAGCTCCTCGATCTCCAGCACCTCGCCGACGACGACGTTCTTGACGTCGTGGCCGTAGGAGGTGATGGCCTCGAGCTTGAGCCCGGCCATGGTGAGCCTGTCGGCCACCTCGTGCGCGGTGGCCGCCGGGAGGTCGACGTACTCCCGCAGCCAGGAGAGCGGGACCTTCATCAGATCTCCATTCCGAACGGGAGCGTGAAGCGCACGTCCCCCTCGATCATGTCTCGCATGTCTTCGGCGTTGTGGCGGAACATCAGCGTGCGCTCGATCCCCATGCCGAACGCGAACCCGGAGTAGCGCGAGGGGTCGACGCCGCAGGCGATGAGCACCCGCGGGTTGACCATGCCGCAGCCGCCCCACTCGATCCAGCCCTCGGACTTGCAGGTGCGGCACGGCGGGTTGCCGGGGATCGCCGAGGCGCCGCGGCAGACGAAGCACTTCAGGTCCATCTCGGCGGACGGCTCGGTGAAGGGGAAGTAGTTCGGCCGGAACCGGGTGGTGATGCCCTCGCCGAACATGACCTCGGCGAACCTGTCGAGCGTGCCCTTGAGATGGGCCATGGTCAGACCCTCGTCGACGGCCAGCCCCTCGGTCTGGTGGAAGACCGGGGTGTGCGTGGCGTCGAGCTCGTCGGTGCGGAACGTCTTGCCCGGCGAGATCACGTAGACCGGCAGCTCGCGCTGGAGCAGCGCGCGGATCTGCACCGGCGAGGTCTGGGTGCGCAGCACCATGCCCGACTCGGTGGAGTCCACGAAGAACGTGTCGTGCTCGGAGCGGGCGGGGTGGTCGGTGGCGATGTTGAGCGCGTCGAAGTTGAACCACTCGCCTTCGAGCTCGGGGCCCTCGGCGACCTCGTAGCCCATGGCGACGAACGCGTCGGCGATGCGCTCCTGCAGCGTGGTCAGCGGGTGGCGGGCGCCGCGCGGCCGCCGGTCCCAGGGCAGGGTGACGTCGACGGTCTCCTCGACGAGCACCCGGGCGTCGCGCTCGGCCTCCAGCTCGGCCTGGCGGGCGGCCAGCGCCTCGTTGATCGCTCTGCGGGCGCCGCCGACGCGCTTGCCGGCCTCGGCGCGGGCGGCCGGCGGCAGGGCGCCGATCTCGCGGTTGGCCAGGGCGATGGGCGAGCGGTCGCCCGCGTGCGCCAGCCTGGCCTGCTTGAGTGCGTCGAGGCTGTCGGCCGCCTTGATCGCCGTGAGGGCGTCGGCCTCCATGCGGGACAGCTCGTCGGCGTGCAACGGCGTCACCTCGACGGGGTCGTAGTCAGACAAGAGTGAGCTCCGTATCCAGGGCTTGAGCGGAAATGAGTCTAGTGGGGCCCGCCCACCGGACCGACTTCGACGGGCGCCAAGCCGCTCGGGGCTTCAGACCGTGGCGAAGTCGGGTGTGCCGGTGGGCACGGTAAATCGGAACTCCGCGCCGCCCTCGGGCGCGCGCTGCACGGTGATCGTGCCACCGTGCGCCTCGACCAGGCCCTTCACGATGAACAGGCCGAGCCCGGTGCCGCCGCGCCTGCGGCTGTTGCCGCCCCGCCAGAACTGCCGGAAGACGCGCGGAGCCAGCTCGGGCTCGATGCCCTCGCCCTCGTCGCGCACCGACACGGCCACTCCCCATCCGACGGACTCGATCTCGATCGTCACGGTGCCACGCCCGTGGCGCACCGCGTTCTCCACCAGATTACCCAGAATCTGGTCGATCTTGTCCTGGTCGAGCCACATCTCCGGCAGGCGGTCGCCGACGATCAGGCGGTAGCGGTCTTCCGAGTCGCCCGCCGCGACCCGGCCGGCGACCAGCCGGTGCGCCCTGGCCGGCAGGTCGACGACCTGGCGGCGCACCTCCAGCCGCCCGGACTCGATGCGCGAGACGTCGAGCAGCTCGGTGATGAGCCGGGTGACGCGGTCGGCGTCGTTGTTGACGGTCTCCAGCATGACGCGCTTCTGCTCGTCGGTGAAGCGCGTCCACTTGGCCAGCAGGGTGGCGGTGAAGCCCTTGACGCTGGTCAGCGGCGAGCGCAGCTCGTGGGCCACGGTGGAGACCAGGTCGGCGCGGCTGCGCTCCAGGCGGGCGCGGGCGCCGCCGTCGCGCAGGGTGATCGTCACCCGCTCGACCTCGCCGCCGCGCTCGGGCTCGCGCACCAGCCGGGCCGCGACGTAGAGCTCCTGGCCGCCCGGCAGGTGCAGCGGCCGCTCGGGGACCCTGGTCCTGGTACGCAGCCCGCCCTCGGGATCGAGCGCCTTCCACCACTCGCGCCCGTCGTGGTCGCGGAAGGGGAAGACCTCGTTCATCTCCCGGCCCACGGCGCGCTCCATGGCGACCCGGGTGAGCCGGGCGGCGGCCCGGTTGACGGCCAGCACGCACCCATATCGGTCGGTCACGATAAGGCCGTCGGGGAGGTCGTCGATGGAGATCGTGCACGCGGCGGCCACGACTCGCCCGTCGGTTTCTGCGCCGTGCACGACCTCGCCTCCTCCGCCTACAACGCCGACAATAGCGGGTTTCCGGCCGCCTAGGGCACTCGCTGAGCCCTGGCGGAGGAGTAAAGGCACACGGCCGCGGCGGTGGCCAGGTTGAGACTTTCAGCCTGTCCGTAGATGGGCACTCTGACCACATCGTCCGCCTCGGCGCGTATCTCCTCCGGCAGTCCCCAGGCCTCGTTCCCGAAGATCCACACAGTCGGTCCGGAAAGATCCACGTCGTCGAGCGTGTGCTTGCCCGCGCCGTCGGCCGCCAGCACGCGCATGCCCCGCTCCCTCAGTTGACGCACGGCGGCGGCGACCGGTGCACCGATGACGACCGGCAGATGAAACAAACTGCCCGCGCTGGCGCGTACGCACTTGCCGTTGTAGGGGTCGACGGAGGCGTCGGTGAAGATCACCGCGTCCGCCCCTGCGGCGTCGGCCGCCCGCATGACGGTGCCGGCGTTGCCCGGATCGCGTACGTGCGCCAGCATCGCGACCAGCTTCGGCTCCCCGGCCAGCGCCTCCTCCAGCGGCACGTGCACGAGCCGGCACACCGCCAGCAGCCCCTGCGGGGTCACGGTCTGGGACAGCTCCGACATGACCTCGCCGCTGGCCCGGTGGACGGGCACCCCCTGCAGCGTGGCCTGGGTGATGAGCTCGGCGTGCCGCAGCTCGGCCTCGGCCGTGGTGAACAGCTCCAGCGTCACCCCGTCGAGTTTGAGCGCCTCGCGCACCGCCTGCGGCCCCTCGGCCAGGAACCTGCGGTCCTGCTCCCGGAAGGCGCGCTTGGTGAGCCTGCGTGCGGCCTTCACCCTCGGCGACTTCACGTTGGTCAGCTCGGACCCGGCCATGCTCTCCCCCTGATCGTGCGTGGATACAGCAAAAGGGCCCACCGTGACGGTGGGCCCTCTGTGTCTGAAGGCGACCTCAGCCCGCGGTGGCCGGAGCGTTCACGTTCGCCGGGAGCGCCTTCTTGGCGGCCTCGACGAGCGTGGCGAAGGTCGGGCCGTCGTTGACCGCGAGGTCAGCGAGGATCTTGCGGTCGACCTCGATGTTGGCCAGACGCAGGCCCTGGATCAGGCGGTTGTAGGTGATGCCGTTGGCGCGGGCAGCGGCGTTGATCCGCTGGATCCACAGACGGCGGAACGCACCCTTACGGTCCTTGCGGTCCCGGTAGGCGTACGTCATCGAGTGGAGCATCTGCTCCTTGGCCTTGCGGTACAGCCGCGACCGCTGGCCACGGTAACCGCTCGCCCTGTCGAGGACGACCTTGCGCTTCTTCTTGGCGTTGAGCGCCCGCTTCACGCGTGCCATGTTTCTTCTCCCCGGGGGTTCGCGCTACTTGGCGAGCAGCTTCTTGATCTTCTTGGTGTCTGCCGGCGAAACGACGACTTCACCCTTGAGACGACGCGTCAGCGTGGACGACTTCCACTCGTTGTAGTGCGCGCGGCTGGCGCGGCGGCGCTTGAGCTTGCCGGTGCCGGTGAGCCGGAACCGCTTCTTCGCACCGCTGTGCGTCTTCATCTTCGGCATGTCGCCGTCTCTCCTCAATTCGGTCGTGCCGGTGGCCGGGCCGGTGCTGGCCGGCCCGGTCGCGGCTTGTTCGTCTGCCGGTGGCTGCCGGGGCGCGTGGTGTAAGGCTAACCCCAGCCGCAGGTCACGCTTCCTGTACGGAAGGTTCCGCTTCCGGTACGGAAGACTCCTCTTCCGACGCGGAAGGCTCCTCGCCACGCTGCGCCTTGGCGGCAGCCTTTTCGGCCTTGGCCTCGGCCTTCTTCTTGTGCGGACCGATCACCATGATCATGTTACGGCCGTCCTGCTTGGGCTGGGACTCCACGAACCCGAGCTCCTGGACGTCCTCGGCCAGCCGCTGCAGCAGCCGGAAGCCGAGCTCCGGCCGGGACTGCTCACGCCCGCGGAACATGATCGTGACTTTGACCTTGTCCCCCGCCTTGAGAAACCGCACCACGTGACCCTTCTTGGTCTCGTAGTCGTGCGGGTCGATCTTCGGCCGGAGCTTGATCTCCTTGATGATCGTGTGCGCCTGATTCTTGCGCGCCTCGCGCGCCTTCATCGCGGACTCGTACTTGAACTTGCCGTAGTCCATGAGCTTGCACACGGGCGGTCGAGCCGTGGCCGCGACCTCGACGAGGTCGAGGTCGGCCTCCTGGGCGAGCTTCAGCGCGTCGTGAATGCTGACGATGCCGACCTGCTCGCCGTTCGGGCCCACGAGGCGAACCTCGGGAACTCGGATACGCTCGTTGATGCGGGGCTCAGTGCTGATGGGGCCTCCTAGGTTTGCGATCCCTACGTGCTCGTCGTGGCGGGGGCCTTCCGCGCCGAAGACGCGAAAAACCCCGCACGTCGCGCATGCGGGGCCACTGAGCTCTGTGGCTTCGTGGCCTCGAGCTCCCCGGAGAGTCCGGCGTGATCCTGGACCCGGCCACCTTTCGGCGACTCGGGTGGGAGGGAGACCTCCGCTTGCGCGTCCAGCAAGGCATGCCGGACCGATCAGAGAGCTACATTACCACAACCACGCACGCGCCTCGAATCATCCCGCCGGCGCGGACAATCGCCGGGTAGATCACTGCGGACGGGCCGCGGACCGCCGGGCGATCTCGGCCTCGCCCGCCGCGCGCATGGCCTCGACCGGCACGTCCACGCGGCCGGTCATCAGCTCCACCTGGCGCGCCGCCTGGTGGAGGAGCATCGCGAAGCCGCCGACCACCGTGCCGCCCGCGTCGCGGACCGCCATGGCCGCCTTGGTGGGCCAGGGGGCGTAGACCACGTCGAACAGCGCCGGCACGCGGGCCAGCCGCCCGGCGAAGGCATCGGCGGCCCCCGCGGGCAGCGTGGAGACCACCAGGTCCACCCCCGTGTACGCGTCGAGCTTGTCGAACGTCTCCACCGCCAGCGCCACGCCCAGCCGTTCGGCCACCTCGGCGGTCTCCCCCGCCCTGGCCGGGTCGCGGACCAGCAGCGTGGCCGCGAACAGCCCCAGGTTGCGCAGGGCCGCCAGCGCGGAGGCGGCCGTGGCGCCGCCGCCCAGGACGGTCGCCGACCGCGGCGCGGGCACACCCGCCTCGGCCAGCGCCTGCTCGATGCCGTGGACGTCGGTGTTGTGGCCGTGGCGCAGGCCGTCGGCGAAGACCACGGTGTTGGCCCCGCCCACCTCGACGGCCAGATCGGAGACGGTGTCGAGGAGCGGCAGCACGGCGCGCTTGAGCGGCATCGTCAGCGACAGCCCCGCCCACGCGCGCTCGCCGTCGCCCTCTTCACCACCGCCCTGCTCACCGCCGCGCTGTCCGCGCACGGGGGTCAGCCCGGCGAGCAGGCCGGGCAGCCGCGCCTCGTCGCACTCGATCGCCTCGTAGCTCCACCCGTCGAGCCCCATCGCCGCGTAGGCGGCCCTGTGCAGGTGGGGCGAGAGCGAATGCCCGATCGGCGAGCCCATGACCGCAGCCCGCATCGACACTCCTTCCGGAAACACGGTCCCTACTCCTACCACGCCGCAGGGGGTCGCCGGTCGTCGGACGGCCCCCTGGCGGCGGAGGTCAGCCGCCGTTCCGCTTGTACTCGGCCAGCAGCGCCTGGCGTTCGGCCTCGGTGGTGGCGAACTTGGTGACGCTGCTGTTGGGGTCGGTGGCGACGAAGTAGAGCCAGTCGCCCTTGGCCGGGTTGAGCGCCGCCTCGATGGCGTGCTGGCCGGGGTTCGAGATCGGGCCCGGCGGCAGGCCGAGGTACATGTACGTGTTGTACCGGCTCTTGGTCTTCGTCTCGGCGATGGTGGCGGCGGTGCGGTACTTGTTGAGTGCGTACATGACCGTGCTGTCCATCTCCAGCTTCATCTCCGGGTCGCGGTCGAGCCGGTTGTAGATGACCCGGGAGATCTTGGGCATGTCCTCGAACCGGCCGGCCTCGGCCTGGATGATGCTGGCGATGACCACGATGTCCTGCGGCTTGCGGCCCAGGGCCTTGGCGCCGCCTTCGAGGTCGACCTCCTCGGCCGTCTGGTTGAACCGCTTGACCATCGCGCCCAGGATCTGGGACGGGGTGACGTTGGGCGGGAAGTCGTAGGTGGCCGGGAAGGCGTAGCCCTCCAGCTTGCCCTTGGCGTACGACGGCAGGTCGAGGTCGGCGGTGTCCTTGGCCGCGGCCGCGAACCCCTTGGCCGGCTTGCCCGTCGCCTTGGCCAGCGTGGACAGCGTGTCGGACAGGCGCAGGCCCTCCTTGACCGCCACCTTGGCCAGCAGCTTGTTCTCGGGGCTCAGCATCGCCACCGCGCCGGCCGCCGACATCTTCTTGCGCATCTTGTACTGGCCGGGCTGGAGCGACCCGCTCTTGCCGGCGTTGCCGATGGCGGTGCTGAACGCCCTGGCACTGGCCACGACGCCGAGGCGCACCAGTTCCTCGGCCACCTCCGACGCGCTCTGGCCGTCCTTGATCTCGACGATCACCTCACCGGTGCCCTGGCCGGTGTAGTCGTCAGGCACGAGGGCGTCGCTGACCCACAGGTAGCCGTAGTAGCCGCCGCCGCCGATGATGCCCGCCAGCACGACGAAGGCGAGCAACGGCGCGACGAAGCCGCCCCGGTTACGGCGTCGGCGCCGCCGGCGGCTGCCGCCGCGCTTGCCGGAGCCACGGGTACGGCGCCGGGACCGACCCTCGTCGTCCTCGGTGCCGAGCAGGGAGTTCAGATCGAGATCGCTCATAGATGCGCTGGCCAATCTCCCGGTACGGCCCGTTCGGCGTCAAGCGGTTGTGCCGAACCGGCGGAGCTCACCGGGCGAAACGGGGGGATCCGCCGGGCATGCTCCCACGACCAGCGGAGATCACTCTGGGTAGCCATGCTAGGGGATGGGAAGAGGGCGCATGACCCGGTATGGGGCTTTTGCGCGGGCACAGGGGGGTCCCGCCGAACATCAGTCCGTCCCGAGGTTCTTGTTCAACTCTTCCCGGTATCTCACGAACTCGCTCTCTTTGTTGGTGAATTTGGTGATTCTATGCGCCGGATCCGTCGTCACAAACCAGTGCCAATCACCCGCGGCTGGGTTCAGCGCCGCCAGCAGCGCCTTCTCACCAGGATTGGCGATGGGCCCCGGCGGCAGTCCGCGGCGGTGGTAGGTGTTGTAGGGCGAGTTCACCTTGGTGTCGCTCTCCGTGACCTTCAGTGACCGACGGTTCTGCGCGTAGAGCACCGTGGTGTCCAGCTCCAGCGGCGTGTTGCTCCTGAGTCTGTTGTAGATCACTCTGGCGATCTTGGGGTAATCGGCGTCGGTGCCGCCCTCCGCCTGCACGAGACTGGCGACCGTGAGCGCCTCCAGCGGCGTCAGGCCGAGCCGGCGGGCACCCTCCGCCAGGTGGATCTGCCGGGCGGCCACGCCCCACCGCTCCACCATGGCGGCCAGCACGTCCACCGCCTTGTCGCCTGGCTCGACGTCGTAGGTGGCCGGGAACAGGAAACCCTCGATCCCGGGCGCGTACGAGGGCAGCCCGAGCAGGCTCTTGTCCAC
The DNA here is from genome assembly GCF_054392275.1 of Actinomadura sp. ATCC 39365. Lineage (NCBI taxonomy): Bacteria > Bacillati > Actinomycetota > Actinomycetes > Streptosporangiales > Thermomonosporaceae > Actinomadura > Actinomadura sp. ATCC 39365. The sequence goes on along the minus strand of NZ_CP184335.1, from coordinate 4,483,097 downwards.
GCTCTGCAGCTCCTTCAGCGGCAGCGCGGCCAGCTGCGCGACGCGCCGCAGCACCTCGCCCGCGCGCAGCCCCTCCGGCACCGTCACCCGCCTGACCAGCCGGGAGGCGGGCGCGAGCAGCAGGTCGAGCGCCGCGCCCGCGGCCATGCCCTTGCGCAGCCGATAGTGGCCGGGACGCAGCCGGTTGGCCACGGCCCGCTCCTGGGCCGCGTTCACGAACGAACGTGAGCTGGCCACCACGCCGGCGTCGGCCAGCGCCGTGCCGATGTCCTCGGCGTTCGCCCCTGGCGGGATGCGGACGGTGACCGTCCCGCTGCCCACGCCCTCGAAGTCCTCGGGGCTCAGGTACGGCCTGACCACCATGAGCACGCCCGCGCCCGCCGCGACCAGGGCGGCGACCAGCGCGGCGGAGATCAGCCCCGCCTTGCCCAGGGCCCGGCCACGGCGCGACGACCGGCTGCTCCCGGCAGACTCCTCGGCCATCGGGTGCGATCTGCCATCGGCGGAACCCTCGCCCACCGGATGCGGCGTGCTCCCGGCAGGGTCCTCACCTGCCATCCGCGGGCCGCTCCCAGCGGGGTTCTCACCCACCGGCCATGGGCTGCTCCCAGCGGGGTTCTCACCCACCGGCCATGGGCTGCTTCCGGCAGGGTTCTCACCCACCGGCCGCGGGCTGCTCCCGGCAGGGTCCTCGCCCACCGGCCACTGGCTGCTCCCGGCGTGCTCCTCGGCCGCCGGTCGCGGCGGTGTCTCCTGCTCGGAGTCCGTCCGCCGGAACGGGATGACCTCGTCGCCGTCGTCGTCGGGGGTGGTGTTCACGCGGCCACCTCGCCGGTCGTACGCCCGGCGGGCGGCATCGGAGCCTGCGCACGGGCCATGCCCTTGTGGCGGGCCCCGTCGCGGGCCTCGCGGTGCCGCCCGGTCATGAGGCAGGTCCGTCGGCCGCCGCGGGGGGCGGTTCGACGGGCCTGCCTGGTGGTCTGTCTGTGGCGCGTTCGGAGTCGAGGGCGTCCTGGAGAAGGACGACGGCGGCCGCCTGGTCGACGACCCCGCGCTGCTTCTTGGCGCTGACGCCGCTGGCCCGCAGCCCGTGCTGGGCCGCGACCGTGGTGAGCCGTTCGTCGAACAGCCGCACGGGCGTGGGAGCCAGCCGGCCGGCCAGCTCGGCGGCGAACGCGCGGGCCAGCCCGGCCGCCTGCCCCTCACGCCCGGACAGCGACGTGGGCAACCCCACGATCACCTCGATCGCCTCGTGCTCGGCGACGATCTCGGCGAGGCGGTCGAGGTCGCCCTTGCCCCGGCGCACGGTCTCGACCGGCGTGGCCAGCGTCCCGCTGGGATCGCTGCGCGCCACGCCGATGCGTACGGAACCGACGTCGACGCCGATCCGCGAACCGAACCTCATGTCATCCGATCTGCTCGCCGATGGCCTGTTCGACCAGGCCGAGCGCGTCGCCGATCGCCTCGGGCCGCGTACCGCCGCCCTGCGCGACATCGTCCTTGCCGCCACCGCCACCCCCAAGAGCCTTGGCGGCGACGCCGACCAGCCTTCCGGCCTTGAGCCCCCGCTCGCGCCCCGCCTCGTTGACCGCGGCGACCACCACGGGCCGGTCGGAGGGGGCGCCGGCGATCACCACGACCGCCGGCCGGTCGGCCGGGAATCTGCCACGCACATCAAGCGCGAGCTTACGCAGGTCGTCGGCGCCGGTGCCATCAGGCGCGCGGTGTGTCACCACGGAGACTCCGTGCAGGTCACGGGCCTGGGACGCCAGCTCGCCGGCCACCTGGAGCACCTGCGCCGAGCGGACCTTCTCCAGCTCCTTCTCGGCGGTGCGCAGGCGGGTGACGATGCCCTCGATGCGCTCGGGCAGCTCCTCGCGGCGCGCCTTGAGCTGCTCGGACAGCTGGGCCACCAGCACGCTCTCGCGGGCCAGGAAGCGGAAGGCGTCGATGCCGACCAGCGCCTCGACGCGGCGCACGCCCGCGCCGACCGACTGCTCGCCCAGCACCTTGACCAGGCCGAGCTGCCCGGAGCTGTGGACGTGGGTGCCGCCGCACAGCTCGCGCGAGTAGTCGCCGATCTCGACCACGCGGACCTCGTCGCCGTACTTCTCGCCGAACATCGCCAGCGCGCCCATCGCCCTGGCCTCGGCCTGGGAGGTGTAGAACGCGTTGACCTTGAGGTCGTTGATCAGCACCGCGTTGACCTCGTCCTCGACGTCGCGCAGCACGCTGGCCGGGACGGCGCCCGCCGCGGTGAAGTCGAAGCGGAAGCGGCCCGGGGAGTTCTCCGAGCCCGCCTGCGCGGCCGTCTCGCCCAGCGCGTTCTTGAAGCCGCGGTGGACCAGGTGGGTGGCGCTGTGGCTGCGCGAGATCGCCCGGCGGCGCTCGACGTCGATCTCGGCCTGCGCCTCGTCGCCGGCCTTCAGCTCACCGCTGCGGACCTTGCCGCGGTGGACGATCAGGCCCTTGAGCGGCGACTGCACGTCGATGATCTCGACCTCGGCGCCCGCCGTGCGGATGACGCCCTGGTCGGCGAGCTGGCCGCCGCCCTCGGCGTAGAACGGGGTGCGGCCGAGCACGATCTCGACGGTCGTGCCCGCGCCGGCCGCCGGCACGCTGACGCCGTCGACCAGGATGCCGACGACGGAGGTCTCGGCCTCGGTCTCGTCGTAGCCCAGGAAGTCGATCTTGCCGGCCTTCTCCAGCAGGTGGCCGAAGACGGAGATGTCGGCGTTGCCGGTCTTCTTGGCCGCCGCGTCGGCCTTGGCGTTCTGCCGCTGCTCCTTCATGAGGCGGCGGAAGCCCTCTTCGTCGACCTTGAGCCCCTGCTCGGCCGCCATCTCCAGGGTCAGGTCGATCGGGAAGCCGTAGGTGTCGTGCAGCTTGAACGCCTGGTCGCCCGAGAGCGTCGTGCCCGACTTGCGCTTGGTCTCCTCGACGGCCACGTCGAAGATCGCGGTGCCGGTGCGGAGCGTGCCCAGGAAGGACGCCTCCTCCGCGTCGATGATCCCGTGGATCTGCGGCGCGTCGACCTTGAGCTCGGGGTACTGCTCGCCCATCACGTTGATCGCGACGTCGGTCAGCTCGTGCATGTAGCGCTCGTCGCCGGAGCCGAGCAGGCGCAGGTTGCGCACCGAGCGGCGCAGGATGCGGCGCAGCACGTAGCCGCGGCCCTCGTTGCCGGGCATGACGCCGTCGGCGACCAGCATGGTGCCGGTGCGCACGTGGTCGGCGATCACGCGCAGGCTCACGTCGGCGCGGTGGTCGCGGCCGTAGCGGGTCTTGGTGAGCTCGGCCGCCTTGTCGAGGATCTTGTAGGTGGTGTCGATCTCGTAGAGGTTGTCGACGCCCTGCAGGATCGTCGCCATGCGCTCGAGGCCCATGCCGGTGTCGATGTTCTTGGCCGGCAGCTCGCCGGAGATGTCGAAGTCGACCTTGGTGCGGACCTGGCTGAGCTGGTACTGCATGAAGACGAGGTTCCAGACCTCGAGGTAGCGGTCCTCGTCGGCGACGGGGCCGCCCTCCTTGCCGTACTCGGGGCCGCGGTCGTAGTAGATCTCCGAGCAGGGGCCGCCGGGGCCGGGCACGCCCATGTGCCAGTAGTTGTCCTCCAGGCCGCGGCGCTGGATGCGGCTCTCGGGCACGCCGACCTTGTTGCGCCAGATGTCGTAGGCCTCGTCGTCCTCGAGGTAGACGGTGGCCCACAGCCGCTCCTCGGGGAAGCCGAAGCCGCCGTCGGACTCGGACCTGGTGAGCAGCTCCCACGCGAACGGGATCACTTCGGACTTGAAGTAGTCGCCGAAGGAGAAGTTGCCGAGCATCTGGAAGAAGGTGGCGTGCCGGGTGGTCTTGCCGACCTCTTCGATGTCGGGCGTGCGCACACACTTCTGCGCGGTGGCCAGCCGTGACGCCGGAGGCTTGCGCTGCCCCAGGAAGTACGGCTTGAACGGCACCATACCGGCAGGAACCAGGAGTAGCGTGGGGTCCTCAGCGATCAGGCTGGCCGAGGGCACGACCTTGTGCCCACGCTCCTCGAAGAAGCGCAGGAAGCGGCGGGCTATCTCTGCCGACTCCATTGTGGCCATCCTTTGCTGGTAGTCAGTTGTCGATTTCAGCGTTGTCGAGCCCGAAGCGCGCCCGCAACTGGGTTTCGCGCTCGGCGGCCTCGCCGAGCGCGTCAGAGGTAAAGTCTCTCACCCGCGCGAGCATCCCCGCCGCGCCGTCGGCGGTGCGCCGCACGACGTGGGTCGGGTGCAGCGCCTGCAGCCTGCGCATCACCCAGAAGGCGAGGAACGCGCCGAGCGAGAGGTAGAACAGCCGTCTGATCACCGGGACCGCCTCACCCGGGCGGGCCTGCGGGCCTCGATGGCGCGCCGCACGCCGTAGCCGAGCGACGACACCTTGATCAACGGGCCCGTGAAGATGGTCTGCGTCACCGCGCTGAGCTTGGCGGCGTGCGCGCTGACCTGCTTGACGTCCTGGGCGATGGCCTCGACGGCGACGAGTTGCCTGTTGGTCTCGTTGACCGTGACGCTCACGTCGTCGAGCAGCGGCACCAGGCGGTTGTTCAGGTCGGAGACCGCCTTGGTGGTCTCGGTGAGCAGCCTGGCGAGCTTGACGAGCACCATGGCGAGAACGCAGACCAGGACAATCCAGCCCGTGGCCGCGATCAGGCCGGCGACCTCTCCAGCGGTAAGCATCCGCTCATCTCCCTCGTACGCTGGGCCGGAACGGCAAGAACCCTATCGCGTCCCGGCGACAACGTTAGTGAGGAAAACGGGCCGGATCCGGCGGCGAGGCCACCTGCGGACACTTCGTTGACCGATCACATGCCGCTCCGACCAGGCATTCCGCCGCCCGGCCCGCCTCCTGTCACGCCTCGGGGACGCGGGCGAAGGCGCGTACGGGAACCCGCCCGACGCCCTCCAGGAACGGCGGCGCGGCCGTGAACAGGGCGCCGGTGGGCGGCAGCCGGTCGAGCCCGGCCAGCCGCTCCACGACCGGCACGCCCCCCGCCAGCAGCACGTCGAGAGCCGCTGAACCACCGACCGCGTCGGCGTCGGTGCCGACCAGGGACGCGCCCTGTTCGGCCAGCCACGCGGCGCCCTTGGGGGTGAGACTCCGCCCGTCACGCGCGCCGGTGTGCAGCAGCACCGCCCTGCCGCGCACGTCGAAGGCGGCCAGCGCCCCCACGCCGACCTCCCGCGCCTCCGCTCCCGCCACGCGCACCACCACGGCGGGCAGCTCGGCGGTGCGGGCCAGGGGCAGGCCGGTCAGGTCGCCGCCGGGCGCCACCAGGTACGTGCCGCCGTCGGCGGGCGGGCGGGCCAGCTCGACCAGCGCTCCCCCGGCCGCCGGCGCGGCCTGCACGGCACGGTCGGAAGGCCCTCCCCTGGTGCCCTTGTGCGGCTCGGCGAAGATCTCGACGTTGTCGAGCTCGACGCCGTCGGTCATCAGCAGGCCGAGCGAGGCCACGAACAGCGCGGCGATCTCGTCCTCGGTGGCGTCGGGGCCGGGCAGGTCGACGCGGAAGCCGTGGACGGCGAGGTCGCCGCCGTTGCCGAAGGTGATGCGGGCGTCGAAGCTCGCGCGGTGGTCGGTCATGATGGCGATCAATCTAGCGTGCGGGCAGGGCTCAGGAACCGCGCAGGAAGTCGCGGATCCGGGCCCAGCGGTCGGCCACCGGAGCCTCGGCGCCGTGCCTGGTGGGCTCGTAGTAGCGGCGGTCGCGCACCTGCTCGGGCGCGTAGTCCTGGCGCACCAGGCCGTGGTCGAAGTCGTGGGGGTACTTGTAGCCGTCGCCGTGGCCGAGCTTGGCCGCGCCCGGGTAGTGGGCGTCGCGCAGGTGGCCGGGGACCTGGCCGATCAGCCCCTTGCGGACGTCGCCGACCGCCGCGCCGATGGCCTTGACGACCGCGTTGGACTTGGGCGCCATCGCACAGTGGATGACGGCGTGGGCCAGGTTGATCTGCCCCTCGGGCAGCCCGATGAGCTGCACGGCCTGGGCCACGGCCACCGCCGTCTGCAGGCAGGTGGGGTCGGCCATGCCGACGTCCTCGGAGGCGAAGATGACGATGCGGCGGGCGATGAAGCGCGGGTCCTCGCCGGCCTCGATCATGCGGGCGAGGTAGTGGAGCGCGGCGTCGGCGTCGGAGCCGCGCATCGACTTGATGAACGCGCTGATCACGTCGTAGTGCTGGTCGCCCTGGCGGTCGTAGCGCACGGCCGCCTTGTCGGCGGCCTTCTCCACCACCTCGGCGGTGATGTCGTCGGCCAGCAGGGCGGCGGCCTCCAGGTAGGTCAGCGACCTGCGCGCGTCGCCGCCGGCCAGGCGCACCAGGTGGTCGAGGGCCTCGGGCGCGAGCCGGGGCCGCCCGCCCAGGCCGCGCGGCTCGGCCACCGCGCGCTCCAGGACCGCGCGCACGTCGTCGTCGGACAGCGACTCCAGCGTGAGCAGCAGCGAGCGCGACAACAGCGGCGAGATGACCGAGAAGGACGGGTTTTCAGTGGTGGCGCCGATGAAGGTGACCCAGCGGTTCTCCACCGCCGGCAGCAGCGCGTCCTGCTGGGCCTTGTTGAAGCGGTGGACCTCGTCGACGAACAGCACGGTCTGCCGGCCGCTCATGCCCAGCTCGCGGCGGGCGTTGTCGATGGCGGCGCGGACGTCCTTGATGCCGGCCGAGACGGCGGAGATCTCGACGAAGCGGCGCTTGGTGACGTTGGAGACGACGTAGGCCAGGGTCGTCTTGCCGGTGCCGGGCGGGCCCCACAGGAACAGCGACATGGGGGCCTCGCTCTCGACCAGCCGCCGCAGCGGGGTGCCGGGGCCCAGCAGATGCCGCTGGCCGATCACCTCGTCGAGGGTGCGCGGGCGCATCCGCACCGCGAGGGGTTGCGGGGTGGCCTCCTCAGCCGCCGAATCGAACAGGCTATCCACAACGCGAGATTACACGCCGGTCAGAACCGCCGCGGCCCACACGGCCCTGGCCCCGGTGTCGCCCGCCCGGAAGCAGAAGTAGCCCGCCACGGCGGCCAGGACGACCGTCAGCGCCGACAGGACCAGCGTGACGGGCCTGCCGAACCGGTCGGAGGTGAGCGAGCCGCGGGCGGGGGTGGTGGCGTACACCAGCGCCAGGCAGGCGGCGGCGAGCCCGGCGGCCGACAGCAGCAGCGGGGTCGCGTAGCCCTCGTGGACGGCGACGCGCGCGCCGAGCGGGCCGTCCACGTCGGCGAAGCGGGCCCGTTTGAGGCTCTCCCCGCTCTCCTTGGCCGCGAGGACCGCCGCGGGGGCGGCCACGGCCAGCAGCACCACCGCCCAGGCCGTCACGGCCCGTACGCGAGGCGCCAGCGCGTACGCCCCGCCCACGAGGACGAGCAGCGGCGTCAGCACCACGGCGAGGTGCACGATCAGCGGATGGGCCGGCAGGCCGAGGATCTGGTCGAACACGGTCACTCCTTGGAGGGGCTCACCTGAACTACGTATCCGTCCGCGAGAAGGTTCTCTCCTCACTTGCCCCACTCTGCGGCTTCCGCCACTTACGCCCGGCACATATCGGAGGCCGGTAGCATTCGCGGAGTTGTTTGGTCATGTGTCGGCAAAGATGAAGGAGACAACCGGTGAGCGGCGACGACCGCCAGAGCGAGCTGGCCCGGGAGCACAAGGAGCGGCAGGCGAGGCGCGCGGCCGAGCAGACCGCCAAAGCCAGGCGGAACACCTTCATCGGCGCGGGCGTGGCCGTCGTCGTGGTGGCGGGCGGCATCTTCGCCGCGACCAACCTGATGGGCGACGACAAGAAGACGGTCGCGGCGGAGAGCACGCCCTCGCCCTCGGCCAGCACCAGCTCTCCCGCGCCGACCGCGCTGCCGAGCACCACGCCGCCGAGGAAGGCGGGCAAGGTGTCGTGCACGTACAAGCGTGACGAATCCGCGCCCAACAAGTTCGTCGGCCTGCCGGGCAAGCGGCCCAACCTCAAGCTCAAGACGATGACCGTGAGCACCAACCACGGCGACATCGTGATCGACGTCGACGCGAACGCGACCCCGTGCTCGGTCAACTCGATGGCGTTCCTGGCCAAGAAGGGCTTCTACGACAACACCAAGTGCCACCGGCTGGTGACGCCGGAGACGGCCGGCCTGTACCTGCTGCAGTGCGGCGACCCGCAGGCCAAGGCCGACGGCAGGAACCCGACCGACGGGCAGGGCACGGCCGGTTACGTGTTCGGCGACGAGGCCGTCGGCATGTCCTACACCAAGGGCGTGGTCTTCCTGACCCAGCCCGACGGCGCTGCGGGGCAGAACAGCAGCCAGTTCGCCATCTCGCTGTCGGACGAGAACGGCCAGCTGGAGCCGCAGTACTCGGTGCTCGGCATGGTGCGCTCGGGCCTGGAGATCATCGAGAAGGTCGCCAAGGACGGCGTCATCGTCAACGGCGACGACATCGTGGGCGACGGCGGCTCGACCGCGCCGAAGAACCCGATCATCATCAAGCGCGTCACCGTGCGGTAGCACCCGCGACGACGACGGCGGGCGCCCCCTTCGAAGGGGGCGCCCGCCGTCGTCGTGTCAGGCCTCGGACTTGGGCTGGGCGTCGACGCCCGCCTCCTTGCGCTGGTCGGCCGTGATCGGCGTCGGCGCGCCGGTCAGCGGGTCGAAGCCGGAGGCCGTCTTCGGGAACGCGATCACGTCGCGGATCGAGTCCCCGCCGGACAGCAGCATGCAGATCCGGTCCCAGCCGTAGGCGATGCCGCCGTGCGGGGGCGGGCCGTACTTGAACGCCTCCAGCAGGAAGCCGAACTTGCTCTCGGCCTCCTCCTTGGAGATGCCGAGCACGTCGAAGACCCGCTGCTGCATCTCGGCCCGGTGGATACGGATCGAGCCGCCGCCGATCTCCATGCCGTTGCAGACCATGTCGTAGGCGTAGGCCAGGGCCTCGGCCGGGTGGTCCTGGAAGTTGTCGGCCCACTCGGGCTTGGGGCCGGTGAACGGGTGGTGGACGGCCGTCCAGCCGCCCTCGCCGTCCTCCTCGAACATGGGGGCGTCGACCACCCACAGGAACGACCACTGCGACTCGTCGATCAGGCCGCAGCGGCGGCCGATCTCCAGGCGGGCCGCGCCCAGCAGGTCGCGGGAGGCCGAGCGGGCGCCGGCGGCGAAGAAGATCGCGTCGCCGGGGACGGCGCCGACCTTGGCGGCCAGGCCGGACAGCTCCTGCTCCGACAGGTTCTTGGCGACCGGGCCGCCGAGCGTGCCGTCCTCCTGGACCAGCACGTAGGCCAGGCCCTTGGCGCCGCGGCTGCGCGCCCACTCCTGCCAGCCGTCGAGCTCCTTGCGGGTCTGCGAGGCGCCGCCCGGCATGACGACCGCGCCGACGTAGTCGGCCTGGAAGACGCGGAAGGAGGTGGCCGAGAAGTAGTCGGTCATCTCGACGAGCTCCTGGCCGAAGCGCAGGTCGGGCTTGTCGGAGCCGTAGCGGGCCATGGCGTCGGCGTAGGTCATGCGCGGCAGCGGCATGGGGATCTCGTAGCCGAGGATCTCCCGCCACAGGCGGCCGACCAGCTTCTCGCCGACCTCGATGACGTCCTCCTGGTCGACGAAGGACATCTCGACGTCGATCTGGGTGAACTCGGGCTGGCGGTCGGCCCGCAGGTCTTCGTCGCGGTAGCACTTGGCGAGCTGGTAGTAGCGCTCCAGGCCGGCGACCTGCAGCAGCTGCTTGAACAGCTGGGGCGACTGCGGCAGGGCGTACCAGTTGCCGGGCTGCAGGCGGACCGGCACCAGGAAGTCGCGCGCGCCCTCGGGGGTCGAGCGGGTCAGCGTCGGGGTCTCGACGTAGACGAAGCCGAGCTCGTGCATCACCTCGTTGGCCAGGTAGGTGGCCTTGGAGCGGGTGCGCATGGCGTTGGCGACCTGGTGGCGGCGGATGTCGAGGTAGCGGTACTTGAGCCGGGCCTCCTCCGACACGCCGACGTTGCCCTCGATCGGGAACGGCAGCGGCGCGGACTCGCTCAGCACCTCGACCCGCTCGGCCACGACCTCGATCGCGCCGGTGGGCAGCTCGGGGTTCTCGTTGCCCTCCGGGCGCACCCTGACCTGGCCGACCACCTGCACGCAGTATTCGGCGCGCAGGTCGTGGGCGTGGTCCTCCTCGCGGAAGACCACCTGCGCCGAGCCGGAGGCGTCGCGCAGGTCGATGAAGACCACGCCGCCGTGGTCACGGCGGCGGGCCACCCATCCTGCGAGCGTCACCTGCTGCCCGGCATGCTCCTCACGGAGCGACCCGGCCGTATGCGTGCGGATCACTGCACTTTCCCTTTCAAAACGTCGGCGACCTGGGCCAGCGGCACCTGGGTCTGTTCAGCGGTGGTCAGGTCCTTCAGTTGCACGGCCTCGGCCGCGAGGTCTCGCTCGCCCAGGATCAGCGCGAAGCGGGCGCCGGATCTGTCGGCGCCCTTCATCGCTCCCTTGAGCCCCTTGCCGCCGAAGGCCATGTCGGCGCTGACGCCCGCCTCGCGCAGCTCGGAGACGAGCAGGAACATGCGGCGGCGCGCGTCGTCGCCCAGCGGGACACCGTACACCTGGACGCGGCCCGGCGCGGCCTCGCCGAGCAGACCCTCGGACTCCATGGCCAGGTAGGTGCGGTCGGCGCCGAGCGCCCAGCCGACACTGGGCAACGGCGGCCCGCCCAGCATCTCGCTGAGCCCGTCGTAGCGGCCGCCGCCGCCGACGGCCGACTGGGAGCCGAGCCCGCCGTGCACGAACTCGAACGTGGTACGGGTGTAGTAGTCGAGCCCGCGCACCAGCCTGGGGTCGTCCTCGAAGGCCACGCCCGAGGCGGTCAGCAGCGAGCGGACCTCCTCGTGGTAGGCCTTGCAGGCGGCGCACAGGTGGTCGACGACCAGCGGCGCGCCGGTGAGCTGGGCCTGCACCTCGGGCCGCTTGTCGTCGAGCACCCGCAGCGGGTTGATGTCGATGCGGGCCCTGGTCTCCTCGTCGAGGTCGAGCCCGCGCAGGAAGTCCTGCAGCGCGGCCCGGTAGGCGGGCCGGCAGTTCTTGTCGCCGAGCGAGTTGACCAGCAGCCTGACCTGGCGCAGGCCGAGCGAGGCGAAGCCGCGCGCGCCGAGCACGATCAGCTCGGCGTCGAGCGCCGGGTCCTCCGAGCCGAGGGCCTCGGCCCCGACCTGCCAGAAGTGACGGTAGCGGCCCTTCTGGGCACGCTCGTAGCGGAACTGGCTGCCGGAGTACCACAGCTTGACCGGGAGCTGGCCGGTGTGCAGGTTGTGCTGGAGCACGGCGCGCACGACCGAGGCGGTGCCCTCGGGGCGCAGGGTCAGCGACCTGCCCGCCTTGTCGGGGAAGGTGTACATCTCCTTCGACACCACGTCGGTGGACTCGCCCACGCCCCGCTTGAACAGCTCGGTGTCCTCGAAGACCGGGGTCTCGACGTAGCCGTAGCCCGCCCGCCTCAGGGGCTCGGCCAGCGCCTCGCGCACGGCCAGGATGGCCTCGGAGCTGGGCGGCAGCCAGTCGAAGGTGCCTTTGGGTGCTTGGAAGCTCATTAGATCCCTCGTGTGGGACCGGCCTGCGGCGCCGCTTCCTTCAGGTAAGGGTTGGTGGCGCGCTCGCGGCCGATCGTGGTCTGTGGTCCGTGGCCCGGCAGGACGACCGTATCGTCAGGCAGCGGCAGGCACTTGGTGGCCAGGCTGCTCAGGATGGTCGCGTAGTCGCCGCCGGGAAGATCGGTGCGGCCGATGGAGCCGGCGAACAACAGGTCGCCCGAGAACATGATCTCGTCGCCGGGCAGCCGGAAGCTCACCGACCCCCTGGTATGGCCGGGGGTGTGGTCGACCACGAGATCGAGGCCCGCCAGGCTGAGCTCCGCGCCGTCGGACAGCTCGCGCACGTCGTCGGGCTCGCTCAGCCTGATGTCGCCGAACAGCGAGACGCCGCCGCCCCAGCCGGCCGAGGGGTCGCTCAGCAGGTGGCGGTCGTCGGGGTGGATCCACGCGGGGACGTCGCGCGCGCCGCAGACCGGGGCGACCGACCACACGTGGTCGAGGTGGCCGTGCGTGAGCAGCACCGCGACCGGCTTGAGCCGGTGCTCGCGCAGCAGCTCGTCGACGCCTTCGGCCGCGTCCTGGCCCGGATCGACGATCACGCACTCCTCGCCGGCCGCGGGCGCGACGACGTAACAATTGGTCTGGAGGGCCCCTGCGGGGAAGCCTGCGATGAGCATCTGCCTCAGGTGATCTCGTCGAAAAGCCAATGGGAATGTAACCGAAGGGTACCGGTGCGGGTCGCCGGGCTGCGAATCATTACCCATTGGCCGATACGATTCGCCCACCTCAGTTGATTGACTATGGGAGGCAAAGCGGTGGCCACGGGCAAGGACCGGCAGAAGCAGCTGGCACGTGAGCACTACGAGCGGCAGATGCAGCGCCGCATCGAGCGCGAGCAGAAGGCCAAGCGCACCGCGATCATCGGCTCCACGGTCGGCGTGGTGGTCGTGGTGGGCGGCATCGTGGCCGCGGTCGCGCTGCTCGGCGGCGGCGACTCGACGACCGAGGCGTCCGCCTCACCCTCGGCCTCGGCCCCGCAGGACACCGCGTCCGCCGCGGCCAGCACGGGGCCGAAGCCGTACAACGCGGCGACCGGCACCTGCGACTACGTCAAGGAGGCCGCCGGCGGCCAGGTCAAGGACGTCGGCATGCCGCCGGCCAAGGTCAAGACCGAGCCGGCCAAGAAGACGATGACGCTCGACACGAACCTGGGCGACATCGTGGTCGAACTCGACAACGCCAAGGCGCCGTGCACGACCAACTCGCTGGCCTTCCTGGCCGGCAAGAAGTTCTACGACGGCAGCAAGTGCCACCGGCTCGGCAGCGACAAGTTCCCCATGCTGCAGTGCGGCGACCCGACGGCCAAGGCCGACGGCAAGAGCCAGGACGGCGCGGGCGGCCCCGGCTACGTGATGGCCGAGGAGAACCTCCAGGGGGCCACGTACAAGCGCGGCACGGTGGCGATGGCGAAGACCTCGGCGCCGGGCAGCACGGGAAGCCAGTTCTTCCTCGTTTACGGCGATCTCGGACTCACCCCGGATTACACGCCGGTGGGTACGATCACCAAGGGGCTCGACATCCTGGACAAGGTGAACAAAGCGGGCGTCATCGCTGACATGGGAGATGGGACCGGAGCACCGAAGCAAACCCTCGAAATCAAAGACGTGACAATCGCCGGCAAGAGCTGACGTAATACAAACTAGGGACGAAGTAGTCCCGAAGGGTCTGATGGATAGTGCGGGAGGACACGGTGAGCACCGACCCGTGGGGCCGGGTAGACGACGACGGCACCGTCTACGTGCGTACGGCTGAGGGAGAGCGGGCCGTCGGCTCCTGGCAGGCCGGTGAACCCGAAGAGGCACTGGCCTACTTCCATCGCAAGTACGACGAGCTGTCCGGCCAGGTGCAGCTCCTCGAACAGCGGGTCAAGGGCACCGACCTGGCGCCCGCGCAGGCCGAGGCGAGCATCGCCAAGCTGCGCGAGGCCGTCGCCGACGCCCACGCCGTGGGCGACCTGGCGGCGCTGACGGCCCGCCTCGACGGCCTGACCGAGCTGGTCGGCCATCGCCGCGAGGAGGTCAAGGCCGCCCGCGACCAGGCGCGTGCCGAGGCCAGGGCGGTCAAGGAGCGCATCGTCGCCGAGGCCGAGCGCATCGCCGACGAGACCACCCACTGGAAGACGGGCGGCGAACGGCTGCGCCAGCTCGTGGAGGAGTGGAAGGCCGCCGACCGGATCGACCGGGTCACCGAGGCCGCGTTGTGGAAGCGGCTGTCGGCCGCCCGGACGGCCTTCGCCAAGCGCCGCAAGCAGTACTTCGCGGGCCTGGACGAGCAGCGCGAGGGCGTCCGCTCGGCCAAGGAGCGCATCGTCGCCGAGGCCGAGGCCATCGCCGGCTCCACCGACTGGGGCACGACCGCGGCGATCTACCGCGAGCTGATGCAGCAGTGGAAGACCGCCGGGCGCGCCTCGCGCGAGGCCGAGGACGAGCTGTGGGGCCGCTTCAAGGCCGCCCAGGACCAGTTCTTCCAGGCCCGTTCGGCGGTCTTCGCCGAGCGCGACGCCTCGCTGGCGGCCAACGCCGAGGTCAAGGAGGAGCTGCTGGCCGAGGCCGAGAAGATCCTCCCCGTCACCGACGCGCGCACGGCCAGGGCGGCGCTGCGGCACGTCCTGGAGCGCTGGGAGGCCGCCGGACCGGTGCCGCGCGAGCAGCGCGACCGGCTCGAAGGCGGGCTGCGCAAGATCGACGAGGCCGTGCGCAAGGCCGAGGACGCCGAGTGGAAGCGGTCCAACCCCGAGGCCAGGGCCCGCGCCCAGAGCACGGTCGACCAGCTGCGCGCCTCCATCGAGCAGCTGGAGAAGCGGCTGTCCAAGGCGCAGGCCGCCGGCCGGGCGAAGGACGTCAAGGAGGCCGAGGAGGCGCTGGTCGCCCGCCGTTCGTGGCTGGAGGAGGCCGAGCGCACGCTGACCGAGTTCAGCTGAACCGATCTTCGGAAGGCGGCCGGGGTCCTACGCTGACGGCATGGACCCCGTCAGCGTCGCGCGCGCCCTCGTCGACGAGCTGTTCCCCGGCGCCCTGTACGCCTTCGTCGGCGGCAGCGTGCTCACCGAGCGCCGCACCAGCACCTCCGACCTCGACGTCGTGGTGGTGCTCGACGGGCTGGCCGTGCCCTACCGCGAATCCCTGCGCTGGCACGGCTGGCCCGTCGAGCTGTACGTCCACAGCGAGACCAGCCTCGACGCCTACGTCGATCGCGACCTGGCCGAGCGCAAGCCGGGCGTGGCCCGCATGTGCGCCGACGGCGCGGTGCTGGTCGACCGCACCGGCGGCCGGGCCAGCGACCTGCAGACGGCGCTCGGCGACCGGCTGGCCGCCGGGCCCGGCGGCCTGGCCGCGGCCCGCGCCGAGCAGGCCCGGTACGGCCTGTCCGACCTGCTCGACGACCTGGCCGGCGCGACCGATCCCGGCGAGCAGCTCTTCATCCGCTGGCAGGTGGTCCAGGAGACCGCCAGGCTGGCCCTCGACGTGGGCGGCAGGTGGCGGGGCAACGGCAAGTGGCTGCTGCGCGAGCTGCGCGAGCACGACCCGGCGCTGGCCGACGAGCTGCTGGCGGCCCACTCCGACCCGGCACTGCTGACCTCGGTGGCCTCAGGCGTGCTTGAACGGGCCGGAGGGCGCCTGTGGGAGGGCTACCGGGCCGAGGGCGACCCCTTCCACCTCCCGCTGCGTCACATCGCCTCAGACGCGCTGTCGGGCGACACGGCGCAGAGCGCCGGGATGCGCAGGCTGGCCGCCGTCAGCGGGGCCACGGCCGGCTCGTCGGCCCTGTGGATGGGCCAGACGCACGTCGCGCCCGCCACCCGCTCCTCCGACCACCATCACGGCGCCTCCGAGACCGCCATCTACGTCGTCAGCGGCGCCCCGCGCTTCGTCTTCCTCCAGGACGGCCGCGAGCGGCGCATCGAGGCGGCCCCCGGCGACTACGTCTACGTGCCGCCCTACACCCCGCACCGCGAGGAGAACCCCGACCCCGAGCGGGAGGCCGTCGTGGTGATCGCGCGCAGCACGCAGGAGGCGATCGTGGTCGACCTGCCGGACCTGAAGGGCTGAACCGCGAACGGCCGGCCGCTCAGCTGCCGGCGCCGCTCACCCGGTAGACGTCGAAGACGCCCTGGATGCTGCGCACGGCCTTGAGCACGTGGCCCAGGTGTTTCGGGTCGCCCATCTCGAAGGTGAACTTGCTGATCGCCACCCGGTCGCGCGAGGTCGTCACGGACGCGCTGAGGATGTTGACGTGCTGGTCGGACAGCGTGCGCGTGACGTCGGACAGCAGGCGCGGCCGGTCGAGCGCCTCGACCTGGATGGCCACCAGGAACACGCTGTCGTCGCCGGGCGACCAGCTCACCTCGACCAGCCGGTCGGGCTGCTCCCTGAGCTGCTGGACGTTGGTGCAGTCGGCGCGGTGCACGGACACGCCGTGGCCGCGGGTGACGAAGCCGACGATCTCGTCGCCGGGCACCGGCGTGCAGCACTTGGACAGGCGCACCCACACGTCGGCGTCGCCCGCCACGACCACGCCCGCGCCGCCGCCGCGCGGACGGCCGCGCAGCCGGGTCGGCAGGGACGTCTCGGCGATGTCCTCCTCGGCGCTCTCCACGCCGCCGATCGAGGCCACGAGCTTCTGCACGACCGCCTGCGCGGCGATGTGCCCCTCCCCCACGGCCGCGTAGAGCGCCGAGACGTCGGGGTAGCGCAGGTCGCGGGCGAGCGCCAGCAGCGCCTCGCCGGACATCAGGCGCTGCAGCGGCAGGCCCTGCTTGCGCATGGCGCGGCCGATGGCCTCCTTGCCCGCCTCGATCGCGGTCTCGCGGCGCTCCTTGGAGAACCACTGCCGGATCTTGTTGCGGGCCCGGCCGGACTTGACGAACTTCAGCCAGTCGCGCGACGGCCCGGCGTCGGGCGACTTGGAGGTGAAGATCTCGACCGTGTCGCCGTTGCCGAGCCGCGACTCCAGCGGCACCAGCCGCCCGTTGACGCGCGCGCCGATGCAGCGATGCCCGACCTCGGTGTGGACGGCGTAGGCGAAGTCGACCGGCGTGCCGCCCTCGGGCAGGGCGATGACCTGGCCCTTCGGGGTGAACACGTAGACCTCGGAGACCGACAGGTCGAAGCGCAGCGACTCCAGGAACTCGCCCGGGTCGGAGGTCTCCTTCTGCCAGTCGAGCAGCTGGCGCAGCCAGGCCATGTCGCTGCCCGGCTTGACCTTGCCGGTCGGCCCCGGCGCGCCGACCTCCTCCTTGTACTTCCAGTGGGCGGCCACGCCGTACTCGGCCCTGTGGTGCATCGCGTGGGTGCGGATCTGCAGCTCGACCGGCTTGCCCTCAGGACCGATCACCGTGGTGTGCAGCGACTGGTACATGTTGAACTTGGGCATCGCGATGTAGTCCTTGAACCGGCCGGGGACCGGGTTCCAGCGCGCGTGGATCGTGCCCAGCGCCGCGTAGCAGTCGCGCACGCTGTCGACCAGGACCCGGATGCCCACCAGGTCGTAGATGTCGTCGAAGGCGACGTCGCGGGCGATCATCTTCTGGTAGACGGAGTAGTAGTGCTTGGGCCGGCCCTTGACCACCGCGCGGATCTTGGCCTCGCGCAGGTCGCCGGAGACCTTCTCGATGACCTCCTGCAGGAACAGGTCGCGCCGCGGCGCGCGCTCGGACACCATGCGCGCGATCTCGTCGTAGCGCTTGGGGTAGAGCATGGCGAACGCGAGGTCCTCCAGCTCCCACTTGATCGTGTTCATGCCGAGCCGGTGGGCCAGCGGCGCGAAGATCTCCAGCGTCTCGCGGGACTTCTGGTGGCGCTTGTGCTCGGGCAGGTAGCGCATGGTGCGCATGTTGTGGAGCCGGTCGGCGAGCTTGATGATGAGCACGCGGATGTCGCGCGACATCGCCACGACCATCTTGCGCACGGTCTCGGCCTGCGCCGCGTCGCCGAACTTGACCTTGTCCAGCTTGGTGACGCCGTCGACCAGCGAGCCGATCGTGTCGCCGAAGTCGCCGCGCAGCTCGTCGAGGCTGTAGGCGGTGTCCTCGACGGTGTCGTGCAGCAGCGCGGCGCACAACGTCTCGTCGTCGGTGCCCAGCTCGGCCAGGATCGTCGCCACGGCGAGCGGGTGGGTGATGTACGGGTCGCCCGACTTCCGCTTCTGGTCGCGGTGGTGGTAGGCGGCCATGTCGTAGGCGCGTTCGATCAGGCGCAGATCGGCCTTGGGATGGGTGGCCCGGACCGTGCGGAACAGCGGCTCCAGCACCGGATTCATGGCCCCACCCCCAAACCGCCGTCGACGCACCGCAGGAACGCCGGGCGCGTCGGCATTACCAGCGTCGGTTACGTCGGGCGCGACCACATCACGGGGCACTCAGACTCCTCACGATCGAGTCCAGATCCCCCCAGTGTATCCAGGCTGTGAACCCCGACTCGCTCGGGCCGTCTCAGACGATCACCAGGGAGTGCAGGTCGACGGCCGGCAGGCGCTCGCGCCCCTTGAGAAACGCCAGCTCCATCAGCACCGCGATGCCGACGACGTGCGCGCCGGCCCGCTCGACGAGCTCGATGGTGGCCTTGGCCGTGCCTCCGGTCGCCAGCACGTCGTCGACGATGAGCACCCGGTCGCCGGGCGCGAAGGCGTCGCGGTGCACCTCGATGGTGGCCGAGCCGTACTCCAGGTCGTAGGACTCCTCCAGCGTCGCGGCCGGCAGCTTGCCCTTCTTGCGCACCGGGACGAACCCGGCCGCCGCCCGGTAGGCCACCGGCGCCGCCAGGATGAAGCCCCTGGCCTCGATGCCGACGATCTTGTCCACCTCGGCGAGGCCGGCCAGCTCGTCCACCACGGCCGCCATCGCGATCGGGTCGCCGAGCAGCGGGGTGATGTCCTTGAACAGCACGCCGGGCTTGGGATAGTCGGGGACGTCCCTGATCCGGTCCAGGATCAACTGGCTGAGCTCGCTCATCGTGCTTCCATCGCCTTCCTCGTGGGTGCCGCGCTCCATGATGGCCTACTCCGGACCCTCCTCGGACCGTCCACCGTCCCGGACGGCCTGTGACGGCCTCAGGCGCCCGCCGGGGCCAGGTCCTGCCCCGGGTGCCCCACGACCCCCTCCGGCGCCGCACGGCCCCCTGAACGCGACGACGCCCCCGCCCTGACGGACGGGGGCGCCGGGACGAACCCGAAGCGGGCTCAGCCCTTCGCTACGGCTGCGCTTTTGGAACCCTTCGCCCCCTTGCCGGAGGTGGAGGCGAGCCGGCGCGCGATGGCCTGGTACTTCGGCTCCCGCTCCTTGAGCGTCACCAGCATCGGCGTGGCCACGCACAGGGACGAGTAGGTGCCGACGAGCATGCCGACGAACAGGGCCAGCGACAGGTCCTTCAGCGTGCCCGCGCCGAGCAGCGTGGTGCCGATGAACAGGATGGCCGCCACCGGCAGGATCGCGACCAGCGAGGTGTTCAGCGACCGGATCAGCGTGTGGTTGAGCGCGTTGTTGGCCGCCATGGAGTACGTCATCTTGGAGGTCGTGCCCAGCTTGGCCGTGACCTCCTTGATCATGTCGAACACCACGACCGCGTCGTAGAGCGAGTAACCGAGGATGGTCAGGAAGCCCAGCAGCGTCGCCGGCGTGACCTCGAAGCCCGACCAGGCGTAGACGCCGGCGGTGATGACGAGGTCGTGGATGAGCGCGACGATCGCCGACAACGCCATCTTCGGCTCGAACGCCATCGACAGGTACAGGATGATCGCGAGCATGAAGACGCCCAGGCCGATCCAGGCCTTCTGGGAGACCTCACCGCCCCAGGAGGCGCCGATCGACTGGACGCTGACGTCCTTGACCGGGACCTTGTAGTCCTTGGCGATCGTGGTCTGCATCTGGTTGAGCGTCGACTCCGACAGGGTCTCGGTGGTGACCCGCCAGTTGTCGCGGGCCCGCTGCACGATCACCTGGTGGGCGCCCTGCGCGCGGAAGTCCTCGCGGACCTCCTCGACGGTGCCGCTGCTGGCCGGGAACGTGAAGACCGTTCCGCCCTTGAACTCGACGCCCAGATTGAGCCCGTTGAACAGGATGCCGGCCAGGGAGACGACCAGCAGCAGGCCGGACAGGCTGTACCAGAGCTTCCACTGGCCGACGAAGTCGACATCGATCTCGCCGCGGTAGAGGCGACGCCCCAGTCCCATCTCAGGCCTCCTGCGGAGTGGTCGT
The DNA here is from genome assembly GCF_054392275.1 of Actinomadura sp. ATCC 39365. Classification (NCBI taxonomy): domain Bacteria; kingdom Bacillati; phylum Actinomycetota; class Actinomycetes; order Streptosporangiales; family Thermomonosporaceae; genus Actinomadura; species Actinomadura sp. ATCC 39365. Next base: position 4,463,288 of record NZ_CP184335.1, on the reverse strand, counting down.
GGCGGCCGGCTCGGTGCTCATGCGCTCTGCGTCGAGGCCGGACAGCGGGTGCCCCTTGGCGAAGAACTTCAGCCTCGCCAGCAGGGCGATGAACGGCTTGGTGAACATGAACACCACCACGATGTCGATCAGCGTGGTCAGGCCCATCGCGAAGGCGAACCCGGCCACACCGCCCACCGCCAGGAAGTACAGCACGATGGCGGCGATGAACATGACGGCGTCGGCGATCAGGATCGTGCGCCGGGCACGGACCCAGGCCACCTCGACGGCCGCGCGAAGCGTCCGCCGACCTTCCTTCATCTCATCACGTATGCGTTCGAAATACACGATGAAGGAGTCGGCGGTGATGCCGATCGAGACCACCAGGCCGATGATGTGCGGCAGCGAGAGCCGGAAACCGGCGTTGTGGCCGAGCACGACCACCGCCGTGTACGTCAGGATCGAGGCCACGACGAGGCTCAGCACGGCCACGATGCCGAGGCCGCGGTAGTACAGCAGCGAGTAGACGACGACCAGGGCGAGGCCGATGATGCCGGCGATCAGGCCGCCTTCGAGCTGGTCGGCGCCGAGCGTCGAGGACACGGTGTCGATCGAGCTGCGCTGGAACTTCAGCGGGAGGGCGCCGTACTTGAGCTGGTCGGCCAGGTTGGTGGCGCTGACCTGGTCGAAGCCGCCGGTGATCTCGGCGCGGCCGCCGGGGATCGGGCTGATGATGTTCGGGGCCGTGATGACCACGCCGTCGAGGACGACCGCCACCTTGTTGCGCGGCTCCTGGGCGTTGTAGGCGGTGGTGGTGAGCTTGCTCCACTCGCCCGCGCCCTTGCTCTTGAAGTCGAGCTGGACGATCCACTCCACGGTGCCCTGGCGCACGCCCGCCGAGGCGGTGTCGATGTCGGTGCCGACGACCTTGGCGACGTCGAGGACGTACTTGAAGCTGCCGTCGGTCTCGCAGGCCGCGTACTGCTTGTTCGGGTCGTCCTGGACGCCCTGGCCGCGGTTCTTGGGGTCGGCGCAGTCGAGCTTGTGGAACTGCTGCAGCACCGCCGGGTCGATGCCCTGGGTGTTGATGCCCGCGTTGGGGTCCTGGTTCGGCTGCGTGGGCGGCGTGCTCGGCGACGGCGTCGGCGTGGCGTTCCGGCCCTTGGTGTTCTGCTTCTGGCCCGTCTGGTCCTGGGCCGTCCGGTCGCGCCCGGTCTGCGTGGCCTCGGGCGTGGCGCCCGGCGTCGGCGCGGTCAGCGCGGACGACAGCGCCTTGCCGGTCGGGGACGCGCTCGGCGTGGTCGCCGACTGCGTGCCGGACGGCTTGCCCGACGGCCTGGCGGTCGAGGACGGCTTGGCAGAGGGCGAGGCGCCCGGCGTGGGCGCCTCGGTGGTCAGGTTCTGCGGGACCTGCGTGGCCTCCATGGCGAGCACCTGGCGGAAGCGCAGCTCCGCCGTGGTGGCGACCAGCTTGATGGCCTCGCTCTGTCCGACGCCCGGGATGGAGATGATGATGTTGTCGCCGGACTTGGCGACCTCCGCGTCGGAGATGCCGGTGCCGTTGACCCGGTCGCGGATGATGTTGACCGCGCGGTCGAGGATCTCTTCAGGCGGAGACTGACCGGACTGGGTCACGGGTGACAACGTCACCGTCGTTCCGCCGGCGAGGTCGAGTCCCAGCTTCGGCGTGAACGCCTTCTGCAGGAACATCGTCCCGCCCAGGGCGAGGATGAGCGCCAGCAGCACCAAGAGCGTGCGCCCTGGTCGGCTGTGGCGGCTGGTCGGTCGGGCCACTGGTCGTCGATTCTCTCAGATAGGGGTTTGTCGCAGAGCTTAGTCAGGACTGCTTGCTGCTGGAGCCCTGATCGCCGTTGGGCTCGACGGTCGCGTCGGACTCCTTGGCCTCACCGTCGGCGAGGTCGGTCGCGACCGGCTCGTCGGCCACCACCGGAGCGTCACCGGGCTGGACCACACGGCCGATGGCCGCCTTGACCCAGCGCGTCTCGATGCCGGGCGCGACCTCCAGCACGACGTCCTCGTTGTCCACCGCGACGACCGTGGCGAACAGGCCGGTCGTGGTCATGACGCGGGCGCCCGGGGTCAAGGAGTTCTGCATCTGCTGCGCTTCCTGCTGGCGCTTGCGCTGCGGACGGATCAGCAGGAAGTAGAACACCACCACCAGAAGGATCAGCGGCAGGATACTTCCGAGTTGTCCCATGTCCATAGGGGCGACCTTCCATAGTCGTTCAAGAATTTGACACCGGCCTCGCGCCGGAAATTCCGTTGCGTAGCTCTCGGGCCGCGCCGCTCAGCCCGTCAGCCTACACAGCCAGCCAAGCCACGGAGTGTAGGCGCTTGTTATGAAACGCGGCAACGAGGCAGCGATTCGGCGCGCGGGGAAGTTCCCGATTTGAAATGGTTGCAACCGTTTCGTGATCACGGTGAAACGGCGGCCCCGAACGCGTCCGGCGGTGGTGTCATACCCATGTGTGTCCAGGCGGAAGCGGTCGCGACCCGGCCTCGCGGGGTCCTGGCCAGCAGCCCCTGCCGGACGAGGAACGGCTCGGCCACCACTTCGACGGTCTCGGGCTCCTCCCCCACGGCCACGGCGAGCGTGGACAGGCCGACGGGACCGCCGCCGAACTTGCGCAGCAGCACCCCGAGCACCGCCCGGTCGAGCCGGTCGAGCCCTTCGGCGTCGACTTCGTAAAGGTTGAGCGCCGCCGAGGCGATGTCCCGATCGATCACGCCGTCGGCGCGCACGTCGGCGAAGTCGCGGACGCGGCGCAGCAGCCGGTTGGCGATGCGGGGCGTGCCGCGCGACCGCCGGGCGATCTCGTGGGCGGCCTCCTCGGGCAGGACGACGCCGAGCAGCCGCGCCGACCGGTGGAGCACCTGCTCCAGCTCGCCGACCTCGTAGAAGTCCATGTGGGCGGTGAACCCGAACCGGTCGCGCAGCGGCGCCGGCAGCAGCCCGGCCCGCGTGGTGGCGCCGACCAGCGTGAACGGTGCGATGTCGAGCGGGATCGCGGTCGCGCCCGGCCCCTTGCCCACGACGATGTCGACCCGGAAGTCCTCCATGGCCAGGTAGAGCATCTCCTCGGCGGGCCTGGCCATGCGATGGATCTCGTCGATGAACAGCACCTCGCCCTCCGTCAGCGTGGACAGGATGGCGGCGAGGTCGCCGGCCCGCTCGAGGGCGGGGCCGGAGGTGATGCGGAGCGGCATGTTGAGCTCGGCCGCGATGATCATGGCCAGCGTGGTCTTGCCCAGGCCCGGCGACCCGCTCATCAGCACGTGGTCGGGCGGACGCTGCCGGCGCATGGCGCTCTCCAGCACCAGGGACAACTGCTCGCGCACCCGGCCCTGGCCGATGAACTCGCCCAGCCGCTTGGGCCGCAGCGCCGCCTCGATCTGCAGCTCGTCGCCGCCGGCGTCGGCGGAGACCAGCTCGCGCTCATAGTCCATGGCCACCGCTCCTTCCCGCGCGCCGGGACGTCGTCTCGGACTTCATGATCATCTTACGCTGAGGGACCGGAGCGCGGCCTTCAGCAGCGCGGCCACCTGCGGCTGACGCCCGGCGGCGAGGTCGGCCTCGGCCTCGGGCGCGACCCCGGCCACGGCCTCGTCGGCGTCTTTGCCCGAATAGCCCAGGCCCACCAGGCCGGAGTGCACCTGCTCGCGCCACAGGGCGGCGCGCCGCTCACCGCCGATCGCCGCGTTGACGGCCTCCTCGGGGGTGCCGAGCCGGTCCTTCAGCTCCAGCACGATGCGCTGGGCGCCCTTCTGCCCGATGCCCGGCACCCGCGTGAGCGCCTTGAGGTCGGCGGCGGCCACGGCCACCCGCAGCGCGTTGGGCGTGTGGACGGCGAGCATCGCCAGCGCCAGCTTGGGGCCGACGCCGCTGGCCGTCTGCAGCATCTCGAAGACGGCCCGCTCGTCGTCACCGGCGAAGCCGTAGAGGGTCAGCGACTCCTCGCGCACCACCAGCGAGGTGGCCAGCCTGGCCTGCTCGCCCACGCGCAGCGTGGCCAGCGTGCCGGGGGTGCAGTGGGCGAGGATGCCGACGCCCCCGACCTCGATCACGGCTCCGTCGGGCGCGACCGACGCCACCCTGCCCGCCACCGACGCGATCACGACTCGATCTCCTTCTCCACGAAACGGTCAGCCCGCGATCTCCGCACGGGTCAGCGCCCCTTGCCGGCGCGGGCCATGGCCTCGGCCAGCCGGTGCTGGGCGCCGCCGCGCCAGATGTGGCAGATGGCCAGGGCCAGCGCGTCGGCGGCGTCGGCCGGCTTGGGCATCTCGGCCAGCCGCAGCAGCCGGGTGATCATCGTGCCGACCTGCTTCTTGTCGGCCGTGCCACTGCCGGTGACGGCGGCCTTGACCTCCGAGGGCGTGTGCAGGGCGACGGGCAGCCCGCGCCGGGCCGCGCACAGCACGGCGATCCCGGCGGCCTGCGCGGTGCCCATGACCGTGCGGACGTTGTGCTGGGCGAAGACGCGCTCCACGGCCACGGCGTCGGGACGGACCTCGTCGAGCCAACGCTCGATGCCGGCCTCGATGCCGACCAGCCGGGCGCCGAGCTCCTCGTCGGCGCCCGTGCGCACCACACCGACGGCCACCAGCGACAGCGGCGCGCCCGGCCGCCCCTCGACCGCGCCCAGGCCGCACCGGGTCAGCCCCGGATCGACGCCCATCACCCGCACCGGCTTGCCTCCCGCGCCGCCGAACATCTGTTCGGCACGAGACTCTACCCCGGCTGAGCTGGCCGCGCATCGTGAATCGCCCGCCGCGAACGGCGGGCGGGCCCGTCAGAAGTAGTCGAGCATGTACGGCTTGGCGGCGAAGGCCGTGTCGAGCAGCTCGTCGTGACGGTCGTCGCCGGACATCAGGCCGGTCCTGCGCAGCGTCGCGGTGGGCACGCCCGCGTACAGGGCGGAGAAGCCGCCCACGCTCAGCGCCGCGCCCCCGCCGGCGGCCGGGGCGTCCGGGACGGCCGTGCCGGCGCCGCCGGAGAACTCCAGCCGGAAGGAGCCGCCGCCGCGCAGCGGGTCGTCCACGGAGACCACGGCCCCGCCCGTCACGGCGGCGGGAAAGCCCCTGCGTTCGACGGCCGCGGCCACGTCGAGCACCCGGAACATCCAGCGCACCTGCGTGACGTGGTCGGTGGAGCGCTCACCGAGCAGCCACAGCACCGGGTCGTCGGGGGCGACCGGCGCGGTGACCTTCCTGGCGATGGACGACGAGCTGCCGACCATCGACCAGAACGCCCTGGCCGTCTCCCCGGACCCGGCGACCAGGTTCTCGACGTGCATGTCGTCGCCGTTCCAGCGGTAGACGAGGTAGCCGTCGGGGGCCAGGTAGAGGAAGTCGTCCTCGTTGGACAGCCAGACGCGCCAGGCGTTCTCGTCCCAGGCGACGGGGCCGCTGGAACGTGCCGCCTCGTGCGTCCGGTGGAGCAGGGAGACGACCTCGGCGGCGTCGCCGGGGCCCATCCGGCGCAGCTTCACCTCGCCCGACGGCCTGATGCGGCGCAGCGACTCGGCGGGCAGCGTGATCATGTGCCTGGCTCCGGCGTGCTCGTAGCCGAGCGAGCGGTACAGGGGCGTGGTGGCCGGGTAGAGCGCCGAGACGGCGTCGCCGTGGGCGGCGGCGCGGTCGATGACGGCGCGCATGATCGCGGTGCCGACGCCGTGGCCGCGGTCCTCCGGGTTGACGGTGACCCCCGCGACGCCGGCCATGGGCTGCGGACGTCCGTACCACCATTGGGTGAAGCCACGCAGCCGGGCCGAGGCGGCGAGCCTGCCGCCCTCGAACGCGCCCAGGTAGCGGCCCTCGCCGAGCGTGGGCGTCACGGTGTGGCGCCACCGCTCGGCCTCCGCGCCGGAGATCGGGCCGAAGGAACGTTTACGCAGGTCGAGAACGTCGTCGAGGTCGTCGGGGGTGAGATCGCGAATTTCCACAACCCCTCAACCTACGGGCTGGTACGGGCGGGTCGCGAACCGTTTACGCTGATGGCGAGCCTGTCGAGGTACAGCAGCTGGGCGGCCACGACGGCGGCCAGCGCGACCGCGACGACGAGCAGCGGGGTGCTCGCGCCGACGTCGGGGACGCCGTGGTAGCCGCCGAGCAGGCCCATCTGCGTGACGGGCACGGTGAACAGCTCCGGGTTCTGGGCCACGAGCAGCGGCCAGAGCACGTCCTGGGCGTTGACCAGCGTGACGGCGCCGGCCAGCACGCCCGCCATGGGCAGGGACGGCAGCAGGACGCCGCCGAAGAAGTCCCTGTCGTTCCGCTCGGCCAGCCCCTTGCACAGCAGCGTCAGCACCAGCAGCGCCGGGACGCTGACCAGCAGCGGCGGGAAGAGGGCGAAGAAGGTGTCCACGAGGCGCAGATTGCGCATGTTCTGCCAGTCGGCCACGCCGAGGGGGCCGGTGCCGACGAACAGCCAGGGCGCGAACGGCAGCAGCAGCCACTCGCTGCGCGCGCCGAGGGGGCGCAGGCCACCGATGCCGAGGGCGGCCAGGTAGGCGACGCCGACCGACACCAGCGCGCCCACCACGGCGGGGACCCAGGTGTTGACCTGCGCGCGCAACCCGCCGGATGCGGCGCCGTCGCCGCCCGCGAGCACGCCGGAGATCCACGGCCAGGCGCAGACCAGCCCGACGGCCACCACCAGCACCAGCGCCACGGCCCCGGCGACGACGCCCCCTCCGGCCCGCACCTGCCCGGAATCCAAGACCCGCCCGGAATCCGCGGCGGGGAACGCTCCACGCCGATTCCGCTTCGGGAGCACGGTGACACGGAGGCGGGCGGCCACGGCGACGACCACGGCGACGATGCCGAGCACGCCGAGAAGTACGCCTGTCAGAGCCGCGACGGCCGCGCCAGGGCCGAACTGGGCCATTCTGAAGGCGAAGTCGTACTGGAGGCCCGCGAGGGTCTGTGTGGCGCGCTCAGGGCCTCCCCGGGTGAGCGCCATGCCGATCGAGAACGCCTGCGCCCCCACGGCGACGGTGGCCAGCGCCACCAGCACCGCCACCACGACCGTGGCGCGCCCGGCGGTGCCGCCGCGCAGCGCGGGCAGGAACGCCGTCAGCGCCAGCGCGCACACCACCCCGAAGGTGGCGGCCACGACGACGAGCCGCAACGTCCCCGGGGCCGTGGCGGGGTCGCGCAGGCCCTCGGCCAGCGTGGCGATGCCCGGACCGTCGGGCATCGTCCCCCGCAGCCAGGCCGCCGCCACGCCGATCGGCGAGAACGTGACGATCGCCAGCGACAACACGACCAGGCCCGCGCGCCGCAGCAGGGGGCCGCCCAGGTCGAGCGCCAGCGCCAGCAGCGGCCCCACGACGACGGCCACCAGCAGCGGCCCGGCGGTCAGCGAGAGCGTGAAGCCGAGCGCCCGCCAGAACTCCTCCCCGCCCAGCACCTTGCCGTAGTTGTCCAGGCCCACGAACCTGCTCGGCTGCAGCACGCCGCCGCTGTGCAGGCTGAGCACGAGCGTCTGGACCGTCGGCAGGACCAGCGTGATCAGGGTGCCGAGCAGCGCGGGCACGGCCAGCAGCCAGCCCAGCGCGCGGTAGGACGCCGGGGGCCGGGCGGCCGGGGGCACGGGGACGGGGGTCGGTGGGATGGGGGAATTCACGTCGCCCGACCCTAGCCGCGTCAGGGCGCGGGCGCACGCGTAACGGCCGGGTGGGCATTTGGTGTCGAACGCCCCCGAGCCCGGCAAGCGCCAGGTCAAGGACGGAAACCGGCCCCGGGAAAGGGTGAGGGCCCGGGGTCGCCCCCGGGCCCTCGGTGGCGCGGGGTCAGTCCAGGGCGGCCAGGACGTCGTCGGAGACGTCGAAGTTGGCCCAGACGTTCTGGACGTCGTCGCTGTCCTCGAGCGCGTCGATCAGGCGGAACACCTTCTTGGCGCCCTCCTCGTCGAGCGGCACGCTCATCGTCGGCAGGAAGCTCGACTCGGCGGAGTCGTAGTCGATGCCCGCCTCCTGGAGCGCCTTGCGGACCGGCACGAGGTCGCCGGCCTCGGAGACGACCTCGAAGGAGTCGCCCATGTCGTTGACCTCTTCGGCGCCCGCGTCGAGCACGGCCATCAGGACGGTGTCCTCGTCGAGGCCGTTCTTGGGCACGATCACGACGCCCTTGCGGTTGAACATGTAGGACACCGAGCCCGGGTCGGCCAGCGAGCCGCCGTTGCGGGTCAGGGCGACGCGGACCTCGGAGGCGGCGCGGTTGCGGTTGTCGGTGAGGCACTCGATGAGCACCGCGACGCCGCCGGGCGCGTAGCCCTCGTACGTGATGGTCTGCCAGTCGGCGCCGCCGGCCTCCAGGCCGCCGCCGCGCTTGCGCGCCCGCTCGATGTTGTCGTTGGGCACGGAGTTCTTCTTGGCCTTGAAGATGGCGTCGAAGAGTGTGGGGTTGGCGTCCGGGTCAGGGCCACCGGTCCGTGCCGCCACCTCGATGTTCTTGATGAGCTTCGCGAACAGCTTGCCGCGCTTGGCGTCGAGCGCGGCCTTCTTGTGCTTCGTCGTCGCCCATTTGGAGTGGCCGGACATTACCTAGAGCTCCCTCACCATGTCTACGAAGTAACGGTGCACGCGCGTGTCCCCGGTCAGCTCGGGGTGGAACGACGTCGCGAGCAACGGCCCTTGACGGACCGCGACGATCCTATCCCCAGGCTCGGCCGTGCCCAGCACCTGAACGTCGGTGCCGACCGATTCCACCCACGGAGCACGGATGAACACAGCGTGTACGCGTTCGCCGGCGAAGTCCAGGTCCGACTCGAACGAGTCCACCTGGCGGCCGAAGGCGTTGCGCCTGACCACCATGTCGATGCCGCCCAGGGTCTGCTGGCCCTCGATGCCGTCCTCGATGCGGTCGGCCAGCATGATCATGCCGGCGCACGAGCCGTAGGCGGGCAGGCCCTCCTTGATCCGCATCCGCAGCGGTTCCAGCATGTCGAAGGTGTCGGCGAGCTTCCACATGGTGGTCGACTCGCCGCCGGGGATCACCAGGCCGTCGACCGCGTCGAGCTCGGCCGGGCGGCGCACGGCGACGGCCGACGCGCCGGCCTCCTGGAGCATGCGCGCATGCTCGCGCACGTCTCCCTGGAGAGCGAGTACACCGATCGTGGGCACAGCGATCCTTCCGTTAAGGTCCGGTTTCCGACAATTCAACACCATGATGGCCCGGCATCTTCCTACCAGAGCACTCTGGCGTAAAAGCGGGGTCAGGCGGCGGCCTGCACGGCGTCCACGCGGGCCAGGGCGCTCAGGTGGTGGCGACGGGCGTACAGGAAGGTCATGCCGATCGCGCAACAGGCGGCGCCGACGACGTAGGGGACGGCGATGCCGATCTCCTCGCCGAGCTTGGTCGCGATGAACGGCGCCAGCGCGCCGCCCATCCAGCGCACGAAGTTGTACCCGGCCGAGGCGACGGGCCTCGGGGCGTCGGAGACCTCCATGGCCGACTCGGTGAAGACGGTGTTGTTCAGTCCGATCGGGATGCCGGACAGGACGGTGAACACGACGATCCCGGCGTGCGCCCCGGCCGTCCCCGACACGGCGATGCCGACCTGGAAGAGCGCGAGCAGGCCCAGGGCCAGGTGCAGCACGTTCACCGAGCCGATCCTGCGCTGCAGCGGCGGCGCGCCGAACACCGAGGCCAGCGCCACGCAGACGCCCCAGCCGAAGAACACCGCGCCGATGCCGTACGGCGACATGTGCAGGATGAACGGGGTGAAGGCGAGGATCGTGAAGAACGCGAAGTTGTAGAACAGGGCGGTGAAGGCGGTCGTGGACAGCCCGCCGTGGGCCAGGGCCCGGATGGGGGCGCTGAGCCTGGTCTTCACCGCGGGCCTCGGCCCCGTCCTGAGCAGGGTGGCGATCAGCACGAATCCGGCGGCCATCAGCGTGGCGGTGCCGAAGAACGGGGCTCGCCAGTTCCAGTCGCCGAGCAGCGCGCCGACCAGGGGGCCGGCGGAGATGCCGAGACCGAGCGCGGCCTCGTACAGGATGATGGCCGACTCCGCGCCGCCGCCGGCCGCGCCGACGATGACGGCCAGCGCGGTGGCCACGAACAAGGCGTTGCCGAGGCCCCAGCCGGCGCGGAAGCCGACGAGCTCGGCGACGCTGCCGGAGGTGCCGGCCAGCGCGGCGAACAGCACGACCAGCGCCAGCCCGGCCAGCAGCGTGCGCTTGCCGCCGATGCGGCTGGAGACCCAGCCGGTGATCAGCATGGCCACGGCGGTGACCAGGAAGTAGCTGGTGAACAGCAGGGACACCTGGCTGGGCGTGGCGTGCAGCCCTTGGGCGATGGAGGGCAGGATGGGGTCGACGAGGCCGATGCCCATGAAGGCCACGACCGCGGCGAACGCGGTGGCCCAGACGGACATCGGCTGGCGCAGGATTCCGCCGCCGGTTTGCATGGTGTCCCCTTACTGGGTGGTTCTGTCGATGCCGAGCTTGGCCAGGACGGGCAGGGCCGCCGCGAGCACGTCGCGCTCGTCGTCGGTGAGCGCGGCCAGGTCCTGGGCGAGGCGGGCGATCCTGGCCCGGCGCACGGCGTACAGCCGGTCGCGGCCCTCTCCGGTGAGCTCGACCGTCCTGACGCGGGCGTCGGCCGGGTCGGAGCCGCGCGCCACCAGGCCCGCGTACTCCAGCCGGTTGATCTGCACGGTCATGGTCGGCAGCTGGACGGCGTGCTCCTCGGCCAGCTCGGTCATCCGGCGCGGGCCGTGTTCGAGCGAGCCGAGCACGGCGTACTGCTGGGTGGTGACGGGCTGGCCGGCGCTGGAGCGCCGCAGCAGCAGGACCAGGTGGCGCAGCACCTTGGAGACCTGCTCGGCCATCTGGTTGGGATCGTCCCTCATGCTTAGCCCAACTAACTTAGCCTGGCTAATATTCCGGGCGAAGAAAAGGCGGCGTCCCATCCCCCGTGGACGCCGCCTGCCTCAGGGCTACGGGCGTTCGGTCTCCAGCCGGACGGTGTCCTCCACCGTCACCTGCTTCCTGGCGCCGATCGCCGGGTCCAGCGGCCGCAGGTACGTCTGCCGCACCCCCGGCACCCGGTCCTCCACCACGAACGTCGCCCGCGTGTACGCCTGCGCCCCAGGCTCGCGCACCTGCGGCACGACCTTGAAGTCGGCCGTGAGCAGGTCGCGCTCGATCTTCGTCAGCACGTAGCCGCGCTGGTTGTTGTAGAACTTCAGGTGCGGGTTGATCGTCAGGTACGGATGCGTCGCCGGATCGGAGTCCGCGCCGTCGCCGCCCGTGGTGATGGAGGTGGCCACGAGTTCGGAGCCCACGGTGGGCCCGGTCGGGTCGTCGTAGTCGAGCTTGAGGTCGCTGGCCCAGTGGGCGTGCACGTCGCCGGTCAGCACCACCGGGTTGCGGACCTCGGCGTCCACCCAGCCCTGGGTGATGCGCCGTCGGGAGGCGACGTAGCCGTCCCAGGCGTCCATCGAGGTGATCTTGGCGGGGCCGGCGTTGTTGTCGCGCTGGGCGAAGAACACCTGCTGGCCCAGGATGTCCCACTGGGCGCGCGAGCGGTGGAAGCCCTCGATCAGCCACTGCTCCTGCGCGGCGCCGGTGATCGAGCGCGCCGGGTCGATCGCGGCCGGGCAGTCGCGGTAGCCGTCGCCGCAGCCCTGGTCGTCGCGGTACTGGCGGGTGTCCATCATGTGGAAGGTGGCCATCCGGCCCCACTGGATCCGCCGGTAGAGCTGCATGTCGATGCCGCGCGGGATCGAGGTGCGGCGCAGCGGCATGTTCTCGTAGTAGGCGCGGAAGGCGGCGGCGCGGCGGGCCAGGAAGTCCGGCTGGGGCACCTCCGGCTTCTCCGGCACCTCGTCGGCCCAGTTGTTGTCCAGCTCGTGGTCGTCCCAGACGACCAGCCAGGGCGCGGCGGCGTGCGCGGCCTGCAGGTCGGGGTCGGCCTTGTACTGGGCGTGCCGCTGGCGGTAGCCGGCCAGGGTCTCGGTCTCGGGGCCCTCGTGGTCGCGGACGTTGCCGCCCGGGATGGTGTAGGTGTCCTTGGTGTACTCGTACTGGTAGTCGCCCAGGTGCAGGACCAGGTCCGGGTGCTCCTCGGCCAGCCTGCGGTAGGAGGTGAACCAGCCGTGCTCGTACTGGGCGCAGGAGACGAAGGCCATCGACAGCGCGCCGCCGTAGGACAGCGGGTGCGGGGCCGTGCGCGCCCGTCCCATGGGCGAGACGTACGGGCCGACGCGGAAGCGGTACCAGTAGTCCCGGTCCGAGCTCAGCCGGTCGACCTCGACGTGCACGCTGTGCCCCCACTCCGGCACGGCGACGGCCACCCCCGACCGGACGACGCGGCGCCCGCGCTCGTCGGCGTAGACCTGCCACTGCACCGGGAACGGGCGCTGCGGCATGCCGCCGAAACCGTCCTCGGCCAGCGGCCGCTGGGCCAGCCTGGTCCACAGCACGAATCCCTCATGATCGGGGTCGCCGCAGGCCACGCCGAGCGTGAACGGGTCGGTCGACAGCCCGCGCGAGGCCAGTGCCTGCGCGGTCTCTGCGGCGGGGTCGGGCTCGGCGCTCGCCGACGTGGCGGGGATCGCCGCGGCGGCGCCGGCCGCCAGGCCGGTGACCAGGAAATGCCGGCGGTTCAGCTTGGACACAGTGCGCTCCTCGGGACGATCAAGGGTGAGGGACGCCCGTAGCCTGACCGAGTCGCATGACAGGCCGGTGAACCGCGGACAACACGAAAGAGGCGACATCCTTCGCGAATGCCGCCTCTTACGAAGCTTTTCATCGTCACACGACGATCATGGACCTACGGCGGGCCGCCGACCTGCGGCGACGCGCCGGTTCACCAGCCGCGCTCGGCCAGCCGGTGCGGCTGCGGGATCTCGTCGACGTTGATGCCGACCATGGCCTCGCCGAGACCGCGCGAGACCTTGGCGACGACGTCGGCGTCGTCGTAGAACGTGGTGGCCTTGACGATGGCCGCGGCGCGCTTGGCCGGGTCGCCCGACTTGAAGATGCCCGAGCCGACGAACACGCCCTCGGCGCCGAGCTGCATCATCATGGCGGCGTCGGCCGGGGTGGCGATGCCGCCCGCGGTGAACAGCACGACCGGCAGCTTGCCGCTCCTGGCGACCTCGGCGACCAGCTCGTAGGGGGCCTGCAGCTCCTTGGCGGCCACGTAGAGCTCGTCCTCGGGCAGCGAGGTGAGGCGCTTGATCTCACCGCGGATCGTGCGCATGTGGGTGACGGCGTTGGAGACGTCGCCGGTGCCGGCCTCGCCCTTGGAGCGGATCATGGCCGCGCCCTCGGTGATGCGGCGCAGGGCCTCGCCCAGGTTGGTGGCGCCACAGACGAAGGGCACGGTGAACTGCCACTTGTCGATGTGGTTGGCGTAGTCGGCCGGGGTGAGCACCTCGGACTCGTCGACGTAGTCGACGCCGAGCGACTGCAGGACCTTGGCCTCGGCGAAGTGGCCGATGCGGGCCTTGGCCATGACGGGGATCGACACGGCGGCGATGATGCCGTCGATCATGTCGGGGTCGCTCATCCTGGACACGCCGCCCTGGGCGCGGATGTCGGCGGGCACACGCTCAAGGGCCATGACGGCGACGGCGCCGGCATCCTCAGCGATCTTGGCCTGCTCCGGGGTGACGACGTCCATGATGACGCCACCCTTGAGCATCTCGGCCATGCCGCGCTTGACGCGGGCCGTTCCGGTGACGGGGGTGCTTTCAGGCGTGCTGGACACGGTCTTCCTCACGGGCTCTCAGGGCGGACGGTAAGTTATCAAACCCATCGTAGGTCCTGATGGACCCCTCCCCCGACATGCCACGATGTCAGGATTTGCCGCTCAAGTTATACAGAACGGTCATCAAGGGGTGACGGGCTTGCGGCTGGCGAGCGCGACCCAGACCTGGCCGGGGGCGAAGTTCATCGGCTCGCCGCTCTCAGTGGTGAACGTCGTACCGGTCTCCTCCGATTCCCGTTCCCAGTTGGCCGCGTAGGCTTTGCCGTCGCGCAGCACGACGGCCTTGCCCTTGCCCGTGGTGTGCACGAGCGGGGTGTAGCTCTGGTGGAAGTCGTGGAACTGCGAGCGCTCGGTCTTGGTGTACTGCACGACGATCGTGGGCGCGCCGAGCTGGCCGCCCTCGGCCGCCATGTCCTTCTTGCCGTCCTGCCAGATCAGCCATTGCTTCTTGGCCTCCGACCAGGCGAAGGTGAAGCGCGCCGCGGGCCACCTGACGGTGTACGACTTCTTGTCCACGCCGCCCTCGGCGGGCGCGTCGCCGAAGGTGAAGCCGATGTCCTTGGCCTCGGTGGCCTTGGGGGCGCCAGACAGCAGCTTCTTGGTGTTGGCGAACAGGTTGTAGGGGGCGTAGCGGCCCGGCTGGCGGAAGTAGGCGCCGGGGTTGCGGGTGTCGCCCACGTCGTACAGCGGGGCCTTGGCGATGAACGGCAACATCTTGGTCTGCGCGCCGGAGTAGGCGAACGCCGGCTTGCCGAACTGCGGGACGATGTGCAGGTCGGAGATGCGGGCGCTGCGCACCGGGCCCACCTTGGCCGGGATCTTCGAGGAGAAGATCGCCATGAGCCGGGTCAGGCCGGCCTCGACCTGCTCGACGTAGACGACGTCCGCGCTCTTGAGCCCCATCTGGGGCTTGCCCGCGGCGGTGTTCTCGATCTTCACCGCGAGCACCGGCTTGAGCTCCTCGTAGGGCTGCCCGGTGAACGGGTGCCCCTCGGCCTGCTCGGTGGGCTCCTCGGAGGGGGCGGCGGTGGCCGCCTGCGGCGCCTTGCCGGACGCGGGGGGCTCGTCGGACGAGCAGGCCGCGACGGGCCCGAGCACGGCCGCCCCTGCCAGAGTCACCGAGATCATCCGGGATAGCCGCACCTTGCAACAACTCCTCGCCTTTGCCCAGAAATCGGGAGAAGCTTACCGGCCTCCCCACATTTGGTCATTCAGGCGACATAGTTGCGGGCGGATTGTCATCGATCTCGAAGAATTCCGGGAACTCGGTGTGCCCGGCCAGCCGCAGCATCCGGGCCAGCCAGCGCCGCTGCGCCGTACGGGTGACCCCGACCGCGTTGTTGTAGAAGCGGCGCGAGTAGACGACCTTGGCCACCGCCGCGTCGAGCTCCTCCAGCAGGTCGCCGCCGCCGGGCGCCTCGGACAGCTTCTCCCTGAAGCGCTCCTGGTCGGCCGCGGCCCGCAGGGCCCGCGACAGGTCGCTCTCGGCGTGCTCGCGCTCCTCGGGCCCGGCGATCCTGGCCTCGTGGGCGGCGGCGGCCAGCACCAGCGAGGTCGCGGGGTCGAGCAGCCGCGAGCCGGCCAGTTCGAGCACCACGGCCCGGCGCCGCATGAGCGCGGCGTCCAGTGCCTCGCGGGCCAGTTCGAGCCGGATGTGCAGGCGGTCGAGCCGGCCCGCACGCCAGGAGATGTAGACGGCCGTGAGCACGACGACGATGCCCACGATCAGCACGATCATGGTGGATGTCACAGCGGATCCCTACAGGAGCTCTCGGCAGACGGTCACAGGTCCTCCTCCACCCGGCCGGCGCCGCTGGTGGTCACCGTCTCGTAGACGCGCACCACGTCGCGGGCGACCGTGGACCAGTCGTACTTCCTGACCGCCACCAGCGCCTCGGCGGCCAGCTTGGCGCGCCGCTCGGGGGCGTCGAGCAGCGCGGCGGCCTCGCGGGCGAGGGAGGCGGCGTCGCCGTTGGCGAACAGCGCGCCGGCCTGCCCCTCGCCCAGCACCTTGCGGAAGGCCGGGATGTCACTGGCCAGCACCGTCGCCCCCGAGGCCATGGCCTCGGCCAGCACGATGCCGAAGCTCTCGCCCCGGGTGTTGGGGGCGCAGAACACGTCGACCGAGTGGTAGGCGCGGATCTTGTCGGCCTCGCTCACCATGCCGAGCACGGTCACCCGCTCGTGGAAGGGCTTGGGCACCTTGTCGTAGACGTCTTTGGCGTCGCCGGGCCCGGCGATGAGCAGCTTGAGGCCGGGACGCTCGGCGGCCAGCGCGTTGAAGGCGTCGAGCAGGATCGGCAGGCCCTTGCGCTCTTCGTCCATGCGGCCGAGGAAGCCGATCGTGGCGCCGTCGGGGCCCCAGCCGGGCAGCGGCTCGGCCTCGGTGTAGCGGGCCACGGTCACCCCGTTGGGGATCAGCACGGTGTCGCCGCCGAACTGCTCGACCAGGCTCTTGCGCGCCGCGTCGGAGACCGCGATGCGGCCGCTCAGCTTCTCCAACGCGCTGCGCAGCAGCGGCTCGGCCACCGCGATGGCGCGCGAGCGGGTGAAGGAGGCGTGGAAGGTGGCCACGATCGGCCCCTTGGCCGCCCAGCAGGCCAGCACGCCGAGGCTCGGGATCAGCGGCTCGTGGATGTGCAGCACGTCGAAGTCGCCCGTACGCACCCAGCGCCGCACCCGCGCGGCCGACAGGAACCCGAACGACATCCGGGCCACCGACCCGTTGTAGGGCACCGGCACCGCCCGGCCGGCGCCCGTCACGTACGGGGGCAGCTCGTCGTCGTCGGCGGCGGGCGCGATGACCGAGACCTCGTGCCCCTGCGCCATCAGCGCCTGGGCCAGGTCGTCGATGTGCTGTTTGACCCCGCCGGGCATGTCCCAGGAGTAGGGGCAGACGATGCCGACCTTCATCTCGGCAGGTCCTCCAGCCAGAGCCGCTGCAACATGTGCCAGTCCTCCGGGTGCTCGGCGATGCCCTTCTCGAAGACGTCCGTCATGGCCTGGGCGACGGCCGCCACCTTCTCCTGCCGGGTGCCCTCGGCGGGCACCGGGATCTCCTCGTGGATGTGGATGCCCCAGTCGTCGCCCACGAAGTAGACGGTGGCCGGCAGCAGCGCGGCACCGGTCTGGACGGCCAGCAGCGGCGGCCCGGCCGGCACCTTGGTGGTGGCGCCGAAGAAGCGCACCTCGATGCCGCTCTTGGTCAGGTCGCGCTCGGCGGGCAGGCAGACCACGCCGCCCTTGCGCACGCGGCCGGCCAGGGTGCCGAAGTTGTGGCCGTCGCCGCCGGTGAGCGGCAGCACCTCCATGCCGAGCCCCTCGCGGAAGGCGACGTAGCGGCGGAACAGCGACTCGGGCCGCAGCCGCTCGGCGACCGTGGTGAACGGGTGGCCGACGCCGACCAGCCAGGCGCCCGCCGCGTCCCAGTTGCCCATGTGCGGCAGGGCCAGCACCACGCCCCGGCCCGTGGCCAGGGTGTCGTGGATGTGCTCGGCCCCGATGACGTGGGTGCGCCGGACGATCTCCGGTCGCGGGATCGAGGGCAGGCGGAAGACCTCGTGGAAGTAGCGGAAGTAGGAGCGCATGCCGGCCCTGCTCAGCTCGCGCAGCTCCGCGCTGCCGGCGTCGATGCCGGTGACCCTGGCCAGGTTGGACTCCAGGCGGCGCACGGACTTGCCGCGCTTGCGCCACACCCGGTCGGCCAGGAGGCGGAAGACGGCCGCCGTGGGCCGCTCGGGCAGCAGCGGGACCAGCTTCCAGCCCGCCGCGAAGCCCGCCGCCACGATGCGGTCGCCGATGGAGGTCTTCTCGCTCATCGCTCCCTCGTCTGCCGGTGGACGTGCACGACCCGCTGCACGACGGTGATGGTGGAGGCCGCCGCCAGCAGCCACATCCCGAGCGGCAGCACGTACGGCACCCCGATCCCCGAGAAGAAGGTCGCGACCAGGGCCACGACCAGCCGCTCAGGACGCTCGGCCAGCCCTACGTCCGCCGTGAGCCCGAGGCCCTCGGCCCTGGCCTTGGCGTAGGAGACCAGGGACCCGGCGACGAGGCAGGCCAGCGTCACGCCGGCCATCAGCGTGTCGCCCGCGGCGACGAAGTAGAGGATCAGGCCGGCGAAGATGGCGGCGTCGGCCACCCGGTCGAGCGTGGAGTCGAGGAAGGCGCCCCAGACGGTGCCCCCCTTGCCGCCGAGCCGGGCCACGACGCCGTCGAGCAGGTCGAACAGCACGAAGACGGTGATGAGCAGCGCCCCCCAGGCCAGCTGGCCCAGCGGGAACAGGAGCAGGGCGGAGATCACCGTGCCGAGGGTGCCGATCGCCGTGACGGCGTTCGGGCCGATCCCGCGGCCGACGAGAGCCCTGCCCAGCGGGGTGAGTATCCGGGTCATGGCCGGTCGCAGGAGTTTGAGCATCGCGGTCCGATCGTAGGCCATCGCGTGAGCGGCCACTTTCTTTGCCCCGCACCCCTTGTGATATTCGCCACAGGGGTATTTGGTGAACACACCGCGTCCATGCGGTTCCTGACACCCTCCGCGCGGGCGCGGCGTTGGATGCACCGACGACGTGGGAGGCGAAGTGGCGGATAGGAACTCCGGCGGAGCCATGGGAGCCGCGGGCAGGGCACCCACGGCCGACAGGGCGGATGCGATACGCAATGTCGTGCTGGTCGGCCACTCGGGAGCGGGCAAGACCACCCTGGTCGAGCAGCTGCTCGCGGCGACGGGCATCGTCCAGCGGCCGGGCCGGGTGGAGGACGGCAACACGGTCAGCGACTTCGACGAGGTCGAGGTGCGCCAGCAGCGGTCGGTCAACCTGGCTCTGGCGCCGCTCGTGCACAACGGCATCAAGATCAACCTGCTCGACACCCCGGGTTACGCCGACTTCGTCGGCGACCTGCGCGCCGGGCTGCGCGCCGCAGACGCCGCCCTGTTCGTCGTGTCGGCCTCCGAGGGGATCGACGGGCTCACGCAGATGCTCTGGGAGGAGTGCGCCCAGGTCGCCATGCCCAGGGCGGTGGTGATCACCAAGATCGACCACCAGCGCGCCGACTTCGACGACGTGCTGGTCACCTGCCAGGACGTCTTCGGCGACGGCGTCGCGCCGCTCTACCTGCCGGTGATCACCAACGGGCACGTCAACGGCCTGATCGGGCTGCTGTCGCAGAAGTTCTACAACTACGCGACCGGCGCCCGCACCGAGAAGGAGCCGGGCGCCGAGTACGAGGCGCAGATCGAGGAGCGGCGCGGCGAGCTGATCGAGGGCATCATCCAGGAGAGCGAGGACGAGTCGCTCATGGAGCGCTACCTGGAGGGCGAGCCCATCGACACCAAGGTCCTGGTGGGCGACCTGGAGAAGGCGGTCGCGCGCGGCAGCTTCTTCCCGGTGTTGTGCAGCGGGCTGGGCAACGGCCACGCGGTGGGCATGACGGAGCTGCTGGAGCTGGTGACCCAGGGCTTCCCCTCGCCGCTGGAACACCCGATGCCCGAGATCACCGACCTGTCCGGCAAGCCGGTCGGCGGCATCGCGTGCGACCCCGACGGCCCGCTCGTGGCCGAGGTCGTCAAGACCACCAGCGACCCGTACGTGGGCCGCATCAGCCTCGTCCGGGTCTTCTCCGGCACGCTGCGCCCGGACATGACCGTGCACGTCTCCGGCCACGGTCTGGCCGACCGCGGGCACGAGGACCACGACGTCGACGAGCGCATCGGCACGCTGACCAGCCCGCTCGGCAAGACCCAGCGCCCGGCGGCCAAGGGCTCGGCCGGGGACATCGTGGCCGTGGCCAAGCTGTCGCGGGCCGAGACCGGCGACACGTTGTCGGAGGTCGACCGTCCGCTGCTGATGACGTCCTGGCAGATGCCCGATCCGCTGCTGCCGGTGGCGATCAGGGCGAAGTCGAAGGCCGACGAGGACAAACTGGCCCAGGCGCTCGGCCGGCTGGTGGCCGAGGACCCGACGCTGCGCCTGGAGAACAACGCCGAGACCAGGCAGCTCGTGCTGTGGTGCATGGGCGAGGCGCACACCGACGTGCTGCTCGACCGCCTGGCCAACCGGCACGGCGTCGAGGTCGAGCGGATCGAGCTGCGGGTGCCGCTGCGCGAGACGTTCGGCGGCAGGTGCCAGGCGATGGGCCGCAACGTCAAGCAGACCGGCGGCCACGGCCAGTACGCGATCTGCCACCTGGAGGTCGAGCCCCTGCCCTCGGGCGGCGGGTTCGAGTTCGTGGACAAGATCGTGGGCGGGGTGGTGCCCCGGCAGTTCATCCCGTCGGTGGAGAAGGGCGTGCGGGCCCAGATGGAGCGCGGCGTGGTGGCCGGCTACCCCATGGTGGACGTGCGCGTGACGCTCTACGACGGCAAGGCCCACTCGGTCGACTCCTCCGACATGGCCTTCCAGATCGCGGGGCAGCTCGCGCTGAAGGAGGCGGCCTCGAAGGTCCCGACCCTGCTGCTGGAGCCGGTGGACGAGCTGTCGGTGCTGGTGGCCGACGACTACGTGGGCTCGGTGATGTCCGACCTGTCCTCGCGGCGCGGGCGCGTGCTCGGCACCGAGCCGGTGGGCACCGGGCGCACGCTGGTCAAGGCCGAGGTGCCCGAGCTGGAGATCACCCGCTACGCCATCGACCTGCGCTCGATGTCGCACGGCACCGGCACGTTCACGCGCACGTTCCTGCGCTACGAGCCGCTGCCGCCGAACCTGGCGAGCAAGGTGGCGGCCACGGAGTGAGCGGCGCAGAGCCGGGAGGGCACCATGTCCCTCCCGGCCCGCACGTTTCATCACCACACCTACCGTTTCGTAACAGAAGCATCACGACTGCATTTCTTTTTTCAGGTCCGATCACGCGGGAGCAGCTGCCAGACTGGGTTGCACTATGCGAACTGGACGCCCACTCCTAGCCGCTGCAGCCCTCGCGGTCGTGACCACCAGCGCCGCCTACGTGTTCGGCCCCGGTGCGACCGAGAGCCCCGCAGCGACCAAGAAGACGACGACCACCGCCCCCGCCACCGCCGAGGCGACGGCGGCCTGCAAGCCCGACCCCCGCTACCCCAAGCGCCAGCTGCGCGGGGTGTGGATCGCGACGGTCAAGAACATCGACTGGCCCTCGCGCGCGGGCCTCGGCCAGGCCCGCCAGAAGGCCGAGTACGTCAAGATCCTCGACAGCGCGGTCAAGCGCAATCTCAACGCCGTCTTCGTCCAGGTCCGGCCCGCCTCCGACGCGCTCTACCGCTCCTCGCTGGAGCCCTGGTCGCAGTACCTGACGGGCACCGCGGGCAAGGACCCGGGCTGGGACCCGCTCCCGTTCCTCATCGAGGAGGCGCACAAGCGCAACCTGGAGTTCCACGCCTGGTTCAACCCCTACCGCGCGGCCGAGAGCGCCGACCTGTCCAAGCTCCCGGCCAACCACCCGGCCCGGCAGCACCGCGACTGGACGGTCAAGTACGGCGGCGGCCTCTACTACAACCCCGGCCTGCCGCAGGTGCGCGAGCACGTCACCAAGGTCATCACCGACGTGGTCAGCCGCTACGACGTCGACGGCGTGCACTTCGACGACTACTTCTACCCCTATCCGGGGGGCGGCGGCACGTTCGACGACAAGGCGGCCTTCGCCAAGTACGGCAAGGACCAGAAACTGGCCGACTGGCGCCGCCACAACGTGAACAAGCTGGTGGCCAAGGTCGACGCGGCCGTCCACGACACGAAGAACCACGTGAAGTTCGGCATCAGCCCGTTCGGCATCTGGCGCAACAAGTCCAACGACCCCGACGGGTCGGCCACGGCCGGCATGTCCGCCTACGACTCGATCTACGCCGACGCCCGCTCCTGGATCGAGGACGGCACGGTCGACTACGTCGCGCCGCAGCTCTACTGGCCGCGCGGCTTCAAGGCGGCCGACTACAAGACGCTGACGGCCTGGTGGGCGGGCGCGGTCGAGGGCACCGACGTCCAGCTCTACATCGGCCAGGCGCTCTACCAGGTCGGCACCAGGACCAACGCCGCCTGGGCCAACCCGGGCGAGCTGTCGGCGCACCTGACGGTGAACCGGCGCTACGAGCAGGTCGACGGCGACATCTACTTCAGCGCCAAGCAGCTCCTGACCAACCCGCTCGGCGCGATCGACCGGGTGGCCAAGGAGCACTACAGCCGTCCGGCGCTGCTGCCGATCATGGAGGACCGCGGCGGCGAGGCCCCGGCAAGCCGGCCGACGTCAAGGTGAGCGGCTCCACCGTCTCCTGGACGCCGTCCGCGGGGGCGCGGGCCTACGCGGTGTACCGGGTGCCGGAGTCGGGCAAGGACTGCCACACCAGCGACGCCCGCAACCTGGCGGCCGTGGTGACGGCGGCGTCGTACCCGGCCAAGCCGGGCACGTACCTGATCACCTCGCTCGACCGGCAGCACCACGAGAGCAAGCCGGTGAAGGTGAAGGTGGGCAAGGGCTGAGGCCCGTCCCGCCACGCTCCTCCGTCGACGCCACGCCCGGGATCCGGGCGTGGCGTCGCCGTGTTCGCGGCGGGCAGCTCAGCGGCCGGTCCGCTCCCACGCGCGGGCCAGGGCGGCGACCGCCTGGTCGAGGAGGGCGGGCGGCAGGGCGAAGCTGAGGCGCAGGCGGTCGCGGTGGCGGCCGTCCGGGGAGAACAGTGAGCCAGGGGCGACGGCCACGCCCTGCTCGCGGGCGGTGGCGGCGAACCTGTCGGTGTCGGCGCCCGGCAGGCGGGCCCACACCGACAGGCCGCCCTGGGGGCGTGACCAGGTCCACGACGGCAGGCGCGCGGACAGCGCGGCGGTGAAGTGGTCGCGGCGGCGGGCCAGCTCGGCCAGCCAGACCGGCACGGGGTCGCCGTCGAGGAGGTCGGCGGCCAGCCGCTGGGAGACGGCGCTGGTGGCCAGGTCGGCGTCGAGCTTGGCCTCCAGCAGCCGGGCCAGCAGCGGCTCGGGGGCGGTGAGCCAGCCCACCCGCAGGCCGCCCCACAACACCTTCGACAACGAGCCCACCGTCACCGTGCCGTGCGGATGGGCCAGGGCCAGCGGCCCGGGCGGCGTCCGGCCGTCGAACACCACGGGCGCGAGGGTCCGGTCCTCCACCAGCGGGACGTCCGCCGCGGCGGCCAGCTCGGCCACGTGCCGCAGATCGGCCACGCGGCCGGTCGGGTTGTCCACGGGCAGCGCGTACACGGCGGCCGGACGGTGGCGGGCCAGCGCGTCGCGCACGGCGTCGGGGTCGGTGAGGTCCACGGGCACGGCGTGGGCCCCGGCGCGCCGGAACACGCTGAGCGCGCCACCGTAGGCCGGGTCGCCGACCAGCACGCGGTCGCCGGGCCGCAGCAGCACCCGGGCCGCCAGGTCGATGCCCTGCTGGGCGCCCGAGGTCACCAGGATCTCGCGGTGCGGCCCGGCGTCCAGGGCGGCCAGCACGGCGCGCAGCCGCGAGTCGCCCATGGCGTCGTAGCCGTGGCCGCTCGGCGCGCGCATCAGGGCCGCGGCGTCCAGCGGGGGCACCGCCAGGTGCGAGGGGTCGGGGACGACCGAGGTCGACAGGTCGGCCAGCACCGCGCCGCCCTGGAGCAGGCCGCCGAACGTCGGGACGCCCAGCACGTACGTGCCGCTGCCGTGCCGGCGTTCGCACAGGCCCTCCTCGCACAGGGTGTTGAAGGCGGCGGCGACCGTCCCGCGGCTGAGCCCGACCGCCTGGGCCAGGTCGCGCTCGGAGGGCAGGCGGGTGCCCGGGGCGATGGCGCCGGTCTGGGCCAGGTCGGTCAGCGCGCCCGCGAGCCGCCGGCTGGCCGTGCCCTCGTGGAGCCGGAGCCGGTCGCGGACCAGGGTGACAAGGTTTTCTTCTCTTCCCACGCCACTATTATCCGGTTACTGTGCCACTTATCAATGAATTGGCCTACATCTTGCGATTGTTGGCGGCCATTTACGGAGAGGAGCGGCACGATGCGCGAAGCCGAGCACATCTGGATGGACGGCGAGCTGGTGCCCTGGGGCGAGGCCCGCGTGCACGTCCTGACGCACGCCCTGCACTACGGCACCGCCGTGCTGGAGGGCACCAGGGCCTTCGACACGCCCGAGGGCCCGGCGGTGTTCCGGCTGGACGAGCATCTGCGGCGGCTGGCGCGCAGCGCGCGGATCATCGGGATGCCGCTGCCGTACACGCTGGACGAGCTGCGCGCGGCCACGCTGGCCACGGTCGCGGCCAACGGCCAGTCCTCGTGCTACATCCGCCACCTGGCCCACCGCGGCTACGGAGAGATGGGCGTGGCGGCGCGCGGCTGCCCGACGGTGGTCTCGATCGCGTCGTGGGAGTGGGGCGCGCTGCTGGAGGCGGGCGTGCGGCTGATGACCAGCTCGTGGCAGCGCAACGACCACCGCGTGACGCCGACCGCGGCCAAGGCCACCGGCCCCTACCTGAACTCGGTGATGGCCAAGTCCGAGGCCATGCAGGCGGGCTTCGACGAGGCGGTGCTGCTGAACGCGGCCGGCAACGTCAGCGAGTGCACCGGCGCCAACGTCTTCGTCGTGCGCGACGGCGTCCTGACCACGCCTCCGCCGCACGCCGGCGCGCTGGAGGGCATCACGCAGGACACCGTCGCGCGGCTGGCCGTCGACCTCGGGCTGACGGTCACCAGGGAGGATCTGCTGCGCACCGACCTGTACACGGCCGACGAGATCTTCGTCTGCGGCACGGCGGCCGGGATCGTGCACGTCAGCGCGGTCGACCACTGCGAGTTCGGCGGCCCCGGGCCGGTCACCGGCAAGCTGGCCGACGCCTACGAGGCGGCCGTGCACGGGCGCGACGACCGTTACCGCCACTGGCTGACCCCCGTGCGCGGCTGACGGACCGCGCCCGCCGCCGCCCGTGAGAAGGTAGGGGAACCGGTGGCGCCGGATCGCGACGTGCTCTAGCGTGCCACGGACGTCATCGAACGCGGGAGGTCGTCGGGGTGAGGCGCGCGCTCGTGGTGCTGGCCGTTCTGGCCGGTTCCGTACTGCTCGGCCTGCAGGGCACGGCCACGGCCGGCGGCTCGGCTCCCGGCGCGGGCAGGGTGGCGCTCATCGGCGTCTCCGGTCTCGCCTGGGACGACGTCAACCAGGCCGACGCGCCCAACCTGTGGGAGCTGACGCGCGGCAGCGCGATCGGCTCGCTGTCGGTGCGCACGGTCAGCAACGTCACCTGCCCCTACGACGGCTGGCTCACGGTGTCGGCTGGCACCAGATCAGCCGCCGGATACGCCTGCGGCGCCCCTCCCGCCCCCGAGACCCGGGGCGCGGGCGCGGCCATCCCCGACTACCGCTACCTCATCGACGTGGCCGGGCAGCGCAACGCCGGCACGCTGGGCGAGGCGCTGAAGGCGGCGGGCCGGTGCTCGATCGCGATCGGCCCCGGCGCCGCCCTCGGGCTGGCCGACCGGCAGGGCGCGGTGCAGCGCTACCACGCCTCCCCCTCCAGGTCCGCACGGCCGACCTGGAGCAGTGCCCGCTGATCGCCATGGACGTCGACGACCTCGTCCACCCCTACCTGGCCAGCGGCAAGCTGCCCAAGGTGCCCGAGCAGCTCGGCCCCAAGGAGCGCCGCGACGCGCTGCGCCTGGCCGACGCCAAGGCCGGCGCGCTGCTGTCGATCCTGCCGCCCGGCACCACCGTGCTGCTCGCGGGCCTGTCCGACCATGGTTCCGTGCCCCACCTGCGGGTGGCCGCGCTGCGTGAGCCGGGGGCGCAGGGGCGCTTGCTGGGCGCGGCCTCCACCCGCCGTGCCGACATCTCGATCCTGCCCGACCTGACCGCGACCGTGCTCTCCCGGCTCGGCGTGCCGGCGCCGGCCACGGTCGTCGGGGTGCCGCTGCAGGTGGGCGAGGCCGGCGCGACGATCGACCGGCTGCGCCGGGCCGACTCGACCGCGCAGGCCATCCGGTCGGTCAAGGGCGTCTACTTCACCGTCGTGGCGGTGTTGCAGGTGCTGTTCTACGTGGTCGCGTTCCTGCTGCTGCGGCGGCGCAGGGGCCTGTCGCCGGTACGCCTGGCCGCGGTCGCGCTGGCCGCCCTGCCGGTGTCCAGCTACCTGGTCAACCTGCTGCCCTGGTCGACCCTGCCGCAACTGGTCGCCGGGGTGCTGGGCTGGGTCGCCGCGGTCACCGCGCTGGCCTTCGGCGGGCCCTGGCGGCGCCGTCCGCTCGGCCCGCTCGCCGTGGTGGCCGGTATCACCGCGCTCACGCTCGCCGGCGACCTGCTGACGGGCACGACGTTGCAGCTCAACAGCGTCATGGGCTACAGCGCCGAGGTCGGGGCCCGCTACTACGGCCTGGGCAACATCCCGTTCGCGCTGCTGGCCACCGGCACGCTGCTGGCCACCACCGTGATCGCCCACCGCTGGCCGGGGCGGCTCGGGGTGGCCGCGATCGTGGTGCTCGGGGCGTTCGCGATGGTGCTGGGCGGCTCGGGCATGGGCAGCGACTTCGGCGGCGTGATCGCGTTCGTGCCGGGCATCGCGGTGACCGCGCTGCTGGTGGCCGGCAAGCGGGTCTCGATCGTGAAGCTGGGGGCGTTCTGCGTGGCCGGGGCGGTGATCGTGATGACGTTCGCCGTGCTCAACTACCTGCGTCCGCCCGACGAGCAGACGCACCTGGGCAGGTTCGTGGGCCAGGTGCTCAGCGGCGAGGCGTTCGAGGTGATCTTCCGCAAGCTCCAGGCCATGCTGGCCACGCTGCTCAGCCCCAACCTCATGCCCATCGTGATCGCGGCCGTGGCCTTCCTCGTCTACGCGATCCTGCGGCCCGAGCAGGCCAGCGCGGGCGTGGTGCCCGCGGCGTTCCGCCACTCCCCCGCCCTGCGGGCCGGCCTGATCGGCACGATGGTCAGCGGGGTGATCGGGATGCTGGTCAACGACTCGGGCGCCGCGGTGTTGTCGATGGCTCTGGCGCTGGCCGTGCCGCTGCTGCTCGCGGCGGGCATCGGCGCGCTCGGCCGCGAACAGCCGGCCGAGGCCCCCGCCACCGCCCACCTGGCCCGTACGGCCGACTAGCGCGCTGATCGCATACGTTCGCCGGATCGGTGGCCGCTCCGTTCGTCCCAGGAGCGACCTGTGTGCCTGGGGGCGGTGTCACGCAAAAACGTTTGCCTGAGGGCCGAAGCTCATGTTGGCTGACCCGCATGGCTGAACTGCGTACCGATCGTCTCGTCCTGCGCCGATGGCGTGACTCCGACCTTGAACCGTGGGCGGCCATGAACGCCGATCCCGAGGTCCGGGAGCACTTGGGCGGCCTGCTCACCCGCGAACAGAGCGATGCCTCCGTGTCGCGCTTTCAGAGCGAGTTCGACCAGCGAGGCTACGGGTGGTGGGCGGTCGAGGTGGAGGCCACGGGCGAGTTCATCGGCTTCGCAGGCTTGGACGAAGTGGACGACCACATGCCGTTCACGGGAGTGGAGATCGGCTGGCGGCTCGCCCGCTCGGCCTGGGGCCATGGCTACGCCACCGAGGCTGCGCTGACAGTCCTGGCCCACGGCTTCGACGCTCTTGAGCTTCCCGAGATCCTCGCTGTCACGACCGCCACCAACCTTCGTTCCCAGGCGGTGATGCGCCGGATCGGCATGACCCGGGACCCGGCCGACGACTTCGACGACCCCACCGAGCCCGAAGGGCCACTGCGTCCGAACGTGCTGTACCGCATCGCCCGAAGTGCGAGCATCTGACGTTCTCCACCAGGGTCGTCCGATCAGGCTGCGGCGGAGAGGGGGCGTCGCCTTGTCAGCCCGCACCAGCTGGGCGATCACCGGAACATGGTTCCGGCCGGCCGAGGCCGGCAGCGTCATCGCGCGCCGAACCCGTGTTGCCCCGCCGCACGATCCGCGGCAGCTTCATGCGGTCAGAGCACCGCGGCGGGCGCCGGGTCAGCGTCCGGCCTGCGGGTGACGCCGCAGCACCATGAGAACGACCAGCGCAGCGGGCACGGCCAGCGCGAAGCCGGTGACCATGCCGACGCTGAGCCCGACGGCCTCCTGGAGCCAGCCCAGAGCCGCGTACAGCGCTCCCGCCGCAGCGGCGGACACCCCGAGAACCATCCCCGCGGCGCTCGCCGGCTCGCCAGGCGCCAGGTCCTGCGCGATGACGACGGTGACCGGGCTGCCGACGTACAGCAGGGCGCCGGCCAGCGCGGCGGCGAGGAAGTAGGGGACGCCGCCCGGTTCGAGCGTCACGATCGCGATCAGCGGCACCGGCGCGGCGGCGAGCGAGCCGATCAGCGCGCGCCGGCGGCCGACCCGCGGCGCGAGCACGCCACCGAGCAGCGCGCCAAGCCCCGCGGCCAGCGAGAACAAGGCGAGCGTCCAGCCGAGCAGCCCGGCGTCTGCCGCCACACCGTGCTCACGGACCAGCCAGAGGGGCATCGAGCTGGTGAAGGTCACGAAGGCCAGGCTCGCCAGGGTCGTGGCCAGGGTGAGCCCCCCGATGGGACCGCGCAGCAGCCCGAACCGGAAGAGCGTCCGCAGGGGACGGCGGCCGTGCGGCTCCCAGTCAGGCAGCAGCAGGAAGGCCAGTACGGCGAACAGGATGCCGGGAACCATCAGCCACGGCGTGACCCCGATCCCGAACGCCGAGACCACGGAGAGGATCAGCACCGGCCCGAGCGCGAACCCGGCCATCCCGCCGGCGGTGAACAATCCCACGCCCAGCGTTCGATTCGGCACGGTGGGGCCACCGGCGACCGCCGTGCCCACGGGATGCAACGCCGCCGCCCCCATGCCGCCGATGATCAGCAGGGCGAAGACCGCCGCCGGCGCGGGCGCGACGCCGATCAGGCTGAGGAACAGCGAGGCCATGAGCACTCCCGTCGCCCCGACCACGCGCAGGCTGCGGTCCTCGGCCATCGCGCCGAAGAACGGCTGGGTGACCGACGACGAGATCGAGTAGACCGCGACGAGCACGGCCAGCAGGGCCGGCCCGAGCCCGAACCGCGCCTGCAGCGTCGGCAACAGTGCGCCGAGCATCGCGGTGATGGCGTCGTTGACGAAATGCACGCCGGCGAGGAAGACGGCGAGCGAGGTCCCGCCGAGGACGCCGGCCTTACGGATCACGTGTGGCATGTCGGGCTCCTTCAGTAGTGCCTTAATACCATAGGGGGGTATGGTGTTATTCCGCACATCGGACCGAAGGGGCGCGGACATGGCCGGAGAACGAGGCCCATGATCGCCGACGGTGTCAGCAAACGGGGTGATAGATGGCGCGGACCAGCCCAGACGCGGCGGCCTCGGAGGCGCCACCGCCGGGATGCCGCAAGCGGGAGCCTCACGAACGAAAGGCGCTCACAGACGCGCGGCCGGCCCCTGACACACGGCCACGCTCGGGGCCACGCTTCAAGCCCAGCGCGCTCGGGGCACGCCTCAAGCCGGACGCGCTCGGAGCCGGGCACGCTCGGAGCCCGTCGAGGTCAGCGCTCGTCGGGGCGGTGCCGGGTGGTGGCTGCGCCTAGAACACGACCTAGTCCGTCCAGGCGTCGGCCAGGAGTTGCCGGGTGTCGTGCAGGAGCTGGGGCAGTACCTTCGTCTGCGCCACGACCGGCATGAAGTTCGTGTCGCCGCCCCACCTCGGCACCACGTGCTGGTGCAGGTGGGCGGCGATGCCGGCGCCCGCGACCTGGCCCAGGTTCATGCCCACGTTGAAGCCCTGCGCGCCGCTGGCCTTGCGCAGCGCGCGCAGCGACCGCTGGGTGAAGTCGCCCAGCTCGGCGACCTCGGCCGGGGTCAGCTCGTCGTAGCCGGACACGTGCCGGAAGGGCACGACCATCAGGTGGCCGGAGTTGTACGGGTAGAGGTTGAGGACGGCGTAGACGACCTCTCCCCTGGCCACGATCAGGCCATCCTCGTCGCTCATCCGGGGGATCTCGTCGAACGGGCAGCCGTCGCCCGGCCCGGTGCCCGTCGGCTTGTTCTCGCCCTTGATGTAGGCCATGCGATGCGGGGTCCACAGTCGCTGGAAGTTGTCGGGCGCCCCGGCCCCTGCCTGATCGTGCATACCAAGCAGCATAGGACCCCGCGCGGAGGGCCCGCTCTTCCGGCGTGATCCCCGGCCCTCGACGGCGGGCCTAAGGTGTGGGCATGGCACAGCGACTCGAACCCATGCCCGCCGACTGGCAGCGCGCCCTGGCCGTCGTGGCCCACCCCGACGACCTGGAGTACGGCTGCGCCGCCGCCGTCGCCACCTGGACCGACGCCGGGCGCGAGGTCTCCTACCTGATCGCCACCCGCGGCGAGGCGGGCATCGACACCCTCGACCCCGCCGCGTGCGGGCCGGTGCGCGAGCGCGAGGAGCAGGCCAGCGCCGCCGTGGTGGGGGTGACCACCGTGGAGTTCCTCGACCACGCCGACGGGGTCGTCGAGTACGGGACCGCGCTCAGGAGGGACATCGCCGCCGCCATCCGCAGGCACCGCCCGGAGCTGGTGATCACCCTCAATCCCGACGACACGTGGGGCGGCACGTACTGGAACACGCCCGACCACCGGGCCGTGGGCCGGGCGGTGCTGGACGCCGCAGGAGACGCCGGAAATCGCTGGATATTTCCTGACACCGACGCCGCGCCCTGGAACGGCGTGCGCTGGGTCGCCGTCGCCGGCTCCAACTCCCCCACCCACGCCGTGGACGTCACCGACGGGCTGGAGCGGGGCGTGCGGTCGCTGCTGGAGCACCGCGCCTACATCGAGGCCCTCACCGACCAGGCCCCGGAGGTCTACGCCCGCGAGCTGATCGAGGGCTCCGCGCGGGAGGCCGGCGAACGCTTCGGCGGCCGTCCGGCAGTAGCCTTCCGCCTGTTCCCCCGCTGACCTCCGGCCGGGGCCCGAGCCGCCCGGAGAACAGCTCAGGCCGGGAAGGCTTCCGGCCCGGCCGGAGACGGCGGGTCAGGGAACACCGGTCCCGGCCGGGCCGGGACCGGCGGGTCACACCTGGACGCGGCGCTCCACGGCGTTGACGATCTCGGCGATGGCCTCCTCGACGGGCACGCCGTTCTTCTGCTCGCCGTTGCGGTAACGGAAGGACACCGCGCCGTTGGCGATGTCGTCGTCACCGGCCAGCAGCATGTACGGGACCTTCGCCTTCTGCGCGTTGCGGATCTTCTTCTGCATGCGGTCGTCGGCCGCGTCGACCTCGACCCTGATGCCCCGCTCGCGCAGCCGCTTGGCGACGTCCTGGAGGTAGGGCACGTGGGCGTCGGCGATCGGGATGCCGACCACCTGCACCGGCGCCAGCCACGCGGGGAACGCCCCGGCGTAGTGCTCGACCAGGACGCCGAAGAAGCGCTCGACCGAGCCGAACAGCGCCCGGTGGATCATGACCGGCTGCTGCCGGGAGCCGTCGGCCGCCTGGTACTGCAGGTCGAACAGCTCGGGCAGGTTGAAGTCGAGCTGGATGGTGGACATCTGCCAGGTGCGGCCGATGGCGTCGCGCACCTGGACGGAGATCTTCGGCCCGTAGAAGGCCGCGCCGCCCGGGTCCATCACCAGGTGGAGGTTCTCGGCCTCGGCCACCTCGCGCAGCGTCGTGGTGGCCTCCTCCCACACCTCGTCGGAGCCGACGAACTTCTCCGGGTCCTTGGTGGACAGCTCGAGGTAGAAGTCCTCCAGGCCGTAGTCGCGCAGCAGGTCGAGGACGAAGCGCAGCAGCGAGGTCAGCTCGTCGCGCATCTGCTCGCGGCTGCAGTAGATGTGGGCGTCGTCCTGGGTCAGGCCGCGCACCCGGGTCAGGCCGTGGACCACGCCGGACTTCTCGTAGCGGTAGACCGTGCCGAACTCGAACAGCCGCAGCGGCAGCTCACGGTAGGACCGCCCGCGCGCCCTGAAGATCAGGTTGTGCATCGGGCAGTTCATCGGCTTGAGGTAGTAGCGGGCGCCCTCCAGCTCCATGGGCGGGAACATCCCGTCCTTGTACCAGTCGAGGTGGCCCGAGACCTGGTAGAGGCTCTCCTTGGTGATGTGCGGGGTGTTGACGAACTCGTAGCCGGCCTCCTCGTGCCTGCGCCGCGAGTAGTCCTCCATCACCTTGCGGATCACGCCGCCCTTGGGGTGGAAGACCGCCAGGCCAGAGCCCAGCTCGTCGGGGAAGGAGAACAGGTCGAGCTCGGCGCCGAGCCTGCGGTGGTCGCGCCGCTCGGCCTCCTCCAGCCTCTTCAGGTATTCGTCCTGCTTGTCGCGGGACTCCCAGGCGGTGCCGTAGATGCGCTGGAGCTGCGGGTTCTTCTCGCTGCCGCGCCAGTAGGCGCCGCCGGAGCGCATGAGCTTGAACGCCGGGATCGACCGGGTGGAGGGCACGTGCGGCCCCCGGCACAGGTCCTTCCAGCACAGCTCGCCGCTCTTGGGGTCGAGGTTGTCGTAGATCGTCAGCTGCCCGGCCCCGACCTCGACGCTCTCCTCGTCGGCCGCGCCGCCCTTGAGCCCGATCAGCTCCAGCTTGTACGGCTCGCCGGCCAGCTCCTCGCGCGCCTGCTCGTCGCTGACGGCCCGGCGGGAGAACAGCTGCCCCTGCTTGACGATCTCCCGCATGCGCTTCTCGACGCGCTTGAGGTCGTCGGGGTTGAACGCCTGCTTGACGTCGAAGTCGTAGTAGAAGCCGTTCTCCACGGGCGGGCCGATACCCAGCTTGGCCTCGGGGAACAGCTCCTGCACCGCCTGGGCCATGACGTGCGCGGTGGAGTGGCGGACGATGGCCCGGCCGTCCTCGCTGGAGACCTCGATCGGCTCGACCACGTCGTCCTGGGCCAGCGGGTGGGCGAGGTCGCGCGGCTCGCCGTTGACCCGGGCCGCGATGACGGTGCGGCCGTCGGCCTCCAGGGCCTCACCGGCCGTCGTGCCGGCCGCGACCACACGCTCGGCTCCGGCGAGGGTGATGCGTAGCTCGGCTGACACGGTGTCTCCCTTGGATCGCGCTCGATGCCCGGCACCGAGGCTGGTTCGATGGTGAACACCGATGCTATCGCGGGTGAAACCCCAGCCTTGTCAGGTCCTGGCGGGTGCCGTGGAAGAGGTTCCGGTCGAGCGGACTGCTGGCATATTGGTGAATTGTCCAGTCGCGCCACGGCGGCGGCACGAGGGGTTCGCCGCGCGGCCTCTCCGGGGAGGCGATCCACAGCGGGTAGTCGGCCAGGCCGGCGCAGTTCCCCGAGCGGGCGAACCAGTGGAAGGTGTAGATGAAGGGCCGCAGGCCGGCGTGCCGCTCGACGTGGTGGCACCAGCGGCGCGCGTACCTGGCGACCTGCTCCGGGCGCTGCCCGTCGCCGGTCTCCAGGTCGAGCGCCACCAGGTCGCCCCTGCGCAGGCCGCCCGCCGACCTGAGCACCGCCAGGAAGTGCCGGGCGTGCTCGATCGGGTCGCCCTTGGGCCTGGCGAAGTGGTACGCGCCGCACACCAGCCAGCTCTCCCGCATTCCCGACCAGTTGCGGGCGAACCACCGGTCGGTCCAGTCGCCGCCCTCGGTGGCCTTGGCGAAGGCGAAGGAGACCCCGGCCTCGGCGTGACCGGCCCAGTCGACGGAGCCCTGCCAGTTCGACACGTCTATGCCATGCAGCAAGCGCTTCATCTTGCGGGAGTTTATTGAGATGTCCCCCTATGAACCCTTCGACGCGCCGATGAGCAGCTCACGGGTGCGTTCCCGCTCGGCGAAGGTCGCGCCGACGAAGTCGGTCACCCCGGCCTGGCGCAGCCGTTCGAGCTGGGCGAGCACGGACTCCTCGTCGCCGACGAGCGCGACGTTCCCGGGCCCGGCGGCGCCCTCGCGGTCGAGCATGGCGCGGTAGGAGGGCAGCGTGCCGTAGACGGCGAAGATCTCGTTGGCGCGCTCGACCGCGGCGGCGGGGTCGTCGGTGACGCAGACGGGCAGCGCGCAGACGATCCGCGGCGCCGGGCGGCCCGCCTCCGCGGCGGCGGCGGTGATGGTCGGGGCGACGTGCTCGGCCACCGTCTTCGGGCCGGTCATCCACAACACCGTGCCGTCGGCCACCGTGCCGGCCAGCTTCAGCATGCGCGGGCCGAGGGCGGCGATGAGCACCGGGAAGCCCGCGCCCGGCGTGGTGAGCCGCACGTCGGCCCTGATCGTCTCGCCCGCCGCCTTGACCTGCTCGCCCCGGCTGGCCGGGAGCAGCACGTCGAGGTACTCCTTCATGTGGCGGTAGGGACGCTCGAAGCTGAGGCCGAACATGTGCTCGATGACGACCTGGTGCGACAGACCGATGCCGAGCGCCAGGCGGCCGCCGAGCGCGGCGTTGGCCGTCATCGCCTGCTGGGCCAGGGCCGCCGGGTGCCGCGGGTAGGTGGGCACGACGGAGGTGCCGAGCTCGATGCCGGGCACCTGGGCGCCGGCCACGGCCAGCGCGGTGAGGGCGTCGAGGCCGAAGATGTGGGACAGCCAGGCAGAGGCGAAGCCGTCCTCGGCCGCCTGGGCGATCTCGTCGCGCAGCGCGCCGAGCGGGTCGGGCCCTTGCCGTTCATTCAGGAAATATCCGAAACGCATGGAAACAGAACTCCATTCTGGAGGCAGACGCGCCTGTATCTTCCCACGCTCCCGGGCGCGCTCACCCGTACGAAGGGGGCGGATTTGTAAAGTGGCCTCATGACGCACGATCGCGCAGGACAGCCCGCCCAGCCCGCCGACCTGGTCGACGTCGCCCGGCTGGTGACCTCCTACTACGCCCTGCACCCCGACCCCGCCGAGGTGGCGCAGCGGGTGGCGTTCGGCACGTCGGGCCACCGCGGGTCCTCGCTGCGGACGGCCTTCAACAAGGACCACATCCTGGCCACCAGCCAGGCCATCTGCGAATACCGCGCCTCCCAGGGCACCGACGGGCCGCTGTTCCTGGGCATCGACACGCACGCGCTGTCCGAGCCCGCCCGCGTGTCGGCGCTGGAGGTGTTCGCGGCCAACGGGGTCGAGGTGCTGATCGACTCCCGCGACGGCTACACGCCGACCCCCGCCGTCTCGCACGCCGTCCTGCGGCACAACCGGGGCCGCGCGTCCGGGCTCGCCGACGGCGTGGTGGTGACACCCTCGCACAACCCGCCCTCCGACGGCGGCTTCAAGTACAACCCGCCGCACGGCGGCCCCGCCGACACCGACGCCACCTCCTGGATCCAGGACCGCGCCAACCAGCTGCTGGCCGACGGCATGAAGGGGGTGTCCCGGATCTCCTACGCCAAGGCCCTCGACGCGGCCGGCCGCTACGACTTCCTCGGCACGTACGTCGACGACCTGCCGTCCGTGGTCGACCTCGACGCGATCAGGTCGGCCGGGGTGCGCATCGGGGCCGACCCGCTGGGCGGGGCGAGCGTGGCCTACTGGGGCGAGATCGCCGAGCGCCACCGCCTCGACCTGACCGTGGTCAACCCGCTGGTCGACCCCACCTGGCGGTTCATGACGCTCGACTGGGACGGCAAGATCCGCATGGACTGCTCGTCGCCGTACGCGATGGCGTCGCTGATCGCGCAGCGCGACAAGTACGACATCGCCACCGGCAACGACGCCGACGCCGACCGCCACGGCGTCGTCACCCCCGACGGCCTGATGAACCCCAACCACTACCTGGCCGTCGCCATCTCCTACCTGTACGCCCACCGCGAAGGCTGGCCCGCCGCGGCGGGGGTCGGCAAGACGATGGTGAGCAGCGGCGTCATCGACCGGGTCGCCGCCTCGCTCGGGCGCCGCCTCTACGAGGTGCCGGTCGGTTTCAAGTGGTTCGTCCCCGGGCTGCTCGACGGCTCGCTCGGGTTCGGCGGCGAGGAGAGCGCGGGGGCCTCGTTCCTGCGGCGCGACGGCTCCCCCTGGTCCACCGACAAGGACGGCCTCATCCTCGCCCTGCTGGCCTCGGAGATCCTGGCGGTCACCGGCGAGTCGCCGAGCGCGCACTACCGCCGCCTGACCGAGCGGTTCGGCGAGCCCGCCTACGCCCGGGTCGACGCGCCCGCCACCCGCGAGGAGAAGGCGGTGCTGGCCAAGCTGTCGGCCGACCAGGTGACGGCGTCGTCACTGGCCGGCGAGCCGATCACGGCGGTGCAGACCGCGGCCCCCGGCAACGGCGCGGCGCTCGGCGGTGTGAAGGTCTCGACGGACAACGCCTGGTTCGCCGCCCGCCCGTCGGGCACCGAGGATGTCTACAAGATCTACGCCGAGTCCTTCAAGGGCCCCGACCACCTGGCCAAGGTGCAGGAGGAGGCCCGCTCGCTGGTCTCGGCCGCGCTGGGCTGAGCGGCCGGGCGCCTCAGCGGGGCAGCTCGCGGGCGGTGGCGGCGGACATGCCGGTGCGTCCGAGGTCGGCGTGCCGGCCTGCCAGCACGCCCGCGCGGTAGCCCGTGCCGCTGGTCGTCGGGACCGACATGCGGATGCGCGGATAGTGGGCGGCCACCGCCAGGTCGACCTCGGCCCGGCGGTCGGCCAGCACCAGCGCGGTGCCGGCCCCGGCCGCCTCGGCCTCGGTCGCGGCGCGCGACTCGGCCTCGCGCAGCAGCCGGTACACCTCGTCGGTGAAGCCCAGCAGCCACGAGCGCCGGTAGGCCCGCGCGATGGCGAGCTCGCCCGGCGGCCGTACGCGGGCCAGGCCGGAGGCCATCTGCAGCAGCAGCGACGTGGCCAGCACGTCGGCGCGTTCGAGGTCGGCGGCGAAGCCGAACACGTGCACCCGCTGGCCGCCGTCGCCGCGGCCGATCAGCAGCGGACGGCAGCGGACGGCCTGGGCGACCAGGCTGACCAGGCGGGCCTTCTCCCTGGCCCACGGGGCGGGCAGGGTGACGATCCGGTCGCCGGGGGTCTGGCGGGTGCCGGGCGGCGGGAGGGTGTCGATGCCGTACTTGGCCATCAGGGCGGAGGCGGCCGCCAGGAAGGTGGCCCGCTCGTGCTCGTTGTCCGTGCGTTCGGCCTTGGCCAGGAGTTTCCTGACGCGTTCGAGCGTGCGCTCCCGCAACCGAGCTCCCCCTACTTGGCCAGCACCCGCCCGTCGTCGGCGATGGCCGGGAAGGCGCCGGTGTCGACGATGCCGTGCTGCTGGTACAGAGCCTCGATCAGGGCGTGCGCCTGCGGCTCCAGCTTCCACAGGGCACGATACTCGCGCGCGGTGGCCAGCGAGATGCCGATCTCCTGGGCGATGTCCACCGAGCGCGGCACGATGCGCTTGGCGATCTGCCGGTCCCAGAACTCGCGGGCGGCCCTGATCTGGGCGGCGCGCTGGGCGGTGTCGACGACCTGGGGGGTGGCGTCGAACACCTCGACGTCCTCGTCCTCGTCCTCGACGAGCTGGGCCAGCGCGGGCGGCAGCGCCGGGCGGGCGGGCACGGGACGGTGGTCGGCTTCGGGCTCCCACGGCACGCGCGGGTCGGCGTCGATGAGCGCGGTGGTGTTGTACAGGGCGGCGATCTGGGCCAGCAGCGCCTCCTGGCGCGACTGGTCGACGGCCAGCCCGGTGTGCTCGACGGCCTGGTCCATGGCCTTGTCGAGCTTGGCCAGCGCGCCGCGCATCTTGCGCTCGGAGGCGCCGCTGTCGCGCAGCGCCTTGGCGCGCTTGGCGGCCAGGGCGACGCGGGTGAGCCGGCGGTGGGCGTCGACCTCGGAGGCGGTGCGGTCGCTGACCTCGGCCAGGCCCATGCGGACGAGCAGGCGTTCGGGGGTCAGGCGCCAGTTGATGCGGCCGGTGCCGCGGATGCGGTGGCGTTCGATGGCCATGCCGCGTTCCCAGAGCCAGGCGGCGACCAGCGGGGCGGCCAGGCGGAAGACGGCCTCGGGGAGGCTGCGGGCGTCCATGCTGGACAGGACGGCGGTCAGGCAGGTCAGGGCCCAGACCGCGATGCCGTCGATGCCGGCGGAGAAGTTCTCCCGCATGTTGCGGCGGGCGCGGACGGCCGAGGTGATGATGGCGACCTCGATGAAGGCGAACAGCAGCAGCCGGAGCGGTCCGTCCAGGCCCAGCACGTCTCCGGAGAAGCGCCACATGCCCTGGGCGGACACGCCGGTGGCGATGGAGGCGGCGACGACGGTGAGCACGTCCTCGACGGGACGGGGGGCGACGTAGCGGGCGAATAACCAGGTGCCCGCGCGCCAGGCCATCCTGAGCGCCAGGAACGCCAGCACGAGCCCGGCCAGGCCCAGCAGGGCGATGACGGCGGTGGCGAACGGCTTCTCGGCGACGAAGGCTGCTATTTCCTCAAATGTCGGCATCAGTCACTATCCGCGAGGCTCAACTCCAGCTTGTCTTGCGACGAGATCATCGCAGACTGTCGCCCCCTTGTACGCCAAACGCCACCGATTTCCCCTGTCTCCCACCGGTTCCTGTGACACACGCCGTACCAGAAGGGAGTTGTGGCTAGTCGGCGGCCCGCGACCCGGCGCACAATGAGGCGCACCCCGGCCTCCTCGCACGGCCTCCCCATGGGCTCACGGACGGGCGGCCGGACGGGCGGCCAGATGGACGATCGGGCGGGTGGCCAGGTGGGACGTGAGGGTGAGCGGCAATTTCGTCCTTTCGGAGGGCACCAGCCGCCTGTCCGGATGGGACCATCTACCGAGGGATTTATCCCAACATAGTGCGATGTATCCCAGCAGGACGGATATCCATGTCTGACTCAGAGTTCCCCTTCGTCCAGTTCATGCGCGAGGACTTCGACCCGGTCGCCGAGCTCGGCCGCATCCGGGCCGAGCACGCCGTCTTCCCCATGAAGATCCCCGGCGACCAGACCGTGCACCTGGTCACGCGCTGGGAGGACGTACGCGGTGTCCTCGGCGACCACGAGCGCTTCAGCAACGACTTCGCCGGCATCTCCGGCCTGGGCTCCAACCAGGAGGACCCCGGCGGCCTCGGCTTCCGCGACCCGCCCGAGCACACGCGGCTGCGCAAGTACCTGACCCCCGAGTTCACCATGCGCCGCCTGCGCCGGCTGGAGCCACGCATCGAGGCGATGGTCGAGGAGCACCTGGACCGCATCGAGGCCAAGGGCCCGCCCGCGGACCTGGTCGAGGACTTCGCGCTGCCGATCCCGTCGCTGGTGGTGTGCGAGCTGCTCGGCGTCCCGTACGAGGAGCGCGCCGACTTCGTCAAGATCAGCAAGGACCGGTTCGACCTGTCGGCCGGCCCCGAGGCGTCGCTGCAGGC
The DNA here is from genome assembly GCF_054392275.1 of Actinomadura sp. ATCC 39365. Taxonomy (NCBI): domain Bacteria; kingdom Bacillati; phylum Actinomycetota; class Actinomycetes; order Streptosporangiales; family Thermomonosporaceae; genus Actinomadura; species Actinomadura sp. ATCC 39365. Next base: position 4,424,455 of record NZ_CP184335.1, on the reverse strand, counting down.
GATCAACGACGCGATGGCGTACCTGGTGGACCTGGTCGCCCGCGAGCGGCACAACCCCGGCGAGGGCCTGCTCGGCCAGCTCCTGCGCGAGCACGGCGACGACCTCGACGACCGCACGCTGGCCAGCATGTCCGACGGCCTGCTCACCGGCGGGCACGACACCAGCACCAGCATGCTCGCGCTCGGCGCGCTCTGGCTCATGCGCCACCCCGAGCAGGCCGCCAAGGTGCGCGAGGTGGACGGCTACGTCAACGACGTCGTCGAGGAGCTGCTGCGCTACATGACGGTCGTGCAGGTGGCCTTCCCGCGCTTCGCCCGCGAGGACCTGGAGCTGCACGGCGTGCCGATCAAGAAGGGTGAGATGGTGCTGTGCTCGCTGACCGGCGCCAACCGCGACCCCTCGCTGGGCCCGGACATGGACGAGGTGCACCCCGGCCGCGAGACCGCCGGCTCGCACCTGGCCTTCGGTCACGGCATCCACCGCTGCATCGGCGCGCCGCTCGCCCAGATGGAGATGCGCATCGCCTTCCCCGCCCTGCTGCGCCGCTTCCCGGACCTGCACGTCTCGGGCGAGGTGCCGTTCAGGGAGCTGGCCATCGTGTACGGGGTCAAGGAGCTACCCGTCGCCTGGTAGAGCGGTTACGTTCACAGTGTGAACGAGCCCGTCATCGATCTGGCCTCGATCGGCGCCGTCGTGTTCGACACCGACGGCGTGGTCACCGACACCGCCCGGGTGCACGCGGCCGCCTGGAAACACGTCTTCGACGCCTTCCTGCGCGGCCGCTGCGACCCGTTCGACATCCGTGACGACTACCTCCGGCACGTCGACGGCCGGCCACGGCTCGACGGCGTGCGCACCTTCCTCGCCGCGCGCGGCCTCACCCTGCCCGAGGGCGGTCCCGACGACGAGCCGGGCGCGCCCACCGTGCACGGGCTCGGCCTGGCCAAGGACCAGATCTTCATCGCGCAGGTGGACAAGTACGGCGTGGCCGCCTTCCCCGCCACCGTGGCCCTGCTGCACGAGCTGCGCCACCGGGGCGCCCGCACGGCCGCCGTCTCGGCCAGCCTGCACGGCCGCCGGCTGGTGACCGCCGCGGGCGTGGCGCACCTGTTCGACCTGGTCGTGGACGGCGGCGACGCGGCCCTGATGAACCTGCCGGGCAAGCCGGACCCCGCCCTGTTCCTGGAGGCCGTGCGCCGCCTGGCGCTGCCCGCCGGACGGGCCGCCGTGGTGGACGCGGCGCTGCCCGGCGTCCAGGCGGGCGGCAGGGGCGGCTTCGGGCTGGTCGTGGCGGTCACCCGGGACGGTCCGGGCGACGCCGCCGCGCTGGCCGGGCACGGCGCGCACGTCGTGGTGCCCGATCTGGGCGAGCTCGGCGTGCGCGGCAGGGTCCTACCCTTGAGGGCGTGACGGTTCTGATCGATCCCCCCGACTGGCCGGGGCCGCGCGGCCTGATGTGGTCGCACCTGGTGAGCGACAGCTCGCTGGAGGAGCTCCACGCGTTCGCGGCCCGGCTCGGGGTGCCGGGCCGGGCCTTCGACCGGGACCACTACGACGTCCCCGAGACCGTGCACGCGCGGGCGGTGTCGCTGGGCGCCGAGCCGGTCAGCTCGCGCGAGCTGCTGCGCCGCCTGATAGCCGCCGGTCTGCGCCGCCGCAAGCGCCACACGCCCTAGCCTGCCTCAGCCTTCTGCCAGGCGGTCCAGCTCGGCGGTCATGTTGGCGCGGGCGGGTTCCTCCCACAGCTGCCGGGCCCGGTCCGTACGGTAGAGCCGCGGCGCGGCCAGCAGCCTGCGCAGCACCTGCGCGCGGCCCCGCCGGAACAGGTCGTCGGGCACGTGCGCGTACTCGCGGCGGATGTCGGCGGCGTAGGCGTCGTAGCCGGGGCGGCCCAGCACGGCCAGGTCGGCGTCGCACAGCACGGCCCCGTCGCGGTCGCCGGCGGCCACCGTGTCGTGGGCGGCGGTCAGGCGGACCAGCCGGGCGGTCGCGGCGACCCGGCCGGGCGGCACCCCGCAGCGCGGCAGGCGCGCCTGGGCGAGCTGGGCGCTGCGCTCCTCGTCCCAGCCGGGCCTGCCGTCGTAGACGGCGTCGTGGAACCAGGCGGCCAGGCGCACCGCGGCGGGGTCGGCGGCCTCCCCGGCCAGGTCGTCGACGGCGGCCAGCACGGCGGCGAGGTGGCCGAGGGTGTGGTAGCGGCGGTGGGGCTCGGCCCAGCGGGCGATCAGCTCGGCGCCGGCGGCCCGCGCGGCCGGGGAGCCGCCCGCGAGCGCGAGCCAGGCGGCGGCGAGCCGGGCCCTCGACGCGGGGGCCGGGCGGTCGTCGATCATGCTTCCACCGTAGTGGCCAGGTCGGTACGTCCCGGCTTTGTGTCCTTGAATACACCCGGTATTTACCCGGCTGTCCCGCCGCTCTGCCTCTCCGTACGGGGACCTGGTTCCCCCCGGAAAGGAGACAGCGACATGGCGACCGGTGAGTTCCAGGTGATGAAGGTTCCGGCCGAGCAGTTGAGCGGCGTGCTGCACGGTCAGGTTGTCGACCCGGGCGCCCAGCCCACGAACGTCGTGAGATGCGGCGAGGGCTGGACCGTTGACGTGAGCTGGGAGGTCGCCGGCGAGCTGGTCGACTGGCTGGCCGGACGGTGGCATGTGGAGATCATCGCCGACCTGCTGGGAGGTGGTGAGACCCGTCATCCCTCGCCTCCCGTGGAGATGACGTTCACCCCTGGATCGGGACGGTACACCGCGTCGGTCCCGATGCGCGGCCAGCTCGGCCCGGGCACCTATGACCTGGTGGTCAACCTCACCACGACGACGGCCGCCGGCTCCGCGGGGGCGCTCGGCGGCTTCGTCGTGATCAGCAAGATATCGGTGAAGGAATGACGGCCGCCGCCCCGGGCCCCTCCCGGGGCGGCGGGCGAACCGGGAGGGGCCCGGATCGCCCTGCAACCACACCGCAAGTCACCCGCCCTACGCTCCGGGCGGCGGTCACGGGGAAAGCGAGACCGCCGCCCTGTATCTCACGTCACCGGACGCGCTCTGACCCGGTGAGGATCGACGGTCCCAGGGGGGACCACTGACGGGAGACCTCATGTCCGAAGTGGAACAAGCGCTTGCGCCAGGCGCTCCGATGACGGCGGACGACGTGCTCCGCATCGCCGCCTGCAAGGACAGGAACCCTGCACTTGAGGCCATGGTCATCGCCCATGGCTACCACCGTGTCGCCGGGGACCTCGCCCAGCACCTGGGCCAGGACGCGACCAACTGGTACTGCTACGCCAAATGGACCTCCAAGGCGGTCGCCGAGAGCCTCGACCTGACCCCGGGCTCGCCCTTCCTGACCGGTTTCGGCGACCGGCTGCACGTGCCCGCGCGCCTGCGCCGCCTGTTCCGCGCCATGTTGCTGACCCTGCTCGGCCCCAGTTACCAGCTCGGGCTGGCGCTGGCCAACCGGGCGATCTTCCTGGAGACCGCGAGCCTGGCGGCCAACCTGTGGAACGGCACGCCCGACTGCTACGTCAAGGTGAGCCCGGAGTCGGAGAACACGCCGATGCCGCCGGAGTTCCTGTCCGGGCTGCTGGAGGAGGCCGACGAGCGCTACCTGCGGGACGCCGCCCTGCTGCTGAGGCAGGCGCACGCGGCCACCGACCCGGACGAGCGGGCCGAGCTGATGTTCGGGGCGAGCGTGGCGCTGTCGGCGTACGAGCAGAAGCGCGCGCAGAAGGCTCTGGAGCTGGTGCTGTACCGGCCGGTGCGGTGGCTGACCCGGATGTCGTGGCGGTCGCTGCGCTCGCTGGTGACCCGGCGGCCCTACCCCCGCTTCCCGCTGTTCAGCGCCCGGCACGAGGACCAGCCGTGGCTGACGCGCGTGCTGGAGGCCAAATGGTCCTCGCTCTACACCCGTCACCTGTTCGCCGTGCGCACGCCGCTCAGCGACGTCAAGGTCGGCCGGCCGCTCGCCCCGCCGCCGGGCGTGGACATGGCGCTCGCCTGGCGGCCGATCAGGAACGAGAAGGTGCGCAAGCTCGCCGAGGAGTTCATCCCGGACGACGTCGAGCAGGCCACGGCCGGCGTGACCGACTGGGTGTCCTACCCCGACCGGATGCGCTTCATCGTCGGCTACTTCCGCACCTACCAGCGGGTGGGCGCGCTCTACGACCCGCCGTTCGGGCCGGAGCTCACCGCGGCCCTGGAGGCGGAGACGGCCCGCGGCACGCTGCCGGAGCCGGTCCCCGATGCTCCGCAGGCCGACCGGCTGCTCCCCGGGATGCGGCGCAAGGTCTACGCCTTCCCCGAGGAGACCGATCCCGACGCCTACGAGATGGCGCGCTTCGACTTCGAGCCCTTCCTGGAGGCGATCCCTCTTGACCGGTCAGGAAACTAGGACTCAGTCCAGGAAGTCCCTGGTGATCTCGCGGTCCTGCAGGAGCCCGCGCAGCTTGGCGAAGCAGCGGGCGCGGGTGGGGCCGATGCTGCCGACCGGCCGGCCCAGCCGGCGGGCGACGTCCACGTAGTGCGGCTCGGAGGTTTCCGTGAGTGCTCGAAACAGCACGCGCTGGGCCGCGGGCAGCTCCTCGACCAGCTCCTCCAGCGTGCCGGCCAGCCAGATCCTGGCCAGTTCCCTGTCCACGTCGTCCGTGCTGCCGAGCGTGTCGAGGTCGGGCGTGCAGATCTCCCGGGTGCGCCTGGTCAGCTTCAGGCACTCGCGGAAGGCGATCGTGGCCAGCCAGCCGGGCATGCGCTGGGGGTCCGCGACGCTCTTGAGGTTCTGCCAGGCCAGCAACCAGGTGGTCTGGAGCACGTCCTGGGCGTCCTCGTGGCCGAGCCGGAAGCGCCGGATCCTCGACCGCAGCATCGGCGTGAACTCCTCGACCAGCCGCTCCCACGCCTGGGCGTCGCCCTCCTGGGCGTCCGACACGAGGGTGGCGGTGTCGCGGCGCTCCAACGTATCCAACTGCATCATCGTCTCCCCGCCGGCCGGGGTCCATGGGGGTCAACCTCGTTCGACCGGCCCCCCAACGGTGCTCCCGGCGGCCTTCGCACACTGTCGCGGACGACACAGTGCGGGTGTGGCGCTCGTCACATTCGGGAGATCGCTTACCACTTACTGCCCGATCGGCGTTCGCGTCCTAAAGTTCTTCCATGAGCGCCAGCAGCGGGGCGGTTCCACACGACGTCCAGGCGGTCGCCGCCGTGCTGGCGGAGGTCCCGCTGTTCCGCGTGCTCGGAGAGGCCGGGATCACCAGCACCGTGCGCGCCGGGGTGGCGCGCCGATACCGCAACGGGCAGATCATCCTGCACCAGGGCGATCCGGGCGAGTCCCTGTACGTGCTGCTCGACGGCCTGGTGAAGGTCGTCTTCACCACCGAGCACGGCGACGAGATCGTGCTCAACATGCTGGGCCGCGCGGACACCTTCGGCGAGATGGCGCTGCTGGACGACTCACCGCGGTCGGCGTCGATCATCGCCGTGCGCCCCTGCTGGATCTTCGCGCTGCCCAGGGCGCGGCTGCTGGAGCTGATGCGGGAGCATCCCGGGCTCGCCGACGAGTTCCTGCGCATGCTCGGGCAGATGGTGCGCAGGCTCACCGGGCAGGCCGCCGACCTGGCCTTCCTCGACCTGGGCGGGCGCCTGGCCAAGCTGCTGCTGCAACTGTCGGTCAAGCGCGGCCAGACCCAGGGCCCGGTCGTGGACATGCCGGGGCTGACCCAGTCGGACCTCGCCGCGCTGATCGGCGCGTCCCGCCCGGCGGTCAACCGGGCCCTGCAGTCGCTCGCCGCCCGCGGCCTCATCGCCATGAAGGGGCGGACCATCACGTTGCTGGACGTCGAGGCGCTGCGCAAACGCGGGGGCCTCTGACCGGATCTGGAGTACGGGGAACATGAACGAGCACGACAACGCCCCCGCCGAGCGCTGGCCGGCGGAACGGTTCCGGCAGTTACGGCAGCAGGCCGACCCGGACATCGACAAGATCGTGGCCGGCTACCTGGAGACCATGCCCGCAGGCGAGAACGCCCTGTCCCTGCTGCGCGCGGTCGTGGTGGAGCTCGGCCGGGCCAAGCGGGAGGCGCGGGCGCCCTCGGGCGAGACCGGCCCCTCGGCCATCTTCGACGCCATCGACTTCAACAAGGACCTGCCCGAGTGGGGCGGCGACGCCGACCTGCTGGCCCGCGGCCAGGCCGTCTTCTCCGACTACGGGCTGTACCAGTCGGTCGCGCTGTTCTGCAAGTGCCTGCCCATGGCCTACGTCGAGATCTCCAGCGCCAAGGTGCTGGCCGGCGTGTCCGACCTGGCCACGCACAGCCTCACCCGCCGGGTCGCCGAGACCGGCCAGATGCTGGTGGACGTCATGGGCCTGAAGGCCACCGACAGCCTGACGCCGGGCCGTCCGGGGCACACGACGGCGATCGGGCTGCGCATCCTGCACTCGTTCGTGCGCGCGCTGGCCACCGAGCACTTCGGCGACGACTGGGACACCGCCAGGTTCGGCCCGCCGGTCAACCAGGAACTGCTGCTGGCCACCATCTTCGACTTCTCGGTCGTCACGTGGGAGGCTCTGGAGAGCATGGGGGTGCGCCTCAGCGACGACGACAAGGCCGCCCACCTGTACACGTGGAGCGTCTTCGGCCACCTCATGGGCGTCGAGGCGTGCCGCGACCGGCCGCTCACCCTCGACGACGTGCCGCCGGTCAGCGAACGGCTCGGCCGCCTGTACGAGTCGAGCGAAGAGGGCCGCAGGCTGATGGCCGTGCTGCTGGCGGAGATGGAGGAGTTCATGCACCTGGGCTGGCGCAAGCTGCCGCGCAGCCTGGTGCACTGGGTCTTCCGCGACGCCCGCTACAACGCCGCCCAGGTTCCGGCGCTGCTCGACGTGCCGCCGCCGGCGTGGTGGTTCAACGCGCTGTTCGCCGCGGCCAGGGCCGGCAACCGGTACGGCCGCCTGATGGGCCCGGTCGACGCGGTGGTGCGCTGGCTGGTGCGCCGGGCGGGCAAGCACATCGTCATCGCCATGATCGACCGCTACTCGGGCGGCCACGCCGCCTTCCAGATCCCCGAGGAGCTGGCCTCCCAGTGGCGCGTCCGGCAGTCGAAGACGGCGCGCCGCACGCGCAGGCTCCGCCACAGCGTCCGCAAGGGCGTGCGGAAGGGCGTGGGCAAGGCCGCCAGGGCCCCCGTCCGGAAGGAGGGACCACCGGCGTGAGCACCCCGCACGAGCCGGGCACGCTGACCACGGCGACCATCCTGTTCACCGACGTGGTCAGCTCCACAGCCATGCGGATCAGGCTCGGCGAGGAACGCGCCAACGTCGTCTTCCGCCGGCTCTACCAGCTGTTGCACTCGGTGGTGACGGCCAGCGGCTCGACGTTCACCAAGAGCCTGGGCGACGGGCTGATGGCGGTGTTCGGCTCGGCCACGGCCGGGCTCGACGCGGTCATCGCCGTCGAGCAGGCCGTCGCGGCCGAGAACGAGCGGGCGCTGGAGAAGATCTCGATCAGGGCCGCGCTGGCGGCGGGCGACGTGTGCTGGGGCGCCGACGACGTCAGCGGGCTGCCCACGGTGGAGGCAGCCCGCCTGGTCGCGGTGGCCGAGGGCGGCCAGGTGCTCTGCACCGACCTGGTGCGCCGCCTGGCCCAGGGCCGCAGCCGGCACGAGTTCAAGGACCTGGGCCGGCTGCCCGGCAAGGGCCTGCGGGAGCCGATGCACACCTACGAGCTCCACTGGCAGAGCGCCGACAACCAGCACGCCGGCGGGCTGGCGCCCTGGCTGGACAGCGGGCACGTGCTGCCGTTCGTCGGCCGGGACGAGGAGCTGCGGGCGCTGGAGGAGGAGCTGGGGGCGGCCGAGTTCGGCAGCGGGCTGGTGATCCTCCAGGGTGATCCGGGGGTCGGCAAGACGCGGCTGGCCTCGGTCGTGGCGCGGCGGGCGCTCAAGCGGCAGTTCACCGTGCTGGCGGGGCGGTGCACCGATCCGGCGCGGCAGGCGTACGAGCCGATCGCCGGGGCGGTCGAGCGGCTGGCCCGCACCTCGCCGGCGCTGTTGTTGCGGGCCGGCGTCGACCAGCAGTGCGGGCAGCTCGTCCGGCTGGCGCCCTCGCTGGCCGCTCCCCCGCTGTCGCTGGCCGTGCCGCCCGCCACCGAGCCGGTCTCCGAGCGCTACCACCTGATGGCCGCGGCCCGTACGCTCATCGAGCGCCTGGCCACCGTACGGCCGGTGCTGCTGGTGATCGACGACCTGCAGTGGGCGACGCTGGAGTCGCTGCAGATGCTGCACTCCCTGATGTGGGACGCCGACTCGCTGCCGCTGCTGATCCTGGCCACCTCGCGCCCGGTGCCCGTCGAGTCGGCGATGCCCGAGCTGCACAAGCTGACCGCCGACGGCCGCCTGGTGCAGGTCTCCTCCTTCGGCATGGACGAGGTCAGCCGGGCCCTGTCGGAGGTGCGCAGCGACGGCGACCCGGAGCTGCTGTACCGGATCACCGGCGGGAACGCGTTCCTGGTCACCGAGGTGGCCAGGGAGCTGGCCGCGGGCGCCGACCTCGACGCGCTGACCGTCCCCGACTCGGTCACCCGCATGGTCCGGGCGCGCCTGGCGCAGCTCCACCCCGACGCCCGCGACCTGGTCAGCCTGCTGGCCGTGGGCGAGCGCATGGAGTCGGCCGCGCTGCGCCTGGGCCTCGGCCTGGACGAGGCGCGCTTCGTGGCCGCCGTCGAGGAGGCCATGGGCGCGGGCCTGGTGACCATGGCCGACGGCGGCCAGTGCCAGTTCTCCCACGAGCTGACCCGCACCGCCCTGTACGCCACGCTGTCGGCCCCCCGCGCCGGGCTGCTGCACGGCCGGGTCGCCGACGCCCTGTGCCAGGCCGACCCGCAGGCCATGGAGTCGCGCCCGTACGTCGTGGCCACCCATCTGCTGGCCGCCGCCGAGCACGGCCGCGACCCGCGCCGGACGGCCGAGGCCGCCGAGGCGGGCGTGCAGGCGGCCCGCCACGCGCTGGCCGGGCTGGCCCACCGCGAGGCGGTCACCTGGTACCAGCGGGTGCTCGGCCTGCTGGCGGACTTCCCCGGCGCCTCCCCCGAACGGCGCGCCGAGCTGCTGATGGACTGCGGCCGGGCGATGTGGCTGGCCGGGCACCCCGAGGCGAGGGAGACCCTGCACCAGGCCGCCGAGCTGGCCAGGGAGTGCGGGCGCGACGACCTGATCGTGGTGGCCGCGCTCGGCGGCGACCGCGGCTTCTCCAGCATCTCCGCCGCCCCCGACCAGCGCCGCATCGCGCTGCTGACCGAGGCGCGCAAGCTGGTCGACTCGACCGACCTCAGCACCCGCGCGCTGCTGGCCGCCCTGCTCGCCTCCGAGCTGATCTGGGCGCCCGACGGCGAGCGCCGCTTCGCGCTGAGCGACGAGGCGGTCGCGCTGGCCCGCAAGTCGGGCGACCCGCGCACGCTGGCCAGCGTGCTCGGCATGCGCAGCCTGACGATCATCCCGGCCGACCCGCTGCACCAGCGCCACCGCGACGGCGACGAGATGCTGGAGGCGGCCCGCCGCACGGGCGACGACCTGGCGCTGTTCCACGCCTACGTCCAGCGCACCCCGCCGGTGCTGGACAGCGGTGACACAGCGCGCGCGGCGACGCTGCTCGACCAGGCCGACGAGCTGGCCCGCCGGCTGGCCCAGCCGCAGCTCAACTGGCTGATCGGCTACTCCAGGGCGGGCCTGACGCTCATGCAGGGCGACCTGGCCCAGGCCGAGACCGAGGCGCTGTCGGCCATGCGGCTCGGCACCGAGATCGGCCGCCGCCTGGAGGCCGTGGCCATCTACTCCGAGCAGATCTCCGAGATCCGCCGTCTGCAGGGGCGGCTGTGGGAGCTGCGCGACCGGCTGCGCCGCGCCGCCCGGGCGCCCCGCGTCGACCCGGTGCACGCCGTGCTGCGCTACCTGTGCGAGATGGGCGACGAGGAGGCCGGGCCGCTGCTCGACCGCATCCTGGCCGACCGCGGCGGCGTGCCGCCGCGCAACATGGCCCACCGGCCCGCCCTGGACAACCTGGCCGTGGCCGCCGCGCATCTGCGCCGTCCCGAGCTGGCCGAACGGCTGTACGCGTCGCTGGCCGCCGACGGCGAGACGTTCGGCCACGGCACGGTCGCCCACCACTGCGGCCACCACTACCTGGCCCACCTGTGCGTGACGATGGGCGACCCGGCGCGGGCGAGCGAGCACTTCGAGGCCGCCGCCGAGGTGCACGAACGCAGCGGGGTGCCGCTCATGCTGGCCGAGTCGCTGCTCGACTGGGCCGACCTGCTCGACACCGCCGACGTCGGCGGCCCCCGGCCGGCCGCGCTGCGCGAGTGGTGCGCCTCCCTGCTGCCGGGCCGCGGCGCCCTCCTGCTCGACCGCCGGCTGCCCGCGCCCCCCGTTTAACCTGCGGCGACATCGGGCAACCCGGCACGGGGGGCGCGATGAAGAGGTACGGGGTGCACGGATGGCCGGGGGATTTCCACCGATCGGGGCGTACGCGTTCCTGTCGGACTGTCACACGGCGGCACTGGTCGCGCCCGGCGGGGCGGTGGAGTGGATGTGCGCGCCGCGCTTCGACGGCCCGAGCGTGTTCGCGCGGATCCTCGACCGGCGGCTCGGCGGGGCGTGGGAGTTCGACGTGGCGGGCGCGCGGGTCGAGGGGCGCGGCTACGTCGATGAGACGCTGGTGCTGCGTACCCGCTGGGTCGGCCGCGACTGCGAGGTCGTGGTGCACGACTTCTTCGCCACGTCGCCGCCGGGGACGGGCGGCAGCGGCGTGGTGCCCGTCCGGCTGCTGGTGCGGTGGGCCAGGTGTGAGCGGGGGCGGGCGGTCGTGCGCTCGCGGGTGCTGGCCAGGCCCGACTACGCCACCCGCGAGGCCCGCTGGACGCCGCGCGACGGCGTGCTGGCCGAGGAGTCCGGCCTGCTGCTGACCGGCATGAACGGGCAGCTCGACGGGCAGATCGACGGGCCGGCGGCACGGCCGCTGGCCGAGACCACGCTCGGCGAGGGCGAGTCGTGGGCGGTCGCGCTCGACTACGCGGGTCAGGGGCACGCGCCCGTCAGCGACCCCGAGCGGTTGCTGGCGGACACCGTGCGGTCGTGGCGTTCGTGGTCGTCGCGCTCGGCCTACGACGGGGTGGGGGCGCGGCAGGTGCGGCACAGCGCGGTCGTGCTGCGCGGGCTGCTGTTCGACGAGAGCGGCGGGCTGCTCGCGGCGCCCACGACGTCGCTGCCGGAGTGGCTCGGCGGGCAGCGCAACTGGGACTACCGCTACGTGTGGCACCGCGACGCCGCGCTCATGGTGCTCGCACTGCTGCGGCTCGGCCATCGCGAGGAGGCGGGCCGCTACCTGACGTTCCTGCTCGGCCAGTGCGCGATCCACGAGGGGGACCTGCCGCCGGTGTTCGGCGTCGGCGGCGGGCCGGTCGCCGGCGAGACCGTCCTCGGCCACCTGGAGGGGTACGCGGGCTCGCGCCCGGTGCGGATCGGCAACGGCGCCGCCGGTCAGCACCAGCTCGACGGCTACGGCCACGTCCTGGACGCGGCCATGGCCTACCACGGCGTGACCGGCGAGCTGAGCGGCGGCCCGGTGCTGTGGCGGCTGGTGGAGCGGGCCCGCGAGCGGTGGCGGGAGCCGGACGCCGGCATCTGGGAGGTGCGCGACGGCGAACGCCACTGGACCTACTCCAAGCTGTACGCCTGGGTCTGCTTCGACCGCGCGGTCCGGCTGGCCGAGGCCACCGGCGAGCACGGCCTGCCCCTGGCGGAGTGGCGGGCCGAACGCGAGGCCGTCCGCGCCGAGCTGCTCGACCGCGGCTACAACGCCGACGTCGGCGCCTTCACCCAGTCCTACGGCTCCGACCAGGCCGACGGCTCGCTGCTGCGGCTGCCGCTGCTCGGCTTCCTGGACGGCGACGACCCCCGCGTGCTCGGCACCCTCGACCACATCCAGGCCCGCCCGGGCGAGGGCGGCGCCCTCGTGCACCGCTACGACCCCGAGACCACCCGCGACGGCGTGGACGGGCCGGAGGGGGCGTTCCTGATGTGCTCGTTCGAGATGGTCTCGGCGCTGGTGCTGGCCGGGCGGACGGCCGAGGCGCGCGACCGGTTCGAGACGCTGTGCGCGCGGGCCGAGCCGCTCGGGCTGTTCGCCGAGGAGATGACCGGCGACGGGCACATGGCGGGGAACTATCCGCAGGCGTTCACGCATCTGGCGCTGATCGAGGCGGCGCTCAACCTCGACGCCTCCGGCACCGTCGACGCCCTGCACGACTGGGCCGAGCACGGCGGCTGACCCGGGGGCTCCCGGGCCCCCGGGAGCCTTGCCGAGGGCGGCTGCTAGGGTGCGGCGGGTGAGCGGTCGCGCGGTACTCGTCACGGGAGCGTCCAGGGGCATCGGAAGGGCGGTGGCGATGGCGTTCGCCGCCCAGGGTGACCGGGTCGCGGTCCACCATCGCGACTCCGCGCTGGCGGCCGGGCGCGTGCTCGGCGAGCTGGCGGGCGCGGGGCACGTCGTCGTCCAGGCCGATCTGGCCGACCCCGAGGGCGTGCGGCGCATGGCCGACGAGGCGGCCGGGGCGCTGGGCGGGCTCGACGTCCTGGTCAACAACGCGGGCGTCTACCATCTCCACCCCATCACCACGACGTCGTACGAGGAGTGGCAGGCCGCCTGGCGCCAGGCGTTCGAGGTGAACCTGCTGGGCCCGGCCAACCTCGCCTGGTGCGCCCTGCGCCACATGCGCGCCGGCGGCCGCATCGTGAACGTCAGCTCCCGCGGCGCCTTCCGCGGCGAGCCCGACGCCCCCGGCTACGGGGCGAGCAAGGCGGGCCTGAACGCCATGAGCCAGTCGCTGGCCGTGGCCCTCGCCCCGCACGGCATCGCGGTCGCCTCCGTGGCCCCCGGCTTCGTGGCGACGGACATGACCACCGAACACCTCAAGCCGCCCGCGGGGGACGCGATCCGCGCGCAGAGCCCGTTCGGCCGGGTCGGGGAGGCGGACGAGATCGCCGCCGCCGTGCTCTACCTGGCCTCCCCGGCGGCCGAATGGGCCAGCGGCACCGTCCTCGACCTCAACGGCGCCTCCTACCTCCGCTGACGCCCGGCAAATGCCGCGAAACGCCTCATCTTTCGGCCTGGCCGGGTAGTTTGCCGCACGGACATTCCCGAAGACCGAGAGGACGACCGGTTCGATGAAAACGCGCAAGCACATCGCACGGCTCATCGTCGGCGCGGGCACACTGGCGGCCGTGCTCGCCGTGCACAGCGGGGTGGCCCACGCCGCCGGGCCGTACCCGTACGCGGGGGCGGACGACGTCGGCCGCCGGCTGACGGTGTGCGCGGACGACCTGATGGTCCGCGACTTCGTCGGCACCCTCCACCGGGGCCAGAGCTTCACCGTCAAGGGCTTCGACGGCGCCTACAAGGAATGGGTGTACGGCTTCGCCTACGGCAACGTCAACGCCAACGGCTGGGTCGAGAACGGCTGGTTCTGCGACGCCTGACGGCACCCCCGTACACCACGGCCCGTGACCAGGAAAGCCCCGGTCACGGGCTTTTTTCGGCGCCGGCCGGTACCGCGCGGTAGCGCGCCACTACATCCGTCGTCGTAGACGCGGCCGGCATTTGATCCCGCTGGGGTAGCGGCAGATGAGTCCGCCGGTGGGACGCCACGGAGCCCCGGCCGGACGACGATTACCAGACATGAGAACCCGAGTCAGGTACCTCCATGGCGCCGCGTTGCTGGCGACCGGGCTGCTCGCGGGCGCGTTCGGATACGGTGCGGCCAACGTGGTGCCCACGTTCGGCGCCGTGCCGCTGGACGTGCGCCTGACCTTCCACACCACGATGATGAAGGTCAACGAGCCGGTCATGCAGAGCGCGATGGCCCTGGCCATCCTGACCACCCTCGGGCTGGCGCTCGCCGGCCGCGACCTGCCGCGCCGGCTGGCTTCCGGCGCCGGCGCGCTGGCGGTGGCCGCGCTGCTGATCACCGTGTTCGGCAACGTCCCGCTGCACGCCCGGTTCCGCGAGTGGGCCGCCGGCTCCGTGCCGGCCGGCCACGCGGAGGTCTTCCAGCGGTGGGAGCTGTTCCACACCCTGCGCACCCTGACCGCGCTGGCCGCCTTCGTGCTGGTCGTCGTCGCCGCGGTCGCCGCCCGTCCCTCGACCTCGTCCCGTTAGGAGAACCGTCATGTTCCTGCGTATCGCGCTCGCCGCACAGACCGTCGCCCTGCTGCTGCAGGCCGTCACCGCCGGGCTGCTGCTCAGCTCGCCGGGCGGCCGGGCCGCCCACAGCGCCACGGCGCTGGCCGTCGCCGCCACCGTGCTGCTGTACCTGGTCGCCGCGGTGCTGACCAAGCAGCGGGCGGCCATCCTGGCCGCCGTGGGCATGCTGGTGGCGACGCTGGTCCAGATGGCGCTGGGCATGGCGCACGTGAAGGGCGTGCACGTGCCGCTCGGCGTGCTGATGTTCGGCGGCAGCATGGTGCAGACCGCGCGGGTCTGGTCCGCCGGCCGCCTCCGGGCGACGTCGGCATGACCGGCATGACCAGGCGGCAGGCGCTGCGGCTGCTCGGCGTGGGCGCGGCGCTGGGCGTCTCGGGCTGCTCGCTGCTGACCCGCACCCCGCTGCCCCAGCTCCTGACCAGCGGCGCGCCGCTGCCCACGCCGTACGCGGCGCCGCTCCCGCGGCCCACGGTGGCCGAACCGGCCAGGACGGACGCGGGCGCCGACTACTACGAACTCCTCCAGCGCCCCGCCGAGGTGGAGATCCTGCCGGGCCTGCGCACCCCCGTCTGGGGGTACGACGGGCAGTTCCCCGGCCCCACCATCCGGGCGCGCTCCGGCCGCCGGACCGTCGTGCGCGTCGGCAACCGCCTGCCCGCCCCGACGGTCACCCACCTGCACGGCGGGCACACCCCGCCGGAGTCCGACGGCTTCCCCACCGACCTGATCCAGCCGGGCGCGCACCGCGACCACGTCTTCCCGCTGGAGCAGCGCGCGGCCACGCTGTGGTACCACGACCACCGCATGGACTTCACCGGGCCGCAGGTCTGGCGCGGGCTGGCCGGCTTCTTCATCGTCGACGACGACGAGCAGGACCGGCTGCCGCTCCCGTCGGGCGAGCGGGACGTGCCGCTGCTGATCTGCGACCGCTCCTTCCAGGCCGACGGGACGATGCCCTACCCGGCCAGGCCCGACGGCCCCGGCGCCCGCGAGGCGTTCATGGGCGGCGTGATGGGGGACGTCATCCTGGTCAACGGCGCGCCCTGGCCGCAGCTCGGCGTGGACCGCGCCCGCCACCGGCTGCGGCTGCTCAACGCCTCCAACGCCCGCACGTACGAGCTGGCCCTGTCGCCCGGCGGCACCCTGACCCAGATCGGCAGCGACGGCGGCCTGCTGGCGGCGCCGCGTCCCCTCCAGCGGATACGGCTGGCGCCCGGAGAGCGCGCGGACGTGATCGTGGACTTCGCCGCCTACCGGGTAGGCGACCACGTCGAGCTGCGCAACCTGCTCGGGGAAGGGCCGCAGGCCCGGGTGATGCGGTTCACCGTCGAGCGTGACGCCCGCGACGACTCGGCGATCCCCAAGGTGCTGTCCACCGTCGAACGCCTCGACCCGGCGTCGGCCGCGGTGACCCGGGACTTCGAGTTCAGCAGCGGCGACCTGCACGGCCACACCGGTTGGCTGATCAACGGCAAGCCCTTCGACGTGCGCCGCGTCGATGCCCGGCCCAAGCTCGGCCAGGTCGAGATCTGGCGGGTGACCAGCGACGTCGCCCACCCCGTGCACCTTCACCTGGCGCCCTTCCAGGTGCTCTCGGTCGGCGGCGAACGGCCGGACGGCCCGCCGGAGTGGAAGGACACCGTCGAGCTGCGGGAGGCGCAGACCGTGGAGATCATCACCCGTTTCACCGGCTACCGAGGGCGGTACGTCCTGCACTGCCACAACCTCGAACACGAGGACATGGCCATGATGAGCACCTTCGAGGTGGTCTGATCCCGGGCCGCCCCGATCGGGCTAGCGGGGGTTGCGGGCGCGCCAGGCGACGTAGTCGGCGACCGCCCCGGCCAGGTCGAAGGCCGGCTCGAAGCCGGTGTCGCGGGTGAGCCGGGCGACGTCGAGGCAGGGGTCGTCCCCGTCGGCGCCGGACCGTCCGGGCAGGAGGTCGGGCCGGGAGCCGGGGACGGCCGCCCGTACGGCGTCGGCGAGGCCGCGGTTGGTGAACGGCCGGCCGCTGGAGACGTTGTAGACGGTGTGCGGCAGGGCTCGCGCGGTCATCAGCAGGGCGATCGCGCGCCCGGCGTCGGGCGCGTAGCAGGTGTCACCGCCGTCGCCGGCGTGCAGCGGCGGCGGCCGCTCGCCCCTGAGCGCCGCGCCGACGTACGGCGGGATGTGGTTGAACGGCGACTCCGGGTCCATCAGCGGCCCCCAGACGCTGCCGATCCGCAGCACGACCGGCTGGACCCCGCTGCCCAGGAGGCCGTTCGTGGTCAGGGGCTCGGCGGCCTTCTTGAGGGCGACGATCGGGTGCGGCAGGTCCGCGGCGGGCAGCGCCAGCTCCTCGTGCCACCGGGTCTCCGGCCGCCCGGCGTAGACGCCGAGGCTGCTCGCGACGGCGAACCTGCGCACGCCCCTGGCGCGGGCCACCTCCAGCGCGTTGAGCAGGCCGGTCGTGTCCGCGCGGAAGAAGCCCACGGGGTCCTCGCCCGGGATGCCGCCGGCCAGGTGGACGATGTCGCCGACGTCGTGGCGGGCGGCCAGGGCCAGGAAGGCGTCCCGGTCGGTGACGTCGAGCGGCTCCACGGTGACCCGGCCGGCCAGGAACGAGGGGACCTCGGCCCGGCGGTGCGCGGTGACGACGACCCGGCGTCCGAGGTCGGCGAGCGCGCGGGCGGTGTGCGCGCCGATCATGCCCAGCCCCCCGGTGACGAGGATCATCGGGCCACCTCGTAGCGCAGGTGGGTCACACCCGGCGCGGGGACGGCCTCGACCAGGCGCAGGCGTACGTGCTCAGGAAGCTCACGGAAGAACGGCCGGCCGCCGCCGAGCAGGACGGGCACCTGGTGCAGGACCACCTCGTCGACGAGGCCCGCCCGCAGCGCCTCGGTGACCACGCCGCCGCCCATGAGGCCGACGTCCTTGCCGCCGGCGGCCTCGCGGGCGGCGGCGACCGCATCGTGGATGCCGGTGGTGACCAGCGTCTGGCGGTCGGTGATCTCCGGCGCCGGGCGGTGGCTGAGGACGACCAGCCGGGCGCACGGGTGCGGGCTGCCGCCGCCGAAGTGGTCGGAGTCGTCGTAGGTGTGGCGTCCGGCGACGATCGCGCCGACGCGGGCGGCCAGGGCGTCGAAGAGCCGGGCGCTGGGCGCGCTCAGCTTGAACCCGCCGAAGACCTGGCTCGGGGTGTCGCCGTCGAAGTACCAGTCGAACAGCATGGACGCGTCGCCGAGGCCGCGCCCGGCGCCGGGGTCGCGGCCGGTGATGAAGCCGTCGACCGACACCGCGTGGGCGCTGATGACCTTGCTCATGGGAGTGTTCCCTTCCGGAGTCGCCGGACTTCGAGACCCCTTGCTCGCGAGGGGATCCGAAGGGATCACGAAGTCGCTGTCGCCGGAAAGTCTCCGCCGCGCCGCCGTCCGACCGGCAGATGCGGAAGTGGACGATCGGCGATGACGAACGTCATCGCCGATCGGGCGCACAGCCCCGCCCGCGCGGTCACTCCCCCGCCAGCACCTCCGCGCCGAACTTCACGAAATAGGCGGCGGTCTCGGCGTCGGCCGGGTAGTACGACTCGATCGAGATCTCCTCCAGCGTGATGTCCATCGGGGTGCCGAACGTGGTGGTGGTCGAGAACAGCCGCAGTTCGACGTCGCCGAACCTGAAGATCATCGGGACGGTGACCTCCGACTCGGCCGGCCGGCCCGCCTCCTCGAAGCCCGGCGCGAGCAGCTCCTCGTAGATCGCGTTGAGCTCGGCGTCGGGGGCGATGGCCAGCTGGCGCGAGATCCGGGCCCGCAGCACCGCGCGCACCTCGGGCAGGTTGACGATCCGGGGAGCGAGCCCGCGGTTCTCCAGCCCCAGCCGCACGATGTTGACCGGCGGACGCAGCAGGTCGGGCGCGACGTCCACGAGGAACGCGTCGATGGCGCGGTTGGACAGCACGATGTTCCACCGGCGGTCGAGGACCACCGCCGGGTACGGCTCGTGGGCGCGCAGCACCCGCGCGATCGCGTCCCCGGCCGTCGACAGCGCGTCCCCGGTGAGCGGACGTTCGGCGTACCGGGGGCGAAACCGGCGGCGAGCAGCAGCCGGTTGCGCTCCCGCAGCGGTACGTCGAGCTGGCCGGCCAGCCGCAGGATCATGTCGGCGCTCGGATGGGACTTACCGGTCTCCACCAGGCTCACGTGCCGGGCCGAGACGTCGGCGGCGAGCGCGAGATCGAGCTGGCTGAGCCGCCGGCGGTGCCGCCATTGCCGCAACATGTCCCCGACAGTCCGCATGGCCGCCGAGACTACTGGACGTCCGCCATGAAATCCCCTTTCATCGACATCCTTCGCGGGGCTGGCAAGAGTGTTCCCATGACGACCGACAACAAGGCCATCGTCCAGCGCGCGCTGACGGAACTGATCGGGACAGGCGACGTCGACGCGCTCGCGCCCCTGCTGAGCGACGACTTCCGCCACCACCGGCCCGGTTCGGCGGCCTCGACCAAGGCGGAATGGCTCGGCGCCGTGCGTGCCGCGCTCGTCCCGCTGGCCGGCATGCGCGTGGAGATCGACCACGTGCTGGCCGACGGCGACCACGTCGTGATGCACTCGCGCCGCCAGGCGCCGGACGGCGGCCCGGAGATCGTGGTCGTGGACATCTGGCGCCTGGACGGCGGCCGCATCGCCGAGGCGTGGGAGATCATCGAACCGGTGTCCCAGGCCGCCGCCAACCTGACCTGGTGGGATCCGCCCATCCGCTGACGTGCGCCGCGTACCGGCCGGTCAGCCGGTACGGCGGAGGGTGCGGCGCACGGCCAGGCCACCGAGAGCGGCGGACAGGAGCACCAGGATCCCCGCCTCGGTCCACTGGAAGCGCCAGAACCGGGACGCCGGATGGTGGTACACCGCGTACCGGTAACCCTTGCCGAACAGGCACGCCTGCCACGCGTCGGCGTTCTTGCTGCTCTGCCCCGCGTCGACCCGGCGCGGGCAGCCGCTGCCGGTCGGCTCGGCGACCTCCCTCCCGGACGGCTCCACCCAGGCGGCGCTCACCAGCCGGGCGTCGGGGTCGTCCAGCACCACGGTGCCGGACAGCTCGGCGCGCGCCGGCTCGGCGTAGAGGTCGCTCAGCTGGAACAGCGTGAACATCGTCACCGTCACCCCCGCCACGACCAGCGCCATCGCGGGCAGCGTACGGCGGAACAGGGTGCCGGCGGCGGTGCCGAGCGCGAACGCGTACAACCACCACGCCGCCGGCTCCACCCCGACCATGTTGAACACGCCGATGTTGCCGAACGTGGAGTCGACCCCCTCCCTGAACACCGGCCGCCACAGGCTCACCATGATCGACAGCAGCAGGCCGCCCGCCACGACCGCGCCGCCCAGGATCGACAGTTTGACCGCCAGCCACCGCCACACGGGCACGGCCTGGGTCCAGGCCAGGCGGTGGGTGCCGCGCTCGTACTCCCGGCCGAGCAGGGGCGCGCCCCAGAACGCCCCGATCAGCGCCGGCGCCACCAGGGGCATCCAGCCGAACACCGAGTACACCGCCTCGTAGCGCTGCCCGAGCGCCACCGCCAGCTCTCCGCAGGCCACGGCGGGCCCCGGGCAACCGGGCGGGGCGTGCTCGGCCACGTACCAGCCGGCCTCCACCGCCGAGCCCAGCAGCAGCAGCCCCAGCAAGGCCAGGAAACCCGCCGTCACGAGGATCTGCGCGCGGTGCTGGCGCCACGTCACCCAGATCACGCGCCCACCTCCGTCGGGTGCGGCAGCGCCGCCGACTCGGGGCTGCGCAGGTAGCCCATGACGAGCTCGTCCAGCCCTGGGCTCCGCGCCTGCCAGCGCGGATCGAGCGGCGGCCCGCCTCTCACCAGCAGGCCGGCCTGTCTGCCGCTACGGCTCGCGGCCACCACCCGCATCCCCTCCGTCGACGCCTCCTGCGGCCCGGTGAGCACGAGATGCCCCTCCAGCAGTTCCTCGATGTCCCCGCTGACCTGCAGCCGGCCCCCGTTCAGCACGATCAGCCAGTCGCAGGTGTCCTCCAGGTCGGAGACGACGTGCGAGGACAGCAGCACGGTCAGCGCCCGTTCGGCGGCCTCGGCCATGATCGAGCGCATCACGTCGTGGCGGGCCAGGGGGTCGAGGTTGGCCAGCGGTTCGTCCAGCACGAGCAGGTCGGGCCGGCTCGCCAGCGCCAGGGTGACCGCCACCTGTGCCTGCTGCCCGCCCGACAGCCCGCTCACCTTGCGCCGCAGCGGGACGCCCAGCCGGGTGAGCCGGTCGGCGGCGGCCGCGTCGTCCCAGCGGGTGTTCATGCGGCGGCCGAAGGCGAGCATCTCGGCGACGGTGAAGCTCTCGTACAGCGGCTTGTCCTGCGCCACGAACGCCGCCTCGCCGGCCACGCGGACGCTCCCCGCCGCGGGCCGCAGCAGGCCGACGGCCGCGTGCATGAGCGTGGTCTTGCCCGCGCCGTTGGGCCCGACGAGCGCCGCCACGCGCCCTGCGGGCACGGCCAGCGAAAGGTCACGCAACACCCAGGTACGGCGATGACGCACCCCCAGCCCGGTCACCTCCAACGCGGAACTCATGCCACCCCCTCCTTCGCGGTGTCGGCCAGGACCACGGTGAACAGCGCCCGCAGGTCCTCCTGATCGAGCCCCACCGAACGGGCCTCCCGCACCCATGCCTCCAGACCGCGTCGCAACCTCGTGTGCTCGGCGAGCGTCGCACCCGCGACGCCCTGCCGGACGAACGTGCCCATCCCCGGCCGCCCCTCGACCAGCCCTTCGCGCTCCAGCTCCCGGTACGCCTTGAGCACGGTGTTGGGGTTGATGGCCAGGCTCTCGACCACCTCGCGGGCCGTCGGCAACTGGTCGCCGGGCCGCAACGTGCCCAGCCGGAGCGCCTGTTTGACCTGGTGAACGAGCTGAAGGTAGCGCGAGACCCCCGAGCCGCGGTCCAGGTTGAACTCGATCAACGGACCACCCTTTCACTAATTGAATAGTGAAAGGGTGGTGGCTGGAGACGCTCGTTGTCAACCTCACCCTCTTCGCTTCGATGGGGGCATAAAGCCTGGAACGCCTAACCCCTGAGGGTGTATAGGTGGGATGTAACCCGCTGATAACCCCAAGGCTGGAAGGGCGTCGTCATGCCGAAGATCAACGTGTACCTCCCCGACGAGCTGGCGGAGGCGGTCAAGGCCGCCGGCGTCCCGGTGTCGGCGATCTGCCAGCGCGCGCTGGAGCAGGCGGTGCGCAGGATCACCGCCATCCGCCAGACCGCCCTCGGCGAACTGGACGCCGGTGACCTGGCCGAACGGCTGCCGCGCTTCACCGACCGCGCCCGCACGGTCGTCAGGCTGGCCATCGACCGGGCGCGCGCCGACGCGGCGCCGACCGTCGGCACCGGGCACCTGCTGGCCGGGATGCTGGCCGAGGGGCAGAACCTGGCACTGCACGTGCTCAGAGCGGTCGACATCGACCCCGCCCAGATCCAGCGCGATTTGGACCGGCAGGCGGCCGGCGAGAAAGGCGGGGCCGGCGGCGACTCGGTGGTCCACTTCAGCGACCCCGCCGCCGGCGCCCTCGAACTGACGGTCACCGAGGCGACCGCGATGGGACACAACTACGTCGGCTGCGAACACCTGCTCCTGGGACTGATCACCGAGCCCGACGGCACCGCCGGACAGGTCCTGCGGGCGCTGGGCGCCGAAGCCCGCCTGGCACGCCGGGCCGTGACCGCGGCCCTGGCCGGCTACGTGCACCTGCGCGCCCAGACGTCGGCCGCCGGCGACCCGGCCCAGGCGCTGGCCGTGGCGGTGCAGCAGCAGTTGCAACCGCTCATCGAGCGCATCGAACGGCTGGAGCAGAACCTGGGCTCCGCGTCCGGGCCCCGGTGACCAGGGCCGTGGACACGCCGATCCGCCGCCGGCGAGCCCCGTTACGCCTGGCCCGCACGCTGATCAGCTCCGTGGCCATCGCCGTCTTCTGGCTCCTGATCCTGCTGCCCCTCCTCCTCGACAGCCGGTGAAGCGGGCGCGCTAGTCCTGGAGCCGCATGAGCTGCCACTGCGCGAACGAACTGACCTCCTCGTCCCCCACCCTGGCGGCCAGGCGCAGCAGCGCCGGGTCGTCCTCGGCCATGCGCGTCGCGATCGCCGCGGCGAACAGGCGGGCCACGGGGTCGTCGCCCTCCAGCGCGGCGACGACCTCGCCCGGGTCGGGGTCCTCGGTGTCGGAGGCGACCAGCCCGGCCGTGAGCTGGCCGACCTCGGGGTCGGCCAGCCGGGACAGCCCCGCCATGAGCTGTTCGGTCGAGGCCATCGCCAGGAGGTGCAGGACCTTCCACCGGATGCCGGTGTCGGAGGTCCGGCTCAGGGCGAGGGTCTGGGCGATGACGTCGGCGTGCCGCTCGTCCGCGGCGAGCAGCACGAACTCGACGGCGAAGAACCGCACCTGAGGCCGCGGATGGGCCAGCAGGCCGGGGACCTCGTCCAGCAGCGGCTCGGCCGGCTCGCCCAGCTCCGACAGCAGCCAGGCGCCGGTCTGCACGGCGTCGTCGTCGCCGCTGCGCAGCAGGACGCGCAGGTTCTCGACGGGATAGCCGTCGAACAGCTCGTTGAGCAGGTCGTTGGCGGCCTGGCCGCGGGCCTCGTCGTCGGCGGGGCGGGCGAGGATGCGCGCCATCAGGTCGTCGCCCGTCTGTGTCTGCATCTCGCGTTATTTCCCCTCGTTGGCCTTGCGCTCAAGGTCGTTCAGGAGCTTCTGCTCCTGCTCCAGCCGGGCGGCGTGCCCGGAGTCCTTGCCCAGCCGGGCCTCGTTCATCTTCCGCGTGAGGATGCTGTCCTTGACCTCGGCCGCCGCCTGCCTGGCCTGCTCCGGTGTCATCTTGCTGACGTCGTTGCTGTTGGGCAACCTGCCGTGCATGCGCTGCGCGGCGTTGTCGAAGCTCGCCGAGGCGTTCGGGTCGTAGCCGCCGCCCTTGCCGCCCTTGCCACCGCCGCCGCCCCCGCCGCGCCTGCGCCGGATCTGGAGCATGCCGTCGCGGGCGTGCGGCCGCTTCTCCATCTCCTTCATGATGCGGCGCATGGTGTCGGTCACCCGGCCGCTCAGCACCGGCGCCAGGCCCCTGGCGGTGCCCTCGGCGCCTTCGAGCGCCACCTTGCCCACGGCGTGGCGGGTCATCTGCATGCGCGCGAGGGCGAGCATGCCGCCCGCGGCGCCGCCGAACAGCAGCGCCTGGGTGGCGGCGGTCAGTCCGTACGCGGCCTGCGTGCCCACGGCCAGCTTGACCGCGCTGACCACGTTCGCGGTGCCGTCGAGGACGGCCGGCGCGACCTTCGCCGCGGAGGCGGCCTGGGAGATGTGGCCGCCGCCGTCGCCGACCTGGTTCCAGTGGCTCGCCAGGTACGTGGCCGAGTCGCCCTGGTAGGACTGCCGCGCGTTGCGGACCGACTCGTCGGCCGCGGTGCCCTGAGCCGACGACGCGGCGAGGACGACCCGCCAGTCGTTCGCCTCGAGGCGCCACTCGTCCTCGTTGTCGTTCGGCCAGGGGAAACCGATGAGGTTGAGGAAGCCCGCCACGTGCGGGTCGAGTGTCACCGCCATGCGGGGCCCTCGAAGCTCTCGACGGTGGCGCTCTCCGCCGCCTGGGTGTTCCTCGACACCATGCGCAGCCCTTCGCCGGTCTCGGCGATCTGGCCGCCGATCCCCGTCAGCGCGTCGAGCGAGGTCTGCAGGCATTCGTTGTAGGTGGCGATGATGGTGGCGAACAGCCCCTCGCCGCCGAAGGTCCGGGCGCCGCTCCCCCGCTGCCGCAGCCGCATGACCGCGGCGTCGTAGCTCGCCCCATGGCCGGTGACGTACGCGCCGTCACGACCCACCGCCCCCGTGGCGATCTCAAATCCCGTCATGCCCAGAAAGCATATCCAGTCAATTCCGGCACAGATGTTTACCTCTACACTGAACTTTCCCGTGACTGACTGTCGGAGGTCGACATGCGTTCACCTGCGCCGGAGGACGACGCCGAGTACCTGCACCAGTACGTCGCCCAGAGCCGCCGCGCGATCCGGGCGCTGCACGACGCCAGGGCGTCCATCGGCCGGGTGGAGGGCCGCGCGGAGAGCGACGACGGGCTGGTCGAGGCGTTCGCCGACGGCCACGGCGTCCCCACCCGCCTGCGCATCGACCCGCGGGCGCTGCGCCTGGACGAGGCCACCCTCGGCAGGAAGACCGCCGAGGTGCTGCGGGCCGCGCAGGACGACGCCGGGCGGCGGGCACGGGAGATCGCCGACGGCGTGCGGGACGCCACCGCCGCCGTGCCGGCACCGCTGGACGAGACCTTCGTACGCGCGCGGGTCGAGCAGGCGATCAACGACCTTTACTAGGAGGCGAAGCGTGTTCGGGCCGCAGATCGACCCCGCCAACATCAGCGAACGCGAGCTGGACGAGGCCGCCCGTCAAGGCGAGCGCATGCTGGCCTGGCTGGAGTCGGCACACGACGAGTTGCGGGCCGTCACCGGCACCGGCGAGGGCCCGTCGGGCCACGTGCGGGTGACCGTCGACGCCGACGGGCGCGTCCTCGACGTCCGCTACGGCCCGCGCGCCCTGCGGCTGGGCGGCCAGGACCTGGCCGAGGAGACGCTCGCGGCGGTACGGGCGGCGGCCGCCGACGTCCGGCGGCGCACCCACGACCTCATGCGCGAGGCCGTCCCCGGCTACGACCCGGACCGGACGCAGGCCGAGCTGGAACGGCTGCTCGGCGCCGAGTGGGCGTGAACCAGGCACGGGATGCGACCCGGCGTCACGATCGAGGCATGGGAGGACGAGCACGGCGCCGGCACGGCGACGCCCCGCGTCGCCCCAGCCGTACGGCCGTGCTGCTCTCCGGCGGCACCATGCTGTGCAGCATCGCCTCCAACTTCGGCCAGGCGCCCGAGCGCGCCCATCACATCGCCGCCGCCTCTTACCGCTAGGACCGAGACCATCAACGCGCCCGTCCCTGTCGAAAGGTCACGGTGAGGCGGTCCGGCCGCCGGCGCGTGAGCGCCAGAGCAGCCACACGAAGTACGGCGTGCCGAGCAGCGCGGTGACAAGCCCGGCCGGCACCTGGGCGGGCGCGATGACGGTACGGCCCAGCGTGTCGGCCAGGCTGACCAGCACCGCCCCGAGCACCGCCGCGGCGGGCAGGAGCCGCACGTGCCTGCCGCCGACGAGCGCGCGGGCGGCGTGCGGGGCGACGAGCCCGACGAACCCCACCACGCCGACGGCCGAGACCGCGGTGGACGTGAGCAGCACGGCGCCGCCCAGCGCGAGCAGCCGCACGGGCTCGAGCGGCACCCCGAGCACCCGGGGCGTGTCCTCGTCGAGCGCGAGCAGGTCGAGGTCGCGCCGCAGCCACAGAGCGAGCGGGAGGAAGAGCGCGAGCGCCACGGCCACCGGCAGGAGCTGGGCCGGAACCCGCCCGTAGGTGGAGCCGGAGAGCCAGGTGAGCGCCTTGGCGGTGTTCCACGGGTCGGACTTGACGATGATCAGCACGGTGACCGCGTTGAACAGCGCGTGCGCGCCGATGCCCATGAGCACGAGCCGGTCGGAGCTGAGCCCGCCACGCCAGGCCAGCAGGTGGACCAGGGCGAAGGCGGCGAGCGCGCCGAGCCCGGCCGCGCCGGACACCGCGGCGATCCCGGCCATGGGCACGAGGGTGAGCGTCGCGACGGCCGCCGCGCCGGCGCCCGCGGTGATGCCGAGCACGCCCGGCTCGGCCAGCGGGTTGCGGGAGACGGCCTGGAAGGCCGCGCCGGAGACGGCGAGCGCCGCACCGGCCAGGACCGCCGCGGCGACGCGCGGCCAGCGCTGGTCGAGCACGTACGTCAGGGCCCTGCCGGTCCTGCCCCGCAGCCAGTTGGCGACGTCGCCGAGCAGCAACCAGGTGTCGCCGCCGAGCAGGCCCAGCACGACGGCGACGATCAGCAGCGCCGTACCGGACAGCAGGATCACGGCGAAGGCGGCGCGGCCGGGGTCGGCGGTGCGGACGGTCGGCGGCCGCCGGGTCGGCCCGGCGTCGCGGTGCCGGCGGGCCAGCCACATGAGCACGCCCGCGCCCAGCATCGCGGTCACCACGCCCGGCGGCACGTCCACGCCGGCCTGCGCGCCCAGCACGAATCGCAGTGCGATGTCGGCGGCGAGCAGGACGACCACGCCGGCCAGCGCCGAGAGCGGCACCAGGACGCGGTGCCGGCTCAGCTCGGGCAGCCGCCGGGCCAGCAGGCGGACGACGACCGGCGCGCACAGGCCGACGAAGCCGATGGGCCCGGCCACGGTCACCGCGGCGGCCGAGAGCATGACGGCGAGCACGACGACGGTCAGCCGCAACCGCCGGACGTCGACGCCCAGCACCGAGGCGGTGTCGTCGCCCAGGCCGAGGATGTCGAGGCGGGAGCCGAGGGCCACGGCCGCCCCGATCGCCACCACGATGACCGGGGCCATCTGGCTGACGCCGCCGAGGTCGCTCTGCACGAGCGAGCCGCTCCCCCAGGCGAACAGGCCGGTGTTCTCCTCCTGGAAGAGGATCATGAGCAGGGTGGTCGTCGACTGCAGGGCCAGCGCGGTCGCGGAGCCGGCGAGGATCAGCCGGGTGGTGCCGGTCCTGCCGCCCGCCGACAGGGCGAGCACCAGGGCGGCGGCGGCCAGGCCGCCGAGGAAGGACAGGCCGCCGGACAGGAAGGCCGGCAGGCTCAGGCCGAAGGTGGCGGCCAGCACGACCGCCAGGTAGGCGCCGTTGCTGACGGCGAGGGTGTCGGGCGAGGCCAGCGGGTTGCGTGCGACCGACTGCAGCAGCGCGCCCGCCGCGCCGAGCGCGACGCCGACGCTGACCGCCGCCAGCAGCCGCGGCAGCCGGGAGGCGACCAGGACGTTCATCGCCTGCTCGTCGAGCGCGAAGAGGTCGGTGTCGGAGGTGCCCTGCGTCAGGTGGAGCGCGGCGAGCGCCGCGATGACGGCCAGGGTCACGAGGAAGGCCCCCGCGACGCCGAGCCTGCGCAGCGGCGTCGCGGGGGCCTCGACTGCGGTGATCACCCGGCGTAGGCCTTCACCAGGGCGTCGGCGTACTGCCGGCACGACAGGGGGCCGCCGAAGGTCCAGATGCCGTCGGGCAGTTTGGTGATCTGGTTCTGCCTGACGAAGCTCAGCGACTTCCACAGGGAGTTGCCCGCCAGGTCGGCGAAGACGTCGACGCCGTCGGAGGCGTTGTAGAAGAAGCGCAGGTTCTCGTCCTTGACCGCGGTCATGCCCTCGACGTCGGTGCTGCCGAGGCCCCACTGCTCGTCGACCTCGCCGGTCCAGGCGTTGGTGAGGCCGAGCCGCTCGGCCACGTCGGAGACCAGGGCGCCCTTGCCGAACGGGCGGATGGAGATCTTGCTGCCGTCCTTCCAGCCGTCGGCCATCATGAACTTCTGCCCGGCCGAGCCGGAGGCGGCGATCCTGGCCTTGCCGTCGGCCATCGCGGCGTCGAAGTCGGCCATCACCTTGGTCGCCTGCTCCGTCCTGCCGACGGCGGTGGCGAGCATGGTGAGGTCGGCGCGCATGCGGGTGAGGTTCGCGGCGGCGTCGCTGCCCTTGGCGACGATGACCGGGGCGATCTTCTCCAACTGGCCGATGAGGCCGGCGTCGTCGGACTCCATGACGACGAGGTCCGGCTGGAGGGCGGCGATGGAGTCGACGCTGGGCTCCTGGCGGGTGCCGACGTCCTTGACCGAGGCGTCGAGCGGGGCCGCGGTGACCCAGGTGCCGTATCCCTTGACGTCGGCCGCTCCGACCGGCTGGACCCCGAGTGCGACCAGCATCTCGACCTCACCCCATTCCAGGCCGACGACGCGGGTCGCGGGCCGGTCGAGGGTGACCTGCCTGCCGCGGGCGTCGGTCACGCTGATCGGGGCCGCGGCACCTGACGGCGCCTGGGTCGCGGGAGCCACGGGGGGCTCGGTGGTGCCGCAGGCGGTCAGCAGCAGCATGGCGGCCATGACCGCCGGGAGGGAACGCATGGGATCTTTCAGCCTTTCATCGCCAGGTGGCGGCCCAGCGGCCTGGTGCGGACCAGTCCGGTGAGGGAATCGATCGTGGCCTCGACGCGGATGCCGTAGGCCTCGGTGAGCAGGTCCTCGGTGAGCACCTCGGGCGGCGCGCCGTCGGCGCGGACCCGGCCGCCCTGGAGCAGCACGACCCGGTCCGCGATCTCGGCGGCCTGGTTCAGGTCGTGCAGGACGACGCCGACGGCCACACCGTGCCGGTCGGCCAGGTCGCGCACGAGTTCGAGCAGCTCGACCTGGTAGCGCAGGTCGAGGAAGGTGGTGGGCTCGTCGAGCAGCAGCACGCCGGCGTCCTGGGCGAGGCAGGTGGCCAGCCACACGCGCTGCATCTCGCCGCCGGACAGCTCGTCGACGGCGCGTCCGGCCATGGCGCGCACGCCGGTCAGCTCCATGGCGTGCTCGATCGCCGCCTCGCCGCCGGGGTCGCCCGCGCGCCAGCGCCCGCGGTGGGGGTGGCGGCCGTAGCCGACCACGTCCTTGACGCGTACGCCGGTCGGGGTGGGACGGCTCTGCGCCAGCAGCGTCACCCGGCGGGCGAAGTCGCGGGCGGACAGGGCCAGGGCGTCGGCGCCGCCGGCCAGCCGTACCTCGCCGGAGTCGGGGCGGTGCAGCCTGGCCAGGGCGCGCAGCAGGGTGGACTTGCCGCTGCCGTTCGGGCCGACCAGGGCGGTGACGGCGCCGGTGGCCAGGCTGATGCAGGCGCCGTCGACGACGGGGCGGCCCGCGTAGCCCAGGCACAGGTCGGTGCCGGTGAGCGCGGGGCCGGAGCAGCCCGGGAGCAGGGGGTCGGTCATGGCGGGCTCACGCGTCCTCGGAGCGGCCCTGGCGCCAGTAGCCCATGAAGGCCACGGCCTTGCGGTCCATGCCGCGTTCCGAGACCAGGTGGCGGCGCAGCCGCTTGATCACGGCCGCCTCGCCGGCCAGCCAGGCGTAGCAGGGGCCGTCGCCGTTCTCGGGGATCTCCCAGAGGATCTCGGCGTCGACGTCGATCTCCTCGGGCTCGGCGCCTGCCGCGCCCGCGGGAAGGAGCCTGGCGGCGGCCTCCGCGACGGCGGGCTCCAGGCGGGCGCCCCACGGAGCGTCGCCGCGGGCGAGCCAGGTGACCTTCACCCCCGACTCGCCGACGGCCGGGAGGAAGTCCTCCTCGTGCGGCACCTCCAGCAGGGCCTCGCCGGTGACATGGGCGGGCAGGCGCTCCAGGATGCCGACGATCGCCGGGACTGCGGTCTCGTCACCGGCGAGCAGCACGGTGCCGAAGCCGGCGGGCGGCCGGAACTCCAGGCCGCCGTGGAAGCCGTCGTAGAGGCCGTTCGGGCCGAAGATCGCCGCCTGGGAGCCGGGCTCGGCGGCGGCGATCCAGCGGGCGGCCGGCCCGGCGGGCCCGGCGGAGTCGTCGTGCAGGACGACGTCGATGTCGACCTCGGCGGCCTCGGGGCGGACCGCCCGGACGGTGTAGGTGCGCAGCGGGTTGCGCTGGTCGCCCTGGGCGTACCACTGCTTGAACCAGTCGGCGCCGCGCGGGAAGCGCGTCACGCCCGCGCCGGGGGTCGGCAGGACCAGCTTGACGCGCTGGTCGTACCCGTTGTCGGCGAACTCGTGCAGGTCATCCCCGGTGAAGGTCACGCGGAGGAACGACGGACTCAGCCGCCGTACGCCTCGAACCTGGACGTCGAAGGCACGAAAAGGGTCAACCACCACAGAGCTCCTTAGTTAGGTTAGGCTAACCTACATTGAAACCTCCGATCGGAAAACCCGCCGACAGGAGCCGACGCCTTTACAACGTAGATCACGTCCAGGTCGGAAAATTCTCGGCCGGAGTTGTCGGATCCGGGCCGCGTCGTTCGTAGCCAGGGTGAACAGTCGCCCCCGAGGGGCTGTCACGACCAGCTGTCACGACCGAGGGAGACGCCGACCGATGCAGCACCACCCGCAGGCCACGATCCACCGCATGTTCGAGCTCGTCGAGCCGATCGCCACCGCCACCTTCTCCGAGGTGGCCAACGAGGCGTTCCTGGCCGTCGGCATGCGCAACTACTGGGACGGATACTTCGCCGGCCGGGCCGCACCGCTGGGCCTGGCACCGGCCGAGGTGGTCCACGCGGTGTTCTACAACTTCGCCGACGGCGAGGTGGCACGCCACATCCCCTGGGTGTGGGGAAAGATCACCCCGCAGGAGGCGATCACCGTGCGCGAGCAGGGCAGCGCCGCCGCCCTGCGGCAGATGATCGGGGAACTGGCCGACTCGCCCGGTCTGGTGCGGGCCGCCGACCTCGCCACCCGAGCGGCGGTCAGCGCGCCGGCCGAGGGCAGGCCACTGTACGCCGGGCTGCGGGCGCTCGACGTGCCCGAAGAGCCGGTCGCCCGGCTCTGGCACGCGGCGACGCTGCTGCGGGAGCACCGCGGGGACGGCCACAACGCCGCCCTGCTCGCCCATGGCATCGGCGGCACCGAGGCCCACGTCCTCATGGCCCTCTCCCTCGGGATGCGGGCGGAGGAGTTCGGCCGGATCCACCACCTGCCCAAGGCCCGGCTGACCGCCGTCGTCGACGGGATGCGCGCCCGCGGCCTCGTGGACACCGCCGGCGGGTTCACCGACGCCGGCCGGGAGACCAAGCAGCGGATCGAGGCGCTGACCGACGAGCTGGCCGCCCCGGCGTACGACGTGCTCAGCGCGGACGAGCTCGACGAGCTGGCCGCGAAGCTCGAACCGATCGCCGCCGCGGCATCGGCCTCCGACAGCTGAAAGGACCGGGCCATGGCGAGCACTGCCGACTACCGGACGACCGTGCGGGTGAAGGCCTCTCCTGACGCCCTCTTCGACGCACTCACCACCATTGCGGGGCTCGCGGCGTGGTGGAACCCGGCGACCGGGACCGGCACGACCGGCGGCGAGCTGCGGTTCCTCATGAACGCCCCCGAGCCGCTCGTGATCCGCGTCGAGGAGGCGACCCGGCCGACGTCGGTGCGATGGACCGTCGTCGACTGCCCCTTCCTGCCCGACTGGATCGGCACGAGGCCCGCGTTCACCATCACCCCGGTCGGCGGCGGCACCTCCGAGCTCGTCTTCCACCACCAGGGCCTCAGCGGGGACCTGGAGTGCTTCGGCATGTGCAGCCGCAGCTGGCAGCACTACATGACGAGTCTGCGCGACCATCTGGAGGCCGGCGGTGGAAGCCCGTTCGGCAGCCCCGCGGACCGTGCCCGCCGGCGAGCACAGGCAGCCGGCCCGGCCTCAGGGGTTCTGGAAGGACACCTCCGGGTTGGCGGCGGACGGGCCGTTCAGCAGGGGCTGCCGCTCGCCACGGAGGTGCCGGCCGAAGAAGGCGCCGACGTACCCCGTGGTGATCTCGCCCGACCGCTTGCCCGACAGGGGCGCGGCGGGGTCGACGATCCCGACCTGCGCGCCCAGGATGGGCAGGTCGATGAAGGTGAAGTGGCCGGAGTCGGCGACGGTCAGCCAGCGCTTCCAGCCGTCCAGGCGCGGCCAGTCCCGCGCCCAGGTGGTGTCGGCGGAGCCGGGTGAGTGCTGGGCCTTGGTGCCGAGCATGAGGAACGGCCGCCCGCCGAGGCCGGAGGCCGCGACCGGGGCGAAGAACGAGCCGTCCATGTTCACCCCGGCGCGGACCCGCCGGTCGGCGGCCATGACGCTCGCCGCGGCGTTGCCGCCGAGCGAGTGGCCCGCGGCGCCGATCCGGCGCGGGTCGATCATCTGCCAGTGCTTCCAGGCGGGCGCGGACCGTACGGGGCGGGTCAGCCGGTCGATCACGAAGGACAGGTCGGCTGCCCGGTTGACCGCGGCCTTGGCCATCAGCGCCTTCTCCGCCTCGTCGGAGGGGGCGCTCTCCACCGTCTCGCAGGCGACGCAGGTCAGGGTACGGCCGCCGGGGAAGGTCGTGCCGAACGACTCGTAGGCGTGATCGACGAGGGCGACGACGTAGCCCTTGGAGGCGAGGTCCTCCGCGAGCGTGGTGAGGGTGGCCCGGTTCAGGGTGAACCCCGGCGAGAGCACCACCAAGGGGTGCCGGCCGCCGACGGGACGGGCGTTCAGGTGCGCGTTCGTACTGACGTCGGCGAGTTGCTCGGGCTTGAAGACGGTGTCGAGCTTCTGCCCCTTGAGGAGCAGCCGGGCCTCGTCGACGGTCATGTACGGCGCGGCGCTCCCGCCGGTGCGGGCCGGGAAGTACACCGACACCATCAGCTCGCGTGCGGCCGCGGGCATCCACGGGTCGCGGCGGCCGGCGTCGACGAGGTGCAGGGTGTCGCGCCCCACTTCGTACCGGCCGGTGGGCTGCGGGATCGCGACGCGTACGTCGGAGGTGCCCGCGGTGGAGGCGGCGGCGGGCGACGACGCCGCGACGGCCGCCGGGAGGGCCAGTGCCAGGGCGAGGAGGAGGGGGCGGGGTTACGGCGAGTTCTGATCATGTTCAGAACTGTAGAAATGACGCCACCACCCCCCACATGCCCGAAAGACAGGCTCGGACCCTTACTTTTGACAGGGGTCAGGGCTGAGGAGGCCGGTCAGCGAGCTTGGAGCGGGCCGTGCGCCTCGATCGAGAGGTCCTGCCAGTCGGCCCAGGTCCTGAGCCGGTCGGCGTAGGCCTGCTGGATCAGTGGGTGGAAGCCCTTGCCGAACAGCACCCGAACCGGCGGGTTGGCGGAGTCGACGAGCTTCAGAAGCGCCTGCGCCGCGGCGGCCGGGTCTCCTGCGGGCATCTTGCCCGCCATCGCGCCCAGGCGCCGGCGGAGACCGTCGTAGGCCGGGTCGGTCCTGGCCATGTGGCCGTTGGCGAGCGGGTCGGGGTTGTTCCCGTTCCGGGTGGCGAAGCCGCCGGGCTCGATGATGGTCACCTTGACGCCGAACTCGGCGACCTCGCCGGCGAGCGCCTCGTTCAGGCCCTCCAGGGCCCACTTGGAGGCGTGATAGGCGCCGCCGAGCGGCATGGCGATGACCCCGGCGGCCGAGGACAGCTGGACGATGTGCCCCGAGCGCTGCTCGCGCAGGTACGGCAGTGCGGCCTGGACCACCCACACCGCGCCGAACAGGTTGGTCTCCAGCTGGTCGCGCAGATCCTGCTCGGTCAGCTCCTCGACCGCACCGACCTGGGCGTAGCCGGCGTTGTTCACGATGACGTCGAGCCGGCCGAAGTGCTCCTTGGCTCGCCGCACGCTCGCGAAGACGGCGGCCCTGTCGGTCACGTCCATCTCCAGCGGGAGCACCGCGTCGCCGTAGGCGTCGGCCAGTTCCTCCAGGCCTGCGGTGCTCCGGGCGGTGGCGGCGACCCGGTCACCGCGCGACAGGGCGGCCTCCACGAAGTTGCGGCCCAGGCCGCGG
Organism: Actinomadura sp. ATCC 39365; assembly: GCF_054392275.1. NCBI lineage: Bacteria > Bacillati > Actinomycetota > Actinomycetes > Streptosporangiales > Thermomonosporaceae > Actinomadura > Actinomadura sp. ATCC 39365. The sequence goes on along the minus strand of NZ_CP184335.1, from coordinate 4,390,818 downwards.
GACGAGCCGGTGACGAACCAGACCTTCTGCATGCTGTGCTCCCTTCAGCTGTTACACCCCCTGGACGAGACAGCCCCGCACGGATGTGAGCCAGGGCGAGTGTGACCTGCGACACTTTGTCGCCTTTGTCCAGCCATGGTGATACCAATGGTCGGCGTGACCCGCACCGAGGAGTTCCAGGCGCTACGGCCGCTGCTGTTCGCGATCGCCTACCGGATCCTGGGCAGTGTGAGCGAGGCCGAGGACGCCGTCCAGGAGACCTGGCTGCGCTACGAGGGCTCCGCGACCCGGCCCGACTCGCCCAAGGCCTTCCTGTCGGCGACGGTCACCCGGATCTCGATCGACGTGCTGCGCTCGGCCCGCGTCCGGCGCGAGGCCTACGTCGGGCCGTGGTTCCCCGAACCGCTGCTGACCGACCCCTACCAGGACCCGGAGCGGTCGGCGGAGCTGGCCGACTCGGTGTCGATGGCGGCGCTGATCCTGCTGGAGCGGCTCAGCCCGCTCGAGCGTGCGGTCTTCGTGCTGCGCGAGGTGTTCACCTTCAGCTACCGGGAGATCGCCGCCGCCGTGGAGCGGTCGGAGGCGGCCTGCCGCCAGCTCGCCGTGCAGGCGCGCCGCCACATGGACGCGGGCCGGCCCCGCTTCCAGGCCGATCGCCGGTCGCGGGACCAACTCGCCGGGCGGTTCTTCGGCGCACTCAAGGAGGGGGACGTCGAAGGGCTGCGGGAACTGCTGGCAGCCGATGTCCGGCTGGTCAACGACGGCGGCGGCAAGATCGGAAGTACCCTGCCCGTCCTCGGCGTCGCGAAGGTGGCCCGAGTGCTGTCCGTCGCCGTCGCGCCGTTCGCCCGGATCGGCGCGGTGCTGGAGGCGCACGAGGTGAACGGCCAGCCGGGCGCGATCATCCGCGACCGCGCCGGCCGGATCGTCAGCATCTGGTCGCTCGACATCCTGGACGGACGCCTCCACACCATCCGCTCGATCGTCAATCCCGACAAACTCCGGCACCTCGGCCCCCTCGCCGACGCCCACGCGGTCATCCGCGAGAAGAAGCAGCACGCCCCCGGCGCACGCCGCCGCACCCGTTGATCGAACGTGCGCCGAACAGGGCTGATGACCGCCTCACGGTCCTGGGCCGATCAGCCGACGGCGTAGGCGCGGATGACGGTCTGCTTGACGGTCGTTCCCGACGTGTCGGTGGCCACGGTCCTACAGGGCGTTCAGGTCGATGGTCTCGGCCATCGCGTTCAGGCCCGCGTCGTTCGGGTGGAGCCAGTCGCCCTCTTGGCCCTCGCGGACGTTGAACTCCGGGCGCAGCCGGTCGGGGTCGTCCGGGGCGACGAGGGCGCGTTCGAAGTCGGCCACGGCGTCGTACTCGCCGGCCGTCCTGATCCAGGCGTTGACCTGGTCGCGGACCTGCTCCAGACCGTACGGCTCAGGCGTACCGGAACGGCATGATGGTGCCGCCGACGACGCGGATCCCCCGGGCGTGGGCGCGCCGGATCAACTCGTGGTGTCCCGCGATGATCTGATCGGCGGTGACGTCGGGGTCACGATAGGTGATGTCATTGATGCCCTCCATCACGATCACCGTTCGCACGCCCGGCTTGTCCAGCACGTCCCGCTGGAAGCGGGCGAGGGCGCGTTCGCCGAAGAGCGGGTGGTCGTAGAGGACCCGGTTGCCGGAGATCCCGCTGTTCAGGACGGTCAGCCGGGCGCCGGAGGCGACGAGGCGCTCGGCGAGCTGGTCGGGGTAGCGGTTGTCGGCGTCCGGGGTGGAGCCGGTGCCGTCGGTGACCGAGTCGCCGAAGGTCACCACCGCGCCGCGGGCTGAGGCGCCGAGCACGTCGACGCCGCTGAGGAAGTACCACGACTGGGTGGTGTCGGTGAAGGCGGTGCCGCGCGGGTCGAACCGGTGGTCGCCGGACGCCCGGTAGCTGGTGGCCGAGGAGACGTCGTGGAAGGTGGCGGGTCCGGTCGCGCCATGGAAGTAGAGGGTGACGGCCAGCCGGTCGAGCGCCTGCACCTGGAGCGGGATCGGGTCGCTGACCAGCTCCTGACCGGCCTTGACCACGGCGTCCGCGCGCCGGGAGAAGGTGACGGCGCGCAGCGTGCCAGGACGTACGGCGGCGCCGGTCGCGGCCTTGGCGATCGTCGCCCCGTTCACGGTGAGAGGCGCGGTGCCGTACCGGTTGGAGATGGTGATGCGGAGCGCGGCTCCCGGCCCGGTGACGCGGAGCACCTGACGGACAGAGTGGCGTTCGAAGCCCTGCTCCGACCAGTTGGACGACCACGGCAGCCCGCCGGGCGAGGGCTGCTGGACGGCCGCCGCCCAGGCGCCCGTCCAGCGGGGCTGCGTCGTACCGCCTTGGGCGGGGACGGCGGGGACGGCGGGGACGGCGGGGACGGCGGTGAAGGCGAGGGTGAGCGCGGCCAGGGTCTTGGTGAACAGCATGAGTGGCGGATCCTTGGGTCAGAAGTCGACGGCGTGGTCGGCGGCCCACTGCGCGTAGGTGCGGGCGGGGTGGCCGGTGATCCGCTCGACGGTGTCGTTGACGTCGGCGGGCTTGCCGACGCGGGCCGCCATCAGCTCGAACAGCGCGCCGAGGAAGTCCGGATCCATGAAGGCGCTCATCTGCTCCAGCACCGGCGCGGGGTCGAGGTCTTCGACGGTGAGCGGGCGGCCGAGCGCCTGGCCGAGGATGGCGACCTGGTCGGCCTGGGTGAGCGACTCCGGCCCGGTCAGGTGGTAGGTCTGCCCGGCGTGGCCGGGGCGGGTCAGCGTCGCGGCCGCGACGTCGGCGACGTCCCATTCGTGGATGGCGCTGAAGGCGGCCTCGGTGTACGGCGCGCGGATCACGTCGCCGCCGGAGAGCTGCATCGCGAAGGTCAGCGAGTTGATCGCCGGGAAGAGCAGCCGCAGGATCGTCCACTCCAGGCCGGACTCGCGTATGGCCCGCTCCACGTCACCGTGGTACTGGGCGATCACATCCGGCTGCGCGCCCGCGCCGTCGACCACCGCGCCCGAGGACAGGAAGACGATCCGGCTCACCCCGGCGTCGCGGGCGGCGGCCAGCAGCGGCGCCGGGTCCATGCCGTACTGCAGGACCAGCAGGAGGGCGCTCACCCCGTCGAGCGCGGCCGGGAGGGTTCGGGGCTCGGTCAGATCGGCCTGGGCCAGTTCGACGCCGTGCGGCAGGGCGGCTCGTTCGGGCGTGCGGGTCAGAGCGCGGACGGGGTGGCCCGCCGCGTGCAACACTTCGACGGCTTGTCGGCCGAAGTGGGCGGTGGCGCCGGTTATGAGGTACATCGAGAACTCCTCATGTCAGAACGGAATGCTGTGTTCCGACGCTGTAAGGCGGCGCAGAGCGCGTCGACCTCCTCGTCGGTGTTGTAGTAGTGCACCGACGCCCGCACCACGGCGGCCAGGCCACGCTCGCCCAGGTCGTAGCGGGCGGACGTGACCGCGGACACGCTGGTGTTGATCCCGGCCGCGCTCAGGCGGCGGTGCACGTCGGCAGCGGACTCGCCGTCGACGGTGAAGGTGACGATCCCGCACAGCCGCTGCCCCCGGTCCTGGACGGTCACCCGAGGCAGCTCCCCCAGCCGCCGCCGCAGCCGGGCGGCCAACGCGGTGACGCGCTCCGCGATCGCCTCGACGCCCCAGCTCAGGGCGTAGTCCACCGCGACGCCGAGGCCGATCTTGGCCGCGTAGTTGGCCTCCCAGTTCTCGAACCTGCGCGCGCCTGAACGGATCTCGTAGGTGTCCTGGCCGGTCCAGGTGGCAGCGTGCAGGTCGAGGAAGGGCGGTTCCAAGGTGTCGGCGAGCCGCTTGGAGACGTAGAGGAAACCCGTGCCGCGCGGCCCGCGCAGGAACTTGCGGCCGGTGGCCGACAGCAGGTCACAGCCGAGCTGCCGCACATCGACCGGGAGTTGCCCGACGGACTGACAGGCGTCGAGCAGGAACGGTACGCCCGCGGCGCGGGTCAGCCGGCCGATCTCGGCCGCGGGGTTGACCAGTCCGCTCTGGGTCGGGACGTGGGTGACGGCCACGAGCTTGACGTCGGCGGCGAGCCGCCGCTCCAGGTCGCGCACCGACAACTGGCCGTGCTCGTCGTCGTCGACCACCTCGACCCGAGCGCCGGTACGGCTCGCGACCTGCAGGAAGGCGATCACGTTGCTGGCGTATTCGGCGCGGGAGGTCAGGATCCTGTCCCCCGGTCCGAAGCGCAGCGCGTAGAAGGCCATGTCCCAGGCGCGGGTGGCGTTCTCGACCACGGCGATCTCGTCCGGCAGGCAGCCGATCAGCCGGGCGATCGCGTCGTAGACCGCGTTCACCTGCGGAGCCGCGACGGCGGCGGCTTCGTATCCCCCGAGCCGCCCCTCCAGCCGCAGGTGTCCGATGACGGCGTCGAGCACCGGTGCCGGAGCGAGCGCCGCACCGGCGTTGTTGAGGTGCACCACCTCGGCGCATCCCGGGGTGTCGAGGCGGGCACGTGCCACATCCAGGAGGCTCACGGCAGCCGAGGTCCCGCCTCGCGCTGGGCGGCGAGCCAGTTCTCCACCTCGTCGGCCCGGCTGGGCAGCGCGCCGGACAGGTTGACCGCGCCTTCCGCGGTGACCAGGATGTCGTCCTCCACCCGGATCCCGATCCCGCGGAGCTCGGCGGGAACCAGATCGTCCTCCGGCTGGAAGTACAGTCCGGGCTCGACGGTCAGCACGTTGCCCGCGCCGAGCTCGCCCCCGCGATAGCGCTCGGGCCGGGCGTTGGCGCAGTCGTGCACGTCGGTGCCCAGCATGTGGCCGAACCCGTGCAGCGTCCACCGCCAGTAGTGCATCGACGCCGGGTCCATCGCCTCGTCGGCGCTCACCTTGAGCACCCCGAGCTCGACCAGGCCCTCGGCGAGCGCACGCATGCAGGTCAGATGGACGTCGGCGAACTTCACCCCCGGTCTGACCGCTGCGATACCGGCCTGCTGGGCGGCGTGGACGATGTCGTAGACCTCGCGCTGGAGCGGGGTGAAGACACCGGAGACCGGCAGGGTGCGGGTGATGTCGGCGGTGTAGAGCTGATGGCCTTCCACTCCCATGTCCATGAGCAGCAACTCGCCGGGCGCGGTGAAGCCGTCGTTGCGCTTCCAGCACAGGATCGTGGCGTGCGCTCCGGCGCAGACGATCGAGCCGTAACCGACGTCGTTGCCGTCGTGCCGGGCGCGCAGCCCGAAGACGCCTTCGATCAGCCGCTCGGACACGCCCCGGTCGGCGGGCAGCACCCGGGCGACGTCCTCGAACCCCCGGATGGTGGCGTCGACCGCCTCCTGGAGCCGGCGGATCTCCCACTCGTCCTTGACGAGCTTGAGTTCGGCGATCGCCGCCGAGAGCGCCCGGTCACGGACGTCGTCGGCGGGCACGGCCGCGTCGACCCTGGCGTCGAGCCCGCGCAGCACCCTGGTGCGCCCTGGCACGCATCGCGCCAGGGCGGCGTCGAGGCCGGCCAGCGGGGCGGTGTCGACACCGAGCTCGGTCGTCTTCTCATCGAGCGTACGGCGGCGCCCGGCCCACAGCTCGCCGGCCCGGTCGCGGAAGAACTCGTCCGTCTCCCGCGAGGAGCGCTGGTGGGTGTAGAGCAGGGCGTCACCGCCCGGTCGCAGGACCAGCACACCGTCGGGGTCGTGGTCGCCGGTGAGGTAGGAGAAGTCGCTTCCCGGGCGGAAGCGGTAAAGGGTGGCATTGGCGCGGATCTTGGCAGGTCCAGTGGGGATGACCAGCGTCTCCCCGGGGAAAGCGCGCGACAGCTCGGCGCGGCGGCGCGCGTGGTGCGGCACGCCCGGTCGGGGACGCACGTCCAGCGGCTGGTCGAGCCAGGCCGCGCGCATGAACTCCAGGAGCCTGGGCGGGAAGTCGGGGTCGTGGGCGGCCTTGGTCATCACCGGCTCCCGGTCCACTCGACGTGGAGTTCCTCGTGAGCGGCGAAGCGCAGGAGATGCCTGGTGACGACGTCCTGGACGCCGCCCAGCGCGTCGAGGTCCGCGGCCTCGACGACCAGGACGAGCACCCCCTGACTCGACCGCAGAGAGCAGGCGCCGGAGCGGAAGGTGATCGTCGCGCACCCCGGGCCGGTGTGCTCGGCGGCGGCCTTGTGGCCCAGATGGGAGACGAGCTGTTTGGCGTACCGCTCGGGGCGGTCGGTCGCGACGTGTGCCGTGGCCAGAAGCATGCACCCTCCAAGTGTTTAGATATGTCGACGCTTTAGGCGCTCGGCAGTCTGCCAACGTCTCGCGCGATTTGTCAAAAGCGTCGAGAGTCCTCGACACTTGACCCCATGACCGATGAGCAGCTCCTCTCTCTGCGCTCATCCGCGCAGTACAAGGCGCTCGGGCACCCGATGCGCCACCGCATGGTGAACCTGCTGCGCCAGCGCCCGGCCACCCTCAGCGAGCTGACCACCGCGCTCGACTCCACCAAGGGCACGGTCGGCTACCACGTGCGGGTCCTGCGCGAGGCCGGGCTCGTCCGCCTCGCGAGCACCCGCCAGGTGCGCGGCGGCACCGAGCAGCGCTTCGAACTCGTCAACCGCGGCTTCCAGCTCGACGAGGAGACCGGCGCCAGATTCCTGCACGACGCGGCCCTGGCCGAGATGTCACCCGTACGACCGGGCGACCCCGGCCACACCGTGCTGCACCACGTCTGGCTCACCCCGGAAGAGGCCCGCACGCTGGCAGGCCGGATCGAAGACTACGAACACGGTCAGCGCCTCGACCCCGAACACGGCACCGAGGCGTACGGACTGCTCCTCAGCCTCTACCGCGCCGACATCCCCCGCCTGCCACCGGAAGGTCGCCCCACGTGACAACACGTCGACCGGCCAACGGGGCGACAAGCTGCCGCCGTTCCTCAGCCGCGCGCCGGATCGGGACCGCTGGCGGGGGCTGCGTTCATGAACCATGGGCGGGACGACGGACAGCGTCGGACAGCCGGCAGGCTTCCCGTCGGCGCGCCGCCGGTTCACAGGTCGTCTACGCGAGCGAACGTCAGTTCGGCGGCCGAGCAGGGCATCGGTGAGGTCGACCGGAAGCCCCAGGGGTGTCCCCTTACGTGCCATAGAAGGCACGGATGCCGATGCTGCCGTCGTTCTGCTTGACCAGCGTGAAGCTCTGCGTGCGGGGGCCCTTGTATGGGTGGGGCGTTGGCCACGAGACCGTCCATGGTCATGACCTGCGGCGGGGCCGCCTGGGCGGATGCGACTCCGGGGCCGGCGCCAAGGTGAGGGTAGGTGGTGGCCAGGACGCGCGTCGGGGACGGCCATCCAAGTCCCTGACGCTCGCACAAGCCGAAGCCGCGCTCACGGCTGCCGAGCAAGCCAAGCCGCGGCTGTCGGCGTACGTGGCGCGGCACAGCTTGGTGTCACTGCTGTCCGCAGACGGTTGAGTTGGGTTGGGGTGCCGTCCCGCCCGCACCCTCAGCAGCGGGACGGCACGTGCCATGTCCGGATGTGGACAAGATCAGGGGCAACCAACCGGACGCCTGCCGCGTCTCACTGGTTCCGACGTCTCAGGAGTCGCCTCATGGCCTATCCGCCCCAGCCGCCCCAGGACCCGTACGGGCAGCCCTACGGCCCTTCAGGGCCGCAGCACCCGCAGGCGTACGGGCAGCAGGGGCCACCCCAGTACCTGCCTCAGCCGTACAGCCAGCCCTACCAGGTGCAGCCCTACATGCAGCCGTACCAGCAGGCATCGCAGGCGCCCCAGTTCGGGCCGGTGCAGTGGGTCACGGTGCGCGAACGCGGATTCAACCCCACGGCGTTCGTCACCCACCTACTGCTGTGGCTGCTCGTCCACTGGTGGCTCGCCGGCTGCACCCTCGGCATCTGGCTGATCGCTGCAATTCCGCTCACGTTCATCGGCTGGAACGTCACCCGGACGTATCCCGTACAGAATGTCTCCCAACCGCCCTACCCGCACTGAGGTTCGATCAGGGACTCTGTATCCACCCCGGGCCTGCAATTCGGCCAGGGCGTCGGTGACGCGTCGATGACGTACTCGACGAGCGCTTCCCATGTCCGCTCAGCGCGTTGCCGCCACGCCAGGATATGACTTGCTCCTGCAGGGTGAGCTGGGGAGTTTCACGACGGGGGGCCTTTGAAACCGGCGGAGCGGACGCCTCTCAACGCCCACCGGCCTGACGACCGTCCGTACGGGGGCGATAGGCGGGCGAGGCACCCACCGTAAACCGGGACGCACAAGGCGTGAAAGACGCGAGAGTGGGGCGCCGCGTCATGAGGCGAGGAGATCGAAGTGGAAGCCGAGCACAAGCAGCATCACCGCAGTCCAGCGGATGACGCGCTCCCAGGATCGGCTCTCCAGCCCCCTGGCCAAGACTTGCGTCAGCACCCTTGCGATCTGAGGAGTGATGGCCAGCGCCACAACCCCGACGACATTTGCCAGCACCACAGTGATTCTGTCCGCGGTGGGCCCGAGGTGGAGATTGCCGCTCACAAAAGCAGCGATGGCGACAAGTAGCCCCAACGCCGACACCCAGAGGCCGAGCCTCTGAAGCGTCAGCGACCGAAGGGGATCGAACCGCTTGAACCTGTCGGCGAACTGCCTGATGCGGTCGGGTCCGATGATGTCCAGGACGACGGTCATCCCGGCGAAGAAGGAGACGACTTTGCCGATGCGGCCGAGCGCCAGGATCGAAGCCCCATAGAGGGTGTGCTGGTTCACCTGGACGTTGTCGAACCACATCCCCCATGCCTGGAAGAGCCCGAGATCCGCCATGACCGGAGCGTAGAAGAGGCTGGATGGTCTGCCTAGCCGTATTGACCCGCAGGGTTGTCGACGCACAGCGTGTACGGCGCGTCCGCACCGCCCACCTGGAACAACACCCGGGCCTCCCGGTCCGAGATCTTGACGGTGTTCTGGTAGGCGTGGGTCCTGGACCCGGTGCCGACCTCGGGGTAGCCGTCCACGATCGCGGCGGGCTTCGCACCCGCAGGGACCTGGGCGCACAGCCGCCCGCCTGTCGCCTCGATCGGCGTGATCTTGGACGCCCACCAGCCCTTGACCCCGTTGTCCAGCGAGCCGTTCACCACGGCGTCGCCGGCGGGCGCAGCGGCGTACGCGAGAGTGGCCGCCGCGGCCATCGCCACGAAGGCACCCAAACCGCCAGACCGTCTCGGCCTGGCGCTCCGGTCGACGCCACCGGAACGTCAGTGCCGCCGGGCGCAGCGTGAGTCATCGAGTGCTCCGAAAGCTCCGCGCCCAACGGCGGAGTTCGGTGGCCGCCTCGTCGCGGGTGAGGGAACCGCGTTCCAGGTGAACCTCCTGCAGGTGCCGGATCGCGGCCCCCACCGTCGGGGAGGGCGGGAGGCCGAGGATCCGCATCACCGTTCTGCCGTCGAGCACGACCGGGACATCGTCGCGCCTGGCGTACCTGTCACGTTCGGCGGCGGCGCGGGCGTCGGCCTCCTCCCTGGCGCGGCATGCGGCCTCCCACGCGTCGTAGCCGGGGGCGTCCAGGGCGTCCAGGGCCGCCCGGCGCCACCCCTCCATGTCGCGTTCCCGCCCGAGGCCGACCGCGTCGAAGAGGTCCGCCGCGCCTGCTCTGACCGCTCCGAGGTGCGCGAGCACGGCGTTGATCGGCCAGTCGTCGCGCGGCGGTCCGGCCTGGATCGAGGCGTGCTCGGGCCCCCAGCTGCGACGGCCGTTCTCCCACAGGGCGGCGGCCTGGCTGCCGCTGCCACCCCAGAAGTCCGCTTCCACGTAAGCGACATGGCCACCTCGGGACCAGTCCTTCAGTCTCCCGGCGAGCCCCGGGGACATGAGCGTGAACGGCCCGCTCTCCTGCCGCGCACCGGCCGGCTCGTCGCAGATCTCGTCGATCACCGGCAGTACCCCCAGGCACTGTCCGAGAGGCGCCACCACAGCCCGTGGCACTTCGCCCACCAGGGAGCGGAGACGGTCGAACTCACCGACGACACCGTGGAGCACGTACGACATGCCCGCACCCTAGATCACCAGCTTCATGATCCACATCGCGCACGCCGCCGTGGCCGGCCCGTCTAGGGTGGGCGCATGGCCGAACGGCGTCCCTTGATCGCGCGCAGGCTGCGGCCGGGACACTGGGTCGCCGTCGACGTGTTCGCGGCCGTTGCCCTGGCCGCCGGGTTCTCGGTGCCGGCAGTGCTGGCGCCCGAGTCCGCCCGGGTGTCGCCCTGTGTGGCCGTGCCGGTGATCGCGCTGGCCTGCCTGCCGCCGGCGGTGCGGCGTCGGTGGCCGGTGCCGGTGTGCGCGGTGGTCATGGTGGCGGCGGTGTTCGCGCCGTTCGCCGGGTGGCAGGAGGCGTTCGTGCCCTTGGCGGTCGCGCTGCACGCGGTGGCGCTGCTGGCGGCGCGCCGGACGGCGGTGGCGGCGCTGGTGGCCGCGCTGGCGGTGACCGCCGCCGGTGCCGCGGTCGGCTCCGCCTCCTGGACGCAGGCGGCCTCGGCGTGCGGATTCGCCTGGCTGCTGCTCGGTCTGGCATGGACGATCGGGCTTGCCGTACGGGAGCAGCGCACGTACGCCGCCCAGGCCGTCGCACGGTCGGCGCAGGCCGCGGCGACGGCGGAACGGCTGCGGGTGGCTCGTGAGGTGCACGACGTCGTCGCCCACAGCATGGGCCTGATCTCCATGCGGGCCGGCATCGCCAACCACGTCGCCGCCACACACCCCGAGGAGGCGGGTGAAGCGTTGTCGATCATCGAGGAGACCAGCCGGAAGGCGCTCACGGACTTGCGCGGCCTTCTGGGCCTGCTCCGCGACGCCCCGGCAGAGCGGGACGGCGCGCCGTACCTGGCGGACACGCTGGGCGAGCTGGTCGCGGCGATCCTACGTGCGGGAGGTCACGGGCTGGCCGGGCTGGAAGAACGGGTGATCCTGTACGGCGGGACGTTCTCGGCCGGACCGGAGCCTGGCGGCGGCTTCGCCGTCCGCGCAGGACTGCCCTTGCCAGGCGGTTCCGGGGAGGCAGGCGGTTTCGGGGAGGACGGCGGTTTCGGGGAGGACGGCAGGTGAGCACGTTCACGGTGCTGATCGCCGAGGACCAGGCGTTGCTGCGCGCGGGCCTGCGCAGGCTGATCGACACCGCCCCCGGCCTGGCGACCGTCGGCGAGGCCGGGACCGGGCAGCAGGCCGTGGAACTGGCCCGCGACCTGCGGCCCGACCTGGTGCTCATGGACGTCCGCATGCCCGGCCTCGACGGGATCAAGGCCACCCAGCTGATCAAGGCCGACCCGGCGACCGCCGGGACGCGGGTGGTGATGCTGACCACGTTCGATCTCGACGAGTACGTCTATGGGGCGTTGCGCGCCGGAGCCAGCGGGTTCCTGCTGAAGGACACCGGGCCCGGCGACCTGCTGGAGGCGCTGCGCATCGTCGGGGAAGGGCAGGCGCTGCTGGCCCCGTCGGTCACCACGCGGCTGATCGCGGAGTTCGCCCGGCGCGAGCCCGCCGCGACCCCGGCCCGGCTGGCGGCGGGGCTGACCCAGGTGTCCGGCCGGGAGCGGGAGGTGCTGGTGCTGGTGGCCCGGGGGCTGACCAACCCGCAGATCGCCGAGCGGCTCGGCATCGGGCAGGCGACGGTCAAGACCCATGTCCGCAGCCTGCTGGCCAAGCTCGCCGCGCACGACCGGGCGCAGCTCGTCATCGCCGCCTACGAGGGCGGCGTGGTCACCGCCGGCGGGCGGGCGTCGTCAGCGGCGGTAGGAGACTTCGGGGAAGGCGGCTGACGGGCCCCGCAGCAACGCCTGCGGACGGCCGCGCAGCGTCTGCTCGAAGAAGGCCGGCGGGTAGGCGCGCTGGAAGGCCAGCGCCCGCTCGGCCGGGATCGTGCCGACGACCTCCGCCAGCTGCTCCTTCCCCAGCCCCAGCGCCCCGGCCGACATGGGGATGAGCAGGACGTCGTCGCCGAAGGAGTTGTGCGCCGCCCCCTTGAGCGTCACGTTGAGCCGCCATCCCCGCAACCCGTCCCAGAAGGCACGCAGCGTCGGATTGGTGGCCATGCCGCCCTTCCCGTCGGTGTCGACCACCATGTAAGGCCGGTCGAGGCCGGACTGCGCCACCTTGCCGAAGACGGCGCCGTCCAGGCCGAGCCCGGCCTTGATCCGCGGGTCGGCGTACATGGCGGAGGAGGTGGCCGCGCCGCCCAGCGAATGCCCGAACATCCCGATCCGCGCGAGGTCGAAGAGCGGCTTCCCGGCACGTCCGGGCACCTTCTCCGCCAGCAGGGACAGGCTGTCCAGGACGAACCGCACGTCGGCCACCCGAACCTCGACCGCCTTGGCGAAATCGGTCACCTCGGGACCCGACTCCACCCGGCCGCCGGGGAACTCCACCACCGCCGCGTCATAGGGGTGATCCACGGTGACCACCGCGTATCCCCGGCTGGCCAGCTCCTCGGCGACGCCGGTCCCGTACGCGCGCGAGGCGTTGGCGCCCGGCGAGTACAGGACGACCGGCAGTTCGCCCAGGCTCGTGTCGACGGGCGCGCCCTCGTGGCCGTCCGTCCTGTCCAGCAGCACCGAGCCCGGCTCAAGGTCGTTCATCTTCAGGTACCGGTCCGCCGCCGCCCTCGGCATCCAGGGGGCGACCGGGTGGGCCTGCACGTCCCGGGCCGGGTACCACAGGCTGACCATCAGCTCCCGCTTCCTGCCGGAGCCGTTCCAGGGATCCGGGCGGGACTGATCCACCAGGTGGACCGAGACGGTACCCACCGGATGCGGGCCCGTCGGCTTCGGAACGGTCAGACGCTGCGGCGGGGCGGAGCCGCAGCCGGCCAGCGCGACAGCCAGGGCGGTGATGACGAGTGCACGTTTCACCCCATTCACGCTGCCAACCGCGTACGCCCGCCGCCTCTGACGTGCGGAGGACCTCCGACTCAACCCAGGAAGGTAGAGCTCGCTGGAGATCGTCCTCAGGAATGACACCCACGAACGAACCACACCCGCTCTCCGAAGGTCTGCTGTGGTCATGGCGTGCCGGCGCGAGCGCATGGACCAGGTTGTCCGCTGGGACGCTCCACCAGACGGGCGCCCCTCCACTGGCCCCGCCATCCCTCAGACATGGGAGAAGGGGTTCCGGATGATTTCCGAAACCCCTTCACCTGGGTCCTACGAATGGGCGATACCGGGATCGAACGATGTAAGTCGATCCTCGAATGGCAAGATCCGTCAGTTCCTCTGTCAGGAACCAAGGTGCTGCAATTCCTGACAGGACGATGAGGCCCGCTTCGCTGGCCACAGCCGCCACGAGCATGCAGTTGTCGGAACCCCTCGCAGGGGCGAAGAGGATCGCGGTCGTAGCCATCTGAAGGACGGACGCAGCTCAAGCCCTTGTGCGATGGGTTCGACGCGGTGCAGGGCGCAGGGCGGGGTTCATGCGACGCCGGTCTGGGCGCGGACCATCCGCGCGTACCACCCGTGGCGGTCGCCGAGCAGGTCGAGGCGATCTCCGTGTTCCGCCACCCGACCGCCGTCCAGGGCCACGACGGTGTCGAAGGACTCCAGGACGCCGAACCTGTGGGTGATCATCACCGTCGTCCGTCCCGCCCGCTCGGCCAGGATCGCCTCGACGACCTCCAGCTCGGTCATCGGGTCGAGGGCGGAGGTGGCCTCGTCGAGCACCAGCACCGACGCGTCGGCCAGGAGCGCGCGAGCCAGGGCGATGCGCTGTCGTTCGCCGCCGGACAGCAGGGCTCCCCGCTCTCCCACCAGCGAGTCGTAGCCGTCCGGAAGTGCCATGATCCGCTCGTGGACGCGGGTGAGCCGGCAGGCCCGCACGAGATCGTCCGCAGTGGCGTCGGGGGCGGCGTACCGGAGGTTCTCGGCGATCGACCCCTGGAAGAGGAAGGGCTCCTGGGTGGCGATGCAGACGCGTCCGGGCGACGGACGGGCGATCTCCGCCCCGTCGATCAGGACCGACCCCTCGGTGGGCGGGTGCAGGCCGGCCAGCAGGTGGCCGAGTGTCGTCTTGCCCGAGCCGCTCGGGCCGACGACCAGCGTGGTGGATCCGGCCGGCAGGGTGAGATCCACACCGTCCAGCGCCGGACGGTCCCGCTCCCCTCCGGCGTACCGGAACATGACCTCATGGACGGCGAGCGCGCCGGGCCCGGAGACGGGGTCTGGGCGTGGCTCAGGCCCGGGCTCCATCTCGGGCTCGGGCCGCATGTCGAGGTAGTCGAAGACCCGCTCGAAGGCTCCCTGGGCGGAGCGGAACTCGGTGGAGATGTGCAGAAGTTGCCAGAGGGGCTGGTAGAGCCTGGCCTGCAGCACGGTGAAGGCGACCAGAGTGCCCGGGGTGATCCCGTCGGACAGGCCCGCCGCCACGAACACCAGGTACGGGGTCAGCACGAAGAAGACGTGTCCCGCGCTCAGCACTCCTTGGGCCACCAGCCCGGACCGTACCCCGAGCCGGATCAGCCGCCGGCTCTCCGCGGCGAATCCGCCGGCCTCGTCCGCGCTTCTGCCGTGGACCCTGGCCAGGATGACGGCGCCCAGGCACAGCCGCTCCGCCACGATGGCCGACAGTTGTGCGCGGGAGCGCTGGCTGACCTCCGACAGGTTCTTGAGCGCTCGCCCGGAGCGGGAGGCCACCCAGACGACGACGGGCGCGAGGATCAGGGCGGCACCCGCGAGCTGCGGTGACAGTGCCACCATCGCGCCGGTGGCGGCCACGAATCCGAGCACGCCGGACAACGTGCTGGGCAGGGTGTCCTTGACGGCGTTCTCGATCTGGACGGTGTCGTTGGCCAGCCGCGCCTGGATCTCGCCGCCTGGTGTCGCGGCGAAGAAGGCCAGCGGCATGCGCTGGAGACGGCCGAACAGCTCCACGCGCAGCGCGTGCACCACTTGTTGCGCGACGCGGGCCGACACCCACGTCTGGCCGAGGTCCACCACGCCCACCGCGCAGGCGGTGGCCGCCGCCAGTCCGGCGATCAGCGCGAGCAGCGGCAGGTCCGGACCGCCCTCGCCGAACAGCGCCCGGTCGAAGACCAGCTGGGTCAACAACGGGACGGCGGCGTTCAATGCGGAGTAGGCCACGACGAGCAGGACGACGAAGCAGATGGCGAGCCGGTGCGGCATGAACAGCCGCACGACCCTGCGCCAGGTCCCGGGGGCGGGAGGCTGCTCCGAATCGAAGCGGGAACGATCGTGCACGGGCCGGGCCTGTCCTTGTCTCTTGACCGAACGCTGTCGACCAGACGTCTGGATCGAACAGGGCCCCGCCCGCCCGTGTCCGGGCGGGCGGGTTCGGCTGTCAGTTGTCGGTGCAGCCGAAGTGCTTGATGCAGTGGGTCAGCCGGAGCGCCTCGTTGGCGCCGGGCTCTAGCTCCTGGAGCGCCTGCAGGTCCTCGACGTCGAAGGACATGGTCGTCACCTCCTTGTGAATGCCGGGGCCGCCTGTGGTGCGGCCGTCTGTCATCGCCGTCCCGCTGCGGGAGCGGCGAGCCTGGAGTCCTCCTCCGGCATCCACAACCGGGCGGACCGGTCGCGCAGTCGGAGGAGGAATGCGACGATTCCCGCCGTACCGGCGAGAAAGGTCGGCGGGAAATCTCCCTGGGGTCCGGGGACGAGCAGGCGGCCGCGATGATCGGCCGCGCGCAGCTCCAGACATCCGGCCAGATCTCGCGCCCACCGCCGGTAGCGGTCGTCGCCGGTGAAATCGGCCATGTCGAGCAGGAATTCACCGTCGCCGGGCAGTCCGTGGCACGGCACCGGCCCTGACTGCCATCGAGTACGGTGCACGGCCGCCGCAGCCTTGCGCGCCAGGTCCAACGCGGGCGAGTCGCCGGTGGCACGCCAGTACCTCACGAGGAAGGAGCCGATCCCGGAGGAGCCGCTGCACCAGTACGGCCGGCGCGGGCGCACCGTGGACAGGTCGCCGCGCTGCGTCGGCCACCAGACGGTGTCGCCGTCCACGTCGGCGTGTTCGTGGAGGGCGCGGGCGATCTCGTGGACGGTCGCCGTCCAGTCAGGCCGGTGCAGGGCCCGGCCCGCGTGGAGCAGCGCGGTCCCGATGCCGGCGATGCCGTGCGCGAAACCGAAGTGGTTGGCCCCGGCCAGCCCCGAGTCGAACGTCTGCGGCGTCGGCCACTGCGGGTGGCCGTTGCCGTACGACCGCGCCTGATGCAGGTTCTGGAAGGCCTCCGCGGCCCGGTCCCGAAGCGCGAGATCTCCCGAGGCCAGGGCGATGTGCAGGAGCGCCATGCCGCATCCGGCCAGTCCGTGCGTCACGTCGGAGCTGGGGTGGTCGGTCGGCAGCCGCCGCGCTGTCCGCACCGCGAACCGGGCCAGCTCGGCGTCGCCCATGGCCGTCGCCGCGTCGTACAGCGCCCACACCGCGCCGGAGCGCCCGAAGTGCAGGCCGGGCGGCCAGACGTCCTCGGCCGCCAGCCGCCGCCTCAACCAGCGGGCGAGTTCGGCAGTCGCCGGGGCGTGCGGTTCGGCCCGCGTCAGGACGCCGAGAATTCCGGCCGCGCCACCGTTGACCGAGCACGGATCGGCCTCGACGCCGTCGGCGGTGTCGGGCCACGGCGAGGGGGCGTCCTCGCTCGTGTCCATCGTCTCCACCAGGTGCGCGATCCCGTCGTCGATCAGGCGGCCGATCCGCTGCGGCGGCTGGGAGCGGTGGTGGGGGGCGGCCCGCTCCGGGGCGGGAGAGGTGAGGAAGCGAACGCAGCTGTCCAGCGACCAGCGGCGCTCCGGTTCCGTCGCCAGCAGGCCCTCCACCAGCGGTCGCAGCAGGGCGAGCGTGGGGTTGGCCGCTGCCACCGCCGCCACCCTGGCCGCCTGGTCGGGGCCCGGCGGGTCCAGATGGGCCCCGACCGCCAGGAAGTACGCCATGGCGCCGAGGCTGTAGAGGTCGGCGGCTGCGTGCGGGGCGGGCCGGAACTCCCCCGTGTGGCCCGCCAGCTCCGGGGCGAGGTAGCCCGGGGTCCCGCCCACCATGACGGTGGTGCCCGGCACGGCCGCGTGTTCCAGGTCGATGAGCCGTAGTTCGCCGCCGGGCGAGATCATCACGTTGTTCGGCGACAGGTCGCCGAACACGTAGCCTCGGCCGTGCAGCGTCTTCAGCAACGCGATCAGGCGGCTCATGACGGGCAGGACCTGCGCCGGCGCGCCGCCGAACCCGTCCTCGCCCAGTGGCCCGGCATTCTCGTCCGACCAGCGCTGCAGCGTGATCCCCGGCACGAACTCCTCGACGAGGAAGGTGTGGCCGCCCTGCTCGAAGAAGTCCACCACGGCCGGCGTGATCCCGGCCGTGGCGAGGGCCTCCAGGCAGGAACGTTCGGCCGCGATCCGATCCCGCGCGTCGCGGCCGCTCAGATCGGCGCACGCGTGCGGACGCCCCTCCTTGACGACGACCTCGTGGCCGGTGGCGGTGTCCTCGGCGAGGTAGACGCCGCCCCGGTTGGCATGCCGTACGGCCTTACGGACGATGAACCGGTCATTGAGCATCACCGCAGACGCCCGCGGGCGCCGGCTCGCCACCGGAACCTCGAACGGGCAGATCGCGAACGGTGGCG
The DNA here is from genome assembly GCF_054392275.1 of Actinomadura sp. ATCC 39365. Taxonomy (NCBI): domain Bacteria; kingdom Bacillati; phylum Actinomycetota; class Actinomycetes; order Streptosporangiales; family Thermomonosporaceae; genus Actinomadura; species Actinomadura sp. ATCC 39365. The sequence goes on along the minus strand of NZ_CP184335.1, from coordinate 4,373,259 downwards.
GGGAGAAACTCGGCCGCCGTTCGTCGGAAACGAGCCGGCCCTCCGGAGAACGCAGCCGAATCTCGTAGAACCCGTCGTTGCCGAGCACACGATGCCCGCTGAAGGCGCCGTAGCGGTAGTGGACGATCCCGCCTGCCCGGTACGGACGATCGGAAAGAATCACCGGGCCGGGAAGTCCCCGGGTGACGTCATCGAGCAAGGCGCCCAGGCGTACCGACTCGGCGTCGTCGAGGGGATAAGCGGTGATGAACTTCCCGGCCTGCGCCCGGCTGCAGTGCGGTTCGAGGAATTTCCAATAGTCGCTCAGCCGGGCGGGGAACTTGAAGGCGCAACGGGCCTCGGTGAGCACTCGCGAGACGCGGGCGAGCGCCACCGGGGCGGAGAGCATCGTCGCGGAGACATGTAGCTTCCATCCCTGGTCGGGCATCGGGTAGGCGTCGGGAGTGACCTTGCACCACAGGTCGTCCTCGGCGATCGACCACTCCCGTGCGCCCGCGCGCCCGAGTTCGGCGGTCACGATGTCGCGCAGAATGGCCGAGTCTTCCGAATGCGTGCCCACGTAACCCGCTTCCGCTGTCGCCGCTCTCCTGCGAACCGAGCGTCGCCAAGTGCTCTTGCAGATGAATGGGAAATGAATTGAATGCGAGGTGAAAGCTGGTTTCCCGGCCGAAGGAGAGCGTGGCCCGCTTTACCGGTCGCATTTATTTGCCTTTTTGTTTCGTCCGTTGAATGGCCCCCGAAGCGGTTCACGGGGTTCCGGGGCAACCTGGCGCCAGGACCAGTGAGCCGGCGCGGGCTCGGCGGTCCTCGCCGAGACGCGGGCGACGACGGACCGCAGCAAGCAAATGACATACGGCCACATCTAGCGACACCCAAAGAACGGGCTCATCACACCTGGATCCTGGATCCAGGTCCCGTACTCTTCGACATCGCATCCGATACGGGCATCGACCTCGGCGATCGTGATCGTTGGAGCGTTGAGCGCGGCGTCCAGGGACACGTCGTCCACGGCGAGCGTGGCGTCAAGGACGGCGCGGCGCTTGGCGATCACCTGCCGGGAGCCGGTCGGCTCAGTCGACGATCGCGCCGCCGGACAAGTTGGCGATCGCCCCCGTCATGGCACCGGCTGCCGGCGCGTCGACGACAGCGTGGGGACGGATGCCGATGACCCGGACATTGCCGGGTGCCGGCTCAGCGGCCAGAACCCGCGAGAACGCCTCCTTGTCGGCCGCGCTCACGGCGTGCCCCCAGGATGCCGCCCCCAGTCAAACTGGCCGAACTGCTCACCACATCGATCCCGCCCCCGAACGACGAGCCGGATGACGAACGCGACGACGACTGGCGGGACCGACATGACGCCGAGGAGGCCGACAGGCGCACCCGGTCGAGGCAGCCCGTCACCCGTCCTGGACGCAGTGAACAGCACACAGGCGAGACAGGCCAAGTCGTCGCAAAGGGCACCGCCTTCGTCTGCCAGGGCGTGCGCGAGGGTGGTTTCGTAGCGCGTGTTCATCCACGTCGCTCGTCCAACGACAACGGATCGCAATCGTCCGCGTCCGTCCGCGCGTCTGCGCGTGTAAATGGCGTGACGGACGCGGACGGACGGCCGCACGGACGATCACAATCCGTAATCAACGAAGAGATCTCGATTAGGGAGAGGAGGGATGCCATATGCAGGCATACACGGTCGAACAAGTCGCGGAGATGCTCAGCGTCGGGCGCGACAAGGTCTATTTCCTTCTCCGCACCGGCCAGCTCAAGAGCATCAAGATCGGCAAACTCCGCCGGATCACTGATCAGCAACTCACCGACTTCGTCTCTTCCCTCGAAGCGATAGACGAGGTGTAGAACAGCGTGCTACGAAGTTCTACAGGACGGGTACCCCCGGACAGCGCCTCTTGATAACTGCATGACACGAAAGGAAGCCGTCTATGACGAGCGACCGAACGACCCTGCCTCCCGTACGGGTGGACACGGAACTGAAGGACCGTCTCCGCAGGTACGCCGAGTCGCAGGAGCGAGATGTGTCGTGGGTGATCAGGAAGGCGATCGAGGAGTACCTCAACCGCCACGAGAAGGGGTGATCCCTTGACCAAGATCCTGACCGGCCAGCACGAAGCGACCATCTACCCCGAGGGGGACGGCTACACAGGAGCCATCTCCCTCGGGTTCGGCCCGGACGGCAGACGCCAACGCCTCAAGCGGAAGGGCCGGACCAAGACCGCGGTCAAGGACAAGCTGATCAAAGCGGTCAAGGACCTTGAGGCAGGCGTCAGCGCATCGGAGACCTACACCGTTCGCGAGGCCGTCGAAGACTGGCTCACCAAGGGACTGAAACGAGCCATCCGGCAAGCCCAGGCACGCGACATGGTGATCGGAAACGTCGCCGAGCTCGTCATCACCCCCAAGGGCACGGACGGGCGACCAAGCAAAGCACTCACCCGGCAACAGGCCGAGGCAGTGCTCAAAGCTGCCGAATCGTCCGAACTCAACGCCTACGTGGTGCTCAGCCTCACCACGGCATCCGCACCGAAGAGGCCCGAGCACTCCGATGGAATCACGTCGTCGCCTGGACACCGAGCCTCAAGCAGTGGCAACCAGTCACCGAGGCAGGGTCCAAGCACAAGAAGTTCGCCATCTACATCCGGCGGACCGTCCGGGAAGGAGCAGACACCAAGACCCGCAAGTCACCCCGCACGCTGGAGCTGCCGAAGCCGGCATCCCAAGCGCCCAGACAGCACCACACCCGCCAAGCCGCCCACAAGCTCAAGGCCGGCGAGGCATGGGAGGACCACGATCTGGTGTTCTGCACGAACGCCGGCACCCAGCCCGAGGCGTCGAACGTGCGGCGCACCTTCCGCGAGATCGCCAAGCAGGCCGGGCCCGGAACGACATGGAGCCCACGAGAGTTGCGTCACTCGTTCGTCTCGATCATGAGCGACCAAGGCGTACCGACCGAGACGATCGCCGACCTCGCCGGACACGCGGGCACCAGCGTCACCAAGGCGGTCTACCACCACCAGCTCAGACCAGTGATCACCAAGGGCGCCCAGACGATGAACACCATCTTCGGTGAGAAGCCGACGGGTTGAGCATCCGAGCGGGATGGCTCCCCGGATTGACCCCCGTCGCCCCCCAGACATGAGAGAAGGGGCTTCGGATGATCTCCGAAACCCCTCCACCTGCACCTTACGAGTGGGCGATACTGGGATCGAACCAGTGACCTCTTCGGTGTGAACGAAGCGCTCTCCCGCTGAGCTAATCGCCCGCCCTGTCGGCGCCTTGCGGTGCTGACGGGGAAAACCATACCGCACTCTCGGGGTGGTGGCGAAACGGAGCGGTCGCGGGGCGATCTTCGGGAGCTCCGGGCGCGAGGGATTCGAGCGAAAGGCGGCGGTTGCCCATCGGCGTGGTGGGTCGGTGTCATACCATCGACGTGTCCCGGAAGACACCGATCGCGATCTTTTCGGTAGAAACGTTCTTGGTCGAGCCCGTCGGGGCAGGCTCTACAACAGCAAAACCCTCGCAAATACGACCCGATTGATGCCGTTTAGCCAGGTAGATGCCTAAATGTCCAGCTGTGATGTGCGTTACAGAAGGCCCCTGAGGCGGAATCTTTCCTACAGGTTTCTTCGTTCCGCGTCATAGCTCAGGACGAAGTCCGTCAGAGCAGTGAAAGCCCCGAAGAGGGGACCTACGACGAAAAGGTTTGGCTGACGATGAACAGCACCACCGTCTCCGCCGAGCTTGGCCTTCGGCTAGTGGTCCCCGACCGTACTACCGTCCCCCTGCTCGCCGGACTGAGCTACACAGCCGACGATCCGTATGCCATCCGCATGGCCTTCCACGTAGGGAACGACGAGCCGGTCGAGTGGATCTTTGCTCGTGAACTGCTGACCGTAGGCATCGTGCGGCGGGTCGGCGACGGCGACGTGCAGGTATGGCCCGCACGCGCCGATGGCGAGCGCACCCTGCACATCAGCCTCACCTCGCCGTTCGGGCAGGCGCTCTTCGAAGTGCCGCTGGCCCCCCTCACGGAGTTCCTCCACCGGACGTACGAGAAGGTGCCCGCGGGGCGCGAGACCGACTTCATGGACCTGGACGCCGAGCTCACCAACATGCTCTGGCCGTCCTGAACCGTCACACCCGAGGCCCCGGCGTCCACCCCGACGCCGGGGCCTCGGCATGTGCGGTGTCAGGACGGGAGCGTGGTCGCGGCCTGGCGCATGCGTTCGATCTCGATGCTCTGGCCGGAGTAGACGTCCCTGGCCAGCAGGCGCATGCGGTAGTCGCGGCCGCCGGCCAGTTCCTCCCCCGCCATCTTCACCGCGCCCTGGTGGTGCCGGGTCATCAGGCGCAGGAACATCTGGTCGAACGCGGCCCCCTTGGCCGCTCGCAGGGCGTTGAGCTGCTGCTCGGTGGCCATGCCGTAGCCGGCCGCCGCGCCGTGGTCGTGGCCGGCGGGGGCCGGGCGGCCGAGTTCGGCGAGCCAGACGGTCATGGACCTGATCTCGGGGGTCTGGGCGGCGGTGATCGAGCGGGCGAGCGCGCGGATGACCGGGGTGGTCGTACGGGCCTCGACCAGGGAGGTCATCTCCAGCGCCTGCCGGTGGTGCGGGATCATCGCCTCGGCGAAGCGTACGTCGGCGGCGAGGGTGGGGGCCGGGCTCGGGCCGACGCGTTCCCCGGGGGTCGCCGTCCGGGCGGGGGCTCCGGGGCTGGCGGGCACCAGGACGGGGGCGTCCGTCCCGACGGCCGGGATGTCCGGGGCAGGCGGCTGAGAACAGGCGGAAAGCGCAAATGTCATCACAACTGTGATGGAGATCGTACGCGGCCACCAACGTGCTGGCATAGCTTCCATAGTGAGCCACGAGAGATAAAGGGGACGCGTGTTGATCTTCGCCAAGTTGCGCGGAGCGGTGTTGTGCGCGGCGTTGTTGCTGGCTTCGGCGTGCGCGGCGGAACCGCCGTCGGCCGGTGATCCGGGGCCGGCCTCCTCGCAGGAGAGCGGCACGGCGTCAGGCACGGCGTCCGGCACGGCGTCGGGTACGGGCGAGGTGCTGACCAGCGCCAACGTCAAGCACGTGGCGAACGTCCCGCGCTCCGGCCCGTTCGCCGGGGACGACAACTTCAACACCGATCTGGCCTTTCAGGGCGATTACGTGTTCGTCGGGAACTTCGCCGGGTTCACGATCTACGACATCAGCGACCCGGCCAAGCCGAAGACGGTGAGCCAGGTGTCCTGCCCGGCGCAGCAGAACGACGTCAGCGTGCACGGCGACCTGCTGATCCTGTCGATCGACGAGCCGCGCGACGGCGAGGGCTGCGACTCCGGTGAGAACTCCCGCGACTGGGAGGGCCTGCGCCTGTTCGACATCAGCGACAAGAAGAGCCCCCGCTACGTCGGCGCGGTGCGCACGGACTGCGGCTCCCACACGCACACCATGGTGCCCACGGACGACAAGCTCTACGTCTACGTCTCCTCCCCCGGCCCCGAGCCGGACTCGCGGACGTGCCCGGCGCCGCACCAGAACATCCAGATCGTGGAGATCCCGCTCGACGACCCCAGGTCCGCCAAGGTCGTGGCGCAGCCGAACATCTTCCCCCAGCAGCAGAACACCCAGATGTTCGCGGGCTGCCACGACATCACCGCCTACCCGGAGAAGAAGCTCGCCGCGGCGGCCTGCTTCGGCGACGGCGTGCTGCTCGACATCTCCGACCCGGTCAGTCCACGGGTGATCCAGCAGATCCGCGACACCGAGAACTTCCAGATCTGGCACTCGGCGACGTTCAACAACGACGCGACGAAGGTCGTCTTCGGGGACGAGCTGGGCGGCGGCAGCCAGGCCACCTGCGACGCCGGCACGCCGCGCACCAAGGGCGCCGACGCCGTGTACGACCTGGTGAACGGCAAACTGGAACGCCGCGGCTACTTCAAGATCCCGCGGAACCAGGAGAAGGACGAGAACTGTGTGGCCCACAACGGCTCGCTGATCCCGGTGAAGGGCAGGGACGTCATGGTGCAGTCGTGGTACCAGGGCGGGGTGTCGATCTGGGACTTCACCGACTCGGCCGCGCCGAAGGAGATCGGCTTCTTCGAGCGGCGTCCGTACCCGGAGGGCGGCATCGCCGGCTCGTGGTCGGCCTACTACTACAACGGCTACATCTACTCCAGCGACATGCGCGAGGGCCTGGACGTGCTGCGCATCGACGACCCGATCACGGATCCGGCCAAGCAGGTGAAGATGGCCGACTTCAACGTACAGACGCAGAAGTCGTACTGACGGATGAAGGGACAGGGCCCCGGAGGCGGGGCCCTGTCGAGGGCGGGTCAGGGGTTGAGGTCGGCGGCGGCGCGCTCGGCGAAGATCCGCATGGCCTTGGCGGTGATCGGGCCGGGGGCGGTGGGCAGCTCGGTCCGGTCGACCAGCCTGATCGGCTGGATGTCGCGGGTGGTGGAGGTGAGGAACGCCTCCTCGGCCTCGTACAGGGCCTGCAGCGGGACGTCGGCCTCCTCGCCGCCGCACCATTCGAGCACCAGCGCGCGGGTGACGCCGGCCAGGCAGCCGGAGGCGAGCGTGGGGGTGATCAGGCGGCCGTCGCGCACGATGAAGATGTTGGAGCCGGTGCCCTCGCACAGGTCGCCCGCGAGGTTGCCGAAGATCGCCTCCCCGGCGCCCTGGTTCTTGGCGTGCAGCAGGGCCTTGGCGTTGTCGCCGTAGGAGGTGCTCTTGACGCCGGACAGCGCGCCGCGCTCGTTGCGCGGCCAGGGGACGACGGCCACGTTGGCGGTCTCGGGGAAGGGCTTCTGCTCGTCGACGATGACGATCGAGGTGGTGCCCTGGTTGCCCCGGTCGGAGCCGAGCGGGCCCGGACCGCTGGTGTAGGTGATGCGGATACGGCCGAGCGACCAGGCGGGGGCGGCCGCCAGGAGCTTGCCGACGCCTTCGGCGATGGCCTCGACGTCGGGCTCGGGCAGGTCCATGCGCTGGGCCGAGAGGGTGAGCCGGTCGAGGTGCCGGGTGAGCGCGAACGACTCGCCGTCGACGATCTTGATCGTCTCGAAGACGCCGTCGCCGACCATGAGCCCGTGGTCGAACACGGAGACGGTGGCCTGCGCGGGGTCGATCAGTTCCCCGTTGACCCAGACAGGGATGTTCATGCGTTTCCTCCTGAGGATGCCAGTGAGATGAGCCTGGATGCCTTCAGCTCGGTCTCGGACCATTCACGCGCGGGGTCGCTGCCCCACGTGATGCCCGCGCCGGTGCCGAAGCGGATCTCGCCTGCTGAGATCCAGAATGTTCTGATGCCCACGGCCAGCGCCGCCCTGCCCCGGTCGGCGTCGACCCAGCCCACGGCACCACAGTAGGGCCCCCGGGGGACCGGTTCGAGCTCATTGATGATGCGCAGAGCGGACGACTTGGGCGCGCCCGTGACAGACCCGGGCGGGAATGTGGCGGCGAACAGCTCCGGCCACCCCACTCCGGGCGCGAGCCTGGCCCGCACGGTGGAGACGAGATGGACGAGACCCGGATGCTCCTCGACCGCGCACAGGGAGGGCACCTCGACCGAGCCGACCGCCGCGACCCGGCCCAGGTCATTGCGGACCAGGTCGACGATCATGACGTTCTCGGCGTAGTCCTTCTCCAGCAGGTCGGCGGCGGTGACGCCGGTGCCCTTGATGGGGCCGGACTCCACGACGTCGCCCTCGCGCGACAGGTAGAGCTCCGGCGAGGCCGACACCACGCTCAGCCCCGGCACGTCGACGACGGCGGCGTACGGAGCCGGGTTGCCCTCGGCCAGCCGCGCGGCCAGCGCCAGCGGGTCGGCGCCGGGCGGGACGGGGGCGGACAGGACGCGGCAGAGGTTGGCCTGGTAGACCTCGCCCCGCTCGATGTGGTCGCGGATCGCGCGCACGCCGCGTTCGTAGGCGGCGCGGTCGAGCGAGGTACGCCACTGGTCCGGACGTGGACCGTGCCAATGGCCCCTGGGCGAGGGCAGCGCGGACGGGCGCACGCGGTCGAAGCGGGCGCAGGTCGCCTTGCCCTCGTAGTCGACGACGACGGCCCACCAGCCCTCGCCGTCGAGGGCGGCAAGGTCGGTCGTCACGTCGCGGAGTCCGGTGGCGAGATGACCGTTTAAGTGGGCGAAACCGTCGTACACATCTCCCATTGTCCCAGCATCTCGACCAGTTCCAGCGCGGAGGGCAGGGGAACCTCCGGAAGGGCCGCGTACACCGTACGGACGGGGGTGGCCTCGCGCAGCGGCTTGAGCACCAGGTTCGGCGGCACCGCCCGCGCGGCCAGCTCGGGCACCAGCGTCACGCCGAACCCGGCGGCGACGAACCCGAACTTGCCCGACCATTCGGCCACCCGCAGCCCGCCGCGCGGCGTGAACCCGGCGGCGGCGCACGCCGCCACCAGCGGCGTCGGCTGCCCGCGCGGCGCGGCCTCGATCCAGCTCTCCTCCGCCAGGTCGCGCAGGTCCACGTCGGGCTCGGCGGCCAGCGGGTGGCCGGCGGGCAGCGCGACGAGCAGCCGGTCCTGGCAGAGCCGGACGAGCCGGGCGTCCTCGGCGGGCAGCCCGGCCGGGTAGTCGCTGATCACGGCCACGTCGAGCGCGCCGGCGTGCAGGCGTTCCATGAGCCGCGAGGTCAGCGCCTCCGTCATGCGCAGCTCGACGCCGGGGTGCGCGGCCAGGAACCGCTTCAGCGTGGACGGCATGAGGTCGACGTTGGCGGTGGCGAACGCACCCACGCGCAGCGTGCCGCCGCGCCCGGCGTGGATGGCGGCCAGTTCCTCGCCGGCGCGGGCCAGCCGGTCGAGCACGGCGACGGCGTGCCGGTGCAGGGCCGTGCCGGCGGGGGTCAGGCGCACGCCGCGCGGCAGGCGTTCGAACAGGGGGCCGCCGCCGGCCCGTTCCAGCGCGGCGATGCGCCGGGAGACCGCCGACTGGGTGTAGCCGAGCAGCTCGGCGGCGGCTGTGAAGGAACCGCTCCTGGCCACCTCGTCGAAGAGGCGGAGGGCTTGGAGGTCGAAGGCATTCGTCTCGTGCATGGCTGCCATGCAATCTAGTCGGTGGTGGAATACCTCGCATCCCTGTTGACTGTTCCCGTGATTGCATTTCTCGGACAGGGACGCATGGGCGTCCCCATGGCTCGGCGACTCGTGGAGGCCGGGCACAAGGTGACGACGTGGCGGCGTGGGACCGGTGTGACGGCCGCCGAGGCGGTGGACGGCGCCGAGCTGGTGATCAGCATGCTCAGCGATCCGGGGGCGGTGCGCGAGGTGCTGACGGCCGCGCTGCCCGGTCTGCGGCCCGGCGCGACGGTGGTGGAGATGTCCACGATCGGCCCGGAGGCGGTGCGCGAGCTGCGCGAGCTGCTGCCCGCGTCGGTCGCGCTGGTGGACGCGCCGGTGCTGGGCAGCGTGGGCCCGGCGGCGGACGGCTCGCTGGTGGTGCTGGCCGGCGGGGACGTGTCCGGCTGCCGCGAGGTGCTGTCGGTCTTCGGCAGCGTGCGCGAGACCGGGCCGCTGGGCTCCGGCGCGGCGATGAAGATCGCCGTCATGAGCGCGATCGTGCCCGCGCAGGTGCTGGTCGCCGAGACGCTGGCGTACGGGGCGGCGCACGGCGTGGACCGGGACGCGCTGCTCGACGTGCTGGCCGGCACGCCGCTCGGCCAGGTCGCCGAACGGCTGCGCACGCCCGCCACCGAGACCCGGTACTCGCTCGGCCTGGCCGCCAAGGACCTGGAGCTGGCGGCCTGGGAGGGCGCGTCGATGGCCACGGCCGCCCGGCGACGCCTCCAGGAGGCGCGGGCGGCCGGGCTGGGCGAGCGCGACCTGACGGCGGTGGCCGAGCACGTCGGCGGCGGCCCGGCCGCGCGCGCGGTGCCGCTGAACCTGTCCACGATCCCGGCCACGAACGGCGCGTACTCGCACGCCGTCCGGGTCGGCGACATGCTCTACGTCTCCGGCCAGGCCGCCTTCGACGAGCAGGGGCACGTGGTCGCCCCCGGCTCGCTGAAGGACCAGGCCGAGCACATCTTCGCGGTCACCACGCGCATCCTGGCCGACCAGGGCGCGAGCTGGCAGGACGTCGCCTTCATCCGCACCTACCTGACGGACATGGACGACATCCTCCAGCTCAGGGACGTGCGCAACCGGTACGTCACCGGCACTCCCCGGCCAGCACGACCGTCGAGGTGTCGAAGCTGTTCCGGCCGGGGCTGGTGATGGAGATGGACCTGATCGTCGCCCTCCCCCGCTGAGCGGGACGGGCTAGTCCAGCGGCCCGGTGACCGACTCCGCCGCGGCCACGACGCCGCCCTCGGCCACCAGCCGCACGGCGGACTCGATCTCCGGCGCGAGGAAGCGGTCGGGGCCCGGTGCGGGCACGTTCTCGCGCAGCGCCCTGACCACGGCCGCGGTCGCCGGCGCGGGCTCCAGGGGGGCGCGCAGGTCGAGCGCGCGGGCCGCGGTGAGCACCTCGACGGCCAGCACCCGCGTCAGCCCGTCGACCGACCTGCGCAGCTTGCGCGCCGCCGACCAGCCCATGGAGACGTGGTCCTCCTGCATGGCCGAGCTGGGGATCGAGTCGACGCTGGCGGGCACGGCCAGCCGCTTCAGCTCCGAGACGATCGCGGCCTGGGTGTACTGGGCGATCATGTGGCCGGAGTCGACGCCGGGGTCGTCGGCCAGGAACGCGGGCAGGCCGTGGTTGCGGGCCACGTCGAGGAAGCGATCGGTGCGGCGCTCGGACATCGAGGCCAGGTCGGCGGCCACGACGGCGAGGAAGTCGAGCACGTAGCCCACGGGCGCGCCGTGGAAGTTGCCGTTGGACTCCACCCGGCCGTCGTCGAGCACGGCCGGGTTGTCCACGGCGCTGGCCAGCTCCCAGCCGGCCACGGTGGCGGCGTGCGCGATCGTGTCACGGGCGGCGCCGGCCACCTGCGGGGCGCAGCGCAGCGAGTACGCGTCCTGGACGCGGGTGCACGCCTGCGGGTCGCGGTGGCTGGCCATGACGCCGGAGCCGGCCAGGATCCTGGTCATGTTGGCGGCGGACCTGGCCAGGCCGGGGTGCGGGCGCAGGGCCTGGAGCTCCGGCATGAACACGCGGTCGGTGCCGAGCAGCGCCTCCACGCTCATCGCCGCGCTGATGTCGGCGGTCCTGACCAGCCTGGTGAGGTCGGAGATGGCCAGGATGAGCATGCCGAGCATGCCGTCCGTGCCGTTGATCAGGGCCAGGCCCTCCTTGGCGGCCAGCTCGACCGGCTCGATGCCGGCCTGCTTGAGCGCCTCCCCGGCCGGCTGGAGCTCCCCCGCGGCGTCGCGGACGACGCCCTCGCCCATCAGCGTCAGCGCCACGTGGGCCAGCGGCGCGAGGTCGCCGGAGCAGCCGAGGCTGCCGTACTCGTGCACGACCGGCGTGATGCCGGCGGTGAGCAGCGCGGCCAGGGTCTTGGCGGTGCCCGGCCTGATGCCGGTGTGGCCGGTGGCCAGCGTGTGCAGGCGCAGCAGCATGAGCGCGCGCACCACCTCGGTCTCCACCTCGGGGCCGCTGCCCGCCGCGTGCGAGCGCACCAGCGACCGCTGGAGCTGGGCGCGCAGCGCGGGGTCGATGTGCCGGGTGGCCAGGGCGCCGAACCCGGTGGAGACGCCGTAGGCGGGCACGGGGCTCTCGGCAAGTTCGTCCACCCGCTGGCGGGCGGCCGCCATGGCGGCCACCGCATCGTCGGTGAGCTGGACGGCGGCGCCGTGGCGGGCCACCTTGATGACGTCGTCGAAGCTCAGAGGCTCCGGGCCGACGTTCACGACTCCGTTGTCGCGCATGATCGTCTCTCTCGCTTAGGTAACCGGCGTACCCGATGTTAGCTCCTTACTCGGGAAGATCGCCGCCAGCCCCTCCCTGCCCTCGTCGGTGAGGACCACCGCGCGCGGCACCGATCCCCGCCGGTACCAGCCGCGTTCCAGCAGGACGTCGGTGATCGCGGCGCCCAGAGCGCCGCCGAGATGCGACCGGCGTTCGGTCCAGTCGAGGCATTCCAGGGCGAAGCGCCGCCTGGCCCTGCGGGCCCCCTCGACGTCCACGCCCAGGCCCGTCAGCAGCCGTTCGCCGTCGGAGGTGAGGTCCTGGCGGTCGTAGAAGCCGCCGTCCCTGAGCCGGTCGAGCAGGGCGACGCCGGCGCGTCCGGCCAGATGGTCGTAGCAGGTGCGGGCCTCCTCCAGCAGGCGCGCCTGCCGGGACTGCCGCAGGGAGCGCACCGGCGGGCGGGCGCTCACCCTGGCCAGGGTCTCCAGCACCTCGGCAATCTCGTGCCCGGCCAGCCGGTAGTAGCGGTGGCGGCCCTGCCGGACGACGTCGACCAGGCTTCCGTCGAGCAGCCGGGCCAGATGGGCGCTGGCGGTCGCGGCGCTCACCCCGGCGACCCTGGCCAGCTCGCCGGCGGCCAGGGCGCGGCCGCCGAGCAGCGCCGTGAGCATGGCGGCCCTGGTGGGATCGGCGATGAGTGCGGCGACGGGCGCGATGTCGGCGTCACGGGCGATGTGCTCCATGCCCACGACGCTAACGCACCGACATTTCGCCCAGGAACGAAGTGTCAGCCGCTCCCCAGGGCCTTCCTGATGATCTCGCGGGCCCGGTCCATCAGCGCGAGGGGCGTGCCGATCAGCACGTTCTTCGTCGCCGACTCCACGCCGGGACGCGGCCGCAGCGGCCCGACCGCCTCGGCCGCCCGCACCGCCGCCGCCATGGCCCGGCGTTCCACGACGGAGGTGCTGTTGCGGAGCTGGGCGAACTCGTAGCGCTCCTCGCTACGGGCGTGCATGGTGACCGCCGTGCGCAGCTCGGCCAGCTTCTCCCAGAACGCCGGGTCGTCCACGCCCGCCCGGTCGATCTCGACGAGCAGGCGCTTGGCCCGGTTCTCCTCGGCCAGCCGGTCGGCCACCACGCCGGGGCCGCCGTCCACCTTCCGGCGCGCGTAGGGGTGGACGATCTCCTCCTCGGCGGTCTCGTGCACGGCCAGCAGGCGGATCAGCCGCTCGAACGCCTCCTCCACCCGTTCCGGCGGCGCCTGCTCCACCTCGTCGAACAGGTCCCTGATCTGGCCGTGCTGGGCCATCAGCACGTCGATGACATCGTGTTCAGCCACGTCCAGCGGCCTACCCGGGCGCCGGTCGGGCACGCGCCTCCTTACCGAACGCGGATCGTTCGGCGACGCAACGCGGAGGTTGCCCCACCAGGCCGCGGGTAGGCGCAGCGACATGGCCTTCGACCCACTTCAGGAGCGGGGCATCCCGCTGGACGAGCAGCTGCGCGACTGGCGGGAGCTCAACGTCTCGCCCATCGATCCCGACCACGCCGACCCGTACACCCGCTGCCGGATCATCACGATGAACGGCATCGAGACCGAGGCGATCCTGTTCAGCCACCAGCTCGCCCGCCACTGCACCGACCTGGAGCTGAAGCGGCAGCTCGCCCGGGTGCGCTACATCGAGGCGCAGCAGCAGAAGGCGGTCAACTGGCTGCTGCCCGGCGTCTCGTCGGTGCTGGAGACCACCATCGCCTACGAGCAGGTCGCGGTGGACCTGACGGCGTGGGTGGCGCGCATGGAACCGGACCCGTACCTGACGCAGGCGTACCAGTTCGGGGTGCTGGAGGACTTCGACCACCTCTACCGGTACGCCAACCTCTACGAGATGATCGAGCACCGCAAGGCCGAGAAGATCGTGGACGGGGTCACCGAGGTCATGCCGGGGCGGCCGACGTACCTGCACCACCGGGACCCGGTCGACAACGTGCGCGAGCCGTACGACCGGCACCGCACCGAGCCGCTGTCGAAACTGCACGCCCTGACCGTCATGGCGGCCGAGCAGCAGACCATGAACTTCTACATGAACGTCGGGCCGCTGGCCATGGAGCCGATCGCCCGGCAGCTCTACCAGGAGATCGCCCTGGTGGAGGAGGAGCACGTCACCCACTACGAGTCGCTGGTCGACCCGGGCGAGAGCTGGTGGGAGATGCTGCTCAACCACGAGTACAACGAGTGCTACCTCTACCACTCGTTCATGGAGACCGAGTCCGACCCCAGGGTGAAGGCCGTCTGGGAGCTGCACCTGAACATGGAGATCGAGCACCTGCGGCTGGCCTGCGAGCTGTTCAAGCGGTTCGACGGACGTGATCCCGACCAGGTGCTGGCTCCCGAGCTGCCGCCGCCGGTGACGTTCGAGCCGAACAAGGCGTACCTGCGGGAGCTGCTGGCCACCCAGATCGACTGCACCACGCTGGGCACCGGGTACGTCCAGGAGGCCCACGAGCGCTTCACGCGCATGCAGGAGGCGGTCATGGGCGGGGAGAAGCCGCCGTCGGAGCGGGTCATCGACGACAACCGGGCGGTGTCGGGCCAGGAGTACCGCCTGGAGACGGAGGGGCCGCATCCGGCGGGCATGCAACTGGGCCGCTGACGGGGCCACTGACGGGGCCACTGACCGGGCGCCTGACCGGGCGCCCGCCTCGCGTCCTGCCCCGGGTTCCGCCTCGGGGCGGTGGACGCGACCGGGCCGTACCCGGGGCGACCTGCGCGGAAGCGCTCCGGTTTGGGGACTCGGCGAGGATTCGCTAGAGTTCTCTCGTCGCCCGGCACGAGCGGGGCGCACGCGGAAGTGGCTCAGTGGTAGAGCATCACCTTGCCAAGGTGAGGGTCGCGGGTTCGAATCCCGTCTTCCGCTCGGAGCTTCCGGCTCGGTGGCGTGGCCGAGAGGCGAGGCAGCGGCCTGCAAAGCCGTCCACACGGGTTCAAATCCCGTCGCCACCTCTACGAAGGACGATTAGCTCAGCGGGAGAGCGCTTCCCTGACACGGAAGAGGTCACTGGTTCAATCCCAGTATCGTCCACCATCTCTCAACAGCCAGGTCGGCGGGTCGCCGGCCTGGCTGTCGCTTTTGGCGGCCTTCTCCCGGCGCGGCGGGCCTGGCGTTTGTAGCAAGCGTTTGGTTCGATCAGGGGCATGGACGTTCAGGAGATCGCCGACCGCCTGGAGATCACCGACCTGCTGGCCCGTTACTCGCGGGCCGTCGACTCCGGCGAGTGGGACCTGCTCGACGAGGTGTTCAGCCCCGAGGCGGTCATCGACTACCGGTCCGCGGGCGGGATCAGGGGCGGGCTGGCGGAGGTCAAGAGCTGGCTCGCCGAGGTGCTGCCGCACTGGCCGGGACGCCTGCACCTGATCGGCGCCGCGCGGATCGTCCTCACCGGGGACGAGGCGCGGGTCAGCGCGCCGTTCACCGACACCCTCGCCCCCACCCGCGACATGGCCGCGGCCGACACCCAGGGGTTCCTGCACGGCGGCGGCTGGTACCACCACCGCATGCGCCGCACCTCCGGCGGCTGGCGCAGCCAGGAACTGGTGGAGGAACAGAGCTGGCGAACAGCCCGGTGACCCCGCGTCCGGGACGCCCCGACCGGACGGCTTCCTGACCCGGCCGCTTCCTATTCTGGCCGCTTCCTGGCCAGGCGGACTCAGTGTGGTTGTTTGGCGGGGGTCGTGGTGAAGGTGAGGAGTTTGATGGCGGTCTGCTGGGGGTCCTCCAGGATGGGGGTGTGGCCGAGGCCGGGCAGGAGCTCGATCTCGGCCCCCGGCACGACGCGGTATTCGGACGCGGACGCGGAGCGCCATCGGCGGTCGTCCGCGCCGAAGATCACCAGCAGCGGCTTGCCCAGGGGCGCCAGCCGGTCAGGGAGCTGCCGTTCGTGCAGGTAGTCGCGGGTGCCCTGCATGGTCGCGGCGAGCGTGTGGAGGGTCATGCACCGCACCTCGTCCAGCAGCTCGTCCGGGGGCTGGTAGCCGGGACGGCTGAAACCCGGGCTCGCGAACAGGCGGATCTGCTCGTCGGTCGGCGGCCACTGCGAAGGGGCGAACGCGGCCGACGCCGGGGCGATGAAGGCGTCCAGGCCGGGGCCGGTGTTGATCAGGACGAGCGCCGTCACCAGGCCGGGACGCTGTTCGGCCAGGGCTGTGGCGACCGCGCCGCCACTGGAGTGGCCCGCGACCACGGCCTGCCGCACGCCGAGCCGGTCCAGCGCCTCGCCGACCCGGCGCGCCTGGTCGGGGGTGGTGTAGCCGCGGTCGTCCGGTTTGGCGGAGCGGCCGTGGCCGAGCAGGTCGATCCGGACGACGCGATGGGAGCCCGTGAGCAGGGGGACCAACTGGTCCCAGGAGCGGGCCGAGGACGCCGAACCGTGGATGAGGAGGAGGGCGGGGGCGTCGCGGGGGCCGTCCTGGCAGACGTGGAGGTCGCCGTCGTCCAGGGAGAGCATCGTGCTCTCGGTGGTGTCGCCGTGGGAACTGGTCATGAGGCCACTGTGGCGGCCGTCCCGCGCCGGAGGATTGGACGAATGTTCCCTCGGGCACGGGCTGCTGCCGGGGCTATACGTTCGCTGCCATCGAGAACCAGATGTAGCCGGCAGCGAACAGGAGCAGGCACACCGCTCCGATCGCCGCGCCGACCGACGCCGCGAAGATCCGTACGGGCGTGGGCCGCCGTGCCGTGAACGCGTAGCCGAGGGCGACGCCGACGCCGGGGAACGCCGCGGCTGCGATGCCGCATTTGGCCAGGAGTTCTGTGGACATCCAGTCCAACTGCCAGATGCTCCATGCCACCAGCCCGTAGCCGGCGAGGACTGCTGCGCAGAGCACGGTCAGCCCGAGAGTGCCGTACTTGCGAGTGCTGGGATCAAGGGGGGATGTCACGAGATGGCGGCCGAGGCGGATGGCGGCCGAGGCTGGTTGGAGGTAGCAGGCCCACATGGGACGTGGCAGGCGCACATGCGCCCGACCGGGAGAAGGGCAGGTCAGAGGGGGTGGGGTGGGTGGGAGGGGTGGATACGCGTCAGGGGGTGGGGAGGGGGCAGTGGGTGGCGTCCGTGGCGTAGGACAGGAGGAGGTCGCGGGCCGTGTCCGTGTCGAACGGCTGCACCGCGTCCAGCAGGTGCAGCCCCAGCCCGTCCTCCAGCGCCACCAGGTTCCGGGCGATCGTCATGGCGTCCCGGGTCAGCCTGAAGACGCCGGTCGCCGAGCCCGCCTCCAGGATCGCGGCGTACAGGGCCACCTGCCGCTCGTACAGCCTGATGTGCTGGGCCGCGTACGCCGGGTCGCGCCGGGCGTGCGCCCCCAGCTCGTACAGCAGCACGCACAGCTCGTCGCCCGGACCGGCGGGCAGGCCGCTGCCGATGGTGATGACCAGGCGCCGCCGCAGGTCGGGCTCGCGCGCGGCGGCGGCCTCGCGGGCGGCGCAGAACCGGTCGACCGCCTCGCGCTGCACCTCCTGCAGCAGGCCGGCCATGCTCGGGAAGTAGTACAGCACCGACCCCGCCGACATGCCGGCGACCTCGGCGACGTCGCGCAGCCGCAGGTCGAGGATGCCGCGTTCGAGCACCGCGCGGCGGGCGGCGGAGACGAGTTCGGCCCGCTTCTCCCGGGCCCGGCTGGGTCGCGCCATGGCCGCGATTCTTCATAGATGCTTCAAAAAACGCAAGCCGTCCTTGACGAACGCCGCCGATAGTTCTTTGATACTCGCTCAAGGAACCCCCCAAGGAGGCGTCGTGGCAACAACGGCCGCCCATCCACACCTGCACCGGGGACTCAAGCTCCTCGGCACCCTCCTCCTCACCCTGTCCGCCATCACCCCCGCGTCCTCGGTCTTCATCATCGCCCCCGGCGTGATCTCCCAGGCCGGCAGCGGCGCGATCATCAGCTACCTGGCCGGCGCCGTCGTGGGCGTGTTCATGGCCTTCGTCTACGCCGAGCTGGGCTCGGCGTTCCCGCTCACCGGCGGCGAGTACGCCATCACCGCCCGGACGCTCGGCCGGCTGCCCGGGTTCGTGGTGCTCGGGCTGATCCTCATCACGCAGCTGCTCATCATCGCCGTCATCGCGCTGGGCGTGGGCGCGTACCTGTCGGTCGTCCTCCCGGGGCTGGACGGGCCGCTGGTGGCGGCCGTGACGTGCCTGCTCACCACCGTCGTGGCGGTCTTCGACATCAAGCTGAACGCCTGGGTGACCGGGGTGTTCCTGGCCATCGAGATGATCGCGCTGGTGGTCGTGGCGGCGCTCGGCCTGTTCAGCCCGGAGCGGTCGCCGATCGAGCTGATCACCCATCCGGTGGTCGCCGGGGACGGCGGCGCGCTGGTGCCCGCCTCGCTGGGCCTGATCGGCGCGGCGACCGCGGTGGCGATCTTCTCCTACAACGGGTACGGCTCGGCGGTCTACTTCGGCGAGGAGGTGCACGACGCGCCGAAGAGCATCGCGAGGACCGTGCTGTGGGCGCTGGGCGTCACGGTGGCGGCCGAGCTGGTGCCGGTGACGGCGGTGCTGGTGGGCGCGCCGTCGCTGGAGGGCCTGTTCGGCGCGGAGAACATGATGCAGTACTTCGTCACCGCCCGCGCCGGGTCCGTGGTCAACACGGTGATCTCCCTGGCCGTCGCGCTGGCCATCCTCAACGCCGTGCTGGCCATCATCCTCATCACCTCGCGCATGTTGTTCAGCACCGGACGGGACCGCGCCTGGCCCGCGCCGGTCAGCCGCCTGCTGTCGTCCATCCACGCCCGGTACGGCTCGCCGTGGGTGGCCACGGTGCTGACCGGCGTGGTCAGCGCGGCCTGCTGCTTCATCGACGAGCGCTTCCTGCTGGTGGTGACCGGCACCTCGATCGTGGCCGTGTACGCGGCGCTGTGCCTGGGCGCGATCGCCGGGCGGCGCAACGGCACGACCGGCCACGCGGCGTACCGGATGCCGTGGTTCCCGCTCGCGCCGGTGCTGGCGCTGGCCGCCCTGGCGTACGTGATCTACCTCAACGCGCTGGACCCGGCGATCGGCCGGCCCAGCCTGTACGTCACCGCCGGGATCGCGGTGTTGTCGGCGGCGTACTATCTGGGGGTGCTGCGGCGGCGCGGCGGGTGGGATCTGGCTGAACCATGAGAGTGATCATCTTCGGGGCGACCGGCATGGTCGGGCGCGGCGTGCTCAGGGAGTGCCTGCTCGACGAGCGCGTCACTGCCGTGCTGACGGTCGGCCGGTCGCCCACGGGGACGGTCCATCCCAAGCTGCGCGAGCTGCTCCATTCCGACCTGTCGGACCTGTCGGCCGTCGAGGGCGAGCTGTCCGGCTACGACGCGTGCTTCTTCTGCCTCGGGGTGTCCGCGGCGGGCATGAGCGAGCAGGACTACCGGCGGGTCACCTACGACTACACGCTGGCGGCCGGCACCACGCTGGCCCGGCTCAGCCCGTCCTCGACCTTCGTCTACGTCTCGGGCGCCGGCACCGACGAGCACGGCCGCGCGATGTGGGCCAGGGTGAAGGGCGCGACGGAGAACGCGCTGCTCGCGCTGCCGTTCCACGCCTACATGTTCCGCCCCGGCTACATCCAGCC
The DNA here is from genome assembly GCF_054392275.1 of Actinomadura sp. ATCC 39365. NCBI lineage: Bacteria > Bacillati > Actinomycetota > Actinomycetes > Streptosporangiales > Thermomonosporaceae > Actinomadura > Actinomadura sp. ATCC 39365. The sequence continues at coordinate 4,353,836 of NZ_CP184335.1, read as the reverse complement.
GATGCACGGCGTGACCTCGCGCACCCGCTGGTACCGGCTGGCCTACGTCGTGGCCGCGCCGCTCTACCCGCTGCTGCGGCGGCTGTTCCCGGCGGCGGTGACGACGACCGAGCGCATCGGCCAGGCGATGATCACCGTGGCCGAGTGCGGCGCGCCCGAACGGATCCTCGGCCCGGCGGCCATCAACGCCTTGTGACAGCGGCCCGCGGCACCGGCCGCACGGCCCGCGGCATCAGCGGCACGGCCAGCAGCGAGGCGAGCGCGGCCAGCCCCCACACCGCCTCCCACGAGGCGAGGGCGAGCACCACCGGGACGAGCAGCGGGGTCAGGAAGCCCGAGGCGAAGCAGGCGGTGCCCTCCAGGCCGAGCGCGGTGCCCGCCCTGGCCGCGCCCGCCATGGCGGCGATCTCGGTGTAGGCGATGCCGTGCCAGGAGTTGGCCAGCAGGCCGCCGATCGCCAGGGCGGCGACGGTGAGCGGGGTGGGCGCCGAGGTGAGCACCGCGGCGGCGGCCATCACGACCCCGGACAGCGTCCCGATGGCGCGGATCCAGGTACGCCGACCGCCGCGGCGGTCGGTGCGCCTGCCGGTCCAGATGCGCGCGGCGCCGCCGCCCAGCTGGGCGACGAGCACGGTGAGGGCGGCCAGGCCGGCGCCGGCCCCCTTGACGTCGTGCAGGAAGATCGCGGTGAAGGACAGCACGGCGAACTGCGGCACGGTGAGCAGCCCGCTGGCCAGCGCCACCCGCCACACGTCCCAGCGGCGCAGCGGGGAGGGGCCGGGTTGCGGGGCGGCGGCCGCGGCGGCGGGCGCCGGCTCGTGCAGCCAGCGCCAGGTGGCCGCCGCCGCCAGCAGGCAGAACACCGCCGGTACGGCGTAGACGGCGCGGAACCCGTACCGCTCGGCGAGCCAGGGCAGCAGGGCGACCCCGACCGCGCCCCCGACGGGGATGGCCGTCTGGCGGACGCTCATGGCCAGCCCCCGCTCGCCGTCGGCGAACCAGGTCATGACGGCCCGCCCGGAGGCGCCGTTCACGCTGCCGCCCAGCGCCCCGGCGGCCAGCAGGCACGCCGCCAGCAGGGCCACCCCGGCGTGCTCGGCCGGCGTGACGGCGGCGGCCATCACCGCCAGCAGCGCGCCCGTGGCGGTCAGCCCGGCGAGCAGCACGCGGCGGTCGCCCCACCGGTCGGTGAGCATGCCCCACGCGATGTCGGAGGCGGCCACGCCCAGCCCCAGGCAGGACAGGACGAGGCCGAGCGAGCCCAGCGACAGGTGGTAGCCCGAGCGCATGGAGACCGCGGTCAACGGGATGCCGGAGAACATGGCCGAGAAGCTGGCCTGGGCGCCGACGCCCACGGAGAGCACGACCCATCGGTGCCGCGCGCCGAACCGCCGCGTCCCGCCGCGGACGGTGATGAGTGTCGCCACAATGCCCCCAAGTAACCGGCTTCAGTGGTTAGCAACCCTGGCAGCGCCGAAAGTAACTTGTCAATGCGGTTACGATCGGAGTCGTGGACTTCACTTTCGTCAGCGGCAACCTCGGCCTCGACCTCGCCGGCACCATCGGCCACCGCCGGGGCGCGCGCATCGACCTGCTGGCCACCCCCGCCGACCTGGCCCGCTGGACGGTCGCCGCCGGCCTCCTCGACGAACCGCCCGAGACCGGCGACGACGACCTGGCACGGGCGACGGCCCTGCGCGAGGCGGTCTACCGGCTGGCCACGGCCGCCCGCGACGGCAGCTCGTACGGACAGGCCGACCGCGACCTGCTCAACGAGACCGCCCGGCGCCCGCCCGCGGACGTCGCGCTCGAAGAGCGCGGCCTGCGGCGCGGCGGCGGCCTGCCCGGCGCGCTGTCCACGACCGCGCGCGCGGCGATCGAGCTGCTCGGCGGCCCGCAGGCGGAGCTGGTCCGCGAGTGCGAGGCCGATCCCTGCACCCGCCTGTACGTCGACGCCTCCCACCGCCGCACCCGCCGCTGGTGCGACATGCGCGGCTGCGGCAACCGCGCCAAGGCGGCGGCCTTCCGCGCCCGCGCGGGCGCCTGACCGGGATGATGGAATAACGGCGGAGGCCGGGACGCTACGATACCTGTCAAAGATTCAACAGTCATGGATGGTGACTAAAGTGCAGTTCGGAATCTTCAGCGTGGGCGACGTGACCACCGACCCCACCACCGGCAGGACCCCGACCGAGCACGAGCGGATCAAGGCGATGGTGGCGATCGCGCTCAAGGCCGAGGAGGTCGGCCTCGACGTGTTCGCGACGGGTGAGCACCACAACCCGCCGTTCGTGCCGTCCTCGCCGACCACCATGCTCGGCTACATCGCGGCCAGGACCGAGCGGCTGATCCTGTCCACCGCCACGACGTTGATCACGACCAACGACCCGGTCAAGATCGCCGAGGACTTCGCCATGCTCCAGCACCTGGCCGACGGCCGGGTGGACGTCATGCTGGGCCGGGGCAACACCGGGCCGGTCTACCCGTGGTTCGGGCAGGACATCCGCCAGGGCATCCCGCTGGCCGTGGAGAACTACGCGCTGCTGCACCAGCTCTGGCGCGAGGACGTCGTCGACTGGGAGGGCCGCTTCCGCACCCCGCTGCAGGGGTTCACCAGCACGCCGCGCCCGCTCGACGGGGTGCCGCCGTTCGTGTGGCACGGCTCGATCCGCAGCCCGGAGATCGCCGAGCAGGCCGCCTACTACGGTGACGGCTTCTTCGCCAACAACATCTTCTGGCCCAAGGAGCACTTCATCCGCCTGATCAACCTCTACCGCCGCCGGTACGCCCACTACGGGCACGGCACGCCCGAGCAGGCGATCGTCGGCCTGGGCGGCCAGGTGTTCATGCGCAAGAACTCCCAGGACGCGGTCCGCGAGTTCCGCCCCTACTTCGACAACGCCCCCGTGTACGGCCACGGGCCGTCGCTGGAGGAGTTCACCGCCGAGACCCCGCTCACCGTGGGCAGCCCCCAGCAGGTCATCGACCGGACGCTGGAGTTCCGCGAGTTCTTCGGCGACTACCAGCGCCAGCTGTTCCTCATGGACCACGCCGGCCTGCCGCTGAAGACCGTGCTGGAGCAGCTCGACATCCTGGGCGAGGAGGTCGTTCCGGTGCTGCGCAAGGAGATGGCCAAGGACCGCCCGGCCGCCGTCCCGGACGCGCCGACGCACGCCTCGCTGCTCCAGGCCCGTACGTCCCAGGCCGTCGAGGTCTGACCCCTCCAGGGAAGGAGATCCCCCCATGAAGCTCGTCGTCGTCACGGCCGGCCTGACCCAGCCCTCCTCCACCCGCCTGCTCGCCGACCGGCTGGCCGAGGCCACCCGGCGGCGGCTGGACGGCGCGGCCGAGGTGCGCGTGGTCGAGCTGCGCGACCTGGCCGTGGACATCGCCAACAACCTGGTGACCGGCTTCCCCGGCACCCGGCTGCGCGAGGTGGTCGAGGCCGTGACGGAGGCCGACGGGCTCATCGCGGTCACGCCGACCTTCAGCGGCTCCTACAGCGGGCTGTTCAAGTCGTTCTTCGACGTCCTGGACAACACGGCCCTGGCGGGCACGCCCGTGCTGATCGCCGCCACGGGCGGCACCGCCCGCCACTCGCTCGTGCTGGAGCACGCGCTGCGCCCGCTGTTCGCCTACCTGCGGGCCGTGGTCGTGCCGACCGCCGTCTACGCCGCCTCCGAGGACTGGGGCGGCGGCGGTGACTCCTTCACCGACGGGCTCGGCGAGCGCATCGACCGGGCCGCCGGGGAGCTGGCCGGCCTGCTGGCGGGCCGCGCTCCCCGCCCGGCCGCGGCGCAGGACGGAGGCGGGGCCGCTGCCGAGGACGAGGTCGTCCCGTTCGCGGAGCAGCTCGCGGCTTTGCGCCCACTGCGCTAGTTTGCAGCGGTGCTGACCGCTACGTGCCTCTCACTGTCCCTTGCCTTGACCTGCGTTTCCCCCGCAGACCTCAACAACCCACACAAGAAGGACATCGCCATGCAGCTGGTGTCCAGCGCGGAGAACTCCTCGCTGGACTGGAAGGCCCAGTACGGCTACATCGAGGACATCAAGGATGAACGCGGCTACACCGCGGGCATCATCGGCTTCTGCTCCGGCACCGGCGACATGCTGGAGCTGGTCGAGCTCTACACCCGGCGCAAGCCCTCGAACGTGCTGGCCAAGTACCTGCCCGCGCTGCGCAAGGTCAACGGCACCGACTCCCACAAGGGCCTCGGCAGGCCGTTCGTCAAGGACTGGAAGAAAGCCGCCGCCGACCCCGTCTTCCGGCGGGCCCAGGACCACGAGCGCGACCGCGTCTACTTCGACCCGGCCGTCCGCCGGGCCAAGAAGGACGGCCTGCGGGCGCTCGGCCAGTTCGCCTACTACGACGCCATGGTCATGCACGGCCCCGGCTCCGACAAGCTCAGCTTCGGCGGCATCAGGAAGGCCGCGCTGGCCAAGGCCGCCTCCCCCGCCCGCGGCGGCGACGAGGTCGCCTACCTCAACGCGTTCCTCGACGCCAGGAAGGCGGCGATGAAGGCCGAGGACGCCCACGACGACACCACCCGGGTCGACACCATGCAGCGCGTCTTCCTCAGGAAGGGCAACCTCGACCTCAGGCCGCCGCTGACCTGGAAGGTGTACGGCGACAAGTACACGATCAAGCACTGATCCGGCGATCAGGGTAGGTTGATGCACAAGCCGAACAAACGGGGTTAATCATGTCCAACGGTGCCCGTCATGGTCTGGGAGTGGTCGCGGGCCTGATCCTTCCGCCGCTGATCGCCGCCTGCCTCATGTACGGCATCGGCGAGCTCGGCCTGACCATGGCCACGCGGTTCAGGGTCTCCTGGCTTGGACTCGCCGTGATCGCGGCGGCGGGGGCCGGTCTCGCGTTCCTGGCCGGCTCGCGTCTGTCACCGATCGCCTCGCTCCTCGGCGGCCTGGCCTACACCGCGCTCGGCCTGGTGCCCGCGGTGGAGCTGGGCGCCGGCTTCCGCGTCATCCCCGACGGGCTGGTCACCGGCAGCCTGGGTGCGGGCCTGCAGACCACCATCTACACGGGGGTCATGCTGTTCCTCGGCGTGGCGCTGCTGGTCGTGTCCGCCTTCCCGTCGCGCTGGCGGTCGCCGGCGCGGCCGTCGGCCTACACCTCCGACTACGGCGCGTCGGGGTCGCCGTACCTGCCGCAGGGCATGCCGCACGACGTCACCAGGCCGATGCACCGCGAGTGAGCCCGGCCGGGCCTGGCAGAATGCGGCCATGCGCGACTCGAAGATCGTCGACTTCCTGGCCGAGCTGGCCGACAAGGTGCCCGCCCCCGGCGGCGGGGCCACCGCCGCCCTGCACGCGGCCCAGTCCGCGGCCCTGCTCGGCATGGTGGCCCGCTACACCACCGGCGAGCGGTACGCCGAACACGCCGAGACCGTCGCCGCAGTGATCGAGGAGACCGACGCCCTCCGTGCGCGGACGCTGCGGCTGGCCGAGGAGGACGCGGCCGCCTTCACCGCGGTCTCCGACGCCTACCGGCTGCCCAAGGGCGAGGAGCGCAGCGTCTCCATCGCCCGCGCCCTGGCCGGCGCGGCCGAGCCCCCGGCCCTGGTGGTGGCGGCCGCCACGCGGCTGGTCGAGCTCTGCGAGCTGCTGCTGCCGATCGGCAACCGCAACGTCGTCACCGACGTCGCCGCCGCCGCCGAGGCCGCCCGCGCCGCGCTCACCACCGCCCGGGTGAACGTCGAGGTCAACCTGCGGGGCATCAAGGACGAGCAGGTCCGCGAGGAGCTGACGGCCCGCCTGACGGGCGTCGAGGCGGCCCTCGCCACGGCCGACCGGATCACCGCCGGGGTACGCGAGGAGATCGCCCGATGAGGACGCTGACCGGCCGCGACCTGGCCACCGCGATCAAGGCCCAGACGCAGGCCGAGGCCGCCGCCGGGCCGCAGCCCAGGCTGGCCGTCGTGGTGGCCACGGCCGACGAGGCCAGCCTGTGGTACGTGCGCTCGATCGCCAAGGCCGCCGCGGGCGTCGGCGTCGCCTGCGACATCGTCGACCTCGGCGCCGACGCCGACCCCGGCAGGATCCACGAGACGCTGGCCGGGCTCAGCGCCGACGACGCCGTCCACGGGGTCATGCTCCAGACGCCGCTGCCCGCCGGGGCCTCGGCGCAGGAGCTGGCCGCCGCCATCGACCCGCGCAAGGACGTCGACGGCGCGAACCCGCTCTCGCTCGGCCGCCTGGCCGCCGGGCGGCCCGCGTTCCCGCCCGCCACGGCGGCGGCCGTCATGGCCCTGCTCGACCACTACGAGGTGCCGCTCGAAGGGCGGCGGGCGGTGGTCGTCGGCCGCTCGACCGTGGTCGGCAAACCGCTGGCCCATCTGCTGCTCGACCGGCACGCCACGGTCACCGTCTGCCATTCGCGCACCCGCGACCTGGCCTCCGTCACCGCCGGGGCCGAGGTGCTGGTGGCCGCCGTCGGCCGCGCCGGGCTGATCGGCGCCGCGCACGTCGCGCCGGGGGCGGTGGTGATCGACGTGGGCACCAACCCGACCGACGACGGCGGGCTCACCGGCGACGTCGACTTCGCGGCGGTCTCCGAGGTGGCCGGCGCGCTGACCCCGGTGCCCGGCGGCGTCGGCCCGGTGACGACCGCGCTGCTGCTGCGCCACACCGCCCGCGCGGCGAACCTGCCCTGAGCCCGACATCCGAGAGTGGAGACCATCGATGGGTGACGTCCTGATCGTGCAGAACAGCAGGAGCGGCGGCCCGAGCCGGCTCGGCGACTGGCTGGAGGAGGCCGGGTTGCGGCTCGACGTGGTGCTCGCGCACGAGGGCGCCCCGCTGCCCGACCGGCTGGACCGGCACGACGCCATGATCATGCTCGGCGGCGGCTACCTGCCCTCCGAGGACGACCGGGCCCCGTGGCTGGCCGATGCCCGCCGGCTGGTGGGCCAGGCGCTGGCGGACGGCGTGCCGCTGTTCGGCATCTGCTTGGGCGGCCAGATGCTGGCCGAGGTGGCCGGCGGCGAGGTGACCGGCGACACCGGCGCGCCGGAGAACGGCAGCCTGCCGGTCACGATCCGCCCCGAGGCGGCCGGCGACCCGCTGTTCCAGGGCCTGCCGCCGGTGGTGCCCGCGATCGAGCACCACAAGGACGCCGTCACCCGGCTGCCCGCCGGCGCGGTGTGGCTGGCCGAGACGCGCGCCTGCCCCTACCAGGCGTTCCGGGTGGGCGAGCGGGCGTGGGGGGTGCAGTTCCATCCCGAGGTGCTGCCCGCGCGCGTGCGCGAGTGGACGCCCGACGGCTTCGACCCCGAGGAGGTCTACGCGGGCGCGGTGGCCGACGAGCCGGTCTCCACGCCGGTCTGGCGCGAGGTGGCGATGCGCTTCGCCAAGATCGTCAGTGCCTGACCTCCCGCCCTGGCGGCTGCTGATCATGTGAAAGGATCCGGACGATCTTTCCCTGCCCGAGGGCGTATGAGAGCCGCCGCCGGGAGTTAGCGTCCGGCTCATGAAGATCAAGATTCTCGCCACCATGGTCGCCGCGGCCGCCGCCGTCTCGCTCGCTCCGTCCGCGGCCAGTGCCGAGCCCCTTCCGTCCAACTGCCACTCCGGGATCGGTTACCGGTCCGCCTATTCCTGGGCGTACTGCACCGGCGGGTCGGGTTACGTGCGGGCCATCGCGACCTGCTCCAACGGTTCCTCCACCGCCAAGTCCTACGGCTCCTGGGTGTGGGTCGGCTCGCAGTCGGAAGCGCACTGCTCCTGGGGGTACTCCACGGCTGTGGCGGGCTCCTACGACATCAAGGCCTACTGACCGACCGCCCACCGCCCGGCTGCGCCCGCCGGGCCGGGCGGTGGGCGGCGCCAGGGACGAATGGCCCTAACGTGGATGGGATGCGGGTAGACAGACTTCATCCCTGGCCGGCCGACGCGGCCGAGGCCGAGGCCGTCCAGGACCGGTTGCGTGGCCGCGTCGAGCTCGCCGGGCCCACGGCCTTCCCCCTGGTGGCCGGCCTCGACGTGCACTACCACGGCGACGACGAGGTGACGGCGGCGGTGGTCGTCCTGGACGCGGCGACCCTGGAACCGGTCGAGCGGGCGGTGGCCCACGGGAGGGCCGTCTTCCCGTACGTGCCCGGCCTGTTCGCCTTCCGCGAGCTGCCCACCCTGGTGGAGGCGCTCGAACGCCTCGCCGTCACCCCCGACCTGCTGGTCTGCGACGGCCACGGCCTGGCCCACCCGCGCGGTTTCGGCCTGGCCTGCCACCTCGGCGTGCTGACCGGCCTGCCCGCGCTCGGCGTGGCCAAGACGCCGTTCGTGGGCGAGCACGAGCCGCCCGGCCGGGAACGCGGGGACTGGACGCCGATCGTCCACGAGGGCGTCACGGTGGGCAGGGCGCTGCGCACGCGGCGGGACACGAAACCGGTCTACGTCTCCCAGGGCCACCGCATCGGCCTGGACACCGCCACGTCCCAGACCCTGCTGCTCACGCCGCGCTACCGCCTCCCCGAGCCGGTGCGCCAGGCCGACCACCTGGCCCGCCACCCCGGCGGGACCTGACCGCCCCCTCAGCCGGTCCCGCCGGGAAGATCAACGCAGGGACGGTCAGCGCCGCCAGGCCCAGACGACGAGCCACACGCTGAGCCCGAAGAGCGTCATGCCCAGCGGCACGTGCGCGGCCACCGCCCCCGACCCGCCGAGCATCGACTGCAGGAACCCGAGCAGCAGCACCCCCAGGCTGACCAGCGCGGGCCAGCCCGCCCCGCGCCCCGGCCGCCACAGCAGCACGGCCACGACGAGCTGGAGCAGGCCGAGCAGGTGGACGGCGCCCGCCCCGGCCCCGTGCAGGCCCGCGCCGGCCCCGCTCATGAGCTGCCCCGCCGTGACGGCCTGCAGCAGCACCGACAACATGCTGAGCGTGGCGAGGGCCTTGAACGCGGTCAGATACCCGCTCCCCTTGACGACCTGGGTGACCACTGGACTCTCCTTCGACCTCGGGTGGACGCCCCCAGGATCGCGCCGCCGCCGGGACCGGGCATCCGCCGCCCGTCGTCATCCTCGCTACGCCCAGCGTCGTACGCTCACGCCGGGTCGTGCGCCCCCGAGGAGGCCAGCGGGGGCAGGATCGCCTGGGCGTCCGCGCCGCCGAACCAGAGCCCGATCACGAACGCGGCCGTCGCCTCCAGCTGGACGGCCCGGTCGAGGCCGCCGCCGTCCAGCGGGGTGCAGCCCAGATCGCGGACCAGGCCCCGGACCAGGTCGAGCGCCTGGGCGTCGTCGCCGCACAGGGGCACCGCCAGCGGGCGTCCGCCGAACACGGGCGGCGTCATCCGCCACACGTCCACGTGGCACAGGTTGAACGCCTTCACCACGTGCCCGCCCGTGAGGTCGGCGATCCGGCGGGCGAGCGGACGCGTGACGTCGTACCTGTCGGGAGCGGCGGCGTTCGTCACGTCGATGATCGGCTTGCCGCGCAGGGCCGGGCCGGCGGCGGCCAGCACGTCGCCCAGCCCCGCCTCCCGGACGCCCACCATCACGACCTCCCCGGACGCGGCCGCCTCCGCCCAGCTCCCCGGCCGCGCACCCGGGCGGCCGGCCTGGGCGTTCATGCTCTCCGCGCGGGCACGGACACGCTCGGTGTCGCGTCCGCTGACCGTCACCTCGTGCCCGGTCCTGATCCACTGCGTGCCGAGCGCGTCGGCCATGCCGCCGGCGCCCAGGATCCCGATCTTCATGTCGTCCTCCGTGAGGTGAAAGGGCTTTACTAGGACATGGACTCTAGAAATCCCGTCATGCACCGATCGGTGCCTATCGGAGGCGTTACGTGTTCCTCGCCGACTGCCAGGCCAGACTGGCCTTCGACCTGATCGCCAACACCTGGAACGCGGTCGTCGTCTGGTCGCTGCGCCACGGCCCGTGCCGTCCAGGGGAGCTGCGCGCGCAGATCGGCGGGATCAGCCCCAAGGTGCTCACCGAGACGCTGCGCCGCCTGGAGTTCAACGGGCTGGTCACCCGCCGGGCCTACGCCGAGGCCCCGCCCCGCGTCGAGTACGCGCTGACCGACCTGGGCCGCTCCCTGCTGGGCCCGATCGAGGCGTTCGGCGTGTGGGCCCACGACCACGCCGAGGACGTCATGGACGCCCAGGACCGGTGGACGGGGGCGGACTCCCCCGCTTCATGAGGATTCTTTAACGCTGCGTTACTGAGTAATTACTCTGGGTAGCAAGTCGGTGGTTGTTCCCACCATCCCCAGGAGGTACTCATGCCTGACGTCCAACGCCGCCGCGCCGCCGTCATCGGGGGCGCGCTGACCGCCGCGACCCTCGCCGCGGCCCTCTTCGCGGCGCCCGCCCACGCCGTCGTCGATCCCGCCACCGCCGTCCCGTGCGCGGCCGAGGCCGCCGCGGGCCTGGCCGCCCTGGTGGACCCGGCGGCCCCCCAGGCGCCGGCCGAGATCCCCGCGGCGGGCTGCCTGCATCCCTGACCCGCCGGCCACCGCGCGGGCGGTGCGGCGAGCCACGTCGCACCCCCGCCACCGGCCCTCCCCCTCCGACAGCTCCGACAGCGCAATCCCCGTGCCCGACCAGCAGCAGTCGAGGAGTCCCCATTGAAGTTCCGAATCCTGACCAGCGCAGCGGTCCTCGCTCTGGCGGCGGCGGCCGCCGTTCCCCCAATCGCCCTCGGGTCAGGGGGCCGAAACGATCCGGGGAACATCAATGTCCAGGCCATCGTCGACCGGGTCAACATCTTCACGTCGTAGTGAGGCCACCACAGTTGACCGTGGCCGAGTCCGAGTCCGCTCCCCGGCCGCGGAGCACGCTGGAGCACATCGGCTACGTCATGTTCCTCAGCCGGTGGATACAGGCGCCGCTCTACCTCGGGCTGATCGTGGCCCAGATCGTCTACGTGTGGCGGTTCATGGTCGAACTCGCCCACCTGGTCGAACTCGGGTTCGGCGGCAACCCCCGGAGACCACCATCATGCTGATCGTCCTCGGGCTCGTCGACGTCGTGATGGTCTCGAACCTGCTGATCATGGTCATCATCGGCGGCTACGAGACCTTCGTCTCGCGGCTGCGCATCGACGGCCATCCCGATCAGCCGGAGTGGTTGTCCCATGTCAACGCAAACGTCCTCAAAGTCAAGCTGGCCATGGCGATCATCGGGATCTCGGGGGTGCACCTCCTGCAGATCTTCATCAACGCCGCCCGGCCGGCCATCACCGACAGGGAACTCGTATGGAAAACACTGATCCATCTCACCTTCGTGGTCTCGGCGCTGGCACTGGCCGTGATGGATCGGATCATGGCGGGCGGGCGGCACGTCCAGCAGGCGCATCGGGACCAGCAGCCCGGCGGCGTCGCGCAGGAGCGGGTCGCCGCCGCCTAGCGATCGGGCTGCTGGCCGGCGCGGGTCTGCTGGCCGGCGCGGCGCCGGCGTACGCCTCGGCCGCGGCGCCCGCCCAGGGGCCGCGTCCGCTCATCGGCGACGTGGTCGTCTTCAACGACGAGATCGTCGAGCCGGTGTCGCTCCCGGTGAGCACCTGCGGCGGCCTGCTGCCGGTGCTGAGCGGCGCCCCCGCCGGATGCGAGGGCACGTCCCGGGTGTCGGACGACGACGCCTGAGATCCCCGGCGCCCGCCCGCGGGGGCGGGCGGGCGCCGGACCCCGGCCGGGTCAGCCGTAGAGGCGTTCGAGGACCTCGGCCACGCCGTCGTCGTCGTTGGAGGACGTACGGTGCCCGGCCGCGGCCAGCACCAGCGGGTGCGCGTTGGCCATCGCGTAACCGGCCCCGGCGAAGGCCAGCACGGCCAGGTCGTTGGGCATGTCGCCGAACGCCACCACCTCGGCGGGCTCGACGCCGCGCGCCAGGCACAGCTCGGCCAGCATGCCCGCCTTGGTCACGCCCAGGGCGCTGACCTCCAGGAGCCCCGGCACCCCGGAGTGGGTGACCTCGGCCAGCTCCCCCACGGCCGCCGCCGCGACGGCCGACATCTCGTCGACGGTGTGCGCGGGCGAGAGCACCAGCAGCTTGACGATCGGCTCGCCGGCCTCGCACGCCGAGACCACCTCCCGGTAGTGCCGCACGTCGTGCGCGACCCGCCTGGTGTAGCCGGACTCGGTGAGCACGCCCGTGCCGGTCTCGACGGCGAACGCCGCCCCGGGCAGGGCCGCGGCCAGGCTGTCGGCGACCTTCCTGGCGGCCTGCGGCTCGATCGTGCGGCTGGCGACGATCTCCGCGGCGGCCAGGTCGTACAGCAGGGCGCCGTTGCTGCAGATCGCCAGGCCGGTCAGGCCCGCCTGTCCGGCGATGGCGTGGATGGAGCGCGGCGGGCGGGCGGTGACGAAGACGACCTCCGCTCCGGCGGAGCGGGCCAGGCCCAGGGCCCGCCGGGTGCGTGGGGAGACGACGCCGTCGGAGGTCAGGAGGGTGCCGTCGAGATCGGTGGCCACGATGCGGGGCGGGGTCGCGGAGGTCACGCCCCCTACCGTAGATCCTGGCCGGAAGGGGCTCAGGAGTAGGGTGCCCTCGTGTCCTCCAACTCGGGGCGTTTCGCCCGGTCCGGGCCGCGTCCGGACGACCGGGTCGCCTCCGTCTTCCGTTTCGCGTCGGAGCTGGTCGCCTGGGTCGCGGCGCCGTGGGCGCTGCTTCCCGGGTCGGTGTGGCAGGCCGTGTTGTCGGTCGTGGTGCTGATCGGGCTGCCGTCGGTGTTCGCCACGCCGGGCGACAAGCGGGGCGTGCTGGTCGCCGTGCCCGGGTTCGTGACCGTCGGGCTGGTCGCCCTCCAGCTCGTGGTGGCGGTGGCGGCGGCGTGGGTGGCCTGGCACGCGGCCGTGGCGGCGGCGGTCACGGTGCTGGCGGTGGTCACGGTGGTGCTGGAACTGCCGCGCTGGCGCTGGCTGCTGACGGGCTGAGCGGCCGCGCGTCCGGAGCTGTCAGAGGCGCATCTCGGCGGGGAGGCGGGTGGCGGCGTTGAGGAGCTCCAGGCCGAGCAGGTCGCCCGAGGCGCTGTAGTCGAGGACGACGTCCTCCGAGACGGTCTGCCGTACCGCCTCACCTGGCACTATTTCGTGCTTCATCGCGATGTAGGCGATGTCTTGTCCTTTGTCCCAGGTGACGTACACGGTCCGGGTGAGCTGGCGGTCCGGCGGGGCGTCGTCCGGCTGCAGCAGGCCCTCCTTGGCCTCGTGCGAGCCGGCCAGCGCCGCCCGGACCATGGCCAGCGCCACCTCGACCGCCTCCAGGGAGTCGCGCCCGGTCGCCCGGCGCTCGTGCTCCCACCCGGCCAGCCCGTCGACCCGGTACGGGCACGCCCACTCCCCCGCCTCCTCGTACGGCATGCCGACGGCGACGGTCACCTCGCGCGGCGGGACGGTCTCCAGCACCAGCACCCGCTGGGCGATCTCGTACATGCCGCATGATCTACCCAGGCGCCCGCTTCCGGAAGACCCGCGCCGCGAGCCATATCATCCGGGGCCGATGCGTTCCGGGTTCCGGCGGCGGCGGGTTAGTGTGCGTTAGGGTCGCAAGGGGGCCTAGATGAACGAGTCGTTCGGCACACGCCTGCGTGCCAGGCTGGACAAATTCGGCCCGCTCTGTGTGGGCATCGATCCGAGCCCGGCGTTGCTCGACGCCTGGGGCCTCGACGACTCACCGGGCGGCCTCGAGCGCTTCAGCCGCACGGTGGCCGACACGATCAGCGACGTGGCCGCCGTGGTCAAGCCGCAGTCGGCCTTCTTCGAGCGCTGGGGCAGCCGTGGCGTCGCCGTCCTCGAACGCACCATCGCCGACCTGCGCGAGGCCGGCACGCTGGTGCTGCTCGACGCCAAGCGCGGCGACGTCGACACCACGATGGCCGCCTACGCCGAGGCCTACCTCGACCGGGGCAGCCCGCTGGCCGCCGACGCGGTGACGCTCAGCCCCTACCTGGGGTTCGGCTCGCTGGAGGTGGCGATCACCTCGGCGGTGGCCAACGACGCCGGCGTCTTCGTCCTGGCCCGCACCTCCAACCCGGCGGCGGCCGGGCTGCAGCAGCGGGTGGCCGACCTGGTGATCGCCGGGGCCGCCGCGGCCAACGCGGGCCACGAGCCGTTCGGGCCGGTGGGAGTGGTCATGGGGGCCACGCTGCCCGCGCTCGACCACTCCCTGGCCGACCTCAACGGCCCGATCCTGGCGCCGGGGCTCGGCGCGCAGGGCGCCTCACCCGCCGACGTGGCCCGGCTGTTCGCCCCGGTACGCGGCTCCGTCGTGCCGTCGGTCTCCCGGGCCGTGCTGGCCGACCCGCGACGGCTGCGGTCGAGGACCCTGCAGTACCGGGACGAGTGCGTCATGTACCTGACGTACTGAGCCGGTCGACGGCGGCCAGCACCGCCCGTACCGACGCGGTGAGCACGGAGGTGTCCTGACCGGCGCCCCAGCCGGTCACGCCGCCGGCCGCTCCACCGACCCGGGCCTCCACGTACGCGACGGCGCTGCTGCCCGTCCCCGGGTCCACGGCGTGCTCGGCGTAGTGCAGGACGTCGACCTCGACGCCGTCCTCGGCCAGCGCGGCGGTCAGCGCGGACAGCGGCCCGTTGCCGGTGCCGCGCAGCACCCGCCCCGAGTCGAGGACGCCCTCGAACTCGTGCGTCCCCGGCGCGGTCTCGGCCGTGCGCCAGGAGGCGAACCCGGCGCGCTCGCCGGGCGCGATGTAGGTGGCGTGGAAGAGCGCCCACAACTCGTCGGCGGTGATCTCCTCGCCGCTGTCGTCGGTGGCCCGCTGCACCGCCGCGGAGAAGTCGATCTGCAGGCGGCGCGGCAGGTCGAGGCCGTGGCGGGCGCCCAGCAGGTACGCGATGCCGCCCTTGCCCGACTGGCTGTTGACCCGGATGACCGCCTGGTAGTCGCGCCCCACATCGGCCGGGTCGATGGGCAGGTACGGCACCTCCCACGGCGCCCGCTCCGGCGGCACGCCCAGCTCGGCGGCCCGCGCGGCGTGGTGGGCCGGGCCCTTGCCGATGGCGTCCTGGTGGGTGCCGGAGAAGGCGGTGTAGACCAGGTCGCCGGCGTAGGGGTGGCGGTCGTGCACGGGCAGGCGGTTGCAGTGCTCGACGACGCGCCGGATCTCGTCGATGCCGGAGAAGTCGATCATCGGGTCGACGCCCTGGGAGTGCAGGTTGAGCGCGAGGGTCACCAGGTCGACGTTGCCGGTGCGCTCGCCGTTGCCGAACAGGCAGCCCTCCACCCGCTGCGCCCCGGCGAGCACGGCCAGCTCGGCGCAGGCCACGCCGGTGCCGCGGTCGTTGTGCGGGTGCACCGACAGGATCACCGAGTCGCGGCGGTCGAGGTGGCGGTGCATGTACTCGATCTGGTCGGCGTACACGTTGGGGGTGGACATCTCGACGGTCGCCGGCAGGTTGTGGATCACCGGGCGGTCCGGGGAGGCGTCCCAGAGGGCGGTCAGGTCGTTGCAGACCTCCAGCACGTAGTCGGGCTCGGTGAGGTTGAACACCTCGGGCGAGAACTCGAAGCGCACCGGGAGCCCGTCGGCCAGCCGGGCGACCTGGCCGGCCGCGTCCAGGATGAGCTTGCGCAGGGTGTCGCGGTCGTGGCCGAGCACCACGTTCCGCCAGGTGGGCGCGGTCGCGGTGTAGAGGTGCACGACCACGTCGGGCAGGCCGCGGATCGACTCGAAGGTGCGCTCGATCAGGTCCTGCCGGGCGGCGGTGAAGGCCACCACGGTCACGTCCTCGGGCACCGCGCCGGGCTCGGCCAGCTCCCTGAGGAAGTCGAAGTCGAGCCTGCTGGCCGACGGGTAGCCGACCTCGATCTCCTTGAAGCCCATGCGCACCTGGAGGTCGAACAGGCGGCGCTTGCGCGCCGGGTCCATCGGCTCGGCCAGCGCCTGGTTCCCGTCGCGCAGGTCGACCGGCACCCAGAGGGGGGCGGTGGTGATGCGGCGCGTGGGCCAGGCGCGCTCTCTGGTCAGGGGCACCTCGACCCGCTCGTGGGCGGGCCGGTAGCGGTGGGAGGGCATCGCGCTGGGGCGCTGCCGGTTCCATTCGTACACGTCTTCGTTCCTTCTTCGGCGGTCGGACGACCGGCAGCACCTCGCACGCCGCGGCGGGGTGCCGGTCCGGTCAGGCCCCGCCGCGGCGGCCGAGAAGAAGGAGACCGTACGACGACATGGCGGCTACACTAACCACAACACAGGTCCTCAGACAACCTGAGAGGTACGCATGCCGCTCGGCGCCCTCCGCCGCAGTCCCCTGGTCGACCAGGCCGTCCAGCACCTGCGCGAGCAGATCACCGAGGGCCACTGGCCGGTCGGCACCCGCCTGCCCGGCGAGAACGCGCTGGCCAAGACGCTCGGGGTGGGCCGGTCCACGGTCCGCGAGGCCCTGCGGGCGCTGGCCGGGGCGGGGCTGGTGCGGGCACGTCAGGGCTCGGGCGTGTTCGTCATCGCCGCGGAGCCGGCCGAGGACTGGCCCGCGCGGCTGCGGCGGGCCGCGATCACCGACGTGTACGAGGTCCGCATGGTCGTCGAGACCCAGGCGGCCAGGCTGGCGGCGGCCCGGCGTACCGACGAGGACGTGGCGGCGATGGAGGCCGCGCTCCGGGCCCGCGAGCGGGCGGCGGGCGAGGACGACGCGGCGTTCGTCGACGCCGACATCGCGCTGCACGCGGCGGTCGTGGCGGCGGCGGGAAACCCGGTGCTCACGGACCTGTTCGCCGAGTTCGCGCCGGCGTTGCGGGAGGGGCTGATCGACATGGTGGAGCTGCTGGAGCTGCGCGAGCACGACCGCAACCCGGGGCACGACGCGCACGCCGCGCTGGTGGCGGCGGTCCGCGACGGCGACGCGGCGGCGGCCGGCGACCTGTTGCAGGCCGAGCTGGAGCAGACCCTCGCCCGGCTGCACACGAAACCCGGCGCCCTGTGACCGCCGGGAGCCGGTCGCGGCGGGTGGGTCAGGCGGGCAGATCAGGCGGTGGGGCCGGCGTCGGGGCGGATGACGTCCTCGCCTTCGTCGTCCTCCTCGGGCGGCTCCTCCGGGGTGGGCTCCTCCTGCTCGTCGGGCGGGTCCGCGGACAGCGGGCGGCGGGTCCTGGGCGATCCCGAGGCGGACCGCTCGGCGACCACGTCGCTCTCCCCGTCCACGCCTCCCACCGCCGCGGGCAGGTCGTCGGGCTTCTGGCTCATGGCCCCCACCTGCCCGTGACGGCGTCCCCTGACGCCCGGCCGGACGTCAAGGGACGGGCTAGGACAGCTCCCGCAGCGCGTCCTCGATCTCGGCCCTGACCGGCATCGAGGTGCTGGCGCCCGCCCGCTGCACCGACAGCGCCGCCGCCACCGAGGCGAAGCGCAGCGCCTCGGCCGGCGCCAGGCCCTCGGCCCGCGCGACCGCCAGCGCGCCGACGAACGTGTCACCGGCGGCCGTGGTGTCCACGGCCTTCACCTCGATCGCGGGCACCCGCAGCCGCTCCCCCGAGCGCGAGCCGTAGAGTGCGCCCCGCGAGCCCAGCGTGATGACGGCCTCCTCGACGCGTTCGAGAAGCGCGTCGAGGGCGGCGTCGGGGTCGGCCTGGCCGGTGATGTCGGCGGCCTCGTGCTCGTTCGGGACGATCATGGTGACCGCGTCGAGCAGCTCGTCGGGCAGCGGCTGCGCGGGCGCCGGGGTCAGGACGGCGGGCACCCCGGAGACCCGGGCCGCCTCCGCGGCGGCCACGACCGCCTCCATGGGCAGTTCGAGCTGGAGCAGCAGGGCCCGCGACCCGGCGATCGTGGCCAGGTCGCCGCCGGACGGCCCGGTCACGGTGCCGTTCGCGCCGGGCACGACGATGATCGAGTTGCCGCCGGCGTCGTCGACCACGATGTGCGCGATGCCGCTGGGGCCGGGCACCTGGCGCAGCCCGCGGACGTCCACGCCGGCCTCGGCCAGGGTGGAGCGCATCTCGGCCCCGAAGGCGTCGTCGCCGACCGCGCCCAGGAAGGCCACCTGCGCCCCGGCGCGAGCCGCGGCGATGGCCTGGTTGGCGCCCTTGCCGCCGGGCACGGTCCGGAACCGGTGACCGGTGACCGTCTCGCCCCGTTTGGGGGCTTGGGAGACGTACGCGACGAGGTCCATGTTGGCGCTGCCGAAAACCGAGATCATGAGGCCATCATCTCCTGAGTACGTCGCGCCAGTTCGCCGAGGCCCACCCCGTCGAAGCCGGTCAGGCTGCTGGCCAGGCTGTCGCGCATGAGCCAGCGGTCCGGCACGCCGCCGTTCAGCGCGCCCGCCACGGACCCCGCCGTGGCCCCGGCCGAGTCGGTGTCCCAGCCGCCGGCGACCGCGCCCGCGATCGTGGCGGTGAAGTCGCCCGCGCCGTGGATCAGCGTGGCGGCGACCAGCGCGGCGTTGTTGATCGTGTGCACCCAGTGCAGCGTGCCATGCCGCTGGTGCAGCAGGTCGATGACACGCTCGAAGTCCGGCTCGCGGGCGGCGTCGGCGACGGCCAGGCCGACCGCCTCGTGCAGGCGGGAGCCGCGCGGCACGACCGACAGGCCCACCTCGACGGCCTCCCGCGCGGAGCCGGCGACCAGGGAGGCGGCGCACATGGCCGCGACGAACATCGCGCCGTAGATCCCGTTGGCCGTGTGGGTCAGCCGGGCGTCGCGCCAGGCCAGCTCGGCGGCCGTGGCGGGGTCGCCGGGGTTGGCCCAGCCGTAGACGTCCGTCCTGATGAAGGCGCCGATCCACTCGCGGAACGGGTTGCGGCGGGTGGCCGTCTCCGGCGGCTCGAAGCCGTCGAGCAGGTTGCGGTAGGCGACCCGCTCGGCGGTGAACGTGCGGCCGGCCGGCAGCTCGTCCAGCCACAGCTTGGCGACGTCCTCGGTGGTGAAGCCGCGGCCGTGGCGCTCCAGGACGGACAGCGCCAGCAGCGGGTAGTTGAGGTCGTCGTCCTCGGGGATGCCGTCGATGTTCTCGGCCAGGGAGTTGACCGCGCTGCGCCGGTTCCACGGCCACCTGCGCGCGATCTCCTCCGGCAGGCCCTCGGCGGTGAACCAGCCGGTGACGGGCCAGTTGCCGGTGGCCTCGGCGATCTGCCTGATGCCCGCGCGCGGGATCTTCTCCACCGGCTTGCCCAGCACGCAGCCGGCCGCCCGTCCCTGCCAGGCGCCCAGCAGCCGTACCGGGTCCGCCTTCGCCGCGGTCCCGGCCGAGGGCCAGTCGGGGCAGGCGGCGACGATGGCGTCCAGCTCGGAGGGCTCATCCAGCGGCGACGGGATCGCGGCCAGCTCGTCCAGCAGGCTCTCGGCCAGGGGACGCAGCCGGGCGGCGGCGGCCTCGGAGGCGCCGGCGCGCGGCGGGGCGTCGTGACCTCCCGCCGCGTGCCACCTTCCGGCCAGCTCGCGCACCCGCGGCAGGTCGCCCCTGCCGTCCTCGCCGGCCTGGCGCAGCTCGTGGCCGACCAGGTCCTCCGGCTGGACCCAGGTGAGCCTGATCATCGAGCGTCCAGCTCGGCGAAGGCGGCCTCGTGGGCGCGCCGCCGCGCCAGGTCGTCGGCGTGCACCCGGCGCGCCACCTCGGCGATGGCCAGGCCGGGCGCGACCAGGTCGGTACGGCTGGCCGCCCCCACCTGCTCCACCCACTGCGCGGGCACCGCGGACAGCCCCCCGAGGGCGCCCGCGATCGCTCCGCCCATGGAGGCGATCGAGTCGGCGTCGCGGCCGTAGTTCACGCCGCCGAGCACGGTGTCGCGGAAGTCGCCCTTGGCCGCGACCAGGAACCCCAGCGCCAGCGGCAGCTCCTCGATGCTGTGCACCCGGCTCGGCCGGCGCGCGCCGAGCCCCTGGTCGCGGTAGGTGTCGGCGACCGTGTCGAAGGGCCGTACGGCGGCGCGCAGCAGCTCGAAGGAGCCGTCCCAGTGGCCGACGCCGGCCGCGGCCTCGCAGACCGCCTCGATGGCGGCGCGGGTGCCGTCCTTGGCCAGGCGCAGGCAGGCGGCGACCACGGAGTCGACCGTGGCGCCCGGCCGCATGGCCTCGGCGACGGCGGCGGCCATCACGCCGGCCGCCTCGCGTCCGTAGCTGGACTGGTGGGCCCCGGCCAGGTCGACGGCCTCGGCGTAGGCGGCGTCGGGGTCGGCGGCGTTGACGATGCCGACGGGCGCGACGTACATGGCCGCGCCGCAGTTGACGATGTTACCGACGCCGGCCTCGCGCGGGTCGACGTGCCCGTAGTGCAGGCGGGCCACGATCCACTTCTCGGCCAGGAAGATCCGCTGCAGCGGCAGCGCCTCGGCCTCCAGCTCGGGGATCCACCGCCGCTCGCCCATCAGCTCCGGCACGAGGTGGTCGGCCATGGAGTACGCCCCCAGGTGCCCGCCGGCCTTCTCGTACACGCGGATCAGGGCGTGCGTCATCAGGGTGTCGTCGGTGATGTGCCCGTCGCCCTTGTGGTACGGCGCGATCGGCCGGGCGTTGCGCCAGTCCTCGTTGTACGGCGGCACGATGCCCTCGACGCGGCCCCCGTACCGCTCCACGATCTGTTCGGGAGTCCAGCCCTCGGTGGCGCCGCCCAGCGCGTCACCGACCGCCGCCCCCGCCACGCAGCCAGTGGCCCTGTCCTCAAGCGGCGTCATGCGATTCCTTTCGTCAGTTTGATCAGATCCTTGCCCGCCAGCTCCGGCAGGCAGCAGCCCGCCAGTGTGCGGGCCGGCGCGAGCCACCCCTCCGGGATCGCGCCGTACCCACTGGCGGCCCCCGCCAGCGCGCCGGTCAGCGCCGGCGCCGAGTCGGCGAGCGCCGACAGGCAGGCGGCGGCCGGGACGGCGCGGGCCAGGTCGCCCCCCGCCGCCTCGGCCAGCGCCAGGGCGACGGGCACCGTCTGGGCGGCGCCCACGCCGTAGCTGTAGACGTGGTCGAGCAGCGCGGCGTCCAGCGCGGGCACCGCGCCGAACGGGTCGCCGGCCTTCCGCGCCGCGGCCAGCGCCACCCGGGCGTTGTGCCCGATGGCGGTGTCGGCGGGCAGGACGGCGAGCGCCGCCTCCACGGCCTGGCCCACCGAGCCCGAGGCGACCGCCGCGGCCACGGCGGCGGCCATCGCCTGGGCGCCGAGCAGGCCGTCGCCCGCGTTGGTCACCTGGGCGTCCTCGGTCGGGTCCTTCCCCAGCGCCCCGAACGCGACCGCCCGGACGGCGGCGGCGTCGTCGAAGTGGTGGGGGTTGTCGTGCCCGGAGGCCGGCGGCTCGACGCCCCTGGCCAGGTTGTCCAGCGCGGTGGCCACCGAGATGCGCGCCCGGACGCCGGTCAGCTCCCGGAACGCCGCGGCCCGCGGCCGGTCGATCGTCAGCAACGTCCAGGCCAGCCATTCGGCGTCGTCGGACGGCCCGACGGCCAGCGGCGCGATCGGCTGGTTGAGCGCGAACGGCACCGGCAGCGTGGTGACGCGGTGCTCCTCGGCGAAGGCGTCCAGCTCGCGGTGCAGGCGCCGGCTCCAGGGCGCGTGCAGGGCGGCGCGGTGCCTGGCCGCGGGCCAGCCGGCGGCGTCGCCCACGGCGAGCCCGATGAAGGCCCCCTGATTCTGTCCCCCGACATGATGATCTACAGTCCTTCCGCCAATTCGTCGGCGACGTCCAGCACGTGTCTTCCGGCCACGACGGGCAGGCATTTCCCGCTCACCGGGCCGATCCGGGCGGCCCATCGTCCGGGCACGCCCTGTTCTCCCTGGATGGCGCCGGCGACCGCGCCGGCGATGGCGCCGATCGTGTCGGCGTCCCTGCCCAGGCTGACCCCGAACGTCACCGTCGCCTCCACCTCGCCGCCGCCCGCCAGGACGGCGCCCAGCGCCAGCGCGACGGCCTCGGGCGCGAGGTCGGTCCAGGGGTAGTGTCGGACCACGACGGCCTCGTGCAGCGCCTCGACCAGGTCAGGCTCGGCCGGCGTGCCCTTGGCGGCCACGTCGCGCGCCCGGACGACGGCACGGGCCGTCCAGGAGTCGGCGGGGATCACCGACAGCGCGGCCTCCACGGACTCGGCGGGCGTGCCGCCCGCCATGGCGGCGGCCACCGCCCCGGCGACCGCGCGGCCGCCGAGTATGCCCTCGCCCGACCCGCTGACCAGCCCGTCCTGCTCGATGAGGCGGGCGGCCTCGGCCGGG
Source organism: Actinomadura sp. ATCC 39365 (assembly GCF_054392275.1). Taxonomy (NCBI): domain Bacteria; kingdom Bacillati; phylum Actinomycetota; class Actinomycetes; order Streptosporangiales; family Thermomonosporaceae; genus Actinomadura; species Actinomadura sp. ATCC 39365. Next base: position 4,331,734 of record NZ_CP184335.1, on the reverse strand, counting down.
TCGCCGGGGCAGAAGATCCCGTACGGCGCCGCCCGCATGGCCAGCCCGTCGGACCAGCCGTGCTGGTGGACACGCCCGGTCAGCGGCGGCTCCAGCCCCCGGCGGAGCGCTTCGATCGTGCCCAGCTCGGAGAAGCCGGCACCGCGCATCGGCCCGGTCACCGACGGGATGATCTCCTGCCGGTACGCCCGCGCGACGTCGGCCGCGGTCAGGGCGTGCCCGTGCCGGACGAGCAGCGAGGCGGCGAAGATGGCGTACTCGGTGTCGTCGGTGCCGCCGCCCTCGATCTCGGTGAGCCGGCCCCACCGCCGCCGGATCTCCGACGGCGACAGGTTCTCGGCGGGGGCGCCGAGGGCGTCGCCGGCCGCCAGGCCGAGCAGACACCCCCGGGCCCTCAGGCGATGAGTCACTGCTGGTACCGCTCCAAGACCTGGTTGCCGTCCTCGACGAGCCGCTTGGCCGCGTCGTCGATGGTGATCTTATTGGCGAAGTACTCCTGGAGGACCGGCGTGGCGACCTTGCTCTTCCACTCGTCGAAGCCGTTCACCTTCAGGAACGGGGCCACGACCAGGTTCTTGGCGGAGGCGGTGGCGACGTCCCAGCCGTTGTCCTGGGTGGTCATCGCCGGGTCGGCGGCGGCCGTCTGCGAGGTCGGCAGCAGCCAGTCGCCCTTGGCGAGCTTGGCCTGGTTGGCGCCGTTGAGGAAGAACGAGATGAACTTCATGGCCTCGTCCTGGTGCTTGCTGTCCTGGGCGATCGACAGCGTCTGGGAGACCGCGCCCTGCTGGGCGCTGGTGCCCTTCGGCGCGGGCAGCGTCACCCAGTCGAAGTCGTCCGGGGCCTGCTCGGCGACCTGCTGGCGCAGGTAGACGCCGGCCGGCAGCAGCGCGAACTTGCCCTTGTAGAAGGCGGGCAGCGGGTCGGCGGTGCCCTGGCCGAGCGCGGCCGGGTCGGCGGACTTGTCCTTGTAGAGCTGGTCGTGGATGCGCTGCAGCACCTCGCGCTCCTCCGGCCCGACCTTGACCGTGGTCTTGCCCTCGGCGGTCTGGAAGAACGTGCCGCCGAAGTTGAGCGCCAGGTTGAGCGTCTTGTTGACCGGCGACTTCATCGGCCAGGCCACCCCGAACGTGCCGCCCTTGGTCATCTTCTTGGCGGCCTCGGAGAACTCGTCCCAGGTCCACGGGTTGTCCGCGGTGGGGACGCGCACCTTGGAGGCGTCCAGGAGCTTCTTGTTGGCGATGATGACCTGCGACTCCTGCAGGAACGGCACGCCGTAGATCCCCTGCTCGCCCTTGCCGCCGTTGAAGGTGACGGTGTCCCAGGCGGACTGCGGGATGTCGCCCTTGAGCTCGGCGGGCAGCTTGCTCGTCAGGTCGAGCAGGTAGCCGTCGGAGGCGAACCCGGCCAGCGCCGGCGAGTCGTTGTGGATCACGTCGGGCGCGGTGCCGCCGGCGAACTGGGTGACGAGCTGGTCGTTGACGTTGTCCCAGCTGCCCTGCACGTAGGTGACCTGGGTCTTGGGGTTGGCCTTGTTCCACTCGTCGACGATCTGCTTGTTGGCCGCGACGGACTCCTTCTGCCAGGCCAGGCTGAGGAAGTTGAGCTTCACCGGCTCGCCGGACGAGGCGGCCTCTCCACCGCCCCCTCCTCCGCTGCTGCCACACGCGGCGGCGAACGCGACGACGGCCGCCGCCGCCAATGCGGACTTGATTCGCATATGAGCCTCCTACTAGCCCTTCACGGCGCCGGCCATCAGGCCGGACTTCAGTCGCCGCTGAATGATTGCGAAGAAGATCAGGCTCGGGATCGTCGCCATGAGCGACGCCGCGGCCAGCGGGCCGAGCCTGGCCACCCCCTCGGGGCCGGTGAACCGCACCAGCGTGAGCGGGAGTGTCATCACGTCGGGGTCCTGGAGGATCACGAGCGCGAACAGGAACTCGTTCCACGACGAGATGAAAGAGAACAGCAGCGTGGCCACCACGCCGGGCGCGAGCAGCGGCGCCACCACGCTGGCGATCGAGCGCAGCCGGGTCGCGCCGTCGACGGCCGCGGCCTCCTCCAGCTCGCGCGGCACGGCCCGCACGTAGCCCTGGAGCATCCACAGCGCGAACGGCAGCGTGAACGTCACGTGCACGACGACGAGCCCCGGCAGGGTGTTCACCAGCTCCAGATCCCGCAGGATCATGAAGAGCGGGATGATGATCAGGATGAACGGGAAGACCTGGCTGACCAGCACCCACCCGATCGCGACCTTGTTGAGCAGGCTGCGGTAGCGGGCCATGGCGTACGAGGCCGGCAGCGAGATCAGCACGGTGATCACGCTGCTGAACAGCGCCACCACCAGGCTGCGGCCGGCCGCGCCGATCAGGTCCTGCTCGCCGAAGGCGTCGGAGAAGTTGGACAGGGTCGGCTCGCGCGGGATCCACGTCGGGTCGGCGAGCGCCATCTCCTGCGGCGTCTTCAGCGCCGTCGACAGCAGCCAGAACAGCGGGAACGCCAGGAAGACGATGTAGGCGACCAGCGCGAGGTACTGCGGGGCGCGTCTCATCGGGTCTCCCTCATCTGGCGCCACAGGTACAGGCCGAGCACCGTGAGCACGACGATCGCCATGGCCAGGCCGAGCATCGAGGCGTATCCGGCCATCCGGTAGCGGAACGCCTCCTCGTAGGCGAACAACATCGGCAGCCGGGTCTGGCCGCCGGGCCCGCCCTGGGTGAGCACGTAGACCAGGCCGAACTGGTTGATGTTCCACACGAAGTCGAGCGAGGTGATCGACACGATCACCGGCCGCAGCTGCGGGAGCGTGATGCTCCAGAACCGCCGCCAGCGGCCCGCGCCGTCGACCTCGCCGGCCTCGTAGAGCTCCTTCGGGATGCCCTGGAGTCCGGCGAGCAGGACCACGGTGGTCTGCGGCATGCCGGTCCAGACGCCCACCACGATGATCGCGGGCAGCGCGAGCGAGAAGTCGGCCAGCCAGTTGACGTGCGTGCCGAGCAGGCTGTTCAGGATGCCCGCGTCGGGGTGGTAGACGAGCTTCCACATAAGGCCGATGACCACCGGCGGCATCGCCCACGGCACCACCGCGAGCACCCGGGCCAGGGTCCTGAAGCGCAGGTTCTGGTTGAGCAGCACCGCCAGGCCGAGCGCGGCCAGGAACTGCAGCACGGTCACCGAGACCGACCAGATCGCGCCGATCCGGAAGGAGGCCCAGAAGTCGTCGTCGGTGAGCAGCCGGCCGAAGTTCTCCAGGCCGACGAAGCTGGTCTCGTGGACGCGCGTGTTGCGGGCGTCGGTGAAGGCCAGGCCGATGCCGTACAGCAGCGGGCCGACGCTGAACAGCGCGACGGGCACCAGCGCGGGCAGCATGAGCAGCCACATCTCGCGGTTCCCGCGCGACTTGGGACGCCGCCGGGAAGGCGGGCGCCGGGGCGGTGCCGCCGTCGTCACGGTCGCGGTCACGTCCTGCCTCCCTCATGTCCGTAGGTCTCGCCCGCCGTCGAGGCCCGCACCACCAGGCGCGGCGGAACGGTGATCACGCGCGGCGCGGCGTCGTCGCCGTTCAGCCGGTCGAGCAGCAGCTCGGCGGCGGCCTTGCCACGTTCGGCCGAGCCGAGCGAGACGCTCGACAGCGACGGCCAGGACGCGGCGGCCAGGTCGGTGTCGTCCATGCCGACCACCGCCACGTCCTCGGGCACCCGGCGGCCCGCGGCGCGCAGCACGTCGAGGGCGCCGAGCGCGATCAGGTCGTTGGCGCACATCAGCGCGTCGACGTCGGGCGCCCGGTCCAGCAGCTCGGCCACCGCGCGGCCCCCTTGCGCGCGGTAGAAGTCGCCGATCTGGACCAGGTCGTCGTCGTAGGGCAGGCCGAGCTGCTGGAGCGCCTCGCGGTAGGCCGCGCCGCGCGAGGCGCCGGGCCAGGTGTCGGGCGGGCCGTTGACCAGCGCGATCCGCCGGCGGCCGAGCGCGTGCAGGTGGTCGACGGCGAGCTTGACGCCGGTGCGCGAGTCGGCCCGTACGTTGTCCACCGGCGTGCCCTCCGGCACCGTGCCGATGATCACGACGGGCGCCCTGGCCGCGGCCAGCATCTCCAGGTGGGCGTCGGTGACCCGGAGCGGGCTCATGATCAGCCCGTCCACGTACCGCTCGCCCAGGCTGTGCAGCACGTCGATCTCGTCGGCCACGACGGCGTCGGTCGAGTGCAGGACGAGCCGGTAGCCGGCCGCCTTGAGCACCGGCTGGATCTGGCGCAGCATCGCCAGGTAGGCGGGGTTGCCGACGTCGGCCATGGCGAAGGCGACCTGGTGGGTGCGCCGGGACTTGAGCGACCTGGCCACGGCGTTGCGCACGTAGCCCAGCTCGTCGGCGGCGGCCATCACCTTGCGCACGGTCTCCTGCCTGGTCGGCAGGCCGTTGAGGACCCGCGAGACGGAGGCGATCGAGACACCGGCGCGCTCGGCGATCGTGGTGATCGTGGGTCCGTCGGCCAAGGCTGTCCTTCCGAGAAGGTAAACGTTTACGGGAAAGTGTCTGTAAACGTTTACCGTGTTTCGCACATGAAACCGGGCCCCAACTTCGGGGTCAAGTCACGATCCCATAACGCCAGGTCAGCGGGCATATGGGGGAAAGAGGAGCGCCCGCTCCCCCGGGCTCGGGGAAGCGGGCGCGCCAGAACACGTCAGAACGCTTCAGGCCGCGGACGGCCACCGCGGGCCGCGGGCCGCCCACGCACCGCGGCCACACGGAACGTCCGGCGGCTACGCGGGACGTTCGGCTGGGACGGGCGCGGGCGGCGACTGCCGGGTGAGCAGGCGGATCCCCGGGGCGCCGCTGAGCGCGACGACGGCGGCCAGGACGGCCGGGATGATCAGGGCGACCGGCAGCGACTCGGTGGCCTCGGCCACGTACCCGAGGACCGCCGGGCCGAGCAGCAGCCCGCTGTAGCCGAAGGCCGTCACCATGGCCAGGGCGCGGCCCACCGGGCCGCCCGCCGCGCCGACCGCGCTGAACAGCACCGGCACGACCGTGGCCAGCCCCACGCCGGCCAGCGCCCAGCCGGTCCACGCGCACACCACGCGCAGCGGCCCGCCGAGCGCCGGGGCGGCGAGCACCAGGACGTACCCGAGGGTGGCGAAGCCGCCGGCGAGCTGGATCGTGCGCACCGAGCCGAGCCTGGCCCTGATCGGGTCGCCGAGCAGGCGGACGGTCGTCATCGCGACCGAGAAGATCGTGTAGGCCAGCGGCGCGTCGGCCGGGTCGGTGTGCAGCACCCAGCGGGCGTGCAGGGCGGCCCAGTCGATGGCGGCGCCCTCGCTCAGGTGCCCGGCGAAGGCCGCCACCCCGAGCAGCGCGATCAGCGCCCACTTCAGCGTGCCGCCGCCCTCGCCGCCGTCCGCCTCCTCGCCGGCCTGCCGGGAGGCGTCGGGCAGGAGCAGGCGGCAGGCCAGCAGGTACAGGAACGGGACGACGACCGCCCCCGCCACCAGCAGCGCCTGCGGGTCGATCGACGCCCGCAGCGCGAGGGACGTCAGCACGCCCCCGGCCGCCCCGCCCAGGCTCCACGTGCCGTGGAAGGCCGAGATGATGGGCCGGCCGTAGACCCGCTCGACCTCGACGGAGTGGGCGTTGATGGCGACCTCGATCACCCCCAGCCCCATCCCGAACGCCAGCGCCAGCGCCATCAGCGGCCCGTACGAGGGGGCCAGCGCGGGCCCGAGGAGCAGCACGGCCGACAGCGGCCCGCCGATCCAGCACACCTGCCGGCTCGACCACCTGTCCACCAGCCGCCCGGCCGCCAGCATCGACACCAGGGCGCCGCCGGAGATCAGCAACAGGACGGTGCCCAGCCTGGCGGCGCCGAGGCCGAGGCGGTCGTTCAACGAGGGCAGGCCCGCCGCCCACAGACCCATCACGAATCCGCTGAGGGAGAAGAGACCGAAGACTCCGACACGTGCCCGTCTGGCATCAATGAGGCTTTTGTTCACGCCTAGAGCATAAGCTGGGAGTTGTGAAAAGTGCTACGACGAGCGGCGAACTTCGCGCGCACAACCGGGTCCGGCTGCTGCGCGCGGTGCACGACTGCGCGGCGACCCGTACCAGGTCGCAGCTCACCCGCGACCTCAACCTGGCCAGGGGCACGGCGTCGGTGCTGGTCGCCGGCCTGGCCGAGGACGCCCTGCTGCACGAGGAGCCCGCCGCCGGGCACACCAGGGGACGGCCCACGCAGGTGCCCGGCCCCCACCCGCTGGGCCCGCTGGCGCTGGCCGCCGACGTGCGCGAGGACGCCTGGGAGCTGGCGGCGTGCGAGCTGGGCGGACGGACGAGCGTGCTGGAGGTCCAGCCGCACGACGGCACCCCGGAAGGCGCCCTGGCCTCGCTCGGCCAGGCGGTGGCCGACCACCTGTCGCGGCGGGTGGTCGGCCTCGGCGTGGCCCTCGCCGGCCCGGTCCGGCACGACGGGCTGGTGGACATCGCCCACCTGGGCTGGCGGTCGGTGGACGTGCCCCGGCTGCTGGGCCTCGCATGGCGGCCGGCCGGCCCGGACCCCGTCCTGGTCGGCAACGACACGGGCCTGGCCGCGCTGGCCGAGGCCAGGCGGGGACGGCTGCGCGGCGTACGGGTGGGCCTGCACCTGCACGTGGACTTCGACCTCGGCGGCGTCCTCGTCGTGGACGGCCGGCCGCTGGACGGCGCGAGCGGCCCCGGCGCCGAGTTCGGCCACATGCCGCTGGGCGGCGGCGACCGGCCGTGCGCGTGCGGCGCGACCGGCTGCTGGGGCCAGGAGGTGGGCGCGAACGCGCTGCTGCGCCACGTGGGCCTGGCCCACGGCGGCGGCCGGGGCCGCGCGCAGGCGGAGGAGGTGCTGGCCGGCAGCCGGGAGGCGGTCGAGGCCGGGGCCCGCGCGCTCGGCCTGGGCGTCGCCGCCCTGGTCAACGCGCACGACCCCGAGGTCGTCACGCTCTCCGGGCACGGCGTCGCGCTGCTGGAGCGCGCGGGAGAGGCCCTGATGGACTCCTGCCGGCCCGCGCTGATGGCCATCCGCCGGGAGCGCCCGCCCCGGATCGAGGCCGCCGCGCTGGGCTGGCGCGCCGCCCTGGTGGGAGCCATGGAGTCGGTCTTCGACGCCTTCCTGACCCCCGAAGGGCTGGAGAGATGGCGTGAAACCGGCCCCGACCAGGGCGCCGACACGCCCGGATCACGAAATGTGACGCATTCCACCCTCAAGGGGAAAATCTTGCAATAACTTCCGGCCACCCGAGCGCCGACCAGGCGATCTTGCGCCCCCTCCCCCGGCGCTGTACGGATGGAAGGGCCCGGCGCGCTCACGATCATCGACGGGGGTGGGAACGCGTGGATCTCGAACTCGCGCTCCGCATGACCGAGGCCGCTCTGAAGCAGGCCGTCCGGGAGGGCGCGCTGGTCTCGGTGGCGGTCGTGGACGCGGGCGGACATCTGGTGTCTTTCCAGCGTATGGCGGGTGCGGAGATCGCCGGGCCGGTGCTCGCGCCGGGCAAGGCGTACACGTCGGTGGCCCTTCGCGCGGCCACCGCGGACCTGGCTCCGCTCGTGGCGCCGGGCGGGGAGCTCTTCGGTCTGACTGGTGACAGATTCGTCTGTTTCGGGGGCGGTATCCCCCTCTGGGCGGACAACGGCGAAGGGGAACGAGTGGCCGGCGGCGTGGGGGTCAGCGGCGGCACGATCAGCCAGGACGTGGCGTGCGCCGAAGCGGCCGCCCTGGTGTGGCGGACCCGTTGAGCGGGCGCTTTCCGCAACACGAACCGCTGGTATCCGCCATGATTAGCCACTGCACCACGGGAAACAGTTTCCCGAACCCAACTCCCCGAGGAGAGAACGAGATGGCACTTCCCACTCTCACCCCCGAGCAGCGTCAGGCGGCTCTGGCGAAGGCGGCCGAGGCCCGCGCGGCCCGCACGGCCCTGCTCGCCAAGGTCAAGGCGGGCGAGCTGACCTTCGCCCAGCTCCTGGAGCGCGACGACGACATCGCCAAGAAGATCAAGGTGTCCCAGGCCCTGCGCGCCGTCAAGGGCGTCGGCCCGGCCAAGGCCACCGCGCTGATGGAGGAGGCCGGCGTCGACGAGAAGCGCCGTCTCGGCGGCCTGGGCGCCCAGCAGCGCAAGAAGCTGGTCGACGCGCTCGGCTAGGACCGGGCGGCCGGGTCCGCGCGCCACGTCGCGCGGACCGGCCGGCGACCCCTCGTAGGGCCAGGAGGGGCCGGAGAGCGGCGCACGCTCCACGGCGGGCCCGGCCGAGGGGTCAACCTCAGGCAGTCGACCTCAGGGGAGGTCAGGACCTCAGGTACGCCAGCACGGCGAGCACGCGGCGATGCTGGTCGCTGTCCTCGGCGTAGAGGCCCAGCTTGTTGAAGATGCTCCTGATGTGCTTCTCCACGGCGCCGTCGCTGATGACGAGCTGCCGCCCGATGGCCGGGTTGGACTTGCCCTCGGCCATCAGCCCGAGCACCTCGCGCTCGCGCGGCGTGAGCTGCGCCAGCGGGTCGTCCTTGCGTCTGCGGACCATCAACTGGGACACCACCTGCGGATCGAACACGGTGCCTCCCGCCGCCACCCGCCGCAGGCCCTCCAGGAACTCGTCGACGTCGACGACCCGGTCCTTCAGCAGGTAGCCCACCGCGCCACGGGCGTCGGCGAGCAGGTCGTCGGCGTAGGAGACCTCGACGTACTGCGACAGGATGAGCACCGGGGCGCCGGACACCCGGCGCCGGGCCTCGACCGCCGCCCGCAGCCCCTCGTCGGTGAACGACGGCGGCATGCGCACGTCGACCACCGACACGTCGGGTCTGTGCTCGACGATCGCCTCCACGAGGGCGTCGCCGTCCCCCACGGTGGCGACCACCTCGCAGCCGAACTCCTCCAGCAGCCTGACCAGGCCCTCCCTGATCAGGACCGCGTCATCGGCCACGACTACGCGCACGGCACCTCCGCCACGATCACCGTCGGCCCGCCGTCCGGCGACCTGACGGTGAGCTCCCCGTCGACGGCCCGGAGCCGGTCGGCCAGACCGGCCAGGCCGTGTCCCTTGGCGACGTGTGCGCCGCCCACACCATCATCCCCGATCGTGAGCATGAGAACGTCACCGATGCGGAGGAGCTGAACCGTGCAGATGGTCGCGCGGCTGTGTTTGGCCACGTTGGTCAGGGTTTCCGCGCAGACGAAGTAGATCGCGTTCTCGGTCGCCGCCTGGAAGCGGCCCACGATCTGCACGTCGAGGTCGACCGGCACCGTGCAGCGGCCGGCGAGGGCGGCCAGCGCGGGCGCGAGGCCGCGGTCGGACAGGATGGGCGGCGCGATGCCGCGCGACAGGGCCCGCAGCTCGTCGAGCGTCTCGCGGGTGGCGCTGATCGCCGAGCTGATGGTGGCCGAGGCGGCCTCCGGGTCCTTGGCGAGCTGCCGCTGCGCCCTGGACAGCTCCATGGCCAGGGAGACCAGGCGCTGCTGCGGGCCGTCGTGGATGTCGCGCTCCAGCTTGCGCAGCGCGTTGGCCTCGGCCGACACGGCCGCCGCCCGGCCCTCGGCCAGGTCGTCGATGCGCTCCTGCAACTCGGCGACGCCGGTCAGCAGCGCCCGGCCGAGCCCGGCCCTGACCAGCGCGGCCCCGCGCACCATGAACGGCATGACGAACGTGAAGACCAGGCCGAGCGAGACGTAGAAGATCGTGTTCACCAGGTAGCCGGAGCCCAGCCCGAGCAGCTCGGGCAGCTCCGCGTTGCCGGGGATGCGCGAGGTGATCAGGCCGTAGAGCGGGTAGGTCAGCCCGAGGATCGGGATCGCCCAGAACACCACGGTCAGCACGAACGCCAGAACGGCGAACGGGAAGTTCAGGATGCCGTGCAGCAGGTCGAGCCACGACTGGCCGTTGGTCAGCGGGTTGACGATGCGGCGGAAACGGCCCGCCCCCTCGGGCGCCGGACGGTAGCGCGGCCGCACCGGCGGGCGCTTGAGCACGTCGGACAGCCAGCCGCGCTCGGCGTCGGCGAAGCCCCTCGCGACCAGGAGCGTGCCGGCCAGCAGCGGCACGCCGATCCACACGACCGCGGTGCCCACGCCCGCGGCGAAGCCGGCGATCATGGTCACGAAGCCGATGACGGCCGTCGGGAATCCGACCAGCGTGTAGCGGGTGTCGAGAAGGACACGCCTCATCAGGGAGCGCATGCCATGAAGGCTAAGTCCCCCGGCGGAGCGGTACGAGCAGGTACGCAGGCGTCCGGGGGTAGGGCTGGCCCTACCCCCGGGGGTGGTGCGATCTTGACCTGAAGACGGCGGCACGCGGCAGTGTGCTCAGGCGTCCGGGACGGAAGCCTTGAGTCATCCGCTCCCCGCTCGAAACGAGGCTCCCCCATGACCGTCCTGCTCGATCGTCCCGCCCCGGTACGGGCGCCGCGCGCGACGGCCAGGGACCCGTTCATCGACCTGCTGCGCGTGGTGGGCATGGCGCTCATCGTGCTCCAGCACTGGACGATCCCCGTCCTGTCCTACGAGGGCGGCCGGCTGACCACGGGCAACGCGCTGTCCACGCCGGGGGTGTGGGTGGTGACGTGGCTCAGCCAGGTCATGCCGCTGGTCTTCTTCGCCGGCGGGGCGGCCAACGCGATCAGCCGCGGCCGGTCGGCGAAGAGCGACCAGGAGTGGCTGGCCGGGCGGTTGCGCAGGCTCGCCTGGCCGTTGCTGCCGCTGGCGGCGGTGTGGATCCCGCTGCCCCACGTGCTGCTCACGCTGGGGGTGCCGGAGCAGCCGCTGGCGGTGGGCGCCAAGCTGACCGGGCAGTTGCTGTGGTTCCTGGCCGTGTACCTGATCGCGGTCACGGTCACGCCGTACGCGCTGCGCCTGCACCGCAGGTTCGGCGTGCTGGTCCCCGTCGCGCTGGCGGCCGGGGCGGCGCTGACGGACGTCGTGCGCTTCTCGACCGGCCTGGAGGCGGCCGGTTACCTGAACATCGTCTTCGTGTGGCTGGCCGTGCACCAGATCGGCTTCTTCTACGCCGAGGGCCGGGTGCGGCTGCCCGGGTTGCTGGCGGCCGGCGGGTTCGGCGTGGCGGCGCTGCTGGTGGGGTTCGGCCCCTACCCCGGCAGCATGATCGGCCTGCCCGGCGCCGAGGTGTCCAACATGGCCCCGCCCACGCTGGCCATCATGGCCGTCGGCGTCGGCCAGATCGGCCTGGCCGTGCTGCTGCGCCCCTGGCTGGTCCGGCTGCCCCTGCGCCGCGTCCTGGACTGGGCCGGCCCGCGGATCATGACGGTCTACCTGTGGCACATGCCCGCGCTGTTCGCCGTGACCGGCGTGGTCGTGGTCCTGCTGGGCGTGGAGACGCCGGAGCCGGGCAGCCTGTTCTGGTTCGCCGGGTGGCCGGTGTGGTTCGGGATGTTGTGCCTGGTCATGTGGGGGCTGGTGCGGGCGTTCGCGAGGTTCGAGACGCCGCCGTCGCTGCCGTACGGGACCGCCGGCCGCGGGGTCATGCTGGTGGCCGCGGGGCTGGTCGGGGCCGGGATCCTGACGCTGACCGTGGGCGGCTTCGTGCCGGGCGGCGGCCCGTTCCTGGCGGTGCTCGCGGTGCTCGGCGGCCTGCTGCTGACGGCGCCGAAGGCCCGCGTGTAACACCGGCGAAACGCGCCCCGGCCACAATCGGGCGGCATGACGACGATCCGCGACCTGACCGAGGCCGACGTGCCCGCCGTGACCGCCATCTACGCCCACTACGTGACCGGCGGCGTGGCCACGTTCGACGAGACGCCGCCGGGAGCCGACGAGTGGCGGGTCAAGGCGGCGGCGCTGGCGGCGGCGGGGCTGCCGTTCCTGGTGGCCGAGGACGACGGCGCGGTCGCCGGCGCCGTCACCGGCTACGCCTACCTCAGCCAGTACCGGCCCAAGCCCGCCTACCGGCACAGCCTGGAGGTCTCGATCTACCTCGCGCCCGGCTCCACCGGCCGCGGGCTCGGCCGCCTGCTGCTGGGCGAGCTGATCAGGCGGACGTCGGCGACCGGCGCGCGCACCCTGATCGCGGTGATCGCCGACGGCGGCGACCCCGCCTCGCTGCGGCTGCACGCCGCCTTCGGGTTCCAGGAGGCGGGACGGCTGAGGAACGTGGGGTTCAAGCACGGCCGCTGGATCGACACCGTGCTGCTCCAACTCGACCTCCATTAGGGGCGGCGGGTTCGACCACACGGCAATCTTCGGCAGGATAGAGACGTGAGCCTTCTCGTTGACCGCCTGCCGGAAGACATCGACGCCGATCCCGACGTCATATTCGACGCGTTCGTCGCCTGGAACGCCGAACGGGGGCTCACGCTCTATCCCGCCCAGGAGGAGGCCCTCATCGAGGTCGTCTCCGGCAGCAACCTGATCCTCGCCACGCCGACCGGCTCGGGCAAGTCGCTGGTCGCCGCCGGGGCCCACTTCGCCGCGCTGACCAGAGACGTCCGCACGTTCTACACCGCGCCGATCAAGGCGCTGGTGTCGGAGAAGTTCTTCGACCTGTGCGCCGTCTTCGGCACCGCCAACGTCGGCATGATGACCGGCGACGCCAGCGTCAACCCGGGCGCGCCCATCATCTGCTGCACGGCCGAGATCCTGGCCAACGTGGCCCTGCGCGACGGCGCGGCGGCCGACATCGGCCAGGTCGTGATGGACGAGTTCCACTTCTACGCCGAGCCCGACCGCGGGTGGGCCTGGCAGGTGCCGCTGCTGGAGCTGCCCGACGTGCAGTTCGTGCTGATGTCGGCCACGCTCGGCGACGTGTCGATGTTCGAGCGCGACCTGACCAGGCGCACCGGGCGGCCCACGGCGGTGGTCAAGCACGCCGAGCGGCCGGTGCCGCTGGTGTACTCCTACCGGATGACGCCGCTGCACGAGACGCTGGAGGAGATGCTCACCACCGGGCAGGCCCCCGTCTACGTCGTGCACTTCACGCAGGCCGCGGCCATGGAACGGGCCCAGGCGCTCATGTCGATCAACATGGCGACCAAGGCCGAGAAGGAGGCCATCGCCACGATGATCGGCGGCTTCCGGTTCACCACCCGGTTCGGCCGGGCGCTGTCGCGGCTGGTCAAGCACGGCATCGGCGTCCACCACGCCGGGATGCTGCCGAAGTACCGGCGGCTGGTGGAGCGGCTGGCCCAGGCCGGGCTGCTGAAGGTCATCTGCGGCACCGACACGCTCGGCGTCGGCGTCAACGTGCCCATCCGCACGGTCCTGTTCACCGCCCTGTCCAAGTACGACGGCAACAAGGTCCGCCGGCTGCGCGCCCGCGAGTTCCACCAGATCGCCGGGCGGGCCGGCCGCGCGGGCTTCGACACCATCGGCTACGTCGCCTGCCAGGCCCCCGAGCACGACATCGAGAACGCCAAGGCGCTGGCCAAGATCGGCGACGACCCCAAGCGGCGGCGCGGCTACGCGCGCAAGAAGCCGCCGGAGGGGTTCGTCGGCTGGAGCGAGGAGACGTTCGAGAAGTTGCAGCAGGCCGAGCCCGAGCCGCTCAACTCCCGCTTCAAGGTGAGCAACGCGATGCTGCTGGCCGTGATCAACCGGCCGGGCGACTGCTTCCAGGCGATGAGACACCTGCTCACCGACAACCACGAAGACCGCAAGTGGCAGCGGCGGCACATCAGCCAGGCCATCGCCATCTACCGGTCGCTGCTGGCCGGCGGCATCGTCGAGCAGTTCGCCGAGCCCGACGAGCAGGGCCGGCGGGCCCGGCTGACCATCGAGCTGCAGGAGGACTTCGCGCTCAACCAGGCGCTGTCCACGTTCGCGCTGGCCGCCTTCGACCTGCTCGACCGCGAGTCGCCCTCGTACGCGCTCGACATGGTCTCGATCGTCGAGTCCATCCTCGACGACCCCCGCCAGATCCTGTCGGCCCAGCTGAAGAAGGCGCGCGGCGAGGCGGTCGCCCAGATGAAGGCCGACGGCCTCGAGTACGAGGAGCGCATGGAGCAGCTCGCCGAGGTCATGTACCCGATGCCGCTCGACGGCCTGCTGCTCGGCGCGTACGAGACCTACCGGCGCGGCCACCCGTGGGTCGGCGACTACACGGTCAGCCCGAAGTCGGTGGTGCGCGACATGTTCGAGCGCGCGATGACGTTCGGCGAGTACATCCAGTTCTACGAGCTGGCCCGCTCCGAGGGCACGGTGCTGCGCTACCTGGCCGACGCCTACCGCACGCTGTCGCGCACGGTCCCCGAGCACCTGAAGACCGAGGACCTGGTCGACCTCATCGAGTGGCTGGGCGAGCTGGTCCGCCAGGTCGACTCCTCGCTGATCGACGAGTGGGAGAAGCTGACCAACCCCGAGGAGGCGCTGGAGCGCCAGGCGCAGCTGGAGACCAAGGTGCGGCCGGTCACGGCCAACCCGCGGGCCTTCCGGGTGCTGGTGCGCAACGCCATGTTCCGGCTGGTCGAGCTGTGCGCCATCGAGAAGGAGGACGAGCTGGAGGAGCTGGCCCCCGACGTCGACTGGGGCGCGGCGCTCGACGCGTACTACGCCGACCACGAGGAGATCTTCACCGACGCCGACGCGCGCGGGCCCGCGCTGCTGCGGATCCAGGAGGAGAGCGGCCTGTGGCGGGTGCGCCAGACGATCAAGGACCCGGCCGGCGACGGCGACTGGGGCATCGACGCCCAGGTCGACCTGGCCGCCTCCGACGAGGAGGGCCGGGCCGTGCTGCACGTGGTCGGGCTCAACCGGCTCTGAGCGGCTACGGAAAGAGAACAAGCCGTGTGCCGGAACGGACTGGCAAGGGCGTTCCGGCACCGGCTTGTCGCTTCATTGTCGGACGGCGAAGTTAGGCGTCGGGTCATGGCGATGTCTCAAGATCGAGACATTCAGCACTCCGCCAGCGTGCAGATCTTGGCGAGCATCGTGCCCGCGTCCTTCCGCTGCCGGCTGAAGTCGGCCTTGGCGGGCTTGCCCCACTCGCCGCCGGCCGTGTAGACGATCAGGGCGTTGGCGCGGCGGGTCACGACGGCCCGCTCGCCGCCGACGGCCGGCTTGCCGTGGTCGTAGGCCTGGCCGGTGACCAGCAGGCCCTCGTCGCCGAGTGCGATCTTGACCGCGCCGTACCGGTAGCGTGCGGTGCCGCAGGCCCGTACGGCCGCCCTGAGGTCGCCGACCGCCTTGCCGGCCGCCTGCGGCGAGGAGTAGAGGATCACCTGCTCGGACTTGGAGTAGTCGGGCACCGACGTGTAGACGATCGTCCTGGCCGCCGTGCGCCCGGCCTGGCCCAGCCCGGCCTTCTGGCACGGGTTCACGACGAGCTGGGCGTTCTTCTTGCCCGACACCGTCCAGCTGTGCTCCGGATTGGGGTCCTTCTTGGCGGCGGCCTTCTCGTACAGCAGGAAGTTGCCCGGGATGGCCAGGCCGACGGCGACGAACAGTGCTGCGATCATGGGACAAAATGGTAGGGGTGAGCGACGAAGACCTCAGACGCGTGCTCGGGCTGCTCTGTCAGGACGACACCCTGCGCGCACTCGCGTCCCTGGTGCTCGGTGACACCGGCGACCTGCCCCCCAAGGCGCTCGACCGCCTGGCCAGCGGCGGCCTGGCCGAACGCGACGACGACGGCAAGTGGCGGGCGCGGCCGGAGCGCTTCCGCGAGCTGCTGCGGGAGCGGGCCGAGCCCCCGCGGAGCTGAGCGCCGAGGAGCGGGTGCTGCGCACGTTCCTGGTCGAGGGCCGGCTGACCACCATGGGCATGCGCCGCGACAAGCGGCTGATCGTGCTGCGCTACATCTCGCGGGTGTTCGAGCCGGGCGTGCGCTACCCCGAGGCCGACGTCAACGTGGCCCTGCGGGCCTTCCACGACGACTTCGCGGCGCTGCGCCGCTACCTGGTGGACGAGGGGCTGCTGTCCAGGGAGGGCAACGTCTACTGGCGCAGCGGCGGGCCGGTCGAGGTGTGAGGCGGGTCAGGGGGCTGACGGGGGTCAGGGGCGGCGCAGGCGGGCGCGGTAGTCGCGGGGCGGCAGGCCGTACTCGCGCCTGAAGGCGCGGCTGAAGTGGAACGGGCTGACGAAGCCCGAGGCGGCGGCCACCTGGCCGACGTCCAGGTCGGTCACCTCCAGCAGGCTCGCGGCGTGCCGCACCCGCGCCCGGCGCACGGCGCCCATCGGGGTCTGGCCGGTCTCGGCCGCGAACAGGTGCGCGAACCTGGACGGCGACAGCGCCACCGCGCGGGCCAGCGAGGCGACCGAGTGCTGGGCCTCGGGCTCGGCGGCGATGAGGTCGAGCGCCTGGCGCACCCGCTCGTCCCCGCCCTCGGCGCCGGAGGCGAGGACGGCCCCCGCCGAGGCCGTGGCCAGCACCAGCACCTCCTCCACCGCCCCGAGCACCAGCTCCCGGGCGGGACTCGACATGACGACCGCCGGCGCGGACGGCGGCGTGGTGGACGGCGGCCCGGCGGGTGTGGTGTGGCCGGGCATCCAGCGGGCGTCCTGGAGTGCGCGGTCGAAGGCCCGGTCGGCGCGGTCGCGCACCCCGGCGGGCACACCCTCGACCAGGTGGCAGCCGGGGGCCAGGGCGTACGGCGCGAGCCAGGCCGTCCAGGACGGGCGCGGCTGGAAGTGCACCCACCAGAACCGCCATCTCCCCGCCCCCGGCGCGACCCGGTAGCGCTGCGCCGAGCCCGGCCCGAGCACCGCCAGGTCCCCCTCCCGCACGGTGAACGCCGCCCCTGCCTGCTCGACCCGCCCCTCCCCCGCCTGGGTCCACAGCAGCAGCCAGCTCGGCGAACCGTGGGGGCGGCGGGTGCCGTACCCGGCCGGCTTGTCGTAGTGGCCGACGATCATCAGCTCGGCAGCAGGAACAGACAGGTTCTCAGCGGTCACGGTCATACCGTCCCACGAGCCGGATGCCTACGGTGAAGGGCATGAGGCTGAACGACTTCCACGACCGGGGGTACGTGCTCGTCCCCGCGCTGCTGGCTCCCGAGGAGGTGGCCGAGCTGCGCGAGGAGTTCATGGCCCTGCACGCCGCCGGCCCGATACCCGGGCACTTCTCCCCCGTCCCCCAGGATCCGGGCGCGCCCTACGACGTCCTGCGCGACTACCCCCGGATCATGCACCCCCACCAGGTGAACGACGTCGCCCTGCGCTACCTGCTCGACGCCCGCTTCGCCGCGATCCTGCGCGAGCTGCTGGGCGAGGAGCCGATAGCAGCCCAGAGCATGTTCTACTTCAAGCCGCCGGGCGCCCGCGGGCAGGCGCTGCACCAGGACAACTTCTACCTGCGGGTCGAGCCGGGCACGTGCGTGGCCGCCTGGGTGGCGCTCGATCGCGTCGACCGCGCCAACGGCGGACTCGAAGTGGTCCCCGGCACCCACCTGATGGACCTGTTCTGTCCGGAGGAGGCCGACCAGGACCTCTCCTTCACCCGCGAGTACGTCCCGCCGCCCCCGGGGCTGGAGCGGGTGCCCGTGGACATGCAGCCCGGCGACGTGCTCTTCTTCAACGGCAGCCTGGTGCACGGCTCGGAGCCGAACAGCACGGCCGACCGGTTCAGGCGCAGCTTCATCTGCCACTACACCGGCCGCTCGGCCGAGCGCATCTCGTCCTGGTACGAGACGCTGACGATGGACGGCGAGCGCGTGCTCCTGGAGCCGTCGACCGGCGGCGGCCCCTGCGGCACCGAAGCCACCGGCCCCCACTGACCGCGGCCCGTCAGCCGCCGGATATGTCCGACTCCGCCTCGTCCGGGACCACGCAGTCCCACGGGTCGTCGAGCCACCCGTCAGGCAGTTGCACCTTCTGACGCTCGCCCGACTTCCCCCGGGGCGTGTCGGTGTTCGGCGGCCACGGCTGGTCGTGGTCGAGCTTGGCCAGCCCCTCCCGGAGCCCGTCGAGCGACTCGGCCGTGGCCAGCTCCCGCCGCAGCGCGCTCCCGACCTCGAACCCCTTGAGGTACCACCCGACGTGCTTGCGGAAGTCCGCGATCGCGTACCGCTCGGTGTCGAAGCACTCGGTGAGGCCGGCCGCGTGGCGCTCCATCGTCCCGGCCACCTCGCCGAGCGTCGGCCTGACCCGCTCGGGGCTGCCGTTGAACGCGTTCTCCAGGTCCTTGAACAGCCACGGACGCCCGAGGCAGCCGCGCCCGACCACGACGCCGTCGCAGCCGGTGCGCGCCACCATGCGCACCGCGTCGTCGGCGGACCAGATGTCGCCGTTGCCCAGCACCGGGATCTCGGGCACGGCCTCCTTCAGGCGCGCGATCGCCGCCCAGTCGGCCACGCCGCCGTAGTGCTGCTTCGCCGTGCGGGCGTGCAGGGCGATCGCCGCGACGCCCTCCTCGACCGCGATGCGGCCGGCGTCGAGGTAGGTCAGGTGGTCGTCGTCGATGCCCTTGCGCATCTTCATCGTCACCGGCAGCGCCCCCGCGTTCGCCACCGCCGCCCGCAGGATCCGCCGCAGCAGGTTCCTCTTGTACGGCAGCGCCGACCCGCCCCCGCGCCTGGTCACCTTGGGCACCGGGCAGCCGAAGTTGAGATCGACGTGGTCGGCGAGGTCCTCTTCGGCGATCATCCGGACCGCCCGCCCGACGATGTCGGGGTCGACGCCGTAGAGCTGCAGGCTCCTGGGCCGCTCCGACTCGGCGAACCTGATCATCCTGAGCGTCTTGGGATTGCGCTCGACCAGCGCCCGCGTCGTGATCATCTCGCACACGAACAGCCCGGCGCCCTGTTCCCGGCACAACACCCGGAACGGCGCGTTCGTGATGCCCGCCATGGGCGCCAGCACCACGGGCGGCCATGCCCCAATCGGCCCAATCTTCACTCCGTCAGTTGTAGCGCAGCTCAGGCCGGAAGCGGTATTCGCCTATAGGCTGTGGACCGGCATCACCAGGGAGGGATCGATGCTTCTTCGCGTGCGCGTGGCGCTGCCCGACCGTCCGGGGTCTCTGGCCCAGGTCACCAAGGCCCTGGGCACGGCGGGGGCCGACATCACCCAGGTCACCGTCCTCGACCGGGGGGCCGGCTCGGCGGTCGACGACATCACCGTCTTCTGCCCCGAGGGCACCTCGCGGGAGGTGCTGGTCAAGAGCCTGGAGAGCGTCGACGACGTCCGCGTGGAAGGCGTCTGGACCACCCGCGAGACCGCCGGCACCTACCCCGAGCTGGAGATACTCAAGTACATCACCACGGCGGGCGACCGCGGGCTGACCACGCTCGTCGACTCGCTGCCCGTGCTGTTCAGCGCCGACTGGGCCGCCACGGCCGCCGACCACGGCGTGGTCTACGCGAGCTGGCGCGCCCCGCAGGGCCTGACCGTCCCCAGCCCGGCGCCACCACGCCCGGCGGCCCTCACGCTGGACGGCGGCGTGCACGCCATCCACGCCCCGCTCCCGCCGCTCGCCCTCACCCTGCTGCTGGCCCGCTCCGAGGGGCCGGCCTTCCACCGCATCGAGGTCCACCGGCTCACCCGGATCCTGGAGATCTTCCTGAGCCTGCCGGCCACCGAACGCGGCGTCGCCCGCCGGCTCCGCAAGTAGCGGGAAGCATCTGGTCGGAAAAGGCGCTAGAGTTAGGCACGCAACAGCGCGGAAGTGGCTCAGTGGTAGAGCATCACCTTGCCAAGGTGAGGGTCGCGGGTTCGAATCCCGTCTTCCGCTCGGAGTGGTTCGACTCGGTGGAGTGGCCGAGAGGCGAGGCAGCGGCCTGCAAAGCCGTCCACACGGGTTCAAATCCCGTCTCCACCTCCAAGGACGATTAGCTCAGCGGGAGAGCGCTTCCCTGACACGGAAGAGGTCACTGGTTCAATCCCAGTATCGTCCACCACACTCCAAGGCCAGACCCGGGACATCGGGGTCTGGCCTTTCGGCTGTCCGAGCCCCGGCCGCCCTCGATGACGGGCCGGTTCGCGGGCGAGCCCGTCCCTGCGCTTCCCGGACAGAGCGGTGGCGCGCCGCTCAGATGGTGGCGGGATCCGGCCTGCCGGCCAACGGACGGAAGTTCGCGGCGCTCGGCACGTCCTGATCGGGGCGGCCGGGGACTCCGTATCTTTCGTGACCAGTAACGTGATCTTGAGAGGATCCGCTGGAGGAAACGTTGGGCCGTCGTGAGCAGCCGTTGGACCCGACCTCCGGGCCCGTCGCCCGATTCGCGTACGAGCTGCGCAAGTTACGGCAGGAGGCCGGCGGGCTCACGTACCGGTCGATGGCGGCCCGCGCCCACTACTCCGCCGCCACCCTCGCCCAGGCCGCCGCCGGTGACCGGCTGCCCTCGCTGCCCGTCGCCCTGGCCTACGTCCAGGCCTGCGGCGGGGACGTCGAGACCTGGCGGCGGCGCTGGGCGGAGGCCGACCGGGAAGCCCTCGCCCAGGCGGCCGCCGAGGACGACTCCCCCGCCCCGTACCTCGGGCTGGCCCGGTTCGAGACCAGCGACCAGGACCGCTTCTTCGGACGCGGGGCGCTGGTGGAGCGGCTGGCGGCGCTGGTCGGCGAGCACCGGCTGGTCCTGCTCGTCGGGCCGTCCGGCAGCGGCAAGTCCTCCCTCCTGCGCGCGGGGCTGGTGCCCCGGCTGCTGCGGGCCGGCGGCGGCCGGCCGCCCGTGGTCCGCGTGGTCACGCCCGGTCCCGAGCCGCGGCCGGAGGAGGCCGGCGTGCGGGCGGACGTGCTCGTCGTCGACCAGTTCGAGGAGGTCTTCGCGCTGTGTGCCGACCCGGCGCGGCGGGCCGCCTTCATCGACGCGCTGCTGGCCGCCGCGCGGGCCGGGAAGGGGCCGCGGGTCGTGCTGGCCGTACGGGCCGACTTCTTCGGGCAGTGCGCCGGGCACCGCGGGCTGGCCGAGGCGGCCAGGGACGCGACGTTGCTGATGAGCCCGATGAGCGCGGCCGAGCTGCGGGCCGCGATCGTCCGGCCGGCGGCCGGGGCCGGGCTGGTCGTGGAGCGCGAGCTGACCGCCATGATCGTCGGGGAGGTGGCGGGCGAGCCCGGCGCGCTGCCGCTGATGTCGCACGCGTTGCTGGAGACCTGGCGGCGGCGGCGCGGCCGGGTGCTGACGGTGGCGAGCTACGCGGCCGCGGGCGGTCTGCGCAGCGCCATCGCGCGCACGTCCGAGGAACTGTACGCCGGTCTGTCCCCCGCGCGGCGGGAGCGCCTGCGCCACCTGATGCTCCGACTGG
This sequence comes from Actinomadura sp. ATCC 39365, assembly GCF_054392275.1. Taxonomy (NCBI): domain Bacteria; kingdom Bacillati; phylum Actinomycetota; class Actinomycetes; order Streptosporangiales; family Thermomonosporaceae; genus Actinomadura; species Actinomadura sp. ATCC 39365. The sequence goes on along the minus strand of NZ_CP184335.1, from coordinate 4,310,600 downwards.
TCACCCCCGGCCAGGACGGCCAGGACACCCGCCGCCCGGTCGAGCGCGCCGAACTGCTCACCGGGGAGCCGGACGACGAGACCGGCGTGCTGCTGGAGCGGCTGGCCGAGGCGCGGCTGGTCACCCTCGACGAGGGACGCGTCGACCTGGCGCACGAGGCGCTCCTCACCGCCTGGCCCCGGCTGCACGGCTGGATCGAGGAGGACCGCGAACGCCTGCGCGTGCACCGCCGCCTGACCGAGGCGGCCGGCACCTGGACGGACCACGACCGCGACCCTGGCGGCCTGTACCGGGGGTGGCGCTGGCCGTCGCCGACGAGCACCTCGGACGGACCGACGGCCTCACGCCGCTGGAACGCGACTTCCTCACGGCGAGCCTCACCGCCCGCGACGGCGAACGACGACGGCGCAGGCGGCGCACGACGGCCACCGCGGTGCTGCTCGTGCTCACCCTGACCGCGGCGCTGCTGGCCTGGCAGCAGAGCAGGACCGGTGAGCAGCGGCAGCGCGAGGCCGAGGCCCGCCGCACGGCCGGCGTGGCGGCGAGCCTGCGCGACTCCGACCCGCGCGCCTCGATGCGGCTGGCCCTGGCCGCCTGGCGGCTGGCGGACCTGCCGGAGACCCGTTCCGCCCTGCTGACCGCGGCCGCCCAGCAGCCCCAGGACGTCTTCACCGACCCCGCCGGCGGCAACCGGACCAGGCGGCACCTCAGCGCCGACGGGCGGACCCTGCTCAGCGTCGGCGCCGACCAGGTCACGTCCTGGGACCTGGACGCCCGCCGCGCGACGGGCTCCATGCCCGGCCCCGGCGCGGCGCTGGACCAGCTGGGCGCCGGGCGAGGCGACGCGTGGACCCTGCCCATGCGCCTGACGGACGGCGAGGTGGGCCTGTGGGACCTGCGGACCGGCAGCCGGGCCCCGGCCGCCCTCGGCCGCGCGCCGGACGGGTACGAGGCCGGCCCGGACGGGCACACCGTCATCGGCTACGACGCCGGGCGGGACACGTACCGGGTCCGGGTGTGGGACACGCGGACCCGGCGCGAGCTGCTGACGATCGTGTTCCCCCGCCGGGCGCCCGCCGAGCCGGCGGAGATCACCTGGGAGTTCGGGACGGCGTACCTGCGCAGCTCGGCCGACCGGCGCGACTGGGCGGACCCGTCGTTCCCGGACGCGACGCTCGGCCCGGACGGCCGCCTGCTGGCGCTGTGCGTGCCCGGCGAGCCGTTGCAGCTGTGGGACGTCGCGGCGGCCCGCAGGATCGGCACGCCGTGGGCGCCCGTCCTCACCCGTGAGCAGTGCCAGTACGAGCGGGTGCGCTTCACCCCCGACGGCGGGCGTCTGGCGGTGGTCACGAAGGAGAAGGTGCGCATGTGGGAGCTCGCGTCGGGGAAGGAGCTGCCGGGCGTCGTCCGCCGCGACGTCAAGGAGGTGTCCTTCAGCGCCGACGGCGCCTTCCTGGCCGCCTCCGACGGCGCCGCGATCCTCCTGTGGCGCCTGGCCGCTCCCGAATCGCCGGTCTTCCGGCATCCCCTGTCGGGTGAGCAGGCGGTGGACCTGCGGGTGGACCCGGCGGCGAACCGGATCCGCTACCTCGCCGGGTCCGGCTCCACGTGGCCCGCGACCGTGCGCACCCTCGGCCTGGGCGGGGCGGCGAGCCCCGGATGGCGGGAGGAGGCGGCCGCCGCGGCGGCCTTCGGCCCGGACGGGGCCACGCTCGCCCTCGGCTACCCGCGGCACGAGCCGGGCCTCGTGCGCTTCCGGCTGTACGACCGGCGGACCGGCCGGCCCACCGCCGACCTCCCGGAGGTGGCCTGCCCGGAGCCGGAGTCGCAGGTCCCGCAGTGCACGGTGCTGCTGGCCTTCGACGACGACGGGCGGCGGCTGGCCTACGGCGGATCGCCCCTGGGTTACCGCTCGCTGCCCACCCGGGTGTCCGTGTGGGACGTCGCCGGCGTCCGCCTGTCGGACAGCCTGACGCTGGACGGCGACGCCCGCTCGGTCGGCTCCCTCGCCTTCGGCCCCGGCGGCACGCTGCTGGCGGCCTCCCCGCCCATGGTGGGCCGGCTGAGCGTCTGGGACCCGCGCAGCCGGACCGTCACGAAGGTGCTGCCCGACGTCACCGGCCACGAGCTGCGGACCGACCGCGACCGGAGGCTGCTGGTCACCTCCGCGGGCGACCTCGTCGACCTGTCCTCGATGAGGCCGATCCAGGGCCGGTACGGGCCCGGCGAGACCACCTCCCTGGCCTTCAGCCCGGACGGCCGGTACCTGGCCGCGGGCGACGCCACGGGCCGCACCGTCCTGTGGGACGGCCGCGCGGAGCGCCGCCTCGGCACGCTGGCGATCCCCACGACGGCCGCCACCGACCGCAGCGTCATGGTCAACGCGCTGGCGTTCTCGCCGGACGGCACGGTGCTCGCGTCCGGCGGCGCGAACGGCTCGCTGCAGCTGTGGGACGTGGCCTCCCGCCAGCCGATCGGATCGCCGCTGCCCACTCCGGGCGACGCCGTCCTCGCGCTGGCCTTCGGCGACGGCGGCCGGGTCCTGTACGCGGCCGGGGAGCACGTCCCGGTGCAGCGGTACGAGCTCGATCCGGCCGCCTCGGCCGCCGTCCTGTGCCGGCGGGCCGGGGAGCTGGCGTCCGCGGAGTGGCGGGCGTACTTCCCGCGGCGTCCGTACCAGCGGGGTTGTCCGTCCGGCCGGCCGGAGGCGCCCACCCGGGCGGCGCCGGCCGGTGGGCCGTGAGCAGAATCGTCCCCATGGACATCGAACGTGCCCGCACCGCCCTGGCCGCCGCCTACCGCGAGTTCACCGCCGCGGTGCAGGAGACGGACCCGCTCAGCCCCACCCGGTGCGCCGGTTGGGCCGGGGTGGATCTGCTCTTCCACGTGCTGTGCGACGCCCAGCGAGCCCTCGTCGCGTTCGCCACCCCCGCCGACGGGCCGCCCGACGTGGACCACGTCACCTATTGGAGCTCCTTCCAGCCCGTCCCGGACGCCCCGGACGGCACCGGCGGGGGCGGCGCGGACGCCCACGCCTGGTGGGTGCGCAGGTCCGCCTCCGCCTTCACCTGGCCCTCCGGGGTGTTGCGGGTGTGGGAGGACACCGCCCCCGCCGCCGTGCGGGCGGCGCTCGCGGCCGACCCGGCGGGGCACGTCGCCACGCAGGGCCACGTGGTCGCCGTCCCCGACTTCCTGGCCACGCTGGCGACCGAGGCCGCCGTCCACCACCTCGACCTGCGGGCCGCGCGGCCGCCCGCCCGGGAGGCGCTGGAACTGGCGGGCGAGACCCTCGACGGGCTGCTCGGCGATGACCGCCCGTCCCGTCTCGACCTGACCACGTACGTGCTCGAAGCCACCGGACGGCTCCCGTCCGCCGACGACCGCTTCCCGCTGCTGGGCTGAGCACCGCGGAGCAGGTGGTCAGAGACGCGACCACGTCTCTGCCGGACGGGCTCGGAGCAGGACACCCGGCCTGTCGCGGGCAGGGCGTCCAGGACGGCCAGGCACTCGGCGGGCCTGCCGGCCTCCAGCAGCGCGGCGGCGGCCTCCATCGCGGTGCGGCGGAGGGGCGTCGTCATTTCCCCATCCCCAGGGTGATGCCTTCGGTGACGCGGCGTCCGACCCAGGCGAAGAGCACCACCATGGGCAGCACGACCACGCAGACGCCGGCGAACATGCCACCCCAGTTGGTGCCGGTGTACTGCTGCTGCTGGGCGAAGCCGATCAGCGCCACCGGGAGCGTCTCCTTCTCGTCGTCCTGCATCAGCACCAGGGCGAGCATGGTCTCGTTCCAGGAGACGATGAGCTGCAGCACGAACACGGTGACCAGCCCCGGCCGGGCGACCGGCACCACGATGCGCAGGAACGTCCGCCACACCCCGGCGCCGTCCAGCGCGGCGGCCTCCTCCAGTTCGCCGGGCAGCGACCGGAAGAAGCCGGTCAGCAGGAAGACGGTGAACGGCATGGCCGTGCCGACGTAGGCCAGGGTGAGGCCGGTCAGGGTGGAGGTGAGCTCCAGGCTGTTCAGCATGAGGAAGATCGGCAGCAGGATGACCTGCGTGGGCACGCCGGTCCCGAGCGCGAACAGCAGCGTCAGCGGCCGTCCCGCGCGGTTCGCCGTCCGGGTCAGCGCGTACGCGGCCGGCGCGGCGACCACCACGGCCAGCACCGAGGACAGCACGCCGACGACCGCGCTGTTGACCGCGGCCCGGCCGAAGTTCCCGACCTCCAGCGCGGTCAGGTAGTTGTCCAGCGTCGGCGGGATCGGCAGCCGCCACGGATGGTCGAACACGTCGCGGGTGCTCTTCAGCGATGTGATCAGCACCCACGCCAGCAGCGCCACGTCGGCGGCGACGACCGCCCACACGGCCGCCTTCATGGGCGCGAGCCTCGTCGTTCGCATGGTCGGTCTCATGGTCGGGCCCCTTCAGAACCGGACGGCTTCACGGTCGAGCGCCCGCCGCAGCAGGAGCACCACGGCCGCCGCGATCAGCAGGCTGAACAGCGCGCTGGCGGCGGTCATCCCCAGCTCGGGCGGCGAGCCGGAGCCGCCGTACGTGGCCGCGTAGCTGTAGAGGGCGACGGTCCAGGTGCTGCTCGGCGGGGTGCCCGCGGTGCCGCCGCCGAACACCAGCACCAGCTCGAACACCTTGATCGAGCTGATGGTCCACAGCAGCGCGCAGACGCTGAGCACGTCCCAGGTCAGCGGGATCGTGACGTGCCGCAGCCGCTGCCATGACGTGGCCCCGAGCAGCGCGCAGTCCTCGTAGAAGGAGGCGGGGATGCGGTCGACGGCGGCCATGATGATCGTGGTGTAGTACCCGACGGCCGCCCAGATCGCCACGATCATGATGAGCGTGAACGTGTTGTCCACGGCCAGCCACTTGGGCGGGTCGCTCACCCCGAAGACGCCCCTCAGCACGGTGTTGACCAGCCCGTCGGGGTTGAACAGGAACCCCGCCACGATGGCCGGCACCAGCGCGCTGACGATGTTGGGGAAGAACAGGATGTTGCGCGCGACCAGCCGCCCGCGCATCTCCCTGAGCACCATCGTGAGCGCGAACCCGGCGGCGAACGTCACGCCGCCGCCGACGACCAGCAGCTTCAGGGTGTTGAGCAGCGCGGTGTGGAAGACCGGGTCGCCCAGCAGGCGGGCGTAGTTGCGCAGGCCGACGAAGCGCGAATCGCCGTACCCGGCGGTCTGCTGGAGGCTGATCCACACCGCGTGGCAGGCCGGGCCGAGGACGAAGACGGCCAGCAGCGCGAGGGCCGGCCCGACCATGGGGACGAAGGCCCGCTGCCGGGCCCGTACGGCCGGACCGGGCCGCGTCTCGGGTTCGGCCGCCATCAGCTGCCCTGGTTCTTCCAGAAGCCGGCCTGAACCGCGGTGATCTTGTCCACGAACCCCTGCGCGGTGAGCCGGCCGTTGAACAGCTCGCCCACCGTCGGGTAGTAGACCTTGTCGGTCCAGCCCGGCACGCTCAGCCCGGCCGCGAACGGGTAGGTCTCGGGCACGCTGTCGAGCTGCCTCTTCACCCCCGCCAGGGCCTCGGGCACGAACGCGTCCGCGCGCGGTGAGAGCACGGAGGCGGTCCTGGCCAGGTCGTCGGCGAATTCCCTGGTCGTCAGGTACGCGATGAACCGCTCGCCGGCCTCGACGTTCCTGGCCTTGGCCGGCATCGCGAAGCCGAACTGCACGACCTCCTCGCCCTTGGCCGGCCCGCCGACCTCGGGGAAGGGCATGGAGGCGGGCTTGAACCCGGCCCTGGCGTACGAGCCGACCTCGCTGGGCAGCCAGGAACCCATGATCATGAACGCGGCCCGGCCCTGGGCCCAGTTCTTCTGCTGCTCGGGGTATTTGCCGGCGTCGTACCCCTTGAGCAGGTAGCCCTCCTTGGCGAACCGTTCGATCTGCCGGGCGGCGGCCAGCACCTCGGGTTTCTTCCACGCCTGTCCGGTTTTGTCCTCGGCGATGGCCTTGAGGCCGTCCGCGCCGATCGTCCGGTAGAGGTAGTAGTTCATCCAGTAGGAGTCGGACCAGTACTGTTCGCCGTCGGCGGTGAGCGGGGCCGTCCGGCCGCCGGCCTTGAGCCTGCCGAGCAGCGCCAGGAACGCGTTCCAGTCCGTCGGCGGCGTCTCGGTGAGGGTGGCGGCGTCGTAGAACAGGCCGATGCCGGCCACGCTGTAGGGCACCATGTACGGCTGCCCGTCCGGCAGCCGCAACGCCGGGCTCTGCGAGTACTTGGCCGGGATGACGTCCTTGACCTTCTTGCCCGCCTCGCCGGGCACGTCGGCCTCGTACACCTTGGCCAGCCCCCGCGCCACGCCCGGGGTCACCATGAACGGCCGGATCGTGTCGTCGGACTGGTCCACCACGTCCGGCACCTTGGACGTGGTGAGCGCGGCGGGCAGTTTCTGCTTGACCACGTCGCGGCCGGCCCACTCGACCCTGACCTTGATGCCGGTGGCCCGGGTGAAGCGGGTGATCGCGGCCTGCAGGGCCACCTGCTGGGGCTCGCCCTGCTTCCACATCGACCAGTAGACGAGCTCCTTGCCGGCCGCGTCCTGGGCGCCGCCGCCGCAGGCGGTGACCAGGCCGAGAGCCAGCGTGCCGGCGGCGAGCCCGGCGAACGCTCTGCGGATGGGGAGGGATCGGGATGAGCTCATCGAGCGGCACCGCCTGTCGTGTGAGGTTCGGGGGTGATCGGTCCGGCGGGGCCCGGACGGGGCCCCGCCGGAGGATGGTCAGCCGACGGTCCAGCGCTGCAGCGCCGAGCCGGTGTCGGCCTGCTGGGTGACGAGGGCGCCGTCGGCGGTGGAGGCCGTGGTGAGCAGCAGCCCGCTCTTCTGCGAGGCGATCCGGTAGCCACCCGCGGAGGCGGGGGTGACCTGCCAGCGCTGGTTCGCGGCGCCGGTGCACGTCCATTGGATGATCTTGGCGCCGGCGGCGGTCGAGCCGCCGCTGACGTCCGCGCAGAGCTTGGACAGGCCGTTGGCGATCTGGTAGGAGCCGTCGGACTGGCGGGTGAAGACCCAGCGCTGGTTGGCGCCGGAGTTGGGGGTCCAGGTGATGAGCTGGGTGCCCGGGGTGGTGGAGTGGTCGGGGTCGTCCAGGGCCTTGCCGGCGGCGGTGAGGGTGTGGGTGCCGCTCAGGTCGCCGCCCGAGGCGCCGGTGTCGGTCAGCGTCAGGGTCTGCTCGGCGGCCGTGCGGTGGCCGCCCACCGTCCCGCCGGAGGTGTCGCTCCAGTGGCGTACGGGGGTGGTCTCGGCCGGTCGGGCCGCGTCCGCCGTCAGGGCGAGCGCGAGGCCGCTGTAGCGGTTGACCAGCCGGTGGCCGCTGCCGCCCGGCACCACGAACCACTGCTGGCCCGCGGTGGGCCCGCCGGCGCCGGGGGCGGTGACGGCCGGCTTCGCCCCCAGGCGCGGCCGGCCGTCGTGGCCGCGTCCACGCCGAGCAGCCCGCCGGTCGAGGCGTTGGCGATGCGGTAGGAGCCGTCGCCGTTGGGAGTGAACGTCCAGTTCTCCAGGGGCGAGCCGGTCGGGGCGGCGGTGGAGGTGGTCGCCGGGCCGCCGGAGACCTGGGCCAGGACGCGGCCCGCCCCGGTGCCGATCCGGTAGGTCCTGGCCGGGTCCGCCGGGGCGGGGGCGGGCGCGGAGGAGGTGACGGTGAGGTTCGCGTACTCGCCGCTGGAGGTCGCGCACTCGATCGAGCAGTACGAGCGGAACGTCCTGCCGACGACGGCCGAGCCGGTCCTGCTGACGTCGTCGAGGAACCAGCGGTACCAGGAGCCGGAGACGTAGCTCCCGGTGTCGCCGATCAGGCGCCATCGCTGGGCCGACAGGTCGTCGGTGACGTAGAGGCGCTGCGGCTGACGGCCGGAGACGACCTCGGGCTCGCCGAGGTACAGGCCGAGGTGTGCGTCGTAGGCGATGTTCATGATGAACAGGTCGGACTTCGGCGGCAGCTCCCCGGCGGCGATCTGCTGGTCGACCGTGCCGGTGTTGGCCGGGTCGTAGTCGCCGCTCACGGGCGTGTAGCCCCGGGGGTTCGCGGCGGTGACCGGGACCATGTTGCTCTCCTTGCCGCCCACGCCGGGCTGCGACCAGGAGCCGTCGTACCACTTGGTCCACGAGCCGGTCGCCATCTTGGCCGACATCGGCGCCCGCGCCACGTGGGCCAGGCCGCCGTTGCCGCCGCCCACGCCGCCCTTCGGGATGATCCGCGAGCCGTAGTAGACGTAGAAGTAGCCCGAGACCGGGTCGGCGAACAGGCGCGGGTCGCCGTCGCCGTAGTCGTAGGTCTGGTTGGGGAAGGCCGCGCCGTCGTTGCGCTTCGTGCTGTACGGCGAGGTGATCGCGTGGCCGAGGATGGTCCACACCCGGCCCTGGTTGCGGGAGACGGCGTAGTCGAGCGAGTCGTAGTGCAGGCCGTCGCCGAAGGGCTGGGGGGTGAACTCGTTGTGCACCAGGCCGTACCAGTCGCCGGTGTCGGGGTCCACCCAGACGCCGACCAGGTCGCAGTAGTTCTTGTGGGCGTACCCCGAGCCGGCGCCGGCGGGGGTCGCCTCGACGCCGGTCGGGCTGTTGTTGCAGCGCCAGGTCGTGTCGTTGTTGCGGTCGGCGGAGTTGGCCGGGTTGACCGCGTCGCTGATCGCGGCCGAGCGGGTGGCGGTCTCGAAGTTGGTGCCGGTGAAGAAGTCCCAGTAGCGGGGGTCGGAGGCGCCGTAGAGGGCGGCCGACTGCTGGAAGTAGAAGGTGCCGTCCTTGTCGATGTAGGTGGCCGCCGGGGTGTCGGTGGGATGGGCGTAGCGGCCGGTGGAGCCGACGGTGATCGTGTAGGTGGCGTCGGGCGGTGCGGCCGACGCGGGCGGGACGGCCAGGGAGCCGCCCAGGACCAGCGTCAGGGCCGCGGCGGCGGCGGTGAGCACGTTGCGATGGGGGGACACGGGTGCTCCTTTCTGTCGGGCACGCCACATCTGGCGGCCCTTGGGGAACCACGAGCCGGAACCGCGTGGCCGGACCATACGCCAGATTTGACCGCTCAAACAAGGCCCGAATTCGCATTCTTGCTCTGTTGTCCGGTCAAACGGCACGTAATGCGCACAATGGTTGACGAGATCAGAGGCGGGCGGCTACGTTTCGGGGCGACGTCATTGGACCGGTCAAACCCCTTTGGAGGCCGTGTGGTCACGATGCAGGACGTGGCCGAGCGGGCCGGGGTCACCAAGCAGACCGTCTCCAACGTGGTCACCGGCCGCGTACGCGTGCGCCCCGAGACCGAGGCCAGGGTGCGCGCGGCCATCGCCGAGCTCGGCTACACCCCCAACCTGGTCGCCCGCTCCCTGGCCACCGGCACCACCATGACCGTCGGCCTGTTCGTGCCGACGGTGGCCAGCTCGTTCTACTCGGCCGTGGTCGAGGAGGCCGAGAACGTCCTGGAGGAGCACGGCTACCACCTGCTGCTGTGCACCACCCGCCTCGACGGCGACCGGGCCCGCCGGCACATCACCGGCCTGACCAGCCGCTCGGTCGACGCCCTGCTGATCGCCGGCGACAACGGCCTGACCGAGCACCTGCCCCTGCTGGCCGACGCGCGTTTCCCCGTGGCGCTGTGCGCGTGGGAGAGCGAGGTGCCCGACACCCTGCCCGTCGTCACGATCGACTACGAGCAGGCCGGCTACCTGGCCGGACGGCACCTGCGCGAGCTGGGCCACGAGCGGGTCGCGGTGCTGAGCAGCGCGCCGCACGCGCTGCGCGTCCAGGGGTTCCGGCGCGCGTTCGCCCGCGACGGCCTCGACGTCCCGGCCGCGGCCGTCTTCACCGCGCCGGAGCCGACGGCGATGGGCGGCTTCACCGCCGCCACCGCGGCCCTGGCCGCCGACCCCGGCGTGACCGCGGTGTTCTGCACCCACGACATCCTCGCGCTGGGCGCGCTGGAGGCGGCCCGGCTCGGCGGCCGCTCGGTCCCCGGCGACCTGTCGGTGGTCGGCCACGACGACATCGACGAGGTACGGGTGACGCACCCCGCGCTCACCACGGTCGCCGTCCCGAGCAGGGAGATGACCAGGCAGGCCATCGAGCTCCTGCTGCGCGCCCTGGACGAGGGCCGCCCGCCGGTCAACTCCCTGCAGTTGCTGCGCTCGACCCTGATCGTCCGCGCCAGCAGCGGCCCGGCCTGACCTCCTGCGGCGCGGCGTACGCGGCCAGCGTGCGGTACAGCCGGCGTCCGCAGCCCCGGGCGCTCCAGCCCGCCGCCGCCCCGACGGCGATCCCGGCCAGCACGTCGCCCGGGTAGTGGGCGCCCACGTACACGCGGGAGGCGGCCACCGCGGCGGCGAGCAGCGTGACCGAGGTGGCGACCGGCAGCGGCGCGTCCCTGGCGACGGCCACCGCGAAGGCGACCGCGGACGCGCTGTGCCCCGACGGCAGCGAGGAGGACGCCGGCACCCGGCGGCGCCGGATCACCGGGATGAGGTCCGTGAGCGGCCGCGGCCTGCGGATCGCCTGCTTGACGACCATGCTGGTCAGCGGGCTGGCCAGCGAGATCGCCAGCAGCCCGCGCACACCCGCCCGCTGCAGCCGCGGCCGGCCCGTCATCATCAGCAGGCCCGCGACCAGCCCCCACAGGACCGAGTTGTCGGCCGCCGACGACAGATGCGGCAGCAGGGCGTCGAGCACGGGCAGGTCGGAGCGCGCGACCCGGTCGAAGGCCCGTTTGTCCCAGGCGTCGAAACGTTCGAGCAGCATCATCCAGCCGATCACCTCCGCGACGGCCCTACACCTGCCCGCCGATCATGCCGGTCATGCCCGGGACGGCCTGGCTCCCGTGCTCTCCCTGACCACGAGCTCGGGCTCGACCAGCCGCCGCGCCTCGGGCTCGTGCCCGGCCATGAAGTCGAGCAGCAGGTGGAAGGCGTGCCTGCCGACCTCGCCGAAGTCCTGGCGCACGGTGGTCAGCGGGGGCCAGAAGTAGGCCGACTCGGGGATGTCGTCGAACCCGGCCACGCTCACGTCTTCAGGCACCCGGCGGCCGGCCTCGCGCAGCGCGCGCAGCACGCCGAGCGCCATCTGGTCGTTGGCCACGAACACGGCGGTGACGTCGGGGTTCTCGCAGAGGCGGCGGCCGAGCTGGTAGCCCGAGCGGGCGCTCCAGTCGCCGCGCAGCACCTCGGGCACCTCGCGGCCGGCGGCCTCCAGCACGCCGCGCCAGCCCTCGATGCGGCCGTTGGCGTCGAGCCAGTCGGCCGGGCCGGCGACGTGCCAGACCGTCTCGTGGCCGAGGCTGAGCAGGTGGCGGGTGACCCGCCTGGCCCCCGCCTGCTGGTCGACCTTGGCCACCGGCACGGGGATGTCGTCACCGGCGTCGACGGCCACCACCGGCATCTCGGGCGGCAGGTGGCGCAGGCCGTCGGCGGCCGACTCGTGCGGCGCCACGATGATCACGCCGTCGACCGCCTGGGCGCGCAGCCGCTGCACGCCCTCCTCCATCGACCTGCGGCTGAGCGAGGGCAGGCTGGCGATGCTGACGTTGTAGCCGGCCCGCCTGGCCGCCTGCTCGATGCAGTAGAGCGTGGAGGCCGGGCCGTAGAGGGTGGTGTCGATGCTGACCACGCCGAGCACCCCGGACCTGCCGGTGACGAGCTGGCGGGCGGCCTGGTTGGGCCGGTAGTCGAGCTCGCGCACCGCGGCCATGACGCGGGCCCTGGTCTCCGCGCGGACCCGGTCGGGCGCGTTGAGCACGCGCGAGACCGTCATGGCCGAGACCCCGGCGAGCACGGCCACGTCCATGAGCACCGCCGGCCTGTCGCCCTTCGATTTCACCGCCGCTCACCTCCTGTCAGCGGTAACGCTAACAGGCCCGGGGCCGCGCCGCGCGACCGCGCGGGAGCCGCGAACGACCCCCGCCGACCCGCGGTACCCCTGGTCGGCGGCCTGCCGCTGCCAGGTAACTGCCAGGAACGGTAGGTAGTCTGCCTCGCCATGAACTGGCAGCGGCACGTCAACAAAGCGCTGGTCAGGTTCACCGGATTCCAGATCGAGCGAGTGGGGAACACGCCCTCTCCCCCGCCCGCTCCCGAGATCAGACCGCCCGCGGATCCGCTAACCGACCGGCTGCTCGAATCCCCCGTCTTCCTCCTGTCCCCCGTACGGTCCGGCTCCACGCTCCTGCGCGCGATCCTCAACGCCCACCCGGACCTGCACGCCCCGCACGAACTGCACGTACGCCGGTTGCGGGTGCAGTTCGGCACCCCGCTGGCCGCCAAGGCGATGGCCGCGCTCGGGCACAACCAGGCCGACCTGGAACACCTGCTCTGGGACCGGGTGCTGCACCGCGAGCTGGTCCGCAGCGGCAAGCGGTACGTCGTGGACAAGACCCCCGCCAACGCCTTCGCCCACCAGCGCATCGCCGCCTGCTGGCCGGACGCCCGCTTCGTCTTCCTGCTGCGCCACCCCGCCTCCATCGCCACGTCCTGGCACGAGGCCAGCCCCGACCGGCGCACCCCCGAGGAGGCCGCCCTCGACGCCCTGCGGTACATGAAGGCCGTGCAGAAGGCCAGGGCCGCGCTGCCGGGGCTGACCGTCAGGTACGAGGAGCTGAGCGCCGAGCCCGAGCGCGTCACCCGCGAGATCTGCGCGTTCCTCGGCCTGGAGTGGGAGCCCCGGATGCTCTCCTACGGCGAGCAGCAGGTGCTGGAGAAGGGGCTCGGCGACTGGCGGGACAAGATCAGGACCGGAAGCGTCCAGCCCGCCCGCGAGCTGCCCTCCCCCGACCAGATCCCCGAACCCCTCAAGCCCATCGCCCGGACCTGGGGGTACCTCGCGTGAAGATCCGCTACCTGATGCTGCACGCCTACGGCATGGGCGGCACGATCCGCACGGTGGTCAACCAGGCGAACGCGATGACCGCGGCCGGGCACGACGTCGAACTGGTCAGCCTGGTACGGCGGCGCACGACCCCGCAGTTCGCGATCGACCCCCGCATCACCATCACCACGCTGGTGGACCAGCGCGAGGGCAGGCAGCCCGACTCCGTCGGCCGCAAGGCGTGGCGGCGGATCCGCGGCAAGATCGTGCCGCGCGGCGAGTTCGCCGCCGACTACTTCACCGAGCGGGTCGAACGCGCCGCGATGGACTACGTCTCCGGCCTGAGCGGCGGCGTCCTGGTGACGACCAGGCCCGCGCTGAACCTGATCTCCGCCCGGCGCACCCCCGCCGACGTCGTCAGGATCGCGCAGGAGCACATGAACCTGTCCGCCTACCCCGACACGATCCGCAGGGAGATCGCCCGCCACTACGGCAGGTTCGCCGCGGTGACCGTGCTGACCAGGACCAACAAGCTCGAGTACCAGCGCCTGCTGCCGGACACGCCGGTGGTGGTGATCCCGAACGCCGTCCACCGCGTGGAGCAGGAACGTTCCCGGCAGGTCGAGCCGGTCGTGGTGGCGGCCGGGCGGCTGGTGCCGCAGAAGGGGTTCGACCTGCTCATCGAGGCGTTCGCGCAGGTCGTACGGGTGCATCCGGAGTGGCGGCTGCGCGTCTTCGGCACCGGGCCGCGCCGCAGCCAGCTCGCCGGGCTCGTCGCCCAGCACGGTCTGGGCGACCACGTGACGCTGCCCGGCCGTACCGAGCGGCTGGAGAAGGAGCTGGCCGAGGCGTCGGTCTACGCGCTCAGCTCCCGCTTCGAGGGCCTGCCCATGGTGATGATCGAGGCCATGACGCACGCGCTGCCCGTGGTCGCCTTCGACTGCCCGACCGGGCCGCGGGACGTGCTGACCGACGGCGTGGACGGCGTCCTGGTGCCACCCAGGGACGTGGACGCCCTGGCCGCGGCGCTGATCCGGGTGATCGGCGACCGGGAGCTGCGGGTGCGCATGGGCGAGGCGGCGGCGGCGACGTCGCGGGCGTACGGGCCGGAGGTGGTGATGCCGATGTGGGAGGAGCTGTTCTCCGGGCTGGCGCGGGGGCGACAGGTGGCGGACAACCTCTGGACGGGCCGCTGACGGTCCCGGCGCGGAAAGATCTACCTGGTGGATCCGCCGGTGGCGGCGAGGTTTCTAACGATTCGGTCACAGATTTTGCCTCAAATCGTTAAAAGCATGCCAAACCGGGCGGCAGCCTGGGGTACATGCGTAACCGGAAAGCTCGACTCACCGCGTTCGCAGGCGCCTTCGCCCTGGTCACGGGGCTGGGCGTGCCCGCGTACGCGCAGACCGCCACCCCCTCCGTCGCCGCCCCCTCCCTCGCCGCCTCCACCGCCGACGCCGGGGCGCCGGCCGTCTATGGCCGGGCCGCCTACCTGATGGACGCCCGGTCCGGCGCCGCCCTGTTCGGCAAGGCCGCCGACACCCGCATGCCGATCGCCAGCCTCACCAAGACGATGACGGCGTACGTCGTCCTGCAGTCGGCCAAGCCCACGGACATGGTGGAGATCGCCGCCCAGGACGCGCGGTACGCCGAGGACGGCGGCGGCACCACCGCCGACCTGCGGCCCGGCGACCGGCTGCCGGTCGGCGAGCTGCTCTACGCGCTCATGCTGCCCTCGGGCGCCGACGCCGCCCACGCGCTGGCCCGCACGTACGGACCCGGCGTGCCGGGGTTCGTCGCCAAGATGAACGCCACCGCCCGCTCGCTCGGCATGAACGACACCCGTTACGTCAACGCCGACGGGCTGCCGACACCGGCGGGCGACGGCTGGTCCACCGCCCGCGACCAGGCCGTACTGGCCGCCAAGGCCCTCCAGGTGCCGCTGATCGAAGGCGTGGCAGGGACCCGGTACCACGAGCTGGCCGCGACCGAGGAGCACGGCGCGTACGGCTGGCGCAACACCAACCGCCTGCTCGCCGAGCCGGGGGTGATCGGGTTGAAGACGGGGTTCACCCGCGCGGCGGGGTACAGCCTGGCCTTCGCCGGCGATCGGGACGGGCGCCGGCTGGTGGGCGTGATCCTGGGCGAGTCGATCTCCAGCCGCCGCTACGACACCGCCCAGGCCCTCCTCACCTGGGCCCCCACCCGCGCCTCCGCCTGACCCCACCCCCACCCAACTCCTCACCACCTGACAGGCGTCATCTCCTGGGGCGGCTGGTTGTCCGCATGATGGACGCTCGTGATCTCTTGGGTTAGTTTGCCCGGCATGAACGTTCGCATCGCGATGAGCGTGCTGTCCGCGGCGCTCGTGCTCGCCGCCCCGCTCCCCGCCCACGCCGCCACCCCCGGCCCGGGCCTCGGCTGGGAGCTCAAGGAGACCGGCGTGACCGCCCGCTTCCGCGGTCTCGCGCCCGTCAGCAGGGACGTGGTGTGGGCCGCCGGCACCGGCGGAACCGTCCTGCGGACCGTGGACGGCGGCCGCACCTGGCAGAACGTCTCCCCGCCCGGCACCGGGTCCCTCCAGTTCCGCGACGTGGAGGCGTTCGACGCCCGCCACGCCCTGGTCCTGTCGATCGGCACGGGCACGGACGGCCGCGTCTACCGCACCGAGGACGGCGGCCGCACCTGGACCGAGTCCTTCAGGAACGACGAGCCGAACGCCTTCTACGACTGCATGGCCTTCTTCGACCGCCGCCACGGCCTGGCCATGAGCGACCCGGTGGACGGAAAATTCCGCCTCCTGGCCACCGAGGACGGCGGACGCAGCTGGCAGGTGCTCCCGTCCTCCGGCATGCCGGACGCGCTGCCCGGCGAGGCCGGTTTCGCGGCGAGCGGTCAGTGCCTGGTGACCGCGGGCGGACGGGACGCCTGGATCGCCACCGGCGGCGGCGAGCGGTCGCGCGTGTTCCGTTCGGCCGACCGCGGGCGTACGTGGACCGTCTCCGACACCCCGGTCCCGGCCGCCGACCCCGCGAAGGGCGTCTTCGCGCTGGCCTTCCGCGACCGGCACCGCGGGATCGCGGTCGGCGGCGACTACCAGCCCGGCCTCCCCTCCCCGAACGCCGCCGCGGTCACCAGGGACGGCGGCGCCACCTGGCGGACCGCCACCACCCCGCCGCCCGCGTACCGGTCAGGGGTGACGTGGCTGCCGCACCTGCCGTTCGCGGCCATCGCCGTCGGGCCCACGGGCAGCGACGTGACGTACTCGGGCGGGGCCCGCTGGGAGACCTTCGACGGCGGCTCGTTCGACACGGTCTCGTGCACCCCGGACCTGTCCTGCTGGGCCTCCGGCGAACAGGGCCGCATAGCCCGTCTCCGCCTCCGCTAGCGCGGGGGACGCACGGGTCAGCGGACGCCGCGGGGTCTGAACTGGATGCTGATCCGCGGCCCCGCGGGCCGGGCGGTCTTGGGGATGGCGTGCTCCCACGTCCGCTGGCAGCTGCCACCCATGACGATCAGGTCGCCATGGCCGAGGTCGCGGCGGATCGAGGGGCCGCCGCCGCGCGGGCGCAGCAGGAGCGGACGCGGGCTGCCCACCGAGACGATCGCGACCATGGTGTCCTCGCTGCTGCCCCGGCCGACGGTGTCGCCGTGCCAGGCCACGCTGTCGCGGCCGTCGCGGTAGAAGCACAGGCCCGCCGTACGGAAGGGCTCGCCCAGCTCCTCGCCGTAGTGGGCGTCGAGCGCCGCTCTGGCCTGGTCGAGGGCGGGGTCGGGCAGCGTCTCGCCCTCGTCGTAGAACTTCAGCAGGCGCGGGACGTCGAGGACCCGGTCGTACATGCGGCGGCGCTCGGCGCGCCACGGCACCGTCTCGGCCAGCCGCGCGAACAGCGTGTCGGCCCCCGTCAGCCAGCCGGGCCGCAGGTCGATCCAGGCCCCGTGGTCGAGGTACGTCCGGCGGACCGTGGCGCCCAGCCGCCCGACGCCGAGCTCCTCGTCGAGACCCAGCAGAGATGCTTGGAACGCGGCTTTCATGAGGCCGAGTCTATGCCACTGTTCAAACACATATTCGACTCGGGGTGATGGAAGGAGCCCGGCCTGTGCGGTACGCAGTCCGTACAGGCCGGGCGGCTCGCGTCGGCGGGCGCGAGGCCCGCACGGGACGATCACCCGAGCTCTTCCCCGCCGGGACCGGCCCCTAACACGGATCCTGTAACGTCTTGTCGATGTTGACGCGTTACATGGCCGGGGTGGTCACGGCCCGGACCGGCGACGAGATGTCCGGACCCGCCCTCCTGGTTGCCGGGCTCGCCGCCACCGGGTCGCCGCTGCTGGGGGCGTCGCTGCTGGCCGGGCTGACCGTTTCGGCGGCCGTCGGCGGGCCGCTGCTCGGCGTGCTGCTGGACCGCGCCCGCCGTCCGGGCCGGTTGCTGGCGTTCTGCCTGCTCGGGTACGCGACCGGCCTGCTGCTGGTGGCGGGCGGCCTCGGGCGGGTGCCCGGGACGGCGCTGGTGGCGCTGGCCGTCGTGACCGGGCTGGCGGGCCCCGCGCTGACCGGCGGCTGGACGGGACAGCTCCCCCTGGTCTCCGGCCCCGACCGGGGGCGGCTGGCACGGGCCACCACGCTCGACGCCATGACGTACAACGTGGCGGGACTGGCCGGTCCGGCGGCGGTCGGCGTGGTCGCGGCGGTGGCCGGCGGGACGGCGGCGGTGCTCGTCTCCGTGGCCCTCCTCCTGACCGCCCTCCCCGCAGCCTGGACCCTCCCCACCCGCACCCGGGCCATCCCAGACCGGCCCACCCACCACCCCACAAGCGACCAGCCCACCCACGACCGCCCCTTAGTGGACCGGCCCGCCCGGGACCATCCCACGAGCGACCGCCCCGGAGGCGACCGGCCGATCGGCGGAGACCTGTCCGCAGGCGACCAGCCAATCGGTGACCTGTCCGCAGGCGACCGGCCGGTCGGCGGGCGGCGGCGCTTCGGCCGCCTCACCTCGCCGGTACGGGCTGCGGGAGCGGTCATGCGGGAGATGGCGACCGGGGTCCGGGCGGTGCTCGGGAACCGGGTGCTGGGGCGGGCCACCGCCGGGTCGATGGTCTCGTGCGCCGGGGCGGGCATGTTCGTGGTGTCGGCGCCTGTACTGGGACTGGAGCTCACGGGTGACAGCAGCCGCGGCACGCTGCTGCTGGCCGTCACGGCGGCGGCCGGACTGGCCGCGAACGGCCTCCTGGCCTGGCGCGGCGGCCCCCGCAGGAGGAACCCGACACCCTCGTGGGACCCGACCCTGGCCTGGTCCACCGCACTGATCGGCGCAGGCATGGCATTGGCCGCCATAGCCGCAACAACCGCAGCCGGAACGGCAGGAACGACCCTGGCGGGGACGGCCCTGGCGGGGACGTACTGGATCGCGGTGGTCGCGGCGGGGTTGGTGGGTGCGGGCGAGGGGCCGCAGTTGACGGCGCTGTTCGCGGTGCGGCAGCGCGAAGCCCCCGCCGGGCTGCGCAGTCAGGTCTTCACAACCGGCGCCAGCCTCAAGATCACCTCTTTCGCCGTCGGATCGGCGCTGGCAGGCCCGCTGAGCGCCCACTCGGCCGGCGCCGCCCTGCTGACCGGAGCGGCCTTACAGGCCGTAGCCGCCTGCATCCTCTTCCGCCACCGCAGTTAGCGGGCGTCATCAGGGGACGCAGGCACCGGCAGGCGGCGGTCGGGCCCGGCGTGAGCAGCCAGTCTGGGGGCGCAGCGGGCACGGCGTCAGCGGCCAGCCTGAGGGTGGGCGCGGTGAACGCGGACGTCAGCAGGCGATCCGGGGGGCTTGGTGAGCTTGGGCGTCAGCGGGCGAGCCGGGGCGGGCGCGGCGGGTGCTGGCGTCAGGGGGCTGTCTGGGGGCGGGCGCGGTGGGCGGCTACGCGGGCGCGGGTGGCGCAGCGGGTGCCGCAGTAGCGGCGGGGGCTGCCGCCGCCCAGGTCGAGGTACGGCCGTCCGCACCCCGCGGCCGCGCACAACCCGCCCGGAACGCGCTGATGGTCGGCGACCAGCACGGCCAGGGCCATCGCCGAGGAGGCCAGGAACCACTCGGCCCACGGCGCGTCGTCGCCGCTGTCGACGTGCAGATGCCAGGACGTCGTGCCCCGATGGCTGGTCAGCCTGGGCGGCCGGGCGGTCCCGGCGAGCAGGCGGTTGAGCAGGTCCGCCGCCTCCCCGGCGTCGCGCGCGCCCAGCACGTCGCGCAACCGGGCCGCAGCCGCGCGCATCGCGGCCACGTCAGAGTCGTCGAGGCCCAGGTCGCCGTGTTCGCCGTGGCGGCGCAGGACGTCCGTCACCGAGGCGGGCGTCGGCTCTTCGTGCAGCAGCGCCACGCACAGCTCGACGGCTCTGACGGCCATCGCCCTGGTCGAGTGAACCTCCACGCGGCAAGCGTATCCACGGCGGGGCTCCCCCTGCCCCACCGCGGACCCTGCACCACCACCGACCCTGCACCACCGTGGACCGTGCCCGGCGTGCTTCGGCGTCAGCCGCCGCAGGCGGCGAAGACGAAGCTGTCCTTGAGGACGGTGTACCGGTCCCTGACCCGTACGGCGCCCGTCCCGGTGTCGACCTGGACGATGGTCATCCTGGACGAGCCGGACACCAGGTGCAGCGTGACCTGCGTGTCGCCGGTCCAGTCGATCATGCTGAGCTCGCCGTCCGGCAGCTTGATCTTCCTGCGTCCGGTGACCTCGTCGGTGGCGAGGTCGTAGGTGAGCAGCTCGGTCTTCCTGCCGCGGATCAGGACCGCCGCCGTGTGCCCGTCGCCGGCCAGCGCCTGCGGGCCGTTGGCGGCCACGACCTGCGGCGGCGTGACGCGTACGAGATGCTCGCCCGTCTGGTCGCGGACGACCAGGTCGGTGACGGAGTCGTCGGACTCGATCGTGGACAGCACCTCGTCGCCGTCGCCGCTGAACCCGAGGAGGGTCTCGTCGGCGGGCACGGTGCCGAGCAGGGCGCCGGTCGCGGTGTCGAAGATCTTCGTGGCGGCGGGCCTGTCGCTCTGGACCACGACGGCCAGCCGCGCGCCGTCGCCGGACAGCTGCAGCGTCACCTCGTTCTGGGCGACCCGCGGCAGCGCGTCCTTGGGCAGCAGCGTGACGCCGCCGCCGAGCACGCGTACGGCCGGCCGCCCGGCCTTGGTGAGGTACGCCACGCGCTGCCCGTCGCCGCTGACCGCGATCGGCGCCGGCGAGGTGACGGTGGACCTGCGCCTGGCGTCGAGCGCGACGACCTGGGCGTCGGGCAGCGTCATGCGCCTGCCGTCGTGCATGACCAGCCGCCACTGCCCGCAGGGCCTGGACGCGCCGTCCTTGTCCGGGCAGCCCTTGACGGAGGCGTACCGGATGCTGTCGTGGCCGTGGTGCGGCGCGGCCTGGGCGGCGGCCGGCACGGCGGTGAGGGTGAGCAGGGCTGCGGTCAGCAAAGGGACGATTCTCACGATGGTCACTCCCCCGGGAACACGATGGTGTGAGGGTCGGGGCCCACCTTGTACGTGTCCGTACGGCGGGCCTGGCCGGAAGCGGGGTCGACGGTGAGCACCCGTACCACCGTCGACTTCGTGGTGCTGCTGTCGTAGGAGTAGGCGGCGAGCCTTCCGTCAGGCGTCCAGCGGGCGTGGTCGGGCGAGGCGTCGCCGGCGAGGGGCAGGTTCACGCCGTCGGCGAGCCGGGCGGTCTCCAGGTCGTACGTGCGCATCCGGGGCGGACCGCCACGGCTGCCGCCGGAGCTGAACGCGGCGACGGTGTGCCCGTCGGCGGACAGCGCGAGGGTCACGGCGTTGGCGACGAACTGGGGGGCCGGGCTCCTGAGCGCGTGGCCGTCGAGCCCGTAGGAGTGGAGCCATCTGGTGCCGTCGCTCAGGTCGCGGGTGGTGAGCACCTCGTCCCCGTCGCCGCTGAAGCCGGCCGGCTCGCCCTTGACGGTCAGGCCGGTGATCTCGCCGGTGGCCAGGGTGAGCACCTTGACGTGGCCCTGGCGGCCGACGAGGACCCGGTCGCCGGCCGGTGACAGGTGGAGGGCGTCGTCCTCGCCGGGCCGGAGGGATCTGGGCAGTTCCCTGACCGGGCCGCCGGCCGCCGCCCGTACGACCAGTCGGTGGTCGCGGGCCCGCCGGTAGACGATCGTCCGGCCGTCGCCGCTGAGGGCGAACAGGGAGGTCGCGCGGCCCTTGGCGCGGGCGGCGGAGTCGCCCACGGTGACCTTGCGGCCGTCACGGAGGAGCAGGTGCCAGGGGCCGCACGGGGACGTGCCCTCGACGGGCAGCTCGCAGGCGGTGACCCAGGCCGCGCGGGCCTGCGGCGGCCCGGTGTGCGCGGGTGTGGCGGCGGCCGGGAGCCCCGGCCCGCCGGCGACCGCCGGCGCGAGGAGCGCGACGGCCGCTGAGGATAGCCTCATGAGTGGTGATCCTTTCGCTCACCTGGTTAGACCCATGGGCACGGTGGCGAGTTGGTCACATGTAGGCCACGCTTCAGGGCAGCGGGCGCCGCCCCGCGAAGCCCAGATCCGTACGGTGGTACCAGGCGAGCTCGGGCTCCCCCTCGATCCAGCACAGCCGTACCGACGCCCCGCCGAGCACCGAGGGGAAGTCGATCAGCAGCGGCGCGACGCCCTTGACCTCGATCCCCTGCTCGCTCCACCGGGTCAGCGTCTCTTCGA
Organism: Actinomadura sp. ATCC 39365; assembly: GCF_054392275.1. Classification (NCBI taxonomy): domain Bacteria; kingdom Bacillati; phylum Actinomycetota; class Actinomycetes; order Streptosporangiales; family Thermomonosporaceae; genus Actinomadura; species Actinomadura sp. ATCC 39365. Next base: position 4,289,110 of record NZ_CP184335.1, on the reverse strand, counting down.
TGCGCGCCTCGATCGCCTTGATCTCGGGCAGCCCGCCGAGCCGCGACCCACCGGCGGCCTCCCGGTCGAAGGCGATCTCGGCCAGGTCGGCGCGGCCCGCGACGATCTCCCGCGCCTCGGCGATGATGCCGGGCAGCAGGGCGCGCGCCTCGTCCAGGGAGAAGATCCGGTCCATGCGGAAACGCTACCCGTTCGGCTGGTAGGCGTGGATGAGAAGCCGCTCGGCCTCGTCGAAGTAGTCGTCGAGGTAGGCCGCCGCCTCCTCGGCGCGGCCGGCCGCCAGCAGGGCGAGCAGCGCGCGGTTGCGGTCGATGAACGGCTCGTGGAAGGCGCGCGGGTTGTCCATCACGTGGAAGACCAGGCGCAGCTCGGCCAGGAGCTGCCGCATGGCCTCGTCGAGGCGGGGGCTGCCGTGCAGGCCGACCAGGGCCTGGTGGTAGCGGATGTTGGCGGTGCCGACGCCCTGCCAGTCGCCCTGGGCGGCGGCCCGCTCGGCGTCGCGCACGGCCTCCTCGATGAGCGCCAGCGCCTGCCGCGACGCCGAGCGCCGGACGGCGGCCCCTTCGAGCACCCGCCGCATCGTGTAGAGGTCGGAGACGTCCTCCACGGACGGGAGCCGGACGAAGACGCCCCGGTTGAGCCGGTGGTCGAGCAGGCGTTCGTGGCCGAGCAGGCGGAACGCCTCGCGCAGCGTGTTGCGCGAGACGCCGAGCCCTTCGGAGATGGCCTCCTCCGACAGCCGCTCGCCCGGCGGGAAGGCGCCTTCGATGATGCTGTCGCGGAGGATGTCGGCCACGCGCTCGGCCGTGCTGCTGCGGCTCAGTCTCGACCGGTGCCGGGCGAGGTCCGCGACCACGTCTTCCACGTTCGCCAGGGAATCATGGAGCAAACCTCTTGTCGAATTGTTCAACAATCCTTACGTTGAAACTATCCCCTCGACCATCTGGGAGCCTTCGATGTCAAGCTCCGCGCACCAGACCCGCCGGGTGATCCTCGCCGCCCTCGTCGGCACGTCCCTGGAGTGGTACGACTTCTTCCTCTACACCACGGCCGCGACGCTGGTCTTCGGCAAGCTGTTCTTCCCGTCGCTCGACCCGCTCAACGCGACGCTGGCGGCCCTGACCACCAACGCCGTCGCGTTCGTCGCCAGGCCGCTCGGCGGCGTGGTGTTCGGGCACTTCGGCGACCGGGCCGGCCGCAAGACCGTGCTGGTCGTGACGCTGCTGCTGATGGGGCTGTCCACGTTCCTCATCGGCGTGCTTCCCGGCTACGCGAGCGTGGGGGTGGCCGCGCCCGTCCTGCTGGCCGTGCTCCGCTTCGTCCAGGGCTTCGGGCTCGGCGGCGAGTGGGGCGGCGCGGTGATCATGTCGCTGGAGCACGGCGACAGCAGGCGGCGCGGCTTCAACGCGAGCTGGCCGCAGGTCGGCGTGCCCGCCGGGTACGTGCTGGCCACCGGCCTGCTCGCGATCCTGTCCTTCGTCCTGTCGGACGCGGCCTTCCAGTCGTGGGGATGGCGGGTGCCGTTCCTGCTGTCGGGCGTGCTGGTGCTCGTCGGGCTGTGGGTGCGCACGCGGGTCACCGAGTCGCCGCTGTTCTCCCGCGTCGAGAAGCACGGCGCCACGGCCAGGATGCCGCTGGTCGAGGTGCTGCGCACGCATCCGCGGGCGCTGCTGTCGGCGTTCACCGCGCGCATCGGGGTGGACGTGGCCTTCTACACCTTCACCGCGTACATCATCGTCTACCTCACCGGGCAGCTGAAGCTGGAGCGGTCGGTGGCGCTGTACGCGGTGCTGATCGGCTCGGTGCTGCAGCTCGGCCTGATCCCGCTGTTCGGCGCGCTGTCGGACCGGCTGGGCCGGCGGCCGGTCTACTTCGCGGGCGTGCTGGCGGCGGCCGTGTGGGTGTTCGCGTTCTTCCCGCTGCTGGACACGAAGTCGTTCCCGCTGATCGTGCTGGCGGCGGTGGTCGCGCTGGCCGCCCACGCCGCCATGTACGGCCCGCAGGCCGCCTTCATCGCCGAGCTGTTCAGCACCCGGCTGCGCTACAGCGGCGCGTCCATGGGCTACCAGGTGGCCGGGATCGTCGGCGGCGCGCTGGCCCCGATCATCGCGCTCAAGCTCTTCGACCTGTACGGCACCACCCTCGCCGTGTCCCTGTACGTGGTTGTCGCGCTGGCCGTCACCACCGTAGGTTTGGCCATCGCCCCGGAAACCCGCGACCTGGACATCGCCGCCGGCGAGAGCGGCACCGCCAGGAGGCTGCCCGGCCAGGTGGGTCCCTTCGCCTGAGGGCGGAGGAAGGCGGGAACGCCGCGAAGGCGTGGGCGGCGGCTGCCACCGCCGCCCACGCGAGCCGCTCGGACGGCGGTCTCAGGCGCCGCTCTCAGACGGCGGTCTCGGGCTCGGTGACCCGCGGGCGTCTGCGCCAGTCGCCCTTGAACGCCGCCATCGAGGCCAGGAACACGACCTGCCCGGCCAGCGCCACGGCGAGCCAGGTGCCCCAGCCGCCCGCGGAGACCACCATGGGCGAGACGACCAGCAGCACCACGATCATGACGCGGACGACCATGCCCCAGATCCCCAGCGCCGAGCCCTGCAGGCGCGACTCGACGTCCTCGGCGTTCTCGGAGAAGTTGGCCATCCACGGCACGTACGCGACGCCCATGAACAGGAAGAGCAGCGCGTAGACGGCGGTGACGTGCCCCGCGGAGACGCCGGGGCCGACCAGGCCGATGAAGTAGGCCAGGGTGAGCACGGTCAGCGCGGTGCCGGCGGCCGTGAACGGCTTGCGCAGCCGCAGCCGGTCGGAGACCCGGCCGACGACGACCACGGCCACCGCGTTGAGCACGATGCCGAGCGCCACCACCCGGTTGGCCCCCGCGGGCTCCAGGCCGAACGCCTCCACCAGGATCGTCTGCCCGAAGATCGCGAACGTCCAGTAGAGCACCTGCCAGCCGGTGTTGCCCAGGACGTGGGCCCACAGGTGGGGATGCCGGAACAGCTCGCGCACCCGTCCGGCGTCGACCTTCTCCTCCGCCGCGACGGCCTCCTCGGCGTCGAGCACCTGGGCCCGCAGCGCGGCCGACGGCTCGGCGATCTTCCAGACGATGACCGCGCACATGGCCAGCGAGACGACGCCCATGATGATCGCCTGCGACTGCCAGGCGTTGTCGAACAGCGGCAGCGTGAACCCGGCGATGAACGAGGCCAGGAAGGACGCCCCGACCGGCCCCCACGTCCAGAACGCGAACGCCTGGGCGCGGCCGAGGCGCGGGGAGAAGTCGCGGACGAGGGAGGCGGTGATGGTGATCCCGGCGCCCTCGATGAACAACATCAGGCAGCGCACCCAGAACAGGCCGGCCACGGTGTCCACGGTGGCGAGCAGGAAGTTGCAGGCCGCCGTGACGGTGAGGGTGGGCACCAGGAGCGTGACCCGTCCCCAGCGGTCGGACAGGATGCCGCCGACGCCCGCCGACAGGCCGCCGATCAGGACCGACCCCGCGGCGAGCAGGCCGTAGACCGTGAGCGACATGCCCAGGTCCTTCATCAGCAGCGGCAGGATCGTGGCGAGCGTGGTCTCGAAGTTGGCCACCAGGCTCGCCAGCACGGCTATCGCCAGCAGGAAGATCCGCCGGCGACCGACCGGGTACACGCTCAGCTCGCGGACATAGAACGGCTTCATTCCCATCCTCCGGGGACGGTGTGTGACGGTCGCTCTAGAACGCGTTTCTAGTTGCCTCAGAGTTGCCCTTCTCAGGGGTGTTCGTCAACGGCGACGGCGGTCACGATGTGATCTCGATCACAGCATTCCCGTTGTGACGGAATCGCTCCCGATTCACAGAACAACCACCCGCGAATAGGCATAAACTGCGCGCCTGTGAGCCTGCCTGTACGTGAACGTTCCCCCCGGCCCGGCGGCGGCCGGCACCGCCGCCCCGTGCCCACGTCCCTGCCGCCGGACGCGCCCATGCTCGTGCTGGCCACCCCCGGCGGCACCGGCGGCGTGGCCGAAGAGATCGCGGCCGTGGTCCGGGTCGACAACCCGCAGATCGAGGTGCGGCTGACCGCCGTCGCCGACCTGGCAGACTCGCTGCCCGCGGGCCGCGACGCCGTCGTGGTGCCCCTGCTCACCTGGGACGACCCGGTCGTCATGGCCGAGATCGGCAAGGCCATCGCGGCCGCCGGCTCCGGCGCGGTCGCCACCGAGGCGCTCGGCCCCCACCCGCTGCTCGCCGAGGCCCTGCACATCAGGCTGGCCGAGCGCGGCCTGGCCAGGGCCGACCGCGTCCGCCTGCTCAACGTCTCCAGCCCCGTCGACGCCGTCATCCTCGGCACGGTGGGCGGCGAGCGCGCGGTGCACGCCGTCCAGGCCACGGCCGTGCTGCTGGCCTCCAGGCTCACGCTGCCGGTCGTCGCCGCCTCGCTGGACAGCGAGCCCGGCGTGGAGGTCGCCGCCCAGCGCCTGCGCGCCGCCGGGGCCGAGCGGCTGGCCATCGCGCCCTGCCTGATCGGCCACGAGGCCCCGGTGGAGATCGTCGAGCGCGCCGCCGCCGCCGTCGAGGCCGGTCACGCCGAGCCGCTGGGCGCGCACAGCGCCGTCGCCGAACTTGTCGCGCGGGCTTACGGCAGTCAGCTGGCGACTTGACACCCTTGTAAAGATCGCTACAGTCGCGTTACCTTCTGCGCATGCGGCGCGTGACGGTCATCGGCGAGCGAATCGGACTTCGTGACCTCACCGACGCCGACGTCGTCCCGCTGCACTCCGTCTACGGCGATCCGGCGGCCACGCAGCACATGCCGTTCGCGCCGCGCAGCGTGCAGGAGGTCGCCGCCCTGGTCGGCCAGGCCATGGAGGCGGCCGCCGCCGAGCCGCGCCGCCTCTACGTGCTGGCCGTCGTGGACGCCGACCGGCGGCACGTGATCGGCGTGGCCCGCCTGAAGATCGACCCCGACCTGCCCCACAGCGGCGAGATCGGCTTCGGCCTCCACCCCGACCAGTGGGGCCGCGGCATCGGCACCGACCTGGTCCGGCTGCTGCTGTCGTTCGGCTTCAAGCAGCTCGGGCTGCACCGCGTCTGGGGCGCGAGGTCGCCGGCCAACCTGCCCGCCCAGCTCGCCATGCTGACGGCCGGCATGGTCGAGGAGGGACGGATCCGGCACCACGTGCACACCCCGCACGGCTGGCGCGACTCCATCGTGCACGCGGCGATCCAGGACGAATGGACCGAACGCTAGCGGCGACGCGTGGACGGCGAGTGGCGCGCGGCGGAATTGTCGGTGGCACGTCCTACGATGAGCCTCCTCACGGAGGGATAGCCGCATGCCTGACTCGCTGATCGTGCCCCTGTTCGTCACCACCGACCTCCCGCCGCACGCGGACCTGGCCGAGTTCGGTGAGCTGCTGGCCCGCACGGCGCGGGTGCTCGGCCCCGACGGCTCCGAGGCGGTCCTGTCCGGCAACGTGTTCTGGCTCGACCGGCCGGTGCTGCCGGCGCAGCGGCCCGCCGCCGACGACGAGCTGCGCTTCGCCGGGATGCTCGGCCACCTCGTCACGTCCGGGCCCGGCGTCCGCGAGGTGGTGGCCGGCGTACGGCGGGCGATCGGCGCGGCGGTGACCGAGCGCTACGGCGACGTGGGCGCGGCGCCCGCCGTCTTCGCGATCCGCGACCGCGACGTGCGCGAGCGCACCCCCGACTCGGCCCTGCCCGTCGACAGCCGGCGGGCCGCCGAGCTGGTCGGCGCGGCCCGGTGAGGACACCCACGGGCGGGGTAGTCCAGAGGCATGCTCTATGGCAAGGAACACGTGCAGCGCTATCAGGCCACCGACGGCGCGGAGGGGCACGACTGGAACAACACCACCGTGCTGCTCCTGACCACCAAGGGGCGTAACTCCGGCAAGCCGTACACCACGCCGCTGATCTACCAGCGGTTCGGTGACGACTTCCTCGTGGTCGCCTCCAAGGGCGGCGACCCCGAGGATCCCCAGTGGTACAAGAACCTGCTGGCCCACCCCGACGTCGAGGTGCAGGTCAAGGGCGACAGGTTCAAGGCCCACGCCCGCACCGCCTCGGAGGAGGAGAAGCCCGAGATGTGGCGGACGATGACCAGCACCTGGCCCCAGTACGACGAATACCAGGAGAAGACCGACCGCCGGATCCCGGTGGTCGTGCTCGAACGCGCCACCTAGGCAGTCACCGGGCCTCGCCGGCCTCCCGGGCGGTCACCAGGGCGGTCACCAGGGCCTCGTCGGCCTCGGGGAGCCAGGAGCCCGGCGGGCGGCGCAGCCAGTGGCGGGCCCGTCCCAGCTCGGCGACGGCGGCCAGGAGCGCGGCGAGACCCGGGTGCCGCAGGCCCTTGGGATGCACCAGGTTCTGCAGGCCGAGCGGCACGGGCTCGGCCAGCGGCCGGTTCACCGCGCCCGGGATCCCGCCGATCCCCACACTGGCCAGCACGGGCTCGCGATGCCGGCGCAGGTAGTGCCCCATCTCCGCAGCCCCCACGGGCGCGGCGTGCGGCCGGGCCAGCCGCAGCCCGAACGCCTCGGCCAGCCGCTCCCCCAGGTCGCTCCACTCCCGCGTGCCGGCGTTCCCGGCCATGACGTCCAGCGGGAAGGCGGCCAGCGCGCCGAGCGGCACGGCGTCCAACTCGGCCAGCGGGTGGTCCTCCGGCAGGAGCACGGCCAGGGGCTGCAGGCGCACCGGGACCTGGGCCAGCCGGGCGCGCACGTCCGGGGGCAGGCCGGCGAAGCGTCCGAACGACACGTCGAGCCGTCCGTCCAGCATCGCCGCCGCGCCCGCGGCCGGCCGCCGTGGAAGCGGGCCAGCATCTCGACCCCGGGGGCCAGCTCGCGGGCTCTGACCAGCGGCTCGGGCAGGTCGGGGCCCTGCATGGTGACGTCCACGAGCAGCGGGCGGCCGGCGCCGAGCACGTCGGCGACGACCTCGTCGTGCAGCGCCAGCAGCCGCCGCGCACCGGGCAGCAGCCGGGCGCCGGCGCAGGTCAGCTCCACCCGGCGGGTGGACCGGACGAACAGCGGCGTCCCGAGCCGGGTCTCCAGCGTGCGCACGTCCCGGCTGAGCGCCTGCTGGGCCAGGAAGAGCCGCGCGGCGGCGCGCCCGAAGTGCAGCTCCTCGGCGACGGCGACGAAGACGCGCAGCAGCCGGGGGTGCAGATCCACGACGCCACATTAACCACAAAAGCGCGTCAATCGCGATATTTCCGGTGTTGGACCGGGCACGGGCTTCACCACGACGCTGGGAAGCATGATCCGCCGCCTCCTGACAAGCCTGCTCCGCCCCGCGCCACCCGCTCCGGCCCAGGTCCGGGTGCTGTTCGGGCTGCCGCGGCCGCCCGGCGCCTGCCGCTGCCTGCTCGACCTCCCGCACGACCCGTCCGCCCATCCGGCGGGGCCCTGAGCCCGGTGCGGAACGCGGGAGCCCGTCCCGTTCGTTGGCCGGGCATGGCTGACATCCCCTACGACCGCAAAGAGCAGTTCAAGCAGATCGAGAGCGGCCTGCTCCCCGGGGAGCAGATCATCGCCGTCTACGACGCGATCGGGGCGGGCACCGGGTTCCTGGGGCTCACGGACCGGCGGGTGATCGTGCAGGACAAGTCGTTCGTGGGCAAGCGCATCGCGATCACCAGCATCCCCTACGCCAAGATCTCGGCGGTGAGCGTCGTGAGCAACAAGTCACTGGCGGGCGGGTTCTTCTCCTCGGGCGCCATCGCCATCCACGTCGGCACGCACACCTACGAGGTGGACTTCCGCGGCGACAACAAGGCCCACCACGTGCACAACGTCATCCTCCACTACATTTCGCAGACCTGATCGGCGTCACGCGTGGTCTCGTGGGCAGGGTTGAGCGTATTCTGCCGGTGATCACTAAGGGGGCGAGGTGCGGCGTTCCGTACGTGCCCGCGCGGCCGGTCTCGGCGTGCTGCTGGCGCTCCCGGCCTGCGCCGGGCCCGCTGGGCGGGACGTCCCGTCCGCTCCGGCGGTGAGCCTCACGGTCCAGGCCCGCTGCCCCCGGCCCGGCGGCGACGACCTGCGCGCCGAGCCCGTACGGTCACCGTGGCGGACGCTCCCGGCGGGCGACGGGCACGGCACGCTCGACCGGCTCGCGGTCGCCCCCGACGGGGCGGTGTGGGCGGTGCGTTCCGTCCAGCGCGAGACGTCCGCCGGGATGGAGACGACGTCCGGCGGGCTGGGCCGGTGGGACGGCGCCCGCTGGCGCACGTACGCGCTGCCGTCCCGGATGACGGTGGCCGCCGTCGGGGCGGTCTCGGGCGAGCGGGCGTGGGCCTTCGGGACCGGCGACGACGAACGTCCCGGCCTGGTCGCCGACGTCGCGGACGGCGCCGTGAGCGCCTCCACGCCGCTCAAGGAGGGCGCCTCGGCCATCGGCCTGCACGGCACCGCGGCGAGCGGCCCGTGGGCCGTGTCCGGGCGCGACGCGCTGCGCTGGGACGGCTCGGCCTGGCGCGCGTACCGGCTGCCCGCCCCGGCGCGCGCCCTCGGCGGCGAGGGCGCGGACGTGTGGACGGTGGGCGAGACCGCGCACGACCCCGCGGCCCGCTGGAACGGCGCCGCGTGGCAGGCGGTGCACCTGCCCGAGCCGGGGGCGCCCGAGGGCGCGCGGTCGGCCCGTACGGAGCTCGGCGACGTGGCCGTGCTCGGGCCGGACGACGTGTGGGTGGTCGGCGGGGTGTCCTGGTTCCCGCCCGACGAGTACGACGAGCAGGGCGAGCCCCTGGAACGCCGCCGCCCGCTGGCCCTGCACTGGGACGGCTCGGCCTGGCGGTGCCGCTGGGGCCCGGAGGGCGCGGCCTTCACCGAGGCCGAGCCCGACGGCCGGGCGGGGCTGTGGGTGCTCGACTCGACCCGCTCCCGGCTGCACCACTACGCGGCCGGCCGCTGGACGACGACGAGCGTGCGCGGCACGGTCACCGCCCTGGCCCGCCGCCCCGGCACGACCGAGGTGTACGCGGCGGGCTGGACCGGCCCCGAGGGCGAGCTGACCAGGCCCGCCCTCTGGCTCACCCGCTGACCCGCCACCACCCCTACATGCAGGTGAAGCCGTTGGGGGCCGCCCGGCAGAAGTCGCGCAGGTCGCGCAGCCAGGAGGCGGTGGCCGAGTAATTGAGCGCCAGGTCGTCGCGGTGGAGGCGGTGGTCGTCGGGCTCCTCGGTCACCTCGCCGTCGAGCCGGACCCGTCCGTGCTCGGGCAGGCCGCCCAGGTAGTCGTCGAGGAAGGCCGCGATGCGGCTCGCGTCGGCGCCGGTGAGCGTCATGCGGCCGTTGAAGCCGAGCAGGCACGCGGTCTCGGGGTCGAGCACCCGCGCCTCCTCCAGCAGGGACAGGGTCGGACGCCAGTTCCAGGCGTTGACGCTCAGGCGCCCGCCCTCGGGGGTCTCCAGGTCCCAGCCCACGCGCTCAGTCCCGGCGCAGGGAGGCGTAGAGGTCGAGGGTGCGCCGGGCGATGCGCTCCCAGGAGAAGTGTTCGACGGCCCTGGCCCGGCCGGCGCGGCCCATCTCGGCGGCCCGCGCCGGGTCGGCCAGCAGCGCGTTGACCCGCTCGGCCAGGTCGGCGGCGAACGCCTCGGGGTCGTGCGGGGTGCCGTCGGGGCCCTGGTCGATCGGCACCAGCAGGCCCGTCTCGCCGTCGGCGACCACCTCGGGGATGCCGCCGGTCGCGGTGGCCACCACCGGCGTCTCGCAGGCCATGGCCTCCAGGTTGACGATGCCCATCGGCTCGTAGACCGACGGGCAGACGAAGACCGACGCGTGCGTGAGGAGCTGGATGACCTCCGGCTTGGGCAGCATCTCCGAGATCCAGAGCACGCCGTCGCGGTCGAGGCCGCGCACCAGCCCGGTCACCTCGGCGGCGATCTCCGGCGTGTCCGGCGCGCCCGCGCACAGGACGAGCTGGGCGGCCGGGTCGAACGAGCGGGCGGCGTGCAGGAGGTGCACCAGGCCCTTCTGCCGGGTGATGCGGCCGACGAAGATCACGTAGGGCCGGTCGGGGTCGACGCCGTGCTTCTTCAGCACGTCGAGGCCGGGGTCGGGGGCGTACTGGGCGGTGTCGATGCCGTTGTGGATGACGGTGACCCGGCCGGGCGGGATCTCGGGGTAGGCGGCCAGCACGTCGCGGCGCATGCCCTCGCTGACCGCGATCACCGCGTCGGCGGCGGCCAGGGCGGTGCGCTCGGCCCACGACGAGACCGTGTAGCCGCCGCCGAGCTGCTCGGCCTTCCACGGGCGCAGCGGCTCCAGGCTGTGGGTGGTGACGACGTGCGGCACGCCGTGGAGCATCTTGGCGACATGCCCGGCGAAGTTGGCGTACCAGGTATGGGAGTGGACGACGTCCGCGCCCTCGCAGGCGGCGGCCATCTCCAGGTCGACGCCGAGCACCTGGAGGGCGGCGTTGGCCCGCTCCAGGCCGCCGGGCACCCGGTAGGCCGACACGCCGGGCTCCTCGCGATCGGCTCCGAAGCAGCGCACGCGGACGTCGGCCAGCTTGCGCAGCTCCCTGGCCAGGTACTCCATGTGCACCCCGGCGCCGCCGTAGACGTCCGGCGGGTACTCCCTGCTGAGCAGATCAACACGCATGCCCACGACCTTACGACGCGCCGGGCCCGCCGCCCTCCAGCGAGCGGCAAGTTTTGCGCCGACCATCAACTCCGGCACCGCACTTGTGAACCGACGCAAGCATAGGGAACACATCGATACAGCCCAATGTCGGTAAGTCCGGCCCCTGCTCTACGCGGATAAGTCAGGACACGGCGGCACAGCACAGTGCGCGGTTTCGTCGATAGAACGGCCATTTACGGGTAGCGTCCTGGACATGAGGTCCCGGAGGGTGCTTGCGGTTGTGCTGGCAGGTGGAGAGGGCAAGAGGCTCATGCCGCTCACGGCGGATCGGGCCAAACCGGCGGTGCCGTTCGGGGGGATGTATCGGCTGATCGACTTCGTGCTGTCGAACCTCGCGAACGGCGGCTTCCTGAAGATCGTGGTGTTGACCCAGTACAAGAACCACAGCCTCGACAGGCACGTCTCCCGTACCTGGCGGCTGTCGGCGATGCTGGGCAACTACGTGACCCCCGTGCCCGCCCAGCAGCGGCTCGGGCCGCGCTGGTTCTCCGGTTCTGCGGACGCGCTGTTCCAGAACCTGAACCTGATCTACGACGAGATGCCCGAGCACGTGATCGTGTTCGGCGCCGACCACATCTACCGCATGGATCCGCGGCAGATGGTCGAGCAGCACGAGGACTCGGGCGCGGACGTGACGGTGGCGGCGATCCGCCAGCCGCTGTCGCTGGCCGACCAGTTCGGCGTGATCGAGACCGACCCCGAGGGCCGCCGCATCGTGGCCTTCAGGGAGAAGCCGAAGGACGCCGTGGGCCTGGCCGACTCCCCCGACGAGGTCTACGCCTCGATGGGCAACTACGTCTTCAAGACGCAGGCCATGATCGACGCGCTGCGCGAGGACGCGCTCGACCCGACCAGCAAGCACGACCTGGGCGGCAACATCATCCCGATGCTGGTCAAGTCCGGCGGCGCGGACGTCTACGACTTCAAGAACAACATCGTGCCCGGCTCCAGCGAGCGCGACCGCGGCTACTGGCGCGACGTGGGGACCCTCGACGCCTACTACGAGGCCCACATGGACCTCATCTCCGCCCACCCGATCTTCAACCTGTACAACGACAAGTGGCCGATCTTCACCGGGCACGACCCGCTGCCCCCGGCCAAGTTCGTGCACAACGACGGCGACCGGGTGGGCCGGGCGATCGACTCGCTGGTCTCCCCCGGCGTGATCGTCTCGGGCGGCATGGCGATGCGCTCGATCCTGTCGCCGAAGGTCGTGCTCCACTCGCACTCGCTGGTGGAGGACTCCGTGCTGATGGAGAACGTCAAGGTGGGCCGGGGCGCGATCGTGCGCAAGGCGATCATCGACAAGAACGTGGTGATCCCCGACGGCGCGCGCATCGGCTTCGACCTCGACTACGACCGCACCCGCTTCGCGCTGACCCGCGGCGGGGTCGTGGTCATCGGCAAGAACGAGATCGTCGACCGTTAGGGCGCGGGAGGGGCCGGTCCGCGTTCGGGGCCGGCCGCGTACCGGGCGGCGGCGGTCCGGATCAGCCCGGCCGCCCGCGAGCGTGCTCATCGCGTGGCGGACGGCTCCGGGCCCGGCCGGTCGGCGGGGGGCGTGGGAGCACCGGGCGCCGCAGGCGCCCGGTAACGCAGGATCCCGGGCCACGCAGGGCGCGGCCCGGGCTCAGGTGATGCGACCTCAGATGCCGACGCCGGCGCCCAGGCCGTACGCCCAACCGCCCGGCCAGTAGCCGCGGCCCCCCCAGTAGCCCCAGTTGTAGCCGTCGTGGGGACGCCCGTAGTAGTCCCTGCGGTGCTCGCAGGCCTCAGCGTCACGGTGTCCGGCGGACACGCCCCACGGCGTGATGCGGAGCGCGGTCGAGTCGTCGGACGTGCTCAGGTCGCACTTCTCGTGGTGGTCGTTGGCGTTGGCCGCCCCCGCCATGCCGAACAGCGCGGCGACGGCGAAGCCGCCGGCCACGATGAGCTTGGCTTTCATGAATCCCCCTGGATCACGGAGTGACATCGCTGCTCACTGTACGTAATCGCCTCCGTACCGCCGTGTAACGCCACGCCAGGAAGGGACTCGGCGCTTTCCGGTGCCACCCCGGCGAAGTCCGGCCTTCTCCGGCCACTCCGGAATCCCCCGGAACGCCGGTCGCAGGGCCCGGACGCGTAGTCTGCTCCGGACGCCCGCCCGCACACGGCGGGGTCGCCGTGATCCGTCCGGAGAGGACCTCATGCCGCCCACACCGCCCGGCCCCTTCACCGGCCGCTCCGTCACCGACCTGGCCCGTGACCTGCGCGCCGGCCGGACCACCGCCGCCGAGCTGGCCCGGCTGGCGCTCGACGCGGCCGTCACCCTGGATCCCGCGCTCGGCGCCTTCGTCACCGTGGACCCGGTGGGCGCGACGGCCGCCGCCCGGCGCGCGGACCAGGAGCTGGCCGCGGGCACCGACCGCGGCCCGCTGCACGGCGTGCCGGTCGCCGTGAAGGACCTCATCGACGTCGCGGGGCTGCCCTGCACGATGGGGTCGCGGCACTTCGCCGGACACGTCGCCGAGGCCGACGCCGCCTGCGTGACGCTGCTGCGCGGGGCCGGAGCGGTGATCGTCGGCAAGACCACGACGCACGAGTTCGCGTACGGCCCCACCGGCGACCGCTCGGCCAACGGCCCCTCGCGCAACCCGCGCGACCCCGGGCGCATGTCCGGCGGGTCGAGCGGCGGCAGCGCGGCGGCCGTGGCGGCGGGCATGGTGCCGCTCGCGCTCGGCACCGACACGGGCGGTTCGGTGCGCATCCCTGCCGCTCTGTGCGGGATCGCCGGGTTCAAGCCCGCCTACGACGCGATCCCCACCGCCGGGGTGTTCCCCCTGTCCCGGACGTTCGACCACGTCGGCGTGCTGGCCGCGAACCCGCTGGACTGCCTGGTCGCCTACCGGCAGCTCGCGACCGGCGGGCCGCCGCCCGCCCGTGACAGTTCCGGTGAGGCGGCGGCGGCGGTGCGGGTGGGGTGGCTCGACCCCGCCGTCCTGTCGCCCTGCGACCCGCGCGTTGTGGCGGTGGCGCGGGCGGCGGCGGGCGCGGGGCTGGACGAGGTCCGGCTGCCCGGGGAGCTGGCCGAGGAGCTGCGGGAGACGTACGCGACGGTCCAGGGCGCGGAGGCGTCCGCCGTGCACGCCGACCGGATGGCCAGGGCGCCCGAGCTGTTCGACCCCGAGGTGCTCGACCGGCTGCGCGCGGCGATGGACCTGCCCGCCTGGGCCTACGTCAAGGCCCTGGACGAGCGGCCCGCGCTGGCCGCCGCGGCGGAGTCGCTGTTCGACGACCATGACGTGCTGGCGCTGCCGGCCGTGCCGCTCGTCGCGCCGCCGCTGGAGCAGCGTCAGACCGAGCTGGACGGGCGGGCCGTCGCCGTCCGGGCCGCGCTGCTGGCCCTGACCAGCCCGTGGAACGTGCTCGGCCTGCCCGCGCTGACCGTGCCGGCCGGCTCGGTGGACGGCCTGCCGGTCGGGCTGCAGCTCGTCGGCCGGCCCGGCCGGGAGGAGCTGCTGTTCCGGGTGGCCGGCTCACTGGGCGGGTGAGGAGAGGTGGGCCCCGGGCCGGCCCGGCGCAGGCCGGACCCGGGGGCGGGGGCTCGTGTCCGGCCGGGGGGCGCCATTCCCGTCGGCCAGGCCGAAGCCCACGGCCCTTTTCTTTCAGGGCCGTACGTCCGAGTGGCAGGATTCGAACCTGCGGTGCTCCTGCTCCCAAGGCAGGCGGGCTGACCAAACTGCCCCACACTCGGTCATGAAATCAACGAAGCCGCCCCGGCGGAGGCCGGGACGGCTTTCCTGGTCGATTCTCCGTGGAATCACCGGGAAAGCCTTGGCCGCAGCTCAGGCCGGTTGCCGGACGGCCTGGAGGGTCGAGGTCCGCACATGGCCGCCGCCTTTCTCGTCGTTTCGTGAATGTCGTTCCGGAACGAGATCAACGGTAGACCGGGGGCTGCCGGAAATGCCACGCATTTATCGCCGGTCGCGGTCCTGGTCGTTGGTCCAGGCCACCCCGGCGCGCGTTTCCGGGGCCTCGACGCGGAACCGGGGAAGGGCGTCCGGGTAGTTGTCGCGGACGAAATTGACGAGGAATTCGCGGACGTCGCACTTGAGGTCCCAGGAGGAGGGCGAATCGGCGGCGCTCATCAGGGCGCGCAGCTCGACCAGGCCGTTGGGCAGCACGTCGGTGACCTGGAGCGTCCAGTCCTTCTGGTCCCACAGCGGGTTGCCCTGGAGGAACTCGTACAGGGCGTCGCGCAGTTTGGGCACCGGCACCGCCCAGTCGACCCGCAGGAACACCACGGCGAGCACCCGGCTGCCGTGCCTGGTCCAGTTCTCGAACGGGTTCTGGGTGAAGTAGGAGACGGGCAGCACCAGCCGCCGCTCGTCCCACAGGCGCAGCACCACGTACGTGAGCGTGAGCTCCTCGATCCTGCCCCACTCCTTCTCCACCACGACCACGTCGTCCAGCCGCAGCGCGTCGCTGAAGGCCAGTTGCAGCCCGGCCAGCATGTTGCCGATGGTCGGCTGGGCCGCGATGCCGACGATGGCGCCCGCGATGCCGGCCGAGGCCAGCAGCCCGGCGCCGAGCGCCCGCACCTGCGGGAAGGAGAACAGCATGGCGCCGAGCGCGATGACGATGATGACCGCGGCGGCGATGCGGCGCACCAGCGCGATCTGCGTCCTGATCCGCCGCGCCCGGCGGTTGCGCTCGCCCTCGACGAGCACCAGCCGGTCGAGCACGACGTCCGTCAGCGCGTACGTCGCCTGGATGATCAGCCAGGTCACCGTGCCGATGGTGAGCAGGCCGATGACGCGGTCGACCGACTGGGCCATGCCGCGCTCGTCGGCCGTGTCCCCGAAGATGCCGGGAGCGAAGACCAGGTTGCAGGCCACCGTGGCGGCCACGCAGAACGCCGGCCACGTGCAGTGCTCGACCAGGTGGCGGGCCAGTGCCCATTTTCGTCCGACCCGGATCAGCACCCGGCGGACCACCTCCACCAGGAGCACCGCTCCGACCACCGAGATGACGAGGATCGGCCAGGCTGCCGGCGACTGCACGTTTCGCGCCCCCTATGTTGTAGAACGTCGCTTCAAGGTCACATTGCCCTCAAGCGCCACTCCATACGCACGGAAACGCCGTTTCGGCTAGTGGCCGTTCCCGCAACTGCCCCAGCACGTCGTGGCTCTGGTGCTGGCCAGCAGCCCCAGATCGCGCAGCACGGCCTGGGTGCGCTCGACCTCGGAGGTCAGCCAGAGGCGGAAGTCGTCCCCGCTCAGCGGGATCGAGGTCCACCCCGCCTTCCGGCACGCCCGCCGCCACGAGGCCGACGAGGTCACCTCGTCGCACATGCGCACGGCCGACTCCCTGCTGTCCTCCGACATGTTCTCGGGCCCGACGGCCGCGGCCCAGTCCGCGAAGTCCACCCGTACGCCGGACTCCAGCAGGGTGGGCACGTCGAGCTCCGGCACCCGGCGGGCGCAGGAGACGGCGAGAGCCCTGACCCGGCCGCCGTCGATGGCCGCGCGCCAGTCGCCGAGCAGGCCCGCCGCGGCCGCCGCCTTGCCGCCGAGCAGCGCCGAGACGGCCTCGTGGCTGCTGGGGTAGCCGGTGTAGTCCATCTGCCTGGTGTCGGCGCCGAGCCCCTTGGCGATCAGGCCGAACAGCAGGTGGTCGGGCTCGCCCTGCGGCCCGCCGGCCAGCATCGTCCCGCTCGGGTCGGCCCGCAGGTGGGCGCCGAAGTCGTCGAAGTCGGTGAAGCGGGAGTTGGCGGGCACGACGACGACCTCGACGTCGCCGGTGAGCCTGGACAGCGGGGTCGAGGTGTCCAGCAGCGTCTGCCCGTTGTTCAGCTCGGAGGCCGCCAGCGCGGGCAGGCCGGTCACGGTGATCCGCGTGCCGGTGGGCGACGCGCCGACGCCCGAGGCGCGCGCGGCGGCGGCGAACGCCTCGCCGACCCGGGCCCAGCGGTCGCCGCCCGCGACGATCGAGAACCGGCCCCTCGCGTCGGCGGGGACGCCGACGACGTGCTCCGTCCCGCATCCGGCCGCGCACGCCGCCGCGCCCAGGGTCCATGCCAAGAAACGCCGACGACGCATCCGCCCTCCCCCGACCTCCACGAGTACCGCCATTACCTGAAGTTATTGACAGTTCACTCGCTGTTACACATCGGGGTACGGTTGACCGAAATTTCGGCGTATACCGGAGTCAGTCCTGCTTCGTGGCCACCCCGGCCATCAGGGACGACGGCAGCGACCAGTCGCCCACCAGCTTGGGCCGGTCCGGCCGCCAGTCCACGGCCTGCACCAGGCCGGGCGGGTCGAGCGCGAAGCCGCCGAAGAACGCGCGGATCTCGGCCGGGCTGCGGTCGGCCCCGCCCGAGCCGGCCGAGCCGCGGCGGAACGGCCGCGGGTTCTCCTCGTCCGACAGGCGTCCCATCGAGGTGGCATGGGAGATCACCAGACGGCTGCCGGGCGCGACCGCCTCGCGCAGCGCCGCCACCGCGCCCTGCGGATCGGCCGCGTCGGGCAGGAAGTGCAGGATCGACACCAGCACGATCGCGACCGGCCGCGACAGGTCCAGGAACCGGCCCGCGCGGGCCAGCACCTCCTCGTGGTCGAGCAGGTCGGCCTCGAGGAAGGCGGCCCTGTCCGCCCCGGCGAGCAGGGCCCTGGCGTGCGCGGCGACCACCGGGTCGTCGTCGACGTAGACGACCCGGGCCTCCGGCGCGACCTCGTGCACGCTGCCCTGCGTCGGCAGCCCGCTGCCCAGGTCGATGAACTGGGTGATCCCCGCGGCGGCGACGTAGCGCACGGCACGCTGGAGGAAGGCCCGGTTCGCGCGGGCCAGCGGGACCGCCTCCGGGACCAGCTCGGCGAGCTGGTCGATCGCCAGGCGGTCGACCGCGAAGTTGTCCGTCCCGCCGAGCATGTAGTCGTACATGCGTGCGAGATTCGGAGTGTGGGGGTCGAACTGCCGCACAGTAATGAATTTATGTGGTGCGCAGCCGGATAACACTACCCTGCGAGGATTGTGGCTGAATTTATTCCACAGTCACGCTCTTGGCGAGATTGCGAGGCTTGTCCACGTCCCTGCCGAGGGCGACCGCCGCGTGGTAGGCCAGCAGCTGGAGCGGGATCGTCAGCAGCATCGGGTCGAGCTCGATCTCGTTCTTCGGGATCACGATCACGTCGTCGGCCAGCTTGGCGTCGGGCTCGCGGTGGCCGACCATGAGCACCTGGCCGCCGCGGGCGCGGATCTCGCCGAGCGTGGTGAGGTTCTTGTCGAGCAGCTCGTCGTCGGGGACGATCGCGACCGTCGGCATGTCCGGGCCGATCAGCGCGAGCGGCCCGTGCTTGAGCTCGCTGGCCGGGTACGCCTCGGCGTGCACGTACGAGATCTCCTTGAGCTTCTGCGCGCCCTCGCGGGCCACCGGGTAGCCCCTGACCCGGCCGACGAACATCATGCTCGGGTGCTTGGCGTACTTCTGCGCCAGCTCGGCGATCTTGTCGCCCTGGGCGAGGATCTCCTCGATCTGGCCGGGCAGCCGGCGCAGGCCCTCCACGATGCGCCGCCCGTCGGCCGGCGACAGGTCGCGCACCCGGCCCAGGTGCAGCGCCAGCAGCGCGAAGGCGACCGAGGTCGAGGTGAACGCCTTGGTCGAGGCGACCGACACCTCGGGCCCGGCGTGCAGGTAGATGCCGCCGTCGACCTCGCGGGCGATGGCGCTGCCCACGGCGTTGACGATGCCGATCACCCGGCCGCCCTTGCGCTTGAGCTCCTGGACGGCGGCCAGCGTGTCGTAGGTCTCGCCCGACTGGCTGATCGCGACGTAGAGGGTGTCGGGGTCCACGACGGGGTTGCGGTAGCGGAACTCGCTGGCCGGCTCGGCGTCGGCCGGGATGCGCGCCAGCTCCTCGATGAGCTGCGCGCCGATCTGCCCGGAGTAGTACGCCGACCCACAGCCGATGATCTTCACCCGGCGGAACGAGCGCGTCTCGCGGGCGTCCATGTTGAGGCCGCCGAGGTGGGCGACGTGGAAGCGCTCGTCGAGGCGGCCGCTCATCGTGCGGGTCATCGTCTCGGGCTGCTCGGAGATCTCCTTGAGCAGGTAGTGCTCGTAGCCGCCGGTGTCGTAGTGGCCGGCGTCCCAGTCGACGGTCAGCGGCTCCTTGGCGGTCTCGCGGGCGTCGCTGGCGAAGGTGTGGAAGCCGTCGGCCTTGAGCACGGCCAGCTCGCCGTCCTCCAGGTGCACGACCTGGCGGGTGTAGCGGACCAGGGCGGCGACGTCGGAGGCGGCGAACATCTCCTTCTCGCCGATGCCGAGCACGATCGGGCTGCCGTTGCGCGCCACGACCACCTCGCCCGGCCGCTCGGCGTCGATCACCGCGATGCCGTACGTGCCGACGATGTTCTTGAGCGTCTTCCTGACCGCCTCCTCCAGGGAGTCGTTCTCGTCGGCGGCGCGGGCGATCAGGTGGGCCAGGACCTCGGTGTCGGTCTCGGACAGGAACTCGACGCCGTCGGCCTCCAGCTTGGCGCGCAGCTCGCCGGCGTTCTCGATGATGCCGTTGTGCACGACCGCGATGCGCTGGTCGGCCGACAGGTGCGGATGCGCGTTCTCGTCGCTGGGCACGCCGTGGGTGGCCCAGCGGGTGTGGCCGATGCCGTGGTTGCCCTTGAACCGCACCGGCACGACCTTGGCCAGGTCGGCGACCCGGCCCTTGACCTTGCGTACCTTGAGTCCCTTGTTCGACACCACGACCCCGGCGGAGTCGTAGCCCCGGTACTCAAGCCGCTGCAGCCCTTCCAGCAGGATGGGCGCCGCGTCCTTGGGGCCCACGTAGGCCACGATTCCGCACATCGAGGTCTCCTCTTATCCGTAGACGATCCTGCGGAGCTGCCGCAGCGACAGCTCTGGTGCCGCTACCCGGCGTGCGGGTAACTCGGCGGCGATCCGGGGGAAGATCTCGTCGTTGGTCAGGCCGCGGGCCTTGAGCTCGCCGTGACGGCGCCGTACGAACTCCTCGACCGGCTCGGAGAAGTACGACAGCACGTCGGCGACCACGCGGGCCGCCTCTCCTGGGCCGAGCGCGCTCGTCCGGGTGAGATGGGCGATGAGGTCTTCATAGGGATGCCGCGCCGTGGACACAGACGAGGACATTACGCATCTGGAGCGAGACACGCCAACATCCTGCCCGGAATCGGGCAGGATTTAACTCCAGAGCGCTACCACTTCTCCCCTGCCGCTCGCCGACGGGCGGGCGGACGGATCCCGCGGTTCTCATCCGTATCATCCGACCCGTCTGACACATCCCTTTCTGGGAATGGTTACGTTCAGTGATCGAACAGTGTCGTTCCGTGGGGAGATCTCATGCAGCTCCGGCTTGCCGCCGTCCTGGCCACCAGCTTGTCCGCCGGTGTGTGCGTCGTCGCCGGCGGTCCGGCCGCTCCCGCTGTCATGGGCGGCACGGGCGTCCGGGATCAGGGGCGGCAGGCCGACTTCGCGGCCGCCGCGGCGGAGTTCGGGGTGCCGGTCAGCGTGCTGCTCGGGGTGTCGTACCTGGAGTCGCGGTGGGACGCCAACGGCGGGCGTCCCAGCACGGCCGGCGGGTACGGCCCGATGCACCTGGTGGACGCCGTGCCCGCCGGGCAGGCGGGCACGGCGGGCACGGTCGCGGAGGGCTTCGCGCCGGGCGACGCCAGGGGCGACGACAGCCGCCCGCTGCCCCGGTCGGCGACCCGGCCGGTCAGCCGGCCGGCTTCCCGGTCGCCCCGGTCGGCTTCCCGGTCGGCTTCGCAGGCGGGGGCCCGGTCGGCGGCACGGTTGATGGCGGGGTCCGGCACGTCGGCGGCCTCGGCGCCGGACGCCACCCTGGCCCTGGCCGGGCGGCTGGCCGGGGTCGCGCCGCGGGCGCTGCGCGCGGACCCGCGCGCCAACATCAGGGGCGGCGCCGCCCTGCTCGCCTCCTACCAGCGCCACCCCAGCCCCGACCCGGCCGACTGGTACGCGGCCGTCGCCCACTACGCGGGCACCCGTGACCCGCTCGCCGCGCGGTCGTTCGCCGACGAGGTGTTCGCGGTGATGGGCGAGGGCGTCGCGCGGCGCACGGACGACGGCTACGACATGCGGCTGGACGCCGTGCCCGGCCTGCGCCCGCCCGCGGCGCCGGCGAAGATCGCGGACGGCGACGACTCCGATGAGGACGACGACCCGTTCTTCTTCTCCGACATGGAGCCCGAGGGCGACGACGACTCCGAGTCGGCCGACGAGTCCGACTGGGACGTGCCCGCGCAGGACGAGATGCCGCTGACCGCCGCCGACTCCTCCGCCGGTTCGTCCGCCGAGTGCCCGAGCAGCCTGCGGTGCGAGTGGATGCCGGCCGCGTACAAGAGGTACGGCAGGAAGAAGGACCGCGGCTACGGCAACCACGACCGGGTCGAGGGCCGCCGCCAGGTCGACTACATCGTCATCCACGACACCGAGGGCGGCTACCAGGGCATCCCGTCGATGGTCGGCAACCCGAGGTACGTGAGCTGGCACTACACGGTCCGCTCCCGGGACGGGCACGTCGCCCAGCACGTGCCGACGAAGGACATCGCCTGGCACGCCGGCAACTGGGACTTCAACACCCGCTCGATCGGCATCGAGCACGAGGGCTACCTGGCCAGGGGCTCCTGGTACACCGAGGCGATGTACCGGTCGTCGGCCAGGCTGGTGCGCTACCTCGCCGGCCGGTACGGCATCCCGCTCGACCGCGCCCACATCCTCGGCCACGACAACGTGCCGGGCGCCACGGCGCAGGCGGTCGCCGGCATGCACGAGGACCCCGGCCCCTACTGGGACTGGGCCCACTACTTCGAGCTGATGAACCACCCGATCAAGGGCGACGGGACGGGCTCGTCGGTGATCATCCGGCCGACCTACGACGACAACCGGCCCTACTACACCGGCTGCGCCAGCACCAAGCCCGGCCGCCGGTGCCCGGAGCACGGCGCGGCCAGCGTGTGGCTGCACACCGGGCCGAGCGAGAGCGCCCCGCTGGTCACCGACGCCGGCAAGCACCCCGGGAAGCCGAGCACGTACAGCGTCTACGACCACAGCGCCCGCGCCTCGACCGGGCAGCGGTTCGCGGTGGCCGGACGGCAGGGCGACTGGACGGCGATCTGGTACCTGGGGCAGCGGGCCTGGTTCCTCAACCCGTCCGCCGCCCCCACGGCCGTGCCGGCGACGGGCCCGCTGGTCACGCCGCTGGCCGCGGGCACCAAGGTGTACGGCCGCGCCTACCCGGAGCGGTCGGCGTACCACGGAGGCGGGGTCCAGCCGTTGACGCCGCTGCAGTACCGGATCGGGCCGGGGCAGTCGTACTCGCTGGGGGCCACGGTCACCGGCTCGTTCTACTCGGCCAGCGCCTTCAACCCGGCCAGGCACGTGCGGGTCACGGGGTCCGTCCGGTACCACCAGATCCAGCTCGGGCATCGTGTCATGTTCGTCCAGGCCAAGGATGTGCGCGTCATCCGCTGAATTTCGCCCCACGGGGCTCGGGCTGCGCACGGGCACTCCGCGAAGACGATATGGTTTTCCCGTGGCCCCGCGAGTTCGCGGGGGATTCACGCGGAAGTGGCTCAGTGGTAGAGCATCACCTTGCCAAGGTGAGGGTCGCGGGTTCGAATCCCGTCTTCCGCTCGGAGTCAAACTCCTGGTGGAGTGGCCGAGAGGCGAGGCAGCGGCCTGCAAAGCCGTCTACACGGGTTCAAATCCCGTCTCCACCTCGGTGGTACAACGGACTCTTCTGGGTCCGGTAAAGTTAAGAGCGCCATGCGGAAGTGGCTCAGTGGTAGAGCATCACCTTGCCAAGGTGAGGGTCGCGGGTTCGAATCCCGTCTTCCGCTCTGAGTGACAACTCAACAAAGGACGATTAGCTCAGCGGGAGAGCGCTTCCCTGACACGGAAGAGGTCACTGGTTCAATCCCAGTATCGTCCACCCACGCTCGTCGGGAGTCAGACCGGGTTTCGGTCCGGTCCGGACAGCGGTCAAGCCCCAGCGAACGGCAGACGCCGGACGGCTGGGGCTTCTTCGTTTCGAGGGCCGGGCCCCGCCTTCCGGGCAAAGCCCGCCCGTGGCTCCAGACACTCATCCCCAGGCGGTCGCCCATCGGACCGCCGGCCCCAGGGCCTGTACGGAGTTCGGCTCTCCAGGCCAGCGGCTCGTCCGGCAGGTCACGCCCCACAGGCTGCCGGTACGGCACCGCCACGTCACCGCGGTGAACAGCCGCCGCAGATCCGGTCTCGGGTCGCGCTCACCCAGCGGTCGATCAGGGACCGTTCTTCGCCGGTGAGGTCTCCCCGCCATGTTCGATGGCCTGCCCATACCCCCCGCGCTGTCGCGCGGCCTGCGCCAGTGCCTTGGTGCCGGGGATTCGGTGTATCGCGGGCGTATCGAAAAGCGCATACGCCACCGCAACACTTCCCCGTCTTCAGTAGAGGCACCGATCACATGGTGGTGATCGGCTGCCGACGGCGGTCGCGGTCAGACCTGCAGCGGTCGGTTCGTCGTCAGGAAAGGACCGTGATCATGGGCTCGGACTCTGTGGGTGGCGTCGGCCGGCGGCGGCTGCTCGGGTGGAGCGGGCTCGCGGCGGCCGGCGTGGTGGCGGCCGGCGCGCCACTGGTGGGCGGCCGGCCCGGCAACCGACAGCACCGTCCGGCCGCAACCGGCCCCGGCATCCCGCCGGACACCCGTCCCGGCGGAGCCTACGACCGGTACGTGGCGAAGCTGGCCGCGGAGGGCAGGTTCTCCGGCGTGGTGCTGCTGTCGCACCGGGGCCGGACGGTGCTGTCCCGCAGCTACGGCATGGCGGACAAGGAGAAGGGGATCCGCAATCACGAAGGCATCGCGTTCAGCCTCAGTTCGGCGGGCAAGCCGTTCGGCGCGGTGGCCGTCCTGCAGCTGGTGCAGCAGGGCAAGGTGAAGCTGTCGGACACGGTGGGCACCCACCTGACGGGTTACGCCAAGGACGTCGCCGAGCAGGTGACCGTCCACCACCTGCTCTCCGGCACCTCCGGGCTGAACACCCCGGAGGAGGACCCGCAGCGTATCTTCCGGAGCCGGGAGGAGGTGCACGAGTTCTACGAGCAGTGGGCCCGGAAGGCGAAGCTGGTGGCCGCCCCCGGCACCCCCACCGAACACGCCGGCGCCGACGTCGTCATCCCGGCGCTGATCGTGGAGGCGGTGACCGGCAGGACGTACTGGGACTACGTCGAGGAGAACATCTTCAAGCGCTGCGGCATGACCGGCTCGGCGTTCTACACCAGGCGGCAGTGGCTCACCGATGCGCACATCGCGCACCCTCACATGAGGCTGGCTGACGGCAGCGTGGTGGACGCCGTCCGCAACCTGGGCAAGAGCAGCTCGAACCAGTCCACGCCGGGCAGGAACCCGGGCCGCAGCTTCATCGACGTCCCCGGGGACGGGGGCTTCGCCACCGCACCGGATCTGGTCCGGTTCGCGCACGCCCTGAGCGAAGGCACGGTGCTGGAACGGCCCTACGCCGAGGTGCTCACCGCGGCCGAGTTCCCCCACGGGCGGCAGTCGTTCGGGGCCTACCACATGCCGGTCCGCATCGTCAGCGGTCAGTGGGTGCACGGGCGCGCCGGCGCCAACCCCGGTGTCGGCGCCAGCTGGAACATCTACCCGTACACCGGCTGGGTCGGTGTCATCCTCAGCAACACCGACGGCGGGACGCTGCAGGAGCTGACCGGGCGGGAGGTGCAGGCTGTCACCGGAGGCACGCCTGGCGGCGGCGGGGGCGGCTGAGGTGGTCCGGCGGCCGGCACAAGGAAAGACGGCGTCGCCTGCCCTGAGTCCGCGCGCGTCCCGGCTTGGCGCGGCGGAGTCGCCGCAAGCTCGTCAATCTGGTGGCCACTCCTTTGAGAGACCTTCAAGCGAGCGAGGAGGAGTTGGCATGGATCGCATGGTGGAGATCCCCCCGCTGACGCCGTGGAGGACCGGCGTTCCAGTTCTGGGGTCGCCGGCTCACGGCAGCACGCCCATGTACGCCATGTTGCTCATGGACAGGCCTGTGCTCATGACCCGCTTGCGCAGTTCGCTGCTCAGGTGTGTCTCCTCGAGCCGCTCAACCGTGACGAGGGCGGACGGCCATCTGGCCGATTCCAGCCGGATCTCAGAGGGCTCTCTTCGCGATACGTGCCAGCCATGCTGCTTCAGCCGATGTTCGGTTTCGGTGACCACATCCTGCTTCGCGTTTCCGTCGAGGTAGATCACGAGGTCGCTCATCTCGATGTAGTTGTTCTCCCACTCGTGCGCCACGATGCTGTCCTCGCCGACGACCCGGCCGATGGCCCGTAGCTCCGCGAGCATGGCCGGGTCTATGCGTGATATGCGGGGGCCGAAGAAGAAGTGCAGCGCGGCCCACACCAAGCCCATCACCACGAGGAAGACAGCTATCAGAACCACAGGCGCTGTCACGGCGCTCTTCGGGCGGTTGCGTCCGTACGACCGTGTCATGCCACCTGCACCTCCGCGATCATGCGTCCAGTCGGTACGCCCGGCGAGCGCTGCCGAGGGCACCATCGTTCCTTCGCGCGCCGGAACGGATCTTCAAGATCCTCTCAGAACGGCAGGACCTGGTTGATCGCGGACGTCGCGTCGGGCGTAACCCTGATCATTGCCATCCAACGTCGATGATCAGTAGGTTCGTGCCAGCGAAGTGCCTGTGCGTCAAGGAAGGTGCGGATGAGTTTCCGGCTGGCGGCGTACGCGGTGTGCATCGAGGACGAGCGGGTGTTGCTCGCTCGCCACGTACCACCCACGGGCGAGTCTGCCTGGACTCTTCCCGGCGGCAAGGTCGAACACGCGGAGGATCCGTTCGACGCGGTGATCCGGGAGATCGCTGAGGAGACCGGTTGCGACGCGGTGGTCGAACGCCTGCTGGGCGTGGACTCCCGGGTGATCCCCGCCGCCGTCGCCCGTGTCGGTGCCGAGCACCAGAATGTCGGCATCTTCTACCAGGCCCGCATCACCGGCGGCGAACTACGGCCGGAGCCGAACGGCGAGATCGCGGAGTCGGTGTGGACTCCGATCGCGGACGTCGCCGGCCTACGCCGATCATCGCTCGTCGACATCGGCCTTGCCCTGGCACAGACCCTTCCGGCGACCGGCCACGTCGCTCCCGTCCCAGTCGGTGGCCTGATCCAGCATTGAGGCCACCGCCAACATCTGCCTAGCCCCCCGACCGCCGTCCGACTCCTGATCGGCAAGGCGATGACGGTGGCCGGGCTGCAGGGGTGAGTTGCGCCATATCGTGATCAACGGGGCGGGTGAGAGCGGCCCGATGAGCGGCGACCCCGCCATCGCCCAATGGGTGCGGAAAACCGGCACGAGGGTTCCCGCGAGCGCGTACGGCGGCATGTCCGACGAGGGCGGCGGTGAGCTGTAACGGCTCGGCTGAGGGGGGAGGCCGAGCGGGCGGATCACGCCCAGGGGGTCGGGGCTTCGCCGGTGGTGGCGGCGTCGAGTGATCGCAGGGCCGCCCGGCTGCCGGCGATCAGCTCGGGGTCGCCTCCGGCCGTGCGCAGGGCCAGGGCCTCCAGGAGCACCTCGCGGGCCTCCTCCTTGCGCCCCAGGTCGGCAAGGGTCTTGCCGAGGTGTTGGAGCGGGAAGCACACCATCTCGGGTGCTTCGTCGCTCGCAAGGGTGAGCATCGCGCGGCAGAGGGTTTCCGAGGCTGCCGCGTCACCTGCGTACCGATGGGCGTCGGCCAGGTTGAGCGACGCGGCGATCCGCCTGCCGGTCGTGTCCGCCAGGTCGAGCGCACGGCTGAGGCAGCGGATAGCGTCGCCGTACTCGCCCAGAACCAGCAGCCCGACCCCGAGCGCGCGCAGCGTGCTGTGATCGGCGGGGTCCCGGGCGCGGGCGGAGTCGACGAGCGTGGTGAGCAGGCCACGGTCGCGGGGGACCATCCGTTGGCGTTCGTCGTAGGTGATGAGCTGGTTGACTGCTTCGAAGAGCACGGCCTGACCTGGGCTACAGATATTCGTGGGGGCCGGTGGGCACGGGTTCGCCGGCGGGTGCGGCGGGGTGGTCGTCGTCGGACAGGCCGGTGAGGATGACGGCGAGTTCGGCGCGGGTGTGGATGCCGAGCTTGCGGTAGATGCGGGCCAGGTGGGTGTCCACGGTGCGTTTGCTGATCGACAGCGTCGTGGCCACCTCCAGGTTGCTCATCCCGCGCAGCACCAGGTCGGTGACCCGGCGTTCGCCGACGGTCAGCACGTGGTCGTCGTGGCCGGGGGTGAGGGTGGCGGCGCGGGCCGGGGCGGTGGCGGCGCGGTGCTTGTCGGCCAGGGCGGCCAGGCGGCCCGCGCCGCAGTCGGCGGCCAGCCGCAGCGCCAGGGCCAGCGTCTCGTGGGCCTTGCCGTCGTCGCCCGCCTGACGCTGGGCGATGCCGAGGCGCAGCAGGGCCCTGGCGTGTTCGAGCCGGGCGCCGCGGTTGCCCAGCAGGGCGACGGCCTCGTGCAGCATGTCGAGCCGGACCTGTCCCTCGTGGGCGAGGCTGCCCGCGCTGAGCGCGCGGGCGACGACGGTGGGCGCGCCCCAGGCGCGGGCCAGCTCCAGCTCCCGCTCGGCCACCATGCGGGCCGCCGAGCGCTCCCCGGACAGGACGTACGCCAGGATCGAGTTCGTGCCCCAGGGCACGCAGGCCGGGTTGGTGATGCCGGCGGCGGTCAGGCGGCGGCCGCACTCCAGCAGGGTCAGCAGGCCGTCGCGCGGGCGGCCCTGCGCGAGCCGGAGGCGGCCCAGGGCGTCGAGGGCCTGCCCGGAGATCATCGGGTGCCAGTCGCCGTACGGGGCGACGGACTTCAGCGCCGACTCCGCGGCCTCCAGGTCGCCGAACTCCACCAGCACCCGGGCGGCGCAGGCCGCGGCGGCCACATGGAAGCCCTCGGCCTGGCACTCGCGCGCGCTGGCGACGGCGGCCTCGGCGTCGGCCAGCCCGGCCTCCAGGCTGCCGAGCTGGTAGCGCACCTCGGCCCTGGTCAGCAGCGCCAGCGCCAGGCCGGTGCCGGAGCCGGCCTCCTGGGTCTCGCTGACCAGGCGTTCGGCCCAGTAGGAGGCTTCGTCGAGGCGGTCGCCCCACACCAGCGGCAGCACGGCGGCCGCCGGCACCGGGCCCTGGCCGTCGAGGCAGCGCCGGGTCTGGGCGAGCGTGCGCGGCAGGCTGCGGCCCCGCGCGCCGCTGGCCAGGGCCAGCACGCTGAGGAACTCCCTGGCCGCCGGGCTGACCAGCGTGCCGAGGGAGCGTCCGAGCCGGCGCAGGCCGAGCCGTCCGGCCGAGCGGCCCCACAGCAGCGCCTGGGCGGCGAACACGAGCAGCAGGTCCGCGCCGCCGAACTGGGGGGCGGCGGCGGCGCTCTCGGCCGCGCCGGCGAAGACCTCGGCGGCCTCGGCGGAGTTCGCGGTGACCAGGATGTCGGCGAACGGCGCCAGCGACATCAGGGCGTGCGGGGCCATCCTGACCCGGCCGTAGGCGGTGCGCAGGTGGCGCAGGCAGGCGGGCAGGTCGCGGTGCTTCTCCACGGCGCCCAGCTCGGCGGTGACCTCCAGCACGGTGTCCTGGTCGTCGGTCTCGGCCAGCGCACGGTGCAGGTAGCCGGTCGCGTCCTCCCACGCGTGCCGGGCGGCGGCCTCGCCGGCGGCCTCGCGCAGCACGGTGACGGTGAGCGGGTCGCCGGTCGGGCCGGCCGACATCAGGTGCCGGGCCGAGCGTCTCAGCGGCGCGCCCAGCCGGTACAGCAGCGACGCGGTACGGCGGTGCAGCCGGTCGCGCTCGCCCGGGTCCATCCCGGCCAGCACGGCCTGCTGAATGCGCGGATGGGCGAAGCGGTCGGGCGGCGTGCCGGTGACCAGCCCGGCGCGGCGCAGCGTCTCCCCCGCCGCCCTGGCGGTGTCCTGGCCGTGCCCGGCGATCATGGAGGCGACCTCCATGCCGTCCTCGGGCGCGACGATGGCCAGGCTGCGCAGCAGGTCGACGCCCGCGGCGTCCACGCCGGAGCCGCTGCCGGACAACCAGCCGAGCGCGGTCTCGGTCAGCGCCAGCGCGCCGATGTCCAGCACCCGGGGCAGCTCGGCGCTCACCGGGCGCACGCCGGACCGGCCGAGCCGCCCGGCCAGCTCCCGCAGCAGCAGCGGGTTGCCCTGGGTGAGCCGGTGGCAGGCGGCGGCGACCTCCTCGCCGATCTCGTCCCCGATCTCCGCCCCGCCGCCGAGCACGGACTCCATGAGCCGGGCGGCGCACTGGGCGCACAGGGGCGAGGGCCGCAGCAGCCGCGTGTACGGCAGCGCCGCCAGGTCCCTGGCCAGGTCGTCGGGGCCGCCGGCGTCGGCGCCGGTGTCGGCGGTGGTGAGGATCATCGCGATGGGCAGGCCGTCGAGCCGCCGGGCGATGTAGGAGCACCACTGGGAGGACTGTGGGTCGGTGTGGTGCACGTCGTCGACGGCGATGATCAGCGGCCGGTCGCCGGTGAAGGACCGGGTGGCCCGGTAGAGGCCGTGCAGCAGGTCGGGGGTGACGGGATGGCCCCGGTCGAGCCCGCCGCCCAGGTCGGGGCCGACGACGGCGCTCCCGCCGGACGGCGGCGCGCGGCCGGCGGTCATGAGCGGTTCGAAGAGCTGACGGACCACGCCGAACGGGTGGTCGCGCTCGGTGGGGTGGCCCCTGGCCATCAGCAGCAGCGCCCCCACCTCGCCCCTGGCCGCCAGCGCGGCGTTGAGCAAGGTCGTCTTGCCCATGCCCCGGGCCCCCTGGATCAGCAGGACGGAGGGGCCGCCGGCACGGACCCTCGACAACGCCTCCCGCATCGCGGCGGTCTCGACGTCACGGTGTAGCAGCGGCTGTCCCGAAGACATCGCCACTCCCCACAGTTCGGCCCCCCTGAAACTGTCCACCAGGATCATGCCGCCTGGGGCGGGCGGGCTGTCAATACCTAGGCGCACGAATCCGACTAATCGGGACTATTGGCACCGGGTTCAACAGCAAGCCCACGCCGGGGCGCATGCGCATTCCCGACGGACCAATACGTATTTTCCCCCGTCGTCCCGGTGAAATGCGTACGCCGGAATTACGTCTTTACACCGGATCCGGGCCGGTGCGACTCTGCGATCAACCGATATGGACCCGATACGGGGAGGGTCATGGACCGCCCACGTCTCAAGGCGCACTTCACACCCCAGGTGATCGACGGGTCGAAGGTTTTTCTCCTGGCCGAGGGGCAGCACTACCTCGTCCGGTCGGCGGGGGCCGGGAAACTCCTTCCCTACCTGGACGGACGGCGCACCGTCGCCGAGATCGCGAGCGCGCTGAGCGACGAAGTGCCGCTCCCGCAGACGCTCATCGCCATTCGCAAATTCGCCGCATTCGGCCATCTCGCCAATGGCCGCCCCGATTGGCCGGACAGCACGCTGGCATTCTGGGACGCGCAGGGAATTGACCCCGTCCACGCTCACGACGCGCTCTCCCGCGCCGAATTCACCGTCGTGGCCTGCGCGGGGGCCGACGCCGCGCCGCTGCTCCCGGTGCTGCGCGAGCACGGATTACGTATGCGTACGGCGAGCGCGGAGGAGGCGGCCGCCGAGCCCGGCGGGACGATGTCGGTCGTGGTGGCCGGCGACTACCTCGATCCGGCGCTCGACCGGCTCAACGCCGCCTACCTGGCCGCCGGGCACCCGTGGGTGCTGGTGAAACCGGGCGGGATCACGCTCTGGGTCGGCCCGGTGCTCCAGCCGGGACGTACCGGCTGCTGGGCCTGCCTGGCGCAGCGGCTGGCCGGGAACCGGCAGGTCGAGCGGTACCTGGCGGGCAAGCGCGGCGGCGGGGCGCCCTTCCACCCGGCGCGGGAGTCGGCGCCCGCCGGTCCGGCCGTGGCGGGCGGGCTGCTGGCCGTGGAGCTGGCGCGGATCGCCGCGGGGGCGGCCTCCTCGCGGCTGGAGGGCCGGATGACCACCGTCGACCTGCGCACGCTCGGCGTCATGGAGCACACCCTGGTCCGGCTGCCGCAGTGCCCGGCCTGCGGCGATCCCACGCTGATCAGCGAGCGCAGCCCCAAGGTGGCGCTGTCGGCGCGCAGCGCCCGGCACGTCACCGACGGCGGCTACCGCATCGAGCCGCCCGCGCGTACGTACGCCCGGCTGGAGAAGCACATCAGCCCGCTGATCGGCGCGGTCACCCGGCTGCACACCTTCGCCGAGGAGGACAACGGCGTCACCTACAGCTTCACCGCGGGCCACAACTTCGCCATGATCGGCGACAACATGGACCTGCTGCGGCGCAACCTGCGGGGGCAGAGCGGCGGCAAGGGCCGGACCGAGGTGCAGGCCAAGGTGAGCGCGCTGTGCGAGGCCATCGAGCGCTACTCGGGGGTCTGGCGCGGCGAGGAGCCGGTCACCGAGGCCGCCTACGCCGACCTCGACCCGGCGGTGGCCGTCCACCCGGAGTCGCTGCTGCACTTCTCCGACGCCCAGTACGCCGGCCGCGAGGAGTGGAACAAGGACCCCGCGCACCGGCTGCACCTGGTGCCCGAGCGGTTCCGTACGGACCTGCCGGTCGACTGGTCGCCCGCCTGGTCGCTGACCGAGGAGCGGGAGCGGCTGGTGCCCTCCGGCTACGCCTGGTACGGCCACCCCGACCTGGAACGCCACTTCTACTGCGTGGGCGACTCCAACGGCAACGCCTCGGGCAACTCGATCGAGGAGGCCGTCCTCCAGGGCTTCTGCGAGCTGGTCGAGCGTGACGCGGTGGCCCTGTGGTGGTACAACCGGGCCCGGCGGCCGGCCTTCGACCTGGACTCGCTGCGCGACCCGTACGTCGACACCGTGCGCGAGTTCTACCGGGGCATGGACCGCGACCTGTGGCTGCTCGACATCACGACCGACCTCGGCATCCCGGCGTTCGTCGGGGTCTCGCACCGGCTGGGGCACCCGGTGGAGGACGTCATCGTCGGGTTCGGCGCGCACCTCGACCCGCGGATCGCCGCCATCAGGACGCTGACCGAGGTCAACCAGTTCCTGCCCTCGGTGGAGCGGCGCGACGAGCGGGGCGAGACGCTCTACCTGGACGACGACGTCGCCACGCTGGCCTGGTGGAAGGAGACCAAGCTGGCCGAGGAGCAGTGGCTGGTGCCCGACCCCGCGGCGCGTCCCCGCACCCTGGCCGACTACGCCCGCTCGGACGGCGGCGACCTGGCCGGTGACGTGCAGACCTGCGTGGCCAGGGCCGCCGCGGCCGGGATCGAGGTCATCGCGCTCGACCAGAGCCGCCCGGACCTGGAGCTCAGCGTGGTCCGGGTGATCGCGCCCGGCATGCGGCACTTCTGGCGGCGGCTCGGCCCCGGCCGGCTGTACGACGTGCCGGTCTCGCTCGGCTGGATCCCCGAGCCCCGCGCCGAGGACGAGCTCAATCCGACCAGCGTCTTCTTCTGACCGGTTCGCGGGGCCCCTGGGTGACGGAGAGGAGCGGGCCATGGACGAGACCAAGCTGCGGCTGCGGCGGGACGCGGAGCTGACCGAGGCGGACGGCGAGGTGCGCATCTCCGCGCCGGCCGGCTCGCTCGGCCTGCGCGGGCTCGACGCCGGCACCGCTGCCGCCCTGCGGATCCTGGCCGGCGGCGACGCGGGCGAGACCGCCCTGGCGGCGACGGTGGGCGAGGCCGGGCTGCTGCGCTGGAACCTGCTGGTACGCCGCCTGTCCAGGGCCGGCCTGCTGGAGTACGCCGCGGCGGGGGCCCGGCTGCGTCCGGTCGGCGCCGGGAGCGTGGAGCCCGCGCCCGCGCCGGCGGCGGACACGCCGATCAGGCTGTCGCGCTTCGCCGTCGTCACCGCCGGGGAGGGCGTGCTGACCGTGCGCTCCCCGCGCAGCCCGGCGGTGGTCGAGCTGTCGCCGGACGCCTGCGGGCTGCTCGGCGCGCTGGCGTCCTGGACGACCCCGGCGGAACTGGCGGCCGACGACCGGCCGCGAACTCCGGCGCAGGGGCAGGCGCTGCGGTTCCTGGCGGCGGCGGGGGTGCTCGCCACCGGCCCCGAGGACGACGACCTGCGCCAGGCCCAGTGGCACCCGCGCGACCTGTGGCTGCACGCCCACAGCCGCGGCCCCCGCTACACCGGCCGCTACGGCGGCACGTACGCCTTCACCTCCCGCTTCGACCCGGTGCCCGCCGACCCTCCGCCGTTCACCGGCGAACGGATCGAGCTGCCCCGCCCCGACCTGGAGCTGCTGGCCAAGACCGACCCCAGCCTGACCGACACGCTGGAACGCCGCCGCTCCCTGCGCGAGCACGACCAGGACGCGCCCGTCACGCTGGCCCAGCTGGGCGAGCTGCTCTACCGGTCGATGCGGCGGCGGGCCGTGTTCACCTCGCCGGACGGCCAGGAGCTGACCGACCGGCCCTACCCCTCCGGCGGCTCGGTCCACGAGCTGGAGGTCTATCCGCTGATCGTGTCCTGTCAGGGGGCCGAGCCGGGACTGTGGCACTACGACACCGCCGGGCACGCCCTGGAGCTGGTCTCGCCGCCCACGCCCGCCGTGCGGGCGCTGGTCGAGCGGGCCAGGTCGGCGGCCCAGCTGACCGGCGACCCGCAGGTGCTGCTGACCGTCACCGCCCGCTTCGGCCGGGTGATGTGGAAGTACGAGACGATCGGCTACTCGCTGGTCCTCAAGCACGTGGGCGTGCTCTACCAGACGCTCTACCTGGCCGGCACGGCCATGGACCTGGCCGTGTGCGCGCTGGGCGGCGGGGACGCCGCCGACTTCGCGCTGGCCAGCGGCCTGGACTACCTGACCGAGGGCAGCGTCGGCGAGCTGATCGTCGGCAGCCGGCGGTGATGGGCACATGACGGCACGACGGCGGCCCGGCGGCCGCTTCCAGGGGACGGCGTGATGAAGTTCCGGTTCAAGGCGTTGCAGCGGATGCGGGAGCCCGACGAGCTGGACTCGCCGACGCTGCTGGCCTCTCCGCGCGGGTGGATCGCCACGTTCGTGGTGCTGATCATCGTGGTGGCCGCGGGAGTGTGGTTCTTCGCCGGCAGGCTGCCGGTCACGGTGCCCGCCGTGGGGCTGCTGACCCATCCCGGCGGCACGGCGCGGCTGCAGAGCCCGTACGGCGGGACGGTGCGCTCGATGCTCGTCCAGCCGGCCGAGGCGGTGCGGGAGGGCCAGGCGGTGGCGGTCATCGCCGCCGACGGCGGGTCGGAGCAGGTGGTGCGCAGCCCGTTCACCGGGCGGGTGGTCGCCGGTTCCGCCGTGCCGGGGCACGTGGTCAGGGAGGGCGAGGAGCTGCTGCTCATCGAGCGTACGGACGCGCCGGGCGACCGGCTGGTGGCGATGTTGTTCGTGCCGGTCGACCGGGCGATGGGCGTGGTGCCGGGCAAGCCGGTCGATCTGGCGGTCTCCTCGGCGCCGCCCGGCGCGTACGGGCTGCTGCGCGGCCGCGTCGTGTCGGTCAGCGCCTACCCGGTGATGACCGAGCAGGCCGCCGACCTGGTGGGCGGCGAGGACCCGGCGCGCGGCTACCTGCGGAACACGCCGTCCCGGCTGGTGATCGTGGACCTGGTGCGCGATGCCGCCACGCCGTCCGGCTACGCCTGGTCGACCAGGAACGGGCCGCCGGTGGGCCTGCAGTCGCAGGTCTCCGTCAGCGGCGCGATAGGGCTGGGCAGCCAGACGCTCTTCGACCTGCTGCTCGGGCGCTGAGGTGAGCCGCGTGAGCGCCCCCGCCGCCCGGCCGAAGGAGGGATGCGTGACCACGACCAGCGCCCCCGGGAGGGACGTGTGACCACCACCGGCGTCCCCGAGCAGGGGCATGCGGACCAGGCCCCTGGGGAAACCGCCGCGCCCACTCCCCCGGCGGCCCCCGTACGGCGGCGGCGACGGTGGAGATGGCGGCGGCGCACGCCGACGGTGATCCAGATGGAGGCCGTGGAGTGCGGGGCCGCCTCGCTGGCGATGATCCTCGGCTACCACGGCAAGTTCGTGCCGCTGGAGGAGCTCCGCTCGGCCTGCGGCGTCTCCCGCGACGGCGCCAAGGCATCCAGCGTGGTGGCCGCCGCCCGCCGTTACGGGCTGATCGCCAGGGGCTTCCAGATGGAGGCCGAGGACCTGCGCTCGCTGACCGAACCGGCCATCGTGTTCTGGGCGTTCCAGCACTTCATGGTCCTGGAGGGGGTGCGCAGCCGGTTCGGCAGGAAGGCCGTCGCGGTCAACGACCCGGCGGGCGGCCCCCGGATGATCGACTGGGACGACTTCGACTCCGGCTTCACCGGCGTGGTCCTGACGTTCGAGCCGGGGCCGGACTTCCGGCCCGGCGGCCGGCCCACCCGGGTCGGGCAGGCCCTGCTGGCGCGGCGGATGCCCTCGGGCCGCGCGCTCCCGCTGGTGCTGCTGGCCAGCCTGCTGCTGGTCGTGCCGGGCATCATCGGCCCGGCCTTCAGCCGGGTGTTCATCGACCGGATCCTGACCGGGCGCGACCCGGGCTACCTGGTGCCGCTGCTGTTCGCGATGGGGGTCACCGCGGTCGTGGTGTTCGTGCTGACCTCGGTGCAGCGGCACTACCTGCTGCGGCTGGAGATCCGGCTCGGCCTGGTCAGCTCGGCCCGGTTCTTCCGCCATCTGCTGCGGCTGCCGGTGGAGTTCTTCCTCCAGCGCCGTCCGGCCGAGGTGGCCAAGCGGGTGCAGGCCAACGACGGCGTGGCCGAGATCCTCTCCCGGGACCTGGCCGTCACGCTGGTGAACCTCGTCCTGGTGCTGTTCTACGCGGCCGTGCTCATCCGCTACGACGTGCTGCTCGGGCTGGTCGGGGTGTCGATGGCGCTGCTGAACATCCTGGTGCTGCGCCAGGTGTCGCGGGCGCGGACGGACGCGGTGGCGGCGCTGCGGGCCGACCTCGGGAACCTGACCTCCACCACGTTCAACACGCTGCAGCTCGTGGAGACCGTCAAGGCGACGGGGGCCGAGCCGACGGCGTTCCAGCGCTGGGCCGGGTTCCTGGCCAAGGCGGTCACCGCCAAGCAGCGGCTGGGCGTGGCCACGGCCACGCTGACCGTCGTGCCGCCGCTGCTGGCCGGGATCAACAGCGGCCTGATCCTGCTGATCGGCGGGCTGCGGGTGGTGGACGGCGTGATCAGCGTCGGCATGCTGGTGGCGTTCCAGACGCTGCTCAACGCCCTGTCCAGGCCGGTCACCCAGCTCACCAACCTGGGCGGCCAGCTGCAGGACATCTCGGCCGACATCTGCCGCCTGTACGACGTCGAGAAGTACCCGATGGCCAGGACGTTCGAGCGGGCCGCCGCCGGCGGGGAGCGGGCCGACCCGGGCGGGCGCCTGGACGGGCGGCTGGAGTTCGCCGACGTGACCTTCGGCTACAACGCGCTCGCCGCCCCCGTGATCAGGAACCTGTCGTTCACCGTGGTGCCGGGCCGCCGGGTGGCGATCGTCGGCAACTCCGGCAGCGGCAAGTCCACCGCCGGCAAGCTGGCCGCCGGCCTGTACGCGCCGACCGCCGGCCAGGTGCTGCTGGACGGCCGGCCGCGCGACGACCTGCCGCGGGCCGTCGTGGCCGCCTCCGTCGCCTACGTGGACCAGGACATCACCCTGTTCGAGGGCACCGTGCGCGACAACCTGACGTTGTGGAGCGACGACGTGCCCGACGAGGTGGCGGTCTCCGCGCTGCGCGACGCGGCGCTGTTCGACCTGATCGCGGCCCGGCCCGGCGGCCTCAACAGCCGGGTGCTGGAGGGCGGCAGGAACCTCAGCGGCGGCCAGCGGCAGCGGCTGGAGCTGGCGCGCGCCCTGTCGATCCAGCCCACGCTGCTGATCCTGGACGAGGCGACCAGCGCCCTGGACCCGGAGACCGAGCGGACCATCGCCGACAACCTGCGCAGGCGCGGCTGCGGCTGTCTGATCATCGCGCACCGGCTGTCCACCGTGCGCGACGCGGACGAGATCATCGTGCTCGACCGCGGCGAGGTGGTCGAACGCGGCAGGCACGCCGAGCTGCTGGCGCTCGACGGCCGCTACGCCGAGCTGCTCAGGAGCTCGCGCAAGAACGGCGACGGAGGATGACACGGAGGATGACGCAGTGCTGAAGGTGGCCGGTTTCTCCCCGTTCTTCACCGACGCCGCCACGCCGGTGGACTACTCGGCGGAGAACCTGTTCGTGTTGTCGGGCGTGCGCGAGGTGCTGCTGGTCGAGGAGGGCGCGGTCGACCTGTTCGCGGTGCGGCTGGAGGGCGGCCGTCCGGTCGGCCGGTGGCACTACCTGTGCCGGGTCCGGCAGGGCACGCTGCTGCCGGGCTCGCCCAAGGGGCCCAGGCACGGCATCGTGGGCCGTCCGGTGCTCGGCACCCGCGTCTCGCGCCTGCCGCTGGCCAGGCTGGGCGAGCTGTCGGGCACCAACCGGTCGGCCACGATGTCCACCGCCGAGTACGGGCTGGCCGTCCGGCAGTTCGTCCGCGGACTGGAGGCCGGGATGATCGCGCTGGCCACCGCCCTGCGCGACGCGCTGCCGCCGCGCGAGTTCGTCCCGCTGCTGCCCGACGCGGTGACCGAGCTGTCCGCCGGACGCGCCGCCCGCTCGGTGGACGGCGTGCGGTGGATGACCGTCGAGGCGGGCGCGGTCGAGATGCCCGACGGGGTCGCCGGCGTGCTGACCGCGGGCGCCGAGCTGGCGGTGACCGAGCGGGACTGGCTGGTCGCCGACGCGCCGGCGCGGCTGCGCGCCCGTTCGACCTGGCAGTTGCTGGCCGACGAGACGATCTGGGCCCGCTGGGTCGAGCACGCCATCCGCTTCCTCTACACCGTGGACCGCCGGGTCGAGCGGCGGCGGGCGCAGGAGCTGGAGGCGTTGCGGCGGCGCAAGGAGCGCGAGGCCGGCACGACGCGGGCGGCCCGCCGCGGCTTCGACACGCTGCTCCGCGACACCGAGGCCAAGGTGCGCCTGGCCGACGTCACCGCCGACCCGCCGGCGCTGGCCGCGGCCAGGTTGGTGGCCTCGCACGGCGGGTTCACCGTGACCGCGCCGCCACCCGGCCAGGCCCGGGGAGCCGACCCGCTGCAGGCCGTCGCGCTGGCCTCCGGGGTGCGCACGCGCTCGGTCCGGCTGGACGACGGCTGGTGGAAACACGACATCGGGCCCATGGTGGGCTACCGGTCCGACGACGGGACGCCGGTGGCCCTGCTGCCGATCGGCTCGCGGTACGTGGTGGCCCAGCCGGGCCACAGCCGGGTCACGCCCGTCACCAAGGCGGTGGCGGCCACGCTGAGCGGCAAGGCCGAGGTGCTGTACCAGCCGCTGCCGCGCGAGGTGCGGACCGTGGCCGGGCTGCTGCGCTTCGGCCTGGCCCGCAACGGCCGCGACTTCTGGGTGCTGGCCTCCCTGGGCACGCTGGTGGCGGTCATCGGCCTGCTGGTGCCCGCGATGACCGGGCTGGTGCTGGGGACGTTCGTGCAGCGGGCCGAGCGCGACCTCATCGTGCAGGGCGCGGCGCTGGTGATCGGCGGCGCGCTGGTGGCGGGGGCGCTGTCGATCGTGCAGAACGTCGCGGCCCTGCGCATCGAGGGCCGCTCGTCGGCCCGGGTGCAGGCGGGCGCGTGGACGCGGCTGCTGTCGCTGCCCGTCACGTTCTTCGGCCGGTACTCCACCGGCGAGCTGGGCACGACGGTGCTGGGCGTGAGCGCTGCGCAGGAGACGCTGTCGGGCGTGATGACCACGGCGACGCTCGGGCTGTTCGGCGGGCTGGCCAACCTGGCGCTGGTGTACTTCTACGACGTCGGCCTGGCGCTGCTGGCGACCCTGCTGGTGCTGGCCGGCGTGCTGGTGTGCGCGGTCGCCGGGTTCTTCGAGGTGCGCCTGCAACGCCGCCTGTACGAGCAGGAGCAGCGGCTGTCCTCGCGGGTGTTCCAGCTCCTGTCGGCGGTGCCCAAGCTGCGCGTGGCGGCCGCGGAGGACCAGGCGTTCGGCGTGTGGACGCGCGACTTCATGGCCACCAGGACCACCTCGGCCGCGGCCCGGCGGCTGCAGAACGTGGTGACCACCTTCAACGCCGGCTTCCCGCTGGTCTGCTCGGTGGTGATCTTCGCCGTGGCGGCCGGGCCGCTGCGCGGGCAGCTCCCGATCAGCGCGTTCCTGGCCTTCTTCGCCGCGTTCAGCCTGCTCATCGCCTCGGTGCTGCAGTTCACCGGGGCGGCCATCACGGCCATGGGCGTCGTGCCGATGCTGGAGAAGCTGGCGCCGGTGCTGGAGGCCGAGCCGGAGGACCACGCGGGCAAGGCCGACCCCGGCGACCTGTCGGGCCGCGTCAGCCTGTCGCGGGTCTCCTTCCGCTACGGCGAGGACGGCCCCGCGGTGCTGACGGACATCGACCTGTCGATCGAGCCCGGCGAGTTCGTCGCGATCGTGGGCCCGACCGGCAGCGGGAAGTCCACGATCCTGCGCCTGCTGCTCGGCTTCGAGCAGCCCGACGTCGGCTCGGTCCTGTACGACGGCCAGGACCTGGGCGAGCTGGACCTCGGCGCGGTGCGCCGGCAGTGCGGCGTGGTGCTGCAGAACGGCGCCCTGCTGGCCGGCGACATCAGGCAGAACATCGTCGGCAGCACGAACCACACCGTCGACGACGCCTGGGAGGCGGCGGCGATGGCCGGCATCGCCGACGACATCACGGCCATGCCGATGGGCATGCACACCGTCCTGTCGGAGGGCACGAACACGCTCTCCGGCGGCCAGCGGCAGCGCGTCATGATCGCCAGGGCGCTGGTCTCGCGGCCCCGCATCGTCTTCTTCGACGAGGCGACCAGCGCCCTGGACAACCCCGCCCAGAACGTCATCGCCGAGAGCACCCGGCGGCTCAACGCCACGCGCGTGGTCATCGCCCACCGGCTGTCCACCATCCGGGACGCCGACAAGATCCTGGTACTCGACGGCGGGCGCATCGTCCAGCAGGGCACCTACGACGAGCTGCTCACCGAGGAGCAGGGGCTGTTCGCGCGGCTGGCGCGGCGGCAGATGTGAGCGCAGGGAAGGAGCCGTCATGGAGTTCGCGCTGCTGATCCACGGGCCGGAACGGGCCTGGGCCGAGCTGCCCGAGCAGGACCGGGCCGGGCTGTTCGCCGCCTACCTCGACTTCGGGCGGGAGCTGCGGGAGGCCGGCGTCACGGTGCTGTTCGGCGCACGGCTGGCCCGTCCGGACGCGGCGAAGGGGGAGCCGCGCGAGGACGGCCGTCCCGAGCTGGGCGGCATGTGGATCCTCGACCTGCCGTCGGAGGAGGCGGCGCTGGAGTGGGCCGGGCGCCTGCCGGCCGGGCCGGGCGACCGGGTCGAGTTACGGCGCTGCGACCGTGGAAGGATGTCACGATAGTGCCAACCGGGGCTCTGCCCGCGCCCCACCACGCCTTTGGGGCAGAACCCACAGGGAGGTAGACGACTCATGGACTTCGTGCTGCTGATCCACGGCGACGAGATGCTCTGGGACGCCTTCAGCGAGAGCGAGCGGGAGCGGATGGCCGAGGCGCACCGCCAGTTCGGCCGGGCGATGGCGATGGCGGGCGTCAAGGTCAAGTACGGCGCGGGGCTGACCAGGTCCAGGGAGGGCAAGCTGGTCAGGCCCGACGGGCCCGCCGTCGACGGGCCGTACGCGGTCGGGCGGGAGCAGATCGGCGGCATCTGGGTCATCGAGGTCCAGTCGGCCGAGGAGGCCGAGTCGTGGGCGCGCAAGATGCCCTACGCGCCCGGTGACATCGTCGAGGTGCGCCCCTGCGACCCGGCCTCCTGAAGGGCCGGGCCCCGGGCCGCCCTCAGTAGCGGGCTCTGCGGCTGAGCAGCACGCCGACGCCCAGGAACAGCAGGCCGGCG
This sequence comes from Actinomadura sp. ATCC 39365, assembly GCF_054392275.1. NCBI lineage: Bacteria > Bacillati > Actinomycetota > Actinomycetes > Streptosporangiales > Thermomonosporaceae > Actinomadura > Actinomadura sp. ATCC 39365. The sequence goes on along the minus strand of NZ_CP184335.1, from coordinate 4,248,567 downwards.
GCGCCGTACACGATGGCCAGCGAGGTCGAGGGCGGCTTCTCGCTGGCGTTCACGACGGCCAGCCCGAGGCCCACGATCGCGCTGATGTAGCTGAAGATCGCGATGAAGATCTTCCAGAACGGACTCATGACGTGCTTCCTTCCGATGGGTGCTGAGCCGGTCCGTACGGTGCGGTCCCGGCGACGACGAAGCCGAGCAGCATGACCCAGGCGTCCGGGTCGGCCAGGAAGCGCCGCCAGCGGTCGGCGGCCAGGGCGAGCCCCGCCATCGGCAGCGCGCCCGAGGCGACGAGCGGCGCCAGGCGTTCGGGCCCCAGATGCGGGGCGAAGGCCGCGGTGGGGTGGGTGTCGTTGGTGGTGGCGAACGGGCGCAGCACCACGTCGGCGAACCCGCCGCGGCGCAGCAGCCGGGTGAGCTTCCTGCCGATCTGCCGGTCTCCTCCGGCGCCGCGCTGGGCCTGGGCCATGGTGGCGTGGACGGAGGCCAGCTCCGGGTACATCGGGTCGGCCAGCCCCCACAACATGCTGTCCACCTCGACGACCACGATCCGGCCGCCGGGACGCAGCACGCGCAGCGCCTCGGCCAGCATCGGCGCCGGATCGCCCACGTGCTGCAGTACGTACCGCAGCAGTACGCCGCCCACGCTGCCGGTACGCAACGGCAGCCGGGCGCCGTCGGCGGTGACCAGCGGCGCGCCGCAGCCGCCCGCGTTGCGCAGCAGGGCGGCGTCCACGTCGAGCGCGATGACCGGCAGCCCCGGCTCGGCGGCGCGCAGCCTGCGGGTCACCGCGCCGGACCCGGCGCCGAGCTCCAGCAGCGGCCCCTGGCCGGTCAGGCCGAGGTCGCGCATGATGCGCAATTCCTCCTCGAAGGAGAGCGCCGCCTGGGCCTCCAGCCGGGCCAGCTCGCCCGCCACGCCGCCCCAGGTGGTGTTGGCGGCGTCGTAGGAGCCGGTCGCGGCCTGAGCACTCACCGAGGCACTCACCGGGGCCTCGGGGTCATCATCAGACCGTGCCGGGGCCGCAGCGTGACCAGCGCCTCGGGCTCGACGGGGAAGCCCGCCACCAGCTCCATGCGCAGTCCGCGCAGGATGACCGCGAGCACGAGCGTGGCCTCCACCAGCGCGAAGTGCCGCCCGACGCAGATGCGCGGGCCGCCGCCGAAGGGCAGGTACTGGTGGCTGAGCAGCCGGGCGGCCCGGTCGGGGTCGAACCTCTCCGGCCGGTACGCATCCGGCTCCGCCCAGTACCTCGGATCCCGGTGCAGCACCCACGGGCTGACGCATACCAGCGACCCGGCCGGTACGTCATAACCGTCCAGCACGTCGTCGGCCGTCCCGCGGCGGGAGATCAGCCAGACCGGCGGGTAGAGCCGCATGGCCTCCTGGACGGCCTGCCGGCAGCGCCGCAGCCTGGGCAGGTCGGCGGCGGTGGGCGAGCGGCCGGCCAGCACCTCGTCGATCTCGGCGTGCACCGCCTCGGCCGCCTCCGGGTTGCGGTCGAGCAGGTAGAGCGTCCAGGTCAGCGACTTGGCGGTGGTCTCGTGCCCGGCCATGACGATGGTCAGCACCTGGTCGCGCAGGTCGGCGTCGGACATCGCGTGCCCCTCGGCCAGCATCGCGCCGAGCAGGTCGTCGCCCGCGCCGCCGGCCCGGCGGGCGGCGATGATGAGCCTGGTGACCCGGTCGAGGAAGGCCCGCGCGCGCAGGAAGCCGGCGTGCCGGGCGGCCGTGTCGGCCGGGTCGGGGTCGTCGCTGGGTACGTAGTGGCCGATGAAGCGGTTGACCGCGTCCACGGCGCGGCCGAAGCCCTCGCCCGCGACGCCGATGTCGGTGCCCAGCATGGCCTTCACGATCACGGTGAGGGTGAGCGAGGTCAGGTCGTGGTCGACGCGTACGGGCCGGCCGCCGGCCCAGTGCGCCACCAGATTCTCGGCCGCCTCCACGATGACCCGGTCGAACCGGCCCACCTCGGCGGGCCTGAACGCGGGCGCGCACATCCTGCGCTGGGCCGCCCACTCGGCGCCGTCGCTGGTCAGCAGGCCGTTGCCGAGCAGGGGGCGGAGCATGTCGTCGTCCGGCGTGCGTTCCTTGGTGTAGGCGGCGCCGTTCTCCTTCAGCACGTGCCTGGCCAGGTCGGGACGGTTGAGCATGTAGACCGGCTCGCCGTCGGCGTCGTGACGGGTGACGTCGCCGAGGGCCGCCATGGCGGTGACGAACTCCAGCGGAGCGTCGCGCATGGCCCTCAGGCTCTGGGTTCCGGCGGGTCCCGGCGGCACCCGGGGGGATACGTACGTCCCGGACATGGGTTCTCCCGATGGCTTACGCAAACGAATATTCTCGATACGCATTTCCGGCCATCGAATACGTATATCGCTTCGTATTGTTCCGGTCGGCGTATTTGCAGAGTACCTTTTAAGCAGAGGGCTCTCAATACTTAATCCAGGGCCCCGGAAATTAAGTCTAGGCACTGCGAATTCGGCTGTGTAAGACTCCGTTCCGAGACGGCGCACCGCGCCGAAGGGGAAAAGCTCCAGGAGGACGCAATGGCCCTGAACCCCAGAGAGCGGACCGAATTCGTCAACGCCTACACGCGAGTCCTGATCACCGCGTGGTCGAGCGAGGAATTCTCGGCGAAGCTGGACGGCAACCCTCGTGAGGCGCTGGCTGAGGCCGGCCTCGAGGTTCCCGCGGGCGCCCAGATCACCCTCGTGCGCAACGTTCCCGACGGCCACCACGACACGAACCTCGACGTGCAGGTCTCGCTGTGGGAGCGCGGGCTGGAGACGGGGACGTTCGAGTTCCACATCCCCGAGACGCCGCAGATCGACATGGCCGAGCTGAGCGAGGGCGACCTCGACTCGATCGCGGCCGGCGTCGACGTCAACTGCTGCTGCTGCCCCTGCTGCTGCTGCACCTGACGCCGGGAGCCACGCACGCCAAGAGGAGGTAGAGGAGATCATGTCCGACGACCAGGCGAACCCCATCCACGTACGGGGGCTGCGCAAGCAGTACGGTCCCGCTCTGATCCTGCAGGGTGTGGACCTGGACGTTCGTCCCGGAGAGGTGTTCGCCTTACTCGGCCCCAACGGCGCGGGCAAGACGACCACGGTCGAGATCCTCGAAGGCGTGCGCAGGCGTTCGGGCGGCGACGTGCGGGTCCTCGGCCGTGACCCGGCCGAGGACGCCCCGCGGTGGCGGGCGCGGCTGGGCATCGTGCCGCAGACGACGGGCGCCTACGCGGACCTGACCGTCCGCGAGGTCGTCGAGCACTTCGCCGCCTTCTACCCCGCGCCGCTGCCCGCGGCGCAGGTGATCGACATGGTGGGCCTCGGCGCCAAGGAGCGCAAGCAGGCCCAGACCCTCTCGGGCGGCCAGCTGCGCCGCCTGGACGTGGCCGTCGGCGTCGTCGGCGACCCCGACCTGATCTTCCTCGACGAGCCGACCACCGGGCTGGACCCGGAGGCCCGGATGGAGGCGTGGGACCTGGTCCGCTTCTTCGCCGACCAGGGCAAGACGACCGTGCTGACCACCCACTACCTCGATGAGGTGGAGGCGCTGGCGCAGCGCGCGGCCGTGATCGTGGCCGGCCGCATCGTCGAGACCGGGCCGGTGAGCGAGCTGGGCGGGCGGCGCGACACACCCGCCGCGGTGAGCTTCACCCTCACCCCCGAGCTGAGCGCGGCCGACCTGCCGGACCTGCCCGCGGGCACCGCGCTCGACCCGTCCTGCACGCCCGGCGTGCCCGGCGGCACGCTCACGCTGCTCACCCACACGCCCACGCGGGCCCTGGCCGCGCTGCTGCCCTGGGCCGCGCGGGCGGGCGCCGGCGAGCTGCCCGACCTGCGCGTCCACCGGCCCACGCTGGAGGACGTCTACCTCAAGCTGATCCGCGAGAACCAGGGGGCCCAGGCATGACCAGCTCGAACGCGATCGTGGCCGAGCAGGGCCGTCCCGTGCGCGCGTCGGGCGGCGGGTCAGGGCTGTGGCGGGCGTCGGCGGCCCGTTCGTCGGTGGAGCTGAAGTCGTTCTTCCGCAACCGGCAGTCGTTGTTCTTCACGCTGCTGCTGCCGATCGTGCTGCTGCTGGTGCTCGGCTCGATCTTCTCCGGCACGGTCCCCGGCACGCACACCGACTTCAAGCAGATGTTCGTGGCCGGGATCATCGCCTGCGGCATCATGAGCGTCAGCTTCAACGGCCTGGCCATCAACATCGCGATCGAGCGGGACAACGGCATGATCCGCCGCCTGGCCTCCTCGCCGATGCCGAAGACGGCGTACTTCGTCGGCAAGATCGTCCGAGTGGTGGTGACCGGGGTGCTGGAGGCGGCGATCCTGCTGGGCGTCGGCGTCGCGCTGTTCCGCCTGCCGCTGCCGCCGGACGCCGGACACTGGCTGACCTTCGGCTGGGTGCTGCTGCTCGGGGCGACGTCCTGCTCGCTGCTGGCGGTGGCCTTCAGCGCCGTCATCCCGAACGCCCGCTCGGCCGCGGCCATCGTCACGCTGCCGTTCCTGGTGCTGCAGTTCATCTCCGGGGTGTTCTTCCCCTACAGCGAGCTGCCGGCGTGGATGCAGAGCCTGGCGGCTTTCTTCCCGCTGAAGTGGATGACGCAGGGCCTGCGCTCGGTGTTCCTGCCGGCCGACTTCGCGGTGGTGGAGCCCGCCGGCACGTGGGAGCTGGGCAGGACCGCCGCGGTGCTGGGCGCCTGGTGCCTGGCTGCGCTGCTGCTGAGCCTGCTGACCTTCCGCTGGCGCGGCGCCAACGTCCGCTGACCGGGGAAGGGGCTCAGATGGCGAGGGTGAAGCCGGTCAGCCTCCTGGGCACCAGGCCCGGCGCCCAGGCGGGCGGCTTCCCCGTGCGGCGCAGCCCGGGATACCGCTCCAGCAGCCCGCTCAGCAGCAGCCCGCCGGCCTGCCTGACCAGCGGCGCGCCCAGGCAGAGATGGGTGCCCGCGCCGAAGGCCAGATGGGGGTTGGGCGAACGGGTGACCAGCAGCTCGTCGGGCCGGTCGAACACCGCCGGATCGCGGTTGGCCGCCCCGACCAGGGCCAGCACCCTCGCCCCCGCCGGGATCACGCCGCCGTCCAGCGGGACCTCCTCGGTGGTCACGCGGGCGGTGAACGGGATCGGCGACTCCAGCCGCAGCAGCTCGTCGACGGCCGACTCGGCCACGTCCGGGCCGCCCTTCCTGATCAGGCCGGCGGCCTCCGCACGCGGCAGCAGCCAGTGGAGGGCGTTGCCCACCATCTCGGCCAGCGGCTTCCATCCGCCGACGACCGTGAGCGCGGCGATGCCGAGCATCTCGGCCCTGGTCAGCCGGTCGTCGGCGGCCAGCCGCCCGAACGGCGAGCCGCCCGGCCCGTTCCCGGCGGCTTCGGCGGCGGCGTCGGCGCGCTCGCCGAGGAAGCGGGTGAGCTCGCCCATCGCGGCCCGCCCGGCCGCGGCGGCCTGCGGCCCGGCCAGCGGGTCGAGGTTGACCGACACGCGGGCGGCCAGCCCGGCGAAGGCCGGCACGTCGGCGGCCGGCAGGCCGAACAGCCTGGCCAGCACGCCGGTGGCCAGCGGCTCGCCGAGGTCGGCGGTGGCCTCGATCTCCGCCCGGCCGGCCAGCCCGTCGAGCACCGCGCCGATCCCGGCCTCGATGTCGCCCGCGATGCCGCGGATGGCGGCCGGGCCCATCAGCAGGGCGCCGGGCGAGCGCAGGCGCTGGTGCTCGGGGGGATCGGTGGTCAGCATCGACGGCGGCAGCTCGTCGTCCCTGACCCGCTCCCGCTGCCCGAGCGCGGCCGAGAAGCGCGGGTCGCGCAGCGCGAGCGCGCAGTCGGCGTGCGCGGTCAGCAGCCACATGCGCGAGGTGACGTCGAAGTGCACGGGATCGTGCTCGCGCAGCCAGCGGTACGCCGGATACGGGTCGAGCCGTCCGCGAGGAGAGAACGGGTGCGCGAGGTGGCCGGGCAGCGTGCGGGGTGCCGTCATGGCGTCTCCTCGTGATCAGGCCGAGGACAAACTACTACAGAGGATGTGCCGGTGGCAGAGCTTGACGTCGTCGTGATCGGCGCCGGGGTGAGCGGGCTGACGGCGGCCGCGCGCCTGGCCGCCGCCGGGCTGGCGGTCACGGTGCTGGAGGCCAGGGAGCGGGTGGGCGGCCGGATCCGCACCCACCGGCCGTCCCTGCTGGAGCTGGGCGCGCAGGTGATCCACGGCGACCGCAACCCGATCGCGGCGCTGCCCGGCCTGGAGGCGCCGGTGCCGGTGCCGCGGCGCGCGGCCCGGGTGCTGCTGCCCGGCGGGCCGCGCCCGCTGACCGCGCTGCGGCCCACGCCGCCGCTGCTGGAGGAGCGGCTGACGTCGGGCGCGGCCCGGGAGCCGCTGCGCCGCCTGGCCGGGGCGAGCCCCTGGGACGTGCCGGTCGCGACGTGGCTCAAGGAGGAGACCGCGCAGTGCCCGCAGGCCCTGGAACCGGCGGCGGAGTGGTTCAGGCAGAACTGGGCGGCCGAGCCGGAGGCGCTGAGCGCGCCCGCGCTGGCCGCGCTGCGGCGGGCCGACCGGTCGGGGCGGGGCGAGTTCGCGCTGCCCGGCGGCTTCGACCGGCTGCCCGCGCGGCTGGCCGAGGGGCTGCGGGTGCGGCTCGGCGACGCGGTCGTCCGCCTGTCCTGGACGCGCGGCCGGGTGCGGGCGCTGACCGCCGCGGGGCACGTGGAGAGCGCCGCCGCCGCCGTGGTGACCGTGCCGCCGCCGGTGGTCGCCGAGGGGCGGCTGGTGCTGGACGACCTGCCCGTGCGCAAGCAGGCGGCGGCCTACGAGCTGCGGCCCGGCGACGCCTGGTGCGGGCTGGCCGCCTATCCCGTGCCCGCCCCCGAGTCCGTCGTGGTCTTCGACGCCGGCGGCCGTCTGGGGTTCGTCAGCACGACCGCCGGGCGACCCGAGGTGCTGGTGATGGCCAAGGCCCGCGCCGCCGCGGCGGCCCGGGGCGCGTGGGCCGAGCCGGGCGGCCTGGCCGCGCTGCTGGCCCGCGCCCTGCCGTGGACGCGAGGACTGAACCCGGAGGTGGTGGTGTCCGACTGGGGCGCCGACCCGTGGGCGGGCGGCGCGTACACCTACCCGGGCGTGGGGACGTTGTGGGCGTCCCCGGCCTGGGCCGAGCCGCTGGGCGGGACGGTCTTCTTCGCCGGGGAGGCCACCGTCGGCCTGTCCGGCCCGCCCATGGCGCACATGGCGATGGCCAGCGGGGAGCGCGCGGCCACAGAGGTGATTGGGGCGCTGGAGAGATGACGGCCGGTAACGGGGAGCTCCACGGCGGGTGGTTCCTGCTCGCCCTCGACGACGAGATCGGCCCGGGGATCACCCCGCTGCGGCTGGGCGGCGCGCGCCTGATGGCCGTGCGCGACGGCGAGCGGATCCGGGTGTTCGAGGCCACCTGCCCCCACCGTGGCGCCCATCTGGGGTACGGCGGCAAGCTGGACGGCGACTGCGTGATCTGCCCCTTCCACGGCAAGCGGATCTCGCTGGGCGGCTCCGGCCGGCGCTGGTCGGTGGGCGAGCTGCGGACGCTGCGGGCCGGGGCGGCGCTGTTCGCCCGGCTGTCCGGCGACCCCGGCGACGACCGCGGCTTCGAGCAGGCGATCAAGCAGGCGGCCGAGGACCTGACGATCGTGGCCGCGGTGAACCAGCCGGTGACGGTCCCGGCCGAGTACGTCGTCGAGAACGCCTTCGACGCCCAGCACTTCGGCACCGTCCACCTGGTGCCCTCGGTGCGCGGCATGCGGGTCAGCATGGGCGGGCACGACGAGCTGGTCATCGAGGGCGAGTTCCGTACCAAGGCGCCGCCGTGGGAGCGGGAGCGGCGGCTCGACTTCGCCTCCCGCTTCGTGGCCCGTGCCTACAGCCCGCACCTCGTGGTGACCGAGCTGGGCACGGAGTCGGCGCCGTACACGATCGTCACGGGCGCGGTGCCGGACGGGACGGGCTGCGTGGGCCGGGTGGCCATCGGCGTGCGGCCGGACCAGCAAGGCTCGCTGCCCGCGCTCGTGCACGGCGCCCGCTACGCCTTCGACCAGGACCGCGTGGTCTGGGACCACCTGGACACCGGCGCCCCGCAGCGGCTGGACGCCGGCGACACCCCGGTCATCGCCTTCCGCCGCTTCTGCCAGGGCTTCGCCCCCGTCCCCGCCTGCGCCGGAGCGTCCTCATGAGCCTGTACGTGCGCTCGACCGGCGAGGGCCGGGCCGTGTTGTGGATCCACGGCTACACGATGGACGCCTCGGTGTGGGAGCCGCTGTGGAACCTGCTGCCCGGCTGGCGGCACGTCGGCGTGGACCTGCCGGGGCACGGCCGGTCCGGGCCGCTGCGGCCGGGCACGTCGCTGCCCGCGCTGGCGGCCGAGCTGGCCGGGCTGGCCAGGGCGGAGTCGGCCACGCTGGTGGTGGCCGAGTCGATCGGCTCGATGATCGCCCTGCAGCTGGCCGTCGACCACCCCCGTGACGTGCGCGGGCTGATCGTCGGCTCCCCGACCATCGCCGGCGCGCCCCCAGAGCCGGGCACCGCCGAGCGTTACCGGGCGCTGGCCGGGCTGGCCAGGCTGGGCGCGGACGGCGAGCAGCTCGCCGACCTGTGGATGTCCTCGCCGCCGGACATCTTCCGCGGCACCGAGGACCATCCCGAGCTGCGGGCCAGGCTGCGGGCGATCGTGGCCGGGCACTCGTGGCGGGAGCTGCGCGACGGCGCGATGCACGGGCTGAGCAGGCACGTCCACACGGCCGACGACCTGCGCGGCATCCGGGCGCGCACGCTGGTCGTCGTGGGCGACCGGGACATGCCGACGTTCCGGGCCGGCGCCGCGCTGCTGCGCGAGTCGGTCCCCCGGTGCCGTACGGTCACCGTCCCCGGCGCGGGGCACCTGTGCCTGATCGAGCGGCCCGGGGTGGTGGCGCCGCTCGTCGCCGAGCACCTGCGGCTGTCGGCCCTGGATGCGGACGAGGAGGCCGGGCGTGCCGATTCACGAGCACTATGAGCCGGGCGAGCCGTGCTGGGTGGACTACGGGGCGCTCGACCCGGCCGGCGCGCGGGCCTTCTACGGGGAGCTGTTCGGCTGGACCTTCCGCGAGGAGGGCGGCTACTCCTTCGTCGAGCTGGGCGGCCAGGTCGTGGCCGGTTTCGGCCGGGTGCCGCCGGGCCTGCCCGCCTCCTGGAACACCTACCTGGCGGCCCCGGACGTGGACGCCCTGGCCGTCCGGGTGAAGGAGCTGGGCGGCGGCGTCGTCTTCGGCCCGATGGCGGCCGGCGCGGACGGCCGCGTGCTGTTCGCGACCGACCCGGCGGGGGCGGCGGTCGGCTTCTGGGAGGGGCACCGGCCGGCCGGGATCGTGCTGGCCGGCGAGCCGGGCACGTGGTGCGCCCACGAGCTGTGGTCGGCCGGCGCCGCGTTCTACCTGGACCTGCTCGGCGCCGCGCCCGCGGTCCGCGAGGGGACGGGGGCGCGGCCGCGGTGGATGACGTTCTTCGCGACCGCGGACCGCGCCGCGACCGCCGCGACGGCGGTCCGGCTGGGTGCCACGACCGCCCCCGGGCATCCCCGGGCGACGATCGTGCGCGACCCGTGGGGGGCCCTATTCGCGCTGACGTGACCGGCCGGACAGCACGAAGAACAGGGCCACGAGGACGGCGCCGGCGATGACGACCACCGAGCCGACCGTCTTGCCGATCAGGAAGGCCACGACCACCGCGGCGGCGTAGACCAGGGGAACGACCAGCCGGAGGTTCAATCCCATGCGCGCTCCTTGAAGAAAGACGGAACGGAACTCAGACGCATCATCGAACAGGCCGGGCCGGCGGTCCAGAATAACGCCGGAATATACGTATCGGCCTACGTATTGGGCCCCACCTGTCGGGCCCGTCACTGCGTAATACGTATCGATTATCGGAAGGGCTCGCGATGACCAGGGTATTAGTGATCGGCGGCGGCCCGGCGGGCTCGATCGCCGCGACGCTGCTGGCCCGTAACGGAATGGACGTCCGGCTGCTGGAACGCGAACGTTTCCCGCGTTACCACATCGGCGAGTCCGTCTCGCCGTCCTGCCGGACGATCATCGACTACGCCGGGGCGCACGAGAAGATCGAGGAGCGCGGCTACCCCGTCAAGGAGGGCCTGCTGCTGCGCTGGGGCGCCGAGCGCGACTGGACGGTGAACTGGGCGGCCACGTTCGGCCCCGAGGTGCGCTCCTGGCAGGTGGACCGGGACGACTTCGACCAGGTGCTGCTCGACCACGCCGCCTCCCAGGGCGTCGAGGTGATCCAGCGGGCCAGGGTCAGGCGCGTGCTGTTCGAGGACGGCCGCGCCTGCGCCGCAGAGTGGGACCGCGGCCTGGAGCGCTTCGATCACGTGGTCGACGCCTCCGGACGCGCCGGGGTACTGTCGGCGCAGCACTTCCGTGACCGACGACCGCACGACGTCTTCAGGAACGTCGCGATCTGGGGCTACTACCAGGGCGGCGACCTCCTTCCCGGCACGCCGGGCGGCGGCATCAACGTGATCTCCGCACCGGAAGGGTGGTACTGGGTGATCCCGCTGCGCGGCGAGGTGTTCAGCGTCGGCTTCGTCACCCACCAGACGCGCTTCCTGGAGCGGCGTCCCCACTACGGGTCGCCGGAGGAGATGTTCCACGCGGTGGTGGCCGAGTCGCCGACCGTGGCGGGGCTGGTCGGCAGGTTCACCGGCCCGGTGCGCATCGAGCAGGACTTCTCGTACGTGGCCGACTCCTTCTGCGGCCCCGGCTACCGCATCGCCGGCGACGCCGCCTGCTTCCTCGACCCGCTGCTGTCGACCGGGGTGCACCTGGCCATGTACAGCGCCCTGCTGGCCGCGGCCTCGATCACGGCCACCGAACGCGGCGAGGTGAGCGAGCAGGAGGCCCAGGGCTTCTACGAGTCCCTGTACCGCAACGCCTACCAGCGGCTGCTGACCATGGTCTCCTCGGTCTACCGGCAGTACCGTGGCCGGGCCAGATACTTCTGGCTGGCCCAGCACCTGGTCAGGGGCGAGAGGTCCGACCACGCGTTCGCCGCGATCACGGCCGGGCTGTCCGACCTGACCGACGCCACCACCGCCGGCGGCACCGCGCCGATGAGCGAGCTGGTGACCGCCGCCCACGACGCGGGGCTGCGCGCCCTGCGCAACGTCACGCCCGCCGGCAGCACCCTGGCCCCCATGCGCATGGACGCCAACGACCTGTACGACGCCGCCACCGGCCTCTACCTGACCGCCCACCCCCGGCTCGGCATCAGCCGCTCACTGACGAGGACGCCTTGATGAAGTCACTGGTCCGCCTGCTCCTGCCGCTCGCCTTACTGGCGGCCCTGCTCTCCCCGGCCCGGCGACGGCCGCCCGGACGCCCTCCTCGGCCGCGGCCGGGCAGGCGTTCGCCGGGCAGGCGGAGGCCATGCGGCGGCTCTCGTTCATGATCGGTACGTGGGCGGGGGCGGGCTGGACCGTCACGCCCTCCGGGACGCGGCAGGAGTTCCTGCAGACCGAGCGGGTGCGCCGGCAGGCGGGCGACCTGGTGATCTCGGTCGAGGGTCAGGGCCGCGACAAGGCCGACCCGCGCACGATCGTGGACAGCGCCCTGGCGGTGATCAACTACAACGAGGCGACCGGCCAGTACCGCTGGGAGGCGTTCTCGCGCGGCTACGTCACCACGGTGGTGCCGGTGGTCGGCGACGACACCTTCCAGTGGAGCCTCCAGACGCCCGGCTACACCAGCCGCTACACGCTGACGTTCACCGCCACGACCTGGCACGAGATCGGCGAGACCACCGTGGACGGCGGCCAGACCTGGCACCAGAACTTCCAGATGGACCTGCGCCGGCTCTACTGACGCCTGCGCGCACTTGTACAAATGTAACACTGCGCGAAAATTTGGTAGCAATGCGTGCATAGTCCCAGTTCAGCCGGGTACCGCGACTCCATTGGCTCCTCGTCCTGGAGGAAACCGTGGACATCAATATTGGCCAAGGCCTGACGGACGCCTGGCGACAGGTCGCGACGTTCGTGCCCAGGCTGGTCGCGTTCCTGGTGATCCTGATCATCGGGTGGATCGTGGCGAAGGCGCTGCAGAAGCTCGTGGACAAGATCCTCGACCGCGTCGGGTTCGAACGGGCGGTACACCGCAGCGGCGTGCAGCGCTGGCTCGAAAGCAGCCGGTACGACGCCAGCGGGCTGCTCGCCAAGCTCGTCTACTACGCGATCCTGCTGATCACCCTGCAGATCGCCTTCAGCGTCTTCGGGCCCAACCCGATCTCGGCGCTGCTCAACGGGGTGGTGGGCTGGCTGCCCAAGGCCGTGGTCGCCATCGTGATCATCGTGATCGCCGGGGCGATCGCCCGGGCCGTCAGGGATCTCGTCGACGGCGCGCTCGGCGGGCTGTCCTACGGACGCTGGCTCGGCATCGCGGCGGCCGTCTTCATCTGGGCGCTGGGCATCATCGCCGCGCTCAACCAGATCGGCGTCGCCACGACCGTCACGACCCCGGTGCTCATCACCGTGCTCGCCACGATCGGCGCGATCCTGGCCATCGGCCTGGGCGGCGGGCTCGTCCGCCCGATGCAGCAGCGCTGGGAGCGCTGGATCGGCCGGATCGAGGCGGAGGCGCCGCAGGCCAGGGCGCACGCCGAGGCGTACCAGCGGGGACGCGAGGACGCCCGCTCGATGGCCCGGCCCGCCGAACCGGCCCGGACCACGCCCGGCGCCCCCGGCACGACCGGCCCTACCGGCACCACCGGCACGACCGGCCCGACCGGCCCGACGGGCACGACCGGCGGGGCGACCCGCGCGGACATCCCGCCGGAGACCTGAGCTCCGTGTGGCCGGGACGAGCGCCCGGTCACGCGGACCCACCGCGGCCCGCCCAGGCCCGCCTCCCTGGCGGTCGCCCCGGAACCGAGGTCCGCCGGCCGGCTCAGGCGGGTTCGGCGAGGAAGCCCTGTTCGCGGGCGAGCCAGCAGACCGCGGTCAGCCGCAGCGCGGGCGCGTCGTGGTCGCCGCTGAAGATCCAGCCGCGGTGGCGCAGCTCGTCGAGGAAGCCCAGCAGGTAGTCGCCGAGGGTCTCGCGGTCGAGCGGGATCGCGTCACGCAGCAGCGCCGCGTGCTGGTCCACGGCCGCGACCAGCGCCGGCTCGGACTCCATCCTGGCGAGCTGGGCATGGCCCAGCGTGTCCATCAACCACCGCAGGGGCGAAAGCGCCCAGCCCTCCTCGAAAACCACGCGCCAACTTTAAGGCATCGCCCGAGGTCAGCCCGCCCTGGGGGGCGGTGGCGCGTCAGTCGAAGGGCAGCCCGACGTAGTTCTCCGCCAGCGTGGTCGCCGCCGCCTCCGAGGAGGTGACGTAGTCCAGGTAGGAGGTCTGCAGCCGCCGTCCGTACGCGTCGTCCTCGTCGAAGGTGTGCAGCAGCGTCGTCATCCACCACGAGAAGTGCTGCGCCCGCCACACCCGCTTCAGGCATGCCCGCGAGTAGCCGTCGAGCAGCTCCGACGAGCCGTGCTCGAAGAAGGCCGCCAGCGCCTCGGTCAGCACCCGGACGTCGGCCACGGCCAGGTTCAGCCCCTTGGCGCCGGTCGGCGGCACGATGTGGGCGGCGTCCCCGGCCAGGTAGAGCCGCCCGTACTGCATGGGCTCGGCGACGAAGGAGCGCATCGGCGTGACGCCCTTCTCGATGATCTCGCCCGTGGTCAGCTCGAAGCCAGGGACGGTCTCCAGCCGGGCCTTCAGCTCGGCCCAGACGCGCTCGTCCGGCCACTGGGCCACGTCGGCGTCGGCCGGGACCTGGAGGTAGAAGCGGCTGACCGTGGGCGAGCGCATGCTGTGCAGCGCGAAGCCGCGCTCGGTCCTGGCGTAGATCAGCTCCTCCGACGAGGGCGCCACCTCGGCCAGGACGCCGAGCCAGGCGAAGGGGTACTCCCGCTCGAACACCTCCAGGACCCCGTCCGGGACGCTCGGACGCGAGACGCCGTGGAAGCCGTCGCACCCGGCGATCACGTCGCAGTCGAGCCGCTCGCCGCCGAAGGTGAGGTACGGCTCGGAGCCCGGCGAGTGCACCGCGACGTCCTCGACCTCGAACCGCAGGTCGCCGCCCGCCGCCAGCCGGGCCGCGATCAGGTCCTTGACGACCTCCTGCTGGCCGTAGACGGTGATGGCGCGGCCGGGGACGAGCTTGTCGAAGGCGATGCGGTGGCCCGCGCCGCCGTACCGCAGCTCGATGCCGTGGTGGGGCAGGCCCTCGCGCAGCATGCGGGCGCCGACCCCCGCCTCGACGAGCGTGTCCACCGTGCCCTGCTCCAGGACGCCCGCGCGGACCCGCCGCTCGACGTAGGCGCGGCTGCGCTTCTCCAGCACCACCGAGGAGATGCCGCGCAGGTGGAGCAGATGAGACAGCAGCAGGCCCGCGGGGCCCGCGCCGATGATCCCGACCTGAGTTCGCATGAGGGAAGTCTGCTGCCTGCCGGCCCCGGGAGCCGAGTAGCCTCTTCCACTGAGTGGAAGAATTGTGCAGGAGTGTGGTCATGTCCGGAGGAGCCCGGCGTCCGGGGCAGACGGTGACGTCCAAGGTGCTGGCCATCCTGGGGGCGTTCGACGCGGCTCATCCGCAGCTCACGCTGACCGACCTGGCCAGGCGGAGCGGGGTGCCGCTGAGCACGGCCCACCGGCTGGTGGCCGAGCTGGAGGAGTGGCAGGCGCTCAGCCGCTCCCCCGACGGGCGGCTGCGGGTGGGGCTGCGGCTGTGGGAGCTCGGCCAGCTCGCGCCCGGCAGCCTCCAGGGCCGCGCGCACCCCTGGCTCCAGGAGCTGTTCGCCACCACCGGCGAGAACGTGCACCTCGCCGTCCGCGACGGCCTGGAGGTCCTGTACGTGGACAAGGTGTACGGCAGGCGGGCCGTGCCCATCGTCTCGCGCACGGGCGGGCGGCTGCCGATGCACCCGACCGGGGTGGGCAAGGCGCTGCTGGCCTTCGAGCCGGAGTGGTTCGTGCAGGCGTACCTGGCCCGCGCGCTCGAACGGCCCACGCCGCACACCGTCACCGAGCCGGGCCGGCTGGCCAGGGAGCTGGCGGCGGTGCGGGCCCAGGGCTACGCGCTGACGCACGAGGAGATGACGCTCGGCTCGTGCTCGGCGGCGGCGCCGGTCGTGGTGGACGGGCGGGCGGTGGCGGCCGTGGGGATCGTGCTGGCCTCGCGGCGCGCCCGCGAGCTGCCCCGGCTGGTGGACCCGCTCCTGGAGACCGCCGCCCGGATCGCCGCCGCCTGCCGGACCCCGTGACCGGCCGCCGGATGGCGGTCAGTCGGTGAACTTCTGGATGCGGTCCTTGAACAGGGTGGTCGCGATGGCCGCCTTGTGCGGCTGCCCCTTCAGGAACGCCTGGGCGAAGCTCTTGGCCTGGTCGTAGGAGACCTTGCCGGGCATGGGCGGCTCGTTCGGGTTGACGTCCACATCCACCAGGGCGGGGCCGTCGTGGGCGAGCGCCTGCCTGATCGCCGCGACCACGTCCCCGGCCTTGGTGACCTTGGCGCCGAACCCGCCGCACGCCCTGGCCCAGACCGAGTAGTCGGCCTCCGGCTGGGCGAAGCGCACGCCGTGCTCGGGGTAGCCGAGGACCATCTGCTCCCACAGGATCTGGCCGAGCGAGTTGTTGTTGTTGATGACGACCTTCACCGGCAGCCGGTGCTGGGCGGCGGTCAGGAACTCGGCCATCAGCATCGCGAACCCGCCGTCGCCGACGTAGGCGATGACCTGCCGGCCGGGGAAGGCGTGCTGCATGGCGATGGCGTACGGCAGGCCCGGCGCCATCGTGGCCAGCGTGCCCGACAGGTAGAACTCGCGCCCGCCGCGGATCGTCCAGTGGCGGGCGGCCCAGGTGGCGATCGTGCCGCTGTCGCAGGTCAGGATGGCGTCGTCGGCGGCCAGGTCGTCCAGGACGGACATGGCGTACTGGGGGGCGATCGGGTCCCTGTCGGGGTTCTCCAGGCTGTCCATGTCGGAGCGCCACCTGGCCATGAGCTTCTGGTACTTGGCCAGGTGGCCGTCGCCGTCGCGCCGGGCGAGCAGCGGCAGCAGCTCGCGCAGGCCCTCCTTGGCGTCGCACACCACGGGCACGTCGGTCGGCACCCGCGCCCCGGCCCTGGTCGGCTCGGCCTCGAACTGCACCACCCGCGCCCTGCCCGGCTCGGGGAGGAACTTCGAGTAGGGGAAGTTCGTGCCGATCATGAACAGGACGTCGGCCTCGTCCATCAGCTCCTCGCTCGGCTTGGTGCCGAGCAGCCCGATGCCGCCCGTCGTGTACGGCGAGTCGTCCGGGACGACCGCCTTGCCGGGCAGCGTCTTGACCACCGGCGCGCCCAGCGCCTCGGCCACGGCCAGCACCTCCTGCCGGGCGTGCAGCGCGCCCTGCCCGGCCAGGATGGCGGGCCGTTCGGCGGCGTTGAGCACCTCGGCGGCCCGCGCCAGGTCCTCCTGGCGCGGCAGCCCCGGGGGCCGCAGGTAGATCGGCGCCGTCTCCGGCGCCCGCACCGGCGCGACCGTCCGGTACGGGTCCTCCCCCGCCTCGGCCACCTGGATGTCGTTGGGCAGCGTGAGATGGGCGACGCCGCGCCGCGCGTAGGCCGTCCGGACGGCCAGGTCCACCAGCGAGGGCAGCTGGGCCGGGTTGGTGATCATCATGTTGTACTCGGCCACGTCGGCGAACAGCTTGTCGAGGTGGACCTCCTGCTGATAGCCGGTGCCGAGCACGGCGGTCTCCTGCATGCCGGTGATGGCCAGCACGGGGACGTGGTCGAGCTTGGCGTCGTAGAGGCCGTTGAGCAGGTGGATGCCACCGGGGCCGGAGGTGGCCAGGCACACACCGATCCGTCCCGTGGCCTTGGCGTAGCCGGTGGCCATGAAGGCGGCGGCCTCCTCGTGGTGCACCAGCACGAACCGCACCCGGTCACGGTGACGGCGCAGCCCCTCCATGATGCCGTTGATGCCGTCGCCGGGCAGACCGAAGACGGTGTCCACGCCCCACTCGGCGAGCCGTTCGATCAGGGATTCGGATGCGATACGAGCCATATTGGCGGCTCTACCCCGCACCGCCGTCCACAGACCTCGTCACGAAAATCATTGTCATCTCTGGGGATTCGCGGGTATGGACCCGGCATGCGCATTCTGGTCACAGGAGCCACCGGCACCCTCGGCAGGGCCCTGGTGCCCGTCCTGCTCAAGGCGGGACATCGGGTACGGGCGCTCAGTCGTACCCGGCACGAGGACCGCGGGGGCGTGGAGTGGGTGTGGGGCGATCTGGCCTCGGGCAAGGGCGTCGCCGAGGCCGTCCGGCAGGTCGAGGCCGTCGCGCACCTGGCCACCGGCGGCCGGCAGGGGCGCGCCCAGGTGGACCTGGCCGGCACCCGCACGCTGACCGCGGCGGCCCGCGCGGCCGGGGCCTCGCACGTGCTGCTGCCCTCGATCGCCGGCGCGGACCGCGCGCCGGGTCACCGCCACAAGCTGGAGGCCGAGCGGCTGGTCCGGGAGAGCGGCATGGCCTGGACGGTCATCCGCGCCACCCCGTTCCACCAGTCGGTGGACCGGCTGCTGCGCGACCTGTCGGCGCTGCCCGTGCTGCCCGTGGACCGCTCCCTGCTGTGGCAGCCGGTGCACGTGGACGACGTCGCCGGCCGCCTGGCCGCGCTGCTGGCCGGCGGCCCGGCCTGCGCCGTCGTCGAGTACGGCGGCCCGCAGGTCCTCGGCACCGGGGAGCTGACCAGGACCTGGCTGGACGCCCGCCGCCTGCGCCGCCTGTGCCTGCCGGTGCGCATCCCGGGCCGGCTGGCCGCCGCGCAGCGCGCGGGCGCGTTCACCACCGAGGCCGATCCCAAGGGCCGGATCACCTGGCACGACTACCTGTTCCCGCCGCCGCCCGTGCCCTCGGACGACTTCGCCGAGGAGCACACCGCCTCGCCGACCAGCCCGGCCACGCAGCCCGAGCGGGACCCGTCCGTGCGCGTCTACGGCGGCGACGAGGGCTACCAGCGGCCCACCCGCGGCTGACCCGCGGCCGACCCACGCAGCCCCGCGGCTGAGACCGGTTACCGATTCGTTAGGCACCCCCCTCTTGCTGGGCTTTCTCCGCCGTCGGTACCGTCACTGAACAACTTGTTCAGCCTGACCGATCGAGAGGTTCGATGACGGACCTGGGCACCCGCATCCGGGTCTACCGAGGCATGCGCGGCATGACCGTGCGCGCCCTGGCCGGCGAGGCCAAGGCGAGCCCCAGCTTCATCAGCCAGCTCGAACGCGGGCAGACCAGCGCGAGCATCGGCATGCTGCGCAGGATCGCCTCCGCGCTCGGCATCACCGTGGCCGACCTGTTCAACGAGGACGACGAGCCCGCCCACCGCGTGGTGCGCCGCGCCGAGCGTCCCGAGCTGGCCACCGCGCCGGGCACCCGCAAGTTCCTGATCTCCCAGCGCCCGCTGCGCACTGTGGAGATGTACGCCGGCGAGTTCGACCCCGGCGCCTCCACCGGCGACGAGCCGTACACGCACGGCGACTCGCAGGAGATCTTCCTCGTGCTGCGCGGCAGCCTCACGCTCTGGCTGGGCCCCGCCGGGCTCCGCCGCCGCGCACCCGCTGGGGCCCGGCGACAGCGTGGAGTACCGCACCTCGGTCCCGCACCGGGTGGTCAACGACGGCGACGAGACCGCCGAGGTGCTCTGGGTGATCAGCCCGCCCACCCCGTCCGCCGGGGAGAGAGCGGACGGGGAAACAACGGACGGGCAAGCAGCAGCCGTGGAGGCAGAACAGTCATGACAGGCATCCCGCTCACCGACGACTTCGCCAACGGGGGCGTCTCGTTCTGGTACCGGCAGATCGGCCTGCCGGCCAGGCGGCCCTCGCTGCCCGGCTCCCGCGAGTACGACGTGGCGATCGTCGGCGGCGGCTACACCGGCCTGTGGACGGCGTACTACCTGAAGAAGGCTCAGCCCGACCTGCGGATCGCGATCCTGGAGAAGGAGTTCGCCGGGTTCGGCGCCTCCGGGCGCAACGGCGGCTGGCTGTCGGCCGAGTTCGCCGGCTCCCGCGAGCGGCACGCCAAGGCCCGCGGCCGGCAGGCCATGATCGACCTCCAGCACGCCATGTTCCGCGCGGTGGACGAGGTCATCGACGTCACCCGCGCCGAGGGCATCGACGCCGACGTGCACAAGGGCGGTCTCGTGCACGTGGCGACCAACCCGGCCCAGCGGCGGCGGCTCCGCGAGGAGGTCGCCGACCTGCGCTCCTGGGGGTACGGCGAGGACGACATGCGGCTCATGGACCGCGACGAGCAGCGCGAACGCCTCCAGGTGGCGGGCACGCTGGAGGCCGCGTACTCGCCGCACTGCGCCCGCGTGCAGCCGGCCAAGCTCGCCGTCGGGCTGGCCTCGGCCGTGGCCGCGCTGGGCGTGGACGTCTTCGAGGGCACGACGGTGACCGAGATCCGGCCGCGCGTGGGCGGCGGCAAGGCGACCGCGCACACGCCGCTCGGCATCGTCTCGGCCGACTACGTCATCCGCGCCACCGAGGGCTTCACCGCGTCACTGGCCGGGCAGCACCGGCAGTGGCTGCCGATGAACAGCTCCATGATCGTCACCGAGCCGCTGCCCGCCGAGGTGTGGAAGCACATCGGCTGGGCCGGGCACGAACTGCTCGGCGACCAGGCCCACGCCTACGTCTACGCCCAGCGCACGGCCGACGACCGGATCGCGATCGGCGGGCGGGGGGTGCCGTACCGGTTCGGGTCGCGGACCGACCGCCGGGGCGCCACCCAGGCGCGGACGGTGGCGCTGCTGTGGCGGATGCTGGTGAAGCTCTTCCCGGCGGCGGCCGACGCGCGGGTGCAGCACTCGTGGTGCGGGGTGCTCGGCGTGCCGCGCGACTGGTGCTCGACCGTGCACCTCGACCACGCGAGCGGGCTGGGCTGGGCCGGCGGGTACGTCGGCAGCGGCGTCACCACCACGAACCTGGCCGGGCGCACGCTGCGCGACCTGGTGCTGCGGCGGGACACCGAGCTGACGGCGCTGCCGTGGGTGGGCCGGCAGGTGCGGCAGTGGGAGCCGGAGCCGCTGCGGTGGGCGGGCGTGCAGCTCATCTACACGCTGTTCCGGGCCGCCGACCGCCACGAGAACGACCGCGGCACCGGCACCTCGCTCTACGCCCGCCTCGGCAACCTCGTCTCCGGCCGCTGACCCGCCCCACCGGACCGGTCAGGGGCCGCCGGCGCCCTGCCAGGGGTCGTAGTCGACCTCCAGCGGCTCCTGCGCCGGCCGCTCCTGCTCCGGCACGTGCTGGAGGTTGACCCGGATCCGGTACCACACGCTGCTGCGCCCGCGCATGCCGTCGACCAGCACGTCGGCGGGCTCCAGCAGGGCCGCGACCTCGGGGTGGCGGGCCTTCCAGCGGTCGAGCCCGGCCAGGGCCTCCTCCTTGTGCTGGGCCCTGGCGATCTCGACGACCGGCATGGTCTGCTGCCTGCGCCCGCTGCCCTTGGGCGGCTTGGGCGCGGGCCCGAGCTCCTCGGCCAGCTCCAGCAGGCCGTCGAGCGAGCCGGCGTGCAGGTCGATGTCCTCCCACGGGTCGCCGATCTCGGCCAGCCGCTTCGGCACGCTGTCGACGGTGAACTCCTCGGGCCGGCAGCCGGGCACCTCCTCCCAGCTCAGCGGGGTGGACACGCGGGCGTCGGGCACCGCCCGCACCGAGTACGCCGAGGCGACCGTGCGGTCGTAGGCGTTCTGGTTGAAGTCGACGAACACGCCGTGGCGCTCCTCCTTCCACCACCGGCTGGTCGCCAGGTCGGGGGCCCGCCGCTCGACCTCGCGCGCCACGGTCTCGGCCGCCTTGCGCACCTGGGCGAACGACCACCGCCGGTCGATCCGGGCATAGACATGGAACCCCCGCGACCCGGACGTCTTGGGCCAGGCGACCAGCCCGTGGTCGGCCAGCACCTCCCGCGCCACCTGCGCGGTCGCCAGCACGTCGGCCCACTCGACGCCGGGGACGGGGTCGAGGTCGATGCGCAGCTCGTCGGGCCTGGCCAGGTCGTCGGCGCGGACCGGGTGGGGGTTGAGGTCGACGCACCCGAGGTTGACCACCCAGAGCAACTGCGCCAGATCGGTGCAGACCACCTCTTCGGCGCTCAGCCCGGACCGGTAGCGCAGCTCGGCCACCTCGATCCAGTCGGGCCGCTTGGCCGGCGCGCGCTTCTGGAAGAACGCCTCCTGCTCGATGCCGTGGACGAACCGCTTGAGCACCATCGGCCGCCCGTGCACGCCGCGCAGCGCCGCCTCACCGACCGCCTGGTAGAACCGGATCAGGTCGAGCTTGGTGTGGCCGGACCGCGGGAAGACCACCTTGTCGGGGCTGGTGACGCGGACGGAGCGGCCCGCGACCTCGATGTCAGGCATGAGATCACGATACGCGGCGGGTCCGACAGTCAGCCGGGACGCCACCCCCGGCTGCGCGTCTCCCAGTACGTCAGCCCGAGCCGCCGGTGCAGCTCGACGGCGGCCTCGTTGTGCTCGCGCGCCTCCCGTCCGCGGCCGAGCCGCCGGGCCAGCTCGGCCAGCACGTCGTGCACCGAGCCCCAGGCGGCGCTGCCCATGCCCATGACGAGGAGCTGGCCGGCGATGGGCAGCAGCCGTTCGTACAGCTCGGCGGGGTCGGGCGTGCCGAGGCGGGCGGCCACCAGCCCCCAGACGGGGTGCAGGAAGTCCGCGGCCCAGTCCTCGCGCAGCTCCACCCCCCAGCGGCCGATCAGCTCCTGGGCGAGCTCCGGCCGCCCGGCCTCCAGCGCCGCGAGCACGGCCAGCGGGCGCACCGGGCTCATCAGCGGCCGCTCCCCCGCCGCCACCAGCTCCTCCAGCAGCTCCGCGCCCCGGCCCTGGCCCCGTCTGCAGGTGTAGAGGGTGCCCAGGCGGCGCGCCTCGATCCCCCACAGGCTGCCGCCGAACGCGAGCCCGGGGAAGCGGCCGAGCAGGGCCTCGGCCTCGTCCCAGCGGGCGTGCAGGGTGTGCGCGGCGGTCTGCGAGACGCGGACCATGGCCTCCAGCTCGGGCCTGGCGACCTCGTGCAGGAGCTGCTCGCAGCGGTCCAGGTCCCTGGCCCACTCGGCCAGGTCGCCCGCGCGCAGCAGGCACGACATGCGCAGGACGCGCCCGACCAGCCGGGCCTCCCTGGGCAGGCCGGGGACGGCCAGCATCTCCTCGGCCGCCCTGCGCCGCGCGTCGTTGCGGCCCGGGACGAACCCGGCGATCAGGTAGTTGTTCAGCGCCTTGGCCAGCAGCATCGGGTCGTCCAGGCCGCGGGCCAGCTCGACGGCCGCCAGCGCCAGCCGCTCGCCCTCCGCGCGGCGCGGGCCGTAGTGCAGCTCGATGCCGAGCGTGCCGAGCAGCGCCGCCCTGGACGCCGGGTCCACACCACCGGCGAGCAGGTCCTCCAGCACCGCGACCATCGTCTCGTCCACGACGCCGTACGGCCGCCAGTTCCACACCGACAGCCCGCCGAACACCGAGACCGCGGCCACCAGCGCGTCCTTGTCGCCGAGCCGCTGGGCCCGGGCGACGGCCTCGTCCAGGTCGCGGTGGGCGCCGGCGGCGTCGCCCAGGCTGCGGCGGGCCCGGCCCAGCTCGGTGAGCAGCCGGCAGCGCCGCGGCGAGTCGCCGGGCGGGAGGTGGGCGAGCGCCAGCTCCCACAGCTCGACGGCCTCCTGGTAGCCGTGCCGGGCGGCGGCCTGGGCGGCGGCCTCGCCGGCGTGCGTGACGGCCTTGGGCGCGCCGCCCAGCCTGGCCGCCGCGGCGAAGTGGCCGGCCAGCAGCGCCGGGTCGGCGCCGGGCACGCTCTCCAGGTGCAGGCCGGCGCGCAGGTGCAGCCGGGCGCGGGCGAGCGTGGTGAGGCCGGCGTCGAGGGCCTGGCGGACGAGGGCGTGCGAGAAGCGGTAGTCGGCCGCCTCGGTCAGCAGCCCGGCGGCCAGGGCGGGCTCCAGGCCGGTCATGACCTCCTCGACCGGCTGCTCGACGAGCGCGGCCAGCAGGTCCACCTCGACCTCGCGGCCCGCGACGGCGGCGGCCCTGAGCAGGTCCAGCGTCGGCCCGGGCAGCCTGGCCAGCCTGCGGTCGATCACGTCGCGCGCGCCGGGCGGGACGAGATGGCGTTCGCGTTCGGGCAGCCGCAGCAGCTCGGTGAGGTAGAACGGGTTGCCGCCGGAGCGGTCGAGCAGCTCCCCGGGGTCGGCGCTCACCTCGCGCAGGCGCAGGAAGTCGCGCACCCCGTCGGCGTCGAACGGCGCGAGCGGCAGCCTGCGGCCCTCCCTGGACAGGGCGGCCAGGGTCTCGCGGAGCTGGGCCGGGTGGCCGGCCGGCTCGGGCCTGAGGGTGGCCAGCACCAGGGCGGATGTGCCCGCCAGCTCGCCGGCGACGTGGCCGAGCAGCTTCAGCGACGAGGCGTCGGCCCAGTGCAGGTCCTCCAGCACCAGCAGCAGCGGGCCGCCGCGCAGCGAGTCGAGCACGGCGTCGTAGAGGTCGAACAGCTCGGCGTGCGGCGACGGCGGGATCATGCCCGCCCGCGTCCACGGCCAGAAAGCCGGGGCCCTGGCGTCGTCCAGGCACCTGCCCCACTCCACCCGGAACCCGCGGGCGGCGGCCAGGTCGGCGGCGGCCCTGGCCAGGCTGGTCTTGCCGATGCCGGGCTCGCCGGTGACCAGCGCCGCCCCGCCCCGACCGGCCCGCGCCGCGCCCAGCAGCTCCTCCAGGGTCCGCAGCTCCGCCTCCCTTCCCACCAGCCGCTCCCCCGCGCCCCGGCCGGCCACCGGCACGGGCTGCGGCGGGGGCTCCGGGGCGGCCTCCGCGTCCTTCTCCGTCCCCCGGTCCGCCGCCGGAGTGGCGGTCGTCGCGCCGGGGGCGTCCAGGGCCGGGGACTGGTCGAAGACGGCCTGTTCCAGACGTCTGAGCTCCGGTCCCGGCTCGATGCCCAGCCGTCCGGCCAGCAGCCCGCGCACCCGGCGCAGGGCGGCCAGCGCGTCGGCCTGCCGGCCCGCCCGGTAGAGCCCGAGCACCAGCAGCCGCCACGCCCGCTCCCGGTACGGGTACGCCTCGGCCAGCGCCTCCAGGTCGGGCACGGTGGCCTCGCCCAGCTCCAGCCGCGCCTCCAGCCGGTCCTCCTCGGCCGCCAGCCGCAGCTGCGCCAGCCGGGCCGGCACCTCGGGCGCCAGCCCAGGGAACTCGGCCAGCGGCTCGCCGCGCCACAGGCCGAGCGCCCGGTCGAGCACCCGCGCCGCCTCGCCGTGCCGTCCCTGCCGCACCAGCCGGGCGCCGTCGGCCGTCCAGGAGGCGAAGCGGGCGACGTCCGTCTGGCCGGGCGCGATGTCCAGCAGGTAGCCGGGCTCGCGGGTGAGCAGCACCCGGGGCGGCGTGCGCGGCCTGCGTCCGGGTTCGAGCACCCGCCGCAGGTGCGACACGTACGCCTGGAGCGTGGCGGTGGCCTTGGCCGGGGCCTCCCCGCCCACAGCTCGTCGATCAGCCGGTCGAGCGGCACGATGCGGCCCGGTTCCAGCGCCAGCATGGCCAGCACCGCGCGCTGCTTGCGGGTGCCGAGGTCGAGGCGGCGGCCGTCGGCGTCGTCCACCTCGAGCGGCCCGAAAAGTCTGAACTCCACAGACCTCAAGTCAACCCCAATTCCCACGCAAGTGGGGCGACGCATCATCGATCACATGAACGAACTGAGGAACATGACGGCCGGCCCGGTGCTGCTTCCCGGCGACGACGGCTTCGACCAGGCGCGACGGCCCTGGAACCTGGCGGTGGACCAGCCGGTGCGCGCGGTGGTCGAGGCGGCCGACGCCGACGACGTGGCCGCCGTGATCGGCTACGCCCGCCTGCACGGCCTGGCGGTGACCGCGCAGCCGGGCGGCCACGGCGCGTCGGGCGACACCGAGGGGACGATCCTGCTGCGTACCGGCCGGCTGGGCGGGGTGGAGATCCGCGACGGGGTGGCGCGCGTCGGCGCGGGCGTGAAGTGGGGCGAGGTGCTGGCGGCCGCG
The DNA here is from genome assembly GCF_054392275.1 of Actinomadura sp. ATCC 39365. NCBI lineage: Bacteria > Bacillati > Actinomycetota > Actinomycetes > Streptosporangiales > Thermomonosporaceae > Actinomadura > Actinomadura sp. ATCC 39365. The sequence goes on along the minus strand of NZ_CP184335.1, from coordinate 4,223,483 downwards.
AGCCCGCTCGGGCTGACCGGCCTGGCGGGCAGCTCGCCGGTGGTGAGCGTGACCGGTTACACCCTGGGCGGCGGCCTGAGCTGGTTCAGCCGCAAGTACGGCTTCGCCGCCGACAGCGTGCGCGCCGTCGAGGCGGTGGACGCCGACGGCGGCCGGGTCAGGGTGACCGCCGAGCGCGACCCCGAGCTGTTCTGGGCCCTGCGCGGCGGCGGCGGCGACTTCGCGATCGTGACGGCGCTGGAGTTCGACCTGCACCCCGCGCCCTTCCTGTACGGCGGCCGGATCATCTGGCCGGCCGACCGCGCCGAGCAGGTCATGGCGGCCTTCCGCGAGGTCACCGCCGACGCGCCGGAGGAGCTGTCGGTGTGGTTCCAGCTCCTGACGCCGCCCGGGGCCCCCGGCTTCGTCATGGCCGACTGCACCTACCTCGGGGCCGACCCGGGGGCGCTGCTGCGGCCGTTCGAGGCGGTGGGCGGGGCGATCGCCGACACCAGGCGGCGGCTGCCGGTGGCCGACCTGGCCTCGATCTGCGACGAGCCGGTCGACCCGAGCCCGGGCGTGGGCCACACCGAGCTGCTGACCAGGCTGGACGACGAGGTCGCCGGCGTGCTGGCCGGCGAGCCGATCGAGCCGCTGCTGGCGGTGCAGGTCCGGCACCTGGGCGGGGCCGTGGCCAGGCCGGTCGAGGGCGGGGGCGCGGTGGAGCGGCTGACGGAGCCGTACCTCGTGCACGCGCTGGGCCTGCCGTCGCCGGAGGTGTCGGAGCGGATGGAGCGGCTCGGCAAGTCGCTGGTGCCGTTCAGCACCGGGCGGCGTCCGTTCACGATGCTGCACGGCGGGGAGCAGGCGGCGGCGGCCTTCTCGCCCGAGACGCTGGCCAGGCTGCGCGACCTCAAGCGCGCCCGCGACCCGCTCAGCGTCATCAGGTCCAACTTCCCGGTGCTCGGCTGACCGGCCTACGGTTCGTCGAGGACCAGGTCGTACGTCTCCCGGGGCGCCACGAAGGCGCACAGCCGGGCGGCCTCGGCCAGCAGGGCGTCGCGATCCGTGCGGGGCAACGGGGTGAACGGCCGGATGCGCAGTGTCCGGTCCCGGATCTGCCAGGTGCCCTGCCACATGCCGTCGACCAGGAAGGTGCCGGTGGTCGCGCCGTTGCCCGGTGGGAGCGGGACGGGGCGGTTGCCGGGGATCACCCGGGTCCGGTCCTTGTGTGACAGCAGCAGATTGTCGTATTCGGGGAGGAATCTGGGCGGGGCGGGCACGTCCTCGGCCGGCCGGGGCCCGTCGGGCAGGTCGTACAGCACCTGCCGCTCCTCCCCGCGGAACACCCGCAGGGGCAGCCGCTCCACCACCTCGCGCAGGTGGGTCAGCCCGGACCACAGCTGGACGTCCGCGACACTCGCCGGGCCGAACGCGCCGAGATAGCGCAGCACCAGCGCGTCCACCGGCACCGGACGCAGCGGCGCGCCCAGCCAGCTCTCCACGGGCGTCCACGCGGCGGGGCCGGTGCCGCCCCAGATGCCCCGGGGCGGCACCTGGCACAGCGTGAGGTGATGCGTGGCCGCGTAGGCCAGCGCGCTCGGATCGGCGCCCGGCCGGCTCTCCGCGAGCAGCCTGCCCAGCTCACCGCGGGTGCGCGGCCGCTCCGCCAGCAGCCGCCCGGCCTGTTCGAGCAGCGCCTCCCGGTCCACGTCCCCGAGACCGCGGCGGAAGTGCGCGCGGAAGTCGGCGGCGTGCAGCGGATGGAACAGCGCGCGCCAGCCCAGGCAGTCGCGCGCGCTGACCAGGTGCACGGTGTTGCGCATCAGGTGCAGCCGCACCACCTGGCGCTGCTCGGTCAGCGCCGACAGCTCGCCCGGCGCGAAGCCCCGCAGCCGGGTCCACAGCCCCACGTACGGGGCGAGCGGCGCCTGGGACTGCATGCCGCCCAGGTGCTCGATCGCGTCGACCGCCCGGACCGGCGCGCGTTCCAGCAGGTACTGGCGGGCCAGCGTGGCCCGGTTGAGGCGACGCCGGCTCAGCACGTCGCTCACCGCAGCGGCCCGAAGAAGTCCCGCAGGTCGGCCGCCAGCACGGCGGGGGCCTCCATCGCGGGGAAGTGCCTGCCGCGCTCGAACTCGCTCCAGTGCGCGCCGGCCGGCGCGGGCACCAGCCTGCGCACCGTCTCGTCGGCGCCGAAGACCGCGAACCCCTGCGGCACGGCGGGCGGCGCGCCCCAGTCGGCGGAGTGGGCCTGCTCGTACAGGGTGTGCGCGGCGGAGGCGCCGGAGCCGGTGAACCAGTACAGGCTGACCGTGGTGAGCAGCTGGTCGCGGTCGACCGGCAGGTCGGTCCACTCGTGGACCTTCTCGGCGATCCAGGCCAGCTGCAGCAGCGGCGAGTCGGCCAGGCCGTAGCCGATGGTCTGCGGCCGGCTGTTCTGGATCGCCAGGTAGCCGGAGCCCTCCTTCCGGAAGGCGTCCATCCGGCTCAGGATCAGCTTGTCGACCGGGTCGTCCGGGTCGAGCCGGTCGGCGATCCCCGGCATGAAGGTGGCGACGTTCGCGGCGGTGAACGGATCGGTCACCACGTGCACGCCGACGACGTGCTCGCCGTCGAGGCCGGCGAGCAGGCCGGACACGCCCGCGCCGACGTCGCCGCCGTGCACGCCGTACCGCTCGTAGCCGAGCCGGCCCATCAGCTCGGCCCAGGCGCGGGCGGTGCGCCCCATCGACCAGCCGGTCCCGCCCAGCGGGGTGGAGAAGGCGTAGCCGGGCAGCGACGGCGCGACGACGTGGAACGCCTGGCCCTCGGCCGGGTCGACCAGCGGCTCGATCAGGTGCAGGAACTCGGCGACGGAGCTCGGGTAGCCGTGGGTGATCAGCAGCGGCCTGGCGTCGGGCCGGTCGGACCTGACGTGCAGGAAGTGCACGCGCTGGCCGTCGATCTCGGTGGTGAACTGCGGGTAGCCGTTGAGCCGTGCCTCCTGGGCGCGCCAGTCGTACCGCGTGCGCCAGTACTCGGCGAGCTCCTTCAGGTGGCCCGGCGGCACGCCGCGGGTCCATTCCACGCCGGGCAGCTCGCCGGGCCAGCGGGCGTGGGCGAGCCGGTCGTGCAGGTGGTCGACGTCGGCCTGGGGGATCTCGACGCGGAAGGGCTGGATGTCGTCGCGCACGGCGCTGCTCCTTGTCAACGGCATGGCCATGAGTGCTCTTGCGCTCATGCGGAGAAGACTAGGAACATTCACGGAAAGGATCGTTCCTAGATTGTCGTCAGGATCGAAGAATGCTGGAAACCTCGGCGCGGCTGCTGCGCCTGCTGTCCCTGTTGCAGGCCCGGCGCGACTGGACGAGCACCGAGCTGGCCGGCCGGCTCGGCGTCACCACCCGCACCATCCGCAACGACGTCGGCCGCTTGCGCGCGCTCGGCTACCCGGTCGACGCGCGGCCGGGCGTGGCCGGCGGCTACCGGCTCGGCTCGGACGGCGCCCTGCCGCCGCTGCTGCTGGACGACGACGAGGCGGTGGCGGTCGCCATCGGCCTGCGTACCGCCGCGAGCGGCTCGATCGCGGGGATCGAGGAGACCTCGATGCGGGCGCTGGCGAAGCTGCAGCAGGTGCTGCCCGCACGGCTGCGCCACCGGGTGAGCGCCTTCCAGGCGTACGCGCTGCCGATGCCGTCGCGCGGCTCGCAGGTCGATCCCGACGTGCTGACCGTGATCGCGAGCGCGTGCCGCGACCATGAGCGGCTGCGCTTCGACTACCGGGCGCATTCCGGGGCGACCGGCCGGCGCTCGGTGGAGCCGTACCGCCTGGTGCACGACCGGCGGCGCTGGTACCTGGTGGCCTGGGACGTCGACCGGGACGCCTGGCGCACCTTCCGGGTCGACCGGATCGAGCCGCGGACGCCCACAGGACCGCGCTTCACGCCCCGCGAGCTGCCGCCCGACCACGAGATCACGGCGCGGGTGGCCCGCGGTGCCGGCGAGGCGACCTGGCGCTACCGCGCGCGGGTGATCGTGCACGCGCCCGCCTCGCACGTGCGGGACCGGCTGCCGATCCCGGTGGAGGTGCAGCCGCTGGGCGAGGACCGGTGCGTGTTCGAGCCGGGCTCGGACCATCCGGAGATGCTCGCCCTGCACCTGGGCATGCTGGACGCGGACTTCACGGTCGTGGACTCGCCGGAGCTGGTGGCCGCGCTGCGCGCGCTGACGGGCCGCTACCAGCGCGCGATCGACGCCGCCGGCCAGGCACCCGGCTAGCCGGCCCGGCTCGGGAACGCCGCTCCCGGCCAGGCGCCCGCCGGTGCCGCCCTAGGCGAGGTCGCCGTGGCGGCCCGCGCCGGCGGCGAACCTGGCGGCGCCCTCCGCCGCGTCCGGCAGCGAGACCAGGCCGTGGCGCAGCTCGTTGCGCATGGCCTCCGCCTCGGGCAGGCCGTGCTGCTCCAGCAGCGACATGCGGTCGCCGCGCAGGCACGCCTGCGGGAACGCGGCGATCCGCGCGGCCAGCTCCTCGGCGTGCCGCCGGGCCGTGCCGGTGGGCACCAGGCGGTTGACCAGGCCCATGTCCCGGGCCTCCGGGGCGCTCACCGCGCGGCCGGTGAGGATCATGTCCATGGCGTGGGAGGCGCCGACGAGCCGGGGCAGCCGCACCGTGCCGCCGTCGATCAGCGGCACGCCCCAGCGGCGGCAGAAGACGCCGAACACCGCGTCCTCCTCGGCCACCCGCAGGTCGCACCAGAGGGCGAGCTCCAGCCCGCCGGCCACGGCGTGCCCGGCGACGGCGGCGATCACCGGCTTGGACAGGCGCATCCTGGTGGGCCCCATGGGGCCGTCGCCGTCCTCGCCGACGTGGTTGTCCAGCGCCTTGAGGTCGGCCCCGGCGCAGAACGTGCCGCCCTCGCCCCACAACACCGCCACGGCCGCGTCGGAGCGCTCGAAGTCGCCGAACGCGTCCGTGAGCGCGTCGGCGGTCTTCCTGTCCACCGCGTTGCGCGCCTCCGGCCTGCTGATCACGACGGTGGTGACGGGCCCCTCGCGCTCGACGCGTACGGTCATGCGACCCTCCTCCGGGGAACGTGCGGCTTCGCCTCGGGGAAACCTGCCGAGCGTACCCTCAGGCGAGGGCCCCGGCCAGCAACGCGTCGAAGTGGTCGGCGGCCGGGGCGTCGATGCCGCGCAGCGGGCCGCGGTCGGCCAGGTGCGCCTCGGCGTACAGGCGGGCGACCAGGGCCTTGCGCCCGTCGTCGAGCCCCCAGCCGGCCTGGTCCTCCAGCAGGGCGGCGGCGTAGACGTCGGCCATGAACTGGGCCAGCGGATAGAGACGTTCCTCGGCGAGCGCCGGGTCGAGCCCGTGCCAGGCCTCGACGGCCTTGGACAGGTCGTCGATCCGCGCGTTCACCAGGTCGGAGGTGGCCAGGGCGCGCAGGCGGGCCAGGAACGGGACGTGGGCCTCCTCGCGGAGCATGGCGCGGCGCACGTCCAGGCACAGGATGTTGTCGCCGCCCTCCCAGACCGGGTTGACCTGGGCATCGCGCAGCAGCCTGGCCACCGGCCACTGCTCGATGTAGCCGTTGCCGCCGTGCACCTCGATCGCGTCGCTGGCCGCCGTCAGGCCGAGCCGGGCGGCGCGCAGCTTGATCAGCGCGGGCCCGAGCCGCAGCCGGGGGCCGACCAGGCCGTCGAACACCATCGCCTGGGCGGCCTCGACCTCGACGATCAGCTCGGCCAGCTTGCGGCGCATCAGGGGCTGGTCGATGAGCGGGCGGCCGAACGCCTCGCGGGAGCGCGCGTAGCAGATCGACTCGACCAGGGCCCGCCTGGCCACGCCGACGCCCATCATGGCCACGCCCAGCCGGGAGGCGTTGGTGAGCTTCATCATCGTCCCGAGCCCGGAGCCGGAGCCCCGGCCGGCCAGCAGGAACGCCTCGGCCCCGGTGAACTCGACCTCGGCCGAGGCGACCGAGCGGGTGCCCAGCTTGTCCTTGAGGCGCCGGATGCGCACCCCGTTGCGCGAGCCGTCGCGCCGCTCCCACAACGCCAGGAACGGCGCCACCGACCCGTCGGGCGTGCGGGCGAGCACCACGAACGCCGAGCCGTTGGCGTTGGAGGCGAACCACTTGAACCCGGTCAGCCGCCACGCCTCCCCGTCGGGCTCGGCCCACGCCTCCAGGGCGGCCAGGTCGGAGCCGCCGGTGCGTTCGGTGAACATCTGGGCGGCCTCGCCGGAGTAGTAGCCGTCGGCGAAGATCTCCCTGACCCGGTCGCGCACGTCCGGCGGCGCGTGCTTCTCGGCCAGCGAGACCACCATGTCCCCGCCGGTGCCGAGCGCGCAGCCCATCCCGATGTCGGCCTGGTCGAGCAGGTACGTCCAGGCCGCCGCCAGCGCGGACGGGGCCGCCCCGTTCGCCCGTGCCTCCTCGGCGAACGACGGCGAGGTGAAGTTGTTTTCCATGAGCGCCGCGCGCGCGGCCTGGAAGGACGGCGGCATGACTACCCGGCTGACGTCCCTGCCCCACTTGTCGTACTTCTCCAGGCGGGGCGGGTTGCGGTCGGTCTCCTCGGCGCACTCGGCGACCAGGCCGCCCATCAGCGCGCCGAGCCGTTCGAGGTGGGGCTCGGCCCAGGCGAAGCCGTCGCCGAGATGGCGCCGCATGAGCAGGCGCAGCGTGGGATCGCAGGTCCACCAGTTGCGCCCGGCCGCCCCCTGGTAGCGCTCGGTGGCGTAGCGGTCGCTGTGGTCGAAAGGTTCGATGAGATACCGGCCCATACTCGCGAGTGTTACATATAATTAACACGCGATGGAAGACCGTAACACCTCACTCAGCGCCCGGTCGGCGGTCCTGAGCGCGCTGCTGGGCAGCCACCCGCCCCGCCTGCCCGCCCGTCACCTGGTGCGCATCGGCGCGCTGTTCGGCATCGCCGAGGGCACGGTCCGGGTGGCGCTGTCGCGCATGGTGGCGGCCGGTGACCTGACGCAGCAGGGCGGCCGCTACACGCTGTCCGAGCGGCTCGTCGAGCGCCAGGCCCGGCAGGACGAGAGCCGCGACCCGCACACCAGGCCGTGGGACGGCACGTGGGAGGTGGCGGTGGTCACCGCCGAGCGGCGCGCCCCGGCCGACCGGGCCGCGTTCCGGCACACGATGTCCGCGCTGCGCATGGGCGAGCTGCGCGAGGGCACCTGGCTGCGTCCGGCCAACCTGGTGCGCGAGTGGCCCGAGACCGTCACCGCGCAGTGCACCCTGATCGACGGCCGCCCGCACGGCGACCCCACCCCGCTGCTGTGGGACCTCGACGGCTGGGCGGCCGAGGCGGGCCGGCTGGAGCGGGCGCTCGACCGGGCCGACGGGCTGGCCGAGGGCTTCCTGGTGTCGGCCGCCGTGCTGCGCCACCTGCTGGCCGACCCGCTGCTGCCCGCCGAGCTGCTGCCCGCGGGCTGGCCGGGGGCCGCCCTGCGGGCCCGCTACGACGCCTTCGACCACCGCTACCGCGAGGTCCTGCGCGCCCATATGGAGGGCTGAGCCCTCCTGAATCAGAGCTCGACGCCGAAGACGATGCGCTTGTTCCTGAACTCGGTGACGCTCCACAGCTTGCCGCCGCGCACCGTCAGGTCCTCGGGCCCGATCGGGTAGGGCCTGGTCAGCAGCTTGTCGCCGCCGTGGACGAGCAGCCTGCCGTTGGTGGCGGCGTCGGCCGCCTGGCTCAGGTACCACTTGCCGCCCCACGAGACCGCGCCCTGGATCTTGGGGTGGCCCATGACGAAGGCGTCCTTGGGGGTGCCGTCGGTCAGCGGCAGGTTCCAGCGGGCGACCCACCCGCCGGGGTCGTTCTCCCGGTACTCGCCCGAGACCAGCGCGGGCGTGCCGCCGCTGCGGTCGACCGACAGGAACGAGAAGTGCGGCCCGCCGCGCGCGAGCTTCCAGCAGTCGGTCTGCGGGAGCAGGTAGCGGTAGCCGAAGGCGTGGAACTTGCCGCCGGAGCGCCCGATGCGCGTGGGGTCGCCCAGGTCGCTCTGGGCGGTGCGCAGGTCGAGCAGGTTGCCCAGGTCGAAGACGCGCAGGCCGTTGCAGGTGTCGGCGACGTAGAGCAGGTCGCCGTGGCAGGCCAGGCCGCCCGCGTGCACGTCGATGGGCCCGTACGAGCCGTCGGGCCTGGCCTCGACCAGCAGCGCGTGCTGGTACTTCAGCGTCCGGGGGCTCAGGAACGACACCCTGATCCCCCGCTCGCCCGCCGCCGGCTTGAAGTACCAGCTCACCAGCAGCACCGGCACGCCGATGTTGCCGGACTCCTCGCCGCAGGTCACGCCCTGCGGGTACCAGTCGACCGTGTCCTGGTCTTTCGCGTCGAAGGCGTACCAGTCCGACGGCCTGGGCCGCATCGAGCCCAGCGCCGCCGTCGCGCCCTTGTGGACGGCGGTCCTGTTGGCGTGGGCCAGCAGGGCCTCGACCCCGGTCGCGCCGATCTCCTGGGCCAGCTTCGCCGCCCCCGTGGCCAACGTGCCCGTGGCCCGCGTTAACGCGTAGGGCGCCTTGTCGGCCGGTACCATCCCCGTCGCCGCCATATCTGCCTCACTTCGTCCGTCTCTCGGAGTAGTTTGACGGACGTGCGGCGGCATTTGTTGGCGTTCAGTCCCACAGGTGCACCGGCAGGCCCGACAGGGCCAGCTCGCGGTAGCGGCGCACGAGCCGCTCCCGGTCGCCGCCGAAGCGCGCCAGCGCCTCGCGCTGCCAGACCGCGCCGGTGCGCCGCAGCCGGGTGCGCTGGGCGATGACGTCCAGCGCGGTGTCGGCGTCGTGCGGGGTCACCCCGGCCGCCAGCAGCGCGGCCCGTGCCTCGGGCAGCAGCCTGAGCACCAGGTCGGCGGCCTCGAACTCGCCGTCCAGCCCCGGCCAGGTCAGCTTGGCCTCCAGCCCGTCCTGGGCGGCGCGGTAGAAGTTCTGGTACGCCTCGGCGAACCGGTAGCCGGTCAGGTCCCGCTCGGCCTGCGACAGCGTCAGCCCCAGCAGGAACGCCGTGTTCGCGGTCATGTCCGCGCACGAGGGCCCGGCGGGCAGCGCGCGCATCTCGACCCGCAGGTGGCCGCCGTCGGCCGGGTCGTAGACGGGCCGGTTCCACTGCCAGATCGTGCCCTGGTGCAGCCGCAGCTCAGGCACCTCGTGCGGCTCGGCGTCGTCGGACAGGTCGGGCACGATCGGCTCGTAGTCCTGGACGTACCGCTCGAACAGCTCGTGCGCGCCCTCCCGCACCCAGTCCGAGCCGAAGGTGACCCGCCCGTCCCTGCGCCCGCGCCGCTCCACGTCGCGGTCGTCGGCCGCCTCCTCCATCAGCGCGATCCGCGTCTCCGCCCACAACTCCCGGCCCAGGAAGAACGGTGAGTTGCCGCACGCGGCCAGCACCGGCCCGATGGCGAGCTGGGCGGCGTTGAACAGCCGGGCGAAGCGGTCGGGCGGCGTGCGGATGTGCACCTGCCAGGAGGTGTTGGCGCTTTCGAGGATCACGTCCTCCACCGACAGCTCCAGATCGTCGATCTTGACGAGGAACGGTTCCAGCCGCAGCCGCCTGATGCCCCTGCTCATGGCCCGGTAGCGGTTCTGGTCGCTCATCGCGCCGATGGTGAAGTCCTCGGCGGCCAGCGTGGGCAGGATGCCGATCGGCAGGGCGCCGCCGTCCTCGACGGCGGCGTCCACCTTGGTCACCGTCTCCTGGATCTCGGCCCCCATGCGCTCGAAGGGCGCGCCGGCCAGCGGCATCGGGGTGAGGTTGACCTCGATGTTGAAGCGGCCCAGTTCGAGCACGACACGCGGGTCACCGAGCTTGTCCCGCACCTCGTCGTTGCGCGGCAGCGGCCGTCCTTGCTCGTCAATGAGGAACAGCTCCAGCTCGGCCCCGATGGTGGCCGGCCCCTGGCCGAAGCCAGGGGTTTCGAGCAGCTCGCGAAGAGTGCCGAGCTGCTCCCGGATGCGTTCTCCGAAGCGCGCGTACTCCGCCTCGGAGAACCGCTCTTTGTCCAGATCTCGTCCCATCGCCCCCTTCTGTCCAGTACGCAAGTGTCCACACCTCACCAGCCGATCGGGCCGCCGTCCTCCAGGTAGGCGCCGGTCGGGCCGTCGGCGTCCAGGGTCGCCAGCCGTACGGCGATGGCCGTGCCCTGCTCGGCGGTGCGGAAGCCGGTGTGCGCGTTGAGGTCGGTCGCGCAGTAGCCCGGGTTGGCGGCGTTCACCTTGATGGGGGTGCCCATCAGCTCCTTGGCGTAGCAGACGGTGATCATGTTGAGCGCGGTCTTGGAGGAGTTGTAGGCGGCGAAGTTGGTGTCCCACAACGGGCTGTCCGGCGTGAGCGCCAGGCTGATCGAGCCCAGCTCGCTGGACATGTTCACGATCCGGCCCGCCGGCGACCTGCGCAGCAGCGGCAGCATGGCGTTGGTCACGGTGACCACGCCGAACACGTTCGTCTCGTAGACGTCCCTGAACTCCTGCGCGGTGACGGCGCTCGGGAGGCCCCCGTCCAGCCCGCCGGCCACGCCCGCGTTGTTGACCAGGATGTCGAGCGAGCCGTACTCGGCCTCGATCCACTTGGCCGCGGCGGCCACGCTCCCCTCGTCGGTCACGTCGATCCGCACGTACGGCAGGCCCAGCCGCGCGGCGGCGGCCCGTCCGCGCTCCTCGTCGCGGGCCCCCACGATCGCGGTGATCCCCCGCTCCGACAGCAGCCGCGCGATCTCGTGACCGATCCCCTTGTTGGCGCCCGTGATCAGGGCAGTCGTTGTCATGGCCCAACGTTCTCCCAGGCCGGAGCGGGGACGGGAGAGACCCGCGGAAGCTGGGATCAGCGGTACCACCTTCGCGCGCCCGCTCACCTGCCCTCAGGACGGAGGATGGAGGCATGAACCGCGACGAACTGGCCGGCTTCCTGCGCAGCAGGCGCGCCCGCGTGACCCCGTCCGACGTGGGCCTGCCCGGCGGCGGGCGCCGCCGCACGCCCGGCCTGCGCCGCCAGGAGGTGGCCCAGCTCGCCGGGATGTCGATCGACTACTACATCCGGCTGGAGCAGGGCCGGGGCCCGCACCCGTCGCGGCAGGTGCTCGGCGCGCTCGGCCGGGCGCTCATGCTGGACCAGGACGAGCGCGCCCACCTGTTCCGGCTGGCCGGCCAGGTGCTGGAGACGCCCCGGATCAGGCAGGACGTGCCCACGAGCATCCTGCACCTGCTCGCCTTCCTGGAGGACGTCCCCGCCTACGTCCTGGACGCCCGCTACGACCTGCGCGCCTGGAACCCCCTCGCCAACATGCTCATGGGCGACCTGGACTCCCTGCCGCCCGACGAGCGCAACGTGATCCGCTGGGTGTTCATGTCGCCCGGCATCGCCGAGCACCTCTCCGACGAGGAGAAGAGCCGCTTCGCCCGCGCCGCGGTCGCCGACCTGCGCGTGGCCGCCGGCCGCTACCCCGACGACCGGGCGCTGCGGGCGCTGGTGGCCGAGATGCTGGCGCTCAGCCCCGAGTTCGCCGAGCTGTGGGCCAGGCACGAGGTGGAGGTGCGCAGGGAGCAGCGCAAGCAGGTCACCCATCCGGTCGTCGGCACGATCGACGCCATCTGCCAGGTGCTCCCGGTGCCCGACCGCGACGACCTGCGGCTGGTGCTCTACACCACCGAACCCGGCTCGCCCTCCCACCGGGCCTTGCGCGACCTGCGGCGACTCACTCTAAGCTCATGAGATGCGAGCGGTTGCCTTTGACGTCTTCGGCGGGGAGCTCGACCTGCGCGAGCTCCCCGATCCCACCCCCGCGCCCGGCGGGGCGGTGATCCGGGTCGAGGCGACCGGGCTGTGCCGCTCCGACTGGCACGGCTGGCAGGGGCACGACCCCGACATCAAGGTCCTTCCCCACGTGCCCGGCCACGAGCTGGCGGGCGTGATCGAGGCCGTGGGCCCCGATGTGCGCGGCTGGCTGCCGGGGGCGCGGGTGACCGTGCCGTTCATCTGCGCCTGCGGCACCTGCGCGGCCTGCGCCACGGGCGAGCAGCAGGTGTGCGAGCGGCAGACCCAGCCGGGCTTCACCCACTGGGGCTCCTTCGCCGAGTACGTCGCCGTCGACCACGCCGACGTCAACCTCGTCCCGATCCCCGAGGAGATGGCCTACGCCACCGCCGCCGGGCTCGGCTGCCGCTTCGCCACCGCCTTCCGGGCGGTCGTCCAGGTGGGCGAGGTGCGGCCGGGAGAGTGGGTGGCGGTGCACGGCTGCGGCGGCGTCGGGCTGTCGGCCGTGATGATCGCGGCGGCGTCCGGGGCGCGGGTGGTGGCCGTGGACATCAGCACCGACGCGCTGGAACTGGCCGAGCTGGCCGGGGCCACGCACTTCGTCAACGGCTCGGCCGGCGACGCGGCGGCCCAGGTCAGGGAGCTGACCAGGGGCGGCGCGCACGTCTCGCTCGACGCGCTGGGCAGCCCCCGCACGTGCGCGGCCTCGGTCGAGAGCCTGCGCAGGCGGGGCCGGCACGTCCAGGTCGGGCTGCTGCCGGGCGGGCCGACGCCGGTGCCGATGGGCCGCGTGATCGGCCACGAGCTGCGGCTGCTCGGCAGCCACGGCATGGCCGCGCACGCCTACCCGCCCATGCTGGAGCTGATCAGGGCCGGGATCCTGCACCCCGACCAGCTCGTCACCCGGACGATCGGCCTGGCCGACGCGGGCAAGGCGCTGGCCTCGATCGGCTCGGTCCCGGGCGTGACGATGATCCTCCCGCGCGCGGGCGCGTGAGCGCCGGGCCGCGTACGGCGGGTGCGGTGGGCTCACTCCTCCAGCTGCACGCCGAACGTCCTGAGCACCAGCGCCAGCATGGCGTAGTGCGCGACGAGGACGACCAGCTCGATCCTGCGCACCTCGTCGTAGCGGTCGCACAGGGCCGCCCAGGTGGCGTCGGTGAGGTCGCCCGCATAGTGGAGGTCGTCGGCCACCTGTAACACCAGGCGGTCCTCGACCGGCCAGAGGGCGTCGAGCTGGCGGACCGACTCGATCTCCACGTCGGTCAGGCCCACCTCGCGGGCGATGCGGGCGTGGTGGACCCATTCGTAGGCGCTGCCGCTGTGGAAGGCGGTGCGCAGGATGGCCAGCTCGCGGTCGCGGGCCGGCAGCGTGCCGTTGAGCAGCGCGCCGCCGAAGCGCAGCCAGCCTTCGTAGACCGCGGGGTGCCGGCCCAGCGTCGTGAACACGTTCTGGGGGTTCGCCTGCTGAAAGTCGTCCCATTCCGCAGGAGGCAGGGGCTTCACTCGAGGCTTCATGGCCATGAGCATTCCCCAAATGAGCGTTCACTTGTGCAGGCGGCGGCTTTACCGTCACTTAGGAGGACTTTCCACAGTGCGGGCTTTACGTCAGGATTGAGTGGCCCGCAGGACGTTGCAAGCCTGGTCGACCGCAAGGACCCCATGGTGATTCGAACGTTGCTCGCTGAGGACATGAACCTGGTACGAGGGGCGCTCGTGGCGCTGCTGGCCTACGAGGAGGACATCGAGGTCGTCGCCGAAGTCGAGCGGGGGGACCGCATCCTGGCCGCCGCCCAGTCGTGCCGTCCGGACGTGGCGGTGCTCGACATCGCCCTGCCGGGCATGGACGGGCTCGCCGCCGCCGGCGAGCTGCACGACAAGCTGCCCGGCTGCGGCGTGCTGATCCTGACCGGCGTCGGCACCCCCGGGCTGCTGAAGCAGGCGCTGGAGGTGCACGTACGGGGGTTCATGGCCAAGGACGCGCCGCCGGAGCGGCTGGCCGACGCCATCCGCCGGGTCGCCGACGGCGAGCGGGTCATCGACTCCGAGCTGGCCATCGCGGCCATGCGCCCCGAGGAGCCGCCGCTCACCCCCCGCGAGCTGGACGTGATCGGCGCGGCGGCCGACGGCGCCTCCATCGGGGAGATCGCCGCGTCGCTGTTCCTGGCCGAGGGAACGGTCCGGAACTACCTGTGCCGGACGACGTCCAAGCTGGGCGCGCGCAGCCGCATCGACGCCATCCGCATCGCCCGCGAGTCCGGCTGGATCTGACCTCCCACCGCCCACCTCCGCCCGCTCAGGGCCGGGTGTGGGCAGCCAGGAAGGCCAGGACGTCGGCGGCGAGGGCGATGGACCGGCTGACGGCGCGGGCACCGTGGCCGACGTCGCGCTCGTGGCGCAGCAGGACGGGGTGTGAACCGTCCCGCTGGGCCCACTGCATGGCCGCGCACATCTTGCGGGCGTGCATCGGGTCCACCCGGGTGTCGGCGGCCGAGACCGTGAACAGCGTCGCCGGGTAGCCGGCGTCCGGCCGGACGTGGTGGTAGGGCGAGTAGGCCATCAGCCAGGCCAGGTGGTCGGGGTCGGCGGGGTCGCCGTACTCGCCGGTCCAGGACGGGCCGAGGCCGCTGAGGTGGTAGCGGGCCATGTCCAGCAGCCCGGCCGAGCAGACGGCGGCGGCGAACAGGTCGGGGCGCTGGGTGAGGGCCGCGCCGACGAGCAGGCCGCCGTTCGACTCGCCCCAGATGCCGAGCTGCTCCGGGGTCGTCCAGCCGTCGGCGACCAGTTTCTCGGCCGCGGCGACGAAGTCGTCGAAGACGTTCTGCTTGCGTTCCAGCATGCCGTCCCGGTGCCAGGACTCGCCCTCCTCGCCGCCGCCGCGCAGGTTCGCGATGGCCAGCACGCCGCCCGACTCCACCCAGGCCAGCGAGTCGGCCGCGTAGCCGGGCATGAGGGGGATGCCGAAGCCGCCGTACCCGTTGAGTATCGCCGGGCGGGGGCCCGAGCCGGAGGAGAGCGCGACCACGACCATGCGCACGGGGGTGCCGTCGGCCGAGGTGTACTCGACGTGGTGGCTCTTCACGTCGGGCAGCGCGACGCGGCCCGGCGGGGCGGCCCACAGGCCGGCGGCGCCGGTGCGGGCGTCGTAGCGCCAGATCTCGGCGGGGGTGACGGCGTCGGTGTAGGTGAACCAGGCCTCGTGGCCGCCCTCGGGGCGGGAGCTGAGTGAGGCGATCGAGCCGCTGCCGGGCAGCGGCACCTCGCCCAGCCGCTCCCCCGTCCTGGCGTCGTGCACGGCGATCTCGCCGACCGCGTGGCGGGTCCTGGAGACCAGCAGGCGGTCGCCGTCCAGCAGGGTGAACGCGCCGAGCACCGCCCGGGGGTCCTCGGGGACCAGCTCGCGCCACACCTCGGGCTCGGCCGGGTCGGCCACGCACAGCCGGCGCCGGGGGGCGTTGCGGTCGGTGAGCAGGTACAGGCGGCCGTCGGAGGCCACCGCGCCCGCCGTCCGCACGTGCGCACCCTCCTGGACGACCCGCAGCTCCGGCCGGGCCGGGTCGCCGCCGGCCAGGTCCGCCAGCCAGAGCGAGTTGCCGGCCGTGCCGCCCGCGGAGATCGTCAGCCAGCGGCCGTCCGCGCTGAGCTGCACGCCGTAGGAGACAGGGCCTCCGGTCAGGACGGGCACGTCGTCGGGGACGCCGAGCCGGTGCAGGTGCACGCCCTCGTGGAAGCGCACGTAGTAGAAGCCCTCGCCGCCGGGCAGCCAGGCGACCGGCGAGTAGCGGCAGCCGCCGATGGGGCCGTCCACGAGCTTGCCGGTGTCGACCTCCTCGACGTACAGGTCGGCCTTCTCGTCGCCGCTGCGCGAGATCTGGTAGGCGACCAGGCGGCCCTGCGGGTCGGGCTGCCAGTCGTCCAGGGTGGTCAGGCCGCTGGGGTCGCGGTCGGCCGGGTTCAGGAAGGGCCGGTCGTCGCAGTACAGGACCGGGTGCTCCTGGCAGCCGGTCTGCCGCAGGTGGAAGCGCCGGCCGCCGCGCCACACGGGCGGGGTGACCAGGCCCGTGACGCTCAGCTCGGTGAGCCGGGCCAGGAAGCGCTCGCGGTCCGGCAGGCGCGCGGCGGCCTCCCGCCACAGCCGGTCCTGCGCGGCCAGCCATTCCCCGGTCCGCGGGTCGAGGGGGTCCTCCAGCCAGCGGTACGGGTCGGGGATGTCGCGCCCGTGGAGGCGGTCGGTGACCGGTTGACGTTCGGCGGGCGGGTACTCGTCTGCAAATGTCATGACACGGGCTCCGGTTGCCAGTGGCCGGCCAGGTCGGCGTACAGGGGCGAGACCCGGATCAGCTCGTCGTGCGTGCCGATCGTGATCCGGGGTCCGTCCATGAGCAGGACGCGGCGGGCGCGCAGCGCGGAGGTGAGGCGGTGCGCGACCACGATGAGCGTGCCGCCCCTGGCCGCGAAGGCGTTCTCGGCCAGGGCTTCGGCGGCGGGGTCCAGGTGACAGGTGGCCTCGTCCAGGATGACCAGCGGGGCCTGGGTCAGGTGGGCGCGGACGAGGGCGATGAGCTGGCGCTGCCCGGCCGACAGCGCCGCCGGGTCCAGCGTGGCGTCGTACCCGCCCAGGCTCTCGACCAGGTCCGTGGCGCCCAGGGCGGCCACGGCCTCGTCCAGGCGGCCGGACTCGGGCGCGAGGTAGGCGAGGTTGTCGCGCAGCGTGCCGCGGAAGACGTACGCCTCCTGGGGGATGAGCACGCGGGCGGCGGGGTCGGCCCGGTCGGCGGGCACGCCGCCGACCAGCACCTCCCCCTCGCCGGGCCGCAGGATGCCGCTGAGCAGGGCGGCGAGCGTCGACTTGCCCGCGCCGCTCGGGCCGACGACGGCCAGGTGGTCGCCCTCGGGGACGGTGAGGTCGAGACGGTCCAGGACCGGCGCCGAGTGCGGGCCGTAGGCGAAGGTGACCGACCGGAGCGTGACGCCGCCGCCGGTCGGGCGGACCTTGGGCGGGGCCGGCGGCTGGGGCGGCGCGGCGGCGGCGATGCGGCGCAGCGTGGCCACGAGCCGCACGCCGCTCACCCCGAGCCCCTGGACGAGCCCGCCGAGCGCGGGGGCCAGCGACTGGGTGACGTAGGCGAGCGCGCCGACGATCACGCCGGGCCGGGCACCGCCGTCGAGCAGCCAGGGTGTGCCGGCGAGCAGCAGGACGACGGGCAGCCAGCCGCCGACGGCCAGTGCGGCGGTGCGCACCGCGGTCACCCTGGCCAGGGCGCGGGCGGCGTCGCGCTGCGCGCCGACCTGGCGGGCCAGCCGCTCGTCCTCGCGGTCCTGCAGGCCGCACGCCTCGATGTCGCGCAGCCCGGCGGCCGTCGCGGTCATCGACCGGGCCAGCTCCTCGTCGGCCAGCAGGAACGCGCGCTGCCGCCGGGCCAGCGCGGGCAGCGAGGCCAGGAAGAACGCCAGCCCGGCCGCGAACGGCGGCAGCACCAGCACGAGCGTGCCCGGCGCCAGCGTCAGCAGCCCCAGCACCACGCTGACCAGCGTGAAGGCGAACCCCCTGACCGTGGTGACGACGGCGGCGAAGGCGTCCCTGGCCAGCTCGACCTGGAGTCCGGCCCGCGCGGTGGCCGCGCTGTCGGGCCGTTCGTCGAGCGGGCGGCGCAGCGCTCCCTGCACCACCCGCGTCAGGAGGTCGTCGCGGAACGGCTCGGCCACGGCGGCCACGGCCAGCACCACCTGGCGGGCACCGACGGCCGAGACCAGCCACGCCAGGCCGAGCGCCGCCAGCCAGGCCAGCCCGGTCAGCGGCCTGGCGCGGGCGAAGCCGTCCTCGATGGCGCGGGCGACGGCGTGCCCGACCAGGAAGGCGGGCGCGGCCTCCAGCACCGACCAGAGCAGGATGGCGACCAGCCGCCGTGGGTCGCGGACGAGCGCCCGCCGGAACCCGGCCGGTGCGTCGGGGACCGCGGCGGCGCCGGAGGCGGGGGTCATGGGCGGGCCTCCTGGAAGACGGCCCGGTAGGCGGGGTCGCGCCACAGCACGTCGTGCGGGCCGGCGCCGCGCACCCGGCCCTCCTCCAGCCAGACGACCTGGTCGGCGCGGGCGGCGGTGGCCAGGCGGTGGGCGGTGATCAGGCGGGTGCGGCCCCTGGGGTCGCCGGTGAGCGCCCGGCTGACCTCGCGTTCGGTGACGGTGTCCAGGCTGGAGGTGGCGTCGTCGAGCACCAGCAGCCGATCCCCCCGCGCGAAAGCCCTGGCCAGGCCGAGCCGCTGCCGCTCGCCGCCGGACATGGGGGTCTCGGCCAGCGGCGTGTCGTAACCGGCGGGCAGCCGGCGGACGAACCCGTCGGCGCGCGCCGCCAGGGCGGCCTCCCGTCCCGCCTGGGAGCCGGGGACGGCGCTGATCGCCTCGCCGACGGTGTCGCCGACCAGGACCGGCCGCTCGAAGGCGTAGCCGATGGCCGAGCGCAGGCCGTCGCGGGTCAGCTCACGTAACGGGACGCCGTCGAGCAGCACGTCCCCGCGTTCCGGATCGGCCAGCCGGCCGGCGAGCGCGGCCAGCAGGGACTTGCCGGAGCCCGACCGGCCCACCACGGCGGTGACCGTGCCGCCGGGGATCGTCAGGTCGCCCACGGTGAGCCCGTCCGCGGCGACGTCGCGGAACTCGACCGTGCCGGGGCCGGACGGCAGGGTGCGCGTGCCGTGGCGGACCGGGGGCAGGGTGAGGACGTCGGCGACGCGGGCGGCGGCGGCCCGCGCCCTGGCCAGGCCGCCGACGTAACCGAGCGAGGTGCTGAGCGCGGCGCCGAGGGCGGCGTAGCGGGCGGCGGCGTACAGGTCGCCGACGGTGAGCCGCCCGGCGGCCAGCATGAACCCGCCGGCGGCCAGCACGGCGACCTCCAGCAGCGGGATCATCAGCCCCGACCGGACCCCGGCGGCGGCGTTCGCGCGCCACAGGGCCATGCCGTGCGCGCGCAGCCGGGGCAGGGGCGCGAGCACGCGCCGGGCCTCCTGGCCGGCGGTCCCGGCGGCGGCGATGGTGCGGGCGCCGTCGAGCGCGTCCACGAGGCGGGCCGCGATCTCGCCCTGGACCTCCTGGTAGCCGCCGGAGATGACGGTCGTGGCGCGCAGGAAGGCCCGCAGGACGAACACGATGAGGACGACGCCGGCCGCGAGGGTGAGGGTCAGCAGCGGATGGATGAGGGTGAGCGCGACCAGGGCGCCGACGGTCGGCACCAGCAGGGCCAGGGCGCCGGTGACCGTCTCGGGGGCCCGTCCGGCCTCCTCGGCGTTCAGCCCGGCCCGGGTGACGAGTTCACCCTCGGGGAAGCGGCGGGTGGCGGCCCGGCCGACGCCGAGCACGTGCCGCAGCACGCCGAGCCGCAGCCGGGCGGCCGCGTACGCGCTGCTCGCCCCTCTGGCCCAGCCGCCGAGGCTCTCGCAGAGCACCACCACGGCGACCACGCCCGCGCACAGCGTCAAGGCGGTGCCGGCGTCCGGCGAGCGGACGAGGAGCAGGTCGAGCGTGCGGCCGACCAGGAACGGGACGGCCAGCTCACCGGCCGCGCCGGCGACGGCGGTGACCGCCAGCACGGCGGGCCACGGGCCGCAGCGCCGTACGGCGTCCGTCACCAGGCGGTCTCCCGGTCCCACCTGCCGGCCTCCTTCAGACTCGGGAGGTCCCCGCGCCACCACGAAACGGCGCGGGGACCCTGTCAGCTATCAGTGGCAGAGAGCGACACTGAGGTTGCTCGGGTGACCCGAGTGACACGTGAGAGCAGTGAGCGAGCTGCCGCCGCTGGCCACGTCGCTGGCCGCGGGAGCCTCCAGACCCTGCAGGTCGAGAAGAACCATGTTCTTACACCTCCTTCCGCGGTTGATCATGCGCAGGCCGCTCTGGTGCGGCCTCCAGGAACGGCAGGCGTGCCGGCTGGTCTCCCAGCACCGCCCCGAGGGCGAACAGCACGCCGGCCGTACCGGTCGCGAAATCCATGGACAGGCGCAACAGCCCGTCGCCGGGGAAGGCCAGGCCGCCGCCGTACGGCATGGCGTGCCAGCTCAACCCCTTGATCAGCTCGCGGGCCACCGGATCGCCGGCGAGTGCCGCGATGATGCCCGCGCGGCCGGTGAACAGCCCCGGCTGGACGAAGAACCCGGCGCGGGCGACCAGCTTGAGCCGGTCCAGCTCGGCGGCGAGTTCGTCGTCGTCGCGGTGCGCGAGATAACGTCTGAGCACCATGGCGATGCCCACGGAGCCCTCGTCCAGGTAGGGCAGCATCCGCCAGCCCTGGTTCACCTGGAGCGAGCCGTCCTCCGAGGCCCGGCAGCGCCGCAGGTCCTGCCTGAGCGCGACCTCGGCCAGGTCGAGCAGCGCCCGGTCGCCGGTGTGCTCGTAGGCGTGCAGGAAGAGCAGGGCGGAGCCGGACGAGCCGTACATGAGGCCGGCTCTGGGGTTGCTGCCGCCGCTGATCTCGGGCACGTCCTCGGGGCCGCCGAGGCGGTCGGCGCAGATGTCCACCGCGCGCATGGCGTGCCCGGTCAGGGCGGGCTCGGTCCGGCCGAGGCGCAGGAGGTTCAGGCCGATGCCGGGCAGGCCGGAGAACAGGGCCGTCTCCAGGCGGTCCCACTGCTCGCGCAGGGCGATGTCGACGACGTCGAGCGCGTCCTGGCGGTGTCCGAGCCGGTCGAGGACGTGGGCGATGCCGTGCAGGCCGTCGTACAGGCCGATGCCGGAGCCCGCGGCGGGGCGCAGGGCGCGCTCGCGCAGCCAGGTCTCGTACTCGGGGAAGGGCCCGAGGCCGGTGGCCGACAGGGCGAGCAGCACGCCGGCCGCGCCGGTCGCCACGTTGAGGCCGCCGCCGGGCTTGAACTGGGCGACGTCGCCGGGGAAGAGGCGGTCGTCGCGCTCGGGGGTCGCGGCGGCCCGGATGGCCCGGCACATCGCCTCCCGCAGCTCGGCCCAGGTGGCCGTCCCCAGTATCGGCACGGGGGTCTCCACGGCCTGGTCACCCGCGATGGTCGCGGCGGCGGTGTCCATGAAGGCATCGGGGACGGGGAAGGTCTCCTTGACGACCCGCGCGAGCTGGACGATCTTCGGCCGGTGGATCGGCAGCATGATCGTGCACTGCGGGGCGAACAGGGCGAAGCGCAGGCAGGCCAGCGCGTACCGGTCGACCTCGACGCCGTGGCGGTCGCGCGGGGCGGCGAAGGCGGGATGGGCCAGCGCGGCCCTGGCCCGGTCCGCGGCGAGGGTGGCGACCTCGTAGTCGATGAGCACGACCCGGCCGTCCTGCGTGAGCAGGATGTTGTCGGGGTGCAGGTCGCCGAAGACGACACCGCGTCCGTGCAGCGACTCGACGGCCTCCTCGACGCTCTCCACGGTCGTGGTGGCCCAGGCGGTGTAGTCGGCGAGGTCCTGCTCGTCGCAGGTGGCCCGGGTCAGCGGGAAGCGGTGCACCAGCCGCCGCTGGAGCGGGGTGCCGTCCACGAACTCCTGGACGAGGAAGTGGTGGCCGCCGATGGCGAAGTAGTCGCGCAGCTCGGGGGCGGCGGGCAGGCCGGCCAGGCGGCGCAGCATGTCGCGCTCGTGCTCGAGCCTGGCGACCGCGTCCCGGCCGGCCACGTCGAGGCCGGCGTGCGGCCTGGCCTCCTTGAGCACCACCTGTTCGTCGGTACGGGTGTCGCGGGCCAGGTAGACGCCGCCGCCGTTGGAGAAGTGCAGCACGCTCTCGATCCGGTACGGCAGCCCTTCCATGGTCACCGCGTTGCGCGCGGCCAGGTGGGGTTCGAGGAACTCGGGCAGCGTCGTCCAGGGCGGCACCGAGAACGTCGCGCCGCGCACGTCGGGGATCAGCTTGCCGTCGCCGTCCTCGACGGCCAGCACCCGCTCCCCGGAGGGGGACAGGCAGTGCCGCTCGGCGAACCCGCCGTACCGGACGAACATCGGCCCGTCGCCGTAGCGCAGGTCGCTCAGGATGTACGGCCCCTCGACGCCGCGCAGCAGCTCGTCGAGCTCCTTGAGCACGAGTTCGAGCTGCCCCTCGTCCCGGGGGTAGATGGTGACCAGCTTGCCGCTGGACGCCCGGGAGGCGGCCTTGGAGTTGACCATGACGAGCACCGCCGGGCCGCGCAGGAACTTGAAGGCGATCCCGCGGGGCACGCAGTAGTCCCACACGGTGTCGACGACCTTCTCGGCGTCCTCGACGCGGGCCGACACATGGATCTTCCAGCCCTGGGTCGGCAGGGGCGCCTCGCCGGTGGGCATGTAGTACGCCCAGGTGTCACTGAGGTCGTGGGCCCAGCCGTCGGGGACGGGCCGGCGCAGGTGGGCGAAGTCGGCGTCCGCCGCCGTGCTGTGGTCGGGAGTGTCGTAGAAACACTGGTCCACAAGGCAGTAGAGCTCGTACTTGTCCATTTGGCGCGGCCCTCCGAGGCGGTGTGGTTAGAGCCTGCCGCACCCGCGCCGGGTCGGACTAGTAACACGCAACATAAGCCATATATGGCTATGGAATGCGCTTTGATGCGTTTTTCACAAAAGGTAATTATATGCGCGGGGCATAAACACTGAACGAGAATTCCCCGCTGCGCGACGTGGACGCCTCCAGCCAGCCGCCCAGCGCCGAGACGCGTTCGGCCAGGTTGAGCAGGCCCTGACCGGCGTCTCCCGGCCGGCGCGGCGGGCGTACGCCGTCGTTCCTGATGGACAGGCGGACCACATTGTCGCGTTCCATGAGCTGGATCCAGCACTGTCCGGCTTCTGCGTGCCGCAGCACGTTCGTCACACCCTCGCGCAGCGCGTGCGTGAGGGCCTCCTCCACGTCGGGGTGCAGGTCACGGCAGGCCACCCTGATCTGGCAGCGCACCCGCGCCGACTCCAGCAGCGCCCGCGCCGAGCCCAGCTCGGCCGCCAGCGAGGAGCTGCGCAGGCGGCCGTGCGCGACGGCCCGGACGTCGGCCGACAGGTCGCGCAGCAGTTCGAGCGTCTCGCCCACCTCCTGCCGGGCCTTCTCGTCGCCCTCGGCCACCAGCCGCTGGATGAGCTGCGCCTTCAGCGTCAGGACGGTCAGCCGGTGCCCGACCAGGTCGTGCAGGTCGCGGGTGAAGCGGCGGCGCTCCAGCGTGACGGCCTGGCGCATGACGTCGGTACGGGCCCCGGACAGCCGGCGCACCCGGGCCAGCAGGCTCAGCAGCGCGAACTCCACGACGCCGATCAAGGGGGTGACCAGCGCCCACACCGGCTCGACCTGCCAGGAGCCCGGCGCGGCCAGCAGCACCGGCCCGCACGACAGCGCCAGCGCCACCAGCACGACCGACCTGATCCGGGACGCGACCACGAGCAGCGCGCCGGCCAGCAGCCCGCACACCGGGGTCCAGGCCGGCCCGAGCACCGCGAGCGGCACGTACGTGAGCCACGCCTGGACGGCCACCAGCCACCACGAGCCGGCGCGCCGCGCGGGCTCCTCCAGGACGAACCTGCCGTGCAGCGTGAGCAGGACGGCCAGCGCCACCGACCCCTCGACCGCCAGCCCCGACCCGGCCAGCCCGGCCTGCACCGGGATCACCAGCCCGACGCCCCCCGCCACCAGGCCGAGCCCGCCGGCCCAGCCGGGAGACGTCAGGACGTGCGCCTTGGAACGTAATCGAGGCGCCGGGCCACGGTCTGTGGCGTCCACCTCACCCCCGGTGTGCGGTTGACGTGACGGGACAGTACGCGTGGCGAGTGCGCTCACCGCTCCCTCGTTCCTCTAATCGACCTGACACGGCCACCTTATGTAAAGACCGAGGCCGCTTCCGGACACGCTGACTTCCCACCCCACAAGGGGTTAGGCAGTTCATATCAGTCATAGGGTGTCGGTATGGATTACATGCGACTTGGCACCACAGGTATGAAAGTTTCTCGCATCTGTTTGGGGATGATGAGCTACGGCGATCCGGCCCGCCAGGAATGGGCGCTGCCGGAGGAGCAGGCCGAGCCGATCATCCGGCGGGCCGCCGACGCGGGCGTGACGTTCTTCGACACCGCCGACATCTACAGCCGCGGCCAGAGCGAGGTCGTGACCGGCGCCGTGCTGCGCCGGATCTTCCCCCGCCGCGAGGACTACGTGCTGGCCACCAAGGTCTACTTCCCGATGGGCCGGGGCGCCAACGACGGCGGCCTGTCGCGCAAGCACATCCTCTCGGCCGTCGACGCCTCGCTCGCCCGGCTCGGCACCGACTACGTGGACCTGTACCAGATCCACCGGTGGGACGACGAGACGCCCATCGAGGAGACCATGGAGGCGCTGCACGAGGTGGTCCGGTCGGGCCGGGCCCGCTACATCGGCGCGTCCACGATGTGGGCCTGGCAGTTCGCCAAGGCCCAGCACGTCGCCGAGGCCAACGGCTGGACGCGGTTCGTCTCGATGCAGAACCACTACAACCTGCTCTACCGCGAGGAGGAGCGCGAGATGCTGCCCCTCTGCGCCGACCAGGGCGTGGGCGTGATCCCGTGGAGCCCGCTCGCCCGCGGCGTGCTGGCCAGGGCGGGCGCGGCGGGCCCGGCGGCCTCCGCGACCGCCAGGACCGGCTCCGACGCGCGCATCGACTTCCTGTACGACCCCGACAACGACCGGCGCATCCTCGACCGGGTCGCCCAGCTCGCCGCCGAGCGGGAGCTGCCGGCGGCCCAGATCGCCCTGGCCTGGCTGCTGCACCAGCCGGGCGTCACCGCGCCGATCGTCGGTGCCACCAAGGACGGTCACGTGGACGACGCCGTGGCGGCCGTCGGGGTGGAGCTGTCGGACAAGGAGCTCGCGTTCCTGGCCGAGCCGTACCGGCCGCGTGAGGTCAGGTTCTGAGCACCGGGATTGTCGGTCGGAGATCCTAAGGTAGGGGCATGCGGGCTAATGAGGAGGCGGCGGCGGCGCTGCAGGAATACGCGGAGCTGTTCGCGCTGAGCGGCGGCGACGCCTTCCGGGTGCGGAGCTACCAGAAGGCGGCCAAGGCGATCGCCGGGTTCCCCGAGGACATCGCGGAGGTCGACGTGCGCGGCGTCCCCGGCGTCGGGGAGGCCATCGCCAAGAAGATGGAGGAGTTCCTCCAGCGCGGCAGCTTCCGGCAGCTCGACGACCTGCGAGGCCGCGTGCCCGAGGGTGTGCGGCGGCTCACCCGGGTGCCCACGCTCGGCCCCAAGACGGCCATCATGCTGTTCGAGGACTACGGCATCGACTCCACGGTGGCGCTGGGCGAGGCCATCACCTCCGGCCGGCTCGACGGTGTCAAGGGCCTCGGCCCCAAGACCCTGGCCAACCTGCTCAAGGGCATCGAGCAGCTCGAGCAGTCGGGGCGCCGGGTGCACATCGGCGTCGCCATGGCCCTGGCCGAGCAGGTCATCGGCTCGCTCAAGGCCGAGCGCGTCGCGTACGCGGGTTCGCTGCGGCGGATGAAGGACACGATCGGCGACATCGACATCCTGGCGGTGGCGCCCGAGTCGATCATGGCCGACTTCCGCGCCCAGCCCTACGTCGCCGACGTGATCGCCGCGGGCGAGAAGAAGACCTCGATCCGCACGACCTCCGGCGTCCAGGTCGACCTGCGCCTGATCCCGGCCGGGTCGTGGGGCGCGGCGATGCAGTACTTCACCGGCTCCAAGGAGCACAACGTGGCCATCAGGGAGATGGCGGTGAAGAAGGGCTGGAAGCTGTCCGAGTACGGGCTGTTCGAGGGCGAGCGGGTGATCGCCGCGGAGTCCGAGGAGGACATCTACGAGGCGCTCGGCATGCAGTTCGTGCCGCCGCCCATGCGGGAGGACGGCGGCGAGGTCAAGGCGGCGCTGCGCGGCGAGCTGCCGGTGCCGGTGGAGCTGGCCGACCTCAAGGGCGACCTGCACACCCACACCGACCTCACCGACGGCATCGCCTCCCTGGAGGACATGGTGGCCGCCGGCGCCGCGCGCGGCTACTCCTACTACGCGGTCACCGACCACGCGCCCGACCTGGCCATGCAGCGCATGACCCTGGACAAGGCGCTGGAGCAGCGCGGGCGGGTGGCGGAGCTGCAGAAGCAGTATCCGCACATGCGCATCCTGCACGGGTCGGAGCTCAACATCGCGCCCGACGGGTCGGTCGACTGGCCCGGCGAGGTGCTGCGCGAGTTCGACGTGTGCGTGGCCTCCGTCCACTCGCACTTCGGCATGTCGCGGGAGGAGATGACCCGCCGGTTCATCGCCGCCTGCGAGAACCCCTATGTCGACATCATCGGCCACCCGACCACCCGGAAGATCGGCAAGCGGCCGCCGGTCGACGCCGACTGGGACGCCGTCTTCCGGGCGGCCGCCCGTACGGGCACCGCGATGGAGATCGACTCCTACCCCGACCGCTCCGACCTTCCGGCCGACCTGGTGCGGCTGGCCAAGCACCACGGGGTGAAGTTCTCCATCGACAGCGACTCGCACGCGATCCCGCACCTGGCCCATCAGCGGTTCGGGGTCGGCATCGCGCAGCGGGCCTGGCTGACGGGCGACGACGTCATCAACACCTGGCCCCTCGACCGCCTCCTCACCTTCCTCGGCCGCTAGCCCTCTCCCTGTCCCACACCGGGACGGGGTTGGGCGACGCCCGTCGGACGGGGTCGGGTGCTGCCCGCAATCAGCGTGCGGCGCCGCGTCGGGCTGCCGGGGCGGGTGCGGTCCGCGTTGATGAGCGGCGCCGCGTCCGGACGCAAGGGGACGCCGCCCATGTTGGCGCGGGCCGGCACGTCCCACCTCACAGTGCCGGTCGGGCGCGGCCCGCACCCAGCGCGGGCCGCACCCGAGCCTCGACGGGGGCATCCGCCGCAGATCGTCACAGCCCTTCTCCAGGAACGGTCATCCACCACAATTCTGCTCTCAAATCCGGACTTAACACCCCAAATCAGGACATTTGCTGCAACCTTAGAGCAGAACCGCCCCCTGAAGCGGGGGCCGACGCACACACGCAACACCCGGCGACCAACGCGCAAGGAGCCCCTCCAGCGGACGGCGCACGCGCCTTCCCTACGGACGACGCGCAGGGCTCCCCCGGCGGACGACGCGCACAGGACCTCTTCGTCGGGCAGGCGTGCCCAGCCTGCCCGACGGCGTACGCAGCCCCCAGATGGCAGGCATGAGGGCCCGTGCGGTGGTCGGCGTAGGGCCCGTCCAGTGGTGGCGGATGACAGGAGCCGACCGGTGGCGGATGACAGGGCCCGTCCAGTGGTGGCGGGTGTCAGGGACCGTCCGGTGGTTGGTGTGCGCGTGGTTCCTTCTGCTTCGCTAGCTTGGACGGCGATGGAGGACAACCAGACCCCGCCCCCGCAGTCCCGGACCCGACCTCTGCGCCCCGGCCCGCCGACTCCGCCGGGCCGCATTCCGATCCGGCCGCCGCCCCTGCCGATTCGGCCAGGCCGCCCGCCGGACCAGCCGCCCCCACCGATTCCGCCGGGCCGTCCGGCGGACCGGCCGCCATCGCTGGGCCGCTCGCCGATCCAGCCGGCACGCCCGTCGCTTCCGCCGACGATCCCGCCGACGATCCCACCAGCGATCCCGCCGGCGGTTCCGCCGCTGGGCCGTTGGCCGGTCCTGCCGCCGCACCCGCCAAGAGCCCCAAGTCGGGGCGCCGGGGACGTCGGGTGTGGAAGATCATCGTCGCCGCGCTGGCCGGGCTGTTGTTCGCCGCCGTCGGCGGGGTCGCCCTGGCCTATCCCTCGCTCGCCGCCACCACCTGCCCCGGCTGCTACGGCCTGACCGAGCTGAGCCCGGGAGTGCACGTCGAGGACGGCCTCACCCCCGCCCAGCGCGAGCGCGTCGGCGAGGTGGCCGGCCAGGCCACCCGCCGGGTCACCGCCTTCTACGGCGGCCGCCTGAGCTCACCCGGCCTGCTCGTCTGCCTGACCGAGGCGTGCTATCGGCGTATCGGCGGCGGCCAGGAGCGCGGCGTCGCGGTGCTCAACCGGTCGGTCATGCTCTCGCCGCGCGGCCTCGACCCGGTGATCGCCTCCCATGAGATGTCCCACGTCGAGCTGCACGCCAGGCTCGCCTCCTCCGCTGACGTGCCGCAGTGGTTCGACGAGGGGTTGGCGGTGGTGGTCTCCGGCGACCCGCGCTACCTGGCCCCGGAGTCCGCGGCGGACCGCTGCCTGGTGGCGCCGTCCGGGCCGCTGCCGGTGACGCTGGAGGAGTGGCTGCGCACGGCGAGCGCGGACCCCGCCACGTACGCCAGGTCGGCCTGCCAGGTGAGCCGCTGGCTGGGCGAGAACGGCGGCCGTGCGGGGCTGCTCAACCTGGCGACCAGGCTCAACGCCGGCGAGCCCTTCTCCGCCCTCGTCCGGACGCACTGACGAACCACCCCGAAAGGCACGGTTGCCGCACCCGTGCCGCTGGGTAGGTCTCGGTACGGCTGGAACGGTCCCACAACCGGGACAGCATTCGGCAAGCACGCGCACGCGGAGACAGCGCGAGGAGATTAAATGGTTTCCAGGTAGGAAATACGTCTTGCGAGAGGTGGCTCCCATGAAGCAAGTCGCGGCGACGATCGTCAAACCGCTGCCCGACCACCTGTTCCTGGTCCACGACGGGAACGCGGAGATGCGGTGGGAGGCGATGTCCGGGGTCGGCTACCACACGCCGAACGACCGCTTCTTCGTCAGGAACCACACCTCCACCCCGCTGATCGACGCCGCCGGCTGGCAGCTCCACCTGCACGGCGCCGGGCTGCGCGGGCCGCGCGCCTTCAGCTACGACGAGCTGCTGTCGATGCCCTCGCGC
This sequence comes from Actinomadura sp. ATCC 39365, assembly GCF_054392275.1. Taxonomy (NCBI): domain Bacteria; kingdom Bacillati; phylum Actinomycetota; class Actinomycetes; order Streptosporangiales; family Thermomonosporaceae; genus Actinomadura; species Actinomadura sp. ATCC 39365. The sequence goes on along the minus strand of NZ_CP184335.1, from coordinate 4,195,004 downwards.
ACCCACGACGTGGCCATCGAGTGCGCCGGCAACGGCCGCGCGTTCTACGGCACCCAGCAGGGCGACCCCGCGCCCGGCACGCAGTGGGGCCTGGGGGCCGTCGGCGTGGCGAGGTGGCGCGGCGTGCCGCTGCGCCACCTGCTCGCCGAGGCCGGCCTGCGCCCCGAGGCCGTGGACGTGCTGCCCACCGGCCTCGACGCGCCCTTCGAGCACCACGGCCACGTCCGCCGCCCGCTGCCCGTCGGCAAGGCGATGCTCGACGTGCTCGTGGCGTACGAGATGAACGGCCGGCCGCTGCCGCCCGACCACGGGTTCCCGGTGCGGCTGGTGGTGCCGGGCTGGGTGGGGATCGCCTCCATCAAGTGGCTGGGGGACATCGAGGTCTCGACCAGCAAGATGTTCACGCCCTGGAACACCGTCTTCTACCGGGACGTCGCGGCGCAGCCCGTGAAGAGCGCCTTCGAGCTGCCCTGGGACGCCCGGCTGCCGATCCGCGGCCCGCACGCCTGGCGCGGCCGTCCGGGGCCGCACGTGCTGCGCGGCCGGTCGTGGTCGGGGCGCGGGCGGATCGTCGCGGTGGAGGTCAGCTTCGACGGCGGGCAGTCCTGGCATCCGGCCGAGCATCACGGCCCGCACCTGGTCGGGGCGTGGTTGCCGTGGCACGTCCAGTGGGCGCCGAAGCACACCGGGCCCGCCGTGCTGATGGCCAGGGCCACCGACGAGACCGGCGCCACGCAGCCGCTGCGCACGCCCAAGCACCCCTTCGGCTACTCCTTCGACGCGGTCGTGCGGCATCCGGTGCAGGTGGTCAACGGATAGGTAAGTGTCACGAACACGGCTGAGCTGGCCGTTCATCAGGAAGTGGTTCGGAGGTGTGCATTTCATCTGAAAGACTCTCGCGGAAACGTTACGGAAATGACACCGTGCGAGGCTTTCGCACAAGACGAAGCACACATCGAGGCAGACGTCGAAGCAGACGTCGAAGCACGCAAGGAAGAAGGGAGAGCAGATGCGCCAGCTGACCCCGTTGGACGCCCAGTTCCTCCATGTCGAGTCCGAGACCACCGCGGCGCACGTCGCCGGGCTGGCGGTCCTCGACCCGGCCGGCGGCGCGGTGGACCGGGACGCGCTGGCCGAGCTGCTGCTGGACCGCGTCCACCTCTCCCCCGCGCTCAGCCTGCGCCTGGTCGAGGTGCCGTTCGGGCTCGACCGTCCCTACTGGTGTGCCGACCCGGACTTCGACCTGGCCAACCACCTGTTCGAGACCACGCTGCCGGCGCCCGGCGACGACGCCGCGCTGGCCGAGGCGGTGGCCGCGATCCACGAGCGCAGGCTCGACCGGTCGCGTCCGCTGTGGGAGATGCACCTGATCAAGGGGCTGGCGGGCGGCCGGGTCGCGGTCTACACGAAGGTGCACCACGCGGCCATCGACGGCGTGTCGGGCGCGGAGACCCTGGCGACCCTGCTCGACCTGACCCCGGAGGGCGTGCGGGAGCGCGGGCCGCGCCCGGCGCCGCCGCGGCAGGACCCGCCGGGCCTGGTGGAGATGCTGGCCGGGGCCGCCGTGCGGACGCTCACCCATCCGGTGCGCGCCGCCCGCTCGGTGGTCAGGGCCGCGGGCGACCTCGACGCGATCCCGCTGGCCGGCGCGCTGCCCGGCGCGCAGGCGATCGCCAGGGCCGCCCGGCTGGTGACCGGCGACCAGAAGCAGCGCCCCGAGCTGCCGGGCCTGACCGCGCCGCGCACGCCGTTCAACGGGCCGATCAGCGCGCGGCGCGAGCTGTCGTTCGGGTCGGTGCCGCTGAAGGAGGTCAAGAAGGTCGCCAAGGCCAACGGCATCAGCGTCAACGACGTGGTGATGACGCTGTGCGCCTCGGCACTGCGCTCGTGGCTGGACGAACGGGACGCGCTGCCCGCCGAGCCGCTGGTGGTGGCCGTGCCGGTGTCGGTGCGTACGGGCGGGGCCTCGGACGTGGTCGGGAACCAGATCTCGGCCATGGTGGCGCCGATGCCGACGAACGTACCCGACGCCGGGGAGCGGCTGCGGGCGGTCGGCGAGACCATGAGCAGGGCCAAGCGGCGCTTCGCCCTCGCGCCGGCGAGCTGGCTCGGCGAGCTGTGCTCGCTGCTGCCCGCGCCGGTCACCAGCCTGGCCACCCCGGCGATCTTCCGGCTGGCCGGGACGGCGTTCCCGCCGATCAACCTGATCATCAGCAACGTGCCTGGCCCGCAGTTCCCGCTCTACATGTGCGGCGGCCGGGTGCTGGCCTACTACCCGCTGTCGGTGCTGACCGACCTGTCCGGCGGCGTGAACATCACCTGCTTCTCCTACGACGGCATGCTCGACTTCGGCATCGTGGCCTGCCCCGAGCGCGTGGACGACGTGTGGGGCCTGCTCGGCCACCTGCGCGACGCCCTCGACGAGCTGCTAGCCGAGGGCGTGGGCGATGAGTTCGGCGACGGCGTCGGGGTCGATCTGGTGACCGGTTAGCTGGCAGAGGTTCTCCTGGTAGAGCAGCACGGCGGCGAACGTCGCCGCGGCCACCTCCAGGCGGGCCGCGTCGCCGCGCGTGCCGGGCAGCGCCAGCTCCAGCGCGAACCTGGCCCTGCTGATCAGCTCGCCGTTGAGCCTGCCGAGCCGCTCCTTGACCGAGCCGTGCGTGTCGGCCTCGCGGAACAGGATGCGCCGCATCGCCGGTGAGGCCCGCAGCGGCAGCCCGCGCGCCAGCCGGGCCAGCGTGCCGGCCGGGTCGCCGGGCACGGCGTCGACCTCGCGGCCCTCCTCGATCAGGGTGCGCTCGTCGACGAGGGCGACGAGTACGTCGATCTTCCGCGGGAAGTAGTGGAAGATCAGCCCTTTGGGGACTCTCGCGAGCCTGGCGATCACCGCGGTCGGCGTGGCCTCGTAGCCGCCGCCCGCGAACAGTTCCTCGGCCGCGTCCAGGATGCGCGTGCGCGCGTCACCGATCGACACAGCTCGCACCCTAGCGCCACCTGCGACTTCATCGCCATCCCGCCGGGGCGAGAGCCTGCTGCCCTCCGGCCGCCGTGTAGGCTTGAGACGTAAATGTCTCATATTTGACGGAGTTGTCTCATGGTGGTGAGCCGGGAGCAGGTCATGACCGCGGCGATCCAGCACCTCAACGAGCATCCGGCCGCCTCGATGGCCCAGCTCGCCGAGGCGGTGGGGGTCAGCAGGGCCACGCTCCACCGGCAGTTCAGCAGCCGCGAGGAGCTGATGACGGCGCTCGGCCACCGCGCGCACGACCGGTGGCACGACCTCCAGGTGCGCGCGGACGTGCCGGCCGCCGCCGCCTCCGACGACCCGCGCGTGCTCCGCCGGGCCCTGGAGACCCTGTTGGAGGGGTGGATCGAGGTGGCCGACGAGTACGGCTTCGGCCTCACCGACTACGCGATGGCCGTGCACCCGGAGCTGCTGCGCCGCTCGGAGGAGCTGGAGGAGCGCGAGATCGCGCTCTTCGCCGCCGCCCAGCGGGCCGGCCTGCTGCGCGCCGACCTGCCGCCCCGCTGGATCAGCAACACGGTGTACGGCCTGCTCGTGGCCGTCCGGGAGAGCCTGCGACGCGGCGACGTCGCCCGCAGGGACGTCGCCAGGCTGCTGCGGGAGACGTTCCTGGCCGGCGCGGGCGCCGGGGGTGGTCGTGATGACGGTCACCGGCCTCTCGGCGCGCCGGCGGTGGGCGGGCCTGGCCGTGCTGTCGGCCAGCGTGCTGCTCGTGGTCATGGACATGACCGTGCTCAACGTCGCCCTGCCCGCGATCACCGAGGACCTGCGGCCGACCTCGGTCGAACTGCTGTGGATGGTGGACGCCTATTCGCTGGTGCTGTCCGGGCTGCTGGTCACGGCGAGCGCGCTCGGCGACCGGTGGGGGCGCAAGCGCATGCTGCTGGCCGGGTTCACCGTGTTCGGGGTGGCCTCGACGGCGGTGCTGCTGGCCGACTCGGCCGCCGAGGTGATCGCCGTACGGGCGCTGCTCGGCGTGGGCGGCGCGATGATCATGCCGTCCACGTTGTCGATGATCCGGAACCTGTTCACCGATCCGGGCGAGCGGGCCAGGGCGCTCGGCGTCTGGTCGGCGATGGCGGCGATGGGCGCGGCGCTCGGCCCGATCCTGGGCGGGTTCCTGCTGGAGCACTTCTCCTGGCAGTCGGCGTTCCTGGTGAACGTGCCCGTCATGGCGGCGGCCGTCGTCGCCGGGCTGCTCCTGCTGCCCGAGACGCGCAACCCCAGGCCGGGCCGATGGGACGCGCTGGGGACCGTCCTGTCGATGGCGGGCATGGCCGCGCTGCTGTACGCGGTCAAGACGTTCGGCAAGGACGGCCTGACCTCGCCCGCCGCCCTGGCCGCCACGGTGGTCGCGGCGGGCGCGCTGGGCTGGTTCGTGGTGCGGTGCGCGCGCAGGCCCGATCCGCTGCTGGAGATCAGACTGTTCCGCAGCGCGCCGTTCTCGGCGGGCGTGGTGACGGCGCTGACCACGTCGATCGCGATGGCCGCCGTGCTGCTGCTGCTCGCGCAGTGGATGCAGCTCGTCCAGGGGTACGCGCCGCTGGAGACGGGCGTGCGGCTGCTGCCGGCCGCGCTGGCCGCGCTGATCGCCTCACCGCTCGCGCCGGTCCTGGCCGAACGCGTCGGCGCCCGGGTGGTGCTGACGGGCGGGCTCGCGGTGACGGGGCTGGGGTTCCTGCTGGTGTGCCTGGCGCCGCAGCCGCTGGGCTACTGGCCGGTCGCCGTCGCGCTGGCGCTGATCGGCGCGGGCAACGGCGCGCTGGCCATCGCCTCCGCGGTGATCATGGCCGGTTCGCCGCCGGAGAAGTCGGGCAGCGCGGCGGCCATCGAGGAGACCAGCTACGAGGTGGGCGCGGCGCTCGGCGTGGCCGTGCTGGGCAGCGTGGCGGCCGCGGTCTACCGGAACGCGCTCGACTACGCGGGCCCCGGCGCGGGCGCGGCGAGCGAGTCGCTGGGCGGCGCGCTCGACGTCGCCGCCGACCTCGGGGCACAGGGGGCGCGGCTGGTGGAGACGGCGAGGGCGGCCTTCACCGACTCGCTGGCGCTGACCTCGGGAGCCGGGGCCGCGCTGATGCTGGTCGGCGCGCTGGTGGTCTGGCTGCTCACCCCGCGCGCCCTCGACCTGGCCTCCGTGGAGCACTGACCGAGGGCCGCGCCGGCCGGCGTGCGTGGAGCACTGGCCCGCGCCGCGCCGGCCGGCGGTCGCGGCGCCCTCGGCACCGCCGCTGACCTGGCGGCACGTGACCGGGGCGCCGTCCGTGCCCGCTCGCCGGTGGCGCGGATAATGGCCGCATGAGATCAATAGGCACGACGGACCTGTCCGTTTTCCCGATATCGCTCGGCACCAACGTCTTCGGCTGGACCGCGGACAAGGAGACCTCGTTCGCGGTGCTCGACGCCTATGTCGAGGGCGGCGGCAACTTCATCGACACGGCCGACGTCTACCCCCACTGGGTGACCGGCGAGTCCACGTCCGAGCTGATCATCGGCGAGTGGATGGCCGACCGCGGCAACCGGGACTCGATGGTCGTGTCCACCAAGGTCGGCATGCTGGAGGGGCTCGAAGGGCTGGCCCCGGCCACCATCCGGGCGGCCGTCGAGGACTCGCTGCGCCGCCTGCGCACCGACTACATCGACCTGTACTGGGCGCACGTGGACGACCACGACACACCCCTGGTGGAGTCGCTGGCCGCCTTCGACGCCCTGGTCAAGGAGGGCAAGGTACGCCAGATCGGCGCGTCCAACTACGGGCCGGCGCGGCTGGCCGAGGCCCTGCGGATCTCCCGGGACGAGGGGCTGGCCGCGTACGTGGCGCTGCAGCAGCCGTACAACCTGGTCGACCGGGGCTACGAGGGCGAGCTGCGGGACGTGGTGGCGTCGGCCGGCCTGTCGAGCACGCCGTACTTCGGGCTGGCCCGCGGGTTCCTGACCGGCAAGTACCAGCCGGGCGTCACGGTCGACAGCCCGCGGGCCGGGAAGGCGGCCGAGTACCTGGACACCGAGCACGGGCGCAGGACGCTCGAAGGGCTGCTGAAGGTGGCCGCCGAGCGCGGCGCCGAGCCCGCCTCCGTGGCGCTGGCCTGGCTGGCCGCCCAGCCCACGGTCACCGCGCCGATCGCCAGCGCGCGCGACCCCCGTCAGCTCAAGCCGCTGCTGGCGGCGGCGGAGCTGGAGCTGGGCGAGGAGGAGCTGGCCCTCCTCGACGAGGCCTCCCGCCCCTGATCGACCGGCGCCCGTTCCCGCGCGGGCAACGGGGTCAGCGGGCGCGGCCGGCCAGCGAGACGCACAGCTCCCTGAGCGCGACGGCGCCGGGCAGGCATTCGTCCAGTACGTCCAGCGCCGCCTTCAGGTGCCGGGCGGCCAGGCGGTCCGCGATCGTCCGGCCGCCCGCCTCCTCGATCAGGCAGGCGGCCAGCGTCAGGGCCGCGTCGTCGGTCTCGCCCGAGGCCAGCGCGTCGGCCAGGCGACGGGCCGCGGGCTCGCCCGATCCCAGCGCGGCGAGCACCGGCAGGGTCTTCTTCCGCAGCCGCAGGTCGCCGTGCACGGGTTTCCCGGTGACCTGCGGCTCCCCCCAGATCCCCAGCACGTCGTCGGCGATCTGGAAGGCCACGCCGAGCTCCACCCCCATGCGCCACATGCGCTCGGAGAGGTCCGGCCGGCCGCCGAGCGCGACCCCCGCGGCCGCGGCCGCCCCCAGCAGGGACCCGGTCTTGCCCGCCGCCATCTGCGTGTACTCGGCCACGCTCACCTCGCCGGGCCCGCTCCACGGCCTGCTCTCGAAGGCCATGTCGGCGGTCTGGCCCTGGACCAGCTCGACGAGGGCCGCCGACAGGTGGCGCATCGCCTCGGGGCGGTCGGCGAGCCGGGCCACGGCCAGGGCCAGCAGCGCGTCCCCGGCCAGCAGGGCGGGCCCCACCCCGTACGCCTTCCACAGGGCGTCCCGGTGCCTGCGCAGCTCGTCCTGGTCGATGATGTCGTCGTGCACGAGCGAGAAGGCGTGCACGAGCTCGATCGCGACGGCTCCCGGCAGCGCCTGTTCGGCGGTGCCGCCGACGGCCTCGGCGCTGAGGATGGCGAGGGCCGGGCGCACGCTCTTGCCGCCGGCCCCCTCATGCGGCCGTCCGGTGGCGTCCGACCAGCCCAGACTGTAGGAGACCATGGCGGCTCCCCAGGGATGCAGACCCGCGACCGCGGCGCGCATGGCGGGCTCCACCAGGCGACGACAGCGGGCGATCATGTCGGCGTCCGACAGCCGGGCGCCGGGGCGGCTGAGGTTCACGTGGTGCTCCTGCCAATGTTCGATCTTGAATCTAGATGCACGCTCATGTGATACTCCAGCCTAGGTTTAACCTTCGTCATCAAATGTCCGTTATGTAAGACGGGCGCAAGGGAGACACACTCGTGGCGGATATTGCCACTGCCACCAGGACTATCCCTTTCCTCACCAGGCTCACCAGACACCGGGTTCCGGTCCACGCGCTCGAAGCGGCCGGCGCCGAGGCCGGCGGCCGGGTCGTACGCCTGAACATGGGCCCCTTCCGCCCCTACCTCGTCACCCACCCCGACCACGTCGAGCGGGTGCTCACCGCCAACCAGGCCAACTACCTGCGCGAGGGCATGTTCTGGGATCCGCTGGCGCCGCTGCTCGGCGAGGGGATCCTGTCCGACGGCGAGAACTGGGCCGAGAGCCGCCGCATCCTCCAGCCGCTGTTCACCGCCCGGCACGTCAACGCCATGGCCGAGAACATGGCGCGGATCATGGACGAGCTGATCGACACGACCATCGTCCCCGGGCAGCCGTTCGACGTGGCCAAGGGCATGTCGGCCATCGTGCACCCGGTGATCGTGCGGCTGTTCTTCGGGGCGAAGATCTCGCTGGAGGACATCAACCGGCTGGTGCCCGCCTACGACGTCGCCGTCACCGCCAAGGCGCTGCGCGTGGTGCTGCCGTTCGTGCCGGAGCAGGTGCCGATGCCGGGCGACCGGGCGTTCAGGCGGGCGATCAAGGCCATCGACGAGGTCGTCTATCCCCGGATCGCCGAGGCCCGCGGGCAGCAGCTGGAAGGCGACGACGTCGTCTCGCGCCTGGTCAGAGCCCGGACGCAGGACGGCGGCGCCGGCGGCGACCGCCGGATCCGGGACGACCTCGTCGCCATGCACGGCGCCTCGACCGAGACCTCGACCACCGCGCTGTCCTGGGTCTGGCCGGTGCTCCAGGCCCACCCGGAGATCGCCGCCAAGGTGTACGACGAGGTGGACCGCGTGGTCGGGGACGACCCCGTCGGCATCGACCACCTGCCGCGCATGCCGTACCTGAAGATGTTCGTCAGCGAGCTGATGCGGCTCTACCCCTCGGGCTGGATCCTGCCCCGCAGGGCGATCGCGGACGACGTGATCGGCGGGGTCACCGTCGAGGCGGGCTCCACGGTGATCCTCAGCCCGTACCTCACGCACCGGCTGGCCGAGTTCTGGGACCGCCCCACCACGTTCGACCCCGAACGCTTCGCGCCGGACGGCGCCGCGCCGCGCCACCGCTACGCCTACTGGCCCTTCGCCGCCGGGCCGCACGTGTGCCTGGGACAACACCTGTTCGCGATGGAGGCGCCGCTGCTCATCGCCGGCATCCTGCGCAGGTACCGCCCCCACGTGCACCTCGACCGGCCGCCCGTCCCGCGCCTGGCCTCCTCGCTGCGCCCGCCGCGCGGCATGACCATGACGCTGGAGGCACGGCGGTGAACGCCTTCGACACCGGCCGCGCCTGCGCGCTGGCCGTGTCCGGCGGCCGGGAGCTGGCCCGGCACGCCGCGCGCTTCGGCGACCTGTTCCCGGCCGCCGCGTTCGACGCCGGGCTCTACACCTCCCTCGGGCTCGCGAGCGCGTTCGGCTCGCCCTGGGCGACGGCCGGGGAACTGCGGGCGATCAACCGGGCCTCGCTGCTGGTGTTCGCCGCCGACCGGCTGATCGACCACGAGGCCGGTACGCGCGAGGAGGTCGCCGCGCTGATCGCCGACTGCCTGTCGCAGGCCCCCGCCGCCCCGGCCGGGGCCTTCGCCGCCGACCTGCTGGCGACGCTGGGCACCACGCCGGAGCTCGAGGCCGCCTGGCGCGACCAGCTCGGCCGCATGCTCACGGCCATGGCCCGCGAATGGGAGTGGAGCCGCGCCGACCGGCCGCCCGCCGTCGAGGAGTACCTGGCGAACGCCGGCAGTTGCGGCGCGTACTTCGTGGCCGTCTCGCACTGGATCGCGACCGGCCAGGTGGGGGCGCCCGCCTCCCTGGAGCTCCTGCGCCCGGCCGGAGAGGCGGTGCAGCGGTACCTGCGCCTGCTCAACGACCTGGCCACGCACCACCGGGAGAAGGCGTACGGCGACCTCAACGCCTTCACCCTCGGCCTGACCCGCGACGAGGTGACCGGACGGATGGCCGCGCTGGCCCGCGAGGCGCACGCGCTCATCGCCCCCCTGCGCGACGGCCATCCGCGCCCGGCCGCGTACCTGACATGGCAGCTCGACTACAGCGCCGGCTTCTACGGCCTGTCCGACTTCTGGGCGACGACGTGAACCTCTCCGAACAGGCCGGCCTCCTGGTGGCCGAGCTGATGGCGCAGCCGTGGGGCCAGGTGTCGCCGTCGGTCTACGAGACCGGGCGCCTGGTCACGCTCGCCCCCGATCTGGCCGGGCACCGCGAGCGGGTGGCGTACCTGCTGGCCGGGCAGCGCGGCGACGGCGCGTGGGGCCCTCCCGACGGCTACGCGCTGGTGCCCACGCTGAGCGCCACGGAGGCCCTGCTCACCGCGGTCGCGCGTGGCGAGGGCGACCCCGGCGCGCTGCTCCCGGCGGTCAAGGCGGGGCTGGAGGCGTTGCGTCCGATGCTGGCCGAGGCGTCGGACCTGCCGGACACGCCGGCCATCGAGCTGATCGTCCCGGCCCTCGTCCGGCTGGTGAACGAGCACGTGGACGGGCCGCCCCTGCCCCTGCCGCCCGGCATGGACACCACGCGGCTCGGCCGGATCAGGCGGCTGCTGGAGTCGGGCGGCGAGCCGCCGCAGAAGGTGCAGCACGTGCTGGAGGTCGTGGGCGCGACGGGCGCGGTGCGGCCCATGCCCATCGGCACCGTCGGCGCCTCCCCGGCCGCCACGGCCGCCTGGCTGTCCGCCCGGCCCGAGGCGGAGGGCGCGGGGCCGGCCAGGCACCACCTGGAGGCCGTCGCCCTCCGGTACGGCGGCCCGGTGCCCGTGGGCCTGCCGATCACCGTCTTCGAACGGGCCTGGGTGCTGAGCTGGCTGCTCAGGGCGGGCGTCCCGGTGGACGTGCCGCCGGAGATGGCTGCCGACCTGAGGGCCGCCATCGGGCCCGAGGGCACCCCCGCGGGAGCCGGCCTGCCCGCCGACGCGGACACCACCAGCGTCGCGCTCTACGCCCTGGCCCTGCTCGGGGTGCCGTACGAGCCCTCGTCGCTGGCGGCGTTCGACACCGGCGCGCACTTCTGCACCTGGCAGGGCGAGGACGGCTCCTCCGTCAGCGTCAACGCCCACGTGCTCGACGCGCTGGGCCAGTACGCGCGGGCCAGGCCCGCGGCGGCGCAGGCGTACCGGGCGCGGATCGAGCGGGTGGCGCGCTGGCTGGCCGAGCGGCAGCGGCCGGACGGGAGCTGGAGCGACAGGTGGCACGCCTCGCCGTACTACGCCACGCTGAGCTGTGTGCTCGCGCTGGGCGAGTTCGGCGGACCCCGGCACGCCGAGGCGGTGCGCCGGGCCCGGGAGTGGATCCTGTCGACCCAGCGGGCCGACGGATCCTGGGGCCGGTGGGCGGGCCGGCCGGAGGAGACGGCGTACGGGATGCAGGCTCTCCTGCTGTCCGGTCCCGAGCCGGACGAACGATGCGAACGGGCCGCGCGGCGCGGTTATGAGTACCTGATTCGGTCGGCCAATTTATCTGACTATCCACCACTGTGGCATGACAAGGAGCTTTACTCGCCGACAGCCATCGTGCGGGCTGCGGTCATCGCCGCTCAGCATGTCACAATATGTCACACCGAAGGAAATTCCAGGTGTGAAAATAGGACATAGTACTCTTTATGGTGCTCTAGCGTGTTGAGGCAGTATTCAGGCGTTGCTAGGGTGACCCGAGTGTCGGATTCCTGGAGTACCCCTTTCTCCGTCTTGACATGGCCTGCTGACCGCGTGGTTTTTCCTTCCGGAGGGCTTCATGCGCTTCCGTAATGCCAGTGTCCGGGCCAAAGTCACGGCGCTAATCGTGTCGCTCACCTTGTTGTGGGCGTTCGCGGCGTGGGTCACGCTGAGAGAGGGCGTCAACCTGCTCTGGGCGGCGACCGTCGACAGCAGGATCGTCGAGCCGAGCGAGCCGCTGCTGGTCGAGCTCCAGCGCGAGCGCCGGCTGACCGTCGCCCACCTCGGCGCCGGCTCGCGGACCGTCGACAGGGGCATGCGCGACCAGCGGGCCAAGACCGACTCCCTGCGCGCGGAGTTCACCTCCACGGCCCAGGGCAACGTGGTCGATCTCGCTTCCGACGAGCCGCTGCTCGAACGTATCTCCGAGGTCAACGCCGAGCTGGACAAGCTCGTGGCGGCACGGAAGGCGATCGACACCGGCAAGGCGGACCTGTCCCAGGCGACGCGGCAGTACAACAACGCCATCGACGCGATGTACCGCATGTACGACTCCGTGGCCGCCTTCGACGACAAGGAGATCGCCAAGATCGGCCGTACGCTGTCGGACATGTCCCGCTCGCGGGAGTTCCTGGCCCGTGAGGACGCGCTCTTGTCCGGTGTCTTCGCCAAGGGCGCGTTCACCGAGAACGAGCACGCCGAGTTCGTCAAGACCTCGGGAATCTTCCACTACACGCTGACCGAGGCGCTGGACAGGCTGCCCGACGAGGACAGGACCGCGTTCGACGCGTGGCTCAAGAGCGAGTCCGTCGTGCGGCTGCAGGCCATGGAGGCGCAGCTCGTCCAGCACGAGCCGGGCATGGGCCCGCTTCCGATGAGCGGCGAGAGCTGGCGCGCGGCGGCCGACGGGACGCTCGCCGGCATGCAGACCACGACCCTGGCGGGCGGCGACCGCCTGCTCGACCGGATCGTCCCCGTCGCCATCGGCGTCATCGTGCGGCTGCTCCTGGCCGGCGGTCTCGGCCTGATCGCGGTCATCGCCTCGATCGTGTTGTCCATCACCACGACCAGGCAGTTGCTCGCCCAGCTCAAGAAGCTGCGCGACGCCGCCCACGAGCTGTCCGACGACCGCCTGCCCGGCATCGTCGAGCGCATCGGCCACGGCGAGGTGGTGGACGTCGCCAAGGAGGCGCCCGCGCTGGAGTTCGGCGACGACGAGATCGGGCAGGTGGGCCAGGCGTTCAACACCGTGCAGCGCACGGCGATCAGCGTCGCGGCCGAGCAGGCGGAGCTGCGCCGCAGCATCCGCGACATCCTGCTGAGCCTGGCCCGCCGCACCCAGGGCCTGGTGCACCGGCAGCTGACCGTCCTCGACGTGATGGAGCGCAGGGAGACCGACCCCGAGGAGCTGAAGGAGCTCTTCCGCCTCGACCACCTGGCCATCCGGATGCGGCGCAACGCCGAGAACCTGATCGTCCTGTCCGGTTCGTCGCCCGCCCGTACGTGGCGGCGGGCGGTCCCCATGGTGGACGTGGTGCGCGGCGCGCTGGCCGAGGTCGAGGACTACACCCGGGTCACGCTCATGCCGATGGGCGAGGTGGTGCTCGTCGGCCGGGCCGTCGGTGACGTCATCCACCTGCTGGCCGAGCTGATCGAGAACGCCGTGTCGTTCTCGCCGCCGTACACGAACGTGCAGGTCAGCGGCCAGCTCGTGGCCAACGGCTACGTCATCGAGATCGAGGACCGCGGGCTCGGCATGAAGCCCGAGGACCTCGACGCGGCCAACGAGCGCATCGCCGACCCGCCCGAGTTCCGCATCTCCGGCACCGCCCGGCTGGGGCTCTACGTGGTCAGCCAGCTCGCCCGGCGGCACGACATCCAGGTCGTGCTGAAGCCCTCCCCGTACGGGGGGACCACGGTCGTGGTGCTGCTGCCGCAGGAGCTCGTCGAGCTCGACCCGGCGCCGCGGCACCCGGAGGGCGACACCCGGCCGAGCCTGCCGCGCCGGACGAGCACCGGGACCACGCTGGCCACGGTCGCGCGGCCCGCCGAGAACGTCCGCACCCTGACCCCGCCGCGTCCCGCCCCGATGCCCGCCCCCATGCCCGCCCCCACCCCCTCCCAGCTCCACGCGGTGGCCACCCCCTTCCCGGCACCCTCGCCTTCACCTGAACCAGAACCGCCCGCGGAACCGGAGCAGCAGCCTGTGGCCGAGTTCACGCCGTCCGGCCTGCCGTTCCGAGTCCCCCAGGCCAACCTGGCGCCAGCGCTGCGTGACGACACGCCGACGCAGCCCGACTTCGAGGAGGACGATGACGAGCGCTCGCCCGAGGAGATCCGCGCCATGATGGGATCCCTGCAGTCAGGCACCCGTCTTGGCCGCACCGAGGCGGCCAGGCTGATGGAAGAGCAGCCGGGAGGCGAGGCATGAGCGCCGCGGCCCGGCTCCCGACGGGAGGCCCGACATGACGCCCAGCGCGGGCACCGACCTCAACTGGCTGCTCGACGACCTGATCGGCCGGATCAAGGAGGCCGAGCACGCCATCGTGCTGTCCTCCGACGGCCTGCTCATGGCCTCGTCCGCCGGTCTGCAGCGCACCGACGGTGAGCACCTGTCGGCCGTCGCCTCCGGCCTGCAGAGCCTGGCCAAGGGCGTCGCGGACCACATCTCCGCCGGCGCGGTGCGGCAGACGGTCGTGGAGTGGAAGTCGCAGTTCCTGATCGTGACGACCGCGGGCGAGCGCGCCTGCCTGGCCGTGCTGTGCGCCCAGAACGCCGACATCGGGCTGGTGGCGTACGAGATGGCGATGCTGGTGGCGCGGGTCGGCCAGTACCTCACCTCCGGCGCGCGCAACGCCGAGGCCGTCGCCAGGAGCGACCGGTGAGCACCACGGAGGAGTCCACGGACGAACACTGGATAGATCCGGAGATCATCCGGCCCTACGTCGTCACGCGCGGGCGGACCCAGCCCGCGCACGGCAAGTTCGACCTCATCTCCATGGCGCTGGCGGTGGGTCCGCCGCCGGGGCCCGACGCCGGGCTGGACCCCGAACACCTGCGCATCCTCCAGCTCTGCCGCGAACCCAAGTCCGTCGCCGAGATAGCCGCGCACCTGAACCTCCCGGCCGGCACGATCCGCGTGCTGCTAGGCGACCTGTTCGACCGCGAACTCGTCTCTGCCCAGGAACCGCAATCCGAGGTGGACATGCATGACATGAAGATGTACAGGGCGGTGCTCGATGGTCTTCGCTCGCTCTGAGCGCCCGCGCCTCCCGACGGCGATCAAGATCCTGATCGCCGGCGGATTCGGTGCGGGCAAGACGACGATGGTCGGAGCCGTGTCCGAGACCCGGCCGTTGCGCACCGAGGAGGTGCTGACCGACCGCAGCGTGGGCGTCGACGACCTGACCTCCGTGGAGGCCAAGCGCACCACCACGGTGGCCATGGACTTCGGGCGCATCACCCTGGGCACCGACTACGTCCTGTACCTGTTCGGCACCCCCGGGCAGGAACGCTTCTGGTTCGTGTGGGACGAGCTGGCCGAGGGCTCCCTGGGGGCCGTCATCCTGGCCGACACCCGCCGCCTGGCCGACTGCTTCCCCTCGGTCGACTACTTCGAGCGGCGCGGGACGCCGTTCGTGGTGGCGGTGAACTGCTTCGAGGGGTCGCCGACGTTCGAGCTGGACGAGGTGCGGCTGGCGCTGCAGCTCAACCCGTCGATCCCGATCGTGATGTGCGACGCGCGGAAGCGGGACTCCAGCCGAGAGGTGCTGATCACCCTGGTCAAGCACTCGGCCCGGCTGCGCGCGGAGCCGGTCGGAAGCTGAGAACGGCCCGCGGACGACCTCCGGGAGGTCGTCCGCGGCCGCCTCGGCACGCGCTTGGCATACTTGCCGTGATGAACGACGCACGGGCTTCCTGGCGGAACACGACGCACGACTGGGCGGGCGGCGTGGACGAAGAGCACCTCGCGGGCATCCGCCGCCGTCCGGGCGAGTTCGCTCCCGGCGGTGTGCCGCACCTGGTCCTGGAGGTCGTCGCGTACGCCGCCGACGAGGCGGAGAGCCGGGGCGGCGGGCGCTGCGCCGTCGTCCTGCACCCGGACGGCTCGGTCGAGGTGACCGACGACGGCCGGGGCACCGACACCCGCCTCGACGAGCACGGTCGGCCCGTCAAGAAGCCGATCATGGCCACGAGGGACCTGCGGTTCTTCGACCATCCCGGCGCGCAGACGCTGCCCGACGGTCACCCGCGCCGGGGCATGTCCGTGGTCGCGGCCCTCAGCGAGTGGCTCGTCCACACCAACCGCCGCCTGGACGGCTCCTGGACCCGCCGGTACGAGCACGGCCTGCCGGTGAGCGACCTCGAACCGGTCGCCGGCGACGGCACGACCGGCACCGGCGTCCGGTTCCTCCCCCGGGCGGACCTGCGTGCCGCCGCGCCCGCGACGGCGGCGGACCTGGCGACCTGGCCGTGGCCGCACCTGGCCGTAGAGGTGCACGACCGGCGAGGCTGACACTCGCCCGCCTGCCGCTTGACGGCGCGGGCGTCCGGGCAGACCTTGGCAGGTGAGACGATCCGCCTGCGTGCGGGAGGCCGGGCCATGACCGACGACGAGCTGCTGTCCGAGCGGGTGGCGGGCGGGATCCTGCCCCGCGTGCTGACCACCTTCGACATGGTCGCGATCTTCGTGGCCGTCGTCCTGTTCATCACGAACGCCGCCGTCATCCAGAGCGCCGGTCCGGCCGCCTTCGGCTGGTGGGCCATCGCGTTCGCGCTCTTCCTCGTGCCGTGCGCGATCGTCACGGGGCAGCTCGGCGTGATGTTCCCCGGCGAGGGGTCGATCTACCTGTGGACGAGCAAGGCGTTCGGGCCGTTCTGGGGGTTCTTCGCCGGGTTCTGCGCGTGGTGGCCGGGCGTGCTGGTCATGGTCGCCACGGGAACGCTGACGATGTCGTTCCTGGGGCTGGTGTTCCCGGCCCTGGGCGAGCTGCCGGTGCAGGCCCAGGGCGGGATCATCGTGGTGATCCTGGTGCTGGCCGCCGTCCTGGCGGCGCTGCGGTTCAGGCTCACGCAGAACGTGGTGAACGCGGTCTTCGTCGCCTACGGGCTGGCGATCCTGCTCATGTTCGCCGCCGGGGTCGTCCACCTGCTACGCGGCAACCCGCCGGCGACCGACCCGTGGGACTTCGCCGCCTGGAGCCCGTCGGCCGAGCACGGCGTCAACTTCGCCAACTGGAGCTTCTTCGGCCTGGCGGTGCTGGCCCTGCTGGGGGTCGAGGTGCCGCTGAACATGGGGGTGGAGATCCGGCACGAGCGCGCGGTGACCCGCTACCTGCTGTGGGGCTCGCTCGCGGTCATGGTCGCCTACCTGGCGGCGACGTGGGGCGTGATGGTGTCGGTACCGCCGGACCGGGCGGCCGGGGTCACGGCCGTCGCCCAGGCGGTGGGCGTCGGGCTCGGCGAGTGGGCCGGACGGCTGGTGGCGCTGCTGCTGGCGGCCATGTTCTTCGTCATCACGGTGGTCTACGACTACTCCTTCGCCCGGCTGATCTTCGTCTCCGGGCTGGACCGGCGGCTGCCCGCCGTGGTCAGCCACGTGAACGCCCACAAGGTGCCCGACGTGGCCGTCTGGATCCAGACCGTGCTGGCGGCGGTGTTCACGGTGGCGGCGTTCGTCGTGGTGCCGTTCGCGTCGGCGACGCCGGCGGACGCCCAGACCGAGGTCTACAACGTGTTGCAGGCCGCGGTCACGGTGATCTGGTGCCTGTCGATCGTGGTGCTGTTCGTGGACGTGCTGATCATCCTGCGGCGCTACCGGACCCAGTTCGAGGCGCGGCGGCTGGCCTCGCCCGCCGTGTTCTGGGCCGCCTCGATCGTCGGCGCCCTGGCCTCGCTGGTGGGCGTGGTGGCCACGCTGTCGGGCTCGTGGACGCCGCTGATCTCCAACGACGCCGGCACGGTCACCCTGTTCGGCGCCCGCGTCGCGTACGGCACCTGGTTCTGGCTGGTCGGCGGCATCGCCCTGGCCTCGCTCGCGGTCGGGGCGCTGCTGTACCTGGCCGGCCGGGCACACGCCCGTAGACGCTGACCGGGGCCCGGCCTGTGGCAGGCCGGGCCCCGTCACGCGCAGGGAGAGCGGGGGTCAGTGCTCGGTGGCCTTCTCGGCGCCGACGCCGGTCAGCGAGCGCACCTCGATCTCGGCGTACTTGGCGGCGTTGTACTCCTTGCTGAGGATCGTGCCCAGCCAGCCGAACAGGAAGCCGAGCGGGATGGAGACGATGCCCGGGTTGCTCAGCGGGAACCAGTGGAAGTCCACGCCGTGGATCAGCGCGGTCACCGCGGCGCCCGGGGGCGGCGGCGGGGCCGAGACCACCGGCGAGAAGATCACCAGGATCAGCGCCGAGCCGAGGCCGCCGTAGATGGCCGCGACCGCGCCCGCCGTGTTGAACCTCTTCCAGAACAGGCTGTAGAGGATCGCCGGCAGGTTGCCCGAGGCCGCGATGGCGAAGGCCAGGGCGACCAGGAACGCCACGTTCTGGCCCTGGGCGAGGATGCCGAGGCCGATCGCGATGGCGCCGATGACCAGCGCCGAGACGCGGGCCACCACGACCTCCTGCCGCTCGCTGGCGCCGCCGCGCTTGAAGACGTGCGCGTACAGGTCGTGGGCGAAGCTGGAGGAGGAGGCCAGGGTCAGGCCCGCGACGACGGCCAGGATCGTGGCGAAGGCGACGGCGCCGATGAGCGCGAGCAGGATCGTGCCGCCGACGTCGCCGAAGATCTGCGCGCCGATCCGCTCGGCGAGCAGCGGGGCGGCGGTGTTGGCCGCCTTGTCGGCCTTGAGGATGTCGGTCTTGCCGACGATCGCCGCCGCGCCGAAGCCGAGCACCAGGGTCAGCAGGTAGAACACGCCGATGATGCCGATGCCCCACAGGACCGACTTGCGGGCGTCCTTGGCGGTGGGGACGGTGTAGAAGCGGATGAGGATGTGCGGCAGGCCCGCCGTGCCGAGCACCAGCGCGAGGCCGAGGCTGATCAGGTCGATCTTGCCCGCGAGCCCCTGGGCGTCGGTGCCGTACTTCAGGCCGGGAATGAGGAAGTTGCCGGGGTTGGCCTTCGGGCCGCTGGTGGCGGCGGCCTGGCCGAGCAGGGACGAGAGGTTGAAGCCGTACTTGCCGAGCACCAGCAGCGTCACCAGCGCGGCGCCGGTCATCAGCAGCACGGCCTTGACGATCTGGACCCAGGTGGTGCCCTTCATGCCGCCGAACACCACGTAGACGATCATCAGCGCGCCGACGCCGATGATCGTCCAGACCTTGCCGGCCTCGCTGGTGATGCCGAGCAGCAGGCCGACCAGCGCGCCCGCGCCGACCATCTGGGCCAGCAGGTAGAAGATGCTGACCACGATCGTGGACACGCCCGCCGCCGTGCGCACCGGGCGCGGGCTCATCCGGAAGGCCAGCACGTCGGCCATGGTGAACTTGCCGGAGTTCCGCATCAGCTCGGCCACCAGCAGCAACGCCACCAGCCAGGCGACCAGGAACCCGATGGAGTACAGGAACCCGTCGTAGCCGGAGACGGCGATGATGCCGGCGATGCCGAGGAAGGAGGCGGCCGACATGTAGTCGCCGCCGATCGCCAGGCCGTTCTGGACGCCGCTGAAGGACCGGCCGCCCGCGTAGTAGTCGGCGGCCGTCTTGGTCTGGCGGCTGGCCCAGAACGTGATGGCCAGGGTGCCGGCGACGAAGGTGAGGAAGAGGATCATCCCCAGCGTCGTGGAACTCACTGCGTCTTCTCCTCGACCTCGTGACGGAGCTTGTCGGCGATCGGGTCGAGCTTCTTCTCGGCGTGCCGCGCGTACGCCCACGCGATGAGGAACGTCGAGACGAACTGCAGCAACCCGAAGATCAGCCCGACGTTGATGTCGCCGAACAACTTGATGCCCATGAAGTCGCGGGCCCAGCCGGACAGCACCACGTACAGCAGGTACCACACCAGGAAGGCCACCGTCATGGGGAAGGTCCAGCGGCGGAAACGCCGCTTCAGCTCCTGGAACTCACTGCTCTCCTGCACCTGTTCATAAACGGACGCGTCATGTTCTCTGGTCGTCACGAGACCTCCACTGTGATGCGGATCACGCTCAACGTAAGAGCGCAACCTACCCGTCGTGGAGAGGCGTGGGGGTGCTGTTCGGCGAGCCGCTCGCGTACCGCGTTTAGTTGGGGATGGCCTGCGGTGAAAGGTCTGTTCAGCGCGATGAGCGGTCGGGTATTCCGTTCACCCCGATATCGGACGCGAGGGGCCGGGCAGGGCGCTCAGCGCCTGATCCAGGTCCTCGACGAGGACCGCGGCGGGCTCCAGGCCGATCGACAGGCGGGCCAGGCCGACGGGGATGCCCATGGTGGCCCGCACGCTCTCCTCGAGGGTCAGGGCGGGGGCGATGACCAGGCTCTCGAAGCCTCCCCAGGACACACCAATCCTGAAATGTCGCAATTTATCGAGGAAAAGTGCGGTCTGCTGGCGATCGTCCGTGGCGAGTTCGATGCTGAACAGGCTGGAGAAGCCGGACATCTGCCGCAACGCGGTCGCGTGGCCGGGATGGGAGGGCAGCCCCGGATGGTTCACCGCCCGTACGGCGGGATGCCCCTCCAGGAACGCCGCCACCGCGAGCCCCCGCTCCTGGTGGGCGGCCATCCGCACGGGCAGCGTGCGCAGCCCCTTGATCACCTTGGCCGCGTCGTGCGGCGACATGGCCGCGCCGTAGAGCTGGTACTCCGTCAGCGCCAGCGGCCGGATCAGCCGGGACGGTCCGACCACCACGCCGCCGACCAGGTCGCTGTGCCCGCCGACGTACTTCGAGAGCGAATGCACGACCAGGTCCACGCCCAGCGTCAGCGGTTTCTGGAACAGCGGCGTGGACCAGGTGTTGTCCATGACCGTGACGAGCCCGCGCCCGCGCGCCCAGGCCGCCACCTCGGCGATGTCCACGATCGCGTACGCCATGTAGGAGGGCGACTCGAAGTACAGTAGGCGGGTACTCGCCCTGATAGCGCTGTCACATCCCGCGAGGTCGTCGACGTGCGTATGCGTGACGCCGTACTTCTCCAGGTAACGCAGGAACTGCGTGGTCGGCCCGTACACCGCGCCGAGCACCAGCACGTGGTCACCGGCGGACACCAGCGAGGAGATCGTCGCCGAGATGGCGCCCATCCCCGAGCCGAAGCACTTGGCCCGCTCACCGCGTTCCAGCGCGGCCAGCTTGCGCTGCGCCACGTCGACGGTCGGGTTGGTGCCGCGGCCGTAGACGTACCGCTCGTCCTCGTCCCGGATCGCGGCTCCCAGCTCGGCCGCCGTCCCGAAGGTGAACAACGAGTTCTCGAACACCGGCGGGTTCACCGCGCCCAGCGTCCACGGCTCGTCCTCGCCCATCCGGCCGCAGATCCATTCATCCTCCATGGGGGCAGACTATGACAACGCGTAAGCCCACCATGGCGGACGTCGCCCGGCACGCGGGCGTCAGCCTGAAGACGGTGTCCCGCGTGGTCAACCAGGAGCCGCACGTCCGGGCCTCGCTGCAGCAGCGGGTGCACGACTCGATCAGCGCGCTCGGCTTCCGCCGCAACGAGGCCGCCGCCCGGCTGGCCCGGGGTGCGACCATGCTCACGCTCGGCCTGGTGATGGAGAACATCTCCAACGAGTTCTACGCCCGCCTGGCCGCCGCGGTGGAGGCGGCGGCGGCCGAGCACGAGGCGCTGGTGGTGTTCGGTTCGTACGAGGAGCGTCCGGACAAGGAGCGCATGCTGATCGAGTCGATGCACGCGCGGGGCGTGGACGCGCTGATCGTCGTGCCCTCGCCGGCTGACCACTCCTGGCTGGCCGAGCACGGCGGCCCCCGCACGGTCTTCGTCGACCGTGTGCCATGCGGGCTCGACCGGGCCGACGTGATCATGCTCGACGACGAGCGCGGCGGCCGGACGGCGACCGCGCACCTGCTCGCCCACGGGCACCGCCGCATCGCGCTGATCTCCGACGACGACGGGCTGAGCTCGGTGCACGACCGGGCCCGGGGCTACCGGGCGGCGCTGCGCGAGGCGGGGGCGGCGGCCGACGAGGCGCTGGTGGTGCGGGGGGTGTTCGATCCCGGGCGGGTGTCGTACGAGGTGGGGCGGCTGCTCGACCTGCCCGACCCGCCGACGGCGTTCTTCGCGACGAACAACCGGGCGGCGATCGGCGTGCTGCAGGCGTTGCGGGAGCGTCCCGAGCGGCCGGCGTACGTGGGGTTCGACGACTTCGCGCTGGCCGGCCTGTTCAGCCCGGGGGTGACGGTGGTGCGGTACGACATCGGCCGGCTGGCGCGCGGCGCGGTGGAGCTGCTGCTGGATCCCGTACGCGAGCCGCGCCGGATCACGGTTCCCGTGGAGCTGGTCGCCCGGGGGTCCGGGGAGTTGCCACCTGCCTGACCTTCCGGTCAAACCTCCCCCAAGTCCCCTTATGTCGGAGCCTGATGGGATACGTGAGGGGTAATCGCAGGTCATGGCCGAGAGCAGCCCGTACCGCGATGACCGTACGCCCGAGGAGCAGGCGCTCGGCTCCGACGCCTCGGCGTCCGCCCGTCCGAGCCCTGAGGTCTGCCTGGAGATCTCCGAGGTGCGGGTGGAGGAGACCGGGCCGCCTGTTGCCCGGCGCGGCGGCGCGCAGGCGCGGGCGACGTTGCGGGTACGCCTGGACGACGTGGCGCACCTCATCGACCACCTCCTGAACGCCGCCCCCCACCTCCTGGACCACCTCACCCCGACCACCGCCACTCCCCCACCCCGCCACGCCTTCCCCACCACCACGGACACCCCCTCCACCCCCGGCGCCTCGGGGACGCCCTCGGCGGCGCGGGCAGGCGGGGCGTGGGGAGGTCGGCCGATGGAGGGCGGCGAGGTGCGGCGGGGATGGCCGAGGGGCGGTGCCCCCTCCTGGCGACCGGAGCGGAAGCACGCGGGCGACCTGGGAGCGGCCACCGGACGAACCATCCACCACGCGGCCCCGGGCGAGGAGGCCCCGCACACCGTCCCGGGACACGAGGTGCTCGACGTCGAGGCCCACGCCGGGACGGCCGCCAGACCCATGACCGAACAGGCCGCCCGGCACAGCGACGCCTCCCACCCGACGCCCCCGACCAGACCGTACTTCGCCCCCGACGAGGGAACCCTCCCTGACGAGCCGCCCACCGCGAGCCCCACACCGCACGAGCTTTCCCGCCAGGCACGGGACGTCATGCCGTCGCCTGCGGACCGTCGTTCCGGCTCGGCCCGGCCCGCCGGCCAGGACCCGGGGCCCGGCCGTTCCAGGAGCCCGCACACCGGCGTCGGCCCGCGCCCTGGCCTGGACCCTCCGCCGCAGGAGCCGTCCCACCCCGGCCTCGCGCACCGGATACCGTCCCAACCCGGCCCTCGGCCACAGGCGCCGGCCCAGCCCGCCCACGCGCCGCACGCGTCGGCGCAGCGGCAGCCCGGCCGTCCCGCGCCCCAGGCCGGCAGCAGGCCACAGGAGTGGACCCGTCCGCACGTCCCGCCCCAGGGGACCGCCCAGCCACGTCCGGGCCGAACCCCGGCCCCGCCCGACACCGAGCCAGAGGGTTCGGCCCGGCCGGACGTCCCGCCGGAAGGGACGGGTCGGCCCTGGCCCGGCCGAAGCACGTCCCCACGAGCCGCCGGCCTGTACCGCCCCGGCCTGGACCCACCACCCCAGCCCCACGATCAGGGCGGCATCCCGCGCCCCACGCGAAGCGACCATGAGCTCAGAACCGCGAGCGACCGCACAAGCCCAGCCGCATCAAGGGCCGCAGGGGCCGCACACAGCGAGGAGGCCGGAGACAGAGCGGGGGCCGTGGGTGGCGCGGGGAGGGTGAGGGGTGCCGGGACCACAGGCACAGCCGGGGCCGGAGGCAGTGCCCGCACCGAGGGGGGGCGCTGGAGGCGGCCCCGGGAGGGGAAGGGGCGCCGGAGCCGGGGCGGAGGCCGGTGGTGTGGCGCGGAACGAGGCCGCCAGCGGAAACGGGGTGGCGTCGGAGCGCTTGGGAGGCGTCGCCGCAGGCTGGTCGTGAGCCGGAAGATCTCGACACCTGAGCAAGCCGGGAGGGCGAGCAGCCCCCACCGACACGCTCCCACGCGAGCGTCCGTCGACCGCAGACGACGGACGGAGCCGACAGACGGGACGGCGGGCCGAGCGCGGGCCTACAGGCCCGGGAGGTCATGGGGAGCGGGGGTGCCAGTCGCCGCGGTCGAGGTCGAGGTTTTCCGGGGTGTGGAGGCGGACCATCGTGCGGGCCACGCCGGGCGGTACGCGGTGCGGGGTCAGGAACGACACCGACACCATCACGGTGAACGCGATCGGCACCGTCCAGGCCGCCGGCTGGGCCAGCAGTGCCCCCGTGAGCCCCTCGTACGGCCCCCCGGTGATCGTGGCGAGCACGGCCGAGCACGCCAGCCCGCCCCCCACGAACAGCCCCGCCAGCGCCCCGGTCGTGGTGAGCCGCCGCCACCAGATGCCCAGCACCAGCAGCGGGCAGAACGACGAGGCGGCCACCGCGAACGCCAGCCCCACCACGTCCGCGACCGGCAGCGCCCGCGCCCACAGCGCCAGCGCCAGCGGCACGGCGACGGCCATGAGGGTGGCGATCCGGAACGAGCGCACGCCGCCCTTCAGCAGGTCCTGCGCGATAACCCCGGCGACGGACACGGTCAGCCCCGAGGAGGTGGACAGGAAGGCCGCGAACGCCCCGGCAGTCACGAGGGCGGTCAGCAGGTCGCCGAGCGTGCCGCCGATCATGCGGCTGGGCAGGGTGAGCACGACCGCGTCGGTACGCACGAGGTCGGGGGCGTAGAGGCGGCCGAGCCAGCCGTACAGGGCGGGCAGCAGGTAGAACGCGCCGAGCAGGGTCAGCACGACCAGCGTCGTACGGCGGGCGGCCCGGCCGTCGGGGTTGGTGTAGAAGCGCACGAGCACGTGCGGCAGGCCCATCGTGCCGAGGAACGTGGCCAGGATCAGCGAGTACGTCGAGTAGAGCCCGTACTCCTTGGCCCCGGCCAGCGGCATCTGCCAGGTGGTGGCGTCCTGGACGCTGAGGGCGGGCGCGCCGTCGCCCTTCCAGGCCAGCAGCAGGAACACCAGCGGCACGGCCAGCGCGGTCAGCTTGAGCCAGTACTGGAAGGCCTGTACGAACGTGATCGACCGCATGCCGCCGGACAGCACGTTCACCGCCACCACGCCGGCGACCAGCAGCCCGCCCGCCCACACCGGCGCCCCGGTGATCGTGCGCAGCACCAGCCCGGCGCTCTGGAACTGCGGCATCAGGTACAGCCATCCGATCAGGACGACGAGCACGCTGGCGGTCCTGCGTACGGTCATCGACTCCAGCCTGGCCTCGGCGAAGTCGGGCAGCGTGTACGCGCCCGAGCGCCGCAGCGGCGCCGACACCAGCACCAGCAGCACCAGGTAGCCGCCGGTCCATCCGACGGGCAGCCACAACATGTCCACGCCGTAGGACAGGATGAGCCCGGCGACGCCGAGGAAGGAGGCCGCCGACAGGTACTCGCCGCCGATGGCGGAGGCGTTCCACAGGGGGCTGACGGTCCGGGAGGCGACGTAGAAGTCGGAGGTGGTGCGGGAGAACCTGATGCCGTACGCGCCGATGAGCACGGCCGCCGCCATCACGACGACCACCGCGGTGAGGCTCACGAGGGGCCCTTCGCGCCGGTCACCGGCGTTCCACCAGCTCGGCGAAGTGGCGTTCGTTGCGCTCGGCCTGGCGGACGTACAGCCAGGCGCCGATGACGAAGGCGGGGTAGATGAGCCCGGCCAGCACCGCCCACGGCAGGGAGACGCCGAGGACGTCCACCTCGCGCAGTTCGGGGATGAGCAGGAACAGCAGCGGCAGGCCGCCGACCACGCAGGCCAGCACGGTGCAGACGAACAGGGCGAGCCGGAACTGGGTGCGCAGGAGCGAGCGCATGTAGACCTCGCCGAGGCGGGTCTGCTCGTCGATCTCCCTGGTGGCCGGGTAGCGGGGGCGGCGGGCGGCGGCGGTGCGCGGGCTGGTCACGCTGACCCGGCGCGGCGTCTCGGAGCGGCGGAAGGCGTCCATGCGGCGGGCGGCGGCGTCGGTGCGCGGCGACCCCGCCGGACGCCCCGGCCGGGGATCGGGGGTCATTCCGTCCTGCCCTTCCTGGCGCGGCGGACCAGCAGGTCGCGCAGCTCGCGGGTGTGCCGCCGGCTCACCGGGAGCTCGGTGTCGCCGACCCGCACGCTGCACCGGCCCGAGTCGATGTGCAGCTCCTCGATGTGCTTGACGGCGACCAGATGGCTGCGGTGCACCCGGACGAACCCGGCCGGGGCCCAGCGTTCCTCCAGCGTGGCGAGCGGGATGCGGACGAGGTGGCTGCCGTTGGCGGTGTGCAGCCGGGCGTAGTCGCCCTGGGCCTCCACGTAGACGACGTCGGCGCTGGAGACGAACCGGGTCACGCCGCCCAGCTCGACGGGGATGGTGTCGCTCTCGCCGGTCTCGGCGGGCACGTCGGACGAGACCGCCACGCGCCTGATGGCCTCGGCGAGCCGTTCGGGACGTACCGGTTTGAGCAGGTAGTCCTCGGCCTTGATCTCGAAGGCGTCCACCGCGTGCTCCTCGTACGCGGTGACGAACACGACCCGTGGCGGGTTGGCGAACTGCGACAGCAGCCGTCCGAGCACGACGCCGTCCAGCCCGCGCATGCGGATGTCGAGGAAGACGGCGTCGATCGGGCGGCCCTCGGCGATGCCGCGGTCCAGCAGGCGCAGCGCGGCCGCCCCGTCGCGCGCCGTCACCACCTCGCCGATGCGGGCGTCGGCGCGGAGCAGGTAGGACAGGTCCTCCAGCGCGGGTAGCTCGTCGTCCACCGCCAGGACGCGCAGCCCGGTCACACGTCACTCCTCACACCTCGAATGCATTAGACAGTGATGAAACCGGCACCAAACGTCAAGGCCGTCACGGCGGGGTCACAGGTGGGGGCAGGTATGAGGGCGGGCTGGAGGAGGTCAGCGGGCCGAGACGCCGGGGTGGTACTTCGGCAGGCGCACGTTGACCTTGGTGCCCGCGCCCGTGCCGGTCTCGACGACCAGGCCGTACTCGTCGCCGTAGACCTGGCGGAGCCGTTCGTCGACGTTGGCCAGGCCGACGCCGCCGGTGGGGGCGATCTCGCCGGCCAGGATGCGGCGCAGCCGATCGGGATCCATGCCGAGGCCGTCGTCCTCGACGCTGATGCGGCACTCGGCGCCGGCGTCCTCGGCGATGATCGTGATGCGGCCGACGCCGTTGCGGCTCTCCAGGCCGTGCCGGACGGCGTTCTCGACCAGCGGCTGCAGGCACAGGAACGGCACCGCCACCGGCAGCACCTCGGGGGCGATGCGCAGGGTGACCTGCAGCTGGTCGCCGAATCTGGCGTGTTCGAGGGTGAGGTAGCGCTCGATCGAGTGCAGCTCCTCGGCCAGCGTGGTGAACTCGCCGTGCCGCCGGAAGGAGTAGCGGGTGAAGTCGGCGAACTCCAGCAGCAGCTCACGGGCGCGTTCGGGGTCCGTACGGACGAAGGAGGCGATCGTGGTGAGCGAGTTGTAGATGAAGTGCGGCGAGATCTGCGCGCGCAGGGCCCGGACCTCGGCCTCCATGAGCAGCGTGCGCGAGCGGTCGAGCTCGGCCAGCTCGAGCTGCGAGTTCACCCAGCCGGCCACCTCCTGCGCCGCCCTGACCAGGCCGGCCGAGGCGTTCTGCCCGTAGGCGGCCAGCGCGCCGACCAGGCGGTCGTCGGTGGTGAGCGGGACGACGACGGCGTGCCGGATCGGGCATTCGAGCAGCTCGCAGTCGATGGTGAGCACCTGGGTGCGGCCGTCCCGCAAGGTGGCGGCGGCGTGCTCGAACGCCTGGGCGGCGTGGTGGTCGCCGGCGCCGTCGTAGACGAGCAGGCGCTCGCGGTCGGTGATCGCGAGCGCGGCCGAGCCGAGCAGCGCGCGCAGGTGGCGGGAGGCGCGCTCGGCGCCCTCGGGGGTCAGCCCGGCCCGCAGCGGCGGCCCGGCCATGGAGGCGGTGTGCAAAGTCTCGAACGTGGCCCGCTCGGCCGGGCTGGTGCCCAGCTCGCGGCGGCCCCGCATGACGCGCCAGAGCACGATCGCGGGCACGCCCACCAGCACGGCCACGACGGCGACGCCGACCAGGTACTCCACGCGCCCCGAGCCTAGCGCCCGCCGCCGCCCGTCCCGCCGGCCACCCTCACCCGGCCGCCAGCGCCTTGGCGACGGCCGCCGCGTAGGTCTCGGCCTCCTGCGCGGACTCGTAGGTGGTGCGCGGCCAGAAGAAGCCGCGCAGGCCGTCCTTACGGTTGCGCGGCACGACGTGCACGTGGAGGTGGGGCACGCTCTGGCTGACCCGGTTGTTCATCGCCACGAACGTGCCGGCCGCTTCCAGCCCCTCCTCCACGGCCCTGGCCATGGCCTGGACCCGGGAGAAGAACGGCCCGACGTCGGCGAGGTCGGCCAGCGTCTCGACGTGGAGCCGGGGCACGACGAGCACGTGCCCCTTGAAGACCGGGCGGGTGTCCAGGAAGGAGACGGCCACCTCGTCGGCGCTCACCACGTGGGCGGGACGCGCGCCGGCGATGATCTCGCAGAACAGGTCGGTGCTCACCGCCCGACCTTATCGGCGAAGGCCGTCCAGCTCGTCATGTTGGGCGCGGTCCACTCGGCGGGGGCGTGCAGGAAGTGCTCGCCGACGCGCTCGCGCAGCCGTCCGGGGACGTCGGCGACCTTGGCGCCCCTGCAGTGGTAGACCAGCCCGCCCGGCCGTTGCCCCATGGCCATCCAGGGCAGCCAGGGCGAGACCCGGCACCAGGAGAAGACCGCCGGCACGTCGGGCATGCCGGACTCGACGTCGGCGGCCGAGGCGAAGAACTGGAACAGCTCCAGGGCCCGATACGTGTCCCGAGCCGAGTTTTCCGGATATTTCGCGACAGGTAGTGGCGAAGGGTAGGAAAGGCGGATGTCGGCGTTGAAGACGACCTGCTCCCCCAACCGCGTCACCGGCACCGGATAGGCCCCGAGCCGCTGGTTGACCGGGTCGTTGAAGACGTGCTGCACCTCGACGGACCGCCCGGTGAGCGGGTTGTCCCACACGTCGACCGGCTCCCTGGTCCTCGGGTCGAGGTAGAGCGCCGCCTCCCTGGTCAGCAGCTCCCAGCCGCCGTCGGCCGGGCGCGCCCGCGCCACGTTCAGCCCCTCGAAGCCGAACAGGTGACGGGGGCCGTCGTCGTCCTGCCAGCCGTAGACGTCGCCGGTCCAGTAGGAGATCGTCTCGGCGCCGTCGGCCGAGGCACGCACCCGGATGAAGTCCATGATCCGGAGCTTACCCCTTGTTTCGAGACAGCATGTTGCTATCTTTAGGGACATGGTGTCGCTAAATGAGCGGACCCGGCAGAGCTGGCTCCCGCTGATCGTGCTCGGCGTCGGGATGTCGATGATCATCATCGACGCGACGATCGTGAACGTCGCCGTCCCCGCGATCATGGGCGATCTGGGGTTGTCGGCCACGGACGTCGAATGGGTGAACTCCATCTACTCCCTGGCCTTCGCCGCCCTGCTCATCCCCCTCGGCCGGACCGGCGACGTGCACGGCAGGCGCCGGATGTTCGCCGTCGGCCTGGTGGTGTTCCTGGCCGCGAGCATGCTGGCCGCCGCCGCGCCGAGCGGCGCGCTGCTCATCGCCGCCCGCGTCGTCCAGGGGGTCGGGGCGTCCATGGTCGTCCCGATGACGCTGGCGATCATCAACTCCCTCTACACGGGCTCGCGCCGGACGATCGCCTTCGCCGTCTGGGGCTCGATCATCGGCGGCATGGCCGCGCTCGGCCCGCTGCTGGGCGGCTGGGTGGTGACCGACTTCGGCTGGCGCTGGGCGTTCTGGGTGAACCTGCCGATCGGCCTGCTCGTGCTGCTCGGCACGGTCAGGGTGCCCGAGTCGAAGGACCCGGCGGCGGGCGGCTCGGACGTCCCCGGAGTGCTGCTGTCGGTGGTCGGCCCGGCCGCGCTGGTGTTCGGCCTGATCGAGGGCCAGCGCTACGGCTGGTTCACGCCGACCGGCGAGGCCACGCTGTTCGGGTGGGACTGGCCGCTCGGCGGCGTCTCGCCGATCCCGTTCGCCTTCGGGCTCGCGGCGCTCGCGCTGGCCGCGCTGCTGCTGGTCGAGCGCTCACGGGCCCGGTCGGGCCGCCCGGTCGTGCTGGACCTGTCGCTGTTCGCCATCCCCTCCTTCCGGTACGGCGGCGCCGCCGCGATGATCATCAGTCTCGGCGAGTTCGGCCTCATCCTGGTGCTGCCGCTGTTCCTCCAGGCGGCCATGGGGTTCACCGCGTTCGCCACCGGGCTGATCATCGCCTCGCTGGCCGGGGGCACGTTCCTGGCGGGCGGCGTCGTCCCGCGGCTCGGCCTGGCGCCCAGGCTCATCGTGCGGCTGGGGCTCGTCCTGGAGGCCGTGGGCGCGATCGCGATCGGCCTGGCCGTCTCCCCCTCGCTCGGCCCGTGGACGCTGGTGCCCTGGCTCGTCCTGTACGGCGTCGGCGTCGGCTTCGCCTCGGCCCAGCTCCCGAACGTGATGCTCGCCGACGTGCCCGCCCGCCGCTCCGGCGTGGCCTCCGGGCTCCAGAGCACGATCCGCCAGCTCGGCGCCGCCGTCGGCATCGCGGTGCTGGGCGCCGTCCTGGTCACCGGCCTGGACGCGGCGATGGCCGAACGCCTGCCCGGCAAGCCCGCCCTCGGGCAGGCCGTACGCGAGAGCGCCGGCACGGCCATCGCGGCGATCAGGGAACCCGCCGACCACGCCGCCGCGGTCGCGGCGGGCGCCGACGCGACCCGCCGGGTCACGATCGTGACCGGCATCGTGCTGTTCGGCGGCGTCGGGGCGACGTTCCTGCTGCCCGATACTGGGAGGAGACGACGCGAGGAGGAGTGAGTCCGGTGCCGAGGATCAGCGCGGCCACGGTGGCCGACCATCGGGCCAGCCAGCACGCGGCCCTGCTGGCGGCCGCCATGGAGATCCTGGCGGCCGAGGGTCCGGCCGGGCTCACCCCCGCGGCCGTGGGCGCGCGGGTCGGGCTGGCCCGCTCCAGCGTCTACCGCTACTTCTCCGCCACCGCCGACATCCTGGCCCAGCTCGTGGAGGACGCGATCCCCCGCTGGGCCGACCGGCTGGTCACGGCCACCCGCGACGGCGACCTGGAGGAGCGGGTGCGCGCCTTCGGCGCCGTGTCGCTGGCGTTCGTGACCAGCCCCGACCACGCGCTGCTGCGCGCGGTCGCCGCGGTCGACCTGCCCGCCGAGTGCCGCCACCGGCTCGACCAGCTGCACGAGACGATGATCGAGCCGCTGCGCGGCCTGCTCGCCGAGGCCGGGGAGCCGCATCCCGACCTGGTGGCCCACCTGGGGTGGAGCATCCTGGGCGAGGGCCGGCGCCGCCTGGCCGCGTGCGCCGACGCCGGCGCCGACGCCGAGGCTGAGATGATCACCGCGACCACCCTCGACGTGTTGTGCCGCGCCGTGCTCAGCGGACGGTGATCTCGAAGATGGCCTCGCCCGACTGCCGCCTGCTCTCCTCGTCGGGCGGCGTCGAGCTCCGGCCGCACCGCCAGCAGTCGCGCAGCGTGATCTCGGCGGTGCCCGGACTCTTGGTGTTGAAGACGAAATAGGCCGTGCCGCCGCTGCCGGGGCCCTGGCCCGCGCTCTTCCGCTCCTCGCTGATGTAGGAGGCCACCCTGGCGTCGGGCACCGCCGCCAGCCGCCAGCTGTCGCCCACCGACGGGTTGTCCGGGACGGCCAGCGAGAACCGCTGCCCGGGACGCAGCTCGGCGCGCACGGTCGTGCCCTTGGCACCCTTGACGACGGTGCCGAAGTCGCTGACCGCCGAGCCGCCGCCGCAACCGGCCACCAGGCCCGAGGCCACCAGGGCGAGTGCGGCGACGACGGCCTTTCCACGCTTCACTCGGGAAGGCTATCCTCCTTCGGCGGATCCCGGGGCTCCACGTACGGCTCCTGCCCGACGGGCTCGCCCTCGGCGATCTGGCGTTCCCTGATCAGCTCGGCGTCCAGCTCGGCGCCCAGCAGCAGGGCCATGTTCGACAACCACAGCCAGATCAGGAACACCACGACGCCGGCCAGCGTGCCGTAGGTCTTGCCGTAGGACCCGAAGTGGGCCACGTACAGGGCGAAGCCGCCGGAGACCACGACCCAGAGCGCCACGGCGAGCAGCCCGCCGGGGGTGATCCAGCGCACGCCGGGCTGGCGCACGTTCGGCGCGGCCCAGTAGAGCACCATGATCAGCCCGGTCGCGACGAGCGCGAGCACCGGCCATTTCAGGATGTCCCAGGCGGTCACCAGCGCGCTGCCCAGGCCGAGCGCCTTGCCGACGCTCCTGGCCAGGTCGCCGGTCAGCGCGACGGAGATCGCGCCGAGCGCCAGCAGCACGGTGGCCAGCACGGTGAGCCCGATCCGGAGCGGGGTCACCTTCCAGAACGGACGCCCCTCGTCGATGTCGTAGATGGTGTTGCCGGCCCGGATGAACGCGCCGATGTAGCCCGACGCCGACCAGAGCGCGACCAGCAGGCCGACGATCGCGACCAGGCCGGCCGAGGCCGCGTTCTCCTGGACCGACCGCACGCCCGTGACGATCAGGGAGCGCACCTCGTCGGGCGCCAGCACCACGAGGTTGCCGACCAGGGTGGCGGTGTCGCGCCTGCCGAGCAGGCCGAACACCGACACCAGCACGATCAGCGCCGGGAAGATGGACAGGACGGCGTAGTACGTGAGCGCTGCCGCGAGGTCCTGGACGCCGTCGTTGCGGAACTCGACGACGGTGCGTTTGAGCACGCTCCACCAGGCCCTGCGCGGCAGTTCCGCAGGTCTTTCGGGGGAACGCACGCCTACTTCGCCCTGTTGCGCTTCCTGAGGCGCCGGACGACGAGGGCCGTCACCGCCGCCGCAGCGGCCAGCAGCAGCACGGGACGCTTGCGTGCCCCGGTGGCGGCGTCCTTGACCTGGTGGGGCGTGGCCTCGCGGACCTTGCCCGCGACCTCGCCGGCCATGCCCTTGGCCGTGCCGGTCACCTCGGCGGCCTTGCCCTTGGCCACGCCGGTCATCTCGGCGACCTTGCCCTTGGCCGTGCCCGCCGCCTCGGTGGCCCGGCCCTTGAGGTCGGCCTTGTGGGCCAGGGCGCTGACCGTGTCGCCCAGTTCGTTCCTGGTTTCCTTGATGCTTTTTCGCACGTCGTCCTCTTCCTCTTCCTCGTCGTCCTCGCCGCGGCCTCCGGCCAACGACTCCTCCTCGACCGCGCGGCTCTCCACCGCCTCGGTCCGGTCGTCGGGCACGGGGGTCTCGGGGATGAAGGTCTCGTGTTCCTGCCGGGCCAGCTCGGCCCGTCTGGCGTTCTCCGCAGCCCCCGGTCTCGTCGGAGGCACGTTGATCGACTCGCGTTCGGTCGGCGTGCCGACGGTCGCCCTGCGGGCGCCCACGTCACCGGCGTGCTGCTCGCTGTATCCGGGGTCCGTCTCGCTCATCGGCGTGCCCTCTCCTTGACCATGTCGATATCGGCCTTGACGCTCGCGATGGTCTCCTCGGGGACCGGCGGCGCGGCCTGTTTCACCTGGTTCTTTCCGGTCAGGCCGAGCAGGGCGGCGGCGATGAGCAGGACCGCCCCCACGATCGCGGCGGCCGCCCACCCGGGCATGACCAGAGCGAGGAGCAGGACGACGGCGGTCACCAGCGCGGCACCGCCGAAGAACGCGGCCATCCCGGCCGCGCCGAACAGCCCCGCGCCGAACCCCGCCCGCCTGCCCTTCTCCGCGAGCTCCAGCCTGGCCAGGCGCAGCTCGTCCTTGACGAGCCTGGAGACCTGGTCGGAGAGATCACTGACCAGCTTGTGGGTATCGTTCACGACGTCGCCTCCTCCGCTGAGCAAGGCGACTACCCAGCTGACCGCCTGTTATTACCTCTTGGCGGCCTTCAGCAGGAACCGGAGGACGGACGCCACCGGCGACTTGGGCGCCTCGCACCAGCTGTCAGGCTGCTTCGGCTTGCTCCACGGTGAGGGGAGCTCGCACGAGGGAGCCTGCGGCTCAGGCCGCTCACACCACGATCCGGGAGTGTTCATACTTCGATGGTACGACTTGCGGCCCGGCCCGCAGAAGACTCGCGGACCGGTCGCTCCAGCCCGACGGTAACCTGCCGGGGTGCTGGTACACGGGGTGTGGGCGGGTGACGGGCTCGCCTTCTGGGGCGAGGTTCCCGGGCGGGCCGCCGCCGTGTCCCGTGGGCCGGGCGCGCGGCCCCATCCGTTCGCCGCCTCCCCGGCCGAGCTGGCCGGCGCGCCGGGGCTCGGGGTGGGCGGGCCGCCGTCCAGGGTGCTGGAGCTGCTGCTGCCGGGGTCGGCCAAGGGGCCGCTGCCCTCGCCGGAGACGGGGCTGCTGACGGAGGTGGCCAGGCCGCGGCTGCTGCCGTGGCGGGTGCCCGCGGTCGTGCTGCCGCCCGCCGAGGCCCTTCGTGCGCTGGACGGCCATCCGGGCGACGCCACCGCCACCGTCCGCCACTGGGCCGCCGTCGCCGCACTCGCCCGCGACCTGGCCGGCCGCGGCCGGGTCGTCCCCCAGCTCGTGCCCGCGCCCGATCCCGAGGGCGCCGCGCTGGCCCTGTGGCGGCCCGTGCTGACCGGGGCCGACGCCGCCTACTTCCGCGACCTGGCCCTGGCCATGCCGCCCGCCTGCCGCACCTGGGCCGCCGAGCGCCCGGCCGCCGGGGTGCAGCTCCAGGCGCTGGAGGCGTTCACCGACGCGCTCGTCCGGCAGGCCGTCACCACTCCCCTGGCCGCCCCCTCTGCCACCGCCCCCACGACGCCGCGGGAACGGTGGCTGGCCGCGCTGACCGGCGACCCGGCCTGCCCCGACGACCCCGGGCTGCGCGAGGAGCTGGACCGCTGGCGGGCGGCCGTCACGGCGGCCGAGGGCGCCACCCGCGTCTGCTTCCGCCTGCTCGAACCGGCCGCCGGCGACGACTGGCGGGTCGAGCTGGCGTTGCAGGCCGCCGACGACCCCAGCCTGTACGTCCCGGCCGCCCGCGTCTGGAGCGGCGAGAAGGGCCTGCCCGGCCGGCCGGAACGCGAGCTGCTGGCCGGGCTCGGCCGGGCCGTGCGGCTCTACCCGGAGCTGGACCGGGCCCTGCGCGTGCCGGAGCCGAGCGAGCTGGCCCTCGACACGGCGGGTGCGTTCGGCTTCCTGCGCCAGGCCGCGCCGCTGCTCCAGGCGGCCGGGTTCGGGGTGCAGCTGCCGCGCTGGGCGGGCCGTACGCGGCTCGGGCTCAAGCTCACCACCAGGACCAAGCCGCAGACGGCGGCCGTCAGCCAGGGCTTCGGGCTGCGTGAGCTGGTCGACTTCCGCGTCGACCTGGCGGTGGGCGAGGAGACGATCAGCGAGGCGGAGCTGGCCGAGCTGGCCAGGCTCAAGGTGCCGCTGGTCCGGGTCCGCGGCCAGTGGGTGGAGCTGGACGACCGGCAGCTCAAGGCGGCGCTGCGGGCGGTGGAGGGGGTGCGCGCGGGCGAGGCGGCGGCGGCCGACCTGCTGCGCCACGTGATCCAGGGCGACGACGAGCTGCCGTTGCTCGCGGTCGACGCCGACGGCGTGCTCGGCGACCTGCTGTCGGGCCAGGCCGAGCGGCGGCTCACCCCGCTCGCCACCCCGCCGGGCCTGGACGCCGTGCTGCGGCCCTACCAGGAGCGCGGCCTGGCGTGGCTGAGCTTCCTGTCGGAGCTGGGCCTCGGCGGGGTGCTCGCCGACGACATGGGCCTGGGCAAGACGGTCACGACGCTGGCGCTGCTCGTCCACGAGCGGGCCGCCGCGCCGACGCTGCTGGTCTGCCCGATGTCGCTGGTGGGCAACTGGCAGCGGGAGGCGGCCAGGTTCGCCCCGGGGCTGCGCGTGTACGTCCACCACGGTTCCGGCCGGGACGCCGCCCGCATCGCGGAGGCCGACCTGGTGATCACCACGTACGGCACCGCCCACCGCGACCTGGAGACCCTGCGGGAGCAGGAGTGGCGCCGGGTGGTGTGCGACGAGGCCCAGGCGATCAAGAACAGCGGCACCCTCCAGGCCCGCGCCGTCCGGTCGATCCCCACCGGCACCCGGCTGGCCCTGACCGGCACGCCGGTCGAGAACCACCTCGCCGAGCTCTGGTCGATCATGGAGTTCGCCAATCCCGGCCTGCTCGGGCCGCGGGCCCGCTTCCGCACCCGGTTCCAGGAGCCCATCGAGGCCCGCCAGGACGAGCTGGCCGCCGATGCGCTGAAGCGGGCGACGGGCCCGTTCATCCTGCGCCGCCTCAAGACCGACCGGTCCGTCATCTCCGACCTGCCGGAGAAGATCGAGATCAAGGAGTGGTGCCCGCTCACCCCCGAGCAGGCCACGCTCTACCAGGCCGTCGTGGACGACATGCTGGCCCGGATCGACGACAGCGAGGGCGTCGAGCGGCGCGGCCTGGTGCTGTCGGCCATGGCCAGGCTCAAGCAGGTCTGCAACCACCCGGCCCACCTGCTCAAGGACGGCTCCCGCCTGGCCGGCCGGTCGGGCAAGCTGGCCCGGCTGGAGCAACTGGCCGAGGAGGTCCTGGCCGAGGGCGAGAAGGCGCTGCTGTTCACGCAGTACGCCGAGTTCGGGACGATGCTCCAGCCCTACCTGGCCCAGCGGCTCGGCCGCCCGGTCCTGTGGCTGCACGGCGGCCTGCCGAAGAAGACCCGCGACCGTCTGGTCGAGCGTTTCCAGCACGACCAGGAGCCGATGTTGTTCCTGCTGTCGCTCAAGGCGGCCGGCGTCGGGCTCAACCTGACGGCGGCGAGCCACGTGATCCACGTCGACCGCTGGTGGAACCCGGCCGTGGAGGACCAGGCCACCGACCGGGCCTTCCGCATCGGCCAGCGCAGGAACGTCCAGGTGCGCAAGCTGATCTGCGCGGGCACCCTCGAAGAGCGCGTCGACCAGATGATCGAGCGCAAGAAGGCGCTGGCCGAGCGGGTGGTCGGCGCCGGCGAGGAGTGGCTGACCGACCTGTCCACCGACGAGCTGCGCGAGGTGTTCCGCCTCACGGGAGGGTCCTGACCATGCCCGACTGGTACGACGGCGGCGGCCCCATCGAGGTCGAGGGCGGCCTGCGGGCCCGGTCGCGGCGCGGCAGCATCGGCTCGGCCTGGTGGTCCAGGCGCTTCGTCGACATCCTGGAACGCGTCTGCGACAAGGGCCGCCTGTCCCGCGGCCGCGCCTACGCCCGCAAGGGCCAGGTGCTCTCGATCGACCTGTCGGCGGGGCTGGTCCGGGCGTCCGTGCAGGGGTCGCGGCCGGCGCCGTACGACGTCGTGGTCAGGATCGGCGTCCACGGCGAGGACGTGTGGGCGCGGCTGGAGGAGGCCGTCGCGGCGCAGGCCGTCCACCGGGCCAGGCTGCTGGCCGGGGAGATGCCGGCCGAGATCGAGGAGCTGTTCGCCGCCCATGGCGTCGACCTGTTCCCGCGTGACCTCGACATGGAGTGCTCGTGCCCCGACTGGGGGTTCCCGTGCAAGCACCTGTCGGCCGTGCTCTACCTGCTGGCCGAGTCGTTCGACGACGACCCGTTCCTGGTGCTGGCCTGGCGCGGGCGCACCCGCGAGCAGCTGCTCGGCTCGCTGGCCGACGACCCGCCCGCGCCCGATCCGCTGGAGGTGGCCGACGTGCCGTTCGCCGACCGGCTGGCCGACTTCTACGCCCCCGGCGCCACCGCGCACCGCCCGGAACGCCGCCCCGCCGCGGCCGCCCCCGACCTGCTGCCGCGGGTCTTCCCGCCGCCCGCCGGCCTGGCGGACGCGCTCGCCCCCGCCTACCGGGCGCTGGGCGGGGGCTGAGGTCAGTTGTCCTCGAAGGAGTCGGGGACCATCACGCGTACGCCGTTGGGCACCACGCGCAGCGTGATCGGGGTGCGCAGGCGCACCTCGCCGTCGACGTCGGCGGCCATCGGCGGGTCGGTCTCCAGCAACATCTCCCGGCCGACCACGAACGGGCCGCCCGCCAGGCTGCGCCAGCGGCCGGTGGTCGCCCGCAGCAGCGTCTCGCCGAGCAGGCGCAGCTTCTTGCCCGAGCCGAGCTGGTAGGCCACCAGCATGCCGTTGTCGATGCTGATGTCCTTGGCCACCTGCCAGCCGCCGTGGAAGCGGCCGTTGGCGATGTTGAGCTGGTGGGTGAGCAGCTCGTGGCGCTGGCCCTCGACGGTGATGTAGGCCCGGAAGGGCCGGTGGCCCGGCAGGACGGTCAGCGCGGTCATCGGGTAGGCCGGACGGCCCACGATGCGCTTGAGCCACGGCTTGACCCGGCCGGCCACCTCGACCGAGACGCCGAAGCTGGCCAAATTGGCGAAGGGCCGGTCGCCGGCCATGCCGAGGTCGATGTCGGCGACCTTGCCGGTGGAGAACACCCGGATGGCGCCGGCCAGGTCGAGCGGCAGGCCGAGGCTCCTGGCGAAGTTGTTGGTGGTGCCGAGCGGCAACACGCCGAGCGCCACGTCGCGGTGGGCGACGTGGCGCACGGCCGAGGAGAGGGTGCCGTCGCCGCCGCCCACGATCAGCAGGTCGGGGTTGGTGGCGAGGGCGGTGTCGAGCAGGTCGCGCAGCCGCTTGGGGTTGTAGACCGACAGCTCGGCCAGCGGCTCGAACCCCAGGTTGTGCAGCTGCTCGATGACCTCGAAGTAGTGGTGGCGGCCGCGGCGTGAGCGAGTGTTCACCACCACCGCCACCCGGCGATCCCGCCGGATCGCCTCAGTGTGCTCGATCTTGGTGCGCAGTTCGCTCATGGTCATCAATCGTAGGCGCTGTATCCGCCGCTCAGTGCTGGATCGAGGGCCGCCGGAGACCCGGCGGCCCTCCTCACGCTACTTCTTCGGCGGGACGACCTGGACGATGGCGCCCAGGTTGCCCGGCAGCGGGCTGATCAGCTTGAACTGCACGCCCAGCGCCTTGCCCTCGTCGCCGGGGTTGCCCGAGCCGGCGACGTGGCCGTCGCCGAGGTCGGTCCCGTACAGCTCGGTGGCGGGGGTGCCGTCCAGGTGCACCACGCGGGTGCTGTACGGCTGGTCGCCCTTGCTCGGCACCACCGTGGAGGCGTCGAAGTCACGGTAGTAGAGCGAGCCGTTCTGCAGCTCGAAGCCCGGAACCCAGGTCTTCGCGTCGGTGAAGTTCGGCACGCCCTTGAGCGCGGGGACGTTGGTGCAGTACTCGCTGAACGGCTCGTCCGGCGCCTCCAGGCACTCCTTCAGCGGGTAGGTCTTGTTGAAGGAGAACGCCGCGTTCGAGGACTGCGTACGGCCTTCCAGGTTCTTGTGCCTGGTCGGGTCCTTCTCGGCGGCGGTGCCGGTGCGGCGCAGCGGGTCGTAGTGCGAGTCCACGACCAGCAGGCTGCCCTTGGAGCCGATGCTCGGCGGCAGGGTCAGGTTGTTGACCACCGAGTTGTTGGTGAAGGTCGAGTCGCGGTACCAGACCAGCAGGCCGGGCGCGTTGTACTTGACCTTCTCGACCTTCCACGCCCCGTCGCGGGAGTAGTTGGTGTCGTAGGCGTACTGCAGGCCCTTGTCGAAGCCGTCGAAGTTGCGCCACTCGGCGAGGTAGAAGCGGGAGATCTCGCGCGAGCCGTTGTTGACGGTCCAGCCCTGGCCGCTGGTGTTGGTGAAAGTGCCGCCGGTGGCCTTCCAGCCGTTGTCGCCGTTCTCGACGTCGTCGCTCCAGACGGCGGTGCCGCCGTTGGTGAGCGAGAAGTCGTCGGCGTGCCAGCCGCGCGGCTCGAAGGCGGCGTCGGTGTTGTAGGTCAGGCGCAGCTTGATCGACTGCCCGGCGTACGGCGTCAGGTTGACGTAGTCGTGCCGCCACTGGCCG
Organism: Actinomadura sp. ATCC 39365; assembly: GCF_054392275.1. NCBI lineage: Bacteria > Bacillati > Actinomycetota > Actinomycetes > Streptosporangiales > Thermomonosporaceae > Actinomadura > Actinomadura sp. ATCC 39365. The sequence goes on along the minus strand of NZ_CP184335.1, from coordinate 4,155,866 downwards.
CCGGTGTCACCGGTGAGCCCGTACTTCTTGTTGCCGAACGTCTTGAGGTTCTTGTTCGGGTCGGGGTAGCCGTCGGGGGTGGTGACCTCGGTGCCGGCCTCGTCGTAGACCTTGAGCTGGGTCCAGGTCTGGCCGCCGTCGGTCGAGACCTCCACGAAGCCGAAGTCCCAGTCCTGCTCGATCTCGTAGTTGTTCCACATCCAGAACCGCACGTCGGAGCCCGCGGGCACCGGGACGTCGCGGGTCAGGGTCTGGTTGGCCCAGTCCTGGTCCAGGTTGGACCACCAGGCCTTGGTGCCGCTGTGCGGGTCGATCATCTTCAGCGGCGTGGAGGCCAGGTTCACCCGGACGCCGTCCTCGGTGAGCTTGGGCGTGCGCGAGGACTGCCCGACCGTGACGAGCCTGCTGGCGTCACCCGGGTTGAACGTCTTCGGGTTGGCCCAGCCGAGCACCCACTTGTCCCACAGGCCCATGTGCGTGGGCATGGACTGGAAGATGGGGCCGGAGTGGGAGCCGCTGGACATCAGGTCCCAGAAGTCCACCGCGGAGCTGGCCTGGCCGCTGGTGTCGTACAGGTCGGGCAGGCCCAGGTCGTGGCCGTACTCGTGGGCGAAGACGCCGACGCCGGAGTCCTCGGGCTGCACGATGTAGTTGGAGATCTTCTTGTCGCTGCCGGGGATCTTGTAGCCGCCCGCGACCGCGCTGGAGTGCGCCCAGATGGCGTAGGTGCCCTCGGCGCCGCCGTCGGAGGACTTGTCCTTGCCGGCGTGCACCATCACCAGGTGGTCGATGACGCCGTCGGGCTCGTTGAAGTTGCCGTCGCCGTCGGAGTCGGCCACGTCCTCCAGGTCGTAGTCCGCCCACGGGAAGTTCGGCTGGGCCGCGGCCAGGGCGTTGACCGTGTCGATGGCGAGCTGGCCCGCGCCGGTCGGGTTGCTGGGGTGACCCGACATGTCCTGCGGCTGCCCGCCGCAGGCCGCGGCGCCGTAGTACGCCTCGGAGTGGGGGGCCTTGATCCAGCCGACGGCCGAGCCGGTGACGGAGTAGGCGCCCTTGGACAGCTCCTCGTACATCTTCTTCATCGTGAAGCCGGAGATGTCGATGCCGGGCTTGCCGTCGCGCGGGTCCTTGAGGTCCTTGCGCACGCGCTCGGTGATGCCCTTGTCGCTGTAGAGCATCTTGTTGAAGTGGTCGGTGCTGAAGTCCTTGAGCCAGAAGGAGTTGTTGTCCTTCTGCGGCAGCGTCGCCGGGTCGGGGATGTTGTTGTGCAGCGGGCCGTTCTTGAGCGTGCCCGGCGGCTCGACCACGCAGTCGTCCGGCGGGCTGTCGGTGGTGCGCAGCCGGTTGAAGCCGGAGAAGTCGTCGTTCGCCTGCTCGTTGAACTCGACCAGGACGGTGAGGAGCTTGGCGGTCTTGACCTGCTTGGAGTTCTTGAAGATCCATTCAGCCGGGTTGCGGCCGGTCCTGATCGCCTGGTTCTCGCGGGCGGCGAGGACGCGGGCCGCGGCGGGGTTCCCGCTGACGAACTTCCTGTCGAACTTCTCCGCCGGTGAGAGCGAACGGGCCTTGCCCTTGTTCAGGCCGGGTTCCTGCGGCTCCTTCTCGACCCGCGGGGGAGCGTAGTTGATGTAGTAGTCCGCCGCCGAGGGCTGGTAGCTGGCCACTGACGTGGCCTGGGCCGCCGGGACGGTCAGCGCGGCGCCGAGAAGGGCGACCGCCGGGAACACGACTAACAGGCGCTTTGAGCTTGGCACCAGGTACCCTCTCTGCCCGGGGTCGCCGGGCGCATGGCCATAGGGTGTGCAATGCCGGACGCTAGAGGGTGGATAAACGGGTCGTAAAGTACGTTGTTGAAATGTGATCAAACTACGACATTTTGACCAACAGAATTGCTGCGGCGGCATCGCCCGCAATGGCCTCGCATAAACCGAACAACGCGATCTTGAAACGCCGGATCTCCCGGAAGGTCAGTCGGCGGCGAGCACCGGCGGCGGCTGCTGCTCGGGGCCGGTGTCCGGCTCCACCGCGGGCGTCGCGTCCTCGTGCGGGTAGTGCAGGTCGAACGCGGGCCGCTCGGAGCGGATCGGCGGCATGCTGGTGAAGTTGTGCCGCGGCGGCGGGCAGGAGGTCGCCCACTCCAGCGAGTTGCCGTAGCCCCAGGGGTCGTCGAGCGTGACCCTGGGCGCGTGCCTGGCCGTCCTGTACACGTTGTAGAGGAACGGCAGCGTCGAGGCGCCGAGCAGGAACGCCCCGGCCGAGGAGATCTCGTTGAGCGCGGTGAAGCCGTCGGCCGGGCTGTAGTCGGCGTACCGGCGCGGCATGCCGAGCTGGCCGAGCCAGTGCTGGACGAGGAACGTGGTGTGGAAGCCGGCGAACAACGTCCAGAAGTGCACCTTGCCGAGCCGGTCGTCCAGCATCTTGCCGGTCATCTTCGGCCACCAGAAGTAGAAGCCGGAGAACATGGCGAACACGACCGTGCCGAAGACCACGTAATGGAAGTGGGCGACGACGAAGTAGGTGTCGCTGATCTGGAAGTCCAGCGGCGGCGAGGCCAGGATGACGCCGGTCAGCCCGCCGAGCAGGAACGTGACCAGGAACCCGACGGCGAACAACATCGGCGTCTCGAACGACAGATGGCCGCGCCACATCGTGCCGATCCAGTTGAAGAACTTCACCCCGGTCGGCACCGCGATCAGGAACGTCATGAACGAGAAGAACGGCAGCAGCACCTGCCCGGTCGCGAACATGTGGTGCGCCCACACGGTCATCGACAGCCCGGCGATGGCGATGGTGGCCCCGATCAGGCTCATGTAGCCGAAGATGGGCTTGCGGCTGAACACCGGGATCACCTCGGTGATGATCCCGAAGAACGGCAGCGCGATGATGTAGACCTCGGGATGGCCGAAGAACCAGAACAGGTGCTGCCACAGCAGCGGCCCGCCGTTCGCGCCGTCGAAGACGTGCGTGCCGAGCTTGCGGTCCGACTCCAGCACCAGCAGCGCGGCGGCCAGCACGGGGAAGGCCATCAGCACGAGCATGCTGGTCAGCAGCACGTTCCAGGTGAACAGCGGCAGGCGGAACATGGTCATGCCCGGGGCGCGCATGCCGATGATCGTGGAGATGAAGTTGACCGCGCCGAGGATCGTGCCGAGGCCGGACATCACCAGGCCCATGATCCACAGGTCGCCGCCGACCTGCGGCGAGTGGATGGCCGACGACAGCGGCGTGTAGGCGAACCAGCCGAAGTCGGCGGCCCCGCCCGGGGTGAGGAAGCCCGCCAGCACCATGAGCCCGCCGAACAGGAACAGCCAGTACGCCACCGCGTTCAGCCGGGGGAAGGCCACGTCGGGCGCGCCGATCTGCAGCGGCATGACCACGTTGGCGAACCCGGCGAACAGCGGCGTGGCGAACAGCAGCAGCATCACCGTGCCGTGGATGGTGAACAGCTGGTTGTACTGCTGCTGGCTGAGCACCTGCATGCCGGGCTGCGCCAGCTCGGCCCTGATCAGCATGGCCATGACGCCCGCGACGAGGAAGAAGCCGAAGGAGGTGATCAGGTAGAGGTACCCGATGACCTTGTGGTCGGTCGTCGAGAGCCAGGAGGCGATGACGGTCCCGGTACGGCGGCGCCTGACCTGCTCGATCGAGGTGTCCCGAACAGTCGCCACGGCTGCTCCCTCCTTCGCGGAGTTGTGCCTGCCCCGATGTCCTCCATTCCACTCCGGCGATCGCCGGACGGGAAGCGCTTCTTTAGAACGTCTTTGAACCGGTGTCCCACATGCCGGGCGATTACCGGACCCCTTGTGGATTTCTTCTATCCTTTGGACCGAACCGACCTCGGAGGAGAGATCTCGTGACCGCACAGAGTGACTACGCCGCCCTCGTCCAGCGGGGGCTCTCGCTCGACCTCACCCGGGGCAAGCCGTCACCGCGCCAGCTCGATCTCTCCGACGGCATGCTCGGGCTGCCCACCTCCGTCAGGGCCGCCGACGGCACCGACGGCCGCAACTACGGCAACCTCCAGGGCCTGCCCGAGCTGCGCGAGATCTTCGCGCCGCTGGTCCAGGTGCCCGCCGGGCAGCTCGTCGTGGGCGGCAACTCCAGCCTGACGCTGATGCACGACACGATCGTGCACGCGCTGCTGTCGAAGGTGCCGGGGGCCGAGCGCCGCTGGGTCGAGGAGCCGGAGATCACGTTCCTGTGCCCGGTGCCCGGCTATGACCGGCATTTCACCATCTGCGAGCGGCTCGGCATCAAGATGACGGCCGTCCCGATGAACGCCGACGGCCCCGACATGGACGTCGTGGAGCGCCTGGTCGCCGCGGACCCGGCGGTCAAGGGCATCTGGTGCGTGCCGAAGTACAGCAACCCGTCCGGCGTCACCTACAGCGACGAGACCGTGCGCAGGCTGGCCGCCATGCCGACGGCCGCCCCCGACTTCCGGATCATGTGGGACAACGCCTACGCCGTCCACCACCTCACCGACACGCCGGACGAGCTGGCCGACCTGCTCGCGCTGGCGGCCGAGCACGGCAACGCCGACCGCGTGTTCGTCTACGCCTCCACCTCGAAGGTGACGTACGCGGGCTCGGGCGTGTCGTTCTTCGGCTCCTCGCCGGCGAACGTGGAGTGGTTCCTCGCCAACACCGCCAAGCAGTCCATCGGCCCCGACAAGCTCAACCAGCTCCGGCACGTGGAGTTCCTGCGCGACGCCGCGGGCGTGGCCGCGCACATGCGGCGGCACGCCGAGCTGATCGGGCCGAAGTTCGAGCTGGTCGACAAGGTGCTGACCGAGCGGCTCGGCGGCCTGGCCACCTGGACCAGCCCGCGCGGCGGCTACTTCATCAGCCTGGAGGTGCCGCACGCCGCCGAGGTCGTGGCCAGGGCCAAGGCCGCGGGCATCGCGCTCACCCCGGCCGGCGCCACCCACCCCTACGGCCAGGACCCGGCCGACCGCACGATCCGCATCGCCCCCACCTTCCCCGAGCTGGACGAGCTGGAGCAGGCCATCGAGGGCCTGGCCGTCTGCGTCCGCCTGGTGGCGGAGGAGCGCGGCTAGATCGCCCGGCCCCGGAAGCCGAAGATGTACTCGCGCGTCTCGCCCGGATGGAACGAGACGCCGACCCCCGGCTCGAACGCGACGTTGTCGCGGGCGCAGTAGTACAGCCGTTCCCACACGGCCAGCGCCTTCTCCCGGGCCGGGGCCTCGGCGTGGTCGCGCCTGCGGGCGCCGCGCGCGCCGAGCACGAACAGCAGCCCGAGCCCCCAGAACAGCCCGGTGAGGCAGAACGGCGCGAGCAGCACCTCGTTCCACTGCGAGTCCTTGCCCATCGCGATCACCAGTGACACGACGAGGTGCACCAGGGCCGCCACGCCGAGCATGATCCACCCCTGGTTCCTCGCCCAGGGCGTGTAGTGGCGGCTGGGGAACGACATCCACACCGCGAGCTGCGTACGGCTCATGACGTGCTTCGACGCGCCCATCGACGGCGCGGTCGGCAGGTCGGCGACCTCGCGCTGGCCGGGCAGCCTGACCCTTCCGATCCGGTATGTCGTCCCCGAGGCGACCGCGCCCGGAACCGAGACGAGCTGGTCAGCCTGCGTACATACCGGGCACCTGACTTCCACCCAGGGCAGTCTGGCCTTAAGGAACGGTCCGCGCAAACCGTAAGGTGCAGGTGTGAGACCGATTGATGCCCTGGTGAACTCGCTGTCCGAAGCTCGCGTGCTGACCGACCCGGACGTGATCGACTCCTACGCCCGCGACCGCACGTTCGTCGAGCCGGGCAAGCCGCTCGGCGTGGTGCTCGCCGCCTCGCGCGAGGACGTGGTGACGACCCTGCGGTGGGCCACCGAGCACCGGGTTCCGGTCGTGCCGCGCGGCGCCGGCACGGGCCTGGCGGGCGCGGCCACCGCCGGCGACGGGACGATCGTGTTGTCGCTGGCCAGGATGACGGCCATCAGGGAGCTCTCGCCCGCCGACGAGATCGCCGTGGTGGAGCCGGGCGTCATCACCGCCGACCTCGACCGCGCCGCCCGCGAGCACGGGCTCATGTACGCGCCGGACCCCTCGTCGTACGAGATCTCCACGATCGGCGGGAACCTGGCCACCAACGCCGGCGGCCTGCGCTGCGTGAAGTACGGCGTCACCAGGGACGCCACGCTCGGCCTCGAGGTCGTGCTGGCCGACGGGCGGATCCTGAACACCGGCCGGCGCACGATGAAGGGCGTCACCGGCTACGACCTGACCGGGCTGTTCGTCGGCTCGGAGGGCACGCTGGGCGTGATCACCGCGGCCACCGTGCGGCTGCGGCGGGCGCCGGCCGCGCCGCCGGCCACGTTCGCCGCCGAGTTCGGGTCGCTGCGCGAGGCGGGCGCGGCCGTGTCGGCGATCATGGCCGCGGGCTGCCAGCCCTCGCTGATGGAGCTGCTGGACCGGGCCACGCTGGAGGCCATCGACGACTGGCGCAACATCGGGCTCGAACCGGCCACGCAGGCCATGCTGATCGGCCAGTCCGACGCCACCGACGGCCAGGCCGTGGCCGCCCGCATGGAGCGGCTCTGCCTGGACAACGGCGCCTCGTTCGTGGCCGTCTCCACAAGCCCGCAGGAGACCGAGGAGCTGGTCGGGCTGCGCAGGATGGCCTACCAGGCCAAGGAACGGCTGGGGGCGTGCCTGGTCGAGGACGTGTGCGTGCCGCGCTCGGCGCTGCCCGAGATGATCACGGCGATCGAGGCGGCGGCGGTCCGGCACGGCGTGCGGATCTGCACGGTCGCCCACGCCGGCGACGGCAACCTGCACCCGGTCTTCATCTTCGAGCACGGCACCGCCGAGCCGCCCGCGCAGGTGTGGGCCGCGGCCGACGAGGTGTTCCGGCACGCGTTGTCGCTCGGCGGCACGCTGACCGGCGAGCACGGCGTGGGCGTGCTGAAGCGGCGCTGGCTGGGGCTGGAGTCCGGGCCGGTGGCGGCCGAGGTGCAGCAGGGCATCAAGGCGGTCTTCGACCCGCTGGGCATCATGAATCCGGGCAAGGCCATCTGAATTTGCCAAGCCGTGACCTTGGGCTCCGGCACGGACACGACCTGCGACGAAACACTGACATGTCCCGTCAAAAGGTGGAAGTTAGTTAGAGGTCCGGCAGACGCCCCACATGTCACGCTGGTAGCGTTTTGCCCCATCTGTTGGTTGTGATGGGGGTCCGACGTGAATCAGTTCCAGCCGTTGGCGGCGGACGACCCGCGGCGGCTGGGGGCGTACGACATCGTCGCCCGGCTCGGCGAGGGTGGTCAAGGCGTCGTCTATCTGGGCAAGAGTGACTCAGGTGACCAGGTCGCCGTCAAGCTGCTGCACAACGCCCTCGTGGCCGACGCCGACGCGCGGACCAGGTTCCTGCGCGAGGTGGCGGTGGCGCAGCGGGTCGCCCGGTTCTGCACCGCGCCCGTCCTCCACGCCGACCTGGACGGGAGCCGCCCGTACATCGTGAGCGAGTACGTGCCCGGCCCCTCGCTGCGCGAGCTCGTCATCAACGAGGGCCCGCGGCGGGGCGCGGCGCTGGAACGGCTCGCGATCAGCACGGCCACCGCGCTGGCGGCCATCCACCGGGCCGGGATCCTGCACCGCGACTTCAAGCCCGCGAACGTGCTCATGGGCCCCGAGGGGCCGGTCGTGATCGACTTCGGCATCGCCCGTGCGCTGGACTCCCCCGGCGCGACGGCCACGGGGATGGCGATGGGGACGCCGTCGTACCTGGCGCCGGAGCAGCTCAGCGGGGCCGCCGTGTCCGAGGCCGCCGACGTCTTCGCGTGGGGCGTCACGATGGTGTACGCGGCCACCGGCAAGCCCGCGTTCGGGGCGGACTCGATCCCCGTGGTGATGAACCGCATCCTGAACGAGGAGCCGCAGCTCGGCGGGATGGAGGGCGAGCTCGCCGCGCTGGTGGGCCTGTGCCTGTCGAAGGACCCGGCGCAGCGGCCGAGCGCCGACGAGCTGATCGTCCGGCTCACGGGCCAGCCCGCTCCCAAGGCCGCCATCGAGCCGGTCACCGGCGCGACCGCCACCCCGGCCGTGCCCCACCAGGCCGGCCCGGCGACCGGCGGGACGCACGCGGGGGTCTCCGGTGCGGCGCAGGACGCCTACCCCGGTCCCTGGACCCAGCCCACCGGCACCAACGCCGTACCCCGGCAGCCCGGTCCCGACAACCGTCCCGCCCCCGGCGTCCCGCAGGGACCGGCGGGCGGCCCCCAGGGCGCGGCTGGCCCTCAGGGTGCGGCGGGCGGCCCTCAGGGCGCCCCGACCGGCCCGACCGGCCCCGGCGCGCCAGGCGTCCCCCACGCGGGCGCGATGCCCGGCGCCGCCCAGGGCGGCCCCCACGCAGGCGTCCCGCAGGCCGGAGCCCCTGGCGTCCCGCAGGGCGGCGTTCCCGGCGGTCCGCACACGCCGGGCGGGCACCAGACGGGCGCCCCCCACGGCGGCGCCCCCGGCGCGCCTCACGGCGGCACGCCCGGCGGTCCTCAGAGCGGCGTTCCCGGCGGCCCCCAGAGCGGCGGTCCTCAGGGCGTTCCCGGCGTTCCTCAGGCCAACGGCATGGGCGGTCCGGCCGCGCAGGCCGGTGCGATGGGCGGTCCGGGCGCGCAGGGCGCGGTGCCGCACGGGCACCCGCACGGCGGCATGCCGGGCGCTCCTCAGGCGGGGCACCCCGGTCAGGCGGGGCACCCCGGTGGCCCCCAGGCGGGGAACGCGGGGGCGACCAGGGTCGGCGGTCCCGGCGGTCCGCAGGGCGGGTCGTCCGGCGAGGCGTCCGGCGGAGCGCCGGACAAGCAGCGGCGGACGCTGACGCTCGCCCTCTCCGGCGCGGCCGCCGCCGCGCTGCTGGTGGTGGCCGGCGCCGTCGTGGTGCAGGCCAACAGCGACAAGGTCGCCGTGACGACCACCGGCAACGGCTCCCAGAACCCCGCCGGCGACGGACAGGGCGCCGGGCAGCCCGAGCCGCCGGTCGCCGAGGTGACCCCGGACCCGATCCTCACGGCGGAGACCGGCGAGCCCGTCCCCACGCTGGACATCGGCCAGGCCGAGCCGCCCAAGAAGGTCAAGCACACCAAGGACCCCGTCATCACGGTCCCGAACCCGGTGACGACCGTGCCGCCGCCCCACCCCGCCACCAAGAGCCCCACCCCCAAGCCCACCCCCACCAAGAAGAAGAAGCCCACCGGGCTGATCAACGGCGAGGAGCAGCCGACGGTCTCCCCGTCCTCCGGCCCTACGACGGAGGTCCCGGCCAAGAGGCCGGCGGCGACCAAGCCCTCGCCCAAGCCGAACACCTACAACGTGGTGACCGTCTGCGGCTCCGGCTACAAGGTGATCGACAAGCACGCGCTGGGCACCTCGGCCACGATCTACCTGCTCTACAACACCGGCGCGGGCAAGAACTGCGTGGTCACGATGTCGAAGCTGGTCTATCCCGGCAAGGTCTCCATGAACGCCACCCTCCAGGTCAAGGACGGCGCGAGCGGCGGCAACCCGGGCAAGTTCACCGCGTACGCGGGCCCGGTCCGGCTGGCGGCCGTGAAGAAGTGCGTGATCTGGGGCGGTTCGTGGAACTCGCTGAGCTGGAAGTCCGGCTGGAGCCACTGCACCTGACGTGACGGCGCGCGGCGGGACCCCTTCCTTCCGCGCGTCCCGCTCGCTACGGTGACTGACGTGATCGTCAGGTCCCTGACCCTGCGCGGCAAGCGCACCCGGGCCACGTTGCTCGCGGCCGGGCGTGAGGCGTTCGAGGAGCACGGGTATGACGCCGTGCGGATCGACGACGTGTGCGCGCGGGCCGGGGTCTCCCACGGCACCTTCTACACGTACTTCGACTCCAAGGAGTCGCTGTTCGGGGAGGTGGCGCAGACGGTGGTCGGCGAGATGTTCGCGGCGAGCGCGGTCGGCGACGCCGCCTCCGGCGACCCGTACGCCCGCATCGAGGCGGCCAACCGCCTCTACCTGCGGGCCTGGGCGGCCAACTCGCGCCTGGTCCGCATGGTGGAGCACGCCGCCGACGCCGACGCCCGCTTCGGGCGGCTGGTGCTGGAGCTGCGCGAGGCGTTCGTCCGGCGCGGCGCCGACGGGCTGCGCCGGCTGCAGGAGCAGGGCCTGGCCGACCCCTCGCTCGACCCGCGGCTGACGGCCGTCATGCTGGGCGGCATGGTCGAGCACTTCGCCCACGTGTGGCTGGATCTCGGGGAGCGGGCCGGCGAGCAGGACGCCGTCGACCACCTGACCCGGCTGTGGGCGCGGGCCATCGGGCTGACGCCCGCGTCGACTTCGCGACAGGAGGCCCCGTGATCAGGAGCCGGCTCGATCCGCACGGCGCCGAGCATCTGGCCCGGCGCGCGGCCATGCTCGCCAAGCTGGCCGAGCTCGACGCCGAGCACGCCAAGGCGGTGGCCGGCGGCGGCGAGAAGTACGTCGAGCGCCACCGCCGGCGCGGCAAGCTGCTCGCCAGGGAGCGCGTCGAGCTGCTGATCGACCCCGACTCGCCGTTCCTGGAGCTGTCGCCGCTGGCCGCTTGGGGCAGCGAGTTCCAGGTGGGCGCGGGCATGGTGACCGGCATCGGGGTGATCGAGGGCGTCGAGTGCCTGATCACCGCGAACGACCCCACGGTCAGGGGCGGCGCGTCCAACCCGTGGACGCTGCGCAAGTCGCTGCGCGCGGCCGACATCGCGCTGGCCAACCGGCTGCCGTACGTCAACCTGGTCGAGAGCGGCGGCGCCGACCTGCCGACGCAGAAGGAGATCTTCATCCCGGGCGGCCGGATCTTCCGCGACCTGACGCGGCTGTCGGCGGCGGGCGTCCCGACGGTGGCGCTGGTCTTCGGCAACTCCACGGCCGGCGGCGCGTATGTGCCCGGCATGAGCGACTACGTGGTGATGGTCCGCGACCGCGCCAAGGTGTTCCTGGGCGGGCCGCCGCTGGTGAAGATGGCCACCGGCGAGGAGTCCGACGACGAGTCGCTGGGCGGCGCCGAGATGCACGCCAGGACCAGCGGCCTGGCCGACTACCTGGCCGAGGACGAGCACGACGCGCTGCGCATCGGCCGCGCCGTCGTGCGCTCGCTCAACTGGCGCAAGCAGGGCGTGGCGCCGCTGCCCGCCCGCGAGCCCGCCTACCCGGCCGACGAGCTGCTGGGGATCGTCCCGGAGGACCTGAAGATCCCCTTCGACCCGCGCGAGGTGATCGCCCGCGTGGTGGACGGCAGCGAGTTCGAGGAGTTCAAGCCCCTGTACGGCCCCTCGCTGGTCACCGGCTGGGCGCGGGTCCACGGTTACCCGGTGGGGGTGCTGGCCAACGCGCGCGGGGTGCTGTTCAGCCAGGAGTCGCAGAAGGCCACCCAGTTCATCCAGCTCGCGAACCAGTCGCGCACGCCGCTGCTGTTCCTGCAGAACACCACCGGCTACATGGTGGGCAAGGACTACGAGCAGGGCGGCATCATCAAGCACGGCGCCATGATGATCAACGCCGTGTCGAACTCGACCGTGCCCCACCTGACCGTCGTCATGGGCGCCTCCTACGGCGCCGGCAACTACGGCATGTGCGGGCGCGCCTACGACCCCCGTTTCCTGTTCAGCTGGCCGAGCGCCAAGTCGGCGGTGATGGGCCCGGCCCAGCTCGCCGGGGTGCTGTCGATCGTCGGGCGGGCCGCGGCGCAGGCCAGGGGGCAGGTCTACGACGAGGAGGCCGACGCGGCGATGCGTGCCATGGTGGAGTCCCAGATCGAGGCGGAGTCGTTGCCGTTCTTCCTGTCGGGGCGGCTCTACGACGACGGGGTGATCGACCCGCGCGACACCCGTACGGTGCTGGGGATGTGCCTGTCGGCGATCAACAGCGCGCCGGTGCCGCCCGCGGCGGGGTTCGGGGTGTTCCGCCCGTGATCACCCGTCTGCTCGTGGCCAACCGGGGCGAGATCGCCCGCCGGGTCTTCCGCACCTGCCGCTCGCTCGGCGTCTCCACGGTCGCCGTCTTCTCCGACGCCGACTCCGGCGCGCCGCACGCCCGCGAGGCCGACCTCGCCGTCCGCCTGCCGGGCTCCCATCCGGCCGAGACCTACCTGGCGGTGGAGCGGATCATCGAGGCGTGCCGGGCCTCGGGCGCCGACGCGGTGCACCCCGGCTACGGGTTCCTGTCGGAGAACGCCGCGTTCGCGCGGGCCGTGCTGGACGCCGGGCTCACGTGGGTGGGGCCGCCGCCCGAGGCGATCGAGGCGATGGGGTCGAAGGTCGCGGCGAAGCGGCTGATGGCCGAGGCCGGGGTGCCGGTGCTGCCCTCGCTCGACCTGGCCGCGCCGGGCGGGTTCCCGCTGCTGGTGAAGGCGTCCGCGGGCGGGGGCGGGCGCGGGATGCGGATCGTCAGGCACGCCGGTGAGCTGGCCGCCGAGGTGGAGTCGGCGCGGCGGGAGGCCGAGGCGGCCTTCGGCGACGGCGCCGTGTTCGCCGAGCCGCTGCTGGAGGCCGCCCGGCACGTCGAGGTGCAGGTGCTGGCCGACGGGCACGGCACGGTGTGGGCGTTGGGCGAGCGGGAGTGCAGCGTCCAGCGCAGGCATCAGAAGGTCGTCGAGGAGTGCCCGTCGCCGGGGATCTCGGAGCGCACCCGCGAGCGGCTGTGCGCGGCGGCCGTGCGCGCGGCCCGGCGGATCGGCTACGTCGGGGCCGGCACGGTGGAGTTCCTGGTCAAGGGCGAGCGGGTGGCGTTCCTGGAGATGAACACCCGGCTCCAGGTCGAGCATCCGGTCACCGAGCTGGTGTTCGGCGTCGACCTCGTCCGACTGCAGCTGGAGGTGGCCGAGGGCGCGGCGCTGCCGCCCGGGCCGCCCGCGCCGCGCGGCCACGCGATCGAGGCGCGGCTGTACGCCGAGGACGCCGCCTACGTGCCGCAGACGGGCGTGTTGCGCCGGTTCGAGGTGCCGGGGGACGTCCGGGTCGACTCGGGCGTCGAGTCCGGGTCGCGGGTGTCGCCGCACTACGACGCGATGCTGGCCAAGATCGTCGCGTACGGCGCGACGCGGGCGGAGGCGGCGCGGAAGCTGGCCGCGTCCCTGCGCGGGGCCCGGCTGCACGGCCTCACCACCAACCGCGACCTGCTGCTGGACGTCGTGACCAGCCCGGCCTTCCTGGCGGGCGAGACGAACACCGCCTTCCTCTCCCCCGGCGGCCCGCTGTCGGCGCCGTCGTCCCCGCCTTCCGGCGACAGCGGCCTGCCGGCGCTGGCCGCCGCGCTCGCCATGGCCGCCGCGCACCGGCGCGACGCCTCCGTCCTGGCCGGGCTGCCCGCCGGCTGGCGCAACGTGCGCTCGCAGCCCGCCCGCGCCCGCTTCGAGGAGGCCGACGTCGTCTACGACCCGCTGCCCGCGGGCGTCGGGGTGGTCTCCGCGCGGCCGGAGGAGGTGGTCCTGGAACGCGACGGCCTGCGGCGGACGTTCCAGGTCGCCCGGTACGACGGCGACGAGCGCGTCTACGTCGACTCCGCCATGGGCGCGGCCGTGCTGACGCCGGTGCCGCGCCTGCCCGAGCCGGTCGAGCACGTCGCCCCCGGCTCCCTGCTCGCGCCCATGCCGGGCAGCGTGCTGCGGGTCGAGGTGGCCGAGGGCGACACGGTGGCCCGCGGCCAGCCGGTCCTGGTGCTGGAGGCGATGAAGATGGAGCATCGCATCGCCGCCCCGGCGGGCGGCGTGGTGTCGGACGTACGCGTCGAGAAGGGACAGCAGGTCGAAGCCGGGGCCGTGCTGGCGATCATCCAGGAGGAGACCACATGACGAGCCTGGTGCACAGGGAGCTGGCGGAGGGCGTGGCCACCGTCACGCTCGACTCGCCGGCCAACCGCAACGCGTTGTCCAGGCGGCTGCTGGCCGAGCTGGCCGAGCACCTGCGCTGGGCGCTGGCCGAGCCGGGGGCCCGGGTGATCGTGCTGACCGGCACGGGCCCGGTGTTCTGCTCGGGCGCCGACCTGAAGGAGCAGCGCGGCGACGCGGACGCGCCGGTGACGGCGTCCTTCCCGGAGATCATGACGCTGCTCTGGGAGAGCCCGAAACCGGTGATCTGCCGCCTGAACGGCACGGCCCGCGCGGGCGGGCTCGGCCTGGTCGCCGCGTGCGACTTCGCGATCGCGCCGGACACGGCGTCGTTCGCGTTCACCGAGGTGCGGCTCGGGGTGGTGCCCGCCATGATCTCGGTGCCCGTGCTGCGCAGGCTCGACCCGCGGGCGGCGGCCGAGTACTTCCTGACCGGCGAGGTGTTCGACGCCGCCACGGCGGCCCGCATCGGCCTGCTGACCAGGGCCGTCCCGCAGGACGAGCTCGACGCGACCGTGCACCACTACGCGGGGATGCTGGCCAGGGGTGGCCCCGAGGCGCTGGCCATCACCAAGCGGCTGGTGCGGGAGGTCCCGGCGGTGTCGTTCGAGGAGGGCCTGCGGCGGATGAGCGAGCTGTCGGCCGAGCGGTTCACCTCGGCCGAGGGGCAGGAGGGCATCGCGGCGTTCATGGACAAGCGCCCGCCCAAGTGGGTGCCGTGATGGCGCTGCGCGTCGCGAACTGCAGCGGTTTCTACGGCGACCGGCTCTCGGCGGCCAGGGAGATGGTCGAGGGCGGCCCGATCGACGTGCTCACCGGCGACTGGCTGGCCGAGCTGACCATGCTCATCCTGGCCGGCAACCGGCTCAAGGGCCGCCCCGGCTACGCCCCCACGTTCCTGCGCCAGCTCGAGGACGTGCTCGGCCCGTGCCTCGACCGCGGCATCAAAATCGTGACGAACGCGGGCGGCCTCGATCCGGCCGGGTGCGCCGAGGCCGTGCACGAGCTGGCCGCCCGGCTGGGCCTGTCCCCCAAGGTCGCCCACGTGACCGGCGACGACCTCATGGGCCGCCCGCTCGACCTGGTCCACGCCGACACCGGCGAGCGCGCGCCGGCCGCGCCGCTGACCGCCAACGCCTACCTCGGCGGCCGTCCCATCGCCGCCGCGCTGACGGCGGGCGCGGACGTCGTGGTGACCGGCCGCGTGACGGACGCCGCCCTGGTCACCGGCCCCGGCATCTGGCGGTACGGGTGGGGCCCCGGCGACCTCGACCCGCTGGCCGGCTCGGTCGTCGCGGGCCACGTCATCGAGTGCGGCTGCCAGGCCACGGGCGGCAACTACGCCTTCTTCCAGGACGTGCCCGACCTGGCCCACTGCGGCTTCCCCATCGCCGAGCTGCGCGCCGACGGCTCGGCCGTGATCACCAAGCATCCGGGCACGGGCGGCCTGGTCTCGGTCGGCACGGTCACCGCGCAGCTCGTCTACGAGCTGGGCGGCCCGCGCTACCTGGGCCCCGACGTGGTGGCCAGGTTCGACACGATCACGCTCTCGGACGACGGCCCCGACCGGGTGCTGATCTCCGGCACGCGGGGCGAGCCGCCGCCGGACACGCTCAAGGTCGCCGTCAACTACCCGGCCGGCTACCGCAACACGATGACGCTCGTCCTGACCGGCCTGGACGTCGAGGCCAAGGCGCGGGTCGCCGAGGAGGCCGTCTGGGCGCGGGTGCCGCGCGAGACCTTCGACCAGGTGGACGTGACGCTGACGGACGCGGGCCTGCTGCGGATCACCGTCATGGACGCCGACCGGCGCACGGCGGGCCGGGTCTTCTCCTCGGCCGTCGTGGAGACGGGCCTGTCCAGCTACCCGGGCTTCCACGGCCTCACCCCGCCCGGCGACGCCTCCCCGTACGGGGTGTACTGGCCGGTCCTGGTGCCGGCCTCGCAGGTGCGCCCGCGGGTCTTCCTGGACGGCGTGGAGCTGCCCGCCCAGGAGGAGCCTCCGGTCCCCGCGGGCGGGCATGCCCCCGAGCCGCCCGCGCCGCCCGCGCCGCCGACCGGACCGCCGGTTCCGGCGCCGCCCGCCGGGCCTGCCGTACGCGTGCCCCTGGGCCGGGTGGCGGGGGCGCGCTCCGGCGACAAGGGCGGCGACGCCAACCTCGGCGTCTGGGCCGCGACCGACGAGCAGTACGCCTGGCTGGCGGCCACCCTCACCGCCGACCGGCTCACGTCCCTGCTGCCGGAGCTGGCCGCCCACCGCGTCGAGCGGCACGAGCTGCCCAACATCAGGGCGCTCAACTTCGTCGTGCACGGGCTGCTGGGCAGGGGCGTGGCGGCCAGCCCGCGCATGGATCCGCAGGCCAAGGCCCTGGGCGAGGAGCTACGCGCCCAGGTGGTCGACGTGCCCGCCGCCCTGCTCCCCCAGCGCCCGCAGGCCGAGCAGCCCGGCGCCTAGCAGGCCCGCGTCCACGCCGAGCGCCGACACCCGCACCTCGGGCGCGGGGCGGAAGGCGAGCCGCGCGGCCAGCCGGGCGCGCAGCGGGGTCAGCAGGGCGTCCCCGGCCAGCGACAGGCCGCCGCCGATGACGACCACCGCGGGGTCCAGCACCAGCGTGTACGTGGCCAGGGCCAGCGCCAGCGCCTCCACGGCCTCCGACCACACGCGGGCGGCCGGCTCGTCCCCGGCGGCGGCCCGGCGGACGACGTCCTCGGCGGAGGTCTCGCCGGCGCGGGCGGCGACGGAGGCGGCCGAGGCGTAGGCGGACAGGCAGCCGCGCTGCCCGCACGGGCACGGGAGCCCGCCTGGGCGCACCGGGATGTGCCCGATCTGCCCGGCCCAGCCGGCGGCGCCGCCGTACAGGGAGCCGGTCAGGACGACGGCTCCGGCGATGCCGGTGCCGATGGGCAGGTACAGCGCGTCGGGGGCGGCCGATCCGTACGCCAGCTCCGCCTCGCCGGCCGAGCGCACGTCGTGGCCGAGGGAGAGGGGGAGCGTCCCGCCGGTGAAGGCCGCGGCGGGCACGTCCCGCCAGCCGAACGCGGCCGAGAAGACCGCCCGCCCGGACGCGACCAGGCCGGGCACGGCCAGGCCCACGGCCGCCGGGCGCAGCGGGGCGCCGTCGACGGTCCGCGGCGCGCTCAGGTCGGCGACGAAGGCGGAGATCGCCGCGATCACGCGTTCCGGCCCCTCGGTGCGGGGGGTGGGACGGCGTTCCCGGTAGAGGATGCCGCCGTCCTGGGCGATCAATCCGCCCTTGAGGGTTGTCCCGCCCACATCGACTGCCACAACACACGTCATCCACCCATGTTCCCCCAAGGAGGGATGATGTCCGCCATGACGCTGCGCCGCCTGACGGCGTCAGCATCGCCGACGGCGGCCACGCCCACCGGCGGGACGACGGCGGCGCCCTGGGTTGACCGGGCGTCGGGGGCTCTCGTAGGTTGAAGCCTCCAGAATATCGTTCTGTCAAAGGGCGGCCATGACCTCCACCCACATCGACGTCAGCGCCATCGACCTCGACGACCTCGGCGCGTGGATGGACGCCGAAGGGCTGCCCGGCGGGGAGATCACGGAGGTCGCGCCGATCCCGGGCGGCACCCAGAACGTCATGGTCCGCCTCGAACGCGGCGGCCGGCCGTACGTGCTGCGCAGGCCGCCCCTGCACGCGCGGGCCAGGAGCAACGAGGTGCTGCGGCGCGAGGCGCGGCTGCTGGCGGCGCTGAGCGGCACGGCGGTGCCGGCGCCGCGGCTGGTGGCCGCGCAGACCGCCCGGGAGCCGGTGTTCTACCTGATGGAGCCGGTGGCCGGGTTCAACCCCTCGACCGGGCTGCCCGAGCCGCACGCCTCCGACGCGGCGATCCGGCACCGGATGGGCCTGGAGGCCGCCGCCGCGCTGGCCGAGCTGGGCCGGGTCGATCCGGCGGTGCTGCCCGGGTTCGGCCGCCCCGAGGGCTTCCTCGACCGGCAGGTGCCGCGCTGGCTGAAGGAGCTCGACTCCTACGGCGAGCTCGACGGCTACCCCGGCCCCGACATCCCCGGCCTCGACGCCACCGCCGACTGGCTGACCCGCCACCGGCCGTCCGCGTTCGTCCCGGGGATCATGCACGGCGACTACCACTTCGCCAACCTGATGTTCGCCCTCGACGGGCCCCGGGTGGCGGCGATCGTCGACTGGGAGATGTGCACGATCGGCGACCCGCTGCTCGACCTGGGCTGGCTGCTGGCCACCTGGCCGGTGAACAACGGGCACGTGCCGGGGCTGCCGTCGGAACGGGAGCTGGTCGCGTACTACGCGGCGCTGTCGGAGCGCGACCTGTCGGCGATCGACTGGTACGCGGTGCTGGCCTGCTTCAAGCTCGGCATCGTGCTGGAGGGCACGCACGCGCGGGCGTTCGCCGGCAAGGCGCCCCGGGACATCGGCGACGTGCTGCACGCGACCACCCTCGGTCTCTTCGCCCGCGCCCACGACATCATGGAAGGCTTGTTGCGCTGAACCCGATGCGGGAAAAGGATCACGCCGGACGCCCAGATGCGTACAATTGCGCGCAATTGCATCTGGTATTCGGGGAAAGGATCGTCATGCGCATGCGGTTCCTCGGCTCCACCTCGGAGGCGGGCGCCTGCCCCACCCTGTACGAGACCGATCGCGGCACCATCGTCGTCCAGGGACTTCACGTCACCGACCCCGAGGCGCTCGCGGACCTCCGCGACGTGCTCGACGGCGAGGCCGCCGTCGAGGTGCCCCGCGAGCTCCTCACCGAGATCGCCCGCCGGGTCCTGGCCGACGGATCAGCCGGCGCCCGGCCCACCAGCGACGGGACACCGTCGGCAACCGCTTGATCACGATTGCGCGGCTGGGCCTGGCATGATCGGTGCCCGCGGAGCTAGCCTCTTGCCGCGTGACGTCCTATCAGCAGGCGCGCATCGACCTCGGCGGCCAGCTTCGCCAGCTGCGCGAGGCCGCCCACCTGTCGGGCAAAGACCTGGCCGAGCGGCTGCGCTGGCAGCCGTCCAAGGTCTCCCGCCTGGAGAACGCCAGGCAGACGGCGACCGAGGATGACGTGGTCGTGTGGGCGCAGGCCGTGGGGGCCGCGCCCGACACGACCGACGAGCTCATCAGGCAGGCCATCGCGCTGCTGGAGCGGCACGACGACTGGAAGCAGCGTCACCGCAGCGGCCTGGCCGCCATCCAGGAGGACATCCGCGACCTGGAGGCGCGCACCAAGCTGTTCCGCGTCTTCGAGCCCGGCATCGTCGTCGGCCTGCTGCAAACCTCCGAGTACGCCCGGCACGTGTTCCGCAAGGTCAAGCGCCTCTACAGCGCGGCCGACCAGATCGACGCGGCCGTCCGCGTGCGCATGCAGCGCCAGGAGATCCTCTACGACCGCACGCGCACGTTCCGGTTCGTGGTGCCGGAGTCGGCGCTGCGCAGCGCGCTGGCCCCCGCCGACGTCATGCGCGGCCAGCTCGACCGGCTGCTGGCCGTCAGCACGCTGCCCAACGTGGAGTTCGGGGTGATCCCCTTCGGCACCGAGCTGCCGTCCGCGCCGATCAACGGGTTCTGGATCTACAACGAGGCCATGGTGGGCGTCGCCACGATGACCAAGGACCTCGTGCTGCGCGACCCCGACGACATCGCCTTCTACGTGCGGGCCTTCGACGACTACGCCAAGGTGGCGGAGTTCGGCGAGCCGGGGCGAGAAGTCATCATCCGTATTCTTCGCGAATACCTGCAACAAACTCCACATTAACCTCAGCAATTGCTTGCCACCCGCAGCAAGATCGTGCAATTCTGTCGCGAGACGTTGCGGAGGTGACGCATGATGCTTGATACCGCGCTCTGCCTTGAGCGGTTCGCGTGGCACGCGGGCCGTCACGCCGATCTTTCGGTGCAGAATGTCGCGCTGGCCAGCGACCCGGCGTACGTGTCGGTGCGCAACCGGTTCTCCGCCACCCTGGCCGAGACGGTGACCTGCTCCGACGACGGCGCGTACATCACGTCGTGGGGCTACCGCCTCGGCACCGCCGAGGACGTCGAGTCGGCGGCGGCCCGCCTGGCCTTCCTGCTGGCCGCCCTGCCCGCCTGAGTCAGCCGAACCGCTCCACCGCGATGCCGGCCTCCCCGGCGGCGGCCGTGCGCGCGTGGGCCAGCAGCCGCGCCCTGTCGAGCACGTTGGGATGCAGGGTGTAGCGGATGATCAGGCCGTCGAGCATGGCGTCGATGCGCTCGGCCGCGCCCGCCGGATCGGCGCAGGCGAACTCCCCCGCGTCGGTGCCGGCCGACAACACCTGGGCCAGCGCGTCGAGCCAGGCCGTCTCCAGCTCCAGCATGATCGCGTTGACCGCGGGCTCGCGCAGCGCGGTGTTCCAGGCGTCGATCCAGAGCAGCCAGCTCTGGTCGGAGCGCGACTCGGGGATGTAGTAGCGCAGCACCCGGTCGAGGCGCTCCACCGCCGTGCCGGGGCCGTCGGCCAGCTCCTTGAGCCGGGCGCTCTCGATGTCGAGCGTGGCCCGCAGCATGGCGGTGATCAGCTCGTCCTTGGTCGCGAAGTGGTAGTGGATCAGGCCGCCGCTGACGTTGATGGACTTGGCGATGTCGGCGATGCGCGTGTTGGCCAGGCCGCGTTCGAGCACCACTCTGCGGGTGGCCTCGAGAAGCTCTGCTCTGCGCTGGTCGGCCTGATCGGCCCGGGTCGTACTCGCCACCCGATCAGCCTATAGCGCGCCGCGGGGACGGGCCCCGCGGCCGCCGTCGGTTCCGTCTTTCTCCCGTCTGTTCGTCAGCCGGCGCAGTCGTACAGGCCGGTGTGGCCGTCCACGGCCGCGCAGTTGGCGGTGACCCAGGCGGTCACCTCGGTGTCGCCGCCGCCGGGGCCGCCCCGGCCGCCGGGGAGCACGTACCTGAGCCGTCCCGAGGAGAGGAGCTCCCGGAGGCGGGGCACGGTCATGGCGGGGTCGGAGCCGGTGAAGCCGCCCATGGCGATCACCGGGCGGCGGGTGGCCAGGATGATCGAGGACGCCTGCTGGGCGCTGCCCACGGCCACCAGCCACGTCGCCCGGCCCTGGTTGGCGACCAGGTACTGCACCGTCGAGCCGGCCACGCCGCCGCCCATGAGACCGCGGCCCCGGGCGCCCGGCTGCCCCTGAGGCGGCTCGCCGTCCGGCTGCCCTTGAGGCGGCTCCGCGCCTGGCAGGTCGCCCGTACGGCCGCCGGGGAACTCGCCGACCGGTGGCGGGCCGCCGAAGCCGCCGGGGCCGCCCGTACGGCCCGTGGACGGGCCCGCCGTGGGGTTGGTCCCGTTCACCCGCGCCCCCAGCGGTGAGACGGCGTAGGCCGCCGGACCGGCGAGCCCCGCGACCAGAGCGGCCACCAACGCCACGACGGTTACCCGGCCCGCCATGCGCCCCCTGGCCGTCCCGAGCCCTGTCGCGGACCCTGCCACGGACCCTGTCACGAGCCCTGTCACGAGCGCCGCCACGGCCACTGCGGTCGCCCCGAGCACGACCCAGGCCAGCCACGGCAGCCACTCCGGCGTACGGCGCAGCACCACGAACGCCCACCCGCCGGTCACCGCGACCGCCGCGGGCAGCGCCCACGCCCAGCCCCGCGACCTGCGGTACGCCTGCCACATCACGCTCGCCCCCATGCCGGTCAGCGCGGCCACGGCGGGCGCCATCGCGGTCGTGTAGTAGGGGTGGAACGTGCCACTGGAGAAGCTGAACACGGCGTAGTGCACGACCAGCCAGCCGCCCCACAGCAGCCAGGCGGCCCCGTCGAAGGGGGTCCCGCGCACCCGCAGCAGCACGGCGAAGGCCAGCGCCACCGCGCAGAACGGCAGCAGCCAGGAGATCTGCCCGGCCAGGACGTCGTTGAACAGCCGCCCGGCCCCGGCCTGCCCGCCGAAGTTCGCGCCGCCGAACCCGCCGCCGGCCCGGTCCTGGCCGAAGATCCGGCCGAGCCCGTTGTAGCCGATCACCAGGTCCCGGACCGTGTTGTCGGTCGAGCCGCCGACGTAGGGCCGCGAGGCGGCGGGCCAGAGGTCGACGACCACCATCCACCAGGCGCTGGACACGACCAGCACGCCCCCGGCGGCCAGCAGGTGCCCCACCCGCCGGGCCAGGCCGTGGCGGGCGCACACCAGGTACGCCACCCCGAACGCCGGCACCACCAGGTACGCCTGCAACATCTTGGCGTTGAACCCGAGCCCCACGAACAGCGCGGCGAGCAGCAGCGGCCGCAGCCGGGCCGTGCGCAGCGACTCCAGGCAGAACCAGGCCGCCAGCACCAGCAGCAGCACGAGCACGGTGTCGGGGTTGTTGTCCCGGTTGATGGCCACCGTGATCGGGGTGAGCGTCATGACCACGGCCGCGACCAGCGCCGCGACGTGCCCCTGACGGGTGCGCCCGAAGGACCTGCGGACCGCCGAGTACACCGCCCCGACGGCCGCCACGCCGGCGAGGACCTGCGGCATCAGCATGCTGTACGTGCCGTAGCCGAAGATCCGCGCCGACAGCCCCATGACCCACAGCGCCAGCGGCGGCTTGTCCACCGTGATGAAGGACCCGGCGTCGATCGCGCCGAAGAAGAACGCCTTCCAGCTCCGCGTGCCCGACAGGACGGCGGCGGCGTAGTACTCGTTGGCGTCCCCGCTGAGCGCCCAGGCGTACAGGACGAAGGCGGCGGCCAGCACCGTCCACATCGCGGGCCGCGACCAGCGCGGGTCGCCCGCGGCACCGGTCAGCGCGCGGACGCGGGCGGGCGCGGCGACGGCGGTCACCGCCCGCTCCTGCGCCTGGGGTTGAACACCCACACGCGCAGCAGCAGGAACCGGACGAGGGTGGCCGCCGCGTTGGCCGCGATGACCGCCACCAGTTCCACCCCGTGCGAGACCCCGCCGGGCAGCAGCGCGAGGCTCCCCGACGTCAGTGACAACCCCACCAGGAACGCGATCATGCCTTCGACCTGGTCGCGCAGCGCCCCGCCCGAGCCCTTGACCCCGAACGTGAAGCGGCGGTTGGCCGCCGTGTTGGCCACGGCCGTGACCAGCAGCGCGACCGCGTTGGCGAGCTGGGCGGGGACGACCTGCCGCGACATCGAGAACAGCGCCAGGTAGGCCAGCGTGCTGACCACGCCCACGATCGCGAACCTGGGCAGCTGCCTGGCCATCCCCTTCGGCAGCTCGGCCCGCCGCACCCGGGCGGGCATCGGCAGGCGCGCCGCGCCCGACAGGGTCTTGCGGGCCACCCTGGCCAGCCCGCGCAGGTCGTCGAGGGCGGTCCGCAGGATGTCCACGCGGCTGTCGGGGTCGTCCACCCAGTCGACGGGGACCTCGTGGATGCGCAGGCCGTGCCGCTCGGCCAGCAGCAGCAGCTCGGTGTCGAAGAACCACTGCTCGTCCTCGACGGCGGGCAGCAGCGCCTGCGCGATCTCCGTGCGCACGGCCTTGAACCCGCACTGCGCGTCGGAGAACCCGGCGCCCATCACCGAGCGCAGCAGCAGGTTGTACGAGCGGGAGATGAACTCGCGCTTGGGCCCGCGCTCCACCCGCGAGGCCCTGGCCAGGCGGGTGCCGATGGCCAGGTCGCTGTGGCCCGACAGCAGGGGGGCGACCAGCGGGAGGAAGGCGTCCAGGTCGGTGGACAGGTCGACGTCCATGTAGCTGACGACGTCGGCCTCGCTCGTGGACCAGACCTGGCGCAGGGCCCGGCCGCGGCCCTTCTCGTCGAGGTGCACGGCCCGTACCTGCGGCAGCTCACGGGCCAGCTCGGTGGCCAGCCGCCAGGTGTCGTCGGTGCTGGCGTTGTCGGCGACGGTGATGCGGAAGCCGTATGGGAACGTCGTGGCGAGGTAGTCGTGCAGCCGGGCGACGCTCTCGCGCAGCGCCCGCTGCTCATTGTGGACCGGGACGACCACCTCTACGAGGCGCGTCCTTACCGCTGTTGTCTCCATGCAGCCAGCTCACGATTCGGGTCTTTGAGAGGACTTATCCGATTGTGAGTGACGAGTGAGAGTTCCGGGAAGATCGATCGTCGCGATCGCGCCGCCGCCGGGCGCGTTGGACAGCCGTACCTTGCCGCCGGTCTCGGACACGGCCTGCGCCACGATCGCCAGGCCCAGCCCGGAGCCGGGCAGGCCGCGGGCCGAGGGCGAGCGCCAGAAGCGCTCGAAGACGTGCGGCAGCTCCTCCTCGGGGATGCCGGGGCCGTGGTCGCGGACCGTCAGCCGGCCGTCCTTGAGCGAGACCTCGACCTGGCCCTCGGGGCTGAACTTGCGGGCGTTGTCGATGAGGTTGAGCACGGCGCGTTCGAGCGAGGCAGGGCTGCCGACGACGTACCAGGGGTGCAGGTCGGTGCGCACGTCGGCGCCGCGCAGCCGGGCGCGTTCCGCGGCGGCCGTGACGACGTCGTGCAGGGCCAGCTCGACGTGCGGCTCGTGGTCGGTGTCGCCCCTGGCGAGCTGGAGCAGGTCGCCGACCAGCGTGGACAGCTCCGCGAACTGCGCCTTGACGTTGACCAGCAGGCGTTCCTTGGCGCCCGGGTCGAGCTGCCTGCCGGTCTGCTCGCTGCGCAGCAGCAGGTCGATGTTGGTGCGCAGGGTGGTGAGCGGGGTGCGCAGCTCGTGACCGGCGTCGGCGACGAGCTGCTGCTGGCGTTCGCGGGAGCCGGCCAGGGCGGCGGTCATGGCGTTGAAGGAGGAGCTGAGCCGGGCGATCTCGTCGTTGCCCTGGACGGGGATGCGGGTGTTGAGATCCTCGGTCTCGGCGATGTGCTCGGCCGCCCTGGTCAGCCGGCCCACGGGGCGCAGGGCGGTACGGGAGATGGCCCGTCCCGCCAGTGCGGCGCCGATCACGCCCACGGCCGCGACGGCGGCGAGCGCGAGCGCGGTGTTACGCAGCGTCAACTTGATGTGGTAGAGCGGCCGCGCCTCCAGGACGGCCACGCCGGGCGCGAAGTTCAGGGTCACGACGCGCACCTCGTTGCCGTCGCGCGTCACGCCGTTGCGGTAGACCGGCTCGCCGCGTCCGGGTATCGCCTTCTTGTCCTCCTCCGCCGGCACGATCGGCGAGCCGAGCGAGCAGGTCCTGCCGTCGGCGAACAGCAGCGTCGCCATGTCGTGGTAGTCGGAGGAGCCCTCCGGCGTGCAGTTCTCCTGGAGGAACCGCTCGTCGCCCTTGCCCTCGGGCTCCAGGATGGTCTGGTCGAGCTGCCTGATGACCTGGTTCTGCACGATGAACCAGGACAGCCCGGCGCACACCGCGATCGCGATCGCGACGGCGGCCGCGACCAGCAGCGTCAGCCGCGTGCGCAGGCTGTTGCGGATCACGGGGTGGCCCGTAGGACGTACCCCACTCCGCGGACCGTGTGGATCACCCGGGGCTCTCCCCCGGCCTCGGTCTTGCGGCGCAGGTACATGACGTACACGTCGAGGGAGTTGGAGGTCGGCTCGAAGTCGAAGCCCCACACCTCGTTGAGGATCTGGTCGCGGGTCAGGACCTGGCGGGGGTGGGCCAGGAACAGCTCCATCAGCAGGTACTCGGTCCTGGTCAGGTCGAGCCCGCGGTCGCCGCGGGTGACCTCCCTGGTGGCCGGGTCCATGCGCAGGTCGCCGTAGGAGAGCGTGCCGCCGTCGGCGGCGCCCGTGCCGAGCGCGCCGCGGCGCAGCAACGCGCGCACCCGGGCCAGCAGCTCGTCCAGCTCGAACGGCTTGACCAGGTAGTCGTCGGCCCCCGCGTCGAGCCCGGACACCCGGTCGCCGACGGCGTCGCGGGCGGTGAGCATGAGCACGGGGATGTGGTTGCCCTGGGCCCGCAGCCGCCGGCAGGCGGTGAGCCCGTCGAGCCGCGGCATCATCACGTCGAGCAGCACCGCGTCGTAGGACTCCGCGGCCAGCGCCTCCAGCGCCGCCTGGCCGTCGTTGGCGGTGCCGACCCGGTAGCCCTCGAACTCCAGGCTCGACTGCAGCGCCTCGCGCAACGCGGGCTCGTCGTCCACCACCAGCAACCGTGCGGGCTCACTCATGTGTCACAAGATATGAGCCCACTATGAGAACACGATGAACGGGTTCACCGATGTGTCCTGAGAAATCGCCACGGCGACGCGGGAACGGCGCCTCCGGCTCGGTTCAGGGCCGCAGCAGCGCCATGGCCGCGTTGTGGCCGCCGATCCCGCTCACGCCGCCGCCCCTGCGGGCCGCGGCGCCGCACAGCAGGATGCGTTCGTGCCCGGTCTCGACGCCCCATCCCCCTTCTTCCGCGTACGGCCAGCTCAGGTCGGCGTGGAAGATGTGACCGCCCGGCAGTCCCGCGTCCCTCTCCAGGTCGACGGGGGTCTTGGCCTCGACGCACGGGGTGCCGTCGGGGGCGCGGAGCAGGCAGTCCTCGATGGGTTCGGCGAGCACCGCGTTCATGGAGGCGAACGTGGCCCGCAGCGCATCCTCACGCGCTTTTTCTGGATTTTCCCGGAAAAGTCGGGCGGGCATGTGGAGGCCGAACAGGGTCATCGTCTCGGCCTTCCCCCGCAGTTCCGGTCCCAGAATGGACGGGTCCGTCAGGGAATGGCAGTAGACCTCCGCGGGCGGCGATTCCGGGATCTCCCCTCGCGCCGCCTGCTCGTACGCCTTCGCGAGCTGGTCGCGTCCCTCGTTGATGTGGAAAGTGCCGCTGAAGGCGGCCCGGGGATCGGCCGCGGGGTCCTTCAGCCTGGGCAGCCGGGCGAGCACCATGTTGACCTTGAGCTGCGCGCCCTCCGGCACGGTCGCGGGCCCGCCGAGCACCCGGTCCAGCACCGCCGGGGGCAGGTTGACCAGCACGTGGCGGCCGTCCACGGTGTGCTCGCCGTCCTCGGCGACGTACGTGACCTCGCCCGACGGCGAGATGCCGACGATCTCGGCGCCGGTCCTGATCTCGGCCCCGGCCCGCCGGGCCGCCCGCTCCAGCGCGCCGGAGACCGCGCCCATGCCGCCCACCGGGACGTTCCACTCGCCGGTGCCGTCGCCGATCACGTGGTAGAGGAAGCACTTGTTGGCCAGCAGGTCGGCGGACGGGTCGGCGAACGTGCCGATCAGCGCGTCGGTGAGCACGACGCCGCGCACGGTGTCGTCGGCGAACCGCTCGTCCACGGCCTGCCCGACGGGCCGGGCGAACAGGTCGCGCCAGGCCTCCGGGCCGACCAGGCGCTCGATCTCCGCGGGGGTGCGCAGGGGTTCGAGCAGCGTGGGGGCAAGGGCGCGAGCCACGTCCGCCGTCATGGCGTAGAAGTCGCGCCAGGCGCGGTGGTCGTGCTCACCGCCGGTGACGGCGCGGAAGGAGGCGGCGGTGCGGGCCTCGTCCTCGTTGTCGACGAGCAGGCCGGTGTCGCCCTTGGGGGTGTAGGAGGCGTACCGGCGGCGGCGCAGGTCGAGGTCGAGACCGAGGTCGCGGACGATCTGGGTGGGCAGCAGGCTCACCAGGTAGGAGTAGCGGGACAGGCGGACGTCCACGCCCGGGAAGGCCCGCGTGGAGATCGCCAGGCCGCCGACGTGCCCGAGGCGCTCCAGCACCAGGACCCGGCGGCCGGCTCCGGCGAGGTAGGCGGCCGCGACCAGCCCGTTGTGCCCGCCACCTGCCACGACGACGTCATACGCACCCATCCCCGCACCTTATGACCCGACCTGTGCCCTTAGTCAACGGTTCGCGCGGAGATGGTGCGGCAACTCGCGGGTGGGCCCGGCCGGGGTCCCCTCCCGGCCGGGCCCGGATCCGTCAGCCCGTCCTGTTCACCCAGACGCGCTTGACCGGCCAGGGCGTGAGCCGTACCGAGGAGACTCCGCCGACGGCCGTCCAGCCGCCGGTGAGGACGATCGGCCCGGCGTACGGGTGCGACTGCTCCACCCCGACGGCGTGCTGACCGGTGCCGGAGGTGCAGCTGCTGTAGGCGTAGCCGCCGCTGACCCAGGCGGTGCAGTCGGTGGGCGCGGCCAGGGCGGGCGACGGCGCGAGGCCCGCCGCCGCCAGGCACATCACCGCCGATCCGGCCAGGGCGACGAGAGGACGACGAAGGCTCATACGGAGTCTCCTGGGTTCGGGGGGTGAACGTGGCCTAACTTTTAGGAAACTTTCCTAAGCGAAAGCTAGATCGTCCGCCCGGCAGCGTCAACAGCCCGCCCGCCGGACCTCCTCACGGGCGGCTGGCGATGGCCAGGAGCGTGGCGGCCGGGGCGGTGAGCGAGCGCCCGCGCCGCCACACCGCGCGCAGGTTCCGCACCAGGTTGAGCCCGGCGAGCGGCACCTCGACCAGGCGGCCGGTCGCGATGTCCGCCTCGACCGCGTAGCGGCTGAGCACGGCGGGCGCGGCCCCCGCCTGCGCCGCCCCCTTGACCGCCGAGTTCGACCCGAGCTCCAGGCGGGGGCTGGCCCGGTGGAGGCTCTTGAACGCCACGTCCAGGGTCTCGCGGGTACCTGAGCCCGGCTCGCGTACCACGAGGGGCGTGGCGGCCAGCTCGGCCCCGCGCAGGGCCGTACGGCGGCGGGCCCAGGGATGGCCGGGGGCCACCACGACGACCAGCCGGTCGGTGCCCACCACCCGGCTGTCCAGCCCCTCGGGCACGGTCGGCCCCTCGACGAACCCCAGCTCCACCTCCTCGCCCAGCACCCTGGCCGCGACGTCGGTGGAGTTGACCACGTCCAGCCCCACCTGGACCTCGGGCTCACGGTTCTGCAACTCGCCGAGCCAGCGCGGCACCAGGTACTCGGCCACCGTCATGCTGGCGGCCACCCGCAGGTGGGCCGCCTCGCTGTGCCGCACGGCCTGCACGGCCCGCATCAGCTCCTCGGCCGCGGCCAGCACCTGGGCCGCCCACCCGGCCACCATCCGGCCCTCGGCGGTGAGCGTGGACCCGCGCGGCGTGCGCTCCAGCAGGGGGACGCCGAGGCGGCGCTCCAGCATGGCCACCCGCTTGCTGGCCGACGGCTGGGCCATGCCCGCCGCCTTGGCCGCCTGGCCCAGGCTGCCCAGCTCGCCCACGTCGACCAGCAGCTTCAGCGAGTCGAGATCCGGCAGCGCACTCATAGCCACAGGCTATGGCCTCCCAGTCAACGCGTGTCTACCGGCCGGTACGCAGGCCCCGAAGACTGGCATCATGCCTCTCCCCGACCAGCGGATCCCCCCGCTCACCGCGCCCCGGCCGACACCCGATCCCCGAGGCGGCGAGGCGCCGGCCGCCCCCGCGGCGTCGGTGTGGCCGGGCATCGGGCTGGCCGCCGCCGCCGTGGTGGTGGCCGTGGTGGTGAACCGGTTCGCCCCGGCGTTCAGCCCGGCGGTGATCGCGGTGCTGTCCGGGGCGGTCCTGGCCAACCTCGTGGCCTGGGCGGCGACGTCCGCGCGGTGGGCCGGGGCGGGGGCCGTCTGGGAGCGGTTCAGGCCGGGGCTGGCGTTCGTGGCCCGGCGGGTGCTGCGGGTGGCGATCGCGCTGCTCGGGCTCCAGATCGCGCTGCCGCAGGTGCTCGCGCTCGGCTGGCAGACGCTGGTGATCGTGGTGACGGCGACCGGCGTGACGTTCGCGGTGACGCCGCTGATCGGCCGCCGCCTGGGGCTGTCGCCCGGCACGTCGCTGCTGGTCGCGACCGGGGTGTCCATCTGCGGGGCGGCGGCGGTCGCGGCCATGCGCGAGAGCGCGGACGACGCCGACGACGATGACGCGGCCGCCGCGCTGAGCGTGGTCGTGCTCTACGGCAGCGCGGCCATCGTGGCCGTCCCGGCTCTGGCGGCGCTGCTCGGGCTGTCGCCGGCCCAGCTCGGCGTCTGGACCGGCGCGGCCGTGCACGAGGTGGCGCAGGTGGCCGCGATCGGCGCCGCGTCGGGCGTCCTGGCCGCCGCGGTGACGGTCAAGCTGGCCCGCGTCGTGCTGCTGGCCCCGCTCGTCGCCCTGACGTCCTTCCGTGCCCGCCGCTCCGTGGCCGGTGCGCCCGCGGCGAGCCGGCGGGAGGGGCGCCGGACCCCGGTCATGCCGCTGTTCGTGGCGGCGTTCCTCGTCATGGTGGCGGTACGCAGCACCGGCTGGGTGCCGGACGTCGTCACGCGGGCGGTCCCGCAGGTCACCAACGTGCTCATGGCCGCCGCCCTGTTCGGCCTGGGCACCGGGATCGACGTGCGCAAGCTCGTCAAGGGCGGGCGGGCCGTGCTGCTCGGCGCCATCGCCACCGGGCTCATCGCGGCCGTCTCGCTCACCGGGGTCGCCGTGCTGCTGTGACAGCCGCCTGAGTGGACGTCCTGACCAGGCCACCGTACGCTGCTCTGTTCGGAACAAATTCCGTCAGGCACGCCGTTCTCCCTGAACCGGCCAGGACCACTCAAGGAGCTTGAAACCCGTCATGCGCAGCGCCACCGATCCCTTCCTCCAGCCGTCCGACGAGGTCGCCGAGGCCCTGGCCGGCGGCGCGCCCGTCGTGGCCCTGGAGTCCACGATCATCTCCCACGGCCTGCCGCAGCCGCGCAACCTGGAGGTGGCCCGCGAGCTGGAGGGTGTGGTCCGCGCGGCGGGCGCGGTCCCGGCGACGATCGCCGTCCTCGACGGCGTGGCCAGGATCGGCCTGGACGAGCTGGAGCTGGAGCGCATCGCCACCGAGTCCGGGCTGCGCAAGCTGGGCCAGCGCGACCTGCCGCTGGCCGCCGCCCTGAAGGCGAGCGGGGCGACCACCGTGTCGGCCACGTCGTTCCTGGCCGCCCGCGCCGGCGTCCGGATCTTCGCGACCGGCGGCCTGGGCGGCGTGCACCGCGGCTGGACCGAGGACCAGGACGAGTCCGCCGACCTCGACACCCTGGCCCGCACCCGCATCACGGTCGTGTGCGCGGGCGTGAAGTCGATCCTCGACGTGCCGGCCACGCTGCAGCGGCTGGAGACGCGCGGCGTGACGGTGGCCGGCTACCGTACCGACACCTTCCCCGGCTTCTACCTGAACTCCTCCGGCCAGCCGATCGACTGGCGGATCGAGTCGCCCGAGGACGCCGCCGCCGTCATGCGCGGCCAGGACGCGCTGGCCGGTCCGGAGACCGCGTTCATCGTGGCCAACCCGGTGCCGCGGGACCAGCAGCTCGACCCGGCGCTGCACGACCGCGTGCTGGCCGAGGCGCTGGCCGCCGCCGAGCGCGAGGGCGTCAAGGGGCAGGCGATCACGCCGTTCCTGCTCAGCTACCTCGTCAACGGCACCGGCGGCGCCTCGCTGGAGGCCAACCTGGCCGCCGTGCGCGGGAACACCGCCCTGGCCGCCGAGATCGCCGTGGCCTGGTCGCGGGCGTGAGTGACACGGGCCTCCTGGTCGTCGGTGACGTCGTCACCGATGTGGTGGCGCTGCACGGCTCCCCGGTCATGGCGGGCACCGACACCGCCGCGGAGATCGTGCTGCGGCCCGGCGGCTCGGGCGCGAACACCGCCGCCTGGGCCGCCCACCTGGGGGCCGACTCGCGGCTGCTGGCCAAGCTCGGCTACGACAGCAGCGAGTGGCACACGACCGAGCTGGTCAGGACCGGGGTCCGGCCCCACGTGCTGGTGGACCAGGAGCACCCCACGGCGGTCGTGATCGCCATGGTGGACAAGACCGGCGAGCGTTCCATGCTCACCAACCGCGGCGCGGGCGGCCTGATCTCCGACGCCGACTGGGACCCGTCCCTGCTCGACGGGGTCGGGCGGCTGCACCTGTCGGGTTACACGCTGTTCGCGGCGCCCGGCCTCCGCCTGGCCAGGGCCGCCGTCCGGGACGCCGTCGCCGCCGGGGTGCCGGTCAGCATCGACCCGGCCTCGACGGGCCCGCTGCGGGACTTCGGCGTCGAACGTTTCATGCGGGAGACGTCCGCGGCCGACCTGATCATCCCGAACCTGGACGAGGCCCTCGTCCTGACCGGTGCCCCGTCGCCGGAGCGGGCCGCCGTCCTGCTGAGTGAGACGTACGGCACAGCGGTCGTGAAACTGGGCGCCGAGGGCGCGCTGGTGGCGGTGGACGGCGCGGTCACGGCGACGTGCGCGGGCGTGTCCGCCGAGGTCGTGGACTCCACGGGCGCCGGTGACGCCTTCGCGGCCGGGTATCTCGCCGCCATCCTCCAGGGGGCGGACGCCGCGCTCGCGCTGGAGGCGGGTTGCCGTGCCGGTGCGCAATGTGTGGCCCAGGTGGGCGGCCGTCCACGGTACGGTTTGGATCTGAACCGTCTTTACCCTATTCACACTGATTGATAGCTTGCCGCGTAGGCTGCACCATTAGCCACATGCGTACCGGGTTGCCCACGCGGCCCACTGGGGAGGATAAGGTCCGCCGATGGAAGTCGAGTCATCGATCTGCCTGAGCGACCTCGTCCCTGCTCTGCGCTGGAGCCGCCCTCAGCAGGTGGCCGAGGTGCTGGGTGATCCGCGGCTGCCGGCGGGGTGGTGGTCCTCGCTCGCGGTGTCCAGGGCGCTCGGCACGGCGGGTCTCGACTGGGTCTGCGAACGGCTCGCCCGGCTGATCTCCACCCGCTGGGACCATCTGCCGCTGGTGGACCTGCTTCCCGCGCTCGCCGTCCATCAGGTCGATCCGGCGCTGCCCGGCTGGCCGGAGGCCACCCGTACGGCGATCACGGGGCTCGGCGGCTGGCAGCGGCTGCGCCGCCTGTCGCCCGGCGATCTCGGCACCCCGTCGGCGACGCCCGAGGTGGTGGTCGGCTCGGTGCTGCGCGAGGTGCTCGGGCGCATCCCGGCGCAGCGGGAGGCCGTACCCGCTCAGCAGTCCGCCTCGCCGGACGTCACCCGTCCGCTCGCGCGTGGCGCGACGGGGTCCTTCCCGGCCGTCCCGGTGGCTGAGCCCGATGCGTACGCCGCCCAGCCCGGCAGCGGCCCCCAGCGCCCGCCCGCCGCCTTCACCCCGCACAGCGACGCCTTCCCCGCTCAGCCCCAGGGCGCCCCGCGCCAGGCCCCGGCCGGTGAGGGCGGCCTGCCGCAGCGCCCGGCCGCGGCCCGGCCCGCCGCCCAGCAGCCCGGCTCGTTCCTCCCGCCGCCCGAGAGCGGCCAGGGACACCAGACCGGCTCCTTCACCGCCCAGCCCGACGCCGCCCGCCAGACCGGCTCGTTCCCGGCCCAGCCCGAAGGCGCCCGCCAGACCGGCTCGTTCCCGGCTCAACCCGAAGGCGGCCGTCAGGCCGGGTCGGTCCCGGCTCAGCCTGCCAATGGGCCTCAGACCGGGTCGTTCCCCGCGCAGCCGTCCGGTGGGCCTCAGACCGGGTCCTTCCCGGCGCAGGGTGGTGCACGGCTGCCGCAGCGGCCCACCGCCGGGCGTCCGGACGGCGGCCCGCAGGCCCCCGACGGCCCCCCGTACGCCGCCCCCGTCCCCGGCGGGACGCCCGCTCCCGGCCAGGTCCCCGCCGACCCCGACCACGCGATGGTCCGCGTCGTGGACGGCCTGTTCCGCAGCCTGGACAAGCTGGAGCTGGCCGTCGCCGTGCACCGGCTGTTCGCCGAGGACCCGGTCAGCCTGCGCACGCTGGCCCACAAGCTGCTGGTGGACCGCGAGGTGCTCTCCCAGGCCCAGCGCACCGCCGAGGAACGCGTCCTGCACTGGCTGCGCTCGTCGGAGTCCGCGCCGGTCACCGGCCACATGTTCCGGCTCACCGAATGGCTCGGCGCGGCGGCCACCGAGGAGCAGCTCATCGGCGCCGACCCGGCCCACCCCGCGATGGTCCCGTCGCTGCGCACGCCTCTGTGGCGGGTCCTGGTGACGCTCATGCCCGACCGCCGCCTCCAGGACGGCTGGCTGGTCGTCGGCGACATCCACGGCCTCCAGGCCCGTACGCGGCAGGTCCTGGCCGCCGCCCCGCCGGACACCGACGTCGTGGAGCTGCTCGCCGAGCTGGGCATCCGCGCCCACTCCGCCAAGGCGTGGCTCGACGCCCTGCCCTCGGAGTCGGCCCCCGGCCCGGCGGACGCCTCCCCGCAGCCCGCCCAGCCGCTCCCCCGCCGTACGCCGGGCGCCAACGGCCACCACCACCGGGGCGGCCAGCCCATCCCGACGGCGGGCGCGAACTCGATCGACCCCTCGGCGGCCCTGGCCACGTTGTCCGCGCTGTCCGGCGGCCGGTCGGGCATGCTGCCCGGCAGCCTGGCCGGAACGCCGGCCACGCCACCTCCGCCGCTGCCGAGCCCGTCGTCCGACCCGCGCCGCTGGCAGCGCATCGAGGTCACCCCGGAACACCTCAGGGGCGGCCCGGTGCCGGTGCCGGAGGGCTACGCGGCCCAGCTCGGCATGCGTCCGGGCACCCTGCTGTCGGTGACCGGGCCCGGCGACAACGCGATCGTGCTGGTCTGGCAGGGCCACCAGCCGGTCTTCGACTCGCTGCAGCCGGTGCTCATGCGCCTGAACGCCCGCCCCGGCGACCAGGTCTACGTCACGGTGGACGGCTACCGCCTGGAGGCCCAGCTCACCGGCTGACGCTCGCGCCTACGCGGTCACCCGAACAGGCCCAGCCGGTGGGCCGTGGCCGCCGCCTCGCCGCGGGTGGCGACGCCCAGCTTGGCCAGGATGTTGGAGACGTGCACGCTGACCGTCTTCACCGAGATGAACAGCGCCGCGGCGATCTCCCGGTTGCTGCGCCCGTTGCTCACCTCGCGCAGCACCTCCAGCTCGCGCGCGGTCAGCCCCAGCGGCGGTCCGTCGGGCTCGTCGGCGCCGCCGACGCGGGCCCGCCGTCCGAACACGTCGAGCTGTTCGAGCAGCGGCGTGGCGCCCAGCTGCGCGGCCAGCTCCCGCGCCCGCGCCACCATCGCGGCCGCGCCCCGCCGGTCGCCCTCGGCCAGCGCCGCCTGGGCGGCCCCCACCAGGCACTGCGCCTCCGCGTACGGCTGCCGCAACCCCGCCCAGGCCGCCACCGCCGACTCCCACGCCTTGAGCTGGGCCGCCCCGCCGAGCCCCTCCTCCGGCCCGGTCAGCGCCGCGAACGTCAGCCGCTGCGCCTCCTGGAGGTCGCCGTCGACGGCCAGCTCCCGCGCCACCTCCCGCAGCCGCGCCACGACGGCCGCCGCCACCCCCGCGTGCGGCGCGCCGGCCTCGCCGAGAGCGGGCCGGGCGAGCTGCGCGAACGTCACCAGCAGCGGCCAGGCGTAGCGCGGCGAGGGCCGCAGGTCCTGCTTCTCCAGCCCCCGGGCCGCGGCCTCCAGCGCCTCGCCGAGCCGCCCCTGCGCCCGCAGCAGCAGGACCTGCCTGCGCAGCTGCGGCAGCACGGTCTGGTCCCGGTAGGTGCCGCGCGCGAACACACTGGCGGAGGACGACAGCAGCCTGTCGGCCCGGTCGATCTGCCCCCGCGCGAGCGCGATGTCCATCACGAACCCCTGGAGGCTGGCCCGGTAGGGGGCCGGCGGCGCGAGGTCGAGCGCCTGCTCGACCACCTGGAGCGCCTCGTCCCAGCGGCCCAGCGAGAGCAGCGGCTCGGTCAGGTTGATCGCCAGGAACGTGCCGGACGTGCGCGCCAGGCCGTAGTGCCCGGCCTCCTGCACGCCCTCGCGGGCGACCTGGGCGGCCCGCTCGTGCCGTCCTGCGCCCTCCAGCGCGTCGGACTCGGAGATCGCGCAGCGCATCAGCGCGTTGTAGGCGCCCTGGGCGCGGGCGACCCGGCGCGCCTCGGCGAACTGCCCGAGCTGGGCCTCGATGTCGGAAAAGCGGGACCGCGCCCAGGCGAGGCTGATGAGCGCGTGGGCCTCGACGTTGGCGTCGCCCATCTCGTGGCCGATCTCCATGGCGAGCTGCGCCGTCGCCAGCTTCTCCGGCCAGTCCTCCGGACGGTGCAGCATGCGCGCCAGCGTCTCCAGGACCTGGCCGCGCAGCTTGGTCGGCGGCTCGGCGGGCACCAGCTCGGCCGCCTGGCGCAGGTCGTCGAGATAACCGGCGCGGCCCAGGTCGTAGCGGGTCAGGCCGCGCTGGCGCAGCAGGGTGGCCGCGGTGATCGGGTCGGCGTCGAGGTCGACCTCGGCGAGCGCGGCCCCGGCCATGGCCAGGCTGCGTTCGTACTCGCCGGCGAGGTGGGCGACCGTGGCGGTCTGCCGCAGCACGTCGAGGCGGCCGCAGCCGATGCGCTCGGCGGCGTCGGGAACCTGGTCCCACAGCTCCAGCACCCGCGAGAGCATCCTGAGCTGCTCGTCGTAGGCGGTGGACTTGCGGGCCGCGGCGGCCGCGCGCCAGGCGCTGACCAGCGCCCAGGTGGAGTCGTGGGCGGAGTGCCAGTGGTGGGCCAGCTCGATCGCGCCGCGCGGGGCGGGCAGGATCGACAGGTCGCGTTCGAGTGCCTCGGCGTAGCGGGTGTGGAGGCGGGTGTGCTCGCCGGGCAGCAGGTCGTCGTGGAGCGCCTCGCGGATGAGCGCGTGCCGGAAGCCGTAGCCCTCGCCGTCTACCACCAGCACGTTGCCCGCCACGGCGGGGCGCAGCGCCCGCGACAGGGCGGTGTCGTCGAGCCCGGCCACCGCGCTCAGCAGGTCGTGCTCGATGCGCTGGCCGCCCGCGCTGGCCACCCGCAGCAGCTCCTGGGTCTCGTCGGGCAACCGCTCGACGCTGGCCAGCAGCAGGTCGCGCAGGGACTCGGGGAGCATGTCGCCGCCGTCGGCCTCGCTCAGCAGCGCCTCGACGAACAGCGGGTTGCCCTCGCTGCGGGCGTAGATCAGGTCCATCGCGGCGGCCGACGGCTCGCGCCGCAGGATGCTGGCCGCCTGCGCGACGGCCTCCCTGCGGGTGAGCCTGCGCAGCTCGACCCGGCTCACCCACTCGATACGGCCCAGCTCGGCCAGCATCGGCCGGAGCGGATGGGTGCGGTGGAGCTCGTCGGTGCGGTAGGTGACCACGATCATCAGCCGGGCCGCCGTGCGCTGGTAGCGGACCAGGAAGGACAGCAGGTCGCGGGTGGAACGGTCGGCCCAGTGGGCGTCCTCGACCACCAGCAGCACCGGACGTTCCTCGGCCAGGCGCTCCAGCAGCCCGAGCACCTGCTCGAACAGCCGGGCCCGCGCCTCGGCGCCGTCCTTGTCCGGCTCGCCGAACTCGGGCAGCAGCCGGGCCAGCCCGCGCGTCGTGCCCCCGGGCACCAGCGTCGCCACGCCGTCGCGCCCGAGCTCGCGCACGAGCCCGCGCAGCACGGCCGTGAACGGCGCGAACGGCAGGCCCTCGGTGCCCAGCTCCAGGCAGCCGCCGACGAGCACCCGCGCATCGCCCGCCCGGTCGATGAACTCGCTGATCAGGCGGGTCTTGCCGACCCCCGCCTCGCCACCGACGAGCACGGTGGACGACGCGCCCGCACGTGCTCTGACCAGGGCGTCGCCCAGAGCGTGCAGCTCGCGGGCGCGCCCGACGAACAGGGGGCTGACGGTGTGAATGCTCACGCCCCAAGGATGCCATCAAACACCGACAAAACGGACCGAAACTCCGGGCCGTCGTCTGTCAGCGCAAAACCTTGCGGAAGAAGGTGGCCGACGCCTCGTAGCCCAGGGCGTGGTAGAACTCCGGCGCCCGCCGGGTGGCCATCGCCACGTACCCGGCCCGCCGGGTACGCGCCCACGCCTCGAACTCCTCCAGCAGCCGGCGGCCGATGCCCTGCCGGCGCGAGCCCGACTGGACCATCGCCTCCTCGACCCAGGCGACCGGCCCGTTGGCGAACAGCGTCAGGTGCACGAACCCCAGCAGGTATCCGTGGACGCGTCCGCCCACGACGGCCGTGAGCAGCAGGGCGTCCTCGTTGCGCAGGAGTTGCGGGAGCGCGGCGTCGAAGGCCGCGCGCTCCGGCCTGAAGGTCAGCCCGAACTCGCGCGCCAATGCGAACACCTCGTCCGCGTCCGCCTTCTCCGCCCTCCTGATGAGAAGATCGTCCGCCGTCATGAGGTACGACACTAGAACCTCTGTGCCCTTTCGTCCATCGTGCCACGGGAGTGTGCCGTGACGTCCGGTACGGCGTCCGGTCAGAGGTCGCCGAGGCCGAGCTGGCGGGCGATGAGCATGCGCTGCACCTCGCTGGTGCCCTCGCCGATCTCCAGGATCTTGGCGTCGCGGTAGAAGCGGCCGACCGGGAACTCGTTCATGAAGCCGTACCCGCCGAACACCTGGGTGGCGTCGCGGGAGTTGTCCATGGCCGCGTTCGAGGACACCAGCTTGGCGATCGCCGCCTCCTTCTTGAACGGCACCCCGGCCAGCATCTTCTCGGCCGCGTGGTAGTAGGCCAGGCGGGCGGTGTGCGCGCGCACCTCCATGTCGGCGATCTTGAACTGGATGGCCTGGTAGTGGCCGATCGGGTGGCCGAACGCCTTGCGGTCCCTGACGTACTTGAGGCATTCGTCCACGCAGCCCTGGGCCAGGCCCACGCTGAGCGCGGCGATGGCGATGCGGCCCTCGTCGAGGGTCTGCAGGAACTGCGCGTAGCCGCGTCCCCGCTCGCCGAGCAGGTTGGCGGCGGGCACCCGGCAGTCGGAGAAGGACAGCTCGCGGGTGTCGGAGGCGTTCCAGCCGACCTTGGAGTACTTCTTGGAGACGGTGAACCCCGGCGTGCCGCTCGGCACCAGGATCGTGGAGATCTCCCGCTCGCCGGTGAGCGCGGCCACGCCGATCACGCCGGTGATGTCGGTGCCGGAGTTGGTGATGAACGCCTTCGTCCCGTTGATCACCCATTCGCCGCCGTCGAGCACGGCGGTCGTCCGCATGCCGCCCGGCACGTCGGAGCCGCCGCCGGGCTCGGTCAGCCCGAACGCGCCCAGCATCTCGCCGGAGGCCAGCCGGGGCAGCCACTCCTGGCGCTGCTCGTCGGTGCCGAACCGGTAGATCGGCATCGCGCCCAGCGAGACCGCGGCCTCCAGGGTGATCGCCACGCTGGAGTCGGCGCGGGCCAGCTCCTCCAGGGCCAGGCACAGCGCGAAGTAGTCGCCGCCCATGCCGCCGTACTCCTCCGGGAACGGCAGGCCGAACAGCCCCATGTCGGCCATCTTGCGCACGATGTCGTAGGGGAACTCCTCGCGCTCATAGTAGTCGCCGATCACGGGCGCCACCACGTCACGGGCGAACGCCTCGACGGTCTTGCGCAACTCTTGGTATTCGTCGTTCAGCATGATCAGCCTTTCGCGAGGGCCTGGACGACGCGCGAGGGGCTGGGCCGGCCCAGCCGCTCGGCCAGCCAGGTGCTGGTGGACACGAGTTTGTCCAGGTCGAGCCCGGTCTCGATGCCGAGCCCGCGCAACATCCACACGAGGTCTTCGGTGGCCAGGTTGCCGGTGGCGGACTCGGCGTACGGGCAGCCGCCGATGCCGCCGGTGGAGGCGTCGACGGTGGTCACGCCCGCCTTGAGGGCGGCGAGCGTGTTGCCGAGCGCCTGCCCGTAGGTGTCGTGGAAGTGCACGGCGAGCCGCTCGGGGCCGCCGAACGCGCCGATCAGCTCGGTGACGTGGCCCGGCGTGCCGACGCCGATCGTGTCGCCGAGCG
Source organism: Actinomadura sp. ATCC 39365 (assembly GCF_054392275.1). Taxonomy (NCBI): domain Bacteria; kingdom Bacillati; phylum Actinomycetota; class Actinomycetes; order Streptosporangiales; family Thermomonosporaceae; genus Actinomadura; species Actinomadura sp. ATCC 39365. Next base: position 4,116,606 of record NZ_CP184335.1, on the reverse strand, counting down.
ACAGCTCGTAGCAGCCGAGCCCGAGCAGCCGCTCGCCGACCGCGACGACCTGCCCGACCGGCGTGGGCCCCTCCCAGGGGTCGCCGAAGCACATCGACACGTACGCGCGCACCCGCAGCCCGTGCTCCAGCGCCCTGGCCACGACCGGCTCGAACATGTCGAACTGGCTCTCCAGCGTGCGGTTGAGGTTCTTGGCGGCGAAGGTCTCGGTGGCGCTGGCGAAGATCGCGATCTCGGTGACGCCCAGCTCCAGCGCCCGGTCGAGCCCGCGCTCGTTGGGCACCAGCACCGGGTAGCGCACGCCTGGCCTGCGGTCGAGGCGGCCGAGCAGCTCACCGGCGTCGGCCAGCTGCGGCACCCACTTGGGGTGCACGAAGCTGGTCGCCTCGATGACCCGGTGGCCGGCGTCGGCCAGCCGGTCGATGAACTCCGCCTTCACCTCGACCGGCACGATCGCCGACTCGTTCTGCAGGCCGTCGCGCGGGCCCACCTCGTAGACCGTGACCCGCTCGGGAAGCCCTTGCATGCGGTACGGCATCACGCCTCCTCACCGGTGACCACGGCCAGCACGGCGTCCATGTCGACCGGCCTGCCCGGCTGGACGGGCAGCTCGGCGACCACGCCGTCGCACGGGGCGGTGACCGTGTGCTCCATCTTCATGGCCTCGACGACGACCAGCGGCTGCCCCTTGCTCACCTGGTCGCCGGGCTGCACCTTGACCAGCAGGACGGTGCCGGGCATGGGGCTCCTGACCACGCCGTCGCCGGCCGCGGCCGCGCCGGGCCGGTCGCCCGGGTCGCCGATGAGGTGGCGGGTGAACGCCCACGACTCGCCGTCCTTGCCGAGCCAGAGCGTGTCGCCGTGGCGGGCGGTCAGGTAGCGGGCGGTCCGGCCGCCGAGCGTGACGGCCGCCTCGCCGCCGCCGGTCGTGATCCGGGCGGGCACCGCCTCGCCGTCGAGCAGCACCTCGGCCGAACGGCCGGGCAGGCCGCGGACGGGCACCGCGTGCACGCCGACGCGCGACTCCAGCCGCCAGGTCGTCCAGGCGGGCTCGCCGACCCGCCAGCCGTCGGTGACCTGCCAGGGGTCGGGGCCCTGCGGCAGCGTGTGGAAGATCAGCGCCGCCGCCGCGGCCACCTCGCGCGGCACGCCGGACTCCGGCAGCAGCTCGGGCAGTACCCGTTCGACCAGGCCGGTGTCCAGCTCGCCCGCCACGACCGCGGGGTGGCGGGCGAGCGCGCGCAGGAACGGCACGTTGGTGACCACGCCCAGCACCGCGGTACGGGCGAGCGCCCGGTCGAGCGCCCTGAGCGCCGCCCCGCGCTCCGGCGCCCAGGCGATCACCTTGGACAGCATGGGGTCGTAGTCGCTGCCGACGACGCCGTCCTCGGCCAGGCCGGAGTCGACCCGCACCCGGCCCGGCCCGTCGTCGCCGGGCTCACGCAGGGCCAGCACACGCCCGCCGCTGGGCAGGAAGCCGCGCGCCGGGTCCTCGGCGTAGACCCGCGCCTCGACGGCGTGGCCGTCGAGCCTCACCTGCTCCTGGCCGAACGGCAGCGGCTCGCCGGCCGCGACGCGCAACTGCAGCTCCACCAGGTCCAGGCCGGTGACCAGCTCGGTGACCGGGTGCTCGACCTGGAGCCGGGTGTTCATCTCCATGAAGTGGTAGGAGCCGGTGGTGCCGTCGACGATGAACTCGACCGTGCCCGCGCCGACGTACCCGACCGAGCGGGCGGCCTCGACGGCCGCGGCGCCCATGTCGGCGCGCATGGCGGGGGTCACGAAGGGCGACGGCGCCTCCTCGATGATCTTCTGGTGCCGTCGCTGCAGGCTGCACTCGCGCTCGCCCAGGTGCACGACGTTGCCGTGGGCGTCGGCCATGACCTGGATCTCGATGTGCCGGGGGTTCTCGACGTAGCGCTCGATGAGCAGGGTGCCGTCGCCGAACGCCGCCCGCGCCGTACGGCGGGCCGACTCCAGCGCGTCGGGCAGCTCGGCGGCCGAGCGCACCAGCACCATGCCCTTGCCGCCGCCGCCCGCGGACGGCTTGATCAGCGCCGGGAACTCGGCCCACTCCGCCAGGTCGTCGCCCGGCTCGGCCCCGCCGGGGACGACCGGCACGCCGGCCGCCGACACCGTGGCCTTGGCGCGGATCTTGTCACCCATGGCGTCGATGGCCTCGGGGGACGGGCCGACGAAGACGAGCCCGGCCTCGGCGCAGCGCCGCGCGAACGCGGCGTTCTCGGCCAGGAAGCCGTAGCCGGGGTGCACGGCCTGCGCGCCGGAGGCGAGCGCCGCCTCAACGATCGCCTCGATGTCCAGATATTTCGAGACTTCGAGGGCGATGTCTGCTTCGCGGGCGTGCCTGGCGCCCGCGTCCGGCGGCGTGAACACCGCCACCGACTCGACGCCGAGCGCGCGCAGCGTCCGGACGACCCGGACGGCGATCTCGCCCCGGTTGGCGATGAGAACACGGTCGAAGAACATGATCACATCCGGAAGACGCCGTAGCCGGCGGGTTCGAGCGGCGCGTTGGCCGCCGCGGACAGGGCCAGACCGAGGACGGTGCGGGTGTCGAGCGGGTCGATCACGCCGTCGTCCCAGAGCCGGGCGGTGGAGTAGTAGGGGTTGCCCTGGTGCTCGTACTGGGCGCGGATGGCGTCGGGGTCGGCGTTGCCGACCGTGGTCAGCACGTTCGCCGCCTGCTCGCCGCCCATGACCGAGATGCGGGCGTTGGGCCACATCCACAGGAACCTGGGCGAGTACGCCCGTCCGGCCATGGCGTAGTTGCCCGCCCCGAACGAGCCGCCGATCACCACCGTGAACTTGGGCACCCGCGCGCACGACACGGCCGTCACCATCTTGGCGCCGTGCTTGGCGATGCCGCCCGCCTCGTACGCCTTGCCGACCATGAACCCGCTGATGTTCTGCAGGAACACCAGCGGGATGCGGCGCTGGTCGCACAGCTCGATGAAGTGCGCGCCCTTCATCGCCGACTCGCTGAACAGGATGCCGTTGTTGGCCACGATGCCCACCGGGTGGCCGTGCAGGTGGGCGAAGCCGGTGACCAGGGTGGAGCCGTACTCGGCCTTGAACTCCAGGAAGCGCGAGCCGTCCACCAGGCGGGCGATGACCTCACGCACGTCGTAGGGCTGGCGGGTGTCGGCCGGGACGAGGCCGTAGAGGTCGCGCGGGTCGTGCCGCGGCTCCTCGGGGGCGACCGTGTCCCAGGGGCGGGGGGCCCGGGGGCCAGCGTCGAGACGATGTCGCGGACGATGGCCAGGGCGTGGGCGTCGTCCTCGGCCAGGTGGTCGGTGACGCCGCTGACCCGGGAGTGCAGGTCGCCGCCGCCCAGCTCCTCGGCCGTGACCTCCTCGCCGGTGGCCGCCTTCACCAGGGGCGGACCGCCCAGGAAGATCGTGCCCTGGCCGCGGACGATGACCGCCTCGTCGCTCATGGCCGGCACGTACGCGCCGCCGGCGGTGCACGAGCCGAGCACCGCGGCGATCTGCGGGATGCCGCGGGCCGACATCGTGGCCTGGTTGTAGAAGATGCGCCCGAAGTGCTCCCGGTCGGGGAAGACCTCGTCCTGCCTGGGGAGGAACGCGCCGCCGGAGTCGACCAGGTAGATGCAGGGCAGGTGGTTGTGCAGGGCCACCTCCTGCGCGCGCAGGTGCTTCTTGACGGTCATCGGGTAGTACGTGCCGCCCTTGACGGTCGCGTCGTTGGCCACGACCACGCACTCGCGCCCGGCCACCCTGCCGACGCCGGTGATGATCCCGGCGGCGGGCGCCTGGTCGTCGTAGAGGCCGCCGGCCGCCAGCGGCGACAGCTCCAGGAAGCGGGAACCCGGGTCGAGCAGCCCGTCGACGCGGTCGCGTGGCAGCAGCTTGCCGCGCTCGACGTGGCGCTGCCGCGACCGCTCGGGACCGCCGAGCGCCGCCGCGGCCAGCCGTTCGAGCAGCTCGGCGGCCAGCCGCTCGTTGAGCTCGGCGTTGCGTTTGTACGCCTCGCTCCCGGGCGCCACGGCCGTCTTCAGCACCGGCCAGTCGCTCATGAGTCCCCTCTCGTCATGGCCGAGATGTTAGTCATCATTAACGTAATCGTCTAGCATGTGAGACGTGACCACTGCCTCCACACCTACCCGCGAGCGCGGCAGAAGGCGCATGGAGATCCTCGCGGCGGCCGCCCGGCTGTTCGCCGCGCGCGGTTTCCACGGGGTCTCCATCGAGGACATCGGGGGCGCGGTCGGCGTCTCGGGCCCCGCGCTCTACCGGCACTTCAGCGGCAAGGAGGCGCTGCTCGCCGAGATGCTGCTCGACGTCAGCTCGCGGCTGCGGGAGTCGGCGGTGGCGGTGGCGACCTCCTCCGACGGGCCGGCCGAGACGCTCGACGCGCTGCTCAACGTGCAGATCACGTTCGCGCTCGACCAGCCGGCACTGATCACCGTGCACGACCGCGAGCTGGGCAACGTGCCCGAGCCGGAGCGGCGCAGGATCAGGCGGTTGCAGCGCCTCTACGTAGAGGAGTGGGTGACCGCGCTGGCCGAGCTGCACCCGGCGTGCCCGCCGGCCCGGCTGCGCGCGGCGACGCACGCGGTCTTCGGCCTGCTCAACTCGACGCCCCACAGCGCGGGCGAGCTGGCCCCGCACGACATGCGCCCCCTGCTGCACACGATGGCCCGCGCCGCCATCGAGGCCAGCGTTAACAATCACTAACTGACAGACAGCGCCGTCAGGCCGGACGAAAACCCTGAAGCGTCGTAGACCTCTGCAAACGGTCACGGATCCGGGTCAAACGGACCGGGCCACAATCTGTCATGCACTCCGGCAGACGGCGGCGGCGATGACGGACATAATCAGGGTGTGGCGCGCGACACTGTTGAGACACATTTCATCCAATCCGTTGAGGCGCTGAAGTCAGGCCCCGCCCGAGATCCCGGCGGCCCGGTGCGCGAGGGCACGTCGCTCACCGGCGACCGGTGCCGGACCCTGTTCCAGCGCCAGCTCGACAGCCGCCTGCTCGACATCGCCGCCCGCTGGCTCCGCGAGCAGGACGAAGGCTTCTACACGATCGGGTCGGCCGGCCACGAGGGCAACGCGGCGGTCGCCGCCGCGGCCAGGGCGAGCGACCCGGCGCTGCTCCACTACCGGTCCGGCGCCTTCTACCTGACCAGGTCCGAGCAGGCCGGCCGGCTGCCCGAGCAGGGCCTTCGCGACGTGCTGATGGGCCTCACCGCGGCGGCCGACGAGCCGATCGCGGGCGGCCGGCACAAGGTGTTCGGCCACCCCCACCTGGCCGTCATCCCGCAGACCTCGACGATCGCCAGCCACCTGCCGCGCGCCGTGGGCGTGGCCTTCGCCATCGAGCGGGCCGCCGCGCTCGGCGACCGGTCGGCCTGGCCGCCCGACGCCATCGCCGTGTGCAGCTTCGGCGACGCCTCGATCAACCACGCCAGCGCCCTGACCGGGCTCAACACCGCCTCCTACGCCACCTTCCAGGGGCAGCCGCTGCCCATCCTGTTCGTGTGCGAGGACAACGGCATCGGCATCAGCGTCCGCACCCCCAAGGGCTGGGTGGAGGCGGCGGCGCGGCGGCCGGGCATCGCCTACTTCGCCGCCGACGGCTGCGACCTGGCCGACGCCTACGACGCCGCCACGCTCGCCGTCCAGCACGTCCGCGCCAACCGCTCCCCCGCGTTCCTGCACCTGTCCACCGTGCGGCTGATGGGGCACGCCGGGTCCGACGTCGAGTCGGCCTACCGCACCCAGCGGGAGCTGCGGGCCGACATGGAGCGCGACCCGCTCGTCCGCACCGCGCGGCTGCTGGTGGAGGCCGGCCTGGAGACGCCGGAGGAGCTGCTCAAGACGTACGAGTCGGCGCGCGAGCACATCCTGCGCATCGCCCTGGAGACCACCCGCGCCCCGCGGCTCGGCTCGGCCGCGGAGGTCATGGAGCCGATCGCGCCGCGCCGTCCCGACCTGATCGCCAACATCAGCCCGACCGCCGCCGAGGGCCCGCTCAGGGAGAAGGCGTTCGCCGGCTCGCTGCCCGAGCTGGAGAAGCCGCTGACGTTGTCGCAGACCATCAACCGCACGCTCGCCGACGCGCTGGTGGTCTACCCCGAGATGACGGTCTTCGGTGAGGACGTCGCCAGGAAGGGCGGCGTCTACGGCGTCACCCGGGGGCTGCAGAAGCGGTTCGGCGGCTCGCGGGTGTTCGACACGCTCCTCGACGAGCAGGCCATCCTCGGCCTCGCGCTCGGCTCGGCCGTGTCCAACCAGCTGCCGGTGCCGGAGATCCAATACCTGGCCTACCTGCACAACGCGCTCGACCAGATCCGCGGCGAGGGCGCCACCCTGTCGTTCTTCTCGCGCGGCGCCTACACCAACGGCATGGTCGTCCGCGTCGCCGGCTACGCCTACCAGAAGGGCTTCGGCGGCCACTTCCACAACGACAACGCGGTGGCCGCGCTGCGCGACATCCCGGGCCTGGTCCTCGCCTCGCCCGCCCGTCCCGACGACGCCGCCGCCATGCTGCGCACCTGTCTGGCCGCCGCCCGTACGGCCGGGTCGGTCTGCGTGTTCCTGGAGCCGATCGCGCTCTACCACACGCGTGACCTGTTCGAGGAGGGCGACGGCGGCTGGCTGGCGCCGTACACGCCGCCGGGGCGCTGGCGCGAGACGCACGTGCCCATCGGCCGGGCCCGCTCGTACGGCGAGGGCCGTGACCTGACGATCGTGACGTTCGGCAACGGGCTGCGGATGAGCCTGCGCGCCGCGGTCCGGCTCACCCAGGAGGGCTACGGCTGCCGCGTCCTCGACCTGCGCTGGCTGGCCCCGCTGCCGGTGGACGACCTGCTGCGGGCGGCCGAGCTGACCGGCAAGGTGCTGATCGCCGACGAGACCCGCCACTCCGGGGGCGTGTCCGAGGGCGTGACGACCGAGCTGATCGACGCCGGGTTCACGGGGCAGGTGGCCCGGGTGACCTCGGCCGACAGCTTCATCCCGCTGGGCGACGCGGCCAACCACGTGCTGCTGTCGGAGGAGGAGATCGAGCAGGCGGCGCGCAAGCTACTGGGCTGAGCGCGCCCCTCTGACGCAGGCCGGCTTCGACCAGGCGACCGTGGTGGCCGCCGAGATGCGCAGCGGCACGCCCACCAGGAAGCAGTAGCCGGTGTCCGGGTCGAGCCCGGCGACGCGGCCACTGGTGGCGCCCGGCCCGAGGGCGACGACGGTCACGTCGCCCCCGCCCGCCCGCGAACGTTGCAGGACGACCGGGTAGCGGCGGGCGTCGGCCGGGAGCGCCCAGCTCAGCTCCACCAGGGCGCCGCGGTCGGCGGTGACCTTGAGCCTGCGGGGGGCGAGCGCGGCGACGTCCCGCTTGCTGATCGGCGGCGGGGTGGTGGCGGCGGTCGCCGCGGGGGTCGCGGCCTCGGCGCGCCGGTCGGCGGGGCCCGGACCGGCGGGCGGCCGCAGCGACAGGTAGACGGCCAGGCCCGTGCCGGCGATCGCCACGGCCGCGACCGCGCCCCCGATCAACAGGCGCCTTCCGAGGCTCCCGGCCCCAGCGGGCGGCGTCGTGGGAGCCTCCCGCCTTGCTCCGGCCGCGCCTCCCGCCGTGGGAGCCTCCCGCCTTGCTCCCCCCATGTCCCCCGCAAGGCCGGGCGGTGGCGGGGCGGGTGCGGGGGCGTGGGGGTGGGCGAGCCGGCTGCCGGTGGCGGGGAGGGAGGAGTCGCCTGGATGCGGCGGGCCCTGCGGGCGGCGCGGGACGGTGGACGTCGCGGGCCCCGGCCCCGGATCCTGGCCCACCAGGTCGGTCACCGACAACCCCAGCTCGGCCTGCACCTCCTGCAACCGCCGCGCCAGCTCCCTGGCCGAGCCGGGCCGCCGCTCGGGCTGCTTGGACATCGCGTGCAGGATCGTCCCGAACACCGCCGGCGGCACGTCCGGCCGGTTGATCGGCGGCGGGTCGAGGCTCAGCACCCGGTACATCAGCGGCGCGATCGACGGGTCGGCCGGGTTGTGGAAGGCGGGCTGCCCGGCCAGCAGGTGGTAGAGCGTCGAGCCCAGGGAGTAGATGTCGCCGGAGGCCGAGTGCGGCTGCCCGGTGAGCACCTCCGGGGCGGCGTGCAGCGGGGTGAACGCCTGGGAGGTGGCCGAGATCTCCGCGGAGTCCACCACCCTGGCGACGCCGAAGTCGGCGATGGCGGGCTCGCCGTAGCGGGAGACGAGGATGTTCTGCGGCTTGATGTCGCCGTGCAGCACCCCGGCCTCGTGCACGGCGGCCAGCGCGCCGGCCAGCTTGACGCCCGCGCGCAGCACGTCGGGCACCCCGAGCGGCCCCTCCTTGCGGACCTTGTCGCGCAGCGAGCCGTTCTCGAAGAAGTCCATCGCGATGTACGGCTTGCCCGAGCGCGTCACGCCGGTGTCGAAGACGGTCACGACGTTGGGATGGCCGGTCAGGCGGCCGGTGAGCCGGAGCTCGCGCTGGAAGCGGCGCATGGTGCGCTGGTCGACCCGGTCGACCGACAGGACCTTCAGCGCCACGACCCGGTCGAGGCGCTCCTGGTAGGCGCGGTAGACGACGGCGAAACCGCCCTGGCCCGCCTGATCGAGCACCCGGTAGCCGGGCGCGTCCTCGGCTGGCAACACGGCACTCCCCCCTGTTGCCGGTGAGTTTAATGTGAAATTTCGGCTTTCAGGGGGTCAACGGGTTCATCAGGTACGCGCCGAACACCACCGACACGGCGGCCACGACCAGGAAGAAGAAGACGTAGAAGCCGCCGGGCAGGAACGTCAGCCGGGCGAGCTGGTCGGCGTCGGAGTCTCTGGCCTGCCGCCTGCGCCGCTTGCGCTGCAGCTCGACGATCGGCCGGACGCCGCCGAACAGCAGGAACCACGTCGCGACCAGGGCCACGGTCTGCTGGACCTCGGCGGGGGCGTACATGGACAGGGCGAACACCGCGCCGCCGGTGACCAGCAGGATCAGCGCGCCGTAGAGGTTGCGGATCAGCAGCAGCATGCACACCAGGAAGAGCAGCACGCTCCAGATCAGCAGCGTGATGCGACCCTGCTCGGTCAGCCAGGCGGCGGCCAGCCCCAGCAGCGAGGGGGGCCAGGTAACCGGCGAGCGCGGTCAGCACCATGCCGGGGCCGTTGGGGCGGCCCCTGGTCAGCGTGACGCCGGAGGTGTCGGAGTGGAGCCGGATGCCTTCGAGCTTGCGGCGGGTGAGCAGCGCCATGACCGCGTGACCGCCCTCGTGGGCGATCGTGATCAGGCCCCTGGACACCTGCCAGGGTGTGCGGAACGCGACGACCGCGAGCGCGGCCAGCGCCGAGACCAGCACGACCCAGGGGTCGGGGTCAGGCTGAACCTTGATCAGGTGGGCCCAGAGCATGTCCATCGAGGAGAAACACTAGCCGGGTAAAGTCCCGGTTGTGGCCGCAGAACTACATTCTGACGCGGACGTTCCGGCGTGGTGGCGCGAGCTCGGGCTGCCGGGTCTGATCGACCTGCATGTGCACTTCCTGCCCGAACGAATGGAACGCCGGGTCTGGCATCACTTCAACCACGGCGGCCCGCTGATGGGCGCCGGCTGGAAGATCGAGTACGAACGGCCGGTCGAGGAGCGGCTGACCAGGCTGCGCGAGATGGGCGTACGGCGTTTCCCCGCCCTGGCGTACGCGCACCGGCCGGACATGGCGCGCGACCTCAACGCCTGGACGCTCGACTTCGCCCGCCGCAACCCCGACTGCCTGCCGTCGGCGACGTTCTACCCCGAGCCCGGCGTCGCCGACTACGTGCGCGCGGCGCTGGCGGACGGCGTCCAGATCTTCAAGGTGCACCTCCAGGTCGGCGGCTTCGACCCGGCCGCGCCCGAGCTGACCGAGGTCTGGGGGCTGCTGGCGGAGTCGGGCGTGCCCGTGGTCGTGCACGCCAGCTCGGTGCCCGTGCCCGGCGGGCACGTGGGGCCGGGGCCGATCGGCGCGGTGCTGGCCGCCCATCCACGGCTGCGGGCGGTCATCGCGCATCTGGGCATGCCGGAGTACGAGCCGTTCTTCGAGCTGGCCGTCCGCCATGAGCGGGTGGCCCTGGACACCACCATGGCCTTCACCGACTTCTCCGAGCGCGGCATGCCGTTTCCCACCCGATTGCGCCCTGTTCTGCGTGATCTCGGGCTTTCGGGGAAGGTGGTGCTCGGCAGCGATTTCCCGACGATCCCGCACCCCTACGCGCACCAGCTCGACGCACTCGCCCGCCTGGACCTCGGCGAGCAGTGGCTGCGGGCGGTGTGCTGGGACAACGGTGCGGCCATGATTCGATAGCAAGGTGAACGATCGGCACGTGGCGCTCATCAGCGCCTTCTACGACGCTCTGGGCCGCGCGGACTTCGCGGCCATGGAGCGCTGCTACCACCCCGAGATCAGTTTCGGCGACCCCATCTTCCAGGAGGTCGAGGGCCGCGACCGGGTGATGGCGATGTGGCGGTTGCAGCTCGGCGTGCGCGACGGGCTGAGATGCACCTACCGCGACGTCCAGGCCGACGAGTTCAGCGGCTCGGCCCACTGGACGGCCGGCTACACCTTCTCCTCCACCGGCCGCACGGTCGTCAACGAGATCGACGCGCTGTTCAGGTTCGAGGACGACCTCATCGTCCGCCACCACGACGAGTTCGACTTCAGGCGCTGGTCCAGAATGGCTCTCGGCAGGCCGCAGGGGCTGCTGTTCGGCTGGACGCCGATGTGGCGCAAGACCATCAGGGACCGGGCGACCCAGGAGCTCGACAGCCTGTCGCAGTAGTTCTCACACAACCGGGATCGGAGGGTGCATGGCCAGGGTGAAGGGGTTCAGGCGCAGCGGTGACAACCGCGAGGAGGCGCCGGAGCACTCGATGGACCCGCGCGCCAGCGAGGAGCACCCCTACCGGCCCACCGTCATCGACAATGCCGTCTACCAGAACGGCGAGCGGGTCGACAACCCCGGCTCGCTCGCCGACGCCTTCGAACGCCTCAAGCAGATGCCGGACAGCATGGCCTGGATCGGCCTCTACCGTCCGAAGGAGTGGGAGCTGGTCAAGCTCGCCGAGGAGTTCGAGCTGCACGAGCTGGCGCTGGAGGACGCGATCGTCGGCTCCCAGCGGGCCAAGGCCGACCGCTACGGCGACACGCTGTTCGTGGTGCTGCGCGCCGCCCGCTACCTCGACGACGTGGAGGAGGTGGCCTTCGGCGAGCTGCACGTCTTCGTCGGCCCCAACTTCGTGATCACCGTGCGCCACGCCGAGGCCCCCGACCTGCAGGGGGTGCGCAAGCGGATGGAGTCCGACCCCGACCTGCTGCGCCAGGGCCCGCAGGCCGTCCTGTACGCGATCCTCGACGCCGTGGTCGACGGCTACGCGCCGGTGGTGGCCGGGCTGCAGAAGGACATCGAGGAGATCGAGGTCGAGGTCTTCAGCGGCGACCCCTCGGTGTCGCGGCGCGTCTACGAGCTGTCCGGCGAGGTGATCGAGTTCCAGCGGGCAACCGCGCCGCTGGTGGGCATGATCCACGGCTTCATCGCCGGCGCCGCCAAGTACGGCGTCAACGACGAGCTGCAGAGCTACCTGCGCGACGTCGCCGACCACGCGATCACGGTGACCGAGCGCATCTCGGCCTTCCGCCAGATGTTGCAGAACATCCTGGTGGTCAACTCGACGCTGGTGACCCAGGCCCAGAACGCGGAGATGGCCCGCATGACCGAGGCCAGCATCCAGCAGGGCGAGGAGGTCAAGAAGATCTCCGCGTGGGCGGCCATCCTGTTCGCCCCGACGCTGGTCGGCACCATCTACGGGATGAACTTCGACTTCATGCCCGAGACCCACTGGGTGTTCGGCTACCCGTTCGCGATCCTGCTGATGGCGGCGGTGTGCATGGTGCTCTACATGGTCTTCAAACGCCGCGACTGGCTCTAGAGGGCGGCGGGCGTACGCCGCGAAACTAACCACGTGGTAGGTTCTTGGGCGGGCCGGTGGAGGGCCGATCTCGCCGTACCGTGGCACGCATGCGCAGCCCGCGTGCCCCCAGACCCCCAGAAAGGGCCGGTCGGTGACCGAACCGATGCCACGCCGAGGCAGCAAGGGCGAGCGCACGCGCGCCCGCATCCTCGACTCCGCCACGGAGCTGTTCTCCCGCTCGGGCTTCCACGCGGTGTCGCTGCGCGACATCGCCGCGCACGCGGGCCTGACCCACGCCGGGCTGCTGCACCACTTCCCCGGCAAGGAGAGCCTGCTCATCCAGGTGCTCAGCCGCCGCGACGAGGTCGACGGCGAGCTGATGCACGGCCCCACCGACGGCCTGTCACCCGAGGAACTGCTCGACCGCGCGATCGCCCAGGTCGCCAGGAACATGAGCACGCCCGGCCTGGTCGGGCTGTACGTGAAGATCTCCGGCGAGGCCGCCGATCCCGGCCATCCCGCCCACGACTACTTCGTCAAGCGCTACCGCCGGCTGCGCCGGCAGGCCGCGTGGTTGCTCGGCGCCCTGTTCGAACGCGCCACGCCGCCGCTCGACCACGACCCCGACGCCGTCGCCCAGCAGCTCATCGCGCTCATCGACGGCCTGCAGACGCAATGGCTGCTCGACCCGGACCAGGTGGACATGCATGCCGCCGTCATCACCTTCCTCAAGCAACTAGGACTGCATCCCAGATAACGAGGTTTTCCATGGCTCTTCCCCCCGACCTCACCACGGCAGAGAAGGCGTCGCTCACGTCCGGGAGCGACACCTGGCACACCACGGCGGTCCGCGACGCGGTGCCCGCGCTGACGCTGTCCGACGGGCCGCACGGCATCCGCCGCCAGCGCGTGGACGGCGGCGACGCGCTCGGGCTGACCCGCAGCGAGCCCGCCACGTGCTTCCCGCCCGCCGTGGCCCTCGGCTCCTCGTGGGACCCAGCCCTGGCTCGCCGGGTGGGCGCGGCGCTGGCCAAGGAGGCCGCCGCGCTGGGGGTGGACGTCGTGCTGGGCCCGGGGGTGAACATCAAGCGGTCGCCGCTGTGCGGTCGCAACTTCGAGTACTTCTCGGAGGATCCGTACCTGACCGGGGTGATGGGGGCGGCGCTGGTCACCGGCGTCCAGTCGCGCGGCGTAGGGGCCTGCGTCAAGCACTTCGCGGTCAACAACCAGGAGACCGACCGCATGCGCATCAGCGCGGACGTCGACGAGCGCACGCTGCGCGAGATCTACCTGCCCGCCTTCGAGCACATCGTCCGCGAGGCCCGCCCGTACGCGATCATGTGCTCCTACAACCGCGTCAACGGCGTGTACGCCTCCCAGCACCGCCGGCTGCTGACCGGCCTGCTGCGCGAGGAGTGGGGCTTCGACGGCCTGGTGATGTCGGACTGGGGCGCGGTCAACGACCGGGTGGCGGCCCTCGAAGCGGGCCTGGACCTGGAGATGCCGCCCACCGGCACCGACGGCCTGATCGAGGACGCGGTGCGCTCGGGCCGCCTGCCCGAGTCCGTGCTCGACCTGGCGGCGGGCCGCGTCGCCAGGCTCGCCGAACGCGTCGCCGGCCGCGAGCGGCACGACGGCTGGGACGTCGACGAGCACCACGAGCTGGCCCGCGAGGCCGCCCGCGCCTCCGCCGTGCTGCTGAAGAACGACGGCGTGCTGCCGCTCGCCCCCGGCCTGCGCGTGGCCGTGCTGGGCGAGCTCGCCCGCACCCCGCGCTACCAGGGGCACGGCAGCTCGCACGTGGTGCCCACCCGTCTGGACAGCGCGCTCGACGCCCTCGGCCGGGCCGTCGAGGGGCTGACGTTCGCCGCCGGCTACCGGCTCGACGGCGAGGCCGACGCCGATCTGGAGCGGGAGGCGGTGGAGAGCGCGGCGGCGGCCGAAGTGGCGGTGGTGTTCCTCGGCCTGCCCGAGTCCGCCGAGTCCGAGGGCTTCGACCGCACCTCGATCGACCTGCCCGGCGTCCAGGTGGAGCTGCTGCGGCGGGTGGCCGAGGTGTGCCCGCGGGTGGTCGTCGTGCTGTCCAACGGCGGGGTCGTGTCGGTGGCCGGGTGGCGGCACCTCGCCTCGGCCGTCCTGGAGGGCTGGCTGCTCGGCCAGGCGGGCGGCGCGGCGCTGGCCGACCTGCTGCTCGGCACGCACAGCCCGTCCGGACGGCTCACCGAGACGATCCCGCTGCGCCTCGCCGACGTACCGTCCCACCTGCACTTCCCCGGCTCCGACGGCCACGTCGTGTACGGCGAGGGCCGCTACGTCGGCTACCGGCACCACGACACGCTGGGCACCGAGGTCGCCTACCCCTTCGGCCACGGGCTGACCTACACCCGGTTCGAGTACTCCGATCTGGACGTGCGCGAGACCGGCCCCCACGCCTGGGACGTCGCCTTCACCGTCACCAACACCGGCGACCGCCACGGCCAGGAGGTGGCCCAGCTCTACGTCGCCTTCGAGGCCGAACAGCCCTCGCGGCCCCGCCACGGGCTGCGTGCCTTCGCCAAGGTCGACCTGGCCCCCGGGGCGAGCGAGCGCGTCCGGCTCACCCTCGGGCCGCGCGACCTGGCGCGGTGGTCGGTGACGTGCGGCGGCTGGCGGATCGACCCCGGCCCGTTCACCGTCGAGGTGGGCGCGTCGTCGCGGGACATCCGCCTGCGCGCGGAGCTGAGCACGCCCGGTGACGGATATGTGGGGGAGCTGAGCGAGATGTCCACGCTGGGCGAGTGGCTGGCGCACCCGGTGGGCGGCCGGGTGCTGAAGGAACGGCTCCGGCAGGCCCCGGGGCTGCCCGACCTCGACCGGACGGATTCGCCGTTGGTGGGGCTGGCGCTCGGCATCCCGTTGATCAAGTTCCGGACATTCGGGATCGGGCTGACGGCCGACGTGGTCGCCGACCTCGTCGCGGCCGCCCAGAGCGCGCTTCCGGGGGATGACCGTTAGGTCGTACGTCCTCTTGGGCGAACACCCATGAGCGGCCGTTCACCCAAGCGGACGCGCTCCTCCATCTCTCCCAGCTCCACCAGCGGCACTGCGCGCTGCCCATACCCGCGGGCTTCGTGGGAATGGGCGGGCGCCGGGCCCCTCACTCTCGAACAACGCCTTTCTCACCAACCTCCCACCCGCCCCCTCACCCAACAGCCCACCCGCCACCCACCCCAGCCCGCCCCCGACACCCCACCCGCACCCAGCCTGCGCCACCCGGCCTCAACACCCCACCCGCACTCAGCCCAGCCTGCGCCACCGGGCCCGACACCTCACCCGCACTCAGTCCAGCCTGTGGCACGCGGGCCCGACACCCGCCCCGCACTCAGCCTCTCCTCCAGCGCGCGCACCCCCTCACCTGACACCCACCCCAACGCTGCCCGCCCCTCCCATCCAGCAAATACAACGAAATAACGCATTTACTATCACAAGTCCCTCACCTAATTCATCAGCCCAGAGCCGAATTACGCGAGGGCTTCTTTTTCATTTCACCGGCGCCGACGCGGCGGGCTAATATGCCATCGACCACCCCTCCCCCTCCCTCCCCAAAGCGCAACGAAATCGGGTGATGATGGCGACGCAGCACGAAATAACCGCCGCCCGGCGTCACATCGAACGACTGCGCGACGAACACGCCAACGACCTGACCGCACTGATCCGCCTGGTGGACGGCGGCGCGCTCAAGGGCCCCGCCGGCGACAACCTCGCCGCCGACCTGCGCACCTGGGACCACGGCTTCAAGGACTTCTTCACCCGGGCACTGAGGCTGCTCGACACGCTGCACCCGTCCGAGCCCGCCTCATGACCCCTCCCGTGGGCATCGACCCCGCCCTGATGACCCAGCTCATCAACGGCATGAAACGAGCAAGCAGCACACTTCCCGAAATCGGCCTCCAAGTCGAACGAACCCTCACCACCCTCGGCGTATCCCTGTGGGGGCCGGCCCAGCTGTCGACCATCGGCCGCCGGCTGAACGACCAGATCCCCACACTCCAGGGCCGTCTCGACCTCATCCTCGCCACCCCCGACCGGCGCCCCGGCGAGAGCGGCGTCCTCTGGGCCGACGAATCCCCATGGCTGTCGAAATCTCCCTCCGAAGGCGCGGCCGCGGCCACCGCACTGGCCGCGCGACTCCGTACACAAATCGCATCCCATTCACTCGACGCCGAATCCGTCGCCGAACTCGAACGCCACAAGAACGACCCGTTCTTCGCCGTGGCCTTTCTCACCCTGATATCGCCGCGTGAACTCAAGTCGCTCATCGCCCGCGCATACTCCTGCGACCTCCCGCCCGGCGACCGTCCTCTCCTCTACGACACGGCCACCCAGGACAGGTTCCTCACCATGCTCAGCACCCTGCTCGGCACCGCCTCCCACGGCGTCGGCCGGATGCGCCTGGCCGCCGACTACGCCGACCGCCTGATCGAGGACATCGACCACCCCCAGAACGCGTTCGCCGTGAAGAGACTCCTCCAGGACGGCGACTTCGACCACACCTTCCTGCTCACCCTGGTCCGCAAGCTGCACGACCAGGACCTGGCCCATCCCCCCGACCTGTCCCTCCCCCGAGACCCCTGGACGCTCCCCGGCCCGAGAGACGTCTCCCCCGGCGATCTCAGCCCCATGGGCACCGCCCTCATCGCCCTGGCCCACCACCCCGCCGTGGCCCAGGACTTCTTCACCGACCCTGCCCGCAAACCGCTCGCCTACCTGATGCGCACCCACCCCTGGCTCGGCGACGCCGACGCCGACCTCGGCTGGGCCATCCAGGCCGCCACCACGGAGTACCGCGACCACGACCTGCCACCGGGCGGATCACGCGGCTACAAGTCCGCCTTGATCGCCTCATGGGCGGTCCGCTTCTGGAGCGACCCCAATGTCCAGACCAACCTCCCCTCCACCCGCCCCCACCTCGCCACCATCCTCAGCCAGTACATCGGCGACGTACACCGCGACGCCCAGTCGTTCGTCGACAAGAGGCCCGGAGTGGAGACAGACGCCAATGCGGACAAGAACCTCGTCGGCGGCTATCCCTACGGCGCCAAGTTCAACGCCAAGGACATGAAGCAGGCCATGAGCTGGGCGTTCGAGGACGACGACGCCTTCCGGAAGGTGGCCGCCGCGCACGGCCTGTACGCCGCCCGGATGCTGGACGAACTGGCAGCCAAGATCGAAGCGGAGGTCGAGGCCGATGTCGCGGCCTGGCGCCAGTCACACCCCGGCGCCACGCGGCAGCAACTGGACGCCGCACGGCAGGACATTCTCGAAGAGCGCATGAGCCGGAGTGGAGGCGCGGAGTTCGCCCGAGCGGCGCGCGGCCTCAGCGTGACGACCTGGATGATCACCGATGCGGCCAACATCTCCGGCATCGAGGATGCGAAGGCCGAAGACGCCCGCTTCTCCGCGTTCAAGGAGATGACGGAGGCGGTCGTCGGGCTCGCCCCCGGCCCTCCCGGCAAGTTCATCGGACTACTGGTCGACACGGCCAAGGGAGAGGTCTTCGGCAAGATCAAGCCGAACCGGGAGGAACAGGCCCGCATGAACGCCGACGATGCGCTGGGGGCCGCCAAGCACATGTTCTCGGACCTTACGGCCGCCACCATGATGCGCCACGGCTTGTTCGGGGACGGTTCAGTACCGGCCAGGACGCATCCGTACCGTCACAAGGACTTCTCGCCGGGAGCTGACGGGCACTTCCTGGTCAATGGGGAGATCAAACCTTGGGACGAGATGAACGCGGACCAACGAGAGTCGTACGACGAGTGGCTGCATCTCAACGAGACCGGCCGCGTATTCGACCGCCCGGACGCGGCCATCGTGCTCGGTTTCAAGGAGTCCGAGGCCAACTATCAGGAGCGAAACTCATGAGAATCTGGTCCTCGGTGACCTTCCTCAGCGTTCTCGTGGTGTCAGCATGTTCGGCCTCTCCTGCTCTGCCGCCGGACAACCGGCCATTGGGGAACGTGACCGCGGCTCCCCAGGAATGCGAAATGATCTCGGCGGACGCCATCAAGATCGCCACAGGCTTCAGGAACTACCGTGCCGTCGGGACGAAGATGGACCAGGGCCGTTTCGCGTCATGTTCCGTGGCCACGGATCTGACTTCAGAAGGCAAGCTGGGTCTCGTGATCGAAGTGTTCGATCCCTCGCCGGATGATGCGGAAGATCTGGAGAACACAAGACGATCCACCAATGGAACCGATCTCCCTAATGGTCTTGGGCCGGGGTTCGCTGCTCGGCGGAGGAATGGTCAGGATCAGAGCATTGCGTTTGTCTACGGGTGGACCTCTGACTACAAGCGGCTGCTTACCGTGAACATCATCGAGGGGGCGCCGGGGAGGGATTCGGTGGGGGATGCGGTGGAGTTTTTTCGGCAGCTCAAGCCGCTGCTGCTCACGTCGTCTCGATAGTCAGGTGCCTCGTGGTGGTTGGTGCACGTGGGAGGTGGGCGGGCGGTTGCCCGGGGCTCCGGGCGGGTCAGGTGGGGAAGTTGGTGAGGTGGGGTTCGGCCTCGGTTATGGATTGGCGGAGGTCGGTGAGGAGGGCCGGGAGGCGGTCGGGGGTGTAGCGGGCCGAGGGGATCGAGATGGACAGGGCTCCTACGGGGGTGCCGCAGCCGTTGCGTAGCGCCGCTCCGACCGCCGAGACGCCCTGTTCCGTGTCGTCGAGGTTGAGGGCGTAGCCGCGGGGGCGGATCTCGTCGAGTTCGCGGAGCAGGGACGCGCGTTCCCGGTCGGGCAGGTCCTGGTAGAGGTCGGCGAGCTGGTCGCGGGGCAGCGAGGACAGCAGGACCTTGCCGCCGGAGGCGCGGTGGGCGGGCAGGATCGTGCCGCGACGGTCGCCGACGTACAGGATCTGCGGGAACTCGATGCTGTCCAGGAAGCGTACTTCGGTGCCCATCCTGACCATGAGGTTCACGGTCTCCCGGACGCGGGCGCACAGCGACTCCATGGCGGGCCGGACGTGGGCGCGCAGCTCGCGCAGGGACGAGCCGCCGCCGTCGCCCGCCGCCGGGCCCAGGAAGGGCCCCGGCAGGTATGTGTGGTGCTCGTCCTGGACGGCAAAGTCGCGATAGACCAGCATCGCCAGCAGGCGGTGCGCGGTCGAGCGGGCGATGCCGAGCTCCTTGGCGACGTCGGTGACCTTGAGACGTCCTTGGTCACGCAGCATGTGGAGCAGCAGGAGCACGTTGTCGACCGAGCCCAGGGGGTACGCGGGCTTGTTCTTCACAGCAGAACGCTAGTGCAGTACGCGGAATTACTCCCTAGCGTTGGGCAGCATGAATTTCGCGGAGAGGTTGTACGCGGACCTCGCCGCCGTGCATCTGTCCCGTTCTGGGAGCAGGTCGGCGACTTGATGCCTGTACGTCTTGAGTTCAGAGCGTTTGAGGGCCTGCACCGGTATCGAGAGGAGCTCGAGTGAAGCTCGCGACGCTGCGACTGCCGCGCCGTACGGCCGCCGTCCGGATCGACGGGGAGCACGCCGTTGAGGTCGGGGCGCCCGACGTCGGGATGTTGCTGGCCCACCCGCGCTGGCGGGAGGTGGCCGCCGCGGCCGACGGCGCGCGGCATCCGCTGTCCACGGCCGACCTGGCGCCCGTGGTGCCGGTGCCCGGGAAGATCATCTGTGTCGGGCTCAACTACCGCGACCACATCCTGGAGATGGGACGGGAGCTGCCGCGGTATCCGACGGTGTTCGCGAAGTTCGCCGAGGCGCTGATCGGGCCGTACGACGACATCGAGCTGCCCGCTGTGTCGGATTCCATGGACTGGGAGGGTGAGCTGGCCGTGATCGTCGGGGCGGAGGTGCGCGATGCCTCGCGTGAGGAGGCCGAGGCGGCCATCGCCGGGTACTCGGTGCTCAACGACGTGACGGCCAGGGACTACCAGAACCGTACGGCGCAGTGGCTGCAGGGCAAGACGTTCGAGGGGACGACGCCGTTCGGGCCGTTCCTCGTCACGCCGGACGAGATCGGCGGGGCGATGACCCTGGAGTGTGTGGTGGACGGGGAGGTCGTGCAGCAGGCGGACACGGCCGGCCTGGTGTTCCCGCCGGGCGAGCTCATCGCGTACCTGTCGCAGATTCTCACGTTGCGGCCGGGCGACGTCATCGCGACCGGCACGCCAGGGGGCGTGGGGCATGCCCGGAGGCCGCCCCGGTATCTGGCGGACGGGAGCAAGGTCGTCACCCGGATCGCGGGGGTCGGCGAACTGGTGAACACGGCTCGCCGCCTCACCTGACCCGGCCTCGCTGGACGCCCGGGGCGACGTACTTCCCGGACCGCCCCGGGCCTGGCCTGGTCTCGCTGGGCGCCGCGACGACCTACTTCGTTGATTGCCTTTGGGTAGCCCATCTCGATCGTCTATTGGCGCTGCCCGGGGTGCGCGGGGGGCGTGGCGGCCGTCGTGGGTGGCTGCCGAACTGCACGATGGTTCGGCGAGGGCCCAAGAGATGCGGTGTATGGGCGGTCCCTACGGACGAGTGCGCTGGTGGTCCCGATGGACGGGGAGGTGGCGGGCAAGGTGCGGTGGCGGTCCCGGCGGACAGGCTGGACCGGCGGTCATGGTCCTGGCAGGACACAGTGCAAGGGCGGGCTCAGCGGACGGGTGCGGCGACGGTCCTGGCGAACGGCAGCTGGTGGCGGGCAGGGCACGGTGGCGGTCCCGGCGGGCAGGCTCGGGCGGCGGTCATGCTCCCGGCAGGACACGGTACAGGAGCGGTCCCAGCGGACGAGTGCAGTTACGGTCCCGGCGAACGGGGAGGTGGTGGTGACGGTCTCGGCAGACGTGGTGGGGGCAGGGGGCGATGGCGTCCCGGTGGACGGGTGGGGTGGCGGCGCCGGTGGACGAAGTGCGGTCGGCCGTGATCTCTGGGGCCGGTCCGTGGTCGGTGTCTGGGGGCAGGGCGGCTTGGTTCATCGCCGGTGATGGTGTGCGGGCGGTGATGCGGTGTCTGGTGGGCGACGTCGCGGCACGGTGTCGCGGTTCTTGGCCGGGCGGCTGGCGGACTGTAGGGAGGACGTGTGCGGGCCGGTCGCGGGGTCCGGCGGTGACGAGGACGCGACGCTGGCCGCTTAACCGCGACGCTGCCCCCCTGCCGCGACGCTGGCCACAGCGCTGGCCGCCCTACCGCGACGCTGACCGCAACGCTGACCGCCCTACCGCGGCGCTGGCTGCCTGACCGTGGCGCTGGCTGCCTGACGAATGTGCGACTGTTTCGTGTCAGGGGGAATGGTTCCATGGCGGGGGCAGGCGGGCGGGGTCAGGGGTGTCGGTGCCTGGGACGATCACGGTCAGGACCTCGGCCGCGCTTCCTGACGTGACCGTCACCGCCTCCTCGGTGCGCAGGTAGCCGGTGGAGACCGTGGTGGTCCCCACCTCCATCCCCGTCGCGGGCCACTGGAGCAGCGTGACCCGCCAGTCGCCGTCGCCGAGCACCACGGCGTCCGCCCGTCGCTCGACCAGTCCTAGCGCGGGGTCGAAGTGCCACAGGCTGCGCAGCGTCCCTGAGGGGACCGAGTCGCGTACGGTCATCACGTCCTCGCCGTGCCCGACCAGGACGCGGCGGGTTCTGGTCACCCCGTAGGCGTCGTCGGCCAGCTCGAACTCCTGACGTCCGGGGCCGAGGTCGGCGTGCACCAGGCGGGTGGCCGTGCCCGGACGGAAGTCCCCGTCCGGGACGGGCACGTTGTGGGCCTGCGGGGTACGGGTCCAGGCCGCGTACTCGGTCCGCTCGTAGGAGTGGAACCCGGCCTCGACCAGGATGCGGCGGCCCTGGGCGCTGTAGGTGACGCCGAGGTGGTCCTCGTGGCCGTGCAGGCGGCGGCCGGGGCCGAACCTGATCGAGTAGTGGGCCGAGCGCGGGTCGTCCCAGGCGGTCCTGCCGAAGACGTACCCGGCGTCGAAGACGCGTACGAGGGGGCCGTCGTGGGGGAAGCCGGGGGCGCGGGTGTCGGCCGGGCTGTCGCCGATGGGGGTCAGGCAGCCGTCGGGCTGGGTGGCGTGCGCGATGTAGCCCTCCAGGGCGGTCCGGCGGGTGGCGAGGCGGGCCGGGGGCTCGGCGCCGCTCTCGCTGATCGCGCGCAGGGCCACGCCGAGGCGGCGGTGCACGTACAGGCCGTAGCGGGGGGCCTGTTCGTGCAGTACGCCCTGGGCGTCGACGGCCAGTTCGGCCGATCCGGTCATCCTGCGTACGGCCAGGTCGCGCCACTTGGCGCGGCCGAGGCGGCAGCCGACGAGCAGCAACCCGATGTCCTGGTCCAGCCCGTGGTTGTGGCCCGCGCGGTAGAGCGCGGGGTCGGCCAGGACCTCGCCGTGCTCGGCCAGGCTCGCCCACAGCAGCGGGGTGCGCACGTGCTCGCTCAGGCAGACCAGCACGGGCGCGCGCAGGGCGACGGCGTGCTCGGCCCACGCCCACGGGCTCAGTTCGTGCCCGCCGCGCGGGTTCCGGCTGATCCACTGCGCGGTCACGTCGGCGGCGCGCTCCAGGCAGGCCCGCTCGCCCGTGCGCTCGTACGCGGCGACCAGCCGGCCCGCCCAGCGCAGCGTGTGCAGGTTCAGCGCCCAGGAGCGGTTGCCGTACGGGTCGGCGGTCCAGTCGATCTCCGTGCCGAGGTCGGCGGGCGGCAGGCCGGCGAACCTGACCCGTCCGTCCATCACCTCCGCGACGTCGGCGGCGGGGAACTGGTCGCTCAGGCAGATGGCCCTGCCGGTGGTCGTGCGGGCACGCCAGAACACGTCGCGGCTCCTGTTTCCGGGCGCGCCGAACTCGCCGCGTGGCGGTCACGCGCCTGCCGGGGTGGGGGTCAGTGCAGGTCGGGTGGGGGCGGTGCGGGTTGAGGTGAGGGTCAGTGCGGGTTGTGGGGCAGTTCAGGTCGGGGTGAGGGTCAGTGCAGGTCGGGGGCCTGGTCGGTCCAGCCTGCCGTGAGGACGATCTGCGAGCCGCCGGTCCCGCCCGCGTCGGTGCCGGCGAGGACCTGGGAGGTGGCCGGATCGATGATCAACGTCCGCCGGACGCCGGTGGGGAGCGGATAGCTGAACGCCTCGCCGGGGCGGCCCAGAGGGTCGGCGCGGCCGCCCAGGTAGCGGACGTCGGGCAGGTCGGCCAGCGCCCGGTAGGCGGCGGCGCGTACGGCGGGAGGTGACGGTTTGCTCCACAGCAGGCCGCTGAGCGCGTCGGCCAGCAGGTCCGCCGAACCGGCGGGCAACATCGCGGCCACCCGCTCCTTGAGCTCCGCGGGGTCGGCGGGCAGCTCCTGGATCTGGCGGAACGTCAGGTCGCGGCCCGCCATGCTGAACGGCGCCCGGCCGGTCACCGGGACGACCCGCCCACGTCCCGCACAGCTCTTCTCGTAGGTCGCCCCCGAGAGGGGCGCTGGGGTGGAGGTGATGGTGAGGGCGGAGTCGGGAGCCGGGGTGGAGGTGCAGGTCCAGGCTCGGCCGTCTCTGGTGGCCCAGAGCTCGGTGAGGCGGTCGCCGTCGTGCAGCCGGCCGATGTGCCAGTAGGCCGCCTGCTGCCCGGAGGCCGCCGTACTGGCCGCCGCGAGCAGGATGGAACGGCCCGGCACGGCGGACGGCGTCCCTCTGACCAGCATGAGGGCCACGGCGAGCGCGGCGGCCGTGGCCAGGGAGAGCGCCGACCACCGCGCCAGGCGCCGGCGGCGGCGCGCGGCCGCCACCCGCCGCCACACCCTGGCCTGGGCGTAGGGGGCGGGCGCCGGATGCCCGAACAGGTCGCGGACGGCCCGCAGGTCGTCACCGCCGGGGAACGAACGCGGGTCGTGATCGGCCCGGGACTGCTCGGGAACGGAGGCCGAGCGCGGGTCGGCGGCGGGTCGGGGCTCCTCGGAGGCGGAGGGTGAGTGGGAGGCGCGGGGGTCAGCCATGGGTGGCCTCCAGGACGTGCGTGCCGAGCAGGCCGCGCAGCTTCCTGCGGGCCCGGCTGAGCCGCGACCCGACGGTCCCGTACGGGATGCCGAGGACGGTGGCGATCTCGTCGTGGCTCAGCCCGGCGAGCGCGACGAGCAGCACCACGTCGCGGTCGCGCCGGTCGAGCTCGGCCAGGGCGGCGGCCAGGTTGGGGCGCAGGCTCTGGGCGCTGACCCGCAGGGCGACGGCCTCCTCGTGGCCGGGCGCGTCGCCGTCCGGGCCGCAGCGGCCGAGCGCCCGCAGCGTGCGGGCCTCCAGCCTGCGCTGCTTGCCGATGAGGTTCGTGGCGATGCCGTAGAGCCAGGCGCGCACGCCCGCCCGCGTGGGGTCGTAGTGCGCGCGCTTGCGGAAGGCGGTCAGGAAGGTCTCGGCGACGATGTCCTCGGCGTGGTCGGGGCCGAGCCGCTGGGCGACGTAGGCGTGGATCTCGCCGAAGTACCGGTCGAACACCTCCTCGAAGCGCTCGTCGAGCGTGCGCTCGCCGGGCGCGCGGGCGGCCCACGGCACCGCCGTCGCGATGGTCTCCCCCGTCATGTCCTGCCTCCGTGCGTCAAGTGGTTCTTCTCTTATCACCCGACGCGCCGGATCGCTTTCACGACAATTCACTCTCAACGGTCACACGCCCTCTTCCCGGGTAGGCGGACGGCATGGGGGAGCTGGTCATCGCCCTGGTCGGGGTGGGACCGCGCGGGTTGTCGGTGCTGGAACGGCTGCTGGTCCGGCTGGCCGGGCTCGACCGCGCGGTGACCGTGTGGGCGTTCGACGCGGTGGGGCACGGGGACGGGCGGGTGTGGCGGGCCGGCCAGCCCGCGTGGTTCGGCGCCAACACGACGGCGGGCGAGAGCACGGTGCGCTCGCCCGACGGTCTGCTGCCCGAGGAGCGGTTCGGGTCGCTGGCCGTCTGGGGCGGCCTGGACCCGGCGGAATGCCCGCCGCGCCGGCTCTACGGGCAGTACCTGGCCGCCGCGTTCGCGGCGTTGTGCGCCTCGGCGCCGCCGCGGGTGGGGGTGCGTCCGGTGGTGGCCGAGGTGACGCGGATCGTGCGGGCGGCGGACGGGCTGCGGGTGGACGCGGGCGGGACGGCGTACCGGGTGGACAAGGCGGTGCTGACGACCGGGCACGCGGACGTGGAGACCACGCGGGAGCAGCTCACGCTGGCCCGGCACGCCGAGCGGTGGAGCGGGGCCGTCTACGTCCCGCCGGGGCTGGCCGTGGAGATGCCGCTCGACGTCCTGCCGCCGGGGGCCGCGGTCGCGGTGCGCGGGCTCGGGCTTACCTTCTACGACGTGCTGCGGGCGGTCACGCTGGGCCGGGGCGGCCGGTTCACCGGCGGGTCCGGCGGCCTGCGCTACCTGCCGAGCGGGAACGAGCCCCGGCTGCTGGCGATGTCGCGCGGCGGGCTGCCGTTCCTGGCCCGGCCGTCCGTGCCCGCCTTCCCCGCGCCGGCGGTGCCGCTGCGGGTGATCACCGAGGAGCGGCTGGCGGGGCTGCGCGCGGACGCGGCGGCGGCGACCGGCACGCCGCAGCTCGACTTCGCCCGCCTGGTGGAGCCGCTGATCCAGTACGAGGCCGACCTGGCCTGCATGACCGGGGCGGCGCGCCCCCTGGGCACGCTGGCGCGTCCCTTCGCAGGACGGCGCTTCGCCACCCCGGACGCCTATCGCGCCCGCCTGGCGGCCCTGCTGCGGGCCGACGCCGGACGGGCGCGCGCGGGCTGCGCGGGCGGCGTGCTCAAGGCGGCGACCGAGATGTTGCGGGCGATCAGGCCGCTGCTCCCGGCGATCGTGGACTTCGGCGGTCTGCTGCCGGACTCCCACCGCGACTTCCTCGGCAGGTTCGCGCCGGAGAGCTTCGTGTTGTCGGCCGGGCCACCCGCCGCCCACGTCGAGCAGCGCGGGCCGGCGGTGACGCGGTCGCCCTACCGGGTGCTGGACGCGCGCGGGCGGCCCGATCCCGACATCCACGCGCTCGGCGTGGCGACCGGCGACACGCGCTGGTTCACCGAGGTCGGCACGGGCCGGCCGGGCCGCGACAGCCCGTTCCGCCGCGACGCCGACGCCGTGGCCGCCGCCCTGCTCGGCCAGGAAGAGCGCGGCCAGGACGGGGTCAGCGCCCGCTGAGGAAGCGGCGGACGTCCTCGACCTCCGCCCGGACCAGCTCCTCGGGCAGTTCATCGAACGGCTGCACGCTCACCTGCGTGCCCTTCCTGGACCACACGCCGGCCACCGTCCCCGCGGACAGCACGACCGGGCGCAGGACGCCGCCGCCGGGGAACACCTTCGCGGCGTGCTCGGGAGCCAGGACGCCGTCCCTGCCGTGCCAGCCCATCAGGTACTCGTCGAAGGCGGGCGCGAGGCGCAGCACGGGCTCGCCGGGCTCGGGCGGGTCCTGGGCTGCGCTCGTCCGCCAGGCGGCGCGGGCCTCGCCGAGCGGCAGGCCGGACCAGGCGGCCAGGTCCTCGGGGGTGGCCGGGTGGTGGGCGCGGCGGTAGCGCACGGCCAGCTCCTTCAGCGCCTTCCCCCGGTCGGGCTCGGGCACGACGGGCGCGCCGAGCCAGTCGCCCGCGTGCACGTACGTCGGCTTGCCCGCCCTGGACGGGCCGAGCACCGCCAGGCCGTGGTGGGCGGCCAGCGCCATCAGGTGCACGACGCCCTGGCCGCGGGCCCGTCCGGCGAGGCGTTCCGTCAGCTCGGCCTTGGTCAGCGGGCCCTGGCCGGCGAGGGCGCCCTCGGCGAGCGGGAGCAGGTCGTCGCCCGTGACGCCCTCCTGCCGCAGGCGGCGCAGGGCCGCGGTGTCGCTGCTGGTGAGGGCGTGGATCCAGGGGAGGTCGTCGGCGTGCACGAAGTGCAGCGTGCCGCGCGGGCCCCACGTCCTGACGATCTCGCGGGCCTGCCAGGCGGCCTCGATGCCGGACGGTGTGAGGGTGGCCGAGCGGGCGCGGAAGGCGAGCAGGGCGGAGGGCACGTCCTGGGCCTGGATCGCGGTCAGGTGCCGGACGACGTCGGCCGCGGTGAGGCCGGGCGGGCGGTGCAGGAGCTGGGCCTCGACGCTTCTCATGGCCTGGATCATCGCAGGAGGAGGCGGTCGCGCAGGCGGGTGGGGAGGGGGTGCGCGAGCGTGCGGCGCGGCGGACGGCGTCGCTGCTGTCCCATGCGCGGGCGGCGTCGGCGTCGGTGACGCCGTCGGGGGCGTACCGGACGAAGTTCGAAATTTCGGCCAACGGCCTGAGATGGGTGGTGATGTCGGGCGGCTGGCCGGTCAGGACGTCCTCGGCGGTCAGCGTCCGCCTGCCGCCCAGCCGCAGGTCGTCACAGGTCTGCCGCCAGGCGCCGAGCACGCGGTCGCCGGGCCCCCCGCCGCGTCTCCTGGACCGCCTGCGCCACCAGGGCAGCACGGCGGCCATCGCCGCGTACGCCACCAGCAGGCTCCCGCCCACGGCGGCGGCGAGCATCCAGGGCGACGGCCCGCCGCCGGGCCGCGCGCCCTGTTCCCCGGCCTTCGGCCGGGCCGTGCCGGACCGGTCGCCGCCCCCGCGCGTGAACTCGCCCTCCAGCTGCTCGCTCTCCTCGATCGCCGAGGAGACGACGTCGTGGTCGTCCTTGGCGCCGCTGCGGCCGGGCGTGGGGTAGAACGGCCGCCAGCCCAGCCGCTCGAACTTGATCTCCGCCCACGCCATGACGTGCCCCGACCTGACGTGGTAGACCCCGCCGGACGCCTGTCCCGGCCGGAAGCCCACCACCACCCGCGACGGCAGCCCGAGCGTCCTGGCCATGAGCGCGAACGTCGCCGCGAACTGCTCCGACGTGCCCCGGTGCGTGGTCCGCAGGAAGAACTCCAGGCCCTTGAGCGAGTGGCCGGGCGGCGCGGTGACGTCGTAGGAGGCGCTGGTGCGCAGGTAGCTCTGCAGCCGGTACGCCTGCTTGATCGGCGCGTCCGCGCCCTTGGTCGCCTCCTGCGCGAGCTCGCGGAACAGCTTCTCCTGCGGCCCCGGCGGGAACGCGGTCAGCGCGGCGTCCTCGTGCGCGGGGGTGGCCGCCAGCAGGTCCTCCTTGGACGGCTCCGGCACCTTGGACGTCACCTCGTAGGCGAAGCCCTTGCCGGGACGCCCGCCGGTTCCCGCGGCGGGGTCGGCCAGCAGGGCGCCGCTCTGCGGGTCGGCGGCCAGCCCGGGTACGCCGTCGACCTCGACCGGCCGTTCGGCGGCGGGCAGCCACGTCCCCGGCAGCCCGGTGAAGGTCACCCGCTGCCGGACGACCCGCGCGGCCCCCGTCCACTCCCCCTCGGGGATCCGGCCGCCCGTGGGACGGAAGCGGGCCCCGGACGTCCAGCGCACGCCGTCGTAGCGGTCGAGCACGGCCAGCCGCCAGTTGAGCGGCTTGTCCGCCTTGACGGTGAACAGCTCCCTGTCGGGGATCTGCAGCCAGCCCGACACGCGGTCGAGCGGGCTCACGCTGTCCACCCGCCGGGGCGGCGGCAGTTCGGCGTCCCGCCTCGGGTCGTAGGGCTGCGCCGCCACGGGCAGCAGCGGCCCCACCACCAGGGCCAGAGCGGCCAGGACGGCGGCGGCGGGCAGGCCGCCGAGCAGCCAGAGCGGCGAGCGGTCGTCGCGGACCAGGGCGAGGGCGGCGACGAGCACGAACAGGGCTGCGGCGACCGGCAGGTTCGAGCCCTCGCCGTCCACGCCGAGCAGCAGCGCGGCGGCGAACACGGCCAGGGCGGGGACGGCGGCGGCGATCCTGGTGCGGGTGCGGGTGAGGGTCTCGGCGCCGATGACGGCCGCGGCCCAGACGAGCGTGTGCACGAGGACGAGCAGGCGCGGCTCGGGCTGGGCGGGGAGCAGTGTGGTGAGCAGCGCGTGCCAGGCGTCGGCCACGTCGGCGAGCACGCCGGGGGCCAAGCCGCGGTAGAGCGGGATCGTCCCGGCGATCCAGGCGACGAGGTCGAGCGCGAGCGCTAGCCACAGGGGCCGCCGTGCGGTGAGCGCCGCCACCAGGACGGGTGCGACGGCGGCGGGCGCGATCGCGAGCAGGAGCTCCCCGCCGGGGAAGACCCGGTGGAACCCCCACCCGGCGACCCCGGCGACGGCCGCCACCACCACCAGCCCGGCGCCTCCCCGCCACCCCACCCCGGACGCGGGCGCGGAAGGGAAAGGAGCGGGCGTGGAAGGGGCAGGCGCGGGCGGGACAGGAGCGGGCGCCGGGGGTGCTGGGGGCGTCATCGGGAGGTCCAGGCGAAGGGAAGGGCGGCCAGGTCGGTGAGCGGGACGACCGTGACGCCCGGGACGCTCACCGGCCCAGGACCGGTGTGCACGCAGATCACCCGGTCGAAGCGCCGCCGGACGCCCGCCGCCCGTCCCACCTCGGCCGCGTCGCCGGTGACCAGCACCAGCGCCCCGCCGCCGCGCGCCAGCCGCATGGTCTCCCCCACGCCCGCCGTGCCCGGCCGCGCCAGGGCGAGCCGGTCGAGGATCGCGTCGGGATCGGCGTCGGCCTTGGCCTCGGCCGCCGCCCGCTCGCCGGCCAGCACCCGCACCGGGAAGCCCGCGCGGGCGGCCGCCACCGCCACGGACGCCGCCGCGTCGACCGCCAGTTCCGTCAGCTCCCGCGTGTCCAGGACGACGGTCGTGGTGGGCAGGCTCGCGTCGATGAGCTGGCGCACCATCAGCGTGCCGGTCCTGGCGCTGGAGCGCCAGTGGACGTGCCGCAGGTCGTCGCCCACGACGTACTCGCGCAGGGTGTGGAAGGTGACGGTGCCGCTGGGGGCGTTGTCGCTGGTGGGCCCCTCCAGGTGGTGGGCCCGGCCGGACGGCGGCACGGAGAGCGCGACGGTGCGCGGGCGGACCAGGAGGGTGACGGCGTCGCCGTACCGCCGCACCCGGCGCGTGAGGCCGAACGGGTCGGCCCGGACCAGCAGCAGCGGCCCGACCGGGATCTCGCCGCGCACGTCGGTGGGCAGCGGGTAGGAGACGGTGCGCGCGGCGTTCCTGGGCAGCCGCGGCAGGCCGATCAGGTGCTCCGACGCCCCCACGCGGTCCTGGACGCGAAGCCCCGACAGGCCGCGCCGGCCCCGGTTGACCACGTTCAGCACCGCGACCGCCGCCTCGCCCCTCGGCACCTTGAGCGGCGTCACCTCGCGCCGCACCTCCAGGTCGGGGGCGGGGGCCGTCCAGGCGAGGGCGGCGGCCGGGGCGAGCACGCCGCCGGTGGCCAGCACGACCGGCTCGGGGTAGCCGAGCGCGAACCCCGCCGCGTAGAGCGCCGCCGAACCCGCGAGCGTGGCCCACCCGAGCGGGGTGAACAGGGCCGTGAGCCGCATCTACGCCGCCTGCGGCACCGGCATCCCGGCGAGGATCTCGCCGAGCGCGGACGCCGCGCCGATCTCGCGCAGCTCGGCCTCCGGCGTGACGATCAGCCGGTGTGCCAGCACCGGGACGGCCAGCGCCTTGACGTCCTCGGGCACCACGTAGTGCCGTCCGGCGGCGGCCGCCCTGACGCGGGCGGCGCGCAGCAGCGCGAGGCTCCCCCGGGGGCTCGCGCCCAGCCGCAGGTGCGGGCTGGTACGGGTGGCCGCGCACAACCCGACGATGTAGTCGTAGACCGGGTCGGCCACGTGGATGCGGGAGGCGAAGTCGATCATCCCGGCCACGTCCGTCGCCCGCGCCACCACCGGCAGCCGCTCGACCTGCGGCCCGGTCGGCCCGCCCTTGAGCACCTCGACCTCCGACACGTGGTCGGGGTAGCCGACGGAGATCTTCATCAGGAACCGGTCGAGCTGGGCCTCGGGCAGCGGGTACGTGCCGTCCATGTCCACCGGGTTCTGCGTGGCCACCACCAGGAACGGCCGCGGCACCGGGTGCGGCTCGGCGTCCACCGTGACCCGGCGCTCCTCCATGACCTCAAGCAGGGCCGACTGGGTCTTGGGCGAGGCCCGGTTGATCTCGTCGGCGAGCACGATGTTGGCGAACACCGGGCCCTGGTGGAACTCGAACTTCTGGTGCGCCTGGTTGAAGATCGACACGCCGGTGATGTCGCTCGGCAGCAGGTCGGGGGTGAACTGGATGCGCCGCCACTCGGCGTCCACGCTGGCCGCGACCGAGCGGGCGAGGGTGGTCTTGCCGGTGCCGGGGACGTCCTCGATGAGCAGGTGGCCCTCGGCGAACAGGCAGATCAGGGCCAGTTCGACGGCCTCGCGCTTGCCGCGGACGACGCGTTCGATGTTGCCGGCCAGGAGCTGGAACCGCTGCGCGAACTGGCCGGCCAGGGCGGCGGGCTGCTGGGCCTGGGCCATCTGGTCCGGGTAGTTGTACTGGGTCAACCGGGTCCCCCTCCTCAGTCGGTGCACTCGAAGAGCGGTGGCGCCGGGAACGAGCCGCGGGGCGTGGTCATGAGCGTCTCGCTCAGGTAGGCCACGCCGCCGTTCCACTCGATCCTGTTCCAGACGTCGCTGGTCTCCTTGGATTCGTCCTCCGTGACGCTCTGGCCCTTGACCTGGCAGATGACGGTGAGCGAGACGTACTGCCCCTTCGGGATGCTGCCCGCCTCGCCGGTCTTCGTCGCGGCGGGGCGGACCAGCGTGTCCACCACGTTGTTGTTGGCGTTCTTGTACTGCTGCCTCGGGTAGGTCAGGTCCACCTCGGCGGTGGCCACGTCCGGGCTCTCCCCCGCCGCGTTCGTGGCCTTGAGCTTGAAGGCGTACTTCGCGTTGTTCTTCAGCCCGTCCACGGTGAACGACGTCCCCTTGATCGCGTCGTTCGCGGCCCCGCCGCTGAGCTGGTAGGTCACGCCCGCGTCGCCGTTCTCGGGGGCGTTCCAGGTCAGCTCGGCGCCCCGGTTCCTGGGCTTGGCGGCGAAGTTCGACGGCGCCCCGGGCGCCACGCAGGGCCTGGCCCCCGCGCTCTGCTCCGACTCCACCTCGCCGCCCGGCCAGTGGGCGACGACGACGAAGGTGTACTCCCGGGCGCAGTCGCCGCCGGTGAACTCGAACTGGAACGGCCCGTCGCCGTCCACCGACTGCGGTTCCGGCCGTCCCTCGCCGGACGCCTTGAGCGTGTAGCGCTCGACCTTGCCGCCGGTGGACGGGCTGAAGGTGACGGTCACCCGGCCGGGGCCCGATCGCGCGGTCACCGCGCCGGGCGCGCCGGGCGCGGTGGTGGGCGTCGGGGTCGGGGTGGGGGTGGTCGTGGGGGTGGTCGTGGGGGTCGGCGTGGCCGTCCTGGCCGGACGGCGGGGCCGCTCGGCGTCCTTCGTCCTGGTCGGGTCGGGTTCGCTGGTCTCGGGCGGATCGTCCGGCGGCGGGTCGGTGATCGTGGGGTCGGGGCGCGGGGTCTGCTTGGGCTTGGGGGTGTTGGTCGGCCCCGGTACGTCGGAGTCGTCCTTGTCCACGTCGTGCTTGCGGCCCTCGGGGTCGATGACCAGGGCCTTGTCACCGTTCTCGTCGTTGGCCCAGAGCAGGCCGTCCTTGACGAACACGTCCACCGGGCCCGGCCCGTCCGCCACCTGCAGCGTGGTGGGCCGCCCGCCGGCGGCGCTGTCCCAGACGATCAGCGCGCCCCGGCTCTTGTCCGGTACGTACACCTTCGACCCGAGCACCTGCGGCACCCCGAGCCCGGCGGGGTCGTCGATCGCGAACCTGGTGCTGAGCACGGCGTTGGAGGAGGTGTCGAGCACGACGAGCAGCCCCGAGCCGCCCGGCGTCAGCACCGGGACGAGCGGGCCCTCGGTCGTGGCCGGGGTGAGCACGCCGCCCTTGGCCGCCCGCGCGACCTCCTTGGGCAGGGCGATCTCGCCGACGCCGCCGTCCGCGCCGATGGTGACGGCGGTGGCGGCACGCGTGTTGACCACGACGGGCAGGCCGCCGGCGATGGTCACGGCCAGCTCCTCGCCCGGTTCGCCCACCTTGACGGGGGGCGCGGCGACGCCGCCGGACACCGGCACGACCTCGCCCCTGGCGGTCACCGGCACCCACAACCGGCCGCCGCCGTCGATCCTGGCCGCGCCGAGCGGGCCGGGCAGGGTGACCGGCGCGCCCACGGCGTTCAGCGTGACCGGGTCGATGCGCTGGACGCGGCCCGCCGCCGGGTCGACGGCGTAGGCCGTGCCGCCGGAGACGGCGAGCTGCATCCCGGCCGCGCCGAGGTCGCGCGTCTGGGTGACGGTGAGCTGGCTGGGCTCGACCCGGCTGACGAAGCCGGTGCGGTCGTCGACGAGCAGCACGTTCGTGCCGTCCTGGACGACGCGCAACTGCTTGCCGGCCTTGTCGTCGAGGTAGCCGTCCACCTCGCCCGACAGGCCGTTCACGTGCACGACCCTGCCCCTGGCCTTGGTCCACAGCCACGCTCCGACGTCGGCCAGCTCCGGATTGGCGCTGGAGACGCCCACGCCGAACCACGCCGCCGCGGCCACCAGGATCACGGCCGCCCCACCGGCCATCAGGGCCGTCGCCCGGTCCCCGCCGAGCACACGGATGGACAACCGTCACTCACCCCGTATGTGCGATCACAGAGAGTTTGCCCCGCTTTAACCGGGATCACCCTAGCGGGCAGGAGTCCCATCCGCGTCCGTACCGGCTGGTAGCCCGCGCCGGGTTCCGAGTCTGTCGGTCTGAAGCCGTACCTTAGTGCGCGTGTCCGAACAGCCCCTGACCCTCGACGCCGCCCTCTCCGAGGAGGCGGTGCTGTCGACCTACCGCCGCATGTTCGCCGCGCTGGCCCGCGACAGCGGCGCGGTGGTCGACGACCCCGCCCTGGTCGACATCGCCGAGACGCTGTTCGCGGCGTTCGCCGAGGCGGGCGAGGAGTGGCTGACGCACGAGCAGATGCGCTTCGCCTGCCGGGCCTACCCCAGCGACCAGTTCGACAACCGGCTGCGGGTGCTCAAGGGGCTCGGCGCGATCCGCGAGGTGTTCCCCAAGCCCAACCAGCTCCGCTACCGCGCCTCGTTCACCAGCGTCGTCGGCCTGATGTTCATCCGCCGCATGATGGACGACGGCGGCCAGTCCGAGATGCACCGCCTGCTCGCCCTGGAAGACCTCAACGTCGCCGACCCCCGCACCACGAGCGAGGAGGCCCGGCAGAGCGCGGTCAACCTGGCGCGCGCGTTCCGGCTCTGGGCCCTGGAGCTGATCACGCTGACCACGGGCACCATCGAGGAGCTGCGCGAGCAGGCCCCCAAGCTCTGGGGCACCGAGGAGATCGCCCGGCGCGCCCAGGGCCTGCACGGCACGATCCTGACCCGCTGGCCCGAGCTCGACCGGGTCTGCACCGACCTGCGGGCGTCCATCTACTCCTACAGCGACGCCTCGCGCCGCGCCGCCGGCCGCCTGGCCGACTCGGCGGGCACCACCCGCAACCTGACGCTGCTGCCCACCGAGACGTGGCGCACGTTCGCCCAGACCGCCTCCAAGGAGCGGCTGGCCTCGGTGCTCGACGGGTTCGTCTTCGACGCGCCCGCGCCGTGGCACGATCCGGCCGCCGTCGCGCGGGCGGTCGACGAGGCGCCGCGGCCAGCTCCCGTCCAGCCCACTCCCCCGCGTTCGGCGCTGCCCGACCCCGGGCCCGAGGGCTCGCTCGACTCCTCGCCGGGGGCCGCCGTCGAGCGGCTCACGCAGGTGGCCGAGTCGCTGCTCGGCGCCGCCTCGCGGGTCGCGCTGGCCGACGTGATCGGCTCCGACTGGCCCGCCGCCCGCCGTCTGCTCGCCGACCTCACCACCGCCGACCTGCGCCCCGAGCTCCCCTATCGGCTCGCCTGGTCCGACGGCCTGACCGTCGATCCCGACGGCGAGCCCGCCTGGCTGTCCCACGGCTACCTGGAGCGCACCTCATGACGTCCACCGGTTCTCCGGCCTCCGAGCGCGGCCGGTCCGCGGGCCAGGCGCTCGCCCACGCGCGGGCGCGCTCCGGCGGGCCGCTGCGGCTGGGGGCGGGCGTGCCGGCGCCCGCCGGGATGACCCGCCTGACCCGGCCCGACTCCACCGGGCACGCGCTGCCGGTGTGGCCCGACGGGGTGACGCCGTCGCTGCTGGAGGAGTACCAGGTCGCCGCCGTCCCGGTGGAGCGGGCCGGCGAGACGCGGCGGGTGCTGGCGGCCACGCTCAAGTGCTGCTGGAACGATCTCTCCGTCGATCCGTGGCCCGGCGACCCGGCGCCCGTCGAGCTGGTGCTCGACACCTACCGGGCGCTGATCGGGCGTACCGACGACCTGATGCGCAACTGGGCGCGGGGCGCGCTGCGGCGGCTGCACGACTCGGCGTGGATCGTCCTCGACGACGGGGTGGTGACGCTCGGGCCGCGCTGCGCGCTGTGGCCGGTGGAGTCGCACGCCCAGTTGCAGGAGCTGGTCCGCCGCCTGCCCGAGCCCGAGCGGCCGGAGCTCACGGTGGTGGGCGACGCCGACATCGTGGCCGCGGCGGTCCTTCCCCTGCCCGGCGCGGGAGGGCGGGCCGAGCTCGGCGTGGCGGAGTTCGACGACCTGCTGGGGGCCTACGACGAGCGGCGGCGGGCCGAGCTGGTGGCCGCGTTCATGGTGGTCGAGCACGCCGCCGAGCCGGTCGCCGAGGGCCGCTTCGCCGCGCTGCGCGATCCGGCGCTGCGCCACACGCTGGGCGAGATGCTGGCCCGCCGCGGCCGTGCCCTCATCCAGCTGCGCGAACGCTGGACCTCCGGCTACGACGACAGCCACACGGCCGCGCTGGCCCAGCCCCCGTCCCCCGCCCCCGAGCCGGAGGCGGGCCTGGAGACGGCGGGCGCGGAGGCGGCGGATCGCCCGCCGGCGGTCGCGGGGGGCGCGGGGCTCGGCGTGAGCGAGCGGGCGGTGCTGACGCTGGTGCTGGTGCACTCGGTCGCGATCCCCAGGGCCGAGGGCCTGCTGCCGGAGGACTCCTGGTTGTCGCCGCACCCCACCCCGGTCGAGGAGCTGCGCCGCCACACCCAGGTCCCGATCGGCGAGCTGGAGTCGGCGCTGCGCACGCTGCGGCACGCCGGCCTGCTGGCCCAGGTGAAGGCCGGCGAGGAGGCGGGCGGCTACGTCCCCGGCCCGCAGTTCCACCGGCTCACGCCGGCGGCCCGGCGGCGGCTGCAGGAGGAGCTGATCCTCGCCGCCGGCCCGCACACGCCGCTCGCGGCGGCCGTACGCGCCCGCAGGTCGGCGCAGTGAACGTCAGGACAGATGGAAGGGTTACGGGGGTTCGGGTGTCGCAGATGGAGAACGTCGTCGGAGACCGGGTGCTGATCGCCGTGCAGGCGGTCAACATCTCACGGCTCTCGACCCATCCGGTGCCCACGGTCCCCGGCACGCTCATCGTCGTCGCGGGCGCGGGCCCCAAAGACTCCAACGGCGCGGGCAAGTCGTCGTTCATCGCCTCGATCACGGCGCTGCTCGGCGACGAGCAGTGGCGGTTCGCCTCGGGCGCCAAGGCGGTCTCCGAGCTGCTCTTCAACGCCGAGCTGGCCAGCGGCGCGGGCGCCCGCCAGTGGGCGAGCGCCGACCACGGCTACATCGTGGGCGTCTTCGGCCCGCCCGGCACGGACTCCTTCGCCCCGCCGCCCGCCCCGGCCCCGGCCGAGCCGGTCGCCTCCGCCGACCTCACCCTGGCCGATGAGGGCGAGGAGGACAGCGGGGAGCTGTTCGAGGTGCCCGACACCTCGGGCGGCGCGATCACCGTGTGGCTCAAGGTCAACCAGGAGGCTCCGCACCTGGAGATCCGCTGGCGGGAGGGCGTCCATCTGGCCGCCTCGCCGTCCGAGGCCGAGCGGGTGGCGCGGGCCGACGAGATCTGGGCGTCGCTGCCGAGGTCGGCGGGCAAGCGCGACGTCGTGGCCCGCGACCTGACCAAGGTGCTCTACGGCGACCGGGTCAGGTGCGTGTCGTTCCTGTCCACGTCCGTGCGCAGCAAGGTCGCCACCAACCTGCTCTCCCAGCCGCTCAACGAGATCTCCCCCGAGCGGGTCTTCGAGGCCATCGCGGCGCTCACCGGCCTCGACGCCGAGCTGGAGCAGGAGCGCGAGGCCCGGCGCGACGAGCACGCCAAGCGGGTGCGGGCGGCGCAGGCGGCCGACCGGCTGGCCGAGTTCGAGGTGGAGTCGAAGGCGCTGCTCGGCACGTTCGACCGCCGCGACCAGGCCCGGGTGCGCCTGGCCGAGGCGTTGCGCTGCTGGCGCGGCAGGCAGGCGCGCAAGCTCGCCGACGCCGCCGCCAAAGACGAGCTGCTGGCCGCCGACCTCGACCGCCACCGCGCCGCGGGCGAGTCGGCCGCCGATGAGATCGCGCTGGTCAAGGCCGAGATCGCCACGCTGCGCGAGGACACCTTCGACCGCCAGGTGTCCCAGGCGCGCAAGGAGCTGGCCGCCCTGCAGGCCCGTGGCACCAAGCTCGACGCCGACCGCGCGGTGGCCGAGAACTCCGCCGACGAGCTGCGTGCCGCGATCCCGGCGCTGGAGGAGACGCGCAGGTTCGCCGACGGGCGTGACGTGCCCGCCGCCGAGGGCGAGCTGCGGCAGGCCGGGCTCCGGCTCAACGAGGCGCTCAAGGCGCTCGGCGTGGCCGACCAGGAGGTGTCCTCGGCGCGGGCGGCGCTCGACGACGCGGAGGGCGGCCCGGCCGCGGCCCAGCTCGACGCGCTGTCGGCGGCGGGGGTCGGGGCGACCGGCCTGCTCGACGCCCTCGACGTGGCCGAGCAGGCCCGCGACGCCGCCCTTCCCGGCGCCGGCCTGCGCGGCTGGCCGCACGAGCACGCCGTCATCGTCGACGCCGCGCGGCTCGGCGAGGCGGCCCGCGCCCTGGCCGAGCTGCCGGGGTCCGTGCTGGTCAGCGCGGCCGGGGTGAGCGTGGTGGGGGCGTTCGACGGGGTGGCGACCGGGCGGGAGGCCCGCATCAAGGCCGCCGGCCAGCGGCTCAACCGGGCCGAAGACGCCCAGGAGAACGCCGCGGCGGTGGTGCGCGAGGCCGAGGAGGCCGTCGCCGAGGCGCAGCGGCGGCTGGAGGGCGCGCGGGCCGGGGTGCGGCTGGCGGAGCTGGAGGCCAGGCTGGCCGAGCGGCGTGACCGGCTCGTCGGGCTCAACGCGGCGATCGAGGAGCTGGCGCCGAAGGTCGCCGAGGCCGAGCGGCAGGCGGGCGCGCTCGACTTCCGGGCCCGTACCCGGGACATGGAGATCGAGCGCCTCGAGGGGCGGCGGCAGCGGCACGAGAGCGAGCGGGCGCAGGCCCGCGAGCAGGAGGCCAAGGTCACCGCCGAGCGCGAGTCGCTCAGGCTCGAAGCGCTGGCCGCCGACTGGGGCGGCACGGTGGAGACCGCCCGCGAGTGGATCGCGGCGCTGCCGGAGGAGGAGCGCCCCCGCGCGGCCGAGGAGTGGTGGCGCGTCGCCGAACGCCACTTCGACCAGGCGTTGCGCGACACCTTCCCCGAGGAGGACGCCGAGATCCCGGAGGAGCTGGCGTTCCTGCTGTCGGAGCGGGGCGGCAGCACGGCGCGCGAGCAGGCGACGTTCGCGGCGGTGTGCGGGGCGCTGGCCTCCTACCTGCGCGGCCAGGAGGAGTACGAGAAGCACCAGCGGCGGCAGATCGAGGCGCAGGTCGTCTCCCGGCAGCGCGACCTGGCGGCGGCGGCCCGGGGCGCGGAGGAGGCGGCGCAGTCCACGGCCGTCCACCGGGCGGCGCTGACGGCGGCGATCAGGGCGAGGCTGACGCGGGTGGCCGAGGAGTTCGAGAAGCTCGACACCTCCTACGGCGGCTACGGCGCGACGCTGGAGTTCCCGGTGCCGCCCGCACCCGCCGACCCCGAGCAGCGCTGGCAGTGGCGGGTGACGCCGAAGTGGCGGCGGGGCGAGGGGCAGGGGTTCGTGCCGTACAACCGGCGGGCCAACACCGCGCTCATGGACGAGAAGGCCGTCAAGCTGGTGTGCGCGGCGGCCATCGCCTCCTCCGGCGGCGGCCATCTGTGCCTGGTGCTCGACGAGCTCGGCCGCAACCTGGGCAAGGAACATCGCAGGGAGGCGGTCGCGCTGTTCCGGCGGATCGGCGAGACGTACGGCATCACGGTGATCGGGGCGCTGCAGGACGACATGGAGCCGTACGCGATCGACGCCTGCGGCCAGTACGTCAAGCTGCGGCGGTCGTCGGACGCGATGCCGTACAACGAGCCGCCGGTGATCGTCGGCCACGACCAGCACGCCGAGCGGGTGCGCGCGCTGGCCGCGTACGTCGACCGCGGCCAGCCGGTCGAGCAGCCGGTGTAGCGGGCGCGGGGAGGGCGGGTCAGGCGGCGCGGTCGAGTTCGTCGGCCGCCAGGGCCTGGCGGAAGTCCTCCCCCGCGTGCTCGATGGCCGTGAGCTGCACCGCCTCGGGCCGGAACACCATCGACAATCCCCAGTCCGCCAGCACCCGCGCCTTGTGGTTGAACGTCGGCACCCACGCCAGGTGGTACGCCCGGTGCGCCAGCCATCCCAGGAACCCGGTCAGCCGGATCGCGTGCACCTGGGCCACGCCCTGGTGGTGGCCGAGCCCGGCCACCGACCCCAGGTACGCGTGCCGGTACGCCTTCAGCCGGCGTCCCCGAACGTGGGCCGCCAGGTTGCGGGCGAGCAGTTTGGCCTGGCGCACCGCGTGCTGCGCGTTGGGCGCGGTGAACCTGCCCGGACGGGTCAGGTCGGGCACCGCCGCGCCGTCGCCGGCCGTGAACGCGTCCTCCAGCCCGGCCACCGTCAGGTATTCGGTGGCCCGCAGCCGTCCGGCCTCGTCCACGGGCAGCCCGCTGTCGGCGGCGAGCGGGCTGGGCCGGCCGCCGGCCGCCCACACCAGCGTCCCGGTCGTCAGCGATGTGCCATCCGACAGCCTGGCCACGCCGCCCTCGGCCGAGTTCAGCCGGGTCTCCAGCCGCACGTCCACGCCGCGGGCGCGCAGCGCGTCCACGGTCCAGCGGCCGAGGCCGGGGTGGAGTTCGGGCAGGATGCCGCCGGTCGCCTCGACCAGGGTCCAGCTCAGGTCGGCGGGCGCGATCCCGTCGTGGTAGCGCAGGGCCTCGTCGGCCAGCCCCTGCATCTCGGCCAGCGCCTCGACGCCCGAGAACCCGCCGCCGACCACCACGAACGTCAGCGCCCTGCGCCGCACCAGCGGGTCGTCGGTCGAGGCGGCCGCGGCGAGCTGGGCCAGGACGTGGTTGCGCAGGTGCACGGCCTCGCCGAGGCTCTTGAACCCGACCGCGTGCTCGGCCAGCCCCGGGATGGGCAGCGCACGGGTGATCGACCCGGCCGCCATCACGAGGATGTCGTACGTGAGCGTCCTGGCCGGCCCCTGGACCGGCTGGAACCGCGCGGTGCGGGCCTCGTGGTCGACGCGGGTGACGTTGCCGGTGAGCACGCGCGCGCCCTTGAGCACCCGGTTGAGCGGGGCGACGACGTGGCGGGGCTCGATCGTCCCGCCGACCGCCTCGGCCAGGAACGGCTGGTACGTCATGTACCCCCGCGGATCGACCACGGTGACCGTCACCTCGCCCGACCGGATCAGCCGCCGCAGCCCGCGGGCCGTGTACATCCCGACATATCCACCGCCGACGATCAGAATGTGCTTGCTCATCGTCCGCTCCTCCTCATCAGGTTCTTCACCAGGAGGACGAGACAGCCCCGGCGGATGTGACAGGAAAAGCCGGACTATCGGAGTGAGATGTCGCCGGTCTCCGGCAGGGCGAGCAGGCAGAGCAGGCTCAGCAGGGCCATCGCCGAGACGTAGAGCCCGACGCCCATGACGCCGAGGCCGCTCGATTGCAGGCTGGTGGCGACCAGCGGTGGCACCGCCCCGCCCAGCACGCCACCGAGGCTGTAGGCGACCGAGGCGCCGCTGTAGCGGAACTCCGTCCTGAACAACTCCGGCAGGTACGCCCCCATCGGCCCGAAGATCAGCCCCATCAGCCCGAGCGCGCCGGCCAGCGCCACCCCGGTCAGGACGACCGACCCGGTCTCCATCAGCGGGAACATCACCAGCCCCCACGCGACGGCGACGGCCGTACCGGTGAGGAGGGTGCGGCGGCGGCCCAGCCGGTCGCTGACCACCGCCGAGACGACCGTGCCCGCCGCCATGAACAGCACGCCGACCATGGTCAGGGTCAGCATGGTGGTCTTCGGGATGCCGAGGGTGGCGGTGCCGTAGGACAGGCAGTAGGTGGTGGCGGTGTAGAAGAGCGTGTAGGCGACGGTCATCGCCCCGGCGGCGAGCAGCACCCGCCGCCACTGGTGACGCATCAGCCCGGCGAACGGCACCTTGGCGATGCGGCGCTGGTCGAGGGCGGCCCGGAAGACCGGCGTCTCGGAGATCCGCAGCCGCACGTACAGGCCGACGACCACGAGGAGCAGGCTGGCCACGAACGGCAGCCGCCAGCCCCAGCCGCCGAACTGCTCGTCGGTCAGCGTCTCGCCGAGGATCAGGAACAGCCCGTTGGCCACGATGAACCCGGCCGCGGGGCCGAGCTGCGGGAACATCGCGTACCGGCCGCGCCTGCCGGGCGGGGCGTGCTCGGTGGCCAGCAGCGCCGCGCCGCCCCACTCGCCGCCGAGGCCGATGCCCTGGGTGAACCGCAGCAGCAGCAGCAGCACGGGCGCGGCCACGCCGATGGCCGCGTACCCCGGCAGCAGCCCGATCGCCACCGTGGACAGGCCCATCACCAGCAGCGAGACGACCAGCATCGACTTGCGCCCGACGCGGTCGCCCCAGTGACCGAACACCGCCGACCCGAGCGGACGCGAGACGAACGCCACCGCGAACGTCGAGAACGCGGCCAGCCGGCCGGCCACCGGGTCCATGCCGGGGAAGAACGCGGTGTTGAGCACCAGCGCGGCGGCGGTCCCGTAGATGTAGAAGTCGTAGAACTCGATCGCGGTGCCCATGAGGCCGGCCATGGCGATCCTGGTCGTGCTGGGCGCCGAGACCCGGGGGGAAGTCTTCACTTCACGTCTCACTATCCGGACTGACATCTTGTCAAGCGATACAACGACGCTACCACCTGCGCAATGTCACACAGCCGCCCGATAGATTCGACCGCAAACGTCGTCTTTGGGAGGACCGCATCTTGGCCGTGGAACTGGTCATCTTCGACTGTGACGGGGTGCTCGTCGACAGCGAGCGCATCTCGGTACGCGTGGGCACCGCCGCCCTGCGCCGCCTGGGCTGGACGATCGACGAGACCGAGTACGCCGAGCGCTTCGTCGGCTGCAGCAACGAGTACTGGGACGAGCAGGTCGGCGAGACGCCCCCGGGCTGGCACGACCAGATCACCCAGGAGTACCTGGCCGCGATGGAGGCCGAGCTGCGCGCCATCGAGGGCATCGAGGTCGCCCTGGACCGCCTGGACATCCCCTACTGCGTGGCCTCCAACGGCCGGCACGCCAACGTCCGCAACAGCCTGGAGCTGACCGGCCTCGCCCGGCGTTTCGACGGCCGCGTCTTCAGCGCCGAGGACGTGGCCCGCGGCAAGCCCGCCCCCGACCTGTTCCTGCACGCCGCGGCCACGATGGGCGCCGCGCCGGAGGGCTGCGTGGTGATCGAGGACAGTCCGTTCGGGGTGCGGGCGGCGATGAGCGCGGGGATGCGCTGCCTGGCGTTCGCGGGCGGCCTGACGCCACCCGCACGCCTGTCCGGCCTCGGCGCCACCCTCTTCCACGACCCCACCACAATCCCCGACCTGATAGCCAACCTCCCCTGACACCCGTCCCCCTGCCCCCTCTCCCTCCCCGCGCCCTGCCTCCAGGCCCGCCCCAACTTGACGCCCCACCCCTCAGGCCGCCCCGGCGGGGGCGGGGGCGGGCGGTCAAGTCCGGCTGGCCGGGGACGTCGGGCCTGGACGACCGGCCGGGGGCGAGGGGGCGATCACACTGCGCCGCACCAGCCAGACGATCGAATCCGCCCAGCCGAAGACGTCAGATGTATGCGACCGACAGCGCGAGCACATCAGGGCCGCCCGGATCTCACAAGAAGGGGCAGTCCCACCTCACCGCGCCAAGCGGACAGTCGACCCCGAACGGCCGGGGCGCCTCCGGTCTGGACGACCAGCAGGGCGGGACACCAGAGCTGTCCGGATCTCACGAGTAGGGGCGGTTCACGCCTCGCCGTATCGGGTGGGTGGGCAGGTGGGGTCGAGGCGGTCGGCGGTGCGGCGTAGCGAGTGGGCGAGCCGCGCCCGTACGGCGACCCGCTCCGGGTCCCGCCTGCGCGGCGCCCCCGGCAGGGCCGCGTCGAGCGAGCCGCGGAATCCCATCGCCGTCCGGTGCGCGAGAACCTGCATGGCATCCATCTCTCTCCTCCTTAATCAATTAAGACCTTAATCAATTAAGAACGCACCGGCAAGGCCGTTCGATACGGTTGGACGATGGCAAGGGTCACCCTGCAGACGATCGCCGACAGGCTCGGCGTGTCCCGCGCCACCGTGTCGTACGCCTTCTCCCGGCCCGACCAGCTCAGCGACGGGCTGCGGCGGCGCATCCTGGAGGTGGCCGACGAGCTCGGCTACGCGGGCCCCAACCCGACGGCGCGCTCGCTCCGGCTCGGTCGCGCCGGCGCGCTCGGCCTGCTGTTCAGCGAGACGCTGGCCTACGCCTTCGCCGACCCGTACGCGCTCGGGTTCTTCCAGGGGCTCGCCACGGCGGCCGAGGAGGCGGGCGTCGGCCTGCTCATCCTGCCGCTGCCGCACGGCGACCGGCGCAGCGACACCGTGCGCGACGCGGTGGTCGACGCGTTCTGCGTGGTCTCGCTGCCCGACGGCCATCCGGCGCTGGCCGAGGTGCTGGCCAGGAAGCTGCCCGTCGTGGTGGTGGACGAGCCGTACGTGCCCGGCCACCCCTTCGTCGGCATCGACGAACCGGCCGCCGGGGCCGCCGCCGCCGCGCACGTGCTCGGCCTCGGGCACCGGCGGGTCGCGGTGGCCATGGTCGGCCTGCACGACGACGGCCACACCGGCTGGGCCGACCGCGCCCGCCAGGAGGGCGCGGTGTTCGCGGCGATGCGCGCCCGGCGCGGCGGCTACCAGACGGCCTGCGAGCAGGCCGGCCTCGACTGGGACGACGTGCCCTGCTACGAGGTCGCCAGGAACTCGCGGGAGGCGGGCAGGAAGGCCGGCCACGCGCTGCTGCGGCTGGCCCCGCGCCCCACGGCGATCCTGACCAACACCGACGTGCTCGCCCTCGGCGTCCTCGACGCCGCCGCCGACCTGGGCATCGACGTGCCGGGCGAGCTGTCGGTCGTCGGGTTCTCCGACAGCGCGGCCGAGGAGGCGGGGCTCACCACGATCCGGCAGGCCAAGCAGGAGATCGGGGAGGCGGCCGGGCGGCTGCTGCTGTCGGGGGCCGCGGC
Source organism: Actinomadura sp. ATCC 39365 (assembly GCF_054392275.1). NCBI lineage: Bacteria > Bacillati > Actinomycetota > Actinomycetes > Streptosporangiales > Thermomonosporaceae > Actinomadura > Actinomadura sp. ATCC 39365. The sequence continues at coordinate 4,072,387 of NZ_CP184335.1, read as the reverse complement.
CCGGCCGGAGCGGCGGCTGTTCCCGTACGAGCTGATCGTGCGCGCCTCGACCGCGCCGCCGCCTGGCTGACCGGCCGCCTAGCCGACCAGCGTCGAGCCCCGGCGGGTCTTGCCCACCTTGAGCTGCACCGGGATCCGGGTACGCAGCTCGCCGACGTGGCTGACGATGCCGACCGCGCGTCCGCCGTCGCGCAGCCCGTCGAGGATGTCGAGCACGTCGTCGAGGGTGTCCTCGTCGAGGGTGCCGAAGCCCTCGTCCACGAACAGCGTGCCGACCTCCGCGCCGCCCGCCTCCGCCGTGACCACGTCGGCCAGGCCGAGCGCGAGCGCGAGCGAGGTGATGAAGCTCTCGCCGCCCGACAGGGTCGCCGGGTCGCGGTCGACTCCGGTCCAGGCGTCGGCCACCTGCAGGCCCAGGCCGCCGCCGGACCGCGCCCGTGATCCGGCGGTCTTGCGCAGGTCGTGCCGGAGCAGGTAGCGGCCGGACGACATGTGGTCGAGGCGCTCGTTGGCGGCGTCGACCACCTGCCTGAGCCGCTCCCCCAGCACGAACGAGGTCAGGCTCATGTTCCACTGGTTGTCGCCGGAGGTGCCCGAGGCCAGCGCCGCCATCCGTTCGGCCAGCCGGTGCCGCTCGGCCGCGGGACGCCACCGCTCGATGCGCGCGGCCAGCTCATCGCGCAGCTCGGCGAGGCGGGCGGCCCTGGCCACCGCCCGGTCGCGCTCGCTGGCCAGCCGCGTGTGCGCTTCCTCCGCCGCGTCTCTGCCCGCCGCGGCCGCCGCCAGGTCCGGCTCGGGCTCGGCGGCCGCGGCGATCAGCTCGGGGTCGGCGAGCAGGGCGGTGACGGCGGCGTGCTGGTCGTCCAGCCGCCGCAGCAGCTCCGCCTTGCCCTCCCGCTCGGCCGGGCTCCGGTACGCCTCCTCGGCCTCCCGCACGTCGGCGAACCCCGCCTCGGCCGCCGCCCGCCCGGCCGCCTCGGCGGCGGCGTCGAGCTCACCGGCCGCCGCGACCGCCGCCCTGGTGGCCTCCAGCGCCTCGCGCAGCAGCTCGGCCTCGTCGTTGAGCCTGGACAGGCGGGCCGTCAGGGTCGTGTCCCCGCCCCGGGCCGCGTCGAGCCGTGCGCCCAGCCGCCCGGCATCCGCGCTCAGCTCCTCATGTCTGGTACGCCCGGCCGCCACCCGCGCCGCGATGCGGCGTCCGCGTTCCTCCAGCTCGGCACGTTCGCGGCCGAGCGCGGCGACCTCGGCCGCCAGCCCCGCCTCCTTGGCCGCCACCGCGGCGAGCCGCCGCAACTCCTCCTCGGCCGCGGCCAGCACCCGCCTCCCGTCGACCCCGTCTGGGGTCTCGGGAAGGGGATCTGCCGTGAGAGGGCGCTCGGACAGGAGCGTCTCGGGGTGCAGGGTCTGGGTGAGGCGAGTGTGGAGGCGGGCGCGTTCGGCGGTGAGCCCGGTGCGGTGGGCGTGGTGGGCGGCGAGCGCCTCGGCGATCTCCCTGGCCCGGTCGCGGACGTGGTCGCGGTCGCCTTCGAGGCGGTCGAGCGCGTCGGCGAGGGCGGGCTCCCGGTCGGCGACCGACCGCAGCCGGGCCAGTTCCTCCTCGGCCGCGAGCACGTGCCCGGCCGCGGTGTCGGCGGACAGCCCCTCGGTGGCCTCCGAGGCGTCGGCGAGCCGGGACTCGATCGAGGCCAGAGCACGTTCGGCGGCCTCCCGGTCGGCGGCGGCCGCCTCGTGGGCGGTCTCAGCGGCGTGCTCGTCGTCGGGCGAGGGCGCGCTGGGAACCGGTGCGGCGGGCACGGGGTGGTGCTCGGAGCCGCAGACCGCGCACGGACGCCCGTCGGTCAGATCGCGGGCCAGCTCGGCCGCCATGCCGTCGATCCTGGCCTGACGCAGGTCGAGCCAGCGTTCGCGGGTCTCCTGAGCGCGGTCCACCAGGACCTGGTGGGCGGCGGCGGCCGACTCCAGGTCGGCGGCGAGGGCGTCGCGGCGGTGAGCGGCCTCCAGGACGGCACGGGCGGCGTCGAGACGGGCGGCGGCGGCGGGCACGGCCGCCGCCGCGGCGCGCACCTCGGCCAGGGCGGCGCCCGCCGCGGCCAGCCGGGCGGGCAACTCGGACTCGGCCGCCGCCACCTCGGCCTCGCGCTGGGCCAGCACTTCGAGCTCACCGGCCAGCGCGGCGAGCTCCCGGTCGACGTCGATCAGGTCGGCGGCGGCATCGCGTACGGCCTGGGCCGCCGGGATGCGCGCCGCGGCCACCCGCGCGCCGGCGAGCCTGCCCTCGGCGTCCGCGACCAGGCCGGGCAGGACGGCGAGCCGCGCGGCGACGGTCTCGTCGGCGCGGACCAGCTCGGCCAGCTCCTGCTCCACCCGCGCCAGGTCGCGCCGGACGACCGACAGCCGGGCCTCCTCGGTGAGCAGCTCGGACAGCCGGGCCAGCTCGGCCCGGCGCTCCCGCTCCAGGCCCTCCAGCTCCTCCACCGACGGCTGCCCGCCGCCCGCCGGCCCCTCGACGCCCGGCGCGGGGCGGCGGGTGAGGAGGGGGCGGGCGCGGGCCAGGGCGTCGGCGACCATGGCGCGGGCCTTGGCGGCGGCCTCGGCGCGTTGCCCGGCGGCCGTGATGAGCGGGAGCACGCGGTCGGCGCGGGCGGCGTCGTCGATGACGGCCTGGAGGTCGGCGCGTTCGTCGGCGCGCTCGTCGAGGGTGCGGCGCAGGGTCAGGGCCTCGGCGTGGCGGCGGCGGCGTTCGGCGAGGGCGGCGGCCCGCTCGAACCGCGACCGCGCCGCGCGTACGGCCTCGCCCGCGGCGGTGTGCCGCTCCTCGCACCGGTGGACGACGGCCCGCGCCGCGCCCAGCAACGCGCCGGCCCATCCGAGCGGATCGTCCGCCGCCGACGGCGGATGCCCCTCCCCGGCACCACCGTCCGGCGCGGGGGCGAGGACGGGGCCGGCGGCTTCCTCCAGGCGTTCGACGGCGAAGGCCACCTCGCGCCCCAGCTCCTGCTCCTCCCGCCCCGTGGCCCGCCGCCGCTCGGCCAGCCACGCCTCGGCCTGGGTGAACACCTTGACGGTGAACAGCCGCTCCAGCAGCCGGGCGCGGTCGTCGCCGTCGGCGCGCAGGAACTTGGCGAAGTCGCCCTGCGGCAACATCACCACCTGGCAGAACTGCTCGGCGTTCATCCCGAGCAGCCCGCCCACCAGGTCGCCCGCCTCGTCGAGCCGGGTCGTGAGCCCCTGCCAGGCGGCCCCGCGGCGCTCCTCGACGACGACCTTGGCCTTCTCCTCGGTGAACCCGGAACCGCGCAACTTGGGACGCTGCCACGACGGCGAGCGCCGGATGCGCAGCGAACGGCCCCGGATCGTGACCTCCAGCGTCACCGAAGGGCCGATGCCGGCGGGCGCGTGGTCGCAGCGCAGGCTGCGGGCGCTGTTGCGCTGGCCGGGCACGACGCCGTAGAGGGCGAAGCAGAGGGCGTCGAGGATCGTGGTCTTGCCCGCCCCGGTGGGCCCGTGGATGAGGAACAGGCCCGCCTCGGTGAGGGCGTCGAAGTCGACCGTCTCGGTGCCGGGGAAGGACCCGAAGGCCGTGAGGGAGAGCTGGTGCGGCCGCATCTACGCCATCGTCTCCTGCACCCGCGACGCCTCGACCGCCTGTCTCAGCAGGTCTTCCTCCTCGGGCGCGGCGGGCTCGCCGCGCACCTCGCGGACGAAGTCGAGGGCGACCTCCGCCTCGGGCCGCCCGCTGACCTTCACCGGCCCGGCGGCGGGCGCCGCGCCCACCGGCTCGAACGACAGGGCGAGGGCGTGCGGGAAACGGGCCCGCAGCCGGTCCATGGCCTGCTTGGGACGGACGGCGTCGGTCAGGGTGATCTGCAGCCAGTGATCTTCGTAGGAGGAGAAGGCGGGCAGGGCCAGCAGGTCGTCGAGGTCGCCGCGGAGCCGCCCGACCGGCCGGGGCACGGGCGCGGGCACGAACTCCGCGCCCGAGCCGAGCGTGACCAGCCAGCAGCCCTTGACGTGGCCGGTCTCGGAGAAGGAGTAGGCCAGCGGGGAGCCGGAGTAGCGCACGGTCTCGGACATGCGCTGCCGCCCGTGCAGGTGGCCGAGCGCGACGTAGTCGACGCCGTCGAAGGCCGACAGGGGGACGTGGGACACGCCGCCCACGCTGATGTCGCGCTCGCTGTCGCTGGCCTGCCCGCCGGTCACGAAGCAGTGGGCCAGCACGACGGCGGCCCGATGGCGGACGGCGTCGGCGCGGACCCGGCTCATCGCGTGGGAGATCGCGGCGGTGTGGCCGCGGTCGGGGAGCTGCCAGGGGGTGCGCACCAGCTCGGGCTCCAGGTAGGGGATGCCGTAGAAGGCGACGTCGCCGACCAGCACCGGCTCCCACGACTGCGCGGGCTCGGTGCGGACGTGCACCCCCGAGGACTCGAACAGCGCCGACCCGAACCCCAGCCGCAGCGCCGAGTCGTGGTTGCCGCTGATCAGCACCACCCGCGCCCCGGCGGCGCGCAGGCGGGCGAGCGCGTCGGAGAGCAGGGCCACCGCGTCGACCGGCGGCAGGGCGCGGTCGTAGACGTCGCCGGAGACGGCCACGACGTCGACCCGCTCGGCGCGCACCGTCTCGACCAGGTGGTCGACGAACGCGGCCTGCGCCCCGAGCAGGCTCTCCCGATGGAAGGAGCGCCCGAGGTGCCAGTCGGAGGTGTGCAGGATCCGCATGTCGCAGGAAGCTAACATCTCTCACCGACAAATGCGGCCCCTCCCGTCACAGAAGCCGGGAGTAGGCTGGATGATCAGCGGGCAAACCAACGCACATGGGGAGGCCAATGCGCACTGGCCGTGGCACCTTGAGCGTCGCCGCCGGCCTGGCACTGGTGGCTCTCGCGTCGGTCGGCTACGTGTTGCCGCCCGCGTTCGACCCGCCGCCGCTGAAGGCGGACCCGGCGTTCGCGGCGATTCCCCCGCAACCGGCCGACGAGCTGCGCCCGGTGGTGGCGGCCACCGCCGTGCGGCGGGAGGAGATCTCGCTGCCGGCCGAGGGCCAGCGTCTGGAGGGCACCTTACGCGTGCCGCTCTCGCCCGGCCCGCACCCGGCGATGGTGTTCGTGTCGGGGTCGGGCAACGGGTCGCGGACGGAGTTCACGCCGCAGGCGGAGTTCCTGGCCAGGGCGGGCGTGGCGACGATCGCCTTCGACAAGCGGACCGTCGGCTACGACTTCCGCGACCGCGACTTCGGGCTGCTGGCCGACGACGCGCTGCGCATGGTGGAGTACCTGCGCACCCGGCCGGAGGTGGACGCCTCCCGCGTCGGGCTGTGGGGGGTTAGCGAGGGCGGCTGGGTCGTCCCGATCGCGGCGGCGAAGAGCGCGGCGGTGGGTTTCGCGGTGCTGGTCTCCTCGCCGAACGTCTCGCCGCTGCGGCAGGTCGCCTGGGCCCTGAACGAGCAGCTGCTGCGGCTGCACGCCCCCATCGGCGCCCGCGACCTGCTGACCAGGGCGATGGGCGGCGTCGGCTTCACCTTCCTGCGCTACGACGCGATGCCGGCCTTACGGCAGGTCAAGCAGCCGGTCCTGGCGTTCTACGGCACGACCGACCCCTCGATCCCCTTCGTGGAGTCCACCAAGGCGCTGGTCACGGCGCTCGCCCAGGCGGGCAACGACCGGTACACGATCCGCTTCATGGACAAGGGCGACCACGCGATGCGGGTCAACGGCGGCCCGTTCACCAAGGGCTACCTGGAGACGCTGGCCAACTGGATCACCGGTCTGCCGGCCACCGCCCGGCCGTCGGCGCACATGGCGGGCAGCACGCCGGTCCAGCGGTTCGAGGCCAGCGACGTGCCCGCGGCCCCCTGGTACGCGGGGGGCACGATGCTCGGGCTGACCGTCTGCCTGGCCGCCGTCGGGTACGTGGCGGGCCCGGTGGCGGCGATGGTCGTCCGGCTGCGCGGCCACGGCAGGCCGCCGGTCGAGACCAACGCCCGGCTGTGGCCGCCGATCAGGCGCAGGCTGCGCAGGATGGCGTGGACGGGCCTCGGCCTGCTGGCCTCGGTCGTGGCGTTCATCATGCTGCTGGTGCTGTTCTCGGTGAACCAGGCGGGCGCCTGGCCGGCCGTGCTGGCGGGCTGGCTGGTGGTCCGCGTGCTGGCCGCGCTCATGCTGGTCCAGGAGGTCACGGCGGTGGCCGCGTACGTGTCGGCGCTGCGGGAGGGCATGCAGCCCACCCGGTGGCAGTACGTGGCGATCGGCGGCGTGCTCGGCGGCACCGGGCTGCTCCTGGTGGCGGCGGCCTACTACGGCCTGTTCTCGTTCCCCTGGTAGGAAGTGCCCGGGCAGGAAGTGCCCTGGTAGGCGTTCATCCAGCGATCGAGCTCGGCGAAGACCTGCTTGCGCGCGGGCTCGGCCGACAGCACCAGGTCGTGCACGCCGTCCTGGATCCGCACGCAGGTGACGTGGGGGCCGATCGAGGTGGCCCAGCGGGCCATGTGCTCCGGGTCGAGCACGATGTCGGCCGAGCGCGCCTCGGGCACGAAGTCGCGTACCCGCAGGCCCGTGGAGGAGGCGAGGACGAGCACCGGCACGTCCACCGCCAGCCCGCGGTGCAGCCGCCGCTGGGCCCGCCGGATGGCGGCCAGCCACATGGCGTGCACGGAGAACCCGACCAGGGGCTTGAGCTCCAGGTCGTAGTCCCATTCGCCCTGTTCTGTGCGGTGCAGGCTCTGGCCGTAGGCGGTGCTGATGCCGAGGGGCAGCGGGCGCCGGACGTAGGACATCGGGGTCTTGAGCAGGTCGGCGGCCAGCCGGAGCGGGGCCGGCACGTTGAGGTCGAGGAACGGGCTGTTGAGTACGAGCCCCTGCACCAGGCCCCGGCCACGGACCCGGTCGGCCCACAGCGCGGTGATCAGGCCGCCGGTGGAGTGGGCGTTGACGGTCAGCTCGTCGTGGTCGCGGCGGATGAGGCGGACTGCCTCGTCGATCTCGGGGAAGTAGTCGGTGACGCTCCTGATCAGCCCCCTGGTCTGGTGCGGGAGCAGTGAGCGGCCGTACTTGCGCAGGTCGAGGGCGTAGAAGTCGATGCCGCGCTGGACGTAGTGGTCGGCCAGATGGTCCTGGAAGAAGTAGTCGGTGAATCCGTGGACGTAGAGCACCGCCCTGCGCGAACCGGTCTTCCTGGAGATCAGGGTCGCGACGACCTCGCCCTCGAAGTCGGGCTGCATGGGGAGAACGGTGATCTCGTACATATCAGACAGAATATGGATTGTCCGGCCATGTGGGGACGCCGGGCGGAAGGTCGGTGCTCACCTTCATCGGGAAGTCGGCCGGACGCTTCTCCAGGAACGCCGTCACCCCCTCCACCGTGTCGGCCGCGCCCCCGAGCTCGGCCATGAGCCTGGAGTCGGCGGCGTGCGCCTCCCACGGCGAGGCGGCCGACAGGCCCGACCACATCAGCCTGCGCACGGCGGCGACGGAGACGGCCGAGGTGTTGTCGGCGATCTCGCGGCCCAGCGCGTACGCGGCGGGCAGCAGGTCCTCGTCCGGCAGCACCCGCGACACCAGGCGGCCCTCCAGCGCCTCGGCGGCGGGGAAGACCCGGCCGGTCACGGCCCACTCCATGGCCCGGGAGATGCCGACCACCCGGGGCAGGAACCAGCTCGACGCCGCCTCCGTGACGATGCCGCGCCGGGCGAACACGAACCCGAACCTGGCGCTCTCGGCGGCCAGCCGGATGTCCATGGGCAGCGTCATCGTGACGCCCACGCCCACCGCCGGGCCGTTGATCGCGGCGATGACGGGCTTGAGCGAGGCGGCGATCCGCAGCGCGACCGTGCCGCCGCCGTCGCGCGGCGCGCCCTCGACCAGCTCGGCCTCCGCCCGGTGGCCGAACGTGCCACCGCCGCCGCCCAGGTCGGCCCCCGCGCAGAACGCCCGCCCGGCTCCCGTGACCAGCACCGCGCGCACCTCGTCGTCGGCGTCGGCGAGGTCGAACGCGCTGATCAGCTCGGCGCGCATGGTCAAGGTGAACGCGTTGAGCCGCTCGGGGCGAGACAGTGTGATGGTGGCGACGCGATCGGCCACGTGGTACTCGATCTCGGAGAAGGCCATGACCCGAATCTTATTCGGTTACCGATGTTCACCCTCCGATAAAGACATATTTCGCATCCAATGCGTAGGCTGCCCGCGCTGTCCGTGCCTGCGGGTTACGGTGGAGTTCGGGGAACGGGGATGGCCGTGCAGGGTAAGGAACCGGTGAGCGCGGGAGCGGTCCTCGGCTGGCTGGCGCTCTCGGCGCTGGCGCCCGGGGCCGCGCATCTGCGTGCCGGCCGGCGCACGGCCGGCCTGATCCTGCTGTCGTGCTACTTCGCCGGCCTGCTGGCGCTGCTGGCGCTGGTGCTGACGACCGACAACCTGCTGGGCTCGCTGACCCAGGACTCGTGGCTGACCGCGATCGTGGTCGGAGCCGCGGCGCTGGGCGTCGCCTGGTTCGCGGTGATCGTGCACTCCTTCGTGGTGCTGCGTCCCGGGCGGCTGCCGCAGAACGGCCAGATCCTGGCCGGCACCCTCGCGGGGCTGCTCGCCGTCGCCGTGGTGGTGCCGTTCGGGCTGGTCGCGCAGTACGTGTGGACATCCCAGCAGACCCTCGGCGACATCTTCACCGGCCCCGAGCCGGCCGAACCCGCCGTACCGGCCGGGCAGGAGCCGCCGCAGGACCCGTGGGCCGGGCGGGAGCGGGTCAACATCCTGCTCCTCGGCGGCGACGCCGACGACAACCGCACCGGCGTGCGCACCGACAGCATGAACGTGGCCAGCATCGACGTGAAGTCCGGCAACACCGTGCTGGTCAGCCTGCCGCGCAACCTGGAGAACGTGCGCTTCCGCCCCGGCACGCCCATGGCCCAGCGTTTCCCGGGCGGCTTCCGCCTGCCGCCCGACCCCGGCGGCGGCCGCAGCGACCTGCTCAACAGCGTCTGGGAGTACGCCGACGCCCACCCGGAGATCTTCGGCGGACGCCGGCAGCAGGGCCCGCAGGTGCTCATGGACACCATCGGCTACACCCTCGACCTGAAGATCGACTGGTACGCCCTGGTCAACATGTGGGGCTTCGCCCGGCTCATCGACGCCATCGGCGGCATCACGCTCACCGTCGAGCAGGACGTGGTGTTCGGCAAGTACAACGAGGGCCTGGTCAAGGCCGGCACCAGGAAGCTCAAGGGCGCCGACGCCATGTGGTACGCCCGCTCCCGCACCTACAGCGACGACTACACCCGGATGCGGCGGCAGCGCTGCGTGCTCGGCGCGCTGCTGGACCAGGCCGACCCGGCGACCGTGCTGGCCCGGTTCAACCGGATCGCGCTGGCCGCCAAGGAGCTGATCAGGACCGACATCCCGCGCTCGATGCTGACCAACCTGGTGCCGCTCGCGCTCAGGGTCAAGAACGCGAAGGTGACGAGCCTGCAGTTCGTGCCGCCGCTGATCCGCACCGGCTACCCCGACTGGGACAAGATCCGCCGGCTGACCGCCAAGGCCGTGCGCGACTCGGCCGCGGCCACGTCCGCCGTCGCCGCTTCAGCGACCCCGTCGGCGACCCCCTCGGCGAGCCCGTCGGCCGCGGACGGTTCCTCGCCCAGGAAGTCCGGCAAGCCGTCCACCCAGCCCTCCGCGCCGCCGACCAAGGGGCTCACCGAGGGATGTGGCGCGGGTTGAGCCGGACGCCCTGACGATCCGGTCGCGGATGGCATGCTGGGTGGGACCGGCAAATCTGGAGGAGATTCGCGATGTCCCACCCCCTCGGCAGCTCACCCGCCGTCCGGCACACCCCTCTCGACGCCGAGGAGAGAGTGCGGGCCGAGGCCGGCTTCGTGCCCCTCGTGGCCCAGCAGCTCGCCGAGAACGGCCGGTTCCGGGTGAGCGCCGACAGCGCCGAGCTGGTGGAGGTGTTCCAGGGGGTCGCCCGCAAGGTCGGCGAGCTGCTCGGCCGGCCGGTGGTCAGCTACTCCAACGGCCGCTACATGGTGATCACCTTCGCTCAGGACTCACCGGTGGGCTGAGGCGGGAAGGCGGTCCAGGAGGGCGCGCAGGATCCGGTGGGGGTGCGTCCACAGCAGGGCGCCGCCGGCGCCGGGCACGACGTGCCGCACGGCTCCCGGGATGCGGGCGGTCAGGCCCTCCCCCTGGTCGGGCGAGTGGGTGGCGTCGTGCTCGCCGTACCAGACGTCGACCGGCACCGTGATCGACGACAGGTCGATGCCCCAGCGGCCCATCGCCAGGACGGTGTCGCGGGCGTAACCGCCCGGCCCCTTCGCGAACGCCTCCCCCAGCGCCTCGCGGTATCCGGCGGCGAACTCGGGCCGCTGGTAGACGGCCAGGTCGCAGGCCGGGCTGCCGCCCATCACCAGATCCCACATCGCCTGCGGGGTGAAGCCCGCGAAGACCCGCTCGGCGGCCTCCGGGTCGTGCGTGGACAGGTCCGTCAACTGCCGCAGCTCGGCCGGCAGCACGCCGGCGAAGCGGGGGTCGGCCACCTCGTCGGCGGCCGAGACCAGGGCCAGCGCGCCGGTCACGCCGGCGGCGGCGCAGGCGAGCGCGAACGGCGCGCCCTGCGAGTTGCCCACCATGGCCGGACGCCCGAGGCCACGCAGCCCGGCGAAGACCTCGACGTCGGCGGCGAAGCCGGCGAACGTGCGGCCCGGCGCGGGGGTGGAGGCGCCCAGTCCGGGCCGGTCCAGGGAGATCAGGCGCACGCCGAGGTCGTCGGGCGCCGCCGCGCCCATGCCGAGCCGGCGGCTGGTGGCGGCCCCCGGGGACAGCAGGACCGGCCTCCCGTCCGGCGGCCCCCACTCGGCCCAGCCCAGGAGGCGGCCATCGGGCAGCCGTTCGGCGCCCGTGCGGGCAGGAGGTGCGACCAAGGTGTTCATGCGCCCATCATCCCGTGCGCACCTCGGGGTGCTTCCACCGGTTTTCCGTGGCACGCCGGGTCGGCCGGCGGGTGAATCCGCAGGTCATCCTGCACACTGGGCTTGTGCTCATCGATCTGGTCCCGCCCTTCGAGGGGCGTCACTGTGAGACGACCACCGCCGGCACGCTGCTGCGGCACGCGGGCGTGGAGCTGTCGGAGGCGATGCTGTTCGGGCTGGGCGAGGGGCTGAGCTTCATCTACTGGGACAGCGGCTCGCTGGACGTCCCGCTGATCGGCGGGCGGGTCAAGCCGCACGCGCTCACCGAGAAGCTGGCCGCCGCGCTCGGGTTCACGCTGGACACGCAGGAGACCTCCTCGCCCATCACGGCCTGGTCGAACGTCCGCCGACACCTCGACGAGGGCGTCCCCGTCGGGATCCGGCTCGACTGCTTCCACCTCGACTACGTCAGGACGCCCTACCACTTCGGCGGCCACTACGTGGCGATGGTCGGCTACGACGAGGGCCACGCCCACCTCGTGGACACCGCCCAGCAGGGCACCCGCAACCGGGTCCCGCTGGACTCGCTCGAACGGGCCCGCGCGGCGACCGGGCCGATGACGGCGCACAACCTGTCGTACACGCTGGGGCCGTGCGCCGAGCCCGACCTGCCGGACGCCATCAGGGCGGCCGTCCGGTCCACCGCCGCCGCCTTCCTCAACCCGGCGATGCGGAACGTCGGCTACCGGGGCATCGAGCAGGCCGCCGCGCTCATCCCCACCTGGCTGGAGCGCGGGCCGACCGCGCAGCTCACGCGTACGGCCAACCTCATGGAGCGGGGCGGCACGGGCGGCGCGTTCTTCCGCAACCTCTACACCGAGTTCCTGGCCGAGGCCCAGACGATCGCGCCCGGCAAGGCCCTGGAGACGGCCTGCCAGGCGTACATGGCACTGGCGCCCAAGTGGAGCGAGGTGGCCGACCTGCTGGCCCAGGCCGGGGAGACCGGCCGGCAGCAGCCGCTCGACCAGGCGGGGGCGCTGCTGTACGACCTGGCCGTGCGCGAGCGGCTGGCCATGGAGACGCTGTACGAGGCGGCGTAGCCGGAGCGAAGACCAGCGGGGTCAGCGGGGGCGGCGGAAGGTGGCGCGCCAGCGGTGGCGTCCGCCGTCGCGCAGGTCCTCGATCCGCTCCGCCGTCAGCCCGCCGGTCGCGAACGCCGCGATCTCCGTCGCGGTCAGCGGCCACGGCGGGGCGCCGACCGGCCCGCCGTCCTCGCGGCCGGAGGCGATCACCAGCAACGTGCCCCCGGGGCGGACGAACCCGGCGACGCTCTCGGTGGCGCGGGCGTGCAGTTCCTCCGGGAGGGCCTGCACGGTCATGATCTCCACCACCAGGTCGAAGGCGTGCCGCCAGTCGGCGGGCGGGTCGAGCAGGTCGGCGGTGACGTAGTCGACCGGGCTGTCCGGGAAACGCTCGCGGGCCAGGCGCACGGCCGACGCGCTCACGTCGAAGGCGACCGTCGCGTGACCGAGGGCCGCCACGTGCTCGGCGTCGTCGCCCAGGCCCGCGCCCACCACGAGCGCCCGCCCGCCGCCGGGGCCGCGTCCGGCGGTCCACTCCGCGAGCAGGACGTGCGGGGTGCGCGAGTCCCAGGGCACGATCGCGTCGCCGGTCGCCGACTCGGCGTAGAGGTGCTCGAACCAGCCGGTCGGGTCGTCGGCGGCCAGCGATCGGGCGGCCAGCCGCCTGGCGTCGGCGTCGGGGTCGCGCTCGGTCATCGGCTCTCCGGGGCGGTGCTGCGGGTCGGTCATGCGTGGAAGGATTCCTTGGCCAGGCGGCCGAGGCGGGTCTCGTCGATCGTGTGGCCCAGGCCGGGCTGGGTGAGCGGGACGGCGATGACACCCGCGTTCGCGCCGACCAGCGGCGTGACGATCTGGTTCTGCTTCGGCGGCTGGGTGACGTCGCACGGCAGCGTGCAGCCGGGCAGGCTCGCGACCGCCACCGTGGCCGCCCTGGCCAGGCCGGCTCCCTGGCCGCCCGCGCACTGGATGTCCCAGCCGGCGGCGGCGGCCCGGTCGTGCGCCCGCCGGGCCTCCGACAACGACGGGAAGGCGGTGGGGCGCAGCAGGAGCACCCTGGCGGCGCGCAGGGTCAGGTAGTCGTCCAGCTCGGCGGTCGAGCGCACCTCGACGGCGACCGAGGCGGCCACGTCGTCCTGGAGCGCGGCGTGCGCGTGGACGTCGCCGAGCGGGAAGGGCCGCTCGATGACCTCCAGGCCGTAGGAGTCGAGGGCGACGAGCTGGCCGAGGTCGGTGTAGGCGTTGCCGCCGTCGACGGCCAGGGTCAGGGCGGGGTAGGCCCGCCGCACCGCGCGTACGGGCTCGACGTCCCAGCCGGGCCTGATGTCGAGGGTGACGTGCCCGTAACCGGCGCAGACCTGCTGGTTGACGCGGGCGACCAGGCTCTCGACGGACGGGTCGGGCGCCAGCCGCACGGTGGCCATCACCGAGGTGCGGGTGCCGCCGATCGCGTGCGCGAGCGGCACGCCGCGCATCCTGGTCCACAGGTCCCAGCAGGCCATGTCGACGGCCGGATCGCCGCTCGGCACGGCGTCGGGGTGCTCCCAGTCGACGCCGATCAGCAGCGCGGCCAGCGACTCCTCCAGCCGCGACCAGGCTTTGGGCTCCGGCGAGACGGCCTCGCCCCAGCCGGTCATGCCGCCGTGGTCGGTGAGCTTGACGAGCAGGCTCTCCGACCTCGCGCCGTACGGCAGGACCAGCCGGAAGACCTCCAGCTCCCGCACTCGCGGCATGAACCCCCCCTTAAGCCATGACGAGAGAGTCGTCGCGCCTGGTGAAGGCCATCCACGCCGATGCGTTTGGCAGCGTTCTCAGCACTATGACGTTCTCATCACTATGACGCGGTCCCTTCCATAGTGCCTGCCTTGGCGGACTGCACAAAACGGGGGGCCAGCACGACGGCCAGGACGGCGAGCACGACGGTGAATCCGAGCCCCACGGCGTAGTTCTCGCCGGTGGCGGTGAACAGGGCGCCGCTGACCGCGACGGCCACGACGGTGAACACCGACTCGCCGACGCCCACGGCCGCGCTGTTCTGCCCCTCCTCGCCCTCCTTGGACATCTCCAGCACCAGCACGGACACCGTGGGGTGCAGCGCGCCGATGCCCAGACCGGAGATGGCCATGGCGACGTAGGCGATCGCGATGGGCAGGGAGTCGACGAGCACGAGCGACACCAGCGCGATGCCGACGGCGATCATCGCGGCGCCGCCGCGGATGGCGGCCATGTGGCTGATCGTGCCGCGGCCCTTGATCCAGGAGCCGGTGGACCAGCCGAGCGCCCCCACCGTGAGGACGACGCCCGCGCCGGTGGCGGTCAGGCCGCGCTCCTTCATCAGCATGAGCGGGATGAGCACCTCGGCGGCCATGAGCGAGCCGTAGGCCAGGCCGCGCAGCACGGGAGCGGTCGGCAGGCCGCGGGCGGCGCGCAGCGAGCCGGGCAGCAGCAGCTTGGGCAGGGCCACGGCCAGCAGGACGACGCCGGCCACGAGCAGCGGCAGGCCGTCCAGCTTCGCGGCGCTGCCGTACTGGATGAGGGCGGCGGCGACGGCGGTCAGCGTGGCCCAGACGAGCTTGCGGCCGATGCCGGGGGCGGGCTCGGCGGAGCCGCGCTCGGCCGCACGGCCCGCGGTGCCGCGCCACAGCAGCAGGGCCGCGGGGATGACCAGCGCGGAGACGCCGAGGAAGATCCATCGCCAGCTCACGTTCTCCACGACGAACCCGGCGATGGCCGGGCCGATCATGGAGGGCACCACCCAGGCGGCCGAGAACAACGCGAACACCTTGGGATGCATGGCCCCGGGGAAGACCCGGGCGACCAGCACGTACAGGGAGACCTGGATCAATCCGGCGCCGAGCCCCTGGATGAACCGCCCGGCGACCAGCACCTCCATCGTGGGCGCGAACCCGGCGACCAGCAACCCGGCCACGAAGGCGACCACGCCGACGGCGATCGGCTGCACCGGCCCCCGCACGTCGCTCCACCTGCCGCCGAGCACGGTCGCGATCACGCTGGCCGCGAGGGTGGCGCTGAAGGCCAGGTTGTACAGGTCCATGCCGCCCAGGTCGCCGGCCACGATCGGCATCGCGGTCGCCACCGCCATCGCCTCGAAGGCCACCAGCATGACGAGCGCGACCAGGCCGACGCTGAGCGCCCGGTACTGCGCGGACAACACCCCGGCCGGGGCCGGGGCGACGTCGTCGATCGGATCAACAGTCGTAGTCATGACTGCAAAGCTACGAGGAACCCCGGGCCGGCACATCGGGCGCGGGGCCTAGGCAATTGGGCCTAAGGCATGCGCGACTCGATGCCGTCGAGCAGCAGTTCGAGGCCGTAGCGGAACCGTTCCTCGCCGTCGGCGGCGATCAGGTCGTCGATGTGCTCGACCAGGTACGGGAAACGGTCGCGCGGCAGGGCGCGGTAGTAGTCGGCGATCTGGCCGGCGAAGGAGGCGAAGTACTCCTCCGGCGAGGACACGTCCGCGGCGCGCATCCGGCTGACGTGCACCGAGCCCTCGTAGGCGTCGCCGATGAGGTAGAGGGACAGGCGGTCGAGGCACAGGGCGGCCTCGCGCGGCGGCATGCCGGCCTCCAGCAGCAGCCCGTAGACGAACTCGCCGGTGCGCAGCGAGTTGCCGCCCGAGGGGATGTTCGCCAGGGCCGCCCTGGCGACGTCGGCGTGCTTGTTCAGCACCCGGTAGACCTCCAGCGCGTACGCCCTGAGCTGGTCCTTCCACTGGCCGGGGTCGCGCTCGGGCAGCCGGATCTCGCCGAGCACCCGGTCGTAGACCAGTTCGAGCAGCTCCTCCTTGTTGGCCACGTGCGCGTACAGCGAGGCGGGGCCGGTGTCGAGCTCCTGGGCGACGCGTCTCATGCTGAGCGCGTCGAGCCCTTCCGCGTCGAGGACGCGCAGCCCGGTCTCGACGATGAGGTCCTGGCTGAGCTGCCGCCTGATCTGCGGTTGCTTGCGGGACTTGCGCCACGGCGGCACCGGTACGGCTTCTTCCTTGCTCCCCATGGCGAACACTGTACTTGACACGAACACTGTTCGCCACTAAAACGGTGTTCGTAAACGAACAGTGTTCGTAGAAAAGAACGGCGTTCTGAAGGAGTTCCTGTGACAGTGACCAATGCGGGGCAGGCCACGGAGGCCGTCGCGCCCTACCGGTGGCGCTGGGCCGCCCTTTTCGTGATCCTGGCCGCCGAGGTGATGGACCTGCTCGACGCGCTGATCACCACGATCGCCGCCCCCACCATCCGCGCCGACCTCGGCGGCAGCGACAGCCTCGTGCAGTGGCTCGGCGCCGGCTACACGCTGGCCATGGCCGTCGGCCTGGTCACCGGCGGGCGGCTCGGCGACCTGTTCGGCCGCAAGCGCATGTTCCTCATCGGCGCCTTCGGCTTCACCGCCGCCTCGTTGCTGTGCGGAGTGGCGGGCAGCCCCGAGATGCTCATCGCCAGCCGCGTGCTGCAGGGCCTGTTCGGCGCCGTGATGTTGCCGCAGGGGCTGGGGCTCATCAAGGAGATGTTCCCGCCGCAGGAGATCGGCAAGGCGTTCGGCATGTTCGGGCCCGTCATGACGATCTCGTCCGTCGGCGGCCCCGTGCTGGCCGGCTGGCTGGTCGACGCCGACTTCTTCGGCACCGGCTGGCGCATGATCTTCCTGATCAACCTGCCGATCGGCCTGGCCGCCGCGCTGGCCGGCATCCGCTTCCTGCCCGAGTTCCGCCTCTCCAACGCCACCAGGCTCGACCTGGTCGGCGTCGGCCTGGTCTCGGTCGCCGGGTTCCTGCTGATCTACCCGCTGATCCAGGGCCGCGAGCTCGACTGGCCCGCCTGGACGTTCGTCTCGATGGCCGCCTCGCTGGTCGTCTTCGCCCTGTTCGGCCGGTACGAGTCGCGCCGCGCCGCGTCCGGCAAGGATCCGCTGGTCACGCCCAGCCTGTTCCGCAAGCGGGCCTTCTCCGGCGGCCTGGTGGCCGGTCTGGCGTTCTTCTCCGGCATGATCGGCCTCAGCCTGGTCTTCAGCATCTACATGCAGGCCGGCCTGCACTTCAGCCCGCTCAAGGCGGGCCTGGCCAGCCTTCCCCAGGCGGTCGGCGGCGTGCTCGGCTTCGGCCTGGCCATGTCCGGGTTGCAGGAGAAGCTGGGCCGCGGGCTGCTGCAGATCGGCGTGGTCGTCATGGCCGCCGGCGCGGCCGTGCTCGGGGTGACCATCCAGCTGGCCGGCACCGACGTCGGCGTCTGGCAGCTCGCTCCCGGGCTGGCGCTGGTCGGCATCGGCATGGGCCTGACCATGGCGCCGTTCTTCGACATCGTGCTGGCCGGCGTCGAGCCGCACGAGTCGGGGTCGGCCTCGGGCACGATGACCGCCGTCCAGCAGCTCGGCGGCGCGCTCGGCACCGCCGTGCTCGGCACGCTCTTCTTCAACCTGCTCAAGCACGAGTGGAGCTTCGGCTCGGCGATGCAGGTGACCGTCTGGGTCGAGGTCGGGCTGCTGGCCGTGACCTTCGCCCTGTCGTTCCTCATGCCGCGCAGGGCCCGCCCCGAACAGGCCGGCCACTGAGCACCGACCCGGCCGCGGCTCCCCGGCGGGGGTGGAGCCGCGGCCGTTCGCGTGTGCCGGTCAGGTGCTGACGTGGCGTTCGGCCCACCGCGCGATGTCCCGGCGTTCGATGGCGGCGGCCATCAGGTCGGGGAAGGCGTCGGGGGTGCAGGCGAACGCGGGCACGCCCATCGCGGCCAGCGCGGCGGCGTTGTCGTGGTCGTAGAAGGGCGCGCCCTCGTCGGAGAGCGCGAGCAGCACGATCACCTGCACGCCGGCCTGGGTCATCGCCGCCACCCGGCGCAGCATCTCCTCGCGCACGCCCCCTTCGTACAGGTCGCTGACCAGGACGAAGACGGAGTCGGCCGGGCGGGTGATGAGACCCTGTGAGTAGGCGATCGCCCGGTTGATGTCGGTGCCGCCGCCGAGCTGGGTGCCGAACAGCAGCTCGACCGGGTCGTGCAACTGCTCGGTCAGGTCGACCACCGCCGTGTCGAACACCACCAGCGACGTCTTCAGCGACCGCATCGAGGCCAGGACCGCCCCGAACACGCTCGAATACACCACCGAGGCCGCCATCGAACCGCTCTGGTCGATGCAGAGCACCACCTCGCGCTGCACCGACCGCTGCCGGCGCGCGTAGCCGACGAGCCGCGACGGGACGACCGTGTTCCGGTCGGGCAGGTAGTTCTTGAGGTTCGCCCGGATCGTCCGGTCCCAGTCGATGTCGGCCACCCGCCTGGGCCGGTGGGTACGCGCCGAACGGTCGAGCGCGCCCGTCACCGCCGCCCGCGTACGGTCGGCCAGCCGGCGTTCGAGCTCCTCGACGACCTTGCGCACCACCGCCCTGGCCGACTCGCGGGCCTGCGCGGGCATCACCCGGTTGAGCGCCAGCAGCGTGCCGACCAGGTGCACGTCGGGCTCCACGGCCTCGAGCATCTCCGGTTCGAGCAGGAGCCTGGTGAGGTTCAGCCGCTCGATCGCGTCCTTCTGCATGACCTGGACGACCGTGGACGGGAAGTACGTGCGGATGTCGCCCAGCCAGCGGGCCACCCGCGGCGCGGACGCCCCGAGCCCGCCCTCGCGCCGGCTCTGCCCCTCGCGGCCGTCGTGGTCGTAGACGGCGGCCAGGGCCGCGTCCATCTGCGCGTCGGCACCCTGCAGGGCGCAGCCGGTGCCGTCGGCGTCGCCGCCCCCGAGCACCAGCCGCCACCTGCGCATGCGCTCATCCACGGTCTCTCCCGATGATCGCCAGCACGGTCGCCACGGCTCCCGCCGCGCGCCGCTCGTCGATGTGCGGCTCGTCCGCGCCGCCGGTGCCGGTGCCGGTGCCGCCTGCGCGGCCCGCCGCGCTCACCCGCTCGCCGAGGGCCCGCCGCTCCGGCACTGCGAAGCCGCCGAACGTGCGGCGCAGCAGCGGCAGCACGTCGGTGAACTGGTCGGCGGGCAGCGCGGTCAGCCAGGCGTCGACCAGGCCCAGCAGGCGCGGGTCGTGCACCAGGAGCAGGCCGCCGCCGGACAGGAACCCCTCGACCCAGGCCGCCGCCCTGACCGGGGTCTGCCCCCGGGACATGGCCCTGGACATGCGGTCGCCCGCGTCGGCGAGCTCGCCGCAGTCGAGCAGGAGGCGGGTCAGCCGGCCCTCGATGAGCCCGTGCAGGTCCTGCCGGTCGGCGATGCCCCGCAAGGTGCCCAGCCACCGGGCGCGCGGCGAGCCGCCCGTCCCGCCCTCGTCGGCCGCCTCCGCCGCGTCGCTCCCACCAGCCGCGTCGGCCGCCGCGGGGGTGCCGCGGGGGCGGCGGACCGGTGGGGGGTTCGGCGAGCAGGGCGACGGCGGCGTGCACGGCGTCGACGTGCTTGAGCAGCTCGGCCGCCGCGCCGTCATCGAGCGCGGTGACCGCGACCGGCAGCCCGACGCAGATCCGGTCGAGCATCGAGCGCACGATCACCGCCAGCCCCTCGGCCGACGTGCCGCGCACGTCGCCGTACCGGTGGGCGCGGACCATCGCGGGCAGCGCCGCCATCAGGTGCGTGACGTCGGTGTCCAGCGCCGCCTTGGCCGACAGCGCGGCGAGCACGCCGGGCAGCGCCTGCGGCAGGTCGGCCAGCAGGCACTGCTCCACCAGCGCGGTCAGGTCGGCGAGCGCCGCCGACGCGGCCCCGGCCAGGTCGCGGGCGCGCCGCGCGGCCGCGGCGGCGACGGTGGTGCCGAGGGCGGCGTGCTCGATGAGCGCGAGGTCGTGCTCGGGCCGCCACTGCAGCGTCCAGGACTCGCGGAACGTGCCCTTGCCGCGCGCCTGCCCCGGCGTGCCCCAGCCCACCTCCAGCAGCCGCAGCCGGTGCAGCAGATGGCTGCGCTCCAGGTCGAGCGGCTTGCGCAGGTCGAGGTCGAGCTCCCGGTCGAGCGCCTCGGGCCGCAGCTTCAGCCGCCGCCGCTGCTCGCGCAGGTCGCGCTGGAGCGGGACCATCGGAGTGCCGTCGGTGACGTGGCCCAGCCGGTCGCCGACGACCATCCGCCGCTGGATCAGCTCGACGGCCAGGTCGTCGCCCTCGCACAGCACCGCCCTGGCCGCCTCGGTCACCTCGCCCAGCCCGGCCAGCGGCCTGCCGCGCAGCCCGGCCAGGGTGGCGGCCAGGCGGACGGACTCGATGACGTGCGCGGAGGAGACCGGCAGCCCCTCCTCGCGCAGCACGGCGGCGGCGTCGGTGAGCCAGCGCTCGACCGGCCGGTCGGGGGCGGTGAACAGGTGGTGGTACCAGCCCGGCGAGGTGATGCCCGCGCCGTAGCCGCTCCAGGAGGCCAGCCGCCCGTACGTCCAGGGCACCCACGTCAGCTCGGCCTTCACCTTCGGCATGCCGCGCAGCAGCGCGTTGTCGGCCGCGGCAGGGGGCAGCGGCCGAGCGAGCGCGGGCACGTGCCAGGCGCCGCAGACCACCGCGATCGTGCCGAACCCCTCCTTGATCGCGGCCCGCAGCGCCTTGCGCATGTACGCCTCGCGCCTGGCCTCCCGGCCGGTCGGCACGTGCCCCTCGCGCACGGCGGCCATGGCCTCGGCGATCACCTCGAAGGGTGTGTCGCCGCGGTGCTCGACGACGTCCTCCCACCAGCGTTCGGGGTCGTCGTGCCCGGCCGCGGCGGCCAGCGCGCCGATCGGGTCGGCCCGCAGCCCGTCGCCGGTCTCCTCGTCGCCGTCGTCCTCGTCGTCGGCCAGGGAGTGGGCGGCGGGCAGGTCGCAGAAGCGCACCGGGACGCCGGCCGCGGCGCCGTACAGGATGGCCTGCCATTCGGGCGAGAACTGCGCGAACGGCCAGAACGCGGCCCTGGCCGGAGCGCCGGGCACGTGCGCGAGCAGCGCGACCGGCGGCTCCAGGTCGGGGGCGAGCGCCACCAGCGCGTCGGCCTCCGGCGGCCCCTCGACGAGGATCGCGTCGGGACGCAGGCGTTCGAGCTCGCGCCGCAGCGCGCGGGCCGAGCCGGGGCCGTGGTGGCGCACGCCCAGCACGGAGACGGCGCTCATGACACCTCGCGGCAGGCGCGGTAGAAGTCGCGCCAGTCGGGACGCTCGCGCACCACGGTCTCCAGGTACTCGCGCCACACCACCCGGTCGGAGACCGGCTCCTGCACCACCGCGCCCACGATCCCGGCCGCCACGTCGGCGGGCCGCAGCACGCCGTCGCCGAAGTGGGCGGCCAGCGCGATGCCGCTGGTGAGCACCGAGATCGCCTCGGCCGTGGACAGGGTGCCGCTCGGGGACTTGACCTTGGTGCGGCCGTCCTCGGTGACGCCGGCGCGCAGCTCGCGGAAGACGGTCACCACGCGCCTGATCTCGGCCAGGCCGGTGGAGGTCTCCGGCAGCTCCAGCGAGCGGCCGAGCTGGGTGACGCGGCGGGCGACGATGTGCACCTCCTCCTCGGCGCTGGCCGGCACGGGCAGCACGACGGTGTTGAACCGGCGGCGCAGGGCGCTGGACAGCTCGTTGACGCCCCGGTCGCGGTCGTTGGCGGTGGCGATGACGTTGAAGCCGCGCTCGGCCTGGACCTCGCGGTTGAGCTCGGGGATCGGCAGCGTCTTCTCCGACAGGACGGTGATCAGCGCGTCCTGGACGTCGGAGGGCATGCGGGTCAGCTCCTCGACGCGGGCGATCCGCCCCTCGGCCATGGCCCGCATCACCGGCGAGGGGGTCAGCGCCTCGAACGAGGGGCCCTCGGCCAGCAGCCTGGCGTAGTTCCAGCCGTACCGGACGGCCTCCTCGGCGGTGCCCGCGGTGCCCTGGACGAGCAGCGTCGAGTCGCCGCTGACGGCCGCGGCCAGATGCTCCGACAACCACGTCTTGGCCGTGCCGGGCACGCCGAGCAGCAGCAGCGCGCGGTCGGTCGCGAGCGTGGCCACGGCGACCTCGACAATGCGGCGGGCGCCGACGTATTTGGGGGTGACGCGGTCGTCGTCGCCCAGGATGTAGCGGGTCACCGCCCACGGCGACAACTTCCAGCCGGGGGGCGGGGGCGGTCGTCGTCCTTGGCCAGGTAGGCCAGCTCCTCGGCGTACTGGTCTTCGGCGTGGGGACGCAGGACGGTCATGCGAGCTCCTTGTACATGTCGGCACGGAAACGCAGGAGGGCGGCGACCTGCTGGATCGGCGCCACCGGCGAGTAGCTCTCGGCCAGCGGGAACAGCGCGGGGTCGATGTGCTCGCCCGCCAGCTTGACCAGCTCGCCGAGGTTCCACGGCTGGACGGCCGCCACCTTGACGATCTTGTGCAGGACGGCCGTGGCCAGGCCCTCCCGCCAATGGGACGAGACGCCGCCGAGAACCATGATCAACTGGCTGTCGAGGTCGTGCTTCTTGACGAAGCCCGCGGCGAGCTCCTGCTGCTCGGCGGCCGGGAGCGCTTCGAGCAGGTCGGCGATCGGGTCCCAGCCGAACATCGCGCGTGCCCACTCGGGGTCCTTCTGCAGCACCGCGGCCCGGACCCAGGCGGCCTTCACCTCGGCGTCCCAGTCGGGGATGCGCATCTTCAGCAGCCCGGACGGCGGCCGGCCCCAGAAACCCAGCGGGGCGCGGGCCAGGATCTGCTGCAGCCACCAGGCCCGCTCGCCGATGCCGCGCGGCGGCTTGGGACGCACGCCGTCGCGCTCCATCGCCCGGTCGCACTCCAGGGGCGCCTCGACGGCGATGGCCGAGCCGGAGATCGACACGCAGGCCCGCGCCCGCTCGGCCATGCGCCTGGACAGGCGGGAGCCGGGCAGCCGGGTCAGCAGGTTGGCGGCGGCCTGGCGGACCTCCCGGCGGCGGTCGTCGAGCGCGGCCTCCAGGAACGGCTCGTCGCCCATGGTGAGCCCGTCGGCCAGCAGCTCGACGAACTCGGCCCGGTCGTCGGGCGTCTCCCGCTCCCAGGTGCTCTCCAGCAGCTCCCTGGCCGCGGCGGGGTCGGCGGCGCGCAGGGCGCGCAGGTGGGCGCGGCGGTCGGCGGGGCCGCCGAGCTCCCAGGTCTCGCCGGTGGGCTCCTCCAGCAGGTAGCCCCACGCCTGGTTGAGACCGGCCAGCCAACGGCCGCGCTGCCCGGCCAGGACGCCCAGGTGGGCGCGGATCGAGCGGTCGCGCCGGCCTCTTTCGAGCAGGTCGGGCAGCACGTCGCAGGGCACCCTTCGGCCGGTCGCGGCGGCCGCGGCCAGCCATTCGGGCAGCAGGCGGTCGTAGTCGCCGCTCATGATCCGGACCAGCCGCCCGGCCGCGCGCCTGCCCACGGCGGGCAGCTCCTCGGCCGGGGCGGGGGCCGGCGGCGCGGCCTCGACCGGGCCGCGGCCCGCGCGCCGCCGGGCCGTCTCGACGGCGGCGGCCGCCAGCAGGTCTCCCTGGTACGGCCGGCGGTCGGTGCCCACCAGGGCCGTGGAGGCCAGGTCGTCCCAGGTCACAGGAGCACCGCCGTTCCTTCGTCGTCGTAGGTGGTGAGCGGGCGCAGGCCCTGCGGGGTCCATTCGGCGGCCAGCGTGACGGGACGGCCGCCCGAGACGGCGATCAGCCGCCAGGGGTCGCGGGCCCGGGGGTGCAGCGGCAGCCCGCCGACCGCCGTGCGGCCGGGGACGACGCCGGCCAGCACCACCGGCCACGACTCGGTCCAGGGATCGTCGGCCAGCACCCGTGCCACCTCCTCCAGCGCCTCACCGGCCGACACCCCGACCGGCACCTCGGCCGGCACCGCGCCTTCGCTTGGAAGGGGGTCGGTGAGGTGGCGGGTGGCGACGAGGGCGCGGAGGGGGCGGCGCCCGGGTAGAAGGCGAGGTCGGCGTCGATCGTGGTGCCCGTGACCAGCGAGGCGTCGAGGGTCTGGCCGGGCGGGGCGAAGGAGAGGATGAGCGCCGCCCGGCCGGTGGCGCGGCCCTTGAGCCAGACGCGGCGGGCGGTCAGCCGGTCGTGCTCGTCGTCGCGGCTGCCGAGCACGTGCCAGTGGTCGCGCACCGCCGGCCCGGCCAGCACCTCTTCCCGGGTGACCGGGAAACCGGTGCGGATGCGGACGGTCTCGGCCAGGGGGGCGGGCAGCTCGGCGCGGCGGCGGTAGGCGACGGCGAGGAGGTTGATCAGGGCGTATTCCTCCAGGAGCCGGCCGGGCCAGTCGTCGTCGGCGCGCACCTGGGTCAGCCGGGACACCAGGCCCGCGACACCGGGGGCCTGGGCGTCGATGAGGCGCTTGGCCAGGCCGTCCCAGTCGTGCTCGGCGGAGGACGCGAGGCCCTGGCGGATCTGGTCGGCCAGCCAGCGCTCCAGCTCCGCCAGCCCGGCCCCCACCCGCGCCTGCCGCACCGACTCCGCCTTCCCCGCCCCGGCCGCTTCTGCGCCGGTCCCGGTCCCGGTCGCGGTCGCGGCGGCATCGTCCCGAGCGGCCTCGACGCGGGCCGCGGACCTGGCGGCGCGCTCGGCGCGGCCGTCGAGCCACTCGGTGACCCACTGCGGCGCGGCCTCCTCGGCGGGCACGCCGTCGGCCGACCACAGCAGCAGCAGGCCCAGCGCGTGTTTGCAGGGGAACTTGCGGCTGGGGCAGCTGCACCGGTAGGCGGGCTCGGTCAGGTCGACGCACGCCAGATAGGGCTTGGACCCGCTGCCCTCGCACTCGCCGTAGAGGACGCTGCCCGTCGTGCCGCGCGAGGACCACTTGCCCGCCGCGGCCACCCCCTGAGCCGCCTTCCTGGACGGCGCGTCGGGGGCGAGGGCGAGCACCTGATCACGGCTCCACCGTTCGATCACCTGCCGCAGACTAGCCAGGCCGACCGACAGTTCGCGCGGCGAGCGGCCCCGTCCGCCGGACGTGGTCCCCGCGCACCGCGAGGCCCTCGTAAGATCGGCCATGTGGAGCTGAGGATCTATCCCGACGGCGCGCCCACCGAGGTCGCCGACGAAGCCGCCGCTCTGGCGCTGGCCGCCGCGCTCGACGGCCAAGCCGTCCTCGACGGCACCCGTTTCCTGCGGCGCGACGTCACCGGCGCGCCCGTCGGCTTCGCCGAGCGCCCGCCCGTGGCCGCCGCGCTCGATCTGCTCCCCCATCCGGAGGGCGGCTGGTACCGCGAGACCTGGCGCTCGCCCGTCACGGTGCGGCCCGACGGCTACCCGGGCCCGCGCGCGAGCGCCACCGGCATCTACTTCCTGCTCCAGCCGGGCGAGGAGTCCGTCCCGCACGTCGTCAGGTCGGACGAGGTGTGGTTGTGGCACCGGGGCGGCCCGCTGAGCCTGACCGTGGGAGACCGCGACGTCGTCCTGGGGCCGCTGGTCGAGCGGGGGCAGGTGCCGCAGGCGGTCGTGCCGGGCGGCGTGTGGCAGTCCGCGCGCCCGGCGGGTGACGAGGCGGTGCTGGTGAGCTGTGTCGTGTCGCCGGGGTTCGACTTCGCCGATTTCACCGCGTGATCGTAAAGATCGTCTTATATAGAAGGCATGCCGGGCATCGAGGCGGCCCTGACCGCCGCTGGGAAGAGCGTCGCCGAGCGCGCCATGCGCGAATGGCTGGCCGTCCGGGCCGCGCGCAAAGACCGGACGAGTGAGCTGAAGGACCTGGTCCAGAGCGGCTTTCGCGACCGGCTGGCGCCCCGGAAGATCGACAACCAGCTCCAGGGCATCGCGCTGGCCGTCGAGGGCCGGCTGTCGCGGCTCATCGAGCAGGAGTTCCGCGGGCTCGACGAGTCCTCGCGGGCCGCCGTCCTGCTGGAGACCGTGGCCGCGCTGCGCACCGCCGACCTGTCGGACGAGGCGCTGTTCGAGTCCGACGCCGACCCGGCCAAGCTGGCCGAGCGCATCCTGGCCGCCCTCCCTGAACCGCGCCTCGGGGAGGCCGAGGACCGCCTGTACGCCGTCCTGCTCGCCGAGTCCGTCGACTGCCTGGTCGGCCTGATGCGGCAGCTCCCCCAGTACGTGCCGCGCGCCGCCACCGAGACGCTGGGCAGGCTCAGCGGCCTGGCCGAGGGCGTGGAACGGCTGCTCGCCAGGTTGCCGCAGCGCACGCTGGAGGCCCCGGAGGGCACCCAGGACGACGCCGCGTTCGAACGCCTCTACCTCGGTTTCGCCAGCCGCACCCTCGACGAGGTCGAGCTGTTCGGCGTCCGGGTGGAGACCTACCGCCCGCGCACGTCACTGAGCATGGCCTACATCAGCCTCAACGTCTCCTCCGGCGAGCGCGGGCCGCGCGCGCCGGAGCGGCTGTCGATCGCCGCGCTCACCGGCGGGCACCCCGCCGAGCGCGGCACCGAGCGCATCGAGTCGGCGCTCGGCCGCGCCCGGCTCACGCTGCTGCGCGGCGACGCGGGTTCGGGCAAGAGCACGTTGCTGCGCTGGCTCGCGGTGACCGCCGCGCGCGGCGGCTTCTCGGGCGACCTGGCCGCCTGGAACGGCTGCGTGCCGCTGATGATCAAGCTGAGGAGCCATTCGTCGGGACGGCTGCCCGCCCCCGCCGCCTTCCTCGACGACGTCGCGCGGGAGGTCGCCGGGCGCATGCCGCGCGGCTGGGTGGAACGCGTGCTGGACTCAGGCCGCGGGCTGCTCCTGGTCGACGGGGTGGACGAGCTGCTCGTCCGGCACCGGCCGGCCGTTCGGGAGTGGTTGTCGCGGCTGCTGGCGGCCTATCCGGGGCTGCGGGTCGTGGTGACCTCCCGTCCGACCGCCGCCGACGCCCGCTGGCTGGCCGACGAGGGGTTCGCGGCGTCGACGCTGGAGCCGATGACGCCCGACGACCAGCGGGAGCTGATCCGCCAGTGGCACGTCGCGATCCGCGACTGCCCGAGCCTGCCGTGCGAGCCCGACGAGCTGGAGGGCTACGAGGTCGCCCTGCTGGCCCGCATGGAGTCCAATCCGCACCTGGGCGTGGTGGCCTCGACCCCGCTGCTGGCCGCCATGTTGTGCGCGCTCAACCTCGACCGCCGCACCCAGCTCCCGCGCAGCCGGATGGGCTTCTACGACGCCGTGCTCAGCCTGCTGCTGGAACGCCGCGACGCCGAGCGGCGGATCGACGACGACGTGTCCCTCGACCCGGGACAGAAGGTGTGGATCCTGCGCGACCTGGCCTGGCGTCTGGTGTCGATGGGCCGTTCCGAGCTGTCGAAGGCGACCGCGCTGCGCCGGGTCGAGCAGAAGCTCGCCTCGATGACCCGCGTCTCGCACACCGCCTCCGACGTGCTGGAACACCTGTTGCGCAGGAGCGGCGTGCTGCGCGAGCCGGTGCCCGGCCGGATCGACTTCGCGCACCGGACCGTGCAGGAGTACCTGGCCGCCGGGCAGCTCGTGGAGGACGAGGACGTCGAGGCCGCGGTCGAGCGGGCCCACCTGGACCAGTGGCGCGAGGTCGTGGTGATGGCCGCCGGGCACGCGAACGGCCGGCTGCGCGGGGAGTTGCTGAGCGGCCTGCTGGACCGCGCCGACCAGGGCGGCAAGCACGCCCGCAGGCTGCGGCTGCTGGTGGCCGCGTGCCTGGAGACCGTCCAGGAGATCCCGGCCGGGCTGCGCGACCGGGTCGAGGCGTGCCTGGCGCAGGTGATCCCGCCGCGTACGGAGGAGGAGGCGACCCTGCTGGCGGCGGCGGGCGAGGAGATCCTGCGCCGCCTGCCCCGCGACCTGACGGGCCTGCCGGTGCAGCGCGCGGCGTGGACGGTCCGCACGACGTTCCTGATCAACGGCCCGGAGGCCCTGGACCGCCTGGCCGGCTACGCGTCCGACCCGCGGTGGCAGGTACGGGAGCAGCTTCGCCAGGGCTGGGAGTACTTCGACGCCGACGTCTACGCCCGGCGCGTCCTGGCCGACATGGAGGACGTCACCTTCACCGGCGCCCGGCATCTCCGCAGCGCCTGCCTGCTGAAGGCGACAGACGTGCGCGTCACCGTACCCACTCCCCTCGCCGACCTGCGGTTCCTCCGCGACCTGCCGCAGACGGAGTCGCTGAGCGTGCAGGACGCCCCGATCCGGTCCCTGGACGGGGTGGAGTCGCTGCCCCGGCTGACCCATCTCGGCCTGTACTTCTACAGCGAGCCGCACGCCGTGGACGTGGCCTGCCTGGACAAGTCGCGACATCTGCGCGACCTGGGGCTGTGGGGAGTCCGGCTCGACGATCCGGCCTTCCTCGACCGGCTGCCCCGCCTGAACAAGCTCTCCCTCGACCTGCTCGACGACGATCGGGACTCCTGGCACGCGCCGCTCGCCCGGCAGGACGAGCTGGAGTCGCTGCACGTCAGGCGCGAGGGCCTGCCGCTGCCCGGCACGGTCCTGTCCGGGATGCGGCGGCTGCAGCGGTTGTGGCTGGACGACGTCGCGGAGGCCGGCGCCTGCCTCGACGCCGCCGCCCGGACCTGCCCGGCCGTCACGGAGGTGTCCCTCGACGGGGTCGGCGGGCTCGACCTCGCGCCGCTCGACCGGTTCTCCCTGACCCGCCTGCGCCTGCGCCACTGCCCCACCCTGACGGACCTCACCCCGCTGCGCGGGCAGACGCGGCTCTCCTCCCTGACCCTGGCCCTGTGTCCCGGCGTGACCGACCTCTCGCCGCTCGCCGCGCTCCCCCAGCTCCGCAGCCTGAGCCTGTTCCTCATGCCCCACGACCTCGACGTGAGCCCGCTGGCCGGGATGCCGGGGCTCACCGTCCGGCTCGGGCACTCGCAGCGGGTCGTCAACGGGAACGGCGTGCGGATCAGGAGGGTGTGACGGCCGGCGGCCGGTGAAAGATCGCTTTATCTACCCGGAATTTCGTGCTAAACGTGGCAATATCCCGTTCGGAGTTCCCATCAACCGGCATGTCCGGCCTGGCGCCCTGCCCTGCTCACCGTCCAGGCCGTCGTCACAGAACTTGCACGGCGTGTACACGTTCACCCCCCCGGGACGCCCGGCCTCCGCCCGTGCGCGGGCGCCGCCTCCCGCTGGACGAGAAGGGGAACCACCATGACCCTGCCCCTCGCCGCGACCTCCGCCGTCGAACCAGCCCTCGCCCGCCGCCGCGGACTCGTGCTGCTGCTCAGCGCCCTGGCGGGATTCCTGCTGACCGTCGTGTGGTCGGCCGAGTTCGTGGACCAGACGATCGGCTCGACGGTCGCCGACACGATGCTCGGCCGCGACGCCGACGCCACCCCCATCGCCGGGACGCTCTCCGGCATCGTGTTCGCCTTCGCCTCCGGCCTGGCGGGCTCGTTCACCGCCTGCAACATCGCCGCGCTCGGCGCGGTCGGGCCCCTGGTCGGGGCCAGGCCGTCGGTCGGCGAACGGATCCGCGGGACGCTGCGCCCGCTCGGCTGGCTGGCGGCCGGCGCGCTGGCCGTGTCCGGCGCGTACGGCGTCGTGGTGGGGATCGTCGGCACCGCCATGCCGCAGTTCGCCACGGCCAGGCCCGCGCCGGGCACCCTGTCCCCCGGCCTGGTCCAGGCGATGGTCACGTTCGGGCTGATCGGGCTGGCCTTCCTCTACCTGGGCCTGGCCGCGCTCGGCTACCTGCCCGACCCGCTGGCCCGCCACCCGAGGGCCCGCATGGCCGTCATGGGCGCGCTGATCGGCGGCTTCCTGATCGGCCGCCCGTTCCCGCTGTTCCGCCAGCTCTTCCGGGACGCCGCCGAGAGCCACAACCCCCTGTACGGGGCGCTGGCGTTCATGCTGCAGTCGGCCGGCAACATCGTCGTCATGGCGGTCCTGTTCGTGCTGCTCGCCCTGGCCACCGGGGGCCGCGCGCACCGCTGGCTGACCGCCACCCCCACCCGCCTGGCCCTCATCACCGGTGCGGCGCTGGTCGTGGCCGGCGTCTTCACGCTTCTGTACTGGGACGTCCGGATCCTGGCCCGCCGCGACCTCATCTGGTACCCCACGGCGCCCTGGAGCTGACCGGCGCGGCGGCTGCCCGCGCGCGGGCTACCGGCCGTTTCTGCGGGAAGGAGGAAAGGTGACCGTGGGAGGTGCGCGATGAGGGCCGTCATGAACGCCGCGTTGTTGCGGATCCGCAGGCACCGGCCGGACCGCAACCCGTTGCGCCGCCGCTCCGACCGGCTGGAGAGCGCCGGGCTGGCGGTGGCGGTGCTCCTCGTGCTGCTGAGCGTCTGGCCGGCCGTGCTGGCCGGCCGGGTCACCTACGAGGGCGGCCTGCGCGAGGCCCGCGTGGGCCCCGGCTTCCGGCAGCAGGTGACCGCGACGACGCTGCGGGAGCCGCGGCCCGTGCGGCCGTCGTTCGGCGAGGCGGCGACCACCATGGTCCCGGCGAGCTGGACCACCCCGGCGGGGGTGGCCAGGACCGGGCACGTCCAGGTCCCGGCCGGCACGCGGGCGGGCGCGACCGTCCCCCTGTGGATCGACCGTGCGGGCGACCCCACGACGCCGCCGCCGAGCCGCACCGACGTGGTCCTGCGCGGCGTGGGCATGGCGGCGTTCGTCCAGGTGCTGGCCTTCCTGGTGGTCCTGGGGGCCGTCGCGGCGCTGCGCCGGCTGCTGGACCGGCGCAGGTACGCCGACTGGGACGCGGCCTGGATCCGCGCCAACGACCGGTGGCGCCGCCCGCGCCGCCCGTAGCCGGTCCATCCGGTTTACCGCCGTGTGTCCGGGCAGCCGTACGCGGGAGGAGGCGAGCCATGGAAGCCAAGGAGTGGACGGTCCGGATCAGTCTCGCCGAGGACGGCGACGACACCTCGGCGCGGGCGGTCCTGACCGTCCCGGACGGCACGCGGGTCGAGGGCTCGGGCCACGCCCGCCGCAACCCCGCCGACCCGTCCATGCCCGAGGTCGGGGACGAGCTGGCCGTCGCGCGGGCGCTGGCGGACCTGGCCGGCCGGCTGTCCAGTGACGCCCGGCACGAGCTCGGCGACGGCGGCCCGGTGCCGACGAGGTCCTGGTGAGGGCGGCAATAACGACTTGACGCGCCCGCCCCCGGTCCGCTGACATGGCCCCCGCGGATCGTACGGACCGAGGGGGATGCGCATGGGCGGCAGGATGCACGCGGACGAGGCCGACATCGACGAGGCCCTCGTCCGGCGGCTGCTGACCGCGCAGTTCCCGCGGTGGGCCGGTCTCCCGCTGCGCCGCTTCCCCTCCGCCGGCACCGTCAACGCGGTCTTCCGGCTCGGCGACGACCTGGCCGTCCGTCTGCCGCGCGTCAGGCAGGGCGTCGGCGACGTCGCCAGGGAGCGGCGGTGGCTGCCGCTGCTGGCCCCCGCGCTGCCCGTCCCGATCCCCTCGGTGCTCGGCCAGGGCCTGCCGGGCGAGGATTTCCCCTGGCCGTGGTCGGTGTGCCGGTGGCTCGACGGCGACAATCCGGAGGCCGGGGCGCTCTCCGGCGGGGAGGCGCTGGCCGCCGACCTGGCGGCGTTCGTCGCCGCGCTGCGCGAGGTGGAGCCCGCGGGCGCGCCCGACGCTTATCGGGGCGGCCCGCTGTCCCGCCTCGACGAGGCCACCCGGGCCGCGATCGGCGAGCTCGACGGCCTGATCGACACCGCCGCCGCCACGGCCGCCTGGCAGGACGCGCTGAGCGCGCCCGAATGGCGAGGCGGGCCCGTCTGGGTGCACGCCGACCTGATGCCGGGCAACCTGCTGGTCCGCGACGGGCGGCTGAGCGGGGTCATCGACTGGGGCACGGCCGGCGCGGGCGACCCGGCCTGCGACCTGATCCCGGCCTGGAACCTGCTGCCGCCGGCCGCCCGCGAGGCCTTCCGGGCCGCGCTCGGCGCCGACGACGCCACCTGGGCACGCGGCCGCGGCCGGGCCCTGTCCATGGCGCTCATCCAGCTCCCCTACTACAAGGACACCAACCCGGCCATGGCGGCCAACGCCCGGCACGTGATCCGCGAGGTGCTCGGCAGCCCCGCACGCTGAACCGCACACAGAATCGCACGCTGACGGGTTTCTTGGGTTTTTTCCGGCGAGATGATTGTCTGTCCGGAGGAACTACGAGGAGGCCACCGGTGAGCCGTCAGATCGTGTCAATCGTGGGTGGGAAGGACACCACCGGCGAGAGCGTGTACGAGTCGACCAACCCCGCCCGCCCCGGCGAGGTCGTGGCCCGGGTCGGCCTGGCCGACGCCGCCGCGTTCGCCGCCGCCTGCCGCACCGCCAAGGAGGCCCAGCGCGAGTGGGCCAAGGTGCCGGCGCCGGTGCGCGGCCGGGTGATCGCCTCCATCGGGCGGCTGGTCGAGGCCAACGCCGAGAGCCTGGCCCGCCTGGTCACCCGGGAGATCGGCAAGCCGTACGCTGAGGCGCTGGGCGAGGTGCGGGAGATCGTCGACACCTGCGACTTCTTCCTGGGCGAGGGCCGCCGGCTCTACGGGCAGACCGTTCCGTCGGAGATGCCGGACAAGAACCTGTTCACGTTCCGCAACCCGGTCGGGGTCGCCGCGGTGATCACGGCGGGCAACTTCCCCGTGGCCGTGCCGTCCTGGTATCTCGTGCCCGCGCTGCTGTGCGGCAACGCCGTGGTGTGGAAGCCCGCCGAGTACGCCGCCGCCTCCGCCGAGGCCATGTACCGGCTGTTCGCCGCCTCGGGGCTGCCCGACGGGGTGCTCAACGTGGTCTTCGCCGACGGCGCGCAGACCTTCGCGGGGCTGGAGCTGGCCCTGGAGGAGGGCAGCGTGCACAAGGTCGGCTTCACCGGGTCGAGCGAGGTCGGCCGGAAGGTCGGCGAGCTGACCGGGCGCCACCTGCAGTCGGCGTGCCTGGAGCTCGGCGGCAAGAACCCGATGGTGATCATGCCGGACGCCGACCTCGACCTGGCCGTCGAGGGCGCGCTGTTCTCCGGCTTCGGCACCGCCGGCCAGCGCTGCACCAGCCTGGGCACGGTCATCGTGCACGAGAGCGTGCACGACGAGTTCGTCGAGCGGTTCGCGCGGGCGGCCGGTGCGGCCAGGATCGGCGACCCCGAGCAGGACGTGCTGGCCGGCCCGCTGCTCGACCAGAAGTTCGCCGACCGGTACGAGGAGTACCTGACCTGGATCCAGCCCCACCACGAGGTCGTCTCGGGCAGCACCGGCAGGATCACCAAGGACAACCCGCGCGGCGACTTCGACGGCGACGGCGGCCTCTACTACCACCCGGTCATCGTCGACGGCGTGCGGCCCGGCGACCGGCTGTTCCTGGAGGAGACGTTCGGCCCGATCGTCGGCGTGACCACCTTCTCCACCCTGGACGAGGCCGTCGAGCTGGCCAACCGCCCCGGTTACGGCCTGTCGAGCTCGATCTACACGACCAACCCCAAGCACGCCTTCCGCTTCCGCGAGGGCATCTCGGCCGGCATGGTCAGCGTCAACAACTCCACCTCCGGCGCCGAGGCCCACCTGCCCTTCGGCGGCAACGGCAAGTCGGGCAACGGCAGCCGCCAGTCGGGCCTGTGGGTGCTCGACCAGTTCACCCGCTGGCAGGCGATGAACTGGGACTTCTCGGGCCGCCTGCAGAAGGCGCAGATGGACGTGGCGGAGATCGTCCCGGACCTGGAGTTCCGGATCTGACACGGAAGAAGCCGCCCCCGTGGCCGGGGGCGGCTTCTCACGCGTGCGGGCGGATCAGACCTGGCCGGCCTTCTCCAGGGCCTCGCAGCAGGTGTTCACCAGCAGGCGGGTGACCACGTACGGGTCGACGTTGGCGTTCGGGCGGCGGTCCTCGATGTAGCCCTTCTTGTCCACCTCGACCTGCCACGGGATGCGCACGGACGCGCCGCGGTTGGACACGCCGTAGGTGTACTTGTTCCACGGGGCGGTCTCGTGGTGGCCGGTCAGGCGCAGCTCGATGTCGGCGCCGTACTGGGAGACGTGCTCCATGGGCTTGTCGCCCTCGCCGAGCGCCTCGCAGGCGGTGATGATGGCGTCGTAGCTCTCGCGCATCGCCTTGGTGGAGAAGTTGGTGTGCGCGCCGGCGCCGTTCCAGTCGCCGCGGGCGGGCTTGGCGTCGAGGGTGGCCTCGACGCCGAACTCCTCGGCCGTCCGGTAGAGCAGGTAGCGGGCGACCCACATGTGGTCGGAGACCTCGAGGGGGCCGGCCGGGCCGATCTGGAACTCCCACTGGCCGGGCATGACCTCGGCGTTGATGCCGGAGACGGCGAGGCCGGCCGCCAGGCAGCGGTCGAGGTGCAGCTCGACGATGTCGCGGCCGAACACGGCCTCGGCGCCCACGCCGCAGTAGTAGTGGCCCTGCGGGGCGGGGAAGCCGCCCTCGGGGAAGCCGAGCGGGCGGCTGCCCTTGAAGAAGGTGTACTCCTGCTCGATGCCGAACCAGGACTCCTGGGCGGCGTACCGCTCGGCGATCGGGCGCAGCAGGGCGCGGGTGTTGCTGGAGTGGGCCTGCCCGTCGATCTCCTCGACCTCGCACAGGACGAGCACGTTGTCGCCGCCGCGGATCGGGTCGGGGCAGGTGAACACCGGGCGGAGCACGCGGTCGGAGGCGTGGCCCTGGGCCTGGTTGGTGCTGGAGCCGTCGAAGCCCCAGACCGGAGGCTCGGCACCGTCGGCCAGGATCTTCGTCTTCGAGCGCAGCAGAGCCGTGGGCTCGGTGCCGTCGATCCAGATGTACTCAGCCTTGTAGCTCACGGTGATCCTTTCGGGATTTCTCTCAGCCACGCCGAGTCTTATGGACGGCCATTTCCCGGTTTTTGCCCGAATGTGAACGCCGTGTTAATCGTGCCGCCACCCGTCCCGCTATTAGGGGGTAAATCCAATAAAGACGGTTAGCTGGGGCAGGTCGGCCGTCCGGGGGACGCGGCCGTACGACGATCGAGGCCGGGGGATGATGATCATGGAGGATGTCTGGTTCGGCGCGCTGCTCGCGCCCGAGGCGGCGAACGGCGACCGGGTCCTGCGGCACGCAGAGCTCGCCGACCGGCTCGGCCTGGACCTGGTCGGCGTCCAGGACCACCCCTACCAGGCGGGTTTCCTCGACTCCTGGACCCTGCTGGCCACGATCGCGCAGCGCACCGAGCGCGTCCGGCTGGTGCCCGACGTGGTCAACCTGCCGCTGCGCCCGCCCGCCGTGCTGGCCAGGGCCGCCGCCTCGCTGGACCTCCTCAGCGGCGGCCGGGTGGAGCTGGGGCTCGGCGCGGGCGCGCTGTGGGACGCCATCGCCGCCATGGGCGGCCCCCGGCTCTCCCCCGGCGAGTCGATCGACGCGCTGGCCGAGGCGATCACTGTCATCCGGGCGCTGTGGACCCCGGGCGACCCGGTGACCTTCTCCGGCGCCCACCACCGGCTGGCGGGCGCGCGCCCCGGCCCTTTCCCGGCGCACCCGATCGGGATCTGGGTCGGCGCGACCAGGCGGCGGATGCTGGAGCTGACCGGCCGGATGGGCGACGGCTGGCTGACCTCCTCCTTCCACAGCCCGCCCGAGGCCGTGACCGCGCAGGCCAGGATCCTCGACGCGGCCGCCGCGGACGCCGGGCGCGACCCGGCGGCGATCCGCAAGGTCTACAACCTCGGCGGCAGCCTGTCGCCGCTGCCCGGCGCGGGCTTCCTCGACGGTCCCGCCTCCCTGTGGGCCGAGCAGCTCACGGAGCTGGTGTTCGAGGCGGGCATGAGCGGGTTCGTGCTGGCCCCGGGGGTGGAGGCCGAGCGGGACCTGCGGGTGTTCGCCGAGGAGGTCGCGCCCGCCGTACGGGCGGCCGTGGCCAGGGAGCGCGGCCGGCCCGCGCCCGAGCCGGTCCGCCGTCCGGTGACGATCCCCGACCTGGACGAAGCCGGCCGGCCCAGGACGGCGGGCGGCGACCCCGCCGCCCTGACCCCCGACCAGGCCCGGTCGGGCCGCCGCCTGGTGGACGTGCACGACGGCTACCGCGCCCAGCTCCGCCAGGTCAGGGACGCGGTCGAGCAGGTGGCCGCCGAGACCGCGGCCGCGCACCCGGACGGCGACCGGCTCGCGGTGCGCCAGAACCACTGGACGCTCGGCGTGTTCTGCGCGACCTTCCGCCGCCTGCTGACCGTGCACCACGACGTCGAGCACGGCAGCACCTTCCCCGCCCTCACCGAACGCGACCCCGCCCTGGAGCCGGTGGTCAAGAAGCTGGCGCAGGAGCACGAGGTCATCGCCGAGCTGCTGGCCCGCCTGGACCGGGCGTGCGCGGAGATGATCGCCGACCCGGCCAGGATCGACCGGGTCCGGGCCGGCGTCGAACGGCTCTCCCAGGCCCTCGCCTCGCACTTCGCCTACGAGGAGGAGGAACTGGCCGAGCCGGTCGGCCGCCTGGAGATCCGCCTCTAACCCGAGGAGCGTTCGTGGACGTGTCCGCGCCCGTGTGGTGGCTGACGATCCTGGGGATCGCCGGCCTGCTGCTGTTCGACTTCTTCTTCCACGTGCGGCAGGCGCACGTTCCCACGCTGCGCGAGGCGGCCGTCTGGTCGGCCCTGTACGTCGGGATCGCCCTGCTGTTCGGCGTGGGCGTGTGGGTGTTCGGCGGCGCCGAGCCGGGCGCGGAGTACTTCGCCGGGTACGTGACCGAGAAGGCGCTGTCGGTCGACAACCTGTTCGTCTTCCTCGTCATCATGGGGAGCTTCCGGGTGCCGCGCGCCGACCAGCAGAAGGCCCTGCTGTTCGGCATCGTCTTCTCGCTGGTCGCCCGGACCGGGTTCATCCTCCTCGGCGCCGCGATGATCGAGACGTTCGCCTGGGTGTTCTACGTCTTCAGCCTGATCCTGCTGCTCACGGCGGGCAACCTGCTGCGGCCCGAGGCCAGCGAGGGCCACACCGACAACATCATGGTCCGCCTGGCCCGCAGGCTGTTCCGCGCCACCGACACCTACGACGGCGACCGGCTGTTCACGGTGCGCGACGGCCGGCGGGTGATGACGCCGATGTTGCTGGTCATGGTCGCCCTGGCCGGCACCGACGTGCTGTTCGCGCTCGACTCCATCCCGGCCATCTTCGGCCTCACCCAGAACGTCTACCTCGTCTTCACCGCCACCGCCTTCTCCCTGCTGGGGCTGCGCCAGCTCTACTTCCTCATCGACGGCCTGCTCGACCGGCTCATCTACCTCGCCTACGGGCTGGCGGTCATCCTGGCCTTCATCGGCGTCAAGCTCGGGCTGCACGCGCTGCACGAGAACAACGTGCCGTTCGTCAACGGCGGCGAGCCGGTGGACGTCACCGAGATCAGCACCGGGCTGTCCCTGTCGGTGATCGTCGGCGTGCTGCTGGTCACCGTGGCCGCCTCGCTGGCCAGCCCGCGCGGCCGGGCGCAGAACGTGGTCTCGGCCGTCCGCCGGCACGCCCAGGACTACCTGGACGTGGAGAAGGACCCGGAGCGGCGCGAGGAGGTCTACCGCGACCTGCTCGCGGCCGAGGCGCGGCTGGGCGAGCTGCCGGAGCGGCAGCGGGCCGGCGTCGCCCGGGACGAGCGGCTGGCGGCCCTGGTGGCGCGGGCGCACGCCGAGCACCTGGCCGGGCACGGCCCGGCTAGGTAGAGGTGGCCTGGCGGGAGGTCAGCGGGGCCGCGATGTGCTCCAGCGGCGTGCGCTCGGCCTTCACCCCGAAGACGATCTCCACCAGCCCGGCCGCCACCATCATCCCCGCGCCGAAGCAGTAGCCCCAGAACAGCCTGGTCGGGTCGGGGTCGCGCTGGTCGCCGATGAGCGAGGCGAAGACCGTCGGCCCGAACGCCCCCGCGACCTGCCCGAGCGCGAAGAAGATCGCGATGGCCTGGGCCCGCAGCTCGATCGGGAAGATCTCGCTCACGGTCAGGTACGCCGAACTGGCCGCCGCCGAGGCGATGAAGAAGATCACCGACCAGAGCACGGTCTGCGTGACCGCCGTCAGCAGCCCCTCCTTGAACAGCCACCCGGTGACCGCCAGCAGCAGCCCCGAGGTGATGTACGTGGCCGAGATCATCTGCCTGCGCCCGACCGTGTCGAACAGCCTGCCCAGCAGCAGCGGCCCGAGCAGGTTCCCGGCCGCGAAGGCGAACATGTACTGCGGCACCGAGCCCGCCGGGACGCCGTAGAAGTGCGTCAGCACCAGCGAGTAGGTGAAGAACACGGCGTTGTAGAGGAACGACTGGCAGATCATCAGCGTCGCCCCCAGCACCGAGCGCTCCGGGTACGTGCGGAACAACGTCCTGGCGACCTGCGACAGCGGCGCGTGGTGCTCGGGGACGATCTCCAGCGCCTGCTCCTGCGGCACCGGCTCCAGCCTGACCCGGTCCTCCCGCTCGACCTCCTGCTCGATGCGGGCGACGACCCGCTCGGCCTCCTCCTCGCGGCCGTGCGTCATCAGCCAGCGCGGGCTCTCCGGCAGGTGCCGGCGCAGCCCCCAGATCGCCAGGCCGATCACCGGCCCGACCGCGAACCCGAGCCGCCAGGCCCAGTCGGGGTCCAGCGGCCCGCCCGGGTGCAGCAGCAGGAACGTGGCCGAGGTGGCCAGCAGCGAGCCCAGCCAGTAGGTGCCGTTGATGGCCAGGTCGACGTGGCCCCGGTAGTGGGAGGGGATCATCTCGTCGATGGCGGAGTTGACGGCCGCGTACTCGCCGCCGATGCCCGCCCCGGCCACGAAGCGCAGCACCAGGAAGCTCCACAGGTCCCACGACAGGGCGGTCAGGCCGCTGGCGACCAGGTAGATGCCGAGTGTGAGGATGAACAGCTTCCTGCGGCCGAGCCGGTCGGACAGCCAGCCGAAGTAGAGCGCGCCGGCCACCTGGCCGATCAGGTAGACGGTGGCCGACAGGCCCACCTCCGCGGAGGTGAAGCCGAGCGTGTCGGGGCGCTGCAGGAACGCCCCGACGTTGCTGGCGATCGTGATCTCCAGCCCGTCGAGCACCCAGGCCACGCCGAGCGCGATCACCAGCCGGGTGTGGAACGGCGCCCACGGCAGGCGGTCCATGCGGGCGGGGACCAGGCTGCGTACGACGCCGTCCTTGCTCATGCGTCCTTACTCTAAGTGACCATGAGATCACCCATCGGCCCGGGTCCCGTTGCCGTTGCCGTCGTAGCCGAGCAGCCGCATGGCCGTGTCCGGGTCCATGGCCGCGGCCAGCAGCTGGGCCCGCCGGTGGGCCTCGTCGCGCTCGCGTTCCGCCTTGGCCTGCGCCGTCCGTACGCCCCTGACCGCCACGAACGCGAGCCCGGCGCCTACGACCACCCCGACGACCACGACGAACAGCAGGAGCAGCAGGGCCGGCGAGGCGAGCGCGGGAGCCGCCGCGACGTCGGCGCCCGCGCCGGGCACCGCGCCGGTCACCGCCAGCGCCGCGATCAGGGCCAGCGCGATCAGCCCGAGCAGGCTGGCCACGACCAGCCAGGCCCGACCGGCGCGCCGGCGCCGCCGGGGCTCGGCGACCGCCCCGGGAACCGGCCCGAAGCCCGCGTGCGGGACGGCGGCCGGAATCCCGGCCGGGACCGGGACCGCTGACGGTACCGCCGCCTGGACCGCTGCCGGGACCGCCGCCGAGGCCGGGGCGGCCCGCGGGCCGGGCGCCCACGGCACGAACTCGGGCCGGTCACCGCCCTGTTCGACGCTCTGCCGGACGCCCTGCCCGACGCCCTGGTCGATCCGGGTGACCTCGGCCGTGATCACCTGCGCCACGGCCGTGCCGGCGCCCGGGGCGGCGAAGGCGACCGCCCGCGGCTCGGCCTCCGCCTCCACCGGGCCGGGCAGCTCGCGCTCGATGCGGCTGTGCTCCTTGTGCGCCCTGGCCGCGTCGCGGTGGTAGTCCTCCAGCTGCGCGTAGAGCTCGTCGGAGGCGTAGATCGTGCCGTCCACGAGCGGTCCGCGCTCGCCGCGGACGACGGCCACCACGTCGTCGCCGTTGAGCGTCTTGTGCGTCTCCAGGGCGTGCGCCAGGCACAGCACCTGCCTGCGGTGCTCCTCCAGCAGCCGCTCGGTCTTCTCCAGCAGCCGCACCAGGTTGAACTCGATGCGCTCGCCCAGCACGTCGGGGGTCAGGTCGGGCGCGGCGCGCACCGGCTCGCGCTCGGTGATGCCGATGCCGCCTCCCCCGCCGCCCCGGCCGCGCACGGCCTTGCCGCCGTGGATCTCCAGCTCCTGGAGCGCGGGCAGCGAGGTGACGCCGGAGCCCATCCCCCAGTACGACTCCATGAGCGCGGTGAGGAACGTGGCCGCGTGCAGGTCGCCGGAGACGCCGGAGGAGTTGTCCTCGCCGAAGAACATGCGCTCGCCGGCCAGCGAGGCCAGGGAGACCATGATGTCGGCCTCGTACTCGGACTTCCAGCGGGTGAACTGGTCCTCGGGCTTGATCGAGGCGACCATGCCCAGGTAGTCGGCGCCCTTCTCGATGGTGGCGATGTCGATCTCCAGATGGAACCGGGTCACGTACGCCACCACGGCGTGGCACGCCTCGTGCACGGCCACGGCGTGCCGCTCCCGCTCGATGTACTCGACGTCCTCGGGCGGGCCGAGCTGCTTGAGCCGCTTGGCGCGCAGCACGTCCGACCAGGTGATGACCTCCCGCCCGTCGCGGATGGCGGTGATCAGCGACTCGTTGACCAGGTCCTTGATCGTGGCCCCGGTCGCGTACGGCGTGATCGTGGCCAGCTTGTCGATCTGCTCCCCGGTGAGCTCGTGGTCGACCTTGTCGAAATAGCCCTGGTACGTCCGCACCCGCCCGGCCTTGGACGGATAGCCGACCTTGTAGATGCGGTCGATACGGCCCGGCCGCAGCAGCGCCTCGTCCAGCGCGTCGGGCCGGTTGGTGGCCATCATGACGAGGATGCGGTATTTGGGCGGCGGCTTGGGCCGCATCCCGAGCAGCCGCCTGACCAGCCGGTTGAAGAAGCCGCGCGGCTTCTTGAGCCCGGACAGCTCGGTGAGCAGCGCCTGGAGGGTGCCGGGATCGCCGCTGTTCATCATGCCGCCGCCGGCGAAGAAACGCTCCCGCCAGGTGCCCGGCGGGTCGGCGGCCTCGCGCCGGCCCTTGACGGCCAGCGCCGAGCGGCTCTCCTCCGACAGGTACGTCATCCCGTGGCAGCCGGAGTGCGCCGAGAAGCCGCCCTGCCCGGGTGGCCCCTGCTGGGCCAGCTTGCCGCGCTTGCCGAGCGAGTCGGCCTCGTCGAAGA
The DNA here is from genome assembly GCF_054392275.1 of Actinomadura sp. ATCC 39365. Lineage (NCBI taxonomy): Bacteria > Bacillati > Actinomycetota > Actinomycetes > Streptosporangiales > Thermomonosporaceae > Actinomadura > Actinomadura sp. ATCC 39365. Next base: position 4,031,417 of record NZ_CP184335.1, on the reverse strand, counting down.
AGACGATCACCCCGCCGTACCGCAGCGCCAGCTTGCGCAGCTTCCTGAACAGGCCCTTGACCTTCAGGATGCCGACGCCCATGAACATGTTCGTGAAGGCTCCCGGATCCACGAACACGTACGGCTTGCCGGTCTCGCCCGCCACGGCCTCGGCCATCAGGGTCTTGCCGGTGCCGGGCGGGCCCCACAGCAGCAGGCCGCTGGGCACGTACCCGCCGCGCCGCTCGATCTCGTCGGGCCGCTCCAGGAAGACGATGTTCTCCTGGACCCGCTCGACCACGTGGTCCTGGCCCCAGACGTCGGCGAAGCGGGTCTTGATGTCGTCGGGGAAGTACGTCTCCACGCCGCCCCTGGACAGGAACCAGAACAGGCCGACGAACTGGATGATGACGAAGAAGAACAGGAAGACGATCTGCAGCAGGAACGGCAGCGCCTGCCAGATCAGCGTCGGCGCCTGCAACAGGGCGACGAACGGGCTGACGTCCAGCACCGCCCCCGCCACCAGCGCGATCAGCGTGACGAAGAAGGCGATCTTCAGGGCCCTGGAGATGCGGTATCTGGTCCAGTCGTCGAAGCGCCGGTGCGTCCACCGCTCGAACCCGCCGAAGACCTTCTGGCTCCAGAACCGGTGATAGCCCGACCAGTGCTCGCTGACGAGGAAGTGCAGTTGCCGCCCGGCCTCGGCGCCGAGCAGCCAGAAGATCCACTGGTACTCGTAACCGACTTTCCAGGCCGCCTCGGGGAAGGCCACGACGCCCGTCCAGTCGGCCGTCACCTTCCAGGTGAGGATCAGGTAGGCCAGGACCAGCGCGACGAGGAACTTGCTCCGGTCCCAGAACTGCATCTTCTTCCTGGTCACGGAGTCCGGGTCGGAGGGCCCGCTGCCGGGTGCGCGCAGCCCTTCGTGCTGAAAGGTGGTGGTCACTGACGCCCCCTCATCCGGGCAGCCGGAGCAGCTTGAACGAACCCGCGATCTTGTCGAACTCGGCGCCGCGGTCGCGGTAGCAGGTCGCCCGGCAGCCGATGAGCATGACCGAGACCGTCGCGCCCTTCTCGTCGAGGATCGCGGTCTGGTCGAACGTCTGTACGTCGGCGCCGATCTGGTAGTTGAAGCGCACCCGTACGCCTCTGGCGCCGTTCTCCAGGGCGAGGACGTCGTCGCTGAGGAGCTCGAACTTGGCGAACATCGGCGGCCGGCCGGTGCTCATGGTCCGCTGCTCGTACAGCTCGCGCATCGGGTCCGTGACGGGCAGGACGAAGTCGCGCAGCCGGTTGAGCGAGATCGCGTCGCGCTGCTGCTCGGTGAGCTTGTGCACGGTGGCGTACACGAACGGGTCGGACGAGCTCAGCAGATGGTTGACCGACGGCTCGGCCGACTGGTCGAAGGCCGTGGACCAGACCCGCTGCGCGCGTGTCGCCGCCGCCAGCGAACCGGGTTGGTCACCCGTCAGATACAGTTCGATCGGATAGGCGTTGAGCTGCTTGAACGAGGCGGGCACCTTGAAATAGGTGGTCCCTTCCCTGTCCCGCACGTAGGTGAACTCCGGCTGCCCGCACGCCGACAGCACGAAAACCGCGACCATGAGCGCGATCCAAGCCCGTGTCCTTTTCACCAGGGCTTACCTCCGCTTTACGGACCAACGCAGTTGTTGTGCCCGCTTTCATGCGGAATGAGGCCGGATGCACGATGAGAAATCTTGACCAAATCTTGGCCATTGATTGGCTTTACTTGTTACAGATCACCAAATGATGGTATGGGCCAGGCCGCCACACTCTACGGTCGCCCGGGATACAACGTTCGTGCAACCCCCATTGGTAGACCACAGGAAGTAGCAAAGGATATGAGGACGCCCATCCCGAGCCCCGGAGCGCACCATGAAAGAACCCGCGATGGAGACCGTCGACTCCTTCGGCATGACGGCTGAGCGGCAGTTCGCCGACCTGTGGTCAAGGACCGCCCTGTCGGTCAAGGAGCGCCGGCTGCTCCTGCTCGGGCTGCTCGTCGGACAGGGGCTCGACGAGCTGACCGCCGTACAGCTCGACGTCGCGCTGCGGGCGGGCGACCTGAGCGAGAGCGAGTTGCGCGAAGTGGTGGTGTTCCTGACCCACTACGCCGGCTGGACCCGCGGATCGCGGCTCAACGACCAGGTCGAGGAGCTGATCGAGCGGGTCAGGCAGGCTCGATCCGGTAGAGCGGACCCCGCAGGCTGAGCGCGTAGAGCTCGCCGTCGAGCCCCTCGCCGAACGAGGACAGCTGCTCGACCGTGCCGATCTCGGCCGCCTTCGACGGCTCCCCCGCGGGCGCGGCCCTGACCCAGCCGGCGCAGAAGTCCCCGTACAGGAAGCTGCCGCGCAGCCAGGGCAGCGCGGCGCCGCGGTAGACGTACCCGGCGATCACCGAGCAGCTGCCGTCCTTGCGCAGGGGGTAGGTGATGACCGGCTCGGTCAGGCCGCGGCCCGTGCCGCCGCGGAAGGGCCGCTCGCCCTCGCGCAGGTTCCAGCCGTAGTTCTCGCCGCCCTTGGAGGCGGCCGGCTGGCGGTCGACCTCCTCCACCTCGTCCTGGCCGACGTCGCCGATCCACAGGTCGCCGCTGTGCCGGTCGAAGCCGAACCGCCAGGGGTTGCGCAGGCCGTAGGCCCAGATCTCGGGCCGCGCGCCGTCCTTCCCGGCGAACGGGTTGTCCCGCGGCACCTTGTACGGCCTGCCGCGCGGATCGATGCGCAGGATCTTGCCCAGCAGCGTGCCGAGGTCCTGGCCGTTGCCCTGCGGGTCGCCCGCGCTGCCGCCGTCGCCGAGCCCTATGTAGAGATGGCCGTCGGGGCCGAAGGCGAGCTGGCCGCCGTTGTGGTTGGCGTACGGCTGCTCCTGGGTGAGCACGTCGCGCCGGCCGGTGGCACGATGCCCGTCGAAGGCCCATTCGGTGACGTGGGTGGCGCCGCGGGTGTCGGTCCAGTCGAGGTAGAGCCAGCGGCCCGAGGGATGGAAGGCCACGCCGAGCAGGCCCTGCTCGTTGCCGCCGCTCACCTCGCCCGACAGGTCCACGAGGACGTCGCCGTCCGTGGCGCGCAGCCGGCCGCCCTGCTCGGCGACGTAGAGCCGGGCGTCGCCCTTGCGCACGGCGAGGGCGACCGGCCGTTCGAACCGGCCGATCTCACGGAAACGCACCTGCCGGGGAGCGCTTTTCGGCTCAGGGCTCGCCGGCGTGGAAGCCCGAGTGGCGGCCGGCGGGGCGGAGGACACGGTGGCCGGGCCGGGCGGGGGCGAGGCGGCCGAGCAGGCGGTGAGGGCCAGGAGGAGCACGGCCGCGAGGGGGCGCACGCCGTCCATACTCGCACGCCCGACCGGGGACGTTAAGGTTCAGGACATGCCAACCGCATTGATCACGGGCGCCACCGCCGGCATCGGCGCCGCGTTCGCCCGCCGCCTGGCCGCCGACGCCTGCTCGCTCGTCCTGGTCGCGCGCGACGAGCAGCGGCTCGTCCAGGTCGCCGACCAGCTCAGGCTCAGGTACGGCGTGCACGTCGAGGTGCTGCCCGCCGACCTGGCCACCGAGGAGGGCCTGGCCAGGGTCGAGTCGAGGCTCCGCGACGGCGTCGACCTGCTGGTGAACAACGCCGGCTTCGGCCACCCCGGCGACTTCCTGAAGGTGCCGGTCGAGGACGAGCTGCGCATGCTCAAGGTCCACTGCGAGGCCGTGCTGCGGCTCACCCTGGCGGCGCTGCCCGCGATGCGCAAGCGCGACCGGGGCGCGGTGATCAACGTGGCGTCGGTCGCGGCGTTCTTCTCCCGCGGCACCTACAGCGCCTCGAAGGCGTGGGTGGTCAACTTCAGCGAGTCCGCGGCCAACGACGTGCGCAACCCGCGGATCAAGATCATGGCGCTGTGCCCCGGTTTCGTGCGCACCGAGTTCCACCAGCGGGCGTCCATGGACACCTCGGGCATCCCGGGGTTCCTGTGGCTGAAGGCCGACAACGTGGTCAGGGACGCCATGCGCGACCTCGCGCTCGGCAAGCGGGTCTCGGTGCCCGACCTGCGCTACAAGGCCATCGTGGCGATCGGCAAGCTGGTGCCGCACAACCTGGCCGGGCGCGTCTCGGCCCGGCTCGGCCGCCGCTGACCTCGGGGCGTACAACAAGGTTGGGCCCCCGCCGCGGGAGGGGGTCGCGGTGGGGGCCCGGGACGGCCGTGAGGAACTCACGGCCGGGACCGGCAGATCCGGCCGGACCTGCTAGCGGTTGGCCTCGTGGCCGATGGCCAGGCCGCTCGTCGGGTCGAAGAAGTGCAGGTTGTGCGTGTCCAGGACCAGGTCGATGCGCTGGCCGGGGCGCACGTGGCTGCGGGCGTTGACGCGGGCGGTCCACAGGGACTTGTCGCCCACCAGCGGCAGCGCCGCCTCCTCGTCGTCGCCCGTGTCGGCGGCGGCGACGGTGTCCTTGTGCTCGACCGGCGGGGCGTCGATCAGGAACAGCACGTTGATCTCGGAGCCCAGCTCCTCGGTGACCTCCGCCTTGACGGGCAGGGTGGCCCAGCCGTTGGCGTGGTTGCCGGCCGAGTTGGCGTCCTCGAAGTCCGACGGGCGGATGCCGAGGATGACCTTCTTGCCGATGTACTGGTCGAGGCCCGGCTTGTCGGCGAACGCCGAGTCGGGGATCGGCAGGCTGATGTCGGCGAAGCGCACGACCGCGCCGTTGTCGCGGGCCAGCTCGGCGGTGACGAAGTTCATCGAGGGCGAGCCCATGAAGCCGGCGACGAACAGGTTGACCGGCTTGTCGAACAGGTTCTGCGGGGTGTCGACCTGCTGCAGCAGACCGTCGCGCAGGACGCAGACGCGGTCGCCGAGGGTCATGGCCTCGACCTGGTCGTGGGTGACGTACACGGTGGTGACGCCGAGGCGCTCGTGCAGGGTGTTGAGCGAGGCGCGCATGGAGACGCGGAGCTTGGCGTCGAGGTTCGACAGCGGCTCGTCCATGAGGAAGGCCTGCGGCTCACGGACGATGGCGCGGCCCATGGCGACACGCTGGCGCTGACCACCGGACAGGGCGGCCGGCTTGCGCTTGAGGTAGGTCTCCAGGCCGAGCATCTTGGCGGCCTCGTTGACCCGCTTCTGGATCTCCGGCTTGGGCATCTTGCGGAGCTTGAGGCCGAAGGCGAGGTTCTCCTCGACCGTCATGTGCGGGTAGAGCGCGTAGTTCTGGAAGACCATCGCGATGTCGCGGTCCTTGGGCGGAAGGTGGTTGACCACCTTGTCGCCGATGGCGATCTCGCCGCCGCTGATGTCCTCGAGGCCGGCGATCATCCGGAGCGCGGTCGACTTACCGCAACCCGATGGGCCCACCAGCACCATGAACTCGCCGTCCTTGATCTCAAGGTTCAGCCCGTTCACGGCCTTCACGCCACCGGCGTAGATCTTGTCGACGTTCGTCAGAACGATGGATGCCATGACATTCCTTCGCGCTCCAGGGCGATCGGCCCGGACGTTGGTTCTCGGTTCCCGTGGATACGTTTTCACGTATCTCACCCGAAACGGACATCCGTGTCAAGGGGTACCGCGTGACCAGCCTTTGTAGGCACGGCGCTCTTCCGGTGGACCGGAATCCATGATGGAATCGTTTCCATGGAGAAGCGGGCGACGATCAAGGATGTGGCCGAGGCGGCGGGCGTCGGCGTCGCGACCGTGTCCCGGGTGTTGTCGGGCGGCTCGGCCAGCCCCAGCACCAGGGAACGGGTCCCGGCCGTCGCCGCCCAGCTCGACTACCGGCCCAGCGCGCTCGGCCGCAACCTGCGCCAGCGCCGCACCGGCGGCCTCGGCCTGCTGGTGCCCGACCTCACCGACACCTTCTACGGGCAGCTCTGCGAAGGCGTGCTCGCCTGCGCCCGGTCGGCGGGCGAGCCGGTCGTGCTGGGCTCGACGGGCGGCGACCCCGAGCAGGAGGCCGAGCTGATCGGCATGCTGCTCGAACAGAGCGTCGACCGGGTCATCGCGGTGCCCTCCGGCGACGCCGAGACGTGGGCCCCCGCGCTCAGGGCGGGCATGACGGTGGTCTTCGCCGACCGCCTGCCGCCCGAGGCCGGGCGCGACGGCGACCGCGACCCCGCCGAGAGCGCCCTCGACGATCTCATGCTCCTCGACGGCGTGGCCCCCGCGGGCGCGTCCCCGAGGGCGCCGCGCGGCCCCTGGACGTGCCCGCCGTCCTGGCCGACGACCGCGCCGGCATCCGTACGGCCGTGCGCTACCTGCGTGGCCTCGGCCACCGGCGCATCGCCTTCCTCGGCGGCCCCGGCCACGACCGGCGGGCCGCCGCCTTCCGCGAGGCCGTGGGCGCGCCGGTGGACGAGGAGCTGGTGGTGTTCGGCACCGGCAGCCGCGACTCGGCGTACGCCGCCGCCTCCGGCCTGTTCCAGAGCCGTCCCGACCTGTCGGCCGTCGTCGCGGGCGGGAACGTCCTGGGCGAGGCGGCCGTGCTGGCCGCCCGCGAGCTCGACCTGCGGGTGCCGAAGGACGTGTCGCTGGTGATGTACGACGACGTGCCCTGGGCCGAGCTGTGCGCCCCGCCGCTGACCGTGATCGCCCAGCCGGGCCGGGACATGGGATACCGCGCGTGCGAGCTGGTGCTGCGCGAGGGCACCCGGCGGGCGCGCACGGTGGTGCTGCCCACCGAGCTGATCATCCGTGGGAGCTGCGGCCCCCGCAGGTGACGTCGGGGTCACGGGGGCACGGTCTCAGCTCTCGCCGAGGACGTCCCGCGCATGAGCCTCGATCACCTCGGCCACCTCCCGGGGCGCCCTCAGGTGCGCGCCGTGCCCCTGCCCGTGGAGCGTGACGCGCCGGGCGCCGGGGATCACCTCCCGCAGGGCGTCGAGGCGCGCGCCGAGATGGGCGGGGCTGCGGTCGCCGCCGAGCAGCACCACCGGCGTGCGGATCGCCGCGTACGCCGCCCGCCGGTCGCCCAGGGCGTCGATCGCCAGCAGGTCGTCGATCTGGCGCGGCGCGCGCAGCCGCGTCGGCCGATGGCCGGCCACCGCCACGGCGGTCAGCCAGGAGACCGCCGGCGACAGGCCCACCACGTCCCTGAAGAAGATCCGCATCGCCCGGCCCGGCCGGCCCGCCGCCACCGCGGCCGCGGCCGCCTGGCTCGCCGCGCCGCCGAGCGAGGGTCCGAGGGCGACGGGCGGCTCGTACAGGACCGCGCCGGCGAAGGCGTCCGGCGCGAGGAGCAGGGACTCCAGCGCGGCCACCGCGCCGGAGGAATGGCCCACGAGCAGGACGGGCCCGCCGAGCGCCGCCGCCACCGCCACCGCGTCGGCGGCCTCCTGCGCCATGGTCGCGGGTCCGGCCAGATCCGGCCGGTACTGGCGGCGCCGGACGCGCACCACGCGGAACCGCGGCGCGAGCAGCCCCGCGACCTTGCCCCACTGGGTGCCGTCGTCGAGCCCCGCGTGCAGGACGAGGACGGCCGGGCCCCGCCCCTCCTCGACCACCCGGACGTCGGTCCCGTCGGCGGATGTCACCGTGAGCATGGCGCCTCCTCAGTGCGGCCACTGTACGCCTCCTCAGCCCCGTAATACCTCAGAGCTACGCGGAAGGTGCATCCCCTAGCGGGAAGCCGACTACAAGGCGTGATCCCTACCTTCGGTGCCGGAAGGAAGAACCAGCACGGAAGGGACCATCCGCCATGGCATCGCTCAGGAACCGCCTGCTCGCCGTGCTCGTCACCGCTTCGGTGGCGGTGCCCGCGTCCGGCGCCGGCGGGTCCGCGGGGGTGCCCGCGCCCGTTCCCGCCGCCGTGGCGCCGCTGCGCGCCGCGGCCCCCGCCGTGCTGGCCGCCGCACTGACCGAGCGGTACGCCGCCGGGCGCGCCGCCGTCCTGGCCGCCGAGCGCACCGCCGCCGCGCGGGGGCACCGCCTGCGGGCGGCGGCGCTGCGAGCCATGGCGGACCCGTCGCGCACGTTCCTGTCCTTCGACGGGCGCGACGGCGGCCGGACCGTGGAGGTCTTCGGCGACCTGGCGACGGCCCGGCGGATCGCCGTCCTGGTGCCCGGCTCCGACACGAACCTCGACCGGTACGGCCTCCTGCGCGCCGGCGCGACGCGGCTGCGCGAGACGCTCGGGGACGGCTCGGCGGTCATCGCCTGGGCCGGGTACCGCACGCCCGGCACGCTCAGCCTGGACGTGCTGACGCCCGCGCGGGCCGACGAGGCCGTACCCGGGCTGCGCGCGTTCGTACGGGAGCTGCGCGCGGTCAAGCCCGGCGCCCGGCTGTCGCTCGTGTGCCACTCCTACGGCTCGGTGGTGTGCGGACGGGCCGCGCCCGGCCTGGACGTGGCCGACATCGTCCTGATGGGCAGCCCCGGCGCGGGCGTCACCGACGTCGCCGCGATGCGCACCCGCGCGGTCGTGTGGGCCGGGTGCGGCGGCGCCGACTGGATCTCCGGGGTGCCCCACGCGCTGGTCGAGCTGCCGTTCGTCACGGTCGGGCTGGGGGCCGACCCGGTCTCGCCCGGGTTCGGCGCCCGCGTCTTCGCGGCGGGCGACGGCGGCCACAGCGACTACCTGCGGCCCGGCTCCCCCGCGCTGACGGCCGTCGCCCGCATCGTCTCGGGAGAGGCCGCCCGCGATGTCTGACTCCTCCCTCCGCGCCCGCTCCGGCCCGCGCGGGCTCACCGCCCGCATCGAGGCCGGGACGCCGCCGGAACGCGACCGGGCCCTGGACGCCCTGCGGGCCCTGGCCATCCTCGGAGTGGTGGCCGGGCACTGGCTGGTGACCGCCGTGGTCAGCGACAGCGGCAGCCTGCGCGTCACCAGCCCGCTCAAGTACCTGCCGCAGCTCGCCCCGATGTCGTGGGCGTTCCAGATGCTGGCGATCTTCTTCCTGGTGGGCGGCCTGGTCGGGGTGAAGGGTCACCGGTCGGCGCGGGCGGCCGGCATCGGCTACGTCCCGTGGCTGCGCGGCCGGTTGGGGCGGCTGTTCCGCCCGGTGGCGGTCGTCGCGGCGGTGTGGGCCGTGGCGGCGGTCGCGATGCTCGCCTCCGGGGTGCCGCTGGAGGACGTGCGGCTGCTGGTCAGGATGGCGGCGGCGCCGATGTGGTTCCTACTGGTGTTCGCCGCGCTGACGGCGGCCACGCCGCTGGCCGCCCGGCTGCACCCGGCCTGGCCGCTCGCGGCGGTGGCGGCCGCCGACGCGGTGCGGTTCGGGCCCGGCGGCCCGGAGTGGTTGTGGTGGGTGAACCTGGCGGCCGGCTGGCTGGTGCCGTACTGCCTGGGCGCGGCCTGGGCCCGCGGGGAGCTGCGGAGCCGGGCCACCGGCTGGACGCTGCTGGCCGGCGGCGCGGCCACGGCCCTGGCACTGGTGGTGTGGGGCGGCTACCCGGCGACCATGGTCGGGGTGCCGGGCGCCCCGGTCTCCAACCTGGACCCGCCCTCGCTCGCGGCCGTCGCCTTCGGGCTCGCCCAGTGCGGCGCGGCGCTGCTGCTGCTCAGCCCGCTGCGCCGGCTGCTGCGCCGCCCCGCCGTCTGGGCGCCCGTGGCCGTGGCGAACCTGGGCGCGATGACGATCTTCCTGTGGCACCAGACCGCGCTGATCGCGGTGACCGAGCTCGGGCTGCTGGCGGGCCGGGCGCTGCCCGGCCCGCCGGGCGGCGCCGCGCTGCCCGGCCTGCACACCCCGCCCGAGCAGCTCGGATGGGTGGCGGCCCGGCTGGCCTGGCTGCCGGTGTTCGCGGTGGCGCTGCTGGTGTGCTGCGCCGCCTTCCACACCTACGAACGCCGGCGGGCCCGCTAGAGCAGCTTCTCGATGGCCGCGACGACGGCCGGGTCGTCGGGGGCGGTGCGGGGGCGGAAGCGGGCCACGACGTTGCCCTCGCGGTCGAGCAGGAACTTCTCGAAGTTCCACTGGACGTCGCCCGCCGCGCCCTCCTCGTCGGCGGTCTCGGTGAGCGCCGCGTAGAGCGGGTGGCGGCCGGGGCCGTTGACGTCGGCCTTGGCCAGCAGCGGGAAGTCGACGCCGTAGGTCGCCGAGCAGAACTCCTGGATCTCCTCCGCCGTGCCGGGCTCCTGGCCGGCGAACTGGTTGCAGGGCATGCCGACCACGCTGAAGCCGCGCGGGCCGAAGTCCTGCTGGAGCTGGACCAGGCCGGAGTACTGCGGGGTCAGGCCGCAGCGGGAGGCCACGTTGACCAGGAGGACGGCCTTGTCGCCGGCGAGGTCGCCGAGCGTGGTGGGGTCGTCGGCGAGGGTGCGGAGCGGGATGTCGCGAAGGCTCATGATCTGAAGCTTACAGAACGATGCCGGGCGCAGATTGTGACCTATTCCTCATTTTTCCCACGAAACCCCTGAATATCAATATGTCGCGATCTTGGAATTGCGCCTAATTTTTCATGGTCAATTAGGAAAGAAGGGAGTTTGTCAGGCAGGGTGACGCGGTCCCCGTCCCCTTCGAAAGGGAATCCGCATGCCCATGCTCCGCCGTACCGGTGTCCTGGTCCTCGCCGCCACGCTCGCGACGGTGACCGGCACCACGGCCGCACAGGCGCAGAGCTCCCAGAGCAGTGGCAGGAACAAAGCCATCGCCAAGTCCCTGGCCGCCCAGCGCGGCTGGGGCGCCGCGAGCTACGGCTGCCTGGTCAGGCTCTGGGCCAGAGAGAGCGGCTGGAACCACAGGGCCGGCAACCGGTCGGGCGCCTACGGCATTCCGCAGGCACTTCCGGGCCACAAGATGGCCTCCTCGGGCGCCGACTGGCGCACGAACCCACGCACCCAGATCCGGTGGGGTCTGGGCTACATCAAGCAGCGGTACGGCTCGCCGTGTCGCGCGTGGGCGCACTTCCAATCCCACAGTTGGTACTGAGCCAAACCCCAGGTACGTCCGCGTTTTTACTCAAGGACATGCCATATAGGCGACGGGCCGGGCAATCCTGGCCCAGCGAGATCGCCCTTTATCCGAATTGAGCGCGCAAACACCTGTCCTTCGCGTGTCGAGATCGCGGCCCGCGGTCACGGCCCGTAATAGGAATCGTGCTTGAGGACACGTCGTGGCGCCTTCCGGGCCGTCCAGCACGATCGGGCGGTACAGATCCCGGGAGGCCGCGCGGACCCTCCGCGTCCGAGCCACGGACGCCGGACCGGCAGGGCGCCCCGAGGGGGCGCCCGTCCGCACGCGACCCGATAGCAAGGATCGCCTTGGACAGCAAACGCGTGCTCAGCGGCACTCTTCTCACTATCAGCGCGTTCGGCGTCAGCACCGGCCCGGCCTGGGCGGAGTCCCGGCCCCCGGTGATCAAGATGCGGACCTGGACAACGTCAGCGCAGCCGAAGATCGCGGCCGTACGGCCCGCCGGAAGAAACAAGAAGATCGCTCTGGGGCAGGTCGTCCAGCGTGCGTGGAACTACCGGGAGTTCCGCTGCCTGGACAACCTGTGGACCAGGGAGAGCAATTGGAACCACCACGCGCTCAACCGGTCGTCGGGCGCCTACGGAATCCCGCAGGCGCTGCCCGCGGGCAAGATGAGCGGCGCGGGCAAGGACTGGCGGTCCAACCCCGAGACGCAGATCCGCTGGGGCCTGGCCTACATCAAGGGAAGGTACGGCAGGCCCTGCGGCGCCTGGGGGCACTGGAGATCACACAACTGGTACTGATCTCCGCTCCGGAGGGCATCCGGGTCACCCGGGTGCCCTCCTACTGACCCGCGTGCACCGCGATGGCCTGGATGAGCAGTTCGACCCCGAACTCGAACTCCGCCTCGTGGTCGCACTCGGCCAGCAGCGGCGCCAGCGCGCTCACCTCGGGGAACAACGCCGGATCGACCACGGCGGCCTCGACCGTGCGGCTGTGGACGGGCGCGAACGTGGGCGTCACGCCGACCTCGCGCAGCAGCGAGCCCACGATGAAGGCGATGAACATGCGCAACATCCGGACGGCGTCGGGCCCGTCGAAGCCCGCGCCGCGCAGCGTGGCCAGCGCCCGCTCGACCGGCAACAGCCCGGCGTGGGAGTGGAGCTGGCGGCTGACCACCACCATGGTCGAGCGCGGATGGTGGTGGGCGATCTGCCGGAAGGCCCGCGCCTGCGCCCGCACCCGGTCGGTCCAGTGGGCGTCGGGGTCGTCGGTGAACTCGATGCCGCTCAGCACGCTCTCGGCCACGCCGTTGAGCAGGGCGTCCTTGTTCGGCACGTGGTTGTAGAGGGACATCACGCCGACGCCGAGCTCGGCCGCGATGCGGCGCATGGAGACCGCGTCGGCGCCCTCGCGCTCGATGAGGTCGATGGCCGCGGCCACGATGCGGGGCCTGGACAAGGGCTCGGTGGTCATAGCTCATTCTATTGACGCACGTACACCGTACGTGCAAGGGTCGAGCCGTGGACGTACACCGTACGTAATCCCCCTCGCGGAGGTCCCCCATGTCGACGCACGATCTCTACACCCTCCCCGCCGAGCTCTCCACCTGGGACGTCGGGATGGCCGGCGCCAGCCGGTTCACCTGGGAGTACGACGAGGGCCGCGACCGCATGCTGGCCTTGTACCAGAAGGGCAAGGACAAGCAGTGGGACTCGGCCAAACGCATCGACTGGGACCTGGAGGTGGACCCGTACAACGTGCTCGGGATCCCCGACACCACGATCGCCATCCACGACACCCCGCTGTGGCACCGGCTCGGCCCCCAGCAGCGCCAGGACGTGCGGCTGCACGGCGCGGCCTGGCAGTTCTCCCAGTTCCTGCACGGCGAGCAGGGCGCGATGATCTGCTCGGCCCGGATCGTGGAGTCGGTGCCCGACCTGGACTCCAAGTTCTACGCCGCCACCCAGACGATGGACGAGGCCCGCCACGCCGAGACCTACGCCCGCTTCCTCCAGGAGAAGGTGGGGCTGGCGTACCCGATCAACGAGCACCTCAAGGCGCTGCTGGAGAGCACGCTCAGCGACTCCCGCTGGGACATGCCCTACCTCGGCATGCAGGTGCTCATCGAGGGCCTGGCCCTGGCCGCGTTCGGCGTCATGCGCGACATCACCACCAAGCCGCTGCCCAAGCAGATCCTCGCGTACGTGATGCAGGACGAGGCCCGGCACGTCGCCTTCGGCCGGATGGCGCTGCGCGACTACTACCAGAACCTGTCGGAGTCCGAGCTGCGCGAGCGCGAGGACTTCGTCATCGAGGGCTGCTACCTGATGCGCGACCGGCTGCGCGGCGCGGAGTCCTGGGAGCACCTGGGCCTGTCCAGGGCCGAGACCGACGAGGTCATGCGGGCCACCGACCAGTCGGAGTACCTGCGGCTGTTCCGCTCGCTGCTGTTCAGCAGGATCGTGCCGTGCGTCAAGGACATCGGGCTGTGGAGCCCGCGGCTGCAGCAGGCGTACGCCGACATGGGCGTGCTGGAGATGGCCGGCCAGTCGCTCGACGCCCTCATGAAGCAGGACGAGGACATCGCCGACAAGCTGGACGAGGCCCGCTTCGCCGCCGAGGAGGCCGAGCGGCACGCCGAGGTCGCCGACACGATCGCCCTCGGCTCGTCCGGTACCGACTGACCGGCGGACGCGCCGCGCCCGCCGCCCTCACCGCGCGCCGTGGAAGCGGCGGTGCAGCTCGTGCACCTGTCCGGCCAGCTCCGGGACGGGCCCGTCCACCGCGATGCCCGGCGCGACGGCGTTGACCGGCAGCGTGCTCACCGGCGGCGCCGGCACGCCCAGCTCCGCCAGCCACCCGGCGAGCTGCGCCGACGACGCCACGTAGACGATGCGCCCGAGGCCCACCCAGGCGTGGGCCGCCGCGCACATCGGGCAGTGCTCGCCGGAGGTGTAGACGGTGGCCGCCGCCCGCTCGCCCGGTGTCAGGTTGGCCGCCGCCCACCGTGCCAGTTCGAACTCCGGATGCCGGGTGCGGTCGCCCCCGGCCACCCGGTTGTGGTCCTCGGCCAGCACGGCGCCGTCCGCGGCGACCAGCACCGACCCGAAGGGCTCGTCGCCGGACTCCAGCGCCTCGGTGGCCAGCTCGACACAGCGCCGCAGGTACGGCAGTTCACTTTCGTCGATCATCGCGACTTCCTGTCCGGTGAGAAAGGTGAGCGGAAAGGACAGCTCCGCCTTAGCGTGGGCCGCGCCCGAGCCGCAGGTGGACGTGGGCCCGGCCGCCCGGACGACGGCGGGCGCGGGGCCACCGGACGAGCCGTGAGGGTCTCGTTTCCGCCCGTAACCTGCAGAAACCCCCACATTTACCGCAAAAAATGGGTTGATCCCACGTATTAATCTGGATGGGATGCCTCCCGATACTGACACACCTCGCCGTCCCCTGCTCTCCTCCAACTCCCTGTGGCGGATGAAGTCCTACCTCCGCCCGTACGCCGCCAGACTGGTGCTCATCTGGCTGGCCGCGATCCTCAGCATCGCCGCGAGCATCGCGCTCCCCCTGATCAGTGAGAAGGTCATCGACGGTCCCGTGACGCGGGGCGACTCCGACGGGCTGCTCCCGCTCGGTCTCATCGCCCTGGGCGTGGGCGTCGTGGAGGCCGGGCTGATCTTCCTGCGGCGCTGGACCCAGGTCAAACCCGTCCTCGGGCTGGAGACCGCGATCCGCGACGACCTCTACGAGCACCTGCAGCGCCTGCCGATGGGCTTCCACGGCGACTGGCAGTCGGGCCAGTTGCTGTCGCGGGCCACGACGGACCTGTCCACGATCCGCCGCTTCCTCGGCTTCGGCATGCTCTTCCTGGTGATGAACATCCTCCAGCTCATCACGGTGACCGTGCTCCTGCTGAACAAGTACTGGCCGCTCGGGCTGCTGGTGCTGGCCTCGGCCGTGCCGATCGTGTGGACGTCCCTGCGGTTCGAGAAGCGGTACATCAAGATCTCCCGGCAGGTCCAGGACGAGCAGGGCGACCTCGCCACGCTCGTCGAGGAGTCGGCCATCGGCATCCGTACGATCAAGGCGTTCGGCCGCCGCCACCACGTCTACGACCGGTACGACGAGGCGGCCCGCAAGGTGTACGGCAGCTCGGTCGACAAGGCCACCCTGTCGGCCAGGTTCTTCGCCTTCCTCGAAGTGATCCCCAACGTCACCCTCGCCCTGGTGCTGCTGCTCGGCGCGCTCGCGGTGGGCTCCGGCTCGATGACGCTGGGCACGCTGGTCGCCTTCACCACCCTGATGCTCCAGCTCGTCTGGCCGATCGCCAGCCTCGGCTACATCCTGGCCATGGCCCAGGAGGCGATGACCTCCGCCGACCGGGTCATGGAGGTCATGGACACCGTCCCGGCCATCGAGAGCGGCAGCCGCACGATCGAGCTGCCCCGGGGCCACCTGCGGTTCGAGGGCGTCGGGTTCGCCTTCCCCGGCGCCGACGAGCCGGTGCTGCGCGACGTCTGGCTGGACGTGCGTCCCGGCGAGACGGTCGCGATCGTGGGCGCGACCGGCGCGGGCAAGACCACGCTGACCGCGCTGGTGCCCCGGCTGATCGACGCCACCACGGGCCGCGTCACCATCGACGGCGAGGACGTGCGCGACCTCGACCTGACCACGCTGCGCTCGCTGGTGGCCACCGCGTTCGAGGAGCCGACGCTGTTCTCGATGAGCGTGCGCGAGAACCTCATGCTCGGCCGGCTCGACGCCACCGAGGAGGAGATGGCCGACGCGATCGCCACCGCCCAGGCCGGCTTCGTGTACGACCTGCCCTGGGGCCTCGACACCCGCATCGGCGAGCAGGGCCTGTCGCTGTCGGGCGGGCAGCGGCAGCGGCTCGCCCTGGCGCGGGCGGTGCTGAGCAGGCCGCGGGTGCTCGTCCTCGACGACACCCTGTCCGCGCTCGACGTGGAGACCGAGGCGCTGGTGGAGGAGGCGTTGCGGCACGTCCTGCGCGAGGCGACCGGCATCGTGGTCGCCCACCGCGCCTCGACCGTGCTGCTGGCCGACAAGGTGGCGCTGCTGCGCGACGGCACCATCACGCACGTCGGCCGCCACCACGAGCTGCTGGCCGACGTGCCCGAGTACCGCGAGCTGCTGGCCCAGGACGCCGACTTCGACCCCTCGGAAGGAGCCCTGCGATGACCACCGCCCCCGTCTCCTCCTGGCGCGGCGTCGCCTCCGAGGAGCAGGACGAACTGCCGGAGAAGGTGTCGGTGCTGCTGCGGGAGCGCTCCCGCAGGCTGCTCGGCGACCTGCTGCGTCCCTACCGCAAGGCCATCGCGGTGCTCACCGCGATCATCGTCGTCTCGAACGCCGCGGCGCTGGCGATCCCGTACCTGGTCAAGGTGGGGATCGACGACGGCATCCCGCCGATGACCCGCGGGTCGGGGCCGTCGGTCCTGCTGGTCGTGGTCGGCGTGATCCTGGCCGCGGCCGTCACGCAGGCGCTCACCCGGCAGGCGTTCCTGCGCCTGTCGGGGAAGATCGGCCAGAGCGTGCTGCTGGAGCTGCGCAGGCGGGTGTTCGACCACTTCCAGCGGCTGTCGCTGAGCTTCCACGAGAAGTACACCTCGGGCCGGGTCATCTCCCGGCTGACCTCCGACATCGAGGCCATCTCCGAGCTGCTCCAGTCGGGCTTCGACGGGCTGGTCAAGGCGGTGCTGACGATGTTCGGCACGGCCGCGCTGCTGCTCGTCCTCGACGTGCACCTCGGCCTGGTGGCGCTGGTCCCACTGCCGCTGCTGCTGCTGTTCACGCGGTGGTTCCGGCGGCAGTCGGTGATCGTCTACCGGCGGACGCGGGAGACGGTCGCCCTGGTGATCGTGCACTTCGTGGAGTCGATGACCGGCATCCGCGCGGTGCAGGCGTTCCGCAGGGAGCCGCGCAACCAGGAGATCTTCGCCCAGCTCAACGACGACTACCGGGACGCCAACGCGCGCAGCATGGTCCTGGGCGCGGAGTTCATGTTCGGCATCAAGCTGATCGGCAACCTGACCGTGGGCGGGGTGCTGCTCTACGGCGGCTACCTGGCGATCCAGGGCGAGGTCACGGTCGGCGTGCTGGCCGCGTTCCTGCTGTACCTGCGGCAGTTCTACGAGCCGATGCAGGAGCTCAGCCAGTTCTACAACACCCTGCAGTCGGCGGGCGCGGCCCTGGAGAAGCTGTCGGGCGTGCTGGAGGAGGAGCCGGGCGTGCCGGAGCCGCGCCGGCCCGAGCCGCTGCCCCAGCAGGCCCGCGGCATGGTCCGCTTCGAGGACGTGCGCTTCGCCTACGTCGAGGAGATGCCGATCCTGCCCGGCCTCGACCTGACGATCCCCGGCGGGCAGAGCGTGGCGCTGGTCGGCGCGACCGGCGCGGGCAAGACGACGCTGGCCAAGCTGATCTCCCGCTTCTACGACCCGACCGCGGGCCGCGTGCTGCTCGACGGGGTCGATCTGCGCGACCTGGACGAGACGACGCTGCGCCAGGCCGTGGTCATGGTGACGCAGGAGAACTTCCTGTTCAGCGGCACGGTCGCGGACAACATCAGGTTCGGCCGGCCGGACGCCACCGACCGGCAGGTCCGCGAGGCGGCCAAGGCGATCGGCGCGCACGAGTTCGTCGCCGGGCTGCCCGACGGCTACGACACCGAGGTCGGCAAGCGCGGCGGGCGCATGTCGGCGGGCCAGCGGCAGCTCATCGCGTTCGCCAGGGCGTTCCTCGCCGACCCCGCGGTGCTCATCCTCGACGAGGCCACCTCCAGCCTCGACGTGCCGAGCGAGCGGCTGGTGCAGCGGGCGCTGCGCACGATCCTCGCCGACCGCACCGCGCTGATCATCGCCCACCGGCTCTCGACCGTGGAGATCGCCGACCGGGTGCTGGTGATGGAGGCCGGCCAGGTCGTCGAGGACGGTCCGCCCGACCGGCTCATCGCCGCCTCGGGCCGCTTCGCCGGGCTGCACCGGGCCTGGCTGGAGAGCCTGAGCCAGTGACCGCGACGCCATCGGCCCACCGCGCGGGCGGGGGGGCCGATGGCGGACGGGCGCGCTAGTGGTGAGCGGGCGCGACGGCCACGAGGTTGCGGTACAGCTCGTACCCGACGAAGAGGGCGACGGGCACCCCTACCGCGACGAGCAGCCGACCGGCCGAAGGCATCCCGGACAGGGGCGCCTTCGGCTCCTCCAGCACCGGACCCGACGCGGCGCCGAGCTCGGGCACGAGGTCCGGCAGCACCTCGGGCGCCGGCCGCAGCTCGGGGTGCCTGGCCAGGTAACCGCTGGGGAACGACGTCACGTGATAGGCGCCGCATCCCGGGCAGCACGTGCCCGACCAGGGGGGTTGCACGGCAACGCCGGAGCTGAGCCAGATCTCGACCTGATTGCCGTGGTCGTCGGCGAAATGCCGGACGACGAATTCCTCCTCCCAGACACGCAGACAGCGCAGGCACTCGAAGGGCCAGGTCTCGCGGGTCTCGAACCCGTCGCGCACGAGGATCACCCCCGGCTGGGATTCGGTGGTCTAGACCTGAGTCTGCGCCTGACCCCGCGCCTGCGCAAGGCGCACCTTATGACACTTCAAGCTACGAAACGCTTACCAAGTGTCATGGTTTAGCGCCGTTTTTCGGCACTTGCCCGCCCGCCGTCGCGTCCCGCGTCAGTACGGACGCCGCGGCGGAACCGGGCTGAGCAGCGGCGTCGCGTCCGGCACGACGGGCTCGTCCGACCGGAACAGTTCCGGATGGCGGGCGAGATAGCCGGCCGGGAACGTGGTGGTCTGCTGACAGCCGCAGTGCGGGCAGATCACCCCGTACGACGGCGGCGGCACCACGAGCCCGTCCCTGAGCCAGATCTCGGCGGCGTTCCCGTGCTCGTCGTCGACGTGCCGGACGAGGTAGTCCTCTTCCCAGACGTGCCAGCAACCGCGGCACTCGAAGGGCAGGGTCCTGCGTTCTTCCTCCACTGAGGTCACCCCCTCACTACGAGTGTCCGCCTCCCCTCCGGCACATCGCAAGCCGGGGGTCACCGGACCGTGAGCACGAAGGTGACCGCGCCGAGCACGACGCTGAGGGTGCCGAGCCAGGCGAACAACGCGTCGAGACCCGCGTCGATGGGCCGCCCGCCGTGCAGGGCCTCCTGGACCCGGCGGAAGCGCACGCCCGTCCTGATCAGCAGGACCGCCCCGCAGAGCGCGGCCAGCGCGAACCCCGCGACGGCCACGGCGGGCAGGCCGTGGCGCACCGCGAGCCCGGCGGCGCCGAGCCCGCCCGTGGCCAGCGCCACGGCGGTGCGGACCCAGGCGAGGCGGGTGCGCTCGCTCTGCAGGCCCTCGTCCCAGATCTCCTGTGACATCTACACCGACAGGATGATGAGCACGAGGGCGACGATCGCCACGGTGGCGACGCCGTACCCGAAGACGGCCGCGAGAGCGGGCGGCGGGAGCGGCGCCTGGTTGCGCAGGGCGCGCTGGATGTTGCGCCAGCGCGGATAGGCCATGCCCGCCGCCAGCGCGGACAACGACACCAGCATGACCGCCAGCACCGTGCGGACCCACGGCACGAACACGTCGGAGGGCACCGCCGCCATGGCCACCCCGCCCGCGCTGAGCGCCAGCGCCGTGCTCAGCCACGTCAGGAAGGTGCGTTCGTTGGCCAAGGTGAAACGCGGGTCGGGTTCCATGCCTTATATGGTAATTCGTCCCCTTTTCCCCTAGAGAGAGCGGGATTTCAGCTGCACGCCTTGGCGACCTGCTGGGCGTAGTCGACCGCCTCGCTGCCCACCTTCTGGGCCGCGTCGACGGCGTCGTTGACGTTCTGGACGTTGATCCCGGCCAAAGTCTTGGCAAGGTCTTCGCTGGCCTGCTTGAGCGTGGTGTTGGCGGCCTTGTCGGCCACGTCGTTGAGCTTGCCCGCGGCGTCGTCGAGCGCCTTCTCCATGGCCTTGGGGTCGTCGGTGAGGTCCTTGACCTTGGCGGCCAGCTCGGTGACGATCTTCGGCGCCTCCAGACACGCCTGGGCCTTGTCGATCGTGTCGTTGACCTCGCCGCACCCGGCGGCCAGGACGCATACGGCGAAGAGCGCCAGGGGCACGAACCGGCTCTTGATGAGTCGCATACCTCGACCTTACCCAGCGCCCCGCGCCCGCGGCGGCGCGCGCGTTCAGCGAAGGAGCCCCGATCGAGGGCCGGCGACGGCGAAGGCGGCCGTGATCCGGTCGAGCTGGGCGTCGGTGTGGGTGGCGGTGATGCTGACCCGGATGAGCGCCTGCCCCGGCGGCACCCCCGGCGAGATCATGGCCGTGGTGAACACCCCTTCGTCGAACAGCTCCCGCCACAGCCGGAAACACAGCAGGTCCTCCCCCACCGGCACGGCGATGACCGGACGGTCCGACGGCACGACGGCGTACCCCAGCCCGGCCAGCTCGCCGCTCAGCCGCCCGGCCGCCGCCCGCACCCGGCGCCGCCGCTCGGGCTCGGCCGCCACGATCTCCAGGGCGGCCAGCGCGGCGGCGGCGCAGGCCGGTGACAGCGCGGCGGTGAACACCATGGACCGCGCGTGGTGGCGCAGGTAGAGGATGATCTCCTCCGGTCCGGCGACCGCGCCGCCGATCGTGCCGAACGACTTGGAGAAGGTGACGGTCTGCACGTCCACGGCCTCCTCCAGGCCGTGCGCCTCGGCGGCGCCGCGACCGGCGTCACCGAGCAGGCCGGCGTCGTGGGCGCTGTCCAGCACGACGCGGGCTCCGTACGCGCGGGCGAGCTTGGCGATGCCCGGCAGGTCGCACACGTTCCCCGAGGTGGAGAACATGCCCTCGGTCACGATCAGCCGGCCGGCGTCCGGGTCGACCGCGGCCAGCAGCCGTTCCAGGTGGTCCATGTCGTTGTGCCGGTAGCGGCGTAAGCGCGCTCCGCCCAGGCGTACGGCATCGATGAGGCACGCGTGCACCAGCCGGTCGCCGATCACCACGTCGCCCGGCCCCAGCAGCGCGCCCAGCGCGAGGTTGGCCAGGTAGCCGGCGCTGGTCACCATGACCGCCGGACGTCCGAGGAACTCCGCGAGCCGCGCCTCCAGCTCCTCGTGCAGCGCGAGGGAGCCGTTCGTCAGCCGCGAACCGCCGCTGCCCGCCCCGAGCCGCCGGACCGCCGCGACGGCGGCCTCCTTGACGCGTGAATCCCCCGAGAGCCCGAGATAGTCGTTGGACCCGGCCTGCACCAGCACCCGTCCGCCGACCACCACCTCCCCGTCGCCCGGACGCTCCTGGATCGGGTGGTAGTAGGGATAGACGCCCAGCTCCTTGACCGGCTGGTACCCGGGCAGACGACACTTCGCGAACACATCGGCCATGCCTTCTCACTCCCCTGAGTGCGGCCCCCTGAGAGAAGTCTGGTCGACCACCCCGCGAACCGCGCGGAACCCCTCCGCCGAAGGCCCGGCGCGCACAGTGTTCTGGCTGGTCAGGGCCCGTACAGGAGGTCTGGGCGGAAGGCGACGGCGGCCGGGTCCTAGGATCTGATCCATGGCAATGTGCGAGCATCTTTCCCAGGCCGACGACCCGGCGGCGAAGACCCCAGAGGGCTGCGAGGAGTGCCTGGCCAGCGGCAGCCGATGGGTGCATCTGCGGCGCTGCCTGGAGTGCGGCCACGTCGGCTGCTGCGACTCCTCGCCCAACAAGCACGCGACCAAGCACTTCCACGAGACCACGCACCCGGTGATCCAGTCGTTCGAACCGGGCGAGAGCTGGCGCTGGTGCTTCGTGGACAACCAGATGGGCTGACCCGGCCGGCCGATGCCCTCGGCGGCGCCCGGCGGGGTCAGCGTTCGAGGATGGCCTCCTCGAAGTCGAGCTGGGCCATCACCTCGCGCAGCACCTCGTCGTCGAGACGGCGCTCGTCGCGCAGGCGGACGAACACCTCGCGCTCGGCCGTGAGCATGTCACGGCGCAGCCGCCGGTAGATGCTGCTGGGGGTCTCGGCGCCGCCCTGCGCGGTGCCGCCGCCCAGCCGTTCCCACGCGGTCAGCGACCGCCGCCACGACTTCTCCCTGAGCTGGTCGATGACCTGCTTCTTGATCTCGTCGGGCTCGCCCTCCTGCTCGACCAGCCGTTCGAGCTCGGCCAGGCCCGCCTCCAGCGCGGCCTGCTGGGCGGCCGCCTCGGCCAGCGTGTCCTCGTAGCGCTCCTGCTCGCTCGACACGCGCAGCTTCCTGATCAGCGCGGGGAACGTCATGCCCTGGATCAGCAGGGTGCCGATCACCGTGGTGAACGTCAGGAACAGCAGCATGGCGCGGTCGCGGGCCGGGATCTCCGGCGGGATCGAGAACGCCGCCGCGAGCGACACCACGCCCCGCATGCCGGCCCAGCCCAGGATCACCGTCTGCTGCGGGCTGGGCGCCGGGCCCCGCCGTACGAGCTTGACCAGCGGGGTGAAGGCGAACACCCACACGAACCTGGACACGATCGTCACCGCGAGCACCGCCAGCGCGTAGCCGGCGACCTGCCAGGGGCTGTAGCCGGTGATGCCCTGGACCACGGTCACGAGCTGCAGCCCGATGAGCGCGAAGACGATCGACTCCAGGAAGAAGTCGGTGACCTTCCACACCGCGTCGGACACCAGCCGGGTGCCGAACCCCCGCTGGTGCATGCGGTTGCCCAGGTAGAGGCCGACGACCACGACGGAGATCACGCCCGAGGCGTGCACCGGCTCGGGCCCGAGCCCGGAGACGTGCACGGACTCGGCCGCGAGATAGGCCGCGAACGGGATCAGCAGCATCAGCGTGTTCTCGACCAGCGAGTCGCGGGTGTGCTGGAACACCCAGGCGAACACGAACGCCAGCGCCAGCCCGATGGCCACCCCGCCGAGCGCCGCGAACAGGAACTGCGCCACGCCCTGGAACAGGTCGATGCTGCCGCCGACGGCCGCCCCGATGGCCACCCGGTAGGCCGTCAGCGCCGTGGCGTCGTTGAACAGGCTCTCGCCGATGAGGATCGTCAGCGACTTGCGCGGCAGCCCGAGCCGCCGGCCCACGGCGACGGCCGCGACGGCGTCGGGCGGCGCGATGATCGCGCCGAGCGCGAAGGCGGCGGCCAGCGGGAGCTGCGGCAGCAGCAGGTGGACGACCAGCCCCACCACGGCCGTGGTGAACAGCACCAGGCCGATCGACAGCAGCGCCACGGCCCGTTTGACGTCACGCAGGCGCAGGTAGGAGCTGTCGAGCGCGGCCGAGTAGAGCAGCGGGGGCAGGAACACGAACAGCACCAGCTCCGGCTGCAACGGCACGGCCGGCACCAGCGGCGAGACCAGCAGGCCGGCCGCGACCAGCAACAGCGGGGCCGGCCAGCCCCGCCGCCGCGCCACGGCCGCGACCGCCACCGCGCCACCGGCCATCAGCAGCAGTTGCAGGCCCATGGTCGGGTTCAACGACGCTCCTCCAGCTCGCCCGGGTGGATGCCGAGAGCGTACCCGGCGGGCGGGAGGAGGGTGTCACCACTCCCGGCGGTCGTGCCCGTCGCCGTAGTCCTGCTGCTGGTCGGGGCGCAGGCGTTCGCCGGTCGAGAACAGGGGGTCCGTCACGTAGGGACGGCCCATGTTCGGGTCGGACGACTGCGGCGGGTACTCCTGGCGGCCGAGCGCCAGCAGCGGGTCCACCGGGTTGGGCGGCGGGGACTGCTGGTAGCCCTGGTAGTTGTCGGCCGCGCGGTAGGAGTCCTGGGCGGGCGCGGGGTTGCGCCTGCGGCCGGCGCCGGGGATGCCGTGCATGGGAGTGCCGAGCCCGGCCGTGCTCTGCGGCTGGGCCTGATGCTGCGGCTGGGGCTGGGGCTGGGGCTGCGGCTGGGGCGGGGACGGCGGCTGCTGGTAGGAGCCGTACGGGTCCGCGGAGTACTGCTGGGCCGGCGGGAAGGGGTCGGCGGCCTGGGACGGGAAGCCGAGCGGGTCGGTGCTCAGCGGCGCCGGACGGCGCTGGTCGGCGGGCAGCTGGTAGACGGGCTCGTTGCTGTCGACGTACTGGGGGCCGGTGAAGGGGTCGCCGGTGTACTGGGGGCCGCTCAGCGGGTCGCCGGTGTACTGCGGGCCGCTGAAGGCGTCACCCGTGTACTGCGGGCCGCTCAGCGGATCGCCCGTGTACTGCGGGCCGCTGAACGGGTCGCCGGTGTAGTGGGGGCCGCTGTGCGGGTCGCCGGGGTACTGGGCGGCGGGCTGCTCGACGTACTGGGGGCCGGTGAAGGGGGTGCGCTCGCCGTACGACGGCGTCTCCCGGGGGCCGGTGGTCTCGCTGTAGGAGGCCACCAGCTTGTCCTGCGGCGCCGGGCCGCGCGCGACCAGCACGTCGTTGGGCGACAGCGACGCGGTGGGCCGCTCGTCGAGCGCCGGCGGCGGAGGCTGCTGCTGGGCGTGCTGGGGCGGCCGATGGTACGTCCCGGTGCCCGGCATGACCTCGGTGCCCGGCATGATCTCGGTGCCCGGATCGGCCGCGGGCACCGCGGGCT
Source organism: Actinomadura sp. ATCC 39365 (assembly GCF_054392275.1). Taxonomy (NCBI): domain Bacteria; kingdom Bacillati; phylum Actinomycetota; class Actinomycetes; order Streptosporangiales; family Thermomonosporaceae; genus Actinomadura; species Actinomadura sp. ATCC 39365. The sequence goes on along the minus strand of NZ_CP184335.1, from coordinate 4,007,075 downwards.
GCTCGCCCGTGGCCTCGGCGTAGCCGTCGTCGAGCGTGTCGAGCAGCCTGCCGACGTCCTCCATCGGCATGCGGAAGCTCGCTGTGCACATCTCCCCTCGCCACAGGCTGAGGACCAATGTGCCCTCATGCCACGTGACCCGGAGGCACCGCTCCTGACCTCGTGCATCGAAGAAGACTTCGCCGAACGACGGCAACGGGACAACTTCCGACATGGCAGACATACTGCTTTAACCAGCCTTTATTCGTCCACTCAACCCCGGAAAACCCTACCTAACCGCTCTCACCATCGAGACCGTGAACCCCTTCGATCACACCAGCAAGATCTTCCTGACCAGTTGGAGTTCCGTTCGACAGTGTGCCACGCGAGTCCCGCGGGGAGCCCGGGAACGCCGGGATGCGCATGGCCGGACACGCCGCGTCCCGGCGCGCCGGCCCGGGATAGCGGGTACCGTTGACGACCGTGCCGGACTCCCATCTCCCGTCAGTGGACGAACTGCTCAGCATCGCGGTCGGCGCTCTCGGAGGGAGCGAGCGGCAGGGCCAGGTCACCATGGTCAAGGCCGTCCAGAAGGCCATCGACGACGAGGAGCACCTGGCCGTCCAGGCGGGCACGGGCACCGGCAAGTCGCTGGCGTACCTGGTGCCCTCGATCCGGCACGCCATGGACAGCGACTCCCCCGTCGTGATCTCCACGGCCACCATCGCCCTGCAGCGCCAGCTCGTCGACCGCGACCTGCCCCGGCTGGCCGAGGCGCTGGGCAAGGAGCTGCCGCACGAGCCGACGTTCGCCATACTCAAGGGCCGGCGCAACTACCTGTGCCGCTACAAGGCGACGGCGGGCTGGCCCGAGGAGGACGAGCAGGACCAGCTCTTCGACCCGCGCGAGGTGAGCGCGACCGGCCGCATGGTCCAGCGCATCCAGGAGTGGGCCGACGAGACCGAGACGGGCGACCGCGACGAGCTGGTGCCCGGCGTGAGCGAGCAGGCCTGGCGACAGTTCTCGGTGAGCGCGCAGGAGTGCCTGGGCGCCACCCGCTGCCCGAGCGGCCCCGAGTGCTTCGCCGAGCTGGCCAGAGCGCGCGCGGGCGAGGTCGACGTCGTGGTGACCAACCACGCGCTGCTGGCCATCGACGCCATGGGCGACCTGCCGGTGCTGCCCGAGCACGAGGTCGTGGTCGTCGACGAGGCCCACGAGCTGGTCGACCGGGTGACCTCGGTGGTGACCAGCGAGCTGTCCGAGGCGTCGGTGATGCTGGCCGTGCGCCGCGTCGGCCGGCTGATCGAGCAGCCGCTCGCCGACCAGCTCATGGAGGCGGGCGAAGACCTCAAGGCGCTGCTGGCCGCCGCGCCGCCCGGCCGCATCGACGAGCTGCCGCAGGTGCTCGGGCTCACGCTGCAGCTCATCCGCGACACGGCCTGGCGCTGCATCACCGCCATGGGCCCGCGCAACGCCGACAAGGACGACCCCGACAAGGCGGGCCAGCGCAAGGCCGCCTTCACCGCGCTCGACGAGGTGCACGACACCGCCGTGCGCATGCTCGACGCCTACGGCCACGCCTCCGAGGCCGACCGCGCCGAGGTGGTCTGGCTCGACGGCGCCACCGACCGCCGTCCGCCCATGTTGCGGGTCGCGCCGCTGAGCGTGAGCGGCATGCTGCGCGACCGGCTGTTCGGCGAGCGCACGGTGGTGCTCACCTCCGCCACGCTCGCCCTCGGCGGCACGTTCGAGGGGCTGGCCGCGCAGTGGGGGCTGGGCGACAGCAAGCGCTGGCAGGGCATCGACGTCGGCTCGCCGTTCGACCACCCGCGCGCCGGCATCCTCTACGTCGCCAAACACCTCCCCCAGCCGGGCCGCGACGGGCTGCCGCAGCAGTATCTCGACGAGATCACCGAGCTCATCGAGGCGGCCGGTGGGCGCACGCTGGGGCTGTTCTCCTCGATGCGCGCCGCCAAGGCCGCCACGGAGGCGCTGCGCGAACGGCTCGACGTGCCGCTGCTGTGCCAGGGCGACGACTCGACCATGCTGCTGGTCAAGCAGTTCGCCGAGGACGAGCCGACCTGCCTGTTCGGCACGTTGTCGCTGTGGCAGGGGGTCGACGTCCCCGGGCCGTCGCTGCGGCTGGTCATCATCGACCGGGTGCCGTTCCCGCGTCCCGACGACCCGCTCACCTCGGCCCGGCAGCGGCACGTCGCGGCGCGCGGCGGCAACGGGTTCATGTCGGTGGCGGCCAACCACGCCGCCCTGCTGCTGGCCCAGGGCACCGGCCGGTTGCTGCGCGCCCAGGACGACAAGGGCGTCATCGCGGTCCTCGACCCGCGTCTGGCCACGGCCCGTTACAGCGGTTTCCTGCTGGGATCGTTGCCGCCGTTCTGGCGTACCACCGACCCGGCCGTCCCCCGCGCCGCGCTCAAGCGCCTGTCCACCGAGTCCTGACCGTCGCGGGCCCGCGGGGGCCACGGAGTGGGGCAAGGCGGGCTCGCGTGACGGCGGCCCGCCGGTGAAGGGTCAGCGGGCGTTTCCTGGAAGGCCACCGGCCCCGTACGGCGGGTGGCCTGACCAGGCGAAGCCGTAAGGAAAAAGCCCGATGCGAAAGGCGAGCACAGTCCCTCAAGATCGCCCCAGGCGGAGCCGCAGGGGAACGCCCCTCAGAGCCGGCCTGATGAGGCCACAGAACAGCCCCTCAGAGCCCGCCTGATCCGGGAACGGCCCTGCAAGGGGAAGTCAGAACGGGGTGAGGTCGGGGCGCTTCGGGGTGAGGCCGTCGCCGGAGGAGGTGCCGCGCAGGCGGCGGGACATCCACGGCACCAGGTGCTCGCGGATCCACTGGGCGTCCTCGCGGCGCCGCGCCCGCGGATCGACCAGCCGATCCGGCCACTCCTTGCGCCAGTCGTCGAACGGCACCCCCAGCACATCGAGCACGCGGGCCGCCACCAGCCGGTGGCCGTCCTCGTTCATGTGCAGGCGGTCGGTGCTCCAGGCCCGCCAGTCGCGTAGCCCCTGCATCGACCACTGGTCGACCAGCCGGCAGCCGTAGAGGTCGGCGATGGAGCGGATGTGCAGGTAGAAGATGGCGAAACGGCCGCGCAGCCGCCGCATCAGCGGTGTGTCGCGCGGATCGACCCCGGTGAACAGCAGCACGTCCGCGCCCCCGGCTCGCAGGTCGCGCACCGCGCGGGCCAGGCGCTTGGCCATCACATCGGGGTCGCTGCCCGGCCGCAGCAGGTCGTTGCCGCCCGCGCAGAAGCTGACCAGGTCGGGGCCCATCTCGATGGCCCGCGGCACCTGCTCGGTGATGATCTGGTCGAGCAGCTTGCCGCGGACGGCCAGGTTCGCGTAGCGGAACGCCGGGTCGTCGGCGGCGAGCCGTTCGGCCACCCGGTCGGCCCAGCCGCGGTAGTGCCCGTCGGGGCCTGGATCGTTCAGTCCTTCGGTGAAACTGTCCCCGAGGGCGACGAAGGACTTGTAATGCCTCATGAGCTGCTGTTCATCTCCGCGATAGCGTGTAGCGCCAGGACGTAGGACTGTAGTCCGAATCCGGCGATCGTGCCCGTCGCCACCCCGGCGACGACCGAGGTGTGGCGAAACTCTTCCCTCGCCGCGGGGTTGCTGATGTGCACCTCGACGAGCGGGGCGGTGCGCTGGGCGATGGCGTCGCGCACGGCGTAGGAGTAGTGGGTGAAGGCGGCCGGGTTGAGCACGACGGGGATGCGGCCGTCGGCGGCCTCGTGCAGCCAGCCGATCAGCTCGGCCTCGTCGTCGGTCTGGCGCACCTCGACCTGCTCGCCGAGCTTGCGGCCGGTCTCGCGGCACAGCTCGGCGAGGTCCTCCAGCGTCTCGGCCCCGTAGACGTCGGGCTCGCGGGTGCCGAGCCTGCTCAGGTTGGGGCCGTTGAGCACGAGGATCATCGCGCGATCTCCTTGTAGGCGGCTTCGAGCAGCTCTTCGGCGGGGTCTTCCAGACGCCCGGGCCTGGCCAGGTCGTCGAGGACGACGAAGCGCTGCTTGGCGCCCCGGTTCTTCTTGTCCAGCCGCATGTGGTCGCGCAGCCGCGGCCAGGCGCCGGCGTGGTAGGAGACCGGCAGGCCCACGGAGGTGAGGATCGCGCGGGTGCGGGCGGCCAGGTCGGCGCGGCCGGACAGCCGGGACAGCTCGGCGGCGTAGACCATGCCGATGGCGACCGCCTCGCCGTGGCGGATCGTGTAGTGCTCGTCGCGCTCGATGGCGTGGGCGAGCGTGTGGCCATAGTTGAGGATCTCGCGCAGGCCCTGCTCGCGCAGGTCGGCGCCCACGACGTCGGCCTTGACGCGGATCTTGCGCTCGATCAGCTCGCGGGTGTGGGGGCCGTCGGGCCTGGTGGCCCCCTCGGGGTCGGACTCGACCAGCGTGAGGATCCGCGGGTCGGCGATGAAGCCGCCCTTGATGATCTCGGCGAGCCCCGCCACGTAGTCGGCCTTCGGCATGCCGGGCAGCACGGCCAGGTCGCAGAGCACCCCGGCGGGCGGCAGGAACGTGCCCACCAGGTTCTTGCCCTCGGGGGTGTCGATGCCGTTCTTGCCGCCGACGGCGGCGTCGACCATGGCCAGCAGCGTCGTCGGCACGAGCACGACCTGCACGCCGCGCAGCCAGGTGCCGGCCACGAACCCGGCCAGGTCGGTCGTCGCGCCGCCGCCCACGCCCACGACGGCGTCGGAGCGGGTCAGGCCGTGGCGGCCGAGCGCGGACCACAGGCCGGCGGCCACCTCGGGCGTCTTGCACGCCTCGCCGTCGGGGACGGGCAGGTCGGCCACCTCGTAGCCGGCCTCGGCCAGCGCCGCGAGGACCGGGCGGGACAGCTCGGGCAGGCCCTGCGGGCGGACGACGGCGACCGTGCGCACGCCCGGCCGGAGCAGGCCCGGCAGCTCGGCCTGCACGCCGCTGCCCACCACGACGTCGTAGGGGCTGTCGCCGGAGACGGGGATCCGCGTCGCGGTCATGCCGGCAGGCCCTCCAGGATCTCGTCGGCGAGCTCGCCGGGCTCGCGCTTGTCGGTGGCGAGCGTGACCACGGCCAGGCGCTCGTAGACCGGCCGCCGCTCCTCCATCAGCTTCTTGAGCTGGCTGCGCGGGTTGAGCACGAGCAGCGGCCTGGCCGAGCCGAGCCCGACCCGCTGGACCGCGTCGGCCAGGCCCACCTGCAGGTAGACCACGTGGTGGCCGGCGAGCAGGGCCTGGGTCTCCTCGTTGAGCACGGCGCCGCCGCCGAGCGACAGCACGCCGTCGTGCTCGGCCGAGGCGCGGCGCACGGCCTCGTGCTCCAGCTCGCGGAAGCGGGCCTCGCCGTCCTCGACGAAGATGTCGGAGACCGGCTTGCCGGCCACGGCCTCGACGTCGGCGTCGGTGTCGCGGAAGGCGACGCCGAGCCGCTCGGCCAGCAGCCGCCCGATCGTGGTCTTGCCGGACCCGGGCGGGCCGATGAGCACGGCTCTGGTCACTGGTCGCTCACCCCTTCTCGTTCGCTCCGCGAGGCCGTCACTTGATCACCATCGAGGAGAGGTAGCCGGACAGGTTGCGGGCGACCTCCTCCACCGAGTCGCCGCCGAACTTCTCCAGGGCCACGTCGGCCAGCACCAGCGCGACCATGGCCTCGGCCACGATGCCCGCGGCCGGGACGGCGCACACGTCGGAGCGCTCGTGGTGGGCCTTGGCCGCCTCGCCGGTCTTGACGTCGATCGTGGCCAGCGCCCTCGGCACGGTGGAGATGGGCTTCATGGCGGCGCTGACCCGCAGGACCTCGCCGTTGGTCATGCCGCCCTCGACGCCGCCCGCGCGGTTGGTGATGCGCTTGACGCCGTTCTCGGCGGTGTACTCGATCTCGTCGTGGGCGCGCGAGCCGGGCCGGCGGGCGGTCTCGAAGCCGTCGCCGACCGCGACGCCCTTGATCGCCTGGATGCCCATGAGGGCCGCGGCGAGCCGGGAGTCGAGCCTGCGGTCCCAGTGGGTGTAGCTGCCCAGGCCGGGCGGCAGGCCGTAGGCGAGCACCTCGACGACGCCGCCGAGCGTGTCGCCGTCTTTGTGGGCCTGGTCGATGACGGCGACCATGGCGGCGCTGCCCTCGGGGTCGGAGCAGCGGACCGGGTCTTCGTCGATCCTGGCCAGGTCGCCGGGGCCGGGCAGCACCTCGGTGGGGGTCTGCGCGCCGCCGATGGAGGTGACGTGGCTGATGATGTCGACGCCGAGCGCCTGCTTCAGGAAGCGCCTGGCGACCTCGCCGAGCGCGACGCGGGCCGCGGTCTCGCGGGCGCTGGCCCGGTCGAGCACCTGGCGGGCGTCGTCGAAGCCGTACTTCTGCATGCCGGCCAGGTCGGCGTGGCCGGGGCGGGGGCGGGACCTCGGCGCGTTGCGGGCCAGGCCCTCCAGCTCGGCCGGGTCGACCGGGTCGGCCGACATGACCTTCTCCCACTTGGGCCACTCGGTGTTGCCGACGCGGACGGCGACCGGGCTGCCCATGGTGCGGCCGTGGCGCACGCCGCCGACGATCGTCACCTGGTCCTGCTCGAACTTCATCCGCGCGCCGCGGCCGTAGCCGAGCCTGCGGCGGCGCAGGGCCTCGTCGATCGCGGCCGTGGTCACCTCGACCCCGGCGGGCAGTCCTTCGAGGATGGCAACGAGTTCGGGGCCGTGGGACTCTCCGGCCGTCAACCAGCGCAACATGACTCCAAGTCTTCCACGTGCGGCCGGGTGGGATGTCCGTCGTTCACCAGCCGAGACAGAGCGCCACGAAAGCACCGAGCAGCATGAACGGCCCGAAGGGGAACTGGGTGTGCCGGTCGCCCCGCCCGGTGAGCAGCAGGGCGACCGCGTAGAGCGCGCCGAGCACCTGCCCGGCGAACGCCGCGGCCACCCACGTCTGCCAGCTCATCGCCGCCGCCGCCATGCCGATGAGCCCGGCCAGCTTGACGTCGCCGAGGCCCATCGCGGCCGGCCTGGCGAACCACAGCAGGCCGTAGACGGCCGCCAGCGCCGCCGCGCCGAGCAGCGCGCGCGGCAGCTCCCCGGTGGGCAGCAGGGTCAGTGCGATGATCGGGTACGCGGGCAGCGTGATCGCGTCGGGCAGCAGGCTGGTACGCCAGTCGATGACCGCCAGCGCCGTGCCGGCCAGCGCGAGCCCCGTGTACGGCGGCCCGGCGAGCCAGGCGGTCAGCGCCGTCACCGTGGCGGTCAGCAGTTCGACGCCGGGCGGCCAGGACGGCGGGGACGCGAGGTCGTCGTAGGCGTCGGCCAGCGCCCTGACCTGGAGTCCGGCGACCAGACCGAGCAGCGCCATCAGTGCGACCACGAGCAGACACTAATGCGGCGGCCCGGCGGCCGTCCCGGGATCGCGGCGGGCGGCCCGGGTATGGCGTGCGCCAAGAGCGAACCCCCGTCCCGGCGGGCCCTCGCGCCCCGGACGGATGGCCGCGACGCGCGCCGGCGGTCATGGGTTCGGGGGCGATCCCCCAAGGAACTTTGATCGTCCGGGCCGGGGTGGCACGCGGCTGCGGGGGTGGTCAGGAACCTACTTTCTGTCGTGGCCCCCCGGAAGAGTGACCGAGAGGAAGACCCATGTTCCGTGGCATCCTGGCCGGCGGCCTCGCGCTGAGCGCCGCAAGCCTCATCATGACCGGCCCCGCCGCGTACGCCGACCTGCAGGCCCCGTACGCGCGGGCCGCGGCGATCGTCGACGCGGACGGCGAGCTGAACAACGGCAAGAACATCCTCAAGACGTGGCGGGCCTCGACCGGCCGCTACTGCGTGATGGTCGACAGGCACGTCACCACGTCCGCCGCGGTGATCCAGATCACCCCGCGGGCGCCCCGCCGCCTGCCGTTCATCGCCTACCGGAACTCGTCGGCGACCTGCCACGAGTCCAACACCATCACCGTCGGCGTCTACGACACCAGCACCGGCCGGCTCGCCGACGGCGGCTTCGACCTGACCATCTCCTGACCGAGAACCGAGGGAGCACCCATATGAACATCATCCGGCGCGCCGCCGGCGTCGCGCTCGTCGCGGCCGCCGTCCTGACGCCTGCGGCGGCGTACGCGGACACTCCGTACGCCCAGGCCTCCGCCACCGTCAGGGCGGACGGCGTGGAGACGGCCAGCAAGAACGTCGAGGAGGTCAGGCGCATGTTCCGCGGGACGTACTGCGTGATCCTCGGCGAGGACGTCGACTACGACGGCGACCTGGCGATCCACGTGACGCCGATCGGCCGGTCCACCTACCCGCGCTCGCTGTCGGTGCAGCGCGAGGCTGCGGTCTGCGGCGGGCACTACCGGGCGGTCGCGGTCTACAGCCAGCTCGCCGACGGCGTGGCGGCCGACACCGGGTTCTACCTGACCGTCTCCTGACGACGTCCGGCGAACGCCCCCGGCCGGTGCCCGCCACCGGCCGGGGGCGTTCGCCGCGCCCGGCCCACGGGAGGGCGCGGCGTCCAGCCGCTGCTGTGGGGTGGCGCGGGTTCAGCGTGCGGAAGGTAGCGGTGTTCAGCCGTTACGGCGGGAGAACCAGCGGCGGCGGGGCGGGGCGGGCTCCATCCTGGCGACGGTGACGCCGCCGAGCTGGTCGACGGTGCCGGACTCGACCGCGGCCAGCGCCCTCAGCACCTCGCCCTCGATCACGAACTGCACCGGCCCGGCCACGTCGACCACGACCGCCGCGGCCTCCTCGTGCACGGCCGCCCGGCAGACCTGAAGCGTGCCGGTCTGGATCGGGCGCGCGTCCTTGCGCCACCTGGTCAGCGCGTCGGTGCCGGTGAAGGCGAGCACCGCGTGCCGGCCGTCCTGGCCGACGAGCTTGGGCAGCGCCATCTCGCTCTCCTTCTCCTGGCGCAGCCCGTGCTCACCGACCTCGGACTCGGTCAGCAGGGCGACCACCGGCACCAGCAGCCGCGCGCCGCTCAGCGCGGCCAGCACGTCGGCGGGGCCGCACGCGCCCGCCTCGTAGGCGGCCAGGGCGGCGGCCACGGCGGGGGCGGCGCTGCCGTCGTCGTCGGGGTCGAGTGGCTGTGGGATGGTCGGCACAACGAACGAGACTACCCGCGGGCCCCACCGCCCCCGTTCCTGGAGGCGCCCGAACGGCGGTCCGGCGGTGTTCTGTCGGGGTGGGGTGCTAGACAGGGGCGGTGCGGATCTCTCGGCTCCCCCTCGACGAGCAGACGGCGGCCGTGCGGGCCGTGCTGGAGACCGACCCGGTCCTGGTGCGGGTGCTCGGCGGAGCTCTCGCGCTCGGCCTGCCCGGCTGGTGGCTGGCGGCGGGCGCGGTCGTCCAGGCGATCTGGAACCACGTGACCGGCCGTCCGCCGGGCTACGGCGTCAAAGACTACGACCTGATCTACTACGATCCGTCCGACCTGTCGTGGGAGGCGGAGGACCGCGCGATCAGGGCCGGGCGGAAGCTGTTCGGCGACGTGCCGGTGGAGATCCGCAACGAGGCCCGCGTCCACCTGTGGTACGAGAGCCGCTTCGGCGTGCCGTGCCCGCCCTACGACAGCTCCGAGGCCGCGATCGACTCCTTCCCCAGCACCACGAGCGCGATCGGCGTCCGGCTCACCCCTTCGGGGGCGTGGCGGATCTACGCCCCCTACGGCGTGGCCGACGCCTTCAACCTCGTGCTGCGTCCCAACCCCCGGCAGGCGCAGCGCGAGGTCTACGAGGCCAAGGCGGCGCGCTGCGCCGAGGCGTGGCCCGAGGTGACCGTGCTCCCCTGGTGCCCGCCGAGTCCGGCCGGTTAGCCGAGGTGGGTCAGCCGAGGTCGGCGATGGCCGCGACGGGCCCGCCGCCCGACGGCCCCTGGTGCACGGCGGCCACCGAGACGAACACCGCGGGGTCGCCGGTGACCGAGGCCGCCACCCCGCCGACGGCCGCCTTGATCTGCCGGTGCCAGTGCACGTCGGAGTCGTCCAGCATGATGTTGCGCCGGCCGCGCACCCGTCCCGACGGGTCGGCCTCGCACTTCATGAACACGTTGACCAGCCGTCCGCCGAGGTCGGAGGGGTGGGGGCGGTCCGGCAGCGGCAGCCCGGAGTCCCTGATGGCCTCCCAGATGCCGTCGGCGTCGAGCGCGTCCTTCATGACGCTGTGCCCGATGCGGTAGCGCCCGCCGATGCCGCGTACGTTCCCCACCAGCACGATCTGCGCCCGGTCCAGCTCCACCCCCGACGAGCACGACGCCACCGACGAGTACAGCGACAGGTCCTTGTGGATCTGGTCGGCCCGCGGCATGTCGATCTCGCCGAGCGCGACGGCGATGCCGAGCGCGGTGGTGGAGTTGGACAGGTCCATCGACGGGCCGGTCTCCTCGATGGCGGTGTCCTGGCCGCGGCTCCTGGCCTCGGTGATCGTGGCCAGGGTGAGCAGCGGCGTCTTGGTCTGCACGTAGTGCACGTCGCGCGGGTCGTCGATGCCGGCGATCTTCATGGCCTCCCGCACCCCGGCGGCCACCTTCTCCACCATCGCCGGACGGCCGATGTCCTCGGGCAGGATCACCTCGCTCATCGCCACGCCCACCGACAGGCGCGGCTCGTCGCTCATCGGCGCGTCCGCCGTGGTGGCGAAGACGGTGGCGTGCGGGCTGAGGACGCCGTCGGTGCCGCCCGACCACACCAGCGGCACGCTCTCGGGGGCCGGGTGGCCGTGCTCGGCCAGGACCTCGCGGAAGGCCCGGTCGGCCAGGATGCGCGTGTAGTCGTTGACGCCGCCGTTGCCCTCGGTCTTGCCGATCACCGCGAGCACCCGGTGCGCCTCGATCACCCCGTCCGCGATGAGCCGCGACAGCCCGGAGGCGTCGGTCACGCTCTCGATCGGCACCTTTCGCACTTCAATCGGGTCCGGCATGCGTTGCCCCTTCTCCAGTACCGGCTTCCCCACCGTCGCGACGCTAGCCGAGCGGCCCGGCGGGGTTCATGGGCAATGTCTGCCCATGAACGGCCGCGGCGATGTCAAGGTCCGCTGGCTGGTCAAGCTCTCGGCGGAACCTTGAAGCGCTCAAAGGCACCGAAGGTAGTGTTTCCGGATGTGATTCGCGAAGCCCACGTCAACGGCATCAAGCTCGTCTACCGCGAGGAGGGCGATCCCGCCGCTCCGCCGCTGGTCCTGCTCCACGGCCGTACCGCGAACCACAACGACTGGAACGGCATCACCCAGCACTTCGCCGCCCGTCACCACGTCCTCGCCCCCGACCTGCGCGGCCACGGGGCCAGCGACCGTCCGGGCGAGTACGCGGTGGGCACGATGGCCGAGGACGTCGTGGCGCTCCTCGACCACCTGGGCCTCGACCGCGTCCGGCTGGTCGGGCACTCGCTCGGCGGCATGGTCTCCTACCACGTGGCCATGCGCCACCCCGAGCGGGTCGAGCGGCTGGTGCTGGAGGACGTCACGGCGCCGTACCCGATCGAGGGGCGGCAGCCGCTCGTGGAGGACGACTCCACCGGGTTCGACTGGCGGATGATGCACCAGACCGAGCCGTACATCGTCGTCCCCGACCCCGCGCTGGCCGCCGAGCTGGGGAAGATCACGGCGCCCACGCTGGTGCTGTCGGGCGGGCGGCTGAGCCCGTTCGACGCCCCCGGGCTGGCCCGCCTGATCCCCGGCGCCGAGCTGGTCACGATCGAGGCCGGGCACCTCGTCCACGCCACCGAACGGGCCGCCTTCCTGGCCGCGGTGGACGCCTTCCTGGACAGGTGAGCCCAGGGACGTCCGGACCTCTATGCTGGTCACCCCCACGATCCACGGAGACCCGCTGTGTCCAGCCCCCCACCGGCCCCCCGTCCCGGCATGACCCCGGAGCGGGTCGGGATGTTCAGCGACGCGGTCTTCGCGATCGCGATCACGCTGCTCGTCCTGGAGATCCCCCGCCCCGCGGAGGACGACTTCCGTGACCTCGCGGGCTTCCTGAGCCATCACCAGGGCTCGTTCGCGGCGTTCGTGCTGGCCTTCCTCATGTTGTGCTTCAGCTGGCGGGCCCACCACACGCTCTTCGACCAGCTCCACCGGGTCTCCCAGCCGGTCCTGCTGCTGCACGTGCCGCTGCTGCTGTTCTCGGCGTTCCTGCCGTACACGATGAACCTGTGGAGCGAGATGTCGGCGGCCGACGTCGACGTCCAGGCGTCCAAGGGGCTGGCCCTGGCGCTGTTCGCGGGGACGGAGGCGATCCTGATGTTCTGCCAGGGCGCGCTGTTCACGCTGGCCCTGACACAGGGGCTGCTCAACGCCAACGCGAGCAGGCGGCGCATGGCCACCTCGGCCTGGGTGTACTGGGGCTGCGGCGTGCTCTGGGCGGTCAGCGCGGTGCTGGCCTTCGGCGTCGGCGAGGACTCCACGTACGTGTGGATGGCCACGCCGGTCGTGGTCGCGGTCATCGTGTTCGTCCGCAGGCGGCTCGCCCCCGGCGTGGTTAGCCCGGACGTGACGGGGCAAACGTGACCTCAATGTCACAAAGACCCGCCAGGGTGAAAAGGTGCGAACGAGGCTCAGCGATCACGTAAGGGAACGACTGGGCACGTTCGGTCTCATGGCGCCCTCGATCGTGCAGTGCGCGGTGGGCGCGGCGCTGGCCTGGATCGTCGCCGTCGACCTGCTCGGGCACGCCCGGCCGTTCTTCGCGCCGATCTCCGTGCTGATCTGCGTCGGCGTGGGGCTCGGCCAGCGGTTGCGGCGCGTCGCCGAGCTGGTGGTGGGCGTGAGCCTCGGCGTCGGCGTCGGCGACCTGCTGGTGTCCTGGATCGGCTCGGGGCCCTGGCAGCTCGCGCTGGTCGTCGGGCTGGCCATGGCCGTCGCGCTGCTGCTCAACGGCGGGGCGCTGTTCGTCGCGCAGGCGGGCTCCTCGGCGGTGCTGGTGGCCACGCTGCTGCCCGGCGAGAACGCCGGCGGCCTCGACCGCATGGCCGACGCCCTCACCGGAGGCGTCATCGGCGTCGCGGCGGTCGCGCTGATGCCCGCCAGCCCGTTCACGATCGCGGCCAAACACCTGTCGGGAGTGCTGGACGCGCTGTCCACCGTCCTGGAGCAGGCGGCGGAGGCGATCGAGAAGCGGGACGTCGACCTGGCCGCCGAGGCGCTGGAGGAGGCGCGGACGACGCAGGCCGCCGTCGAGGAGTTCGCGATGGCGCTGGAGACCAGCAAGGAGATCACCATGATCTCGCCGCTGCACTGGCATCGCCGGGCCGCCCTGGCCCGGTACGAGACCGCCGCCACGCCCGTCGACCTGGCCCTGCGCAACGCCCGCGTGATGGTCCGCCGCACGCTGGCGGCGCTGGGCGAGGCGAGCCCGCCGCCCACGGCGCTGGCCGAGGCGATGCGGGAGGTCTCGGAGGCGGCGCTGCTGCTGCAACTGGAGCTGGCCGCCGGACGCGATCCCCTGCTGGCGCGGCAGGCGCTGCTCGCGGTGGCCGGCCGGGAACGGCCCGAGCGGCTGGGCTTCTCGGCGCACGTCATCATCGCGCAGCTGCGGTCGATCGCGGTGGACCTGTTGCAGGCGACGGGCCTGGAGCACGAGCAGGCCAGCCAGGCACTCACGCCGCTCGACGAGCCCCAGAGCAGCTAGACGAGTAAGTCCTAAGTCGAGTCAGTGGTCGTAGGCGATCAGGGATCGGGTGACGGGCTGGCCGGTGGCGCGGTTGTGCCAGATGGCGGCGGTCAGGGCCAGGATGCGCTGGGCGATGCGGGCGCCGACGCCGATGGCGGTTCTGGCGCCGTGAAGCTCCAGGTCGAGTTGGCCCTTGAGGGTGTCGTTGACGGACTCGATGAGCTGGCGGATGGGCTTGAGGAGTTCCTCGCCGGGGCGGGGTGTGCGGTTGCGGTAGGACGGGCGTAACAGCCGCACCCCCCGTTCGGCCAGGAAGGCGTCCAGCTCGGCGGAGATGTATCCCTTGTCGGCGATGATGAGCAGGCCGGGGCGTTCGGTCACGAGATCCGGGTCGTGTTCGATGACGGCCATGAGCACCTGGCGTTCGTCGATGTTGGGGGTGGCCAGGGCCCAGGTGATGGGCAGTCCGGCCGGGGTGCAGATCAGGTGCAGGCGCAGGCCCCAGAACCAGCGTGAGTGGGAGCGGCAGTAGCCGTAGCCGGCCCACCCCGCCAGTTCGGAACGGCGGGCTGTGGGGCGGGAACGGCCACACTCGACCGGGGTGGAGTCGGTCACCCAGAGCGGGTCGTCCCACAGGTCGGTGTCACGGGCCAGGGCTCGGATCGCTCTTTTGAGCAGGGGGAGGGCCTTGTGCAGGCGCTTGTTGTAGCCGGACTGGCCGGGCAGGTACGGAAAGGCGCCGGGCAGGTGTGCGGGGACGTAGCGCAGCCAGCGGGTCTGGGAGTGCACGCCGAGCAGGACCTGGGCGACTGCCAAGGTCAGCAGTTCGGCGTCGGTCAGTCGGGGTGGTCGTCCTGGCCGGGGTGATTCGCCCAGCCAGTCGTCGATCTTCACGTACAGTGCGGTCAGAAGGGTGTTGAGGTCGTTCGTCACACATCGATCCTCGACACCCTTCGTCGTGCCTGCACTCCGAACGACTTAGGACTTACTCGTCTAGGCCACAGAGCAGCCAGGGCCGCCCTCCCGCGCACGTCTCCCATGCACGCCTCCCGCGCACGCCTCCCCGCGCACGTCGAAGGCGGGCACCCGTACGGGCACCCGCCTTCTCGGTTCTGCGCTGTCGCGGTTCCACGCTTCCGTGGTTCCGCGGGGAGGTCAGACCGTCTGGAGCGCGGCCTCGGCCTCCACCGTCGCGGCGGTGGCGTTGATCACCGCGGCCACCCGCAGCGCCTCCTGGACCTGCTCACGCGGCATCCCCGCGCCCCGCAGCACCTGCTCGTGCGACTCCAGGCAGCGGCCGCAGCCGTTGATCGCGGAGACCGCCAGGCACCACAGCTCGAAGTCCGTCTTGTCCACGCCCGGGTTGCCGATCACGGTCATCCGGAGCCTGGCCGGCAGCGTCGCGTACGTCTCGTCGCCGATCAGGTGGGTGGCGCGGTAGTAGACGTTGTTCATCGCCATGATCGACGCGGCCGCCTTGGCGGCGGTGAACGCCTCGGCCGACAGGTTGTCGGCGGCGTCCTGCGAGAGCTCGGCGATGACCCGCGCCGACCTGGTGGCCAGGGCGCACGCCAGGACGGTGCCCCAGAGCTGCTGGTCGGTCAGCGACGAGGTGGTCGTGACCGAGCCCAGGTTGAGCCTGGTGTCCTTGGCGTAGTCGGGCAGGAGCGACTTCAGGGTGTCGACGCTCACTGGGCCAGCAGCTTCTGGGCGTCCAGGCCGGCCTCGCCCTTGTTCCAGTTGCACGGGCACAGCTCGTCGGACTGCAGGGCGTCGAGGACCCGCAGGACCTCCTTGACGTTGCGGCCCACGGAACCGGCGGTCACCATCGAGAACTGGATCTCGTTGTTCTGGTCGACGATGAACGTGGCGCGCTGGGCGACGCCGTCCTGGCCGAGCACGCCGCAGGCCTGCGACAGCTCGCGCTTGATGTCGCTCAGCATCGGGAAGGGCAGGTCGCGCAGGTCCTCGTGGTTCTTGCGCCAGGCGTGGTGCACGAACTCGGAGTCGATCGAGACGCCGAGAACCTGGGCGTCACGGTCGGCGAACTCGCCGTTGAGACGGCCGAACTCGGCGATCTCGGTCGGGCAGACGAACGTGAAGTCCTTCGGCCAGAAGAACACCACGCGCCACTTGCCCTCGTAGGTCTTGTGGTTGATCTCAGCGAACGCCTTGTCGGGGTCGAGGTCGACACAGGCCGTGAGTTCGTACTCGGGGAAGCGGTCACCGACGGTGAGCAAGTTCCTACTCCTTCGGAGGAAGTGCGGGTCAGGGCACCTACGTTGCCGCACCTACCATTGATTCGAGAAATCGAGTAGTTGGACCAATCTGAGAGGTGATTCCTATCAGTGAGCCCATGCCCACCCTCGCTCAGCTGCGTTCCTTCCTCGCCGTGGCCGAGCATCTCCACTTCAGGGAGGCGGCGACGGCACTGAAGATGAGCCAACCCACCCTGTCCGGAAATATCTCCTCATTGGAGGAGATATTGGACACGCAGCTGCTGGAGCGGACCACCCGGAAGGTGCTGCTCACCTCCGCCGGCGAGCGCGTGGCCGAGCACGCCTGGCGGGTGCTGGCCGCCGTGGAGGACCTGATGGGCGAGGCCGCCCAGAACCGCGAGCCCTTCAGCGGCCCCGCCCACCTCGGCGTGATCCCCACCGTGGCGCCGTACGTGCTGCCCGCGCTGCTGCCCATGTTCGCCCAGCGTTTCCCGCAGCTCAAGCTGACCGTCCACGAGGCCAAGACGGACACGATCCTGGAGGAGGTCCGCGAGGGGCGGCTCGACCTGGTGCTGCTCGCCCTGCCGACGGACGTGGGCGGCCTGGTGGAGGCGCCGCTCTACGACGAGGAGTTCCTGCTGACCCTCCCGCACGACCACCCCCTGGCCGCCGACCCCGCGCCGCTCGACCGCGACGCGCTCAAGGGCCTGGACATCGTACTCCTCAACCAGGGCCACTGCCTGCGCGAACAGGCCATCGACGTGTGCCGCGAGGTGGGCGCGCGGGCCACCGCGACCACGTACGCGACCAGCCTGCCGACGCTGGTGCAGCTCGTGGCGGGCGGCCTCGGCGTGACGCTGCTGCCGGAGTCGGCCGTGCCGGTGGAGACCGGCAAGCGGGTACGCCTGGCGCTGCGCCGCTTCGCCACCCCCGCCCCCGGGCGCACGATCGGCCTGGCCTACCGCGCCTCCTCGGCCCGCGCGGCCGAGTACGACCAGCTCGCCAAGGCCGTCCGCACCGCCATCCGCCAACGCCGCCTCCCGGTCAAACTCACCTCATGAACGTGCGCAGCGCCTCAGCGATCTCCGTCACGTCGTCGAGCTTGCCGGAGGCGACGGCGACGACCAGGTCGTAGGCGTCGTCGTCGGCCGGGTCGAGCTCGATTCCGTTCTTCGCGAGGAAGACGTAGGTCGTGAGCCAGCCCGCGCGCTTGTTCCCGTCGACGAGCGGATGATTGGTGACGATCGAGTGGAGGAGGGCCGCGGCCTTGGTCACGAGGTCGGGATAGGCATCATGCCCGAACAGCGAGGTCCGCGGCCGCAGGAGCGCGGCCTCCAGGAGCCCGAGGTCGCGCACCTGAACGGGGCCGCCCACCGCGACCCGGGCGATCCGAAGCCCTTGTTCGAGGCTGACGTGGCGGATCACTCGCCCAGCCTGCGCAACAGGTCCGCGAATCGCTTGGCGCCCTTCTCCGCCAGAGCGTCGGTGATCTCGTCGTCGGAGGCGCGCTCCAGGTATTCCTCGATCGCACGCAGCACGATCTGCTGCATGCTGCGCCCCTCCGACTCGGCACGCTTGCGAAGAGCCTCGGTCTGTTCGTCGTTCAGGCGAAGGGTCATGGCCATGCCCTCATCGTAGGTCGGAGACGGTATCACGGCGATACCATGGAGGACACTTTACTCTCCGCGACCTTTCGGTTACGCCGGCTCGGGGTCAGCGGGGGACGAGGTGGAAGGAGGAGGCGTCGGCGGGGGTGTGGGCGGGGTCGGAGAGGTCGTCCAGGCGGGTGACCGCCTCCGGCGGGAGGGTGAGGTCGAAGGCGGCCAGGTTCTCCCGCAGCTGCCGCACCGAACGCGGCCCGAGCAGCACCGACGTGACGCCGGGACGCCCCGCGACCCAGGCCAGGGCGACCGCGGCGGGGTCGGCCCCCAGGCCGGCCGCGACCTCGGCCAGCCCCTCGGCGACGGCCAGGTTGCGGTCGTTGAGCAGCGACTGCGCCCAGCGGGCCGCGCCGGGCATCGCGGCGCCGAGCAGGCGGCCCATGCGGCTGTCCGGGTCGGGGATCTCGCCGCGCCGGTAGCGGCCGGTCAGGACGCCGCCGCCGAGCGCGCCGTACACGACCGCGCCGAGACCGAACCGGGCGCAGGCGGAAGGAGGCCCTGTACGCGGCGATCGTGACCGACCGGCAGGAGCGCCTGGCCGAGATGGCCGAAGAGCTGGCCGGCGCCGCCGACGCCGGAGCGGCCTTCTTCGAGTTCTTCGACCGCATCGTGGCCTACTCGACGGTCAAGAAGATCCTGGTCGACGCCCTGACCAGCGCGGGCATCGACGCCAAGGCGGGCGCGCCCGACATCAAGGGCGCGATCAGCGCGCTGCTGGAGCGGGCGCAGCGGGCGGGGGCGGTGCGGCCGGACGTGGGCATGGCGGAGCTGCTCGCCCTGCTCAGCGCCGCCTGCCTGGCGGCGCAGCACCACGACTGGAGCGACGACCTGCGGGCCAGGGCCCTGGCCGTGCTGTTCGACGGCCTGCGCCGGGCTACCCCTGCGACAGGCGCTTGAGCCGGGTCACCGCCTCGTCGATGACCTCGTCCTTCTTGCAGAACGCGAACCGGACGAAGTGCCGGCCGCGTTCGGGATGCTCGTAGAAGACCTGCGTGGGGATGGCCACCACCCCGGCCAGCTCGGGCAGGCGGCGGGTGAGCTCCAGGCCGTCGGTGAAGCCCAGCGGCCGGATGTCGGTCTGCACGAAGTACGTGCCCGCCGGCCCGAACACCTCGAAGCCCGCCGCCGTCAGCCCGTCCATCAGCCGGTCGCGCTTGTCCTGGAGCCCGGCGCGCAGCGCGGCCACCCACTCCAGCTCGGTGCGCAGCCCGTACGCCACTGCGAGCTGCCAGGGCGCGCTCGCGGTGAAGGTGAGGAACTGCTTGACCGTCGAGACCGCCCGCACCAGCTCGGGCGGCGCGCACACCCAGCCGGTCTTCCAGCCCGTGACCGAGAACGTCTTGCCCGCCGAGGAGATCATGACCGTGCGCTCGCGCATGCCGGGCAGCGTGGCCAGCGGGACGTGCTCGACGCCGTCGAAGGTGAGGTGCTCGTAGACCTCGTCGGTGATCGCGATCAGGCCGTGCTCCTGGCACAGCTCGGCGATGACGGTCAGCTCGTCCCTGGTGAAGACGGTCCCTGTCGGGTTGTGCGGTGAGTTGACCAGGATCGCCCGGGTACGCGGCGTGACGGCGGCGCGCAGCTCGTCGGGGTCGAAGGTGAAGCGGCCGTCCACCGGACGCAGCGTCACGGCCGCGAGCCTGGCCTGGGCCAGCGCGATCGAGGCCGCGTAGGAGTCGTAGTACGGCTCGAACGCGATCACCTCGTCGCCCGGCTCGCACAGCGCCAGCACGCTGGCCGCGATGGCCTCGGTGGCGCCCACGGTGACCAGCACCTCGCCCGCCGGGTCGTAGTCGAGCCGGTAGTGGGCCATCCGGTGCTCCGAGACCGCCTGCCGGAGCTCCAGCACCCCGGGCCCCGGCGGGTACTGGTTGGCGCCCGTGATGATCGCCTGCACGGCGCGGTCGAGCATGGCGGCCGGGCCGTCGGTGTCGGGGAAGCCCTGTCCGAGGTTGATGGAACCGGTCTGCACGGCGAGCGCGCTCATCTCGGCGAAAATCGTCGTGCCGAAAGCGCGCATCCTGGAAACAAGTGGTTCGGTCACGCCCCCACACTATTAGTCTCGTCTCGTGATCATCCGGGTCGTGCTAGCCCTCGCCCTGAGCGTTCCCCTCGTCACGCGTGACACGCCCCCTCCCGTGGAGGCCGCGCCCTGCCCGGTCGCCGTGCCGGAGCACACCGTCTGCGGATTCCTGCTGGTCCCCGAGCGCCGCGACGCGCCGGGCCGGACCATCAAGGTCGGGTACGCCGTGCACACCTCGACCGCCCCCGGCCGCAGGCCGGACCCGATCGTCTACATGGGCGGCGGGCCGGCGTCGTCGTCGCTGCAGCTCACCGGGTTCCTGAGCCAGATGTTCCCCGACCGCGACGTGGTGACGATCGAGCAGCGTGGCGGGAAGTACTCCCGCCCGGTGCTGGGCTGCCCCGAGACGGCCGAGGCGCTGCTCGGACGGCTGCGCAGACCGCCCGCCGACGTGGGCGCGGCGGCCCGGCGCTGCCGCGCCCGCCTCCAGGAGCAGGGCATCGACCTGCGCGGCTACAACACCAAAGAGATCGCCGCCGACGTGGTCGCCCTGCGCCAGGCGCTCGGCCACCCCTCCTGGAACCTGTTCGGCGTCAGCTACTCCACCCGCGTCATGACCGACGTCGCCGCGGCGGACCCGCAGGGCGTGCGGTCGGTCGTGCTGGACTCGTTCCTGCCCGAGTCCGTGGCCTGGTACGACGACGCCGACCGCAACCTGCGCGACACCATGGCCGCGCTCGGCGCGGGCGACGCCTTCGACCGGCTGGTGGCCAGGCTCAACCGCTCCCCCGCCCGGGTGCCGACCACCGATCCGCTGCTCGGCCGGCCGTTCACGGCGACGATGTCCGGCGACGACGTGGCCACCGTCCTCGCCGAGGCGCTGCACGAGGCCGACGTGTCGGCCGTGGCGCCCGCGCTGGTCGGCGGGCTGGCCGAGGGGCACGACGAGCTGCTGCGGCCGCTGGCCGACGCGGTGGGCGAGGGGCTGGTGTCGCACGAGTTCGGGCTGTACCACGCGGTGCAGTGCCAGGACGAGGTGCCGTTCAACACCTTCACCACCAGATCCCGACTTTTCACAGTAAATGGGGACAAAGCGGTGTGTGATGCGTGGCAACTTCCCAAATCCGCCCCCGTGAACGCCGTCCCCGAGGCCCCCGTCTACGTCGTCGGCGGCGAACAGGACCCCACCACCCCCGCGAGGACGGCCGGCCCCGCCGCCAGGGCCATCCCCGGAGCCCGGTTCGAGACGTTCCGCGGCAGCCACGCCGTCTTCCTCAGCAGCGCGTGCGCCAGGAAGCACATCGCCGAGTTCGTCGAGGCCCCGGGACGCGTGCCGCCGAAGCCGTGCGAGCCCGACCCGGCCCAGCCGCCGACGCTCCGGCTCGCCGACACGCACGTCACCGGCGCGCCGTACGGGATCTCGCAGGCGCCCTGGCTGGCCGCGCCCTTCGCGCTGTTCGTGCTCGTCGCGCTCGTCCAGCTCGCCGCCGGCGCGCTGCGCGGCAGGGCGATGACCGCCTTCGCGGGGCTGGCCGGCGTGGCGTTCGCCGGGCTGACCGGCCAGGCCGTCTACGGCATGGCGAGCAGGAACGAGACGGCGCTGGCCGTCGGCGTCCCCGGTTCGGTCGGCGGCCTGTACACGTGGATCGCGGTGGCCTCGGCCGTGCTGAGCGTCGCGGCCCTGTTCCAGGCACGGCGGTGGCCGCACATCGTGGCGGCGGTCGCCGGCGCCGGATTCCTCGTATGGTGGTTCACCTGGTTCCTGTGACGCGCATCCGTGAGCTGGACGCCCTCCGCGGCTTCGCGGTGGGCGGCATCATGCTGGTCAACACCTGGCAGCACGCGAGCCACGAGCCCTACACCGGCATCGACCGCACGATCGAGGCCCTGTTCCAGAGCCGCTTCTACCCGATCTTCTCGCTGCTGTTCGGCATCAGTTTCGTGCTGTTCCTCGACCGTTCGGGAAGCCGCTGGGCGCTGGCCCGCAGGCTGGCCTGGCTGGCCTGCTTCGGCCTGCTCCAGCACACCTTCTACGAGGGCGAGGTGCTGACCGACTACGCCCTCTACGGCCTGGTGGTGCTGCTGCCCGCCTCGTTCCTGCCGGGCGGCCTGCCGGTGCTGGCGCTCGGCGTCGTGGCGACTGTCTGGGCCACCTGGCACGGCGCGGGCCCGTCGCTCATCCCGGGCCTGTTCCTGGTCGGCATGGGGCTGATGCGGCTGCGGCCGCCGAGGAGCCTGCTGGCCCCCGTGTTCGCGGCCGCGGCGCTGACCTCCCTGGTCCTGACGGTCACCTGGGCGGGCGTCGCGGAGGCGCCGGGGGCGGGCGACTGGACCGTCTACAGCGTGGCCGCGCTGTCGGGGGCGGCGGCGTACACCAGCGGGTTGCTGCTGGCGCTGCGGCCGTGGTCGTCGGCCCTGCTGGAGCCGCTGGGCCGGATGGCGCTGACGAACTACGTCACGGGCACGGCGGTGATCGCGCTGTGCACGGTCCCGCTGAAGACCGGCGCCACCCGCTGGCCGGTGCTCGCGGTGGCGCTGACGACCGTGGTGGCGCAGACGTTGTTCAGCGGATGGTGGCTCACCAGATTTCGGTACGGCCCACTTGAGTGGATCTGGCGGTGCCTGACCTGGTTTCGACTGGTGCCCAACCGGTTAGAGTCGGGCCGTGACCACAATCGCCCTCTGCCAGATTCCGGTCTCTCCTGACCCGGCCACCAACCTCAAGAGGGCCAGGGAGGCGCTCGCCCGCGCCGAGGGCGCCGACCTGGCGATCTTCCCCGAGGCCACGCTCACCCGTTACGGCAGGCGCGTGACCGAGCTGGCCGAGCCGCTCGACGGGCCGTTCGTGGCGGGGCTGTCGGAGGCGGCCCGCACCCACGGCCTGGCGGTGATCGCCGGCGTGTTCGAGCCGGGCGAGGGCCCGGCCGGCGCCAAGGTGCACAACACGGCCGTGGCGATCGGCCCCGACGGCGAGATCAAGGCCGCCTACCGGAAGATCCACCTGTTCGACTCCTTCGGCTCCAAGGAGTCCGACATGGTGGCGCCGGGCGCCGAGCCGACCGTGGTCGAGCTGGCCGGGCTGCGCGTCGGGCTGGTCACCTGCTACGACATCCGCTTCCCCGAGCTGACCAGGGCGCTGGTCGACAAGGGCGCCGACCTGTTCGCGGTGATCGCCGCCTGGGGGTCGGGCCCGCTGAAGGAGGACCATTGGGTCACGCTGGTCCGCGCACGGGCCCTGGAGAACACGATGTGGACGGCCGCCGTCGGCCAGGCGCCCAACCCGGAGGAGTCGAAGGACGGGTTCGGCGTGGGGCGCAGCATGCTGGTCGATCCGCTCGGAGTGGTCCGGGCCGACCTCGGCACCGGTCCTGGGGTCCAGCTGGTCCGCCTCGACACCGAATGGACGGCGACCGCCAGGGCCATGCTCCCGTGTCTGGATCACCGGGTGCTCAAGGGTCAACCGACCGTAAAGTAGAGCCATGAGCGGAACGCAGATGCAGAAGGTCGTGCCGCCGCGTCTGCTCGTGCCGTACCTGTCGGGCAAGCGCACCGTGATCTCCGGCTACGTCTACCGAGTCCAGGACTGCGTCAGGCTGACCACGCCGGCGGCCCTCTACTACGGCCTCGACCTGTCCTTCGACGGCTCGGAGCTGTTCCCCGAGGTCCCCGAGCTCTACCTGATGCGCTGGCACGCCCGCGACGTCGACACCTACGCGGTGCCCTACGGCCCGCACATGGGCGGCGACTGGAGCGACGTGCCGCCGTTCGCCGGCAACGGGTTCACCACCTCGCCCGACCACGTGGTGCCGCAGTTCCACACCGTCCCGATGCCGATCCCGGCGGGGGCGGAGATCGTCCACGTCGCCGGCGAGGGCGAGCGGCCCTTCGCCGGCTACGACGGCCTGACCTGGCGGCCCACCGCATGAGCGAGGAGATCACGCCGGTCGCCTCCGGCTTCGTGGCCCGCTTCGGCGAGCGTACGCTGCCGGCCGCGCTCGGCCCGGACAACGACCAGGTCGTGCTGTTCAGCGAGGTGGAGCTCGACGGCTTCGAGCCCGCCTCGGGCTACTGGCGGCGGGTGGTGGCCAGGTCGCGGCTGGAGTGGCTGGTGCTCGTCCGCACCGTCGGCGCCTTCGGCGGCGAGCCGTGCATCGTGCTCGACGAGGACGACGACGGCCTGCACATCGCCTACACCGGCCACAGCGGCATGAAGGCCGAGGCGCTCGGCTACTGGATGGTCGACCACGGCGCGTACGAGGTGGTCGTGCCGCGCGAGGAGGTCTTCTCCATCCGCGTCGAACGCATCCCCGTGCCGTAGGCGGTCAGCCCAGGGCGCGGTAGCGGGCCAGACGGGCCGCCAGGCGGTCGGCCGGGGCCACCTCCAGCAGCTTGGCGATCTCGTGCTCCAGCGCCCGCCCCACGCGCTCACAGAACTGCCTGGGCTCGTAGGCGGCGTCCGGCAGCTCGGGGATCACCCGGTCGACGATGCCGTCGCGCCGCAGGTCGGTGGCCCGGATGTGCTGGGCCTGGGCGATCTCGGGGGCGAAGTCGACCGACCGGTAGAGGATGGCCGAGGCGCCCTCCGGCGGCAGCGGCGACAACCAGGCGTGCTGCGCGCACAACACCCGGTCGGCCGGCAGCAGCGCCAGCGCCGCCCCGCCCGCGCCCTCGCCGAGCAGCAGGCACACGGTCGGCGCGTCGAGGGTGACCAGCTCGGCCAGGCAGCGGGCGATCTCGGCGGCCAGCCCGCCCTCCTCGGCCGACTTCGACAGGTCGGCCCCCGCGGTGTCGACCACGGTGACCAGCGGCAGCCCCAGCTCGGCCGCCAGGCGCATGCCGCGCCTGGCCACCCTGAGCCCGGCCGGGCCGAGCGGCGAGCGCCGGCGCTGTCTGCGCCGGTCCTGGCCGAGCACCACGGCGGGCGCCGACCCGAACCTGGCCAGCGCCAGCACGAGCCCCGGCTCGTTCTCGCCGGCGCCGCTGCCGCTGAGCGGCGTCACGTCGGTGGCGGCGAGCTTGAGCAGCGTGCGCACGCCCGGACGGTCGTCGCGGCGCGAGCGGGTGATCGCCTCCCACGCCTCCACCGGCCGCAGGTCCTCCGCGGGCGGCTCGCCCGCCTCGACGCCGGTACGGACGGCGCACAGCACGGAAAGGGCCCTGATCGCGACCCTGCGGGCGTCGTCGGCCGACACGACGGCGTCGACCAGGCCGTGCTCGTAGAAGTTCTCGGCCACCTGGACGCCCTCGGGAAAGGGGTAGCCGTGCAGCGCCTCGAACACCCGCGGCCCGAGGAACCCGATCAGCGCCCCCGGCTCGGCCGCCGTGACGTGCCCGAGCGAGCCCCAGGAGGCCAGCACGCCGCCCGTCGTCGGGTGGCGCAGGTAGACGACGTACGGCAGCCCGGCCGCGCGGTGCTCCTGCACCGCGACGGTGATCCGGACCATCTGGACGAACGCCAGCGCGCCCTCCTGCATCCGGGTGCCGCCCGAGGCCGGGGCGGCCAGCAGCGGCAGCCGCTCACGCGTGGCGCGCTCGACCGCGGCCGCGATGCGGGTGGCCGCGGCGACCCCGACCGACCCCGCCATGAAGGAGAACTCGCAGACCACGACGGCGACCCTGCGGCCGTCGAGCAGCCCCTCGCCGGTGATCACCGACTCGTCGTAGCCGGACTTCACGCGGGCCGCGGCCAGCTCCTCGGCATAGGAGGAGCCGGGCTCCGCCGGGTCGGCGGGCGGCGCGTCCCACGACTTCCACGACCCCCTGTCGAGGACCGCTTCGATCAGTGTGCGCGCGTCCGGACGGCTCACTATCGCTCCTAACGATCAACCGATGATGCCATGGTGACGCACGAGGGTACATGCCGGAGCCGGGAATTGCCGATCATCCCTCCCGCTCTTCGAGCCAGGCGAGCACGGCCTCGCCGTCCTGGCCGAGTGCGGGGGGCGCGGTGTGCTCGGCCGCGGGCAGGCCGTCGAAGCGCAGCGGCGGCCCGGGAAGCTCGATCGGGCCGAGCACGGGGTGGTCCACCTCGACCAGCAGCCCCTGGGAGCGGGTCTGCTCCCAGGCGTAGACCTCGTCGATCGACCTGATCGCGCCCGCGGGCACACCGGCCTCGCCCAGCCTGGCCAGCCAGTGGGCGCGGTCGTGGTCGGCCAGGGCCTTCTCCATGTCGGCGATCAGCTCGTCCCGGTGTGCGAATCTCTGCCTGTTGGTCGCATATTTCGCCACATCAGGGTCGATGTCGAGTAGCTTGGCGACCTTCTTCCACTGGCCGTCGTTCGCCACGGCGATCTGCAGCATGCCGTCGGCGCAGCGGAAGGCGCCGTAGGGGGCGATGGAGGCGTGGTGGTTGCCGTTGGCGCCGGGGACCTGGCCGCCGACCGTCCAGGCCGTGCCGTGGTAGGAGTGGACGCCGGTGACCGCGGCCAGCAGGGACGTGCGCACCACCCGGCCCCGGCCGGTGCGCTCGCGCTCGTACAGGGCGGCCGCCACGCCGTACGCGCCGTGGATGCCGGCCAGCAGGTCGGCGATCGAGGCGCCCACCCGGTACGGCTCCTCGCGCGAGGGCCCGGTCAGCGACATCAGCCCCGCCTCGCCCTGGGCGATCACGTCGTAGCCCGGCCGGCCGCCCTCGGGCCCGTCGTGGCCGAACCCGGTGATCGACAGGACGACCAGCCGCGGGTTGAGCTCGTGCAGGCGCTCGACGGGGAAGCCCAGCCGGTCGAGCACGCCGGTGCGGAAGTTCTCGATCAGCACGTCGCTCTGGCGGACGAGCCGCTCGATGAGCTGCCTGCCCTCGGCGGACTTGAGATCGACCGCGATGGACTGCTTGTTGCGGTTGGCCGCCAGGAAGTAGGTCGAGATGTCGTGGTCGGGCCCGACGAAGGGCGGCCCCCATCCGCGCGAGTCGTCACCGCCGTCCGGATGCTCCACCTTGATCACCCGGGCGCCCAGGTCGCCGAGCATCTGCGCGGCGTGCGGCCCCGCGAGGGCCCTGGACAGATCGAGGACGACGACGTCGCCGAGGGGTCCGAGCAAGGTCAACCTCCAGCTTGCGTTGGGCCGGAAGAATATTCTCTCAGGCGGCCGTCCACCATCGCCTACCCTGGTCCGGTGAATTCCCTGGCCCGCCGCATCCAGGCCCTGCCGCCCTCGTGCGGGCCCGTCCGCCTGGTGGCCGTCGACGGCCCGGCGGGCTCGGGCAAGACCACGTTCGCCGGCCGGCTCGGCGCGGCGCTCGGCTGCCAGGTGATCCACAGCGACGACTTCCCCGTCCACTGGGACGACGGCCCCGGCGCCTGGTTCCGCCTGCTGGACGAGCAGGTCCTGCAACCGCTGCGGCACGGCCGCCCGGCCGGTTTCCGCAGGTACGACTGGGTGCGCGAGCGCTACGCCGACCAGGTCGCCGTGCCGGCCGCGCCCGTGCTGGTCGTCGAGGGCGTCGGCACCGCCCGCCGGTCGGCCGCCCGGATGCTGGCCTTCACCGTCTGGGTGGAGGCCCCCGAGGCCGTGCGGCTGCGGCGCGTCCTCGACCGCGACGGCCCCGAGCTCGAACCCCGCTGGCGGCAGTGGTTCGCGGCCGAACGCGCCTGGTTCGCCGCCGACCGCACCCGCGAGCGCGCCGATCTCGTCGTCGAGACGTGAACCGCGTCGCCCTCCCGCCCGACTGAGCAGGGTGACGGAAGGACGACATGACCGATGAGCTGCTCGTCGTACGCGCCCAGCTGGGCGAGCGTGCGGCGATCGACGAACTCGTGCACCGCTGGCACACGCCGGTCTGGACCTACGTCCGGCGCATGCTGGACGCCGGGCGGGCCGACGACGTCACCCAGGAGATCTGGGCGGCCGTCGTGCGCGGCCTGCCCCGGCTGCGCGCCCCCGGACGGTTCACGCCCTGGTTGTTCACCATCGCCCGCCGGGCGGTCACCGACCGCCTGCGCGCGGAGTACGCCCGGACCGAGAGCACGACCGAGAACGCGGCCGGGCCGGAGCCGGTGACCGACGACCCGGCCGACGCCGTCGTGGACCGTGCCGGCCTGGTCGCCGCCCTGTCCGCCCTGCCCCTTCCCGAGCGGGAGATCCTCGTCCTGCACTACCTGGAGGACCTGCCGGTCGAGGAGTGCGCCCAGATCTGCGGCATTCCGGCGGGGACCGTCAAGTCCCGGCTCAGCCGCGCCCGCCGCCTCCTGCGCGTCCACCTGAAGGAGATCGACCATGACCGATGAGCCGCGCCTGACCGCCGACCAGATCATCGAGCGCCTCGAACCGTCGCTGTCGCCGTGGCGGCGCGTGCGCGCCCTGACCGCCCTGCTCGCCGGCGCCGCCGGGACGGTCTTCGTCTGCGCCCTGTGGTGGACCGAGCCCGGCCCGCTGCCCGGCCGCACGCACCTGGCCTTCGCCGCCCTCACCGCGTTCTGCCTGGCCTGGGCCTGCTACGGCGGCTGGCTCAGCACGCGCAGGACGCCGCTGTTCGCCCGCGACCGGGTGATCGCCGGCTGGATCGCCCTGGCCGCCGCCCTGCTCACCGCCGCGCTCGTCGCCGCCGTGGCCCCCGGCGCGCTGGCGCTCGGGCTGGCGTTCGTGGCGGTGAGCGCCGTGCTGGCCGGGCAGGCCCACGCGCGGCGGGCGCGGCTGCTGCGGCTCAAGCGGGATCTAGGTGGGTGACGTCGTTGAACGCCACCACCTCGAACCCCGCGCCCGCGGCCCGCCAGACCGACACCGAGGCGTTCAGCACCGGCGCGAACCGCAGGACGTCGGCCAGGTCGGCGTCGTCCCGCCCGGCCACGACGTGCCGCAGGGCCAGCACCACCGAGTCGTGGGCGACGATCAGCACCCGCCGCCCGTCGGCCGCCGCGCTCAGCCCGTGCAGGAAGTCCTTCAGCCGGACCACCACGTCGGCCAGCGACTCGCCGCCGGGCGGGCGGTAGGCGTAGGCCCCCTCGGCCCGCATCCGCCGCACCTCGCCGGGGAAACGCTCGCCGATGGCGGCCAGGTTGAACCGCGCGAACGCGCCCGACTCCTGGTCTCTGAGCCGCTCGTCCACGGTCACCGGCAGCGCGCCGGCGCCCCAGGTCTCCTGGGCGGTCTTCCAGGTGTCGAGCGCCCGCAGGTAGGGGGAGCACCACACCTCCTCGGGCGCCTCGCCGGCGGGCAGCCCGGCCAGCATCCGGCCGAGCGCCCGCGCCTGGAGCCGGCCGAGCTCGGTCAGCGTCACCTCGTGGTCGCCCCGCTCGTAGACCAGTGGCCGGTCGCCGGCCTGCGCGTGTGCCAGGTTCGCCTGGCTCTCCCCGTGGCGTACGGCGACGATCCGCGAAGGTCCCATGGCCGCCATCCTCGCATCCGGACGCCGTACCTCGCCGAAGCCGCCGGACGGGGCCGTCGTAGGGTGATCCTCATGACTGAAGTCGCAGTACTCGGGACCGGGCTCATGGGCGCTCCCATGGCCCGCAACCTGCTCAGGGCCGGCCTGCCGGTCAGGGTGTGGAACCGCACGCGGGACAAGGCCGAGCCGCTGGCGGCCGACGGCGCCGTCGTCGCCGGCTCCCCCGCCGAGGCGGTCGAGGGCGCCGACGTGATCGTCACGATGCTCAGCGACGGCGACGCCGTGCACGCGGCGATGACCGCCGCCGCGCCCGCGCTCCGCCCGGGCCAGGTGTGGGCGCAGATGAGCACGGTCGGCGTGGCGGCGGTCGACCGCCTGGCCGCCCTGGCCGCCGAGCACGGGCTGACCTTCGCCGACGCGCCCGTCCAGGGCACCAGGCAGCCGGCCGAACAGGGCAAGCTGGTCATCCTGGCGGCCGCCCCCGAGCCGGCCAGGCAGGCGCTCGCCCCGGTGTTCGACGCCGTCGGCTCGCGCACCCTCTGGCTCGGCGAGGACGGCGCCCAGGGCACCGGCACCAAGCTCAAGATGGCCGCCGTCAGCTACGCCATCTCGATGACCGGCATCGTGGCCGAGGCCCTGGCCCTGGCCAAGGGGCTCGGCCTCGATCCCGGCCTGATCCGCGAGGTGATCACCGGCGGCCCGCTGGACAACGTCTACTTCCAGGCCAAGTCGAAGGCCATCCAGGAGGGCGACTTCGAGCCGTCCTTCACCGTGCACAACGCCGAGAAGGACACCCGGCTGATCACCCAGGCGGGCGAGTCGGCCGGGGTGCGGCTGGACATGGTGGCGGCGGCCGGTGAGCGCCTGCGCCGCGCCGAGGCGCAGGGGCACGGCGACAAGGACATGGTGGCCACCTACTTCGCCAGCTTCGACAAGGAGTAGCCCTCGCCGGTTCCTTACAGTTCGTCCACCTCCGCGAACGTCCTGCCGCCGGACAGCCTCGGGTAGCCGGGGCCGCGGTCGAAGAAACGGTCCGCGGGCGGGCGGAGGCGGGCGCGGAGCTCGGCGGTGCCGCGTTCGTCGATGCGGTCGCCGTCCAGGACCACGCCGTAGTCGCCCAGGGCGCCGGCGATCGAGACCTTGCCGTCGCGGACGTCGGCCGCCACCGCCCTCGGGTCGCGGTCGTAGGGGGAGCCCCAGCCGCCGCCGCCCGTCGTGCGGATGCGGATCAGGTCGCCGGCCTGGACGGGGTGGTCGTCCACCAGGCCGTCCATCTCCTTGCCGGCGATCTCCACCCGGAACGGGCGCCCGGCCAGGCCGCCGTTGACGCCCCAGCACGACAGGATCGACCGGTCGGCGATCGACATGTACGACGCGTCCCGGAGCATCCTGATGTGCTTGTCGTAGCCCAGGCCGCCGCGGAACATGCCGGGGCCGCCCGAGTCGCAGGCCAGCCCCAGCCGCTCCACCCGGAACGGCCAGCGCGCCTCGGCGAACTCGACCGGGATGTTGCGCGAGTCGGGGACGACGTGGATGGTGTCCTCGCCGTCGGCGTACCAGCGGCCGCCCGAGCCGCCGCCCAGGACCTCGCGCATCAGGTACGGCATGCCGCCCGCGTCGCTGCCGTACACGCCGGTGTAGCGGATGGTTTCCTGGTCGGCGGGCATGCGTCCGCCGGTGGCCTTGGCCAGCACGCCGGCCAGCACGCCGAGCAGGCGCAGGATGACGAACGTGCGGGCGTTGGTGGGCGCCGGGAAGACCGGGGTGAGCAGCGTGCCCTTCTCCGGGAAGACCATCTTGATCAGCGGCACGACGCCCTCGTTGACGTCGAGCTCGGCCATGCGCTCGGGCGTGTCGGCGAGGTTGCGCAGCACCGGCGCCAGCCACTTCTTCAGGAAGACGCCGTCGGCGTAGTCGCCCGCGTGGTTGATCGGGCCCTTGGCCTGGGGCGAGGTGCCGGTGAAGTCGATCGTGAGCGGCGCGTCGGCGGCGTGGTCGACGGTGAGCGTGATGCGCTGGGCGTGCAGGCGGGGCTCGTCGACGCCGTCGTGCTCGGCGTAGTCCTCCCAGACGTACGTGCCTTCGGGGATCTTGGCGAGCAGTTCCCTGCGGAAGGTCTCGGTGGTCTTGGAGACGATCGCGTCGAAGCACTCCTCGACGGCCTGCCTGCCGTACCGGTCGAACAGCTCGCCGAGGCGGCGGGCGCCCATGAGGCAGGCCGAGCACTCGGCGTCGAGGTCGCCGGCGAGGGAGTCGGGCATGCGGGAGTTGCGGGTCATGATGCGCAGCGCGGTCTCGTTCGGCACGCCCTGGTCCCACAGCTTGATCGGCGGGATCATCAGGCCCTCCTCGTACACCGAGCGGGCGTGCGAGGGCATCGAGCCGGGCACCGCGCCGCCGATGTCGTCGTGGTGGCCGAACGCCTGCACGAACGCCACCACGGCCCCGTCGTGGAAGACCGGCACGGTGACGCACAGGTCGGGCAGGTGGCCGATGCCGCCCTCGGACAGGTAGACGTCGTTGTGGAAGTAGACGTCGCCGGGCTTCATCGTCTCGACCGGGAAGTCTCGCACGATCGGCTGGACGAGCGCGCTGTAGGAGCGGCCGGTGAGCTTGCGCAGCCGGGCGTCGTGGATGCCGGCGCGGAAGTCGTGCGCGTCGCGGATCATCGGGGAGCGGGCCGTACGGGCGATGGCCGTCTCGACCTCCTGCTCGACGGAGGCCAGCGTGCCCTCGACGATCTCCACCAGAATCGGATCAATCACGTCGGATCTCCACATTTCCGTATTCGTCCACCTTCGCGGTGAAGCCCGGGTGCACGGGGATCGTCGATCCGTACTCCTCGATGACCGCCGGGCCCTGGACGGTGGCGCCCGGCCCGAGCGCGGCCCGCTGGTGGATCGGGGTGTCGCGGGTCTCCTCGAAGTGCACCGGACGGACCGAGGTGGCCCCCTCCCCCGGCTTGTCGAGCCGCCGGATCGCCGGACGGGTGATGGGACCGATGCCCGAGACGCGCAGGTTGACCCATTCGACGCCATGGCGGGGGTCGTCGCGGTAGGCGTACCCGTACAGCTTCTCGTGGGCGTCGTGGAAGGCGTCGATCACCGTGCGCGTCCAGTCGTCGTCGAGCGGGCCCGCCGGGGCGGTGACGCGCACCTCGAACGCCTGCCCGTAGTAGCGCAGGTCGGCGCTGCGCACGTAGACCGGGTCGTCGAAGCCCTCGCGGTCGAGCGCCTCGGCGGCCTGGCCCTCCAGCTCCTGGAAGATCTGCGCGGCGGTCTTGAGCGCGAGGTCGCGGGTGACGTACGTGCGCACGTAGTCGTTCTTGACGTCGACGGTGAGCAGGCCGAACGCCGAGACGTTGCCCGGGTCGCGCGGGACGACGACGGCGGGCAGGCCCAGGATGTCGATCAGGCGGCAGGCCAGCAGCGGCCCCGACCCGCCGAACGTCACCAGCGGGTAGTCGCGTACGTCGAGGCCGCGCTTGACGGTGAGCTGCCGGATCGCGTTGCTCTGGTTGAACGCGCTGATCTCCAGGATGCCGGTCGCGGTGCGCTCGGGGGTGAGCCCGAGCTTGTCGGCCAGCGCCTCGACGCCCTGGCGGGCGGCGTCGGCGTCGAGCGGGATCTCGCCGCCCAGCAGGTGGGGCGGGATGCGGCCGAGGAACACGTGCGCGTCGGTGACCGTGACCTCCGAGCCGCCCTTGCCGTAGCACAGGGGCCCCGGATCGGCGCCGGCCGAGCGGGGGCCGACCTTCAGCGTGCCCTCGGGCGAGATCCAGGCCACCGAGCCGCCGCCCGCGCCGACCGTGACGATGTCGATCATCGGGATCTTGCACGGGTACCGGCCGATCGTGCCCTCGGTGGTCAGCGACGGCTCGCCGTCGATCACCACGGCCACGTCGGTCGAGGTGCCGCCGCCGTCGAGGGTGATCACGGACGGATGCCCGGCCGTGGAGGCGATCAGCGCCGCGCCGAGCGCGCCCGCCGCCGGGCCCGACAACACGGTGGTGATCGGCTGGTTGACGACCTCGCGCGCCGACAGCACGCCGCCGTTGGACTTCATCACCGAGAACGGCATGCCGAGCCGGTTGGACAGGCCGGCGATGTACCCGCGCATGGCGGGCTTGACCGCGGCGTCCACCAGGGTGGTGATCGAGCGCTCGTACTCGCGGTACTCGCGCAGCACGTCGCTGGAGAGCGAGATCACCGCCTCCGGGTGCTCGCGCCAGAGGATCTCGCGCATGCGGCGCTCGTGCTCGGGGTTGGCGTAGGAGTGCAGGAAGCACACGCCGACCGCGTTGATCCCCTTCGACCTGAGCCAGCGCGCCGCCTCGACGGCCTGCTCCTCGGAGAACGGCCGCACCTCGTTGCCGAGGTGGTCGAGCCGGCCGCCGACCGTCCTGACGAGGTGCACGGGGACGATCCGCGGCGGTTTGACCCAGAAGTAGGAGTTGCCGTAGCCGTCCGGCACACTCTGCCTGGCGATCTCCAGGATGAACTCGAAGCCCTCGGTGGTGATGAACCCGAGGTTCGCGATGCGGTCTTCGAGCAGCTGGTTCGTTGCGACGGTGGTGCCGTGGACGATGGAGGCGACGTCGAGCTCGCCCAGCTTCCCGATGCCCGCGACGAACCCGTCGGCCGGGTTCGCGGGCGTCGAGGGGGTCTTGGTGGTGACGATCTCACCGGTCTGCTCGTCCACCGCCACGACGTCGGTGAACGTGCCCCCGGTGTCCACTCCGATTCGGACGCTACGCATGGCTCCTCAGCTTCGGCGACGGCCGAGAACTTCGTCGATGACCCGGGGCGCGTTCTGGGTGCCGACGTAGGCCGCCAGGCGCACCACCAGCTCTTGGGATTTTGCCAGTTCGGCCTCGACTCTGGCCTTCCCCGACTGGCCCGCCTGCACGCCGAAATAGGCGCCCATGATCGTGCCCACCACCCCGGCCACGCCCGCGAACAGCGCGGCGAACTCCTTGGTGGCGAACACCGCGGCGCCGAAGGCGATCAGGATCGCGACGATGCCCGCCACGACGACCAGGAAACCGTACCGCCATCGGGTGGCGTCGGCCTGGGCGGCCGTCACGTCGTCCTGTGTCAGCATCGCGTCGAGCGTCGGTGGATTGTCGGTGACCACAGTTCCTCCTGATAGTCCAGGGGAGAAATGTCCCACGAGGTCATGGAACAAGCCAAGCCGCTAAGCTGGCCTCCTGTGACCGAACTGTCTGCCTTGTCAGCCGTGCCATCTGGAGCCCGGGACGCCGTACTGAAGTTCTACTTCGGCCCCATGGACTGCGGGAAGTCCACTCTGGCGCTCCAGATGAACTACAACCACGGCCGCCAGGGGCGGCGCGGACTGGTCCTGACCAAGCACGACCGCTCCGGCGGCCCGAAGGTCACCAGCCGGATCGGGCTGGGCCTCGAGGCGATCGAGGTGGAGGACTCACTCGACCTCGTCGGCCTGGTCACCTCGCACGAGCGCATCGACTACCTGATCTGCGACGAGGCCTGCTTCTACACGGTCGAGCAGATCGAGCAGCTCGCCGACCTGGTGGACGAGCACGGCATCGACGTCTACGCCTTCGGGCTGGCCTCCGACTTCAGGTCGGTCATGTTCCCCGGCGCGCAGCGGCTGTTCGAGCTGGCCGACGAGGTGTGCCGGCTGCAGGTCGAGGTGTTGTGCTGGTGCGGACGCCCCGGCCAGCTCAACGCGCGCGTGGTGGGCGGGGTGCTGGCGCGGACGGGCGAGCAGGTGGTGATCGGCGACACCGACGCCTCGCCGGTGCGCTACCAGGTGCTCTGCCGCCGCCACCACCGCTCCGGCCAGCTCGGCGAGGGCGGCGCCCCGGCCTGAGCCGGGCGCCTTGAGCCGGGGGCTTCACACCAGCCTGACCCGCGGGCCTCACACCAGCCGGTCGAGGGCGCCGCGGAACAGGCGTCGCTCGTCCACCGGCAGGGCGGCCAGGAAGGCGCGCTCGGCCTCCTCCACGGCCGGCACCGCGAGGCGCACGGTCTCGCGGCCGCGCTCGGTCAGCTCCACCGCGTTCTTGCGGCGGTCGCCCGGATGCGGCCGCCGCGCCACCAGCTTCTTGCCCTCCAGCGCGTCGACCATGGCGACCATCGTCGTGCGGTCGATGCCGAGCCGCTGGGCCGCCTCCTGCTGCGACAGCGGCTCGGGGGCGTCGATCACCGACAGCACCGCCAGCTCCCGCCCGTCGATCCCGTAGGGCGCGAGCGCCGGGCCGGTGAACTCGGCCAGGCGCAGCGCGGCATGTTTGAGCAGGTAACCAAGGCGGCGGCTCGACACCTTCCGATTGTCGCACCGCCGCGGGCGGGGCCGTTCAGACCGCGCAGTAGCCGTCGTCGTCGCACCCGTCGGCCGGCGGGGCGAGCTGGGTGATCGGCGTCTGGCCGGTACGCTCGGCGACCTCGTCGATCGCCGCCGCGAAGGTGTCCTCGGGCTGCGCGCCCGACACCGCGAACTTGCCCTCGAACAGGAACAGCGGCACCCCGCTGACCCCCAGCGCGCCGGCCCTGGCGAGCTGCTCGCGCACCTGCTCGGCGCCCTCGCCGGTGTCCTGGACGCCGACCTCGCCGGCCAGGCGGCTCAGCACGCCGGGGTCGCCGACGTTCGCGCCCTCGCTGAAGTACGCGCGGAACAGCCGGTCGGCCATCTCCTTGCCGAGCCCCTGGGCGGTGGCGACCTCGATGAGCCGGTGGGCCTCGAAGGTGTGGGAGCTGACGGCCCGCTCGTAGTCCATCTCCAGGCCCTCATCGGCGGCGGCGGCCCGGACACGTTCGGTCATCTGCCGCGCGCCCGGCCCGAACTTGCGCTCAAGGGCCGGGATCAGCGGCTCGCCCTCGACGGGGGCGTCGGGGTTGAGCTGGAACGGGCGCATGGTCACCTCGATCGTGCCGCCCTTGGCACGGAAACGCTCGGCGGCGCGGGCGAACCTGACGTGCCCGATGTAACACCAGGGGCACACGACATCGGAGAAAATCTCGACTTTCACCCCATCGACAACCACGCGGCCCGCACGGCGATTCCGCCGGCCGCGGGTCAGCCGGCGGCCAGCTCCTCCAGCCGGTACGGCAGGTAGGCCGAGTCGTCCACCAGGGCGGACGCGCCGCGCCACCAGCCGAACCACTCGCCGCTGCGCCACATCCAGTCGACCCGCTCGATGGCGGCCACCACGTCGCCGACGGTCCCCCAGCGCTCGCCCAGCTCCTCGCGGGTGACGCCATGGCGGACGGCCCAGGCCCGCAGCACCCCCGCGGCGGCGGCCGGGATCTCGCGGGCGTACGGGTCGGGCTTCTCGCCGGGCAGCCGGTGGGGCCCGAGCCCGGCGGCCACCCCCCAGCTCCACTGGGCCTCGGCGGGCCTGGAGTAACGCAACGACTGGAAGTCGAGATTGGACCCCAGCGCGTCGTCGGGACGGCGGGCGACGACCGCGTCGAGCCGGCCGCCCGCGTCGAAGTGCACCACGAGCCGCTGGCCCGGCCTGACCCCCGGCGGCAGCTCGAAGCGGTCCTCGGCCTGCCAGGAGTTGAGGTCGACCGCGGCGACGGGCCGGCCCCAGAGCTGGTCGGCGGCGTCGTCGGCGATCCAGGCGGCCAGCATCTCCAGCGCGGTCAGGTCGGTCCACGGCTCGATCGCGACGGCCGTGCGCAGCACCTCGTCGGGCGGCGGCAGCTTGCCGCCCCTGGGCCGCGTCCACCAGCCGGCGCCCAGCTCGCGGGTGCCGACGAGGAGCGCGGCGATGGCGGCCAGTTCGGCCGATCGGCGGGTGAGGGAGGCGCCGAGCGCGAGCCCGAGCGCGCGGTCGGTCCGCTGGTCGCCGAACACCGGCCGCGCCTCGGCGACCAGGGACTCGGCGGTGGGGCGCTCCTCCCCCAGCAGGTTGCGTACGATGCGCCTGGCTTCGTTCCGTGCGTCTTCAGCGTGTGCCTGCCGCATACCGCCACGCTACGCCCGGAGATCCTTTTCCGCGAGAGCCGTCGTGGCGCGTCCCTCAGCCGCGCCGGCCGCTTGTGTCGCGGCCGAGCAGCCGGCCCACGGCGACTCCGGCGAGCGCGGCGGCCGCGCCCATGCCGAAGGCGGCCAGCAGCGCCCACGGGCGGGTCTCGGCGTGCCGGGCGGGAGGCCGTTCGTAGACCGCCGGGGCGGCCGGCCCGGCCGGGGTGGCGGTCGGGGCAGCCGGGGCCGGGGGCGGGGCGCTGAGGTGGCCCTCGACGGCGGAGAAGAACTCGCCCGCCGTACGTTTCGCGACCGAGCCGAGCATGCGCTGCCCGACGCCGCCGATCATCCCGCCGATCACCGCGTCGGCGTCGTAGTCCACGCGGGTGCCGCCGTCGATCTCGCTCAGCCGGACCAGGACGGTGGCCTCGACCGTGCCCGGCGCGCCCTGGCCGCGGGCCCGCAGCGTGAAGCTCTCGGGCGCGCGCGGCTCGGCCAGCGCGACCTCCCCCTGGTAGACGCCCTTGATGGACGCCACGCCCGCGTTGACCGTCATCCTGTAGGTGTCCGGCCCGGTCTCCTCCAGGCGCTCGCAGCCCGGGATGGTGCGCACGAGCACCGCCGGGTCCTGGAGCGCGGCCCACACTCGATCTCGCTGTACGCCGATCACGGCGCTGCCCGCCACCTTCATGCGGCCACTCTAGGCACCGGCGACCGGCTGGTTAAGGGCAAGACCTGCCAGTCGGGCGACGCGTCGTGTGGATCAGGGCTGGCAAGATGGTGCTCCATGTGCTGGGGGCGTGGAACGGTCATGGGCGGGGCCGGGCGTGGCGGGCTGGGGCCGGCCGTGCTCGCCGGGGTGCTCGCCGGGGTGCTGGTGGCGCTGGCCGCCGGGTGTGCCGGCGGCGGCACCACCGGCGACACCGGCGGGGTCGTGACCGGGCCGTCGGCGAAGCCGTCCGCGACCGGGGGCCCCGCGTCCCGGCCCACCCCGCAGGGCCCGCCCGGGCGCTGCCGCGCGCCGGGGAGGTGGGCCCGATCAGGGGCGAGAACGGCCTGCCCCCGGTGATCAGCTCGATCCCCACCAAGCGCAAGGTCGTCTTCCTGACCATCGACGACGGCTGGGAGCAGGACCCCGGCTTCGTCAAGCTGGTACGCGACCGGCGCGTCCCCATCACCGCCTTCGCCATGCGCGACGCGGTCGAGGCCAAGGGCAGCCCCGACCCGGCCGGCGGCCCCGGCCGCTACGTGGGCGCCGGCAAGTGGGGATATTTCCGGCAGCTCCGCGACGTCCACGTGCCCGTCGAGAACCACACCCTCACCCATCCCGACCTGCGCCGCCTGCCCCTCGCCGGCCAGCGCCGCGAGATCTGCGGCGCGGCCCAGGTGGTCGGGAAGGAGATCGGGGCCCGGCCGACGTTGTTCCGGCCGCCGTTCGGCAGCTACAACACCGACACGCTGCGGGCCGCCCGGCGGTGCGGGGTGCGGGCCGTGCTGCTGTGGACCGCCACCGTCCAGCCGGGCGGCAAGATCGCCTACCAGGTGCCCGACAAGCGCCTGCGTCCGGGCGACATCCTGCTCCTGCACTTCCGGCCCAACCTGGCGGCGGACTTCCGGGTGCTGATCGACAAGATCAGGCGGCGCGGCTTCGAGCTGGGCAATCTGCAGGCCTACCTCGACGCCACGGGCGGGGTCCGCCGGGCGAGGTAGTACGCAGTCCGCCCGGCGGGTGACGCGCCGGAACGTACCCGTACGGGATCCTCGAAAAGTAGGCAGAACCGGGGGATGTGACCAACGTCGCATCGCGATGCTCTACGTCCTGTAGTACTACTACAGGTAGAAGTACTACAGCTTGTAGAGCTATGAGCGGGTGGGGATTGATGGACGCGCTTGACCTGGCACGGTGGCAGTTCGGGGTCACCACCGTATACCACTTCTTGTTCGTGCCCCTGACCATCGGTCTGGGCATCTTCGTCGCGGGCCTGCAGACGGCCTGGCACCGCACGGGCAAGGAGCACTACCTCAAGCTCACGAAGTTCTTCGGGAAGCTGTTCCTGATCAACTTCGCCATGGGCGTGGTGACCGGCATCGTGCAGGAATTCCAGTTCGGCATGAACTGGAGTGAGTACTCCACGTTCGTCGGTGACGTTTTCGGCGCCCCGCTGGCCATGGAGGCGCTGCTGGCCTTCTTCATGGAGTCCACGTTCCTCGGCCTGTGGATCTTCGGCTGGGACCGGCTGCCGAAGAAGGCGCACCTGGCGAGCATCTGGGCCGCCGCCATCGGCTCCAACCTGTCGGCCTACTTCATCCTCGCGGCCAACGCCTGGATGAAGCACCCGGTGGGCTACGAGGTCGTGGACGGCAAGGCCAGGATGACCGACCTGTGGGCCGTGCTGACCAACTCCACGGCGATCGCGCAGGTGCCGCACGTCATCGGGGCCGCGTTCATCGTGGCGGGCGGGTTCGTGCTGGCGGTGAGCGGCTACTGGCTGCTGCGGACGCGCGCGCCGATGTGGCGCAGCGCCGCCCGCGGCGCGCTGATCATGACGGCGATCGCGGGGGCGGTCGTCGCGGGCACCGGCGACATGTCGGCCAAGCTGATGTACGAGCAGCAGCCCATGAAGCTGGCCGCGGCCGAGGGCCTGGAGCGCGACACCGCGGGCGCGGCCTTCTCCCTCGCGCCCGGCATCGAGATCCCCAAGGTCCTCAGCTTCCTGGCCACCAACGACCCCAACGCCACCGTCCAGGGCACCGAGGACCTGCAGAAGCGTTTCGAGCAGCAGTTCGGCCCCGGCGACTATCGGCCCGACCCGACGATCGTGTTCTGGTCGTTCCGCGTGATGATCGTGTTCGGCATGGCCACC
Source organism: Actinomadura sp. ATCC 39365 (assembly GCF_054392275.1). Classification (NCBI taxonomy): domain Bacteria; kingdom Bacillati; phylum Actinomycetota; class Actinomycetes; order Streptosporangiales; family Thermomonosporaceae; genus Actinomadura; species Actinomadura sp. ATCC 39365. The sequence continues at coordinate 3,967,487 of NZ_CP184335.1, read as the reverse complement.
GCGGGGCTCGCGCTGCTCGGACTCTGGCTGACCCGGCGCCGGCGCGAGGTGCCGTCCTGGCTGGCTCGGGCGCTGCTGCTGGCGCTGCCGCTGCCGTTCGCGGCGGTGATCGCGGGCTGGCTGCTGAGCGAGATCGGCCGGCAGCCCTGGACGGTCGCCGGCGAGCTGCTGACCGCCTCGAGCGTCTCGCCCGGGGTGAGCCTGGCCGAGGTCGCCATCTCGCTGACCGTCTTCACACTCCTGTACGGCGGCCTGGCCGTGGCCGAGGTCGTCCTGCTGGCCAAGCACGTGCGCAAGGGCGTCGAGGAGCGGCAGCCCGCTCCCGAGGCGCAGCCGCTCGAACCGTCGCTGATGTACTAGAGGGACCAGACCATGATCAACCTGTGGTTCGTCATCATCGCCTTCCTCTGGACCGGGTACTTCGTCCTCGAAGGCTTCGACTTCGGCGTCGGCCTGCTGGCGCCGCTCCTGAGCAGGAACGCCGCCGAGCAGCGCCAGAGCCTGCAGACCATCGGCCCGGTCTGGGACGGCAACGAGGTGTGGCTGATCACGGCGGTCGGCGCCATGTTCGCCGCCTTCCCCGCCTGGTACTCCGGCCTGTTCAGCGCGTTCTACCTGCCCGTCACGCTCATCCTGGTCGGCCTGATCGTGCGCGGCGTCGGGCTCGAATGGCGCGGCAAGGTCGCCAACCCGATCTGGTGCGACCTCGGCATCCTGGTCGGCAGCGGCCTCCCGGCGTTCCTGTGGGGCGCGATCTTCGCCGACGTGCTGTTCGACAGCGGCCCCGCGGCCCTGCTCGGCGGCGCGTTCACGCTGACGCTCTGCGTGCTGCACGGCGCGGTCTTCCTCGCGCTGCGCACCACCGGCCCGGTGCGCCGCCGGGCCAGGACCGCCGCCATGGCCGCGGCGGCGGTGGCCATCCCGGTGGCCGTGCTGGCCCTGTCGAACCTGGGCTCGCTGCCCGCCCTGGCCTCCATGGCCGCGCTGGCCGCCGCGGCGGCGCTGATCTGGCGGCGCAGGGAGGGCTGGGCGTTCGGCGCGACCGCCGCGGGCATCGTGCTGGCCACGCTGGCGGTCTTCATGGAGCTGCGCGTCGCGCCGCTGCCCGGGCTGACCCTGGCGGGGGCCGCCTCGGGGCCGTACACGCTGACGATGCTGAGCTGGATCGGGCTGATCACGCTGCCGTTCGTGCTGGTCTACCAGGGCTGGACGTACTGGGTGTTCCGCAAGCGGGTCATGCTGGCGGCGGCGTAGGGCTCGTCAGCCGACCGTGCGCATCTGGTTCGTGCGGTGGTCCTTCAGGTGGAGGTCGCCGCCGAGCCGCTCCTTCAGCAGCTCCAGCACCTTGCGGCTGGACAGCACGGTCCACAGGTTGCCGACCAGGTGCGGGTTGTACTCGGGGGCGGCGTCCATCCAGACGTCCTTGCCGGACTGGCTGGCGAACGTCGTGACGAAGAACTGGCCGTCGGCGGTCCGGCAGTAGCCCGTACGGATCTCGGCGGCGTCGACCTGCATGCGCGGCTTGCAGCCGACCTTGGCGGCGAGCTGCTCGACCGTCTGGGGCGCCGCCGCCCGCGGGGCGTTCTGGCCGGCCGCCGCCGGGCCGCCGGAGCCGCCGGAGCCGGAGCAGGCGGCGACCAGCCCGGCCAGCAGCGCGAGGACGGCCAGACGTGGAAGTGTCGTCATGTGCGGAGGTACGCACGCTAGCCCGCCCCGGTTCAGCGTCGGTTCGGCGCCGGCTCAGCGCAGGACGACGCAGCCCCGGGCGCGCAGCAGGTCGAGCACCGGCGGGTCGTCGTAGAGCTTGTTCCAGCGCAGGTCGAGCTTGCGCAGGCCGGTCAGCGCCGCGACCGCGGCGGGCAGCTCGCGCAGCCGGTTGTTGCGCAGGTCGAGATGGGTCAGGCCGGTCGGCAGCGCGGGCAGCTCGCTCAGGTGGTTGTTGCGCAGGTCGAGCACGCGCAGCTCGGTCAGCGCCGCGAGGGCGGCGGGCAGCCGGGTCAGCCGGTTGCCCTGCAGGTGCAGCTCGCGCAGGCGGCCGAGCCCGCCGACGGTCTCGGGCAGCGTCTCCAGCCGGTTGTTGTACAGGCGCAGCTCCACCAGCGACGCCATCGACCCGAGCGCGTCCGGGAGCCCGGTCAGCCGGTTGTCGGTGAGGTTGAGGTAGGCCAGCCGGTCGAGGCGGCCGAGCGCGGCCGGGACGTCGGTGAAGCCGTTGTCGCTCAGGTAGAGGTAGTCGGTGAGCGGCAGGTCGCCCACCTCGGGCGGGATCGAGGCGAGCCGGTTGTGGCCGAGGTCGAGCATGCGCAGCCGGGTCAGGCCGCCGATGGCCGCGGGGATCTCGGTGAGGGCGTTCTCGGCGAGGTTGAGGGATTCGAGCGCGGTCAGCTTCCACAGCGCGGCGGGCACGGCGGTCAGCCGGTTGCCGCCGGCCGCGAGGTGGCGCAGGCGCGGGCCGAGGTCGCCGGGCAGACGCTCGATCCGGTTGCCGTAGAGGAAGAGGGTCTCCAGGCCGGGCGGGCAGCCGGGGACCTCGCTCAGCTCGTTGCCGTCGAGGTGCAGGGCGCGCAGCGCGGTCAGGCCGGACAGGCCGGGCAGCTCGCGCAGCCGGTTGCCGTCGAGCCGCAGCTCCTCCAGCGCGGCCAGCCCGGCCACCCGAGGGGGCACGTGCGCGATCTCGTTCCAGGCCAGGTCGATCGTCCGCACGTCGTCGGGTACGTCGGGGAAGCGGGTCAGGCCGGCGCCGGGAGCGAGCATGGCGCCGATCATCGCATACGCAGCTCGAACAGGTCCGACGGCGAGATGGGCATACGGTCGATCTCGATGCCCTCGGCGTCCTCGATCGCCGAGGCGATGACCGCCGACACCGGGATCACGCCGGCCTCGCCCGCGCCCTTGATGCCGAGCGGGTTGAGCGGCGAGGGCGTCTCCAGGTGGGCGGTCTCGATCGGGGGGATCTCGGTGGCGTACGGCATGAGGAAGTCCATGAACGAGGCGTTGACGAGCTGGCCGTGCACGTCGTACTCCATGCGCTCGTACAGGGCGCCGCCGATGCCCTGGGCCACTCCCCCGTGGATCTGGCCCTCCACGATCATCGGGTTGATCAGCCGGCCGCAGTCGTGCACGACGGCGTACCTGACGACCCTGATCTCGGCGGTGTCCGGATCGGTCTCCACGACGGCCGCGTGCATGCCGGAGGCGAACGTGGACCTGATCGGCGAGTAGAACTCGCGTCCCTCCAGGCCCGGCTCGTCGCCCTCGGCCACCGGCGGGCGGGCCGGGTCGGCCGCGCCGGAGAACTGGGTCGCCCTGGCCGTCTCCTCGTCGAAGGCGTAGCGCAGCGGGTTGGCCAGCACCGCCACCGTCGAGAGCGGGATCGCGGCGGTCGGCGCGCCCACGACGTGCACCATGCCGTCGTCGATCTCCAGGTCGGCCGGGTCGGCCTCCAGGGCGTCGGCCGCGATACGCAGCGCCTTGTCCTTGACCTTCCGGCAGGCCAGGGCGATGGCGTTGCCGCTGACGACGGCGGCGCGGGAGGCGAAGGTGCCCACCGCGTACCCGAACCTGCGGGTGTCGCCGGTGACCACGCTGACGCGTTCGATGGGCACGCCCAGCTCGGCGGCGGCGATCTGGGCGAAGGCGGTCTCGTGGCCCTGCCCCTGGGAGGTCAGGCCGGTCGAGACGTGCACCCGGCCGTCGGAGGTGATCTGCACGTGCCCGCCCTCGTACGGGCCGACGCCCGTGCCCTCGACGTAGCAGCCGATGCCGATCCCCCGGCCCGGACGCCGCTCGAAGGAGTCCCAGCCGATCAGCTCCTTGATCATGCGGAGCATCTCCGGGTAGTCGCCGCTGTCGTAGATGAGCGGGCGGCCGTCCTGGAAGGTCATCCCCTGGTCGTAGGGGAACTCCTCGGGCCGGATGAAGTTGGCCGCGCGCACCTCGGTGCGGTCCTTGCCCAGATAGCGGGCGATCTTGTCCATGGTCCGCTCCATGCAGAACACGCCCTGCGGGCGACCGGCCCCGCGGTACGGCGTGACCTGCACGGTGTTGGTGTAGACCGCGGTGAACTCGACCCGGTAGGCCCCCGGCTTGTACGGCCCCAGCAACTGCGTGGAGGTGACGATGGGCACGATGATCCCGTACGGCGTGTAGGCGCCGTGATCATGCAGGATCGTCACGTCCAGGCCCAGGACGCGGCCGTCGTCGTCGAAGCCGACGCGTACGTGGTGGATCTGGGCGCGTTCGTGCGCGGAGGAGATGAAATGTTCCCTGCGGTCCTCGGTCCACTTGATCTCGCGGCCGAGCGTCATCGCGGCCCACGGCACCAGGATCTCCTCCGGCCACGGGTGCACGATCTTGACGCCGAAGCCGCCGCCGACGTCCGGGGCGATCACCTCGACCTGCGGCAGCGGCAGCCCGAGCGCGGCGGCGACGGCCATGCGCACGCTGGTGGAGGTCTGGGTGCTGGAGTGGACGCGCAGGTCGCGGCCGTCCCAGCGGGCGTGCACGCCGCGTCCCTCCAGCGGCATGCTGGCGCTGCGCTCGATGTCGAGCCGGAAGGCCAGCGTGTGCGGCGCGCTCTCGACGGCCTCGCGCGCGCCCCTGCCGTCGGCCCCCGGCACCTCCTGGACGAGGTGCGCCCCCACGTTCCCCGGCACGTCCTCGTGCACGAGCTGGGCGCCCTGCACCGCCTCGGCCAGGCCGACGACCGGCTTGAGCGGCTCGTAGGCGACCTCGATGAGCGCGCAGGCGTCCTCGGCGGCGTACCTGTCGGCGGCCACGACCATGACCACGGGCTCGCCGACGTGCCGGACGACCTCCCTGGCCAGCGGGTACGCCGTGCGCCCGTGGGTGAGCGCCGGGTGCGGGATCAGCAGCGGCAGCGGCCGGCCCACCCGCTCGGGCAGGTCCTCCCAGGTGTAGATCGCGACCAGGCCCGGCACGTCGAGCGCGGCGGACACGTCGATGTCGCCGACGCGGGCGTGGGCGTGGGGTGAGCGGACGAACGCGGCGGCGAGCGCGTCGCGGCCCAGGTCGTCGAGGAAGCGGCCCTGGCCGGTGAGCAGCCTCGGGTCCTCCCGCCGTTGCACCGGCTCGCCGAACATCCTGGTCGTCACGATCCCCCCACCCGCGGCCCGCCGGCCCGCCCGAAGCTCACGACTCCTCCGCCAGCAACTCGGCGGCGCGGTGGACGGCCTTGACGATGTTCTGGTAGCCGGTGCACCGGCACAGGTTGCCGGACACGCCTTCGAGCACCTCCTCGTGGGTGGGCGCCGGATTGTCGGCCAGCAGGGCGGTCACCGTGCACAGGAAGCCCGGGGTGCAGAAGCCGCACTGCAGGCCGTGGCACTCGGCGAAGGCCCGCTGCACCGGTGAGAGCCCGTCCGGGCCGGCCAGGCCCTCGACGGTGGTGATCTCGTGCCCGTCCACGGTGACCGCGAAGGTCAGGCACGACCGGACCGGCTCGCCGTCGAGCAGCACCGTGCAGCAGCCGCAGACGCCGTGCTCGCAGCCGACGTGCGTGCCGGTCAGGCCGAGGTCGTGGCGCAGGCAGTCGGACAGCAGGCGGCGTCCGGGGACGCTGACCCGCCGGGCCGTGCCGTTCACGGTCAGCGTGATCTCATGTTCCACCGGTCGCCGTCCCCTCCCGTGCCGCCTCGCGCAGTGCCCGTTCGGCCAGCACGCCCACCAGGTGCCGCCGGTAGGCGGCGGTGGCGTGGATGTCCCCTTCGGGGTCGGTCCCCTCCCGCACGGTCCGCGCGACGGCGGGCCAGTCGACGCTCGTGGCCGGCCGGTGGCCGCACGCGCGCGTCACGTCCATCAGGACGGGGACCGGGCCCACGCCGACGCAGGCGACCCTGGCCGCGGCGACGCGCAGGTCCTCGTCGAGCGTGACCACGGCGCAGACGCCGGCCAGGGCGTAGTCGCCGTGCCGCCGGGACACCTCCTCGAACGCCGTCCCCGCGCGCCCGCCGAGCGCCGGGAAGTAGGCCGACACGGCCAGCTCGTCCGGCCGGACGACGGACTCCATGGGCCCGACGAAGAACTCGTGCGCCGGCACGTCCCGCTCGGTGACGCCGTCGGGGGTCCAGCGGGCCAGCCGCACCGAGCCGCCCAGGACGGCCAGCACCGCGGGCAGTTCGGCGGCGGGGTCGGCGTGCACCAGGCTCCCGACGACCGTGCCCCGGTTGCGGATCACGGGGTGGGCGACCAGCCGCAGCGCCTTCGTCAGCAGCGGGTGCGCGCCGGACCGGGCCACCCGCGAGTGCCGGGCCAGCGCGCCCACCCGCACCCCGTCGCCGCCCGACTCCACCGTGTCCAGGGCGGTCAGGCGGTTGATGTCGACGATGTGCTCGGGCGCGGCCAGCCGCATGTTGAGCATGGGGATCAGGCTCTGGCCACCGGCCAGCACCTTGCCCCGCACCTCGGCGAGCGTCCGCAGCGCCGCGCCGAGGTCGCCGGGGGCGTGGTGGGTGAACGGCGGCGGCTTCACCCGGCCTCGCCCGGGGCCGGGTGCGGGGCTCGTCCCCGGGAGCGCCCGGCCATGACCCGCAGCAGGTGGTAGCCGCCCACCACCACGACGGTGCCGAGCGCGATGCCCTCCAGGGAGAAGTCTCCGCCGATCATGTGCGTCACCGGTCCGATCGCCAGGATGATGCCCGCGCCGATCGGGACCATGTTCACCGGGTCGGCGAAATCCACCCGGTTCTCGATCCAGATCTTGGCGCCGAGTAGTCCGATCATGCCGTAGAGGATGACGGTGACGCCGCCGAGCACGCCGCCCGGCGTGGCGGCGACCAGCGCCCCGAACTTCGGGCACAGGCCGAACAGGATCGCGATCAGGCCGGCGATGTAGTAGGCGGCCGTGGAGTAGACCTTGGTGGCCGCCATGACGCCGATGTTCTCGGCGTAGGTGGTGGTGGGCGAGCCGCCGACGGCGCTGGTGACGACGGTGGCGGCGCCGTCGGCGATGATCGCCCGGCCGATGTAGGGGTCGACGTCGGTGCCGGTCATCTCGCCGACGGCCTTGACGTGGCCGACGTTCTCGGCGATGAGCGCGATCACCGCGGGCAGCACGAGCAGCACGGCGGAGAACCGGAAGTCGGGCGCGTGGAAGTCCGGCAGCCCGAACCAGTCGGCCCTGGCGACGGCGTCGAAGCTGACCCGGTCGTGCGGGAAGGCCGTGGCCACGCAGTACGTGCCCTCGGCCGGGCAGGCGGCGCCGGCCGCGTCGCGCAGGTTCTGGCCGGGCAGCACGGAGGTGACCGGCCCCGCCACCAGGTCCAGCACCCAGGACAGCGCGAACCCGGTGACCAGCCCGATGAGCACCCCGACGCGCCCGGCGAAGCCCTTGAACGCCACGATCACCACGAACGTCACCAGCATCGTGACCAGCGCCACCCACTGGTCCTGCCCCCAGTAGACGTCCGCGACCACGTACGCCAGCCCGAACCCGATGAGCATCACCACCGCGCCGGTGACGACGGGCGGGAAGACCCGGTGGATGATCTGCACCCCGAGCACGTGCACGGCCAGCCCGGCCAGCGCCAGCACGAGCCCGGCCACCAGGATCGAGCCGGTCACGAGGGCGTCGGCGATGCTCTGGTCGGTGCCGACGGCGGCCCTGATGGCGAACACGCCGCCGACGAACGACGCGCTGGTGCCCAGGTAGCTGGGCACCTTGCCCTTCACGATCAGCAGGAACATGATCGTCGCGACGCCGGACATCATCACGGCGACATTCGGGTCGAGCCCCATCACCAGCGGGAACACGAACGTGGCGCCGAACATCGCGATCACGTGCTGGGCGCCGAAGCCGACCATGCGCGGCCAGCTCAGCCGCTCGTCGGGCCTGACCACCTCACCGGGCGCCAGATGCCTGCCGTCACCGTGTCTGGTCCATCCGAAAACCATCTGCGCCCTCTCTTCCGGGCCGGCGACCGTGCCTTTGCGGGCACATTAGGACCGCTGGGATGCGGCTACACGGGCATGATCTGCCAAATATCCCGCGGTCACCAGAGCGAACCTCCGTACGGGGGAAGTCGCCGGCCTCTCAGAGAGGGGGTTATCGGCCGGTTTCGGGCACCGGTTCGCGGCGCGTGGCGCGCAGCAGGTGGTAGCCGACGAGCAGCACGATCGTGCCGAGCGCGATGCCGCTGAGGGAGAACGTGCTGGTGATCGGGAACGCGACCGGGCCGATGGCGATGATGATGCCGGCGCCCACCGGGACCAGGTTGACCGGGTCGGACAGGTTCACCTTGTTCTCGATCCAGATGCGCGCGCCGAGCAGGCCGATCATGCCGTACAGGATGGTCGTGACGCCGCCGAGCACGCCGTCGGGGGTCGCGGCCACCAGCGCGCCGAACTTGGGGCACAGCCCGAACAGGATCGCGATGACCGCGGCGATGTAGTAGGCGGCCGTGGAGTAGACCTTGGTGGCCGCCATGACGCCGATGTTCTCGGCGTACGTGGTGGTGGCCGGGCCGCCGACCGAGGTGGCGACCACGGTGCCGACGCCGTCGGCCATGATGGCGCGGCCCATGTAGCCGTCGACGTCCGCGCCGGTCATCTCGCCGACGGCCTTGACGTGGCCGACGTTCTCGGCGATGAGCGCGATCACGACCGGCAGCACCAGCACGATCGCCGACACCTCGAAGACCGGCCCGTGCAGCGACGGCAGGCCGATCCAGTCGGCCTTGGCGACGCCCTGGAGGTCGACGCGGAAGTGCTCGGTCACCTTGCCGGTGGCGTCGGGGGCCAGGATCTTGCCGCCCACCATGTCCCAGACCCACGACAGCACGAACCCGAAGACCAGGCCGAGCAGCACGCCGATCCGGCCGAGGAAGCCCTTGAAGACCCCGATGAACACGAACGTGGCCGCCATGGTGAGCAGCGCCACCCACGGGTCCTTGGGCCAGTAGACGTCGGCCGCGACGTAGGCCATGCCGAAGCCGATCAGCATCACCACGCCGCCGGTGACGATCGGCGGAAAGACGCGGTGGATGATCCGCACGCCCAGCAGGTGGATGGCCAGGCCACAGGCGGCCAGCACGACGCCGACGGCCAGCAGCGCGCCGGTGACGGTCGCGTCGCCGCCCCCGGCCGCCCTGATCGCCACCACGGCCCCCACGAAGGACGCGCTCGACCCGACGTAGCTGGGGATCTTGCCCTTCACGATGAGCAGGAACAGGATCGTCGCGACGCCGGACATCATCACGGCCAGGTTCGCGTCGAGCCCCATGACCAGCGGGAACACGAACGTCGCGCCGAACATGGCGATGACGTGCTGGGCGCCGATGCCGACCATCCTGGGCCAGGAGAGCCGCTCGTCAGGCTTGACGACCTCTCCCGGCGTCAGACGCTTCCCGTCGCCGTGCAGCTTCCACCCGAACACCGCGAACCCACCTCAATCTTCCGCCTGACCAGCGGCGACGTCTTCCGAAGTATGTCGGAGAGCACAATAAGGGGTGTCGCGGCCATCCGGATACGGTGGGCCGTTATTGCACGTGGATCGTGAACCCGTCGCCGCTCACCACCTGGCCGGTACGGATCTTCGCCGTCTTGCGCAGCTCGACCTCGCCGTCGACCTGGACCAGGCCCTCGGCGATGAGGTGTTTGGCCATGCCGCCGGTCTCGGTGACCCCGCAGTACTTCAGCAGGTCGCACAGCGGGATGTACTCGGAACGCAGTTCGAAATCCAGATCCACGAGCCCCAAGCCTAGATGCCGCGCATGCGCAGCACGTGCAGGGCCAGGGTCAGGTTGAGCCGCAGGTGGGGGTCGTCGGTGAAGTTGCCGAGCAGGCGCTCCAGCTTCCCGATCCGGTAGCGCAGCGTGTTGTAGTGGAAGTGCAGCCGGCGGGCGGTCTCGGCGACGTTCAGGTTGGTCTCCAGCAGCACCTGCAGTGTGCGCCGCAGGTCGGCGTTCTCGGCGTCCTCGTCCCAGGCCAGCGGGCCCAGCGTCTCGCGGACGAACGCGTGCAGCTCGCCGGTGTCGTTCACCAGCGACAGCAGCCGGTAGACGCCGAGCTGGTCGAAGTGCGCGACCGCGCCCGGCCCGTGGAGCTGCCGGCCCACCCGGGCCGCCTTCATCGCCTGCGCGTACGCCTCCGGCAGCGTCCCGGCCCCCGGGCTCGGCCGCGAGGTGCCGGTCGAGAACGTCGCGGGCGGCAGGTCGGCGAACGCCGAGGCGGCGTCCTTGGCCACCCTGGCGGCGTCGAGCGAGGCGTCCACGACGGCGACGACCTCGTGCGAGAACCCGGCCACCGCGCCGCGCGGGTCGTGCCGCCGCACGGCCGCCGTCCAGCAGGACACCAGCCGGTCCTGGGCGCTGCGCTCGTCGCCGTCGGGGTCGAGCTCGGCCACCAGCACGATCACCGGCCGCGCCAGGTCCCAGCCGAACGCCCTGGCCCTGGCGTCGACCCGCTCGGGCGTGCCGGCCCGGCCGGTGAGCACGTCGCGCAGGAAGTCGGCCCGGTACTTGCTCTCGACCGCGTTGACCGCCTCCTGCCGGGTCACGACCAGCGCGGCGACGGTGGCGGCGCGTTCGAGGATGCCGATGTCGCTGTCCCTGATCGCGCCGGTGGCGCTGTAGGCGACGATCCGGCCGTGGTGGTGCCCGCCGGCCAGCACGGGGGCCGAGGCGAACGCCCTGCCGCGGCCGGGCGTGTCGGCGGCCCGCGCGGGCGGCGGCCCCTCGCGGGAGATCGACTCGCGCAGGGCGGCGACGTGCTCGGCCGCCCCGGCGGTGGCCAGGACCCGGCCGGAGCCGTCGACGGCGGCCACGGCCACGTCGAGGAGCTGGGCCACCTCGGCGGCGACCTCGTTCAGCCCGCCGCCGGCCAGCACCACGTGGACCAGCGCCCGGTGCGCCTCCTCGGCGCGGGCGAGCACGGCGGCCTGGCGGTTGAGGATGTCGGTGAGCACCTGGTTGAGGATGTCGTCGAAGCCGACGTCGTTGGGCAGCAGGATGAGCGGGAAGCCGAGCCGGTCGGCCTGCTCGGTCATCTCGGCGGGCAGCTCGTCCACGTACCGGCCGAGCTTGATCGCCAGGGCGGCCAGGCCGCGCTCGTCCAGGTCGGCGACCAGGCGGCCGAGCGACTGCGGCGTGTTGCGCAGCGGGTAGCCGGTGGTCAGCAGCAGCTCGTGCGGCTTGACCCAGGCCAGGATGTCGGGCACCTCCATCACGTTGAGCCGCTGCACGATGCGCCCGAGCCCGCTCTCCCCCGCGATCAGCCTGGCCTCGGCCAGCGTCGAGACGCCGAGCACCTCCCCGACCGAGACGCCATGGATGATCGTTCCGGTGCTGGCCAGACGCACGGGGGGCTCCATGTGGTGATTGTGACTCCACAGATGGTCTGTCAGGAAGAGCCAACCTTCCCGCTGACTGTTGGCAAATTTCTCCGTACGGAGGGTTCCGCGGCCGTTCTACGGTCAGGACCAGGGTCCGATGGGAGGTTCGGTGACCGTCAGTACTCATGCGCGGCGTGCGCGGGTCCGCGTGACGGGCGCGGCGAGCACCGCCGTGCGTCCCGTGCTGGAGGCCCCGCGCAGCCCGGCCCGGGTGCTCGCGGCGTTCTCCGCGGGGATATACCTGGAGGTCAGGACCGACTGCGAGCCTTCGGTGATCGCCCTCATCACCGGCGAGGCGGCCCGGCTGCCCAACTCGGTGCTGCTGGCCACGCCGCTGCCTCGGGTCACCGTGGGTGACGACGCCTCCGTGGGCGACCGCGGCATCGAGCTGGGCTCGCTGAGCCTCGGCGTGCGCCGCTGGTGGGACCCGGCTCCGGCGCTGGGCCCGGTCGACCCGCAGAGCCTGGCGGACGTCGTCCTGGACGGCCCCGGACGGCCCGGCCTGGCCGGGAACGACGCGGTCGAGCTGCTGGCGCGCAGCTGCGCGCAGGCCCGGCTGCTGGACGCGGTGACGGCGGCGGAACGGCTCGTGGGGCTCGGTCCAGGGCTCACGCCGAGCGGCGACGACGTGCTGGCCGGGCTGCTGGTGACGCTGAGGCACCTCGGCACGGCGACCGGCACGCGGCGGGCGGTCTGGCTGGCCGACTGGCTGGCGGCGACCGTCACCTACGACGCGCGCACCCGTACGACGCCGATCTCGGCGACGTTGCTGCACTGCGCGGCCAGGGGCGAGGCCAGCCCGGAGGTGACCGGTGTGCTGCGCGGCATCGCGGGCAGGCAGGCGCTCGAACCGGCGCTGCGGCGGTTGCACCGGCTCGGCCACACCTCGGGCGCCGACCTGGCCCAGGGCATCTCGATCGGGCTGGCCTCGGTCCGGGCGTTGAGCGGGCGCCCGTGAGCGACGACCTGATCCAGCTGAGAAAAGGGACGTACCACGACTCCGTCACGTTGATGCGAATAAGTCGGGCGCTGACCGAAATGCCGGGCGTGGAGGTGGCGATGGTGGCCATGGCCACCGAGCTCAACCTCGCCATCGTCCGCGACCTCGGCTTCGAGCCCCCGCCCGCGGGCCCCGGCGACCTGCTCATCGCCCTCCGCGGCGCCGACCCCGCACGGGCCGTCGAGGAGCTGGACGCCCGTCTGACCGCGCGAGCCACCACCTCCACCGGGGCCACGGCCGCCGAAGAGCAGCCGCCGCTCACCACCCGCTCGGCCGCCAGGACGCCGGCCGACCTGGTCCTGGTGTCCGTCCCCGGCGAGCACGCCTTCTGCGAGGCCTACGACGCGGTCGAGGCCGGGCTGCCGGTGATGATCTTCAGCGACGGCGTGCCCCTCGCCCAGGAGCGGTGGCTCAAGGAACTGGCCGAGGAGCGCGGCGTCCTGGTCATGGGGCCCGACTGCGGCACCGCCTCGATCGCGGGCGTCGGGCTCGGCTTCGCCAACGTGCTGCGCCCGGGGCCGGTCGGCCTGGTCGCCGCCTCCGGCACCGGCGCCCAGCAGGTGTCCTGCCTGCTCGACTGGGCCGAGGCCGGGATCAGCCACATCCTCGGCGTGGGCGGCAGGGACCTGTCGGCCGAGGTCGGCGGGCTGGCCACGATGCGCGCCCTGCGGCTGCTCGACGACGATCCGGCCACCGAGCTGATCGTGCTGGTCGGCAAGCCGCCCGACCCCGGCGTGGCGGAGGCCGTCCGGGAGGTGGCCGCCGGGCTGCGCACGCCGGTGGTGGAGGCGGTGCTGCCGGAGACCGACCTCACCGAGGCGGCCGGGCGGGCGCTGCGGGCGCTGGGCCGCAGCGTGCCCGGATGGCCGTCGTGGCCGGGTGCGCTGCGCGGGGAGCCGCGCAGCGTCAGGGGCCTGTACTCGGGCGGCACGCTCTGCGCGGAGGCCGCCGTGCTGGCCGGGCCCGGCGAGTTCACCGACTTCGGGGACGACGCCTACACCAGGGGCAGGGCGCATCCGATGATCGACCCGACGCTGCGCCTGGAGGCCCTGTCGCGCGTCCGGGCGGACGAGGTGGTGCTCATGGACGTCGTGCTCGGCCACGCCGCCGACCCCGACCCGGCGGCCTCGCTCGCGCCGGCCGTCGCCCGTACGCCGGCCACGGTCGTGGTGGCGCTGGTCGGCAGCGCGGGCGACCCCCAGGACCTGCACCGGCAGGCCGCGGCGCTGCGCGAGGCCGGGGCGGCCGTGTTCGTCTCCAACGCCGAGGCCGCCGGTCACGCCCGGAGCCTCCTGTGACCCCGCCCGCCATTCGCCCGTTCGCCGTTCGTCGTGTTGCCGGGAGGGTGTCGTGAGCCTGTTGTCCGGGCCGCCGCGGGTGATCACCGTCGGCGCGGGGCTGCTCGACGAGGCGCTGACGGCCCAGGCCGTGCCGACGACGCCGGTGGCCTGGCGGCCGCCGCTGCCCGGCACCGCCGACGCCCTGGCCAGGGTGCTGGCCGACCCGCGCAGGACGGCCGCCAACGAGCTGGCCGTGCGCAGGCTGACCGGCGCGCGGCCGTACCTGGTGGGACTGCGGCGGGCCGCCGAGGTGCTGCCCGCGAGGACGTTCCTGCACGCCGGGCCGCCGATCGAGTGGGACCGCGCCTCGGGCCCGATGCGCGGCGCGCTGATCGGCGCGATGTTGCTGGAGGGCCCGGCGGGCGACGAGCGGGAGGCCGAGGCCGGGCTGGCGGCGGGCGCGGTCGCGCTGCGGCCCTGCCACGAGCACGCCACGGTGGGGCCGATGGCGGGCGTGGTGAGCCCGTCGATGTGGCTGCTGGAGGTACGCGACGAGGAGCACGGCGGCACCGCCTACTGCTCGCTCAACGAGGGCCTGGGCAAGGTGCTCCGGTACGGCGCGTACGGCCCCGAGGTGCTCGACCGGCTGCGCTGGATGGAGGAGGTGCTCGGCCCGGTCCTCGCCGCGACGCTGGCCCGTACCGGCCCGATCGACCTGCGCTCGCTGATCGCGCAGGCCCTGCAGATGGGCGACGAGCTGCACAACCGCAACCGCGCGGCCACCTCGCTGCTGCTGCGCGAGCTGGCCCCGGCCCTCGTGGAGGCCGCGCCCGCGCAGGCGGCGCAGGTGCTGCGCTTCATCAACGGCAACGACCACTTCTTCCTCAACGCGGGCATGGCCGCGGGCAAGGTGAGCACGGACGCCGCCCGCGACATCCCCGGCTCCTCGCTGGTCGTGGCCATGGCCAGGAACGGCACCGACTTCGGCGTGCAGGTCTCCGGGCTCGGCGGACGCTGGTTCACCGGCCCGGCCGGGGTGCCCGACGGCCTCTACCTCGGCGCGTACGGCCCGCAGGACGCCAACCCCGACATCGGCGACTCCACGATCACCGAGACCTCCGGGCTGGGCGGCTTCGCGATGGCCGCCGCGCCCGCGATCGTGCGCTTCGTCGGCGGCGAGGTGGCCGACGCGGTACGGGCCACCCGCTCGATGTACGAGATCACGCTCGCCGAGCATCCCGCGTACCAGATTCCCGGGCTCGGATTCCGCGGCACGCCCGTCGGCATCGACGTGACGCTCGTCGCCAGGACGGGCATTCTGCCGGTCGTCAACACCGGCATCGCGGGACGCGTCGCGGGCACCGGCCAGGTCGGCGCGGGGCTGGTGGAGCCGCCCGCACAGGCGTTCACCAGCGCCTTGATCGCACTCGCCGCTGAGTAAGTGATCAGTTTGAAAAGCCGTATATCTGCACGTCAGAGCAGCTGTAAAGGGTCTTCGCCTTCCATTACTGATTTTCCGCCGATATCGTGGCGAACCTCATAATCTGCAAGTAGCGCATGGCGCACGGTGGCGCGTACGGCGATCCACCGCACGAAGTGGTCACGCTCTGATGTGACGGATGAGGCTGAATGGGGGCGGCAAGATGGCAGCCGACCGCTTGCTCGGCGGGCCCGGCCCGGACCAGGGTGCGCCGGGAGGTGACCCGCAGAGCCAGGGGCGACTGGTCGGCAGGCGTTACCGCTTGATGTCGCCGGTCGGCAGGGGCGGCATGGGCATGGTGTGGCACGCCCACGACGTGCTGCTCGACCGGGACGTCGCGGTCAAGGAGCTGATCCTGCCGTACGGGCTGGATCAGGCGGGCAAGCAGATGGCGCACCGGCGCATGCTGCGCGAGGCCAGGTCGGCTGCCCGGCTGACGCATCCGGGCATCGTCACCGTCCACGACGTCGTCGAGGAGGACGGCCGGCCGTGGATCGTGATGGAGCTGGTCCGCGCCTGGTCGCTGGAGCAGGCCGTGCGGCAGAGCGGCCCGCTGCCGGTGATCCAGGCCGCCGAGATCGGCATCCGCGTGCTCGACGCGCTCCGGCACGCGCACGCGGCCGGCATCCTGCACCGCGACATCAAGCCGGGCAACGTGCTGCTGACCTCGGACCGCGTGGTGCTGACCGACTTCGGCATCGCCGCCATCGAGGGCGACGTGACGATCACGCAGACCGGGCTGCTCATGGGCTCGCCCGCGTACGTGCCGCCGGAGCGGCTGTCCGGGCAGCCGATCGGGCAGGCGGCCGACCTGTGGTCCTTCGGCGCGACGCTGTACGCGGCCGTGGAGGGGCGGCCACCGTACGAGGGGCCGGACGCGATCGCGGTGCTGGGCGCGGTGCTCACCCAGGAGCCGATCAGGCCGCAGCGGGCCGGGGCGCTGCTGCCGGTGATCGAGGGACTGCTGCGCAAGAACCCGGCCGAGCGGCTCACCGCGGAGCAGGTCGCCGACCTGCTGGAAGCGGTGCTGCGCGCCCATGGCTCGGCCCGTCCACGCCCGCCCGAGACGCTGCCGGCCGAGTCCGACCCGACGCCGCTGGGGATGCTGCCGCCGCTGGAGCACCCGTCCGGGCCGATGCCCTCGCGCATCGTGGAGACCCCTTCGGGGCCGGTGCGGGTGCCGTACGACCCGCTGGCCGGCCCGGCGGGCGGGTACGCGGTGCCGCCCTACGACGGCCTGTCGAGCCCGTCGGGCAGCCATCGCACCGACCGGCTCCCGTCCCCGGCCGGCGGCTTCGACGCCTTCGGCGGCCCGTCCGGCCCGCACCGGATGGAACCGCCCGCCGAGGACCTCGACGACCTCGACGCGCCCGTCCCGCCCGCGCCGCAGCCGATCCTGCCGCTGACCACGGACAGCAGGGCGGCCGCCGTCCCGGCCCCGTGGCCGCTGGCCTCGGCCGACGAACTGCGCGAGCACTCGCGCGACCTGTCGCACGACATCAGCCACAGCCGCCTGGCGACCCTGCCCGGCTCCGGCGCCGGAGCACGCGCCGGCTCGTCGGGCACCGGCTCCACCCGGACCGGTTCCTCGCGCACCGGCTCCACCCGGACCGGCCCCACGCGCAACGGCCCCGCGCGCAGCGGTCCTTCGCGGGCGGGCACGAGCCGCCGCAGGGTCCAGGAGGGCGACGGCCCCTGGATGCGTGGCGGCAGGCCCACGCCGTTGCTGATCGCCGGCGCGGTCGCGGGCGTGGCCATGGTGATCGGCGCGATCGTGGTCATCCTGTCCGGCGGCTCGCCGCAGGTCTCGCCCGGCACGCAGTCGACGGCCGCCGCCAGCCAGGCGCCGCGGAAGTCCGGGCCGTCGCCGGTGCCCGACGGCTACAAGGAGCACACCCCGCCCGGCTTCGCGGCGGCGGTCCCGGACGGCTGGAAGCTGGCCGCCTCGGGGGACGCGGCCACCTTCACCGGCCCCAAGGACTCCGGCACCCGGATCGTCGTCGAGCAGGCCGCCCCACAGGCCGACGGGCTCGCCGAGCTGAGCCGGCGCGAGGCCGACGGCGGCGTGGAGGGCTACATCCAGGTGCAGCTCCAGGCCGTCGACTACCGCGACTGGAAGGCCGCCGACTGGGAGTACACCTACACCTCCAAGGACGGCGTCCCGATGCACGCCCTGACCCGGTACGTCACGCTCGACGACAAGACCGCCTTCACGATCGCGTTCGACATGCCCGAGCTGAAGTGGGACGACCAGGCCGGGGCCCGCAAGGTGTTCCTGGACACGTTCCGCCAGACCACCTGACCCATATTGCACTGATCATTCCAAAACGTGCTAGCGTGCTCGTCATGGCACGACCACGGATGTTCGAGGAGGACCGCGCCGTCGAGGCGGCCATGCGCGCGTTCTGGGACGCGGGCTACGAAGGCACCTCGACCCAGGACCTGTGCGAGGCCACCGGCCTGGGCCGCAGCAGCATCTACAACACCTTCGCGAGCAAGCGCGACCTCTACGAGCGGGCCCTGCGCCGCTACCAGGAGGAGCGCACGTCCGCGCTGATCGAGCTCATGGCCTCCGACGCGCCCGCCGTGGAGAAGATCAGGACCGTGCTGTGGCAGGCGGTCGACCCCGGGGCCGGCGACCCGGCCGGCTGCCTGGTGGTCAACGCCCTGGTGGAGCTGGCTCCGCACGACCCGGAGATCGCCGTCCTGCTGCGCCGCGACGGCGAGCGGCGGGTGGAGGCGATGCGGGGCGCGATCGAGCGCGGCCAGGCCCGCGGCGAGATCGGCGCGGACAAGGACGCCCTGGCCCTCGCGCACTTCGTCGTGGCCACGGTCAGCGGCCTGCGCGTCGCGGCCCGGGGCGGGGCGGGCCGGGCGGTGCTCGAATCCATCGCGACGACGGCGCTGACCGCTTTCTGACCCCCACCCACCTGTTTTTTCATGCCCGAGTTTTGTACTGAGCGTTCTAAAACAGAGGAGTTCTCATGCCGCTGGCGGTGTTCATCCTGGGGCTGGCGATCTTCGCCCAGGGCACCTCGGAGCTCATGCTGGCCGGACTGCTGCCGGAGATGGCCGCCGACCTCGGCGTGTCCGTCCCCGACGCGGGGCTGCTGATCTCGGCGTTCGCGATCGGGATGCTGGTGGGGGCGCCGGTGCTGGCCGTCGTGACGATGCGCTGGCCCCGCCGGACGGCACTGCTGACGTTCATGGCGGTCTTCGCGCTGACCCACGTGGCCGGAGCCCTGACCACCAGCTACGGCCTGCTGTTCGCCACCCGCGTGGCGGGCGCCTTCGTCTACGCCGGGTTCTGGGCGGTCGCGGCCTCCACGGCGGTCGGCCTGGTGCCGCCGAACGCCCGGGGCAGGGCGATGAGCATCGTGGCGGGCGGGCTGACCGTGGCCACCGTCGTCGGGCTGTCCCTGGGCACGGTCATCGGCCAGCACCTCGGCTGGCGCGCCGCGTTCTGGGCCGTGGCCGCGCTGTCGGCGCTGGCGGCCCTGGGCGTGCTGGCCACGATCCCCGGCGGCCGGCCGGAGCGGGAGTCCGCGCCGGGCGTGGCCGAGCAGCTCCGCTCGATGCTGAGCCCGCGCCTGTGGCTGGCCTTCGCCACCACCGCCCTGGCGACCGGCGGGCTGCTGGTCTCCTTCAGCTACCTGAGCGCGATGCTCGTCGACACGACCGGCCTGCGGGCCGCCTGGGTGCCCGCCGTCCTGGCGCTGTACGGGGTCGGCGCGGTGATCGGCATCACGATCGGCGGGCGCACCGCCGACACGCGCCCCTTCGCGACCCTGTACGCGGGCATCGCCGGGCTGGTCGTGACCTCGGTCCTGCTGGCCCTGGCCGCGCCGGTCGCGGTGCTGGCCGTGCCGCTGGTCCTGCTGCTCGGCGGGTTCGGCTTCGCCACCAACCCGACGCTGAACACCCGCGTCTTCGCCCTGGCCAAGGACGCCCCCACGATGGCCGCCGCGATGAACGTCTGCGCCTTCAACGTCGGCATCACCGTCGGGCCGTGGCTCGGCGGGCTGGCCATCGGGGCGGGTGCCGGATACCCGTCCGTCGGCTGGATCGGCGCCGTGCTCGGCGTGGCGGCCCTGGGCGTGGTGGCCCTGTCCGCCCGTCCGGGCCGGGAGCCGGTCGCCGCGGCCCACCGGGCCGAGGCCGTCCCGAGGCCGTGAGGTACGGTCCTGGCCATGGAACTGGCGAGCATCCACTTCTATCCCGTCAAGTCCACCGCGGGGCACGACGTCCATGAGGCCGAGGTGCAGCCGTGGGGGCTGGCCGGCGACCGGCGTTACCTGGTGACCGACGGCCAGGGCGGCCTGCTGACCGCCCGCGAGCACCCCATGCTGCTGGCCTGCGTGGCGCAGCTCGACGGCGACACCCTCACGCTGACCGGCCCGCACGCGCCCCCGCTGCGGGTCACCCCCACCATGCCCGCCGTCATGACCACCGTGGACGTCTGGCGCACGCCGGTCGAGCTCACCGACTGCGGCGACGACGCGGCGCGCTGGTTGTCGGACCTGATCGGCCGCCCGGCGCGGCTGGCCTGGCTCGACGACCCGACCCGCCGTCCCGTCAACCCCGAGTACGGCCTGCCCGGCGACCGGGTGAGCCTGGCCGACGGCTACCCCCTGCTGCTGACCACGACCGCCTCACTCGGCCGGCTCAACGACTGGATCGCCGAGACGGCGGCCGAGCGCGGCGAGGAGGTCCCCGCACCGCTGCCCATGCACCGCTTCCGGCCCAGCGTGGTGATCGACGGGGTGGAGCGGCCGTTCGCCGAGGACGACTGGAAGCGGCTGCGCATCGGCGCGGTCACCTTCCGGGTGACCAAGGGCTGCGACCGCTGCGTGCTGACCACGATCGACACCGCGACGTACACCAAGGGCAAGGAGCCCATCAGGACGCTGTCCCGCCACCGCAAGTGGGACGGCAAGGTCTGGTTCGGCATCAACCTGATCCCGGACGCCCCCGGCACGATCACCGTGGGGGATTCCGTCACCATCCTCTGAAAAAGGCACCTTTCCCAATAGAAATGGATGCCTGTCCTCTTTGGGTGGATGTCGGGGGCTATGCGAGACTTCACAGGTGACCAGCACCCCCACGAAACCCCCCGTTGCCCTGCCTGACCTCGCCGGCGTCCAGCGTCGAACCCTGGTCGTCCTGTCCGCCGCGCAGATCGTGGGCGGTGTGGGGGTGGCCGTCGGGCTGGCGCTCAGCTCGGTGGTCGTGGACGAGCTGTCCGGCTCGACCGTGATCAGCGGGTTCGCCGGAACGGCGACCGTGCTCGGAGCGGCGCTGCTCGCGCTGCCGACCGCGCGGCTGTCGAGCCTGGGAGGCCGCCGGGTCGGCCTGTCGCTGACCTACCTGGCCGCGCTGGCGGGCTGCGCGATCTCGGTGGCCGCGATCAGCCTGGGCAACTGGCCGCTGCTGCTGGCCGGCCTGGTGCTGGTCGGCGGCGGCAGCGCGGGCAGCCTGGCGGCCCGCTACTCGGCCACCGACCTGTCACCAAAGGGCCACGCGGCCCGGCACCTGTCGCTGGTGGTGTGGGCCTCGACCGTCGGCTCGGTCGCCGGGCCCAACCTGGCCGAGCCCGCCGACCGGATGGGGATCGAGGCGGGGCTGGCGGCCAAGGCGGGGCCGTTCGCGTTCGCGGCGCTGGCGTTCGCCGTGGCGCTGGTGATCATCATCGGCGGCCTGCGCCCGGACCCGCTCAAGCTGGCCCGCGAGCTGGACGGCGCCCCCGAGCCCGGCCCCGGCCGCCACCGCACGATCAGGACGGGCCTGCGCACGCTGCGCGAGACCCCCATGGCCCGCCGCGCGCTCGTCATGATCGCGGTGGCCCACACCGCGATGGTCTCGATCATGTCGATGACCCCCGTCAAGCTCCACCACGACGGTTCGAACCTCAACGTCATCGGCCTGGTGATCAGCCTGCACATCGCCGGCATGTACATGTTCTCGCCGGTCGTGGGCTGGCTGGCCGACCGGGCGGGCAAGGTGCCGGTGCTGGTGCTCGGCTCGGCGCTGCTGCTGGCCGCGGCCGTCCTGGCGGGCACGGCGGGGCACCGGGTGTGGCAGGTGACGACGGCCCTCATCGTGCTCGGGCTCGGCTGGTCGTGCGGGCTGGTGGCCGGGTCGGCGCTGGTCACCGAGTCGGTGCCGATCGACCGCCGGCCCGCCGTGCAGGGCCTGTCCGACCTGCTGATGAACGTCTGCGGCGCCACCGGGACGATCATCGCGGGCGCCATCGTGGGCATCCTGTCCTACGGCGTGCTCGGCCTGGTCGTCGGCGTCATGGTCACCCTGGCCGGGCTCTGGCTGGTCTCGGCCCGGTACCGCGACCGCGCCCGACCGGCCTGAACGCTCACTTGGCATCGCCGTGGCACCCCACGGCGACGGTCTTCCAACGGTCACTTGGCGTCGCCGTAGCACCCCACGGCGACGGTCTCCATCGGGAAGCGCACCGGGGTCGAGCCGAACAGCAGCCTGCTCGCCTCGGCCGCCGCCGCCGTCACCGCCGCGGCGACCTCCTCCGCCTGCTCCAGCGGGCAGTGCACCATGACCTCGTCGTGCTGGAAGAACACCAGCCTGGCGGGCTCGGGCAGCAGCCCGCGCAGCACCGCCAGCAACGCCAGGGCCCATTCGGCCGCGGTGCCCTGCACCACGAAGTTCCTGGTGAACCTGCCCCGGTCGCGGGCCGCCCGGCCGCCCTCCGGGCCGGACACCAGCTCCTTCCACCGCCCGGACGGCGGCGGGCTGGTCCGCCCGAGCCACGACCGCACCAGCCGCCCCTCCTCCCCGGCCTTGGCCGCGTCCTCCACGAACTGGTACGCCTTGGGGAAGCGCTGGCGCATGACGGCCAGCAGCTTGGAGGCGTCGCCGCTGGTGCCGCCGTACATGGCGGACAGCATCGCGATCTTGGCGTTCCCGCGCTCGCCGCCGAACGACTGGGCCAGCGCCGAGTACAGGTCGATCTCCCCCGCCGCCCTGGCCAGCCCGCCGTCGCCGGCCATCGCGGCCAGCACCCTCGGCTCCAGCTGGGCCGCGTCGGCGACGACCAGCGTCCACCCCTCGTCGGCCACCACGACCCGGCGCATCACCTTGGGGATCTGCAGCGCCCCGCCGCCGCTGGTCGCCCACCGGCCGGACACCACGCCGCCGACGACGTACTCGGGGCGGAAGCGCCCGCCGCGCACCCACTGGTCGGCCCACACCCAGCCGTGGAAGCTGTAGAGCCGGGCCAGCTCCTTGTAGGCCAGCAGCGGCGCGACGGCGGGGTGGTCGATCTTCTTCAACTCCCACGACCGGGTCGTCTTCAGCGCCACCCCGGCCCCCTTGAACGCCTTGACGAGCTGCTGCACCGAGTCGGGGTTGACCGGGCGCCCGAAGGCCGCCGCCACCTCGTCGGCCAGCGCCTGGAGCTTGGCCGGGCGCATGCCGTGCACGGGCCGCGGGCCGAGCATGTCGGTGAGCAGCGCGTCGTGCACGTCCCGGCGCCAGGGCATGCCCTCGTGCGACATCTCGGCGGCGACCAGCGCGCCCGCGGACTCGGCGGCGACCAGCAGCCGGAAGCGGCCGGGCTCGGGCAGCTCCTCGATCCGGCGGAGCTGGTCGGCCAGCACCTCGGCCACCGCCTCGGCGGGCAGCGGCTCGGGCGCGAACAGCGTGCCGGGCACGCTCGGCTGGTCGTCGGGCACCGGCAGGCCGTGCAGCCGGGCGTGGGCGGCCCGCGCCGAGCGCGGCTCGCCGTAGCGGCCCTCGTGGGCGAGCAGCAGCCCCTCGGTGAGCGCGAGGTCGTGGCAGCGCGCGACCCGCACGCCCTGCTCCAGCAGCGGCGGGTACGTCTCCCGCGTGTCGGCCCAGACCCACCGCGGCCCGCCCCCGGACTCCAGCTCCCGCACCGCGGACGCCGGGCCGGCCGCGCGCCGGGCCGTTCCACCGACGGGAAGTACCGTCTCCCCCGCAACCACGACATACACGCACATAAGGGTGCCAAACAGCTACGACAAATCGATGTGCACCTCGTCCTCCAGCGGCGGCCGGAGCTCCTGCTCCAGGCAGCCGGTGGCGGCGAAACAGCGCAGGGTCAGCCGGTCGGGCGTGACCGACACGTGCAGGAACTGCTTGAAGAACGGCGGCTGGTCCCAGTCGGACAGCTCCGACAGGAAGCGGTGGAACACCTTGTCCACGGGCAGCCTGAACGGCCACGGCCAGGCCCCGAGCAGCCGCGCCGCCCAGCGCATCCGCCGGGTGACCGTGACCGCGCCCTCGACCGGCCGGGCCGGCCGGTTGCCGATCTGGCTGGACATGATGCACACCGCCTCGTCGGGGGTGAGGCAGAGCCACTTCATCCGCAGCCGGCGGGCGTAGAGCTGGCTGTAGAAGGACAGCGAGTCGCCGCGCAGCGGGTAGCACTTGAACTCGTCCTCGGCCACGCCGGCGACGTCCACCCTGCCGATGATGTGGGTGGCGTGCATGAAGGCGCCGCCGCCGCCGGTCACGATGTACTGGATCACCCGGTCGCCCACCTTGACCGGATAGCGCTGGTAGTTGTGCACGTCCCCGCCGATGGCCGCGACGTACCGGTGGGCCGGGTCGCGCACGATGTCATCGATCGTGCCGCCTTCCTCCAGCGGTGACGGCTTGTGGACGTTGCCGGTGTAGATGGGCTTCCCGGTCACCAGGATCTTCGGCCGCGGGTCCAGCGAGACACGGCGCAACCAGGCCGTCTGCGCCTTGTCCAGCACGTTCTTGATGCCGGTGTCCACGCCCACGACCAGCAGGCTGTCGCTCTCGATCACCCAGTACGGCGCCGGCTGCGCGGCCTGCTGGGCCGGCCGCCCCCGGAGCTTGCGCGCCTCTGCCAGCCTGCCCTCGTCGATCGTCTCCGGCTTGCGCCACAGCAGCCCGCGCAGCCCGCGGTCCGGCTTCGGCTTGAGCGGCGGGGCGTCGCAGAAGACCCGCATGAAGCCGCCGAGCCCGTCGTACCAGTCGTGGTTGCCGGGGATCGCGTAGATCGGCGCCTCGTAGTCCTTGTACGGGCGGAAGAACTTGTCCCCGTACTCGTTGCCCGACCCCGTCGGGTAGATGACGTCGCTGGCGATGACCGCGAACGAGGTGTCCTGCCCGAGCCTGAGCATCCCGGGGACGACGGCGTACTGGGAGGCGTCGCCCTCGCCGGTGTCGCCCAGAATCAGGAAATTGAAATTTCCCCCGACGCCGGGCTTGATGCGAAATTCCGGATCTATCCCGCGGGCTTCCTGTGCCGCGATCCACCGTTTCCGCACCTCCCCCGAAGGATCACCGAACAAGCTCGCCAGGATCTCGTTCCTGGACAACCAGAGTGTGCGTAAATTCAGCCAGGTGAATCCGCCCTTGTCCGGTCTGAGCTGGGCAAACGTCCCCGGTTCCGCACAGGCCCAGCCGGCCCCCGCCTTCGACACCCGTGAGGAATGCTGCTTCCCGCGCTCGGCCGCGACTTCCACCATGACCACATCTTTACCGGCATCCACCATTCGCGCACACTCCACTCTCCGTACTCCCGGAAACACAGATGGTGCGGCATGGTGTAACCTCACGTCCCCAAGCAAGCCCTTGGGACGCGGAGGTGGGCTCCCATGAACCGGAACGGCCCGGACGACGCGACCCGGATGGGCAGCCCCGACGCGGCGGCCGTGCAGGCGTTACTCGCCTACGCGCTCACCCTCCCCCGGCGGGGCGGCCGGGGCGTCGACCGGGCGCGCGAGGCCGTCGCCCAGAGCCGGGCGCTGGCCGCCCGCTCCCCCGCCGAGTACACCGGCCTGCTGGCCCACTGCCTGCGCACGACGGCCAGGCTGCTGCTCGACCGTTCCCGCGCCACCGAGGCGCTGCCCATGGCGCAGGAGGCGGTGGCGCTCAGCCGCGGGCTGGACGGCGGCCACCTCGCGGTCTCCCTCTACCGGCTGGCCGAGGCGTACGAGGCACTCCACCGCTACAGCGACGCCGCCGAGACGCTGGCGGAGGCCGATCAGATCCCCGGCGGCGACTGAGGGACGAGCACCCCCGGGTTGAGTATCCCGGCCGGGTCCAGCCGGTCCTTGACGGCCTGGAGCACGCCCACGCCCAGCGGGCCCAGCTCCGCGCCGTAGGCGTCCCGGTGGTCGCGGCCCACCCCGTGGTGGTGCGAGATCGTCCCGCCGGCCTCGACGATGGCCGCGTTCACCGCCTCCTTGGCCCGCTCCCACTGCTCGACCGGGTCGCCCTGCTGCGGGGTCACGACGGTGAAGTACAGCGAGGCGCCGGTCTCGTACACGTGGGAGACGTGGCACATGACCAGCGGCGAGCCGAGCGCCCCGAGCAGGGCCAGCCGGACCGCGTCGTACAGACGCGGCAGGTTCGACCAGAAGCCGGCCGTCTCCAGGGTCTCCACGGTGGCGCCCGCGCCGAGCAGCGAGTCACGCAGGTACGGCGCGGAGAAGCGGCCGTGCTCCCACGCCTGGCCGGGCTCGGGCCCCAGCGGCTCGCCGCCGTGCCGGGCCAGCACCGCGGCGGCCGCGGCGTGCCGGTGGCCGATCCAGTCGCCCTCGACGCCGAGGATCACCAGGCAGCCGGAGCCGCCGCCGCCGATCGCGTCCGGCCGGGCCAGGCCGATCATGGTCTCGGTCTCGTCGGAGAGCCGCAGCACGGTGGGAAGCGGGCCTTCCTGGGCGAGTGCCCGCACGGCGGCCGTCCCCGCTCGGAACGACTCGAACCGCCAGCCCTCGTAGCGCCGCTCGGCCGGCCTTCTGCGCACCCGCAGCCGCAGCGACGTGATGACGCCGAACGCCCCCTCCGAGCCGAGGACGAGCTGGCGCAGGTCGGGCCCGGCCGCGGACTTGGGCGCGCGGCCGAGCTCCAGCGTCCCGGACGGCGTCGCCAGGGTGAGGCCGACGACCATGTCGTCGAAGCGCCCGTACCCGGCCGAGGCCTGGCCGCTGGAGCGGGCCGCGGCGAAGCCGCCGAGCGTGGCGTACTCGAAGGACTGGGGGAAGTGCCCCAGCGTGAGGCCGTGCTCGGCGAGCAGCCGCTCGGCCTCGGGGGCGCGCACGCCGGGCTCGAAGTCGGCCACCATCGACTCGGCGTCGACCGAGCGGAGCCGGTCGAGCCTGCCCAGGTCGAGCGCGATCACGCCGGTGAAGCCGGCCCGCGCGGCCACGAGCCCGCCGACGACGGAGGTGCCGCCGCCGAAGGGCACGACCGCGACCCGCTCGGCCGCACACAGCCGCAGCAGCTCTTCCACCTCGTCGTGCGAGCCGGGCAGCACGACCGCGTCGGGGGCGTCGGAGCCGTCTCCCGCGCGCATCCGCAGCAGGTCGGGCGTGGACTTGCCGCGCGTGTGCCGCAGCCTGGCCTCGTGGGAGGTCAGCACGTGCGCGGGCCCGGTGACGGCCGCGAGCGCGGCCAGCACCGGCTCGGGCAGCGCGACCGGGGGCAGCCGGACCTCCTCGATGGCGGCGGCCGGGGTCTCGGGCGCGCGCACGCCGAGCAGGTCGTGCAGCAGCTTGCGGATCTGTTCGGGCAGCTCGCGGGCCTTGGCGGGGTCGCCCCAGCCACTCCACAGCATGGGTTCACCGGTCACGCATACACTGTGACACATGACGTCGAATCGTCACAATGAGGGTGTGCTGGACGCGGCCCGCGCGTGCGTGCTGGCCTACGGCGTGCGCAGGACCACGCTCACGGAC
This sequence comes from Actinomadura sp. ATCC 39365, assembly GCF_054392275.1. Lineage (NCBI taxonomy): Bacteria > Bacillati > Actinomycetota > Actinomycetes > Streptosporangiales > Thermomonosporaceae > Actinomadura > Actinomadura sp. ATCC 39365. The sequence continues at coordinate 3,940,675 of NZ_CP184335.1, read as the reverse complement.
GTGGCCAAGCGGGCGGGCGTGTCGCGGATGACGATCTACCGCCGCTGGCCGGACGTGCGCTCGCTGGTCGCCGACCTGATGACGCGGGAGTGGGTCGCGGTCGTGTCGGGGCTCGACCTGTCCGCCCCGGTGCCCGCGATCGTGGCGGGCGTACGCGGGCTGCGCGGGCACCCGCTGTGGCGGAAGATCGTGGAGGCGGACCCGGAGCTGCTGCTGCCGTACCTGCTGGACCGGCGGGGGGCGAGCCACGAGGCGGTGCTGGCCCTGCTGGAGCCGGCGGTCGGCGGGCCGGCCAGGGCGCGGGCCGTGCTGCTGGTCGCCCAGTCGTTCCTGCTGTCGGCCCCCACGATGCTCGACCCCGTGACGCTCGACGACCTGGACGCCGAACTCACCGCCCTGCTGGAGGCCTACCTTGGATAGCTCGCTGAACGCCCGCAGAAGGTCGTACGAACTGGGCGTGGTCGCCGCCGAGCGGCTGGACGTGCTGGTGGTGGGGCTCGGCGCGACGGGAGCCGGCGCGGCCCTCGACGCCGCCTCCCGCGGGCTGAGCGTAGCGGCGGTCGACGCGCACGACCTGGCTTTCGGCACGTCGAGGTGGAGCTCCAAGATGGTCCACGGCGGGCTGCGCTACCTGGCCAAGGGCCAGGTGGACGTGGCCTACGAGAGCGCGGTCGAGCGCGGCATCCTGCTCAGGACGACGGCTCCGCACCTGGTCAAGGCCCATCCGTACCTGCTGCCGCTGACGCCGGCGGTCTCCCCGCGGCAGGCCGCCCTGGTGATGACCGGCTACCGGCTCGGCGACGGGCTGCGGACCGCCGCGCGCACGCCGCGCCGCCTGCTGCCCGGCCCCACGCGGCTCGGCGCGGCGCGCGCCCACACGCTCGCGCCGGTGCTGGCGCGCGACGGCCTGCGCGGCGGCCTGCTGTCGTGGGACGGCCGGCTGCTCGACGACGCCCGCCTGGTCGTGGCGCTGGCCAGGACCGCCGCCGGGCACGGCGCCCGCGTCCTGACCCGCTGCCGCGCCCTGCGGCTCACGGACGAGGGCGCCGAGGTGCGCGACGAGCTGACCGGCGAGCGGTTCACCATCCGGGCCAGGGCGGTGGTCAACGCGACGGGCGTGTGGGCCGGGCAGCTCGACCCGGCGGTACGGCTGCGGCCGTCCCGGGGCAGCCACCTCGTGCTCGACGCCGGGACGCTGCCGGGGCTGATCGCCGGCATGCACGTGCCCATTCCCGGAGAGAGCAACCGATTCGCGCTCGTACTCCCCCAGGGCGACGGCCGCGTCTACGTCGGGCTGACCGACGAACCGGTGGACGGGCCGGTGCCCGACGTCCCCGAGGTGCCCGCGGAGGACGTCACAGCGCTCCTGGAGGTGCTGAACGGCATTCTGGAGACTCGGGTGACACCTGAGGCGGTCGCGGGCGCGTACGCGGGCCTGAGGCCGCTCCTGGCCGCGGACGGCCGCACGGCGGACCTCTCCCGCCGGCACGCGGTCCTGTCGGACGGCGGTGTGGTCACGGTCGTCGGGGGCAAGCTCACCACATACCGGCGAATGGCCGAGGACGCCATCGACCGGGCCGTCTCCCTCAAAGAGCTCAGCGCCGGACCGAGCCGGACGAAGCAGATCCCACTGGTCGGCGCGGGCCCGCAGCCGGACGGGGTGCCGCCCCGGCTGGCCGAGCGGTACGGCAGCGAGGCCGCGGCGGCGTACGAGCTGGTCAAGGCCCACCCCGAGGAGGTCGGGCTGGGCCTGACCGAGGGCGACCTGCTCTGGTCGGTCCGGCACGAGGGCGCGCTCGACGAGGCCGACCTGCTGGACCGCAGGACCCGGATCGGCCTGGTCGCCGCCGACCGCGACCGGGCGCTGCCCGCGACACGCGACGTGCTCGGGATCACCTGACCCCGGCCCCAAACCCGCCAATGCGTTAGGTTATCCTTACCTAATTCGTCGGGAAGGGGGAGGCGTTGGCGAGGGGATGCGAGCATCCGGCGGGCTGCCACACGGGAGCCATGCCCACCCTGGCCAGCGCCACCGTGGGAGCCCGGCTCTGGCTGCTCGTCGAGTACGCCGGCGCGTGGCCGTCCCACCTGGAAAGCTTGCAACTTCCTGAAGAAATCTCCGAACTCGTGCGCAGAGCGCTCGAACGCGGTATCAGGCCCCAGCTCATCAGGCGTCCGGGCAAGCGAACCCGCCAGCGGGACCAGGGCATCCGTGTGCTATTGGCGTACGCGGCGGGCGACCACCCCTGGTTGGCCAGCGGTGTCGTCGCAGGTCCGGACGATCTTGACCTGGACGCCTTCGTGGCCGGAGTGCTCCCGGAGTCCTGCATACTTGATGACGAGCCGGTATTTCTGGTCTGCACGCACGCCAAGCGCAATGCGTGCTGCGCCCGCATTGGACTACCCCTCGCTCGGTCGCTGGCCGAATCTTTGCCCGACAGAGTGTGGGAAACGTCACACGTTGGCGGCGATCGCTACGCCGCCAACCTCGTGTGCTTGCCACACGGAATTTTCTACGGCAGCATGTCTCAGGCTGCTGCACTGGCAGCGGCTAACGCGTACCGGTCGGGCGAGGTCATCCTCGACCGTCTCCGGGGCGCGCAGGCATCCCTGAGCCATTGCAAGCCGTCGAGCATTTTGCCCGAGCCCATACGGGAGAGTGCTCCGTCGGCGCAGTGGCCGTGGAATCCTCCAGGTCGGACGGCGACGTCACCGAAGCAGTCGTGCGCTGCGGAGACGTCCGGTTCCAGGTTGTGGTTGAGCCATCGGCGTTCACAGCGCCGTGTGGTACGGCTTGCGCCGAGACGATCACCACCTACCGGCTGGTTTCGCTGGACAGGCTCACGCCTGTGCGGTACGCCACGCCCGCCCTCGCCTGACTAGGGAACATCACGGCCCGTCCTTGCGTTGGAACAGTGACGCCAAAAGCGTCCAATGCGGCTCAATTACCGAAATACCTCTCACGAAGGTGGTTTTCTCATGTCTCAGGTACGTCGGCAGCTCGCCCGCCCGCGCCCCAGCTGGGGTTGGCAGGATGATGCCGCGTGCCGGGGTGAGGATCTCGTGCTCTTCTTCGGCCCCGACGGGGAGCGGCAGCCCGAGCGTGACGTACGTGAGCGGAAGGCCAAGGCGATCTGCGCCGGGTGCCCTGTCCGCAACGAGTGCCTAGACTACGCGCTGTCCCGGCCGGAGAAGTACGGCACGTGGGGCGGTCTCAACGAGGACGAGCGCGCCAGCGAGCGTCGCCGTCGCATGCGCCGCGCCGCCAGCGCCGGCATCTCCGCCGCCTGACACACCTCGGCAGCATCAACGATCATCGCGTGATCACTCAGTTGTCCCGATGAACCGGAGCCTGGCCTTCCATGCCCAGGCTCTGGCGAACCCGGTCGGGGCAACTGCCTGATCAGGCCCGAGATCGTCATCCCGCACAAAGCATCGCCCGGCCACCCCCGCCCGACCCAGGGCAGGGGTGGCCGTCGCGTTTCCCATCGTCCGCGCCTTTCGTCCAGGCATGTGCGCAGGTCATCGGGCTCGGGACTGACTGGCAATGATGTCCGATTCATCCATGAGCGTCCCTGTAGGTCGTCTCGTGTTCGGAATGCCGTCATGTGCCGCCTCTAGCGTGCCCGCCATGAGACGCATCACCATCCTGACGTGCGCGGCGGCCGTCGCGCTCGCCCTCGCCGCCCCGGCCACCGCCGCCATGGCCGATCCCGCCCGGCCCGAGGACCGCGGACCCGCCACGTTCGGCCGGGCCACGCTGACCGGCTTCGCCGCGCTGCCCGCGCAGACCTACGTGCCCGGCAGCGAGCCGTCGGGCTCCCTCCTCGGCACCGCGCCGGTCAACGGCGTCACCCCGCCCTTCCCCGGCCAGCCCGTGCAGGGCTTCAGCGGCATCGCCCGCCGCCATGACGGCACCTTCGACGTGCTGTCCGACAACGGCTTCGGCAACAAGGCCAACAGCGCCGACTTCCTCCTGCGCGTGCACCGCGTCAAGCCGGACTTCGCCGCCAAGAGGGTCGAGGTGCTCGGCGGCTTCAACCTGACCGATCCGCGGGGGCTCGTCCCGTTCGCCCTGACCCGCAAGGACCGCACGCTGACGGGCTCCGACTTCGACGTCGAGTCGATCGTGCGCGCGACGGACGGCACGTACTGGATCGGCGACGAGTTCGGCCCGTTCCTGCTGCACTTCGACCGCAAGGGCCGGCTGCTCGACGCCCCGATCGAGCTGCCCGGCGTCAAGGCCCCCGAGAACCCGTGGCTGAACGGCGCCCAGCCCGACCTGGCCAGCTCCAAGGGCTTCGAGGGCATGGCCAGGTCGGTGGACGGCCGCCGGCTCTACCCGCTGCTCGAAGGCACGGTGAACGGCGACCCCGCGGGCACTCTGCGGATGAACGAGTTCGACCTGCGCAAGCGCGCATACACCGGGCGCACGTGGACGTACCGGCTGGAGGACCCCGCGCACTCCATCGGTGACGCCGTCGCCGTGGACGCGAACCGCTTCCTGATCATCGAGCGGGACAACCTCCAGGGCGACGCGGCCAAGGTCAAGCGCGTCTACCTGGCCGACACGCGCGACAGGGACCACGACGGCGCCCTGGACAAGACGCAGGTGGCCGACCTGCTCGACCTGGCCGACCCGCGCGGCATCGGCGGCACGCCCGGCACGTTCAGGTTCCCGTTCCAGACCATCGAGGACGTCGTCGTCCTCGACGACCGCACCCTCGGCCTCCTGGACGACAACAACTTCCCCTTCTCCAACGGCCGTACGCCGGGCCGTCCCGACGACAACGAGTTCATCACCGTCCGGCTCTCGCGCGGCCTTCAGGCCGATCCGCGAATTTTCCGGTAGAAGCATGTAGAGAAGCGTGGGACGGCTCCGACCTCCTCGTGACAGGAGCCCGCAGAAGGAGTTCGACATGCAGTCCACGGTTCAGACCGTCACCTCGGCCGACGGCACCCGCATCGCGTTCGAGAGCAGCGGCGAGGGCCACCCGGTGATCCTGGTGGGCGGTGCCTTCAACGACCGCACCACCGTCGCCGCCCTCGCCGCCGCGCTCGCCCCCGGCTTCCGCGCGATCGCCCACGACCGCCGCGGCCGGGGCGGCAGCGGCGACGCGCCCGCCTACGCCGTGGAGCGGGAGATCGAGGACCTCGCCGCGCTGATCGAGCACGCGGGCGGCTCGGCGAGCGTCTTCGGCCACTCCTCCGGCGCCATCCTCGCGCTGGAGGCCGCGGCGTACGGGCTGCCGATCGCCCGCCTGGCCGTCTACGAGCCGCCGTACGTCGTGGACGGCGCGCGCACCGCGCCCGGCGGCGACTTCGCCGAGCGCCTGCGCGCCCTCGTCGAGGGGGACCGCCGCGACGAGGCCGTGGCGCTGTTCCTGACCGAGGGCGCCGACGTGCCCGCGGAGGCCGTGGCGGGCATGCGGTCGGAGCCCGTGTGGGGCTGGTTCACCGCTCTGGCGCACACGCTCGCCTACGACGCCGCCGTGTGCGGTCCGGGGCAGTCACTGCCGGTCGAGCGGCTGTCCCGCATCACCGTGCCCACCCTGGCGATCGGCGGCGACCAGTCCCCGAAGTGGATGCTGGACGCCGTGCGGGCCGTCGCCGACGCCGTGCCGGGCGCCCGGCACGTGGTCCTGCCGGGCGAGGACCACGGCGTGCTCGGCCGGCCTGAGGCGCTGCTTCCGACGCTGACCGACTTCCTGTCCTGAGCGGGTCCGCCACGAAAGAGCCTGTCTGAGCGGGGTCATCCGCTTCCGGGGTGCTTGCCGAGTGCGTCCCGCAGCTCCGCCGCCGCCTCCGGGGTCAGCAGGGGGTGGGAGTAGAGGTCGAGCAGGGTGAGCGCGAGCAGGTGGGCGCCTTCGGGGCTGAACACGTCCACGCCGAGGCCGCGGGAGACGTGCTTGTGCAGCACGCCGACCGACAGCGACATGGCCGTGGACACGGTCGCGCGCGCCCTGCGCCCGGCGAACGGCTCGTCGGTGCGGGTCTCGTCGAGCTCCTCCAGCCACCGCTCGCTCAGCTCGGCGATGCCGTCGAACAGCGGCGCCGCCCAGCCCTCGGCCAGCGCCCGCGCCACGTACAGCCGGTAGGGCGCCAGCGCGTCGAGCGCCGCGGCCACGGGGTTGCGCCCGGCGGGCACGGCGCCGGCGCGGACGTCGTCGTCGATCCGCCGGACGACCCTGATCAGGTGTTCGTCGCACGCCTCGCGCAACGCCTGCTTGGAGCCGTAGTGGTGGCGCAGCAGCCCCGGGGACACCCCGGCGGTCCCGGCGATGGCGCGGGTCGTGGCCCCCTCGAAGCCGTGCTCGCCGAAGTGCAGCAGCGCCGCCTCCCTGATGCGGGCGCGCGCGGTGAGGTCTTCGGGCTCGGTCATGCGGTACGGCTCCCGTCCGGACGTGCGGATCGTGACGACCCTACACGCGGGTACACGAAGCGGACGGCGATAAGGTGCCCTTCATGCCGGACTCAGCACTCGTGACCGCGGACGACCTCGACGAGGCCGTCGCCCTCGCCGTCGACACGCTGCGGGCCGCGCCGCCGCAGGCGTGGGAGGCGAAGGCGGGCTCACTGGAGTGGACCTGCTGGGAGACCGTCGAGCACCTCGCCGACGACCTGTTCGCCTACGCCGCCCAGCTGGGGCTCAACGTGCCGCCGCTGGACACCTACGTGCCCTTCGCGCTGGAGCGGCGCAGGCCCGGCGGCCCGAACAACACCATCCACGCCGACCGCGCGGCCGGGCCCACCGGGCTGCTGCAGGTGCTCCAGGCCTCCGGCGCGCTGCTGTCGGCCATGGTCCGCACCGCGCCGCCGCAGGCGCGCGGTCATCACATCTTCGGCATGGCGGACGCCTCGGCGACCGCCGCGATGGGCCTGGTGGAAACGCTCGTGCATCTGCACGACGTGTCCGAGGGGCTGGGCCTGGCCTGGGAGCCGCCCGTGGACCTGTGCTCGCGGGTGCTGGCCCGCCTGTTCCCCGACGCCCCCGTGGACACCGCCCCCTGGGCCACGCTGCTGTGGGCGACCGGCCGCGGCGAGCTGCCCGGACGGCCACGTCAGACCCGGTGGCGCTGGTACAACGAACCCCGCTGATCAGACGATCAGGTCGTCGAACTCCCCGTCCTTGGCCCCCAGGACGAACGCGCTGATCTCGGCCTGCGTGTACACCAGCGCGGGGCCGTCGGGGAAGCGGGAGTTGCGCATGGCGATCTCACCCGTGGGCAGGCCCGCGACCTCGACGCAGTTGCCGTTGGGATTGCTTCGCCTGCTCTTGCGCCACACGACGGGAAGGTGACCGGCGGGGGTTCCGTTCCGGAACTCGTGCATGGGGGAAGCTCCTAGCGATCTTACGGATGCACGTGCATCCGCGTTTGCGCTGACCATACGACAGCACGACAGACTCCATATACCGGATGACCAAAAATCCGACTATGGAGTGGATCACAGGAGTTTCAGCAGCTCATCCGGAAATGAGCTGTTCCAGAAAGCGCCGTGTCTGCTTCGGCTCCAGGGCCTGGATGCTCAGCCGGTCCATGACCTCCATGTAGTGGTCGGAGTCGACCGGCTTGTCCAGATAGAGAGCGCTGGTGAGCTGCTCCATGTAGACCACGTCGGGCAGCTCGCGCTCGGGGAAGCGCAGGATGCTGAACGAGCCGCCGGCCGCCGCGTGCCCGCCGCTCTCGAACGGCATCACCTGCACGGTGACGTTACGCTCCTCCGTGGCGTCGAGCAGGTGGCGGATCTGCTCGCGCATGACGTCGGCCCCGCCGAGCCCCCGCCGCAGGACGGCCTCGTCGATCACGGCCCACAGCTTGAGCCCGCTCTCCAGGCGCCTCTGCCGGGTGGTGCGCAGGGTGACGCGGCGGTCGAGCTCGGGGTCGAGCGCCTTCTCGTTGCCGAGCCGGATCACGGCCTTGGCGTAGGCGGGCGTCTGCAGCAGGCCGGGGACGAACTGGTTCTCGAACGTGCGGATGGCCGAGGCGGCCCCCTCCAGCCCGATGTAGACCTCGAACCAGCCGGGCAGCAGGTCGCCGTACTTGTGCCACCAGCCCGGCGCGTTGGCCTGCCGGGCCAGGGCGAGCAGCGGCTCGCGGTCCTCCGGGGCGGTGACGCCATAGAGGGTGAGCAGGTCGGCGACGTCCCGCTGCTTGAAGCTGACCTGGCCGAGCTCAAGTCGGCTGATCTTCGCATGAGATGCCCGAATCGAGTACCCGGCATCCTCCCGGGAGATACCCTTCTCGGTACGGAGCCTGCGCAGTTGCGTACCCAGCAGGATCCGCAGCACCGTCGGGCTTCCCGGCGTGTAGCTGAGAAGCTTTCCCTCCGCGCTCTGTGCGCTCACTCGACCGCTCCTAGATCATCTGCACGTGCAGATGGTATTCGCATCGGTAAAACACGAAAAGTCTTGCATCACTACCCACACCCCGTAAAGATGGGCACTGGATCACCAGACCGCGCTTCGGGGGCCAGAATGACGACTTTCGACGCTCGGCCGCAAGCCGCCATCGGTTCCCGGCCACCAGGGTGGCTCGCCACCATTCTGGTGGATGGGCGCGCCGGAGAGTGCGACGCGGTGTTCCCGTTCCACGAACGCACCGCGTTCGAGCCGGCGTGCGTGGCGACGGCCCGGCGGTTCGTCGACCAGACGCTCACCTCGTGGGCCGCCGCCGACCTGGCCTACGACGTGCAACTGGTGGTCTCGGAGCTGGTCACGAACGCGATGCGGCACGGCGGCGGAGCCGTACAGCTCCGACTGCTCTTCCGCCGGCCCGAGCTGGCCTGCGTGGTGACCGATCACAGCGAGACCGTCCCGGTGGCGGCGCCGGCCGACGTGTTCGCCGAGTTCGGGCGCGGGCTGCGGCTGGTCGACGCGCTCTGCAACGCGTGGGGCTGGTTCGCCCCCGGCGGCTCCCGGAAGCTGGTCTGGGCGGTCCTGTCCGCATAGACACCGGTACGAGCGGCGCCGTCCGGTGAAGGTCACCTCCGCTCCAGGAGGTCCAGCACGTCGTCGTCGGTGAGCTGGTCGAAGTGTTCGTACCACTGGCCGACCGCCCTGAAGTCGATCGGGGTCAGCAGCACCACCACCTCGTCGGCCTCCGCACGCATCATCTCGACGGTCTCCTCGGCGCCGACCGGCACGGCCAGCGTCACCCTCGCGGGGCCGGCCGCGGCCACCGCGCGCAGGGCCGCCCGCGCCGTCACGCCCGTGGCCAGGCCGTCGTCCACGACGATCACCTCACGTCCGGCCAGCGGCGGCAGCGGCCGGTCACCCCGGTAGGCCCGCACCCGCCTGGCCAGCTCGTGCCGCTCCCGCTCGACCACGTCGGCCACGTCCTCGGGCGTCAGGCCCAGCCGGTCGAGCATCGTCAGGTCGAACACCGGCTCGCCGCCCTCGGCGATCGCCCCCACGCCCAGCTCGGGAGCGGGCGGGTAGCCGATCTTCCGGGTGACGAGCACGTCCAGCTCGCCGCCGAGCCGGCGGACGACCGGCACGGCGACGGCGACCCCGCCACGCGGCAACGCCAGCACGACGGGGTCGCGCACCTCCGGCAGCCGCTCGGCCAGCAACGCCCCGGCCGCGGCCCGATCCGCGAACACCTGCATGACCTGTGCATACCCGCACAACCCCCTCTACTCGCCTCCCTCCTGCACCAGGCAGGAGGAAGGGAAGAGAAGCCCGGTCCCGCCGAACAGGGTCCGGGCCCGCCGGACGCGGCCGGGGCCCGGCGAGGCCGGGCGGTCAGGGACCGGCAGGACGGTCGGCGACGGTCAGGGGCGGTTGCGGCTGGTGCGGCGCATCTCCTTGTGGATGATCTTCCACTTGTTCTGCTGCTCCTTGCGCAGCCGCGCATCCGTGCGGGACGCCATCCAGGCGGCCTCGCGTTGCAGCTTGCGCCAGCTCTGCAGCCGGCGTTCGGGCAGCTCGCCGTTCTCCATGGCGTCCAGGACGGCGCATCCCGGCTCGCTCACGTGCCCGCAGTCGGCGAAGCGGCACCGCTCGGCCAGCTGCTCGATGTCGGCGAAGACGAGGTCGACGCCCTCGCCGATGTCGTAGAGGCCGATCCGGCGGATGCCGGGGGTGTCGATGATCAGGCCGCCGCCGGGCAGCGGGATCAGCTCCCGGTGGACGGTCGTGTGCCGCCCGCGCCCGTCGGCCGCGCGTACCTGCTGGGTGTCCATCACGCCCGCCTCGGCCAGCGCGTTGACCAGGGTGGACTTGCCCGCGCCGGAAGGCCCGAGCACGACCGCCGTACGAGAGCCGTGCAGGTAGCTCGCGGCCAGCGAGACCCCCTCCCCAGCAGCGAGGAGACGGCGTGCACGTCGACGCCCGGCGCGGCGGCGCGCACGTCGGCCATCAGCTCTTCGAGGCCCGCCTCGAACAGGTCGGACTTGGTCACCAGCACGACGGGCGTGCCGCCGGACTCCCAGGCCAGGGCCACCAGGCGCTCGATGCGGCCGAGGTCGGCGAAGTCGGTCGAGTGCATGGACGGCTCGGCCACGAAGACGACGTCGACGTTGGCCGCGAGCACCTGGCCCTGGCCGTCGCCGGACAGGCCGCCGGTCGAGTGGCGGCTCACGCCGCCCCGGATGAACGCGGTGGTCCTGGAGAGCACCTGGTCGAGCTCGTACCGGCCTTCGGGCAGCCATCTGAGTGCGACCCAGTCGCCGACGCACGGCAGGGCCACCGGGTCGTCGGCGGAGGAACGGCGTACGCGGGCGCCGTAGCGGACGTGGTGCTGGCCGTCGGCGGCGATCACCTCGGCGGCGCCGCGGTCGACGCGGGCCACCCGCGCCGGGACGGTGTCAGCAGGAAGCTCGGTGGCGCGCAGATCGGTCCAGCCGAGCAGGGAAAGATCGTAAGACAAGACGGTGAAACCTTTGATCGAGAAGGAAACGGGCAGCTCAGGCGAGGGCCCGGAGGTAGACGGACGACAGGCGGAACAGAACGACCCGCATAGCCCTCACCTCCTCGATCGGTTGCAAATGCGACTCTAACCACCCTGTCCCGGCAGATGCAATCGGATTATGTTCGGCGATCCGTTGAACCCCGCCAGGGCGGCCGAGCGTACTCCCTCCCGACGGACGCGAGAAAGGGGAATGATGCGGATCAGCACGTATCCCCCGCCCTCGGCCGAGGGGACGGCCCCGGTGGGCAGGCCGCGCCTACGCCACCTGATCCGGCGGGTGCGACCGGACGACGAGGTGGTCGTGTCCGCGCTCTACCGGGAGTACCACCGGCCGTTGCTGGCCTTCGTGGTACGGCTGACGGCGGGCGACCGGCAATGGGCGGAAGACGTGGTGCAGGAGACGATGATCCGGGCCTGGCGCAGCGCCGAGCGGCTGGACCCCGACTCGGTCTCGCTCATGCCCTGGCTCGCCACGGTGGCCAGGCGCATCGTGATCGACGACCGGCGGCGCAGGGAGGCGCGCCCACCGGAATCGGGCGACGGGGCGCTGGACACCGTGCCGGTGCCGGACGAGCTGGAGGGGTTGCTGCGCCAGGTGGTCGTGTCGGAGGCGCTGAAGGCGTTGTCACCGGCGCATCGCGAGATCCTGAACGAGACGATCCTGCGGGACCGGTCGGTCAACGACGCCGCCGCGGCGCTCGGCATCCCGGTGGGCACCGTGAAGTCGCGGATCTACTACGCGGTCCGCGCGCTGCGGGTCGCTCTGGAGGAGCGGGGGGTGACGGCGTGACCGCGGGAGTCGAGCACACCGACGTGGGCGCCTACGCCCTCGGCCTGCTGGAGGAGGACGACCGGCTGGCCTTCGAGTCCCACCTGCGCACCTGCCCCTCCTGCCGCTTCGAGCTGTCGGACCTCGCGGGGGTCGCCAGCGTGCTGCACGGCATCGGCCCGCTGGAGGACGCCGGCCCTCCTCCCCGTGAGGGGCAGGCCGGTGTGGTCGACCTGCTCCGCCGCAAGAAGGCGGCCGACCGGCGGGCCCGCAGAGGGACGTTCCTGCTCGGGATGGCGGCGGCGGTCGCGCTGGCGACCGGCGGGCTGACCGTCGGCACGCAGCTCACCGGCGGCGGCGACCCGCCGCAGGCGATGGCGGGACGCGCCGACCACATGGGCCCGGCCGAGCAGTTCTACGCCGACGGCACGCCGATCGCGGGCAAGGGCGTCGGCGGGGTGTCGGGCGGGCTGGTGGTGGAGTCGAAGGGCTGGGGCACGCACGCGGCGCTCAAGCTGTCGGGGGTGAAGGGGCCGCTGGAGTGCGAGCTGGTGTCGGTGGGCAAGTCGGGCGAGCGGCGGGTGATGACCGGGTGGTCGGTGCCGGCGCCGGGTTACGGCGTGCCGGGCTCGCCGGCCCCGCTCTACATGCACGGCGGCAGCGCGACGCCGCTGGCGGAGATCGACCGCTTCGAGGTGGTCACCAGGACGGGCACGACCCTGCTCACCGTCAGGACCTGAGGTCGCGGACCCCGCGCGAGGCCCTTCCGCCGCCGGCGGGAGGGCCTCACCGCGTTCGGCGGGACGCGCGGTCGGCGGTGACGACGGCGTCGAGCAGGCCGGGGAACGCCTGGTCGAACTCGGCCCTGCGCAGGGTGTTCAGGCGGGAGGTGCCGGCGTAGTGCTGCCGGATGAGGCCGGCCTCGCGCAGCACCCGGAAGTGGTGGGTGGCGGTGGACTTGCTCACCGAGATGTCGAACCCGCCGCAGCTGATGTCGCCGGCGGCGGCGTCGAGCTGGGTGACGATGGTGCGCCGGACCGGGTCGACGAAGGCTTCGAGAACCCGCTGCAGGGTGACTTCGCGCAGGTCGGGGTGGTCCGGGGTGCGGTCGGCGTCCATGGGTCCATGGTACGACATTCATCGAAGTTTGACGGCAGTCGTACTTTGGCGGTTGAATGGCGGCCTCTGACACGGAAGGACGATGTGATGACCAGGACGGTGCTGTTCCACGAGCTCGGCGGCCCCGAGGTGCTGGAGCTGGCGGACGTGGCGGCCGGCGAGCCGGGGCCGGGCGAGGTGCGCATCCGGGTGGACGCGATCGGCCTGAACCGGGCCGAGGCGCTGTTCCGCAGCGGCCACTACATCGAGCCCGTCCGGCGTTTCCCCGCCCGGCTGGGCACCGAGGCCGCCGGGGTGGTCGAGGCGGTGGGCGAGGGCGTCACCGGGTTGCGGGCCGGCCAGCCGGTGAGCACGGTGCCGGCGTTCTCGCAGAACGACTACGGCGTGTACGCCGGGCGGGCGGTCGTGCCGGCGGCGGCGGTGCTGCCCCGCCCCGAGGGCGTGGACCCGGTGGCGGGCGCGGCCGTGTGGATGCCGTACGTGACGGCCTACGGCGCGCTGGTGGAGGTGGGCGGGATGCGTCCCGGGGACACGGTGGTGCTGAACGCCGCCTCCAGCAGCGTGGGCCTGGCCGCCATCCGGGTCGCCGACCGGATGGGCGCCACGCCGATCGCGCTCACTCGCACCGCGGCCAAGAAGGAGGCCCTGCTCAAGGAGGGCGCCGCCGAGGTGATCGTCACCGAGGAGGAGGACGTGACCGAGCGGGTGCTGGCGGCCACGGGCGGGCGCGGCGCCGAGTTCGTCTTCGACGCCGTGGCCGGGCCGGGCGTGACGGACCTGGCCAGGGTGGTCGCCCCCGAGGGGCTGCTGCTGGTGTACGGCGCGCTGAGCGGCGAGCCGACGCCGTATCCGGGGATCGACCTCGGCATGCCGGCGCTCAACATGCGGACGTACACGATGCACGAGACGACGCGGGTACCCGAACGGCTGCGGCGGGCGGCGGCGTTCGTGGCGTCGGGGCTGCGCTCGGGGGCGTTCCGGGCGGTGGTGGACCGCACGTTCGACCTGGAGGAGATCGTGCGGGCCCACCGGCACCTGGAGTCGAACGCGCAGTTCGGCAAGATCGTGGTGACGGTGCGGCACTGACCGTCCGGCCGCCCGCCGCGAGGGGCGGGACGGGTCGGACGGGCGGGCCGCGGGATCAGGACAGGCCGGGGGCGGGGAACTGGGCGGTCAGCTCGCTGACCTCGTGGTGGACGCGGGTGATGACGTCCTCGGCGTCGCCCTTGGCCAGGGCCGTGACGACCTCGTCCATCCAGGCGCCGATCTGCCGCATCTCGGCCTCGCCCATGCCGCGCGAGGTGACCGACGGGGTGCCGATGCGGATGCCCGACGGGTCGAACGGCTTGCGGGTGTCGAACGGCACCGCGTTGTAGTTGGTCTCCAGGCCGGCCCGGTCGAGCGCCTGGGCGGCGGGCTTGCCGCCGATGCCCTTGGGCGTCAGGTCGAGCAGGATCAGGTGGTTGTCGGTGCCGCCGGAGACCAGGTCGAAGCCCCGGCTGGACAGCTCGTCGGCCAGGGCCTTGGCGTTGGCGACGACCTGGTGGGCATAGTCGCGGAAGGACGGCTGGGCGGCCTCGTGCAGCGCGACGGCGATGGCGGCGGTGGTGTGGTTGTGGGGGCCGCCCTGGAGGCCGGGGAAGACGGCCTTGTTGAGCGCGGTGGCGTGCTCGTCGCTGGTGGCCATGAGCATGGCGCCGCGCGGGCCGCGCAGCGTCTTGTGGGTGGTCGTGGAGATCACGTCGGCGTGACCCACCGGGGACGGGTGGGCGCCGCCCGCGACCAGGCCGGCGATGTGCGCGATGTCGGCCGCGAGCACGGCGCCGACCTCGCGGGCGATGGAGGCGAAGCCCTCGAAGTCGATCGTGCGCGGGATCGCGGTGCCGCCGCAGAAGATCAGCTTCGGCCGGTGCTCCAGGGCCAGCTCGCGGACCTCGTCGAGGTCGACTCGGCCGGTGTCGCGGCGCACGCCGTACCGGACCGGGTTGAACCACTTGCCGGTGGCCGAGACCGACCAGCCGTGGGTCAGGTGGCCGCCGAACGGCAGGCCCATGCCGAGCACGGTGTCGCCGGGCTGCAGGAAGGCCAGGTAGACGGCCAGGTTGGCGGGCGAGCCCGAGTACGGCTGGACGTTGGCGTGGTTGACGCCGAACACGGCCTTGGCCCGGTCGATCGCCAGCGTCTCGATCTGGTCGATGACCTGCTGGCCCTCGTAGTAGCGCTTGCCCGCGTAGCCCTCGGAGTACTTGTTGGTCAGCACCGTGCCGGTCGCCTCGAGCACGGCCTTGGACACGTAGTTCTCGGACGCGATCAGCTTGACGGTGTCGGCCTGGCGGCGCTCCTCCGCCTTGATGAGCTCGGCGAGCTGCGGGTCGGCGCTAGCAAGAGAACTCATGACTCCCCTGTCATCATTGACAATTGGCGAAGACCCAGGCGCTCGGCCTCCGCTCCCGGTTGATTCGCTCCCTGGTGGTCGATCCCACCGAATGCGCCAGTCGCGTCGCCCTAGACGATAGCGGATGCGCAACCGGCCGCTCGTCCCGCTACTTGGTCCGGCTCACACCCGGCCAGAGCCGGTCGACCTCGGCGTTGAGGATGGCTCCGATGAGCACGGCCAGGGCGGTGATGTACAACCACAGCAGCAGCGCGATCGGGGCGGCCAGGGAGCCGTAGACGGACACGGGCGAGAACCAGGCCGCCAGCACCGCCCGCAGCACGGCGGCGCACACGATCCACAGGAACAGGGCCAGGATCGCGCCGGGCAGCTCCCGGTACCACTTCGTCCGCACCGGCACGCTGACGTGGTAGAGCACGGTGAGGAACAACACCGAGCCGCTGATCACGACGGGCCAGTAGAGGATGTCGATGAGGATGCCGTACTCGCCGGGGAGCGCGTCCTTGAGCAGGGTGGGGCCGATGACCAGGATCGGCATGACGATGATGCCGATGATCAGGCCGACGACGTAGAGGCCGAAGGACATCAGCCGGGTGCGGATGATGCCGCGCTCCTCCCCCAGCCCGTACGCGACCGAGATGAGGTCGACGTAGACGTAGAGCGCCCGCGAGCCCGACCACAGCGACAGCAGGAAGCCCAGCGAGATGATGGACACCTTGTTGGCGTCGTCCCTGAGCACGTCGGTGATGAGCGGGTTGATCACCTTCTTGACGGCGTCGTCGGTGAACAGCAGCCCGGCCTGCTCGATCACCCAGCTCTTGACCTCGTTGACGACGCCGCCGCCGAGCCAGGTGCCGAGCTTGCCCAGCACGCCGATCAGGCCCAGCACGAACGGCGGCAGCGACAGCAGCGCGAAGAACGCGGCCTCGCCGGCCAGGCCGGTGACCCGGTAGTTGACACCGGCGTTCGTGGCCGCGCGCACGATCGCCCACGCATTGGTGTCGAGCACCCAGTTCAGCCTGGCCCGGGCGTTCGAGGCGAGCCGCCTCCTGGACCGGGAAGGCGCATTGGTGGACGTCATGGCACCCAACGGTATTTCGCAGTGACTCTCCGGGACAGCTTACGTCCCGGCTCCTGCCCTAGTCGTTGTCCACGATGCGCGCGCCCAGCGGGAGGAGGGAGACGGGGATCAGCTTGAGGTTCGCGATGCCCAGGGGGATGCCGATGATGGAGATGAACAGCGGGATCGAGGTGACGACGTGCCCGATCGCCAGCCAGATGCCCGCGACCACGCACCAGATGATGTTGCCGATGAGGGAGAAGACGCCGGCGTCGGGATCGCGCACGACCGTACGGCCGAACGGCCACAGAGCGTAGGCGGCGATCCTGAACGAGGCGATGCCGAACGGGATGGTGACGATGAGGATGCAGCAGATGATCCCGGCCACGGCGTAGCCGATCGCCAGCCAGATCCCGGCGAACACGAGCCAGATGACGTTCAGAATGGTCCGCATGCTCACAGCATGTCACCGGCCGTGCCGCCGACGTCATCCGGTACGACCCTGAACTTACCCTGACCGGGGCGGCCGCCCCGGCCCCGGCGGCCCCGCGAAGGCCTGGGCGATCTCCAGCCAGGCGCGGGCGGGCTCGCCGGCCGGCTCCAGGGCCGTGTCCGACAGGTGCACGCGCTGGGTGACGAGCAGGCAGAAGTCGAGCATCGGGCCGCGCACGGCGGCGGGCGCGTCCGCGGGGCCGGCGGTCCACAGGTCGCCGCCTGGGGTCGTGAGCTCGACGCGCACCGGCCCGGCCGGCTCGGGCAGGCCGCGGGCGGCGAAGCTGTAGGGCCGGGCGCGGACGCCGAGCAGGGCCACGTGCCGCAGCCGTTCGGTGGGCTCCCTGGCGACGCCGAGCGCGTCGGCCACGTCTCGGCCGTGGGCCCAGGTCTCCATCAGGCGCGCGGTGACGAAGGACGCGCCCGACATCGCCGGCCCGAACCACGGCACCCGCACGCGCGCGCCGAGCGTCCCGAACGCCGCCAGCGACCGGTCCCGGGACGTGCGGAACCAGGCGTGCAGCTCGCCCGATGGCAGGCCGCGCGCGGCCTCGGCGAGGTCGTCCACCGAGCCGGCCCGCGCGGCCAGGGCCCGGAAGCCGTCCGGATCGGTGACCGACACCACGGCGGCGTCGTCGAACCAGGCCAGGTGGCTCACCTGGTCGCGCACGGCCCAGCCCGCGGCGGGCGTGGGCGTCTCCCAGTCGGCGGGGCGCAGCGGCGCCAGCAGCGCCTCCAGGGAATCGGTCTCGGCCCGGAGGTCGGCCAGCAGTCCGGCCATGAGGTCCACGCGCGCCAGCCTAACCCGAACAAGGTTCTGGGAGAATAATCGAGACGTGATCTGCGAGAGCTGCAAGGACAAGCGTCACGACGACTGCCGCGGCGGCTCCTGGTGCGACTGCCAGCACCAGAGCGAGGAACGGCCGCAGGAGTCGCCGCTCGACTGGCCGCGCCAGGGTTAGGGGCCCGCGGAGTCCAGACTCTGGACCCCATCTTGGACATCCGGGATCTCCGGAGTATCTTCAAGGTATGCCAGCGGACCCCATGCTCGTCGGTCGACGCCACGTCGACCTTCAGCGTGTCCGCAGTGCCATCTGTTGCGACGCCCGCTAACTCATCTTCTCCACCGCAGAGCGCGTCGCACCCACCTGAACCCCTGCACTCGACGACGAGGCAGGAGGAACGCTGCGCGCGCCCACAAAACGAAGGACGCGCAATGAGCACCCCTGCCAGCCGGCACCACAAGCGCCCGCGCGGCGAGGGCCAATGGGCCCTCGGTTACCGGGAACCGCTGAACAAGAACGAAGAGAACAAGAAGAACGACGACGGGCTCAACGTCCGCCAGCGCATCATCGACGTCTACGCCAAGCGCGGCTTCGACTCGATCGACCCCGCCGACCTGCGCGGGCGGATGCGCTGGTACGGCCTCTACACCCAGCGCAAGCCCGGCATCGACGGCGGCAAGACCGCGGTCCTGGAGCCGGAGGAGCTCGACGACCGCTACTTCATGCTCCGCGTGCGCATCGACGGCGGCCAGCTCGACCTGCGCCAGCTCCGCACGATCGCCGACATCGCCAACGAGTACGCGCGCGGCACGGCCGACCTCACCGACCGGCAGAACATCCAGCTCCACTGGATCGAGATCGAGTCGGTGCCCGACATCTGGGAGCGCCTGGAGGCCGTCGGCCTGTCCACCACCGAGGCGTGCGGCGACACCCCGCGGGTGATCCTGGGCTGCCCGCTGGCCGGCATCGACGCCGAGGAGGTGCTGGACGCCACCGACGACATCCACGCGATCAACCGGCAGTTCATCGGCAACCCCGAGTACTCCAACCTGCCGCGCAAGTTCAAGAGCGCGCTGAGCGGCTGCCCGGCCCACTGCACCGTGCACGAGATCAACGACGTCGCCTTCGTCGGCGTCGTCAACGAGCACGGCGAGGCGGGCTACGACCTGTGGGTCGGCGGCGGCCTGTCCACCAACCCGATGCTGGCCAAGCGCCTCGGCGTCTTCGTCAGCCCCGACCGCGTCGACGACGTGTACGCGGGCGTGATCGGCATCTTCCGCGACTACGGCTACCGGCGGCTGCGGCACAGGGCCCGGCTGAAGTTCCTGGTCAACGACTGGGGCGTGGAGAAGTTCCGCGAGGTGCTGGAGACCGAGTACGTCAAGGAGAGCCTGCCCGACGGCCCGGCGCCCACCCTGCCGCGCGGCAGCCGCCGCGACCACGTGGGCGTCTACCCGCAGAAGGACGGCAACTTCTACGTGGGCTTCGCGCCCAAGGTGGGCCGCCTCGACGGCGACAAGCTCAACGCGATCGCCGACATCGCCGAGCGGCACGGCTCCGGCCGGGTGCGCACCACCGTCGAGCAGAAGATGGTCGTCCTCGACGTCGCGCCGGACCGGGTGGAGTCCATCGTGGCCGAGCTGGAGGCCAACGACCTGCAGGTCAACCCCTCCACGTTCCGCCGCCAGACGATGGCCTGCACCGGCATCGAGTACTGCAAGCTCGCCATCGTCGAGACCAAGGCCACCGCCGCGCACCTGATCGACGAGCTGGAGCGGCGGCTGCCCGACTTCGAGCAGCCGCTCACCATCAACGTCAACGGCTGCCCCAACTCCTGCGCCCGCATCCAGGTCGCCGACATCGGCCTGAAGGGCCAGCTCGTCGTGGACGAGAACGGCGACCAGGTCGAGGGCTACCAGATCCACCTGGGCGGCTCGCTCGGCGTCGACTCCGGCTTCGGCCGCAAGGTGCGCGGCCTGAAGACCACCGCCAAGGCCCTGCCCGACTACGTCGAGCGCGTGGTGAGCAACTACGACGCCCAGAAGAAGGAAGGCGAGTCCTTCGCCGACTGGGTGCAGCGCGCGGACGAGGCGGACCTGAAATGACCACGCGAGCGGTCCCCTTCCACTGCCCGTACTGCGGCGACGAGGACCTGGAGCCCTACGAGGGGGACGGCGGCTGGTACTGCCGCGCCTGCGCCCGCGCCTTCAAGCTGAAGTTTCTCGGAATCGGAGTGAAGATATGACGCTCGTCGACATCGAGGTGGGTCTGCGAGATCAGCGTGGCACGCTCGATCTGCAGGACATCGTCGAGTCCGCCGCCACGTTCCTTGAGGGCGCCCCGGCCCGGGAGATCATCCGGTGGGCCGCGGCGACGTTCGGCGACCGGTTGTGCCTGACGTCCTCCATGAGCGACGCCTTGCTCATCGACCTGGTGAGCCGCGTCAAACCGGGCGTGGACGTGCTGTTCATCGACACCGGCTACCATTTCGCCGAGACGATCGGCACCCGTGACGCGGTGCGGCAGGTCTATGACGTCAACGTGATCGACATCAAGCCGTCCAGGACGGTCCAGGAGCAGGATCGCGACCTCGGGCCGCGCCTGTTCGGCCGCAACCCCGACCTGTGCTGCTACCTGCGCAAGGTCGAGCCGCTCAACCGGGCGCTGGAGCCGTACCTGGCGTGGATCTCCGGCATCCGCCGGGACGAGTCCTCCAGCCGTACGAGCACCAGGGTCGTCGAGTGGGACGCCAAGCGCCAGATGGTGAAGGTCAACCCGATCGCCGCCTGGACGCAGGAGGACGTCGACAACTACATCGCCGACAACGGCGTGCTGATCAACCCGTTGCACTACGACAACTACCCCTCGATCGGCTGCGCGCCGTGCACGCGCCAGGTCGCCGAGGGCGAGGACCCGCGCAGCGGCCGCTGGGCGGGGCTGGGGAAGGTCGAATGCGGCATTCACCTGTGATCCCCGGCAGGGGCCGCGTCCCGTTGGCAGGCGGGCCGGCCCCCGGGCGCGTGCCACTGGTGGCGGTGGCGCACGGGTCGCGCGACCCGCGTGCCGCCGCCACCGTGGCCGCGCTGCTGGACCGCGTGCGCCTGGCGCGTCCCGACGTGCCGGTGCGGGTGGCCTACCTCGACCACTGCGCGCCCACGCTGGGGCAGGCGCTCGACGGGCTGGGCGAAGCCGTGGTGCTGCCGCTGCTGCTCACCGAGGCCTACCACAGCCGCGTCGACCTGCCGGCCGCGCTCAACGAGGCCCGCGCGCGCGAACCGCGCCTGCGGGTCCGCTACGGCACGACGCTCGGCCCCCACCCGCTGCTGCTGCCGGCGCTGGAGCGGCGGCTGGCGGAGGCGGGCGTGCCGGCCGGTGATCCGGAGACGGCGGTCGTGCTGGTCTCGGCCGGGTCGAGCGACGCCAGGGCCAACGAGGTGATCGCCGGGATGGCCCGCGCCTGGCGGCGCGCCGGCTGGTGGACGGTGACCGCGGCCTACGCCTCGGCCGCCGGCCCGACGCCCGGGGAGGCCGTCGCGCGGCTCAGGGCGGCGGGCGCCCCCGCGTGGCCGTCGCCCCCTACCTGCTGGCTCCCGGCTTCTTCGCCGACCGCATCCGCCGGGTCACCGCCCCGGCCGTCTGCGCCGACGTGCTCGGCCCGGCGCCCGAGCTGGTGGACGTGCTGCTCGAACGGTACGACGCGGCCCTGCGCGAGCGCCTGCCCGTGGCCGGTTGAGCGCTCAGCACTGGGCTTTGATCTCACCGGTCTTCGGGTCGACCTTGACCACGTCGGTACGGCACGACCGGGTGCGGGCGTCGGCCAGGATCAGCCGCCAGTCGGCGGGATAGGTGGCGGTCCAGGCCAGCAGCTCGTCGGCGCGCTCGCCCGTCATCGTGCCGGTGCCCGCGTCCGAGAGCTTCACCATGGCGGCGCTCAGCTCGTTCAGGCCGGCGCGGGCCATGCCCTCGCCGAACCAGCCGGGCGGCTGCCTCACCGTGGGACCGCACGGGCCGGCGGCGACCAGGTCCCCGTTGAGCCAGATGAGGCCGTACCCGCCGGGCGGGCAGGTGAGGGCGAAGGACACCTTCCCGGCCTTCGACTCGAAGGTGAACGTCTCCCGCCTGCCCCCCTTGGTGTAGCCGTGGAAGAGCGGTGGCGTGGGCTGGGCGCGCGTCGGCGCGGGCTGGGCCAGGGCGCCGGCCCACACGTCCCCGGCGGCGGGGGCGGGCGCGGGAACCGGCCGGGCGTCCACGGTGAGCACCGTGACGGCCGTGACCGTCAGGGCCGCCGCCGCCACCGAGGCCGCCGCCCGGCCCCGGCGCCGCCGGATGCGGCGGACGCGGGCGTCCACGTCGGCCAGCCGCACCCCGCCCGGGGGCGCGCCGGCGGTGTCGTCGTCGAGCAGGTCGCGCAGTCGCTGTTCTGTCATGGTTCAGCTCCCCGTCTCCGCCGCGGCCCTGGCCGCGGGGTCGAGCCGCAGCTTGGCCAGCGCGCGGCTGGCCTGGCTGCGTACGGTGGACACCGAACAGCCCACGATCTCGGCTATGGCCTCGTCGGGCAGGTCCTCGAAGTACCGCAGCACGACCACGGCCCGCTGCTTGGCCGGGAGCGCGGCCAGGGCGGCCCTGAGCGCGTCCCGGGTGCCGAGCCCGGCCGTGTCGTCCCGGTCCTGGGGGCGGTCCGGGAGCTCGCCCGTGGCCACCTCGCCCCGCCAGCGCCGCCGCCACCAGGAGGCGTGCGTGTTGGTGAGGATGCGGTAGACGTACGGGTCGGGGTTCGCGCCCACCCGCCGCCAGGCCAGCCAGGCCCTGGCCAGCGCGGTCTGCGTCAGGTCTTCCGCCGTGGCCCAGTCGCGGCACAGCAGGTACGCCGTCCTGAGCAGGCGGGCCGAGCGCTGCTCGACGTAGCGCTCGAAGTCGGCACGATCCCGCATCGAGGGGTCCTCACTGTCCGGTGATGTTCACCGATCACTACGCCGAAGCCCCCGCCCGCGTTGCACGGCCTCAGTAACCCCGGGAGTCGCGGCGGCGGTCGCGGCGGTCGCGCTCCAGGGCACGGTGCTCGTCGCGGATCTGCCGGCCGACCTCGCGGGCGTCGTCGCGCATCTGGCGGCCGATCTCGCGCCAGTCGTCGCCGTGCAGCGCCCGCCAGTGCTCCCGCCAGGCGGCCAGGCCGCGCTTGAGCGGCTGGGCGCGGGAGTCGCCGAGCACCTTGACGTCGCCCATCACGGCGTAGGCGCGCACCCGGATGACCGGCACGTTCATGCCGGGGGCGGCCTCCAGCACGTCGACCTTCTTGTCGCCCATCACGGCGACGCCGTCGAGGTCGACGTTCACGCCGTCGGGCACGATGATCTTGACGTCGCCCATCACGGACACCGCCGTGACGTCGACCACGTCCGTGCGCACCTCGGCCTCGCGCAGGTCGAGCAGCACGTCGCCCATGACGGCGACGGCGCCGAGCTCCTGGTCGATGCGCCAGGTGCCGCGCCGCTTGGTGTCGCCCATGATGCCGACGAACCAGCGCCGCTTGCCGCCCTCGCGGGCCGGGGCGGGCGTGGGGGCGGGCCCCGCGCCCACGGGCAGGTCCTGGGTGAGCAGGGCGAGCTCGGCGTGCGTGGTCGCGGTGTAGGCGGCCTCGGTACGGTCGGTCAGCTCGGCGAGCGTGAGCCGGCCCTCGACGGAGGCGACACGGAGCTGTTCCACGACGGCCTCGCGCTCGGCGTCCGACGCGCGCACCTCACCCGGATCTGTCATAGACGCAACATATCGCGTCTTGGCCCGGTTGGGGCTCCTCCCCTGGGAGGAACATCCGTACACCCTTGGATGGGTCCCGCCGCCCGCCCTGCCGCCCGCCCCTGCCGCCCACACTGCCGCCCAGCCCGCCGCCCGTCAGCGTGCTCCGGCAACCGCGGGCTGCGAAGACGCTAGGGTCCTGTCATGCATGAGGAACAGCTCTATCGCGCGGCGTTGAACGGCGAGACCGAGACCGTGGGCAAGCTGCTCACCGGCGGCGCCGACCCCAACAAGGCCAGCGAGGGCGAGGAGGCCGGGCTGCCGCTCTGCGCGGCCGCCGCCTGGGACCGCGTCGAGGTCGCCGAGGCGCTGCTGGCGGCCGGGGCCGACGTCAACGGCCGCGAGGCCGGCGGCTGGACGGCGTTGCTGTGGGCCGCCGCCAACGGCCACGCCGCGACCGCGGGCGTGCTGATCGAGGCCGGGGCCGAGGTCGACGCGGCCAACGACGACGGCGACACGCCGCTCACGCTGGCGGCCAGGCGCGGGGCGCTGGGCGTGGTCCAGACGTTGCTGGAGGCGGGCGCCGACCACGAGAAGTTCGACGGCGACGGCGACAGCCCGCTCGACATCGCGGCCGACTGGGTGGGCGTGCACCTGGAGTCCGCGCTGCTCGACCAGATCGCCCAGGAGGGCTGGGAGTACGTCGTCGGCCGCCAGTACGCCAAGGACGGCACCGAGCTGGTCACCGTGGCCGGCCGCTCCCCCGACGGCTCGCAGACCGAGCAGGTGCAGGCCCAGCGGGGCCACGCCGCCGTGGCGACCGTCCTGGAGGACGCGGCGGGCGTCTACACGCCGGTCGACCAGCTCGTCGCCAGGGCCGTCGCCCACCGCGACGTCGACGAGGACGCCGAGACCTGGTGGATCGTGGCCGACTCGCTCGGCCGGCGGGCCGACGACGAGACGTACGAGGCCCTGGCCCGGCTGTGCGTGAGCGAGGACGCACGCGAGCGGGAGTTCGGGGTCGACGCGATCGCCCAGTTCGGGTTCGCCGACGGCGAGAAGCCCTACCTCGACCGCACGCTCGCGCTGCTGCAGAAGATGGTGACCACCGAGGGCAACCCGCAGGTGCTGCGCTCGGTGCTGGCCGCGCTCGGGCACCAGGGCGACCCGCGCGCGCTGCCCGCCGTGCTCGACATCGTCGGCCGGCCGGGCCACAAGCGCACGATGACGGACGCCATCGCGCTGGCCGACGTCCTGCCCGACGACCACGAGGAGGGCCTGTCGCTGCTCATCGAGATGTCCCGGGACGAGGAGGCCGAGATCCGCGACTGGGCCACGGCCGGGCTGGCCGGGCTGTCGGCGGACACGCCCCGCATCCGGGAGGCGCTGGCCGACCGGCTGGGCGACGCCGACCTGCGCACGGTGGCCGAGGCGGCGCGGGGGCTCGCGGCGCGCGGCGACGAGCGGGCCGAGCAGGGCGTCCGGCGGGTGCTGGAGGAGAGCGACGACGACTACGCCAGAGACCTCGTCACGGGGATCGGCGCGGAGTGACCCTGTCGCCCCCGGCGGCCGCCCGCTGGGCGGGGCCGCCGGGGGCGCGGGTCCTGGCCCTGGAACAGGGGCCGCCCGCCCACCCGGTCAGTCCGACAGGGCGGTGCGGAGCTGGTTCAGCACGGCGCGCAGGATGCGGGAGACGTGCATCTGCGAGATGCCGAACTCGGCGGCGATCTCCGACTGGGTCATGTTGCCGTAGAAGCGCATCAGCAGGATGTTGCGCTCCCGCGAGGGCAGGGCGTCGATGAGCGGCTTGACGGAGTACTTGCCGAGCAGCGTGTCCAGCGACTCGTCCTGCGAGGGCAGGAAGTCGCCGAGGTCGGCGCCGTCGTTGTCGCCGCCGACGGGGGCGTCCAGCGACAGGGCGCTGTAGGCGGTCGAGGCGTCCAGGGTGAGCAGGACGTCCTCCTCGGTGATGTTCATGTGCGCGGCGAGCTCGGAGACGGTGGGCGAGTGGCCGAGCGTCTGGGTGAGGTCGGCCGTGGCCTTGTTGAGCTCCAGCCGGCGCTCCTGGTAGACGCGCGGCACCTTGACGGCCCAGGTGCGGTCGCGGAAGTGCCGCTTGACCTCGCCGACCATCGTGATCATGGCGTAGCCGCGGAACTCGTGGCCCAGCTCGGGGTCGAAGCCGTTGATCGCCTTCATCAGGCCGACGTAGGCGGCCTGGCGCAGGTCCTCCATCGGCTCGCGCTGGTGGCGGTAGCGACGGGTGACCTCGGTGACGAGGGAGTCGTACATGGTGACGACGCGCTCACGGATGCGGGCCTTGTTCTCGTCCGAGACTTCCGGCCTGTTCATCTCAGCCAGAAGCTGTTCGGCGGTCATTTCGTCGAGTGCGATATCCAGGACGGCCATCTGAGTAGCTCCATATGCCCGAAGGCGGCCCTGTCCATGGAAAAAGCCCAGGCAGAGGCACGCCACGTTTGAACGTGAGTTGAAGCCCTCTGCTGGACTTCGAATCAAAGGATTCCCTATGGATCCCGATTTATCACCCTATATTAGGTCACGAATCGATCACAGCTTACCCGCTCACGGTCCCGACAGGGCGGGAGCCGTGGTCAGGACGTCGCGGGCCAGCGCGAGGTCGCCCGTCAGCTCGGCGGGAAAGGCGTCCGGCTCGCCCCTGCCGCCCAGCAGGAAGCAGAACGCGACCACGTCCGCCGTCAGGTGGGCGTCCGGCGTGCCCGGGGCGGTGTCGGTGACGCCGAGCGGGATGCGCCAGTCGCCGCCGCCCGCGCCGGTGAGGGTGAGCCGGAGGGTGTGGCCGGAGCCGTCCAGGCCGGACAGGAGCATCGTCCAGGGCAGCAGGCGGGCGCACAGGTCGGCCGTGGGGCGGATGTGCTCGGGCACCGGGTCGGGCAGGCGCACCCCGGCCGTCGTGGCGGCGTCGGCGGCATGCACCCACGTCTCCAGGCTCCTGGCCAGGACGTGGTCGCGCACGACCGTCTCCATGCCGTCCACCGTGGCCGGCGTGGCCGGGTCGAGGCCGCCCAGGTGGCGGCAGAGGGCGTCGGCCTGGGCCCGCCAGTCGCGTCTGGTCTGCTCGGGGCTGCGGGCCCGCTCGTACGCCTGCACGTCCGCCGTGCGGCCGGTCGCGTCCCGGGCGGCCATCGGCGGGCCGAGGACGGGCGCGCCGACGGAGGCGGCCAGCAGGCCGTCCTTGGCGGCCAGGTGGGCCACGAGCTCCTGGAGCGTCCAGCCCTCGACGATGACGCGCGCCCAGTCGTCGTCCACGGCCGAGGCCAGCAGCGCGTCCATGGCGGCGACGCGGCCGGCGTACGGCAGCGCCCAGTCGGCGGTCGGCGCCGCGGGGCGGCGGCGGGCCCTGGCCCCGGCCAGGAGCTGCGGGCGCAGGGAACGGACCGGCACCACCGGGTCCTCCATCAACGCGTCCAGAAACAGGCGCTCGACAGGATCCATCACACTTCTTCCTCCGCCAGCGCGTCGGCCAGGCGCCGCAGCGCCAGCCGGATGCGCGACTTGGCCGTGCCCTCGGGCACGCCCAGTTCCTCGCTCACCTGCCGGTACGTCCGGCCGCCGAAGTAGGCCAGCTCCACCGGCCGGCGCAGCCCCTCGGGCAACGACGTCACCGCCTGCCGCACGCGCTCGGCCTCCTCGGCGGCGAGCACGGCCTCCTCCAGCCGCGCGGGCTCGCGCTCGAACAGCCTCGGCCCGAGCGCGGAGACCCGGCGGCGCTCCTCGGCGCGTACGTGGTCGACCGCGCGGCGGTGGGCGATCGTGGCCAGCCAGGCGCGCAGCGTGCCGCGCCCTGGGTCGTAGGCCAGCGGGCGCTCCCAGAACACCAGGAACACCTCCTGCGTGATGTCCTCGGCGATCACGCGGTCCCTGGTGACCCGTAAGGAGAGCCCGAAGATCAGCGCGGACAGCCGATCGTAGACCTCCCCCAGCGCCGACTCGTCGCCGCCGACCACCCGCTGGTGCAGCAGGCGGTCGTCGTACGGTGCCTCCACTGGCACCACACTCCCGTGGTCCGGACCAAGGCGGGCGGGTGCGCCGCGACCCGAGCATGTCATCATTCGCCGGAAATGTTGAGGCGGCCGCCACCGGCTTCCCGGCCCCGCGATAGTGTCGAACGGACGACGACCGGAGGGATCACCCGTCATGGCCACCACCCGCACCGCCACCACGCACTGGAAGGGCGCCCTGCTCAACGGCTCGGGCACCGTCTCACTGGACAGCTCGGGCGTGGGCGCCTTCGAGGTCTCCTGGCCCTCCAGGGCCGAGACCGCGGACGGCCGCACCTCCCCCGAGGAGCTCATCGCCGCCGCCCACTCCTCCTGCTTCGCCATGGCCCTGTCCCACGGCCTGGCCGGCGCGGGCACGCCGCCGGAGTCGCTGCGCACGAGCGCGGACGTGACGTTCCAGCCGGGCGAGGGCATCACGGGCATCGTGCTCACCGTGCAGGGGCACGTTCCGGGCATCTCGGCCGAGCAGTTCCAGGAGGCCGCCGCCACCGCGAAGGCGAACTGCCCGGTCAGCAAGGCGTTGGCGGGCACCACGATCACCCTGAAAGCCGAACTCCTCTAACAGGAACGCTTTCGCGTGCGACAATTGGGTCACATGCGCGAGGTCTGGCCGGGCGAACCCTATCCACTCGGCGGCACCTGGGACGGCGTCGGCACCAGCTTTGCCGTGTTCTCCGAGGTCGCCGAGCGGGTCGAGCTGTGCCTTTTTCACGATGACGACAGCGAGGAGCGGGTGCCGCTCCCGGAGGTCGACGGCTTCGTCTGGCACGGCTACCTGCCGGGGATCCAGCCGGGCCAGCGGTACGGCTACCGCGTCCACGGGCCGTACGAGCCGTCGCAGGGGCGTCGCTGCGACCCCTCCAAGCTGCTGCTCGACCCCTACGCCAAGGCCATCGACGGCGAGCTGACCTGGAACGAGGCGCTGTTCCCCTACTACTTCACCGATCCGTCGGTGCGCAACAGGGAGGACAGCGCCCCGTACATGCCGAAGAACGTGGTGGTCAACCCGTTCTTCGAGTGGGGCAACGACCGGCCGCCGCGCATCCCGTACCACGAGACGGTGATCTACGAGGCGCACGTGCGGGGGCTGACCATGCGCCACCCGGGCGTGCCGCAGGACCTGCGCGGCACGTACGCCGGGGTCGGGCACCCGGCGATCATCGAGCACCTGCTGTCCATCGGGGTGACGGCGGTCGAGCTCATGCCGGTGCACCACTACGTGCCCGAGCACTTCCTGGTGGCCCGCGGGCTGACCAACTACTGGGGCTACAACACGATGGCCTATCTGGCCCCCCACGGCCGCTACTCCGGCTCGGGCACCCGCGGCCAGCAGGTGCTGGAGTTCAAGGCCATGGTGCGGGCGCTGCACGAGGCGGGCATCGAGGTCATCCTCGACGTGGTCTACAACCACACCGCCGAGGGCGACCACATGGGCCCCACGCTGGGCTTCCGGGGCATCGACAACGTCAACTACTACCGTCTGCACGACGGCGACCGGCGTTACTACCTCGACTACACCGGGTGCGGCAACTCGCTCAACGTGCGCTCGCCGCACGCGCTGCAGCTCATCATGGACTCGCTGCGCTACTGGGTGCTGGAGATGCACGTCGACGGCTTCCGCTTCGACCTGGCCTCGGCCCTGGCCAGGGAGCTGCACGACGTCGACCGGCTGAGCGCGTTCTTCGACCTCATCCAGCAGGACCCGGTGATCTCGCAGGTGAAGCTGATCGCCGAGCCCTGGGACGTGGGCCCGGGCGGCTACCAGGTCGGCAACTTCCCGCCGCTCTGGACGGAGTGGAACGGCAAGTACCGCGACATCGTGCGCGACTTCTGGCGGGGCACCAACTCCGCCCTCCCCGAGTTCGCCTCCCGCCTGACCGGCTCGGCCGACCTGTACGAGTCCTCCGGCCGCCGCCCGGTGGCCTCGATCAACTTCGTCACCTGCCACGACGGCTTCACCCTGACCGACCTGGTCTCCTACGACCACAAGCACAACGAGGCCAACGCCGAGGAGAACCGCGACGGCACCAACGACAACCGCTCCTGGAACTGCGGCGCCGAGGGCCCGGTGGAGGACCCGCACATCGTCGCCCTCCGCCGCCGCCAGCGCCGCAACTTCCTGACCACGCTGTTCCTGTCGCAGGGCGTGCCGATGCTCTCCCACGGCGACGAGATCGGCCGCACCCAGCGGGGCAACAACAACGCCTACTGCCAGGACAACGAGCTGGCCTGGATCGACTGGTCGATGCTGCACGCCGAGTCCGATCTGCTGGAGTTCGTCAAGACGTTGTCGAAGCTGCGCCGCGAGCACCCGGTCTTCCAGCGCCGCCGCTTCTTCCACGGCCGCCACCCCGACAACGGCAAGCGCGACCTGGTCTGGCTGACCCCGGGCGGCAAGGAGATGACGGCCGGCGACTGGCACACCGGCTACGCCAAGTCGCTGATGGTCTACCTCAACGGCGAGGCCATCACCGAGCCCGGCCCGCGTGGCGAGCGGATCGTGGACGACTCCTTCCTCCTGCTCATCAACGCCCACCACGAGAACCTGTCGTTCACGCTGCCGGGGCCGGAGTTCGGGGCCGAGTGGCTGCCGGTGCTCGACACCTGTCACGACGTGGTGGAGGAGGCGTTCGGCGACGAGCGGTGGCGGGCGGGCGACCTGGTGGCGGTGACCGGCCGGTCGTTCCAGGTCCTGCGGCTGCCCAGGGAGCCGCAGACGCCCTAGCCGCCGTCCGTCAGAACACGCGGGCGATGCCGGCCGTGACGAGGAGCAGGGCGAACGTGGTCACCCCGGCCACGCCGTGCAGGACCACCGCGAGCACCGGGAAGCCGGTGGCCCGGCGCTGGTGGCGGCCGCCGCCGAGCCAGCGGGTGAACATCGTGAAGCCCAGCAGCGCGGCCACGGTGAGCCCGCAGAAGGCGATCCAGGCCAGCGGTGCGCTGCCGGTCAGCAGGTAGGCCACCCAGCAGGCCAGCGACGCGGCCGCGAGCGCCGGATGCGACAGCAGCAGCGTCACCGGGAAGCGGGTGACCTTCGCCTCCTGCCCGCGCAGGCCGCCGGCCGAGAGCCAGCGGTAGAGCAGGTAGACCCCGATCAGTGCGGCGATCGTCCATGTGACGGCGGTGAGCAGGCCCATGTCCCCTCCCGGCGAGTCCCTGCCGCCACCGTATGCAGACTCCGGGCCTTTCGTCCTTCAGTTACTCAAAAGTGCTGTCAGCCGCAAAACCCCTGGGGACGGTTTGTCGGTGGGGTGTGCCAAGGTAGAGGAGTGCGGCGCATCTATCCCGACTTTCAAGACAATCCGGACATTCCGCAGGCGTACGCCTACCCCGAGGGGCGGCCCTGGCTGCGGCTCAACATGGTGTCCAGCGCCGACGGCGCGGCGTGGCTGCAGGGGCGCTCGGGCGGGCTGTCGAGCAGGGGCGACAAGCGTATCTTCGCCGTCCTGCGCGGGTTGTCCGACGTGATCGTCGCGGGGGCGGCGACCGTCCGCACCGAGGGCTACGGCCCGGTCAAGCCGCGTGCCTCCTGGTCGGCCATCCGGGCCGGGCGTCCCGACGTGCCGCCGATCGCGGTGATCACCCGCAGCCTCGACCTCGACCTCGACGGCGAGCTGTTCACCGACGCGACCAACCCGACGATCGTGATCACCTGCGAGTCCGCGCCCGCGGAGCGCCGCAAGCTGGCCGGCCGGCGGTCCGACCTGATCATCGCCGGCGACGACGGCGTCGACATGCGGCTGGCCGTGCGCGAGCTGCACGAGCGCGGCCTGACCCGCGTCCTGTGCGAGGGCGGCCCGCGCATCAACGCGCAGCTGTCGGCCGACGACCTCATCGACGAGTTGTGCCTGTCGGTGAGTCCCATGCTGGTCGCGGGCGGCGCGGCCCGCATACTGAACGGCGTGGCCGCGCAGGTCCCGCTTGACCTCCGCCAGGTCCTGGAAGAGGAGGGGGTCCTCTTCTGCAGATACACGAGGGAGCAGAGCCCATGACCGAGCAGCCCGTCGAAGAGCCGGAGCCGGTGCCCAACCTCCCGGTCCGGCCGCCCGTGCCGCCGATGCTGGCCAAGCCGGTCAAGGCCATGCCCAAGCAGGACGGCACCCTGTTCTACGAGCCCAAGTGGGACGGCTTCCGCTGCATCGTGTTCAGGGACGGCGACGAGGTCTACCTCGGCAGCCGCAACGAGCGTCCGTTCACCCGCTACTTCCCCGAGCTGGTCGAGGCGGTCAAGGCCGAGCTGTCCGGCAAGGTGGTGATCGACGGCGAGATCGTGCTGCCCCGGGGGCGCAGCTCGACTTCGACGCCCTCCAGCAGCGCATCCATCCGGCCGCCTCGCGGGTCAAGCTGCTGTCGGAGCAGACGCCGGCCCAGTTCATCGCCTTCGACCTGCTGGCGGTGGGCGACGAGTCGCTGATGGAGGAGCCGTTCTCCGAGCGGCGGCGGCGGCTGGAGGAGCTGTTCCCGCACAAGGGCGGGTCCGTCCGGCTGACGCCGGTCACCACCGCCGACGAGCAGGCCCGCGAGTGGTTCGACACCTTCGAGGGGGCGGGGCTCGACGGCATCATCGTCAAGCCGGGCGACCAGCCGTACGTGCCCGACAAGCGCACGATGTTCAAGGTCAAGCACGAGCGCACGGCCGACGTGGTGATCTGCGGCTACCGCGAGCACAAGACCGGGCCCATCGTCGGCTCGCTGCTGCTCGGCCTCTACGGCGACGACGGCCGGCTGCATCACGTGGGCGTGGCGGCCTCCTTCCCCATGGCGCGCAGGGCCGAGCTGGTGGAGGAGCTCAAGCCGTACCTGGCGGAGCTGAGCGAGCACCCGTGGGGCCACTGGGCCGAGCAGGCCACGGCCAACGCCGGGCAGCCGGCGGCGGGGCCCGCGACCGGCGGGCAGCGGGTGCCGGGCGCGGTGTCGCGGTGGAACGCCAAGAAAGACCTGTCGTTCATCCCGCTCCGGCCCGAGCTGGTGATCGAGGTGGCCTACGACCAGATGGAGGGCGACCGGTTCCGGCACACGGCGCACTTCCGGCGGTGGCGGCCCGACCGCACGCCCGAGTCGTGCACGTACGAGCAGCTGGAACGGCCGGTCAGCTACGATCTCGACGACATCCTCGCCCGTTAGGGGGCAAAGCGGTCTAGTCTCTCCGTTATGACCACCGGTGATGAGCTCAAGGCGGCCGTGTCCGCGCGGCGCGACCTCGGCCCCGACTTCGAGGACGCGCTGGTGGAGTCGTTCCTCGACAAGGTGGGCCAGGAGGTCGACCGGCGGGTCGACGAGCGCCTGGCCGGCACGGCCCCGCGCGCCAAGGCGCCCGCCAGGGGGTCGGACGGGCAGCGGCTGGCGCTGGCGATCGTCTCGCTCTCCCTGGGCACGCTGTCCACGGTCGCGCTCGCCTTCGCGGGAGGCGGGCGGGCGATGGCGCTGATCCCGATCTGGGTCGGGATCATCATCGTGAACGTCGTCTTCAACGGCTCCCGCGAGAAGTAGCTTCTCCGGGAGGGCGGGCTCGCGGGTCAGGTCAGCCAGATGAGGCCGGCGAAGCGGCCGCCGGGCTGTTCGCGGCGGTGGGAGTAGAGCTCGGCGGACTCGATGGTGCAGCGCGCGTCGTGCCGCACGTCGGTGACGCCCGCCGCCCTGAGCTGGGACTCGATCCCGGCCCGCAGGTCGAGCGCCGGGGTTCCCCACGACGTCGTCGACCACGTCGGCGGCACCTTCGAGGCCACCTGTCCGCGCAGCTCCGCGGGCACCTCGTAGCAGCGGCCGCAGGCGCCGGGGCCGATCAGCGCGACCATCCGGCCGGGCCGGGCGCCCTTGGCGGCCATGGCCTCGACCAGGGCTGTGGCCACGCCCGCCTCCGTGCCGGGACGCCCGGAGTGGGCGGCGCCGACCATGCGCGCCTCGGGGTCGGCCACCAGCACGGCCGGGCAGTCGGCGCCCAGCGAGGCCAGCGCCAGGCGCGGCTCGGTGGTGAACACGCCGTCGAGCGGCGGCGGGTCGTCGCCGAACGGCTCGCTCACGTACGCGACGTCGGCGCTGTGGACCTGGCGCATGTAGACGACGGCGCGCACGCCCAGCTCGGCCGCCAGGCCCGCGCGGTTGGCCCGTACGGCCGCCGGGTCGTCGCCGACCATGCCGCCCAGGTTGCGTGAGCCGTACGGCGGGGCGCTCACCCCTCCGTGGCGGTCGGTGACGACGGCGTGCACTCCGGGGGCCAGCAGCATGCCTCGATCCTAGCCGGGTTGCGGCGAGAAGCCGGGGCGAGGCGAGGAGCCGGGCTGGGGAGAGGAACCGGGCTGCGGGGAGGAGCCGGGCTGGGGCGATGAGCCGGGTTGCGGCGAGGAGCCGGGGCCGCCCGGGGACGAGCCGTGCAGGACGACGCCGGGCCGGCGGCCGAGCTCCAGGTACATGTTCACCTCGTCGAAGCGCCATTCGCCCACTTCGACCACGTTCGGCAGCCGCCCCCACTCGCGGAACCCGAGGCTCTGGTACAGCGCGATCGCGCCGTGGTTGTTGCCGCGCGCCCGCAGCGTGAGCGTCTCGATGCCGGCGGCGCGGGCGTCGTCCGCGAGGCCGGACACGACCACCCGGCCGAGCCCGAGCCCGCGCGCCTGCGGGTGGGCCATGACCTTGCCCACCTCGGCGGAGTGCCGGAAGACCGCCTCCTGGCCGCGCCGCCACAGGCCCATGGCCTGGACCGTGCCGTCGACCGTGGCCAGGGCGAGCCGTCCCTCGCCCGTCCTGGCCATCGCGAGCGTGGCCTCCACCCAGGGGTCGGTCTCGTCCCTGGTGGGCGGCGCGAGGTAGCCGACCGCACCGCCCAGCTCGACGACGGCGTGCAGCACGCGGTGGACGGCGGCGAGCAGGGGCTCGTCGGCGGTTTTCGGCCAGGTCAGATCGATTTTCACGGAAGACCATTATGCCCCGATCCATCCGGGACTGGCCTGCTCGCGACAAGCAAGCATATGCTTGGTCGCGTGCCTGACTACCGCAATCTCATCGGCGGCGAGCTGGTCCCCGCGGACCGGACGATGGACACCGTCAACCCCGCCACGGGCGAGGCGTGGGCCCGGATCCCGGCCAGTGGCGCACGCGAGGCCGAGGCCGCCGTGGCGGCGGCGCGGGCGGCCTTCCCCGCCTGGTCGGCCATGCCGGCGCTGGGCCGGGCGCACTTCCTGCGCAAGGTGTCGGAGCTGTTCGCCCGGCACGCCGAGAAACTGGCCCGGCTGGAGACCCGCGACAACGGCCGCATCCTGCGCGACACGCTCAAGAAGGACCTGCCGGGCATGGCGTACCTGTGGCAGCTCGCCGCCGGGCAGTGCCTGGAGGCGGTCACGGGCGACACCGTCCTGCTCGGGCCGGACACGCTCGGGCTGACGCGGCGCGAGCCGTACGGGGTGGCGGTCTGCATCATCCCCTGGAACTCCCCCGTCTCGACGTTCTCCGCCAAGGCCGCCTACGCCCTGGCCGCCGGGAACACGGTGATCGTCAAGCCCGCCGAGCAGGCCAGCGCGTCGGTGCTGCGGCTGGGCGAGCTGCTGGCCGAGGTGTTCCCGCCGGGCGTGCTGAACATCGTCAGCGGGCTCGGCGAGGAGGTCGGCGACGCGCTCGTCCGGCACCGGGACGTCGGCAAGGTCAGCCTCACCGGCTCCACGGCCACCGGCCAGGCCATCACCCGGGCCTCGGCGGACGCGCTGAAGCCGCTGACGTTCGAGCTGGGCGGCAAGTCGCCCAACATCGTCTTCCCCGACGCCGACCTGGACGCCGCCGCGCAGGGCGTCACCGTGAACTCCGTCTACACCGGCAACGCCGGGCAGGTGTGCGTGGCCGGCTCGCGCATCCTCGTCCACCGCTCGATCTGGGACGACCTGCTCGGGCGGATCAGGCACATCTGCGCCGGACTGGTCCTGGACGACCCCCTCGACCTGGCCACGACCATGGGCCCGATCGTGTCGGCCGGGCAGTTCGAGCGGGTGCGCTCGTACCTGGAGACGGCCGAGAAGGAGGGGGCCGAGCTGGTCTTCGGCGGCCGGTCGGGGGCCGAGGTGGTGCCCGGTCTGCCGGGCGGCTACTGGGTGGAGCCCACGCTCTACACGACCGAGGACAACGGCCTGCGCATCTGCCAGGAGGAGATCTTCGGGCCGGTGGCGGTGGCCATCCCGTTCGACAGCGACGAGCAGGCGCTGGAGATCGCCAACGACTCGCCGTACGGGCTGGCGGCCGGGGTGTGGACGCGAGACCTCGGGCGGGCGCACCGGTTCGTGCGGGATCTGCGGAGCGGCACCGTGTGGGTGAACACCTACCGCCAGATGCCTCCTGGCCTGCCGTTCGGCGGCGTGAAGGACAGCGGGTACGGCCACGATTCCGTCATGGAGTACACCCGGGAAAAGGCGGCCATCATCCAGTTTTAGTTCGGTAGATTCCCTCCATGAGCGAGGGGATCAACGACCAGTCCGAGCTGACCGAGCTGACCGAGGCAGCCGCCCAGTCGCGCGCGTCCGTGCTGCGCAGCCGAGCCGAATCGTACATCGCGCTGTCGCGGCACGAGGCCGCCATCGCCGATCTGACCGAGTCGATAACGCTGGTCCCGGACAACGCCCGTGCCTGGCGGCTGCGCGGCGAGAGCCATCGGGTCATCGAGCGGTACGAGGCCGCCCTGGCGGACTTCGACGAGTCGTTGAGACTGGAACCCGACAGCGCGTACGCGCTGGGCTCGCGCGGGCAGGCGTACGCGGCGCTCGGCCGGCTGGAGGAGGCGATGGAGGACTTCGACCACGCGCTCACCCTCGCCCCCGAGTCCCTGTGGATCCTGGAGGCCAAGGCCGACGCCCTGGTGGACATGGACCGGCTGGACGAGGCCCTGGACGAGCACGCCAAGATCATCGCGTTGAACGAGGAGCTGGCGTACTCGTGGGTGGCGCGCGGCGACCTGTACCAGCGCATGCACCTCTACAGCGAGGCCATCGCCGACTACAGCAGGGCCCTGGAGGCCGACCCCGGCCACGTGCGGGCGCTCAGCCGGCGCGGCGAGGCGCTGCGCATGATCGACCGCTACCAGGAGGCGCTGGCCGACCTGAACCGCGCGGTCGAGCTCGACCCCGACAACGACCGCGCGTTCGGCAGCCGGGGCGCGGTGCTGAGCGAGATGGGCGACAACGAGGCCGCGCTGCGCGACCTGGACAGAGCCATCGAGCTGGACCCCGAGTACATCTGGGCCTACCGGGTGCGCGGCGAGATCTTCCAGGAGATGGAGCGGCACGAGGAGGCGGTGAGCGACTTCACGCTGGCCCTGCGCCTGGAGTTCGGCGACGACTAGGCCGTCGCGAGGGGCGGGCCGCCCAGGAGGGCGGCCCGCCGTCGTCAAGGCACTCGGAGCGCCTTCTGTCAGAGCGCCAGCAGGGCGCTCACCGGCAGGCGGCTGTCGGACAGCGGCCGTACGGCGATGCGCAGCAGGGCCAGCGCGTTGTCGTCGCCGGCGATGCGGTTGGCGCTGAGCCCGCCGCACGCCTGGCAGTGGTGGATGATCAGCCACTCCCCGTCCGGCCTGACGGTGACGCTCAGCGCCGCCATCGGGCCCCGGCAGCCCGCCCGCCGGTCCCCCGGGATCCGGTGGTCGACGTGCAGGCTGGTCAGGCAGTGCGGGCAGTGGTTGCGGTGCGCCGTGCCCGGCGCGTCCATCGGTACGTCCAGCCGGCAGCCGACGCAGCGGAACGCGTCGCCGCGCTCGCCACGTTGCACGGCCTTCGGCTGTTGCGGCCTGGCCCGGCCAGGGTTCCTCCTGGGCATGTCACAGGTCGCCGAACGCTTCGAGCGGGAACGGCGGCTGCGCGAGCGGGCGTACGGCCATGCGCATGAGGATGAGCTGGTTGTCGTCCCCGCAGATCGGGTTGGACGTCAGCTCGCCGCAGCGTGAGCAGCGATGGATGATCATCCAGTCGCCGGTGCGGAGGACCGCGATCGAGATCGGGTTCATCCGCGACCGGCACTCCGAAGGGCCGCCCTCCACCCGGTCGAGCACGTGCAACGAGTGCAGGCAGCTCGGGCAGTGGTTACGGCGGACGCCGCCGGGCGCGTACGCGGCGACGGTCAGGCCGCAGCGGACGCAGGCGAAGGTGTCGGTGCTGATGATGGAACGAGGTTTGCCGTTGGCAGACAACCTGGGTTCTCCTTGCCGGATTTGTCATGAAAAAAGGCAGCAAGGGAGCGCCGAGCGGGCCTCACAGGCACGCGGGTGCCACAGGCGGTCCGGCCCACTGAGGCCAGGACTTCAGATACTCGTCCTCAGGCTCTGGAACTCAGGGGAAGCGGGCACGCCCGTGGCACGGAGAGGCGCGCTGGGCGCCGTGCCGGTCATCAACCCACCTCCTGAACTCGCACCGAACGGGACAGTCGCCAGGCTAATCACCCCCGCCGGTCGCGCGCCAACGGTTTTTCCTGGACCCTGGAGATCGACCGAATATCGTTCTAGTGTTCGTCCATGGGGATCGGGCTGACCGAGGAACACCGGGCGCTGGCGGCCTCCGTACAGGGGCTGGCGGGGCGCACCGTCGAGCACCGGGCGCTGGCCGGGCAGGGGCTGCTGGGCCTGCACCTGCCGGAGGAGTTCGGCGGGCAGGGATACGGGCTGGTCGAGCTGTGCGTGGCGCTGGAGGTGCTGGGCGAGCTGCGGGTGGCGGGGCCGTACCTGCCGGTCGTGCTGGCCTCGGCGGCGCTCGCCCGGTCCGGGGGTCCCGCGGCCGGCCTGCTGCGGGGGCTGGCCGACGGGTCGCTGACGGCGGCCGTCGCGCTCGGGCCGCTCGCCCTCGGGGCGGCCGGGGCCGACCTGTTCCTCGTGCCGCACGGTGACGGGTGGGCGCTGCTCGACCGGGCCGGCGTGCGCGCCGAGCCCGCCGAGGGCGTCGACCTGGACCGGGACCTGTGCGCGGTCACGACGGTCACGGGTCTCGACGTCCCGCCGGAGCGCCTGCTGGGGCCGGTGCCGGTGCGGGAGCTGGCCGCGGTGCTGCTCGGCGCCGACGCGTGCGGCACCGCCGCCTGGGCGGTCGGCACGGCCGCCGCCCACGCCAAGGTACGCGAGCAGTTCGGCCGCCCGATCGGCCAGTTCCAGGGCGTCAAGCACCGGGTGGCGGCTGCCCTGGTGGCCTTGGAGCAGGCCCGCGCCGCCGTCTGGGACGCCGCCCGCGCCCTCGACGCCCCGCACACGGGAGAGCCCGGCGGGCTCGGTGACGATGTGCGGCTGGCCGTCGGGGTGGCGGCCGTGCTGGGGCCGGACGCGGCGGTGCGCTGCGCGGCCGACGCCATCCAGGTGCTCGGCGGCATCGGCTACACCTTCGAGCACGACGCCCACCGCCACTACCGCCGCGCCCTGTCCGGCCGCATGCTCGCCGGCGACCCGGGGCCGTGGGCCGAGCAGGTCGCCGACCTGGCCCTGGCGGGGGCCCGCCGCACGATGGAACCCGACCTGCCCGAGGAGTCCGTCCGGCTCAGGGAGACGATCAGGGCGCAGGCCGAGTCGTTGCGGCGCGAGGAGCCGCTCGCCCGGCTGGGCCGGTTCGCACGGGACGGCTGGATCATGCCCTACCTGCCCAGACCGTGGGGCCGCGCGGCCACGCCGCTGGAACAGGTGATCATCCATCAGGAGTTCCGCGACCTCAAGCGCCCCAACCTGGGGATCGCCGCCTGGGCGGTCCCGTCCATCGTCACGTACGGCACCCCCGAGCAGCAGGAACGTTTCCTGCCCAGGACGTTCACCGGCGAGCTCGTGTGGTGCCAGCTGTTCAGCGAGCCGGGCGCCGGGTCCGACCTGGCCGCCCTGTCCACCAGGGCCACCCGGGTGGCGGGCGGCTGGTCGCTGACCGGCCAGAAGATCTGGACGTCCCTCGCCCAGTACGCCCACTGGGGCATCTGCCTGGCCCGCACCTCCCCCGGCAGGCCCAAGCACGAGGGGATCACGTACTTCCTGGTGGACATGTCCGCCCCCGGCGTCACGGTCAGGCCGCTCAAGGAGATCAACGGGGACGAGATCTTCAACGAGGTCTTCCTCGACGACGTCTTCGTCCCGGACGACCTGGTGGTGGGCGAGGTGGACGGCGGCTGGCGGGTGGCCCGCGACACGCTCTCCCACGAGCGGGTCGCGCTCGGCGACTCCTGGGGACCGGGCTCCCGGCACACCGACATGATCCGCCTGGTCGGCGCCCTGCCGCCGCTGCGGCAGTCGCAGCGCGAGCAGGCGGGCCGCCTGTGGGCCGAGGGCCAGGCGATCTCGGCGCTCGGGCTGCGCGTGACGCTGTCCAGGCTGGCCGGGGCCGACCCGGGCCCCGCCGCCAGCGTGCGCAAGCTGCTCGGCATGCGGCACGCGCAGGCGGTCTCGGAGTTCTGCTGGTCGCTGGCGCCGTCCGACCGCCACTGGAACCGCATGATCCTGGCCACCCGGGCCTTCACCATCGGCGGCGGCACCACGGAGGTGCAGCTCAACATCATCGCCGAGCGCGCGCTGGACCTTCCCCGCGATCCGTGACGCCCGCCCGCACGCACCTGACCTCGGCCGACATCGCCAGGTGACGGGCGGCGATCCCGGGCATGGCGGTCACCCCGAAGGCGGTCCGGTCCACGCGGGCGGCGACCACGACGGTGAAGCCGTTCGCGGTCACGTCGCAGCGCTCGACGGTGAGGGTGAGCGGGCGTTCGACGCCGGTGACGGTGAGCGTGCCGGTGAGCGTCCCGTCGCCGGCGGGGGCGCCGGTGAAGGTGATGACGGGGTGGCGGGCGGCGTCGAGGAAGCGGGGCGAGCGCACGGTCTCGTCGCGCCGGTGGTTGCCGGTGTGGAAGCCGGCGGCGTCGATCTCCACGCGCACGCGGGAGTCGGCGAGCGGTTCGGCGACGTCCACGGTGCCGCCCCTGACGTCGAAGGTGCCGCGGGCGCGGGCGAGGCCGTACAGGTGCCGGGTGGTGAAGCGGATCGTGGAGTTCTCGGTGTCGATCTCGTAGCGGCCCAGCGGAGGGAGGTTCGTCATGGGTCCATTGCACGGCGGCGGGGTGGCCGTGCGGCAGGGCGGGCCGTCGGTCACCGGGGCGACGATCGGCGGGAGCACATGCGACTTTCGTATGGTTTCCCACTTACCCGATATTTACGGCATGCGGGGATGTCGTAGCGTTTGCGGCATGGGTGCAGGGGCGTGTCGCCGTTCCCTCGTGCTGGACGTGGTCATCGCGGGCGGTTTCGCGCTGCTGGACACCGGCTCGACGCTGCTGGGTCTGTCGTGGTGGCCCGAGCGTCCCGGTCCGCTGGCCTGGGCGCTGCTGGCGGTCCAGGCGGCCGCCTGCCTGTCGCTGGTGGCCCGCCGCCGGGCGCCGCTGACGGTCCTGGTCGTGCTGGGGACGTACACGCTCGTGGTGACGTTGCTGATCTCGCCGGGCGGGATGCTGGTCCCGGCCGGGCAGGGGAACGTGTGGGCGCCGTTCGCGACCATCGCGGCGGCGTACGGGCCGCTCTACGACCGCAGGGACCGGCGGGTCGCCGTCGCCGTGCTGGCCGCGTACACGATGGTGATCGCACGGGTGTGGGAACCGGCGGCCGGCGTGCTCGTCGACGGGGTGCTGCGCACGGCCGTCGGCCCGCTGCTCGCGCTCTACCTCGACGGACGGCGGCGGGTGCTCAGGATGTTGATCGAACGCGCCGAGCGGGCCGAACGCGAGCGGCACCTGCTGGCCGAGCAGGCCCGCGCCGAGGAGCGCGCCCGGCTGGCCGGCGAGATGCACGACGTCGTCACCCACCGGGTGAGCCTCATGGTGCTGCAGGCCGGCGCGCTGCGGGTCACCGCGGCCGACGAACACACCCGGCAGACCGCCGAGGAGCTGCGGGCCGCGGGCTGCCAGGTGCTCGACGAGCTGCGGGACCTGATCGGCGTCCTGCGCACCGCGCCGGAGCCGGACGTGCCGCCGTCGGCGGCCGACTTCGCCGCGCTGGTCGCCGAGTCCGCCTCCGTGGGCACGCCGGCCGAGCTGGTCGAGGAGGGGGACCGGGCGCTGGCCTCGCCGGTGGTGGGGCGCACGGCGTACCGGATCGTGCGCGAGGCGCTGACCAACGTGCGCAAGCACGCGCCGGGCGCGCGGGTGCAGGTGCGGATCGAGTACGGCCAGGCGCGGGTACGGCTCACGGTGCGCAACACGCCGCCGACCGGCCTGCCCGGCGGCCCCCTGGCCGGCACCGGCTCCGGCCTCGGCATCGCCGACCTGCGGCGGCGGGTCGAGGTCGTGCACGGCACGCTGCGCGCCGGGCCGTCCCCCGACGGCGGGTTCACCGTCGAGGCCACTCTCCCCGCGTACGTGGCGACATGATCAGAGTCGTGGTCGTGGACGACGAGCCGATGGTCTGCCGTTTCCTGCGCACCATCCTCGGCTCGGCGCCCGACATCGAGGTCGTGGACGAGGCCCACGACGGCGCCGCCGGCGTCGAGGCGGTCGTGCGCAGCCGTCCGGACGTCGTGCTCATGGACCTGCGCATGCCCCGCGTGGACGGGCTCACCGCGATCGAACGCCTGGTCGAGCTGCCCCGGCCGCCGGTCGTCGTGGTGCTGACGACGTTCGACGCCGACGAGTACGTGCTGCGCGCCCTGCGCGCGGGGGCCGCCGGCTTCCTGGTCAAGTCCACGCCGCCGGAGGACCTGATCGGGCTCGTCCGGGTGGCCGCCGAGGGGCACACCGTGCTGTCGCCGGTCGCCGCCCGCAGGCTGGTGGCGGCCTCGGCCGCGGCGGACCCGGCCCGCGCCCGCGCCCGCGTGCTGCTGGAGTCGCTGACCGGACGCGAGCGCGAGGTGCTGGCCTGCCTCGGCGAGGGGTTGTCGAACGCGCGCATCGCCGCCCGCCTCCACCTGGCCGAACCCACCGTCAAGGGGTACGTGTCACGCCTGCTGGACAAGCTGGGCTGCCTCAACCGCACCCAGGCGGGCCTCATCGCCCACGACGCGGGCCTGACCCGGTAGGCGCCGCGGGCGGCGGGTTTGGCGGCGGGTTTGGCGGCGGAGCAGGGAGGTAGGTGATAAGCCGCAAAGGGGGACAAAAGCCATGAGCAATCCGCAACAGCCCGAACTTCGCCGGTCGGGTAAGTCCGGCGCGAACTCGAAATCCACCGACGCCGTGCCGGAGTCTAAGAGCGGCGGCAGGCGGGCCGGCCGGCCGCACGGCAGCGACAAGGGGCACAAGGGCGGCGGCAAGGGCGGCGGCGTGCCTCCGGGCCAGCACCCGCCGTATCCGGGGTGAGCCGGATGAAGGGCAGCCTGCAGTTCATCGGCAACGCGACCACGTTGATCCGCTACAACGGCTTCACGCTGCTGACGGATCCCAACTTCCTGCACCGCGGCCAGCGGGCGTACCTGGGCTACGGCCTGAGCTCGCGACGGCTGAAGGACCCGGCCATCGACGTGTCGGACCTGCCGCCCATCGACGCGGTGGTGCTGTCGCACCTGCACGGGGACCACTGGGACCGGGTGACGGAGAAGGGCCTGGACAAGGGCACCCAGATCATCACCACCCGGCAGGCGGCGCGCACGCTGCGCCGCCGCGGCTTCGGCCGCAGCACGGGCCTGGAGGTGTGGGAGCACCACGAGCTGAACGGGCCGCAGGGCAGCGTGACCGTCACCGCCCTGCCCGCCAGGCACGCGCCCGGCCCCGCCGAGACGCTGCTGCCGCCGGTGATCGGGACGATGCTGGAGTTCCGCGGCCCCGAGGGCCTGGTGGAGCTGCGCCTGCACATCAGCGGCGACACCTTGCTCGACCGCCGCCTGGAGGCGATCCCGCGTCGTTTCCCCGAGGTCGACCTCGCGCTCGTGCACCTGGGCGGCACCCGCCTGCTCGGCACCCTGCTCGTCACCATGGACGGCGAGCAGGGCGCGACCTGGGTCGATCTCATCAACCCGCACACCGTGGTGCCGGTGCACTACGACGACTACGGCGTCTTCAGCTCACCGCTGGACGACTTCCGGCACCACATCGAGCAGGTGGGCCTGGCCGACCGCGTGGTCTACCTGGAACGCGGCGAGACCCGCGAACTGGCGCCGCACCACCTCGTGCGCCGCTGAGCTCCCGCTCCGCACCCGTCCGGGCTCGTTCCCGGACGGGTGTTCCGGGCGCTCCGCCCGGGATGAGGTTCTTTCTACTCGGACGAGGAATCCTCTACCGGGAGTGGATAGTTACATATCCGACTTCTTCCCCGGCGGAAGGTACGGGAGTTACCTTCGTTTGCGGCCGCACCTCCTGTGCCGCCGCACGGCCGGGCCGTCGGGTCCCGTCCCAGGCGCCGGGTCCGGCCGTGCGGCCCACAGCCGTCGGCCCGCTCAGGAGAGGGCGGTCAGCTTCTCCGACGTCCGGTGGAACGCCTTGCCGTTCCACTTGTAGGTCTGGCGGACGAGCAGGTCGGGGCAGCATCGCGGAGCCTTGTCGCTGACCACCTTGCCGCTCAGGCGCACCTCGCCGCGCTGGACGGCGACGGTCTGGGTCTTGAAGTACCGGTTCTTGCCCAGCGTGCCGATCAGACGCGGGGCCGAACGCCGGGACGCGCCGTCGTAGACGAAGGCCAGCACCGGGTTGCCCGCCGTGGGGCTCGGGCAGGACGAGGTGACGACGGTGTCGGGGCGGCCGTCGCGCGTGAGGTCGCCGACGGCGGCGACGCGGGCGCGGACGACGTACCAGCTGTCCTTCGGCCCCGGCTTGGGGCAGTGCAGCGCCCGCTCGACGACGGGCGCCCAGTTGACGCCCCGGAACGGGTCGGTCGCCGCCGGGCCGGTCGCGGCGAAGGCGGCGCCCGTGGCGAGGATCGGCGCCAGGGAGGTCGACAGGGCGACGGTCGACGCCCAGACACGGAGTCGGCGGGCCATCGGGCTGCTCTTGTGCGTGGCGCTTGAGTTCATGACCGTTTCGATGCGGAAAACGCCTGACAAGTTCGGCCCGAGCCGCGTGACTTGTCACGTCATGCCATCCGGAGCGTTTCGTCACGCGGAAGGGGCGCAGGGCTTTGTGGGGACTCGACCACATTTTCGGAACCGCCGTCCCAGCGTTACGCGCGACACGCCCAGACCTGCGGCTCTCATCCTGTGCCGGCTCACGATCGCCATCGCCGTTACCGATCTGAGATGTTCACTTCTGTCTCCACCTCGCCCCCTGCCCAGGCAGCCGCCTGGCCGAGGCCGGAACGGAAGGACACCTCACATGCGCCCAGCCACCCGAGCCGCCCTCGCCACCCTCGCCGTCACGTGCTGCACCTTCAGCGCGCTG
Source organism: Actinomadura sp. ATCC 39365 (assembly GCF_054392275.1). Lineage (NCBI taxonomy): Bacteria > Bacillati > Actinomycetota > Actinomycetes > Streptosporangiales > Thermomonosporaceae > Actinomadura > Actinomadura sp. ATCC 39365. The sequence continues at coordinate 3,896,101 of NZ_CP184335.1, read as the reverse complement.
CCGGCCTGGGCGGCGCCGGCCGGTAACGCGCCGTCGTGCGTGACCGTCTGGCAGAACACCGGGACCCTCACCAAGACCGGCTACGCCCGCAACGACTGCGGCTACCGGCTCCGACTGAAGATCATCTGGGCGCGCGGGACGGATGGCGCGTGCCAGACCGTGGACTCCGGCGAGACCATCTACTCGCGCGTGCCGCGCGGCGTGCGCACCTTCGACGGAGCCGACACCTGCTGACCGGCTCCCGCGAAAAGGCCGGCCCCACAACGGTGGCCGGCCTTTCGGGCATCGGAGGTCGCCTCACTGAGGGCCGGGCCGAGACTCCCGCTTGATTCTGTGCGGGGTTACTTCTCCTCCGGCGCGTTCCTGGCCTTGCTGGGCTGGACGCGCTTGGGCTCGCCCGGCATCTTCGGGTAGTTGGGCGGGTAGGGCATGTCGCCGCGGTCGTCGGCGGCGTACATCTCCAGCAGGGGCTCGATCGAGTACGCCCGGTCGTCGATCGCCGCGTGCACGTCGCCCAGCTTGGCGAAGCGGGCCGGGACGGTGCGGATGTCGAAGTCGCGCGGGTCGGCGTCGGCCAGCTCGTCCCAGGTCAGCGGGGTCGAGACGGGGGCATACGGGCGGGCCCGGACGGAGTAGGCGCTGGCGACGGTGCGGTCTCTGGCGTTCTGGTTGAAGTCGATGAAGACACGGTCGCCGCGCTCCTCCTTCCACCACGCGGTGGTCACCAGCTCGGGGTCGCGGGCCTCGACCGCCCTGGCCAGGGCGATTCCGGCGTGGCGCACCTGGACGAAGTCCCAGCGGGGCTCGATGCGCACCGCGATGTGCACGCCGCGGTTGCCCGAGGTCTTGACGAACCCCGCCATGCCCAGCTCGTCGAGCACCTCGCGGGTGCGCTCGGCGGCCCGGCGCGCGGCGTCGAACTCCAGGCCGGGCTGCGGGTCGAGGTCGATGCGCAGCTCGTCGGGGTGCTCGACGTCGGCGGCCCGCACCTGCCAGGGATGGAAGTCGATCGTGCCCAGGTTGGCGCAGTAGGCGATCGCGGCGACCTCGGTGACCCGGAGCGAGTCGGCGGTGCGGCCGCTGGGGAAGGTGACCGTGACCGACTGCAGCCACTCGGGGTGCTTGGGCGGCATGCGCTTCTGGTAGATGGCCTCGGTCTGGACGCCGTCGGGATGGCGCTTGATGTTGGTCGGCCGGTCTCTGAGCGCGCGCAGGGCCCCCTCGCCGACGCTCACGTAGTATTCGACCAGCTCCCGCTTTGTCGCCCCGATCTCCGGGAAGTAGACCTTGTCGGGATTGGTGACCTTGACGGTCCGCTCCCCCACCTTGAGCTCTATGAACGGCGATGCCATGCCATCGAACCTACTCCCCCGCGCCGACAGAACGGCCGAAGGAAGAGGTGGGCCCGTCCCGGAGCCGCGTCGGTGGCGGGACCGGGGCTCGACGGGACGGACCTAAGATCATCCTTCGCCGTTCCGGGCGCTGGCGCGCCACCCGGCCGGCCATCTCGGGTCGCCAGCGGCGCCAGCACGGGCGTGGGCTGTGCCGCTACGGCGAGCCGCGGACGATCTCACCCCTTGGCAGGAGGCGATGACACCCCCTTACCGACAAAGACGCGAATTCCGCCGAGAAAGGATGCTTCACCCTGCGGAGATCTCTTTTTGCCGGATCTCGTAGTCTGGACGCATGGACAAGGTGGTCAAGAGCGAGGCCGAATGGCGGGCCAGGCTCTCTCCTGAGGAGTTCCACGTGCTCAGGGAGGCCGGGACCGAGCGCCCGTTCACGGGGGAGTACGTCGACACCAAGACCGAGGGCGTGTACTCGTGCCGCGCCTGCGGCGCCGAGTTGTTCCGGTCCGACACGAAGTTCGAGTCGCACTGCGGATGGCCGAGCTTCTTCGAGCCGTCGGAGTCGGAGGCGGTGAGGCTGATCGAGGACGACAGTCACGGCATGGTGCGCACGGAGGTGCGCTGCGCACGCTGTGACTCCCACCTCGGTCACGTCTTCCACGGCGAGGGCTATCCGACGCCGACCGACGATCGTTACTGCATCAACTCGGTCTCGCTGAGGCTCGAACCCAAGGGGTGATCGATTAGCGACAGAGCGTACCGATCGCCCACAAGGGGTAGGGGCCTGCTTGTGGGCCGTGTCCATCTTCGCCACCGCTGGGTGACGATTGAGACGATCGGGCGTGTCGTGACTCAGCGGTGTGAGGTGTGCTCGAAGACGAGGGTCCGGGTGCGCTAGCCCGCCCCGGAGGCTCATTCCCGGCGCGCGTCAGTTCGGCCGGGGGTACGTGACACGGCAGTTGTGATCGGAAGGGCCCAGGATGTTGGCGAGGACGGGGTTCCCGTTCTCGCCGAACTCCGCCTGCACGAAGACGATCGGACGCTTCACGCCGTTCGCCCTGAGGTACTCCAGGCCGCGTTTGCACAGCGTGATGGCCGTGGCGGAGTTGTCGGCACTGTCCGGTAAGTTCGTGTAAATGCGCAGATATCCGCCTACGGTGCGGATGTCCTTGAGGTGTTTCATCGCCTTGTCGCCCCGCCCCCAACGGGCGCGGAAGTACTCGGCGGCCTCCCGGTCGGTGTGCCGCGACGGCCCGTCGGCCTTGTAACCGGCCGAGTCGCCGCCCTTGGCATCGCCCTGGTCGCCGGCCTCGGGCAGGCTGACCTGGGCGTCGCCGGTCTCGGTCGTCCCCGTGACGGTGTCCGGCCTGCCCTGGACGGCGTCCGGCTTCGCGGCGGGGTCGGCGGTGCCGGTCCTGGCGGGCGCGCCTGAGCCGGCGGGGTCGGCGGCGGCCGACGCGCTCGGCCGGGCCTGGCCCTTGGGCAGCTCGCGCGCCTCCGCGGCGCCCTTGCCGTTGGCCGGCGCCCGGCCCGGGTTCGCCGGGACCCCGCCCTCGGCCGCCGGGTCCTGCCGGGCCGTGGCGCCCTCCGCGCCGGCCTGGGCTCCGGAGGCGGTGACCGTCCCGCCGAGTGCGCCGTTCAGGCCGAGCAGCAGCGCCACTCCCCCGGCCAGCGCCACCGCGCCCGCCGCCAGGCCCCGTGTTCCGGTACGCCCGCGCCGCCGCCCATGCCGTCCGCGTCCCGCACGCGCCTCCACCGGACCGCCCGTACGCGCCTCCGCCCGGCCGCCGGTCTCCCGTGCGCCGCCCGTACGGGTCTCGGGCCGGTCGCCGGTCCGCTGGTCGGCCGATGTCGTGTCCCGTAACGCCGCATGGCGGCCTGGCGCGCGCCGGCGCCCCGGGCTCTGCCCTTCCGCGGACTGTTCCACCCGGCCCCTCCTCGCCCCTGCATGGACCGTGCCACCGACGCCATGCCACCAAAAGGGAATTCACCCTCGATTGTGACAAAGGGGGTAGATCACTGCAGGGAGATCGTCAAGTTGGCCTGGATGTTCCGCTCCGCCCCAGGCCACCATGACCGCTAGGGCAGAGCCGCGACGAGCTCCTGCACCGGCTTGCGGGCGCCCGTGTAGAACGGGATCTCCACGCGCGTGTGGCGGCGGGCCTCCGCGCCGCGCAGCGTGCGCATCAGGTCGACGATGCGGTGGAGCTCGTCGGCCTCGAACGCCAGCATCCACTCGTAGTCGTTGAGCGAGAAGCAGGCCACGGTGTTGGCCCGCACGTCGGGGTAGTCGCGGGCCATCCGGCCGTGCTCGGCCAGCATCGCCCGCCGCTCGGAGTCCTCCAGCAGGTACCACTCGTAGGAGCGCACGAACGGGTAGACGCTGACGTACGCCCGCGGCTCCTCCTCGGCCAGGAAGGCCGGGATGTGGGACTTGTTGAACTCGGCCGGCCGGTGGAGCGCCATGGCCGACCAGACCGGCCTGCTGTGCCGGCCGAGGCCGGTGCGGCGGAACCGGGAGTAGACGTCCTGGAGGTCCTCGGGCGTGGGAGCGTGCCACCAGAACATGTAGTCGGCGTCGGCACGGAAGCCGGCGACGTCGTAGACCCCCCTGGTCACGATGTCTTTCCCGGCCGCCTGTGCGAGCAGTTCCTCGACCTCGTCGGCCATGTTCTCCCGGTTGCCCGGGACCTGCTCGGTCACCTGGAAGACCGACCACATGGTGTAACGGATCACCTGGTTGAGATCGCGGGCCTTCAGCCGCGGCGCGCCCTCTGTCATGTCCTTCATTCTCCTTCTCGCGACAGGTGGTCCAGAATCCGGGCCGCGGCCGTACGGGCGGTCGCGATGCAGGCGGGGACGCCGATGCCGTCGTAGGCCGCGCCGCACACGGCGAGCCCGGCGGCGCCCGAGACCGCGGCGCGCACCCTGGCCACCCGGTCGAGGTGGCCCACGTTGTACTGCGGCAGCCCGCCGCCCCAGCGGGTGACCCGGCTGTCGACCGGCAGGCCGCGCACGCCCACCACGTCGGCCAGCTCGGCCGTGGCCAGCGACACCAGCTCGGCGTCGTCGCGCTGGAGCAGGTGCTCCTCGCCGATCCTGCCGACCGAGCAGCGCACGAGCAGCAGGTCTTGAGCCAGGTGGGGCCACTTGACCGAGCTGAACGTCACCGCCTTGACCGGCCGGCCCTCCACCGGCGGCACCAGGTAGCCGCTGCCGGTCGGCGGCTGCGGGAGCGCGTCGACGGGGTAGGCGAGCGTGACGACGGCCATGCTCGCGTACTCGATCCTGGCCAGCTCGGCGGCGGCCTTGGGCACCTCGGCCTTGAGCAGGCGGGCGGCGGCGGGAGCGGGCGTGGCCAGGATCACCGCGTCGGCCTCGATCACCTCGGGGCGCGGCACCGGCCCGGCGACCAGCCGCCAGCCGTGCTCGGTGCGGTGGAGCTCGCGCACGGTCACGCCGGTCCGGACGTCGGCCCCGGACGCCTTGGCCACCGCCTCGGGCAGGCTGCCCACGCCCTGGCGCAGCGTCGTGAAGATCGGCCCGCCGTTCTTGGGCGCCTCCTCGACGATGTGCCGGGCGGCGCTCAGCAACGAGCGCTCGGCCCTGGCGACGGCCGCGACCTGCGGCATCGTCGCCTCCAGCGACAGCATGTCGGAACGGCCGGCGTAGACCCCGCCGAGCAGCGGCTCGACCAGGCGCTCGACGATCTCACCGCCCATCCTGGCCCGGATGTAGGAGGCCACGGACACGTCGGTGCGCACCAGCGTGGGCGGCAGGACCTGGTCGAGCGGCACCCGCAGCAGGCCGCCGGGCGAGATGATGCCGGACCTGGCCAGCTCCGCCAGGTCGGCCGGCACGCCCATGACGTGCCCCTTCGGCATCTGCCGCAGCGCGCCCCTGGAGTAGACGGCCGACCGCACGGTGCCGGGGAAGACCAGCTCGTCCTCCAGCCCGACAGCCTTGGCCAGCTCGACGCCCTCCGGCCGGCGGGCCAGCATGGCCTCGGCCCCGGCGTCGACGCTCACCCCCGCGACCTCGGAGGCGTGCAGCTTGCCGCCGAGGCGGGGGCTGCCCTCCAACACGGTCACCTTGACCTGCTCGCTCGTACCCTGACGGAGGAACCACGCGGCCGCCAGGCCGGAGATCCCACCGCCGATGACGACGACGTGCGCCCGTTTCCCTTCCACGTCTCCTGACGCTACCGCCTCGGCAGACCGCCCAGCTGATCGGGGCACGTGACCCTACCGTGATGTATGTCGCCAAACCGGGGTGATCCAGCTTCCGTCATAAGGGCATGAGGAGAATCCGGTTAGGCATCGCGCTCTCGGCCTGCGCCACTCTGCTGCTCGCGGGCTGCGGCGGCGGCACGGTCGAGACGATGTCGGGCGGCGCGCCCGCGGTGGCCACGCAGGGCATGGCCGCCCCCGAGGCGCGGGACCTGGCCGCGCCGAAGAAGCAGGCCGCGCCGCAGGACGGCGGCAGCGCGGTCTCCGGGGTCAAACTGGCCCAGCGGCAACAGGACCGGCAGGTGATCTACACCGGCAGCATGACCGTACGCGCCAAGCAGGTCATCCCGGCCGCGCAGCAGGCCAAGCAGCTCGTCACGGCGGCGGGCGGCTACCTGTCGAAGGAGGAGGCCGAGTCGGCCGGCGACACCGAGGACTCGGCCCTGCTGGAGTTCAAGATCCCGCCCACCCGGTACGCCGACGTGACCGCCAGGCTGGGCAAGGACCTGGGCAAGCAGCTCTCGATGACCCAGGGCACCCAGGACGTCACCCTCCAGGTCGCCGACGTCGAGAGCCGGTTGACGTCGGCGCAGAAGTCGCTGGAGTCGCTGCGCACGTTGCTGAAGAAGGCCGAGACCATCGGGCAGGTGCTCCAGGTGGAGCGGGAGATCAACTCCCGCGAGGCGGACCTTGAGGCGTTGCAGGCCCAGCAGAAGGAGCTGGCCACCCAGGTCGCGATGGCCACGCTGACGCTCCGGCTGGTCGGGCCGGTGACCGTGGTGGAGGACCCGGCCGAGGAGCCGGCGGGCTTCCTCGGCGGGCTGAAGGCCGGGTGGGAGGCGCTGGTGTCGTTCACCAAGACGGCGCTGACCGTGTTCGGCGCGCTGCTGCCGTGGCTGGTCGTCATGGCGCCGCTGGTGGCCGCGGTGGTGTTCCTGGTGCGGCGCAACCGCGCGCGCCGCCCCGCGCCGCCGGCCGGGCCCGAACCCGCCGAGCCCGGACCGTCGGCGGCGTGACGGTCAGGCGCCCGCTTCGTGCACCAGGTCGGTCAGGCGCTTGAGCTGGTCGGGGTCGGTCGAGGGGAGCACGCCGTGGCCGAGGTTGAACACGTGCCCCTCGGCCGCCGCGCCGCGCCGCAGCACCTCGCGGGCCCTGCGCTCCACGACCTCCCACGGCGCGAGCAGGATCGCCGGGTCGAGGTTGCCCTGCAGCGCCTTGCCCGGCCCCACGCGCCGGGCCGCCTCGTCGAGGGGCACCCGCCAGTCGACGCCCACGACGTCGGCCCCGGCCTCGCCGAGCACGCCGAGCAGCTCGCCGGTGCCCACGCCGAAGTGGATGCGGGGCACGCCCGCGACGCCCTCGAAGATGCGCCGGGTGTGGGGCAGGATGAACTCGCGGTAGTCGTCAGGGGCCACCACGCCCACCCACGAGTCGAAGAGCTGGATCGCCGAGGCGCCGGCCGCGATCTGGATGCGCAGGTGCTCCAGCACGATGTCGGACAGGCGTTCCATGAGGGAGTGCCACAGGGCGGGCTCGCCGTACATCATGGCCTTGGTGCGGTCGTGGTTCTTCGACGGGCCGCCCTCGATGAGGTAGGACCCGAGCGTGAAGGGCGCGCCGGCGAAGCCGATCAGCGGGGTGGCACCCAGCTCGCCCACCAGTGCCGAGATCGCCTCCGTCACGTAGGGCACGTCGCCCGGCTCCAGCGGGCGCAGCGCCGCGACGGCCCGCGCGTCGCGGATCGGGTCGGCGACGACCGGGCCGACGCCCGGCTTGATGTCGAGGTCGACGCCGATGGCCTTGAGCGGGACGACGATGTCGCTGAAGAAGATGGCCGCGTCGACGCCGTAGCGGCGCACGGGCTGCATGGTGATCTCGACGATCAGGTCGGGCGTCGCGCAGGCGGTGAGCATCGGCACACCCTCGCGGACCTTCAGGTATTCGGGCAGCGAGCGCCCGGCCTGCCTCATGTACCAGACCGGGGTGTGCGGGACGGGCTGCCTGCGGCAGGCGCGCAGGAAGGCTGAGTCGGCGAGATTCACCCTCCAAGGGTGCCATGGCACCCGATCGGCCGAGACATCGGCGCAAGGTGTCGGAAAAACATGCATTGGATACCCAAAATCATGATCAGATAGCCAGATGAAGGTTTACCGGTCTGCCCGGCAGCGGCGTCGCACACGGGTCGAACACACCCCATGCCCGCCCAGAGAGCCGGTCTCGACTGGACCAAATGTTCACCAACCCACCGCGCGGCACCGATTCAGCGACCACTTTCGGGACACGCCGAGCGCGTTGCGGGGAATTGTCAGCGGCTCGTGCCAACGTCGGAGCCACGACCCGAAGAAAGGCCCCGGTTCGATGACTGGTGCGATGACCGCGTTGTGGAGTTCCCCGGAGGTTCGCAGCGAGCGCTGTGCTGCCTGCGCCGGCGAGCGGCTGTTCGAGCAGCCGCCCTGCTTCGACGGGCACGGTCCTGGCGAGTGTCCGGAATGGGCCTGCGCCGAATGCGGCCACGCGATCCTGCTCGGCTCGGCCGAGACCACCCGACCGGTCCGCCAGCTGGTTACGGCAGCGGCTTGATCACCAAGGATGAGCACCCCCGTGGTCCCCTTCCGTCCGTCCTCGACCTACGCTTCGGCTATGACCCTCGGTGACCAGCCACCGCCGCCCGCCGCGTTCACCCGCGCGGCGCAGAGCCTGCGGCTGTCCGAGGTCAGGCCGGAGATCGAGCTGGAGGACCTCCCCGCGCCGCAGCGGCTGGCCCCCTACTCGGCCGCCATCGGCGCCTCGGTCTACCGCGACGACGACGAGCTCGCGGTCGGCCGGCTGATCCTGCTCTACGACCCCGACGGCCAGCGCGGCTGGGAGGGCCCGTTCCGGCTGGTGGCCTACGTCCGGGCCGACATGGAGCCGGAGATCACCTCCGACCCGCTGCTCGGCCCGGTCGTGTGGAGCTGGCTGACCGAGGCCCTGGAGGCGCACGAAGCCGACTACTCCGCCGCGGGCGGTACCGTGACTAGAGCTGTGTCCGAGGGCTTCGGCAACAAGGCGGAAGACCCGGTCACGACCGAGCTCGAGCTGCGTGCGTCCTGGTCGCCCGCCGAGGAGGATCTGTCCGGCCACGTCGCCGCCTGGTGCGACCTCATGTGCCTGGCGGCGGGGATCCCGCCGCTCCCGCCCGACGTGGCCGCGCTGCCGCGCCGACGTGATGATCCGGAGAGTGACCGTACGAAGTGAGGGCACCAGTCAAGACAGCACCAGCGTCATGAGGTCGGTGAGCTCATGACAGAAGAACGCATCGTAGAGCCCCTGCTCGAACCCCGCGAGGGCATCCCCCCGGTGATCGCCGACGCGCACGGGCTGGCCCGGGTCGTCGACGCCTTCGCCGCGGGCACCGGCCCCGTGGCGGTCGACGCCGAGCGCGCCTCCGGCTACCGCTACGGCAACCGGGCCTACCTCGTCCAGCTCCGCAGGGCCGGCGCCGGCACCGCGTTGATCGACCCGGTCGGCTGCCCCGACCTGTCGGCGCTCGACGCCGCGCTCACCGGCACCGAGGTCGTGCTGCACGCCGCGTCCCAGGACCTGCCGTGCCTGATGGAGGTCGGCTTCAAGCCGCGCGAGATCTTCGACACCGAGCTGGCCGGCCGGCTGCTCGGTTACGAACGGGTCGGGCTCGGCACGATGGTCGAGACTGTACTCGGGCTGCGGCTGGAGAAGGGCCACTCGGCCGCCGACTGGTCCACCAGGCCGCTGCCGGAGGACTGGCTGCGCTACGCCGCCCTCGACGTCGAGGTGCTGGTCGAGCTGCGCGACATGCTCCACCAGGAGCTGACCGGGTCGGGGAAGCTGGAGTGGGCGCGCGAGGAGTTCGCGGCCGTGCTCAACACCCCGCCGCCGACGCCGCGGTCCGACCCGTGGCGGCGTACGTCGGGCATCCACAAGGTGCGCAACGTGCGCGCGCTGGCCATCGTGCGCGAGCTGTGGACCATGCGCGACACGATCGCCAGGGAGAACGACCTGGCCCCCGGCCGGGTGCTGCCCGACGCCGCGATCGTCACCGCCGCCCTTGAGGGCCCCCGCACGAAGAAGGCCCTGACCGAGATCTCGGCGTTCACCGGCCGCAGCGCCCGCCGGTACATGAACGACTGGCTGGCCGCCGTCAACCGGGCGCGGACGTTGCCCGACGGCGAGCTGCCCCAGCCGAGCACGCCCGGCGACGGGCCGCCCCCGCCCAACCGCTGGGCCGACCGCGACCCGGCGGCGGCCAAGCGCCTCGCGGCGGCGCGGGCCGTGGTGGCCGCGCTGGCCGAGGAGCACCGCATGCCCACGGAGAACCTGCTCCAGCCCGACGCGGTGCGCAGGCTCACCTGGGAACCGCCCGCTGAGATCACCGACGAGAGCGTGACCGAGCGGCTGCGCTCGCTCGGGGCGCGTGAGTGGCAGCTCTCGCTCACGGCCCTTCCCATCGCCAAGGCGCTGGCCCGGCTCGAAGGCCGGGTCGACAGCTAGTTCCCCCGCCGGCGGTCGGGCGGAGGGCCCGCCTCCGCCCGCCGGCGTCACCGTCCCACTTGACGCTCGGAGGGGGACGGCCGTACGTTTCGGGAAAGCGCTTTCCCCATCCGTTGCCTGAAGGGATCCCCATGAGCGTGCGCACCATCGGCGTCGTGATGAACGGCGTCACCGGACGAATGGGCTATCGCCAGCACCTCGTCCGCTCCGTCCTGGCCCTCAACGAGCAGGGCGGCGTCACGCTCTCGGACGGCGACCGGGTCAGGCTGCGCCCGGTCCTGGTCGGCCGGAACGCCGACAAGCTCGCCGACATCGCCGACCGGCACGGGATCCCCGACTTCACCACCGACCTCGACGCCGCCCTCGCCGACGACGACAACCTGATCTACTTCGACGCCCAGGTCACCAGCGCCCGCGTCAAGGCCGTGCTCAAGGCCATCGAGGCGGGCAAGCACGTCTACGCCGAGAAGCCGACGGCCGAGTCGGTGCAGGAGGCCGTCGCGCTGGCCGAGGCCGCCACGGCCAGGGGCGTGAAGAACGGCGTCGTGCAGGACAAGCTGTTCCTGCCGGGCCTGCTCAAGCTGAAGCGGCTGATCGACGGCGGGTTCTTCGGCCGGATCCTGTCGGTGCGCGGCGAGTTCGGCTACTGGGTGTTCGAGGGTGACTGGCAGGAGGCGCAGCGCCCGTCCTGGAACTACCGGGCGCAGGATGGCGGCGGGATCGTGCTCGACATGTTCCCGCACTGGCACTACGTGCTGGAGAACCTGTTCGGCCGGGTCCGGTCGGTCTACGCCAAGGCCGTGACGCACGTCCCGTCCCGGGTGGACGAGCAGGGCCACGCGTACGAGGCCACCGCGGACGACGCCGCGTACGGGATCTTCGAGCTCGAAGGGGACGTGATCGCGCAGATCAACTCCTCCTGGACGGTCCGCGTGAACCGCGACGAGCTGGTCGAGTTCCAGGTGGACGGCACGCACGGCAGCGCCGTCGCGGGCCTGCGCAACTGCCGCTTCCAGCACCGGGCCGCCACCCCCAAGCCGGTCTGGAACCCCGACCTGCCCGCCACGGCCCGCTTCCGCGAGGACTGGCAGGAGGTGCCGGACAACGCCGAGTTCGACAACGGGTTCAAGGTGCAGTGGGGGGCGTTCGTCCGGCACGTGCTGGAGGACGCGCCGTTCCCCAACGACTTCGCCTCGGGAGCGCGCGGCGTGCAGCTCGCCGAGCTGGGCCTGCGCTCGAACGCCGAGGGCCGCAGGATCGAGGTGCCGCAGCTGTGAGGATCGACCTGCCGGGCGGCGCGTACGAGCTGCGCGCGCCGGTGACCTGGCCGATCTCGGCCGCCCCGGCCGCGAGCCGGGTCGTCTACGCGGCCGCGCACGTCGTCGCCGACCCGCTCGGCGACAACACGCCGGGCTCCCCCGCCGCCGTCGACTGGGACGCCACGCTGCGCTTCCGCCGCCACCTGTGGTCGCACGGCCTGCGGGTGGCCGACGCCATGGACACCGCCCAGCGCAACATGGGCCTGGACTGGGCGGCGACCAAGGAGCTGATCCGGCTCAGCGCCGAGGAGGCGCGCCCGTTCGGCGACCCGGCGGCGCTGGTGGCCTGCGGCGCGGGCACCGACCACGCGCCCGGCGCCGCCGACCTGCACACGATCACCGCCGCGTACGCCGAGCAGGTGGAGGCCGTCCAGGCGGCCGGGGCGGGCGTGATCGTCATGGCCTCCCGCCAGCTCGCCGCGGTGGCGGCCGGGCCCGCCGACTACCACCAGGTGTACGGCAAGGTCCTCGGCCTGGCCGACCGCCCGGTGATCCTGCACTGGCTGGGCGAGATGTTCGACCCGCAGCTGGCCGGCTACTGGGGGGCGTCCGACGTGGACGCCGCGACGGAGTCGTTCCTGGAGCTGGTCCACGCCCACGCCGCCGTGGTGGACGGCGTCAAGGTGTCGCTGCTGGACGAGGAGCACGAGGTGCGGCTGCGCGCCGCGCTCCCCGAGGGCGTCCGGCTCTACACCGGCGACGACTTCAACTACCCCTCCCTCATCAGGACGGGCTCGCACGCGCTGCTCGGCATCTTCGACGCGATCGCCCCGGCCGCCGCCGCGGCCCTGCGCGAGCTGGACGCCGCCGAGGCAGCCGGCGGGGCAGCCGGCGGCGAGCAGGCGGCCCACCACCTGGCCCGCTACGACGAGATCCTGACCCCCACGGTCGCCCTGTCGCGGAAGATCTTCGAGGCGCCGACGTACCACTACAAGACCGGCATCGTCTTCCTGGCCTGGCTCAACGGCCACCAGGACGCGTTCGCCATGGTGAACGGCGCCCAGTCGGCGCGCTCGCTGCGCCACCTGGCGGAGGTGTTCAGGCTGGCCGACCGGGCCGGGCTGCTGGCCGACCCGGAGCTGGCCGTGCGCAGGATGACGGCGCTGCTGGCGGTGAACGGCCTGTGAGCCTGTCGCTGAACCAGTGGACGACCAGGCGCTGGTCGGTCGCCGAGGCCGTGGACGGCTGCGCGCGGCACGGCCTGGAGGCGATCGGGCTGTGGCGCGAGAAGGTGGCCGAGGAGGGGCTCGCGCGCAGCGCCAAGCTGGTGCGCGAGGCCGGGCTGCGAGTGTCCTCGCTGTGCCGGGGCGGCTTCCTCACGGCGGGCGGGCTGCCCGGCGAGGAGGGGCGGCGGGCGTTCGAGCAGGCGCTCGACGACAACCGGCGGGCCGTGGACGAGGCGGCCGAGCTGGCGGCCGCGTGCCTGGTGATGGTGGTCGGCGGGCTGCCGGGGGTGCGGCCGGGCGAGCCGCTGCCGCCCGGTTTCTCCAAGGACGTCGCCGGGGCGCGGGAGCGGGTCGCCGAGGCGCTGTCGGTGCTGGCGCCCTACGCCGGCGAGCGCGGCGTCAGGCTGGCGCTGGAGCCGCTGCATCCGATCTACTGCCCCGACCGGGCGGTGCTGTCCACGCTGGGCCAGGCGCTCGACCTCAGCCTGCCCTACCCGGAGGAGCAGGTCGGGGTGGTGGTGGACACCTTCCACGTGTGGTGGGACCCCAGGCTGGCCGAGGACGTCGCGCGGGCCGGGCGGCGCATCGCGTCGTACCAGGTGTGCGACTACCTGCACCCGCTGCCCGCCGACGTGCTGCTCGGGCGGGGGATGATGGGCGACGGGGTGATCGACTTCGCGCCGATCACCCGGGCCGTGCTGGCCGCCGGGTACGCGGGCGACATCGAGGTCGAGATCTTCAACGCCGACGTCTGGGCGGCCGACCCGGACGAGGTGCTGGCCACGATGAAGGCCCGCTACGCCGAGCTGGTGGTCTAGACGCGGCCGGGGTCGACCGTGCCGTCGAGGGTGAGGGCGGCTTCGAGCAGGAAGTAGTCGCCCCAGACCAGCTCGTGGGCGGTGGCCAGGCCCTTGCGCCGGTCGTAGCAGCCGTCCACCAGGCCGCCGTGCTCGTTGAGGTGGTCGCGGGCCAGCGCCTCCAGCGTGCGGGCGGCCTGGTCGCGGTAGCCGTCCTTGGCCAGCGGCGCGAGCTTGGCCAGGGCGGCGACGGCGATCGCGGTGGCCGAGGTGTCGCGGGGCGCGGCGGGGATGTCCGGGTCGTCGAAGTCCCAGTAGCAGACCAGGTCGGACGGGACGTGGGCCAGGTACCAGTCGGCGACCTCGGTGGCCGGGCCGGTGAACTCGGGCGACAGGTGGGCGGCCTGGGCCAGGCCCAGCATCGCCCACGCCTGCGCGCGGGCCCAGGTGCTGCCCGGCGAGGAGCCGTTGACGGCGCCGGCCGAGGTCTGGGCGACCGAGCCGTCCTCCCGCACGCACATGGCGTAGCCGGTACGGGCGTGGGACTCGGCCATCACCAGCAGCTCGCGGGCTCCGGTGCGTTCGCAGGCGAAGGCCAGCAGCGGGACCGTGCCGGGCAGGCCGTCCACGCAGGCGCCGGGGCGCGGCCAGCCGTACTTGGCGACGTCCTCCTCCTGGGGCGGCAGCAGGCCGGCCAGCGGGTCGAAGCCGATGCTCAGCGACCGGGCGGCGGCCACGGCGGCCGTGGCGCCCGGCTCCTCGTCGCCGGCGAGCACGGCCGGGAGCGCGGCGCCGTACCAGAACAACATGCCGCGCAGCAGCGTGGGGGCGTCGGTGCGGGCGGCCAGCCGCTCGGCGACCTGGCCGGCGGCGCGGGCGTAGCGGGGCTCGCCGGTGGCGACCGCGGCCAGGGACAGCAGGCCGCCCCAGAAGCCGCCGCACCAGTCCCCGTCCTCGGACCAGGTCCATTCGCCCGTCGCGGGGTCGGCGTAGAGGGGGAAGCGTCCTTGAGACTGCGCGAGGGTCGTGCCGACCCTGCGCACCAGCTCTGCGACCAGCATGGAACCGCCTCATCCGGAAACGTGATGCCTCCTCCGGTTACCCGGGGCGGCACGGGCTTAACGGGACGCGTCCCAGACGATCAGGTAGCGCCGCAGCAGCAACCGACGGAACCGGCAGCCGGGCAACAGCCGCCTGGCGGCCCGCCCCACCTCGGCCCACGCCATGACAGGGGCCATGACGGGGACGGGCGGCCCGCTCTTGGGGCCGTGGCGGAGCTGGTGGACGCGGGTGACGACCTGTGCCGTGCCGCTGATGGCCCAGTCGAGGAGCGACCGGTTCCTGGCATGCCCGACGACCACCAGCCGGCCGCCGGGCGCGAGCAGCCGCCGCAACGCCCCCACGGCCGTGCCGAACTCGGCGTGGTGCACGACGGCCACGGCGCTGACGAAGTCGTACCCGGACTCGGGCAGCGCGGCCGGGTCGAGGTAGTCGGCCTCGGCGAAGGTGAGGCCGGGCCGGTCGCGGTGGCGGGATCTGGCCAGGGCGACGGCCTGCGCGGACCGGTCGACGCCGGTCACGTCGGGGACGCGGGCGGCGAGCTTGCCCGCCAGGAGGCCGTCGCCGCAGCCGACGTCGAGGGCGCGGGCCGAGCCGGGCGGGATCAGGCTCAGCACCAGCCGCTGGTAGTGCACGTTGTGATTCCAGTACGGATCGGGCACTCGATCACCATAGTGGCCTAAAGGGTCACCGTGCCCGCCGCTCCGTCGACGGTGATCTCCTGCCCCGTGGCGATGCGGCCGATGGCGTCGCGGACGCCGACGACGGCGGGGATGCCGTACTCGCGGGCCACCACGGCGCCGTGCGACATGGCGCCGCCCATCTCCATCACCAGGCCGCCGGCCGTGAGGAACAGCGGGGTCCAGCCGGGGTCGGTCGAGGGGCAGACCAGGATCTCGCCCGGTTCGAGGTGGGCCCCGGTCGGGTCGAGCACCACCCTGGCCGGGCCGGTGACCGTGCCGGCCGAGGCCGCCGTGCCGGTCAGCGCGCCGTCGGGCACGGGTCCGGCCAGCGCCTCGGGCTCGGTGCCGTCGGAGAGCATGATCCGGGGCACGTGCCTGCGGCGCGACTCCCGCTCGTACGCCGCCCGCCGCCCGCGCACCAGGTCGCGCAGGTCGCCGCCGGACAGCGCGGACCTGGCCTCCTCCATGCGCAGCAAGTACACGTCGGCGGCGTCGTCCAGGACGCCGGCGGCGACGAGGTGCTCCCCGACCGCGCGCAGGCTGTGCCGGACGGCGGCGATGGCCCTGACCGCGTGGTACTTGGGCAGTTCGCGCAGCCCCGCGTACGCCCGGGTGCGGCCGAGCGCGAAGCGCACCACGGGCGCCCGCCACCGGCCCCTGCGCGCGGCCAGCGCGGCGACCCGCTCGACCTCCTCCCGCGCCGCTCGCGCGCCCCTGGCGAACAGCGCGTCGGGGGCGAGGCCGGAACCGGCGTCCATGCGCAGGTAGTTGGCCAGTACGCCGAGGATGTGCGTGGGGTCGTCGGACCAGCGGGGCACGCCGACGTCGATCTCGGCCACGCCGCGGTGGCCGTACCTGCCGAGGAAGGCGGCGATCTCCTTCTGGGCCCGCGACGGCAGCTCGCCGGCCCGGTAGCGGCGGGCCAGCTCGGCCGCGGGCACGTCGCCGAACGGCTCGGGCTCGACGCGGGTGGCCAGGCCCCACAGTTCGAGGTCCATCTCGGTGGTCGGGTTGTGCGGGACGCCGCGCAGGACGTCCTGCAGGTCGCCCACCCGCGTGCCGGAGAGCCGGGCGGCCAGGCCGAGCAGGGCGTATCCGGTGAGCACGATCGGCATGATCGAGACGATGGCCGGGAACGTCCCGCCGAGCAGGCGTTCGGCGTGGTCGAGGCGCTGGGCCGGGGTGGCGCCGGGCGGCGGTTCGAGCCGCCGGTCCAGCTCCTCGCCGACGCGGGCGGCGTGGGCGAGCGCCCTGGCCGGGCTCAGCAGCGCGTCGCGGACGCGCGCCGGCGCGTGCACGCGGCGTGCGAAGCGGCGCAGCCCGCGCAGGAACGGGCGGGGCGAGGTCTGCACCACCGACAGCCGCGGGTCGCCCGCCAGCTCCCGCACGACGGCCGCGGCCCGCGCCTCCCCCAGGGGCATCATGCGGGTCAGGACCGCCCGGCCCGTACGGCTGCGCAGCGGCGTGGTCAGGTCGATCCACAACCGCTGCCCCGCCTCGGACAGGAACGCCGGGCCGTCGAGCCGGTCGGCGGGCGCGTGCCCGAACAGGGTCGCCGCCCCCGAGGCGACCAGGTTGAACGCCGACACCCCCATCGGGGTCAACGGCCCCATCACGCCCTGGGCGACGTTGAGCGACAGGTGCACGCGCAGGCCGGGCCCGGCCGGCCGGGGCAGCGGGTAGAGCGTGGTGATCGGCCTGGCCTGGGTGAGCCAGAGCGTGCCGTCCTGGCCGATGGCCCACTCGGTGTCCTGGGGCGTGCCGTAGTGGTCCTCGACACGCGCGCCGAGCTCGGCCAGGGCGAGCACCTGCGCGTCGGTCAGGCACAGGCCGCCGGCGGCGGTCTCGACGCGTTCGACGCCGCCGCCGGGCAGCGGCCGGACGGCCAGCTTCGGCCCGCCCGCCCGCCGTTCCAGCACCTCGCCGCCCGAGACGACGAACCGGTCGGGATCGACGGCTCCGGAGACGACCGCCTCGCCCAGGCCGGGGGCGGCGTCGAGGACGGTCGCGTGCCGCCTGCCGGTCACCGGGTCGGCGGTGAACATCACCCCGGCCACCCGCGCGTCCACCATCACCTGGACGACCACCGCGAGCCGGACGCCGTCGTGGCCGATGCCGTTGGCCTCCCGGTAGGCCACGGCGCGGTCGCTCCACAACGAGGCCCAGCAGCGGCGTACGGCGTTGAGCACCGCCTCGGCGCCCACCACGTTGAGCAAGGTGTCCTGCTGGCCGGCGAAGCTGGCGAACGGCAGGTCCTCCGCCGTGGCCGAGGAGCGCACGGCCACCGGGACGTCCGCGCCGAGCCGCGCGTAGGACGTCACGATCGCCTCGCGCACCGGGGCGGGCATCTCGGCCCGGAGCAGGTGGCGCCTGGCCCGCCCGGCGAGCCCGTCGCCCGGGGTGAGGTCGAGCCCGGCGGCGACCTGCCGGTAGGCGTCGGTGGTGAGCACCCAGCCGGGCGGGACGGGCAGGCCGGCGCGGGTCAGCTCGCCGAGGTTGGCGGCCTTTCCGCCCACTTCGGCGAGCATCGTGGCGTCGATCTCGGAGAAGTCGCGTGTGGTCCTCATGGAAGGCACCCCTTCTCCGGAGTCTGCCACAAATTCACCAGCTGTTGAACAGCGGTGTCCCGTCCAGTTCCCAGGACGGGTCGAGCGGCACGCCGAGCAGGGCCAGGGCGGTCGGGCCGACGTCCACCAGGCGGGGCTCGGCCAGCGGGCGGCCGCCGAGGTCTGCGCCCAGCCGGTTCGCGATCACGAACACCGTGCGCTCCTCGGCCGAGGTGCCGCCGTGGCCGCCCTCGTCCACGTGGCCGTGGTCGGTGGTGACCAGCACGGTCCAGCTCTCCCCCGGACGGGCGCGGACGGCGTCGAGCAGGCGGCCCAGGTAGGCGTCCTGGGCGTGCAGGGCGGCGGCGTACTCGGGGCAGTGGGGGCCGAGGGCGTGGGCCACCTCGTCGGTGTCGCCGAGATAGACGAAGGCGAGGTCGGGGCCGGTCTCGGCGAGGTGGCGCTCGGCGGCGTCGGCGATCTGCCGGTCGGCGGCGGTCCAGGTGAGGGCGTAGCCGTCCAGGACCATGCGGTGGTCGATGGCGGGGCCGAACGCGCCGTGCTCGCCGAGGGCGGCCCAGGAGAGGAAGGCGGCGGTCACGAGGTCGGGGCGGGCATTCTTCGCACGACTCAAAAAGTCCGGAAATTTCGTGAACTTGGGGCTGGCGAAGCTGTTGTCCACGACGCCGTGTTTGTCGGGCCAGGCGCCCGTGGCGATGGACGACCAGCCGGGGCCCGAGTCCGTGCGCGACCTGATCACGCGGCCCGCCGCCGGCGGCTCCGGAGCCTTGGGCACGACCTCGCCGGGCGACTCCGTCCTGGGGGCCGCCGCCTCGCCGTACGGGAGCTTGCTGGTGCCGTACGCACCGGAGGCCATCAACGACGACAGGACCGGCGGGGCCAGGGCGACGAGCCGGTCGAAGCGCAGGCCGTCCATGCCGACCACGAGGACTTTGTTCTTGTTAAGGGGCATTCCCCTATCTAAGCGGTGAACCGCCGCACCCAGGCGACCGCGTCCGGCAGGATCTCCTCCACCGGCGCCACGTCCGGATACCAGGTGCGCTCCCACTCCAGCGAGACCCATCCGGCGTACCCGGCCGCGCGCAGCAGGTCGCCGGCCTCCTCCAGCGGGACCGCGCCCGTCCCCATCGGGACCGGGGTGGTGTCCTCGGCCGAGACGGCGTCCTTGACCTGGACGTAGGCGAGCCAGGGGCCGAGCGCGGCGAGCGTGGCGGCCGGGGACTCGCCGTTCCGCCAGGGGTGCAGCAGGTCCCACAGCGCGCCGGTGGACTCCGGGCAGCCCGCCTCGGCCAGCAGCCCGGCCACGGCCGCGCCGGTGGGCATCAGGTCGTGCGTCTCGACCAGGACGCGTACGCCGAGGTCGGCTGCCGTACCGGCGACGGACCTCAGCCTGCGGGCACCGACCGCCGGATCGTCGCCGCGCGGGAACACCCGCACGCCCGGCGCGCCCAGGTCGGCGGCCAGCCGCAGGTCGGCGAGGAGCGCGTCGGCGACCGGCTCGTCCGGTCCCGGCTCACAGATGCCGACATATCCAGCCAGGGCGGCGATCTCCAGCCCCGCCCGCTCCACCCGTTCCCGCACCCCGCGCCGCTCCTGCGCGGTGAGCCCGGCATGGACGCCGGTGTCCGGATGCAGCCGCAGCTCAAGCCCCTGGCAGCCGTGCGCGGCGGCGATCCCGGCCGCCCGCTCCAGCCCCTCCCCCGGCATCCCCAACGTGCTGACCGCCGGCTTCACGCCATCACCCCGGCTTCCGCGCCCGTCACGCTCATGTCATCCTCCTGACGCTCTCCCGCAGCACGACCTCGCCCGCGACGTGCTCGACCACGGGGGCGGCGGTGGCGTCGTCCCGGCCGAGCGCGAGCTCCAGGGCCCGCGCCCCCATGTCCGTCAGCGGCAGCCGCACGGTCGTCAGCGCGGGCACGTGATCACGCAACGTGACGATGTCGTCGAACCCGGCCACCGAGACGTCCTCGGGCACCCGGATCCCGCGCTCCCGGCAGGCGGCCAGCGCCCCCACGGCCATCACGTCGTTGACCGCGAACACGCAGGTCGCCTTGCCGATCTCGGTCGCGGCCCGGTAGCCGCCGTCGCGGTCGAACGGCCCGTGGACCACGACGGGCTCGGGCAGCCCCAGCTCCCGCAGCGCCTCGGCGAACCCCTCGCACCGGTCGGCGGCGGTCACCAGGTGGGGCGGCCCGGCCAGTACGGCGAAGCGGGTGTGGCCGAGCCCGGCCAGCGCGCGGGCCAGGGCCGCGGCGCCGGCCCGGTTGGCGGGCGCGACGGTGTCCACGCCGAGCAGGTCCTGGCCGACGCACGCGGCCCGGCCGCCGCCCTCCCGGTATCGGGCCAGCTCCTCGCGCAGCCGCCCGGTCACGACGGGGTCGGCGACCCGCGAGCCGACCAGCAGCACGGCGCGCACGCGCTGGGCGTTCATGGTGGCGACGTAGGCGATCTCCTGCTCGGGATCGCGGTGGGTGGTGCCCACCATGACCAGCATGCCCTCGGTGGCGGCGGCCCGCATCGCGCCGTCGGCCAGCGCGGCGAAGTAGGGGTCGGTCAGGTCGTGGACGACGATGCCGATGACGTTGCTCGCGCCCCGGGCCAGCGTCTGGGCGGCGATGTTGGCGCGGTAGCCGAGCTCGTCGGCGGCCCGTTCGACGCGGGCCCGCAGGGTCGCGCCCACCTGGCGGGTGCTGCCGTTGAGCACCCGCGAGGCGGTGGCGAGGGAGACGCCCGCCTGTTTGGCGACGTCCTCAAGCGTGACCACGAGACCTCCCGGAAAGCGGTTTCCAAGTCTGCCAGACGACGACCTGGCTCCGCATCCTCGCACGCCCGCCCCCGGCGGCGGGACAACTCGCGGCCCCGCGCTCACGAGGACGGCGACGGGGTCCTCACGCCCAGGGGAACAGGATGTCGAACAGGCCCTTCTTCTCGCTCGGCGAGGGGGCGGGCTGCTCCTGCTGCACGGGCGGCGCCTGCGTGGGAGGTGCGCTCTCCTGCCGCTCCGGCCGCTTGGTGGCGGGCGCCTCGGCCGAGTCCTCGGGGGTGCCGTCGGAGGTGTCGTTCATCTGGTCCCGCGGGCCGTGGGTGACCTTCTCGTCGGGCGTGGCCGTCGGGCGGCTCTCGCGGGCGGGGGTGGTGGGCCGTACCGACGGCTCGCGGGTGGGACGGGGGCGGCGGGCCACGGGGGTGGGGGTTACGGTCTCGGACACGGTCGGCTCGGCGGTGTCCGTATCCTCGGGCTCGGGCGCGGCCTCGGTCTCCTCCGGGAGCGCCGTCCGCGCCGGGGCGGTGACCTGGCTCGCCCCGGCGCAGGCCCCGGCCCCGCACGGGTCGTCGGAGGAGGTGCCGGTGAGCAGCCAGCCCGCCCCGGCGCCGACCAGCACCACCGCGGCCGCCGCCAGCACCAGCACCCTGGTACGCCGGCGCACCTCACGGTCGCGCCCGGCGCCGCCCCGGCGGTCGTCGGCGTCGTCGGTCCAGCCGGAGCCAAGGAAGCCGCGCCTGGCCTCACCCGCGTCGTCGTCGCGCTCGGGCTTGTAGCCCTGGTCCAGCGGCAGGTAGGGCAGGTCGTCGTCGCCCGCGCGGTCGCCGGACACGTCGGAGACGTCGGGCCCGTCCGCGCCGAGGACGGCGTGCGGCCCGCTCAGGCCCTCGTACGGCCCGGCCAGCGTCTCGTGCGGCCCGCTCAGGGCCTCGTGGGACCCGCCCGGCCCGTCCAGGACGTCGTGCGGGCCGCTCGGGGCGTCGAGCACGTCGTGCGGCGCGTCGACCGGAGTCGCCGAAGCCGCCGGAACCGCGGGGGGCGCCGGGACTTCGACGGGCTGCGCGCCCTGGCCGGCCGGGAGGATGTAGGTCTCGTTGCCGGAGACCTGGATCGCGGGCTGCTCGTCGGTGTCCTCGGTGCTCCACCGGGGGGACAGCACGTCTCCGGTCAGCTCCGGGTTTAACGATTTACCCTGCCCATCCTCGTACGGCCTGTCGTTCTCGTCGCGCGCCACGATGGAACCTCTCTAGCTTTGAATACGGACCGCGACCTTTCTTAACAGACTTGTCCGGAAATTTCACATGTTTCACTAAAGTTACTCTGCGTCACATTGGTCCCAGCCAGCGGGCGAGCGCGGCCTCCAGCGGGTACCCCCGCGCCCCCGACGTCCAGGCCGTATATCCGTCG
Organism: Actinomadura sp. ATCC 39365; assembly: GCF_054392275.1. Classification (NCBI taxonomy): domain Bacteria; kingdom Bacillati; phylum Actinomycetota; class Actinomycetes; order Streptosporangiales; family Thermomonosporaceae; genus Actinomadura; species Actinomadura sp. ATCC 39365. The sequence goes on along the minus strand of NZ_CP184335.1, from coordinate 3,874,249 downwards.
GGCCGCACGAGCAGCGCCTCGGCGTCGTGCTCCGCGCTGCCGCGCACGATCTCCAGCCGGTCCGCCCACGGAGCGGCCGCCGCCACCAGGTCGTCGCGGCCGCCGAGGTCCAGCAGCAGCGTCCGGCCGCCGCGCAGCAGCTCCGCGGTGCGCACCACGCCGTCGGCCGTCTTGACCGGCAGGTCGGGCGCCATCCGCCCGGCCCCCGGCACGCCCACGTCGTAGACGGTGTCCACCCCGCTGATCATCCCGCTCAGGTACTCGTTGACCTGGTCGAACCGCATCAGCTCGGCGAACAGCTCGCGCAGCGGGTCGACAGCGGGGTCGGGATTGGCCAGCGCGCTCTGGGCCCGCACGTTCCACAACACCCGCGCGCCGACCGGATGGCGCTCCGCGTGGTAGCTGTCCAGCAGCCCGGCGGGGGCGTCTCCGCGCACCTCGGCGGCCAGCTTCCAGCCCAGGTTGAAGGCGTCCCCCAGGCCGGTGTTCAGCCCCTGGCCGCCCCACGGGAAGTGCACGTGCGCCGCGTCCCCGGCCAGCAGGACGCGGCCCGCGCGGTAGGTCTCGGCCTGCAGGGCGGCGTCGCCGTACCGGGACAGGTTGCGCGCGCCGGCCATCGGGACCGGCACGCCGAGGATGTGCTCGGCCGCCTCCTGGAGCTCCTCCACCGCGACGGGGGCCTCGCGGTCGGCGTGCGGGGCACGGAAGTCGTAGGTGGTGACGCGGCTGTGCCCGGCGGGGTCGAGCCAGACGATGACCCAGCCCCGCGGCGTACGCGTGTAGCCCGGCGGCACCGTGTACGGGTCGAGCAGCCGTACGTCGCCCATGAGCGCGGCGACGCGGGCCCCGGTGCCGGTGAACGGGATGCCGGCGGCCTTGCGCACCACGCTGCGCGCGCCGTCGGCGCCGACGACGTACCGGGCGGTCAGCTCGTGGCCGTTCACGGTCAGCGCGACGTGGTCGTCCCGCTGCTCCAGGCCGGTGACCTCCTGGCCGCGCCTGATCTCCGCGCCCAGGGCCGCCGCACGGCGGGCGAACACCTGCTCGGCCCACGCCTGCGGGCTGCCCACGATGCTCGGCCCGCCGTCCGTGACCGCTCCGAGGTCCAGCCCGAACAGGCCGGAGAAGTGGAAGCTCACGCTCCCGTACGTGGACCGCCCCACGGCCTCCAGCAGCCCGCGCCGGTCGAGGCTCCGGGCCGTGCCCGCGTGCAGCGTCCCGGCCTTGGACTGGCCGGTCGGCACGGCGAGCCGTTCGAGCACCAGCGGCCGCACCCCCTGCAGGCCCAGCTCGGCGGCGAGCAACATGCCCACGGGCCCGCCACCCACCACGGCGACATCGAACACAGCACCCTCCTCGAATCCGGATGAGTACGTAATCCTCGTACATACGAACAATGTCCGTCAAATCATCGTTCGTGTTATCCGTACAATGGCGGCATGCTGCACCCGTCGCGTGACCAGATCCAGTTGGTGGACGTGCTCGCCGCGCTCGGCCATCCCGTACGCGCCAAGATCGTGCGCGCGTTGGCCTCGGGGGACGAGCTGTTCTGCGGCGAGGTCGTGGCCGACGTGCCGAAGTCGACGCTGACCGCCCACTGGCGGGTGCTGCGCGAGGCCGGCGTCATCTGCCAGCGCCCGGAGGGCCGCAAGTTGTTCATCCGGCTGCGCCGCGACGACCTCGACGCCCGCTTCCCCGGCCTGGTCGACCTGCTGCTGTCCGAGGACCTCTGATCACCCGTCGCCCGGGTCACATGCAGGGGTTCGTGGTGGAGTCGACCACCTTGTCCTTGAGCGAGCCGGGGATCGCCGACGCCACCCGCACGCCCGGCCAGTCGGCCCCGATGACGAGCTGCACGATCGGCCCGTCGGGCAGCGGGGTGACCTTGGTCGCGTACGGCTTCGGGTTCACCGGCGCCACCTTGCCCGCCACCGGCGTGCGCTTGTCCTTCGACAGCCGGGCGGCCACGGCGTCCCCGTAGGCGGCGCCGTTGTCGGCGTCCTTCTTCGCGTACCGGATGGACGTGGTGGCCACCGGCGCGGCGTTGCCGACCTGGACGACGGCGAACCCCTGGTCGGCCAGCTCGTCGGCCACCTGACCGGCCTTGCCGATCTCGGTGGTGCCGTTGAGCACCTGGACGCGCACCCGCCCGTTCTCGACCTTCGGCTTGGCGGCGGACGAGGGCGGGGTCACCTCGGTGTCGGAGCGCACGGCCTCGAAGAAGTTGCGCGCGTCCGGCTGCTTGAGCTGCACCCGGTTCTTGTCGGCCGGGTACGCCTCCACCGGCACGGTGATGCCCTTGAGCTCCTTGGCGGTCAGCCCCTGGACGCTTCTGGCGATCTCCAGCATCCGGTCCGGCTCCTTGAGCTCGCTGTCCAGGGAGACGGCCTTGGCCCCGGCCCGCAGGAACGCGTTGAGCTTGGCGGGGTCGGTGAGCAGCCCGCCATCGGTGATCTTGTCCAGCACCTTGGTGAGGAAGACCTGCTGGCGCTGGATGCGGCCGAGGTCGCTGCCGTCGCCGAGGGCGTAGCGGGTGCGCACGTAGCCGAGGGCCTGCTCGCCCTTGACGACGTGCTTGCCCGCGCTGAGCACGAGCTTGGCCTTGGGATCGTTGACCGCCTTGGGCAGGCAGATCTCGATGCCGCCGAGGGCGTCGACGATGCCCTTGAAGCCGGTGAAGTCCACCTTCACGATGTGATTGATCTTGATGTTGGTGAGCGACTCCAGCGTGCGGACCGTGCAGTTGATGCCGCCGTCATTGAAGGCGGAGTTGATCTGGCGCAGCCCGCCGGCCAGCATCGCGCCGGTGCGGCTCTGGCACTGCGGCATCATGACCATGGTGTCCCGGGGGAAGCTGATCATGGTGGCCTTGTCCCGGTCCGGGGAGATGTGCAGCACCATGATCGTGTCGGTGCGCTCGCCGAGGCCCTGTGACTTCGCGCCGTACTTCTTGTTGTCGCCCTCGCGCGAGTCCGACCCGACGAGCAGCACGTTGAGCGCGCCGGTCTCGGGCGGCCGCGACCCGGCCTCCACCGGCGGCAGAACCGGGATGTCGGCGAAGATGCTGCGGTAGTACGCGTACCCGCCCAGCGTGACGGCGACCAGCACGAACGTCAGCACCATGCTCACCCACGCCATCGGCGTGATCCGCGGCGCGCGTCCCGGAGGCCGGTCCAGGCGACGGTCGGGGCGCTGATCGGGGTGGCGGTCCGGGCGGCGGTCGGGGCGATGCTGCGGCCGTTCCGCCGCTCTCCGGCCCTCGCTCACGCGCCCCCTCTACGCGCGCCCGCACAGGACGCACCCCCGCGCGCCCCTCGCAGAGCGCGGCCCCCTATGGTGTGACGCGCAGCATACTGACAATCCGCCGTCTATACGGCATGTCGCCGATTTCACCCGATCGCGGCCTTCGGAGGACGCGTCCGGCGAGGGCTCCATGCAAAGCGCGCGAATCGGCGGCGTCACTACGGTCCGTGACGCCATCATGACGTCCATGCTTCTGACCGAGATGGCGCCCCCTCCAGGCGCCGAGGCGCTGGCCGGGCTGCGCACCGCCGCCCGGACCGCCCGCCGGGCCGTCTTCGTCGCACTCGCCGGCTCGATCGCGCTGCTGGCCACGTCCCAGGTGCTGGCCGACCGCGCGCCGACCAGAGAGCAGACGTTACCGCTCGCCGTGCTCTCCCTGGCGGTGTTCGCGATCGCGCTGCCCGTCCTGGCGGTCACCCAGTTGGTGTGGGGCGCGCGGGCGCGCCTGGTGCGCCACCGCGAGCGGGAGCTGTTCGCCGTCCCGCCCTCGGCCCGGCGGCGTCCGCTGAGCCGGCTCGGCGTCGCGTCCGGCTGGGCCGTGCTGCTGCTGCTCGGCGGCACCTCTCCCGGGCAGTTCAGGGCGGCCGCCCGGTACGCCTTCGCCGACGCCCTGAGCTGGGCCGTCGAGGCCGCCATGGTGGTCGGCCTGGCCGCTGGGGTGTCGTTCCTCGTCTGGTGGGCACGGGACGCCCTGGGGATAGTGGCGCGCGCCGGGCGTCCGGGAGGATCACCTGGCGATCCGTGGGATCCCGGCCGGGGCGCGCGTCCACGAGGGGGCGCGGCGCTCTGGACGGGCGCGGCCGTGGCGGTCGCCGCCCTGCTCGGAGCCCGCGCCCATCTCTGGGAACCGCCCATGCCGATCGTTTACGCGCTGCTGACCGCCGCACTCGTCTGCGGGGTGGTTACCGACGAGTAGCATAGGCGCGGAACCCCATCCAAGAACGAGGAGCGAATCCGTGCCTTCCTCTCGTGACGTCGTGTTCGTCGACGGCGTACGCACGCCTTTCGGCAGGTCAGGGCCGAAGGGACTGTACGCGGAGACCCGCGCTGACGACATGGTCGTCCGCGTCATCCGCGAGCTCATCCGGCGCAACCCCGGGCTGCCTCCCGAGCGCGTGGACGAGGTGGCCATCGCCGCGACGACCCAGATCGGCGACCAGGGCCTGACCATCGGCCGCTCGGCGGCGGTGCTGGCCGGCCTGCCCAAGAGCGTGCCCGGCTACGCGATCGACCGCATGTGCGCGGGCGCGATGACGGCGGTCACCACGGTCGCGGGCGGCATCGCCTTCGGCGCGTACGACGTGGCCATCGCCGGCGGCGTCGAGCACATGGGCCGCCACCCCATGGGCGAGGGCGTGGACCCCAACCCGCGGTTCCTGTCGGAGAAGCTGGTCGACCCGAGCGCGCTGGTCATGGGCATGACCGCCGAGAACCTGCACGACCGCTACCCGTCGATCTCCAAGGAGCGCGCCGACGCCTACGCGGTGCTCTCGCAGGAGAAGGCGGCCAAGGCGTACGCCGACGGCAAGATCCAGCCCGACCTCGTGCCCACCGCGATCAGGACGGCCGAGAAGGGCTGGGGCCTGGCCGCCGAGGACGAGGCGCCGCGCCCCGGCACCACGATGGAGGCGCTGGGCGCGCTCAAGACGCCCTTCCGCCCGCACGGCAACGTCACCGCGGGCAACTCCTCCGGCATCAACGACGGCGCCACCGGCTGCATCGTGGCCGCCCGTGAGGTCGCCGGCGAGCTGGGCCTGACGCCGAAGATGCGCCTGGTCTCCTACGCCTTCGCGGGCGTGGACCCCGAGGTGATGGGCGTGGGCCCGATCCCGTCCACCGAGCGGGCGCTGCGCCTGGCCGGGCTGTCCATCGGCGACATCGGCCTGTTCGAGGTCAACGAGGCGTTCGCCGTCCAGGTGCTGGCCTTCCTGGAGCACTTCGGCATCGCCGACGACGACCAGCGCGTCAACCCCTACGGCGGCGCGATCGCCTTCGGCCACCCGCTGGCCTCCTCGGGCGTGCGGCTCATGACGCAGCTCGCCCGCCAGTTCGGCGAGCGGCCCGACGTGCGGTACGGCATCACCACCATGTGCGTCGGCATGGGCATGGGCGGCACTGTGATCTGGGAGAACCTGGCATGAGCGACATCGAGACCTGGCGCACGCTGCTGAGCGGGCGCAATACCGACGAGGTCGTCACCAAGGCCCTCGTGCGCGACGTGCCGCTGCCCGGTGGCGCCGGCACGATGGCCCTGATCACCCTGGACAACGGCTTCGACCACACCAAGCCCAACACCTTCGGCCCGCACGGCCTGTTCGCGCTGGACGAGGCCCTGTCGCAGATCGCCGCGCGCACCGACCTGGCCGCGGTGGGCGTCACGGGCAAGCCGTTCATCTTCGCCGTCGGCGCCGACCTCAAGGGCGCGGCGGCCGTGGCCTCCCGCGAGGAGGCCGAGGCCATCGGCGCGCTGGGCCACCACGTCTTCCGCAGGCTGGGCGAGCTGCCGATCCCGACGTTCGCGTTCGTGAACGGCGCGGCCATGGGCGGTGGCCTGGAGATCGCGCTGCACTGCGCGTACCGGACGATCTCCTCCGGCGTGCCCGCGGTGGCGCTGCCCGAGTGCTTCCTCGGCCTGGTGCCCGGCTGGGGCGGCACGCAGCTACTCCCCCGCCTGATCGGCCCGGCGAACGCGATCAAGCTGATCATCGAGAACCCGCTGTCGCAGAACCGCATGATCAAGGGCGCGGACGCCTACAAGCTGGGCGTCGCGGACGCGATGTTCGAGCCGGCCGACTTCCTGGAGGAGTCGCTGCGCTGGGCCGCCCGCGTGGTCAAGGGCGAGGTCGCCGTCGAGCGGCAGGAGCACGACGGCTGGGACAAGGCCGTCGCCGACGCGCGCTTCCTGGTGGACATGAAGCTGCGCGGCGCCTCCCCCGCCCCCTACCGGGCGCTCGACCTGATCGCGCTGGCCGCGACCGCCTCGCGCGACGAGGGCTTCGCCGCCGAGACGCAGGCGCTGGCCGACCTGCTGATGGGCGACGAGCTGCGGGCCGGGCTCTACTCCTTCGACCTGGTCCAGCGCCGGGCCAAGCGTCCGGCGGGCGCGCCGGACCGGTCGCTGGCCCGCAAGGTCACCAAGGTCGGCGTCGTGGGCGCCGGGCTGATGGCCTCGCAGATGGCGCTGCTGTTCGCCCGCCGCCTGGAGGTCCCGGTCGTGCTGACCGACCTCGACCAGTCCCGCCTGGACAAGGGCGTGGGGTACGTGCACGCCGAGGTCGACAAGCTGCTGGGCAAGGGCCGCGTCTCGGCCGACCAGGCCAACCGGCTCAAGTCCCTGGTCACCGGCTCCCTGACCAAGGACGCCTTCGCCGACGCCGACTTCGTCATCGAGGCCGTCTTCGAGGACATGGCGGTCAAGAAGCAGGTGTTCGCCGAGGTCGAGGCCGTGGTCTCGGACGAGTGCGTGCTCGCCACCAACACCTCCTCGCTCTCGCTCACCGAGATGGGCGCCGGGCTGGCGCACCCCGAGCGGCTGGTCGGGTTCCACTTCTTCAACCCGGTCGCCGTGATGCCGCTGCTGGAGATCATCAGGGGCGCCTCGACCGACGACGCCACGCTGGCCACGGCGTTCGCGGTGGGCAAGTCGCTGCGGAAGTCGTCCGTGCTGGTGAAGGACGCCCCGGCGTTCGTGGTCAACCGGCTGCTGACCTGCTTCATGGGCGAGGTCGTGGCCGCCGTGGACGAGGGCACGCCGCTGGAGGTCGCCGAGCACGCGCTCGACGGGCTCGGGCTGCCGATGACGCCGTTCGCGCTGCTGCAGCTCGTCGGCCCGGCCGTCGGCCTGCACGTCGCCGAGACGCTGCACGCGGCCTTCCCCGAGCGGTTCGGCGTCTCGGAGAACATGGCCAAGCTGGTCGCCTCGGGCAAGCCCGGCGTCTACCGTCCGGACTTCTCGCTCGACCCGGAGGCTGTGGCCCTGTTCGCCGGCGGCACGTCGCCGTCCACGGCCGAGCAGGTCCGTGAGCGCGTGCTCGGGGCGCTGTCCCGGGAGATCCGGATCATGCTGGACGAGGGCGTCGTCGCCGGGCCGCAGGACATCGACCTGTGCATGATCCTGGGCGCCGGCTGGCCGTTCCATCTGGGTGGCATCACGCCTTATCTGGACAGGTCGGGGATCGCCCAGCCCCGGTTCCTTCCGCCCGGTGTGGCCTCGCTGCCCGCGTGATTTTACGGAGGCCCGCCCGGCGGGTCTCCGTACGTCATGGCCGCCTTCGCCGTAGCGTACTGTGCCGTCCTACGAACGGAGAGTAACCATGATGCGAGCAGTCGGCACGATCGCTCTGTCCGGAGCCCTCGTGCTGGGTGCGTCGTCGCCCTCCCTGGCGGCGCCCCCCACCCCCAAGGTCGTCCTCAAGGTCACCATGGCGGTGAAGAACGGCCCCACCAAGGGCGCCTGGCTCAACTGCAGCCCCGACGGCGGCACCCACCCCTCCGCCCACGCCGCCTGCGCTCTCCTGCGCAAGGTGAAGGGCGACCCGGCCAAGATCAACGTCTCGCCGAAGGCGGCCGCGGCCTGCGGCAAGGAGCTGGAGCCGCGCGCCGTCATGATCCTCGGCAAATGGTACGACAAGACCGTCAAGTGGGGCAAGGTCTACACCAACGCCTGCACGATGAAGGCGGGCCTCGGAACGCTCCTGGCGATCTGAGCGGGCGAGGGGGCGGGCCACCGGTCCGCCCCCTCGCGCGTCACCGGCCGGGCACGGCCCCCGCCTGCTGTGACGGTAGCCGTAGGCGAAGTAGACGACCACGCCGATGATCATCCAGACGACGAACCTGAGCCAGGTCTCCAGCGGCAGGTTGAGCATCAGGTAGAGGCAGGCCAGCACCGACAGGATCGGCAGCAGCGGCACCATCGGCACCCGGAAGGCCCGCTCCAGGTCGGGCCGGGTGCGCCGGAGCACGATCACGCCGACGGAGACCACCATGAACGCGAACAGCGTGCCGATGTTCACCAGCTCGGCCAGCTCCCCGAACGACACGAACCCGGCCAGCGCCATGGTCACCAGGCCGATGAGGACGGTGAGCCGGGCGGGCGTGCCGAAGGTGGGGTGGACGACGGCCAGCCGGCGCGGCAGCAGGCCGTCCCGGCACATGGCGAACAACACCCGGGTCTGCCCGAGCAGCAGCACCAGCACCACGGTCGTCAGACCGGCGATGGCGCCCACGCTGATGATGGCGGCCAGCCAGGGGTGGCCGACGGCGGTGAACGCGTCCGACAGCGGCGCGCTCGTGCTCAGCTGCTTGTACGGCTGCATGCCGACCACGACCAGCGAGACGGCGACGTAGAGGATCGTGCAGACGGCCAGCGAGCCGATGATGCCGCGCGGCACGTCGCGCTGCGGGCGCACGGTCTCCTCGGCGGCGGTGGCCACGATGTCGAAGCCGATGAAGGCGAAGAACACGATCGCCGCGGCCGAGAAGATGCCGATCACGCCGAACGCGACGGGCGTGACCCCGAACAGCACCTGGATCAGCGGCGCCTTCAGCCCCTCGACCCGCGGCGAGGCCACCGGGTCGGGGATGAAGGGCGTGTAGTTGGCGGCCTTGACGAAGAACAGCCCGGCCACGATGACCAGCAGCACCACCGTGATCTTGGTGATCACCAGGATCAGGTTGACCCGCGAGGAGATCTTGATGCCGGCCACGAGGATCGCGGTGAGGATCAGCACGATGGCCACCGCGGGCACGTTGACCACGGGATCGTCGCCCGCGATGGACGCCGGCAGGTGGATGCCGACGGAGTCGAGCATCGAGGCGAAGTAGCCCGACCAGCCGACCGACACCACGGCCGCGGCCAGCGCCAGCTCCAGGATCAGGTCCCAGCCGATCACCCAGGCGGGGAACTCGCCGAGGGTGGCGAAGGAGAAGGTGTAGGCGGACCCGGCCACGGGGATCGTCGAGGCGAACTCGGCGTAGCACAGCGCCGCCAGGCCGCACACCACGGCCGCCACGACGAACGAGAGCGCGACCGCCGGCCCCGCCACCTCCTTGGCCACCTGGCCGGTGAGCACGAAGATCCCGGTACCGACGATCACGCCGATGCCGAAGACCATCAGGTCCATGGCGCTCAGCCGCTTGCGCAGCTGGTGCTCGGGAGTTTCGGTGTCGCGGATCGACTGTTCGACGCTCTTCGTGCGAAAGATGTCCACGATCAGCGATCCTTCCCAGCCCCTCAGTGATCATGCGCTCGCGCCGGGCACGCCGGTGAAGCGCCTCGTCGGGGGTAGCGGACCCGCATCATGGTGGACGACCTGCTGGACACGCTGGCCGGTCAGGACGTGGCGGTGGTGCTGTCGCTCGTCCTGGTCTTCCTGACCCTGGACGCCTCGGTCGGGATCGGCCTGATCACGCCGGGCGACGGCCTGCTGCTCGTCGCGGGCGCCACGTCGGGCAGCGTGCCCGAGACGCTGGCCCTGATCGGCACCGGCGTGCTGGCCTGCCTCCTGGGCGCGACGGGCGGCCACCGCCTGGGCCGCCGGTACGGCCCCCGCCTGCGGCGCAGCAGGCTCGGCCGGCGCGTCGGCGAGGAGCGCTGGGCCCGCGCGGAGCAGATCCTGCGGCGCAGCGGCTGGGCGCTGGCCCTGGCCTACTTCCTGCCGGTGGTGCACGCGCTGACGCCGGCCGTGGCGGGCGCGGTGGGCATGCCCTACCGCCGGTTCATGCCGTGGGCCCTGCTGGGCAGCACGGCGTGGGTGAGCACGTACATCGTGCTGGGGGCGGTGGCCGGGCAGATGGCGCGGCGGCAGGCGTACCTGCTGCTGCCGGCGGCGGCCGCGGCGGTGGTCGTCATGCTGGCGATCACCGCCGTGGTCCGCCGGGTGCTCAACGGCGGACCGGCTGCTCCACGCGGGAGGTCCGCTTCGCGACGGCCTCGGTGATCTGGCGCGCGAGGTCCTGCCCGGTCAGGCCGATGCGGCCGAGGATCACGGCCCGCTTGGCGTGGTCGAGGAACTCCTGCGGGATGCCGAAGGTGCGCACCGGGACGTCGACGTCGGCGTCGCGGAGCAGGCGGGCCACGGCGTCGCCCACGCCGCCCACGCGGCCGTTGTCCTCGACCACGGCGACCAGCTTGTGGGCGCCGGCGGCCAGCGTCAGCGCCTCGTCGAGCGGCTTGACCCAGCGCGGGTCGACCACGGTGGCCGAGATGCCCTGCGCGTCGAGCAGGACGGCCGCCTCCATGCACACGTGCGCCATCGGGCCGACGCCCACCAGCAGCACGTCCGGCTCGCCCTCGGCGGCCCGCAGCAGGTCCATCTCGCCCAGGCGGCCCACGGACTCCAGGGGCTCGGCCACCGGGCCCTTGGGGAAGCGCAGCACGGTCGGCCCGTCGGTGACCTCCACGGCCTCGCGCAGCAGCTCGGTGACGCGGTCGCCGTCGCGCGGCACCGCGATCCGCAGGCCGGGCACGACCTGGAGGATCGACAGGTCCCACATGCCGTTGTGGCTGGCGCCGTCGTCGCCGGTGACGCCGGCCCGGTCGAGGACGACGGTGACCGGCAGCCGGTGCAGGGCGACGTCCATCAGGAGCTGGTCGAAGGCCCGGTTGAGGAAGGTGGCGTAGACGGCCACGACCGGGTGCAGGCCGCCGAGCGCGAGGCCGGCCGCGCTGGTCAGCGCGTGCTGCTCGGCGATGCCGACGTCGTAGATGCGGTCGGGGAAGGCGTCGGCGAAGGCGTTGAGGCCGGTGGGGTGGAGCATGGCCGCGGTGATGGCGACCAGGTCCTCGCGCTCCTTGCCGAGCCTGACCAGCTCCTCGCTGAAGACGTTGGTCCAGATGCGGGGCTTGGGCTTCTCGGCGCCGGTGGCGCGGTCGAAGGCGCCGGGCGAGTGGAACTGGTCTTCGTCGTGGTTCTCGGCGGGGGTGTAGCCGCGGCCCTTCTGGGTGAGGGCGTGCACGATGACCGGGCCGCGGAAGGCGCGGGCCTTGCGCAGCGCCGCCTCCATGGCCTGCTCGTCGTGGCCGTCGATGGGGCCGACGTACTTCAGGCCGAGGTCTTCGAACATGACCTGCGGGGCCAGGACGTCCTTGACGCCCTTCTTGAAGCCGTGGAGGGCGTCGTAGAGGACCGGAACGTTCCCGAGCTTGTCCTTGACGTATTCGAGCATGTCCTCGTAGCGGCGGTTGACGCGCAGCGAGGACAGGTGGGAGGCCAGGCCGCCGATGGTCGGGGAGTAGGAGCGGCCGTTGTCGTTGACCACGATCACGACGGGCAGGTCTTTGATCGCGGCGATGTTGTTGAGCGCCTCCCAGGCCATGCCGCCGGTGAGCGCGCCGTCGCCGATCACCGCGACGACCGTGCGCTCGCGCTCGCCGCGCAGCTTGAACGCCTTGGCCAGGCCGTCGGCGTAGGACAGCGCGGTGGAGGCGTGGGAGTTCTCGACGAAGTCGTGCTCGGACTCGGTCTGGCTCGGGTAGCCGGACAGGCCGCCCTCCTGCTTGAGCGCCTCGAAGCCGGCCGCGCGGCCGGTGAGCAGCTTGTGCACGTACGCCTGGTGGCCGGTGTCCCAGATCACCGGGTCGCGCGGGGAGTCGAAGACGCGGTGGACGGCGATGGTGAGCTCGACCACGCCCAGGTTCGGCCCGAGGTGGCCGCCGAACCTGGCGCAGGCGTCGACGAGCAGGTCACGGATCTCCCCCGCGAGCCGCGGCAGCTCCTCAACAGCGAGCCGTTTGACGTCGTGCGGTCCCTCTATCGAGCCCAGCAACCCGCTCACGGATGCGACTCCCCTCTGCCTCGTTCGCCGTCTGCTTCTTTTCGACGACGCAGAAGAGTCTAGTTCGCCGACGTCTCACTGACTCCATCGAGTCAAATCCACCCACATATGTCCGATCTTGACCTAGTCTTTCCGGACATATGAACTCCCTCCCTAAAGGCAGGATCGCGGTTCTGGTCGCCGCGGCTCTCGCCCTCGCCATGGCCGCCGCCTCCCTCGTGCTCGTGCTCTCCGACGTCGCCCCGACCTCGGCCGAGCGTGCGCCGGTCAGCCAAGCCCAGAAACTCGCCTCACCGCCCGCCGCGGCCCGGGCCGGCGCCGCCGCGCCCGGCGGCCAGGCGCAGGCCACGGCCAACGCCCTCTACCGGACCGGCAGGCTCGCCGACGCGAACTGCGCGCCGGGCGCGCTGCCCGCGGGCAGCATGATCGCCTACCGCCGCTTCCTCACGCGGGTGACGAACTGCCTGAACAGGGCGTGGGCCACGCAGTTCCGCAAGGCCCGTCTGCCGTTCAGCAAGCCGCGGCTGCGGATCATCACCAAGAAGGTCAGGACGCCCTGCGGCGCCTGGAACACCGGCGCCGACGGCGTCTACTGCTCCACCGACCGCACGATGTACCTGCTGATCGGCCGCGACCAGCTCCGCAACCCGTTCCCGCTGGGCATCAGCCGCCTGATCGCCCACGAGTACGGCCACCACGTCCAGCAGGCCTCGGGCATCTGGAACTACTTCTGGACGGCCAGGTCCACCGCGGGCAAGGCCGGGCGCCTCCAGCTCTCGCGCCGGTCCGAACTGCAGGCCGAGTGCTTCTCCGCCGTCTTCATGAGCACGATGAAGGGCACCGGGCTGGTGAACCAGTCCGACTGGGACTACACGGTCCAGTGGTTCTACAAGAACGGCGCCAAGGGCTGGCCGCAGAACGACCACGGCAAGGGCCCGACGCAGGCGGCCTGGATGACCAGGGGCTTCAACCGGGGCGCGCCGGGCGCCTGCAACACGTGGGCGGCGGCTGCACGAAACGTCCAGTGACGTCGGGCATTTCCGCTTTACCTGGATCTCCCTCTTTTGTAGGGTGCCTTCCCATGCGTACCCCCCGATTGGCGATCATTGCCGGAGCACTGGCGAGCGTTTTCGTCGCCGGTACGGCCCACGCGGCCGTGGCCGCCCCGGCGAGCAAGCCGGTCCTGACGAAGAACCCGATCTACAAGACCGGCCGGCTCGCGCTCAGAACGTGCGAGGAGCCGCCGGTCCAGTCCGGGACCGAGGACGAGGCGCGGGTCTACTTCGAGGCGGTGCTCGAATGCCTCGACAAGGCCTGGGGCCCCAAGCTCAAGCAGGCGGGCTTCGCCTTCAGCAAGCCGAAGTTCCGGGTGATCACCAAGCTGGGCGCCCCCACGGGCTGCGGCGGCTTCCCGGGGGGCGCGCAGGCGCTGTACTGCCCGGTCAACAGGACGATGACCCTCCTGCTCAGCCCGAACGTCGTGGAGGAGCCTTCGGACCCGGTGCTGATGCTGGTGGTGGCCCACGAATACGGCCACCACGTCCAGAAGCTCACCGGCATGCTCCGGCACAACAAGCGCGGCGAGTACGTGCTGGACAACCCGCGGAACCTGGAGCCGGTGCGACGTACCGAGCTGCAGGCCGAGTGCTACGCCGGGGTGTTCATGGGCAGCGTCTGGGACTCGCTGGGCCGTAGCCAGAAGGAGTTCGACTCCCTGCTCAAGGGCACACACGACGTCGACCTCAGCGCGCTCGGCGTGAAGACGCGCTCGTCGGCCGACCTGTCCCACGGCTCGGACGCCAACGTCGCGTGGTGGCTCAAGCGCGGCTTCACCGGCAAGTCGGCGGGCTCCTGCAACACCTGGGCCGCTCCCAAGGGCAAGGTCGGCTAAGCCAAACTCGTACAAACTCCTCTAAGATCCGCGATCGTGCGCATTCCCCTCATGGCGCTCGCCATGTGCATGATCGCGGTTCTGCTGTCGCCGGCTCCGTCGGCCGCGGCGGGCCGCCCGGCGCGAGGGGGCCTGTCGGCCGCGCCGGTCGTCTCGCGGGAACGCCTGGCGTGCGCCGTCCCCGCCATCAGGACGGGCAGCGCCGCCTCGCTCAAGTCGTTCCACCGGGCCATGGCCAGGTGCGCCGACCGTTTCTGGGCCAGCCGGTTCGCGGCCGCGGGCCTGACCTACACCCCGCCCAAGGTGACCGTCACCACCGGCGGCGACTCGGTCTGCGGCCGGATCACCGCCAACGGCGCGCAGTACTGCCCGGCGCAGCGCACGATCGTCATCCGCATCATGAAGCACGACCTGGACGACCCGTTCAGGATGAACATCGCGCACTCCGTCGCGCACGAGTGGGGACACCACGTCCAGGAGCTCACCGGCGTGCTGGACGCGCAGAACGCCCTGTACCAGCCCGCCTCCACGGGGGCCCGCACCCTGCTCAGCCACCGGCTGGAGATGCAGGCCGAGTGCTTCGCCGGCGTCTTCTACAGCGCGGCGCTCACCTCGATCAAACCCGACGTCACCTGGCGCGACTGGCTGGACGCCGTCCGCCGGGCGGACTACAGCAAGATCCATGGACGCCCGCGCAACCTGGCCTACTGGCAGAACCGCGGCTACCGCGACGGCTCCGCCGCCGCCTGCGACACCTGGACGGCCCCCAAGGCCCGGGTGCGCTAGGAGCTGACCCTGGCCAGCACTTCCAGCGGGTCGGCCAGCACGTGGGCGAAGGCCAGCTCGGCCGCCCCGACGAGGGTCACGTGGTCGCCGAGCGCCGAGGTGCGCAGCCGTACGTGCTCGCGCTGGGGGGCCATGGCGTGCAGCGCCAGCCGGGTGCGGACCTGCGCCGCCGAGCCGAGGTAGACCTCCCGCAACATGCCCCCGAAGATCACCATCTCCGGGTTGAAGATGTTGACCAGGTTCGCCACGCCGAGCCCGAGCCAGTCGCCGACCCGGCTCAGCGCCTCCTGCGCGACGATGTCGCCCCGGTCGGCCGCGTCGACCACGGCCCGCACCGCGTCGCGGCCGTGCTGGCCGGGCCCGAAGCGGCCGGCCAGCTCCAGCAGCGCCCGCTCCCCCACCTCGGCCTCCAGGCAGCCGTGCGAGCCGCAGGAGCACTCGCGCCCGCCGGGGTTGACGACCATGTGGCCGACCTCGCCGCCGTAGCCGTCGAAGCCGCCGAGCAGGTGGCCGCCGGTGATGATGCCGCCGCCGATGCCCACGTCGCCGTGCAGGCAGATGAGGTCGCGCACGCCCACGCCGAGGCCGCGGCTGTGCTCGGCCAGGGCCGCCAGGTTGGCGTCGTTGCCCACGCTGACCGGCAGCCCGAGGCCCAGCCTGCGGCCGAGCTCCTCGCCGAACGGCACGTCGTGGGCCATCAGGTTGGGCCCGAACGTCACCACGCCGTCGCCCTTGCGCACCCCGCCGGACACGGCGGCGGCGGCGCCGACGCACACGGTGTCGTCGCGCGTCTTGCGCCGCATCTGCCTGGCGAACCCCGACAGCACCCCGGCCAGCTCGTCGAGGGCGAATCTGCCCCGGTCGCGGGTGGTCTCCCTGCGGTCGAGGATGACGCCGCCCAGCCCCACCCGCGCCGCCACGAGCCGGTCGGGGCCCACGTCGAACGCGAACACGTAGACGCGCGCCGACTCCGGGCGCACCACCAGCGAGGGCCGGCCGGCCCGGCCGGTCTCCCGCGGCAGCTCCTCCCGCACCAGCCCGGCGGCGGTCAGGTCGGACGTCAGCGCCATGATGGTGCTGCGGTTGAGCCCCATCTTCGAGGTCAGCTCGGCGCGCGAGATCGGCCCGCCCAGATGGACATGGCGAAGCAGCGCGCCGAGATTGTGGCGCCTGATGTCCTCCTGGGACGGTCCGGCACGCATCGTCTGGGGTTCCTTCAGGGGCTGCGGGTCGCTGATCACCTTAGACCAGCAGCAGCCGCCCGCTTGCGCGCCAGGGCGTCGACGCCCGCGGCGAGCAGCAGCACGCACCCGGTGACCAGGTACTTCACGCTCGCACCGTAGCCCATCAGGCCCATGCCGTTCTCGATCACGGCCACCACGGCGCCGCCGAGCACCGCGTCGAGCACCCGCCCCTTGCCGCCGAACAGGCTGGTGCCGCCGATGACGGCCGCGCCGACCGCGTACAGCAGCACCGAGCTGCCGCCCGTGTTCGGGTCGACCGAGCTGGCCCTGGAGGCGGCCACGATCCCGCCGACCGCCGCCATCGAGGAGCAGATCACGAACGCCGCGATCTTGATGCGGTCGACCGGGATGCCCGCCCGGCGCGCGGCCTCGGTGTTGCCGCCGACCGCGTACAGGTGCCGGCCGAACGCGGTGCGCCGCAGCACCAGCGTCCACACCACCAGCAGCACGACGATCACCGGCACCACGATCGGCACGCCGGTGAGCGAGACCAGCGCGGGGTTGCGGCTGCGCTCCAGGTTGAGCACGTAGACCGCGAGCCCGCCGAGCAGCGCCAGGGCGCCCACGCGGGCCGCGATCAGCGACAGCGGGTCGGCGACCAGGCCGCGCGCGGACCGGTTCCTGGCCCGCAGGAGCTGCACGGCCGCGAAGGCGACCACGCACACCGCGTACAGGATCCAGCCGAGCAGCGGCGGCAGGTTCTTGTTGGCGACGGCGACGATCACGCTGTCCCGGACGGAGATGTTCGTGCCCTCGTTGACCAGCACCAGGACCAGGCCCTGGAAGGCCAGGAAGGCGGCCAGCGTGACCACGAACGACGGTATGCCGACCTTGGCCACCAGCGTGCCGAGCACGACGCCGATCAGCACGCCGGTGGCGATGGCGGCGAGCACGCAGACGTACCAGGGCAGGCCGAAGGTGGCCAGCGTGACGGCGAGCACCGCCGCGCAGACGCCGCTGGCGAACCCGGCCGACAGGTCGATCTCGCCCAGCAGCAGGACGAAGACCAGGCCCATGGCGATGAGCGTGACGTTCGCGCCCTGGGTGAACAGGTTGGCGAAGTTGATCGAGGTGACGAAGGCGGGCCGGGCCAGGGCGAAGACCGTGCAGAGCACGATCAGGCCGAGCACGGCGGGCAGCGCGCCCATGTCGCCGCCCCGGACGCGCTCCCAGTACGCCCGCACGCTGTGCGCGATTGACGGGGACTGCGCGGCGACGACGATGGCCTCGCCCGGGAGTTCCTTGACCTTGCTCATGGGGTGACCCCGTTCTTGAGGCCGAGTTCGCCGCTGCGACCCGAGGTGATCAGTTCGACGACCTGGGCGTGCGTCAGGTCGGCGGTCTTGACCTGTGCGGCCATCCTGCCGAGGTAGAGCGCCGCGATCCGGTCGGAGACGGCGAACACGTCGTTCATGTTGTGCGAGATGAGGACGACCGCGAGGCCCGTGTCGGCCAGCCTGCGCACGAGTTCGAGCACCTGCGCCGTCTGGGCCACGCCGAGGGCCGCGGTGGGCTCGTCGAGGATGACGACCTTGCTGTTCCACAACACGGCCTTGGCGATCGCGACGGTCTGCCGCTGGCCGCCGGACAGGCTGGAGACCTGCTGCCTGATGGACTTCACCGTGCGCACGGACAGGCTGCTGAGCGTCTTCTCGGCCAGCTCCTCCATGCTGTCCTCGTCGAGCAGGAAGCCGTTCTTGCGTTCCCTGCCGAGGAACATGTTCTGGACGATGTCGAGGTTGTCGCAGAGCGCCAGGTCCTGGTAGACGATCTCGATGCCGAGCTCGCCCGCGTCCCGGGGGGTGTGGACGGTGACCTGGCGGCCGTCGAAGAGGATCTGGCCCGAATCGATGGGGTAGATGCCGCCGATGCACTTGACCAGCGTCGACTTGCCGGCGCCGTTGTCGCCGACGAGCGCCGTGACCTCGCCGGGGTAGGCGGAGAACTCGACCTCGTGCAGCACCTTCACCGGACCGAAACTCTTGTCGATCCCGCGCACTTCGAGGAGGGGGGTCATGGGGCTCCCTAAAGAGGGGCGCGGCCTCGCGCCGGTGGCACCCGGCCGCGCCCGTCCATGCTATTGAATTCCGGCCTCAGTGCACTTCTTGGCGAAGTCGGCGGTGCAGAGCTCCTCCTTGGTGACGTAACCGTCGGCCACGACGTCCTTGACGTTGTCGAAGGTGATGGCCTGCGGCTCAAGCAGCTCGGAGGGCACGTCATGGCTGGTCTCGGGGTCCTTGACGCTGGCGCTCGCCGCGGGCTTCTCGCCCTTGGCCAGCGCGACGGCGAGCTTGGCCCCGGCGTCGGCCTCCTTCTTGACCGCCTTGTAGACCGTCATGCACTGGTCGCCCGCCAGGATGTTCTGCAGGCCCTGGACGGTGGCGTCCTGGCCGGTGACCGGCACCTTGCCGTTGAGGTTCTGCTTCTTCAGCACGGTGATGGCGGCGTTGCCGAGGCCGTCGTTGGCGGCCAGCACGCCGGCGATCTTGGGCTGCTGGGTGAGCATCTGCTCGAAGATCGTCCCGGCCTGGGTGTTGTCCCAGTCGGGCACGGCCTGGTCGGGGCCCTTGACGTACTCGCCGGCGTCGAACTTGGGCTTGAGCACGCCGTCGTAGCCGTTCTTGAACAGGGTCGCGTTGTTGTCGGTCGGCGAGCCGTTCAGGTAGGCGACGATGGGCTTGTCGGCCTTCTTGTCGGCCAGGCACTTGCTCAGGCCCTCGCCCTGGAGCGTGCCGACCTTGGTGTTGTCGAAGCTGACGTAGTAGGCGGCGCCGCCGCCCAGGGTCAGGCGGTCGTAGTCGATGGTGGCCACGCCCTGCGACTTGGCCTTCTCGATGACGGCCTTGCCGCTGCCGCTGTCCAGGTTGACGATCATCAGGACGGTGGCCCCGTTGGTGATCATCTGGTCGGCGATGGTCTGGAACGCCGTCTTGTCGTTCTGGGCGTTCTGGATGTCGTACTGGACGCCGGCGGCCTTGAACGCCTCTTCCAGGTACTTGCGGTCCGCCGTCTCCCAGCGCGCCGACGACTTGCTGTCCGGCAGGATGACGCCGATCTTGCCGGCCTTCGCGGGCTGCGTCGCCGAGGCGGAGGAGGTGGAGGTGGTGCCGGTCTGACCGCTTTCGCCCCCGCAGGCGGTGAGACCGAGGGCGAGCGTCGCCGCCGCGGCGGTCAGGCTGAGGATCCCCTTGCGCATGATGCAGGGTCCTTTCTTCCGGAGGGGCCCGGATGAATGTTGTTTGCGGCAACGTATTCCGCCACGGCCTGCTTTGGAAGACCCTTCCGTCCGGCAGTTTGTTGTTTCCGGTAACAATCCAGAAACGCAGACCCGTGACCGGGGGCTCGGCTTGGTAACTGACAGTAACTTTTTAGTTACTGTGTGTGACAGGTGAGGCTCGTGAGGATGGAGGGGCCCTCGAAACGAAAGGAACCCCGCCCATGCGCCACCGTGCCCGCCTGGCCCTGCTGACCCTGGCCCTCGCCTCCGCGACCGTTCCGCTGCTCGCGCCCGCGCCCGCGCTGGCGGCGACCGGCCAGGTCGTCGTCTTCCAGACCGAGCCCGTCCCCCTGGAGATCTACGACGACCCCAGCGGCTGCACGCGGTTGCCGCTCGCCGCGCACGTGCTGAACAACCAGACCGACCAGCCCGTGCGCGTGCACGGCGACCCGTTCTGTCTCGGGCCGTCCGTCACGGTCCGGCCCGGCTACGGCAGCCACGTCCCCGCCGGGTCGGGGAGCTTCTCCGTCTCCTAGGCGAGCGCCGCACCGGCCCCCGCGTCCGCGGGGGCCGTCCGCTCAGCGGCGTGAGGTGTACGGGGCCAGCGCCCCGAAGTCGACGTCCGCGTCCGGCCACCGGCGCCGCAGGGCCGCGGCGACCTGGCGGCACCACCCGGCCAGCCGGGGCAGCGCCCCTTCGGCGGTACGGGCGGCCGCCTCCAGGATCGCGACGAGCTGGGCCCGGCTGTCGTCCCCCGCCGGGCGGCCGTCCAGCACCGCCAGCCGGGTGAGCCGGGCCAGCGCGTACGACACGCACGCCGCCGCCAGCCCCCTCCCGTAACGCCCGTCGTCCTCGGCCTGCGGGACCCCGGCCGCCAGCGCCCGCCGGTAGGCCTCGCCCTCGGCCGGGCCGCCCACCGACAGCCAGCCCGGACCCGGCACGTGCAGGGGGACCGCGTCGTGCAGCGCGTGCGTGAACCCGGCGAACTCGAAGTCGATCAGCCGCGCGTCGGCGGGCCCCTCCGCGCGCACCAGGACGTTGTTGGCCTCGGCGTCGCCGTTGCTGAGCACCAGGAACGGCCCGGGCTCGGCCAGTTCCGCCAGCGCCGCGCCGAACTCCCGCTCCACCCCGCCCGAGACCGGCACCCCCAGCACCGACGGCATCCCCGACTCGCGCTGCCGGGCGACCCGTCCGAGCCGGTCGGCGGCCGGATCGACGGGCCCGAGCGCGGCACGCCGCCGGTAGTACGCCGCCGCGTGGCCCGCGGTGATCGCGCCGAGCTCGCCCCGGGTGCGGGCGGCGGCCGTCAGCCGGTCCGCGTGCGTCCCGGCGCCGTGGCGGCGCAGCAGCCCGTCGAGCGCGGCGCGCGGCGCGAGGTCCTCCAGCACCAGCCGTCCCGCCGCCAGGTCGACGGCCAGCACGCGCGGCGCCAGGGCCGCCCCGAGGTCCTCCGACAGGAATCGCAGGGCGGCCGCCTCCGTGCGCACCCGCCACGGCTCGTCGCGCGCGCGGGAGGCGTGCGGCCCGGTCCACTTGATGATCACGGTCTCGTCGCGGTCGGTACGGGCGCGGGCGACCCGCCACGGCTCCAACCTGGTCCACTCCACCACGTTGATCACCATGCGAGCGTACAGAAAGGCCGGGAATCACCCTGTGGCTAGACTGCCCGACCATGACCGAATTCGACGAGCAGGGACGCCCCGAACCGCCCTTCATGGGTGACGAGACCGAGACCCTCCTGGGCTTCCTCGACTTCCTGCGGGCCACCCTGGAGTGGAAGTGCTCCGGCCTCGACGCGGCGGGCCTCGACGCCACCACCGCCGCGTCCTCGCTGACGCTCGGCGGCATGCTCAAGCACCTGGCCTACGTCGAGGACCACTGGTTCTCCCGCATGCTGCACGGGCGCGACCCGCACGCCCCGTGGGACACCGTCGACTGGACGGCCGACCCCGACTGGGACTGGCACTCCGCCGCCCACGACTCCCCCGACGAGCTGCGCGCCCTCTGGCGGGACGCGGTGGCCCGCTCGCGCGCCCTGACCGCCGAGGCGCTGGCCGCCGGCGGGCTCGACCAGCCCGCCCAGCGTTCCTGGCCGGACGGCCGCCGCCCCCACCTGCGCTGGATCCTCGTCCACATGATCGAGGAGTACGCCCGGCACAACGGCCACGCCGACCTCATCCGCGAGTCCGTCGACGGCCAGACCGGCGAGTAGCCGGGCGGGTCAGGCGAGCACGCTCTGCGCGATCAGGGCCAGCGCCGACGCGGTGGCCACGACCAGGACGGCCGCCCGCACCTTGCCGCCGTCCAGGTAGCGCCGCAGCGGCCGCGACGCCAGGAAGCCCAGGATCATCGGCACGATCAGGGTCGCGCCCGTGGCCAGCGCGCGGGCGGGAAGGTGGCCGACGAACGCCAGGATGGCGATCGACTGGGCGGCGCTCAGGAAGAAGAACATCGCCAGGGTGGCCCGGATCTGCGGCCCCTTGGCGCTCTGGTACACCAGCGCCAGGGGCGGGCCGCCGATGCCCGTGGCGGTGCCGGTGATCCCGGACACGAAGCCCGCGCCGGTGATCGTCGCACCGTTGCGGACGACGCTGACCGTCCGCGCGGTGAGCCCGACCGCCAGCAGCACCATCACGCCGACCAGCACGCCGAGCGCCTGGACGGAGACGTACACGACGATGACGGCGCCGACGGCGCTGCCGGGGAGCCGGCCCAGCAGCGCGAACCCCAGCCCCCGCCAGTCCACCCGTCGCCACTCGGCGGCAAGCGTGAACAGCGGCAGGGTCATGTTGACCACCTGGATCGCGCCGGGCATCAGGCTGGGGTCGAGCATCGTCAGCACGGGCGCGGCCACCAGCCCCAGCCCGAACCCCACACTCCCCTGCACGACTGCACCCAGAAAAACCGCCATACTCCCGACAAGCAGCACCAATCCCGCATCACTCACGCCGAAAGTCAACCACCCTCACCCAGAGTCACCCCCGATGGACAGCCCCCCACCGAACGGACGCACCTCACAACGACCGGACCGCGCCGAACGGGGGCCGACCCCGCAGGCAGGTCGGACTGAGCGGAGGCCGGCGAGTGGAGGCCAGGAAGCGCGAGCCGAGCCGAGCATGGGCCAGGCTGAGTACGGGGCACGGGGCACGGGGTGCCACGTGCGGGTGCGGGGTGCGGGTGCGGGGTCGGGGTCGGGGTCGGGGTGCGGGGTGCGGGGTGCGGGGGGCCGCGTGAGAGGCGAGGGCGTTGTTGGCGAAGCCCTATGCTGCTCAGCGTGCACTCCCCCGCTTCGCGCGCCCCCTTCACCCTTGTCGCCCTCGTCGCCCTGTCGGTGCTGGCGGTCGTCCTCCAGGCCGGGCCCGTGGAGGCCGCGGCGCCCAGGCTCGGCCGGTCGGCGTGCCCCGAGACGCCGATCAGCTCAGGCGGGATCCCCAGGAGCCGCGAGTACCTCACAGCGGTCGTGAAATGCCTGGACAAGTCGTGGGCCGCCCATTTCAGCCGCACCGGCCGGACGTTCCGCAAGCCCGTCGTCCGCTACTACGACGAGCCGGTGCGTGAGGTGTGCGGGATCGCCTGGCCCGAGCACGCGGCGGCCTTCTACTGCATCGGCCGCGACACCCTCGTCTTCCCCCTGACCGGCGCCTGGATCGAGGGCCGCACCGACCTCTACCCGTTCAAGGTCGCCGCCCACGAGTACGGACATCACGTGCAGAGCCTCCTCGGCGTGCGCAAGGGCACGCAGAGCCGGCGCTACGAGCTCCAGGCCGACTGCCTGGCCGGCGCGTTCCTGGGCAGCGTGTGGCCGTCGCTGCGGCGTACCCGGCAGGACTGGACGGCGCTGCTCGACGCCACCAGGGCCGCCGGCGACGAGGGCGAGGAGCACAGCCACGGCACGGGCGCCAACCGCGTCCATTGGCTGGAGCGCGGCTACCGGGCGGTCTCGCCGGCGGCCTGCGACACCTGGTCGGCCCCCGCCTCGCGGGTCTCCTGACGGTCGAGGCGGCCCTGCATGCCGTCGAGGATGAGCCGCAGCCCGTCCTCGAACGACCGCTCCCCCTGCGGGTCGCCCACCTCCGCCAGCCCGGCCGTCAGCCGGGGATGGGCCCGCTGGAAGGCGGCCAGGTCGGGCATGGCGCCGTCGGCGTCCGGCCGCGTCCGGTCGGCCTGCTCCTCCAGCACGAACCCGGCGACGTACACGCTCGTCGCGAACAACCCGCGGACGGCGTCGCCCACCGCGAACCCGGCCGACTCCAGGGCCGCCACCGACCGCTCCACCACCTCGAACAGCACCGGTGACGGCCGGGTGCCGGCCACCAGCCGCGCGCCGTCGCGGTAGGAGTTGAGCATCGCCCGGTCGCGGTGGGCGTGGTCGCGCATCCACTCGCGCCAGGCGGCGGGCTCGGTGAGCGCGGGGCGGGTCATGTGGGCGGCGGTCATCGCCTCGGCCATCGCGTCGAGGAGCTCCTGCTTGTTCTTGAAGTGCCAGTAGAGCGCGGGCGCCTGGACGCCCAGCTCGCCCGCGAGCCGCCGCAGCGTGAGCCCGTCGAGCCCGGTCTCCTGGAGCAGCCGCAGCGCCGCGGCCACGATGGTGCCCTTCTCAAGTGCCACGGTTGACAGCTTAACAACGTTCAATGCATCCTTAACGCTGTTAGATTTAACGCCGTTAAGGAGCCTCGCGATGATCCACGCGGAGGGTTTGCGGAAGCGGTACGCGGCCACGGAGGCGCTCAGGGGCATCGACCTCGACGTCCCGGCCGGCACGGTGTGCGGGCTGCTCGGCCCCAACGGAGCAGGCAAGACGACGACCGTGCGCATCCTGGCCACCCTGCTCCGCCCGGACGGCGGCCGGGCCGAGGTCGCCGGGCTCGACGTGGTGCGCGACGCGGCCCGGCTGCGCTTCCGCATCGGCCTGGCCGGCCAGCACGCCGCCGTGGACGAGCTGCTGACCGGCCGGCGCAACCTGGAGCTGTTCGGCCGCCTCTACCACCTGTCCAGGGCGCGGGCCAGGAGCAGGGCCGAGGAGCTGCTGGAGCGGTTCGGGCTGGCCGCGGCCGGGCGGCGGCTGGTCAGGACGTACTCGGGCGGCATGCGGCGGCGGCTCGACCTGGCCGCGAGCCTGATCGTCGCGCCGCCCGTGCTGTTCATGGACGAGCCGACCGCCGGCCTCGACCCGCGCAGCCGCCGCCGGCTCTGGGACGCGCTGCGCGACCTGGTCCGCGAGGGCACCACGCTGCTGCTGACCACCCAGTACCTCGACGAGGCCGACCACCTCGCGGACCAGGTCGTGGTGCTGCGCGAGGGCCGGGTGGCGGCGGCGGGCTCCCCCGGCGCGCTCAAGAAGCAGGTCGGCGGCGACCGCGTCCAGATCGTCTTCCGCGACCCCGGCGACGCGGCGACGGCCCTCGGAACGCTCGGGCCCACGTCTGAGCTCGTCTCCGAGCGCGGCGGGACGCGGGTGACCCTGCCGGCTCCCGACGGGGCTCAGTCGCTGGTCCGCGTCGCGCGTGCCCTCGACGCGGCCGGGATCGCCGTCGAGGACCTCGCGCTCCGCCGTCCGACCCTCGACGAGGTCTTCCTCCACCTGACCGCATGACACCTGACCGCATGACACGCATGACAGGAGCCACGAGCATGAACCTGCGCTGGACCGTCATCGACTCCCTGACCATCGCGGGCCGCACGTACTCGCGGTGGAAGGCCCAACCGGGGGAGATCGCCGGGTTCCTGGTGTTCCCCATCATCATGACCGTGCTGTTCGGGTACGTCTTCGGCAGCGCGATCACCCTCCCCGGCGGCGGCGACTACCGCAGCTTCCTGATGCCGGGCATCTTCATGCAGGTCATGGCCATGACGGCGACCGCGGCCGCCACAGCGGTGGCCGGGGACATGGAACGCGGGATCATCGACAGGTTCCGCGCGCAGCCCATCGCCCGCAGCGCCGTGCTCATCGGGCGCAGCGTGGCCGACCTGTCGATGCACCTGATGTCGCTGGCCGCCATGGTCGCGGCGGCCGTGCTGCTGGCCGGATGGCGTACGCACGGCTCCCCGGGCGAGACGGCGGCGGCGTTCGGCCTGCTGGCGCTGTTCGGCCTGGCGATGATCTGGGTGGGCACCTACATCGGCCTGTACGTGCGCAGCGGCGCCCAGGCCGACGCCGCCACGTTCGGCTGGCTGTTCCCGATGACGTTCCTGGCCAACACGTTCGTGCCCACCGAGGGCCTGCCCGCCTGGCTGCGGCCGGTGGCCGACTGGAACCCGATGAGCGCGACCGTGGCCGCCGCCCGCCGCCTGTTCGGCAACCCCACCTCGGCGGGGTCGGTCTGGCCGCTGCACCATCCGGTCGCGGCGAGCCTGCTGTGGTCGGTGGCGCTCATCGCCGTCTTCGCCCCGCTGGCGACCCACCGTTACCGCACGTCCAGCCGGTGAAACCGCGGCGGACAGCGGAGAGCCGCCCGGCGGAGGGTGTTCCGCCGGACGGCTCTCACGGGTCGGGTGAAACCCCCGATGCGGGCGCGTGAGGATCCGCGCCCCGTCCCCGGCCCGCGTCCGGCTCTTGACCGGGCGCGGGCGCGGGAAGTTCTACTTGGCCAGCAGCGAGCGCAGGACGTACTGCATGATGCCGCCGTGCCGGTAGTAGTCGGCCTCGCCGGGCGTGTCGATGCGGACGACCGCGTCGAACTCCACGTCGCCGGCCTTGACGTGCACGGTGGACGGGATGCCGCCGCCGTTGAGCGCCTCGACGCCGGTGATGTCGAACGTCTCCTCGCCGGTCAGCCCGAGCGAGGCCGCCGTGGCGCCCTCGGGGAACTGCAGCGGGAGCACGCCCATGCCGATCAGGTTGGAGCGGTGGATGCGCTCGTAGGACTCGGCGATCACGGCGCGCACGCCGAGCAGCGCGGTGCCCTTGGCCGCCCAGTCGCGCGAGGAGCCCGAACCGTACTCCTTGCCCGCCAGCACCACCAGCGGCGTGCCGGACTCGGCGTAGTTGACCGAGGCGTCGTAGATGAACGACACCGGGCCGTCGGGCTGGGTGAAGTCGCGGGTGTAGCCGCCCTCGGTGCCCGGCGCGATCTGGTTGCGCAGGCGGATGTTGGCGAACGTGCCGCGGATCATCACCTCGTGGTTGCCGCGCCGCGAGCCGTAGGAGTTGAAGTCGCGCACCTCGACGCCGTTGGCCTGCAGGTACTGGGCCGCGGGGGTGCCGACCTTGATCGAGCCGGCCGGCGAGATGTGGTCGGTGGTGACCGAGTCGCCGACCTTGACCAGCACGCGGGCGCCCGAGATGTCGGTCACCGGCTCCGGCTTCTCCGGCATGCCCTCGAAGTAGGGGGCCTTGCGCACGTACGTGGAGGACGGGTCCCACTCGAACGTGTCACCGGTCGGGATCGGCAGCGAACGCCAGTGGTCGTCGCCCTTGAACACGTCGGCGTAGTCGCGCTCGAACATGTCGCGGCCGATCGAGGAGTTGACCACCGCGGCGATCTCCTCCGGCGCGGGCCAGACGTCCCGCAGGAACACCGGCTGCCCGTCGGAGCCGAGGCCGAGCGGCTCGTTGTCGAGGTCGATGTCCATCGTGCCGGCCAGCGCGTACGCCACCACGAGCGGCGGCGAGGCCAGGTAGTTCATCTTGACGTCGGGGTTGATGCGGCCCTCGAAGTTCCGGTTGCCGGACAGGACCGCGGTGACCGCGAGGTCGTTGGCCTGGATGGCGTCGGAGATCTCGGTGGGCAGCGGGCCCGAGTTGCCGATGCAGGTGGTGCAGCCGTAGCCGACCAGGTTGAAGCCGATCTTGTCGAGGTACGGCTGCAGCCCGGAGCGCTCGAAGTAGCCGGTGACGACCTGCGAACCCGGGGCCAGCGAGGTCTTGACCCACGGCTTGCGGGTCAGGCCCTTCTCGACGGCGTTGCGGGCCAGCAGCGCGGCGCCGATCATGACGTACGGGTTGGAGGTGTTGGTGCACGAGGTGATCGCGGCGATCGACACG
Organism: Actinomadura sp. ATCC 39365; assembly: GCF_054392275.1. Classification (NCBI taxonomy): domain Bacteria; kingdom Bacillati; phylum Actinomycetota; class Actinomycetes; order Streptosporangiales; family Thermomonosporaceae; genus Actinomadura; species Actinomadura sp. ATCC 39365. Next base: position 3,847,049 of record NZ_CP184335.1, on the reverse strand, counting down.
ATGCCGTGGTCGATCTCGAACGACGTGCCGTCGGCCAGCGTGACCGGGACCGGCTTGTGCGGCCGGCCGCCGTCGGCGCGGGCGTTGGAGGCGGGCGCGTCGGAGGCCGGGAAGGACTCCTCACCCTCCTCGTCGACGCCGTCGGCCACGTAGTTCTGGACGTCGCGACGCCAGGCGTCCTTGGCCGCCGACAGCTCGATGCGGTCCTGCGGGCGCTTGGGGCCGGCGATCGACGGGACGACCGTGCCGAGGTCGAGCTCGATGTACTCGGAGAAGACCGGCTCGGGGCCCTGCGGGTCGAGCCAGAGGCCCTGGGCCTTGGCGTACGCCTCGACCAGCGCGACCTGCTCCTCGGAGCGGCCGGTCAGGCGCAGGTAGTCGACGGTCTGGCCGTCGATGGGGAAGATGGCGCAGGTGGAGCCGAACTCGGGGCTCATGTTGCCGATCGTGGCCCGGTCGGCCAGCGGCACGGAGGAGACGCCCTCGCCGTAGAACTCGACGAACTTGCCGACCACGCCGTGCTTGCGCAGGATCTCGGTGATCGTCAGGACCAGGTCGGTGGCGGTGGCGCCGGCGGGCAGCTTGCCGCTGAGCTTGAAGCCGACCACGCGCGGGATCAGCATGGAGATCGGCTGGCCGAGCATGGCGGCCTCGGCCTCGATGCCGCCGACGCCCCAGCCGAGCACGCCGATGCCGTTCTCCATCGTGGTGTGGGAGTCGGTGCCGACGCAGGTGTCGGGGTAGGCCTTGCCGTCGCGGATCATGACCACGCGGGCCAGGTGCTCGATGTTGACCTGGTGGACGATGCCGGTGCCGGGCGGCACGACCTTGAACTCGTCGAAGGCCGTCTGGCCCCAGCGCAGGAACTGGTAGCGCTCGCGGTTGCGCTCGTACTCGCGCTCGACGTTGCGCTGGAAGGCGTCGGGGTGGCCGAAGTAGTCGACGATGACCGAGTGGTCGATGACCATCTCGGCGGGCGCGAGCGGGTTGATCCTGGCGGCGTCGCCGCCCAGGTCGCGCACGGCCTCGCGCATGGTGGCCAGGTCGACCACGCAGGGGACGCCGGTGAAGTCCTGCATGATGACGCGGGCCGGGGTGAACTGGATCTCCACGCTGGGCGTCGCGGCCGGGTCCCAGCCGCCGAGCGCCCGGATGTGGTCGGCGGTGATGTTGGCGCCGTCCTCGGTGCGGAGGAGGTTCTCCAGCAGGATCTTCAGGCTGTACGGGAGGCGTGCGGCGCCCTCGACGGCGTCAAGCCGGAAAATCTCGTACGACGCGTCGCCGACGCGTAGCGTGTCACGGCTGCCGAAGCTGTTCGCGGACACGGTGATTCGCCTCCTCCATCAGACAATTGCTCACTTGAATCCTGCCGCACCCACGGAACGACACGTACGTTAGGTGAACCTAACCTGCGGGGCTCGCGGCGGATGTCTCGACGTCAAGATATTACTACGGTATCTCGACATCAAGTTAAAGCGGGGCGAGCCGCCAGAAGAGCAGGCCGATGATGGCGACGGAGAGGATCGGCGCGAGGATCTTCTGCTCGAACTTCTTGCCGGTCTTGATGCCGATCTTCCACGGCAGCACGAACTTGGCGCCGAGCGGCCAGAGCACCGGGCATCCCCGTTCGGTCATGCAGTCGCCGACGACGTGGATCAGGCAGCCGACCCCCACCGCCAGCCCGAGCCAGGCGTAGCCGACGTTCAGGGAGAGGAACACGGCGTAGAGCCCGGCCGTCATGCCGATGTTGATCATGATGGACCCGGCCTTGTTGCCCGGGATGCCGATGCCGATCGCCCGCAGGGCCAGCCCGATCATCAGCACGACCGTGATGTCACGGGCGATCGGATAGGTGTTGACCAGCCAGTGGACGCCGAACCCGAACGCCGCCGCGAAGGCCAGCGAGTGGGTCATGCCGCGGTGGCCGCCGCTGATCCAGGACACGAACTTGCTGAGCAGCCAGGTGACCGGCCCGAAGGTCTGGGCGATGGTCGCGCTGGGATGGTCGAGGTCGGGCAGCATGGCCGCCCCCGCGCAGACCAGGGCTCCGGCGATCAGCTCGGCCGGGCCGAGCGCGCCGGCCATGATGCCGGTCTCGATGAACCGGGAGCTCTCGTTCAGCAGCGGCAGTGCGGCGAGCGGCGGCGCCAGCGCCAGCCACGCGATCGCCCCGGTCATCGCGTGCGTGTGCCCCATCATGATCGGGACTGTATTGCAAAGAACCGCTTTACGCGGAGATCCCGGCCGCCAGGTTCTCCTGACGCTGGAACGGTCCCCACGAAAACACCCGCAAACGCAGACGAGGTCGTCTCCGCGGCGACAGCACCCCCCAGCCCTGCCGACGCGGAACGACCTCGTCTGCTCTGTTCAACGGCGGACATCCCAAGACTGTTCCCCAATTCCGCAACTTTTTCGTGATCTGGCTCACTCTCGGCCTCGCCTTGCCAACGAAACAGTAGCGATATATCGTTGACGCATCGAGAATAGATCGCGATATAAGGAGAAAGAGCATGACTTACGCACACGCAGCAGGCGACCAGTGGTTCGGCCCGCGGGAGAACCTGCGCGCGGCCCGCGAGAAGCTGAGGGCTCTGGCCGACGCCTTCGAGCAGATGGGCGGCCATCACCACCATCACCGGGGCGGCGGCGGGCCGGGCGAGCGCAGGCAACGCGGCCGGCGCGGCGGGCCGGGCGGACCGTTCCCGTTCGACTTCGGCCGCGGCGGCCCCTTCGGTCCGGGCGGGCCCTGGGGCGGGCACCACGGCTGGGGCGGCGGCCGGGGCCGTAAGGCCAAGCGGGGCGACGTCCGCGCCGCGATCCTGGCCCTGCTGGCCGAGGAGCCGCGCAACGGCTACCAGATGATCCAGGAGATCGCCGAGCGCAGCGAGGGCGGCTGGAAGCCCAGCCCCGGCGCCGTCTACCCGGCGTTGCAGCAGCTCACCGACGAGGGCCTGGTGATCGCCGAGGAGAACGAGGGCCGCAAGACCTTCCGCCTCACCGACGAGGGCCGCGCCTACATCGACGCGCACGCCGACGAGGTCCGCGCCCCCTGGGACGAGATGCGTCCGGACATCGACGACAACACCGCCGATCTCTGGCACATCGCCCGACAGTCGGCATTCGCCATGATGCAGGTTCTTCAGACCGGAAACGACGCACAAATCCGCGAAGCGCGTAAGACTCTGGTTGAGACCCGGCGCAAGCTCTATCAGATCCTGGCCGACGGCGAACCGGGCGAGGAATAACCAGGTGACCGGCTCCGCAACGACAGGCCGGTTCGGGGAGAGCGAGGAACCAGACATGGACCACAACGATCTCCGCATCGGCGACGCCGAGCGCGAGCAGACGATGGCGGCCCTGCGCGAGCACTTCGCCCAGGGCCGCCTGACCCACGAAGAGCTCGACGAACGACTCGACCGGACGCTGGCCTCCAAGACGGTCCGCGACCTGTCCCAGGTGACAGCCGACCTGCCCGGCTCGTCCCCCGCCTACGCCCAGCCGGAGCAGCTGCCCCAGTTCGACCGGGACGCCTGGCGCCAGGCGATGAAGGCGCACCGCCACCAGATGCAGGCCATGCGCCACGGACAGACCGGCCGCCGGCATGACCATTCCCAGCGTCACTGGCGCGGCCACCACGGCCCCGGCCCGCTGCTGCCCCTCCTGATCGTCTTCGGGGTGCTGGGGCTGGTCTTCGGGTTCGGCATCTTCAAGATCCTGCTGGCGGTCTTCCTGGTGGCCACGGTGTTCAAGCTGGCGCACCGCCGCTTTCACTACCGCGGGTGACCTTCGCGTCCCTTCGTGACGTTGGGCCTTGACCAGAATCAACTGACATTTCATGATCTGGCGGGCGGATCTCACCGAACGAAGGGGCGTCGTATGACCGAGCCGGGTTCCGTGGTGGCCGTCACGAATCCGTTCGCCGCGGTGGGCGGCGCCGACGCACTCGTCCTGGACGCGCCCGGCTACCTGGCTGCCTTCGAGCGCGACCACGCGGGCTGCGTCGTCCCCCTGTGGAAGCTGGAGCGCGCCCAGAGCTTCTACGAGCCGGACGTGGCGAGCTGGCGGGCCATGATGGACGGCGACTGGACCGGCTCCCTCTCCCTGGCCGAGCAGATGGCGCCGCTGGTGGCCGGCTACTTCCGCCACCGGATGCCGGTGCGCCGGGTGCGCGTGGTGGAGTTCCCCGTCAGCGCGTACCTGCAGTGGGAGATGCACCTGCTGGACATGCGGGCCAGGGCGGGCTCCCCCTGCCGGGTGGTGCCCGCGGCGCGCGTGGCCGCCCTCGAACCGGTGCCCGAGCTGGTGATCTTCTCCCCCGTCCTGATGTACGAGGTCCTCTACGACGAGTACGGCGGCGGCCGGGGCGGCCGGCGCATCACCGATCCCGGCGTGATCGGCCCGTGCCTGCGGGCGGTCCAGGAGCTGTTCGCCGAGGGCGAGGACGTGCGCGACTTCCACCGGCGGGAGATCGTGCCGCTGCCGCCGCCCTCGGTCACCGACGAGATGCGCGCCGCGCTGCCCCCGTACGCCCACCGGACGGAGGAGTTCCGGGTCTGAGCGCGGCCGGGGTTCCGGTCCGGGTGGAACGGGCCAGGACGCATCTCATGACACTTTGGTTTACCCGGACCTCAGGGGAAATTTCGCAAATTTCGTGACACGGGGGTTGCGGTCCTACCAGAATGCGGTGCGATCCAGCGTCCATCGCAACTGGAGGAAGCCCCCATGCGCAGACCCCTAGGGGTACTCGCCGGCCTGGTGAGCCTGGCTGCACTCGGTACGCCGATGACCCCGGCGAACGCCGGCACGGCGGCCGCGGCCGGCAGCGAGGCCGCCGGCCGCTGCCGGGTCACCGTGGCCACGCCTCGCGTCAACGACACCGCCCAGATCGTCTCCTCCGCCGCCCGTCAGGGCTGCCGCACGGACGCGCTGCTGCGTGTCCGGCTCAAGCGCGCCGTCCCGGGAACCGACCCCGTCGTCAAGAGCGGCGCCACCCGGTCCGGCAGCGTCGCGCTCACCCTCCCCTGCGCGCCCGGCGTCTACTACGCGGTCGCCACCGACCACCGGGGCCGTGGCGCGACGTCCAGGGCGGTCAGGCTGACCTGCGCCCCGGGCCCGGCCCCGACGCCCACGGCGACCCCCAAGCCCAGCTCGACGGCCACCCCGGCCCCCGGGCCATCCGCGACCGCCCCCGCCGGCACGGTGGGCACCGCCGAGGAGAACGAGGTCCTGCGCCTGGTCAACGCCGAGCGCGCCAAGGGCGGTTGCCGGCCGCTCAAGCACGACGCCCAGCTGCGCGCCGCGGCGTACGGCCACTCCGCCGACATGGCCGCCAAGGGCTACTTCGACCACACCTCGAAGGACGGCCGCAGCTTCATGGACCGCATCAGGGCGGCCGGCTTCACCGGCGGGACCGCTTTCGCCGAGAACATCGCCAAGGGCCAGGCCACCCCGGCCGCCGTGATGAACTCCTGGATGAACAGCTCGGGCCACCGGGCCAACATCATGAACTGCCGGTACACGGTGATCGGCGTGGGCGCGGCCAGGAACGGCCAGGGCCCGATCCACTGGACGCAGGACTTCGCGGCCAGGTAGTCCCCGGTGGGTGCCCCGCGCGGGGCACCCAGTGGGTCAGACGCGGGTCAGCAGGACGTTTCCGTCACCGGCCTTCCTGACCACGATGACCGCGTACAGCCCGGTCACCTTCGGGTCGCTGATGGTGAGGCGTTCCATCTTGTTCGGGCCGCCGCTCGCGGACTTGCGGGCGGCGGAACGCGGCAGGCCCCACGCGGCGGAGTCGGGAGCCATCACGAAGAGGTCGAGGTCCTGCCCGTTGCGCGGCACGACCGTGAGCGTGGCGGGCACGCCCTTCTCGATCCACGTCGTCCGCACCTCGACCAGCCGACCGGCCGCGATCGGGAACTCCTGCGGCGTCCCGGCCTCCAGGTTGCCGGCGGCCGCCTCGGTGACCTCCATCGCGAACTCCTCGTAGTCGGTGTCGGAGGTGACCGAGTTGACGAACCAGTTGCGGGTGGCCGAGCTGGGCTGAACCGCGACGAAGTCGGTGCTGGTGGAGGTCCAGTCGGCGCTCCTGACGGCGTCGCCGCCGGCGTTGGGCGTCGTGGCGAGGTCCACGTCCGCGCCGCCGGGGCCGGTGACGGCGGCGACCACGTGCCACTTGTCCGGGGTGGTCACGAAGGCCGTCTGGAGCGGGACGTTGGCGGGCCACCGCACCGGATGCCGGTCGGCCAGGTTCTCGACGTGGCTCGTGCTGATGGCGTTCTGGAACGTCGCGCCCTGCGTGAGGTCGTAGTGCTGGGCGGCGAACGTGCTCAGGAAGTGGTCGAGGTCCTGGGCGAACCCCTTCTTGAACTCGGCCACGACGCCCTCGGGCCCGATGCCGCCGATGTCCCAGTACTTCTCGTCGCGCGTCCCGGTGTCGGCCAGGTCGAGGAGCACGCCGGCGACGCGGCCCTCGGTCTTGCCCGCCTCCACGCCGGTCGGCCAGCCCTGGCTGAACCAGCGCGGGCTCTCCAGGTCGATCGCGGAACTGGTCCACCGGTAGTGCGTGTCGCCGTAGGTCTGGACGGCGATCCAGTCGGCCCAGCCCTCCTTCCACGCGCAGATCGGGTCGGCCGTCGGGGTCCACACGATGTGCTCCCCGCACGCGACGCCTGCCGACGGCATCCTGCCGTAGGTGTAGTCCATGATGAAGTGCCCCAGCTCGTGGGGGACGGTCATCGGCTGCAGGGGCTCCGACGCGTCCAGGTTCATCTGGAACCGGCCCAGGCATTCCTTGCCGTTGCCGCCCGAGCAGTAGTACGACGTGTTCAGGACCTTGTCCGGCCGCCAGATCAGCGTCACGGACTGGCAGTTCGCCTCGCCCGGCTTCCAGCAGTCGTCGGCCGGCTCGTTCAGCCAGCCGGTGTACGCCTTCCAGGTGTCGTAGGCGGCCGCGTGGAGCCGGAACGCCCCCTCCATCCGGTCGCCGGGCGGGCTCTGGTAGTCGATGACCGTGGCCGACGTCCCGGCGGGGACGTCGGGCGTGGTCGGGCCCGCGCCGGTGTAGATGTCGGCGCTCTGCTCCGAGGAGCCCACGCTCCAGTACGAGCTGACCGGGCTGACCTCGATGTTGACGTCCTGGCCGGTGCCGTCCTCCTCGGTGCCGGGGAAGCACACCTTGTAGGCGCCGTTCGCGTCGGTCTCGGCCCAGCCGAGCGTCAGCCGGCCGCCGGCGTCGGTGTCGAACGCGTCCACCTCCGCCATCGGCACGCCCACGACGGACCCGTCCGTCCTGGCGTACGTGACGCGTCCCTGCACGCACGTGTCGGCGGCCGACGACGTCACGGCCTTCCGCCGCTCCGGACGGTGCCCGCGGCTGTCGTTCGGCATCCCGAACGTCGACGACCGCGCGCCGAGGGTGAGGTAGGCGAGCCCGTCGGAGCTCGGGCCCGGCCGCCCGTCGCGGGCCTCCACGCGGATGGAGGCGGGGCCGGGCCTGACCGCCGTGACCACCGCTTCGTACCTGATGGGCTTGCCCGCGCGGGCGCGGCGGGTCTCGGTGGCCCGATCCACCGGGCTGAGGCCGATCATCGCGGCGGTACGGGCGAGCCCGGCGGGCGGGGTCGCCCACCGGAGCGTGTCGGGCAGGTCGATGGTCGTGGTCGCGTCGGGGATGTCCTGCTTCGGGGTCACCTCGACCGTGAGCTTCGCGCTCTGCCCCACGGCGGGGGCGCGGTCGAGCGAGACGTCGACGGTGAAGCAGTCCCCCGGGACGCAGGAGGGCTGTCCGGGTGCGGCGGCGTGGGCCGGGGCCGTGGTGAGCCCCACGGCCGCCAGCACCCCCGCCAGGATGGTCGCCATCAGTCGGCGTGACATCGGCATGTCTCCTGATCAGCCCGCGCAGGCCACGGGCGAGTCGAAGTGGCCAGGTGAGGTGGGATAGGGCGAACCGCTGTCGCCCGAGACCGGGACGGCCACCTCCCGCGAACCCGACGGGTCGCCCGCGCTCCGTCCGGCGCCCGCGCCCCAGGCCACCTTGGCCAGGAAGTCGAGCATCGCCGGGGAGTGCTGGCGGACGATGTTGTGTCCGCCGTTGGCCGGGCCGCAGTGGGTGTAGAGGTTGAAGTTGCCGTTCCAGTCGATCATCTTGTCGCCGGGGTTGGGCCCGTTGGCCGTGCGGTCGCCCTGCAGGACGTCGCGGTCCGCGCCGCCGTACTGCCAGTCCACGCCCTGGTGGTGCTGGTCGTCGGCGGTGGCGGCGTTGTCCTTGTCGGTCATCCGGAACCACGCGCACGGGTCCACCACCGTGGTCAGCTCGCCTTCCGGCATCTTGCCGGGGGCGCACGAGCCGGGGTAGGAGCCGCGCGGGTTGTAGTCGAGCAGGTCCGCGCCGGCCCCGCCGAAGACGTGGTCGACGAAGCGGTCGCCGGTGCCGCGGGCGGCCGGGTCGAACGTGCCGCCCGACAGGCAGTCCGCGGTGGCCGCGTCCAGGGCCGGGTCGCAGCCCTTGCCGCCCCACAGCAGGTCGTCGCCGTCGCCGCCGAACACCTCGTCGCCGCCGCTGTCGCCGTTGACCAGGTCGTCGCCGGCGCCGCCGTGCATGCTGTCGCGTCCGGGGCCGCCGCGCATGCGGTCGGCGCCGCCCTTGGCGAAACCGTCGTGCGGCAGGGCGCCGGCCGTCCAGGTGTCGCCGTCGGTGTCGTGCAGCAGGTCGGTGCGGCGGTCGTAGGTGCCGGGCTGGAAGCCCTTGTAGGTCTCCTTCGGCGGGGCGTTGAGGCTGACGGTGAAGCCGAGCCGCTGGGCGTCGGAGGCGTCGATGCGCTCGTTCAGCACGCCGCCGCGGTCGCCGAGCATGGCGTCCTCGCCCGCGCCGCCCGACAGGTCGTCGTCGCCCAGCTCGCCGAACAGGTCGTCGTCGCCCTGGCCGCCTTGCAGGGTGTCGTCGCCGTCCTGGCCCCACAGCGCGTCGTCGCCGTCGTCGCCGTACAGGTGGTCGGCGCCGTAGGAGCCGGCCGGCTCGCAGGTGGCCTGGGCCTGGGTGCAGAACCTGGTCGAGTCGCCCGGCAGGGCCGGGTCGTGGCTGCGTACGCGGGTGGCGTCCGCGGGCGCCTGGCCCGCCGGGTAGCGCTCGGTGTAGACCTTCTCGGCGTTGCCCGTCACGGTGCGGACGAGCGAGCCGTTGTCGCCGAGCAGCGCGTCGGCGCCGCCGTTGCCCTCGATCGCGTCGGCCTTGTCGGCGGCGGCCTGCTTGGCCGAGCCGCCGATCAGGTCGTCCTGACCGGGGGGTCGTCGCCCTCCAGGTCGGCCTGGCCACTGGCGTCGCCTCTCCAGCCGGGGTCGGTGAGCGGTTGCGTGGTGGTGCGGGTGGACTCGGCCGTCAGCGGCAGGTCGCCGCGGATCTGGTCCGCGCCGTCACCGCCCTCGGCGTAGTCGCCCTGGCCGCCGCCGGACATCTGGTCATCACCACCCTGCCCCCACAGCACGTCCACCCCGGCACCACCGGACACCCGATCCGCCCCGGCCCCACCGCCGGCCCCGTCCTTCGCCCCCTTGCCCGAGCCGTCGTCCGAACCCTTGCCCGAGCCGTCGTCCGAACCCTTGTCCGAGCCCTTGTCCGAGCCGTCGTTCGAACCCTTGCCTGGGCTGTCGTCCGAGCCGTCGTCCGTGCCCTTGCGTGAGCTGTCGCCTGAGGCGTCGGTCAGGAGGGTGACCGCGCGTGGGGTCATCGGCGTGCCCGCCGAGCCGATGCGGACCGTGGCCCTGGCCGGAGTGCCCGTCAGCGTCACCACGGCGTTGTCGCCGGCCACGACGTCGTCGCCGGGGCCGCCGTAGAGCGCGTCGGCGGCGTCGTCGGTCGCGGTGTGGGTGCCGCCGACCAGGTCGTCGTCGCCCTGGTCGCCTTCGACCCAGTCCACGCCCGCGCCGCCCTCGGCGTAGTCGTCGCCCTCCTGGCCGCGCAGCCGGTCGGGGCCGCCCTGGCCGAAGATCGCGTCGTTGCCCGCGCCGCCGTCGGCCACGTCCGGGCCGAAGCCGCCCGCGAGCAGCTTCACCTGGTGCGAGGCCGCCTGGCCCGGCCGCGCGGCGACCGAGGTCGCCGGGTCGGCCGCGTCCGCACCGGACGCCGACTCACCGGCCTGCGGCGCCGTGCCGGACGGCGTAGCCGAAGGGCTCCCCACCGCAGACGGGCTCGCAGTCGCAGACGGGCTGCCGGTCGGTGACGCGCTGCCGGTCGGTGACGGGCCTCCCGTCGCCGACGGGCTGGCCGACGGACCCCCCGATGGGGTGGCCGACGGAGTGACCGACGGGCTGCCCGATGAGGTGGTCAGGGTGGCGTTGTCGGCGGCGATCACGTCCGGGCCGTCGCCGCCCAGCAGCGTGTCACCGCCGTCCGGGTACGCGCCGGAAGCGCCGCCCACGAGCTCGTCCTCCCCCGCCTCGCCGTACACCTTGTCGCCGCCGACGCCGCCCTCCAGGTGGTCGTCGCCCGCGTCGCCGTGCACCTCGTCGGCGCCGATCCCGCCATGACCCCGGTCGGCGCCCTCGCCGCCGTGGATCACGTCCGGGCCGCCGGCCTCCTCCGGGGTGCCGTCGAGGTCGAACGGGCCGTCGGCGTCGCCGTTGTCGCCGATCAGCTTGTCCGCCCCGGCGTCGCCGTACAGGAAGTCGCCCTTGTCGTCCTTGCCCGCCGTACGGGTGCCGCCGATGACCAGGTCGTCACCGTCGCCGCCGAACGTGCGGTCCTGCCCGGACTCGCCCACGACGGTGTCGTTGTGCGCGCCGCCGTACAGGGTGTCGTCGCCGGAGCCGCCGGTCACCTCGTCGGCGCCGTCGTCGCCGAGCGCCGTGTCGTCACCGGAGCCGCCCGAGACCCGGTCGTCGCCCGAGCCACCGGCCAGACGGTCGTCGCCGCGTTCGCCGCAGACCACGTCCTGGCCGCCGCCGGCCTCGACCCGGTCGGCGCCGCCGCCGGCCGACACGGTCTCCTTGCCCGCGCCGCCGATGATCAGGTCGCGGCCGTCGGCGTCGCCGTCGTGCTCCTCGCACGGCTCGTCCCGCCGGCGGTCGCCGAAGACGGTCGCGCCTCCGTCGCCGCCGACGATGTGGTCGTTCCCGTCGCCGCCGGACAGCTCCTTGGCCGAGGGCTGGACGCCCGCCGGCAGCGGCAGACGGCGTACCTGCCTGGCCGGGCCGAAGTCGTCGCGGCCCTGGGCCTCGCCGACGTCGGACGGTTCGGCGATCACCCAGTCGTCGCCGGGGCCGCCGGAGATGTCGTCCTTGCCGTGGCCGCCCGCGAGCACGTCGTCCCCGCCACCGCCGATGATCTTCACGACCTCGCCGGGGGCCGAGTGACCGGCGACCAGGTCGACGGCCTGACCGCCGTACACCTTGTCGGCGCCCGCGCCGGTGTCGACGTAGTTCGGCCCGGCGTCGGCGGGTCCCGCCTCGTCGCGGCCGATCTCCTCGCGCGGCCCGGTGTAGATCTCGTCGGCCGCCGAGCCACCGGTCAGGGTGTCGGCGCCGGGGCCGCCGACCAGCAGGCTCGGCTGCGCGCGGAACCGCGGCGAGGGGTCGGTGGCGGCCAGCGGGCTGTCGGAGGCGACGGCGATGGTGTCGTTCCCGCCGTTGCCGTACAGCCGGTTGCGGCCGAGACCGGCCGCGATGCGGTCGCCGCCGTCGGCCGGGCCGTCGTCCGGCGTGCCGGGCAGGTCGTCGCCGGTCCAGTCGGCCACCTCGACGTCGCCGACCCTGCGGGTGGCGGGGGTCAGGCGGCCGTCACCGGCCACCCAGCCGCCCGCGCCGCCCATGGTGACGTAGTCGTCGCCGGGGCCGCCGGCCACGATCGCGGCGGGCCCGTCGTACTGGTCGCCGCTGGTGATCTGGTCGTCGCCCTTGCCGCCGTCGATCACGTTGCGACCGGCGCCGGCCAGGATCAGGTCGTCGCCGTCGCCGCCGAACGCCACCACCGTCCGGTCGAACGGGTGAGCTCCGGCGGTGTCGTCGCCGTACCCCTGGAAGACCAGCCGCAGCGCGCCCTTCGCGCCCCGGCCGTCGGCCAGCACCCGGTTCAGGCCGGACGCGCGGTGCTCCTCGCGCACGCCCAGCGCGCTGACCACGAAGCCCTCGTCGCCGGGGAGCTGGCTGACCGTCCACTGCTCGGCGTCGTCGCCCGGCTTGGCGGTGCTGCCGCCCCTGGCCTTGCGCATGCCGCCGACGTGCAGCACCAGGGCGTCGCCCGCCTCGGTCGCGAGTTTCGGCGGGTCCTCGTCGCACTTGGGCCTGACCGAGAAGTCGAGGAGCTTGGCCTCGACGATGGTCCAGTCGAACCGCTTCTTGAAGATCGAGATGCCCACCTCGACCCAGGCCTTCAGGTAGACCTTCAGCTCTCCGTCCAGGGAGAACAGGCACAGCGGGTTGCGCAGCAGGACGTCGGCGAACTCGAAGAACCTGAACTTGCCGTCGTTGGTGGGATCGAGCCAGTTCATGGCGACGGTGAGGAAGATGCCGCCGCTCACGCCCGCCTTGACCAGCACCACGTCGACCGCCGCGCCCGCCTCCAGCCGCCCGGTCAGGGAGATCGCCGGCAGCGGTCTGCCCTGGTCGTCGGTGGTCTTCAGGTAGAGGCTGTCGAGGACCTGGAGGTCGACCTTGCCCTGCTCGATCGCCTTGCGGATGCCGTACGTGTCGAAGCCCGCCCTGATCTGGGCCTCGACCCCGGCGGTGCCGGAGATGACGACCATGATCGGCGGCGGCGACCAGACGGGGCCGAAGGACTGGCTGTAGGAGAAGCCGAGGCGCAGCGGCCCGGAGTCGAACGCGACCAGCTCCACGTCCTTGCCCATCAGCAGGCTGAAGATCGACCGACCGGCGTTCTGCAGCACGGGGAAGCTGAAGCCCGCCTTCGCGGAGTGCTCCATCGGCCCCTGCGCGTCGGCGACGGCGGCCTTGCCCTTCCCGCACGACCTGGCGCCCTGGTCGAGCGCGGCGAACAGGTCGTCCGTGGCGGGCGCCACGTCCTTGATCAGCGAGTCCGCGACGTCGGGCGAGTTCTCGGTGTTCAGCGCGCGGTCACCGGCCACGGTGAAGCTGCCGATCGGGATGTGCAGCTCTCCCTGGCAGTCGGGCAGCGACGTGACCAGCCTGCCGACCTCGATCATCCGCTCGATGAACTTGGTCGTGCCGCCGCCGGCGACCGTGTTGTACTTCTTGGCGATCGTCATCAGGTTCACCTCGCCGCCGCCCGCGGCCTTGCTCAGGTCCGACAGCACGGGGATGGGCGCGTAGAGCTGGTCGATCACCGGTTTGACCGGGTCTGTGACCTTCTTGACCTGGGTCACCACCGGGCCGAGGACGCTCCGGAAGAAGTCGCCGGCCTCCAGGTTCACGTTGTTGAAGGCGATGTTCAGGTTCGCCGGGTCGGGCGAGCCGCCCTTGGTGAGGTCCCAGTCCAGGTCGAAGTCGCCGTACAGGCCGGGGAACATGGCCGAGCCGGCCGTCACCTCGAAGCGCCAGTCCACGGCGACCTTGGCGTTCAGTGACGTCTCCACCAGGCTGCCGGCGTCGGCGAGCTGGTCCAGGCCGATCCGGCCGACCGGCTTGAACCCGATGGTGAAGGCGCCCGCGAACAGGTCGGGGGCGTTCTGCTCGCGGTTCTTGAGCGTGACGTCGAGGATCGCCAGCCTGGCCTTGATCTCGTCGGGCAGCGAGACGTTCACGCCGACGGTCGCCCGCGGCCGGTTCGCCTCACCGGCGTCGACGTAGAAGCCGCTGGTCCGGTCCAGGCCCACCATGACCTCGGCGTGCCAGCCGAGCTCGGCCCGTACGCCCTTGCCCGCGCCCTGCTTCAGCGCGAGGCCCGGGACGCCGACGTCGAGCGGCCGCTCCACGCCCAGGCAGTCCTTGACGCAGCCCTGTTCGGGATCGACGTCGCCCTTGCCGACGCTGACCTTGAACGCGATGCCGGTCAGCTCGGTGCCCTTGGCCGCGTCGCAGGCCTCGGGCTTGGCCGGGTCGGGGACGGGCGCCTGCACGCAGGTGATCACCGGCTGCACGCCGGGGCCGACCTTGGGCGCGAGCTCGTCGTTGTACCACTTGCGCAGGTCGCCGCCGGTGGGCACCTTGCCGCCGTTCGGCAGCTTGGCCAGGGCGGCCTTGATCTCCTGGCGCTTGGCGCCGACGAAGTCGGCCCCCTGCTGGAGGTCGGCGCCGACCATGGGCAGCTTGCCCTTGCCGGAGGCCATGCGCATGCCGGTCTCCAGGGCGGTGAGGTAGCGGTCGATGCCGTCGCCCAGGTTGGTCCAGTCCAGCTCCAGGCCCGGAGGCAGGGTGGAGAAGTCGAAGGAGGGCAGCTCCAGCCGGTTCACGTCGCCGGGCAGCTTCCCGGTCAGGTCGAACATCTCGGCCAGCGGGGCGGACCTGGGCAGCCGCAGCACGAGCGCGTGCTTGCCGTCCGCGGTGAGCGGCGCGCCGTTGAGGTAGGCGGGCAGGACGGCGCACAACGCCAGGTCGGTGTCGTCGCGGTGGGGGTCGCGGTCGCAGGCGACCGGCTCGCTCGTCTCGTTCAGCGCCAGGTCGAGCCCGGAGAAGAACGCGGCGGGGGTCACCGCCTCCTGGGACTCGCCGCCGTAGCGCAGGCTCACGCCGTAACCGAGCCTGGCCTGCAGCGGGTCGTCGCCCTCCTTGCCGATCGCCAGCGGCAGCGGGCCGACGTCGGCCTTGACCGTGCCGTCGAGCTGCGCCTTCGCCTGGAGGTCGAGGCCGGAGTCGGTCTCGATGAGCAGGTCGCGGGCCGGGTCGAAGCCGCGCTTGAGCGCGACGCGCAGGCCGAGGCGCACCTCGCCCTCGACGGCGGCGTCCAGCGTGGCCGAGCCCTTGGCGGCGACCAGGCTGCTGTCGCCGAAGGCGAAGCGCAGCGGCTCCTGCACGGCCGCCTTCTTGTCGTAGGCCAGCGACAGCCGCAGAGCGCCGTCCTCGTAGCCGATGTGCACCTGGCCGCCCAGCGCCTTGTTCAGCTCGGCCACCAGCGCCTGGACGGTGTCCGGCGGCGCGGCGGTCAGGCGGTCGATCGCGTCCCGCAGCGGCGAGCGCAGCGCGTAGGCGGCGCCCGCCTCGGGCACGGCCTGGCCGAACTTCTCGGCGAAGGACAGCGTGTGCTCGCCGCACGCGGTCGCGACGGTCAGCACCCGGGTGCCGACGGCGACGCGGCGGCCGACGTGCGCCTGGGTGAACGTGCGCGAGGGGTCGGTGACGTAGGCGTTCTCGTTGCCGCAGGCGCCGTCGCCGTAGAGGACGCCGGGGCCCGAGCCCATCTCCTCCGAGGCCACCAGGTCGGACAGCGAGCGCCCGAGCAGCGGCAGCTTCGCCGTCATGGCCTCGTTGACCGGCCCGGTGCCCTTGACGCCGTCGAGGTACGTGGCCACCGCGCCCAGGGATTTGATCAGCGTGCCGAAGAGGGCCTGCGGGTTGTCGGGGTCGAAGGCGAAGTCCTTGACCCGGCCGATCTGGTCGAAGCCGCGGAAGGTGACGTTGGCGGGCTCGCCGAGGTCCGGCATCTCCACCTCGCCGGAGACCCTGCCGCCGAAGAAGTCGGCCAGGCCCGGCACGCCGAGCGTGAGCCGCGCCTTGGCCACCGCGTCCACCTGGGAGGTCAGGACGTCGCCCGGCTTGCTCGCCAGCCGCTCGAACAGCCGGGTCAGCGGCACGTCGCCGATGTCCTTGAGCCCGACCTTGACCAGGTCGCCGCCGTTCTTGCTGCCCAAGGTGAGGTCACCGGTGATCTGTACGCCCAGGTAACCCGCGACGGCGTTGACGTTGACCGAGGAGAGCACCGACACGCGGGCGCCGAACAGGTCGCGGCCGGTCCGCAACATGATCCGGTCCGCGGCCCTGGGCAGCTCGTTCACCACGGTGGCGCTGCCGTCGGCGTTGACGTGCTTGTACGGGCACGCCTTCTGCTGCCCGTCCGGCCGCTGCGCGCACCCCTGGCCCGTCACCGGGTCGCTCAGGTCGAGCACGACCGTGGCCGAGGCGTGGTAGCCGCGCATGACGCCCGCCACCGCGGCGGTCGCGTTGGCGCGGTCGAGCCCGGCGGCGGCCTTGAAGGTGTCGCCGAAGGCGATCTGCCCGATCATGGGGTCGTTGGCGGAGATCCGGTACGGCGCGCCCGCGGCGGGCACGCCCCCGCGCCATCCCTCCTCGACGAGGGTGACGGTGTCGGCGGTGTTGTCGGCCACGATGCCGCTCGACGCTCCCGCGGTGACCGTACGCCCGGCGAACTGCCCCGGCGTCCACTTCTGCCCGGCGTGCCGCAGCGTCCTGGCCGCGTACGTGACGCCCGCGCCCGTCCCGCTGACGGTCTGGCCCGCGGGGTTGAGCGGCTCGGGGGCCTGGTTGACGGTCCGGTCCACGACGAGGGTGAAGGCGATCTTCTTGGCGGCGTCGTCGTACCCGGCGTCGGCGACCTTGATGATCGCGCCTCCGGGCAGGCCGCGGGCCTTGCCCAGCGCGGCGAACAGGTCCTGGATCGAGGTGAAGGTGGGCCGGCCGGTGTTGCGGTCCACGCTGGCGGCGGCGAAGGCGTGGATCGCCTCCGACACCTGCACGGCGTCGGCCAGCGAGCCGCGCATGAACGGCAGGTCGAGGTCGCCCTGCCCGTCCCAGCGGGCGCGCTGGGCGGCGGTGACGGCGTTGGCCAGGTGGGTCAGCCCGTCGAGCAGGTCCTTGGGCGTGAGCGTCTGGAAGCGGCCGAGCCGGTCCAGGTCGGCCTGGGTCACGCTGACGGCGGGCCCGCCGGTGGCGAGGTCGGGCCAGCTCGCGTCGATGGTCGCGGCGGCCCCCTCGACCTGGGCGCCGGCGAACGGCTGCGCGGTGACCTGCAGCCTGGCGGCCGCCGAGCCCTTGCGGGTGAAGGTGAACAGGCTCTCCGAGCCCAGTTCCGAGGTGTCCAGCCTGCCGTTGCCGTCCGGGTCGGCGGCGGTGGCGGCGAACTCGGCGTCGACGGAGAGCGTCGAGGCGGCCGACAGGTCGACGCCGAGGATGCCGAAGGCGGCGGTGGGCCTGGCCCCGGTGGCGAGCCTGCCTTCGGCCCGCACGGTCATGGTGGCGTCCTTGGCCAGCCAGGCGGACTTCGTGGCCGGGTCGTAGGCGAAGGGCAGCTTGGCGGTGAGCTTCAGCGTGACGTCCACGCCGCCCGAGGTGGTCAGCGAGACCTTGGGCTGGGTGCTGCTGACGGAGATCGGGCGGCCGGCCGCCGTCCTGGTGACCTCCAGGGTCAGGTCGAGCCGCCTGGTCCCGCCCTGCGTGCTCGCCTTGGCCAGCAGCTTTCCGGCGCGGGGGCCGGACAGCTCGTACTCGTCCTGGAGGTCGTCCAGGGTGGTGAGGTCCTTGAGCTTGTCGTGGACGGCCACCTGGAACAGGTCGGCCAGGCCCAGGGCGTCCTCGCCGCCGGGCACCAGGCCGACGAACGGCAGCTGCTCGCCCATCGGGCCGAGCGTGGCCAGCCCGCCGCCCGCGGTCGTGAACCGTTCCACCGCGGACAGCAGCGCCGCGGTCTCGGCGTCCGGTGTCGCGGACGCGACGGCCGGTGGCGGCACGGCCGCGACCAGACCCACTAACAACGCCAATGCGCAGACAACGCGCGACAATCGCCGGCTTGCCACCAGACCCCCCAGTGCGAAGACACAACGAACCGGGTACGTATCTAGCGATCAAGGCTTGTGCGTGACTTGGATCCGGCTACAAGCGCAGGTCAGAAGACATCCGTTCCTGGCGGTGGCGTCCCTCGGGACAGCGAGGCGCGCAGGCGGCCCATCTCCCCGGCGATCGTGGCGACGGTCCAGTGGGCGTTGAGCCCGCTCGGGTTCGGCAGCACCCACACGCGGGCCTCGCCGACCCGCTCGGGCTGGGGGCCGATGACCGCCTTGGGCCGCGCGAAGGCCGTCCGGTACGCCGAGATGCCGAGCACCGCCAGCACCTCCGGCCCCAGCTCCGACACCTTCTCCGCCAGCTGCCGGCCGCCCGCCACCAGCTCGTCCCTGGTCAGCTCCGCCGCCTTGGCGCTGGCCCGGGGGACGATGTTCGTGATGCCCAGCCCGTACGAGGGGAGCAGGTGCTGCTCCGCCGGGGCCAGCAGGCGCGGCGTGAAGCCGGACAGGTGGAGCGCGGGCCAGAACCGGTTGCCCGGCCGGGCGAAGTGGTGGCCGGTGGCCTCCGACATCAGGCCGGGGTTGATGCCGCAGAAGAGCACGTTCAGGCCGGGACCGAGCACGTCGACAAGCACGTGCCGGAGGTTAGCCCACTCCGCGGCGTGGTCAGCCCATGTCTTCCAGCTTGCGGCCCTTGGTCTCCTTGACCCATTTGGTGACGAAGAGGAAGGACAGCGCGGCGAACAGGGCGTACATGGCGTAGGTGAGCGGCAGGTTCCACTCCGACAGCGCCGGGAACGAGACCGTGATCAGCCAGTTGGCGATCCACTGCGCGGCGGCGGCGACGCCGAGCGCGGCGGCGCGGATGCGGTTGGGGAACATCTCGCCGAGCAGCACCCAGACCACCACGCCCCACGACAGGGCGAAGAACAGCACGAACACGTTGGCCGCGACGAGCGCGATCGGCCCCTGCGGGCTCGGCAGCGAGACCACGCCGCCGACCTCCCGCGACGCGCTGAACGCCCAGGCCGCGGTGCCCAGCGCGATCGCCATGCCGGCCGAGCCGACGAGCAGCAGCGGCTTGCGGCCGATCCGGTCGACCAGCGCGATGGCGATGAACGTGCCGATGATGTTGATGATCGAGCTGGAGAAGCTGATCAGCAGCGAGTTGCTCTGGTTGATGCCCACCGACTGCCACAACACCGACGAGTAGTAGAAGATCACGTTGATGCCGACCAGCTGCTGGAAGGCCGACAGGACGATGCCGACCCAGACGATCGGCAGCAGGCCGAGCGCGCTCCCGCGCAGGTCCTTCAGCCCCGGCACGCGCTCGGTCCGCAGCACGTGCTGGATCTCGGCGATCCGGGCGTCGAGGTCCACGTCGTCGCCCTCGACCTCGGCCAGCACCTCGCGGGCCTTGCGCGACCGTCCCGACATGATCAGGTAGCGCGGCGACTCGGGGATGGTCGAGGCGAACAGCAGGTAGAGCAGGGCCGGGACGGCGCAGGCCCCCAGCATCCACTGCCACGCCTGCAGCCCCCACAGGTGGTTGTTGACGTCGCCGCCGGCGAGCTCGGCGATCAGGTAGTTGACGAGCTGCGAGACGGCGATGCCGAGCACGATGGCGAGCTGCTGGAACGAGCCCAGCCGCCCCCGGTAGGCGGGCGGCGCGACCTCGGCGATGTAGGCCGGCCCGAGCACCGAGGCCATGCCGATCGCGAAGCCCGCGATGACCCGCCACAACCCCAGGTCCCAGATGGCGAACGGCAACATCTGCCCGATCGAGCTGACCGTGAACAGGCCCGCGGCCACCTGCATCGACCGGGTACGCCCCCACCGGTCGGCCAGCCCGCCGCCGATCCAGGCCCCGAGCGCGGACCCGAGCAGCGCGATGGCCACGACGAAGCCGATCTGGACCGCTCCCACGTCGAAGTGCCGCTGGATGCCGGTGACCGCGCCGTTGATGACCGAGCTGTCGTATCCGAACAGGAACCCGCCGATGGCCGCCGCCGCGGTGATGAAGACGACGTGGCCCAGATGCTCGTGATGGGTGTACCGAGTTGCCATACAGGTCCCTTCCCCGTGATCGGGGACCTACCCGGAGATCACCTGTGTAGCGCGGCGCTTACCCAACCTTGCCACAAACCGGACGTCAGGCCCGGGTCAGCCAGAAGACCGCGATCACGACGACCGCCACCACCACCGCCACGGCGTACCTCAGCAGCGCGCGCCCGAGAGCGCGCCGGACGTAGCCGGGACGGTGGCGGTCGGCGGTCATCACATTCTCCTTCGAAAGGACGGGCTCCCTCACGGGGACGGGGTCACAGGCGCGGGTCCACCGGCTCGGACTCCAGGGCGAGCACCGCGAAGACCGGCTCGTGCACCCGCCAGCCCGCCTCCCCGTCCGCCAGTCGCGACAGCGCCTCCAGGCCGAGGGTGTACTCGCGCAGCGCGAGCGAGCGCTTCTTGCCCAGGAAACGGCGGCGCAGCACGTCGAGGGACTCGGTGTAGTCGGGCCCGTAGATGATCCGCAGGTACTCCCGGCCGCGCACCTTCACGCCGGGCTGCACCCGGCCGGGCACGTACGTGGCCGGCTTGACCACCATGCCCTCTCCCCCGGCGGCGGTCAGCGCCTCCCACCACGCGGTGGCCGCGGCCCTGGACTCCGGCGAGTCAAGCGTGACCGACACGTTCCTGGTCGGCGCGATCAGCGGCGAGTCGAGCAGCGCCAGCGTGGACAGGTGCCAGGCGTGCGGCTCCAGCGCCGTGGCCCGCCCCTCGCAGGCCAGGATCTGGAACGGCGCCAGCCTGATCCCGTCGAGCCCGTCCACCGGCCAGCAGTAGCGCGCATAGGCGTCGCGGAACAGGGCAGCGTTCTCGGAGCGGCGTCGGGTGCGGGTCAGCAACCCGCCCACATCCAGCCCGCGTCCGGCCGCCGCTTCCAGAGCCGTGACGGCCTCGGGCAGCGCGGCCCGCGCGGCGGCGCCGACGGAGGCGTACTGCGACCTGATCAGCTCGCCCGCCTTGGCCGACCAGGGCAGCAGCTCGCAGTCGAGCACGACCCAGTCGGAGCGCAGCTCCTCCCACAGCGGCTCGCAGGCCGCGCGCACCGCCTCGACCAGCGGCGTCATGTCCCGGAAGAACGGCCGCCCGGTACGCGTGAAGACCGCGCCCGTGCTGCCGTCGGCCACGCCGAACCGGGCCGCGGCGACCTCGGGCGTCCTGGCCAGCACGGCGACGGCCCGCGAGCCCATGTGCTTCTCCTCGCACACGACCTCGCTCACCCCCGCCGCGGCGAACTCCTCGAACGCCTCGTGCGGGTGCTCCAGGTAGCCGTCGAGCCTGGACGTCTCCGGCGGCGCCATCGTCGGCGGCAGGTAGACCAGCCAGCTCGGGTCGACCGCGAACCGGCTCATGACCTCCAGCGCGGCGGCCGCGTTCTGCTCGAGCACCTTGACCCGGCCGCCGAAGCGGGTCTCGACGTGCCGGGTGCCGATCACGTCGCCGACGTCGAGCATGCCGGGCTCGCGGGCGGGGTCGCCGAGCGGCTTGGCCGGCTCGTACCAGACCTGCTCGGCCGGCACCTGGACGATCTCGCGCTCGGGGTAGCGCAGCGCGGTCAGGTGGCCGCCGAAGACGCAGCCGGTGTCCAGGCAGATCGTGTTGTTGACCCACTCGGGGGTGACCGTGGGCGTGTGGCCGTAGACGACCATGGCCCGGCCGCGGTACTCGTCGGCCCACGGGTAGCGGACCGGCAGGCCGTACTCGTCGGTCTCGCCGGTGGTGTCGCCGTACAGGGCGAAGGCGCGTACGCGCTTGGAGGCGCGGCCGTGGTAGGACTCCTTCAGCCCGGCGTGCGCGACGACGAGCCGGCCGCTGTCCAGGCGGTAGTGGCTGAGCAGGCCGTCCATGAACGTCCGGGCCCGCTCGGCGAACTCGGGCGGCCCGGCGGCGAGCTGGTCCAGCGACTCGCGCAGGCCGTGGGCGACGGTGACCTTGCGGCCGTTCAGCGCGCGCACGAGCTTCTGCTCGTGGTTGCCGGCCACGCAGATCGCGGTGCCCGCCTCGACCATGTCCATGACCAGGCGCAGCACGCCCGGCGTGTCGGGCCCGCGGTCGACCAGGTCGCCGACGAACACGGCGGTGCGGCCCTCGGGGTGGGTCAGGCCCTGCCAGCCGAGCTCGGCCAGCAGCGTCTCCAGCTCCGAGCGGCAGCCGTGCACGTCGCCGATGATGTCGAACGGGCCGGTCAGCTCGGTCCGGTCCGACCACGCCTTCTCGTAGGTGATCTCGGCGTTGTCGATCTCCTCCTGGCCACGCAGCACGTGCACCCGCCGGAAGCCGTCTGCGGAGATCTTGGACAGCGAGCGGCGCAGCTCCTTGCGCTGGCGGATCACCACGCCGGGGCCGAAGTCGCGGTCGGGACGCGCGGCGTTGCGCTCGATCGCCACCTCCTCGGGCGTGTCCAGCACGATGGCGTCGGCCAGCACGTCGTGCTTCCTGGCCAGCTCGATGAGGCTCTTGCGGGCGGGGTACTGGACGTTGGTGGCGTCCACGACGGTGAACAGCCCCCTGGCCAGGCGGACGCCGACGATGTGGTGCAGCAGGTCGAACGCCGCCGGCGTGGCGGCCTGGTCGTTCTCGTCGTCGGACACCAGGCCGCGGCAGAAGTCGGAGGAGATGACCTGCGTGGGCTTGAAGTGGCGGCGCGCGAAGGTGGACTTGCCGCTGCCGGAGACGCCGACGAGCACCACGAGGGACAGCTCAGGAACGCTGATCACGGGTGAAGACTCCCATCTGGGTGGGCGGGCCGACCTCGGGGTCGTCCTCGCCGACGGGTTCGACGGCGACGTGGTAGCCGTACTGGGCGGCCACCCGGGCGGCCCAGGCGGCGAACTCGGCCCGCGTCCACTCGAAGCGGTGGTCGGGGTGGCGCAGGCCGGTCAGGAACTCGTAGCGCACGTTGTGCTCGATGTTGGGGGTGGTGACGAGCACGTGGCTGGGGCGGGCGCGGCCGAAGACGACGCGTTCGAGCGCGGCCAGGCGCGGCGGGTCGACGTGCTCGACGACCTCCATGAGCACGGCGGCGTCGTAGCCCGCCAGGCGCTTGTCGGTGTAGGTGAGCGCGCCCTGGAACAGGGTGAGCCGGGCCCGCTTGCTGTCGGGCATGCGGTCCAGGCGCAGCTTGCGGGCGGCGATGGTGAGCGCCAGGGAGGAGACGTCCATGCCGGCGACGCGCGCGAACCTGGGCCTGGCCAGCAGCGCGGCGACCAGCTCGCCCTGCCCGCAGCCCAGGTCGATCACGCTGACCGCGCCGAGGTCTTCGAGCCTGCGCAGCACGGCCTCGCGCCGCAGCGTGTTGAGCGGCCGCGCCTTCCGCGCCGCGCCCGCCTCCTGGGCCCCGCCTTCCGGTACGTCACCCTGGGCGGCGGCTTCCGCGGCGCCTTCGGCGACGGCTTCGGCGGCGGCCTCGGCTTCGGCGACGGCGGCCTCGTCGGCCGCGGTCTCCCCGGCGGGAGCCTCCTCGGCGAGCGCCGGCTCCAGCTCCTCCTCGGTCTCGTCGCCCAGCTCGGCCAGCCTGGTCAGCGCGGTGCGGGCCAGCGCCCAGCGCCGCCCGAAGTAACGCCGGGCGATCAGGCCGCGCTCCGGATGCCCGCCGAGCCAGCCCGCCCCCGCCCTGACCAGCTTGTCGATCTCGTCGGAGGCCATCCAGTAGTGCTTGCCGTCGTCGAGCACGGGGAGCAGCACGTAGAGGTGGTTGAGCGCGTCGGCCAGCAGCACGGTGCCGCGCAGGGTGAGCCGCACGTACCGGGACTCGCCCCACTCGGGGAAACCCTCGTCGAGCGGCAGCGTCCGCGCCTCCACCGCCCACCCCAGCGGCTCGAACAGCCGCCGGGCCAGTTCAGGGCCGCCCCGGCAGGGCAGCGCGGGCAGCCGGATCTCCAGCGGCAGCGGGGTGCCCGGCAGCTCGGGGCGGGCCTTGCAGCGGCCCGCCCGCGCGGTGCGGAAGACGTCGGCGAGCGCGACGGCCAGCAACGACGAGGCCGCGTACGGGCGGTCGTTGACGTACTGCGACAGGCTGAAGTCGGGCGAGTTCCGGCCGCGCGAGCGGACCAGCGCGATCGGGTCGACCTCCAGCAGGAGGGCCGCCGTGCAGCGCTCCTCGCCCGCCTCCGGGTAGAACACCGTGGCCGTGCCGAACGACTGGCCGAACTCCTGCACGCGCTCGGGATGCTTGTGCAGGAGGAAGCCCAGGTCGGTGGCCGGCGCGGCGGTGGTCGTGATCGTCAGCAGCACGTCCCAAGTGTGCCGTAGCCGGACGAAGCGCCGCCAACGGAATTACACGTGCGGCAACACCTCGGCGGCGATGAGCTCCAGGTGCTCCAGGTCGGCCAGGTCGAGGACCTGGAGGTAGACCCGCTCGGCCCCGAGCTTGGCGAAGGCGCCCAGCTTGGCCAGCACCTCGTCGGGGGTGCCGCACAGGCCGCCCTCGCGCAGCAGGGCGGGGTCCTGGCCGATGGCGGCGGCGCGCCGGTCGATCTCGGCCTGGTCGGCGCCCACGACGACGGTCTGCGCCGCCGACAGGATCAGGCCGCGGCCCGCCTCGTCGGCCGCCTCCCGCACCCGCGTGAACGCCTGCCCGGTGTCGGCCAGGGTGCGGAACGGCACGTTGTACTCGTCGGCGTAGGTGGCCGCCAGCCGGGGCGTGCGCTTGGCGCCGAAGCCGCCGATGATCACCGGCGGCCGGGGCCGCTGGACCGGCTTGGGCAGCGCCGGCGAGTCGACCAGCCGGTAGTAGCGGCCCTCGAAGGAGTAGGAGTCCTTCGCCGTCCACAGGCCGGTGACGATCTCCAGCTGCTCCTCGAAGCGGCCGAACCGCTCGCCGAGCGGCGGGAACGGGATGCCGTACGCGGAATGCTCCCCGTCGAACCAGCCGGTGCCGAAACCCAGCTCGACCCGGCCGCCGCTCATCTGGTCGACCTGGGCCACGCTGATCGCCAGCGGGCCGGGCAGCCGGAACGTGGCCGGCGTCACCAGCGTGCCGAGCCTGATCGTGGAGGTCTCCCTGGCCAGGGCGCCGAGCGTCACCCAGGCGTCGGTGGAGCCGGCGCCGGGGTCGCCGGGGCCGATGCGCTGGTAGTGGTCGGACCGGAAGAAGGCGTCGAACCCCAGGCGTTCCGCGGCCTGGGCGACGGCGAGCAGGTCGTCATAGGTGGCGCCCTGCTGGGGCTCGGTGAAGATCCGCAGCTTCATGAGGCTCATTATCCGCCCACATCGGACGGCGACCGGAAAAGCCCCGCGCCGTCCGGCGAACGCTTGCTACCTTCACCAGCAACCGCTGAAAGTAGCCGATCGATCACGATGGGTGGCATATGTCGCGGAAAGCAAGAGAGTCCGGCACGCTCCCCCGCCCGCTGGCGGTGCTCGCCGCGCTCGTGCTCGCCGGAGCCACGGGCCTGGCGATCCGGATGTTGCCCGCGGGCGCCGAGCCCGCGCCGCCGTCCCGCGCCGCCCCCGCCCGCTTCGCGCCGCCGAAGCGGCCGGTGGCGGTCCAGCGGCCGCCGGGTTCGTTCGTGGGGTTCGTCGACACCGCCCGCGACCCGGGGTTCGACCTGGCGGCCGAGTCGCGCGGCACCGGCGTCGCCCGGTACGCGCTCGGCCATCTCGTCGCGGACGGCGACGGCTGCCTTGTCCGGTGGGCCGGGCCGCCGCGGCCGGAAGGCGACCCGGTGGCCGCCGGGCTCGGGCGGCTGCGGGCGGCGGGCGGCGACGCCTTCCCGGTGTTCGGCGGGCCCGGCGGGGACGACCCGGCCGTCACGTGCACCAGGTCAGGTGGCCTGGCCACCGCCTACCGCAAGGCGGTCGGCGCGTTCGGGGCCGCCGCGGCGGGGTTCGAGATCCGCGACGCCGGCACGGCCGCCGCGCTGCGCAGGGCACGGGCGCTGCGCGCCCTGCAAGGGGAACGGCCGCTGCGGGTCTTCTTCACCCTGCGCCTGACACCGGACGGGCTCGACGCGGCCGACCTGGCGGTGCTGCGCGCGACCCGGCGGGAGGGCGTCCGGGTGGACGCCGTCGAGCTGCTGGCCGAGATGGAGCCGCGTACCGGGCCTCAGGGACGGCTGCGCAGGCTGGGATCGGCCGTGCGGGCGGCGGCCGGGCAGCTCGCGCGGGCCAACGGCCTGCCCGGCGAGGATCAGGTGTGGGAGCGGCTCGCCCTGACCCCGGTGCTCGCCAGGGCCGGCGATCTGGACGGGGCGGAGGCCCGCAAGTTGTCGGAGTACGCCGTCCGGCACGGGCTGGCCTGGTTGTCGCTGCGCGGCGCACCCCCCAAACCGGAAATATCCCGCATTCTCTGGAAGACCCACTCCTGACATAGGATTTTCCACGAATCCAGGGGGTGGGGGAGACGATGGCGAGCCGTGCCGAGAGCGCGCGCAAGATCCTCATCTACTGGATGGACGCCATGATCACCCTCCTGGGCCTGGTGTTCGTGGCCCTCGTCCTCATCTACACCACGCGCGGCCTGATGGGCGTCCCGCAGGCGCTGCTCGCGATCGCCTTCCTGGCGGGCCAGGTCACGCTGTTCCCCTCCATGCTGCGGGCCGCCTTCGACGACCGCCCGCGGCCCACGGCGAAGCTGCTGCTGTCCGGGGTGTGCGCGGCCGGCTCGGTGCTGCTGCTGCCGCACGACGAGATGGCGAGCACGGCCACCTGGCTGGAGACCGGCGTCCTGTGGGTGTCGGTGGTCGCGTTCTACCTGCCGCTGTGGGCCACGGCCTGCCTGGGCGCCGCCGTGACCGTCCTGGTCAGCGCGTACGTCGTGCTGATCACCGACCGGTCCTGGGCCGGCACGCTGATCCCCGAGGCGGCCAGTTGCGCGCTCATGGTCGCGGCCATGCTGCTGTGGCGCTGGCTCTGGTGGACGATCAGGGACGCCAACGACGGCCAGGAGGCCAAGGCGCGCCTGGCCATCGCCGAGGAGCGCCTGCGCTTCGCCCGCGACCTGCACGACCTGCTCGGCCGCAGCCTGTCGGTGATCACGCTGAAGAGCGAGCTGGCGGCCAAGTTGTCGACCAAGGACCAGGCCAGGGCCCTCGCCGAGATGGACGAGGTGCGCAGGCTGGCCCACGGCTCGCTGGCCGAGGTGCAACTGGCCGTCGACGGCTACCACACGCTCGACCTGGACACCGAGCTGGCCGGCGTACGGACGGCGCTGGAGGCGGCCGGCGCCCGCTGCCTGATCGAGACCAGGGCCGGCGACCTGTCCCCCGCCGGGCGCGCGCTGCTGGCGTGGGTCGTGCGCGAGGGCGGCACGAACGTGCTCAAGCACAGCTCGGCCACCACCTGCGCGATCACGATCGAGGGCGGCGTGCTGGAGATGCGCAACGACGGCGTGAAAGACCTCTACGCGGCCCCGGGCAGCGGCCTGCGCGGCCTGTCGGAGCGCCTGACCACGGCGGGCGGCTCGCTCTCGGCCGCCCCGACGCCCACCGGCGAGTTCCTGCTGCGCGCGGCGGTGCCCGCGTGAGGCGGCCGACCCGGCTGGACAAGGTCCGCTGGCTGATCGTCTACTCCACCGACATCATCCTGCTGGTGTCCGCGACCGGCTTCTACAACCTGTACCTCCTCGGGCAGAGCGTCGATCTGCCCTGGCAGGTGTTCGTGACCGCCGGCGTGCTGCTGCTGGTCTTCATGGCGCTGGCCACGCGGCCGTTCCGGATCGCCGTGCGCGGCGGCCCCCGTCCGACGGCGCTGCTGGCCGTCTCCGGGGTGCTCGCCCTGGTCCTCGCGGCCGGCACGATCCTGTACACCGTGCCGGTGTGGCTGGCGATGCTGGCCCCCTTCGTCCGCCGCCGGACGATCGTCACGTTGTCGGTCGGCTGGATCGCCGTCCTCGTCCTCGTGCTCGCGCTGACCATGGGCCTGCCCGTGGAGATGTTGTCGGCGGTCGCGGTCCTGACCGTGTTCAGCGGGCTCGGCGTGGGCGGCGTGCTGGCGAACCTGTGGTTGTGGCGGGTGGCCAAGGAGGCGCACGAAGGGCAGGAGGCCAGGTCGAGGCTGGCCGTCTCGGAGGAACGGCTGCGCTTCGCCCGTGACCTCAACGACCTGCTCGGGCAGAGCCTCGCCGACGTCTCGGCCAGGACCGCCCGCGCCGCCGACTCGCTGCCCGGTGACCCGGCCGCCGCCGAGCGGGCCATGTTCGAGGTACGCGACCTGGCCAGGCGGTCGCTGCGCGAGGTGCGGGCCGTGGTACAGAACTACCGGGCGCTCGACCTGGACGAGGTGCTGTCTAGCGTCCGGGCGGTGCTGGAGGCGGCCGAGGTCCGCTGCACGGTACGGGCCGACACCACGGCGCTGGCCCCGGAGGCGCGCACCCTGCTCGCCACCGTCGTCCGCGAGGGCGCCACCAACGTGCTCAAGCACAGCAAGGCCGAACGCTGCACGATCACGATCGAGAACGGGGTCCTGGAGATGTCCAACGACGGGGTGAGCGGCCCGGTGGGCGAGCACGCGGCCAACGGGCTGGCGGGCCTGGCCGAGCGGGTCGGCGCGGCGGGCGGCGTGCTGCGGGCGGAGCCGACGTCCGACGGCGGCTACCTGCTGCGCGCGGCGGTGCCGGCATGACCACCCGCGTGCTGCTCGCCGACGACGAGCACCTGATCCGCGGCGCGATCGCCGCCCTGCTCGACCTGGAGGACGGCATCGAGGTCGTGGCCCAGGTGGGCCGGGGCGACGAGGTCGTGGACGCGGTCGCCGAACACCGCCCCGACGTGGCCGTGCTGGACATCGAGATGCCCGGCATGGACGGCCTGAGCGCCGCCGAGCGGATCAGCGCGCAGTGCAAGATCGTCATCCTGACCAGCCTGGGCCGCCCCGGCTACCTGCGCAGGGCGATGGCCGCCGGCGTGAGCGGCTTCCTGGGCAAGGACGCCTCCGCCGAGGAGCTGGCGATGGCGATCCGCAAGGTCATGGCCGGCGGCCGTTACCTGGACGCCGAGCTGGCCGCCGCCGCGATGGCCGCCGGCGACAGCCCGCTGACCGAACGGGAGCGCGACGCGCTGCGCCTGGCGGGCGACGGGGCGACGATCTCCAGGATCGCCGGCGAGCTCCACCTCACCGAGGGCACGGTGCGCAACTACCTGTCCAGCGCCATGACCAAGCTCAACGCCCAGAACCGGCTGGAGGCGATCCGCACCGCCCAGCGCATGGGCTGGCTCTGACCTCGGCGCCAGTGACCTCAGCGCCAGTTGGTGACCCGGCGCAGCACGTACTCCACCGGGCCGTGGCGGTGGGTGCGCAGCCAGCGTGCGCTCGCCCACACGAGCACCGTGTAGATCACCAGGGCGACGCCCATCACCGCGATCGGCGACAGCCTGCCCGCGAGCGCGAGGCCGTACCCGGTGAAGACCAGGGCGATGAGCAGCGACTGGCCGACGTAGTTGGAGGCGGCCACCCGTCCCGGCGCGGCCAGGACGCGGCCCACCGCCGGGAAGCGGCCGATCAGCCGGAGCAGGGTGGCCACGTAGGCGGCGGCCAGCAGGATCGAGGTGAGCGTGTTGACCGCGCCGCCGAGCAGCTCGACCGCGCCGGTCCGGCCGGACGTCCAGGCGTACAGCAGGCCGCCGGGCAGGCCGACGCCGAAGCCGGCCCACTGGACGCGGGACAGCAGGCGGGGCCGGCGCCCGACGTCCTCCAGCAGCCTGGACTTGCCGGCCGCGAGCCCGAACAGGAACATGGCCAGCGCGGTCGGCCCCTGGAAGAGCCAGATCATGGCCACGAGCGGCGGATAGAGCTCGGTCTGCATCGTCAGGAAGTCCAGCGGACCGCCGGTGGCCAGGCCCAGCACGCGGGCGGCCGCCGCCGGGTCGGCCGCGACGGGCTGCCCGGCGGCCGGGTCGAGGGTGGACAGCCAGGCGAGGGCCAGCCAGAGCAGGGTCAGCGCGCCGATGATCGAGGAGCCGGCGATGACGGCCGTCCGGGGTCTGAGCCCGCGCAGGGCCAGCAGGACCACGCCGAGCGCGGCGTACAGGGTGAGGATGTCGCCGATCCACAGCAGCAGGCCGTGGGCCAGCCCGATGACGAACAGGGCCAGGCAGCGGCGCAACGTCCTGGCCCGTACGCTCGCCCCCGCCCGCTCGGCCGCCCGCATCTGCAGCGTGAAGGAGTACCCGAACAGGAACGAGAAGATGATGTAGAACTTCGTCAGCACGAAGGCCGTGATCGCCAGAGCCACGGGCCCGTCGGGGATGGGCATGGCGCCCGACAGCGCGTATCCCGGGTTGGCCAGGAAGCCGATGTTCGCGACCAGGATGCCCGCCAGCGCGAACCCGCGGACGGCGTCGACCTCCTGAACGCGCCCGGCGAGGGTGGTTTGCGTCATGCCCCGACGCTAGGGACGCCTGCCCGCGCGGCGCGTCCGTCCTTGGTCTGGGCGGGCGTGACCAAAGGCTCAGCCGGGCGGATCGGCCGCGGCGGCGGCCACGGCGGCGTCGGCCGTGGGGTAGACCGGCAGGTGCGCGTCGACCCCGGTGATCTCCAGCAGCCGGGCGGGGGCGCCCTGCGGGGCCGCGAGGTAGACCCGCGCGTCGTGCGTGCGCGCCTCCTGGTGGCAGGCGAGCAGGGCGTGCAGCCCCGAGCTGTCCATGAACGTCATCGCGCTCAGGTCGAACACCACGTGATCGGCCGGACGCGCCCTGGCCTGCCGGACGTGCTCCCGTAATCGCGCGTGGTTGGTGGCGTCGACCTCACCGCACACCTCGATCACGGTCACGCCGGGCAGATGCCGATGGCTCATCGTCAGCGGCGTCATCGGCGGCCTGTCCGATCCTGGACGGCCCGCGCCTCCGGAGGCGACCATGGATGCACGATAGACAGCTTCACCCGCCCGGGGTTCCGGCAAACCGTCACGATGAGGTCACGCCTTGGCCGGGCGGCATCCGTCAGCGCCGCCCGGCGACCAGCAGCGCCACGCACTCGACGTGGTGGGTCATCGGGAAGGCGTCGAAGGCGCGCAGGTCGGTCAGCTCGTAGCCCAGCTCGCCCAGCCACTTGAGGTCTCTGGCCAGCGTCGCCGGGTCGCAGGAGACGTAGACGATGCGCAGCGCCTCCAGCCCCGCGACGCGCTCCACCACCTCGCGCCCGAGGCCCGACCGCGGCGGGTCGACCACCACGAGGTCGGCGCGCTCGATCTGGAACCGGTCGAGCGCCTCCTCGACCCGGCCGCGCTCGACCCTGGCCTGCGGCAGGTCGCGCAGGTTGGCGCGGGCGTCGCGGACGGCCGCCGCGTCGGACTCCAGCCCGAACACCGCGCCCTCCGGCCCGACCGCCTCGGCCAGCCCGGCCGCGAACAGGCCGACCCCGCAGTAGAGGTCGAGCGCCCACTCCCCCGGCTCGGGCGCGGCGTAGGCCAGCACCGCGTCGAGCAGCGTCTCGGCCGCCCCCGGGTGCACCTGCCAGAAGCCGCTGCCCGCGACCCGGAACTCGCGGTCGCCCACGTGCTCGTGGAGCACGCCGGAGCCGCGGCGCGGCACCGTGCGACCCTTGCCCTGGTCGAGCAGGATCGAGGCGGGCGCGTCGAGCTCGGGCACGCTCACGCTGCGCCGCGGCCGCGGCGAGACCACCACGGCACGGTCGCCGCCGGCGGAGGCGATGACCTCGATGCCGGCCGCGCCGGGCCACTCGTGGTCTTCGGCGGCGACCGCCTCGACCTCGGGGTGGGCGATCAGGCAGGCGTCGACGACCTCGATCTCGTGCGAGCGGTGCCGGCGGAAGCCCAGCTCGCCGGCGGGCGTGGCGGCGAACTGCACGCGGGTGCGCCAGCCGAGCCCGTCCTTCGCGCCGGGCACCTCCTCCACGACGACCTCGCGCTCGATGCCCGCCAGCCGGTGCAACTGCTCGGCCACGACCTGGGCCTTGAGCCGGCGCTGCGCCTCGAGCGTGGCGTGCTGCCAGTCGCAGCCGCCGCAGCGGCCGGGGCCGGCGTACTGGCAGGGCGGGACGACGCGGTCGGGCGAGGGCTCCAGGATCTCCACGGCGTCGGCGCGCAGGAACCGGCTGGTCTCCTCGGTCACGTCGGCGATCACCCGTTCGCCGGGCAGCGCGTGCCGGACGAAGACCACCCGCCCTTCATGGCGTGCCACACACCAGCCGCCATGCGCGACCGGACCGACCGTCAGCTCCAGAGATGCCTGTTCCACACCCCCACCCTATGGTGAGCCGCCACGGGCGACGTCCTCGTGCCCCGCCCGGCGCCCCGGACGCCCACTTTCCGGACTTGAGTCACTACTGTGGGTGATGATGGACAGAAGTCGGGTGGTGCGCCGGCGGCTCGGATTCGGGGGCACGCTGCTGGCCGTGCTGTTCGCCTGCGCCTCGCTGACGCCCTCGCTGCTGCCGCGCACGTGGCTGTTCCAGGGTGTGATGGGCGCGGTCACCGGCATCCTCGGCTACGGCGTGGGAGCCACGGTGGGCGCGCTGGGGCGGGCGGCGATCCCGTACCGGCTGCCGGAGCGGGGGCGGCGGGCCGCCTGGCAGATCATGGTCGGCGGCTGCTCGGGGCTGACCGTCGTGGCCCTCTGGTACAGCATCGACTGGCAGCGCGACGTGCGGGCGCTCATGGGCATGGACACCCGGATCACCTGGTTCCCGCCGGTCATCCTGGCGGTGGCGGTCACGCTCTTCGTGCTGTGCCTGCTGCTGACCCGTCTCGTCCGCCTGGCCGGGCGCAAGCTGATCGACTGGCTCGACCGGTACGTCCCCGCCTACGTGGGGCACATCGCCGGCGTGCTGATCGTCGCCTCGGTGGTCGCGGTGTTCGCCGACGACGTGCTGTTCTCGGGGTTCCTCAACACGATGAGCGACGTCTCCTCGGTCACCAACGAGGGCACCCATCCGGGCGTGCGCAGGCCGGGCTCGGCCAAGGTGTCCGGCGGGCCGGGGTCGCTGGTGCCCTGGGACACCCTGGGCCGCGAGGGCCGCCGCTTCACCGGCACCGCCTCCACGGTCGCCGAGCTGACCGCCTTCTCCGGCCGGCCGGCGACCGAGCCCATCCGCGTGTACGTCGGCCTCGGCGCCACCTCCTCACCCCGCCAGCAGGCCGCGGTGGCCGTA
Organism: Actinomadura sp. ATCC 39365; assembly: GCF_054392275.1. Taxonomy (NCBI): domain Bacteria; kingdom Bacillati; phylum Actinomycetota; class Actinomycetes; order Streptosporangiales; family Thermomonosporaceae; genus Actinomadura; species Actinomadura sp. ATCC 39365. The sequence continues at coordinate 3,814,299 of NZ_CP184335.1, read as the reverse complement.
CGGGAGCTGGAACGGACGGGCGGCTTCGGCCGCCCGGTGCTCGCGGTGCTCGGCACCACCGGCACCGGCTGGGTCGACCAGCACATCGCCGACTCGCTGGAGTTCATGTACAACGGCGACACCGCCATGGTCGCGGTGCAGTACTCCTACCTGCCGAGCTGGGTGTCGTTCCTGGCCGACCGGCACAAGGCGGCGGCCGCAGGGCGGGCCCTGTTCGAGGCGGTGCGCGCCAGGTGGGACCGGCTCCCGCCCGGCCACCGGCCCCGGCTGCTGGTCGCCGGCGAGAGCCTCGGCTCCTACGAGCTGGAGAACGCCTTCCGCGACCTGACCGACCTGGTCGCCCGGACCGACGGCGCGCTGTTCGTCGGCCCGCCCAACGCCAACCACATCTGGGACCGCCTCACCACCCACCGCGACCCCGGCACCCCCGTCTGGCGGCCGGTCTACCAGGGCGGCAGGACGGCGCGCTTCGCCCAGTACCCGACCGACCTGTGGCGTCCCCGGAGCCCGTGGCTCTCCCCACGCGTGGTCTACCTGCAGAACGCCACCGACCCGGTCGTGTGGTGGTCGCCCACGCTGATCTACCACCGGCCCGCCTGGCTGGAGGGCACGCGGGGGCCCGGGGTGAACCCGCAGATGAACTGGTTCCCGCTGGTGACGTTCTGGCAGGTGCTGGTGGACATGACGGCGGCGATGTCCGTGCCGCCCGGCCACGGCCACCGCTACGGCGCCAACATCGTGGACGGGTGGGCCGCCGTCGCCGCGCCGCGGGGCTGGACGGCGTCCGACACGTGGCGGCTGCGGGCGCTGGTCAGCGCGCCTTGATCTGCCCCTCGTCCTTGACGGTCTGGTGCCAGGGGCGGCGCACCGCGCCCGGCGCGTACGGCTCGGGCCGGCCCTTGAGCCGGTCGGAGGAGTGGAGCTGCCAGGGCACGCTGGTCACCATGACGCCCGGCTTGAACAGCAGCCTGGCCTTCAGCCGCAGCGCGCTCTGGTTGTGCAGCAGGTGCTCCCACCAGTGGCCGACGACGTACTCGGGGATGAAGACGGTGACCACGTCGCGCGGCGAGCGGCGGCGCAGGGTCTTGACGTAGTCGAGGATGGGCTGGGTGATCTCGCGGTAGGGCGAGTCGAGCATCTTGAGCGGCACCGGGATGCCGCGCCGCTCCCACTCCTCCTGCAGCTGGCGCGCCTCCTCGCCCTCGACGCCGACCGTGATCGCCTCCAGCGAGGAGGGCCGGGTGGCGCGGGCGTAGGCGAGCGCCCGCATGGTCGGCTTGTGGATCTTGGAGACCAGCACGATCGCGTGGTTGCGGGCCGGCAGCATGGCGGGCTCGTAGTCGTCGGTGATCTCCAGCTCGGCCGCGACCTTGTCGTAGTGGCGGCGGATGCCCTTCATCATGAGGAACAGCACCGGCATCGCGATCACCACGATCCACGCCCCGACCAGGAACTTGGTCAGCAGCACGACGATCAGCACCAGGCCGGTCATGATGGCGCCGAAGAAGTTGATCACGCGGGAGCGGTGCATCTGGTGGCGGATCTGGCGGTCGGTCTCCGTCCTCAGATGACGGGTCCAGTGGATGACCATGCCGGTCTGGCTGAGCGTGAAGGAGACGAACACGCCGACGATGTAGAGGTTGAGCAGGCGGCTGACGTCGGCCTGGAAGCCCCACAGCAGCAGGCAGGCGCCGAGGGCCAGGATGATGATGCCGTTGGAGAAGGCCAGCCGGTCGCCGCGGGTGTGAAGCTGGCGCGGCAGGTAGCGGTCCTGGGCGAGGATCGAGCCGAGCACGGGGAAGCCGTTGAAGGCGGTGTTCGCGGCAAGGAACAGGATGAGCGCGGTCACTGCGGAGATCACCACGAACGGCAGCGAGCCGCCGCCGAACACCGCGTCGGCCACCTGCGAGATGATCGGCTGCTGGTAGTAGCCCTCGCCGACCGGGGTGCCGTCGGGCCTGAGCAGGTCGTGGGCGACGACGCTCGGCTCGGCCACCCGCACGCCCGAGGCGAGGCCGAGCGCGATGATGCCGCCGAACATGGTGATCGCGACCAGGCCCATCATGAGCAGCGTCGTGGCGGCGTTCTTGCTCTTGGGCTTGCGGAAGGCGGGCACGCCGTTGCTGATGGCCTCGACGCCGGTCAGCGCGGCGCAGCCGGAGGAGAAGGCGCGCAGGATCAGGAAGGCCGCGGCGAAGGAGGCCAGGTTCGTCTGCTCGGGCCGGATGGTGAACCCGGCGCTGGGCGCGTGCAACTCGTCGCCGAACACCAGCAGCCGGATGCCGCCCCAGGCGACCAGGCCGATCACCGCGAACATGAACGCGTACGTGGGGACGGCGAAGGCGGCGCCGGACTCGCGGATGCCGCGCAGGTTGACCACGGTGAGCAGGATCACGATGATGATGGCGATCGCGGGCCGGTGCTCGGCCACGAACGGGATGGTCGCGCCGACGTAGTCGACGCCGTTGGCCACCGACACGGCGACGGTCAGCACGTAGTCGACCATGAGGGCGCTGGCGACGGTGAGCCCCGCGTTCTTGCCGAGGTTGGTGGTGGCCACCTCGTAGTCGCCGCCGCCGCTCGGATAGGCGTGCACGTTCTGCCGGTACGACGCCACGACCGTGAGCATCACCACCACGACGGCGACGGCGATCCACGGGCTGTAGGAATAGAACGAGACGCCCGCCAGCGACAGGATGACCAGAATCTCCTGCGGTGCGTAGGCCACCGAGGACAGCGCGTCACTGGCGAAGACCGGCAGGGCGATGCGTTTGGGCAGGAGTTGCTCATGGAGCTGCCCGCTTCGCAGGGCACGTCCCACGAGCACGCGTTTGACAAGATCCGTTACCTTCGCCACGTAACGAGATGCTAGCCGCATGCCGATGCCCTAAACGCGGCGCTCCCCCATCGGGCCATACTGGTGTCGAGCAACCGGCCGACCGCGAAGTGCGGGGGAGTATGCATATTGTGATCATGGGATGCGGCAGGGTCGGTTCGACCCTCGCCCACATCCTCGAGGACAGCGGCCATTCCGTCGCCATCATCGACCGTGACCCGCAGGCGTTCCGCCGCCTGCGCGCGGGGTTCCGGGGGCGGCGGGTGACCGGCGTCGGCTTCGATCGCGACGTGCTCACCGAGGCCGGCATCGAGTCGGCGGCCGCCTACGTCGCCGTCTCCAGCGGCGACAACTCCAACATCATCTCCGCGCGGGTGGCCCGCGAGACGTTCGGCGTCGACAACGTGGTGGCCCGCATCTACGACCCCCGGCGGGCCGAGGTATACCAGCGGCTGGGCATCCCCACGGTGGCCACCGTCCGCTGGACGGCCGACCAGATCCTGCGCCGCATCCTCCCCGAGGGCGCCGAGCCGCTGTGGCGCGACCCCACGGGCACGGTCGTGCTGGCCGAGGTGTCCGCCAACCCGGCCTGGATCGCCACCCGCGTCGTCGACCTGGAGAGCCGGGCCCACGCCCGGGTGGCCTTCATCAACCGCATGGGCGAGGCCCTGACCATCACGGACGAGACCGTGGTGCAGGAGGGCGACCTGCTCCATGTCATCGCGGCCGAGAACGACATGGACCGGATCAACAAGGTGCTCGCCGCGGCGCCGGAACAGGACGACTGATGCGCATCGCCATCGCCGGCGCGGGCGCCGTGGGCCGTTCCATCGCCGCCGAGCTGCTGGAGAACGGCCACGAGGTCCTGCTCATCGACGTCGACCCGCGCGCGATCAAGATCGACAGCGTGCCGCGCGCCGAGTGGCTGCTCGCCGACGCGTGCGAGATCGCCTCGCTCGACGAGGCCGGGCTCGGCAACTGCCACGTCGTGGTGGCCTCCTCCGGCGACGACAAGGTCAACCTCGTGGTGTCGCTGCTGGCCAAGACCGAGTACGGCGTGCCGCGCGTGGTGGCCCGCATCAACCACCCCAACAACGAGTGGCTGTTCAACGAGTCATGGGGCGTCGACGTCGCCGTCTCGACGCCGCGGCTGCTGAGCGCGCTGGTGGAGGAGGCGGTCAGCGTCGGCGACCTGGTGCGGCTGATGACCTTCCGCCAGGGCCAGGCCAACCTGGTCGAGCTGACGCTGGCCGACGACGCCCCGGTGGTGGGCCAGCGCGCCGGGTCGGTGCCGTGGCCGGTCGACTCCGCGCTGGTGGCGATCCTGCGCGAGGGCCGGGTGCTGGTGCCGACCGCCGACGACCCCCTGGAGGCCGGCGACGAACTGCTGTTCGTGGCCAGCCAGGAGGTCGAGGAGGAGCTCGCCCGCCTCCTCTCGCAGCGCTGAGCCCGGTCATGGACGCCGGCCGCGCCCGGTCGTTGTTCGAGGGCGCCCGCGTCGCCCGCCTGGCGACGGCCGACGCGGCCGGGGTGCCGCGCGTGGTGCCCGTCACCTTCGCCGTCCTCGGCGACGACGTGGTCACCGCCGTCGACCACAAGCCGAAGAGCACCCACGACCTGGCGCGGCTGCGCGACATCCGGGCGAACCCGCGGGTCAGCCTGCTCGCCGACCACTACGAGGACGACTGGGCCAGACTGTGGTGGGCGCGCGCCGACGGCACGGCGACCGTGCGCGAGGGCGGCCACGACGCCGCCCTGCGGGCGCTGGCCGACAAGTACGACCAGTACCGCCGGCGGCCGCCCGAAGGGCCGGTGATCGTGGTCGCGGTCAGTCGGTGGTCGGGGTGGGCGTACTCGGGATGAGCAGGTCGCGGTGGGCGGCCTGCAGGCCCTCGGGGAGGTCGTCGGCGGTCACCCAGCGGGCTTCGAGGATCTCCAGCGGGTCGATCCTGAGCGTGCCGCCGACGAGCAGGGCCTCGTAGGCCACCTCCGCCCGCAGCCCGAACCCGCTGCGCACCCGCAGCAGCCGGCCGGTGCGCACGCGCAGGCCGGTCTCCTCGTACACCTCGCGCTCGACCGTGCCCTCGAACGTCTCGCCCCGCCTGGCGAACCCGGTGGGGAAGCCCCACTGCCGCCCTTCCTGCCACAGACGGTGACGCAGCACGAGCACCCGGCCGTCGGGGTCGCGGACGAGGCCGGTGACGCCGACCATGAAGGTGGCATGGGTCAGCCACAACACCCGCCAGCGAAGCCGCCCGCCCAGCGCCTTCCACACCCGCGCCACCACCCAGCCCACCACATTCCCCCTCACCCCACCCAGGCTCCCACGCCCCCCGACCTCCCGCGCCCCTCCAGTTCCGCCCGCAGCGCCGTCCCAGCGGGTTTCGGGGTCACCTGGCCCAGCGGCGGAAGCCGCCCTCGGAGTCGACGACCTGGCCCGTGATCCGGGCGGCCTGGTCCGTGACGAGCCGGCGCACCAGCCGGGCGGTCTCCTCCGGACGCCCCCACCGGCCCGCCGGCAATGGGTTCCCGACCTGGCGGGCCGGCTCCGGCCCCGGGTTGACGCACTTGATCATGGCGGGTCAAGGGGTCAGAGGCGATGGATCCGGCTCAGGTCGACGTCCAGGTCGAAGGGGACGGTCAGCTTGAGCCTGTCGTGGTGGATGCCGGTGAGCGCGTAGGCACGGGTGGCGGGGTCGCGCTCGTAGACGTATACGACGGGCTCGCCGCCGTCGTCCTCGACCCGCCAGAAGTGCGGGATCCCGGCCGCCGCATAGAGAGCCGCCTTACGGTCCCGGGACTCCGCCGGGACGACCTCGGCGACCAGCAGCAGATCCTGGGCGAGGTAGAAGGTCTCGCCCCCGTCGTCACGCACCGCGCCCGCCCTGACCACGCTGACGTCCGGCTGCGGGCGCTGGCGGGCGCCCAGAATGACGCTCATCCCCCGCCGCACCCGGAACTCCGAGGGGACGGCCCGGCGAAGGCCGGCGACGAGCAGATCGACCGCGGTCGAGCGGAAGGACGACTGGGGGCCCGCGAAGACCAGCCTCCCGTCGATCAGCTCCGTACGCGCGGGCAGCTCAGGCAGACGGTCGAGGTCGTCCGCGACGAGACCCCCAGGCGGCGGGACGCCCCGCCCGTGCTCCGGCACGGGTCAGGCCGGGGCGACCGGGGGCTTGATGGGGGTGCGGCCGCGGCCGAGCAGCCAGAGCATCGCGGCCAGGGCCGCCACCTGCAGGGGCCAGCCCATCACGATCTTGGCGAAGCCGAGCGCGGCCACCGCCTCGTCACCGCCGCCGAACAGGTAGACCGGGCCCTGCACGGCCACCCGCACCACGCACGGCACCATGAGCAGCCAGGTCAGCCGCGTGCAGAGGCGGACGACGCCCGCGTCTTTGTGCCAGCCCACCGGGTCGTTGGTGACCGAGCCGATGAGGAACCCGACGACCGGCCAGCGGGTGACGATGGACACCAACATGCCCAGCGAGTACGCGCCGTTCCACAGGATGCCGGGCAGGAAGTAGTCTTTCGCGTTGCCGGTGCGGCTGGCGAAGAACGCGCCGATCGCGATGCCGATCAGGCTGTTGATCACGAACTGCGGCGTGGACCGCTGGACCACCCTGACCAGCAGGAGCAGCACCGCGAGCGAGATGCTGACGATGAGCGACGTCTTCAGGTCTTCGGTGACGATCCACGAGACCGTGAAGGCGATGGTCGGCACCGCGGCCTCGATGATGCCGCGGACGCCGCCGAAGGCCTTGGCGAGCTGGGCTCGCACCGCCGCCTCGACGGTCTCGTGCGCGGCCTCTTCCGCCTCAGCACTCACCTGATCAACTCCCTGGGCGCAGTTCGTATCGCGGATTGAACATCACCTTGCGCCCGTCCTGCATGCTGACCAGGCCCTCGGCCTTGACCGTGCGGCCCGGCTCGATGCCGACGATCTTGCGGCGGCCGAGCCACACCAGGTCGATCACGTCGGACCCGTCGTACAGCTCGGCCTCCAGGGCGGGGGCGCCGCCCCTCGGACGCAATGTCACCGTACGTAGCGTACCCGCTACACAGAACCTGCGGCGCCCGCCACACGACACGATGGGCGTCGCGCCGACCTCGTCGGCGTCTTCCCGCAGTTCCTGGGCCTCGATCTCCGACTGGGTCGTGGCCAGCCGGCTGAAGAAGCCGCGCAATCCCCCGCGTTTCGGAGGCTCTGCCGTACTCATGATGGTTCAGCCTATGTGATGGTAAGCCGTCAGCGAATAGCCGATGGGGGGTCTTGGGAATGTCGCCGGGCTGGGCCGGGCGCGGGGCCCGGAGAGACAACGCTCAGCGGGTCTCGCTGATTTCCGGGCCGCGCTTGAAGGGGCTGAACGCCGGGCGTTCGTCCTGCTCGACGGCCTGCCGCTCGTGCGGACGGCTCAGCGTGATGGGCTCCTCGCGGGCCATCGGCTCGTTGCCGCGCACGACCACGACGTCCTTGACGAAGTCGATGAACGCCCCGGAGACGCGCTCGTCGAGGGCGCCGGGGCCGGTGATGGCGGCCAGGAGGAACCAGCGCGGGCCGTCGATGCCGATGTAGCGGGCCGCCCGGTTGCCGTCCTCCATGGCGACCTCGCCGGCCAGCTCGACGCCGAACGGGCCCTGCCGCTCCTCCAGGGTCTTGGCCTGGGCGACGATCTTGGCCCTGACCTCGTCCCACAGGCCGGCCGAGCGCGGCGCGGCCAGGGCCTGGAGCTGCAGCGAGCTGTCCTCGTACAGGACGACGACGCCGACGTGCTGGTCGCCGAGCGAGGCCAGGCGCACGTCGAAGTCGGGGTTGTGCGGCAGCCGCAGGCCGCCGAGGTCGATCCTGTCCGTGTCGGGGTGGGGCTCGTCGGCGTCCCACGGGCCGGACTCACGGGTGGGGGCCGCCGACTCCTGCTCGGCCACCGCTTCCGGCTGATCACGACGACGACGTCGGAACACGTTCCTCACTCTCCCTGTTCGCGGGGCCGGAGCCCCAGGCTTGCTTCGGGCCGGCCGCTTCAGCGGCCCGTCGATCCGAATCCGTTGGCGCCGCGCACCGAGCCGGGCAGGCGTTCGACCTCGTAGAAGGCCGCGCGTTCGACCCGCTGGACCACGAGCTGGGCCACCCGGTCTCCTCGCTGGAGGCGGAACGGCTCCTTGGCGTCGGTGTTGATCAGCGTCACCTTGATCTCGCCCCGGTAGCCCGCGTCGACCGTGCCGGGGGCGTTGACGAGCGTGACGCCGTGGCGGGCCGCCAGGCCGGAGCGCGGGTGCACGAACGCGGCGTAGCCGTCGGGCAGCGCGATCGCCACACCGGTGCCGACCACGGCCCGCTCGCCGGGCAGCAGCTCGACGTCCTCGGCCGCGTAGAGGTCGGCGCCGGCGTCGCCCGGGTGGGCGTAGGACGGCACCGGCAGCCCGGTGTCGAGCCGCTGGATGAGGACCTCCACGTCGCTCACGGGTTCACCTCGAAGTCCTGGTGTTCGGCGGCGATGGCCGCGAGGTCGCCGTGCTCAGCGAAGTGTTCCATGCTCACCTCGATGAACAGCGCCGCCGCGCGGACGGCGACCGGTCCGTCGGGGGCGCCGACGCGCCCCTCAGCCTCAAGGTACGCCTTCCTGCCCGTGATCCCGTTGCACCAGGCGCGCAGGTGGAGTGTCGTGCTCACGGGAACGGGGAGAAGGTAGTCGGTCTCCAGCCGGGCCGTCACATAGGGCTTGTGGAACAGGTAGACGGACATTCCGATGACCTCGTCCATCGCGGCGGCCAGCACGCCGCCGTGGGCGAGCATCGGCGCGCCCTGGTGGGCCTCCCCCACGGTGAACTCGGCCTCGACCGTGACGCCGTCGGGCGTGACCGCCTTCAGGTGCAGGCCGGTCGGGTGGTCGTCGCCGCAGCCGAAGCAGCGGCTGTAGTGGGAGCCGAGGGAACTGCCCGGCGCCGGGGCGCCGGGATGGGCCGCGGGCGCCGAGGCGTCCGGCGGCGGGGTGGTGAGGGAGGAACGCGTCACGGGTGACGAGGTTACTCGCTGCGGCCCCCGGGCTCGCCCTCGACACCGGATCGGAACCACCCGGCCAGCCCCACGTCACCCCGCCGCGGGCGGCTACTCCGCCGGACGCACGACCTCGAACGGCGGCCCTTCCCCGGGATCCGCGCCCCCGGACGGGGGCTCGCCGGCGGGAGGGGCGCCTCCGGACGGCGGTTCCCCCGCCGGTGGCCCGTGGTGGGGCGGTGGCGGCAGGGCGGGCGGTTTGTGGCGCAGCTCCGGCAACGCCCGGTAGATCACCGCCGCGACCGGCACGGCCACGGCCGCTCCCGCGATGCCCGCCAGGATGCCGCCGACCGACAGCACCAGGATGATCGCCAGCGGGTGGAAGTTGAGCGCCCTGCCCACGATCAGCGGCTGGAGCACGTGGTTCTCCAGCTGCTGCTCGACAATGAGGATGCCCAGGAAGATCAGCGCGTAGACCAGGCCCTTGGCGCCGAGGGTGACGAGGGTGGCGACGGTGCCGGCGAAGAAGATGCCGACGATGGGGATGAAGCTGGCGAAGAAGATCAGCACCGCCAGCGGCGCCCACAGCGGCACCCCCATGCCGGCCAGCACGATGCCCATGATGAGGCCGTGCACGGCGGCCACGGCCACGGTGCCCTGGACGTAGTGGGACAGCGTGGTCCAGGCCGCCCGGCCCGCCCGGTCGACCCGCGGCGACATCGAGCCGAAGGCGCGCAGGAACCACGACCAGATGCGGTCGCCGTCCTTGAGCAGGAAGAACGTCACGAACAGCAGCAGCACGATGGACGCGAGCACCTCGATCGCGACGGCGCTGGCCGACAGCACCGTGCCGGTGATGGCGGTGCGCTGGGCGTTGACCATCGTGGCGATCTCGTCGACGTAGCCGGTGATCTGGGCCTGCTTCAGGTGCAGCGGGCCGGTGATCAGCCACTCCTGGACCGAGCGCGCGGTGGCCTGCACCTGCGTGACCAGGTTGGGGAACTCTTCGCTGGCCCGCGCCCCGACCAGCCAGCCGGTGCCGGCCAGGACGGCCAGCGCGACCAGCATGGTCAGCCAGGTGGCGTAGATGGGCCGCAGGCCCGCCCGCCGCAGGCTCTTGGTCAGCGGGAACAGCAGCGCGGTCAGCAGCAGCGCGATCGCCACGGGCAGCGCCACGAAGGTGAGCCGGGCGATCGCCTGGACGAAGAAGTAGACGACCACGCCGACGAGGATCAGGCACCCGCACCATGCGGCCATCTTGGCCAGCACGGGCGGTACGAGTGTGGTGGGGCGGTCGATCTGCACGTGTTCAAGACTGGCACGTCCGGGCCGGGGATGCGCACCGATAAAACGCCGGGATGCCGGACGGACGGCGAGGGAGGCGGCCCTCACCGCCCGTCACGGACGGCCACGCCTCAGCCCAGGTGCACCTCGACGGTCAACACGTCGCCGCCGTCGAGGACGAACTCCTCGACGACGCCCGCCGCGCACAGGTCGTCCTGGGCCTGCCGGACGAGATCGGCCTCCGGCCCCGAGACGGTCAGCCTGGACACCTCGGCCCGCATCGACAACTTGGCCTCCGACTTGGCCTTGCGCATCCGCCGCAGCACCTCCGAGGCCACGGTCAGCACCGCCGGGTCGCCCGTGCCGCGCTCGGGAGCCGGCCAGGCGGCGCGGTGGACCGAGCCCTCGCGCCACCAGGACCAGACCTCCTCGGTCACGAACGGCAGCACCGGCGCGAACAGCCGCAGCAGCACGTCGAGCGCCTGACGCAGCGCCGCGTGCGCCGAGGCGGCGGCCGGCCCGGACTCGTACGCCCGCGCCTTGACCAGCTCCAGGTAGTCGTCGCAGAAGGACCAGAAGAACCGCTCGACGGCCTCCAGCGCGCGGGTGTGGTCGTAGGACTCGAACGCCTGCGTGGCCTCGCGGGCCATGTCGGACAGGGCGGCGAGCATCGACAGGTCGACCGGCTCGGTGACCTCGCCCTCGCTGCCGGCCAGCCCGAGCACGAACTTCGAGGCGTTGAGGATCTTGATCGCCAGCCGCCGCCCGATTTTGAGCTGGCCCACGTCGAACGTGGTGTCCACGCCGTAGCGGCCGTTCGCCGCCCAGTAGCGGACGGCGTCGGAGCCGTGCTGCTCCAGCAGGTCGAGCGGGGTGACCACGTTGCCCTTGGACTTGGACATCTTCTTGCGGTCGGGGTCGAGGATCCAGCCGGAGATCGCCACGTCGCTCCACGGCAGGGCGTCGAACTCCAGGTGGGAGCGGACCACCGTCGAGAACAGCCAGGTGCGGATGATCTCGTGCGCCTGCGGCCGCAGGTCGTAGGGGGACACGCGCCGGTAGAGGTCGTCGTCGCTCGCCCAGCGGCCGGCGATCTGCGGCGTCAGGGACGAGGTCGCCCAGGTGTCCATGACGTCGGGGTCGGCCATGAACCCGCCGGGCACGCCCCGCTGCTCCTCGGTGTAGCCGGGGGGCACGTCGGAGGACGGGTCGACGGGCAGCGACTCCTCGGCGGGCAGGATCGGCGCGTCGTGGACCGGGTTGCCGGCCTCGTCCAGCGGATACCACACCGGGAACGGCACGCCGAAGAAGCGCTGGCGGGAGATCAGCCAGTCGCTGGTCAGGCCCTCGACCCAGTTGTCGTAGCGCACCCGCATGTGCGGCGGGTGCCAGACCAGCTCGCTGCCGCGCTCCAGCAGCCGGGCGCGCAGCGCCTGCTCGCGCCCGCCGTTGCGGATGTACCACTGGCGGGTGGTGACGATCTCCAGGGGCTTGTCGCCGCGCTCGTAGAACTTCACCGGGCGCTGCACCGGACGCGGGTCGCCGTCGAGGTCGCCGGACTCGCGCAGCAGCTCCACGATGCGCTCGCGCGCGCTGTGGACGGTCTTGCCGGCCAGCTCCTTGTACGGCTCCGGCTCCACGCCGTCGGGCGGCTCGGGCAGCAGCCGGCCGTCCCAGCCGATGACCGGCCGGGTGGGCAGGTGCAGCTCACGCCACCAGGTGACGTCGGTGACGTCGCCGAACGTGCAGATCATCGCGATGCCGGACCCCTTGTCGGGCTCGGCCAGGTGGTGGGCCAGGATCGGCACCTCGACGCCGAACAGCGGCGTGAGCGCGGACGTGCCGAACAGCGGCTTGTAGCGCTCGTCGTCGGGGTGGGCGACCAGGGCGACGCAGGCCGGGATCAGCTCGGGCCTGGTCGTCTCGATCCAGATCGGCCCGCGTTCGCCGTAGAAGGAGATGCGGTGGAAGGCGCCGGGCCGCTCGCGGTCCTCCAGCTCGGCCTGGGCCACCGCGGTGCGGTAGGTGACGTCCCACAGCGTGGGCGCCTCGGCGAGGTAGGCCTCGCCGCGGCCGAGGTTGCGCAGGAACGCCCGCTGGGAGACCGCCTGCGACTCGTCGCTGATCGTGGTGTAGAGCAGGTTCCAGTCGACCGACAGGCCGACCCGGCGCCAGACCTCCTCGAACGCCTTCTCGTCGATGGCGGTGAGCTGGTGACACAGCTCGACGAAGTTGCGCCGCGAAATGGAGATCTCACGTTTGCCCGGCTTGTCCGGTGGAACGAAGTCGGGATCGTACGGCAGCGACGGATCGCAGCGCACCCCGTAGACGTTCTGCACCCGCCGTTCGGTAGGCAGGCCGTTGTCGTCCCAGCCGATGGGGTAGAACACCGACTTGCCGATCATCCGCTGATAGCGGGCCATGATGTCGGTGTGGGTGAAGGAGAAGACATGACCGACGTGGAGGGAGCCGGACACGGTCGGCGGCGGCGTGTCGATGGAGTAGACCTGCTCGCGCGGCTTGGACCGGTCGAAGCGGTAGGTGCCCTCCTCCTGCCAGCGAGCTACCCATACCTGCTCCAAGCCGTCGAGGGTCGGCTTTTCCGGCATGGATGCATGGCGTAGTCGCTGTTGAGTCATGCCTCCTTATGGTACGGCTTCGGGGGCCGGCCAGCGTTAGAGACTAGTGTTCGTTACATAGGGGAAGGGAGTTGGCATGGCGGAGGACAAACCCGACATCGCCTGGCGCGTCATCGGTGGTCTGGTGGGCATGGCGACCGCGTGGGGGATGAGGAAGCTCCTCGGGTTCGTCTGGGTCAAGGCGACCGGCAAGGAGCCGCCCCTCGACGACGACTCGCCCGAGGTCAGCATGGGTGAGGCGATCGGTTACGCGATCCTCACCGGCGTCGGGATGTCCGTGGCGCAGATCGTGGTCAACCGGACCGCCAAGAAGCGCTACGACGCGTGGAAGTCTGTGAAGCAGGTGACTCAAGGGCACTGAGGAACTCGCTCGCCCAGCGGTCCACGTCGTAGGTGGCCACCCGGCGGCGCATCGTGCGCATCCGCCGGGCCAGCTCGTGCGGCGTGGCCCGCATGGCGGCGAGCATCTGCCGCTTGACGTCCTCGATGTCGTACGGGTTCACCAGGTACGCCTGCCGCAGCTCGTCGGCCGCCCCGGTGAACTCGCTGAGCACCAGCCCGCCCTGCAAATCGTGGTGGCAGGAGATGTACTCCTTGGCCACCAGGTTCATCCCGTCGCGCAGGGGCGTGACGACCATGACGTCGGCCGCCAGGTAGAGCGCGGCCAGCTCGTCGTGGCCGTAGGACTGGTGGAAGTACTGGATCGGCTGCACCCCGATCTGGGCGTGCTCGCCGTTGATCCGGCCCACCTGCAGCTCGATGTCGTCGCGCAGCTTGCGGTACTCGTCCACGCGCTCGCGGCTCGGGGTGGCGATCTGCACGAAGACCGCCTCGTTCGGGCGCAGGCTGCCGTCCTTGAGCAGCTCGCCGAACGCCTCCAGACGCTGGCCGATGCCCTTGGTGTAATCGAGCCGGTCCACGCCGAGCAGCACGTGCTCGGGATCGCCCAGCTCGCCCCTGATCTCCTTGGCCCGCGCCACGACGTGCGGCTCGCGCACCAGCGAGTCGAGCTGCCCGAAGTCCACCGAGATCGGGAACGCCTGCGTGGTCACCACCCGGTCGTCGAGGAAGATCTCGTTCCCCTTGTACGGCAGCCCGAGCAGCCGCCGGCACAACCGGCGGAAGTTCGAGGCGCCCCCGGGCAGCTGGAAGCCGACCAGGTCAGCGCCGAGCAGCCCCTCGACCAGCTCCTTGCGCCAGGGCAGCCGCCAGAACAGCTCGACCGGCGGGAACGGGATGTGCAGGAAGAAGCCGATCCGCAGGTCGGGCCGGAGCCGCCGGAGCATCGCGGGCACGAGCTGGAGCTGGTAGTCCTGCACCCAGACGACGGCCCCCTCCTCGGCGGCCTCGGCGGCGGCCGCGGCGAAGCGCTCGTTGACCGAACGATAGGTCTCCCACATCTCCCGCTCGAACACCGGCGGCGCCACCACGTCGTGGTAGAGCGGCCAGAGCGTGGCGTTGGAGAAACCCTCGTAGTAGAGCTCGACCTCGCGGGCCGACAGCGGGATGGGGATGAGGCTCATGCCGTCCTGCTCGAACGGTTCGAGCTTCTCGTCCGGCGCGCCGTGCCAACCGGCCCAGGCGCCGTGGCGGCGCTTCATCACGGGCGCTATGGCCGTCACGAGCCCCCCGGGCTCCTGCGCCACGAGGCCGTTCCGTCTGGCTCGATCGTGCGATCGACCGGCAAGCGGTTCGCGACGATCAGAAACGAGCTACGGCCGGTCACGCAGTCCTCCTAGGGCTCAGGTCGAGGAGAGCCGCAGGCGCGGCTCACGGCGGCCGCGACCTCGTCCGGCCCCCGCGGGGAATGATCGCGGCGATGTGGGCATCTGGCCTGATCACCCATGCTTCATCCGGCCGCGCACCGAGTCTTTCGGCGAGCGAGCCGGTCGCATCCATCTCCGTGAGCTCGCGGACGGCGAGCGGTGCCGTAATGACCTTGCCCAGGACCTGCACAAACAAACTCGAATCGCACATATCGCCCAACAGAACGAGGAAACCGTCCCGGCAGAACTCGCGCAGTCTGCCCTTCGCCAAGGGCACGTCCGGCAGGATCACTCCGGGGGCCGGCTCGCACAGCGCGCCCTTAGGCGGACGCCCCCCGAACGGCCGGCCCGGCTCGGGCGTGGTGAGCGGCGAGTCCACGTACCAGTAGGGCTCGGCGAAGCGCCCGGAGTCCACCTCGGCGATCAGGCCTCCCTCCAGCACCTCCCGCCGCCTGGCCCGGTCCCGGTCCGTCCTGGGCGCGAGGAAGCGCATGGTGGCGGCGGTCACCTCCAGGTTCTCCCGCGCCGCCGCGTGCCGCTCGGCGTGGTACGACTCCAGCAGCTCGGGCCCGGCCCAGCCGTTGAGCGCGAAGGCGAGCTTCCACGCCGCGTTCTCGGCGTCGGGCACGCCCGAGTTGAGCCCCCTGGCCCCGAAGGGCGCCACCAGATGGGCGCAGTCGCCCGCCAGCAGCACCCGTCCGACCCGCATCCGCGAGGCGATGCGCGAGTGGAACCGGTACGTGCTGTGCCAGATCAGCTCGTACGGCTGATCCCCGATGATTTGCCGGATTTTCTGCGAAATATCGGCTTCTGTTGGGATGAAGTCTGGTGCGATCTGCCAGTCGATCCGGTACGTCCCGTTCGGGCAGGGATGGATGAGGACCTGCCGGCCCGGGTTCCACACGGGGTCGAAGTAGAAGCGCCGTTCGTTCTCCCAGCCCGGCAGATCCGCCCGGATGTCGCAGATCAGGAACTGGTCGTCGAACGCCTCGCCGTCGAAGGAGACGCCGAGCGACCGGCGTACCTGCTGGGCCCGCGCCCCCGCGCAGACCAGCACATAGGGGGCGCGCAGCAGCCGCTGCCCGCACTGCACCTCGACCCCGGCCGGGTCCTGGACCAGCCCGGTGACCTCGTGGCCCCAGCGCACCTCGATGAGCGGCTGGTCGGCGATGACCTCGTCGAGCAGCTGCTCGGTGCGGGCCTGGGAGATGTTCACGCACGGCGGCAGCGGGCCCTGGCCGTCGAAGGACCAGGAGAACAGCTCGCGGTCGCGGTAGTACGTACGGGCCGTGGTCCAGGCCAGCCCCTCCTCCGCCACCCGGCCCGCGCCCGCCGCGGCCCAGATGTCGAGCACGTCGCGCTGCTGGCAGATCGACTTCGAGCCGCCGCCGTCGCGGGCCCGCCGCCGGTCGAGCACCAGCACGCGGATGCCCCAGCGGGCCAGCAGCAACGCGGCGGTCTGGCCGACGGGGCCCGCGCCGACGACGATGACCTGCGGCACGGACTCTGCGGGCCTCATGACTGGAGCTCGTCCCACACTTCGCGGTCGCGCTCGGCGGTCCAGACGCGCGGCCGTTCGACGCCGTGGAGCTCGTCCCAGAGGCGGGAGACGTTGAAGGGCAGGCAGTGCTCGAAGATGGGCCAGCCGCCGTAGCGCGGCCGCAGGGCCCGGTGGGTGCGCTCGAACGCCTCCTTCAGCCCGCCCGCCGCCCCGACCTCGCGCAGCATCACGGTGAGGAAGTCACGGCTCTGGGCGATGGCCGCCTCGACCGCGGCCTTGCCGTGGGCCACCGCTCCCCTGCCGCCGACCAGCGTCTCGGCCCCGAACGAGGCGACGCGGTCGAGCGTGCCGGACGCCCATTCGCGGTGGAAGGCGTCGCCGGTGTAGAGCGCGGCCTGCGACTCCACCAGGTCGCCCGCGAACAGGATGCGCCGTTCGGGCAGCCAGGCCACCAGGTCGCCCTCGGTGTGGCCGCGCCCGCAGTGGGCCAGCACCAGATCGCCTCTGCCGCCGCCGAGATCGATGGTGAAGGTGTCGCTGAACGTGGCGGTGGGCCGGGTCAGGCCGGGGATCGAGCCGGGGTCCTTGAACAGGCGGGGCATCCGGGCGTACTCGCTGGCCCAGTCCTGCTCGCCGCGCTCGGCGATCAGCTCGCGGGTCTTGTCGTGGGCCACGATGACGTCCGCGCCGAACGCCGAGGCGCCCAGCACGCGGACCGCGTGGTAGTGCGAGAGCACGAGGTATCTGACCGGTTTGCCGGTGTGCTCGCGCAGCCTGGCCAGCCAGTCGCCGGCGGCCGTGGGCGTGGCCAGCGCCTCGAAGCAGACCAGGAAGTCCTCGCCCTCGATCGCGCCCACGTTGGGGTCGCCCTCGGCGGTGAGCGCGTAGACGCCTTCCGCCAGCACCTCAAGGGACTGCCGCTTCTCACCGAGATCCGCCGACGAGGCGAACGGCTTGATCATCGTCTCTCCTCACGCGCTGAGGCCGACCCGCTGACGAACCAGGACATACCCCACAAACGGCTCCTACAGCTCCGCTGCGCCGGCCCTCCCTTGACAGTGCTCGGCAGGACGGGGAAGTGTTTACCGAACATTCGGTCAGTAAGCAAGGGAGACCTGTTGGAGAGCGCGCGTCGCATGCTGGACGCCGACACCGCCTCCGCCGCCCTGGGCATCGAGCTGGTGGAGCTGGCCGAGGGGCGCGCGGTGTGCCGGATGGCCGTGACCGGCCAGATGATCAACGGACACGCCATCTGCCACGGCGGCTACGTCTTCCTCCTGGCCGACACCGCCTTCGCCTGCGCGTGCAACACCCGGGGCCCGGTGACCGTGGCGGCCGGGGCCGAGATCACCTTCGTCGCCCCCGCCCACGAGGGCGACGTGCTGGTGGCCGAGGCGGCCGAGCGCACCACCTACGGCCGCAGCGGCATCTACGACATCACCGTGCGCGGGGCCGGCGGCCGGGTGGTCGCGGAGTTCCGCGGGCGCAGCAGGGAGCTGAGATGAGGCCCTTCCCGCCGCCGTCCCCCGAGGAGCTCGACCCGGTCGAGCGCGTCTCCAGGGACGAGCTCATGGCCCTGCAACTGCGGCGCCTGCGCTGGACGCTGTCCCACGCCTACGACAACGTGCCGCTCTACCGGCGCAAGTTCGACGAGCACGGCGTGCATCCCGGCGACTGCCGGAGCCTGGACGACCTCGCGCTCTTCCCGTTCACCACCAAGGAGGACCTGCGCGAGTCGTACCCGTTCGGCATGTTCGCCGTGCCGCGCGAGCGGGTGGCGCGCGTCCACGCCTCCTCGGGCACCACGGGCAAGCCCACGATCGTCGGGTACACCAAGGCCGACCTCGACGTCTGGGCGCAGGTGATGGCCCGGTCGATCCGGGCGTCCGGCGGGCGTCCCGGCGACGTGGTGCACGTGGCGTACGGCTACGGGCTGTTCACCGGCGGCCTCGGCGCCCACTACGGGGCCGAGCGGCTGGGCTGCACGGTGGTGCCGGTCTCCGGCGGCATGACGGCCCGGCAGGTCCAGCTCATCACCGACCTGCGGCCCAGGGTCATCATGGTCACGCCGTCGTACCTGCTGGCGCTGCTCGACGAGTTCGCCGCCCAGGGCCTCGACCCGCGCGAGAGCTCGCTGGAGATCGGCATCTTCGGCGCCGAGCCCTGGACCGAGCGCATGCGCGCCGAGATCGAGGAGCGCTTCGACCTGCACGCCGTCGACATCTACGGTTTGTCGGAGGTCATGGGGCCCGGCGTGGCCAACGAGTGCGTCGAGACCAAGGACGGCCTGCACGTCTGGGAGGACCACTTCTATCCCGAGACCGTCGACCCGTTCACCGGCCGGCCCGCCCCCGACGGCGGCGAGCTGGTGTTCACCAGCCTCACCAAGGAGGCCATGCCGGTCATCCGCTACCGCACCCGCGACCTGACCCGGTTGCTGCCCGGCACGGCCAGGCCCGCCTTCCGCCGCATGGAGAAGGTCACCGGCCGCACCGACGACATGATCATCCTGCGTGGCGTGAACGTGTTCCCGACCCAGATCGAGGAGCTCGTGCTGCGCGTGCCCGGCCTGTCGCCGCACTTCCAGCTGCACCTGACCCGGCCGGACCGGCTCGACGTGCTCACCGTCAGGGTCGAGGCGCGGCCGGGCGCGACCGGCCGCGAGGAGGCCGGGCGGGCGCTGCGGCACGCGGTCAAGGCGGGCGTCGGCGTGAGCGTCGAGGTCGAGGTGGTGGACCCCGAGACGCTGGAGCGGTCGGTGGGCAAGCTCAAGCGCGTGGTGGACAGACGGGACGTCTGACCTCGCCGACCCCGTGGCCCCGCGGCCGCGGGGCTACGGCGTCAGCTCGTCGCGGGGGTCGGGCGGCGGCAACGACGGGCCCTTGAGGCGCAGGTCGGCGCGGATGGCCTTGCCGAGCTTGCCGGTCGCGCCGCGGTTGAGCGCGCCGCCGGCGACGGCTCCGGTGAGGAAGGGGCCGAACGTGGTCAGATGGCGCCCGAGCGTACGCATGAGGCGGTTGCGAAGAGCGGCCTTGGACGCCGCGCCGAGCGCGAGGGAGACGGACGCGGGGGCGAGGGGGTCGATCCCGCGCTGCTTGGCCCAGGCGGAGGTGAAGGCGAAGGCACGCTGCGTGCCGGTGCCCTGGACGCGCACGCCGTAGACCTCGTGCAGCTCGGCCAGGAGCTTGACCTCGATCGCGGCGACGACGATGGTCTCCGCGACGAGCTGCGCGGGTGCGGAGAGCAGGAGGGGTGGTGCGGCGAACTGGGCCGCCGCCAGTGCTCCGCCGATGGCTCCGACCGTCATCGTGGCCTTCTGGGCGGTGCGCACCAGGTCGTCGGCGAGCTCCTCGCCGGTGAGGCCGTGATGATGCTCGGAAAGTGTCGACAGGTCACGGATGGGGATGCGGGGCGCGATGCTGAGGAAGACGTCGGCCAGCCAGCGGCCGCGGCCGGCGCCGCTCTCGCGGGCCTTCTTCGCCCCTGTGGCCAGGGACCTGGCTAGTCGGCCGAGCAGTCTGCGCCGCTCGGCCGGCTCCAGCTCACCGTGCTCGGTGAGCCGCACAACGAGCTCGCCGACCTCCTTGTCGGGGTCGGCGATCCCGTTGTCCGCCTGTTGCTTGTCCTTCTCGGGCTCGGCCACGCGATGCCTCCGTCCTCTTGGTCGCGACCGCTCAGGGTATGCGGGCTCGGTCGTGCCTTGGGTCCCTCACCCTGAGCTCCTTCGCTCCAGCGGTCAGGCGGCGCACTCCCGGCAGATCTGCTGGCCGTTCTTCTCGGAGGCCAGCTGGCTGCGGTGGTGCACCAGGAAGCAGCGCGAGCAGGTGAACTCGTCGGCCTGACGGGGAATGACCCGCAGGGAGAGCTCTTCGTTCGACAGATCCGCGCCGGGCAGCTCCAGCGACTCGGCGAGGTCGGTCTCGTCGATGTCGATGCTGCCGGACGACTTGTCGGTACGCCGTGCCTGAAGTTCTTGGAGGCTGTCCTCCCCCAGGTCGTCGTCTGTCTTTCGCGGGCTGTCGTAGTCGGTAGCCATTGTGCTTACTCCATCCCCCTCATCTATATGTCTTCGCGCTCATCGCGCGTCTTCTAACGTCCGGGAGGCCCATCTTGTGCCCGTTCCGTCGGGGAGATTTTCCATCGGTACCCCGCGCGAACGGACAACGAACCTCCCAGCACGACAGGGCCTGCTGCCGACGGCAATGGTTAGCCAAATATGGCGAAACCCACAGCCTTGGCGTCATGCACCACCGTGTTCGACGGCACATCCAACCACATGTACGGCGAGAACGAGACGCCCCCACTACATCAACACGCGGACGAACACGCCTGAACGTCACCTGTCGGCGCCCCATGGCCCACTCAAGGACGCTCGGTCAACGCGTCGGAAGCCGAATCGTCACCACAAGTCCTCCGCCATCACGCGGCACCGCGGTCACGTTTCCACCGTGTGCCTGCACCACCGCACGGACGATGGACAGCCCCAGACCCGATCCCTTGGCCGATTCCACGCGGTCGGCGTGGAGCCTCCTGAACGGCTCGAACAGGCTGTTCACCTCGTACGCCGGGACGTGCTGCCCCGTGTTGGCCACCTGAACAACCAGCCCCCCGTCCGCCATTCCCGTTCGGATCCAGACTTTTCCGTTTTCGGGAAGGTTGTACTTCACGGCGTTCTCCAGCAGGTTGCTGACCGACCGCTCCAGAAGCACCGGGTCGCCCACGGTAGGCGCGCTGACCAGTTCGGCCACAACGGTCACGCCGTGTTCGGCGGCGAAGGGCGCGAGCTGTTCCACGGCCGTCTGCGCGACTTCCTGAACGTCGAGCGGTTTGCGTACCGCGAGTTCTCGTTCGCTCCTGGCGAGCAACAGCAGTCCCTCGATGAGCTTCTCGTTACGCGCGTTGACTTCCAGCAGCGTGCGCCCGAGCGCTTTGAGGTCCTCGGACGCCTCCGGATCCGACAACGCGATCTCCAGGACGGTCCGGTTAATCGTCAACGGCGTGCGCAATTCGTGGGAGGCGTTGGCCACGAATCTGCGCTGGGTGTCGAAGGCGATGTTGAGCCGGGTGAGCATGGCGTCGAAGGTGTCGGCCAGCTCCTTCAGCTCGTCGTTGGGGCCGCGCAGGGCGATGCGCTGATGGGCGAGCGTGCTCTCCGACAGCTTGCGGGCCGCGCTGGTCATCTGGGCGACCGGCCGCAGCGCCCGGTCGGCCACGAAGTAGCCGATGATGAGCGCGAGGATGCCGACCCCGGCCAGCGCCATGAACGAGCTGCCGAACAGCGCGTCGCGCGCGCTGCTGACGGCCCGCCCCTTGGCCAGGGTCCACCGGTTCTGCATGATGGCGGCGTCGAGCGGGTCGAGGTCGTCGGTGATCAGGTCGGGCCAGGCGTTCTCGATCGACCTGCCGACGATCGAGTAGACGACGAACAGCAGCACGGCCGCGGCGGCGAACACCAGAGCGCTGTAGGTGAGCGTGAGCCGCCACCGGATGCTCACCTTGGCCGGCAGGCCCCTGACCCGTTCCAGAGTGCTGCGGGCGGGCGTCTCGGAGCCGGGCGGGGGCGGGCCGTCCCAGGCCGGCGGCCCGCTCGGGGGTGGCGCCTCCTGCACGCGTGTCGCCTTCCTGGCCGAATGGGGGCTGATCATCGGATGCGTCGGCCCCGCCCCGCGCTCTGGCCGTTCGCTCACAACTTGTACCCAACCCCGGGCACGGTCTCGATCACCTGAGGCTCGCCCAGCTTCTTCCGCAGCGTCATCATGGTCACCCGGACCACGTTCGTGAACGGGTCGATGTTCTCGTCCCACGCCTTGTCCAGCAGGTCCTCCTGGCTGACCACCGCGCCCTCGGCGCGCATCAGCTCCTCCAGGACCGCGAACTCCTTCTTGGTGAGGACGATCTCCTTGCCATCGCGCTCGACCAGCCGCTTGCCCGGGTCGAGGCGGATCCCGGCCCGCTCCAGCACGGGCGGCAGGGCGGGCGCCGAACGCCGGCCGAGCGCGCGCACCCGGGCCACCAGCTCGATGAACACGAACGGCTTGGCCAGGTAGTCGTCGGCCCCGAGGCCGAGCCCCTCCACCTTGTCGTCCACGTCGCCGGAGGCGGTCAGCATGAGGATCCGCGAGGCCGAGCGCTGCTCGACCAGCCGGCGGCACACCTCGTCGCCGTGCACGACCGGCAGGTCGCGGTCGAGCACGATCACGTCGTAGTCGATGTAGGAGGTGCGCTCAAGGGCGCCGCCGCCGTCGTAGGCGACGTCGACGGCCATGGCCTCACGCCGCAGCCCTGTCGCGATCGCGTCGGCGAGCACCCGCTCATCCTCGACAACCAGCACTCGCACGCCTGGTACACCTCTTTCCGGGTCCGGTGTCTCATTCTGCCTACAGGCTCGATAAGCGCACGGTAAGGCATGTCCAGGGGTGTGCCGGGCAGGGGCCGCACAAATTCATGTTTCAGAGGGCGATAACCCGGGGTATGCCGTCGGGACACCCATTGCCCGGACATCCACTGGCAATGGGGTCCCTTCGCCCCGCACGGATCGAAACCCCTGAGAGAGTAGGTGAGATGGGCGAGTTCACCACCACGATCGAACGCCGCCTCGACCAGGCTTACAAGGGCCTCTCCGAGGCCCGCAGCACCGGCGACGACTACCTCGCCGACACCCTCACCGCCGAGATCGAGGACCTGCGCCGCCTGGCCGACGATCACGGCGTCCCGCTGCCGCGCTAGACCTACGCGTGCGACGGCCGGGGCCCGCCGGGCCCCGGCCGTCCTGTCATGCCCGCGGCCTCGTCAGGAGTCGCGTTCGGGGTCCAGCTGCACGAGCAGGTCGTGCAGCTCCTCGAACAGGCCGGGCGCCGCGCACAGCGCGAACTCCGGGCCGACCGGCCGGCCGTGCAGGCCGCCGAGCCGGGCTCCCGCCTCGGTCGCCACCAGCCCGGCCGCGGCGTGGTCCCACGTGTTGGTGCCGCGCTCGTAGTACGCGTCCACCCGGCCCGCCGCCACCGAGCACAGGTCGATGGCGCACGAGCCGCCGCGCCGGATGTCGCGCACCCGCGGCAGCACCGCCGCCACGACCTGTCCCTGCACCTCGCGGCGCGGCGCCGAGTAGCCGAACCCGGTCGCGACCAGCGCCCGAGCCAGCGGCACCCCGCTGTTGCAGCGCAGCCGCACGTCGCCCAGCCAGGCGCCCTCGCCGAGCGCGGCGGTGAACACCTCGCCCCGCGCCGGCACGTTGACGACCCCGGCCACGACCCGCCCGGCGACCTCGACGGCGATGGACACCGCCCAGTCGGGCAGGCCGTACAGGAAGTTGACGGTGCCGTCGACGGGATCGACGATCCACCGCACGTCGGACGCGCCCGGCGCCTCGCCGCCCTCCTCGCCCAGGAACCGGTCGTCCGGACGGACCGCCAGGACGCGCTCGCGGATCAGCTCCTCCGACGCCTTGTCCAGGATGGTGACGACGTCGGTGGGGCTGGACTTGGTCTCGACGTCCTCCGACATCGTGGGCCGCTTGGCCAGGAGCATGTCCCCGGCCTCGCGGGCGACGTCCTCGGCCAGCCGCAGGAAGTCGGTCATCAGGCCACCGAGTCCGGGCGCTTCCACTCCTCGCCGAGCACGTGCTGGGCGAGGAAGGCCAGCACGGTCTCGTACCAGGCGACGATGTTGCCCGGCTTGAGGATCCAGTGGTTCTCGTCGGGGAAGTACAGGAACTTCGACTCGACGTCGGTGCGCTGCAGGTCCCACCACAGGCGCAGGGACTCGCCGATCGGCACCCGGTAGTCCTTGTCGCCGTGGATGACGAGCATCGGGGTGGTGATCTTGCCGAGCGCCAGGTGCGGGGAGAGCTGGTTGTAGCGCTCCGAGCCGGGCTCGCCGAACTCGCGCTGCCAGTACAGGGAGGAGTCGGTGGTGCCGGCGAACTGGTCGAGGTTCCACAGCGCGGCGTGGGTGACGATGGCCTGGTAGCGGTCGGTGTGCCCGGCCAGCCAGTTGGCCATGTAGCCGCCGAACGAGCCGCCCATCGCGGCCACGCGCTCGTTGTCGATGTCGTCCCTGGCCAGGGCGACGTCCACGATGGCGTCGAGGTCGGCCTGGGTGCGGGGGCCCCAGGCGCCCCAGCCGCGGTCGATCATCTCCTGGCCGTAGCCGGTGGACAGGCAGGGGTCGGGCATGAGGACGGCGTACCCGCGCTGCGCCATGATCCACGACTGCCAGCGCCACTGCCAGTCGTTCCAGGACGCGACCGGGCCGCCGTGGATCCACAGCAGGAACGGCGCCGGGTTGTCGGCCGAGGCGCCCTCGGGCAGCACGAGCCAGCCGCGCACGGTCGCGCCGTCGTCGGCGGTGGCCGAGATCTCCGTCAGCGTGCCCGGCACCTCGGGGCGCGGGGCCGGCGAGAGCAGGTCGGCGATCTCGCCGGTGGCCGCGTCGATCCTGGCCGGGGCGGGAGCGAGGGCGATGTTGCTGCGCAGGGCGTAGACGTACGCGCCGTCGGCGCTCGCGTTGATCCCGAGGTAGGCGGCGTCGTCGCCGGTGAGCCTGGTGTGCTCGCCGTCCAGCGGGACGCGGAAGACCGGGCGGCGGCCCTGGTGGTCGGCGACGAGGTAGAGGGCCGAGGAGTCGGGGGCCCAGGCGAGGTCCATCGGGAACAGGTCGGGCGCGTAGGCCCGGCCCTCGCCGCCGGCCAGGTCGGCGATCCACAGCTCAACCCGGACGGAGACGTCCGTGCTCGTGATGCGCTCGCGCGCGCAGGCCACCCGCGTGCCGTCGGGCGAGACGGCGATCGGGCCGCCGAAGTCGTGCGTCTCGTCGGTGAGCAGGGTGCGCCGCCGGCCGGTGGCCACGTCGATGGCGACCAGGTCCGTACGGCTGTCGCCGCCGGACAGGTACCTGCGCCAGGTGACGATCACGGTGGAGCCGTCGGGGGTGAGCTCGAAGGCGGCGTCGCGCAGCGCCTCGCCCGCGTCGGGGGTCAGCTCGCGCACGTCCTCCAGGCGGTCGGCGCCGAGCCGGCCGGTGAACAGGCGGGTGCGGGCCGGGCCGAGGTCGTGGTCCCAGTAGCGGACCGGGTAGCCCTCGTGCAGGATCGCGCTGGTCCCGGCGTCCTTGCGGGCCTTGCGCCGCTCGTCCTCGGTCGACTCGTCGCCGTCGAACACGTCGGAGGCGAACACCACCACGTCGCCCGCCGTGCGCGCGGCGCCGATGCCGCCGGGGCGGGTGGCGATCTGACGGGCCTCGCCGCCGGCGCGCGGCAGCAGCCACAGCGCGGGCACCTCGTCGGTCGCGTCCTTGACGGTGGTGTCGGGGCGTGCGGAGGTGAACAGCACGTCCCCGGCGTCGGTGAAGACGGCGGCCGTCTCGCCCTTGGCGGAACGGGTCAGACGGTACGGCTCACCGTCGAGGGGGATCGCCCAGAGCGCGGTGCCGTACGACTTGCCGTCGGGATTGAGGGCCTGCACGGCCGAGATCAGACGGGAGCCGTCAGGCGAGAGCTTCAGGGAGAGGACCCGGGGAATGGCCACATAGTCACGAATGTCATCGAATGCGCTCACTCGATCGAACCTACCTGGTCACCGGCGCTCCGCGGGCGACGCCGCGCTCCGCTCCCCCTCGTGCTCCCTCCGGCCGGACCGCCCGCTCTCCTGACTAGGCTTGACACGTGGCTGATTACGACGCTCTGCTCGTCCTGTCGTTCGGCGGCCCCGAAGGGCCCGACGACGTGCTGCCGTTCCTGGAGAACGTCGTGCGGGGGCGCGGCGTGCCGCGCGAGCGGCTGCTCGCGGTGGCCGAGCACTACCAGGGCTTCGGCGGCGTCAGCCCGATCAACCAGCAGAACCGCGAGCTGGTCGAGGCGCTGGGCCCGGTCGCGGGCGTGCCGGTTTACTGGGGCAACCGCAACTGGCACCCCTTCGGCGAGGACACCGTGCGGCGGATGGCGTCCGACGGCGTGCGCCGGGCCGCCGTCTTCGCCACCTCGGCGTTCGCCGGATATTCGAGCTGCCGCCAGTACTACGAGGACATCGCCAGGATCTCCGTCGAGGGCGGCCCCGAGCTGATCAAGATGCGGCACTTCGGCGACCATCCGGGGTTCGTCGCGGCGATGGCCGACCACACGCGCCAGGCGCTGGAGCGGCTCGGCCGCGATGACGCCCGGCTGGTGTTCACCGCCCACAGCATCCCGGTCTCGATGGCCGAGACCGCCGGCCCCTCGGGCGGCCTGTACGAGTCCCAGCTCCGCCGCAGCGCCGAGCTGGTCAACCAGGCGCTGGGCCGCGACGAGCCGTGGCACCTGGTGTGGCAGTCGCGCAGCGGCCCCCGCAGGTGCCGTGGCTGGAGCCCGACGTGTGCGACTTCCTGCGCAAGACGGACGCCGGCTCGGTCGTGCTGGTGCCGATCGGGTTCGTCTCCGACCACATGGAGGTCGTCTACGACCTCGACACCGAGGCCCGGCAGGTGGCCGCCGAGCTCGGCCTGCCGATGGAGCGCGCGGCGACGGCCGGCACCCATCCGGCGTTCGTGCGCATGGTCAGGGAGCTGATGGACGAGCCGGAGCCCGTCGCGTGCGCGCTCACCTGCTGCCCGCGTCCGGTCCGGCCCGGCGGCCGGCCTCAGGCGTAGGTGCGGGCGTACGCCTCGGCGATGCTCATGACCTTGTTCACGTAGTCCCACGAGTGGTTGTAGAACCAGATCGACTTGCGCAGCTTGGCGCCGCCCTTGCCCGCGCCGTTGGCGCACAGGTAGTTGGCGGCGCCGGGCACCGCGTCGTAGGGGCTCCAGATGTCGGCCTTGCCGTCGCCGTCGCCGTCCACGCCGTAGTGCTTCCAGGTGGCGGGCATGAACTGCATCGGGCCCAGGGCGCCCGCGCTGGAGGGGCCGTTGTTGCGGCCGTGGCTGCTCTCGACCTGGCCGATGGCCGCCAGCACCGTCCAGGACAGGCCGGGGCAGCGGGTGGCGGCGGCCTTGTAGAGGTCGAGGTAGCTGTTCGGGCGGCCGACGGTGACCGGCTGCTGCTGTTGTTGTTGCGGCTGTTGCTGTTGCTGCTGGGGGCGGCTGGCCGCGTCGAGCACGACGACCTGCGCGCCCTTGCCGAGCAGCCGGCGTACCCCGGCCTCGCCGATCGTACCCGGCTTGCCGTGCAGCAGCACCGCGACGCCCTTCGCGAAGCCGAGCGACCGGCCCACCTCCGCGCTGACCAGGCCGTCCACGCCGGAGAGCCCGAGCGTGGCCGAGGCCGCGACCCGGAGCCTCGGGCCGCCGTCCACCTGGTACATCGCGCCGAGGATCATGCCGTACCTGCGCGTCGTGCCGGCCTCGGCGACCAGCTCGCCCCTGGCCAGCGCGCTCCAGACGGCGGGCTGGTCGGCGACGGGCTGAGGCGTCCAGGAGCGGAAGTCGGCGGGGTCGACGGCCAGCAGGTTCAGCGACGTGCCGGCGATCTTGACCGCGCCCGCGTCCACGACGGCGGCCTTCTGCACGTGCTTGAGCGCGCCCAGAGCGAGCCGGGTCCGCCGGGACACCGTGGCGGGCGCGATCGCCAGCACGCGCGGCGGCGTCACGGTGACGCCCGGCCCGCCCTGGCCGAAATCCTTGACCGGCGCCGTCGTGGGTACGAGCTGGTCGAGGCGGGGAGCGGCCTCCGGAACCGCGCGGGTGATCGGCCTGCGCACCGGCTCCTGGGCCGTTCTGACCAGGTCATCGCCCATGAGCATGACGACTCCTCCGGCCGCGGCGGTGACCACGAGCACGCCGAGGACCATGAGCAGGACCGCGCGGAGAGAGGGAAGACCGGACATCAGGCACACGTTAACCCACTCACCGGAAATATCACTTGCCTTCCGGACAGACGGTGCGCCATCGTGGGGTCGCTAAGTAAGGGGGAAACAGCGTGGTCGGGCCTTACCGGGGGTTGTTCAAAGGGCCCGGCGTCAAAGGATTCGTGCTGGCCGGATTCGTCGGCCGGATGCCGATGTCCATGCTCGGCATCGGCGTCGTACTGCTGATCTCCACCGTCACCGGCTCCTTCGCCACCGCGGGCGCGGTCGGCGCCACCACCAACGTGGCCTTCGCGATCGCCGCGCCGCTGTCGGGGCGGCTGGTGGACAGGTTCGGCCAGAACCGGGTGATCGTGCCTTTCTCCCTGATCAACGCGCTGGCGATGGCCGCGCTGATGCTCAGCGCCGCGTTCGGCCTGCCCGAGTGGACCCTGTACGCCTCCGGCCTGCTGATCGGCGCGTCCTCGCTGTCCATCGGGTCGATGGTGCGGGCCCGCTGGTCCACCATCCACGGCGGCACGGGGACGCTGCACACCGCCTTCGCCTTCGAGTCCGTGGCCGACGAGGTGGTCTTCGTCACCGGGCCGGCGATCGTCACGGTGCTGGCCACGGCGGTCAACCCGTACGCGGGGCTGGTGGTGGCGGTGGTGTGCATGCTCGGCGGCTGCCTGGCCCTGGCCGCCCAACGGCGTACGCAGCCCCCCGTGCAGCCGGTCAGGACGGCCGGCGGCACGCCCATCCTGATCCCCGGCATCGCCCTGCTGTCGTGCGTCTACCTCGGGCTCGGCGCGGTGTTCGGCTCGGTGGACCTGATCACGGTCGCCTTCGCCGAGGAGCACGGCGTGAAGGGCGCCGCCGGGTTCCTGCTGGCCGCGTTCGCGGGCGGGTCGATGGTGTCGGGGCTGTGGTTCGGCTCGCGGGAGTGGCGGATCTCGTTGCGCGCCCGGTTCGTCCGCGCGCTGGGCGTGTTCGTGGTGGGCCTGCTGCCGATCATGTTCGTGGACGACGCGTGGGTCATGGCGGCGGCGGCGTTCGTGGCCGGTTTCGCCATCTCGCCGACGCTCATCACGGGGTTCTCGCTCACCGAGCGGCTGGTGCCGCCGTCCCTGCTCACCGAGGGCATGGCGTGGATCTCCACCTCCATCGGGTTCGGCGTGGCGATCGGCGCGTGGGCGGGCGGGCGGCTCACCGACGCGTTCGGCGCGTCCGACGCGTACGGGTTCGCGGTGGGGTCGGCGCTGCTGGCGGCGGTCGTGGGCATCGGAGGTTCGGGTTTGCTGAGACTTCCGGACGCGTCTTCACCTCTGAAGAGCTGATCCGCTACCGTCGGGAGTTATCCCTCGCAACACCCATCACACCGGAAGCTTTGCTATGTCCCGACAAATCTCTTCACTTCTAGCTATCGCGGCAGTTTGCGTCACCCTGGCTCCCGCCCCCGCGTTCGCCCAGACGCCGAAGAAGGCCGAGGTCGATTGCGAGCAGGTCAAGTGCATCGCGCTGACCTTCGACGACGGGCCCGGCCAGTACGCGGGCACTCTGCTCGACACCCTCAAGAAGTCCGGCGCCAAGGCGACGTTCTTCCTGGAGGGCCAGTACGTGAACAGCCGTCCGGCCTTCGTCAAGCGCATGGTCGCCGAGGGCCACGAGGTGGGCAACCACAGCTACAGGCACCCCGACTTCACCAAGATCGACGCCGGGGTCATCAGGACCGAGATCAAGAAGACCCAGGACGCGGTCAAGAAGGCGGCGGGCGTCGAGCCCAAGCTGCTGCGCCCGCCGTACGGGCTGGCCGACATCCAGGTGTCGGACGTCGCGACCGAGTTCGGCATGCCCATGATCCTGTGGACGGCCGGCTCGCACGACTGGGACACCAAGAACGTCGAGGCCATCAAGAAGAAGACCCTCGAGGTGGCCGAGCGCGACGGCATCATCCTCATGCACGACTGGGTCAAGCAGACCGTGGACGCCATGCCCGCGATCATCAAGTCGCTGCAGGCCAAGGGATACCAGCTGGTAACGGTCTCCGACGTGATCAAGCAGCAGAACCTGCAGCCCGGTCAGATTTTCCCGGTTCCCGAAGGCTGGGAGAAGTGAGTATCGTTCACGTTTAATCGGAACGACGCTCGGAGGGGCGCCTCATGGTCTTCACTAACTGGGCCGGGAACCAGACGGGCGCCCCTGCCGAGGTGCGTACCCCCGCGAGCGTGGCGGACGTCGTCCAGGCCGTGCGGGACGCCTCGGCCGCCGGGCGCCGCCTGCGCATGGTCGGCACGGGCCACTCCTTCACCGGGGTGGCCCTCACCGACGGGATCATGCTCCGCCCCGAGGGGCTGAGCGGCATCAGGTCCGCCGGCGAGGACCGCGTCACGGTGCTGGCCGGCACGCCGCTCAAGGTGCTGAACGAGCTGCTCGACCAGCGCGGGCTGGCCCTGGCCAACATGGGCGACATCACCGAGCAGACCGTCGCCGGCGCGATCCAGACCGGCACCCACGGCACCGGCCGCGACAGCGGCGGCCTGGCCGACCAGGTCGCCGAGCTGGAGCTGGTGCTCGCCGACGGCTCGGTCGTCACGGCCGTGCCCGGCGAGGACCTGTTCGACGCGGCCCGGGTCGGCCTCGGGGCGCTGGGCGTGCTGACGGCCGTGACGTTCCGGGTGGAGCCCGCGTTCCTGCTGCGCAACCGGCGGCGCAGGATGACGCTCACCGACATCCTCGCCTCGCTCGACTCGCTGACCTCGGCCAACGAGCACCTCGACTTCTTCTGGCTGCCGCACACCGACGCCTGCCTGGTCAAGACCAACAACAGGGACGCGGGCCCGGCCAGGCCGCCGAGCCCGTTCAAGCACTGGCTGGACAACGTGTTCCTGGAGAACACGATCTTCGGCGCCGCCTGCGCCGTCGGCGGGCGGCGTCCGGCGCTGATCCCGCGGATCAACGCGATCAGCGCGGCCGCGCTGGGCGACTCGGAGGCGGTGGACACCTCGTACAAGGTGTTCACGGCCCGCCGCGACGTGCGGTTCCTGGAGATGGAGTACGCCGTGCCGCGCGAGCACCTGGCCCAGGCGCTGCGCGAGACCCGCGACCTGATCGACAGGATGGACTGGAAGATCACCTTCCCCGTCGAGGTCCGCGTCACGCCGCCCAGCGACGCCTGGCTGTCCACCGCGTACGGCCGCGACTCGGCCTACGTCGCCTGCCACATCTACCGGCCCACGCCCAACCCCGCCTACTTCGAGGGCGTGGAGGAGATCATGAACCGGCTGGACGGCCGGCCGCACTGGGGCAAGATGCACACCCGGGACGCCGCGTACCTGCGCAAGGTCTACCCCCGCTTCGACGACTTCGTCGCGCTGCGCGACCGGCTGGACCCGCGCCGGGTGTTCACCAACGACTACCTCGACGTGGTGCTCGGCTAGACGAGTAAGTCCTAAGTCGAGTCAGTGGTCGTAGGCGATCAGGGATCGGGTGACGGGCTGGCCGGTGGCGCGGTTGTGCCAGATGGCGGCGGTCAGGGCCAGGATGCGCTGGGCGATGCGGGCGCCGACGCCGATGGCGGTTCTGGCGCCGTGAAGCTCCAGGTCGAGTTGGCCCTTGAGGGTGTCGTTGACGGACTCGATGAGCTGGCGGATGGGCTTGAGGAGTTCCTCGCCGGGGCGGGGTGTGCGGTTGCGGTAGGACGGGCGTAACAGCCGCACCCCCCGTTCGGCCAGGAAGGCGTCCAGCTCGGCGGAGATGTATCCCTTGTCGGCGATGATGAGCAGGCCGGGGCGTTCGGTCACGAGATCCGGGTCGTGTTCGATGACGGCCATGAGCACCTGGCGTTCGTCGATGTTGGGGGTGGCCAGGGCCCAGGTGATGGGCAGTCCGGCCGGGGTGCAGATCAGGTGCAGGCGCAGGCCCCAGAACCAGCGTGAGTGGGAGCGGCAGTAGCCGTAGCCGGCCCACCCCGCCAGTTCGGAACGGCGGGCTGTGGGGCGGGAACGGCCACACTCGACCGGGGTGGAGTCGGTCACCCAGAGCGGGTCGTCCCACAGGTCGGTGTCACGGGCCAGGGCTCGGATCGCTCTTTTGAGCAGGGGGAGGGCCTTGTGCAGGCGCTTGTTGTAGCCGGACTGGCCGGGCAGGTACGGAAAGGCGCCGGGCAGGTGTGCGGGGACGTAGCGCAGCCAGCGGGTCTGGGAGTGCACGCCGAGCAGGACCTGGGCGACTGCCAAGGTCAGCAGTTCGGCGTCGGTCAGTCGGGGTGGTCGTCCTGGCCGGGGTGATTCGCCCAGCCAGTCGTCGATCTTCACGTACAGTGCGGTCAGAAGGGTGTTGAGGTCGTTCGTCACACATCGATCCTCGACACCCTTCGTCGTGCCTGCACTCCGAACGACTTAGGACTTACTCGTCTAGCGCCCCTCCTGCTGCACGGGCGGCTCGTCGGGCTGGGTCGTGGCCGGCGCGCTGGACTGCTGCTCGCCCGGGTCGGGACGCTCCTGCTCCTCCTCGCCGGGCCCGGGCGTCTCGGGAACGGGCTCGACCGTGTCCGTGGGCGTGGGCGTCGGCGTGCTGCTCGGACTCGGCTCGCCGGTCACGGACGGCGGCGGCGTGCGCGGCGTGTCCGTGGGCGTCGGGGTGGGGGTCGGGGTCGGCGACTGCGTCACGCCGGTCGGCCGGTCGTCGCGGTCCTGGCGGTCGCGCCCCTGATCCTGGACGGGAGCGCGCTGCTGCTCCTTCACCGGCGTCTGCCCGCCGGTGACCCGCTCGTGCAGCGTCCGGTGGTCGAGGGCCTGGAAGGCGAGGATGCCGCCCATGCTGACCGCGAACACCAGCGCGGCCGCGACCGCCATCTTCAGCCACGGCAGCCCCCTGCGCCCGGCGGGCACGGCGACCGGCATGACCAGCGTGTCGTGCCCCTGGTCGCCGCCTCCCTGGACGGCGTGCGCGGCCGTCGGCTCGCCGGCCCGGCGCACGGCGGTCTCCTCGCCCGCGGCCGGGGTGGCGTTCGCGGCGGCGGCGAGCAGGCCCTGCCCCTCCTCCTGCTCCTCGCGCCACGCGGACAGCGTGTGCTGCTTGACCCGGTCGCCGGTGCGCTTGAGATAGTGCGTATAGACGGCGCTGGCCACCGTGCTCGCGATGCTGACCACGGCGGCGCCGATCACGGTGCCCGCCACCCCCAGGTAGGAGGCGGCCACCGCGGCGGTGACGGCGGCGAGGGCGCTCCCGAGGATCTGTGGCACGCTCAGCTCGAACTTCCGCTGCTCGCCGGTCATCCCCCGGATCAGTCCCCTCTGGTCATGCGTTCGGTAAAGAGCTTCCTCGTGAATAGACGCGAGCGCGTGTCCCGTTGTTCCTGTGACCTGCGCGACAGGCATCCTCGTAACTCGTGCCCCGACGATTCGGCCTACCCTCCGTCTACCTCGCCGCGGCCGTGGCGACGGCCGCGACGACCGCTGTCCCTCTCGCCATGACGCCCGCCTCCGGACTCGCCCTGCGCCCCTCGGCCTCCGAGCCCACCCGGCCCTACATCGTCACCGCCCGCAGCCGCGCGGACGCCCGGGACCTCGTCGCGGAGGTGAGATGGCGGGTACGGCGTTACTACACCGAGGCCCTGCCGGGTTTCGCCACCTTCCTCACCGTCGGCGAGCTGGCCGAGCTCAGATCCGACCGCCGAGTCCTGGCCGTCGAGCCCGACCGCGAGATCCACGCCATGCCCGCCGACGCGCCCGCCCCCGCCGAGGCCGCCGCCGACACGGACGCCGGCACGGGCGCGGGCACGACCGTGTATGTCGTGGACAGCGGCGTCGACGTCACCCGGGCCGAATTCGGCGACCGGGCCTGGCGCGCCTTCGACGCCACCGGCGGCACCGGGCGCGACTGCGGCGGGCACGGCACGCGCGTGGCCAGGGCCGTCGCCTCGCGGGCGCCGGAGGCCCGGATCGGGTCGGTGCGGGTGCTCGGCTGCGCGGGGTCGGGCTCGCTGGCCGACGTGCTGGCGGGGCTCGACTGGATCCGGCGGCACGCGCGCGGCCCGTCCGTCGTCACGCTCGCCGCCGACGGGGCCGACTCGCCCGCGCTCGGCGCCGCCGTACGGTCGCTGGTGCGCTCGGGGGTGTTCGTCGTGGGCGCGGCCGACGCGAGCTGGTGCCAGGTCGCCTCCGGCGGGCAGGCGTTCTCGGCGGGCGCCCCGTACCTCGCCGCCGATGCGGCACGTCTTCTCGAACGCCGTCCCGACGCCGGTCCCTCCCTTGTCGCGAGTTCGCTGAAGTGCACAACAGCACGCGCCGCGATTCGCCAGAATCCGTCGAGGAGCTCTAACCTCCTCATGCACAGCGGCGGGCACTAGACGAAATGGAATCCACAAATGTGACCGGCGTCACATCGCCCCCGGGGCTTCCCAGGAAGGCGATGTTCGGACATGCCGGGTACGGTGCTGGCAGGCAACCGGCACACGCGAGAGACTCAAGGGTCCGGGGGAAGAATGGCGACGCTGACGAAGGGACTCGCATGCAGGAGCTCCGACTCGTCGCGGTGAGTGAGGACGGCACCTATCTCGTGCTGGCTACTGCCGGGCGGGGTACGCGCTTCACCCTTCCCGTGGACGACCGGCTCCGTGCTGCCGTCCGCGGCAACTTCTCCCGTCTCGGCCAGTACGAGATCGAAGTGGAGAGCCCGTTGCGCCCCAAGGAGATCCAGGCACGCATCCGCGCCGGAGAGACAGCGGAAGAGATCGCCGCCACCGCCGGGATCCCGGTCGAACGAGTCCGCTGGTTCGAGGGCCCGGTGCTGCAGGAGCGGGAGTACGTCGCCCAGCAGGCGCAACGTGTCGCCGTCCGCATGCCCGGGGAGACCGCTCCCGGTCCCACCCTCGGCGAGCTGGTGGCCGAGCGGCTGACCAGGCGCGGCGTGCCCACCGACGAGATCGACTGGGATTCGGCCAAGCGCGACGACGGCCTGTGGCGGGTCAAGCTCGGCTACGTCTGGAACGGTCACACGCGCCACGCCGAATGGCTCTTCGACCCGCGCAAGCGCCACGTCTCCCCGCACGACGACGAGGCCATGCGCCTGTCGTCGGCCGACTTCGATCCGGATCCCGCCGTGGTGGAGGACACCACGGTCACGCCGTTCGCGCCGCGGGTGGCCAAGCTGCAGCCGGTGCCGCCGCTCTCCTCCGACCCGCTGCCCTTCCCCTCGGTCGTGCGCCGCGAGCCGGAGGAGCCGGCCGTCGGCTACACCCCGCCGCCCAGGCCCGCCGACACCGGCGGCTACGGCCGCGGTCCCGACCTGCCCGGGCGTGACCTCGCGGGACGCGACGTGCCCTTCGACCGGCCGTCCCCGGGGCGGGAGAGCGCGTCGGACAACTCGTCGTCCCTGCCCGACACCACCCGCGCCCCCTTCCGGGGCGAGGGCTTCCACCCGGACCCGTCCCGCGCCGAGGCTCCCCGCGGAGAGCGTGGGGAGGGCCAGCGCGGGGAGACCGCGGGCCGCGAGACCGGCTTCGGCCGCTCCACGGACGCCTCCGCCCGCCGCGGCGGCACGTCACCGTGGCTGCCCGACTTCGGCTCGGGCCGCTCGGGCGAGCGCGACGACTCCATCTACGCGCCCGCCACGCCGCCCTCCCGCCCGCTCACCTCCCACCCGTCGCCCGCCGAACCGCCCGCCGAACCGGCGGCGTCCACTCAGCCACCCGCGACCCCGGACTTCCGCACGCAACCCCCCGCGACCCCGGACTTCCGCACGCAACCACCTGCGACCCCGGCACCCGGCACGCAGCCGCCGGTCACCCCGTCGCTGGATGGGCAACCGTCGGTCACCCCGTCGCCGGGTGCGCAGCCGCCCGCCGCTTCGGAGGCCGGCGTCCAGTCGTCCGCCACTCCTGAGGCCGCCACCCCGTCGCCCGCCGCTCCGGAGTCTCTCGGCCGGCAGGCGGCGGTGTCCGCTCCCGAGGTCTCCGCGACGTCGGCGGCTCCTGAGGACCTGCCGACGTCGGCGGCTCCTGAGGACCTGCCGACGTCGGCGGCTCCTGAGGTTTTGCCGACGTCGGCCGCTCCTGAGGGCCCGGCGGCGCGGCCGGCCGAGCAGCCGTCCTCGCCGACGGCCGGTGGCGAGCCCACCGTCCAGCCCGACGCTTCCGTCCCGGCCCCGGCCGCCGCCTCGACCGCTGCGGTCCAGACGCCCGACGCCGCGACGCCCGTCCAGCCGGAGCCTGTCCAGCCGCAGTCCCCGGCCGCCTCCACGGCGGAGACCTCCGCCACGACCGATGTGCGGCGGGAAACCATCGCCACACCCGACGTGCAGTCGGAGACCGCGGCCACCACGGAGGCCCAGCCGACAAGCACGGCCGTGGATGCTCAGCTCTCCACGACGCCGGAGGCCGACACCACGCCCGTCTCCACCGCGACCGAGACCGACGCCACCGGTTCTCCCGCGCCCGAAGACGCCGCCATCACCTCCGACACCGGCAGTGCCCAGGCCACCACGCCCGAGGCAGGCGACTCCACCGCGCCCTCGCCGGACGCGTCGACAGCCGGTGCGACGGACGTCCCGGACGCCGCGGCGGAGGTTTCCTCCACCACCGCACCCGCCGAAACGCCCGCGGTGGTCACCACCGACTCCGCGCCTGCCCTGAGCGAGAAGCCCGCCACCACTGAGGCGCCCGCCTCGGACGCGCCGACCGCCGCGGAGCCCGCGCCCAAGACGTCCGAGTCCCCCGCGCCCGAATCCACCGAGCCGGAGGACGCGGCGACCGCAGCGCAGGCGCAGGCCACCGAACCACAGGCGACCACCGACAGCGCACCGACCGCCGCACCAACGACCACGGCAGCCGCCGAGGCAGACGCCACGGCCCAGTCCGGTACGTCCGGTCCGGAGAAGTCGGCCGCCACAGCAGCCCAGGCCGAGACGGCGACGCCGGACGCACCGGCCACCGAGACGTCTGCCACCCAGGACGCACCGGCCGCCGACACCTCGCAGGACGTGCCGGCCGACGCGACCGCCCAAGAGTCCTCGGCCGCTCCGGAGACGGCTACGGAGGAGTCCCCGGATGCCGAGCCGGAGCGCCCGGCGACGGCACCGGAGCCCGCCGCCCAGGACGACGCGACCGCTCAGGACGCGACCGTGCCGGAGGCGTCCGAGGAGGTGGCCGAGAAGGTCGAGGTGGCCGAGAAGAAGGCGCCCGCGCCCAGGCCCAAGCCGGGCCCCGGCGCACCCAAGGGCACCCCGCCGGTGCCGGCCGCGCGTCCCGGCAAGGACGATGCCAAGGGCCCCGGCAAGGACGACGTCCCGGTGCCCTCTCCGCCGCCCGCTCCGGCCGCTCGTCAGGCGCGCAAGAATGCGCGCGGCCGCCGAGCCTCCGTACCGACGTGGGACGAGATCATGTTCGGCGCCCGCCGCCAGGACTGACCCGCCCCTACCAGGGACACCATCAGCGACCACAGGCCGCGCCCACCTCGACAGGAGGGCGCGGCCTCGGGTCGTTCAGGAACCGCATGGCCGGATGGTCCGGCGGAGGCGTTCAGTTCTGTGGCGGGACGGTGTGGGGCTGCACGAACGGGGCCAGCCACTCCGGCGTCACCTCGGCGGGAAACGCCGCCCCCTGAGCCTCCGAGACGTCCAGCGCGTCGTAGCCGCCCTTGCCCGCCCCGACCCCCGCGATCAGCGTCAGCACCCCGGCCCGTCGCTGGAACCAGGTCTGGCGCAGCCGCCAGCCCACCACGGCCCGGCGTTCGATCACGGCCTCGGCGCGGCGCAACGACCCCGACCGGACCACCAGCCGGGCGCCGTCGTAGCCGTGCCCCAGGGAGGCGTACCGGTCGAGGCCCAGGAACACCCCAGCGCCCGCCAGGAGCAACGCCAGGACCGTCAGGATCCACCAGAGCATCATTCCTGTGGCCCACGCCCCGGCGGCGCTCAGCGTGGCCAGGAGGAGCCACGGGAAGACCGCCCGGAACAGGCGGCGGTTGCGGGCGACGGGCGGATGGGCGCGCAGGGTGGAGCGGAAGGGACCCACGGCGTCGGCGGTGACACCGACGGCGACCTGTCGCGGCACGTCCGGCAGGAGCTGCCCGCGCGTCTCGGAGTCGCCGAGCCCGGTCACGATCGCCCAGACGCGTACGACCCCGGCCAGGCGTTCGGCCAGACCGTCGACGATCTCGTAACCGCGCACCCGTCGGGACTCCAGCGACACGCTGCGCCGGTTGATCAGCCCACGCTCGGCCACGAGGTAGCCGTCGCGGCGGGTGAGCCTGAAGTCCCAGTTGAAGACCGCGTACATCACGCCGCCGACGAACGGCATGGCGAGGACCAGCAGCAGCGCCACGACGAGCAGCAGGTAGGGGTGCTCCCACAGCCACTCCCCCGCGTTCCAGGCGGCGTCCTGGCCGAACCCCAGGTCGTCGCCCCACTGGAAGGCCAGCCCCACCGCGCCGCCGGCCAGCGCGAACGGCGTGAGCAGGTACGCCCCGGACAGCGGCCCGTACAGGAGCCACCGGCGCGGGACGGCGATGATCGGCCGGTCCACGGGGGCGGGGCCGGGCCCGGGGATGTGCTCGGCCGCCCTGACCTGGACGGCGCGGCGCAGCAGCACCGCCTTGAGGCGTTCGGCCTCGGCCAGCGTGACGCCGTCGAGTGCGGCCTCCTCGTCGTCGCCGCTCGCGCCCGTGTCGACCTTGAGCACGGCGAGCCCGAGAATCCGGTGCATGGGCGGGGTGGACACGTCGACGCCGCGCACCCGTTCCAGCGGGATGGTCCGGATCGAGCGGCTGATGAGCGACCGCTTGGTCTCCAGGCGGTCGCCGACGATCTCGTACGTGAAGGTGGCCCAGCGGATGACCGCGAACACGACGGTGCCGACCACGCCGAACGCCGCCCACGCGTAGGACCTGGCCGAGAAGCCGCCCACGAACAGCACGCCGACCAGGGGCAGCAGCAGCGAGGGCAGCATGCGTACCGGGTCGATGAGCAGCACCTTCGGGCTCAGCCGCCGCGGCGCGGGGGCGGGGGCGGCATGGGCGGCATGGGCGGTGGCGGCGGAGGGGGCAGAGAGGGCGGTGGTGGTGGCGGCTGGGTCACGTGGCGTCGTCCCTGAGCTCTTCGGCGCGGTGGGCGAGCCGTTCGGCGAGCCCGGCCGCCACCTCGAAGTCGAGGCCCTTGATCGTGGACGAGCCCGCGTGGGAGGCGGTGCGGATCTCCAGCGTGGCCAGGCCGAGCAGCCGTTCCATCCACCCCTGGCCCTTGTCGACCGTCTGGATGCGGCTCACCGGCACGAACACCCACTCCCTGGTCAGGAACCCCGACCTGGCGTAGACGACGTCGCCCGACAACTCCCAGCGGTGGACGGCGTACCGGATGAACGGCTCCGCCGCCAGGAACGGCGTCAGCACGACCCCGACCACCAGCGGCAACAACCACGAACGCGCGGCGAACCAGGACGGGACCCACGCCCAGCCGCTGCCGCCCACCCACCCGGCCACCACGGCCGAACCGCCCACGAAGAACACGAACCCGATCGCCGCCTGCAGCAACCACAGACGGCGAGCCTTGGGCGAGACGCGGTGCGCGGGGTCACGCAGTGGGCCTTTTGACGTCACAAGACCCAGCTTAGGGCGCACGCCCCGAAAGACGATCTGACCCCGACCTTCAAAGATCACCCCCACCCCCGCACGACCGCCAGGGGCGCCCACGAAAGCAACCACCAACGGCGCCCCACAGTCAGCGCCAGCCGGCCCCCGCGTACCGGCAGCCCGCAGAGGCCCGGAGTCCAAGCGCCGGCGGACGGGCGATGGCCGGGTGCCGAGGCCCTGGGTCGGGGCCAGGGGACGTGAATCTGAGAGCAGCGTGAGGCCGGACTGTGGCTTGGGCTCCCGCTGTTCGGGGGCCTCGGGAGCGCAGGGGGCCCGCACCCGCTGGGAGCACGGGGGCTCAGGCTGTTCGGAGGGTTATAGGACAGAGCCCCAAAGGGGTCCGGCCCGGCCGAAGGGCGCAAACGCCTGTCACGACGGCAGCGCGCAGGACTCCGCATGCCCCGCGCGGCGGCAGGTAAAGATCGGACGGGCGGAGCGGCGTGTCGGACGGCCGGCCGGGCGCGGCGGGTGCATGCTCGGTGGCGGCCGGCCGCAGGCTGTCGAGCTGGGCCACGTCGGCGGCGCCACGTTCGTGCCATCCAGGCCCGGCGGCGCGTTACCGCACCACGCGCGAAACGCCCTCACGAAGCGTGGCAGCCGCCGTCCACCCCCAAGCCACAGAAAACGTGGGCAGCCGCCGTCCGCGCCACAGGGCACAGAAACGTAGGCAGCCACCTTCCGCCCGCAAGCCATACAAACGTGGGCAGCCGTCTTCCGCCCGCAAGCCACACAAACGCTGTCCGCGTGTCAGAGCACATCTGCCTCGTTCGGCGCATCTGAATTTTGCGTGTTGGGCGCCGTCCGAAACCGTGCCCGTTTTGTCCTGTCAGCTCGCACGCCACGACCGCGCCGTGCGCCCCCGGGAACGGGCAGGCCAGGAAGGTCATCGGATCGTCACCCCCGAACCTCCGCCGACGCCGTCCCTGTGGCCAACTTCACCCCACAGATCACCGCATTCTGGCCGGTTTCGGCTCCTTTACCGACGACCGACCATCGGGAAACGGTCTGCGCACCGCCGAGAGCC
This sequence comes from Actinomadura sp. ATCC 39365, assembly GCF_054392275.1. Classification (NCBI taxonomy): domain Bacteria; kingdom Bacillati; phylum Actinomycetota; class Actinomycetes; order Streptosporangiales; family Thermomonosporaceae; genus Actinomadura; species Actinomadura sp. ATCC 39365. Next base: position 3,773,880 of record NZ_CP184335.1, on the reverse strand, counting down.
GCGTAGCATCATCCGGCATGGGGCTGTGTAACACGGCATCACGTGTGAGGCGGGCCGCTGTCAGTGTGACAGTGGTGGCTTTCGCGCTCACCCTGTCAGGTTGCGCCGCCCTGGGCATCGGAAGATCCCAGGCCAAGGAGATCGCGGAGATCAACGTCTCGAGCCCCGAGTTGCGCGACGGCATGCCGCTGCCGAGCGAGTTCTCCTGCCGAGGCCGCCAGGGCAGCCCGCCGCTGCGCTGGTCCAGCGAACCCTTGCCGAAGGCGAAGTCGATCGCGATCGTGGTCGATTCCCATACTCCCTCCGAATCGGCCGTCCACTGGGTGCTCTACAACATCCCGGCGACCACGACCGAGCTGGGGCCGGGTGCCGCCGAGAGTCCGCCAGAGGGCTCCGGCCAGGCCAAGGTGACCAGTGGGAAGGCGGGCTACGAACCGCCCTGCAACACTCCGGGCAGCTACCGGTTCACCGTCTACACGCTGAACGACAAGGTCGAGGCGAAGGAGGGCGGCCTCCCCGAGATCTTGAAGGAGATCGCCGACCACACGATCGCCCGGGGCCGGCTGACGGCGGTGAACATCCAGTGACAGGGCGATCACCGCAGGTAGACCGGATGGACCAATTCTTTGCGTAGGGTGTGACAACTCTCATAGTGGTCCGACAGAATCAGATCCAATTGTTAGGCATTGGTGATCAAAGGGGGCAGATCGCGTCGATGGCCGCGCGATCTCACCGATGCCACAGGGAGGCCATGGCTTTGAGGGTGGTGCAATGATCGCGGTCGTCGTGAGCTTGGTCGCTGTCGTGCTCCTCGTGCTCGTCGTCGTGGCACTGGGCATGCGTTCCATGAACCGCCGGGAGAGCTCTCTCCCTCCGGAACGGCTGAAAGAGATGGCCGAGAAGGAGGAGATGACGCACGCCCGGTCCACCGACGAGTTCGCCGCGCACGAACCGCGCATGAACAACTTCAGCCCGGACTTCTCCCCGATCGACGAGGTGAAGCAGAAGCCCGTGCGCACCGGCCAGCGTGGCAGGCGTGGCGTCGACGAGTGGGGCAACCCGACCACCGACCACGAGGACGAGGAGTTCTGGGCGAACATCCGCAGCGACGCCGAGGAGGGCGGTTTCGGCGCCGGCGGCACCGTGGCGGCCAGGAAGGGCGCGTCCCGTCCCGTCGAGCGCGAGCAGCCCGCCGAGCGCCGTGAGCGTCCCGCGAAGCCCAAGCCCGTGGCCGCCGCCGCCGACCCCAACGCCGCGACCGTCCAGGCCCCGCTGCCCCAGCGCCAGCCCGCCACCGCCGCCGCGGCCAACCTCGCCGACCTGGTGGAGCCCGCCAAGCGGCCCACCCCCTCCGCCTCCGACATGGCCGACCAGCGCACGGTGACGTTCGCGGCGCCCACTCCCGACGTTCTCAGCCTCCTCGGCGGCGGCGCCCAGCCCGTCGTGCCGGCCTCGCGTCCCGAGCCCCTGCCCGCGAGCGGCGCCCACCCGGCCGTCCCGGCAGCGGGCGGCGGCGGCTCGTTCCCCGCCTACCCGGCCGCCGGTGGCGGGTCCTACGCGGGCGTCACCTCCAGCGGGTCCTTCCCGGTCGCGCCGGTCGCGCCGATCCACGGCGCGCCGACCAGCGACCCGTTCCCGGCGTACAACAACGCGGCCAACAACGCCGCCGGCAACGGTGCGCCCAACGCGGCCGACGCTCTCGAGACGACCTGGACGGGCGCGCCCGCCGCAGCCACCTCCGGCTCCTGGCCCGCCGCCTCGCCCGACATCCTCGACGACCCCTCTCCCGCCTCCTACGGCGGCCCGGCGAGCTCCTGGCCCGCCTTCGTGGAGCAGCCCGCCGCCGCCGCCTCGCCGGCCGCCGCGTTCCCGGCCTCGTACGAGGTGCGCTCCGGCTGGGCCGTGGCCGACGACTCCGGCTCGCCGATCACCGGCCCCTCTCCGGCCACCGGCACGCCGACCGTCCCCGCCCGCGCGGTCTCCGCCTACGACGACGTCCTGTCGGCTCCGCCGGTGCCGCCCGCGCCGTCCTCGGTCGCGTACGAGACCGGCGACTTCACCGCCGGGCCCGGCCCCGCCTGGCCCGAGCCGCCGTCCGGCACGGCGAACTGGCCGACGTACGGCGGGCAGTCGCAGGGCGCGGCCGCTCCCGGCCAGGGCGACAACGGCGGCGGCCGTCGCCGGGCCCCCGAGCAGGACTACAACGACTACTACCGGTGATCTCCGGCCCCTTACCGAATGAGTAAAACCCCCGCGACGACCCCCTAAAGCGGGGGTGGCGCACCACTAGGGTTTCCGACATGATCGGCGATACCCTCAGTAGCTGGTTGCGTACGCTACGGCATGATCTACCCGCTTCGCTCGTGGTCTTCCTCGTCGCAGTCCCGTTCTCCCTGGGCATCGCGGCGGCCTCGGGCGCCCCGCCGGCCGCCGGGCTCATCGCCGCCGTCGTGGGCGGGGTCGTGGCCGGCTCGCTGGGCGGATCGGCCGTCCAGGTGAGCGGGCCCGCGGCCGGGTTGTCCGTGGTGGTCGTGGAGCTGGTGCGGATCCACGGCTGGCGGGCCACCTGCATGATCACGCTACTGGCAGGGGTCGTCCAGCTCGTGCTCGGCGTGGTCAAGGCCGCCAGGGTCGTCCCGGCCGTCTCCCCCGCGGTCGTGCGCGGCCTGCTGGCCGCGGTCGGCGTCATCCTCGCGCTCTCCCAGCTCCATGTGGTCCTCGGCGGGCAGCCCCAGCTCTCGGCCCTGGCCAACCTCGCCGAGCTGCCCGGCCAGATCGCCGGCCTCCACGGGCACAAGATGGCGCTGGGCCTGTTCACGATCGTGGTGCTGGCGTCCTGGACACGGCTGCCCGCGCGGGTCAGGGTCGTGCCCGCGCCGCTGGTCGCACTGCCGGCCGCGGCGGGCGTCGCCTGGCTGGCCGACTGGGACGTCACCCGCGTCGACCTGGCGGGCAGCTTCTCCGGGTGGGGCTTCCCCGTGCTGCCGTCCGCCGACTGGCACACGATCGTGGGCGCGGTGCTGCTCGTGGCGCTGCTGGGCAGCGTCGAGTCGCTGCTGTGCGCGTCCGCCGCCGACGGGACGCACCCCGGCCGCCGCGCCGACCTCGACCAGGAGCTGACCGGCCAGGGCGTGGCCAACATGGTGTCGGGGGCGCTGGGCGGCCTGCCGATCGCCGGCGGCGTCGTGCGTACGGAGGCGAACGTGCGGGCGGGCGGGCGCACCCGGTCGGCGTCGATCCTGCACGGGGTGTGGGTGCTGGGGTTCGCGGTGGGTTTCGGCTGGTCGGTCCGGCTGATCCCGCTGGAGGCGCTGGCGGCGCTGCTGGTGTTCACCGGCGTGCGGATGGTGGGCCTGGCGCGCGTCAGGAAGGACCGCGGGCACGGCGAGGTGCCGGTCTATGTCGTGACCGTGGTGACCGTGATCGTGCTGGGCCTGGCCGAGGGGGTGCTGGCCGGGGTGGCGCTGGCCGCGCTGCTGGCGCTGCGCCGGCTGACCTGGGTGAGCGTGCGCAGGCGCGAGGAGCCGGACGGCCGGCTGCACGTGACGATCAGCGGCTCGCTGACGTTCCTCGGCGTGCCCAGGCTCACGCACGAGCTGCGGTCGATCCCCGCGGGCACGCCGGTCGACCTCGACCTCACCATCGAGTTCATGGACAACGCGGCCTTCGAGGCCGTCCACTCCTGGCGGCTGGACCACGAGCAGGCGGGCGGCACGGTCGACCTCGACGAGCCGCACGACGAGTGGTACACGCTGGCCGCCGGTGGGGCCCGCGCGTACCCCGGCAGGTCGCCGGACCGGCGGTGGGTGCCGTGGGCGCAGCGGCGGACGCGCCCGCAGCGCCGCGCCATCCCCGACGACGGCGGCTCGACCCCGGCGACCTGCGCCGAAGGGGCGCGCGACTTCCACCGCACCACGGCGCCGCTGGTCCGGCCGATCTTCACCGAGCTCGCGCGCAAGCAGCAGCCGACCCACCTGTTCATCACGTGCGCCGACTCCAGGATCGTGCCCAGCCTGATCACGGCGAGCGGTCCCGGCGACCTGTTCACCGTGCGCAACATCGGCAACCTGGTGCCGCGCCGGGGCTCCGAGCCGCACGACGACTCGGTGGTGGCCGCGATCGAGTACGCCACGCAGGTGCTCGGCGTGCGCACGATCACCGTGTGCGGGCATTCGGGATGCGGGGCCATGGCGGGGGTGCTCAGCGCCGGGGTGCAGGCCGGCAGCCTGCCGGGGCTGCGGCGGTGGCTGCGGCACGGGAACCACAGCCTGGCCAGGTTCATCGAGACCGAGGGCGACCGGCTGCACAAGGGGGCCCTCGACGTGTTGTGCCGGGTGAACGTCCAGCAGCAGCTGGAGAACCTGCGCACCTACCGGAAGGTGGACGAGCAGGTCAGGGCGGGCAAGCTGGAGCTGGTGGGCCTGTACTTCGACATCGGGTCGGCGCGGGTGCACGTGGTGCCGCCGCTGCGGTCTTCGCTCTCCGTGAAGTTGTGAGCCCGCGCCCCGCCGGGCGCCGAAGATGGGTTCATGAAGATTTTGCTCATCGGCGGCACGGGGTTCCTGGGGCGCGCCATCGCGGAGGAGGCGTTGGCGCGTGGCCATGAGGTCACGACGTTCAACAGAGGGCGGAGCGGCGGCGACGTGCCGGGCGTCGAGACCGTGCGCGGCGACCGGGAGTCCGTCGCCGACCTGGAGCGGCTGGCCGACGGTGGGTCGTGGGACTTCGTTGTGGACACGTCCGGGTATGTGCCGCGGGTGGTGGGCGAATCGGTGCGGGCGCTGTCGGGCCGGGCGGCGACGTACGCGTTCATCTCCAGCGTCTCGGCCCTCGACGGGTTCCCCGCCAAGGCCGCGACCGAGCACACCGGCGGATGGCCGTGCGAGCCCGACGCCGGTCCCGACGACGGCGACTACGGCGTGCTGAAGGCCGGGTGCGAGCGGGCGGTCGAGCAGGGCTTCGACGGCAACGCGCTGATCATCCAGCCGGGGCTGATCCTCGGCCCGTACGAGAACGTGGCCCGGCTGCCCTGGTGGCTGACCCGCATCTCGCGGGGCGGCCGGGTGCTGGCACCCGGCGATCCCGCCGCGCCGATGCAGCTCGTCGACGCGCGCGACGTGGCCATCTTCACCCTCGACCAGGCCGAGCGGGGCGTCGCCGGCCGGTTCGCGGTGACCGGCCCGGCGGGCAACACCACCTACGGCGAGTGGCTGGAGCTGTGCAAGCAGGTCACCGGGTCCGACGCGGAGTTCGTGTGGATGGACGCGGAGTTCCTGGTCGCGCAGGGGGCCGGGGCGTTCGTGGAGCTGCCGCTGTGGGGCGGGCCGCCGTCGGAGGAGACCGACAACTTCTGGAGCGTGCCGACGGGCAAGGCCGAGGCGGCGGGGCTGCGGGCGCGTCCGGTCGCGGAGACCGTCCGTGACACGTGGGCGTGGCTGCGGGAGATCCCGGAGGAGCAGCGTTCCTACGGGCGAAGGATGGTCCACGGGATGGCTCCGGAGAAGGAGGCCGCCATCCTCGCCGCCTGGGACACCCGCTCCTCCTGACCCGCCACGGGCCGTCAGGCGTTCCTGGAGGTGCCTGGGTTTCCGAGCCTCGCCGCCGGGCGCCTGACGGGTCGTCGAAACCTCGTGAGCTGGGAAGACGCATACACCGGAGCTCGACGGGCAGGTGACAGCCGGTGTACGTGAACTCACGGGGGAGGGTTCGACGATGACGTACCAGAGCAGGCCCGTCACGGGCTGGGTTGGCTGGGTATGGTTCGCCGGCATGCTCATGATCATGTCCGGCGTGTTCAACATCATCACCGGTCTCTATGCGGTGATCAACAGCGGGCTGTTCGTCCGCACACCATCCCGCCTGCTGTTCTTCAACATCGGCACCTGGGGCTGGATCCACCTGTTGTTCGGGATCGTCCTGCTCCTGACCGGTATCGCAGTGACCGTGGGGCAGACCTGGGCCCGCGTCGTGGCGGTGGTTCTCGTCATGATCAACGCGATGACGCAGCTCACCTGGATCGCGGTCAACCCGTGGTGGTCGCTCGCGGTCATCGCGGTGGACGTACTGGTGCTGTACGCCCTGATCGTGCACGGCCGCGAGGCCCAGGAACTGGGAGGTGAGAGACGAGCCGGCCTGTAGGCCGGGTTCTGTCCTTCGCGAACGAAGGGGCGACCATCCATCTAGGGCCGCCGTTGCCGGCGGCCTCAAGCGGTCTACCCGCGCGGCTCGGGCGGGCAGCCCTCGAACGTCGCGCGCGGAACGCTCCGGAGAGCGTCCCTTCTTGACCTTGCTCCGGGTGGGGTTTACCTAGCCGCCCACGTCACCGTGGGCGCTGGTGGTCTCTTACACCACCCTTTCACCCTCACCTCCCGCCGAGGCGGGAGGCGGTCTGCTTTCTGTGGCACTGTCCCGCGGGTCACCCCGGGTCGGCGTTACCGACCACCCTGCCCTGTGGAGCCCGGACCTTCCTCGGCGGGCCCGAAGGCCCGACGCGGCCGCCCGGCCGACTCGTCTTCAGGGAGGTTATCAAACCTCAAGCCGTTCCCAAGCGAGTCGCAAGATCGATTGGGTGGGATGGGCATGTCACCGCCTGAGGGGGGCGGAGGCAGCAGCGGCCGCGCCGGGATGTTCTGGCGGCTCCCGGCGTGGCCGCGCTCAACGTAGCTGGACCGGTCGAAGCACGACTGCGCTCAACGCAGGTGGCCCGGTCGGTGTACGACTTCACCACCAATCACCACTTCACCACCACCACGCCCAACGCAGGCCGGCTGGTCGGTGTACGGCTTCGCCACCGCCGCGCTCAAGGCGAGTGGGTCGTGTCGCCGAGCACGTCGCGTGCTCAGCGGAGGTGGGATGTGTCGTTGAACGACTTCACCACGGCGGGGCCGTCGGCGTAGTACTCGATCAGCGACAGGCAGGCCAGGTCGAGGTGCATCCGGTAGAGCGCGCCCAGAGGCGCCGTGAGGGCGTCGCGCAGCAACATCTTGATCGGCGTCACGTGGGAGACGACGAGCACGGTCTTGCCCTCGTAGCGCTCCACCAGCCGCTCCCCCACCGCCTGGACGCGGCGGGCCGCCGTGGCGAAGCTCTCGCCCCCGGGCGGCGCGGCGTCGGGGCCGGCCAGCCAGGCGGCCAGCTCGGTGGGCCACTCACGCTGCACCTCGGTGAACGTGTGCCCCTCCCAGGCACCGAAATCGGCTTCCCTGAGGTCTTCGTCGATCTCGACGTCGAGCCCGGTGCGCTGGGCCACGGCCTCGGCCGTCTGCCTGGCCCGCTTGAGCGGCGAGGAGACGATCACGTCCGGCCGGTACGGCTCCCGCGACAACCGCTCGGCGGCGGCCGCCGCCTGGGCCAGCCCGTTGGCGGTGAGCTCGGCGTCACCGAGGCCGGAGAACCTGCGTTCGATCGACAGCGGCGTCTCGCCGTGCCTGAGCAGCAGCAACGAGGTGGCCACCCGGGTGGGCGGGGCCCAGCCGGTGCCCTTGGAGCGCTGCTGGGCGGCGGCCACGGACGCCGTGGGGGCCGACAGCTCGGCGATGGCGCCCGCGTCGAGGAGGTCGGTCTGCTCGACGACCGGCGCCGGCGTGCGGGCCGCGGGCACGCCCGCAGCCGGGACGGCCGCGGCCCCCGGCGCGCCGGTGTCGTGGGTGCCGCCCGCCTTCCAGGTCAGGCCCTTGGCGGCGGCGTCCATGGCCTCGTTGGCCAGCCGGTCGGCGTGTTTGTTGTGCTCGCGCGGGATCCAGGTCCACTCGACCACCCGCAGCCGCCTGGCCAGCGCGCCGGCCTCAAGGGCGAGCGGACGCAGCCCCTCGTTCTTGATCTTCCAGCGGCCGGCCATCTGCTCGATGACCAGCTTGGAGTCCATCCGCACGGCCACCTCGGCGCCCTCGCCGCCCACCCCCAGCACGGCGGTCAGCCCGGCGATCAGCCCCCGGTACTCGGCCACGTTGTTGGTCGCGACGCCGATGGCCTCGGCGGCCTCGGCCAGCACCTGGCCGTCGGCGGCGTCCCTGACGACCGCGCCGTAGCCGGCCGGGCCCGGGTTGCCGCGCGAGCCGCCGTCGGCCTCGATGACGTAGGACGTCACAGGCCGGACTCCGGGGTGCGGACCAGGATCCGCCGGCACTCCTCGCAGCGCAGCACCTCGTCGTGGGGGGCGGCCTTGATGGAGTTCATCTCGGCGATGGACAGGGCCACCTTGCAGCCCTGGCAACGCCCGCCGTGCAGCATGGCGGCGCCCACGACGTACTGCTCCTTGAGCTTGTCGTAGAGCTTCAGCAGGTCGGCGGGGATCTCGCCGGCGACGGCGGCGCGGCGGCCCCGGACCTCGCCCGCCTCCTTGTCGATCTCGGTCAGCGCGGCGTCACGGCGGTCTTCGGCGGCGGCGCGGGTGGCGGCCACCTCGTCGCGCTGGGCGACCAGGTCGGTGACCTTGCTGTCGGCCGCCTCCCGGCGCTCCATGATCTCCAGCACGACCTCCTCCAGGTCGCCCTGGCGCTTCTGCAGCGAGGCGATCTCGGACTGCAGGCCGGCCAGGTCGCGGGGCGAGGTCACGGCGCCGGAGTCGAGGCGCTTCTGGTCGCGGTCGGCGCGGGTGCGCACGGCGTCGACGTCGTTCTCCGCCTTGGTCTGCTCGCGCGCGAGGTCGCCGGCCTCGGTCTCGGCCTCGATGACCTGGGTGACGAGCCGGGCCAGGCGCTTGGACTGCTCGTCGATCTCGGCCAGCTCGGGCAGGGTGCGCCGACGGTGCGCCAGCCGGTCGATCACGGAGTCGAGCTCTGCCAGGTCGAGCAGTCGCTTCTGGGCCTCAGGGGCTGCTTTCATGATCAATATCCTCTTGTCCAAGCATCGGTGACCGTGGCGGAGACGCGCGTTTCAACGGTAACGCCACTGGAGCGCAGGATGGACGCCGCGCTGTCGAGCCAGGGCCACTCGGTGGCCCAGTGGGCGGCGTCGATCAGGGCGGGGCCACCGGACTCGACGAACTCACCGGCCGGATGGTGCCGCAGGTCGGCCGTGAGGAACACGTCGACGTCCGCTGACCTGGCCGCGCCGAGCAGCGAGTCGCCCGCGCCGCCGCTGACCGCGACGCGCGAGACCGGCCGGGCCAGGTCGCCCGCCACGCGCAGGCCGCCGGCGGTGCGCGGCAGCCCCTTGGCGGCCCGCGCGGCGAACTCCCCCAGCGTCGTGGGCTCGGGCAGCTCGCCGATGCGGCCCAGACCGCGCCAGGGGTCGTCGGGGAAGGGCTGGAGCGGTACGAGGTCGCCGGTCAGACCCACGGCCCTGGCCAGGGCGTCGGAGACGCCGGGATTGGCGGTGTCGGCGTTGGTGTGGGCGGTGTAGAGGGCGACCTCGTGCTTGATCAGGCGGTGGATCAGGCGGCCCTTGGGCGTGGTGGCGGCCACGCTGGTGGTGCCGCGCAGGTAGAGCGGGTGGTGGGTGACGATCAGGTCGGCGCCCCAGTCGAGGGCCTCCTCACCCACGACCGCGACCGGATCGACGGCGAACAGCACCTTGTGCACCCGGCGGGCGGGGTCGCCGCAGACCAGCCCCACCGCGTCCCACGACTCGGCCCGGGCGGGCGGGTAGGCCGCCTCGAGCACCTCGATCACCTCAGTCAGCGTCACAGCAGCCACCTGCGCAGACTACCGGCCCGCGGAAGGGTCGCGCGGGGCGTGGCGGAGGGTGTCGTCAGAACGCGGTTCGGCGTACTGTAAGTGGATCCTGACTTCGCGGAGGACGGCATGGCACCCAGCGTCGCGATCATCGGAGCGGGCTTCGGCGGCCTGTGCATGGCGATCCGGCTGCGGCGTGCCGGGATCGGCTCCTTCACGGTCTTCGAGAAGGCCGCCGACCTCGGCGGCACGTGGCGGGACAACAGCTATCCGGGCGCGGGCTGCGACATCCCCTCGCACCTGTACTCGTACTCGTTCGAGAAGTACGGGAGCTGGACCCGCCGCTACCCGGCCCAACCCGAAATTTTGGGCTATCTAGAGCATTGCGCCGATAAATACGACGTCAGGCGAAAAATTCGCTTCGGTACGGAAGTACGGCGAGCCGTCTTCGACGGCCGCCGCTGGCAGGTCACCAGCGTCCACGACGGCGGCGAGCGCACCGAGGCGTTCGACGTGGTCGTCATGAGCGTGGGCCAGCTCAACCGCCCCCACCTGCCCGAGATCCCCGGCATGTCCGACTTCGAGGGCGTCTCCTTCCACTCGGCCCGCTGGAACCACGACCACGACCTCACCGGCCGCCGCGTCGCCGTGATCGGCAGCGGCTCGTCGGCGGCCCAGCTCATCCCGACCGTCGCCGAGCGGGCCGCGCACCTCGACGTCTTCCAGCGCACGCCCAACTGGGTGATCCCCAAGCCCGACGCCACCTTCGGCCCGCTCGCCCGGCTGGCCTTCCACTACGTCCCGGGCCTCCAGCGGGCCTACCGCGAGTGGATCTACCGGTACGCCGAGGCCACGCTCTACCCGGCCCTGGCCGAGGGCTGGAGCGCCGGACTGCTGAGGAAGCGCGCCCTGGCCCACCTGCGTGCCCAGGTCCCCGATCCCGTCCTGCGGGCGAAGCTGACGCCCGGCTACCCGCCCGGCTGCAAGCGCGTCGTCATCGACAGCGCCTTCTACCCGGCGCTGACCAGGCCGGACGTCGACGTCGTCACCGATCCGATCGTCCGGATCGGGCCGAAGGGCGTGGAGACCGCCGAGGGGCTGCGCGAGGCCGACACGATCGTGTACGCCACCGGTTTCCTGAGCACCGAGTTCCTGGCCCCGATGGAGGTCACCGGGCTCGGCGGGCGGTCGCTGGCCGAGCAGTGGCGCGACGGCGCGCAGGCCTACCTCGGCATTTCGGTGCCCGGCTTCCCCAGCATGTTCCTGCTCTACGGCCCGAACACGAACCTCGGGCACAACTCGATCATCTACATGATCGAGTGCCAGGTGCGGCACGTCATGGCGTGCCTGCCGCGGGTGGCCGAGCAGGGGCCGATCGAGGTGCGTCCCGAGGCGATGGCCGCCTGGACCCGGCAGCTCGACGCGGCGATGGCCCGCATGGTGTGGGGCGAGGGGTGCCGGAGCTGGTACAAGACGGCCGAGGGGCGGGTCACCAACAACTGGCCCGGCCCGACGACGCTCTACCGGCGGCTCACCGCCCGGCCGCCGCGCGGGGCGTACCGGAGGGTCGGGGAGGTCCCGTCTTCGGTGCGGTGAACAAGATGTGGCCGAAAAATCGGACTTGAGGTGCATTGGAGCAGGTGGGGGCGCACGGTAACGTCCTTCGCATGACGCTTCCCCTGCACCGGCGTGCCGTCGTGGCCGACACCCACAATGATCTGCTCATGGCGGTCGCCGCCCGGCCGCCCCAGCAGTGGGCCTCCTTCTTCCGCGGGCGGTGGCTGCCGCAGCTCGTCGAGGGCGGGGTCGACCTGCAGATCCTGCCGGTCTTCATCGACGACCAGTACCGGCCCGAGGGCGCCCTGCGGCAGACGCTGCGCATGATCGAGTGCGCCCACGTGATCGCGGAGGGCAACCCCGACACCGTACGGCTCTGCCTCGACGCCTCGGCGATCGACGCGGCGCTGGCGGAGGGCAAGATCGCCCTGGTGCTCGCGCTGGAGAGCATGCCGGGGCTCGACGAGAGCGTCGAGCTGATCTCGACCGTCCACCGGCTGGGCGTGCGGGTGGCCTCGATCGCCCACTTCGGGCGTACGCCGCTGGCCGACGGCAGCGCCGAGGACGCCACCGGCAGCGGCCTGACCAGCCGCGGCGTGGCCGCCCTGCAGGAGATGGAGCGCCTGGGCATGGTGTTCGACGTCTCACATCTCGGCGCGTCGGGCGTGGCCCACGTGCTGGAGCTGGCGACCAAGCCGGTGATGGCCACCCACTCCGCGGCCCGCGCGCTGCGCGACCACCACCGCAACCTCACCGACGACCAGCTTCGCGCGGTCGCCGCGACGGGCGGCGTGGTCTGTGTGAACTTCTTCGCCCCCTTCCTGGCCGAGCGCACGGAGGACATGACGCTCGACCGCCTGCTCGACCACATCGAGCACGTCGCGCAGGTGGCCGGGATCGACCACGTCGGCCTGGGCCCCGACTTCATCCGCGAGGTCATGGACGACCTGACGCCCCCGTGCTGCGAGGACCTGGAGCCCGACGGCCTCGACCCCAAGGCGTCGATCCCCGGCCTGGAGGGGCCCACCGGGCTACCCATGGTGACCGAGGGGCTGCTCGGCCGTGGCCTGCCGGAGAAGGACGTCGCCAAGATCATCGGCGGGAACGTCCACCGGTTCCTCGGAGAGCGGCTGGCATGATCGAGGATCTGGAGGAGCTGGTCCTGTGCGAGTCGTTCTCGCGTGACCTGGAGGCCGTGGCCCGCAGCGCCGAGGTCGTGGCCGCGATGGGGACCCGCTACCTGGGGGCCAGGCCGGAGTTCCTGGTGATCGACGGCGTCACCCATCTGCGCTGGTCGTTCGGCACGCCCAGGGTGCTGCTGCTCGGCCACCACGACACCGTCTGGCCGATCGGCACGCTGGCGACCCACCCCTGGTCGGTCGTCGACGGCGTGGCGCGCGGGCCGGGCGTGTTCGACATGAAGGCCGGGCTGGTGCAGACCTTCCACGCGCTCGCCGGGCTCGGCTCGCTCGACGGCGTCACGCTGCTGGTCACCGGCGACGAGGAGCTTGGCTCGATCACGTCCGCGCCGCTGATCACGGACACCGCGCGGGGGCTGGCCGCCGCGTTCGTCATGGAGGCCAGCGCGGACGGCGGCGCGCTGAAGACGTCCCGCAAGGGCACGTCGATGTACACGCTGCGGGTGCACGGCAAGGCGGCCCACGCCGGGCTGGAGCCGGAGAAGGGCGCGAACGCGGGCGTCGAGCTGGCGCACCAGATCCTGGCCATCGCCGCCCTCGGAGCCGGTGACACGACGGTCACCCCGACCGTGCTGCGCGGCGGGACGACGCTCAACACCGTCCCGGCCGAGGCGACGGTGGGGGTCGACGTGCGGGCGAGCACGGTGGCCGAGCAGCTGCGGGTGGACGCCGCGATGCGGGCGCTGGCCCCTGCGGTGCCCGGCACGCGGCTGGAGGTCGAAGGAGGCCCCAACCGGCCGCCGCTCGAAGCCGCGATGTCGGCCTCGCTCTACGCCCTGGCCCAGGACCTGGCCGGGCGGCTGGACGTGGGCCCGCTGACCGACGCGGCGGTGGGCGGCGCCTCCGACGGTAACTTCACCGCGGGGGCCGGCTGCCCGACGCTCGACGGGCTGGGCGCGGTGGGCGGCGGCGCGCACGCCGACCACGAGCACGTGGTGGTGGCCGAGATGCCACGCCGCACGGCCCTCCTCCGCGCCCTGATCGAGGCCGTGCGCTGAGACGACCGGGCCCGGCGTCGCGGCCCTGGAGGCGCGGCCTGAGCGGGACGGCCGGGCCCGGCCGGTGGGAGCGGGTGTGATCAGCGGGGACAGCATTCTGTCACTCCTTCACCAGTGGTATCGATATGGTGACTGCCTGTAGTCATTTGACGTGCGCCGCCACTCTCGGGGCGCACGTTGACCAGGGAGGTTCCCATGACATCCGTGCTGACCGCCGCTCGCAGGACGGCCGCCCTAGCCCTGTGCGCGTCCGCCGCGCTCATCGTTCCGTTCGGGGCGAGCCCGGCCGGTGCCGCCGCCGCCGACGAGCCGGGCGTGCTGCTGTTCATCACCGTCACGCCGAGCAACGGCGGCGGCGCGTACTCGATGCGGCTCACCTGCGACCCCGACGGCGGCACCCACCCGCGCCCCCGCACGGCCTGCGCGGAGTTGCACGAGGTCGACGGCGTGATCAAGGACCTCAACGTCGATCCGGGCGCGTGCCCGCGCAACTACGCCCCCGTCTCCGTGCGCGTCAGGGGCCACTGGTACGGCCGCACGACGTCCTACGACCGGAAGTTCGAGAACGACTGCGTCATGGAGCGCACGCTCGGGCCGCTGGTGAAGTGATCTCCGGCAGCCCCTGAGATGCCCGTCCGCGGACCGCGGGCGGGCATCTCGCCGTCCGGCGGGCATAGTGGGGGGCATGACGAGCCGGGAGGAGGCCGCCGAGGCGGCGGCCAAGAGTGGTGTGACGATCCGCGAGTTGCACGAGATGGGCGAGTTCACGCAGGTCTTCCGGCTCTTCGACGAGATCTGGCGGCCCGATCCGGGCAACGCGCCGGTCAGCGTCGAGCTGATGGTCGGGTTCGCGCACACCGGAAACTACGTGGTCGGCGCGTACGAGGGCGACGTGCTGGTGGGCGCGTCGGTGGGCTTCCGGGCGGCGGAGGGCGCGCTGCACTCCCACGTGACGGGCGCCTCGATCGGCCGGGGCATCGGCTACGCGCTCAAGCTGCACCAGCGGGCGTGGTGCCTGGACCGGGGCCTCGATCGCGTCACCTGGACCTTCGATCCGCTCGTCCGCCGCAACGCCCGGTTCAACCTGGTCAAGCTGGGCGCCCGCCCGCAGAAGTACCTGCGCGACTTCTACGGCGTCATGGCCGACGCGATCAACGAGGGCGACTCCTCCGACCGCCTGCTGGCGGTGTGGCCGCTGGACGAGCGCCCGCTCGGGCCACGGGTGGAACCGGCCGAGGGCCGCGCCCAGGTGCTGGCGGAGGACGACTCCGGTCCGGTCGTGCGGCCGGCGGACACGGACGTCGTGCTGGTGGGCACGCCGCACGACGTCGAACGGCTGCGCGTGCACGACCCGGCGGCGGCCAGGGCCTGGCGCGCGGCGATGCGCGAGGTGCTGGGCGGCCTGATGGAGTCCGGCGGGCGGGTGGACGGGCTCACCGACCACGGGGACTACGTGGTGACCCTGACCGGATAGTTCACCGGCGTAAGCGATCTGCGTAAGGTGACGGTACGGGAAGCCGAACGAGGAGATCCGCATGACGGACTTCACCCCCACCGTCCCCGCGCGAGTCCTGCCCTCCGTCGCCGTCCGCGACCTGCCCGACCCTCCCCGCTCGACCTGGCGCGTCATCGGCCCGGGGCTGGTCGGGGCGGGGGTGGGGCTGGCGTCGGGCGAGTTCATCCTCTGGCCCTACATCGCCTCCCAGGTGGGGCTGGTGTTCGTCTGGGGCGCCGCGGTCGGCATCGTCACCCAGTGGTTCCTGAACATGGAGATCGAGCGGTACACGCTGGCCACCGGCGAGACCGCGCTGACCGGGTTCAGCCGGATGTGGCGGCACTGGGGGCTGGTCTTCGTCGTGCTGACGCTGGCCTCGAACCTGTGGCCGGGGTGGGTGACCACGTCCGCGACCATGGTGACGTACCTGACCGGGGCCGGGGCGGGCGGGGTGCGCTGGATCGCGATCGGCATGCTCGTCGTGATCGCGCTGGGCCTGACGCTGGCGCCGGTGATCTACACGCTCCTCGAACGGGTGATCTTCGTGAAGATCGCCCTGGTGGCCACGCTGGCCGTGGTCGCGATCCTGTTCGCGGTCAACGCCGACAGCTGGGTCGAGCTGGGCAGGGGGCTCACCGTCGGCGCCCGCTTCCCGGCCGGGGAGCTCGGGATCGCCGTGCTCATGGGCGCCGTCGCCTACGCCGGCGCGGGCGGCGGCCAGAACCTGTGCCAGAGCAACTGGATCCGCGACAAGGGCTTCGGCATGGGTTCGTACGTCCCGCGCCTGGTCAGCCCGGTCACCGGTGAGGAGGAGGCGGCCGCCTCGACCGGCTTCCAGTTCCCGCCCACGCAGGACAACCTGGCCCGCTGGCGCCGGTGGTGGCGCTTCGCCAACGCCGAGCAGGGCGCCACGTTCGCGCTGGTGTCGTTCCTGACGATCGGGCTGATGTCGATGCTGGCCTACTCGACCGTCTTCGGCCGGCCGGAGGTGGCGGGCAAGGACAACATCGGCTTCCTGAAGGTCGAGGGCGAGGTGCTGCAGGGCGTGGTCGGCACCTGGTTCGGGATCCTGTTCTGGGTGATCGGCGCGCTGGCCCTGTTCGCCTCGGCCATGGGCATCGTCGACTACACCTCGCGGCTGGCCTCGGACACGATCAAGACGGTCTACCTGCGCGACCGGCCCGTCTCGGTGAACCGGGTGTACTTCGTCACCGTCTGGGCGATGACGCTGGTCGGGATCGCGATCCTGCTGCTCGGGCTGGACCAGCCGCTGATCCTGCTGGTGTTCTCGGCGTGCTTCGCGGCGGTGATGATGTTCGTGTACTCGATCCTGCTGATCGTGCTGAACCGGCGGGCGCTGCCGGAGGCGATCAGGGTTCGGTCGTACCGGCTGGCGGCGCTGGTCTGGTCGGTGGCGTTCTTCGGGACGCTGACCGTCCTGGTGGTCGTCCAGCAGGTGCGGAAGCTGACCGGCTGATCGCCGTCCGGCGGGCGGTCAGCCGGCGGTAGGAGCCCGGTCAGCGGGCGGCGGCAACATCGGCGGCATGACCAACATGACCTGCGTGGCGGGCGGCAACGACGACTTCCAGCTCGTCACGCACCTCACCGTCACCGGCAGCCAGTTCGAGATCGGCCGGGTGCTCACCGAGGAGGCGCGCCGGCTCGGCTGGTCGCCCATGACCGCCGACCCGGCGGTGATCAGAGCGAGGATGTCCTGGTTCGAACGGAACTGGCCGCAGCACCACGCCCGCATGGACGGCGCCGCGGCGGCGCTCGGCCTCGACCCCGACCAGGACGAGCTGGCCCTCGACGGCTGGAACTACGTGCCCGCGGACGCCGCCTGCTCGGCTCTGTGGTGCCCGCCGCCCGCCTCCGCCGACGGGCACGGCAGGGTGGGCCGCAACTACGACTTCTTCCTGTACACCACCAGCCAGATCGCGGGCGAGCCGCCCAGCCCCGGCGAGCTGCCCATGGCCGCCCGCCCGTACGTGATCAGCACCGTGCCCGACGACGGGCTCGCCTCGACCGTCATCACCATGAACGGCCTCGACGGCTGCATCGACGGGATCAACGAGGCCGGCCTGGCCGTCATGCTGCTGATCGCCGACGCCGAGACCGCCACCCCGCCGCGGCTGGACGTCCCGCAGGTCGGGCTCGGCACCCTGCAACTGCCCCGGTTCCTCATGGACACCTGCGAGACCGCGGCCCAGGCCAAGCAGGCGCTGCTGGGAGCCAAGCAGTACGACCTCGGCCTGCCCCTGCACTACCTGGTCGCCGACGCCCACGGTCAGGCGTTCGTGTGGGAGCGTGGCCCGGACGGCACCGAGCACGCCGTCGAGTTCGGCGACGGCCCGCTGTGCGTCACCAACCACCTGCTGCACCGCCATCCCGACCCGATGGCCCTGCCCGCCGACACCCCGTCGAGCCTCGGCACCTACGGCCGGCTGCGCACCCTGTACGAGCGCAGCAAGGGCGCCACCATGTCCGCCGACGACCTGCGGGACAGCCTGCACGCGGTCCGGCCGGCGGCGGATCCCGCCGCGCCGTTCCGCACGCTGTGGACCACGGTCTTCGACACCGCCGACCGCACCCTGGCCACCCGCTTCTACCTCGGCGACGGCCGCGACTACAGCGAGGAGGTGGTGTTCCCCGCCTCGGCCAGGTAACCCTCGCGCACCTTCGAGCGCGACAACTTCCCCGTGGGGGTGCGCGGGAGCCGGTCGCGGTACTCCACGACCTTCGGGTGCTTGAACCGGGCGAGCCGGGGCCCGCAGTGTTCGAGCAGCTCGGCGGTGAGCGCGGGGCCCGGCTCGACGCCCTCGGCGGGCTGCACGAGCGCGACCACGTTGTGGCCCCACTCCTCGTCGGGCACGCCGATGACCGCGACGTCGGCCACCGCGGGATGCTCCAGCAGCACGGCCTCGATCTCGGCGGGGTAGATGTTCACCCCGCCGGAGACGATCAGGTCGGTGCGCCGGTCGCACAGGAACAGGAACCCGTCGTCGTCGAGGTAGCCGATGTCGCCGGGGGCGTACCAATCGCCCAGCATGCTGGCGGCGGTCTTGGCCGGGTCCTTGCGGTACTCGAAGGAGCCCATCGACGACTTGACGTAGATCATGCCGGGCTCGCCCGGCGGCAGCTCCTCGCCGTTCTCGTCGAGGATCCTGGCCTCGAACGTCGGCGCCGGACGGCCCACCGTGCCGGGCCGGGCCAGCCAGTCGTGCGGCTTGACGGAGAAGGCGATCGTGGACTCGGTCGAGCCGTAGTACTCGTACAGCACCGGGCCCCACCAGTCCATGATCGCCTGCTTGACGGCGACCGGGCAGGCCGCGGCCGTGTGGATGACCTGGCGCAGGCTCGACACGTCGTACTTGGCCCGGACGTCCTCGGGGAGCTGCAGCATGCGGTGGAACATGGTCGGCACCATCATGGCGTTGGAGACGTGGTGGCGCTGGATCAGCTCCAGGATGTCGACCGGGTCGAACCTGGGCGTGATCACCACCGTGTGCCCGAGGTGCAGCGCGAACTGGGTGTGCGCGCAGGGCGCCGAGTGGTACATCGGCGAGGTCACCAGGTGCACGGCGTCGCCCGGCGTCAGGTCGACGACCTCGCCGAGGAACCACGTGTACAGCGGCACGATGGCCTCCGGCTCGGCGTCGGGCAGCGCGCGCTGCACGCCCTTGGGGAAGCCGGTGGTGCCGGAGGTGTACCACATGACCGCCCCTGCCGTACGTTCGGCGGGGGCGTCCGCGGGCTGCCCCTCGGCCAGCCCGGACGTGCCGATCTCCGCGCCCGGCACGGCGTGCGCGGCGTCGGTGACCACGATCTTGGCGTCGCAGTCGGCCAGGATGTAGGACACCTCGGACTCGGTGAGATGCCAGTTGACCGGCACGTAGTAGAGCCCGATCTGGCCGGTCGCCATGAGCATGACGACGGCGTCGATGCCGTTGGTCAGCACGCCGGCGACCACGTCGCCCTTGCCCAGCCCGCGGGCCCGCAGGCCGTGGGAGACCTGGTTGACCCGGGCGAGCAGCTCGCCGTACGTGGTCCGCGTGCCATCGGTGTCGATCACGGCCAGGCGGCCGGGGTCGGCGGCGGCGATAGCGTAGAAGCCGGGAAGGCCGCTGATGTCCATCTACAGCTCCAGGAGTTCCGCGAGACGGGCCCGGTGGATGCGGGGCGGGCCGAGCAGCACCTCGTCGGTCTTGGCCCGCTTGTAGAACAGGTGCGCGTCGTGCTCCCAGGTGAAACCTATGCCGCCGTGCAGGAGGAGGTGGTCGCGGGCGACCTCGAAGCAGGCGCGGCCCACGTACGCCTGGGCCAGGGCGGCGGCGCCGGGCAGCTCGGCGGGGGACTCGTCGGCGGCCCAGGCGGCGTACCTGACGATCGACTCGGCCTGTTCGAGCTTGCCGTGCATGTCGGCGAGCTTGTGCTTGACGCCCTGGTAGGAGCCGATGTAGCGGCCGAAGGCGACGCGGATCTTGGCGTAGGCGACGATGGCGTCCAGCGAGGCGCGCAGCACGCCCAGTTGCTCGGCGGCGAGCGCGACGCACAGCCGGTCGCCGATGCCGCTGCCGGCGGCCGGGCGGCCGAGCACGCGGGCGGGGGCGCGCTCCAGGGTCACCCGCGCCTGGCCGCGCGTGAGGTCGAGCGTCTCCAGCGGGGTCCGCGTGACACCGGGGCCGGCCAGGTCGACGGCCACCAGCACCACGCCGCCGTCGCCGGGCGCGGGCGCGAGCAGCACGTCGGCCTCCATGCCGGACAGCACCCGGGGCAGGGCGCCGGTGACGGCCGTGCCGTCGAAGGCGAGGTCGTGTTCCGGCTGGACGAGCGTGGCGACGACGCGGCCCTCGGCGATGCCGCCCAGCAGCTCCTTGTCGGGCACCTGGGTGAGCGCGAGCGCGGCGAACTGGGTGGCGAGGAAGGGGCCGGGCAGCAGCGCGGCGCCGGTCTCCTCCAGGGCCACCGCGAGGTCGGCGAGCCCGGCCCCGGCGCCGCCGTGCTCCTCGGGGACGACCAGGCCGGACAGGCCGAGCTCGCCGTTGAGCCGGGCGTACACCTGCGGGTCGTAGCCCTCGCGGGCCTTGCGCAGCGGCGACGCGGCGCGCAGGAAGTCGCGCACGGCCTCGCGGAGCTGCTGCTGTTCCTGGCTGAGTACGAGCTTCACCCCTGCGTCCCCACCTTCAGGTCCTTGAACGGCACGGTCTTGTCCACCCTCGGCTCCGGCGGCAGGCCGAGGACGCGGTCGCCGACGATGTTGCGCATGATCTCGTTGGTGCCGCCGCCCAGCGCCATGCCGGGGGCCAGCGAGATCGACCGGGACAGCGGGTGGTCGCCGACCACCGACTCGGGGCCGGCCAGCTGGGTGGCGAGGTCGGCCTGGAACAGGGTCAGCTCGGCCAGCAGCAGCTTGGCGGCGCTGCCGCGGGCGCCGGGGAAGATGCCCGCCCTGGTCTCCTGGGCGAGCCGCTGGTTGAACAGGGCCAGGGCGCGGCTGCGGATGTGCAGCTCGACGAGCTGGTCGCGGACCAGCGGGTCGCTGGTGTCGAGCGTCTCGCGCAGCGCCTCGAAGGTGGCCGGGTTGTCCTTCTGCCCGCCCATGCCGACGCCCGCGGAGATCGACAGCCGCTCGTGCAGCAGGGTGGTGACGGCCACGCTCCAGCCGTCGTTGACCTCGCCGATCCGGTGCTCGTCGGGGATCGTCACGTTGTCGAAGAAGATCTCGTTGAAGTTGGCCCGGCCGGACATGTCCTTGAGCGGCCTGACCGTCACGCCGGGGTGGTGCATGTCCACCACGAACATGGTCAGGCCGCGGTGCTTGGGCACCTCGACGTCGGTGCGGGCCAGCAGCAGCCCCCAGTCGGCGTGGTGGGCGACCGAGGTCCAGACCTTCTGGCCGTTGACCACCCAGGTGTCGCCGTCGCGTACGGCGCGGGTCTGGAGGCTGGCCACGTCGCTGCCGGCGCCCGGCTCGGAGAACAGCTGGCACCAGACCTCCTCGCCGCGCAGCAGCGGCCGGACGAAACGCTCGCGCTGCGCGTCGGTGCCCCGGTCCACCAGCGTCGGCCCGGTCATGCCGAGCCCGATGGAGAAGACGTACGTGGGGAGGGTGTGGTCGCGGGCCTCGGCGGCGAAGGCGCGCTCCTCGGCCTGTGTCAGCCCCTGGCCGCCCCACTGCCGCGGCCAGGTGATGCCGGAGTAGCCGGCGTCGTAGAGCCTGGCCATGAACTCCTTGGCGCGGGCGAGTGCGTCGGCCCCTGACTGATCGTCGGCCGGGACGTTGTCGCGCAGCCACTCCGCGGCGGCACGCCGATACTCTGCAAGGTCCACATCGACTCCTTGGCATCAGTGTTCACTTACTCTAGTCAGGTCGCGGCGGCACGCATAGAGCAATGCTCTGGAGGGCCTTTCGGCGGCATTTGTCGCCGAAAGGCCGCTAATTAGGACCGTTCCCGCCTCCTGTGATCATCTGGTCATCGGAGGGATGCGTGCTCATGTTCAGACGCTGGTCCGTGCAACGGCGGCTGACGCTGGCCGCCCTGCTGTGCGCGCTGGCGGGTTACGGCGTCACCGCGCTCCTCGTCACGCCGATCGTGCACACGATGGCCACCGGCTTCCTCACCGACCAGACCGCCGGCGCCGCGCGCCGCATCGCCTTCGTCGTCGAGCGGGACGCCCCCGGCCGCCTGCGGCCCGTGGCCGCCACCGAGGGCACCGACCTCATCCAGGTCGTCGACACGGACGGCCGGATCCGGCAGGCCAGCCCCCGCCTGACGGGGCAGCCGCCGCTGAGCACCAGCACCGCCACCGGCACCGACGCCCGCCTCGACACCACGGCCTGCACGAACCGGGTGCGCGGCGTCCACTGCCTGATCACCGTCGGCTTCCGGGCGCACGTCGGCGGCAGACCCTGGATGATCTACGCCTACACCCCCGAGCTCCCCTGGTACATCAGCCCCTGGTACCCGCCGGCCACCGCGCTCGGCGTGCTGCTGCTGGCCGCCGTCACGGCCTGCGTGGCCTGGCTGACCGCGCGCAAGGCGCTGACCCCGGTCTCGGCGATCAAGGACGAGCTGGCCGAGATCACCGCCACCGACCTCGGCCGCCGGGTGCCCAGGGGACGGCACCGGGACGAGCTCGACGACCTCGCCCGTACCGTGAACGAGACCCTCGACCGGCTCGAACGCGCGGTGGAGCAGCAGCGCAGGTTCGCCTCCGACGCCTCCCACGACCTGCGCAGCCCGATCGCGGCCATGCGCACGCAGGTGGAGGAGGCGATGCTCGTCCCCGAGGAGGCCGACTGGCCCCGGACCGGCCGCCGCGTGATCGAGGGCCTCGACCGCCTGCAGAACATCGTCGGCGACCTGCTGACCCTGTCCCGGCTGGAGGCCGGCGCGCCCGGCCGCCGGGAGCCGGTGGACCTGGCCAGGCTGGTGCGGGAGGAGCTGCTCCGCCGGCCGGAGGGCAAGCTGGTGGAGACGCGGCTGCGCTCGGGCGTGGTCGTCGAGGGCGACGCGCTGCGCCTGTCCCGCCTGCTGGCGAACCTGCTCGACAACGCCGAGAGGCACGCCGATACCATGATCACTGTGACTGTGGGTGAACACGAGGGACAGGCGGTGCTGGAGGTGCTCGACGACGGCGCCGGCATCGCCCCCGACCAGCGCGAAGCCGTCTTCCGGCGGTTCATCCGCCTGGCCGACTCCCGCCGCCGCGACGCCGGCGGCACCGGGCTCGGCCTGCCCATCGCCCGCGAGATCGCCGAGGCCCACGAGGGCACGCTCACCATCGAGCCCTCCGAACGCGGCGCCCGGTTTGTCCTACAAATACCGTTGATCAGTAGTTAGAGTTACTCGCTGTGACACCCAGTTTCAGCCGATTAAGGCGCGAAGACCTCCTCAAGACGGCCTGCGAAGTGATCGCCGAGCAGGGGTTCGGTCACACCCGGACCCTGGACATCGCCCGCGCGGCGGGCGTCAGCCAGGCGTTGCTCTTCTACCACTTCGACACCAAGGACGGGCTGTTCGCGCAGGCGTTCGGCTATGCGGCCAGGCTGCATCTCGACGCGCTGTCCGACATCGAGGACTCCCCCGCCGGCCCGCTCGAACGGCTGCGCGCCCTGCTGCGGCGCTGTTCGCCGGCGATCCCCTCGGACGAGTGGCGGTTGTGGATCGACGCCTGGGCCGAGGCGATGCGCAGCGCGGAGCTGGAGGAGATCTCCCGCCGGATCGACGCGCGCAGCCGCTCGCTACTGCGGTCGATCATCGAGGACGGCGTGCGCTCGGGCGCGTTCGCCTGCGGCGATCCCGAGGAGGCGGTCTGGCGGATCTTCGCGCTCATCGACGGCCTGGCGGTCCAGACCCACGTGCATCCCCACGTGCTCTCGCGCCGCCGGGCCGCCGTCCTGCTGCGTACGGCGGTCGCCGGAGAACTGGGGCTGCCCGTCGAGAACCTGTGACCCGGGCCCCTCTTCCACGCCTATTGGATCCTTCGTACAATTGCTGGGGCGAGGAGAGGAGCACCCGCGATGACATCCGCACCGAGCTCTACCACCGCCGGCGAGAACGACGAGAGGGTCGCCGACCGCACCGCCTACGAAGCGGTCATCGAACGCCTGTCGAAGGCGTCGGTCGACAAACACTGGGAGCCCTACCGCGACATCCCGTGGGACGACCCGGAGTTCCGCGTGGACCAGGCCGACCCGCGCTGGGAGCTGCCCGAGGTCGACAAGCTGGGCGGCCACCCCTGGTACCGCAGCCGCTCCCCCGAGGTCCGCGCCAGGATCGGCCTGTGGCGGGTGGCCACCGCCATGAAGATCGGCCTGCAGTTCGAGAACCTGCTCAAGCGCGGCCTGCTCAACTACGCCTACCGCCTGCCGAACGGCTCCCCCGAGTTCCGGTACGTCTACCACGAGACCATCGAAGAGGGACATCACGGGATGATGTTCCAGGAGTTCGTGAACCGTACGAAGCTCCCGATCCGCGGCATGCCGCGGCCGCTGTCCCTGGTCGCCCAGATCGCGCCCTGGATCCCGCTGATCTCCACCGAGCTGTTCTTCGTCTTCGTCCTGGGTGGCGAGGACCCGATCGACCACGTGCAGCGTAAGGTGCTGAAGGACGGCCGGGCCCACCATCCGCTGGAAGAGACGATCATGCGCATCCACATCGCGGAGGAGGCCAGGCACATCTCCTTCGCCCGCCACTACCTCCGCAGCCGGGTGCCGCGCATGCCCCGCCACCGGCGGATGTTGCTGAGCGTGATCTCGCCGGTCGTGCTCGGCGTGATGGCCCGCATCATGCTCGCCCCGCCCGGCCCGATGATCAGGCACTTCCGCGTCCCGGCCGGCGTCGTGGCCGAGATCTACCGCGACAACCCGGCCGCCCGGCGGGAGATCCGCGACTCGGTCGGCAGGACCCGCGAGCTGTGCGCCGAGATCGGGCTCCTCAACGTCGTCAGCAGGAAGGTCTGGCAGGCCATGGGGATATGGGCGGAGCCGCGCCGGTGAAGGTCGCGGTGGTGACCGGGGGCGCCTCCGGGATCGGCCGCGCGGTGGCGCGCGAGCTGCGGAGCAGGGGCGTGGCGGTGGTGATCGCCGACGTCGACGAGCAGGCGGGCAAGCAGGCCGCCGCCGACTTCGGCCTGGAGTTCGCCCGCCTCGACGTCACCGACGCCGAGGCCGTGGCCGCGCTGGTCACGCGGGTGAAGGCCGAACGCGGGCGGCTCGACTTCCTGTTCAACAACGCCGGCATCGCGGTCGGCGGCCGCACCCGTGAGCTGACGCTCGACCACTGGAACCGGACGATCGACGTGAACCTGCGCGGCGTCGTCCACGGCGTGCACGCGGCCTATCCGATCATGGTGGACCAGGGGTTCGGGCACATCGTCAACACCGCCTCGCTGGCCGGGCTGGTGCCCGCGCCGCTGATGCTGCCGTACACGACGAGCAAGCACGCCGTGGTCGGGCTCTCGCTGGCGCTGCGGGCCGAGGCGGCCGCGTACGGGGTGCGGGTGAGCGTGATCTGCCCGGGGTTCATCGACACGCCGCTGCTCGACCACGCCAACCCCGGGCTGCCGCAGAACGAGATCGCCGCCCACGCCAGGCGGGCGGCGGTGCGGGCGCAGGGGCGGCTCTATCCCGTCGACGCGCTGGCCGAAGACATCCTGCGCGGGGTGGCCAGGAACAAGGCGCTGATCGTGGCGCCCGCCTCGGGGCGGATCGCCTGGCGCGCCGCCCGGCTGTGGCCGTCGGCGGCGGTACGGGTGGCGGGCCTCGCGGTCCGGCGGCTCACCCGGCGCTGAGCCCCGGCCGCCGGGCTATTCGGGACGGCGGGCGATGAGGACCTCGGTGGTCGTCGTCAGCTCCCAGCGGCCCGACGGCTCGGCGGCCAGCAGGGCGGCCCTGGCCGCCTCGACGAACGCGGGCAGGCGGTCGCCCAGCCTGGCCGGGGCCGTGTAGGAGTAGGAGAGCTGCAGGCCGAGCACGGCGTCGAGGTCGTAGGCGAGGCGGTGCTCGTACCGGCTCGCCTCCAGGTCGGCGAAGGGCGAGGCGGCCAGCACGTCGTGGTGGTGCTCGCCGGTCTGCTGGAAGGAGCCGGCGGCCGTCCAGGTGTTCACCCCGAACTCCTCGCGCACCCGGCGCATGACCGGCTCCCACGGCTCCTCGACGGGGTCGCGGGTGGGGCCGACGAGGGCGACGACGCCGCCCGGCGGCAGCAGCGCGTCGAGGTCGGCCAGCACCGCGCGGCGGTCCATCCAGTGGAACGACCGGCCCATCACGACGTGACCGAACGGCGGCAGTTCCCGCAACGTCGTCGAGTCGCCGCGCAACCAGCGGACGCCTGGCACGCCCGCCGCCAGCCGCCGCCCCTCGGCCAGCATCTCCTCGTCGGGATCCACGGCCAGCACCTCGCGCACCCGCCCGGCCAGCGGGATCGCGATCGTCCCCGGGCCGCAGCCGAGGTCGAGCACGACGCCGTCCGGGCCGAACGCACGGGCCAGCCGGTCGATGGCCGGATCGCCGTGCCCGGGCCGGTACTTGGCGTAGTAGGGCGCCGCGCCGCCGAAGAGGTCCGTCATGGGTGGGACCATATACGGGTTCGAGACTCGTTCGATGGAAGGTTTTGATCGGTGAGGCGGCTACTCACGGTCCTGTTGCTCGCGTGCGCCGCGGTCGGGTTCGCCCTTCCCGCGCAGGCGCACAACGTGCTGGTCGGCAGCGATCCGAAGGACGGCGCCACGCTGTCCGCCTCGCCCGCGCGGGTGACGCTGGTGTTCGACCAGGCGGTCCGCCAGGGCTACGCGCAGGTGGGCGTGACGGGGGCGGACGGCTCCTCGTGGGCCGACGGTGCGGCGGAGGTGGCCGCCGAGCGGGTCTCCGTCAAGGTCAGGCCGCTGCCCGCGGGCGGCTCGTACGTGGTGGGCTACCGGATCCTGTCCTCCGACGGCCATCCGGTGACCGGGAAGATCAGCTTCACCATGGCCGCCTCCGCCACCGGCGTCTCGGCCGGGCAGTCCGAGCAGGGCGACAGCGCGGAGGCGGCCGAGGCGGCGGCCAACGGCGGGGCCGGCATGGCGGTCGTGTGGATCGTGGCCGCGCTGCTGCTGCTGGCCGCGGGCACCGCCGTCGCCCTCCGCCGCGCCGCCCCGGCCCCCGATCCCGCCTCTCCAGAGTCGGAGTTGGAGTCGGAGGGCACGCGGGCGTGACCGCCACCGTTTCCTCCCGTTCCGGTTCCTCCCGTTCCGGGCAGCATGTCGGAGGCGGCCGGCTCGTCGCCGGGGCCTTCGTCGTGTGCGGGATCGTCGCCGCCGTGGCGGCGTCCACGCTCACCGCGCAGGAGTCCGTGCCGGGCATCCCCATGCCGGGGCCGGTCGTGGCCTACGGCCTGCCCGTCGTCCGGGTGCTGCTCGACCTGGCCGCCGTCGCCGTGGTCGGGCTGAGCCTGGTGCCCAAGCTGCTCGGCTTCGACGACCCCGACGCCACCGAGCCGGTCCTGCGCCGGGTGCGTCCGCTCGCCGTGCTGGCGGCCTGGGCGTGGGCGATCTGCGCGCTGCTCACCATCGTGTTCCAGACGGCCGAGCTCAATCCGGGCCGGGTGCCCACGTTCGGCCTGATCGCCTCCTACGTCGAGGAGGTCGGCACCGGGCAGGGGCTGCTGTTCAGCGCGGCGTGCGCGCTGGCGGCGGCGGGCATCGGGCTGATGGCGGTCAGGTTCGGCGAGAAGGTGCCCGCGGAGCTGCGGATCATCGTGGCGCTGTTCGGGCTGCTGCCCATCCCGGTCACCGGGCACGCGGTCAACTCCGTGTGGCACGACCCCATCATGATCTCGATGGAGATCCACGTGATGGGCGCGGCGGCCTGGGCGGGCGGCCTGGCCGCCACGGCCGTGTTCGTCGCCCCCCACCGGGGGCTGCTGGCCGTGGCGCTGCCGAAGTTCTCCAGGATGGCCACCGTCTGCCTGCTCCTGGTCGCGCTGTCCGGGCTGGTCACGGGGCTCGGCACGATGGCGCTCACGCCCGGCGTCGAGTTGCCCGGCGCGATCGTGACCAGCCACTACGGCGTGCTCGTCGTGATCAAGACGGCGCTGGTGGCGCTGCTGGTGCCGCTGGCCGCCCACATCCGCTTCCGCCTGCTGCCGGTGATCCGCCGCGGCGGGGCCACCGCCCTGGTGAGCTGGACGGCGGCCGAGGTGGGCGTGATGGGGCTGGCCTACGGGGTGGCGGTCGCGATCACCCGGGCCTCGATCGGCTGAGGCCGCCGGTCGCGCCGCCCGGCGAGCCATTCGGCGGCCAGCCAGGCGGCCAGCAGGCCGAGCCCGGCCCACAGGGCCGACGACGTGACCAGGGGCGGGGCTCCGTACAGGCCGGTCTGGCCCTTGATCGCGCCGTAGACCGGGCCCATGGCCGCGTTCTGCACGGCCAGCGCGCCGTAGGCGCCGGCGGTCACCACGACCGCCCCCACGACGGCGCGCACGGCCGGGACGCGCACCAGGAACGCCAGGTCGACCAGCAGCCCGGCCGCCACGAAGAAGAACGGCACCGCCGACGGCGGGAAGCCGCCGAAGGTGAGCAGCGGCCAGATCAGCGTGCGGAACCCGACGTACGCGCCGGCCACCAGCGTCGCCGCGCCGAACCTGCCGATCAGCAGCCTGGCCGCGACCAGCACCGACAGCCCGCCGACGACGGCGAAGACCGGGTAGAGGTAGTCGGGCACGGGCAGGGTGAACCCGCTCATCATGATCCGGTCGATCGGACGGCCCATCTGGTCGGCGGCGAAGCGCAGCAGGATCGGCTCGGCGTAGGTGGCCTGGTTGTCCCAGGCGCCGAGCGACAGGATGCCGTACTCCTGGTGCTGCTCGGGGAAGTGCACGTTCTCCAGGAAGAACGCGAGGAACGCGCCCAGCACGACGGTGCGCTCCCGGCCGGGGGGCGCGCCCATGAACCAGCCCCTGATCACACCCATGATCATGAAGAACGTTCCAACGTAGAGCATGATGTGCGACGGGCTCCACGAGGTGATGTCGAGCCCGTTGACGCGGTGGTTGATCAGGTCGAGCGGCACCGCGACGAGGAAGATCCCGGTTCCCCACTGGATGAGCCGCAGCGCCGCCTTGTCGACGCCGTAGCCGGTGTAGCCGTGGACGACGGTCAGGACGACGACGAGCGCGGTGCCGGCCGAGTTGAGCAGGTGGGGCGGGGCGAGGTCGTCGCGCAGCCATTTGAAGTGCCACGAGACGTCCCAGGCCGAGCCGAGGAGCTTGAGCGTGAGCGCCACCAGCCATCCGAAGTAGAGCACCCGGAACAGGTCTTGCGGCGTCTCGCGCCCCGCCTGGCCTCTGGTCCAGTACGGCAAGGCCCACGCTGCGGCCTTCTTGAACGATGCTGGTGACTTCACGGCGCAAATCTTACGGTCATCCGGCCCATCGGTCTCAGATGTCCTATTTGTCCGACTGAGGCGGCCTTCAGGCCGGGCGGCGGGTCAGGCGTACCGGGAGGTGTTTGAGGCCGTTCTGGAAGTTGGAGGTGAGGCGTACCGGGGGGCCGGCGGGTTCGACGTCCCAGGCGAGCAGCTCGGTGAAGACCGCGCGGAGCTGGACGCGGGCGAGGTGGGCGCCGAGGCAGAAGTGCGGTCCGAACCCGAAGCTGACGTGGTCGTTGGGGGTACGGCCGACGTCGAAGCGGTCTGGGTCGGCGAAGACGGCCGGGTCGCGGTTGGCCGAGGCGTGGTAGACGACCACCTTCTCGCCCGCCTGGATGCGCCGGCCGCCGAGCGTGAGGTCGCGGGTGGCCGTACGGCGGAAGTCCATCACCGGGGGCCAGTGGCGCAGCATCTCCTCCACCGCGGACTCCAGCAGCGACGGGTCGGCGCGCAGGCGGGCCAGCTCGGCGGGGTGGCGGAGCAGGCTGAGCAGGCCGCCGGGAATGCCGTTGCGCAGGGTCTCGTTCCCGGCGACGGCGAACAGGAAGAACATGTTCTCGAACTCGGCCCCGGTCAGGCCGCCCTTCCTCATGGCGGACATGACGGACTCGTGTGGGGTGTCGGCCAGGGCGTGGGCATAGGCGAACATGTCCGTCAGCGCGGCCCTCGACCTGGGGTTCATGCCCGGTTCGAGCTCGGGACGGGCGGCGACCGCCAGGCGGCCCACGGGGCTCAGGGACTCGACCTCGGCCGTGGACAGGCCGGCGTAGTCGTCGTCCTGGTAGCCGATGACGCGGGAGGCCCAGTCGTACAGCAGCCGCCTGTCCTGCTCGGGCACGCCCATCACGTGGGCCAGCGTCCAGACCGGCAGGTCGGCGGCCACCTCGACGAAGTCGCACTCGCCGGGCGCGAGCAGCGCCGCCACCCGGTCCTTGATCGTGCGTTCCAGGGCGCGGACCGCTCGCGGCGTGAAGGCGGCCGCCACGATCCGCCGCAGCCTGGAGTGGTCGGGCGGGTCCATGTTGAGCATCATCGACCGGACGAACTCCAGGTCGGCAGGGGTGTCGGGGTCGCGGATCTGGGTGGCGCCGAGGTGGGAGGAGAAGTCGTCGGGGCTGCGCAGCACCCGTTTGACGTCGGCGTGCCGGAACACGCCCCAGTAGCCGGGCCCCTCGCGCCACGGGCCGACGGCCGGCTCGGGGATCCAGCAGACCGGGCTCTCCCGGCGAAGCCGGGCATACAGGTTGTAGGGGACGTCCGCCGCGTAGGTGGACGGCAGGAACACCTCGGCCAGGTCACGCGCCTCCCCCTCCGTCGAGTTGTCCACAGGACGCTCGCTCCGCTCCTCCGCCATGCCCTACAGCGTGCATGATGAGCGCGTGACTCCAGAAGACGCACAGGCGATTCTCCAGCAATACTTCGCTCCCTGGATCCAGGAGCTCGGGCTGCGGGTGGAGGAGGTGGGCGAGCGGCACGCCGTCGTCCGGCTCCCCTGGTCCGACTCGCTGGCCAGGGACGGCGGCGGGTTGTGCGGCCAGGCGATGATGGCCGCCGCCGACACCGCCACCGTCGTCGCGATCTCCTCCGCCAGGGGCGGGTTCGTGCCGATGACCACCGTGCAGCAGTCGACCACGTTCCAGCGGCCGGTGGTGGGCCGCGACGTGCTGCTCGACGTGCGCGTCACCAAGCTGGGGCGCTCGCTGGCCTTCTCGGAGGTCACGCTGACGCCCGACGGCGACGGCGACCCGGCCGCGCACGCCTCGACCGTCTACGCGATCCTCGGCTGACGGCCGCCCGGCGACGGCCGTCTCAGGGATCTCTCAGGTGCGGAAAGTAGGCTCACCGCCATGAAACGTGTGGCCGCGCTGGTCGCGGTGCTCGCCGTCATCGGGGTGACGACGTGGCTGGTGTGGCCGTCCGCCGCGGAGGCGCGCGGTCAGGACCAGCGGATCACGGTCGTCGACGGGCCCGCCGACGACCAGCGGGTGGAGCTCGACGCCACGTTCTTCCCGCCCGCCGGCGGCGGGAAGGCGCCCGCCGTGCTGGTCGCCCACGGGTTCGGCGGCAGCAAGCAGAGCGTCCGCCGGCAGGCCGCCCGCCTGGCCCAGGACGGCTACGCCGTGCTGACCTGGTCCGCGCGCGGCTTCGGCCGCTCCACGGGCGAGATCGCGCTCAACTCGCCCGACTACGAGGTCAAAGACGTCAAGCAGCTCGTCGACTGGCTGGCCAAGCGGCCCGAGGTGCGGCTCGACGCCGCCGGCGACCCTCGCGTGGGCATCACGGGCGGCTCGTACGGCGGGGCCATCGCCCTGATGGCCGCCGCCTTCGACCAGCGGGTCGACGCCATCGTCCCGCAGATCACCTGGGCCGACCTGGCCGACGCCCTCTTCCCCAACGCCGCCGGCGGATCCGCCCCGGGTCCGGGCGCCCAGTCCGCGATCGGGCAGGGCGTGGCCGACGGCGTCTTCAAGCGCATGTGGGCGGGCATCTTCTTCGGCCAGGGCGTCTCCCTCGACACCTTCGCCGCCCAGTCCCGCCGCGAGTCCGCCGCCGCCCCGCTGACCGTCGAGCAGGCCAGGTGCGGCCGTTTCCTGCCGGCGATCTGTGACATCTACCAGCAGGTCGCCGAAGACGGCCGGGCGACGCCCGAGGCCGTCGCGCTGCTGCGCAGATCCAGCCCGGTCACCGTGGCGGGCCGGATCAAGGCGCCCACCCTGCTCCTGCAGGGCCAGCGCGACTCCCTGTTCCCGCTCGCCCACGCCGACGCCAACGCCCGGGCCATCGCCGCCGCCGGCACGCCGGTGAGCATGGCCTGGTTCGACGGCGGGCACGACGGCGGCAACGGCGAGGCCGACTGGCTCTACGACCAGTCCTCGGCCTGGTTCGCCCGCCACCTCAAGCGCGAGGCCGCGCCCGCGGTGAGCGCGTTCACCGTCACCCGTGACGGCGGCCGCGACCCCGGCACCCGCCAGCGCATCAGGCTCCACCCCGAGGCCGCCGCCTACCCCGGCCTGGCCGGCACCGACACCACCACGGTGCAGCTCGCCGGCCCCGAGCAGAACGTCGTCAACCCGCCCGGCGGCGCCCCTGCCTCGATCTCGACGGTTCCCGGCGTCGGGGGGCTGCTGGGCGGCCAGGGCGGCGGCGCGGGGGTGTCCATCGACATGCCCGGCCAGAGCGCGGCGTTCGAGTCGCCGCCGCTCACCGCCCCGCTCCAGCTCACCGGCAGCCCCACCGTCAAGGTCAAGGTGTCGGGCAAGGGCCAGGCGACACTGTTCGCCAAGCTCTACGATGTCGCCGACGCCGTCCAGCCGCCCGCGCTGCCGGCGGGGCTGGTGGCGCCGTTCCGGGTCACGATCCCCGAGGGGGCCGGCTCGGCCGAGGCCACGGTCACCCTGCCGGCCGTCGACCACCGGTTCGCCGTGGGCCACCGGCTGCGGCTGGTCGTGACCACGACGGACATGGGGTTCGCGACCCCGGCCGAGCCCGCCGCGTTCGGCGTCTCCCTGGCCTCGCCCACGCTGGCCGTCCCCACGGTCCGCACGCTCGCCGCGCCGCCGACCGGGGTGGCCTGGTGGGTGTGGGCGATGCCCCTGGCCGCCGTACTCGCGGCCGCCGTCCTGCTGGCCACCGGCCGCCCCTCGGGCCGCGCCTCGGCTGCCAGGGCCGACGTCGGCGTGAGCCCGGACGGTGACGGGGCATCGCAGGCGCCGGGCGGTGACGGCGGCCGGGAGGTGCCGTTGGAGATCGTCGGGCTGACCAAGGCGTACCGCAACGGCGAGCGGGCCGTCGACGGGCTGTCGTTCCGGGTCGAACAGGGCCAGGTCCTCGGCCTCCTCGGCCCCAACGGCGCCGGCAAGACGACCACGATGCGGATGATGATGGGCCTGATCCGCCCCGACTCCGGCGAGATCCGGATCTTCGGCGACCCCGTCACCCCGGGCGCGCCCGTGTTGTCCAGGCTGGGCTCGTTCGTGGAGGGCCCCGGCTTCCTGCCGCACCTGTCCGGCCGCGACAACATCGAGCTCTACTGGGCCGCCACCGGCCGCCCCGCCGCCGACGCCCACTTCGAGGAGGCGCTGGAGATCGCGGGCCTGGGCAAGGCGCTCGACCGCGCCGTGCGCACCTACTCCCAGGGCATGCGCCAGCGGCTGGCCATCGCCCAGGCCATGCTCGGCCTGCCCGACCTGCTGGTGCTCGACGAGCCCACCAACGGCCTCGACCCGCCCCAGATCAGGGAGATGCGCGAGGTGCTCAAGCGCTACGCGCGCGACGGCCGTACCGTGATCGTCTCCAGCCACATGCTGGCGGAGGTCGAGCAGACCTGCAGCCACGTGGTCGTCATGCATCGCGGCCGGCTGGTCTCCACCGGGCCGGTGTCGCGGCTGCTGAGCTCGGCGGCGGGCAACGGCAACGGGCACGGCGGTCCGCGCCTGGAAGACGTGTTCCTCGACCTCATCGGAGACAGATCATGACCGCCGCGCCGGGCTACGCGCCGCGCCGCACGCTGCCGCTGCGCGTGGAGATCGTCAGGCAGTTCAAGCGGCGGCGGACGCTGGTCATGTTCGGGCTGCTGCTGGCGTTGCCGTGGGTGCTGGTGATCGCGTTCCAGTTCGGGCCGCAGTCCGGCAACCAGGGGCAGTCGTCGGTGCGGATCAGCGACCTGGCCACCGCGAGCGGCCTGAACTTCGCGGCGTTCGCCCTGTCGGTGTCGGCGAGCTTCCTGCTGGTGGTGGCGGTCGCCCTGTTCTGCGGCGACACGGTGGCCGCCGAGGCCAACTGGTCGTCGTTGCGTTACCTGCTGGCCGCGCCGGTCCCCCGCGACCGCCTGCTGCGCCAGAAGCTGATCGTGGCGCTCGGCTTCTCCGCGGCGGCGGTGATCTGCCTGCCGCTGATGGCGTTGCTGGCCGGCACGGTCGCGTTCGGCTGGCACGACATCCAGGTGCCGGGCACCGGCGAGACGATCCCGGCGCTCGACGTGCTGCCCCGGTTCGGCATCGTGATCGGTTACGCCCTGGTCAGCCAGCTCGTGGTGGCGGCCCTGGCGTTCCTCGTCTCCACGGTGACCGACTCGCCGCTCGGCGCGGTGGGCGGGGCGGTGGGCCTGTGGATCGTGTGCACCATCCTGCAGGCGGTCGAGGCGCTTGGGACGCTGCGCGAGTTCCTGCCGACGTTCTGGAACAACGCGTGGCTGGACGCCCTGGCCCCCGAGCTCGACTGGAGCGGGATGGCCAAGGGCGCCTCGGTGTCGATCACCTATGCCGCGATCCTGATCGCCGTCGCCTTCCGCAGGTTCCGGCGCAAGGACGTGGTCAGCTGACGCCCTTGGCGGCGTCCTCCGGGCCCTTGATCTCGATCTTCCGCATGCCCAGCATGGCCTGCATGACCCGCTGGGCGGCGGCCGGGTCCGGCACGCTCATCAGCTCCGGAAGGGCCCTCGGGACGATCTGCCACGACAGGCCGTACCGGTCCTTCAGCCAGCCGCACTGCGACTCCTCGCCGCCGTCGGTGAGCTTGGCCCACAGGTCGTCGACCTCCTCCTGGGAGGCGCAGTCGACGTACAGGGAGATCGCCTCGGTGAAGGTGAACTGCGGGCCGCCGTTCAGGGCCAGGAAACGCTGCCCGGCCAGCTCGAAGGAGACCATCATGGCCTGCCCGGCAGGCCCGGGGCCGCCCTCGGGGTAGCGCTGGACATCCAGGATGCGGGAGTCGGCGAAGATCGAGGTGTAGAACTCGGCCGCCTCTTCGGCCTGGTTGTCGAACCACAGGTAGGTCGTGATCTTCTGCATGTCGCCGGTCGTCCTTTCGAGACGTGTCGCGGGGGCCAGGTCCGTGCCCGTCCCCTTCCTTTCATCGACGCGTCGAACGGGACGGGGGCGGATCGACACACGTCCCGAAGAATCTTTGAAAAAAGTCTGAGACGTCCAGGAAGGGCATCCTCCAGCCGCGAGGCCCTGCGCATCTGGTTCGATGACGAAGGCGACGGCGCGCGTTCCAGACTGGCGCGGTCGGCGAGGTGGTACAGCCGTTGCCCGGCGGTTCGCCGGCCGCCATCCGGACCGTGCCGGTCTGGGCAGGGTCCTCGCTGTCGGCGGAACGTGGACCCAGCCGGGTCGGCTGGGTCTGCGGCGACCGGGACGGTGTTCCACACCTGCTTGCGCAGGCTCGGCGGGCGCTCTCCGCATTCCACCACCTCGACCGGCGTGTACGGCGTGACCCGTCGGGCGCGTAGTCCGTGGTGGAGACGGTCGTGCCGGTGCAGTCGCGGCAGATCGTGGGACTTGGCGTCGAAGGCGGCGACCGCGCCGTCCAGGAGTTCGGCGAGCTCGTCGTCGCCCAGCGCGGTGATGTCCTGGGGAAGCTCGAACTGATCCACGAGCGGCTCTCCCTCGGTGAGAGGTGAGAGTTCGGCCCACAACCAGCGGCGATGCGTTCGAAGCTAGCGCACGCCTCGCTGGCCATGAGGTGTCAACACAGCGCGCTGAGCAGCAGCGGCGCATTCTTGCTGAGAGATGTCACGCGATGAGAACAGATCGCGGCCATGCCGTACCGCGCCATCGCGGGATGGGGATGTTGTTGATGTGCCTCACACTGTCTTTCGTCGTCCAGGGCCTGCCGATGACGGTCTGGACGCGGCGGATCTTCAGCCCAGCGAGTTAGGGAGCAAGGAGGCCCGGCTGTTCACCGGGCCGTGGCGGCTACCGGTGTCCCTTACCCTGCTCGCGTTGATCATGATGCTGCTCGGGACACGGGAGTACGAGAGCGCGATTACCACGTTCCCCAGCGTTCCCGACTCAGGAGGGGTTCACCTCAACCTCGGCACCGTCCCCAAGAACATCTCCATTCAGTTCTACATGACCGAGGAGAACCCCTCCTATTTCCGCATGGAGTTTCAGGCGGAGGTCCCCGCCCAGCCGGGCAGCAGTTCCCCTTGCACGCCGACGACCATCTACCTGAAGGATCTCCGTACCGAGTCTCTTGATTTCTCCGGCGGGACAGTCAAGGCGACGGAGACGGAGGAACCGAGCATCGAAACGCCCGGGGCCACATCCTTCACCACCCACTTGGCCGGCGAGACGTGCGGGACAGACCGCTGGTTCTGGATCACCGGCAAGCTGAGGACTCCCCTGTTCGCCAGGAACGGACCTGCTCTCAGCGCGCATCTGCCCGGTTTCAGCGTCGAAGGGCAGCGTGACGCCGTTGCCGCCATCTCAGCCAGCTGGAACGTTCAACTCACAGACGAGGATGCCACCAACATCAAGCCCGAGGTGATCTCCGCGGACTACAAGGGACCCGGGCTCTATTGGCGGGCGACGGCAAAGCCGATCAACCTGTCGCCGATATCCGCCTACGATTCGACCGGCACCAGCGCCGTTTCTGCACAGTACGGGAACTTCACCTCCATGCCCGCTCAGAAGGCGGCCGAGCGGTCCCTCTATTGGGCCGGTCTCCTCACCGGTGCGGCTCTCTCCCTGCTTACGTGGGCTGGTGAGGCAGCTTGGGAGGTACGCACGAAACACCGCACGGAGCAGACGGTCAGCGCCACCGAGATCGCCGAGCTCGTTTCCGTTCACGTCGAACGGCTCCTGGACATGCGGGCGATCGAACAGGCCGCCAAGGAACGACAGCAGGAACCCACGCGACAACAGATCGGGATCTTGAAACGTATTCGCCTGGCATCCCAGCAATTCAGAAATCCTCGAATTTGAATGTCGGTACATCTGTTATTCAGAGCGCCCGCCTCTCCCCCGCCCACGCCGGGCAGCCCCAAGCTCAGAGCGCTCCCCCGGGGGCCTACGTCAGCCACCACTCAGCACGCGCCAGCCCTGGGTGAGAGTCCGCCGCTTTCCTGCAGCAGCCCCCTGTCCGCAAGCGGTCATGGCCGAAGGGTGATTTCCCGCGCGAGATCGTCTCTTATGGAGACAAGGCGGCGCACCGCCACCTCCGCTCCAGTTCGAGAGGAACCGCATGGACATCCCGGCCCGAGCCACCCTGATCAACAAGAAGTCCGGGCTCGCCCTCGACATCATGGAATACGACATGTCCGACGGTGGCTGGGTGATCCAGTGGACTCCCCACGGAAAGCCCAACCAGATCTTCCGCCTGGAACCCGCCGAGGGCGGCTACAAGTTCATCGCCGAACACTCCGGCAAGGCCCTCGACGTCACCCTGGCGAACCAGAACGCCGACTTCGCGATGCAGTGGGGCATCAACGGCAGCCCCAGCCAGATCTGGTACCTCAAGGAGCACGAGGCGGGCGTCTACCGGCTCATCGCCAAGCACTCAGGCAAGGTGCTGGCAGTCGCAAACGCCTCCACCGACCCGGGCGCGCGCGTGGTGCAGTCCGAACCCGGTCACGAAGAGAACGAAATCTGGCTCCTCAAGGCCGTTCCCTAGCACCAGTACGCGGACGCGGGCGCGTCCTGGAACAGCGCAGCGGGACACCCCTTCCAGGTCGCGCCCCCTAGGCGCTCTGCGTGCGCGCCGCCAGCTCAGTTGGGGGACGCGTCCGGGCTGGTACCGCATCGCGGTGACCGATGGCCGGCGGACCTCCTCCGGGGCTGCCCGCTCGGCCGCAGCAGCGCGTCGACGGCGCGGTCGCGGTCCCCGAAGGCGTCCCAGGCGCGGCGGTGTCGATGCAGTACCGCGCGCACCGTTCGGAGGTCGGCAACTGGCCAGGGTCCACCGTCCGCGCCCTGGGCTTCCTCCGTGTCCGTGATCAGCCAGCCGCGACGCCCAGATCCACCACCAGGCTCGCGATGGCCACTACGCGCACCGGCCGCCTGCGAGCCCACTCCCCCAGGACCAGCGACAGCCGCGGCTCAGTACCTGCCTGACAGCGGGAGGATCTGGCGAAGTCCACGAACTCGCCGTCCACGCGAGCACGCCCCTCCACCAGCAGCAGCTTCCTCACCCCATAGCGGGCCTCCAGCTCCTGAGCCGCCCGCGAGCCCGGCTTCTCCACCAGCTCGATGACACGCCTCAGACCGCCCGGCTCGGCCTCGGTCGCCATCACGCCGCGCAGCTGGGCCAGCTCCCTGCGGTAGGGGCGGCCCAGCACGGCCACGCCCGGCAGCGCCTGGCGCAACTGCCCGAGCGGGTTCGCATCCGGGGTGCAGGTTGTCGCCGTAGGCCACGAACAGCTCCCCGCCCACGCCGCCCAGGTGGTCGGCGCCATTGATCAGCGAGGTCAGAGCCCCGTAGGTGCCCGCCTGGGCCACCCATTCCACTGTCATCCCCGCGACCGGCAGCCCGCCCGCCCCGGGCAGGCCCGCGGCCCGTAGATACCGCTCACCCCCGTCGCCGGTCAGGGCCTGACGCGGGCCTCGCCCAGCACCGCGATCTCGTCCAGCAGCCGAACGATCCCGGGCGTGCCCTCCACCGGCAGGCACTCCTTGGGCAGGTAGCCCCCATGCGCGCACCTGGGTGCCCAGCCCTCCGGCGGCCACCACGACCTTCGCCTGTTCAACCGCCCCGCTGGCGCGGGTCGCAGGGGTACCGTGCGCCGGTGATGAAGGTACGAGTCACCGGCGTTCTCATCGAGGACCGCCGGATCCTCCTCCTTGACCAGGACACCGGCTCTGGGAGGTGTGGACGGTGGCGCGCTTGACGCCGAGGTACTCGGCGACGTCGTCCATCGTCCAGTAGGCGGCTTCCGCGTCTGGCGGTACCGGCGCCGCAGTAAGTGCGTGGGTCGCGGGAGGGCGGCCGGCCATCTGGGCCTCCGCTCAGGCGGTGGGGGGTGCCCTCCGCGAGGCGAGGTTTCATCCCCTTGCCCCGCGGAGGCGGCTCGTCAGGCGTCTTCCCGCCCTGAGGTGGGAGGACGGAAGTGCGGGTCGCCGAAATCGTCGCCCTCCGCGTGGGCCTCGATCCACAGGGCGGCCAGGTCCGGATGCTCCGGGAAGGCCAGCAGGTCGCTGAGCGTCTCGACCTTGAGACAGGTCAGTGCAGTGGCGACGTCTGCACTCCGGGACATGAGCCCTGCCGTGGGTGGAGGCTCATGTCCCGGAGTGCCGAGGACTGGCAGGGCAGATGCTAGGGAGCAGGGTCTCCAGACTTCTCGCCCTTACAGGTCGAGCCGAATATCTTGCCGGTCCGCTGGTTAACGCATCTCTGGCACGGCTTTGCGTCCTCATCAAGGTCGCCCTTGCAGAGGATGCCTTCCTTCTTCTCTTCCTTCTTCGGCGACTCGGGTGCCTTTCCGGGCGCGCTCTTCTGTTCGCAGTACTGCTTCTTGTAGACGCCCTTCTTGTTCTGGCACCACTTGCATCGCTTGTGCTTGCCTTCGCGCCACTCGCATGGCTTGCCGTATACGGAGGTGGACGTGCAGACGGTGGATGTGCTGGACGCTTGAGCTGGACTGGGCTGCTCCTGCGCGAACGCCGGCGAGGCCAAGGTGGTGGCCGCCACCAGCGCCCCAACGGCGAATGCTTTCCTGAGCATGAGACTCCCCCCGTTGTTCGTCTCCTGCCTGTCTCTTCATGGTGCGCCCTTCAGCGGATGGGCAGTCAAGACGCCGGCGAAAATCCCGTGTTTCTCGTCTGAGGGTTTCGCGACGACGGAAACCGCTTTATCGGATTCCTTTTTCTGATGCTGAAGATTCCTTGTCCGCCTAATAGTCGTCGTCGCGCTCTGCCGTTGCGTCGTGCTCCTCTGTGACATGCGTGGGATCGAGGTCGAGACGGGGGCGAAGGTATCGAACGGCGTGTCGATGTCTTCCTGCATCCGTCGCAGTGTCTGCCGGGACCTCCATCATCAGGTTCCGGCTGAACCCGCATGTAGCTGATGGGGTCGCGGTCGCCGTACGGACTCAACACCCAGCCCGGCGCAGCTTGCACTCCTGGCAGGCGCCGCAGTCGGCCACCACGACGCCGGACCGGCCGAGCTGGTCGAACAGTTCGGTGGCGGTGATGTAGGCGCGGTGCATGGGCTGAAGCTCTCGTACCGGCGGCGGGCTGTCACAGGATCTCGCCGGGGGTCCGGCGGGGAGGGGGTGGGGGTGTGGTTCAGCGGGTGGGGAGGTTGATCACTTCGACGAGGTCGGCCGGGGCGACGTGGACTTCGATCTCGTGGATGTGGCGAGTGGTGGCCAGGAGGTAGAGGTAGCGGCGGCCGTTGACGCGTTGCCGGCGGCCGAGCGCGCCGCCCCCGAAGAGGTGCGCTGGCCGTCGGTCAGCGCACCTCTTCGGCTGGAGCGTCTTCGGCGGCCAAGCAAGGCTCTGACGTCCAACCGTGAACGAGGAATGATCACCGAAAGATGGCAGGGCTTTAGGCGCTTCGTAGTGGCGGCCTGTCGGACATAGTCGCAATGTAGCCGATCAACCACTGCTGGCGATTGATCGGTCACGTTGCTATCGCCAACTGGAGCAGACACACCCTTTTCCACAGGAGCATCCCATGCGCAGAACCGCCATCCATCTCACACTGGCCTCAGCCTTCACCGTCAGCGCCTCACTAGCCACATCCGCCGCCTACGCCGACCTCGGCGACGCCCAAGCTACCGGCGCCCGCGCCGTGGCCATCGTCAACGCCGACGCCACCGTGGTGCGCTCCAAGGGCGTCACTGCGGTGAGAAAGCTCGACGTCGGCCAGTACTGCGTCCAACTCGACAGCGACTACGACGCCAGCAGGGGCGTCCCGGTAGCCAACATTCGCTGGATCAGCGTGCCCACGTGGAACTCTGGCGCGTTCGTGGAGGAGTCTGGGACGCGGTGCGGCGCTGGAAACCGCCATGTTCTCGTCAGGACCAGTAATGGCTCCGGGCCCGCCGACGCTTCTTTCTCTGTCATCGTGCCCTGACGCTTCCTGCGCCCGGAGCTGGCACCTGCAGCGGAGCAAGACCGCAGAGCGTCTGTATGGACCGATTAGCAGGCGAACATGAGCCAACGCCGCCGCTGGGCTAGAACCGCCAAGGGAGCATGGGCACTGTCTTGCGGCGGCGAACCGGGATGCCCGAAGGGCCGCACACCCGGTCGGCATATCCGCCGGTCAGCGCCCGTAGCTGTCGGGGCGCATGGCCGATGGTCTCGCACTGTCGCCGGACTGTCACGGGTTCCGGTACGCGCTTCCCCCGGGCCCCCTCGGCCGGCGGGCCCGGCGGCTGTCAGCCCAGCACCCGGGCAGGTGAGTCGATCCAGTACTGCTGTCCCTGGGGGCTGACCGTCATGCCGAACCGGTCGCGTCGGGGCTCCCCGAGCCGGACCCATTGGAAGTAGGCGGCCACGGCCTCGTCCCACACCGGCCGGTCGCCCAGCTCGAACAGCGTGTACTCGTCCTGCCCGTCTTCCCAGATGGCCAATGCCTTCTCCCCTGGGCCGCCCGACACCCAGGCCAGGAAACGCCCCGGCTCCTCCCGGATGTCCAGTCGCAGCCCCGTCAGGGCGGCGACC
This sequence comes from Actinomadura sp. ATCC 39365, assembly GCF_054392275.1. NCBI lineage: Bacteria > Bacillati > Actinomycetota > Actinomycetes > Streptosporangiales > Thermomonosporaceae > Actinomadura > Actinomadura sp. ATCC 39365. The sequence goes on along the minus strand of NZ_CP184335.1, from coordinate 3,732,716 downwards.
GCGAGCCGGGCACCGGGTGGCGCGTGAGCGATCATGCGAGGGTCCACGCGCGTGGTGCTCTCCCGCGGCTCGGCCCCGTCCGGGTCCGGATGGTAGACGGGGCGCTGTGACCGCAGGGTCATGTAGTCGGCGTACTCCCGGAAACGGCCGTGCGCGGTGCCGTCCGGCAGCACGACCAGCCGCAGCGCGTGCCCGTCCCCGATCCCGGTGTGCAGGGGGGTGACGATCACCGCTCCGGGGCGGCACTGCTCGATCCAGGCGTAGGGCACCGTCCGGACAGCGCAGGTGGCATGGACGCGGTCGAACGGGGCGCGGCCTGCGGCCCCCGCGGCGCCATCACCGACGACCAGGTGGGGGTGCAGACCCGCCCCGGCGAGGTTGTCCGCGGCCGCCGCCGCGAGCGCCGGGTCGACCTCGACGGAGGTCACATTCTCCTCACCGGCCAGGTGGCACAGCAGCGCGCACGTCCACCCCATGCCCGTGCCGATCTCCAGTACCCGGTCTCCCGGCCGGGGGTCGAGGAGTTCGAGCAGGTCGGCGACCGTCGCGGGCGCGGACGACGACGAGCTGTAGGCGCCTTCCGAAGCACGCAGGTCGGTCGCACCGTCGTCGAGCTGGGTGACGATCGCGCCCTCGGTGTAGACGGCGGTGAGCCATTCCTTGGGGTCGGCGTCCCGGTCGACCAGATACGGCCGGTCGCCGGCCGGGATCAGCGCCACCGGCGGGACGTAGTGGTGGCGCCGCGCCGCCCGCAGGGCTTGCTCGATCCGGTCACCGACCGGCGCGCGCACCGAGACGATGCGCGCCATCATGGCATCGAGCAGCCCCTCGAGGTCGTGGTCAGTCATCGGCGCTGCCGTCGGAGTGCCTCGGCTTCTCGCGTGATCCGCCTCCCTTGCCCTCCCCGTCGTACTGCTCGTCGCCCGGGGGCTCGAAGTCCTCGTAGGTGTTCTTCTTGCCGCCGCCTCCGTGCCTGCCCATGGCGCTCTCCCTTCGTCGTACGTTCGCCTCCGGAGCGTGCTCATCGTGACCGTACGGTCACGCTCTGGTCCTGGCAAGGCGCCCGAGGAGGGGAGGGCGTGCAGCTACGCCTTCGGGTCCCACGTGCCCGTCAGCCGACGGCGGCCGGTCGCTCGCGATCCGGCAAGGTGTCCTCGCCGCGCAGCACCACGACCGCGAGCGTGTACGGCGGGCAGTGCACCGCGTGCTGGCCGCTGACCTGCACCCGCAGGTCGAACGGTCGGCAGGACTCGGTCAGGACGGCGACCGATTCGCCGCAGACCTCGTACGGCTCCACGACCGCGGCGAACATGGTGCCGCCGCGCCACCACGACATGCCGTGGTCGTGCAGGTGGCCGAAGTCGATCGGGCAGGTGCAGTGACCGAACCCCTCCGGCTCGGGCCGGTCGGGGTGGCGCAGGACGCACGGGCAGCGGAAGGGCCGGACGACGATGCCCAGGTCCTGCTCCAGCCGCCGGACCCGTTCGGCCCGTTCGTCGCAGAACCGCTGGGCCTTCGCCCGCTGGGCGCGGGCCTCGGCGAGCAGCTGCCGGCGTTCCCGCCGAGCGGCCTCAGCGGGAGCAGGGTCGTGGGCGGGCATGACGCCGAGGGGGGAATCTTCGAGTGTGACGGGCCGCCCTTCCCGTAGCACATGGATGACGGTCCCGGCCTTGACCGCCTGGTGCACTTGGTCGAGGTCCGGTCCGTAGCGGCCGAGCCGGGCCCGATCGACGACCAGGACCCCGGCGCCGTCGTCGGCGGCCCGGGTCAGTACGGCCTGGAGCTGGCCGCGGCCGCAGAGGTCGAAGCACTCCTCGACGATCTCGCCGCCGCGATCCGCGACCCAGCCGCGCATCTCGGCCAGTTGCCGGTCAGTGGCCCTGACGTCGTCGGCCGCGCTGTAGGCGTACAAGATCCACGATGTGAGGGGTTGTGTCATCCACTCAGCGTAAGAACACGCTCACAGAGCGGTGGCGCATTCACGAAACCGTGGCCGCGGCCTGCCGGCGTCCGTTCGCTGACCGCTCGTAGGTGCCGGGCTGCCAGACGATCTCCAGCACGAGGGCCAGTTCCCCGAACAGCTGGACGTAGCGCGACTCGTCGGCCTCGTCGTAGTCGTCGCCGGTACGGCCGTCCACGATGGCCGCGATGTCGGCGTAGGGGTCAGTCGTGACGGTCGAGGACGACGCTCTTGGTCGGTCACAGTTCCGGACCGGCGGTATCAGGTTGCGGCAGCCGTCCTGAAGAAGTGGGCGGTGTCGTCGTCGGCGGGGAAGTACGCCTCGACGGCGATCTCATCGAGCGTGACGTCGAAGGCCGCGCCGAACGTCGTGATGGTGTTGACGAAACACAACTCCGCTCCGCGATGCCGGATGCGGATGGGGAGCGCGATCTCGGCCGGATCGGGTGGCCGCGGGTCGCCCGCGGGACCGTAGGACTGCACCTCCTCGTACAGTGCGCTCAGTTCGGCGTCGCCGCTCCGCGCGACCTGGCGGGCGAGCCGGGGCAGCAGGAATCCGCGGACCTGCCCGAGGTTGAGCAGCCGCGACGCGAACCCGCCCGGGTGCAGACCGAGCCGCATCATGTTGACCGACGGCCGGAGCAACTCCGCGTCGACGCCTTCCAGGAAGACGTCGATCGCCGAGTTGGCGAACAGCAGGTTCCAGCGCCGGTCGACGGCCAGCGCCGGATACGGTTCGTGCCCGCGCAGGATCTGCTCCAGGACGTTCCGCGCCGAAGCCAGGTGCGGGTCCTTCAGCGGCCGTTCGCGGACGACGGGCGCGTGACCGGCCGCGACCAGCAGGCGGTTGCGTTCCCGCAGCGGGACGCCCAGATTCTCGGCCAGACGCAGCACCATCGCACTGCTGGGAATGGTCCGTCCCGTCTCCACGAAGCTGACGTGCCTGGCGGACACGTCCGCCTGCAGCGCCAGATCGAGCTGGCTGAGCCCGCTGCGGTGCCGCCACTCGCGCAGCAACTCGCCGATCGGCCGGTCCTGGTTCATCCGGCGATTATCCTCACACCACGCCGACCTGCACGATTACATGCCATGTAATCGACACCGCCGGGCGACCGCTGCGACGGTGTTCCCCATGAACGACACCAGCACGACCACCCGCAACAAGCACCTGGTCCTCGACGGCTTCACCCGGTTCGCGGCCGGGGACATCGACGTGCTCCGCACGCTCCTGCACGAGGACTTCGTCGAGCACAGCCCGGACAACCCCTCCGGGCGGGACGCGTTCATCGCCCACATCGCCGAGGCTCCCGTGGCGCGGGCCCGGCTCGACCTCAAGCGGGTGATCGCCGACGACGATCACGTGGTGCTGCACTACCTCATGACCACGGACGACGACCCGCGCGGCGTCGCCGTCGTCGACATCTGGCGGCTGGCCGACGGGCAGATCGTCGAGCACTGGGACGTGGTGCAGCCGGTGCCGGAAGCCGCGCGGGTTCCGCACGGAATGTTGTGAGGCGACGGCGTGCGGCGGACATCGCCCCTTCCTCGATCGGCGTCCCGGCGCCGGAGGTCCCATGGAACTCGCCCCGCCTCGGCAACGACACCCTGCCGCACCTCACCGGCCCAGGTGAGCGAGGCGGGCCGCGCGGGTGGCGTGCAACCTCGGCGGAGCCTTGACCGGTAGCTGAGCGTCCGGGCCGGACAAGGCGTACTGCTCCCGCGCGATCGGGCAGCGCCGGCGCGCACCGTGCCGAACCGGCCGACCGCGTCGCCGCCCGGCAGTGGCGCGGCGGCCGTAGTGGCCGTCCACCGTCCTTCGGCGCGGCCGGCCACCGCGCCCGCTCAGCCGTCGGGTGCGGCATCAACCGGCTCGAACGCCATCGCGGCATCACCATCCGGCACGGCGAACTCGCCGTCCGCTCCGAAACCACCGTCCGCATCGCCCGCCGTCCACAACCGGCTGACGATCCCCAGAGACACGACCTAATGGGACGAGTGGGATTCGGCGGACCAGAAGATGGCGTACCGGGATAGGGCGGCCCTGGGGGCGATGGGCCGGAAAGGGGGATCAGGCGGGCCGTTTCGGGAGCGGCCGGGGCCCGGAGAAGCGGACGCCCGGCCCCAGGACGGCGCGGGCGGCCAGGTCAGCCCCAGTGCGGAGGCTTGTTGTCGAGGTAGAAGGCGTCGGCGTCGGCTTCACGCCAGTCGCCCCAGCCGAGGTCGGTGTCGTCCGAAGTCTGCTCCGGGAGAAATTCGTCCACGGAAAACATGCTACCGAGACGTACAAACCAACACCGGTCGTCTTCCCGGCTCCACGGACAGCCCTCGCGCCCGGCGGTACGATGCCAGGGCAGGTGTCGCCGATCCCCCGTGAGGCTGCGCATGGCCACCCCTACAGGCTGGCGGAGAGAAGGCAATCTACCGGCGGAGCTCACCAGCTTCGTGGGGCGGACCCGGTTACTCGCCAACCTCAAGCGGCATCTTGCCGAGTCCCGGCTGGTGACCGTCACCGGCATCGGCGGGGTGGGCAAGTCGCGCACGGTGCTGCGGCTGGCGCACCAGGTCCGTACGCAGTACCCCGACGGCGTGTGGTTCGCCGACCTGGCCCGGCTGCAGGACGCGGGCATGGTCAAGCACACGATCGCCTCGGCGCTCGGCATCGCCGACCAGTCCTCCCGGGCGGAGTCGGAGTCGCTGTCGGAGTGGGTCGGCGAACGCGACATGCTGCTCATCATCGACACCTGCGAACACCTCGTGCAGGGCTGCGCCGAGCTGGTCCACGAGCTGCTGGAGGCCGCGCCCAACCTGAAGGTGCTGGCCACGAGCAGGCAGTCGCTCCACCTGCCGTACGAGCAGGTGGTGCCGGTGCCGCCGCTGGTCGTGCCCGGCGACGACCCGACGGAGAACCTGTTCACCAACGAGTCGGTGCAGTTGTTCGCGCTGCGGGCGGGAGCGGTCGTGCCCGACTTCCAGCTCGAAGAGGACAACATCGGCGCGGTGGCCGAGCTGTGCCGCAGGCTCGACGGCATCCCGCTGGCGATCGAGCTGGCGGCGGTGCGGCTGCGCGCCCTGTCGGTGGAGCAGATCCTCGGGCTGCTGGCCGACCGGTTCAGCCTGCTGGCCGGCGCGAGCCGTACGGCGCTGCCGCGCCACCAGACGCTGCGGGCGGCGATCGGCTGGAGTCACGAGCTGTGCGAGCCCGCCGAGCGGTTGTTGTGGGCGCGGCTGTCGGTGTTCGCCGGCGACTTCGAGCTCGACGCGGCCAGGTTCGTCTGCTCCGACGGGCGCCTGCCGTCGGAGGACATCACCGATCTGGTCACCGGGCTGGTGGAGAAGTCGATCCTGATGATCAGGAGCCACCACTCCGGCGTCCGCTACAAGCTGATCGACACGCTGGCCGAGTACGGCGAGGAGTGGCTGGACAAGCTCGGCCAGGCCCAGCAGATGCGGCAGCGCCACCTGGAGTACTACCTGAGCCTGGCCCAGCGCAGCGAGGACGCGTGGTCGGGTCCGCGGCAGATCTACTGGTTCGTGCGCATGCGCCAGGAGCACGACAACGTGCGGGTCGCGCTGGAGCACGCGTTGTCCTCGCCCATGCGCAGCGGTTCTGCGCTCACGCTGCTGGCGTCGTTGTGGTTCATGTGGGTGTGCTGCGGATTCGTCCGGGAGGGGCGTCTCTACCTCGAACGCGCGCTGGAGGCCAACCCCTCACCGAGCAAGGAGCGCTGCAAGGCCCTGTGGGTGCTGTCCTACGTGCGCAGCGCGCAGGGTGACAGCGTCGGCGCGCTGACGGCGGCCGAGCAGTGCAGCACGGAGGCCGTCCGGGTGGGCGACTCCAGGGCGGTGATCCTGGCCTCGAAGATGCAGGGCACGGCCGCGCTGCTCCAGGGCGACCTGCAGAAGGCCAGCGCGCTGCTGGGCGTGGCGATCGAGTTCAACACCGACAACAAGGAGCTCAACCCGGGCCTGCTGCCCGCGATCGTCGAGCTGTCGCTGGTGTTGTCGGCGCAGGGCGAGCTGTTCGAGGCCGAGTCGCTGCTCCAGGACTGCCTTCAGGTGTGCCGGGAGCGCGGCGAGCTGTGGGTCAGCTCGTACGCCCAGTGGGCGATGTCGCGCACCAGGCTCGCCACCGACCGGCCGGGAGAGGCGCTGCACAACGCCCGCGAGGGCCTGCGGATCAAGCGGCACTTCCACGACACGCTGGGCACGCTGCTGGTGCTGGAGACGACCGCGCGCATCCTCATCGCGCTCAAGCAGGCGCCGACGGCGGCCAAGCTGCTGGGCGCGTTGCAGCAGAACTGGCGGACGGCCGGCCTGCCGCAGATGGGCGCCCCGTTCCTGACCGACGACCACGACGCGTGCGTCGAGGACTGCAAGTCGATGATGGGCGAGCTGGCTTACAAGAACGCCTTCGAGAACGGCGCCCGCCTCGACCTCGACGAGGCGTCCACGCTCGCGCTCGGCGACCTGGACGCCCCGGCCGAGGACTGATCCCGGGGCCTCACACGGCCTGGGGCCAGCAAGTCCCCTCCGGCCACGCGTGCACGTAACGCGCGCTGCCGAGCGAGAACTCGATGTGCCCGCGTACCCAGTGCTCAAGGCCGCGGACGTACGTGCGGACGGGCGGCGGGGCCCACTCCTCCAGCGCCGCGCGCCGGTCGAGGAAGGCGGCGATCGCCTGGTTGTGCATGTCGGAGACCTCCAGGAGGGCGTCCTGGAGGGTGAGGTTCCGGTGGGTGGCCAGCACGGTGACGAGGTTGTGCCGGGCCTTGTCGTTGTCGCATTCCTTGGCGTAGGAGAGCAGGTCGTTGTCCCAGCCGATGAGGTCGCAGGCCAGGTCCGACAACATGCGGACGTCGGGATGGTGCCACTCCTCGGCCTCGAGGCGGTAGCCGCCGCCGGCGTCGATGAGGGCGAAGCAGGTGTAGGTGGCCCCGGTGATGCGGCGCATCAGGATGTAGTCCTGCGGCGTGGGGATCAGGTCGACCTCGCGGTTGGCCGCCTCCCAGATCTGGGCGAACAGGTACTCCTTGACCGTGATGCGCCACCGGTCCACCTGTGCCGGGGTGGAGGTGGCGACGATGCGGTGCAGGAGCTCGTTGAGGGCGAGGCCGAAGGGGTTCTTGTCGTCGGGCTCCCTGCGGTCGTCCAGGATCTCCAGGAGCGGCGGCAGGGCGCGGGCGAGCGCGGAGGCCCGGTGCCCCATCAGCTCGCCCTCGCAGAAGGCGTCGTCGAACGCGAAGAGCCAGTTGTACCAGTCGTTGATCAGCCGGAGGCTGTCGCGCGGGACCTCGGGGTTGGTACGGGCGGCGAGCAGGCCGATCTTGGAGCGCCGGAAGTGTTCGATGGTGTCGGCGCCCTTGAGCATGTTGGAGGCGGCCAGCCACTTGTGGCTCTCCTCGTCGACCTCCGCGGCATGCACGTTGATCTCGTTGGGGAACGGGCACGGGAGCGGAGGGATGTGGAGCGGTCGCCTACTGAAGGAATGCGCAGAAGTTGCCACGTCTTTCAGCATGACGATCGGCTGTTCAAAAGGCCACACTCGACAACTTGGAGCCCTTTAATGCCTTTTTCGCACTATGGAACCCTCCAAGGCACCCGGTGGATAAACTGGGCATTTGCCGCTATTCAGGCCGGTCCAATGCCTGCGAGGCGCCGTACCGCTGATCGGCTTCCGTCACCGGCAGCGCTCTGACCACGGCCGACTCCTGCGTGAACCCGCCCCCGGGAAGCGCCCCGCGCACGCGGCCGTAGGCGCGGCCGGAGCCGGATCCGGACGCGATGAACATTCACCCGGCTCCGCACGACCATGATCGGCCGACACCATCAGCAAAATGTCACCTTTGCTGATGGCGAGATTGACCGGAACGCCAGCCTCCGGGGTCGGCGGGCGACATCCTGGAGCCGCCGCTCCGGCCAGGGCGGACACCCCCGTCTCCGACCGGGTGCCGGATTGCGGCTCGATAGGGTGCCTTGCGCGGAATCGATCCGACTCGCCATAGGTTCTGGGGAAGAGTACCTAGGGAAAGGCTGTCCAACCGTGTTCGACCCGAAGGATCTCTACAGGCTCGCAGACGACGCGCCCGAGCTGACTGATCCGGTGTTGCTGTACCACTTCGACGGTTTCGTCGACGCGGGCGGCGCCGGACGCCTCGCGCTGGGCCACCTGCTGGCCGAGCTGGAGCACCGGGTCGTGGCGACGTTCGACGTGGACCGGTTGCTCGACTACCGGTCCCGGCGGCCCATCATGACCTTCGACACCGACCGCTGGGTCGAGTGTGAGAGCCCCGAGCTCGCCGTCCATGTCGCCCATGACGCCACGGGCACGCCGTTCCTGTTGATGAGCGGCCCGGAGCCGGACCGGGAATGGGAGTTGTTCACCCGCGCTGTGGGAGAGCTGCTGGAACGGCTGAAGGTGAGCAAGATCGTCACGTTGCACGGCATCCCGATGGCGGTGCCGCACACGCGTCCGCTGGGCATCACCATGCACGCCAGCCGCCCCGAGCTGATCAACTCCCAGACCAGCGCCTTCGGCCGGGTCCAGGTTCCGGGGAGCGCGGCCGCGCTGCTGGAGCTGCGGCTGGGCGCGCAGGGGCACGACGCGGTCGGGTACGCGGTGCACGTGCCGCACTACCTGTCGCAGGCGGAGTACCCGACGGCGGCGGTGACCGGGCTGGAGGCGGTGACGCGGGGCACCGGCCTGGTGTTCCCGATGGAGGCGCTGCGCGACGCGGCCCACCGGACGACGGCGGAGATCGAGGAGCAGATCCAGGCGTCCTCGGAGCTGTCGACCGCCATCAGCGGCCTGGAGCAGCAGTACGACGCGTTCGCGGGCGGCGCGGAGCGGGAGAACCTGATGGCCGAGACGACCCCGATGCCCACGGGCGACGAGCTGGCCGCCCAGTTCGAACGGTTCCTGGCCGAACGCGACGACGAGTGACGGGCGGCCCGGCCCGTACCGGCTAACCTGGGCGGATGAGCGAGATCCGGGTCGGCCTGATCGGATACGGCACCGCGGGCGCGTACTTCCACGCCCCGCTCGTCCATGCCACTCCGGGCCTGCGGCTGTCGGCGGTGGTCACGCGGAATCCGGAGCGGCAGGCCGAGGTGGCCCACCGGTACGGCGCGGCCGGCGTGCCGGACGTGCGTGAGCTGTGGGAGCACAGCGACCTCGTGGTGGTCGCCTCCCCCAATCGCACGCACGTGAGCATGGCCGCCGCCGCGCTCGCCGAGGGCCTGCCCGTCGTGGTGGACAAACCGGTCGCCCGCACCGCCGAGGAGGCCCGCGAGCTGGTCCGGCTGGCCGAGCAGGCCGGCGTCATGCTGACCGTGTTCCAGAACCGGCGCTGGGACGGCGACTTCCTCACCGTGCGGCGGCTGATCGCCGAGGGGCGGCTCGGCGACGTGCTGCGTTACGAGTCGAGGTTCGAGCGCTGGCGGCCGGTGCCCAAGGGCGGCTGGCGGGAGACCGGCGGCGCGGAGGAGATCGGCGGCCTGCTCTACGACCTGGGCAGCCACCTGGTCGACCAGGCGCTGCAACTGTTCGGCCCGGCGCACGAGGTCTACTGCGAGAGCGACGTGCGGCGGCCCGGCGTGGCCTCCGACGACGACACGTTCATCGCGCTCCGGCACGCGGGCGGGGTGCGTTCCCACCTGTGGGCCAGCTCGGTGGCGGCCCGCCTCGGGCCGCGGCTGCGGGTGCTGGGCTCGGCGGGCGCGTACGTCAAGCACGGCATGGACGTGCAGGAGGAGCGCCTGCGGGCGGGCCTGACCCCGGACTCCCCCGGTTTCGGCACGGACGAGGAGAGCCGCTGGGGCCTGCTCGGCACCGACGACGCCCGGCCCGTTCCCACCGAGCCGGGCGCGTACCTGGACTTCTACCGCGGGGTGGAACGCGCCCTGCGCGAGGGCGCGCCGCCGCCGGTGGACCCGCGCGGCTCGATCGACACGCTGGCCGTCATCGAGGCCGCCCACCTGTCGGCCGCCCAGCGCATGGTCGTCCACCTGGGCTGACCCCCGAGCTGACACCCGGGCTGCCCCCTGACTGATCGTGCTGATCAGTCGCGGAGGCGGGCGCGCAGGGCGGTGTTGTCGGCCTCGGTCCAGCCGTGGCCGCGCAGCCAGCCCATCGGGCCGTCGAAGCGGTCGTCCAGCACCTTGAGGAACTGCTCGATGTAGCGGGCCCGGGGCCTGTGGTCGTCGGCCGGGCGGGAGTCGAGGTCGTCCCGGTAGGTGTCGCTGGCGCGCAGGCGCTTGAGTATCAGCTCCAGGCGCTCGCCCGTGGCCACGTAGTCCCCCACGATGGCCTCGCGGGTGGCCCCGGCGACCTCCAGCGCCAGCGCCGACAGCACGCCGGTGCGGTCCTTGCCCGCCGCGCAGTGCACCAGCGCGGCGCCGTCGTCGAGGGCCATGGCGCGCAGGGCCGCCACGACGGCGTCCGGACGGTCGCGCAGGTAGCCGAAGTAGAAGCCGGTCACGCGCAGCTCCTCGTCGACCTCCCGCTCCTGCCAGGGCAGCACGCGGTCGCCGTCGATGGAGTCGGCCTCGACGTCGGTGTGCCTGCCGCCCTCGGCGAACAGCGTCAGGTGGTGGTGGGTCACCTCCGGCGCCCGGGTGAGCGGGCCGGGGCCCTCCAGGTTGACCTCGGCGGTCGAGCGCAGGTCCACGACATGGCGCAGGTTCAGCTCGCTCACCAGGAGCGACACGTCCGCCGGGGTGAGGCCCTGCAGGTTGTCGGCTCGGAAGATCCGGCCGCGGCGGGTGAGCCCGCCGTCACGGGTGGGAAGTTCGCCCAGGTCACGTACGTTGACGGCGCCTTCCAGATCGATCCATCTTGTCATCTCATCCATTACTTCGACCTTATATGTCGGCCAATCATGAGCGGATTCCTAGTTCATAACGCAGCATGAACGTATGGATCCACGCGCACTGCCTCCCCGGCTGGTGATCGATCCATCGCTGCCCCCGGACGTCTCGGTCGAGTTGCGGTCGAGTCCGCACATCCTTCATATGGCCCGTTCCGGCAGGCGGATGGACCCCAGTTTCAGCCCCGCCCTGCTCTTCGCGCTTCCGGCCCTGCTGGTGATGGTCCTGATCGTGACCGACAACGCCGAGGTCGTCTTCGTGGCCGGGCTCGGCATGGGGCTGATCGCCCTGATCCGGTGGATGGCGTTGGACAGCTCCCACCGGATCGTCAAACGACGACTACGCCTCGCCACCACCCACGCCGACCGCTACGTCCTGCCCGAGGACCTCGACCGTCCCTGCCAGGTGCTGCTGCGCCGCGCCCAGGACGCGGCCACGGCCGTGCTGAACTCCAAGGTGCACAAGGCCGGGCTGATCGACTCGGTCGAGAACCAGGTGTCGCTGCCCGAGGAGGTCTGGCAGATCGCCCACCGGCTGCGGCGGCTGTCGTCGATGCACGCCGAGCAGGGCAGGCTCATCCCCCACGAGCTGCCACCGGGCATGGAGGACGCCTTCAAGCCGTACACCAGCGCCCTCGACGCCGCCTGGACCTCGCTCTCGCACCGCGTACGCCACCTGGAGAAGTACGCCAAGCAGGTGCTCAAGGCGGACAAGGTCTACCACGCGCACAGACGTCTGGAGGCGCTGGCCGCCAAGACCCCCGAGTACCAGCAGCTCCTCGCCGACACCGTACGGGACGAGCTGGCGCACGAGCGTATCCGGGAGCTGTCCGACCAGGCGGCCCACGTGCGCAAGCTGTTCGAGGAGAGCGTGCTGGAGGCCAGGCAGGCGGCGGGCGAGCTGCTGAGAAGCCCCTTCAGCGACGCCTACGGCACCGGCGCGCTCGGCCCACGCACCGGCGGGCACGACCGCGCCGCGCACCGCACGACCGGCCCGCAGCGGCACCCCTCGCGCGACTCCTGATCTCCGGCGCTCAGGGCCTGGCCTGCCGCAGGAGCTCCAGGGTGCGGCGCATGCCCGCCTCGTTGCCCAGGCTGCGGTAGATCTCCCTGGCCTGCTCCAGCGGCCCGACCGCCGCGTCCGGGCCGCCCGCGTCGAGGTGCGCCTCGCCGAGGTAGCGCAGGCTCCTGGCCATCCACCAGCGGTCCTCCAGCTCCTGGAAACCGCGTACGGCGCGGCGCAGCTCGTGCCCGGACTCCTCGATCCGGCCCAGCCGGGCCAGGGCGCGCCCGGCCGACACCGCGGTGCGCGCCACCCCCCACGAGTCGCCGAGCGCCACCAGGATCTCCTCGGCCCGCCGGACGTACTCCAGCTCCCGCAGGCCGCCCGCCGGATCGCCCACCTCGCCCGCGGCGCGCAGGCAGCGGGCCTCCTCCCAGAGCTCGCCGCGCTGCCGGAACATCTCGGCCGCCCGGTCGAGACTGAACCCGGCCCTGGCGAACAGGGCGTCGGAGGCGCGGTGGTCGCCGGCCCGGCGCTCGCCGCGCGCCTGGGCGGCCAGCGCCTCGCCGTAGACGCGCAGCGTCTGGGCCTCGGAGTAGCGGTTGCCCGCCCGCTGGAAGATCTCCAGGGCGTCTTCGAGCAGGTCACGGGCCTCCTCGGGGCGGCGCTCCGCCATGCGCATCTCGGCCAGGTTGCGCTGGGTGCGGGCCATCCACCACAGGTCGTCCTCGTGCTTGAACGCGGTGATCGCCCCGATCAGGTAGTCCTGGGCGCGGTCGAGGTGGCCGCCGCTGATCAGGGTCATGCCGACCGTGCGCATCGCCCGGGCCGCCCACCAGGTCTCGCCGAGCTCGCCGAAGATCTCCAGCGCCTGCTCGGCCTCGTTCAGCGCGCGTTCGCGCAGGCCCATGCCGCCGCGCACGATCGCGCTGTTCAGCAGCGCGATGGCCAGCGCGCGCCGGTCACCGGTACGCCGGCCCGCCTCGCAGCCGATGTCGGCGACGTCCGCCCAGTCGGCCCAGTAGGCCCGCAGCGAGTGGCACAACGAGCAGAACGCCCTGGACAGCCCCCAGGTCAGCTCCCAGAGCCGGAACTGAGCGGCCAGGTTGATCATGCTGAGCAGCGACAGCCGCTCGGCGTTCAGCCAGTCGCCCGCCCCGAGCTGGCCCTCGGCGTCGGCGCGCCGGCCGCCCTTGCTCCAGTCCTGCGGCCAGCGGTGCTGGGCGGCCTCCTCGGCCCGGCGCCGGTAGCCGTGCAGGACGCGCTCCACGGCGGCCCTGCGGCGCTCCTCCTCGTCCTGGCCGGCCAGCTCGGCGGCGAACACCCGGACCAGGTCGTGCAGGCGGTAGCGCATCGCGCCGGTCTGGTCGGTGCCGGAGCACTCGGCGAGCTGGGCGTCGATCAGCGCTTCGAGCTGGTCGGCGCCGTCGAGGCCGGAGATGTCGAGCAGCTCGCCGGCCACCCAGCCGGGCACGTCCGGCGCGGGCAGCGCGCTGAGCAGGCGCAGCAGGCGGCGCTGGATGCCGGTGCAGTCGTCGTAGCTGAGCTGCACGGAGGCCCGCACGCTCTTGTCCACGCCCTGGGCCACCTGGAGCTGGTCGAGACGGCGGCGCTCGTCGCTCAGCCGCTCGGCCATCTCGCGCAGGGTCCACTGCTCGCGGGTGGCCAGCCGGCCGCCGCAGATGTTGATCGCCAGCGGCAGGTGGTCGCAGAGCCGGACGATCTCCTTGGCCGACTCCAGGTCGTCCACGACCCGCGCGCCGCCGGCCAGCCGGGCCAGCAGCTCCACGCCGTGCGCCTCGGTGAACACGCCGAGCCGGGTGTCGTGGGTGCCGTCCAGGAACAGCGGGGAGCGCGAGGTGACCAGCACCGCGCAGCCGGGCTCGGCCGGGATCAGCGGTTTGATCTGGGCGGCGTCGTGGGCGTTGTCCAGGCCGATGAGGATCTTGCGGCCCTTGGTCCAGGTCAGCCAGAGGGTGCGCAGCTCGTCGAGGCCGCCGGGGTCGGTGGCCAGCCGCACGCCCAGGCCGCGCAGGAAGCCGATCAGCACCTCCTCGGGGCGTACCGGGGCGTCGACGCCGCCGCGCAGGTCGGCGTGCAGCCGGCCGTCGGGGAACCAGTCGGCGACCTCCTGCCCGAACCTGGTCATCAGCGCCGACTTGCCGACGCCGCCGCGGCCGTACACGGAGACGACCAGGGGCGGGGACAGGTCGGAGGACTTCCGGCGGGCGGCGAAGACCTCGCGCAGGGTGGCGAGGGAGTCGGCGCGCCCGGTGAAGTGCTCGGGCACGGGCGGCCACTGGTCGGGCGGCCGGACGCCGGGCTCGGGCGCGGGCGCGGCGCGCCGCCGGGGCGTGGCCTCGGTGGTGGCCCACGTGGTCACGCCGACCAGCAGCGCCGCCGCGAGCGTCACCCCGATCTTGGCCATCGGCGGGATGTCCCACTCCAGCGAGGCGGCCAGCACACTGGCGGCGCCGGCCGCGAGCCCCGCCGAGACGGGCGCCGCCCATGTCACCCGCTTACGTCGCGGTTTATCCGGTAAGTTGCCCGGCACCCGAACACCCCCTTCCGGGGGTGATTCAAGCCGATGGGGCACGGCGAGCGCCAGCCGTACCCCATCGTTCCGCTACAGGCCGATCACGTGGCAGGTGGCCGTGGCGGTCTTGGTCGGGTCGCTCTCCGAGGTGGCGGTGAGCTTGACGCGGGCCAGACGGTCGCCGCCGGGCGCGCGCACCGCGTTGACCGTCACCGGCGCCTGCTTGCCGAAGGCGACGGAGGCCAGGGCGTTGGGCACCTGGGCGGTCCAGCCCTTGCCCTGCACCTCGGCCTTGACCCGGTAGACGTCGGAGTTGAGGTAGGCGCTGACGTCCTCGGGGTGCTGCCCCTGGGCGGGGGCCGCCTTGCCGGTGTTGAACACCGGGAACGTGCAGGTGGAGATGTTCTTGCCGGTGGGGACGCCGGCCGCGGGCAGCACCCGCACACCGCGCTTCTGCGGGCCCGAGCCGTCCAGCGACCGGATGGCGACGGAGTAGGACAGCTCGCCGTTCCGGTTGCGCTTGAGGTCGGTGACGTAGAAGTGCAGGCGGTTGGCCTGGTCGACGTACTCGTACTCGCTGCCGGAGTCGGTCCCGGCGTGGAAGAGGGCGTCGGAGAGCTGGCGGTAGTCGCCGACGGTGATCGGCACCTTGGTCCCGTCGGGCATCACGTAGTCGGTCATGCCGATGTCCTGCGGGTTGGCGTCGACCACCCACTCGAACGGCGCCCGGTCCTCGTTCTTGGTCTTGGCCAGGAGCACGCCGGAGTCGGGGGTGAAGGAGTCGGAGCCCATCCGGTCCACGACCTCGACCGTGTAGTTCTGGTAACCGCCGCGGTCGCACAGCGGGTCGGTCGCCGAGCAGGTGCTCTTGTCGCCGGGGGCGTCGAAGGAGATGTTGACGCCCGACAGGTCGCCCTGCCCCGGCCGCACGGCGCGGGCCAGGACCTTGGCCGTGACCAGGCCGGACTCGTCGAGCGCCTCACGCGACAGGCGCAGGACGTTCTGCTCGTCCACCATGCCGAGCTTGAGCTTGTTGCGCAGCATGTGCTGGGCGCCCATGGACGCGCCCGCCGTGGGCGGGATCAGCCAGCGGGAGTGCGGTCCGCCGGGGCCGTTGAAGCTGCCGCGGCTGAGCATCTCCCAGACGCCGGTGTACGCCCGGACCGGCGGCACCCCGTACGGGTTGTTGTAGTTGTCCAGCACGCCGAGGATGTGGCTGAACTCGTGGGCGTAGACGGCCATGCCGGAGCTCTCGGCCTGGACGGAGTCGACGCCGATGTTGGCGTTGGGCCAGAAGTTGGAGGCCGCCTGCCAGGAGGACCAGTCGACGTAGCGCGTCTTCAGCCAGTTGGGCAGGGCCGGGTCGGGCGGGCCCCACTCGTCGGGCACGTCCTCCTTGGTCGGGAACTTCATCATCCCGAACTCCTGCCAGGTGGACGACTCGTCCTGGCCGGCGCTGAGGTAGAAGATGAAGTCGTACTGCTTGGCGACCTCCTCGCCGACGGCGTTGATCCACGCGTTGTGGCCGTCGGTGCGCAGGTTCTTGCTGCAGGTGTCGCCCGCCGGGCAGCCCGAGGTGCCGTTGAAGCCGGGCTCCAGCGCGTACTCGTGGTCCTTGCCCGGCATCGTGTACGGGCCGAACCCGGTCAGCTCGACGCCGTACCGGCCGCCGGAGTCCTCCATCCAGTACTCGTGGATGGTGTGACCCTTGTTGAGGTCGTTCGGGGTGTTGAGGAAGTCCTGGTAGAACTTGGCCACCTGGTCGCGCGGGACGTCATGGGCCTCGGCGCTCGGGTTGGCGTAGATCGTCGAGCCCTTGGGCTGGGTGACGACGAACGCCTGGTTGGGGTAGTCGAGCAGCACCAGCGCGCCCTTGAAGGTGCGCTTGGAGCCCTTGACGGCCGGGTCGTTCCAGTTCGTGCCCGGCGGCTTCTTGTAGTCCGCCCACGTCATGTGGTCGGGGTTCTCCCAGTTCTGCGGGTCGAGAGGCGTGAGGCCGCCGGGAGGACGGGCGCGCAACGTCTGGGCGTCGGCCGATTCGTCCTGCTGCCAGGGCTGGGTCTGCGGCCAGTGGTTCTGCCGCCAGGGGTACTCGGGATCGACAGTGGGGGGTGCTGCGGAAGCAGGGGTCGCCATCAGGCTCACCGGGATCAGCACGATGGCCGCCAGCAAACCCTTCAGCAGCTTCTTCGGGGCATTCACGGATTGACGGTATAGACGTTATTGACGGAGATCACCGATCAGCTGTAGGGAAGACGTGTAGCAACCCTTCCGACATTTGTCGAAATGTCCAGCGTGACCTAGGTGGAGCTTTGGCGGATCTCCAGCGGATCGTGGACGACCTCGCCGTCCGTCTCGCGCGCCCCCTGCTGCTGGAGGACCGCGTGCAGCGCGTCATCGCCTACAGCGAGCAGAACGGCGCCATGGACGACATCCGCCGCGACTCCATCCTGCGCCGGCACACCACCCCTGAGGTGCGCGAGTGGCTGCGGGCGGCCGGCGTCCACGAGGCGCAGGCCCCCCTGCGCACGGCCGGCGCGCCGCATCTGGGCCTGCTGCCGCGCGTGTGCGTCCCGTTGCGGCACGCCGACGGCCTGCTCGGCTTCCTGTGGTTCATCGACGCAGAGCCGGCCATGCCCGACGAGAAGGTGGCCGAGGCCGCGGCGGCCGTCCCCGGGCTGGCGCTCGCGCTGTTCCACGAGAGCCTGGCGACCGGGCTGGCCTCCCACCGGGAGCTGGAGGCGGTCACCGGCCTGCTGCGCGGCGAGCGGGACGCGGCCAGGCAGCTCATCGAGGCGGGCGCGTTCCCGCAGGGCCAGCCGGTGACCGTGCTGGTGGCGCGGCCCCGCTCGGCCGAGCCCGACGAGGGGCTGCGGCTGGCGCTCGAACAGGGGCTGCTGGCGCTGCGCCGGCGGCTGAGCGGCCACCATCCGCTGCACCTCGTGCGCTACGACCACGCCGTGCTGCTCACCGCCGGGCCGCCGGTCCCGCCCGACGAACTGCACGCGGCCATGCCGGTGCCCGTGGTGGTGGGGGTCGGGCGTACCCGGCTCGAACTGGCGCAGGCGGCGGGGTCGTACGCGGAGGCCCGGCACGCGGCGGAGGTGACCGCGCGGGTGCCGGGGCTCGGGCGGTCGGCCGAGTGGGCCCGGCTCGGCGTCTACCGGATGCTCACCCAGCTCGCGGACCAGGAGGTGCATCCCGGGCTCGACGGGCTGCTGGCCGACGAGCAGTACCTGCCGCTGCTGGAGACGCTGGAGACGTACCTGGACCTGGCGGGCAGCGCGGTGGCGACGTCCCGGGCGCTGCGGCTGCACCGCACCTCGCTGTACTACCGGCTGCAGCGGGTGGAGGAGCTGGCGCGTACGGACCTCAAGGACGGCGGCGAGCGGCTGGCCCTGCACCTCGGCCTGAAACTGGCCCGGTTGTCCGGCCGCTACCAGCCCCGGGACGCCCGCGGCGACTGATTGCCTTCGCCGCCGTCGCTCGCGTTTAATGCCAAAAGGGCAAATCCGACGGGAGCGCCGATGGCGGGTGCGAAGCGTGCTGCGCGGGTTCCGGGGCGGGTTCCGGGGCGGGCTCCGGCTCGGGCTCCGGCGCGACTTCCGGGGCCGGATTCGGGGCCGGTCTCGGGCGGGCGGGCGCCCGTCGTGGCCCATTCCGCTCCCCTGGTGCTGCCGATCTGCGCCGAGCCCGTGCGCGACGGGACGGTGCTGATCAGGGGCGGGCGGGTGCTCCAGGTGGGCGCGCGGGCCGAGCTGCTGTCCCGCTTCCGCGTCGCGGAGGAGGTCCGCTGGCCGGGCATGATCGTGGCCGGGCTGGTGGACGCCTGCTGCGCGCCGACGCCGCCGGGCCCCGGCGTCACCACGCGGGCCGCCGTGGTGGCCGACCCCGCCGATCTCCCCGGAGTTCCCGGCGTCTCGTACGTCGAGGCGTCCAGCGCCTGCGAGCAGGACTGGGAGGACCACGACCGGGACGCGCTGATCACGGCGCTGCGCGAGGTGGACCGGCCGTGCCCGGTCGGGATCGCGGCCAGGACCCGCGACCCGCAGGTGCTGGAGGACGTCGCCGTGCTGGCCAGGACGTTCGGCCTGCGGCTGCTGGCCGGGCTGGACCGGCACTCGCCCATGGCCCTGGACGAGGCCGGCGCGCTCGGCCCCCACTGCCACGTGGCCTGCGCCCGGCCGCTCGACCCCGGCGAGCGCAAGCTGCTGGCCCTGCGCCGGAGCGTGGTCGCCATCTGCCCGCCGGGACCGGAGCAGGCCGCCGACGTGCTGGCCCTCCTGGAGGAGGGCCACCGCCTCGCCCTGGGCAGCCGCGCCCTGGACGCCCTCGACCCGGCCGGCCCCGCCCTGGCCGGCCCCGACCCGGCCGGCGCCGGCCCCGGCGACCTGCTCGGGCTCGCGGCCGGTGTCCGGCGGCGGGCCCGGGAGCTCGGACTGCGGGTACGGGGACTGGACCGCCGCCTGGTCGAGGCCGCGACGCTGGGCGGGGCGCGGGCACTGGGCCTGGACGCCGGGCCGGGCCGGATCGGCTCACTCGGGCCGGGCAGCCGGGCCGACTTCGCCGTCTTCGACGCCGGGGGACGCTACCCGTACTCGGCGCTGATGGCCCGCCCGCCCTGCCTGGGCACGGTCGTCGGCGGCGCGGTCACCTGAACCCTGAACCTGCGGTCACCTGAACCCTGACCCGAGCGCGGTCACCTGAACTGGCCGTCCACCGCGCCCAGCAGATCTCTGAGCTGGTCACGCTGCTCCTGGGACAGCACCGCGAACAGGCCCTCGCCGGCCTCCCTGCGCGCGTCCCTGGCCCGTTCGGCCATGGCCCGCCCCGCGTCGGTGATCACGACCAGCGTCGAGCGGCGATTGGCCGGATCGACCTCCCTGCGCACCAGCCCGGCCTCCTCCAGCGCGTCCACGACGGGCGTCAGCGAGCGCGGCACGATCCGCAGCTCGTCGGCCAGTTGCACCATCCGCAGCGGCCGGTCGGCCGCGCCGAGCGCGCGCAAGGCCCGCGCCTGCCCCGGATTGAGCCCGAGCGGAACCAGCCGATGCACGTATCCGTGCCGCAGGCGCCTGCTGACCAGGTGCAAGAGCTCCGCGAGCTCCATCTCTCCCATATAGACGATTTTAGCCGGAACAATTATGAGTTAACCTCTGTTTGAGTGGACATCCGAAAGGAGGCCATATTGGCCGACGAACCACGCGCGCCGCTGCGGCGCATCATCGGACTCTTCACCCCCTACCGCGGCCGGCTGGCCCTAGTGGGCGCGTTCATCCTGCTGTCGTCCCTGGTCGGGCTGGCCTCGCCGTTCCTGCTGCGCGAGGTGCTGGACGTGGCGATCCCGTCCCGCGACGCGCTGCTGCTCACGCTGCTGGCGCTCGGCATGATCGCGGTCGCGGTCACCACGAGCGTGTTCGACGTGCTGCAGACGCTCATCTCCACCACCGTGGGCCAGCGGGTGATGCACGACCTGCGCATCTCGGTCTACTCCCACCTCCAGCGCATGTCGCTGGCCTTCTTCACCCGCACCAGGACTGGCGAGGTGCAGTCGCGCATCGCCAACGACATCGGCGGCATGCAGTCGGTGGTCACCTCGACCGCGACCTCGATCATCTCCAACCTCACCACCGTGATCGCCACGATCGTGGCCATGCTCGCCCTCGACTGGCGGCTGACGGTGATCTCGCTCCTGCTGCTGCCGGTGTTCGTGTGGATCAGCAGGAAGGTCGGCGCCGAGCGCAAGCGCATCACCAACGAACGGCAGCGCAAGCTCGCCGTGATCTCCTCGATGGTCCAGGAGTCGCTGTCGATCAGCGGCGTCCTGCTGGGCCGGACGATGGGCCGCTCCGCCGAGCTGACCGACCGGTTCGGCCGCGCCTCCGACGAGCTGGCCGAGCTGGGCGTACGGACGAGCATGGCCGGACGGTGGCGGCAGTCGTCGATCCAGATCATCATGGCCGCGATGCCCGCCCTGATCTACTGGGCCGTCGGCTACACCGGCATCATCTCCGTCGGCACCCTCGTGGCCTTCACCACGCTCCAGTCGAGCCTGTTCCGGCCGACGGTGTCGCTGCTGCGGCTGGGCGTCGAGGTGCAGAGCTCGCTGGCGCTGTTCGGCCGCATCTTCGAGTACCTGGACCTGTCGGTGGACATCCACCCCGGCACCCGCACGCTGGACGGCGTACGCGGCGAGGTGCGCTTCGAGCGGGTCGACTTCGCCTACGAGGACGAGCGCACCCTGCACGCCGTCGACGTCACCGTCCCCGCGGGCACGACGCTGGCCGTCGTGGGCGAGACCGGCTCGGGCAAGACCACCCTCAGCTACCTGCTCCCCCGCCTGTACGACGTGACCGGCGGCCGGGTCACCATCGACGGCGTGGACGTGCGCGACCTGACGTTCGAGACGCTGAGCGAGGTGGTCGGGGTGGTCTCGCAGGAGACGTACCTGTTCCACGCCTCGATCGCGGACAACCTGCGCTTCGCCCGTCCGGCGGCCACCGACGAGGAGCTGGAGGCGGCGGCGCGGGCCGCGCGCATCCACGACCACATCGCCTCGCTGCCCGACGGCTACGACACGATGGTGGGCGAGCGCGGCTACCGGTTCTCCGGCGGCGAGAAGCAACGCCTGGCCATCGCCCGCACGCTGCTGCGCAACCCGCCGGTGCTGATCCTGGACGAGGCCACCAGCGCCCTCGACACCCAGACCGAGCGAGCCGTCCAGGAAGCCCTGGAGACGCTGGCGCGGGGGCGTACGACGATCACGATCGCCCACCGCCTGTCGACCGTCCGCGACGCGGACCAGATCGTCGTGCTCGACCACGGGAAGATCGTCGAGCGCGGCACGCACGACGAGCTGATGGCCCTCGGCGGCCACTACGCGGCCCTGGTGGACCGGGACCGCCCGCTCGAACTGGTCTGAAATTTCGCCCTAAACCAGTTTTAAAAGTGTCTTACCTCACATTTCGGGCAAATCGGTATCGTCGCGATCGAGCCGCGCGTTGACTCCCCCGTTTGCCCCTTCCGAGGCTAGGACCAGTCTTGCCACCGCGCTCCTCCACCTTCCGCGCCCTGCGCCACCACAACTACCGGCTCTGGGCCGGAGCCGACATCGTCTCCGTCACCGGAACCTGGATGCAGGTCCTGGGGGTGAACTGGCTCATCCTCACCATGACGGGGTCGGCCACCAGCGTGGGGCTGAGCCTGGTGATGCAGGCGCTGCCGACGCTGCTGCTGGGCATGTGGGGCGGGGCGCTGGCCGACCGGCTGCCGACCCGGCCCGTCGTCGTCGCCGCGCAGCTGGCGCAGGCCGCGCTGGCCGCCGTCCTGGCGCTGATCGCCTTCTCCGGCGTCGACTCCGTCGCGCCGATCTACGCGGTGGCGCTGGCGGGCGGCGTGGTCTCCGCGCTCGGCGGCCCCGCGCTCGGGCGGTTCGGGGCCGAGGTGGTGCCCCCGGCCGACCTGCCCAACGCCATGGCGCTCGGCTCGATCCTGAGCTCGGCGGGACGCATCCTCGGCATGAGCCTGGCCGGCGTGCTGCTGCCGCTGACCGGCAACGGCGGGCTCTTCCTGCTCAACGCGGCCACCTTCTTCGTCGTGATCGCGGCCGTCGCGCTCATGCGGCGCGCGGAGTTCCACCGGCTCGCCGGCTCCGAGCGGCAGCCCGGCGCGGTCGCCGCCGGCCTGCGGTACGTGCTGCGCACCCCCTGGCTGCTCGTGGTGCTGGCGCTCTCGCTCGTGCTGGGCAGCCTCGGCCGCAACTACCAGGTCACCATGGCCGCCATGAGCGCGGGCCCGCTGGCGGCCGGCGCCGCCGGGTACGGCCTGCTGTCCAGTGTGTTCGCCGCCGGCACGGTCGTGGGCGGCTTCCTGGCCGCCACCCGGCCGCACCTGACGATCCGGCTGCTGCTGATCACCGCGTTCCTGACCGGGGTCGCGCAGACGCTGAGCGGCCTGATGCCCGCCCTGGGGACGTTCGCCACGATGATGCTGCCGATCGCGGCGGGCGCGGTGATCATCGACACCACGGTCTCGGCGCGGGCGCAGCTCGACAGCCCCGACGAGATGCGCGGGCGGGTCATCGCCGCGCTGGGCATGGTGAGCGCGGGCGCGGGCGCGATCGGCGGGCCGCTGCTCGGGTGGCTGAGCGACGCGTTCGGGCCGCGCCTGTCGCTGGGCATCGGCGGCGTGTCGTGCGTGGCCGCGACGCTGCTCGCGGCGCTCGCGCTGGCCCGCCTGTCCGGCCGGACCGTCCGCCAGGCGGCCTTCCGGCCGCGCCTGGAGAACCGGCTGACCCCGGAACGGGCTTAGTCTCTTCACGTGCACAACACCAGATATGCCCCGAACGGCATGGTCTGCAGCGTCGACCACCTGGCCTCGGCCGCCGGGGTGGGCGCGCTGGACCGCGGCGGTTCGGCGGCCGACGCGGCGATCGCGGCCAACGCCGTGCTCGCCGTGGTCGCGCCGCACATGTGCGGGCTCGGCGGAGACCTGTTCGCGCTCGTCCACGACGGCACGGTCACCGCGCTCAACGCCTCCGGCCGCGCCGGGTCCGGCGCCGACCCCGCCCGGCTGCGCGCCGAGGGGCACACCCGCATGCCGCACCTGCACGACATCAGGTCCGTGCCGGTGCCCGGCTGCGTCGACGGGTGGCTCGCCCTGCACGCCAGGCACGGCCGCCTGCCCATGGCCGAGCTGCTGCGGCCCGCGATCGCGCTGGCCCGCGACGGCTTCCCCGCCTCCCCGCTGCTGGTCCCCGGCGCCCGTACGGCGGCCGCACGGCCGGGCGGCGGCGACTTCGCCCCCGTACGCCAGGCCGGCGACCGCGTCACCCGCCCCGGCGTGGCCCGCGCGCTGCAGGCGGTGGCCGACGGCGGCCGCGACGGCTTCTACCTCGGCGAGTTCGGACAGGGCCTGATCGAGCTCGGCGCGGGTGAGTACACCGCCGCGGACCTGGCCGCCCCCGGCGCCGAGTGGGTCGAGCCGCTGCGGGTGCGCGCCTTCGGCCACGACGTGTGGTCCATGCCGCCCAACTCCCAGGGCTACCTGCTGCTGATGTCCCTGGCCGTGCTCGACGGGCTCGACCTGCCCGGCTCGCCCCGCCATCCGGCCTGGGCCCACCTGCTGGCCGAGGCCGCCAGGGCCGCCGGGCACGACCGGCTCGACCTGCTGCACGAAGACGCCAAAGACCTGCTCGACCCCGGCGAGATCGCCCGCCGCCGGGCCCTGGTCGACCCGGTCAGGCGCAGCCGCCTGCGGGCCCCGTCCGCCGACGGCGACACGACGTACCTGTGCGCTGTGGACGGCGACGGCATGGGCGTGTCGCTGATCCAGTCGAACGCGTCCGGGTTCGGCGGCATGCTCTTCGAGCCGCGTACCGGGATCAACCTCCACAACCGCGGCATCGGTTTCTCGCTGCGTCCCGGCCACCCGGCCGAGTACGGCCCCGGCCGCCGTCCGCCGCACACCCTGGCCCCCGCGCTGATCACCCGTCCCGGCGGCGGGCTGCGGACGGTCGTGGGCACGATGGGCGGCGACGCCCAGCCGCAGATCCTGGCCCAGGTCATCACCCGCCTGCTGCGCCACGGCGAGGAGCCCGGCCAGGCGCTCGCCGCGCCGCGCTGGCGGCTGGGCGGCGGCAGCGGCTTCGACACCTGGGAGGCCCCCGACGACGCCGTGGTCGACCTGGAGGAGGGCACGACCTGGGCCGACGGCCTGACCGCGCTCGGCCACCCGGTGCGCACGCTGCCGTACGGAAGCTCCTTCGGCCACGCCCACCTCATCGACGTGCGCCCGGACGGCATGCTGGCGGGCGCCGCCGACCCCCGCTCACTGGTCGGCGCCGCGATCGGCCGCTAGATGGACAAGGATGGGCTACCGGAGGCCCTAAGCCAGGCCAAGTCGTAGGATTCCGGTCCGTACGGTGGGTAGAGGGCGCAGTATGAGCGAACTACCTCCGGACCGATTCGGCATGGCCGACGAGCAGGACATCGAGGTCAGGGAGTGGACCGACGACCTCGGCCTGCACCACGAGGTCAAAGAGGACGACCCCCAGCACGAGGCCACGCTCGACGAACGGCTGCGCCAGGAGTTGCCCGACCGCCCGCGCCGCGCCCCGCGCGCGGAACACCGCCTGACCGAGCCCGACGAGGGCGCCCACCCCGACACCGAGGACGAGGCCATCGGCGTGGACTGGGACGCGGACCGGGAGGACCTGTCGGCCGAGGAGCGCGCGCTGCGCATCGACCCCGACGAGGACCTCACCTGACCCGCGGAGCCCCCGCGGGCCTCAGGTGAGCCGCCGCAGGGCGGGCAGCAGGGCGTGCAGGTCGTCGACGATCATGTCGGCGGCCTTGGCCTGCGGGCGCTCGGCGTGCAGGAAGCCCCACGGGCCGCGGCGCAGCAACGCCGTGCGCATGCCCGCGCGGCCGGCGGGCAGCACGTCGTTGTCGAGCCGGTCGCCGACGTAGAGGATCTCCCCGGGCTCGCGCCCGGCCACCGAGGCCACCTTGGCGAAGAACCCGGGGGCGGGCTTGGACAGCCCCCAGCCCTCGGAGGTGTGCACCGAGTCCACCGGCAGGTCCATCGCCACCAGGGCGTCGAAGGCCCGGCTCGGCTGGTTGCCGGCGATGATCACCTGGAACCCGGCCGCGCGCAGCGCCGCCAGGGCCTCCCGCACGTCGGGGTAGAGGTCGTCGGCGTCGAAGTGGTTGCGCAGCCCGGCCGGGTCGTCGCGCTCCCAGGCGGCGATCTCCGCCTCGACGTCGAGACCGGGCCGGACCAGCTCGAACGCCTCCCGGTGGGAACGGTCGAGCGCGGCCATGCCGCCGAGCGCGCCCATGAGCACGAACCTGCTCACCCCGAGCCGGTCGGCCCAGCGCGACCAGATGCGCGTCTCGTCGATCAGCGTCTCGCCGACGTCGAGCACGACGGCCTTGACGGCCTTGACCATCATTCTCCCTGTACGTCCGTGTGCCGCCCCGAGCTCAGGGCCGCAGCTTCTCCATCGCCTTGACGATGCGCTTCTCCGACACCGGCGTGGGGGTGCCGAGGGTCTGGGCGAAGAAGCTGACCCGCAGTTCCTCGATCATCCAGCGGATCTCCGTCACGTCGGGGTCGCCCCGGCGGGCCGGGGGGAGGCTCGCCAGCAGGTCGTGGTAGTCGTCCTCGATCTTGTGCACGCGGTCCATCCACTCCTCGTCCCGCCAGGGCTCCTCCGGGAGCTTGGTGAGACGGCGCTCGACGGCCCGCAGGTAACGCAGGACGTCGGGCAGGCGGCGGGTGCCGGTGGCGGTGACGAAGCCCTTGAAGACGAGCTTGCCGAGCTGGTCGCGCACGTCGTCGGTCGAGGCGCTCGCGCGCAGGCCGTCGAGGCGGGTGCCCACGGCGTGCCAGACGCTCAGGATCTGCTCGACCTTGGCCAGCACGTCGGCCGCCGTGTCGTGCAGCTCGGCCCGGACGTGCTGGTAGAGGCGGTCGAAGCCGGCCGGGTCCCAGGCCGGGCCGCCGAGGTCGAGCATCAGCTTGTCGACGGCCGCGTTGACGACGTCGTCGAACAGCGCCACGGCGCCGCCGTGGGGGCTGCGCGACAGCGCCAGCTTGGCCTGGTTGGACAGGCCGCCGAGCAGCGACCTGGCCGGGTTGGTGACGTTGAGCAGGAGCAGCCGGCGGGTGCCGGGCCAGTGGGCGCGGCGCTGCTCGGCGGCCGTCTCGAAGATCTTGACCGACACCGACTCGCCCGCGTCGACGAGCGCCGGGTAGCCCTTCATCCGGCCCTGCTCGAACACCTTGGGCAGGGTGCCGAAGCTCCAGGTGCGCAGGCCCGTGCGCTCCAGGTCGTCGCCGGCCTCCGACAGGGTCTTGCGCAGGCGCGGCGCGAGCCGGCGCTTGAGCGCGTCGAGGTCTTTGTCCTCGGCCACCGTGCGCTTGCGCTCGTCGATCACCCGGTAGGTGATGCGCAGGTGGTCGGGCACCTGGTCGAGCTGCCAGGCCTCGCGCGGCACCCGGACGCCGGTGAGCCGCAGCAGCTCGCGCTCCACGGCCTCCAGCAGCGGCTCGCCGCCCTGTCTGACCCCGGTCAGCACCTGCCTGGCGTAGTTGGGGGCGGGCACGAAGTTGCGGCGCAGGTGTTTGGGCAGCGACCGGATCAGCGCGGTGATCAAATCTTCGCGCAGGCCCGGGATCTGCCAGTCGAAGCCGTCGGAGTTGACCTGGTTGAGCACCTGCAACGGCACGTGGACGGTGACGCCGTCGGCGTTGGCGCCCGGCTCGAACTGGTAGGTCAGCTTCATCCGCTGACCGAGCTGCTTCCAGGTGTCGGGATAGTCGCGGGCGCTGATGTCGGCGCCCTCGTTGACCAGCATCTCCGGCGAGAACGTGAGCAGCTCAGGCTGCTCCCGCCCGGCCTTCTTCCACCAGGAGTCGAAGTGCCTGGCCGAGACGACGTCGGCGGGCACGCGCTGGTCGTAGAAGTCGTACAGGGCCTCGTCGTCGACCATGATGTCGCGGCGGCGGGCCCGGTTCTCCAGCTCCTCGACCTCTTCGAGCAGCCGGCGGTTGTCCTTGAGGAAGCGGTGGTGAGTGTCCCAGTCGCCCTCGACCAGGGCGTGCCGGATGAACAGCTCGCGCGACAGGTCGGGGTCGATGCGGCCGTAGTTGACCTTGCGGCCGACCACGAGCGGGACGCCGTAGAGGGTGACCTTCTCCAGGGCGATCACCGCGCCCTGGTTCTTCTCCCAGTGGGGCTCGGAGTAGGTGCGCTTGACCAGGTGCTGGGCGAGCGGCTCGACCCAGTCGGGCTCGATCTTGGCGTTGACCCGGGCCCACAGCCGCGAGGTCTCGACCAGCTCGGCCGACATCACCCACTGCGGCTGCTTCTTGGCCAGGGCCGAGCCGGGGAAGATCGCGAAGCGGGCGTTGCGCGCGCCGATGTACTCCTGCATCGGCCGCCGTCCGTCGGCGGCGCGCTGTTTGTCCATGACGTCTTTGACGCCGATGTGCGACAGCAGCCCGACCAGCAGCGACACGTGCACCTGGTAGGGGTCGGCGGGCACGCTGCCGGGCTGGGCGCCGAGCGCCTGGCGGACCTGGCTGTAGATGTCCTGCCACTCGCGGACCCGCAGGTAGTTGAGGAACTCGGCCTTGCACAGCCGCCTGAAGGCGCTGGAGGACAGCTCCTTCTGCTTGTCGCGCAGGTAGTTCCACAGGTTGAGGTAGGTCAGGAAGTCGGACTCGGGGTCGGCGAAGCGCCGGTGCTTCTCGTCGGCCTGCTGCTGCTTGTCGGACGGCCGCTCGCGCGGGTCCTGGATGGACAGGGCCGAGGCGATCACCATGACCTCGCGCAGGCAGCCGTTCTTCTCGGCCTCCAGCACCATGCGGCCCAGGCGCGGGTCGACCGGCAGGCTCGCCAGCTTGCGGCCGACGCCGGTGAGCTTGCCCTGGGCGTCGAACGCGCCCAGCTCGTGGAGCAGGTTGACGCCGTCCTTGACCTGCCTGCGGTCGGGCGGCTCGACGAACGGGAACGCCTCGATGTCGCCCAGCCCGATCGAGGTCATCTGCAGGATGACCGAGGCCAGGTTGGTGCGCAGGATCTCCGGGTCGGTGAACTCCGGCCGGGCGAGGAAGTCCTCCTCCTCGTAGAGCCGGATGCAGATGCCGTCGGAGGTGCGGCCCGAGCGGCCCTTGCGCTGGTTGGCGCTGGCCTGCGAGATGGGCTCGATGGGCAGGCGCTGCACCTTGGTGCGGTGGCTGTAGCGGGAGATGCGGGCGAAACCCGGATCGACCACGTATTTGATGCCGGGGACGGTCAGCGAGGTCTCGGCCACGTTGGTGGCCAGCACGATCCGGCGGCCGGTGTGGCGCTGGAAGACGCGGTGCTGCTCGGCGGCGCTCAGCCGGGCGTAGAGCGGCAGGATCTCGGTGCCCGTGAAGTCGGCCTTGGACAGCGCGTCGGCGGCGTCGCGGATCTCCCGCTCGCCGGACAGGAAGACCAGGATGTCGCCGGGGCCCTCGGTGACCAGCTCGCGGCAGGCGTCGACGATGCCGCCGGTCTGGTCGTCGTCCTCCGCCAGCGGGCGGTAGCGGACCTCGACCGGGTAGGTGCGGCCGGAGACCTCGATGATCGGCGCGTCGCCGAAGTGGCGGGAGAAGCGCTCGGGGTCGATGGTGGCGCTGGTGATGACGACCTTGAGGTCGGGGCGCTGCGGCAGGAGCTGTTTGAGGTAGCCGAGGATGAAGTCGATGTTGAGGCTGCGCTCGTGGGCCTCGTCGATGATCAGGGTGTCGTACTGGTCGAGCATGCGGTCGTTCTGCAGCTCGGCCAGCAGGATGCCGTCGGTCATCAGCTTGACCAGGGTGCGGTCGCTCGCCTGGTCGGTGAAGCGCACCTTGTAGCCGACGACCTCGCCGAGCTCGGTGCCGAGCTCCTCGGCGACGCGCTCGGCGACGGTACGGGCGGCGATGCGGCGCGGCTGGGTGTGGCCGATCAGCCCGCGCACGCCGCGCCCGAGCTCAAGGCAGATCTTGGGGATCTGGGTGGTCTTGCCGGAGCCCGTCTCGCCCGCGATGATCACGACCTGGTGGTCGCGGATGGCGGCCAGGATGTCGTCCTTGCGCTGGGCGACCGGCAGGTTCTCCGGGTAGCGGACCTGTGGCACGGCCTCGCGGCGGCGCGCCAGCCGCTGCTCGGCGCGCTCGACGTCGGCGAGGATCTCGGTGACGATCTTGTCCCGGGCGTCGCGGGAGCGGACCCGGCGCATGCCGTCGAGCCTGCGCCGCAGCCGCCGCTGGTCGCGCGGCATGAGCTCGGGCAGGCGGGACTGGAGGTCGGCGAGCGGAGAGGACAACGAAGGCGTTCCCATACTGCTTTCAGGATATTTGAGCCCCGTGGCCCCGGAGCCAACGGCCCATGGTGCCCGACGCGGCCCGCCTCCCGCATCCCAATATCGCGCCGGCACCGCGACCGCTCCCCTGCCGTGGCCTCCTACCGCGGCCTCCTACCGCGCCGGCCGGGTGGTGGCGGCGTGGCGGGCGGCGCCGATGATGCCGGCCTCGTTCTGCAGGGCGGCGGGGACCACGGGGGTGTCGATGGTGACGTGCGGCAGGAACTTGTCGGCCTTCTTGCTCACGCCCCCGCCGATCACGATCAGGCCCGGCGAGAACAACATCTCCACGTGCCTGAGGTACTCCTCCACCCGCTCGGCCCACTTCTCCCAGCTCAGGTCGTGCTCCTCGCGGGCCCGCGCCGACGCGCGCTCCTCGGCGTCCTTGCCGCGCAGCTCCAGGTGGCCGAGCTCGGTGTTGCAGACGAGCGTGCCGTCGGCGAACAGGGCGCTGCCGATGCCCGTGCCGAAGGTCAGGATCAGCACCGTCCCCTTCTGGTCGCGGCCCCTGCCGAAGGTCATCTCGGCGATGCCGGCGGCGTCGGCGTCGTTCAGCACCGTCGCGCCGCCGAAGAGCGCGGCGGCGTCGACGCCGATCCACGAGTGGTGGACGTTGGCCGCCGTCTGCACGACCCCGTCGACGACGACGCCGGGGAAGGTGACGCCGACCGGGCCGTCCCAGTCGAAATGCTTGACGATCTCGCCCACCACCTCGGCCACCCCCTCGGGCTTGGCCGGCTGGGGCGTGGCGATGCGCAACCGCTCCTGGACGAGCTCTCCGGCCTCGGTGTCGACCGGGGCGCCCTTGATTCCCGAACCGCCGATGTCGATGCCCAACACGTTCATGACTCTCCTTCTCCCCCGCCCTGGACGGGAAAACTCACCTGCCGATATTTCCGGCCCGGCTGAACCCGCTCCGGGCCCACCGCGTATCTCGCGTCACAAGCGCTCACTAGGAGGCACGGATGCGGCTCCGCATCATCACGCTCTGCGCTGTCGCCGTCGTGGCGGGGACGACCCTCACCGCCCCCGCGCAGGCGACCACCAGGACCCGTTTCGACGTCATCAACCTTGTGTCGGACGTCAAGGGCAAGGCCCCGGTCACCGACCCCAAGGTCGTCAACCCGTGGGGCCTGGCCATGGGCAAGACCTTGTGGGTCTCCAACACCGGCACCGGCACCGCCACCGTCTACTCCGGCACGGGCCGGAAGGAGAAGACGGAGGTGTGGATCCCGGGCGGCTCCCCGACCGGCCAGGTGTTCAACCCGGGTGACGGCTTCACCGTCAAGGGGAGGCCCGCCACGTTCATCTTCTGCAGCCCGAGCGGCGCGATCACCGGCTGGAACGCCGAGGCCGACCCGGCCAACGCCGTGATCGCCGCGTTCACCCGCGGCGCCGACTACAAGGGCCTGGAGCTCGTCCGGACCGACGAGGGCGAGTTCCTGCTGGCCGCCGACTTCGCCCACGGGCGCGTGCACGCCTTCGACGAGAACTTCCGGCGCATCCGCCTGGCCGGCTGGCAGTTCCAGGACTCGCGGGTGCCGCGCGGCTACAACGCCTACAACGTGGCCGTGGTCAACGGCAGCGTCTGGGTGGCGTACGCGCTGCGCGACCGTACCACCGGCAAGCCCGTCTTCGGCGCCGGCAAGGGCTTCGTGAGCCGCTTCAACGCCGACGGCCGCCTGACCGGCCGCATCTCCAGGGTCGGGCTCGACGCCCCCTGGGCCATGACCGCCGCGCCGCGCGGCTGGGGCCAGTACGCGGGCGCCCTGCTGGTCGGCAACTTCGGCGACGGCACCGTGCACGCCTACAAGGGCGACCGCCACCTGGGCGCGATCACCACGTCCGGCGGCCGGCCCGTCAAGCTCCCCGGCCTGTGGGACCTGGAACCCGGCACCGCGGCCACCGGCGGCGTGAACACGCTGTGGTTCTCGGCCGGCATCGAGGGCGCCAAGCACGGCCTGATCGGGGTGATCGCGCCCGCCGGCACGAAGCCGACCTCCACGGCCGCCGCCCCCGCGAGCACGCCCGCGCCCACCCGCTCCGCCGCCCCCAGGTCGAAGTCGCCCTACGGCGGCGGTGGCGGCTACTGACCGCAGCACAACCGGGGCCACTGAGCGTTTCCGGCGCGGCCGGCGCGGGCCGCGCCGGAAACCCGGATTCCCGGAAAACCTGAGAACCACGTATGGACACGGAATGCGACGGAGCAGATACTCAACGTGTCAACACCCTCATCCCTGCTCTCACGTCGCCCCCTTCAGCACCGCATGAGCCGGCGTGCCGTGTGCTGCCCGGAAACCGTGCCTGTCAGGGAACAGGACAAGGAGAGACCATGCCAGCCAAGAAGTCTCTGTTCCTTTCCGTCATCGCCCTCGCCACCGCGGCCTGCGTGACGGCCACCGTCGTGGCCCTCCAGGCGTCCAGTCCCGTCTCGGCGGCCACCCGCGCCGCGCTGCCGCCCGGCTACCAGCTCGTCACCCTGCCCAACTCCAACGTCCCCAACTTCCAGCGCCGCACGGTCTACTGCCCGGGCTCCAAGCACGTGCTCGGCGGCGGCGGCGAGGCCCGGGGCAACGGCGCGATCCTGGTGGGGTCGTTCCCCACCGATGACGCCCGCGGCTGGATCGCCCTCGGCCGCCAGATCGGCTACAACGACGTCGGCATCAGCGTGTTCGCCATCTGCGCCGACTAATGGGACCTGCCGGGTCGGCCTCGCTGGCAGACTCGGTGCCTGGTAGCCGCTGGTGAGTGAGCACTCTCGTCGACCGGACTTCGAGTCCTGGGGTCAGATCGTGCCCTCACCGGTGGTCAGGAGTCTTTGATCGCTGATGGGATGTCGTGCCCGCCGATCGTCTGGCGTGAGCACTGGTCCATTAGTCCGCCGACCGGCTCCTGCGGGCTTCCGTGTCCTGTTGTCGATGGTGGAGGTCGTGGTGTTGTTCGTTGGAGATGACTGGGCCGAGGACCACCACGACGTCGAGGTCCAGGACGAGACCGGCAAGGTGCTGAAGCGGTTGCGGCTGCCCGAGGGCATGGCTGGGATCACCCGGTTCCACGACCTCGTCGGCCGGTTCGTCGCCGAGGACGCCGACCCGTCCCAGGTGCTGGTGTGTATCGAGGTCGACCGGGGCCCGTGGGTGCGAGCGCTGGTCGCAGCCGGATACCGGGTGTTCGGGGTCGATCCCAAGCAGGCTGCTCGGCATCGCGAGATCCTTGGCTCCTCGGGCGCCAAGAGCGACAAGGGTGACGCCCACGCGCTCGCGGACATGATCCGCACCCGACGGCATCAGCTCCGCCAGGTGGCCGGGGACTCCGAGATCGCCGAGGCGGTCAAGGTCGTCACCCGTGCTCATCAGGCGCTGCTGTGGGAACGGACCCGCCACATGCTGCGCCTGCGGGTGGCGCTGCGGGATTACTTCCCTGCCGCGCTGGAGGCCTACAGGCCCCTCGGCCTCACCTCGGACGCGGTCTTGAAACTGCTGGCCAAGGCCCCTTCCCCCGAGGCTGCGGTGAAGCTGACGCTCAGTCAGATCTCGGGAACGCTGAAGGGCCGCCGCGACATCCCCGCCAAGGCACAGGCGATCCAGGACGTCCTACGCAGCGAGCACCTGGGCCAGGCGCCGCTCGTCACGACCGCCTACGCCTCTACCGTGAAGTCGCTGGTCGCGATCATCGCTGTCCTCAACCAGGAGATCAAGACCCTCGAAGGGCAGGTCGAGGCCCATTTTGGCCGGCACCCGGACGCTGAGGTCATCCTCAGCCAGCCCGGCATCGGCGTCGTTCTCGGCGCCCGGGTGCTCGCCGAGTTCGGAGATGCCAAGGACCGCTACGCCTCGGCCAAGGCACGCAAGAACTATGCCGGAACCTCACCCATCACCCGGCAATCGGGCAAGACACGAGTGGTCCAGGCACGGTTCGTCCACAACGACCGGCTCGTGGACGCCCTCCACCTCCAGGCGTCCTGCGCCCTCTTGCACGACTCTGCCGTCCGCGCCTACTACGACCAGATCAAAGCCCGCGAGATCAGCCACAATGCCGCCCTCCGCCAGGTCGCCAACCGCTTGGTGGGCATCCTCCACGGCTGCCTCAAAACCCACAGCCCCTACGACCAGGCAACCGCCTGGTCGCACCGATCAAACGACCTCGCTGCTTGACAACAAACGTCCAGGGATGTCTGACCCGTCCGCCGGCCCCGCCCGCTCTCCCGCGGGCGGGGCCGGCGCATGTCCGGCCTCAGAGCCGGCCGAGGACGGCCGCCAGGTCGGCGACGGTGCGGTAGTGGACGCCCGTCATGCCGAGCGCCCTGGCGGCCTCCACGTTCGGCAGCCGGTCGTCGACGAACAGGCAGCGCGCGGGGTCGGCCCCGGCGCGTTCGGCGGCGATCTCGTAGATGCGCGGATCGGGCTTGATCACGCCGACCCTGGCGCTGCTGACCAGGTCGTCGGCGAAGTAGGTGAGCCCCAGCCGGTCGAGGTGCTCCTCCACGGTGTCCATGGCGTTGGTCACGATGACCACCGGCACGTGCTGCTGCGCCTTGGCCAGCAGCTCCCTGACCTCCTCGTCCACCCGGAACGGCACCGCCCCGAACTCGGCCACCGCCTGGCGGGCCCGCTCGTCGCCGCCGAGGGCGACCGCGACCGCGTCCAGCCATTCGCGCTCGGTCATCCGGCCCAGGATGGCCGGCTCGATCACCTCGGGGGCGAAGGCCGTGGCCGTGAGCGGCAGGGCGTACCGGGCCTCGATCTCGGCCTGGACGGTGTGGTCGAAGAGGCGGAGCACGCCATCAAGATCGGTGAGAACCGCATCAAAGGGGAGCACAGCCATCATTGTGCCGTGAAGTACCGCATCCGCTGGTCCGAGAAGGTTTCGCGTGCCACCAAAGCCCCAGGGCGACCGGCGGCACTACCATCTCCGAGACGGGATTCGGTATCGGAACGGTAGGGCATGGACGATCACCAGCTGCCACCTGAGTTGTGCCAGCTGTTCGCCGACGGCGGCAGGGGGCGCAGACTGCCCCCGGGCCTGCCCGCGGGCGACGTGGTCTGGCCCGACCCCGCCTACACCCGGCAGGTCGTGCCGGCCCGGCCGGCGTTCTGGATGAGCGACGAGCACGCCGCCGGCGAGGACTGGTCGTTCATGCGGGTCTGGCATGCGCACAGCGGCCTGTGGCCGGTGCTGCTCGACGAGTCGGCCCAGCCCTGGGCGATCGGGCAGATCGTGCCCGACGACCCGATGCTGATCGGCCACTTCACCGCCGAGGGGTTCATGACCGAGGTGTGGCAGGAGTGGGTGTCGCAGATGCCGCGCGACGCGCTGGCGGAGTTAGAGCCGTACGGGGCGCTCTGCCCGGGGCTGGCGCCGCCGGGGGTGCCCCGCGCCGACCCCGGCGACGTGGCCGACTGGCTGGCCCGCGAGCTGGCGCCCAGAGGCATGCCGCTCGGGCTGGTGGCGGCCGGCCGGGGGCCGACGCGCTGGCGGTCATGGGCTGGCAGGGGGCGCTGCACCACAACGAGTGGATGGTGCCGATGGCGGCCGTGGTGCGCAGCTGGGAGGACCGGTTCGGGGTCCGCGTGGTGAGCGTCGGGTTCAACACGCTCGACCTGAGCGTGGCCGCGCCGCCTGCCGACCCCGAGCACGCCCTCCACGTCGCCGCCGAGCACTGGGCGTTCTGCCCGGACAACGTGGTGCAGGGGCCGGGCGACCTCCAGGGGTACGCCGACCAGATCATCGGGCGACACGCCTGGTCGTTCTGGTGGGACTGAATCCCCGGCTTTTACGCTACTTTTAACCGCGACAGGGAGGGCTCGGTCACAGCATGTCACGGGGAGACCTGACTCCGGAGCTACTGCATTCCTCGTCCTGGACGGACCGGCTGGTGCAGTCGGCCGGCATCCCCGTCCACGACGTGCCGCTGGTGTCGGTGGGCGGCGGGCTCGGCTCGTTCACGCTGGTCGACGTGCTGCGCATCAGAGGGGTGCCGATCCCGGCCATGCGGGTGCTCTCGACCAGTGACACCCCCTGGCAGACGTGGGAGTACCTGACCCGCGTCTCGCAGCTGCCCGCGCACGAGCGCATCCGGTCCGACGCGGGGGCGCGCCCCGACAACATCTGGGGCTTCCCCTCCTACGCGGTGCAGGAGGCCTGGCAGGACGGCTCGCTCAAGCCGATCCTCCAGGTGCTCGCCGAGCCGCTGTTCACCGACTTCTACAGCCCGCGCGCCGGGCTGGTCACGCAGACCGTGCGGCGCGAGGCCGACCGCATCGGCTACTGGCACATGCTGGCCAAGGGCCAGGTGCGCATGGTCAGGAAGCGGCTGGGCGGCGGGTACTTCACCGTGCTGACGCCGCCGCCGGGCACCTCGCCGACCAAGCGGGTGGTGCTGCGCTCCCAGTACGTGCACCTGGCCGTCGGCTACCCGGGGCTGAAGTTCCTCGACGACCTCCAGGAGTTCCGGCAGGCGCAGGGCGAGCGTTACCGGGTGGTCAACGCCTACGAGCCGCACGAGCACGTCTACGACCAGTTGCGCAAGCGCCCGGGGGTGGTGGTCGTGCGCGGCGCCGGGATCGTGGCCTCGCGGGTGCTCCAGCGCCTGATGGACGACCGCGAGCGGTACGGCCTGCACACCCAGATCGTCCACCTGTTCCGCACGTACGTGGCCGGCCCGCACGGCCCGAGCGTGTTCATGCGGCGCAAGGGCGGCGACGGCTGGGCCTACCAGGCGTTCACGATGCCCAAGTCGGCCTTCGGCGGCCAGCTCAAGGCCCGGTTCAGGAAGGCCACGCCCGAGCAGCGCGCCCTGATCTCCAAGTCGCTGGCCGGCACCACCACCCCGAAGCTGGCCCGCTGGCAGGAGCAGATGCGCAGGGGCCGGCAGGGCAACTGGTACCACCCCACGCAGGCCGTCGTCGACCGCATCGAGCGGGCCCCCGACGGCCGCCTGGTCACCCACACCCGCAGCGTGAACGCCGCCGCCATGCAGTACGTCTCCGACTTCATCATCGACTGCACCGGCCTGGAGGCCGACATGCCGGAGCACCGCGTCCTCGACGACCTGCTGCGGCACGGCGGCGCCCGGCCCAACAAGGCCGGCCGGCTGAGCGTCGGCCCGAACTTCGAGGTGCTCGGCGCCGAGAGTGAGGGCGGCGTCCTGTACGCCTCCGGCGCCGCCACGGCCGGCAACCACTTCCTGGCCGTGGACAGCTTCCTCGGCATGCAGACCGCCGCGCTCGACATCGCCGCCGACCTGACCAGGCGCGGGTTCTGCAAGGGGCTCGGGCCGGTGAGGTCCACGGCCCAGTGGCTGCGGTGGGCGGGAAACAGGAGGCTCGCTTGATCCCGACACTGGCCGGGCGGCTGCAGACCCGGCTGTTCACGCTGGCCACCGTGGGGGCGGCGCTGACCGCGCTGATCACCCTGGTGCTGCCGATGTCCTTCCGTGACGCCTTCCTCGTGCTGCTGGCCGTCGCCGTCGCGGGCGTCGGGTGGGAGCTGCTGTACCACCTGCTCATGCAGTTCCGCTGGGACAAGGACTGGCCGACGTTGTTCGGGCTGGTCACGGCCGTGCCCGAGGGGCTGCTGATGTGGGTGCTGCTGGACGGCGGGCTCGTCCCCGGTGTCGCCGGCCCGGTCAGGGCGTGGGCGTTCGCGGTGATGTTCGCCTTCGTCTGGCTCGGCCAGTGGTTGTTCGTGAACGGGCCGATGCGGGTGTTGTTCGTCGAATGGCGGCTGCGCGGCGGCCGCCTGCTCTGATCACGGATCTGCTCACGGAGGGGCAATGGGGGGCGTCGAGCCGGCTCGACCGCTGTACTTCTGGCTCGGTTTCCTGGCCACGGTGGCCGGGGTCGTGCTGCATCTGCCGATGTACCTGCACGGCGCGGACATGCACTACCGCCTGGCGGGCATGCCGATGGACCTGCCGATGACGATCGGCATGGGGCTGATCGTGACGGGGC
Source organism: Actinomadura sp. ATCC 39365 (assembly GCF_054392275.1). Taxonomy (NCBI): domain Bacteria; kingdom Bacillati; phylum Actinomycetota; class Actinomycetes; order Streptosporangiales; family Thermomonosporaceae; genus Actinomadura; species Actinomadura sp. ATCC 39365. The sequence goes on along the minus strand of NZ_CP184335.1, from coordinate 3,695,522 downwards.
TGGCGGTCACCGCGTACGGGCTGATCCCGCCCGGCGCGCTGACGGCCAGGCCGGCCGCCGAGGTCCGGGTCCGCGCGCTGGACGACGCGCGCATGCGGCCGGCGCACATCGGGCTGATCGTGGTCATGTCGGTCGCGGTGATCATCGACGCCATGAAGCCGATCACGCTCGGTTTCGTCGCCCCCGGCATGGCCAAGGAGTACGGGCTGAAGTCCGCGCTCAACCCGGCCGGCGAGCTGCCCGTGGCGCTGCTGCCGCTGGCCGGGCTCACCGGGACGGTGCTCGGCTCGCTGCTGTGGGGCTGGATGGGCGACAAGATCGGGCGCAAGCCGTCGATCCTGTTCGCCGGGGTGCTGTTCATCGGCACCGCGATCTGCGGCGTCATGCCGGACTTCGAGTGGAACCTGGCCATGTGCGTGGCCATGGGGCTGGGCGCGGGCGGCATGTTGCCGATCACGTTCTCGCTGCTGGCCGAGACGATCCCGCCGCGGCACAAGGGCTGGGTGATGGTGCTCATCGGCGGCAACCTGGCGGTCGCCTACCTGGCGGCGAGCTGGTTGTCGGCGTCGCTGGCGCCGACGTTCTCCTGGCGGGTGCTGTGGCTGGTGGGGCTGCCGACCGGCGTGTTCCTCATCCTGCTCAACCGCTTCATCCCCGAGTCGCCGCGTTTCCTGCTCGCGCACGGCCGCGACGCCGAGGCCCGCGCGGTCCTGGCCAGGTACGGCGCGGCCGCCACCACCCAGGAGGCCACCACCGCCGAGGAGGCCACCGCCGGGGTCGAGCGCGTGGAGGACGAGCACGCGGGCGGCTACTCGCGGCTGTTCCGCCGTCCGTTCACCGGGCTGACGGTGGCCGTCGTGGTGCTCGGGCTGAGCATCGGCCTGGTCACCTACGGCTTCCAGCTGTGGATCCCGTCCAATCTGCAGAAGCTGGGCCTCGACCAGCAGACGGCCGACCGGGCGCTGCGCGACTCGACGCTGCTGGGCCTGCCGCTGATCTTCATCTCGGCCGCCATGTACGGCCTGTGGAGCGCGAAGAAGACGATCGTCACGCTGTCGGCGCTGGTCGGCGTGGCCCTGGCGGTGCTGGCCTTCTCCGGCGAGACGCTGGCGCACGACCGTACGTGGCTGTACCTGCTGCTGGCCGGGCCGATCGTGGGGACGGCGACGATCGCCGCGGTGCTGGCCGCCTACAGCTCGGAGATCTACCCGACGCGGGTGCGCTCGCGCGGCTCAGGGTTGTCGGCGGGCATGGGCAAGGCCGGCGGCGTGGCCGTGACCGCCGTGCTGGTGGCCGGGGCGGCGGCTCCGTCGATCGGCACGACCGCGCTGCTCGGGGCGGTCCCGCTCATCCTGGCGGTGGTGGCGGTGCTGGTGTTCGGGGTCGAGCCGGCCAAGGGCGCGGCCGGTGAGCCGGCCACGCCCGCCGCCGCCTCGACAGGGGCCTGACGCGCGGGGCGCCGGGCGTTCAGGGGACGCGCGCCACGGCGCCGTACGTGCCCGACGAGCTCGGCCGGCCGGAGCAGGCGGCGCCGTGGCCGTCGGGCCGCCACTCCGGGACCCACACCAGCCCGGGATCGACCAGCACCAGACCGTCGAGCAGCGCCGCCACCTCCTGCCTGCCGCGGATCGCGTGGCCGGGCAGCGTCATCGCCAGCAGGTCCCGGACCGCCGGCAGCAGCTCGCCCGGCACGCCGTCGAAAGTGGTCTGCAGCAGCGACAGGTAGCTGCCGTCGGACGCCGCCCGCCGGACCCGCTCGATCACATGGTGCACGTACTCGTCGTCGGCCAGGCTGTGGGTGGACACCAGCAGCACGGCCACGGGCCGGTCCCAGTCGAGGAAGGCGCGCACCACCCGGTCGTCGAGGATCGCGTCGATCTCGCGCACGTCGCCCTCGACCACGCGGACCAGATCGGTGCCCGGCTCGATGGTGGCCCGCGCGCCGGCCAGCACCATCGGGTCGTTCTCCACGTAGACCACCCGGGCGGGCACACCGCCGGGGCCGCCCGAGGCCACGTCGTGCAACCGCCCGCCCGCGGGCAGGCCGCTGGGCACGCCACTTCCCACGATGACGAACTGGTCCACGCCTTCGGCCGCCAGATGACGGACCACGCGCACCAGGAACTGCAGCACGGCCCGCGCGGCGGTGGTCGTCACGGACGCGGCCTGGTCATATCGGCGTACCAGATCGCGGTCGGCCGAGAAGTTGTTCTTCCCGCCCGCGGCCGCGTCGAGCACCCGGGTTGTCATGGCTCGGGTCATCTCCAGCTTCGCCAAGTTTCGGATGGCACGCTGACGCATTGAGTGTTGCCCCTTTCCCCTCGCCCACTATCTCGGGAAAAGCCGGTCCTTTCGGACCCCACTCGATGACCCAGACCATATGATCCTCGCTACGCGCCGGAAGACAACAGGAAAAGCATTAATTCTGCGGAAATATGCCTTACCTGAATGGCCGCCGGCCGGAGATCATTTTCCTGTCGAGCGCGAGAGGCGTTCGCGGTGGAGCTCCAGCACCTCGTACGTCTCCTCGCGGGTGGTGGTCGTCACCGACAACTTCGTGAACGCCTGGTGGTAGGTCTCGACCGCGGCGACGTCGGTGATCAGCTCGTCGGCCTCGACGCCGTGGGCGCAGGCGACGTCGGGCTCGAACGCCTCGGCGAAGCGCCACAGCGTGAACGGGCCGGTGCGGGGCACGTACGCGGGGTCGTCGATCGGTACGACGTGCAGCGAGACGTTGGGCCGCTTGGCGTGGTCGAGCAGCAGGTCGAGCTGGCGGAGCTGGGCGTGCGGGCCGACGATCGAGCGCAGCAGCACGGCCTCGTCGATCACCGCCCACAACACCGTGTCACCGGCCGCGGCCAGCGCCTCCTGGCGGGCCATGACCAGCGCCAGGGCCTCCTCCACCGACGACTGGCCGAGCGTGGCCGGCCCGGCCACGGTGATCGCGGCCCGCGCGTAGTCCTCGGTCTGCAACATCGGCGGGACGAACTGGGGGTGGTACGTGCGGATCACCGTCGCCCGCTGCTCCAGCGCGTACGCCGTGGCCAGCCAGACGGGCACCGACTGGGCGTCGTACCAGGCGGCCTCGCGCTCGCCCCTGGCCAGCGAGAGCACGTACTCGCGGACGGGCGGGGCGGTGACGCCGTAGAGGCCGAGCAGGCGCTCGACCGTGATCGGCGTGGGCGCGAGGCGGCCCTCCTCGATCGCCGGGATCGCGGCGGCGCCCTTGCCGAGCGCGCCCTCGACCTGCTCGACCGAGAGCCGCACGCCCATGCGCAGGCCGTGCAGTCGTTTGCCGAGCGCGCGGCGCTGGGAGTCGTTGAGCGGCGTGGCGGCGTCGGGGATCTCGGCGACCGGCTCCGGCTCGCCCGGCAGCCCCTCGGCCCGGCGTGCCAGCTCGACCACGCCGCGCAGGACGGCCAGCGACCCCTCCGACAACCCGGAGGCGGACAGGCCGATCGCGGCCGCCCGCAGTTGCAGGTCCTCGACCGCGCCGGACTCGTAGTGCTCGTCGCCCACCAGCCAGCCCACGCTCACCTGGAGGCAGGCGGCCAGCGCCCGGAGCACCTGGAGCGTGGGGTTGGTCTGCTTGCCGGTGCGCAGCTGGCTGACGTAGGCGCGCGTGATGGGTATGCCCGCCTCGGTGAGGGCGGAGGCGACCTGGGCGCCCGTGAAGCCGCGCTTGGTCAGCGCGAGATCGAGCCGTTCGGCGAAGTTCGCCACGGCGCACCTCCTACCGCCCGTGAACTTTTTCCAGCCTAAGGTACGAGACCCCCACTGTCCCCTGCCACGCGGGCCAGCTCTGCCCGGCGGGTAGGTATCAACTTATTCGCAAAGTGTGAGTTGACATAGCCCCTCTTTCCAGCACAGTATCGGAGCGCGTGGTAACTGTGGCTTAACAGCCCGGACGATTCGCGAGAGTCTCCGGCAAGGAGGTGGCCGGACGTGACCATGGACTCCCTCGACGGCTCGCGCTTCCTGGAGGATCCGGTCTCCCGGGGGCAGCAGCAGGTGGTCCGGCGCATCTGCGCGCGGGTCGCCGGCCCGCTGACGAGCCGCGACGTCCAGGTCGCCGAGCTGCCTCTGGGCGGGGTCGAGATCTGGCTGGACAGCCCGCGTCACCGCTGGCGCCTGCACCACCGCATGGCCCGCGAGCTGCGGCTGGCCGGCTGGCACACCGAGCCAGGACCCGACCGGCTGCTGCTGCTCGGCTGGAGCGCGGCCTGCCTGGGCCACCGCGCCAGGATGCTGGGCGCGGCCCTGTCCGGCCGGCTGGCCCACTTCGACCGCACGTCGTTCGCGGCCGTCATGATCGCCACCCGGCTGCGGCACGAAGGGGTGCCCGCCGCCGACCTGCCCGCCGCGGTGGTCGAGCGCTGCCGCGACGCGCTGCGCTGGCCCACCCGGCTGGCCGACCTCGACGGGCTCGAACGCAGGTCGTCACTGGAACCGATCAGGCTCAGGCTGGCCCAGGTGGCCGGGCTGGAGTCGAAGGTGAGCCGGCGCTGCGCCGAACACCTCGCGCTGGCCGCCAGGGTCGCGCGCACGGTGGCCGGCACGGCGCCGCCCGTCCGCTCGCGTGCCTCCGGGCCGCGCGCGGGGCTGACCGAGCGCATGGTCTGCGTCAGCGTGCCCAACATGGCCTGCACGCCGGCCGCGCTCGACCCGGAGACGGCGCGATGACGCCGCTCCCCCTTCCCCGCCGGGCCTCGCCGCCCACCGGCCCGCCCGCACCGCCCGCGCCGCGCGCGGCGGTGCCGGCGGCCCTCATACGGCCGGCTCCGGCGCTACCCCATCCCTCCGGCACCGTGCGTCACGTGCCCGACAAAGTCGGCACGGTGCTGTCGGCCGGCGCGGTAGCGGCTGGCGTGCCGGCCAAACCAAGGGGTAGTGCCTGGGGCCGGCTTTCCTCGTGGCCGTGCGCCCGTGATCGGGCGGCGGCCTCCCCGACCGGGGAGGCGGGCCCGCCCGGCTCCCCGGCCGGCGCCACCGGCACGGCGGCCACGCCGGGCGGGACGATCGGCGTGACGGGCGCCACGGCTCTGATCGACCGCCCCCTCAGGGGGCCGGCGCCCGCGCGGGCCCCCGTGCCGGTGGCCATGACGTCAGCGGGCCGCGCCCGGCCCGCGTCACCCAGATCCGCGACCGACAGGAGTGATCATGCTCACCGACGAGGTGTCCAGGCGGCAGCCGCACGAGGTGCACGCCAGGGGCGCGCGGCCCCTGCCCGCGGAGCCGAGGGGCGAGGGCCGGGACGAGCCGTCGCGGGCCGAGGCCCCGGCGCGCACCGTCCACCGGCTGCGCCGGATCCGGCAGGTGTCCGTGCAGGCGATCGGCGAGATCGACCAGGCGCTGGCCTGACCGTCATGCGGACGGTCCCCGACCCGGAAGGTGTGAGATGAGCCGCGGCAGGGTGGGCGTGATCGTCGCCCCCGCCAATCCCTCGGCGGAGCCCGAGCTGACCCGCCTGCTCGGCTCGCGCGCCGACATGCACGTCACGCGTTTCCCCGTGCACCGGGGCGTGTCGCTCGCCGAACGGCTGGAGAGCTACAACGAGGCCCTGCCCGGCATGGTCTGCGCGTTCGACGGCCTGCCGCTCGACGCCCTGGTCATGGCCTGCAGCGAGTCCCGCTACCTGCTGGGCCCCGACGACGACGCCGACCAGTGCGCGCGGCTGTCGGCCTCGACCGGCGTGCCGTTCGCCTCCTCCACGCAGGCCACCAGGGAGGCGGTGGAACACGTCGGCGTGAGCGACATCGTGCTGGTCTCGCCGTACCAGCCGTGGCTGACCGAGCTGGCCGAGCGCTTCTGGAAGACGGCGGGGCTCAACGTCACGCAGGTCGTGCAGGTGCGGGCCGCCAAGGGCGGCTACTCCTCCTACGCGGTCACCCCGGCCGAGCTGATCACGCAGGTCGAGCGGGCCGAGGTGCCCGGCGACGCGGTGCTGCTGTTCACCGGCACCGGCATGGCCACGCTGCCCGTGCTCGGGCCGCTCAGCGCCGGCAACGACCGCACGCTGCTCACGTCCAACCTCTGCGCCGCCTGGTGGGCCCTGTCGCGGGCCATCGGCGAGCACGTCACGCTCAGCCGCGTGCCCTACCGCCGCCACATGGCGGAGCAGGGGAGGCGCCCCGCATGAACGGCGTCATCGTCGTCGGGGCCGGCCCGGCGGGGCTGACCGCGGCGCTCTCGCTGGCCAGGTCCGGGGTCCCGGTCACCGTGCTGGAGCGGGAGAACGAGCTCGCCGTGCAGGCGCGGGCCTGCACCTTCCATCCGGCCACGCTCGACCTGCTCGACGAGCTGGGCGTGGCCTCGCAACTCGTCGCCAAGGGCCGCGTGGTCGACCGGGTGCAGTGGCGCGACCGGTCGGGGATCGTGCTGGCCGAGATGGGCATGAACCGGCTCAACGGCCTGACCAAGCACCCGTTCAGGATCCACGCCGACCAGGCCGCGCTCACCCCGCTGCTGCTCGCGGCCCTGAACGCCTATCCCGACGTCGACGTGCGCTTCGGCACCCGCGTCGACGGGGTCTCCGAGGGCGGCACCGGCATCCGGGTCCGCGTCGGCCACACCTGGACGCGGGCCCGGTACATGATCGCCGCCGACGGCGGCCACAGCACCGTGCGCGGTTCGCTGGGGCTGCCCTTTCCCCGGTCGGCCTACCCGACGCAGGCGCTGCGGGTGTTCACCGACTCGCCGCTCGACCGGCTGCTGCCGAGCCTGGCGCCGCTCACCTACGTCCGCGACGTGCAGCAGTCGTGCACGCTGCTCGCGCTGCCCGACCACTGGCGGATCATCTTCAGGATCCCCTGCGACGCCACCGAGCCGCTGTCCTCGCCCAACGTCTCGATGCTGGTCCGCCGCGCCCTGCCGGGGGCGAGCGGGCCCATCCACGTGACCGGGGCCGACCGGTTCGGGCTGTCCAGGGGCGTGCTGACCTCCTACCGCTGCGGGCGGGTGCTGTTCGTCGGCGACGCCGCCCACCTGACCTCCACGGTCGGCGGCCTCAACATGAACGCCGGCATCCACGACGCCGTCGAGGTCGGCCAGGTGATCGCGGCCGTGCTCGGCGGTTTCGCGCCGCCCACCGCGCTGGAGGCGTGGGCGTGGCGGCGGCGGGCCGTGCTGCTGCAGCGGGTGATCCCGCGCGGCGAGACGCGGCCGGCCGGCGTGCGCGAGCGCGACAGCGCCCGGCTGGCCGCGGCGATGGCCGGGCTGCGCGCCATCGCCGGCGACCCGGAGGCCACGCGGGCCTATCTCGCGCAGGCCTCGCTGCTCGACACCGTTCCCGGCTCCGCCGGTGGGGCCCGGCCCGTCTGAGACACCGCTGAGGAGGTGCGACACCGCATGTGGCGAACGCTCTCGGACGAAGCGCGCCAGGCCATCCGCGAGCTGTGCGACACGCACGGCTCCCGCCTCTACGACTACTGCCGCACCGAGCTGGCCGCGGGCGACGCCGAGCAGGCGGTCGCCGGCGCGCTGGTGTCCGCCCACCTCTACGCGGACCGGCTGCCCGACCCCGCCCTGCACACGCCCTGGCTCTACGCCCTGGCCCGCGCCCACCGCGCGATCGTGGCCAAGCCGGCCAGCATCGGCTCCTGGTCGCGTCCGGGGCGGATGTCGGAGCTGCTGCCCGAGGCGCTGCTCTCCCTCGACCGCCCGCTGCGCGAGCTGCTCGACCTGTCCCTGCGCCACGGCCTGTCCGACGCCGAGCTGGCCACCGTCTTCGGCCTGAACCGGGACGAGGTCAGCGGCGTGGTGACGCGGGCGGCCGACGGGCTGGAGGGCTGGTTCGCCGCGATCATCGCCGCGCGCGGCCGTACTGGATGTCCTGATCTGACCACGCGGGTGGCGGCCTGGGTCACCTCGCCGGGCCGCCGGGCCCGCGCCCGGATCAGCCGTCACATCCAGGGCTGCGCCGCCTGCCGGGCCGCGCCCCGCACCATGTCGGCCGCCACGCTGCTGCGCCGGCTGCCGATCGCGGAGCTGCCCGGCACACTGCCCAACCGGCTCGCCTCGGCGCAGCCGCTGCCCGGAGAGGGACCCCTCTGGCGGGCGGACGGCTTCCCCGTGCTGGCACGCACCCTGGTGGAGCCCCTCGCGGCCCCGCCGGGCGTGGAGGCAACGCCGATGCCCCCGGTCGCCGACCCCACGACGGCGACACCGGGAAACCCCTGGTCGGCGGCGGGCGCGGCCGCCGCCGACCAGGAGCCCCCGGGGCGGGCGGCACGCGGGCGGCACCCGTTCACGCCGACGAGCCGCGTCCGGCCCTTCCGCGGCGGCTCGACGGGCGACAAGCTCGTCTACGGCAGCCGCGCCGAAGGCGGCCTCAGCGGCACCGTGGTCAACGGCCCGGTCAACGGCCCGGTCGGCAGCCCGGTGACCGGCCCGTTGAGCGCGCCGATCGGCGGCGGTGAGGCCGGTGGCGACGGCGCCGCCGCCCCGCCCGGCGCGATGATCATCCGGTACGGCGGCATCGGCTGGAACGGCGAGCCGGGCGGCCTCGACCGGTTCGACGGCGAGGCGCCGTGGCAGGAGTTCTGGCGGGAGCAGCCGGAGGAGCCCGATCGGGAGGCCGAGCAGGAGCTCGAGGCCCCGATCCGCACGGTGGCCAGGCTGGGCCTGCTGCTGGGCGTCGGGCTGCTGGTGGTGGGCCTGGTGTGGGCCGTGCTCAACGCCCGCGCGCATCCCGCGGTGGTCACCAGGGCCGCGGCGCAGCAGGGCGTCCCGGCCGAGACGCCCACTCGCTGGACGGCCGCGATCGGCCCGGCCGCCGGGTCCGGCCTGTCGTCCCTGGACCGGAAGGCCGGCCTGCCGAGACCGGCGGCGCCCACGGCCCGGGTGTCGCCCCGGTCATCGTGGTTGGGGTCCGGGCGGGCCGGGGCGTTCTCGCTGGCGTGCACCGGGACGTGCCGGGTCGTCTCGGCCACCGGCACGCGCGGCATCGTCGTCGACGGCACGACGTTCCGCGTCCTGGACCCGCGTTCGCGGCCCGGCTGCCCGGGAGAGCCCGACGTGCGGCGCGGCCGGATCACCATCGTCTGGGCGGGCCGCGCCACCGGCGACGGCCTGCGCACCGGCGGCACGGCGACCGCCGGCGGCACGCTCACCCTGAAGGTGGGCTGGACGGTGGCCAGGGACAAGGGCGTGCGGCGGCTCGACGCCGCACGCGGCGTCCACTGGAGCAACTGCCGATGAGGCCCCGGACCGGCCGGGGCCCCACGCGCGGCTAGAAGAACCGGAACCCGGGCTCGGGCTCGGGCAGGTCGAGCTGTCGCGGCCCCCTGAACGTCGCGCTGTCCTTGGGCACGTCGGCCAGCGGCGTCCCGAGCACGAGCGGCACGGCCACGCTGCTCCTGGTCAGATCGACGGTGACGGTCGCGCCGGTGCCCTCCTCACTGGTGTAGGTGGTGTCGGTCCCGGCCAGCACCAGGCCGATCCGGTGCCCCTTCCTGAAGGTGTAGTCCTGCGGCAGCGTCAGCCACCTGACCGTCCCGTACGTGCCGACGGGCAGCGGCTGGGCCTGGCTGAGCGAGTCGCGGTTCTGGACGTCGATCCAGCCGCGGGCGACGATCTCCAGCGGCCGGGTGGCCACGTTCGTGCTGACCTTCTTGTAGCAGGCGTCGTCGGCCGCGGTGCTCTCGCCGTGGCAGTCCTCCTCGGTGAGCGTGGTGACGCCCTGGCCGCGCCGCCAGTCGACGCGGGTGTCCTCGCCGAAGTCGACGAGCAGGGCGGTCAGGTTGGCGGTGGGCTTGTCGAGCTTGACCCGCAGGTCGGCGGTGGGGGTGCCGGACAGGCGCAGGTCGAGCGGGAGCGCGCCGGTGGTGAAGGCGGCGCGGCCCGGCTTGGCCGTGCCGACGTCGGCCACCATCTCGGTCTCGCTCAGCGCGAGGTCGGTGAAGGTGGCGGTGCTGTCGCCGCGGGCCTTGAGCAGGCCGAGCGAGCCGTCGGCGGCGGGCCGCAGCACGGCCTTGAGCGCGTACGGGGCCGGCCAGTCACGCTGGGTGGTCCACTGCGCCGGGCCGAGCTGCACGTCGGCGCGGGGCTCGTTCGTGATCCCGTTGCGGACGCCGTGCAGCCAGTAGTCGAACCAGCGGTGCAGGGTGTCCACCCACAGGTCCCTGCGGCCCTCGAAGTCGAACGGGTCCACGTGCTGGTACTGGCCGACCCAGATCTTGCGCGGCACGTTCCGCTGGGCCGGGGCCCGCCACCAGGCGGAGAAGTTGTCCGGCCGGACGTTGAGGTCGTTGACCGTGTGCACGACGAAGACGCTGGCCTTGACCTTCGAGGCGTCGCCGAGCAGGCCCTTGAGGTAGTCGCGTTCGTTCCAGAAGGCGTTGTAGTCGCCGGTGTCGTCGCCGTCCTCGGCGTCCATGCGGTCGCGGACGGCCTGACACTTGGCCTCGGGGTCGGTGTCGACGTAGTTGGTCAGCCAGGAGGCGTAGTCGTAGTTGTAGACCACGCCGTTCGAGCGCTGGTACTTGTACCAGGAGCTGATGGCCGAGATGGGGACGATCGTCTTCAGGCCCTCGACGCCGGTGGCGGCCACGGCGTTGGCCAGCGTGCCGTCGTAGGACTTGCCGATCATGGCGGCGTTGCCGGTGGTCCAGTCGGCCACGGCGGGGGTGCCGTCGGCCCTGACCGCCTTGGCGCGGCCGTTCAGCCAGTCGATGACCGCCTTGCCGCCCAGCACGTCGGCCTTGCCGCCCATGTCGGGGCAGCCGTCGGACCTGGTGGTGCCGAGCATGTCCACGTTGAGCACGGCGTAGCCACGCGGGACGAAGTAGTTGTCGTAGAACAGGGGGAATTTCGTGACATTTCCGGAGGCGTCGTACGCCTTGCGCTCCCCCTCGTTCCCGCGCCCGGAGTTGTCGTAGTACGGACTCTCGTCGATGATCACAGGCACCTTCAGGCCCGGACCGGACTCCTTGGGACGGATGATGTCCACCCTGACCCTGTCGAGCGCGCCGTCGAGGTCGCTGTCCACGGTGGACTCGACGTACACGTGCTCGCGGACGGCGTCGGCGTAGGAGAAGACCGGCTGCGTCCGGCCGTTCTGGACGGTGATCGTGGGTCCGGCAGCGGCTTGTGCCGGGGTCGCGATCGCCAAGGTGAGGGCGACCGCGAAGAGGGCCGGGCGTAATTGTGGCACGCGTGACCTCCGTGACAAGTGTCGTAATTTCCCCCGCAATCTCTCACCCGCCCAGAAAGCTGACAAGATCCCACCCATGGAGGTACAGGATCGGATCCGGGGCTGCCTGCTCGGCGGCGCGATCGGCGACGCCCTGGGGGCGCCCATCGAGTTCGAGTCGCTGCGGGAGATCCGCCGGCAGCACGGCCAGGACGGCATCACCGACTACGTCACCACCCGGCGGGGCAGGAGCGGGCTCGTCACCGACGACACCCAGATGACCCTCTTCACCGTCGAGGCGCTGACCCGCGACCGCACGGTCGGCGAGGTGCGGCAGGCGTACCTGCGCTGGCTCGACACCCAGGAGCACCAGGCCCCGCCGCCCGCCGACCGTCCGCACCGGACCGGCACGCTGCGCGAGGAGGGCTGGCTGTACTCCCGGCGGGCGCCGGGCAACGCCTGCCTGTCCGGGCTGCGGCAACCCTTCCCCGGCCCGTCGCCGTCCGGCGCGCCCGGCCCGGTGAACCCCGGCTCCAAGGGCTGCGGCACCGTCATGCGGTCGGCGCCGTTCGGCCTCGTCGCGCCGTACGACGCGGGCGCCGCGTTCGAGCTGGCGGCGGTCTGCGCGCAGATCACCCACGGCCATCCGACCGGCTACCTGGCCGCGGGCGCGTTCGCCGCGATCGTCGCCCGCGTGATGGCCGGCGAGCCGCTGGAGGCCGCCGTCCGCCACGCCCTCGATCTGCTCGCCGCTCATCCCGGGCACGAGGAGACGTCCGGCGCCCTGCGCGCGGCGCTCGACCTGGCATCGTCCGGCCCGCACTCCCCCGAGCGGGTCGAGACGCTGGGCGGCGCGTGGGTGGCCGAGGAGGCGCTGGCCATCGGCGTCTACTGCGCCCTGGCCGAGCCCTCGCCCGAGCGGGCGCTGCTGCTGTCGGTCAACCACTCGGGCGACAGCGACTCGACCGGCTCGGTCTGCGGCAACCTGGTGGGCGCGCTGCGCGGCGCGGACGCGCTGCCGCCCGCCTGGGTGGGACCGCTGGAGGGCCGCGAGACGATCGAGCGCCTGGCCGCCGCGCTCCTCTAGGCTGGAGGCTCACCGGGACGGAAGAGATCGCATGCGAAACGTCGCGCGGACCTCGCTCGTTGACTCCGCCATCGAGGAGCTCCGCAGGGAGATCACCAGTGGGGTGTGGCCGGTCGGGACGAAGATCCCGTCCGAGAGCCGGCTCGCCGAGAGCCTCGGCATGAGCCGGTTGTCGGTGCGCGAGGCGGTGCGGGTGCTGGCCCACGCCGGGCTGCTGCAGACCAGGCAGGGCGACGGCACGTACGTGACCGCCACCGACGAGTCGCAGGTGGCGCTGCGCCGGCGGCTCGACCGGGCCGCCGCGATGGACATCATCGACGTGCGCCGCGGGCTCGACCTGGTCGCCGCCCGGCTGGCGGCGGTCAAGCGCACCGGCGACGACGTGGCCGCGATGCGCGAGGCGCTGGCCCGCCGCGGGTCGGCCGCGAGCGCGGGCGACCTCGACGGGTTCGCCGACGCCGACGCCGACTTCCACCTGCTGGTGGCCGACGCCGCGCACAACCCGCTGCTGGCCGACCTCTACCGCAGCATGCGCGACGCGCTGCGCGACAGCGTCAGGGACAAGGAGCAGGCCGCGCTGGCGCCCGACCCGTCGCACGACGACCTGCTGGCGGCGATCGAGGCGGGCGACGCGGCCAGGGCGGTCGAGGTCTCGGTCGCCATCCTCGACGCCCAGGAACGCGACCTGTGACCCGCGCGCCGGGTCAGCGGGCGATCAGCACCGCGAGCCCGGCGGCCGGGCCGAGCAGGATCGAGGCGGCGGCGCACACCTGCGCGACCCGGCTCGATCCGGTGGGGTGCACCGGGCCCTCCGCGGCGAAGACCGGGCGGATCCAGCGCAGGTAGTAGAACAGGCTCGCGACGGTGTTGGCGGCGGCGACCACCGCGAGCCAGGCGTACCCGCCGTCCCAGGCGGCCGCGAACATCAGCAGCTTCCCGGCGAAGACGGCGGTCGGCGGTGTCCCGACCAGGCCGAGCAGGCACACCACCAGCGCGAACGCCGTCCAGGGCGACCGCCGGCCGAGCCCCGCGTAGTCGGCCGGCCGCTCGGCCCCGATGGCGACCACGACGGCGAACGCGCCCAGGTTCGTGACCGCGTAGGCGGCCAGGTAGAACAGCAGGGCGGGCGCGGCCAGGGCGGTGCGTCCGGCCACCGCGACCGGGACCAGCAGGTAACCGGCCTGGCTGACCGTCGAGTACGCCAGCAACCGCCGTACGTTCTCCTGCTGGAAGGCGGCCAGGTTGCCCAGCGTCATCGTGCCGGCGGCCAGCACCGCGAGCAGCGCGGGCTCGTCCAGCACCGTCGTCGCCAGCCGGTACAGCGCCACCAGCGCCCCGATCTTGGGCACCGTGGTCACGAACGCGGCCACCGGCGCCGACGTGCCCTCGGTGACGTCGGGCACCCAGAAGTGCGCGGGCGCCGCCCCGGCCTTGAACAGCGGCCCGGCCAGCAGCAGCACCGCGCCCACGGCCGGGGCCCGCGCGGCGGGGTAGGCGGTGGCGCCGGACCAGCCGTACACGACGGTGGCCCCGGCCAGCATGAGCACGCCGAGGAAGGCACCCATCAGGTAGTACTTGAGCGCCGCCTCCGTGCCGGACGCGTCCTTGGCGAAGCCCGCCAGCGCGTACGCCGGGACGCTCGCCAGCAGGTACGCCGCCACCAGCACGAGCAGGTCGTCCGCCCCCGCCATGAGGACGGACCCCAGCGCCGCCAGCACCATCAGGGTGTACAGCTCGCTCTCCCTGCCGTCCCCCCTGACCCGGCCGGTCGCCAGCCACACGGCGAGCAGGGTGGCCAGGCAGACGGTCAGCCGGGCGGCTGCGGTCGGCAGATCGACGGCGTAGGCGTCGAAGGCCAGGACGGCGGGGCGCGGCAGGGCTCCGGCGCTCGCCATGGCGGCCCCGGCGAGCGCCGCCATGCACACCCAGGCGGCGACGCGCTGCCGGCCGCGGGCCACGAACAGCCCCGCGAGCAGCGCCGTCACCGCGCCCAGCAACATCAGGATCTCGGGCAGCATCGCGGTCACCGCCGCGCCGCCGTGGGGTGCGCTCATCGGCCCGCCAGGGCGACGACGGCGCGGGCGGCGGGCTCGATCAGGTCGAGCAGCGGGCCCGGCGCCAGGCCGATGAGCAGGGACAGGACGAGCAGCGGCGCGATCGCGCCCAGCTCGCGCGGCCGCACGTCGGTGACCCGCGGCGTCAGCTCGCCCGGCTCGCCGAGGAACGCGCGTTGCAGCGCCCGCAGGAACAGCGCCGCGGTGATCAGGATGCCGGTCACGGAGAGCGCGCCCGCGAGCACGGCCCCCGAGCCGATCACCCCGGTGAAGATCTGGAACTCGGCGATGAACCCGGACAGTCCGGGCAGCCCGAGCGAGGCGAACGCCGCCACCGCCGTGAGCCAGGCCAGCACGGGCGCCCGTCCCGCGATGCCGCCGTACCGGCCGAGGGCGTAGCCGCCCGCGCGGTCCCACAGCACGCCGGTGACCAGGAACAGCGCGCCGGTGACCAGGCCGTGGCTGACCATCTGGGTGACCGCGCCGCTGACCGCCAGCTCCTTGGCCCGCGCCGGACCGCCGGCCAGCCCGGCGGCGCCCGGGGCGAGCACGACGTAACCCATGTGGTTGACCGAGGTGTAGGCGACGAGCCGTTTGAGGTTCTCCTGGGCGAGCGCCACCAGGGCGCCGTACAGGACGCTGACCAGGCCGATCACGATGACCAGCCAGGCGTAGGAGCGCCACGGGCCGGGCAGCAGCGGCACGGCGATGCGGGCCAGCCCGTACGTGCCCATCTTGAGCAGCACCCCGGCGAGGATGGCCGACCCGGCGGCCGGGGCGTCGGTGTGCGCGGGCGGCAGCCAGGTGTGCACGGGCACGACCGGCGTCTTGACCCCCAGGCCGATCCCGATCGCGAGCAGCACGGCCGCGCCCGCGTCCGGCGGGCGCCGGGTGAGGTCGACGAGGTCGAACGTGTGCGGGTCGGCGGCCAGGTAGAGGCCGATGAAGCCGAGCAGCAGCGCCAGCGAGCCCAGGAAGGTGTAGAGGAAGAACGTCAGCGCGGACCTGGCCCGGTCGCCGTGCCCCCAGCCGACGATCACGAAGTACATGCCGACGATGGACAGGTCGAAGAAGACGAAGAACAGCAGCAGGTCGAGCGCCGCGAACAGCCCGGTGGAGACGGTCTGCAGGAACAGGAACAGCGCCGCGTGCGCCTTGGGCCTGGTGGGCTCGCCCAGCGAGTGGACGGCGCAGAGCAGGAACAGCACCGCGGTCATGGCGATCAGCGGGAGCGACAGACCGTCCACGCCGACGTGGTAGCCGGCCCCCGCCGTCGGGATCCAGCGCAGCCTGGTCTCGTACGCCAGGCCGCCGCCGTACCCGGTCCACAGGGCGACGACCAGGGCGAGGTCGGCGGCGGACGCGGCCACCCAGATCAGGCCGGCCGCGCGCGCCGTGACGCCCGGCAGGACGAACAGGGCGGCGGCGGCCAGCGGCAGGAACACGACGACGTCGAGCACGCCTCACCTCACGATCGCGAACACGACGGCCAGCACGACGAGGGCGACGGCGGCCTGGGCGAAGTAGGTGTGAACCTGTCCGGTCTGAGGGCGTCTGGCCAGCCCGCCGAGGCGTCGTACGGCGCCGCCGGCCCGCCGTACGAGCCCGTCGAGCCCCGCCTCGAACGGGTTCCCGGCCAGCCGCGCGGCCCGCAGCCCCGCCCGCGCGACGGCCTCGACCGCGCCCTGCACGACCCGCTCGTCGAACCAGGCCGCCCACCGCGCCGCCCCCAGCAGCGGCCGCCACACCACGGCCCGCGCCGCCCGCTCCAGCCCGAGCCAGCCCCGGAACACCCCGCCCGCGTACGGAAGCGCGGCCGTCCCGGGCCGGACCGCGATCGCGGCGGTCACCAGGGCGAGCGCCGGGACGCCGGACAGGGCCAGCTCGCCCGCCGTGAGGCCGGGCGCGCCCGGGTCGCCCACCAGCCGGGACCACCAGCCGTGCGCCGCGGGCAGCCCGACCATCCCGAACCCGGCCGCCACCAGGGCGAGCACCGGCAGCGGCAGCAGCTCCGGCCCCGCCACCCGGCCCGCGGCCCGGCGCTCGCCCCCCGAGCCGGTCGCCGCGTCGGCGGGCCGCCAGACCTCGGCCAGCGCCTTCCCCGCGTACAGGGCGGCCACCAACCCCGCGGCGAAGGCCACCACGCGCGGTCCCGGTTGCGCGACCCCGCTCAGGACGGCGTCCTTCGTCACCCACAACGACAGCGGCGGCACCCCGGCCAGGGCCGCCGCCCCCACCCCGAACACCACGCCCACCAGCGGGAACCGCCGGGCCGCGCCGTGCAGCCCGGCCAGGTCCTTGGTGCCGAGCGCCGCCAGCCAGGCCCCCGCCGCGAGGAACAGCAGGCTCTTGACCGCGGCGTGCGCGACCAGGTGGGCCGTCCCGCCGGAGACCGCCGACGCCCCCGCCGCCAGCACCATGAACCCGACCTGCGCGCAGGTCGAGGCGGCCAGGAGCTGTTTGAGGTCCCGCTGCGCCAGCGCGACCAGGCCGAGCAGCAGCGCGGTCACCGCGCCCGTCCAGGTCGCCACCGCCGCCGCCCAGCCGGTGGCCGCGAGCAGGGCGTGCAGCCGCAGCAGCAGGTACGCCCCCGCGACCACCATGGTCGCCGCGTGCAGGAACGCCGACACCGGGCTCGGGCCCGCCATCGCCCGCGACAGCCAGAACGCGAACGGCCCCTGCGCCGACTTGCCCAGCGCGGCCAGCACGACCCCGCCCGCCACCACGTCCCGCCACGGCGGCGGCAGGCCCGGCAGCCCGGCGAGCCCCAGGCCGCCGCCCGCGGCCAGGGCCGCGCCGCAGGCGACGTACAGGCCCAGGTCGCCGGCCCGGGTGGTGACGAAGGCGACGGCTCCGGACCGTACGCGCTCCCGGTCGCGCCACCGGTAGCCGATCAGCGCGTACGACATCGCGCCCATGACCTCCCAGCCCATCAGCAGCAGGACGAGGTCCGTCGCGGTCACCGTGGCCAGCATCGCGCCCAGGAAGATCAGCATCAGCCCGTGGAAGCGCCCCGACCGCTGCTCCGCCGCCGCGAACACCAGCACGGCCAGCCCGACCGCCGCCACGGTGACCACCATGACGGCCGAGAGCCCGTCCACGGCCAGCCCTTCGCCGAGGATCAGCAGGGCGGTCGCCGAGGGCCTGGTCACCGCCGCGTGCCCGGCCAGCCCGAGGGTGACCGCGGCCGTGGCGACGGACAGGGCGGGGGCGGCGCGGCGCATCGGGATCAGCAGCGCGCCGGCGGCGGCGGGCAGCGCGGGCAGCAGCCACAGGGACGGGCTCATCCTCTGAGGTCTCCGGCGGCGTCGGTCACGTCCACGTCGCGGGCGCGGAAGACGGCCGTGGTGACGGCGAAGCCCATCGCCATCTCCAGCGCCATCACGGTGACCGCGACCAGGACGAGGACCTGGCCATCCGCGGCGGCCGGGGCGACGTGGTACCAGAAGGCGCCGCCGGCCGCGATCACGCCGTTGATCATGAGTTCGAGGCCCATCATGAGCATGACGATCGACTGCTGGGACAGCACGCCGTACAGGCCGACGGCGAACAGGGCGGCGGCCAGCAGCAGGAAGCCTTGGAGCGTCACCGGTCGTACCGTCCCCGGTGGGTGGCCAGCAGCACGGCCGAGATCATCGTCGCCAGGATCGCCACTCCGACGATCATCATGACCAGCATCTTCGGCCCCATCAGGGACAGGCCGAGCGCGTGCGTGGGGTCCGCCGGCGGCCGTCCGCGCCGGCTCGGCGGGCGGACGAGCAGCGCCCCGGCGGCCAGCAGGACGAACACCGTTCCGGCGATGGCCGCCGCGCCCCGCTGGTTGTGCACCATCTTCATCGGCATGAGCCCGGCCGGGTTCATCATGTACATGATCATGAAGACGGCCATGACCAGCATCTCCATGACCATCATGAGGACGACCAGCACCCCCAGGTACTCCAGGTCGATCAGCAGCAGCGTCCCGCCCACGGCCAGTAGCGAGACCAGCAGCGCGAACGTCGCCCGCGCCATCGAGTCCACCACGAACACCGCCACCCCACCCGCCACCGCGACGACCGCCAGCGCCCAGAACGCCACGTTCACGGCAGCACCACCATCGCGACGACCAGCAGCTGCACGAGCGTGACCGGGATCAGCACCACCCACGCGAACCACACGAACCGGTCCATCCGCACGACCGGCACCCGATACCCGGCCAGCACCAGCACGGCCAGCACCGCCGCCGTCTTGACCGGCCCCCACACCCAGCCGGGCAGCACGGGCCCCGCCGCGCCCCCGAGGAACAGCGGCACCGCCCCGGCCGCCGCCACGACCAGCAGCGCATGGCGTCCGGCCAGGAAGACCAGCCGGTCGGGGCCGCCCAGCTCGCCCGGCACGCCGCCGCACACGTCCCGCCCGACCGGCTGCCCCATCGGCCCCCAGAACGCCATCGCCGCCGCCGAGACGAGATAGACCACGAACGCGACCGGCATCCACACCACGAACCACAACCCGCGCTGCGCCGCCACGAGGTCCGCGAACCGCAACGACCCCGCCCCCACGCCCACGGTGATCAGCACGAACATGTGCGGCAGCTCGTAGGCCAGCCCCTGGGCCAGGAACCGGTAGCCGCCGACCAGCGGCCACATGGCGTTGACCCCCCATCCGACCAGCCACAGAGCCCCCCAGACGCACACCTCCATGGCGTTGAACCACACCACCCCCGCCCCGAGGTCCAGCACCGGCGCGCCCCCGACCGGCAGGACCACGGCGGCCAGCAGCGCCGCCGCCGGCAACACCACGACCCCGGCCCGGGTGAGCAGGACGTCGGCCCGGTCGGTCCGCCGCCGCTGCTGCACCACCAGCCGCGCGCCCTCCCTGAACGGCGCCACCGCCGCAGCCCGCCAGGAGCCGCGGCCCGCGCCGAGCGCCGCGTCGAAGGCCGCCGCCCCCCACGTCAGCACCGCCATCCCCAGGGCCGTCCCCGCGGCCGTCCCCGCAGCCACCGGCTCACCCGCCCCCGGCTGCCGACGGCAGCCGGTCGAGGTCCGGATCGAGACCGGCCACGATCAGCCGCGCCACGGCGAGCTCGGCCCCGGCCAGCAGGCCGGGCAACAACGCCAGCACCCCATCCACCGGGACGTCCCCGCCGCCCCCAGGCCCGGAACGCTCTTCGGTCAGGGCCTCCACGTCGTCGAGCCACCGGCGCACACGATCCAGGGCGTCCCCCCGCAGCGGCGGCGGGGCGTCGGGGCCGAGCTCACCGGCGCCGCGCAACATCCACCGCAACACCCACGACCGGCGCACCCGCCGCGTGAACCGGACGCAGTGCCGCCTTGCCCGCTCGTCGACGGCGCCCGCGAGCAGGCGGTCCCGCAGGCGCCGGGCGTCCGCCGCGGCGGCGGGCCATCCGGCCACGGCGAGCAGCCTGCCGAGGCCGTCCAGCCGGGCCGCCGCCGTACGCCGCCGCGCCTCCTGCCGGCCCATGTCCGGCCCCGGGACCCAGAACGCGTCCACCGTGCCGCCGGCCGGCAGGGCTCTGACCTGCGCCTCCTGGATGACGTCCCCTTGCAGGACGGTCTCCACGACCAGCCCCGCGGGCCAGTCCGCGAGCACGGGTCCCAGTGGCACGTGCAGCCGATCCAGCTTCAGCCCGTCCCGGTCGGCGCCCCGCTCGGCCATGGGAGTGTCGTCCGGGCCGTTCCCGGACGTCCCCGCGGCCAGGACGCCGGCCTGCCGCCACTGGCCGGGTTCGTCCCCCAGCACGCGGACGGCGTCGTCCAACGCGGCCACGACCTCGTCGGCCGCGACGTCCGGCGGCAGTTCCACCAGCGCCCTCGGCACCGGAACCGTCCGCCACACCTCCCCTGCCGCCGCCGCCAGCTCCGCTCCGGGTCGCCCGCACACCACCATCAGGCTCGCCTCGGCCGCCGACGCCGCCACCGGCCAGCCACGACGGTCCACCTCCGCCTCCACCAGCAGCCGCGCGCGCGTCCCGTACGGGGCGGCGACGAGGAGCACCCGGGGCCGCAGCGCCGCCTGCCGCAGGAGCCACCCCCTCAGGCCCACCGGAACGCCCCTTCCCGCCACGCGTACAGGACGCCGACCAGCAGCAGCCCCAGGAAGGCGAACATCTCCACCACCGCCGGCAGCCCCACCTCGGCCACCACGAGGGCCCACGGGTACATGAAGACCATCTCCATGTCGAAGGCGAGGAAGACCAGCGTCACGGCGTACCACCGCACGTGGAAGCGGGACACCGCGTGCTCCCGTGGCCGCGCCCCGGACAGGAACGGCCCCGCCCGCACGACCCCGCCGGGCGACAGGGCCAGGGAGGCCAGGTACACCGCGGCGACCCCGGCGGCGAGCAGCGCCACGAGCCCCAGCACAGCGCCCACCGCTCTCACCTGCCGCAGAGCCCGAAGATCAGATCACTTGCCCTCACGGTAGCAACCGGAATCCGCCTTCCCCGCGACCGACATCCCCCCTCACCAGCACGAACGCGAGCCGGGCCGCCGACCCGAGGGTCAGTGCGCGAGGCCGAGAGAGGTGACGAGGTCGCGCATCTCGTCGTCGTAGACGGCGGCCGGGTCGTGGACGAGGGTGCGCAGGTGGCCGTAGATCTCCAGGGCGATGAGGCCGTGCATGCGGCCCCACACCCGCAGCGTCACCGCGATGCCCGCCGGCGGCAGGTCGGGGAAGTCCTCCTGGACGTGGGCCGCCATGGCGGGGTCGAAGTCGGCCCAGGTGTAGGAGCCGCCCCTGGACACGCACTCCCGGGCCGCCGGCCAGGCCGCGGCGACCAGGCCGACGATGCCGGCGCAGGCCCGCGCCTCCGCCTCCTTGCCCGGACCTTCGCCGGGCGGACGGTAACCCGGCACGGGGTCGCCGTAGATCAGCCGGAAGCCCTCGGGGTTGGCCAGCGCCCACTCGCGCATGGCCCGCGCCCAGGCCAGGATCCGCCCGCCCGGATCGTTCTCCGGCACCGCGTCGCGGGCGGCCTCGGCCGCGTCGACGGCCGAGGTGTAGACGTCGCCGATGAGCGTCGTGACCAGGTCGTCGCGGGTGGGGAAGTAGCTGTAGATCGCACCGGCCGTCATGCCCATCTCGCGGGCGATCGCGCGCAGCGAGATGGCGTCGGGACCGCCGTCGGCCATGAGCTGCAGGGCGATCGTCTTGATCTCGGCGCTGGTCTGGGCGCGTAGCCGGTCCCGGCGGCTCGTCCTGGGGTCGCTCACGGTCGACAGCTTACACGGCATGCTGTTTACTGAACGGCGTGTAGGAATCGAACGCCGTACATCTTCCGATGGGAGTCAGAACAGGTGAGCACCACCGATGTGATCCGCGCCTACCTCGACGTCTGGAACGAGCCGGACGCCGCCGCCCGGTCGGCCCTGATGAAGTCCGTCCTCACCGAGGACTCGCTCTACGTCGACCCCGAGAACGCGGGCCTGCGCGGGCACGCCGAACTGTCCGAGGTGATCGGCCGCGTCCGGAGCGGGCTCGGCGACCTCCGGTTCACCCTCGACACCGTGGTCGGCGTGCACCACGACCGCGCGTTGTTCCGCTGGCGGCTGGGCACGGCCGCCACCGGCTACGACGTCGTGGAGTTCGACGGGGGCCGCATCCGCAGCATCGTCGGGTTCTTCACCTGAACCGCCCCCTGCCGGACCGCAGACCCGCCACCCCATCGCGGCGCAAGCCGCGCGAACCACACAGGAGCACCCATGTCCCTCTCGTCCACCTCCCCGGCGCCGGTGACCGTCATCGGCCTCGGGCTGATGGGCCAGGCGCTGGCCACGGCCTTCCTGGCGAACGGTCACCCGACCACCGTCTGGAACCGCTCGGCGGCCAAGGCCGGTGACCTCGTCGCCAAGGGAGCCGTCCTGGCCGGCTCCGTCACAGGCGCGGTCGAGGCGAGCCCGCTCGTCGTCGTCTGCGTCTCGGACCACGACGCCGTCCACGGGTTGCTGGACCCGGTCGCCTCCTCGCTGGCCGGCCGCACCCTCGTCAACCTGACCACGGCGACCTCCACCCAGGCCCGCGACACCGCGAGGTGGGCGGCCACGATCGGGAGCGCCTACCTCGACGGGGCGATCCTCGCCCTCCCCCAGGCGATCGGCACCGCCGACGCCACGGTGCTGTACTCCGGCCCGGAGGGCGCCTTCGAGGAGCACCTGCCCACCTTGCGGGCGCTCGCCGGAGACGGGACCGTCCACCTCGGCGAGGACCACGCCCTGTCCGCCCTGTACGACATGTCCGTCCTGAGCATCATGTGGGGCGTGCTGAACGGCTTCCTCCAGGGCGCCGCCCTGCTGGGCGCCGCGAACGTCAAGGCGACGACCTTCGCGTCCCTGGCCACCACCGCCATCGGCGTGACGACCGGCTACGTCACCGACTACGCCCGGCAGATCGACGAGGGCCGCTACCCGGCCGCCGACGCCACCCTCGCCGTCCACCTGGGCGGGATGGAGCACCTGGCACAGGAGAGCCGGGCGCTCGGCGTCAACACCGAGCTGCCGGACCTCTTCCTGGAACTGGCCCGGCGCGCGGCGGCCGGCGGCCGCGCCGGCGACGGCTACGCGGCGATGATCGAACAGTTCCGCCGGCCCTCGGCCTGACGTCGCCCTCCGGCGGCACTAGCCGCCGATGACGAGGGTCTCCGCGGAGCCGTCCTCGTCGGGAGGGTCGTCGGCGGCCTTCCGGCGCGCGGCACCCGGTCGTCCCGGCGTGCCGCGAAGGCGAGGCAGGCGGGACGCCACGAGCACCACCAGCGCGCCGGCCACCGCCGCCGGCACCAGCAGGTACGCCGGAACCCCGCCACCCGCCGCCTCCCCGGACGGCACCCCGCTCGGCACCCCGCTCGGCACCGGCATGCTCTTGCCCGGCGGAAACCCCGGCGGCCGGACGGCGCCCCAAGGATCCTTCCCGTCCCCGCCGAACGTGGCCACCTTGTCCGGCGGCACCGGGTCGGCCAGCAGCCGTCCGGGAACCGTGAGCGTCCCCACGGCGTACGGCTCGAACCAGCCCTGGAGGCCCTCCACCCGCCACACCCCGTCCGGCACGACCACCGACGTGGCGTAGTGTCCGGCCTCCGGCAGCGGGGTGCCGGCGAAGGTGACGGTCCTGCCGTCGGCCCTGGTGAGGCGCAGGCCGACGGGGTCGAGCTCGCCCGCGTAGGGATGCGTGCCGTGCTGCAGCACCCAGAACCCCACCGTGTACGTCCTCCCGCCCGCGAACGCCGGCGGCGGATCGAGGTAGGTCACCGCCCATCCCCCGCGCGCGGAGGCGGACGCCGCCCCCGCCCACCACCCGGACACCACCAGGACGACCAGCACGACAGCCGTCAGTGCGACCGGCCTGCCCGCCGGTAC
Organism: Actinomadura sp. ATCC 39365; assembly: GCF_054392275.1. Taxonomy (NCBI): domain Bacteria; kingdom Bacillati; phylum Actinomycetota; class Actinomycetes; order Streptosporangiales; family Thermomonosporaceae; genus Actinomadura; species Actinomadura sp. ATCC 39365. The sequence goes on along the minus strand of NZ_CP184335.1, from coordinate 3,671,897 downwards.
GGCCACGTTTCTCTTCATCACGCACCTCCGACCTCCCTACACCGCCCGGCCCCGCCAGGTTCCGCCCGCGAATCGCAGGAACAGCCGGCCGGCCGGGTGCGACAATTCCCGGTGCCGCGCGCACAATGGAGTCAGCACGAGGAAATCAGGGCGAGAATTCGGCGAGGAGCGAGGAGGCTTACGCCGTGTCCGCCACCGGTGGCGAATATCTGACCGCGATGCTCGACGTTCTGGTTTACGAGAACGTATTGGTCGCCTGGCGCCGCGCGCCGGGCGGTTATCTGGTCGTCACGCATGAGGGCGAGGAGGTCCGGCTGACCGCGCAGCAGGCCGGGATGTGGGCGCAGGGGGCGTTCGCGGTTTATCTGGCGTTGGTGGATCAGCGCCGTATCACTCCGCGTATCCCCGGCGACACCACAGCGCAATAACCCGCATCAGAACAAAAACCCATTTTTCCAGACTTGTCGCCACAGCAACCGTGACGAACCATCCGGCCAACCGGTCAAGCCGGTTTCCGGGCGCGTCCGAGAATGTGCGGCAACCTCGGCGACAACGGCAACGGCCGGAACGCGAACCGTTCGCGCTCCTCGACCACCAGCCCGCTGTCGGCCATGGCGCGCTCGGTGTCGCGGTTGAGGCGGCACCCGCCAGCCATCCGCCGCCACAGCGGCGTCACGAGGTCCTGCACCAGCGCGCCGGCGGCCCGCGAGGAGCGCACGTGCTCGTAGAACCGCACCTCGCCACCGGGCCTGAGCACCCGGAACACCTCGCCGAGCGTCGCCCGCTGGTCCGGCACCGAGCACAACACCAGCGAGAGCACCACGGCGTCGAAGGAGGCGTCCGCGAAGCGCAGGTCCGCGGCGTGCCCGGCGACCACGCTGACGGGCACCGGCGCGCCGGCCGCGGCCCGGCCGGCCAGCCTCCGCAGCCGGTCCTCCGGCTCGACGGCGACCACCTCGCGCACCGCCGCCGGGTAGTGCGCGAAGTTCAGCCCGTTGCCCGCGCCGACCTCCAGCACCCGCCCGGCCAGCCCGGCCAGCAGGCGCCGCCGGTGTTCGGCCGCGCCCCGCCGCTCCGACTCGGCGCTCATCCGCTCGTACGCCTGGGCGAAGCGGGGGTTCTGGAACCGCGTCAGGTCCTGCACGCCCCCCACGCTAACCCGCCCGCGCGAGCCCCGCGTGGATCGGTCACGACCGGACGAGGCGGGCGATGGCGTCGGCCGCCTCCTTGACCTTGGCCTCCGCCTCGGCCCCGCCCTTCTGCGCCGCCTCGACCACACAGTGCGCCATGTGCTCCTCCAGCAGCGACAACGCGAACGACTGCAACGCGCTCGTCGTCGCCGACACCTGCGTCAGGATGTCGATGCAGTACTTGTCGTCCTCGACCATGCGCTGGATGCCCCGCGCCTGGCCTTCGATCCGGCGCAGCCGCCGGAGGTGGTCCTGCTTGCCGTCGGTGTACCCGGCCATCTCCCGGTCCTCTCGCTCGCTACACCGACCGCAACACGGTACCCCCCTACCGTATTCCGGAGCGGGGCCGGTCAGCCGCCCTGGTTGTTCATGAAGCGCGAGATCAGCCACTGCCCGCCCTGGTGCGAGAGCATGAAGAGCTCGCGGTAGGTGGTGTCGCCCTGCTTGCTGGTCGAGCGCGCGAAGGCGTCCTGGGTGCCCGCGTTCCGCGTCTCGTCGATGGTGTGCGTGGCCGACTTCAGGTCGGCGCCGTCCTTGAGCAGCTTCTCGAAGAGGCTGCGGACGGCCTGCGAGCCCGTGGCCGTGGCCTGCCCGTCAAAGGCCACCACGGCGTCGCTGGTGAACGTCTTCACGACCGCGTCCACGTTGCCGGCCTTCAGTGCGTCGAAGTAGTTCTGGACGGCGGCGCGCGGCTGGGTGGCCGCCGTCATGGTGCCGGTCGGGGTGGCGGTCTCGGTCATGGTCTCGGTCGTGGTCGGCGACTCCATGCCGGTCTCGGTGGGCGTCATCATGGTCTCGGTCGGCGTGGCCGGGCTGGCCTCCCCCTTCATCGCCTGCGTGTTGCTCCCCGCGGAGCAGCCCGCGACCAGGACGACGGGAACGATCGCGGCCAGCAGGAGTGCCCTGCGCTCAGAAATCTTGCTCATGGCCGGGTTGATGCCCTCGTGGGTCGTTCCCGAATGCCCGGTTTAGGCACTCCGCACGACCCCTTTACCTCATGTCGGTATTACTCACGGTAACGCTTCACTGTCATTGGTGAGACCGGTCAGAGCTGTGATCGTTGCCGACCCGAGACCGGGTGGGGAAGGCCCGCCTATAGCGTCCCTCCGTGCGGCCAACACAGGCGAACCCGGAACCACTGCCCCAGCGTGAGGACGCCGAACGCTGTGCCAGCGTCCGGTCCGGGCGGCGGTGCGTCCTTCCCGCGGCTCACCCCACCCCGCACGTCTACCCGCCCGTGGAGGCCCTCTAGCGACGTCCGCGCAGGTGAGGGGGCCGGTCGGCGGGGCAGGTGACGACGATGGACGAACCGAGGACCACCGTCACGCCGTGTGCGAACGGCCCGCTGCTGATCAGAGGCCCCTTCGAGCTGCTGACTCAGGACGGCGAGCCGATCGACCCCGGAAGGGCCACGGTCGCGCTGTGCCGGTGCGGCCGATCATCGACCAAGCCGTTCTGCGATGGTTCGCACAAGTCCGTCGGCTTCCAGGCGTCGAGCGAGCCCGACCCGCCCGCCGACTCCTGAGCCCGTGCGCGCAGCCACCGCGCCGAGTGGGCGGCCCGCGCGAGCCGTCCCCCCGCGTACGGCACTCCGCCCGCGCAGGCCGCGCCCACCGCCAGCCAGGAGCACACCGCCCGCTCCAGCACCCACACCGGCGCGAACAGCGAGGCGCCGGCGGGGAAGACCCGTCGCCCGCCGGCCCGCCGCCGCCCGGCCTCGGCCAGGGCGACGGCCGCCCCGGCGGCGGCCAGCAGCGGCAGCGGCCGGCGCACCAGCGCGAGCGCGGGCAGCACCGCCAGGAAGGACGCCAGCCGCGCCGGCTGGGCGAGGTCGTCGTAGGCCTGCCGCACCCGCTGCGACCAGAACCGCCGCGCGTCGCACGGCAACCTCCGGACGTACAGGCCGGGCGGGCGCAGCTCGCGTCCGCCGTGGGCGCGCACGGTGCGGACGAGCTCCAGGTTCTCGAACAGCACGTCGCCGTCGTAGCCGCCCATGGCCAGGAAGAACGACCGCCGGACGCCGAACGTGCCCGGGTAGTCGGCGCCGAACGCGCGGTTGAGCAGGGTGCGGGCGGTGTCCCAGCGGGCGTGCCAGGGGGCGGGGTCGAAGTAGTTCTGCGGCCTGACCAGCTCGGCGCGGGCGAGCAGGGCGTGCATCTCGGCCAGCGCGGGCAGGTCGTAGCGCACGTCGTCGTCGGCGATCACGACCCGGTCGCCCCGGGCCAGCCGCAGCCCGGTCGTCACGCCGTTGACCTTGCCGTTGGCGAAGGACAGGCCGGCCGCCGGGCTGACGTGCCGGACCAGGCAGCGCCAGCGGCGGGCGTGGCGGGCGTACAGCTCGGGCCGGCTGCCGTCGACCACGGTCACGCGTACGTGCGGCGCGAGGGCGCGCAGGTATTCGGTCAGCTCGTCGAGGCCGGAGTCGTCCTGCCAGCGCAGCGGGATCACGTAGTCGAGGTCGATCACGCGGGCACCGCCTGGTCGAGCAGGGAGGACGCGCCGCGTTCCCAGCAGCCCATGACGTGCTCGGCCCAGCGGCGTTCGAGGGCCAGGGCGCAGGCGGCGCCGTACAGGACGTCGCCGGTCAGGGCGGGGAAGGCGGCCGCGAATCCGCCGCACAGGTCGGCCGCGGCGATCTGCTCGTGCACGGCGTCGGCCTGCACGTGCTCCTCGTAGAACCGGGCCGCCGCCGCGTCGCCGCCGAGCCGGCGCAGGCCCGCGGCGTAGCGGCGGTTGGGCAGCGACGAGGTCATCTCGATCGCGGCCAGGTGGCCGACCAGCGCGCCGCGCAGCCGCCGGTGCAGCCCGAACAGCGACATGGCGTTGCTGACGGCCAGGGTGACCGCGGGGACGCGCGGCAGGTACGCGCCGTAGGAGTCGTCAAGGCCGAGGCCGCGCATGGTGTGGCCGAACAGCTCGCAGTGCATGCGCTCGGGCCGGCCGCCGCCGTACTCGTCGGCCTGGATCTCCACCAGGGCCGCCTTGGGCCGGCCGCGCAGGCGCGGGATCGCCCAGGTGTGCGGGTCGGCCTCCTTCAGGTGGTAGATCGAGCGGTGGACGACGAACTCGCGGAAGGTCTCGATCCCGGCCTCGCGCTGGAGGTGGAGCGAGACCGACGGCTCGTCGTCGTCCTCGGCGGTCAGCGCGGTGAGCGCGCGCCGCACCTCGCCGGGCGGCACCGGCCCGGGACGCGGCACGGCCCCGGCCAGCTCCCGCTCGAAGCGGTCCTCCAGCAGGCCGCGCAGGCGCAGCAGCGAGGGCTCCCACTCCCAGCGGTCGTCCACCTCGTCGAAGCCCTGGTAGTGCAGCTCGTAGCAGGCGAACAGGGCGAGCTGGAGATCCTCCTCGCCGTCGGGGCCGGGGGCGTCGGGCAGTGTCGCGGGCGGCCGGGCGAGCCGGTCGAAGAGCAGGTCGGTGAGCGGGCCACGCGCGGGCGGCAGGCGCATCAGGCGGCCTTGCGGTAGACGGAGACGTGCGCGCGGCTCTCGTCGGTGAACGGGGTGCCGATCCAGTCGGCCCAGCGGTGTTCCAGGGCCATCCCGGCCAGCCTGGCCATCAGGTCGAGCTCGCCGGGCCAGGCGTAGCGGTGGTTGGCGGGCAGCAGCCGCACGCCCTCGCCGGTCAGCCGTACGCGGGTGGTGCGCATGTGCTGGGTGGCCGGGGCGAGGCTGGCCGCCTCGATGAGGACGACGTCCTCGGTCAGCGACAGCAGCCGCAGCGCCGAGCCGTCGCGGAAGGCCGCCGGGTCGGGCACCCACGCCTCGACCACGAACCGCCCGCCACCGCGCAGGTGCCGCGCGGCGTTGGCGAAGCAGTTGACCTGCGCCTCCTGGGTGGGCAGGGCGAAGATCGTGTTGATCGCCAGCACCACCAGCGCGTACGAGCCCTCGACCCGCATGGTGGAGAAGTCGCCCACCGTCACGGGGACGGCCGCGCCGCCGGGTTTGGCGCGCAGCTCGCGGGTCATCTCCGGCGAGGCGTCGATCCCGGCGACGGACAGGCCGCGGGCGGCGAGCGGGAGCGCCAGCCGTCCGGTGCCGATGCCGAACTCCAGCACGGGGCCGCCCTCGGCCAGCGTCGCCAGCCGCTCGACGGCCGCGCCGGTCGGCAACTCCGTCACCGTGGCGTCGTAGATGTCGGCGATCGCGCGCCCGTAGGCGGAGGCGTCGTAGGCCACGTACACCTCCTGTCCCCCGTGTTTCAGCAGGTCAATGCCCCTGGTCTGATCGGCTAAACGCTGACCTCCACCCGCCCGGCCGCCACCCGCACGGCGTAGACGGGCACCTGGACGGCCTCCTCGTCCAGGCACGCCCCCGACACCAGCGAGAAGACCTGCTTGTGCAGCGGCGAGGCCACGGTGGGCTCGCCCCGCCTGGTGCCGACGATGCCGCGCGAGAGCACGTACGCGCCGCTGAACGGGTCGAGGTTGTCCAGGGCGTGCACGTGCCCCTCGTAGGTGCGGAACAGCGCCACCTGCCGGTCGCCGACCAGCGCGCAGACGCCGCGCTCCGGCGGCAGGGCCGCGTACTCGCAGACCGGGGTCCAGCTCATCGGGCCATCACCGGCCTGATCTGGCCGCGCTCGGAGGCGAACACGATCGACGGGTCGGGCACGCCGGGGGCGTTGACGAAGCTGACGAACCTGCTCAGCTTCTCCGGGTCGTCCAGGGTCGCCGCCCACTCGTCGGCGTAGGTGGCGACGTGCTGTTCCATCTGGGCGTCGAGGTCGGCGCAGATGCCGAGCGAGTCTTCCATGATCACCTTCCGGAGATGGTCGAGGCCGCCGTCCAGCGACTCCAGCCAGGCGGCGGTGCGCTGCAGCCGGTCGGCGGTGCGGACGTAGAACATCAGGAACCGGTCGACGGTCCTGATCAGGTCGCCGGTGCTCAGGTCGGTGGCCAGCAGGTCGGCGTGGCGGGGCCGGAAGCCGCCGTTGCCGCCGACGTACAGGTTCCAGCCCTGCTCGGTGGCGATGACGCCGAAGTCCTTCGACCTGGCCTCGGCGCACTCGCGGGCGCAGCCGGACACGGCCGACTTGAGCTTGTGCGGCGAGCGCAGGCCGCGGTAGCGCAGCTCCAGGGCGATGGCCAGGCCGACGGAGTCCTGGACGCCGTAGCGGCACCAGGTGGAGCCCACGCACGACTTCACCGTGCGCAGCGCCTTGCCGTAGGCGTGGCCGGACTCGAATCCGGCGTCCACCAGGCGACGCCAGATCTCCGGGAGCTGCTCGACCCGGGCGCCGAGCAGGTCGATGCGCTGCCCGCCGGTGATCTTGGTGTAGAGCCCGAAGTCGCGGGCGACCTCGCCGATCACGATGAGCTTGTCCGGCGTGATCTCGCCGCCCGGGATGCGCGGGACGACCGAGTACGTGCCGTTCTTCTGGATGTTGGCGAGGAAGGCGTCGTTGGTGTCCTGCAACGCGGCCCGCTCGCCGTCGAGCACGTGCCCGTTGTGCAGCGAGGCCAGGATCGAGGCGACCGCGGGTTTGCAGACGTCGCAGCCGCGCCCCTGCCCGTGCTCGGCGATGAGCCGGGAGAACGTCGTGATCTTCCGCACCCGGACGATGTCGAACAGCTCGGCCCGCGAGTACGCGAAGTGCTCGCACAGCGACCTGCCGATCTCTACCCCCGACTCCTCCAGGAGCTGCCTGAGCATCGGCACGCAGCTCCCGCACGTCGTGCCGGCCCGCGTGCACGCCTTGAGGCCGGGCACGTCGGTCACGCCCAGCTCGGCCACGGCGTGCCGGACGTCCCCCGCGCAGACGTTGTTGCAGGAGCAGACCTGCGCGTCGCCGGGCAGGTCCAGCGGCGCCCCGGAGCCGCTGAACAGCAGGTCGGAGGGCGGCGCCGGCAACGGCTTGCCGACGAACGGCCGCAGCGCCGCGTACGGCCCCGCGTCCCCCACGCAGATGCCGCCGAGCAGCGTGCGGGCGTCGTCGCTGATGAACAGCTTCTTGTAGATCCCGGCGACCGGGTCCATGTAGGTCACGTCGAGGGCGCCGTCCATCGCGCCGAACTGGGCGACCTCGACGCCGAGCAGCTTCAGCTTCGTGGACGGGTCCCCGCCCGCGAACGAGGACGTCCCGCCCATGATCCGGTCGGCGGCCACCTCGGCCATCGTGTTGCACGGCCCGACCAGGCCGTGGACCGTGCCGCCGGCCAGCGCGCACTCGCCGATCGCGTAGACCGACGGGTCGGAGGTGCGCATCCCGTCGTCGACCACGACGCCGCCCCGCTCCCCCACCTCCAGCCCGCACGCCCTGGCCAGCTCGTCGCGCGGCCTGACGCCCGCCGAGAACACCACGACCTGGCCCTCGATCAGCGTGCCGGACGGCGTGCGCACCCCGGCGACCTGGCCGTCCGGCCCGGTGACGACCTCCTGGACGCCCGACCCGGCGTGCACGCCCAACCCCAGGGCCTCGATGTGGCCCTTGAGCACCGCGCCGCCGCCCTCGTCCACCTGGCGCGGCATCAGCCAGGGGCTCATCTCGACGATGTGCGCCTTCAGGCCGAGCGTCCGCAGCGCGTCGGCCGCCTCCAGGCCCAGCAGGCCGCCGCCGACCACGACGCCTTCGGCCGCGTGCCCGGCGGCCGCCCGGATCGCGTCCAGGTCGTCGATGGTGCGGTAGACGTGGGCGTGCTCGCGTCCGGGCACCGGCGGCACGAACGGCGCCGACCCGGTGGCCAGCACCAGCACGTCGTACGGCTCGGCGGCCCCTCCTTCGACGGTCACCGTCCGCGCCTCCCGGTCGACGGCGACGGCCCGGCTGCCCAGCCTGGTCACGGTCCCGGCGGGCACCGGGTAGGTGAGGTCGGCCACGGTGGCCCCCGACAGGTACGAGGTCAGCGCCACCCGGTCGTAGGCCGGGCGCGGCTCCTCCCCGATGACGGTGATCCGCCCGTCGAAGCCCCGGCTCGCCAGGGTCTCCACGAAGCGGTGCGCGGCCGGGCCGTACCCGACGACGACGATCCTCCTCATACCGGCACTCCTTCCTGATCGCACAACCAGCCGACGATGCCCTCCACGGCGTCGCGGCAGGTGCCGCAGCCGGTGGTGGCCCTGGTGGCGGCGGCCACCCCGGCCACGTCGCGGGCGCCGGCCTCCCAGCACGCCCGGATCTGTCCCTTGGTCACGTTGTTGCACCGGCAGACCTCGGCCGCGTCCGGCATCAGCACCGGGCTGCCCGCGACCGGCGCCGTGGACAGGCCGGGGAACAGCAGCCCCGCGCGGTCCCCCGGCACGGGGCCGCCGCGGTCGAAGAGCTGGGTGAGGGTGCCGACGGCGTCGCTCTCGCCCAGCAGGATCGCGCCCACCAGCCGCCCGTCGCGGATGACGAGCTTGCGGTAGGTGCCGCGGGCGCGGTGGCTGAAGCGCACCACCTCGGCGTGCTCCTCGCCGAGCTGCGTCTCGCCCATGGCGGCCAGCTCGACGCTCCTGGCCTTGAGCCTGGTGACCAGCCGGGAGCCGCGGTAGCGGGCCTTGCCGCCGGTGATCACCTCGGCCGCCACGGCGGCCTGCTCCCAGGCGGGGGCGACCAGGCCGTACACCGTGCCGTCGTGCTCGGCGCACTCGCCGACGGCGAAGATCGACGGGTCGCCGGTGCGCAGCTCGTCGTCCACGACGACGCCGCGCCGCACCTCCAGCCCCGCCTCGGCGGCGAGCCCGGTGACCGGGCGCACGCCGCAGGCCAGGACGACCAGGTCGGCCTCGACCAGCTCGCCGCCGGCCAGGCGGACGCCGTCCGGCTCGACCGCGGCCGCGCTGACGCCGGTGCGGGCCGCCACGCCGAGCCCGGCCAGGGTCTGGCCGAGCACCTCGCCCGCCTCGGCGTCGAGCTGGCGTTCCATCAGGTGCCCGGCCAGGTGCAGCAGCGTGACCGGCAGGCCGCGCCCGGCCAGGCCGCGGGCTGCCTCGATGCCGAGCAGCCCGCCGCCGACGACGGCCGCGCGGCGCGCCCGTCCGGCCGCCCGCACGATCCGCTCGCAGTCCTCCAGCGTGCGGAACGGCACGGCCCGCCCGACGCCGGGCAGCGGCGGCACGACCGCCTGGCTGCCGGTGGCCAGGACCAGCAGGTCGTACGGCTCGCGCCGCCCGTCCGCGGTCACCACGTGCCTGGTGTCCCGGTCGATGCGGGCGACCTCGGCGCCGGGCACGGCCTCGACGCCGTGCGCGGCGTACCAGGAGGGGTCCAGCAGGCGCACCTGGTCGGGACGCGAGCTCCCGGCCAGCACGTCCGACAGCAGCACCCGGTTGTACGGCGGCCCCGCCTCGGCCCCGAACGCGGTCACCCGCATCCGCGGGTCGCGCGCCCGCACCTCGCTGACCAGGCGTGACCCGGCCATCCCGTTCCCCACGACGACGAGCCTCATGAGTCCCTCTCCACCCTGACCGCGCAGACCTTGAACTCCGGCATCCCGGAGACCGGATCGAGCGCCGGGTTGGTGAGCCGGTTGGCGCCCTCCCAGTGGAAGGGCATGAACACGGTGTCGCGCCTGATGGCGTCGCTGATCCTGGCCACCGCCGTGCTCCGGCCCCTGCGGCTGGTGACCCGCACCAGGTCGCCCGCGGCGACGCCGAGCTGCTCGGCCAGGTCGGGATGCAGTTCCACGAACGGCTCGGGGGCGGCCTGCACCAGCGACGCGATCCGGCGGGTCTGGGCGCCGCTCTGGTAGTGGGACAGGACGCGGCCGGTGCTCAGGTACACCGGGTAGTCCCCGTCGGGTTCCTCGGCCGCGGGCCGGTGCTCGACCGGGACGAACCGGGCGCGGCCGTCCGGGTGGGCGAAGCGGTCCAGGAACGGCCGGGGCGTGCCGGGGTGGTCCTCGGACGGGCAGGGCCAGAAGAGGCCCGTCCCGGCGGCGATGCGCTCGTAGGTGATGCCGGAGTAGTCCGCGACGCCGCCCGCGGCGGCCCGGCGCAGCTCGTCGAAGACGGCGGCCGGCTCGGTGTCGAAGCGGTGGCCGAGCCGGGCGGCCAGCCCGGCGATGACGTCCAGGTCGCTCCGGACGCCCGCCGGCGGCGCGACGGCCCGGCGGCGGAGCAGGACGCGGCCCTCCAGGTTGGTCATCGTGCCGCTCTCCTCGGCCCACTGGGTGACCGGGAGCACCACGTCGGCCATGGCCGCGGTCTCCGAGCGCACCACGTCGGCCACGACCAGCAGGTCCAGCCCGGCGATCCGGTCACTGACGTGCCCGGACGCGGGCGCCGACACCACCGGGTTGGACCCGAACAGCAGCAGCGCCCGCGGCCCCCGCGGGGTGCCGAGCGCGTCCAGCAGCTCGTACGCCGACCGCCCCGGCCCCGGCAGGTCCTCGGCCCGCACGCCCCACACCCGCGCGACGTGCGCGCGGGCCGCCGGGTCGTCGATCCTGCGGTAGCCGGGGAGCTGGTCGGCCTTCTGGCCGTGCTCCCTGCCGCCCTGGCCGTTGCCCTGGCCGGTCAGGCAGCCGTAGCCGGAGCCGTGCCGTCCGGGCAGGCCGAGCGCCAGGGCCAGGTTGATGAACGCGGTGACGGTGTCGGTGCCCTTGGCGTGCTGCTCGGCGCCGCGCCCGGTCAGCACGTAGGCGTTCTGGGCGGCGGCCAGCGCGCGTACGGCCTGCCGCATCCGGTGCACCGGCACCCCGGTGACGCGCTCGACGCGTTCGGGCCACCAGGCGGCCAGCGAGGTGCGCACGTCGTCGAAGCCGGTGGTCCTGGCCGCCACGTAATCCGCGTCCACGAGGTCGTCGGCGATCGCCAGGTGCAGCAGCCCGAGCGCGAGCGCCAGGTCGGTGCCGGGGGTGGGCTGCAGGTGCAGCCAGGCGAGCCGGGCCGTCGGGGTGCGGCGCGGATCGACGACGATCAGCCGCGGCCCCGACAGGTGCCGGACGAACGGCGGCATGGTCTCGGCCACGTTCGCGCCGGCCAGCAGGACGACGTCGGCCTCGCCCAGGTCGGTGACCGGGAACGGCAGGCCCCGGTCCATGCCGAAGGCCCGGACGGAGGCGGCGGCCGCCGAGGACATGCAGAAGCGGCCGTTGTAGTCGATCTGGCTGGTGCCGAGCGCGACCCTGGCGAACTTGCCGAGCTGGTAGGCCTTCTCGTTGGTCAGCCCGCCCCCGCCGAACACGGCCACGGCGTCGGGGCCGTGCTCGGCGCGGATGTCGGACAGCCGGGCGGCGACGTGGTCGAGGGCGGTCTCCCACTCCACCGGCTCGCCGTGCAGGAGCGGCGTGGTCAGGCGCTCGCCGTTGGTGAGCAGCTCGGCCGCCGTCCATCCCTTCTGGCACAGCGCGCCGGGGGCGTTGGCCGGGACGTCGGTCCTGGGGCTGATCTCCAGTGCGGGCCCGATCTCCATGCCGCACTGGAGGGCGCAGTAGGGGCAGTGTGTCTTCGTCATGTCAGACCCGGGCGTGGGCGAGGCTGGCGACGACCGTGACGCCGACGGTGCGCGTGTAGCACCACCAGGTCAGCGCCAGGCAGGCGGCGTAGAAGACGGCGAAGGCCAGGAACGCCGGCGCCGGGGTGCCGGCCGCGGCGAACGCCATGCCGAAGGCCCGGTTGACGAGGAACCCGCCGAGCGCGCCGACCGCCGAGATGACGCCGATCGCCGCCGCGGCCTGGCGCCTGCCGTGCAGCAGGGCTTCCGCGCCCGCGCCGCGCTCGGCGACCGCCTTGGCGTGGAAGATCGCCGGGATCATCCGGTACGTCGAGCCGTTGCCGATGCCCGCGGTGAGGAACAGCAGCTGGAAGGCCAGGAAGAACAGCCAGAAGCCGCCCGCGGCGCCGGCCGACCAGGCCAGCAGCACTCCGGCGCCCATGGCCGCGAAGTTCCACTGCGTCACCCGCGCGCCGCCCAGCCGGTCGGCCAGCCAGCCGCCCACCGGCCTGACCAGCGAGCCGAGCAGCGGCCCGACGAACGCGACCGCCGCGTACGGCGCCTCGGGGAACAGGCTCTTGCTCAGCAGCGGGAACGCCGTCGAGTAGCCGATGAACGACCCGAACGTGCCGACGTACAGGACCGACATGATCCACGTCTGCGCCCGCCCGGCCACCGAAAGCTGCTCGCGCGGCTCGGCCCTGGCGCCGGCCAGGTTGTCCATGAAGAACCACGCGCAGGCCGCGGCCACCACGATGAACGGGATCCAGAACCACCCGGCGGCGGCCGTCCCGAGCGAGCCGATCACCAGCGGCACGACGAGCTGCACCGAGCTGACCCCGACGTTGCCGCCCGCCGCGTTCAGCCCGAGCGCCAGCCCCTGCCTGCCGCGCGGGTAGAAGTAGGTGATGTTGGCCATGCTGGAGGCGAAGTTCCCGCCGCCCACCCCGGCCAGCGCCGCGATCACCAGGAACAGCCAGTACGGCGTGCCGGGATCGTTCACCGCCACCCCGAGCAGCACGGCCGGGACCAGCAGCAGCGCCGCGCTGGCCACGGTGAAGTCGCGCCCGCCGAACCTGCCCGGCCCGAACGTGTAGGGCACCCGCAGCGCCGCCCCGACCAGGTTCGGCAGCGCGACGAGCCAGAAGAGCTGGTCGGTGGAGAAGTCGTAGGCCCCCATCCTGGTGGCCACGACGCTCCACAGGGTCCAGACGGTGAACCCGAGATGCTCGGCCACGATGGAGAAGACCAGGTTGCGCCGGGCGACGTGCCTGCCGGTCCGCTGCCAGAAGGCCGGGTCGTCGGGGTGCCACTCGGTGATCCAGCGCGCCATCGATCTCTCCTCCGCTCGGCGTCGGGAGCACCACGGTAGGAAGGCCGCGTTACGCGTTCCGGCAGCCGGCGGGCGTGCGCCGGTTACGTGTGATTCACCGCGGTAACAAGGCGCGCACAAGCGTCACCGGCGAAACACGCCGGTAATGATCGGAGTTCTGGCTGGTTACACGGTCTTCCCGGGGGTAACAGCACTCATGGCAAGGGGGGGAATAATGATCAAAAAGCTGCACCAGATGGGCATCAAGTCAGGCCACATGTACGCCGCGGGGCTGGCGTCCATCGGCCTGTCCTTCTGTTCCTGGATGATCTCCAAGAACAACGAAGGTGCGGGTCTCGACCGGGCCGACCGGTGGGGGATCTTCGTCGGCGAGTGGGCGCCCACGTTCTTCGCGATGGGCGTCGCGCTGCGGATCGAGGAGACCCACAAGGACCTCGAAGAGCGCGGCACCGAGATGTTCGACAGCACGCAGGGCCAGCGGTCCCGCTCGCACGTCGGAGTTTGACCAGGGGGCCGCGCAGGTCACGCCGGGGGCCGGCCTGCGCGGCGCACCTCTGCACCGGGGGCCTCAGCGGGACAGCCGCTCCAGCGGCTCGTCGGTCAGCCGGTACTTCAGCCACTCGTCCTGCCGTACGGCGCCGAGCTTGTCGTAGAAGGCGATGGACGGCTCGTTCCAGTCGAGCACCGACCACTCCAGGCGCTGGTAGCCGCGTTCGGCGCAGATCCGCGCCAGTTCCGCCATCAGCGCGCGGCCGTGGCCGCCGCCCCGGTGCTCGGGGCGCACGTACAGGTCCTCCATGTAGATGCCGTGCACGCCGCGCCAGGTGGAGTAGGTCAGGAACCAGATCGTGAAGCCGACGGGCTCGCCGTCCTGCTCGGCCATGTGCGCGAACACGGCGGGCCGCTCGCCGAAGAGCGAGTTCCGCAGCATCTCCTCGGTCACGCGCACCTCGTGCGCGGCGTTCTCGTACGTGGCCAGCTCAAGGATCATGCGCACGATGGCGGGGACGTCTGCTGGGGTGGCGGGGCGAATCATGCGCACAGGGTAACCAGCGCATTTGGTTGAACCGTCCACCGCCCCCGTACGTCGTTACGGCAGAACGGTATTCGGGGGACCGTCTGGAAGCTCAGCCCGGATGACCGAATGGGGACGGAAACCGTGGGCGTTTTAGAGGAGCTGGGGGTTCGCCTGCCCCCGTATCCGGACATCAGGCTCGCGCTCGTGCTCGGTGAGCGCGCTCTGTACGTGAACGGGGATCTGCAGACCGCCAGACGCTGGTTCGACTCGGCCTACCGGCAGGCCGAGGCGTGCGGCGACGTGCCCGCCCTGGCCAGGGCGGCGCTCGGCCTGGGCGGGGTGTGGGTGCAGGAGCACCGCACGTGCGCGGAGTCGGAGATGGTGCGCGCGCGTCAGCGGCACGCGTTGTCGCTGATCGATCCGTACTCGTCGCTGGCCCTGCGGCTGCGGATCAGGATGACCGGGGAGGAGGACTACGGCGCGGGCGGGCACGAGGAGATCCTCCGGCTCGTCGCGCGGGCCAGGAGCGCGGGCGATCCGGCGGCGCTGGCCGAGGCGCTGAGCCTGGCCCACCACTGCCTGCTCGGCCCGGAGCACGGGCCGGCCCGGCTGGAGCTGGCCAGGGAGCTGATCGGCCAGGCGGCGGTCACCGGCCGCCGGGGCGACCTGCTGATGGGCCTGCTGTGGCGGACGGTCGACCTCTACCTGGCCGCCGACCCGCACGCCGGACGCTGCCTGGAGGAGCTGCGGGGCCTGCTGGCCGAGCACGACCACCTGGCGGTCGGGTTCGTGACCGACGTGATCAGGGTGATGCTGGCCGTCAGGGCGGGCCGGTTCGAGCAGGCGGAGAAGATGGCCGGCGACTGCTTCGAGCGCGGCCTCAAGGCCGGCGACATGGACGCCACCGGCTGGTACGGCGGCCAGATCGCCGTCATCCGCTGGTACCAGGGCCGCACGGCCGAGCTGTTGCCGGTGCTGGCCGACCTGGTCAGCTCGCCCACGCTCAGCCCGGTCGACAACTCCTACCTGGCGGGCCTCGCGCTGGCCGCGGCCACCTCGGGCGACCGCAGGGCGGCGGCCGGCCACCTGGCCCGGCTGCGCGGCCGGAACCTGGCCGACCTGCCGAGGTCGAGCACGTGGTTGTTCTCGATGTACTGCGTCGTCGAGACCGCCCACCTGCTTCAGGACGCCGGCACCGCCGCCGAGGCGTACGCGCTGCTGCTGCCGTTCGCCGCTCTGCCGGTGGTGGCCAGCCTGGGCGTGCTCTGCCTCGGCTCGGTGCAGCACAGCCTCGGCATGGCCGCGCTCACGACCGGCGACGTGGACCGCGCCGCCGGGCACCTGGCGGAGGCCGTACGGGCCGACCTGGCGCTCGGCCACTGGCCCGCCGCGACGCTGTCGCGCTGGCGGCTCGGCCAGGCGCTCGCGCTGCGCGACGGGCCGCACGACAAGGCGGCGCGGGCCGCCCAGAACGCCGCCGCGCAGGAGGCCAGGGAGCTCGGCATGGTGCTGCCCGCCGTGGTCGGCAGGGCGGGCGCGGCGCACGGGGCGTTCCGGCTGCGCAGGCACGGACGGCACTGGCAGGTCGAGCACGGCGGGCGGCTGGTGGTCGTCGAGCACAGCGTCGGCATGCAGCACCTGGCGACCCTGATCGCCAACCCGGGGCGCGAGATCCTGGCCGCCGACCTGGCCGCGGGCGCGCCGGCGCAGGAGAGCGAGCCGGCCTCGGCGCAGCCGGTGCTGGACGACCTGGCCAGGGAGACCTACCGGCAGCGGCTGACCCAGCTGCAGGCCGACATCGACGAGCTGGAGGCGATGAACGACCTCGAACGGGCCGCCGCGCTGCGGCTGGAGCGCGAATGGCTGGTGGCCGAGCTGTCGGCGGCGACCGGGATCGGCGGGCGGGCGCGGCCGTTCACCGGCACGGAGGAACGGGCGCGGATCGCCGTGGGCAAGGCGATCAGGCGGGCGATCTCCCGCGTCTCGTCGGCCGACCAGGCGCTGGGGGAGGAACTGCGGGCCACCGTGCACACGGGTGTGCGGTGCAGCTACCGGCCTCGCTGACCGCCGTACGGGCGTGCCCCCGCGGCGCGCCCGTACCTTTTCGTCCGGGACACTGGTCGCAGGAACCAGACGAACGGACAAACAGCATGGAACACCGCACACTCGGACGTACGGGACGTCAGGTCGGCGTCGTGGGCCTCGGCGCCTGGCAGCTCGGCGCCGACTGGGGCGAGGTGAGCGAGGACGAGGCGTTCGCCACCCTGGAGGCGGCCGTGGCGGCGGGCGTCACGTTCGTCGACACCGCCGACGTCTACGGCGACGGCCGCAGCGAGCAGATCGTCGGCCGCTTCGCCAAGGCACATCCCGGGCTCACCGTGGCCACCAAGATGGGCCGCCGGATGGCGCAGGTCCCGGCCAACTACGTGATGGACAACTTCCGCGCCTGGAACGAGCGCTCCCGGCGCAACCTCGGCATGGACACCCTCGACCTGGTCCAGCTCCACTGCCCGCCCACCCCCGTGTACTCCTCCGACGCGGTCTTCGACGCCCTGGACACGCTGGTCGCCGAGCAGAAGATCGCGGCGTACGGCGTCAGCGTGGAGACCTGCGAGGAGGCGCTGACCGCCATCGCCAGGCCGGGCGTGGCGACCGTGCAGATCATCCTCAACGCGTTCCGGCTCAAGCCGCTGGAGCGGGTCCTGCCCGCCGCCCGTGCGGCCGGGGTGGGCGTCATCGCCCGCGTCCCGCTGGCCAGCGGCCTGCTGTCGGGCCGCTACGACGAGCACACCGTGTTCGCCCCCGACGACCACCGCACCTACAACCGGCACGGCGAGTCGTTCGACGTCGGCGAGACCTTCTCCGGCGTGGAGTTCGGCACCGGCCTGGAGGCGGTGCGGCGGCTGGCCGGGCTGGTGCCCGAGGGGGCGTCCATGGCCCAGTTCGCGCTGCGCTGGATCCTCGACCAGCCCGGCGTCTCGGTCGTCATCCCCGGCGCGCGCAACCCCGGCCAGGCACGGTCCAACGCGGCCGCGGCCGACCTGTCCCCGCTCCCGGCGGAGACGCTGCAGGCCGTGCAGGCCGTCTACGACGAGCTGATCCGGCCGCAGGTGCACGACCGGTGGTGAACCGTTGACGGTACGGCTTCCCGCGCTCTAATGTTTAGGAAACTTTCCTAAGCAATTCTCGCCGCGCGCACACCTCCGAGGAGCCCCGCATGAACGCGAGAAGATGGACCGCCGGCTGCGCCGCCCTCGCCACGGGTCTGGTCCTGCTGGGCGCCCCGACCGCCTCCGCCGCGCCCACCGGCTGCACGTACCAGCTCAACCAGGCCGAACGCTGGGCCACCAGCTACTGCCCGAGCGGCACCGGCGAGCACCGCATCCACGTGATCCAGCGCCACTTCCTGCCCGAGGTCGGCCTGATCCCGATCGAGGGCCCGTGGGTGCCGGCCGGGCAGACCTCCTACACCGGGATCACGCCGCACACCACGGTGAGCGTCTGGGTGGACACCCGCGGATGAACACCAACGGATACGGCGGTTTCTGCCCGAACACGAGCATGACCCCCAACGGATACGGCGGCTTCACCGCCCGCTGACACGGGACCTTCACCGCCCGGCCGACGCGGGACCTTCAGCGCCCGCCGACACGGGGGCTTCGGCGCCCGCGCCAGGGGTGGCCGGCGTCAGCGCCCGCGGCCCCTTCGCCTGCCGTACGCCAGGTAGGCGATGGGTCCGAACGGCTGCACGAAGATGCCCAGCCACCAGACGCCCTTCCAGCCGTGGATCTCCCGCTGCGGCCGGCGCCACAGATCCACGGCGGCGGCCCCGGTGAGCACCAGCTCCGCCGAACCGAGCCCGAGCAGCACCGCCCGCCGCCGGCCCGACATGTCACTCCATCGCATGGCCGAACACTCCGATCGACCCCTCTGAGGACAAAGCCTGTCATTCCGTCGTCTACCCCACCCGTCGCCGCCCGACAAGCCCCCCTCTCGCCCGGCCGTCCCTCACCGCCGGATCGCGATCTCGTAGGAGTAGCGGTCGCCACGGTAGATCGACTTGGCCGCCTCGACCGCCCTTCCCCGCTGGTCGTAGGCCACCCGTTCGACCAGCAACGCCGGCGCCAGCGGCGCCGCCTCCAGCAGCTCCGCCTCCTCCGGCTCCAGCACCGTGGCCCTGATCGACTGCTCGGCCCGCTCCAGCCTGATCCGGTACGCCCCCGCCAGCACCTCGTACAGCGACCCGCCGAGCGGCCGGTCGAGCAGTCCGGGCACGAACGCGGCCGGCACGTGGGCACGCTCCAGGCACATCGGCGAACCGCTGGCCGTACGCACCCGGCACAACCGCACGACCGGGTCCGCCGGGCTGATGCCGAGCGCCTGCCCCACCCGCGCCCCCGCGGGCACCTCGGCCGCCTCCAGCAGCCGCGACCCCGGCTCCAGCCCCCGCCCCCGCATGTCCTCGCTGAACGACGTCAGCTCGATCGTCTTGGCGATGCTCCGGTGCGCGACGAACGTCCCCGCCCCCTGGACGCGGTAGACCCGCTGGCCGGTCTCCAGCCGGTCGACCGCCCGCCGCACGGTCAGCCTGCTGACCCCGAACTCCTCGGCGAGATCGCGTTCGGCGGGCAGCCGTTCGCCCGGCTTCAGCTCGGTCTCGATGAGCGCGAGCAGATGGTCTGTGAGCTGGCCGATCTTCGTCACGGATGGTCGTCCTCGGTCAGGGTGGGCCTCTTGACGCTCCGATCGTAATTGGGCTATACCAATCGAGCAAGTGGGGCGGGCTTGTCTCCCTTTAACGAAAGATTGGGCTGTACCAAATGGATGTGGTGACCGCGATCGAAGGCGGCCTGGTCGTGAGCTGCCAGGCCCCCGAGGGCCATCCCCTCCGCGACCCGGACACCATCGCGCTGCTCGCCCGCTGCGCCGAACTCGGCGGCGCGGCCGGCCTGCGCGTGAACGGCCCCGAGGACGTCCGCGCGGTCAAGGCCGCCACGGACCTCCCCCTGATCGGCCTGGCCAAGGTCCCCCGCCCCCACGCCCGCCCCCTGATCACCCCCACCTTCGCCCTGTGCGAAGCCCTGGTACGAGCCGGCGCCGACATGGTGGCTTTGGAGGTGACGGCGGAGGCCGTGGCGGAAGCGGGCGACCCGCCATCCCTGGTCGAACGGGTGTGGAGGGAACTGGGCGTGCCCGTCATGGCCGACGTCTCGACAGCGGAGGAAGGACTGCTCGCCTGGAACCGAGGCGCAGCCCTGATCTCCACCACCCTCTCCGGCTACACCCCCTACACCACCCCCGCCCCCGCCGCCGCTCCTCGGCCGGGGCTTCCTCATGAGCCCGACCTCGACCTGGTCGGCGAACTCGCCGCCCTCGGAGTCCGTACGGTCGCCGAGGGCCGGCTCCGCACCGACGCCCACGTGGCCGAGGCGTTCGCCCGAGGCGCCTGGTCCGTCGTGATCGGCGCCGCCATCACCGATCCCCTCGCCCTCACCCGCCACCTCACCACGGCCACCCCCAGGGGAAAGCCGATGACTCCCACCCCACCCCACGCAGGCCCCCACCACCCCGGCGAACCCATGCCCACCCCAAACCGCCGCCCAGACAACACCCCAGCGGCACACCCCCACCTGAACAGCACCGCCCAACCCCCCACAGACAGCACCCCAGCCGGACACCCCCGCACGAAAAGCGCCCCCAACGTGCGGCGCCACGCGGACGCCATCCCCGCCGTGCTCGGCATCGACATCGGCGGTACCAAGACCGCCGCCGCCCTGATCCCGGCCTCGGCCACCCCCGAGACGGAGATCCGCCTGCCCGCCCGCGTCCCCACACCTGCCGGAGGCGGCGCCGCGGCGGTGCTGGCCGCCGCGCTGGACCTGGCCGAAGACCGCCTCACCCAGGCACGCGCCGCCGGGATGGACGTCATCGCCTGCGGCGTCGGCAGCGCTGGGACGATCGGCGACAACGGCGTGGTCACGCACGCCACCGACGCCCTGCCCGGCTGGCGGGGCACCGACCTGGCCACCGCCTTCACCCAACGGCTCGGCCTGCCCGTCACCGTGCTCAACGACGTCCACGCCTGGGCGCTCGGGGAGGCCCGCCACGGCGCGGCCCGGGGCAGCCGCCTGGCCCTGGTCCTCACGATCGGCACCGGCCTCGGCGGCGCCCTCGTACGTGACGGCGAACTCCTGCGTGGCCGCAACGGCATGGCGGGCTCCCTCGGCCACACCCCGGCCGTCCTGCCCCCGAACGCCGACGCCGACCGCCCGTGCCCCTGCGGCGCGACGGGCCACCTGGAGGCGTACGCGTCAGGCCCGGCGATCCTGTCGGCCTACCACGCCCGCGGCGGCACCGCCCCCGACCTCGGATCCCTCTCCGCAGCGCTACACAACACCGAACCCCCAGCCCTCGGACCCCTCTCCGCAGCCCAACGCAACACCGAACCCCCCACCCCGCGAACCCCGACAAGCACCACCGATCTACGAGACCTGATCGAGCTCTCCGGTCATCAGGATCAGGCGGAGAGCGCCGACCCTTTGGCCCATGAGGTGATCCGCGAGGCCGCCGTCATCCTCGGCCGATCGATCGCCTCCGCCGCCACCCTCCTGGACCCGGACGTGATCGTCCTGGGCGGCGGCGTCACCGGCCTCGGCGACCTCCTGACCGTCCCCCTGATCGAGACGATCCGCCGGTACGCGCCCTGCGGCCTAGCCGCCGTCCCCGTCCGGCTCTCGACCCTGGGCTCACACGGAGCCGTGCTGGGCGCGGCCTCGGCCGCCATGCCCTGACTCCGGAGCAAGCACGTACCGGCCGACCGGCGTCAGCCGCGAGGCGGGAGGTGCAGCCAGATGTCGGGCGGCCCCAGGACGGGCCGGGCGTCGGTGAGCCGCAGCCCCGTGTACGCGCAGCAGTACGCCACAGCCTCCCCCTGGTAGAGAAAGGCGTTCAGCACCTCGTCCGCCGAGCTGTCCGGCGACACCCAGCCGCCGCCCGGATACGCGTCCCACTCCTCGACGACGCCGTTCCGCGAGCTGCAGCCCTGGTTGCCGCCCTTCGGATCGGCGTACATCGCGTAGCAGACGGTGCCGGCCGAGAGGCGGTTGATCACGTCGGCGCTGGTCACCTCGGAAGCCCGGCGCCGGCTGACCACGCATCCGCCCGGCACGTCGGTGGCCCCCACCAGACCGTTCCCCTCACGCGGGTACGGCTCGTCGAGCACCCCGTCGATCCCGGCTCCCTCGGCCACCGTCGCCCCCAGCCGCCGCGCCGCCTCCGCCGCGGTGACGCCCGCGACGCACACCAGCTCCAACCCGTCGTACCCGAAGTCGCCCAGGGCCTCGATCAGCCGCTCGGCCTCCACGACGGCGGCGATCTCCGCCTCCGACAGCGTGGGCTTGTCGCGCGGGAAGGGGAAGAACAGGCCCGGATTGGGACCGGCCAGGCTGAGCCGCCCGGGCGACCAGCCGCCCGTCATCGGCCGCCACGGGTCGGCCCCCGCGGCGACCAGGGCGAGCGCGTTGTCCCTTTGATGGGCGAACACGGCCCGCCAGAGGGCGCTGTGCCCTTCGTACGTGGCATCCACGTCGCCGACCCGGCGGGCCAGCTCGGCGACCACCTCGGGCGAACCGTACTCGGCCGCGAGGTGGAGGGGCGGCCCCTCATGCCACAGGTCGGCATGCGGATCGGCGCCGGAGTCGAGGCGGGCGCGGATCTCGCTCAGATCGGACCAGTCATCCCAGCTCAGGCCGACCCATCCGGCTTCCTTGGTGACAACCACGGCACTCCCCCAGAGGCAGCTTATCGAACACCAGTACGAGCATATCGCGGCTCCGGTGCCGGACACTCCCCGACGGCCCGCCCGGCCCCGCACGCGCAACCGTCCGCGCGGGGCAGGCCCAGGAGAGCCGCGCAAGCCTCTGACCATGGACGTCGGCCACCCCGAGGTGGCCGACGATCAGTCAAACCCTAAGCGCAGCGTCGCCGCACCTCGACCAGGAGTGACATAACCGTGCCCTTCCGGCGGTACACCCCTGTCTCCGTCGGTGCGTCTCCTCACGTCCGGACCATCCGTCCCTGGAGTCACGCCATGCGTACGAACGCGAGCACGGCCAGGATCGTCACCACCGCGGCCGCCCTGTTGCCCCTCACCCTCGCCCTGAGCGCGCCGGCCGAGGCGGCCACCGTCCCCGGAGGAACCGTCGCGGCCCGGGTCGTCAAGATCGTGGACGGCGACACCATCGACGTCGTGCGCGGCACCACGAAGATCCGCGTGCAACTGCTCGGCGTGGACACCCCCGAGCGCGGGCGGTGCTGGTCGAGGGCGGCGACCGCCCGTACGGCGGCGCTCCTGCCGCCCGGGACGACGGCCCACCTGCTCACCGCCAAAACGCCGGGCCGCCCGCCCTCGCACGTGTGGAACGCCAAGGGCGTGCACGTCAACCGCAACCTGATCCGCTACGGCTACGGCAAGGCCGTCCCGTCCAAGCCGGACGACAGGTACAAGAGCCTCTTCCGCGCGGAACAGGCGAAGGCCAAGGCGGAGAGGTTGCGGATCTGGTCCGGCAAGTGCGACACGTCCACCTCCACGCCGACCCCGTCCCCCACGCCGACCCCGCCCGCCGGCACCGACCCGCGCTTCCGCACCTGCGCCGAGGCGAACGCCGCCGGCTACGGCCCGTACCGCCGGGGCGTCGACCCCGAGTACGCGTGGTACCAGGACCGCGACGGCGACGGAGTCGTCTGCGAACGCTGACCGGGACGCCCTGCCGAACGCCCCGGCCGACCGGCCGGGGCGCCCGGCACCGGCGCCACGTCAGCGATCCGGACGCGCCAGGATCGCCGCCTCGACACGCAGACCGACCCCGACCAGCGCGACGACGAGCAGGAACGCCAGCCAGGGCAGCGGCGGGATCGACCACTGCAGCAGCATGAACGCGGCCGAAGCCAGTCCGCCCGCGATGCCGGTCGTCCCGAGCACCCGAAGGATCCAGACGGTCTCACGCTCGTCGGTGGCGGGGCGGCCCCGCGGCCCGGATTGACTCACGAAGGCGAGCCTCCCAGGCCCCACCCCGTCCCGAAAGACCCCCGCGAGCACTTCCCTACGGGAAGGCGGGAGACCGGCCCCCAGGCGAACACCACCGGCCTCGCCATAGATAACGAATTCGGGCTAACATCGCCACATGGCGATTGATTCTGAAGGTGGCCGTTGTGTCAGTGCCGACATCGCCGCCGGCATCTCCCCCGCGGCCGCGCTGTTCCACTCCCTGGCCGACGAGACCCGGCTGCGCATCGTCCAGCGCCTGGCCCGTGGCGAGGCCCGCGTGGTCGACCTGACCACCCAGCTCGGCCTGGCCCAGTCCACGGTGTCCAAGCATCTGGCCTGCCTGCGCGACTGCGGCCTGATCGACTACCGCGCCGAGGGCCGCCAGTCGTTCTACTCCCTGACCCGGCCCGAGCTGATGGACGTGCTCGCCTCCGCCGAGCAGCTGCTGGCCGCCACCGGCCACGCCGTGACGCTGTGTCCCGCCCCCGTCGGGATCACAGAGAAGCCGGTGTCGTGACCGCCGCGCACCTCACCACCCCGGCGCGCCGGACGGCCCTGCGGCGCCGCATCCGCCTGCTGGTCGCGGCCACCATCACCTACAACGTGATCGAGGCGGTGGTGGCCATCACCGCCGGCACCGTGGCCTCCTCCGCCGCGCTGGTCGGCTTCGGCCTGGACTCGGTGGTGGAGGTCGCCTCGGCCGCCGCGGTGGCCTGGCAGTTCTCCGCGGCCGACCACGAGCGCCGCGAGCGGGCCGCGTTGCGCGTCATCGCGATCTCCTTCTTCGCGCTGGCCGCCTACGTCACCTTCGACGCCGTCCGTACGCTGCTGGGGGTGGGCGAGGCCGAGCACTCCGCCCCGGGGCTCGTCCTGGCCGCACTGTCGCTGGTGATCATGCCGTTCCTGTCCCACGCGCAGCGCCGCGCCGGGCGCGAACTCGGCTCCGCCTCCGCGGTGGCCGACTCCAAGCAGACCCTGCTGTGCACCTACCTGTCCGGCGTGCTGCTGGTGGGACTGGCGCTCAACAGCCTGTTCGGCTGGTCCTGGGCCGACCCGGTCGCCGCGCTCGTGATCGCCGCCGTCGCGGTCAAGGAAGGCCGCGAAGCCTGGCGCGGTGACGCCTGCTGCGCCGTCCCGGCCGGCCCTGAGGAGCAGGCGGACGGATGCGCCCCCAGCTGCTCCTGCTGCTCGTCGTCCGGAGAATGACAGGCGCGCATCCCCGAGGAAAGGTGAGGAGCGTGAACTCCGCCCTGGTGGTGGTCGTCATGGTGGCGGCGACGTTCGCCACCGCGACGCTGTCGGCGGTGGCCGGGTTCGGCGGCGGGGTGCTGCTGCTGCCGGTGTTCGTCGCGGTCCTGGGCACCCGGGACGCGGTCGCGGTGCTGACCGTCGCGCAGCTCGCCGGCAACGGCAGCCGGGTGTGGTTCAACCGGGACGAGGTCGACCGGCGTCTGGTGGGCGTCTTCGCGGCCGGGGCGGTGCCCGCCGCCGCGGCCGGCGCGCTGGTGTTCGCCGCCGCCCCGCCGGCCGCGCTGACCCGGGTCATCGGGGTGTTCCTACTGGTCATGGTGGTCTGGCGGCGCCGGCGGCCGGATGGCGTGCGGCTGGACGACGCGGCGTTCGCGGCCGTCGGAGCCGTGTCCGGGTTCGGTTCGGCGCTGGTCGGCTCCACGGGGCCGATGGTCGCCCCGTTCTTCCTGGCCCGCGGCCTGTTGCGGGGCGCCTACATCGGCACCGAGGCCGCGGCGGCGGTGGTGATGCACCTGACCAAGCTGGTCGTCTTCGGCGCGGCCGCCGTGCTCACCACGTCCGGCCTCGCCACCGGGCTGGCCCTGGCGCCGGCGAGCGCGGCCGGGGCCTGGGCGGGCAAGAAGATCGTCGACCGGCTGCCCGCCGGCGCGTTCGTGGTGGTGGTCGAGG
Source organism: Actinomadura sp. ATCC 39365 (assembly GCF_054392275.1). Taxonomy (NCBI): domain Bacteria; kingdom Bacillati; phylum Actinomycetota; class Actinomycetes; order Streptosporangiales; family Thermomonosporaceae; genus Actinomadura; species Actinomadura sp. ATCC 39365. The sequence goes on along the minus strand of NZ_CP184335.1, from coordinate 3,647,034 downwards.
CGGGGCTGGTCGCGTCCGGACTGGTGCTGGTCGTCACCGGAGGCTGAGGACCCGGCCGTCCGAAGCTGGACGACGTCAGGCCCGGACCACGACGACCGGACGCTGACCGCCGGGCCCGCCCGCGCCGGAACGTCACGCCTCGCGCAGCCGGGTGGCCTGGCGCGTGAGGTGGTCACGTTCGGGGAGGGTGGGCGCCGAGCGGGCGGCCTCGGTGTAGAGCCGCGCCGCGGTGGCCGGGTCGCCGGCACGTTCGTGCAGGTAGGCCGCGACGGCTGCGTGGCGGGGCAGGGCCGGGTCGAGCTCGGCCAGGGCGGCCAGACCGGCCCGCGGGCCGTCGGCCTCGCCGACGGCGACGGCCCGGTTGAGGCGGGCCACCGGGCTGCCGGTGAGGCGCACCAGCTCGTCGTACCACTCGACGATCTGCGCCCAATCGGTCTCCCCGGCCGTCGGGGCGTCGGCGTGCAGCGCGGCGATGGCGGCCTGGGCCTGGAACTCGCCCAGCCGGTCGCGGGCGAGGGCCGCCTGGAGCACGTCGACGCCCTCGGCGATCAGGCGGGTGTCCCACAGGCCGCGGTCCTGCTCGGCGAGGGGCACGAGGCTCCCGTCGGGAGCGGTGCGTGCCGGCCGCCGGGCGTGGTGCAGCAGCATGAGCGCGAGCAGGCCCGCCACCTCCTCGTGCTTGATCCTCGCCGCGAGCAGCCGGGTGAGCCGGATCGCCTCGGCGGCGAGGTCGACGTCGCCGGAGTAGCCCTCGTTGAAGACCAGGTAGAGCACGCGCAGCACGGTGGCGACGTCGCCGGGCTGGTTGAACCGCACGCCGGAGACGGTGCGCTTGGCCCGGCTGATCCGCTGGGCCATGGTCGCCTCCGGCACCAGGTACGCCTGCGCGATCTGCCGCGTGCTCAGCCCGCCGACCGCGCGCAGCGTGAGCGCGACGGCCGAGGCCGGCGTCAGGGACGGGTGCGCGCACAGGAAGTACAGCTGGAGCGTGTCGTCCACCGCCTCCCCGGGGCCCGGCGGGGGCTCGCTCTCGACGCGGGTCTCGCGGTGCCGCCGGGAGGCGTCGGCGCGGGCGGCGTCGAGGAACTTGCGCCAGGCCACGGTGACCAGCCAGCCCTTGGGATCGCGGGGCGGGTCGTCCGGCCACACGCGCACGGCCTCGGACAGGGCGTCCTGGACGGCGTCCTCGGCCGCCGCGAAGTCCGCTCCGCGGCGGACGACGACGCCGATCACCGCGGGCACCAGCTCCCGCAGCAGCGACTCGTTCACCCGGCCACCAGGTGCGTCCCGGTCAGGAAACGACTCGTTCACTCGGCCACCAGGTGCGTCCCGGTCAGGAACGGCCGCACCTCCAGCCACTCGTGGATCGGCTCGCCGCCCGCGCCCGGCGCCGCGGACAGCTCGCCGGCCAGGTGCAGCGCCCGTTCGTAGCTGCCGACGTCGATCACCATCCAGCCGGCGATCAGGTCTTTGGTCTCGGCGAACGGGCCGTCGGTGACCGGCGGCCGCCCCTCGCCGTCGTAGCGCACGAATGTGCCCTCGGGCGAGAGCCCCTGACTGTCGACGAACTCGCCGCTCTCCTGAAGCCGGGCGGCGAAGTCCCGCATGTACTGGACGTGGGCCGCGACCTCCTCCGGCGTCCACTGGCCCATCGGCACGTCGTTGACCGCCGCCGGCGCACCCCGGTAGTGCTTGAGCAGCAGGTATTTGGCCATCAGGTCCTCCTTCGAGCTGTCCGGCCCAGTCTGGCGGGGTTCCGCCCTCGGGACAAAACTCGGCTTGACCTTGACGTTGCGGCAGGGGAAGAGCGTCCGACATGGCCTGAAGAAGTCGAACGGGGAGCCTTCCACCTGCCTCATCGTCACTGCCGGTCTCGTGATGTCGGTTGGGTGGAGCATGCGAATGGGGGCAGCCATGATGCAAGCGCCTCAGAACTTTCCCCTGCCCGCCCCGTGCCTCGGGACCATCCCCGCATGCGCGATCATCGGCCTGCGGTAACGGTTGAGAATCACGCCGCCCCCGCCTACCAGGGGCAGGGTGCAATGGAGCTATGTCAGCCAGGCGGCCGGGATCGCAGGAGCAACCATCGCGGCGACGAACGAGGGCCTCCCGGACTGGGGACGCGTCAAGCCGTTCGGGAGCCTCCGGCTGCTCACAGCTTCTTTGCGGCTGGTGGCATGAACCCGGGCAGAGGGCCTGGTACCACGAGCCCGACCGCGGATCCCTCGGCACAAGTCACTTCCAAGTGTGACTGCAATGGCGTGCGCCACCGTGTTCGTCGTGCCGGAAACGCCGGCACGAGCGACCGATTCGAGGGACGTAAACCGTGTACAAGAAGGTGCTCGCCACTGCGGCGTCCGCCGTCCTGGCCCTGACCCTGACTCCCGCAGACCCCGCCGCCGCGAAGCCGGTCGTCTCGATCGTCGCGGGGTACTCCGCAACCGTCAAGGAGAACGACAGCAGCTTCTTCTGCCCCGAGAACGAGGTGTTGATCGGCCGGGCGCACCATGGGGACGAGAACGGCTACACGACGTACTGGTGCGGCAAGATCTGGATCGACAGGACACAGGTCGCCGTGTCCACGAACCGCTACCAGCTGGTCGACCCCGAGACCTACTCGTGGTTCGAGGCTCCTGAGAGCAACGCCATGGTCGGCCGCGAGCACGACGGGGACGAGAACGGCATCAGCGTGGTCTACTTCGCCATGCTCACGTATCTGGGCAGGCCCGTGACGCTGGTCAATAAGCGCTGGTCGGAGACATACACCGAGGAGTCGCACGAGTCGAAGGCGAACCCGGGCGAGATCATGACGGGACGCAAGCACTTCGGCGACGAGAACGGCGACACCGAGTACCAGTACGCCGTGGTCACGTACTACTGACCGATGCGCCACGGAGAGGGCCCACTGGGCGCTCGCGCAGTGGCGGCGCGCAGGTGAAGGGGGCAGCGCGTGGTTCGGGAAGACTGAGCGCTGTTCATGGTCGACGTACCGGCGTGCAGATCGACATGCAGACCGCCGAGGTAGCCCGATGCCCCTGATCGCTATCCCTAGGAGGCAGTGCCGGTGGAATCTGCCCGCCCAGAGGAGGCGATGTCCAGCTTCGGGTCACGGCTTCATGACGGGAACGCGCTGTGTGCCCCGGCGCGGCTGCGGTGGCGGGACCCTGATGGCATGCCGAGTTCTCCCGGCCCCGAGACACCGCAGCCGCGCAAGCGGTTCTTCTCGCACGTGACCGAGACCGTCTACCGGCAAGAGATCCGCCCTGACCAGGGGCAAGGTCGTGATGGACAAGATCTTCAAGCCGCAAGCCCGGTAGAGCAGCGGCTCCCCGTTCGGCTCCCAAGGATCAGCAGCAACGCCCGACTCCCCTTCTGAGCAGCCGAGAAAGCCGGATCCGGCTGGCTTGACGTTGACGTTGCGTCAACTTCTAGCATCGGGGCCATGTCGATCACTGTTCTTGACACCTGCTCCGCCATGCGGCGGATCCTGTCGGCCCCGATGGCGGACCGCGCCGGCCTGCTGCGTTCGATGCTGGAGCCCAACGCCGGCATGTACCGCTACTACCCCGGTGAGGTCGATCTGGTGTCCGTGCATCTCCAGACGTCCGGGTTCCCCATCGACCGTGACGAGAAGCGTTGCCTCGACGCGCTGGACACCCTGGAGGCGGCCGGCGCGTGGGAGCGGATGCAACGCGCGCTCGACGACGCGCTCGCCGTGCTGCTGGAGGCGACGCCGGGGATGGACGTTCCGGACATCACCGTGCTGTTCGTACTCGGCGATCCGGCTGACGAGCATTTCATGGGGCCCTGCCAGGGAGTGACCGGGTTCGGTGGCATCTCGGGCAACATCGCCATCACGTTCTGGCCCTTCCCCGAGAACGTGGAGCGGCTGGAGGCCACCGCCGTGCACGAGCTCCACCACAACCTGAGGTTCAGCCCCGGCGGGGTCGTGTGGGACCCGGCGACCGTCACGGTCGGCGAGCACGTCGTCTCCGAGGGCCTGGCCGACGCCTTCGCCCGCCAGCTCTACGGCGACGAGCTCGGCCCCGCCCGCATCGGCGTGCCGCACCTGCACGACGACGCGGTCTTCGACAAGGTGCTCACCGGCCTCGACGTGACGGGCATGGAGAACTTCACCGCCTGGGTGCACGGCGACGCCGGCGCCGAGCACCTCGGTGTCACCCCGGTTGGCCTGCCGATGGGCGCCGGGTACGCCGCGGGCAACCGGCTGGTCGACGCCTACCTGGCGGCGACCGGCCGGACGGCGGCGCAGGCCCTGCACGCCGACAGCGCGGAGATCATCGCGACCACGCTCCGCCGCGGGTGACACTGGAACGATGGAGTGGACGATCCAGGAGCTCGCGGCCAGGGCCGGCGTCAGCAGCCGTACCCTGCGGCACTACGACAGCGTCGGGCTCCTGACTCCGTCCCGGGTGGGCGCGAACGGCCACCGCCACTACGACTCCACCGCGGTCCTGCGGTTGCAGCGGATCCTGCTCCTGCGCCGACTCGGCATGGGCCTGCCGGCCATCGCCGAGGTCCTGGCCGACGAGGTGGACGCGTGCGACGGGCTGCGCGCCCACATCGCCGCGCTGGAGGAGGAGCGCGACCGCATCGACCGGCAGATCAGCTCAGTGCGTCACACGCTGGACGCCCTGCTGGCGGGGGCGGAGCCGCGGATGGACGTCATGCTGGCCGGGTTCAACGACCACTACAAGGACGACGTGATCTCACGCTGGGGCGAGCGCGCGTTCCAGGTGAGCAACGACTGGTGGCACGGCAAGACGCTCGACCAGCAGCGGGCCTGGAAGCGGGCCGCCGAGGAGCTGGTCGCCGCGTGGGTCGCCGCGGTGCAGGCCGGAGTCTCCCCCACCTCCGACCGCGCCCAGTCGCTGGCCGCCCGGCACGTCCGGTGGCTGAGCCAGATTCCGGGCACGCCCACGGCCGAGGGCGACCGGGAGCGCTCGATCGAGATGGTGAGCTGCCTCGGCGACATGTACGTCGACGACCCCAGGTTCGCCGCCATGTACGGCGACGCCGCCGGGGCGAGGTTCGTCCGCGACGCGCTGCAGGCGTACGCGCGTACCCGGATGTAAGCGCTCGTACCCGGATGCAAGCGGTCATCCCTCGCGTCCCCGGACGGGCGGAGGGATGATCGAGGGCATGCGGGTCTTGTCCCTGTGGCTGTTCGCGGCGTTCCTCATGGTCACGGCGTGCGGTGACGACGCCCCCAGGAACCCCGCGCTGGTCGGCAAGGACGGCGCGCAGGCGGCGTGGGCGCTCGTCCAGCACGCCGACCGCGATCTGGCGTTCCAGCGCCGGGGCCTGGAGATGATGCGGCGGGCGGTGGACGACGGCGACGCCGACCCGTCCGAGCTGGCCTACCTGGTGGACCGGGTGCGGGTGGCGGAGAAGAAGCCCCAGGTGTACGGGACGCAGTGGGAGACCACCCCCGAGGGCGAATGGCGGCCCCGCACCCCGATCGAGGACGAGGCGCGGGTCGACGAACGGCGCGCGGAGGTGGGTCTCAAGCCGCTGAAGGACTACCTGAAGGAGCTCCGGTCACTGAACTGAGAGCTCGCGGCGTCCTCAGAAGTAGCGGGACGTCAGGTCCGTCGTGGGCCAGGAGGAGACGGTGACCTTGTTCATGTCGTCGTCGAGCGTGTCGAAGTCGAGCGACCCGGTCTCCTCCCTGCGGTTGAACACGACCGCGTAGCTGAAGCCGTTCTGCAGCCGGGCCAGGTAGGAGTACGTGCCGGGCATCGAGCCGTCGTGCCAGGTGTTGAGGTGGCCGGTGACCTGGCGCACCCACCAGCCGCCGCCGTACCAGGACCCGTACTGGTTGACGCCGATCTCCGGCTTGGCGACCAGCTTGGCGATCGAGGTCGAGCTCAGCACCGTGCCGGGCCTGTCGAAGGCGAGGGTCCAGCGGACCAGGTCGACGGCGGAGGCGAGCCAGCCGCCGTTGGCGTCCTGGTTGGGCATGTTGAAGCCGCCGTACTGGTAGGGGACGACGGTGCCGGAGGTGTCCACCACCGACTTGTTCGTGTACTGCGACTCGTAGGCGATCTCGCCGGGCGCGGCCTCGCTGCGCAGGCTGCGGCCGAGCCGCATGCGGGTGATGCCGAGCGGCTGGAGCAGCTTGCTCTTGACGTACGACTCGTACGACATGCCGGAGACCTTCTCGATGACGCGGCCCAGCAGCAGGTAGCCGTAGTTGCTGTAGACCATCTTGCTGCCGGGGTCGAAGTCGAGCCGCCGGGCGGTGGCGTACTTGACGATGTCGGCGTGGCTGATCGGCAGCGGCACGTCGAGCGCGGCGGAGATGGTGTGGTCCAGCCAGAGCTGGTCCTTGGAGACGCCGCGGTCCCAGCCGCCGAGGTGCTGCATGAGGCGCAGGACGGTGACCTGGCCCATGCGCTCGTCGAGGGGGGTGAGCCCGAGGAGCTGGGTGACCTTGGCCGACAGGCTGAGCTTGCCGTCCTGCACCAGCCGCATGATCGCGGCAGAGGTGATGTTCTTGCTCAGGCTGGCGATCCGGAACAACGACGTGGGCGAGACCGCGGGCAGCGCCCTGGAGAAGTCGTTGTAGCGGTAGCCCCGGGCAAGGACGATCTTGCCGCTCTTCATGATGGCGAGCTGCGCGGCGGTGATCCGCCGGTCCAGCACGAACTTCTTCAACAGGTTGTCGAAACCGGCGAGCGAGGCGGGCGCGATGCCCGACATCTCGACCCCTGGCATGGGCCGCGCCGCCCGCGCCGCCTGGGCCGCCGTTCCGGGCGCGAGGACCGCGGCCGGAACCGCGATCGCGCCAGCTTTGAGAAGGTTTCGCCGGGACAGCAGCGTCACGTCAGGGCCCCCAAGTCACATCCGTACCATTAGGACCCGTATCTTACGGATTTTTCGGTCGTCCTTGACAAGGGTTTGCCAGATCGCCCCCGGCCGCAGCCCGGCGACCTCGCCGCCGGGCCGGAGCGCCGGGCGGGGCTAGACCCGGGTCATCGTCGACTGGTAGCCGCCGCCGGGCCACTCCCAGGCGCCGGCGTTGGTGTCGCCGTTCTCGTTGAACTTGCCGACGAAGCGGGCGGGCGAGCCCTGGTCGCCGTACCAGATGGTCAGTGTGTCGCCGCTGACCTCCCAGGTGTACTTGAGGATCTCGGCGGACTGGCCGAAGAGGTGCGACTTGAGGGTCTTGCTCTCCTCGTCGTAGCCGATGTACTCCACGGCCTTGGTGTCGACCAGGTCGACGTGCTGGACGAGGAAGTTGCCGCCCTCCAGCCATTCGAAGCGCACGGTGCCGGCGTCGGTCGCCTTGCCGTCCTCGACGTTGCTGACCCGCCAGGTGCCGATGAGGACGTCGAGCTGCCGGAGCGCGGGATTGGGGGATTTATCGGTCATGGTGGTTTCCCTCCGTTTCAGGGTGACAGTGCACGGCTTGGCGCGGCGGGACCAACGGCCCGATGCCGTCCGGCGAGGGCCGGTGATTTCGCGACTGACCTGCGAGGACACCGATCGGCGGCACTCCGGTCGCGCGTCAAGCATCCCTTGGCGTCGAGCCGATTGTCCACTGAAAGAGCACGTTGAAAGAAGCCGCGACACGGGCGCCGTGCGATTCTCGGGAAGAAATGCTTTCGTGCGGGAATTGTCGCGCGGCAGCGAATAGGCTGGAGGATTTTCATGGATTCGCCGTCGGTCTTCCGCAGGCCGCCGGCCCGCATCCCCGGCGCCGCTCCCGCCCCGCCCTCTCCTCCCGCCGCACCACCGGCCGCTCCCCCGCCCCTCGCCTGAGCAGACCGTCCATGAGCAGACCGACCATCTCGACCGCAAGGAGACGCATGTGAGCCGCCGTGGCTGGGTGCTGTTCGCCCTGATGTCCGTGATCTGGGGCATCCCCTACCTCCTCATCAAGGTCGCGGTCGGCGGCGTGCCGGTGCCCGTGCTGGTCTTCGCGCGCACCGCGATCGGCGCCGCGCTGCTGCTGCCGCTGGCGATCCGCGGCGGGCAGCTGGCGATGGTCCGGCGGTACTGGCGGCCGGTCATCGCGTTCGCCTTCCTGGAGATCCTGGCGCCCTGGTGGCTGCTGTCGGACGCCGAACGGCGGCTGACCAGCTCGACCAGCGGCCTGCTGATCGCCGCTGCCCCCATCCTCGGCGTGGCGCTGGCCCGCCTGAGCGGCGGCAGCGAACGGCTCGGCAGGGCCCGCTGGACCGGGCTGGTGATCGGCCTGGCCGGCGTCGCCGTGCTGGCCGGGCCGCACCTGGGCGGCGGGGACGCCTGGGCGATGGGCGAGGTGCTGCTGACCGCGCTCTGCTACTCGATCGCCCCGCTCGTCGCCGACCGGCACCTGCGGGACCTGCCCACCATCCCGCTGACCGCCGCCTGCCTGACCCTGGCCGCGCTGGTCTACACGCCCGCCGCGATCTGGACCTGGCCGTCCGCCATGCCGAGCTGGCAGGTGCTGGCGGCGCTGGGCGGCCTCGGCGTGGTCTGCACCGGGCTGGCGTTCGTGGTGTTCGTGGAGCTCATCAAGGAGGCCGGGCCGTCGCGGGCGCTGGTGTCGACGTACATGAACCCGGCGGTGGCGATCGTCGCCGGGGTGCTGATCCTGGACGAGCCGCTGACCGCCCTGATCGTCGTCTCGTTCGCGCTCATCCTGGGCGGCTGCGTGCTGGCCACCCGCGCGGAGAAGGAGCCGCCCGCTCCGGCGGCCGGCCCGCCGGAGCGGGCCGAAGAACTGGAAGTACGGTCCTGACCCGTTCTCGTGGTCGAGGCGTTGCAGGAAGCTGCCGGACGCGGGCAATTAGCTGAAGCCCGCATTCCCGATTCCGCGGTCGCACATCGAAGAAAATCATTGGTATCCGGCAACCAAGAAATCGATGGGTGACCTTCCGATGACCACAGAACTGCTCCGCGATTTCATCGCGCACGCCGAGAGAGAACCGTCCGCACCGGCGCTGCGCACCAGGACGGAAAAGGTCAGCTACGCCGAACTGGCCACCATGGCCGGACGGGCACAGAAAGAACTGGACGCCTTTCCGCCGGGCCCGGTCGCGGTGCTCGCCCGTAAATCCCCGCAGGCGGTCGCGCTCGTGCTCGGCTGCCTGGCGGCCGGGCGTCCGCTGCTGCTGCCGCCGATCGACCTCGGCGCGGTCGCGCTCGGCGAGTTGTGCGCACGGGCGGGCTGCGTCGAGGTGCTGGCCGCCACCCCCGAGGACGCCGCCGAACACCCCGACGTGGTCACCGCCGTGATCAGCGGGCACGGCGGCGGGCCTGCGCTCCCCGACCCGGTGGCGGTCGCCGGCCAGGACAGCGCGTTCATGCTGACCACCTCCGGCTCGACCGGCACCCCGAAGATCGTCCCGCTGTCGGCGGGCGCGGTGGCGCGGTTCACCGACTGGGCCGGCGACGCGTTCGGCCTCGGCCCCGGCGAGGTGGTGTTCAACTACGCGCCGCTCAACTTCGACCTGTGCCTGCTGGACGTGTGGGCCACGCTGCGGCACGGCGGATGCGTCGCCCTGGTCGACCCCGCGCTGGCCGCCAACCCGCGCTACGTCTGCGACTTCTTCGCCGCCTGCGGGGTCACCGTCGTCCAAGGCGTGCCCATGCTGTACCAGCTGCTGGAGGAGGGCGTCTTCCCCGGCGTGCGGCACGTCATCGTCACCGGCGACCACGCGCCGGTCCCGCTGCGCGCCGGGCTGCCGCGCAGGTTCCCGCGCGCCCGGCTGCACAACGTCTACGGCTGCACCGAGACCAACGACAGCTTCTGGCACGAGTTCGACGCCGCCGAGGCGGCCGGGCCCGCCCCCTGCCGATCGGCCGCCCGCTGCCCGGCGTCGTCGTGGCCTTCGGCCCTGATCTGGCCCCCGTCCCGCCGGACGACGGCGGCACCGAGCTCCTGGTCTGGACGCCCTTCCAGACCGAGGGGTACGTGACGCCGGACCCGGCCGCGGCGACCGGCAGGTTCGTGACCGGGCCGGACGGCCGCCGCTTCTTCCGCACCGGCGACCTGGTCCGCCGGGACGCCGCCGGCCGGCTGTTCCTCGTCGGCCGGGACGACTTCCAGCTCAAGGTGCGCGGCATCCGGGTGAACCTGGAGCAGATCGAGCGGGTGCTGCTGGAGCACGACGACGTCCTGGAGGCCGCCGTCGTCCCGGCCGTGGACGGCGCCGAGACCCGGCTCACCGCGTTCGTCCGCGGGACCGGGCCGGGGCGGCTGTCGGGGCTGCGGCTGCGTACGCACTGCGCGATGCGGCTGCCGCGGGCCGCGATCCCGTCCGCCATCAGGCTGGTCGAGCAGCCGTTCCCGCGTACCTCGACCGGAAAGGTGGACCGAAAGCGCATCGGCTGACACGCAAAGCCCTATTGCGGGCACGCGCATTCTCGGAGATGCGACCGCGTGCGCGCGCGTGTGATGCTGCCTTTCGTGGACATCACACTCCAGATTAAAGAATTCGTGGTGACCGAGTATCTCCCCGATACTCCCCCCGACGAACTCGAGGCCGACTACGACCTTTTCCGCAACGGGGTCATCAGCAGTCTGGGCCTGTTGAAGCTCATCGGCTGGATCAAGGACCGGTTCGACGTCCCGGTCGACGAGCTCGACATCGCCCCGGAGAACTTCCGGACCGTGGCCGCCATTCGTGAATTCGTCGGAAAAGCATTATCAGCACCAGCAGAACGGACACTGCAATGATCATCCGCAAGATTTCTGACGTGACGCCGGTCGAGTGGGGGAACGGCCTGAGCCACCGCTTCCTCGTCGAGCGCGACGGCATGGGCTACTCGCTCACCGACACGATCGTCTGGGCCGGCACCAGCTCCCCCTGCAGTACCGCAAGCATCTGGAGGCGTGCTACTGCATCAGCGGGCGGGGCGCAGTGATCGACGCCGACGGCCGCCAGCACGTCCTGGAGCCGGGCACCATGTACGCCCTCGACCAGAACGACCCGCACCACCTGATCGCCGACCCCGGCGAGGACCTGCGGCTGATCTGCGTCTTCTCCCCCGCGCTGCAGGGCGACGAGCGCCACCAGCTCGCTGAGGCTCAGTTCTCCCACTACTGACGGATCTGGTCACCCATGGACGAGTGGAGCGACACACACCGCGAGCTCAGGGCCGAGTTCGCGGACTGGTACGAGGTGCTGGGCGAAGGCCACCTGGACGCCGACCGGGACGCCGACCGGACCGCCGGCCTGCCGGCGCACCAGTGGGAGCAGGTGCGCGCCTCCGGGCTGCTGCGCCTGCCGTTCTCCCCCGAATGGGGCGGCCGCGGCCTGGACCTGCTCAGCACCATGTACGTCCTGGAGGGGCTCGGCGAGGGCTGCCGGGACGGCGGGCTGTGCTTCTCGCTCTGCACGCAGATCGTGAGCGCCGGGATCCCGCTGCAACGCTTCGGCAGCCCCGAGCTGAAGGCCCGCCACCTGCCCGGCATCTGCGCCGGCACGACGGTCACCGCGCACGCGATCACCGACCCCGGGGGCGGGTCCGACGTGCTGGGCATGGGCATGACCGCCAAACCGGACGGCGACGACTGGATCCTCGACGGGGACAAGGTGTTCGTGACCAACGGCCCGGTCGCCGACCTGATCGTGGTCTACGCGGTGACCGACCGCGACCTGGGCCCGTTCGGCCTGACCGCCTTCCTGGTCGAACGGGACACCCCGGGCCTGCTGACCGGCCCGGACGTGCCCAAGATGGGGTTGCGCACGTCCCCGCTCGGCGAGCTGACCCTGCGCGACTGCCGGGTCCCGGCCGGCAACGTGGTGGGCCGGCCCGGCATGGGCTTCACCGTGCTGGAGCACGTGATGCGGTGGGAGATCCTGTGCTCCTTCATCGTCCAGGCCGGCGCGATGCGGCACCGGCTGGACCGCTGCGTCGAGCACGCCTCCCGGCGCCGCCAGTTCGGCCGGCCGATCGGCTCGTTCCAGATGGTCGCCGGCCAGATCGTCGACATGAAGATCGGCGTGGAGACCGCCCGGCGCTGGTTGTACGACGCCGCGCGCGGCTTCGCCGCCGGCCGGGACGTCTCCACCGACATCGCGATCGCCAAGGTGGTCACCAGCGAGGCGAACGTCAGGTCGGCGCTGGCCGCGATCCAGATCTTCGGCGGCAGCGGCTACCTGACCGGGACCGGGCTGGAGAAGGACCTCCGGGACGCGGTCGGCGGCACCATCTACTCCGGCACCTCGGAGATGCAACGGATCCGCATCGCCCGGATGCTCGGCCTCAAGGAGTCACACACATGACCGCTGACCTGGCCGCCACGAAGTTCCTGGACGCCGGCCACCCCGTGGTGCGCGAGTTCGCCGAACGGGCCGTCGAGGGCGCCACCACCCCCACCGAGCAGGCCGTCCGCCTCTACTACAAGGTGCGGGACACCATCCTGTACGACGTCTACGACATCGACATGTCCCGCGACGGCCTGCGGGCCAGCACGATCATCGCCCGGGGCAGCGGCTTCTGCCTGCACAAGTCGGTGGTGTACGCCGCCGCCGCCCGTGCCCTCGGCATCCCGTCCCGGCTGGTGTTCGCCGACGTGCGCAACCACCTGGCCTCCGGACGGCTCAAGGAGCTCGTCGGCGGCGACGTGTTCCGCTTCCACGGCCTGGTCTCCGTCCAGCTCGAAGGCCGCTGGGTGAAGGCCACCCCCGTGTTCAACAAGATGTTGTGCCGGCTGTACCGCCTGAAGCCCCTGGAGTTCGACGGCACCGCCGACAGCGTCTACCACCCGCACGACGAGTCAGGCCGGCGGCACATGGAGTTCCTGCACTGGCACGGCGAGTTCGACGACTTCCCCTACGAGCTGGTCCTGGAGGGCTTCAGGACGTCCCACCCCGGGCTGCTGGGCGGCCGGGACCAGACCGTGAAGGGCTCGCTGACCGCGGAAGCGGGCGTCTGACATCCATCGACGAAGTCCTTATGAGAGGTATCCGTTGAACGAGCGCGTCAAGTACACCCTGAACGAGGACGACATCCCGTACACGTGGCTGAACATCGCCGCGGACTTCGGCGAGCCGGCCCCCATCCTCGACCCGGCCACCGGCGCGGCGATCACCCGGGCCGAGCTGTGCAGGACGATCGCCGAGCCCCTGGTGGACCAGGAGCTCAGCACCGAGCCGGAGTTCGAGATCCCCGGCCCGGTGCGCGACATCTACCGCCAGTGGCGGCCCACCCCGCTCTACCGGGCGCGCCGCCTCGAACGCGCCCTCGACACCCCCGCCCGCATCTACTACAAGTACGAGGGCGTCTCGCCGGTCGGCAGCCTCAAGCCCAACTCGGCGGTGCCGCAGGCGTACTACAACAAGCAGATCGGCAAGACGGGGCTGGTCACCGAGACCGGCGCGGGCCAGTGGGGCAGCTCGATCGCCTCGGCCGCGGCCATGTTCGGGCTGAGCGCGCAGGTGTTCATGGTGGGCGTCAGCTACCGGCAGAAGCCGTACCGCCGGGCCCTCATGGAGGCGTACGGCGCGGTCTGCAACTCCAGCCCCAGCCCGCTGACCGCGGCCGGACGGGCCGTGCTGGCCGAGGACCCCGACCACCCCGGCAGCCTCGGCATCGCCAAGTCCGAGGCCCTGGAGGTCGCCTACGCCAACCCCGACCTGGGCTACACCCGCGGCAGCTCGCTCAACCACGTGTGCGCCCACCAGACCGTCATCGGCCAGGAGGCGATGCTCCAGATGGAGCTCGCCGAGGACTACCCGGACATCGTGGTCGGCCCCTGCGGCGGCGGCAGCACCCTGGCCGGGATGTGCTTCCCGTTCCTGCGCGACAAGCTGCGCCGCGGGCGCGAGATCCGGCTCGTCGCCGCCGAACCGGTCGCCTGCCCCACCCTGACCCGGGGCCGCATCGCCTACGACCACTCCGACGCGGCCCGGCTCACCCCGCTGTCGCGGATGCACACGCTGGGCCACAAGTTCGTGCCGCCGCCCGTGCACGCCGGCGGGCTGCGCGCCCACGACATCTCGCCGCTGATCAGCCGGGCCGTGGAGAACGGGCTGATGGAGGCGGTCGCGGTGCGGCAGACCGCCTGCTTCGAGGCAGGCGTGCTGTTCGCCCGCGAGGAGGGCATCGTGCCGGCCCCCGAGTCGGCGCACGCGGTGCGGGCCGCCATCGACGAGGCGCTGCGCTGCCGCGAGCAGGGCCAGTCGAAGGCGATCCTCATCGCGCTGTCCGGGCACGGCCACTTCGACATGGCCGCGTACGACAAGTTCCAGGCCGGGCTGCTGCCCGACGACGAGCCGACGGACGAGGACCTCGCACACGGCCTGTCCAGCATCCCCGACCTGGCACGCGCCTGACCGGGTGGTGACGCGCGGCCTGCCCACCGGCGGGCCGCGCCGTCATGCCGGGGACGCGGCCCCTGGCTCCGGCCGCGCCGTCGTGTCGCGGACGCGGCGGCTAGCGCTGCTTGAGCCGAAGGGCTTCCTTGCGGTTGTCGGCCTGGACGGTGCGCTCCCGCTCCAGCCAGTCGGGGTTCTCCGCCTTCAGCGCGTCGATCTCGGCGGTCGTGAGCGGCTCGGTGATCCCGGCCCTGAGCAGCCCCGAGATGGAGACCCCGAGCTTGGCGGCCACGACCTGCTTGGGGTGCGGCCCGTTACGACGCAGGTCGGCGAGCCACGCGGGCGGCTTGGCCTGCAGCTCGTTCAGCTCGTCCCTGGAGACGACGCCCGCTTGGAACTCCGCGGGCGTGGCCGAGAGAAGGACACCCAGCTTCTTGGCCGCCGTCTCGGGCTTCATCGTCTGGATGCTCTTCGGTTTGGACGAGGTCATGCCCCCAAGCCTAGCCAGTCGGGACAGCGTCCCCGACATCGATACCCTGAGGACGTGACTGACGAGAGCGGCGAAGACTTCCGGCTGGCGTACGCGCCCGGCGTGACCCCCGCCAAGTGGGCCGGCGTCTGGGCCGAGAGGCTGCCCGACGTGCCGCTCACGCTGGTCACGGCCCCCACCCCCGAGGCGCTGGCGCTCCTGCGGGGCGGCGGGGCCGACGCCGCGTTCGTCCGGCTCCCGATCGACCGCGAGGGCCTGAGCGCGATCCCCCTCTACGTCGAGACCACGGTGGTCATGGTGCCGAAGGACCACGCCGTGGCCGCCGCCGACGAGGTGACCCTCGCCGACCTGGCCGAGGAGGAGATCTTCCACCCCCTCGACGACACCATCGAGTGGGCCTCGCGGCCCGGGCAACCGGCCTTCACCCGTCCCGCCACCACGGCCGAGGCGGTCGAGATGGTGGCCGCCGGCACCGGCCTGCTCCTGGTCCCCCAGTCGCTGGCCCGCCTCCACCACCGCAAAGACCTCACCTACCGCCCGGTGACGGACGCGCCCCAGTCCCAGGTCGCCCTGGCCTGGCCCACGGACGCGACCACCGACCTGGTGGAGGACTTCATCGGCATCGTGCGCGGCCGCACGGTCAACAGCTCCCGGGGCCGCACCCCTGCCGCCTCCGCCGCTCCTCAGGAGAAGCAGGCACGACGGCAGCCCCCCAAACCCGCCCAGAACCGTGCGGGTCGCCGCGCCGCGCCGACGAGCCGTAAGAAGAAGGGACACCGTCCCCGCTGACGGCGGCGTCCCGGCGGCCGGGCAGGGGCTTGACGGCGGGGACAGGGCGGCTACTTTCTCTTAAGAAGCTTTCCTAACAGTGCACTGCCTGACGACCCACTGGAGGTCAGCACATGCGCGCGAGAAAGCACTTGACCCTCCCCCTCGCGACCGTCCTCACCACTGTCGCCCTCTTCGGCGCCGCCTCCCCTGCCCACGCCACCCCGACCGGCTGCACCACCGGCCGGGACGGCAAGACCGCCTGGGCGTACTGCAGCGGCGGTTCCGGCAACTACGCCGTGGTCATCCGCGTCACCCATCCGGACCCCACGGTGGGCTCGTGGCCGGAGGTCGGCCCCTGCGTCTCCCCCGGCCAGCGGTCGGAGTACACGCCGTACCACAACATCCCGTTCACCGTCACCGGCATCACCTACTGCTGAACCGGGAAAGGCCGGGCAGCCGGTCTCCGTCGCCTACGTGACGATGAGACCGGCGTCCGCCAGCACGGACATGAACAGGCCGCCGCACAACAACGCGATGGGCCACACCCGCTGGGTGAGGGCGACCAGGATCCCGGCGAGGAGTGCCAGCAGAGCGACGATGGTGAGGGCGTCCATGTGAGTGTTCCTGCCCGTAGGGGGTGGTCTCAGCCGCTGGGGGTCAGAGCTGGCCCAGCTTCGGGATGAGCTCGCTGAGCACCCAGAGCGCCAGACCGAGTGCGAGCAGGTTGACGCGCGCGCCGCCGATGTTGAAGGCGGACAGGACGAAGCAGGCCAGGGCGAGGATGAGCAGAATGAGAGTGATCATGCCGGCTTCCACTTCTGTAGCTGGGGTGGTTGCACAGCGCTACCCGTGATCATCCGATGTAGGCATGACCGCCCGTGCGTCCGCCTGACCGGGCCGGACCGAGAGGCTCGTCAGGCCGGGGCGAGCTGGAGGAAGTGGATCGCCGTGTTGGCTCGGCAGCCGATGCGTTCGTAGACCGGCTGCCCGGCCGGCGTGGCGTGGAGGACCAGCCGCCGGTGCCCGCTCCGCCTGCCGCCTTCGTGGATCGCCTTGCGGGTGACGGCCTCGCCGTACCCCTTGCGCATCTCCGCCGGCAGGGTGGCGACCAGCGCCAGGAAGATCGAATGTGGGCCGGCGACGGTGGCGGCGCAGGTCACCGGCCGTCCGTCGCGGTATCCGAGGTAGGCGTGCACGTCGCCGCGCCACAGTTCGGAGCCGGCCAGGGCGAGCCTGCCCGCCTCGGGCGTCATGCCGTAGGCGCGTGCGTTGATGTCACCGTACGCGGCGAGCTGCTCCTCGTTCTGCACCCGCCGGAACTCCAGGTCCGGATGATCCGGCTCAGGCACGGACAGGTCCCCCGCCATGCCCCGGCCCGAGAACGCCGGCTCCAGCCCGGCCTCGGCCGCGCGCCGGAACAGGCTCTCCCGCGCCTGAGGGCTCAACAGATCCTCGAAGATCCACAGATATCCGCTCTCGGACCTGGCCCTCATGAAGGACGCCGCCCGTGCCAGCCGCTCGCCGAGCGCGTCCACCGGGATGTCCGTACCGGCCAGGGTCACGGTGTTCCAGAAGCCGAAGGGGCTGTCGGCCCACATGTGCACGACGCCGTCGTCCGTACCGATCCGGCCGCCTCTGTCCCGTACCAGCTCGCTCCAGACGGCGACGAGATGGTCCCTGGACTCCACGGCCTCTTCGAGCGATGACACAACCGGCCCCTTTCAAAAGGAGACGCCACCAGAGGCTCAAGCGGATGGTACGACGCGGGCCCGCCGGCCGTAGCCACTCTCCATGACAACCTTCCCTGCGGTACCCGGCTGTGCTTCCCTTAGGGGTGGCGACCGAAGGGTGGTATCTCGAAGAGATGAAGCGCGATGACTCCCGCTCCATCAACGCCTTGCGCGCCACGTCCCAATTCGCCGCCCTCGAACCGATCTGGGCCGGCATCACTTCCACCATGCAGCTGCGGGCCCTGCTGGTGTTCGGGGCGCTCTTCAACGAGCGGGTCTACGTGCATGACACGCAGCTCGTGGACAACCCCAGGATCGTGGGCGACTTCAGCAGGTCGGACCTGCGGGAGAACAACTTCTACCGGCTGCTCAGAGATCTCGTCGCGACGGGTGTCGTCGCGGTCGGGCTCCGCGCCCACAACTACCTCTACCAGGAGGACCGGCTCGATCCCTGTGACTCTTTGGCCGCGGTGCTGAACAGCTGGAAGCGGAACAGCCCCGACGGGAAGGGCTGGGTCGTCTCGCCGGTCTCGGCCGCCCGCGACCGCATGATCAAGGAACTTGACGGCGTTCTCGCCGGAGACGGTTCCGTCGTCGTCCGCTATGACTATGTCACCGCCAAGGACGACTTCATGCGGCAGGTCCGCGAGGCCGCCAACGCGCCCGGATCGGTGCTGAGCGGCCTGCTGTCGGCGCAGCCGATCGAACTGAGAAGACGGTACGACGACATCCTGTCGAGGCCGCGGTTCTCCCACACCCCCATCTTCGCGCTGCTCCACGACTCCGGACTGCCGGTGAGCAGCGAGCTGATCCAGATCCACGGCCTCTTCGACGAGACCGCACACGCACGCGCGTTCAACGCGAGGATCATGGGCTCGGACTGGACCTCCGGGGACGGCACCGGCCTCGCCGAGGCCGTCCTCACCGATGCTGGCCGTGCGCACAGCCGGCCGGATCCCCAGCTCGACATGCGGGAGCTCGTCGAGACGGCCTATCGGATGGTGGAGGGGCCGCCGCCCGACCTGCTGGCCATGCTGCGTTTCGAGGAGATCGTCGAACTGCGCGAACAGGCCAGGGAGCTGTTCGAGATCCAGTCCTACCTCGAAGTCTCCGACGCCCGTGACGCGGACGACGCGCTGGCCACGGCCCTGGCCGACTGCGCCGCCGACTACTGGCAGCGCATATGCGACCACATCCGGGCGACCCGCCCCCATCTGGCGGTCAGATCCACGAAGCTCGGCATCTTCCTGCGCAGGAAGATGCCCGGACTGGCGAAGGTCGCCGAACGGTTCGCGATGACCGGTCTGTCGACGCTCACCGAAGTGGCGGTCAACGCGGTCCCGGTGGTCGGGGGCCTGCTGGGCGAGGAGGCGAAACGCAGCATGTTGCGGCGTGCCAACCTGGAGTTCGTCTTCTTCGCGGACTCCTCGCGCATGCGGGAACTCAGGAGCTTCTATCCACACCGAAGCTGGATCTCCTCCGACGCGAGATCGATCACACGTGGGTGAGCGCGGAACACCTCCCCGGGAGTCCTGATGCCGACGACACCTTCCCTCTCGCAGTGCGACGGACTCACCTGGGCCCTCCGGCCCGCCAGCGGTGACCGCGTCGGTCCCGGGCCGCACGAGCAGGACATCTGGCGCCTCCTGCAGTCCTTCGCCGAGCCGGGCTCGGCGTTCCTCGACGTCGGCGCCCACGTCGGCCACTACGCCCTACGGATGGCCAGGGCGTTCACGAAGGTGATCGCCGTCGAGCCGAACCCGGTCGCGCTGCGCGCGTTGCACCTCAATCTGCAGCTCAACGACCTGGGCAATGTCGACGTCCATCCGGTGGCCGCCCACGACTCCGGCGCACGACTGCGACTCTGGGATCCCTACGACGTCACCGCCGGCCCCTGCACGCGTACGCTCGCCGCCGGCGAGCCGGCGACCATCCCCGCCGGCTGCGCCACGTCCGCCCTCCACCACGGCGAGGAGGGGTACGGCGCGTTCCTCGGTGAGGCCGACGCCCTGCCTATCGATCTCATGACCTCCCGGTCCCGGGAGAGGATCCGGCTGGTCAAGGTGGACATCGAGGGTCATGAGGGGAAGGCGCTGGCAGGCGCGGCCGAGACGATCGCCCACCACCAGCCGGCCCTCCTGATCGAGATGCACGACTCCATGTACGGCGAACGCATCAGGGAGGAGGTGATCGAGCAGCTCGCGCGGCACGACTACGCCTGGTGCGACTTCTCGCTGTACCAGCGGTCGAAGATGACGCGGTCGGACATGTGCCCTTACATCTACGCCGAGCCGGTCAGCACGCGGCGGATGCGGGACGTCCGCGACTTCGCCGTACGGGCGAACGAGGGCGCGGCGTCACGCTGGGTGACGACTCCGTGAGACGGTCAGGATCACCAGGCTCATCTCCTCGTGCCGCACCCAGCACAGGGCCTCGAAGTCGCCTATCTCCGCCTTCAGCAGCCCCGCTTCCTTGTCGATCGTGCGCAGCAGGCCCGAGTCGAGGTCGGTGGAGAGATACTCCAGGCCGTTGAGGACGAACGTGGCGGCCATCGGCTCCGCGGCGTGCACGGCACGGATCTGCCGCACCGCCGATGACGAGAGCTGGATCTCGTAGTAGCCCTTCATGAGGCCAGCTCACGGCGCAGGTCGCTGAGCCGCATCGTCTCCATGCCGGCTTCGAGCTCCGCGATCAGCCTGAGCCCCGACAGCCGGTCAGCGGCGTCCTGGGCCTCGTTGAGCAGGTCGACGCCGGCGGCGGCCACCTCGTAGGGCACCACCGCGGCCACGAGGCGGCCGTCCTGCTCCAGGAGCACGACCTCGCCCGCGGTCGCCTGGTCGATGGCTTCCTGGACGGCGGCAGCGGTGGCGGGGATCCGCAACGTGCGATTTCGCATGGCAGGTGGCTCTCCGTTCGCGGGCTGCGCGGCCCCTTCGGCTGAAGAGTCCTTACCCCCGGGACCTCCACCACAATACGTCGCCGCCGTTACGGAGGCGTGGCAGCCGCTGCACATCGACCTGGCGATCGGAGAGTGTGGCCGGCTAGCTCGTGTGCAGGCAGCCCGGGGCGGAGAGACGGGCGACGCCGGCGAGCACCCGGTCGAGTTCGGCCAGCGCGTCCGCCAGCGCTGCCCGCTGGTCCGGGGCGCGGGCGATGTCCAGGGCGATCTCGCAGATCCCGCCGTACAGCAGCGAGGTGGCGGGGTCGAGCGGCCGGTCCGGGATGCAGCCGGCCTCGATGGCGATGGCCAGCCCGCGCCGCATCTGCTCCTTGCACCCGGCCTGGATGTCCCGCATGGCGGTCCAGCCGAGCGCGCCCGGCGCCTCGACCAGCGTGATCTGCCGTACGGCGGGTTCGAGGGACGCCTCCAGCAGCCGCCGGCAACCCGCCGACACCCCGCGCCACGGGTCCCGCTCGGCCTGGAACGCCTCCCGGACGATCACCGAGAGCGCCTTCTGCTCGGCGGCGTAGACCTCGCGGAAGATGTGCTCCTTGTTGCTGAAGTGGTGGTAGAACGCGCCACGCGTCACGCCGGCCCTGGCACAGATGTCGTCCACCGCGGTGGCGGCGAATCCGTCGCCGACGAAAAGCTCACGCGCCGCCGCGACCAGGGCGCCCGTGGTCGCCTTGGTGCGCTCGTGCTGGCTCCGCCGCACCCCCGTGCTCTCTGCCACCCGTGTGTCTCCTCTTGCTCCGAACCCGAGATGAGAAGACCATATGCGGCGTCACGGGTGCCCGTTCAGGTGGAGCAGGGGCAGTATCCGGGCCGCGACCGTCTCCAGGGCCGCGTGATGGTCGTCGGCGGCCAGCCGGATGACGACGTGTCGGGCTCCCGCCCGGATGTAGGAGTTCAGCCATTCGGCGGCGTCCGAGGGCCGGCCGGCGAACATGGCCTGGATCTTCTCCACCGCCTCCAGCCTGGCGTTGTAGTAACGCTCGATGCTCCGCCGCAGGGTCTCGCGCGCCTGCGCGGGGTCGTCGTCCAGGGACAGCGTTGCGTACAGGGCGTGGGTGACCGGACGGGACCCCTCCTGCTCGATGGTCGCCCGCTCGCGGGCGTAGTCCGCGACGGCGGGCGGATAGGGCAGCCAGCCGTCGGCCAGGCGGGCCACCCGCCGCAGCGCCGGCTCGCCGCTTCCGGCCAGCCAGATCGGCGGGCCGGACGGACGGGACGGCGCCGGGACCAGGGAGACGTCGCGGAAGTCGAAGTGCCGGCCGGTGAACGAGGCGCCCTGACCGCCCCACAGCCGCCGCATCGCCTCGATCGACTCCTCGAGCCGGCTGACCCGAGTCCTGAACGGCACGCCGATCGTGTCGAACTGCGCCTCCGTGCTCGCGTTGGGAAAACCGCCGCCCATGCCCACGATCAGGCGTCCGCCGGCGATCCGGTCCAGCGAGGCGAGCTGGTGCGCCAGCAGGATCGGATGCCGGAGCGCGGGCAGCAGCACCGCGGTGCCGAGCGTGAGCCGCGGGGCAGTGACGGCCACGGCGGACAGCAGGAGCAGCGGATCGACCCGCGGCCGGGTCAGCGGGCTGTCACCGGCCCATACGGAGTCGAACCCGAGCGCGTCGGCGTGCCGGGCCTGGGCGATCATCAGCGCCGGGTCGTCGTCGCCGCGTACGGCCTGGTCGCGGGTCGGCAGCAGGTAGCCGACCTTCACTTCGGCCATGTGGCCGCCTCTCTACGTGGGTGGACCGCCGCAGCGGCGGGACCTCGGTTCACCGGAGCGGGCTCGGCCGCCCGCTCCGGCGGCGGACCGGGCGGCCGGGCCGGCTCAGGACGGGTGCTGCATCAGGACGTCTGCCAGCGCCCGCGGCGCGGTGACCATGGCGTCGTGGCCGACGTCCAGGACGGTGGTCTCCCAGCCGTGCTCGCCGGCCAGCCGCGCGAACGGCATGGGCCCCCCGGGCGTGCAGAGCACCGCTCGGCACGCGATCGTGTCGACGGCTCCGGACAACCGGGTCGGATCGGAGAACGTGCGCCGGGGATGGGCGGTCAGCAGGGGCTCCAGCCAGGCCACCTGATCCGGTTCCGTCACGCCGACGGCGGCCGCCGACGAAGGCGGGATCATGCCGTCCACGGTGGCCGACCCGATCCAGTCGAGGAAGAACGCGGGAGCCAGGTCGTCCAGCGACTCCCCGTCGCGGGCCGCCCAGGCGTCGACCATGACGATCCGCGAGACGCGTTCCGGCGCGCGGTCGGCGGCCTCGCGCACCACCAGACCGGCGTAACTGTGGCCGACGAGCACGACGTCGCGCAGATCCTCGTACCGCAGCAGGCCCAGCAGGTCGTCCACGTGCGTCCGCAGGCCGACCTCGGGGCCGGCCAGGTGGGCCCGCTCGCCGAGGCCGGTCAGCGTCGGGGTGTGGACCTCGTGACCGGCCTCGCGCAACCGCGCGGACACCTGCCGCCAGCACCAGCCGCCGTGCCAGGCCCCATGGACCAGGATGTACGTCGTCATCGCGACACCGCCCGCGCCCGCTCGCGCCAGGCGGCGAACCGCGCCGCGACGGCGGCGGTGGACAGCCCGAGCTGCTCGCACATCTGGTGGAGGTCGAAGAAGAACCGCTCGTGCGCGATCAGCCCGTCCCGCACCCTCCAGTGGCAGGCGAACGGCAGCGCGAAGGCCCTGCCCGTGGCCGGGATGCCCACCAGGCTCTGCGTCATGGTGCCCCGGACCGTCCCGGCGCCGACGACCAGGTCGTCCGCCGCCGCGAGGTACTCCAGCTCCACGCCGTAGTCGGGGAAGGTGCGCAGGAACGCGGCGGTCTGCCGGGCGACCTCGTCGATGCCGGTCGCGACGGCCTGGAACGCGACCGTCTCGAAGACGGTGTCCGTACTGCAGTACCGCAGAGTCTCCTGGACATCGGCGCGGCTCTTGGCCCGCGCGTAGGCCCGCACCACGTCAGCGGGTGGGATGTGCTGTTCCGACACTGCTCCTCCTCAGTTCGGCTCGCCGACGGCGAGCACGACCTTGCCTCTGGTACGCCCCGCCCCGACCAGATCGTGCGCCTCGCCCGCCCGCGCCAGCGGGAACACCGCGTCGACGTGCACCTTCAACCGGCCCTCGGCCACGAGCCCGGCCAGCGCGTCGAGCCCGGCGCCGTCGGGATCGACGAGGTAGGCCGCGGCGCGCACGCCCAGCTCGGTGGCGCGCTCGTGCAGGCCCGGCGTCCAGGCCGCCTGCCCGCTGACCAGGATGCCGCCCGGCCGCAGGCACTCCAGCGCCCTGAGCCCGGCCTCGCCACCGAACATCTGGACGACGACGTCCATGTCCCGCGCCACGTCGGACACCACGGTCGTGGAGTGGTCGATCACTTCGTCGGCCCCCAGTTCGCGGACGAAGGCGTGCTTGGCGGCGCTCGCGGTGCCCGTCACGTGGGCGCCGCGGGCCTTGGCGATCTGGACCGCCAGGTGTCCCACGCCCCCGGCCGCCCCCGCCACGAGGACCCGCTGCCCCGGCGCCACGGCGGCGACCTCGGTCAGCATCTGCCACGCCGTCAGCCCGGCGAGCGGCAGCGCCGCCGCCTCGGTGAAGCCCATGCCCTCCGGCATACGGGCGAGGTGACGGGCGGGGGCGGTGACGTACTCGGCGTAACACCCTCCGGCCCGCGGGAACCACGGCATGCCGAACACCCGGTCGCCGGGCTGGAAACGGGTCGTGCCGTAACCGGTCCTCACCACGGTGCCCGCGACGTCCCAGCCGTTGATGAACGGCAGGTCCAGCACCCGGTTGTACGCCTGCCCCCGACTGGTGAAGACGTCCACCGGATTGACCCCGGCCGCCATGACCTCGACCAGCACCTCGCCGAACACCGGCGCGGGCTTGTCCACCTCGACCAGTGCCATGGTCTCGGCCTCTCCCCACGCCGACTGCAGCATCGCCCACATGACCGCCCCATCCTGGAGTGTTTGACGACGCCACGGATGTTACATACATACATCATGTATGTAAATGCGAGCGAGAGGTGTGCCAGAGCGCGAACCCACGGTCCTGGGGTCCTACGGTCCTACGGCCGGTGAGGCCGGCGCCGGTGGCCGGAAGCGCTGATCAGCCCCCGGCGCGCCCGGCCTCCGATCAGGACTTCAGCTTCAGCCGCTTCCTCGACGCGCCCGGGAACACGACGACCAGGTGCTGCTCCCCCGCCTCGCCGACCCGCACGTGGACACGGAGCCGGTAGCGGCCCTTCCCGGCGATCGCCAGGTTCGGCATCGGCGCACCCGCGCCCACGTCGCCGCCGTCGGCCATCTCGGGCACCGCGAGCCGGCCGCCGCGGCTGACGATCGGCACCTCGTGGACCTGGTCCCAACCGGCCGTCCGCGGTGGCGGCGCGGTGCGGAAGGCCTTCACCGTGAGGCACAGATCGACGACGTCCTCGACGTGCCCGATGAGCGCCGTGCCGCGGGCCACCCCGATGAGGGCGCCGTCTTCGTAGGACCGGGCCGTCGCCAGCTCCGCCTCCTCCATGGCCGCCTCGCCCTCGCCGTCCTGGACCAGGTATCCGGGATCGCCGTCGACGAACAGGAAATACTTGGCCGTGGCCTGGACGACACCCTTCGTCCGGGGCCACGGGTCCCGGCACTTCGCGTTCTCCCCGGCGATGTAGGCCGCGCTCGCCGCCTCCGTCTCCGCCGTCGACCGCAACAGGTCGGGACGGGTGGCGCCGATGATCTCCGGACAGACGTAGACGAGCTCCTCGGGGTCCACCCGCCAGGCGGCCCGGGCGCTGCCGGCCCGCGCGAGGATCGTCTCCTGCTCGCCGGTGTCCTTCGCACGGCACAGCGCCCGTCCGTACGCGAGGACCGCCTGGTCCGACGTGGTGTCCGGGAACATGGGCGGTCCTGCGCCGTCTCCGCTGCGCGCCCGGCACAGGAACACGGCGTCGCGTTCCGCGGGTTTCACGTCGCCGAAACTGGGCCGGTCGTAGCAGTCCGCCGACCCGGCGGTGTAGGTCAGGCGCGCGTTCTGCTCCGGGTTGATCAGTACGACGAGCGACAGCACGGCCACGGCCGCCACCGCGACGCGGAACCCGCGCCGCCGGACGGCCGGGAGATCCGCCGGGCGGCCCTCGGCGGGCAGTTCACGAGCGGTCGCGGCGATCCACACGGTGCTGACGAGCCCCACCACGTCCATCACGACCAGCGTCGCCAGACCGCCGCCGTAGTCCCCCCCCGATGAGGAGGTTGAACGGGATCGCCAGCGCGTAACCGCCCACCGACAACAGCCCGGCGATCTGCGTGCCCCGGCTCCAGCGGCCGTCACGCCACTGCCCGAGGACGGTGACGAGCGTCGCCAGGACTCCGCCGCCGGTCAGGCCCAGGTCGAGGACGCCGCTCGGTCCGAGCTCCGGAAGGTCGAGTTCGTCGAGCAGTCCGTTGGCCACCCCGACCAGCTCGACCGCGAACAGCACTCCGGCCGCCCCGCGCAACAGGCGGGACCGCCACCGGATGACGAGCAGGTAGAGGACGTCGATCGCGGCCCACAGAACGAGCGTGAATGCCGCATCGACCGCGTCCGGGAGCAGCGCGATCGGGTACCACAGCACAAGCCCGTAGGCCATCGCCAGATACAGCAGCCGGCGCAGCGCCTTCTCCCTGCGGTCCAGCGGCCCCGGTACGGGGGCACGCAGGATCAGCCACAGGAGCGCGGCCTTCACCAGGGCGGCCCCGAACAGCGCCAGAGAGGCTGAGCTGTCGGACCCGTCGCCCGGGTAGAGATCGCCGAAAGTCGGCGGCGACCACTCGGCGGCCACCCAGAGCCAGGTGTCGCCGAGCACCAGTCCCGTGGCCGCCGCCAGAAGAATCAGACTTACTAATCCGATCCTGATAAACCGCCATAAATGTTCCGAAGACACGGGACGCGATCTTAGTGCGGCAATGCCACTCAGGCAGACACAGCGGATCAAACGATGCCGTACCGGTGGTGATCTGGTTTGATCATCACTGTTCGACCGGCATCAGCGCGCAAGGGAGACCGCCTTGACCGCAGACAGCCGCACTTGGAATTCCCGCAGAACCGGGTACGTCATCGTCGTCATGCTCGTTCTGCTCGCCTGTCTGGCCGAAGGCGTGCACCTGTTCGGCGGGCGCGCGGAACGCATGCGCGAGGTCTATGGCGGCGCCTTTCAGGTGGCGCATCCGGAGCACCACGTCGCCGTGGGCCAGGACGTCAGCGTGGGCCCTCTGTCGATGAGCATGTCGGCCGGCGGTTTGCAGTTGGGTTCGGGGCAGCTCAGCCGTCCGGCGTACGGACAGATGGTGACCGACGTGCTGGGCCGGACCTCCGCTCCCCCGCTTCCGGAGACGACGATGACCCCGTTGTTGCGCTCGTTCCACGGCGGCGAAGAGGCGGACGAGCCGGCCAGATCTCAGGCCCGCCAGGCGATAGCAGCCCTGGACGAAAATGAATTCTTCACCGCCGTCGTGGAACTGGCCGCCCCCATGACCGAGAACGAAGTGACCACCGCCCTGGGCGTGCGAGGACTCCGATCGGACGCCGTATTTCTGTTCCTCTCCGGATCGCGCGGGGCCGCCGGCAAACCTGTCTACTGGCGGTCGTGCGCGGTCTACGGCACCGAATGCGAGAACACCTCGCCGATCGAGCTGTACAGACGCTGGGCGGCCAAGTTGCAGTGGACCGACGCACTGAGCCTCAAGTCTTTCGGGCTCGATCTCTTTCGTTTACGTCAGGCGGCACACGAGGGCAAGATCTATGGACTCGTCACCTCCGGATACTCGAAACCGGCGCTCGCCGAGCTGATCGCGAAGCCTGGAGTACGCACGATCAAGATCGTCACATGATCGCCCATGGCGGGATGACCACCGCTTGAGTCGAATCGCCGACGGTCATTCCACGATCGTTCACCCTGCCTCAGAACGACAGCTTGAACCCGTCGTGGCTGCGTACGAAGCCGAGCGAGCCGTAGAAACGATGGGCCTCGGTGCGGCGCTTGTTGCTGGTGAGCTGGACCAGGGTGCAGCCGCGGGCGCGTGCCCGCTCGATCGCCCAGGTGAGCAGTTCGCGCCCGAGCCCTTCCCCACGTCGATCGGCACGCACCCGAACCGCCTCGATCAGCGCCCGCTCCTGCCCGTGCCGTCCCAGGCCAGGGATGTACGTCAACTGGAGGCAGCCGACGACCGTACCGTCTCCCTCGTCCAGAACGATCATCTCGTTGCGCTCGTCGGTGTCGACGGCCTGGAAGGCCCGCTCGTACGCCTCGTCGACCTCAACGGTCCGGGGATCGACCACGGTGTCCTCATCAGCCAGAAGCGCGATGATCGCGGGCAGATCCCGGCGCGTCGCAGTACGAATTCTCACGCCCCAGAGCATGCCAGGCACCTGAGCACAGCCTAGCGGCAGCCCCTCGGGAGAGCTCCCGCCCCGGCTGATGACACGTTGACGCCACTCTATCCGCGCGAAAAGGATATGCGTGGCCGTGAAAGGAAGGCGGCGAACAATGTGGCCCCACCTGCGGCGATCAGTACGGTAGCGGGGATCTTGACGAGGTTCCGCAGGTCTGTGCAGTTGTCCAAATGGTGCAGCCTGTCGGCCAAGGCGGAGGACGGATCGAGCTGCTCCCAGGTGACTCCGACAAATGCCGAGCCGCAAGATTCACCGCCTGACGTAACGGACATCAGGCCGCTGAGAATGCCCGAGCCGATCAACAGGAAGGCGACGAACGCCATCGCTTTGGGAGACATGCCAGTCCTCACGTGGATCCAACCGCAGTGGATCATTTCATGGCGAGGCTTGAGCTGGGAAGACGCCTGACTCAGCCAGGGAACCACAAGCGCCATCATATGGATGTGACTAGATTCGGAGTGCTTTTCTTGCTCACGGTTCCCGTAGGCGCTCTGGGCGCATGCTCGTCGGGCCCTCCGCTGACCGACCGCAATCCGGATCCACGCGCGCTCCCCGGAACAGCGCCCACTCTCAAATTCGACAACGTACTGGGCGACCATCAGATATCGCTCCCCCAGACCGCTGCCGGCATAAAGTTCAAATCCCGGATGGACGACGATCCTTACTGGCTGGAGCTGGCCTTCTCAGTGGACTGCGCTCAGGGACCCGCCTTCTTCAAGAAGGAGGGGCTCGAACGGCAAGACGACGACGGGGACCTCTATGACGAGACCAGGGTCGAGGAGGCGGCACGTTCCTTCGGGATGGAGCCGAGCCAGTATTCGGTCCGAGGAACGTACGCCACGGCCCCCGACGAATCCCGCAACAGCAAAATGGGAGTGCTGCTGGCCGGCGCGGACAAATGCCAAGTGATCATCCTGTCCGATCGTTACAACTAGCGGACGGCCCCGGGGAAGGAGATCCTCCTTTCCCGGGGCGCGAACGCTTGGCTCGCCGAAGGCTTTCCGCCCCAGCTTCGCGAAGCTGGGGCATTGAACCCTTTCCATCCTTGGGTGGCCTGTGCGGCGCCGTGATTCCGGAGGACGGCAATGCCTCGCAGAGGCGGCCGGCCTCACCGGGGCTGGAGCGTAGCTTGCGGAGGATCTTCCGACTCTTCAGTCGGCGTTCGCCGGGTCCCCGCAGGGGGCGCGGAGCGGTTGGCACGTTTCTGGGACTCGGGCTCGTTCATGCTCTGGTAAGGGTGCTCACCGCACCTGTGGCTCCCTGATACACCTTGTCGGCCAATGGACCCGGATTTGAACGCCCGGCCGTCAGCGTTCGGCAACAGCATGTCGAACTCGATACGGACGCCCAAGTGCCGCGTGGGTGTCCGTACGATGGCCATCCCGGAAGCGATTCTGCGAACATCTCGACGAGTTCACGGACACGGAAACCGACGCGCTGATCTTCACTGGGGCACGCGGCGGCATCCTCCGGCGCAGCAACATCCGCCGCGCGGCCAAGTGGAACGCCAACCTCCGGAAGATCGGCTGCCTCGGCCTGCACTTCCATGATCTTCGGCACACCGGAAACACGATCGCCGACACCATGAACACGAAGATCGAGAAGAGCCTCGCACCGGCTGGTGGCACGTGAATGGCACGAAGCCCCGTTTCCGCGATCGGAAACGGGGCTGTTCCACGAGGTGGGCGGTACTGGGTTCGAACCAGTGACCCCTCGCTTGTAAGGCTCGCCGCGAGAGGGTGGGACCTCGGGTGATTCGGGGTGCTACCTCGGCGAACGTTCCGCCCTGGTCCTCAATCGTCCACGCTCGTCCTGGGCCGTTGTCACTCAGATATTCACTCAGTGGGAGCGGCCTGTCCGTGCTCCAGATAGACGGTCCTGCCAAGCTCGCGTGCAGCAGCGGCGGCCTTGACGCGACGAGCAAGCCGCTCGATCAACAGCCCGTCCAGTTCCTCGACGGGATGGAACTCGTAGGCGCTCAGCTCGTTGTCCACGAACCTGATCTGCTTGAGCAACTCGCCGTCCAAGGTGCCTCCGTCGAACACGAACAGGACCTTGTCGCCCTCCTTAGGGAGAGGCGCCCAATCGACCACGAGGAGGCGACCGATGGCCGGCTGAATGCCCAGTTCCTCTTGCACCTCTCGAACGCACGCCTCGTACGGGGTCTCCCCCGGCTCGACGTACCCGCCCGGGATGTCCATGGAGGGCTTGTACGTAGGACGGACGAGAAGCACACGACCGCTGTCATCGAAGAACAGCGCACCGGCAGCGGCACGGGCCTGGGCGAACGGCGGAGCCTCCTGATCGTTCACAGCCCCGACCTTACGCCACAGGGACTGCCTTCACACGATGTGCAGTCGCCGGGCGAGAGCTGCGAGTTGGTAACTGGGTTTGCCCTTCTGCCTTCTGATCCACGACATCGTGAGCTGGCGGCTGAGGTAGTGATGGCGCACCTGCTCGGGAGCGATGGTCTCGGCCTCCAACAGCGCGGCCATCGCGTCGTCGGTACGGTTCCACAGGCTCAGGGCATGCGCCACGGCCAGGCCATGACGAGCGCGACGTTCGATCGGAAGCCCGCTGGTATCCAGCTTCGGCCCGAGTTCCACAGCCACCTGGATGTCTCCCAGCTCGATTGCCGTGGCCACCTGATGGATACGGACGTTCGTCGGCCCGAACGCGGTCCAGACATGGTTGGCGTCACCGCCGAGCCGCACCGCCGCTTCCTGTGCCTCGGCGAGGAACGCGCGTGTCGTGCTGCGGTCGTCGTCTCGCGCCGCCGCCATCGACCCGGCGAGGTACAGCGTGCCGTACACCGAAAGCAGCTCAGCCGTGGCGTGCGGGAGGCCGGGAGACAGCAGGTCGGCGGCGTCCATCGTGAGCTGCTTGGCTGCCTCGTAGCGACCGTTGGACAGAAGGGCGTGGGTCACGGAGCGAAGCAATGAGGCCGTCACGAGCTGATCACCGGATTGCCGTGCGAAGGAGAGCCCCCGCTCAGCGGCGATCCATGCGAGATCTGCCTCACCCACCTTGGCCAGGATGCTGGCAGCGGCGTGGTAGACCTGCCCGAGCACTCCCGATGCGGCCATGCGCGCGTCACCGTTCGCTACGCGCGCAGCATGATGCGCCTCTCCCAGGAGTCCGGGCAGAGTCCGGATCATGTAGCTGTACCGGGCTCCCTGGTACGCCCGCCACACCTCGGCAAGGGCACGTCGCAGGTCGGCCTGCCCGGAGGGTTCCGCGTTCTCCACGAGCCCGGCCATCGGCGAGAGCTGCCGATAGTCCGTGATCGCGGCGCGCAGTGCTGGGATGGTCTGATCGCCGCTTCCGTCCGTCCACTCGAACAGGTGCGGCTCGGCCAGTAGATCACCGAGGGACACGTCCAATACGCTCGCCAGGGATTTGATGACGGACAGACGATCCAAGGTGATGCGGTCGTTCTCCACCTTGCTCAGCCAGTCGGTGGTCCGTCCCACCAGCCCGGCCAATACGTCCTGAGACATCCCACGCCGTCGCCGGTACCAGGCCACGCGCTGGCCGATGGACAGATTGCTGGTCATTCCTCGCATGCACCTCATCCTCATCGGATGCCTACGACGGACCCCTGAATTTCTTTCCGGCCTCACAGCTCGGCCGACACATACCGTCACGCTACGTCACTGCCGTACGTGATGGGAGGTCACTCATGCAACCGCCGAACCGACGCCCCACGCCAGAGAAGCACGCCGCCGATGCCCTGGCCGACGCCCTCGCCGCTCACGGCGTATCCGCAGACGTCCATGACGGCTATGGCCTGAGTCTGGTGTCCGTGTGGGTCGGGCTCGTCGTCTGGTGCGACGGCGATTGGTACTGGTGGCGGGCAGGCTGGGACGACCGCCGCAAACGAGTGCTGTACGCCCGCCATCCGGCCATCGAACCGTCGAGAGCCGCGCGCCGGGTGGCCTTCCGCTACGCGGACCTTCAACGACGCCACCCCCTCTCGGAGACGATCCGCAGTCTGCGACCGGAATCCACGGAAGCGAGCCCTCAGTGAAGGAGATCCTTCACAGTGACATGCTTGCGCTGGCGTCCATGCAGGTCGGACCGGTCGTCTGGTGTCACGGCGGGCGGTACTGGTGGCGACCGACACGGGACGCGAGACGACAGCGAGTCATCCACGCTTGGCACCCCTCCACCGAGCCCACTCGGGCCGCGCACCGAATCGCTTTCCGCTACGCCCGCCTACGGGAGTCGCAGCCGCCCTGTACGCCGGTCGTCGGAGTGCAACCATGCCCATGACCTTGGCGAAGTTGATCGCCGAGTACCCGGAGTGGCAGGTTCACGACATGGCCGCAGGGTGGGCGGCCATTCGGAAACAGTCCGTTCCCTGTACAAGCGGCCAGTCCAACGTCCGTTGCGGGGCGACGTTGGATGAACTGGCCGCGAACCTGCAAGCGGAGACCAGGCTAAGGAAGAAGCAGAGGTCTCTTCGCGGGTCGGTTTGAGACGGCCCCGCGGCACGCCGGGCACCACCGGCTGGGAGCACGGCGACTTCGCGGTCTACGTCTGGCGATCCGTACGGCAGAAGGGCGACACCAAGACCGTCAAGTCGCGCCGATCACTCAAACTCCCCCGACGTTGCGTGGAGGCGCTACGCCTGCTCAGAGAAGCCCAGGACCTGGCACGGGAGAAGGCCGGCGACCGGTGGAAGGACACGGATCTCGTATTCTGCACACGCACGGGCACTCCCGTCACGGCGCACAACGTACGGCGCGACTTCCGGAAGGTCGTGGAGGCGGCGGGACTCACCGAACGGGAGTGGTCACCCCGCGAGCTGCGGCACAGCTTCGTGTCCGTGCTGTCAGACTCCGGCGTCCCCATCGAGGACATCTCGCGCCTCGTCGGACACTCCAACACGGTGGTCACCGAGACCGTCTACCGGCATCAGATCCGGCCCGTGATCATGCAGGGAGCTGCGGCGATGGACAAGATCTTCGGGATTTAGTCCCTCACTTAGTCACTCAGGCGCCGTTTTCAAGATCAGAGATTGTACGTTTACGCTGGTGGGCGGTACTGGGTTCGAACCAGTGACCCCTCGCTTGTAAGGAGCCATGATCCCTTGGCTGCACGTCTGGACCTGCGCCCCCGAACCTGCATCGCGCTCAACCCGCCGTGATCAATTCAATCTAATGGCACGCTAATGGCACAGCAATCACGCCTCTGACCTGGCCCTCGCTTGCGGGATCCGGCACGGCATGGCAACGTCGGCGGCACGCCGATGGCACGAAGGCGAACCTGGCACCTCTGCGGGGGGATCCACCCGCATGGACGGTCGGACTGCCGGTGGTTTTACAGCTCGTGACCGTTTGCGGACTATGCACGTCCTTCGACCTGCGGTGGAACCTCCGAGGCGCACCTTCATGCCCTTGATCATTACACGCATATTGCACACGCCGCCCGGCCACAAGGCTCAGGTGGCGGCGTCGTTCAAATGAGCGATCCATTCGCCCTGCTTGACGACGACGGGCGGGGACGGCTGTGCGGGCCAGATCTGCAGGTAGTGATGGTTGCCAGCGGAATCAGGCCGCTCCTCAAGCGTGCTCCAGACGTGGTAGCGCAGCCGGTGAAGGCCCGGACCGGCCGGCAGCGACGGAAGGCGGCGCATCGCCGTGTCCTCCCAGTCCATGCCCCATCCGATCAGGGAGACCTCGCCGGTCGCCGACATGAAGTCGATCTCCACGATCTCCTCGTACCCGTCGAGGTCGGCGCCCGGGTCGTGATCGGCAATGGTCACCGTCAAAGGGATGCCGTCGCCGTGCTGATACATGATCGACAGTTCGGCCATGGCCTTCCATACCGTGACGAGCGCGACGGACCCCACCACGTCGCCCGCGTCGTCGCCGTCCCAATCCGTCAGTAAGACAGTGCCGCAGTCCTCGACGTCTACTTCCACCTGGACGGTCTCCGCATAGGGACTCATAGGTGGCGATCGTAGAGTCCGCCACCGACAGACCGGCCAGTTGTCCGCAGTCCGAAGATCAGCCACGTTACTCGGTGGGCCAGAGCTGAGGAACGAAGCTCTGGACCTTCGATCGCCCCCAACCATGTCCGGCGGCCAGCCACGCAGTGGCGATCGTAGGGCTGCATCTGTAAGGCGGCGCGGCAACCCCGGTCGGCGCGTTCGGCAGGTGCGGCGGGGCCGGCGTGCGGTGCCCGGCCCGGTGTCCCGCCGCCGTCTGGGACCGGCCCCCAGGCCGCACGCCCGGACGGCGGGCGGGCGGAGGGCCGGAGGTACGGCGGCGCGGCGCGCCGCCGCTTGATACCTATAAGGGTAATTCAGCAAGGATTAACCACTTGAGATTCGGAAGGCTTTCGGCAACTGCGATCTTCAGGCGAATGCGCCCTGCTGAACTGAGCAAGATTGAGGTCAGATGCCGACGGCACGAGTGCCCGTGCGCTGCCGAGTACAGGCATTGCGGTCAGCTCCTAGTGTGAGCGGCCGGCCAACTAGGCGATCGTCACGGTCTTATCCATTCGATTCGAACTGCCAGTACGGTCGCAAGATTCGTCTAGCGCCTGACGATGCCATGCCCGACAGCGATTCCTAATGGGTACCCCCTCCGACAGTCAATGATGCCATCGAGGAGCGTTAGATCTAACAAAACCCAATCGTCGAAGATCACTCCAAAGCCACTGGAATGCCTGATCTATTGCTGGCGTGTCCCCGAAGACGTGATCAACTGCATTCCATGACTCCGTGAGAGTTAGCCATCCGTCTGAGTGTGGACGCAATCTTCTCACTTGCTCTCGATTCCATGCCCGCTCAGCAAGAACTTGATCCCAATCCCGTGCAGGCACACCGTTTTCCGCACCAAGACTAATACGGGCCAACGAAGTCTCGCCAGAATCTAACAGGACGGACTTACTCCATAGGCTTGGTGGAGCATAATCAGCAGAGTCACGTCCGATTACCAGAGTACCTTCCAAGCGCAGCGGTAGAGCGCCTCCGATGCCGAGAGTGGGAAGTAGCTTGGGGAAGTTGGCGCGCACTATCGCTTCATATATATGCAGTGCATTCGTGTATACATCTTCCACCAGGGTCCGTAGATCCTCATCTGAATACCCGCTCCAAATCCAACCTCCCCCATGGCTCTCTACATCTGGCACGGGATACGAACGAGATAGAGAACCTTGCAAGATGCGCAAGTCCCCTCGATGTAGCCTATTGTCAAAATCTTCCAACGACTCTCTAGCAAAAATTCGCTTACCGAAGCTTACCGCCTGCACATTTCGTGGCAGGCGCGCAAATAGGCGGTCTAGCGCCTCGGAGACGACATCAACGGGAATGGGCCGATGATTTATGGAGCCCTGATTAACAATAGCTTTCGCCAATGTCCAATCCAACTCATTTCGCGTCGCCTCAATATCGGGAATTACGGCATTCTGAGAACTTAGTGCCTTCTCAAGCTCGTAAGCAATCTGCGACAACGTCCATCGCCAGGGCCAAGCCGCATAACTGGACGATACAATACCGCTGCCAAGCCTGGCACATAGATCTCTTACTTCCGGGCCAGCTGGGATTATGTCGGACATGGACTTGTCTCTGTCTGGTGATACAATTCCCCAGCTCAGATGAGACCCTTGTACGCCAATGGCAATGGCTGTAACTGATCCATCTGACCGCGTCAAACCTAACTCGCCGCCAAGTGGCAGGATGCCTGATACCCATACGGCGAGCGCATGACGCACCATATTCCCACATTCAATATACGTAGGCAGAAATGTGTCCTCCTCGCGATCATATTGCGGTACCGATTTCGTTACGATTGCAGAAGCAATTCCGGGGAAGTCTGAGGCAATCGATTCCAGGAGAGCTGAAGCGCTCGACCAACTCCCCATGCTCACGGCTAGCACTAGAGCATCTTGCCAATCGCTGAGCTTGCTCTGATCCAAAATATCTCTTGGGAGACCATCTTCAAGAATGGCTTGCCCAGCGAAGTACTGTTCAAAGATGGGAAGGCTAAACGAAAGTGTCATACCTCGACGAACTGCCAAATGCGTATCGCACATGGCTTCAATGAGCCGCTGGTTGCCTACTTCACTTACCGGCACGCGACGATTCCTACTTATTGAAAGTAGTGCCAGTTTACGCAAGCCTGTCTGTACGTGACCATCGGCTATTTTACTGCTCCTCGAAAGTGCCTTGGATGCAATTGCCGCCAAGAGTGCACCACGCGATCGGGGCATCTGAACGCCCTGGCGGTCGAGCACTGCGGCAATTAGAGCAAAGAGAGGAAGACGCATCGCGTCTCTGATGGACGATGACTCAGGATGTTGAAGGTGACGTCCTGCCCCCACCCGCTCTAGAAGGCTTTCGATTTCCAGAGATGTCATGTCCGGGTGGTTGATGCAGGGCGTGTCACCCAAATCCAAACCAGGACGGACAGTGATAACTGCACGACTATTCGGCCATTGCAGGATCGCTCTTCTACTTTGGCTTAGAATATCTAGGGCCCCGACAGGTCCGGGCTCGTCCAAACCATCTAGAATCAGATAAACGCCCGTCTTCTCGGGATCGCCGATCCTATCTGCTGCTTGACGAATCTCTGCGTCCACTCTTCGCTCGATGAATCGAGCCTCCAGGAAAACGGGAACTGGTGCTTCCGGGTCAGCGATCGCTTGCTCGATGCTAGCTTGATGCAATCGTTCAGCTGTTACCGACTTACCAGTGCCGAACTCGCCTACTAGTGCGACTATTTTCGTGGCGGGGAGCTCTGTTCCAAGCCGTTCTGGTGATCCAACAGTTGAATCGGCAGCGAGCGCATCGGCGACCGCCTCACTCAGGCCGACCGCCATCCATCGTTCAACAAGACGAGCCTTGCTCTCTCTTTCTAACTTAGACAGCCGTTCTTCTCGCTCAGCTAGATTGGTCGACTCGTTCGGTCACGAGCATTGTATATATTCAAGCTTTCTGTATTAACATTATTAATGAGGGTGTTCACTGTTGAATTGCTAACAGTGACGCCTCCAACAGAAGTGCCCGTACGCTCGCCGTAATTGCTTTCGCTTTCTCCGGGAAAGCGATCGTCTTTGCCTTCTATTCGTCCTTGGACCAGCCATGCAATGAGCGCACTAACCAATGTCAGGCCAGCAACTGCGAGCCACATAATTTGCGGATTTTCGGGCCATTTCCAAGTCTTCGGTAGCAAGTCCGTGGCAATATTCGTAGCAACGCCGAGTGCCGAAGCTAGAAAAACGCCTATTCCTGCGTACGCAGGGACAAGGAGGGATCCTCTGCGCGGCGGTTCTCCATTAGATTTTCGTGACCGAGTCATGCGCTCACATACTTTTGATGACTTGAGACGGCTCTTGGCTAGTAATGGCGGATGCGCCCCACTTTGCTGGCGAACTTAGAGAGTACCGGATAGGGCTGTGCTGGAACGGTCGAGTGCTGTGGGCACCGGTATCGTTTGCTGGCGCCGCGAGGTCGTTGTGGATACTACGCAGGAAGTTCGCTGGCCGGAAGGCTCGAGCCGCAAGCACAGGTGGTGGTGTCCATCCTCTCGACCTTAATCGAGCAGGTCTGGGCGACGGTTTGCGAGGGCTCGCCGGGCAGTGACGAACCGTTCGTGGAACTCTTCGGCAAGTGCTTCCCGTCGGTAGCGCTGCCGCAAGACACGGTCGAGGTCCCCTGCGCGATTGATCAGATCGGTGAGGGACCTGCGGTCAATGTCGAAAGCGGCCATGCCATGGTCTACGGCTGCATCGAGGTCGCCTCGTCGGGCGTGAACGATGCCGAGATCTATGTGCGCATCGGCGACTCGCATGGGAGCGTTAGATGTGCCGTCCGGGCGGGTGTGCATCTGGATGGTTTCGCGGGCGTGTTCTTCGGCGCGGTCGTCATCAGCGAGCCAGGTGTAGCAGGTGGCGGCATAAAAGACCCACTTGGCGTGGTCGAACACGAAGTGGTGGTCGGGGTGGTCGGGCATGGGCAGGCTGCTGAGGACTTCGGCCCCGCGAGTCAGGGCACGGTCGGCCTCCCGGCGGTCCCCGATTCGGGCCAGACCGCGCGCCTCCTGCAAGGTGAGTTGGACCATTGCGCTACTGGTGCTGGCCACCGCCTGGCCCATGCGGGCGGCGGTGACGACGTCTTCGTAGCGACCTTCGACGAGTGCGAACCAGGCTGACATCTCGTGTGCCCAGCCCATGAGTTCGCCGTGTCCGACCTGGCGGCCCATTTCGAAGGCGGCACGTCGAGCTGTTTCGGCTTCTTCCCTCTCCCCCAAGTCGTAGTGCACGCAGCCCAGCAGAGCAGTGAGCCAACCCGTGATCACGAGCAATTCGCGATGCTGGTCCAAAGTGAGGCGTCCGGCAAGCAGATGGTTGATCTGTGCCAAGCGCTTCTGCGTGCGGTCCCGAAGGGTGCCTGCGGGGACAACGGGATAGGCGCGGCACAACAGATCGACGGCCTCGGCAAGGGCTTCCAAGGTGCCAGTTCCAACGTCGGATGCCTGGAGTTGCTGGGCGAGCTCCATCGTCCCGTAGAGATCGGCTTCGGCTCGTAGCGCGTCGGCTGGGATGACGCGAGCCTCGATGAGGCGGCTGTCGTTCTGCCTTCCCTGGGAGAACCCGAGTGCCTCCGGTTCCAATCCGGTCAGTTGTGTCAGGGCGAGCCGGTACGGCGTGCGAGGCCATCGAACTTCGCCGGCCTCCCAGCGCCGGACGCGTTCCTCGTCACAGGTCAGCCGTTCGGCGATGCCGATGGGAGTGGCGTTGATCTGGTCAGCCATCTGGGCGCGGGACAGGTGCTTTTCGTTGCGCCAGGCCCGAAGGCGCACGTTCGGGATGTAGTCGGGCATCTGCGGGTCTTCCTCCCGGCTGGGGGCTCGAAAGGGGAAACAAGGGGGCCGTTCAGGGGTCCTGCAGAAACGCGGTTGCCGGTGGACTTGTCATCAAGCAACCACGGTACGTCACGCGGCCTCCCGCCACAGGGAACGCCGGATGAACGAGGAGATGGCGACGGTGACCCGGCCAGACGAGACAAGCAAGACGTCGTGCTGCCCCGCCTGCCGGGGACGCGGGATCAAGCTGCGTGACTCACGCCGTGCGCTCCTCATCGGCGACGACGACGGAGATCAGACCTTGAGTGAGGAGCGGGAGTGTCTCGACTGCCTCGGAAGCGGCCGGGCCGAAGGGAGCGTGAAATGAATTCGATCATTCAGGCGGTGGACACGGGCTTCATGCAAGGCCAGGACGAGGGCATCATGCTCGTCCGGCTGCGTGACCGTCTCACGGGCCTTGGCGTGAATGCCGAGCTGCGCGACAACAACAGCGTGCTTCTGGTGCACAGGCCGGCGGGAGGGCTGCCGGTGTGGGTGTTCGTCGGGTACGGCGGCGCCTACTACTCCTGGCGGAGCGCCGAGAAGCGGCACCCGACCAGCGATCCGGAGGGCGCGGCGAACGTCCTGGCTGAGTACGTCGCCAGGTGATGACGGGCACGGCGAGGCAGAGGTGACCCCTTCCGGAGGGGGTGAGGGTCATCGTCCGGTCTCGCCGTGCCTCCCCCGGTAGGCAGTTGCAGTGGCGTCCCCCGCGGCACCCTTCCCAGCCCGGTCACTGCGCTGCCTGCCGGCTCTTTCATGTACGGCTCCCCGCTTCGGCGAACCACGTGGACAGCCGGCGGCAAGCCGGATACGCTCAAACTTGGTAAAACAACCTGTCGGCTGTTGGACGGTCATGATGTCGCTAGAGTCCGTGCCGCCTAAGTATGCGCAGCTTGTGCAGACTCTCCAGAGGCGCATCGAGGCGGGAGACTACCCGCCGGGCACACTGCTCCCCAGCGAGAACCAGCTCATCCAAGAGTTCGGCGTCTCCCGTCCCACCGTTGTCGCCGCCCTGCGCGTGCTGCGTGAGCAGGGGTGGATCGAGTCCCAGCAGGGCAAGGGCCGCTTCGTACGCGGTCGACCGGCGATGGCCTCCGTCGAGCAGAAGCGGCCAGGGCAGGCGTATCTGACCAAGCCGGAGACCGACTCCACGGGCGAGGTCGTCGAGGTGGGCGCGGTGACCGCCCCCAATCGGATCAGCTCTCTGCTCGCTCTCCAGCTCATGAGCAAGGCGTTCGTACGGCGGCGTCTGATCACGCGTGATGGCGAACCGACCGAGCTGGTGTCGCTCTGGCTGCCGTTGGAGCTCTCCGAAGGAACGGATCTGACCAGCGGGGAACCCCTGAGACAGGGCTTCCGGGAACACCTCCAGGCGCGCAAGGGCATCCGCTTCGACCACATCGTGGAGCAGATCACCGCCCGCATGCCTTCGGCCGACGAGGCCAAGCAGCTCGCGATGCCGAAGAACCAACCGCTCCTGGCCGTCTTCGGCGCGGTACGAGATGCCTCCGGCCGGCCTCTTACCGTCGTGGAAGTCTTGCTTCCCGCCGACCGGCACGAGCTGGAAGACGCCTACCCGATCGCCTGAGGCGACACCTACCCTTCTGGGCATTCATTGCCTCCACCGCTGCGCTCCATGCAATGGTTGGACGGCGAGGGAGACGGTACAGGGTGCAGCTTCGCCTGATGGGCCTGTACGGATCCCAGGACGAAGATCACGCATGCCGCTGCGATGACGCCGAAGATGCATGCGCCGACGCGCCTGTCAGTGAACAGGCAGATTCCTGTGGCGAGAACCGGGGACCCAGCGAAGATCCATGCGGCTGCGGTCAGCCATCCGCTCACACTTGCCTGGTCGACTTCGGGATGCGCCAGGCCGGCCCCAAGCGCCTGTATGAAGCAGAGCGGCGCCCCGAAAACCCAGATAGCACTAACAGCCCGAGGGCGGTCCCGCTGATGACACCCGGCTCCGTTTCTACGGTCTCCACAATTGCGACTATTTCGTCCGATTTGCTGTGAATAAAGCACAGAGGATTCACGATTCCGCGCCGAAATTTCTCTTAGGCACTTGACCTAGCAAGTTTGAGCTGCGTAATCTCGGAGCATCAACTTGATAGGTTAAGTGCCTGCCAGTCAAGAGAGGAAAGCTGTCATGGCTCTGCAAGGCCCCATCCCCGTCACCTTCGCCATGGTCTTCCCGCACGGCTGCTACATCGTCGGCGAGGTCGAGCCCGTCAAGGACTTCGACGCCTCCTCCGGCGGCCGGTTCGTGCAGGCCCGCGACAAGCAGACCGCAGAGCTGGTCTGGCAGGTCGCGGTCATGGACGGTGACCCGACCCTCAAGCCCGCCCAAAAGACGGTCGCGGTCAAGATCCTCGCCCCGGTGCAACCGGTGCCCCCGCAACCGATGCCGGGGCTGCCGTTCACGCCGGTCGAGTTCGACGGCATCGCCATCACGCCATACGTCAACGCCGCCGGACGTCTCGCCTACTCGATCAAGGTCCGCGAGATGCACGCACCTCGCCATCTCAACCAGCCCGCCCAGAGCAAGGCTTCGGCCGGAAAGGACGCCGCCTGATGACCCGACGCCGTACCCCGCGCAACAGCGTGATCCGGCTGACCACCGGGCACGCCGCCCGCACCATGAACCACCCGTTCGCCCGCCGTGAACCCGTCCTGGCGCTCGACTTCGGCGCCACCTCCGTCCTGGTCACCACCAACGGACCCGTGACGGCGGAGGACCTGGAGTTCGCCCGCCAGCTCGCCCACGCGGCTCACCGCTTCGCCCGCTCGCTGGAACGCAGCTTCTACGGCCTTCCGGACGGACAAGGGGTCGCGGCATGACTCTCCGCCCCTACACCTACGTCACCCTGTCCATCCGGCCCGACTCCGAGCCGCACGTCCGGGTCTCCTTCTACACGCCGGGTCTCCGGGCCAGTGCCGGACTGCTGCTCGAAAGCCCGCGCCCGTACCTGGAGTTCACCTCGTCCGAGGCGAACGTACACATCTCCACGAGCGGAGCCGGGCCGGTCACCGATGCCGACCTGGCCACCGCCCGCGAGATCTTCACCGCCGCCGCTCGCTACTTGGCCGACTGCGAGCAGTTGCACGCCGAACAGACGGCCAACGACCAGGACGCCACCGACCCGGCGACCTGACATGAGGCGGGGCCGCTGGAAGCGGCAACTTCCGGCGGCCCCTCGGTTCTCCCCTGACTCCACATCACGAGAGGTTCCAAGCCTATGTTCAAGCGGCTGCCTGGCGACGAGGCGCGCAACCTCGTCTCCACCACGCCCGACACGGCCGTCGTCTTCCGCCCGGCCGTCGTCAAGACCCCCGCCATCGTTACCTTCCTCGTCTACATCTGGCGCTTCCTGTCCGCCCTCGTCCGCACGACGTGGCGGCACCCGGTCGCCGTCGCTGTACCGGTCACCTTGGGGCTCGCCTGGTACTGGTACGGCTGGCCCGCCACGGCATCCATGCTCGGCTTCGTCGTCCTGTCCCTGCTCTCCTGGGCCTTCACCGAGCCGGACTCCTTCTCCCGCCTCGTCGGCTTCCGCCTGCTGGCCTGGTGGCGGCTGATCTCGGTCTACCGCCGACACTGGCAATCAGTCATGGACGTCTCCGGCCTGGCCAGACGCGTCAACGGTCGCGTCTACACACCTCGCCTGATCCGCATCACCTGCGACGGATGGGCCGACCGCATCACCGTCCGGATGCTCGCCGGTCAGGCGGTCAAGGACTGGTCCGACCGCCTCGACAACCTCGCCCAGGGCTTCGGGGCAGCCTCCTGCCGGGTCGCGCTCATCAAGGGCGGCAGGCTGTTGCTCACCTTCCCACGCAGCGACCCTCTGGTCGCGCCCATGCCCGCCCTTCCCATCCCAGATGAGCCATCCGTCGGCCCGGTCGAGATCGGCAAGCAAGAGGACGGCCAACCGCTCCGGCTCAAGGTCCACGGCACACACGTCCTGATCGCGGGAGCGACGGGGGCCGGCAAGGGCTCATTCCTGTG
Source organism: Actinomadura sp. ATCC 39365 (assembly GCF_054392275.1). Lineage (NCBI taxonomy): Bacteria > Bacillati > Actinomycetota > Actinomycetes > Streptosporangiales > Thermomonosporaceae > Actinomadura > Actinomadura sp. ATCC 39365. The sequence goes on along the minus strand of NZ_CP184335.1, from coordinate 3,604,529 downwards.
GGACACGATCCGCGGCCTGCTTCCTGCGATGCGGGCGGGCCTGGCCGAAGTCTGGGCGCTCGATCCGAAGCTCATGGAGCTGTCCTTCGGTCGAGAGCTGTTCCAAGGCCGCTACGCCGCCGACCCGTCCGACTGTGCCGACCTGCTGGACGAGGCCGTCAGCGTCATGCAGAAGCGCGCGTCCCGCTTCGCCGGTCTCCAGCGCTCCCACGTCCCGACCATCGAGGACCCGTTCGTCCTGGTGCTCGTCGACGAAGTGGCGTTCCTGACCGCCTACCAGCCCGACAAGCACCTCCGGCAACGCATCTCCGCAGCACTGGCCACCCTGGCGACCCAAGGCCGCTCAGTCGGCGTCGGCGTCATGGCCGCCCTCCAAGACCCACGCAAGGAAGTCATGAACATCCGCAACCTGTTCCCCGACAAGATCGCCCTCCGCCTGGACGAGTCCGAACAGGTGGACATGGTCCTCGGCGACGGTGCACGCGACCGGGGCGCACTCGCCGACCACATCTCACCCATCCCCGAACAAGGGGCCGGCGTCGCCTACATGCGACTGGAGACCTCACCCGAACCGATCCGAGTCCGCGCCGCCTACGTCTCCGACGCCGACATCCGCGACATGGTCGCCTACTACAGGCAGGCCGCATGACGCTCACTCACCTGCTGGACGGCCTTCGCTGCGCCACCTGCCTCACCCTGAACGTTCTCCGCCTCGACCCGGTCCGCGCCCTGGTCGAGTGCACTGAGTGCGGCCAGAGCGCGCTCATCGTCACCGACCCCGACGAAGGGAGGACCGCATGACCCATGCGCACGACCGCGCACTCCCCCGAGCCATCCGCCAGGCCATGCCGATGGCCCGCGACGTACTGGTAGAAGTCGCCAAGCAACACGGCGTCTGCATCCGCCCCATCCCGCTCAAGCGCCTCGACACCGTCACCGGCAAGTCCGAGATCATCGACGTACCGTGCGGGGCCACCCTCGACAGCAAGTGCTCGCCCTGCGCCAAGCGCAACAAGCAGCTCCGCAAGGCCCAATGCCGCGAAGGCTGGCACCTGGAGACCGAACCCGCCATCACACCCGACGACCCGAACGAAGAGCAGCGCTGGCTGGTGGAGTTCCGCGCCGACTACCAAACCCAGCGCGACGCCGCCGAAAAGGCCGGCCACGACACCACCGAACTCGACGCGATCATCACCGGCCTGGACGAGGAGATCAACGCCGCAGGCATGCGCGGCAACATCCTCGGCCGTACGACCACCAAGCGCTCCCGCTCCACCAGGCGCCGCCAGGACGCGCCGGACCTGCCGAAGCGCAAGATGGCCAACACGACCCTGGGACGCACCTTCCAAGCACCGGACGGCAAGACCTACCGGCCGTCCCTGTTCGTCACGCTCACCTTGCCCTCGTACGGCAAGGTCCGCGACGGCGCACCCATCGACTCTGACACCTATGACTACCGGCGGGCCGCACGGGACGCGCTGCACTTCTCGAAGCTAGTTGATCGCTTCGTCCAGAACCTGCGCCGCGTCGCGGGCTATGACGTGCAGTACTTCGCCTCAGTGGAGCCTCAGAAGCGGCTCGCGCCGCACCTGCACATGGCCATCCGTGGAACGCTCCCACGCGCCGAGATCAAGCAAATCGCCGCCGCCACCTACCACCAAGTCTGGTGGCCACAGGCCGACGAAGTCATCTTCGACGGTGACCACCTGCCCATCTGGTACGAGGGCACCGGCTACCTCGACCCAGTCACCGGCGAGGTCCTGCCCACCTGGGACGAAGCCCTCGACGCGCTCGACGAGGACGCCGAACCCCTCCACGTCATCCGCTTCGGCGACCAAGTAGACGTCCAAGGCGTGCTCGCCGGCACCCCGGACGCCGACCAATGCATCCGCTACCTGTCCAAGTACCTCACCAAGTCCATCGGCGACGCCCTCGACGGCGGCCAGGCCCACCAACAGCACGCCACCCGCATGCTGGACGCCCTCCGCTACGAACCCTGCTCACCCACCTGCCCGAACTGGCTCCGCTACGGCATCCAGTCCAAGGGCGCCAAGCCCGGCATGCTCCCTGGCCGCTGCCGCAGCAAGGCCCACAAGCCCGAACACCTCGGCTACGCCGGACGCCGCGTCCTCGTCTCCCGCAAGTGGAGCAACAAGACCCTCGCCGAACACAAGCAGGACCGCCGCACCTGGGTCTTGGAAGCCCTCGGCCAGACCAACGAGAGGCCCGACCCACACCGCTACGTCTGGCGCCCCCTCCCCGCCGGAGACGCCAATGTGCCACCACTCGCCGTCCGACTCCTTCGCACCGTGGCCGAACGCCAACGCTGGCGAACCCACCTCAGAGAGTTGGAAGCGAGAGCAACCGGACAAGATCTTTCGGCAACGGACCTGAGAGGGGCGGCCTGATGGCGAACAAGCCAGGCAAGCGGCGCTTCGGCAGCATCCGCCAGCTCCCCTCCGGAAGGTTTCAGATCCGCTATCCCGGTCCGGACGGCAAGATCCGCATGGGAGAGACCACCTATGCCCGCGAGCGCGATGCGGACAAAGCACTCTCGCTGATCGAGGCCAAGCTGATCACGGGCGAATGGACGGACCCACAGCGCGCCAAGGTCAAGCTCGGTGACTACGCGGACAAGTGGATCAACGAGCGGACGAATCTCCGGCCTCGTACCGTCGAGATCTACAAGGGGCTACTCAAGCGCTACATCCGCCCTCACCTGGGCGGCGTGCCCATTGGCAAGGTGGACACGGCCACTATTCGGGAATGGCGCGTCCTGTTGCTCGGCAGCGGTGTCGGCCAGTCCGAGGTGGCCAAGGCGTATCGCTTCCTGCGGGCCGTTCTCATGACGGCGGCGGACGATCAGATCATTCCGCGCAACCCGTGCCGCATCCGTGGTGCCGGCGAGGAGAAGCCCGAAGAGCGGCCCGTCCTCACCGTGGCGAAGGTGTTCGAGCTGGCTGACCTGATGCCGACCCGCCTGCGCGCCCTGGTCCTCCTCGCCACCTTCGCTAGCCTGCGCTGGGGGGAGGTGGCGGCCCTCCGCCGGATGGACCTGGACCTGAACGCCCGGACCGTCAGCGTTCGGCAACAGCACGTCGAACTCGACACCGGCGAACTCCTCGTCGGCCCGCCCAAGTCCCGCGCGGGTGTCCGTACGATCGCCATACCGGAAGCGATCACCCCTGTGCTCCGCAAACATCTCGACGAGTTCACGGACGCGGAAGCCGACGCACTGATCTTCACCGGGGCACGTGGCGGCATCCTCCGACGCAGCAACTTCCGCCGCGCCGCCAAGTGGGACGCGCGCACCAAGAAGATCGGCTTCCCTGGTCTGCACTTCCATGATCTTCGGCACACCGGAAACACGATCGCAGCCAGCTCCGGCGCGAGCCTCAAAGATCTCATGCAGCGCATGGGACACGACTCGGTCCGCGCCGCACTGATCTACCAGCACAGCACGGCGGAGGCCGACCGCAAGATCGCCGACGCCATGAACGCGAAGATCGAAAAGAGCCCTCGCAGCAGCTAATGGCACGCTAATGGCACGAAGCCCCGTTTCCATGATCGGAAACGGGGCTTCTTGTGCTGGTGGGCGGTACTGGGTTCGAACCAGTGACCCCTCGCTTGTAAGGCGAGTGCTCTACCGCTGAGCTAACCGCCCCCTGATCGGCACTAACCTTACGACACCAGAGGGGCCGATCGCACATTCACCGTCCAGCCGGGGCCCAGTTCGGGGCGGCCGGCGGCGCGCCAGCCCAGCAGGGCGGCGCCCAGCATGCCGGCGTCGACGCCCAGCGCGGCCGGGACGAGCGGAGGCGCGTCGCGGAAGGCCAGGCGCTTGACCAGGCGGGTACGCACGGGGTCGAAGAGCGCGGGACCGGCCTCGGCCAGGCCGCCGCCGAGGACGATCACCGAGGGGTCCAGCAGCAGCGTGTACGTCGCCAGAGCGAGCGACAGGGCCTCCACGGCCTCGTCCCACACCTCGATGGCGATGGGGTCGTCGGAGGCGACCACCTGCTCGGCGCGTACGCCCTCCACGCCCGCGCGCTGGCTGTAGCGTCGGCCGACCGAGGCCGCCGAGGCGTACGTCTCCAGGCAGCCGAACTGGCCGCACGCGCACTGTTCGCCGTCGGGGAAGACGGGGGTGTGGCCGATCTCGCCGGCCCAGCCGGAGGAGCCGCCGTACGGGTCGCCGTTGATGATCGAGGCTCCGGCGATACCGGTGCCGATGGGGAGGAAGAGGAAGTCGGAGACGCCTCTTCCGGCGCCGAGGATGCTCTCGGCCAGCCCGCCCGTGCGGACGTCGTGGCCCAGCATGACGGGGATGTCCAGGGTGGTGAAGTTCGAGGCGGGGACGTCACGCCAGCCCAAGTTCGCCGCATAGAGAGCCGCGTTCGCGGACACCAGCCCGGGGACGGCCAGACCGACGCCTGCGGGTTCGCCGTCGCCGGAGGAGGCCAGGTGGCCGATGAAGTCTGAAATGGCGGACACGACCGCCTCAGGGCCCTCCGCGCGAGGAGTGTGGCGCCGCTCGCTCAGCAACACCTCACCGGACTCGCTGACCAGGCCGCCCTTCATGGACGTGCCACCGACGTCGAGCGCGACGACGAACGAACTCATAGCGGACACGAAAGGAGACGATAGCGCAGGTCAGCAAATGTCTGAAAAGGCGCTTGAGAATCTCTCAGCTGGAAGGGGGGCACGGCGCCACGGTCCAGGACGGCCACACCAGGGCCCTGAACTGGCGATCAACCACCCGACGCCAGAGCCTTGGGCTCAAGATCACCCGGGCGGTCAGGCCCTGCCCAGCACTCGGTTCAGCGCCGCCTCGACCTCCGCCGACAACCCCGGCGGAGCACCCGACCCCACGTACGCCCCCTGTTCCTCGAACCCCTTCGGCGCCCGGGCCTGCCGGACGGCGCCGCAGCCGCGGCACTCGATCTCCCCCAGCCGGCAGATGAGCGCGGTGGACCCGCAGGTGGCGCAGGAGTCGAGGTCGAGGTCGTGCAGCCGTTGACAGTCCGGGCAGATCAGCACCTGGGACTCGTTGCGCACCCCGCGCTGCCACGGGCTGGCGCCACGGACCGGGTCGGTCTGCCGGGCCCCGCATCGGTAGCAGGGCATCGTTCCCTCCGAGGTCAAGAAATGTCGGCGAGTGCCTTGACGTAGTCGGCGACGTCACGTGCCGAGGAGATCGGACTGATCACCGACCACCGGATCACGCCCTCGCCGTCGATGACGAAGGTCCCCCGACGTGCGAGCCCCTTCGCCTCATCGAACACACCGTACGCCTGGGCGACCTGTCCATGTGGCCAGAAATCGGAGAGTAGGGCGAATCCGTAACCTTCCCGATCGGACCAGGCACGCAAGGCGAACACGGAGTCGACCGACACGGCGAGCACCCGCGCGTCGAGAGGCTGGTCACGCAGCGCGGTGAGCTCGCCCTCGCAGATCCCGCTGAAGGCAAGCGGATAGAAGACCAGCACGACCTTCTCGCCCCGGAACATGGACAGTCTCACCGGGGCGCCGTGCTGATCCTGCAGCTCGAAATCCGGAGCCAGTGCGCCGACCTCGGCAGGATGTGCGTTCACAGCCACCATCCTGCCGTATCGGCCGGCCTCGGAGTTTCCTAACGTCGGCCCTTCGGGGCGACGAGCCTGGTCCCGGACCAGTCCGGTGCGGCTGAGATGCTGCTGGTCTGCGAGAGACCCGCGGTAGCGGCATCCTCCCCGATGTCGCTCGGCTCCACGTGGCCATCGCGCCCGGCCTTGGGAGTCAGCAGCCAGATCTGGCCGGCTTCGGCGAGTGCTCGCATGGCGTCGCTGAGGGCGTCGAAGAGGTCCCCGTCGCCGTCGCGCCACCACAGCAGCACCACGTCGACGACGTCGTCACTCTCCTCGTCCAGCAGCTCGTTGCCGGTCAGGTCCTCGATGGAGTCGCGAAGCTCGTCGTCGACGTCCTCGTCCCAACCGATCTCCTGCACCACCTGACCCGGCTTGAGGCCGAGTCGTTCGGCCAGGCCGCGCTCGCCCTGCGCCTGACCCGCGGTCGCGCTCACGTTTATCCCTCCTGCTTGAGTGGCCCCGCTCTATGCGGTTTATCGCTTCGGCACAGTCCACACGCTGTGACCCTCAGTCGTCAACGGTCGCCACGGGTACGGCCGTAGTCGGCCAGAATCAATCTGACAAAAACGACAGGCGAACCTGGCGTTGCGTGTTGTCGACATTGAGGTCGACCAGCGCGACGGACTGCCATGTGCCCAACGCCATTCTCCCGCCCAGCACGGGGATCGTGGCGTACGGCGGGATCAGCGCGGGCATGACGTGTGACCTGCCGTGACCGCGCGAACCGTGGGCATGACGCCAGCGGTCGTCGGCCGGGAGCAGGTCTCGCAGCGCGGCGAGCAGGTCGTCGTCGCTGCCGGAGCCGAGCTCCAGCAGCGCCACGCCCGCGGTCGCGTGCGGCACGAAAACGTGCAACAGGCCGTCATTTCCCTGCGCGCGCACGAATTCAGCGCATTCAGCGGTGATGTCGTGCACGGTCTCACGTGAACCCGTGGCCACGGAGATGATTTCTGATCTCACAGGGAAATCCTACTGAGGCACAACGACCGCATCAGGGCCGGGAAAGACCAGCCCGGTGTGGCCGTCGTCGAACCGCACCATGTACGGAGGCCCGCCATCCGTGCCGTGGACCTCGGTGATGACGCCGCTCCGATCCCCTTCGCCGACGGTGTTGCCGTGCATCAGGAGGCGGTCTCCTGCCGTCGCATTCATACCTTCCACATTGGTACGACGGATGGCCCAGGAAAAGAGCGGATCCCAAGGATGGCGTTTTTTTGCCCGGTCTTCATGGGGGCCGAAAATGATGACCGAAACGTTACGCGGCACGGGCACGGCGTTTCGGCCGTCACGGCCGGACCGTGGTCGTCGGATCACCTGACCATCAGGGCGTTGTCGCTGGTCAGAGCCTGGACGGCGGGGTCGCGTCCGGCTCTGTCGCCTGATGGTTCCGATATGGCCTCATTTCGGCAGCGGCCCCGGCCGAGAGCCGTATGTGCGGGCCGGAACGAGATCGCATCCGGCATGGCCAGACGGGCCGCGAGCGGAGGCAGCGGCTGGATGCGCGGTGGAGGGCCGACTCGACAAGAGACACAAGGAGAGCAGACGCCCAGGAGCCGGACATAGCTTCCTGCGGGCAGGAAGCCGCCCGGCTCCGCGACGGGCCCCACGGCTCCCTGCGCTCCCCGGGGGCCACCGTGCGGACACTTCGGGCGGCGGGCGCGGGTGTGCGACCCGTCTGAGGGGCGGCCCGTCTCGGGTGCGGCCGGTCTCAGGCAGCCGGTCTCAGGCAGCCCGTCTCAGGCAGCCCGTCTCGGATGCGCCCTGTCGCAGACGTACAGCCCCAGGAGAACTCGGAGGGCTTCCCCCGAGCCCTCCCCTGGAACCGCCGCATGCCGTGAAGGCCCGTGCGGCGGTTCCGGAGCGCGTACAGAAGCAAGGAGAAGAGGTGTGCGTGTGCCGCCCTCCCGGCGGACGCCGCCCCGCCGGGCTCCACCGGAAAGTGGGTGGCTAGACTCGCGCGGCGCGGCTCGGCCGCCCCCGCCGGGTGAGGACCGCCCCGTTCGGGGGAGGGGGTGAGGGCGGAGGCCGACCCACCGGGACAGCCCCCTAGGATTGGGGGGGAAATTTCGTCCGTTTTCTAGTCTTGTTAAATTGCTCCACCGATGTAACCTTTGGTGGCGATTCGTCCTACCATCGGTGGTCTAGGCCACCAACATGGCCCTGCCAGCAGGGACGCTCTGGTTACCCGTCAGTAGAGATGCGTTTTCTACGACTAGCGACCAGGATGGAAAGCGACCCAGACCAGACTTCAGTCATTCTCGGAAGGCGAGACCCAGTGGCTTCCGGACGCCAGCGATTCTCGATCATCAGCGACGGCCTACCCAGCCAGCTGCCTGATGTCGACCCCAGTGAGACCAACGAGTGGCTCGAGTCTCTCGACAATGTCGTCAAGACCGAAGGCCGCACCAGAGCCCGCTACCTCATGCTCCGCATGCTGGAACGGGCCCGCGAGCACCAGGTCGGCGTGCCGGGCCTGCGCAGCACCGACTACATCAACACGATCCCGCCGGAGCGCGAGCCCTGGTTCCCGGGCGACGAGCACGTCGAGCGGCGCATCCGCGCCTACATCCGGTGGAACGCCGCGGTCATGGTGTCGCGGGCCAACGCCCGTACGAACGTGGGCGGCCACATCGCCACCTACGCCTCGGCGGCCTCGCTCTACGAGGTGGGCTTCAACCACTTCTTCCGCGGCAAGGACCACGGCGAGTCGGGCGACCAGGTGTTCTTCCAGGGCCACGCCGCGCCGGGCATCTACGCCCGCGCCTTCCTGGAGGGCCGCCTCAACGAGGCCCAGCTCGACGCGTTCCGGCAGGAGCTGTCGCACGGCTTCCACGGCCTGCCCTCCTACCCGCACCCGCGGCTCATGCCCGACTTCTGGGAGTTCCCGACGGTCTCCATGGGCCTCGGCCCGATCGGCGCGATCTACCAGGCGCGGTTCAACCGCTACCTGCTCAACCGCCAGCTCAAGGACACCTCGCGCAGCCACGTGTGGGCCTTCCTCGGCGACGGCGAGATGGACGAGCCCGAGTCGCTCGGCGCGATCGGCCTGGCCGCCCGTGAGGAGCTGGACAACCTCACGTTCGTCATCAACTGCAACCTGCAGCGGCTCGACGGCCCGGTACGCGGCAACGGCAAGATCATCCAGGAGCTGGAGTCGTACTTCCGCGGCGCCGGCTGGAACGTGATCAAGGTCGTGTGGGGCCGCGACTGGGACCCGCTGCTCGCGGCCGACGTCGACGGCGTGCTGGTCAACCAGATGAACACCACGCCCGACGGCCAGTTCCAGACCTACTCGGTCGAGACCGGCGGCTACATCCGCGACCACTTCTTCGGCGGCGACCCGCGCCTGCGCAAGATGGCCGAGCACCTGTCCGACGACGACATCCGCAAGCTGTCGCGCGGCGGCCACGACTACCGCAAGGTCTACGCGGCCTTCAAGGCGGCCCGTGAGCACGTCGGCCAGCCGACGGTGATCCTCGCCCAGACCATCAAGGGCTGGACGCTGGGCAAGGACTTCGAGGCGCGCAACGCCACCCACCAGATGAAGAAGCTCACCAAGGCCGAGCTGAAGGAGTTCCGCGACCGGCTCTACCTGCCGATCCCGGACTCGGCCCTGGAGGGCGAGCTGCCCCCGTACTTCCACCCGGGCGAGAACGACCCCGAGATCCAGTACATGAAGGAGCGCCGCGCGGCGCTCGGCGGTGTGCTGCCCAAGCGGGTCATGCGCGCCAAGCCGGTCAAGCTGCCCGGCGACGACGTCTACAGCCAGTTCCGCAAGGGCTCGGGCAAGCAGCAGGTCGCCACCACCATGGCGTTCGTGCGCCTGCTGAAGGACCTCATGCGCGACAAGGAGATCGGCCACCGGTTCGTGCCGATCATCCCCGACGAGGCCCGCACGTTCGGTCTCGACGCCATGTTCCCGACGGCCAAGATCTACTCGCCCCACGGGCAGACGTACGAGGCGGTCGACAGGGAGCTGCTGCTGTCGTACAAGGAGGCCGTGCAGGGGCAGATCCTGCACGAGGGCATCAGCGAGTCGGGCTCGATGGCCTCGACCATCGCGGCCGGCACCTCCTACGCCACGCACGGCGAGCACATGATCCCGGTCTACATCTTCTACTCGATGTTCGGGTGGCAGCGCACCGGCGACCAGATGTGGCAGATGGGCGACCAGATGGGCCGCGGCTTCCTGCTCGGCGCCACCGCCGGCCGCACCACGCTCAACGGCGAGGGCCTGCAGCACGAAGACGGCCACACGCCGCTCATCGCCTCGACGAACCCGGCCGCGGTCTCCTACGACCCGTCCTGGGCCTTCGAGGTCGCCCACATCGTCAAGGACGGCCTGCGCCGCATGTACGGCGAGCAACCCGAAGACGTCTTCTACTACCTGACCGTCTACAACGAGCCCTACCTGCAGCCCGCGCAGCCGGCCGACCTCGACGTCGAGGGCCTGCTCAAGGGCCTGTACAAGTTCGCCGAGGGTCCGCAGACGCAGGGCCCGAAGGCCAACATCCTGTCCTCCGGCGTGGCGGGTCCGTGGGCCATGGAGGCCCAGCGCCTGCTGGCCGAGGAGTGGGGCGTGTCCGCCGACGTGTGGTCGGCGACGTCGTGGTCCGAGCTGCGGCGCGACGCGCTGGCGTGCGAGGAGCACAACCTGCTCAACCCCGACGCCGAGCAGCGCGTCCCGTACGTGACGCAGGCGCTCTCGCAGGCCAGCGGCCCGTTCGTGGGCGTCAGCGACTACATGAAGGCGGTCCAGGACCAGATCGCGCAGTGGGTGCCGGGTGACTGGTCCTCGCTGGGCACCGACGGGTTCGGCCTGTCCGACACCCGCTCGGCGCTGCGTCGCCACTTCCACGTGGACGCCGCCTCGATCACGCTGGCCGTGCTCACCCGGCTGGTCAAGCGGGGCGAGCTCGACGGCGAGGTGCTGCGCGAGGCCATCGCCCGCTACCACCTGAAGAACGGCGTCACCGAAGCCGGCGGCGCGGAGAGCAACGACACCCAGTCGATGGGCGTCTGAGTCATCCGGAAGGGGCGCTCCCGCGAACTGTTTCTCGCGGGAGCGCCGTCATGTCCGGGCCTCCGCTCCGTTCGACGGATGAGGCGGCACGTCCAGGAGGGGTACGTGCCGCCTCACCCAGGGCCGCCTCACCCAGGTTCGACGCGAGGTCCCGTATCGTGGGCACTACTTCCCCCGAAGACACGAAGGGGAATGTACGTATGCGACGCGTCCTAGCCGCCGCCCTGCTCGTGACGGCCGCGGGCTGCGCGAGTGCACCCGCGGAGCCCGCCACCGACGGGCCCGCCGCCGACACCGACCAGATCGCGTGGGGGCCGTGCACCGACATCAAGCGCCCGGACGGCGAGCCACCGGCCCAGCAGGACGCCTCGGTGCGCTGCGGGAAGCTGGCGGTGCCCCTCGACTACTCCCGCCCCGACGGCGACAAGCTGGAGCTGGCGCTCATCAAGCTGGCGGCCACCGATCCGAAGAAGCGGCTCGGCTCGATGGTGTTCAACTTCGGCGGGCCCGGCGCCTCCGGCGTGGACACCCTCGACCAGGCCGCCAAGGCGCTCACCTCGCTGCGCGCCCACTACGACCTGGTCAGCTTCGACCCGCGCGGCGTCGAGCGCAGCGCGGGCGTACGCTGCGGCGACAGCGCGCAGATGGACCGGTTCGTCTCCCTGGACACGCTGCCCACCAACGCGCAGACCCACCAGGAGAGCCTGGACGCCAACAAGGAGTTCGCCCAGCTCTGCCAGCAGCACTCCGGCAAGGTCCTCCCCTACGTCGGCACCGTGAACGCCGCCCGTGACATGGACCGCATCCGCGCCGCCGTCGGCGACCCCAAGCTCAACTACGTCGGCATGTCGTACGGCACCCAGCTCGGCGCCGTCTACGCCACCCAGTTCCCGAAGAACGTGGGCCGCATGCTGCTCGACGCGCCGCTCGACCCGACGGTCACCTTCGAGCAGCGCACGCTGACCCAGACCCGCGGCTTCCAGCAGGCGTACGAGAGCTTCCTGCGCAGCTGTGTCAAGGGCGGCTGCGAGGTCGGCAAGGACGTGACCGCCGCGAACGCCAACGTCGAGAACCTGATGAACCGGCTCACCACCAAGCCGCTGCAGGTGGACGGCCGGAAGCTGACCCAGGGCCTGGCCTCCACCGGCGTGGCCGCCGCCCTGTACTCCGAGCTGACCTGGCCGTTCCTGGAGAAGGCGCTCGGCGAGGCGCTGAAGGGCCACGGCGAGGCGCTGATGTACCTGGCCGACTCCTACACCGGACGCTCGGAGGACGGCACCTACTCCACGCAGATGACCAGCTTCCCGGCCATCACCTGCGTGGACACCGCCGAGCGGCCCAGCGAGGCCGAGCTGCGGCGCACCGAGGCGGCGGCGCTGCGGATCTCGCCGCTGTTCGGCAGCGAGGGCTCGGGCGGGTTGTGCCGGGTGTGGCCGGCCAAGGGCAGCAACCAGGCGCGGCACGTCAACGCCACCGGGTCTGCGCCGATCCTGGTCGTGGGCGGCAAGGGCGACCCCGCCACGCCGTACCAGTGGGCGCCGCGGCTGACGGCCCAGCTCAGGACCGCGCGGCTGGTCACGTACGAGGGCGAGGGGCACGGGGCGTACCTGTCGGGCAGCAAGTGCGTGCAGGGGCTGGTGGACGCGTACCTGGTGGAGGGCAAGCTGCCCGCCAAGGGCGCGACCTGCCCGGCGGCCTAGTGTGTGACGGGTGACCGACAACGACACCTTCGTCGCCCGGATCGAGGGCGAGGCCGCGCGGCTGGCGGCGCTGACGACCGACCTGTCCGTCCCGGTGCCGACGTGCCCGGGATGGACGTTCGGCGACCTCGTCACGCACGTCGGCCGGACCCATCGCTGGGCCACCTACGTGCTGCGCAACCAGGTCCAGGAGCGCGTCTGGTCGCGGCAGGTGCCCAGCGGCCTGGCCGAGGGCGCGAACGGCGACGCCGCCTGGCTCATGGAGGGCGCCGCCGACCTCCTGGACGTGCTGCGCACCACCGACCCGGACCTCGCGGTGTGGACGTGGGGCCCGGACCTGCGGGCCCGATGGTGGGCGCCCAGGATGCTCTTCGAGCTGGTGATCCACCGGGTCGACGCCGAGCTCGCACTCGGCCTCGACCCGGAGATCCCGGCGGCGACCGCCGTGGACGGCATCGAGGAGTTCCTGCACAACCTGCCGTACGCGTCCTGGGTGACCAGGTCGCTGGCCGGGCTCGGCGCGGAAGGGGCCACGATCCACCTCCACGCGAGCGATCTCGACGGCGAGTGGACCATCACGCAGGGCGCCGACGGGGCGGTCAGCTGCGAACGCGGCCACACCAAGGGCGACGTCGCCGTGCGCGGCCCGGCGAGCGAACTGCTCCTGCTGCTCTACGGTCGGCGGCCCCCGCGCTCGCCGGCCGTCTTCGGCGACCACGACCTGCTGACCCGCTGGCTGGCGGCCGCCGCCTTCTGATGCGAACCCCCTGCCGGGGGAAGGGGCCCTGGACGCGCCGCCGCTCGGCGATCGGCGGCGTGTCCAGGGCGGGTGAACCGCTCCCAGGCGGGACGGCCCCCGTCGCGCGGCCCCGGTTCGGCGGGGAAGGTGCTTCCCCGGGGGCGCGATCGCGGCAACGTCCCGCGAGCTCCGGCGGTGTCGGCCGCCGGAGGGCTCACCTGCGGTGGAAGACTCCGAACAGGCTCCCCGAGACGTCACGCAGATAGGCGAAGTCGGTACCGGCGCCGTCGTCGATCACCTTCATCTCGACCTTGCCGCCGAGCGACTCACTCTTGGCGCACGCGGCCTCGACGTCGGCGACCTGCACGTGGAACACCGCGTGGGCGGGGAAGTCGCCCTTGGTGTTGAACAGCCCGCCGCCGGGCCGCTCGCCGCCCGGGTAGCCGATCATGCGGTAGTCGACCGGGCCGTCGTCGTCGCGGCTGAACGACCAGCCGAACAGCTCGCCGTAGAAACGTTCGGCGCCTTCGGGGTCGTCGGTGGCGATCTCGAACCAGGTCACCGTGTTGTCCATCATCGTCTCCTCGTCTTTCGAACAAGACAACGATGTATCGCTATGGCGACAACCCTATGTCGGTGTTTTCGCATGATTAATCGAGCATGGTTCCGCGGACGACCATCTCCGGCACGTCGGGGGCGAACCCTTCGAGCGGCCGCTCCGGGCAGCGCTCGACGGTGACGACGGCCGCGGCGATGCGGTCGAGCCGGAAGACCCGGACGTCCTCCCGCAGCCGGCACCACGCCACGAGGTACCAGAAACCGCCGCGCCCGCCCAGGAACACCCCCGGCTCGACGTCGCGCGAGGTGAGCGCGCCCTTGGCGTCGGCGTAGTCGAGCCTGAGCACGCGCCGCCGCAGCAGCGCCTCCTCGATGGCCCTGGAGATGCCCTCGGCGCCGAGCGGCCGGCTCGGGGAGCCGGGCTCGGGCGGCTCGCTGACGAGCTGCACCCGCCGCGCCAGCTCCCTGGCCAGGTCGCCCTCGGGCCCCGGCATGGCCGAGACCACCTTGCGTAACGCGCTGCGGGCCTGGCGGCCGAACGGCTGGTCGCCGGCCTGGCTGAGCGCCACCGCGATGGCCACCGCCTCGGCCGGGGTGAAGTTGAGCGGAGGCAGCGACATCTTCTTGTCGAGGGCGTAGCCGCCCCTGCGACCGGGCTCGGCGTAGATCGGCACCCCGGACCCCTGCAACGCGGTGATGTCGCGCTCGATGGTGCGCACGCTGACCTCGAACCGCTCGGCGAGCTCGCGGGCGGAGCGGCAGCGTGGCGCGATGGCGCGCAGGTCCTCGACGAGCGCATAGAGCCGGTCGGTACGGTTCACAGCCGGAACGCTACGCGCCGCCACCGACAATCACCGGCCCCGCGCGGCCCCCGCGACAACGACCTGGCTCCGCCGCCACCCAGGGCTCACCCCGCCGTCCACTCCAGCAGCCGGTCCAGGGGCCAGGAGTTGACGATCCGCGCGGCCTCGATCCCGCAGCGGGCCGCCCGCTCGCAGCCGAAGCGCAGCCAGTCGAGCTGCCCGGGCGCGTGCGCGTCGGAGTCGATCGAGAACACGCACCCCGTCTCGTACGCCAGCCGCATGAGCCGCTTGGGCGGGTCGAGCCGGTCGGGCCTGGAGTTGATCTCCACGGCCACCCCGAACCGCCGGCACGCCTCGAAGACCAGCTCGGCGTCGAACTCCGACTCCGGCCTCTTGACCCCGCGCTCCCCGCCCGCCCGCACGACCCGCCCCGTGCAGTGGCCCAGGACGTCGACCAGGGGGTTCGCGACGGCGGTGACCATGCGGCGGGTCATCTCCTCGCGGTCCATGCGCAGCTTCGAGTGGACGCTGGCCACCACCACGTCGAGCCGGGCGAGCAGGGCCGGGTCCTGGTCGAGCGAGCCGTCGAGGTGGACGTCGACCTCGATGCCGGTCAGGATCCGGAAGGGCGCCAGCCGTTCGTTGAGCCCGGCCACCACGTCGAGCTGCCGCTCCAGCCGCTCGGCCGACAATCCCTTGGCCACGGTCAGGCGCGGCGAGTGGTCGGTCAGCGCCCAGTACTCGTGCCCGAGCCCTCTGGCGGCCTCGGCCATCTCCTCGATCGGCGAGCCGCCGTCGGACCAGTCGGAGTGGCTGTGCAGGTCGCCCTTCAGCGCCTCGCGCAGGGCCGCGGTCTCGGCGTCGAGCTCGACGCCCTCGGTGGCCCGCAACCTACGCAAATACGTCGGAACCTGACCGTCGAGCGCTTCGTTGATCACGAGGGCGGTGACCTTGCCGATGCCGGGGAGGTCGCCCAGCCCGCCGGCTCCGGCCAGCCGCGCGAGCTCGCCCTCCGGCAGGTCGTCCACGACCGCGGCCGCGCGGCGGAACGCGCGGACCCGATAGGTGGGCTCACCTGCGCGTTCGAGCAGAAAGGCGATCTCGCGCAGGGCCTGGACCGGTTCCATGAGTCATTCATACCCGAGCCGACGACCACCGGCATTGAACGGGGGCGAAGCGCACCGATAGGCTGATTCGCCCAGGAAAGCAGGAGCTAGATGGCACACCCGCCGCGCAAGCCGGCCCCCCACCCCCGCGCAAATCGTCCAAGGCCGTACCACTGACCATTCTCGGGGTCCTGTCGGTGATGCTGGTGGGCTACTGCGCCGCGACCCAGGACGACGACGACGTCACCGCCGACTGCGTAGTGCAGCTGGAGGACGGCACGTACGAGGTCGTCGACGACGACTACTGCGACGACGACGGCGGCAGCGGCAGCGGCGGCGGGTCCCACTACTACGCCGGTTCGCGCGGCGCCTACATGTGGTACTACGGCGGCCACCGGGTCGGCAACCGCATGCAGGGCGGCACCACGTACCGGCCGTCCGACGTGAACATCTCCAGCCGCAACGGCAAGTCGATCCAGCGCGGCGGCTTCGGCAACAGCTGGGGCGGCGGGAGCTGACGTGCGCCGCGAGCATGGCATCGCCCGGCCCGGCTGGGAGAAGACGATCGAGAGTCAGGGCCTGGCCTACCACCGGGCGGCCCACCCCGAGGGCCTGAGCAGGCCCTACTGGGACGAGTCGGTGCACTACGTCCTGTCCCTGGAGGAGGTGGAGTCGCTGGAGGAGCAGGTCGAGGAGCTGCACGGCATGTGCCTGCGGGCCGTCGAGCACGTCGTCTCCACCGGCCGCTACGCCGACTTCGCCGTCCCCGAATGGGCCAGGGACGCCGTGGCCCGCTCCTGGGAGCGCCGCGACCCCCACCTCTACGGCCGCTTCGACCTGCGCTACGACGGCACCGGCCCGGCCCGGCTGCTGGAGTACAACGCCGACACGCCGACGTCGCTGGTGGAGTCGTCGGTGATCCAGTGGTTCTGGCTGCAGGACGCCCACCCCGGCGACGACCAGTGGAACTCCCTGCACGAGCGGCTCATCGAGCGCTGGCGCGAGCTGCCGCTGCCGCCCGGCCCCACGCACTTCGCCTTCACCAACGCCGACGAGACGGGCGAGGAGGCCATGACGGTCGCCTACCTGCAGGAGACCGCCGAGCAGGCGGGCCGGCGGACGGTCGCCGTCGCCATGGAGGACATCGGCTGGGACGAGCTCAACCGCCGTTTCGTCGACGCCGGGGACGAGATGATCCGCTCGGCGTTCAAGCTCTACCCCTGGGAGTGGATGCTCGCCGACGACTTCGGCCGGCACGCGGTGCGCCACTCCACCTGGATCGAGCCGCTGTGGAAGGCGCTGCTGTCGAACAAGGCGCTGCTCGCCGTGTTGTGGGAGCTCTACCCCGGCCATCCCAACCTGCTGCCCGCCTACCTCGACGGGCCGCGCGAGCTGACCTCCTACATCGCCAAGCCGCTGCTGGGCAGGGAGGGCGCCTCGATGCGCATCGTCACCCCCGAGGGCACCCAGGAGACCCCGGGCCGTTACGGCCGGGAAGGCTACGTCTTCCAGGGGTTCGAGGCCCTGCCCGCCTTCGAGGGCCAGCGGCCGGTGCTCGGGGCCTGGATGGTCGCCGACGAGGCCGCCGGGCTCGGCATCAGGGAGACCACCGGCCTGATCACCGACGACACCTCCTCCTTCGTCCCTCATCGCATCGCGATCTGAAGCACCCCCGTGATTGGAAATGACGTGACCCTTCTCGAAGTCCTGGCCCGCGGCGCCGGCGCGATCGCCGCGTACGCCGCCGTCGGCGTGATCCTCCTGATCGTCGGCTTCTACGTGATCGACTGGGCCACGCCCGGCAAGCTGAGCGAGATCATCCGCACCGAGCGCAACGCCAACGCCACGCTGCTCACCACGTCCGCGCTGGCGGCGATCGGGCTCATCGTGGCCGCGTCCATCTGGTCCTCCGGCGGCCGGCTGGCCGAGGGGCTCGCGGGCACGGCCGTGTTCGGGCTGGTCGGCATCGTGGTGCAGACGGTGGCGATGCTGGTGTTCGACAAGGTCGTCGGGATCTCCGTACGCGAGCTGGTGAAGGAGCCGGAGCTGCAGCCCGGCGCGCGCCTGCTGGCGGTCACCCACGTGGCGATCGGCCTGATCACGGCGGTTGCGGTCATCTGAAACACCACCGTTCCGGTCATCGGAACCGACCTGGCACTCTAGGAGGCGTGACAGACCGGACCCGGGAGGACACCACGCGAAGGCTCGAGCGCGCCATGGGCGCGCTCGGCACGGCGGCGATGGCCCGCATGGACGACCAGCTCCCCTGGTTCCGCGCGCTCAGCGCCGAGGACCGCTCGTGGGTGGGCCTGGTGGCCCAGGCCGGCATCGCCGCGTTCGTGGAGTGGTTCCAGCACGCCGGCGAGAACCGGCCGACGCCCAGCATCGAGTTCTTCGGCACGGCCCCGCGCGAGCTCAAGCGCTCGATCTCGCTCCAGCAGACGGTCGACATCGTCAGGGTCGTGGTCGAGGTGGTCGAGGCCCAGACCGACGAGCTGGCCGCGCCGGGCGGCGAGGACCAGCTCCAGCAGGCCATGCTCCGCTACACCCGCGACGTGGCCTTCGCCGCCGCGCACGTCTACGCCCGCGAGGCCGAGGCCCGCGGCTCCTGGGACGCCAGGCTGGAGGCGCTGATCGTCGACGCGCTGGTGCGCGGCGAGGTCGACGACGGCCTCCACTCCTGGGCCGCCGCGCTCGGCTGGACCTCCTCCCCCGTCGTCGTGATCGCCGGGCACGCCCCCGACGACGACCCGCGCGCGGTCATCGACGGCCTGCGCGACAAGGGCCGCCGCATCGGCATGGACCTGCTGGCCGGCGTGCAGGCCGACCGGCTGATCGTGATCGTGGGCGGCGCCGACAGCGTCCACGACGCGGCCCGGCAGGTCGTGGCGCGCTTCGGCGTGGGCCCGATCGTCATCGGTCCCGAGGTCCCCGACCTGCACGCCGCCGCGCGGTCGGCGCGGGCCGCGCTGGCCGGGCTGAAGGCGTCCGCGGGCTGGCCGGACGCCCCCAGGCCGGTGCACGCCGAGGACCTGCTGGCCGAACGCGCCCTCGACGGCGACGCCGACGCCAGGGAGCAGCTCATCGAGAACGTCTACCTGCCGTTGGCCGGCACACCCCTGCTCGATACGCTGGCCACCTACCTCGAACAGGGCACCTCCCTGGAGGCGACGGCCCGGCTGCTGTTCGTGCACCCGAACACGGTCCGCTACCGTCTGAAGAAGATCACCGAACTCACGGGCTACCAGCCCACCGAGGGCAGGTCGGCCTTCACGCTGCAGGTCGGTCTCATCCTGGGCCGGCTTTCCGAAGGCGCCGCGGCATGGCGGGCCCTAACGTAACATTCCCGAAATCTTCACTGTAGGGTTCCTACAAAACACCCGGGACAAAGTTCGTACGGATCTCCATCCGCGTGTCGAAGTTCTACAGGGCATGGTGGTTTTTGTGCTTGTACTCGTCGCTCCGGGCCAAGGCGCCCAAACCCCAGGCTTCCTGACCCCCTGGCTCGAGTTGCCCGGTCTGGCCGACAGACTCGGTGCGTGGTCGGAGGTCGCCGGGATCGACCTGGTCGCCTACGGCACCACCGCCGACGCCGACGAGATCCGCGACACCGCCGTGGCCCAGCCGCTGCTCGTGGCCGCCGCGCTGGCCGCCGCCGAGGCGCTGGGGGCCTCCCCCGACCTGCTGGCCGGCCACAGCGTGGGCGAGTTCGCCGCGGCCGCGCTGGCCGGGGTGCTCACCTCCGAACAGGCGCTGGGCCTGGTCCGCGAGCGCGCCCAGGCCATGGCCAAGGCCGCCGCCGTCACCGAGACCGGCATGACCGCCGTGCTCGGCGGCGTGGAGGCCGACGTGCTGGCCGCGATCGAGCGCCACGGGCTGACCCCGGCCAACATCAACGGCGCGGGCCAGATCGTGGCGGGCGGCACGCTGGAGCAGCTCGCCGCCTTCAAGGACGACGCGCCCGCCCGCGCCAGGCTCATCCCGCTCAAGGTGGCCGGCGCGTTCCACACCGGTCACATGGCCCCCGCCGTCGACGCCCTGCGCGAGGCGGCCTGGAACGTCGTGCCCGGCGACCCGCAGGTCACGCTGCTGTCCAACGCCGACGGCCGGCCCGCCGCCACCGGCGCCGAGTTCGTCCAGCGGCTCATCTCGCAGATCAGCAGCCCCGTCCGCTGGGACCTGTGCATGGCGACGATGGCCGAGCTGGGCGTGACCAAGATGATCGAGCTGCTGCCCGGCGGCACGCTGACGGGGCTCGCCAAGCGCGGCCTGCGCGGCGTCGAGACCGTGGCGCTGAAGACACCCGACGACCTCGACGCGGCCAGGGAGCTGATCAAGTGAGGATCCCCGACATCGCCCCCGGCGCCCGGATTCTGGCCCTCGGCCATTACCAGCCGGACAACGTCGTCACCAACGACGACCTGGCCAAGACCATGGACACCAACGACGAGTGGATCCAGTCCCGCGTCGGGATCAAGGAGCGCCGGGTCGCCTCGGCCACCGAGTCCGTCGAGGACATGGCGGTCCAGGCCGGCGGCAAGGCGCTGGCCGCCAGCGGCCTGACCCCCGACGAGATCGACCTGGTGATCGTGGCCACCTGCACGCTGGAGACCCAGATCCCCAACGCCGCGGCACTCGTGGCCCACCGGCTGGGCATCCAGTCCCCGGGCGCCTTCGACGTCAACGCCGCCTGCGCCGGCTTCTGCTACGCGCTGGCCACCGCCAGCGCTGCGGTCCGCGGCGGCGCCGCCAGGAACGTGCTGGTCATCGGCTCGGAGAAGCTGTCGCAGTGGGTCGACTGGACCGACCGGTCCACGGCCGTGATCTTCGCCGACGGCGCCGGCGCCGCCGTGGTCGGCCCGACCGACACGCCCGGCATCGGCCCGGTTGTCTGGGGCAGCGCCGGCGACAAGTCCGAGGCCATCTCCATCGCCGACCGCACGAAGTTCCTCTCCCAGGAGGGCCAGACGGTCTTCCGCTGGGCCACCGCGCTGCACCCGGTGGCCCTGGAGGCGTGCGCCCGCGCCGGGGTCGACCCCTCGGAGCTGGCGGCGTTCGTCCCCCACCAGGCCAACCTGCGCATCATCGAGGCCATCGCGCGCAAGCTCGGTGCCGACAAGGCCGTCATCGGCCGCGACATCGTCACCGCGGGCAACACGTCGGCGGCCTCCATCCCGCTCGCGCTCTCGCGGATGCTGGAGCGCGGCGAGGTCCGCTCAGGCGACCTCGCGCTCATCCTCGGCTTCGGCGCCGGTCTGACCTATGCGGGCCAAGTGATCGAGATTCCGTAGGATCCGGTACGGCGTCCGCCGTACCTCAGCTCGTACGGCGGACGCCGTACAGAAACCAGAAATGAAGGAGAAATAGCGACATGGCTGCCACCGAGCAGGAGATCCTCGCGGGCCTCGGCAAGATCATCAACGAGATCACCGGCATTCCGGCCGGCGAGGTGACCCCCGAGAAGAGCTTCGTCGACGACCTCGACATCGACTCCCTGTCCATGGTCGAGATCGCCGTGGCCGCTCAGGACGAGTTCGGCGTCGAGATCCCCGACGACCAGCTGAAGAACCTGAAGACGGTCAAGGACGTCCTCAACTTCATCCAGGCCTGACGCCCAACAGTTCTGACCAGTAAGGAGCGCGAAAACGTGAGTGCGAACCGGGTACGTGTCGTCGTCACCGGGCTCGGCGCGACGACGCCCGTCGGTGGAGACGTCACCTCGACCTGGACGGCGCTCCTCGCCGGTCAGTCGGGTGTGGAGACCCTCACCACGGAGTGGATCGACTCCGTCCCCGTGCGGTTCGCGGGGACGGCGGCGGTCGACCCCACCGAGGTGCTGCCCCGCCCCGAGGCCCGCCGTCTCGACCGCAGCGAGCAGTTCGCCATGGTCGCCGCCAGGGAGGCCTGGCAGGACGCCGGCGCCCCCGAGGTGGCTCCCGAGCGGCTGGGCGTCGTGGTCTCCAGCGGCATCGGCGGCATCACCACCACCCTGACCGCGTACGACACGTGGAAGGAGCGCGGCTGGAACCGGCTGTCGCCCTTCACCGTGCCGATGCTCATGCCCAACGGCCCGGCCGCCTGGATCGGCATCGACCTGGGCGCCCAGGCGGGCGTGCACGCCACCGTCTCCGCCTGTGCCTCCGGCGCCGAGGCGATCGGCTACGCCATGGACATGATCCGGCTCGGCCGCGCCGACGTGGTGGTCGCCGGCGGCACCGAGGCCGCCATCCACGGCCTCAACATCGCCGCATTCGCCGCCGCGCGGGCGATGTCCACCCGCAACGACGACCCGCAGGGCGCCTCCCGGCCGTGGGACCGCGACCGTGACGGGTTCGTGCTCGGCGAGGGCGCCGGCATCGTGGTGCTGGAGTCGGAGGAGCACGCCAAGGCGCGCGGCGCGCGCATCTACGCCTACGCCTCCGGCGTGGGCTACTCGGCCGACGCCCACCACATCACCCAGCCCGAGCCCGAGGGCCGCGGCATCATCATGGCGATGACGCAGGCGCTGACCGACGCCGAGATCACCGGCCTCGACGTCAAGCACGTCAACGCGCACGCCACCTCCACCCCGGCGGGCGACGTCGGCGAGGTGCAGGCCGTGGCCAAGGCCATCGGCACCCACCCGCTGGTCACCTCGACCAAGTCCATGACCGGTCACCTGCTCGGCGGCGCCGGCGGCATCGAGTCCGTCTTCACGATCAAGGCGCTGCAGGAGCGGATCGTCCCGGCCACCATCAACCTCGACAACCTCGACGACGGCATCGAGGTCGACATCGTCCACGGCGCCAACCGCTCGCTGCCGCAGGGCGACATCGCCGCGGTCAACAACTCCTTCGGGTTCGGCGGGCACAACGTGACCGTCGTCTTCAAGGGGGCTTGATGACCGTACTGGACAGCCGGGTGGTGGGTGAGGGCTCCGGCCAGGAGCCCGCCGACCCCCGCGATCCAGTCGTCCGCCTGGCAGCGCTGCTCGACGAGGGCTCGCTGCGGCTCATCACCCCGCAGGACAACAGCGGCGTCCTGGCCGCCATGGGCAGGATCGAGGGCGTGCCCGTCGCGGCCTTCTGCAGCGACGCGCGCTTCCAGGGCGGCGCGATGGGCAGCGAGGGCTGCGAGCACATCGTGCACGCCTACGACGTGGCCGTCCGCGAGCGGGTGCCGGTCATCGGCATCTGGCACTCCGGCGGCGCCCGGCTCGCCGAAGGCGTCGAGTCGCTGCACGCCGTCGGCCGGGTGTTCGCGGCCATGACCAAGGCGTCGGGCGTCGTGCCGCAGATCTCGGTGGTCGTCGGCCCGGCGGCCGGCGGCGCCGCCTACGGCCCGGCGCTCACCGACCTGGTGATCCTGGCCGACACCGGCCGCATCTTCGTGACCGGCCCCGACGTCGTGCGCAGCGTCACCGGCGAGAGCGTCGACAGCGAGGCGCTGGGCGGCCCCGAGCCGCACAGCAGGCGCAGCGGCGTCGTGCACGTCGTCACCAAGACCGAGGCCGACGCCTACCTCCAGGCGCGCCGGCTCGCCACGCTGCTCGGCCACCAGGGCCGGGTGCGGCCCGGCGCGGTCGAGGAGGTCGACTTCTCCTCGCTGCTGCCGGAGTCCGCGCGCCGGGCGTACGACGTCAAGCCGCTGGTCAACGGCCTGCTCGACGAGGCCGGCGTCGAACTGCACGCCAAATGGGCGCCCAACGTCGTCACGTCGCTGGGCCGCCTCGGCGGCCGGACGGTCGGCGTCGTCGCCAACAACCCGCTGCGGCTGGGCGGCTGCCTCGACGCCACGTCCGCCGAGAAAGCCGCTCGCTTCGTACGTATGTGTGACGCCTTCGGAGTGCCATTGGTTGTCCTCGTGGACGTGCCCGGTTACCTGCCGGGCGTCGGCCAGGAGCACGACGGCGTGGTCCGGCGCGGCGCCAAGCTGCTGCACGCCTTCGCCGAGGCGTCGGTGCCCCGGGTCACGCTGGTCACCCGCAAGGCGTACGGCGGGGCGTACATCGCGATGAACTCGCGGGCGCTGGGCGCCACCAAGGTGTTCGCCTGGCCGACCACCCAGGTGGCGGTCATGGGGGCCGTGGCGGCGGTGCGCGTGCTCAAGCGGCGCGAGCTCGCCGCGGCGCCCGAGGACGAGCGGCCCGCGCTGGAGCAGCGGCTCGCCGAGGAGCACGAGAAGCTCGCCGGCGGCCTGGCACGGGCCCAGGAGCTGGGCGTCATCGACGAGGTGATCAAGCCCGCGGAGACGCGCGGCGCCATCGCCAAGGTGCTCGCCCAGGCCACCCCGGCCAGGGGCGCACACGGCAACATCCCGCTGTAGAGGTCGGTTCCGCGAAAGGCCCCGCACCGAGACCCGGTGCGGGGCCTTTCCGTTGTTCGAGAAGCCGGGCGGCTCAGGGCATGACGTGCCTGCCGCGGGCCGCCCCCGGCAGGCGCTCGGCGGGAGGTGGGTCAGGTCAGACGGCGGCGTGCAGCCAGCGGACGGGAGCGCCGTCGCCGGCGTACCTGAACGGCTCCAGCTCCTCGTCCCACGGCCGGCCGAGCAGCTTGTCGAGCTCGTCCTCCAGCACGCACCGGCCCTGGGCGGCCATCATCATGGCGGCACGCAGGCGGTCTTCGGGGATCATGATGTCGCCGGCCGCGCCGATGACCGCGGTGAAGGCGCCGAGCGTCGGCGTGTAGGCGTGTCTGGAGCCGTCGACGCCGGGCGAGGGATCCTCGGTGATCTCGAATCTCAGGCGCTGCCAGCCCATGAGGGAAGAGGCGATGGCCGCCGCGATGCCGGCGCGGCCCTCCCACTCCGCCTGCGCGCGCACGACGTTCGGCGCGGCTGGTTGCGGTGTCCACGTCAGATCAACGGGCACGCCGAGGACACCCGCGACTGCCCATTCGATGTGAGGGCACAGCGCGGGCTGAGCCGAGTGGACGTAAAGGACGCCACGAGCAGACACCGGACCTCCCGTTTCGGTACGAGGTGCGCCTTCCCCAACGGCCTCGCCCCGGGATGATCACAAGTGACTAGGGGAAGACTACCGTCGGTCGCCATCGGACACCAGAGGGGGGCCATACCAAGTTGGTGCGGGCGTGTCACGTGACAGTTGTGGCGGGCGGGGAAACATACCGGCTCATGGACATGCAATCTGTCGGCGAGGCGTTCATCCGGCCAGGTCAGGTGCTGGTCGACCGGGGCGCGGTGTCGGCCGCCGCCCGCTGGACGCAGGCGGTCTCCGAGGCCGACGGGGTCACCGTCCTGCACCTGTCGGCCGGGGTGGACCCGTGCGAGATCACCGCCGAGCTGCGCGACCGGGGCTTCCGGGCCTCACCCAACCACGTGCTCACCGGACAGCCGCTGTTCTTCGGCGGGCCGGCGTCCCGGCCGTTCCCCACGCCGCCGGTCTCCTTCCGGCCGGCCAGGTCGCGTTCGGAGGTGGTCGTGGCCCTGCTCGACACCGGCGTGGCCAAGCACCCGTGGTGGTCGGGCAGCGACTGGTACGCCAGGCTCGGCCCGGAGAGCGCCGACGCGGCCCAGGGGGCGCAGGCCGGGCACGGCACGTTCGTGGCCGGCCTGCTGACCCGCCGGGCGCCGGGCGCCAGGCTGCGGGTCCGCCGGGTGCTCGACGGCGACGGCCTGGGCGACGAGGCGACCGTGGTGCGCACCCTCCACCGCATGCGCGAGGACCCGCCCCAGGTGCTCAACCTCTCCTTCGGCTGCCACTCCTTCGACGACCGGCCGCCGCCCCTGCTGTCCGACGCCATCGGCGCGCTGAAGGACACGGTGACGGTGGCCTGCGCCGGCAACACCGCCTCCGACCGGCCGTTCTGGCCCGCCGCCCTGCCGTGCGCGGTGGGCGTGGCGGCCCTCGACGCCGCCCAGGAGCGCCGCGCGCCCTTCTCCGGGTACGGCACCTGGGTCGACGCCTGCGCCCGCGGCGACTGGCTGACCAGCAGTTTCCTGGACACGGGCGAGTTCGCCGGCTACGCGGCCTGGAGCGGCACGTCGTTCGCCACCGCACTGGTGTCGGGGGCCGTGGCCGACGCCGCCCGGCGCGAACCGGCCAAGGAAGCCGTCGAACGACTGCTCGACCCCCGGCAGTCCCGGCAAATTCCCGATCTGGGAGTTCTCGTACCCACGAGTCTGTAGAGTTTACGCTCAGTCCTCGACCAATCACGCGGAGGCAGGATGACCTCCCCGTTCGGGACGAAAGGAGGCCGCATGAGCGACTTGCGCGATCCGGCGGAGCTGCTCCGCGACGCGGCCGACGGCGACCGATCCGCCTGGGACGAGATGGAGTCCCGGTTCGGCCCGCGCATGTGGGCGCTGGCCCGTTCGTGCGGGCTGGGCGAGGCCGACGCCGCCGACGCGGTCCAGGGCGCCTGGCTGCGGCTGCTCCAGCACATGCACGACATCCGCGACCCCTCGCGGGTGGGCGGCTGGCTGATGACCACCACCCGCCGTGAGGCGCTCCTGCTGCTGCGGAAGGAGCCGTCGGGCCTGCTGGTCGCCGATCCGGAGGGCAGGCCCACCTTCGGGGCCGTCGAGGAGCCCGACCCCGCGTCCGCCGTGCTGGAGGCCGACGGCAGGCGTCTGCTGTGGAAGTCGGTCTCCGCCCTGCAGGAACCCTGCCGCACTCTGCTGCAGCTGGTCGCGACCGATCTCGGAAACCAGCAGATGGCGATGCGGCTCGGGTTGCCCGTGGGCAGCGTGGGGCCGACCAGGGCCCGCTGCCTGGAGAAACTGCGCACTCTGCTCTCACTACAGGAGACAGCGCAATGATCAACGACGAGTACTTCCTGGCCGCGCTCCGGCTGGCCGCCGGCATGGATCCGATGCCCGGGCACGTGTCGGCCGCCGCGCGTGACATCTACGGGCTGCGCGTTCCCCAGGCGGTGACCGCCAACCCAGCCGACCACGGCGGGGGCCGCGCCGCGCGGTCCGGTGCGCCCGACCGCGACGACGGCTCCCATCTGGTGCGGTTCGTCACCGACGGTCTCACCTTCGACCTGGAGGTGACCGTGGGCGACGGGCTGATCGACGTCGCCGGGCAGATCTTTCCCGATCCCGGGGAGGGCGCCGTCATCGACGTGCGCACCCCCCACCTGACGCTCACCCGGCAGGTCACCCAGAACGGCCGGTTCGCCGCCACCGGGCTGCCGCCCGGATGGCTGAGCGTCGTGTACCACCGTCCCGGTCACGCCCCCGTCCAGACCAGGTGGGTGCGCATCCGGCCGTGACGCCGCCGCCGCCCAGGCACGCGCCCGCGCCGTACGCCCCCACCCCTCCTCCCCGCCGGTCAGCCCGCCATGAGCGTCACTTCTCCCCCACCAGGATCAGCAGCCGACCACGGTCCGCTCGTCGAGGCGGCCGAGGCCGCCGTGCTGCGCGCGCACGTCGATCCCGAGCAGGCCCTTTACGCCGGCCGCACCGTCCTGGCCGCCGCCCGCCGCGCCGAGGCGCCCGAGGCCGAGGCGATCGCGCTGCGCGCCATGGCGCTGGCCGCCCGCGAGCTGGGCGATCTCCTGGCCGCCGAACACTGCCTGCGGCAGGCCATCGCCATCCCGGGCGCTCCGGCCGAGCGCCAGGCCCAGGCGCGGCTGTCGCTGGTCACCGTGCGCACCGAGCGCGGGCACCCGCTCCAGGCCCTGCGCGTGGCCGCCCTGGCCTGGGCCTACCTGTCGCCGCTCGACCGCGCCAAGCTCGACACGCAGCGCGCGGTCGCCCTGGCCCACCTGGGCCGCCACCAGGAGGCCATCGCCGCCTGCGACCGGTCGCTGCGGGCCCTCGTGGCCGCGCCCGGCACGGTCGACGACCGGCGGTTCCTGGCCGGCGGCCTGCTCAACCGCGGCCTGATCCACGCCTACCGCGGCGACTGGGACGCCGCCATGCGCGACATCGCGGCCTGCCTGCAGATCGCCCAATACGCCGGCCTGCGCCACCTGGCCCGGCTGTCGGCCGCCAACCTGCCGTTCCTCGCCGTGCGGCGGGGGGACATCGCGGGCGCGTTCGAGCACTACCGGGAGGCCGAGGACACCCTGTTCGGCTTCCCCGAGCGGCTGGCCACGATGCGGGCCGACTTCGCCGGCGCGCTGCTGGCGGCGCACCTGCCCGGCGAGGCCAGGGCGATGCTGAGCCTGGCCGTGCCCGATCTGGAGTCGTCCGGCGCGCAGGTGGCGCTGGCCGAGGCGCGGCTGAAGCTGGCCCAGGTCGAGCTGCTCACCGGCGACCCCCACCGGGCGCGGCAGGTGGCCGAGCAGGCGGCGCGCGAGCTGGCCGAGCAGGAGCGGCTGTCGTGGCTGCCGCTGGCCGGCGAGGTCGTCCTGCGCGCCCGGCTGGCGCTCGGGCCGGTCACGTCCGAGCTGGTCACCGATCTGATCAGGTGCGCCGACGAGCTGGAGGACGTCTCCTCGCACGTGGCCGCCGCCGCGGCGCTGCGGCTGAGCGCGGCCGAGGCGGCGCTCTCCGTCGACGACCACCCGGTGGCCTCGGCCCAGCTGCGCAGGCTCACCCGGCACGCCGAGCGCGCCGAGCGCTGGGTGCCGGCCGGCACCCGCCTGACCTCGCTGGCCCCCGAGCCGCAGACCACGCAGCTCGCGCAGATCCCGGCGACCGTACGCCAGCATGCCCTGGCTCTGGAGGCGGCGCTGCGGGAGGACGTCACGGGGGCGCTGCGGGCGGTCCGCGACGGGCTGGCCGAGGTGAGCGGGCAGGTGGAGACGTTCGAGGATCCGGCGCTGCGGGCGCACGCGGCCCGGTCCGGGGAGCGGCTGGCCGCCTTCGGGCTGGGCCTGGCGGTGCGCGACGGGTGCGCGGGCGAGGTGTTCGAATGGGCCGAGCGGTGGCGCGCGGTCGCGGCGCCGGAACACGCGTGCGGCCTGGTGGAGATCGACCGGGTCCGGGCGGCGCTCGACGGCGCGGCGCTGGTGGAGTTCGTGGCCGACGAGGAGACGCTGCTGGTGGTGCTGATCACCGCCGACCGGCTGATCCTGCGGCGGCTGGGCGACGTGCGGCAGGCGCGTGAGGCGATCATGCGGCTGCGCCACGCCCTGCGTCAGTGGGGTGCGGGGCTCGACGTGGCCGGTCCCGCCCAGGCGCTCACCGAGCTGACCGACGCCGGCGCGGAGCTGGAGCGGCTGCTGCTGGGGCCGCTCGTGGCCGAGCTGGGTGACCGGCCGCTGGTGGTGGTGCCGGTGGGGCCGCTGCACACCCTGCCCTGGGGTGCGCTGCCGGGGCTGCGTGAGCGTCCCGTGAGCGTGGCGGCGAGCGCGGCGGCGTGGGTGGGCGCGCGGCGGCGGGCCCGCGTGCGGGAGGGAGCGCCGGTGGTGCTGGCGGCGGCCGGGCCCGAGCTGGCGCACGCGGAGGAGGAGGTGGCCCGCGTGCTGGCCTGCCATCCGGGCGCGCGGGCGGTGCCCGGCCGCAGGGACGACGTGCTGGCGGCGCTCGGCGAGGCCGACGTCCTCCATCTGGCCGCGCACGGCGCCTTCCACGCCCGCAGCCCGCTGCTGTCCGGCATCACCCTCGGCGACGGGCAGCTCATGGCCTACGACCTGCTGGGCCTGCACCGCGCGCCGGAGCTGGTCGTGTTGTCGGCGTGCAACTCGGGCATGGCCCGTACGCCGGCGGAGGGGGCGCCGCTGGGGCTGCCGGGCACGTTCCTGGCGCGCGGGAGCTCGTGCGTGGTGGCGGGGATGGTGCCCATCGGGGACGAGGCGGCGATGGCCATGATGGGCGCCTTCCACGAGCTGCTGGCCGCCGGGCAGGCGCCGGACGCGGCTCTGGCCTGCGCGTCGGCCAAGACCGGCCTGCTGGGGTTCGTCTGTTTCGGGGCGGGCGACCGGCCGCTCCACCCGGCCGGCTGACCGCGTTCCGGCCTCAGCCGGTGGCCACCGGGCGGGCCGGGTCGGCGACCCAGTTCGACCAGGAGCCGACGTAGAGCGCCGCGGACACGCCGGCCAGCTCCAGGGCCAGCACCTCGTGGGCGGCGGTGACCCCCGACCCGCAGTAGGCGCCCACCGGGACGCCCTCGCGCACGCCCAGCCCGGCGAAGCGGTCGCGCAGGACGGCGGGGGCGAGGAACCTGCCGCCCTGGTCGACGTTGCCGGTCGTGGGCGCGTTCACCGCGCCGGGCACGTGCCCGGCCACCGGATCGACGGGCTCGACCTCGCCCCGGTACCGTTCGGCGGCGCGGGCGTCGAGCAGCACGCCCTCGGCGGCCACCGTGGCGGCTTCGTCGGCGGTCAGCGTCGGCATGCCGCCGGGCCTGGCGGTGAAGTCGCCCGGCGCGACGTCGGGCTCGTCCTTCGTGACCGGCAGGCCGGCCTCGGCCCAGGCCGCCAGGCCGCCGTCGAGCACGCGTACGGACCGGTGGCCGAAGTAGCGCAGGGCCCACCAGGCGCGGGCGGCGGTCGTGGAGCCGGCGTCGTCGTAGACCACGACCGGGCGACCGTCGGACACGCCCAGCGCGCGCATGGCCCGCTGGAACTCCTCGGCGCCGGGCAGCGGGTGGCGGCCGGCGGGGCCGGGGGGCGCGGCGAGGTCGGCGTCGACGTCGCAGAAGACGGCGCCGGCGAGGTGCCCCTCGCGGTAGAGCTCCACGCCGGGCGGGCCGCCGAGCCGCCAGCGCACGTCGAGCACGGACACGTCGGGCAGCGCGGCGAGCTCGGCGGGCGTGATCAGCGCACTCATCGGGTGGATACCTCCAGCAGCGGGACGTTGAGCTCGGCGGCGGTCAGCGAGCCGTGGTAGCCGGTGAACAGCGCCTCGATCGGATGACGGGTGGGGGCGGTGACGGCCAGACCGGCGCGCGGCACGGCCACGACGTCGCCGATGCGGCCCAGCCACGCCTCGCGCACCCGGGGCCCGAACCAGCCGGACTCGACCGCCTCCTGCCTGGACACTACCCAGGCGCGGTCGCCGAGGGTCGCGCGCCACGCCTCCAGGACGTGCCCCGCGGCTCCGGGCTCGGCGTAGACGTGCCTGGCCCGGGCCTCGCCGCCGAGCAGCGCCACGCCCTCGGTCAGCGCGGGCACCCGCTCGGCGTCGATCTTCTCGGTGGCGTTGACCATGCCGTGGTCGGCGGTGACGTAGAGGGCCGTACCGGGCGGCAGGGTCTCGGCCAGCCGCCGGGCCAGGCCGTCGACCACGGCGAGCTCGCTCAGCCACTCCTCGCCACCCCATCCGGCCAGGTGGCCGACGGCGTCGAGCTTGCCGTAGTAGGCGGTGACGTGGGTGCGGGGCGCGGCGCGCAGCACCTCGCCGACGCGGGCGACGATGTCGTCGACGCCGTCGGCGGCCACGTAGCGGACGCCGCGGTAGACGGCCCTGGTCAGGCCGGAGCCCTCGAACTCGGCGGGGGCGACGTAGACGGCGTCGACGCCCTGGGCGGCGGCGCGCTGGTAGACGGTGGGAGCGGGCTGCCACTCCTCGGGGTCCATCGTCAGGCCGCCGGGAAGGGTCCAGCGCAGGCAGTTGAACAGGTGGCCGGTGCCGGGGACGGCCAGCGTCAGGCCGACCATGCCGTGCTCGCCGGGGGTCAGGCCGGTGCCGAGCGAGCACAGGCTGGTGACGGTGGTGGCGGGGAAACCGGCGGTGAGGGTGCGGGCGGGCAGGGCGGACAGGAAGGGGGCGGTCTCGGGGTGGGCGCGGAGCAGCTCGGCCCCCAGGCCGTCGACCAGGAGCAGGCAGACGCGCGCCGCGGGGTCGAGGGCCAGCGGGTTGGGCTCGGTCAGGCCGAGGGCGGCCAGCAGCGAACCGGGGAGGTCCGCCAGCGACCCGGAGCCGTAGTCCGGCAGCATCCCCACATCCTAGTGGCCGGGGGTGGTCAGGCGGCGGCCCTGACGGTGACCGGGCGCGGCCGGGCGATGCTCCGAACGGCGGGCCGTCGTGGTCAGGCGGCGGCTCGGGCGGTGGCCTCGGACAGGGCCTTGGCGAAGGCCAGCACGTGGGTGACCGCCTCGGGGCCGTCGGCCGCCTCGCTGACCCGCAGCGACAGGTCGTCGGCCGTGATCGCGCCGGTGTAGCCGTGGTCGGCGTCGCAGTTCTCGTCGCCGCAGGTGGCGGGCTCCAGGTCGACGTGGGAGATGGCGCCCCAGCCGATGGTGAGGGTGACCTCCGTGGGCGGGACGCCGGGCACGTAGGAGGCCGGGTCGGGCACCACGCGGGTGACGGCCACCGACTGCACGCGGCTCAGGCGGACCGCCTCGGTGGTCGTGGACGCGTGGGAGGCCGAGACGCCCTCGACCGCCGGGTGTTCGTCGGTGTGGCAGACCAGCAGCCTCGTCGTCGACAGCACCAGGACGGTGACGTGCCTGCGGACCTCCATCGCGGGATCGAAGGTGGCCTCGTGGTGGACCACGAACGCGGTCACGGCCTCCTTGCCCAGCGCGGATTCGACCGCATCGGTGACGAGGTCGGGGTAGTAGCCGCTGCGCTCGATCGCTTCACGCAGGCCCGCGGCTGAGACTCGGGTTTCCCTCATGCCTCCATCCTGCCAGGGCCGCGCAGTGCACTCACCCGCCAGACATAACGCTCTATCAACGTCTTTGTCTAGACATGAACGACATTGTGGGCGTGGTCAGGAGAGCCGTCTCGGGCCGCCGTCCAGGCGTGGTCCGGCCGGGGTGCGCAGGGTGGCGCGGGCGCCCAGGATCAGCACCTCCGACTCCCCCACCAGCACCTGGTCGAGGTCGAGCCGGGCCACCTGCGGCAGGTCGTTGGCCAGGCGGCCCACGCGTACGAGCAGCTCCTCCAGGGCGGGGACGGCGACGGGCGGGTAGCCGTACTGGCCGAACAGCAGCGGGGCCGCGCGTACGGAGCGCACCAGGGCGGCGGCGTCCTCGCCGGTCAGCGGGGCCAGCCGGAAGCCCTGGTCGAGCAGCAGGCGGGCGGTGACCTCGCCGAGCCCGAACGAGACCACCGGCCCGAACGCGCGGTCCTCGACGACCCCCACGACGGTGGGCACGGCCGGCTGCGGCGCCATGCGCTGCACGGCCAGCTCGACCCGCTCGCCGAGCTGGTCGGCGAACTCGGCGTAGGCGTGGCGCACCATCTCGGGACCGGTGAGCCCCAGGCGTACGGTGCCCGCGCGGCGCGAGGCGCCCGGGTCGGCCACCTTGAGCACCACGGGCCAGCCGAGCCGTTCGGCGGCGCCGACGGCCTCCTCCGGCGAGCGGACGACCTCGGCGGGCCAGACGGTCAGCCCGTAGGACGACAGCAGCTCGGTGGCGTCGATCTCGACCGGCGGGCCGGGCTCGGCGAACCCGCCCGGCTCCTCCCCCGCCGGGGCCGGGGCGCCGGACAGCGCGGCCAGCACCAGCTCTCGGGCGCGGGCGGTGTCGAGGCCGTCGAGCTCGGGCGGCGGCACGGCCGGATGCGCCCGCCAGGTGGCGTACCGCACCACGTGGGCCAGGGCCCTGACCGCCTCCTCCGGCGCCGCGTACGACGGGATGGAGCCCCGTGCGGGCGTGCCGCCGGAGCCGCTGGGCACGCGCAGCGACGGATGCATGCCGAGATGCCCGCGGAACGTGGCCAGCACCGGCTTGGCGGACCCCTGCGAGACGCGCAGCAGCTCGGCCGCCACCTCGTCCGACTCGCCGGGGATCGGCGGCATGTAGATCACGACGGCCGCGTCGACCTCCTCGGCGGCCAGCTCGCCGGCGAGCGCCGCGCCGAACTCGGCCGGCCCGGCCGCGGCGCCCAGGTTGACCGGCGGGCGCGGTTCGAGGCCGGCCGCCAGGCAGGAGTCGGCGGCCAGCAGGCCGAGGGCGTCGGAGTTGGTCACGAGCGCGACCCTGGGCCCGGCGGGCAGCGGCTGGTAGGCCAGCAGCTGGCCCACGTCGAAGAGCTGGATGAGGTCGTCGACCCTGATCAGGCCCGCCTGGGCGAACAGGGAGCTGATCGCGGAGTCGGGCAGCCCGAGCTCCTCGGCCGAGTGGCCGGCCGGGGTGCCGCCGCTCTTGACCACCACGATCGGCTTGTTGCGCGCGATGCGCCTGGCCAGCCGGGTGAACTTGCGCGGGTTTCCCAGCGACTCCAGGTAGAGCAGGATCACCTCGGTTGCGGCGTCCTCCTCCCAGTACTGCAGGAGGTCGTTGCCCGAGACGTCGGCGCGGTTGCCGGCCGAGACGAACGACGAGATGCCCATGCCGCGCTGGGCCACGCGCTGGAGCAGCGCGGTGCCGAGCGCGCCCGACTGGCTGAAGAAGCCCACCCGGCCGCGGCCCGGCACGGTGGCGGCCAGCGTGGCGTTGAGCTTGACGGCCGGGTCGGTGTTGGCGATGCCCAGGCAGTTGGGGCCGACCACGCGCAGGCCGTAGGAGCGGGCGATGCGGGCCAGCTCGTCCTGCCGGGCGCGGCCGGACGCGCCGGTCTCGCCGAACCCGGAGGAGACCACGACCAGCCCGTGGACGCCCTTCTCGGCGCACTCCTTGACCACGTCGAGGACGCCCTCGGCGGGCACGGCCACGACCGCCAGGTCGACCTCGCCGTCGATCTCGGTCACGCTCGGGTAGGCCCGCACGCCCGCGACGGCCCGCACCTGGCGGTGGACGGGGTAGACCGGGCCGGTGAAGTCGGCCGCCAGCAGGTTGCGCAGGACGGTCTGGCCGACGCCGCCGGGCTCGCGCGAGGCGCCGATGACCGCGACCGAGCCGGGGGCCAGCAGGCGCGCGATCGACCGGGACTCGGCCCGGTGCTCGCGCGAGGTCGTCACCTCGGCCGAGGTCTCGGTCGGGGTCAGGTCGAGAGTCATGCGGACGACGCCGTCGGCGAACTGGCTCTGCGCGGTGTAGCCGGCCTGGCGCAGGACGCCCATCATCTTCATGTTGGCGGGCAGCACGTCGGCGACGAACCGCTCGATGCCGCGCTCGCGGGCCGTGGCCGCCAGGTGCTCCAGCAGGACGGAGGCCACGCCCCTGCCCTGGTGGGCGTCCTCGACCAGGAAGGCGACCTCGGCCTCGCCCGGCTCGGTGCGGTCGTAGCGGATGACCGCGACCATCTCGGCGCCGATGGTGGCGATGAGGGCCACGCGGTTGTCGTAGTCGACGTTGGTGAAGCGCTCGACGTCGCGGTCGGACAGCCGGGGCCGGGGGCCGAAGAACCGGAAATAGATCGACTCGGCCGACAGACGGGAGTAGAAAGCACGGAGACGGTCGGCGTCGGCGGGCCTGATGGGGCGCACGTGCGCGGTGCCCCCGTCGGCCAGGACGACGTCGGCCTCCCAGTGAGCCGGATACTGTGCCTCCACGCCACGAGCGTAAACCCGCATCCCACATGCCAAGACCGGTGGGCCTCTTGGGCAACGCTTGTGCATCGACTGCTGCCCGGTGTCCGGGGTCAGCCCCACGAACAGCCCGGAAGCTGTTAGTTTTGCCGTGGCCAGGGTCGTTCTGAAGGCAGCAAGGTGGTGGCATCATGACGCGGGTCGTCGTGGTGGGCGATCTCATGACCGACGCGGTCGCGCGCGCCCGTTACGCGCTCGCCCGCGCGAGCGACACGCCCGCGATCGTGACGATGCACGGCGGCGGCTCCGGCGCCAACATCGCCTCGTGGCTCGCCGTCGAGGGCGCGGAGGTGGCCTTCATCGGCCGCCGGGGCGCCGACATCACCGGCCGCAACCGCGACATGGAGCTGATGGGCTACGGCGTCGACGCCCGGCTCGTCATGGATCCCGAGCGGCCCACCGGCACCTGCGTGGTGCTCGTCACGCACAAGGGCGAGCGCACGATGCTCTCCGACCCGGGCGCCAACGCCGCCCTGTCCCCCGAAGACCTGCCGCGCGACCTGTTCACCTCGGGCGCCCACCTGCACCTGTCGGGCTACACGCTGGTCAACGAGGGCTCGCGCGACGCCGGCCTGGCGGCGCTCGACATGGCGCGCCGCACGGGCATGTCGATCTCGGTCGACTGCGCCTCCTCGGCGCCGCTGGAGCGCACGGGCGCCGAGCCGTTCCTCGAATGGACCAACGGCGCGAAGCTGCTGTTCGCCAACATCGACCAGGCCAAGGTGCTGACCGGCCGCGACGACGCCGAGGCCGCCGCCAAGGTGCTCACCGCGTGGTTCCCGCAGGTCGTCATCAAGATGAACGCCGAGGGCGCGCTGTGGTTCAGCAACGGCCGCCCCGACCCGGTCCGGGTGGCCGCCGAGCCGGTCGACAAGATCGTTGACGGCACGGGCGCGGGCGACGCGTTCTCGGCCGGGTTCCTGCCGCCGTGGCTGGCCGGCAAGCCGCCGGCCGAGTCGCTGGCCGCCGGGTGCCGGCTCGCCGCCAAGGCCATCATGCACCTGGGCGCACGCCCGCCGTTCTGACCCGCTCCCCGGCCGGGCTTCTCCTGCCCCGGCCGGGCTTCCTCTCGCCGGTCAGGACGTGGTGGCCAGCGCGAGCGGCAGCACCGCCGGCGCGCCCGCGTGCCGGATCAGGGCCGCCGCCAGGGTCATCGTCCAGCCCGTGTCGACGCGGTCGTCGATCAGCAGCACCGGGCCGCCGCACTGGGCGATCGCGACGCCGAGGTCTTTGGGCATCGCCAGCGTGCCCCTGATCGCCTGGACGCGCTTGGCGCTGTTGAACTGCCGGCCGGGCGACCCCGCCCGGTAGCCCAGCTCGCCCAGGTAGGTCAGCCGGCCCACCTGGGCCAGCCGTTCGGCGAAGCCGCGCACGAGCTGCGGGCGCGTCGCCGACGGCACGTTGACCACGGCCACCGGCCGTTCCTGCCAGCCCCAAGCCGACAACACCTGGACGACGGCCTTGAACATGTCGTCGGCCATCGGCCCGTCGGCTCCGGCGAGCAGCTCGCGCAGCCGGTTGCCCCAGCCGATGTCGGTCAGCCGGCCGAGCGCGCGGCCGGGCTCGGCGCCCAGCTCGGGCTTGATCCTGCCGGACAGGTCGGCCAGGCCGGTGGGCCACTGCCTGCGCGCCTCGATCTCGACGCCGGGCCTGCTCAGGCGTTCGCGGGCGGTCTCGACGGCCTGGGCGGCGATCTCCGGCGAGCGGTGGCGGCCGGTGCAGTTGTCGCAGCGGCCGCAGGGCGTGGCGGTCTCGTCGTCGAGGTGCCTGCGCAGGTACTGCTCGCGGCACTCGTCGGTGGTCAGGTAGCGCAGCATGGCGTCCTGCTCGGCCTTGCGCTCGGCGGCGATGCGGGCATAGCGCTCGGCGTCGTAGGCCCAGGGCTCGCCGGTCGACTCCCAGCCGCCCTTGACCCGGCGCACGGCGCCGTCGACGTCGAGGACCTTGAGCATCATCTCCAGGCGGCTGCGGCTCAGGTCGACCGCGGTCTCCAGGGCCTGGGTGGACATCACGCCGCCCTGTTCGAGCGCCTGCAGCGTGGCGCGCACGACGGGCTCGGGAGGGAAGGCCAGGGAGGTGAAGTAGGCCCAGATCTCGCGGTCTTCCGTGCCGGGCAGCAGGATGACCTCGGCCCGCTCGACGCCGCGCCCGGCCCGGCCGACCTGCTGGTAGTAGGCGACGGGCGACTGCGGCGCGCCGACGTGCACGACGAAGCCCAGGTCGGGCTTGTCGAACCCCATGCCGAGCGCGCTCGTGGCGACCAGCGCCTTGATCTTGTTGTTCAGCAGCGCCTCCTCCGCGGCCAGCCGCTCGGCCGGGTCGGTCTGGCCGGAGTAGGCGGCCACCTCGTGGCCCTGCTCGCGCAGGTAGCCGGCGATCTCGTGGGCGGCGGCGACGGTGAGCGTATAAACGATGCCGGAACCCGGCAGCTCGCGCAGGGTCTGGGCCAGCCAGGCCAGGCGCTGCTCGGCCGAGGGCAGCTGGACGACGCTCAGGTGGAGGCTCTCGCGCTCCAGCGGGCCGCGCAGCACGAACGTGCCCTCGCCCATCTGCTCGGCGACGTCGCGGGTGACGCGGGCGTTGGCCGTGGCGGTGGTGGCCAGCACCGGGATGCCGGGCGGCAGCTCGTCGAACAGCGTGGCGAGCCGGCGGTAGTCGGGCCGGAAGTCGTGGCCCCAGTCGGAGATGCAGTGGGCCTCGTCGACGACCACGAGCCCGGCACTCTCGGCCAGCTCGGGCAGCACGTTGTCGCGGAAGTCGGGGTTGTTGAGCCGCTCGGGGCTGACCAGCAACACGTCGACCATGCCCTCGGCGACCTGGCCGTAGATCTCCTCCCACGCCTCGGGGTTGGCGGAGTTGATCGTGACGGCCCTGATGCCGGCGCGCTCGGCGGCGGCGATCTGGTTGCGCATGAGGGCGAGCAGCGGCGAGACGATGACCGTGGGGCCCTCGCCGAGCTCGCGCAGCAGGGCGGTGGCCACGAAGTAGACGGCGGACTTGCCCCAGCCGGTGCGCTGCACGACGAGGACCCTGCGCCGGTCGAGCACGAGCGCCTCGATGGCGGACCACTGGTCGTCGCGCAGCCGGGCGTGGTCGCCGGCCAGGGCTCGCAGCCGCTCCTCGGCCTCTTCGCGCAGCATCGCCGCGTCGGGGGCTTCAATCATGCCCCCCTTATTACCAGCTTCCACCGACGGAACAGGCCCACCGCGCGTCTCCGACCGGTCGAAGGGCCGGAAGGCGCGGGCCCCGCCGTCCGGAACCGGGGGGCCGGACGGGACGTTGAGCAGTCGTCAAGCGCTTTCGCCCCCCAGGAGGGCTGATGACGGGGCTTGTCCACACCCCGGTCGTACCGGCGGCGACGCGTCGCCGGAGGAGCACGAAAGATCACTTCGAGATGATGGCCCGGGTGGTGCTGGCCGTCATGATCCTCACCACGGCGGGCTGCGCCGGGACCGACGTGAAGGCGTCCTACCACCCCGCCTTCCTGCCGGTGAAGCTGGAGTGGGGCAGCGACGGCGTCGTGCGGCTCTCGGGGGAGACCTCGCTGGTCACGCCGGTCGGCGTCTTCTCGATCGGCGCCGAGTACAACCTGCCCGAGGCCGACGACGACGCCTTCTACGTGGTCGTCCGCGACGCCCGCAAGAGCCCGGACAAGCCGGACGTGGCGGGCTTCGACCACATCTACAAGGTCAACAGCGGTTCCGGCGAGTTCATGGCCGTGGTGAACGGCACGGCCGTGATCCAGGTCGTCCGCCGGCAGGTGCTCATCGACGTGACGAACGGCACCGTGCAGACCATCGAGTTCAAGAACGCCCAGGCCGCCGTCAAGGAGCGGTCGGCGGGCGTCGGGGAGCGCTGGCAGGAGTACTGGGACACCTCCTTCTACTCCCCCATGGCGCTGTCGAGGTGGGCCTACGACGACTCCACGATGTCGAGCTGGTTCGGCCTGGGCTTCCTGTGGTTCCTGGTGCGCCTCGCGCTGGCGATCGTGCTGGGGATGGTGGACGTGCTCCTCGTGGTCGGGTGCACGCTCGCCGCCGTGGCGTACGTGCTGTTCGGCCCGACCGGACGCAACATCGTCTACGGCGTGGAGGTGCTGCTGTTCCTGTTCTTCGCCCTGTCGAGCTGGGCCTCGCTCAGGCTGTGAGTCGCTCCTTGTCCGCGTGCTCGGGGAAGGCGTTGATCGTGACGCGGTGCATGCGGCGGCGTTCGGTGTAGTCGGCGACCGCATAGTGCTGGGTGGGGCGGTTGTCCCAGAAGGCCAGCGTGCCGGGACGCCAGTTCAGCCTGCACTGGTACTCGGGCGAGCGGATGTGGTCGATGAGCAGCGGCAGCAGGGCCTCGTTCTCGCGGTCGCTCAGCCCCACCAGGCGGGTGGTGGACGCGCGGTTGACGAACAGGGCCTTGCGCCCGGTCTCGGCGTGCACGCGGACCACCGGGCGCTCTATCGGCGGCCATTTGGCCTGGATCTCGGCCAGGTCGAACGGGTGCCCCTTGGAGATCGCCTTCTTCATCGACATCGTGATGTCGTGCACGGCGGTCAGCTCGTCGCACAGCCGCTGGATCGACGGCGACAGCGTCTCGTAGGCCAGGTAGGTGTTGGCCCAGCAGGTGTCGCCGCCCACGCTCGGCAGTTGCATGCAGCGCAGCAGCGAGCCCATCGGCGGCGTGGGCTCGAAGGTGTTGTCGCTGTGCCATTCGTCCCCGCCCTCGCCTTTCGGGGAGGTCTGGTCGAGGACGTGGATCGGGCTGCCGGAGTCCTTCTTGAACGCCGGATGGTTGAGCGTGCCGAAGTTGAGGGCGAACTGCAGGTGCTGCTCGTCGTCGATGTGCTGGTCGCGGAAGAACAGCACCAGGTGCCTCAGCCATCCCGCGCGCAGGGTCGCGACGTCTTCCGGGGAGAGGGGTTTGCGCAGATCGACCCCGGTGACCTCGGCGCCGATGTGCTTGGTCACGGGATGGAACTCGATCATGGCGGAGCCTCCGGAGGCGGGGGGACGGGGTCCTCGCCTCCGACGTTAAGACCCAAGCAATTGCTTGGTCAAGACCAGGGCGGCGCGCCGACGAGTCGCGGGCACCCGAGTCTCTTCGGCACAATGTTCGACATGGCCCGACGTACGACTGCACCCCCGCCTGAGGACTTCGAGGAGCGGATCGTCGACATCGACGTCTCCTCGGAGATGCGCAAGAGCTATCTCGAGTACGCGTACTCGGTGATCTACCAGCGGGCTCTGCCCGACGCTCGCGACGGCCTCAAACCGGTGCAGCGGCGCATCCTCTACTCCATGAGCGAGATGGGCCTGCGTCCCGACCGCGGCCACGTCAAGTCCTCGCGCGTCGTCGGCGACGTCATGGGCAAGCTCCACCCCCATGGCGACAGCGCCATCTACGACGCGCTCGTGCGTCTGGCGCAGCCGTTCTCGATGCGCCTGCCGCTGGTCGACGGCCACGGCAACTTCGGCTCCCCCGACGACCTGCCCGCCGCCATGCGGTACACCGAGGCCAGGCTGGCCCCGGCGGCGATGCTCATGGTGGAGTCGCTCGACGAGGACACCGTCAACTTCAAGCCCAACTACGACGGCCAGGAGACCGAGCCCACGGTCATGCCGTCGGCGTTCCCCAACCTGCTGGTCAACGGCACCACCGGCATCGCGGTCGGCATGGCGACCAACATGGCGCCGCACAACCTCGCCGAGGTCGTGGCCGCCGCCCGCCACCTGATCAAGAAGCCCGACGCCACGCTCGACGAGCTGATGAAGTTCGTGCCCGGCCCCGACCTGCCGACCGGCGGCTCGATCATCGGGCTGCAGGGCGTGCGCGACGCCTACGAGACCGGGCGCGGCACGTTCCGCATGCGGGCCAGGTGCGCGGTCGAGCAGATCACGCCGCGGCGCAAGGGCATCATCGTCACCGAGCTGCCCTACAACGTCGGCCCCGAGCGCGTGGTCACCAAGATCAAGGAGCTGGTGACCAGCAAGAAGCTCCAGGGCATCGCCGACCTGAAGGACCTCACCGACCGGCACAAGGGCCTGCGCCTGGTCATCGAGATCAAGAACGGCTTCATCCCCGAGGCCGTCCTGGAGGAGCTCTACCGGCTCACGCCGATGGAGGAGACCTTCGGCATCAACAACGTCGCCCTGGTCGACGGCGAGCCGCGCACGCTCGGCCTGCGCGAGCTGCTGCAGGTCTACGTCGACCACCGGCTGGAGGTCGTGCGGCGCAGGTCCGAGTACCGCCGGCGCAAGCGCGAGGAGCGCCTGCACCTGGTCGACGGCCTGATCATCGCGCTGCTCAACATCGACGAGGTCATCCAGGTCATCCGTTCCTCCGACGACTCGGCGCAGGCCCGCGCCCGGTTGATGGAAGTCTTCGACCTGACCGAGATCCAGGCCGCCTACATCCTCGACACGCCGCTGCGCCGGCTGACCAGGTTCGACAAGCTGGAGCTCGACCAGGAGAAGGAGACGCTGAGCGAGGAGATCGCGGCGCTCACCGAGATCCTGTCCTCGGAGGCGAAGCTGCGGCAGGTGGTCTCGGGCGAGCTGGCCGAGGTGGCCAAGAAGTACGCCACGCCGCGCCGTACCGTGCTGCTGGAGGCGCCGGGCGTGGCCCGCACGCCGGTGGCCTCGCTCCAGGTGGCCGACGACCCGTGCTGGGCGCTGCTGTCCTCCACGGGGCTGCTGGCCCGCACCTCCGACGCGGCTCCGCTGGCCGGTGAGGGCGATCGGTCGGCGCACGACGTGCTGGTGTCGGTGGCGCGCACGTCCGTACGCGGCGAGGTGGGCGTGGTGACGTCCTTGGGCCGGTTGATCCGGGTCCAGGTGGTCGACCTGCCGACGCTGCCGCCCTCGGCCAACCCGCCGACGTTGTCGGGCGGCCATCCGGTCTCCGAGTTCGTCTCGTTGCAGCCCGACGAGAAGGTCGTCGGCCTCGGCTCGCTCGACCCCGACAGCCCCGGGCTGGCGCTCGGTA
Source organism: Actinomadura sp. ATCC 39365 (assembly GCF_054392275.1). Classification (NCBI taxonomy): domain Bacteria; kingdom Bacillati; phylum Actinomycetota; class Actinomycetes; order Streptosporangiales; family Thermomonosporaceae; genus Actinomadura; species Actinomadura sp. ATCC 39365. The sequence continues at coordinate 3,562,743 of NZ_CP184335.1, read as the reverse complement.
CGACCCAGGGCGTGGTCAAGCGGGTGGTGCCCGACTACCCGGCCAACCGCGACGACTTCGAAGTGATCACCCTCAAGGACGGCGACACCGTGGTGGGCGCCGCCGAGCTCGACTCCGAGGACCACGACCTGGTCTTCATCTCCTCCGACGCCCAGCTCCTGCGTTACCCGGCCTCGCTGGTGCGTCCTCAGGGTCGTCCGGCCGGCGGCATGGCCGGCATCCGGCTCGACGACGGCGCCCGGGCGATCTGGTTCGGCGTGGTCGACCCCTCGCGCCCGGCGCAGGTGGTCACCGTGGCCGGGTCCTCGACGGCGCTGCCGGGCACGCAGGTCGGGGGCGGCAAGGTCTCCGACTACGCCGAGTTCCCGCCCAAGGGCCGGGCCACCGGCGGCGTGCGGGCCCAGCGGTTCCTGAAGGGCGAGGACGAGCTGCTGCTCGCCTGGGCCGGCCCCGCGCCCGCCAAGGCCGTGTCGGCGGTGGGCAAGCCGGTGCCGCTGCCGGAGGAGATCGGCCGCCGCGACGGCTCCGGCGTGCGTCTGACGCACACCATCGGCGCCGTCGGCGGCGCCCTGGCCGCCGGACCGGAGGCCGACGCGCCGCCGCCGCCGGCGGCCGCGCAGGAGTGATCCCCGGCCGGCGGAGGGCGGCCTCGGCCCCCCTCCGCCGGCTCCGGGCTCCCTGAACGGCGTGGAGGCCCGTGCGGGAGCGGGCGTCCGGTCAGTCGCGGCAGAGGCAGAACGTGTGGCCGGCGGGGTCGAGGAAGACCCGGAAGCTGTCGTCCTCGCTCGGCTGCCGCTCGTGCTTGGTCGCGCCGATCTCCAGCACCTGCCGCTCGGCCTTGTCCATGTCGGTGACGGTGACGTCGATGTGGAGCTGCTGCGGCCGGTCGCCCTCCGGCCAGGTCGGCGGCCGGTGGCCGGGCACGCGCTGGAAGGCCAGGCGCTTGGGCGAGCCGCCGTCCTCGACGACCACCCAGGTCTCGTCCTCGTACGTGACGGGCCAGCCGAGCAACCGCGAGTAGAACTCGGCGAGCGCCCGGGGCTCCGGGCAGTCGAGGACCGTCGTACGGAACTCCGCGATGCCGGTCATCATTCACCTCCTGGACTTGTTTCGCCGGCATCCCGGCCGACGAGAATGAAGGTCATGGCCGCCAATTCGTTCATGGTCCCCCTGGGCACCCCCGCGCCCGCCTTCGACCTCACCGCCATCGACGGCGGCAGCGTCTCGCTCGCGGACCTCAAGGGCTCCCCCGCCACGCTCGTGGTCTTCCTGTCCAACCACTGCCCCTACGTACGGCACCTCGAGACGGGCCTCGGCACGCTGGCCGCGGGCTACGGCTCCAGGCTGTCGGTCGTGGGCATCTGCAGCAACGACAGCGTGAACTACCCCGACGATGATCCCACACACCTTGCCGAACAGGCCCGGCGCGCGGGGTTCCCGTTCCCGTACCTGCTGGACGACACCCAGGACGTCGCCAAGGCCTACCGCGCGGCCTGCACGCCCGACTTCTTCCTCTACGACGGCGATCTGCGGCTCGTCTACCGGGGAGAGTTCGACGGGTCGCGGCCGGGCAACTCGGTCCCGGTGACCGGCTCCTCGCTCCGGGCGGCGATCGACGCGCTGCTCGCGGGCGATCCCGTCCCGGCCGACCAGCGCGCCTCGATCGGCTGCGGCATCAAGTGGCGGCCGGGGAACGAGCCCGCGGCCTGACCGCCGTCAGGCGGAGGTGGCGGCCTCGATGGCGGCGGGCAGGGCGAGCAGGAGTTCGTGGGGCTCGCCGCCGGTCCACGACCGGATCAGCCGGACGCCGGCCTCCCCCGGGTCGAACTCCTCGCAGCCGAGCGGCCCGTAGCAGCCCGCCTGGTCGAGCATGAGGACGATCGGGTCGTCCTCGGGCAGGCCGGCGGCGTACGCGGCGGTGTCGAGCAGGGCCAGCGCGCATCTGGCGTTGCGCCCGTCGTCGTTGGACTCCACACGGTCGAGGCGGCGCCGGGCCTGAGCGCGGAGATACGCGGCGAGCGATTCGGACCTACTCACGACTGACCTTCTTCGACGGCGTACAGATGGTGACGACATCATCACTCAAGGTGAGTGAATTTCGTGGGACCTTCGGGAACTCGCGCCAGTCGCCACCCCGGAAAGCATCATCTTTGGGACGTAAGGGAAGATCTGAGGCATGACTGCGTTCGACGACCTGTATGCCGCCAACGCGAAGTACGCCAAGGACTTCGGCGACTCCGGGCTCACCGGCCGGGCAGCCCGCGGGCTTGCCGTGGTGACCTGCATGGACTCCCGCATCGACCCGCTGGGCCTGCTGGGCCTCCAGCCAGGCGACGCCAAGATCCTGCGCAACGCCGGCGCGCGGGTCACCGACGACGTACTGCGCACGCTGGTCCTCGCCGTGTACCTGCTCGGCGTCGAACGCGTCCTGGTCATGCCGCACACCGACTGCGGGATGACCAAGGTGACGGACGCCGACGTGCACGAGCTGACCAGCGCCCGCGGCGTGGACACCCGCAGCCTGGAGTTCCACACCGTCCCCGACCAGGGCGAGGCGCTGCGCCACGACCTCACGCGCATCCGCTCGACCCCGTTCCTGCCCGCCGACATGCCGGTGACGGGCGCGATCTACGACGTGCGCACGGGCCTGCTCACGCCGGTCGGCGACTGACCTCGCCGCGCTCGCGCTGGAAGGTGGCGTACAACCACCACAACGACGGGACCAGCAGGACCGCGCCGGCGGCCAGCGAGCCAAGGCTGGCCCCCAGCACCGCGTCGGTGGCCGCGGCCTGGTCGAGGGTGAGGCCGGGGAGCAGCACGGGGTACTGCCCCACGCCCCAGCCCCACAGCAGCCCGGTCACGGCCAGCGCGGCGCTGAGGCGTACCGCCAGATAGGCCCGCCGCCACAGCAGCACCAGCGAGGCCAGCCCGGCCAGCACCGACAACGCCAGCAGCGGCAGGGCGCGGCCGGTGGTCAGCTCGGCGAACAGGGCGGGCGCGTCGGCGCGCAGCACGAGCAGGCTCACCGCCGCCAGCACGCCGACCACCGCGCCGCAGCCCAGCGCCCGCCGCCGGAACTCCTCGGCCAGGTCCTCCTGGCCGCCGCGCCGGGCGTCGCGGGTCAGGTAGACGGCGGCCAGGTACGCGGCCGTGCCGACGCCCAGCGCGCCGACCGCCATCGACGTGGGGTTGACCCAGCTCCCGACCAGGTCGCCCTTGGCGATGCCGGGCGGCACCCGTCCGGAGGCGATGCCGCCCGCCGCGGCGCCGAGGAAGAACGGGGTCACCACCGAGGAGAAGGCGAAGGTGGCGCCGAACAGCCGCCGCTGCCAGAGCCGCGCGGAGACCTTGCGGAACGCGAACGCCGCGCCGCGCCCGATCACGCCCAGCGCCACCAGCGTGAGCGGGATGTAGAGGGTGGAGGCCACCGAGGCGAACACCGCCGGCACGCCGGTCCAGGCCAGCACGATCACGAAGATCAACCACACGTGGTTGGCCTCCCAGACCGGGCCGATGGAGTGCTCCACCAGGTCCCGCCGCCGCCGGCCGCGCTCGGCGCCGCCCGCCAGCAGGTCCCACACGCCGCCGCCGAAGTCGGCGCCCCCGAACAGGACGTACGCCGTCAGCCCGATCCACAGGACGGCCAGCATGATCTGCGGCAGCGGCATCGTCACACGACCTTGTAGCCGGTGACGTCGGGCTCCTGCGGCGCCAGCGGCACCGGCACGTCGCGGGACAGGCGGCGCATCACGTACACGGTGGCCACGGTCAGTGCCACGTAGACGGCCGTGACCAGCGCGAACCCGTACACCAGGCCGGGCGCGGGGTTGACCGCCTCCGACGTGCGCATCACCCGGAACACGATCCACGGCTGGCGTCCGACCTCCGTCACCACCCAGCCGCTCTCCAGCGCCAGCACGGCGGCCACGCCCGACAACGCGGCGGCACGCAGGAACCACGGGGACTCCGGCAGGTCACGCCGCCGTTTCCAGGACAGCGCGAGGCAGACCGCCAGCAGCAGCAGGGCGAACCCCATCAGCACCATGATCTGGAACGCCCAGTGCACCATGTTGACCGGCGGCCGGTCGGCGGCCGGCACCTGCTCCAGGCCGGTGATCTCCGCGTCGGGGTTCCAGTGGGCCAGCAGGGACAGGCCGTAGGGGATCTCCAGGGCGTACTTCAGCTCGCCGTCCACCGCGATCCCGCCCAGGTGCAGCGGCACGCCGCGGCCCGTACGGAACACGCCCTCCATGGCGGCCAGCTTGACCGGCTGGTACTCGGCCACGAAGTGCGCGGCCCAGTCGCCGACGCCGATCTGCACGGGCGTGACGGCCGCCGCGACCGTGAGCGGCAGCAGCAGGCCGAGCCGGTGGTAGCGGTCGCGCCGGCCGCGCAGCATGGCGACCGCGTACACGCCGGCCATCAGGAAACCGGCCACCATGAACGCCGCCAGGATCATGTGCACCGTCTGGGGCGGCGTGGCCCGGTTGAACATCGCCGCCCATGGATCGACGGCCACGATCCGGCCGCCCGCGACCTCGTACCCGGTGGGCTGCTGCATCCAGGCGTTGGCGGCGACCACGAAGAACGCGCTGGCCACCCCCGCCAGCACGATCGGGATCCCGGTCAGCAGGTGCGCGACGGGCCGCAGGCGGTCCCAGGCGTAGAGGTAGATGCCGAGGAAGATGGCCTCGACGAAGAACGCGATGCCCTCCAGCGAGAACGGCAGGCCGATGACCTCGCCGTACACGCCCATCATGCCCGGCCACAGCAGGCCCATCTCGAACGACAGGATCGTCCCCGAGACCGCGCCGACCGCGAACAGCACCCCGAGCGCCCTGGCCCACCGCCGCGCCAGCAAGCGGTAGTTGTTGTCCCCGGTGCGATGCCCCCGCCACTCGGCCAGCAGGGTGATGGCCGGCATGCCGACGCCGAGACAGGCGATGACGATGTGCCAGCCGAGCGACAACGCCATCTGCATGCGCGCCGCGTCCAGATCCACCACCGCCCCCGCGGTCGCCCCCATCGACACCCTCTCCCTGCCCCTCGGCCCGTGACTTCGTGGGGGATCTGGCATGACTCGTCCGCGAAACGGCGGCGTCCGGCCCGTACCCGCTGGCCGGTCGATCACACCGTCCTTCCGCCAGGTCACCCCACGAACTCCGCCAGCGCGGCCACCAGCCCCACCAGGAGGCCCCAGGAGCCCCCAGAACACCCATGGGGCGCCCCTGACCCCAAACCGCGACTTCAGAGCCCGCCTGAGGCTCTGAGAGCCTTGGGGGCAGTGCTGGTTCGGTGCGACGCCGTCCAACGAAGCTTCTGCAAGGCCCTCGACGCCCCAAGCACGACATGCTCCTACCAGCGGCCACCGTGATGACCGGCTCCCACGCCCAGCACGGGCACACCCGAAGGGCGCAGGCGACGGGTGACGGCCCGGCCCGACACGCCGACGCCGGTCGATGCACTCGGCTCCGACTCTCACCTGGGCCCGAGCGGCCGCCACCGCTGCTCATCTCGGCGGCGACGCAGCAGACACAGAACCAAGGCGCGCTGCGCTGTTCACGAGCCCCTCCCCACTCTCACAGCCGAACCGTCGGTGGCTCTGAGACGAATTGCCGGAGAAAGACCAGATGCGACAGAGGGCGCATCACCGCACGCCCCTCAACGTCCCAAGACCGACGCACCGCAGGGCGGGCCCTCTGAGGCGGAGGAAGCAACCGCCCCTCCGAGGCCGCGGGTACGGGACGGCCCCGCCGAGACCGGTCGCCCGGGTCGCTCGGGTCGTCAGGCAGACTCTCGCCCTACCGCACGCCGGCGCACGCGCATCCGCCGGGAGGTTCACGCCGACCTCCCATGAGGACTTCCCCAAGCCAGCCCGCGTGCCATCCACCGGCAACGCCACACCTACTTGGGCCAGAAGTCCTGATACGGGGGTGCCGCCCCGAGGCCCGGGATGTCGCCTTGAGCCCGATAACGCCCAGAATCCGGCGTCCTTCTGAGCCCGGCGTCGCCCTGAGGCCGATGCCACCCCAAACTCGGCATCTTCCTGGGCCAGGCGTCGCCCTGGGCCCGCTGGCGCCCGAAGTCGAGCACTACCTTGAGCCCCGCATCACCATGAGCTCAGGGGCCAAGTTGAGGCGCGGTGACGTGACATTGGGCCGTCACCCTGAAGCCCGACCAGGGCACAGCCCAGTGACACTGGGGTCGTCTTGCGGTCGGCGACACGTCGGAGGCCATTGTGGAAGCCCGGTGTCGTCCTGTCAGTGAGGTTGAAGCATGGTGGTCACCGAGGGCGTGGGCGCGAGGCCCCGAGCTCGTTGAGACCCGGGGCCTTCCTTGAGCCGTTGTCGCAGGAACTCGGAACCAGATGAGGCCCCGGGAGCACCCTTCCGGGCTCAGGCGTCGATGTGGTCGCGGTCGACCTCGGCCGCGCTGCTGACGATGAACTCCCGCCGCGGCGCCACGTCGCTCCCCATCAGCAGGCTGAAGATGGCCTCGGCCCCCTCGGCGTCCTCGATGCGCACCCGGCGCAGCACTCGGTGCCGCGGGTCCATCGTGGTCTCGGCGAGCTGGTCGGCGTCCATCTCCCCCAGACCCTTGTACCGCTGCACCGGGTCCTTCCAGCGCTTGCCCCGCCGCTCCAGGTCGCGCAGGACCTTCTGCAGCTCGCCGTCGGAGTAGCAGTAGATGTACTTCTCCTTGCCGCGCCCGGGGTTGGTGAGCTCGATGCGGTGCAGCGGCGGCACGGCCGCGAACACCCGGCCGGCCTCCACCATCGGCCGCATGTAGCGGTGGAACAGGGTGAGCAGCAGGCAGCGGATGTGCGCGCCGTCGACGTCGGCGTCGGCCATGAGGATGACCTTGCCGTAGCGGGCCGCCTCGATGTCGAACGAACGCCCCGACCCCGCCCCCACCACCTGGATGATCGCGGCGCACTCGGCGTTCTTGAGCATGTCGCTCACGGACGCCTTCTGCACGTTGAGGATCTTGCCGCGGATCGGCAGCAGCGCCTGGAACTCCGAGTCGCGGGCCAGCTTGGCCGTGCCGAGCGCGGAGTCGCCCTCGACGATGAACAGCTCGCTGCGGTCGACGGCGTCGCTGCGGCAGTCGACCAGCTTGGCGGGCAGCGCGGAGTTCTCCAGGGCGCTCTTGCGCCGCTGGTTGTCACGGTGCTCGCGGGCCGCGATACGGGCCTTGGCGGCGGCGACGATCTTCTCCAGCACGGCCCGCAGCGGCTGCTTGAACCCGCGCGGCGGGTTGGCGAACAGCTCCTTGAGCTCGCGCGAGACCACGTGGGAGACGATGCGGGTGGCCGCGGAGGTGCCGAGCACCTCCTTGGTCTGCCCCTCGAACTGCGGCTCGGGCACCCGGACGGTGACCACGCCGGTCAGCCCCTCGGAGATGTCCTCCTTGTTGACCGGGTCGTCACCGCTCTTCAGCAGCCGGGTCTCGCGCAGCAGCTCGTTGATCGTACGGACCAGGCCGCGCTCGAAACCGGTGATGTGGGTGCCGCCCTTGGGCGTGGCGATCACGTTGACGAACGAGCGCACGGTCGACTCGTAACCCTTGCCCCAGCGGACCGCCACGTCGACGGTGAGCTCGCGCTGCACCTCGGTGGGGGTCATGTGGCCCTGGTCGTCGAGGACCGGCACGGTCTCGTGGAAGTGGCCCACGCCCTGCAGCCGCAGCACCTCGCAGACGGGCTCGTCGCGGGCCAGGAACTCGGTGAACTCGGAGATGCCGCCGTCGAAGCGGAACTCCTCGCCGGTGCGCTCCTCGCCCCTGCTGTCGAAGACCGCCAGGGTCAGGCCGGGCACCAGGAACGCGGTCTGCCGCAGGCGCACGTGGATCTCGTCGAGCGAGACCTCGGCGTCGGGCAGGAAGATCTGCTTGTCGGCCCAGAAGCGCACGCGGGTGCCCGTGACGTTCTTGGGCAGGGAGCCGCCGATCCGCAGCCCGGACTTCTTCTTGAACTTGGCCGTGGGCCCGTCGCCGTCGAAGACGCCGGGCACGCCGCGCCTGAAGCTGATCTCGTGGACCCGCCCGTCGAGGTCGACCTCGACGTCGAGCCGGGAGGACAGGGCGTTGACCACTGAGGCGCCCACGCCGTGGAGGCCGCCGGAGGCGCCGTAGGAGCCGCTGCCGAACTTTCCGCCGGCATGAAGCTTGGTGTAGACGAGCTCGACGCCGGCCAGGCCGGTCTTGGGGTGGATGTCAACGGGGATGCCACGGCCGTTGTCCCGCACCTCGATGGAACCGTCGGCGTAGAGCTCGACCTCGATGCGGTCGCAGTGGCCCGCCAGGGCCTCGTCGACGCCGTTGTCCACGATCTCCCAGAGGCAGTGCATGAGCCCGCGGCTGTCGGTGGACCCGATGTACATGCCCGGCCGCTTGCGTACGGCCTCGAGGCCCTCAAGCACCGACAGGTGACGAGCTGTGTAACCCGCCTCCACTACCGTCACTCTTGCTCCCCTGGTCTAAGCATCGAACACGTGTGCGTAGCCTACCGTTCTTCCCTCAGGCGCGCGTACAAGCTTGCCATGGCGACACGTTTGCCGTTACCAACCGGCTGATCACCATTACTTTCGGACACATTCTGCTCTGGGCGTAGCGAGGCGGAGGTTGGGAACGTCCACGTCCGGTTAGATGTTGTCTCAAGTGACTGACGCCAGATCCTCGCTTCGGCGGGGGTGACCCGAAAGGCGATACGTGACTGGAGCTCTCGCCCCCGTTAAGCCGCTGACGGCCCTCGACCGCTGCGACCGCTGCGGCGCCCAGGCCTACATTCGCGCGACCCTGCCTGTTGGTGGGGAGCTGCTGTTCTGCGCCCACCATGGGCGTCAGCACGTCGCAGCGCTGCGCGAAAAGGGCGCCGACATCCTGGACGAGTCGGCTCGCCTCAGCGAAACCCCGTCAATGAACCCCAACGACGACCGCTGACGCGTTCGTTGTGATCACATAACCACATATTGCACGTCCAGTTCGGCGATCCCGGCGCACCACGCCGGGGTCGCCGTTCTGCGTTCAGACCCGCGCAGGCGCTGGCTCAGGTGTACGCAGGCGATGCCTGGGGTTGCATGCACGCGGTGATCCAGGCCGCACCCGCCGTACACCAAGCCCGACCCACGGCGGTCAGGGCCGCATCCACGCCATGGCCCCAACCCTCCACACCCGGCGTTTCAGGTCACACACAGGGCGGTGGTCCAGGGCACGACCGCCGTACACCAGAACCGCCGCACGGTGGTCAAGGCCACATACGCGCCGTAGTCCCAACCCTCTGCACGCGGTGGTTCGGCCGCTCGCGCGCCCTTGGTTCGGGTCATGCGTACGGCGGGTGTCAGGTCGTACGCACTCTGTAGTGGTATCGGCCGACGGTCTGGAAACCCTCGCCGCGGTACAAAGCCTGAGCCCCGTGGTTCGGCTCGGTGGTGACCAGGTACGCGTTCTTCGCCCCGGCATGCCTGGTCAGGGCGCGCAGCACCGTACGGGCCAGTCCGCGCCGCCGGGCCCGCGGCAACGTCGCCATGCAGAAGATCCCCGCCGTGTCGCCCTGCGGCACGACCCGGCCGACCGCGACCGGCACGCCGTCCTCCTCGACGGCCCCGTACCAGGCGGGCACGCCGGTGCAGATGCGGGCGGCCTCCTCCAGGCCGGCGCCGTACCGGCCGTCCACGGACCACCAGGTCTCCAGCCATTCCGGCCACGGGTGGTCCTCGATCCGGACCGGGCCGCGCGGCTCGGCCGACGGCGATCCGGCCATGATGACCGTCGGATCGACCAGCTCGTACCCTCGGCGGGCCAGCTCGGCGTCCAGGCCGGGCCAGGTGCCGGGGCCGACGGAGAAGGCACAGCTCTGCCCCCGCTCGCCGTAGAACGCCTCGGCGGCGCCGATCGCGGTGTCCAGGTCGGCGGGGGCGTTCAGGGCGAGCACCGAGTTCGCCCGTTTGGTCACGCCGCCGGCGGAACGCAGCACCCAGCCGTCGTGGACACGCTGCTCGTAGGCCGGCCACGCCTGGTGCACCAGCAGGTCGACGTTCATCCGCGCAGCCTAGCCGACCAGCGTGAACACCCTCTGACCGGCCCGTTAGGGTGTGGGGTTGTGCTGATTCTGCTACCGCCGTCCGAAGGAAAGGCCGCCGAGGGAAGCGGGCCGCCGCTCGGGGAGCTGTCCTTCCCCAAGCTTGACCGTGCCCGCAAGCGGGTCATGACCGCGCTCATCCGGGCCTCCAAGCGCCGCGACGCCGCGCAGGTGCTCGGGCTGACGCCCGGTCTGGCGGGCGAGGCGGCCAAGAACACGGTGTTGCGGACCGCGCCCACCCTTCCGGCCGCCGACCTCTACACCGGCGTCCTGTACGACAACCTCGGCCTGAACACCCTGGACGACGCCGCCAGGGCCAGGGCGGAGGAGTCCGTGCTGATCTTCTCCGGCCTGTGGGGCGTGTTGCGCATCTCCGACCGGGTGCCCCCGTACCGCCTGTCGATGGGCGTCAGCCTGCCGCCGCTGGGCGGCCTGGCCGCCTACTGGCGCACGCACCTGTCCAAGGAACTGGACCGGATGCCGGGGCTGGTGGTGGACCTGCGCTCGGCCACGTACGCGGGGGCGTGGCAGCCCGGCGACCGGTCGGTGTCGGTACGCGTCTTCCGCGACGGCAAGGTCGTCAGCCACATGGCCAAGGCCACCCGGGGCGAGATCGCCCGCGTCCTGCTCCAGCAGGAGGAGGCCCCCGGCACGCCCGGCGAGCTGGCCAAGACCCTCGGCAACCTGGGCTGGACGGTCGACCTCGCCGAGCCCGCGCGGACGAACCGCCCCTGGCTCCTCGACGTGCACGTCACCGACCCGGCCTGACGACCTCCGGAAACGGCGATCGCCCCGCCCGGAGGGTTCCGGACGGGGCGATCGACGAGGTGGCTCCTAGTCCAGGTAGTCGCGCAGCACCTGGGACCGGGACGGGTGACGCAGCTTGGACATGGTCTTCGACTCGATCTGGCGGATGCGCTCACGGGTGACCCCGTAAACCTTGCCGATCTCGTCGAGCGTCTTCGGCTGCCCGTCGGTGAGGCCGAACCGCATGGACACGACGCCCGCCTCCCGCTCCGACAACGTGTCGAGAACGGAGTGCAGCTGCTCCTGCAGCAGCGTGAAGCTGACGGCGTCGGCCGGCACGATGGCCTCGGAGTCCTCGATGAGGTCACCGAACTCGCTGTCGCCCTCCTCACCCAGCGGGGTGTGGAGGGAGATGGGCTCGCGGCCGTACTTCTGGACCTCGACGACCTTCTCGGGCGTCATGTCCAGCTCGCGGGCCAGCTCTTCCGGCGTGGGCTCGCGGCCGAGGTCCTGCAGCATCTGCCGCTGGACCCGGGCCAGCTTGTTGATCACTTCGACCATGTGGACCGGGATGCGGATGGTCCGCGCCTGGTCGGCCATGGCACGCGTGATCGCCTGCCGGATCCACCACGTGGCGTAGGTGGAGAACTTGTAGCCCTTGGTGTAGTCGAACTTCTCCACGGCCCTGATCAGACCGAGGTTGCCCTCCTGGATCAGGTCGAGGAACAGCATGCCGCGCCCGGTGTAGCGCTTGGCCAGCGAGACCACGAGCCGGAGGTTGGCCTCCAGCAGGTGGTTCTTGGCCCGGCGGCCGTCTTCGGCGATCCATTCGAGCTCGGCTCGGACGTCGACCGGCAGGCTCTCGGTCTCGCCGCCGCCGAGCTGCTCCTCGGCGAACAGGCCGGCCTCGATGCGCTTGGCCAGCTCGACCTCCTGCTCGGCGTTGAGCAGGGGGACCTTGCCGATCTGCTTGAGGTAGTCCTTCACCGGGTCGGCGGTGGCGCCGGCGGCGGCCACCTGGGCGACCGGGGCGTCGTCGTCGTCGTCGGACAGGATGAGGACCTCGTCCTCGCTCTTGTCCGCGGTGGCGGCGACGGCGACGTCGGCGGCCTTGGGCTCGTCGTCGGAGTCGTCGTCGGAGTCGGAGTCACCCTCGGCTTCGGCGTCGTCCTCGGCCACGATGTCGTCGACCTCGATGTCCTCGAGGTCCTCCAGCTCCACGTCGCCGTCGAGCTCGAGATCGTCGTCGTCGTCCGCGTCGGTCGCCTTGGCGCCCTCGGGTGCCTTCGGCTTGGTCTCGGCAGGCCCAGCGCTGACTTCTGGCTTGGCCTTCTTGGCGGCGGCCGGAGCCGCCTTCTTCGGAGCGGGAGCGGCCTTCTTGGCCGGAGCCGGCTTCTTGGCGGCCGGCTCGGCCTCAGCGGCGCCCACGACCGCGGTCACGGTCTCGGGCTGCTGCTCTTTGGCGGCCGCTGCCGTCTTGGTCTTGACGGGGGCAGCGGTGCGGCGCTTTGCTGGACCACGAGACTTCTTCGGCGCAGCCGAATCCGCGGCGGTCACCACCACGGTCACGCCCTCTTTGCTGAGGTTCCGCAAGAACGCGGCGGCGTGCGACATGGGGATGTCCGCCTCCTCGAAGGCCTGACGGACATCCTCAGACTCGAGGAAACCCTGCGAGCGCCCACGCTCGAGCAGTCGCTGAATGACGGGCTCGTTCAGCTCTTGTGGCTTCGAGCGAGTCGAACTTGCAGGCGACACGAACACCTCTCGAACGAACGCGTGGCGACAATGGACCCAGATGCCCGCTGGGGGCTGTTGCCTCTCTCGGAGATCGGTGAGGCCGTGCGAAGCGCGACGGACCTGACACAGCATTGTGGCACGACCCCGCACTCCATACGGCCACCTCCCGGCGGTTGTCCTCCACCCTAGGCCGACCAAGACAGTAGTGCGTACGTAAGCGGGGCACTGATACCCGAAAGCAACCGTTATGACTGTTTCATTCAGTCACTCTTCGTGGCCGGCGGGACGTGAATTGCGAGCGCGGTAACGTCATCATCCTGTTCATATCCAGACAACATCCGGTCAACCAGGAAGTCCAGCAACATGTGCGGACTGCTGACCACCTCAGGCGGCGCTTCGGTCACAACACTGCAAATCTCTGCGAGACCGGCGTCAAGCCCTCGCTTCCTGTTCTCCACGAGACCGTCTGAGTAGAGCACCGCGGTGTGTCCCGGCGGCACCACGAACCGGAACTGCCGGCGGCTGGTGGGCCAGCCCAGCGGCGTGCCGGGCTCGGCGTCGCACAGGATCGCCGTGCCCTGGGGCGAGACGAGGACGGGTGGCGGGTGGCCGGCCATGGCCAGCGTGCCCTCGCCGGTGACCGGCTCGACGACCATGTAGGCCAGCGTGGTGACCTGCTCCTCCTCTTCCGTGGCCTCGAAGACCCGGTCGAGGCCCGTGAGCACGGCGGCGGGCGGCGGATTGGTGAGCGCAAGGGCCCGCATCGCGTTGCGGATGCGGCCCATGCCCGCCGCGGCCTTGACGCCCTTGCCCATGACGTCGCCGACGACCGCCGCGACACGCCCGTCCTGCAGGACGAACGCGTCGTACCAGTCGCCGCCGACCTGGACGTGGCGGCTGCCAGAACGGAAGCGCTGGGCCAGCACCAGGCCCTTGACCACGGGCAGGCGGTCGGGCAGCAGGCTGCGCTGCAGCGTCTCGGCCGTGCGGTGCTCACGCTCGAAGAGCGTGGCCCGCTCCACGGCCAGGGCGCACTGCCCGGCCAGCGCCTCCAGGAAGACGCCGTCCTCCTGGGAGATCTTCTGCGGGCGCGTGAACGAGAAGCGCAGCGCGCCGAGCGCCCGGCCGGCGGCCAGCAGCGGCAGGCCGACCCAGGCCCGCTCGTCGCCCTGGCTGATGAACCCGGCCAGCGCCTCCTCGTCGTCGCCGGCCTCCAGCAGCTGGGCCTTCAGCGACTCCGGCGACTCGGCGAAGACCGGACGGCGGCTGTTGACGGCCATCGTCATCACGTTGGAGTGGGACAGCGGGATCTCGTCACCCGAGCCCTGGACCTCGGGGATGCCCTCGCCGTTGACCAGCTTGAGCGCGGCGCGGTCGGTGTCGAGCAGCGCCACGGCCGAGCGGTCGGCGGCCAGGGCGGTGCGGCCCACGTCGATGATGACCTGGACGACCTGCTCGACCGTCAGGGCCTCGGCGAGCTGGGCCGTCGCGCCCTGGAGCCGGGCGGTGCGCAGGGCGGCGGCGCCGAGCTGGTCGGTCAGCCTGCCGCGCATCTCCTCGGCCTCGCGCTGCGGGGTGACGTCGGTGTTGGCGCCGACCCACTCCACCACCCTGCCGTGCCTGATGATCGGCACCGCGCGCACCTCGAAGTGGCGGTAGCCGCTGGCCCGGGTGCGGACCCGGTAGTTCCACTCGAACATCGTGCGGCCGCGCAGCGCCTCGCGCCAGGCCTCCTCGGTCTGCTGGCGCTCCTCGGGGTGGACGACCTCCAGCCAGCCGTTGGCGAGGTACTCCTCCAGCCCCTGGCCGGTGATGGCGCGCCACTGGGGCGCGTCCTCGACGACGGCGCCCGTGGGCGAGGTGATCCAGACGAGCTGGGACTGCGCCTCGACCAGCGAGCGGTAGCGCTCCTCGCTGCGGCGCAGCGCCTCCTCGGTCTGCCTGCTCTCGGTCACGTCGAGGCCGACCAGCGCGATGGCGCGCAGCTCGCCCGCCTCGTCGTGGACCGGCGAGAACGACAACGACCAGTGACGGGTGTCGCCCTCGGCGGAACGCACCCGCACGCGGCCCTCGGTGACCGGCGCGTCACTCTCGATGACGGCCTGGACGGCGTGGGTGATGATCTGGCTCAGGTCGGCCGCCAGCACCTCGACCGGCGAGCGGCCCACCAGGCGCTCGGCGGGCACGCTGACGACGTCGCTGAACACGTCGTTGACCCGCTGGACGCGGCCATCGCCGTCGAAGAACGCGAAGGCGAACTCGGCCTCCGACAGCATGCCCTTGAACAGGGCGGAGTCTGAGATGTCCACATCCGACTCCCGGGGACGGGGAACGGAGGTCTCGGCGCTCATGGTCGGCACCTCCGTCGCGTGCCAGGGTCTCCCACGCGGCACATCTCCATAACTGTGTATCGGCGTAGCGCAGCTCCGGGCGACCGGATTCTGCAGTACATCATCGGCGATGGGCATGCGCCGACGGAAGCCCCCGCCGCCGCCCGGTCGCCATAAGGGTCAACGCATCCTGTCAAAGTCGCTCCACATTGCGCAGCAAGATCAGGTTACTCGCCCTTGGCCGCGCGCTTGGCCTCCTGCTTGGCGGCGCGCACCCGGCCCAGGCTGTCGGTGTCGACCACGTCGGCGACCGAACGGTATGACCCCTCCTCGCCGTAGAGTCCGGCTGCCTCACGCCAGCCTGACGGCTGGACCCCCAGCTGCTTGCCCAGCAATGCCAAAAAGATCTGGGCCTTCTGCTTGCCGTATCCCGGAAGGGCCTGCAGTCGTTTCAACAAGTCTTTCCCGTCGGCCGCGTCGCTCCAGATGAGCTCGGGCCGCCCGTCGTAGTGTTCGACGAGGTAGGCCGCGAGCTGCTGGACGCGGGCGGCCATCGACTTGGGGTAACGGTGCACGGCCGGCTTCTGCGCGAGCAGCGCGGCGAACGCCTCGGGGTCGCAGGCGGCGATCTCCTCGGCGGTCAGGTCGTGCCCGAGCCGCTCCGAGATGGTGTGCGGCCCTGTGAACGCCCATTCCATGGGAATCTGCTGGTCGAGCAGCATGCCGACGAGCAGGGCGAGCGGGCTGCGGCCGAGGAGCTCGTCTGCCTCGTCCCGCTGGGCGAGCTGGATGCGCATGGAAACAGCTTTGCACGAGAAGCGAACACAGGCGCCTCAGAGCCTTGACACAAGGCCGAGAAAAGATGAAATGGGAGCGCAAGTCACCCTGCATACGTTCCTGGGGGTTTGCTCCCGGGTCTCCAGAGGAATCTCACATCTATGCTCGCTCTGGCCACACGCTTCCTCAGGGAGCCGGTCAGTCTCAGGCTGGCCGAAGAGTTCCTGACCGTACCCGTGGACACGATCGACCGGTGCGTGGCCGACGTGTGCGCGTGCGCCGAGCATCTCGGCGTCCCGGCCACGCCCGAGGTTGTGGAGCGCATCGCGCGCGAGCACCTGCTCGCCATCGTGAACTCCGCCCCGCCGCCCCGAAGTCCCCGCTGATCGCGGCTCCACCGATAACATCGGGGTCACCAGGCCGAGTTCTCTTCACCGTTTGCGCCTGGAATACGAGAGAGTGAGGGCGTGCGCCGACACCGACGAGATCCCCGGGAGAGCAGCCCGCCCGACGACGTGTTCCAGGAGATGGTGCAGGCGGCCCGCGAGCTGCTCGCGGTGCGCAGCCCTCTCGACGCGGAGCTGATGGTCTCAGACATGATCGGGGCCTGGTGGGGCAGGCGGGTCAGGGGCGGTGACGTGGAGCAGGTCCTCGGGGAGGGCCTGGTCGACTACGCGGCCAAGGCCGGCACCCCGGCCTCCCTGACGCTGCTGGTGTGCCTGGCCTACCTGGGCACCGCCCGCCAGGGCGCCAAGGCCGAGGGCGCGGCCCTGGCGATGATGGAGTCGGGCGTGGCCAGGCCCGGGTGGGCCGACAAGGTCGGCGCGGTCAAGCCCACCGGCTGCTACGTCTCCCGCGACGCCTACGGCGACCAGGACACGGTGATCTGCACGTTCGCCTACCGCTGGAACGAGGCATCGGTGCCGAGCGACCGGCACGCGCTGGTCGTGGTCGTCGACCACAACATGAGCGGCATGGCCCGCGACGCGTGGGTGTCCTCGCACGTCGACAAGCTGCTGGAGCAGGCCAGGGCCGAGGCGGCGGGCAACCCGATGCTGCTGTTCGAGGAGATCCAGCCCGAGCAGGCCAGGGCGCTCCTGGACTCGGCCATGAAGGCCACCAGGGAGCCCAAGACGCCGCCGCCGGTGAGCGAGAGCTACAGCGCCTACCACGCCTTCGCCCGCGCCCGGCTCAAGGCGCTGCCGCCGGGCCGCAAACGTCCGGCGCCGCTGCACATCGAGGCGCCCTACAGCCGCGAGCGTCGGGCCATGCTGGCCGCCGAGTTCCTGGCCTCCGACGCCGCCGAGCACCTGTCGGACCCGTCGGCGGCCTCGCGCTGCGCCGACCACATCATCGACTACGGCTGCGAGCGCGACTTCAACCGGCCGCTGCGGGTCAGCCCGACCAAGTGCGAGACGTTCCTGCTCGACTGGCTGCCGCGCAAGGTGATGCTGAGCGTGGCCGAGCAGGAGGCGATGCCGCACGTGCTGTCGGCGTGGGTGCGCTTCGCCGCGCGCCGCACCGGCCTGCCCGAGCAGGGGCTCAAGGCCACGCTCGACGCGGTGTGGGAGGCCACGGGCAAGTTCCCCGAGGCCTACCGCGACCCGACGTCATTCGGGCTCGACCGGCCGCTGCTGGAGCGGCTGCTGCCCGACGGCGACCTGTCGGCGCTGGCCAGGCGGGTGTTCGCGTTCCCCTACCTGCAGGGCGTGCACAACGGGATCGACCTCGACCGGCTCAACCCGGCCGACGAGGCCGACCGGCGCACATTACTGGAGATCGACCACGGCGGCGTGATCGACCAGGAGCACCTGGCCTGGCACGAGGAGATCGCGACCCGGCTGTGGGACGGCGACCCGCCCCAGCTGTGGGAGGCCGCCCAGCGCCTGCTCGACCTCGGCCACGACCGTCACGACGTGCTCCACGTGCTGATCGAGATCGCCGAGCGCATCGGCGGCGACCCCGACGAGCTGGCCGCGGCGCTCGACGACATCGCCGACATCCCCGACGAGATCTAGAGTCCGTCCCATGTCGATGTACCGCCGGCTGGCCATGGGCCGCTACCTCGCCTCCGAGCACACCCAGGGGCCGTGGGACCCGGGCTCCCAGCACATGGGCCCGGTGACCGCCCTGATCGTCCATGAGCTCGACCGCACCGCGCCCCTGCCCGGCCTGGCGCTGTCCAGGCTGGCGGTCGACGTGTTCGCCCCGGTGCCCGTGGCCGAGCTGGAGGTCGTCACCGACGTCGTCCGCGACGGCAAGCGGGTGCAGTGCCTGTCGGCGGCCGTGCTGTCCGGCGGGCGCGAGTATGCCAGGGCCACCGCGTGGCGCATCCGCGAGGCCGACACGCCCGCCACGCCGGCCGCCGGGCCGCCCGCGCCCGTGCCGCCGCCCTCGCCCGAGCACGCGGGGTCCTACCTGGTGTCGGGCTTCGGCTACGGCAGGGCGTTCGACTGGCGGTTCGCCCGCGGCGGCCCGATGCTGAGCGGCCCGGCCACGGTGTGGGGCAGGCTGACCGTGCCGCTGGTGGAGGGCGAGGAGACCACCCCGTTCGAACGGCTGGCCGCGTTCGCCGACAGCGGCAACGGCGTGAGCCCGGCCGTCGACTTCGCCACCCACCTGTTCGTCAACGTCGACCTGACGATCTCGCTGTTCCGCACGCCGGTGGGCGAATGGACCTGCATGGACGCGGCCACCGCGATCGGCCCCGCCGGCCGCGGCCTGACCCGGACCACCCTGTACGACGAGCGCGGCGAAGTCGGCTCGGCGACTCAGACGTTGTACGTCGCGCCGAGGTAGCGCTGCGCCATGATGGTGGGATGGTGATCGACCTCAACGCCGACCTCGGTGAGGGTTTCGGCATCTGGCGGCTCGGCGACGACCTGGCGCTGCTCGACATCGTCACCAGCGCCAACGTCGCCTGCGGCTTCCACGCGGGCGACCCCGTGACGATCAGGCGCACGTGCGCCGCGGCCGTCGACCGCGGCGTGTCGATCGGCGCCCAGGTGTCCTACCGCGACCTGGCCCACTTCGGCCGCAGGGAGATGGAGGTCGAGCCCGAGGAGCTGTGCGCCGAGGTGCTCTACCAGCTCGCGGCCGTCGACGGCATCGCCAGGGCGATGGGCGGCCGGGTCTCCTACGTCAAGCCGCACGGCGCCCTGTACAACCGGGTCTGCCGCGACGAGGTGCAGGCGGCGGCGGTGATCGACGCCGTGGCCGACTACGACCCGTCGCTGCCGGTGCTGACGCTGCCGGTCTCGGCCGTGCACGAGGTGGCCGCGGCGGCGGGCGTCCCGACGGTGAGCGAGGCGTTCGCCGACCGGGCGTACACGGCGGCGGGGGCGCTGGTGCCGCGGCGCGAGGCGGGCGCGGTGATCCACGATGTGGCGGCGGTGACCGCGCGGGCCCGCCGGATGGCCCTGGAGGGCTCTGTGACGGCCGTCGACGGCAGTCCGGTGTCCATCTCCGCCCGGTCGCTGTGCGTCCACGGAGACACCCCTGACGCCGTCGGGCTGGCCCGTGCCGTGCGCAACGACCTGCTGGCGGCCGGAGTGGTCCTGCAGGCGTTCGCGTGATCCGTGCGGCGGGAGAGCACGCGCTGCTCGTGGAGACCGGGTCGCTGGCGGCCTCCCACCGGCTCGACGCGGCTCTGCGGGCCGAGCGGCCCGAGGGGGTCGTGGAGGTCGTGCCGGGGCCGGAGACCGTGCTCGTGGTGGCGCCGGGCGCCGATCGGGAGCGGTTGCGGGCCAGGCTGGCGGCCATGACCCGAACGGCGGGCGGGGCGGCGGGAGGGGCCGACGCTCCGGCCGGGCCGGTGGTGACGATTCCCGTCGTCTATGACGGCGCCGATCTCGATTCCGTCGCGGCGCTGGCCGGGATCTCGGCCGAGGAGGTGGTCGCCCGGCACACCGGGCGCGAGCTGGTGGTCGGGTGGCTGGGGTTCGCCCCGGGGTTCGCCTATCTGACCGGGCTCGACCCCGTGCTGGAACTGCCCCGGCTGGACACGCCGCGCACGTCGGTGCCGGCCGGCTCGGTGGCGGTCGCGGGGCCGTACTCGGCGGTCTACCCGGCCGCCTCGCCCGGCGGGTGGCGGCTGCTGGGTCGCACGGCGACGCGGGTGTGGGACGTGACGGCCGAGCCGCCGTCGTTGTTCCGGCCGGGGATGCGCGTGCGGTTCGAGCGCGCATGATCGAGGTGATCGCGCCCGGTCCGTACGCGACCGTCCAGGATCTGGGGCGGCCCGGCCTGGCCCATCTGGGCGTCCCACGTTCGGGGGCGGCCGACGCGCCGAGCCTGCGGCTGGCCAACCGGCTGGTGGGCAACCGCGAGGACGCGGCGGGCATCGAGGTGACGTTCGGGCTGGCGCGGCTGCGGTTCCACGAGGGCGCGTGGGCGGCGCTGACCGGCGCGCCGGCGGAGGCGCGGATGGGGGTGCCGTTCTGGGTGCCGCCGGGGGGCGAGCTGCGGCTGGGGGCGCCGGAGTGGGGGCTGCGCACGTACGTGGCGGTGCGCGGCGGCATCGCGGTCGAGCCGGTGCTGGGCAGCCGGTCCACCGACTCGCTGTCGGGGCTCGGCCCCGAGCCGTTGCGGGCCGGGGCGCTGCTGCCGGTGGGCGGGTCCGTCGCCGAGGAGATCTCGGTGGACCTGGCGCCGCCGCCGGGGCCCGCGCCCGCCGTGCTGCGGGTGCTCGCCGGGCCTCGGGACGACTGGTTCGTCCCGGGGGCGCTGGAGGCGCTGTGCGGGGGGCCGTACGCGGTGAGCCAGGACAGCAACCGCGTCGGTGTGCGGCTGCGCGGGCCCGAGCTGACGCGGGCCAGGAAGGGCGAGCTGCCGAGCGAGGGCATGGTCACCGGCGCCGTGCAGGTGCCGCCGAGCGGGCAGCCGATCGTGTTCCTCGCCGACCACCCGCCCACGGGCGGCTACCCGGTGATCGCGGTGGTGCGGCAGGCCGACCTGCCGGTCGCGGCGCAACTGCGGCCCGGCGACGAGGTGCGCTTCACAACGCGACCTGGCCGCTGACGCAGGTGACGACCGCCCCGCCGACCCACACGTCCCGCTCGTCGGCGGTGATCCGCACGCGCCCGGCCCGGCCGAGCACGGTCCCCTGCCCCGCCGTGTACGGCGCCTTCACCCGCCCCGTGCGCAGCAGGAACTGCGCCAGGGACGCGTGCAGGCTGCCGGTCACCGGATCCTCGACGTCGGGAGCGAACACGCGCACCTCGTAGGCGTACGGCGAACCCTCCCGGCACGGCCCCGCCACGCCGACCATGTGCTCGATCGCGCCCGGCCGCAGCTCCAGCACCTCCTCGGCGGCGGCCAGCAGCACCACCACCCATCCGGGCCCGTTGTCGGCCCATTCGACGGCCAGCATGCGCTCGCGCCCGATGCGCAGGGTCTCGGCCAGGCGCTCGGCGAGCTCCTCCTCGACCGGCCCCGACCGCACCAGCTCGGGCGCGGCGAAGGCGAGCCCGTCCTCGGTCCTGCGCACCCGGATCAGCCCGGCGTCGCACTCCTGGACGATCTCCGCAGCGTCGCGCGGCCGGCCGCCGCTCTCCAGCCAGGCGTGGCAGGTGCCGAGCGTGGGATGCCCGGCGAAGGGCAGCTCGCCGCTGCCGGTGAAGATCCGGACCCGGTAGTCGGCCCCGGGCACGGTCGGGGGCAGCACGAACGTCGTCTCGGACAGGTTCGTCCAGGCGGCGAAGCGCCGCATCTCCTCGGTGTCCAGCCCTTGGCCGTCGAGCACGACCGCGAGCGGGTTGCCGCGATAAGGGACGGAGGTGAACACGTCGACCTGACGGAATGCACGTTGCATACGCGCAGTCTGGCCGACGGGTCTTCCGCCGGTAACCCCGCGCGCTCACACTGGGCGATGTGGCGGACTACGACGTGCTGGTGCTCGGCTCCGGTCCCGGCGGGCAGAAGGCCGCCATCGCGGCGGCGAAGCTGGGCAGGCGGGTCGCCGTCGTCGAGAAGCGGAACATGATCGGCGGCGTCTGCATCAACACCGGCACGATCCCGTCCAAGACGCTGCGCGAGGCGGTCCTCTACCTCACCGGCCTCAACCAGCGCGAGCTGTACGGCGCCAGCTACCGCGTCAAGGACGAGATCACGGTCGCCGACCTCGGGATGCGCACCCAGCACGTGATCGGCCGCGAGGTCCAGGTGATCCGCAGCCAGCTCGGCCGCAACCACGTCACGGTCCTGCCCGGCACCGGACGTTTCCTCGACCCGCACACCATCGGGATCAGCGGCGACGAGGAGCGCAAGGTCACCGCCGACCGGATCGTGATCGCCACCGGCACCTCCCCCGCCCGCCCGGACAGCGTGCAGTTCGACGAGCGCACGGTCATCGACTCCGACGCGATCCTGCACCTGGACCGGGTGCCCGAGACCATGGTCGTGGTCGGCGCCGGGGTCATCGGCATCGAGTACGCCTCCATGTTCGCCGCCCTCGGCACCAAGGTGACCGTGGTCGAACGGCGCGAGCGCATGCTGGAGTTCTGCGACCTGGAGATCGTGGAGGCGCTCAAGTACCACCTGCGCGACCTGGCGGTGACCTTCCGCTTCGGCGAGCACGTCGCCGCCGTCGAACGCCGCCCGCGCGGCGCGCTGACCCTGCTGGAGAGCGGCAAGCGCATCCCCGCCGACTGCGTCATGTACTCGGCCGGACGCCAGGGCAGGACGGCCGAGCTGAACCTGGGGGCCGCCGGGCTGGCCGCCGACGACCGCGGCCGGATCCGGGTGGACGAGCACTACGCCACGGCCGTGCCGCACATCTACGCGGTCGGGGACGTGATCGGCTTCCCGGCGCTGGCCGCCACCTCGATGGAGCAGGGCCGGGTGGCCGCCCAGCACGCCTGCGGCGAACCCGTGGAGCAGCTGCGGGAGCTGCCGCCCATCGGCATCTACACGATCCCGGAGATCAGCTTCGTCGGGAAGTCGGAGGACGAGCTGACCCGCGACCGCATCCCGTTCGAGGTCGGCATCTCGCGCTACCGGGAGCTGGCCAGGGGGCAGATCATCGGCGACTCGTACGGGATGCTCAAGCTGCTGGTCTCCTCCGATGACCGGCAGCTGCTCGGCGTGCACGTGTTCGGCACGGGGGCGACCGAGCTGGTGCACATCGGCCAGACCGTGATGGGCTGCGGCGGGACCGTGGACTACCTGGTCAACGCGGTGTTCAACTATCCGACGCTGGCGGAGTCGTACAAGGTGGCGGCGCTGGACGCGATGAACAAGATGCGGGTGGTGGCCCGGCTCACCGCCGACATGTAACTTCTGCCAATTGTCGGTTCTGACCGCTACGCTCCTCGATGGTTCATCTAGGGGAGGCGTACGTGCGCAGCGAGACCGCGGGGAGGTGGCTGCCCGCGTTCCTGCTGCTGGCCGCCATCTGGGGCAACAGTTTCTTCTTCATCAAGGTCGCCGTGGGGGCGCTGCACCCGCTGCAGGTCTCGTTCGGACGCATGGCGGTCGGCGCGGCCACCCTGCTCATCGCGCTCGCGGTCACCAGGCGGGCGCTCCCCCGCGACCCGCGGCTGTGGGGGCACTTCCAGATCGCCTCCGTCGTGCTCACCACGCTGCCCTTCACCCTGTTCGCCTACGGCGAGCAGTACGTCTCCTCCGTCGTCGCCGCCATCTGGAACGCCACCACGCCGCTGTGCACTCTGGCCTTCACGCTGGTGCTGCGCGCCGAACGGGCGACCGCCGCGCGGGCGGCCGGGCTCGGACTCGGGTTCGCCGGCGTCATGGTGGTGCTCGGGGTGTGGCAGCCCATGGCGGGCGGGCAGCTCGGCGGCAGCCTGGCCTGCTTCGGGGCGGCGCTCTGCTACGGGGTCGGCGGGGCGTACATGGGGCGTTTCATCACCGGGCGGCGGTCCGAGCCGCCGGTGGTGCTGGCCGCGGGGCAGCTCCTGACCGGCGCGGTCCAGCTCGCGGTGATCACGCTGGTGGCGGGCGTGCCGCTGGTGGACACCGCGGCGCCCGCCGAGGTCTGGTGGAGCCTGCTGGGCCTCGGCGGCCTCGGCACCGGCGTGGCCTACCTGCTGCTGTACCGGGTCCAGGCCCTGGCGGGCGTGACGACGACCTCGACGGTGACGTACCTGCTGCCGGTGTTCGCGGTGGCCTCCGGCGTGCTGCTGCTCGACGAGACGATCACCTGGAACCAGCCGGTGGGCGCGCTGGTCATCCTGCTGGCCATCGCACTCACCCAGGGCGCGCTGCGCGTGCCCGCGCGCTCAGCCCTCCGATGAGGGACGGCGGCCGCGGGGCGCAGGCTTCTTGCGGCCCGCCACCAGCGTGTCGCCGGTCGCCGGGGCCGGCGCGGGCTCCTCGGTCGCCGGCGGGCCGGCGGGCCGCGTGCGGGGCCGCGGGTGCGGCATGGTGTCCGTCATGGGCGAGGGCGCGTCCCCGGCCTGCTGCCCGGTCTCCTCGGCCTGCCGCCCGGTCTCCTCGGTCTGGGGGACGGCGTCCTCGGCCGGTCTCGACTGGCGGGCGGGCGTGTCGGCGTCGCGCAGCGAGGCGATGACCCGGTCGGCCTCGGCGTCGGCGGCGAACTCGTCGGCCGCCTCGCTCTCCCGCCTGCGGATCACCACCATGTGGTCGACCGACAGCCGTCCCGCGCCCACGACGGCCAGCAGAATGGCGGCCGCCCCGAGCAGGATCAGCTCGTTCATGCTGATGGGGTTGAGCGGCGGGGCCACCAGGAAGACGCCCAGCGCCTCGGCGAACAGGATCAGCCCGGTGACGGCGACCCCCAGCCCGGCGATCAGCAGCGCCCCGCCGATCAGCTCGGCGAGCATGGTGACCGTGGCCCACGCGCCGGGCGCGGGCGCACCCTGCTGGAGGAACTTCGCGCCGGTGGCGGTGAGCCCGTCCTCCAGCTTGGTCCAGCCGTTGGCGAAGAAGATGCCGCCCACGCCGACGCGGGCGACTAGGGCGGCGACATCACGCAGGGCCTGTTTCACGGTATTTGTCTGCCCTGTTCGGGTCATGGCACACCTCAATCACGGCTGAGCAGCACGGCCACCGCGACGGCGGTCAGGCCGAGCAGGACGACGCTGACGACCACGGTCGTGTGCAGCGCGTTGACGAAGGCCCAGCGTGCGGCGCCGAGCAGCGCGTCGCCGGTGCTGCCGCCGATCTCGCGGGCGACGTGGGCGGCTCCGGCCAGCGACTGCCTGGCCTGGTCCATGCGGCCCACGGACACGCCGGGCACGGCGGGCAAGGCGGGCGCGTAGGCGAGCGTGGTGATCGTGCCGAGCACCGCGACGCCGAGGCCCGCGCCCAGCTCGTACGCGGTCTCCTCGATGGCCGCGGCCCCGCCGGCCCGGGACTCGGGGACGGAGGACATGATCGTGTCGGAGGCGGCCAGCAGCGCCACCTGCACGCCGAACCCGATGCCCACGAAGCAGACCGCCAGCATCACGGGATGGCCCTCGACGCCCCAGCCCAGCGTGGGCGTCAGGGCCAGCGCGACGAGCCCCAGCCCGCCGCTCATCGTGGCGCGCATGCCGATCCTGGGCAGGATGTGGGCCGCGGCGAGGCCGCCGGTGACGGCCGACAGCACCAGCGGCAACATCCTGATCGCCGCGCGCACCGGGCTGTCGCCCAGCACGAGCTGCAGGTACTGGGCCAGCATGAGCTGGAGCCCGACCAGCGCGAACACGCCCAGCAGCACGCCGGCCACGCCGGTGGTGAACTCGCGCCGCCGGAACAGGGCCAGCTCCAGCAGCGGCGCCGGCAGACGGGACTGACGGCGGACGAACGCGACCAGCAGGCCCGCCCCGCCGAGGAAGACCAGCACCGAGGCCCAGAACGGCAGCAGGCTCCCCGCCCCGGCCTCCTTCAGCCCGAAGGCCAGGGCGAGCAGGCCGAGCACCGACAACACGGCGCTCGTCGAGTCCCAAGGGCGTTCCCTGCGCAGCGGCGACTCCGGCAGCAGCCGGACGGCCAGGGGCAGCAGCACCAGCAGGATCGGCACGTTGATCAGGAAGACCGCGCCCCACCAGACGCCGACCAGCACGCCGCCGATCAGCGGGCCCACCGCCGCCCCGGCCGCGGCCACCGCGCTCCAGACGCCGAGCGCGACGGCCCGCTCGCGGCGGTCGGTGAACACCTGGCGGATCAGCGAGAGCGTGGCCGGCATGATCATGGCGCCGCCGACACCGAGCAGCGCCCTGGCCAGGATCAGGGTCAGCGGCGTGGGCGCGAACGCCGCTCCCGCCGAGGCCACGCCGAACAGCACGAAGCCGCCCAGGACCAGCCGCTTGCGGCCGTAGCGGTCGCCGAGCGTGCCGAACACGATGAGCAGCGGCGCGACGACGAGCGAGTAGCTGTCGATGATCCACAGCAGCTCGACGGAGGACGGTTCGAGCGCGGCCGTGAGCGCCGGCACCGCGATGTGCAGGACGGTGGCGTCGACCGTGATCAGCAGCAGGCTCAGGCACAGCAGCACGAGGACGGCCCAGCGGTTGTCCCGTCGCGGGCGATCGGCACGCCGTACGAGGGGTGCGGCCTGTGTGACGGTCATGGGCCTCCTTGCAGGCCGATCCGGTCACCAGGGCCTGCACGCGCAGAACGGTCGAAAGCGGGGGAACTCACGGGGGCGGTCTCGCGCCCTCTCCTGCCGTGGCTCTCCACTCCGGCTTGCGTGGCAGCTTAGGCCATGCCAGGCGCTCGGCATAGCGGTATGGGCCGATCCGCGACGCCCCCCACCTCTCTAGTGAGATACAGCCATATGTCTGGATCTACCCAACCTCCATCCGTCACCCGATCATGGAAGCCGTGGGGAACGATGGAAGTGCCGGGAAAGACGATATTTCCGATAAGTCCTCACGCGAGTGGTGCACCGAGGCCCTGACCAGGCTGAACGCGGGCCGTCCCGAATCGGCGCTGGAGGCCGCGCGCCGGGCGGCCGACCTCGACCCCGACGACGAATGGGCCTGCCGCCTCATCAGCCTGGCCCACGAACGCCAGGGCCGCGACGCCGACGCCCTCCCCCCGGCCGAACGCGCCGTGGACCTCGCGCCCGGCTCCTGGTCCGCCCGCCTGCGCCTGGCCGCGATCTCCCGCCGGATCCCCGGCCGCTGGTCCGCGGCGGTCGCCGACGCCGTGCTGGCCGCGCGGTTCGCCCCCGAGGAGGCCGACCCCCAAGTCCTGCTCGGCGACCTGGCGCTGCTGCGCGGCGACCATCCGGAGGCCGGGCGGGCCTACCGCGCCGCGCTCGCCACGGCTCCGGCCCATCCGCAGGCCCGCGTGAACCTGGCCCTGTGCCTGCTGCGCTGGGACCGTCCGCGCCCGCACCACGACCCCGCCTGGCCGGTCGACCCGCGCCAGACGGGACGGGCCAGGCGGGCGCTGGAGGTGTGGGCGCGCCAGACCCGGCTGCTGCTCGCCCTGGCCACGATCGCCGTCACGGCGGCCGCGCCGGCCCTCGACTCGGCGGTGTGGGCGCGGTGGTGCGGGTTCGCCGCGCTGGCCGCGCTGGTGCCGCTGACCGTCCGGCAGGCGCGGCGGGTGGGGGTCTGGGCGTACGTGCCGGCCATGGCCGGGCGCGATCCCTGGCTGGGCGCGGCCGTGGTGTCGGCCGGGTTGTCGGCGCCGGCGTTCGCGGGGTGGCTGCTGCTGGGCGCGGTGCCGGCGGCGCCGTCCTGGCGGGATCCGGTGTGGGCGGGGCTGGCCGGGATCGTGGTGCTGATGTGGCCGGCGCTGGCGGTCGTCCGGGTGCTGGCGGAGGCGTGGCGGGGGCGGCCGATGCCCGCGCTGGCCGAGCTGGCCCGCGCCACGGGCGAGCGCACGGCGGCCAGGAACGCCGGCGTGACGTTGTGGATCGTGCTCATCAGGACCTGGTCGGTGCTGGTGCCGCTGGTCGGCGGGGCGCTGGCGGTCGAGCCGCGGGCCGCGGTGGCGGCGGTGGCGGTGCCGTTCCCGATGCTGCGGGCCTGGCTGCGGGCGCGCCGCGGGGGCGATGGGTGGTTGCTCGCCGCGGGCGGTTTCGTGGCGCTCGCCGCGCTCGGCTGCGCCGTCGGCGGCGCGCTGGGGTCGGCGTGGGGATGGCGGGCGGGGCTGGGCGCGCTCGGCGCGGCGATGACGGTGTTCGCGGCGCACGCCCTGCGCGCGTGGTGGCGCGGCGCGCCGGGGCCCTGGCGGGCCTCGCTCGTCATGTGCGACCTGCCCATGGGCGGCGCGCCCTCGGTGACCCTGACCCCGGAGGCGCGCCAGGCGTTCTCCTACGCCAGGAGCCTCGTCCTGTCCTACGGCGACCCCACGGGGCCGCGGGTCGTGGGCGCGGCCGGGTCCGTCACCTCCTCCGGCGAGCTGCGGCTGATCGCGGGGCCCGAGGCGTGGGAGGGCGTGGCGGCCGACCCGCGCGTCGCGGTGTTCGCGGCCGACCCGTTGCAGCGGCGGTTCTGGGTGGAGGTGCGGGGCGTCGCCCTGGCCGGCCCGGACGTCCTGCGCGTCACCCCCAAGCAGGTGCTCGTCGGCGAGTTCCCCGGCAGACACCAGCGACGGTGAATAGAGTTTTGTTCTATGCGGACCCTGCGCACCCCCGAAGAGCGTTTCGCGAGCCTGCCCGACTTCCCCTACGAGCCCCGCCACGCCGACCTGCCGGACGGCCTGCGCATGGCCTACGTCGAGGCCGGCCCCGCGGACGGCGAGCCGGTCGTCCTGCTGCACGGCGAGCCGAGCTGGTCCTTCCTCTACCGCCACGTCATGCGCGAGCTGGCCGCGGCCGGGCTGCGCGCGATCGCCCCCGATCTGATCGGCTTCGGCCGCTCGGACAAACCCGTGGACCCCGCCGAGCACACCTACGCCAGGCACGTGGAGTGGACCCGCGCGCTGCTGTTCGACGCGCTGGCCCTGGACCGCGTCACCGTCGTCGGCCAGGACTGGGGCGGCCTGATCGGGCTGCGGATCGCCGCCGAGCACCCTGAGCGCGTGGCCAGGATCGTGGCCGCCAACACGGGGTTGCCCTCGGGTGACATTCCCATGCCCGACGTCTGGCACCGCTTCAAGGACACCGTCGCCGGCGCCCCCACGCTGGACATCGCCCGGCTGGTCCAGGCGGGCTGCCGGACGCGCCTCAGCGACGAGGTGCGGGCGGCCTACGACGCGCCGTTCCCGGACGAGTCGTACAAAGCGGGCCCGCGCGCCCTGCCCGGACTCGTGCCGATCACGCCCGACGACCCCGCCGCGCCCGCCAACCGCGCTGCCTGGCAGATCCTCACCACGCTCGACCGCCCGTTCCTGGTGGCCTTCTCCGACGGCGACCCCATCACCGGCGGCATGGCGCCCATCATGCTCAAGGCCGTCGCGGGCACGGCCGGGCTGTCCCATCCGGTGATCGCCGGCGCCGGCCACTTCCTCCAGGAGGACGCCGGCACCGAACTCGGACGTCGGATCGCCCTTTTCGTGACCTCCACCTAGCGTGTCAGGCCCGCCCAATCGTCGGTCGGGTGCGGTATAACCGGGGGCGGACCGGGGAGGCGTGATGCGTGAGTCCGACAGGGCCCAGGCCGCGGGGCGGGCCGCGGCGCGGGATCTGTTCGAGCAGGTGAGACTGCGTTATTTCCAGATTCCCCCCGCCGTGCGCCGGGTGCTCTACGCCGTGCTGCTCATCGTCGTCATGGGCGTGGGCGCGGCGCTCGGCTGGGATCTGCTGAAGACGTTCCCCCTCGTCCTGCTGGCCCTCGCCTTCGTGGCGCTGACCATGCGCTTCCCGCGGGCCGCCGCG
The DNA here is from genome assembly GCF_054392275.1 of Actinomadura sp. ATCC 39365. Taxonomy (NCBI): domain Bacteria; kingdom Bacillati; phylum Actinomycetota; class Actinomycetes; order Streptosporangiales; family Thermomonosporaceae; genus Actinomadura; species Actinomadura sp. ATCC 39365. The sequence goes on along the minus strand of NZ_CP184335.1, from coordinate 3,533,339 downwards.
ACCGCGCTGGTCGTGGCCGGCTGGGTCGTGGTGGCGCTGCCGCTGTTCTCCTGGCTCTTCCCCCCCGGCTCCATGGCGCTGCACGCGATGGTCGGGCTCGCCCTGCCCGTGGCCGCCGCCGCCCACCTCATCCGCTGGGTCACGCCGTGGGTCACCACGCTGGCCGCGCTCGTGTCGGCCGGGGTGCTGGCCTTCGGGCTCTCCTTCGTGTCGGCCGCCGTCGCGCTCTGGGGCGCCTGCCTGGCGGCCGTCGTCGTGCTGGCCCACCGGTTCCTCCAGGCGCGCCGGGCCAAGGCCGAGCTGTCGGCCGAGGAGCAGCAGGTGCGTGTGCGCGCCCGCGAGGGCCGGCCCGAGCCGCAGGCCGACAAGGCGGGCGCGCCGCCGCAGATCTCAGTCGAGGAGGCGCTGGCCGAGCTGGAGGGCATGATCGGGCTGGCGCCGGTCAAGGAGCAGGTCCGCTCGATCGCCGCCTCCATCGAGGCCACCCGGCTGCGGGCCGAGGCCGGCTACACCGCCGAACGCCCGACCAGGCACTTCGTCTTCGTCGGCCCGCCGGGCACCGGCAAGACCAGCGTGGCCCGCGCGCTGGCCAAGATCTTCTACGCGTTCGGCCTGCTGGAGACCCCCTACGTGGTCGAGGCGCAGCGGGCCGACCTGGTGGGCGAGTTCCTGGGCGCGACCGCGATCAAGACCAACGAGCTGGTCGACCGGGCGCTCGGCGGCGTGCTGTTCGTCGACGAGGCCTACAGCCTGGTCAACTCCTCCGACGGCCAGCCCGACAGGTTCGGCGCCGAGGCCGTCCAGACCCTGCTCAAACGGGCCGAGGACGACCGCGAGCGGCTGATCATCATCCTGGCCGGCTACGAGCAGGAGATGGCCTCGTTCCTGTCCAGCAACCCGGGCCTGGCCAGCAGGTTCGCCACCCGGGTGCGCTTCCCCAGCTACTCCGCCCCCGAGCTGGCCGAGATCACCGAGGTGCTCCAGCGGCGCCGGGGCGACACGATGGCCCCCGACGCCGGGCGCGCCCTGCTCGGCCTCTACGAAGACGTCCAGCGGCGCGGCCTGGTCGACGAGCTGGGCAACGCCCGGTTCGTGCGCAGCCTGGTCGAGGCCGCCGCGCAGGCCAGAGACGTGCGCGTGGTGGGCGCCGGCGGCACCCCGACCACCCACGACCTGGTGACCACCACCACGCCCGACGTGACCAAGGCGTTCGAGGAGCTGACCGCCCGCTTCCGCGGCTACGTGGCCACGCCCACGCTGGAGGAGGCGCTGGCCGACCTCGACACGATGGCCGGTCTGGAGCCGGTCAAGCGGCAGGTGCACGCCATCGCCGCCCAGCTCCAGGTGGCCCGCATGCGGCAGGAGCGCGGGCTGCCCACGCCGCCGCAGATGCGCCACTTCGTCTTCGCCGGGCCGCCCGGCACCGGCAAGACCACCGTCGCGCGGGTGCTCGGCCGCGTCTTCGCCGCGCTCGGCCTGCTGGCCAGGCCCGACGTCGTCGAGGCCCACCGGGCCGACCTGGTCGGCCAGCACCTCGGCGCGACCGCGATCAAGACCAACGAGCTGGTCGACCGGGCGCTCGGCGGCGTGCTGTTCATCGACGAGGCCTACAGCCTGGTCAACCCCGGCTACGCGGGCGGCGACGCCTTCGGCTCCGAGGCCGTCCAGACCCTGCTCAAACGGGCCGAGGACGACCGCGACCGGCTGGTCATCGTGCTGGCCGGCTATCCGCGCGAGATGGACTCCTTCCTGGCCACCAACCCCGGCCTGGCCAGCCGGTTCAACCAGCGCGTGGCCTTCCCCAGCTACTCGCCGCGCGAGCTGTCGCAGATCGCGGTGCTGCTGGCCGGCAAGGCCGGCGACAGCTTCGACGAGCAGGCCCTGCGTGACCTCGACGAGGTGTTCGCCTGGGTGTGCGAGGAGCGGCTGATCGACGGCCTGGGCAACGGCCGCTTCGCCCGCTCGCTGTTCGAACGGGCCGCGATGCGCCGCGACGTGCGCCTGGCCGCCCATGCGTCGGGCGGCGGGTCGGCCAGCGCAGCCGACCTCACGACGATCACCAGCGACGACGTGCGCACCGCCGTGGATGAACTTTCCGGACGTTAACCCCTCTTTGGCATTTCCCCGCGCCACGATGCTGCTGCCTGTAGCAGTATGACTACCTATCGTGCGCATCCGGGAGGGGGACGATGGCGGGGTTCCTGGCCCGCAGGCTGCTCAACTACGTGGTGCTGGTCGGCGTGGCCGCGAGCCTGGCGTACCTGCTGGCCGCCGGGGCGCTCGACCCGCGTTCCAACTACGCCGACCGCACCCCGAAACCGCCGCCCGCCGTCGTCGACGCCCAGCTCACCGCGCTCAACCTCAACGACAAGACCCCGCTGCTGCAGCGCTACGCCACCTGGGCCGCGGGCGTGCTGCACGGCGACTTCGGCAGGACGGTCACCGGCTCGCCGGTCAACGACGACCTCAGGCGGCGGATGGGGGTCACGTTCCGGCTGGTCATCCTGGGTCTGCTGTTCGGGAGCCTGCTGGGGGTGCTGGTGGGCGCGTACGCGGCGGTGCGGCAGTACGGCTGGTTCGACCGGCTCTCGACGGGCCTGTCGTTCGTCGTGCTCGCGGTGCCGGTCGTGGTGCTGGCCAACATGCTGATCCTGGCCGCCGCCTGGGCCAACGACAACCTCTTCGGCCGCCAGGTGCTGCTGGTCAGCGGCGAGTACAGCGTCGGCCTGGAGACCGGGTTCTGGGGTTACGTGCTCGACCGGCTGCAACACCTGATCCTGCCGACGATCTCGCTGTCCGTCGGCCTGGTCGCGGTCTTCAGCCGCTACCAGCGCAACATGATGCTCGACGTGCTCGGCGCCGACTTCGTCCGTACGGCCAGGGCCAAGGGGCTGAGCAGGGGCCGGGCGCTGACCCGCCACGCGCTGCGCACCGCGCTGATCCCGGTGGCCACCTACTTCGCCTTCACGTTCGGCACCCTGCTGACCGGGGCCACCTTCACCGAGAAGATCTTCGGCTGGCACGGGCTGGGCGAACAGCTGATCAACTCGATCTTCACCAACGACGTCAACACCGTGGCGGCGATCTCCTTCCTGGCCGCCGTGGCCGTGCTGTGCGCCGCGCTCGCCTCCGACCTGCTGCACGCCGCGCTCGACCCCAGGGTGCGGGCGTGATGACGCTCTCCGAGGAGGAGCTGGCGGAGGAGCTGACCGGCGACCTGGGCCGGGCGCCGTCGCGGCTGCGGGTGGTGGCCTGGCGCTTCTTCCGCTCGCCGCAGGGGCTGGTCGGGTTCGCGGTGCTGGCGCTGATGTTCCTGCTGGCGTTCGTGGGGCCGCTGTTCAGCCCGTGGTCCTACACCGACAAGGACTTCACGGCGTTCCTGCAGCCGCCCTCGCCCCGGCACTGGTTCGGAACGCTCCAGACCGGCGCCGACGTCTACGCGGTGACCCTGCGCGGCATGCAGAAGTCGCTGATCGTGGGCCTGCTGGCGGCGCTGGTGTCCACGGCGGTCGCGGCGGTGGTCGGCGCCTTCTCGGGCTATTTCCTGGGCTGGACCGACCGGGCGCTGAGCTGGGTGACCGACCTGCTGCTCGTGCTGCCCGCGTTCCTCATCCTGGCGATCATGTCGCCGCTGTTCGGGGCCGGGCAGTGGGTGCTGTTCGTGGTCATGCTGGCGCTGTTCCTGTGGATGGTGACCTCGAAGATCGTCCGGGGGATGACGATCTCGCTGAAGGAGCGCGAGTACATCCAGGCCGCCCGCTTCATGGGGGTGCCGCCGGTGCGGATCATCTTCCGGCACGTGATCCCCAACCTGTCCTCGCTGCTCATCGTCGACGCCACGCTCAACGTCAGCGCGGCCATCCTGACCGAGACCTCGCTGTCCTACTTCGGGTTCGGCATCCAGCCGCCCGACGTGTCCTTCGGCACGCTGATCGCCGACGGCTCGCGCACGGCGGTCTACGCGCCGTGGACGTTCTGGTTCGTGGCCGGGCTGCTGGTGGTCACCGTGCTGGCGGTCAACCTCATCGGCGACGCGCTGCGCGACGCCTTCGACCCGGCGGCGCGGCGATGAGGCCGGCGGCGAACCCCGTCCTGGAGGTCAGCGACCTCCACGTGTCCTTCGGCGACGTGCGTGCGGTGCGCGGGGTCAGCTACTCGGTGAGCCCGGGTGAGGTGCTGGGCATCGTGGGCGAGTCCGGGTCGGGCAAGTCGGTCACCTCGGCCGCGGTCATGGGCCTGCTACCGCCGAGCGCCCGGGTCACCGGGTCGGTGCGCCTGCACGGCAAGGAGCTGATCGGCGCCTCCGAGCGGGAGCTGACCCGCTTCCGCGGCAAGACCGTGTCGATGGTGTTCCAGGACCCGCTGTCGGCGCTCACGCCCGTCTACCGGGTGGGCGACCAGATCGCCGAGGCCGTCCGCATCCACCAGCGGGTGACCAAGGAGAACGCCGCGGTCAAGGCCGTCGAGCTGCTGGAGCTGGTCGGCATCCCGTCGCCGAGCGAGCGCGCGCTCGCCTTCCCGCACGAGTTCTCCGGCGGCATGCGGCAGCGCGTGATGATCGCGATGGCCATCGCCAACGACCCCGACGTGATCATCTGCGACGAGCCCACCACCGCGCTCGACGTGACCATCCAGGCGCAGGTGCTGGAGGTGCTGAAGAAGGCCCAGCGGGAGACCGGCGCGGCGATCATCATGATCACGCACGATCTCGGCGTGGTGGCAGGCTTCGCCGACCGCGTCCTGGTCATGTACGCCGGGCGCCCGGTCGAGATCGGCGACGTCGACGACATCTACTACCGGATGCGCATGCCGTACACGGCCGGGTTGCTGGCCTCGATCCCGCGGGTCGACCGCGGCGGCCGTCAGCCGCTGCTGCCGATCGCCGGGAACCCGCCCTCCCCCGCGGCGCTGCCGCCGGGCTGCCCGTTCGCGCCGCGCTGCCCGCTGAAGATCCACGAGTGCGACGCGGCCGAGCCACCGCTGTTCGAGGTGGCGACGGGCCACCGGGCGGCGTGCATCCGCTGGGAGGTCGTACGCCCCCAGGGCCCCGGCCGCCACGCGGCCGGTGAGCCCGTCGCCCCCGCGGTCCGCGCCGAGCAGCCGGTGCTGGAGGTCGACGGCCTGGTCAAGGACTACCCGCTGCTCAAGGGGGCGCTGTTCAAGCGCAGGGTCGGCACGGTGCACGCGGTGGCCGGCGTCAGTTTCGACATCCGCCGCGGCGAGACGCTGGGCCTGGTCGGCGAGTCGGGCAGCGGCAAGACCACCACGCTCACCCAGATCCTGGAGCTCGTCCCGCCGCAGGAGGGGCGCGTGGTCGTGCTCGGCCGCGACACCGCCCGGCTGGACGGCGCAGGGCGCACCGCGATCCGGCGGGACATGCAGGTCGTCTTCCAGGACCCGATGGCCTCGCTCGACCCGCGCATGACGGTCTACGACATCCTGGCCGAGCCGCTGCGCACCCACGGGGAACGCCGGCCGGGCCGGCGGGTGGGCGAGCTGCTCGCCCTGGTGGGCCTCGACCCGGCGCACGCCGCCCGCTACCCCCAGGACTTCTCCGGCGGCCAGCGGCAGCGCATCGGCATCGCCAGGGCGCTGGCGCTGGAGCCCAGGCTGCTGGTGCTGGACGAGCCGGTCTCCGCGCTCGACGTGTCGATCCAGGCGGGGATCATCAACCTGCTCGGCTCGCTGCGGTCCAGGCTCGGGCTGTCGTACCTGTTCGTCGCGCACGACCTGGCGGTGGTGCGGTACATCGCCGACCGGGTGGCGGTCATGTACCTGGGCAGGATCGCCGAGATCGGGCAGGTCGACGCGGTCTACGGGGCTCCGGCGCATCCGTACACGCAGGCCCTGTTGTCGGCGATCCCGCTGCCCGACCCGGCGCGCGAGCGCGTACGCGAGCGCATCCTGCTCGAAGGCGATCTGCCCAGCCCGGCCCACCCTCCGACCGGCTGCCGGTTCCGTACCCGCTGCCCGAAGTTCCGCTCGGTGCTCACCGACGACGAGCGCGCGCTCTGCGTGGGCGTCGAGCCCGAGGTGCTGCCGGTGGCCGACGACCAGGGGGCGGCCTGCCATTACGCCGAGAGGCTCGACGTCGTCTAGATCAGGAGGAATGCGCTCGATGAAAGCTTCACGTCTTGTCGTGGCCGTCGCCGTGACCGGCTCGCTGTCGCTGGTGAGCTGTGGCGGCGGCGGCTCGGGGGCGGCTCGGCGAGCGGCACGGAAGGCGCGCACAAGACCATCAAGGCCTTCGACATCAACCCGCAGCCGCGCGACAAGGTCAAGGACGGCGGCACGCTGCGCTGGGGCATCAACGAGTTCCCCACCCAGTGGAACAGGAACCACGTCGACGGCAACCTGGCGATGGCGGCCGTGATCAGCAACGCGTTGCTGCCCTCGCCGTTCGTCTCCGACGAGAAGGCGGAGATCACCGTCGACACCGACTACGTGCTCGACGCCAAGGTCACCGACCAGAGCCCGAAGCAGGTCGTCACCTACACGCTCAATCCCAAGGCCAGGTGGTCGGACGGGCAGCCGATCACCTGGGCCGACTACCAGGCTCAGTGGCAGGCGCTCAACGGGCGCAACCCCGAGTTCCACATCGTCTCTGCCACCGGCTACCAGGACATCGAGAAGGTCGAGCGGGGCAAGGACGACCACGAGGTGAAGGTCACCTTCACCAAGCCGTTCGGCGACTGGCAGTCGCTGTTCGGGCCGCTGCTGCCGGCCGCCACGAACCGGACCCCGCAGGCCTTCAACACCTCGTGGCTGAACAAGATCCCGGTGACCGCCGGGCCGTTCAAGTTCAAGGGCTTCGACCAGACGGCCAAGACGATCACGATCGTCCGGGACGACGCCTGGTGGGGCAACCGGGCCAAGCTCGACCAGATCATCTACCGGGCCTCGGAGCAGGACTCACTGATCGGCGCGTTCAGCAACGGGGAGCTCGACCTCATCGACGTCGGGCCGTCGGCGCCCGACTACGCGCGGGCCAGGGCCACGCAGGGCGCCCAGGTACGCCAGGCCGCCGGGCCCGACTTCCGGCACTTCACCTTCAACGGGTCGAGCGAGCCGCTCAAAGACGTGAACGTGCGCCAGGCCATCCAGCTCGGCATCAACCGGCAGGCCATCGCGCAGTCCGACCTGCAGGGGCTCGACTGGCCGATCGCGCTGCTGAACAACCACTTCTTCATGAACACCCAGGAGGGATACCTGGACAACGCCGGAAATCTCGGCGTCTACAACCCCGAGCGCGCCAAGCAACTGCTCGACGCGGCCGGCTGGAAGCTGAACGGGGCCGTCAGGCAGAAGAACGGGCAGCCGCTCGACCTGCGGTTCGTGGTGCCGTCGGGGGTGCAGCTCAGCAAGTCGGAGGGTGAGCTGGCCCAGAACATGCTGGCCCAGATCGGGGTGAAGCTCACCATCAAGGCGGTGCCGAGCGACGACTTCTTCACCAAGTACGTCATCCCCGGCAACTTCGACATCACGCCATTCGCCTACATCGGGACGCCTTACCCGATCTCGAGCAGCTACGGGATCTACGCGAACTCGGCGAACGGCAAGACCTGGAACGCCAACTTCGGCCGTACCGGCTCGCCGGAGATCGACCAGGCCATGGACAAGGCGGCCCAGAACCTCGACCCGGCCGGGGCCCGCACCCAGACGAACGAGGCCGACGGGCTGATCTGGAAGCTGGTCAACGTCCTGCCGCTCTACCAGCGTCCGCAGAACGTGGCGGCCAAGCAGACGCTGGCCAACGTCGGCGCACGCGGCTTCTACGACCTGCGCTACGAGGACATCGGCTTCACCGGCTGACCGGCGCTCAACGCTCCATGGCCAGCTTCACGCCGAGCCCGACGAAGATGCCGCCCGTCGCCGTGTTCACCCGGCGGCGGGCGACGGCACTGCGGCGCAGCCATCCGCCGATGCGCCCGGCCAGCACGCCCACCGCGCCGTCCACGACGAACTCGAAGGCGATCAGGACGGCGCCGAGCACGGCGAACTGCAGCCACATCCGGCCCAGCCCCGGATCGACGAACTGCGGGAGGAAGGCGACGGTGAAGGTGACCATCTTGGGGTTGAGCAGGTTCGTCAGCAGACCGCTCAGGTAGGCCCGGCGACCGGACATCCCGGTGCCCGGCTCGGGCATGTCGCTCACCCCGCCCTTGCGGTCCCGCAACATCCGCACGCCCAGGTAGATCAGGTACGCGGCGCCGGCGATCCGTACGACGGTGAAGGCGACCGGCACGGCCGCGAAGAGCGCGGCCAGCCCCGCGGCGGCCACGGCGACGTGGATCGCCTCGCTGGTCGCCACCCCGGCCGTGGCCAGCAGCCCGGCCCGGGGGCCGCCCCTCATCCCGCAGCCCAGGACGAACAGCATGTCAGGGCCGGGGGTGATCATCGCCACGATGGTGGTGACCGCGAACAGCGCGAGAAGGTGACCGTCGAGAGGCATGCTTGATCTTCTCATATCCCCCTTTTCGCCCAATGTGCGAATTGTCGGCGGGAGGCGGTAAAAGTGACGCATGACGATGGAGCTCACCTGGCCGCAGATCCTCACCTGGCGGCTGCGCAGGCAGTTCGTGGCGGCGGCCGACGGGCCGGACGCGGTGTCGATTGCCCGCCGGCTGTGCGGGGTGCAGGCGCAGGTCGCCTCCTCGGCCCAGCTCGCGGTGGCGGTCAGGAGCGCCCGGCCCGACCCCGGTGAGATCGACCGGGCCCTGTGGAGCGAACGCGCCCTGGTCAAGACCTGGCTCATGCGCGGCACCCTCCACCTGGTGCCCGCCGACGAGCTGGCCGGCCTGTGCGCGGCCCTGAGCACGCTGCGCTTCTGGGAGAGGGGCTCCTGGCAGCGCGGCCACGGCGTGACCGCCGCGGAGATCGAGGCCGTCATCGAGGCCGTCCCCGAGGCGTTGAAGGGATCGCCGCTGACCCGCGAGGAGCTGGTCGACGCGATCGTGGCGCTGACCGGCGACGCCCATCTCCGTGAGGCGCTGACGTCCGGCTGGGGAGCGCTGCTCAAGCCGCTGAGCCGGCTGGGCGAGCTGTGCTACGGGCCGCCCCGCGAGGGCAAGGTGACCTTCACCGCGCCGCGGTCGTGGGTCCCGGGCTGGCCGGGGGCGCTGCCCGACCAGGAGGAGGCCGGCGTGCGGGTGCTGCGGGCGTTCCTGGGAGCCCACGGCCCGGCCACGCCGGAGATGTTCGACACCTGGCTGTTCGGCGGGGTGGCCAGGAAGGCGGTGCTCAGGGCGTGGGTCAAGGGGCTGGCCCCGGAGCTGGTGGAGGTCAGGGCCGACGACGGCACGACCCTGTACGCGCTGGCCGAGCACGCCGACGACCTGGCCGCCACCCGCCCGTCGGAGGAGGTCCACCTGCTGCCGGGCTTCGACCAGTTCATCCTGGGGGCGCCGCGGACGCTCGCCCCGCTCGTCCCGCCGCCGCTCAAGCCCAAGGTCAGCCGCCAGGCGGGCTGGATCTCGCCCGTCGTGGTGCACGAGGGCCGGGTGGCCGGTGTGTGGGAGGCCAAGAACGGCGCCATCACCCTCGACCTGGCCGCGCCGGTGCCTCAGGACGCGCTCGACCGCGCCCTGAGCCGCATGCGGACGCTGCTGGCCCCGGCCTGACGCCGTCCGGTCAGGCGGACGAGCTCGCCATCACCCGGTCGACGATGCCCTTGTTGCCCTCCTCGCGGGCGCAGTGGGCGCAGCAGTACCAGTGCTCGCCCGACTGGACGCCGTGCCCGATGACCTTGGTGCCGCAGTGCTCGCAGATCGGCGCCATGGCCTCGATCGCGCACTGGAAGCAGTCGAAGGTGTGCACGGCTCCCTGCGCGTGCACCTCGAAGGCCATGTCGTAGTCGTTGCCGCAGTTGTCGCAGACGGCCATGGTGATCCCCTCTTCACGTCCGAATCACCTGGGGCAATACCCGGAACCATGGTGCGCTTTCCCCAACAAAACGCCATATTCACGCCGAGTCACCCTCGATGATGACGAACCGTACGAGCAACGGCAGCCCCAGGAGGCTGAGCGCGGCGAGCGCGACGGGCAGCCCGAACGGTCCGGTCAGCCCCGCGACCAGCAGCGGGCTGACGACGAACCCGGCGTAGGAGACCATGGAGACGCCCCACACCAGCGTCCCGGTCGGGTCGTCGGCGGCCGAGCGGCTGAGCAGCGCGGGCACCAGCGGCCCGAGCGCCAGCCCGGTCAGGGCGAAGCCCGCCATCGACAGCGGCACGCCGTCACCGAGCCCGGCCAGGCCGATCCCGGCCGCGCCGCCCACCCCGGCGACCAGGTACAGCGCGCGCAGGGGCACCGGAGGCAGGGTGTGCGCGGCGAGCCGGCCGGCCGTGAGCGCGGCCATGTAGACCGAGGGGGCCAGGCTCGCCGTGAGGGGCGTGGCGCCTCTGTGCTCCTCCAGCAGCAGCACCGACCACTGCTCGACCGCGTTCTCGATCACCAGCACGCATCCGGCCAGCGTCCCGAGCAGCAGCGCGACGCTCCACAGCCGGCGTCCCGCGTGGTGGTCGCCGGAGGGGGCGGCCCGGCCGCGGCCCACGGGCAGGGCGGGCAGCGACAGGGACGTCGCCGCCACCAGCACCGCGATCACCAGCAGCACGGCCCGGACGTCCATGCCGAGCGACCGGGCCAGGCCGGTGAGCGGGGCGGCCACGATGACCGCGAGCGGGAAGGCCGCGTGCACCGCCTGGAAGAGCCGCCGGCCGCGCTCGCGCTCGACGCGTCCCGTGGTCAGGTTGAGCGCCACGTCGAGCGCCCCGCTGGCTGCGCCGAGCAGCAGCAGCCCGGCCACGAGCGGCCAGTACGCGGTGACCGCGGCCAGGCCCGCCACGGTCAGCCCGAACAGGACGGTCGCCGCCATGAGGGCATGGCGCTCGCGCCCGCGGGCCAGCCGGCCGGTCAGCGCCATCGCGGGCAGGGCTCCGACGGGCACCGCGCCCAGCGCCGCGCCGAGCTGCGCCGCCGAGACGCCGAGCTCCTGCTTCACGGCCGGCAGCAGAGCCGCCCAGGACCCCCAGAACACCGCCCAGACGGCGGACACCGCGATGAGCGGCATTCACCAACCCCCTTGAATTGCGGTCAAGTCTCGGTAAAGATCGACGACGTCCTTAATGTCCCCCGCCGAAGGGAAAATCGTGCTGACGCGAACGGTCATCGCGGCCGGACTGGTCGCCGCCGGTATCGCCGCCACCCCCTCCTCCGCCTACGCCGCCTCCGCGGCCGCCGCCCCCGAGACGCCCGAGCGCGTCTGCGGCGCGGGCTACCACCGGGTGCAGGACGGCCACCGCGCGATGAAGACGCGCGACGGAAAGGTGCTCGGGCACGTCTACCTCATGTACAACAAGCGCGCCGGGAAGAACTGCGTTGCGGCCATCAAGACCGCCTTCCGCGGCACCCCTACGGTCACCGGCGCCTCCATCGAGGTCCGCGGCGGCGGCCGGAGCGAGGACGTGCAGCGTTACCGCTTCTACGCTGAGACCGGCCACATCGACGGTAGCTGGAAGTGCGTGAAGTACGCGGGCTGGACGCGCACCCCGGACAACCGTGTCGAGGCGTGGGGCGGCCGCGGCTCGTGGGGCAACTGCCGGGGCTGAGACGGATCCCGTCCGCCCCGCCCGGAGCTGTCACATCGCGCCGGGCCGCCTCGTCCTGTGTCATGGAAGCGACGACACAGGGAGGACCACCATGACCCAGCGCATCGACATCGCCAAGCTCGCCCCGGAGGCGTACCGGGGGTTCCTGGCGGTGGAGGCGTACATGCACGGCAGCGACCTGCCCGCGGCCACGATCGAGCTGGTCAAGCTGCGGGCCAGCCAGATCAACGGCTGCGGCTACTGCGTGCACATGCACAGCAGTGACATGAAGAAGGCCGGGGAGAGCGACGAGCGGCTGTGGTCGGTCGCCGCCTGGCGGGAGGCCACGGTCTTCACCCCGGCCGAGCGGGCGGCGCTGGCGCTGACCGAGGAGGCGACCCGCCTGGCCGACCGCGGCGAGGCCGTGCCGGACGAGGTGTGGGAGCAGGCGGCCGAGCACTATGACGACAAGCAGCTCGCCGCCCTCGTCGTCTCCATCGCGATGATCAACGCCTGGAACCGGGTCGGCGTGACCGCTCGCCTGGTTCCGGGGACGTGACGGGGGCGCACCAGCGCGAGGCCGTAGAAATGCGTTGAGCGGCCCCGGGGGCCCCGGTTAGGTTGACGCGCAAGGCGGGTGGCAGCACCCGCCGAGCCGCCGTCAGCCGGCGGCGGCCCGGAAGGGGGAAGACCGTGAAACGTGTCAGAGTCCCGAGATCGACGGTCAGCAGGCGTCCGCATCCGTCGGCCGAACCGGATCTACGCACCCCGTCGGGGCGAAAGTTGCCCTATTAGCTACCCTTTACAGCGAACTTACGGCTGTATCGGTAGATAACAGAGGTAACAGAAACATCACGGGGGGCTCACATGAAGAGGCTTGCGGTGGTGCCGCCGCACATCGCCAGGCACAAGATCCGCGACATCCGGGCGGCGGTCCGCCACAGAAGGACCGAGGCCACCGACCCGAAGGTGGTCGACCTGCGGGCCTACAGCGGCCGGAACGTGATCCGCTTCCCCGGCGGACCGACACCAGCCGCCTGACCCGCACGAACCCGCACGAACCACCGCACCGCCGAGGCCCGACGTGACCGGCTCCCCCGCCGGCCGTCCGGTTTCAGCCGTAGAGCCTCTTGGCGTAGGACTCGCCGTAGTACGTCTCCAGTTGCTCCAGCGTCTCCTCGACCACCTGCAGCTCCTTGATCAGCCTGGCGTGCGAGGGCAGGACGGACGGGTTCCACGAGTCGGGCGCCCAGACCTGCGAGCGCATGAACGCCTTGGCGCAGTGGAAGAAGATCTGCTCGATCTCCACCACCAGGGCCAGCCGCGGCCGGTGACCCTTGACGATCATCTCGTCGAAGAACGGCGCCTCGCGCACGAGCCGGGCGCGGCCGTTCACGCGCAGGGTCTCGTTGCGGCCCGGGATCAGGAAGATCAGGCCGACGTGCGGGTTCTTCAGCACGTTGTGGAACCCGTCGGCCCGGCGGTTGCCCGGACGGTCGGGAATGGCGATCGTGGTGTCGTCGATGACGTGGACGAACCCGGCCGGGTCGCCCTTGGGCGAGACGTCGCAGTTGCCCTCGGCGTCGGACGTGGCGATCAGGCAGAGCGGGGAGGCCGCCAGCCAGTCGCGGTCACGCGCGTGCAGCCGGACGCGCTCCTTGGTCACGGCCCTCGGCATCACCTCGCCCAGCAGTTCCCGCAACTCCTCCTCGGACCCGATCTCCGCCCAGCTCATCTGATCTCCTTTCGGGGGTTACCGCCCGATTTTGTCAGGTGATCGGAGCAAGCATCCTGTGGGGTGCCCGCAGCAGCACGCTGACCGGATCGTCCCGGTTGTCCGTCAGGCCGGGGCCGGGGCGCACCTCGATCTCCTCCAGCCCGACGGCCGTGCCGCACGACGGGCACCGGGACACGGGGTCGATCCGGGTGCCGCAGGCGGCGTGGTGGAACAGGCGGCGTGGGCCGGCCCCGCCGAGGTTGCGCTCGCCCCACTGGGACAGGGCCAGCATGGGGACCCACAACTCGCGGCCTGTGGCGGTCAGGACGTACTCGTCGCGGGGCGGGTTGTCCTGGTAGCGGCTCCTGGCCAGCACGCCGGCCTCGACCAGCGCCCCGAGCCGCTGGGACAGGACCGCCCTCGGGATGTCGAGGTGAGCGAGGAAGTCGCCGTAGCGGCGTACGCCGTACATGGCGTCGCGGACGACCAGGAGCGTCCACCGTTCGCCGATCACTTCCAGGGCCCTGGCCAGCGAGCAGTCCTGGCCTTCGTAGTTCTTGCCGAGCGCCATGGATCCCATGTTAGTTCATTCACCGAACCGTGATACGTTGCGCCGCATGAGTTCAGTGACCGAACTGACCCGGGTGCGGCCGGGCACGCTCGCCGTGGCGTCCTCGGCGCCCCTGCTGGTGCTGACGAACTACACGGTGCCGATGGTGACGTTGCCGCAGACGGCCGCGTCCTTGGGCGCCGGGCCGACGGGGCCGGTGTGGATGCTGGGCGGCATCTCGCTCGGGCTGTCGGCGCTGCTGCTGGTCTCCGGCGGGCTGGCCGACGACCACGGGCGCAGGCGGGTGCTGGTGTGGGGGTCGGCCGTGCTGGCCGCCGCCGGGGTGGCGGCCGCGCTGAGCACGTCGGTGCCGGTGTTCGTGCTGGCCAGGCTGGCGCAGGGCGGGGCGAGCGCGGCGATGCTGGCGGCCAGCCTGGGCATCGTCGGCCACGCCTTCCCCTCGGGCGCCGAGCGGGTGCGGGCCACCGGGCTGTACGGCGCCATGATCGGGCTGGGCACCGCGCTCGGCCCGCTTGCCTCCGGCGCGCTGGCCACGGCGGTGAGCTGGCGGGCGGTCTACTGGGTGTTGTCGGCCGCCGCGCTCGCCCTGGCGGTGGCCGCGGCGCGGCTGCTGGCCGAGTCGCGCTCCCCCGCGCCGCGCCGGTTCGACGTGCCCGGCGTGGTGCTGCTCAGCCTGGGCGTGGGGGCGCTGGTCGCGGGGGTCACCGAAGGGCGTGCCGGGTGGGGGCGTCCGGTGGTGATCGGGGCGTTCGCGCTGGCGGCGCTGCTGGTGGCGGCGTTCGTGTCGGTGGAGCGCCGGCGACCGGAGCCGCTGCTCGACCTGGAGCTGTTCGGACGGCCGGTGTTCCTGGTCGCCACCGGCGGCGCGCTGGTCGTCGGGGCGGCGGTGGTGGGCCTGCTCAGCTACCTGCCGACCGTGCTCCAGACCGCGCACGCGCTGACGCCGCTGCAGACCGGTCTGCTGTTCTGCCTCTGGTCGGGCACGTCGTTCGCGGTGTCGCTGATGTCCCGGCTGGTACGCCTGCGCACCGCCGCCCGGCTGGCCCTCGGCCTCGGCCTGACCGCGCTCGGGTTCGCCGGCCTGCTGGGCGTGGGCGGCTCGCTTGACCTGCCGCTGGTCATGGCCGGACTGGTGGTGAGCGGCGCCGGGTCCGGGCTGATCAACTCCTCGATCACCCACCTGGCCATCGAGAGCGTGCCGGCCCACCGGGTCAGCATGGGGTCGGGCGCCAACAACACCGCCCGGTACGTCGGCTCCTCCCTGGGCGCGGCCGGCGTGGCCGCGGTCGTCGGCGCGTTCGGCGTGGACCGGGGGGCGACGGTCGCGGTGGCGGCCTGCATCGTGCTGGCGGCGGTGACGGCCCTGGCCGCCGTGCTCACCCGCCCCTGAACCCGGCCCCGGCTACCAGCGCCGGGCGTGGGCCATCGAGGTGAGCAGGGCGTCGCGTTCCATGGCGAACCTGGCCGGGTCCATGCCCTGCCGTTCGGCCCGCAGGTGCAGCACGGTCAGCTCGGTCGCCGCCTGCTGGTAGTCGCTCATCGCGCGGCCGAGCCCGGCGCCCCTGGCCCACCTGCGGGCCGCCTTGCGGGCCTTGAGCGTGCTGAGCATCTTCAGGTCGTCCGCCGTGACCAGGCCGGTCTGGCCGTAGCCGGGCAGGTAGACGCCCATCTTCGAGACGAGCTGGCGGCGTTCGACGACGGTGACCACGATGAGCAGGACCAGCGCCACCATGATCACCAGGTACGCCGTGCCCAGCCAGGCCAGCGACTGGGTGGAGGCGGCGCCGTTCCAGAGCCCGTGGAGGACGACCGCGCCCAGGTAGCCGAGCGGGATCGCGGCGAACCTGGCGGGCGTGCGGCGGGTGAGCGCGTAGGCGACGCCGAGCCCGATCATCGAGGTGTAGATGGGGTGGCCGAGCGGGTCGATCAGCCCCCTGAGCACGAACAGCCGGACCGCGGCGCCGGTGCCGTCCTGGCCGAACGCGATCAGGTAGTAGCCGATGTTCTCCACGGCGGCGAAGCCGAGCCCCGCCATGGAGGCGTAGACGATGCCGTCGGTCAGGCCGTCGATCTCCTGCTTCCTGCGCAGGAGCAGCAGCAGCGCCGACCCCTTCAGCGCCTCCTCGATGACCGGGGCCAGGAACACGGTGCCGACGTCGTTGACGAGCTGGGCGCCGTACCCGGCCCGCAGGAACAGCGCCTGTCCGGCCAGCGTCAGCCCGACGCCGAGCACGATCGCCAGGCCCGCACCCCACGCGAAGGCGAAGGCGAGGTGCAGCTTCGGCTCAGGCTCCAGCCGGTCGAGCGAGAGCACGGCGGCCAGCAGCACCGGCAGCGGCGCCAGCCCGAGCACCGCCGACAGCCCGAACCCGACCGGCCCGCCCTTGTGCAGCATGAGACCGAGGACGATCAGCGCGAGGACGCCTGAGACCACCAGTCCGATCAGGAGCGCCTTGCTGGGTCTCTTGGCGAGCTGCGGAGCTGTCATGGGGGGCGCCTTTCTCCGACTCAGTGCACCTACTATGAGCGTTCCCGGCCGTCGCACACTTGACAGACGCCTACATCACCGTGACTCGCGGTAATAGGGATCGGCCACGACGGATTCCCCGTCCACGTAGGAGTACACCTCACGCCCGGCGATGAACACCCTCAGCGCCCGGCTCATCACGTCGAGCGGATCGCCCGACCAGACCACCACGTCGCCGTCGAGGCCGGGCCGCAGCGAGCCCACCCGGTCGTCGAGGCCCATGATGCGGGCCGGGTTGACGGTGATCGAGCGCAGCGCGGTGTCCCGGTCGAGCCCTTCCTTGACGGCGAGGGTGGCCTGGTGGACGAGGAAGTGGATGGGCACCACCGGATGGTCGGTGGTGATCGCCAGCTCGACCCCGGCCCGCGCGAGGATGCCCGGGTTGCGCAGGGCGCGCTGCCGCAGCTCGACCTTCGACCGGCTGGTGAACAGCGGGCCGATGATGACCGGCACGTTCCGCTCGGCCAGCGTGTCGGCCAGCAGGTGACCCTCGGTGCCGTGGTTGAGGATCAGCCGGTGGCCGAACTCGTCGGCCAGGCGCAGCGCGGTGGCGATGTCGTCGGCGCGGTGCGCGTGCTGGCACCACGGCAGCTCGCCGTCGAGCACGCGGACCAGGATCTCCAGCGTGCCGTCGCGGTCGAACGGCTTGTCCTCGCGCTCGGCCGCGGCCTTCTTCGCCTTGTAGTCCTGCGCCTTCATGAGGGCGTCGCGGATCACCGCGGCCACGCCCTGCCGGGTGGAGGGCAGCTTCTTCTGGTCGCCGTAGACGCGCTTGGGGTTCTCCCCCAGCGCGCTCTTGACGCTCACCGGCTCTCTGACCAGCATCTCATCGACCGACCTGCCCCAGCATTTGACCGCGACCGTCTGGCCGCCGATGGGGTTGCCGGAGCCTGGCTTGATCACGACCGTGGTGACGCCGCCGGACAGCGCGTCGGCGAAACCCTGGTCGGCCGGGTTGATGGCGTCGAGGGCGCGCAGCCGGGCCCCGTTGGGGTCGGTCATCTCGTTGGTGTCGTTGCCCGCCCAGCCCTCGGCCTCCTCGTACACGCCCAGGTGGCCGTGCGCCTCGACGAAACCGGGCAGCACCCAGCCGCCGTCCGCGTCCACGACGATGGCGGAGTCGGGGATGCGTACGTCCCGGCCCACGGCGACGATCTTCCCGTCGCCGACCAGGACGGTGCCGCCCTCGATGGGGTCTCCGTCGACCGGCACGACGTATCCGTTGATGATGGCGAGAGTCATGGCGGAAACCTACCGTTGCCACGCTTTCGCCGGTAAAGCCTGGACCGATAACCATTTTTCGGGCATGCTTGTCGAGATCTTCAGTCAAGGCCAATCGAAAGGGACGTACTGGTGCGCATGCCCGCAAAGGCAATCCTTCTGACGGCAGCGATCGGCCTCAGCGGCGTCATGGCGACCCCGGCCGGCGCGACCGCCGCACGTAGCCCGGAGAGCATCTGCGGCTCCGGCTTCTGGATCGTGAAGGGCGGCACGCAGCCCGTCAAGACCTCCAGCGGCCGCCGGTACGGCACGGTCTACCTGCTCTACAGCCGCAGCAGCGGCGAGAACTGCGTGGTGACGGTCAAGTCCAGCTTCGTCGGCACGAAGACCCCGATGAGCGCCATGCTGACCGTCCAGCCCAAGGGCAAGAAGGTGGTCGAGCGCATCGACAGCGGCAAGTTCGCCTACTACGCCGGCCCGGTCAAGTACTACGCCGCCAACGCCTGCGTGAAGTTCTGGGGCTCGATCAAGCCCAACGGCCACGACCCGGCGGTCGCCGGTGGCGGCCGGCAAGCGTGGGGCAACTGCACCTGATCGCGGCTCGCGTGGGTAGGGATGACGCCATGCTGACCGAACTGTACGAGCGCTGGCTGCTCGAACTGTGGAACGGCGACTTCCCCCTCGCGCACGACCTGGTGACCCCCGGGTTCGTCGGCCACTGGCCCGGCACGGACGTGCACGGCCCCGACGGGCTGATCGAGGCGATCCGCCAGGGCCACGAGCCGTTCGACGACGTCCGGGTCACGCTCGACGTGGGCCCGGCCGTCGACGGCGACCTGATCGCCGCCCGGTGGACGTTCACCGGCGCCTACCGGGGCGGCCTTCCCGGCGCGAGCGCCCCGCCGGGCACCCTCGTCTCCTTCTCCGGGCACGACCTCCTGCGTGCCACGGACGGACGATTCTCCGAATACTGGGTGATCTCCGACGTCCAGTCGTTCTCCCGACAACTCGGGATAGGCTGACATCTTCGCATCACGACGGGGGTCGAAGGATGTCACAGGAGGCAATGGGGGCAATGGGCGCACAGCCGCTGGAGCTGCCCGAGGAGGACCTTTCGGCGCTGCTCGCCGGCCAGCGCTTCGGCGCGCTCGCCACCAACGGCGGCGGCCGTCCGCAGTTGTCCACGGTGGTCTACACCTGGGACGCGCCGCGGCGGGTGGTGCGGATCTCGACCGTCGCCGACCGGCTCACGGTGCGCCGCCTGCACAAGGACCCCCGCTGCGCGCTCTACGTCGCCAGCGACGACTTCGGCTGCTACGCCGTCGCCGAGGGCGAGGCCGAGCTGTCCCCCGTGAGCGACCGGCCGGGTGACGAGGTGGGCCTGGAGCTGCTGGCCATGCAGCCGTCCTTCGGTGACGCCGCGGGCGAGCTGGCGTTCCTGCACCGGATGGTCGCCGACCGCCGGCTGGTGGTCAGGATCCGGGCGAGACGGCTCTACGGGGCCCTGCTGCCGACGCCTTCCTGACCGCGCGCCGCCAGTTGTAGGCCACCATCGCAACCACCAGCAGGATCAGCGCCAGGTCGATGGCGGCCGACCAGCGCATGGCCCGCGCGTGGTGGCCGCCCTCGGCGACCGCGAAGTAGACCGCCCCGATCACCGCGACGCCGCCCGCGCCGGCGAACTGCTGCGCCGTGCTGAGCACGCCCGACCCGATGCCGGCCTGGTACGGCGCGACCTCCACCAGCGCCGCGCCGATGAGCCGCGGCAGGACCAGGCCGTTGCCCGAGCCCACGAGCATGAGCGCGACCATGACGCACGGCAGCCCGCGCCCGGCCCCGGCCACCAGCAGCGCCAGCCCCAGGGCGGTGACCAGACCGCCGATCATGACGACGACCAGCCCGTACCGGCCGACCAGGCGGGTGCCCAGCAGCGAGGTCACGGTGAACAGCACGCCCATCGGCGCGAATGCCAGGCCCGCCTGGAACGCGGTGAGCCCGAGCCCGCTCTGCAACAGCAGCGTCAGCGTGAACATGAACGAGGCGAAGTACGCCATGAACGCGACGATCGCCCCGACGCCCGCCAGGTAGGAGTGGACCTTGAGCAGGCCGAGGTCGAGCACCGGCTGCCCGCCCCGGGCGGCCAGCGTCCGCTGCCACCACCAGGTCAGCGCGAACACCGGCGCGCTCGCCGCCATGGCGGCCCACGTCCAGACGGGCCAGCCCAGGCTGTTGCCGAGGCCGAGCGGCACCAGCAGCAGCGCCAGCCCGGCGGCCAGCCCCGCCGCGCCCGGCAGGTCGAACGCGACGGGCTTGTGCGGGTCGGCCTCGGGCAGCAGCCACCGGGCCAGCGGCACGACGACCAGGCCGACCGGCAGGTTGATCAGGAAGATCACCCGCCAGCCGAGCCCGAACACGTCGGCGGTGAGCAGCAGGCCGCCGAGCACCTGGCCGGCGATGGAGCCGAGGCCGCCGGCGGCGCCGTACCAGCCGAGGGCGCGGCCGCGGCGCTCCGGCGGGTAGACGGCCGAGATCATGGCCAGCACCTGGGGCACCATGACGGCTCCGGCCAGGCCCTGGAGCAGGCGGGCGGCGACCAGCCAGGCGGCGCCGGGCGCGAGGCCGCACAACACCGAGGCGACCGTGAACCCGGCCACGCCGAGGACGAACAGCCGCCGGTAGCCGTAGCGGTCGCCGAGCCGGCCGCCGGTGATCATGCCGGCCGCGTACGTGAAGGCGTACCCGGCCACGATCAGCTCCAGGGCCGCCGGACCGGCGCTCAGGTCGTGCTCGATGGCCGGCGCGGCCACGTTGACCACGAAGAAGTCGAACTGGGCCATGAACCACGCCGACAGCAGGACCGGCAGCACCCCTCGCATCTTGTCAGGCTAGATCAGACAGGCTCTTGCAAGTTGAGTGGGAGGGGCTTACGATCCGCGTAATTGTTAGGAAACTTTCTTTAAAGAAAGGTCCTTGACGTGCGCCGATTAGTCACCCCCTGATCGCCGTTCTCGTGATCATCGGCATGTGCACCCTTCCCGCACAGGCCGCGAGCCGGCTCATCGCCACGTTCTCCCTCTCCGGGAACACCGGCACCTTCCTGGTGAGCAACCCGGGCACGACCGCCGTCAGCGGCTGGTCGATCGTCTTCGAGCTGCCTTCCGGGGTCACCGCGAGCAACCCCCAGAACGCCACCATCCGCCAGAACGGCACCAAGGTGACGCTCACCCCCGCTTTCTACATCAACAACGTGCAGGCGGGGAAGAACACCGAACCCTACAGCCCCAAGGTCACGCTGAGCTCGGCCGTCCAGCCGACGAGCTGCCTGATCAACGGCGCCAACTGCGACGGCACCGGCGGTGACCCGCCGGCCAAGCCGCCGGTCAGCGCCACGTACGACGTCAGCGGCACCTCGGCCAAGTTCATCGTCGCCAACAACAGCACCACCGCGCTGAACGGCTGGTCGATCGTCTTCGACCTGCCCGCGGGCGTCACCGCGAGCAACGCCTCGAACGGCTCGCTCACCCAGAGCGGACGGACGGTCACGCTGACCCCCGTCCACTACAACACCACCGTGAACGCGGGCGCGACCACCGAGCCCTACAGCCCGAGCTTCACCGTGAGCACGGCCAACGCCGAGCCGACGAGCTGCCGGATCAACGACGTCAACTGCGACGGCACCCCCGACGCGCCGCCCGGCGCCCCCGGGAACCTGCGCTCGCCGGTCAAGACCACCAAGACCGTCTCGCTCGCCTGGGACGCCGCCACCCAGGGCAGCCTGCCCATCGTCGGGTACGAGATCTACAACGGCTCCGCCCTGGCCGCCTCGGTCACCGAGACCTCCGGCACGGTCTCCGGCCTGACGCCGAACACCGAGTACACGTTCACCGTCAAGGCCAAGGACCGCAAGGGCACCCTGTCGGCCGCCTCGGCGCCGCTGAAGGTGACCACCCGCAACCCGGCCGACGACTCCCAGGCGCCGTCGGTGCCGTCGGGCCTGCGCAGCACGGCCAAGTCGTCCAGCAGCGTCACGCTGTCCTGGACGGCCTCCACCGACAACACCGGCGTGGCCAACTACGACGTCTTCGTCGGCTCGACCCTGGCCACGACCGTCACCGGCACGACGGCGGTCGTCTCCGGCCTGTCCCCCTCGACCGAGTACTCCTTCACGGTCAAGGCCCGCGACCTGTACGACAACCTCTCGGCCGCCTCCACCCCGGTGAAGGTGACGACGTCGGACATCGTCGAGACCGGGTACGCCCGCGTCGGCTACTTCGTCCAGTGGGGCATCTACGGCCGGCAGTACTTCGTCCGCAACCTCGACACCACCGGGGCCGCGGCGAAGCTGACCCACATCAACTACGCCTTCGCCAACATCGACCCCAAGAACCTGACCTGCCTGCAGGGCGTCACCAAGGGCACCACGTCCGACCCGCAGGACCCGAACCAGGGCGACGGCGCCGGTGACGCCGAGGCCGACTACGGCAGGCCGTTCAGCTCCGCCCAGTCGGTCGACGGGGTCGCCGACACCGGCTGGGAGAAGCTGCAGGGCAACTTCAACCAGCTCAAGAAGCTCAAGGCGAAGTACCCGAACCTCAAGGTGCTGATCTCGCTCGGCGGCTGGACGTACTCCAAGTACTTCTCCGACGTGGCGGCGACCGACGCCTCCCGCAAGAAGTTCGCGGCCTCCTGCATCGACACCTACATCAAGGGCAACCTGCCCGACTACAACGGCAAGGGCGGTCCGGGCACGGCCGCGGGCATCTTCGACGGCATCGACCTCGACTGGGAGTGGCCGGGCGCCGAGGGGCACGCGGGCAACCACATCGGCCAGAACGACAAGGCCAACAACACGCTGCTGATCGCCGAGTTCCGCCGCCAGCTCGACGCACTGACGACGACGACCGGCAAGCGGTACCAGCTCACGGCGTTCACCCCGGCCGACCCGGCCAAGATCGCCGCCGGCTGGGACCTGCCCGAGGTCGCCAAGTCGCTGGACATCTTCAACGTCCAGGGGTACGACTTCCACGGCGCGGGCAGCGACAACTCCTGGGAGCCGAACCGCACCGGCCACCAGGGCAACCTGTACCTCGACGCGGACAGCCCGTACAACCCGGACTTCAGCGTCGAGAAGGCCGTGGACGTCTACCTCCAGGCCGGCGTCAACCCGCGCAAGCTGACCATCGGCCTGGCCTACTACGGCCGCGGCTGGCAGCAGGTGACCGACGGCGGCAAGGCCGGCGAGTGGCAGGACGCGCACGGCGCGGCTCCCGGCCAGTTCCAGGAGGAGGCGGGCACGCGCGGCTACAGCAACCTGCTCGCCATGGTGCCCGGCTGCACGGTCCGCCACGACGAGGTCGCCGTCGCCACCTACTGCTACACCGGCAACAACGGGCAGTGGTGGACGTTCGACGACGCCTGGTCGATCGGCAAGAAGACGGCCTGGCTGAAGAGCAAGGGCCTGCTGGGCGCGATGATCTGGGAGATGTCCGGCGACCCGGGCGTCCTCACCACCGCGCTGGACGCCGGGCTGAGGTGACCCCGGCCTGGTAAGACCTGAGGGCGGGCCGCCGCGGGCGGCCCGCCCTCTCGCATGTCCGCGTGTCGAAGCCTCATCCGGTGGGCACCGCTGCGTTACTCTGCCCTCAACTCACGGTCATCATGCCTTGTCATGGTCGGGGTTGTCGGTCTCTCCCCCACCGAGGAGATCCATGTTGCGGCGACTCGCCCTGTTCCTGCCCCTCGCCCTCCTCCCCCTGGCCTCCCCGCCCACCGCCGCCGCTGTGACCACAGTGGTCAACGTCGCCCACCGGGGCGCCTCGGCGTACGCGCCGGAGAACACCGTCGCCGCCTTCCAGCTGGCCGCCCGCCAGGGGGCCGACATGTTCGAGCTGGACGTCCAGGAGACCAAGGACCACGAGCTGGTCCTGATGCACGACACCACCCTCGTCCGGACCACCGACGCCGAGCGCGTCCTGCCCGGCCTGGCGCCCTGGCGGGTGCGCGACCTCACGCTGGCGCAGATCCGCAGGCTGGACGCGGGCTCCTGGTTCGACCGGGAGTACACCGGCGAGCGGGTGCCGACCCTGCAGGAGGCGCTGCGCGCGATGGCCGGGTCCGGCGCCGGCATGCTGCTGGAGGTCAAGGAACCGCGGCTCTACCCGGGCATCGAGGCCCGCATCGTCCGTGCGCTGCGCGCCGAGCCCTCCTGGCTCGTGCCGGGGCGGCTGGTGGCGCAGTCGTTCGACTGGGACTCGATGCGCGCCTTCCACCGGCTGCTGCCCGACGTGCCGATCGGGCTGCTCGGCACGCCGGGCACCGCCGCGCTGCCCGGTCTGGCCAGGTTCGCCGACCACGTCAACCCGCCGTACTCCGCGCTCACCCCTTCGTACGTGCAGCTGGCCCACGAGCACGGCATGAAGGTCTTCGCCTGGACGGTCGACAACCCCGACGACATGCAACGCCTGCTGACGTACCAGGTGGACGGCATCATCACCGACAAACCCGACGTCCTGCGCGACCTCCTGACCGGAACCTGACCCCGGAACGCCGATGAGGGGGACCCGTTCCCGGGCCCCCCTCATCTCAGTTCAGCGTGGATCAGCTGCAGCCGCTGGTCGAGCCGCAGCCCTCGCACACGTAGCAGCTTCCGGCCGGCCGCATCTTGGTGCCGCAGGTCATGCAGAGCGGCGCGTCGGCGGTGAACCGCTGGTGGCTCTCCAGCGTCAGCTCCCGGACCGGCTCGTCCTTCGGCTCGTCCTTGGGCTTCTCGATGGGCGCCGACTGGGCCAGCGCCTCCCGGTCGACCGCCTCCTGCAGCGCCGCCGGGTCCTCGCCGCGCTGCTGCGCGGCGCGCTCGGCCGCCGAGAAGATGCCGAGCGCCGCCCGCTCGTCGTAGGGCAGGTGGTCGAGGGCCAGGCGGCGGAAGATGTAGTCCATCACCGACGTGGCCATCCGGATGTCCGGGTCGTCCGTCATGCCCGCCGGCTCGAACCGCATGTTCACGAACTTGCTCATGTACGTCTCCAGCGGCACCCCGTACTGGAGGCCGATGGAGATCGCCACCGAGAAGGCGTCCATGACGCCCGCCAGCGTCGAGCCCTGCTTGGACATCTTGAGGAAGACCTCGCCGAGCCCGTCGTCCGGGTAGGACGAAGCGGTCATGTAGCCCTTGGCGCCGCCCACGGTGAAGCGGGTGGTCATGCTGGGACGCTGGTTGGGCATGCGCCGCCGGGTCGGCCGGTTGACCTCGATGACCTTGACCTCGGGCTCGGCCTCGACGGCCTTCGGCTCGTCCTTCTTGGCGCCGGTGCCGGCCGACAGCGGCTGGCCGACCTTGCAGTTGTCGCGGTAGACGGCCAGCGCCTTCAGGCCGAGCTTCCAGCCCTCCAGGTAGACCTGCTCGATGTCGTCGATCGTGGCCGACTCCGGCAGGTTGACCGTCTTGGAGATCGCGCCGGACAGGAACGGCTGGGTCGCCGCCATCATCCGCACGTGGCCCATCGGCGCGATGGCCCGCTCGCCCATCGCGCAGTCGAACACCTCGTAGTGCTCCTTGCGCAGGCCGGGGGCGTCGACGACGTGGCTGTGCTCGCCGATGTACTCGACGATGGCCTCGATCTGCTCCTGCTGGTAGCCGAGCTGCTTGAGCGCCCGCGGGATCGTCTGGTTGACGATCTGCATCGAGCCGCCGCCGACCAGCTTCTTGAACTTGACCAGCGCGAGGTCCGGCTCGATGCCGGTGGTGTCGCAGTCCATCATCAGGCCGATGGTGCCGGTGGGGGCGAGCAGGCTGGCCTGGGCGTTGCGGTAGCCGTTCTTCTCGCCGACCTTCAGGCACTCCGACCACTGGCGCGACGCCTCGGCGTGGATCTTCGCGTCCATGGTGCCGACCGTGCGCAGGTTGTCGTTGGCCGCGGCGTGCTTGCGCATGACCCGCTTGTGCGGCTCGGCGTTGCGGGCGTAACCGTCGTACGCCCCGACCACCCCGGCCAGCTCGGCGCTGCGCCGGTAGGACACACCGGTCATCAGCGACGTGATCGCCCCGGCCACCGCGCGGCCGCCGTCGGAGTCGTAGGCGTGGCCCGTGGCCATGAGCAGCGCACCCAGGTTGGCGTAGCCGATGCCGAGCTGGCGGTAGGCCCGCGTGGTCTCGCCGATGCGCTCGGTCGGGAAGTCGGCGAAGGTGATCGAGATGTCCATCGCGGTGATGATCAGCTCGGTCAGCTTGACGAAGTCGGCGACGTTGAAGGTGTTGTCGTCCTTCAGGAACTTCAGCAGGTTGATGCTGGCCAGGTTGCACGAGGAGTTGTCCAGGTGCACGTACTCGGAGCACGGGTTGCTGGCGGTGATCCGGCCGGTCTCCGGCGTGGTGTGCCAGTCGTTGATCGTGTCGTCGTACTGCACGCCCGGGTCGGCGCACTCCCAGGCGGCCTTGGCCATCTTGCGGAACAGGTCCTTGGCGTCGACCTTCTCGATGACCTCGCCGGTCAGGCGGGCCCGCAGGCCGAACTCGTCGCCCTTCTCCACGGCGCGCATGAACTCGTCGGAGACGCGCACCGAGTTGTTGGCGTTCTGGTACTGGACGGACACGATGTCCTTGCCGCCCAGGTCCATGTCGAAACCGGCGTCACGCAGGGCGCGGACCTTGTCCTCCTCGCGCGCCTTGGTCTCGATGAACTCCTCGATGTCGGGGTGGTCGACGTCGAGCACGACCATCTTGGCCGCCCGGCGCGTCGCGCCGCCCGACTTGATCGTGCCCGCGGAGGCGTCCGCGCCGCGCATGAAGCTGACCGGCCCGCTGGCCGTGCCGCCGCTGGAGAGCAGTTCCTTGGACGAACGGATGCGGGACAGGTTGACGCCCGACCCGGAACCGCCCTTGAAGATCACGCCCTCTTCCTTGTACCACTCCAGGATCGACTCCATCTGGTCGTCCACGGAGAGGATGAAACACGCGCTGACCTGCTGCGGCGACGCGGTGCCCACGTTGAACCAGACCGGCGAGTTGAACGCGAAGACCTGGTGGACCAGCGCGTGCTTGAGCTCGTGGTCGAAGATCTCGGCGTCCTCGTCGCTGGCGAAGTAGCCGTGCTCGACGCCCGTCCGGGTGTAGACGCCGACCACCCGGTCGACGAGCTGCTTCAGGCTCCACTCGCGCTGCGGCGTGCCCACGGCGCCGCGGAAGTACTTGGTCGTCACGATGTTGGCCGCGTTCACCGACCAGAACTCGGGGAACTCGACACCCCGCTGCTCGAAGTTGATCGAGCCGTCGCGCCAGTTCGTCATCACGACGTCACGGCGCTCCCACTGGACCTCGTCATACGGGTGCACGCCGGGCTTCGTGAAGATCCGCTTCATCCTCAGCCCCTTACGCGGCCGCTTACCCCCGCGCGCCACTGAACCGCTGGCCGTGTCCGTCATGACTCCCCCTTCTCCGCCTTCAACTGTGAGATCTCGGCCTCGAAGTCCGCCAGGCTCTCGAAACCGCGATAAACCGATGCGAATCGCAGGTAGGCCACCTCGTCCAGCTCCCGGAGCGGGCCGAGGATCGCCAGGCCCACCTCGTTCGACGGCAGCTCGGCCGCGCCCTTGGCCCGGATGGCCTCCTCTACCCGCTGCCCGAGCTGCGCCAGCGAGTCCTCACTGACCGGCCTGCCCTGACAGGCCCGCCGCACGCCCGCGACGACCTTGTCCCGCGAGAACGGCTCCGTCACCCCGCTACGCTTGCTCACCATCAGCAGGACGGTCTCCTGCGTGGTGAACCTGCGCCCGCACTCTGGACAGGTGCGGCGGCGCCTGATGGCCGCGCCGTCGTCCGTGGACCGGCTGTCGATGACCCTGGTGTCAGGGTGGCGACAGAACGGACAGTGCACGGCTTCGCCTCCTCGACCCGCCCGGCCCACCACACGCGTAAAACCCTCGCCGCGGTACGCTCGCGCACGCCCCACGGCTCGCCATGGTGCGGTCACGGAAACACAAGGTGTGGTGAACCGACATCGGTGTAACTACTAGATGTTGTGGTCCAACCGTAGAAGCGCGCGACCATGAACGCAAGTTGAGCAACACCGTGGAGCTGAAGTCGCTGATCAGCCCCTCAGTCACAGGAGCCTCGGGCGTGTCGCCCCGGCCGGCGCCCCGCGCGCCTCACCGGGCCGGCCCCATGTCACCCGACGGCGACCAGCCCAAACAGGCCCCACAAAGGTACCGGAGCCCACAGCCTCCCCCCACCTCCCACCACCCCCGAAGCCCCCTCCACTACCCCCACAAATCGCACCGGAACCCCCACCCCCAACATTCGCTTGGGCCTCTCCCCCTTCCGCTGACCCGTCCGGCTCCCGGCCCCACTCCGTTCGGAGTCCCACCCCCGAAGCCCCGCCCCCTTCCCGGAGGGTCCCGCTTTCCTGAGCCCAACCCGTTGGGGGTACTGGACGGGCCCCCTTCCTCCGCCGCACCCGCCCCTAGAGCCCCCGTGAGGCTGCCGCATGCAAGGGGCCCGCCTCCGTGGGCCCACTTCCCTGCCCCCACTCCCGAGCCCCCACGGGCTCCACTTCCTTGCACCCACCCCTTCTCCGCCCCCCAGGGGACCACCTCTTGCACCCGCCCCAGGAATCCCACTGCATTGAACGCAACCCGGCTCCCACCCCAGGGGCCCGCCTCCTTGCACCCGACCTGATGCGCCGCACCTAGAGGTCCCACCCCCTTCGGCCTCGACCCCGTCCTGCCCCAGGGGCTCCGCCGCCTTGAACCCGCCCCGGCCCCGCCCCCGAGAGTTCCGCCGCCATGGACCCGACCGGGTTCCCGCCCCAAGGGCCCGCTTCCTTGAACCCGGCCCGGGACCGCCGCATCCAGGGTCCTGCCTCTTTACCTGACCCGGCCGCCGGCTCCTTGAGCCCGGTCCGCTTCCCGCTCCTGGCCCCATTCCTCTGGACCCGTTCCCTTGAGGCCAGGCCACCTGCCACTTTCCGCTTCCCTGAGCCAGGTCAGCTGTGCCCGCGTCTTGGGGAGGGCCCATCAGCCTGGGGTCCATCCTCGGGGCGCCCGTTGGGGCCGGCCGCCGGGGGCTCTACCCGCTGCGCCCGGCGTCCGCGAACCCCGCAGTGTGTTCCCTCAGCCGGCCTTCGCCCATGGCAACGTCCGCCCAGGCATCTCAGCACCCACAGCCACGTGACCAGGCAGCCCCAAGCCCACACTGGAACCTCCAGGCACCCCGGCGCCCACAGCCGCATGGCCGGCCGCCCGCGTCCCGAGCCAGAAACCGCCCAGGGAGAGCAACACCATCGCCACCACCAGCACGATCCGCCCTCGCCGGGTCAGCCGCACCGGAGGAGCCGGAGCCTTGACGCCGGCGCCACCCCCAGAAACCACCCCGGCACCCCGCCCCCGCCGCCGCAACGTACGACGATTCCGCACAAGCCCCGCACCATCACCGGCCGGAGCACTTTCCGCCCCCACAACACGCCCCAACATCTCCCGCCCCCCGCGAGCCTCGCCGTCACCAGAACCCCCGTTCCTCCGCGCCCCCTGACGCCGCGAGCCCCCCGGCCCGCTCATCACCTGCCCCCGCTCCCGTCCTGCGACCTCCCCCGAGCGCCGCCCCCGCGCCATGAACCGCTCCGCCGTCCGCCCCGGGCGCCGCCCCTGCCTGACCGGCCGCTCGACCGACTCTCCCGAGCTCAGCCCCGGCTCGCCCAGCCGCTCCGCCAACCGTCCAGAGCGCCGCCCCTGCTTGCTCGACCGCTCGGCGGTCTCCTCCCGGCGTAGACCCTGCTCGTCCAACCGCTCGCCCCTCTTCCGGCGTCGCCCCTGTGTTTCGGGTTGCTCGGTCGACTCGCCGGAGCGCCGCCTTCGCGCCTCGGGCCGGCCGGTGGACTCACCCGAGCGCCGCCTGCGAAGGTCAGGTCGGTCCGCGGCCTCCCCTGGACGCCGCCGTTCCCAGGGGCGGTCGGCTCGGGCTTCCGCCTGGCGCTCCTGCTGCCCTTCCTGGAGGATCGCCGAGTTCCGGCCCGCCTTTCGCGCCGCACGGCCCCCTCGTCCCCGCCTTCCCGGCGACTCCGCCGGACCTGGCCTTCCCCGCCGCTCCGCCTCGCCCAGGCTTTCTCGCCCCTCCGCCTCACCCTCCGGACGGTGTCCGCCCGCCTCGGGTGGCCGTCGGTGACGGGTGCCGGGCTCGGGCGGGCGGGCGCGGGGTTCGGTCACGTCCGTGCCGGGCGCGCCTTGCGTAACCTCGGCTCGGCGGCGGGCGGTGGGCGTGTCGTCCGCGAGGGGCTGCCCACCGCTCTCCTGAGGCGGCGTCCGGTCGGCGTCCGTATCCGCGTCGGAACGCGGGGAGGGGACCAGCCACAGCCGGGGGCGGTCCGAGCCGCGGGCGGCTCCCCCGGAGCCGCCGGCGCGGCGCCGCCGGGTGTTCGAATCGGGAGCCGGTCGTTTTCCCGGATTTTCATGGCGGTCGGAGTCTGTACGCGGGCCGTCTCCCCGTCGGCCCCCGCCCCGGGTGGCGTCGGCGATGAGGGTGAGCCGATTGGCATCTTCGCTGGTCGGGTTGGTGTTCGGGGTCGTTCGCACGATTGACCTCCCGCCGTCTGGCCCGAGGAAACGGCCAAAATAAGATCAGCAAATCGAACACGGTGTCGATCGAACTCCCGTACGATGTTGTACACCACGCTGGCGACAATTTCGAGGAAGACTCGAACAATTGTTTGAAGATGATCTTCAACAGCGATACGGTCGCTGTGTGCGACATCAAGACCACGGACCGGGAGGTTCGCCGGTGAGGCGGGCCGCCGCCAGGCGAGGAGGAAGAGCATGAGCGAGCGGGAAGACGCTAACGGGGTCACAGACCTCGCGGTGCGCCGGCGCGACTCCCTGGGCCTGACACCCAGGCAGCGCAAGATCCTCGAAGTGATCCGCGATTCGGTGCAGCAGCGCGGCTACCCGCCCTCGATGCGCGAGATCGGCGAGGCCGTGCAGCTGACGAGCACGTCCAGCGTGTCGCACCAGTTGACCGCCCTGCAGCGCAAGGGATACCTGCGGCGCGACCCACACCGGCCGCGCGCCCTGGAAGTGCGCCTGCCCGGCGAGCCCGTGCTGTGGGTCGACCCCGACGCCACCGACGACGAGGCTCCGGTGAGCCGGCCGACCGCCGCCTACGTCCCGCTCGTGGGCCGCATCGCCGCCGGTGGCCCGATCCTGGCCGAGGAGAGCGTGGAAGACGTCTTCGCCCTGCCCAAGCAGCTCGTCGGCGAGGGCACGCTCTTCCTGCTCCAGGTCGCCGGTGACTCCATGATCGAGGCCGCCATCGCCGACGGCGACTGGGTGGTCGTCCGTCAGCAGCCGGTCGCCGAGAGCGGTGACATCGTGGCCGCCATGATCGAGGGCGAGGCCACGGTCAAGACGTTCAAGCGCAAGGACGGGCACGTGTGGCTGGTGCCTCACAACCCGAACTACGAGCCCATCCCCGGTGACGAGGCCAGCGTTCTGGGCAAGGTGGTGGCCGTCCTCCGCCGCCTCTAGTCCTCCGCCGGCCGGCCGCCCTTCCTGAGAGGCTGCGGCCGCCGTTCGATTTCTCGCGATCCGGCCTCCCTCGCACGGGGGCTGCGGTCGCCGGCGCCATGTGGCGATTCCTCGCAAGTCGCACGCACCGAACGCCGCCCTCCAACATCGAGGCCCTTCCATCCCGGCCTCGCGTGGGGGGCGGCATCGGATCGCCTTTCCCCCGGGACGTTCCTCAGGGCCCCGGACCAGCGGCCCGGGCCGATGATCGTCCAGGGCGGCGGCCCCCGAGACCCGGCCCCGCTCCTCAAGACGACGGGCGCCTCCACAGCGCCCGCCATCCGCAGGCGCCGGCGGCACGCCCACGCCCCCGCTCCGCCGCACCGCAAACTCCTAGACTGTGCCCGTGACCGACATGAATGCCCCAAAAGAGACCCCCGCCTCCAAAGAGATGAAGGACCTCAAAGAGACGCATGACGGTCTCAAATGGGCAATCACCGCCCCCGGTGTCATCCCCGCCTGGATCGCCGACATGGACCTGTCCACCGCCCCCGAGGTGATCGAGGCCCTGACCCGCCGCGCCGCCGGCGATCTCGGCTACCCGACCTGGCTGGACAAGCCGCAGGGCGGCCCCCTGGCCGAGGCGTTCGCCGAGCGCATGGCAGCCCGTCACGGCTGGCCGGCCGACCCGTCGCACGTCCACACGTTCAGCGACATCAACCAGGCCCTCCAGGTGCTGCTGCACCTCTGGACCAGGCCCGGGGACGGCGTCGCGCTGCACACCCCCGCCTACCACCCGTTCCTGACGACCCTCGGCGTGATGGAACGTCCGCTCGTCCCCATCCAGCTCGAACCGGACGGCGACGCGTGGCGGTTCGAGGTGCCCGACCTGTCCGGCTGCCGGGTGCTCCTGCTGGTCAACCCGCAGAACCCGACAGGCCGCGTGTTCACCCGCGCCGAGCTGGAAGGGCTGGCCGAGCACGTCGAACGCCACGACCTGCTGGTGCTGGCCGACGAGATCCACGCCGACCTCACCTACGAGCCCCACCGGCACATCCCCTTCGCCACGATCCTCCCCGAGCGCACGGTCACCCTCACCTCGGCGACGAAGGCGTTCAACCTGGGCGGCATCCGCTGCTCGGTCGCCCACATCGGGCACGCCGGGGTGCGCGCGGCCCTGGCGGCGCAGCCGCCGTTCCTCTTCGGGTCGACCCACGTGTTCGGGGTGGAGGCCACGGTGGCGGCCTGGCGGCACGGCGACGCCTGGCTGGACCGCACCCGGGCGCTGCTCGACCGCAACCGCCGGCTGATCGCCGAGCGACTGCCGGACCGGTTCGGGTACCGGCTGCCCCAGGCCACCTACCTGGCCTGGCTGCACACCGGGCGGCCGGGCATGGCCGAGGTCATCGAGCGGGAGGCCAGGGTGCGGCTCAACGACGGCGCGTCGTTCGGGCCGGGCGGCGCGGACTACGTACGGCTGAACTTCGCGACGACCGAACCGGTGCTCTCGGAGATCCTCACCAGGCTGAGCTGAGAGAACCGGTGCTCTCGGAGATCCTCATCAGGCTGAGCTGAGGGACGGCCCCGGCGGGCCGCCCCTCAGGACGGTCAGGCCAGCGGCGGCAGGTCCGGCGCGGTGGCGGCCGGGCGCTCCTCCAAGGCGGCGAGCGCCAGCTCGACCGCCTTCGCCAGCTGCGGGTCGCGGCCCGCCACCCGGTCCTGCGGCGTGATCACGACCTCGACGTCGGGATCGACGCCGTGGTTCTCAACACCCCAGCCCGGCCCCTCCAGCCAGAACGCGTACCGCGGCTGGGTCACCACGGTCCCGTCCACCAGGGAGTAGCGCGAGTCGATGCCGATGACGCCGCCCCAGGTCCTGGTGCCGACCAGCGGGCCGAGGGCGCGGTTCTTGATCCCGGCGCTGACGATGTCTCCGTCGGACCCGGCGAACTCGTCGGCGACGGCCACGATGGGCCCGCGGGGCGAGTCCTCGGGGTAGCGCATCGGCTCGTAGCCGCGGGCCCGCGCCCAGCCGGTGACCTTGCGCGACAGCTTCTCCAGCACCAGCTCCGACAGGTGCCCGCCGCCGTTCTCGCGCACGTCCACGACCAGCCCGTCGAAGGCCATCTCGGTACGCAGGTCGCGGTGGAACTGCGCCCACCCCGAGGCCACCATGTCCGGGACGTGCAGGTAACCGAGCCGCCCGCCGGACGACTCGCGGACGAAGGCCCGCCGGCTCTCCACCCAGTCGTGGTAGCGCAGCTGGCTTTCGTCGGCGAGCGGGGTGACGACGACCCGGCGCGGCGAGCCGCCGGCCGCGGGCCGCACGGTCAGCTCCACGGGCTGGTCGGCGGTGCCGGACAGCAGCGCGAGCGGGCCGCGTACCGGATCGACCGGACGCCCGCCCACCGCCACGATCGCGTCGCCGGGACGGATCGCGACGCCGGGCGCGAGCAGCGGCGAGCGGGCCGCGTGGTCGGAGGTCTCGCCCGGCAGGATGCGCTCGACCCGCCAGGTCCCGTCCTCGTCCTTGGCCAGGTCGGCGCCGAGCAGACCCTGGCGGCGGCGCGGATCGGTCACGCCGTCGTGGCCCCTGGCGTAGGCGTGCGAGGTGCCCAGCTCGCCCTGCACCTCCCACAGCAGGTCGATCAGCTCGGAGTGGCAGCCGAGGCGGTCGACCAGCGGCTCGTACCGGTCGAGCGTGGCCTGCCAGTCGACGCCGCCCATGTCCTCGCGCCAGAAGTGGTCGCGCATGAGCCGTCCGGCCTCGCGGTAGCCCTGGCGCCACTCGGCGACCGGGTCGATCTGGACGGTGATCCGGTCGAGGTCGATCGTGACGACCTCGTCGCCCTCGCCGGCCGCCCGCGTCTGCAGGCCGTTCTTGCCGTTGGTGACGAGCCTGGTGCCGTCGCCGCTGACCTCGAAGGCCCGCACCTCCTTGCCCAGCTCGGCCTTGGCGCGCTTCTTGAGGTCGTAACGTTCGAGCACGATCTCGGTCACCGGCTCGGTGCCGTCGCCGAGCTGGCCCGCCAGGGGGTGGCGGAGCCAGAGCAGCGCGTCCTTGGCGGTCCTGAGGTTGCCGTAGCGGCCCGCCGGCACGGGTACGGGCACCACGCGGGAGGCCAGCGCCTCCGGGTCCACCTCGGTACGCGGCGGCGCGTCGTCCTTCTTGTCGTCCTTGCCGGGCTTGTCGTCCTCGCCGTTGAACCCGCGCCCCTGCAACGAGGGGTCGAACGGCGACGGCGTGGCGGCCTGCAGCGGCACGATGTACGGCCGGCAGCCCGCCGGGAACGACAGGTCGAACACGTGCGCGTCGTACACCGGGTCGAACGTGCGCACCGACAGGAAGGCCAGGTGCTTGCCGTCCTTGCTGAACACCGGGTCGTAGTCGGAGAAGCGCAGCGGCGTCACGTCGATCACGGACGTGCCGTCCACGCGGCCCATCTTGATCTGCGACAGCGGCTCGTGGTCGGGGTGCACCCAGGCCAGCCAGCCGGAGTCCGGCGAGAAGGTGACCCCGCTGATGTCGCCCTGCGTGGTGCGGTCGAGCTCGCGCAGGTCGCCCGACTCCAGGTCCACGACGAGCAGCCGCCCGTCGTGCGTGGCCACGGCCGCGTGCTTGCCGTCGGGCGCGGCGGTCAGTTCGAGCACCCTGCCGAGCTGCCCGCCGGCCAGGCTCCTGATCTCGCCACCGGGGGTGCCGATCTCCAGGCCGTCCTCGCCGCCGGCGTCGGAGACCCACACGGCCCGTCCGTCGGCGCCGAGGGCGCGCGGCAGGCGGACCCGCACGCCGGGTTCCACCCTGAGCGCGCCCGCGGGCCCGTCGCGGTGGGTCACCCAGTGCGCGGTGCCGCGGATCTCGACCGCGCTGGCCCGTCCGGTCGTGTCCGGGGAGAAGCCGCCGACGCGCGCGGGCGCGGGCCGCCGGGCCCGTCCCGGCCGCGGGCCGCCGAGCTTCACCTCCAGCTTGTACGGCTCGGCGTCGAGGCTCTCCAGCAGCCACAGGTCACCCGCGTGGCTGTAGATCACCCGCTGACCGTCGCTGGTGGCGTGCCGGGCGTAGAACTCGTCGTGGCTGGTGTGCCGGCGCACGTCGGACCCGTCGGGAAGGGCCGAGTAGAGGTTCCCCACGCCGTCCGCGTCGGACAGGTAGACGATCCGGTCACCGACCCAGTTCACCGCCCAGTACTGGGCGGGGCTGTCGGCGAACAGCCTGGCGAACTCCCCGTCGCCGTCGGCGTCGACCCAGATCTTGGCCGCCGTGCCGCCCCGGTAGCGCTTCCACTGGGACGGCTCGCGCCAGACCGGCGACACCGTGGCCACCTTCGCGCCGCTGACGGCCGCCTCGCCGACCCACCCGTACGGCAGCCGCTCGGCCGGTCCTCCGTCGAGCGGGACGGCGTACGCCCACAGCCGGGTACGTGACGCCTCCCCGGTGGAGCTGACCGCGAGCACGGCTCCGTCCGCGGTCCAGCCGCGGACGCCGGTCATGGCGTTGCCCCAGTGCGTCAGCCGGGTGCCTTCGGCGCCGTCGAGCTCGGCCGCGAACACCTCGGGAGCGCCCTCCTTGCCGCTCGTCCACGCGATGCGCGAGCCGTCGGGCGAGAACCGCGGGGAGGAGACCGGCACGCGGTCGGCGGTGAAGCGCCAGGCCCGGCCGCCGGCGACGGGAGCGAGCCAGACATCGTCGTCGGCGACGAAGGTGACCAGGTCACCGGACAGATGTGGATATCTCAGGTATGCGCCATATGTCACAGCTAGACACTAATGCGAGACACCAAACGAGCTAAAGATTTTCTCTCACAGCAGGGTCCACCCTCCGCGAACAGCCAAGACCGTCCGATGCCCCGGATGTGCGGTGAACGGCAGGGAAGGAGCCAATCGCCACAAATCACACGCTGTGAGGAATCATGAGAGTTTTCGTCCGCCCGCACCAGCTTCCGGGCCGCCTGGCCGCCGCCGCCATCATCCTCAACTCCGGGATCGGCAAGACCAAGGCCGACGAGCAGACGGCGGCCGGCCTGCACGGCATGGCCGCGGGCACGTACCCGTTCCTGCGCGGCCTGGACCCGGTGGCCTTCACCCGGCTGCTGTCGAAGGGCGAGCTCGCCCTCGGGGCTGCGCTCGTCCTGCCGTTCGTGCCGTCGCTGCTGGCCGGCGCGGGGTTGACCGCGTTCGCGGCGGGGCTGCTCGGGCTCTACGTCAGGACGCCGGGCATGCGCGAGGAGGGCAGCCTGCGCCCGACCCAGCAAGGCATCGGCCTGTCGAAGGACCTCTGGCTGCTGGCCATCGGCCTGGGGCTGGTGATCGAAGAGCTGCGCGGTGACGATTGATCTCCGGACGCCCGACCCTAATCCGGACAAACCTGGGTAGCCGGAGCGCATGGTACAAATCGGCTACACCTTGATGTCCGAGCAGACCCCGGCCCGCGAACTCGTGGACTACGCCGCCACCGCCGAGCGCGTCGGCTTCGACTACGCGGTCATCTCCGACCACTACTTCCCGTGGATCGAGGAGATGGGCCACTCGCCGTACTGCTGGTCGGTGCTGGGCGCGGCGGCGCAGGTCACCGAGCGCCTGCCGCTCATGACGTACGTGACCTGCCCCATCATGCGTTACCACCCGGCCGTGGTGGCCCAGAAGGCGGCCACGATGGGGGTGCTGAGCGAGGGCAGGTTCACCCTGGGCCTGGGCGCCGGCGAGAACCTCAACGAGCACGTCGTCGGCGAGGGCTGGCCGCCGGTGGACACCAGGCACCGGATGTTCGCCGAGGCCGTGCAGATCATCAAGGAGCTGTTCAGCGGCGAGTACGTCACCTACCAGGGCGAGTTCTTCGACGTCGACTCCGCCAAGCTCTACGACCTGCCGGAGGAGCAGGTGCCCATCGGCATCGCCGCCTCCGGCGGCCGGTCGGCCGAGCTCGCCGCGGAGCTGGGCGACGTGCTGGTCATCAACGACCCGATGCCCGAGGTGGTGCAGCAGTTCCATGCCGCGGGCGGCCAGGGCAGGCCGGTCTACGGCCAGCTTCCCATCGCCTACGACACCGACCCCGAGGCCGCCAAGGAGCGGGCCCACCGGCTGTGGCGCTGGTCGGGCGTCGGCGGCTGGAAGGTCATGGCCGAGCTGCCCGGCCCGGTGAACTTCGCCGCCGCGGCCGGCTCGGTACGCCCCGAGGACGTCGCCGAGAGCGTGCCCTGCGGCGACGACGTGGACGCGGTCGTGCAGGGCGTCAAGAAGTTCGCCGACGCCGGGTACACGCACGTGGCGCTCGTGCAGATCGGGCACGACCAGCAGGAGCCGTTCTTCGACTGGGCGGAGAAGGAGCTCCTGCCGGCCCTGCGCCGGCTCTAGACGCCTACGGGACGATGTTGACCAGCTTGGGCGCGCGCACGATCACCTTGCGCGGCGCGCCCTGGAGGTAGGCGGCCACCTTGTCGGAGGCCAGGGCCAGGGCCCGCAGCTCGTCCTCGGAGATGTCGGGGGCGACCTCCAGCCGGTCGCGCACCTTGCCCGCCACCTGCACCACGCACGTGACCGACTCCTGCACCAGCAGCGCGGGGTCGGCGACCGGCCAGCCGGCGAAGGCGACCGGACCGGTGCGGCCCAGGCGCTCCCAGCCCTCCTCGGCGACGTAGGGCGCCACCAGCGACAGCATGACGGCCAGCGACTCGGCGGCCTCGCGCACCGCCGGGTCGGCCGCGCCGGGACCGGAGTCGATGGCCTTGCGGGTGGCCGAGGTCAGCTCCATCATGCGGGCCACCGCGACGTTGAAGCGCTGCGACTCGACCAGCTTGGTGACCTCGTCGATCGTGCGGTGGGTGACCTTGCGCAGCTCGGCGTCGCCGCCCTCGAACGGTACGCCGGGCTCGGCGGTCGGCTCCGACATCACGCGCAGCACGCGGGCCAGGAACTTCTGCGAGGCGGCCGGGGAGACGTCGGCCCAGTCGATGTCGTCCTCCGGCGGACCGGCGAAGATCATCGTCAGGCGTACGGCGTCGACGCCGTACGCGTCGATCTGCTGGCCCAGGTCGATGCCGTTGCCCAGGGACTTCGACATCGCCTTGCCGCCGTTGATCACCTGCCCCTGGTTCAGCATGCGCAGGAACGGCTCGGTGAAGTTCACCATGCCCATGTCGTGCAGGACCTTGGTGAAGAAGCGCGAGTACAGCAGGTGGAGCACGGCGTGCTCGATGCCGCCGACGTACTGGTCGATCGGGCCCCACTTGCGCACCTGCTCGGGGTCGAACGCCCCGTCGGTGTAGCCGGGCGAGGTGTAACGCAGGAAGTACCAGGACGAGTCGACGAACGTGTCCATCGTGTCGGTGTCGCGCTTGGCCGGGCCGCCGCACTTGGGGCACTCGACGTTGACCCACTCGGTGGCGCTGGCCAGCGGAGAGACGCCCTTGGGCGCCAGCGCCTCGCCACGCAGGTCGGGCAGCGTGACGGGCAGCTGCTCGTCGGGGACGGGCACCTCGCCGCAGTCGGCGCAGTGGATGATCGGGATCGGCGTGCCCCAGAAGCGCTGACGGGACAGCAGCCAGTCGCGCAGCCGGAAGTTGACCGCGCCGGTGCCCCGGCCCTCGGCCTCCAGGATCTCGATGATCTTGGCGATGGCCTCGGCCTTGACCAGCCCGTCGAGGGGGCCGGAGTTGACCAGCGTGCCCTCGCCGGGCGTGGCCTCGCCGGTCTCGCCGGGGTCGGCCAGGCCGGTGTGGACGACGACCTTGACCGGCAGCTCGAACTTCCTGGCGAAGTCGAGGTCGCGCTGGTCGTGGGCGGGCACGGCCATGATCGCGCCGTGGCCGTAGTCGGACAGCACGTAGTCGGCGGCCCAGACCGGGATGCGCTCGCCGCTCACCGGGTTGACCGCGTGGCGGCCCAGGAAGACGCCGGTCTTCTCCTTGTCGGTGGACAGGCGCTCGATGTCGCTCAGCTTGGCGACCTCGGCGCGGTAGGCCTCGAAGGCCGGGCGCTGCTCGTCGGTGACGATCTCGTCGGCCAGCGCGGCGTCGACCGCGACCACGAAGAACGTGGCGCCGTACAGGGTGTCGGGGCGCGTGGTGTAGACGTGGACCGGCTCGTCGCGGCCCTCGATCTCGAACAGCACGTCGGCGCCCTCGGAGCGGCCGATCCAGTTGCGCTGCATGGTCAGCAGCCGCTCGGGCCAGCCGTCGAGCTGCTCCATGTCGTCCAGCAGGCGCTGGGCGTAGTCAGTGATCTTGAAGTACCACTGCGTCAGCTCGCGGCGGATGACGTCGGCGCCGCAGCGCTCGCACTTTCCGTCGACGACCTGCTCGTTGGCCAGCACCGTCTGGTCGTTGGGGCACCAGTTGACCAGGCCGCCCTTGCGGTAGGCCAGGCCGCGCTCGAAGAAGCGGTTGAACAGCCACTGGTTCCAGCGGTAGTACTCGGGGTCGCTGGTGTGCAGGCGGCGCGACCAGTCGAAGGAGATGCCGTAGCGCCGGAAGGAGTTGGCCTGCGTCTCGATGTTGGCGTAGGTCCACTCGGCGGGGTGGGCGTTGCGCTTGATCGCGGCGTTCTCGGCGGGCAGGCCGAAGGAGTCCCAGCCGATCGGGTGCAGGACGTTGTAGCCCTGCTGCATCCAGTAGCGCGCGACGACGTCGCCGATGGCGAACACCTCGCCGTGGCCCATGTGGAGGTCGCCCGACGGGTAGGGGAACATGTCGAGCATGTAGCGCCGCTCCCGGGTGTCGGCCGCGTCCTCGCTCGCCCGGTAGGGCTCCTGTTCCTCCCATCGCTGCTGCCACTTGGCCTGCAGCGCCTGCGGGTCGTACTCACTCACGGCTACTGTCCTTCTGGCTTGACTCGGACCCATAAGAAAACCCCTCGTGCACGACGAGGGGTAGCCGCGACGGCGAGACCTCTCAGGGCCGTCGCGGCCCGCTAAGAAGCAGGGTCGCGGAACGCATGTGTCAAGCCTAGCGCACGTCTTCGACGGAATGCAGATACTCCGGCGACCGGCGCAGGCACAATAGACCCTTCAGGTCCAGCGAGACCTGATGGTGATGTATCCGTTGTGACCTCATATGTCCCTTTAGAATACTGTCGTCGCGTGGTGTACCCAGCTGAGCCAGATCGACCGGAGGGCGACCTGCCGCTGCAGGATCCGCCAACCGATCCGCACGGCTTCGCTCGTTTCGCTGCGAAACCAGCCGTATCTCCTGGAAAATCCCATGAGATCATGCCTGGTACGTCAAATCCGGATATAGCGGCACATCCGGACACAACCTCGGGAGGGCCGGCAGCAATGTCAACGGAGAATTCCGCGAGCTCCGGGGCGTCGCACCTGCCACCGTCCTGGCCGGAGGTCCGCAACGACGTGCCTTCCTCCTGGCCGTCCGGCGGGCAGGAGTCCTCCGGCGTGCCGATGTCGTGGCCGGAGGCCGCCCCGGCCCAGCCGTCCTGGCCCGAGGCCCCGCAGGCGCCCTCCTGGCCCGAGCCGCCGCGCCCCGACACCTCCTGGCCCGACGTCCCGCGCAACGACTCACCGCGCAACGATCTCCCGCGCAACGACTCTTCGCGCAACGACGGCCGCGCGCAGCAGCGGGGCGGCGACGCGTCGTGGCCGGAGCCGGCGCGGCCGTCCTGGCCCGACCCGCCCCGGCAGGAGCAGGGCTGGCCCGAGACCCCCCGCCAGGAGGTCCCCGTCTCCTGGCCGGAGCAGCAGCAGCAGCAGCCGGTCCAGCCGCAGGACCCGGTGCCCGCCTGGTCGCAGCCGCCGACGCCGTCCCCCGGCGCGTGGTCCAACCTGTCCACGCCGGCGCCCTGGCCCAACAGCCCCGCCCCCGCCCCCGCCCCGTCGGCGTCCGCCGCCGAACCGCTGGACCGCACGGTCACGATGGGCCGCGCGCCCGTCCCGCTCGACGCCCCCGTCCAGGCCGCGCCGTCGCCGCTCGACGGGCCCGGCGCGCCGTCCGCCGTCCCGGCCGACGAGCACACCGTCATGTACGGCGGCCGGCAGGCCGACACCATGGTGGGCGACCCCGCGATGCCACCGGGCCCGCTCGCGGCGGCCCACGTCGGCGCGCCCCCGGCCGGACCGGGCATGCCCGGCGACGGCCACCCCGACCAGCCGCGCCCCGGCTCGAACCTGAACCGCGACCCCTCCGACCCCGACCGCCGGTTCGTGACGGCCGGCCAGATCAGCGGCTCGCGCACCCCGCCCCCCGACCGTCAGCAGGAGCTCTGGAACAACGTCTTCGGCGACGAGTACCAGGGCGGCGACCACGACTCCCTGGACGACGAGCAGGGCAAGCCCATCTGGATCTACGCGCTCGGCGGCTCGGTCGTGATCGCCCTGGTCGCGGCGCTGCTGTGGGCCTTCCTCGCGGGCCCGTTGGCCGGCGAGGACACCCCGGAGGGCAAGACCGCCTCCTCCCCCGCGGCCTCGGCGGGCCCCACGAAGTCAGGCACGGGCAAGCGCTCCACCACGATCCCCGCCCTGCCCAAGTACCCGGGCAAGGCGTCCCCGGTGACCGGCCGGGTCGAGGACGCGGCGGCCGGCGTCTCCCTGCCCCGCCTGGGCGGCAGCTGGCAGCTCGACCAGCGGGCCACGGTCAAGTCCACGTTCGGCTACGACACCCGCCAGTACACGGAGGTCGCGCCCGACAAGTACGCCCAGGTCATGTCGGGCCCGCTGCCGGCGAACCTGTCCTCCCTGTACCAGGAGGACGACCTGGAGCCGGTCATCAGGCGCATGGTGCTGCAGGCGCGCAAGGACTTCTACCCCGACGGCAACAAGGTCAGGAAGATCGCGCAGCAGCCGATCAAGGTGGGCACCTCCACCGGCCGGCTCATCGCGTACGCCATGACCGCCGGCACGGAGAAGGCCACGATCGTCACGATGGCGGTCAACACCGGCGGCAGCGCGCCCGCCATCGTGTTCGTGTCGATCCCGGACGAGGGCAAGCAGCTGCTTCCGGACATCCGTACCGTGATGAACCAGCTCAAGCTGACCGCGCAGTCCTGAGCCCCGGGCGCCGCCGCGCCCGGCTCAGAACGTGCACTCCATGTGCTTGATCCCGTTGATGAACGAGGAGTGCAGGCGGTCGGGCCTGCCGCCCTCGATCTGCGGCACCCGGCGCAGCAGCTCGCGGAACATCACCGTGATCTCCCGCCGGGCCAGGTGGGCGCCGAGGCAGAAGTGCGGCCCCGGCCCGCCGAAACCGACGTGCGGGTTGGGGTGGCGGGTGATGTCGAAGCGGTACGGGTCGTCGAACACCCGCTCGTCCCGGTTCGCCGCCCAGTAGAACAGCACCACCTTCTCGCCGGCGCGGTAGAGGTGGCCGTTCATCTCGTGGTCGCGGGTGACCTTGCGGCGCATGAAGTTCACCGGCGAGGCCAGCCGGACGATCTCCTCCACGGCCCCGGGGGCGCGGCCCTCGACGTCCTGCAGCCACAGGGCGCGCTGGTCGGGGTTCTTGGTGAGCAGGCGCAGGCCGTAGGAGATGGCGTTCCTGGTCGTCTCGTTGCCCGCGACCACCAGCAGGATGAAGAACGACCCCAGCTCCTGCATCGTCAGCCGCTCGCCGTCGATGTTGGCGTTGACCAGCGAGGACGTCAGGTCGTTGGTGGGGTTGGCGGTGCGGTGGGCGGCGAGGTCCTGGACGAGCTGCTGCAGCTCCATGCCGGCGGTGAGCAGGCGGGTGGCGAGCTGGTCGAGGTCGCCGCCGGTGTACTCGGGGTCGAAGCCGCCGAGGATGATGTTCGAGCGGTCGAAGACGAACCGGTAGTCGCGCTCGGGGATGCCCATCATGTCGCAGATGATCTTCAGCGGAAGGCGGGCGGCCACGTCGGTGACGAAGTCGCCGCCGGGACCGGCGGCCACCAGGTCGTCGA
This sequence comes from Actinomadura sp. ATCC 39365, assembly GCF_054392275.1. NCBI lineage: Bacteria > Bacillati > Actinomycetota > Actinomycetes > Streptosporangiales > Thermomonosporaceae > Actinomadura > Actinomadura sp. ATCC 39365. The sequence continues at coordinate 3,490,374 of NZ_CP184335.1, read as the reverse complement.
CGATGCGCACGGCGGCGGCGTCGACGTCCGACTCGAACTGTTTGATCATCTTGGGGGTGAACGCGCGGGAGACGATCCTGCGCAGCCGCGCGTGCCGGGGGTCGTCCATGTTGATCATGGAGCCGAAGTACTCGGTGAACTCGGCGGGCATGTCGGGGATGTTCGTCGCGCCGCCGTCGCCGGAGCAGAAGACCTCGGGGTTGCGGCTCGCCTCCAGGATGTCGGCGTGCCTGGCCAGCGCGTAGTAGCCGGGCCCCTTGGGCGCGACGGCCATCTCCATCTCCTCGAAGAAGGCCGGCGTCTCGCGGGCGCGCAACCGGTCGAACGCCGCCTCGCGCTCGCTCATGGGTCTGGCCCAGAAGTTCCGGTCCGAAAGGTCGAAGTCCAGGACGGTCATAGGGCCATCATTCGGAAAGCGACCACTTACGTCAATGGGTTCGACGTACACCGTACGTGGCTGCCGGAAAAACCGGTGGCTCGCGGGGACGGGGCTTTTGTAGGGTGCCGCGCATGACGTTCTTCTTCCTCCTCGGCTAGCGATCCGCCGGCGGGCCGTGGGCTGACCCACCGCCGGTGATGCGGGGCGGCCTGCTGCCGTCCCGGGTCGCTACGTGGGAGAAGAACAGTTGTTGCTCACCTTGGCGGTGGCCAGGGCGGTGCGTGGCACCGAACCCTTGGTCGCGGCGGAGATCAGGCGTGCCCGTCTCGGGGCCGTCGTCGGCGTCCGCCATCGGGAGGTGTGGTTCGAGGTCCGGCCCGGCGCCGGGCTCCTGGGATTGCGCACCGCGGACGACGTACTGCTGGCCGCGGCCGTGGTGGACGGGGTCGGCCACGGCCGCTCCGCGCTCGCCCGGCTGGCACGGGCGGCCCGCGGGATCGACCTCGGCGCGCCCGGCGGCCCCGACGTCGAGGTCTCGGCCTCGTTCGTGGGACGCCGCAACTACACCAGGCACGAGATCGAGGACGCCGTCGGAACCGAGCTGGCCCGGTCGTGGCGGCTGCGCTACCACTCCCGGCGGGACGGCGGCCGGCCACCCGCGGGGGCGACGGCGTGGCGGGTGACGATCGAGGGTGACCAGGCGGTCATCGCCCGGCGGGCCGGTGACCGGCCGCTGCACCGCAGGCCGTACAAGACGGCCTCGATCCCGGGCACGCTGCACCCGCCGCTGGCCGCCGCGATGGCCCAGCTCGCCGGGCTGGGCGCGGAGGGCTTCCGGGGCGTCGTGCTCGATCCCTGCTGCGGGGCGGGCACCACGCTCATCGAAGCGCACGCGCTCGCGCCGCGCGCCGGGCTCGCCAGGTTCGCCGGGTTCGACCGCGACCCGGCCGCCGTCGCCGCGGCCGCCGCGAACGCGCGGGCCGCCCTGCCCCCGGACGATCCGGACCCGTTCCGCTGGGGGCTCGCCGACGCCGGACGGCTTCCCGTGGCGGACGGAAGCGTGCGGCGGGTGCTGGTGAACCCGCCCTGGGGACGCCAGGTGCCGCCGCGCGGCCTGCTCGGGCCCGGTCTGGAAGCGTTGTGGCGGGAGGTGCGGCGGGTGCTGGAACCCGGCGGCCTGGCCGTGGCGCTGCTCCACGACGATCCCGGCGCCGGCGGGACACCGGGTGGCGCGCCGGCCGGGTTCGCGGTCGAGCAGGCGGTCCGGGTGAGCCTGTCAGGGCGCCACCCGATGATCGCCGTACTCAGCAGGGGGGCCGAGCCGGTCGAGGCGCCACCCGGTGATGCGGCGGGCAGAAAGAAGGGCCGAGCCGGTCCCCACCCGATGATCGCCGTGGTCAGGAGGCAGGGCCGAGCCAGTCGAGGATGAGGCGGTTGACCTCCGCGGGCCGTTCCAGGTGCAGGAAGTGGCCCGCGTCCGCCACCAGCTCGGCGCGCGACCCCGGCGGCAGGCTGCCGGCCGCGTCCTTGGCCATCTCCGCCCCCATGCAGCCGTCCCGCTCGCCGTGCAGGTACAGGACCGGGCCCGCGGTGGCGGGATCGACGTCCGGGTAGCGGCCCGAGGGGGGCGTGGTGCCGAGCGCGGCGCGGTAGTAGCCGATGGCCGCCGCCATGTTGGCGGGCTCGCCCAGGCTGCGCCGGACGAACGCCAGGTCCTCGGCCGGATCGTGGCCGGGCGACCAGTCCCGCCACAGCCGGTCGAGGAAGGCCGGGTCGGCGGCGGCCGGCTCGGCCAGCACGGTCTGGAACAGGAAGATGTAGAACGACCTCTTGAGCTGCTCGTACGCCAACAACCCCGGGAGCTGCGCGCCCGGCGGCGGCACCGCGAGCGCGACGGCCCGGCGGAACCGCCCGGCCAGGGCGTAGGCGGGGAAGGCCCCCCAGTCGTGCCCGACGATCACCGCGTTCTCGTCGCCGCCGAGTTCCTCGTGCAGCGCGCGCACGTCGGCGACCAGGGCCGCCTCCTCGTACGCGCCGTCGGCCGGGATCTCGGTGGGCGCGTAGCCGCGGCTGAACGGCGCGACCGCGCGGTAGCCACGTCGGGCCAGCTCGGGCATCAGGTGCCGCCAGGTGTGCGCGGTGTCGGGGAACCCGTGCAGGCACAACGCCAGCGGCCCCTCCCCCACGGTCAGATACGCGAACTCCACACCGTTGGCATGGATCGTTCTGATCTCCATGACTGCGAAACCTAGCATTCGGCTCCTTCCAGGAGTACCACTGCACAAGGGGCCTCTCATCGTGAGGAGCAGGCATGCGACGCGGATGGGTTCTCGCTCTCGCCTCACTGACCATCGTGCTCGTGGTGGTGGACCTGACCGCCGTGACGATCGCGCTGCCCGACATCCGCGCCTCTCTGGGGGCGAGCCTGGCCGAGGTGCAGTGGGTGGTGGACGCGTACGCGCTGACGCTGGCCGCCGTCCTGCTGCCCGCCGGGGTGCTGGCCGACCGGTACGGCCGCCGCCGGATGCTGGCCGTGGGCGTGACGGTCTTCACGGTTGCCTCGCTGGCCTGCGCGCTGGCCCCCACGGCCGCCCTGCTGGACGTGGCCAGAGGCGTCCAGGGCCTGGGCGCGTCCGCGCTGTACGGCACCACGACCCCGCTGATCGCCTCGGCCTACCCGGAGGGCCCGGCGCGGGGCCGGGCGCTCGGGATCTTCAGCGCGGTCTCCGGCCTGGCGATGACGCTGGGCCCGGTGGTGGGCGGCGTGCTGACGGCGACGTTCGGCTGGCGGGCCATCTTCCTGATCAACCTGCCGATCGGCGTGTTCATCCTGGTGGCGCTGCGGCAGCGGGTGCCGGAGTCGCGCGGCCGGGGTCACCTGGACCCGCTGGGCGTCGTGCTGGTCGCCGCGGCGCTGTTCGCGATCATCCCGGCGCTCATCCATGACGTGCCGCTGCTGCTGGTGGCCGGGCTGGCGCTGCTGGCGGCGTTCGTGCTCGCCGAGCGGCGGACGGCGACCCCGATGATCGACTTCGGGCTGTTCCGGAACCGGGTGTTCGCGGTCGGCTCGGCCACGACGCTGCTCATGCTGGCCGCGCTGCTGGGCGGCTTCACCTATCTCACCCTGTACGTGCAGGGCCCCCTGGAGGCGAGCCCGGTCGAGGCCGGGGTGCGTTTCCTGGCCTTCAGCGTGGCCGCGGTCATCGGCCCGATCGCGGTCGGCCGGGTGCTGCACCGCTGGCCCATGGGCGTGCTGATCGCCGCCGGCCCGGCGCTGATCACCGTGGCGCTGCTGGTGATGGCGATCCCGGCGGCCGACCGGTGGACGCCGATCATGATCGGGCTGTTCCTCGGCGGCCTGGGGCTCGGCGCGGGCAACGTGGTGGCCAACCAGGTCGGCCTGACCGCGCCGATGGATCAGGTGGGCATGGCCACCGGGACGGTGAACACGCTCAAGCAGGTCGGCACGGCGGTGGGCGTGGCGGTGCTGGCGGCGCCGTACCGGTCGGGTGTGTCCACGATGTTGCTGGTGGCGGCGGGGCTGGCGCTGGCGGGCGCGCTGCTGCCGCTGACCCTGGCGGGCAGGCGGGTCAGCCGGTCTCCGGCCAGTCCCAGCCCAGCTGGAGAAACAGGCCCAGCCGGTCGCTGACCGCGCGGATCTCGCTGATCCGGCCCTCGCGCAGGGTGACCAGGAAGATCGCCTCGACCTCGAAGCTGCGCCCGGTGGGCACGGGCATGCGCGGGTGGGTGCCGGAGTGCGTGCCGGACATGCGGATCCTGGCGACCAGCTTGTGCCCCTCGGCGACGACCTCCTCGACCTCGATGTGGAACGGGTCGAACGCGTCGAGCTGCATCCGGATGCCCTCGAAGGCGGCGCCGGGCTCGTCCGGCTCGCCGAAGATGATCTTGTTGTGGTCGACGACGTCGGGAGCCAGGTAGGCGCCCAGGGCGTCGAGGCGGCGTTCGTTGACGGCGGCGAAGAAGTCGGCGATCACGGTCAACCCTCTCTCTTACGGTGTAAGACGGCAGTATCTTACGGTGTATGAGAGAGCGGATGTCAAGGGAGCGGGTGCTGGAGGCGGCGCTCGAACTCCTCGACCGCGAGGGCGCGGCCGGGCTGTCCATGCGCAAGCTGGGCAAGGAGCTGGGCGTGGAGGCGATGACGCTCTACTACTACGTGCCGAACAAGGACGCGGTCCTCGACGGGCTGGTCGAGCTGGTGCTCTCGCGCGTCACGATCGAGCCCTCCGGCGACTGGCGGGTGTGGATGCGGGCGTTCGCCGAGTCGATCAGGGCCGAGCTGCTGCGGCATCCCGCGCTCATGCCGGTGGTCGCGACCCGGCCGGTGGCCACGCCAGGAGCTCTGGGCATGGTCGAACGCGCCGCCGCCGCGCTGACCCGGGCGGGCTTCACGGCCAGGGAGGCGCTGCACGTGATCAACGCAATGTCGACGTTCGTGATCGGTCACACGCTGGCCGAGGCCGGGCCGGACAGCCCGCAGCAGCCCGACCTGGACCTGGCGGACTATCCGGTGCTGGCGCGGGCGGTCGCCGACGGCCTCGGCACGCCCGAGGACCACCGGGAGCGCTTCGAGCTGGCCGTGGCGGCCCTGCTCAGCGGACTTGCTCCGCGAACCCCCGAAGCAGGCACTCCAGCCCGAACTCGAACTGGTCGCCGAAGCTGAGGTCGTCGGCCTCGACCACCCGCCGGTTGAACTCCGGATAGGCGCCGGTGGCCATCACCTCGCGGATGTAGGGGCCGACCGCGGCCCGCCACTCCTGCTCCGACAGCCCCGTACGGCGCAGTGCCTCCCGCTCGGCCAGCTCCTTGGCCACCGCGCCGAGCACGTAGTCGCCGATCACCCCGATCACGGCGGCGGCCCGGGTGATGTCGGAGGTCAGCGGCCGGGCCGCGGACAGCGCGTGCTCCACCCGCCGCAGCGAGTTGGGCCCGAGCGCCGGCCTGCTCGTCATCAGCGCGGCCAGCCACGGATGGCGCAACACGCCCGCGCGCTGGTCGCGGGCCACCCCCGCCAGGTCGGCCCGCCAGTCTCCGGTCGGCGGGCCGGGCTCGCCCTCGCCCCACACCGCGTCGACCATGAGGTCGAGCAGCTCGTCGCGATTCTCCAGGTAGCGGTAGAGCGAGGTGGTGCCCGACTTGACCTCGCTCGCCACCCGGCGCATGGACACCGCGTCGAGGCCCTCGGCGTCGGCCACCGCGATCGCGGCCCGCACGATCGCCTCGACGCTCAGGGCCTGACGCTTCGGCGCGTACGGCTCGCGACTCCACACCAGTGACATCCGGCTCCCCCCTCTGGCCTTCATCGTACGCCTGTGGCTACAGTGTTCCCATGACGGAAACAGTGTTCCCACAAAACGTCGACGTCCTGATCGTCGGCGGCGGCAGCGTCGGGTTGAGCGCGGCCGTGTTCCTCGCCCGCCACGGCGTGCCCGCCCTGGTCGTCGAGCGCGAGCCCGGCCCGCGGGCGCACCCCCGCGCCACCGGCGTCGGCCCGCGGACGGTCGAGCTGCTCCGCGAGGCGGGCCTTGAGCGCGCGGTGGACGAGGTGGCCATCGACATGACGAACGCGACCCTCGGCAAGATCACCGTGGACACGCTGGCCGGCGCCGACCTCGCCGCGATCGCGGCCGGCCTGCCCGCCCGGACGCGGACGTTCGACACGACGGCCTACAGCCCGGCCCGGCTGCGCGGCATATGCCCGCAGAACCGGCTGGACCGGGTGCTGCTCGACGCCGCCCGCGAGCGCGGCGCGCACGTCGCGTACGACACCGAGCTGCTCTCCCTGGAGCAGGACGCCGACGGCGTGACGGCGGTCGTGTCCGGCCCGGACGGGACCCGCACCCTGCGCGCCCGCTACGTGATCGCCGCGGACGGCGTGCGCAGCGGGGTGCGCGCGGCGCTCGGCATCGGCGTGACCGGCCCCGGCGCGCTCGGCCCCGAGCTGCACAACGTCATGTTCCACGCCGACCTGAGCCACCTGACCGACGGGTACGGCTTCGCGCTCGCCGAGATCACCACGCCCGACGCGCCCGGCATGCTCATGGCGATCGACGGCGAGACCGAATGGGTCTTCCACACCGCCCAGGAGCCGAGCCCCGACCTGATCAGGACCGCGATCGGCGACCCCGGCCTGAAGGTCGAGATCGTCAGCGTGCTCGGCTGGCGGGCCCGCGGCCAGGTCGCCGACCGGTTCCGCGCAGGGCGCGTCCTCCTGGCCGGCGACGCGGCGCACGCCGTGCCGCCGGCGGGCGCGTTCGGGCTGAACACGGGGGTCGCCGACGCCCACAACCTGGCCTGGAAGCTGGCCCGCGTGCTGACCGGCCGGTCGGCGCCCGCGCTGCTGGACACCTACCACGACGAACGGCGGCCGGTCGCGCTGCTGGCGCTGGAGCAGTCGCAGCTGCGTATGCGGGACCTGCGGATGCACTTCGGCTCCGGCCCCGAGGCCGCCCGGCTCAGGGCGGAGGCGGGCGCGGTGAACGCCCCGATCGTGCACGTGGGCTACCGCTACGGCGGCGCCTCGGCGGTCGAGGGCCTGCCCTCCACCGAGGACGTGACGCTCTGCCTCGACGGCTCGCCCGGCTCGCGGCTGCCGCACGTGTGGATCGGCGAGCGGTCCAGCCTCGACCTGGTCGGGCCCGATTTCAGCGTGTTCACCGGCACACCGGTGCCCGACCCGGGCGTCCCGGTGCACGTGGTCGAGGGCTGGCCGTACGGGACCGTGCTGGTGCGGCCGGACGGGTTCGTGGCCTGGCGCGGCGCGGACGACGCCCTGGCCGAGGCGGTCAGAACGTGTACGGCAGGTGCTTGATGCCGTTGATGAAGTTCGACAGCAGGAAGTCGGGCTCGCCGGCCGTCCTGATGCCGGGCAGGCGGGTGAACAGCTCGCGGAACATCACGCTCATCTCCCGGCGCGCCAGGTGGGCGCCCAGGCAGTAGTGGGGCCCCGGGCCGCCGAAGCCGACGTGCGGGTTGGGGTCGCGGGTGATGTCGAAGACGTCCGGGTCGGTGAAGACGGACTCGTCGCGGTTGGCCGAGTTGTAGAAGAGCAGCACCTTGTCGCCCTTCTTGTACGGCACGCCGTTCATCTCGTGGTCCCGGGTCAGCGTGCGGCGGAACTGGATCACCGGGGTCGCGTGGCGCACGATCTCGTCGCACGCCCGGCCGACCCGCGCGTCGAAGTCGGCCAGCAGCAGTTCCCGCTGTTCGGGATGGTCGGTGAACAGCTTCAGACCGTAGGCGATGGCGTTGCGGGTGGTCTCGCTGCCGGCCACCACCAGCAGGATGAAGAACGACCCCAGCTCCTGCGGGCTGAGCCGTTCCTCGCCGCCCACGAGCAGGCTGACCAGGTCGCCGGTCGGGCGTTTGCGGCGCTCGTCGCCGAGGCGGGCGGCCATCCTGTTCAGCGAGTAGCCGGCGCGCAGCAGCTTGGCCAGGCCGCGGGCGACGTTGACGCGGCTGAAGTTAGGGTCGATGCCGGTGTACTCGGGGTCGGCGTTGCCGAGGATGACGTTGGTCCGCCGCAACACCGTGTCATGAAATTTCGGCGGGATCCCCATCATGTCGCAGATGACCCGTACGGGGAGCCGGGCGGCGACCTGCGCCACGAAGTCGCCCGGCCCCTGCTCGATCGCCTCGTCCACGATCTCGGCGGCGGCCCTGGCCAGGTCCTCCTCCATCTTCGACAGGATGCGCGGGGTGAAGGCCCTGGAGACGATCCTGCGCAGGCGGGCGTGGCGCGGGTCGTCCATGTTGATCATCGAGCCGAAGTAGACGCTGAGCCAGCGCGGCATGTCGGGGATGCTGTTGGAGCACGGCTCGCTGCTGAAGACGGCCGCGTTCCTGCTGGCCTCGGTGACGTCGGCGTGGCGCACGAGGGCGTGGTAGCCGGGCCCGCCGCCGATGAACGGCACGGTCTGCTCCGGCACGAAGAGGGGCCGTTCGAGCCGGCGCAGGCGGCGGAAGGTCTCCAAGCGGTCCGCCTGCGGCAGTCCCCAGAACGGTATCTGCGAGATGTCCAGATCCGCGGAGAGCGTCATACCGTACAAGCCTTGGGCAAGTGCTCACTTACGTCAAGGTCCGCCGCGTCGCGGCGCCCGGCTACCGGTTCCCCAGGATCAGCTCGGAGCCCTTCTCGCCGATCATGATCGCGGGGGCGTGCGTGTGGCCGCGGTTGAGCGTCGGCATGACGGACACGTCCACCACCCTGAGCCCTTCGAGGCCGCGCACCCGGAGCGACGGGTCCACGACCGACCCCTCGTCGGTGCCCATCCGGCAGGTGCCGACCGGGTGGTAGAGGGTCTCGCCGCGTTCGCGCACCCACTGGGCCAGCTCCTCGTCGCTCTCCGGCCCCCAGTACGGCGCCATCGGGCCGCCCGCGTAGCGCTTCATCGCGCTCGTCGCGAACACCTGCTTGGCCGTCCTGAGCCCGGCGACCAGGCGTTTGACGTCGGCCTCCGCGCTCAGGTAGCCGGGGTCGATCAGCACGTCCCGGCCGCTCAGCCCGACCCGGCCGCGGCTCTCCGGCTGCAGCAGGACGACGCCGACGGTCAGGCCGTGGCCGGTCGGCGGGGTGAGCCCGTGGTCGACGAACGGGCCGGGGGCGAAGACGAGCTCGATGTCGGGGGCGGGCTCCTCGGCCGAGGTCCTGACGAAGGCGACCGCCTCGCCGACGTTCGTGGTGAGCATGCCCGAGCGCAGCACGATGTAGCGCAGCAGGTTCACCAGGGACTCGGCCTTGGTCAGCGTCACCGGCTCCTTGCACTCGACGTACACGCCGGAGGCGAGGTGGTCCTGGAGGTTCTTGCCGACCTCGGGCAGCTCGCGCACGACCGGCACCCCCGCGTCGCGCAGCTCCTCGGCCGCGCCCACCCCGGAACGCATCAGCAGGTACGGCGAGCCGATCGCCCCCGCCGACAGGACGACCTCCTTCGCCGCCCTGACCAGGGTGCCGCCGCTGTGCTCGATGCCGACGGCGCGGGAGCCCTCGAACACCACGCGGTCCACGGTCGCGCCGGTGAGCACGGTGAGGTTGGGCCTGGCGGCGGCCGGGCGCAGGTAGGCGTCGGCCGCACTCCACCTGCGGCCGCGGTTCTGGGTCACGGGGGTGGGGCAGTAGCCCTCGTTGGAGCGGCCGTTCAGCTCCGCCAGCCGGGTCAGGCCCAGCTCCTCGCAGGCCCGCAGGAAGGCCGCCGTGGTGACGTTGGGGCTGCGCAGCTCGGAGACGTAGAGCGGGCCGGAGGTGCCGTAGACGCCGCCGTGGTTGCTGCCGACGCGCTGCTCGGCCCTGGTGAAGTAGGGCAGGACCTCCTCGTACGTCCAGCCGGGCACGCCCCACTGGTCGTAGTCCTCCTGGCAGCCGCGCACCCACATCTGCGCGTTGAGCGAGGACGAGCCGCCGATCACCCGCCCGCGCGGCCAGTAGAGCTCGCGGCCGGACATCTCGCCCTGCTTGGCCGTCGTGAAGTTCCAGTCGTAGTCGGTCTTGAACAGCTTGGCGAAGCCGGCCGGCATGCGGATCTCCAGCTTGTCGTCATGCCCGCCCGCCTCGACCAGCGCCACCGACACCGACGGGTCCGCCGACAGCCGGTTGGCCAGCACGCACCCGGCGGACCCCGCTCCGACGATCACGTAGTCGTACTGCATGAGCACTCCAGGGGGCTAAGTAACCTGTCACTTGCTTACTCCAGGTGAGCTGGCGCGTCCATATGCATCTGTAACCTCTGTTACCTACCGGTCGGTATGTGGGGCTGCCAAGATGGCGGCAAGCGCGTACAGAGGAGGAAGGCGTTCATGCTCAACTTGTCGGTCGTCCTGGAGGACAGCGCCAGAAACAACCCCGACGGCACGGCCATCGTCTTCGGCGACATGCGCCTGCCGTACGGCATGATCGACACTGTCGCCCGCCAGGTGGCGAACCTGCTGGTGTCGCGGGGCATCGGCAAGGGTGACAAGGTGGCGCTGGCCTGTCCCAACCTGCCGTACTTCCCGTTCGTCTACTTCGGCATCCTCAAGGCCGGCGCCACCGTGGTGCCGCTCAACGTGCTGCTGCAGGGCCGGGAGATCGCCTACCACCTCGACGACAGCGACGCCAAGGCGCTGTTCTGCTTCGAGGGCTCGCCGGAGCTGCCGCTGGGCGAGCGCGGCAAGGCGGGCTTCGAGGCCGCGGACGGCTGCGAGCACTTCTTCGTGCTGCCCGCCACCGCGCTGGCCACCGAGTCCCCGTACGGCGAGACGGTGTGGGCGGCGCTCAACGGCGTGCCGGCCGACTTCGAGACGGTGCAGACCGACCCCGAGGACACCGCCGTGATCCTCTACACCTCGGGCACCACGGGCCAGCCCAAGGGCGCCGAGCTCAGCCACCAGAACATGCTGATGAACGCCCTGATCAGCGACCGGATGTTCCCCCGCAGCGAGGGCGGCGACACCTACCTCGCGGTGCTGCCGCTGTTCCACTCCTTCGGCCAGACGACCGTCATGAACACCGCCTTCATGCGCGGCGCGACGGTCGTGCTGATGCCGCGCTTCGAGCCGGGCGAGGCCCTGGAGCTCATGAGCAAGGAGAACGTGACGACCTTCGCCGGCGTCCCGACGATGTACTGGGGCATGCTGACGAAGATCCACGCCGAGGGCGCCGAGGTGCCGCGCAGCCTGAAGGTGGCCGTGGCCGGCGGCGCGTCCTCGCCGGTGGAGGTGCTGAAGGACTTCGAGCAGACCTTCGGCATCGGCATCCTGGAGGGGTACGGCCTGTCGGAAACCTCCCCCGTGGCCAGCTTCAACCAGCTCGGACGGCCCACCAAGCCCGGCACGATCGGCACGCCCATCTGGGGCGTGGAGATGAAGCTGATCGACGGCGACTGGAAGACGGTCGAGGGCGAGGGCCCCGGCGAGATCGCCATCCGCGGCCACAACGTCATGAAGGGCTACTACGGCCGCCCGGAGGCGACGGCCGAGGTGCTCAAGGACGGCTGGTTCCGCACCGGCGACATCGCCACCCGCGACGCCGACGGCTACTACGCCATCATCGACCGGGCCAAGGACATGATCATCCGTGGCGGCTTCAACGTCTATCCGCGCGAGCTGGAGGAGGTGCTCATGACCCACGAGGCGGTGTCGCTGGCGGCGGTCGTGGGCGTCCCGCACGAGTCGCACGGCGAGGAGGTCAAGGCGTACGTCATCCGCACGCCCGGCTCGTCGGTCACCGAGGACGAGCTGATCGCGTGGGCCAGGGAGAACATGGCGGCCTACAAGTACCCGAGGATCGTCGAGTTCCGCGACGCCCTGCCGATGACGGCGACGGGCAAGATCCTCAAGCGCGAGCTCCGCTGACCGGCCACGGCGCGGGCCCCGGCCCGCGCCTTCCGGCCGCGCCGACCACCGAGCCGGTCGCCAAGGCGCGGCCGCTCGTGCTGTTCGACCTGGACAACACGCTGATCGACCGGCTGGCCGCGTTCCGGCTGTGGGCGGCCGAGTTCGCCGAGGCGCGCGGGCTGGGCGCCGACGCCGTGGACTGGCTGGTACGGCTGGACGCCGACGGGTCCGTGCCGATGGACGTCTTCTTCGCCCGCGTACGCGAGCGCTTCACGCTTGCCGAGCCCGTCGAGGAGTTGTGGCGGGCCTACCGGGCCAGGCTGCCGTACCTGGTGGAGTGCCGTGCCGAGGTGCTGGCGGGGCTCGACCGGCTGCGGGCGGCGGGGTGGGCGGTCGGGATCGTGACGAACGGCATGGCCGACAACCAGACGGGCAAGATCCGGCGTACCGGGCTGGCCGAGCGGGTGGACGGGTGGGCGATCTCCGGCGCGGAGGGCGTGCGGAAACCCGGCGCGCGGCTGTTCCGGATCGCCGCCGACCGGTGCGGAGCCGTGCCGGGGGGCGGGTGGATGGTGGGCGACGACCCGGACAAGGACATCGCGGGCGGACGCGCGGCCGGATTGCGGACGATCTGGATCGACCGCGGGACGGGCGCGGCGGCTCCCCCGGCCGACCTGGCGGTGGACGACGTGCTCGCGGCCATGGAGCTGTTAATCGGGATGCCGGGCGGCGAGGGCGGCCGCTAATGTGGCCGGATGCGTGACAGGCCCGCGGATCTGGACGAATCGCTGCTGGTGCCCGCCCTGGAGGCGTGGGGGATCAAGGCCGTCGGGCTGGCGTACGCGCCGGTGGGCTTCGGCGACCACCACTGGATCGCGACCGGCGCCGACGGACGACGCTGGTTCCTCACCGCCGCCACCCTCCCCCGCGAAGCGGCCGGTGGCCTGGACGGGGTGGCACGCGTGGCGTTCGGGGAGCTGGGGCGGGCGCTGGAGACGGCGGCGGCGCTGTCCGCGACCCTGAAGTTCGTGGTCGCGCCCGTGCCGGACCTCGACGGCGGCGCGCTGCTCCGCCCGCTCGCCGCCCGCTACGCGCTGAGCGTCTTCCCGTTCGTCGACGGCGTCACCGGCGGCTTCGACGACGAGCCGGCCGAACACGACCGCGCCCAGGTCATCGACCTGCTGGCCGAGCTGCACGCCACGGCCCCGCCCCCGTCGACCCCGTCCCGCCCGCTGCAGCCGGCCGGACGGGCGGCGCTGGAGCGGGCTCTCGCCGAGACCGGCCGCCCGTGGACCGGCGGCCCGTACGCCGAGCCCGCCAGGGCCCTGCTCGCCCGCCACGCCGGAACCCTGCACGCCCGGCTGCGCGACTTCGACCGCGGCTGCCGCGACCTCGGCCCTCCCGTCGTCACCCACGGCGAACCGCACCCCGGCAACCTGCTCCGGCACGAGGGCCGCTGCCTGCTGGTCGACTGGGACACCGTCGGCCTGGCCGTACCGGAACGGGACCTGTGGCTGGTCGCCAGGACCCCCGACGACCTGGCCAGGTACGCGGCCGCCACCGGCCGTACGCCCGACCCCGCCGCCCTGGCCCTCTACCGGCTGCGCTGGAGCCTCGACGACGTGGCCGGGTACGTCGCCCTGTTCCGCGCCCCGCACGGCCACACCCGCGACGCCGAGCTGAGCTGGCACTTCCTCAGCCGCACGATCGACGACCTGGCCGCCGGCGGAACCTCCGCCTTCTGAGCGTTCCCCGTGGTCAGGCGCCGAGCAGTTCGGCGAGCACCGCGGCCTCGCTGATCTCGGGCTCCTTGGTGGCGGTGAGCAGGGTCAGCGGGCCCTTCCCGGCGAGCTCGCGCAGGTGCGCCACCGCCTCGGCCCGCTCCGGCTCGGCCAGCTCGTCCCGGTAGCGGTGGCCGAACTCCGCGAACCGGTCGGGCTCGTGCCGGTACCAGGTACGCAGCTCGGTGGAGGGGGCGACCTGTTTGCACCATTCGTCGAGGTGGGCGTCGGCCTTGGCCAGCCCGCGCGGCCACAGCCGGTCGACCAGCACCCGGGCGCCGTCGTCCGGCGCGGGCTCCTCGTAGACCCGGCGCACCCGAACCTTGTTCCCAGCCGTCACCGTCCGTCCCTCCCTCGACCGTGACACCACGCTACGCCGGGCGATGCCAAGCGCCGTTCAGGGACCCGGCCGGGGGACGTCTAGGATCCGGGATGTGGACGAGCCGATCCCCGACGCGCTGCTGCCCGTGCTGCGTGACCTGCGCGCCACCTGCGGGGTGCGCCCGGACCTGCGGGAGGAGAGGCCGCTGTGGGGCGGCGAGCGGCTGCTCATGCTGTTCGCGCCCGACGGCAGCGGCGTGGGCCTGCGCCTCGACGCCGGCGGCGACCCGGCCGAGCAGGTGGCCGACCTGGCCGACCAGGCGCAGGAGTGGGCGGTCGAGGCGCTGTGGGCGCAGGGGCTGCCCGCGGTGTGGCCGGAGTGCCCCGAGCATCCCGGCACCCACCCGCTGGCCGCGACGGTGGTGGACGGCGTCGCGACGTGGTCGTGCCCGCACACCCGCACGCCCGTCGCCGCCGTGGGCCACCTCTGACCCCGGACAAACCGCGAGCGTGGCAGATGTCCCGCCAGGCGAGCGCGTTCGTCAGGGGGTTTCGGCGCCCCAGTCCCAGAGTGCCTGGAGCACCGGGCCGAGGCGGCGGCCGCGCGGGGTGAGCGCGTAGTGGACCCGCGGCGGCCAGCCGGATTCCCAGCGGCGGTCGAGCACGCCCGCCCCCGTCAGGTGGGCCAGCCGCTCGGACAGCACCTTGTCCGACAGCGCGGGCAGGGCCCGGCGCAGCTCGCTGAAGGTGCGCTCGCCGTGCAGGAGCTCACGGACCACCAGGGTCGTCCAGCGGCCGTGCAGGGCCGCGAGGGTGATCTCCACCGGACAGGACGGGCTCGGCGCGGCGACCTCGGCGCGAGGATCGTCCGGCAGGCCCGGGTGACCAACCGTTTGGGAAGTCACGAGAGCGCCTCCTAACGTGTGCCGCGTCCACCTGAGATCTGATTGCGAGAGGACGTGCGACGATGACGAGGCTACTGGCCGAACGCCCCGAGGACGTGCCCGCGGTGTTCGCCGAGCGGTTCAACACGGGCGACCCGGCGGCCCTGGCGGAGGTGTACGAGAGCGCGGCCGTGTTCGTCCCCGAGCCGGGGACCGGCCTGACCGGCGCGGCGGCCCGCGCCGCCAACGAACGGTTCCAGGCGCTCGGGCTACCGATCGCGGTCCGGCCGCGGCACGTCTACGCGACCGGCGACCTGGCGCTGCTGATCGTCGACTGGGTCATCGACGGCACCGGCCACGACGGGCAGCCGGTGCACATCGAGGGCACCGCCACCGACGTCGCCCGCCGCGGCCAGGACGGCCGCTGGCGGTACGTCATCGACAACCCCTTCGGCGTGGCGGGGTGAACCGTGGGGAGAGGGCGACGGGCCCTCTCCCGCCCGTCACGGCCAGCTGACCGCCGGACGCAGCTGCACGCCGGACCGGCCGTCGTCGTCGAGCTTGACGCCCAGCACCTGGTGCAGCTGGACCTTGTTGCGCTCGAAGCCCACGATGCAGCCCGCCATGTACAGGGCCCACACCCTGGCCGTGCCCATCCCGACCTCCTGGACGGCCTCGTCCCAGTTGGCGTCGAGGTTGTCGCACCAGTGGCGCAGGGTCTTGGCGTAGTGCTCGCGCAGGTTCTCCTCGTGGCGGATCTCGAAGCCGATGTCCTCCATCTGCCTGACCAGCCAGCCCACGGACTCCAGCTCGCCGTCGGGGAAGACGTAGCGGTTGATGAAGCCGCCCTTGTTGAACGTCTTCTCCTTGCCCGTCGGACGGGTGATGCAGTGGTTGAGCAGCCGGCCGCCGGGCTTGAGCTTGCCGTACAGGAACTCGAAGTACGACGGCACGTTGTCCTTGCCGATGTGCTCGGTCAGGCCGATGGAGCTGACCGCGTCGAAGCCGGTCTCCCGCACGTCGCGGTAGTCCATGAAGCGCACCTCGGCGAGGTCCTGGAGGCCCGCGTCGGCGATCGCCTTCTGGGCCCACTCGGCCTGCTGGCGGCTCAGCGTCACGCCCAGCGCCTTGACGCCGTAGTGCTTGGCGGCGTGGATGACCATGCCGCCCCAGCCGCAGCCGACGTCGAGCAGGCGCATGCCCGGCTTGAGGTCGAGCTTCCTGGCCACCAGGTCGAACTTCGTGTACTGGGCCTCCTCCAGCGTCGCGCCCTCCTCGGGGTAGGTCGCGCACGTGTAGGCCATGGACGGCCCCAGCACCCACCGGTAGAACCGGTTGGACACGTCGTAGTGGTGGTGGATCGCCTCGGCGTCACGCTGCTTGGCGTGCCGCGAGCCGAGCCGGGCCAGGGCGCTCTGGCGCACCTCCTGCGGGGGCGGCGGCACCCGCATGAGCAGCGGCTTGACGCCCAGCGACCGTACGGCGGCGAGCTTCTCGCCCGCGGTCAGGTCGTTGGTGGTGATGTTCCACATGCGGTCGAGCAGGGTGTACAGGTCGCCGTGCACGTCGATGTGGCCGGAGATGTACGCCCTGGCCAGGCCCAGTTCCCCGGGGGCCTGCGCCAGGTAGGCCACCGCGATGGGCGACTTGACCTCAAGACCGAGGTCAGCTCCGTCGGGACCGGCCTTGCTGCCGTCGTAGGCCATGAACGAGATGTTCGCTTCAGAGCCGACGATCTTCTCAAAGATGCTTGCGAGAGCCATGCTCACCTTCCCCGTACACACTTTTCGTACAGGTCCAGCAGGCGACCGTTCGGGTCGTATTCCCGCTTGACCGGCCAATAAGCATCACCGTTGTACAGCTCCCAGAACTGCTCACGGGCGTAGAAGGAGGTCGAGTAGAGCGACTTGTGGCCGTCCAGCTCGTGTACCGAGTCCTCGATGAGCCTGTTGTAGTAGCCGTCGAACTGGCCGCGCGGCAGCGGGACCATGCCCCAGAAGCCGAAGTTGACGTAGAGCTTGCCCGGCTCCAGCGGGTACAGCGGCCACTGGGAGCTCGCCCGCAGCGGGCACATCCAGACGGGGGTCATGCCCACCTTGTCGTGGAAGAACTCCAGGAACTGCGCGCCGCGCTCGATCGGCACCTCGACGTCCTGGATGACCGACTCCTGGACGGGCTGGTCGCGCCAGCGGTCGACGCGGGCGGTCAGGCCGGTCCGCCGGTCGAGGGCGACGAGCCTGCGGTAGACGTCGGAGCGCATCCAGCGGCGCGGCATCAGCGAGCGGACCACCGGCTGCTGCACGCCGAACGCCCGCGAGCACCAGAACCAGTCGGTGTCCCAGCGCCACAGGTAGTCGTGGATGCTCAGCCAGTCGCGGCTGCGCTGCCTGATCGACTGGTAGTAGATGCGCATGCCGGTGTAGTCGGAGACGTAGGGCGCGCGGTCGGCGAAGCGGCCCAGCGTGATGTACATCTCCTCCGGGTCGAAGAAGACGCCGTCCACGAAGTCGACCTGCTCGCCGTCGTGCACCATGCTGTCGCAGATCTCCTGCATGGCCAGCATGCACTTGGCCGCGTCGGTGAACCTGATGTGCGTCAGGTGCACGTACGGCTGGACCTTGCGGAGCTTGATCCGGATGCGCAGGGCGTAGCCGAGCGTCCCGTAGGAGTTGGGGAAGGCGCGGAACAGATCCTGGTGCTCGTTGTCGTCGCGGGCCACGATGATGCGGCCGTCGCCGGTGAGGATCTCCAGTTCCTCCACCGACTCGTGCGGGAGACCGTCCCTGAAGCTGGTCGACTCGATGCCGAGGCCGGTCACGGCGCCGCCGAGCGTGATCGTCTTGAGCTGCGGCACCACGTACGGCATGAGCCCGTGCGGCAACGTGGCCTCGACGAGGTGCTCGTACGTGGTCATGCCCTGGACCTCGGCCGTCATCGTCGCCGGGTCGACGCTGATGACCTCGTCGAGGTCTCTGGCCGACAGCTTGGCCGTCCTGCCTCCGTCACGGAACCTGAACAGGTTGGACGTGGACTTGGCCAACCGGGGAGCGGCGTCGCCGGGGATCTCGGCGTAGGACTGCCGGATCTGCTCTACTGCCCGTTGGTGTGTCGACATCGTCGTCGTCACGGAAGCACCCCCTTGAGCTGGTAGAGATCGTCCGTAAGACCGTATCTCCCGCAGCCCGGCTCGAACAGACCGGGGTCGTTAAAGACACGAAAACTGTTCATCGTGCCAGGTGAAACGCCTATGTGGCAGGCAAATGCGGAAATCTCCTGCGAACCAGGGGT
Source organism: Actinomadura sp. ATCC 39365 (assembly GCF_054392275.1). Taxonomy (NCBI): domain Bacteria; kingdom Bacillati; phylum Actinomycetota; class Actinomycetes; order Streptosporangiales; family Thermomonosporaceae; genus Actinomadura; species Actinomadura sp. ATCC 39365. The sequence goes on along the minus strand of NZ_CP184335.1, from coordinate 3,472,390 downwards.
GAGACCCCATTGAGCACGGCATGCACTTCTCGTCCCTCCAGTGCCGCTGTGAGGTTGTCCAGCGTGGCCGTGAGCAGGCGCGTCGTCGCCTCGGGCGTCACCCCGGCGGCGTGCGGCGACAGCAGCACGTCCGGCAGATCGCGTAGCGGATCGCCGGCGGGCAGCGGCTCGGTGTCGAACACGTCGAGCGCGGCCCCGCCGAGGTGCCCGTCGCGCAGCGCGGCGACCAGCGCCGCCTGGTCGACGACGCCGCCCCTGGCCGCGTTGACCAGCAGCGCACCCCGCTTCATGCGGCGCGGGTCGATCAGCCCGCGGGTCTCCTCCGACAGCGCGATCACCACGACCAGCACGTCGCTGCCGGTCACCAGCGTCTCCAGGTCGGCGCGGCCGGGCGCCTGCCGCGGGGACCTGGTCCAGTAGAAGACCTCGCAGCCCAGGGCGCCGAACAGGCGCACGCAGTTCTCGCCGATCGGTCCGTACCCGACGACGCCGACCCGGCGGCCGCTCAGCTCGCGCGGGCGCAGGCCCTGCTGCGGCCACTCCCCCGCGCGTACGGCGGCGTCGGCGGCCCCCAGCCGGCGCGACAGGGACAGCGTGGCGGCCAGGCACCACTCCGACACCGCGACGGCGCTGACGCCAGGCGTGTTGGCCAGCGGCACCCCGGCCTCGGCCAGGGCGGCCAGGTCGTGGCCGTCGACGCCCACGGAGGGCTGCTGCACGAAGGCCAGCGCGGGCGCGTGCTTGACCGCCTCGGCGTCGAGCACGAGCGTGGAGGTCCAGTCGCCGAGCACGATCTCGGCCTCGGGCAGCGCGGCCAGCAGCCCGGCCCGGTCACGGGTGGCGGGCACGCGGACCGTCACCCGGTCGCCGAGCGGGGCGAGCAGACCGCGCGTCGCCTCCTCGGGGAGCGGCGGCAGGGCGAGCAGGTTCCAGGGGCTCATGCCTTCACAGTAAAGCTGTCGATCACCTGTCGCATCAGTCCCCTGTTGCGCAGCCACTGGTCCTGGGCGACCGTCCAGGACAGGATGTAGGCCGTCTCGCCGGACACCACCGCGCGGCGCACCTCGTGGTAGGTCATGCCCGGCCTGATCCAGTGCGTGCCGGCGGCGCTGGCGGCGGTCCAGGAGAACTCCCACTCGACCGCCTTGACGCCCCGGTGGTCGACCACGCGGCGGCCGCGGCTGATCACCTCCTGGCCCTCCTGCCGCAGCGTCTCCTCCGAGTCGCGCAGGATCTGGTTGGCGTCGAGGCTGGAGAACAGAGCCTGGACGCCGAGGTGGGCGTTGCCGTCGCGGCGCGTCCACTCGGTGGAGGACTCGCGCAGCGCGCCCCGCCAGCCGATCGGGCGCAGGATCGACCAGCCGTCCCGCGAGGTCCACGCGCGTACGGCCGGGCGCACCCGCCGCACGGTCGGCGTGGGGGTCGCCGACGGCGTCCGGCTCGTCGTGGGCTGCTGCGAGGGGGACGGGCTCAGCGGGCTGGCCGCGGCGGCCGGCTGGGCGGTGCGCGGGGCGCCCTCGGCGGGCGTGGCGAGCTTGAAGTAGGCGACCGCGCCGCCCGCCACGACCACCACGGCGGCGGCGGCCACGGCCAGCACGGCCCGCCCGCGCCCGCTGCCCGGCTTCTTCTCCGGCAGGTCGGTGTAGGCGGGCTTGGCCGCCACCTCGATGGCCGCGAGCAGCCGGTCGGCCTCCTCGGCGTCCACCCGGTCGGCGGGCTCCTTGCGCAGCAGGCCCTTCAGGATCGGATGCATGACCGGCGGGATGCGCCGGTAGTCGGGCTCCTCGTTGAGCAGCGCGTTGATCGTCGCCATGGCCTCGCCGCGGTCGAACGGCGAGCGGCCGACCATCGCGGCGAACAGCGTCGCGCCGAGCGACCACAGGTCGGAGGGCGGTCCGGCCTCGTCCGCGCGCACCCGTTCGGGGGCCAGGAAGCTGGGCGAGCCGGTCACCATGCCCGTACTGGTCAGCGAGGCGTCGCCCTCGACCGTGGCGATGCCGAAGTCCATCAGCACCACGCGGCCGTCGTCGGCGAGCAGGATGTTGGCGGGCTTGACGTCTCTGTGCAGGATCCCGGCCTCGTGGGCGGCCTTGAGCGCCGACAGCACCTGGCGGCCCACGTCGGCCGCCTGCCGTACGGGCAGGGCCCCTGAGGTGGCCACGACCTCTTCGAGCGAGGGGTGCGCGACCAGCTCCATGACGATCCAGGGCCGGCCGCCCTCCTCGACCACGTCGTAGACCGCGACCACGGACGGGTGGTTGAGCTTGGCCGCCGTACGGGCCTCGCGGGCGGTGCGCATGAGGTGGCGCTCCTGCTCGCCCGGCGACAGCCCCTCGGGCAGCAGCACTTCCTTGATGGCCACCTGCCGGTTGAGCAGCGTGTCGTAGCCCTCCCAGACGACGCCCATACCCCCGCGGCCCAGTTCGCGCAGTAACTGGTAGCGCCTGGCGACAAGCCCGTTGCTCTCCGAAACCATGTCCTACCCCTGTAGCGGCGCGAGCGCCTGCTGCAGACAGCCGCTTGACACCGGCGATCTGTAGACCACCCGAACAGTGGGCAAGTTTCCCATACCTCCCACGAGTTCGCGGGAAGGACGCAAAAGGCCGCTTGCCACGACTTGCCGAATGTTGTTCTACTGAGGCAGGTTCGGAGCCGTGAAGCCGAGCGTTTGCCTGCGCAACTGTCGAGGAGATGTCCATGTCGAAGCGTAGTGGCGGCCCGCTGGCCGGAGTGCGCGTGCTGGAGCTCGCGGGGCTGGCCCCGGGGCCGTTCGCCGGGATGATGCTGGCCGACCACGGCGCGGAGGTGCTGCGGGTCGACCGGGTGAAGGCCGTCTCCGACAGACCCCGTACGGACGTCATGGACCGCGGGAAGCAGACGATCGGCCTGGACCTGAAGTCACCCGAGGGCGTGGCCGCCTTCAAGGAGCTGGCCCGCAACGCCGACGTGGTGATCGAGGTCTTCCGTCCCGGCGTCGCCGAACGGCTCGGCATCGGCCCCGCCGACCTGCACGCGGTGAACGAGCGGCTGATCTACGGCCGGATGACGGGCTGGGGCCAGGACGGCCCGCTCGCGCCCACCGCCGGCCACGACATCGACTACATCGCGATCTCCGGCGTGCTGTCGATGCTCGGCCGCGAGGACGGCAAGCCGACCCCGCCGATCAACATCCTCGGCGACTTCGCCGGCGGCGGCCTCATGCTCGCCTACGGCGTGCTGCTGGCCCTGTTCGAACGCGAGCGCACCGGCAAGGGCCGGGTGATCGACGCCGCCATGGTGGACGGCGCCGCCCTGCTGTTCTCGATGTTCTACCAGGCCGCGCAGAGCGGCTTCTGGGGCCCGCGCGGCACCAACCTGCTCGACACCGGCGCTCCCCAGTACGACACCTACGAGACCGCCGACGGCGGCTTCCTGGCCGTCGGCTCGCTCGAACCGCAGTTCTGGGACGCCATGGTGAGCCTGATGGGCCTGACCGGCCTGCCCGACCGGAACGACAGGATGCAGTGGCCCGCGCTCAAGGCCCGGCTGGCCGAGGAGTTCGCCAAGCGCACCCGTGCCGAGTGGGAGGCCCTGTTCGAGGGCTCGGACGCCTGCGTCTCGCCCGTCCTTTCCATGGCCGAGGCCGCGCGGCACCCGCACAACGTCGCCCGGGGCACGTTCGCCGAGGTCGGCGGCGTGACCCACCCGGTGCCCGCGCCGCGCCTGCTCGGCGTGCCGGCCCCGGACCTGTCGCCCGCCACCCGCCTCGCGGACCTGTCCGCGTGGGGGTTGCCGGCGGCGGAGGCGGACAAATTGCGGGAGCAGGGCGTGCTGGCCTGAGCCTTCGTCAGGGGCGGGACGGCGTCGCCGGCCGCGCGTGGGCGGCGTAGTCCTTGAGGCGGATCGAGTCGTGCAGGCGCACCCCCTTGCTGCTGATCTTGGTCGCGGCCCTGGTCAGGGCGACCGGCACGTGGTTGACCAGCCGGACGCCCTGGGCCAGCGCCCACACGTCGAAGCGGCTCCCCGGGACGATCCCCCTGGCCGCGCGGCGGGCGAAGGCGCGGCTGCGGCGCACGTACTCGCCGATCTCGGCCTCGTAGGCGGGGTAGGCCGTGCGGTGGTCGCCGCCGTGCGCGGCCAGCTCGCCCGCCAGCACGTACGCCCCCACGACCGCCAGGCTCGTGCTGCCGCCCACGGCCGGCCCCGGGCAGTAACCGGCGTCGCCGGCCAGCGTCACCCGGCCGCGTGACCAGGAGTCGAGCCTGAGCTGGGTGATGGAGTCGAAGTAGAAGGCGGACGTGCGGTCCACCTCGTCCAGGATCCTGGGGACCTGCCAGCCGAGGCCGCCGAACCGCTCGCGCAGCAGTTCCTTCTGCCGGGCCACGTCCCGGTAGTGGTAGTCGAGCGGCTCCGGCGTCCTGAACAGGAATCCGGCCCGCGCGTCGTCCATGTGCGCGGCGCTGTAGACGGCGGCCATGTAGCCCTCGCCCGCCATGGCCTCCATCCGGCCGTCGAGGCCCAGGAAGTCGGGGACGGAGGCGACGGCGAGGTACGCGCCGATCCAGGTGGCGAAGCGCTCCTCGGGGCCGAAGGTCAGGCGGCGCACGTTGGAGTGCAGCCCGTCGGCGCCGATCACCAGGTCGAAGCGGTCCTGCCGGCCGCTGTCGAAGCACACCTCGCCGTCCTGCGAGATCGAGGCGATGGAGTCGCCGAAGACGTAGGCGGCGTCGTGCCGGGTGGCCTCGTAGAGGACCTCGCTCAGGTCGTCGCGCATGATCTCGATGTGCCGGTCGGAGACGGCGGCGAGGATGCGGCGCAGCTCCAGCCGCACGGGCCGCGCCCGGCCCTCGCGGTGGACGGTGAGCCAGTCGGTGCCCGTCTTCTTCTCCGTGACCGGCTCCAGGAGGCCCATCTTCTCGACGATGTCCATGGCGGGCCGGAACAGGTCCACCGCGTGGCCGCCCGCCTTCCTTAGCGCCGGGGCGCGTTCGACGACCGTGACCTCGAAGCCGTACCTGGTCAGCCAGTACGCCAGCACCGGCCCGGTGACGCTGGCGCCCGAGACGAGGACCTTCATGGCCCCCTCCTTACTTAACGGTTGGTAAGTCCACGCTAGCACGCGTCCTTACTTAACGGTAGGTAAGGGATAAACTTCAGGCATGCCCAGTGACACCAAGTCCCGCATCCAGGCGGTGGCCCGCGAGCTGTTCGCCGAGCAGGGCGTGCAGAACACCAGCCTGCGCCAGATCTCCGACCGGCTGGGCATCACCAAGCCCGCGCTCTACTACCACTTCGCCTCGCGCGACGACCTGGTGCGCAGCATCGTGCAACCGCTGGTGGAGGACTTCGAGCGCTTCACCGCCAGGCAGCGGCCCGGCGACCCGCGCGCGCTGCTCGACGACTACTTCGAGCTCATGTGGCGCCACCGCGACGTGACGGGGATGATGGTGCGCGACATCTCGATCCTGGCCTACCTCGACCTGGGTCAGCGCATGTTCGAATGGCGGCGCGAGCTGATCGCCCTGCTGCTCGGCCCCGACCTCACGCAGGCCCAGCAGATCCGCGCCACACTGGCGCTCGGCGGCATGGCCGACTGCACGGTCGAGTACGCCGGCCTCCCCCTGGAGGAGGTCAAGCCGACGGCCGTCGCGGCGGCGGCCGAGGCGCTCGGCCTGTGACCCCCGGGCCTAGACGGCCACGTAGAGGTCGGCGCCCTCGAAGTGATGGACCTCCAGGTCCGTGGTGAAGGCACGGGAGGGCTGGCCACCCGAGTCGGTGTGCCGCCACACCTGCTGCCACGCCTCGATCAGCGCCTGCGGCAGCTGCCCGCGGGCCTCCAGCCTGATCGACTTGGCGGCCGGCACGCGCACCGCCACCATGCCCTCGGGCAGGCGCGGCACCGTGCGCACGCCGATGCCGACGATCTGCGTGTAGGCGCCGGTGTGGTCGCTCTCGTAGTCGGTCAGCACCGCGTAGAGGTTCTCGTCGATGCGGCCCGGCACGTGCGCGAAGGCCCCCGGTGCGCCCGCCCGCTGCCACAGCGCGGGCAGCGCGGCCCGGGCCGGATCCGCCTCGTCGGCGTTCGTCGTGCGTACGGCGAAGCCCACGACGGTCAGCTCGGCCCGTTCGACGATGTCCACGACTTACCTCCCCCAAATGTGTCCCCGGCCGATCATAAGCCCCGGAGAACGGGGGAAACCCCTTGTTAGACCTGTCACCCCATAAGATGGATGAACGTGAAGTTTCTCAACGACCAAGAGCCTCGTTACGATTTGACTTACAGCGACGTGTTCATGGTGCCGTCGCGCTCCTCGGTCGGATCGCGGCTCGCGGTCGACCTCTCCACGAACGACGGCACAGGCACCACGATCCCCGTCGTCGTCGCCAACATGACCGCGGTCGCCGGCCGCCGCATGGCCGAGACCGTGGCCCGCCGCGGCGGGATCACCGTGATCCCCCAGGACATCCCCCTCGACGTCGTCGCCGACGTGGTCGACTGGGTCAAGAAGCGCGACCTGGTCCACGACACGCCGCTCACCCTCACACCGCACGACACCGTGGGTGAGGCGCTGCAACTGCTGCCCAAACGCGCCCACAACGCGGTCATCGTCGTCGACTGGGACAACCGGCCCGTCGGCGTCGTGACCGAGGCCGACTGCCAGGGCGTGGACATGTACACGCAGCTGTCGGAGGTCATGTCGAGCGAGCTGCTCACGCTGCCCGCCGGGCTCGACCCGCGCGGCGCCTTCGACCGCCTGCACGAGGGCCGCCACCGCCTCGCCCCCATCGTGGACGACGAGGGCCGGCTGGTCGGCATCCTCACCCGTACGGGCGCGCTGCGGGCCACGCTCTACCAGCCCGCGCTCGACGCCCAGGGCCGCCTGCGCATCGCCGCGGCCGTCGGCGTGAACGGCGACGTCGCCGCCAAGGCCAAGGAGCTGCTGGAGGCCGGGGCCGACTGCCTGGTCGTGGACACCGCCCACGGCCACCAGGAGAAGATGATCGCCGCCCTGCGCGCCGTCCGGGCGCTCGACCCCGGCGTGCCGGTCGCGGCGGGCAACGTGGTGACCGCCGAGGGCGTGCGCGACCTGGTCGAGGCGGGGGCCGACATCCTCAAGGTCGGCGTGGGGCCGGGCGCCATGTGCACCACGCGGATGATGACCGGCGTCGGGCGTCCGCAGTTCTCGGCGGTGCTCGAATGCTCGGCCGAGGCCCGCCGGCTCGGCAGGCACGTCTGGGCGGACGGCGGCGTCCGGCACCCCCGTGACGTGGCCCTGGCGCTGGCGGCCGGGGCGTCCAACGTGATGATCGGCTCGTGGTTCGCCGGCACGTACGAGTCGCCCGGCGACGCCCGCACCGACGCCGACGGGCGCAAGTACAAGGAGAACTTCGGCATGGCCTCCTCCCGGGCCGTACGGCTCAGGACGGCCGAGGACTCCGCCTACGACCGGGCCAGGAAGGCGCTGTTCGAGGAGGGCATCTCGACCTCGCGCATGTACCTCGACCCCAAGCGGCCCAGCGTGGAGGACCAGATCGACGGGATCGTCGCGGGCCTGCGGTCGTCGTGCACGTACGCGGGCGCGGCGAACCTGGAGGAGTTCCACCAGCAGGCCGTCGTCGGCATCCAGAGCTCCTCCGGCTACGCGGAGGGCATGCCGCTCCACCAGAGCTGGTGACCTCCCGGCGCCGGTGCCCCCGGCGACGCGCCCGCCGAGCGGCCCGGCGCCGGGAGAAGAGGCGGCCATGAACGACGGCCGTACCCCGACGGCATAGAGTCGTCGGGTTATTGTCACCGTCAACAGGAGCACATTCGTGGCACTCGAGAAGCCCGAGATCGACTTCCCCGAGGGCAACCCGCCCGCCGACCTGGAGATCGTCGACCTCGTCGAAGGCACTGGCCCCGAGGCCAAGCCGGGCCACAACGTCAGCGTCCACTACGTGGGTGTCTCGTTCTCGTCCGGGGAGGAGTTCGACGCGTCGTGGAACCGCGGCCAGGCGTTCGAGTTCCCGCTCGGGGGCGGCCGCGTCATCGCGGGCTGGGACCGCGGGGTCGCCGGGATGAAGGTCGGCGGCCGTCGCAAGCTCGTCATCCCGCCGCACCTCGGTTACGGCGACCGTGGCGCGCCGCCGCGCATCAAGGGCGGCGAGACGCTGATCTTCGTGGTCGACCTGCTCGGCGTCAGCTAGACCGGGAACGGGCGGGCCGCCGACGGCGGCCCGCCCGGCTACCCCTGCTTTGGAAAACCCGGGACATATCGGGTGGGGAAATGTCGGCGTGGTGAGGCACGATAGCGGTGTGCTTCTGATCGACGTGGTCCGGACCTCCGACGCGGTGACGCGCACCTCCGCACGGCTGGGCAAGGTCGGGCATCTGGCCGAGCTGCTCGCCCGGGTCGGCCCGGACGAGGCGGAGATCGCCATCGCCTACCTGTCGGGCGACCTGCCGCAACGCCAGATCGGCGTGGGCTGGCGCTCGCTGGAGGACGTCCCCCAGCCCAAACTCGCCGCCACCGCCACCCTCACAGCCGTCGACGCGCTGCTGACCCGGATCAAGGCCGTCTCCGGCCCCGGCTCGCAGGCGGCGCGCAGGGCGCTGGTCGCCGAGCTGTTCGCCGGGCTGACCAGCCAGGAGCAGCAGTTCATGCGCAGGCTGCTCAACGGCGAGCTGCGCCAGGGCGCCCTCGACGGCGTGATGATCGAGGCGCTGGCCAAGGCGTCCGGCGCGCCGTCGGCCGCGGTGCGGCGGGCGCTCACCCTGCGCGGCTGGCTGCCCGCCGTGGGCGCGGCGGCGCTGACCGGCGGCGTGGCGGCGCTGCACGCGTTCAAGCTGGAGGTGGGGCGGCCGGTCTCCCCCATGCTCGCCGGCAGCGCGCCCAACGTGGCCGCCGCGCTGGAGAAGGCCGGCTCGCCCGCGTCCCTGGAGTGGAAGCTCGACGGCGTACGCGTGCAGGCCCACCGCTCGGGCACGCAGGTGCGAGTCTTCACCCGCACCCTCGACGACATCACCGCGCAGGTGCCCGAGCTGGTCGAGGCGGTGCTCGGGCTCGACTCCGCCGACCTGGTGCTCGACGGCGAGGTCCTCGCGCTGCGGCCGGACGGGCGTCCCCACCCGTTCCAGGTGACCGCGAGCCGCGTCTCCAGCAAGACCGACGTCGCCAGGCTGCGCGAGCAGACCCCGCTCAGCGTGTTCTTCTTCGACGCGCTGCGCGCCGACGGCGCCGACCTGCTCGACCTGCCGTACTCGCAGCGCCAGGAGGCCCTGGCCCGCGCCGTCCCGCCCGGCCTGCTGACGCCGCGGCTGATCACCGCCGACGTGGCCGAGGCGGAGAAGTTCTTCACCGACGTGGTCAAGGCGGGCCACGAGGGCCTGGTGGTGAAGTCCCTGTCCTCCCCGTACGCGGCCGGCCGGCGCGGCGCGGGCTGGATCAAGGTCAAGCCCCGGCACACACTCGACCTGGTGGTCCTGGCGGCCGAGTGGGGCCACGGCCGGCGCGAGGGCAAGCTGTCCAACCTCCACCTGGGCGCGCGCGATCCCGAGGGCGGGTTCGTCATGCTCGGCAAGACGTTCAAGGGGCTCACCGACGAGCTGCTGGCCTGGCAGACCGAACGCTTCCTCGAACTCGCCGACGGCCCCACCGACGAATGGGCGGTCAAGCTGCGGCCCGAACTGGTCGTGGAGATCGCCTTCGACGGCGTGCAGCGTTCGCCGCGCTACCCCGGGGGGATGGCGCTGCGCTTCGCCCGGGTGCTGCGCTACCGCCCGGACAAACGCCCCGAGGACGCCGACACCGTAGCCACCGTCCGCTCCCTCATGCTCTGACCCGCGTGCTTGCCGGGCTGTACGTCCGGAGCGGTGACGGCACGCGGAGGTAGGCGAGGGCTTTGCCCGGCGTTGCCGTCGAATCCCCCGCTGCTCCCTCTCCCGAACGGACGGTACGTCCGGGAGAGATGAAATGCTGCCCCGCCTTACCACCGCAGCCCCCGCACACCCTCCCGCGAACAGACTGCACGCCCCAGACGCAGGCGGAGCGGCACGCCAAGGCGGTGAGCAGGGATTGCCCACCTTGCCGCCGGACTCCCCACCCCCGAACGGACTGCCCATCCAGGGAGCGGGCACATCAGCATGCCAAGGGCCGGCGAGCAGGGTTCCGCGCATCCCCCCGCCCCCTCCCCGGACGGACTGCACACATCCAAGGAGCAGGCAGAGCGGCGACTGAAGAGCGGTGAGGAGGGGCTGGCGGTCTTGTCACCGGGGCCCTCTGTTCATGGCGCGGGCGGATTCCCTCGGTCATGACCCGAGGCTGAGTTGAGCCATTCGCGCCCTGAGTTCGCGTTGGGCCGTTCGCGGCCTTAGGTCAGGCGTGGGCCGTTCGCGATCTGAGGTCGGAATGGCCTGAGGTGTGGTGTTAGACGAGTTCTGTCGTTCTCCAGAAACCCCAAGATCCTCGGCGTACGCTCGGCGTTCTGGGCCTCTTGCGCCCTTAAGTGAGATATGTCACTGTATGTCGCATTAAGTTGTCTTTACCTGCTGTTTGTCGCATATGTTCATCCTCGCCCGCCGGATCCCCCTCCCTTGCGGGCGGACAGGCCGTCACACGCCTCTCACCCCCCTTGACCTGGCCTTTCCCTTTCCTGTCCCCTAGCTAGGACCGTGGTTTACCTTGGGCCAGCACTCCCACAAATCGTCCCCCAACGACCGCAAGCTCTCACCGGGCAAGCGCCGCTGGACCGCCATCGCCGCTGGGGCCGCCGTAGTGGCCGCCGCATCGACCACCGCCTGGGCCGCCGTCGGCAACGACGCTCCCAGCACCACCGCCGCCAAGGACGCCGCCACGGCGACCACGTCCACCGGCACCCCCAACCCGCCGGTCGCGGCCAACGTCTCCCAGGCCAGGACCACCACCCCGGCTCCCACGGCTTCGAGCCCCAGCGCCTCGACCTCCACCGCTTCGGGGCCGAGCGCGAAGGGCGTCCCGAACTCCCCGCACGGCGCCACCCCCGCGCCGAAGGCCCCCGCCGCCGCCCGGCCCGACGCCACCGAAACGTCGGCCTCCGACACAGCCGCGTCCGACGCGACAGCGTCCGACACGGCGAAGAAGACGGCCAAGACCGTCAAACCGGTCAAGCTCCGGGCCACGAAGCCGAAGGTCCGCGTCCTGTCCTCAGGGACGTGTGGCGCCTCGTACTACGGCGAGCCCCAGATGACGGCCAGTGGCGAACGCTTCAACCCCTCCGCCATGACCGCCGCCCACAAGACCCTCCCGCTGGGCAGCCGCGTCCGCGTCACCAACCCGCGTAACGGCTCGTCGGTCACCGTACGCATCAACGACCGCGGCCCGTACGTTGGCGGTCGGTGCCTCGACCTCTCCACGGCCGCGTTCGACGCGATCGGCAGCCTGGGCGCGGGCGTGATGACCGTCCGCTACGAAGTCCTGGCCCGCTGACCGACTCCGGTCTCTCCTCGGCCCCGCCCCCGCTCGTTCGTCACCCGGGGGCGGGCCGGACCCTCCTCAGCACCGCCCCCACGAACCCCCACAAATGCCCCGCCCCTGACCCCCGACAGCCCGAAGACGTCCCCCGATATCCCCGGACGTCCCCCGGCGGCCCTTGAGCCGTTCCTCGGCTGTCTCGTAAATCGCGGTCCCGATACCGCGGTTCCGATGTCTCGGGCCCCCGACCCGAATCCCCCGGCCCCTGATATCCCGGGGGCGCCCCCAAGCCCCCGAAGGTCCCCCGACTGCCCCGGACGTCCCCCAACGTCTCTCGGGCCCGATATCGCGGCGCCTGCCCCGGATCCCCCGGACGTCCCCCGACATCCCTCGGGCCCGATATCGCCGGGCCTGCCCCAGATCCCTCGGTCTCGCCCATTCCCGGACGTCCCCCGACGTCCTTCGGGCCCAATCGGCGTTTCCGGCCCCAACGTCTCTTGGTCCTGATCCAGATCCTCGGACGTCCCGATCCAGCCTCCCGGATATCCCCCGACATCCGCTATCCGCGAGGCACCCCGCATCTGCAGTCCGTGCGTCCGTTCGGTGGCTCCAGCCGGGCGTCGCACTTACCCAGCCCGTGCGCACGCCGCAGTTGCGCCGAGAGCTTGCTCCCCCGCGTGCTGCCGGGAGGCGTTACTTGACCAGCCGGACCGTCAGCGGGTAGCGGAAGCTGCTCTCCGCCAGCGCCGAGATGCCACCGACGATGCCCAGGACGACGGCGCCGACCCAGATCACCGGCAGCAGCACGATGCCGATGACGGTGAGCGGCAGGATGCAGGTGGCCCCCACCACGGTGAGCTGGAAGTTCAGGGCCTCCAGCGCCTGCCGCCGCAGGTACGGAGAGGTCTTGGCCGCCGTGAGCAGCAGGATCAGCGGGCCCACCACCGGGATCCCGATGGCCATCAGCAGGTGGCCGAAGGCGGCCTGGACGCGTTCGTTGCTCTCCGAAGCCCGTTCCGGACGGACCGGCCGAGGCATTGGCGGCGCGAATCTGGGCACCGCCATCGCCCCGTACAGCTCGTTCATGATGGGCAACAGGTCGCCGTGGGTACGCGCGGTCATCGCACGTTCCAGCCGGTCGTCGAACTCCAGCTTGTCGAACCGGCCCTCCGCGTAGGCGGCCTTGACGTGCTCGACGACGTGCTCTCGGTCCTGGTGGGTGACGCGCAGATGAGCTGGCGGCACCTGTCCCGGCCCGGGGGTCTTGGGTACCCCAGCCATGATGGTCATGCCTCTCCTTGGAATCGGCAGTCAACTTTCATACTGCGTCCTCGGAGCCGGACGTGCCATCGGGAGAAACCCCGAGCTGTCCCCGAGATCATCCCCGACACCGGCGCTCCGGACGGTATAAAAAGGATCCATGAGATGGCGAGACCGCTACGGTATCCGTCGGCTGCGCGGGCAGAAGATCGCGCGGTTCGACCGCGAGGCGACCGATGCCGACATCGAAGCGCTCATCGCCTTCGCACGTTCGCGGCGTGGCGTCGAGTTCTACGTCGAGCCTGAGACCTTTGCCACCGACACGACCGCTGTGGCGGTGGCCGACGACGGCGAGTGGACCAGGCGCAGGGTCGGGTCGCCCGCGGTGATCCACAAGGTGGCCCGAGATCTGGCGTTACCGGTGTACGACGTGCAGCTGACGGGCTATCCCCCTCGGATGCGGGCGTACAACGAGCGCCGGCGCCGCGAAGAAGGCAGCCTGTAGTTCTGGCGGGAAGGGTGCTGGTGGAGGCCACCGGCACCCTTTCTTCATGCGCTCCCACCCGCCTTCGGGTGCCGGTCGGGCCCCGGCGGCGACGGGGCGTCGTCGAGCAGGCCGAGCATGGGGATCAGCCAGCCGCCGTTGGCCGGGCCCATGGCGGTGTCGAGCTCGGCGGGGGTGGGCAGGCGGTCTCGGACGACGGCGGGTGAGAGCATGCTCTGCAGGGCGTGCATCAGGAGATTGGCCATCGAGTAGTGGGGGTCGGTGGTGAGGGCGCGTTCGAGGGCGATGGTGGCCAGGATGTTGTCGCCCGCGCGCCAGGCCGCCATGGCCAGCAGGGAAGCGGCCGGCGGGACGAAGCGGGGCTCCAGGCGGCGGGTGAGGTCTTTCCACAGGGGCAGGTGGGCCTCGCGCATCATGGTCCAGGCTTCGTCGCGGACTCTGATCACGGTCAGGGCCAGGCCCAGCCGGGCGGCTGCGATGTCGTCGAGGCGGACGCCGCCGGCGTGGGCGGTCAGCGTCGCGCGGACTTCGGCGAGCGCCTCGGCGACGTAGCCGCGGGCGAAGGTGTCCAGGTCGGGGGCGGCCGTCAGGCGGGCTCGCACCTCGGCTACGGCGGTGGCGGTGGCCTGGCGCATGGCCAGGCGGACCGGGCCGGTGGCGGGGGCGATCGTGCGTTCGAGACTGCGGCGGTCGGGGAGGGCGACCAGGCCCCGCACCGTGGCCTCGGCGGCGATCTGGCTGGTGGTCGGGTCGTACGGGGTGCCTTCGGGCGGGCAGCAGCGGGGCAGGTCGCAGACGTAGGACCAGTAGCGGCCTTCGTGGGCGCGGAGCGCCTCGCCCACGCGGATCTCCGACGCGGCGGCCAGCAGCCTGGCCTCGTCGACGGCGGGCGTGACCGTGTCGCCGCTGCCGTAGCCGACGATGACCAGCTCGGTGACGCCTTCACGGGAGAGGAGGCCGGTGAGGGGGTCGAGGGTGCCCCGGGGGAACGGGAGGTCCCACCTCGCGGCCACCTTGGCCTGGCCGCGGTGGAGGCCGATCACGACCAGGCTGTCGTGGGGGTGGAAGCCGACCAGGTAGGGGACGGCGGCCAGGATGTCGGCCGGGCTGGTCAGGGTGAGGCAGGGGGCCGGGGCGTTGGTCGTCATGAGCGTCAAGGGTGCCGGGTAGGCACGTCCCGAAAACGCCCGAGCGCGGTTCTGTGGACAACGAGCGCCCCGACGCCCACCCCTGTGGACGACCGCGGGGGTGAAACAGACCGGCAGGTCAGGGGCGGGGCCGCGGGTGGAGGTCAGGCGGGCGGGACCACGCGGGTGGGGATCAGGCCGGTCGGATCACACGGGTGGGGATCAGGCTGGTGGGGTCAGGTGGGTGGGGCTGGAGGTGGGGTCCAGCGGTGGGGTGGGGGCGATGCGGGCGCGTACGAGGAGGGCGGCGCCGGCCACCGCGGCCGGCATGGCCACCACCGCCACGAACGGCACCAGGAACAGCAGGAACCCCACCACCCCGAACCCCAGCGTGGTCGCCATGTTCCGGCGCAGCAGCGCGAAGCGTTCCTTCCTGGCCACCCCCGGCGTTCGAGGGCCAGCGTGGTCAGCTCGACCGTCAGGAAGAACCCCGAGATGAAGGCCCCGACCACGGGCACCACCGTCTGGCCGATCACCGGCACGAACCCCAGGAAGAACAGCGGCACGGTGAACAGCAGCACGTAGAACAGGGTGACCAGGCTGTCCCTGATCGAGCGGGGGAGCGTACGCCACCACGGCTGCTCCACCGCGCCGGGCAGCGGGTCGGCCTCGGCCGAGAGGCGTTCGTAGAACGGCTCGCCGATCGCCAGCGTCAGCGCCGCGAACGTCAGCACCGCCAGCGCCAGCCCGCCGAGGAACAGCGCGATGCCCACCAGCGTGCGGAACAGGTCGGCCCAGCTCCACGAGTCGGCGAACGGGGTGAAGAACTCGGCCAGGTCGCGCGCGTGGGTGCCGAGCAGGATCAGCGCCGCCACGTAGACGGCGAACGCGATCACCGCCGGGATCAGCCCGAACAGCCACCACCGGCCGTGCCGCGACACCCAGCCGAGACCCTGGAAGAAGAAGCCGACGCCGGCGGCGAAGTCGCGCAGAGATCGCATGCCCGG
The DNA here is from genome assembly GCF_054392275.1 of Actinomadura sp. ATCC 39365. NCBI lineage: Bacteria > Bacillati > Actinomycetota > Actinomycetes > Streptosporangiales > Thermomonosporaceae > Actinomadura > Actinomadura sp. ATCC 39365. The sequence goes on along the minus strand of NZ_CP184335.1, from coordinate 3,457,083 downwards.
CAGGCTAGCGCCAGAACGACGTGATCGCGTAACCCAGTTCGTCGAACAGCTCGCGCAGCAGCGGCAGGGACACCCCGAGCACGTTGCCGTGGTCGCCCTCGATGCCCTCGACGAACCAGCCGCCGCGCCCCTCGATGCTGAACCCGCCGGCCAGGCCGAGCGGCTCGCCGGTGGCGACGTAGGCGGCGATCTCCTCCTCCGACGGCTGGCCGAAGCGCACCACGGTGGAGGCCACCTGCGCCGCCTGCCGGCCCGCCGGCACGTCGATCACGCAGTGGCCGGTCACCAGACGGCCGGTGCGGCCGCGCATGATCCGCCAACGCTCGACGGCCTCCTCGGGCGTGCCGGGCTTGCCGTAGGGGCGCCCGTCGAGCTCGAGGATCGAGTCGCAGCCGATGACCAGGCCCTCCTCCAGCCCGCTCGCGACCGCCTCCGCCTTGGCCCTGGCCAGGACGAGGCTGAGCGCCGCCGGCGAGTGCGCGGAGAAGGCGTCCTCGTCGACCCCGGAGACGATGACCTTGGGGTCGAGGCCGGCGTTGCGCAGCACGGTGAGGCGGGTGGGCGAGGCAGAGGCCAGAACGATCACCGTCCCAGCTTACCGAAGGCCCGCGCGGTCACCAGTCGTGGTTGGGGGTGCCCCTCGCGGGCTGCCGGTCGGCCGGGTCGTACGGGCCGCTCTGGGCCGGGACGGTGCCGCCGAAGATGCCGCTCAGCAGGCCGTCGAGCAGGTGGCCGAGGCCGCCGGGCAGCGAGGCGTGCTCCTCGCGCAGGTCGGCGGCCAGGGCGGAGGCGTCCATGTTGGCCTTCGCGGCGCGGCCGGCCAGGAGGGACATGACCATGGGGGCGACGAGCGGGAGCAGCCTCATGATGGTGCCGGAGCTGACGCCGGCCAGTTGGGAGAGCCCGGCCGCGGCCCGTTCGGTGCCCTGGCCGCCGAGGACGTGGCCGAGGATGCTGTGGCCGTCGCGGGTCAGCGAGGCCACGTCGCCGTTGAAGGGGTCGGCGTCGACGTGGTCGTCGAGGGCGCCGCGCAGGGCCTCGGCGCCGTCGGGGTGCTCGGCGTTGCGGGCCATGCCGCCGATCACGGTGCCGGACACGGCCTCGACGACCTTGCGCGCCGTGGCCGTGTCGGTGCCGAGCATGCCGGCGATCTGGTCTACGCCTGAGTCGCCGAGCTGGGCGAGGAGCTCGTCATTCAGTGTCAAGGCAGTCCCCCGATCCGAGTCGCGGGAGACGTTCCCCGGCCGTGATCGAGGCAAGGCCGGGGTTCCCCTAAGTCTCGGAAAAAGGCGGGTCTGTCGGGGCTCAGTCGAGGGCGGGCTGCTTGCTGCCGCTGGCCAGGCCGGCGGCGGCGTACGCGCTCGCCTCGTCGAGCGTCTCGTGTTCGAGCAGGGCCGCCACGATGCCGTCGAGCCGTTCGCGGTTCTCGGTGAGCACCTGGACGGCGCGCTCGTAGCACTCGTCCACGATGCGCCGCGCCTCCTCGTCGACGGTGGCCAGCGTGGCCGGCGACGCCTGCGGCGAGGAGCCGTCGTTGGGCAGGATGGTCAGCGGGCCGATCTTCTCCGACATGCCCCAGCGGCCCACCATGCCGCGCGCGATCATGGTGACCTGTTCGAGGTCGTTCTCGGCGCCGGTGGTGATGATGCCGTAGACGACCTGCTCGGCCGCCATGCCGCCGAGCGCGCCGGTGATGCGCCCGCGCAGGTACGGCTCGTCGTAGGCGTAGCGGTCGGTGTCGGGGGTGGACAGCGTGACGCCGAGCGCCCGGCCGCGGGGGATGATCGAGATCTTCCTGACCGGGTCGGCGCCGGGCTGGAGCATGCCGAGCAGGGCGTGCCCGGCCTCGTGGAAGGCGGTGCGGGTGCGCTCCTCCTCCGGCATCACGATGCTGCGGGCCGCGCCGAGCTGGAGCTTCTCCAGCGCGTCCGCGAAGTCGGACATGTCGACCTTCTCCTTGCCGCGCTTGGCGGCGAGGAGTGCGGCCTCGTTGACCAGGTTGGCCAGGTCGGCGCCGGTCATGCCGGGGGTGGTCTTGGCGATGCGGTCGAGGCTGACCCCGCCGTCGAGCGGCACGCCGCGCGAGTGGACCTCCAGGATGGCCGTGCGTCCGGCCGCGTCGGGCAGGCCCACCTGCACCGTACGGTCGAAGCGCCCGGGACGCAGCAGCGCCGGGTCGAGGATCTCAGGCCGGTTGGTGGCCCCGATGACGATCACGCCCTCGGCGCCGGAGAAGCCGTCCATCTCGGTGAGGATCTGGTTCAGCGTCTGCTCGCGCTCGTCGTGGCCGCCGATGCCGCCCGCGCCGCCGCGGGCCCGTCCGATGGCGTCGATCTCGTCGATGAACACGATCGAGGGCGCGACCTTGCGGGCCTCCTCGAACAGGTCGCGGACGCGCGAGGCGCCCACGCCGACGATCATCTCGATGAACTCGGAGGCGCTGGCCGAGAAGTACGGCACCTTGGCCTCGCCCGCCACGGCCCTGGCCAGCAGCGTCTTGCCGGTGCCGGGAGGGCCGGCGAGCAGCACGCCCTTGGGCAGCTTGGCGCCCAGCCTGCGGTACTTGCCGGGGTCCTTCAGGTAGTCGACGACCTCGACGAGCTCGTTCTCCACCTCGTCGATGCCGGCGACGTCGTCGAACGTGACGCGCACCTTGCCGGCCTCGACCGGCTTGGCGGCCTTGGACTTGCCGAGCCCGCTCAGGCCGCCGCCCATCATGCTGGCGCCGCGGCGCATGATCCAGATCCACAGGCCGGCCAGCAGCAGCACGGGCAGCAGCGACAGCAGCAGGTTGGAGAAGAAGCCGCGGGTCAGCGGCTTGGACGTGGTCTCCACCTGGGCCGACTTGAGCTGCTGGTCGAGCTGGTCGGTGTTGGCGAAGGCGGGGATCTCGGTCTGGAACTTGGTGTAGGACTCGTTGCTCTCGGGGTTCTTGGCCGCGCTCCTCAGGTCGCCCTCGACCGACAGCCCCTGGGCGTAGATGTCCTTGACGTTCTTCGCATCGACCTGCTTGGTGAACTCGGTGTAGGAGATCGTCTCGACCGAGTTGTTGTCGACCAGCGAGGAGACGACGAAGAAGCCCGCGTACACCACGAGCAGGGTGACGACGAAGCGCCACCAGTTGATCTTCGGCCGCCCGCCTGGCGAACCGGGCAGGCCTTCCGAGCGCCAGGGCGGCTTGACCTTGCCCTTGTTCGGTGCCTGCGGCGGTCCAGAGCGTTCCACGGCGTCACTCCCCCACATCGCCGCATACATGATCTTTCTAGCCTAGAACACGCACTCCTGAGACCACGCGGCCAATATCACGCCAACGCTTTCTCTGCGAGTCAGGCACTGTGACGAACGCAAGTCCCGGCTTGCTCATTCCCCCGTCCATCACCACGACGGCCGCTCGGGAGGAATGTTTGCCGTATTTGACGCGGTATACGAGCATCCATCCGGTTTTGACACGTTGTGAGGCGAGCCAACTGATCTTGGAGCCCTTGGGGTGGTGGTTGAGCGTCCAGCGGGCGGCCAGCAGCGCCGTGTCGCGCGGCGACCGCTGCTCCATGATCGGCAGCGGGCAGGTCACGAGCATGCCGCGCAGCTTGCCGCCGCGCACCGCCGGCAGCACCTGCTTGCTGGTGAACGGCGCCGCGCCGTGCGCCTTCCACGGCTTGCCCAGCCGGGGCACGGCCAGGCCGGTGCGCCTGTCCTTCACCAGGCGCCTGGCCGGCCGGGGCAGGGCCATCCGCTTGACCCGGCCGGTCAGGCGGGGCACCCGCGGGTCGGCGTACAGGGCCTGCATGGCGGTGTAGCCGGGCGCGAGCGAGGCGCCCGGCGACGGGGCCGGGGTCGCCGTGAGGGCGGACGTCGGCGTGAGGGGCGACGTCGGCGTGAGGGTGGGCGACGGCGTGGGGGCCGGAGCGGATGAGGCGGGTGCGGACGAGGCGGGTGCGGCCGGCGGCGCGGTTACCGGCCCCGCCACGACCTCGTCCGGCCCGGAGGGGAGCGCCAGGACGATCACCGTGGCGGCGACCGCCACGGCCGCCACGACGGCGAGCCCCCGATATATCGACCGCATCCGGACATCGCCGATGCGGGAGCGCCTGGGCGGTGAAACAGGGTTCGCAGGGCGGTCTGTGGTTCTCACTCGTGAACCCTCGGTCTCATCTTCCCCATGGAGCACGACGGGAGCGTACGACATATCCCGCCATTGCGTGTGTGAAGCGACCGAAGTGCAATCATGGCGAGGTGGAACAGGTGGAACTGCGGTTCGGCGAGGACTCCCGGTTCGCCCAGACGCACACGAATCTCTCGGCGGTCAGGTGGGAGCCGTCGGGCCTGTGGGTGGCCGGCGACGAGACCGCCACCGTCGAGCGGCTCACCTGGACCGGCGACCACTTCGGCGACGAGCGCTCCTTCTACCTGGCCGACTACGTGGACCTGCCCGCCGGACGCTTCGACGAGGCCGACATCGAGGGCCTGGCCAGGGCCGACGGCCATCTGTGGGCGGTCGGCTCGCACAGCCTCAAGCGCCGCAAGGCCAAGCCGGGCTCGCCGGAGAAGTCGATCAGGAGGCTGGGCACGGTCCTCCGCGAGGAGAACCGGTTCATCCTGGTCCGGCTGCCGCTGGACGGGACCGGGGAGCGTCCGCTGCCGGGCGCGATCCTGTCCGGCGAGCGCAACGTCGCCGCCATGCTGGCCGGCGACCGCCATCTGGCGCCGTTCCTGGCGCTGCCGGGCAAGGACAACGGGCTCGACATCGAGGGCATCGCGGTCGTGGGGGAGCGGGTCTACCTGGGGCTGCGCGGGCCGGTGCTGCGCGGCTGGGCGGTGGTGCTGGAGATCCGTCCGGTCGACGACGGCGGCGGCCGGTTACGGCTCGACGGGCCGTACCGCAAGCACTTCCTGGACCTCGGCGGGCTGGGCGTGCGGGACATGTGCCCGCACGGCGGCGACCTGCTGCTGCTCACCGGCCCCACGATGAGCCTGGACGGCCCGGTGCGGGTCGTGCGCTGGCGGGAGCGGCAGGGCGGCGGGCTCGTGCCCGCGCACGACCTTGAGACGGTCCTGGAGCTGCCCTACGGCGTCGGCGACGACCATCCGGAGGGGCTGGCCGTGCTGCCCGACGGCCGGCTCATGGTCGTCTACGACAGCCCGTCGCCCGCCCGGATCACCCCGGCGGGCGGCGTGCTGGCCGACGTCTTCACGATCTAGCGACCCGCCCGAGAAGCCAGGGCGCCTCGGCGACGAACGTGCACGAGCCCGGCTCGATCTCGGTGAATCCGGCGTCGCGCACCACGGGCAGCCCGGCGGCCACCTTGGCGTCGAAGTCGTCCCTGTCGGGCGCGGCGCGCACGGAGACCGCCAGGCCGTCCGCCCGCCAGGCGGCCCGCTCGGCCTCGTCGCTGGCCCACCAGGCGAGCTGCGCGGCGTGCCCGGCCTGGGCCATGGCCTTGCCCGCCGACATGGTCAGCCTCGGGTTCTCCCACAGGACCGGCGGGCCAGGCGGATCGCCGGGCTCGGCGGTGTCGCTCAGCTCGGTGCCGCCCACCTGGAGCCGGGCCAGGTCCTTGGGCCAGGCGTCGAGCGGGACGGGCGGGTGCACCCGCACCTCCGCCGTGCGGTGCTCGACCGTGCGGCCGGGGAGCGCGGCGGCCCTGCGCCACTCGGCGCCCCTGGCGCGGCGCACCACCTTGCGGATCTTGCCGGTGGACTGCCAGGCGTGCAGCTCGGCGGCCCACTCCCCCGGGTCGTCCAAGAGGCTCAGCACGGCCATGGCGGCGGCCTCCAGCGCGTCGGTGCGCTCGGGGGGAGCGGCCCTCTCGATCCTGACCACGAGGGGGAGGACCATCAGTTCGGTCTCGTTCATCACCGTCTAGCATGCCGGATGGCCAGGGACATTCCCGCGGCCAGCAGGCAGAGGGCGCCGGCGGCGTACCAGGCCAGGTCGTAGGCGCCGAGATGGTCGCGGGTCAGGCCGGCGCCCACGGCGGCGACTGCGGCGCCCACCTGGTGCGAGGCGAACACCCAGCCGAACACGACCGCGCCGTCCTGGCCGTAGATCTGGCGGCACAGGGCGACGGTCGGGGGCACGGTGGCCACCCAGTCCAGGCCGTAGAACACGATGAAGATCAGCATGCTGGGCTCGGTGGTGGCCGCGAACAGGCCGGGCAGCAACATCAGCGACAGGCCGCGCAGGCCGTAGTACACGCCGAGCAGCAGCTTGGGGTTGACCTTGTCGCTGAGCCAGCCGGAGGCGACCGTCCCGGCGATGTCGAAGATCCCGATGATCGCGAGCAGGCCGGCGGCGACCGGCTCGGCCATGCCGTGGTCGTGCGCGGCGGGGATGAAGTGCGTGCCGACCAGGCCGTTCGTGCTCATGCCGCAGATCGCGAAGCCGCCGGCGAGGAACCAGAAGGGCCGCGTGCGCGCGGCCGAGCGCAGCACCGTCAGCGCCCGCGCCGCCGCGTTCCCGCCGGCCGGCCCGGTCCGTACGGCGCCCGCCTCGGCGCCGAGCGCCGTCGTGCCCACCTCCTCGGGGTGGTCGCGCAGCAACCACCAGACGAACGGCACCACCGCGAGCGCGGCGCCCGCCACCGTCAGGGAGGCCACCCGCCAGCCCGGCCCCTCGGCGAGCCAGGCCAGCACGGGCAGGAAGATGAGCTGCCCCGTCGCGCCCGCCGCGGTCAGGATGCCGGTGACCAGCCCCCGGTGCCGGACGAACCAGCGGTCGGTCACCGTGGCGGCGAACACCAGCGCCATCGACCCGGTGCCGAGCCCGATGAACACGCCCCAGAACAGCAGCAGGTGCCAGCTCGCCGTCATGATCACGGTGAGCCCGCTGCCCACCGCGACCAGCAGCAGGGCCAGCGACACCACGCGGCGCATGCCGAAGCGGTCCATCAGCGCGGCGGCGAAGGGCGCGGTCAGCCCGTAGAGCACCAGGTTGATCGACACGGCCAGCGAGATCGTGCCCGTGCTCCAGCCGAACTCGTCGTGCAGCGGGGTGATCAGCACGCCGGGGGTGGCGCGGAAGCCCGCCGCGCCGAGGATGGCCACGAAGGCCACGGCCGCGACCCACCACGCTCGGTGGATCCTGCGGGTCCGCGTGGGGGCGGGGGTGGTGCTCAACGTCATGCGCCAATCCTGATTCATGGCCTTTTGACGGCGTGAGTGGCCCGAAAGCCAATATGTGCAAGAATCGGGCCATGGCCCATCGTGTCGCGGTCGTCGTGCTGAACCACTTCGCCCCGCTCGACCTCGGCGTGCCCGGCCAGGTCTTCGAGTCGGCCGAGACGCCGGACGGCGAGAAGCTCTACGAGGTCGTGACCTGCTCCCCCGACCGCGAGCCGGTCCGCTGCACGGCCGGCTACACCGTGCTGCCCGACCACGACCTCGACGTGCTCGACACGGCCGACACGGTGCTGGTGCCCGGCATCCACGCGGGCCGGGCGATGAAGGACGGCACGATCACCGCCGGCCTGCGGGCGGCCCTGCAGGACCGGCCGCGGGTCATGTCGATCTGCACGGGCGCGTTCGTGCTGGCCGCGGCGGGCCTGCTGGACGGCCGTCCGGCCACCACGCACTGGCGCGAGGCGGGCCGGTTCGCCGCGCTGTTCCCGCAGGTCAAGCTGGACCCCGACGTGCTCTTCGTGGACGACGGCGACGTGCTGACCTCGGCCGGGGTGGCGGCGGGCCTCGACCTGTGCCTGTACGTGATCAAGCGCGACCACGGCACCGAGGTGGCCAACCGGACCGCCCGCCGCTGCGTGATGCCGCCCTGGCGGGACGGCGGCCAGGCGCAGTACATCGAGCGCCCCCTGCCGCACGACGGCGCCGGCGGCACCGCCGCGACCCGCGACTGGATGCTGGCCCACCTCGACGCCCCGCTCGACCTCGCCGTGCTGGCCGCCCACGCCAGGATGAGCGTGCGCACCTTCACCAGGCGCTTTCGCGAGGAGACCGGGATGAGCCCGGCCAAGTGGCTGTCCGGCCACCGCGTCCGCCATGCCAGGCGCCTGCTGGAGACCACCGACCTCGGCGTGGAGGAGGTGGCCAGGCGCTCCGGCTTCGGCACGGCGGTCTCGCTCCGGCAGCACCTGCACGCGGCCGTCGGCGTCGCGCCGCTGACCTACCGGCACACCTTCCGCAGCTCCTGAGAGCCCTACTCGAACAGGTCGGGCTGCTCGCGCACGATCTGGTCGTGCAGCGGCTGGTAGTTGATCCAGCCGACCAGGTCGTTGCCGATCTGCTGGTGGGTGAGCGCGGCGTTGTCGGGCTCGATGGGAACGACCTGCCCGGCGGCCTTGGCCAGGAGCTGCACCTGCGCCGAGCGTTCCATGGTGATGAACCACCAGGCGGCCGCGTCGACCGTGTCGCCGACGGTCAGCAGGCCGTGGTTGCGCAGCACGAGGGCCTTGTTGCCACCCAGGGTCGCGGCGATGCGCTTGCCCTCCTCCAGGTCGGTCACGACGCCCGTGTAGTCGTCGAACAGCGCGTTGTCCTGGTAGAAGGCGCAGGCGTCCTGGGTGATGGGCTCGATGGTCTGGCCGAGCGCCGACAGGGCGCGGCCGTGGATCGAGTGGCTGTGGGCGGCCGCGACGACGTCGGGACGGGCCTGGTGGACCTGGGAGTGGATGGCGAAGGCGGCCTCGTTGACGTGGTAGCGGCCCTCGACGACCTGGCCCTCGTGGTTGACCAGGATGAGGTCGCTGACCCTGACGTGCTTGAACGACATGCCGAACGGATTGACCCAGAAGTGGTCGCTCAGCTCGGGGTCGCGGGCGGTGATGTGCCCGGCCACGCCCTCCTCGAAGCCGAACCTGCCGAAGATGCGCAGCGCCGCCGCGAGCCGTTCCTTGCGGTGCCGGCGCTCCTCCTCGATCGTCTCGAACGTCGGCGGCAGGCGGAAGATGAGGTTGTCCGGCATGGCTCTCCTCGTGCACAGAATGTTGTTCTGACCGCAGACTAACGCTTGAACGGCGCGCCCGCCGTCCGCGACCTGGCCAGGATCACCAGGGCCTCGCCGAGCAGGCCGACGCCGATCGACAGCGGGATCGAGCGCACCTCCTCGTGCATGCCGGTGGCCAGCGCCAGCGCGCCCACGCCGAAGCTGATCGCGAACGTCACGGCCCACACGACCAGCGTCCGCCAGGTGTAGCGCTGCCAGAGCACGCCGTCCTTGGGAAAGACCTGCGTGGTGGCGGCACGCAGGGCACCGAAGGCGACGCCGATCAGGGCGGTGACCGCCAGCCACGTGATGTCGAGCGCGGTGGGGCGCAGGTCGAGCAGGCCGTGGAGGCCGATGCCGATGAGGATGACCGGCGGCGCGTACACGTCCTTGGCGACGAGCGGCTGGCCGATCATGCGCCGGACTACGGCGTAGACGACGAGCGCGGCGATTAGTAGCACGTCCATGCTAAATAAATTAGCAGGGCCGTGCTATAAAGGACAACATGCCGAAAGTCGTGGATCCCGAGGCCCGCCGCGACGAGGTGGCCGACGCCGTGTTCCGGGTCGTGCGCCGCGCCGGGTTCGAGCAGGCGTCGCTGCGGAACGTGGCGGAGGAGGCCGGGCTCGCCATCGGCTCGGTCCGCCATTACTTCGCCGGGCACACCGAGTTGATGACCTTCGCGATGCGCGCCTCGATCGAGCGGGTCGGCGCCCGCCTGGAGGAACGCGTCGGCCCGCTGCTCGCCGCACAGAACGGCGCGGAGCGGACCGAGCTGGTGGAGCAGATGTTGTCGGAGCTGCTGCCCCTGGACGAGCCGCGGCTGGAGGAGGCGGCGGTCTGGCTGGCCTTCACGACGGCCGCGCGCACCCGGCCGGAGCTGCGGCCGCTGGCCCGCGAGGCCTACGACGGCATGCGCCGCCTGGTCGGCCGGATCATCGAGGGCATCGCCGCGCACGGCCGCCCGGGCGCCGACGTCGAGGTGGAGACCGAACGGCTGTGCGCGCTGATCGACGGGCTCACGGTCGAGGGCGTGCTGCACCCCGAGCGGATGACGCCCGGCCTGATGCGCCGCTGTCTACGCCGCCACCTCGACACCCTTGCCGAACCAGGTCTCTAGCGCCTGCGTCAGCGTCTCGTCCGGCGTGCCCGCCCAGGCCACGTAGCCGTCGGGGCGTACCAGCACGGCCTCGGCCGGGCACGACGGCACGGTGACCGTCTCGACCCGCTCGTGGCGCACGCGCAGCTCGCCGGTGCGGTCGAGCAGCAGCGGCCGGGCCCGCAAGGCGGGCTCCGCGGGCAGGTCGGCCAGGAACCGGCCGGCGAGGGGATGCCCGCCGCCGGGCGTCGGGTAGGGCAGGTCGGAGCCCGCCATGAGCGCCGCGACGCGCCGCCGGTTGGCGTCGTCGCCCAGCAGCTCGGCGAACAGCGTGCGCAGGGCGGTCACGTCGGGGCCGGGCGCGGCCAGGGCGAGCTGGGCGCTGGAGTGCACGGCCACCCGCTCGGCGGCGGGCCTGCGCTCGGCGTCGTAGGTGTCCAGCAGCCCCTCGGGCGCCCAGCCCTGGAGCTCGGCGGCCAGCTTCCAGGCCAGGTTGGCGGCGTCCTGGAGGCCGAGGTTGAGCCCGGGGGCGCCCATGGCCGAGTGCACGTGGGCGGCGTCGCCGGCCACGAAGACACGGCCGGCCCGGTAGCGGTCGGCCACCCGGGTCTCGCGGCCGTTCAGACGCCGCAGCAGGTGGGGGCCCTCGCCGGTGGGCGGGGCGAGCGGCAGGTCGGCCCCGAGCACGCGGGCCAGGCTCGCGCGCAGCTCGCCGATCGTCATCGGCACGTCGTCGCCAGGGGTCTCGCCGCCCCACTCCATCGCGGTGACCGAGAGCTCGCCCGGCCCGGTGGGGAGCATCGCGTACGCGCCGCGCTCGGTCCGGTGCCAGGTGTAGAGCACGAACGTGCCGTGGCCGGGCACCTCCATCTCGGCCGTGCCGGGCCGCACGTCCGCCCCCGGCACGGTGACGTGGGCCGTGCGGCTGACCACGTCGGGCGCGCTCACCCCCGGGAAGCCGATGCCGGCCCGCTTCCTGACCAGGCTGTGGGCCCCGTCGCAGCCCACCAGATAGCGCGTACGCAGCTCGCCGGGGCCTTCGGGGCCCGTCACCGCGAGCGTGACGCCCCCGGCGTCCTGCGCGAAACCGGTCAGCTCGTGGCCGCGCCGGATATCCACGCCCAGCTCGGCGGCCCGCCGCTCGAACAGCTCCTCCAGCTCCGGCTGCCGGACGGGGAGCGCGCGCAGCGGGTTGCCGTCGAGCCCGGCCAGGTCGAGCGGCATGGCGCCGAAGACGAACGCGGGCACGGGCACGGGCGCCGCGGCGAGCCCGCGCTGGTGCAGCAGGCCGACGACCTGGCCGATGATGCCGTTGGCCTTGGGCCGGCCGCTGCGGGCGGGCAGGCGTTCGAGCACGACGGACCGGATCCCGGCCAGGCCGAGCTCGCAGGCCAGCATCAGGCCGTTGGGACCGGCGCCGGCGATGACGACGTCCGCGATCGTGGAGTCCGCCGAGGTCACGAGGTCTCTCCTTCGGTTCGGGGGTGGGGGGACGGCAGTCCCGCGGCCAGGCGGTGCAGCGCCTCGCGCAGCACCGGCACCAGCGGGACGGGCGGGTCGGAGCGCAGCCAGTGGCCCACGGCCACCTGCACGGCGGCGCTCACGGTGGCCGCCACCAGGTGCGGGTAGAGGTCTTCGTCCGGATCGGTGCCCGTGCGCTCGGCCACGGCCGCGGCCAGCTCGCCGTCGGCCGCGAACTGGGCCTTCAGCGCCTCGGCGCGCAGCGCGGGCTCCTCGGCCAGCAGCCTGGTGAGGGCCAGCCGGTCGGCGTCGGGCGGCCCCGGGCTGGTCATGGCCTGTTCCCAGGGCTCGGCGACGGCCGCGATCAGCGCCTCCCACAGCGGCTCGGCCGCCGGGCGGGCGCGCAGCACGGCCACCGTCCGCCGGACGCGGTCGGTGTGGCGGGCGGCCAGGGCCTCGTACTTGCTGGAGAAGTAGTTGTTGAACGTGCGTGGCGACACGCCGACCCGCTCGGCGACGTCCTCCACCCGGACGTTCTCCAGCCCGCGCTCCAGGGCGAGCCCGAGCGCCGCGTCCATCAGCGCCTCGCGGGTCGCCTGCTTCTTCCGTTCCCTCAATCCGGTCACCCTTTCAGATTACGCACTTTTGCTGATCGCGCAATCTTTCTGAATAAGCAATTTTTTACCTAACGGGAGCGCCGTGGAGCAGGCGTTAGATTGGAGCCATGTCCACCACGCTGACCATGGAGTTCGCCGGCACGGTCAGGGCCGACCGCCACGGGCCCGTCGACCGGCTCGGCGACGCCGCCGCGATGACCGGATGGCTCCGCGAGCACGCGGCCGACCTGGGCCTGCCGCCCGACTTCAGCGCCACGGAGGAGCTGCGCGAGCAGACCGTACGCCTGCGCCAGGCCGTCAGGGCGCTGCTGGCCAGGGCGATCGCGCCGGAGCCGCCGAGCGTCGCGGACGCGGCCACGCTGCCCGGTTTCGCCGAGTCGCTGGCCCTCGTCAACGCGACCGCCCTGGCCGCCCCCACGGCCCCGCACCTGTCGTGGACCGGCGAGCCGGCGCTGACCATGGTCCCCGCGGTCAAGGCGAACCCGTCCACGCGCCTGCGGGGGCGGCTCGCCGTCGCGGCCATGGAGTTCCTGGCCGGCCCCGAGCACGTCCTGCTCCGCACCTGCGGGGCGCCGCGCTGCGTGCTCTATTTCGTCAAGGAGCACCCGCGCCAGGAATGGTGCTCGCCGGCGTGCGGCAACCGCGCACGGGCGGCGCGACACTACCGGGAGCACAAGAAATAGCCCCCTCTAACGCCAACGAACGACTTTTGCCGTTATATTGATTTCTAACGGCCACTCGGTCGCGCAACCGTTAGAAGGGGAGAGTCGTATGTCGTTCCGGACCGGGCACGTCGGGCTCAATGTCACCGACCTCGACAGGTCGAAGGAGTTCTACGGCCGCGTCTTCGGCTTCACCGTCGCCAGCGAGTCCGCCGAGGACGGCCGCCGCTACGCCCTCCTCGCCCAGGACGGCAAGCTCGTGGTCACGCTCTGGCAGCAGAGCGACGGCCGCTTCCCCACCGCCCTTCCCGGCCTGCACCACCTGTCCTTCCAGGTCGAGGACCTCGACGCGGTGCGCAGGGCCGAGCAGGTCATCAGGGAGATCGGCGCGAAGCTGCACCACGACGGCGTGGTCCCCCACGGCGAGGGCACCTCCTCCGGCGGCGTGTTCTTCGAGGACCCCGACGGCATCCGGCTGGAGATCTCCGCCCCCGGCGCCGCCGGCGACCGTCCCGCTCCCACCGCCGGCGCTCCCACCTGCGGATTCTTCTAAATGAGACACCCAGGGGAGATCGCCGTCCAGGCCCGCGCCGGGGTGCGGACGCCGGGCGCGTTCGGCAGCTCGCGCACCCGTCCCGAGATCCCCGAGGTGGCCGCCGCGTTCCTGGGTGCGCAGCACCTGCTGGTCGCGGGCGCGGCCGACGACCTCGGGCAGGTGTGGGCCGACGTGCTGACCGGGCCGCCGGGGTTCGCCGACGCCGACGACGACCGCACGATCACCGTCCGCGCCCTGCCCGCGGCGCCGCTGCGGGGCCTGTTCACGGCGGAACGCGACATCGGGCTGCTGGCCATCGAGCCGCACACCCGGCGCCGGATGCGCGTGAACGGCACCGCCGTGCAGGCCGGCGGCGGCCTGGTGATCTGGACGGAGCAGGTGTACTCCAACTGCCCCAAGTACATCCAGGCCCGCGAGCCCACCGCCGCGCCCGGCGTCCCGGAGGTCGTCGGCGGCGGGACGCGGCTCGCGCCGGGCCACGTCGAGTGGATCGAGCGGGCCGACACGTTCTTCATCGCCACCCGCGCCGCGGGCCTGGGGGCCGACGTCTCCCATCGCGGCGGCAACCCGGGGTTCGTCCGGGTGACCGGGCCCGGGTTGCTGGAGTTCCCGGACTACGTCGGCAACTCGATGTACATGACGCTCGGCAACCTGGAGCTCGACCCGGCCGCCGGGCTGCTGTTCGTCGACTGGGACAGTGGCCGGACCCTCCACCTGACCGGGCGGGCGGAGGTGGACTGGGCCGCGGAGCAACGGTCGGTGCGGTTCGGGCTGACCGCGTACACGGAGGTGGCCGGCACGGTCGGGGCGGGCTGGACGCCGCCGGAACACCACCGCTTCAACCCGCCCGTCACCCGCTGACGACGGGCGGCGGGCTCACAGGTTCTCGGGCATCGAGGTCATGCCGTTCAGCAGCGGGACGAGCTGTTCCTCCTCGTAGTCCAGGTGGGCCTCCAGCTCGGCGGCCAGCCGGTCGAGCTCGTCGCCCGCGTCCGTGCCGGCCAGGTCGCGGACGCGGGCGACCAGCCGGGCCACCACGCGGTGCTCGGCGCCCAGCCGGGCCAGGACGCCGGCCAGCTCGGGACGCTCGGCGGCCAGGTGCGGGAACAGGACCGCGTCCTCGCCCTCGTGGTGGGCGTGCAGGGCGTCGCAGAAGGCCAGGCAGTGCGTACGCAGGTCGAACCCCTCGCCACCGGCCCGCAGGCGTGCCAGCTCCCGCCGGAAGCCGTCGTGCAGCTTCACCAGCTCGTCGCCCCACGCGATCAGGCGCTGTTCCGCGCTCATGCCCCCACCACCGCCCTCGCCCGGTGGACGGCCGCGAACACGGCGGCCAGCAGGGCGGCCCCGGCGGCGACGCCGAAGCTCCAGCCGGCTCCCCCGGCGGCCGACACGGCCGCGCCGACGGCTCCGGCCAGGCTGCTGCCCACGACTCTGACCAGCGCGTTCACGCCGCCGGCCGCCGCGGTCTTGGCCGGTTCGACGTGCTCGACGGCCATCGTGCCGAGCGCCGCGTAGACCAGGCCCACGCCGAGGCCGAGGACGGCGGCGGCCCCGTACAGGTCGGCGGCGGTGTCGCGGAAGAGCACCAGCCACACCGCGGCGGCGGTGACCAGCGCGGAGCCGCCGGAGACCAGCGCCGCGGCCGGGAAGCGCCGCATCAGGGGCCCGGCCAGCATCGAGACGGCGAGCATCAGCACCGTGGTGGGCAGCAGGTACAGCCCCACCTGCAGCACCGAGGCCCCGAGGGCGCCCTGGGCGACCGCCGACAGCGTGGTGATCGCCCCGAACAGCGCGAACCCGATGAGGAACGAGGCCACCGTGGCCCCGACCGTGCCCCGGTGCAGCAGCATGGGGATCTCGATCAGCGGCGCGGCGGTGCGCCGGGCCGTGGCCACCCACGCCACCGCGAGCACCACCGCCCCCGCGAGCAGCCCCCACGTCGGCGGCGACGTCCAGCCCCAGGCGCCGCCCTTGCTGATCGCGAGCAGCAGGCAGACCAGCCAGCCGGCGACCAGCACGGCCCCCACCAGGTCGGGACGCCCCGCGGGCCCGGCCGGCACGGCCTCCCGCACCAGGGCCGCCACCAGGACGAAGCTCAGCGCGCCCAGCGCCGCCAGGATCCAGAACATGGCCCGGTGGTCGCCGCCGACCAGCCCGGCCAGGATCATGCCGCCGCCGCTGCCCACGCCGATGGTGGCGCTCAGCACGCCGATCGCCGTGGCCAGCCGGTGGGCGGGGACCGCCTGCCTGGCCAGCCCCATGGCCAGCGGGAGCAGCGCGGCGGACACGCCCTGGAGCACCCGTCCCGCGATCACCGCGCCGAGCGTGCCGGACAGGGCGGCGACCGCCGCACCGGCCACGAGCAGGGCGAGCGCGGACAGGGCGACGGCGCGGCGGCCGTACATGTCGCCGAGCCGGGACAGCAGCGGGATCGCGACCGCGCCGGACAGCAGGCCGGCGGTGAGCGTCCAGGAGACGGAGGTGGGTGACGCGCCGAGCTGCCTCTGGAGCAGCGGGAGCATCGGCACGACGACGGTCATCTGGAGTGACCCGACGGCGACGGCGAACGCCAGGACCACCACCGCCGTCCAGGAAGATGTCTTTTTATACATGTATAGAAAGTAACATGACGGCATGCCCGCACGCACTGGAAGGCCGCCCCGGATCTCGCGGGCGGACATCGTGGCAGCGGCGCACCGGGTCATCGAGGCCGACGGAGTCGGCGGGCTGACCATGCGCAGGCTGGCCAAGGAGGTCGGCAGCACGCCGATGGCGCTCTACCACCACGTCCGCGACAAGGAGGAGCTCCTGCTGCTCCTGCTCGACGAGTACGCGGCCGGGCTGCCGCGCCCCGACCTGCCCGCCGACCCGCGCGAACGCGTGGTCGTCGTGGCCCTGGCCATGCGCGACGGGGTGGCCGGCTGCCCGTGGGCGGTGGACGTGCTGCGCGCCGACGACCTGCTCGCGGTCGGCGCGCTGTGGTACCCGGAGAAGATCATCGACGCGGCCCTCGACGCGGGCCTGACGGCCGAGCGCGCCGTGCACCTCTACCGGATCATCTGGCACTACACGGCGGGCGAGATCGCCGTCCGCGCGGCTGCCGGGCGCAGGCGCGAGGAGGGCGGGCCGACCTACCGCGACCAGGTCTTCGCCGGTCTCGACCCGGCCGCCCTGCCCCGCCTGGCCGAACTGGGCGGCCGCTGGGCCGAGCTCACCGCCGAGGACACCTACGAGCTGGGGCTGCGCACCCTGGTGGACGGCCTGCTCCCCCGCCCCGGCCACCCGGCAACGGGTTGAGTCAGGCGCCGAAGGTGCGGCGGTAGGCGGAGGGCGAGGTGCGCATGGCGCGCGTGAAGTGGTGCCGGAACGTCGCCGGGCTCTCGAACCCGACCGCCGCCCCGATCTCCTCCACCGGCACCGCCGTCGACTCCAGCATCGGCAGGCTCGCCGCCACCCGCTGCGAGATGACCCACCGCAGCGGGCTGGTGCCCGTCTGCCGTTTGAAGTGCCTGATGAACGAGCGTTGCGACATGTGCGCCACCGCGGCCAGGTCGGCCACGCCGATCGGCTCGGCCAGGTGCTCGAGCACCCACCCCATGGCCCTGGCCACGCCGCCGTCGTCGGCCACGGGTGTGACGGCGGCCTCGATGAACTGGGCCTGGCCGCCCTCCCGGTGCGGCGGGACGACCAGGCGGCGGGCGACGGCGTTGGCCACGTTCGGCCCGTGGTCGGTGCGTACCAGGTGGACGAGCAGGTCGAGGCCGGCGGCGCTGCCCGCGCTGGTCAGCACGTCGCCGCCGTCCACGTACAGGACCGAGGGGTTGACGCGGACGGCGGGGAAGCGTCGCTGGAGCAGGTCGGCGTACCTCCAGTGGGTGGTGGCCTCGCGGCCGTCCAGGAGACCGGCGGCGGCCAGCGCGAACGCGCCGGAGCAGATCGACACCATCCGGGCGCCCCGGCCGTGGGCCAGGCGCAGCGCCTCGACCAGCTCGCCCGAGACCTCGCCCCGGACGTCGGCCACGCCGGGCACGATGACCGTCCCGGCCCCGGCCAGGACGTCGAGCCCGTGCGCGGCCTGCATGGTGAACCCGCCGACCACGCGCAGCGGCTCGGCGGTCTCCGCGCACACCTTGAGGTCGTACCAGGGCACGTCCAGCTCGGGCCGGGGCAGCCCGAAGAACTCCACCACGCACCCCAGCTCGAACGGCGCCATCCCGTCGAAGGCCAGCACGGCGACCGTGGGCAGCCGGACGGGAACCGGAAGCGGCAGCCGGACGGGGGCCGGAAGCGGGGCGGCGTGGGTGGAGGGCGGTCGGCCGGAGGTCGGAAGCGGCACATCCGCATATTAACCGCCCATATCCGGCGCGAGCAGGTTAGCGCTCCGCTCCCTGCGGCAGG
Organism: Actinomadura sp. ATCC 39365; assembly: GCF_054392275.1. Lineage (NCBI taxonomy): Bacteria > Bacillati > Actinomycetota > Actinomycetes > Streptosporangiales > Thermomonosporaceae > Actinomadura > Actinomadura sp. ATCC 39365. Next base: position 3,439,355 of record NZ_CP184335.1, on the reverse strand, counting down.
AGTGATATATGCATATTTCGGGGGTAGAGACCGTTTTCCCCGATCACCGCTACGAGCAGGCGGAGATCACCGAAGCGTTCTCCCGTCTGACGGACTGCGACGAGGAGTTGCTGCGGCACTTCCACGCGGCCACCGGCGTCGTGGGCCGCAACCTCGCACTCCCGCTGGACGGCTACACCAAGCTCGACTCCTTCGCCCGCGCCAACGCCATGTACGTCGAGGTCGCCCTCGACCTGGGCGAACAGGCCGTCAGAGGCGCCCTCGAAAAGGCCGACGTGCCGCCGGAGAAGATCGACCACCTGCTGTTCTGCTCGACCACGGGCCTGGCCACGCCCTCGCTGGACGCCAAACTCGCCCAGCGCCTCGGGCTGCGCGGCGACGTCAAGCGGGTGCCGGTGTTCGGCCTGGGCTGCGCGGCCGGGGCCTCGGGCCTGTCGCGCCTGCACGACTACTTGCGCGGCTGGCCCGACCACGCCGCCGTGCTGGTCTGCGTGGAGCTGTGCTCGCTGACCATCCAGCGCGACGACTCCTCGATCGCCAACATGATCGCCAGCGGCCTGTTCGGGGACGGCGCGGCGGCCGTCGTGGCCACCGGGCGCGGCCGGGGCCCCGAGGTCGTCGCCACCCGCAGCAGGCTCTACCCCGACACCGAGCACCTGATGGGATGGGAGGTGGGCGACCACGGCTTCCACATCGTGCTCGACGCCGATCTCACCCACTTCGTGGACCAGGTGCTGGCCGACGACATCAGGGTCTTCCTGGCCGACTACGGCCTGACCCCCGACCAGGTGCCGACGTGGATCTGCCACCCCGGCGGCCCCAAGGTCATCGACAAGATCGTGCAGAGCCTCGACCTCGACCCCAGGGCCCTGGACGTGACATGGCGGTCGCTGCGGACGTACGGGAACCTGTCGTCGGTCTCGGTGCTCCACGTGCTCCAGGAGACCCGCGGGCACCCCGGGCTGCCCGCCGTGCTGATGGCGCTGGGCCCCGGCTTCTCCGCCGAACTGCTCCTGCTGCACTGGTGACGGCGACCGGGCCGCGGCCGGACGAGGTCGATAACGACCGGACGACGGCCGGTAACGACGGGGCGACGGCGGCCTCCTCCGGGCCCGCGCGACCGTCCGCGCCGCTCATCCCCGCCCAGCTCATTTATCCGTATTTGTCACAACTGATCACGTGACGATCGCGGTTTGTGCTCGCTTGCGTCTCCGGCCCGGCCGCTCCGGCGCCGATCTCCGTCATAGGACGCGGAGGTGGTTGCGATGAGATGTCGCCCCTTAGCCATTCGTCCCCTGGCCATCAGCCTCGGGCTCGCCGCGCTTCTCGGACTCGCCGCGTGCGGCGGCTCCGGCGGATCGTCGAGCGGCAGCGCCGCGCGGGCCCCCCTGTCCGACACGCAGCGTCAGCCCGTGCCGAGCGCGTCCCCGGCCGGCACCCAGGAAACCGAGCAGGACACGACCACGGCGCAGATCTCCACCTTCGCCCTGGACGTGGACACCGCCTCGTACGGCTACGCCCGCCGTACGCTCCAGGAAGGGCGCTGGCCCGCGCCCGCCGAGATCCGCCCCGAGGAGTGGGTCAACGCCTTCGGGCAGGACTACGCGCAGCCCGCCGACGACGGCTTCGCCGTGCACGTGGACGGCGCGCGGCTGCCCGGCCGCGACGAGGCCGTGCTCCGCGTGGGCCTGCAGACCCGGGCCTCCGACTCGGCCGCGCGCCGCCCGGCCAACCTCACGTTCGTGGTCGACGTCTCCGGCTCGATGGCCGAGACCGGCCGCCTCGACCTGGTCAAGTCGGCCCTGCACAAGCTGCTCGACCAGCTCGCGCCCGGCGACCAGGTGTCGCTCGTGGCGTTCAGCGACGAGGCGGAGGTGCTGGCCTCCATGACGCCGCTCACCGCCCGGAGCCAGCTCCACGCCGCGGTGGACGAGCTGGCCACCGAGGGCGGCACGAACCTGCAGAGCGGCGTCCTGGCCGGGTACCGGGAGGCGTCCCAGGCGTTCCGGGCCGCCGCCACGAACCGGGTCGTCCTGCTCTCCGACGGCCTGGCCAACCAGGGCGAGACCGAGTGGCGGACCATCGTGGAGCAGGTCAAGGAGTACGCGGGCAAGCAGGTCACGCTGCTCACCGTCGGCGTCGGCCGCGACTACGGCGACGAGCTGATGGAGCAGCTCGCCGACAACGGCGACGGCATGGCCGTCTACGTGGACTCCGAGCAGGAGGCCGAGAAGGTCTTCACCACCCGGCTCCCGGCCAACATCGAGGTACGGGCCCGCGACGCCAAGGCGCAGGTCGTCTTCAACCCCTCGGTCGTGGAGAGCTACCAGCTCATCGGCTACGAGAACCGCGCGATGTCGGCCGAGGAGTTCCGTGACGACAGCCGCGACGGCGGCGAGATCGGCCCCGGCCACTCGGTCACGGCCCTGTACGCCCTCCACCTCAAGCCGGGCGCGCGGGGCCAGCTCGCCCAGGCGACCGTGCGCTGGCAGGACCCCGACACCCGGGCGGCCTCCGAGGCCGGCAAGTCGCTGCGGGCCGACGAGCTGAACCCCTCGATCTGGACCGGTACGCCGGTCCGGCTGCAGGTGGACGTGGTGGTCGCGGCCTTCGCGGTCTACCTGCGCGACAGGAAGGCGTTCGGCCTGGACCTGCCGGCGCTGCGCGAGCACGCCGAGCGCCTGTCGCGGACCTCGGAGGACCCGATGGTCGCCGAGCTGGTCACCCTGATCGACAAGGCCCGCTCGGTCGGCTGACCGGAGCCGGGCCGGCTCAGGCGGGGTCGGGGGCCGGCCGGGAGGCGACGAAGCCCTGGTGGGGCGAGCGCGAGACGGGCAGTGTGCCCGCGTAGAGCTCCCCCACCAGCGGCATGGGCTCGGGATGGCAGAACACCGACGAGCCCGTGCGCAGGATCGCCGGGCTGTTCAGCACCAGCGGCAGCCCGGCCAGCAGGAAGGGCAGCGCGTTCGCGGCCTGCTCGGGGGTGAGCTCCTGCCCGCCGACGCTCGGCAGCACCGCCGCCACGCACCGCGCGCGGAACGCGACGTCTTTCGCGGCCAGCCGCTCCAGCTCCCGCCGGGAGCGCCGGTAGGCGCGGTTGCCGGCCAGCTCGTTCCAGTCGAAGACGGTGGCGTTGGCCGCGCCCATGCCTTCGAGCACCCGGATCACCCGGTTGCGCGTGTTGTTGGCCGCCGACCGCGCCTTGATCAGCGCCGCCCCGGACGGGAGCCCGCGCGCCACCAGCGTGCCGGCCAGCTCGACGCCCGGCACGAGCACGTGCACGCCGGTGAACGTGCGGGTCGCCCACTCCAGCAGGCTGCGGATGGCCCGCAGGGTGAAGAACCCGTTGAACGCGCTGACCTCGACGACGGCATGCTCACGAGCGGCGAGGATCTTCGCGCACCGCGGGGTCAACGGGACGGCCTGCACGCTGGACATGGCACGGAGAGTAGCAAGGTTTGACCGAGCGTATGCCTGGTACGCGCATGTGTGTCGCGGGCCCCGAAGCCCTGTACACTTGTGACCGCAGCAAGGGGCTATGGCGCAGTTGGTAGCGCGCCTCCATGGCATGGAGGAGGTCTGGGGTTCGAATCCCCATAGCTCCACCCCTCATCCACCCGGGCGTTCGCCCGGGTCAGTTCTCCGCCCGCAGCTCGTAGTCCAGGGTGTAGGAGTGCGAGCCGTCCGGGGCGATGGTGATGTTCATCCGTCCCGTGATGCCGGTCAGCTCGCCGACGCCCGAGTCGGGCACGATCATGATGGTCAGCGACTGCCCTCCGCGGTCGCTCGTCGCGTGGTGCGCCACGACGAAGCCGCCCTTCCGGCCCTCCAGGGTGCCCTCGATGCGTTCCAGCGCCACGTACACACGCGAGTCCTCGACCGGGGTCGAGGCCACCATCAGATGGACGACGCTCGTCCCGGTCAGGTCGCCGTGGAAGGTCTTGGTCATGCTGACGAGGCCGAGCGCGACGCCGTCGCGGTCGTCGAAGGGCGGCTTGGCGTCCCAGCCGGCGGTGTCGAAGGTTCCCTTTGCGGTCATGGGAGGCATCCTGCCGGTCTTACCTGTCAGCTTCCGTCAGGTACCGGCCAGACGTTCCACGACGGGCGCGAAGGCGTCGATGAACTGGGCGTTCACCGTCACGTACGAGATCCCGAGCCGGTCCCTGCGCCGCCGCAGGACGTCGGCCATCTCGTCGGGGGTGCCGGTGAGCAGGCCGGTGGCCTCGGGGCCGAGCGGGCCGAAGCGGCCGGTCAGCCAGGCGGGCGGCTCGCCGCCGGCGGCCACCAGGTTCATGCCGAGCTCCAGGTCGTGGAAGCGGTCGCCGGCCAGCTCGTACAGCTCGTCCAGCTTGGCGGCGACCTGGTCCTCGGTGTGCTGCGGCGGCACGCCGAGCGCCACCGTGTCGGCCTTGCGCGCGGCCAGCCCCAGCACGCGGGCGCCCGTCGCGGCGACCAGGATCGGCACGTCCTTGACCGCGTCGATCGTCGCGGCCAGGCGTTCCACGCGCTCGGCCGGGCTGCCGAACGGCACGCCGAGTGCCGCCGCGTCCTGCTCGGCGCCCGGCCGGCCGGCGCCCAGCCCCAGCTCGAAGCGTCCTCCGGTGAGGGTGTGCAGGGTGGCGGTCTCCCAGGCGACGGTCTCGGGCGTGCGGTACGGGGCGCTGACCACGTACGTGCCGACGCGCAACGTCGTGGTGACGGCGGCGGCCGCGGCCGCGGCGGCGAACGGCGACAGCGTCCCGAGCGTGTCGGGGACGAGCAGGGTGGAGAAGCCGAGGCTCTCGACCCTGCGGGCCAGCCCGGTCCAGGCCTGCGCGGTGGGGGCGTAACCGGCGACGGCCCCGAATCTGAACGGGTGATCGGTCATGGGCTCCACGATGCCGCGACGGCCCGGCCGGCACATCGTCCGCCGGACCGGTGGCCCGCTACGACGGCGGGCGCATGCCCGGCGCGGGCCGCTACTCCCCCAGCAGTAGCCGGACGAAGTCGTTGGCGAACTTGCCCGCCGGGTCCAGCCGCCCGGCCAGCTCGCGGAAGTCGCCGGGGCAGGCCGGGCGGCGGGTGAACAGCTTGCCCCAGTGCGGCCGCGGCTCGAAGGGCGCGAGCGTCCGCTCGACCAGGTCGATCGCCGGGAGCACGGTGGCGACGTCCCTGATCCAGGTGAAGTGCACGCCGACGCTGTCGCGGTCGCGGAACGGGCTGAGCCACAGGTCGTCGGCGGCGATCGTGCGCACCTCCGAGATCTGCAGGGCCGGCCGGACGCGGTCGCCGACGGCGTACAGCTCGCGCAGCGCCGCGACCGCGTGCGCCCGGGGCAGCAGGAACTCCGACTGGAGCTCGTCGCCTGCGCCGCTCGGTGGGGCGTCGGGCCGGAAGTGCGGCAGCCGTTCGTGCCAGGGGCCCGGCACGCCGAGCTGCGTGGTGCAGGCGTCGGCGGGCATCCCGGCCAGCGGGTGCCGGGGGGCGGGGGCGGGGCGGGTGCCGTGCCAGGAGTCGCCGGTGAACTCCTCGCGGCGCTTCAGCCAGATCCGGGTGTCGCGCCAGTCGGTGAACAGGCTGACGCTGTAGCCGCCGGCCATGATGTCGTCGAATCCGTCGAGCGCGTCGGGCGTCAGGCCCTCGCGGACGTACTGGCGCAGCTCGAAGGCCGGTACGAGGTCGAGCGTCAGCGTGTGGACGACGCCGAGGGCGCCCAGCGAGACGACCGCGCCGGCGAAGCCGTCGTCCCCGCGGGACAACGACAGCAGCGAGCCGTCGGCGGTGACCAGCTCCAGACCGGACACGGCGGCGGCCAGGCAGCGGTTGGCGTCGCCGGAGCCGTGCGTGCCGGTCGCGACCGAGCCGGCGATCGAGATGTGCGGCAGCGAGGCCATGTTCTCCAGCGCGAACCCGGCCGCGTGCACCGCCTCGGCCAGCCGCGCGTACGTGGTGCCGGCCGCGACCCGGACCTCGCGCGCCGCGCTGCCGATCTCGATCGTCGCGGGCATGCGGTCGAGCACGACGAGGTCGCCGGTGGTGTCGGCGACGTCGTTGAAGGAATGACCGCTGCCCAGGGCCCGCACCCGGTCACTGGCGGCCACCAGGCCGCGCAGCTCGTCGAGCGAGACGGGACGGTGGACGGCCCGCGCCCGGAAGGCGGTGTTGCCCGCCCAGTTGGTCAACATCACGGCTTCACCCTATTCATCCGGTTTCCCTTGCCGACTCCCCCCGCCCGTCACTACGTTCGGCCAAGTGCTGTATCTGTCCGAGGCCATGGGCCTGGCCACCCTCGTGTTGTGGCTCTACTGTCTCTTCGACGTGATCACCACGCCGGACGCGGTCTGCAGGAACCTGCCCAAGATCGTATGGGTGCTGGTGGTCCTGCTGTTCCCGCTGGTCGGCTCGGTCATCTGGCTCGTGGCCGGCCGTCCCGAACGCGCCCCGCAGGCGGCCTCACGCCCGAGCGCGTTCCCCGAGTACGACCGCCCGGGGCGTTTCGCCGCCACCGACCCCGACGACGACGCGGAGTTCCTGCGCCGCTGCCGCGAACGTGCCGAGGAGCAGCGCAGGAACGCCCCGAAGAAGCCGCCGGAGGACTAGAAGCCCTGGGCGAGCCGGTAGTACGCCTGGTTCCAGCGGAGCTCCTTGGCGAACTGCGCCGTCGTCGTGTCCTTGTCGATCACCAGCAGCTCCACCCCGAGCATGTCGGCCAGGTCGGTCAGCTCCTCGCGCCCGACGGCCGTGGACAGCACGGTGTGGTGCGGCGCCCCGGCGGTCAGCCAGGACTCGGTCGAGGTGCGCAGGTTCGGCCGCGGCGACCAGACGGCACGGGCCACGGGCAGCTTCGGCAGCGGCTGCGGCGGCGCGACGACGTCGATCTCGTTGGCCACCAGGCGGAACCGGTCGCCCATGTCGGCCAGGCCGACGACGATGCCGGGGCCGGGCGCGGCGTCGAACACCAGCCGCACCGGGTCCTCCCGCCCGCCGATGCCCAGCGGGTGGATCTCGCACGACGGCGTCCCGGCGGCGATGGACGGGCACACCTCCAGCATGTGCGCGCCGAGGATGAGCTCGTTCCCGGGCGTCAGGTCGTAGGTGTAGTCCTCCATGAACGACGTCCCGCCCGGCCTCATCGCCTTGAGGGTGCGCAGCAGGACCGAGGTCTTCCAGTCGCCCTCGCCGCCGAAGCCGTAGCCGTCGGCCATCAGGCGCTGCACGGCCAGGCCGGGCAGCTGGCGCAGGCCGCCGAGGTCCTCGAAGTTCGTGGTGAAGGCACGGAAGCCGCCGCGCTCCAGGAAACCGCGCAGGCCCAGCTCGATCCTGGCGGCGTACCGCAGCGACTCGTGGCGCTCGCCGAGCAGTTCGGGGGCCACCCGGTACAGCTCGGCGTACTCCTTCACCAGTGCCGACACGTCGGCGTCGGAGGCCGCGTCCACGGCCTCGACCAGGTCGTTGACGCCGTAGGTGTTGACCGAGACGCCGAACCGGAGCTGCGCCTCGACCTTGTCGCCCTCGGTCACGGCCACGTCGCGCATGTTGTCACCGAAGCGGGCCAGCTTGAGCGCCCGCACCTCGGCCACGCCCCTGGCCGCGCGCGCCCACGCCTCGATGCGCGCGCCGACGGCCGGGTCGCTGACGTGCCCGGCGACGGTCTTGCGCGGCACGCCGAGCCGGGTCTGCACGAACCCGAACTCGCGGTCGCCGTGCGCGGCCTGGTTGAGGTTCATGAAGTCCATGTCGATGGAGCTCCACGGCAGCTCGACGTTCGCCTGGGTGTGCAGGTGCAGCAGCGGCTTGCGCAGCGCGTCGAGGCCGGCGATCCACATCTTGGCCGGGGAGAAGGTGTGCATCCAGGCGATGACGCCGGCGCACTCGTCGTCCGCGTTGGCCTCCAGCATGACGCGCCTGATCGCGGCGGCGTCGGTCAGCACGGGCCGCCACTGCACGGGCACGGGAAGCTGCTCGGCGATGCGCCGCGACTGCTCGGCCACCTGGCTCAGCGTGTCCTCGCCGTACAGTCCCTGGCTGCCGGTCAGAAACCAGATGTTCAACGCGGGCTCCTCTGTCCGTAGACGTTCTGATAGCGGTCGTACAGGCGGTCGATGTGGGCCGGGCCGATGGGCAGCGGCGTGCCGAGCTGCCTGGACACGTGGACGGTGCGGGCCACGTCCTCGCACATCACGGCGGCCTTGACGGCGGCCTTGGGGTCCTTGCCGATGCTGAAGACGCCGTGGTTCTGCATGAGGACGGCCGGCGAGCGGTGGCCCTTGAGCGTCTGCACGATGCCCTGGCCGATGGAGTCGTCCCCGATCAGCGCGAACGGGCCGACCGGGATCTCGCCGCCGAACTCGTCGGCCATGGCCGTCAGCACGCACGGGATCGGCTCGCCGCGGGCCGCCCACGCCGAGGCGTAGGTCGAGTGGGTGTGCACGACGCCGCCGACCTCGGGCATCTCGCGGTAGACGCAGGCGTGCGCGGCGGTGTCGCTGGAGGGCGCGTGGGCCCCCTCGACCAGGTTGCCGTCGAGGTCGCAGACGACCATGTTCTCCGGGGTCAGCTCGTCGTAGGAGACTCCGGACGGCTTGATGACGAACAGGTCCTCGCCCGGGACGCGGCCCGAGACGTTGCCCGCGGTCCAGACGACCAGGCCGTAGTTCACCAGCTCGGCGTGCAGCCCGGCGACGGTCGCTCTCATTGCCTCGTGGTTCACTTGGCGGCCTCGTTCCTGATCGCGCGGAGGGCGTGCAGCATGCGCCCGTCCCCGAAGTGGTCGTGCAGTTCGCGGTACTGGGCGTACAGGCGGTCGTAGGCGTCGGCGCGGGCCTCGTCCGGCACGTACGCCGCCCGCGTGCGCTTGCCCATCGCCGCTGCGGCCTCCTCGATGCCCGGGTAGGCCCCGGCGGCGACGGCCGCGTGGACGGCCGAGCCGAGCGCGGGGCCCTGGTCGGAGCCGATGACCGACAGCGGGCGGCGCAGCACGTCGGCGTAGACCTGCATGAGGAAGCGGTTCTTCAGCAGCCCGCCGGCGACCACGAACTCCTCGACGGGCACGCCGGACTTCTCGAACGTCTCGACGATCATGCGGGCGCCGTACGCGGTGGACTCGATGAGCGCGCGGTAGACGTCCTCGGGCCTGGTGGCGAGGGTCTGGCCGACGATCACGCCGGACAGGTCGTGGTCCACGAGCACCGAGCGGTTGCCGCCGAACCAGTCGAGCGCGACCAGCCCGTGCGCGCCGACGGCCTGCTGCTCGGCCAGCTCGGTCAGGCGCTCGTGGCCGTCGGTGCCGAAGGTGTCGACGTACCAGGCGAAGATGTCGCCGACGGCGGACTGGCCGGCCTCGTAGCCCCACAGGCCGGGCACGATGCCGTCCCGGACGACACCACACATCCCGGGCACCTCGGCCAGCCGGTCGCTGGGCATGATGTGGCAGGTGGAGGTGCCCATGATGGCCACCATCTGGCCGGGGCGCACGGCGTCCGCGGCGGCGGCGGTGACGTGGGCGTCCACGTTGCCGACGGCCACGGCGATGCCCTCGGGCAGGCCGGTCCACCCGGCCGCCCGCGCCGTCAGCACACCGGCCAGGCCGCCGAGGGGGGCCAGGGTGGTGCCGTTGACGTCGTCGCCGACCACGCCGGTGGCCAGTTTGCCGGCGAAGCCGGAGAAGCCGGGGTCGAGGGCGGCGAGGAAGTCCTCGGAGGGGTAGCTCCCGTCCTGGAAGACGCCCTTGTAGCCGGCCGTGCAGATGTTGCGGCTCTCGACGCCGGACAGCTGCCAGACGATCCAGTCGGCCGCCTCGATCCAGCGCTCGGCCCTGGCGTACACCTCGGGGGCCTCCTCCAGGACCTGCAGGGCCTTGGCGAACTCCCACTCCGAGGAGATCTTGCCGCCGTAGCGCGGCAGCCAGCTCTCGCCCCGCCGCGCGGCCAGCTCGTTGATGCGGTCGGCGTGCGGCTGGGCGGCGTGGTGCTTCCACAGCTTCGGCCAGGCGTGCGGCTGCTCGGGCGTCTCGAAGCACAGGGGGTGCCGTCGGCCGTGGCCGGCAGGACGGTGCATGCGGTGAAGTCGGTGCCGATGCCGATCACGTCCTCGGCGGCGACCCCGGCGGCGGCCAGGGCCCCGGGCACGGCCACGCGCAGCACGTCCAGCCAGTCGCGCGGCGACTGCAGCGCCCAGTCGGGGCCGAGCCGCACGCCGGCGCCGGGGAGCGTGTGCTCGATGACGCGCTCGGCGTACTCGTGGACGGCGCTGCCCAGCTCGGCGCCGTCGGACACGCGGACGACGACCGCACGCCCCGACAGCGTGCCGAAGTCCACTCCGACCACGAACTTGTTAGCGTTCACATTGCACTCCAGAGAGTTGTCTGTTCGCCTGCCGGCTATCGGGCCGGCGCGGTGCTGGACCTGACGACGAAGCTGGGACGCACCACCATGCGCTCGTACGCCGCCGGCCCGGCGTCGATCTGCCGCAGCAGCACCTCGATGCAGTGGCGGCCCACCACGTCGAAGTCCTGCCGGACCGTGGTGAGCGGCGGGGAGAAGAACTCGGACTCGGGGATGTCGTCGAAGCCCACGACGCTGATCCGCCCCGGGACGGGCACCCCGGCCTCGCTGAGCGCGCGCAGCACGCCCAGCGCCATCTGGTCGTTGGCGGCGAACACCGCGGTGACCCCGTCCATCCCGGCCAGGCGCCGGCCGGCCGCGTACCCGGCGCGCGGGCTCCAGTCGCCGGGCAGCGGCTCGGGCACCGGGCGGCCGGCCGCCTCCAGCGTGGAGCGCCAGCCCTCGACGCGCCCCTCGGTCTCCAGCCAGTCGGGCGGCCCCGCGACGTGCCAGACCGTCTCGTGGCCCAGGTCCAGCAGGTGCCGGGTGGCGAGCCTGGCGCCCTCGACCTGGTCGATGCAGACCGCGGAGACGTCGGCGCCGTGCGCGCCCTCGACCACCACCGCGGGCACCCCGGGCGGCAGGCTCTCCAGGGCGGCGGCGGCCGAGCGCTGCGGCGCGACCACCACCACCCCGTCGACGCTCTGCTCGGCCAGGTAGTCGAGCGCGTCGCGGACGCCGGCCGCGTCGATCGACTTCAGGCTCACGATGCTGACGAAGTAACCCGCGGTCCTGGCCGCCTGCTCGATGCCGTAGACCATGCTGGCCGGGCCGTACAGGGTGGTGTCGAAGCTCACCACCCCGAGGGTGCGCGACCGCTTGGTGACCAGCGCGCGGGCGACCAGGTTGCGCCGGTAGCCCAGCCGGACGATCGCCTCCTCCACCCGGGCGCGGGTGTCGGCCCGGACGTTCGGGTGGTCGTTGAGCACCCGTGAGACCGTCTGGTGCGACACGCCGGCTTCCTTGGCCACGTCGGCCATGACCGGCGGACGCGGCCTGGGGCTCGGTACCACGGGTTCTCCTTTCGCGGGGCTTGCCGGGGCCTGCGGTGGTCAGCGGGAGGCGCCGGCGCGCCGCTTGGTCCACACGTCGAACGCGACGGCGGCCAGCAGCACGGCGCCCTTGACGAGCATCACGCGCTCGCTGGGCGAACCGATGAGCGACATGCCGTTGTTGATGACAGCCATGATCAGACCGCCGGTGATCGCGCCGACGACCTTGCCCACGCCGCCCTGGACGGCCGCGCCGCCGATGAAGGCCGCCGCGATGGCGTCCAGCTCGAAGCTGTTGCCCGCGGTCGGGCCCGCCTGGTTGAGCCGGCCGGCGAAGATGATGCCGGCGACGGAGGCCAGCACGCCCATGTTGACGAAGATCCAGAAGACCACCGACTTGACCTTGACGCCGGACATGACCGCCGCCTGGAGGTTGCCGCCGATGGCGTAGATCTGCCGGCCGAAGACCGTGCGGTTGGCCATCAGCGAGTACGCCAGCACCAGCGCGGCCAGCAGCACCAGCACCCACGGCAGGTTCTTGAAGCGGGCGAGCTGCACGACCAGGAACAGGATCAGCGCGGCGCCGGCCGCCATCTTCAGCGCGAACACGGCCATCGGCTCGACCGACTGGCCGTAACCCCGGCGGGCGTTGCGGGTGCGCCACTGCGCGGCGACCATGCCGCCGATCGCGACCAGGCCGATGATCAGGCTGAACAGGTCGGCGCCGCCCAGCGGGCCGAGGCCCACGTTGCCGAGGTAGCCGTCGGTGAAGCCGTTGGCCAGCGTACGGACCTGGTCGGGGAACGGGCCGATGCCCTGGTTGCCGAGGACGGTCATGGTGAGCGCGCGGAACAGCAGCATGCCGGCCAGCGTGACGATGAAGGCCGGGATGCCGAAGTAGGCGATCCAGTACCCCTGCCAGGCCCCGATCAGCGCCCCGGCGGCCACCGTGATCAGCAGGGCCAGCGGCCACGGCAGGCCCATGTTCACCATGAGCACGGCGGCCAGCGCCCCGGTGACCGCCACCACCGAGCCGACCGACAGGTCGATGTGCCCGGCGATGATGACCAGGATCATCCCGATCGCCAGGATCAGGACGTAGGAGTTCTGGACGATGATGTTGGAGATGTTCTGCGGCTGGAGCAACGCGCCGTCGGTGAGCACCGAGAACAGCACGATGATCAGCGCGAAGGCGATGTAGATGCCGCTCGAACGCAGGTTCAGCGACAGGCCGCCCAGCGAGACCCGGCCGGGCCGCCGCGGCGCTCCCCCGTCGCCTCCCGCGCCGACCTGCACGTCGGCGGGCGTGATGCTGCTCATCGGAGCTACTCCTGTCCCTTGGTCATGAGATGCATGAGGCTTTCCTGGGTGGCCTCCCGGCGGGGGACCTCGCCGGTGACGCGACCTTCGGAGAGCGTGTAGATGCGGTCGCACAGGCCGAGCAGCTCAGGCAACTCACTGGAGATCACCAGCACGGCCTTGCCCTGGTCGGCGAGGCGGTTGATGATCGTGTAGATCTCGTACTTGGCGCCGACGTCGATGCCGCGGGTGGGCTCGTCGAGGATGAGCACGTCAGGCTGCGTCAGGATCCACTTGGAGAGCACGACCTTCTGCTGGTTGCCGCCGCTCAGCTTGCCGACGACGCTGTCGACGCTGGGCGCCTTGATGTTCATGCTCCGGTGGAACTCCTCGGCGACCCTGTACTCCTCGTTCTCGTTCACCCAGCCGCGCCGGGCCAGGCCCTTGAGCCCGGCCGCGCTGATGTTGCGCTTGATGTCCTCGATGAGGTTGAGGCCGTACCGCTTGCGGTCCTCGGTGGCGTAGGCCAGGCCGTGGCGGATCGCGTCCTGCACGTTGCGGATCTCGATCGGCTCGCCGTCCTTGAAGACCTTGCCGGAGATGTGCACGCCGTACGTGCGGCCGAACAGGCTCATCGCCAGCTCGGTGCGCCCGGCGCCCATCAGGCCGGCCAGGCCGACGATCTCGCCCCTGCGCAGGGTGAGCGAGGCGCCGTCCACGACCTTCCGGCCGGGCTGGCTCGGGCTGTGGACCGTCCAGTCCTCGATGCGCAGGGCCTCCTCGCCGATCGTCGACTCGTGCGGCGGGAAGCGGTTGTCCAGCGCGCGGCCGACCATGCCGGAGATGATGCGATCCTCGGTGACGTGGTCGGTGGCCATGTCCAGGGTCTCGATCGTGCGGCCGTCGCGGATGATCGTGACGGCGTCGGCGATCGCGGTCACCTCGTTGAGCTTGTGCGAGATGATCACGCAGGTGATGCCCTCGTCCCGCAGGCCGCGCAGCAGGTCGAGCAGGTGGGCCGAGTCGTCGTCGTTGAGCGCGGCGGTCGGCTCGTCGAGGATGAGCAGCTTCACCTCCTTCGACAGCGCCTTGGCGATCTCGACGAGCTGCTGCTTGCCGACGCCGAGGTCGGAGACCGTGGTGGTGGGGTTCTCCTGCAGGCCGACGCGGCGCATCAGCTCGGCGGCCTCGTAGTTGGTGCGGTTCCAGTCGATGAAGCCGCGCCTGGCACGCTCGTTGCCGAGGAAGATGTTCTCCGCGATCGACAGTTGCGGGCTGAGCGCCAGCTCCTGGTGGATGATGACGATCCCGGCGTGCTCGCTGTCGCGGATGCCGGCGAACTCGCAGCGCCTGCCCTCGAAGGTGATCTCGCCCTCGTAGTCGCCGTGCGGGTAGACCCCGGACAGCACCTTCATCAGCGTCGACTTGCCGGCGCCGTTCTCGCCGCAGACGGCGTGGATCTCGCCGCGCCGGACGGCCAGGTTGACGTCCTGCAGCGCCTTGACACCGGGGAACGTCTTGGTGATCCCGCTCATCCGCAAGATGTGCTCGGTCATATGCCCCTCGCTCAGGTGTGGGAAGTGCCCCCGGGGGATCGCCGTCCCCCGGGGCGGGCCCTTACTTGAGCTGGTCCTCGGTGTAGTAGTTGCCGCCGACGATGATCTCCTTGTAGTTGCTCTTGTCCACGATCACCGGGTCGAGCAGGTAGGAGGGGACGACCTTGTTGCCGTTGTCGTAGTCCTTGGTGTTGTTCACCTCGGGCTTGCCGCCCTTGAGCACCGCGTCGGCCATCTTCACCGTCTGCTCGGCGAGCTTGCGGGTGTCCTTGAAGATGGTGGAGTACTGCTCGTCGGCGATGATCGACTTGACCGAGGCGAGCTCGGCGTCCTGGCCGGTCACGACGGGGTAGGGCTGGCCGCTGGTGCCGTAGCCGGAGCTCTTGAGCGCCGACAGGATGCCGATGGACAGGCCGTCGTACGGGGAGAGCACGCCGTCCACCTTGGTGCCGCCGGTGTAGGTCTTGGTGAGGATGTCCTCCATGCGCTTCTGGGCCGTGGCGGGGTCCCAGCGCAGGATGGCGGCGGTCTTGAAGTCCTTCTGGCCGCTCTTGACCAGCAGGGTGCCGTCGTCGATCTTCGGCTGGAGCACCGACATGGCGCCGTTCCAGAAGAACGTGGCGTTGTTGTCGTCGGGCGAGCCGCCGAACAGCTCGACGTTGAACGGGCCCTTCTTGCCGTCGTCCACGCCGAGGCCCTTGAGCAGGGAGGTCGCCTGCTGCACGCCGACCTTGAAGTTGTCGAAGGTGGCGTAGTAGTCGACGTTGGGGCTGTTGCGGATCAGGCGGTCGTAGGAGATGACCGGGATCTTGGCGTCGGCGGCCTGCTGGAGCTGCGAGGTGATCGCGGTGCCGTCGATCGAGGCGATGATCAGGAGCTTGGCGCCCTTGGTGATCTGGTTCTCGATCTGGTTGGCCTGCGTCGGGATGTCGTTCTCCGCGTACTGGAGGTCGACCTTGTAGCCCAGCTGTTCGAGCTGCTGCTTGACGTTGTCGCCGTCGTGGATCCACCGCTCGGACGACTTGGTGGGCATGGTGACGCCGATCAGGGCGCCCGCGCCCCCGGCGGCGGCCGACGTGGAGGCGTCGGCGTCGACCGTCTTCTGGCTGGAGCCGCAGGCCGTCATGGTCGCGGCGAGCGCGATGGCGGACACCACGCCCCCGATACGTCCCAACCTCATGTGGCACTCCTTGCAATGGGGGTTGCGGCAGCGGAATGTGAGCGTTAACTGCCGATGGTGCAGAGGACTCAGTCACAGAACGTGCCGAATCAGAACAAAGTTCTCGCTTCGTTCTCGCCGATTGTTATCGCTAACAAAGACGATGTCAACGGTTGAGCATAACCTCGCGGAAACCTTTAGGTAACGTTCGCGGCAGACTCCTCGCAGGTCAGCGCCTTGGGCGCGCGCTGAAGATCCGTTGCAGCACGATGAAGACGAAGAGCAGCAGGCCGATGAAGATCTTGGTCCACCAGGAGCTGAGCGTGCCCTCGAAGCTGATGATCGTCTGGATCAGGCCGAGCACCAGCACGCCGAGCACCGTGCCGAGCAGGAAGCCGCTGCCGCCGGTGAGCAGCGTGCCGCCGATCACCACGGCGGCGATGGCGTCCAGTTCCATGCCCACGGCGTGCAGGCCGTAGCCCGAGAGCATGTAGAACGACAGCAGCACGCCGCCCAGCGCCGAGCAGAAGCCGCTCACCGTGTAGACCGTGATCTTCGTCCGGCCCACCGGCAGGCCCATGAGCAGCGCCGACTGCTCGCTGCCGCCCGTCGCGTACACGGCCCGGCCGAACCGGGTGTGGTGCAGCACGTACGCCGCCACCAGCACCACCCCCACCGCGATGAGCACGCTCGGCGAGATCCACAGACCGGCGAACAGGTCGATCCTGGTCTGCGCGAACGCCGTGAACGTCGGGTCCTCGATCGGGATCGAGTCCGTGCCGATCGTGTAGCACAGCCCCCGGGCCAGGAACATCCCGGCCAGCGTCACGATGAACGGCTGGATGTCGAAGGCGTGCACGATGTACCCCATCACCAGCCCGAGCCCGGCCCCGACGGCCAGCACCAGCGGCACCACCACGTACGGCGGCCACCCCGGCCCCGACATCAGCGACGCCGAGATCATCGTGGACAGCGCCACCACCGACCCCACCGACAGGTCGATGCCCCCGGCCAGGATCACGAACGTCATCCCCACCGCCACCACCAGCAGGAACGCGTTGTCGATGAAGACGTTGAGCACCACCTGCCCGCTGGCGAAGCCCTCGTACCGGACGCCGCCCACGACGAACATCGCCACGAACAGGCACGCCGTCACGAGCACGGGCAGGTGGCGGGCCGGCAACGCGACCCGGCCCACGGTCATGGTCGTCACAGGGTCACCCGCACTTTCTCCTCGGGGGCCGGGCTGGGCGGCGCGCTGCCACCGCGCCGGCGCAGCGCCTTCGCGCGGAACGACGGCGACTGCACGAGACAGACCGCCGTCACCACCAGCGCCTTGAACAGCAGGGTCGTCTCGGGCGGCACGCCGATGGAGTAGATCGTCGTGGTGAGCGTCTGGATGACGAGCGCGCCGGCCACGGTCCCGCCCAGCGAGAACCGGCCGCCCGACAACGAGGTGCCGCCGATCACCACGGCCAGGATCGCGTCCAGCTCGATCCACAGGCCGGCGTTGTTGCCGTCGGCGCTGGAGACGTTCGAGCTGATCAGGATCCCGGCGATGCCGGCGCACAGGGCGGCGAAGGCGTAGACCATGATGACGATCCCGCGCGACCTGATGCCCGCGAGCCTGCTGGCCTCGGCGTTCCCGCCGACCGACTCGATCAGCAGGCCCAGCGCCAGCCGGCGGGTCAGGAACGCGGTGACCGCCAGCACGACCGGCACCAGCAGCACCCCGAACGGCACCGCCAGCAGGTACCCACCGCCGATCAGCTTGTACGACGGGCTGTTGACCGTGATGATCTGCCCGTCGGTGATGAGCTGGGCCAGGCCGCGCCCGGCCACCATGAGGATCAGCGTGGCGATGATCGGCTGGATGCCCGCCTGCGCGACCAGGAACCCGTTCCAGGCGCCGAGCAGCAGGCACAGCCCGAGCGCGAGTGCCACGGCGGCGAGCACGCCGGCGTCCTCGCTGATCCGCAGGCAGGCCAGCGCGCCCGAGATCGCCACCACCGAGCCCACCGACAGGTCGATGCCGCCGGTCGCGATGACCAGCGTCATGCCGAGCGAGACCAGGATCAGCGGCGCGCCGAAGCGCAGGATGTCGATCAGGCTCCCGTACAGGTGCCCGTCCCTGACCTGGACGGAGAGGAAGCTGGGGGTGAAGAACACGTTCAGGGCCAGCAGCAGCACGAGCACCGCCACCGGCCACAGCAGCCGCCGCATCAGGCCCGCCCTCCGCTCGCGATCGTCTCCATCAGCACGTCCGAGGTGAGGGCTTCGTCGTTGGGCAGCTCGGCCACCAGCCGCCGGTCGCGCAGCACCTCGACCTTGTGGCTGAGCCGCAGCACCTCCTCCAGCTCGGCGGAGATGAACAGCACCGCCATGCCGCCGTCGGACAGCTCGGCGACCAGGCGCTGGATCTCGGTCTTGGCCCCGACGTCGATGCCGCGGGTGGGCTCGTCGAGGATGAGCAGCCGGGGCTCCAGGATGAGCCAGCGCGCCAGCAGCACCTTCTGCTGGTTGCCGCCGCTCAGGTTCCGCACCAGGTGCTCGGGGTTGGGCGGGCTGATCCGCAGGGCCTTGACGTACCGGCCGACCAGCTCGTCCTGCTGTTCGCGCGGGACCGGCCTGGTCCAGCCCCGGGTGGCCTGGAGCGCCAGGATGATGTTCTCGCGCACGGTGAGGTCGGGGATCAGGCCGTCCTCCTTGCGGTTCTCCGAGCAGAAGGCGATCTTGTGGTTCATCGCCGCGCGCGGGGTGCGCAGCGCGGCGGGCGCGCCGCCGACGGACAGCTCGCCGCCGCTCGCGTGGTCGGCGCCGAACAGCAGTCGCGCGACCTCGGTACGTCCCGAGCCGAGCAGCCCGGCCAGCCCCACGACCTCGCCCTCGTGGATGGTGAGCGAGAACGGCTCGACGGCCCCGGCCCGGCCCAGCCCGCGCGCCTCGACCAGCGGGCGGTCGAAGACCCTGGCCGCGCCGTGCAGGCGTTCGAGCGCGGCCAGCTCCTGGCCGATCATCTTGGCGACCAGGTCGAGCTGGGGCAGCTCGCGGGTCAGGTACTCGCCGACGAGCCGTCCGTTGCGCAGGATCGTCATACGGTCCGAAATTTCGTAGATCTGGTCGAGAAAGTGGGAGACGAAGAGGATGGCGATGCCCTCCTCCTTGAGCCGCCGCATCACCCGGAAGAGCTGCCGCACCTCGTCGGCGTCCAGGCTGGAGGTGGGCTCGTCCAGGATCAGCACCCGCGCCTCGATGTCGACCGCCCGCGCGATGGCCACCATCTGCTGCACCGCCGGCGAGTACGCCGACAGCGGCGCCGAGACGTCGATGCTCAGGTCCAGCCCGCTCAGCAGCTCGCCGGCCCTGGCCCGCACGCGTCTCCAGTCGATGCGCCCGAACCTGCGCGGCTCGCGGCCGATGAAGATGTTCTCGGCCACCGACAGGTTCGCGCAGAGGTTGACCTCCTGGTAGACCGTGCTGATGCCGCCCCGCTGCGCCTCGGCCGGGCCGGCGAAGGCGACGGGCCGCCCGCCCAGCTCGATCGTGCCCGAGTCGGCCGGATGCACGCCGGTGAGCACCTTGATCAAGGTGGACTTGCCGGCGCCGTTCTCGCCCATGAGCGCGTGCACCTCGCCGGGCAGCAGCCGCAGGTCCACGCCGTCCAGGGCCTTGACCCCGGGAAACTGTTTGCCGATCCCGTTCATCGTCAGGACCGGCACGGGTGCGGCCATGGGCCTCCCCTTCCGCCTGAAGGGGCCGGGCCGCCGGGCCCGGCCCGCGCGATCAGTACTGACGGCTGGACAGGACCTGCTTGGCCTGCTCCTGCGTGAACGTGGTCTCCTCGGTCACCACGCGGGCCGGCACCTGCTCGCCCTTGACGACCTTCTTGGCCAGGTCCATGAGCTGCGGGCCGAGCAGCGGCGAGCACTCGACGATGTAGTTGATCTTCCCGTCGGCCAGCGCCTGCATGCCGTCCTTGACGGCGTCGACCGTGATGATCTTGATGTCCTTGCCGGGCACCTTGCCCGCGCCCTCGATGGCCTCGATCGCACCCAGGCCCATGTCGTCGTTGTGGGCGTACAGCACGTCGATGTCCGGGTTGGACTTCAGGAAGGCCTCCATGACCTCCTTGCCCTTGGCCCTGGTGAAGTCGCCGGTCTGCGAGGCGACGACCTTGAACTTCGGGTCGGCGCCGATGACCTGGGCGAACCCGGCCTTGCGGTCGTTGGCGGGGGCCGAGCCGGTGGTGCCCTGGAGCTCGACGATGTTCACCGGGTCCTTGGCGTCCTTGTACTCCTGCACCAGCCACTGACCGGCCTTCTTGCCCTCCTCGACGAAATCGGAGCCGAGGAAGGTCTTGTACAGGGAGGTGTCCTTGGAGTCGACGGCGCGGTCGGTCAGGATGACCGGGATCTTCGCGTCCTTGGCCTCCTTGAGCACCGTGTCCCAGCCGGACTCCACCACCGGCGAGAAGGCGATGACGTCCACCTTCTGCTGGATGTAGGAGCGGATGGCCTTGATCTGGTTCTCCTGCTTCTGCTGGGCGTCGGAGAACTTGAGCGTCACGCCCGCGCTCTTGGCCGAGTCCTGCACGGACTTGGTGTTCGCGGTGCGCCAGCCGCTCTCCGCGCCGACCTGGGCGAAGCCCATGGTGATCGAGCCATCGCCGCCGCCGCTGCCGCCACTGCCTCCGCCGCAGCTCGCCACCGACATCGCGGTGAGCCCGGCGAGCACCAGCGCCGAGATCCTTCTGAACACGTGGGGGGTTCCCTTCTCATGTGAGCGCTAACAACCGCAACCGGCTGCCGGCGCCTTCCTGCCTCGGGGGCCTGCGCGGTCCCGTCGGGCCGTGCCCGTCTCGCGTACCGGCAACCGCGGGGCGCCAGGAGACGGGCCGCCACCTCACCTCCTCGGCCGCGACCGAGGGGAGACGACCCCGGACCGATCCCGCGACCGCTCCTTTCCTGGCTTGGCCACGACTGTGAACGTTAACAAGCACATCCGTCAAGGGCCCTGCGCATCACGGTCACGTCACGCCGGACACCCCTTGACTCCAGGGGTGTCCCCTCCCTAACGTGACGCCGATCACCTTTGTCAGCGGCCACTTCGACTGGTAGCGCTAACAGTCCCTCGCCCGAGGAGCACCTCCCATGAAGCGATCCGTCCCGGCGCCGGGAAGCCCGCGGCCTCCCGGCCCGTCCGCCTACGCCATCAGACCGGGACCACGCGGTGGTGGGTGGTGACCCGGCCGTCGTCCAGCACGTGGAAGACGAGCCCCGGCGGGAGTTCGTAGTCGGCGCACTCGGCCAGCGTCGTCGCGCCCTCCCAGGGCAGCCGCAGCGTGGACACCACGCCCGGCGCGGCCAGCAGCGGGCGTCCGGCGAAGGTGGTGGCCGCCGATGTGTGGGCGTGGCCGACCAGCACGGCGGCCACGTGCGGATGCCCGGCCAGCAGGTCCGCGAGGCGGTCCGGGGCCTGGAGCATGATCGTGTCGATCGGCGAGTGCAGCGTGGTGGGCGGGTGGTGGAAGGCCACGAACACCGGCAGGTCACGTTCCGCGCCGAGCACGCCGTCGAGCCAGGTCAGCGTCTCGTCGTCCAGGTGGCCCTCGGGCCGGCCCGGGACGGAGGAGTCGCACAACACGTAGACGGCCCCGCCGGTCCGGTGGACCCGGTTGACCGGCCCGGACGCGGCCGGCTCGCCGAGCAGCACCCGCCGGAACTCCTCCCGGACGTCGTGGTTGCCGGGGCACACGAGGACCGGGTGGCGCGAGGTCAGCAGCTTGCGCGCCTGCTCGTACTCCTCGGCCAGCCCGTGGTCGGCGATGTCGCCGGAGACGAGCACCGCGTCGAGGTCGTACGGGAGGGCGTCCAGGTAGCGCATGACGGCGTCGGCGCGCTCGACGGACCGGTCCGAGCCGCCGACGTGGATGTCGCTGAGATGGGCGATCACGAGCATGGGCAGAACTTCCTTTCGAGGTACGCCCTCGACGGTAGCCGCCCACCGGACCACCCGTAAGATCCGGTTTTGTGGCGAAACATTGGGCCAGTTCCGGAGTGGACCTGCATCTGGAGCTCGATCCCGCACTCGGGCGGCGGCGGGCCGTCGAGGACGCGCTGCGCGCCGCCGTACGCGACGGGCGGCTGCCGCCCGGCACCCGCCTGCCCTCGACCAGGGCGCTCGCGTCAGGGCTCGGCCTCGCGCGCGGCACGGTGAGCGCCGCCTACGACCAGCTCGCCGAGGAGGGCTACCTCACCACCCGCCCGGGTTCGGGCACCGAGGTCGCCGACGCCTTCCCACCGGCCCCCGCGCTGATCCGCTCTCCTTTCGTCGCCGGGCCGCCGCAGCCGGTGCACGATCTCCGTCCCGGGCAGCCGGACGTGTCGGCCTTCCCCGCGCGCGCCTGGCTGCGGGCCACCCGCCACGTGCTCGCCACGTCCTCCGCCGAGGTCTTCGGCCCCTGCGACCCCATGGGCCGGATCGAACTGCGCACCGCGCTGGCCGGCTACCTCGGCAGGACCCGCGGCGTGCGCACCACCCCCGACCGGATCGTCGTCACCACGGGCTTCGTCCAGTCGCTCAACCTGCTGGCGGACGTGCTCGGCGCGGGCCCGATCGCCATGGAGGACCCGGGCCACGACTTCTACCGCGAGGTCCTGCGCCGCGCCGGCCGCACGATCGTCCCCCTCCCGGTGGACGAGCAGGGCGCCCGTACCGGCGATCTCACGTCCGGGGTGGCCGCCGCCGTGCTGACCCCGGCGCACCAGTACCCGACCGGCGTCCCCCTGGCCCCGGCGCGCCGCCGCCTGCTGCGCGAGTGGGGCGGCCCGGTCATCGAGGACGACTACGACGGCGAGTTCCGCTACGACCGCCGTCCCGTGGGCGCCCTCCAGGGCACGGCCCCCGACCAGGTCGTCTACTGCGGCACCACCTCCGAGTCGCTCTCCCCGGCGCTGCGCCTGGGCTGGATGGCGCTCCCGCCCGCCCTGGTGGGCCCGGTCGCCGAGGCCAAGCTGTACGCGGACGCCCACACCGGGGTGCTGGGCCAGCTCGTACTGGCCCGGCTGATCGACGACCACGACTACGACCGGCACGTCCGCGCCGCGCGCCTGCGCTACCGCCGCCGCCGCGACCTGCTGCTGTCGCGGCTCGGCCCCGGGCCGGCCGCCCCGCTGCCCGGCGCGCGCCTGCCCGGCGTGGCCGCCGGCCTGCGGGCCCTGCTGCTGCTCCCGCCGGCCGGGCCGGCCGAGTCCGCCGTGCTGGCGGCCTGCGAACGGCGCGGCGTCGTCCTGCGCGGCCTGACCCCGCTGCGCCAGACGCCCGGCCCCGGCGGCCTGCTGATCGGGTACGCCGCCCCCTCCGAACGCGCCTACCCGGCCGCCCTGGAAGCCCTCGCCGATGCCCTGACCTGGGCGTCCGCCGACGGAAGCAGTGCCAACGCCGAAAACCCCGATATTTCCGGCGTTCCCGGGTAGTTGACCGGCTCTCACCGACCTCGACGGAGGAGTCCGATGAGCTGGAGCTACCGCAAGACGATCAAGCTGGGCCCGGTCCGGCTGAACCTGTCCCGCGGCGGCGTTGGGCACAGCTGGGGCAACCGGCTGTTCAGGGTGACGCGTACCGCCGACGGCCGCCGTACGCTGTCGGTCAATCTGCCCGGCGGCTTCCACTGGCGCAAGACACTCAGCGGGCGCTGACCCCCGCCGGAACGACGGGCCGGAGGCGCGCGGCCTCCGGCCCGTTCCCGTCTTCCCGGGACGCCGCCCGGATGATGATCTGTAGGCATGAACGCCCACATGAGCCCGGAGGAGTTCCGCCGCCACGGCAGGCAGGTCGTCGACTGGATCGCGGACTACATGGCGGGCATCGAGTCCCGTCCGGTGATGTCACGGGCCGAGCCCGGAGACGTCCGCCGCGCGTTGCCCGCGGAGCCGCCCGAGCACGGCGAACCGTTCGAGGCCGTCCTGGACGACCTGAACACCATCCTGCTGCCCGGCATCACCCACTGGCAGCACCCCGCCTTCTTCGCCTACTACCCCTCCAACGCCAGCGGCCCCGCCATCCTCGGCGACCTGCTCTCCAGCGGCCTCGGCGTGCAGGGCATGTTGTGGGTCACCAGTCCCGCCTGCACCGAGCTGGAGACCGTGGTGGTGGACTGGCTGGCGAGCCTGCTCGGCCTGCCCGCGCACTTCAGGACCGACGCGCGCGGCGGCGGCGTGATCCAGGACTCCGCGTCGAGCGCCTGCCTGGTCGCGCTGCTCGCCGCCCTGCACCGGGCGAGCGGCGGCCGGGTCACGCGTACGGGCGTCGCCGAGCGGTACACGATCTACGTCTCGTCACAGACGCACTCCTCGCTGGAGAAGGCCGCCCGCGTCGCCGGTCTCGGCTCCGACGGCGTACGGGTGGTGGACGTGCACCCCCGTACGCTGGCCATGGACCCGGGACGGCTGCGCGAGCTGATCGCGGCCGACAAGGCCGGCGGCGCGGTCCCCGCGATGGTCTGCGCCACCGTCGGCACCACCTCCTCGGCCGCCGTCGACCCGGTGCCGGAGATCGGCGAGGTGTGCCGCGAGCACGACGTGTGGCTGCACGTGGACGCCGCCTACGCCGGGGTCGCCGCGGTCTGCCCCGAGTTCCGCGGGCTCAACGACGGCGTGGCGGAGTACGCCGACACCTACTCCACCAACCCGCACAAATGGCTGCTGACCAACTTCGACTGCACCGTCCTGTGGACGGCCGACCGCGCCCCCTTGCTCGGCGCGCTGTCGATCCTGCCGGAGTACCTGCGCAACGCCGCGACCTCGGCCGGCTCGGTGGTCGACTACCGCGACTGGCAGATCCCGCTGGGCCGCCGGTTCAGAGCGCTGAAACTGTGGTCGGTGATCCGCTGGTACGGCGCCGAGGGCCTGCGCGCCCACATCCGCAAGGGCGTCTCCCTGGCCCAGCACCTGGCCGCCCGGATCGCCGCCGACCCCGCCTTCGAGCTGCACGAGCCGCACCCGCTCGGCCTGGTCTGCTTCCGCCCCCGCTGGCCCGGCCTGCCGCCCGCCGACGCCGACGCGGCCACGCTGCGCCTGATGGAGACCCTGAACGCAGGCGGCTCCCTCTACCTCACGCACACCAGGATCGGCGGCCGGATCGTGCTCCGCATGGCCTTCGGCGCCCCCGCCACCGAACGCCGTCACGTCGACCGGGCCTGGGCCGACATCCGGCAGGGACACGCCACGCTGGCCGGGGAGACCGCCCGCGACGACTAGACCGGCAGCCCCGCCTGGGCGGCCAGCGTGCCGAGGACCCTGGCGAGCACGGCCCGGTCCCGCGGGCCGAGCCCGGCGGTCAGCTCGGCGTCGAGCTGCACCGTCACCTCCAGGCACCGGCCCAGCAGCGCGCGCCCGTCGCCGGTGAGGTCGAGGAGCTGACGCCGCCGGTCGCCGGGGTCGCGCACCCGGGAGATCGCGCCGAGCCGTTCGAGGTGGTCGGCCAGCGTCACCACCAGGCTCGGCGCGACGCCCATCGTCTTGGCGACGTCGAGCTGCGAGGCCGCGCCGCGCGCCTCCAGCAGGATCATCAGCCCGACGTGCTTGGGCTTGAGGTCGAGCGGCACGAGGGCGGCCGTGAACCGCTCGGTCAGGATCGCCCCGAGCGTCCCGAGCCTGAAGGCCATCGTCCCCGCCACCGACACCGGCTTGACTTCGTCCACGTCCCCAATGGTACCGTCGATACATCATTCAGAGTATGAACGATTCGAGTGGAGAAGTATTATGTCCAAGCCGCTGATCGTCCTCAACTGCGTGGCCGCCGCCGGCGCCATGGTCTCCGGCGTGCTCGCCCTTGCCGACCCCGGGATCATCCTGCCTGCCGGCGCCGATGTCTCCGGCGGGGTCTCCCTGTACGCCCAGGCCTACGCCGCCCGCGCCCTCCCCCTGGGCGCCGCCCTGCTGTGGTCGATGACGGCGAAGGGCAGGCCCGCGCTGGTGCCGCTGCTCGTCGCGTCCGGGGCGGTGCAGGCCGCCGACGTCGCGATCGGGCTCGCGCAGGGCCTGCCCGGCATGGCGGTGGGCGGGGCGATCGGCGCCGCCGTCCATCTGCTGTCGGCCTGGGCGCTGACCCGCCGTTCCCGCAGCGCCCCGGCCGCGGTCTGACGGCCCGCTCAGGGGCGGCGGTTCAGGCCGTGCTCGTAGGCCCAGACGACCGCCTGGACCCGGTCGCGCAGCCCGAGTTTGGCCAGGATGCGGCCGACGTGGGTCTTGACGGTGCCCTCCGACAGGAACAGGGAGCCCGCGATCTCGGCGTTCGTCTCGCCCAGGGCGATGTGCCGCAACACCTCCCGCTCCCGGTCGGTCAGCGGGTCGGGCCCGGCGTCCGGCAGCTGCGGCGCGACGTGGTCGAGCAGGCGGCGGGTGGTCGAGGGGGCGATCACCGCGTCCCCCCGGTGGACGGTCCGCACCGCGGCCAGCAGCTCCTCGGCGGGTGCGTCCTTGAGCAGGAACCCCGACGCACCGGCCCGCAGCGCGGCGAAGGCGTACTCGTCCAGGTCGAAGGTGGTCAGGACGATCACCTTGGGCGCGCCGGGGGCCGCCAGCAGCCGCCGGGCCGCCTCGACGCCGTCCATGCGCGGCATGCGGACGTCCATGAGCACCACGTCCGCCGTCACCGCGCGCAGCCCGGCCAGCGCCTCCACCCCGTCGCCCGCCTCCCCGACCACGCGCATGTCGTCCTGGGCGTCGATCACCATCACCGTGCCGGTACGCACCAGCCGCTGGTCGTCGACGACGTACACGCCGATGGTCATGCCGGGTACGGAAGGCGGGCCTCGACGACGAACCCGCCTTCCTCCTCCGTCCGGACGTCCAGGGTCCCGCCCAGTGCGGTCACCCGCTCGCGCATGCCCGCCAGCCCGTTCCCCGGCCCGTCACCGCGCGTTCCAGCAGCGGCGGTGCCGCCCGCGTCGCCGGCGGTGATGCGCAGGGCGTCGTCCGTCCACTCCAGATGGAGGGTGCTGCGCGCGCCCGCACCCGCGTGCCTGAGTGTGTTCGTCAGCGCCTCCTGCACCACGCGGTACGCGACGAGGTCGGCCCCCGGCCCGAGGGGACGCGGCGTGCCGCGCACGATCTCCTCGACGGGCAGCCCGGCGTCCCTGGTCCGCGCCACCAGGTCCGGCAGGCCGGTCAGTCCGGGCGGCGGCCCGTCCCCTGGCGAGGCGCGCAGCACGCCGACGGCGGCCCGCATGTCCGTGAGAGCCGCGCGGCCCGTCTCCTCGATCGCGGCCAGGATCTCGGCCGCCCGCGCGGGCGCGAACCGGCCGCCCCTGGCCTGGGCGACGATGACGGCCAGCGCGTGGGCGACCACGTCGTGCATCTCCCTGGCGATCCGCGCCCGTTCCTCGGCGGTGGCCCGCGCCGCGGCCTCGCGGGCCCGCTCCCGCAGTAGGTCGAGGTGGGCCAGCTGGGTCCGCCGGTACAGGCCGAGCCCCCACGCCGCGACCACCACCGCGGCCAGCAGCCCGAGCAGCAGCCACGGGTCCGGCCCGAGCCCGGCCGCCGCGACGCTGGAGTCGGTCGCGAACCTGGCCGCCGCCGCCCCCGCCCCCGCCAGGCCGACCAGCAGCGGCGGGTTGCGCCGGGCGTGGGCCGCGCAGGAGTAGACCGCGAGCGGGAACAGCGCCGACGACGGCAGCACGAGGAACAACCCGGTCACCGCGACCTGGACGGCGAAGGCCGCGGCGACCACGAGGAAGGCCCACGTCCGCCGCCGGTAGGCCACGGCCGCGTGCGCCACCAGGCAGGCACCCGCCAGCAGGACCGCCCGCACGCCGGGCGCCGACAACACCGCCACCGTCAGGGAGAGCGGAAACAGTGTCACCCCGGCGACCAGGGCCAGGACCACGTCGGCGCGGCGGGGCGTCATCGCGCCGTCGTGCGCTGGTAGGAGAGGGTGGCCCCGGCGACCGCCAGCCCGAACAGCAGCCAGCTCCCGTACACGACCGCGACCGCCGCCACCGCGGCCGCATCGGACAGCGGCACGGGCCCCTGGGTGAGGCCGAGGAGCTGGGAGAGCGTGCCGAGAACGGACATGGCTCCCATAGTGGTCAACATGGCGGCGCCCGTCCAACCGCCGGCCAGCACCAGCCGCCGCGGCAGCGACCGTCCCCACCTCTGCACGAGGGCCAGCGAGCCCACCGCCCCGATGACCAGCATGATCGTCTCGCCGTACGGGAAGCCCTCGCCGTAGTCCGCGGGGCGCAGCAGGGTGCCGCCCGCCGACCAGTAGAGCTTGGCCAGGGGGTAGACGAACCCGATGGCGAACGCGGCGTACCCGAGCCAGGGCCCGCCGGGCACCCTGACGCGCGGCAGCAGCAGCGCGCCCAGCAGCGCGCAGCCCGCCAGGCTGAGCCCGCGCAGCGCCATCCCGGGCCAGTCGACCTGCGCGAACTCCCCGGCGGGGATCCCGGTGAGCGCGAAGAAGGCGCGGAAGACGTCGAGCACGAGCCCGCCCGCCGACCACAGCAGCAGCAGGACGGGCAGCAGCCCCGCCGGATGCGGCCGCACCACGAAGACCGCCCCCAGCACGGCGGCCAGGACGGTCACCCAGTGCGGCGCGAACCCCATGGTGTACGGCAACCCGGGCAGCGGCGCGAGCGCGAGCGCCACGACGAGCGCGAGGACGGACAGCGCCGAGATCTGCAGTCGTTGAAGTCGCATGCCCCCGACGATCCCGGCTCCGGCCGGCCGCCCGCGTCTCCCCCAGGTCCGGACAAGAGGTGACCTGAGAGGTATTGACACGGCCTGACGCAGGCACGAAAAAAGGTGGCGCCCTTGTGGACGCCACCTTCTCTTCTGTGGAGCTATGGGGATTCGAACCCCAGACCTCCTCCATGCCATGGAGGCGCGCTACCAACTGCGCCATAGCCCCTTGCGATCACCAAGTGTATCGGACTTCCGGACCCCTCGCGTCACGCCGGATCCCGCACCCCGGCGGGCCGGAGGAGCTCTCCGGCCCGCCCTGAACGGCGTGCCGTCAGGCGGCGCGGCGGGACGGGATGCCCGCCTCCCTGACCAGCGCGGCCACGTCGACCCCGGCCTCGTCGAGCAGCCGGCCGGCGCCGTTCGCGCCGTCGGCGAGCAGGCCCCACAGCAGCCGTTCGCCGGTGACCGGCCCCGGCTTCCACATCGCCACCTCGATCACCTTCCTGGCGTGCATGGCCAGCGGGATCCGGCCCAGCGGCCCGTCCAGGGTCACGCGCAGCGGGCGCAGCCGGGATCGGCGCAGCACCCACTGGTCAGGCGCGTCCGTCCCGGCTCTGGTACGGCGGTGCACCTCGTCGAGGTCGATGCCGAGGGTGGCCAGCAGCGCACGCGCGTCGCCCAGGTCGATGCGGGCGCGCAGGCCGGCGCCGGAGGCGGTGAACGACGACAGCGAGAACGGCCGCACCTCGGCCACGCCCAGCAGCAGGAGGTCGGCGTCGAGCGTGGTGCGGTGGGCGTCGAGCGCGAGGATCCCGGCCCGGACCACCGCCCGGCGGGCGCCTTCTGTGAACCTGTCGAACACCTGCTACCTCCCCGTTCTGCGGGCGTGCTTGCGATGGGCGGACTGCCGCCGGACCCCGAGCGCGCCGGCGATCTGCTCCCACGACCAGCCGGCCGCGCGGGCGTTGCTGACGTGGACGGCTTCCAGCTCCTCCAGCAGGGCCCTGAGCGCGGCCACCGCCGCGAGGCCCGTTCCGGGGTCGCGGTCGGATGCCGCCCCGGCCAGTTCGGTGACGTCCATGGTGTCAGCATGTGCTGACAGAGGGGAGCTTGTCAACACATGCTGACGCCTCAGAGCCGTTCGGCCAGGTCGGCGAGGACGGGCAGGGCCGCGGCGAGGCGTTCGCGTTCGTCGGGGGCGAGGGAGTCGACGGCCGCGGCCAGGCGTTCGGTGATCACCTGTTCGCGGCTGACCAGCGCGGCGCGGCCGGAGCCGGTGATGGCGGTGATCACCCGCCGCCGGTCGCCCGGGTCGGGCTCGCGGGCCACCATGCCGCGCTGGTGGAGGCCGCCCAGGACGGTGCCGATCGCCTGGGCGGTGATGCGTTCCAGGTGCGCGAGCTGAGCCGAGGTGTGCGGCCCGTCCCGGTCGAGGCGGGAGAGCACGGCGAGCTCGGTGAACGACACGTCGTCGCCCGAGGCGTTGGTGTAAAGCTGCCGGATGCGGCGGGCGAGCCGCCCGACCGAGATCCGCAGTTCCTTGGCGAGCACAAAACCAAGTCTAGCTTTATCAATCCAGCTTTGGTAGTTTCCCGGCACTATGTGCTACGACAACGACGCCGCACCACCGCGCCCGCAACCGCCGATCACCGGCACCCGCTCCGCCGACCTGCGCCTGACCTCCTCCGACGGCACGTCGTTCGCCGCCTACGAGTCCCGTCCCGACCAGGTGAGCGGGCCCGGCGTCGTGATCCTGCCCGACGTCCGCGGCCTGCACGGCTTCTACAAGCAGCTCACCGTACGGCTGGCCGAACAGGGTCATCCGGCGCTCGCCCTCGACTACTACGGCAGGACCGCCACCGACGCCGACCGGGGCGAGTCGTTCCAGGTCATGGCCCACATCCCCAAGCTGACCAGGGAGAACATCCAGACCGACATCCGGGCCGCCACCGAGCACCTGGGACGGCCGGCGGTGGCGCTCGGCTTCTGCATGGGCGGCAGGAACGCGTTCTTCGCCTCGGCGTCCAGGTTCGGGTTCGCCGGCGTGATCGGGTTCTACGGCGCGCCGGGGATCGCCGGCCCGTACGGCCCCGGCCCCACCCAGCACGCCGCCGAGCTGGGCGCGCCGATCCTCGGCCTGTTCGGCGGGGCCGACGAGGGCATCCCGGCCGAGCAGGTGGCGGAGTTCGGGGCCGCGCTGGCCGGGGCCGGGGTGGAGCACGAGATCGTCGTCTACCCGGGCGCCCCGCACGGCTTCTTCGACGAGGCCCACGGCGAGCACGAGGCGATCTGCGCGGACGCGTGGCGCCGGGTGCTCGCCTTCCTGGCCGCCAGAGCCTGAGGGGCCCCGGAGTCAGGGCCCGCTAGCCGCAGGTGGTGCGCATGGTGAGGGCGGCCTCCTCCAGGGTGAACGCGACCTCGACCGTGCCCAGCTCCGCCGTGTCGCGCACGTGCGTGCCGCCGCACGGGATCGACGCCTCCCCCTCGGGCAGCGAGCAGTGCCAGGTGCGCAACGCGGTCAGACCGGGCCCCGGCACGTCGAGCCGGACCGGCGCGCGGGCCGCCACCCACGTCCCGAGCTGCTCGTTCACCCGCTGGGCCAGCTCGGTCAGATCCAGGTCGTCGGCGGAGAAGCCCTTCTTGCGCAGCGACTTGCCGAGGCGGTATTCGTCCACGCTGCCGTGCGGCACGATGCGCGAGGAGGTGATCGCCGTCTGGTCGAAGTCGGGGTGGCCCAGCCGGTCCAGCCGCACCTCCTTGCGCCACCGGTCCGCCAGCGCCGCGTTGAGCGCCAGCGCGGCCAGGTGGCAGGCGGTGTGGCCGGCCGAGAGCGCCGCCCGGTATCCGGCGTCCACCTCCAGGGCCACCTCGGCGCCGACGGGCAGCGGGGTGTCGGTGACGTGGACGACCAGCCACTCCCAGCCCTCGGCGCCCCGCCGGACCGGGACGGACTCGCCGACGAAGATCTCACCGTCGTTCGACTGGGCCCCTGTCACGCAGTCGAGGACCGGCAGCTCGCCGATCGTCCCCCGGTCTGCGGGCTGGTCGGGCCAGGTGTGGTCGAGGGGGTGGAACGGCGTCTCGGCGGTGACGAGGCCGTGCCGGTCCCCCACCGGCACGGCCCCGACAATCGGGGAACGGCCGCTGACCTGGCCGTTGGGGAAGGTGACGACAGTGGATCTCACCTGGTCATTGTGGCAGGGCGGCGCTCGTCCTCCAGATAGCGGTCGCGGCCGGCGTACAGGCCGGTGGCGAGCTGGACGGCGATCACGCCGAAGATCAGCACGTACGTCAGCGCCCAGCCGCCGGTCATCTGGTAGATCACCCCGACCAGCAGCGGGCCGGCGCCGGCGATGAGATATCCGGCGCTCTGCCCGAAGGCCGACAGCGCGGCCGTGCTCTCCGGCGTACGGGTGCGCAGCCCCAGCATCACCAGCGCCAGCGGGAACGACCCCATGCCGACCGCCACGAACACCACCCAGACCATGGCGGTCGAGGAGGGCGCGAACCACAGCCCGAGGAAGCCGATCGTGTAGAACACGACCAGCCCCACGACGACCGGCCGCTGGTCACGGAAGCGCGCGGCGATCGTCGGCACCAGGATCGAGACCGGGATGTTCAGTGCGGTGAACACGCCGAGCATGATCCCGGCCTGCGAGGAGGTGT
Source organism: Actinomadura sp. ATCC 39365 (assembly GCF_054392275.1). Classification (NCBI taxonomy): domain Bacteria; kingdom Bacillati; phylum Actinomycetota; class Actinomycetes; order Streptosporangiales; family Thermomonosporaceae; genus Actinomadura; species Actinomadura sp. ATCC 39365. The sequence continues at coordinate 3,407,636 of NZ_CP184335.1, read as the reverse complement.
AGCCCCCGTCGGTGAGGATCGTGGCCAGCCACCCGAACATGATGTAGGCGATCATCGACTGGGTGCCGAAGTAGATCGCCACCATCCAGGCGAGCCTGCTCCTGAGCAGGGTCGAGATGCCCGCGTCCCGGCTGCCCGTGTCCCGCTCCGGCTCACTGCGCAGCAGCGCAAGCCACGGAATGGCGGCCACGGCGGCCAGGGCCGCCCACACGCCGAGCGCGATGTGCCAGTCCCCCGACGCGCGCTCGATCGGCACGGTCGCGGCGGCGGCCAGCATGGTGCCCGCCGCCAGGGCCGTGGTGTAGACGGTGGTCATGATCCCGGTACGCCCGGGGAAGTGACGCTTGATCAGCGTCGGGATGAGCACGTTGCCGACGGCGCCGCCGGACAGCGCGACCGCGCTGCTCAGCAGGAACACCGGGGCCGTCCCGACCAGCGACCTGACCAGCATGCCCGAGCCGAGGGTGACCAGCGCGAGCAGCAGCAACCGGTGCTCGCCGATCCGGCGGGCCAGCGTGGGGGTGATCGCGCCGACGCCGGCGAAGGCCAGCACGGGCAGCGTGGTGAGCAGGCCGGTGCCGACGCTGCTCATGCCGAGCGCTCCCGCGAGCTGGTCCAGCAGCGGCCCGACGCTGGTGACGGCCGTGCGCAGGTTCAACGCCGCCAGAACGATGCCCAGCACGAGAAGCCAGGCCAGGGGGGCGGTTCTGCCTGTTCTGCCACGGGCCTCTTGGGCTAGCACGCTCATGCTGGTCAGGTCCTCCACTCATCAAATCATGGGACGAATCACCACCTTAACAGGACCGAAATGTCCCTTTATTCCTGGACATGAGAAAGCCCCCGGGGCGGGGGCTGAGATTCTCAGGGGAGAGCCCGTCCTACAGGACCGGGCTCGGGCCCTCCGGGGGCTGGTTGCGCGGGGGAACCGGGCCGGGGGGCGGCAGGGTGCCGCTCGGCGGGTAGTCACCGCCGCCGACGGTCCCGGGCGGGACCGGCGCGCCGCTGTCGCCGTAGGTGGAGCCGTGCTCGTGCTGGTGCTGGTGGGCGCCGGGGACGTCGCCGCGCCAGCCGCCCGTCTCGCCGCCGCGCGACTCGATGAACGACTTGAACCGCTCCATGTCGTTCCTGATGCGCAGCCGGACGATCTGCAGCGCGTCGCCGACGGTCTCGACGACGCCCTCGGGGTCGTACTCCATCTGGAGGGTGACCTTGGTGGTGTCGGCGTCGATGCGGTGGAAGGTGACGACACCCGCGTGGTGCGGCGAGTCCGTGCCGCGCCAGGCGACGCGCTCGTCGGGGTGCTGCTCGGTGATCTCGGCCTGGAACTCGCGGCGGACCCCGGCGATCTCGACCACCCACTCGGTGAGCGTGTCGGAGATCTGCTTGACGGACTCCACGCCCTCCATGAACTCGGGGAAGCTCTCGAACTGGGTCCACTGGTTGTAGGCCACGCGGATCGGGACGTTGACGTCTACTGAGTGCTCGATCGTGCTCATGGGGTCTGTCCCTGCCCGCGCACGCCCGGCGTTAACGCCTGCGCAGCAGCCAGTAGAGACCCACGAAGGGCAGCACGAGGGGGATGAACAGGTAACCCTTGCCGTACGAGGACCACACCGTGGCGTCGGGGAAGGCCGCCGGGTCGACCACGCTCGCGGTGCCGATCAGCAGCACGCCGGCCAGCTCGATGGCGAGCGCGCCGAGCGCGAGACGGCGGGCGCCGCGCACGAGGGCGACGGTGAGCACGACGTAGACCAGCGCGGCGAAGGCCGACAGCGCGTAGGCCAGCGGCGCCTCGTCGAACCTGGTGGCGATCTGCACCGCCGCCCGCGCCCCGGCCGCCAGCGAGAACAGCCCGTAGACGGCGACCAGCGCGCGCCCGGGGCCGCTGCCGATAGGGGCGCTCACGCCACGCCCTGCCAGATCTGCAGCAGCCGCGCGTTCATCACCGCGATCGCGAACCCGGCCACGACCAGGATCGCCGTGCCCCACCGGCTGCGCTCGGCCAGCGCGAGGAACACCCCGGCGGGCGGGATGAGCACCTGACCGCCGATGTACCCGAACAGCGTGACCTTCTCCGGCGGCCCCGCGCCGCCGCTCACCGCCGCGATCACGAACCCGGCCTGCACCAGGATCGCGACTTCCAGCACGGCGAAGCCGACCAGCAGGACCATGCCCATGGGCCGATTGCGGACGGCGACGACCAGGCTCGCCAGCATGAGCAGCAGTGAGCCGGCGATGACGATCGTGGCGACGGTGGTGTTCATCGGGACACAGGTTAGCGCCCGTGCAGGTCGCCCTCGATTCCGTCCAGCACCCACGACAGGCCGCGCTCGAAATTGCCGTCGGCCGGCTGCGCGGGCGTCCTGGCCGTCGTCTCGCTGGTGCCGATCGCGCTCATAGGATCGGGGACGTGCAGAGAATCCTCGTCAGCGCCTGCCTGATGGGCCGCCGGGTCCGCTACGACGGCGGCGCGAAGACCAGCGCCGACGCCCTGCTCGCGGGCTGGCGGGCGGAGGGCCGGCTGGTGGTCTTCTGCCCCGAGGTGACGGGCGGGCTGCCCGTTCCGCGCCCGGCGGCCGAGATCGAGGGCGGCGCGGGCGGGGCGGCGGTGCTCTCCGGCGACGCGCGCGTGCTGGCGAGCGACGGCTCCGACGTGACGGCCGAGTTCGTGGCCGGGGCGCGGGCCGCGCTGGCGGCCGCCCGCGCGGCCGGGATCCGGCTGGCCGTGCTCAAGGAGGGCAGCCCCTCGTGCGGCGCGCTGGCGGTCTACGACGGCACGTTCGGCGGACGGCGGGTGCCCGGCCAGGGGGTGACCACCGCACTGCTCGAGGCGCACGGCGTCCGCGTGTTCACCGAGGACCAGCTGCCCGAGGCGGCCGATCACCTGCGCGATCTGGAGGCGTAGAAGGCCCCGGCCAGACCGGCGGCCAGCAGCACCGCCATCGTGTCGTGGAACCAGGTGCTCAGGGCCGTGGCCGACGACGGGTCCAGGGCCAGCGCCAAAATGCCGATCAGCACGCCGCCCAGGGCCCCCGCGTGGGTGTAGACCAGGCCGTCCCAGGCCCACCGGCGGCGGGCCAGCGCGCCGTGGCCGCCGGTGAACAGGCCCAGGGCGCACAACGTCTCCACCACCACCGCGGGCGGCACGACCGGCTGGGACAGCGGGCCGACCGTGATGCCCGAGTGCAGCAGCGCGGCCCCGGCGAAGATCAACGCGTAGGTCAGTGAGAGCGCGCCGAGGGCTTTGCGCAGTGCGTCCATGGGTTACACGCTCGCATCGCGGGCGTGCGGCGGAATCGTCCTCAGGGAGAAGGCCGCGGTACGCCGCCCGTCGTAGCCAGCATGCGGCGGACGATCCGGATCACCTCGTCGATGGTCACCTGGGCGTCCTCGTCGGACTCGCAGGCCGCCACCTCGCGCCCGGCCTCGCCCATCACCGTGGTCAGCAGCACCACCAGCACGTTGCCCTCCGGCGTGTCCGCCAGGCCGAGCAGCCGCTTGTTGCCGCCGATCCACTCCCAGCCGCGCTGCCTGCGCAGGGTGGTGAACTCGGCCGGGCCGTCGTTCTCCAGGAACAGCCTGGCCACGTCGCGCTGCTCCCACGAGCCCTCCAGATAGGCGCGGGCGCCGGCCAGGAACCGTTCCTCGCCGGCGCCCGCGGTGGCCTTGGCCGCGCGGGAGGTGCGTTCCTCCTGGCCGCGCATGAACTGCTCCCACAGGGCGAGGAACAGGCCCGGCTTGCCGCCGAAATGGTGGTACAGGCTGCCGACGCTGATGCCCGACGTCTCGACGATGTCGGCGACGGTGGCCTCGGCGTACCCCTTGGCCAGGAAGACCTCGCGGGCCGCGCGCAGCAGCGTGTCGCGGGTGCCGCTGGAACGTCCCCAGCCCCGGTTCTTCATCCGGTCATTATGTACGGTCCGCCAGGTTTGATCAGGAAATCGAACTGACCTGATCAACGGAAACTTTCTCGCATTCCCGGGAGTCGTACAGATGCAGGGGGCCCGATTCATTTCGAAACGGGGAAGGGATTCGGCGACAATGACTGTCGACCTGAACAACGCACAACCTCTGGCCTGGGATTCGGCCAAGCTCGACGCGGACACCAAGGAGATGCTGGACAATCTCCAGCCCAACATTCTCCGCGCGCACGTGCGCGAGCACCTGTCCGTGCTGTTCGTCAGGTTCAACGACGTCGCCGCGGGAAAGGCGTTCCTGCGGCACATCGCCGTCACCAAGATGAAGTCGGCGCGCCGGCACCTCGAGGAGGTGCGCGAGTTCGGCGCGAACGGCCGGCGCGGCACACCGTACGTCGGCATCGGCATCAGCAAGGCCGGCTACCGCGACCTCGGCCACTCGGTCGAGGACGTGCGCAAGTTCGGCGACAAGGCGTTCCGCGACGGCATGAAGCGGCGCGGCGCCGAGCTGGACGACCCGCCGGTGACGGAGTGGGAGCCCGCCTACCAGCGGGAGATCCACGCCGTCATCCTCATCGGCGACGCCCGCCAGGACCGGGTCGAGGAGCTGCGCGAGGAGATCCTGGGCGAGCTGCCCGCCAGCGCGCGGCTGCTCGGCGAGGAGACCGGCCAGGGCATGCGCAACCCCGCCGGCGACGGCATCGAGCACTTCGGGTACGTGGACGGCCGCAGCCAGCCGCTGTTCGTGCAGGACGAGGTGGACAAGGAGCCGAAGGAGCACTGGGACCCCGCCTTCCCGCTCTCCAACATCCTGGTCGCCGACCCCTTCGCGCCGCACCCGAAGCGGCATTTCGGCAGCTACCTGGTCTTCAGGAAGCTGGAGCAGAACGTACGGGCGTTCAAGGAGATCGAGCAGGACCTGGCCGACGCCCTCGGCCTGCTCGGCGCCGACCGCGACCGCGCGGGCGCCATGCTCGTCGGCCGCTTCAAGGACGGCACCCCCGTCACGCTCAAGCAGAAGCCGGGCGGGGGCCCGGTGGCCAACGACTTCACCTTCGACGACGACTCGGGCTCGAAGTGCCCCTTCAGCGGGCACATCAGGAAGACGAACCCGCGATCGTTCGGCCGCGAGGTCCTCATGGCCCGCCGGGGCCAGACCTACGGCGACCGCACCGACGACCCCTGGGACGACTCCCCGCCCGGCACCCGCCCGAGCGGTGAGGTCGGCCTGCTGTTCATGGCGTTCAACAGCAGCCTGCTCGCCCAGTTCGAGTTCACGCAGCAGAGCTGGGCGAACAACGAGGACTTCCAGAACCCGGCGACCGGGCACGACCCGCTCATCGGGCAGGGAGCCCGCGACGTCAAGGTGAGCTGGCCGAAGGTGTGGGGCCGGGACGAGGCGTCGGCCCCGCAGTCCCAGGTCGCCCAGACGATCACGATGAAGGGCGGCGAGTACTTCTTCGCGCCGTCCCTGGCCTATCTCCGCAACCTGTGACATCCGGGCCCGGCGGGAACACCCCCGCCGGGCCCGGCCGCCGCCGGGGCGGGTTCTAAGATCGGATCTCCGGGGGGAGATCTGACGATGTTGCGGGCGTTCTTCAAGACCGAGGCGGGCAGCACGAGCGTGCTGCTCGTGGCCACCGCCCTGGCCATGGTCTGGGCCAACTCGCCGTGGGCCGAGACCTACGAGTCGTTCTGGCACCTGCCCATGGGCATCTCGTTCGGCGACGCGGTGTTCTCCCTCGACCTGCGCCACTGGGTCAACGACGGCCTCATGAGCGTGTTCTTCTTCCTGATCGGCCTGGAGGTCTCCTACGAGGTGCGCCTCGGGCAGCTCAGGGACCGGCGGCTGATCGCCGTCCCGGCCGTGGCCGCCCTCGGCGGCATGCTCGTGCCCGCCGCCGTCTACCTCGCGCTCAACCTCGGCGGCCCCGGCGCGGGTGGGTGGGGCGTGCCGATCGCCACCGACACCGCGTTCGTGCTGGGCGTGCTGGCCGTGGTCGGCGCGCGCTGTCCCGACCCGCTGCGGGCGTTCCTGCTGACGCTGGCCATCGTGGACGACGTGCTGGCCATCATGATCATCGCGATCTTCTACACGGCCAGCCTCCAGCTCACCGCGCTCGTCGTGGCCGTCGTGCTGCTGGCGGCGATCGTGCTGCTGCGCTGGCTGAAGATCTGGCGGGCGCCGGCCTACATCGCGCTCGGGTTCGGGTTGTGGGTCGCGACGCTGGAGAGCGGCATCCATCCGACGCTCGTGGGCATCGCGCTGGGCGTCCTCGTGTTCGTCTACGCCCCCAGCGACCAGAAGCTGCTGCTGGCGGGCGAGGCCGTCCAGGAGTTCACCACCGAGCCGAGCGCGCGGGCGGCCAGGGAGGCCTCGCGGCGCGTGCAGCGTGCCGTCTCGGTCAACGAACGGCTCCAGCTCCGCCTGCATCCCTGGAGCAGCTACGTGATCGTGCCGGTGTTCGCGCTGGCCAACGCCGGGGTGCGGCTCGACGGCGAGACCCTGCGGGCGGCGCTGACCTCGCCGATCTCACTCGGCATCGCGCTGGGGCTGCTGCTCGGGAAGTTCGCCGGGATCTCGCTCGGCACGTGGCTGCCGCTGCGGTTCGGCTGGGGCATCCTGCCGGGGAACCTGGTGTGGGGGCAGTTGCTGGGCGGCGCGGCGGTGTCCGGCATCGGTTTCACGGTGGCGCTGTTCATCGTCGACCTGGCCTTCGACGACCCGGCGATCCAGAGCCAGGCCAAGATCGGCATCCTGGCCGGGTCGTTGTTGTCCGCCGCGCTGGGCTGGGTGGTCTTCCGGCTGGCCTGGGACCGGGGGGGCGTCTGCGCGCCGCCCGAGGCCGAGCCCGACGAGGAGCTGCCCGACGTGCTGTCCGTGCCGGTCGGCCCCGACGATCACGTACGGGGTCCGGCGACCGCGAAGGTGACCATCGTCGAGTACGGCGACTTCGAGTGCCCCTACTGCGGCCGTCTCCACCCGGTGCTGGAGGAGATCCTGCGCCGGAACCCCGACGTCCGGCTGGTCTTCCGGCACTTCCCGATCCGGACGCTGCATCCACGGGCCGCGTCCGCCGCCATCGTCTCCGAGGCCGCCGCCGACCACGGCCGGTTCTGGGAGATGCACGACATCCTCTACGACAACCAGCGTTTCCTCACCGACGCCGACCTCGAGCACTACGCCGCCGAACTCGACGTCGACCCCTGGGCGGACGTGGCCGGGCAGGCCTCCCGCATCGCGCTCGACGAGGCGTCGGGCAGGGAGAGCGGCGTACGCGGCACCCCCACCCTGTTCCTGAACGGCCGCCGGCACAAGGGCGGTCTCGACCTGCAGTCGATCAGCCGTGCGGTGGAAGAACTGCGCGGATCCCCGTAACGTCGCCCGAGTCCCCCTTCTGGCTGGAGTCGCCCCATGAGTTTCCTCAACATACTCACGAACCTGCTCCCCACCCTCGTGACCGCCCTGCTGCTGGTCGTGGGCATCGTCCTGATCGGGATGAACAGACGGCACGTGGGCCGCGCGGCCACCCTCGGCATGTCGGGCTGCGGGCTGCTGCTGATCGGCACCCTGATCAACCTCGTGCTGGCGATCCTGACCCAGACGCTGATCGAGTCGTACGGCTCCAGCATGCTGGCCGCCCTGCCGTTCGCGTACCTCATCTCCTCGCTCTTCCACCTGGCCGGCATCGGGCTGCTGATCTGGGCCGTCGTCGCGCGCCGCGCCGCCCCCCGGCAGGAGCGGCCGCAGGGCCCCGGCTGGCAGCAGCCCCCGCAGCCGTACCACCAGCCCTACCAGCAGCCCTACCAGCAGCCCGGCCCCCAGCCCGGCCCCCAGGGTGGCCCTCAGCCCGGCCCCCAGGGTGGTTGGCAGCCGCCGCAGCCGCCGCACGGGGGCGATCAGAGCGGTTACTGAGCCTTCCGACGTCTGGACCGCGTTTCACCGGCAAGTATGACAATGTCGATGAAACCCACCTCCAGAGCCGTGTCTGAGGGGATCATGAAGCGAGAGCCGCAGGAGCCGGACCCGAACCGGACCGTCCGACATCGCGTCCCGCATCCGGAACACCCCCCGCAGGGTCCGCCGGAGGCGCCGTACACGCAGAGTCTGCCCTACACCCCCGACATGCTCCCCGACGTCCCCTTGTACGAGACCACGCCGCCCCCGAAGTCCGCCTGGCGGTGGGTGGTCCTGGTGGGCGGGCTCCTGCTGCTGGTCGCGGTGCTGGCCGTGGCCACGGTCCTGTGGGTGCGCGGCCAGGCGTCCTGAGGCCCGGACGAAGCCCCTCGCTCAGGACGCCCGGGTGAAGTCCATCGTCCAGTTGGTCTCCCAGGTCTGGCCGTCGTCCGCCGAGAAGGCCTGCTCCCACCTGGCCCGCTGCTCGTCGACGACGGTCCAGACGAACCGGCAGCGCACCGGCCGGCCCTCGTGGGTCTCCTCGCCGTGGAACTCGCCCCGGTTCCCGGTGAATCCGCCCACCATGGGCCGGGTGTCCAGCGTGCCGCTCGCGCTGCTGCCCCAGTAGATCGACCACAGCCGCGTCCCGGGGTTGTAGACGCGTACGGTCAGCCCGTGCCGGCCCTTGGTGGGGAAGGCGATCTCGTCGAAGCTGGCCGCGCCGTCGAAGTGCCGGGTCGCGACCGAACGGCCGGGGAACTCGTCCCATTCGTCGCTGCCGGTCAGCGGCTTGAGGAGCCGGCGGTTCACGACGTCCCAGGTGCCGGCGAGGAAATCGAAGTCGTTCATGCGGGCGAACGTACGGCCGGGTCACTGACATGTAGTGTCAGTGTCCGTGCGCGCCTCCCGCCTGGTCTCGATCCTGCTGCTGTTGCAGACACGGGGCCGTATGACGGCCCACGACCTCGCCGAGCGCCTGGAGGTCTCCGTCCGCACCATCTACCGCGACATGGAGTCCCTGCACGCCGCCGGCATCCCGCTCTACGGCGACGCCGGGCCCAACGGCGGCTATCAGCTCCTGGCCGGCTACCGCACCCGGCTCACCGGGTTGACCACCGACGAGGCCGAGTCGTTGTTCCTGGCCGGGCTGCCGGGGCCGGCGGCCGAGCTGGGCCTCGGCGCGGTGGTGACCGCCGCCCAGCTCAAGCTGATGGCCGCGCTCCCCGTCGAGCTGCGCGACCGCGCGGGCCGCATCCAGGAGCGGTTCCATCTCGACGCGCCCTCCTGGTACCGGGACGCCGAGCCGGTCACGTACCTGCCCGCCGTGGCCGACGCCGTGTGGAACGAGCGGCCTGTTCAGGTCACCTACCGGCGGTGGAAGGCGCCGCAGGAGGTGGAACGGCGGCTGGAGCCGTACGGGCTGGTGGTCAAGGCGGGCCGCTGGTACCTGGTGGCGCGCTGCGGCGAGCACGTCCGCACCTACCGCGTCTCCCAGATCCTCGACCTGCACGCGCTCCCGGAGACGTTCACCAGGCCGGAGGGCTTCTCCCTGACGGCGTACTGGCAGGGTTACCTGGCCGAGTTCGAGGCCAGGCTGCGGCGCGGCGAGGCGGTGGTCCGGCTGTCGCCGCGCGGCCTGGAGCGCCTGCCCGACCTCATGACGCCCGGCGTCGCGGCGGCGGCTCGGGAGACCGCCGAGCCGCCGGACGCCGAGGGCTGGACGCGGGTCACCCTGCCGATCGAGTCGCACGACCACGCGCTCGGCGAGTTCCTGCGGCTCGGGACCGACGTCGAGGTGTTGTCGCCGCCCGCGCTGCGCGAGGCTCTGGGCGCGGCGGCGGCGGAGCTGGCCCGGCGCTACGCCTGACCCGAAAGTTTCACGGTTGTTCTCCGACCTGGCCCAGGTCAAAGCGCGGCAGGCAGTCAGGCCATTGCCGTCCCGAAAGTTTCTCTTCATACTCGCAATATTTCAGGCGAACGAGAGGAACCCGATGAACCTGAGAGCTCGACTGGCGGGCGCCGTGATCGCCGTCGCCGCGCTCGTCGTCGCGGGCCTGGTCACCGCTCCCCCGGCCGCCTCGGCCCAGCTCACCGAGGTGACCGGATTCGGCGCCAACCCGACAGGTCTGCGCATGCACCTGTACGTCCCGGACGGCGTCGGAACCCGTCCGCCGCTGCTGGTCGCCGTGCACTACTGCACCGGCTCCGGCCCCGCCTTCCACTCCGGCACGGAGTTCGCCTCGCTCGCCGACCGCCACAAGTTCATCGTGATCTACCCCTCGGCGACCAGGAGCGGCTCCTGCTTCGACGTCTCCTCCCCGCAGGCGCTGAGGCACGACGGCGGCAGCGACCCCGTCGGCATCGTATCCATGGTCCGGTACGTCCAGCAGCGGTACGCCACCGACCCCGCCCGCACGTACGTGACCGGCGCCTCCTCCGGCGGCATGATGACGAACGTGCTGCTGGGCGACTATCCCGACGTGTTCCAGGCGGGAGCGGCGTTCATGGGCGTGCCGTTCGGCTGCTTCGCCACCACCGACGGGTCGAGCTGGAACAGCGCGTGCGCGAACGGCCGGCTCACCAAGACCCCGCAGCAGTGGGGTGAACTGGTACGCGCCGCCTACCCCGGCTACACCGGCCCCCGCCCGCGCATGCAGGTGTGGCACGGCACCGAGGACGCCACCCTGCGCTACCCGAACTTCCAGGAGGAGATCAAGCAGTGGACGAACGTCCACGGCCTGCCCCAGACCCCCAGCCTCACCGACCAGCCCCAGCCCGGCTGGACCAGGACCAGGTACGGCAGCACGGGGTCGACCGCGCCGGTCGAGGCGGTGAGCGTCCAGGGCGTGGGGCACAGCCTGCCCACCAGCGGGATGGCCGCCGCCGCCCTCGCCTTCTTCGGCCTCACCGGCAGCGGCCCGAGCCCCACGCCGACCCCCACGCCGAACCCTCCGGGCGCCTGCCGCGTCTCCTACACCACCAACGCCTGGAACACCGGCCTCACGGCCGCCGTCACGATCACCAACACCGGCGCCACGGCCCTGCCCTCATGGGCGCTGAGCTTCACGCTGCCCGCGGGCCAGACCGCCACCTCCGCCTGGAACGCCACGATCTCCCCCACCACGGGCCAGGTCACCGCCCGGAACGTCGCCTACAACGCCACGATCGCGCCCGGCGCCTCGGCGTCGTTCGGCTTCCAGGCCACCCACACGGGCAACACCGCCCCGCCGGCCGCCTTCACCCTCGACAACACCCCCTGCACCTGACGCCGGGCACGCCTCTCCTGAGGCCGGGCCTCTTCGGGGCTCGGCCCTCCGAGTTGATCCGCCGCGAAAAGCATGATCTGATCCCGAGTCAGCGTCGCAGTGCACCCGGCCAGGAGACCGCCGCGGGCATGGAGGCGCCGTGACATCGGACAAGACCCATGGACGACTTCCCCGAGCCGGCCCGCCGTCTGGCGGCCTTCGGCAACCAACTGATCGACGTGCACCTCCGGCTCCGCGAAGAGCTGGCCAGGCTGCGCGACACCGCCGGCCGCGGCGGCTCCCTGCGCGACCTGCGCACCCACTGCCTGACCTTCTGCTCGGCGATCACCACCCACCACACCGGCGAGGACGCCACGGCCTTCCCGGTGCTCGCCGCCGAGTTCCCCGAACTGCGCCCCGTCCTCGACGAGCTGCGCCGGGACCACGAGCAGGTGGCCGTCATCCTGCGCGACCTGGAGACCCTGCTGGCCTCCGACGCACCCGGCGGCCCGCGTGACGTGCGCACCGAGCTGGACGGCCTGTCGGCCCTGCTGGAATCGCACTTCGTCTACGAGGAGAAGCGGATCGTCGCCGCCCTCAACGCCCTGCCCGCCACGACGTGGAGCTCTCCGGCGTTTCTGGACTAGCGAGCGTTCGAGCCGACCGCTCGAACCAGGGAAACAATCTGTGTGGAGCTATGGGGATTCGAACCCCAGACCTCCTCCATGCCATGGAGGCGCGCTACCAACTGCGCCATAGCCCCTGGTCACCGCTGCGGGATCACCCGTTGCGGCGCTCCGAGAGCATATAGCCATCCGCGCCCTTTCACCTAATCGCCCGGCCGCCGTCCGCCTTGCACCCGTGCCACCAGCACGGCGAGGCCGTCGAGCTGCCTGCGGAGCCCGAACTCGAAGACGGAGTCCAGGTCCAGATCCACCCCGGGATCCGTGACCACCTTCGCCAGAGTCGGATAGGCGCCGGAGGCGAACAACGCCGCCATCTCCCCTTCGTGCTCGCTCAACCAGTCGTCCTCGGTCACCCCGGTCTCGGTACGCGCCTGCAGCTCCGCCTCCAGGGCCACGGCGGTGCCCCGGACGAAGTTCACCAGGGAGACGACGGCGTGCAGCATGGCGCCGGCGTCGAGGCCGAGCCCGTCCAGGGCGCGCAGCAGCCGTTCGGTGGACGCCATGCCGTTGGGCACGAGCTGCGGCCGGGTCAGCGAGACCGCCTGCGCCAGCCACGGATGCCGCAGGTGCACCCGCCACAGCTGCCGGAGCTCCAGCTCCAGCCGGGCCCGCCAGCCCCGCGGCGGCTGCCCGGCGGGCGGCTCCTCGCCGTAGACCGCGTCGATCATGAGCCGGACGAGCTCGTCCTTGCCCGCCACATGCCGGTACAGGGACATGGCGGAGGCGTCGAGCTCGGCGGCCAGGCGGCGCATCGACACGGCGGCCAGCCCCTCCCGGTCGGCGACCCTGATCGCCTCGCGCACGACACGCCGCCCGGTGAGGTCCTGCGCCGCCCGCCGCACGGGCCCGGCGACGACGGTCCCGACGCCCGGCACGGCCCGCGTGAGCCCCTCCTCGCGCAACCTGCCGAGGGCCCTGGTCGCGGTGGCCATCGCCACGCCCCACTCCCGGATGATCTGCCGGGTCGAGGGCACCTTGTCCCCCGGCGCCAGCTCGCCGGCGGCGATGCGGTCGCGCAGCTCCTCCACGATCCGCAGATACACGGGCCGATCCACGTCCACCCCTCCGCAGCACTAGTGCACCAGGACCGGCGCACCCATCGGCACCTCAGCAGCGCACTAGTGCGCCGGGCGACCCTCTTGCCTGTTGGAAAACCCGAACCTACGGTACGGCGTACAACGTACATGGCGCACTACCAAGGGAGGCTTCCGTGCAGACCGTACTCATCTCCGGCGGCGGCGTCGCCGGGCCCACGCTCGCCCACTGGCTGGCCCGCCACGGGTTCCGGCCGACCGTCGTCGAACGCGCCCCCGCCCTGCGCACCGGCGGCCAGGCCGTCGACTTCCGCGGCGCCCCGCAGCTGGAGGTCCTGGAGCGCATGGGCGTGCTGGACCCGATCAGGGCGGCCCGGACCGGCATGGGCGACATCGCCATCGTCGACAGCGGCGGCAGACGGCTGGCCAGGCTGCCGTCGGAGGTGTTCAGCGGCGACGTGGAGATCCTGCGCGGCGACCTGACCCGCATCCTGAACGAAGCCGCCCCCGCCGAGCGCCTCCTCGGCGACTCGATCACCTCCCTGACCGAGCGCCCCGACGGCGTGCACGTGACCTTCGAAAAGGCCGCACCCCGCACGTTCGACCTGGTCGTCGGCGCGGACGGCATCCGCAGCAAGGTACGCGAGCTGGCCTTCCCCGCCGCTCCCCTGCGCCATCTCGGCTTCTACGGCGCCGTCTTCTCCGTCCCCGGCACGTACGGGCTGGACCACGACGGCCTGATGCACAACGTGCCGGGCCGCTGCGCCACCATCGTCAGGACGAACGGCCGGACCAGGGCGGCGCTCGACTTCGCCACGCCCCCGCTCGACGTCGGCCACCGCGACCAGGCGGCGCAGCGGGCCCTGGTGGCGCGGGCGTTCCGGGGAGTGGGCTGGCAGGTCCCGTCCCTGCTGGCGGCCATGGACAGGGCCGAGGACTTCTACTTCTGGCAGGCCGCCCAGGTCGTCCTGCCCCGGTGGTCGTCCGGCCGGGTGGCGCTGGTCGGCGACGCCGGGTACGCCCCCGGCCCCGGCGGCATGGGCACGGGGCTCGGGATGATCGGCGCGTACGTGCTGGCCGCCGAGCTGGCCACGGCCCCCGACGACCACAGCGCCGCCTTCGCCGCCTACGAGCGGCGGATGCGGCCGTACGTCGAGGTGTGCCAGAAGCAGGCCGAGGGGGCCGACAAATACCTCGTGCCGGGCACGCGGGCGCGGATCCGGCTGCGGAACCAGATGATGCGCATGCTGCCGTACCTGCCGGGCAAGGGCATGGTCAAGCGGATGACGGACAAGGCCGCGAGCGCCGTCACGCTGCCGGACCACCCCGGGCAGGGCGCTCGCCGCCCCGCGCAGCCGGCCTGAGCAGGTCGGCTACGCCTCCGCGTCAGGGCGGTCGTCGCTGCTGATGGGCTCGGGAAGGGTGCCCGCGTTGTGTTCGAGCAGCCGCCAGCCCTGACGGCCCTCCTGCAGGACCGACCAGGAGCAGTTGCCCAGCCCGCCCAGCGCCGGCCACAGCTCCTCGGGCAGGCCGAGCAGCTCGCAGATGCCGAGGCGCAGCGCCGCGCCGTGCGAGGCGACGACCAGGAGGCCGTCGTCGTCGAGCCGGGCCGCCCACTTGCGCATGGAGGTGGCCACCCGTGTCGCGACCTCCGAGACGGGCTCGCCGTCGGGGGCCTCCCAGGCGATGTACTCCTCGGGCCAGCGCGCGGCGATCTCGTCGCGCGTCAGCCCCTCCCACTGGCCGCCGCCGCGTTCGCGGAAGTCCTTGTCGACGGTCACGTCGAGCCCCACGAGCCTGCCGAGCGCCAGGGCCGTGTCATGGGCGCGCTGGAGGTCGGAGGAGACGATGAGGGTGGGCCGCAGCGAGGCCAGCAGCGAGGCGGCCCTGGCCGCCTGCGCGACGCCGGTCTCGTCGAGCGGGATGTCGGAGTGCCCCTGGAAGCGGTGCTCGACGTTCCACAGGGTCTGTCCGTGGCGGAGGCAGACGATCCGCCTGCTCAACTGCGGGCCCGCTGCATGTTGGCGAGCATGACGCTCTCCGGCAGGCCGATGGCCGGGCAGTCCTTCCACAGACGCTCGAGCGCGTAGAACGTACGGTCTTCCTCATGCTGGACGTGCACGACGATGTCGATGTAGTCGAGCAGCACCCAGCGGCCCTCGCGCTCGCCCTCGCGGCGCACGGGCTTGGCGTCGGCCTCGGTGCGCAGCCGGTCTTCGATCTCGTCGACGATGGCGCGGACCTGGCGGTCGTTCGTGGCGGAGCAGAGCAGGAAGGCGTCGGTGATGACGAGCTGCTCGCTCACGTCATAGGCGAGGATGTCATCGGCCAGCTTGTCGGCCGCGGCCTCGGCGGCGATCTGGACGAGCTGAACGGATCTGTCGGATGCGGTCACGATGCGGGTCTGTCCTCCTGTGTCGGCAGCATGCCCATATACCGAGGGTACCCTTCCAGGCCGAAACCCCTCACCCACGGCGCGGAGAGCTTCAGCCTTCCCCGTGATACAGCCCTCGTTTGTTGATGTACTGCACGATTCCGTCCGGCACCAGATACCAGATCGGCTCCCCCTTGGCCACCCGCTGACGGCACTCCGACGACGAGATGGCCAGCGCGGGGATCTCCAGCAGGGTCACCCGGCCCTCGGGCAGCCCGGGATCGTGCAGTGTGTGCCCCGGACGGGTGCAGCCCACGAAGTGCGCCAGCTCGAACAGCTCATCGGCGTCCTGCCAGCCCAGGATCGCGCCGAGCGCGTCGGCGCCGGTGATGAAGAACAGGTCCACCTGCGGGCCGTAGACCTGGGAGATGTCCCGCAGCGTGTCGATGGTGAAGGTGGGGCCGGGGCGGTCCACGTCCACCCTGCTCACGGAGAAACGGGGGTTGGAGGCCGTGGCGATGACCGTCATCAGATAGCGGTCCTCGGGCGCCGACACCTCGCGTCCGGACTTCTGGTACGGCCGCCCGGTCGGCACGAACACGACCTCGTCGAGGTCGAAGTGATGGGCGACCTCGCTTGCTGCGACCAGGTGGCCGTGGTGGATGGGATCGAAGGTCCCGCCCATCACACCCACCCGCCGCTTCCCCTGGACCCCAGGCGCGTTCATCATGAGTCGGACCCTACGCGGACGCGGTACCCGAACATGACGGCACCCCCCTTGGTGATGTTCGCGCATCACATCCGTTGCGGACGTAGCATGCCGGGCATGACGACCACCCCGGACCGCAACCGCGTCCAACTGCCCGGCATCTCGTCCCGAGCCTACGAACACCCCGCAGACCGGTCCGCCCTGGTCGCTCTGCGCAAGTTGAGTGGGTTCGACACGGTTCTCAAGCAGATGTCCGGTCTTGTCAGTGAGCGCCGCCTTCGCCTGATGTACCTGGCGTCGTCCGTGCGCGTCAGCGAGACCCAGTTCCGCTCCCTGTACGACATGGGGCGCGACGCCGCCTACATCCTCGACCTGCACCGCATCCCGGAGATCTACGTCCAGCAGGACCCGCAGGTCCAGGCCAAGGCCATCGGCTTCGACGACCCGTTCATCGTCGTCACCACCGGCCTGCTCAACCTCATGGACGAGGAGGAGCAGCGCTTCGTCATCGGCCACGAGACCTCGCACATCCTGTCGGGTCACGCGGTCTACCGGACGATGCTCGACATCCTCACCCGCCTGGCCACGCGCGTCGCCTGGATCCCGCTCGGCTACATCGGGTTGCGCGCGATCGTCGCGGGCCTGGAGGAGTGGTATCGCAAGTCGGAGCTCTCCTCCGACCGCGGCGGCCTGCTGACCGCCCAGAACCCCGAGTCGGCCAAGCGCGCCCTGATGAAGCTCGCCGGCGGCGACTACACCCACGAGATGAACATCGAGGCGTTCCTGGCGCAGTACCAGGAGTACGACACCGCGGGCGACCTGCGCGACGGCTTCCTCAAGGTGCTCAACCTGCTCGGCACCACCCACCCGTTCGCCGTGGTGCGCGTGGCCGAGCTCGACAGGTGGCAGCGCAGCGGCGAGTACGACCGCATCATCGGCGGCGACTACCCGCGCCGGGAGGACGACGCCAACGCCCGCGTCACCGACGAGATCAAGGCGGCGGCCGAGTCCTACCGCGCCTCCTGGTCCCAGTCGCAGGACCCGTTCATCGGCGTGCTGCGCGACGTTGCCGAAGGGGCGGTGAACGCGGGCGAGCGCATCTTCAACCGCTTCTCGCGCCGCGACGGCGGCCAGGGCTGACCGGCTGGCCGTCCTCGCCGCCTACAGCAGGAGGGCGATCGCGCGCACGGCGGCCGCGCACAGGGCGACGAACCCGCCCAGCACGGCCAGTGCGCGCAGCCCTTCCCTGCGCAACTCCGGCAGCTTGCCGCCGATCCGCTCGATCTCGCGCCCGGTGATACCGCCGCACAACATGCCGAACACCACCGCCGCGACCGTCACGGGCGCCGGCTGCTGCCACCAGTCGGAGTCGATCTGACCGCCACCGGTCACCCAGAGCGCACCGCCCGACGCCACCGCGACGGGCACTCCCGGCCACACCACGGCGGTCGCCGCCGCCCCGGTCAGCGCGAACGGGAACAGCAACACGCGCAGCGCGATCCGCATGCGACGCGCGCTGCGCTTCCTGACCAGCCAATGACTCATCCAGAGCGTCCTGGTCAGCACCACGAACGCCGTCGTGATGGCGATCGAGGCGATCGGCCAGATCACCGACGTCACCACGCACGGCACCGCCAGCACCGCGAGCAGCAGCAGAGCCGTGTTGCCCGCGGGCAGCGTGGTCGGCGCCTCGCCCCTGAGCCTGCCCCGCCGGCCGTCCTGTGACCTGCTCCGCACGGCCGCCGTCGCCCGCGCGCGCGGGCCCGTCTTGGGGTCGGCGCCGATCCTGGTCCGGGGCGTGGCGGCCTTGCCGTCGGTGTTCGTCCTGCTCCGCGGCGGCGGAACCGCGCCGTCGGCCCTGACCCGCGTCCCGTCGGCGCCGGTGCGGGCCCGCGTGCCCTCCGTGCCGGTGCGGGTCCGCGTCCCCTCCGTGCCGGTCCTGGCGCGGGTGCCCTCCGCTCCCGGCCTGGGGCGGGGGCCGGAGGCCGGTCCTTCTGCGCCCGTCCTGGTGCGCGATCCGGGGGCCGCGCCGTCCGTGCCCGGCCTGGGGCGTGCGCCCGAGGCCGCGCCGTCGGCCCGGCTCCGCGCGGCGGGCGGCTCGGTCCGGTTCCGCGCCGTCGGCGGTTCCGTCCGGTTCCTGGGTACGGGCGGCTTTCCGTCCACGCCGGTACGCGTGCGCGGCACGGGCGTCTTCCCGTCCGTGCCCGTACGGCCGCGCGGCACGGGCGTCTTGCCCTCCGTGCCGGCCCGGCCGCGGGGCGCGGGGACCTCGGCCGCCGCGCCGTTCGCCCGGTTCCGCGCGCTCTCGCCCCTGGACGCCTCCTCGGCGGCCGCGGGCGCGTCGCCGTCGGGCCCGTTCGTGGCCTTGGCCAGCCGGGAGAGCCGGTCGGCCAGCAACGCCGCGGTGGGCCGCTTGCCGGGCTCCCGGTTGAGCGCGGCCCGCACCAGCGGCAGCAGCGCCACCGGCACGCCCTTGAGGTCGGCCTGCCCGTTCAGCACCGCGTACATCTGCGCCTCGGCCGTGCCGCGCCCGAACGTGGGCCGCCCGGTCGCCGCGAACGCCACCGTCGCGGCCCAGGCGTGCACGTCGGCGGGCGAGTCGACCTGCTCGTCGGCGAAGATCTCCGGCGCGGTGTAACCGGGCGTGCCGAGGAACGTGCCCGTCATGGTGAGCCTGGTCGCGTCGAGCACCTGCGCGATGCCGAAGTCGATGAGGACCGGCCCCTCGGTGCCCATGATGATGTTGCCCGGCTTCAGGTCGCGGTGCACGACCCCGGCCGCGTGGATGATGGCCAGCGCCGCGGCGATGCTCTGCGCCATGTGCACGAGCTGGCCCAGGTCGAGCGGCCCGCTCTGGCGTACGCGCTCCAGCAGCGTGACGCCCTCGATGTGCTCCATGACCAGGTAGGGCCGGGCGCAGCTCAGGTCGGCGTCGAGCACCTTGGCCACGTAGGGGCTCTCGACCCTGCGCAGCGCGCGCACCTCGCGCTCCAGCCTGACCCGGGACATCTCGTCCTCGGCCAGGTCGTGGAGGACCTTGAGTGCGACCTGCTCGCCACGGCGGGTGGTGGCGAGGTAGACCTCGCCCATGCCGCCTCGGCCGAGCCGCTCGACCAGGCTGTACGGCCCGACCTTGCCGAGCTTGCTCACCGTCCCTCCCCGCCCGGCGCGCCCATAAGGGACACAACCCTAGCGCTGGGACGACACTTGACGCCCGCGGCGCGCCGGAGCCGTTGAACCTTTATCGGTGTGAACGGTCGGAGAGCATGCTGTCGAGCTCGGCCGTGGGTTCCTCGGCCAGGGCCTTGCGCCCCTTCCTGCGCCAGTTGACGTGCCCGCGGCTCTCCAGCCAGAGCAGCAGACGGTCGGCGCCGAACAGCACCGCGGCAGAGAAGACAAGGGCGACGACAATTTCCATGACACCCAGTCAACCCAGGCCGCGGGCCGTCGGTCAGCCCGACACGCCGACTAACCGCAAGCCGGTCCGGGCACCACGGTGCCTTCTGACGTGCGCAGATGCCCTTCTCCTGTGTAGATCCACTTGGTGGAGGTCAGCTCCGGCAGGCCCATCGGGCCACGCGCGTGCAGCTTCTGCGTGGAGATGCCGATCTCCGCACCGAACCCGAACTCGCCCCCGTCGGTGAACCTGGTCGAGGCGTTCACCGCCACGGCCGCGGAGTCCACGAGCGAGACGAAGCGGCGGGCGGCCGGCTGCGACCGGGTGACGATCGCGTCGGTGTGCCCGGAGCCGTAGCGCCGGATGTGGGCCACGGCCTCCTCCAGCGAGCCGACGACGGCGGCGGCGATGTCGAGCGACAGGTATTCGGTGGCGAAGTCGTCGTCGGTGACCGGCACGACCTCGCCGTAGCCGGCGATGCGCTCGTCACCGTGGACGGTCACCCCGGCCTCGGCCAGCGCCCGCAGCGCCCTCGGCACGAACGCGTCGGCGACCCCCTCGTGGACGAGGAACGTCTCGGCCGCGTTGCACACCGACGGCCGCTGCGCCTTGGAGTTGACCAGGATCTGCACGGCCAGGTCGAGATCGGCCTCCGCGTCGACGTAGACGTGGCAGTTGCCGACGCCGGTCTCGATCACCGGGACCGTGGACTCCTCGACCACCGAGTTGATCAGCGCCGCACCGCCGCGCGGGATCAGCACGTCGACCAGCCCGCGGGCGCGCATCAGCTCCTTGACCGACTCCCGCGTCGTACCCGGCACGAGCTGCACCGCCCCGGCGGGCACCTGCGTGCCCGCGAGCGCGCCCTGCATGATCCGCACCAGCGCCGTGTTGGACGAGTAGGCGCTAGACGAGCCTCTGAGCAGCACCGCGTTGCCGCTCTTGAGGCAGAGCGCGGCGGCGTCGACCGTGACGTTGGGACGCCCCTCGTAGATGATGCCGATCACGCCCAGCGGCACCCTGAGCTGCCGCAGCTCCAGCCCGTTGGGCAGCGTGCTGCCCCGGACGACCTCACCGACCGGGTCGGGCAGGTCTGCCACCTGCCGCACGGCCTCGGCGATGGCCTCGATCCTGGCCTCGTCGAGCCGCAGCCGGTCGATCATCGCCTCGGACGTGCCCTGGGCCCGCGCCCGCTCGACGTCCTCGGCGTTGGCCTCGACGATCTCCGCCGCGTGCGCGACCAGGGCGTCGGCGATCACCCGCAACGCCCGGTCCTTGGGCGCCCGCGGCAGCGGGGCCAGCTCGGCGGCGGCCTCTCGTGCCGCGCGGGCGACCTTCAGGAACTCCTCGGACATCGCGTGCTCCTCACTGGTGACGGGCTTCCAGTATGACGATGTCGTCGCGGTGGATCAGCTCGCGTTCATATTCCGGACCGAGCGCGCTGGCCAGCTCCTTCGTGGAGCGGCCGAGCAGCCCCGGGATCTCCACGGCGTCGAAGTTGACCAGGCCGCGCGCCACCACGCCGCCCTGCGGCCCGCACAGGTCGACCGGGTCGCCCGCGGCGAACTCGCCCTCCACGGACGTCACACCGGCGGGCAGCAGCGACTTGCGCCGGCCCACGATCGCCTCGACCGCCCCCTCGTCGAGGTGCAGCCGGCCGCGCCCGGTGGTGGCGTGGGCGAGCCACAGCAGCCGCGTGCCGGGGTGCCGGCCGCCGGGGTGGAAGTAGGTGCCGATGTCGGCCCCGGTGAGCGCCTGGGCGGCGTGGGCGGCGGCGGTGAGCACGACCGGCACGCCCGCGCCCGTGGCGATCCTGGCCGCCTGGACCTTGGTCACCATGCCGCCGGTGCCGACCGCCGCGCCGTTCCTGCCCAGCTCGACGCCGACCAGGTCCTCGGGACCGCGCACCTCGGCCAGCCGGCGCGAGCCGGGCCGGCTCGGCGGGCCGTCGTAGAGGGCGTCGACGTCGGACAGCAGCACCAGCGCGTCGGCGTGGATGAGGTGGGAGACCAGCGCGGCGAGCCGGTCGTTGTCGCCGAACCTGATCTCGTCGGTGGCGACCGTGTCGTTCTCGTTGACGATCGGCACGATGCCCAGCTCCAGCAGCCGGGCCAGGGTGCGCTGGGCGTTGGCGTGGTGGGCGCGGCGCATCATGTCGTCGGCGGTCAGCAGCACCTGGCCGACGCGCAGGCCGTAGCGGGCGAATGAGGAGGTGTAGCGCGCGACCAGCACCCCCTGGCCGACGGAGGCCGCCGCCTGCTGGGTGGCCAGGTCGCGTGGTCGCGCCGACAACCCCAGCGGGCCGAGACCCGCCGCGATCGCTCCCGACGACACCAGCACGATCTGCGCCCCGGCACGCCGCCGCGCCGCCAGGACGTCTACCAAGGCGTCGACCCGGTCGACGTCGATCATGCCCTGGGGGGTGGTGAGCGAGGAGGAGCCGACCTTGACGACGACCCTCGACGCTGAGCTGATCTGTTCCCGCACGCCTGACAGCCTATCCGCGCCCCACCCCCCGCCTTCCCCCTTCACCCCCCGCAGAACCGCGCCCGCCCGCGCCCCTTCACACAACATCGCCACCCCTAACGGATCAGCGACGCTCCCCCCGTACGCCCCCAGCCCCTACACCCCAGGAAAACCACCGCGGCCCTCCACGCAACCGCCGCCTTCCCCCTCACAGAACGCCAACAACCGCACCACCAGCCCGCCTACCGCCCCTTCACCCCCAAGGAACCTAAGCAGCCCCGAACCGAACAGCCACCGCCTCCGGCCCCTCTATCCCCGTAGAGCAGCGACGGACCCCGTACGCCCCCGCCTCCGAACCCTTCACCCCGAGACCCCTCAGCGGCCCCACCGCACAGCCACCACCGCCAGCCCTTCGCCTCCTGAAGAACCACAGCGATCCCGCCGCGCGCCCGCCGCCCCCAGCCCCCAGCCCCACCCTCGCAGAACGGCAGCAATCCACCCCACGGCCACCACCACCGGCCCTTTACCTCCCGTGGAACCACAACGGTCCCGCCATGAGAAACCACCGGCGGGCGCGTTCGCAACGCACCCACCGGCTGCGGTCACCCCAAACAGCGGTCACCAGACGGCGGGCACGCCATGCGGCGGGCACGCCATGCGGTGGTCACCAGACGGTGGTCACGCCAAGAGGACCGTCGACCCCGGCAGCGGTCAGTCGAGGCGGTTGTCCGAGCCGCGTGGCCCCTGCCGCACCGACTCGGCGCTGAGCGTCGGCTGCCAGTCGAAGACGTACCCGCCCTCCATCGGCCCGATGACCACCTCGGCCCCCGCCTTGGCACCCGCCTTGACCAGCTCCGTCTCCACGCCGAGCCGTTCGAGCCGGTCGGCCAGGTATCCGACGGCCTCGTCGTTGCTGAAGTCGGTCTGCCGGATCCACCGCTCCGGCTTCTCGCCAGTGACCTGGAACAGGTTCTCGTTGACCCGGCGCACCTTGAACCCGGCGTCGCCGAGCTGCTTGGGCCTGATCACCAGTCGGGTCGGCTCCTCGACCGGCCTGTTGGCCCCGGCCGCCGCCACCCACTCGCCCATCGCGTACGTGAGCTCCCGCAACCCGTCGTGCGTGGCCGCCGAGATGACGAAGACCTGCAGCCCCCGCTCCTCGAACTCGGCCCTGACCAGGTCGGCCAGCTCCCGCGCGTCAGGCACGTCGGCCTTGTTCAGCACGATCATCCGCGGCCGGTCCTCGAGCTTCCCGTACGCCTGCAGCTCGGCCTCGATCACCTCGTAGTCGGTGAGGGGGTCGCGCCCCGGCTCCATGGTCGCGCAGTCGATGACGTGCACGAGCATGTCACAGCGCTCGACATGACGGAGGAACTCGTGCCCGAGCCCCTTGCCCTGCGAGGCCCCCGGGATCAACCCGGGCACGTCGGCGACCGTGAACACGTTCTCGCCGGCCGTCACGACCCCCAGGTTGGGGATGAGGGTGGTGAACGGATAGTCCGCGATCTTCGGCTTGGCCGCGCTCAGCGCCGCGATCAACGACGACTTGCCTGCGCTGGGGAACCCGACCAGCGCCACGTCCGCGACGCTCTTGAGCTCCAGCATGACGTCGAGCCCGTCACCGGGCTCCCCCAGCAGCGCGAACCCGGGCGCCTTCCGCCGGGCCGTGGCCAGCGCGGCGTTCCCCAGCCCGCCGTGGCCGCCCTGCGCGATGACGTACCGGGTGCCGGCCCCCACCAGGTCGACCAGCACCTCACCCGTGTTGGCGTCCTTCACCACGGTCCCGTTCGGGACGGCGAGGAGCACGTCGTCGCCGTTGGCGCCGTCACGGTTGGAGCCCTGCCCCTGCTTGCCGTTGTCGGCCTTGCGATGGGGACGGCGGTGATATTCCAGCAAGGTCGCGGTGTTGGGATCGACCTCAAGGATCACGTCGCCGCCACGACCGCCGTTCCCCCCGTCGGGGCCGCCGAGCGGCTTGAACTTCTCCCGGTGGATGGAGGCGCACCCGTTCCCTCCGTCACCGGCCTTGACGTGCAGGACCACCTGGTCCACGAAGTCCGGCATCCAGCTCTCCTCCATCAGCCCACCAGGGCATACAAGATCATTCACAACATGGCGCCCCCGCAGGGCCCCCAGAAAACGCCTAAGGGGTGGATCGACAGGCGATCCACCCCTTGAAGCAACACCGAAGCGAAGCTGATTACTCCGCGACGGGAACGATGCTGACGGCGCGACGACCGCGCTTGACGCCGAACTGCACGTGGCCCGCGGCCAGCGCGAACAGCGTGTCATCGCCACCGCGGCCGACGTTGTCGCCGGGGTGGAAGTGGGTGCCGCGCTGGCGAACGATGATCTCGCCCGCGTTCACCAGCTGGCCGCCGAAGCGCTTGACGCCCAGGCGCTGAGCATTGGAGTCACGGCCGTTCCGGGTGGACGACGCGCCCTTCTTGTGTGCCATCTCTCAAACTCCCGATCAGGCCTGGTCGATACCGGTGATCTTCACCTGGGTGTACCGCTGACGGTGACCCTGGCGCTTCTTGTAACCGGTCTTGTTCTTGTACTTGAGAATGCGGATCTTCGGGCCCTTGGTCTCACCGAGGATCTCGGCGCTGACCGTGAACTTGCCCGCCTCGGTGGTCACATCGCCGTCGTTGACGACGAGCACCGTCGGCAGCGTAACCGAAGAGCCGACCTCGCCGGCGACCTTGTCCACCTCGAGGACGTCACCGACGGAGACCTTCTGCTGCCTGCCGCCGCAACGAACGATCGCGTACACCGCGGAACCCTTCTACTGACTCGCTGTTGCCCTTAGCCGCCTCGCATCGAGGCGGCCGCCGAATGCTGCGCCTATCATTCGGCCTGTCTCAAACCGACGAACCGAGTAAGCGCGCCAACAGGGCACGTCACCTGACGCACCGATTCACCAGGGTACCGCTTAACGGTGCCCTAGGCGAACCGGACGGATCGTCGGAAGCCTGCCGAGGCTACTCGGCGGACTTGGCTCGGCGGGAGCGTCGCCGCCCTCTGCCGGAAGTCTGGCTGGCCTGGTCGTCCTCAGCCGGGACGTCATCAAGCGCACCGGTCACGGTATCACGGCTGGCGGAGTCCTTGGCCGCGGAAACCTTGTCCGAGACCGCCTTCTCGACCGCCATCTTGCCCTGCGTGCCGCGCGGCTCCGGCTTGGCCTCGACCGGCTCGGTCGAGACGATCAGCCCGCGCCCGTTGCAGCACTCGCAGGCCGTCGAGAACGCCTCCAGCAGCCCCTGACCGACCCGCTTACGCGTCATCTGCACCAGGCCCAGGGAGGTCACCTCGGCGACCTGGTGCTTGGTCCTGTCGCGCGCCAGGCACTCCAGCAGCCGCCGCAGCACCAGGTCGCGGTTGGACTCCAGCACCATGTCGATGAAGTCGATCACGATGATGCCGCCGATGTCCCGCAGCCGCAGCTGGCGCACGATCTCCTCGGCCGCCTCCAGGTTGTTCCTGGTGACGGTCTCCTCGAGGTTGCCGCCCTGGCCGGTGAACTTGCCGGTGTTGACGTCGACGACGGTCATCGCCTCGGTACGGTCGATCACCAGCGAGCCGCCGCTCGGCAGCCACACCTTGCGCTCCAGCGCCTTGCCCAGCTGCTCGTCGATCCGGTACGACTCGAACACGTCGCCCTGCCCGGTGTCCCAGCGCGACAGGCGCTCGGCCAGGTGCGGCGCGACGTACTTGACGTAGTCGTCGACGGTGTCCCAGGCGTCGTCGCCCTGCACGACCAGCGAGGTGAAGTCCTCGTTGAACACGTCGCGCACGACCCGGATCGTAAGGTCGGGCTCGGCCGACAGCAGCTCGGGCGGGCTGGCCGACTTGGCCTTCTTCTGGATGTTCTCCCACTGGGCCGACAGCCGGGCCACGTCGCGGGCCAGCTCGTCCTCGGAGGCGCCCTCGGCCGCGGTGCGGACGATCACACCGGCGTTCTCCGGCATGACCTTCTTCAGGATGCTCTTGAGCCGGGTGCGCTCCTTGTCGGGCAGCTTGCGGCTGATGCCGGTCATCGACCCGTCCGGCACGTACACCAGGTAACGGCCGGGCAGGCTGATCTGCGAGGTGAGCCGGGCGCCCTTGTGGCCGATCGGGTCCTTGGTGACCTGCACCAGCACCGACTGGCCGGACTTCAGCGCCGCCTCGATGCGCTTGGGCTGGCCTTCCAGCCCGGCGGTGTCGAAGTTCACCTCACCGGCGTACAGGACGGCGTTGCGCCCCTTGCCGATGTCCACGAACGCGGCCTCCATCGACGGCAGCACGTTCTGGACCTTGCCCAGGTAGACGTTGCCGACGTAGGACTGGCTGGCCTCGCGGTTGACGTAGTGCTCGACGAGCACGCCGTCCTCCAGGACCGCGATCTGCGTACGGTCGCCCTGGCGGCGCACCACCATCATGCGGTCGACGGACTCGCGGCGGGCCAGGAACTCCGACTCCGTGATGATCGGCGGACGCCTGCGGCCGAGCTCGCGCCCCTCGCGGCGGCGCTGCTTCTTGGCCTCCAGGCGGGTCGAGCCGCGCACGCTCTGCACGCCGTCGGTGGCGGTCTCCAGGGAGGCGGCACGGCCGGAGCGCGGCGCGCGGATGCGCACCACCGTGTTCGGCGGGTCGTCGCTGGAGGGCTCCAGCGTCTCCTCGGTGCCGCGGCGACGGCGACGGCGACGACGGCGCGAGCCGGCGGCCTCTTCCTCCTGGGCCTCCTCGCCCTGGTCCTCGCCTTCCTCCTCGTCGCCTTCCTCGCCGTCCTCGGCCTCGTCACGCTCGCGCGACTTGCCGCGGCCCCTGCCGCCGCGCCGGCGGCGGCGACGACGGCCGCCGCCCTCCTCCTCCTGCTCGTCGGAGGTGTCGACGTCGCCCTCGTCCTCGACGACGGTCTCGTCGACCAGCTCCTCGATCTCCTCGGGCTCGGGCTCCGGCTCGGGCCGCCGGATCACGGCGGGCTTGCCCTGGCTGGGGTCGGGGGCCTGGAACAGCGGCGCGAAGATGGCCGCCGGACGCTGGAACGCCGTGCCCGGCTCGTCGTGCCGGCGCGCGCTCAGCCCGAACGGGTCGGCGAGCAGGCTCGGGCGGTCGACGTCCTCGTCGAGGTCCTCGCCGGCGGGCTCGTCGTCGAGCGGCTCGTCCTCGGGCAGGATCTCCAGGATGTCCTCGTCGGCCGCCTCGGCGGCCTCGGGCACGGTGACGGCCACCTCCACGTCGGAGGGCGTCGCGACGACCTCGACGTCGGCGCCGGCCGGCGCCTCGACGACGACCTCTTCGGCCTTCTTCCGGGTACGCCGCCGCTTCGGTGCCTCGGCCTCCTCCTCCGGGAGCGCTTCCGCGATCTCCGGCTCGGCCTTCTTCGTCGTACGGCGGCGCGTCGTGGTCGCGGTGGACCGCGTGCGCGTGGCCCTCTTGGGCTTCTCCTCGGGAACGTCGGCGGCTTCCACCACGGCGTCGGCCACAGCGGCCTCGACCATACTGGCCACCTCGCCGGCACCGGCCGGGCCACCCGCGTACGCGGGGCTCTCGGCCTCCGGCGCGCCCGGAGTCTGCACCACGGGCGCCACGACCGGCTCGGCCGCACCGGCCATCCGCTCGGCGGCCGCACGCTGCTCGACGACCGGCGCCACGACGGGCTCCACGACGGGCTCTGCCGACGTGCCGGCCTGCGAGGCGGCAGGGCTCTCGGCCTGCTGCGGCGCCGGTCCCTCGGGCACGACAGCCCCAGGCGCACCGGCCCCGGCCGCGGCACCTTCGTACGCGCCGACCGCCGCACCTTCAGGCGCGCCGGCCACAGCGGAGACGCCCTGCGGCGCACCGGCTCCAGCCACGGCGCTCTCGGGCGCGCCGGGCTGTGCCTGAACGCCCTCCGGGCCGCTCTCGGCGACTCCGGCCGGACCTGCCGGCGTTTCGGCCGCGGGCGCCGCCGCGCGGGCCCGGGTTCTCCGGCCGCGCCCGGCGTCGGGCGCGGGCTCTCCGGCAGCGCGCTGCACGGCATTGGTCTGCACCGGTTGCACGTCGGCAACCGACGGCGCGGCCTGGGCGGCCGCGACGGTGATCGGGGCGGTGGCGGCCGGCTCCTCCGGCAGCTCCGGCGGAGGACCCGCCGGGCGGCTCGCGGAGCGGCGGCGCCTGGTCACCTTGGGCTGTTCAGTTGTCTCCCCGTCAGGGCCAGTGGCCCCGGCGTTGGGCTCGTTGTCGAGCATGCGGGCGCTCTCCCGTCAGCTCCCGGGCGCGTCGCCGCGCCGCGCAGGAGCCCTCGTGTCTCGTTGTCCGCCCCCGCCTCCGGAAAGGAGGCGCGGGCGCCAAGTCCTGTCAGCGGTGGCACCCCGCTCGCGCAGGGCACCTCCTTAGCCGACGACGTGCTCACCCGCCGGTCCCGCCTCGCCGCCGCGCGTGGTGTCGCGGTCAAGGCCGAGCGGGTCGGCAAGCGCACCGGTGCCGGCGTCGAGCGGCCCCTGCGCCAGCCTGGTCACCTCGGGGGGAACCGGCGGCGCGAAGTCGGCCACAAGGCGCAGCCCTGTGAGCACATCATCGGGTCGAACGGCAGGCGTCATGTGCCGAACAACCATGCGCAGTATGACACACGTCTGTCCTGGCACCTGAGCTGCGGTTCTGTCTGTTCCCTCGGACACCACGAGCCCCAGGACGGCCTCCCGCGCGTCGAAGCGCCGGGGGCCCTTCTTGGTGAGGCGCTCGACCTCCACCGTGCCCGCCGCGAGGAACTTCTGCACCGCCGTCTCGGCGAGCTCGCGATCGGCCCCGGGCAGGCGTACCTCCCAGTCGGAGACCTCCAGGCGGTCGGCCAGCCCCCCGGGCCCGCCTGTACGACGTCGAGCACGTCGAGACCGGGCGGCAGTGACGCGTCCAGGCTGGACTTGACCTGCTCGGGGTCGCACAGCGTGGTGACACCGATCTCGAGGTATTCGGCCTCGCTGGCGACGCCGGTCGGCGCTGCGCCCGCGTAGGAGATCTTCGGATGGGGCGAGAAGCCCGCGCTGAAGGCCACCGGAATGCCGGCACGGCGGACCGCCCTCTCGACGGCCCGCGAGATGTCGCGGTGACTGGTGAAGCGCAGACGTCCGCGCTTGGCGTAACGCACACGTAGGCGTTGCACCGTAGGCGCGGGCGGAGGCCCGTCGGGAACAGGTTTCAGAGCTTTGCGTCCTTCCCTTGTAAGAGTTCCTTCTCCCAGGATAAGCCGCCGCAAGGCGTGTACGTGTACGCCGTGACACGGCTCGCCCACTGAGCGCGCCAGACCACTGTGAAGCGCGCTAGACCACTGTGAGAGGAAGGAGCTTGCGCCCTGTCGGGCCTATCTGGATTTCGGTGCCCATGGTCGGGCAGACCCCGCAGTCG
Source organism: Actinomadura sp. ATCC 39365 (assembly GCF_054392275.1). Lineage (NCBI taxonomy): Bacteria > Bacillati > Actinomycetota > Actinomycetes > Streptosporangiales > Thermomonosporaceae > Actinomadura > Actinomadura sp. ATCC 39365. The sequence continues at coordinate 3,378,542 of NZ_CP184335.1, read as the reverse complement.
TAGCACGGGGTCCAGCGGCAGTCTTCGACCTCGCCGCCGGACACGGCCTCCTGCCAGTCCTGCCAGAGCCATTCGCGGTCGAGCCCGGCGTCGAGGTGGTCCCACGGAAGGACCTCGTTCTCGGCCCGCTCACGTGTGGTGTACCAGTCGACGTCGACGCCCGCCTTCTCGGCGGCCTGCATCCATCTGTCGTAGGAGAAGTGCTCGCTCCACCCGTCGAACCTGCCGCCGGCCTCCCAGACGGCCCTGATCACCGCGCCGACCCTGCGGTCGCCACGCGAGAGCAGGCCCTCCACGATGGACGGTTTGCCGTCGTGGTAGCGGAAGCCGATGGCCCGGCCGTACTGCTTGTCGCCGCGCAGCGAGTCGCGCAGCGCCTTGAGCCGCCGGTCGACGGTCTCGTGGTCGGCCTGCCCGGCCCACTGGAACGGGGTGTGCGGCTTGGGCACGAACCCGCCGATGGAGACGGTGCAGCGGATGTCGCGGCTGCCGGTCGCCTCACGGCCCGCCTGGATGACCTTCTTGGCCAGGTCGGCGATGCCGAGCACGTCTTCGTCCTGCTCGGTGGGCAGGCCGCACATGAAGTAGAGCTTCACCTGCCGCCAGCCCTGCGAGTAGGCGGTGGTGACCGTGCGGATGAGGTCTTCCTCGGTGACCATCTTGTTGATCACCTTGCGCATGCGCTCGGAGCCGCCCTCGGGGGCGAACGTGAGACCCGAGCGCCTGCCGTTCCTGGAGAACTCGTTGGCCAGGTCGATGTTGAACGCGTCGACCCTGGTCGAGGGCAGGGACAGCGAGGTGTTGGTGCCGTCGTAGCGGTCGGCCAGGCCCTTGGCGACCTCACCGATCTCGGAGTGGTCGGCCGAGGACAACGACAGCAGGCCGACCTCGTTGAAGCCGGACTCCTTGATGCCGTTCTCGACCATGGCGCCGATCGTGGTGATCGAACGCTCCCGCACCGGACGGGTGATCATGCCCGCCTGGCAGAAGCGGCAGCCGCGCGTGCAGCCGCGGAAGATCTCCACGCTGAACCGCTCGTGCACCGTCTCGGCCAGCGGCACCAGCGGCTTCTTCGGATAGGGCCACTCGTCGAGGTCCATCACGGTGTGCTTGTGCACCCGCCACGGCACGTCGGACCTGTTGGGCGCGACACGCTTGATGCGCCCGTCGGGGTGGTAGTCGACGTCGTAGAACTTCGGCACGTAGACGCCGCCGGACTCGGCGAGCCGCATCAGCAGCTCGTCGCGCCCGCCGGGACGCCCTTCGGCCTTCCACTCACGGATGACCTCGGAGATGGCGATCGAGATCTGCTCGCCGTCGCCGAGCACGGCCGCGTCGAGGAAGTCGGCGATCGGCTCGGGGTTGAAGGCCGCGTGACCGCCGGCGAGCACGATCGGGTCGTCCTCACCCCGGTCGACCGCGTTGAGCGGGATCCCGGCGAGATCGAGCGCGGTCAGCATGTTGGTGTAGCCCAGCTCCGTCGAGAACGACAGGCCGAGCACGTCGAAGGCGCGCACCGGCCGGTGGGCGTCGACGGTGAACTGCGGCACGCCCTCGGCCCGCATGAGGGCCTCCAGGTCGGGCCAGACCGCGTAGGTGCGCTCGGCCAGGGTGCGGGGCAGCTCGTTGAGGATCTCGTAGAGGATCGCCACGCCCTGGTTGGGCAGCCCGACCTCATAGGCGTCCGGGTACATCAGCGCCCACCGCACGTCGGCGGAGTCCCAGTCCTTGACGGTCGAGTTGAGCTCACCCCCGACGTACTGGATGGGCTTCTGCACCTTGGGCAGCAGCGCTTCCAGGCGGTGGAATATCGACTCGACAGGCATACCGTCCAGGGTAGCGGCGCGCGGACGGTGACAAATCCGGCCCACCGGCGGACGGCCCCCGCAACGCGCTCAGTCGAACGACTGCCGCCGCACTCTGATGGCCAGGAGCAGCCCTACCGCCATGAGGTTCGCGAACGTGGCGGTGCCGCCGTAGGACACGAAAGGCAGCGGCAGACCGGTGATCGGCATGATCCCGATCGTCATCCCGACATTGATGAACGTCTGGAACGCGAACCAGCACACGATCATGCCCGCGACCAGCGTGCCGAACCGGTCGTCGCAGTGCCTGGCGACCTTCAGCCCGCGCAGCAGCACCACGCCGAGCAGCAGCACCACGGTGACCGACCCGATGAACCCGAACTCCTCCCCCGCCACCGTGAAGATGAAGTCGGTGTGCTGCTCGGGCACGAACCGGCCGGTCGTCTGCCCGCCGCCGAAGAGCCCCTTGCCCAGCAGTTGCCCGGAGCCGATCGCGATCAGCGACTGCGTGCTGTTGTAGCCCACCCCGCGCGGATCCACCTTCGGATCGACGAACGCGGTGAACCGCGCCACCTGGTACGGCTCCAGCAGGTTGAACCAGAACACGCAGAACACCCCGGCCGCCGCCACGAGCACCAGCCCCACGATCCACCGCTTGCGCACGCCCCCGATCACCAGCCCCGCGGCCGTGATCACGGCGAGCACGAGCGCCGTGCCGAGGTCGGGCTGCAGCATCACCAGCCCCATCGTGATGCCCGCCGCGATCAGGGCCAGCGTGATGTCCAGGCCGCGCGGCCGGTCGCTGCCCTCGGCGGGCTGGGCCAGCAGCATCGCGATGATCAGCAGCAGCCCGACCTTGGCGAACTCCGACGGCTGCACCGCGAACCCGCCGCCGAGCAGGATCCACGAGTGCGACCCGTTGATCGTCGCGCCCAGCGGTGTGATCACCAGCGCCAGCCCCACCAGCGACACCAGGAACACCAGCGGCGCGTACGCCCGCATCGCCCGGTGGTCGACCATCGCCACCACGGCGCACAGGGTCACGCCGATGACCTCGTTGAGCAGGTGCTTCTTGACCAGCCCGGTGGCGCCGGGCGCCCACGTGCGGGTCGAGGACCACACCAGCAGGGTGCCGATCAGGCACAGCCCGGCCACCGCGACCAGCATCAGCCCGTCCATGCGCCGAACCACCGAGTGCTCGCCGATGGCCCGCTGGATGAGCGAGGGCCGCCGCGCGGCCGCGGCACGGTTCATTGGTGGATCACCGTCCCGTCGGGCGCGAACTTCGGCAGCTTGGTCGGAAGTCTTCCGCCGGGCACGGCGGCCGGCTGCCCCTTGAAGCCGTAGATGCCCTCGTAGATCTCACGTGCGGCCGGCGCCGCGGTCGAGGCGCCCATGCCGCCCTGCGACACCATGACGACCACCACGAACTGCGGATGGTTGGTGGGCGCGAACGACGCGAACCACGAGGTGTCCTTCTTGCCCCACACCTCCGCGGTACCGGTCTTGCCGCCGATGCGCACCTTGTCCATCGGGAAGCCGGTGAACGCCCCCGCCGCGGTGCCATCGGAGGGCACCTGGCTCAGCGCGTTCTTGATGTAGGCGCGTTCCTTGTCGCTGATCGGCAGCTTGCCGACCACCGGCACGTCGATGGTCTTGACCACCTTGCCGTCAGGCCTCACCTGCGCCCACCCGATGCGCGGGCTGCGGACCTTGCCGTCGCTCACCAGCGCCATGTACGCCCGCGCGAGCTGCATCGGCGTCACCAGGACGTCGCCCTGCCCGATCGCGAAGTTGGCCGAGTCACCGGGCCGCAGCAAGAAGCCCTCGGTGCAGTTCTCCAGGGCCAGGCGTTTGAGGAAGTCGGCCCGCGCCCGGTCCTTCTCCTCCGGATATCCCTTGCGCGACCGCTCGCAGCTCGTGGCGCTGGTCCGGTTCCACAGGTCCTTCTTCCAGGCCCGGTCGGGGATGCGCCCGGAGGACTCGCCCGGCAGGTCGACCCCGGTCGGGCGGCCGAAGCCGAAGGCCCTGGCCGTGTTGGCGAACACCTCCTTCGTGCGCTTCTTCGGGTTGCGCCCGCCGTCCTTCAGGTACTGCTCGTACGCCGCCCGGTAGAAGATGGTGTCGCACGACTTGACCAGCGCCGTGTGCAGGTTCATCTGCCCGAGGCCGATGCCCCGGAAGTTGCTGAAGGACCGGTCGCCCACCATGTACGCCCCGGGGCAGTCGTACGTGCCGTTGATCGGATACCCGGCCCGCAACATCGACGACACAGACGACACCTTGAACGTCGAACCGGGCGCGAACTGTCCGTTGATCGCCCGCGACACCAGCGGCTTACCCGACTTGTCCGACAACAGCCACTGGTACCCCTTGGCCGAGATGCCACCGGCCCAGATCTCCGGGTCGTACCCCGGCGCGCTGGCCACCGACACCACCCGCCCGGAACGCGCGTCGAGCACCACCGCGGCGCCGCCGTCGGCCCCGGGCGCGTTCTTCATCGCGTGGGCGAGCGCCTTCTCCGTCACCGCCTGCACCCGCGCGTCGATGCTGGTCACCAGGTGGTCGCCGGCGACCGGCGGCACCTGCTCCTCGACCCCGAGTGCCTTGCCCATCCGGTCGACCTGCACCCTGCGCAGCCCCGACTTGCCGCGCAGCGCGTCGTCGTAGACGTACTCGATGCCGTCGCGCCCCGCCAGGTCGACACCGGAGAAGCTGGCCTTGAGCCCCTCGCGCTTCTCCAGCTCCGCCTCGGTCACCGGCTGCAGGTAACCCAGCATCTGCGCCCCGGCCCGCCCGCCCGGGTACTGCCGGACGGAGTGGATCTCCGCGGTCACCCCCGGGAACTCCTCCTGCCGCTCCAGGATCTGCAACGCCTCGCGCGTGTCCACCTTCTCGTCCAGCGGAACCGGCTGGTACGGCGACCCCGTCCAGCACGGCCTGCCCACCCCCGGCCCGCAGGGCGTGATGCGCTGCCGCAGGTCCTTGACCGGCCGGTCGAGCACCGAGGAGAGCCTGCGCAGCACGCTCATCCCCCCGCCCGGCATCCGGTTCAGCTTCGTCCGGTCCACGGACACGACCAGCGCCGTGCGGTTGCGCACCAGCGGACGCCCCGACGAGTCGAGAATCTGCCCCCGCACCGCGGGCACGATCACCGTGCGCGTCCTGGTCTCCATCGCCCTGGTCACGAACTCCTGGCCGCGCACGACCTGTACCTGCCACAGCCGTACGGCCAGCACGACGAGCAGCAGCACCACCAGGACGTGCAACACCAGCAACCTGGTACGCATGCGGATCATGTCGAGAACCTCGGCTGTCTCCCCCGGGTGGCCAGCCAGATCACCACCGGCGCCACGATGAGCGTGTAGAGGACGGTGACGGGCACCTGCTGGGTCAGCGTCGCCAGCGACACCCGCGGATCGGACAGCAGCCCGGCCACACCCACGGCCACCAGCGGCGCGATCAGCACGCACAGCACGACGGTCGTCGCCGGCCCGCCCGCGCCCCGCCCCGCCACATAACCGACCAGGGCCAGCACGAACGCGTACTGGCCCATCAGATGCGCCGTCGGCGGCACCAGGTCCACCAGCAGCCCCGAGAAGAACCCGGCCATCGCCCCCGCCACCGGCCCGCGGTCGAGCGCCACGCCCACCACCGCCAGCAGCACCAGGTCAGGCGCGCCGCCCGCCGGCAACGGCAGCCGGTTGACCAGCATGACCTGTGCCAGCAACGCCAGCACCACGACCATCGCCCCGATCACCGCGCCTCCGTCCCCGCCGAAAGCAGCACGCTTCTCATCCCCCGATCACCACACCAGCAGCGGCCTCGCCGGAGGCCGTGCCGTCGCCGATCACCGCGCCCCCTCCTTGACCGGCAGCACCGCGTCACGCGGATCCCGCTTGGGCCCTTCGACCACCACACCGACCACGTCGAGCGCCGTCAGGTCGGCGAACGGCCTGGCGTAGGCGATCCGGGTCAGCTCCCCCGGCGTCGACTCCACGCGTTCGATCACCCCGATCGGCACCCCCGGCACGTACGGCCGCCCGTTCTTGGAGCCGAAGCTGACGATGCGCCCGCCCCGCTCCATCGGCGCCGTCGAGTCGAGCAGCCGGAACTGCACGAGCCGCCCGTTCTCGCCCACCCCGTGCACCACGCCGATCTCCTGGCCGCCCTCCAGCCGCCCCCCGGCGGCCGAGGCGGGGTCGCTGAGCAGCAACACCGTGGAGGTGGCGGACGAGGCGTGGATGACCCGGCCGACCAGCCCGTCACCGTTGAGCACCGTCATGTCGGGACGCACCCCGTCACCGGTGCCCACGTCGATCTGCACGCTGTCCTCGAACCCCGGCTGCCCGCGCCTGGCCACCACGTTGGCCGTGACCACCTTGTAGCCGCCGGTGCCGGAGAGGCCGAGCAGCTTCTTCAGCTCCGCCGAGCGGGTGGCGTCGAGCGTGCTGGTGGAGAGCCCGGCCCGTAGCCTGGCGTTCTCCTCCTGCAGCTGCTCGATGTGCCGCTGTGCGCTGGGCGCGCTGGCCAGGGCGTGCAGGAAGCCGCCGACGGGCCGCACCACGCCCCCACCGAACCGCTCGGCCGCGCCGAACACCCAGGACCCCGCCGAGCGCAGCGGACGCAGCGGTGAGCTGTCGCCCGCACGATGGTCGATGGTCAGGACGACCAGCGCCGCCATCAGCAGCACTCCCAGGATCAGCCGGGCCCGGCGCGAATCTCTCATCAGTGCCGCGACTCCGGAACCAGCACCTGCTGCAGGGCCTCGAACTCCTCAGCGCACTTGCCCGAGCCGATGGCCACCGAGTCGAGGGCGTTCTCCACCAGGTGGACGGGCATGCCGGTCTCGGCCTTGACCCGCTCGTCGAGGCCCTTGAGCAGGGCACCGCCGCCGGTCAGGGCGATGCCGCGGTCCATGATGTCGCCCGACAGCTCGGGCGGGCACTTGTCGAGGGTGGTCTTCACCGCGTCGACGATCGCGTTGACCGGCTCCTCGGTGGCCTTGCGGATCTCCTCGCTCGACACGATGATCGTCTTGGGCAGCCCGCTGACCAGGTCGCGTCCCCGCACCTCGGCGTGGGACTCCTCGCCGTTGGGGCAGGCCGACCCGATCGCCATCTTGATCTCCTCGGCGGTGCGCTCGCCGAGCATCAGCGAGTACTCCTTCTTGGCGAACGTGATCACCGCCTGGTCGAGCTCGTCGCCGCCGATCCTGATCGACTGGCTGGTGACCACGCCGCCCATCGAGATGATGGCCACCTCGGTGGTGCCGCCACCGATGTCGACCACCATGTTCCCGGTGGGCTCGTGCACCGGCAGCCCGGCCCCGATGGCGGCGGCCATCGGCTCCTCGACGATGTAGACCTTCCTTGCGCCGGCCTGGTATCCGGCTTCCTTCACCGCGCGCTGTTCGACGCTGGTGATGCCGCTCGGCACGGCGATGATGATGCGCGGCTTGGCGAAATGGCGTCGTCTGTGCACTCGTTGGATGAAGTAGCGCAACATCCGTTCGGTGACGTCGAAGTCGGCGATCACGCCGTCCTTCAGCGGGCGGATGGCGACGATGTTGCCGGGCGTACGACCGATCATTCGCTTTGCCTCGATGCCCACCGCCACGATCTTGCCTGTGGTGGTGTTGATCGCTACGACTGACGGCTCATTGAGCACGATGCCCCGGCCACGCACGTACACCAACGTGTTGGCGGTGCCCAGATCGACCGCCATGTCACGGCCGAGAAACGCGAGCTTGCTGCCCATGGGGAACGGAGCCCTCCGTATCGTCGTTCGCGAATGACTACGGATCGAATTCGAATCGTAACGTGACGTACCCACCAGTGAGCGCAATGAGCCCTCGCGCTCCACAAAAATCTCCAGCCCCTACCTCAACCTGGATTTTGCCCGAATTGCACCCACACGACCGGATCAACTGCGCCGACGCCTGCCAGACTCGGTGAACGCTACAACTCACCGCCGACAAAAAGACGCGCCCGCACGGCGTGAAGCCGGCGGGCGCGCGGGTGAAGCTGACTGCTAGAAGCGGTCGGGGAAGAAGATCTTGATCTCCCTGGCCGCGGACTCGGGCGAGTCGGAGCCGTGGACGACGTTCTCGCCGATCTCCAGGGCGTGGTCGCCGCGGATGGTGCCGGGGGCGGACTTGACCGGGTCGGTGGCGCCGGCCAGCGCGCGGAAGGCCTCGATGGCGCGCGGGCCCTCAAGGACGAGGGCCACGAGCGGCGCCGAGGTGATGAAGTCGACCAGCTCGCCGAAGAACGGCTTCTCGGCGTGCTCGGCGTAGTGCGCCTTGGCGGTGTCGGCGTCGAGGGTGCGCAGGTCCATCGCCACGACCTTGAGGCCCTTGCGCTCCACGCGGGCGATCACGTCACCGATGAGGCCACGCTTCACCCCGTCGGGCTTGATCAGGACAAGAGTGCGCTCGGACACGTGTGGTTCTCCTTTGAACAGATTCGGGTCGCGGCTACGGGCGCCTGGCCTGACCACGAGGGCGCTCCGCGGGACACGGGCCCTCGCGTCGCCATAGCCGTCGCTCAGCTTACCGTCCGCGCCCACACCCTCGGCGCCACAGGCATGACGCGCGCAGGCGAGGACTTCAGGACCGCTCGCCGTCCTCCGGCGATGGCGCCTGTGGCGGCACCGCGGGCGCGGGCTCGGCAGGCTCGTCCTCCTCCGGCGCGGGAGAACCCTCGGGAACGACCGAGCCCCACGTCGTGACCGGCTCCTGCGCCGCGCCTCCGCGCTCGCGACCGGCCCCGACAGCGACCGCGACCTCCGCCGCCTCGCCGCCCGACGACGGCTCCTCCTCCCGGGACGGCCGCCGCCCCATCGCCGCCGCCAGCACGATCACGCCCACCAGGAGGAACCCGCCGATCAACGCCCACCAGTGCAACGCGCCCACGAAGCTGTCGACCAGCTCCTGGCGCGACCCGACCCCCTCCAGCATCCACATCTGCACGCCGGTGCCCAGCAGGTAGCCCGCCAGCACGCCCGCGACGCCCAGCGACAGCCCGAACGCCGCCGCCCCGATCCCGACCTCGCCGAGCGTGGCCGTGACCGCCACGGTGGCCCCCACCGCCAGCAGCGTGAACGGCACCGCCAGCACCAGCCCGTCGGCCGACGGGACGACCAGCCGCACCGAGCACAGGCCGACCACCATCGCCAGCAGCCCGAGCGGCGCCGCGAGCCGCCCCACGCCCTTGGCGAACAGCCGCACGCCCACCCCGGCGACGACCGCGAGCACCGCCGCCACCCCGAACGGCGTCCACAGCCCGCGCAGCCCCGGCCCGCCCAGACCGCCCATCTCCACCAGCGTGACCTGGGCCGTGCTCGGCAGCAGCACCACCCCGACGGCCACCATCGTGTACGCGTGCGTGCGGCCCTCCGTCCGTCCGATCGAGCCGAGCGCCAGCAGCCCGGCGATCGCCACCCCCGCCAGCAGGAGCACCGGGACGACGCCCCACCCCGCGCTCGCCGTGCTGACCGCCACGACCGCGATGCCCGCCGCGGGCACGGCCGCGAGCAGCAGCCGGCTGCGCTCCCTGGCGTCCGGCGCGGGCGCGGGCCGCCGCCCGGCGAACCTCCAGACCACCAGGTACGCCGCCGCCAGCGCCAGCGCGACCCCGGTGGCCATCGGGTAGGGCTGCAGCGTGACCTTCCAGCTCGTCACGTCGACCAACGGCCAGAGCGCGAACGCCTGAGCCTCCAGCAGGCTGACGCACAACACCCCGGCCCACAGGCCGCGCAGCGCGGGCGTACGGTCCCAGACCGCCACCAGCGTGGCCGGCACGATCAGGCCGCCGCCGACGCCGCGCAGCACGCGTACGACCCCGACGACCAGCTCGGAGGCCGCGTATCCGCCCGCCGCGTCGGCCACCGCCACCAGCGCGAGCCCCGCGACCAGCACGTGGGCCACCTTCATCCGCCGCAACGCGACGGCCGCGAGCGGCACCGTCAGCATCAGGGCGGGCAGCGCCAGCCCGTGCGTACGACTCAGTCCGATCTGGTCGAAGTCGCCCGGCAGCAGATCGGCGACCACGGACAGCGTGTTGGGTATCGCGACGATCGCCAGCGGCAACGCCACGAGGACGAGCAGCCCGAGCACCACGTCGAGCAGCCAGGAACGTCTGAGGCCAGCCGGATGCGGCGACCGTTGAATCGGGGGGACGGCCATGTAGGCCGACTTTAGCGGGAAGTCACGCCCTCGACACGGCGAGCTACGATAATCGCGGTGATCCACAGCGCCGCGAAGATCGCGCCGAGGAAGAACATGGTCGGCACGAGGAAGCCCGTGGCGATGGCCAGCACCTGGATGACGCTGCCCATGACGTACCCGAAGGGCCGCTTGAGCAGGCCCGCGGCGACCACGCACAACACCGCGAGCCCGATGCCCACCGTGACGGCGAGCGCGGGGGCCACGCCGCCCACGGTGATCGCCACCGGCGTGATGAGCCCGGCCACGATGGCCTCCATGCCGAGCACGCTCGCGCCGAGCCTGCGCATGCCCGGTGTGACCTCGAAATTCATCTCACACCATCCGCCTTGAGCAGATGCCGGGCATCTCCGGCCGTGACCACTGAACCGGTGATGAACACCCCGGTCCCGCTGAACTCGCCCTCAGCGTCGGCGATGCCGATGCCCCTGTCGATGGCCTCGTCGAGCCGTTCGACGACGTGCACGCGGTCCTCGCCGAACAGCGGCACGGCCAGCGCGGCGAGCTCCTGCGCCGACAACGACCTGGGCGAGGAGTTACGCGTCACCACGATCTCGTCGAGCATCGGCTCCAGCAGTTCCAGCAGGGTCTCGACGTCCTTGTCGCGCATGACCGCGACCACGCCGATCACCTTGGCGAAGTCGAAGGCCTCGTGCAGCGCCTCCAGGCTCGCCTCCAGCCCGCCGGGGTTGTGCGCCGCGTCGATCACCACCGTGGGTGTGTGCCGTACGACCTCCATCCGGCCGGGCGAGGCCGCCTGGGCGAACGCCTGGCGCACCAGGTCGGCGTCGAGCGGATCGTCGCCACCGGTCAGCGCCTCGACGGCGGCCAGCGCGCACACCGCGTTGCTCGCCTGGTAACTGCCGTGGAGCGGCAGGTAGATCTCGTCGTAGACGCCCTTGAGCCCGCGCAGCGTGAGCAACTGCCCGCCCATCGCCAGCTCCCGGCCGAGCACGCCGAACTCCAGCCCCTCGCGCGCCACCACCGCGCCGACCTCGGCCGCGCGGCGCATCAGCACCTCGGCCGCGGCCAGCTCCTGCTGAGCGAGCACGGTCGTGGCGCCCGGCTTGATGATCCCGGCCTTCTCCCCGGCGATGCTCGGGATGTCAGGACCCAGACGATCCATGTGATCGAGGGAGATGGGCATGATGACCGACACCAGGCCGTCTGCGACGTTAGTCGCGTCCCACGACCCGCCCATGCCGGCCTCGATGACCGCGACGTCGACCGGCGTGTCGGCGAACGCCGCGAACGCCATGGCCGTCAGCAGCTCGAAGAACTGGATGCGCCGGTGCCCCTGCGCGTCGGCCAGCTCGACGTAGGGCGCGATCTCCTCGTAGACCTCGGCGAAACGCTCCTCGCTCAGCGGCTCGCCGTCGACCGTGATGCGCTCGCGCACGGTGACCAGGTGCGGGCTGGTGAACCGGCCCACCCTCAGGTTGCGCTCCCGGAGCAGCGCCTCTGTCAGCCGCGCCGTGGTCGTCTTGCCGTTGGTGCCGGCGATGTGTATGACCGGGTACGCCCGCTGAGGCGAGCCGAGCAAATCCATGAGCGCAGCGATCCTGTCGAGCGTCGGCTCGAAATCCCACTCGACGCCCCGCTCCAGGATGGCACGTTCAACCGCACGATAATCCACCCCTCAACCCTACTGACCACGCGTAGCGGTCTGGACGCGGGGCAAACATATCGTGAATCGTATAGAAAATTAGAGGGTACTCACCTCCGCCGCAGGGTGCCACCTTGGAGAACAGCCTGCTCTACCCCCCAGCAGGCGCTTTCAAGGAGGCCATCGTGGAAGGCGAGAACACTCGCGAGGAAAGGCAGCGCGGAATCACCAGGAAAGCGCTGTTCAAGGCGGCTCTCATAGCGACACCGGTCCCGTTCCTGATCGGCGAGGTGCCGGCCCTGGCCCGCACCATGGCTGGGACCGGCCAGCAGCTTGAGCCCACCCCGTTCTGCGACGACGGTGACGATCTCACGATCTCGCAGACCGAGGGCCCCTACTTCAAGCCCAACTCCCCCCAGCGCTCGACCCTCCCCGGCTCGGGAACCCCGCTGACGGTGAGCGGATACGTGTTCGGACTGTCCTGTCAGCCGCTGGCGAACGTCCTGCTCGACTTCTGGCAGGCCGACACCAACGGCAACTACGACAACGTCACGTACAACTTCCGTGGGCACCAGTACACGAACGCCCAGGGGGCCTTCAAGCTCACCACCATCGTGCCCGGCCTCTACCCCGGCCGTACCCGGCACATCCACGTCAAGGCGCAGGCTCCGGGCCGCGGGATCCTCACCACGCAGCTCTACTTCCCGGGTGAGCCGCGCAACAACACCGACACCATCTACGACCCGAGACTGCTCATGAACGTCCGCCCCGTCGGCTCGGGAAAGGAAGCGACGTTCGACTTCGTGCTCAATGTCCAGGGCGTGCCACCCACACAGACGCCTACTCCCACGCCCACGACAAGCCCGTCTCCGGGCGGCGGAACCTGGAAGGTTGGGGTGACCTACCAGGCGGGTGACCAGGTGACCTACGGCGGGTTGACGTACCGGTGCCTGCAGGGGCACACGTCACTGACCGGCTGGGAGCCACCCAACGTCCCGGCCTTGTGGCAGCGCGTCTGACCCACTGGTCCCCGAACGCACAAAAGGGCCACCCCGGCTGCTGGGGGTGGCCCTCGTTCGTGTTGCCATGCCTTTGAACGCGAAGAGGCCCCACACGAACCGTGTGGGGCCTCTTCGAAAGATTGTCCGGCGGTGACCTACTCTCCCACACCCTCCCGAGTGCAGTACCATCGGCGCAGAGAAGCTTAACTTCCGGGTTCGGAATGTAACCGGGTGTTTCCTTCCCGCCATAACCGCCGTAACCCTATGAAACAAACAAACAGAACTGTTTGCTGTCTCAGAATTGCCTAGTGGACGCGAGCAAAAGCTTTGAGGTCAAGTCCTCGGCCTATTAGTACCGGTCAGCTCCACACATTACTGTGCTTCCACCTCCGGCCTATCAACCCGGTCGTCTACCGGGAGCCTTACCCACAAACGTGGTGGGAGACCTCATCTCAAGGCGAGCTTCCCGCTTAGATGCTTTCAGCGGTTATCCCTTCCGAACGTAGCCAACCAGCCGTGCACCTGGCGGTACAACTGGCACACCAGAGGTTCGTCCGTCCCGGTCCTCTCGTACTAGGGACAGCTCCTTTCAAGTCTCCTGCGCGCGCAGCGGATAGGGACCGAACTGTCTCGCGACGTTCTAAACCCAGCTCGCGTACCGCTTTAATGGGCGAACAGCCCAACCCTTGGGACCTACTCCAGCCCCAGGATGCGACGAGCCGACATCGAGGTGCCAAACCATCCCGTCGATATGGACTCTTGGGGAAGATCAGCCTGTTATCCCCGGGGTACCTTTTAGCCGTTGAGCGACACCGCTTCCACACGCCGATGCCGGATCACTAGTCCCAGCTTTCGCTCCTGCTCGACCCGTCAGTCTCACAGTCAAGCTCCCTTGTGCACTTACACTCAACACCTGATTGCCAACCAGGCTGAGGGAACCTTTGGGCGCCTCCGTTACCTTTTAGGAGGCAACCGCCCCAGTTAAACTACCCACCAGACACTGTCCTCGATCCGGATCACGGACCAGAGTTAGACGTTCAAAACGACCAGAGTGGTATTTCACCAATGACTCCACCCGAACTAGCGTCCGAGCTTCCCAGTCTCCCACCTATCCTACACAAGACGCTCCAAACGCCAATGTCAAGCTGTAGTGAAGGTCCCGGGGTCTTTCCGTCCTGCTGCGCGTAACGAGCATCTTTACTCGTAGTGCAATTTCGCCGGGTCTGCGGTTGAGACAGCGGGGAAGTCGTTACGCCATTCGTGCAGGTCGGAACTTACCCGACAAGGAATTTCGCTACCTTAGGATGGTTATAGTTACCACCGCCGTTTACCGGCGCTTAAGTTCTCACCTTCGCTGTGTCACCACAACTAAGCGATCCCCTTAACGTTCCGGCACCGGGCAGGCGTCAGTCCGTATACATCGTCTTACGACTTCGCACGGACCTGTGTTTTTAGTAAACAGTCGCTTCCCCCTGGCCACTGCGACCCCCACCAGCTCCGAGTGCAAGACTCATCACCAGCAGAGGTCCCCCTTCTCCCGAAGTTACGGGGGCAATTTGCCGAGTTCCTTAACCACAGTTCACCCGATCGCCTTAGTATTCTCTACCTGACCACCTGAGTCGGTTTAGGGTACGGGCCGCCACAACACTCGCTAGAGGCTTTTCTCGGCAGCATAGGATCATCCACTTCACCACAATCGGCTCGGCATCACATCTCAGGCTATATGGAACGCGGATTTGCCTACGTTCCGCCCTACATGCTTACCCCAGGACAACCATCGCCTGGGCTGGACTACCTTCCTGCGTCACCCCATCGCTTACCTACTACCCGATCGGATCGAGCGTTCACTCTGACCCCAAGCCCGAAGGCTTTAGGCGAGTTAAGGACTCTTAGCATCACGAGGTTCGATATGGGCGCGTTAAAGCGGGTACGGGAATATCAACCCGTTGTCCATCGACTACGCCTGTCGGCCTCGCCTTAGGTCCCGACTTACCCTGGGCGGATTAGCCTGCCCCAGGAACCCTTGGTCATCCGGCGCGAGGGTTTCTCACCCTCGATTCGCTACTCATGCCTGCATTCTCACTCGCACAGCCTCCACAACTAGATCACTCTGCTGCTTCGCCGGCTGCACGACGCTCCCCTACCCATCAACAGACACAATGTTCTGTCAATGCCACGACTTCGGCGGTGTGCTTGAGCCCCGCTACATTGTCGGCGCAGAATCACTTGACCAGTGAGCTATTACGCACTCTTTCAAGGGTGGCTGCTTCTAAGCCAACCTCCTGGTTGTCTCTGCGACTCCACATCCTTTCCCACTTAGCACACGCTTAGGGGCCTTAGTCGGTGATCTGGGCTGTTTCCCTCTCGACTACGAACCTTATCGCCCGCAGTCTCACTGCCACGCTCTCACTTACCGGCATTCGGAGTTTGGCTGACGTCAGTAACCTTGTCGGGCCCATCGGCCATCCAGTAGCTCTACCTCCGGCAAGAAACACGCGACGCTGCACCTAAATGCATTTCGGGGAGAACCAGCTATCACGGAGTTTGATTGGCCTTTCACCCCTACACACAGGTCATCCCCCAGGTTTTCAACCCTGGTGGGTTCGGTCCTCCACCCAGTCTTACCTGAGCTTCAACCTGCCCATGCGTAGATCACTCCGCTTCGGGTCTACAGCATGCGACTCAAACGCCCTATTCAGACTCGCTTTCGCTACGGCTCCCCCACACGGGTTAACCTCGCCACACACCATAACTCGCAGGCTCATTCTTCAAAAGGCACGCAGTCACATCACACAGAAGACAAGCTCCTGTAAGCTCCTACGGCTTGTAGGCACACGGTTTCAGGTACTATTTCACGACCCCTCACCGGGGCACTTTTCACCTTTCCCTCACGGTACTCGTGCACTATCGGTCATCAGGGAGTATTTAGGCTTACCAGGTGGTCCTGGCAGATTCACACAGGATTTCTCGGGCCCCGTGCTACTTGGGATCCCCTCAAACAGTCGACAAGGTTTCGCCTACCCGGCTCTCACGGTCTACGGCGCCCCTTCCCAGAGGCTTCGACTACCCCACCGATTTATCACTGTTCGAAGAAACGGCAGCTTCTTCAAGAAGGTCCCACGACCCCGGACATGCAACGCCTGCCGGCTATCACACACGCCCGGTTTAGCCTCATCCGCTTTCGCTCACCACTACTCACGGAATCACTGTTGTTTTCTCTTCCTACGGGTACTGAGATGTTTCACTTCCCCGCGTTACCACCAACCGCCCTATACATTCAGGCGGAGGCAACACCACATGACTGGTGCTGGGTTTCCCCATTCGGACATCCCCGGATCAACGTCTGGTTGGCGACTCCCCGAGGCTTAACGCAGCCTCCCACGTCCTTCATCGGCTCCTGATG